>NZ_CP058997.1:208789-4668062 GCF_027557635.1 Lysinibacillus sp. JK80 | reverse complement strand
GTGATGTAACAGAAGGGATTTTAGCCGAGGAATGTGGTCAAATTTTAACAGACTTTTTTAAGGCATTACGAGACCGTAAAAAAGCTGAGAAAAAAGCACGATTAGCTTCCAACGATATAAATGGTCATTAAAGAAGGTGCCTCCTAATGAGACACCTTCCTTTTATTTTAAGGGAATGGCGATATATATGAAATATGTCGTAGCAGCGACCATCTTCATAACTAATTTATTGAGCTTGAATAGTGGATTGTGTAAAAACACATTCTCCTTCGATATATGTAGCGAATGGTTTTACATGCATAAGCTGGTTATGTGAAAGCGTCAGCAAATCGTCTTTTAGTACAACAAAATTAGCTTCATAGCCCTCTTTTAACTGACCAACGTTCTCCATACGAATCATCGTCTTGGCATCAACTGTGTATAGCTGTAATGCCTCCTCTACAGAGATTTTTTCTGCGGTACCTAAATCTGTTCCATCATAGGCTGTTCGTGTAACAGCTGCTTGTATCGTAACAAAGGGATTAGCCGCTTCTGCCCATGATGTAGCAGGCGCATCTGAAGAGAGCGCTGTCGCAATCCCCCTCTTGAGAAATGTTTGTACACCATATAATGTCTGTGTTTTTTCTAGCCCTAGATTCTCTAAATAACTCTCAATTTCACAAAATAAGAAGATGGGTTGTGGCACAAAGCCTATCCCCCATTCAGCAGCTTTTTGCAAGGCACTTTTAGATGGCATGGCTGCATGCTCAATACGAACAGACGGTGCATCTGTTAACCAAGCCTTTTCCTCATAAAATGTGTCGACAATTAGATCAATGGCTCTGTCCCCCATTGCATGAACCACTAATTGAATACCATATTCTTTTGCTACCGCAGCAGCCGCTAGCAGCTCCTCTTTCGAAGTCATTGCTATGCCTTTTTCATCACTTCCCAAAAATGGCTCAGAAACAAGTGCTGTACGTCCTGAAACACTGCCATCCGAAAATAGCTTAATGCCTCCGATATAGGCTCCTGCAGAACGATCAATAGTATTTGCTGTCAACAGCTCATATCGTTGAATATCTTCCCAGATATAATAAACTGCTACGCGTTGCTTAAAGCCTTTTCTCGGGCTTTACGATACAGGCCTAAATAATCAATTGGTGCTACCGTGGCCATTAATTCTGTAATACTTGTTACACCATAGGATGCCAAAGTTTGTGATAGCTTTAGGAGCCTTTTGACAATCTCTTCTTCAGATGGTGTAGGTAAATGCTGTAGTACTAGATTACGTGCATTTTCACGCAGTACGCCTGTAGGTTCTCCATTTTCATCCCGATCGATTTGTCCACCTTGTGGATCAAGCGTATCCTTCGTAATACCTGCGATTGCTAATGCTTTACTATTAACCGATATAATATGACCACATGTACGCATAACAATGACAGGTAACTCTGTAGAGGCACGGTCTAAGTCCTCTTTTAAAGGCGCTCTTCTTTCCTTTAGTTTCCCTTCATCATAGCCCCAGCCTAATAGCCATCTCCGCTGACTTGCATCATAGTTTGCTAATGCATTAATTATATCCTCAATAGAATAAATATATGGAGGTAAACAAGCCACTTGTTCCAAAACATCCGCTAACATAATCGGATGCATATGAGCGTCAATAATCCCAGGAATAATGACCTTTCCTTGTACATCTATTATTTCTCCCTGATAGGGGGGTAAATCTTCCTGTTGTCCAATCCAAAGTATCTTTCCTCCTTCGATTACCATAGCAGTCGCAGATGGCTGAATAGTATCTGCTGTATATATCTTTGCGTTACAAATAATTTTCATCATTTTTCAACTCCTATTTCTTCTATACCAAAAGTAGATTTTTCAGGATCTTCTGCTTTCAGCACCTTATGCAAAATAGTACCGATAATAAAGCCAACAATAGATGGCATAATCCAAGCAAATCCACTAGACTGCAATGGTAAATGCATGACCAACTGTGTCACACCAGGTATCGTAATTTCATAGCTAGCAAATGTTTCAACGATGCTTACTAGAAATGCAAATAGTACAGTTCCTTTATAGGCTCCTGCATTTGGTACAAAACGATCAAAGGCTCCCAGTAGCACAAGTACAATAATGACTGGATAAATTACCAAGAAAATCGGCAATGTAATTTCGACGATGGCACCTACACCTAAGGAGCCAATAGTTGCGCCTACTACACACATAATAAAGACCCACGTTCTATAGCCAAGCTTCTCTTTTGTTAGTTCATTTAAAAACTGTGAGGATATGACCATGACGCCAATCGCTGATGTTAAGCAGGCAAAAATAACACATATAGCTAGTAACGCTTTACCCAAATTACCAATGACACTAAAGGCAATGCCCGCTAATAGTTCTGTATCACTGCCAGGATTTGTGATGATGCCACTACTTGTAGCCCCTAAATAGAGCAGGCCACCATATACTGCAATTAACCCTATTGCAGCAATAGCCATTCCACCAAGCGCGACCTTTTTAGATTGTTTCCCTTTATAGCCATAGCCAACTATTGCTGCTAAAAAGATTGGCGCACAAAGAATACCTGTTCCCACATCTCCTGTTTGATAGGCTGCTATTATGGAGTTGGCAAAAACCCTTTCTGCTCCTGTATTAATTGCCGCTCCTATTGGGTCTAATACCCCTTTACCAATGAGGATAATAAGTATAAGAACAAGAACAGGCGTCAACCATTTTCCAATCTTATCGATCACATTTGATTGGTCCATCGCAAAGTAAAAGCAAATCGCGAAAAATGCTAATACTGACACAATTAAAGGTACGTTCGGAATAATTTGTGATACCCCTAATTCATGAGTTGTCGCTGACATCCTCGGTATTGTGACAACCATCCCAATACAAACCATCATGACCGTATTAAAGGCTTTATAAAACCAATTTCCGATTGGTCTTGTGAGCGCTTCCACAGTTCCCCCAGTATTATAAATTGCATACACCGCAAGCACAGGTAAAATAACACCCGTTAAGCTAAAGCCCATCAGAGCGGAGATCCATGATTCCCCTGCACTATTTCCTATGGATGGCGGAAAGATTAAATTCCCAGCACCAAAAAATATAGCAAATAAGGCTAGCCCCACGATTATCGTATGCTGCATAACTTTAGACATATCCTCAACCCCTTTATTATCGTTTACAGAAGATTTATCTAAATAATAAAAAATTTAATAACACGAAAAAAGGAGATAAATTTTTATCCCCTTTTTGTAAAAAATTTTTTACAACAATTCATATTTTAAACACTTATATTTTAGTAATTGACGAGAAATACCTAAACGTCTAGCTGTTTCCGCTAATCGCCCATCAGTTTCACGCAACTTTTCCGCTATAATTAGACGCTCGTAGGCTTCCGTTAAATCTCGTAAATGTCCAGATTGGTTGTTTTGCATGATCGATTGAGTTGAATGTTGAACATTTTTTTTAATCCTCTCTGGAACATGTTCAACAAGTATTTCATCCCCAAGCAAATTATTATATGCCGATTCAAGGGCATTTTTTAGTTCACGCACATTCCCCGGCCAATGATAGGCATAAAACAACTGAATTACTTCATTACAATAGCTTACATTTTTCTGTAGTGTATGTTCATTGTAAAATTGTATATAAAAATCAAGGATAAGTGGAATATCTTCCTTCCTTAATCTTAGCGGTGGCAAATCAATTTGAAGAACATTTAAGCGATAAAATAAGTCCTCGCGTAGCCTTTTTTCAGCTAATAGTTTGTCCACATCTTCATTGACAGTAGTAATATACCGTATATCCAAGGGCTCACCATTTAACACTTTTATATCTACCGCATGTAAAAGTTTCGCCTGCAAAGAGATATCCAATAAATTAAGGTGGTCAATGAGTAGCGTCCCTCCATTAGCCTCCTGTAACTTTCCACTTTTTGCTTCATTGTCCGAGCCGTATAGCTGAGTAAATATATTATCCTCTGTTAATGTTGAGCAGTTCAAAGTAATAAACGGCTTTGTATAGCGTTCACTTTCATTGTGTATGCCTTGTGCGATTATATCTTTCCCAGTTCCAGTTTCCCCAGTTAGTAAAACTGGTGCACTTTTTTGAGCACTACGACGTGCCTTTTCAAGTTGAGTTTTCATTTCGGCGTTTGTTGTAATGTAATCCTCTAAACGATAGGTTGTATGATTATCTCGATATAATTTATGTCCCAGGAAATTATCTAAATATTTAATTTGCTTAGTTTCATAAAAATGTTTTGAAAATTCAATGGCACCAATGGCTTTTCCATGCTCCATAATGGGATAGGTCGAACTCAGTGATAAATAACTAAAACCGTTCAATGTTGTCAGTTGTTGTTCATAGTATAAAACTGGCTGCCCTGTTTGTATGACTTGAAAAACAGTACTTGTCTCAGGTGATAAATTTTGATAATTATCAGTCACTGTGCTGTGAAAAAATTCATCTGGTGTTAAGCCGATTTCCAATAATATATTTAAATCTGCTAAATCATAAAAGATTGCACAGCCTTTATCATCTGTAATTAAAACATTATCAAATTCACTGAAAGCCTGTGCAAATTGTTGCAATTCCATGAATTTCTCCCCCTTGTCCCCATGAATATTACCCATTATAACGAATTTTCAAAAATTATGAGAGATTTCAATTTTAGCAACACAAAAAAGCTATTTTAGAACATCCATAAAGGAATTGTCTAAAATAGCTTTATCTGTCGTTTATTTTGGTGCGATTACTTCTTTACCGCCCATATAAGGTCTTAAAACTTCAGGAATTACTACGCTGCCATCAGCTTGTTGATAGTTTTCTAGAAGAGCAGCAACTGTACGACCAATGGCAAGACCTGAGCCGTTTAATGTATGCACATATTCTGGTTTTGCATTTGGCTCACGACGGAAGCGGATATTTGCTCGTCGTGCCTGGAAATCCTCAAAGTTAGAGCAAGAAGAAATTTCACGGTACATGTTTTGTGCAGGAATCCAAACTTCTAAATCATATTTTTTCGCTGCAGTAAAACCTAAATCAGCTGTACACATTTTTAACTTACGATATGGTAAGCCTAGTAATTGTAATACTTTTTCTGCATGACTTGTTAAGAGCTCTAATTGTTCGTATGACTCCTCTGGTTTTACAAAACGTACTAATTCTACTTTATTGAACTGGTGTTGACGAATTAAACCACGTGTATCACGACCTGCAGATCCCGCTTCTGAACGGAAGCAAGCACTATACGCTGCAAAGCCTTGTGGTAAAGCTTCAGCCGGTAAAATCTCATCTCGATAGAAGTTCGTTACTGGTACTTCTGCAGTTGGAATCATAAAATAATCTGTTTCCTCTAATTTGAATACATCTTCCTCAAATTTCGGAAGTTGCCCTGTACCTGTTAGGCTATCTCGATTAACAATGACAGGTGGTAGCATTTCCTCGTAACCATGCTCCTCTGCATGTAAATCCATCATGAATGTCATTAATGCTCGTTCTAAACGAGCACCAAGACCACGATAGAATAAGAAACGGCTACCTGTTACTTTCGCGCCGCGTTCAAAGTCTACAATTTTTAAATCCGTAGCAAGGTCCCAGTGTGCTTTAATATCAAAATCAAATGTCGGAATTTCACCCCACGTATATTCTTCAACATTGTCGTCCTCTGTTGTGCCTACTGGTACAGATTCATGTGGGATGTTTGGTAAACGCATCATCATATCTTTAAAGCGTTCTTCAACATTATTTAATTGTACATCTAATTCTTTAATTTCATCGCCAACCTGACGCATACGAGCAATGACTTCATCAGCATTTTCTTTGTTGCGTTTCATAACTGAGATTTGTTCAGATACTTTATTGCGTTCTGCTTTTAATTCTTCTGTTTTGGCAATCAATTCACGACGTTTTGCATCTAAGTCTTCAAAGTCATCTAAGTTTCCCAAGTCCTCATTACGTGTTAATAACATCTCTTTAATTTCCGTGAAATTCTCACGGACGCGTTTAATATCTAACATCTTCATACCTCCAATAGTTTCTTCATGATGGAAAATCGTTGCAGCGAAATGAACACAAAAAAGCCCTCATCCCTAAAAAGGGACGAGAGCTACCCGCGTTGCCACCCTAATTGACTAGACATATTTCTGCCTAATCCACTTATTTCATAACGGCATTTCAGCCGGCTACAGCCTACTTCATTCACTTCGACTGTGCAACTCCAGGACGGATTCACAAGTGCTTTTATCAGCTTCCACCAACCGCTGACTCTCTAAAAAAAACGTGCTTGCTACTACTTCCCATCATCGTGTTCAGTTATTTAAAATTTAAACATACTGTACTATATGAAAACAAATTTTGCAAGTCATACCATAGAGGTTACAAAATATTCAAGAATTCGTGTATCCTCTGTTAATTCGGGATGAAACGAACAACCCAATAAATGGCCATCTTGTGCCAAGATTATTTTCCCTTCATGTTGTGCAAGAATTTCAACACCTTTACCTACCGCTTCAATATGAGGTGCACGAATAAATACTGCTGGAATCCCTACACCTACTTTAGGAATATCTAGTTGTACTTCGAAGCTATCCACCTGACGTCCATATGAGTTTCTTGCTACAGTCACGTCCATCACAGCCAAATGTGGTTCAACTTCAATTAGATCCTTGGCTAATAAAATTAATCCCGCACATGTACCAAGCATCGGTAATCCTTGCTGAGCAAGTCCACGAATTGGCTCTAGCAGATCAAATCGATCCAGCAATTTTCTCATTGTTGTGCTTTCTCCACCTGGTAACACAAGTCCATCTAGGTTTCCTAAATCCTTTCTTTGTTTTACTTGAATTGCTTCACAACCAAGAGCTTCTAACATTTGTATATGCTCACGAACTGCTCCTTGTAATGCTAATACACCAATTCGCTTCATGCTACCAACCTCGCTCTTGCATACGCTCGTTGTGTCCAAGCTGTGCAATATCAATCCCCTTCATTGGCACTCCGAGCTCTTTTGATATTTCCGCAATAATCTTATAGTCTTTATAATGAGTAGTCGCCTCTACAATGGCACGTGCAAATTTTTCAGGGTTCTCAGATTTAAAAATACCTGAACCAACGAAAACGCCATCAGCTCCAAGTTCCATCATTAAGGCTGCATCAGCAGGCGTTGCCACTCCTCCTGCTGCGAAGTTTACTACTGGTAAACGACCAAGACGTTTAATTTCTCTTAATAACTCGAAAGGAGCTCCTAGTAATTTCGCCTCTGTCATTAATTCATCCTCTGTCATTCCTACGACTTTACGAACCTGTGCATTTACTTTACGAATATGGCGAACGGCCTCCACAATATTCCCTGTACCTGGTTCACCTTTAGTTCGTAACATCGAGGCACCTTCCCCGATACGACGGGCTGCTTCCCCTAAATCGCGACAGCCACACACAAACGGTACTGTGTATTCACTTTTTAATAAATGGTACTCTTCATCTGCTGGTGTTAAAACTTCACTTTCATCAATATAATCAACACCCATTGCTTCTAAGACACGTGCTTCAACAATATGACCAATACGTGCTTTGGCCATCACAGGAATAGTTACAGCCCCCATCACTTCCTCAACAATACGAGGATCGGCCATGCGTGCAACGCCACCTGCTTTCCGAATATCTGACGGTACTCTTTCTAATGCCATAACTGCTACAGCACCTGCAGCTTCTGCAATTTTTGCTTGCTCTGCATTAATGACATCCATAATGACGCCGCCTTTTTGCATTTCTGCCATTCCACGCTTTACTAGCTCTGTACCTGTTTGTTTCATTTTCTAACCTCCACCTTTATGATGAAGTTTAGTATAATAGAAATTGACCATATCAAAATATCCAGTTTTTAAAATATTTATAGGGTCAGGAGGTTCCAGATCATGGATATGCTTTTATTCCAGCTTGAAAGAGATAGTGATAAACCGCTTTATGATCAGCTTTATAACGGTATTAAAGAAGCTATTATTTCTAAAAAAATAACTGTAGGAGAAAAACTGCCTTCAAAAAGAAAATTAGCTGATTTTTTAAACATTTCCCAAACAACAATTGAAATTGCCTATGCTCAGCTTTTAGCTGAAGGCTATATTATGTCCAAATCACGTATTGGCTATTTTGTAGAAGAAATAGATGAACTGCCCTACATTCAACAAGATACTATGGCGTCCATTAATGAATATCCTAAGAAAAAGTCTTACAAAATCGATTTTAATCCAGGATCTATTGATATCGATGCTTTTCCATTTCAAACATGGAGAAAGTATGCAAAAGAGCTTTTTGACGATACCTCAAAGGAGCTATTATTAACAGGGGAACCACAAGGTGAACTGTCTTTACGCACAGAGATTGCTAATTATTTATATCAATCCCGTGGTGTTGTATGCCACCCTGAACAAATTGTTATTGGTTCAGGGACGGAGCAGCTCCTCCCTATGATTCTCCGTCTTTTTAGTGAGGACACCAGCTTTGCATTAGAAAACCCAGGATACCCTGCCGTCCATCGAATGTTTTCGCAGCATAAACGAAAAGTTTATCCAATTGCAGTTGATGAAGAGGGCATAATTATTCATGATCTGGAAAAAACAAATGCTAATGTTGTGTATATTACACCCTCACATCAATTCCCAACTGGGGCTGTATTATCTGCTACAAGACGAGCACAAGCTTTAAATTGGGCGGCACAAAGCACCTCTCGTTATATTATTGAGGATGATTATGATTCGGAATTTCGTTATGCTGGAAAACCAATTCCTGCCCTACACGCATTAGATCGAAACGATAAAGTTATTTACATGAGTACTTTTACTAAATCTTTAATGCCATCCTTGCGAGTAGCTTATTTTGTACTTCCACCTAAACTACTTGCTACTTATAACGATGTCTTTAATTATTACTCATCAACGGTGCCTCGTTTTGATCAGCATATTGTGGCAAATTTTATGGGTGATGGGCATTTTGCAAAGCATCTCAATCGTATGCGTAAAATTTATCGTAAAAAACATGATAAACTAACTTCTATTTTAGAAAAATATTCATCATCCATTAACATTACTGGTGAACAAGCGGGTATGCATATTTTATTAGAGGTTCAACACACATTTTCAGAAAAACAATTACAACAGCTCGCCTCTCAAGCAGAAATCGGTATTTATCCATTATCAGCCTATAGACTAGATCATTATGAATCTTCACAAGCTCAATTTTTATTAGGTTTTGGAGGGATTCCCGTACAAGCAATCGAATCATCCATTGAGCAGTTGATGGATTGCTGGAGTATACAAAAAAACGACCCATCTACGTAGATGGGTCGTTTTATATTAAGTCTCAATTAATTGAATTTGATAATGCTCAAACCAAGTATGAATTTGCCCTAGATAAGCTAAAAGCTGGGGACCTGCCATTAATTGCCCATACCACGGAACCTTAAAAGAGCTACCTCCCGATTCAATTAACTCCGCAAGCTTTTGTCGTTCAAATAGTTCATGCAAAATTGAATTTTTATCATGTAGAATTTCCTTCAACCATTTTTGCACTCCTGCTGTATAGATAGGATGATATGTTTTTGGATAAGGATTTTTTTTACGATATAACACTTCATTCGGCAATAGATGTGCCATTGATTTTCGAAGTAATCCTTTTTCTATTCCATCTAAATTCTTCATTTCCCACGGAATATTCCAGGCATATTCTACAAGCCGATGATCTGCAAAAGGGACACGTACCTCTAAACTTGCCCCCATACTCATACGATCCTTCCGCTCTAATAATGTTTGCATGAACCATAGCATATTTAAGTAGGACATTTCACGATGCTTTGCCTCTGCTAGACCTTCTCCATCTAGCAAAGGAACTTCAGCTATTGTTTGTAAATATAGTTGTTGTGCATAGGCTTCAATTTTTAATTTTTTGTTCCACTTCTCTTGGAGTAATGCACTTCTTTCAGACAATGAACGGATCCAAGGGAAACCAGTAGTCCTATCTTTAAACCATGGATAACCACCAAAAATTTCATCTGCACACTCTCCTGATAGCGCTACAGTAAATTCCCTTTTTATTTCACGACAAAACCATAATAACGAAGAATCTACATCTGCCATACCTGGGGAATCACGAACAATAACCGATTCCACTAATAAATCAATTAACTGTTGCTGAGTGATTTCCTCTGCGTGGTGAGCTGTCTTGAAAGTTTCTGTCATTTTTTGAATCCAGTACGTATCCGTGGAGGTCTGGAAAGAATGTGGGTTAAAGAAGCGCTCATTATCTTCATAATCAATAGAATACGTATGCAATTGATGGTTTTGCTGTTGGAATCTATTTGCTGCAATGCCTGTAATAATACTGGAATCTAGTCCTCCTGAAAGAAACGTACAAATGGGTACATCCGAAACTAGCTGACGTTCTATAGCATCCGTTAACAAAAAACCAACATGTTCAATTGTTTCTCCTAATGTTTCTTCATGTCTACGGCTTTGTAGTTGCCAATACGGCCACTTTCTTAAACCTTCTTCTCTAGAGAATCGCATAGCATAGCCAGGTCGTAATTCTTCAATATTTTGAAAAAGGGTTTTACCTGGCGCTCTAGAAGGTCCTACAGCCATCATACTTGCCAACCCTTCAACATTTACACATGCTTGAACCGTAGGGTGTGCTAGCAGAGCCTTCACTTCAGATGCAAAAAGTACACCTTCTTGTTGCTCTGTATAATACAAGGGTTTTACGCCTAGTCGGTCTCGACACAAAAATAAAGACTGTGTTTGCTCATCCCAAATACCGAAGGCAAAAATACCATTTAGAAATTCTACACACTGCTCTTTCCATTCAATATAGGCAGTTAATAGTACTTCAGTATCCGATTGTGTTGTAAAGCTGTGCCCTCTTTTTTGAAGTTCCTTACGTAGCTCCTCTGTATTATAAAGTTCGCCATTATATGTAATGACATAGTTCAAACCATCATGGATTTTTTTCATTGGCTGTTTGCCACCGATTAAATCAATAACAGCCAACCGTCGATGGCCAAATGCAATATGCTCACTACACCAAATATTTTCATCATCTGGCCCTCTCTTATTTAATGTTTGCGTCATCGATTTTAATATTGTGTCACTTGTTCTTAAGTCCTTTTTAAAACTAGCCCAGCCTGTAATGCCACACATTTAGCCACATCCTTTCGCCTATTAGCGTATGCTATAGCGTGTAAAAATGTGAAAAAGCACATGAATGCTTAAGTGCATTCATGTGCTCGTATTTAAATATTAAAACAATCCACCAACAAAGTCTGTAATGCCTCCCCATAAATTACCGAAGAAGTTACCTACACCTTGGAAGAACAATGAGATACCGCTAGCACGCTCTACAGCCTCTGTTGTGACAACATCGGATGAAATATCCTTGCCATCGATAAAGCCGTAATCTGTGCCTTCTGTGCGTTCAATAACGACCTTTCCTACAACAGTGCCTTTTTTAACGTCTGCCTCTAAACTCTTTTTATCTAAAACCAATGTAGGTTTATATAAGTCTTTATCAGAAGACTTAATCATAAATGAAATTGGTTCTTTTACTGCAATCGATACTTTGTCTTCTTTACCTTTTGTCACTTTAACTGTTTTTTGATCTTTGAATGTATAGTTCCCTGGTAAAATTTCTTGCTTTGAGAATTGTGAAAAGCCGTAGTTAAATAATTTGGCTGTGGCATCAAAGCGAGCTTCATAGGATCCTTGTCCATTTGCATCAACAGCTTTCATTACAACTGCAATCAAACGAGTACCATTGCGCTCTGCAGTACCTGTGAAGCAGTGACCTGCAAAGTTTGTTGTACCTGTCTTTAATCCATCTACACCTTGATATTCATACACTAACCCCGGTAACATAAAGTTCCAGTTAGACATTTTAATTGCATCTTCTGTTCCTTCACGGAATGTCTTTTTTGCAATTTTAGATGTTTCTAATACCTTTGGGTGATCTTTTAATAAATGATATGCTAATTTTGCTACAGATTTTGCAGGCATCACATTCTCATCTTCTGGGCCTGTGCCTGATGGATGCATACCAAATAAATCAGCATTATTAAGACCAGTAGAATTGACAAATTTATAGCCCTCTAAACCAAGTTCTTCTGCTTTTTTATTCATTAACTTTAAAAATTCAGTTTCAGAACCTGCGATCGTTTCAGCAATAGCTACGGTTGCTGCATTTGCTGAATAGATTGCCATTGCCTCATATAACTCACGAATCGTATAAGAGCCATCTCTACGTAAAGGTACATTACTTAATGCACGATTTTGAGACATACGATACGTATAATCTGTTACGTGATATTCTTGATCCCATTTAACTTTCCCTGCATCAATCGCGTCCAATAACAGGTATTCAGTCATCATCTTTGTCATACTTGCAATACCTAGTGAAGTATCTGCATTTTGTTCAAATAAAATTTTCCCTGAATCTGCATCAATTAAAATCGCAGCATCCACTGTTAATCCTAAATCTGTTTCCGCATTTGCCTTTGCAGGAATACCTGCAAAAATACTAAATAATAAAACAGGAATTAGGAGTAAGCGTAATACGGTGTTCATTTTCTTTTTCACCTTTAAAGCCCTCCAAAAAATAATCTTGTCCTCGACATTTTATCATAGATAACAACAAACGTGTTGACTCTCTACCATAAAAAAAAGCTCTCGCGCCATCTTTGTAGACGATGCGAAAGCATAAAAGTTGCAAGTAATATATTACATGGAATAGTTTGGTGATTCTTTTGTAATCTGTACATCATGTGGATGTGATTCACGAAGACCAGCACCTGTCATTCTAACAAATTGTGCATTCTCGCGTAGGTGCTCCAGATGTGGAGCTCCACAATAACCCATACCAGCGCGAATACCACCAATCAGTTGGTAGATTGTATCAGCTAATGGTCCTTTATAAGGAAGACGGCCTTCAATACCTTCAGGTACTAATTTTTTTGCATCCTCTTGGAAGTAACGATCTTTAGAACCTTTTTCCATTGCGCCGATAGAACCCATACCACGATAAACTTTAAAGCGACGGCCTTGGAAGATTTCTGTTTCTCCAGGAGATTCAGATGTACCTGCTAGAAGAGAACCAAGCATTACAACGTTGCCTCCAGCTGCTAGAGCTTTTACGATATCACCAGAGTATTTAATACCACCATCAGCAATTATTGTTTTACCTAGCTCACGAGCTACTGTAGCACAATCATATACTGCTGTAATTTGTGGTACACCTACACCTGCTACAACACGTGTAGTACAAATAGAACCAGGACCGATACCTACTTTAACAACATCTGCTCCTGCTTCAAATAATGCACGTGCGCCTTCTCCTGTAGCAACATTACCAGCGATGATTTCTAGCTCAGGGTAAGTCTCACGGATTGAGCGAATTGTTTGTAATACGCCTTCTGAATGACCATGGGCCGTATCGATTACAACAATGTCAACTTGTGCTTCAACAAGCTTCTCAATACGTACCATCGTATCTTTTGATACACCAACTGCCGCGCCTACTAGTAAACGGCCATGTGTATCTTTCGCAGCATTCGGGAATTCAATCACTTTCTCGATATCCTTAATTGTAATAAGTCCAGTTAATCTACCTTCTTCATCTACAATTGGAAGCTTTTCGATTTTATATTGTTGAAGAATTTTTTCAGCATCCTCTAAAGTCGTTCCCACTGGTGCTGTAATCAAATCTTCTTTCGTCATTACATCTTCAATTTTTAAAGAGTAGTCAGAGATAAAACGTAAATCACGGTTTGTAATAATCCCTACTAGCTTTTGATTTTCCATACTATCAACAATAGGAACACCAGAGATTCGGTATTTACCCATTAGATGCTCAGCATCGAAAACTTGATGTGTCGGAGTTAAGAAGAATGGGTTTGTAATAACACCATTTTCAGAACGTTTTACTTTTTCTACTTGTTCAGCTTGCTCATCAATCCCCATGTTTTTATGGATAATACCGATACCGCCTTGACGTGCCATAGCAATCGCCATTTTAGACTCTGTAACTGTATCCATACCTGCGCTGACCATTGGGATGTTTAATTTAATCTTTGGTGTTAATTGAACAGATAAATCAACATCTTTCGGTAGTACTTCGGAATGAGCTGGTACTAATAATACATCATCAAAAGTTAAACCTTCTTTGGCAAATTTAGTCTCCCACATTTTCGTAACTTCCTCCTATAGTTAAAAGAATATTAATTGTAAGATTAACAACGTGGACTGCTACTGTCAAGGAACTTATAAAAGAAAGACAATTCAGATTTTTAACAAATAACAATTAAGATAAACAATACAAATAATTAACTACATTTTCGAGGCATTTATTTGCATTTTTTAAATTCAGAAAACACTTTTGAACAATCTCTTTAGTAGAGTTAAAAGTTATCAAAAGAGAAAGTAAAAAAACAGCCAGCATACAGCTGACTGTTTTATTGCCTAGCGACGTCCTACTCTCACAGGGGGAAGCCCCCAACTACCATCGGCGCTAAAGAGCTTAACTTCCGTGTTCGGTATGGGAACGGGTGTGACCTCTTTGCCATCATCACTAGACTTTGTATTTAATTGAAAGATTTATTCTTTCAAAACTGGATAAACGATACATTGAATGCTTCAAACGTTTTGGTTAAGTCCTCGATCGATTAGTATTCGTCAGCTCCATGTGTCACCACACTTCCACCTCGAACCTATCTACCTCATCGTCTTTGAGGGATCTTACTTACTTGCGTAATGGGAAATCTCATCTTGAGGGGGGCTTCATGCTTAGATGCTTTCAGCACTTATCCCGTCCACACATAGCTACCCAGCGATGCCTTTGGCAAGACAACTGGTACACCAGCGGTGTGTCCATCCCGGTCCTCTCGTACTAAGGACAGCTCCTCTCAAATTTCCTACGCCCACGACGGATAGGGACCGAACTGTCTCACGACGTTCTGAACCCAGCTCGCGTACCGCTTTAATGGGCGAACAGCCCAACCCTTGGGACCGACTACAGCCCCAGGATGCGATGAGCCGACATCGAGGTGCCAAACCTCCCCGTCGATGTGGACTCTTGGGGGAGATAAGCCTGTTATCCCCGGGGTAGCTTTTATCCGTTGAGCGATGGCCCTTCCATGCGGAACCACCGGATCACTAAGCCCGTCTTTCGACCCTGCTCGACTTGTAGGTCTCGCAGTCAAGCTCCCTTGTGCCTTTACACTCTACGAATGATTTCCAACCATTCTGAGGGAACCTTTGGGCGCCTCCGTTACCTTTTAGGAGGCGACCGCCCCAGTCAAACTGTCCGCCTGACACTGTCTCCTGCCCCGCTAAGGGGCATGGGTTAGAATTTCAATACAACCAGGGTAGTATCCCACCGACGCCTCCTTCGAAGCTGGCGCTCCGAGATCTCTGGCTCCTACCTATCCTGTACAAGTTGTACCAAAATTCAATATCAGGCTACAGTAAAGCTCCACGGGGTCTTTCCGTCCTGTCGCGGGTAACCTGCATCTTCACAGGTACTATAATTTCACCGAGTCTCTCGTTGAGACAGTGCCCAGATCGTTACGCCTTTCGTGCGGGTCGGAACTTACCCGACAAGGAATTTCGCTACCTTAGGACCGTTATAGTTACGGCCGCCGTTTACTGGGGCTTCAATTCGCAGCTTCGCTTGCGCTAACCACTCCTCTTAACCTTCCAGCACCGGGCAGGCGTCAGCCCCTATACGTCACCTTACGGTTTTGCAGAGACCTGTGTTTTTGCTAAACAGTCGCCTGGGCCTATTCACTGCGGCTCTCATGCGCTTGCACGCTCAAGAGCACCCCTTCTCCCGAAGTTACGGGGTCATTTTGCCGAGTTCCTTAACGAGAGTTCTCTCGCACACCTTAGGATTCTCTCCTCG
The DNA here is from genome assembly GCF_027557635.1 of Lysinibacillus sp. JK80. NCBI lineage: Bacteria > Bacillati > Bacillota > Bacilli > Caryophanales > Bacillaceae > Lysinibacillus > Lysinibacillus sp. JK80. The sequence continues at coordinate 4,652,129 of NZ_CP058997.1, read as the reverse complement.
ACTACCTGTGTCGGTTTGCGGTACGGGCACCTCTCACCTCGATAGAGGCTTTTCTTGGCAGTGTGAAATCAGGAACTTCGTCCATACGGACTCGCCATCACAGCTCAACGTTACAGTGTGCGGATTTGCCTACACACACGCCTTACTGCTTGGACGCGCATATCCAACGGCGCGCTTACCCTATCCTACTGCGTCCCCCCATTTCTCAAACGGTGAGGAGGTGGTACAGGAATATCAACCTGTTGTCCATCGCCTACGCCTATCGGCCTCGGCTTAGGTCCCGACTAACCCTGAGCGGACGAGCCTTCCTCAGGAAACCTTAGTCATACGGTGGACGGGATTCTCACCCGTCTTTCGCTACTCATACCGGCATTCTCACTTCTAAGCGCTCCACCAGTCCTTCCGATCTGACTTCAACGCACTTAGAACGCTCTCCTACCACTGACATCGTAGATGTCAATCCACAGCTTCGGTGAATCGTTTAGCCCCGATACATTTTCGGCGCAGCGTCACTCGACCAGTGAGCTATTACGCACTCTTTAAATGATGGCTGCTTCTAAGCCAACATCCTGGTTGTCTGTGCAACGCCACATCCTTTTCCACTTAACGATTACTTTGGGACCTTAGCTGGTGGTCTGGGCTGTTTCCCTTTTGACTACGGATCTTATCACTCGCAGTCTGACTCCCGTGTATAAATATCTGGCATTCGGAGTTTGTCTGAATTCGGTAAACCGGGATGGCCCCCTAGTCCAAACAGTGCTCTACCTCCAGTATTCTCATCACGAGGCTAGCCCTAAAGCTATTTCGGAGAGAACCAGCTATCTCCAAGTTCGATTGGAATTTCTCCGCTACCCACACCTCATCCCCGCACTTTTCAACGTGCGTGGGTTCGGGCCTCCAGTAAGTGTTACCTCACCTTCACCCTGGACATGGGTAGATCACCTGGTTTCGGGTCTACGACCACGTACTATTTCGCCCTATTCAGACTCGCTTTCGCTGCGGCTCCGCCTTCTAAAGCTTAACCTCGCACGTAATCGTAACTCGCCGGTTCATTCTACAAAAGGCACGCTATCACCCATTAACGGGCTCTAACTACTTGTAGGCACACGGTTTCAGGATCTCTTTCACTCCCCTTCCGGGGTGCTTTTCACCTTTCCCTCACGGTACTGGTTCACTATCGGTCACTAGGTAGTATTTAGCCTTGGGAGATGGTCCTCCCGGATTCCGACGGAATTTCACGTGTTCCGCCGTACTCAGGATCCACTCAGGAGAGAACGAACTTTCGACTACAGGGCTTTTACCTGCTCTGGCGGACCTTTCCAAGTCGCTTCATCTAACTCGCTCTTTTGTAACTCCGTATAGAGTGTCCTACAACCCCAAGAGGCAAGCCTCTTGGTTTGGGCTCTTCCCGTTTCGCTCGCCGCTACTCAGGGAATCGATTTTTCTTTCTCTTCCTCCAGGTACTTAGATGTTTCAGTTCCCTGGGTCTGCCTTCAAGACGCTATGTATTCACGTCAAGATACTACGCGATTAAACGTAGTGGGTTCCCCCATTCGGAAATCTCCGGATCAAAGCTCACTTACAGCTCCCCGAAGCATATCGGTGTTAGTGCCGTCCTTCTTCGGCTCCTAGTGCCAAGGCATTCGCCGTGCGCCCTTAATAACTTAACCAAGTTATTAAGCCTATAAAAAACTTAAAAAATAAATGTGTTTGTTACAATTTCAATGTCGTTTTATCCAGTTTTCAAAGAACAAGTTTTGAAGTGTTTCATTCAGATAGAATGAACCTTCAAAACTGAACGCAAAACGTAATCTTACAAACCCAAGGTTTGTATTCCGAAATAATCCTTAGAAAGGAGGTGATCCAGCCGCACCTTCCGATACGGCTACCTTGTTACGACTTCACCCCAATCATCTATCCCACCTTCGGCGGCTGGCTCCAAAAGGTTACCTCACCGACTTCGGGTGTTACAAACTCTCGTGGTGTGACGGGCGGTGTGTACAAGGCCCGGGAACGTATTCACCGCGGCATGCTGATCCGCGATTACTAGCGATTCCGGCTTCATGTAGGCGAGTTGCAGCCTACAATCCGAACTGAGAACGACTTTATCGGATTAGCTCCCTCTCGCGAGTTGGCAACCGTTTGTATCGTCCATTGTAGCACGTGTGTAGCCCAGGTCATAAGGGGCATGATGATTTGACGTCATCCCCACCTTCCTCCGGTTTGTCACCGGCAGTCACCTTAGAGTGCCCAACTAAATGATGGCAACTAAGATCAAGGGTTGCGCTCGTTGCGGGACTTAACCCAACATCTCACGACACGAGCTGACGACAACCATGCACCACCTGTCACCGTTGCCCCCGAAGGGGAAACTATATCTCTACAGTGGTCAACGGGATGTCAAGACCTGGTAAGGTTCTTCGCGTTGCTTCGAATTAAACCACATGCTCCACCGCTTGTGCGGGCCCCCGTCAATTCCTTTGAGTTTCAGTCTTGCGACCGTACTCCCCAGGCGGAGTGCTTAATGCGTTAGCTGCAGCACTAAGGGGCGGAAACCCCCTAACACTTAGCACTCATCGTTTACGGCGTGGACTACCAGGGTATCTAATCCTGTTTGCTCCCCACGCTTTCGCGCCTCAGCGTCAGTTACAGACCAGAAAGTCGCCTTCGCCACTGGTGTTCCTCCAAATCTCTACGCATTTCACCGCTACACTTGGAATTCCACTTTCCTCTTCTGCACTCAAGTCCCCCAGTTTCCAATGACCCTCCACGGTTGAGCCGTGGGCTTTCACATCAGACTTAAAGGACCGCCTGCGCGCGCTTTACGCCCAATAATTCCGGACAACGCTTGCCACCTACGTATTACCGCGGCTGCTGGCACGTAGTTAGCCGTGGCTTTCTAATAAGGTACCGTCAAGGTACAGCCAGTTACTACTGTACTTGTTCTTCCCTTACAACAGAGTTTTACGATCCGAAAACCTTCTTCACTCACGCGGCGTTGCTCCATCAGGCTTTCGCCCATTGTGGAAGATTCCCTACTGCTGCCTCCCGTAGGAGTCTGGGCCGTGTCTCAGTCCCAGTGTGGCCGATCACCCTCTCAGGTCGGCTACGCATCGTCGCCTTGGTGAGCCGTTACCTCACCAACTAGCTAATGCGCCGCGGGCCCATCCTATAGCGACAGCCGAAACCGTCTTTCAGTCTCTTGCCATGAAGCAAAAGAGATTATTCGGTATTAGCCCCGGTTTCCCGGAGTTATCCCAAACTATAGGGTAGGTTGCCCACGTGTTACTCACCCGTCCGCCGCTAACGTCAAAGGAGCAAGCTCCTTTTCTGTTCGCTCGACTTGCATGTATTAGGCACGCCGCCAGCGTTCGTCCTGAGCCAGGATCAAACTCTCCATAAAAGAAATTTGATTAGCTCAAATTGTTTTGCTGGCATCATGTTTGATGTCCAAAATTGTGTTTTGTTCACTAGCAAAACTAGCTACTTAAAACTTTATTGATTACGTTTTGCTTGTTCAGTTTTCAAGGTTCATTTTGTTACCTCTTCTGTAAGAGTTAACTTTTATATAATAACATGTTTTATATTTAATGTCAAACAGTTATTTTATTTTATATTTTAGTAGCTGCATATCTCAACAGCAACTTTTATATAATAACACCCTATTTGTCATTGGTCAATAGTTTTATAATTATTTTTCAAAAAAATTATAACCTCAATCTTGGCCAATTTCGTAAAAATTGAATTGTACGGTTTCTTCCTATATCTAATAGAGTTTCTTTTGTTTCTTCATTTAAATCAAATTGGGTTGCACTATAATCTTCTACAGGAATAAAAATAATGTCTCTTTCGTGTCGTCTTGATATATACCTTTCATCATGTGCATCTTTCATAGTTGAAAATAGTGCCTCAAATAAATTTAGACCATTCTTAATTTCTTGAGGACATTGTTCTTCTCTTCTTCTACTCAGTTTCAGACCTAAAATCGGACGTACTTTCCGACCTTCTTTATCATCGAATATCCATAGTGGAAAATTACTTAAAACACCACCATCCACTATAACCGATTCACCCTTCCCAGTCTTTAATGTAACTGGTTCAAAGAAAAAAGGTATACCACAACTCATGCGTAACGCACAAGCTACTGAAAAATTCTTTGCTTCAATTTGATATTTATGCAAATCGTCTGGTAAAACAATCATTCTACCATTCGTTAAATCTGAAGCTACTAATTTAAGTGAATCTTTAGGCAGATCACCAAAAGTATATACTCCTTTTGCAGCTAGCTTTTGGAAAAACCATTTTTCTAACGCCTTTCCTTTATAGAGACCTAAATGATTATAAACATTTACCCATTTCATAAAAGGAAAAGGTAAAATTGTTCTTCTTGGATCAAGTAATGAGGGAACATCTAACTCTTCTAGCATAATTTCTATCTCTTTTCCACTATATCCTGCCGCAATAAAGGCGGCTAAAATGGCACCCGCACTTGTACCAGCTACACGTTTAAATCGAAAATGTTCAGCTTCTAGAACTTGATATGCCCCTACTAATGCAAAGCCCTTCAAACCGCCGCCAGAAAACACGCCATCAATCCACAAAATTTCCTCTCCTTTTTGATGTAATCTTTATAGTATAAGGATGAAGAATGACGAATAGAACTAAATTTTCTACTTTATTGGCGATACTTATGTACATAGCAGCAAACTTTAACCAAGTGTCTAGCTAAAATTCGATTACAGTATCATATAAGAATATGCGGCGAAATATCGTTATTCTAAGAAATGTAAAGAGCTACTTAAATGCTAATGTAGTTTCAACAATAATTTTAGTTGCGGAAATTTTTAGTGTAGAACATATTTTTAACAACAAAAATAAAGGGCCTAAGCCCCCAACAATATTTAATTTAAATCACAGCCCTTATCTATATTAACTATGTCTTATAAGAACGTACTGATGGTGATTGATATTATTTAATTTTAAAAAAAGTTACAGAATGTTTAGCTATCCACAAATGCTGGGGTTTTCATAACTTCTAATTTTATTCTTTCACTGAAGGCTTGAAAATTTTAGCCGACTTAGTTAATAGCTTACTAACCCCTTCTATATCTTGCTAAGATTACAATGAATCAGAACCAAGTTAGACTGGTGGTTTGCTCTCGCGTGAAACGCTGGAGTACTGGTCCGTGTCAAAAGACACACTCAAAACTTCCTGTTTCCATATTTGTATTCAAGTTGGCATGCCGATCGAATATCATTAAGCTACTCTTCCCTTTCAAATAAACCACAAAAGATGAAACAATTATTTTTGCTCGAATACTCACCAACATACCTGATTGCTCGGCTGTTTTTTTCTTGTCCATAGCTAGAAGCTCTTTGGAACCCCTCGCATAGCAAGGTTTTTTTTAAATATACAATAAAAAAACAGTCAGCGCACAGCTGACTGTTTTGTTTGCCTAGCGACGTCCTACTCTCACAGGGGGAAGCCCCCAACTACCATCGGCGCTAAAGAGCTTAACTTCCGTGTTCGGTATGGGAACGGGTGTGACCTCTTTGCCATCATCACTAGACTTTGTATTTAATTGAAAGATTTATTCTTTCAAAACTGGATAAACGGTGCATTGAATGTTTCAAACGTTTTGGTTAAGTCCTCGATCGATTAGTATTCGTCAGCTCCATGTGTCACCACACTTCCACCTCGAACCTATCTACCTCATCGTCTTTGAGGGATCTTACTTACTTGCGTAATGGGAAATCTCATCTTGAGGGGGGCTTCATGCTTAGATGCTTTCAGCACTTATCCCGTCCACACATAGCTACCCAGCGATGCCTTTGGCAAGACAACTGGTACACCAGCGGTGTGTCCATCCCGGTCCTCTCGTACTAAGGACAGCTCCTCTCAAATTTCCTACGCCCACGACGGATAGGGACCGAACTGTCTCACGACGTTCTGAACCCAGCTCGCGTACCGCTTTAATGGGCGAACAGCCCAACCCTTGGGACCGACTACAGCCCCAGGATGCGATGAGCCGACATCGAGGTGCCAAACCTCCCCGTCGATGTGGACTCTTGGGGGAGATAAGCCTGTTATCCCCGGGGTAGCTTTTATCCGTTGAGCGATGGCCCTTCCATGCGGAACCACCGGATCACTAAGCCCGTCTTTCGACCCTGCTCGACTTGTAGGTCTCGCAGTCAAGCTCCCTTGTGCCTTTACACTCTACGAATGATTTCCAACCATTCTGAGGGAACCTTTGGGCGCCTCCGTTACCTTTTAGGAGGCGACCGCCCCAGTCAAACTGTCCGCCTGACACTGTCTCCTGCCCCGCTAAGGGGCATGGGTTAGAATTTCAATACAACCAGGGTAGTATCCCACCGACGCCTCCTTCGAAGCTGGCGCTCCGAGATCTCTGGCTCCTACCTATCCTGTACAAGTTGTACCAAAATTCAATATCAGGCTACAGTAAAGCTCCACGGGGTCTTTCCGTCCTGTCGCGGGTAACCTGCATCTTCACAGGTACTATAATTTCACCGAGTCTCTCGTTGAGACAGTGCCCAGATCGTTACGCCTTTCGTGCGGGTCGGAACTTACCCGACAAGGAATTTCGCTACCTTAGGACCGTTATAGTTACGGCCGCCGTTTACTGGGGCTTCAATTCGCAGCTTCGCTTGCGCTAACCACTCCTCTTAACCTTCCAGCACCGGGCAGGCGTCAGCCCCTATACGTCACCTTACGGTTTTGCAGAGACCTGTGTTTTTGCTAAACAGTCGCCTGGGCCTATTCACTGCGGCTCTCATGCGCTTGCACGCTCAAGAGCACCCCTTCTCCCGAAGTTACGGGGTCATTTTGCCGAGTTCCTTAACGAGAGTTCTCTCGCACACCTTAGGATTCTCTCCTCGACTACCTGTGTCGGTTTGCGGTACGGGCACCTCTCACCTCGATAGAGGCTTTTCTTGGCAGTGTGAAATCAGGAACTTCGTCCATACGGACTCGCCATCACAGCTCAACGTTACAGTGTGCGGATTTGCCTACACACACGCCTTACTGCTTGGACGCGCATATCCAACAGCGCGCTTACCCTATCCTACTGCGTCCCCCCATTTCTCAAACGGTGAGGAGGTGGTACAGGAATATCAACCTGTTGTCCATCGCCTACGCCTATCGGCCTCGGCTTAGGTCCCGACTAACCCTGAGCGGACGAGCCTTCCTCAGGAAACCTTAGTCATACGGTGGACGGGATTCTCACCCGTCTTTCGCTACTCATACCGGCATTCTCACTTCTAAGCGCTCCACCAGTCCTTCCGGTCTGACTTCAACGCACTTAGAACGCTCTCCTACCACTGACATCGTAGATGTCAATCCACAGCTTCGGTGAATCGTTTAGCCCCGATACATTTTCGGCGCAGCGTCACTCGACCAGTGAGCTATTACGCACTCTTTAAATGATGGCTGCTTCTAAGCCAACATCCTGGTTGTCTGTGCAACGCCACATCCTTTTCCACTTAACGATTACTTTGGGACCTTAGCTGGTGGTCTGGGCTGTTTCCCTTTTGACTACGGATCTTATCACTCGCAGTCTGACTCCCGTGTATAAATATCTGGCATTCGGAGTTTGTCTGAATTCGGTAAACCGGGATGGCCCCCTAGTCCAAACAGTGCTCTACCTCCAGTATTCTCATCACGAGGCTAGCCCTAAAGCTATTTCGGAGAGAACCAGCTATCTCCAAGTTCGATTGGAATTTCTCCGCTACCCACACCTCATCCCCGCACTTTTCAACGTGCGTGGGTTCGGGCCTCCAGTAAGTGTTACCTCACCTTCACCCTGGACATGGGTAGATCACCTGGTTTCGGGTCTACGACCACGTACTAATTCGCCCTATTCAGACTCGCTTTCGCTGCGGCTCCGCCTTCTAAAGCTTAACCTTGCACGTAATCGTAACTCGCCGGTTCATTCTACAAAAGGCACGCTATCACCCATTAACGGGCTCTAACTACTTGTAGGCACACGGTTTCAGGATCTCTTTCACTCCCCTTCCGGGGTGCTTTTCACCTTTCCCTCACGGTACTGGTTCACTATCGGTCACTAGGTAGTATTTAGCCTTGGGAGATGGTCCTCCCGGATTCCGACGGAATTTCACGTGTTCCGCCGTACTCAGGATCCACTCAGGAGGGAACGAACTTTCGACTACAGGGCTTTTACCTGCTCTGGCGGACCTTTCCAAGTCGCTTCATCTAACTCGCTCTTTTGTAACTCCGTATTGAGTGTCCTACAACCCCAAGAGGCAAGCCTCTTGGTTTGGGCTCTTCCCGTTTCGCTCGCCGCTACTCAGGGAATCGATTTTTCTTTCTCTTCCTCCAGGTACTTAGATGTTTCAGTTCCCTGGGTCTGCCTTCAAGACGCTATGTATTCACGTCAAGATACTACGCGATTAAACGTAGTGGGTTCCCCCATTCGGAAATCTCCGGATCAAAGCTCACTTACAGCTCCCCGAAGCATATCGGTGTTAGTGCCGTCCTTCTTCGGCTCCTAGTGCCAAGGCATTCGCCGTGCGCCCTTAATAACTTAACCAAGTTATTAAGCCTATAAAAAACTTAAAAAAATAAATGTGTTTGTTACAATTTCAATGTCGTTTTATCCAGTTTTCAAAGAACAAAAAAATGGTGGAGCCTAGCGGGATCGAACCGCTGACCTCCTGCGTGCAAGGCAGGCGCTCTCCCAGCTGAGCTAAGGCCCCAAGAGGTATATATGGTGGGCCTAAATGGACTCGAACCATCGACCTCACGCTTATCAGGCGTGCGCTCTAACCAGCTGAGCTATAGGCCCTCTTGGAAGTTTTATTGAATTTCATAAACCTTCAAAACTGAACGCAAAACGTAATCTTACAAACCTAAGGTTTGTATTCCGAAATAATCCTTAGAAAGGAGGTGATCCAGCCGCACCTTCCGATACGGCTACCTTGTTACGACTTCACCCCAATCATCTATCCCACCTTCGGCGGCTGGCTCCAAAAGGTTACCTCACCGACTTCGGGTGTTACAAACTCTCGTGGTGTGACGGGCGGTGTGTACAAGGCCCGGGAACGTATTCACCGCGGCATGCTGATCCGCGATTACTAGCGATTCCGGCTTCATGTAGGCGAGTTGCAGCCTACAATCCGAACTGAGAACGACTTTATCGGATTAGCTCCCTCTCGCGAGTTGGCAACCGTTTGTATCGTCCATTGTAGCACGTGTGTAGCCCAGGTCATAAGGGGCATGATGATTTGACGTCATCCCCACCTTCCTCCGGTTTGTCACCGGCAGTCACCTTAGAGTGCCCAACTAAATGATGGCAACTAAGATCAAGGGTTGCGCTCGTTGCGGGACTTAACCCAACATCTCACGACACGAGCTGACGACAACCATGCACCACCTGTCACCGTTGCCCCCGAAGGGGAAACTATATCTCTACAGTGGTCAACGGGATGTCAAGACCTGGTAAGGTTCTTCGCGTTGCTTCGAATTAAACCACATGCTCCACCGCTTGTGCGGGCCCCCGTCAATTCCTTTGAGTTTCAGTCTTGCGACCGTACTCCCCAGGCGGAGTGCTTAATGCGTTAGCTGCAGCACTAAGGGGCGGAAACCCCCTAACACTTAGCACTCATCGTTTACGGCGTGGACTACCAGGGTATCTAATCCTGTTTGCTCCCCACGCTTTCGCGCCTCAGCGTCAGTTACAGACCAGAAAGTCGCCTTCGCCACTGGTGTTCCTCCAAATCTCTACGCATTTCACCGCTACACTTGGAATTCCACTTTCCTCTTCTGCACTCAAGTCCCCCAGTTTCCAATGACCCTCCACGGTTGAGCCGTGGGCTTTCACATCAGACTTAAAGGACCGCCTGCGCGCGCTTTACGCCCAATAATTCCGGACAACGCTTGCCACCTACGTATTACCGCGGCTGCTGGCACGTAGTTAGCCGTGGCTTTCTAATAAGGTACCGTCAAGGTACAGCCAGTTACTACTGTACTTGTTCTTCCCTTACAACAGAGTTTTACGATCCGAAAACCTTCTTCACTCACGCGGCGTTGCTCCATCAGGCTTTCGCCCATTGTGGAAGATTCCCTACTGCTGCCTCCCGTAGGAGTCTGGGCCGTGTCTCAGTCCCAGTGTGGCCGATCACCCTCTCAGGTCGGCTACGCATCGTCGCCTTGGTGAGCCGTTACCTCACCAACTAGCTAATGCGCCGCGGGCCCATCCTATAGCGACAGCCGAAACCGTCTTTCAGTCTCTTGCCATGAAGCAAAAGAGATTATTCGGTATTAGCCCCGGTTTCCCGGAGTTATCCCAAACTATAAGGTAGGTTGCCCACGTGTTACTCACCCGTCCGCCGCTAACGTCAAAGGAGCAAGCTCCTTTTCTGTTCGCTCGACTTGCATGTATTAGGCACGCCGCCAGCGTTCGTCCTGAGCCAGGATCAAACTCTCCATAAAAGAAATTTGATTAGCTCAAATTGTTTTGCTGGCATCATGTTTGATGTCCAAAATTTTTGTTTCGTTTACCAACTCAAGGTTAGCTACTTAAAACTTTATTGATTACGTTTTGCTTGTTCAGTTTTCAAGGTTCATTTTGTTTATTTCGTTGTCACCTCTTGGCGACTCATTTATAATATCAAGATTCCAAAACAAAGTCAACAGTTTCTCCAAAAATATTTTAATACAATATATAAATGTTTCAAAAAACAATTATGGTTAAAATGCTCACTATTTAATTGATTACTATTATTGCGAAGTGTTTGTTAAGAAAAAATTATATTAGCACTTGCGTAGAGTACATCTCTTACCTAATAAAAAAAAGGCAAACCACATAATATAGTTTGCCCGTCTATCTATAAATTAGTTATGATACGTGAAATATAAAAACTGCGATTTTTCCCTAAATCAAAAATTTCCCCTGAATGAATTAATTTAATAAGTGGTCGTGTTGGGGCAAATTTATTTACAAACATTACTTCCCCACGTTCTAAATTAGAAAGCTCTACAATTGTACCTATCGGAAGGTCTGCAACAATATCAATTAATGCACGTACTACTTTAATATCAAATTTACCAAACTCAGATTCATTAATCATTTCAATTACTTTAAATGAAGATTGTTTCGTTCTATATACTCGTTCACATGTCATAGCATGAAAAACATCTGCAACAGCAATGATTTGTGCAAATATAGAAATATTGGCGATCTTTTCGTTCTTCGGATATCCACTACCATTTAAACGTTCATGATGTTGGAAGATCGCTTCTTTCATCGTTTCTTTTAAAATGGTCAAATCTTTCACCATATTATGGCTATAAATAGGATGTTTATAAATCTCATCATATTCTTGCTCTGTTAATGGTGTCTTCTTATCCCTGATACGAGGATGTACTTTAGCCATACCACAATCAGCCAATAAACCACCGATGGCTACTTGAATAGTGGTTCCTCTATCATAACCAAGTTTTTGAGCAATAACTGAGGCAATCAGACCAGTTGCTACACAATGATGATATAGGTAGTCTTTTGGATTTGAATACTCATTTAAATCAAAAATAATAGTACGATCTTCTAGTACCATCTCTACTAAAGGTAAAATAATTGTTCTGGCCTTTGCAATATCTACCTTGGCGCCCGCTTCCCAGTTTTTAAATTCTTTTTTAAACTGTTCAACAGAATGATTATAGATTTTCCTAAAAGTCGGAAGTTCTTCTATTATAACTTCGACATCACTTTCATTCTTTTCTACACGAATATCATTTTCACTTTTATAAACGGGGACGGTGAAAATATTAAATGCATGAAAAACTTGCAAGTGTACATAAGAAATCATTGTATCTTTGAAAATAATCGGATACTGTGTATTAGCAAATATATTTTCAGAAATTACCTTGCCAACACCTAGCTCTGAAATTGGAACATGTATAGTTTCCACAGAATGAACACCTCTCCACTATTTCTTGCTTCAAAATAAGGTATTATCATTTTATCATGGAATTCAAAATAATTACTTATTTTTCATTATTTACGTAAAAAAAACGATGACGACATTCAATAATGTCGTCATCGGATTATATTATTCTTCGACTTCCTCTTCGTCTTCTAAAGACTCTTCTGCTTTTTCCACTTTAGCGACAGTTGCAACCAATTCGTCATCTCCTAGTCGAATTAAACGTACACCTTGCGTACTGCGCCCAATTAATGAAATATCATTTACATCCATACGGATAAGCATACCATTAATAGTTATAAGCATTAAATCCTCAGAACCATCGACGGTTTTTACAGCCACCATTGGGCCATTCTTATCTGTAATCTGAATAGTTTTCAGTCCTACTCCACCACGACTTTGTAAACGATAGTCCTCTTCAGAAGTACGTTTACCGTAACCTTTTTCAGTTACTACTAATATTTCTTGCCCTGGTTCAACAATCTCCATGCCAACTACTTCATCACCATCACGTAGCTTAATGCCTCGAACACCACCAGCTGTACGGCCCATAGATCGAATGTCTTCTTCTTGGAAACGAACGAGCATACCATCGCGAGTACCAATAATCACTTGTTTCTCTCCATCTGTAAGACGTACCGAAATAAGATCGTCGTCTTCTCTCAAGCTGATTGCGATTAAACCATTTGTTCGGATGTTAGCAAATTGTGATACAGGGGTACGTTTTGTAATACCTGTTTTTGTGGTAAAGATAAAGTAAGCATCTTCATCAAACGACGCAACACGAATCATAGCTGTTACTTTTTCGCCTTTTTCTATATTAAGCAAGTTTACGATTGGTAACCCTTTAGCAGTACGACCGAACTCAGGAATTTCATATCCTTTTGCTCTAAATACTTTACCTTTAGACGTGAAGAATAAAATTGTATCGTGGGTAGAAGTATTCATTAGATGCTCTACAAAGTCGTCTTCATTTGTACCCATTCCTTGTACACCACGACCACCACGCTTTTGACTACGATATGTATTCGCAGCTAAACGCTTGATATAGCCATTATGTGTTAAAGTAACAACTGAGTTTTCAACAGGAATTAAATCCTCATCCTCAATCATTTCAATTCCACCTGATGTAATCTCAGTACGGCGTGTATCATTAAAACGTTCTTTCAACTCTAAGATTTCAGTACGAATAATATCTACAATTTTCTCTTCATCTGCTAAGATTGCCTTTAATTCAGCTATAAGAACTTGAAGCTCTTGATATTCTGCTTCAATTTTTTCACGTTCTAAGCCACTTAATCGAACGAGGCGCATATCTAAAATAGCTTGAGCCTGACGCTCCGATAAGTTAAAGCGTTCCATTAATTGAGGTTTTGCTTCTTCACCACTACGTGAACCACGTATAATAGCGATTATTTCATCAATATGATCGAGTGCGATTCGTAAGCCCTCTAAAATGTGAGCGCGGTCTTCAGCTTTTCGAAGATCAAACTCTGTACGACGACGAATAATTACTTTTTGGTGTTCTAAATAATGGTATAGCATTTCTTTTAAGCCTAATACTTTAGGCTGACCGTTTACTAAAGATAGCATATTGATACCGAAGCTAGATTGCATAGCTGTTTGTTTATATAAATTATTCAGTACAACATTAGCATTTGCATCTTTACGAACTTCAATCACTACACGCATACCACGACGGTCTGATTCATCACGTAAATTTGTGATTCCATCTATTTTTTTATCACGTACAAGCTCTGCAATTTTTTCAATAAGCTTAGCCTTATTCACTTGGTAAGGCAATTCATGAATAAGAATAGTTTCCTTACCATTTGCCTTTTGCTCAATTTCCACTTTCGCACGGATGATAATGGAACCTCGACCAGTTTCATAGGCTCTACGAATACCACTACGTCCTAAAATTAATCCACCAGTAGGAAAATCAGGGCCAGGAATGATTTCCATCAGCTCTTCAGTCGTAATGGCCGGATTTTCAGAAAGTGCTATAACAGCATCAATTGTTTCGCCCAATTGATGTGGTGGAATATTTGTTGCCATACCTACAGCAATCCCTGCAGCACCGTTGACTAAAAGATTTGGATAGCGACTTGGTAAAACTATTGGTTCTTTTTCTGATCCATCATAGTTATCTGTATAGTCAATTGTATCTTTATTAATATCACGGAGCATTTCCATTGCTATTTTAGACATACGTGATTCTGTATAACGCATGGCTGCTGCGCCATCACCATCAACAGAACCGAAGTTTCCGTGACCATCAACAAGCATGTAGCGATAGCTAAAATCCTGTGCCATACGTACCATTGCATCATAGATGGAAGAGTCACCATGTGGATGGTACTTACCCATTACATCCCCAACGATACGTGCTGACTTTTTGTAGGCTTTATCTGCTGTATTACCTAATTCCTGCATCCCATATAAAATACGACGATGAACTGGTTTTAATCCATCACGTACATCAGGTAATGCACGTGATACAATTACACTCATTGCATAATCAAGAAAGGATGTTTCAATTTCTTCTGTTATATTAACTCCTTTAACACCGGAGCGTTCTTGTTCTGACAAAGTGTAGACCTCCTCTCAAGAAAAATTAGATATCTAAATTAGCGTATACGGCATTTTCCTCGATAAATTGACGACGAGGTTCAACTTCATCGCCCATTAAACGTTCAAATGCTTGGTTTGCTTTAATTGCATCATCTAATTCTACTTGTAATAATGTGCGGTACTCAGGATCCATTGTTGTTTCCCAAAGCTGCTCAGCGTTCATTTCACCAAGACCTTTATAACGCTGCACATTTGGCTTTGGCATTTTTGGTAGCCGTTCTAAAATTTCTTTTAATGTCTCTTCATCATAGCAATACTCAATATGTTTACCTTGTTTCACTTGATAAAGTGGTGGCTGTGCAATATAAATATAGCCTGCTTCTATAAGTGGTCGAAGGAAACGGAAGAAGAATGTTAAAAGTAATGTACGAATATGTGCCCCATCGACATCGGCATCTGTCATGATAATGATTTTATGATAACGAGCTTTCTCTAAATTAAACTCCTCACCAATACCAGTGCCGAATGCTGTTATCATCGCACGGATTTCCGCATTCGATAAGATTTTATCTAGACGAGCTTTCTCAACGTTAAGGATTTTACCACGTAAAGGTAAAATTGCTTGGAAGTGTCGATCACGTCCAGATTTAGCCGAACCGCCGGCAGAATCACCCTCAACAATATAAATTTCACAATCAGCTGGGTTAGTAGAAGAACAGTCAGCTAATTTACCCGGTAAGCTAGATACTTCGAGGGCATTTTTACGACGAGTAAACTCACGTGCTTTTTTCGCAGCTACACGAGCACGGGCTGCCATTAATCCTTTTTCCACAATCTTTCGTGCAACCGTTGGATTTTCTAACATAAAACGCTCAAAGCCATCTGAGAACAAAGAATTGGTAATTTGACTTACTTCTGAATTCCCTAACTTTGTTTTTGTTTGTCCTTCAAATTGCGGATCTGGGTGTTTCACAGAAACTATAGCTGTTAACCCTTCTCGTACATCCTCACCTGTAAGATTAGCGTCAGATTCTTTTAGTAATCCACTTTTTCGTGCATAGTCATTAATAACGCGTGTAAGGGCTGTTTTAAACCCTGACTCATGTGTACCGCCCTCATACGTATTAATGTTATTAGCAAATGAAAAAATATTAGAAGAGAATCCAGCATTATATTGCATAGCAATTTCTACTGTGATGCCATCCTTCTCTCCAAGAACATCAATTGGATCATGAATTGGCTCTTTAGATTGATTTAAATGCTCAACATAAGAGCGAATACCACCTTCATAATGGTATGTTGTTGAGCGAATCTCTTCTTCACGTTCATCAGCAATCGTAATCTTAATACCACGATTTAAATAAGCCAATTCTCTAATACGATGAGCTAAAATATCATATTCATAAACAGTAGTTTCTTTAAATATTTCTGGGTCAGCTTTAAAACGCGTTGTTGTACCATTATGATCTGTGTCACCGATAACCATTAACTCTTGAACTGTTTTTCCACGTTCAAATTTTATTTCATGGATATGACCTTCACGATGTACTTGAACAATTGTTTCAACAGAAAGTGCATTTACTACTGATGCTCCAACTCCATGAAGACCACCAGAAACTTTATAGCCTCCACCGCCAAATTTACCACCAGCATGTAAAACAGTCATAATAACTTCAACAGCAGGCTTACCCATTTTTTCTTGAATACTAACTGGAATACCACGACCGTTATCTTCTACACGAATCCAGTTTTCTTTTTCAATTGTTACTTTGATATCTGTACAAAATCCTGCAAGTGCTTCATCGATACTATTATCAACAATTTCCCATACTAAATGGTGAAGCCCTTTAGAGCTAGTTGAACCGATATACATCCCTGGTCTTTTACGTACTGCTTCTAAACCTTCTAATACCTGTATCTGATCGGCCTCATAAGCTTGGTTTTGTAAACCTTCGTTCTCTATAGCCACGGCTTTCATCTACTCCTTCATAACATCATTGTGTGTAAATGAATGAACAGTCAACCGAGCTGACTATTACCATTCTTTTTGTAATCTAAAAAACTACCCTGGCTAACTTCTTTCAATCGCACCTTGTTTCACGTGGAACAGTTGAGCCTGTTCCATCGTTTCATGATGAATTCCTTCCACACTTGTGGTTGTAACAAAGGTTTGGACTTCACCCTGAATGGTATTTAATAAATGCGATTGGCGATAATCATCGAGTTCCGATAAAACATCATCTAAAAGTAGTATGGGTGTTTCATTTGTTTCTTGTTTAATTAATTCAATTTCAGCAAGCTTTAAAGACAATGCAGTAGTACGCTGCTGTCCTTGTGAACCATAAGTTTGAACATCATAGCCATTCACTAAAAACTGTAAATCATCTCGGTGTGGACCAACTAATGTCACGCCTCTATCAAATTCACGTTCTCTCGCTTCAATTAATTTTTGATGTAAAGTATTTTCAATTTCACTAGTAGAGTGTTCTTTTTCAATACCAGCTACCGTACGATATTTTATAACCAGTGTTTCCTTACCTTGCGATATACCTGCGTGTATGGGTTCCGCCCACTCTTGCAATAAATCCATAAATTGAAATCTTTTACGAATAATTTGGGTAGCAGCGTGAATATATTGTTCATTGTAGACCTCATACATCACATCATTTGGCATGGACTTGCCTTGGTTCATTTTTAAAAAATGGTTACGTTGTTTTAAAACTTTTTGAAAGGTTAATAAATCATGTAAATAGACAGGCGAAATTTGCCCAATCTCCATATCAATAAAACGCCGACGTATTTGCGGACTTCCCTTTACAACGTTCAAATCCTCTGGCGCAAACATAACGACATTCATTTGACCAATATAATGACTAAGGCGACTTTGCTCTATATGATTTATCTTGCCCTTTTTACCTTTCTTTGTAATCGTAAGTTCGATCGGTAAAATACCATGCCTTTTTTTAACGGCCCCTTCTATTTTACCATAGTCTGAATCCCAACGTATCAATTCTTTATCGTTCGTTGTTCGATGGGACTTAGCCATTGCTAAAACATAGATGGACTCCATAACATTTGTTTTTCCTTGTGCATTTTCACCAATGAAAACATTAATTTTTGGAGAGAAGTTTAAAGCTAAGGCATCATAGTTACGGTAATTTGTAAGTTTTATTTGCTCAATATACATAATTTATTGTCCAGTTGGTCCTATAATTTGAAAACGACCACATCCAGGAATATTTACAATATCTCCGTTACGTAATTTACGACCTCGACGATCGTCTACTTCTCCGTTTACATATACAGCATGTTCATGTAAAAACCACTTGGCCATACCACCTGAACTAATGGCATCAGTAATTTTTAAAAGTTGCCCTAACGTGATGAACTCCTCATCAATTTTAATGTCCTGCATAGTGTGTTCCCCTCCGAATACAGACTGTCTATCTCTCTATCATACCTAAAATTACGCCATAAGTAAAAAAAGATAGTCACAATGAGCGACTATCTTAACAGATCTTATATTCTTTAGTAAGTTCGTACAGGTAAAATTAATTGTAAAATAGCATCATCATGAACGGAACGTAAAATAAACGGTCTCATTGCCCCAGTAAATTGAATAACTACGTCTTGTCCATCTATTGCTTTTAATGCTTCCATCATATATTTTGCACTGAATGAGATTTTCAAACCTTCCCCTTCTAATGCTTCCACAGGAATTTCTTCTTGTACTTTACCGATTTCAGGAGAATTAGAAGAAACCTCAACTGCTTGGTTATCTAAAATTTCAAAACGGACAACATTATTACGATCTCCTCGTGCAACAAGTGATGCACGGTCAATAGCTTGTAATAAAGATTTACCATTAATTGTTACATTTGTTTGATACTCTTCAGGAATTAAACGAGTTGTGTCAGGATAATTTCCTTCCAGTAAGCGAGAGAAGAATAATACATCACCAGTTTTAAATAATACTTGCTGACTTGTAATAACGATTTGGACAAGATTTGTAGAATCTTCAAGTACTTTATTTAATTCATTCAAACTTTTCCCTGGAATTACTACACTATGTTCAACTTCTGGTAAATTTTCGAGTTGCACTTTACGTCTTGCTAAACGATGACTATCTGTTGCAACACAGATTAATGTTTCATTTTTGATCTGCCAGTTTACACCTGTCAACACGGGTCTACTTTCTGAAGTGGCAACAGCGAATACTGTTTCACGGATAATTGTTTTTAAGAGATCAGCAGGAATAGTAAATTTTTGATCTTCTGTAAGCTCTGGTAATAAAGGATACTCTGCTGCATCTGAGCCAATTAAATGGAATTCCGATTTCCCTGAACGAATATGCGTTTGGAAACCTGGTGTTACTTGAATTTCAACATCGTTTGTTGGTAATTTACGTACGATTTCATTAAACATACGTGCTTGTACAACAATTGAACCTGTTTCTGTAATGTGAATAATTTGTTGTCCATCTTCTTCTACTGGAATAAATGTTTGAATAGTTATATCAGCATCACTACCAGTTAAGCGGATCCCTTCCTCTGTTACGTCAATTTTAATACCAGTTAAAATCGGAATAGTTGTTTTTGAACTTACTGCTTTCATGACATCATTTAAACCTTCTAATAAACGGTCACGTAAAATATCAAATTTCATTCGTTTTCCCTCACATATTTATATTATTTATTTATATAAAATAAAAAGATATAGTAATAGGCCCTGTGGATTTGTGGATAAGTATATTTTTATGAATAAAATCAGTCTATCCACATGTAGATAGACTGTGTATAAGTTTGTGTTTAAATAGTTAGTTTGTCCACAGCAATTACTTGCCTAGCATACTACGAATTTGTTTAACATCTTGTTGAAGTTGAACGTCATTTTTCAACATAGAAGATATTTTTTCGTGCGCATGGATGACAGTCGTATGATCGCGGCCACCAAATTCTTCGCCAATTTTGGGCAGCGAAAAATCTGTCAACTCGCGCGATAAGTACATAGCGATTTGACGTGGAAAAGCAATTAATTTAGTACGTTTTTTAGCAGCGAAATCTTCCAAACGTATACTAAAATGTTCCCCTACTGCATTTTGAATGTCTAATATTGTCACTGTTCGCGGTTTTGAATTTGGAATGATATCCTTCAATGCCTCGGCAGCTAATGTCGCTGTAATATCTTTGTTTACAAGAGATGAGTAGGCAACGACGCGAATAAGCGCACCTTCAAGCTCCCTAATATTGGAGTCAATCTGGTTCGCAATATAAAGCATTACTTCATTTGGTACCTCTAAACCGTCTGCTTTTGCTTTTTTACGCAAAATAGCGATACGAGTTTCCAAATCGGGTGGCGCAATATCAGTTATTAACCCCCACTCGAAACGTGAACGGAGCCGATCTTCTAAAGTTGGGATCTCCTTAGGAGGTCGGTCACTTGATATAACAATTTGTTTGGATTCTTCATGTAAAGTATTAAAAGTGTGGAAAAATTCTTCTTGAGTTGATTCTTTTCCAGCAAGGAATTGAATATCATCAATTAGCAGTACATCCACGTTGCGGTACTTATTGCGAAAATCAAGTGCTTTGTTATCACGAATTGAGTTAATAAATTCATTTGTAAATTTCTCGGATGATAAGTACACTACTTTAGCATTTGGATTATGCTCTAATACATAATGACCAATAGCGTGCATTAAGTGCGTTTTACCTAGCCCTACTCCCCCATAAATAAAGAATGGATTGTATGCCTTAGCAGGTGCTTCAGCTACAGCTAGCGAAGCTGCATGTGCAAAGCGGTTACCAGAGCCAATAACAAACGTGTCAAAAGTATATTTCGGGTTTAACATACCTGGTGAAATATCATGATGTTCATTATTTTTTGCTTGGATAATCGGCGCTGGCAAATCAAAATCGTCCGAATCCTGGTTTTTTTGAACAACAAATTTAATAAGCAAGTCTTCGCCTGTTAGCTCCGTTAATATACCTGTAATCAAATGAATATAATGATTTTCAAGCCAGTCTCGAGCAAACGAATTTGGCGCAGCAATTGTCACAGTGGACCCACTACCATTGTAAGATAGTAATTTCGTAGACTTTAGCCACGTTTCGAAGCTTGGTTTAGAAATTTTTTGTTCAACTTGAGCCAGGACATTGTTCCATAGTTCTTCTAAATGTTCCAAGCTACTAATCTCCTTTACAGTGTTCAATACAAAAAAAAATCGCATTTATAGAATTGTAAATACGTTCATTTTATAACTCGTCCACATAATCACAAGTTGTGGATAAAAGTTAACCAAAGGCTGTGATGAAAATTATCCACAGCATATTAACAGTTGTGGATAATTAAAATGTTCGTTTTAGTTTTCAACAAAGTGAAGCACAGTAATCGTATCAGAAAAACAAAGCTATTTCAATAGTTTGTGAAACTTATCCACATAGCTTGCAGTTATGCACTTTATAGTTGTCCACAAGCACTGCTTATGTGAGAAACCTGTAGATAATTGTTGTGGATAAAAAATAATGCAAAAAATACTATACACAACTCTGTGTAAAAAAAACAAGTACTCTGTGGATAAATATTTTTATGTTTATGTAGAAAAAAATATTTCTAGTAGAGATCCAAACACTAGAAAATTGAGCATAGAATAAATAGATAGTTCGACGGATTAAAAGAAATTTGTGAAATTCATTGACAAAATAACTAGATACTTTATATAATATTCGAGTCTGTATGTTGGAAAATTCAACTCATATCAGGAGGTGTCTATATAAATGAAACGTACTTACCAACCAAAAAAACGTAAGCACAGCAAAGTACACGGTTTCCGCGCACGTATGAGCACGAAAAACGGTCGCAAAGTTCTTGCTGCTCGTCGTCGTAAAGGAAGAAAAGTTTTATCAGCATAAAATAAGTCCACTGAGCCACATCAGTGGTCTTTTTTTTCTTTATTTTTGGTAAACCTAGAAATGAGGATCAAAAGATATTATCTAATAGCAGGTGAAAGAAATGAAAAAACGCCAACGAGTGAAGAAGAATGATGATTTTCAAAAGGTGTTTAAAAAAGGTAAATCTTTCGCTAATCGTCAGTTTGTTGTTTATTTTTTAGTAAAAGAGGGACAAACGGAATTTCGTGTAGGTTTATCAGTTAGTAAGAAGCTTGGGAATGCGGTAACACGCAACCAAGTAAAACGCTATATTCGACAAAGTATTCATGAATTAAAAGATGAGCTAAAGCCGAATATGGATTATGTTATTATCGCCAGACATCCGGCGGCCACTATGGATTTTCATGAAGTGAAACAAAGTTTGCAGCATGTACTACGAATCGCAAAGGTAATGAAAAAAGTGTAATGTATGCAACCAAGTGGTGAAATTACGCCTGTACTGTTAGCAATAGAATAAATAATATGTGATTTTGCATAAAATTATATGTAAGAGAATTATACACACGGGGGTATTCGTGGCGAGAGTTTTCGCTTAAAAATATGTAAAATTCACAACTTATCTTAGGAATAAGTGTGTGTAATTAGAATATTTAGTAGAGTGAATGTTATAGGCATGATAAAATAACTGATAACTTTATCTTCATCGAGGACTCTCAAAAGTGGACTGAATTAAAGATAAGGCTACTGACGTTAAACCGATTATGTGATAGGAAACTGTCGGTACAAAAAGAACCATATAGAATAAGAAAAAGTGAATAGTAATTGTAGGGGGAAGAAGGTTGAAAAAACAACATTGGGTAATTTTGTCACTAGTATCGGTAGCCTTACTACTTTCTGGTTGTACAGAATTCAATGAACCAATTTCCAAAGATAGCACAGGCTTCTGGAATGAATTCATTGTTTGGCCGTTGGTATCAGCAATAAAATACTTTGCTGATCTGCTAGGTACGTATGCATGGGGGATTATTGCCGTAACGATTATTATTCGTTTAGCAATTTTGCCATTGATGATCAAACAAACAAAGAGTTCTAAAAAGATGCAAGAAATTCAACCAAAATTGAAGGAACTGCAAAAGAAGTATGCTTCTAAGGATGCTCAGACACAACAACAATATCAGCAAGAAATGATGAAGTTAATGAGTGAATCTGGAGTAAATCCACTTGCAGGATGCTTACCAGTAATCATTCAAATGCCAATCTTAATTGGTTTCTATCATGCAATTAGCCGTATGAATGCAACATCAACATTTGATTTAGGGAATTTCTTTATCTTCCCGCTAGCAGATCCTGCACCTGCATTAGCTATTACAGCTGGCTTAATGCAATTTATCGTGTTACGTACAGGACCAGCAATGGATAATCCTCAAATGAAAATTATGATGTATATTATGCCATTCATGATTATTGGTTTTGGTATGGCCTTACCAGCTGCATTATCATTATACTGGGTAATCGGAAACATTATTTCGATTTTCCAAAACTTGTACATTTATAAACCTTGGAATAAAGATAAAACACAACCTGCTCAAAATGGAGGGGCTAAAAAGTGAAACAACTTACGCAAATAGGC
This sequence comes from Lysinibacillus sp. JK80, assembly GCF_027557635.1. NCBI lineage: Bacteria > Bacillati > Bacillota > Bacilli > Caryophanales > Bacillaceae > Lysinibacillus > Lysinibacillus sp. JK80. The sequence goes on along the minus strand of NZ_CP058997.1, from coordinate 4,629,074 downwards.
GCAACAACACAAGAAGCGATCTCATTGGCGTTACAGAAACTTGGCAAAACCCGTGAACAAGTAGATGTTGAAGTTTTACAAGAAGGTAAAAAAGGATTTTTAGGTTTTGGTGCACGTTCTGCAGAGGTACGTGTAACAGTAAAAGAAGTTCAGGTTCCGACAATTGAAAGCGACAATGCGCAATTGCAGGTAGTAACTCAATTATATGAACCAATAGAAGTAGATGATGTTGAAACACTAAGTTCACAAGTTTCTGAACAACCAAGTGAAATGGAAGAAGTTCAACAAGTCGTTAAAGAACAAGATGAGGATGGAGACTCAGCAAATCCAATTGAAGAGGCAAAGGCTTATTTAAGTAATATCGCTGAACAATTGGCTATTCATGATCTTGAGATTGCTACGACACGCGAAGGGAAATATGTATTATTTCAACTAAAAAGTGAGAAAGCTGCCCTGCTTATAGGGAAACGAGGTCAAACATTAAATTCCTTACAGCAATTAACACAACTCGTATTAAATAAAAGCGCAAAGCAGTTCTTAATGGTGAAACTAGATGTAGAAAACTATCGCGAGCGTCGACAAGTAGCTTTAGAATTACTTGCGGATCGAATGGCGGATAAGGCATTACGCTTAAATCAACGTGTGGCATTTGAACCAATGCCGTCTTACGAACGAAAGATAATTCATAATCAATTAGCAAATCGTCTAGATCTTGAAACGTATTCAGAAGGTACGGAGCCTAATCGTTATTTAGTAATAGAACCAGTAAAAAAATAATTAGATTGCTTCACATAATCATACAGACAATATATTTTGAAAGGTCATTTTATCTTTTAGATAAAATGACCTTTTTTAATGAAACGTAGCAAATTTTGTCGAAAATATGATTAGCGAAAAATTGATTTTATCCACATTTGGAAATGATCCTTACTTTAGATTTTGCTGAAAATATGTTAGTCTAAGGTGTTAGTAAGTATTGGTCGGTTTTGATTATCCACATGTGGATAACGTTGAGGAGGTCATTAAATGGAGTTCGATACAATTGCTGCGATATCCACACCGATGGGTGAAGGTGCCATAGCCATCGTTCGTTTAAGTGGAGACGAGGCTGTGACGATTGCAGACAAAATATTCAAATCACCCGGGGGAAAAAGTTTAACAACCAAAGATTCGCACACTATTCATTATGGACATTTAGTCGATCCTAAAACTAATGAGGTAGTAGAGGAAGTAATGCTATCGCTGATGCGTGGGCCAAAAACATTCACACGTGAGGATGTAGTTGAAATAAACTGTCATGGTGGATTAGTTTCAGTCAAACGCGTGTTGCAACTTGCTTTAACAAATGGAGCAAGGTTAGCTGAGCCAGGTGAATTCACAAAACGTGCCTTTTTAAACGGACGTATTGATTTATCACAGGCTGAAGCAGTAATGGATTTGATAAGAGCTAAAACAGATCGTGCGATGAATGTGGCTCTGGGTCAAATGGATGGAAAATTATCGAGACTTATTGGTGATTTGCGCCAAGCTTTACTAGAGACATTAGCCCAAGTAGAGGTTAATATAGATTATCCAGAGTATGATGATGTAGAAGAAATGACTGTACCTGTATTAGTAGAGAAATGTACATGGGTAAAAAATGAAATTATAAAGCTTTTGCAAACATCTTCTCAAGGAAAAATTTTACGTGAGGGATTATCAACAGTTATTTTAGGTCGTCCGAATGTAGGGAAATCTTCACTATTAAATAGCTTAGTACAAGAAAATAAGGCCATAGTGACAGATATTGCAGGGACTACTCGTGATATTATAGAGGAGTACGTCAATGTCCGAGGTGTTCCACTTCGTTTAGTGGATACAGCGGGTATTCGGGAAACAGAAGATATTGTTGAACGAATTGGAGTAGAACGCTCACGGGAAGCTCTTCGTGGAGCTGATTTAATTCTGTTTGTATTAAACTATGCAGATGAATTAACTGCTGAGGATGAGCGTCTATTCGAAACAATTGAAGCGATGGATTACATCGTTATTGTCAATAAAACAGATTTACCGCAAAAAATTGATTTGGCTCGTGTCAAGGAATTAGCTGGTGAGCATCGCATTGTAACAACTTCTCTGCTACAAGAGGAAGGTATTACAGAGCTAGAAGAAGCCATTGCTGCACTATTCTTTGAGGGACAAATCGAAGCGGGCGATTTAACATATGTTTCAAACGCAAGACATATTGCCCTTCTACACCAAGCACAAGCAACGGTAGAAGATGCAATAGCAGCTGCACAGGATGGTGTACCAGTTGATATGGTACAAATTGATGTAACAAGAACATGGGAAATACTTGGCGAAATCATTGGTGATACTGTTCAAGAAAGCCTCATCAATCAACTATTTTCTCAGTTCTGTTTAGGAAAATAATTTTCAGAAAGAAAGGAAGGTACGAGCATGCCAACAAAATATGAGGCAGGCACGTTTGATGTGATTGTGATTGGTGCTGGTCATGCAGGTTCAGAAGCTGCACATGCCGCAGCTAAAATGGGTGCTAACACATTAATGCTAACAATCAATTTAGATATGATTGCATTTATGCCATGTAATCCATCTATTGGTGGTCCTGCCAAAGGAATTGTCGTACGTGAGATTGACGCTTTAGGAGGCGTCATGGGGAAAGTGATAGATAAAACGCATATTCAAATGCGAATGTTGAATACAGGGAAAGGCCCAGCTGTACGTGCATTGCGCGCACAAGCGGACAAAGTTTTGTATCAGCAAGAAATGAAACGAGTATTAGAAGAAACACCAAACTTAACAATCCATCAAGGGATGGTTGAAGAGTTAATTATTGAGGATGGGGAAGTAAAAGGGGTCATTACACAAATTGGTGCCGTTTATCGTGCTAAAACAGTTGTCGTGACAACAGGTACTTTCCTTCGTGGTGAAATCATTATTGGTGATATTAAATATTCAAGTGGTCCTAATAACCAACAACCGTCAATTCGCTTAGCTGATAATTTAAAAGAGCTAGGTTTTGATCTAGTTCGATTTAAAACAGGTACACCACCACGTGTGAATAATCGAACAATAGATTATGACAAAACAGAGATTCAACCAGGTGATGATGTTCCACGTGCATTTAGTTTTGAAACGACTGAATTCATCATGGATCAGCTACCTTGCTGGTTAACATATACAAGCCCTGAAACTCATGAAATTATTGAAGCAAATTTACATCTTTCACCGATGTATTCAGGGATGATTAAAGGGACAGGTCCACGTTATTGCCCATCTATTGAAGATAAAGTTGTACGTTTTAATGATAAGCCAAGACACCAAATCTTCTTAGAGCCAGAAGGCCGCAATACACGTGAGGTTTATGTTCAAGGTTTGTCAACAAGCCTACCAGAGCATGTTCAAACAAGTTTACTAAAATCTATACCTGGCTTAGAGAATGCGGAAATGATGCGCGCTGGTTATGCTATTGAATACGATTCAATTGTGCCAACACAACTATGGCCAACTTTAGAAACAAAACGTATTAAAGGCTTATATACAGCGGGTCAAATCAACGGCACATCTGGCTATGAAGAAGCTGCCGCGCAAGGCTTAATGGCGGGCATGAATGCTGCTGCTAATGTACTAGGTAAAGACGAATTAATTTTAAGCCGTTCGGATGCTTATATTGGCGTTTTGATCGATGACCTAGTGACAAAAGGAACAAATGAGCCATATCGTTTATTAACATCTCGTGCAGAATATCGTTTACTATTACGTCATGATAATGCAGATCTACGATTAGTAGAGTTAGCTTACAATATGGGGATGATTCCACAAGAAAGATATGCTAGTTTCAATGAGAAAAAAGAGCTGATTGAAAATGAAATTGCACGTCTTCGTGAAGTCATTATTAAGCCAAATGAAGCGACACAATCTGTTATTCGTTCTGTTGGTGGTAGTGAATTAAAAGACGGTATACGTGGTGCAGACTTATTAAAACGCCCTGAAATGCATTATGAGTTAATCTCTTCTTTAATTCCGGCAGAAATCGAATTGGCGGATGAAGTGAAAGAACAAATTGAAATCCAGCTTAAATATGAAGGCTATATCGAAAAAGCATTGCAACAGGTAGAGAAACTACACAAAATGGAAAACAAAAAAATTCCTGAAAATATTGATTACGATGCTATTTCAGGTTTAGCAACAGAAGCGCGTCAAAAATTAAAACAAGTTACACCTCTATCTATTGCGCAAGCCTCTCGTATTTCTGGTGTTAATCCAGCTGATATTTCAATTCTGCTTGTTTATATTGAACAAGGTAAAATTGCGAAAGTAAGCAGCTGATCATCAACAACAGTAAAGTGAATAAGAGGCGGGCATACCATTGTGCCCGCTTCCTATTTTTAAAGCTATACTATTTGTTGGAGTTGTATAGCTAGATCAACAAAGGAGACTTTACATGAACGAACAACAATTTATTGAGGCTCTGAAAGAGAAAGGTATCGAACTTTCTGATATACAGATTGCTCAATTTAAAAAGTATTTTGAATTACTTGTTGAGTGGAATGAAAAGATGAATTTAACTGCCATTACAGATTTAGAAGGCGTGTATTTAAAGCATTTCTTCGATTCGATTAGTCCTTCATTTTACTTTGATTTTTCAAAAGTCATAACTGTTTGTGATGTTGGGGCAGGAGCTGGTTTCCCAAGTATCCCAATTAAAATCTGTTTCCCACATTTACAAGTTACAATTGTCGACTCCTTAAATAAAAGAATTACCTTTTTAAATCATTTAAGTGATGAGTTACAATTAGAGAATATGCATTTTGTACATGCTCGAGCGGAAGAGTTTGGCCAAAATTTAAAATACCGCGAACAATTTGATGTGGTAACAGCACGAGCTGTAGCTCGTTTATCCGTTCTAGCAGAGTTATGTGTACCTTTAGCGAAACAAGATGGATATTTTGTTGCTTTAAAAGCCGCAGCTGGGGCAGAAGAACTAAAGGATGCTAAAAAAGCTTTAACAACACTGGGTGTTAAACTGAGAGAGGAATTTTCTTTCAAGCTACCTGTTGAAGAAAGTGAACGCATTTTATATATATTTGATAAAATAAAAGGAACACCGAAAAAATATCCGCGTAAGCCAGGTGTACCAAATAAAACACCGATTCAATAATTAGTGTTTCATGTGAAACTTCTCAAAGTGGAAAATATTTTTTCTATTTTGAGCATACATACTAGTTATGGATGGTTCACGCAAAAGACATCTATGAACTATATACATTTCAAGAAATATAATAAATAATAATAGAATGACACAGAGCAAGATAGTTACTTAAAGGTGGTGCCACTTGGATGAAAAGTCCTTTTTCACGTTTTTTTGGAGGCGGAAGTAAAACAGAGCCTATTGTGAAAAATGAAGTAGAACAAGCAGAGGCGGTTCATGCAGCGGAAGAAGTCATAAAGTTGCCTATTGATCAAATTGTACCTAACCGTTTTCAGCCACGTACTATTTTTGATGATGAAAAAATTGAAGAATTATCAAGAACCATTCATACACATGGTGTGATTCAGCCAATTGTTGTACGTAAAACATCAGACAATCAATATGAAATTATCGCTGGTGAGCGTCGTTATCGAGCGATGAAAAAGCTACAATGGACAGAAGTCCCTGCTATTGTACGTAATTTAACTGATAAGGAAACAGCATCTATTGCGTTAATAGAGAACTTGCAGCGTGAGGAGTTAACTGCTATTGAAGAAGCGGTAGCCTATCAAAAATTATTAGAGCTTCATGAGCTAACACAGGAAGCTCTTGCCCAAAGACTTGGAAAAGGACAATCCACTGTAGCCAACAAATTACGTTTATTAAGGCTGCCAGATGAAGTACAGCAAGCTATTTTGAAGCGAAAAATATCTGAACGACATGCACGTGCTTTAATTGCTATTAAAGATCAACCATTGCAACTAGAAATTTTGCAGCTAGCAATTGAAAATGATTGGAATGTGCGACAGTTAGAGGAGCAAATCCAGGCTATATTACATCCTGTAGTTGATGAGCAGGAAGAATCAATTCCAAAGAAAGCTAAACCGAAACGTAAAGCTATAAGTAAAGATGTACGTATTGCTTTGAATACCATCAAACAGTCTTTAACGATGGTAACGAAAAGTGGGATTACGGTGAAAACTGAAGAAGAAGATACAGAAGAATACTATCAAATTACAGTGAAGATTCCTAAAAAGAAAAAAGTGTAATAAATTATTTTAGAAAAATAATTTATGATCAAATTTATCACTGTACAGGGGAGATATCTCAGAAGATTAATAGAGATATCTCCTTTTTTGTATTTATTCTTAATATTTTATACAACTCTCTTCAAATTTTTTGATAGAATGAAAGTTAGATAGCGGATTAAATAGTGATTTTACAAATGATTTGTCAAAGTAAACTTTGATAGATGAAAGCAGGTGCTTTTAAATGGGTAGAATTATAGCAATCGCCAATCAAAAGGGTGGCGTAGGTAAAACAACAACTTCGGTCAATTTGAGCGCTTGCCTAGCATACTTAGGTAAGAAAGTGCTTTTAATTGATACTGATCCGCAGGGGAATACAACAAGTGGACTTGGTATTAATAAAGGAGAAATACAGGGTTGTATTTATGATGTGCTCATTGATGATGAAGATGTTCAAAATGTCATTCAAAAAACAAATGTTGAAAATTTATCTATCGTGCCAGCAACAATCTCACTTGCAGGTGCAGAAATTGAATTGGTTTCGACTATTTCCAGAGAAGTACGTTTAAAACATGCTTTACAAAATGTGAAAGAGGATTTCGATTATATAATTATTGACTGTCCACCATCTTTAGGGCTTTTAACAATCAATGCGTTAACAGCTTCAGATGCGCTTATTATTCCCGTACAATGTGAATATTATGCACTGGAAGGGTTAAGTCAATTACTATCAACAGTTCGCCTCGTTCAAAAGCATTTGAATCAACAGCTTTATATCGATGGCGTTTTATTAACAATGCTAGATGCACGCACAAACTTAGGCTTACAAGTTATTGAGGAAGTGAAAAAATATTTCCAAGATAAAGTATATAAAACAATAATCCCCCGTAATGTGCGATTAAGTGAGGCACCAAGTCATGGTCAACCAATCATCACTTATGATGCAAAATCTAGAGGTGCAGAAGTTTATTTAGAGATGGCGAGGGAAGTGATTAAAAATGGCTAAAGGTCTAGGAAAGGGTATTGGGGCATTATTTCCAGGAGAGTCTTTAGAACACAGTGGTCAAGTGGAAGAAATCCAATTAGATTTAATTGTTGCGAACCCATTTCAGCCACGTAAAATTTTCGATGAAGAAAGTTTACAAGAATTAGCTGATTCTATTAAAGAACATGGAATTTTGCAGCCAATTGCTGTGCGTAAAAAAGCACGCAAGTTTGAAATTGTTGCGGGAGAGCGTCGTTACAGAGCTTGTCTATTAGCTGGCCTCGAGGTTATTCCTGTCATTATAAAAGAGCTATCAGATGCACAAATGATGGAGCTTGCTATTTTAGAAAACCTCCAACGTGAGGATTTAACTGTTATTGAAGAAGCAGAAGCCTATCAGAGTTTAATGGAAAACTTACATTTAACTCAGGAAGAGTTATCGAAGCGATTAGGAAAAAGTAGACCACATATTGCCAATCATGTTCGGCTCCTGGCATTACCAGAAGATGTACGTAAATTGATGAATGATGGAACTCTATCGATGGGGCAGGGACGGGCATTACTCGGTTTAAAAAATAAAAGAAGAATATCAGAAGTGGCTAATAAGGTAATAAATTTAGGATTGAACGTACGTCAAGTTGAATTATTAGTGCAAAACTTAAATGAAGAAGTTTCACGTGAAACAATCCCTCCTAAGAAAAAAGATATCTTTGTAACTGCAAAGGAGTCACAATTACGAGACTACTTTGGAACAAATGTTCAAATAAAGAAAACAAGCAATAAAGGGAAAATAGAAATTGAATTTTATTCTGAAGATGATTTAGAACGAATATTGGAAATATTAAACATACAGGAAGAATAAAATAATATTTCTATAACTTAATCAGAGCGCCAAGCAAATAGGCGCTCTCTATTTTTTAGAGAGAAAGAAGGCTTAAGTGTGGTATTACTAGGGGCATTAATAAATGCTGTGTTAATTATAGTAGGAGCATTAGTAGGGCGCATTTTTAAAAATCTCCCTGAATCTATGAAATCTACGGTTCTTTCTATTATTGGTTTAGCCGTCACATTATTAGGGATAAAAATGGGCTTTGAAAGTGATAATTTTATTATATTGGTAGTAAGTTTAGTGGTAGGTACAGTAATAGGTGAGTGGTTAGATTTAGATAAACAAATGAATCGTCTAGGTAAATGGGTAGAGAGTTTATTTCGTACAAAACGGGATGACCAAAATCAAATTAGCATAGCAGAGGGCTTTGTAACTGCCTCACTAATTTTTGTTGTAGGATCAATGGCTGTTATAGGTGCTCTTGATAGTGGTCTTCGTAATGATCATAATGTACTCATTACTAAAGGATTAATCGATGGATTTACATCCATTATTCTAGCCTCGACATTAGGTATAGGTGTAATGCTATCCGCTGTACCTGTCTTTGTTTATCAAGGATTAATAGCTCTTTTTGCAGGTGTTATAAGTTCCTTTATCCCTGATGCCGCACTACAAATGTTCATTACAGAAATGACAGCTGTTGGCGGGGTTATGATTATGGCAATAGGGTTAAACATTGCAGGCTTAGCTAAGATCAAAGCTGCTAACTTGCTTCCAGGTATCGTCATTGTTGGTATTATGGTGGCTATCTTCTACATTTTTTAGTGAATAACGATGAGCAGCCAGTAATAATGCTCTTGATAGCTTTTCAGCCATTGCATAAGAAATATGAAGTCTGGTATTTTGTAAAACAAGCATTTCCATAAAGCCTCCAATATTGACGATTCCTTTCACGGAAATGTCTCCAATTGGGGGTAATTCTTTTTTTACAGCTTTTCCAGGGAAAATGGGTCCACTTTGAACTGAAATATGACCAACATTTTGCTCACTGCCGAGACAGGCATCAATCGCAATAATGAATGGTTTTGTAGTATGATTGTGTAGCTGTTGCATTGTAGAATCTAGGTTTAGAGCATGTAAAGGGTCTTCTAAGGAACCTACAATTTCATAAGGAAAGCTAACAGATTTTTTTAAAAAGCTACCAGTTAATGGACCAAGTGTATCACCCGTACATCGGTCACTGCCAATACAACAAAAAATTAGTCTTTCATGATGAAACGGTATATGTTCTAAAAATAATGTACTTAATTGCCAAACAGCATTTTTACTCTCATGATGAAGGGAATAAGGTAGTAACAAATTTGGTATAGTATTCATAAAAAAACTCACTTTCTTTTTATTTTTAGAAGTGCTCAATTTTTATGCAGTATACGCAAATTTTTAGCAAGTTATTCAAGAGGTGGTAATGATGGAAAAGAATAAAAAGTTAATGGAAAAATACTGGGACAAGCTCACATCTGAAGATCTTTGGGAAAAGGTTATTGATGCATCTATAGAAATTTTGCTCATTTTATTAGTATCGTGGATCGCTGTAAGATTAGGTAAAAAATTTATTAAAAAGGTGTTTTTAATCCGTATGCGTTCACCATTGAGCCACTCAGAGCGACGCCAACGAACAATTTCAAGATTATTACAAAGCGTGATTTCCTATGTCGTTTATTTCTCTGCAATCATTGGTATCCTTTCTTCCTTAAATATAAAGGTAGCAGGTTTATTAGCAGGTGCAGGAATTGTTGGTTTAGCAATAGGTTTTGGTGCTCAAAGCTTAGTAAAGGATGTTATTACTGGATTCTTTATTATTTTTGAAGACCAGTTTGGTGTAGGCGATTATATAAAAATAAATGCTGCAGAAGGTACAGTTGTAGAAATTGGCTTACGTACAACAAAAATTAATGGTGCTACTGGTGAACAGTTCATCATTCCCAATGGTGCCATAGGCGAAGTCGTCAATTATTCTGTTAACAACTCCAAAATTTTTATAGATTTACAAATGGCCACGGACGCTGATTTTGAGAAAGCAGAAGGGGTTATTAATAAGTATTTAGAGACATTGCCTAAGATGCATAAAGAATTAATTGCAGCTCCGGTATTTCTAGGTGTGCAAAATGTGAAAGGGACAGAAGTAACCATTCGTATAGCTGCTGAAACATTACCGCAGCAACAATATGGAGTAGCACGTACCATACGCCGCGATATTACGAAACTCTTTGAAGAAAATAATATACCAATGGTCTATCCAAAAATGATGTTCTATGGCAAAGATGAGGGGAGAAGTGTGTAAGATGGAGGCAAAAAAATTTGGTTTAAACGATATTGTTGAAATGAAAAAACAACATCCATGCGGTACTAATAAATGGAAAATTATTCGTATGGGGGCGGATGTACGTATCAAATGCGAAGGATGTCAGCATAGTGTCATGATTCCACGTCGTGAATTTGAGAAAAAAATGAAAAAGGTTTTATTTTCTGCGGAAGAGTCGTAACATCAGGCACATTAGACTTTTTCTGGGTGAATCAATATAATAGATAAGGTTATAAGAGAGAAAATTTGAACTGAGTATAGAAAGGTTGTGTCCATCCATGGCATTAACAGCTGGAATCGTTGGTTTACCTAACGTTGGAAAATCAACATTATTTAACGCAATAACAAAAGCGGGCGCATTGGCTGCAAACTATCCATTCGCAACGATCGATCCAAACGTTGGTATAGTTGAAGTACCTGATGCACGTTTAGATAAATTAACAGAATTAGTGGTACCGAAAAAAACTGTGCCAACTGCATTTGAATTTACAGATATCGCTGGAATTGTTAAAGGTGCTTCCAAGGGTGAAGGATTAGGAAATAAGTTCCTAGCTCATATTCGTGAAGTAGACGCAATTTGTCAGGTAGTACGTTGTTTTGTAGACGAAAACATTACTCACGTTTCTGGTGCAGTAGATCCAATTGATGATATTGAAGTTATTAATCTAGAGCTTGCACTAGCTGACTTAGAATCTGTGGATAAACGTTTACAACGAGTTAGCAAAATGGCGAAACAAAAAGATAAAGAGGCTATGATAGAAGAGCCAGTGCTTCTAAAAATTAAAGAGCAACTAGAAAACGGTAAACCAGCTAGAGCAGCTGAGCTATCAGATGATGAATTGAAGGTAATTAAAGGTCTTCATCTGCTGACAATTAAACCAATGCTTTATGTAGCAAACGTTTCAGAAGATGAAGTAGCAGATGCAGACAACAACGAGTATGTGAAAAAAGTACGTGAGTATGCATCCGCTGAAGGTGCACAGGTCATTACTATTTGTGCAAAAATCGAAGAAGAAATTTCTGAGTTAGATGATGAAGAAAAAGCTATGTTCTTAGAAGAATTAGGAATTAAAGAATCTGGTTTAGATCAACTAATTCGTACTTCTTATGACTTATTAGGACTAGCTACTTACTTCACTGCAGGTGTACAGGAGGTACGTGCCTGGACGTTCCGTAAAGGAATGAAGGCACCTCAATGTGCAGGTATTATTCATACTGACTTTGAGCGCGGCTTTATTCGTGCAGAAACAGTGGCATATGATGATCTTCTTGAGGCAGGTTCGCAAGCAGCGGCTAAGGAAGCTGGTAAAGTACGTCTTGAAGGTAAAGAATATGAAGTACAAGATGGCGATATTATGTTATTCCGCTTTAATGTATAAAAAACTTACAAGGGCAATCTAAAATGGTTGCCCTTTTTCGATTGCTTAGTTATCAGAATTTTTAATGTATGGAGAGGCGACTTATGAATGAATCCTGTGCAAATTAAGGAACGTGGTTTAGAGTTTGAGCAACTGGGGATGTTACCACAAGATGTCTTAGATTATATTTATGAACAACGATTATTCAAATTGTTCACTCCAAGAGAATTAGGTGGTATGGATTTAAATTTAGTAGAAGGTGTAAAGATATTTCAACAGATGTCTGCACTTGATGGCAATTTTGGATGGCTCATTACTATTGGTACAGGTGGAAACGCATTTATTCCAACATTCAGTAAGGAAATTTGTGAAAAAATCTATTCTCCTAAAGAAGCAGTTATAGCAGGTAGTGGATATCCAACAGGGATAGCTGTAAAAACAATTGGAGGCTATTATGTAACAGGGCAATGGAAGTATTGTAGTGGTTCTAATTATGCATCAACATTTACGATGAATTGTTTAATTGAAGAAGATGGTATCAAAACCGAAAAAATTATTAGCTGCTCAGTAAATCCACATGATGTAGAAATTTTGAATGATTGGTCTGCAATGGGTTTAAAGGCAACAGCTAGTCATACAATCCGTGTAAACAATGTTTGGGTACCACAGGAAGCTACTTTTCAATTAGGGGTCATCAGAAATGATTATGGCAATTCAGTACATAGCTTTCCATTTACCACTTTTGCAGAGGCTTCCTTTTTAGGCGTTTGTCTTGGGATGACAGAGAATTTTTTAGAAGAAGCTTTTGCTTTAATGAAGCAACGAAATCATGATGGAAGCAGAACTGAGCGAATTGGAGCCTTCCAATTTTTATGGATGCAGCAGCATAAACGTTTCAAGCAATGCGAGGAACAGTTTTATGCAACATTATCTGTCTTTTGGCAACAGCATCAAAAAGGTGAACAATTAACGGAAGAGGAATTATCACAATTTACTCAATTGGCTAAGGATATTGCTGCTGCTTGCTTAGAGATAGCGAATAATTTAATACGCAGTCTCGGTATGGATGCTATTACAGAAACATCTACGATTAACCGTATTTGGAGAAATTTATATACAGCAGCCCAGCATGGATTTTTAACTCCTTAAAGTATAAATAGAATCTGTAGTTGTTCATTTCTAATCTACAGATTCTATTTAATTATGTAGTCTTATTTTAATGATGATCCTTTTCCTGCAATAGATAAACATACAGCTTTGGTAATTTAGGATCATCCTGTACGATAGCATTACGTGGATATTTACGTAGCTCTTTATACATGGCAAAATCGCCTACAGCTCCAGCTATTAACACCGCCCCTATCAATATTAAAACAGTACTGTTAAGATAAAACCCAACAATGGTTGGAAGTACTCCAGTCGTCCAGAATGGCAGTAATAAAGCTTTTTTCATAGCATGGTTGGGGAGAGGTTGCTCAGTAGTTGCATAGGCAATACCTTGCTCTAAATTTATGCCATATTTTAAAGCTTTAAAGGGAACTCTGCCAAAAATTATAAAGCCAATTAAATGAAAAGCCTCGTGTAGGATAATAAAAATTATATACAGCACAACAAATAGTGCTGTGCCACCAATCATCTTCCAAAAAGAAAAATGGAAATCTTTAAAGCAAATATATTGAATGGCAATAAATAATATGACAAGACCACTTGTAATCACAAAATTGTCGATCATTAACTTCTTTAAATCTAATTCGATAACGATAGGCTCCTTATCGTTGGTTAACATGAAGGCACTCCTTTCATAGATAATGAAATATACTGCCATTATATAACGAATTATTAGTTTGTGACTTGAAAGACATGTACCTATATGTTACAATTCATTGATGTGAGTAATAATTAATTACTTGCTCCTTGCTCCCTTAATTAGGAGAGCCTAAGTCCATAAGGAGGTGTAAACAGATGAGAAAATACGAATTAATGTACATCGTACGTCCGAACATTGAAGACGAAGCGAAGAAAGCTTTAGTTGAACGTTTCAACGAAATGTTAACTTCTAACGGTGCAGAAGTCATCGAATCAAAAGAGTGGGGCAAACGCCGCTTAGCTTATGAAATTCAAGACTTCCGCGAAGGTTACTACCAAATCGTAAAAGTAAACGCTACTTCAGATGCAATCAACGAGTATACACGTCTTGCTAACATCAGCGAAGACATCATTCGCCACATTGCAGTTCGTGAAGAAGCTTAATAATTAATTTTTTACAAAACGCTGAAAAGGAGGTTGTATTCTGATGATTAACCGTGTCGTATTAGTTGGAAGACTAACAAAAGATCCTGAGCTACGTTATACACCGAATGGAGTTGCGTCTACAAGATTTACAGTAGCTGTAAACCGTGCATTCTCAAATCAACAAGGTGAACGCGAAGCTGATTTCATTAGCTGTGTTGCTTGGCGTAAACAGGCTGAAAACCTAGCGAACTTCATGCGAAAAGGAAGTTTAATTGGGGTAGAAGGTCGTATCCAGACAGGCAGTTATGAAGGACAAGATGGTAAGCGAGTATACACAACAGATGTCGTGGCGGATAGCGTACAGTTTTTAGAACCCCGTAATGGTAGCGGTGCTCCTGCTCCTCAATATGGTGGACAAACTTACGGTAATAACCAACCGTCATATGGCGGTGGTCAACCACAACAACAGTTTAGTGGCGCTATGCCAGGGCAGGGTTCCTATGGCGGCGATTCGTATCAGCAAAATCAACCACCTATGAATCAGCCGAATTATACACGTGTAGATGAGGATCCATTTGCGAATAGCAAAGGGCCAATAGAAGTATCTGAGGATGATCTTCCATTCTAATGCTTCTAAATGATAAAAAAAGATAAGGAGGAGACACACTATGGCACCACGTCGCGGAGGCCGCAAACGCCGTAAAGTTTGCTACTTCACTTCAAACAATATTACGCACATCGACTACAAAGATGTAGATTTATTAAAAAAATTCATCTCTGAGCGCGGTAAAATTTTACCACGTCGCGTAACTGGCACAAGTGCAAAGTACCAACGTAAATTAACTTCAGCTATCAAAGTATCTCGTATCATGGGATTACTTCCATTCGTAGCAGAAGATAAATAAGATTGATGACGTTAAGGTAACTGACCTTACATCAATTTTAACTACCAGCATATTACGATATTCGTATCGGGTATGCTGGTTTTTTGTTATGGTTAAAAAGAAAATTATCAACTAGTTAGGTAAAAGTTCGAATTAAAATTGAAAAAATAATGACAATGTACATAGTGATCTAAGTGATTTTTGTTCAATACTATGAAAAAATGGTACAATAAAGGGTAGTAAGTTTGACTGAAAAAAAGGAAGGTTTTCAATGCCGAATAATCAAACAAAAGCGCTTGTACAAGGCTCAATGATGGTTGCACTTTTTACAATCTTAATGCTAATTTCTGCATATGTACCATTCATCTTTATAGTAGCTTTATTATTCGCTCCACTACCGATTGCTTGGTATAGCGCAAATTACAAGCGTTCCACATCAATACTCGTAGCAATAGTAGGCTGTATCCTAACCACTATAACGAGTGGAATATCCATGCTGCCATTTGCCTTTATTTTAGGGCTAGTAGGTGTCGTTATGGGTAACGCCATTTATTTGAAGAAGAGTAAGCTTTATTTATTTATGTCAACGGGGATTGCTAATCTCCTTTCGATGGCAATTGTTTATGTTGCTTATGTAAAGCTTTCAGGGATTGACTTCATAAGCATGAGTTTAGAGATGGCACGTAAAAATTATGAGCAATCTAATGAATTTGCGAAGAATGTAACAGGCCAAGTAGCCATTAATCCAGAGCAGCTTGAGGCAATGTTTAAAACAATTGAACTGACTATGCCTGCAACGATAACAATCTCAGCATTTTTTGCTGCATTTATTATCATTACAGTCAATTTACCAGCTCTAAAACGACTAGGGGTAGATGTTCCAAAATTTGCTCCATTCCAAAATATGAGATTACCACGCTCTATTTTATGGTATTACATGATTGTTTTATGTATTAATTTATTCATGCGTCCTGAGGCTGGCTCTACGCTAGATATTATTGTATTAAATGTTTCTTATATTTTATGGTTGTTACTGATTTTACAAGGAATATCTTTTATCCATTATTTTATCTCTAAAAAGGGGATGCCAAATGGAGTTAAATGGGTAGCAACTTTATTAGCAATTCCATTATCATCCTTTATGATCTTACTCGGTATTGTTGATTTAGGTTTTGACGTGCGTTCACTTGTAAAGGGGAAGACTAAAGAATAAGGGGCTGATTGTAATGGGGACATTTAGAAAACGACCAATTCGCTATCCGCTTTTTGTTCTTTCCATATTTGGAACTGTGACGTTCGTGCTTCTATGTATTTGGAATATCGGGATAGGCATCGGTTATGGTGTAGGTTTTGTTTTACTGATGGCCTACACATGGAAAGTAGAGAAGATAGCTTTTGAGGAAACAGAAAAGCACATTGAATCTATCTCCTTCCGTATGAAAAAAGTGGGGGAAGAGGCACTGCTTGAAATGCCAATTGGGATACTGCTGGTTAATGAGCAGTATGAAATCGAATGGTCTAATCCATATATGCAAGGCATTTTAAATATGGAATCATTAGTTGGAGAAGGTATTGTAAATATATCTGATGACATCTATGTATTAATGAAGACCGAGGAGACTAATGAGGCGACGATTACACTACGTGATCGGAAATATCGTGTTTATTATAAAAAAGAGGAACGACTACTGTATTTCTTTGATATAACTGAACAGATTGCCATTGAAAAGCAATACTATGCAGACCGTACAGTAATCGCTATATTGTTTGTCGATAATTACGATGAAATCACGCAAGCCATGGACGATCAACCACGTAGTTTAACCAACACAATGGTTACTTCAATTGTCAATGAATGGGCTGCAGAGCATGGTGTATTTGTCAAACGAATATCATCAGATCGTTTCTTAGCAGTCTTAAATGAATCCATTTTAACGGAGCTAGAAAAGAAAAAATTTGCTATATTAGATACCATTCGAGAAAAAACAGCTCAAAAGAATTTATCATTAACATTAAGTATTGGTGTAGGAGCTGGATCATCCTCATTAGTGGAGCTTGGTGAGTTGGCACAATCCAGTCTTGATCTTGTATTAGGACGGGGTGGAGACCAAGTGGCAATAAAGCAACCTACTGGAAAACTTAAATTCTATGGTGGAAAAACAAATCCAGTCGAAAAACGTACACGTGTTAGAGCGCGCGTTATTTCACATGCATTACGCGATTTAATTCAAGACAGTGACCAAGTGTTTGTTATGGGACATAAAAATCCTGACATGGACTCCATTGGTGCTTCTGTAGGTGTACGTAAAATGGCACAAATGAATGATGTAAAGGGCTATGTCATTATCAATTTTGATGAATTAAATGGTAGCGTTACACGATTAATGAATGAAATAGAGAGTAAATCAGATTTCTATGAAAATTTCCTTACACCAGAGGAAGCCGCTGGTAAAATGACTGAGAAATCGTTGCTCGTTATTGTTGATACACATAAGCCGAATTTAGTAATTGATGCACACCTATTGAAATTAGCTGAAAAGGTGGTTGTAATCGACCATCATCGTCGAAGTGAGGACTTTATTGAAAATCCTACACTCGTTTATATGGAGCCATATGCGTCATCCACAGCAGAGCTAGTGACAGAGTTACTAGAATATCAGCCGAAGCGTGCAAAAATTAATATGCTAGAAGCTACTGCATTACTAGCGGGTATTATCGTTGATACCAAAAGCTTTACACTTCGAACAGGAGCACGTACATTTGAAGCAGCTTCTTACTTACGAACAAATGGTGCCGATACAGTATTGGTCCAACGTCTCTTAAAGGAGGATGTGGACACATATATAGAGCGCTCCAAAATTGTGCAAACAGTTAAGTTCGTAAAACCAGGAGTAGCTGTTGCTGTAGGTGAGGAATCAAAAGTGTATGACTCTGTCTTAATTGCGCAAACAGCCGATATTTTACTAACGATGAAGGATGTTAGTGCATCCTTTGTCATTGCACATCGGGCAGATGGCAAAATTGGTATAAGTGCACGATCACTTGGCGAGGTCAATGTACAGCTAATTATGGAGAGGCTTGGCGGCGGTGGACATTTAACGAATGCTGCCTGCCAAATAGATGCTAAATCCATCGATGGTGTGAAAAAACATTTAGAAGAGGCCATAAATGAGGTCTTTGAAGGGAGTTCTGACTAATGAAAGTAGTATTTTTAAAAGACGTTAAAGGAAAAGGAAAAAAAGGTGAAATTAAAAACGTAGCTGATGGCTATGCACAAAATTTCTTAATCAAGAATGGCTATGCAGCGGAAGCAAATGCGCAAGCTTTAAGCCAAATAGAGGGGCAAAAGAAATTAGAGGCCAAAAATGCTGCTGCCGAATTAGCTGAAGCACAAGCATTAAAGGAAAAAGTAGAAGCACTAACAGTTGAGCTAAAAGCAAAATCAGGTGATGGTGGCCGCTTATTTGGCTCAGTATCTACAAAGCAAATTGCTGATGCATTACAAAAAGTGCACGGCATTAAAATTGACAAACGTAAAATGACTTTACCTGATGGGATTCGTTCACTTGGCTTTACAAATGTTCCTGTAAAACTACATCATGAAGTATCAGCAACGTTAAAAGTCCATGTAACGGAAGAATAAGGAGCGACAATCCATGAGTGAACCGATGATGGACCGCGTTCCACCGCATAACCGGGAGGCGGAACAATCGGTTATCGGTGCTATTTTCCTTGAGCCACAGGCATTAATAACAGCATCAGAAATTTTATTGGCAGATGATTTTTATTTAAATGCCCATAAGAAAATTTTCGAAACGATGTTGCGCTTGAGTGATCAAGGAAAAGCGATAGATGTTGTAACAGTTACAGAAGAATTATCAGCTAAAAAAGAGATTGAGGACGTTGGCGGGCTTTCTTATTTACTAGAGCTCGCCAATGCTGTCCCTACAGCTGCCAATGTCGCTCATTATGCCAAAATCGTTGAGGAAAAGGCCCTCTTACGTCGATTAATTCGAGTGGCTACGAAAATTGTCGAGGACGGCTATACCCGTGAAGACGAAGTAGAGGCATTATTAGGCGAGGCAGAGAAGAAAATGATGGAGGTTGCCAATCGAAAGAATGCAGGTGACTTTAAGCATGTTAAAGATGTGCTAGTGGAAACTTTCGATAATATTGAGCAACTGCAATCACAAAAGGGAGAAGTAACGGGTATCCCGACTGGCTTCCGTGATTTAGATAACATTACTGCAGGCTTTCAACGCAACGATTTAATCATTGTTGCTGCTCGTCCATCTGTAGGGAAAACAGCCTTTGCATTGAATGTTGCGCAAAGTGTTGCTGTACAAGCTCGTGAAAATGTTGCAATCTTTTCTTTAGAGATGGGTGCAGAGCAACTGGTCATGCGT
Source organism: Lysinibacillus sp. JK80 (assembly GCF_027557635.1). NCBI lineage: Bacteria > Bacillati > Bacillota > Bacilli > Caryophanales > Bacillaceae > Lysinibacillus > Lysinibacillus sp. JK80. The sequence continues at coordinate 4,609,796 of NZ_CP058997.1, read as the reverse complement.
ATGCTTTGTGCAGAAGGAAATATAGATGCACAAGTTTTACGTACAGGTGCTTTAACTACAGAAGATTGGGGTAAACTAACTATGGCAATGGGTAGTTTATCGAATTCAGGGATTTTTATTGATGATACTCCAGGTGTACGTATCAATGAAATCCGTGCAAAATGTCGTCGTTTAGCTCAGGAGAATGGACTAGGAATGATCTTAATTGATTATTTACAGTTGATTCAGGGGAGCGGCAAGCCAGGAGAAAACCGTCAGCAAGAGGTATCAGAGATTTCCCGTTCCTTAAAGGGATTAGCCCGTGAATTAAAGGTACCTGTTATTGCGTTATCACAGTTATCTCGTGGTGTTGAGCAACGACAAGATAAACGGCCAATGATGAGTGACTTACGTGAATCGGGAAGTATTGAGCAAGATGCTGATATTGTTGCGTTTTTATACCGTGATGATTATTACGATAAAGAATCTGAGAATAAAAATATGATCGAAATTATCATTGCGAAACAACGTAATGGTCCAACAGGAACTGTTACATTGGCCTTTAAAAAAGAATTCAATAAATTCATTAATGTGGATTGGTCACAAATGCCACCTCCACCGCCACGTGATTAGTCAAGTTACTCGTCATTCAGATAAGTTGCCTATTAGTAATGAAATATTACCCTTAGATTAAATTAATCTGAATGTTCGATAATATTCATACCATTCTGTTATTAAACACGAACGTTGAATCAGATTTTTTGATTTTATGTTCGTGTTTTTTCGCTATTTTTTATTGACGAGTTGTTTCTATCATTGTTACAATAATTGAGGCTTGAAAATTGAGATACAAAGGTATCTAACGGAGGTGCTGATTATGACATCAGTAGTAGTTGTAGGAACACAGTGGGGAGACGAAGGAAAAGGTAAAATTACAGATTTCCTTTCGCACAAAGCCGATGCCATCGCTCGTTTTGCCGGTGGAGATAATGCAGGACATACCATTAAAATTGATGGTGAAACTTATAAATTACATTTAATTCCATCAGGGATCTTCTATAAAGATAAAACTTCAGTAATTGGTAATGGATTAGTTGTGAATCCAAAATCATTAGTAACAGAGCTTAAAGGTTTACAAGAGCGTGGTATTAATACAGATAATCTACGTATTTCTAATCGTGCACATGTGATTTTGCCTTATCATATTAAACAAGATATTGCGGATGAAGAAAGTCGTGGAGACAATAAAATCGGCACAACTTGTAAAGGTATTGGACCTTGTTATCAAGATAAAGTAGCACGTATTGGGATTCGTATGGCTGACTTACTTGATAAGGAAATCTTTGAGGAAAAACTACGTCATAATTTAGCCATTAAAAATAAGTTATTTGAGAAATTCTATGAAGTTGAAGGCGTAACATTCGAAGAAATTTTCGAGGAATACTATGGTTACGGACAAGAAATTGCTAAGTATGTTACGGACACGTCTAAAATTTTGAACGATGTCCTTGATGAGGGCGGTAAAGTGCTATTCGAAGGTGCACAAGGAATTTTACTTGATGTCGATCAAGGTACGTATCCATATGTAACATCTTCAAATCCTGTTGCTGGGGGAGTAGCGATTGGTGCAGGTGTTGGGCCATCACGCGTAACAAGCGTTATTGGTGTATCTAAGGCCTATACATCTCGAGTAGGAGATGGACCATTCCCAACGGAGTTGTTCGATGAAGTAGGTCAACAAATTCGTGAGGTTGGTCGCGAATATGGTACAACAACAGGTCGTCCACGTCGTGTAGGCTGGTTCGACACAGTCGTTGTTCGTCACTCACGCCGTGTAAGTGGCATTACTCATCTTGCTCTTAACTCTATCGATGTTTTATCGGGCTTAGAAACAGTAAAAATTTGTACAGCCTATAACTATAAAGGTGAAACAATCACAGAGTATCCAGCAAACCTTCATATTATTGAACAATGTGAGCCGATTTATGAGGAGCTTCCAGGCTGGTCTGAAGATGTAACAAGCTGCAGAACTTTAGAAGAGCTACCTGAAAATGCACGCCGCTATGTGGAGCGTATCAGCGAACTAACGGGCATTCAAATTGCTACTTTCTCTGTTGGACCTGCACGTGAGCAAACAAACGTGTTAGTGGACGTTTGGGAAGCATAATAAAATAAAATGAAAAGGGGGCGTGCCAAATGCGGCATGCCCTTTTTTAGTGAATATCTTTCTTCTTAAAGCGACCACCTTTTACCTCGGCGATATTACCGATGGCTAGAAAAGCATTGTCATCTATTTCAGCGACGATTGTTTTCAATTTAGATTCTTCTAAACGAGTAATAACGGTAAATATGACTTTCTTGTCATTCCCCGTATAAGCTCCCTCTCCGTGAAGGAAAGTAACGCCACGACCAAGTCGATCCATAATCGTTTGTCCAATTTCATCAATGTCATCACTTATGATATAAACAGATTTAGATTCTTCCAATCCTTGAATAACAATATCAATCATTTTATAGGCAATATAGTATGCAATGATGGAGTACATGGCTTGCTCCCAATTAAAAATAAATCCTGCCACCGTAAAAATAATGATATTGAAGAACATGATGATTTCACCAACTGAAAAAGGTGTTTTGCTATTAGCTAAAATAGCTAATATTTCAGTTCCATCCAATGAACCTCCATAACGAATGACAATTCCGACACCAACTCCTAAAATCATTCCTCCAAAGACTGTTGCCAATAATGTGTCTTCCGTAAATGGATGGATATTATGTAAGGCGAGTGTTGAAAATGAGAGTACGGTAATACCTAGACCTGTGGACAATGCAAAGGTTTTACCAATTTGTTTATAGCCTAAAAAAATAAAAGGTAAGTTTAAAATGAAGATGAAAATACCAAGGGGTAATTTTAATAAATGAGATGTGATAATGGAAACACCTACGATGCCACCATCCATAATGTGGTTGGGTACTAAAAACAGTTCCAAGCCCAATGCCATTATAATCGCGCCTAGCGAAACCATAATAATTCTTGCAAAAACTTTACGCATGCTATTTTTCTGAGGTCTCAACACTTTTGTTGTGATCTCAGAGGTTTGTGAATCACTCAATTTAATCGCTCCAATCAAATAGTGTACCTTCTATATATATTTTATCGGAATATTAAAAAAGTAAAAAGTATTAAGTCAAAATTCACTTGAAAAAATTTGAGAACAGTATACAAACGATAGTTAAATTGAATTTTAAGAACCAATATATGAATAAAATTACAGTATTTATAAACTATATAAAATATATTCTATGTAACAATAAGTAGATAAATAATACATTTACATTACAAAAGAGTGAAATCGTTCAAACGTCATTTTCTTTATGGTACATTATAGGGGTGCAAAAAATCCTTGTGGGTAAATCATCCTACAGTAGGGTAAAGTTGGAAGGGGCTTTATTGATGAATTCGTTTTGGAAAAGAAAAGAAGAAAACAATAGATTCACCTACAATTTTTCTTCTTTTAAAAAGGCTTCAATCATTGTAGTTTTAATGACAAGCCTAACGATTAACATGGGATTTGCTAAGGAATATAACAAAGAAAACTTAAATAAAATTTACCACGTCTATGTGGGGAATGAATATATTGGTGCAGTATCTGATGAGAAAGCAATTCAAGAAATAATTGCATCAAAAGAAAAAGTGGCAAGTCAGCAATTCAAAGGTTTATCCATTGATGCTAGCTCAGCTGTTAAAATAATCCCAGAACAAGTATTTGCAAATGAAACAAAAGATGCAGAAACATTATCGAAACTTAAGCAATCTTTAGTGGCCAAATCAGATGCCTTTACATTATTAGTAAATCATAAACCAATAGTATCACTAAAGAATACGGAAGCTTATGAGAAAACTGTTCAAATGTTAAAGCTACAATATGTTTCTCAGCAAGAATTAGATAACTTATCAAAACGCCAAGCTAGCAATAATCTACCAGAATTAAAAGATGGTGAGGCTAGACTTCTAAATGTTTCCTTTAAACAAGGCGTTTCAGGGTTATCACAAAAAGTGACACCCACTGATATATTATCACCTGAGCAAGCCGTGAAGTTTTTAATGACAGGCTATCTTGAGCAAGAAACATATAAAATTGAATCAGGAGACGTGTTAGGGTCAGTTGCTAAAAAACATAATTTAACAACAAGTGAACTACTAGCTCTAAATCCGGATATCACAGTAGATACAGTTTTACAAATTGGACAAGAATTAAATGTTACTGTGGCAAAGCCATTTGTGACACTTGAAGTAAAAAAGGAAAAGAAAGTTGCGGAAGTCATTCCGTTTAAAAAAGTAATTGAAGAAGATCCTACAATGTATAAAGGTGAAAAGGTCATCAAGCAAGAAGGTGTTAATGGAAAAAAAGAAACAACTTATGCATTAACATCTGAAAATGGTACACAGACATCAAAAGTTGCCTTAGAGGAAAAAATACTTCAACAGCCAGTAGATGAAATTGAAGTAGTTGGTACAAAGGTTATTTCTTCACGTGGAACTGGAGAATTTGCATGGCCAGCAGTCGGGGGCTATATTTCAAGTGGTATGGGTGAACGTTGGGGAGCCTTCCATCGTGGTATTGATATCGCTCGACCAAGTAACTATAATATTTTAGCTGCTGATAATGGTGTAGTTGTTGCTGCTGGCACTTCTGGCACCTATGGTAATCGTATTGTTATTAATCACAATAATGGTTTTACAACACTTTATGGACATTTATCTTCTATTAATGTTGAAGTCGGACAAGTAGTGGAAAAAGGTTCTGTGATTGGTATTATGGGTTCCACTGGAAATTCGACAGGTACACATTTGCACTTTGAAGTTGAAAAGAACGGTTCATTAGAAAATCCGTTATCTTATGTAGGCCGATAAAACATGTTGAATAGAAGGCAGTCCGAATAATGGACTGTCTTTTTCTATTATTTCCCGAGAAATAATTGTTGAATTACATCGCTTTTTGTCACAGTATTAGAGGGATTGAATATCGATTAATGCATAGAATCCGAAAGCATGATAGAGTTAAGAGTAGTGAATTTACAAATACACATTGTTTAAGAATAGATAAGAAGCGAAAGGGAGAGTATGTATGAATAAAACAATTTTAGTTGTTGATGATGAGAAACCAATCGCAGATATTTTGCAATTTAATTTAATAAAAGAAGGCTATAAAGTTATTTGTGCTTATGATGGTGATGAGGCATTAAAGAAAGTAGAGGAAGAGCAACCAGATTTAATGCTTTTAGATATTATGCTGCCAAAGCGCGATGGGATGGAAGTTTGTAGAGAAGTACGTAAAAAATATGATTTTCCGATTATTATGCTAACAGCTAAAGGCTCTGAAATTGATAAAGTATTAGGATTAGAGATGGGTGCAGATGATTATGTCACAAAGCCATTTAGTACAAGAGAGCTGATTGCACGTGTAAAGGCCAATATGCGCCGTTTACAAGTAGTCGCTCCAGCAGCAGAAGAGGCTGAGGAGGAGTCGAATGAGATTGTCGTAGGTTCGCTTGTTATTCAACCAGATGCTTATTTAGTAATGAAGCGTGATGAAGCAATTGAATTGACACATCGAGAATTTGAGTTACTTCATTATTTAGGGAAACATATTGGACAAGTAATGACACGGGAGCACCTCCTACAAACAGTATGGGGCTATGATTACTTTGGTGATGTACGAACTGTTGATGTAACAATTCGCCGTTTACGTGAAAAAATTGAGGATAATCCTAGTCATCCCGCTTGGATTGTCACACGACGTGGTGTAGGTTATTATTTACGAAATCCTGAACAGGAGTAATAGGAATGCAGAAAGTGAGCTTCTTTAAATCCATTCATGTCAAACTAGTGCTGATTTATATTTTATTAATATTGCTTGCTTTACAAATTATCGGTATCTATTTCGCTCGTGAATTAGAAAGAAATTTGAAGAGCAACTTCCAAGATTCCATTTTTCAGCGAGTTGACTTGATGCAATATAGTCTTCGTGAGGAAATTTTAAAGGAACGCGATGAAAGCATGCCTAAACTAGAGGAGAGCCTAAAGTCAATTGTTATGGAGTTTTCTACTGGTTTAAGGGATGTTTCAAATGGTGATATTTTAGAAATTCGTGTCATTGACGATAGACAAAGAATACTTGCAACATCTGAGCTTGAAAATCAGAATTTAATAGGTCAGCGCTCTAATACTGATCTTGTACGTCGAGCGATATCTGCCGAAACACTGTTTGATATTATTAAGCTGGACAATAAGACGAGAAATCGTGTGTGGGTTTTAGCGAATCCCATTCGTGCGGGTGCAGGACCAGATGATGAAATCATTGGTGTACTCTATATTGAAGCCAATATTGAATCCGTTTTTGAACAAATGAATGATATTAATCAGATTTTCCTTGGTGGTACGGCAATGTCCTTGGTCATTACCATCTTCTTAGGTATTCTTGTGGCAAGAACGATTACACAGCCTATTGCTGATATGCGAAAGCAGGCTCAGGCAATGGCGAAGGGGAACTATTCTCGAAAGGTACGTGTATATGGTACAGATGAAATCGGCCAGCTAGCCATTACCTTTAATCATCTAACCAACCGTTTGCAGGAAGCACAATCGACCACAGAAGCTGAACGTCGAAAGCTAGATTCAGTTCTGAGTAATATGACAGATGGTGTAATTGCAACAGATCGTAAGGGACGTATTATTCTCATCAATGACCCTGCATTGGAATTACTGCATATTTCAAGAGATATTACATTAGGGCGCCCTATCGCCTCTGTATTGGGGATTGATCAGGAATATAGTTTTGAAGACTTAATTCATATGAATGATGCCGTGAATTTAAACTTCAGTACAGCAGATGCTCCCTATATACTTCGTGCTAATTTCTCTGTTATTCAAAAAGAAACAGGCTTTATTAATGGTCTGATTACTGTTTTGCACGATATAACAGAGCAAGAAAAGATTGAAATGGATCGTCGGGAATTCGTCTCGAATGTTTCACATGAGTTAAGAACGCCATTAACAACAATGCGTAGTTATTTAGAGGCACTTGCAGATGGTGCATGGAAAGATGAAAATATTGCTCCTACGTTTTTAAATGTGACACAAACCGAAACAGAGCGTATGATTCGTCTAGTAAATGATTTACTGCAGTTATCAAGAATGGATAGTTCAGATTACGAGTTGAATAAAGATATTGTCTTATTTAATTCATTCTTTAACCGTATTATAGACCGATTTGAAATGTCTAAGTCTGACAAGGTACATTTTGAACGATTATTCCCTGAAACCTCCTTTTATGTAGAAATTGATACGGATAAAATCACACAAGTTATTGATAATATCATTTCCAATGCTATTAAATATTCTCCAGATGGTGGCAATATTCGCTTCGGCTTTACGGGACAGGATGACATGTTGAAAGTCATGATTTCAGATGATGGCATGGGTATTCCTAAAGAAAATGTTGGCCGTATTTTTGATCGCTTCTATCGTGTGGATCGTGCACGCGCTCGTTCTATGGGAGGAACAGGCTTGGGACTAGCTATTGCGCGGGAAATGATTGAAGCACACGGCGGTAAGATTTGGGCTGAAAGTGAAGAAGGACAGGGTACAACAATTTTCTTCACATTACCATATGATGCAGATGAATTTGGTGAGGCAGGTGAGTGGGAATGAAATATATAGAGCCAGTTAAATCTGTTGTATTATTTCTACTTGTTATGCTGAGTGTGATTTTAACTTTTTTAATTTGGACCTATACACCTGATTATAAATATATTGAAAAAACAGAGGGCGAGGAAATTTTAATTAAGCCGCAAAAGGATATGGAGGATATTATTCGACCATACAAGGCTATTTTCCGATCTGAAGAAGAGTTTACAGGCACTGTTTCTAATGCAGCTATGAAAGACATGATGAAAGTATTTAAAGGCTGGAATGTTTTAGATTTGGTGTCTGTAAACAATAATCTTTCTGCAAACTATGTGAATCAAATTATTGGCGCAGATCATCGAATGACAATATTTTTTACAGGAGAGATTCCTTTTTCAGCTTTTAACACAACCTTTCAGTTCACTGATAAGGAATTACCAGAAACAACGTTCAATCGTATGATTATAGATTGGAGTAATTACAATAGCAAAGAATTGATGTTGTATTACATTAGTGGTAATAACCAATCATTATTCCGCTCACATGTCAGTGTGCCAAACATGAATCAATTTATACAGGAAGTCATAGAGCCTGCCAAAAAATATGAGGTTTTTAAAGAAGTAGAAAGAGAAGGCTATACATCTCTTTATTTGGCGAACAGTAATATTGAATCTGTAAAATATACGTATTTTATTGAGGATATTACGCCAGAACTATTTAAAAATGTATTATTCCCAGATCCAAATATTGTGCAGCGGAATGTGGAAAGTGCATCCTCTGAAAAATATACAGATGGTATGTCGTTAATGACCTTAGAAACAAATCTTAAATCATTAAACTATGTTTATCCTGCTGCAGAAAGTAGTATTAGAGTCGAGCCATCCAAGCTTTTAAAGGATAGCTTTGAATTTATTAATGAGCATGGAGGATTTACCGCAGATTTCCGCTATGCTTCATCCAATACCAATAAAAATCAAATAGATTATCAAATGTATTTGCAAGGTTTCCCTGTCTATAGCAATCATGTCATTACACGAATGACAACGATTTGGGGAGATAGTCGAATTTTCCATTATAAGCGTCCATACTTCTCATTGGATATGGATATATCATTGGAGAAAGAAATCAAAGAATTAGCATCAGGTGCGGAGATCGCAGAGAGATTAAAAAGCGCTAACAGTATTCCTCTGCCTGATATCGATGAAATCGTCTTAGGCTATTATTTAACACAAAATCAAGAACAGAATATATTTATATTTGAACCTTGTTGGTTTGTTATTCGTAATGGTACATGGACTAAACTGACTCCTGAAGTATTAGGAGGTGTTAAAAATGGATTGGAATAGAACAAAATCTATTTTTATATTCGTTTTTTTAATACTGAACATCTTCTTGTATTCACTTTATGTCAATCGCTATAATGAAGCAAAAGATATTGAGGTACCAGGTGAAAGAACAATAGAAGCTCGTTTAAAGGATGATAATATTACGTACGGCACATTACCAAATAATATTGAATCTGCTTCGTATATGACAGCTCAAGTGCATAAATTCACACCAGCCGAATTTAATAATAGTAACCAGCAAGTTAAATTTAAGGATGATAATAATACAAAGGCTCGTGTTATTTTTATGAGGCCTGTTAAATTACGTAATGTAAGTGATGACGCAAGCTTTACAGATTTTGTCTTAGCAAACATCATTGAAGGTGCATCTTATGCTTTATGGAAAATAGACCGCGAAGAACGAGTCGCAATTTTTTTCCAAAAGACAAACAATCGAATGTTCTATTATAGTGGTTCATTAAAAATAAAATGGAATGCTAATAACGAAGTAACAATGTATGAACAAACAATGATTGATAATATTGAAGAAATGGAACAGCAGGAAACAGTTATTCCTCCACTTCAAATTATTCAAACTTTGTATGCAAAGGGACCGCTCAAGCCAGATTCTCGCATTACACAAATGAAACTAGGTTACTCAACGCTTGTTAAATTGACACGTACTCAGGTATTGGTGCCAACATGGGAAGTTCAAGTGAAATTATCTGATGGGACAAAAGAGGAGTACTTTGTGAATGCAGTAGAAGGTAAAGTCATCGAAATCCAGGAGGACAAGCAAGAGAGCGAAGAAGAAGACTGGGGAGTTGAATAATGCGATTTAGTGTTTTAGCAAGTGGCAGTACAGGGAATTCGATTTATGTAGAGAATGACGATCATGCTTTTATCGTTGATGCGGGTCTTAGTGGGAAAAAGATGGAGCAGTTATTTACAAAAATTGACCGTAATATGAAGCAGCTCAGTGGTATCTTTGTTACACATGAGCATAGTGATCATATTAAAGGAATTGGTGTACTGGCACGGAAATATAATGTACCAATTTACGCAAACGCCAAAACGTGGCAGGCAATGGATGGGCTTATTGGGGACATTCCTGTAGAGCAACGTTTTGAATTTGAAATGGATACAGTGAAGCATTTTGGTTCTTTAGCTGTTGAATCCTTTGCTGTTTCACACGATGCAGCAGATCCAATGTTCTATACTTTTCATGAAAATGATCGCAAGCTTGTTATTATTACAGATACAGGCTATGTCAGTGATCGTATGAAAGGAATTATTCGAGGCGCGGATTCTTTTGTCTTTGAAAGTAATCATGATGTCAATATGCTGCAAATGGGACGCTATCCTTGGTCTATTAAACGTCGTATTTTAAGTGATGTAGGACATGTGTCTAATGAGGATGCAGCAATTGCAATGAGTGAGGTTGTATTTGATAAGACGACCAATATTTATCTTTCACATTTAAGTAAAGATAATAATATGAAAGAGCTAGCACGTATGAGTGTCGCACAAACCTTACAATCTTGTGGCATCCTTGTTGGTGAGCATGTTCATCTATTTGATACGGATGCAGAAGAACCAACAAAATTGGTGACGGTTTAATCATAGGCTATTTAGATAAAATTTGAAGCTGTTCAACGCATAAAAAAATGCATTGAGCAGCTTTTTTTTATGCCTATTTTATTTGGTTTTCATCTGATTTTAATGTTTGAATCGTAAGATTAGGGTAACAACTAATTAGATAGCACTCAAAGGAAAGGATGACGAACATGAGCTATTTCCAAGATGATGATAAAAACAGTGATTTCCTTAAAAATGATGAAGTACCGAAATCACCTCTTCAAGAAAGACTAGAGCGCGAGGAGCAAGAAATGCAGACTAAGCGCATGAAAAAGAAAGGTGGAGGAGGTAAAGGCGGCTATTTCTTTAGTGGTCTGGTCGGTGTCATTATAGGTGCCTTACTTGTGTGGCTTATGCTACCGGGACTTGTCAATCAAATGCCTGGAACAACAACAAGTAATACAGGAAAAAATAACACAACAATTAATCAGGTAGCTACAGAAGTAACGACAGATGTGACAACTGCAGTTGATAAAGCCTCACAAGCAGTTGTTGGTATCACAAATATTCAAGAAGTCACAAGCGGAGGTTTTTGGAGCCCACCATCAACGACAACAAAAGAGGCAGGAAGCGGTTCAGGTGTCGTTTATAAAATTGAAGGTGACAAAGCCTTTATCATCACAAATAACCATGTTATTGAAGGGGCAAAGCAGTTAGAGGTCACAATGCCAGACGGAACAAAAGAACCTGCACAATTAGTGGGTCACGATGTTTGGACGGACCTTGCAGTTATTTCTATTAACTCTAAAAATGTTAAAACAGTTGCGACATTCGGGAATTCGGATGTATTAAAACAAGGTGAAACAGTGATTGCCATTGGTAACCCACTTGGTTTAGACTTCTATGGTTCTGTGACAACTGGTGTTGTTTCAGGTAAAGACCGTTCTGTACCAGTAGACTTAAATGGTGATGGCACAGAAGATTGGCAACAAGAAGTATTGCAAACAGATGCTGCGATTAACCCAGGGAATAGTGGTGGAGCACTTGTGAACTTAGCTGGAGAATTAGTAGGAATTAACTCCATGAAAATTGCTGAATCCTCAGTTGAAGGTTTAGGGTTCTCTATTCCAATTAATTCAGCTATTCCAATTATCGAGGAACTAGAGAAAAATGGAGAAATGAAACGTCCAACAATGGGAGTTTCACTTGCAGATTTAACAGATGTGCCATCATTCTATCAACAACAAACATTAAAATTACCTGCAGAGGTGACAACAGGCGTTGTTGTAACAGATGTCATGAATAACTCACCAGCCTCAAAAGCAGGGGTTCAACAATACGATGTTATTGTAGAGATGGATGGTCAAAAAATTGAAACAACTATTGATTTACGCAAACATTTATATAATGACAAAAAAATTGGTGATAAGCTAACATTAAAAGTGTACCGTCAAGGTAAATTAGTCGAGCTATCACTAACATTAACAAACGGTAATACATTGTAAAGAATATGAAAAGCGATGGAGATCTAATCAATCTCCATCGCTTTTTTTATGAGGATGGAGAAAATACTTTTATGAAATATTGTGGATAACTAGAAAATTGCGAATACTAATTCCGCACAGTAAATCGGGAGTAAAAGGCACTTCTTCCATACATGCTATTACTTTGTTACAATAGATTGTGGATAACATAGACTGATTTGTGAATAAGTTTGTGGAAATTTCGGAAAATAAGGAGACATCAAAAAATGGAAAAGTACAGCTGTGAAAGCCATATAGATCACGCTTTAGACATGTTTGTAGCAGAGCAAAAAGTGTTCCCAATTATGGATAAAATCGAAGAGGATAAAAAGTTATCCACAAAGTGTAGCTACTGTGAACAGGCAGCAGAATATATTGTATCAAGTAAATAACTTTACACAATATATAGAGAGTGCTTGTGGATATGTTGATAACTTTTGTGGATAATTTGTTTGTAAATGAATTGTAAAGGTGGATAACGTGTGAATATAACGATTGTATCAGTCGGCAAACTAAAAGAAAAGTACTTAAAAATGGGGATCGATGAGTACGTAAAACGTCTTGGCGGCTATGCAAAAATGGATTTGGTTGAAGTGCCAGATGAAAAGGCACCTGAACAGCTAAGTGAAGCTGAAATGGATATCGTCAAGAAAAAAGAGGGCGAACGCATCCTGGCGAAAATTAGCCCAGATGCTTACGTAATCGCCCTAGCCATCAATGGCAAAATGAAAACCTCCGAACAAATGGCTGCCGATATGGAATCCCTCATGACCTACGGCAAAAGCAAAATCGCCTTCGTCATCGGCGGCTCCCTCGGTCTACATGAAGATGTCCTAAAACGAGCCGACGAACAGCAATCCTTTGGCAAAATGACACTTCCTCACCAGCTCATGAAGCTTGTACTAGTCGAGCAGATTTACCGTAGTTTTAGGATTATGAAGGGTGAACCGTATCATAAGTAAGTGCGGTTTTCTTAGTTCTATACATCTAAAAAGCTACATTTTTAGAGGAAAGAGAAGACTTGAAAGATAATTATATAATGCGAAATTTGTAGAAAAAGTATCAGGCACTATTAAAAGTGCCTGATACTTTTTTGTTTTATTGGGAGTGGATTGGGTATTAACTATCATAAGCAAGTTATATAGCAAGAAAGGATTGTAGGAATAATCGAAAGAGAAAGGAGTTATAGCCAACATGTTGTTGAGTAAAAAGTTTTTATTGGTCTTAAGTACAATCGTAGCCTGCATGTTGTCTGGTTGTGGAGAGAAGCAGAAGCTTGAAGATGGATCTGAACTGATCAATAAAAATCAATTTGTTTTTGCTACTTCTGGTGAATTTAAGCCATTTAGTTATATAAATGACGATCTTACAATGTCGGGCTTTGATATTGAGGTTGGTGAAGCGATTGCAAAGGAAATGGGCCTTGAGCCGGTTCAGAAACGAATCAAGTTCAAAGGGATTGTTGAAGGGGTGAAAACGGGAAGAGCGGATGCAGCCGTTGCAAGTCACACGATTAACCCGCAGCGGAGTAAACATGTTTCTTTCTCTACCCCCTATTATTATTCAGGACCGAAAATTTTCACCAGACCAGATAGTAAAATTAGGACTGTCGAAGATTTAGAGGGAAAGGAAGTAGCTGTTGCAAAAGGATCAACATATGCCGATACAGCTTCCAAGTATACAGACAACATCAAAACATATGACAGCGATATTACGGCATTAAAGGCGTTGAGTAGTGGGCGTCATGATGCAGTAATTACAGATTTTGTTACAGGAAAAACTGCTGAAAAGGAAGGTTTTAAGATTAAAGGACAACAATTAATTAATCGCAGTGAACAAGCGATTGTTTTGCCTCAGGATAATCCAAAGCTATTGAAGCGAGTTAATGAATCTTTGGAACAACTTCGGGAAAATGGAACATTGACTCAAATTAGCATCAAATATTTTGGTGAGGACATTACCAAAAAATCAGAATAAACCAATGCTATAAAAGAAAGGAAGTAGTACTTTGCCAAGTTTTTCGCATTTTTTTCAAATACTAATGGAAACAAAAGGTGTATTCTTTAAAGCTATGCTTTTAACATTAGAGCTGACGGTGGTTTCTATCTTACTGGGAATCATCATCGGACTAGTCTTTGCCTTATTAAAAATTTCTAATATAAAAATTTTAGAACTTATTTCAGATATATATGTCTATTTGGTTCGAGGAACACCACTGATTGTTCAAATATTTATCCTCTACTTCGGAATTAGCGGGATTTTCCTTCTTCCTGATTTTTGGGCTGCTTCCCTTGCTCTAGCGCTACATAATGGAGCTTATATTTCTGAAATCCTTCGTGGAGCAATTCAGTCAGTCGATAATGGCCAATTTGAAGCAGGACGCTCTTTGGGAATGACAAAGACACTGACATTAAGAAGGATTATTCTCCCACAGGCATTCCGTAGAGCATTGCCGCCTTTAGGCAATCAATTTATCATCAGTTTAAAAGATTCTTCGTTAGCCGCATTTATCTCCATGAATGAGCTGTTTAATGTGGCGACAACACTTGGGTCGAATAATTTCGATGAAATGACCTACTTACTCATTGTAGCAGTCTACTATTTATTGCTGGTAGCGTTGATGACATTTGTAGTGAACCGAACTGAATTAAAATTAGCAGTAAGCGACAGATAGGAGCTGAAAAAATTGGACACTAAGGAAATGATTAAAATAAGTCAATTGAATAAATCGTTTGGAGACTTACATGTATTGAAAAATATCGACATGACAGTCTACGAGAGCGATGTTGTTTGTCTAATAGGATCGAGTGGGTCAGGGAAAAGCACCCTCCTTCGCTGCTTGAACTTTTTAGAAAGAAAAGATAATGGCAATATTATAATTGAGGGAAATGAAGTCAATCCACGGACAGATGATCTTAACAAGATTAGAGAAAAGGTTGGGATGGTGTTTCAAAATTTCAACTTATTCCCACATAAAACGGTTTTAGAAAATATTATTGAAGCACCTGTTATGGTAAAGGGTGTAGACAAAGAAAAAGCTATCATCAAAGCAAAACAATTACTGAAAAAAGTAGGTTTGGAGGATAAGTCGGATGTCTATCCTAGTAAACTATCAGGGGGGCAAAAGCAACGGGTGGCGATTGCTAGAGCACTTGCGATGGAACCAGACATTATGCTTTTCGATGAGCCAACATCGGCACTCGATCCTGAGCTTGTGGGAGAGGTTTTAACAACCATGAAAGATTTGGCTGAAGAAGGAATGACTATGGTTGTTGTAACCCATGAAATGGGATTCGCAAAAGAGGTAGCTGATTGGATTGTCTATATGCATGATGGGAGAATTATTGAACGCGGCACACCTGAACAATTTTTCAATCATCCAAAAGAGGAGAGAACACGAGAATTTTTAACTGCAACAATGCTTAAATAAAACTAAAAGGTTCTGAACGGTAATGTTAGGATCTCTTATGGTTTTGCATTAAATATTCGATTACTAGATAAAGCTTGTACAGAAAAACTGTACATAGACTCGTTACAGCCAACCTTATCATGAGTAAGTGAAATTTAAATAGCAAAAGGAGAAATTGCAAAGCGCAATTTCTCTTTTTGCTGGAACGGTACTTATTTAATTATAACTCAACTTCGGTAACTTCATTATTACCGTTGCCATTGCCATTGCCATTACCATTGCCGTTGCCATTGCCATTGCCATTGCCATTACCATTGCCGTTGCCATTGCCATTGCCATTGCCATTACCATTGCCGTTGCCATTGCCATTGCCATTGCCATTGCCATTGCCATTACCATTGCCGTTGCCATTGCCATTGCCATTGCCATTGCCATTGCCATTGCCATTGCCGTTACCATTGCCCGGCTTTTCAACTAATACATCAAATGTTAATGTGTGGTCACCATACGTTGCTGTAATTGTCGTAGTACCTTGACCTTTACCTTTTACAGCCCCTGCTTTTACAGTAGCTATTTTATCATTTGCTACTTCGTAGGTTGCAAGCGTAGTAACATCTTTTTCTGTTGTTCTACCCTCAAAAGTAGTTACTTGAGTAATCTTAACCATAACCTCTTTACCTATTCTAGTTTCAACCTGAGCTTGGTCAATTTCTAGTGTTACGATTGGTGTTTCTACAACAGGTGCTTTTACTGTAACATTTACCGTAACTTCATGATCACCATATGAAATAGTAATCGTAGTCGTGCCCTCACCTACAGCAGTTACTAATCCATTTGCTATTGTTGCAACATTTTCATCTCCCACAACATAAGTTGCTTTTGAAGTTACATCTTCCTCTGTTGCTTCACCTTCTGGAGGAGTAGATGTCTCTGTTACCGTAAGTTGTGCAGATTCCCCAGCTGTTAGGTCTAGCTCAGTTGGATTGACAGAAAGTGTTACTTTTGGTTCAACTACATCTTTTTCAAATATTAGTGCTTCACCAACATTCCCAGCAGCGTCTTCAATTTTTACTGATACAGCATTAGTTTCTGTTGTTACTGGGAATGTGAAGCTACCGTCTTGATTTAATTCAAAAGGAACAGGCGCTTGTATTTCGCCATTCACAGTCGCAATATAGGAAGCTTTTAATTTATCATTTAAATTGTAGTTTAAACCATATAAATATAACTCTTCATTGTAGTCGATATACTTATCTGTTACCTTTCCTGTAGCGACACCTTCAGCTACTGAACCAGTAATTTCTGGTTTAGTCGTTTTCACGATAATTGGTCCAACATAATCGGAAACTACCCCTGATGCCGCAAGACCAGTAAAGTCAATAGTATAGAGACCATCGGGAATTGTTGTGGCAGGTTCTGTTCCCCATGGTTTGTATTGCCCAGCGATATTTAGCGTATAAGAGCCTTTTCCTAGCGCAGTACCTGCATGTAGATAACCGATGTAGCCATCACCATATTCTCCACCTTGAGGATTCATAATATCCCATAGCTCGATATAGTTAGTTGTTACATCGCCAGTTAATGTAAATGAAAGAACAGCTGAATCTTTCACGCCATCTCCATTAAAGGATAGGTCTGTTTCTGTAATCTTTAAATCTTTAATTTCAGTTACTGCCTCACTTCCAAAGTCAGCTGCGAATGGCAATGAAATTTCTGTAGCACCACCGCTGATGTGAATATACCCCAGTATTTCCGAGCCGTTTGGAGCTTTAGCTTGTGAAGCCGTTAATGTAAGATTTAACACTTGCTCACCAACTAGATTAAATGTTGGCTGGTCGACTGTAACAGTTGCATCACCAAATGATTTTGTCACATCAATTGATACATTATAATTACCGCCGTTCCCCTTTATATCTTTTACTAAAACTTGTTTCGTTACGGAAATATCCTGGTCTTTAAGTGATTGTGGACCAAAAGTAACTGTCCCTTTTAAGTTTTCTGAAACAGCTCCTGTTCCATCTAAAATTGCACTATCCAATGCATAGGCAAGAATTTCTGGATGTGCTGCAGCATAAGCATTTACACGACCTGCACCTTGAGAGAACACATCGTATTTTGTTTTATCTAAAACCTTTGCTGTATTAGAAAGCGCCACTTTTATGTCGAACGCATTCCAATCAGGATTTGCTTGTTTAAGTAATGCAACAATACCTGTAATATGCGGTGTTGCCATAGAGGTTCCTGTTTTACGATCATATGCCTCTGCATAATCTGCATTAGGGAAGTCCTTTTTATACATTGGAATCGTTGACATAATGTTTGTTCCAGGTGCACTTACATCTGGTTTAATATCAAAGTTTGGCGTAGATGGGCCACGGGAGCTTGAATCGTTTACTTCATCTCCCAGTGTCTTTGTGGAAGTAAATTGACTAAAGCTAACTTTTCCAGTTCCACCGGCTAATGCAGCACGAATTGCATTGCCATCCGTTTGGGACATATCAAATGTTGGTAGAAAAGCAAAGGAATCACCTAGGAATGTACCTGAAATATTAGGTGCATTTGTTCCACCAGCAAAGTTATGAATAATTGTGGCGACTGCTCCATTTGCCTTTGCATTCGCAATTTTATCAACAAATGCGATACTGCCACGAGAGATTAATGCCACTTTACCTTCTACATCAATTCCCTCATAGTCTTTTACTTCTCCGTTTCCAGGAATAGCAACTAGGTCAAATTCTCCTTGAAGCTGTGTTGCTAAATCCCTTCCAAAAGTTGTTCCCATTAATGGGAGCTGTTTTGTTAAGTTGTAGTCACCAACTGTAACATTCACTTCACCGTTATACATTGTTTCTGGATTTGTTGTGTTACCCACAGCAATTCCTAAACGAGCGGTTGCAGGCGTGCCCATTGTTCCTCGATTTGGGCCGGAGTTCCCTGTTGCAATTACTCCGATTGTTCCAGCCATCATTGCATTATTAATAGCAAATGAACCAGCGTCCGTTTCAGAGTTAGCCCCCCCACCAAGAGAAAGGTTGATTATGTCCATTTTTTCTGTTACAGCCGTTTCAATTGCTTTAACAATACCAGATGTAGCCCCACTTCCATATGCACCAAGAACACGGTAAGCATAAAGGTCTACTTTTGGAGCAATTCCTTTAATGCCGAAATTGTTAGCTCCAATTGCTGCAATGGTTCCAGCAACATGGGTACCGTGAGAAGTATAGAACGAGCTTCCCTTTTCATTAAATTCAGGTGTTCCAGCAGGACGCTCAGAAGGCAAGGTTTCCGATGCATCGTCATCTGCCCGAGGCTTTGTGTAAGTTGATGAATTTGGAATGAAGTTTTTCCCACCCTTGTAAATTCCAGCGAACTCAGGGTGATCTGCGTCAATACCAGTATCTAATACTGCTACCTTTATACCTTGTCCTTCAATTCCTTCATTCCAAAGCTGTTCGATGCCGAGGAAAGAAATACTTGTATTCATTTGAGCCTCTAGTTGATCTTCCTTAATCAGTTCTGATGATTTCATTGTATTATCTTCAGATGCGTAAACAATTGCATCAGGTTCAATTAATGTTATTCCTTCTATTGAAAGCAGCTTTGGGAGATCATTTGCTTTCACAGTTGCTGCAAAACCGTTTAAAACAGTATCAAATGTGTAGCCTTGAGTCATTTGAACATTTTTAGTAGCTAATTCTTTCTTAACTTGTGCTTGTTGAGATTTTACATTTGATCGAACTTCATTTGCTCGCGCATTAGAGAACTTTTGGCCTTTCAATTGGCTCATTCCTTGCTCTAGTGCCACAGGCTTTTCAGATAAATGTACGATGACTGCAACTTCTTGATTGCCTGATACATTTTGTAAGCTTTCGTGAAGAGTTGGACCATCTTTAGACAAGCTTAGCTGTTCAGCGATAGCCGCCTTTAATTGAAGTATACTTTCACTTTGGCTATCCTGCTTGAATGGCTTCGAATCTTCAGCATTAGCACTCGATAATGGAACCAATAGAAAAAGCACCATAACGAAAGCTATCATACTACTTAAAAACTTCGTAAACTTAAACTTTTTCAAATCTCATTTCTCCCTCCGCTCTTAATTATCACACTTTTCAGTTTAGTGTGATATTTCCAATTTATCACAGGTGAGATAATTCGAATATCGGAATATTGAAAAATCTCAAAATATTGATAATTAGTATTACTTTGTTAAAAATGGATTAATTCTATTTTCCTAGTAATTTAATAAAAAAGTAGAACTTTCAAATGAGTATTGACTTACAGTGATTCATACTTTTTATCATTTAAGAGTTTTATAAAAAATCCATTTGACGTCCTGTATTATTTTTTGTACGATATTGAAGAAAAGAATGCCCGGACTAGAACGGGAGAGGTTCATAGCTGATACCCTCTATAAAAAACTATGGAAACATGACAATATGCCATGTCCATATCGGACGTGGCTTTTTTTATCTGTTTACTTATGTTTTAAATAGAATGATTGGTGATGCCTCTCTTGAAAAGTGTTGGGAAACATTTTACAAGGAGGTTTTTTTATGTCTGGCAGAAGTCATGAAGAAGGATTAAAGGATTTGACCCTATTAGGTAATCAAGGTACAAAGTATTCCTATGATTATGCACCTGAGGTATTAGAGGCAGTGGATAATCTTCATGCTAATCGAGATTATTTTGTTAAGTTTAATTGCCCAGAGTTTACCAGTTTATGTCCGCTTACAAGTCAGCCGGATTTTGCAACGATGTACATTTCATATATCCCAGATAAAAAAATTGTTGAAAGTAAATCTCTAAAGTTGTATTTATTCAGTTTTAGAAATCACGGCGATTTCCATGAAGATTGCGTGAATATCATTATGAATGATTTAATTGCATTACTTGATCCAAGATATATAGAGGTTTGGGGGAAATTTACTCCACGTGGGGGTATCTCGATTGATCCATGGTGTAACTATGGGAAGCCAGGAACTAAATACGAAGAAATCGCCAATTATCGTTTAATGAACCACGATCTTAACCCAGAAAAAATTGATAATCGATAAATGAAGCAAGACAGAGGTTTTTAGCTACCCTCTTAAAAAAACTAAGAAGAAAGCAGCACTTTTTCTTAGAGTGCTGTTTTTTCGATATAAGGGAGTCTTTATAGATGAAAAAGGAAAAAGCAATTGTAGTATTTAGTGGAGGTCAGGACAGCACAACTTGTTTGTTCTGGGCAAAAGAACGCTTTGAAGAGATTGAGGCAGTAACTTTCGATTATGGTCAAAGGCATCGTCTTGAAATTGACTGTGCGAAGGTGATAACAGAGGAGCTTGGTATCAAGCATCACATACTTGATATGTCTCTCCTGAATCAACTTGCTCCGAATGCATTGACACGACAAGACATAAAGGTGAAGGACGGAGAAAATGGTGAGCTCCCATCGACTTTTGTGCCTGGCCGCAATCTCCTTTTTCTTTCATTTGCGGGCGTTTTAGCGAGCCAAGTAGGGGCAAAGCATATTGTAACAGGTGTTTGTGAAACTGATTTTAGTGGATATCCGGATTGCCGAGATGTCTTTATTAAATCCTTAAATGTAAC
This sequence comes from Lysinibacillus sp. JK80, assembly GCF_027557635.1. Lineage (NCBI taxonomy): Bacteria > Bacillati > Bacillota > Bacilli > Caryophanales > Bacillaceae > Lysinibacillus > Lysinibacillus sp. JK80. Next base: position 4,588,703 of record NZ_CP058997.1, on the reverse strand, counting down.
GTTAAATTTATCGATGGATGATTCCTTTGTGATTGATACACCCTTGATGTGGCTGAATAAGGCACAAACATGGGAATTAGCTGATCAGCTTGGGGCACTTGAGTTTGTACGACAAAGAACGTTGACTTGCTATAACGGTGTCATAGCAGATGGATGTGGTGAATGCCCAGCATGTAAATTGCGAAATAAAGGGCTTGATGAGTATTTAAGTTATAGGAAGGAGTCTTAAGGCATGTCAGATTTTAAAATCGTTGAGAGACTCCAGAGAATTGATGTGGATATTCAAAGAAATCAATTGAAATATCATGCAAAGCGTGTTCTCATAAGCAAAGAATTTACCTTCGATGCTGCCCATCATCTACATCATTATGAAGGGAAATGTAAAAATCTACATGGGCATACCTATCGAGCTATATTAGGACTGAGTGGCTACACAGATGAACGTGGTTTGATGATTGATTTCGGCGATATAAAAGAAATATGGAAACATAAAATAGAGATTCATTTGGATCACCGTTATTTAAATGAAACGCTTCCACTCATGAATACGACGGCAGAGAATATTGTTGTTTGGATTTACGAAAAGTTGACTGAGGCCTTGCTTGATGAAGGATATAACGGTGTACGTGTAGAGTTTATCAGGCTTTACGAGACTCCAACAAGCTATGCAGAAGCTAGAAGGGAGTGGATGGAAGTTGAGTAAAGTACCTGTTATCGAGATTTTTGGGCCAACGATTCAAGGAGAGGGTATGGTCGTTGGCCAGAAGACAATGTTTGTAAGAACTGCGGGCTGCGATTATTCCTGTTCTTGGTGTGATTCATCGTTTACGTGGGATGGCAGTGGAAAGCACCTTATTGTCCAAATGACAGCGGAAGAGATTTGGTCTGAGTTGAAACGTTTAGGGGGCAATGGTTTTTCATTTGTCACAATTTCAGGCGGCAATCCTGCACTCAATCCGAATCTAGCAGAGCTTATTGCCATTTTAAAAGAAAATGACATAAAAATCGGGGTAGAAACACAGGGGAGTAGGTGGCAAAAATGGATGTATGAGATTGATGAACTGACAATATCTCCAAAGCCACCTAGTTCTGGAATGACCACAGACTACTCGGTGCTCTCTTATATCTTCGAAAAACTTAAAGATCGGAACAGCAATCACCATGTATCCCTCAAAATAGTCGTTTTTAATCAAGAGGATTACGATTATGCTAAACAAATTCACCATCGATATCCAATGATTCCTTTTTATCTTCAAGTCGGTAATGATGATCTCACGGCAACTGATAATTCACAATTAATGATGGATTTATTGGATAAATATCGTGCACTGATTGATAGAGTAATGAAGGATGAGGATTTAAGAGATGTTAAAGTACTGCCACAGTTACATGCCCTTGTGTGGGGAAATAAAAGAGGTGTATAGTGTGCCATTACAAAAATTAAATTTACTTGAGGAGTAATAGTTTGAGAATATTATTTTATTTATTATCTATTGTTATTGCTAATGTGGTAACGGCAGCATTTGCACCATTCCATTTTGGTATGTTTATTGTTCCAATGGGAACGCTTTTAATTGGGGCCACCTTTATTTTTCGGGATCTAGTACAAAATAAATATGGTAGAAAAAAGACGTATTTATTTATTATTACAGCTTTAATTTTATCAGCTGTGGTGTCATTCCTACTAGGTGATACACTTTTAATTGTGGTAGCCTCAGCACTATCATTTGTTGTCGCAGAAACGGCCGATACTGAAATTTATACTCGATTAAAATTACCAATGGCTTGGCGTGTGTTCTACAGTGGTATTGTTGGAGGATTTCTAGATTCTGCAATTTTCGTAGTAATCGGCTTAAGTCCACTTGGTGCCAATATATTGCCATGGGAAGCGGTACCTGCCGCCATTTTGGGGCAAATTATTGTGAAGACGATTATACAAATGATTGGCGCAATTATTTTAAATAAAGTTGGGCCAATGAAAGAAAAATATATTATTCCAGAATAATTATTCCTTATTATGAAGATACGGATCACAAGTAAGCTTTTTAAAAACAGGCCCATTCGCTTTATTCGAATGGGTCTGTTTGATTTATATTCTTTCTAAGGTACCTCTTGCATTTTTTATGCTGTTTTCTTTTGTTTAAGGTCTAAATGATAACTAAAGAAAGTTAGTAGACTTGCACTGACGGCAACTATACCACCGACCCATGTGACATTCATCAAATTTCCTTGATGATATACAATGCCGCCTAATGCAGACCCAAAAGCGATGCCTACGTTACTTGCCACGGGCATAAGAGAAGCAGCGAGTCCTTTAGCATCTGGTTTATAAATTTCGGCCAAATCTATTAAATAAAGTTGAGTAGATGTTGTTAAGAGGATGGCCATTAGTGACATTAGTCCGATATTCGCTAATCCTAAAATAAAATGGTTTGTTGTCCAAAATAAGCTTGTCAATACAATAGCTTGTGCGAGAAAGACAAACCGAAGTCGGCCGATGGCATTGTGAGTGGCAATTTTACCGGCAAGAATGTTGCTGAAAATCGAAAGAAAGCCGTAGCCGAATAAGATTAAACTTATAGAATTATTTGGTGCACCCATTCCCTTTAAAATAGGAACAAGGTACGTAAAGACTGCATAGGTTGCACCAAACCCGAGAGCAGGAATGAAAAAGGCAATTAAAATTCGAGGCTGAATCATTAAAGAAAATTGATCCCGTATTGAGCTTCGTACTTGGCTGAGTCGAGTAGGTAAGACAAAAAAAGATGCCGCAAACGCCAACCCTCCGAGAAGAGTGGTTAACATAAAAGTGGCATTCCAGCCGTACCATTCAGCGATTACAATTCCAATGGGTACTCCAACTACATTGGCCAGTGTAAAACCACCGAAAACAAATGATATAGCAAGGCCGCGTTTATTAATTGGCATGGTTTCGCTTGCAACAATCATGGCTAGAGAGATCAATACACCTGTTACAATCGCGGTCATAACCCGAAGTATAAGGAGCATAATATAGCTCGTTGAAATTACACACAGAGCATTTAAGGCAATGAAGGAACCTATCAAAAACAACATCCATTTACGCTTTGGAAAATGGCTTGTTGCTGACATCACGAGTGGTGTAGCGATGGCAAATGTGATAGCGAACGCAGAAACGAGTGTGCCTGCTTTTGCATTTGTCATATGAAGGCTTGAAGAAATATCAGTTAAGATCCCGACAATAACAAATTCGCTTGTCCCAAGAACAAATGTTAATAATGCAAGTGTTAAGATAAGTAACCAATGTCGCTTGGATAAGTGTGTATGATGCATAAATACCTCTTTCTTTGAAGAATGTAACTGTGCTACTTAGTAGACACACAATTTAAACATCATATCATAAAATGCATTTATGAGAAATTAGATTGGTTTTCTGTAAATATCAGTGTTTGTTTCCGGTTATTTTCCTCTAAAGAAGGATTTTGTAAATATTACTCGAATTTTTTAATTGGAAGATTAACTTTACAATTTTATCAATTTGATATCTATACATAATAAGGGGATAAGGGGGATTCACATGATTCAATTCCTTCAGATGGGAGCAAATACAGTTATAAGTTCCCAAAAAGGTAGTGTTACTATTAGCTACGAAATGTCTAATTCGATCGATATTTCGTTAACTGCATTCCTTTTAACGGATGTAAACAAGGTACAAGGAGATAGCGGCATTATATTTTATAATCAACCAACTAGCTTATCTGGTGCAGCTACCCTGATACCATCTGAGAATGTAGGGAATATAAAAATACATAAAATGAATTTTGACATGAGTAAAATCCCTGAAGGTATTACTAAAATAGCTATAACACTTACAGAAGATAATAGCCGAGGTTTTTCAAATGTGAAAAATTTAAAGGCAGAAATATGTACTGATAACAATATTATCAATTTAGCACCAGTTAATTTTACAAATGAAAATGGAATCGTAGTATTAGAATTATATCTAAGAAATAGTCAGACAAAGGTGAGATCTATTTGGCGGGGATTTGATTCTGGGTTAGAGGGGTTATGTAAAAATTACGGTGTTGAGGTTGAACCTGAAGAACAAAACAAGCTTTCTGAATCAACAACTATAAAAAAACAAATGCTGATAGAATCTGATCAATCATTAAATGTTCCAGAAAGTACAAATAGACAAAACATGTTATCACAGATAAATCTTGAAAAGGTAAAAGGGAATGTCAGTCTCACCAAAGGTCAAAAGCCAGTTATCATTGATAAAACGCCTGAAATTACTGCTACGGTATCATGGCAAACTGGTACTGACTACGATATATATGCTTTAGTCTATACAAAGGATGGTCAGCAGATCGATGTAGCTATGTTTGGGGCGAAAAATACACCCCCACTTAGGAGTTTTCACAACGGGGTAGTCGAACACATGGGGGATGTTGGGAGAGATGCTGGTTCAACAAAAACTGAAGTAATCAAATTGAGATTAAATAATAATGTTTTAGCTGTTGTTCCTGTGGTTTATTCCGCCCAATCAAATGGCACAGGCTCATTCTACAGATATAAGGTGTCTATGAGTATAGATAATCATAATGGAACCTCCGTTACTATTTTTGCTAAAAATGCTAATAATAATGATAGAATTTATTCCTGTGTGCCTGGAATACTTCATAATACTCCAGATGGTGTGATTATCAGCCCATTAGAGCTTTATAGTGAACCAAATTCTGAACGTAGACCTAAGCTGAAGATGGGCTCTTCTAATATGGTAGAAGTTCTAATGGATAAAGGCCCAATAAATGATTACAAGTAAAAGTAAATAAAAAGGAGAGTGGCGATAGCCAATCTCCTCTTATTTTTTCTCCTTTAGTTCGTGGGCAATATACGTAGCTAGTAATTCACGGACTTCATCCGTAGAATGTGCACCCAGTAATTGAACTCTCAATTGACTAGCCCCTTTGAAGCCACGTACATATATTTTAAAGAAACGTTGTAATGCTTTAAATGAACGTGTTTCGAATTCCTTGGAATAGTGGTCATGAAGGTTAAGGTGTAAGTATAGTAAATTAAGGTATTCTTTGGCACTATGCTCTTTAGGTTCCTTTTCAAAGGCAAATGGGTTTGAAAACACCCCGCGCCCAATCATTACACCATCGATACCGTATTGCTCAACTAGTTTTAGACCTGTTAAACGATCAGGAATATCACCGTTGATCGTCAGTAATGTGTGGGGAGCAACTTCATCACGTAGTTTTTTGATATCTCCAATTAATTCCCAATGTGCAGCGACCTTGCTCATCTCTTCCCTTGTACGGAGATGAATAGAAAGATTGGCGATATCCTGTTTTAAAATATGTGTAAGCCACTCACGCCATTCTGCTACATCCGTAAAGCCAAGTCTTGTTTTGACACTAACGGGTAAGCCTCCTGCTTTGGCTGCTTGAATAATATCTGCGGCTAGGTCAGGATAAAGAATTAATCCAGCTCCTTTACCTCTTTCTGCTACATTATCAACTGGGCAACCCATATTAATATCAATTCCCTTAAAGCCTAATTCCTTCATACCAATACTCATTTGACGAAAATGTTCAGGGTTGTCTCCCCAAATATGTGCAACAATAGGCTGTTCATCTTCTGTGAAAGCTAAGCGGTTACGTACATTATCTAACCCATCTGGATGACAATAGCTCGTCGTATTGGTGAATTCCGTAAAATATACATCGGGTCTCCCTGCTTCCTGAATGACATGACGAAATACAACATCTGTCACATCCTCCATTGGAGCTAAAATGAAGAATGGCCGTGGTAAATCAAGCCAGAAATTTTTTTGATTCATTGCTAAAAATCCTCTCTTTCCAAAATACTACCTTGCAAAAAGATATCATATTTATTTTATTTCTACATAGTTAATTGGCTTAGCTTAAGGATAGAAATACATCATTGTAATTAGACTTAGGCTCTCTTAGATTAGAAAGTAATTAAAAATATCCAACAAAATCCTGTATTATCTATAATAATATAATATGTAATATAATGTAGAAATTTAGGGGGAGAGTTGAAGTGGGAAAATATAAATATAAAACAATCGATGTGAATGATGTACCCACAATGGCTGAATTACTCGAAAATAGACAGAACCTTGAGGGTGAAGTATATCCATTTCTAAACAATAGCTGTCTTAATGCTGAACATATAACAAATATGCTTGAAAACTTATTTGCTCATAATACTATTAAGGGGATTGGAGCATTTATTAAAGATGACCTAGTAGGATATTTAATCGGAGTCATCAAGAATGACTCTCTAAGAGGCAGACATGTATGGGTACCATATGAAGGGTTGGCAATCAGAAAGGATCAATCCGCTGAGCTTATTAGAAAATTATATGCAGAGATTTCAGTGGTATGGCTAGAGCAAGGTTGCTTTATGCATTACACGATAATCCCTCTTGGAAATCAGGTTTACTATGATGCCTACCAACGATTAAGCTTTTCTATACAACAAGTACATGGGGTCATGAACATTGGGGATTATAAACCATTTGAAAATACATGTAATGCAGAGATTAGGGTTGCAAATAAAATGGATAGTGAAATGATGGGGAAAATGTCTAGGATCATTCAATCGTATCAAAATTCCGCACCTACATTTGAGCCTGTATTCCCTGAGGTTGTCATGAGCATAAAAGACTCATATAAAAGTATAGTAGAGGAGAATGATGATACATGTTTCGTTGCAGTAAAGGATGGACAGGAATTAGGATTTCAAAAATATTATCCTATACATTCAGATTTGATGACACCTGAGCATGCAATAGAGCTAACGATTGCAGGTACTTACTCTTCACAAATGGGAAGAGGTGTGGGAAAAAAGTTGATGAATGAAGGCTGTAGAAGGATGAAAGAGGCGGGCTATGAGAATATCATTACAGATTGGAGAATAACTAATCTTGCTGCATCGGCATTTTGGCCTAAGTGCGGTTTTAAGCCAGTAGCCTATAGAATGGTTAGGTACATTAACAGTGATATAGCCTGGGCAAACTTTAATAACCCAAGTATAGGATTATTGTAAATTTAGTTAGATTTATTAAATTCTGCTGTTATGAAGAATTCAAACAGCTGGCTAGACACTTAAAATTTAGTTTTAGATTGCTTGCCTATACTTCGTAAATATTGACATTTATTTTTTAGACAACTAAGCTTAATGGAAAAATAGTGCTGGGGGGCTGCCAGTGGAATTTATTAAATTAAATTGTCCAAATTGTAATGGGAAAATTGAATATAAAGAAGAGCAAACATTCAAATGTCCTTTTTGTGATACGGAAATCATGTTGAAAGAGAATAAAATTTATTATGTTGATCAAACGATTAATAATTATTATGGAACAGCTTCTCCTCATACATCATCCCGTCCAAAAACAAATTTAAAGCTGCTCTTTATGATACCAATTGTCATGATGTGTGTATTCCTTGGGTATTTTCTTTTAAGTAGTAATCAAACAGAGGATGGAAACCGTGAAGAACTATCCGTTCGAACAATGCCTGAAAGTGAAGTTCTACTGTTCTTTTTAAAAGATATTTTTGATAAAGGTGGGACGATGCCAGCAAAAGAAGAAATTGCAAGTATTCGATATTTGGCTGCCTACTATTCTGACGATCAATGGCATTTTGATTATAGTCTAGAAGATCCTTTTACAAATAAGGAAGCTAAAATTTCTACTTATATCATTATGGATAAATTATTAAATACGCAAAAAATTGAACAAAAGGACTTTGAGGCCTTTACTGGATTAACGGTTTTAAAGCTCATGAATGATTATGAAATATCACAAAGTGAAAAAGTAAGCTTCCAACATCTTGAAAACTTAAAAAGTTATACAGGTAGTTTTAATGAATCATTTAGTAAAATCGCAGGATATTTTAGTGATAAGTCTAATGTTAAAGAGCTCTCTATCCAAATTAGAAGTAATGATGAACTTGCTTTATTATTAGAGTTCCCCAATCTTCAATCTCTAGAACTATCTTATGTGGCTGAAGAGGTGACAGATTTTCAGATTCTAAATAAATTATCGCTGAAATCACTTTCCTTAAAATCAATTAATGATTTAAAGTGGCTGTCTACACTAACTAATCTAGAATCGTTAGCAATAGATATTAGTGAAGCTACAGATTTTAGCCCACTATACTCATTGACTCAATTACAAGAATTAAAACTTACCTCAGTAAGAAATTTAAAAACGCTTGATTTTATACAAAATATGCCTAAACTACAATCTTTAGATCTTGAAAACATGAATATCATCAATTTAGATAGACTTAGAAATATGTCATCTTTAACAAAGCTACGTTTAGCTTCTCCTGGTCAAGTGGAATTGTTGGATATGGTTAACAGTCTAACGTCATTGACGGAGTTATCGTTAACTGGCTATCATGGTGATATTTCATCGATTGTAGCGCCCCATTTGAAAAAAGCAGAGCTGAAGAGTTCATTTTTACCACAGCTAGAAGCACCCGCTTTAAGAGATTTGACGGTTTCTATAAGTGGATCGGATTCGCAATTGAATGGTGCAGAACTACTGAAATACCCACAGCTAGAACAGCTTACAGTCATGGAGTATGGAATTCTTACAGGTATTCGTTCATTAAATGACCTACCTCATTTGCAAACAATCAATTTAAATGAGACCCTCTTTTATGAAACCAATGACTTATTCAATTTGCAGCATGTAAAAATGTTAAACTGTAATGAATGTAATTTTCAGGTGAATAGCAAGCCATTTACGAACAACGTGCTGGAGCATTTAACTTTAAATGATGTTTCCATTCAAATTGGTAATGGGGAATGGGTGCAAGAAGTAGATAAGATCATGCCTTACTTTGCTGGCTTTACAAATTTACGTTCATTCACTTTACAAGATAGTTCACTACAATCGTTAAATTTCTTGGGAAATTGGCAACAAATAGAGGTGCTCCATTTAGAAAATAATGCCATTTCTAATGTAGAACCTTTAGTGAATTTGCCTAACTTAAAAAAGCTATATATTTTAGGGAATCAGGTACAAAATCAATCTGTCTTAGACAAAGGGATTGAAATTTATTGACGCTATACTTAATTATAAAACGTGAACTAATTAAATTGAGGCTGCTCCTAATTTTTCAAACTTTAATGAATTGTATAGTACAGTAATTAAAACCGATATCTCAGTACATTTTAAAGATGCAAAATTAAAATTAGTAAAAAGTAAAAAAATTCTTTTAGAAACATACTTACAATACAAGCCATTATCTTGGTTTGTACTGTAAGTATTTTTTTGTTATATAGCATTTGGAATATTCTGATCATATGACCTTATGGGATTTAAACAATATTTATAAAAAACTTCAGAAAAAATTGACAATTAGATTATTGTAATTTAAAGTTAAGTAAAGTTAACTAAACTAAATGATTTATTGATAGGGGATGATATTATTGAGGCTGTTTGAAGAGATATTAATTGTAGTGCATATTATATGGTTATTTTCTTTTCTTATTAAATTTGATGTAAAAATAAAATTAATAACTAACATCAGTGCATTTATCGTTTTAATTATTCATTTGGGGTTTGAGGGTTATCGATGGCAAATGGGATTAAGTTATATTTTGTTTATTCTTTTATCTGTATTAACAATGAAGGTACTCATACAAACGAACAGAAAAAAAGTAAAATCCATGGTTGGGAACGTGAAAAATAAAAGAAAGGTAAGAAAGTTTTTATATATCTTATTTATTATCATTTACTCGATTAGTAGCTTTGTGTTAGTAACAGTCATGCCTGTTTTTCAACTTCCTAAGCCTACAGGACCTTTTGAAGTGGGCATGAATTCAAGACATCTGAAAGACGAATCCAGGCAGAGCTCAGCACAAAAAGTTCGGGAATTGATGATACAGATATGGTATCCGACAGATGTGGAAAAGGATGTGAAGGAAACACATTATGAACCCTTCCCATACGAAGAATGGTCAGGAACAATGGAATTCATTTTTTCTACACCGCGCGTTTTATTTGAATATTTAAAGTATGGACAAACTAATAGTATAAAAGATGTAGCTGTAACCAATAAACACGAAAAATTCCCTGTACTTTTATTTTCTCATGGATATGGCAGTACAAGAATGCAAAATTTTTCTCAAATGGAGGAAATGGCGAGCCATGGATATATTGTTGTAAGCATTGACCATACAGATGATGCAGCTTATACGAAGTTTCCAGATGGAAGAGAAATAATGAATCAGAAAAACGCATATTCTTATTCCTTTAATATTGCAGATGAGAAAGATGTTAAAACTCGATCGACAGACATGAGCTATGTGATTGATCAATTAACTATCATAAATGATAAGGATCCTGTAGATTTATTTACTGGAAAGTTAGATATGAACAAAATAGGTATATTTGGTCATTCATATGGAGGTTCAACAGCTGCTCAAGCATTGTTGGATGATAGAAGAATTTCAGCAGGAATCAATATAGATGGCCCATTGCATGAGCCAGTAGCCAGCTCAGGATTTAATCAGCCTTTTATGTTTATTTTAGATGAAAATTATCTTTACATACCTGATGAAGAAATACAATATACGAATATAACTACAGAAGAATTTCAAAAGTACCATGATAAAATTACAGAGCTTGCTGATTATCACTATAAGGAGGGGATCAGGGGAGATACTTTTATGCTCACTTTTATAGCAGGAGATCATTATTCTTTTACTGATTTCCCTTATCTCTCTCCTTTATTGTCATGGAATATTGATATAGATCATTTTCATGAAGTTATGAATAAGTATATTTTGGCCTTTTTTGATCAATATGTGAAGGGCGAAGCGCCTGATCCATTGCTTAGAAAAGAGATAATAGAAGACCAGTTTTACTATTTCGAAGCTAATATTAAAAATGATTAATAGTTTAAAATAAATATAGTTGTGTAGGAAAACTGTAATATATTTCTTTATACATTATTCGAACATTATAAATTAGGATGAAATTTTCAAAGGTATTCTTTATTTCTGAATCATTTTTTCTAAATCTACAATTAAAGTTAATTTAATCTAATCTACCAAAGGCAGTCTTTGCTACACTGTTTTGAAAAATGGGTAAGCTTAGATAGGTAGATAATTTTATTAGTCCTTAATCAATTTGATTTTTATTTCCGACAATTTTATTTAATGTATCAAGAATATTTTTTAACTCTATTAAGCTTGCTTTGGAATAATATTTTTCCACAAGAATTTCATCGATTTTTTTAATAAGCTGATGAAACTCTTTTCCTCTATTTCCAAGATAAATAAAGGTCTCTCTACGGTTTGTTAAATTTTCTTGACGATAAATCATATTCATTTCTTCAAGCTTTGAAATAACTTGGCTAACTGCACTTTTTGAAATATCGAAATGAGTTGCTAAATCTTTTGCAATAACTGGTTCATTTCGAATTATATAACTCATAATAATTTCCTGTTGGGGGGTTAAGTGGAAATTCTGTAATTCTTCGATCTCTTTTGTTTCTTGTAAAACTAACAATTTAAACTGCTCAAATTGTTGATTGATTTTGTCTATTATTATTAAATAATCATGCACAGATTTATCATCCTTCATATATCTATTTAAATCTTTTTAGTTAAGTTAATTTTGCTTAACTAATATATATTTGTCAATTTTAAAGGTATAGATGAATTATAGACAATTGTACATTTAATGAAAGAAACATCTTTTTCATTAAACAAAATGAAGATTAAAAGAGTATATACGGATTATTAAAAGGGTGTGGACATTTTTAAAGTGTCAGAAATTTATAAGTGATCCATGTGTGAATATCCTAGTAGTGATTTTAAATTTATGAAAAAGAACAATGAACCGAAATTGAATGAATAATCAGGAAGTATGATACATTAATGTATTTATGTTTCCTCATGACTTCAGATAAAATGGGCGTAGGATTAAAGAACCTATGCCCATTTTTTATAAGTTATTAAGATTTGTCCTACAGTTTGGATAGTTTTATAATGAATGGATGCTTAACAAGAGGAGTTGAAAAGGATATGTTCGTACGTAATAAAGGTTTGTTTTTTATGCTATCTATGCTAGCCATTATTGTTGTTTTGACAGGCTGTGGTACAGCTAAGGATAGTGAGAAAACTGAGGGAAAAACAGCTAAAGAAACACAAGAAACAACGGATTATGCGTCAAAAGTGAAGGAAAATCCAATTGTGACGATTACGATGAGCAATGATGAAAAAATTGTTATTGAATTGGAGCCTACTGTAGCACCAAATACAGTAGCTAACTTTATTGATTTAGTAAAAGGTGGATTCTATGATGGTCTTATTTTCCATCGAGTTATTCCTGATTTTATGATTCAGGGTGGAGATCCTAAAGGGAATGGTACTGGAGGACCTGATTATTCGATTGATGGTGAGTTTACCTCAAATGGATTTGAAAATAATATGAAGCATGAACGTGGTGTTATTTCGATGGCTCGTTCAGATGATCCAAACTCAGCAGGCTCACAATTTTTCATTATGGTAAAGGAAGCATCACATCTTGATGGAAAATATGCTGCTTTTGGCAAGGTGATTGCAGGTATGGAAACAGTTGATGCCATTGTTGGAGCAGAGCGAGATGCTACAAATAAACCACTAGAAGATCAGCAGATGAAAAAGGTAGAGGTGGATACAAAGGGCTTTGATTATCCAGCACCTAAGGTAAACAAATAGTTTTCGTCCCAATGCTATTGGTTAAAATCTATACTATAAACATTAAAAAGGCTAAATCAATTGAGATTTAGCCTTTTATATTTGTTAAAAAATTGAAATTATAAATATTTTTGAGTAATATGAGAAGAAATTTAAGATTGAACGATGTTTTATATAAAGGATCCTTTATGTTTGTGGAAGAAAGGGTGTTTGCATGAGGGTAACAGATGAAAATTTTATAAAACATCTTAAGAAAAAACGAGAAGAAGCACTTCAATATGTCATTGATGAATATATGGGGATTATCAAAGCGATTATTTATAATGCTCTAAAATCCTATAATGATCCTCAAATAATAGAGGAATGTATTAGTGATACATTTCTAGGGGCTTATGAAAATGCTAAACAATTTAGAGGCGATAAAGAGGATTTTAGAAGATGGATTTGCACGATAGCAAAGTTTAAAGCCATTTCGAAACAAAGAAGGTTGTCTAAAACGCCATATTTTTATGAGCTAAATGAAACAGGTGAAGCCGCAATATCGGCTGAAGAGGAATACTTAATCAAGACAACAACGGAGGAAGTGCTCATCATGATGACGCAATTAGAGCAATTAGACCGTGATATTTTTACGATGAAATACTTTTTAAATATGAAAAACGAAGAAATTGCTATTCATTGTGGTTTAACAAAAGCCGCTATTGATAATCGATTATATCGTGGGAAAAAACGATTACAGCAAATTCGTTTGGGGGGAAGTATGACATGAAAAAGCTATATAAACAATTTAATGATTTAAATCTTGATATAAATATAGAGCCGATGGAAGTGAGCTCGCTTGAAAAAGAGAGAGTGAAAAGAAATGTCATGATGGTCAAAAAGAAAAGGCATTTCATTAAAAATTTTATTGTTGCAGCTACTTTTTTTATTGCATCCAGTATGACACTTGGTTATACGTTTCCTACATTTGCTGCAAATTTACCGTTTATCGGAAGTATATTCGAATTGTTTATTGATGATGAAAGGTATGTATTTAACAATTATGATCAGTATTCTACAAGTGTCGGAGTGAGCCAAGAAAGTAATGAAGTTGAAGTCACTGTTACAGATGCTATATATGATGGCGAAAATATTACTATTGCTTACACTATTAAAAGTGAAAAGGATTTAGGAGAAAGGCCAGTTTTATATGGTGACAATCGTGAACTAACTGCTAAGGAATTTGGAAATAGGTATCGATATGGAGGCTATTCAACAAATTATATGGTTCAAAAGATAAACAGCAATGAGTATGCAGTATTGTATATTTTTGAACTCATCAGAGGCTCTAAGCCTGAGGAAGTTCACATTAATTTTCAAGGAAATCAAATTGTTGATTTAAATAATGTAAATAATTCAGTAGCAGGAGACTGGGCATTTGAATTTACTTTAGAGAAGCTTGAAAGTGAAACAATAAGGGTGGAAAAGGATAGTATGAAAACAGAAGGGGAAGGTATAAAAATTGAAGCTTTTAAAATAACGAAAACACCTATCGCTACAACATTTTATCTTTCCGAAGAAGTCTTGGTGGAAAAAGAAAATGAAGCTTGGCGAGGAGTTCTCATTGACTATATTGTGACAGATGACTTAGGGAATTATTATAATGTCATTCATTTTAGAGGAACTGGTCATAGTACAGATTTTCAAGGGCGTAAAAATTTCCCTCGTATTGTTGCAAACAAATTTGATGAACAAGCTACCTCGATTATGATTACCCCTGTAGTAGGTGTATACAAAATTAAGGATAGTACAGGGGCATTAGAACCGATAAAAGAGCCATATACATTAAAGCCTATTGCTGTTCCGATAAAGTAAAAAATTAAAAGAGTATGTAAGAAGAACAACCTTACATACTCTTTTTACTTATCATCTTTCTTTGGGATCGAAATAAGCCATAAAAAATCATCTTCTATTAATATTTGAATGTCTTGCCCCTCACGGATTAGCTGCTCAGCTTTCTGCTGCTTGGCGCTTATACCCCTACGTTTATTACCAAGCACAACGAAATCAGTATGTTGTGTAACAGCTCCCTGTAAATACCCTCCATATGCTTTTACTTGTTTGGAGGCTTCGGATCGTGTCATGGTAGAAAGGGCGCCTGTGAATACAATTTGTTTCTTATAAAAGGGGTGGGTTAGATTTTCAACTGGATCAGAAAAGAAAATGATTTCTGAGTTATCCTTATTGATCATATTCGTTACTCCTTAAAAAATTAATCGATAAATAAATCCACAAAATTTTATATGTATGCTACATTAAAATTAAAAATATAAAGAGGTACATAGACATGAATTCGCAATTGACTGCTTTCATTACTCTTAGCTGCACATCAGGTGTACTAAATTTGTATTTATGTTTATACGTATTTCTAAAACGCTACAATTATACAAAAATTGCTCAATTGTTTATTAGTTATACCGCATTAATTGCGGTATATTGTTTTGCCTCTGCTTTTGGTTTAATCGCTACAACATTAAGTGCCATAAAGGTTTGGACGGCCATCCAATATGTAGGTATGGCTTTTTCAACGCCTCTCGGATTATTGTTTATCATGCAATACCTAGGCTTTCATCTGACAAGGAAAAAGATAATGGCTCTTCTTGCCATTCCATTTATTAGCTTAATCATGGTTGCTACAAATGATATACACCATTTTCATTATAGAGTATTTGAAATAGATCCTATATTAGGGGCACCTTATGTTCATCAGGAAATTGGCATATGGTATATCATTCATGGCATCTTTACTTTTGGCTGTATGTTCGTATCTTTTTTATTAGTATTAATCCATTGGAAAGAGACTACTAAGGCCTACCGGCAACAATTAATTGCCTTAATGTGTGGTCAACTTATTCCTATGATAACAGCATTCATCTATTTATTGGGCTTAACACCTCAAGGAGTTGATCCTGTCCCTATGGTATTATGGGCTTCTTCATTTTTATATTTATGGTCTATTAATTCCTCACGGTTATTTAGGGTGATGCCTGTTGCCAAGGATGCAATATTTCATAGTATCAATGATGGGGTTATTGTGTTAGATGAATCTGCTCGATTAATAGAGTTTAATCAAGCCTGTAGCAAGGTATTTCCTCAGCTAACCAGATCAATGATTGGTAGGGATATTGGGGAAACATGGATTGAAGTAACTGGACAACCGATGCCATTTACATTGGAGGCAGTGGTGAATACGCAAGACATCGAGATTGTGCTTTCTGATCATACTTATCAAGTGCGTGTTACAGAGCTGCAACATGTTAATCATGGTAAGGGGTTATTACTTATTTTCACTGATATAACAGAGTTGAAGGAGCTACAAAGACAGTTAGAGCAACTCGCTTTTTACGATGAACTTACACAAATTTATAATCGTCGAGCTTTTTTTCAACAATGTAATCAGGCTTACAGCGAGGCAAGAGAATCATCCTCAGCTTTTACTGTCATTTTAATGGACATCGATCATTTTAAAAACGTCAATGATACGTATGGGCATGCTATCGGTGATCAATTACTAGTTCATGTCGTAAAGGTTTGTCAGAGTGTGTTGAAAAAAGGAGAACTGTTTGCACGGTATGGCGGTGAGGAATTTGTTCTTGCACTCAAGGACTCTACATTATTAGAGGGGCAAGCATTAGCTAATTTGCTCTGTAATAGCGTAGAATCCCAGCCACTTATGACTACTGAGGGAGCAATTCGTGCTACTATTAGCTGTGGTGTAGCAGAAGGTACAAAGGGACAAGAGACACTGTATCAGCTTTTAAACAATGCGGACAAAGCACTGTATGCGGCAAAACAAGCAGGCCGTAATCGAGTACATGTTTTTCTAGAATAAAAAAGCTAAAATATACAATCATTGAGGCAATGATGTATATTTTAGCTTTTTACTTACCAATTTGTATGGAAAACACCTTGTGCATCAATTCGTTCATACGTATGCGCACCGAAATAATCACGTTGTGCCTGTAACATATTAGCATTAGATGAACCTGTTCGATAACTATCGTAATATGTGAGAGAAGCACTCAAGCAAGGGAACGCGTTTCCTGCTTGGATGCCTTCACAAACTATTTTTCTTAATCCATTTTGATAGTCCATCGACTTTTCTGCAAAGTACGGATCAATTAATAAATTATTTAGAGAAGGTTGCTTTTGATAGGCTTCACTAATAACATTTAAAAATTCTGCTCGAATAATACAACCACTACGGAAAATTAATGCAATATCTTTTAATGGTAAACGCCATTCATAAAGCTCTGATGTCATTTTATATTGTGTAAATCCTTGCGCATAAGCACATATTTTCCCCATATATAGCGCTTGGCGGACGTATTCAATCCAGACATCTTTATCTAGATTTTGTTGTTTATAATTTGGTCCAGATAGTATTGCCTCTGCTTGAATTCGTTCCTCTTTTAATGATGAAATATAGCGAGCGAATAAGGCCTCCGTAATAATTGATGTAGGAATACCATTGTCTATAGATTGCAGGCTTGTCCATTTCCCAGTACCTTTTTGACCAGCTTTATCAAGTATCATATCAATCAGTGGTAATCCTGTTATCTCATCTTTTTTCCTTAAGATTTCAGCTGTTATTTCGATTAAATAGCTTTTCAATTCGCCCTGATTCCATGTTTCAAAGATAGTAGCAATTTCCTCAACGGATAATCCTATATTTTTTCTTAAAAACGTATAGGCCTCCGCAATGAGTTGCATATCTGCATACTCGATTCCATTGTGTACCATTTTGACGAAGTGACCTGCGCCCTTGGGACCAATATACGTACAGCATGGTGTATCATTCACTTGTGCTGCAATCTTTGTCAGTATAGGTGCTACTTTGTTATAGACCTCTTGATCACCACCAGGCATAATAGATGGTCCTGTCAATGCTCCTACTTCACCACCAGAAATACCAATCCCTAAATACCCGATTTCTAAAGCTTTAAGTTCATCGTATCTACGCTCTGTATCTTTATAATGAGAGTTGCCGCCATCCATAATGACATCGCCCTTTTCAAGGAAAGGCACTACTGATTGAATAACTGAATCAATAGCATTCCCAGCTGTCACCATCAAAAAAATCTTTCTTGGTTTTTCTAAAGCTTGTACAAACTCTTCTATTTCATAGTAAGGAGTAAGCGCTTGTCCTTCAACTTTTTGTAGAAGTTTGTCGGTTAAATCTCGTGTGTAATTATAAACGGCTACTTGCTCGCCCTTATTAGCCATGTTTAAAGCGATATTACTGCCCATAACACCTAATCCAATAACGCCAATTGTATTTAACATTGTACTTGCTCCTTTTTAAATATTTTTTAAACAAATAAACTAAGTAATAAAATAAACCCTAAACCAGCTACAGATACAATTGTTTCTAGCAAGGTCCAAGTAGCGAATGTTTCCTTCATGCTCAATCCAAAATATTCTTTAAACATCCAGAAACCTGCATCATTAACATGTGAAGCAATTAAGCTTCCTGCACCTGTTGCCAACACGACCAAGGCAAGGTTTACATCACTTTGACCTAACATTGGAATGACTAAACCAGCTGTTGTTAAAGCAGCAACCGTAGCTGACCCTAATGAAATGCGTAAAATAGCCGCAATAATCCATGCTAGTAAAATTGGCGATAAGGTAGTTCCATGGAAGAGTTCAGCTACATAATCACCGACACCACCATCAATTAAAACTTGTTTGAAGGCACCACCGCCCCCAATAATTAAGAGCATCATACCGATATGGGATATTGCTGTTGTACATGACTCCATTACTTGCTTAATAGGAATTTCCCTTGCGATACCCATTGTATAGACGGCAACTAATAAGGAAATTAACATGGATGTACCAGCTTCACCGATGAAGCGGATACCTGCTAAGAAGCCATTATCTTCAAAGCCAATTGTTTTTTGTAACAGTGTAATAATAGTAGCAATGGACATTAAAATAACGGGTAATAGTGCAGTAAAAACACTTATTCCAAAACTCGGTGTGTCCTCTAGTTCAAATGTTTTTTGTTCACCTAGAGAGGCAATATTTCCAGTTTTGTTGAATGATTCAGGCACTAACCTTTTCGCTAATTTTGTAAATAATGGTCCAGCTAAAATAACAGTCGGAATGGCGATGATAAAGCCATAAAGCAACACCTCACCAATATTTGCCCCAAATTCGCCAGCAATAACAGTTGGTCCAGGATGTGGTGGCAAAAATCCATGTGTGACAGATAAGGCTGCGGTCATTGGAATTCCTAAATATAAAATAGAAACCTTTAATTGTCTTGAAATAGCAAAGACAATTGGGATTAATAGCACAAGACCTACTTCAAAGAAAAGAGCGATACCGATAATAAAGGATGCTGCTACAACTGCCCATTGAATGTTCTTTTCTCCAAATTTATTCACAAGGGTCATGGCAATACGTTGTGCACCGCCAGAATCGGCAATTAATTTTCCTAGCATCGCTCCAAGACCAAATATTAGTGCCAAGTGACCTAATGTTCCACCTAACCCTGCTTCAATCGTTTTTACGATAATATCCAAAGGCATCCCAAGAGCTAAAGCAACACCGAATGAAACAATGATTAATGAAATAAACGTATTTAATTTAAAGCCCATTATTAAAATTAACAGCGCAATAATACCAATACCTACAATAACTAATGGCATGTATTCTCCTCCTCTTTAGTCGGGCTTAATTAAGCTCCTTTGATACTGAGCAATTGACGTATAGTCGTCTGCTAAAACTCTAGATAAACGAATGAAAATTGGGAGTAGTTGTCTATATTCTTTGGCTGCTTCTTCGATTGGCGTATGTTTATAAGTGTCACCAACCATATCAGCGACAACATCAAATGAATCAATTATTCCTGTAGCATATAAGCCTAAAATACAAGCGCCTAGACAGGAGCTTTCATAGCTTTCAGGTACTACTACTTCAGATTCAAAAATATCCGCCATCATTTGTCTCCAAATCTCAGAGCGTGAAAAACCACCTGTAGCTTGAATACGAGTGACAGGGCTTTCCATACATTCCAGTAATGCTAAATAGACAGTATATAAATTGTAGATAACCCCTTCGAGGGCAGCTCGTATCATATGTTCCTTTTTATGAGACATAGTTAAACCAAAAAATGAACCACGGACATCTGGATTCCATAAAGGCGCACGTTCACCTGATAGATAGGGATGGAATAGCAGCCCATCAGCACCAGGTCTAACACGTTCAGCAATTTTCGTTAACACTTCATATGGATCAATACCTAGTCTTTTAGCTGTTTCAATCTCAGAAGAGGCAAACTCATCGCGAATCCAGCGTAATACCATACCACCATTGTTTACGGGTCCACCAATGACCCAATGGTTTTCTGTTAGTGCATAGCAAAAGATTCTACCCTTTACATCTGTTTTGGGCCTATCAATTATGGTACGGATAGCACCGCTTGTCCCAATAGTGACAGCAATTTCGCCTTCTCGAATGGCGTTCACACCTAGATTAGAGAGCACGCCATCACTTGCACCAATGACAAAAGGTGTTTGTGGGTCAATACCAATTTGTTTAGCTAAAAGGTCATTGCAATTTAAAAATAGTTGAGTTGTTGGTACGAGTGTGGATAATTGTGCTTTCGCAATACCTGCAACAGCTAAAGCTTCTTCGTCCCAATCTAATGTATGGAGATTCATCATACCCATACACGAAGCTAATGAATAATCGACGACATATTGATCAAAAAACTTTTTAAAAATGTATTCTTTAATACCGATATATTTCTTCGTTTTGCGCGCGATTTCAGGATGTTCATGCACAAGCCAAGTAATTTTGCTTAGTGGTGACATTGGATGAATAGGTGTACCTGTTCTTTTATAAATTTCATGGCCATTCCAGTCAGTTTTAATTTTATGTGCCCATGCTTCACTACGATTATCCGCCCAAGTGATGACAGGTGTTAACGGTTGATCATTTTCGTCCATAGCGATCACACTATGCATAGCACTACTAAAGGAAACAAATAGTAATGGTTTATCAGAATGGACTTTCATAATGTTGGTAATGGCTTGTAGTACAGCTTGAAAGATTTCTTCTGGATTTTGTTCTGCTGTCGAAATATCCGGTGTATATAATGGATACCCAATATTTTCTTGTTGAATAACCTTCCCATGTTGACTAAATAATACGGCCTTAGTGCTAGTAGTCCCTATATCAACACCTAACATATAGTTAGTCATTTTGTGGCTCAACCCCTTTAGATAGCATTTGCTGTGACCGCCATAAATCTTCTACTTTGCCTTGAACATCATCAAAATTTTCATGTAAGGATTTAATCATAAGCTCTCGATCTTTGGCTCTAATAGCGTCAATATAGAGCTCATGATTTTTCACAATACGAGTAAAATCCTCATATTTCTCTTTAAAGCGCATGCGCATAGATAGTAAAATCAAGCCTTCCATTACTGGCTTTAAATTATTCCAAATCATGGTGATATAGGAATGTCCGATGGAACGAATAATTGTCTCATGGAACATAACATCCTGATAAGAAAATTCGTCTGCATCGTTATACTTAATGGCAACTTTCATCATTTCTAATGTTTTGCTAAGTTCTAGTGCTAAGCTAGTTGTATCCATTTTTATGAGACGTTCAAACACAAATGTTTCAATCAGCAATCGAACATCATAAATTTCTTCAATCTCTTTTTCAGATAAACCAATGACAACAGCACCCATTTTCTCTAATCGAATGATATTTTCAGAAGCTAATATTCTTAAGGCTTCACGAATGGGTGAACGGCTTACTTCAAAATCAGCTGCCAGTTTGTTTTCTGAAAGAATGGTACCGCTTTCAATTAAACCTGAAATAATACGCATTCTAAGTTCATATGCTACGCGATCACCTGTAGAAGCCTTAGAAAGCCATTTTTGTGGATATAAATAATCATTATATTCGCTCATAATATCACCCTTTTTGATTTGGAGTATACTTGTATACAAGTATTATAGTCAGAAAGAAAATAAGATTGCAAGCGACTTACTAACAATCAAAAATTGAAAAATCCTCAACTCTATACTTAGCTAAAAAAAATAATTAATGCACATTCTTTTTTCCTCCTTGGACAAACTTTAGAATGAAAAGTTCGTAAAACTTGTACAAGGTTTTAAAGCTTTTCAAATAATCGATGAAGGATGGTTATGTCAAATATGGATACAAATCGTAACAGATCAAATGGTACGAAAAGTGCAAATAAAACAAATCAACAGCGTCAGACACTTCATCGTGAGGAGTTTGGTGCTGAATTTGAGCTTGATTCAGCTTCAGCACAAATCAATAACTTTGCTGAAACACAAGGAAAAACAGATATCAAGCAACCAGTCAGTGAGAGGACTGCATGGCACTAATTTATATTTGACAACTATTCATGACATTGAGAGAAGGACTAAGGCATATGCCTTAGTCCTTTGATTATAGCCTGGGAAATATTGTGTTTATTTTCTTCCATACATATTATCAGAGCATTTCATAATACTACATCTAGAACAATGAAAACATTTTTAAGAAGGGAAGATATATACATTGGCTAAGCACTCCGATACAAGTTGGAAGCAGGATCATCCTAGCACATTATTTAGTAACTCCGTGCAAAAGGCGGATCGTCTATTAAAGCATGCAAAATCACATCCAGAGGAAATAGCAATAGAACATGCATTTAATCAGATTAAGCATGCTGAAAATGCACGTTTCAATGCAGAACAATATGGTGAGCATTTGGATACGGTTCAGCAAAATAAAGAATATCTAGAGCAGATTAAACAACAATTACATGAAATGAAAAATGATACTGAATAAAAAATAACAATAAACAACGGCTTAAATTCACGCAGTGAGGTTTAAGCCGTTGTTTAAATGTGATTAAATTAACACCAAACAATGATTTCATAGGGAGTGGTTTGAGCAGGAATACTCCTAGTGGTAGGACCATAAACAACAATGAGGTTTCGATTGGCAGGACTATTGGTAAAAGGCTGCCCATTTTTAAGTGAAATAATCGTAGTAGGAGAAAGGTTTAATTGTAATTGTCCATCACTACTCAGTAATTGTTGATTAAAGAAATCTACCTTTACATTATGATAATTGCTTTCTTTTACAATAATTAAAGCACGGTATTGTGGCGGGTAAATCATCGGTACAGGTGCATCTCCATCATAATATCCTGTTACCCATTCACCAGTTGTGACAATTTCACGATTAACAAAATAGGTGGAGGGAGAAATAATAAAATTGACGACCCCACCAGCACCATCTTCTAAGGTCATTATTTTATAACAACCGTTCTTATCTCCGTTTTGCCCAACAGAAAAATCACTGATTTGAGTGATAACACCTCGAAAAGATTTAAAATTGACCATACCCATTCCCTTCTTACATATTTCTCATT
The DNA here is from genome assembly GCF_027557635.1 of Lysinibacillus sp. JK80. NCBI lineage: Bacteria > Bacillati > Bacillota > Bacilli > Caryophanales > Bacillaceae > Lysinibacillus > Lysinibacillus sp. JK80. The sequence continues at coordinate 4,565,526 of NZ_CP058997.1, read as the reverse complement.
TTTAGCGTATCATTTTAATTTATGTAGCATTGTAAAATTAGGTGACAGACGATAAATAGGATGCTATTTGATAGCAATCAACTTATACTAAACATGCTTACTATTAGGACAGAGGAGTGGCATCTATTGAATTGGATTTCTAAAAATAAGAAAATCTTTCTATTGTTAATTTTCGTTGTTATTGTTGTCGCTGGTATACTGGATATTAAATATGAGGGATTATTCTTTCAGCTATTACCTACATCAATACAAACATTTTTATCTAATTTATTTTGAAATGTGGAGAACCGTACCTAAAAGAGTGCGGTTTTTTCATTACCAGAATTTTTGCCACAACATGCAACCAATTGTTTGGATTATCTACTTTATAAGTAAGAGTACATAAAAGGAGAAAATGCAAATGGACGATGAAAAAATAGTTGCTTTATACATACAACGCTCACAGCAGGCTATTTTGGAAACAAGGAAAAAATATGGAGCATATTGTAGAGTAATAGCAAGAAGAATCTTGGCAAATTTGAGGGATGTTGAAGAATGTGAGAATGATGCCTACCTAGCTGCATGGAACACAATCCCTCCACAGATACCAAGAAAACTATCTATTTTTTTAGGGAGAATCATACGTAATATTGCACTTGATAAGCATAGCTATAATACAGCCAAAAAGAGAAACAATGAGTTTGAGGTCATTCTCACAGAGCTGGAAGAATGTCTAGCTTCTTCTCATACGGTAGAAACATCCTATGAAGCGGGTGAACTTGCTCAATACATTAGCCAATTTTTATATACCTTAGATGAACAATCTAGAAATATATTTATTCAACGATATTGGTACTCCTATTCTATAAAAGATATTTCCTTACACTTTCAAATGAGTAGTAGTAAAGTTAAGTCCAACTTATTTAGGACACGTAATAAACTAAGATTTTATTTGGAAAGCGAGGGATTATATATATGAAAAAAGAGGAGTTATATCGTGAAATTGGATTTATAGAGGAAGAATTAATTGAAGCCGCCAACTATGAAGTAAAGAAGAAAAGTTTTTCTAAAAAATGGCTCGCAGTGGTAATAAGTATGATGATCGTAAGCTCAGTTTCTACTGCCACAATAGCAGCAGCTTACTATAAACATCAAAATAATGAGCTTTATATTCGTTATTTATCAGCAGAGGATATGGAACTAATGCCAGCTACAAAATATGATGCAGATAAATTTCTAAAAGCTCTAGATAGTGACAAAGAGGAGTATATCTATATTGCAATAAATAGACTAGTAGAGAGCTATAATGATGAAAAGTTGAGAAATAAGGCGTTAAAGGCTATTCAGCCATTTATACAAAGTGATAACAAAAAAATTGCAAATTCGGCTATTTTTGCTGTCGATATTTTATCGGGAAGCTTTAAAAGTCAGCAGGTATATAAATTAGCAGATGGGAGCGTCTTCTTTACTTTATTCAATAATTATTCAGATTACGGAAGCCAGAATGTTCTTTGGCGTATAAAAGATGATGTGCTAGAGGTATATTCTAGCTTCTCCAGTCCATCAATGTATATTAAAGAGATAATTCCTTCACCTGATCAGAAATTAATTGCTATTGTCACGAACTCTAATAAAAGTGAATTTGTTGAAGTCATCAATGTGGAAGAGCGAATGGTAAGCCCGGAGTTAGTAGAATCTTCAAGGGTTAAATATGGTGCTGAGCAAGGGTTAGATACTTGGATTCGAACAGATCATGAAAACTATAGCTATGTGGATCATCTTAGATGGAAGGGAGATGCTACAATAGAATTTGAAGCTAGTCTCTCCTATGATGATACGGCGATTATTAAAAACGTGGTAGTCACTTATGAAGTTAGCCAAAAGAAATTAACTGTTAAAGAAATTAAATAAGAAGCAGATAAAAACAGAAAACGTATTTAAAGGTTTTCTGTTTTTTCAATAGTATCGTAGAAATAAATCAATTAAAAAGGGAGTGAATGATATCAATGGCAAAATGGAAAATAGCCTTAGAAACGTTCCTGAAAGAATGGCAAGATAAAGAGGAAGTTGTAGGAGCGCTCATATGTGGGAGCTATATTACTGGAAATCCCTCTAAGCGCTCTGATATCGATGTTCATATTATTTTGGCGGATAATGTGGGATGGAGGGAAAGAGGGAATCGTGTTATTGATGGTTTTTTAATTGAATACTTTGCGAATCCACCAAGTCAAATTCGTGGGTATTTCCAAGATGATTTTAAAAAAAGAAGAACCATGTCGATGGTCCAATTTAAAACAGGTAGAATTTTATTTGATTATACTGGAATAATAAAAGACTTGAAATTTGAGGCAGAGGAATGGCTCGAAGAAAAATATAACACAATGAATAAAACGGTCTTAGAAATAAAAAAATATGAACTATGGGATGCACTAGATAATTTAAAGGATTGTTATGAGCAGGATAGAATGGACTTTTCCTTTACCTACCATAACTCATTAGCCAATTTATTTTTGGTGTACTGTCAGTTTTTAAATCTAGAAACGATACCCTTTTATCAAATCTATGCCTATCTTGAAGATCCAATTTACCTGCAAAAATATAGTAAGTCAGCATTTCCAGATGAGGACTTTAGAGAAATTTTTATGAGAGCAATGCATGAGGACAATGCTGAAAAGATGATGGCGTCATATGAAGCAGTAGTAGAGTATGTGTTCATACAAATGGGTGGTTTTCATATAGATGGCTGGCATATAAAAAGCCCAATCGAAAGTTAATCTGTGGGAAATTGAAAGTTAGTTCAGATACAAGACGAGCTCCATATTTATATGTTATTATACAGATATAATAATAAAAAGAACCTATTTTTTATGAAAATGTCAACCATTTTTAGGCCGATTATTCCAATAAGCTTAAATAATTCAATTTTTACCTAGAACAAAAAGTGATTTTTTTGCTTGAATTATGATTGGAAAGGCTCGAAAAAAGCTGATAACTCTCATATAAATAGTTGATATTTTATTCTTGAACTAATTGTGATAAACTGCAATAAGGTAATAATTGATACAGAAATGGTGTGCTCCGAGGTTGCTCCATGGCTACAGTACTTCTAAAGTGGGAGTGCTTACATCCTTTCTGCAAATCTTAACATATAAGGAAGGTAAAAATGAGTAACAGACAAATTAAATCAGATGTTATCTTAATTGGTGCCGGAATCATGAGTGCAACTTTGGGAACATTACTCAAAGAATTAGCACCAGATTGGAAAATTACAGTGTTTGAAAAGCTTGAAAAAGCAGGCGAGGAAAGTTCTCACGAATTAAACAATGCGGGAACTGGACATGCTGCATTATGTGAGCTGAACTACACATCAGAGAAAAAAGACGGATCAATCGATATCAAAAAAGCGATTAATGTTAATGAACAGTTCCATGTTTCAAGACAGTTTTGGTCGTATCTTGTTAACAATAAGCTGATCAATAATCCACAAGACTTCATTATGCCTTTACCACATATGAGTTTAGTACAAGGGAAAGAAAATGTTGAGTTTCTAAAGAAACGTCATGAAACGATGACAAAAAATCCTTTATTTGAAGGAATGGAATTTTCTAATGACCCTGAAACACTAAAAAAATGGATTCCACTTATTATGGAAAATCGTCCTGCTGGTGAAGACATTGCTGCAACGAAAATTGACACTGGTACAGATGTTAACTTTGGTGCTTTAACACGTATGTTAATTGATCACTTAAAAGCAAAAGATGTAGATGTTAACTATAATCATAGTGTTGAAAGTTTAAAACAAGCTAGTGATGGTACATGGGAAGTACGTGTGCACGATTTAGATGGCTGTAAAATGGAATATCATTCAGCAAAATTTGTCTTCCTTGGAGCTGGTGGAGGAAGCTTAGAATTACTACAAAAATCAGGTATTCCTGAAGGGAAACATATTGGTGGATTCCCAATTAGCGGTCTATTCTTAGCATGTAATAATCCAGAAATAGCTGAACAACATCATGCAAAAGTATACGGAAAAGCAAAAGTTGGTGCTCCACCAATGTCGGTTCCGCATCTTGACACACGTTATATTGATAACAAGAAATCATTACTATTTGGACCATTCGCAGGTTTCTCTCCTAAGTTCTTAAAAACAGGTTCAAATATGGATTTATTTGCTTCTGTAAAACCGCATAATATCACAACTTTATTAGCTGCGGGCGTGAAAGAGATGGGCTTAACAAAGTATTTAATCCAACAGCTTATGCTTTCAAAAGAACAACGTATGGAAGAGTTACGTGAGTTCATTCCAAATGCAAAAAGTGATGATTGGGATATTATCGTAGCTGGACAACGTGTACAAGTTATTAAAGATACAGAAGCTGGCGGTAAAGGAACACTTCAATTCGGTACAGAAGTTGTAAGTGCTTCTGATGGCTCGATTGCAGCTTTACTAGGAGCTTCACCAGGTGCATCTACGGCTGTACATGTTATGCTTGAAGTTCTTAATAAATGTTTCCCTCAACATATCAAGGAGTGGGAACCAAAAATTAAAGAAATGATTCCATCTTATGGTCTATCATTAGCAGAAAACCCTGAGCTTCTAAAAGAAATAAATGCAACAACAGATAAAGCACTTGGCTTAAAATAAGTCATGGTAAGCGTTTAAGAAGGAGCTCTCAATCTATTCTGATTGAGAGCTCTTTTTAATTTGAATAAATTCTTTCCTGGGAAATTTTAAATCCAATTGCCTTCTTTTTAATAAAAGAACCATCAAATTTGCTATAAATCTTGCCCTGTATTTTATGACACTATAGCTCTATGTCCCATTGTGATATAGATGGTAGTTTCCTATACTTTGTATATACAATAAGAAGGGAGCCAATCTATAGATGATTAAGCTACAAGATATTGGAACATTTTCAGAACTACCAGAGCTTGCAATGTTTATCTATACTGGCAATATTACAGCTTTGCGAGTTGCGAGGGATAAAGGCTGGAATATTGAAGAAGAGATATGTTTAAGTCGGCATACATCATTAAGCCCATTGGATTTAGCGTTGATTGCACAAAGATTGGATGTAGTAAAATTATTAGTTGGATATGGGGTTAATTTAAATGTGGAAAAAAATCCTTCTTTTTTAAGAGCTGTTCGATATTGTAAAGAAAATATAGTACGTTACCTTGTTGAACAAGGAGCAAAATTAGATGGCTATAACCAAGTGGGATCTGGAGCCTATTCTCAGGCCTACTATGGCAATAAAGGAAATATCCCTCTTATTCATGAACTTGGGCTTGATATAAAGCAGCATGGAGGTCCTGTATTGCGTCAGGCTGTGTCGAATTTTGATAAAAAAACAGTCACTTATTTACTTGATCAAGGAGTAGATATTAATTATCAAAAGCCTGATATGGTCTATCCCTATGAAGCAACACCATTAACAGTTGCAACAAGAATGGGAAATATAGCTATGGTGAACTATTTGATTGAACGAGGTGCAAACGTCACTTTAGCGGAGAAAGATGGTGAGAGAGCTTATACAATTGCTGTACGTATGAAAAATGTGGAACTTGCAAATTACTTAAAGGCTCTAGAACCAATAGAACTCCATACTATTGAAAACAAAAAAAAGACATTGAAAAAATACAAGTTACCAGATGAATTGATTAATTTTCTGACAGGAGATCGACTGCATCTTGAGCTTGCACCAAATGATTATGATATTCACTTTATCGATTTTTTCAAACTAACTGATACAATTGAGATGAAACTAGGTCATAGAGAGCTCCTCCTTCTTTCCGCAAATATCGACAATTACTCTGATTTGCAAATAGTCTGGAACCCAAAAGGAGAAGGCCGTATAGGGTGCTATGATGTGGAGCATGAGGAGTATGCTAATTTATGTAGTTTTAAAGAATTTATTGGTAGACCTGAAATATACCTTATCCGTTTTCTTGAAGGAGAACTATAGCAATGTTTTAAGCTACTGATAAAAATGTGAATCAACTGATTAAATGAGCCTCCCTGCTATTCAACTTAAAAGTCGATGAGAGTAAGCATATTCTTTCTAAGAAATATGCTTACTTTTTATTGCTCTATATACGAAGAGTTGACAAACAAAAAACAATAGAACGTTTAATATATATGGCACAAAAGAACAACAGTAGGGCTATTAACAGGGCGAAGGGGATGCTGAACATAACAGGAAGTTCTATGCCATACCAAAGGCCCATTTTAATTTGATCCACTCCGAATGTTCGTAAAAAACCAGCGAGTATGGATAAGCCAGCGCTTAAAAGTAATCCAACATAAAGTACAGATAATACCACTAAAGCTAATGAGCAAAAAAAGTCTTTAGCATTTTTAGAAGTATCATTCTTTTTCCCTCCGTATAATGTGGTGCACCTTTGAACTCGAAGCTATCGAATAATCATCCGTATAGTAAAGTGTCCCAATCACACTATTATCCCCAACATGGACGACTTCCCCTTCCACAAACTCTGCATTCGTATTAGATAATTGTAGGTGTTTTCCACTAATTGTGTGACAGCGTAATATTTTTTTAAATAACGGAAGAAGGGTTATCCTATCCTTTTCTATTACCACATTTTCAGCCCTTAACCTGTCAATTCCGCTTTCTCCCGATAACTTCAAATGAAAGTGATGAGCGATTATTTCCGCAGCCTTGACTATTCCAATGGCATCAAATTGCTCGCTCTGTAATTTCTCTTCAACCATTAGCTTTCCAGAACTATTGATTTTTTGGATAAAACCATTACGTATTTTAATATTCCCGGCATTTGTAAGTTGTCCGATTTGGCAATAATCCTTTAACTTACACGAGCCAGTACTATTAAATATCTGCGCTGTAACTGGATAATAGAAGGAGCTATGACCATGAGTGGACACTTTTATTAAGTGTACTTCTTGTTGTAACGATACAGCGCCTCGAATGTTTAATTGTTCATAATCAGCATCCAAATGTTTAACGGTGCCATTCGTTTGTGTAAGGGTACGGAGTTTTTGAAACATAAAGTCACCTCATTATAATTTAATTAATATATATTTTAAAAATTAAAATATATATTAATTAAATTATATGCCACTTCCATTTGTCAAGAACAAAAGCACTGCTTAAATTAAACAATAAAAAAAGGATTTCAATTTGTTGAAATCCTAAAAAATTTTATTCATTAATTGGTTTACTTCGCGTAAGATGTTGGCCATGTCTATGAGTTTATCCTGAGAAAACTTTAAAAAGATTTCTTGAACCTTCATGTCACCAATATTGGTTAAAGCCATTTTGACCACACGTCGATCATTATTTTCTCTAATTCTTTGTATGAGTTCGAGTTTTTCCAGTTTATCGCACATGGAAGTTACAGCTCCGGGTGTTACACTAAAGAATTCAGCAATTTCTGTTGCCTTCATCCCATTATTTATTTTTAGCTGTAGGAGTAATATTAATTGGTTTTGTGATAACGCCTCTCCTTCAGATAAAAGATCTACAAACATTTTCGACTTCTGCTGTATTTCCAGCATTTCTTTCATAATAATTTCTACATTGTTTAGATTTTTTGGCATATAATCACGTCCGCTAAAATATTTAATAATTAAATTATATAGCAATTAAATAAATGCTACCAAGTGTAGAATTACTTTAAGAAATATTTATTTTTTAAAAGTCGTACGCATCCATTCGAAAAATCTCTCTTTTTCTTCGAACTGGGGGTAGTGAGCAGATTGTTCATATGCTATGAATTCCTTTTTCTTCGCGATAATTTGGTCGAAGTACTTTTTAGCGCTATTCGATGATGTTTGATAATCATAATCCCCCATTACAAAATAGAAGGGAAGAGTCAGTGAATTGACTTTCGCAGGAAGTGGGGACTGCAAGATTTCGTTTACTAAGACTTCTTGCGATAGGGATATCCCCTTGCTATAGCGAATAATATCTAACAAATTATATTCGGTACTAAAAAGCATCCCTAACATATTTCCATCAGGGTTAGTAATAAGTCTTGTAGCGCCACCGTATTTGCTCACTAAATGACGAGGCGTAAATGTTTTACCACTACTAATTTCCTCCATTAACCTCTGTAAATGTGCAACATCCTTTGTGTTACTCTTAAGCTGAGCCTGTTTGATCGTAAAGTGTAAACTGTCCATCTCACTTTCAACGGTATTACTCATTTGACCAATCCCTACATAGGCCTCATATTTATCAGGAGCTTTAGCAGCTGCTTGTGTGGCAATATAGGTACCGTAGGAATGACCAATTAAGATGATTTTTTCTTTATCTAGATGATTAGCAATATAGTCAGTCAGTGCTAGTAAATCCTCCACAAGCAAATCAGATGAAAGATTTGAGTAGTCCTCAAAAAAATGATAAGACTTCCCACTAGCCCTTTGATCATAATTTACCACTGTAAATTCGGTTTCCAATAAATCTTGATATTTTTTAGCGTAGGGTATTTCAGAGCAACCTGGTCCGCCATGGACAAAGATGATGACAGGATTATTTTGTTATGGCCCCGTATCATGATTTCATGGTCACTGCCGTTAATTTCTACCTGTTCTAGCGTACTGATGCTGTTCATGTCCTCTATAGATGATGTCCATGTTGGAAATACAAGTGCTAATAATAGTAAGGAGGTCATAATCAAGACAAGATATTTAATGAACTTTTTAATCCTTTTCATACAATACCTACTTTACATGCGTTTCATAAAGCTAGCATGATACATTTTTCTTTTATACACATAAAAATACATACTCAGAGGCCACCAAAGTGTCACAAAAATAGGGTAAATCGCCCATATAACGCTTGGTGAAGAAACAACATTTACTGTAATGAAAAAGATACTAATTAGTATCGTAGCTGTAACGGAGAATGCTACAAAGGTTTTTCGTTGCGCGTGATATAAAGCTAGAGGCCACCATATCACTAAAAAAGCAGGATAAATTGCCCAAGGGTATTGAGGAGATACAATCATATTCAATATAGAGTAATAGATGATGGTAGAAGCACATCCAATTAGAGCTGTTTTTAACGTTTTTGCCTTTTCATCTAAGTACATGAGGATTGGCCACCAGATAATTGGATAAATCGCATAGATAAACCATAAATGATCTGGTGCGTAAATATAATTTTCAACTATTAGAAATGTAATAATTAAGGCACTACAAACAATTGAGTATTGTTTATACAATTTTTTAGCCATAAAGAATAACGTAATAGGCCAAAGCAGTAGCAATAAGCATGGATATACAAACCACATTGTTTGAGGAGATGTCGTATAATTAACAACCCCTAAAAAAATCATTGTCATCAAGCTCCCCGCTATAGAAAAGTTAATAAAGTTCCTCATGTTTATTCACCCCATTTCTTACGAGACCACACAAAGTACATCGATAAAGGCCACCAAAGAATGGCGAAAATCGGATAGATTGCCCAAATAGTATGTGGTGTGTAATAAAGATTAATAAAAATAAAAAATGCAATGATTAAGCCACTACCCCAAATTGAAAATTCTAAGTTTAATTTAGCCATGTTTTTCTTTGCTGGTTCTTTAACACCTAACTCTTGCTTTAAGTCTTCGATATCTCCAAATTCTACAATGGCTTTATTAATGGCATCCTCTTGTTCTTTACCTTGGTCCATCAAATAAAATACTTTTTCTTCAAGATTTTCAATGATTTCTTGTTTAACCATTTCCGTTTCGTTAGTTCGAGGAATGTCTTTAAAAAGCTCATCAATATGGTTTTTTATTCTTTTCATTCTAAGCCCTCCATAAATAAATCGATTATTTCCTTTACTTCCGACCATTCTTTCACTAGCTCATTTAAATAGGCCTTACCTAATGATGTAATACGGTAATACTTTCTTTTGCCTCCATGTGAGACATCTCCATAATAGGCTTCAATAATTTCTTTTTTTTCGAGACGTTGAAAAACTGCATACAAAGTTGCTTCCTTGATTTGAAACCGATTGTTTGTACGGAGACTTATTTCCTGAGAAATTTCGTAGCCATAACGGTCTTTTTCTGAAATTAACCGTAAAATAATCGAATCCAAATGTCCTCGGATAATATCACTGCGAACCATAAGTCACCTACTTTTTTTATTGCTCTATCTGTCAGAGTAATAGTAGCAAACATTACTCTGTCTGTCAAAGTAATTTATTCCCCTTTTTTTACAATGATGATGAGATTTTCAATAAAAAACCCCATTCGCTGAAAAGCCCAAAAGGACTATTTCATAGCAAATGGAGTTCGAGTACTCTTTTTACATATACAATGCAGCAAGGAAAATCCCTAAAGACTCCTCGTAAATGTCATCAAACTGGCTGATTGGTAAAGGATTTGTACCACTTCCTAATTCAACAGTGAAGCCTGGTCTACGCCAATCTTGAATAAACCAATCTTTATAACCAGCATAGCTTCCAGCAGATTGAACGGGCTCATAGCCACTTACTCTACTAAATTCATTTACAAGCACCTCTGATTCTGGGGGCTCTAGATTTTCAAAACCCCAATATATGACACGCCCCTGTGTATGAAAGGCTAATACTCTTGAAAAATCACGTTGCTTGGTCAAATCAGCCATTGCAATGGCTTCAGGTTCAGATAGTGGTCTTTCACCACCATAATCTCTTGGCCCTGGTGTTTTTGGATTACGGGCACTTTCAAGCTCCCATTTGGCAGGGAATTGGTCATTCAAATCAATTCCATGAATATTTGCTTTCCAGCCAGAAAAATCAGCGTTATCATTATTCCATGCAATTAGTTGATTTCTTAATGCTTCATCATTTGGTGGGCCTTGTATTACTAAATCTACGCCATCAGGATTTACCATAGGAACGATAGAAAGGAATGTTTGCTGATAAAGAGAAAATGGAGAAATTCCACGAATACTACTTTGATTGGTGAGGGCGAGCAAATAGTCATTTAAAAATGTTAGAATAATAGGTGTAGTAATCCATTCGTTTGCATGGAAGGAGCCATTATAGTGTACACGTTTTGCACCATGGCCAATTGACAGCTCTGGTAGCTCCTTCCCTAAAACGGAACTGCCAATGTTTGAGCTATGAAGAAAAGGATATGCATCAAGGAGCTTTCTGAGATCATTTATCATATGGGTATACGTGTAAGTTTGCTTACCTTCAACTAAACGCCATGTGATACGTTGGGGTATGCGAATCATTTGACCGATTTGTAATCGATTTGGATTGAGATCAGGATTAACAAGCAATAGGGCGACTAGGGGGAGGTTTCGGCTCTGGGCAATCTGCCAAAAAGAGTCTCCTTGTTTAATTTGATAGTTGTTGGTCACAAAACCAGGAATACGAACCCGTTGTCCAACTCTTAAAAATTGGGGATTTATATTTTCATTAGAATCTAAAATGAGTTGAAGAGGAATTTTAAATACCTCACTGAAATGCCAAAGTGAATCTCCTGGTCTTACGATAATATCCACATGTTTTCTCTCCTTAATTAGAAATGGTTCAATATAAAATGTATATGAAAAATACAGAGACTTATTGATACAAAATCAGCAAAATTTCTTTATTATGAATCTAAAATAGGAGAAAATGAGTTATTTTTACATGTATACTAGTAATCATACTAAAGTAAAAGAAAGGTAAAGGTAGGAAAACCAAATGTTAAATAGATTAAAATTGGGGATACGCTCAAAGATTTCATTAGGTTATATCGTAATCATTCTTTGCCTACTTGCGACGGTTGTCATATTAAATAATCAAATTACATCTTTGCAGAAGGAAAGAAATTTTATTATTAAGTACGATTCCAATGTTCTAACTTTAACGAATGAAATTGAAAAATATATATTGGATATGGAATCAAGTCAGCGGGCTTTCATCATTACGGGTAAGCAGAGTTATCTGGAACCCTATGATAATGCAGCTGAAAATTGGAAAATAGATTTTAATGAACTCTATCAACAAATGAAAGATAAACCAGCTCAGCAGGACAAACTTAAAGAGATAGAGGAAACAATTGAACATTGGGTTGCAACGTCAGGCGAACCAACTATTCAATATAAAAAGGATAATAATGTAGAAGCATTAAATGATTTTTTTAAAGTGGATAATGGTCGTCAGGATATGGAAAAAATGCGCAAATTATTCGATTCATTCCGTACCACTGAAAATGCTTATACACAGGCAAAGGCAAGTCAGTTAGACAAGCAGAATAGTAAATTAACTAGTGCTTTATTTGGGATCTTAATTTTAGTTTCTACAATAGCTATTGCTATCGCTAGTGGCATTTCCCGTTCAATTGTAAAAACGATAACGGAAGTAACACAAACAATTCAAGAAATAGCAGCTACAAAAGGTGATTTTACAAGAAGAATCCATGTGAATACAAACGATGAAGTGAATGAACTTGCTAATGCAACGAATACGCTTTTAGAGTCCGTCGAAAAGAGGGAATGGCTACAAAGCAATGTAGCTGAAATCGTGACAAATTATCAAGGTATTTCAGCAATTACAAAATTAGCGGAGACCTTCCTATCAGAAGTAGCACAGAAAACCCAAGCATCCCTTGGCGCATTTTATGTTCGGGAAGTAACAGAAAACCAAGTACAGTTTGTGAAAAAGGCTGCTTTTGCTGACACGGATGATTGCGTTGGTATGGAGAGTTTCAAAATAGGACAAGGGTTAATCGGTCAATGTGCATTAGAAAAGAGAGTGCTGTTCTATGATAATATTCCGAGAGACTATCGTTTAATCAAAACGGGATTAGGTGAAATTAGACCACAAAATATTTTATTGATTCCTGTCATTTTTGAAAATGAAGTTATAGCGGTTGTTGAAATAGCAACAATGGCTAAATTCAGTAAGTTACAGCAAGAATTAGTGAGACAGGTTACTGAAACCTTTGGACTAACAGTTAATAGTGTTTTAGGGCGTATGGAAATTGTACGTCTATTGAATGAATCTAGAGCAATGACAGAAGAATTACAGGTCCAATCAGAGGAGCTTCAAACACAATCAGAGGAATTACAAATGCAGACAGAAGAGCTGACTATGATTAATGAGCAGCTTGAGGAACGCACGAAAGAGGCAGAGTCCAAATCAAGAGAGCTAGAGAAAGCGAAGAAGGAATTAGAAGAAAGTGCAGAGCAGCTTATCCTTAACTCTAATTACAAATCCGAATTTTTAGCGAATATGTCACATGAATTAAGAACCCCTTTAAACAGCATATTAATATTATCGGAAATGCTAGCAGAAAATAGCCAACACAATCTAACGGACGAGGAAGCAGAGTTTGCTAAAGTTATTCATTCTTCAGGAGAGGACTTGCTTGCTCTAATCAATGACATATTAGATTTATCTAAAGTGGAGGCCGGGAAGCTTGATATTATTTTTAATGAAGTGAATATGAGCGAAGTACCTGTACAAATTGAACATACCTTTGCACCAGTTGCGAGGAAGAAAAACTTAGCATTCCATATTTCAAAGGCGGATCATGTAGTGGATGTATTCTATACGGATGAGAAGAGATTCCAGCAAATCTTAAAGAATTTATTATCGAATGCCTTTAAATTTACTGAGCAGGGATCTGTCACATTAGACATTAACCAGCTTACACCACAACAACTAACAAACAATATGCAGGATATAAGTACGGATTGGTTAGAAATTACTGTTTCAGATACAGGAATAGGTATTCCAAAAGACAAACACCAGCTGATTTTTGAATCATTCCAACAAGCAGATGGAGCTACGGTCCGAAAATATGGTGGAACGGGTCTTGGTCTTTCTATTTGTAAGGAATTTGCAAAATTACTTGGTGGATGGATTACATTACAAAGTACTGAAGGACAAGGTAGTAGCTTTACGTTAACGATTCCGAGTCTACCAAATGGAATTGAAGAGGAGCATTGCCAAAAGCTTGCCATGAACGAAGTGGCTGTGACAACGGTGGAAGAGGAACAAATCAAAGAGCAGCCAGTAGCAATGGAAGAAGCCCTTCAACATGAGGTTGAGGTGTTTCAAGGGAAAAATATTTTAATAGTTGATGATGATAACCGTAATATTTATGCGTTGAAAACGGCATTAGAAAAAAGAGGCATGCATATTCTAGTTGCCAAAGATGGGCTAGAATGTTTAGAGGTCTTGCAGGCTAATCCAGATATCGATCTTGTTCTGATGGATATAATGATGCCAAATATGGATGGCTATGAAGCGATGACTATTATTCGTCAGCAAATGAAACGTATCGATTTGCCAATCATTGCATTGACTGCTAAAGCGATGAAAAATGACCGTGATAAATCATTGCAGGCAGGTGCATCTGATTATATTAGTAAGCCATTAAATTTAGATCAATTAATATCAGTTTTAAGAGTATGGTTAGTTTCTAAGGGGAGTTAATGAACATGGAACAACAATTTCAGCCTTTGGAGCAAAATATACAATTAAATAAGCATACAAATTTAGAAATTGATTTGTTACTAGAAGCTATTTATCGTTTATCGGGTTATGATTTTCGGCAATATAATCGTTCATCCATTTCACGCAGAATCTACAATAGGATGGGGATAAATAACATCCCAACGATTTCACGTGTACAAGAAAAGGTCATTCATGATAAAGAATTTTTAGAGCAGATATTAAATGATTTTTCGATAAATGTAACGGAGATGTTCCGCAACCCTAGCTTTTTTAAGGCCTTTCGTGAAACGGTCATCCCTGTTTTACGAGAATATCCTGAAATCCGGATTTGGCATGCAGGGTGTGCAACAGGTGAAGAAGTATATTCAATGGCTATCTTGCTTCAAGAAGAGGGGCTAATAGAGAGATCTGTAATTTATGCAACAGATATGAACGAGCAAGTATTAGAAAAAGCTAAGAAGGGGGCCTTTCCAATTCATAAAATGCAGGCATATACAAAAAACTATATGCTTGCTGGAGGTGCCCATGCTTTTTCAGAATACTATCAAACAGATTATCAATATGCTTACTTTCATCCAACATTATTGAAAAATATTATTTTTGCTCAACATAATTTAGTAACAGATCATTCATTTAATGAATTTCATGTTGTTCTGTGCAGAAATGTTCTTATTTATTTTTCACCTAAGCTTCAGAGTCAGGTACATCAATTATTTTATGAAAGTCTAAGTGACAAAGGTTTTTTATGCTTAGGGGATAAAGAAACATTGCGATTTGAAGAGGTTATTTCAAAGTATAATGAGATTTCTGGAAACGAAAGAATTTATCAAAAAATGTATTAATGAGTAAGAGGCTATCTTTAATGGATAGCCTCTGCTTTTTTATATAGTATTAGTGCTAGCTTGAATCATTAAAACACACATGTCATCAGGCTGATTCTCTTGTTTATCCTTAGGCAAAAGGTTATCGATTAGGCATTGTGAATATTCCCACTTGGAGGATGTTAGCGTTTGCAAATGCTTTTCTGATTCTAATTCACAGGGTCCCATTGCCTCTAACACACCGTCTGTAAATAACACAATTTGAATGTCATGCTCATATTGGATAAATTGCTTTTTCACTTTTATTTCATCAAAGAACCCGACTGCACAGCTACCCTGATCTAATGGAATACATGTTTTTTCATCGATTAGTGCATATCCAGGAGGATGGCCAGCATTTATGTACTCGACTGTTTTTTGCTCTGTATCAATGATTAAATAAATCGCTGTAAAATAATAAAGATTATTCTCTTTCCCATCTTGTAATAGCGTCATATAACGATTCAGTTCTTGGATGACAAGCTCAGGTTCAACCAATTGCTTAACCGCCTCTCTTAGAACAGAGGAGATGAACATACAAACCAACGCTGCAGATATACCGTGACCCATCATATCCAATAATATTATGGCATAACGATGATCGTCTATTTTGTACCAATAATACATATCTCCTGCCAAATTAGAGGATGGTAAATAAGAAACTTCAATACGGATGTCCTTCTCATTTAACGGTGGGCTAAGAAGACTCCTTTGTACATGGGTTGCTAAATCTAGTTCATATTGTATTTTCTTTTCATGCTGTGTGTGCCAGTCTAATTCTGCCTTTAAACGTAAGGCAACACGCATTCTGGCAAGCAGCTCTGTTTTATTAATTGGTTTAGTAATATAATCTACACCACCAATGTCTAGGGCTTCTGCCAGTTTGTTTTTATCCTCGAGTGCTGTAACAAAAATGATTTGAATATCTTTCAATCTCTCATTTTGCTTAATGCGTTTGCAGGCCTCAATACCATCTACTTCCGGCATCATAATATCTAACAAAATTAAATCTACTGAATTTCCTGTCGGATTGGGTGCATCTAATTGTAAATAATCAAATAGCTCATAAGCAGATGAAAGAGAAACACAGTTATCATAACCTGCATTTTTTAGTATTTTCTCAATGACAAATAAATTGACTTGATTGTCATCTACTAGAAGAATGGTCATAGTACTTTCCCCTTACTCTGATTGAATTGTGCAGATTATTTTTCACATATATAAAATACTTTCAACTTTATCATTATACAAAACATCAGAGAATAAAGGTATTTTGGCGATTTGAATGTATGGTTTACTAGGTATATGAAGTAGAAGGGCGTTATATTTTAGCTTTTTTAAATCCTTGGTAGATATCAAATACATTTGCTAAAACAGCAATAATCATACTGACAAGTAGGATTTTATCAATAGTGAAGGCAACTTTAGCTGAGGTTGTTTCTGTAATAGCTGCAATATAAGGTATAGAGGCGCTGTGAATAAAATCTTGGTGTATCGCTATTAAAATAAACACAATTGTTCCTACACTTTGAAGTAGTGCATTAGTGATGGCGATAGGCATTGTCCACTGTCCTGCACGCCATTTTAATAAGGTTAAAGTGAGACTTAGGATAATACATAGTAAGACCATGGGAACATACGATTGTAAAGTATTTTGATTAAAGATAGGCATAACAAATTTCAAGCTGCCGTTGTCATTCGTTGTATAAATACCTAAAAGACGATAGGCATTCCAGTAAACAAAAGAAAAAATAAGTATTCCTAAAAGGCTAAAAATCGTATCACTTATAGGAATGATTTTTTCTTTGGGAATCTTTTTAATTTGTATTAAATCATCAGGTGACCATGGCTTGGTATCTCTCAGAAAAGGGATCGAAAGCTTTTCAGCCCCAGAACGGTCCTTAATGATAAAAATGACCGTAACCCAAAACAAAACGTGAAATAACACAGCAATAATTGCAACAATCATCCCTACAAATGCTGTAATAATGGTTGTAAGAAGTGCTTCTTCTCCAGAATAGAGAACAATCTTCTCTATTATTTGAACAATGATCGTAATAAGAATTGCCCAAGGAATAATTAGCTTGATGGTTCTTGTATATTGTTCAAAATTCTTTGGACCAATTAAAAAGTGGGGAGTAACCTGATAGCGTGCAGCAACTTCTGAAGGGCTTCCAAGCTTCCTAATTACTTCCTTCACCTCAGATTCTGTATATTGCTCTGGCAACATATCCTCAATAGTAGCCTTTAGTTCAACCTTGATTATCTCACGTTTATTTTTATGTAGCCTTTTAGTCACTTCGTGAATATATGAATCAATTAAAGTCATACATTTTCCTCCTTTAATCATTTTCAGTACTCATTAATTGGTCGTGGTAATATATGTTATTATGGGGTATAAAAATTAATATGAAAAATTCGTGAACAACATGCAACAATTTGAAAATGGAGGGGACATGATGAGGGTTGTAGAGAAATTATTAAAAGAGCAAGATTTTGTAGCCTTTGTAAATATCGTTGTAGGAGCGTATCCAGGAAAATTGAATGGAACACAAACAATAAAAGAGCAGCTGAAAAAGCTCTTTATGCAAAATCAGAGCAATGATGAATCTCTTCATTATTATGGACTTTGGGAAAATGACAAACTCATAGGTGGTATGCGACTACATGACTTTCAAATGAATCTGTTCTCTAAAATGCTACCAATTGGTGGGGTAGGACTTGTTGCAGTTGATTTATTACATAAAAAAGAGAAGGCTGCAAAAGAATTAATCCAACATTTCTTTAACATCTTTTTAGAAAAAAATATTCATTTTGTGGCCTTGTATCCGTTTAGACCAGATTTTTATAAAAAAATGGGTTTTGGCTATGGACCGAAAATCTATCAATACTTGGTAGAGCCTTCAAGCTTCCCGAAAGGACCAACCAAAAAGCACCTTAAATATTTGACAGTTGAAGATCAACAACAGCTTGTAGATTGCTACAACAGGGTAGTAGCAAAAAAACATGGGATGTTGCTTAAAACACAATCGGAACTATCCTTTATTTTTAATAATCCAGATAACTATGTGATTGCAATGGAACAGGAAGGTACAGTACAGGGCTATATTGCCTTTTCTTTTAATAAACAAAGCGATAGTAATTTTATGCTATATAATTTGGTCATTAAGGAGTGGATCTATGAAACTCCGGAGGCTTTGCTAGAGCTTAGTACATTTTTAAACAGTCAAGCAGATCAAGTAAACCGAATCGAATGGAATACACAAGAAGAAAATGTCCATTTCTTTTTAGAGGATGTAAGAAATGGCACAAATCATTTAATTCCAAGTGTCTATCACGCAAGTGCCGTGTCAGGAATTGGTCTAATGTACCGTATAATTAATGTGAAGGGCTTTTTTGATGAGCTACTAACACGCAATTTTAACGGTGTCACTTTGACCTTTAAATTGAATGTTATGGATTCGTTACTGGCAAAAAATAATCAGCAACTTATTGTTGAGGCTGTTAACGGTACAATTAAAATGCTAGAAAGTGATAGCTATGATGTTGAAGTAACGATAGATGTAGCTGAGCTTTCATCACTAGTAATGGGCGTAGTAACGGTCCAAGAGCTATTTATGCTGAGTCGAATACAGATTAGTGATAATCAGTATTTACAGGCTTTACAGCAATTCTTCTATGTGTTTGAAAAGCCCACATGTATATCTGCATTTTAGAATGGGCGTGAGGGCTTTTAATCATTTTTGATGAGAATGGAAGAACGTGTTGGCCTTTCAAGTGGCGTTATATTAATAATAAAGTAGCTTATGATTAGTATGAGGATAATTAATGAATAAATTAACGTATTTAGAGGATGATCATGCTCCACAATAATTAGTCGAATCATTGCTGTGATACCTATATAGATAAAATATCGAAGTGGAAAATGGTAATCCTCCTTAAAATATTTAATGATCATTGTGATGAATTCGAAATATAAAAAGAAAATAAGAATATTGGCAAGGAATAGTTTATAATCACCATCTTCCTTAGCGAATAGTAATATTTTAAGAAATTCAATTAGCTCCTTAAATAATAAAAAGCAGAGAATCAGTGCTAATAGTACAAGGCAAACATTGAGAAAGAGCTGTAGAGATTTTGGCACAGCTTTAATGAGCTGTAAATAAGTCGTATTTTTTTGCTTCATCCAATTCCTCCAATCGGTTTTGTAAATACATCATCATATGGTCGAGTAGTAGTGTATTATGATATAAATATAACAATTTGTCGTAAATCTTTTCTTATTATTTTGTAAAGTTTTGGTATATTTTAATGAAAGAAAGTTTTCAAAATAATTTAGTGGTATGCTAAAATAGATGTGCATGAATATAAAATATAAAAGGGGTTTTTAAAATGGCAAAATCTGCAAAAACTGATGCGAAAATTACACCAGAACGTTTAGAAGAAGCGTTAAATGTTCGTGATCGACTTATTATCGAGCTACTGGTACAAGTACTTGATGAAAAGCTAGTAATTGAGCGTCCTGTATTACGTGAACGTCTAGGGAACCTTGTAGATCTTGCAGATCACGATGCAGAGCTTAAGGAAACAATCCACGCAGTAATTAACAAACTATAATGTAAAAGAGGAATGCTACGGATATGCGTAGCATTCTTTTTTATATAGTATTTTATCATGTAAAGCGTTCTACCAAGTCGTACATGCGCTCTGCCTCTGTATGAAGCTCCATAGAGGAGTGCATGATAGATGTCACCGCTGACTTTTGTTCGTCAATAGAAGCGTTAATTTGTTCGGTAGCTGCGGCAGATTGTGTAGCGACACTTGCTATTTCATTGATGGCGTTCATCACGACTATTCGATTTTCCGCCATGTCATTCATTCCTTTGTCTAAAGAAACAAGGTGCTTTGTAATGCCATGAATGGAGTCTGCTAGGAAAGTAAAGGCTCCCTTTACTTCCGTAATCGACATGGCCTGGTTTTGTGACAGTTGGAGCGTGTGTATCATTTTTGAATCTGAATTAGCGGTATCGACCTCAATACGCTGTAATAGGTTTCTAACCCGATTAGTAGCTTCATTCGTATCCTCAGATAAATGACGGACTTCCTCAGCTACGACAGCAAACCCTTTGCCATGTTCACCTGCACGGGCTGCTTCAATACTTGCATTTAGCGCTAATAGATTTGTTTGTTCAGAAATGGATGTAATTGTTTGTACGACTTGATGAATTTCTTTCATTTGGCTTGTCAAACTTGAGAAAGTTGTTCTTAATTCCTCAATCACTTGCGTAAACTCACTTGAATTTTGAAGTAATACATCGACTTTTTGTCTACCGTTTTCTTGTGATTGATTAATGATATTCATATTTTCTGTAATCTCACTATATTTATCTGTAGCATTTGAGATAAGTGAGGACAGTGTTTCTACTTTACTAATGGCCATTTCTGCTTCCTCAGCTTGTACTACAGCTCCCTTAGATATATCATTGATGGCTTGATGAATTTCATCAGCAGAAGCAGTCGTCTCCTCAGTAATAGCACTCAGCATTTCTGAAGAAACGCGCATTTGGGACGCACTATCCTTTGTATTGTTGACCATTTCGTGTAAGCTATGTTTCATATTATTCACGTTACTAGCAAGTATACCTAGTTCATCTTCTGTAGTAACAGGTATGTCATCACCAGTTAGCTTGCCTTTAGCAATATCAGATGTAATGACCATAATTTTTCGTATATAGGTTGTCATTCGTCCAGAGAAGAACCAGAAGAGTGATACACCAATAATCGTTGCAAGGATGGTCATGCCTAGTGTGTAGTATAAAACATTATTCGTACCTGCATTAAAGTCCATTTCGTATGTACCAGCTGCTATAATCCAGCCCCAATGCTTGTCCTTTTCTACATAAGTTATCTTAGGCGCAACGATTTCAGGATTTGAGGGAAGGGCCCAATCATAACGTACATATCCTCCTCCAGCATTTGCTGCTTCAATCATTTCTCGTACAAAATAGCGCCCATCCTCTGTTTGTAAATCTGAAATATTTTGTCTTTCTAGGGATGGATGAGTTTCAACCATACCACTATCTTGGAAAGCATAGAAATAAAAATTATCTCCATATTTAACAGGATTATCAATGGATCTTTTGTTATCTTCAATTTTATTACCAACGATCTGTGTTCTAGCACTTTCCTGAGCTTCTTCTAGCGTTAATTTCCCATTTTGAACTTGAGTATCTAACTGTGCAATTAGTTCAAGTATGCCAAGTGTGCCATTTTTAAGACTATCTCGACCTACCTGATCGAGTTCTCCTTTCACCACCATATAATTGACGGTTCCAACTAGTCCTGTTGATAGTAGAATAACTATAATAGCAAGACTAACAAGTTTATTACGTACTGATTTCATAAGATACAACCCCCGTTCCTTCATTCCTTCAATATAGTTCTATTATAATATATAATTTTTTAATAAAATAGAAAATTCTGAAAATAAATACGGTATTTTAAGTGAAATAGGTCCAAAAAAATCACCCCAATCAAGAGTAAAAAACAGCTCTTAATTGGGGTGATGTTGAAGCTTAATATAGCAGGTTTACATCGATTAATACACTTTATCTCCATTGAAAATAGAGTTCTTTACGATTACATAATCAACATTGCGAATAGCCTCTAGCTTTGTGCCACCAGCATATGAAATAGATGACTGTAAATCTTGTTGCATCTCGATTAATGTATCTTTGATGCTACCTTTATGTTCAACGTACATTTTCTTACCTTCGACGTTTTTACGTTCACCTTTTTGGAATTCAGAAGCAGAGCCGAAGTATTCCTTCACTGTTCTTCCTTCGATTTCGATTGTTTCACCAGGTGACTCTTCATGACCAGCGAATAATGAACCGATCATTACCATTGAAGCACCAAAACGTACAGATTTAGCGATATCTCCATGTGTACGAATGCCACCATCAGCAATAATTGGTTTTGTAGCAGCCTTTGCACACCAACGTAGTGCAGCTAGTTGCCAGCCGCCAGTACCAAAACCTGTTTTGATTTTAGTAATACATACTTTACCTGGTCCAATCCCAACTTTTGTTGCATCTGCGCCAGCATTCTCAAGCTCACGCACTGCTTCAGGTGTTCCTACATTACCTGCGATGACAAAGCTTTTTGGTAAATGCTTTTTAATATGCTGAATCATACGAATAACAGCATTTGAATGACCATGTGCAATATCAATTGTAATAAAATCAGGTACCAAATTAGCAGCTGCTAATTCTTCAATAAATGTATATTCCTCTTCTTTTACACCAACGCTAATAGAAGCAATTAAGCCATTTCCTTGCATTTCTAGAATAAAGTTTCGACGAGTTTCTGGTTGGAAACGGTGCATGATGTAAAAGTAACCGTTTTCAGCAAGTTTCTTTGCAAGATTTTCATCGATAATTGTTTGCATATTTGCAGGTACTACTGGAAGTTTAAAAGTGTGACCACCTAAAGTAACAGAAGTATCACATTCTGAACGACTTTCTACAATACATTTTGCGGGAATTAGTTGAATATCCTCATAGTCAAATACGTTATCCATTATATACACTCCTAAAATACGAATATTTTTTAAGATTTAATTTAAATTGTTCGCCATTTGGTAATTTACATGATTTTTGAGTAAATGTCAAAGCTTTTGTGAAAATAAATAAAAAATTTAAAAAGAAATGAGACAACTTACTTTGAAGATGAAATATTCTAGTTATAATTTGTGTTATGTTTTGTAATCCATGTACAATAGAATTGTTTCAAAAAATGACAAAGGAGTGTTGAAAATGGCAGTAGAGGTTTATTTGAATTTTAATGGAAATTGTCGAGAGGCAGTTGCGTTTTACGAAGACGTTTTTAATACGGACAAGGCTGAAATTATGACGTTTGGAGAGACACCACAAAATCCAGACTATCCATTACCAGAAGAAGCAAAAGATCTTGTCATGCATACACGACTTATTGTATTCGGTAGTAGAATTATGTTCTCAGATACATTTCCAGGCATGCCATTTTCCACAGGGAATAATGTCACATTAGCTGTTGTATCCGATGATGAAGAGCAAATGCGTCAAGCATTTGATAAGCTTAAAGAAGGTGGTAAAGTGAGAATGGAGCTTCAAGAAACATTTTGGAGCAAATGTTACGGCTCACTTACAGACAAATTTGGCGTTGAATGGCAATTTAGCCATGAGGTAAATGAATAATTAAATAACAAGGTAAAAGCACGATGATAGGGCTAAACCAAGTATCATCGTGCTTTCTTATTTAGTAATTAAAACGATCTACATAGCCTTGTAATTCATCTGCCATATCAAGCAATGTTTTAGCAGAAGAGGCGATTTCCTGCATGGAAGATAATGTTTGTTCCGTTGAAGCGGCAACCTCTTCAGATGCAGCTGCGTTTAGTTTTGCATGATCTGACAGTTCAATAGCAGTAGCGGATACCTCCTCTACAACGGCAGACATTTCTTGTGCTGAAGCTGATATATCCTCCATTTTAGGAGCAATTTCTCGAAGACTTCCAACGATACTTGTAAATTTCTTTTTCGTATCCTCGGATAGCTGTAAACCTTCTTGAACGTCTACAGAAGCTTTCGTCATCGATTGTACAGATTTAGCTGTATCTTGTTGTATGCCAGTAATCAGAGTAGAAATTTGCTCTGCTGATTGATGAGATTGCTCCGCTAATTTACGTACTTCATCTGCTACAACTGCAAAGCCTTTACCGTGTTCACCTGCTCGTGCTGCTTCAATAGCAGCATTAAGAGCAAGAAGGTTTGTTTGGTCTGAAATAGCGCTAATAATTTCTATAATGGAGCCAATTTCTTTTGTACGATCAAATAGGGATTTAATCATCGTATCGGATTGAGCCACAGAATCATGAATGGATACCATTTGATTAACAGTGTGCTCAACAGATTGACTACCTTCTTCCGCTAATTGGATGGCCTGGCTGGATAGGTCTGAAACTTGTAGGGCACTATCTGCTACCTCTACAACACCTTTTGCAATCTCCTCAATAGAAACAGCATTTTGATCGATTCCTGTTGTTTGTTTTTCCGTACTAATCGCTACCTGTTGCATAGCCTCTGTCACTTGCTCAGATGCAGCGATATTTTGCTCAGCATTCGCTGAAAGGCCTTGTGCCGAGGTTTGAACATGTTGTGAGCTTTGATCAACATTGCGGATCAGTCTTTTTAAGCTAACTTTCATTGAGACAAATGCTTCAGCAAGCTGTCCTATTTCATCTTTCGTATGAATATCAATATACTCTGTCAAATCACCTTCACTAATTTTAAGAGCACTTTGCTGTAGTTGTTTAATTGGGTTAACAATAGATTTAATCATTGAGAGCATAAAGATAATACCAACAATAATAGAAATACCAATAATAAGTAATGTAATAGTAAAGGTTGAGGTAGCAGCGTTAGTAGCCTCTGCAATGAACATTGTACCAATTATCTTCCAGCCTGTGATTTCATTTGTTTCAAAGCGTAAATGACGGTCACCTTCAGTAATAATACCTTCCTGCTTTTCGTAAACTTTTGAAATATAATCTTCTGTTGCCTCTGTGCCGCTTTCCTTATCTTTTTGAGAAATATATAACTTATTATTATCTAACAGAGAGGCAAAGCCCGTTTCTCCGATACGTGTTTGATCTGTCAGTGCACTTAGAAGAGAGATATTTAAATCTAAGGCAATTACGCCAGAATCATCAGGAAGAGCTTGCATAACTGTCACAACGATGTTATTTGTTGATTTTGAGATATATGGAGAAGTGATGGATACATGCCCTTTATTATCCATGGCTTCTATATACCAAGGACGTTTACGAGGATCATAATCACTTGCATAGTCATGGACAGGTTCATCAATGATTCGCCCATCAGCAGTCCCTATATATACTAGCTCCACTTCTGGGTGTGTATTTACATATTCCTGAAAAAGACCTTTTAATTCAGCTTTTTTATCATCTTGTAAATAAGACTGATTTATTTTCTTGGCAAAATATTCGATATCATGAACTCTAGGAGCAATTGTATTGGTAATATTACTATTAAGCATACGCACACTTTCCTTGGCGCTTGCTTGCTGCTCTTCGAGTATTTGATTTTTGGTACTTTTAAAGGAGGTATACCCGATTAAAAGTGCGGGAATGAGAAGTATGACTAAAAATGCAAAGATGAGTTTCTTTCTTAAACTAATTCGTTTCATATAGTATTCCTCCTTAAACGACATTATTGAAGTGTAATAGAATTAACTACGAGATGGGTTTTATTACACTAGTAGACTCCTAAGTCGTTCAAATGTTTAATCTGATTCTAAGAGGAAAATGAATAATAATCAACACAATTTTCTGAAAAATCTGGAAAATAAAGTTATGCAACGCTATTATTTGTAGAAAAATATCTTATTTTGTAATTTCCTATCTTTTTGGAATAGAAAAAATCTGAGTTCAATACTATCGTGAACTCAGATCTAGCAGTTAAATAATTAATATTTAAAACGATTAACATAACCCTGTAATTCATCCGCCATATCAAGTAGGGTTTTGGCAGACGAAGCCATATCTTGCATAGAAGATAAAGTTTGTTCCGTGGAAGCAGCAACTTCTTCTGTAGCAGCAGCATTTAATTTTGCGTGATCGGAAAGTTCAATAGCAGTCGCTGAAACTTCTTCTACAACTGCAGACATTTCTTGAGCAGATGCTGAAATATCCTCCATTTTCGGCGCGATGTTTCGAAGACTTTCGATAATGCTCGCGAATTTTCTACTTGTTTCTTCTGTCAATTGTAAGCCCTCTTGAACATCTGTCGACGCTTTGACCATTGTCTCTACAGATTTTGCCGTATCTTGCTGAATAGTAGTTATAAGCGCAGAAATTTGCTCTGCTGATTGATGAGATTGCTCTGCTAATTTGCGTACTTCATCTGCCACTACCGCGAAGCCTTTGCCATGTTCTCCTGCTCTAGCAGCTTCTATAGCTGCATTAAGCGCTAGTAAATTCGTTTGATCTGATATAGCACTAATCATTTCTAAAATGGACCCAATTTCTTTCGTGCGATCATACAGTGCTTTAATCATTGTATCTGATTGCGTTACAGAATTATGGATAGAATTCATTTGCTGTACCGTTTGTTTGACAGATTGTCCACCTTCATCTGCCAATTGGATAGCATGACTAGATAGGTCAGAAACCTGCATGGAACTGTCTGCCACTTCAACAACGCCCTTAGCAATTTCTTCAACTGAAATGGCATTCTGATCAATACCTGTTGTTTGTTTTTCTGTACTAATTGCCATTTGGTGCATGGCATCGGCAACTTGCTCTGAGGCAGCGATGTTTTGTTCTGCATTAGCAGATAAATTTTGAGCGGCTGTTTGGACATGTTGTGAGCTTTCATCAACATTTCGAATTAATTTTTTTAAGCTCACCTTCATAGAGATAAAGGCTTCTCCAAGCTGACCTATTTCATCTTTAGAATGGATTTCAATAAACTCCGTTAAATTACCGTCACTAATTTTTAATGCGCTTTGCTTCAATTGATTAATTGGGTTAACAATAGACTTTATCATAAAGAGCATGAAAATAACGCCAACGAGAATGGAAACAATAATGATAATTAAATTTATATTCAATGTGGATGCTGCAGCTTTTGCAGCTTCCGCAGTAAACATTGTACCAATTACCTTCCAACCCGTTAACTCATTCGTAACAAATTGTAAGTGACGGTCTTTTTCAATGATAGTACCGCTTTCCTGCTCATAAATTTTTGTTATGTAGCTTTCCGTTGCCTCTGTACCACTTTCTTTATCTGGCTGAGCAATGTAAATTTTATTGTTATCTAAAAGAGAAGCGAAGCCCGTTTCTCCAATACGAATATTATTCGTAATGTCACTTAATGTAGAAATATTTAGATCTAATCCTAATACGCCAGAACCATCCGGTAATGCCTGAGTAATTGTGATGACAATGTCACCTGTAGATTGTGTAACATATGGTGCAGTAATTGAGGTCTTCCCATTATTAGCTAAAGCCTGCTTATACCAAGGTCTTGTCCGAGGGTCGAAGCCATCAGGATACTCTTGAACAGGCTGATCAAACAGTTTGCCTTCAGCAGTTCCAATATATATCAGATCTACTTCAGGGTGCATGTTGACATATTCACTTAATAATGACTTCAGTTCTAAAATGCTCTCATCTTGAAAGTAAGTTTCACTAAATTTCTGTGAAAAATATTGTACATCTTTCAATTTAGGTTCAATCATGTTTGTAATATTGGAATTTAGAATGCGTACACTTTCAGTCGCACTTGCGCGTTGCTCCTCTGAAATTTGCTGTTCAGCACTTTGGTAAGATACTATTCCAATCAAGAGTGTTGGGATGAGAAGCATGGCTAAAAACGAAAAAATAAGCTTTTTTCTTAAACTTAGTTGTTTCAATTGTATTATCCTCGCATAATATTTTATTCTATACTTTTCCCTTAAAGGTAAATAATACTCATTCTATCAGAAATAAAATAAAAGTTAAGTACTTTGAATTAATTATTTCTTAGTAATGTATATCATTATCAATTGTTTGAAATTTCCCTAAATTGATGGCGTTAGAAGCTATATAAAGCTGCTTTTTGATGTATACTAATGCTCAAAAGAGGAGGGAATGAAGTCATGATTCATCAAATAGGACAAGTAATGTTATATGTTAATGATCAAGATGCAATTGTTAAGTTTTGGACAGAAAAAGTGGGGTTTGTGGTCATTTCTGAACAGGAAGAGGCAGGCATGCGCTGGATTGAAATTGCACCAACTGAGGAAGCTCAAACATCCTTTGTGCTTCATAACGAAGAAATTATTGCTAAAATGCAACCTGATCTAAATTTAGGAACACCTTCTATTATGTTTTACGCTGATAAAATTGAAGAGATGTACCAAGATTTTCAGGCAAAGGGCGTAAAAGTAGGAGATCTAGTCATGATGCCAATGGGTAGGGTTTTTAACTTTGCTGACCCTGAAAATAACTACTTTGCCTTGGTTGAAAAGAAAAAATAAATAACGGAATCTGCTTGTTTTTTGTTAGAGTTAAGTAAAAATGAGCAGATTCCTGTTTTAGATTATTTAATAGCTAGATTTGTCGTCTATGATAAATCCTCACCAAAAATACCAACCGTTTGTCGATCTATTACAAATTCATGGCCATTCCATTTTAAAATATTTTCTACATAGCCTAATCCATCAGCATGATATCTACCTGCAATTTCTTGATATCCTAAAATTTCATACGTTCCATCTCGGTCGTAATCAACAGGATATAGTCCTCCAAAAGGATCTACCCAACCTTCAATCGGTTGCTTCAAGGTGCCATCTGGATTATAAATTTCAGCTAAGTAGTCGGTTCCTTTATACTGTAAATCAATTGTGTATTTAATAGCAGGATTAAAACTCTGAACAACAGCCTTATAATGATCTACATAATTGACCTTATATTTAAGTTTATTATTAAAAGACTCTGCATCAAAGATGGAACGAACTTGATTGTTGATGGAGGAAAAAATCTCACCATTTACAATTCCACCGCTACCTCCTGTATCAGACACAACCAGAATATCCTCAATATGATTACCAGTAAAATCGCCCAAGAAAATAGTCGGATTATAGCCCATATTTTGTTTCAATGGAATTTGCTCCATTTGTCTTGTTTGACCATAAAAAATAGACAGTGTTAGATTTCTCCAGAAAGGACTATCAGGCTGTTTAGTGCCCATTAAAAAAATGGTTTCAAAAAAACCATCCCCGTTAATATCTCCAAACTTAGTTTGAATAACTTGTGGAGCCGAATGGGTTATGATTCCACCGTTTAGTGGCGAATTTAAATTATTGGTCATATATGCACCTCTTTCATTAGTCTTAGCATATGTTGTAAGAAAAGCTTGGTGCATAAATCAAAGGTAAAAGTTGAAACTTTGTAATATATATTAAACTTACAAAAAAACTTGAATTTCACCCATTGACATTTTCTAATGCGAAAAGTATTATAAGTGTCAACGAATCAGAAAATTCAGTACCAAATAGTATCTCACTACATTCATGTAGCAAGAGATTTTTTTTAATTATCAATCCTTAGTAAATTTATACGATTTATATATATTGGGAAGAAGGAGATTCATTTGAAGAATTTATTTGTAAAGACAGAGCGACAACGATATTGGCTAGATCAACTAGCTGCTATAGCTGAGCCAATCAAGGCAGAGGCTGTTGAGGTAGATGAGCAATCTCGTTTTCCGTTCGAAGCTCATCGATTACTTTTACAAATTGGCTATCCTCAACTTACTTTACCGAAACAATATGGCGGAGAAGGGTTATCTGTTTATGATATGGTGCTTGTACAAGAGACGCTAGCAAGCTATGACGAAAATGCCTCTCTTTCCCTTGGATGGACATTAGGTGTTGTTGGGGAAATTTATGAAACTAAACTATGGACTGATGATCTATTAATAGCTTTTTCTGAAGAAATAAAGAGAGGGGCCATGATTAATAGAGCTGTTAGTGAGGCTGCAACAGGTAGCCCAACGCGAGGAGGGCGGCCAGGGACAAATGCCATTTCTACTAAAGGTGGCTGGCTAATAAATGGGCGCAAGATTTTTACGACTGCATCTCCAGTGCTCGATTATTTCCTTACCTCCGCTTGGATTGAAGAAAAGCAGCAAGTTGGCTTCTTCCTCATTCATAAGGATGCAGCAGGTCTATCCATTGAGGAGAATTGGGAGATGTCTGCAATGCGAGGCACAAGCAGCCACGACCTTGTGTTAAAGGATGTGCTTGTTGCAACAGAGTATTTAGTAGAGTTACCAAGTCATCCGAGTGGTGGCAAAATAAATGGCTGGATACTCCATATCCCAGCAACTTACTTAGGCATTGCACAAGCAGCCCGTGATTATGCTATTCATTTTGCTAATCACCATCAACCGAATAGCCTGAATGCGCCAATTAGTACGTTGCCAAACGTACAACAGCTTTTAGGGGATATTGAATTAAAGCTCCATCAAGCACGTTTTGTCTTATACGGAGTGGCTGAGGCTTACGATGATCCTGCTAGACGTGGACTAATAACAAATGAAATGGCTGTTGCTAAACACACAGTAACAAACATGGCAATAGATATAGTCGATAAAGCGATGCGTGTAGTGGGGGCAAAAAGCTTACAACTATCCAATCCATTACAGCGTTATTACCGCAATGTTCGTGCAGGGCTTCACAATCCACCGATGGATGATATGACGATTATTAAATTAGCGACTGCCGCTATTGAACAGCAGAAATTATATGAAAATCAATCATTAAATCACGTGAAAAATAAGGAGAAATGACATATGAAGAAGAATAAGATATTTCAATTTGCTGCAATTGGTTTGGCATCTATAGCATTATTAGCAGGTTGTAATTCAGGAGAATCAGCAGATAAAGAATCAGGTGATGGTGAAAAGGTACGTACAGTAAAAGTAGCCTACGATCAAGCCTCAAAGCCTATTAGTTACATCGACGATAATGGAAATCCAACTGGTTATGATGTAGAAGTAATGAAATTAGTAGATGAATTGCTACCTGACTATCAATTTGAGTATGTAGGTACAACAAGTGATGATTTATTAATTGGTGTGGAGCAAGGGAAATATCAAGTAGGGGTTAAAAACGCATTCTTTACTCAGGAACGAACAGAGAAATTTATTTTCCCGAAGGAATTCTTAGGTTTAAGTAGCGCAGGTTTAGTTTTGCGTAAAGAGGATGAAGGCGTGAAAACATTAGCGGATTTTGCGAAAAAGGGCTATTCTTTAGCACCGATTGCTGCAAATAATGCTCAATATACAATTATCGATGAGTATAATACGGCAAATCCAGATAATAAAGTAAAACTTGAGGCCGGTGACGCCTTTACTGTCGATGTAGTGCAGTGGGTAAATGAAGGCCGTGTTGATGGTGGTGTCATGATAGAAGGCCCATTTAAACAACAAGTACTTGCAGAAGATGGCCCATATTATAACCTAAAAGATGACGTTGTTTATAACGAATTTGCTGTTATAAAAACATGGCCACTGTTCAATAAAAAAGAGCAGGAATTTGCTGACGCTTATGATAAAGCAATAGCACAGGTTAAAGAACAAAAGAAAACAAATGAATTAAGTACAAAATTCTATGGCCGTGATTTATTTGAAGTACTGGAAAACGTAAATCGTTAGTTTAAAACGGAACGAATAGTAAGGCTGTTGAGTCAGTAATGCTCAGCAGTCTTTATTCATAAAAACAAAAGTTGGTGAGGAAATGGATAAATATTTTGACGCAACCTACATTTGGAACGCAATCCCAGTGTTATTGCCATTTTTAAAAATTACGTTCTTAGTTGCAGGGTCCTCCATTATCTTAGGTACCCTATTCGGCTTATTGCTGGCGGCTGCTAAGCTATCTTCAGTCAAGTGGCTAACTAAATTCGCCAATCTGTATACAACGATTATGCGTTGTACACCCTCCATTGTTTTGTTATTTCTTGTCTACTATGGTGTCCCAGCATTAGCGGAAAATGTTGGTCTTAATCTCCATTCAATTGAAACGGCCATATTTGTTGTTGTAACATTCACCTTACAATTCACGGCAATAATGTCTGAGGTGATACGGTCTGCCTACTTAGCCATTCCAAAAGGGCAGTTTGAAGCAGCCGTTAGTGTCGGGTTAACACCATTCCAAGCCTACCGTCGAATTATTTTTCCGCAGGCGCTGGTCGTCGCTTTACCGAACTTTGGCAATGGCATGATTGCTTTATTACAGGAAGGTGCACTCGCTTATACAATTGGTCTAATTGATATTGTAGGTAAGGCAAATCTAATTATTGCAAGTAACATCAATGCTCATGCCTTAGAAATTTATATTGCATTGGCTATTATCTATTGGGTGTTATCTATTATTATAGAGAAAATATTTACTATATTAGAAAAGGTATTTGGCAAGGGTAAGAAGACCCTAGAAACAACTTAAGGAGGCGTGAGGGTGAATTATCAATTTTTACTTGAAACATTTTTCGTAGCTTTGTCTGGTGTTCCTATAGCGCTCCTAGTCACAGTTGTTGCTTTGGTGATAGCTTTGCCACTAGGTTTTTTGTTAGCACTAACTAGGATCAATAAAATTCCAGTTATTCATCACCTCGCGAAGATTTATGTTTCTTTTGTTCGAGGAACGCCGATTATTATACAAATTTTTATTATCTATAGCAGTATACCTTTAATGTTAAAAATTATTTTTGAAAAATATCATATTGCGTATGATATTTATAAAATCAATCCAATTTGGTATGCGTTTATTGTATTTGCATTCAGCTCAACAGCCATTTTGATTGAGGTCTTTCGATCGGCGTTAAGTACCATTGAAAAGGGGCAACTAGAGGCTGCACACTCAGTAGGTCTGTCAACATTCCAAGCATATACTCGCATCATCATTCCACAGGCATTAGTAGTGGCATTGCCGAATATTTGCACAGCTACAGTTAATCTTATTAAAGCTACATCGCTAGGCTACGCAATGTCGCTTCCTGAAATTACACTGAAGGCAAAAGTAGCGGCAAACGTTGGCTACAATTATGTAGAGGCCTATTTGGATATCTTTATTGTGTACTTAATTTTATGTAGTACGGTTGAATACTTGTTTAAGCGTTATGAGAAATATTTAAGCAAATACAAAATGGCAAATGTCTAAGGGGTGAATTAGCATGTTAGAAATTAAAAATATTCATAAATCATTTGGTGGCAATGAAATCTTAAAGGGTGTTGATTTAGCCATTGATAAAGGGGACGTTGTTGTTATTTTAGGTCCCAGTGGTTCAGGAAAAACAACATTATTGCGTTGTATCAATTTTTTAGAGAAGGCTGATCAAGGCCATGCGACATTTGGAGATATTCAGGTTGATTTTCAACATGTAAAGAAAAGAGACGTGCATGCAATTCGCCAGCGTGTCGCATTTGTCTTTCAAAACTATAATCTATTCACTAATAAAACAGCATTAGAAAATGTAACGGAAGGATTAATCATTGGACGTAAAATTCCTAAAGCACATGCTGTGGAAATTGGTAAAAAGGCACTTGATAAAGTAGGTTTATCAGACAAATATGATGCCTATCCAAGTCAGTTGTCAGGAGGTCAACAGCAACGTGTTGGTATTGCACGAGCAGTAGCTTTGAATCCTGATATTATTTTATTTGATGAACCAACGTCCGCACTTGACCCTGAATTGGTAGGTGAGGTTCTACAGGTCATGAAAAATATTGCGGCGGAGGGTACAACAATGCTTGTAGTAACACACGAAATGGGCTTTGCCAAAGATGTTGCCAATCGCGTAATTTTCATGGATGGAGGAGTGGTTGTAGAGGAAGGTAGCCCTCATGATATTTTCGTCAGCCCAAAAGAGGAGCGAACGAAGAAATTTTTAAAACGTGTTATTCCAGAAGACTATACGTTCTATATATAAAACAGCAAGAGAACAGGAGAATCTGTAAATAACAGATTCTCCTGTTACCTATTATTGAAGGAAATACGTTAATTTGTTGATGGAGTAAATGTGAAGCTCATGCATAGCTCTCGTACACGCCGTATAGAAATAGTACCGCTCGCTTTCTCTTGAGTAATTAGCGGCAGATGCATTATAGATGATTACCGCATCAAATTCGATGCCTTTCGCCATGTAAGCTGGAAGTAATAAAATACCCTTCTTAAACTGCTTTGAATTATGGTTGATTAATTGAATATCTACTCGATTGTTTAATTGCTTATAAACGGCAGAGCATTCGGCTGCGGTTTTACAGATGACAGCAATTGTTTCGAATTCAATAGATAAATGGTCGATATTTTGAATAATTTGATCCATTAATTCCAATTCATTTGGCACAATAGTAATCGATGGTTCAGGGCCATTTCGGTTAAAAGCTTCTACTTCACTACCATCTTTCAATATTTTGGCAGTGAGTTGTATGATTTGCTTTGTCGAACGATAGCTTTTGGTTAATATCATTTTTTCTGCCTGCTCACCATATAATTGAGTGTCGAGTAGAGAAGGATTATTAAAGGTATGTGGATGAATCGTTTGGTGGCCATCACCTAAAATGGTCATACGTGCTTTTGGAAATAACTGCTGTAATACAGTAAGTTGAAATGGCGAATAATCCTGTGCTTCATCTATTAACACATGACGGATCATCCTATTGGTCTGTTGTCCTTCAATTTTGTCCTGTAAATATAAAAATGGTGCAGTATCCTCATAGGCAATCAAACGCTTTGCTAAATTAGGGAGTGTTTGTAGACAAATGTCCTCCCAATTGTCTGGCATAAGGTGTTGTAAATCCCTGTTAATAGAACTATTCAAATCAAAGAGCTGTCGATATGTACCCAACATATGGACAAACTTTAACTTGTTAACAGAGTTACGTAATGGTTTAAAGTGTTTTTTGACAATTTGTCTCGCTAATTTATAGCGTTCTTGAACAAAATCGTCAAATGAGTTTTCAGTATAGCGACCCTCATATAAAAGTTCACTATAAGATTTGGAGTAATCTTCTTTATCTAATAGCTCAGTAGCTTCTTCTACCCATTCCTTTGTACGCTCAGCCTTTTCCAATTTCGTTAGTTGCTGCAATAACCATTCTTTTACTAATTGTAGGCGATCTGGTATCGACATAGTAGAAGGGAAAGAATAGAAGTATTCGGTAATTTCCTGTGCAGTAATAATCCGTTCTCCACGAAAAACGATATTTTTAAATAACAAGCCTTTATCGGATAAATAACTCGCATATTGATCGATTAAATGTTTATAAGCGAGACTCGCTTTAAAAGAAATGATGCTTAATTTTGTTTGATACTGAGCATCATCCTTTTCTGTTAACAGTTCTTCAAGCTGCTCATAAGGATACTCTAATTGAAACTGTTTACCTAATCGTTTTTCAGCATATTCTATAAACGTTAACTGCTGCATATTGTCTTCCCCTAAATCAGGTAAGACAGAATGCACATATTGATTAAAAAGTTGGTTAGGTGTAATTAGCAGAATTTGATCGGCAGTCATTTCATCACGATAACGATAAAGTAGATAAGCTACCCGCTGTAAGGCTACAGCTGTTTTGCCACTACCTGCCACACCTTCAACAATAAGATAGCGTGAATTTACATGGCGAATAATTTTATTTTGCTCTGCTTGGATTGTCGCAACAATACTACGAATATGCTCATTTGCATTTTGCGCAAGGATATCGAGCAGTAGGTCATCACCAATTGTAAGGCCCGTATTAAACATGGATTGTAGTTGACCATTTTTAATAATAAATTGCCGTTTTAACAGCATTTCTCCATGAATTTCTTCACCTAATGTTTCGTAGGATGCATCACCAGGTGTGTAATCATAATACATACTTGATATAGGCGCTCGCCAATCAAAAATGATGATATTTTCATCCTGTTCATCCAATAATGTGGCTACACCAATATAAATTTTTAAAGGGTCTTGTTGACCATCTTGTACAAAGTCAATACGAGCAAAATAGGGTGACTGTTGTAAACGTTCATATACCTTTACATTACGAATTGCACGTTCCTGTGCTAGCTCTGAGTCAGATAAAAGCTCTGCCTGCTGCTTAATTGCAAAAAAGGTTTCGTCTACATCCTCAGCGGTATCTAGATTGACTCTCACATCATTCCAAAAGGATTTCTTTAAGGCAACAGCATTTTCTTTAAAACCTTTTTCTTTATGCTCTAACTCTTTTATTTTATGAACAATAATGTTTAAAGAATCCTCAAGATGATGCTTTTCTTCTAGCCATTCTTTTTGATTTTCCAACGTTTACTCACATTCCTCTCCATAGTTATTTGCTTCCTTTGACAGTAACCCTCACCTCAATAGATGGTGAGAAGAACGTAATTGTGATGCTTTTTTAACTGTTTGTCCAACCACAAATTTGAATATAGTGAAAGTATCCAAATGCACATGATATGGGGGGATTGAAGCAGGAAATTTATCATACATCTACTTCGGAAAGAAGTATAGTCTAGAAATTATTGTAAATTTATGATACAATAAATGTGTAAGGTAATAAGATATTGATAAACAGAGACAGCTCTACAAAAAGGTGGAGCCGTCTTTTTTATATGTAATATTGCTTCATATTATGACTGATTATCATAAATTGTTATTAAAAATAATGGATGAAATGCTATTGAGACACTAAAGAATGTGGCATGCCATACGATAAAGAAACTTGAAGGGAGGTGAAAAGAATGAAGGTAATCTTTACAGTGGGGTTGCCTGGTAGTGGGAAAAGTACATTTGTGAAACAGTTAGCTAAAAATGAAAATGCAATTGTCCTATCAAGCGACGCTATACGTCAGGAGTTATTTGGGGATTCAACAAGGCAAAAATCACGTATAGTCTTTCGTACATTATATGAACGTCTTAATGACTTAGTGGCAAAAGGGTTTTCTGTCATTGTGGATGCAACCAATATTGAACGAGAGCGCAGGATGTTTGCACTTCGTAAAATACCAAGTAATGTGCAGAAGGTATGTTATTACTTTGATACACCTTATTCAATCTGTGTAGCTAGAAACCAGCAAAGGAAAAGACATGTACCATTAATCGTGATGGAAAAAATGAGAAAGCATTTAGAGTTCCCGACAGTAGGAGAAGGGTTTAATGAATTGCATATTATTCATGAATCAAGTCCCTATGATCTTTCTCGACAACAATTTGTTTCACTCATACAAGGCCACCCCACCTATGAAGAGCTTTTTCAAACACTTCAAGCAGTCCCACTTTTCAAAGAAATTTATCAATTCGATCAAGAAAACCCATTCCATCAATTTTTACTATGTCAGCATACGTATTTTGTGTACGCGTATATCAATGAGTACTACTTAGAAAGCGATAAACTAGCTCTACAAATAGCTGCATTATTTCATGATGTCGGTAAACCAGCTTGTAAAAAATATAAACCTTTGCAACAGCGTTATGGTTATTTTGGGCATGAAAATGTCTCTGCTCAACTGGTTTGCCATTTTCTGTTAGAGTTGGGCTTTGAAAAGGAATTTGTATTAAAGGTTGTTCATTTAGTGCAATTTCATATGTTAATCCAGTATGGGGGAGATAGAGGTGGAAGCCAAATTTATCATTTATTAGATGGTGATTTATTAACAAGGCTTTATTTTTTCCGTGAGGCAGATCAATTTGCCAAGTAAACTTTAGGAAAGGAAGGTGAAAATATGACGAAATTAATGAAATACCCAAGAAGTTTTCATTTACCATGGAGCAGGGGTTATACCGATGATGATAAAGTTGCTAGAAATGTGAATCATTTTATTGGAAAGGAGGTTGTTGTCACGGAAAAGTTAGATGGAGAAGGGACAACACTTTACAGAGACTATATGCATGCTAGAAGTATTCATTCAGCCAACCATCCTTCTAGACATTGGGTAAAAACATTTCACGCGAATTTTGCGTATCGGATTCCAAAGGACTGGCGCTTATGTGGTGAAAATGTTTATGCCAAGCATTCTATTTATTATCAAGGATTAACAAGCTATTTCTATTTGTTTAGCATTTGGAATGAAGAAAATATTTGTTTGAGCTGGGATGAAACTGTGGCCTTTGCAGCAGAGTTAGGTATAGAAACAGTGCCCGTTTTATACCGAGGGATTTTTGACGAAGAACAGATAAAACGTGCATTCACTGGAAAATCACTCTTTGAAGGGGAACAAGAGGGGTATGTCATTAGAAATACTAGCTCATTCCATTACGAAGATTTCCGCTATAATTTAGGGAAATTTGTGAGACCGCAACATGTTCAAACAAGTGAGCATTGGCTACAAGAAGAAATTATTCCAAATAAATTAAAATCCTAACCAATTAAGAAGAGAAGGGACTGAGCACAATGTAATACTATAGCAAGCATTCAATAATCATCTATTACGAGGTAGGTGCAAGGAGTGCATATCCCTTTCCAATGGGAGTACGGGTTCGATTCCTGTTATCCTCGCCATAAAAAAATGAACTCTCTTCATTAGGACGAGAGTTCATTTTTGTTTGTTTATTTAGTGTAATTATCGAAGTAGCCTTGAATGTAAATCATTGGTGTTCCTTTGTCACCCGAACCAGATGTAAGGTCAGATAGGGAACCAATAAGGTCTGTTAAACGACGCGGTGTTGTTCCTTGTGCAGCCATTTGACCTGTTAAATCTTCATCTTTATTTTGGATGTATTCAGAAATAGCAGCCTTTAGTTCTTCGCCTCGAAGGTCTGCAAAATCATTGTCCGCTAAATATTTTAATTTAACCTCGTTCGGTGTTCCATGTAATCCAGCGGTGAATGCTGGGGATACAACAGGATCTGCAAGCTCCCAAATTTTACCCACAGGATCTTTGAATGCGCCGTCACCATAAATCATAACTTCTACTGTTTTTCCTGTAGCTTCTTTAATTTTTGCTTGGATTCCATCAACAATCAGTTGGCAAGTATGTGGGAATAATTTAACACTATCCTCTGTAGCTTTGTTCGAGCCAAGTAGACCATACTCAGCATTGAAACCAGAGCCATTAATTGATTCAGCTAAAATATTATCAAGACTGTAAACTTTTTCTGCACCGTTCGCTGTTAGAATACGTTTTGTGCGGAAGCGTGAATGAATATCACATGTTAAGATACTCTTTGTGTAATTTAAAATTGTTTTTGGATTATTTGAGAAGATGACCTCACACGTAGCCCCTTCTGCTTCGATTAACTCTTTATAGTATTCAATATAATCTACACCAGTAAATGTATGTTTTTTATAGCCAAAATGCTCGCGGAATTCAACCTCATTGAGTGTATCCGTCCATGGGTTAATGCCTTTTACATCGAGCTCATCAATATCTACAAGGTGATTACCCACTTCATCAGATGGGTAGCTTAGCATTAATACTACCTTTTTTACACCTTTAGCGATGCCTCGTAAACAATTGGCGAAGCGGTTTCGACTTAAAATGGGGAAAATAACGCCTACCGTATCATCACCAAACTTAGCCGCTACATCTATGGCAATATCATCAATCGTAGCATAGTTTCCTTGTGCACGTGCCACGACAGATTCAGTTACTGTCACAATATCACGATCCTCTATTGTATATCCTTCAATATGTGCAGCATTTAACACTGTATCTACAACAATTTGTTCAATATTATCGCCTTCATTAATAATAGGACCACGAAGACCTCTTACAACTGTACCGATTACACGTTCCAATTTAATCTCTCCTCATTCTATCTAGCGTAAAGTGATATAAAAACCATATGATTTTACTATAAGGCTCGTTAATGATATAAGTAAAATTAATAGTTCATATAATAGCTATAAGAGGTGCTTATATGATAGGGAAATTAGATTTATATCGTGTTTTTAGTGTTGTAGCAAAAAATAATAGCTTTTCTAGTGCAGCAAAAGATTTATATATGACACAGCCAGCTGTAAGTCAGGCAATGATGCAATTAGAAAATGAGCTTGGCACACGTCTTTTTAATCGAACCCCTAAAGGTGTGACATTAACAACAGAGGGTAGCCTACTTTTTGAATATACTAATTCTGCTTTAGGGCTTTTAGATGCTGGTGAAGAAAAGTTACTTGAATTCAAAAATTTAACAACAGGGCAATTAAAAATAGGGGTAGGTGATACGATCTCACGCTTCTTTTTAATGCCTTATTTAGAAGCATTCCATACAATGTATCCGAATATTAAATTGCAAATGCTAAATGGCACAACCTCTGAAATTTGTAATTTTATTAAATCGGGTGAAGTAGATATAGGGTTTTGTAATTTTCCAATTGAAGATTCAACATTACAGTTAACGGTATGTACAGATATTCAGGATATTTTTGTCTGTGGGGAAAAATATAAAACACTTTCATCTAAAAGTTTAAGCTATGAGGACCTTTTAAAATTTCCACTTATCTTTCTAGAGAAAAAATCAAATTCAAGGAAGTATGTGGAAGATTATCTTTTTGCAAGAGGCGTTCACATAGAGCCAGAGTTTGAGCTAGGCTCACATGATTTGGTACTCGAATTTGCGCGTAGTAACCTTGGCATTGCATGTGTAACAAAGGAATTTTCAAAGGACTATCTTCAACGTGGACTTCTTTATGAATTAACTTTAAGGGAAAGTATTCCTACGAGAAGTATTGGTATGTGTTATTTGAAGTCAGTACCCCTTTCTAGAGCAGCAATGAAATTTGTTGAAATCATTGAAAGTAAACATTTTAATACGAGAAGAACCATAAAAAGAGCTTAGCGACGAGAAAAAAATCGCTATGCTTTTTTTATTAAGATATCAATCAGTATGTCGACATTGCGTTTATTTTTCATGGTAGGTGAGCAAAGATAAGAAAATGTTCGCATAAAGTGCTGTCCTTCAAGGCGCAGAATAGTCATATCTCCATTTTTTAATTCACGTTCTATCACACAGGCAGACAATAAAGAAAGACCAAGTCCCTGCATTACACTCTCCTTCACGCCCTGATTACTGCTAATAGTCAAAAGTGAATGAATCTGTAAACCATTTGCTCTGAATAAATGATCCAGATAATAACGTGTTCCAGAGCCTTCTTCACGCGCAACCCAGCTTTGCTGCTGGAGTTTATCAGCAGTCAGAGGTTGTTGCTTTGTAAGAGGATGTTTACTGTCGCTAACAATAAATAACTCATCTTGCATAAATGGCTTAATGACTAGTTCATTATCATGAGCCTGTCCTTCAATTAGACCTATATCGACTTGCAGTAATTTTGTATATTGAAGGATTTCTTTTGTATTGCCAATAATAATTTGAAGTTCAAGTTGTGGGAATTGTTGCTGTAAGCTTGCAATAATTGGAGGTAAAATATATTCGCCAATTGTAAAGCTTGCCCCAATGACTAACGTACCTTGTACCTCTTGATGATAGGCCGTGATATCTTCTTTTGCAGCTTCAGCTATCGCCATGATTTGCTTTGCTCGTTTATAAAGAATTTCACCAGTTGGTGTAATTTGCACCGATTTTGGGGAGCGAATAAATAAGGTTGTTTGTAATTCTTGCTCTAGATTCTTAATGTGTAAGCTAACACTTGGTTGTGAAATATGAAGTATTTCAGAGGTCTTTGTAAAATTATTGACCTCAACCAGTGTGATAAATGTTTTTAAAGCATCCAATTGCATATCTTCACCCCTATTATTAGAAATATTAATAATAATAATTATATATATGTATTTTACTAATAGTGCACTCTTTATTAAAGTAATAATCAACAAGGGAGAAAGAAGTGAACATCATGGTTAATAGACAGCATAAATTAAAATCTACTCTTAATCCAAATTTCTTGAAGGGGATATTGTTAACGCTTCTTATTGCTTTAGTAGCGAAATATATTGCCACATTTCCTTTCCTTTCAATATTGGGACAGTTGGTTATTGCCATTATATTAGGGATGACCTGGCGAGCAACATTTAAAGTACAAGATTCTTGGCAAGTAGGTATTTCATTTTCCAGCAAGAAGCTATTACGCTTTGGTATTATTTTATTGGGTATGCGCTTAAATTTGGCAGATATTTATCATGCGGGTGCTAACGTTTTTTTAATTGCAGTCATTAATCTGCTATTTGCCTTAATTGTTGTGTACGGCCTAACAAAAATATTTAAAGTCGATCAAAAGCTAGGGATATTAACGGCTTGCGGGACTGCCATTTGCGGAGCTGCTGCAGTAGTGGCAATTGCACCTCAAATTAAAGCAAATGAAAAGGAAACGGCGGTAGGGGCAGCGATTGTTGCGTTATTGGGGACTATTTTTACACTTATTTATACGGTACTTTATTCCATCATCGATTTAACACCTACTGCGTATGGGATTTTCGCAGGGGGGACATTACATGAAATTGCGCATGTAATTGCAGCTGCATCTGCTGGTGGAAATGAAGCAATTGATATAGCCGTCATCGTGAAATTAACACGAGTGGCCCTACTCGTACCTGTAGCAATTGTTATTGGTATTTTCTATCGAAGAATGGACAAAAGTGAAGAGAAAAAAGCCTTTTCTTTATCCATCATACCGTGGTTTATTTTAGGATTTTTAGCGATGAGTGCTATCAACTCTTTAGGGATTATACCGGCGAATGTATCGCAAGCATTAGTTGATACTGCTTATATCTTAATTGCGATGGCAATGGCTGGTCTAGGGCTAAATGTTGAAATGAAAACATTTAAGGAGCTAGGTGTAAAGGCATTTATTGCAGGTTTAATTGGCTCGGTCTGTCTATCCGTGCTGGGCTATATACTAGTCATTCTTTTATATTGATTTAATCAATGTTTCTTATACCAAGAAAAAAGACCCTGCATGATCGTTCAACCATGCAGGGCTTTTTAGATAGAATCAGAAGATAATGTATAAGTAATTTAATCGTCGTTTATTAATTTAAGGCTTCAATAGAAGAAGCTAATTCCGCCACCACTATTTTGCTGCCGATAATTGGACTGTCAGCCTTTTCTCCCTCAGAGCCCGAATTTGGGCGTTGATGGGCTGCAGCAAATGCATCGCTATTACGC
The DNA here is from genome assembly GCF_027557635.1 of Lysinibacillus sp. JK80. Lineage (NCBI taxonomy): Bacteria > Bacillati > Bacillota > Bacilli > Caryophanales > Bacillaceae > Lysinibacillus > Lysinibacillus sp. JK80. The sequence goes on along the minus strand of NZ_CP058997.1, from coordinate 4,522,621 downwards.
CATGCTTGGAAATGCTCCTTAGATTCCCAATACATATTAACACTCATTTCATCATAAGTAGGATCATCAGTTGAAATTAATACCTCTACTTTATGAAAGCCTTCAAACTGTTGCAGAGGACCTGGCTTTGTAAAATTTGGTGCCATTCTCGCAGCAAAACCGGGTTTTACTTGAATACGATTAGTTACAATAATCATGCTTTTACCCCCCTTAATTTCATTTACTAGGTTTTTGAATGAATTATCATTGATTATCATTCGCACTCAATGATAAGTGGCTGAGGAAGACATTGTCAATAGATGTCCTCTATATAATCTGTGCTAGTAGTTTATGGGTAATGGATAGGCTGACATTTAACTGACATAATCCAGTGCTATAATGAATATAAGAGTGAACTAGTAGCGAGGTGATTGACTTTGGCAAACATTCTAGTAATAGAGGACGAATATCCAATAAGCCAGGTTTTAAAGGTATATTTACAAAAAGTGGGTTATAGTGTGACACAATGTTTTAATGGTGGTCAAGCCTTGGTCATGTTTCGTGAAACAAAGCCAGATCTAGTGTTGCTAGATATTATGTTACCAGAAAAAAATGGTTGGTCCATTTTAAAAGAAATAAGAGAACGAAGTACTTGCCCAGTTATCATGTTAACAGCATTAGGTGAGGTTAATTACCGTCTAGAGGGGTTTGATCATGGGGCAGATGATTATATTGCCAAGCCTTTTATCGCAGATGAAGTTGTTGCAAGAGTGAGGGCTGTTTTAAGACGTGCTGTAGGTAGTTCTGATTCAGCTACTAGTAAGCAGTATGGGTCTCTAGTGATTGATTGTAAAGCGCATAAAGTGCTTTTGGGTGGAGAAGAGATTGTATTAACGCCAAGAGATTTATCAGTGCTCATGTTTTTAGCTGACCACCCTAATCAAACATTTACCCGGGATCAGCTTATAGATCAAGTTTGGGGATGGGAGTATGAGGGTAGTGATCGTGCTGTAGATTTAGCTATAAAGAGGCTAAGGAAGGCTTTAAAAGAATGGGATGAAGCGGAAGGAGAAATAAAGACACTACGTGGATTGGGGTATCAGCTAAGTGTTCAAAAAAAATAAGCGAATATCCTTACTTCAATATTGGACGAGCCGATATTTACTGACACTTTTTATAGGCTTAGCTATTATATCTTTAATCTCAGCAGCGTGGATTCGACATACAACATTTGAAAATCGATTAGAATTAATGGAGTTTTTAGCAGACGAAACGGTCTATCGTTTAACGGATACAACAAATCCTAATAATGGACCTATAAATGGTATTCCAGGTTTCATAGGGGATCGTCAGCGTTTTAATATGAAAGAGATCGATCCGATTTTGTATGTTGTAGATACAGAGGGAAATATACTGACTAGCAACCGTCCTGTACCACCTGGTAGTGCTAAAAATGTTGCTGGCTTGTTAGATGGAAAAGAAGGTACTAAGGAAATAAAGGATGGACTTGAACCTGAATATGTAGTGAAAAGAAAGATAGAAAATAATCATGAGTTATTGGGCTGGGCCCTGGTGATGGAGAAGAAGGAGAATTTAACAAGAGTTAACCAAGCATATGGACAGCTTGCCATATTAATTGGAGCATTAGCATTATTAGGCTGGATCGCTATTTACTTTCTGTCAAAGCGTTTGGCCTATCCCATTAAACAAGTAGCTGAGGCTGCCAAGCATGTACAGGAAGGCAATTATGCAATTGATTTGCCTCAATATAGTAAGGAAAAGGAAATCTATGAGCTTGTTTCCTCCTTTAAAAATATGGCAAATAAATTAGAACAGCTGGAGAAAACTCGAACGGAATTACTAGCAGGTGTCACCCATGAATTGAAAACACCTGTCACCTCTATAAGTGGTTTATTACAGGCTGTAAGAGATGGTGTTGTAACGGGACAGGATGCTATGGAATTCATTGAAATGGCTATGGTCGAAACGACAAAAATGAAAACAATGGTTGGTGACTTACTTGCCTTTAACCATTTTGCTGTCGATGCTGTTCCTGTGCAGATAGAGTCAGTAGATGTTAATCAGCTACTGCGAGAGGCGGTGGCACAGTGGGAAGTCATGCAGGAAGATGAACATGTAAAAGTTCATTTACATTTGTTGGAAAAACCTGTGCTTGTACAGATAGATATTGTTCGTATCCAACAGATCATTACAAACCTATTAACCAATGCTAAACAGGCGATGGACAAAGGAACAATAACCTTGAGGTTGATAGATCATGGCGAGGCTCTGTCAGTGATGGTGAAGGATACAGGACATGGAATCCCTCTAGAGGATCAGTCATTTATTTTTGAGCGCTTTTATAGAGGGGGAAATAAAAAATATACTGTTCGTGGCTTGGGTTTAGGATTACCACTTAGTAAAATGATGGCCCAATCTGTTGGGGGCGATTTGCGATTAATTGAAAGCAATCCCTCTGGAACACATTTTGAATTAGTATTGCAAAAGGCTACTACGCTATAAGAGCGTAGTAGCCTTCTTAGTGTTGGTTTAATCCGTCTCCCAGAAATCTGCTTTGTTTTGTAAAAGAGAGTTGAAGAATTTGTAAAGCTGACATCTGCCTGACACAAAAGCCCTTTATAGTAAACGATGTAGACGGGAAATGAACAAAGGGACGAGCAGCATTAAATGTTAGTCAGTCTGACACTAATACAAGTAGGGAGAGTGATGAAATGCCAATAGTTACTTCATTTAATCCAAATGGTCGCCAAGAAATAAAGCAAGCGATCTCTTATCCAGATTATGCATTATTAAAAGCCAAGCTTCAGCATGTTATGCAGCGTGATCATCATGCTGGCTTAGACGGTAAATATTTAATTCGTAGTACGTACTTCGATAATTTTGCCAATAAAGTGTTAAATGAGAAAAAAGAAGGCTTTATTAATCGAGATAAATATCGAGTACGCATATACGGCAAGTCTAATAATGTTATTAATCTTGAGCGGAAGAGTAAGCGTAACAATGTGACCTTTAAAACAAAATGTTCAATATCTCAAGCTGAGTATGAAAAACTACGTATTGGCGAGATAGCCTGGATGAAGAATGATGACCGAGCGCTAATTCTAGATTTATATCATGAGATGAATTACAACCAGTTGCGACCTACTACGGTAGTGGATTACGAGAGAGAAGCCTATATCTATCCGTTTGGCAATGTGCGTGTGACATTTGATAGTAAGGTGCAATCGAGTCTACGCAACACGGATATGTTTAATAAAAACTTGCCTATGGTCGATGTGCTGGAGCCTAATCTTGTTATTTTAGAGGTAAAGTACGATGAATATCTACCAGACATCATCAAATATTTACTACAGTCAGTGGATACTCGTGCTGAGGCCTATTCAAAATATCAACTTAGTCGTATGTACGGCTAATAATAAAGGAGAATGAACAATGGATACAATTAAATTTAGTGATATTTTTAAATCTAACTTTTTAGAAAAAACAACCTCGTTTTCATTAATCGATTCAATTATTGGTTTAGTAGTAGCGTTTTTTATTGGGCTTTTCATTTATGCTGTTTATAAGAAGACCTTTAATGGAGTCATTTACTCACATTCATTCAATATCTCACTACTTATAATGACAATGGCAACAGCACTAGTGATTATGGGAATCAGTTCAAATGTTCTGCTGTCACTTGGTATGGTTGGTGCTTTATCTATTGTACGTTTCCGTACACCTATTAAGGATCCCATGGATTTAGTCTATATTTTCTGGGCAATTGTTTCAGGTATTTTATGTGGTGCTGGCTTTATTCCTTTAGTGATTATTGGTGCTATTTTAATCGGACTTGTATTGCTAATATTCGTTAATAAAATAACGGTAGAAAATCCGTATTTACTAATTGTAAAGTTTGAAGAGGAATTGGCTAATGCTGAAATTGAGAGAATTATTGCTGCGCAAACAAAAAAATTCGCTCTCAAATCGAAATCCATTATGCAACAGAATGAAATCGAAACAACTTATGAAATTCGTGTAAAACAAAATGATGCAAAATTGATGGATGAACTAACAAAGGTAGCTGGTGTAAAATCAGCCATTATGCTGAGCTATGATGGGAATTTCACAGCGTAATGACCTCATTAACAAATAGAACTACGATGAGAGGTGACGGCTATGATTAAAACACGAATTGTCTATCTATGCATGGTGATTTTACTCCTTCTCTTTGTCGTGATATATGCTGTACTTCCGAATGTAGGCATTGAAACGAAAAATTCTGAGTTCTCCTATGAGAATATAGTATTTAATAAAAATAAAGTAACAACAGTTGATATTGAAATTGCTGAGGAAGATTGGGCTGACATGCTCGAAAATGCTTCTGCTGAAGAATTAAAACAAGCAGATATTACAGTAAACGGCAAGAAAGTTGAGAATGTTGCTATTCGTACAAAGGGCAATCTATCACTACGATCGGTTGTCAATAGTGACTCAGATCGCTATAGCTTAAAAATCGATTTTGATTATTATGATGATACACAAAGCTTGTATGGCTTAAAAAAATTAAATTTAAACAATAATTATAGTGACTCTACATTAATGAGAGAGTATATCTCCTATGAACTGATGGAGCAAATGGGTTTACCAACACCAGCACACTCCTATATGTATGTCACAGTGAATGGTGAGGAGCGGGGTTTGTTCTTAGGGGTAGAAGCTGTGGATGAGACATTCCTGGCTAATAATTACGGCTCTAATGATGGTTTTTTATTTAAGCCAGATGGGACAGGCAGCGATTTAAAATATATTAGCGACGATATCGAAGACTATACAGGTATCGGATTAAAAACAAATGAAGGTACTATTAATCAATCCAAATTAGTTGAAATGCTAGACGCAATTAATAATGGTGGAGACATAGAAAAGTATATCGATGTGGATGAAATGTTACGTTATTTTGCCGTCAACACAGCACTTGTGAATTTAGATAGTTATCAAGGGAATATGAAACATAACTATTATTTATATGAACAGAACGGTGTGTTTTCTATTATTCCTTGGGATTACAACATGTCCTTTGGTGGCTTTGGGGCTGGAGGCGGTAGAATAGCAGGAGGAAACGGTGAAAATCAAGCTGACGTTACTACTAATATGGAAAAACCAGTGGCACAAAACAATGGACAACCCGATCAAACTGGCGATGGGGGTATGCAGCAACAACGAGGTGGCGGCGTTGACATGGGAATGGGCATGTCGGGCAATCTAATAAATGATAGTGCTATTAATTTTAGTGTGACAACACCTGTTTCTGGCACAACATTAGAGGAGCGGCCACTCTTGAAGGCATTGCTTTCGAATGATGAATATCGTGACAAGTATGAAGGTTATTTAGAAGAACTAGCGACAACTTATTTAACAGAAGAGTATGTGCAATCCATTACTAAAAAATTAGCTGTCTTATTAACTACTTATGTGGAGGCGGATCCAACCAAATTCTCTACTACGGAGCAGTTTTTAGAAGCAGTTGAAGGTGAAAATAGCTTGCCGGAATTTGCCAAACAGCGCTCAGAATCTATATTAAAGCAACTGTCTGGGGAGCTTGTTGTGGAAGCATCTACGTCTTCTCAGGGCAATATGGGTATGCCAATACCAAGTGAAAATGGTGAAATGGATTGGATGCCAGATGATTTTGATCCAAGTCAGCTACCAGAGGACTTTGATCCATCAAAGAGCCCACCTTTTAATAGAGAGGGCGAGGGTCCGAGAAATGGACAAAATGGAGAACAAATGCAACCTCCTGATGGAAATGGAGCCCCAATGGGAATGCCTGGTGCGAATAGTGAAGCTGCGAATCACGAGCCTGTTATTGATAAAAATACAATGTTTACAGCCATTACATGCCTGGTGCTACTCCTTCTTGCACTTCTCTTTGTTGTTAAATTTAAACGTAGAGGTCGTTAGAAAATAACCATATCCAATATCTTTGGGTATGGTTTTTGCTTTTTATCGTGTTAAAATAAAGCATTCTTTTCTGAGGAGTCCTTTCATATGAATGAACAGCAATTTGATAAACATTTGCATATAAACACGGTGGGAGAGCAATATGGCTTTCCTAAGCTTGCACACTATCATCGTTATGAACCAACACCCTACAGAGGATTGGAGCAATTATTCGCTGCGTATCAGATGCCTGACAATCCAGTATTTATTGATATGGGGTGCGGGAAAGGGCGAGTTCCTATTTATGTGCACCATAAGTTCCATATACCAACCATTGGGATAGAAATGGATGCAGGGTTTTATACGGAGGCTGAAGAAAATAAACGTAGTTATCTTCAAAAAATGAGAGCACATGCCCCTATTAAGTTTATTCATACAATAGCCGAATCATATGAAATAAAGTCACGTGATAATGTGTTTTTCTTTTTTAATCCTTTTTCAATCCATATTTTTCGCACAGTCATTCACAATATTTGGAAATCCTATGAGCAGCGAATGCGAGATATTCATATAATTTTATATTATCCGCCTTACGATTATTTACAATTTTTACATCATGGAACACCATTTGAGTTGCTTCATGAAGTGCATTTAGAAAATGAAACAAATATTAATGAGCGCCTTTGTGTCTTTGAATTAAAAAAAGCTTAGAGTATGGGGAAACCCACTCTAAGCTTTTTCCTGTTAGCAGTACAGATATAAGCAATTAGTTATTCGTTTTCTTTTGATTATTTTCAGGGAAATAATTGTAATAGAGGAAGAGGTTCTATAAATTAAGCAGACTTTATGTTGAAAAAACAATTTCATCTGATAGTTTTGTACTAGTCTATAGTTTGAATTAAAAGATAATTCATAAATAACTAATTATACTGAAAAATCACTCTAGACTAAATATAAAGAATGTTTTACAATGAAAAAGGCTTATATGAATAATATTTTCTTTTGTTTTTAGATAGTTATAAATAATTATTTTGGCTATTGAGTAAATGAATTTAATTGTTTATAATTATCAGAAATATCTAATATTTGAGAAATTTTCAGGGGGAATTTAATTATGAGAGAGAGCAAAAAGCTTAAGAAGTTCGGTTCACTTTTAGTAGCATCTTCATTACTTGCTGGTGTTCTTGCTGGTTGCGGTAACGGAGACGATTCAAGTTCTGGCGGAGGCTCATCATCAGGCGGAGGTTCATCTGATGGCGATACAATTAAAATCGGTGCCAACTTAGAGCTTTCAGGGAATGTAGCATCTTATGGTTCCTCTATTGGGCTAGGTGCAGAACTGGCTGTAAAAGAAATTAATGATGCTGGCGGTATTGATGGTAAGAAAATTGAACTGATTAAAGTAGATAATAAATCAGAGAACTCTGAAGCAACTTCAGCTGCTATTAAACTAGCAACGCAGGATAAAGTAGTAGCAATGTTAGCACCTGCAACTTCAGGTAATACAGTAGCTACTGTTCAAATTGCAAATGATAATAAAATTCCTATTGTTACGGGTTCTGGTACAGCGCCGAATATCACGGTAAATGAGGATGGCAGTGTTAATGAATATGCTTTCCGTACATGCTTTATTGACCCATTCCAGGGGATTGTAGCAGCTAATTTTGCTTCAGGTGAGCTAGATGCGAAAAATGTAGCTATTTTTGCAGATAATGCATCAGACTATGCAAAAGGTTTAGCAAAATCCTTTAAAGAAACGATTACGAAGAGTGGCGGAAAAGTTGTAAAAGAAGAAGCTTATGTAGCGAAGGATACAGATTTCCGTACACAATTAACAAATATTAAAGCGGCAAATCCTGACTTTATCTTTATCCCTGGATATTATGAAGAAGTAGGTTTGATTGTTAAACAAGCACGCGAAATGGGCATTGATGTACCTCTGATGGGTGCTGATGGTTGGGATTCTCCAACTTTAATTGAATTAGCTGGCGCGGATGCATTGAATAACACATTCATCACAAACCACTATTCTGCTGAAGACCCAGATCAAAAAATTCAAGATTTCGTAAAGGCATTTAAAGCGGCAAATGGTGACAAAGCGCCTGACGCATTCAACGCACTTGGTTATGACACAATTTACTACATTGCTGATGCAATTAAACGTGCAGGCTCTACAGATGGGGAAGCAATTAAAAATGAATTAGCTGCAACAAAAGATCTTTCTTTAGTAACAGGTACTTTCTCAGTTGACGAAAATCATAACCCAATTAAAACAGCAACAGTTCTTGAATTTAAAGACGGTAAACAAGTGTTCAACTCTAAAGTTAATCCTTAATGTTTTGTAAGCAAGGGGGAGGCGGGTAAACACGCCTTCCTTTTTTGTGTGTTAGATAACTAGAATCGTAGAGCAAAACATAACTTTTAGTATCGATCTATGTACTTATTTTTCAATTTTCAGAAAATTTAAAGGAGTGAATGCGCATGGAATGGATACAGCAACTTGTGAACGGTATTTCACTTGGAAGTATCTACGCGTTAATAGCGTTAGGGTATACGATGGTATACGGTATTATCAAGCTGATTAACTTTGCTCATGGTGATGTCTTCATGATTGGGTCATTTATTGGCTTTTACGCTATTGCTAAATGGGAGCTTGGTTTCTTCCCAGCATTATTATTGGCGATGTTAGTTTGTGCAATTTTTGGTGTATTAATTGAACGTATTGCCTATAAACGTTTACGAAATGCGACACGTATCGCAGCTTTAATTACAGCGATAGGTGTATCGCTATTAATTGAATATACAACAATTTTCTTCAGAGGTGCACAACCAGCAGCATATCCTGAAGTTTTCAAAAATAAATCATTAGATATTTTTGGCGTTCAAATCAGCAGTACTTCCATCTTAATTTTATCAGTCGCAGTTGTACTGATGATTCTTTTACAATTCATCGTACATAAAACAAAAATCGGTAAAGCGATGCGTGCCGTTTCCCACGATGCAGATGCAGCTCGCTTAATGGGTATTAACGTTGACAATACAATCTCTGCAACGTTTGCGATTGGTTCAGCTTTAGCTGGTGCAGCAGGTGTTATCTTTGGGGTTTATTATACAAAAATTGACCCGTTAATGGGGGTTATTCCTGGGGTTAAAGCATTTATCGCAGCTGTTCTTGGTGGTATTGGTATCATCCCTGGCGCTATGGTTGGTGGTATGTTACTAGGTGTTGTAGAGTCCTTAGTAAGTGCACTTGGCTTCTCGTTATGGCGTGATGCAGCGGCATTCGTTATTTTAATTTTAATCTTAATCTTCAGACCATCGGGTATCTTTGGTAAAAACGCCCGTGAGAAAGTGTAGGTGAGCGGTTTTATGAAAAAGTCTAAAGTTTTCTGGGGCTATGCCGTAATAGCGCTAGTCATCTATGCAGTTGTACAATTGTTGATTACAACAGAAGTAATTGATTTGTACTATAAAAATATGTTGATCACAATGTGTATTAACATCATGTTGGCTGTCAGCTTGCATATTGTTATTGGTGTTACTGGACAGTTTTCAATTGGGCATGCTGGGTTCCTTGCAGTTGGAGCATATGTATCCGCTATTATTACAACAAAGTTAATGTTACCATTCCCATTGGCCATCTTATTAGGGGCTGCTGCAGCAGCAGTTGCTGGTTTAATCGTAGGGATTCCAACGCTTCGTTTAAAAGGGGATTACTTAGCGATTGCTACACTTGGATTTGCAGAGATCATTCGTATTATCTTTTTAAATACGGATTATGTTGGTGGCGCAGCAGGGATGCAGGTTAAATATTTATCGAACTGGACATACGCATTCTTTGGCGTAGTGTTAACGATTCTAGTTATCTCAAACTTTACAAATTCTCGTCATGGGCGTGCGTGTATTTCCATTCGAGAAGATGAAATAGCAGCAGATGCGATGGGTATTAACACAACTTACTATAAAGTTGTTGCATTTGCGATTGGGTCTTTCTTCGCAGGTCTAGCAGGAGCCATTTTTGCACATAACTTTTACATTATTCAACCGACAACATTCGGTTTCTTAAAATCATTTGATATTTTAATTTACGTTGTACTTGGTGGTTTAGGAAGTCTTTCTGGTTCAGTGATTGCTGCGATTTTCCTAACAGTCGTGTCTACTTATCTAGCAAACTTCCCAGAAACGCGTATGATTATTTACAGTTTAGTATTAATTATCGTGATGCTTTATCGTCCAACAGGCTTAATGGGAACGAAAGAGATAACACAATTATTTAAGTTTGGTAAAAAGGGAGGTACGAAATAATGACTGGAAACCTTCTTATCAATGTTGAAAATATGGGTATTCAATTCGGTGGTTTAAAGGCAGTACAGGGTGTTAATATGTACCTTAACCAAGGCGAGTTGGTAGGACTTATTGGGCCAAACGGAGCTGGAAAAACAACTAGCTTTAATATGTTAACAGGGGTATATACACCTACGGAAGGTACAATTACTTTTAATGGTCTGAAATTGAATGGACTTGCACCCTATCAGGTTACACAGAAAGGGATCAGCCGTACGTTCCAAAATATTCGATTATTTAAAGAGCTATCTGTTCTTGACAATGTAAAGGTAGCCAATCATTCACTTGCAAAGCATTCTATGTGGGCTTCTATTTTTCGTTTACCTACGCATTTCAAAGGTGAGGCCGAAATGGAGCAACAGTCCATTGAGTTCTTAAAAATCTTTGGCTTAGATGTCTATAAAGATGAGCTAGCTAAGAATTTGCCATACGGGATGCAACGTCGTTTAGAGATTGCTCGTGCGTTAGCAGCAAATCCCAAACTGCTTCTATTGGATGAACCAGCAGCAGGGATGAACCCACAAGAAACTCACGATTTAATGGAGCTAATTGCATTTATTCGTAAAGAGTTCGGCTTAACAATATTGCTGATTGAGCATGATATGAGCTTAGTTATGGGTATTTGTGAGCGCATTTACGTACTTGATCACGGACAATTAATCGCTGACGGGACACCAGAAGAAATTCGCAACAATCCAAAGGTAATAGAAGCATACCTTGGAGAGGAGGTTATCGGCTAATGCTAAAAGTACAAAATATCGATGTTTTTTATGGCAACATCCAAGCATTAAAGGGCCTCTCTTTAGAAGTAAACGAGGGTGAAATTGTAACGTTAATCGGTGCAAATGGTGCTGGAAAAAGTACGCTCTTAAAGACATTGTCAGGTTTATTAAAGCCAAAAGGTGGCATTATTGAATATGAAGGCTTTTCGATAGCTGGGAAAGCGGCACAGACTATTGTTAAATCAGGGATTTCTCACGTTCCAGAAGGACGCCGTGTTTTTGCCAATATGTCAGTTGAGGAAAACTTAGAGCTTGGTGCGTATCTGCGTAATGATAAAGCAGGTATTAAGAAAGATATGGATCATGTTTTCGAGTTATTTCCACGATTATTAGAGCGCCGAAAACAGCAGTCAGGTACATTATCTGGTGGGGAACAGCAGATGCTGGCGATGGGGCGCGCCTTAATGGCAAAACCAAAACTGTTATTAATGGATGAACCTTCGATGGGTCTTGCACCGTTGATGGTGAAAAATATCTTCAATATTATTGAACAGGTTAATAAAGAAGGAACAACCGTATTACTTGTAGAGCAAAATGCTAATATGGCATTATCTGTCGCTAACCGTGCATATGTACTTGAAACAGGGCGTATTGTTTTATCTGGTTCAGCAAAAGAGCTACAAGAGAGCGAGCAAGTAAAGGCAGCTTATTTAGGCGGATTATAAAAATGGTAGGACATCTCATGTTGAGATGTCCTTTTTGGCTTGTATGTTGAAAGAAAATCAGAGGTAGCATTTCCACTTTACTTTTTGGTAAGGTTGAAAAAAGGAGTGATGCTTTTTGAAGTATTCAGCACAATATTTTATTGAACATTTAAAGTTAGCCGAACATCCTGAAGGGGGCTATTACATTTCATCGTTCCGTGCATCGGACGATATAGCAGTGAGAGATGTACAGAGACCGATTTATACTAGTATATATTTCCTTCTGCGCTCACAGGATATTTCACATTTACATCGTCTACAATCGGACGAGCTATGGTATTATCACGCTGGAAGCCCACTAACAGTTCATATGATTTTCCCAGATGGGACATATGAAGCGAAGAAGCTTGGCTTGAATATAGAAGCGGGGGAAGTCCCTCAGCTTGCAGTACCAAAGCATACAATTTTCGGCTCGTCGGTGGAGGAATCTGAGACGTTTAGTTTAGTCGGATGTATGGTGGCGCCAGGCTTTGACTTTGAGGACTTTGAATTGTTCACACAGGAAGAGCTTTTAGTAGATTATCCTCAGCACAAGGAAGTTATTTATAAAATGGCCTACAAAACAATTGAATAGAAAAACAGCCGTCTCAATTATTTTGAGACGGCATGATTCGTTCACCACAGTATTTCTTCAGGATAATTAAGTTGAATTTGAATATCATGTAATGCTTGTTTCGTTGCCATAGCTGCTTCCATCAGGTGGGATTTTAATGCTACATATTCATGGTCCTCTACCATTAATCGCACAGCAAATGCAGCTAAATGTGCCTGACGTTCCTCTTTACTTAATTCAATATACTCTAGATTTAAAACATCAACGTATTGTGTTGCAAAACGGAAAGTTAAGGGGTTTTTAGCATGTAACATTCTTAAAAACACAACATAATCTTCGTCACTTACCTCCTGCTCTAAACATTCAGCAATAGCCGCTTGAAATTTACGAATAATAGCTATCTCATGATTCCATATAGAAGCATTGTTTAATTTTTGGTGCAGTTCAATAAAATCATTTAATGCGATTGCACTAAAGATAATTTCTGGCCAAAGAATTTCTGTTGAAAAATAGACATTCTTATTTGGAAAGATGAGTTCATGTTGTGTTAGAACACTCTTATTAAGTCCATTACTAACAAACTCTAGGTGATGCTCACCAAGCATAGCATGTCTTAGTTTATAGCAAACGCTTAAAATACGTAGTCGAGGACCCTGATAATCATAGTATTTATTTTCGTCACCAGTTACTTTATAAATAGCATTAATTAGTTCATCTAAATCCCAATAATCCGCGCTAATTCGTACCCCTGTTAGTTGTTCTGTGCTTTGAATGGATATCATAGTCCTCGTCCCTCCCTTTGGATGTATCTATTTTGGTGTGTAATTGAGTAGTTTGAATAGTTCTGTTCGTTCCTTCTCCGTTAAATCACGCCATTGCCCTACCTTTAAATTACCAAGCTTAATATTCATAATACGAATGCGTTGTAGACGCTTAACGGAATACCCTAGTGCTGAGCACATTCGACGAATTTGGCGGTTTAAGCCTTGCTCTAAAATGATTTTAAATACTTTATCTGAAATCTTTTCCACATGGCATGGTAAGGTTGTTGTATCTAAAATATCGACACCTGCACCCATTTTTTGGATGAATTGCGCAGTTATAGGCTTATCAACTTGAACAATGTATTCTTTTTCATGGTGATTTTCAGCACGTAGAATTTTATTGACGATATCACCATCATTCGTTAATAGTAATAGCCCCTCTGATTCCTTATCAAGACGCCCGATATGAAAAATACGTAGAGGATGATTGACAAAATCAACAACATTGCCTTTTATATGACGCTCTGTCGTACTTGTAATGCCGACAGGTTTATTTAGAGCAATGTAAACAAGCTGTTGTTCTTTCTTTACCTCTTTTCCATCCACGCAAACAATGTCTCCTGTTTCAACTTGACTACCAACCGTTGCCAGTTCCCCGTTAATTGTTACCTTTCCTTCTGCTATCCATTTATCAGCACCACGACGAGATATGATGCCTGTTTCACTTAAATATTTATTAATACGCATATTGTTCTCCTATATTTTATATTATTTTTAAGTATACCTTAACGTCGCACATACAGTGAATGCTAGAAGCTTTTCTAGCAAAAATAAATTAGTTGGAAAAGTTTTTGAAAAAGTTGAAATTATTTTATGTTTCTGACAATATATTAGGTGAGAGGGTTTCTATGAAAATATTGTTATTCCGATATAAAATAACGTTTTTTGTAGATAGTTCTCATTAAATTGTGTAAAGGGGAGAAGTAAAATGGTTTATGCATTTCCAAACACTGAAGGATCGGTAGTTCAATTCAAAGAGAAATATGATAATTATATCGGTGGCGAATGGACACCCCCAGTGAAGGGTCAATACTTTGATAACGTTACTCCTGTTACTGGACAAGTTTTTACACAAATAGCACGTTCCACAGCTGAGGATATTGAACATGCATTAGATGCGGCACATGCTGCTAAGGATGCATGGGGTAAAACATCACCAACAGAACGCGCAAACATTTTACTTAAAATTGCGGACCGTATCGAGCAAAATTTAGAAAAGCTAGCCGTTGCAGAAACATGGGATAACGGTAAAGCGGTACGCGAAACATTAAATGCAGACATCCCTCTTGCAATTGATCATTTTCGTTATTTTGCTGGGGTATTACGTGCTCAAGAGGGCTCAGTAAGCCAAATAGATAACGATACAGTTGCTTATCATTTCCACGAGCCAATTGGCGTAGTTGGCCAAATTATACCTTGGAACTTCCCGTTATTAATGGCTGTATGGAAGCTTGCGCCAGCACTTGCAGCTGGAAACTGTGTCGTATTAAAACCTGCAGAACAAACACCAGCATCTATTATGGTGCTTTTAGAATTAATAGAAGATTTACTACCACCAGGTGTCATTAATGTTGTAAATGGATTTGGCTTAGAAGCAGGGAAACCGCTTGCATCAAATCCACGCATTGGTAAGATTGCCTTTACAGGTGAGACAACAACAGGGCGTTTAATTATGCAATACGCTTCTCAAAATCTTATTCCAGTAACATTAGAACTGGGTGGTAAGTCGCCAAACATTTTCTTTGAAGATATTATGGATAAAGATGATGCCTTTTTAGATAAAGCTGTTGAAGGCTTTGTGCTATTCGCTCTAAATCAAGGGGAAGTATGTACTTGTCCTTCCCGTGCACTGATTCAGGAATCAATTTACGATAAATTTATGGAGCGCGTATTACAGCGAGTAGAAGCCATTAAAGTTGGCAACCCACTTGATCCAAACACAATGATGGGTGCACAGGCATCTAGTGAACAAATGGAAAAAATTCTTTCTTATTTAGATATTGGTAAGCAAGAAGGTGCAGAATGTCTAATTGGAGGAGACAAAAATAATGTAGGTGAAGGCTTCGAAAATGGCTACTACATTAAACCAACTGTTTTCAAAGGACATAATAAAATGCGTATATTCCAAGAAGAAATTTTTGGACCAGTAGTTGCTGTCACGACATTTAAAACGAAAGAGGAAGCATTGGAAATTGCGAATGATACATTATATGGTTTAGGATCAGGTGTTTGGACGAGAGATATAAATACGGCATATCGCTTCGGTCGTGAAATTCAAGCTGGTCGTGTTTGGACAAACTGTTACCACGCATATCCTGCACATGCTGCATTCGGTGGCTACAAAATGTCGGGTGTTGGTCGTGAAAATCATAAAATGATGTTAGCGCATTACCAACAAACGAAAAACTTATTAGTTAGCTATAGCGAAAACAAACTTGGTTTCTTCTAATTCGTAGGGAGGTGCATGAGCGTGGTTGAACGTGTATTAGCTACGGAAGAAGCGCTAGCACTAATCGATCTATTAAAAGAGAAACATGGACTCGTTATGTTTCATCAATCAGGCGGATGCTGTGATGGCTCCTCACCAATGTGTTATCCAGAAGGGGATTTGCTAATAGGAGATCAGGATGTGTGCCTTGGTGTAGTGGGTGGTGCCCCTTTCTATATGCACAAAAATCAATATGATTACTGGAAGCATACACAAATCATATTGGATGTGGTGGACGGCAGAGGCGGCATGTTTTCACTCGAGGGCGTAGAAGGAAAACGTTTCCTAACAAGGTCAAGAGCCTTCAACTCTGAAGAACTGCAAGAGCTAGGGTTAATTTAACAAGTTATCTGTACAGCGGCAAAGTTTTTCTGCCGCTGTTTTTTTATCTGGAAGTAGAAAAGTTATTGTATGGAAAGGGAGGCTTTAGGACACATGACTCTTTTCTTATAGGAATGATGAATATTGATTTTGGTCGTTCAAGTGTTTTGATATTAATTTTTATGGAAAAGAGTATGTAAAGCGATATTATTGGATGAATTTTTTAGGAAAAGGAATAGATTTAATCGATCCTTTAAGGTCATGGTAAATAATAGTTTCTTTGTGGTTTTTGCTAACATCGGCCATACCTCCTTCATAGGTTGTTAATATTTTCTATTAAATCAAATAAAGTAAGTAACATACATTAAATTATGTTTACTTTTTATGTTAATTGTTACAAAGAGGGTGAATCTTTCTCACATTATGTTACGTAAAACGGGTAAAGGAGTGTGATAAATATGGATTATGTGATGATTGAAAATGAATTTGCCAATACAGTAGAGGAGGTATCAAAGGCTGCAGGCTGGACGGTGGACCGTAAAATTGTGTTAGCTATTGCTAGTACATTTGTAGCCTCAGGAAAAACTTTTGATGCAACGAAGTATAAAAATGTTTTACAAGAGATGAAGAAGCAATCTTCATGGCTGTCTCCTTTACGGACAACCGTTGGATATAGTATTGCTGCCAACCTCATGGAGCAAGATGATGCAGAAAAGGCAGTGAAGAATTTACTTACAAATGTGAGCATCTTAAAGGAAGCGAAATTCAGAAGCGGCAATTTTAGCTATATTGGAGCACAATTCTTGACGGAGGATGAACAGGATAAAAAGACGCATGCACAGGTGGCAAGAGCCTTATTTGATGCTATACGTAAACATCATCCATTTTTAACCTCATATGAGGACATTCCTTATGCCATATTATTAAGCAGTCCATCTGATGATGTTGAATTGCGCGCGGATACCATGAATCGATACTATAAAGAACTAAGAACATATAATTTTAATGCTGGCAATGAGCTCCAATGGCTTTCACAGGTATTAACATTTTTATCACCCAAATTTGATGGTCAGCTAGTACCCGATGTTGTAACCCTTCGTGATGGGCTCAAAAAGCAAAACGTTAAAGTCAAGGCTATGCATTATCCTTTACTTGGCTTTTTAGCCATACTTAACCTGGATAAAGCACAACTTCAAGGGTTGATTGATTTATACCATGAATTAAAAGACATGAAGTTATTAAAATGGCATCGTGAATTTGTGCTCTTTATGGCTGTACAATTTGCTATTTATGATATGGCAAAGGTACAAAAGTCTTTGTCCATGACCATTATGTCTTCTATTGAGCTATTAATCCAAGCACAGCAAGCAGCAATGATTGCAGCGGTTAGTGCAGCTGCCATTGCGTCTAGTTCAAGTTCTTCGTGATAGAATAAAGAAGAACATGATTATTTGGAGGTGCATTTGAAGGATGAAGGATACAAAACTTTGGATTAATGGTCAGTGGCATGATGCAGAGGAAAGCTATGAGCTAGCTTCTCCATATAGCGGTGAGGTTATTGCTCATGTAGCTAAAGCATCTATTCAAGATGTAGAGAAAGCTATCGAAGGTGCGCAGCAGGCATTCCAATCGTTTAAAAAGACAACAGCCTACGAACGTGCCGAAATATTATATAAAGTCGTTGATATAATGCGACAAAGAAAAGAAGAACTTGCAGAGATTTTAGCCTTAGAGGCTGGAAAACCTATTGTTGCAGGTTTAGCTGAAATTGACCGTACAATCGCAACCTATCAATTTGCAGCTGAAGGA
This sequence comes from Lysinibacillus sp. JK80, assembly GCF_027557635.1. NCBI lineage: Bacteria > Bacillati > Bacillota > Bacilli > Caryophanales > Bacillaceae > Lysinibacillus > Lysinibacillus sp. JK80. Next base: position 4,504,874 of record NZ_CP058997.1, on the reverse strand, counting down.
GCTAAACAGGCAAAAGGTGAGACGGTTCCAATGGATGCAGCCCCTGGAGCAGGAGATCGAATAGGCTGGACAAAAAGAGAACCTTTAGGTGTAATATCAGCCATTACGCCATTTAATTTTCCGTTCAATTTAGTGGCACACAAGTTAGGCCCAGCGTTTGCAGTGGGCAATACAGTTGTATTAAAGCCAGCAACACAAACGCCACTAAGTGCTATCGTTATGGCAGAAATTTTCCGAGATGCAGGATTACCCGATGGGGCATTACAAATTGTGACAGGAAGTGGGGGTGAGCTTAGTGATACGCTTGTCACACATCCATATGTCAAAAAAGTAACCTTTACAGGTAGTGGTAAGGTTGGTTTGAAGATTAAAGAAAAAGTAGGCTTACGTAAAGTAACTTTAGAGCTGGGTTCTAATGCTGCAGTAATTGTCGAACCATCTACGCCAATAAATAAAATTATCAGTCGTTGTGTAAGCGGTGCTTTTAACTTTGCTGGACAAGTATGCATTTCGTTACAACGTATATATGTGCATTCCTCCATTATTGATGAATTTACTAAAGCATTTGTTGCAGAAACAGAAAAGCTTATAGTAGGAGATCCATTAGAGAAGACAACAGATGTTAGTGCCATGATAAATCCAAATGAAGTGGAACGTATTAGGGAATGGATTGAGGAGGCACAAGAACAGGGGGCTATGATTGCAACTGGAGGCGTATTTACTGAACGTACTTTAACGCCAACAGTTATGACGAATGTGTCAGCTGATATGAAAATTGTTTGTCAGGAAACATTCGCACCAATCGTCTCAATTGTTTCATATGAAACATTAGACGACGCAATTCGACTTGTAAATGAGTCGGACCTTGGCCTAAATGCAGGTATTTACACGAATATATTGTCAGATGCTTTATATGCAGCAGATGAATTACAGGCTGGTGCTGTCATTATTAATGATATTCCGACATTCCGAGTAGATAACATGCCATATGGTGGAGTAAAGATGAGTGGTTATGGACGTGAAGGAATTAAGTGGGCTATAGAAGAAATGACTGATATGAAATTTATTTCGATTAAAAAATCGTTCTAAATTTGCATCAGCTCTTTTTCTGCGATACGATGACGAAAGAACAACATGAGAAGGGAAGTTGCAAGAATTATGCCAAACAACGCTGTACCCATGAGCCAATCACGTACGGTTCAATCGCGTCTCGTATTACCCCCAGACACAAATAATCACAATTCTATTTTCGGTGGAAGAGTGTTAGCTTATATTGATGAAATTGCTGCTATTACAGCAATGAAACATGCGAAAGGCCTTGTAGTGACAGCTTCTATTGACTCGGTTGATTTTTTATCCGCTGCACATGTAGGAGATATTCTTGAAATCGAGAGTATTGTTTCGTCTACAGGACGTTCTTCAATGGAGGTTTATGTTCGCGTTGTTTCTCGCAATATTGAGACTGGCGAGGAAAAATTAACGACAGAATCATTTGTCACAATGGTTGCAGTAAATGAGGAAGGGAAACCCGTACCAGTTCCCTCAATCTATCCTGAAACAGATGAAGAGAAGCGTTTATTTGAAACTGGGCCAGCAAGACGAGAGCACCGTAAACAAAAACGTGCATTGCCGCATTAAGGAAAAAGGGAACTCCAAATGAGTTCCCTTTTTTATTTTACATATTTAGTTCATTGACAACATTAATGAGCGAGTCGGAAGAAGAAGAGACTAGTGTAGCACCTTGCGATAATTCAGTGATTAAATTAGATATAGCTGAAATATCTCTCGATGTATTTACGTATTGCTGCTGAATGCCAGAAACTGCATCAGCAATATCATTAAATGACTTGGATAAACTTTCTTGTGTATTGACACTATGTTGAATTTTTTGATCAACATTAGTAACTGAATTAGCCATAGTCGTAATATTACTTTCTGTTTCCTTAATAAGGTGAGAAACATTTTGGACGGCATTTTTTGTTTCCTCCGCAAGTTTACGAACTTCCTCAGCCACTACTGCAAAACCTTTCCCATGTTCTCCAGCTCGTGCAGCCTCAATAGAAGCATTTAATGCTAATAAATTGGTTTGATCAGCAATGCCTGTAACTAGCCCAACGATTTCAGAAATTTTTTGAGAAGAGGTACGTAGTTGGTTCATCGTTACCTCAAGACCATTGACACTTTGCAAAATAACTTGGATTAAATCATTTTGTTCTTTCAATTGCTGTTGGCCTCGTCTTGATTTTTCTTGTGTATCTGCTACGAAGTTCAATCCTTGCTTGGTTGCTACAGCAATATCATCTGTTTGTGAGGAAATCACTAATAATGATGCGGCTGTTTCTTCACTAATGGCATTAAGCTCTTCTGCAGTACTTTGGATCGTCGTTACAAGGGAATTTTTTGTTGCATCTGCTGCTGAGCGAATACGTTCTTCCTCTTTTTCATATGCCTCAATCACGAGTTGTTGCTCAAAATTAATGATTTTACAAAAAGCGTTTATAGCACGAATAGCATCTGTTTTAGAAATATCCACCTCGTTCACAAAGTTTGCAAAAGTAGTAGTGAGTGACTGGAATGAGGCAATATACCACTTTGACTGCAAGCCAATTCGAACGTGAGCCTCAGCAATGGCTTTTCGTTCAGCAATGTAGGCATCATTAATATGACTTTCAAAAATGTCACTTAAATGTTTATGTAACGTGATTTTCAAACGATCAATATGTGATGTTCTATTAATAATATCAAGTAAATCTTGGCTCAAACTAATGGCTGCATAAAATTTCTCCACCATTTCAGGAATTAGGTCTTTAGCTAAAGGCTGTAGCTGCTTAATGATAGCTAAATCCTCAAGTGTTAAATTTAAAAGTTGTAATTGTTTTTGAAGATTGGGGTGGTTCAATACATCTAACTGTACACCGCTCTTAAAATTTTCAGGTGTTAATGTAATTGCGTAGCTAGAACTACTATTTTTTGAAAACCAACTCATTATTATTTGCTCCATTCTTAATATCCATAATAAATTGTAAGTAAATAAGCACTTTTGAAATTTGTTAGGTTTGTATATTTAATAAATAAATGGGATTAAATCTATTTTACTATTATTTGCTGAATATTTGGTTAAAAAATTGGATATTTCTTTATTTTTTTACTTTATTGTTAGTCCAAATGGTGAAGCGATGTAAATTTGAATTTAAAATAGGAAACCTGTAAAATACGAACTGTTTAGCAATCTAAAAATCGTACGAAAATAAAAAATGGAAGGAGGGGTGGTATGGAGAAAAAACGTTTTAAATTTGTTATTCCTGTCATGGTGATTGTTGCCATTGGTTCTGTTTATATGCTACGAAACTACCATGCTGAGGTACCAGATGTTGAGCAATTATTAATTACCATATGTGCAGCTTTGGGATCAGGGGTATTAGCCTACTTTTTATTTCCACAGCAGGGTGATAATAAGATTGATGACAGAGGACCGTATTAATAGATTAAAAAAACTGCTCGTTTTCATTAAAACGAGCAGTCTTTTTATGGTTTAAACAGTTTAAACCAGCCTTTATGTTTAAAGACAGCCAACATAAAGATAACGATAATTATCATAATCCCAAGTACAATAAAATAGCTGTATTGCCCATGTAGCTCAGGCATGTTATCGAAATTCATCCCATACACACCAGCAATGAAGGTAAGTGGTATAAAGATAGTTGATACAATTGTTAAAGTCATCATAATGCCATTCATTCTGCTAGAACTCATAGCCATATAACTATCCCGCATGTCTGCTGTAAGCTCTCGATTAGATTCAACCATCTCTGTTAGCTTAAGTAGATGGTCGTAGATATCTCCAAAATAAGCTCTCTCCGATTTTTTTAGTGAGAAACGGTAAGAATTGAGAATGCGATATAAAAGATCACGCATTGGTAAAATAGTACGTCTTAAGTCAAGCAAGTCACTACGGAACTCGAAGACAATTTTCATGGCATTTACATTACTTTGGTATGTAAGTTCACCTTCTAAAGCATTTAGATGATCTTCAATTTTGTAAACGAGTGGAAAATAACTGTCAACAATTTTATCGATAGTTTGATACGTTAGGTATACAGTACCTCGCTCCCAATTCTTCGGTTGGTTTTCCAGCATCTTTTGCACCTTCTCTATCTCAGGGACAGGATTTTTATGGAAGGTTATGATGAATTTATTGGAGGCAAAAATATTAACCTCCTCCGCAGCTAACGTCTCTTCGTTTACCCGATGAATGACAAAGAAATGAAAATCATCATAAAAATCGAGCTTAGGACGCTGCAACCTCATTAAGCAATCTTCAATAGCGAGAGGGTGAAAGTGGAAAAATGTATCCAACAATGATTCCTCCTCGGCTGTAGGACAATTAAAATCAACCCAATACCATTCAAATTCTTGCTGATGTATCTCTTCTAATGGAAAATCCTTTAACAATTGTTGTTGCTTTGTAATGCCAATGGTGCTTATCACGGTTTTCACCTCAAATTATTTACTACAAAATAGTTAGCGCTCCTCTTTAAAGCATACCCAACCACCGAACAAAGTAGTGGCAAAAAATCTAGAAGGTTTAGTAAAACCCGCACTTTGTAAAAGTATTAAAATTTCTTCTTCACTCATAAAAGAAAGGGAACGAATGGATTTTTCCATCTCTGCTACATCGGATAAAGAAAGTCTAGTATGCTGTAGCCAATAAGAACGCCATAAATCAAATTGTAGTTCTGTTTCTAAAGAGCCTAGCTGACCATATTTTGAAACAAGGACAAATGGTGCTCCAGGTTTCAAATGTCTTGCTATTTCTGTTATTGTTTCGAGCTTTTCTTTATAATCATGAATAAAATGCAAGACGAGAACACAACTTGCCGCGTCATACTGAGTAGAGGGCAGCGAAGCATCAAGTATTGTAGCCTGATGGAATGACATATCATTAGGAAGAGTGAGTAAACGCTCTTTAGCTATAGTAAGCATGGATTCTGATGGATCAATGCCAGTGAATGACCAGTGAGGTCTTCCTTCTGCAAGCTGTATAATTTCATTGCCACTTCCTGCTCCCACGACTAGCATGTTAGCATTTTCTGATAGCCTAGAATGATAAAAAGTTTGTATTAAACGTAGCATGGCATCATAACTAGGCAATGTACGGCGAATACCCTTTTCATATTCATTTGCTAATGTGTTGTTAAATTCCAACGCTCCTCACAGCCTTTCAAAAAAATTTTAAAAAATCTTTCTTAATGTGAAACTATTGCGGGTATAGTTCCGTAAATAGTAGTACATAAAACATAGAATAAAGTTCAAAGAAAGGGTTGATATATATGGAGACTAAATGGTCTAAAGTAATCATACACGCAAGTGCATTTTTTGCGCCATGGTTAGTGCCCATTATTTTCTTTTTAATTAGTTCGGATGAGGAAGTAAAGGCAATTTCTATTCAAGCACTGCTATTCCAAATTGTCATGGGTGTTTTAATTGCTATCTCTGTTGGTTTAAGCTTTGTCCTTATTGGCTTACCATTTTTAATCATTTTCGGCATTATGGTATTTGTGGTACCGATCATCGGTATCGTAAAAGCATTGTCTGATGAACCTTGGCGTTATCCAATTGTTGGTCGCTGGGTATAATTTTCATAGACGCAAGTATATGCTAGTTGCATATGCTTGCGTTTTTTCTATGACGAATAAGGGTACATTAGGTGTATAAGGAAATTATTAAACCGTAAACAAATGATCGAAAAAGGGCTCTTTTCGGCTCTTAAAAAGCCTTTTTCAAGACTTTCCACTTTTCTATGGGCGAAATCATTGCAATTTTTTTCAAGCGTTTTGTATAATATACTCAAAGAAAGTCAAAGATAGTCAAAGTCAGTGAAGCAAGCGAGGTGTATTCCTAAAATGCGTAATATATCAGACATCATAGAGGGTTACTTAAAGCAAGTACTTGAATTAGGTGGAGAAGGGCATATTGAAATTAAACGTAGTGAAATCGCTGATAAATTTCAATGTGTACCATCACAAATAAATTATGTTATTAATACAAGATTTACTGCCGAGCGGGGTTACCTTGTTGAGAGCAAACGTGGTGGTGGTGGATACATTCGAATTTTACGTGTCCGCGCGAATTCACAGATTGATTTAATCGACGATGTTCTCAGGCAAATTGAAGGTGGGGCATCACAAACAATGGCAGAAGATTTGGTTTATCGACTCATTGATGAGCAGGTAATTTCCAAGCGAGAAGCGAAATTAATGTTAGCAGCAATTGATCGCTCCACGATCGACTTGCATCTCCCATTAAGAGATGTCATTCGATCAAAAATATTGCGAGCAATGCTGACAACAATAAAATATGAACAACAAAAATAGTGAGGTGATGGAAATGATATGCGAACATTGTAAACAACGTAATGCGACAGTTACAGTAACACAAGTTCAAAGTGGGCAAAAAGTAGAGCATCATTATTGTGACGTCTGCGCCTCACAATTCCATCCATTTCATGCAGAGTTTAAACAAGAGCCAGTATCTATTCAACAGTTATTGTCTAACTGGTTTGGCTCTCCTACATGGCAAAAGGTGGGGGAAAAACAACAGGTACAACCACAACAGCAAACATGCCCACAATGTGGATTTTCGTATAAGCAATTTTTAAAAGAAGGAAAATTCGGGTGCCCAAGCTGTTATGACACATTTGGAGATCATTTGCCAAAGCTTTTTAATCGTATTCAGGCAGGTCCACAACACATTGGAAAAATGCCTGGTGCTCGCAGTAATGTGTATGTTATTAAAAAGCAAATAGAAGATATCCGCAAGCGTATGAAATCCGCCGTAGATGAGGAACAGTTTGAAGAAGCGGCGAAGCTACGTGATGAAGTTAAAGAGCTAGAGAAGCATCTACAATTTGAAGGTGGTGATGTGACATGATGATTGAATCATTTTTAGAGCGTGCGACACCAACTTGGATGCATATCAAAGATGATTACTCAGATATCGTCATTAGTACACGGATCCGCCTTGCACGAAATTTAGATGGCTATCGTTTTCCATTAGCGTTTTCAGAAAATGAGGCACTGCAAGTGGAACAGGCCGTTACACATGCTGTCAGCGATAGCCCAACTCTTCAAAATGATTATGCTTATTTTGCTATAAAGGATTTAACCCCTTTACAGCGTCAAATTCTTGTAGAAAAGCATTTGATTAGCCCGCAACTGGCTAAAAAAGAGCAAGTGGGCTCTATACTACTCTCTGAAGACGAATCCGTTAGCATTATGGTGAATGAAGAGGATCATTTACGCATTCAATGTATGACAGCAAGTTTTCAACTTCAAAGTGCTTATGAACAAGCAAATAAGATTGATCGTATCCTAGAGAAAGTATTACCGTATGCTTTTCGAGATACTTTTGGTTATTTAACAAGCTGTCCAACGAATATTGGTACGGGTCTACGAGCATCCGTCATGATGCATTTACCCGCTCTTACATTAACTGGGCAAATGAATCAAATTATAAATGCCATGACACGCTTAGGAATGACTGTAAGAGGTATATATGGTGAAGGAAGCGAAAATTTAGGGAATGTTTATCAAGTGTCTAACCAAATTACACTTGGGAAGACAGAGGAAGATATTTTAGCAGATATACAAAGTGTCGCTGAAAAGATTATTCAAAAAGAGCGGCATGCAAGAGGTAAATTAATGGAAAAGGCAGAGCTTGCGCTAGAAGATCGCGTATATCGAGCTTTAGGTACCCTTACACATGCAAGAATTTTAACAAGTGAGGAAGCTGCTACTTGCCTATCTAATGTTCGTTTAGGAGTAGATTTACAATTGATTGATGGTATACAAACAACGACCTTAAATGAATGTGTTGTTAGTATGCAACCAGGTTTTTTACAGCACTATGCAGGTGAGGCATTACCACCTGCTGAGCGGGATCGTGTACGAGCGGAGATGCTTCGTGAGACATTATCTCAAGAACATGCGAATAAGCCTATAAATGGGGAAAAAGGAGAGGATTTATATGATGTTTAATCGTTTTACACAACGCGCGCAAAAAGTATTACAGCTTGCTCAGGAAGAGGCTATTCGTTGGAAGCACGAATCTATCGGTACAGAGCATATTCTATTAGGGCTTATACGTGAAGGCGGCGGTATTGCTGCGAAAGCGTTAGAAGCCATTGATATTAGTCCTCAAATGATTGAAGCTGGCATTGAAGAATTAGTTGGTAAGGGCAAAGAAGATGTCGGTCCAATCGTACATTATACACCAAGAGCTAAAAAAGTAATTGAATTATCTGTTGATGAGTCACGTAAACTAGGTCACTCCTATATCGGTACAGAGCATCTATTATTGGCGCTTATACGTGAGGGTGAGGGCGTGGCAGCTCGCGTTTTAAACAATGCGGGAGTCGGTTTAAATAAAGCTCGCCAGCAAGTATTATTGCTATTAGGTAATAATGATAATGCACAATCTGGCCAACAAGCAGCTCAAGCTGCCAATACACCAACATTAGATAGTCTAGCACGTGATTTAACACAAATTGCACGTGAAGGTACTTTAGACCCTGTTATTGGCCGAAGCAAGGAAATTACACGAGTTATTGAAGTTTTATCGCGTCGTACGAAAAATAACCCTGTATTGATTGGTGAGCCAGGTGTTGGTAAAACAGCGATTGCTGAAGGATTGGCACAGCAAATTATTAATAACGAAGTGCCAGAAATCCTTCGTGACAAACGTGTAATGACACTAGATATGGGGACAGTTGTTGCAGGTACAAAATATCGTGGAGAATTTGAAGATCGTTTGAAAAAAGTGATGGATGAAATTCGCCAAGCAGGCAACATCATTTTATTTATTGACGAATTGCATACATTAATTGGTGCGGGTGGTGCTGAAGGTGCGATTGATGCATCAAATATCTTAAAACCATCTTTAGCACGTGGAGAGCTTCAATGTATTGGTGCCACAACACTTGATGAGTACCGCAAGTACATTGAAAAGGATGCGGCCTTAGAGCGTCGTTTCCAACCAATCCAAGTGGATGAGCCGACAGTGGAAGAGGCTATTCTAATTATTCAAGGCTTACGCGATCGTTATGAAGCGCATCACCGTGTGAAAATTACAGATGAAGCCATTGAAGCAGCGGCAAAAATGAGTGATAGATATATTTCTGACCGATTCTTACCAGATAAAGCGATTGACTTAATCGATGAAGCAGGTTCTAAAGTACGCTTACGCTCATTCGCAGTACCACCAAACTTAAAGGCGCTTGAGGATAAGCTTGAAAATGTTCGTTCTGAAAAAAATGCAGCCGTATCAGGTCAAGAATTTGAAAAGGCAGCAGCGCTAAGAGATACAGAGCAAAAGCTGAAGGATGAAATTGAAGCTACTCGAAAAAATTGGAAAGAAGAGCAAGGTAAAGCCGAATCTAAAGTGACTGTGGATGATGTAGCAGCAGTTGTATCAATGTGGACAGGAATCCCAGTAGCTAAAATTGCTTCTGAAGAATCTTCGAAGTTATTACAGCTTGAAGAAGAGTTACACAAACGTGTAGTAGGGCAAGGAGAAGCAGTAGAAGCGATTTCTCGTGCAATACGTCGTGCAAGAGCAGGCTTAAAAGATCCAAAACGACCAATTGGCTCATTTATCTTCTTAGGACCTACAGGCGTTGGTAAAACAGAGCTTGCAAGAGCACTTGCTGAGGTAATGTTTGGCGATGAGGATGCGATGATTCGTGTTGACATGTCCGAGTACATGGAGAAACATTCGACTTCTCGTTTAGTAGGTTCACCTCCGGGTTATGTAGGCTTCGATGATGGTGGTCAACTGACAGAGAAAGTTCGCCGTAAGCCATATTCAGTCGTTTTATTAGATGAAATTGAAAAGGCACACCCTGATGTATTCAATATTCTATTGCAAGTGCTTGAAGATGGTCGTTTAACAGACTCTAAGGGACGTGTAGTAGACTTCCGCAATACAGTGGTCATTATGACTTCAAACGTTGGTGCGGATGCATTAAAATACCAAAAGAACCTTGGTTTCAATGTAGGTGGTGCAGAGTCTAAGCATAAAGACATGAAGGGTACGATGTTAGAAGAATTGAAAAAAGCATTCCGTCCAGAATTCTTAAACCGTATCGATGAAATGATTGTCTTCCACGCATTAGAAAAAGAGCACTTAAAAGAAATCATTGCGATGATGGGCAATGCTTTAACAAAACGCTTGCAAGAGCAAGACATTTCGTTAGAGCTGACTGATGCAGCACTTGAAAAAATTGCTGAAGAAGGCTATGACCCTCAATATGGTGCTCGTCCACTACGTCGTGCATTACAAAAACAAGTAGAGGATCGATTATCAGAAGAATTACTAAAGGGTAATGTAGAAAAGGGTAATCAGGTTGTCATTGATTACGTAAACGATGAGTTTGTTGTAAAGAAAAAAGAGGGAGTTTCCATCTCTAAATAATTTCAAGAAAAGACAGTAAGGCTTTAAGTGCCAAGCTGTCTTTTTTTCTGTACAATTAAGGATAAGAACAAATATTCGAGGTGAAAGCAATTTGGCAAAGAAAAAAACGAAATTTGTATGTTCAGGCTGTGGCTATGAATCTGCTAAATGGATGGGAAGATGCCCTGGGTGTGGTGAATGGAATAAAATGGTGGAAGAAGTAGAAATGGTTGCAAAAGGCCCACGTGGAGCATTTCAACATTCTGCTACAGTTACTCAAAAGGCAATCCCGATTATCCAAGTGGAAGCTACTGAAGAATCGCGCGTAGCAACAGAAATGGGCGAACTCAACCGTGTATTAGGCGGGGGCATTGTACCTGGTTCTCTAGTATTAATTGGGGGCGATCCTGGAATAGGGAAATCAACATTACTATTACAGGTTTCCGCATTACTCTCGAATAAAGGGCATCGCGTACTTTATATTTCCGGAGAGGAATCCATTCGTCAAACGAAATTACGAGCAGAGCGTTTAGGAGTGATTTCTCAAGAGCTTTACATATACTCCGAAACAAACCTAGAGTTTTTAAACCAAACCATTGATGAAGTACAACCTAAATTTGTCATTGTCGATTCCATACAAACGGTTTTTCATCCAGAAGTAACAAGCGCCCCAGGTAGTGTCTCACAGGTTCGTGAATGTACAGCTGAGCTGATGCGAATCGCTAAAACAAAAGGCATTGCTATTTTTCTAGTAGGGCATGTCACAAAAGAGGGACAAATTGCAGGGCCACGTATTTTAGAGCATATGGTGGATACTGTACTGTACTTTGAAGGGGAGAGACATCATAATCATCGTATTTTACGAAGCCAAAAAAACCGCTTCGGATCTACAAATGAAATTGCTATATTTGAAATGCTTCAAGGGGGGTTAAAGGAAGTTCTAAACCCTTCTGAGTTATTTTTACAGGAGCGTTCACAAGGTGCGGCGGGGTCAACTATTGTAGCCTCAATGGAGGGGACAAGGCCAATCCTTGTTGAAATTCAATCCTTAGTTACGCCTACAAGCTTTAACTATCCTAAACGTATGGCCACAGGTGTCGATCAAAACCGAGTACAATTGCTAATGGCTGTACTAGAAAAGCGTATGGGTCTCATGCTACAAGCTCAGGATGCATATATTAAAGTTGCTGGTGGTGTCAAGCTGGATGAGCCAGCAATAGATTTAGCGGTGTTGACAAGCATTGTATCTAGTTTTAAGGATCAGGCAGTGCGTGCAACGGATTGCTTTATTGGTGAGGTCGGACTGACAGGTGAGGTCCGTCGGGTATCACGTATAGAACAGCGAGTCATTGAAGCGGCGAAGCTTGGATTTAAAAGAGCTTTCATTCCTTCTTCGAATATTGGTGGTTGGGAATTTCCGCAGGGAATTGAAATTGTTGGTGTAGAAACGATAAAAGATGCACTAAATGCATGCTTTAGAGAGTTATAAAGGAGGTTGTGCATGTTGGATATTATTCTGACATGCATTTTCCTTCATTTTTATGCTAATATCGGAAACTCATATAAAAGAATAAACGTCCTAAATAATAGCTGATGAATGAATAAAGGATTTCATCTAGTACGAACAAAATAGAAGTTTGTAAAATTTTGTCTAACTATCTTATCCTTGTTTCACAACATCAAAAATAATGAGATTTTGACTGAGCTCATGAAAGATTTTCTACCGTAAACTATGTATAATCTTAACTAACAATTAGGAGGTGACAGCTTGTGAAAAAATTTGTTCAAATTGCGTTTTTACTGATTGGAGGAGCATTGGGCCTTGTTTTCTTACCGCCATTATACGAATTGCTTCATTTATCATCTAATCCTTGGCTAGATAATCCTTATGTATCAGTAGCTCTAGGCGCACTTTTACTGTTTACACTATCTTTTGCATTTTCCGATTACTTTGTAAGGCTCATTAGCTGGATGGAAGAAGTTCTGTTTAAGGTTCCTATCGGAGATTTATTATTTGGTACGTTTGGTTTAATAATTGGGTTGATTGTCGCTTACTTTTTAGGCTTTGCCATTGATAGTGTACCATTCCCTGTTATTTCGGAAGTACTTCCAATTATCCTGTCATTTGTATTAGGGTATTTAGGATTCCGTCTAGGTTTTAGAAAAAGAGATGAGCTCATACAGCTTTTTACATTACGTAGTACCAATACGAAGAAAAAAGCTGCTGAAGGTGCTGAAGCTCAAGAGGTTCGTGGAAGCTACAAACTGCTAGATACAAGTGTAATTATTGATGGTCGTATTGCTGATATTTCTGAAACAGGCTTCATTGAGGGTATATTAGTTGTACCTCAATTTGTGCTCACAGAGCTTCAGCATATAGCTGATTCGTCTGATACCTTAAAGCGCACAAGAGGTCGGCGTGGTTTAGATATTTTAAAAAAATTACAAGATGAGCGTAAGACAAAAGTTGAAATTACGGACGAGGATTTTGAAGATGTACAAGAGGTAGATTTAAAGCTTGTCCGTCTTGCAAAAAAAATGGGCAATGATACATGCATCGTTACCAATGATTTTAACCTGAATAAAGTCTGTGAGCTCCATCATGTAAAAGTGTTAAATATCAATGATTTAGCGAATGCAGTGAAACCTGTAGTTATACCAGGTGAAGATATGCAGGTTGTGGTTATAAAGGATGGCAAAGAGCATAACCAAGGAGTTGCCTATTTAGATGATGGTACGATGATTGTGGTTGAAGGTGGTCGTAGTTATATCGGACAGGCAATTACAGTTACAGTTACTAGTGTGCTGCAAACATCAGCAGGTCGTATGATATTTGCTAAGCCGAAGGACGATTAGGATGTGGGGAAATGCAATATGAAGTGGTTCTACCTGCTGCCGGAAGTGGGAAGCGTATGGGTGCAGGGCAAAATAAATTATTTTTAAAGCTTTTAGAGAAACCTATTCTGGTACACACGCTAGAAGTGTTTCAACAAGATCCCGCTTGCACAGGTATTTGGCTCGCTGTAAAACCAGAAGAGCGTGGATTTATTCAAAAAATGCTAGAGGACTATAGGATTACCAAAGTGAAGGGTTTACCTGATGGGGGTGCTGAGCGACAGCATTCGGTTCATTCTTGCATGAAAGAGATGCAACAGGTAGATATTGTGCTTGTCCATGACGCAGCACGCCCGTTTATTACGCATGATATCATTGCAAAGCTTGTACAGAACGCGCATCATCATGGTGCAGCAATTGCAGGGGTTCGTGCGAAAGATACGATGAAAAAAGTATCAATGAATGGCATTATAGAGGAAACGGTTGATCGAGAAAGCCTTTGGATGGTGCAAACTCCACAAGCATTCCGTTTTGAATTAATTATGGAAGCGGAGGACGTAGCTGAAAAAGTAGGTTTTCTTGGGACAGATGAGGCAATGCTAATGGAGCGTCTCGGACATCAGGTACACATCGTAGAAAGTAGTTATGAAAATGTAAAAATGACAACACAAGAAGACTTAGTATTTGGTGAGGCAATCTTGCGTAAGCGTGGATCATTCAATCATTAAGAAATATTATTTATAGAGGCTATTCATTCGTAGTTTGTTAAGGATGGATAGTCTTTTTTATTTGTTTTGTTTGGGAAAAATTATATGGTCAGAATGCCTTATTGCTTCGTAATCTGTTCATCCATATATGTATGATAATAATGACATAACTGCTAGTCGAATTAGAAACGAAGGCGTAGAAGAGAATAAAAAGTTGGAATGCTCCAATAAAGTGGATTTTATCCATGTGTGATCGTTTTACGTGTAAAATGAAATAGTGGATATATGATTAATAAGGTAATAGAATAGATGAAAAGATGTGAGGGGTGTTTATTGTGTCATTAAATGATTGGTTAAATCAAAAGGTTCCAGAAATTACAGGTTCATTAACTAGTATAAATAAACAGTACATCGACGTTGACAACTCAATAGGCTTTGATGGACGAGATCGGGTTATAAAAATAATAGATAATTTCCATGAGGTGCTGTTTCCTGGCATTTATATGACAAGACCTATTGATGAAACAAGGGTGAACGTAGTTTGCAGTAATAAGCTGCGTGAAACAGCATTAGATTTGCGGGATATTATCGAAAAAGTATTATTTTATAATATGGAGGATAGTGATCCTGCCAATTGCGAGAAGTATTGCCGTGAACAAGCAGACAAAATTGTTATGAATTTGATTAATCGATTTCCTGCCATTCGCCAAGTGCTACAAACAGATATTCAAGCGGCATATAATGGTGACCCAGCAGCTCTTTCCACAGAGGAAATTTTGCTAAGCTATCCATCTATTGTGGCTGTTTATATTCACCGCATCGCACATGAGTTATACGAAATGGGTGTACAAATTGTGCCTCGAATTATGTCAGAATATGCGCACCGATTAACGGGTATCGATATTCATCCAGGGGCTACAATAGGAGAATCATTCTTTATTGACCACGGAACAGGTGTAGTTATCGGTGAAACTTGTACTATCGGTAAGAATGTAAAAATTTATCAAGGTGTAACATTAGGTGCACTAAGCTTCCCATTAGATGAAAATGGTAATCCAATTAAGGGCATTAAGCGTCATCCGAATATTGCCGACAATGTTGTCATTTATGCTGGTGCTACTATCTTAGGGGGCGAGACGACGATTGGGCACGATTCCGTTTTAGGAAGTAATATTTGGCTAACACACTCTGTTCCCCCTTATTCACGTGTTTATAATTCACAGCCATCTCCGAATATTAGCAACAGTCAAATGAAAAATATAGAGTATCATATTTAAAGAATGTGGGGCAGTCTAGAGAGTGTAGCTTTCTAAACTGCCCATTACTGCTATAGGAGGATAATTATTAAAGCGCTTTTCAAACAACCTAGGGCAAATTTTGATATGATAATGATAAATATTAATTAAAGGAAGATGAATATGTTTCGAATTGGACAAGGTTTTGACGTACATGCATTTGAAGAAGGTCGTCCATTAATTATTGGTGGCATTACCATTCCGCATGAAAAAGGACTAGTAGGACATTCAGATGCGGATGTTCTCTTACACACTGTCACAGATGCGGCTCTAGGAGCAATTGGAGAAGGGGATATTGGCCGTCATTTTCCAGATACAGACCCTGCATTTAAGGACGCGGACTCAGCAAAATTATTAGAGTACATTTGGAAGATTGTTGAGGATAAGGGTTATTCTCTAGGTAATGTCGATTGTACCATTATGGCACAGCGTCCTAAAATGGCCCCCTATATTGGACAGATGCAACAACGTATCGCTGAATTATTACACGCAGAGCCTTCACAGGTAAATGTTAAAGCAACTACAACTGAACGATTAGGTTTTACAGGTCGCGAGGAAGGTATTGCGGCAATGGCAACAATTCTATTGATCAAGAAATAAATGTGGATGAACCCCGCTTTTATTTCCTGTAACAGAGTGGTAAAATGAACAAAGTCAATTTTTGATCGAAAATTTAGGAGGCTTTTAATTATGACGAAAGAAGTTCGCGTTCGTTACGCGCCATCTCCAACAGGTTATTTACATATCGGTGGAGCGCGTACAGCATTATTCAATTATTTATATGCAAAACATCATAACGGTAAATTCATTGTACGTATTGAAGATACGGATATTGAACGTAATGTAGAGGGCGGAGAAGCATCTCAACTAGATAACCTAAAATGGTTAGGTATTGAATATGATGAGTCCATTGATATTGGTGGACCTTATGCGCCTTATCGTCAAATGGAACGTCTTGATATTTATAAAGAGCACGCTGAAAAACTATTAGAGCAAGGTGTAGCCTACAAGTGTTTCTGTTCTTCTGAAAAGCTTGAAGCATCTCGTGAAGAACAAAAAGCAAGAGGTGTAGCTGCTCCTACTTATGATGGTACATGTCGCCACTTATCAGCAGATGAAATCGCTGCTAAAGAAGCGGCAGGTGAGCCATACACAATCCGTATGCGTGTACCTGAAAATGTAACATACGAATTTGAAGATTTAGTTCGTGGACAAGTTACCTTTGAGTCTAAAGATATTGGTGATTGGGTACTTGTAAAAGCTAATGGTATTCCAACATATAACTATGCAGTTGTTTTAGATGATCACTTTATGGAAATCTCTCACGTTTTCCGCGGTGAGGAGCATTTATCGAATACACCAAAACAAATGATGATTTTTGATGCATTTGGTTGGGAATATCCACGCTTTGGACATATGACATTAATTATTAACGAAAACCGTAAAAAACTATCTAAGCGTGATGAATCGATTATTCAATTTGTTACGCAATATAAAGATTTAGGTTATCTTCCTGAAGCGATGTTTAACTTCTTTGCGCTACTTGGTTGGTCTCCAGAGGGAGAAGAAGAGATTTTCTCAAAAGAAGAATTTATCAAAATTTTTGATGAAAAACGTCTTTCAAAATCACCATCTATGTTCGATAAACAAAAGCTAACATGGATGAATAATCAATATATTAAAAAGTTGTCTTTGGAAGAAGTTGTAGCTTTATCTTTACCACATCTACAAAAAGCAGGCTTATTACCTGAAGAACTTACTGCAGAGCAACATGCTTGGGCGACGGATTTAATCGCACTTTATCATGACCAAATGAGCTTTGGTGCAGAAATTGTCGAATTATCTAGCCTATTCTTTAACGACCATATTGAATATGATGAAGAAGCAAAAGAGGTTTTAGCAGGAGAGCAAGTACCTGAAGTAATGGCGGCATTTAAAGCACAATTGGAAGAGCTAGAAGAGTTTACACCAGATGCGGTAAAAGCTGCGATTAAAGCTGTACAAAAGACAACTGGTCATAAAGGTAAAAATCTGTTCATGCCAATCCGTGTTGTGACAACAGGTGAAACACATGGACCAGAGTTGCCGAACGCCATTTGTTTAATTGGTAAAGAGAAAGCAATTGACCGTGTAGAAAAATTTGCACAATAAAGATAAATTTATTGACAATTCATTCTTTCGTTGTAAAATGTATTTACATTGAAAAAGCGTTGATAAGGAGAAGTAAGTGGCGCATGCTCTTAAGAGAGGACCATCATCGGCTGAAAGTGGTCTGAGCCTAGGCAAAACTGAAATGCACCTTTGAGCATAAAGCTGAACGAGAGTAGGCTTTATCGAGTCATCCCCGTTAATGGATGTCCAAAGTGGAAGGCTTTTTGTCTTCAATCAGAGTGGAACCACGCAAATCGAGCGTCTCTGTCATTCCTTTTAGGAGTGATAGAGGCGCTTTTTTTATTCAACAGAAAAGGAGAGTGAAATACAATGGGTATTCAAATTTTTAACTCATTAACACGACAAAAGGAAACCTTTGTACCGCTAGAAGAGGGCAAGGTAAAAATGTATGTCTGCGGTCCTACGGTTTATAACTATATCCATATTGGGAATTCACGTCCTGTAATTGTTTATGATACAGTACGTCGTTATTTTCAGTATAAAGGCTATGATGTAAAGTTTGTTTCCAATTTTACGGATGTAGACGATAAAATTATTAAAGCAGCAAATGAGCTTGGTGAAGAAGTACATGAATTAACAGAGCGTTTTATTGCAGCCTATTTTGAAGATGTTACAGCACTGGGATGCAAAAAGGCAGATGTTCATCCACGTGTGACAGAGCATATGGACGATATCATTCAATTTATTCAAGTGTTAATTGAAAAGGGCTACGCTTATGAGTCTGCAGGAGATGTGTATTACCGTACTCGTAAATTTGATGGCTACGGTAAATTATCACACCAATCAGTTGACGATTTAAAAATCGGTGCTCGTATTGAAGCGGGCGAGAAAAAAGATGATGCGCTAGATTTTGCTTTATGGAAAGCTGCTAAGCCAGGTGAGATATTCTGGGAAAGCCCATGGGGAGATGGCCGTCCAGGGTGGCATATTGAGTGTTCTGTAATGGCTCGTGAACATTTAGGAGATACTATTGATATTCATGCTGGTGGGCAGGATTTAACTTTCCCTCACCACGAAAATGAAATTGCTCAATCAGAGGCACACAATGATAAAACATTTGCGCGTTATTGGATGCATAACGGGTATATTAATATTGACAATGAAAAGATGTCCAAATCTCTTGGGAATTTTATTCTTGTGAATGATATCCGTAAACAAATTGACCCGCAGATATTGCGTTTCTTCATGCTATCTGTCCATTATCGTCATCCAATTAACTTTGCGAAGGACCTAGTAGAAGCTGCTGCGTCAGGTTTAGAGCGCATTCGTACAGCATACAACAATGTGAAGCATCGCCTTACGACTACTGTAAGCTTAGGTGATCATTCAGAAGAATGGCTGAACAAAATTGCGGAACAGAAAGCGCATTTTGAAGAGGCAATGGATGATGATTTTAATACAGCCAACGCTATTTCTGTATTATTTGAAGTAGCTCGTATTGCTAATATTTACTTAAATGAAGCCAATACTTGCAAGAAGGTATTAGAAACCTTTATTGAAACCTTTGAAGTACTAGGTGACGTCTTAGGTATTGAATTTGCAAAAGAAGAAGAACTATTAGACGAAGAAATTGAAGCATTACTACAAGAGCGTGTCGAGGCACGTAAAAATCGTGATTTTGCTCGCTCTGATGAGATCCGTGACCATTTGCAAGCCCAAGGTATCATTTTAGAAGATACACGACAAGGAACTAGATGGAAACGAGGGTAATTAAGTTGGATAAACTTCGCAATGAAGATGTTAAACAATTAAAAGCGCTGGCGTTAGCCTATATGGGTGATGCCGTATTGGAACAAAAGGTCCGAGAATATTTGCTACGCTCTGGTCGTGTTAAACCAAACACACTACATCGAGAGGCAACTCGCTACGTCTCAGCAAAAGCGCAATCGATGATCGTTCATCGCATGATGGATGAAAATTATTTAACAGAGGAGGAATTGGCTGTGTTCCGCCGTGGACGCAATGCCAAATCCGGCTCTGTACCAAAAAATACGGATGTCCAAACCTATCGTAATAGCTCAGGCTTTGAGGCGGTGCTTGGTAGTTTATATTTATTGAATGAACTAGAACGTGTCTACGAAATCATTGCATATGCTATTCAAATAATCGAGGAATCAAAAGGAGTGTCTAAATAATGGCAGAACAGAATGGTGAAATTATTGCCGGTAAAAACCCAGTGTTAGAAGCACTTCGTTCAGGCCGCGATATGAATAAAGTATGGATTGCGGAAGGAGTAAAAAAATCTGGCGTCAATGAACTGCTAGATTTAGCCCGTGAACGTGGTGTCATAGTTCAATTTGTCCCAAAAAAGAAAGTTGACCAATTATCAAGTGCTAATCATCAAGGTATCGTTGCTTCTGTTGCCGCTTATAAGTATGCTGAACTAGAGGATTTATTTGCAGCTGCAGCTAATAAACAGGAAGATCCTTTTTTCTTAATCTTAGATGAGTTAGAGGATCCTCATAATCTAGGGTCTATTATGAGAACGGTTGATGCTATAGGAGCACATGGTATTATTATTCCTAAGCGCCGATCAGTGAGTCTAACAGCAGTAGTGGCAAAGGCATCTACAGGAGCGATTGAACACGTTCCAGTTGTACGTGTAAACAATCTTGCTCAAACTATAGATGAATTAAAAGAACGCGGTGTATGGATTGCAGGAACAGATGCAAAGGGATCTGCAGATTATCGAAAAATGGATGCAACATTACCATTAGCCATCATTATCGGTAGTGAGGGTAAAGGGATGGGGCGTTTATTAAAAGAAAAATGCGATTTTTTATATCACTTACCGATGGTTGGGCATGTCACATCACTGAACGCATCAGTAGCAGCGGCTTTATTAATGTACGAAGTGTATCGTAAACGTCAAGAAGCGATTGAATAACAATGAAAAACATTTTGCTTGTTGATGGCTATAATATGATTGGATCTTGGAAAGAGCTGCGGCCATTGCGTGATACGAATTTTGAGGATGCGCGAAGAAGGTTGATAGAACTCATGGCTGAATATAAAGCAGCAATGGGTTGGCGCGTAATTATTGTTTTTGACGCCCATCTTGTACCAGGAGTAGAGCAATCTTATATAGAAAATGATGTAGAAGTCATTTATACACGAAAAAATGAAACAGCAGATGAACGTATTGAAAAAATGACACATGAATTAAAGGCTAGAAATGTACAAATTCATGTAGCAACTTCTGATATGGCAGAGCAAAGTGTTATATTTGGGAATGGTGCCTTAAGGAAGTCGGCTAGAGAGCTAGAAATTGATACAAGTATTATCCAACATAAAATTACTCATGATGTGAAGCGGAAGCAAGAAAGTAAGCCGCCTTCCCGTATAGAATTAAAGCCAGATGTTGCGCTCGCCTTTGAAAAATGGCGACGAGGGTTGAAATGATTGATTGACGCATATTTTCCAATTCCGTTATACTGTTTCTAATTATCTGTTGTGGCTGAGGTGATACCATGTTTAAAAATAGCATTGTACAAGTGACACAAGATTTTGAACGATTCAATGATGAAGAGCTTATTGAAATGGTGCATCAAGGTAATACAGATGCGTTGGATTATTTAATTACAAAATACCGTTTGTTAGTAAGAGCGAAGGCAAGATCCTATTTTTTAATCGGAGCAGATAAGGAAGACATTGTACAAGAGGGCATGATAGGCTTATATAAAGCGATTCGTGATTTTAAAGGAGATAAGCTTGCATCATTCAGAGCTTTTGCAGAGTTATGTATTACAAGACAGATTATCACAGCTATTAAAACAGCAACTAGGCAAAAGCATATACCTCTAAATTCCTATATCTCTTTGGACAAGCCTATATTCGACGAAGAGTCAGACCGAACGCTTATGGATGTACTAACGGGTGCTATTATGGATGATCCAGAAGAATTGATGATTCATAGAGAAGAGTTTGGATATTTAGAAGAAAAGATGAGTGAGATTTTAAGTGAATTAGAGCTACAAGTTTTAGCCTTATATCTAGACGGCCAGTCTTATCATGAAATTTCCGCCAAATTAAATCGTCATGTGAAATCTATCGATAATGCATTGCAGCGGGTAAAACGTAAATTAGAACGTCATTTAGTCCTTGAGGAAATGTCTTAGCCCATTTAGGCCTTTATTGACATTGACAAATATAGGTGTTAGTCTTAAAAAGACAAAGTGCCGAAAAAGGTGATTATATGGCAAAAAAAGTCGTGCTAAATTGTGAGAAATGTGGTTCGAGAAATTACACGTTCCCAGCTAAAGAAGGTTCAACTGTACGTCTCGAATTAAAGAAATTTTGCTCGCATTGCAATGAACATACAATGCATAAACAAACGCTATAAAATGATATGTAAATAGACAGATTTGATTGATTCGGAGGTTAAGCTAGAATGGGCAAGATCAAAAGCTTTTTCAGCGATGTAATGTCAGAAATGCGCAAAACAAGCTGGCCGAAAAGTAAAGAACTGACGAAATATACAGTCGTTGTAATTTCAACTGTTGTCATTATGGCTTTATTTTTTGTGTTAGTTGACTTAGGTATTTCATCATTATTCCGCTGGTACTTAGATTTATAATTTAGTAAATAGCATATTTTTGAAATAGCCCGTCCATTGCAATAACGGGTTTTTTCGTTTGTTTTATCTTCATTCAGCCGAAAACTCCATCTAATGGGATCGATGGGATGGGTGAAGTGAAGCGCAAAGCAGTAAAATCTCCTCATTATGATAAATACTACTAGGAGAGTATGATAGTAGCGATTGATGACTATGCTAGTTTCGGTATATATCATCGAGCTTTCGCAAGTAATTAGCGAAAGCTATATTTTTCTAATGAGATGTTTGTGAAAAGAGTAAAAATGCATTGAGCGTATCGCGATTCATTTTCACTTTTATTTGTAAGGGAGGGACGGACGAGGAGTCCTAGTAGTTATGGAGAAAAATTGGTATGTTGTTCATACGTATTCAGGGTATGAAAACCGTGTAAAAGCAAACCTAGAGAAACGTGTAGAAACAATGGGAATGCAAGATAAAATCTTCCGTGTGATTGTTCCTGAGCATGAAGAAACAGAAATGAAAGATGGAAAAAAACGTACAATGATGCGTAAAGTTTTCCCTGGTTATGTGTTAGTAGAGTTAATCATGACAGATGATTCTTGGTATGTAGTTCGAAATACACCTGGTGTTACGGGCTTTATCGGTTCATCTGGTGGAGGAGCAAAACCAACACCGTTATTACCTGAAGAAGCAGATCGTTTACTACAACAAATGGGTATGACTGATAAAGTTGTAGAAGTGGACATTACTGTTGGTGAAGCAGTAGAAGTATTAGAAGGGCCGTTTGCTCATTTCCAAGGACGTGTTGAAGAAATTGACACAGAAAAAGGTAAAATTAAAGTGACGGTTGATATGTTTGGTCGCGAAACGATTATGGAGCTAGATTTCGAACAAGTTCAAAAATTATAGTTCTAACAATAGAACATTACATGCTAATTGGTAGATGTTTCGCAGATTTTGTTAATTACTACTTGCTTAAAAAAATTAAAAGTGGTATCATTTCATAGGTCAGACTGTCATACTTTTGTTTGACGTCTGTAATGATAATTTTAATGTTATCGGCACTTAGCTGACAGACAGATATTGAGTGGGAGGGGCAACCCAATTACCACATCACGGACTTAAGGAGGTGTGTCTCGTGGCTAAAAAAGTTATTAAAGTTGTTAAACTTCAAATCCCTGCTGGTAAAGCTAACCCAGCTCCACCGGTTGGTCCTGCATTAGGTCAAGCGGGTGTGAACATCATGGGATTCTGTAAAGAATTTAATGCGCGTACTGCTGATCAAGCTGGTCTTATTATCCCAGTTGAAATTTCAGTATTCGAGGATCGTTCTTTCACTTTCATTACAAAAACTCCACCTGCAGCAGTTCTACTTAAAGTAGCAGCTGGTATCCAATCTGGATCTGGTGAACCAAACCGTAAAAAAGTGGCAACGGTTAAACGTGATAAAGTTCGCGAAATCGCTGAAACTAAAATGCCAGACCTTAACGCTGCTTCAGTAGAAGCTGCTATGTTAATGGTTGAAGGTACTGCACGAAGCATGGGTATTGTTATCGAAGACTAATCCCATTTACTTGATGTTTTGTTTTTTGGAAGGTTGCGAAGTTTCTTTGTGAACACGCAACCTTTATTCGTGGGAGGTAAAATCCGCTATAACCACAATCAAGGAGGAAATATATAATGGCTAAAAAAGGTAAAAAACTGCAAGATGCAGCAAAATTAATTGATCGTAACGCACTTTACACTGCACAAGAAGCAATCGAACTTGCTCAAAAAACTAGCACAGTAAACTTCGACGCTACTGTAGAAGTTGCTTTCCGCTTAGGTATTGATACTCGTAAGAACGACCAACAAATCCGTGGTGCAGTAGTACTACCAAACGGTACTGGTAAAACTCAACGCGTATTAGTATTTGCAAAAGGTGAAAAACTTAAAGAAGCTGAAGCAGCTGGTGCTGACTATGTAGGCGATGCAGAATACATCCAAAAAATCCAACAAGGTTGGTTTGACTTCGATGTAATCGTAGCAACTCCTGACATGATGGGTGAAGTTGGTAAACTTGGTCGTGTATTAGGGCCTAAAGGTTTAATGCCAAACCCTAAAACTGGTACAGTTACTTTTGATGTAACAAAAGCTATCGAAGAAATCAAAGCTGGTAAAGTAGAATACCGTGCTGATAAAGCTGGTATTATCCACGCTCCTATCGGTAAAGTTTCTTTCTCAGCAGAAAAATTAGTAGAAAACTTCTTAGCTGTTTTTGATGTAGTTCAAAAAGCAAAACCTGCTGCAGCTAAAGGTACTTACATGAAATCTGTAAATGTTACAACTACAATGGGTCCAGCGGTTAAAATTGACGCTTCTAACGTAGTAGTAAAATAATTTATATATATGTATTGACGATAGTGGCTATACGTGATACTATAGTTGCTGTTGTGAATTATCCATTTGTACCGTAGACAGTAGGAGTGACTTGTCACTTAATGTTCCTACCGAGGACATCGGAATTCAGATTCTTATTTAAAGATGATGACTTTCAGCCTCTGTGTCTATTTGACTCGGAGGCTTTTCTTTTGTCGGTATAAATGACCCATTCTAATAGGAGGTGTCATCATGAGCAAAGCAATCGAAAACAAACAAGTACAAGTTCAAGAGATTACTGAAAAATTCCAAGGCGCTGCTTCTGTAGTAGTTGTGGATTACCGTGGTCTTAATGTTGCACAAGTAACAGAGCTTCGTAAACAACTTCGTGAAGCTGGCGTTGAGTTCAAAGTTTACAAAAACACTTTAACTCGTCGTGCTGCTGAAGCTGCTGGCCTTGAAGGAATCAACGACGTATTAGTTGGTCCTAACGCAATTGCGTTCTCAAATGAAGATGTTGTAGCGCCTGCTAAAATCATCAACGAGTTCGCTAAGAAAAACGAAGCTTTAGAAATTAAAGCTGGTATTATTGAAGGTACTATTTCTTCTGTTGAAGATGTTAAAGCACTTGCAGAACTTCCATCACGCGAAGGTCTACTTTCTATGCTTTTATCTGTACTTCAAGCTCCAGTGCGTAACTTCGCACTTGCAACAAAAGCTGTTGCAGAACAAAAAGAAGAACAAGGCGCGTAATTTAAGACGCACTAATACTTCTGCGGCCTGATCGCAAAAATAAAACATTATCCAATTAGGAGGAAATTATAATGAATAAAGAGCAAATCTTAGAAGCTATCAAAGCTATGACAGTTCTTGAATTAAACGATTTAGTAAAAGCTATCGAAGAAGAATTCGGTGTAACAGCTGCTGCTCCAGTAGCAGTAGTTGCTGGTGGTGCTGCTGCAGCTGAAGAAAAAACAGAATTTGACGTAGTATTAGCATCTGCTGGTGCAGAAAAAATCAAAGTAATCAAAGTGGTTCGTGAAATCACTGGTTTAGGTCTTAAAGAAGCTAAAGAAGTAGTAGATAACGCTCCTAAAGCTCTTAAAGAAGGCGTTTCTAAAGATGAAGCTGAAGAAATCAAAGCTAAACTTGAAGAAGTTGGCGCATCTGTAGAAGTTAAGTAATCTCGCGTTACTTTTTAACAAAAGGAAAGCTCGTCATTTTGGCGAGCTTTTTTCTTCATTCTGAGGAGGCGTGAAAATGTCAGATCACTATTATACAAGTAAGCCTCAAACTGAAAGTAAACCACGTCACTGGACATTCAAGTTACTAGGGCATACGTTTTCATTCGAAACGGATGCAGGTGTATTTAGTAAAAGCGAAGTAGATTTTGGATCCCGTGTTTTAATAGACGCTTTTCAAATGCCTGATATTGATGGTGCGATTTTTGATGTAGGTTGTGGATACGGGCCGATAGGGTTATCGATTGCCAAAACTAATCCAGACCGTACCGTTTTTATGATGGATATTAATGAACGTGCAGTTGCGCTTTCGCAAAAAAATGCGCAAGTGAACGGTGTTCAAAATGTGCGAATATTTGTGAGTGACGGCCTATCGATGGTTGATAAAGATGTAGATGCAGCAGCTATCTTAACGAATCCACCAATTCGTGCGGGGAAGGAAACGATTTTCCGCTTTTACGATGGAGCTTACGATCGGCTAGTGTCTTCGGGTGAACTCTGGGTAGTCATTCAGAAGAAACAAGGAGCGCCATCGACAGTAAGTTACTTAGAAGAAAAGTTTTCAGAAGTCGATGTAGTAGAAAAGAAAAAAGGGTACTGGATAGTACGCGCAAAAAAATAAATGAAATATGTATAATTTATTGACTTGACAAATCGGCTATGATAATATGATACAATGCAAAAATATTATTTTGAGGTCGTATGCCCTTTTTGTATAGAATTGTTTTAATATGGGTATACTTGCCAAGATAAGTTTAGTTAACCGAAAATGAGATCTTTTTGAAGACTCGTTTTCTTTTTGTCTTTCGAAATCATACACTATTTGTATGATTTTGCAAAGACCTAATATCGCTTTATTGAGGGGTGAATGAGTTGACAGGTCAACTAGTTCAGTACGGACAACACCGCCAGCGTAGAAGCTTTGCGCGTATTAAAGAGGTGCTTGAGCTTCCAAATCTGATTGAGATTCAAACGGCGTCTTACGAGTGGTTCCTTGAAGAAGGTTTACGTGAAATGTTCCGTGACATTTCGCCGATCGAGGACTTTACAGGTAATCTTTCATTAGAATTCATCGATTATTCATTAGGTGAGCCTAAATATGATGTTGATGAGTGTAAAGAGCGAGATGTTACTTACGCAGCTCCATTACGTGTGAAAGTACGTCTTTACAACAAAGAAACAGACGAAGTGAAAGAACAAGATGTCTTCATGGGTGATTTCCCGTTAATGACAGAAACAGGTACGTTCATTATCAACGGTGCTGAACGTGTTATCGTTTCACAATTAGTTCGTTCACCAAGTGTGTATTTCCATGATAAAACTGATAAAAACGGTAAAAAAGGCTTTGGAGCTACAGTTATTCCAAACCGTGGTGCTTGGTTAGAGTATGAAACTGATGCGAAAGACGTAGTTTATGTGCGAATTGATCGTACTCGTAAGCTACCAGTAACAGTGTTACTACGTGCATTAGGTTTCGGTTCAGATCAAGAAATTATCGATATTATCGGTGATAACGAGTATCTACGTAATACGTTAGAAAAAGATAACTCTGAAAGTACAGAAAAAGCGCTTTTAGAAATCTACGAACGTTTACGTCCAGGTGAGCCACCAACAGTAGAAAGTGCGAAGAGTTTATTATACTCTCGTTTCTTCGATGCTAAACGTTATGATTTAGCGAATGTTGGTCGCTACAAAATGAATAAAAAGCTTCACATTAAAAATCGTTTATTCAACCAAACGATTGCTGAAACGCTTGTAGATCCAGAAACAGGCGAAATTTTAGTAGAAAAAGGTACAGTACTAGATCGTCGTACTTTAGATAAAATTCTACCTTACCTAGAAGATTCATCAAAAGGTATTGGTTACCGCACTTTATCACAAGTCGGTGGAGTGCTTGAAGATGATGTAACCATCCAATCTATTAAGATTTATGCTCCAAAGGATGAAGCTCAAAAAGAAATTAATATCATTGGTAATGCGTACATTGATGAAGAAGTGAAGAATATTACACCTGCTGATGTATTATCTTCAGTAAGCTATTTCTTTAACTTACTTTACCAAGTAGGTGCAACAGATGATATTGACCATTTAGGTAACCGTCGCCTACGTTCTGTTGGTGAGTTACTACAAAATCAATTCCGTATCGGTTTGTCTCGTATGGAACGTGTAGTACGTGAGCGTATGTCAATTAATGACACAGCTGCGATCGTACCACAACAATTAATCAATATCCGTCCAGTGATTGCGTCCATTAAAGAGTTCTTCGGAAGCTCTCAATTATCACAATTCATGGACCAAACAAACCCATTAGCAGAGTTAACGCATAAACGTCGTCTATCTGCATTAGGTCCTGGTGGTTTAACGCGTGAGCGTGCTGGCTTCGAAGTACGTGACGTTCACTACTCTCACTATGGTCGTATGTGTCCGATCGAGACACCAGAGGGTCCAAACATTGGGTTAATCAACTCATTATCTTCATTTGCCAAAGTTAATAAATTTGGCTTCATTGAAACACCTTATCGTCGTATTGACCACGAAACAGGTCGAGTAACGGAGCAAATTGATTATTTAACAGCTGATGAAGAAGATAACTACTATGTAGCACAAGCAAATTCACCGTTAAATCCAGATGGTACTTTTGTAAATGATGAAGTAGTAGGTCGTTTCCGTGGTGATAACACGGTATTCAATAAAGCGCAAATGGACTACATGGATGTATCTCCTAAACAAGTTGTCTCTGCAGCGACTGCATGTATACCGTTCTTAGAAAACGATGACTCGAACCGTGCACTTATGGGTGCCAACATGCAACGTCAAGCAGTTCCACTACTTAACCCAGAAGCACCATTCGTTGGTACTGGTATGGAACATGTTGATGCGCGTGATTCAGGTGCAGCTGTAGTAGCGAAGTATGATGGTATTGTTGAGCACGTTGAAGCTCGCTCTATCCATGTACGCCGCATTGAAGTTGTAGACGGCAAAGAGGTTAAAGGCGATTTAACAAAATATAAATTACAGAAGTTCATTCGTTCTAACCAAGGTACTTCATATAACCAACGTCCACTTGTAAAAGTAGGCGAACGTGTGAAACCTCGTGACATTTTAGCAGATGGTCCATCAATGGAAAAAGGCGAACTAGCTCTTGGACGTAACGTACTGGTTGCATTCATGACTTGGAACGGCTTTAACTATGAGGATGCTGTTATTATGAGTGAGCGCCTTGTAAAAGACGATGTTTATACATCTGTTCATATCGAAGAATATGAATCAGAATCTCGTGATACAAAGCTTGGACCAGAAGAAATCACTCGTGATATTCCAAACGTCGGAGAAGATGCACTTCGTAACCTAGACGAACGTGGTATTATCCGTATTGGTGCGGAAGTACGTGACGGTGACATTCTTGTTGGGAAAGTAACGCCTAAAGGGGTTACAGAATTAACTGCTGAAGAGCGTTTATTACATGCAATCTTCGGTGAAAAGGCTCGTGAGGTTCGAGATACTTCATTACGTGTACCACACGGTGCTGGCGGTATCATTCTTGATGTTAAAGTATTTAACCGTGAAGATGGCGATGAATTACCACCAGGTGTTAACCAATTAGTTCGTGCTTACATTGTTCAAAAACGTAAAATTCGTGTTGGGGACAAAATGGCCGGACGTCATGGTAACAAAGGGGTTATCTCTCGTATCTTACCAGAAGAAGATATGCCATTCATGCCAGATGGCACGCCTGTTGATATCATGTTAAATCCACTTGGTGTACCTTCCCGTATGAATATCGGACAAGTTTTAGAGTTACACTTAGGTATGGCTTCTCGTTATCTAGGCGTTCACATGGCAACACCAGTATTTGATGGTGCTAATGAAGAAGACGTTTGGGAAACGATGGAAGAAGCTGGGATGAACCGTGACGGTAAAACAATCCTGTATGATGGACGTTCTGGTGAACCATTCGATAACCGTGTATCAGTAGGTATCATGTATATGATCAAACTTGCTCACATGGTTGATGATAAACTTCATGCACGTTCAACTGGTCCTTACTCACTTGTTACGCAACAACCACTTGGTGGTAAAGCGCAATTTGGTGGACAACGTTTTGGTGAAATGGAGGTATGGGCACTTGAAGCTTATGGTGCTGCGTATACACTTCAAGAAATCTTAACGGTTAAATCTGATGACGTTGTTGGTCGTGTGAAAACATATGAAGCCATCGTTAAAGGTGAAAGTGTACCAGAGCCAGGTGTTCCTGAGTCATTCAAAGTATTGATTAAAGAACTTCAATCTCTTGGTATGGATGTTAAGATGTTAACAGTTAATGATGAAGAAGTAGAGCTTCGCGATTTAGACGAAGAAGACGATCTTCAGCCAGCTGATGCACTTAACATTGCACCACAGCCAGATACAGAAGAAGAGCCAGTAGAGTCTTTTGAATAATGGAAAACCAAATTCACAAATGTGAATATGGTCAAACTTATTTTTCAAATTAGCCGGGCAGGATTTAACGCCCTGCCTGGCTTTTTCTTTTAATAAATCATTCTATTTCTAATCCTTTGCCAAAGAGGCAATCTTTGCAAACGATTATCGAGCTGCGTAAAAGAGTCTTTATAAAGACCTATACTAGAGGGAGGTAGGCTCCTTGATAGACGTTAATGAATTTGAATATATGAAAATTGGTTTAGCATCACCTGACAAGATTCGTTCTTGGTCATATGGAGAGGTTAAAAAACCTGAAACAATTAACTACCGTACACTAAAACCAGAAAAAGATGGTTTATTCTGTGAGCGTATTTTTGGTCCAACTAAGGACTGGGAGTGTCACTGTGGGAAATATAAACGTGTACGCTATAAAGGCGTAGTTTGTGATCGTTGTGGCGTTGAAGTAACACGTGCTAAAGTTCGTCGTGAACGTATGGGACATATCGAATTAGCAGCACCAGTTTCTCATATCTGGTACTTCAAAGGTATTCCTAGCCGTATGGGTCTAATTTTAGATATGTCACCTCGTGCTCTTGAAGAAGTTATCTATTTTGCTTCATACGTTGTGATCGATGCAGGTGCTACTAATTTAGAAAGTAAACAATTACTATCTGAAAAAGAGTATCGTGCATACCGTGAAAAATTCGGTAATACATTCGAAGCATCAATGGGTGCAGAAGCAATCAAAAAATTATTAGGTAAAATCGACCTAGAAGATGAAACACAATCTTTAAAAGAGGAGTTAAAATCTGCTCAAGGTCAAAGACGTACTCGTGCCATTAAACGTCTAGAAGTTGTTGAATCTTTCCGTAACTCAGGAAACTCACCTGAATGGATGATTCTAGATGTACTACCTGTTATTCCACCAGAGCTTCGTCCAATGGTGCAATTAGATGGTGGTCGTTTCGCGACTTCAGATTTAAACGATTTGTACCGTCGTGTAATTAATCGTAATAACCGTTTAAAACGTTTATTAGATTTAGGTGCTCCGAGCATCATCGTACAAAATGAAAAACGTATGTTACAAGAAGCTGTTGATGCATTAATCGATAATGGTCGTCGTGGACGTCCTGTAACAGGTCCTGGTAACCGCCCGTTAAAATCACTTTCACATATGTTGAAAGGTAAACAAGGTCGTTTCCGTCAAAATCTACTTGGTAAACGTGTTGACTACTCTGGTCGTTCGGTTATCGTAGTAGGTCCAAACTTAAAAATGTACCAATGTGGCTTACCAAAAGAAATGGCTATCGAATTATTCAAGCCATTCGTTATGAAAGAATTAGTAGAGCGTGGTCTTGCTCATAACATTAAATCTGCTAAACGTAAAATCGAACGTTTAAATAACGACGTATGGGACGTTTTAGAAGATGTTATCCGTGAGCATCCAGTATTACTAAACCGTGCACCAACGCTTCACCGTCTTGGAATTCAAGCATTTGAACCAACACTAGTTGAAGGTCGTGCTATTCGTCTTCACCCATTAGTATGTACAGCCTATAATGCTGACTTCGATGGTGACCAAATGGCGGTTCACGTACCATTATCAGCTGAAGCTCAAGCTGAAGCTCGTCTTCTAATGCTTGCTGCACAAAACATCCTGAATCCAAAAGACGGTAAACCTGTTGTAACACCTTCTCAAGATATGGTATTAGGAAACTACTACTTAACACTTGAACGTGAAGGCGCACGTGGTGAAGGTACTGTTTTCTATGGTCCAAATGAAGTTTTAATTGCCTATGATACAGGTCATGTACACTTGCATACACGTATCGCAATTAAAGCAAGTTCATTAAATAATCCGACATTCACTGAAGAACAAAATAATATGTTCTTATTAACAACTGTCGGTAAAGTAATCTTTAATGAAATCTTACCGGAATCATTCCCTTATATTAATGAGCCAACTGATTTCAACTTAGAGCAAGTAACACCAGAAAAATACTTTGCTAAGTTAACAATTGATGAAGAAACACTTAAAGAGCTTGAATCAGATAGTGCTTATAATAATTTAGATGAAAAAGGGAAAATTGATGCACAACGTACAGCTGTATTGCGTAAATACTTTGCATCAGTACCTGTTGTAAACCCATTCCGTAAGAAATTCTTAGGAAATATCATTGCTGAAGTATTTAAACGTTTCCACATTACGGAAACATCTAAAATGCTTGACCGTATGAAAAACCTAGGTTTCAAATATTCAACACGTGCAGGTATTACTGTAGGTGTATCTGATATCGTGGTATTACCTGATAAAGGTGAAATTTTAGCAGAAGCTCAAGAGAAAGTAGATAAAGTTCAAGCGCAATTCCGTCGTGGTTTCATTACTGAGGATGAGCGTTATGATCGCGTTATTTCAAGCTGGAGTGCTGCAAAAGATGAAATTCAAGCGAAGCTGATGAAGTCACTTGAGAAAACAAACCCAATTTTCATGATGTCTGATTCAGGTGCCCGTGGTAATGCATCTAACTTTACTCAGCTAGCTGGTATGCGTGGTCTGATGGCCAACCCGGCTGGTCGTATTATCGAACTTCCAATCAAATCTTCATTCCGTGAAGGTTTAACAGTATTAGAGTACTTCATCTCAACTCACGGTGCTCGTAAAGGTCTTGCCGATACAGCCCTAAAAACTGCCGATTCAGGTTACTTAACGCGTCGTCTTGTTGACGTTGCACAAGATGTTATCGTTCGTGAAGATGACTGTGGTACTGACCGTGGCTTAACGATTGGTGCACTAATGGAAGGCACAGAGTTAATTGAAGCTCTAGATGAACGTATTGTTGGTCGTCATACGAAGAAAACAATCTTCCACCCTGAAACTGGTGAAGTAATTCTTGCAAAAGACGGTTTAATCGACCAAGATATCGCTCGTGCAATTATTGAGGCTGGTATTGAAGAAGTGACAATCCGTTCAGCATTTACATGTAATACAAAACACGGCGTTTGTAAAAAATGTTACGGCATGAACTTAGCGACAGGTGAGAAGGTTGAAGTTGGGGAAGCAGTTGGTATTATTGCGGCTCAATCAATCGGTGAACCAGGTACACAGTTAACAATGCGTACATTCCATACAGGTGGGGTTGCCGGAGATGATATTACACAAGGTCTTCCACGTATCCAAGAGATCTTTGAAGCACGTAATCCAAAAGGTCAATCTGTTATTTCAGAAATTGCTGGTACGGTTTCAGATATCACAGAAATTCGTGAAGGCTTAAAAGAAATTACAATTCAAGGTGACGTAGAAACTCGTAAGTATCAAGCACCTTATAACGCACGTTTGAAAGTTATCGAAGGTGATAATGTAGAACGTGGTCAAGTTTTAACAGAAGGTTCTATCGATCCAAAACAATTGCTAAAAGTCAAAGACGTTTCAACTGTTCAAGAATATTTATTAAAAGAAGTTCAAAAAGTATACCGTATGCAAGGGGTAGAAATTGGGGATAAACACATTGAGGTAATGGTTCGCCAAATGCTTCGTAAAGTGCGTGTAATTGAAGCTGGAGATACAGAATTACTACCTGGCTCATTACTAGATATCCACCAATTCTCAGAGGCAAACGTAGACGCTGTTATGAATGGCAAAAACCCTGCAACTTGTCGCCCTGTTATCCTTGGTATTACAAAAGCTTCTCTTGAAACAGAATCATTCTTATCTGCAGCATCGTTCCAAGAAACAACACGTGTGTTAACAGATGCAGCAATTAAGGGTAAACGTGACGAACTTCTTGGATTAAAAGAGAACGTAATTATCGGTAAACTTGTTCCTGCAGGTACTGGTATGCAACGTTATCGTCAAATCCGCATCGAAAAAGATGAGCTTGACACAGAAGTCGTTTCTGCTGAATAAACATTAAATTAGGCCGAAGAGATGCATATTTTCATCATCTCTTCGGACTTTTTCAAGATATTAGTTGACAGTGTAAATGAGTAATGATAATATATTGAAGGTTGATAGTTAACTGTCTGTACTTCGGAGGATATGTAAATGTCTTATGATAAAGTAAGGGCTAGTCAAACAATCATAGGTACAAAGCAAGCAGTAAAAGCAATGCGAGCTGGTTCAGTGAAAGAACTTTTTGTGGCACTTGATGCAGACAATTGGGTAACCGATTCGGCCATATCTTTCGCGAGAGAAATCGGTATACCAGTTATTCTTGTTGAGTCCAAAAAGGAACTGGGCAAAGCCTGTGGAATCCATGTTGGAGCTGCGGTAGTTGCGATTACTGTAGAGTAGTTTTTGTGTAAAATGCACAAAGACTTTGTTTTTACCCAAAAAATGAACCACCTGGATGTGTGGTATTAAAAAAAGAAGGAATGAAGGGAGGAAAAATCGATGCCTACAATTAACCAATTGGTACGTAAGCCTCGTAAATCTAAAATCACGAAATCAAATTCACCAGCGTTAAACAAAGGATATAACTCATTTAAAAAATCTTTAACTGATGTTAAATCTCCACAAAAACGTGGTGTTTGTACTCGTGTAGGTACAATGACGCCTAAAAAACCAAACTCAGCGTTACGTAAATACGCTCGTGTACGTTTAACTAACCAAATCGAGGTTACAGCGTACATTCCTGGTGAAGGCCACAACTTACAAGAGCACAGTGTTGTTCTTATCCGTGGCGGTCGTGTAAAAGACTTACCGGGTGTTCGTTACCATATCGTTCGTGGTGCTCTTGATACTGCTGGTGTAAACGGTCGTATGCAATCACGTTCTTTATACGGTACAAAACGCCCTAAAGAAAAAAAATAATTTAAATCCCACTATATATTTACTCAATGAAAGGAGGAAAACACATGCCTCGTAAAGGTCCTGTTTCCAAACGTGACGTGTTACCAGATCCAATTTATAATTCAAAACTAGTAACTCGTTTAATCAATAAAATGATGATTGATGGTAAAAGAGGTACTTCTCAAAAGATTTTATACGGTGCGTTCGAACTAGTTAAAGAACGTTCTGGTCAAGATCCAATCGAAGTATTCGAAGCTGCTCTAAATAACGTAATGCCAGTTCTTGAAGTACGTGCTCGCCGTGTTGGTGGTTCTAACTACCAAGTACCAGTTGAAGTACGCCCAGAACGTCGTACAACTTTAGGTCTTCGTTACCTAGTTAACTATTCTCGTCTTCGTGGTGAAAAAACTATGGAAGAGCGTTTAGCTAACGAAATCCTTGATGCTTCTAACAACACTGGTGCATCAGTTAAGAAACGTGAAGATATGCACAAAATGGCAGAAGCGAACAAAGCATTCGCTCACTACCGTTGGTAATCTAAACATAGCATAAGCCCAATATGGAAGGAGAAATACCTAATGAAACGCGAATTCTCACTAGAGAATACTCGTAATATTGGGATCATGGCTCACATTGATGCTGGTAAAACAACAACAACTGAGCGTATCCTTTATTACACAGGTAAGATTCACAAAATCGGTGAAACTCATGAAGGCGCTTCTCAAATGGACTGGATGGAGCAAGAGCAAGAACGTGGTATCACAATCACTTCTGCTGCGACAACAGCTCAATGGAAAGGCAACCGCGTAAACATCATCGATACTCCTGGACACGTAGACTTCACTGTAGAAGTAGAACGTTCTTTACGTGTACTTGACGGCGCAGTAACTGTACTTGATGCTCAATCTGGTGTTGAACCTCAAACAGAAACTGTATGGCGTCAAGCTACAACTTACGGTGTACCACGTATCGTATTCATTAACAAAATGGATAAAATGGGTGCAGACTTCCTATATTCTGTAGGTACTTTACACGAGCGTTTACAAGCAAATGCTCATCCAATCCAATTACCAATTGGTGCGGAAGATGAGTTCAAAGCAATTATTGACCTAGTTGAAATGGATGTAACTTACTACGATAACGAAGAAGGTACAGCATTACGTGAAGGTCAACCAATTCCTGAAGAATTCCAAGCGCAAGCTGAAGAATACCGTGAGAAGTTAATCGAAGCAATCGCTGAAGTTAACGAAGAAATCATGGAAAAATACTTTGCTGGTGAAGAAATTACAAAAGAAGAGCTTAAAGCGGCTATCCGTAAAGCGACAATCGCTGTAGAATTCTACCCAGTAATCTGTGGTACAGCATTCAAACACAAAGGTGTTCGTAAAATGCTTGACGCAGTTATCGATTACTTACCATCACCAGTTGATGTACCAGCTATTAAAGGTACAACTCCAGATGGTGATGAAACTGAACGTCCATCATCAGACGAAGCGCCATTCTCAGCTTTAGCATTTAAAGTTATGACTGACCCATTCGTAGGTAAATTAACGTTCTTCCGTGTGTACTCTGGTGTTCTTGAATCAGGTTCATACGTACAAAACTCTTCAAAAGGTAAACGTGAACGTGTAGGTCGTATCCTACAAATGCACGCTAACAGCCGTGAAGAGATTTCAAAAGTATTTGCTGGTGATATCGCAGCTGCTGTAGGTCTTAAAGATACAACAACTGGTGACACTCTTTGTGAAGAGAAAAACCTTGTTATCCTTGAGTCTATGGAGTTCCCAGAACCAGTTATCTCTCTTTCTGTAGAACCAAAATCAAAAGCTGACCAAGATAAAATGGGTCAAGCTTTACAAAAACTACAAGAAGAAGATCCAACATTCCGTGCACATACAGACCAAGAAACTGGTCAAACAATTATCTCAGGTATGGGTGAGCTTCACCTTGATATCTTAGTTGATCGTATGCGCCGTGAATTTAAAGTAGAAGCTAACGTAGGTGCTCCAATGGTATCTTACCGTGAAACATTCCGTGGCTCTGCTCAAGTTCAAGGTAAATTCACTCGTCAATCAGGTGGTCGTGGTCAATACGGTGACGTATGGATCGAGTTCTCTCCAAATGAAGAGGGTAAAGGCTTTGAATTCGAAAATGCTATCGTTGGTGGTGTAGTACCACGTGAATATATTCCAGCTGTAGAAGCAGGTCTTCGTGACTCGCTTGACCGCGGTGTAATCGCTGGTTACCCATTAATCGACATCAAAGCGAAATTATTCGATGGTTCATACCATGATGTTGACTCAAACGAAATGGCATTTAAAATCGCTGCATCTATGGCACTTAAAGCTGCTGCATCAAAATGTAGTCCAGTTCTTTTAGAGCCTATGATGAAAGTTGAAGTTGTAATTCCTGAAGAATATCTTGGTGATATCATGGGTAACATCACTTCTCGCCGTGGTCGCGTAGAAGGTATGGAAGCTCGCGGTAACGCTCAAGTTGTTCGTGCGATGGTTCCACTTTCAGAAATGTTTGGATATGCAACAACTTTACGTTCTGCAACGCAAGGTCGTGGTGTATTCTCAATGGTATTCGATCATTATGAAGAAGTACCAAAATCAATCTCTGAAGATATCATCAAAAAAAATAAAGGTGAATAATTGAAATTTCATCTTGCATAAAGTATAACTAATTTGTAAGCTATGATTGCAGGATAGGGGATGGGCCCGTTCTCTATCAGCATTCATTCTATAAATTTTAAATCTAAAACATACAATTTTGAGGAGGCAATCTCTAATGGCTAAAGAAAAATTTGACCGTTCTAAAACGCATGCTAACATTGGTACAATCGGACACGTTGACCATGGTAAAACTACTTTAACTGCTGCAATCGCTACAGTTCTTTCTAAAAAAATGGGTGGTACAGCTAAATCTTACGCTGATATCGATAACGCTCCAGAAGAAAAAGAACGTGGTATCACAATCAATACTTCTCACGTAGAATACGAAACTGAAACTCGTCACTATGCACACGTTGACTGCCCAGGACACGCTGACTATGTTAAAAACATGATCACTGGTGCTGCTCAAATGGACGGCGGTATCTTAGTAGTATCTGCTGCTGACGGCCCAATGCCACAAACTCGTGAACACATCCTTTTATCTCGTCAAGTAGGTGTTCCATACTTAGTAGTATTCATGAACAAATGTGATATGGTTGACGACGAAGAATTATTAGAATTAGTAGAAATGGAAATCCGTGACCTACTATCTGAATATGACTTCCCAGGTGACGATATTCCTGTAATCAAAGGTTCTGCTCTTAAAGCTCTTGAAGGTGAACCAGAATGGGAAGAAAAAATCGTTGAATTAATGGACGCTGTAGATTCTTACATCCCAACTCCAGAACGTCAAACTGACAAACCATTCATGATGCCAGTAGAGGACGTATTCTCTATTACTGGTCGTGGTACAGTTGCAACTGGCCGTGTTGAACGTGGTCAAGTTAAAGTTGGTGACGTAGTTGAAATCATCGGTATCGCTGAAGAAGCTAAATCTACTACTGTAACTGGTGTAGAAATGTTCCGTAAATTATTAGACTATGCTGAAGCTGGTGACAACATCGGTGCTTTACTACGTGGTGTTGCTCGTGAAGAAATCCAACGTGGTCAAGTATTAGCTAAACCAGGTTCAATTACTCCACACACTAACTTCAAAGCTGAAGTTTACGTTTTATCAAAAGAAGAGGGTGGCCGTCATACTCCATTCTTCTCTAACTACCGTCCTCAGTTCTACTTCCGTACAACTGACGTAACAGGTATCTGTAACTTACCAGAAGGCGTTGAAATGGTAATGCCTGGTGATAACATCGAAATGACAGTTGAACTTATCGCTCCAATCGCTCTTGAAGAAGGTACTAAATTCTCTATCCGTGAGGGTGGCCGTACTGTAGGCGCTGGCGTAGTTGCTTCTATCCAAAAATAATTTTAGCTCTTGCTAATTCCAAACCAATCTGTAGGGACGCCTACAGATTGGTTTTTTGTGTTAAAATAAAGAAAAATTAGAGTTTTAATTAGTGTATGTGTACATAACCACAAGCATGTCCTCTAGCGTAAATAATTAAAGGGAAAGGGGAACTGAGTATGGACATGAAAATTTTGCTGATTGAAGATGATCCTTCTATTTTTAGCATGATTCAAGAACGTTTTGAGCAGTGGTCACTAAACGTGGTGGGACCTAAAAATTTTCAGAAGGTGATGGATGACTTTATAGAGGAGAAGCCCCATCTCGTACTAATTGATATTCAATTGCCTGCCTATGACGGCTTTCATTGGTGTCGTGAAATTCGTCATTTATCCAAAGTGCCAATCCTTTTTCTTTCTTCCCGAGATCACCCGATGGATATGGTGATGGCTATGCAAATGGGGGCTGATGATTTTATTCAAAAGCCTTTTCATATGGAAGTTTTACTCGCAAAAGCACAGGCTATTTTACGTAGAACCTATGATTACGTTGAAGAAAAAATGGATGTTACACGTTTTAACGATGCCATAATTGATTATGCGAGAAGTGAAATTATGTATAATGGTGCCATTGCTTCTTTAACAAAAAATGAACTTTTTATTTTAAGAATATTAGTGGAGCAGGCTAATCATATCGTTTCAAGAGACGAGCTAATGAGAAAACTATGGGATGACGAACGTTTCGTAAACGATAATACTTTGTCTGTAAACGTTAATCGGTTACGTGCAAAGCTAGAGGATATTGGTTTACATGAGGTAATACTAACAAAAAAGGGACTTGGTTATATGGCAGTAAGCTGAGGGATGTGAGGGAAGTTGTTATTATTATTTGTTAGAGAACGCTTTGCTTGGATAGGATTTTTTATTTTTACTCTGATAATTCTAAATGTGCTGTTTTCTTTAGATGTTGGTTTAAATGGGGTTTCTATTTGGTATGTAAACGTTAGTTTACTTGTATGTTTTATACTCTTTTTTTGGTGTCGCTATGTCATCGAAGTTGGGAAATTAAAAGATTTCCTGGGAAATATGGATAGCCACCTTGATGATGCACATAGAAATAGTTTAGCTTTATCTCCTTTTCAAGAAGTATACTTTCGAAAAATGGAGGATGCCTTTTTTGAAAAGAATTTAGAGTTAAATCAAGCCAAAGTGCAGATACAGGAACATTCTGATGAACTATTAGCTTGGGTCCATGAAGTAAAAGCACCTTTAACTGCCATTAATTTAATGTTTGAACATATTGAGGATTTACAGCTACGTCGAAAATTAGAGAATGAATGGCTAAGATTACATCTTTTGGTTGATCAACAACTGCATCAAACAAGATTATACGCTATTGAAAAAGATAATTATTTAACTGAGATTGAACTGAAGCCCATTATTTATAAAGAAATCCGAGCTATGCAAGCTTGGTGTCTTGAAAAAGGCATTGGCTTTGAAATTGGTGAACTGACAGAGATGGTTATGACAGATGGCAAGTGGCTTGCTTTTATTATTCGACAAATTCTTTCGAATGCCATCAAGTATAGCCCAGTAAATTCTGAGATAACAATCTTTACAGAACATGATTCTACAGGTGCAACATTACTACATATTAAAGATATAGGTAGGGGTATACCTTTAGACGATTTACCTCGGATTTTTCAAAAATCTTATACAGGAACAGCGGGAAGGGAATCCTCTCAATCTACAGGTATGGGTCTCTATTTAGCATCTAATGTAGCCCATAAAATTGGTATTCGTATTAATGTTCAATCTAAAGTTGGTGAAGGCTCGCTATTTACACTACGTTTCCCCTTACAAAATGAATATGCGAAACTAACAGGTAGATGACGAAAATGTCACCTACCTTTTTATATTGTCATGTAAAACGCACGAATGATTAGGTTTGACAGGGTACACTTGAACTATAGAAAGGGGCGTTATGAAGTGACAGTTTTAATAGGACGTAAAATAAAGAAAGTGTATGGAAAAAAATCAACGGCTCAGGAAGTATTAAAGGGTATTGATGTAGAAGTGAATAGAGGAGAATTTGTAGGTATTATGGGACCTTCTGGCTCTGGTAAAACAACGCTTTTAAATGTCTTATGCTCAATTGACTTTGCGACAGAAGGTGTTATTGAGATAAACGGTCATAGTTTACGTGGTATGAAAGAAAAGGCTTTAGCAAACTTCCGAAGAGAGCAGCTGGGATTTATATTTCAAGACTATAATTTATTAGATACCTTGACAGTAAAAGAAAATATTCTTCTACCGTTAGCCATCAGTAAGTTACCAAAAGCTGTTGCCGAAAGTCGAGTGAAGGAACTCACTTCTTTGTTGGGAATCACGGAAATTTTAAATAAATACCCCAACGAAATATCAGGTGGACAAAAACAGCGTACCTCAGCTGCACGTGCACTTATTACCAATCCGTCATTGGTATTTGCAGACGAGCCCACTGGTGCACTAGATTCTAAATCAGCTACAGCCCTGCTTCAAAATCTACAAAATATAAATGAAACAAAAGAAGCGACAATTATGATGGTTACACACGATGCTGTAGCCGCAAGTTTCTGTACACGTGTGTTATTTCTAAAGGATGGCCTTATCTATAGTGAACTTTATAAGGGCGATAAAACAAGGCAGGCCTTTTTCAAAGAAATCATGCATACACAAAGTGTGCTAGGCGGTGACGGGTATGAGTCTTAGTAAGTTAGTACTTCGAAGTATGAAGAAAAATATGAAGCACTACTATCTATATTTCTTTGCACTTATTTTTAGTGTTACCTTATACTTTTCGTTTGTCACCTTGCAAAATAATACGGAGGTGTGGGCTGCTGTTCAAATGAGTGGAACAGCTACGGCCGGATTTAAGGCAGCAACTTATATTCTTTATTTTATCGTTTTATTCTTCGTTCTGTATGCAAACCATTTATTTATGAAGCGTCGTAGTAAGGAAATAGGTTTGTATCAACTGATCGGCATGACTAAGGGGCTAATCGTGCGTTTATTAGCGGTTGAAAACATTCTCTTATTTGTTGGAGCCGTTATTATAGGTATGTTGGCAGGCTTCTTTAGCTCTCGTGTGTTTGCAATGATTTTGCTTCGTGTGCTTGAAAAAGAAGCTCTCGTAACCATGACTTTTAGTACACAAGCTTTACTGCAGTCGATGATTGTATTTACTATCTTATTGATCATCGTTCTTATACAGATGGCTTGGATGATTCATCATGTGTCATTGTTATCATTATTTAGTGCAGCAAAACAAGCAGATGAGCGTGTGAGACGCTTTAGTGCGTTCCAGATGGTTATTGGCTTTTTGGGTCTTATACTGATTGTTTATGGCTACTATGCATCGACAAAGTTGTTCGATATCGAATCTGCTGGTAATTTATTTATCAATATGATAATTATTTTAGCTACTACAATTGGTGGAACATTCCTTGTTTTTCGTTTCTCTGTAGCATTTATTATGAATACTATTCGCCTAAAGAAAAAAGGGCATTTATCCATAAAGGATGTATTAGCATTAACGCCCATCATGCATCGCATGAAGAGCAATGCAAAGTCATTAACGCTAATCACCGTGTTAACAGGCGTTTCTCTAGGCGTGACGACTCTTTCCTATATCGCCTACTACTCCTCGGAAGCATCTGCATATAGCCAAGTACCTGGTGATTTCATATTGCTTGAAGAGCAAGGGGAGGAATTTTTAGAGAAGTTAGAGGAAAATAATATTGCTTATGATAAAATTGACTATCGTCTTCAGGGAGTAACCGCTGCTGTAGGTCAATTGATGTCTAAAAAACAGCAGGATAACCCTTTATATACAATGGAAGGCACAATTTATACCATTCCGCTTTCAGATTACCAGCAGAGTGTTCCTGAGGCTAAGCTTTCAGGGAATGAGGTTATCTTGACAAACTATGGTGGTTATATGGCTGAAATGTTCCCGTTAGAGAAAGATCATGATTTAGTAGTATCTGCAGGAGAACTTGAAGAAACTTTTCATGTCGTTGATATCCACGATAAAAGCGTGATAAGTGGTATTGTAACGGCTGGGGGTGGTGGACCTATCTTTGTTGTGACAGATGATATGTTTAAAAGTTTAACTACACAGGCAGCTCTTTATCCTTGGCATCATCAAACAACAATTACTTTAAAATCTAACGAAGATATTGCAACAGCAGAAAAATTATATATTCAATCAAATGCAGGTATTATTACTGCTGTAGATGATAAAGGGAAGACAAAGCAATATACACAATCATCCTATGAAGGAAAACGTAAAGACAATATTGAATCATTGGGTCTTACCATCTTTACAACAGCATTTTTAGGGTTAGCGTTTTTAATGACCACAGGTAGTATTCTATACTTTAAACAAATGTCTGAGGCGGAGGAAGAACGTGATTCCTATACAATCCTACGAAAGATTGGTTTTGCTGAAAAAGATATCATGAAGGGTATTTATATGAAACAGGCCTTTAATTTCGGTGTTCCACTAGTTATTGGGTTATTGCATAGCTACTTTGCTGTTAAGTCAGGATGGTTTTTATTTGGGACAGAGTTAACAGCTCCCTTGTGGATTGCAATGTGCTGTTATATAGCTTTATATACGATTTTTGCTATTCTATCGGTAGGCTACTATAAAAAGGTTGTACGTCAGTCGTTGTAATATTAAATAAGAGGAAACTCGGAAACAGTGTGGTGGTTATCATTACACTGTTTTTTTAGTGCAAAAAATATAGAAGTTACAAAAAACCTTGACTTTCAATTATCAGAATAATAAAGTTTAACATGTTAGTAATTTAGTGTATGAAAGTAGAGTGTAACAATGAATGCAGTAATTGCGGCTGTTGCCGTTATGTTAATATTAAGCTTGCTTCGCATCAATGTAGTTCTCTCGTTAGTTCTAGGAGCATTTGTAGGTGGTCTAACTAGTGGGATGGGCATTGAGTCAACAGTCCAATCATTTACAGAAGGATTAGGAGCAGGAGCAACCATTGCATTAAGTTATGGCTTACTTGGTGGTTTTGCAATCGCCATTGCCAAAACAGGAATACCCGAATTAATGATAGCCGGGATGTTAAAAATATTAAAGGGTGAAAGTAATAGAAAAGGACTTGTGAAGGTATTAATTTTCTTCCTTATTTTTGTGATGTCTATTTTATCTCAAAATGTTATTCCTATTCATATTGCCTTCATTCCATTATTAATACCTCCTATTTTAAAGATTTTAAATATGCTAGAAGTCGATCGACGTATAATTGCAACGTTGATTGCAGTAGGCTTAATTGGTACGTATAGTTTTGTACCTGCTGGTTTTGGAGCAATCTTTCAAGATATCGTTGCTACACAAGTGTCAGAGGCAGGAATGGCTGTTTCTTCACGTGATGTCCCTGCAGCAATGGGGATTCCCGTATTAGGAATGCTAATCGGATTGATAATTGCCTTCGCTGTATACCGCAAACCAAGACATTATAAGCATAGTGAAGTGGAGACGGAATCTTTAAATGTAAACGTCAGCAAATTCATTATGTTTTCTACAGCTCTGGCACTAGTAATATCACTATGCGCTCAAGTGTTAACAGACTCAATGATTGTAGGCTCGTTTGCAGGTATTATGATTATGTATTTTACAGGTGCTCTTAAATGGAGAGAAGCAGATGAGATTCTTTCTGAAGGAATGAAGATGATGGCCTTTATTGGCTTTGTTATGATTGCGGCAAATGGTTTTGCGGCGGTAATCAATGCAACAGGTGATGTGGACAGCTTAATTACAAATTCACTCACTGTATTAGAAGGAAATAGAAGTCTTGCTGTCTTCATCATGTTAGTCATAGGATTAGTTGTGACGATGGGAATTGGTTCGTCCTTCGCTACAGTGCCTATAATCGCGACACTATTTGTTCCGCTAGCACAAGGTTTAGATATGAGTCCTTTAGCGA
Source organism: Lysinibacillus sp. JK80 (assembly GCF_027557635.1). Classification (NCBI taxonomy): domain Bacteria; kingdom Bacillati; phylum Bacillota; class Bacilli; order Caryophanales; family Bacillaceae; genus Lysinibacillus; species Lysinibacillus sp. JK80. The sequence continues at coordinate 4,460,099 of NZ_CP058997.1, read as the reverse complement.
TATTATGCTTAATCGGTACAGCTGGTGCTTTAGGAGACGCAGGTTCTCCAGCATCCGATTCTACATTAGGGCCAACAGCAGGCCTTAATGTTGATGGCCAGCATCATCATATTTGGGATACCTGTGTTCCTACGTTTATTTTCATTAACATACCACTAATCCTGTTTGGTTGGATTGCCTGTGTGTTCTTTCTATAATAAGGAGGTAGTTTCTATAATTATATAGAAATTACTTTTTTCTTTTTTGAGTTATTTGAAATGTGCGAAAATGTTGATATGATAACCTTAAGTGTTGCAATATGTATAGAAATTTTATATACTAATAAACGGCTTAATAAAGCGAAGAAATAGTAGTACTAAGAATATCTGCAACATTTAAAAGAATTTAGCGAAAAGACTTGCTTATTCTTTTTTTATTGTATATAATGTTGAATGTTGGTCTTTGACTGCGATGAAGCGAGAGGTTGCCGACACACCCGGCCGCTTTGCCATGGCGGTGTGTGGGAAAATTTTCGTGGAGAATGTCTAGAAAATAGGCGAGAAGGAGGGAAAATAATGGCAAAACAAAAGATTCGTATTCGTTTAAAAGCGTATGATCACCGTATTTTAGATCAATCTGCTGAGAAAATTGTGGAAACTGCAAAACGTTCAGGTGCAAGTGTATCAGGTCCGATTCCACTTCCAACTGAGAAGTCTGTGTACACAATTCTTCGTGCGGTTCACAAGTACAAAGATTCTCGTGAACAATTCGAAATGCGTACGCATAAACGTCTGATCGATATCGTTAACCCAACACCACAAACTGTTGACGCGTTAATGAAACTTGATTTACCATCTGGCGTTGATATCGAAATCAAACTTTAATGGTAAAAACAATATAACTTTTAAAACTTACAGGAGGTGCGACAAATGGCTAAAGGAATCTTAGGTAGAAAAATTGGTATGACACAAGTTTTCGCTGAAAACGGCGATTTAATCCCGGTAACAGTTATCGAAGCTACTCCAAACGTAGTTCTTCAAAAGAAAACTGTTGAAACAGACGGCTACGAAGCAATTCAAGTTGGTTTCGAAGACAAGCGCGTTAAGCTTTCTAACAAACCAGAACAAGGTCACGTAGCAAAAGCGAACACTGCTCCTAAGCGCTTCATTCGTGAATTCCGCAACGTGAACGTGGAAGAATACGAAGTTGGTCAAGAAGTCAAAGTAGAAATTTTCGCAGAAGGCGATGTAATCGATGTAACAGGAGTTACTAAAGGTAAAGGTTTCCAAGGTGTTATCAAACGCCACGGACAATCTCGTGGTCCTATGGCCCACGGTTCTCGTTACCACCGTCGTCCTGGTTCAATGGGTCCAGTTGCTCCGAACCGCGTATTCAAACAAAAGAAATTACCTGGTCAAATGGGTGGCAATGTAGTTACAATCCAAAACTTAGAAATCGTGAAAGTTGACACAGATCGTAACTTACTACTTGTTAAAGGTAATGTTCCTGGTTCTAAAAAAGCTCTAGTTACAGTAAAAACTGCAATTAAAGCTAAGTAATCACTTAAGGAAAGGAGGAAACAGGAATGACAAAAGTATCTGTACTTAGTCAAACAGGTGCTTCAGTTGGTGAAATCGAATTAAACGATGCGATCTTCGGAATCGAGCCAAATGAAGCAGTATTATTCGACGCAGTAGTTGCTCAACGCGCTTCTCTTCGTCAAGGTAATCACAAGGTTAAAAACCGTTCTGAAGTTGCTGGTGGTGGTCGTAAACCATGGCGTCAAAAAGGAACTGGTCGTGCTCGTCAAGGTTCTATCCGTTCTCCACAATGGCGCGGCGGTGGTATCGTATTCGGTCCTACTCCACGTAGCTATTCTTATAAATTACCTAAAAAAGTTCGTCGTTTAGCTCTTAAATCTGCTTTATCAGCTAAAGTAGTAGAACAAAACTTCTTAGTTCTTGATGCTCTAACTCTAGCAGCACCAAAAACAAAAGAATTCACAAAAATCCTTAAAGATCTTTCTTTAGAGAAAAAATCTTTATTCGTAACTGCTGACCTAGATGAAAACGTAGCATTATCTGCTCGTAACATCCCGGGTGTAACAGTTTTAACTGCAAACGGAATCAACGTTCTTGATCTATTAGGTCATGATAAAGTTGTATTCACTAAGTCTGCAGTAGAAAAAGTTGAGGAGGTGCTTGGATAATGGAAGCACGTGATATTTTAAAACGTCCGGTCATTACTGAGCGTTCTTCAGAACTTATGGCAGAGAAAAAGTATACTTTCGAAGTAGACACTCGCGCTAACAAAACTCAAGTAAAAGACGCTGTAGAAGAAATCTTTGGCGTAAAAGTTGAGAAAGTAAACGTTCTTAACTACAAAGGTAAATTCAAACGCGTAGGCCGTTACGGTGGTTACACTAATAAACGTCGTAAAGCGATCGTTAAACTAACTGCTGATAGCAAAGAAATTGAATTATTCGAAATGTAATCCTAACGGATTTATGATTTGAACACTCAAGAAGGAGGGAAAACACAATGGCGATTAAAAAGTATAAACCTACCTCTAATGGTCGTCGTAACATGACGTCATTAGACTTTGCGGAAATTACAACTAACAAGCCTGAGAAATCATTGCTTGAACCAACTAAACGCAAAGCTGGTCGTAACAACCAAGGTAAAATCACTGTTCGTCATCATGGTGGTGGTCATAAGAAGCAATACCGTGTTATCGATTTCAAACGTGTTAAAGATGGCATTCCGGCAAAAGTTGCTACTATTGAATATGATCCAAACCGTTCTGCGAATATCGCATTAATCAACTACGCTGATGGAGCAAAAGCTTACATCTTAGCACCAAAAGGTCTAGAGGTTGGTCAAACAATCGTTTCTGGTCCAGATGCTGATATTAAAGTAGGTAACACTTTACCATTAGCAAACATTCCAATGGGTACTACAATCCATAACATCGAGTTAAAACCTGGTAAAGGCGGACAATTAGTACGTTCAGCTGGTACTTCTGCGCAAGTACTTGGTCGTGAAGATAAGTACGTTATCGTTCGTTTACAATCTGGTGAAGTACGTTTAGTTTTAGCTACTTGCCGCGCTACAATCGGTCAAGTTGGTAACGAACAACACGAACTTGTACACATCGGTAAAGCAGGTCGTAGCCGTTGGTTAGGTAAACGCCCAGAAGTTCGTGGTTCTGTAATGAACCCTAACGATCACCCACACGGTGGTGGTGAAGGACGTTCTCCAATCGGACGTAAATCACCAATGACTCCTTGGGGTAAACCAGCACTTGGTTACAAAACTCGCAAGAAGAAAAACAAATCGGATAAATTTATCATCCGTAGTCGTAAAAAATAAAGTGGTTAAACTACGGTTCTATGTGAGAGCCGTGGTGGAATCACGGAGGGAGGTTCCTACATGGGTCGCAGCTTGAAAAAAGGACCTTTTGTCGATGACCACTTAATGAAAAAAGTGGAAGCGCAAGAGGCTTCTGAGAAAAAACAAGTTATCAAAACTTGGTCACGCCGTTCTACAATCTTCCCGAACTTCATCGGTTTAACGATTGCTGTATATGATGGACGTAAACATGTTCCTGTATACGTAACAGAAGATATGGTAGGCCATAAACTTGGTGAGTTCGCACCGACACGTACTTATAAAGGTCACGGTGCAGACGACAAGAAAACAAGACGCTAATTTTGAGAGGAGGTAAATCCTAATGACACAAGCTAAAGCTATCGCTCGTACAGTACGCATTGCTCCTCGCAAAGTACGTCTAGTTGTAGACTTAATCCGAGGTAAGCAAGTTGGTGAAGCAGTTGCAATTTTACGTCATACTCCAAAAGCGGCGTCTCCAGTCGTTGAGAAAGTATTAAAATCTGCAGTTGCTAACGCTGAACACAACTACGATCTTGACATCAACTCTTTAGTAGTTTCTGAAGTATTCGTTGACGAAGGTCCAACTTTAAAACGTTTCCGTCCACGTGCACAAGGACGTGCAAGCGCAATTAACAAACGCACAAGCCACATTACTCTAGTGGTATCTGAGAAGAAGGAGGGTTAATCCGTGGGTCAAAAAGTACATCCAATAGGACTACGCGTTGGTATTATTCGTGACTGGGAGTCAAAATGGTACGCTGAAAAAGACTATGCAACTCTACTTCACGAAGACATCAAAGTGCGTAAATATATTGAAACGGCTCTTAAAGACGCTTCAGTTTCTAAAGTAGAAATCGAACGTGCTGCAAACCGTGTAAACATTACAATTCACACTGCGAAACCAGGTATGGTAATCGGTAAAGGTGGTACTGAAGTTGAAAATCTTCGTAAATACCTTAGCGATTTAACTGGTAAACGTGTACACATCAACATCATTGAAATCAAACGTGCAGATCTTGACGCTCGTCTAGTAGCTGAAAACATCGCTCGTCAATTAGAAAATCGTGTATCATTCCGTCGTGCGCAAAAGCAAGCGATCCAACGCACAATCCGCGCTGGTGCAAAAGGAATTAAAACACAAGTATCTGGTCGTTTAGGTGGCGCTGATATCGCGCGTGCTGAACACTATAGTGAAGGAACTGTTCCACTTCATACTCTACGTGCTGACATCGATTATGCACACGCAGAAGCTGATACTACTTACGGTAAATTAGGCGTTAAAGTATGGATCTACCGTGGTGAAGTTCTTCCTACGAAGAAATCTGTGGAAGGAGGCAAATAATATGTTATTGCCTAAACGCGTTAAATACCGTCGTGAACACCGCGGCAACATGCGTGGCGAAGCGAAAGGCGGTAAAGAAGTAACTTTCGGCGAATGGGGCTTACAAGCTCAAACTGCTAGCTGGATTACTAACCGTCAAATCGAATCTGCTCGTATCGCGATGACTCGTTACATGAAACGTGGCGGTAAAGTTTGGATTAAAATCTTCCCACATAAACCTTACACTAAAAAACCTCTAGAAGTCCGCATGGGTTCTGGTAAAGGTTCTCCTGAAGGTTGGGTAGCAGTAGTTAAACCAGGAAAAGTAATGTTCGAAATTGCTGGCGTATCTGAAGAAGTTGCACGTGAAGCACTTCGTTTAGCATCACACAAACTTCCTGTTAAATGTAAGATCGTAAAACGTCAAGAAACTGGTGGTGAATCTAATGAAAGCTAATGAAATCCGTGACCTTGCTACTTCTGAAATAGAATTAAAAGTGAAATCACTGAAAGAAGAGCTTTTCAACCTTCGCTTCCAATTGGCGACTGGTCAATTAGAAAACACAGCTCGTATTCGTGAAGTGCGTAAAGCAATCGCGCGTATGAAAACTGTTATTCGTGAAAGAGAAATCAGTGCAAATAACTGATAAAGGAGGTTTTCAAGTATGACTGAGCGCAATCAACGCAAAGTTTACACGGGCCGCGTTGTTTCAGATAAAATGGACAAAACTGTTACTGTTTTAGTTGAAACTTACAAAAAGCACAAGCTTTATGGTAAGCGTGTAAAATACTCTAAAAAGTTTAAAGCTCATGATGAGTTAAACACAGCGAAAATCGGTGATATCGTACGTATCATGGAAACTCGCCCGCTATCAGCTACTAAACGTTTCCGTCTAGTAGAAGTTGTAGAAAAAGCGGTTATTATTTAATAACTATTTCGGAACAACCAATTTCCGAAGGGAGGTAACCTAAGTGATCCAACAAGAAAGTCGTATGAAAGTTGCTGACAACTCAGGTGCACGTGAAGTTCTTACAATTAAAGTGCTTGGTGGCTCTGGCCGTAAAACTGCTAACATCGGTGATATCGTTGTTTGTACAGTTAAGAAAGCAACACCAGGTGGCGTTGTCAAGAAGGGTGACGTTGTTAAAGCTGTTATCGTTCGTACTAAATCAGGCGTTCGTCGTAAAGACGGCACGTACATCAAATTTGATGAAAATGCTTGTGTAATTATTCGTGATGATAAATCACCACGCGGAACTCGTATTTTCGGACCTGTTGCACGTGAACTACGTGACAGCAACTTCATGAAAATCGTTTCTCTAGCTCCAGAAGTTCTTTAATTTCATGACAGTGCCAATCAAGGAGGTGCGACAGCATGCATGTAAAAAAAGGTGACAAGGTTAAGGTAATCACTGGTAAGGATAAAGGCAAAGAAGGCGTAATCCTTGCTGCTTTCCCAAAACAAGATCGCGTTCTTGTTGAAGGTGTGAACATCGTGAAAAAACACGTTAAACCTAACCAATTGAATCCACAAGGTGGTATTGTTAGCCAAGAGGCTGCAATTCACGTTTCGAACGTAATGCTAATCGATCCTAAATCTGGCGAGCCGACTCGTGTAGGTTATAAAATCGAAAACGGTAAAAAAGTTCGTGTAGCAAAAAAATCAGGTGCAGTAATCGACTAATTAGTATAAATAGAAGGGAGGTACACACATGAGCCGCCTAAAAGAAAAATATTTAAATGAAGTTTCTCCAGCTCTTATGAGCAAATTTGGATATAAATCAGTTATGCAACTACCGAAAGTTGAGAAAATCGTTATCAACATGGGTGTTGGTGATGCAGTTCAAAACTCTAAAGCGTTAGATGCAGCTGTTGAAGAATTAACAATTATCACTGGTCAAAAACCAGTAGTAACTAAAGCTAAAAAATCGATCGCAGGTTTCCGTCTTCGTGAAGGTATGCCTATCGGTGCTAAAGTTACATTACGCGGTGAGCGTATGTATGAATTCTTGGACAAATTAATTTCTATCTCACTACCTCGTGTACGTGACTTCCGTGGTGTTTCTAAAAAAGCATTCGATGGTCGCGGTAACTACACACTAGGTGTTAAAGAACAATTAATTTTCCCAGAAATCGATTACGATAAAGTTTCAAAAGTACGCGGTATGGACATCGTGATCGTAACGACAGCGAACTCTGACGAAGAAGCTCGCGAGTTATTGACACAATTCGGTATGCCGTTCCAAAAGTAATCAAACAAGGAGGGCGAAAACGTGGCTAAAAAATCTATGATCGTTAAACAACAACGTAAGCAAAAGTTTAAAGTGCAAGAGTATACACGTTGTGAACGCTGTGGTCGTCCACATTCAGTATATCGCAAATTCAAACTTTGCCGTATTTGTTTCCGAGAACTTGCATATAAGGGACAAATTCCTGGCGTGAAAAAAGCCAGCTGGTAATCCCCTAATTTGGGAAGGAGGTAAATGTAATGACAATGACTGATCCGATTGCAGATATGCTTACTCGCATTCGTAATGCGAACATGGTTCGTCACGAGAAGTTAGAAGTACCAGCTTCCAACGTGAAAAAAGAAATCGCTGAAATTTTAAAGCGTGAAGGTTTCGTACGTGACGTAGAATACGTGGAAGACAACAAACAAGGTATCATCCGTATTTTCTTAAAATATGGAAAAGATAACGAGCGCGTTATCACTGGCTTAAAACGTATTTCTAAACCTGGTTTACGTGTATATGCTAAAACAAATGAAGTACCTAAAGTATTGAACGGTCTTGGTATCGCTTTAGTGTCAACTTCACAAGGTTTATTAACAGATAAAGAAGCTCGCGCTAAACAAGTTGGCGGCGAAGTTCTAGCATACGTTTGGTAATTAGCAATAAATGAATGGAGGTGCAACTAAATGTCTCGTGTAGGTAAAAAAATTATCGAGGTACCAGCTAACGTAACTGTTACTGTTGCAGCTGACAACACTGTTACTGTTAAAGGTCCTAAAGGCGAACTTGTTCGTTCTTTCCACCAAGATATGAAAATTGAGCAAGAGGGTAACGTAATCACTGTAGTACGTCCTTCTGATTCAAAAGAACACCGCACAAACCACGGTACTACTCGTGCGCTTCTTGCGAACATGGTTACTGGTGTTTCTGCAGGTTTCGAAAAAGCTTTAGAACTTATCGGTGTTGGTTACCGTGCGCAATTACAAGGTAATAAACTTGTACTTAACGTAGGTTACTCTCATCCAGTAGAGTTCACACCTGAAGATGGTCTACAAATTGAAGTTCCTTCAAACACAAAGATTATCGTTAAAGGTATCAGCAAAGAACGCGTTGGTGCTCTTGCATCTAACATCCGTGACGTTCGTCCACCAGAGCCTTATAAAGGTAAAGGTATTCGTTATGAAGGCGAATATGTTCGTCGTAAAGAAGGTAAAACAGGTAAATAATGCAGCTTAAGCATTAGAAAGGAGTGACCCTTGTGATTACGAAACAAGATAAAAATCAGGTTCGTAAAAAACGTCATGCTCGCGTTCGTTCTAAAATTTCGGGTACTGCTCAGCGTCCACGCTTAAACGTATTCCGTTCTAACAAGAACATTTACGCGCAACTTATCGATGACGTAGCAGGCGTAACAATTGTTAGCGCATCTTCTCAAGAAAATGGTTTCGAAGGTGCTGGTAGCAATGTTGACGCAGCAACTAAAGTCGGTGAAACAATCGCAAAACGCGCTGCGGAAAAAAATATTACTGCTGTAGTATTTGACCGTGGTGGTTACTTATATCATGGACGTGTGAAAGCTTTAGCTGAAGCTGCACGTGAGAACGGTTTAGAATTTTAATAAGAAGGAGGGACACATTTCATGAGTCGTATTGACGCAAACAAACTTGGAGAACTTGAAGAACGCGTAGTTACTATTAACCGCGTTGCTAAAGTTGTTAAAGGTGGACGTCGCTTCCGCTTCACAGCATTAGTTGTAGTTGGCGATAGAAACGGTCATGTAGGTTTCGGTACTGGTAAAGCTCAAGAGGTGCCAGATGCTATCCGCAAAGCTGTTGAAGATGCGAAGAAAAACTTAATCGAAGTGCCACGCGTAGGTGGAACAACTCCACACTTAGTGCAAGGTCGCTTTGGTGCAGGAGAAATCCTAATCAAACCTGCTGCTCCTGGTACAGGGGTTATCGCTGGTGGTCCAGTACGTGCTGTACTAGAACTTGCTGGTATTACTGATATTCTTTCAAAATCACTTGGATCTAACACACCAATTAACATGGTGCGTGCAACAATTCAAGGTTTAACTGAATTAAAACGCGTAGAGGACGTAGCTAAATTACGTGGTAAATCAGTGGAAGAACTATTAGGATAAGGGGGGAAAGATAATGGCTAACAAATTAGAAATCACCCTTACTAAATCTGTGATTGGTACTAAACCTGCACAACGCAAAACTGTTGAAGCTTTAGGTTTACGTAAATTACACCAAACTGTAGAGAAAGCTGATAACGCAGCTACTCGCGGTATGCTTGATAAAGTAGCTCACTTAGTTACTGTAAAAGAAATTTAATTTCCAATTATTGAACAAGGAGGTGCCACCCACTATGAAACTGCATGAGTTAAAACCAGCAGAAGGTTCTCGTAAGCAACGCAACCGCGTTGGTCGTGGTATCGGTTCTGGTAACGGTAAAACAGCAGGTAAAGGTCATAAAGGTCAAAACGCTCGTTCTGGTGGCGGTGTACGCCCAGGCTTTGAAGGCGGTCAGAACCCATTATTCCGTCGTTTACCAAAACGTGGCTTTACGAACATTAACCGTAAAGAATACGCGATCGTTAACCTTGATGCTTTAAACCGTTTCGAAGACGGTGCAGAGGTAACTGCTGCATTATTACTTGAAACTGGTCTAGTGAGCAATGAAAAAGCTGGAATTAAAGTTCTAGGCAACGGAACTCTTAATAAAAAGCTTACTGTCAAAGCTCATAAATTCTCAGCTTCAGCGAAAGAAGCAATCGAGAATGCCGGCGGAACTACTGAGGTGATTTAATGTTTCAGACAATCTCTAACTTTATGCGTGTTCGAGATATAAGAAATAAAATCATTTTCACACTTTTAATGTTAATCGTTTTTCGTATTGGAACTTTCATTCCAGTACCTAACGTTGACGCTAATGTATTAAAGGCAACTGATGAGTTTAACCTCGTTGGTTTCCTGAATACTTTTGGCGGTGGTGCTTTAAAGAACTTCTCCATCTTTGCAATGGGGATTATGCCTTACATCACAGCCTCAATTATTGTTCAGTTATTGCAAATGGACGTAGTACCGAAGTTTGCTGAGTGGGCAAAGCAAGGTGAAGTCGGAAGACGTAAACTTGCGCAATTTACACGCTACTTTACTATTATTCTTGCTTTTATTCAATCATTCGCGATGTCATTTGGTTTTAATAGAATGTATGGCGGGTCATTGATTAAGGAAGAAGGGGTTTTAACATATGTTATAATCTCTATTGTATTAACAGCGGGTACAGCATTCCTAGTATGGCTTGCTGATCAAATTACTGCGCATGGCGTTGGTAATGGTATTTCTGTTGTAATCTTCGCAGGTATCGTTGCGGCATTACCTACAGGTATCAACCAAATCTATGCACAACAAATCGAGGGTGCGGGTGATAAGCTATTTATCAACCTAATTATCCTTGGTCTACTTGTCTTAATCTTGCTTGCGGTTGTTATTGGAGTTATCTATGTGCAACAAGCACTACGTAAAATTCCAATTCAATATGCAAAACGAGTTACTGGGCGAAATCAACAAACTGGTGGTCAACAAACCCATTTACCGTTAAAAGTAAATGCTGCAGGGGTTATTCCTGTAATCTTTGCTTCAGCGTTTCTGATGACACCTCGTACGTTAGTTCCGTTCTTCGGTGAAAATAATGTTACTACTTTCATTAATAACACGTTTGATCATACAAAACCTGTTGGAATGATTATTTATGTGGCATTAATCATCGCATTCACATATTTCTATGCATTCGTACAAGTGAATCCAGAAAATGTGGCAGATAACTTGAAAAAGCAAGGTGCTTATATTCCAGGTATTCGTCCTGGTGAAAACACTCAAACGTATTTAACAAGCGTGTTATATCGTCTGACATTTGTCGGCGCGATTTTCTTAACTGTTATTTCAGTAATGCCGGTTATATTCATAAACTTTATGAATCTACCTGCCTCAGTGCAGATCGGTGGTACTAGTATTATTATCGTAGTCGGCGTAGCGCTCGAAACGATGAAGCAGCTAGAATCTCAACTTGTTAAACGTCACTACAAAGGCTTTATGAAATAATGTTGGTTTTTAGGGAACGTTCCATCGTTTCCTTTAATCAGCAAACCTTTTGTGGGAGGAATATTTCCTAATGAATATCGTTTTAATGGGTCTGCCAGGTGCTGGTAAAGGTACGCAGGCAGATAAAATTGTTGAGAAGTACGCAATTCCTCATATTTCTACAGGCGATATGTTCCGTGCTGCAATTAAAGAAGGTACTGAACTAGGCTTACAAGCTAAGTCGTTTATGGATCAAGGTGCACTTGTACCTGATGAAGTAACGATTGGTATTGTTCGTGAGCGACTGGCTAAACCTGATTGTGAAAAAGGATTCTTATTAGATGGTTTCCCACGTACTGTTCCTCAAGCTGAAGCCTTAGATAGCATTCTTGCTGACCTAGGTAAAGCTATTGAGCATACATTAAACATTCAAGTTGAAAAGGATGAGTTAATTGCTCGTCTTTCAGGTAGACGTATTTGTAAAACTTGTGGTACATCCTATCATTTAATTTTCAATCCTCCTGCTGAGGAAGGGAAATGTGATAAAGATGGTGGCGAGCTTTATACACGTGCAGATGATAATCCTGAAACGGTTGCGAACCGTCTGGAAGTAAATATGAAACAAGCACAACCTCTACTTGATTTCTATCAAGCTAAAGGCGTGTTAACTAATATAGATGGACAGCAAGATATTAACAAAGTGTTTGCTGATCTTGATGCTCTATTACAGAGCAGCCGCAGCTGATACCCGGCTCCGGGCGCAGAGTACTGCTTCCGCGGGAGGCATGCGGGAGCAACAACGAAACATAATTTTTTTGAGAGTTGCAAAAGCATATTGTGCCCGGTATATATTTCTTCTTAAAAGTGCAACATACCTTTTGGAGGAGTATAATGGGTTTCGTGGAAGCATCTGTGTAACGGGTATGAATATCTCATCCAAGACATTCCGGTATTCGTGTAAACATGGGAGATTCAGTGCCCTTACTGGTTCTGTATATTCCGTGGATTGTGTGAAGCGAAACCAGACGAGCGTCTTTCAAACATCTCTCATACAATCCAAACATATGTTGAAACGAGGTTGCTTCTAAAGTTGCAGCAGATATCCGTTTGATGTAACGATGAGAACTTTAATTTGCATATAGAGAGGAGACAGAGTAGATGGCGAAAGATGATGTAATTGAAGTCGAAGGGACAGTTGTTGAGACTTTGCCAAACGCGATGTTTAAGGTAGAATTAGAAAATGGACATGTGATTCTAGCACACGTATCTGGTAAGATTCGTATGCACTTTATCCGTATTCTACCTGGAGATAAGGTTACTATTGAGTTATCTCCTTATGATTTAACTCGCGGTCGTATCACATACCGTTTTAAATAATCTTTTGCGCTCCGGACTACTAAGGAGGTTAGGTTAGATGAAAGTGAGACCATCTGTGAAACCGATCTGCGAAAAATGTAAAGTAATTCGCCGACGCGGTAAAGTAATGGTAATCTGTGAAAATCCTAAACATAAACAAAAACAAGGTTAATTCTAAAGGAGGTGCACAACGTACATGGCACGTATTGCTGGTGTTGATATTCCTCGCGACAAACGCGTGGTAATTTCATTAACGTACATTTTCGGTATTGGTAAAACTACAGCTCAGAAAGTACTAGCTGATGCAGGTATTTCAGAAGATACACGCGTACGCGACTTAACTGAAGATGAGTTAAACAAAATCCGTGAACAATTAGATTCATACAAACTTGAAGGTGACTTACGTCGCGAAACTTCATTAAATATTAAACGTCTGATGGAAATCGGTTCATTCCGTGGTATCCGTCACCGTCGTGGCTTACCTGTTCGTGGTCAAAATACGAAGAACAATGCGCGTACGCGTAAAGGTCCTCGTAAAACAGTTGCGAACAAGAAAAAATAATTGGTAAAGGAGGTTCCTTCTTAACATGGCTCGTAAACAACAAACTCGTAAACGTCGTGTGAAAAAGAATATCGAATCTGGTATCGCACACATTCGTTCTACATTTAACAATACAATCGTAACGATTACAGATATGCAAGGTAACGCTGTATCTTGGTCAAGTGCTGGTGCTCTTGGTTTCCGTGGTTCACGTAAATCTACACCATTCGCTGCTCAAATGGCTGCAGAAACTGCTGCTAAAACATCCCTTGAACATGGTCTGAAAACGTTGGAAGTAACTGTTAAAGGTCCTGGTGCTGGTCGTGAAGCTGCTATTCGTGCACTTCAAGCTGCTGGTTTAGAAGTAACTGCTATTAAAGACGTTACTCCAGTTCCTCATAATGGTTGCCGTCCGCCAAAACGTCGTCGCGTGTAATGGGTGCGTCTCATATTGTATGAGAACATCATTTTTTGTACAGACTGTCTTGTGCAGATAATAAACGATACGTCATTGACGATCGAATCTATGATGGAAAGAACCTATACATTCGATGTTTTGAAGGAGGGTAAATAAAATGATCGAAATTGAAAAACCAAAGATTGAAACGGTGGAGATCAGCGAAGATTCCAAATATGGAAAGTTTGTTGTAGAACCGCTTGAACGCGGATATGGAAACACTTTGGGTAATTCTTTACGTCGTATCCTTCTGTCTTCATTACCAGGAGCTGCTGTCACTTCAATTCAAATTGATGGTGTTCTTCACGAATTCTCAACTGTAGAAGGCGTAGTAGAAGATGTAGCTTCAATCATTTTGAACGTGAAAAAACTAGCTCTTAAAATCTACTCTGACGAAGAAAAAGTTATTGAGATTGATGTTAAAGGCGATGGTACAGTTACGGCTGCTGACATTACACATGACAGTGACGTAGAAATTTTAAACCCAGATCTATATATTGCAACAATCGCTAAAAACGGTCATTTACGTATGCGTATGTATGCACAACGCGGCCGTGGTTACACTCCTGCTGATCAAAACAAACGTGAGGATCTTCCTATCGGCGTGATCCCGATCGACTCTATTTACACTCCAGTATCACGCGTCAATTTCCAAGTGGAAAATACTCGTGTTGGTCAGTCTTCTGACTACGACAAACTTTCTCTTGATGTGTGGACAGATGGCAGCATCGGTCCGAAAGAGGCGATTTCGCTCGGAGCAAAAATTTTAACCGAGCATCTTAACATCTTCGTTGGCATGACAGATGAGGCACAAACTGCTGAAATCATGGTCGAAAAAGAAGAAGATCAAAAAGAAAAAGTTTTAGAGATGACTATCGAAGAGCTTGATCTTTCTGTTCGTTCTTATAACTGTTTAAAACGCGCTGGTATTAATACAGTACTAGAACTTGCGAATAAATCAGAAGACGACATGATGAAAGTTCGTAACCTTGGACGCAAGTCATTAGAAGAAGTAAAAGCGAAGTTAGAAGAGCTTGGTTTAGGATTACGCAAAGAAGACTAAGCGATTTAAACACAACTAACAAGATCAGATTTTTTTCTATAAAGGAGGGAAACATCCATGGGTTACAGAAAACTTGGTCGTACAAGTTCTCAACGTAAAGCGATGTTACGTGACTTAGCTACTGATTTAATCATCAACGAGCGTATCGAAACTACTGAGGCTCGCGCTAAAGAAGTACGTAAAGCTGTTGAAAAAATGATTACTTTAGGTAAACGCGGAGATTTACATGCACGCCGTCAAGCTGCTGCATTTATCCGTCGTGAACTAGTAACAACGACTGATGCAGAAGGTAACGAATCAACATCATTTGCACTTCAAAAGTTATTTGATGATGTTGCACCACGTTATGCTGAGCGTCAAGGTGGTTACACTCGTATTCTTAAAGTAGGTCCTCGTCGTGGCGACGGTGCACCTGTTGTTGTGATTGAACTAGTTTAATCATAAGAGAAAACTTGTGGTGAAGAGGGTGGGAATCACCACCCTCTTTCTTTATAAATGATTTATACGACAAATAATTAAGCTGAGCGTTATGATGAGCGGACACTTATTAGTGTGGCGTCTCGTTTAGCTCTCCGCACCTCATTCAGGAGAAATAAGGGCTTGAGCACCCATATTTCTTGTAAATGTAACGACTAGCGCATTTCTATCGAATGAGGTGCGCGCTTTTTTATTAGATTAGATGGCGCCAATTTGTGGTGCTTTTTTTAATATATGGGTGTTATTTTGTTATTTATTAAACCAATATCAATTTGAGTTGTTATTGTAGTATTTTTCTTTTATCGACATACGGATTGTAGTAGAATTCATACATAAAAAAGTGTAAGTTAATTAGTAGAGCTGAGCGTAGGGAGAGGAGTTCTAGATATGCCTGAAATTTTATCTTTAAATAATGTAACTTTTTCATATACACCAGAAAATCCAAATAGTCGTAATGCTGTTGAAAATGTTAGCTTTGCTGTGGAAGAAGGTGAGTGGATTGCTATAGTAGGACATAATGGTTCTGGTAAGTCCACTATTGCCAAGCTGATGAATGGTTTATTGTTTCCTCAACAGGGAGATGTACGAATTTTGCGAGAACCCTTGAATGAAGAAAATCTTTGGGAATCTCGCTCCTTAATGGGAATGGTCTTTCAAAACCCTGACAATCAATTCGTTGGAGCAACGGTACAGGATGATGTAGCATTTGCCTTGGAAAACAACGGTATCCCCTTTGAAGAAATGGTAAAACGTGTACATGCGGCACTCGAACAGGTAAAAATGAGTCAGTTTTTAGACCATGAGCCACATCATTTATCTGGTGGACAAAAACAGCGTGTAGCCATTGCTGGGGCACTTGCATTAAAGCCGAAGCTTTTAATTTTAGATGAGGCTACATCCATGTTAGATCCTCAGGGGCGTGCAGAGGTGTTACAAACGGTTCAAACATTACGTGCAGAAACAGGATTAACAGTTTTATCTATTACCCATGATTTAGAAGAGGCAATGTTAGCGGATCGTGTTCTTTTTATGAATGATGGTAAGAAATTTGCAGAAGGTACACCTGCTGAAATCTTTGCACTTGGGGACAAGCTAGTTGAATTTGGACTAGATTTGCCATTTGCCTTGAAGTTATCAAAGCTATTGCAAAAGGAAGGTGTTCCATTAATGGGGCAACATATGACAGAAGAAGAGTTGGTGAATGATTTATGGACATCAAACTTCAACAAGTAAGCTATGCCTATGCACAAGGAACGCCCTTTGAAAAACGGGCATTATTCGATGTGGATTTTGACATTCCATCTCATACTTATCAAGCGATAATTGGCCATACCGGTTCTGGGAAATCAACGATTTTGCAGCATTTTAACGCACTTCTAAGACCTACTTCAGGAGAAGTACATATAGGGGATCGTCTTATTGTAGCTGGGAAAAAAGCAAAGGATTTAAAAGCTGTAAGACAAAAGGTCGGCATTGTCTTTCAATTTCCAGAGCATCAACTATTTGAAGAAACCGTGTTGAAGGACATTATGTTTGGCCCAATGAACTTTGGTATATCAGAGGAGGAGGCTGAAGCTCGTGCAAGAGAACTTGTCAGCTTAGTCGGTTTGCCAGATAACGTTTTGGATAAATCACCGTTTGATTTATCAGGTGGTCAAATGCGTCGAGTAGCGATTGCAGGCGTTTTGGCGATGGACCCTGAGGTTATTGTCTTAGATGAACCAACAGCAGGTCTTGATCCACGTGGTCAAAAGGAAATTATGGATATGTTTTATCAGCTCCATCAAGAACGTCATCTCACAACCATTCTAGTAACCCATAGTATGGAGGATGCAGCTCGATATGCAGATAATATTGTGATTATGCATGAAGGGAAGAATGTCTTAAGTGGATCACCACGAGTTATTTTTAAAGATGTTGCAACATTAAAGGAATTCCGTTTAGAGCCACCACGTATTGTCCGCTTTCAGCAAAAGATTGAGCACATGATGGGGCATTCCTTGTCTAAGGTTTGCTTAACAGAGGAAGAGCTTGCTGCTGAAATTGCTCAAGCCCTTAGAGAGGAGCGTGCAGAGTCATGATGGAAAAAATGATCTTTGGTCGCTTCTTACCTGGTGATTCACCTGTACACAAACTTGATCCACGGTCAAAGCTGATCTTTGTGTTCGCCTTTATTATTATTGTGTTTTTAGCCAATAATACCGTGACATATGCTATGTTACTCGCATTCACGCTACTGATTGTATTAGTATCGCGCATTCGTCTATACTTTTTAATAAATGGACTCAAACCAGTACTCTTTTTGATGGCCTTCACATTCCTTCTCCATATTTTCATGACGAAGGAAGGCGTCCCTGTGTTTGAATCAAAATTCATTACGATTTATGACGAAGGGATTAGGCGGGGAATATTTATCTCAATTCGTTTTCTAGTATTAGTATTTATGACGTCAATCTTAACGTTAACTACATCACCGATTTCCATTACAGATGGTATCGAGGTTCTACTGAATCCCTTAAAAGCAATAAAAGTACCCGTACATGAATTGGCTTTAATGATGTCCATCTCATTACGCTTTATTCCAACCTTAATGGATGAGACGGATAAAATTATGAAGGCACAAATGGCAAGAGGCTCTGATTTATCATCTGGGCCAATTAAGGACCGTATAAAGGCAGTAGTACCATTGCTTGTGCCTCTCTTTGTCAGTGCATTTAAACGGGCTGAGGATTTAGCAACAGCGATGGAAGTAAGAGGCTATCGTGGTGGTGAAGGACGCACTAGGTACCGTAGGTTAAAATGGGATATGGGGGACACATTTGCGATTGTGTTATTAGTAGCAATAGGCGTATTGCTATTCTTCTATAGAAGTTAAAGGAGTAGGCTATATGCGACGATTAAAAGTAATTATAAGCTATGATGGCACACTTTTTTCGGGCTATCAGGTGCAGCCAGGTGAACGCACAGTGCAGGCTGAGCTTGAGCGTGTTCTAGCTATTATGCATAAGGGAGAACAGGTAAAGGTAACCGCAAGTGGTCGTACAGATGCTAAAGTACATGCGACAGGGCAAACATTGCATTTCGACACACCACTTGCCATTCCAGCAGAAAAATATAGTAAGGCTTTGAATGTGCAACTGCCAAGAGATATTCGTGTATTATCGGTTGAGGAAGTGGCACATGACTTTCATGCGCGTTACGATGTGGCTGGAAAAAGATATCGCTATATTTGGTCTTGTGAGCCTATCCAAAGTCCATTCCGCAGATATTATACTGTGGAGACAAATGGGGTCAAACCTAACGTAGAGGCGATGCAAGAGGCAGCTAAGGCTATTATTGGTACACATGACTTTTCTTGTTTTTGCGCGGCGAATACAAGCGTAAAAGATAAAGTACGCACAGTAACATTGTTACAATTTGAATGGCATGGTGAAGAGCTACATATGGTGATTGAAGGGAATGGCTTCTTATATAATATGGTACGTATTATTGCAGGTACTCTTTGGGAGGTTGGGATAGGTCGACGTAAGATTGACAATGTGTCCCATGTAGTTGCTTCAGGTAATCGTGATAAGGCGGGAAAAACCGCTCCACCACAAGGGCTATACTTAGAAAAAGTGTTCTATTAGTGGCGTTCTACAATTCTGAACAACTTCACCAGGTGTTTAATGAAATTGCTTGACTTTAAAAGTCATTCATTATATGATAACAGATGGTATTTTCATTACCACCACAAATAAGCCCCGAAACTTATAGTGTAGTCTAATGAAAAATAACGGTAATCGAATCGATTAGGAGGATATATACATGCGTACAACATTCATGGCTAAAGGTCACGAAGTAGACCGTAAATGGTTAGTAGTTGATGCAGAAGGCCAAACTCTTGGACGTTTAGCTTCTGAAGTAGCTGCAATCTTACGTGGTAAACATAAACCAACATTCACACCAAACGTTGACACAGGTGATCACGTAATCATCATCAACGCTGACAAAATCCATTTAACTGGTAACAAATTAGAGGGTAAATTATACCGTCACCACACTCAATTTGCGGGTGGTTTAAAAACACGTACTGCTGGTGAAATGCTAGATAAGTACCCAACAAGAATGATCGAATTAGCAGTTAAAGGAATGCTTCCTAAAAACTCTTTAGGTCGCAAAATGTTCACTAAACTTAATGTTTACACTGGAACAGAGCATCCACATGCTGCACAAAAACCAGAAGCATACGAGCTTCGCGGATAATATAAATTAAGAGGAGGATATTACTTTGGCACAAGTTCAATACATCGGCACTGGTCGCCGTAAAAGCTCTGTAGCTCGCGTACGTTTAGTACCAGGTACAGGTAAAATTGTTATCAACAAACGTGAAATCGAAGAATACGTACCATTCGCTGCATTACGCGAAGTAATTAAACAACCATTAGTAGCTACTGAAACTACAGGAAGCTATGATATCCACGTAAACGTTAACGGTGGTGGATACACTGGTCAAGCTGGTGCTGTTCGTCACGGTATCGCTCGTGCTCTACTTCAAGTAGACCCAGATTTCCGTGCTGCATTAAAATCAGCTGGATTACTTACTCGTGATTCACGCATGAAAGAACGTAAAAAACCAGGTCTACGCGGCGCTCGTCGTGCACCTCAGTTCTCAAAACGTTAATATCGTTGTTATATCAACGATTTCAAGCTCTTCTCAGGTTTACTTGAGAGGAGCTTTTTTTACGTCGATAACAAAAACAATATGATTTGTTCAGAATTTGTTTAACAGCCCTATGATAGGATGCCTAAGAGGACTAATGAAATACAGGTGAAAGTCATATTGCATAATGGATTTCATTCTAACTAACTGATAGTTTGATGTTATATATAATTGTGTTCAAGTAGGGGAGGGGTGATAGTGAAAAAAAATATTAGCATTACTTTGGCCATTATCATGCTATTTATTATCGTATACTTTATTGGCAATGGAGAGTATTTTGTTAGTAGTAGTCAGCCGATTGCGCAGAATGGGATCGTTACGATTGAAGAAAAAGAACTACAAGAAAAGACTATTTTAAAACTAGATGGAGAATGGTCTTTCTATCCAAATATCTTAATAGCATCAAGCGATTCATTCGACGCGTACGAGAGCGAGAAAATACCAATTGAGGTACCAGCTACTTGGAATAGCTTTGTAGAACCAAATGAGGAAGGGCTTACTGTAGGAACGTATCATGTTAAGATAAATGTACCAGTTGAAGGGGAATATGGATTATACATTCGTTCAATTCGTCAATCTAACCGTGTTTTCATAAATGGAAAAGATGTAGGTAGTAAGGGGAATCCGAGTGAAACCTTAAAGGACTTTAAGTTCGAAAATGATGATAAATATACGGTGTTTGCACCAAGTGAGAATCTAATGCTTGATATAGTAATTCATGTGGGGAATTATAATTATCCAAAAGCTGGTATTACTTTTCCTATTGAGTTTGGAACAAAGGAAGCTATTCAAAGAGATTTTAGCATGAAAATTTTAGCAGAATCGTTTGTATGTATTGGTTATATTGTATTCGGTGCAATTTATATTATATCGTATAGTCAAAATCGGAAGCGTAAAGAAGAATTGTTTTTGGGGTTATTCACTATATTATTCGGACTGTACATGTCGTTTACAAATGAAAAAGTATTTTTCCTTATTTTTACACATTTAACTATAAATGAACAAGTACGTTTACAATTAGGGATTTTACCACTGGTTGATGTTTGTTTAGCATTATTTCTCTATTATTTGTATCCGGAGTTTATGAGGAAAAAAGCGATTTATATTATTAGTATTTTGTTAGGTTCACTTTTTTTTATCTATGGGATTTACAACCCGATGACAAAAAATAGTATGATTATACCAATAGAAAATCTAGTTCTTTCCCAAATAATCTTTGCAGTAATTTTTATTCCAGTTGGGCTTTATAATGTGTTTGTGCTATTACGTGTGCTTATGAAAGGTGTAGATGGCTCACGTTATATTCTAATTCTTTTAGTATCTCTTACTTGTTATACTTTTTTAATGGTAATGTATTACATTTTTGATATACCTATGGTGTATAGTGAACAATTATTGTTTATTTTTACACTCTATAGTTTTGCATCTCTGCTTAGCTTCCGAGCAAATACTTCTTTTAAGGAAGTTCAAGCGTTATCGGAAGAGCTTTTGATGCATAATCAAATGAAGGATGAGTTTTTATTGAAAACGTCTCATGAATTACGTACGCCTTTAAATGGTATTTTAAATATATCCAAATCATTAATGGAAGGTATACAAGGACCTTTAAAGCGTGAGCAACAAGAAAATGTCATTTTAATACATAATGTCGCGCAACGTTTAGGTTATTTAGTAGAGGATTTATTGATTTCTTCGAATCATATGACCGGAGAAGTTCGTGTTATCCCTCGTGTTGTTCCGATAAGCGTAATTGATGAAGTAATTGAGGAAATTCGTAGTTTAATGTCGAGTGATACATCCATAAGGTTAATGAGTGCAGTAGATTCTAATTTACCCCATATGTATACAGATGAATTACGATTGAAACAAGTGCTTTATAATTTACTCTATAATGCTCTGCAACATACAAAAAATGGACAAATTACAGTCTTAGCTAGTGTACGTAATGATTATATGGAAATACAAGTAAGCGATACTGGAATTGGTATATCATCACAAGACTTAGATCGAATTTTTAATTCCTTTTATCAAGTAAAGAAAGGTAAAAAAAGTGGGGGACTTGGATTAGGATTAAGTATCTCAAAAAATATAGTAGAACAGTTAAATGGGGAAATTCATGTAACAAGTACATTAGGTGTTGGAACAATTTTTACTTTTACGGTGCCACTTGCCACACTCGAAAAACTAGATATTGAAACACAACAACAGATAGGCAATCGAGCAGATAATACTATACTACAGCTAGATTTACCATTACTGCATAAAGGTAATGACAAAGCCATACTCATTGTTGATGATGATCATGTGAATATAAAAGTACTAGTGGACGCATTAATTCAAAAAGGCTATACCGTTATTGGAGTAGATAATGGGTTTGATGCGATAGATTATATAAAGAAACATAAAGTAGATTGTATGTTAGTCGATTTAATGATGAATGGTATGTCAGGCTATGAATTATGCAAACAAGTACGAAAGCAATACGATATGTTGGAATTACCGATTATTGTTTTAACAGCAATTATGCAGCATTCGGATTTAGTGTTATCTTTACAAGTTGGGGCAAATGATTATCTGCAAAAACCGATTGCGATGGATGAATTACTAGTGCGTATTCAATCATTACTAGCGGTTCGACAATCTTCCATTGATGCGATTGAAGATGAAATGAATTATTTATATGCGCAAGTAACTCCTCATTTTGTCTACAATACACTTAACACTATCATCGGCTTAAGCTATACAAATATAGAGAATACACGAGAGGCGTTATACAGTTTAGCCACCTATTTCCGTGCCAAGCTAAATGTCCATTATCGTAACAGCATGGTTTCAATAGAAGATGAAATAGATCTTGTAAAAGCATATCTCTATATTGAAAAAATGCGCTTTGGTGATCGTCTTACAGTTGCGTATGATATTGATGAGTCCATTCAATCTTTGATTCCAGCATTATCAATTCAGCCTATAGTTGAAAATGCAGTTTTTCACGGGATTTCGAAGAAAAAAGAAGGTGGTACTATTGAGGTGAGTGTGCAACGAGAAGGTCAATTTATACGTATTAAAATTTATGATAATGGGGTCGGTATCTCAGAAGAAAAGTTGCAACGATTAGTAAATGAAGAAAACTCACGTATTGGATTTACGAATCCTTTGAAAAAATTTAAGCTTATGAGAAATGCCAGTTTTCGTATATATAGTGAAGAAGGAAAAGGAACTACTGTTATTATTCTATTACCAGAAGAGAATTCGTAACCTTTACAAATGGCGTACCGTTTAAAGATGATTTGGTCTTTACGGAGTCAGAGGCAGACAAAACATCTATCCTAAGACTCTTTCTACTTTCGAGGAAAGAGTCTTTTTGTCATTCCATCATAAAAAGCAATCTGTGAAGTAACCCAAAGATTGCTTAACGTTATTTCTTTTGAAATTGCAGGTGAAATTGATGCAACAGGTAAGCTAATTCCGAAGTGAGGCCATCTAGAAAAGTATATGAAAAAATCTCCTATAGTGTTAACTGTTATTTCGTTCGGGTACAGCTTCTTTTAAAATTTGCTCAATCTCATAAAAGCCTAGTTTTTTTGCATGCTGCAATGGTGTGACACCATCTTGATCTCCAATAGTTATATCAGCACCATGATCCACCAATAATTGCACAATTTCTTGATGTTTCTCCCCGCCATTGCCTAATATGACTGCCTCCAATAGAGCTGTCCAATGCAAATTATTAATGTGATTGACATGAATGTCCGAGTGATTAAGTAGCTCTCGGACCACCTCAACATGTCCACGTTCGGATGCAGGGATGATGGCAATTCCACCAAAGCGATTAGTTAGCTTTGTATCTGCCCCTGCAGATATGGCAAGTTTAACGATTTCTAAATAGCCTGATGCCCCTGCATGTAAAAGTACGTTCTCAAGGTTATTATCTCTAATATTAATATCAGCACCATGTTGAATGAGCACCTTCACAGTATCCACCTGGTTATTATAAGTGGCAGCTAAGACAGGGGTTCTTCCATTCTGATCCGTTGTATTAATATTGATGCCTTTTTGTAGAAGTGCTAATACTTTATCAGTATCACCGTTCGCTGCTGAAAGTATTAATTGATTATTCATTTTTCCACCCACTTTTCTTTGGTTAAAACAGCCAAATGACTAATTGTATATCACTGTAGCCTACTTTTCCGTTTATAAAAATATGGTAACATGTTGCGAATTATACGAGTAATATTAAAAAGATATGCTAGGCTTAGCTTTTTCCTATAATAAATAATGTTGAAGTACTCGTTTGTGAGAAATGTCGATCACCCATAAATTAAGTATATGTAGAAAAAAATAAATAGCTTTTTACATAAACCTCACTATTAGTGTACAGATTTAATATATATTAAAAATATTTTCGTATAAGTTTATGTTTTTTTAAGAAATTATTTAGGGGGAGTTTAACATTCCACTTTAATATAGCTTTTAGAAGGTACAACAAACCTTTCATTTTTAAAAATTGTCATTATGGGTTTGATGTAACTCAAAATATAAACTAACCGATGGAGGTAAGTAGGTATGAAAAAAATATTAATAGTATCTGTTGCTGCTATTGCATTACTGGCAGCATGTCAAGATAAGGAGCCTGCAAAAGGCAATAAGACAAGTAGTGATGAAGTTAAAACAGAAAGTACTGTAACAGAAAATACTGCCAAAGAGCAATTAACAAAGGGACAAGAAATGGCTAATGTTCTAAGTGGTACAAATTGGCAAGGTACAAAGGTTTATGATCAAGATCACAATGATTTAACGGCGGAGAACGCAAACTTCATTGGCTTAGCAAAATATGATGCCCAGACAGGTCATTATGAATTCTTTGACGCGGCTACAGGTAAAAGCCGTGAGGATAAAGGGACATTCTTTATCACAAATGATGGGAAACAAAGAATATTAATTTCCGAATCAAAAAACTACCAAGCAGTTGTCGAGATCACTGAGCTAAACGATAGTATCTTTACTTATAAGAGAATGGGTAAAGATGCTGCGGGCAATGATGTAGAAATATTCGTGGAACATATTCCATATAAAGAAAAAGAACTGGCATTTACTGATTCCGATAAAACGTTAGATGCTTCTACAGGTCAAATTGTTACAGACGTTGACGGAGATAAAATTCTCGCTGATACACTATGGCATGGAACAGTTGTGTTAGATGAAGCGGGTAATGATGTAACAGAATTCAATTCAAATTTCATTAGCATTGCAAAGTATGATGCAAATACAAATAAATATGAGTTCTTTAATCCAGAAACAGGTGAAAGTCGTGGAGACTATGGTTACTTTAATGTCATTCATGATAATAAAATAAGAGCGCATGTTTCTGTCGGTGATAATAAGTATGGTGTAGCTCTTGAAATTACAGAAATCAACGATAAGAAGTTCACGTATAAACGAACAGGTAAAGACAAAGATGGCAATGATATAACTGTATTTGTAGAGCATGAGCCATATACAGGTGAATTCAAACCTACTTTTACAAACCAATAAAATTCTTCCTCCCTTAATATAGAATAAATTAAAACTCTCAAGTTTGTGACTTGGGAGTTTTTTTTACTTTCTGGCATAGTTCATCCACTAATTTCGTACACTAAATGTAAAAGGGTGGTGTATATGGGTGAAGCGCTGGCTTGCACTAGGAGTAATTATGCTTATGAGTATAGTGGTCGTGGCATATGAAACAAATGCTTCGGACCGTAACTTCTTCTTACCGGACCCACTTGGTGGCATAAAAATTGTCATTGATGCAGGGCATGGTGGTGAGGACGGAGGAGCTTCAAAGGGCGAAGTGATTGAAAAGGATATTACACTTGCAATTGCTCAGCATGTAGAGAAGCAATTAAAGAAAAAAGGCGCAACGGTTATAATGACACGAACAAAAAATGGTGATGTAATCGATGAGCATGCGCCATCAGAAAAATATGGAACAATGAGAGAACGGAAAAAGCAAGATATCTTCCTAAGAAAGGATATCGTGGAAAAGGAAAAGCCTGATGTATTTATAACTATTCATGCAAATGCCATTCCTGAAACAAAATGGCGTGGCGCACAGGTATTTTACCATAAGGAAGGACATGCTGATGGAGAGATTCTTGCCAAGAGTATTCAACAATCCATTCGCACTAATTTAAAAAATACAGACCGTGAAGCATTGTCTATTAAGCAAATCTATTTATTGAAGAAAGCGGAAGTACCTGCAGCTTTAGTGGAGACTGGTTTTATTAGTAATGATGAGGAACGAGCATTATTAGTGGACAAAAACTACCAAGAAAAAATGGCAGATGCCATAGTTGAAGGTATAGAAGACTATTTATTAGCCAAAATTGAGTAGAGCAACATCTACAACGTAAATCAAATCATTATGATATACTAATATTGAGACAATATAAGGGGAGTGTTCGTCGTGATTACTGAACAACAAGTACGAGAAATACTGGGACAACTACAAGATCCATTTTTACATAAATCGCTTGCAGAAACAGATGGTATTACGAACGTAGCAATAAAAGAAGAAAAAAATCATGTCAGTGTAAAAATTGCCATTGCTAAACTGAATACACCGGAACAATTACAACTACAAATGAAAGTTGTTGAGGTGTTGAAAGAAGCAGGTGTAAACACTGTTGGTATTCGTTTTGAAGAACTATCAACAGAAAAATTGCAAAGCTTCCGTGGCACAGCAACAGAGTCGGAAGCACAAGATATTTTATCTCCATTAAGCACAGTCCAAGTAATTTCAATTGCTTCTGGTAAAGGTGGAGTTGGTAAATCGACAGTATCAGTAAACTTAGCTGTTGCTTTAGCTCGTCTAGGAAAGAAAGTCGGCTTAATTGACGCAGATATTTATGGATTTAGTGTACCTGATATGATGGGTGTAACGGATATGCCTAAGGTAGTCGATAATCGTATTTTCCCAGTAGATCGCTTTGGGGTAAAAATGATTTCAATGGGCTTCTTTGTAGAAAATAACGCACCGATCGTATGGCGCGGACCAATGCTTGGTAAAGTATTAGATCAATTCTTCCGTGATGTTGAGTGGGGTGAATTAGATTATCTATTATTAGATTTACCTCCTGGCACAGGTGACGTTGCATTAGATATCCATCAAATGTTGCCATCATCAAAAGAAATTGTTGTAACAACTCCACACCCAACAGCAGCATTTGTTGCAGCTCGTGCAGGGGCAATGGCGCTTCAAACAGACCATGAAATTTTAGGAGTTATCGAAAACATGGCTTGGTTTGAATCTAAATCAGGTGACCGAGAATTTGTCTTTGGGCAAGGAGGAGGACCAAAGCTAGCTGACGAACTACGTACAGAGTTGCTTGGACAAATCCCGCTTGGGCAACCAGATTGGACAGATGAAGATTTTGCTCCTTCTGTATACGCTGAAAAACATACAACAGGACAAATTTATTTAGACATCGCGACGAAAATCATCGATAAATTAAATAAATAATAAAAAACGGATTTCCACCAGTTTTATGGGGAAATCCGTTTTTACATTACCAAGGTTACTCGGTACTTTTTTGTCCCTTATCCGATCCGCCACCACTATCGCCACTCGCTTCTTTCTTATCGCCACTTCCTGATGAACCTGTTTCGCCACTTTTCTTAATAAGTTCCTGCCATTTAGATTGCATTAAAGGGCTTTCGATCGTTTCCTTTACAACTTCCTCCATTTGCTTGCGCATATTGGATGATTTAAGGATAGTCTCCAATTGCTTTTGCATATCGGGTTGCCCGAAAAATGCCTCCATATCCTTTTGGAAAGTTGGATCTTTTATTAAGTTCTTCATAATATCCTGTTGCTGTTTTTGCATACTTTTCGCAACAGTTTCTTTAAACTTTGGATCTTCAAAGGTTTTTTTCCAAAAGTCTTCTGCTTCCTTGGAAAGTAAAGTTTCCTCGGTAGCTTTTTTCACTTCATCATGCTCTAAAATCAAGAGCTCACGGAAACTCGGCTCTTCTAAAAGCTGTCGCAATGCCTTTTTACCATCCTCTGTTTGTAAAGAGTCAATCATGATTTTTTTTATTTCATCATAGGACATGGTAGAGGTTTTATCTTGTGAACAGGCAGAAAGAAAAAGCATTAGAATCAGTAATAAGGTTAATTTTCGCATCGACAATCAGTCCTTTCTCTAGATAGACTCTTTCAATTATTGTTCACATTTCTCAGGACTTTATGTATTGGTTAGGATGAGAAATAGCTTTTTTAACAAGGCATTGATAAAATAAGGACAGATATATTGAGAAATTGGGGGACTTTTAGTTGTGACGATACGAAATTGGGCAAAGTTTTTCTTCTTTGCAATGCTCGTTGGTGGTGCAGTCAACGGAGTTTTTAGTTTATTTATTCGCTGGGAATTCTTCCAACCATACATAGCAAACGGTCAATGGGGTGAGTTTTTCGCTGGACTTTTATGGATGGTTTTCTTAGGGTTTACAATGAGTGTTATAGCGCAAGCTGGCTTTTTTGCTTATTTAACACTTCATCAGGTAGGTGTTAATATTTTTAGAACACTGACATTATGGAATTGGGTACAGCTATTATTAATTGCCATAACGATTTTCGATATAATTTTCTTCCGCTTTATTCCTGGTGTGAAGGAGGGGCAAAGCTGGTTGTTCTATGTAGGACTATTAATTGTCCTCATTTTTGGGGCAATAGCAACAGCTGTTCAAAAAGTAAAATTAACAGGGAAAAAACATGTAATGATTTCGGCACTATTCTTTATGATTGTCATTACAACGTTGGAATGGACAATTGCCTTGATGGGTCGCGATGAAAATATTAATGAGTATGTTGCGCTTTTATTATTCCCATTATTGGCGGTTAATGCGTATCAATTATTAGTATTACCTAAATATAATGCAAAATCTGATGAAGATCGTCAAAAATTAGAAGCACGACGCCAAGCTCGTCGTGAACAGGCTAAAAACGCATAAGGAAAAAATTGCCTCGCTGTATTGGAGGCAATTTTTTTATGGCGCTTTTTTAGTTTGAACCTTATAACCAAATATATTTTCTTCAATCGACATAAACTTATGCTGTTGTATGAGAGTGTTAAGCTCTTTAAAGGATATTTGATTATTTTGATGGAGCGGGAAAAAGACAAAATCACCTTTTTGTAATTTCGGAGTTTTCTCACCTTGCCAAATAAGCGAAGGAGATAGTAAATTCATTTGTTGTTGGAATAAGGCTTTCTGTAAATCCTGTGAATATTGATGATTTCGGGTAGCAAACCATAAAGGTTTTTCTTTTAAATATTTTTCGTAAGTATCAATATCCTTTTGGATGAGTGCAATGTCAACGGGTTCTTCTACTGAATCATCCGGCCCAAGTAATCCTGTAGGCAATTTTCGTTGTTGGATAATTTTTAAATGATCGGGTGACCGTTTTATCCAACCAGCATCTAAAAGTAGAAGTGGATAAGGCTCTTTCACCGTTTGGAGCCATTCTAATAGAGAGTCATCAGAGAAAGAGATCTCTACAATAAGAGATGTGCCATAATGTCCTTTTGTGACCACTACTGGTGCATTCGCAATATTAAATACAGAAATCATCGTTGAATTTATAGGCTTTAAAAAGGCAAAGAGCATTACAATTAAAAGCAGCGAAATCAACGTTTTACGGACCATAATGATAACCTCGTTTCTAAAATTTAAAATAAAAAATGAATCTCTTTAAAAAAACTTATGATTTAGTGTTGACTTTCATGAATAATCGATGTTATTATGTATAAGTCGCCAAGAGGTGACAACGAAATAAAGAAACATGAACCTTGAAAACTGAACAAGCAAAACGTAATCAATAAGGTTTTAAGTAGCTAGCTTCGGTTAGTGAACAAAATAAAAATTTTGGACATCAAACATGATGCCAGCAAAACAATTTGAGCTAATCAAATTTCTTTTATGGAGAGTTTGATCCTGGCTCAGGACGAACGCTGGCGGCGTGCCTAATACATGCAAGTCGAGCGAACAGAAAAGGAGCTTGCTCCTTTGACGTTAGCGGCGGACGGGTGAGTAACACGTGGGCAACCTACCCTATAGTTTGGGATAACTCCGGGAAACCGGGGCTAATACCGAATAATCTCTTTTGCTTCATGGTGAAAGACTGAAAGACGGTTTCGGCTGTCGCTATAGGATGGGCCCGCGGCGCATTAGCTAGTTGGTGAGGTAACGGCTCACCAAGGCGACGATGCGTAGCCGACCTGAGAGGGTGATCGGCCACACTGGGACTGAGACACGGCCCAGACTCCTACGGGAGGCAGCAGTAGGGAATCTTCCACAATGGGCGAAAGCCTGATGGAGCAACGCCGCGTGAGTGAAGAAGGTTTTCGGATCGTAAAACTCTGTTGTAAGGGAAGAACAAGTACAGTAGTAACTGGCTGTACCTTGACGGTACCTTATTAGAAAGCCACGGCTAACTACGTGCCAGCAGCCGCGGTAATACGTAGGTGGCAAGCGTTGTCCGGAATTATTGGGCGTAAAGCGCGCGCAGGCGGTCCTTTAAGTCTGATGTGAAAGCCCACGGCTCAACCGTGGAGGGTCATTGGAAACTGGGGGACTTGAGTGCAGAAGAGGAAAGTGGAATTCCAAGTGTAGCGGTGAAATGCGTAGAGATTTGGAGGAACACCAGTGGCGAAGGCGACTTTCTGGTCTGTAACTGACGCTGAGGCGCGAAAGCGTGGGGAGCAAACAGGATTAGATACCCTGGTAGTCCACGCCGTAAACGATGAGTGCTAAGTGTTAGGGGGTTTCCGCCCCTTAGTGCTGCAGCTAACGCATTAAGCACTCCGCCTGGGGAGTACGGTCGCAAGACTGAAACTCAAAGGAATTGACGGGGGCCCGCACAAGCGGTGGAGCATGTGGTTTAATTCGAAGCAACGCGAAGAACCTTACCAGGTCTTGACATCCCGTTGACCACTGTAGAGATATAGTTTCCCCTTCGGGGGCAACGGTGACAGGTGGTGCATGGTTGTCGTCAGCTCGTGTCGTGAGATGTTGGGTTAAGTCCCGCAACGAGCGCAACCCTTGATCTTAGTTGCCATCATTTAGTTGGGCACTCTAAGGTGACTGCCGGTGACAAACCGGAGGAAGGTGGGGATGACGTCAAATCATCATGCCCCTTATGACCTGGGCTACACACGTGCTACAATGGACGATACAAACGGTTGCCAACTCGCGAGAGGGAGCTAATCCGATAAAGTCGTTCTCAGTTCGGATTGTAGGCTGCAACTCGCCTACATGAAGCCGGAATCGCTAGTAATCGCGGATCAGCATGCCGCGGTGAATACGTTCCCGGGCCTTGTACACACCGCCCGTCACACCACGAGAGTTTGTAACACCCGAAGTCGGTGAGGTAACCTTTTGGAGCCAGCCGCCGAAGGTGGGATAGATGATTGGGGTGAAGTCGTAACAAGGTAGCCGTATCGGAAGGTGCGGCTGGATCACCTCCTTTCTAAGGATTATTTCGGAATACAAACCTTGGGTTTGTAAGATTACGTTTTGCGTTCAGTTTTGAAGGTTCATTCTATCTGAATGAAACACTTCAAAACTTGTTCTTTGAAAACTGGATAAAACGACATTGAAATTGTAACAAACACATTTATTTTTTAAGTTTTTTTATAGGCTTAATAACTTGGTTAAGTTATTAAGGGCGCACGGCGAATGCCTTGGCACTAGGAGCCGAAGAAGGACGGCACTAACACCGATATGCTTCGGGGAGCTGTAAGTGAGCTTTGATCCGGAGATTTCCGAATGGGGGAACCCACTACGTTTAATCGCGTAGTATCTTGACGTGAATACATAGCGTCTTGAAGGCAGACCCAGGGAACTGAAACATCTAAGTACCTGGAGGAAGAGAAAGAAAAATCGATTCCCTGAGTAGCGGCGAGCGAAACGGGAAGAGCCCAAACCAAGAGGCTTGCCTCTTGGGGTTGTAGGACACTCTATACGGAGTTACAAAAGAGCGAGTTAGATGAAGCGACTTGGAAAGGTCCGCCAGAGCAGGTAAAAGCCCTGTAGTCGAAAGTTCGTTCTCTCCTGAGTGGATCCTGAGTACGGCGGAACACGTGAAATTCCGTCGGAATCCGGGAGGACCATCTCCCAAGGCTAAATACTACCTAGTGACCGATAGTGAACCAGTACCGTGAGGGAAAGGTGAAAAGCACCCCGGAAGGGGAGTGAAAGAGATCCTGAAACCGTGTGCCTACAAGTAGTTAGAGCCCGTTAATGGGTGATAGCGTGCCTTTTGTAGAATGAACCGGCGAGTTACGATTACGTGCAAGGTTAAGCTTTAGAAGGCGGAGCCGCAGCGAAAGCGAGTCTGAATAGGGCGAAATAGTACGTGGTCGTAGACCCGAAACCAGGTGATCTACCCATGTCCAGGGTGAAGGTGAGGTAACACTTACTGGAGGCCCGAACCCACGCACGTTGAAAAGTGCGGGGATGAGGTGTGGGTAGCGGAGAAATTCCAATCGAACTTGGAGATAGCTGGTTCTCTCCGAAATAGCTTTAGGGCTAGCCTCGTGATGAGAATACTGGAGGTAGAGCACTGTTTGGACTAGGGGGCCATCCCGGTTTACCGAATTCAGACAAACTCCGAATGCCAGATATTTATACACGGGAGTCAGACTGCGAGTGATAAGATCCGTAGTCAAAAGGGAAACAGCCCAGACCACCAGCTAAGGTCCCAAAGTAATCGTTAAGTGGAAAAGGATGTGGCGTTGCACAGACAACCAGGATGTTGGCTTAGAAGCAGCCATCATTTAAAGAGTGCGTAATAGCTCACTGGTCGAGTGACGCTGCGCCGAAAATGTATCGGGGCTAAACGATTCACCGAAGCTGTGGATTGACATCTACGATGTCAGTGGTAGGAGAGCGTTCTAAGTGCGTTGAAGTCAGATCGGAAGGACTGGTGGAGCGCTTAGAAGTGAGAATGCCGGTATGAGTAGCGAAAGACGGGTGAGAATCCCGTCCACCGTATGACTAAGGTTTCCTGAGGAAGGCTCGTCCGCTCAGGGTTAGTCGGGACCTAAGCCGAGGCCGATAGGCGTAGGCGATGGACAACAGGTTGATATTCCTGTACCACCTCCTCACCGTTTGAGAAATGGGGGGACGCAGTAGGATAGGGTAAGCGCGCCGTTGGTTGTGCGCGTCCAAGCAGTAAGGCGTGTGTGTAGGCAAATCCGCACACTGTAACGTTGAGCTGTGATGGCGAGTCCGTATGGACGAAGTTCCTGATTTCACACTGCCAAGAAAAGCCTCTATCGAGGTGAGAGGTGCCCGTACCGCAAACCGACACAGGTAGTCGAGGAGAGAATCCTAAGGTGTGCGAGAGAACTCTCGTTAAGGAACTCGGCAAAATGACCCCGTAACTTCGGGAGAAGGGGTGCTCTTGAGCGTGCAAGCGCATGAGAGCCGCAGTGAATAGGCCCAGGCGACTGTTTAGCAAAAACACAGGTCTCTGCAAAACCGTAAGGTGACGTATAGGGGCTGACGCCTGCCCGGTGCTGGAAGGTTAAGAGGAGTGGTTAGCGCAAGCGAAGCTGCGAATTGAAGCCCCAGTAAACGGCGGCCGTAACTATAACGGTCCTAAGGTAGCGAAATTCCTTGTCGGGTAAGTTCCGACCCGCACGAAAGGCGTAACGATCTGGGCACTGTCTCAACGAGAGACTCGGTGAAATTATAGTACCTGTGAAGATGCAGGTTACCCGCGACAGGACGGAAAGACCCCGTGGAGCTTTACTGTAGCCTGATATTGAATTTTGGTACAACTTGTACAGGATAGGTAGGAGCCAGAGATCTCGGAGCGCCAGCTTCGAAGGAGGCGTCGGTGGGATACTACCCTGGTTGTATTGAAATTCTAACCCATGCCCCTTAGCGGGGCAGGAGACAGTGTCAGGCGGACAGTTTGACTGGGGCGGTCGCCTCCTAAAAGGTAACGGAGGCGCCCAAAGGTTCCCTCAGAATGGTTGGAAATCATTCGTAGAGTGTAAAGGCACAAGGGAGCTTGACTGCGAGACCTACAAGTCGAGCAGGGTCGAAAGACGGGCTTAGTGATCCGGTGGTTCCGCATGGAAGGGCCATCGCTCAACGGATAAAAGCTACCCCGGGGATAACAGGCTTATCTCCCCCAAGAGTCCACATCGACGGGGAGGTTTGGCACCTCGATGTCGGCTCATCGCATCCTGGGGCTGTAGTCGGTCCCAAGGGTTGGGCTGTTCGCCCATTAAAGCGGTACGCGAGCTGGGTTCAGAACGTCGTGAGACAGTTCGGTCCCTATCCGTCGTGGGCGTAGGAAATTTGAGAGGAGCTGTCCTTAGTACGAGAGGACCGGGATGGACACACCGCTGGTGTACCAGTTGTCTTGCCAAAGGCATCGCTGGGTAGCTATGTGTGGACGGGATAAGTGCTGAAAGCATCTAAGCATGAAGCCCCCCTCAAGATGAGATTTCCCATTACGCAAGTAAGTAAGATCCCTCAAAGACGATGAGGTAGATAGGTTCGAGGTGGAAGTGTGGTGACACATGGAGCTGACGAATACTAATCGATCGAGGACTTAACCAAAAAAGTTTGAAACATTCAATGCACCGTTTATCCAGTTTTGAAAGAATAAATCTTTCAATTAAATAAAAAGTCTAGTGATGATGGCAAAGAGGTCACACCCGTTCCCATACCGAACACGGAAGTTAAGCTCTTTAGCGCCGATGGTAGTTGGGGGCTTCCCCCTGTGAGAGTAGGACGTCGCTAGGCGCAAAAAGTCGCTACTGATACACTCAGTAGTGGCTTTTTTTGAGCCGATTATTTATTTATAAATACATAAAAGAAGGCATCCTCAATGGGTGCCTTCTTGTTTTGATACTTAACTTAATGCGTATGAACTGTAGTAGCTCGTAGTTCGATACGGCGAATTTTCCCTGATGTCGTTTTTGGTAACTCATCAAGAAAGACGATACTACGAGGGTATTTATAAGGGGCTGTTAACGCTTTTACATGCTCCTGTAGCTCCTTTGTTAACTCCTCTTCATTACATTCTTTGAAGCCTTCTCGTAAGATAACAAATGCCTTTACAATATGCCCCCTAATTTCATCTGGCGCAGCTACAACTGCACATTCTTGTACAGCTTCATGTTTGTTTAATGCATCTTCAACTTCAAATGGTCCGATCGTATAACCAGATGAAATAATAATGTCATCTCCACGACCTTCAAACCAGAAGTAACCGTCTTCATCACATTTTGCTTGATCACCTGTAATATACCAATCCCCACGAAATGCAGCTTGTGTGCGCTCTGGTTCTTTATAATATTCTTTAAATAAAGCTGGTGAAGATTTGTGAACAGCAATATCACCAACTTCGCCAACTGGCGCTTCATTCCCTTCATTGTCGATAATACGTACAATATTACCTGGAGTTGGAACACCCATAGATCCAGGACGTAATTCTGTGTTTTCGAGTGTACCAATTAATAATGTGTTTTCTGTTTGTCCATAGCCGTCACGTACTTTTAGTCCAAAATGATTCATAAATGTTTCGATAACTGGACGATTTAAAGGTTCACCAGCAGAAACGGCACTACGTAGAGATGATAGATTGTAGTCTTGTAAATTATCGATTTTCGCCATAATCCGGTATTCAGTCGGTGTACAACATAGAACATTAACTTTTTCATCCTGCATTAATTGAAGATAGGTTTTTGCATCGAATCCACCATGATAGACAAATGCAGTAGCACCGAGCATGATTGTGGATAAAAAAGGACTCCATATCCACTTTTGCCAACCAGGAGCAGCTGTTGCCCACACGAGGTCTCCTTCACGTACACAAAGCCATTTTGAAGCTGCAGTTCTAATATGTGCATATCCCCAGCCATGTGAATGAACAACGCCTTTAGGTTTACCAGTTGTACCAGATGTATAAGAAAGGAATGCCATGTCATCACGTGTAGTAGCTACGGCTGTAAATGTAGCTGGCTGGCTGCTTGCTAATTCATCTAAAGAAGTCCAATCTCCTTTCGCAGAACCGATCACTAGTTTATTTTTCAATGCGTCTACAGAAGAAGCAATTTGATCAACTTCACTAGTAAAAGCCTCATAAGCAATAACTGCACTAGCAGAAGAATGTTCCATCCGATATTCTAAATCGCTTGCACGTAGCATCTCTGAACATGAAATGGGTACGATACCAGCCTTTAAGCAGCCTAGAAAAACGAAATAGGCTTCTGGAAGTCGAGGAATAATAACTAATACACGATCACCTTTTTGAAGCCCCTTCTCCGTAAAAGCGTTTGCGTATTGATTCATTTTTTGGTTAAGCTCCACATAAGAAACTGTACGTCTCTCTTGTTGTGTATTTAACCAACGTATTGCTTGGCGATCACTATCTTGCGAAAATTTTTCTAATTCCTCTGTGATGTTATAAAATTCAGGTGCAATTAAATCATTTGATACCATCTTGAACATCCTCCCCCAGAAAATTTGATAGAAAATTCATAAAACTATTTTTATTTTAACAATTACAATAATATACAGCAAGAATATTTAGTACGTTAAATAGAAATATTAGAATTAATAGAGAACTATTATGCTTTCAAACGAATATAGGAGCATACTTCGACAAAAAATATAAAAATTTTCACAAAATGTGTTGCATTATTTATAATGCTTGCTATAATAATAAATGTACTTAAGAGGTTGTCTAAAACCAAAGTGAATAGCATTGTTCCGAAGTAGCTCAGTTGGTAGTAGCACCTGACTGTTAATCAGGTTGTCGCAGGTTCGAGTCCTGCCTTCGGAGCCATTTTTTTGTCCTTTTTTCAAATGCTATAATACATAAAAAAAATTGTGGAAAAGCATTGCAATTATTAATGAAAAATGTTATTATAATTCTTGTCTTGTTTGAGACGTAATATTGGCCCCTTGGTCAAGTGGTTAAGACACCGCCCTTTCACGGCGGTAACACGGGTTCGAATCCCGTAGGGGTCACCATTTAAAACATAGGCTTTATAAAGAATATAAACTGTGATATAACACCTGTTTCTATGGAGGATTAGCTCAGCTGGGAGAGCATCTGCCTTACAAGCAGAGGGTCGGCGGTTCGAGCCCGTCATCCTCCACCATTCTTATTGTGTTATTTCGGAGGGGTAGCGAAGTGGCTAAACGCGGCGGACTGTAAATCCGCTCCTTAGGGTTCGGCGGTTCGAATCCGTCCCCCTCCACCAGTTTTATAAATGATTGGGGTATAGCCAAGCGGTAAGGCAACGGATTTTGATTCCGTCATGCCTAGGTTCGAATCCTAGTACCCCAGCCATTTTTTCTTTTATGAGCCATTAGCTCAGTTGGTAGAGCATCTGACTTTTAATCAGAGGGTCGAAGGTTCGAGTCCTTCATGGCTCACTTTTTTAGAATGAAAATTATTCAAAAGTGTTATATTAACTACAGATAACTAATCTCTTGCTGAAAACAGTAGGAGATTTTTTTATGTTATTTATAAATGAATAAATATACAATTTTTTGTCGAGTTGAGCCAAGTGGTATGTAGGCTTTACAATAATCTTATAACTTTTAGGGGGTATAAAAACATGAATAAACTTAATATTTCTATTATTGGAGTACCAACAGATTACGGACAAACACGCCGTGGGGTAGATATGGGACCAAGTGCTATTCGATATGCAGGTATTGTTGAACGTTTAGAGGCTATCGGACACGATGTACAGGATCAAGGGGATATTCGTGTTAGTCAAAAGCTTGCTGACGGAGCTGTGGATGAAAAATTACTAAATTTAGAGGAAGTTGTAGATGTTAGTACTGCATTAGCAAATAGTGTGCATGAAGTAGTGGAACAAAAGAAATTCCCACTCGTATTTGGTGGAGACCATAGCATTGCTATTGGAACATTAGCTGGATTAGGTGAGCATTACAAAAATCTCGGTGTTATCTGGTATGACGCTCATGCAGATTTAAATACACCTGAAACAACACCTTCAGGCAATATACATGGGATGCCGTTAGCTGTTAGTATTGGGCTAGGACATGAACGTTTAGTGCAAATTCGCAACTATGCTCCAAAAATTAAGCCAGAAAACGTGATTATTATTGGAGCTCGTTCAGTAGACCCAGGAGAACGTGAATTGATACGTCAACAAGGAATTAAAGTATATACAATGCATGAAATCGACCGACTTGGCATGACACGTGTGATGGAAGATGCACTTGCTTATTTAAAGGAACGAAATGTTGATGGCTTACATTTATCACTTGATTTAGACGGATTAGATCCACTTTATACGCCAGGTGTGGGTACACCAGTTCCAGGCGGAATTACGTACCGAGAAAGCCATTTAGCAATGGAAATGTTACAAGAATCAGGCATGGTAACTTCAGCAGAGTTTGTAGAGGTAAATCCTATATTAGATGAAAAGAATACAACAGCAAATGTGGCTGTTGCATTAATGGGATCTTTATTTGGCGAAACACTAGTTTAAAGAAAATTTGACAAAAAATTGCCTGTTGCCACATTGCATAAAAATCTTTTGCTATAATTGAATTAAAACGAAACTTTTCTTATTGGTGCTTCGTATAGTATAAGACAGTTGTAAAGGTGGAGAAGTCAACACAATGGATGCGTTAGTAAATAAGAGAATAAAACAAGTGCTTAAAGGCGATCAAAACGCATTTGCCGATATTGTGAGTCTCTATCAGCACAAACTGTACCAAGTATGCTATCGAATGTTAGGCAACAAACAAGAGTCTGAAGACATTGCTCAAGAGGCTTTTGTGCGAGCTTATATGAACTTGCATACATTTGATCAGAAAAGAAAGTTTTCAACGTGGCTTTATCGCATAGCGACAAACCTCTGCATTGACCGTATTCGAAAAAAGAAACCGGATTATTATTTAGATGCAGAAGTAGCTGGTACAGAAGGGCTTGATATGTATTCGCAAATCGCAGCAGATGACCAGCTACCAGAGGAGCAGTTAGAACAAATGGAGCTGCAAGATCGCATTCAATATGAAATTGGACGATTGCCGGATAAATACCGTTCGGTTATAGTATTGAAATATATAGAAGAGTTATCGTTACAAGAGATTAGCGAGATTTTAGATATGCCGCTTGGAACGGTGAAAACGAGGATTCACCGCGGACGTGAGGCATTACGTAAGCAATTAAACAATCTGTAGGAGGGGGAGCGTCATGAATACTTGTCCAGAGCATATTATAGACTATATGCATGATTATTTAGACGGTGACATTAGTCGTGAGCATGAGCAAGAGTTGAAACAACACTTGCATACATGTAATGATTGTAAACAGTTGATGCAAGAATTGAGTGAAACAATCGCCTTTGTGAAGAGTGCTTCCCACATTACAGCGCCTCCGAGTTTTGAAGCAGCAGTTATGGCTCGTTTACCAAAACCAAAAAGTCGAGTAGGTATACAAAAATGGATTCGCCGGCATCCGTTCTTTGTGGCAGCAGCAGTATTTTGCTTATTCATGAGTGCTACATTATTGGGTAGCTTCATGGATGACCAGCATTTCTCGGTGACCAAGCAACCTAATTTAGTTGTGGATGGTCAAACAGTGATTGTCCCTGAAGGAGAAGTGGTAAAAGGCGATATTGTTGTGAAAAATGGCGATTTGATTGTTGAAGGTGAAGTTGATGGCAACGTCACAGTAATCAACGGGCAATATATGGCATCTTCAGCGGTAGTTTCAGGGAGAATCGAAGAAATTGACGAAGTATTTGAATGGTTATGGTATACAATTAAAAATTCTGTTAAGACAGCCATGACATTTGAGGAAAAAGAAGAAACTAAATAACACTCTATACGTCCTAAAAAATAGTGCACGTGAGAGGCTGAAAGGTCTACTCTTCTGAGTAGACTTTTTATTTGAAAAAAGTTACATTTGATAAGAATGTGATATACTTGAATGTGTATGGATTCGTAATGAAAAGTGGGGGATGCCACGTGCAAATTATCGAACATTTCACGGATTTAACACCTGTGAATATTGTTATTAACTTCATTGATGTACTGCTCGTTTGGTACGTTGTTTATAAAGTCTTAACCCTCATTAAAGGTACGAAGGCTGTCCAATTACTTAAGGGAATATTCGTCATTATTATTGCACGAATTGCAACAGACCTTTTAGGGTTACAAACACTTGGCTGGATGCTACAACAAGTTATTGAGTTTGGTTTCCTAGCGATTATTATTATTTTCCAACCTGAAATCAGACGTGGTTTAGAACAAATTGGACGAGGAAAGCTATTCCAACGTTCATCAAGTCAAGAAGAAGAAGAACAAACAAGACTTATTGAGGCTATGAAGAAGTCTGTAAGTTATATGGCTAAACGTCGAATAGGTGCGTTAATTTCTATTGAAAAAGAAACAGGTCTTAATGAATATATTGAAACAGGTATAGGGCTAAATGCTGAAATATCATCAGAATTACTGATTAATATCTTTATACCAAATACCCCGCTACATGATGGGGCTGTTATTATGCAAAAAGATAAAGTTACAGCAGCGGCTTGTTATTTACCTTTATCTGAAAGCCCATTTATTTCAAAAGAGTTAGGGACACGCCACCGTGCTGCTCTTGGCTTAAGTGAAGTTACAGATGCTATTACAATTGTTGTGTCAGAAGAAACAGGCGCAATTAGTATAACATTAAATGGTAATCTCCATCGAAATCTATCTCTAGAGGAGTTTGAAACATTATTAAGAAAAATGTGGTTCGGATCAGTACAAGAATCAAATGCATCCTCTAAGTTGACTTGGAGGGGGAAAAAGAATGGATAAAATGATGGATAGCCCTTGGGTACTTAGAATCATCGCGCTATTTTTAGCTTTTTTGCTTTTTTTCTCAGTGCGTACTGAGTTGTCACCTTTAAATAAAGCTACCTCAAATGAACAAACGGATGTTATTCGTGATGTTCCAGTGGATGTTTATTACGATAATGAGAATCTTATTGTGACAGGTTTACCTGAAACTGTGGATGTAACGATAGAAGGTCCCATGGCATTGGTTTTAAAAGCAAAGGGAGCTAAGGATTTTTCTATATTTGCGGATTTGAGCAATTTATTGCTGGGAGAGCATGATGTAAAACTGCAATACGAAAATATTTCAGAAAAGTTAAAGGTGACATTAGACCCTGCAACTGTTCATGTGAATATTGAGGAAAAGGTCACGCAGGAGTTCCGAGTGGACCCTGAAATGAACAAACGTTTAATCGAAGAAGGTTTTATCTTAAAAGAAATGACGGCCAACCCGCCAACTGTTTATGTAACAGGTGCAAAAAGTGCTATTGAAAGCATTAGTTATGTAAAAGCAACTGTTACAGGAGAGCAGGGCTTGAAGCAATCATTCACGCAGGAAGCAGCTGTAAAAGTATTAGATAGAGATTTAAATAAGTTAGACGTGACTATTGAACCTGAAATTGTGAAAGTTCAAGTAGATATAGCGGAGTATAGTCGAGAGATCCCAGTTGTCCTTAAGGAAACAGGGCAAGCTGCCGAAGACATTACCATTAACTCATTAACATTTACACCAAAAATGATCAAAGTGTATGGTAGAAAATCAATTATTGACAGTTTAACATCCATTCCAATAACAGTTGACCTGTCAAAAATTACTGAGTCCAAAACTTATGAATTTGATGTAAAATTACCAGATGGTGTGACAAAAATATCTGACAAGAAAATAAAAGTGAAGGCAGATATTACAAAGGTTGAACAAGAAGAACAGCAGAAAACACCAGCTTCTACAGAGGAAACGCCACCTCCAACTGAAGAACCTGATGTGACAGATGAGAGTACTACAACTGATAAAAATACGTCAACTGAGGAATCGGAAGATATTGATTCTTAAACAATATGTGACTATAATTTTATTTTGATTCTAAATCAAAAATCCAATCAGGTTTGTAATTCAGGTTTCATCAAACAAACTGGCAGAGTGGAATATTAATAATTACCAATGAAATGAACAAAAGCAGACTTTTCCAAAAGTAAGCGGACAAGTGTCTAATGCTTGATAGAAACTCACTAGGCACTGTCTTGCATTGAAGGAGAGAATAAGTAGAATGGGTAAATATTTTGGAACAGATGGCGTCCGTGGCGTCGCGAATAGTGAATTAACACCAGAATTTGCATTTAAACTTGGTCGTATAGGCGGCTATGTTTTAACAAAAGATGCAACTGACCGTCCAAAGGTTTTAATTGGTCGTGACACACGTATTTCAGGCGAGATGCTTGAAGGTGCACTTGTGGCTGGTCTTTTATCAATTGGGGTAGAGGTAATGCGTCTGGGTATTATTTCAACACCAGGTGTGGCATACCTTACTCGAATTATGAGCGCAGATGCAGGCGTCATGATTTCAGCTTCACATAACCCAGTTGCAGATAACGGTATTAAATTTTTCGGTCCTGATGGCTTTAAGCTAACAGATGCACAGGAAGCGGAAATTGAAGCGTTAATTGATGCGCAAGAGGATACATTACCACGTCCTATAGGAGCAGATTTAGGATCTGTAAGTGACTATTTCGAAGGTGGTCAAAAATATATTCAATACTTAAAGCAAACAGTGGATGAAGAATTTGATGGTATCCATGTAGCGCTTGATTGTGCACATGGTGCAACTTCATCTTTAGCTACACATTTATTTGCTGATTTAGAAGCTGACATTTCTACAATGGGTGCTTCTCCAACTGGCTTAAATATCAATGATGGTGTAGGCTCAACACATCCAGAAGGACTAGCTAAATTTGTTACTGAAAAAGGTGCAGATGTTGGTTTAGCCTTTGATGGCGATGGAGACCGTTTAATTGCTGTAGATGAAAACGGAAAAATTGTTGACGGTGACCAAATTATGTTTATCATTGGTAAGCATTTAAATGCGGTAGGGCGTTTAAAGAAGCAAACAATTGTTTCAACAGTAATGAGCAATATGGGCTTCTATAAAGCTGTGGCTGACAATGGTATGCAAAGTGTACAAACAGCTGTAGGTGATCGTTATGTTGTGGAAGAAATGCGTGCGAATGAATACAATTTAGGTGGCGAGCAATCAGGGCATATCGTCTTTCTAGATTTTAATACAACAGGTGATGGCTTACTGACAGGAATTCAGCTTGTCAACATTATGAAAGCGACGGGTAAAAAGCTTTCAGAACTTGCAGCTGAAATGAAAATCTACCCTCAGCGTCTTGTCAATGTGCGTGTAACAGATAAGCATGCTGTGACTGATAATGCGAAAGTAGCTGCAGTAATTGCAGAGGTAGAAACTGAAATGGCTGGAAATGGTCGTGTTTTAGTACGTCCTTCAGGTACAGAGCCATTAGTACGTGTCATGGTGGAAGCAGCAACAGAAACGGATTGCGAGCGTTTTGTCGAGCGTATTGCAGATGTTGTACGTGTAGAAATGGGCCTAACAGAATAAGAAATAGAGTGTAAACCCGATTTCCGTAAACAGGAA
Source organism: Lysinibacillus sp. JK80 (assembly GCF_027557635.1). Taxonomy (NCBI): domain Bacteria; kingdom Bacillati; phylum Bacillota; class Bacilli; order Caryophanales; family Bacillaceae; genus Lysinibacillus; species Lysinibacillus sp. JK80. Next base: position 4,416,960 of record NZ_CP058997.1, on the reverse strand, counting down.
ATCGGGTTTACTTATTTGAAAGGAATGTTTTAAATAAGCGAGATGGGGAACAGTAATTAGGAGTCACAATAACAAGGAGTGTTTAATTGATATGGCTAAAATTGCTACAGTTATAACAGATATGTTTGAGGACATTGAGTTTACAAGCCCTAAAGAAGCTTTGGAAGCAGCTGGGCATCAGCTAGTAACAATTGATATCGAAGCAGGCAAGGAAGTTAAGGGTAAGCATGGAGAGTCCGTGAAAATTGATAAAGGCATTGATGAAGTAAAAGCAACAGATTACGATGCATTATTTATTCCTGGTGGTTTTTCTCCCGATATATTACGTGCGGATGATCGTATAGTAGCATTTGCAAAGTCCTTTATGGATGAAATGAAGCCTACCTTTGCCATTTGTCATGGACCACAACTTCTTATTACTGCAAAGACATTAAATGGGCGTGACGCCACAGGTTATAAATCCATCCAAGTGGATTTAGAAAATGCAGGGGCAATCTTCCATGATGAAGAAGTATTTGTCTGTCAAAAACAGCTTGTAACAAGTAGAACGCCAGATGATCTTCCTGCATTTAATAGAGAAATTGTTAAATTATTAGACAGTAAATAAAGGATAGGCACAAGCATTTTAAATGCTTGTGCCTATTTTGTATGACAATGCTTATCAAAGTGCATATGTATCGCTTTGTCTACATATTTGTCACCAAAAAGCTTTAGGACTAGGTGTTTTTTATAACGAAAATTTGACGAATAGCATATGATTGAGTATGATGGAGAAGTTGAAGATGAGGTCCGACCTTATCCTTTAACGAGCGCCTAAGGAGGGAAGAAAGCGCAAAATCGGAAAACAATTATAGCGCCTGAGCTGAAGAAATCGGACGAAAAGATCTTCAGCAGACGAGGTGGAGGTTTATCGAAAATTCGGCGGATGCCTCCCAATCGACATACCCGATTGTCATTTTCCATTTTGAAAGCATTTGAGTGATTGAATGTACAGAAAATGGAGAAGGTATTGTAAAAGCAATAGATAAATAGATGAAGCTTCACATATCGAAGGTCTCTATTCAGTTGGCTGAATAGCTTGTGTGTATTGGAGTGCTTTATTTTTTATAAAAATAAAGCTTCGCTGTACATTCAAAAAAATTCGATAGGATGAGGCCTAGTTTGTCATTGCGTTAAATTGACATTATCGGAGGACGAGAATTATGTGTGGAATTGTAGGATATATTGGTGAATCAGATGCAAAGGAAATTCTATTAAAAGGCTTAGAAAAGCTAGAGTACCGTGGTTATGATTCAGCGGGTATTGCAGTACGTAACGAGGAAGGCGTAACGGTTTTCAAAGAAAAAGGGCGTATTGCAGATTTACGAGAAGCGGTAGATGAAGATGTTGCTGCGAAAATTGGTATTGGTCATACACGTTGGGCAACACATGGTGTGCCAAATCGTTTAAATGCTCACCCACATCAAAGTGCATCAGGACGCTTTACACTTGTGCATAATGGGGTTATTGAAAACTATCACTTATTGCAAAAAACATATTTAAAAGGCATTCCAATGAAATCTGATACAGATACAGAGGTTATTGTGCAATTAGTAGAGTTATTTGTGAAAGATGGTCTAAGCACTGCAGACGCCTTCCGTAAAACATTATCTCTATTACATGGCTCCTATGCACTGGCACTATTAGATGCAGAGGCAGCAGATACAATCTTTGTAGCAAAAAATAAATCACCACTTCTAGTTGGAATTGGTGAAGGTTTCAATGTTGTTGCGTCAGATGCAATGGCGATGCTACAGGTAACAGATCAATACGTAGAGCTTCACGATAAAGAGGTAGTTATCGTACACAAAGCAAGTGTGGAAATTACAAAATTAGATGGTACTGTAGTAGAGCGTGCACCATATACTGCTGAGCTTGATATGAGTGATATTGAAAAAGGCACATATCCACACTATATGTTAAAAGAAATGGATGAGCAGCCTACAGTTATTCGTAAAATCATTCAAGCATATGAAGGTGACAACGGTGATTTAACGATTGATGCGGAGATTTTAGAAGCCTTACGAGCAGCAGATCGTTTATATATTATTGCAGCGGGCACAAGCTATCATGCGGGTCTTATCGGTAAACAATATTTCGAAAAAATGGCCGGTATCCCTGTAGAAGTGCATATTTCTAGTGAATTTGGCTATAACATGCCATTACTTTCAGAAAGACCATTATTTATCTTCATTACACAATCAGGAGAAACAGCAGATAGTCGTCAAGTACTTGTAAAAATTAAAGAGTTGGGCTATCCAACATTAACGATCACAAATGTACCTGGCTCTACGTTATCACGTGAAGCTGACCATACATTGTTATTACATGCAGGTCCAGAAATTGCTGTAGCTTCTACAAAAGCTTATGTGGCACAAGTAGCAGTACTTGCATTAGCGGCCTATGTGACAGCAAAAGCAAATGGCAAAGGCTTAGAATTTGATTTAAAACAAGAGCTTGCGATTGCCGCTAATGGCATCCAAACAATTATTGATTCAAAAGATGTGTTAGAAGACATTGCAGAAGATTACTTAAAAATCGCACGCAACGCATTCTTCATTGGCCGTAATATGGACTTCTATGTCAGCCTTGAAGGTGCCTTAAAACTAAAAGAAATTTCGTACATCCAAGCAGAAGGCTTTGCTGGTGGAGAACTGAAGCATGGAACAATTGCCTTAATCGAAGAAGGTACACCTGTGTTTGCGCTTGTCACACAAGCTTCAGTAGGATTAAACATCCGTGGTAATGTCAAAGAAGTAGCAGCTCGTGGTGCATATCCATGTATTATCGCGATGGCAGGCATTGATGAAGATGGCGACCGTTTAGTCATTCCGCATGTTCATGAATTACTAACACCGCTTGTATCAGTAGTACCTTTACAATTAATTAGCTACTATGCTGCACTTCACCGCCGCTGTGATGTAGATAAACCACGTAACCTAGCTAAATCGGTAACTGTTGAGTAAGAACAAAAATTAGATTTAATGTGTTTGTCCATATACAACTCAAACGTGATGCACACAACTTAGTCTCGATGTAAACAACTCTATCGTGACATACACAATTTAGTCGTGACGTCAAACGTTTGGAAAATATAAAAAATGATTAGTTTAGATATGGAATAAAATTTTAATTTAACGATATTAACCTATATATGAGAAAAAATCTAAAGAGCATGTTTTGATTAATCTTTTTCCAAAACATGCTCTTTTTGTAGCTTTGGAATAAAAATTGATTAAAAAATATCCCTCACCCCTTATCTAATTGCAACTCCAAAAACTCCACTTTGAAAAAAGGTTGATCAAAATGGAGTTACTCTTTTTATATAAGTATGAGATTTTTATAAAAAGGTTGATCATTTTCCAGCTATGTTACTCAACAATCGCGCCCGATTGTTGAATAAGCACATACTTTAATAAGAAAAGGAAACAATACAATTAATTTTGATAAAGGTATAAGAGGTGTATTGAAGAAAATTTAATCACTTTTGTACTATCCCTTGTTCTTATTATTTCTTTTCAAACAACCGGTGTTTCATCTTCTGAAGCAACTCAAGACTCTAAAGAGCTAAGATTACAGGATATGCTTATGAATATGCTTACTCCTTATATCGAAAAGGACTTGCGTAAATATTATTATCCGAAGGTCGACGTAAACTTCTTCATTTTTTAATAATAATAGATAATTTGTAGTTTACATATAGGTTCAATCCCTTCAAAAATTCATCTAATATATCATTGGATGGAAACTTACATTCAAGAAGGTAACAACTATCACCACTAATTTTGTAGTTGTTTATGACATATTGTTCCTGTGTCTTAATGAATGACAGATAAGGTTCATGATGTAAACTATTAGTCCAGATATTAATCAAGGCATGTATAACATACCCTAATTTCACTTGATTCACTTTAATGGTATACCCCTCAATAATGCCATTTTCCTCTAGTTTCACCACTCTAGCGGAAGTAGCTGGCCCAGTCAAATGTACTTTCTCCCCCAATTCTTTCATAGTAATCCGGCTATTCTTAGTCAGTTCTTCTAAGATACGTATATCAGTCTTATCTAACATTTAATTCACTCCTTTCAATAATAAAGTCAAAACGCTAAAAGACTTTATTTAATCTCTGTATTCTCTAATTGGTCATAGTATAGACTATACATAGTTCAAAGAAAAGGAGTTAATTGATAATGAATATACAACACATTCGAAATGCAACACTAGTTGTCGAGTACGCAGGCAAGAAGTTTTTAATAGATCCAATGTTAGCAGAGAAAGGAACTTACCCTCCTTTCCCTAATTCATTAAGACAAGATCAAAGCAATCCTTTAGTTAGTTTAACAACATCTATTGAAGATATTATTAATGTAGATGCTGTTATTGTTACTCATTTGCATTATGACCATTGGGATGATGCTGCAAAAGAGGCATTACCAAAAGAAATCAAAATATATGCACAAAATGAAGAAGATGCAAAAGAAATTAAAGGTGCTGGTTTTCAAAATATAGAAGTTTTAAAAGAAGATACAACATTTGGGGATATTCAATTAATTAAAACAAAAGGTGAACATGGTAGAGGACCAATGGTAGAACTAGCTGGTCTGGTATGTGGCATTGTTTTCAAACACTCAAATGAGAAAACGTTATATGTAGCTGGAGATACTGTTTGGTATGAAGGTGTTCAGGAAGTGATTGATACGCATAACCCAGAAATCATTGTGGTAAACGGTGGGGATAACCAATTTTTACAAGGTGGTTCTCTAGTAATGGGGAAAGAGGATATCTATGAAGTGTCTAAAGCTGCCCCTAACTCAAAAATACTTTCTGTCCATATGGAAGCTGTAAATCATTGGACTTTATCTAGGGAAGAGTTGAAAAACTATATTAATGAAAAAGGAATCTCGTCTAATGTATTAGTTCCTAATGATGGTGAATTATTCTCATTCTAGACTAAAATGAGGCTGAAAAAGGACTTACCTTTTTCAGCCCATTTATTTAGTGATATTTTATAAAGTAAAATGCTTGTATTCTATCTACATTATGGGTATTCCACAACGAATGTCAATTAGAAAGGAGCCGCTGGTAATGAATACAACAAAACCTAAATTGTGGACGAAGAATTTCATCATTCTTTCATTAGTCAATTTTTTCTTAACATTAATCTTCTTTTTATTAAATGCAACAATTGCCCTTTATGCCGTAAATGAATTCAATGCATCTACAAGCCAAGCTGGTCTTGTAGCCGGGATTTTCATTATTGGGGCATTAATCGGTCGCTTGTTTACTAGTCCTATAATGAATAAAATTGGGCAAAAACGAATTTTAATAATAGGGTTAATCTTTTTCATATTAACTACAGCGTTATACTTTATAGATAAAGGGATTTCTTTCCTCCTAATAAGCCGTTTCCTAAATGGTATTACAGTGGGTATTGCGACTACTGTAATCGGTACGATTGTGGCACACTCAATACCGGAATCACGTAGAGGGGAAGGTATTGGCTACTTTGCTGTAAGTACAGCACTGGGTACTGGACTAGGTCCTTTCATTGGCCTTTACATGAGTCAGCATATGAGCTTTGACATGATATTTGCTTTCTGTCTTCTGTTAGGGATTCTGAGTTTGATAACAGCATTCTTTGTTCATGTACCAATATTGAAATCGACAGAAGTTAAAAAAGAAAAATCTAGATTTAAACTCTCTAGCTTAATTGAGCCAAAATCACTTCCGATTTCCATCATCATTCTTATGATGACATTTACTTTCTCTGGCGTTCTTTCCTATATAAATTTATATGCTATGGAGTTAAACTTGGTGGAAGCAGCTAGCTTTTTCTTTATGGTGTATACAGTTGCTGTTTTAGTTTCTAGGCCATTCACAGGTAAGTTGATGGACAAAAAAGGGGCAAACTTTATCATATATCCGGCCATTATCCTGTTTGGTACCGGTATGCTACTTCTCAGTTCAGCAAGTAACAGTGTAACTTTGTTAATGGCTGGCGCTTTAATTGGTCTTGGTTTTGGTAACATATCTTCAGTCAGTCAGACAATAGCTGTTAATATGGCTGAACCGCACCGTATGGGACTTGCCACAGCAACCTTCTTTATCTTTTTTGATCTTGGCAATGGATTTGGTCCTACTATTCTTGGAATGGTCATTCCAACGACAGGCTTTGATGGACTATATGTAATTTTGGGAATTATCGTCTTTGCAATGTCTATTGTTTACTACTTCTTACACGGAAAAAAAGAATCTGCACATTGAGTACGTGCGTCTGAATACAGTTAATATATATTTTAGAATAGGACATCCTGTAGCAATATGGATGTCCTTTTTTATATAGAAGCGTTATTCAACAATATGGCCCTATAATTGAATAAAGCACTTTTCCTATTCAGGAACCGAATTGGGCCCAATTGTTGGAAAATGATTTTTACTAATTCAAAATTTGCGTAATTATATAAATAATAATAATTAGCGTTATCACAATAATACTGATTAAGGCTTTCACTTTTGTATTACGAATTGCACTTTCAGTTAATTGAGGTTCTTCTTTGTACATCCCTCGTTTTCCCCATAATAAACTTTCCTCTGGGTTGAAATAGGTCCAAATTAAAATTCCATATATTATAATGATGACTAGAAATAATTCCATCTTTTACAGCACCTTCCTAAATTGTTGCATAACTAATATACGCTTAAATTTCTTGATAGTTTCATAATCTTTATCTACCAGTTTTTTTGTTATTCCACAATATGGCCCTTTAATGGAATAACTTTATTATCACTTAACAGGTTCTAAATCCACAAGAAAAACCGAAATCCCTTCCTTATAGAGATAGGAAATTCCGGTTCATCTTTTTTTATAAACGGTTAAACTTTTTTATAAACAGTTTAACTTTATTTCAAAGCCACAAGAATTACTTTCAATTTTGAAACGACTTGATTGCTATTAAGGTATATTTAAAAAGCGAAAAATCATTCGGAAGTAAATGTTTTAATGAATTATCTATACATTAAATAAGGAAGGTGTCCAAGGACACCTTCCTTATTACTAATACTTCTAATGTATTTCATTATTTGTAATAATCATGATTTTAGAGAATAAACCTTATAGAATTAGTAAGTAAGATAGCGTTATAAAAGGGCTATTAAAATAGCTTAGAATCTCCTTTACCTTAGAAAAACGTATTTTCTTTTTATTAAATCATTTCCCTCAAACGCTGTATGTCTTTCATTGGGGACATGCCAAACTTGCGACTGTATTCCCGACTGAAATGCGAGGGGCTTTCGTAGCCTACCTGGAACGCTGCTTCAGCCGCCTCCATGCTTTCCGTTAAAAGCATTCGGCGTGCTTCCTGCAGCCGAAGCTGTTTCTGATACTGGATTGGGCTCATGCCTGTGATTTCCTTGAAATGGTGATAGAAGGATGAGGGGCTCATTCTGGCCTCCTTCGCTAAGTCATCTACCTTTAACGGTTGAGCGAATTCACGGTTTAATACCCCGATTACCTTTGCGATGCGCTGGGCCTGACTGCCTACAAGGGCAAAGTGTTTCAAGGAGTTGTTCTCATCATTTTGTAGAATCCGGTAAATGATTTCACGTTTAATACTTGCGGCAAGGACCGATATATCCTGCGGAGTCTCCAGCAGCCTAATCAGCCGTAATACCGCTTCCAGGAGCGATTCATTTATAAGGCTGATTTCCAGACCCCGACCTGTGGAATCATTAGAAATTCCTTGATTCGATGATTGAATGACTTCGAAAATCTGATTCATGTCCAGCTGCAAATTCACACATAAATAAGGCTTTTCGGGTGAAGCCACCATGACCTGTCCTGTAATCGGCAAATGAACAGACGCGGTCAAATAACTGGCCGAATCGTACTGATAGCTTTCTTCACCGAGCATGACCAATTTTGTTCCCTGAGCCACAATGCATAGGGAAGGTTCATAAACAGAGTAAACAGGTTCAGAAATCCGGGAGGCACGAACAAATTGCAAGCCTGGTATAGATGTCTCAGACGTTCCATCCAACGTTACATTTCTCTCAATCAACTCTGCTAATTCCTTAATCCGCTCCATGGCAGTTCCTCCACCTTTTCCATTAACACATATGGATTTCTTATTCACTATATTATATTTTGTTGGAGTATTAGGCAATCATTTCATAAATACCGGCTACCTCCCCTTCGGCACAAAGATTCATAATGTGTTTATGGTCAGGCACTTCAATTGGATAGTACAGAAATGGAGCAGGTTTCCGTTATGCTCTCCGGTCACTTCATTTTCATTTTTAACCTGTCGAGTTTTAGTGCTGCCTATCGTTTACATGTGGGAGGAGATTATAAAATGAAAAAAGAACATGCTAATTTACATCCCTATACAGGCATCTGGGTAACCGCGGACGGTCATATTCGGCACGAGCTGCTTCCGAACGGACGGTACGACGAAGCACGCGGCAGCAAAAAAAGCGCCTATCAAGGCAGCTACTTTATCGAGGGCAATCATATCGAATATGTCGATGATACAGGCTTTACTGCTGATGGTGATTTTACCGATGGAGTGCTTTACCATGCAGGTATGGTGCTATATTTAGAAGAACCTAGCGAAGGGGGCAACGAATGATGTCTGTACTTAATGGAAAAGTAGTAGTGATTACGGGAGCAAGTAGCGGAATCGGTGAAACAACAGCCCGACTGCTCGCAGGTCTAGGCGCCCATGTTGTCATCGGGGCAAGGCGTGTCGAAAGACTGGAGGCATTGGCATCTGACATTCAGGCGGATGGTGGTTCTGTAGTCGTCCAGCGGCTTGATGTGACGGAGCTGGAACAGATGCAAGCGATCATTGAAGCAGCTCAAAGTCATTTTGGACGAGTGGACGCTGTAATCAACAATGCAGGGGTGATGCCGCTCTCTTCGCTGGAAGCACTGAAGATCGAGGAATGGAACCGAATGATTGATATCAATATTCGCGGTGTCCTCCATGGCATTGCCGCAGGTCTTCCGGTCATGAAAAAACAAGGTTTCGGCCATTTCATCAATATCGCTTCCATCGGCGCCTACGAAGTGAGCCCGACAGCAGCTGTCTACTGCGCGACCAAATATGCTGTACGTGCCATAACGGATGGATTGAGGCAAGAAACTGCAGGCCAAGGCATCCGTGTAACCCTTGTATCGCCGGGGGTAACGGAATCAGAACTAGCCGAGAGCATTACCGACAACGAGGCAAAGGAAATCATGAAGGAATACCGGCGTACCACTCTCCCAGCAACGGCTATTGCCGGTGCTATCGTCTATGCGCTGGAACAGCCAGAGTATGTCGATGTAAGTGAACTGGTCATTAAACCCGCAATATAAATTAAACAAAGGGACATTAGGAGTCCAACTAGCAAATCTAGACTTCTCTGTTCTGGAATCCATTCTTGGAGATTCCTCATTTTTTCTGGCTTTCTCTCGTAGTTGATGTAGCTTTAGAATAATGTTTGTTCAAAAACAACCCACAGACCCATAATTTAAGCTAAATTAAAAGAGCCCGTTTTGAACAAAGTTTGTTCAAAACGGGTTAATTCTTTGTGAAACAATGTGCAATTTTTATAAAAAGTTTAATCATTTTCTACTCTTGATGTTCAACAATCGCGCCCGATTGTTGAATAGTGCTAAATGCGAAAAAGCTGCAAAAATGACACCTTAGTTATTTTATTTTGCTAAAGCACCCGTTAATTTAATACATTTATTCATAAAATAATCTTTTTTCAGGTCATTTAGTGGTAGCCCCAGGAAAATATGAATTTACATCGATAAGCAAATCCAAACATAAAAAAAGTCGAATTCCCTGTCCTTTAAGGAAACGACTTTTTTATACGACTTCTTCAAGTAAATCCCATTAACCTTTTTCGGGGACTATTTGTAATCTCTGCCAGTGAAATTATACCTGTGCTAGCCCGCCATCTACGAACAATTCAACACCCGTCAAGTAACTGCTTTCGTCTGAAGCAAGGAAAGATACAGCGTTTGCTACTTCTTCAGGTGTCCCAACTTTTCCAGCTGGAACAGTATTTCTGCTATTTTCCAGTACCTCTTCTAGTGCCTCACCAAAAAGCTCATCGTATGCAGGTGTAAGAATACCTCCTGGACTTACCACATTTACACGGATTTCAGTACCTTTTAGGTCAAGAATCCAGTTGCGAACTAGTGCTCTTAATGCTGCTTTAGATGCTCCATATACACTAAACGCTGGGTTGCCAATTGATCCAGCAGTAGAGCCCGTTACAATAATAGAACCTACTTTGTCCGGGAATAGTGATAATGCTTTTTGAACAGTAAAGATGGTTCCTTTAACGTTAATGTCGAACGTTCTATCAACCTGCTCTTCAGTAATTTCACCTAATGGAAGGAAGTTGCCGGTGCCTGCATTAGCAAAAAGAATGTCCAACTTACCTTTTTCCTGCTTTATAATGTCATATAGTTTGTCTAAGTCTTCAAGTTTAGAAATATCACCTTGAACACCGGTTACGTTCTTGCCAATTTGGTTAACGGCTTTATCAAGTTCGTTTTGTCTACGTCCCGTGATATAAACATATGCACCTTCGTTTACAAATTTTTGTGCTGTAGCAAGACCAATCCCACTTGTTCCACCCGTTACAAGCGCTATTTTACCTTCAAATTTACCCATACTTAACACTCCTTTAGAATTAATTTTATTTTATGTCTAGTACCTTTAGTAAGTTACTTAAAAGTTGATATAGAGGCATTTAGGCTTTCTGAGCTTGTTCTTGACCCATTCGTTAAATTACTTCCCCATTCTCCGTTTGGTATTAAGTAACTTATTATTCTATCCTCAAGTAGATCACCAAGAATTTCTTCATATTTTTTTCGATAAGGCTTTGGCAATTCTTCCTGTAACCAACTGTCTTTTGTGCCTTGCCAGATTTCATAAATTACAAGATCATCCGGCTTTTCAATATCATCGCTTATAATAGCATTTATAAAGGTAGGTTCTTTCGACATCACTTCAACAAGTGAATAAAGTGAGTTCCGAAAGACTTCCTTTTTACCTGGTTTAACTTTGAAACGAATGTTTAGAACAACTTGATTAGTATTGCTAGTCATCTGTAATATTCCCCCTTTTGTAATCTCTGCCTTGAAAAACACCTTACAAGGTATATTATCCATCTATAAACTATATTATTGGAAGTACCCACTTTTTTGTTATATACTAACTAAAAAGTAACAATTATATAATATGGGGGTTTAGACATGAAAAAAGTTAGTTGTGGTTTTGAAATGACAATGGAAGTTATTAGCGGAAAATGGAAAGGCCTTGTATTATACTTTTTAAAGGATGGACCAAAGAGAACGAGTGAATTAAAGAGCATTATCCCAAATATAACTCAGAAAATGCTGATTCAAACACTTAGAGAGCTTGAAGCCAGTGGACTTGTAAGCAGAAAGATATATAATCAAGTACCGCCGAAGGTTGAATATTCATCCACTGAACTTGGAGAATCTCTTAAACCTATCTTGCAGGAGCTCTGTCAATGGGGAAGCCATTATGCGGAGCAAATTTATGCAGAGGATGAAATCGAAATCCTACTATCCGAAGAGGCTTCTTTTTAACACACCTTATATGTAAGGTGTTTTTTTGTTGCACTGGGATGAGGTTAGGAGGATCAATTAGTAATAGAAAAAGAGGTTCTCGTGCAAATATGATTTGTTAGAAACAAAGTACCTCATTAAGATTTGAGTGGAGATACAAGTACACGAATGTTGTTAAATCAACATTTGTGCCTTTGCGCTTGAACCATAAATTATACAGTTTACTATACATATGGCATAAACAGTTGAAGTAGCAACGTTTATACTTGCGGAGCTTGTTCATAAATTGGCATATAAACTTGAATAGCATTTCTTATCGTCAAAAGTGTTATTCAACAATCTGGCCCGTTTGTTGAACAAAAAAAATCCTATATATCAACACAGGATTTTTAATCAAACTTTATTATAAATGATCAAGTTTTTTTAAAACTACACTTTTTAATTCATAACTTATATTCATATAAAAGATGCAAACCTACTCATTCTCTCTAATCCATATGATTTGCACAGCATGCAGTATCGGAGAACATCTTCGAGAACAGCATCAAACATTTCAAGTAGTTCATGAATACGTTCATTTCTTAAGCTATAGTAGCAATACTTCCCTACATTGCGGCCGACAATTGCTTCCCTTTCCCACCCTAAGCCATGTTATCATACCCCACTTTATTGACCATTTACCCAGAATCAATAAGTTTCATAACAATAAAGCTATACAAAATTCTTAAATGAACATTCGCAATAATAATCAGAGCTTGTAAATTTTCTGAATATTTGCTATTAATAGTGGAAAGAAGTCGATTGGTGGTGATATTTTGTCGATTAATAAATATACTTGGACAGAAGAAAAAATAGCAAAATTTTATAAAGAAGGAAGAGGTTCAGGAGAGTTAAATCATTATATTCCTTGGATTAAAACTAATGAAATACCAAGTAAAGGACGAGTCCACCGACCATTGGGCTGGAAGACAAATAGAATTCATCATTTATTGTCTGATTTAGAACTTTCTTATTTTTATTATTTGGAATGGAGTCACAAGGTAATTGATATTAGAGAGCAATTCCCACTAAAGCGTGAAAGAACTATGAAAATTGCGTCAGAAAAAGGTATAAAACACCCTTTTGAAAACAAAACCCAAACAAATATTGTGATGACTACCGATTTTTTGATTACAACACGCATTAATAATGAATTGTCCATTTAGCGAGGTCTATAAAACCCAGTAGTGAGTTAGAAGAAACCCGTGTTTTAGAAAAACTGGAGTTAGAAAGACAATATTGGGCAGACAATGATATTGAATGGTGTCTAATAGATGAGAAAGTTATGTCAAAGCCATTTGTAAGCAATATGGATTATATACATGAATATTATTATCTTAAAGAAAAAGATGAAGAAACAATTAGTTTATATTTTCTTGAGTATTTAGCTAACGCTAAACGTTTAAGTTCTCAGCAGCTGTTAGTAACGTGTTGTAATGAATTTGATTCCTTATATAACCTTGAAAATGGCTCAGGAATTTATTATTTGAGACATCTATTTGCAAAACAATATATATTAGCAGCAAATATGGAGAACCCGATTCAACCATTCAAAATAAATTTAACTGAAATAATTGTAAATAAGGGAGGTATTAATGGCATTTATGATAACTCTATCAGTTAATGAACTTATTGTAGATATTGATTTGAAAATTACTTATAGAATCTTATGGATTGATAGTGGTTATGTGATTGCCTATGTAATTGATATTAATGATGCAAAAGCTACCCCTTTTATTATGAAAATTTCAGAAATTGAAGAACGAATAAATAACGCTATTTATGTGGTGGAAATAAGTAAAAGCACATCTTTGAAACGAATACCAACTCAAAAAGATCTCAATCATAGAGATAAAACTTGGGAAATGATTAAAGAAATAGTTAATCAGGAACCCGACATTTATATGAAGGACCGAAGACATAAGTTAATTGAAAGTGCGATGACTACAAATAATGTGAAATCCCGAAATACTTTCTACAAAAATTTAAGAAAATATTGGCAAAGAGGCATGATTAAAGACAGTCTATTCCCGGATTACTCTTTAAATAAAATTGAATTGGTATATAAGAAAAAAACAGGAAGGCCAAAAGCGAATGGAAAATCCGGAGTTATTATAACCTCTGCGATTAAAAACCAATTTGAAAAATCCTTAAAAAAATACTACTTAAGTACAAAAAAGCCTTCTTTAAAATTTGTTTATAAAATGTTGATTCGCGATTACTATACAAAATTTAGATATTACGATGAAGTAAAAAATGAAAAGATAGTCTTAAAATCTGAAGAGGAGATCCCTTCTTTTAGGCAATTTGAGTACTGGTATAGTAAAGAATTTAAAAATGATGAAGTAACAATCGCAAGGGAAGGATTAAAAAAATTTGAACAAAATTTTAGACAAGTTCTAGGGTCTTCAACAGCTGAAACACAAGGCCCAGGAGATATATATCAAATTGATGCGACACCTAGCAATATATATTTAGTTAATCGATTTAATCCTAATTGGATTGTAGGTAGACCAACAACTTACTTTATTGTTGATGTCTACACACATTTGATTACAGGACTTTATGTAAGTTTAGAGAATGCTTCTTGGAAAGCCATGATGAGTGCAATTTTAAATGCATGTACAGATAAGACAGAATACTGTAAAAAGTATGGGATAAATATATCGCATGAAATGTGGCCTTCAATGCATTTACCTAACAATTTTATTGGGGATAGAGGTGAATTAGCCAGTAGTGGTGTTGATCACTTAATTGAAGGATTAGGACCGAGAATTAGTAATACACCACCCTATCGCCCAGATTGGAAAGGAATAGTCGAAAAATTATTTGATTCTTCTCAAGAAAAAATAAGACCCTTTCTTCCCGGGTATGTTCAAAAGGACCATGGTGAGAGAGGAACAAAGGATTATAGATTAGAGGCGAGTCTTAATATTGAGGAATACACGAAAATATTGATAAATTTCGTACTCTACTATAACAGCAATTTTTATATGAATGATTATGTTAGAAGTGAAGAACATATAAGGGATAATGTAGAACCAATACCTATCAAATTATGGGAATGGGGAGTTAAGAATGCAGCAGGAAAACTTCATAAACACGATATAAATAAGGTCAAATTTTATTTATTGCCAAGAGATCAAGCAACTGTAACGGAAAAAGGAATTAGGTATAAAAAGATGTTTTATACTACTCGGAAAGCCATAGATGAACAATGGTTTTCAAAAGCCAGAAGAGATGGAAGTTGGAAAGTGAATTTTTCCTATGACCCAAGAAATATGAACGTAATTTATTTACATTCCAATGATGGAGATCTATATATATCCTGTACACTTATAGAACATCAGGTGAGATATAAAGACAAGACAATAGAAGAAATAAATCAATTATTAGAATATGAAAAAGATGGCCAAAAAGAATTTGAACACACTCAATTAGAAAATGAATTGAATTTTTACTCAAACATTGAATCAATTGTTAGACAGGCCGACAAGAAGAAAGAAGAGAAAATGGATAAAACCATAAGTAAATCTGAAAGAACAAAAAATATAAAGGAAAATAAGCGTAATGAACGTAATCAAATGCTTGAAGAAGTGGCATTTAAATTAGAAGATAAGAATCAAAATGTAATTCCTAATACATTAGCAAAAATTGAATCTGATACAGAAGAAACAACTAGATTTTCTATAAAAAAATTATTTGAAAATAAAGGGAAATAAAAGATGGAAAATTTAATTCAATTAAATAATGGAGAATATGCCATAAGTGCGGTATATAATGATCAGGTTATAGCAGATTATCGTGATAATCCATTAATTGAAGCTCTTCCCCCTATTCGATCAATTGAAGAAGCTTTTGTTCAATTAGGATATTTACCTGAATATGATGAAAATGAAATTCAACTTTCTGCTCATTATCGATACCATTCACTTACAAGATTAACTCGTTTTTATCAACCATTAGAGAAAACGTTAGAGCTAGAAATACGATTCTCAAGATTATTGAGAGATGGTTATGTATATAGAAACCCAAGAAATAAAACTCATGCTGAAACGTTAATCGAGTTACATCGAAGATTGGAAAATAAAGAGCCATTAGGGCTTCCTCCTGATATCAGAAAAACAGCTTCTAGTTTATCAATTATTGGATTTTCTGGTATGGGTAAATCATCAGCTATTGAAAGAGTTCTATCGTTATATCCAAAAGTAATTATTCATAAATATCCATTAAATATTATGCAAGTCCCCTGGCTTAAACTAAACTGCCCTAATGACGGATCACCTAAAACCTTATGTTTAGATTTTATTACAAAAATGGACGGTATATTGGGGACAAATTACTTTAAACAAGGACTTAAAAGAGAATCGCTTAGTTATTTAATAATACACATTGGTCAATTAGCGAGAGCGCATTGTTTGGGTGTATTTGTAATAGATGAGATTCAGCATATGCTTACAGCAAAATCAGAAGTTTCGAATAGCATGATGAATTTTTTGGTCACTTTAGTTAATGAAATTGGTATTCCAATTGTAATTATTGGTACTACAAAGGCAAAGCAATTACTTCAAGTGAATTTCCGCCAAGCAAGGAGAGCTGGAGGTCATGGAGAGCTAATCTGGGAACAAATGAAGAAGGATGATAATTGGGAAGTACTTTTAAGTAGTATGTGGAAGTATCAATGGACTAAGGAAAAGGTAGAGCTAACTAAAGAGTGGCAAGACGTTCTTTATGAGGAAAGTCAAGGTATTGTAGATATAGCTGTAAAGTTATTTTTGTTAGCACAATCATATGCTATAGAAACTGGAATAGAGAAAATCTCCACTAGTATGATTAGCCATATTAGCAAAAAGTATTTAAGTATGACGCGTAAAATGCTTCAAGCGTTAAAAGAAGGAAATTTAGACGATATAGCGCAATATGATGATATTACACCATTTGACATTGATGATTTTCTTTTACAAAGAGAAAAATCAGTGAATATGAGGGATTTAATAACTAAACAAAAAGAAAAAATGGCAGCTAAAAGAGAAGAAAAAGAAATCTCTGTTTTACAAAAGGTTATCTTAACATTAATTAACCTTGATATTGATGCTAAGTATGCAGAGACAGAAGCGAAAAAAGTAATTAAAGAAAATCCAAAAATTTCTTCCCAAGAGGCAGTTCAATTAGCATTAACAAATATTAACCAACGTGTTCAATATGAGAATGAAAAAATGAAAAATAAAAAGAATAAACGGTCAACGAATATTATCTTTAAAATAGTCGATAATGGTCGCAAAGAGAGAAATTCAGCGCATGATTCCTTAATTAATAAAGGGTTAATCATAGCCCCCTTCTCTGACAAAAACTATTTTAGGACGGGATAATATTGATTGGTTGGTTTCCATATCCATATGAAGATGAGTTGCTTTATAGTCTTTTCGCTAGATATTCTAATAGAAGTACTGAGTTAAGTTTAAGACATACACTAAATAAATTATTTAATGACAGTCGATCTAAACTAACACCTGATTTCCCATCTAATTTGGAAACAGTAATGGGACATTTACGTTTTTTTGGATATCTCGATTTTGAGTCTATATTATTTAAACATACTCCATTTTATTATTTTACAAACTTTCTTATTAATTCAGATAAAAAATTAATTATTGAAGCAGTTAAGTTAAAGAAATCGAATAACATTCAAATGATACTAGGGCAGATTCAAAGTAAAGTGAAAGAAACTAAATACTTTAAATACTGCCCTTCTTGCCTTAAGAATGATATCCAAGAGTTTGGTGAGGCGTATTGGCGTATATCCCATCAACTCCCTAGTGTATTTATTTGCTTACAGCATAATGAGTCTCTCCATTTTAGTTCTGTACTATATAGAAATAAAAATTCACAGTTAGTAACACCTAATAAAAATAATTGCTTCGCCTCTATTAATACCAAATGTATTCAAAATAATGTAACTTTTGCAGAGACCAATCATTTAATTGATATAGCCAATAATAGTAAAAGGCTGTTGATGAAAGATATACATGTTAAGTCCTTAAATTTAGTGTCTCTGTATAAAGACAAGCTAAGAAAAAAAGGATTAATTACAGCGGGAGGACATGTACGCCAAACCGATTTATATAATGAATTTATAAAATTTTATGGTATGAATATTTTGGGTTATTTTCAATCAGTTCCAATATTAGATCAAGAGTCGTGTTGGTTAAAAACCATTACACGTAAACATCGAATATCTTTCCATCCTGTAAGGCATTTATTATTAATGAATTTCTTGGAGATAGAAATTAATACTATTGAAACGGATTATTTTGAAAGTCCATTTGGAAAAGGGCCTTTCCCATGTTTAAACCCTGCTGCAGAACATTATAAAGATTTTGTAGTGGATAATCTAAGTATAAAGAGATGTACCGATACAGGGAGACCCATTGGAATATTCAATTGTAACTGTGAATTTAAATATACCCGTTTAGGTCCAGATACTTCTCAAGAAGGTATGTATGAATATAGGTTTGTTAGAAATTTTGGAAGTGTATGGGAAAGTAAATTGTTCCAATATATTGATAACGAACATTTAAGTTTTAGAAAAGCAGCTAAATTATTGAAAGTAGACGTTGGAACAGCAATTAAGTATTATAAAAAAAATAAAAATAAAGTTGTAGCAGTTAAAAATTCGACAAATATATTAGACTATCGCTGCAGTTGGTTACGTACTCAAAAAGAAAATCCAACATATTCAAAAACCCAAATAAGAAAATTGATTCCTAACATTTATTCATGGCTATATAGACATGATAAAGCGTGGCTATATTATAATTCACCAGCGTCTATAAAAAGTACAAAAATAGTATCAAGAGTAAATTGGCATGAAAGGGATTTGGAAATTCAGGAGATGGTTAAGGGGTATTTATTAACTATAGATATTGATACAAAGCCCGTACGTTTAACAAAAAGACATATAGGGATTGCGATTGAGAAATTAGCTTTAATCGAAAAGCAGCTAGAGAAAATGCCTTTAACAAAAGAGCTAATTGAATCAGTAACTGAATCAAATGAACAGTATAGAGAACGGCTTAAGATGTGGAGAATAAAATGTTTATGAGGTGATTACGTGAACTCATTCATTCCAAATATTCAAGAAGATGAGTTGCTCTTTAGTTTGTTTGCTAGATACCATGAAAGAAGTCTAAATAAGAATGAAAAAACTACATTAACTGAACTAGGTTCACCTAAGATAAATCCTTTGCTACCAAATAATATTCAAAGTTTTATTGAAATGTTAGGACCTTTTGATACACGTGATGAGGAGTATTATTTAAAATACCATACTCTTTTATTTATTATTGTAATTTTCTCCCTCCTATTCAATATAAATACTTACTACAATATATGATTTATGGCTTAAAAGATAAAAAATTAAATGTAAAACACCAAATATTGATGAACTCATTTAATTTAAAGTTTTGTCCTAACTGTGTTCGGGATGACATAAAAACTCTGGGTGAATCATATTGGCGGTTGTCCCATCAATTACCCACAAGTTTTATTTGTTTAGAACATGATGTTATTTTAGAAAACTGGAATTATAGTAAGACTTCTTTGAAAACATTAAAAATTAGAGATTTAAGCTCTGAAGTATTAGAGAAGTTCTCGAATAAAACCATGTTTTATGCACAAATATTTACAAAACAAAGTTTGAATTTAAATATGGAAAATTTGAATTTGCATTTTAAATTTAGATACGGTAAGTTCTATTTGTTTTTAATTGCTAATGGATATGTAAAATCTACAGGACATGTTGATGTAATAAAACTTAGAATAGATATAGAGAATTACTATGGGAATGAATTAATGAAACTTTCGGGATTTAATGAACGAATATATGAACGTATTGTAGATAACCCTTTAATATGTAATATACATTTCACCTATATTGAGACAATAATCTTTATTAATTTCTTTTTTAACTCTTTATCAGATTTTATGAAATGTAATTTAACTCTTCCAACAGGAGAAATTGGGCCTTTTCCATGTTTGAATTATTTCTGTAAAAGCTTCAATCAATGTAATATACAAGATGCCGAAATATATTTTGATAATCAAAAAAGAAGGTTAATAATATATTTCAAATGTGATCAATGTTATTTTGAATATGAAAAGATTTTCAGAATAAAGGATTGGCGCTTGATTGTAACAAGATTTTATAAAACAGAAGAATGGAAAATCAATGTATTATCATTAATTTATAATAAGGGTTTTAGCATAGAAGAAGCTTCAAGTAAATTACATATCAATTCAATTGAAATTGAAGAGTTGCTTAAAGAAAATGAACGAGAGAAATGGTTTAAACCAGAGGACTTATCAGTATTTTCGAGGACCCCTATTAATTGGATTAAAAGAGATAAACAAGTACTGTTATATTTAAAATCACTTGTTAGTAAAGGTATAGTGTTGGAAACACCTAAAGTAAGCTCATGGATTTATATGACACTTGATAAGACAAATATAAAAGCAGAACTGCAATATCTCTTGAAAACAAACGAATACATAGAAAAACATAAATTGTTTAATGAATATTTATATAATAAAAGTAAATAGAGAACGACTTAGAATAGATAATCGAAAAAACGCCTTTAATGAACAAATGCTACATCACGTTTAAGTTGTGGTTAAAATAATTTCATTTCTAAAATTACATCATGATTAAGTTGCGTTTTTATAAATTTAGGTTGCGTAAGAAACTGTGCTTGTAGCTAATATACATCACGACTAAGTTGAGTGTAGACAGTGTTGGTGACTTTAAATAAAGTCATACCGTTTGTAAATAAATTACACCATTTTACCCCTTTGGATACTATTATTCTAAAGGGGTGTTTTTATCCATAACGAAACACTCCTTGAAACCGAATAGGAGAGCAACATTTCAAATAATGTCCCTTGATATAATTCTCTATGTAATCTAACTATGTTTGAACAAGGAGATGGAAGCATGGGTAAGTTAACAGGCAAAATCGCTTTAGTTACAGGATCAAGTCGAGGAATTGGCCGCAGTATTGCATTGCGTCTGGCACAAGAGGGAGCCTTTGTCGTCGTTCATTATGGGAAAAGACGTACTGAGGCAGAAGCAGTTGTTCACCAGATCGAACAAAGCGGAGGAAATGCTTTGGCGATTGGTGCTGACCTTAGTACACTAGATGGTATTCAAGATTTATTTACTACTTTGGATGATACTATTCGGGAATATATGGGCGGTTGCGGATTCGATATTCTTGTCAACAATGCTGGAATTGGTCAAATTATCAGTTTAGAAGAGACGACAGAGGTATCATTTGACGAGGTAATGAAGATAAATGTTAAAGCACCACTTTTTGTTACTCAGCAAGCTTTACCACGTTTAAAAGATGGGGGGCGTATTATTAATATTTCATCTTTTGTGACACGTGCAGCTTCACCAAGTGTCTTCACGTACAGTATGTCCAAAGGTGCAATCGACACGTTTACGCGTCTTCTAGCCAAACAACTAGGGAGCCGGAATATTACGGTAAACGCCATCCAGCCTGGGATTATTAATACAGAAATGAATGCTAAGACTTTGAAAAACCTTGATGGACAAAAATATGCGGCTGGTCTTTCAATTTTCAACAGATGGGGAGAGCCCGGGGATGTGGCAGATATTGCCGCCTTTCTTGCTTCATCAGACAGCCGTTGGGTAACTGGTCAATTGCTCGATGCAAGTGGAGGATCACATCTATAGAACATTAATTATCAAGCTTTGTATGGCATAGTCCTCCTCAATCAGGCGCTATTGTTGTATAGGCTGTTCTGTTCTTCTTGAATTCACGGAGCGGAGGATTGTTAAGTTAATTAAAAACAAAGTAAAAGCGGTCCTCCACAGATATGATGTGGAAGGCCGCTTTTTTGTTATAAGCACAGTCACCATTTATTATTGGTTACATCTGATTCACTTAATCGTATAGTAATAGATTAAGAGATCTATTTAGCTTACGAAGCACTACGCAATGATTTCAGAATTAAACTCAAAATGAAAACTAGTATAATTGCTCCAATGAGGGCAGGGAAGATATAGAAATCGGAAATTTTAGGACCCCAACTTCCAAGAAGCATACCACCAATCCATGCTCCGATAATACCTGCAATAATATTACCAATAATTCCACCTGGGATATCTTTACCCAAAATTATACCTGCAAGCCAACCGATAAGCCCGCCAATTATTAAAAACCAAATGAAACTCATACTATCCATCTCCTATTTTGTATTTTAAATATTTTGTTATAGTGTTTTATAACCTTTTTTGAACTCTTTCAAACTATAAGGAGGGAAAAAATAAAAATTAGGGGAAGTTTCAAGGGAGATATCAGACATTGGCGCATTTCTGTAATAAGAGGAGCATCTTTATTTTAATGATAGTAATAAATTCATGTTTATTCTATTTTCATCCTGAAGAAGATGTATAGTTAAGGGACCTAACGCCGAAATCCAATATCAAATCACAAGTTTATTTTGACCAAGAATTACAAAATGGAGACTTAGCGTATAAGCATGGATTAACAACAGGACTTTCCTGATGTGTGTATAAGATTTTATTATTGATTTACATAAACCTTCCACCGATTTTGGTGGAAGAATTTTATGCATTCTAAAATTCCTTTGAAATATAGTATAATCTAGAAATTAAGCTGGATTCAAACTAGGTTTTCCTCTCATATTTAGTAAGTTCTTATGATTTTTCTAGTTGAAACAATCATAACAGTCAAATTACCATGAGCTAAGTTATATTCTCTTAAATATGGCAACAAAGGGATTTAAATAAAAGAAGGATGAAAGTTATATGAATTATACTAGTTGAAAAGGGTGAAGGTTAAGTATATTGAACAAAAAAAAGATACCATTACAAACAAAAATATTGGGACTGATTAGCACGTTAATTCTTTTTATTGTTTTTCTGCTCGCCAGTATATTTGCTTATTTACAATATGTCGATGCAAGGACTCAAGTTAAACAATTGGCATTGCAAACGGCTATGACAATCTCTCTTATGCCAGAAATTAAAGAATCCATTGGGAAAAGTGATTTAGAGCTACGTTTTCGTCCAATTGCTGAGCAAGTAATAGATCAGGTAAATGCAGAAAATATTATTATTGAAGATCGGGAGAAGGTTATTTACTCACACAGAAGCCCAAGTCAGGTTGGTCAGAAGAGTTTTGATCATACAAATAATTATGGGTTAATATTTGGTGGTTCTAATAATTTTGAATTGGAACGAGAGAGTGGTTCTGTTTTAATAGGAAAGGTTCCTATCATAGCAGACAATGGAGAATATACTCGTGTAATTGGGACCGTAGCGGTTGAATACGCCGAAAAAGAAATCTTTCAAAATATTTATAAACGAATTAAGTCCATTCTCATTGCTTCTCTGATTGTTTTAATTTTAGGAATCATTGGTGGTATTTTTTTAACCAAAAGTATTAGAAAAGATACTATGGGATTGGAACCGCATGAAATCTCCTCACTATATAGAGAAAGAAGTGCCATTCTGTTATCAGTAAAGGAAGGAATCATTGCAATCGATCAAAAGGGTTTCTTAACCTTAATCAACAATTCTGCTAGTTCAATGTTAAACCTCAAGGATGAATCCTCTATTGGTGAACATATTCAATTTGTCTTACCAGCAATTAATATCGATCATGTATTACAGAAAGGTAAGCCCATTCATAATGTAGAGATATTAATTAATGATAAAGTATTTATTTTTAATTTTATTCCCATTATCGAAAATGAAAAGATTATGGGTGTGGTTTCTAGTTTTCGTGATAAAACGGAGCTTAAAAAGCTTATTGATACGATCACAGAGGTTCGCGCATATTCTGAGGGACTTCGTGCGCAAACGCATGAGTACTCAAATAAACTTTACTTATTATCAGGATTAATCCAATTAGAGAGATATCAGGATGCGTTTGAATTTATACAAAAGGAGTCAGCCAATCACCAACACCAAAACCGAATCCTATTTAATCAAATTCAAGATATAAATGTTCAAGCTATATTATTAGGGAAACTGGGTAATGCATCGGAAAAGAAGATTGCCTTTGAAATTGATCCTGATAGTTATGTAGATGTCTTACCAAGTCACATTGAAATCACGGATATCATCACAATCATTGGAAATCTTATTGATAATGCATTTGATGCCGTAGCCGATCGAAAAGAGAGAAGGGTGTCTTTCTCAATTACAGGAATTGGGAGTGATATCATTATAGAAGTAGCAGATAACGGAAAGGGAATTGCTGAAGATATGTTAGATTTTATATTTGATTTACGTAGTTCATCTAAAGGAAAAAATAGGGGGTACGGTTTATTTAATGTTAAACAAATTGTAGAATCTTTAGGTGGAACAGTAGAAGTAAAAAATGACAAACACGGTGGGGCCATTTTCACGGTATTTCTACCGAAATAATGAAGCTTACTCAATGAAATAATCTATAGTACTACTGATGTTGGAGGTACTTCCCTTTAAGTCGGGTTTCTAAATGTCAGCACAGGGAGATAAAAGAAGGAGAGGGGAAAAATGATTAAGGTTGTCATTGCGGAAGATGATTTTCGTATTGCACAAGTGCAAGAACAGTTTTTGCATAAAGTACCAGATGTAAAGGTTGTTCAGAAGGCATTGAATGCAAAGGAAACGATGGACATACTAGAGAAATATGAAGTTGACTTGCTTTTTTTGGATATCTATATGCCCGATGATCTTGGAACAAATTTGTTAGCAAAAATTCGCGATCATTATCCAACAATCGATATTATTATAGTGACTGCTGCAACAGAAAAAACGATGTTGGAGACGGCAGTTAGATATGGTGTGAGTAACTATTTGTTGAAGCCTGTGACAATGGAGAAATTTGTTGAAGCGGTGGAAGAATATAAAAAAAAGAAAAAACTTCTAAGTCATCGTGATGAGGTCGACCAAACATTGATTGATCAATACTTTGGTGTTGCCAATCAATTGTCCTCATCTCAAAAAGACTTACCTTCAGGTGTTGATCGTCATACTTTAGAAAAAGTGAAAGAGGTAATGAAGGAACTAAAAGGTGGTATTTCCATCGAGGAGATGGGTGAACAAATCGGTGCATCTCGAACAACTGCTAGAAGGTATTTAGAGTTTCTTGTTTCAATTGATGTCTGTACGGCAAAACATGAATATGGAGTTGTTGGAAGGCCTGAGAGGAAATATTACTATAAAGAATAACAACAAGGTTAACTTAAAAATAAGGACAAGGGATGAACAATGAGAAAAAAAATAATGTTTATTTTCGTGCTTGTTGTCATGCTTTGCTTTGGTTGTTCACAAGATGAGGGGCATGAAGCAATAACAGATACAGTAACATTCATTGCCCCAAGCTCTATTGGTGGAGGTTGGGACAAAACAGCAAGAGCCATACAGGATATTTTACTGAGTAACAATTTGATTGATGAGGATATTCATGTACTGAATAAAATAGGTGCTGGTGGAGAGCTAGGATGGAAATATACTAAACAACAAAAAAAACATGTGCTAGCAATGAATTCAAGCCTACTCATAACCAATCATTTGTTGGGGCAAAGTAAGCTAACTTACAAAGATTTTACACCCATTGCCACTTTGGCTACAGAATGGAATGTCGTAATTGTCTCCAAGGATTCAGAAATAAAAAGTGCAAAAGGTTTAATGGAAGAGCTCAAAGAAACACCTCAAGCGTATAAAATAGGAGTTTCCCCGAGATTAGGCAATGATGATCAAATTTCTTTTGTATTAGCGAGTAAACAGGCAGGAGTGCATCCTGAAAAACTAGATTTTTTAGTTTATGAGAATAGTGATGAAGTTGTTGATGCATTATTAAAAAAGCAAATAGATGTGGCAACGATGGCATTATCCGAGGCTAAAAAATATTATGATTTGAATCAGGTACAATTGCTTGTCATTTCCTCGGAGAAACGTTTAAAGGAGCTCCCAGAAATTCCTACATGGAAGGAAGAGGGAATAAATGTAGTTTTTAAACACTGGCGAGGTATTATGGGACCACCTAATATGTCAAAAAAGGAAATCGAATTTTGGGAGACGACATTTGCAAAAATGGTCAAAACCAAAGAATGGAAACAAACTTTACAGATATATATGTGGGAAGATTTTTATATGAACAGTAGAGATACATCTAGATTTCTTGATGATGAAAATAAGAAATATGAGAAATTATTGGAGATTTACTGAGTAAATTTACTCTTATTAGGCATAGTAATATATTTGCTTTATTAGGTTGACTATTGAGATCTATGTGTTTTCCTTTCTATCGTCTTATACGATGGTGGAGAGAATACATAGTCCAAGGTTAGCCTCTTTTTTTGTTTATCAAAAATAGACAGGCATACAATGCTTTTCGTGAACAAAATGTACAAAATAGCTATAAAGAAATTAATAAACATTAATTTGTAAACGATTACATTTGGTCGATGTTAATTTATTATAAGGTGTAATATTCGGAAAATTAGTTATTTAACGAATTAATAAATAACTTCACGAAGCATTTGGGGGGAGTATTATGCTAGCAATTTTAGGTTTTTTAATGATAATAGTATTTATGATTTTGATTATGACGGGCCGTCTTACAGCAATGATTGCATTAATTGTAGTGCCAATTACGTTCGCAGTTATTGGTGGATTCGGAAGTGAAATGGGACCTATGATGTTGGATGGGATTAAAAGTGTCGCTCCAACAGGGATTATGATTTTATTTGCAATTCTTTTCTTTGGTATTTTGATCGATGCTGGCGTATTTGATCCAATCATTAAAACGATTCTTAGGCTAGTAAAAGGGGATCCTGTAAAAATTGCTATCGGAACAGCCGTATTAGCCCTTTTTATTTCTTTAGATGGTGATGGTACGACAACATACATGATTACTATTTCTGCCTTTCTACCGCTTTATAAAAGAATTGGCATGCGACCAATTGTATTAGCTGGTATTGCCGTTTCAGCTTCGGGTGTGATGAACCTTCTACCTTGGGGAGGACCAACAGCAAGGGTTATGACAGCCTTGAATCTGGAAATGTCTGAGGTTTTTACACCAGTGATTCCAGCGATGATTGGCGGGGCTATCTTTGTTCTGTTCATGGCATTTACGTTCGGAAGACAGGAAAGAAAGCGGATTGGTATTATAGAATATGATTATGAAGCGGCAGCTCAGTCTGCTGCTACAGTCGAAGATGACTATTTGAAACGTCCAAAACTAATTATCTTTAACTATACTTTGACAATTGTTCTTTTAGTAGCGTTAATTATGGAGTTATTACCACCTGTTGCATTATTCATGCTTGGTTTTGCGATTGCGATTACTGTAAACTATCCAAAATTGAAAGATCAGAAGGAACGTGTTGCGAATTATGCTGACAATGCATTATCTGTTGTTTCTATGGTTTTTGCAGCTGGGATATTTACAGGCATTCTTTCAGGTACATCAATGGTAGATGCAATGGCAAACTCAGTGATTCATTATATTCCAGATGCAATGGGTTCTCATTTTGCTGTTGTTACAGCCATTCTCAGCGCACCTTTTACATTTTTTATGTCTAATGATGCCTTTTACTATGGAGTACTGCCGTTACTTGCAAAGGCAGGAGCAGTATATGGCATTGATCCAGCCCTAATCGGTAGAGCTTCTCTTTTAGGCATGCCAGTACACCTTCTAAGTCCGCTTGTTCCCTCTACGTATTTATTAGTAGGAATGGTTGGAGAGGATTTCGGAACACTACAACGTATCTTCTTAAAGTGGGCATTCGGTTCTACAATTGTCATGATTATTGTCTGTGTAGTGTTGGGGATTTTCCCCCTTTAAAAGCTACGGTTCATGGGGTGAAAAAGATTACCTAGTAAAAATTCTTTATTTATAAGTGTAAGAGAAGCCTATTTTAATGGGCTTCTTTTTTTCTATTCTTATTCGAGTACCCGCCATAAATTAAAAATTGTTTAGAAGGATGTTTCAGATAGGGGTTTTAAAGCGTTTTTATTCGTAAAAAGGACAATCATCATATACGATAAAAATAATTAAGACTTAGGATTCTGCAATTAAAAAGAAATTATTCAAATAGGAGAAAGGTGGTTTGAAATATGAAAATCCGTAAGATTGACCATGTGGGGATAATCGTCAATGATCTTCCTGCAGCGAAAGCATTTTTTCTTGACTTTGGCCTTGAGGTGTTAGGGGAAGGAAAAGTGGAGGGTGAATGGGTGAAGAGGATGGAGCGGGTAATAGGGCTTCAAGATATAAAAGAGGACGTTGCAAAATTGCGAACGTCAGATAGTGACGCAAATATAGAAATAGTAATGCTGCGAACGCCAGACGGTGAGACGAATATTGAACTAGTAAAATTTAACGCGCCATCAAATGAAATAGGTATCCAGCATCCTTTAGCAAATACTTTGGGTATCCAGCATATTGCCTTCAATGTTGAAGATATTGAAGCCCTCGTTAACAAATTAACAAAGAAGGGCGCAGAACTTATTAGTGACATTTATAGTTATGAAAACGCCTATAAACTATGCTACGTTCGTGGGCCAGAAGGAATTATTTTAGAGCTCGCTGAAGAAATCAAATAGAATAGTAATCAACAGCTTGTTAATATGAAAAGAAACCACTGAAATGGTTTCTTTTTTTTCTATAGGGAGCTAATACTTATGCTTACATTTCACCATTTTCTCTCTTGAGATTCTAAATTGATCATATAGTCGAAGTAGAATAAACCCTAAAATGAATAATTCTTCACTAAAAAAACCAAAAGGCATTCATAATCCTGATTATTGACATTTATCCAAATAAATTATTGCGTTTTTTTCATTGTTTCGCCCTTTCATAAAATCTATAATAACTCTGTAAATGATAATCATTTTCAATTAAAGGTAAATCTGAAAGGGGCAACAAATATGAAGCAATATATAGGAAAGAGAATTATACTATGGGGGAGTTTCCTCCTGTTGCTAATGATATTAGCGGCATGTAGTTCTAATGGCAACACATCTGATGCGCAGAAAAAGGAAAACGAGAAAATAACTCAATCTGATGTGAAAGCAGCAGAGGAAAGTGAGTCAACTGTTCAATATACAACGATTACAGGTGAACAGGTTGAAATACCTGCAAATCCAAAACGAGTCGTTTATATTGGTCAGACAATTGGTGATTTCTTGGCGATGGATATTCCCGTTGTTGGTAATAATCTTCCTAAAGATTCTCCTAGTTACTATGAAGGCAAACTTGAAGGGATAGTTGATATTGGTAATCCTGCTGACTTAGAGACGATTTTGACTTTAAAACCTGATTTGATTATTAATGGCTATTACAAGGCGGATCCAAATCTTAATGAAGAATTGTCAAAAATCGCTACTACGATTCCCTTTAATCCTGCTCTTCCTTATACAGAACGAGTAAAAGAGATGGGGGATATCCTAGATAAGCAGGAAGAAGTAGCTCAATTGCTTGCTAAGTTTGAAACAGAGTCTAAAGAAATGTTTGACAAGTTTCAATTAACAGAAGGGGAAACCGCAACAGTTTTCTATCAGCTAGGAAAGACGCTTTATGTTATGGGTGATCGTAGCCTAGGTGCTATTATTTATGGGAAAAATGGCTTTGCTGTCCCACCAGCAGTACAAAAGAATATTCTTGATGTAGAAGGGGTATCTTTCCTAGAGGTTTCCGAAGAGGTGCTTCCTGAGTTTGCTGGTGATCATTTGTTTGTAATTGTACAAGAGGATAGTGAAAGTGAAGCAGAAGCTGATCGGCTGCTACAAAGCCCGATATGGGGAACTTTGCCTGCTGTCAAAAAGGGAAAAGTTTATGTTGTTCCTAATGAATGGAATACAGATAATTTATTAGCTTTGAAGCAATTGTTCCAAAAGCTACCAGAGTGGATGCGCAAACAGTAAAAATTGTATCCGTCCAATCAATTTTTAAACCGCTAGTATTCTAAATAGCACATACTCGAACAATCGTTGATAGTGGGTCATTATATGTTACAATGACGATAATGAGAATCATTTTCAATGTTTGGAGAGTTGCTTATGAATCTGACATCCTTATATATTAGACTACAACACTATGATCGATTTCAAGTTGATCGATTAATGTCAGCTACTAGCCATAATGAGGGAATAAATAATCATGAAACAAATTTATGCACATTATTGATAGCACTCAGTCCTGCCATACGACTGTATGTAGACAAAATGGCAATCGATCTACGACAAGGAAGCTGTACGCTCATTTTGCCTATACAAAGCTACACGGTAGAGTCAAGTAACAAAGAGGCACAGCTTGCTCGCTTTACCTTTGAAACCTTTGAAGTAGAAGGAATGACTTTGAACCGAATTGCTCATCCACCCCTGCTTCATGGTTATCCCTATCATCTGTTGTTTTCTCAAGTCAAGCAGGTATTAGGAAATGAAGCATCGAACAATAATCAATTTTGTTCCTCTCTATCCACATTAGAAATGGCCATGTTGCAAGGTAGACTTCAGCAAATACTAGCTATGATGGTTCAGTTAGATGAACAAGCTAACCAGTTACAGCACGAAGAAAAGACAAAATTGGTTCAACAAACTGTACAGTACATAGAACAGCACTATGATGAGGACTTGACAGTTGAACAATTAGCTAACATGGCTGGAATGGTAAGATGGCAATATAGTCAAAAGTTTAAAATATTGACCGGTAAAAAGCCGACGGATTATTTGACTCATGTACGTATAAACCAGGCAAAAAAAATTCTAAGTAATTCAACTGAGCCATTGAGAAAAATAGCTCGACAAATTGGGTTTAAGGATGAATATTATTTTAGTCGATGCTTTCATAAATTAACCGGAAACACCCCACGTGAATATGCAAACATTCAACTTCATACTCCAGAAAGAACAGTTATCGATTCATTTGGTAGAAAGATTCATGTTCCTAAAGATGCAACACGTATTGTGACTGATGGCAAATTTACACTTGGGGAATTACTTGTTCTAGGCATACCTCCTATAGGGGCGGCCATCTCGATCATGAAAGATAACGTGGTTTATCACAATAAATTAAGGAACATTCATAGTATTGGGCATTGGGTAGATCCGGATAAAATCGCACAGCTGCAGCCAGAGTTATTATTGCTTAGCTATTTTCATCCTGAACATGATTTGCAGAAACTAGATGCGATTGCTCCTACTATTATACTGAATAGCAAGTTTAGTCTATTTGAGCGGTTACGATATATCGCTAAACTATTTGAACGGAGTAAAGCGGCAGAGAAGTGGATTTCTACATATGAGAACAAAGTAAGATTGGTACGTAGGCAATTAGCAGAGGTTTATGTTGCTGGGGAGACGGCTACTGTTTATCTCAAGTTAGATACTAAATATTATGTTATGTGTCAGACTGGATTGGCTGCAAGCTTGTATGAATCTCTTGGCTTTCGTCCTACTCCTCAGGTAATGCAGCTAATCGAGCAAGGGCAAGCATGGATAGAAATTCAGCAGCATCAAATAAATCACTATGCTGGAGAGCGTAATTTTATTTTGGCTTCCCCCAAAGAATTACTAACGATTACTCACTGCCCACAAATCGCCACGTTAATCGAGCTAGCTCCTGGTAAGACTCATTTCATAGATTTTATATGGAATCATTGTGATCCCATTACACGTGAACGGTTGTTAGAGGTTCTACCGTCTATTTTTAAGAAGAAAGTTATTCGATAATTAAAAAGTAAAACTCGATCCATTAATTGGATTGAGTTTTTGCCATTAATCGTATAATTGCTCACAAATAAATTTAAAAAATATCCTGATATAAAAATCTTTAAAGGCTGTATGAAATTTCTGGTATAATTACATATATCTATGTTTATTTTAAGGAGTGATTTTATGAAAAAGCTATTTATAATAACTAGTTACTTAGGGTTTTTTATAGTAGGAGGTTTGACTTTTACCTATTTTTCAACAACGGAAGCAGCAAGTGACATGAAAAAGATTAGCGTGTTTCAGGATCCAATTAATTATTATGTAGATAAGGTTGAGAAAGTACCGCCAGAAGGTCAATCTGGATTTAATTATCAAGGCACGATATATGTCCCAATGCGATTTATTGCTGAATCTTTAGGTGAAAAAGTAACATGGGATGGGAAAACAAAATCCGTTTATATTGGTGATGTTCCAAAATTCATCGCTTTAAAAGATGTAAAACCTATTGGAAGTGATGAAGACCACTTCTTCCACAATCCAAGCTCTGTCATTATTAGTACAGGTGAAAAATTTGAGCGATCCTATCAGCTTGGTGGTTATCATGGGGGAGGCGCAGTTCAAGACCATACAGTGGAATACTTAGCCAATGGAAATTACAAGGGATTCGAAACCTATTTGGCACCAATTAAAAAATTAGCAGCTAATTCCTTCGGAATAGGTTTCATGAAAATTTACGCAGATGGGAAATTAGTTTATGATAGTGGAGCAATCAAAGATAAGGTAAAGGTTCATGTTAATTTAGATGGAGTTTCAAAAGTGAAGTTTGAACTTGAAGGCAGTGGTTTAGGTATATTAGATCCTAAATTTATTCAATAAACCTTCTCTACTAATAAACGAAAAAGACGATGACATAATAATTTGTCATCGTCTTATTAAATTTGACCTCTTCATAACTATTTCAAAATAGAGAAATGTCAATACATATTTGTCAATATTTACACTTTTACTTATAAAATAGTTGGATAGTATATGGTATAATTTCATACGATACTTATACATAAAATAGGAAAAGGGAGAGAAAAGAATTTGATGAAAAAGATGATGAAACGAACGAGTGCAGCGTTGCTTGGTGCCTCATTAATGCTGACGACAGTTGTCCCTGTGATTCATGCTGAAGAGCAAACAACACCCCTAGTACCGTCGATAAGCGAATGGGCAATAGAAACATTAAATGAGGGCGAAAAATACGGGATTTACTCAACTGAATGGTACTTCGATGGTTTTCTTCAGGAAATTCCAGTGGACAAAGTAAATGAACTACTAGCTTTAACAGAAAAGAAGGTTGCCTCTCTAGGCTTAGCTGAAAATAAACAATACAAACCAGTAAGTGTGAAAAACGATAATACACGTGGTGATATTGTCAATCGCTTGTATAATATTGTAGCACGGTATGATTTACCTGTTGGTACAGATGCTGTTCAATTTATGAAAGAGCAAAATATATTACAAGGCTCTCCCAATGGACTTCAGTTAGAGAAAAAGGCAACCACTCAACAGGCTGTTTTGCTAGCTGTTCGTTTCATTCAGAGTACATATGCACTTGCAGAGCAAGGCTCTAAAGGGGTGGCCTGGGTAGTAGAGGACGAGGATACGCTTATCTACTTATTAGGCTCTATTCATTTAGGAACACCAGACTTATATCCATTCGATAAAAAATTAGTAACGGCATTTGATGAATCTGATGCACTGCTAGTAGAGGCGAATATCTTGGATACGGAAGCACTTGAATACTATTCAGAGAAAGCAATGTATACAGATGGCTCAACATTGAAAGATGCTGTTGCACCAGAAACATATGCGAAGCTTGAACAAGTGGCAAAGCTTTATGGTCTGCCAATGGACCAGCTTACAGTTCAAAAGCCGTGGATGCTTTCGAGTGCATTATCGATGCTAGCTATGGACGATTCCTTTGGTATGACACCTCAAGAGATGGCTATGCACGGTATCGATGTCTACTTTTTATTAAATGCACAGTTGCAGCAAAAGCCAGTAATTGAATTAGAAGGTACAAGAGCACAGGTTGATATGTTTGAAGGATTATCACCAGAGGCACAGGAGCAGTCATTAGTCGCTGTACTGGATAGTATCATTCATCCAGCGGAAGAAAATCAATCTGAAGTACTTCAAGAGTGGTTTACAAGCTGGAAGCAAGGAAATGTTGAAGAGTTTGCAAAAAGCTTCCAAGCAATGGAAGGTACATCATCTGAATTTAATGAAATGCTATTTGGTCTACGTGATGAACAAATGGCCAAGAAAATCATGAATGTACTGGAAGAAAAAGAAGGTAAGTACTTTGTTGTTGTTGGTTCAGGTCACTTCCTAATCGATAAAAATATTCGCTATCATTTAGAGAAAAACGGCTACAAGGTAAAGCCATTTTATCAATAAAATAGATTCTCCTCGTAAAAGGATAGATTATTTTCTGTCTTTTACGAGGTTTTTTTATGCATGTAAGACAATAATGGTCATGTGACCCTAACAATCTAAATAATCGGATTATTGTTGCAACGTAAAAAAAATCGTGTTAGTATTAGTAAAACGTTTTACTAAAACGTTTTACTTGTGAAGGGGATGAACATATTGAGAAATAAACGAATTGCAACGATTGGGGATGCAATGGTCGTTTTTAATCCATCTAAGACAGGTCCTCTACGTTTCGTTCCTTCCTTTGAGCGAGCTGTGGGTGGTGCAGAATTAAATTTTGCGATAGGTGTTACGCGTTTAGATATGGAAGCAAAATGGATTAGTTGTATTGGAGACGATGAATTTGGCAAATTAATTTATAACTTTGCGCGTGGTGAAGGGATTGATGTATCACATGTCTTACGAACACCACATATTCCAACGTCTATCTACTTTAAGGAGATTCGGGAAGACGGTGCAGGTAAATCGTTTTACTACCGCAACCCATCACCTTTACTTGAGCTGACAGAAGATCGTATAGATGAGTCAGTACTGGATGATGTGGACCTATTACATATTAGCGGCGTGTATTTAGCAGTATGTGAACATAACATTGAAGTTGCATTGAAATTAATTGCTTTAGCACAGGCGA
Source organism: Lysinibacillus sp. JK80 (assembly GCF_027557635.1). Lineage (NCBI taxonomy): Bacteria > Bacillati > Bacillota > Bacilli > Caryophanales > Bacillaceae > Lysinibacillus > Lysinibacillus sp. JK80. The sequence goes on along the minus strand of NZ_CP058997.1, from coordinate 4,382,414 downwards.
AAAATATTCCAATATCTTTTGATCCAAATTTACGTTTAAAACTATGGACTATAGAAGATGCCCGAGCGGTATACGAAAAAGTGTATCCATCTATCAATCTTCTGTTAACAGGACAGGATGAATTTGAGCTTTTATTTGAAGGGCGTACAGTGAAAGACGTTCAAGAGAGTTATAAAATAGATGAAATTATTGTGAAAAAAGGTGAACAAGGGGCCACGGTTTATACAGCCACTGAACAGTACGATCGAGAAGCATTTTCTGTTCGTGCCATTGATACAGTTGGAGCAGGGGATGCATTTGATGCTGCCTATGTCTATAGCTATTTAAATGGTGATGATATCGTAGAACGCCTCCGTTTAGCTAATGGTGCAGGTGCATTGGTAGCAACAATTAAAGGAGATAATGAAGGGCTTCCATCCCTGCAAGAATTAAGGCAATTTATTGGTGATGAAAAACTAATTGAGCGTTAGGAGTTGTCAGGAATGCAAAAAATCGAAATTTTGAAAGCGTTGTCAGATGCAAAAATTGTAGCTGTTATTCGTGGGGATTCACCTGAAGAAGCAACGGAAATTTCAAAAGGTGCTATCTCAGGTGGCATTCGAGCAATCGAAATAACGTATACAACGCCTTTTGTTGAAGAAACTTTTAAAGCATTACGCAATAGCGATGCAATAATTGGAGCTGGCACAGTTTTGGATGTTGAAACTGCACGCCATGCGATTTTAAACGGTGCCAAATTTGTTGTTAGTCCAAGCTATAACGCTGCAATTGCAAGGCTTTGCAATCGCTATAGCATTCCATATTTACCAGGCTGTATGACCATTACAGAAATGGTGACAGCACTTGAAGGTGGAAGTGACATTATTAAACTATTCCCGGGAAATCAATTTGAACCAAACTTTATTAAAGCCATTAAAGGGCCTCTACCACATATCACAATTATGCCTACAGGTGGTGTTGGTTTGGCTAATATGAATGAATGGTTAGAAGCAGGCGCAGTTGCAATTGGGATTGGAAGTGATTTAAATAAAGCATTTGTAAAAGATGGCTATGCAGGTGTAGTGGAACGTGCCAAAGCATATATCGAAAATCTATCAAACTAGGAGGTAATGACGTATGAATATGACATTTAGATGGTATGGTCGTGGCAATGATACAGTGAAATTAGAAGATGTGAAGCAAATACCAAATGTAAAAGGTATTGTTTGGGCACTCCATCACCTACCAGCAGGAGAGGTATGGACTAAAGAGGCTATTCAAGATGAAGTTGACTATATTCAATCGTTCGGATTCCATACAGATGTCGTGGAAAGTGTCAATGTCCATGAAGATATTAAATTAGGATTGTCAACACGTGATCAATATATAGAAAACTATAAACAATCTATTCGCAACCTTGGTGAAGTGGGTGTCAAAGTTATTTGCTATAACTTCATGCCCGTATTTGATTGGACACGTACAGATTTATTCCATCCATTAGAAGATGGCTCAACGGCTCTCTATTTTGATAAGGAAAAGGTCATGAACTTAGATCCACAAGAACTGGTGAATGAAGTAAGCGCATCTTCGGATTTAACCCTTCCAGGATGGGAACCAGAACGATTAGCTCGACTTTCAGAATTATTTGAGCAGTACAAAGAAGTAGATGAAGTTAAACTTTGGGATAACTTAACTTACTTCTTACAAGCTATTTTACCAGTTGCGGAAGAGGTAGGTATTCAAATGGCGATTCATCCAGATGATCCACCGTATTCAATCTTTGGCTTACCTCGCATTATTACAGGAGCAGAAAGCTATGAAAAATTAATTAAAATCTCTGATTCCATGGCAAATGGCTTTACGTTCTGCTCAGGTTCAATGGGAGCAGACCCACAAAATGATATGGTAGCCATCGCTGAAAAATATGCATATCGTGCTCCGTTTGCTCATATCCGCAATGTCAAGATTATGGAAAATGGTAGTTTCTTTGAAACATCACATTTTACATCGGATGGTTCAATCGATATTAAAAATATTGTACGTACATTAAATGACCAAAACTATGAAGGTTATGTACGTCCAGATCATGGTCGTCATATTTGGGGAGAACAATGTCGTCCAGGCTACGGCTTATATGATCGAGCACTTGGCATTATGTATTTAAATGGACTTTGGGATGCTTATGAAAATCTGAAGAAATAGGTGACGTGTATGAAAGCACTACAAGTAATCAAACCTTTTGAAATGGCTTTAATTGACGTAGCAGAACCAGTAATAACAAAGTCAACAGATGTCCTTGTTCAAACAGAATATGTTGGTATTTGTGGCTCAGACATGCATATTTATCATGGCTCGAATCCATTAGCGACATTGCCTCGTGTACCTGGGCATGAAGTTGCTGGCCGAGTGTTAGAGGTTGGTCAAGACGTACAAGGTTTAAAAGCTGGTGACAAGGTTGTAGTCGAACCAATTCGTTATTGTGGTGAGTGCTATGCTTGCCGTAAAGGACAACCAAATGTCTGCGAACAACTTTCTGTTTTTGGTGTTCATGAAGATGGAGGCATGCGTGAGCGTTTTGTTGTAGCTGAAAAGCAATTGCATAAAGTAGCAGACCACACTTCTTTAGAAGAGGCAGTCTTAATTGAACCTTATACAATTGGCGCGCAGGCAGTATATCGTGGTGAATTACAGGCTGGTGAGACACTATTGATTCAAGGGGCCGGACCGATTGGCATTTGTATTTTAAAGATGGCTAAATTAATAGATGCACGCGTGATGATTTCTGATCTGGATCCAGCAAAGCTCTCATTTGCAAAAGAACTTGGTGCAGATGTAGTTGTTAATGTAAACGAGCAAGATTTATTAGAGGCTGTTAACCAATGGACAGATGGAGTAGGTGTCAATGTATCTATTGATGCAGTTTGTATTCCACTAACATTTAAGCAATCTATCGATGCTGTTTCAGTTGCTGGGAGAGTAGTAGTCCTTAGCTTTGGAGAGGAAGCCATTGAGCTTGCCCCACTACCAATTACGAAAAAGGAATTATCGATAAAAGGCTCACGTTTACAAACATTCCAATTTGAAAATGTAGTGAAGCTTGTTGATGCTGGAAAGCTACAGCATCAAGGTTTAATTACACATACTTTCTCATTACATGAAGCAAAAGAAGCATTTGAATATATAGAAAAAAACCAAAATGAAGTACGTAAAGTTATTTTAAAAGTAGGTGAGTAAGGTGCATGAAGCATTGCAAAATAAAGTGGCTGTTGTAACGGGTGGTAGTGGTGTTCTTTGCTCAGAGATGGCAATGGAATTGGCTAGGCAAGGTATGCGAGTTGCTATTTTAAATCGTACAGCGCAAAAAGGAGAAGCAGTCGTCCAATCGATTACAGAAAATGGCGGAGAAGCAATTAATTTTTCTGTGGATGTTTTAAACAAAGAGTCGTTAATAGCAGCGAGACAAGCAATTTTACAGCAATATGGTCAAATTGATGTACTGATTAATGGAGCGGGCGGCAATCATCCAGATGCCATTACTGCTGATGAAGTATATAAAGAACAATCGACTACACCAAATTTCTTTGAATTAACACCAAGTGGTTTTGAAAGCGTATTCTCGAATAATTTTACAGGAACATTTTTGGCTGCCCAAATTTTTGGTGAAGCATTGCTGAGAACGAAGGGGACGATTATTAATATTTCATCCATGAGCTCCTATGCCCCTATGACAAAAGTGCCTGCATATAGCGCGGCAAAGGCAGCGATTAATAACTTTACGCAATGGATGGCGGTGCATTTTGCAGAAGCAGGTTTACGTGTTAATGCCATTGCACCTGGATTTTTTATTACCGAACAAAACCGTAATTTATTGCTAACAGAAGATGGTTCATTAACTGCACGTTCAGAAAAAATCATTACAGCTACACCACAAAAGCGTTTTGGAAAACCACAAGATTTATTAGGAACTTTATTATTTTTAGCTGATGATACATACTCAGCATTTGTCACTGGCGTAACAATTCCTGTTGATGGTGGATTTATGGCTTATTCAGGCGTTTAACAAAGGGGATTTATTTCAAATTTAGGGGTGAATGATATGAAACAACAAGGTATTTTTGGAGACGGCAAAACGGTTGTAATTGTCATGCTATTTTTAGCGGGTGTCATTAACTATTTAGATCGTTCAGCACTATCAATTGCAGCACCATTTATTCAAGAAGATATTCATCTAACGTCAACCCAATTAGGGATTATCTTTAGTAGCTTCTCTGTTGGGTATGCCATTTTTAACTTCTTAGGTGGAATGGCTTCCGATAAATTTGGTGCCAAGTTAACGCTATTTGTAGCGATGATTGTATGGTCTTTATTTAGTGGAGCAATGGTTTTAGTCGTTGGGTTCGCATCGTTGATTATTGTTCGTATTGTATTTGGTATGGCGGAAGGGCCATTGTCATCAACCATAAATAAGATGGTGAATAACTGGTTTCCTGCGGATAAACGTGCCTCTGTAGTAGGGCTAGCCAATAGTGGTACGCCACTTGGTGGTGCAATCGCAGGTCCAATCGTTGGTTATATTGCATTAGCATATGGATGGAAATATTCATTTATTGCGATCATGATCCTTGGATTTATTTGGGCAATCGTATGGTTTAAAGTGGTGAAAGAAAAGCCAAACAAAGAAGACAGTGTAGAATCAATGGCAAACTTAGAGATTGCAGCAGAAGATATCAATCATAGTCGTGGTCTATCTTATTATTTAAAACAACCTACAGTATTATTTACTGCTTTTTCGTTCTTTGCCTATAACTATATCCTATTCTTTTTCTTAACTTGGTTCCCAAGCTATCTAGTAGAAGCTCGTGGAATGGCTGTAAAAGATATGAGTATAGTAACGGTTATTCCGTGGATTTTAGGATTCCTAGGTTTAGCATTGAGTGGAATTGTCTCAGATTTCATTTACAAACGCTTTATGCGTAAGGGAGTTTTATTCTCTCGTAAAGTCGTTCTAGTGACATGTTTATTCTTAGCAGCTGTATCGATTGGCTGTGCAGGTATTGTAACAACAACAGTTAGTGCTGTTGCGCTTGTTGCTACCTCTGTTTTCTTCTTATATTTAACAGGGGCTATTTACTGGGCAATCATTAATGATGTGGTGGAATCTAAGTATGTTGGATCTGTTGGCGGCTTTATGCACTTCCTTGCAAACACAGCTGGTATTATTGGGCCAACTTTAACAGGTTTCCTAGTAGACAGAACAGGAACATTCTCCGCAGCTTTCCTACTTGCAGGTGGCTTAGCGGTCATCGCTTCATTAGCAGTTATTAAATTTGTTACACCAATTGTTCATAAAGAATTAGCTTAAAAATAGAAAGGATGGATTCAAATGAACAATCAATCAGTTATTAAAATTCATCCGATGGACAATGTTGCCATAGCCTTGAGTGATCTTCCTCAAGGCTTTTTACTTCCATTGGATGGAAAGGAAATAACGTTACAGCAACAAGTACTACGTGGGCATAAGATCGCCATCAAGACTCTTTCTAAAGATGCACACATCACGAAATATGGTTTTTCAATTGGTCATGCGACAGAAGAAATCCTAGCAGGTAGCTGGGTTCATTCCCATAACATGAAAACCAATTTATCGGGTGAATTAAGCTATGAATTTAATCCAAAAACACATCCCGTAGCCGAGTCTCGTCATGCACAGCGCACGTTCAAGGGGTATCGTAGAAAAGATGGTCAGGCTGGTGTACGAAATGAAATTTGGATTATTAATACGGTTGGATGTATTAACAAAGTAGCTGAAAACTTGGCGAAGTTAGGCAACCAATTATTGAAGGCTGACAATTTTGATGGTGTACAGCATTTCGCTCATCCATATGGTTGCTCACAACTTGGTGATGATTTAACGTATACACAAAAAATCTTAGCTAATTTAATTCATCACCCTAATGCAGGGGCAGTCATTGTATTAGGGCTAGGATGTGAGAACAATTATATTGAGCTCTTTAAGAAAACAATTGGTCATTATGATGAACAACGCGTTTCCTTTTTAAATGTTCAAGAATCAGCAGATGAAATGGAAGAGGGTCAACAACTGCTTGAAAAAGCCTTTGACTATGTGACGACATTTGACAGACAAACATTACCTATTTCAGAACTGAAAATTGGTTTGAAATGTGGTGGTAGTGATGGTTTCTCTGGCATTACCGCTAATCCGATGATTGGTGTATTTTCTGACCAGTTGATCTCAGCTGGAGGTGCAACGGTGTTAACGGAAGTTCCAGAGATGTTTGGTGCTGAACAGATTTTAATGGAACGTGCAAAAGATGCCTCTGTTTTTGAGGATATTGTGCATTTAGTAAATGACTTTAAACAGTATTTTATGAAATATAATCAACCTGTCTATGAAAATCCCTCTCCAGGAAATAAAGCGGGTGGAATAACAACATTGGAAGAAAAATCACTTGGCTGTATACAAAAAGGGGGCTTTCAAGAGGTAAAAGAAGTGCTTGATTATGGCGAACGTATGACAACAAAGGGGCTACATTTACTAAACGGTCCAGGAAATGATCTTGTTTCAACAACAGCACTGGCCTCAACAGGCTGCCAAATCGTCCTTTTCTCAACTGGTAGGGGAACACCCTTTGGAGGACCTACACCAACAGTCAAAATTTCAACAAACACACCACTTTATGAACGAAAAAAAAATTGGATTGACTTTAACGCAGGGCAGTTAGTGGATGGGAAGCCAATGGATGTATTAGTCGATGAATTTATGGATTATATAGTAGCGCTAGCTTCAGGTGAAGTGCAAACGAATAATGAGAAATATGGATTCAAAGAAATCGCCATTTTTAAAGATGGCGTGACGATGTAGGAGATAAATGACATGAAACATCCTATTAAAATTATGCAAATAGGTGATGGGAATTTTATCAGAGGCTTTTTTGACCTAGCAGTTGAAAAACTACAAGTCCCTTGCAGTATTGTTTCTGTCGCAGCAACAGCAAGAGGAAAAACAGTTAAACTGCTAGAAGAACAACAGCTGCAATTCACTGTGATGGAACGTGGGCTAAAAAACGGTGAGGTCGTAGAAGAAGAAACCACTGTTAAGATTATTCAAGATACTATTCTTCCATATGAGAACTGGCCTACATTTTTACAATACGCACAGTCTGAGACATTAGAAATGATTGTGTCTAATACAACAGAGGCAGGGATTTATTATGAAAATATTCCTTATCCTACGGCTTGTCCAACAAGCTATGCAGCAAAGTTAACCGTCTTTCTAGAACAATATTACAAACATTTTCAAGGTGAAAAACAAGTGGCAATTGTGCCTTTGGAATTAATAGAACAGAATGGCTCTACATTAAAAACAATTTGTCTACAGCATGCTAAAGACTGGAAGTTGCCTACAGCATTTAATGATTGGCTTGCTACGTTAACTTTTTGTAATACACTTGTAGACCGTATTGTAACAGGTTATCCACAGGGTTATCAGGGGGAGGATGCCCTTTACACAGTTTGTGAACCGTATTTCTTATTTATAATTGACCAAAAAGAGCCATTTAAACATTGGCCAACAAGTCATGATTTCCCTTTTGTCTTTGATGATTTAGACATGTATCGAAAACGCAAAGTTGCCATTTTAAATGGTAGTCATATTTTGCTTTCAGCATTCGGCAAGATTTTTAACTATAAAACTGTCAGAGAGGCATTTTCACATGCAGGTGTTCGAGCCTTTATTGAAAAAGTAACAAACGATTTTACCCAACGCTTCCAAGTGGATGAGCACTATCAGCAAGATGTCTTTGAACGTTTTTTAAACCCATTTATTGAGCATCAGCTATATGATATTCAATTAAATGAGTTATCCAAGTGGCAAACACGTATTGCCCCTTACGCTGAAACAGAAATATACTATCAAGCTTTAGCAATAGGGATATATGCAATGAATCCAACACGCTTTTCCGTGCGTGAATCTGATCAAATTATTGAAAAACTGACTGAAATCCATAACTATTTTGAACAAGGTCAGTCAGAGCCAATGCAACAATTTATCGAACAATATTTACAGTGTGATGCAGCAGAGGTTATTCAGCAATTATCTACAATTACTAGTTTATTGGAGGCAATAGCATGCGACAATTAATCATTAATGAACCGTTTCAAATGGTGGAACGTGAAGTAGACAAGCCTAGTATTGAAGGAAGTCATGATGTTTTATTAAAAATCACGCATATTGGTGTATGTGGAACAGACACACATGCTTTTGCAGGTGAACAACCATTCTTTAGTTATCCACGAGTGTTAGGCCACGAACTAGCTGCTATCGTGGAAGAAGTCGGTGAAGCAGTTAAGGACATCCAAGTAGGAGATCGTGCAACAGTTATTCCATACATCCATTGTGGAGAGTGTGTTGCATGTCGTCGAGGTCAAACAAACTGCTGTAAATTTTTGAAAGTATTGGGTGTACATATGGATGGTGGTATGGGCGAATATATCGTAGTTGATGACAGTATTGTAATTACTGATAATGCTGTGTCAGGTGACCAATTAGCCATTGTGGAACCATTAGCTATTGGTGCCCATGCAGTACGTCGTTCGGAACTAACAGAAAATGATACAGTACTTGTTATCGGTGCAGGGCCAATTGGATTAGGAGCAGCACGTTTTGCTAAGTTACGCGGTGCAAAAACAGTATTAATGGATTTGAACGAAGAACGTTTAAAAGAAGGACAGGCATGGTCGGAAGCGGATGGTGTGATTGTTGGTAGCCATGACATAATGGCGCAGTTACATGAAAAATTTAATGGTGAACTTCCTACAGTTGTCTTTGATGCAACAGGCAATCAACAATCAATGGAATCCTCATTTCAATACGTAGAAAATAGTGGCACATTAGTGTTTATTGGTTTAATGAAGAAAACCATTACATTTAATGATCCTGAATTTCATTCAAAGGAATTAACATTGAAGAGCAGCCGTAATGCTACGTTAGAAGATTTTGAGACGGTTATGAACTACATGCAGTCAGGAGCTATAAAGAAAGGCTATGTTACGAAGCATATTGCATTCGATGAAGCTATTTCTTACTTTGAGGCAAAACAATACAACACAAATAAAGCACAAATCTATTTTAAATAATGGGGAGGATTTTCAATGAATATTTCTGTACCAGCATTAAAAAAAATAGTAGTTCAAAAATTCACAACTGAAGGTGTTGAAGCTGAAACAGCAGCGCAAGTAGCAGATGTTTTGATTTATGCCGATTTACGTGGTGTCAGTTCTCACGGTGTTATGCGCGTGGAGCATTATATAACACGTTTACAGGCAGGTGGAATAACGAAAAACCCTCATTTTTCAGTAGAAAAAAGAGGCACAAATCACCTTCTTTTTAAGGGGGATAATGGCTTTGGGCATGTCATTTGTAAGGAAGCTATGGATGAAACCATTAAAGTGGCTAAGGAACATGGCTCATGTACAACGATTATTCAAGAGAGTAGCCATTGTGGGGCACTCGGCTATTTTCTTGAACAAGCCACGAGTGAAAATTTAATTGCTATTATGTGCTCTCAAACGGACTCCGCAGTTGTTCCTTTTGGCGGAAAAGAGCCTTACTTTGGTACGAATCCAATTGCTTATGGTTTTCCAACCAACGATAAACCGATTATTTTGGACATGGCAACAAGCAATGTAGCGCTAGGGAAAATTCTATATGCACGTGAAAAAGGGGAGACAATTCCAAATACATGGGGAGTTGATGCACAAGGAGCACCAACTACAGACCCACACCAAGTAAAATCTTTAACACCGTTTGCAGGGCCAAAAGGATATGGTATGGCACTTGTAGTAGATGTTCTTTCTGGAATTTTAGCAAGTGCAGCTTTTGGTCCTCACATTTCAAAAATGTATGGTGATTACGAACAGAAACGTAATCTAGGACAATATTTATATGTATTAGATCCAAATATTTTTGGAGATGTAAATCAATTCAAAGCAAATATCTCGAAAATGATAAATGAATTACATGATGCGCCAACAGCACCAAATTTTGATCAGGTACTAGTGCCTGGTGAAATTGAACAGATACGTAGTTTGGAAACAATGGATAAGGGCATTGACTTACCTGAACAAGTATATAACTATTTGACTAGTTAATTTAACCAGTAAAGTATGCTATGCTACATAATACCAAGGAGAGTTTTCATATTATAGGTAGGAGATTGATTTTAGTGAAAAAAACAACAATTGCCGATGTTGCACAATATGCAAATGTTTCGAATAGTACAGTATCGCAATATTTGAATAAGCGATATGAATATATGAGTACAGAGACTCGTAAGAAAATTGAAGAGGCTATTGAAGCATTGCAATATCGTCCAAATTTAATGGCTCGTAGCTTAAAACAGAAATCTACCTTTACAATTGGTATTATTGTGGCGAATATTATCCATGACTTTTCAACAAAAATAATAAATGCATTGGAAGCAGAGTTCGATAAAGAAGGCTTTCATATGATTGTGTGTAACTCAGCGGATAACCCTAAAAAAGAGAAAAAACATATCGAAACTTTACTAGAAAAACAGGTGGATGGCTTAATCGTTTTTCCAACAGGAGAAAACAAAAATCTCTACATAAGACTTCATCAACAAGCAATGCCAATCGTTTTTATTGACCGTTTTATTGAGGGAGTAGATATTCCTGCTGTATTGCTTGATAATTTTTCTGCCATGGATACGGCAGTGGAGACATTTCGAAAGCAACCAATAGCCATTATCACTACTTCTTTAGCCTTACCGATTACTCCTCGTGTCGAACGTTTAGAAGGATTTCGTCAAGCGCTCAGAAATAGGAATCTGTTGATCGATGAGCGCTATATAAAAAATGGTGAGCCAGCTCAGATGACAGAGATTTTTAATCAATTATTTACGTTGGAGCAACCACCAAGAGGAATCATTGCGGCAAATGATCGTATTTTCCAAGAATTAATGCTTTATATTAAAAAAAGAAACTTACATGTGCCTAATGATGTACAAGTAATTGCTGTGGATGATGTACCATATGCCAATTTTTTAACACCTTCCATTACAACATTGCAACAGCCCATTTTACCAATGGCACAGAAAGCGGCATCATTGCTCTTAGCAAAAATTAAAAAAGAACATCTAGCTGATGACCACAAACTATATCGCTTCAAACCGATATTAATCGATCGAGATTCAACTAACTAAAAAGGCAACCCAAAGCTATGAACTTAGCTAAGGGTTGCTATTTTTAGTTGCACAGCTATTCATCGATAGATATGATTATCTAAAGGAATACTTTTATGTCAAAAAAGACCAATCATTCATTTTGGTGATAGAAAGGGGACTTATGAGCATTGCTAGGAAGTATTGGCTCATTCTATTTGGCTTTGGTTTCTCGTATTTAGGAAATTGGGTGAATCTAGTTGCGCTCAATTTATTAGTTTGGCATTTAACAGAATCGCCTACTGCTATGGCGAGTATATTTATTGTAGGACCGATTGCTCGAATTTTAACAAGCTTTTTTGCAGGCTCCATCATTGATCGATCGAATAAACAAAAATTAATGATCTATAGTGATATTATTCGTGGCATATTGATTTTATTGTTACCTTTTACGTCCTCTATTTGGCTCATCTATTGTGTTTTATTTTTATCTAATATAGCAAGTAGCTTTTTTGGGCCAAGTAGTACCTATTATATTTCGAAATATATACCAGATGAAGATAAACAATCCTTTAATGCAATATTAGGAATGTTTAGCTCAGGCTCATTTTTAATTGGGCCAGCATTGGCTGGGTTTATCATTGCCATTTCCAATATTTCTATAGCGTTTTGGTTTAATGCTTTGACGTTCTTTATCTGTGCACTCTCCATTTTTAAGCTTCCCGCAGTAGAAGATCATCAGGACATGCACCGAAAACCCATTACTTGGAGGATGCTAAAAGAGGATTATGGTATTGTCTACGCCTATATAAAAAAAGAGCAAGTCTTTGCCAAAGTATTTCTTTATTTTCAAGGTGCATTGATGATTGCCTTTGCATTAGATTCACAGGAAGCTACATTTATTAAACAAAACCTTCAAGCTTCAGATAGTCTATATGGTGTCATCGTTAGTATCGCTGGAATTGGAGCTATTATTGGTGGAGCAATGGCTGCTCGCTATGCTAAAAGATTTTCAACAAGACAATATATTGTCTATGGTCTGCTTTTGACCACACTTTGCTATACATTGTTTTACTCTTCACCGAATGTGGCAATGGCGATTATTAGCTTTATAGCATTAGGAGTATGTATGTCATTTTGTAATGCGGGCTACAGCACCTTTTATCAAATAAGTGTACCGACATCAATTATGGGCCGTTTTGGTAGTGTTTCAACGATGGTCATTAATGTGCTACAGATTGTCTTTACGTTAGCCTTAGGGTTGCTATCGGAATGGCTCTCCCTACAAATGGTCTGCATTGTCTTTGGAATTGTAGCTATTTTCCTCTCCCTAGTTTTATATGTATTTATGCATTCAAAATCTGCCTATGAAGGTTTGAAGGAAGAGATTGTATAAAAATCCTGTCAGGTGGAAACTTAATTGCTTTTAATGAAGGTAGAATTATTGGATAGATAGCGTTTAAAGGATGTTATTTTAGTAAAAGTTAGCACTCATATAATGATAAAATCATTCCAAAATAACCTTATGTCATAATTTGAGGAGGTTAACATGGCTAATTCAAGACATCGAAAACCAGATGATCGCTCCAATAATGTTGAACGCATTCGTGATATTGTTAAAAATACTGAGGAGAAAGTGCAGGAAGCAGAAATTAGTATGGAATTTGCAGATCCTCTAGAAAGTAACAGGCTAAAGGAAAAAAATAAGCGACGTAAACAGTCAATTGAAGCTTTAAAAGATGAAATGAAAGATGAAATGACAGCACGAAAAAAAGGTGAAGTTTAAAATTAGTTTCTAGAAGAATCAAATGTGATTCATGATATTGCCTTCGCTCACCATTTCCCAATAGCCAAAAACAGATGGATTAGATGTTCCATAACGGACCTCTATTGCCATCTGTTTTTTTGTACATTAACTGGATCTTTTTACATAAACACTAAATTAAAAAAGTACGTATATGAATTTCTTAAAAAAATGAACCTTTTCAAGTAGTCATTTGTTTATAACGTAGAACCATCAGAAAGGAGTGCCTTGGATTGACAGAACGTGAATTATTCGATTCATACAACAAAGATGTTTACCGTACCTGTTATTATATGCTACGGAATGCCCAAGATGCGGAAGATCTCTGCCATGATGTATTTGTCACCGTCTTTCGTCAGGATTGGAGAAGTGTAGAGCATACACGTGCTTGGATTTTACGGATTGCGATGAATCAATGTTTAAATTTGCTTAAAAGAAAGCAGGCTCAGTTAAAAAAAGTGAGTCAGGTACAGTTGCTACAGGAGCAAACTACGGCATCAGTTAAATCTGTAGACACCATTGTACTGGAGAAGGCAGCTGAGGAGGAGTGGGAGGCACTACTCAGACAGTTACCAGAAAAGTTAATGGCTGTTGTCACCCTCCGCTACATTGGTGAGCTATCATTAGTGGAAATTGCGGAAACCCTAAAGATTCCAGTGGGAACAGTGAAATCGAGACTCCATAAGGCATTGAAAATCATGCGCAAAAAACTAGAAAAAAATCAAAATTTATGGTTGAAGGGAGAGAATCAATTTGGAACGCATTGAAAAGAAATTGAAAAAAGAGATGAACGCAGACCATAACATGAAGTATCCTGACTTTGAACAAATGTGGAATGGTATCCAGCAGGATGAACTAAAAATGGTAAATGAACCGATCGAACTTCTACCTCGAAAAAGGAAGAGATTTGTTTTGGTCGCAGGATTAGCTGTTGCTCTAATGGCTACACCTGTCTATGCAGCACTGAACTATGATTGGTCAACTATTCTATCTTATAGAGCTGGTATTCAGTCGGCATTAGATCAGGGCTTAGGGCAGACAATTGAGAAATCTGTTACGAAGGATGGGTTTACGTTGACCGTACATACGGCGTTTATCGATGATAACAGAACCTTTCTTTTATATAGTTTGAAACCTGATGCCACTTGGGATGGAATGAATGTGAGTTTTGATCAAATCGGACTTCAAGATTCTAATGGTGATTTTATTCAAGGGAATTACTCACATCGCTGGAATGAAGATCTTGGTCTTTTCCAAGGGTATTTTGAGACAGATTGGGTGGCAGATAATCAGAAGTCAGACATTAAATTTTTAATGAAGAATATTCATTCTATTGGTGATAAAGAACTGCCTATTAATTACAACCCTAATGACTCTCATACGCAGAATTTCACCATTCAAAAGGATGGAATTGACAATGTAATTCTACAAACCTTTGAACAATCAGACGGGAAAGTAATGCTTCAATCAGCGGTTCAATTTACAGATTCTGAAATGAAGAACAAATGGGTACGAATTAAGGCGCTAGATGATAAAAATCAGACTATTAAAGAAGCGGAAACACCTGTTTTTGGAACTCCTGGTGCAACTGGTGAATACTTTAGTCAGCAAATTTTCACTTCAGACAGCTTACGAGCGAAGGATACAAAGTTCCAACTAACTTATGAACATACATTAAATATTGCAAAGGATAATTGGAATATAGAGATGAATTTATCCAAAGAACAATTAAACAAGGGATCATTTAAAAAAGTCGTCAATATTCCTTTAGAAAATGCATCTAATGGAATAGTAATTCATGAAATGAAAGTTACTCCAACACAGGTACGTTTAATACTGACCCATAAGGAAAAATATGCACATATTCCTTACATGGACTATCAGCTGGATATTGGTGGCGTACTTTTGGATGGAGGTAGATGGGATATAGAAAATGAGCCTTATAAAACCGAACTTCGTTTTGAATTGACTGGAGTGGATGTGACCTCGTTAGCGAATCAATCTGTGGCATTGGTAGCTAAACATCGTGTTGATATAAAAGACGGTGACGAGCAACCGATTCATTTGACTGATATATCAGATACACCTCAAAGTAAGACATCTACGATTGGAGAGTATTCAATTACATGGACTTACTATAAGAAAGATAGCAATCTCTATGTGGAATCCTTTAGCACTGAACCTACATTTGGTGGTGTCTCTCAGACTTATTATCTAGATCATAAAGAGCGAAATTATGGAATGCCTATGATGACTCGCATACTTGGTGATGAAAATAATAAGCAGATGGATGAGTATAAGAATTTTAAAGATAAAGATCTTGATATTTATATTTGGAAATATACTACGAATTATCCAGATGCAGAGCTTCGTATACCACTTACATTTGGAAAATAACAGTATTAGCAGCCCCATCTATTTGATTCTCACTATTCAAATAGATGGGGATTTTTGTTATAAAGATTAAAAAGCTTTACATAAAAAGAAATGTATCATATAGTTTAGTTAACTTAAATAAATTAATTATTGTACAGGAGAAGATACATGACCTCTAACGAAAAAACACAAAAATCTTTTGCTTATAAGCTTGGATTAGGAATTATTATCTTTTCACTTTCTTTATGGTTAATCCCAATTATTACACCTTTCACACCGATACCTACAAAAGTAAAGGCAGGGATAATACCAGGAAGTATTATTTTGGCTGAAATCTTATTTTGGCTTGGTGCTTTACTTGTTGGAAAAGAAGTAGCCAACAAATTTAAAAGCTATCTAAATCCTAAAAAATGGCGAGAAAAAGGTGACACTCAAAAAAATGAAGAATAACCAGGTAGCAGAGCAAATAAATCAAACCATTGAAGATATTTGGATCATGCTTGAGAAAATGGAAAGGGCTTATACTAATTTCGCCTTAAATAATCAGCAATATGTTCTTTTAACATTAGTGATGCGTCATCCATCCTGCTCACCCTCAGAACTAGCAGATAAAATGGCTATTACAAAAAGTGCAGTGAGTCAGCAATTAACCAAGCTTGAACAGGATGGCTATATAATGAAAAGGCAGCATGAGGAGGATAAGCGTGCCTTTTCTGTCGAATTAGGTGAGAAGGGTCTATTATATAAACAGGAAGTCGAAGCCTTTAATCAACAGATTACAGAAAAGTACCATGCTCACTTAACAACTGAAGAGTTAGCTGAAATGTTAGCTACTCTAGAAAAAATGAAAAAAATACTGTGTGAATTTTAGAAAAAATTTGACATTCTATTGGGTGTGTCTTATAGTAACCCTTAATATAAAAGGGGGAATAAACATGGTCATTACTCTTGTCCAATCATTCACAATAAAACATCATCATCATCATCACTAGTCTTGCTATCCTTATTAACTTATTAATATTGAATAGGAAGACTATTTCTCATGTAATCGTATAAATAAAGCTGATTTGAAGCTTTATCGCTATACGGTTTTTTTATTGCTCAAAAAATGAGGAGGAGATTATGATGAAAAAAATGGACTATCAGAATGTTCGAGGAACACAAGATTATTTACCAGAGCAAGAGGCTACTCGTCGTGTGATACGACGTACGTTAGAAGATACATTTATAGCCTATGGCTGCAAGCCGTTAGAAACACCTATTCTTAACTATACAGAGTTGATGGCTTCTAAATATGCTGGTGGTGCTGAGATTTTAGAGGAGATGTATACATTAACAGATCTAGGTGAGCGAGATTTAGCGTTACGCTATGATTTAACAATTCCATTTGCAAAAGTTGTAGCGATGAATCCAGCGATTGCTATGCCATTTAAACGATATGAGATTGGCAAAGTGTTTCGAGATGGCCCCATCAAGGCTGGTCGTTTTCGGGAATTTACACAATGTGATGTAGATATTGTAGGGGTAGAATCACAGGCTGCTGAGGCGGAGCTAATGATGATGGCGATAGATGCCTTTGATCAGCTTAAACTTAAAATTAATCTCCAATATAATAATCGCAAGCTTTTAGTTGGTTTACTGCAATTATTTGAGGTTGAACAGGAACAAATGAATCGAGTTATTTTAACATTAGATAAGATTGAAAAAATAGACGAGAAAACAATGCTAGCAGAATTGAAGTTATTGGGGTTATCAGATAATAGTATTCATAAAATAAAGCATTTTTTAGATGAACGTCCTCAAATAAGTATGGCGTATTTTGAAGGTTTCGCGTCCGAGAATGTCTATTTACAACAAGGTTTACAGGAATTAATGGAACTAACTTCTTATTTAAAGGCACTTGGAATAAGCGAGCAATGTATTTTCAATCCATTTTTAGCGAGGGGACTTGAAATTTACACTGGAACAATTTATGAAATTTTTTTAGCAGATGGAACAATCCGCTCAAGTATTGGTAGTGGGGGACGCTATGACAATGCAATTGGTGGCCTTTTAGAGACAAATCAAACCTATGCTACTGTTGGAATTTCATTTGGTTTAGATGTCATCTATACAGCATTAGAGCTTTCGGGAAAAATAGATCAAAACGCTCCTAGTGTGGATATTTATATTATTCCTCTCGGAACAGAAAAAGAGGCACTAAAGCTAGCAACTGCATTACGGCGAGAAAAATATAAAATAGAAGTTGAGCTAAGTGGGAAAAAAGTGAAAAAGGCGATGGAAAAAGCCAATCGTGAAAACACGCCAAAGGTTATTGTATTAGGAGATAACGAGGTCAATCAAAATATGTATAAAATAAAAGATATGAAAAGCGGTGAGGAAGAAATCGTTGCATTTATCTTTTAAACACCATAGCATGGAAAAAACGGCTGATCCCACTCTACTATAGGATTTGAGCCGTTTTTTGGTTATTTTTTCGATTTAAAAACCAGTTTCCATATCAAGATATTGATGAAGAAAAGCACAATGAAATATATAGTAGAGCCGTATGTTATCTGACTAGCTATTATATAGTGCAGCCCTACAAGTACACCTAAAGGGAGCAATAACAAAAGAATCTTCCAGCCTTGCGCATCATTAACTTCATCATAGGGTTTGGTAAAAGGTAATTTGTTTGTCATCATGACGAAACAAAGGATGGTATATAACCAACTTGTTACCAAAACAGCTAGTAAATCAGGGATAATTCGAATACCATAAATATAGCTAAAGACTATACTTAGTACTAAAAATAACGGAGTATACAATTTAATTAAAAATGCCTTTAAGCTACCTTTTTGTAAATCTGTATAATCTTTAAGCGGTAGCGTTTTATAAATCCATGCAGCCTTATATTTAGCAGAGTGACCAAGCATAAGGACAGCGGATGGTATAATCATCATACTAAAATAGATATTTAAATAGCTCATACTACTAGCATAATCGACTTCTTCCCCTCTGCTAAAAGTAAACATGAAAATAAAGGGAATAATAAATGAAAAGCCTAAAGATGGGTAGACCTTTAGCTTAAACTCTCGCTCTTGCTTCATCATCAGAGCTGCGAAGCGATAGAAAGCTCGTTCCTGGTGTGTTCTACACACAATGGTTAATAAAAACGACTTTAGTCGATTGTTCTTTTCCTTTTTAGACTTACTTGTACTTAGCAGTTTTTGGAGATTGCGTTCAAAGGTTGGTATGAGTTTAATATAGATCCAAATCGAAATAATAGGTACAATCACTGCTAAGATGGTATAAATGACTGTCAATAAAGATGTGTCACCATGCAGTATGAGTTCATAAGGGGCAGCGAACCACATCGGTATTAAGAAGAGGTTCCACCAATGAAACGATACTACCATATCTAAATTGACGAATTCAAAGGATCGAATAAGAACTTGGTAGCCAATCATCAGCATTAGAGATAAAGCGATTTGTACATAATTAATCATATCCTTCAGCTTTTCACCATCGAAGAAGCGTAAAATGGCAATATATAAAATGGCTGTGATGGCAACTATAAATAAATTCATTAATAGAATCTCAAGACCTGTTAAAATAAAAAACACAATACCTTGAGTAAAAAGGCTGACTATTAGAGGGATGGCTGTTAGGGCCAATGTTAAATAGGATAAATAAATAAAAATATGCATAAATTTTGCTGCATTAATGGTTTTAGCTGAAATAGGCTTAGTTGAAAGTATGCTTTTATCTCGTACATCTAAAAGCACAGAAGAAAAGTCAGAAATCAATGAAGTCATAATCAAAAAGATGATCATTGCAAAGGCGATACTCATCTGAAATAGAAAATTTTGACCAAATCCCATAAGCGGGATGAGTATAAGCCCGAATAACATATAAATCCATAGAGACTTAATGTAGCCGTACTTTTGATTGTCTTTCTTTTTGTTTTGATTAAATAGGGTAGGTACTTTCCGTTCATCCATTGTTAATTTTATATGGAGGATTTTTCTCATCATGTCATAATCAATGCCCATTTTTATAAAAAGCCATCGGAACTTATCAAGCAATCGTAGCGTTTTGAAATCTGTCATAATTGTCCCCCACGAACGACGGACACAAATTTTTCTCCGATTTCCTGATGTTCATGAAATCCTGTTAACTGGTTAAAAATTCTTTCTAATGTTCCTTCAGTATTATCTGCTTGTAATTGGGCAAATGTTCCGTCCGCTGCAATTTTTCCATCATACAGCAGAATGATACGGCTACTGATTTTTTCAACGACATCCATAATGTGAGATGAGTAAAATATAGTCTTTCCGTTGGCAGCTAATTGCGTTAAGATTTCTTTAAAAATCATTACACTGTTTGCGTCTAGGCCATTGATCGGCTCATCTAAAAATAGCAGGTCTGGATTATGTATTAGGCTTGCAATAATTAGTAGTTTTTGACGCATACCTTTAGAATAAGAAGAAATTCTAGAATGGTACGCTTCACCAACTCCAAACAGCTCCATTAGTGATTTGGATTTGTCAGCCGCCTCCTCTAGCTCTAATCCATATAGCTGGCCGATAAAGGTTAAATATTCATAGCCTGTTAAGTTATCATAAACATCAGCGATTTCAGGGACATAACCAATTCGCCGTTTATAATCAATTTGGTCTTGCCCTATGCTTTTCCCAAAAAGCTTAATTTCACCGCCATAATCACCTTCTAGCCCTAGAATAAGTTTTACAGTTGTACTTTTACCCGCACCATTGGGGCCAATATAACCGATGATTTCACCTCTAGCTGCGTGAAGGTCAATCCCTTTCAAAATTTCCTTGTTTCCATAACTCTTCGTTAAATTCGTAATTGTTAAAATCTCTTCCATTTTATAGCCCCTTTAAATTATTTTGGAAAATTAACCATAATTACACTATATCATATTAAAAGAGATAATATTCCTTATGCTAAAATGAAACCAGTTCAATCAAAAATAGAGAGATCTTCTTATATAAAGGGAAATTTAAAAACGAAATAGATTTATTATTTTAAGGTAAATACCCTTTATTTATAGTTGGCTTATTTCAAAAAAGTGAGGTGAATGACACATGAAAAAAATTGAAGTGGTATTGTCTGACTATAATCCAAATTGGGTTATCATTTTCAATATGATTCGCCCAACATATACCCTGAAAAAAGAGCCTTTTATTCAAAAGGTGATTACTCAAGCTAAAAATGAAGGCTATGAAAAAAATTAAAAAAGCCATTCTAAAAAAATTAGAGAATGGCTTTCTTCTAAATAGTAGTCTATTTAGCAAGTTCAACAACTGTATCATAAAAAATATTAGTTGCTACAATAATATCCTCATCTGAACTGTATTCTAAGGGATTGTGACTAATACCATCCTTTGAACGGACGAATAGCATCCCAATCGGGGCAATTTCAGCTATATTCATTGCATCATGCCCAGCACCACTTATGAGAGAATAAGGACGTATACCTTGCTTTTCAATACTTGTAGTAAGTTGCTGTTGTAGTAAGGCATCGGTTTTTGCAGGCTTAATGCGCTGTAATACTTTGGAAGCCAATGAGACATGTCTTCGTTCAGCAATTTGTTGAAGCTGTTGCATAATTTGTTGCTCTAATGCACTTACTTTATTTTCGTCAATATCACGAAGATCAATCGAGAACGTAACTTTACCTGGTATAACGTTTGTCCCATTTGGAGAGACCGTTAGCTTACCAACCGTTGCAACGGAATCTGTTGTATTGGTTAATAGTTGCTCAATAGCTAAAATCATTTCACTTGCTGCAGTTAGAGCATCCTGACGAATCGGCATAGGTGTTGCACCAGCATGTTCACTGACACCCGTTACGGTTACCTCTAACCATAATGGGGCTGCAATACCTGTGACAACACCGACTGGTAGGTCTTCATTTTCTAACACTTTTCCTTGCTCGATATGCATTTCTAAATAAGCTTTTATGTCATTACGATGCACTTGTGTTAAAGGATAAGGTGATAAATGGAAATCTTTCATGGCTTCTTCGATGGAAATGCCAGCTTCATCTGTATGCTGTAATTGCTCCTCTGTTAAAAGACCAGCCATTGCACTACTGCCAAGGAGCCCAAAGCCAAATCTCGTTCCTTCCTCATCCTTAAAAGCGACAACTTGAATTTTTTTAGAGGGTATCAACTGTTGCTCATGCATAGTATGTACCACTTCAATAGCTGCTAGCACCCCTAATGCTCCATCATATTTGCCACCCTCTGGTACTGTATCGATGTGAGAACCTAGCATAATGGTTTCATTTCCTTCACCATATGTACCAATAAGGTTTCCAACTGCATCGATTGTGACATTCATACCTGCTTGTTCCATATAAGTTGTGACTAACTCAATTGCCTGCTTTTCTTCTGGTGTGAACGAGAAGCGGTTAATGCCACCTGTCTTTTCATTACGACCAATTTGACTTAAGTCTTGAAGATGCTGTACGAGCCTAACTCCGTTAATCATGACATCACTCTTTCATTTGGAATTGGAAGTGGCACTGTCCTTCACGTAAAACAAATTGATCATGTACCACCTCTAGGCTTTTATTGTACCCTTTAGCAATAGAGGGGTCGATGACTTTACAATACAAAATTCCATATTTACCCATATCATCATCTGCCCATTGTTGACCTAATGGGCAGTGAGTAAACGTTTGTTCAACCTCATTTTCCTTATAAACTGTATCGATTTCAAACAAATCACTGCGACCCATATCATAGTTAGTTAAATAATGCTCCACGGAATTTTCTAGACCGTTTGTGCGAGCACGTTGAGCAATACCTTGGCCACGCTTATGACCAAAACGTTCTACTGCCCGCATAATCACTTGTTCACCAGCTTCCCCATATTCATCTACAACTGGCTTGGCAATCTGTGCAAACATTTTAGAAAATCGAGCAAACGGTGTTAAATCAGCAAATTTCTCTTCACCTACAACGATTTGGGGTAAGTATTCAAAGAAAGTATGATTTTCCCCTTCTGCTGTTGCTTTTTTCGCCATGGCTTCAGCATCCTTTAAACCAAACGCCTCTAAGCCTTTTTGTACTAATCTCCGACCATGCTCTCCATACTGCTCTGTAATGGAGAGATGTAATTCTGTAAACATTTTTGCGGTAATTATGTCCATAGATAAAGCCTTCATCATTAATTTTTCCTCTGCCATTTTATGAGCCCCCTCATTAACAAATCATATTGATTTACTTGGATTTTATTTTTATTATAGAGGTGGCTAGTAATTTAAATCAAATGAATATTTACACAATCAACTATGAAAAAAAATCATAAAAGGAGCAGAATAGCATGGCTACATTAGCACAATATATTGCTTTCCATACACTTATCGATACAGGAAATTTTACAGAAACAGGCTTAAAGCTCAATCTCACACAGTCTTCAATCAGTCATACGATTAGTAATTTAGAGGCAGAATTAGGGCTTTCTCTAATTATTCGAAACCGCAATAATATTGTTTTAACGAGTGAGGGGAAAATTGTTTACGAACACATCTCAAAAATATTGCAGCAACAACAGCAGCTTGAAACCTCTGTAGCAAATTTAAAAAATCTCATTGGGGGGACGTTATCGGTTGGTATTCTACCAAGTGTTTCTCTGGTCTTATTACCAAAGGTTTTAGCGTATTTCGAACAGCATCATCCAGACCTACAAATACGTTTGATGGAGGGAGATTATGATCAAATCGAAGAATGGCTTCATAATGGCGTTGTCGATATCGGTTTTTTAGTGCAACCAAATTCTAAACATCTTGTATTCGATGCGATTTTTAATGATGAGCTTGTTTGCATTATGGCACAGGAGCATCCATTGGCGAAGGAAGAGAGGCTCTCTCTAGAGCAATTGCAGGATGAACGCTGGATTATGCCTAAACGTACGATTGATCGAGATGTATCAAGGATCTTAGCTAAACATAAAATCCATCCCAATGTAGTCTATGAATTATCAGTTGACCAAGTCATTTTGACAATGGTCAATGAAAATTTAGGCATTTCTGTTGTGCCGAATTCGCTTTTACTACATGCACCAAGTAACCTGATTAGAAAAAAATTTTATCAAGCATATATTAGACAGGTTGGAATTGCACACAAACACAGTATTCATCTTTCTCCAGGAGCTTTAAAGTTTGTAGAAATATCGAAATACTTTGCCTCCTTTTTACAAAATTAGTTATTGACAATTAAAAAAACCCGAACTATTATCTGATAAAACCAATTGGGATTGTTTAGATTAATCAGATGGAGGACTTTGGGTATATGCATACAATTGTTTATGTTGAAATATTTATCTATTTACTCGCTATGCTAGGAGTAGGGATATACTTCAGTAAAAAAGATTTATCACATAATGATTACTTTCTAGGGGGAAATAAACTACCGGGCTGGGCGTTAGCCTTTTCTGAACGTGCAACGGGTGAATCCGCCTATATGTTTTTAGGGGCAATTGGCTTTATTTATGTGGCTGGGCTGTCAGGCATTTGGATTTTATCTGGCATGCTTTTAGGGGTTGTTGCATCATGGCTATTTTTATCAAAGCGCTTTATGACAGAGCAACAAAAATATAAGGTGAATAGCCTAACAGATTATATTGCTGTTAAATTTCCAAAGCACGCAGATATAATTCGTTGGTTAGCTTCTGCAGTAATGGTGTTATTCTTTGTTTGCTATTTAGCAGCTCAATTTTCCGGGATGGGTAAAACGATTTATTCATTCTCAGGACTCAACATCACTTGGGGAACAATTATTATTGGAGCAATAATAATTGCCTATTCATGTATGGGAGGATTTATGTCCGTTGTTTGGACAGATACAATCCAAAGTTTTTTAATGCTGATCTCGTTTGTTATTGTTCCAATTGCAGCTTATATGGAAATTCAACATCAAGGTTTAAGCATTTCAACAGAGCTAGCTCAAATGGGCAATGGTGCGGATAGTTGGGTCGGAGGCTTAAATGGACTTGCCTTAGGGGCGATGTTATTTACAAATCTATCCTGGTTCTTTGGCTGGCTTGGGGGGCAACCTCAATTGAGCTCTCGCTTTATGGCTATTACGACTGAAAAAGAGCGAATTACTGGCCGTAATATGGCGATTATTTGGACATTAATTGTCTATGTGGGTGCCTTTTTATCTGCGATTTTCGCGTCCACTTTGTATAAGCAAGGTTCTATTGAAGATCCTGAAATGATATTGCCGCATATGGTATTTGAAATTTTACCACCTTGGGTTGCAGGAATTATTGTGGCTGGTATTTTAGCAGCTATTATGTCAACGGCTTCGTCTCAATTGTTAGTCATCACAACATCGATAAGTGAGGATATAATTCATAAAACATTACGTTGGAATATTTCTAGCAAAAAATTAGTTCACCTTTCGCGTCTAGTGGCTGTTATTAGTGGGATTGTGGGTATTATCATTTCACTCAAATCAGGTTCTGTAATTTATAGCTTAGTATCCTTTGCATGGGCAGGGATTGGCAATACATTTTCGGTTGTGATTCTTTTAATCTTTTTCTGGAAACGTGTTTCAGGCATTGGGGTTATTGCTACAATTATTGTCGGTTTTATTAGTGCGATTGTATGGTCCCTGTCACCTATGGAGGCTGTAGTGTCAGCCAAGGCAGCGACATTCTTTATTTGCTTAATTGTTGGAGTTGTGGTGTCTTTAGTATGTCCTGATAAAAAGGAAAACGGTCTGGATGATATTTTAAAATAATAATAAAACTCCTTTTTTGCTGATATATTTCTCAAAAGAGGAGTTTTCTTTTTATGCTTATGACCATATTGAAATAAGATAGAAAGAAGAGCAACCACTCTAACAGGAAATTACATAATGTGTGGACCTTTTTGGTTATCAGGGTTTATGCAAAAATGAAGCAAGGGGGTTAGGAAGTGTTTAGTGATTTTAAGCTTATGGATGAACGACCAGTTTATGTACAATTGAAGGATTATGTTCAAGACATGATTGTCAAGGGGCATCTGTTGGAACATCAAAAGCTTCCATCTACCCGTGAACTTAGTAAGTTATTAGCGGTCAGTAGAAACACGGTGCTGAACGCATATGCCGAATTAGAGCTAGATGGCATCATCTATGCAGTGAAAGGAAAAGGGCATTTTATCGGAAAGGTTACTACATTGGAAACTTCTTCTATTGAAATAGATTGGAAACAAAGGCTGAATGAAACAACTTTATTAGCTGATGAAATTGATTTAATACGACAAGATATACACTGGAAAAAAGGCATGATTTCATTTACTAGTATAGCTCCAGAAGAAAAGCTTTTTGATGTTGAAAATTTCAAAAGGGCATTTATCACAAGGATGTCCATTGAAGGAGATATTGTCTTAAACTATGGCTATGCCAAGGGCTATAAGCCCTTAATTGACCACCTTCTTAGCTATATGGAGATGAAAGGTGTGGACATTTCTAATAAAGATATTTTAATTACAAATGGTTTTACAGAAGGTCTAGATATTTTATTGTCCTCTTTAGCTAAAAAATCAGGGCGTGTACTATGTGAAAATCCTACACATCATGCAGCATTGAAGCTTTTCCGTTTGCATGGGTTAGACGTACATGGCATCGATATGCAAGATGACGGGATTGACATGGAACAGGTGGAAAAAACATTAGCAGATAAGGACTTTGATTTTGCCTATCTTATCCCGTCCTATCATAATCCAACAGGAATTGTCACTTCCTCCGAGAAAAGGAGTGCTATTTTTCAGCTTTTTTCCAAATATCAAATACCCATTATAGAAGATGGTTTTAATGAGGAATTAAGGTATTCAAGCTCGCATTTGGCACCACTAATCGCTTTTAGCGGTATAGGTAATAACATTGTCTATATTGGTAGCTTTTCTAAAATTCTTTTCCCTGGCTTACGTGTTGGCTGGATTTTAGCAGATAGGGAGTTAATTGATAGCTTGGAAAGTATGAAAAGAGCTCGAACAATTCATACATCAACACTGGATCAGGCAGTATTATATCAATATTTACAGGATGGTTACTTTGAAAAATATTTAAAGAAAGCAAGATTTGTTTACAAGAAAAAATATGAGCTTGCCCGTCAAGCTTGTATGCAATACATTCCCTATAGCAGGATAACAGGGGATGGGGGGCTTCACCTTTTTATAGAACTAAAAGAGGACGTAGATGCACGATTGTTGCTTGAGAAATGCTATGACAAGGGCGTTGTATTTTATCCAGGTGATGTATTTTATACAAATGGAAGAGGTAGTAATACATTTCGTTTAGGTTTTTCTCGTTTAGCAGATGACGATATTGTTCGAGGTATTCAAATTATTGGTGATACATTGAAAACGTTATGAGGAGTTGAAAAAATGAAGGTTGGCGTAATTATGGGTGGTACTTCCTCTGAAAAGCAGGTTTCCATCATGACAGGTAAGGAAATGGTCACTCAATTAGATAAGCAAAAATACGAAGTTGTGGCTATCACATTAGATAACAACAAAGAGGTAATTGACAAGGTAGGTGATATTGATGTGGCTTTATTAGCACTTCACGGTAAGTTCGGGGAAGATGGTACGATTCAGGGGGTACTAGAAACGTTGGGTATTCCTTATACAGGAAGCGGTCTTCTAGCAAGTAGTTTGTGCATGGATAAAAATATGGCAAAAAAAATCCTTCGATATGAAGGTGTCGCAACTCCAGATTGGGTGCATCTCATAAAGGAAGAGGAGTTGCCCTTGCAGGATATAGAGCTTATGGGTTATCCACTTGTAGTTAAACCAAATGCTGGCGGCTCTAGTGTGGGTGTTCAAATTGTCCATGATCGGAGTGCCTTATTGGCTGCGGTTGCAGAAGTATTTAAGTGGGATAACGAAATCATTATTGAGCAGTATTTGATTGGTGACGAAATTACATGCCCAATACTCAATGAACAGCTATTGCCAGTCCTGTCAATCAAACATACAGCAGTATTTTTTGACTACCAGGCAAAATATGACGATGCTTCTACCGTGGAGGAGCCTGTGGAACTACCACTTGCAATTCATGACCGAGTGGCAAAGGCTGCGATGATCAGTTACAAGGCTTTAAGATGCAGTGTCTACGCAAGAGTAGATATGTTAATGAAGGATGGCGTTCCTTATGTGTTGGAGGTTAATACGTTGCCTGGCATGACGCAAAATAGCCTACTACCAAAAAGTGCCCTTGCTGCGGGGATCAGCTATTCAGCACTATTAGACAGCATTATCCAAAGCTCTTTACAGATTGATAGAAATAGGTAAATCGAAAAACAAAACCACCAATAGAATTTTTGTGAAAGGAGAAAATGAACATCCGTTCCAAGCTACTTCTAATTGGTTATTCGATCTTTACTGTTAGGATGAAAGATAAGGAAAAGACACTTTTGCACATGGTGATTTGAGTGACGCTGGCGGAACGGAAATCAACCCTTCGCTTTGCCAAAAGTTCTTTTTCTGCTAGTGAAATCATTTTCAACAACATAAAACACCTTTTGTTGTTACCTACAAAAGGTGTTTTGATTGTTTTATGATTTTGCTAATTCAATAAAGCCTTCTCCGAAAACGTCCCTTACATCATGAATGGCAATAAAGGCGTCCTTGTCGACTTCTTTGACAATTTTTTTGAGCTTTACAACTTCTTGCTTACTAATAACAATATACAGGATTTCCTTTTGTTCCTTTGTATAATAACCATGACCTGATAGCACAGTTACCCCACGATTCATATAAGCAGTTACCTGTCCAGCAATGTCTTCAGGTTTTTTAGAGATAATGGTAACTGCCTTTTTAGGGTTAACCCCTTCAATAACAAACTCCATTACCTTTGTACCAACATACAGCATAACAATTGTTAGCATTAATGCCTCCGCACCAATGATAAAATAAGATGAAAAAGCAACAATTAAATCGAAGAATAAAAGTCCATAGCTAATACTCCATCCAAGATATTTGTTAGTGATTCTCGCTAAAATTGTAGAACCTGCTGTTGTACCACCAACTCTTATAATTAAGCCAATACCGACTCCTGCAAATACGCCACCAAAAATTGTATTGACGATAATCTCATCTGAAGAAATAGACCACGTTTCTGTTAAATGTAAAAATAAAGAGTGGAATGAGACCGCAATGATTGTATAAATTGTTGTTTGTCTATTTAAAAATTTATAACCAACGATAAGTAAAGCTGCGTTCATAACAAAGCTGACAATACTTGGCGACCATCCGAACAGATAATAAGCAATAATCGTTAAGCCTGTTACGCCACCTTCACCTAAATCATTAGGAATAACAAATAAGTTAACTGCTAGGGCAAAAAGCAGTGATCCAAGCATAATCATTAAAATATCGATAACATATTTCTTCATTCACATAACACCACCAAATCAAATTTTATTTTTCTTAAATTCCATACTATATCAGGTTTTCAGCAAATGATATACTTTTTGGAATGTTCATTTGTGATATATCGACAGTAATTAGTGTGTCTTTAGAGAGAACTTTGGAAACTTGACATATTATAGCCAGAATTTATAATAGTCGTAACAATGCTAGGAGGGTTATTAAAAAATGACACATGCTATGAGACTACGTTTCCCAATGTTGAACCAGTAACTGAATAGGGCCAAACGCTGTTTTGTGACACCAGAGTAAATGGGATAGTCTGTCCTTTTTTAATCATCTTCATAATCATGAGAAAAAAGAGACGCTTGTCTTATAATAAATCTCTTTTACTTTACATCACAGGCAAATTTGTCTGTGTTTTTTTATTGAATGTAGGGAGGAAAGTGAAATGTATAGTCTATTATTCTTTTAATACGAGCTTTGATTAAAAGCTCGTATCGATACCATCGCTATCGGTACGGAATGATCAATTTCGGGAGGTAGCAAAATGGAAAAGGTTTGCTTTGAGTTAGAGAATGTAGTCGTTACTTATTTAGATAAAGAACTATTAAATATTGAAAAATTAGCTGTGCATCAATTTGACCGAATAGGAATCGTTGGTAAAAATGGTGCAGGTAAAAGTACGTTGATGAAGTTACTTGCTGGCAAGGTACAACCAGTAAGTGGGAAATTGAAAAGGCATGTTCATTTCGGATACTTTGAACAGATGGAGGCACCAACGTTAATAGAGGCAGATCCACAGTTATTAGGGAGATTAGCAGTATCTACGTATTCTGAAGGATTAAGTGGTGGAGAGCAAACAAGATTAAAGCTAGCACAATTATTTACTTCTTATGAGGAAGCTTTGCTTATTGATGAGCCGACAACACATTTGGATCAACTCGGCATCTCATTTTTATTAGATGAATTACGTTATTATTATGGGGCCCTCATACTCATCAGCCATGATCGTGCTGTACTAGATGAGCTGGTTACAACGATATGGGAGGTAGATGGTGGTAAGGTAACGATCTACTCAGGGAATTACAGCGAGTATGCCATGCAAAAGCAATTAGAGCAAGATCAACAAAATCAGGCTCATGAACAATACTTGAAAGAAAAGTGCAGACTTGAAAAAGCTGTAGATGAAAAAATGAAAAAAGCTGAAAAAATTGCTCAGGCAGGCAATATGTCTAAAAGAGAGGCTAACGCTAAACCTAATCGTATGTTTATGACAAAGTCCAAAGGCACAAGTCAAAAAGCCGTACAGCGTGCAGCAAAAGCTATCGAACATCGGATAGGGAAGCTTCATAAAGCAGAAGCGGTGCAGGAAGAAAGAAAAATTGTTTTTCGACAATCAAAAGCCTTGGCATTGCATAATAAGTATCCCATTATGGCAGATCGATTCACTTTACATGCTCAAGATAAGGTACTATTACACGAGGTCAGCTTCCAAATCCCGTTAGGTAAAAAAATTGCGCTTAAGGGTAACAATGGTAGTGGTAAAAGTACATTACTAAAACATATAGCCAATAATGGTGAGGGTATAACTATTTCTCAAAAGGCTAAAATAGGTTATTTTCATCAGATGAGCTACCAATTTGCTGGTGAGGAAACAGTGCTACAATTTTTAAAGAATCGCTCTGAATATGATGAAAGTTTATTACGAAGCGTACTTCATTCCATGCAGTTTGCTGGCACTGATTTACAAAAGAAAATTACCACACTTAGTGGTGGTGAGGCCATACGCCTTCAGCTTTGTCAGCTATTTTTAGGAAATTATAATATTTTGCTGTTGGATGAACCAACTAATTTCTTAGATATTCAAGCACTCGAAGCCCTTGAACAATTTATAGCTGCTTATGAGGGAACAATAATCTTTGTCACACATGATAAAAATTTTATCGACAATGTAGCAGATATTCAGTTTACTGTTCATAATAAAAAAATACTTTAAGTGAAAAGGTGCAATTCCATTAGGAGAATTGCACCTTTTTTAGTGAATTTTTATTAGAAAGGAAGGTTAATGGAAAATTTCGGCGAAGGTGTAGATAGACAATATGAAAAAGGATGATGAACGATGATAAATACGGATGTGACGACGAAACTAAAAATCAATCAACCCGCCCATAAAGTATTTGAAGCCATTATTTCCCCTACTGAAATCGGTCATTATTGGTTTTCTAGCAGTTCCGAAAGATGGGCAGAAGGTAAAAGAATCACGCTTAAATATGAGGAGTATGGTGCAGAGGGTGTGATCACTGTGCTTGAAATGGAGATGAATAAAAAAATTGTGTTTGTTTGGGGAGAAGAGCATGGTGAAGTGACAATGGTTACCATCACTTTTGAAGAATCACAAAGTGAAACAATTATTACTGTTGTAGAATCTGGGTTAAATGCACATGACCCAGAAATTGTGACAAAAATGATGGGCCAAAAAGAGGGTTGGGTCTATACATTAACATGCCTCAAAGGATACTTAGAAAATGGGGTTAGCAATTTACGAGCTTCTCTAATTCATTAAGGAGGAGAGGTATGTCAACGATCGATAACATCGAGCAATTGGAGCTGAAATAGTTTGTGCTAAGAAGGGTTATTCGAGGTGAATCAAGCAAGGGATTCTGTATGCATACTTGTAGAAGTGACGCCTCCAGAAGAAATAAAAACAGAAATAGCATTACGATTAAATAACCAGTCGTCTACAGTATTACAGCAATGGTTGTTAGAAGCAGCTGAGTGATGGAGGGATGAATATGAAAAAGTTGTATTGGATGATTGGCGGTGTTTTGGTTTGTATAGGTTTTGTATGTAGCATTATTTTTTGGAAGTTTCAAAAAGAAATCAAGAAGAACGATCCTGAATATATCGTGCAATTTATCAAGGAACATAAAGAGGATAAAAATATTTCCGTAGCCATTCAATATAATCAACAACATTGGGTGGAGCTAAACACCAAGGAACAGCTACCGTTAGCAAGTACGGTTAAAATAATCGTAGCCATCGCCTATGCGCAACAAGCAGCTGATGGCCGTATTAATCCTAAAGAGCAAGTAAATCTAAAGGAGTTAGAGGCATTTTACATTCCTAAAACAGATGGTGGCGCACATAAAGCATGGTTGGCGCAGTTAAACCTTCAGGGTGCAGATAGTGTACCTTTAAGTGAAGTAGCAAATGGCATGATTGCCTATAGCTCCAATGCAAATACGGAATATTTAATGCATGTATTAGACTTTCAAATAATTAATGATGTGCTTACACAGTTAAATGTAGAGGATCATGAACCTTTGTATCCAATTGTAAGTGCACTTTATATTCCCATTCACTTGATGGAGGAAAAAAATTTAACGAAAAAAGCAACATTAACTGCTTTACGAAAAATGGATATGGTTGAATATCGTGAGCGTGCATTGGCTATTCATTCGAATTGGATAGAACATCCTTTAACAATTGAGGAGAAAACAAAAGCTCAAAAAATGCTCAATATGGATTTTCAAAAGATATGGTCTGATCGTTTAATAAGGGCCACAACAAGTGATTACATCTCTATTTTAGAAAAATTGAATGGTAAAAATTTCTTTAGCGCAGAAGTACATAAATATTTAGATCCCGTGTTGGAGCAATTGATGCAGAATCCTAGAAATCAAGCATGGTTAAAACATGCTGGTCAAAAGGGAGGATCGACTGCATTTGTGTTAACACTAGCAGCCTATGCGGAAGATAAAGATGGAAATCAAACAGAGATAGCCTTTTTTGCTAACAACTTAAATACAATGGAGCAGATTAAGCTCTCAAATAGTATGAATAGTTTTCAATTGAAATTTCTTACAGATGATAAATTTCGTAATCGCTTGAAAGAGGAATTTTCCGAGTTATGAGTTGCCCATAGATAAGGCAACTCATACTATTGACTACGCTCATCAATCAGTTTTTCAAGAAATTCTGAGAAAGAAGAGGCATATTCATAGATCATGTCATTCATTAAGTCATAGCACATAACTGGAAATTCGTCGTGTTCATCTTTAGACGAACGATCAAAGAAGTACAATTCGTCAGAGTCTGGAATAAATAAATCCAATCTATTCGGAAATTGTTTACACCACTCCTCGTCAGCCAAGTTAAGACGATGTATATAGAGAATATCATGATCATTGATGTCTCTGTATGCTGGTGGACCGATTAAGAGAATAGATCCACCATTCAGCTGCCCATTGCCATAATTTTTTAACCACCAGCAATAGGATGGTGGTAATTCAAATCCTAACTCTGCTTCCACTTCTACAATCCATTCATGTTTTACAACGTGTCCAGAAAACCATTTAATTGCAGGAGTGCCTGCAAGTTTTTCTGTTAATCTAGCATACACTGTATCTACCTCCAGTCTCTATATAAAGATTACTCAATTAAGTCACACTACATGTGAGTACCTTCTTTCATTCAACTGCATACTATAGCGTTATCATGCATGAGAGGATTGAGATAAATGTACCACCCTTATTACGGTAATTATCAATCGTATCATTACGGTTATCAACCTGTTTATTGGGCCTATCCAAATCAGGCAGAACGAGCGCCAAGAAGTAATGTCCAGAATGATTTTGGACCAACACCATTTGTTATCGACATTGAAGAGGCTACAAAGCGCAATAATAATTATCGTACAGCATTGTGGACAGGGTCAAACTTACAAGTAACGGTGATGAGTCTTAATGTCGGAGAAGATATTGGTTTAGAAGTACACCCACATGTGGACCAATTCATTTGTATTGAGGAGGGGCATGGATTAACTCAAATGGGGCCAACTAGAGATTATTTAAACTATCAGAGACATGTCGCAGAAGATACGGCTATTATGGTACCAGCAGGAACATGGCATAATGTTACGAATACAGGGGATAAACCACTAAAGCTTTACACGATTTATGCGCCACCAAATCATCCATTTGGGACTGTACAAGTAACAAAGGCTGATGCTCTTGCTGGAGAAGCGGGTTATGGACAGCATGACTAGGGATCATAAAAGCGTGTTTTCATACAAAACATGCTTTTTTCTTGAATTATGATAGAATGTGTTTTAATTGCAGATAATAAAGGTCCTGAATGAAGGGTGATGAATGATGAAGTATTCAAAAGCAACAAATTATGCTTTACATACAATGGTGTTTTTAACACTCAATCCTAAAGGGAAATCAATGAGTGTAGAGTCTTTAGCAGAAATGCAAAAATTATCTCCAACCTATCTTTCCAAAATATTAACTAAGCTTGTGAAGGCAGGTTTAATTGAGTCGAACCCAGGTGTCAACGGTGGTTATCGAATTTCTAAGCGCCCCCATGAAATATCGTTTTTAGATGTGATATATGCAATTGAAGGACAAACCTCATTATTTAGTTGTTCCTCTGAACACGATCATTCCTTCCATCATCAAGGCTGTCTCATTGAACAAGTGATGGTGGATGCTGAAAATAATATGAAAGAAGAGCTTAGTAGGAAATTTATTATAGATATAGCTAATAAAATGGAATTAAAAGGATAGCAGCTGGGAAAGGAACTAGGGTTTCGCCCCTAGCTCCTTATTATTTTAATTGCATGAGTGCGCCAAAATATTGCTGTGCTGTCGTGAAGCAAATAAATGCTAGTAGCTCGCTAATCTCGGCTTCTGTTAAATAGTCCTTTAATACAGCCGTGACGTTGGGGGCGGTGTGCCCCTTAGCAGCTAAGAATGCTTCCGCAAAACCTGTGCATACTGCCGTTTTCTCATCATAGTTCTGGGGATCAGGCTTGCCTTTTGCCTGACAATACTGACAGCCATTTTTTTGAGCTAAAGTTTTTCGAACCTCTTCTTTTAATGAAGCGGATAGATGCCCGTCTTTTTCGAGTACCTCCCCCAACTGCTGCCAGTGCAGCTGAATTCCCTTGTTGTAGCCTAATAATTGTTGAAAGGGTGTTAAGCCCTTGTCATATAATTGAATAAGTGTCATCAATCATTCCTCCTTCTATTAATTAGTGTAAAATGTTCATAACGAAGTTAACATATCAATTCGAAGGGAAATATGATTGTTTTCCTTCAAAAAGAAGGGGTATTTACAAAATGGATTTCATTAACGAAATGATACTTAAAGAATTAAAAGAAGATAGTCGAATTTCTATGAGCGAACTAGGGAGAAGGGTTCACTTATCTGCACCAGCAGTTCGCGAAAGAATACGGCAATTAGAGGAACAGAACGTTATTAAGAGGTATACATTGGATATTAATAAAAAAGCATTGGGTTATCCAATTGACGCTATTGTTGAAGCGACAATCAAAAATAACCGCTATGCAGACTTTAAAGAACATCTGAAGGTTTATACAAATATAGACTTCTGCTATCGCATTTCAGGTGAGTCATGTTTTTTATTAAAGGGGCATTTTCAATCTTTTCCTGATGTAGAGCAGTTTATTGATGCATTACAGCCATATGCACATACGAAAACTAACTTTATTTTTTCAGATATATGTGAGGACGTTTAGATGAAGGGAGATATGTATGGAAATCAAATTATTTGAAGAAGAAATTGATGATTTAGTACATTTATTAGTGCAAAATAAATGCTTGGGAAAATGAAGATGGTACTGTGACAGATAGTATTGTCTATGGTGCTATTAAAGATGACTGGGTAGTAGGGAAGTCAACACCAATAAGAATGGATGAAGTTCCATTTTAAAGTGTTTGAAAGGAGTTTTTGCATGGAAAAAGACGTATTAAATGCCTTAAGAAAATCATGGTCCATTCAATCAAGTTCTAAATGGAGTGTGGACAACCCTGCAAAAGGACAATGTGGCGTCACTTCATTAGTTGTGCAGGATATTCTTGGCGGAGAAATTAGGAAGACATTTCTTGAGGAAGGCTGGCACTTTTATAATATTATTAATGGAGAAAGAAAGGATTTCTCCGAGGAACAATTCCCATATCTAATCGACTACCAAGATATTGATTCAAATAGGGTAGAGGCTTTTCAAGATACTAATGATAGTCAATATCGTTATCTAAAAACACAAGTTTATAAGCTTTTAGGGAAGGCAGAGAATTAATTATCTCTGCCTTTTTAATTTTCAAAACAAAGTTGTTGACGTTTATAAAAATATCGTGTTATTATTATCTCGAATTCAAGATAAATAAATTCAAGATAAATGAATTCGAACCTTTAGCTTCGTTAGGAGGTACAATTATGGGGTTTTTTAATAAATTTTTTAGCTCAAAAAAAGAGGAGGAACAAACAATGGCAGAATTAAATATCGGTATTATTATTGGATCAACTCGTGAGGGGCGTGTAAGCCCTCAAGTAGCACAGTGGGTAAAGGAAATTGCAGATCAACGTGGAGATGCCAATTATACAGTGATTGATATTGCTGATTATAAATTACCATTATTAGGTGAGCCAGGACAGGATGCTTCAGGAGCACAAGGTTGGTCAGAAATTATTGCTAAACAAGATGGTTTTGTATTCATCGTACAAGAATACAATCACTCTATTACAGGGGCATTAAAGAATGCACTAGACTACTTACGTGTTGAATGGAATAACAAAGCGGCTGGAATCGTATCTTATGGTTCTGTTGGCGGTGCTCGTGCAGCAGAACATTTACGTGGGATTATGGGTGAGCTTTTAATCGCAGATGTGCGTGTTCATCCAGCACTATCATTATTCACAGATTTTGAAAATGGCACAGAATTTAAACCAAAAGAAGTACAAATAGATTCAGTAAACCAAATGTTAGATCAATTGATCCCATGGTCTAAAGCGTTGTATACAATTCGCTAAGCTTTTACAGATTGAGGTAGGTATAAATAGGGCATAGTATAGGTGAGAAATATAGTCATGAAAGGGCTTGTTAACATGAAAAAACATACAGCAGGTATACACCATATCACAGCGATCGTAGGACATCCGCAAGAGAATATTGATTTTTATGCGGGAGTATTAGGCTTACGTTTAGTAAAACAAACAGTAAACTTTGATGATCCGGGCACATATCATTTATATTTCGGTGACAAAGGTGGGAAACCAGGAACAATCATTACCTTCTTCCCTTGGGCTAATGCTTATCAAGGACGTATTGGTGATGGTCAGGTTGGCGTTACAACGTATGTTGTACCAGAAGGAGCACTGCCATTTTGGGTTAATCGCTTAGCGAAATACTCGATTCCTTTCCAAAAAGCTGAACGTTTTGGTGAGCAAGTCATTCAATTCGATGATCCACATGGTTTGCATATTGAACTCGTGGCACGTGCGAAAGGCGGGCACAACGAATGGTCATTTGGTGAAGTAACACCTGAGGTTGCTATCAAAGGATTTGGTGGAGCTACGCTATTCTCAAGTCACCCTGAAGAAACTGCCAAAGTTTTAACAGAAGTAATGGGTCTTGAAAAGGTAGCGACGGAAGGTGACTATACGCGTTTTACTTCTAGTGCAGAGATCGGCAATACAGTGGATTTAAAAACAGTTGCAGGTCAACGTGGCCAAATGGGTGTAGGAACTGTGCATCATATTGCGTGGAGAGCCCAAGATAATACAGATCATTTAGAATGGCAAGAGTATGTGATGAATCATGGACAACATGTAACAGAAGTAAAAGATCGTAATTATTTTAATGCGATTTATTTCCGTGAACCTGGCGAAATCTTATTTGAAATCGCTACAGATCCTCCTGGATTTGCTCATGACGAGACACCAGAGACAATGGGTAGCCAATTAATGTTGCCACCTCAATACGAGCAACATCGTGAACAACTAGAAAGAACATTAATCCCGATTAAAGTGCGTGAGCTTGATTAAGCGGGTTTGCAGGATCAAGCTAAGCTAAAGTTGGCGGGATTTATGAGATAGAACGTCCACAATAGATTTTCAATTAATGCGAAAATGTTGATAGCCAACATTTTCGCATTTTTTATTATTAGAAGGCGAAATGCTAATCAAAAATTGAGTGCACGTGCCATGGCCTCTAAATAGTTCTGAATAGCCTGTTGACTTACTTTTGCTTCAGGCACAAAGACCTCAAAGCAATGGTAACTGCCAGGGTAGAGGTGGAATTCAACGTCCACTCCTGCCTGTGCAAGACGTGTTACATAATCAATGGTTTCATCACGAAATAAATCAAGTTGGCCAATACATATATAGGTTGACGGTAATCCTGCAAAGTTTTCAGCTCTTGCAGGGACCGCATACGGAGAACGGGCATTGATGTCCTTTTCCTCTCCTAAGTACAAATGCCAAGCAGTCAAATTATTTGTTCTACTCCATGTTGCATGATCATCAATAATCTCATAGCTGGAAGGTGTTACATTTCGGTTATCAAGCATCGGATACAGTGGCATCTGGAATATAATTGATGGTCCTCCTTTATCACGAACCATTAATGCAAGTGCTGCTGTTAATCCTCCTCCACCGCTTGCTCCAGCAATTGCCACCCGTTTGACATCGATACCAAGTGATTGGTGCTCATTAGTCATCCAAACTAATCCAGCATAACAATCTTCAATAGCCGCTGGGTAGGGATGTTCAGGCGCTAGTCGGTAATCAATGGATACGACAACGCAGTTAGCTGTCTCAACAAAGCGTTCACATAAAACATCATCCATATCAGGGTGCCCCATGACAAAGCCACCTCCGTGAATCCAAAGCATAGCTGGAAGTTTATCCTGTTCCCGTTTAGCTGGTTCATAGATTTTAACTAGCATTTCGTCCCCATCACCTCTAGGAATCATACAGTTGGTCGTAAGTACATCTTCTGATTTTTTTGAAGGTGGATTGGACAAGAGACCTCGACTCCAAGTTAAATCTTCCTCTAATCGAAAGCCAGGAAATTCTGAGTAAGCCTGCCTTAATTCTGGTAAAATTCGGTTAATGATGGTCATATATACTCCTCCTGTTGAATAATGAATCTTAAAGAAATGGCTTTCCTTCTAGAGCCATTTCAGCTTCCCATTTAGCGACTTCATCACGTACACGGGGAGCAACTTCTGTTCCAAGTAGTTCTATAGCTTGCATGACTTGATCATGCGGCATGGTACTTAAAGGAACGTATAGCATAAACCGTGTAATTCCTACATGCTTACGAAGATGAATAATTTTTTCAGCAACTGTATCTGGATCACCAACATATAATGCTCCCTCAAAGCTTCTTGCAGCATCATAACTAGAACGGTCATAATAAGGCCAGCCTCTTTCCTTGCCTAATTTATTCATACCAGTCATTGTTGATGGGAAAAATGTGTCTGCTGCCCATTCCGTATTCGGTCCAACGAAACCTATTGAATGAGAACCTACCTGAAGTTTTGATAAATCATGACCTGCATGAAGTGCTGCCTTTTTATATAGCTGTACAATCGGTGCAAATTGCATTGGGCTGCCACCAATTATTGCTAGCATAAGGGGTAATCCTAAAAGGCCCGCACGCATAGCAGATTGTTGATTTCCTCCACTAGCCACCCAGATTGGGAGAGATTTTTGAACAGGTCTAGGATACACACCTAAATGATTGATTGCTGGACGATGTCTACCTTCCCAAACTACTTTCTCAGACTGACGAATGCTAAGTAGTAAGTCTAAATGTTCCTCAAATAATTCATCATAATCATGTAAATCGTAGCCAAATAAGGGGAAGGATTCGATAAAAGAACCACGACCTGCCATGATCTCTGCACGTCCATTTGATAGTCCATCCAATGTGGCAAAATCCTGAAAAACACGCACAGGATCTGCCGAAGAAAGGACAGTTACAGCACTTGTGAGTCGAATGTTTTTCGTTTGAGAAGCAGCAGCAGATAGCACCATTGCTGGAGAAGAGGCGGCATAGTCTTCACGATGATGCTCACCAATGCCAAAGACATCCAATCCTACTTGATCTGCAAGAATGATTTCTTCTACTACTTCACGTAAACGCTGTGCATGACTAATTATTTCACCACTGTGAACATCTGGTTTTGTTTCTACGAAAGAAGTAATTCCTATTTCCATTTGTTATCTCTCCAAGTCTAATTTTATTTAGTAAATCGTTTAGTTATTGCCCAAAAAAGAAGAGCAATTGTACTAATAGAGGCTCCGAGTAAGCAAACCCCTCCCCAACCAAAATGTGCATACATCTGAGTCGATGCGATTGAACCGCTAGCACTACCAATAGAATAGAACACCATATAGCCTGCGGTCAGTCGACTTCGTGCTTCTATACGTAATGGGAGAATCATCGTCTGGTTTGTGACATGTACTGCCTGTACTGCCAAGTCAAGTAACACAATGCCAATAATTAATGCCAAGAATGACTTATCTAAATAATTAATAAATATCCAGGAGATAAGTAAAAGCGTTAAAGCAATAGCTGTCGTTCTTTGTCCATAGCCTTGGTCAGCAAGTTTACCCGCTTGTGCAGCAGCTAATGCCCCTGCCACACCTACAAGACCAAAAGCGCCAATTACAGTGTGTGATAGAGAAAATGGTGGTGAACTAAGTGGCAGAACAAGGGGCGTCCACAAAATACTAAAATCAGCGAAAATTAGCATGGCTAGAATAGAGCGGATACGTAATGTTCGCTCTTGAATAAACAGCGTAAACACGGATTGAATTAGCTGAGAATAGGTGATTGATTTTACTTCACGTTCGCCCCTTGGTAAAACTTTTAAAAACATACCACTCATTAGAAGCATGAACGCGGCGGAGGCTAGATAGACAGAACGCCACCCTGCAAGATCTGTTACTAACCCAGCAAAGGTACGAGCAAGTAGTATGCCAATGACAATGCCACTTGTAACAATGCCTACGACACGACCACGTTCTGTAGAGGAAGCCATAGTTGCAGCGAACGCAACAAGGGTTTGAGTCACGACTGCAAGTAGACCAACTAAGGCCATACCCGCAAATAGCACTACAACATAGGAGGCAGTACCGACTAGAAGCAAAGCAACAGAGGACAATAGCATTTGTCCAATAATCAAGCGTCGTTGGTTTAGTAAATCTCCAAGTGGAACTAGAAGAAGTAAGCCTAGCCCATAGAAAATTTGTGTGACAGTAATAATCAAACCAATAATTGATTGATCAATAGCAAAATCATTCGATAATTCATCTAGCAGCGGCTGAGCAAAATAAATATTGGCGACAGACATTCCGCAGGCTGTAGCGAATAATAATGTTACAGCTTGGGATATAGAAGATGATTGATTTATATGAATTGCATCATCATTTGCATTGTTCACATTGTAACCTCCCTTTCTAATTGAATTGTAATTATAACATACCGTTCGGTACAAAATAATTATTGGTAAATATATCTTAACTACATTGGATTTGTCAATATTTATTTGGTATATATTTTCTTTTTATTTCGATTGATGAAATGAAATTGACAATAAAAAAAGCCAGATATAAAATAATTACATACTGTTTAGTATCGTAAAATTTAATGATTAACTTACTATTTTTTCCTAATGGGGGTGTATCTATAATGGCAAGAACTCGGGAATTTGATGAGGCAAAAGTGTTAGAGGCAGCAATGCAATTATTTTGGGAGAAGGGGTATGAAGCAACTTCTTTAAGTGATCTTACTACTAGAATGGGGATTCAGCGTCCTAGTATTTATTCAACGTTTGGGGATAAAAAGGAACTATTTGAAGCGGCACTTCGTAGATATACGACAACTCGCGCATCCGAAATACGGACTAAACTTCAAAGTTATGCCTCTGTAAAACAGGCGTTTTCTATATTTTTTGAAGATGTGATTACTGCTGAATATACAAAAGATCTTAGTAATGGCTGTTTTTGTATCAATACAATGGTTGAATTAGCTCCACATGATGAGAAGTTCGAGATTTTGACAAGAGAGCATCAACTCTATCTATCAGTAATTTTTCAGGAGACAATTGAACGGGGAATTCAATCAGGAGAACTAGAGGCGAACACGGATTCAAAGTCTTTAGCGCAAGCATTAATTGTTGCGTTAATAGGGTTAACAGTTATGCTGAAATCGCAGCCACAACGCTCGTTTGTTGATAATGCCATTGCAACGACGCTGACATTACTTAAATAATAAGGCAATACCCCTTTAGCGTTGCTAAAGGGGTATTGAAAAAATAAGAAAAAAATGCACAAATTTAGTTTATAAAACATAGGATGAATTTATAATTCCTTACAAGCCCATGCGTCAATCTCAACCTTTAAAGCTGGCGTAGCGAGTGCAACGACATACATTAATGTTGTGCATGGAAGATGTTCCTCCAAGAAGTCACTGATAATTTCCTTACGTTGAATAGCATCCATATCCCCCACTAAATAAAAGACGAGCTTTGTAATATCTTGAACCTCCATATCGGCACTATCTAGATTTCTTTTAATATTTTCAAGTGCTATCTTCAATTGAGCTATTGCATCTTCAGGTATAGATCCATCAGCTATCATGCCAATTTGTCCTGATAATGTTAACCATCTCTGAGGTCCCGTCACCTCAATTTGATGAACATAAGGAGCAACGGGTGGATGAATGTTCTGAGGGTTTCTCGCAATTTTCATAGAATCAGTCCTTGTCTCTGTTTAATTTATATCTCTAATCAAAATAGCATAAAGTAATAGTTGATAAAAGTTCTATACAAATACCATTATAAAAGAACATACAAATTGGATATGCTGGTTTAAAGGGTTATAATAGATTTATAGAATTTTGGCTAATACGCTGGTAAAGCTTTCACAAAGGATAAGAGTATCGACTTTTTAATTTGACAAGACATACAATTCACTTCAACCCCGCCTTAGGTTTTATACAGACACTTCTAAAAGAAACATACATTTCGTCTTATTTTGAAGGTAGATGGCTATACTCATTAAATGAGAGGGAAATTTTTACATAAGAATGATGCGTATTGTTATAAATCAATTTTATAGTGTAGCCCTAGGTAGCAGAGGCAGCGAGGCCGTTTTGTAGAAGGAGTGAATAAATGAATAATTTCTTTCGGAGTAATGGATTTAAGCGTTTTATTATTCTAGTCGGGATTGCTCTTGCATTATATTTAATGCGTAGTATGATCAATCTAATTTTACTTACGTTTATTATTACTTATTTGATGAACCAGCTTACTACGAAGACAACGAAAAGCATAAGAAAATATACGCCGATGAATGAAAAAGCTGTGACGGTAACATTATACCTTTTACTTGTGGCGGGTATTGTAGCTGTTATTTACAAATATTTACCAATTGTGACCCAGCAGATCACACAGCTTTTCGACCTTATTGCAAGTTTTAATCTCGATCCAGATGACAATGAGATTGCGAGATACTTAGCACCGACTTTTGAGAAAATAGAGCTCGGGAAATATTTAGAGCAAGGTGTGGATTTAACTCTTAAAAATATTACGAATATTGGTAAAATCATTATGCAAATATTGATTTCTCTAATTTTGAGTTTATTCATCTTGTTAGAAAAGAATCGTATTATTGAGTTTACAGCTAAGTTTAAGGATAGTAAAATTGGGCCGCTTTACGATGAGCTTCATTATTTCTCAAGAATATTCATCCGCTCATTTGGTAAAGTAATTGAAGCACAATTTATTATTGCTGCTGTTAACTGTGTGTTATCCGTCATTGCCCTTTCTATTATGGGCTTCCCACATTTGATTGCACTTGGGATTATGCTCTTTATTTTAGGCTTAGTTCCAGTCGCGGGAGTTATCATCTCATTAATACCATTAAGTATTATCGCATATAGCATTGGTGGCTTGATGTACATCGTCTATATTTTAGTTATTGTCATGGTTTTACATGCCATTGAAGCTTACTTCTTAAATCCAAAGCTTATGTCTGCCAAAACAGATTTACCGATTTTCTATACGTTTATGGTCATTCTCTTTTCTGAGCATTTCCTTGGTGTATGGGGACTAATCATAGGTATTCCACTATTTATGTTCCTGCTTGATATTCTAGGTGTAACCTCCTCGGAAGACCCTGCGAAGAAATCGGTAAAGGTACACACTGAAAAACAAATGGAATAGTTCCAAACAAAGGAATCATCTACATATATGATGATTCCTTATTTAATGCACAAGAGGTGTTTATATTGATAAAAGGTCAACAGGTCTATTTAAGAGAAATACGTGAAGATGATAGTGATAGTATTATAAGATGCTTTCAAAATGAAGAAATCATGTATATGACAGGAACACGGAATATTTTAACAAAGGAACAAATCAAAGAGGCGATCAAACGCTTTAAAGCAGATTCTTCTCGCTATGATTTTGCTATTTGTTTAGTTGATAATGATCAGGTAATTGGTGATTTGGCGATTATGGAGGTTGATTTAGATAATAAAAAGGCAGTGTTCCGTATAGCTTTACATAATATAGAGAATTGTGGCAGAGGTATGGGTTCAGAAGCAGTTAGGCTTGCTCAAAGATTTACATTTGAGGAGCTAAATCTGAATCGCTTAGAATTACAGGTATATTCACACAATAGTAGAGCAATTAAATCCTATGAAAAGGTCGGCTTTAAAAAAGAAGGTGTTTTGAGGCAGGCCTTGTTTATGAATAATACATTTTCTGATGAAATCATTATGAGTCTGTTGCGTGATGAGTATATGAAAATTCAAAAGTAGAAATTTAACCAGCACAGATTTTTGTGTTGGTTTTTTTTCTGAACACAAGTATAATTGGTAAAAATTTCTGTGTGTGAAGGACAGAAATAGTGTTGAAACTTTCATAGCTGTATTTTTAGTTAAAATGCATTCTAAATCTGATATAGCAAAACTAATTAAGAGACCCAAAATCGTCTTGTTGTTGTAAAACAATTATTTTTTGCAGGCATAAAGGAGAGATGGTAAATGAAAATACAATATCCTACTTTAAAAACGCCTCTTACGATTGGCGTGACAGCACCCTCTAGTGGAGTTGAACAGCATCTTCATCTATTAATAACAGAAGCTGAAAAACAATTAATACAAAGAGGAATGAAAGTTATTATTGGAAATACTACCTGGACGCAGTTTAAAGGTAGAAGTACAACAAAAGAAAAGCGAGTCTCTGAACTTATGGACTATTTATTAGATGAGCGTATAGATGTCGTCATGCCACCGTGGGGAGGCAGTTTTTTAATGGAGTTATTACCTTTAATCGAT
The DNA here is from genome assembly GCF_027557635.1 of Lysinibacillus sp. JK80. Classification (NCBI taxonomy): domain Bacteria; kingdom Bacillati; phylum Bacillota; class Bacilli; order Caryophanales; family Bacillaceae; genus Lysinibacillus; species Lysinibacillus sp. JK80. Next base: position 4,337,513 of record NZ_CP058997.1, on the reverse strand, counting down.
TGGGACGAATTAAAAAAAGCTGGACCCAAATGGATATTAGGGTATTCAGATATTAGTACTTTATCTTTTGTATACACAACCATGACGGGGTACGCATCCGCACATGGGGTGAATTTTACTGAATTATCTGCACCTCAATGGGATGAACTTTCTTCTAAATGGATAGACGTAATTACATGTAAGACTGGTCATTCAATAACTCAAAGCTCTTCTCACTATTTTCAATCGAGCTGGGAGCAAGTTTATAAAAATCCTGCTACAGGATTTTATTTTGACAGTGAAACCGAATGGAAAGTTCTAAACCAAGAGCGTAGTAATCGTATGACAGGTAGGTTGATAGGTGGCTGTTTAAATACATTGCAAATTCTTATAGGTACGCCCTTCGATTACGTTCAATCATTTATTAACGAATATTGCTCTGAGGAAGGAACAATATGGTATTTAGAAAGTGTTGGTATGGATGCAGCAAAAATCTACCGAGCTTTATGGCAATTAAAGTATAATGGTTGGTTCAATAAATGTAATGGTGTTCTAATCGGGCGAGCAGGACTATATGAAAATCTAGGGGACTTTACATTGGTGGATGCATTAGGGGATATTTTTGACGAGATGGGAATACCAGTTTTCTATGAAGTAGATATTGGACATGTCCCCCCTCAATTAATTCTAGTGAATGGAGCAGTTGGGGAAGTAATAGTAGAAGAAGGAAGAGGTACGCTAAAAATGCAATTTTGTTAGGCAAACATATTAAAAGGGGGACCTTGATGAGGCCCCCTTTCATTTAAGCATGGTCAGGAGATGAAAGGGTTCTTGGATTTTTCCTAATGAACAAGTAAATAAGCAATGCTGTAATTCCTTCTGCTACTGGGAAGGTCCACCAAATAGCCTGCGAGCCAAGTATCTTGGGTAGTATGATGAGAGTAGGGATAAATAAGATAATACTACGTAGTAACATAATTGTTGTAGCAATACGAATTTTTTCAATGGATTGAAAGAATTCTGCGAACACCATGTTGATCCCTAAAAATACATAGCCAATGGCAAAATAAACAAAGCCCTGTGCTGCCATACTGCGAATTTCAAATGAGCTATCTCCAAATAAAGCCATTAATTGAGAAGGGAAAAGAAGAGCTATAAGAGCTGTTGTTAATCCTAAAATAAATGCGGTAGCTAAACCGATTTTCAATAAAGCAGTTAATCTTTCAAGTAATCTTGCCCCGTGGTGATAGCTAACTAACGGTTGTAGAGCCATACCGACTCCAAGGAAAATAGTCAACAAGACAGTATGGATATAATTGACCATTGCATAGGCAGTAACGCCATTCGCACCTAAATAATGTAAAAATGTAACGTTATACAAAATAACGATAACTGCAACGGAAGCTTCAACAATAAAGCTAGGTAAACCTATAGCAAAAATTTTTTTCAAATCTGATAGATTTAAAAATGAAGTGACAAATTTTAACTCAGATTGAGGACGGAAAAAATGAAGACATAGCACAGACGTACCTATAATTGTAGCTATTGCTGTCGCTAAGGCACAGCCAGTCACACCATAATCTAGTACGAAGATGAAAACGTAATTTAAGAGTATATTCAAAGCCGATGTTGTAATTAAGCCCAGCATAGCCAATTTTGGGTTGCCATCATTCCGAATAAAAATACTTAATAAATTTTCAAGTGTGTAAAATATCCCAAAGAGCAAAATTACATGTAAATACTCCTGCACATACGGATACGTATCATCGCTCGCTCCGAATATATAAGAAATGTCCTTTAGATTTAACGCGAGAAATCCAATAATCGTTATCACAACCACTAGCATTGTAGAAAACGCCAATGTAAATAGTTGATGGGCACGTTGCTTATTGCCCTCTCCTAGAGAAATCGAGAAAAGAGTAGCTCCTCCCATGCCAATCCATAGAGAAATAGAAAGCAAAATAGAGAAAATAGGAACAGCTATATTAACTCCAGCTAAAGCTGTAGGTCCCACGCCATGACTAACGAAAATGCCATCTACCAATATATTGACGGACATTAAAAGCATCCCGATCATTGCAGGGAATAAGTATGATAAAAATAATGGTTTCAGTGGCTTTGTTTCAATTGGATTAATGGTTGTCATAACCATGCACCTCCAAAACCATCACTTTTTCCCCTTTATCATCTAGCTCACCATTAAATATAAAACCAAATTGTTTATACAGCTGGATAGCTACAGCGTTATTGTCATAAACACTTAAATATATCTGAAGACAGTTGAACTTTACTGTTAAATATTGAATAAGTTGCTGTAAAAAATGTTTTCCCAAACCTTGTCCTTGGTATTGTTCTGCAATTAGATAGCGATCAAGCCATACTCGTTGACTGTAATCATCATGAGGGAATAAGCCGTACATAGCGAAGCCTATAGCGGTGTTATCTTTATACAGACCTAAAGGCGTAAAGCGTCGATCCATTTCCGCCTCTGTTAAGCATTGTTCTGTAGATTCTATAAAATGTTGCTGATTGTCAGCGATGCGTAATGCTAAAATTTCTTTCTTGTTAAAAGCTGTAATGTCACGAATCTCCGTGAACATAATGTCAAAACCTTTCTATTTTTATTTTGAATAGGTACAATCTAAAGTATATAGTAACTATATAGTCAAGGGAGGGAACTCAAAAAATGCTTAATAAAAATGTAAAGTATTTTACAACTGGTGAATTTGCTAAATTATGTAAGGTGAATAAACAGACACTTATTTATTATGATCAAATTGGTTTATTATCTCCCATCATGAAAGATAGTAAGGATTATAGGTATTATTCACTTGCTCAATATGATTTTTTCGGTGTTATTGAATTATTAAAGGCAGTGGGGATGTCCTTAAAGGATATTCAGCATTATATGGCAGAGAAATCACCTGAAAATTTTTTAGAATTGATGCACCAACAAAAAGAGCATGTTGCGAAGAAGCGTAGAGAACTAGAAATGATTGAGAATATTATTGATGTCAAAATCAAAATGACAGAGGAAGCACTGCATCTAAATTTTAAGGATATCACGATTGAGTATTTTCCTGAAGATACATTATATTTGAGTAAAAATATTGAGAATTCTACAGAAGAGCAGTTTGTGAAGGCTGTATCTGACTTTATTGAGGAATTGGATCGCTCTCAATTAGATACGGGGTATCCCATTGGAGGGATAACAAGAAGAGAGCAAGTGTTGGCTGGGAATTACGATAACTATAGTTATTTGTATATTGAGCAGCCTCATCCAAGAGAAGGGCATCCTTATTTTAAGGCGATAGAGGGTGAATTTGTGATTGGTTATCATGTAGGCCCCTCCTCAAAACTTGGTGAGACATACACACGGCTATTTAATGTCATGCATGAAAAGGGCTATGAGCTAGGTCAGTATGTATACGAGGAATACATTTATGATGCCGTAATGAAAAATCGAGAAGAAGAGTATGTAACCAAAATTATGATGGAAGTAAAGAAAGTAAAATAATTCATTAAGACGTAATAGAAAAGAATGAATATAGCTGAGACATTTATCATATACGAAGGTTTAGATGGCAGTAAAATAATAGCATTTTGTCATTCTGTTTAAAGTTAGCCTAATCAGTAAATGATTTCCTGACGATAAATAAGAAGTATGACATCACATGAGCCTTATATGGAGGTTAGAGACAATGTGGATTGAGCGTTGGAATCATTTAGTAGAGCGATTGAAGCAGCAGGGAGCTTGTGTACATCCGATTGAAATGCGGCCAGTTGCTACCGAGCAAGAGTTACAGCAGGTTGAGGAAAGACTTGGTGTACAAATCCCTAATGGGTTTCGTCAACTGTTGCAAAATTGCTCAAAGCAAGTAAGTATTTATTGGTCATTACCAGATGAGGCGATACTTCCCACTGAATTGCTAGATACGCCTTCTGGTGAATTTGGCTGGAGCCTAAAAGCTCTAGACTTTCCTTACTTTGGAGAGAATGATGAATCGTATGAACAGCAATATTTACAATTTTTTACGGCCGGTAATGGAGATGCCCTTCTCCTTAAGCTTGACGACGAAACGGTTTGGTATTGGAGCCATGAAGAAGATGAGCTTGATTTGCTTGCTGCCAGCTTTCATTCGTACGTTGATAATATGACGGCTTTAGGCTGTATTGGCGTAGATTGCGGACAGCATCGTCAATTTTGTAGTGAAAATGGATTGGATATTGAATTGTATCGCTCACAATTATGGCTAACTTGGCTAGAACAATATTTAAGCTCTAATTTACAGCAGGCTCAATCCAGCTTAGCATCTTTACTTCATTATGTTTCCATGCATGGTGTCAAAAAAACAAGCGTGCAGGAGGCATTTTTGCATTTTGATGGCGTACAGGTGTATCAGGCTCTTCGACATAAGTTAGAGCGAGCTCAATCTCAATCAGAACAAAAGGCGTGGAGTGAAATTTTAGTCAAGATATGTCCGAGTGAGGCGGGAAATTGGGCGAGAGAACTTTGGCAAGGACAGAATGACGTACCTGACTGGCTGCGTGATTATGTAACAGTACATTGTTTGCCAGTTAATGAAGGACAATCTTTTATCTTAATGGATATCGAAAAAGATAGAATTGATGCCTATACTGCCCTATATCGTCTACGCCAATTTCACCATCCAAATATTATAGACTGGATGAGATCCTATGTCACGTTTCCTATTGATGGGTGGGATACACTTTTAGCTGAGTCACAACCAAGTGCAGAGACATTATACGAGTGGTTAAATGGCAACGAAGTAGAGAGGCTAACATCCATCCGAGCTGTTTGTCAGATGATGCAGCGGGGAATCACACCAACAACTATGATAGACGAAGAAAAATGGCGTCCTTTGCTGGCATATTGGGTTGAACATGAGGTGCTACGGAAAAACAAACAGCTGTTTAACCAAGCGCTTAGTTGTTTGGAAAATTGGTTATTAAAATGCTATATGCGACTAAGGAGAGAGTAGATTGAACCATTTTACGATATTTGCTTCCAAAAATGATACAGATGATATTCAGGATAAACTATCCGATGTATTGGCAAAAAGCTTCATTATTGAAAAAGATGATAACGAATATTTATTAAAATCAAGAGGTTTATTTAATAAATATAGATGCTCCATAAATATTTTAACTGAAGATACGCACCCTGATTATTTTGTAAAAAATATACCTGGGATGATGGGCTTTTACGATAAAATTCCATTTAAAGATGAACAGCTAAAAGAACGCATAATGATTCAAATATCAGTGCTCAATACTGTCGTTGCAATCGAAATGAACAAAGAGATGACAGAAGACCATATGCAGCAATTTATAAAATTACTAGCAAGCATAGGGGGGATTGGTTTCCTATCAGATGGTACTTTGCTGGATCAGAACGGTATGGTTATTGTTTATCCTAATGGAGAATCAGGTCCATCTGATTTTCAACCACATGCTTGTACAAGAAAGATACATGCACAAGAGGTCACATCAGCACAGGGAGAGGCACGAAAAATTAGAACGATAGCCTTTTTAAAAGAGAAGAACATACCTTATGCGGCATCGCTTCCTCAGCTACCACCAGTAGAAAATCTTCAATTTAAAAGCCAAGAGGATATTGCAAGAAGAGCAGTTGCCCTGTTGATTGTTATTCAATTCGCTTGTGATGTAGCACAGAAGGGTGATATTGAGGAGTCTAGAGAGTTCTTTACCAATATGCTACACACATATGAGGTGCATGAATTTTTAACGGAGCATGAAAAATTCTTTCTTGAGGCTCAGCATCCTGGTGCTCAAGAAGCGGTCAATATATCATGGCAATATGAAGCCTATTGGACACTTATTTGGGCATTGGGACTTGTGGAAGAGCTAAATTTCCCTGACGATGTATGTGATTGTGAATATGCAATTCAAGTAGTTTCTCGTTGCGAGACATTTGAGCAATTTTATGGTCAAACGGTACTGCGCAGTAAGGAAGATATAGTGGATGAGGCGGATAAAATTTACAGATTACATTGGGCTTGTGTAGATAGCCGCATCAATGGACAAGAAGCTCCTTTAGCATTAAATGAAAGTGTTGTGATGGAAAGACGGAGAGGCTTATTTTGGATGATTGGATATCAAGGCGAAGAATGGGATACTATATCGATGGATACTTAAAATAATAGCAAACTAGGAAATCTAGTTTGCTATTGTTTGTATTTTTTGAAAACCCCTTGCTATGCGAGGGGTTCCAAAGAGCTTCTAGCTATGGACAAGAAAAAAACCCCAGCCGTACAATGAAATCAGGTCTGGTCAACCGACTTCGTACGAAAGGGGCTCCAAATGGATAATAAAAGTTTAGCACACACGACATGGAATTGTAAGTATCACATCGTCTTTGCGCCAAAATATAGAAGGCAGATTATTTATGGACAAATCAAAGCAGATATAGGTAGAATTCTTCGCCAGTTATGTGAAAGAAAAGGAGTAGAAATCATTGAAGCTACAGCCTGTCCTGATCACATTCATATGTTGGTGAGTATTCCACCAAAAATAAGTGTTTCATCGTTTGTGGGTTATTTGAAAGGGAAGAGTAGTTTAATGATATTCGATCGGCATGCGAACCTGAAATACAAATATGGAAATAGGAAGTTTTGGTGTCGCGGATATTATGTAGATACAGTAGGACGAAACAGAAAAATCATACAGGAATATATAAAAAATCAATTGCGCGAGGATATTATTGAGGATCAAATGACCATGAAAGAATTCATTGATCCATTTACAGGAGAAGAAATACAAGCAAAAAAGCGAAAATAATAAAACCACTTTAGTGGTAGCGTGAAAACGGAGTGCGGTTGGCGGACCTTTCAGTGTGTCTTTAGACATGGGCCAGTACCCCAGCGTTTCACGCGTAGAGCAAACCACCAGTTAGACTGGTGGTTCTGATTTAATAAGAGAGATTATTTGATATAAGTTGGTTTATTCACCTGATCTATTAAAAGTATACCATCGTATTGTTCGCGCGGAACAAGACTTTCCTGTATCATTCCCCAACTATAGGATAAGCGTGGTTCAAACATCCATGAGTTGCCTCGTTCATTTTGTCGATTGCGTAAATCGATGAATGTGTAAGGTTTATTTGTTGAAGACAGAATATCTTCAATAGATCCTTTGACAGGAGGTAAAACAGGCATAGGTTCTCCCATATTATTAGCTGTCTCTCCACTAGTCATGTATAGACCTAATACATAGCTATATTTCTTATAGATATCAGGTAAACGTTCCCCCATTAATTTAACTGGGTAAGGAGATCCCATTACTTCCGATTGTGCTTTACGAATATGATCGTTATGAGCCCATACAATAAACTTTTCTGTTGGGTACACCTCTTCAGCTAACCAAAGTAAGTTCTCCATCATCGCTTGATCTCGCCATTCCATAGTTTGCAAAAATGATTCTATATTATTTTGTTCAATGTCGATATTGGACTGAATTGTTAACTCTATATATTCGTCTGCTAGTCGAATACGATCTGCTAGAGTGCGATCCATTAGTTTTACAATATGAGGCTCTTTTGGATAAGCTGCCTGTAGCTCTTTTTCTTTGAATTGTATTTGTGATTTTACTTGTTTATATACATCAATTATAGTAGCCTTTACTTTTTGATAGCCCTTCAAATCTTTTCCCGAGCTCCATTCAGCAAGTTGCTTCTCAGCTTCATTGAATTGCTGAGCCAACTTAGGGTTTTGCAGCCAATCTCCGTTCGTAAATGCTCCTTGCTGTTGAATATCGAAGCCAGTAAGTACAAGAGGTTGCTCTGTTGCTTGAGTCGATTTTGCATAGTCAAACAGAGGCAAAGTTTCTTTTGTCCACCAAACGCCGAAAATGGCATCCTTCATTGTTTGTAGAGCTGCTTGTTTATCAATTTGTCCTTGAGCATTCATCACATTACCCATACCACTTTCAAAGGCAAGGACATTATAGCCCATATCTTGATGTAAAAATTGTATTAAACGTGTTTTCGCTAGATTGAATTGCGCCACTCCATGAGAGCTTTCCCCTAAAAAGACAATACGTTTATCATGTAATAAAGGTTTTAGCATCTCTAAATCGTCAAATTTGTTAGCGGGAATTTTTTGTCCGTCAAACGTTTCAGGCTGGATGGATGACAGGCTGTATGCATGGTCATTCACCCATTTTTTCCAATCAAGTAATGTTTCATTAGAAGTCCTAGCTTGTTTGACAGCAGAATCGTTTTTAATAATCTGCTCATTTACAGGGACAGCAGCAGAGACATTTACTACTCCACTTACTGTCATTAAACTTGCCAGTGCAAAACTTAATAAAACCTTATGCTTCCTAGCTTTCCTCATTAATTATCAACCCTTCACTTTATATTGATACTAATTATAGAAAGGCAAGTTTAAAGTTTAGGAAGAATTTGTTTAAAATTAGTTTAAATTTAGTATGTAAAAAAGAAAAACACCTCCAATTGATGGAGATGTTGGAATGCTATTTATAGTGATACGTACTTGCTCTTACATGGTTACGTTGAATTTGGTTAAACCATGCACGATCCTTTTCTTCTTGTTTTAATGTCCCAACAATGGAGGAAGAGCAGCTCACGCAAATTTTAGCTTGCGTAATCTGTCCACATCGTTCGCATGGAGCCCCTAAATTAGGAAAAATGGAGTTCTTTAATTTTCCTGCTTTTACCCATTTGTAAAGCAGCTCAGGTGATACGCCTGTTAGAGCGACAATTTCTTCGTTTGTTAGGTAGCGATTATTTTTTCTTAATAAAAAATGATGTAGCTCTGAAAATATATCCTCTTCTCTCACATCAATTTTCTTTTGAAATAGCAACATAATTAATCATCTCCTCGTCCCATTAATTAATGATTTCATTAATTGTTATGGGTTGTTCGTCATATTTATAATTTTCCCAACGATTGCGTGCAAGCTTGCGATATTTTGGCGAAACATTTCGATCAGCGATTAAGCGTGAAAATCCTTTTTTTGCTTCAGGAATATCACCAAGTCGAAGGCTTAATTCAGCATGTAAAAACTGAATTCTCTCTCCACCTTCTTGATTAGAGGCAAAGGATTTACTATAAAAGTCTCTAGCTGCAAAAAGATAACGCTTTTCGGATTCTTCGTCCTTTTTTAATCGATAGAGCCAAGCAATTTTTAAAGCGAAATTCGCCATTAAAAGAGATTCTTCCATTGATGCACGGGATACTAAATAGGCGAGCTTAAAACTGATAATGGCATCATCAATTGTACGTTCCTGACAGATATCCATAGGTTTCTGGAGCTCTTTAATGTATAGTTCATCAATGAGTAGCATGAAAGGTCCATATGTCCGTGTCATAGATTTATGGTAGGCATAACCACAATGTGGACATACGGCAACTTCATATAGCAAAGGGTTTAGGCCATCGTAAACAGGCATGAAATCCGTCTGTTCTTCGATAATTTTATATCGATTAGGGCGAACTTTATAAGTTGTAAACTGCTTTTTGCAAAATTTACAATCCACACTACTTTCATAGTAGTAAATGTTAAATGCCATAAGAATCAACTCCTTTGCGTGCACTAAAATTTTATTTCTTTTGTTCTATTTATACGTAAGATTTTATCGTTCAATGTATTTAAGATATTATCTTTTATTTTAACAATTTTGTGTTCTTTGGTATACTCCTTTAGAATTATTAAATAAAAATATTCAAGGAAATTTTAGTTAAATATTATTATAAATACGCTTGTAATTGTTTTTATCGGTGGTGCAAAAGGAAGTTATATAGTTTGCTTAAAGTTTGTCAAAATACTTTCACATATTTCATGGGAGAAAAATTATAAATTAGTTCTAAATGACTATAAAGGAGGTGCTCAAAATGAAGTATAATATCGTGTTTTTTGATGTAGACGGCACATTGATTAATTACGAGGATGGCTGTGTGGAAGAAAGTACAAAACAAGCTATTCAGCTATTGCAAGAAAAAGGAATCCATCTTGTAGCGGCTACTGGAAGACCCTTATCTATGTGCTATGAGTTAAAAGCACTGGGGATTGAAACCTTTATTACTGCAAATGGGGCCTATGTGAAACATAAGGATCTTGTCATACATAAAACTCCGATTGCCAAAGAAATTGTCCACAATGTACAGGCTTTTGCACAGGAACAGCAGCATAGCCTAACATTTTTTACAGAGGAGTTATCCATGAATAGCATACAAAGTCCAGTAGCTTTAAGAGCGATGCAAGAAACTTTATCTTTAGGGGATTTTCCACTTATAAATGAAAAAATTGTAGATGAAGAGGTTTTTCTCATGTGTCTATATGTGGATGAGCTGGCTGAAAAAAGATATACTAGCCAATTTTCGAATATATTTTTACAGCGTTGGCATCCTTATATTGTGAATGTATTACAGCAGAATGTTTCGAAGTCTATAGCTATTAAAGCGGTGCTTCATCATTTCAATATTGACCCTAAGAATGCGATTGCCTTTGGGGATGGGGATAATGATGTTGACATGTTGGAATATGTAGGAGTAGGAATTGCCATGGGAAATGGTAGTAAAGCTCTAAAAAGTGTTGCGAATTTTGTTACAAAGACATCTACGGATGGCGGTATCAATTTTGCTTTACGTCAGCTTCAAGTCATTTAGAGCGCTGAGGTTACACTATATATAGCAGGTAGATTTTAATAAATTTTAGGTGGGATGATTTATGGCACATCACGTGCAGTCTCTAATTGAACATTACGGATACTTTGGAATTATCGTGATTCTAATTGGAGGTATTGTAGGGGTGCCACTTCCTGATGAGGTGTTTCTAACTTATGTAGGCTATAGTGTTTACCGAGAAAGTCTTGAACATATTCCTGCTTTAGTCAGTGCAATGATTGGTGCGGTTGGAGGCATTACCTTAAGCTACTATATTGGTTATCGTTTTGGCTTACCGTTATTGCAGAAATATGGCCCTAAAATTCATATTACAGAGCAAAAAATTGACTTTACGAAAAAGATGTTTACAAAAATAGGACCTACCCTATTATTAATTGGCTATTTTATCCCCGGGGTACGTCATTTGACAGCGTATATTGCGGCTATTAATAATTATCCTTATAGGAAGTTTGCGCTTTTTGCCTATACAGGGGCATTTATCTGGACGTTCACATTTATATCATTAGGAAAGATGCTTGAAGAGAAATGGCGATTTGTTGGATACTATCTGACTCATTATAGTATCTATCTTATCCTTTTATTTATTGTAGGGATGCTCATTGCTTACTTTTTATTCAAAAAAAGAAATGGACAAACATAAAAGTCGGTATACGCTATACCGACTTTTATGTTATGGCAAAATAGCAAATGAGCGCACAGGGAAGCCAGATGCTTTTTCTGGCTTAGGTACGATATTGAAGATGATAGCGCCTTTCGCAGGTAGCTTGTCTAAATTCGTCATTAGCTCAATTTGATAGGTGTCTTGGTCAAGCACAAAATATTCGCCATCTAGCTTGCCATTTTTACGAAAATCAGCAGCAGAGTCCGTATCGAAAGTTTCATGACCAATTGCGCTTACCTTGCGTTCTTTTAGTAAAAACTGTAAAGCTTCTAAACCCCAGCCAGGGATATGGTTATGTCCATCTGCATCCTTATTACTGAAAGCCTCTTTATCTGGCCAGCGCTTACTCCAATCTGTGCGTAATGCTACAAATGTTCCTGCTTCAATTTCTCCATGCTTGTCCTCAAAATCAAGAATATCTTCAACACTTAATGAAAAATCATGGTTGCTCGCAGCCTCTTGTGATTTATCAATAACAACAAGGGGAAGAACAAGCTCTTTTAGTTCTAATTCTTCTAAGTAGCGAGTATCTCGCACAAAATGAATGGGTGGGTCGATATGTGTGCCATATTGACCAGGGAACGTGAATTGTTGAGCGAAGAAACCGTCCTTATGAGAAAATAACGTTTCAAATTTAGCGTCCTCAAACATAAAAAAATGTGGTGAATTAGGGCCGAATGTATGTGTTAAGTCAACCCACTGTTTGGATTTTAATAATTGCAATGCTTGTAAAAGTTCATTAGACATCGATTTCCCTGCTTTCTGTAAAAATAGTTGTAAATAAAAAGGAGTCCCCTAATAGAAGAGGACTCCTGCTGCAACAACGGTAGTTCTTCTTCTCATCTTCAAGGCTGATCATTTTGCCAATTGGAATTAGCACCATACTGTTAGCTGGTTGCTGAGACTTCATCGGGCCAATCCCTCCGTCTCTCTTGATAAGAAAAGTAATATAAGAATTTTCAGAAATAACAATACAAACACTTTAGCATAGTTTTTTATAGTTTACAAGTTCACTAGGAATTTTCACCAATTCAAATTTAAGGTGACTCCACAACAATCATTATCAATAAGGCGTATTCTAAAACTGTCTGGTGTATAGTTTGTTTCAAATTTCATCGTAATGCCTGTTGATGTGATTAATTTTTCAACCTCTGTTTTATTTGAAAGTTGAGCAGCATTCATTAAATCATGTGCGAATTGTTGGGAGCTATCTATTTTATCCGTAAGTAATTGGGCTTGCTGCATCATCGCCTTTATCCGTGATGCTGAAGCTTTTAATTTGTGTGTATCGACAGGTGGAAAAGGATTATTGGTCGGCATTGCTAGATGTTGCGAAAAGGGTCTAATGGCAAAATGATTAGCGATAGGCGATGTTGGATAATGATAGGGATGCACAAAATACGGATAAGGATTGTAATACAAGGTTATTCCTCCTATCCTATAACTGATATTCTATCTTATGTAGCCAAACGGCTTTCGGTGTTATTAGCAGTGCAATGTTTGTCCTAATCATTTAAAAAGGAAGCTAAAGTAAGCTTCCTTTTAGCCAAGTACATTCAAGACATCATCAATTTTTTTACTATGTGATAAAATGCCATAATTCATCCATGTTAAAAAGTCTACTTCATAGACACAGTTGCTTTTAACGGCAGCTAGGTTTTTCCAAGTAGGAGTTTTTAAAATAGCACGTTCCTCATTTTCATAAATGGAATGTTGTTTATCAAAGGTAATAAATAAATGATCAGCATCTAATTGCAACAATTGAGCAAATGTCAGTTGTGCTTTACGTTGATTGTGCGGAATACTCCATACTAGTGAATGTGGCATTAAACCTAAGTCACGATATAAAATTGGGCCCGTATAGCCACATTCAGGACCCGCGTATAGAGTAATGCCAATGGCTGAAATACGGAGAAATGCTACACTTTGCCCATAAACAGATTTGCTAAGAATTCCTTTTGCTTGTTGTACTTTATCTTCATATTGTAGGATTACGTCTTGCATCAAGGAGGTTTTTCCTGTTAGATCTGCAATTTTAAATAAAGTAGATTGCCAATTCTCTCCAGGGTGTGAAAGATGGCAGACGGGGGCTACTTCATCTAAGTGCTGAAAGGATTCCCAACGCTCTACACCAGAATCTAACATAATTAAAGTTGGCTTATAGTTAAAGAGTCGATCCATTTCTCTATTTTGTACATCGATATCTGGCACTTTCTGTAGACCTAAATAGTCTTGTTTTCCCCATTTTGAATGACTAAATTGAGCAATTGGCGTAATCCCAAGCGCAACAAAGAAATCTTCTAAGAATGGTGCAAATACACGTATATGGCTGCTTTGATTTCTTCGATATTGTCCTGGAGAGATGCCAACATGTTCTTTAAAACGACGATTGAAATAATACTCATTATTAAATCCGACAGACAGGCTAATTTCAAATACTCGATCATTTGTTGTCATTAATAATTGCTTAGCTTTTTCAATACGAAGTTTATTTAAATAGTGAAGAGGAATTTGTCCCGTAATATCTTTAAAAATGCGCGTATAATTCCATCTTGGTACGTCAGCTAGCTGTGCTAGCTGCTCAACCGTCCACTCTTTTTCAAAATGTTTATGTAAATGGTTAATGGACTGCTCAACAGATTGTCGATCATTTTTTTGCATCTGCTTGGGTATGGTTTGATGTAAGAGTAATAACATCAGCTCTTGAAAGTGTACATGCTGTTCAAAAATCGTGTGTTCATCCTCCGCTAACCGGTTCTGATAGATGACTTCTAGCAGTCTATGACATTGTGAAAAGGGGAGAAGATGTCGTTCGCTGATACTTGTAAAATGACTATATGAATTCTGACTATTGCTGAGATTGACAATGTTGAATTGTAATTGATAAAAACAAAGGTGCTCACTTTGAATATGGATACTAACCGTGTTATTTGGCGGAATCAATATGCACTTTTCTTCACTAAAATGAATGATGTCATGATCTATTTCTAGCTTTCCGCTACCATTCATTACGATGAAAAGTGTATAGAAATCACTACTAATCAATAACTTTTTTGATGATTGAATTGAATAAGAGATATTTTGTAACGTATAAACATGTGTTAAGTTACCCATTGATAATTCACCCCTTTTTTGAATTGGCAGAACAACACAAAGAAAGCCCTCATTAAGAGCTTTCTTCATGTTGTTGAAAAAGATCATATGACTAGTAGAAAAAGTCCATTTAGCAAGGCAAGGGGTTGATTTCCGCTCCGCCAGCGTCCTTTCCAGGGGGCGTCTGATGAGCCGCTTCACTCACTTGCGTTCGCTCCAGGGTCTCACCTATGACGCTAAATCTCCTAGGAGTGACGCTGGCTCCACTCCAATCAACCATGCTGCTAACATGTCTTTTCTTCTTTCGAACTAGCAGTAGGGAACAAAAAAGTCTATTAAAGAGAGGATAGGCACTTATTTCAATGTGAAGAAGTGATGAGTGACAACACCTGTCCATTTTCTCCTTCACAAAAGTGCTATTGATTATTTTGTTTTTTAACACTAAGCCAAAGAAAGCCCTCGTTAAGAGCTTTCTTTGGAAAATTATTTGACGAACCATTTCTCTAGATCATCATACTTTAGCAAGTTGGCTGTGATTGCGCCAGATTGCCAATATGTGCGATCAGCAATATAAACATGCCCATTTTTTACAGCAGGGAGTGTTTTCCATAGTGTACTATCTAACCATTTAATGGCTTCTTGGTTTTCTTTAGACTCCCATGTTCCGTTTGAAGGGAAAAGGATGATATGATCCGCATCTAATTCCGTGATAGCCTCTTCTGATAAAACCTCGTGAAACTCTGTCATATCACGGGCTAATGGGTGTGGTGTTAAGCCTGTCTCTGTGTAAATATAGCCAGAGTAGCGATTTTTAATGCCAAATAACGCTAATGTATTATCTGCTACATTTAGTCGTACAACAGCAACTGTTTCGTCTCCAATTGATTCATCTAGTTTTGCTTTTAAATCGGAAACACGTTGCTCATATCGATCAACCATTTCTTTTGCTTTATCGGAAATATTTAAAACATCAGCTATTGTTTTTGCAATTTCACGTGGATCTTGTAGAATATCTTCTTTCAAGCGGTAAGTAGGCGCTACCTTTGAGTATTCATCATACTTTGCCTTGTCCGCGGCACCATCTACAATGATTAAATCAGGCTTGGCTTGTAATAATGTTTCCATGCTACCAGTAATGTCGAACTCAGGAACATCTAATCCTAAATAGTCCTGTTTTCCCCAAGATGGGTGATACCATTGCACAACGGGTTTTACATCCAAAGCAGTTAAATAGTCTTCCAAATAGATAGCAGCTACACGCTGTGGATTTGTAGGAATTTCTACTTTTCCAAACTCGTCTTCTACAATTCTTGTATCTTTAGATGATTGTTCTTCTGTAGCTGTATCCTCTTTTACTTCATTTGAGCCACAGGCACCTAATACGAATATAAGTGCAAAGAAAACTACAAATGAAAAATATCGACCTCTACGCATTTTATTCACTCCTATAGATTTACTAAAACAGTAATGGTATTCCCTCAAATTAGAATGATAATCATTCTCGTTTGTTTCAAGTAAATTATAGGATACTACATATCAACAAACAATACACATTCTCTACTACTTTTTTATACAAAATGAAATTCAGAGAGTTATTGTTTTTTGTTATCGAAAAGTAACCATAAAAGTGTAACAATTGCTGCTAGCATAACCATCAGGAATCCGTATATAGGCGTATGCGCCAACGATTGGTGGCGAATAATAAAGCCTCCGATATATGAGCCTAAAAATATGCCAATGTTGAAAGCAGAAATATTCAATGCTGAGGCCATTGAAATTGCTGATGGTATATATTTTTCAGATAGTAGAACAGCATATAGCTGCAATCCTGGGACATTCATAAACATGAACAATCCCATTGTCAGCACCATTATTAATCCCATAATAGGTGATTCAAGAGTAAAGCCAATGCCAAGCAATGCCAATGCAAGTCCAACAAAAATAATAAAGATGGAACGTAGTGGATTATGATTAGCAAAATGACCTCCAAGAGTATTACCGATAGCTACACAAATACCATAGACAACTAGAATAATGACGACTGTATGTGGGGAATACCCCATATATTGCTCTAAAATAGGTGAAACATATGTGTAGACAACAAAAGCACCGCCGTATCCAATTGCGGTAATGAATAGTATTAAGATCATTCGAATATTGCCTAATACTTTGCCAATATCACGGATAGAGATGGGATTGCCTTTCGATAATTGGCTAGGTACTAAAAATGCATTACTAATTAAACCGACAATTCCAATGACAACAATAAAAATGAATGACATACGCCAATCTGTTACTTGTCCAATAAATGTACCGAGTGGGACACCTGTTACAGTAGCTAATGTTAAGCCAGTAAACATAAAGGCGATAGCACTTGCTCGTTTATTTGGTTCCACTACATCTGCTGCTATAACAGAAGCGATGGACATAAACACACCATGTGCTAATGCTGAAATAATACGTCCGATTAATAGTAATGCGAAATTAGGAGCTAAAGCGACTGCTAGGTTACCCACTATAAAAATGGACATGACAAGCAATAATACGGTTTTTCGACTAAGGCGGGATGTTAAAGCTGTTAGTAAGGGAGCCCCAACAGTTACCCCTAGTGCATATATAGAAACGGTTAAGCCAGCTGTGCTAAGAGAAATACCAAAGTCATCTGTAATTAATGGTAAAAGTCCGACACTGATAAATTCAGTGGACCCTATACCAAATGCACTGATAGCAAGTGCTAGTAAGGTAAGTTTAGCATTTGGCTTTTTTGATTTTGACATTTTACTACTATCTCCTTTGATTTTTTTTATTATGTGTAGTAATATTCATACATACCAAAAAGATATGTAGAGTACTTTTAGTTACTTTTGGATATAACAGGAGGTTTACGATGCAAAAAGTTTATAATATTGGTGTTGAAGCTACACTAGAAGTTATTGGTGGTAAATGGAAACCAGTTATTCTTTGTCATTTAAACCACCATGGTAAAATTCGAACAAACGAATTTCGACGATTGATTCCAGGTATTTCACAAAAAATGCTCACAAACCAATTAAGGGAACTGGAGCAGGCTGGGTTAATCAATCGAAAGGTCTTCAATCAAGTACCACCAAAAGTTGAATATTCATTAACAGCCTATGGACAAGGAATGGAACCAATTCTGAACATGCTTTGTACGTGGGGTGAAAAACATGTTGAATTATTACAGGATAAAGGTGAAGATGTACTGTTAAAACAACGTGATGATGATATTGCCATGCAGCAAACATCATAATGAGGGGAGAAAGAGACTGTCATATACAAGACAGTCTCTTTCCTCTTTTTAATGCTTATAGAGCAAAGTCAAATTCATCTGGATTTGGTCCAACACGTTGTTCACGATTCATCTCATTGATTAATGCCATTTCTTCGTCTGTTAAAGTAAAGTCAAAGATATCAGCGTTTTGCATCATACGCTCTCTACGTACTGATTTTGGAATTGTAATCACTCCATTTTGTACATCCCAGCGTAAAATAACCTGAGCATTTGATTTTCCGTATTTTGTTGCGATTTTTGAAATTGTTTCATCTTCAAGAAGTCCACCTTGCATTAAAGGTGCCCATGCTTCAAGTTGAATTTGGTGCTTGTCACAGAATGAACGAAGCTCCACTTGTTGTAAGCGTGGGTGGAATTCCACTTGGTTCACAACAGGTTTAATATGAGCAAATGATAATAAGTTATCCAAGTGTGTCACAGTAAAGTTACATACACCGATTGCCTTGATCTTGCCTTGTTCATATAGGTCTTCAAGTGCTTTCCACGATTCAGCATATTTATCTTTACCAGGCCAATGAATTAGATAAAGGTCTAAATAATCTAATCCTAATTTTTGTAGGCTCTCTTCATAAGCTGCAATTGTTTCATCATAGCTTAAACCATCGTTCCATACTTTAGATGTGATAAATAAATCTTCACGACGTAAGCCAGTAGATGCTAGAGCTTGTTTAATACCTTCTCCTACACCTGCTTCATTGCCATAAATAGCAGCAGTATCGATGCTTCGATAGCCAACCTCGATAGCATTTTTAACCATTTCTGCAGTAGCGTCATTTTCTACTTGAAAAACCCCTAAACCCATACCAGGCATTTGTAGGCCATTATTTAAAGTGATTGTATCTTGTAAATGAGTAATCATTTTTAGTCCTCCATGTTTTGTGATTATTGGATTGCTTACTCATTATGCTGCTAATAAACTCTCAAAAAAAGTACGTACTTTTTTGTGTCATAGAAACGTAGAGGTAACTTTTGTGAGCTGGCAATGATTAGAGGAATAAAAATATTTATTGATGATGAACGATTAAATAAAAATGTCACACCTGATTGGTCTTA
The DNA here is from genome assembly GCF_027557635.1 of Lysinibacillus sp. JK80. Lineage (NCBI taxonomy): Bacteria > Bacillati > Bacillota > Bacilli > Caryophanales > Bacillaceae > Lysinibacillus > Lysinibacillus sp. JK80. Next base: position 4,318,723 of record NZ_CP058997.1, on the reverse strand, counting down.
ACTACTCGATATTTTTCTTGCGGTAATAAAAGGAAATATACGTTCGGTAGAGAATTAAAGTAGTAATACTTTAAAAAGGGGATTTTGAAGATGAATCGTTTAAATTTAATTACATTAGGTGTTAAAGATATGGTGGAATCTCTAAATTTTTATCGAGAGGGACTGGGTTTTGAAGTGGTGGTATACGGAGAGGAGACGAATCCCGATGTCATGTTCTTTAATAATGGAGGAACAAAAATATCGTTATTTCCAATTGAACGTTTAGTCAAAGATATTAATGAATCCAATCCACCAGAAATTAGCCAAGGCTTTGGTGGAATCACGCTTGCCTATAATGGTAAATCAAAAGAAGAAGTAGATCGAGTCTTTGCATTAGCAAAAAAGGCGGGTGCAAAAATTATTAAGGAGCCCGTAACTGTATTTTGGGGTGGCTATAGTGGATATTTTCAAGATCCAAATGGCTACTATTGGGAAGTTGCCTATGGCGACATGTGGCAGTTTGATGAGAATGATATGCTGATTATTCAATAACTGTTCAAAAAGAGAGCAAACTAACGTTTCTGATTTGTTCTCTTTTTTATTAATCGTTAACAATAATACTTCCTCATTAAATCCACAAAGTTTTGAGCGGCTTTAGATAAATAATGATTCTTCAGCCATACGAGTCCTACTGAGGTGGATAATTCTGCTGATGGAATTTTGTATGCATGAAGTGGTAAATCTCCATATTGCTTTAAAATAGTTTCAGGTACGATAGAGGAGCTAAAGCCAGCAGCGATCAAGTTCATTAACAGTGCCGTATCTGAGCATTCTCCAACAATGTGGGACTGCAACTGGAAGCGAGAAAATGCTTCTAATATCGAATAATGTACGCCTAAGCCTTCAGTGCTTGGTAAAAGGATTGGCCAATTTTGTATGTCAGCTAAAGATACATCGTGTTCTAAGAAGTCGAATTTTTTGGATTGTATAAAGTAAAATGGTTCAGTGTACATATGAAGAACAGAGAAATCATCTAATTCTAAAGGTAAGCGAATGATGGCAAGTTCTACAATACGGTCCCTTACTAATTTACATAGATAAGAAGATTCGTTTTGTTGAATTTTATAAGTCACCTTTGGATAATATTGTTGAAATTGTTGTAGTAATTGAGGTAGCTCAATTACTGAAAATGTATTAATGCCCAATGTCAATCGACCATGAAGGCCTAATCCAATATCCTTAACCTCTGCTTCTGCCTCTTCCATTAATTGTGCAACCTGCAACGCATATTTATATAATGTCTTTCCCGCTTCAGTTACTTCAAAATACTTGCCGCTCCTTTCTACCAACTTTGAACCGAGTTCTTCCTCCATCGTTTTTAAATGCTGACTTAATGGTGGTTGAGAAATATGTAACCTTTCAGCCGCAGCAGAAATCTTTTTTTCCTCCACAATTGCTATAAAATAGCGTAGTTGTCTTATATCCAAACATAAACCCCCCTCTATTATAGGTAAAACCTAAGTAAATTATATTTCTCTAATATTTTTAATATAGTTAGGGCCATGTTAGCATATTTATCAAAGAAAAAAGAAGTAAAGTTTCTTTTTTCGAGCACCTAAATGTGAAGCGAGCAACGTCGATGAAAAAATAATTCAACTTAGGAGTATATGATTCTTGCATGCTTTGGGGCTTGCCTTGTAATACCGATTCCCTACACCTTTCTAAATGAATTTGAAGCAGTTGATAAAGTAGCAACGTATACTATAAAAGAGCAACTTTTATTAGTTGCTTTTTTCAATAAATCAACGTTTTTGAATTTCCTAAGAAAATAATTAACAGTTCCCCTATAATAACCATGTATGGAAATTATAAATTTCTAATTTTAGTTAAATGTATCAAGGAGGATGAACATTGATTCGTATATTGTACATAGAAGATGAAAAAGAAATCGGACAATGGGTAAGCAAGGAATTAACTGAACGAGGTTATGACGTGACATGGCTGGAATCAGGGGAGGGGCTTGAGCAACATATTAACTCAAAAGATATTGCTATATTGGATGTGATGCTACCTGGATTGGACGGTTTCTCCATAGGTAAAAGAATTAAACGGGAAAATAAAGACCTGCCAATTCTAATGTTATCAGCACGAACAGCTGTTGAAGATAAAATTGAAGGGCTGCATTTTGCTGATGATTACCTAACAAAGCCATTTCACCCTGATGAGCTCGTAGCAAGACTGGAAGTATTATTAAGAAGATATCAAAAAAGTGATGATGTACTGACATTGCAGCACCTTAAAATTGATACGAAAGATATGCAAATAATCAATACGATTGATGAAGAAGAAATTCTTTTGACAGGAAAACAATTTTATTTATTACAGTATTTTATTCGTCATTTAAATCAAATTTTAACGAAGGAACAACTCTATGAGGGTGTTTGGGGTGAGAGCTATATAGAAGGTGATAAAACACTCATGGTGCATATTCGTTACTTAAGAGAAAAAATAGAAATCAATCCTGCAAAGCCTATGATTATTGAAACAATCCGAGGCATTGGCTATAGGGTGAAACAATGAAATTTTTTCGATCATTATTAGCGAAATATATGCTCATTATTATATTAGCCATATCTATTGTGCAAATCTCCTATCTGGGTGTTGCTATTTTCGTATTAGGCATTACAAAGACAGGGACAGGAGATTTTTCAAGTGGAGTACTTGTAGAAAGTGACATTGAAGAGCAATGGCATGTACAGGCTAAAAATATGACCAATGCAACAGATGATGCGATTACGCAGTTATTTCAAAAGTGGCAAGAGCAATTTCCTACGGCTTCTATGTTTTGGGTAAGTGAAGAGGGGAACTTACTGACTACATGGAATGTGAAGGATCAGTTACCAGCAAAGTGGACACCAGCCTATACAACTCAATTTATAAAAGAACGTTATGGAGATGATCCATTTACTGTTATTGCCTTCTTAGGTGATGATATATCAAATGGCTTTATTGTATTAGAGATTCCAAGGGTAGCATTTAATCCTCCACTTATAAAGGTCTATGATAACTATGGTAACTTTTTATTTTTTGGTGTTATTGCAGTTATTTTATTTTTTATTGTAGTTTCGCTTTTATTTTTCAAGGGAATTCGAAAAAGACTATTACATCTGCAAGAGGCGATGGAAATACGTGATGTAGATGGTCTACCTATTGAAATTCAGGTGAAAAAACGAGATGAGATTGGGCAATTGGAGCATAGTTTTAACAGAATGGTTTGTGAACTGCGAGACAGTAAACAACGTCAACAGAAGGAAGAACAGCTAAGACGTGAACTGATTGCTAATTTATCACATGATTTACGGACACCTTTAACGAAGGTAAGAGCTCAATCCTATACAATTAGCAAAGAAGCGTTATCTGAGGAAGGGAAGCAGGCATTAAAGGCTATGGACACATCCATAGTGAATATTGATGCTTTAATTGAAAATTTGATGTCCTACACATTGCTTATGGCAAGTAAATATAAATTTGAACCGAAAGACATCAATGTTATCCGATTTGTAAGGGAACATCTAACGACATGGTATCCAGTTTTCGAGCGAGAAGGTTTTACAATCGATATTGAGCTACAGTCATTTGAACCTGTTGAATGGCGTGTTGATCCATTATGGTTAGGGAGAATATTTGATAATATTTTCCAAAACGTACTGCGCCACGCGAATAGTGGTAAATATATAAGTGTCAAAACCGAATCGACGGAGTGTTATACAGCATTTATTGTTGAGGATCATGGTCAAGGGATGAAAAATGAGTCGAATGCAAAGGGCGCCGGAATCGGCTTGTCAATTGTTGATGTCATGATAAAGGGCATGCATCTTGAATGGGATATCCATTCCGATCACTCTGGTACTAAAATTATCATAAAAAAATCTGCGAAGCGGGAGAAATAAATGCTTCGCAGATTTTTTTTATGATAGAAATGATTTTTTAAACAAAATTTAAACTTAGCCCATACCTTTTTTTAAACTTCCCTTTTTAAGATAGTTAAAGAGGTGAGGACATTGGAATATATCGTACAAACACAAAACTTATCAAAAAGCTTTGGAAAAGAGCAAGCTGTATCAAATTTGAACTTGCAAATACGCAAAGGTGAAATATATGGATTTTTAGGTCCGAATGGGGCAGGTAAAACGACTACAATTCGAATGCTTCTAGGTTTAATGAAGCCATCTTCTGGAACAATTAAAGTCTTTGAAAAGAATATTACGAAGGAACGTATCCAAATTTTAGCTAAGATTGGTTCATTGGTTGAAAACCCTTCTTATTATCCACATTTAACAGCATATGAGAATCTAGAGGCACTAAGAAAAATACTAGGTGTACCGAAAACTCGAATCGATGAAGTTTTGGAAATTGTCCGTTTGAGGGAAGCTGCCCATAAAAAGGTCAAAGGTTTCTCTTTAGGAATGAAGCAACGTCTTGGTATTGCTGCTTCTTTACTACATAGTCCTGAATTACTTATTTTAGATGAACCAACGAATGGCCTCGATCCTTCAGGCATTATAGAGATTCGTAATTTAATTAAAAGATTACCAGAGGAATATGGCATGACCATTATAATCTCCAGCCATTTGTTATCAGAGATTGATCAAATGGCAACACAAGTTGGGATTGTTTCGAAAGGGAAATTAATTTTCCAAGATTCTATTGAGGCTATGCGTCGATTTGCCCAACCAAAGGTTACCTTTAAAGTAAACAATGGTGAAAAAGGATGGCGCTTCTTATTAGCAAATGGTATTAAGGCAGATTATCAGGGTGGTGTGATTTTCTTAGAAGAGTGCTCGGATGAAAAGGTTGCTCATATTGTCCAAGTTCTTGTTCAGGAAGGTATATCGGTATTCCGAGTCGAGGAAGAGAAACGTTCATTGGAGGATATATTCCTCCAAATGACGATGGGAGAACAGGGGATATGATGGGAAAGCTATTAACTGCTGACTTCTTAAAAATCAAACGTAAAGGATTATGGCTTCTAACGCTTATTGGCCCTTTAGGGGTGGTTGCTCTGCAAATGGTCAATTATGGAGTAAGAAAGGATTATCTCTTACAGCAAAGTGAGGATGATTGGGGCTATTTCTTATTAAATGTGCATTCATTTACACCGCTTGCCATAGTCTTGGGTATTGCCATTCTTACGTCATTCATAGCAAGCATTGAAAATGAGACCAATGCTTGGAAGCAGCTCATTGCATTACCTGTTTCGAAATTAACCGTGTATTTGTCTAAATTTACGTTGTTAGCTATCTTACTATTCTTCGCCTCAACGTTATTAATGTTTTTTACGCTGAGCTACGGGTTGTTTTTAGAATTAGGTGACACGGTACCTTACATGGAGCTAGCCAAATATAGTTATTTCCCTGCTTTTGCAGCATTACCTATCTTGGCACTTCAATTGTGGATAGCGAGTGTAAGTCATAATCAAGGGATTCCTATAACTGTAGGCATTTTTGGGGTGATTTTTGCCTATTCTTCCTATGTTCTTCCAGATTGGATGATATGGAAATGGCCATCATTGATGAACCAATGGAATGAGCCGATGATCAATGTCTTATTAGGCGTAGGAATTGGTATCTTACTCTATATTATCGGCATGGTTGATTTTGCAAGAAGGGACGTGAAATAATGATTGCTTTACTTCAAGCTGAGTGGTTTAAGTTACGTAAATCAAAAATGGTACCAATTATTTTAGCAGGACCCATGATTGGACTTTTTATAGGACTATCCGCTAATTTAGAGGACAACATGCAGGGGATTGAAATCAATGAGTGGTATATATCGTTATTTTCGATGAATTTAACATATGCTCTATTATTTTTACCTCTTATTTCTGGTGTTTTTACCAGTCTTATTTGTAGGTATGAACATCAGTCTGGTGGATGGAAGCAACTTTTAGCATTACCAGTAACAAGAGGGAAAGTATTTGTAGCTAAATACATATTGATTATGCTGCTTGTTTTAGCAATGCAGATATTGTATTTAGGCTCGGTCTTTGCTGTTGGGATGGTAAAAGGCTATACAGATTCTTTTCCTATGGAGATTGTTTGGAAAAGCATAGTAGGAGGCTGGGTAGCGACATTGCCATTAGTAGCCTTGCAATTGTGGATGTCCATTATGTTTAAAAGCTTTGCTGCTCCATTTGCTGTTAATGTCATATTTACATTACCATCAATTTTAGCAGTGAATTCTGAAAGAATTGGTCCGTATTATCCTTGGGCACAACCCTTTTCGATGATGTATATAGGGGGCAATACAGACGATGTATTCTTTGTACCGTGGGAGCAATTGTTAACCGTAGTAGGTGGCGGATTCATCGTATTTTTCCTCGGAGGATATTACTATTTCCAGCGAAAATCTATTTAAGCTAAAAGGAGAATGAGAATGCTGAAACGTAGCTTACGTTTTTTAACTGCATCGATGCTATTAGTAGCTTTAGTAGGATGTGGACAGAGAGAGGCAGTAAAAGATGCCGCACAATATACGAATGAAATTAAAGATATCAACATTCCTGATGATGTAAAAATTATTGGTTTTGGGGAAGCAACACATGGCAATATCGAATTTCAAACATTAAAAAAAGATGTATTTGAAGCGATGATAAAAAATGAAAATGTCCATGTTTTCGTTTTAGAAGGAGATTTTGGTGGGGCCCAACAGATAAATCAATTTATCGAAAACGGTGTCGGAACGGCGGAGGAAGCTATAAAAGCGTTAGACTATGGCATCTACAAAACAGAACAAATGGTAGAGTTTGTGCAGTGGATGCATGACTATAATCAGACAGTTGATGATCAAGATAAAATTTACTTTTATGGAAATGATATGCAACGCTATGATTGCAGCAAAAAAAAGGGGTTACTTGATTTTTACGCCAAGGTACATGCTGACAATGCACGAAAATTCACGACTAAGCTAGAGCATGTTTCCAACAAAACGATGAGAGATTTATCGGATAGTCAGCTACTTGAGCTTGATAAAACGATTGATACAATAATCAACGATTTACAATCAAACAAAGCGATGTATGAGAAAAAATCTTCAAAGGATGAATTCGCATTTGCTGTTCAATATGCGCAAATTATGAAGCAGCGTACGCAATTATTTTTAAATGATGGTAATTATATGAATTTACGGGACGAATATTTAGCTGAAAATTTACAATGGATTGTTGAATATGAAGCAACACAAGGTCATGATAAAGTATTAATGTCTGCTCATAATGGTCATATTGAGAAAACTTCTGCTACGATGGCAGGCTATCAATCGATGGGGCATTATTTAAGTGAGATATATAAAGATCAATATTTTGCGATTGGCACAGACTTTGTGAAAAATACATTCAAGGCACAAAATGGGTCTGGAGCACGAAAGGAATATACGATTGAGCATCACAATGCTTTAGTGGATGCCTTTAGTGACATTGATAATAGCATCTTTTATGTGGATTTTGAAGCTGCCAAACAATCGAAGGAGCTGGCGAATATTCTTTCCAAAAAGCAAAGAATGGGCAATATCGGCGATGATTTTCGTCCGTGGTATAAGCTGACACAAATGCTGTACACCATTAAAATGACGCCTGAGGAAGCTTATGATGGTCTCATCGTTGTGCAAGAAGCAACACCAACAAAAATAATTGATTAAGCTAAATTTAGCAACCTCCATCAAAAAATCTGTTTCCTTCTCCATTATGATAAAGATGAGGTGAGTAACATGGAGTATAGTCAAGCGACACAAAGAACTATTGCCTATATCGAGGAGCAATTGATGGAAGAAATTTCTTTTGAATGTCTTCCTAATACTGCTGGCTATTCGAAGTACCATCTAAGCCGAATTTTTAAGCAAGAAACGGGAATTACGATTGGTGAATATATTCGTATACGTCGGCTAGCTATGGCAGCGAGTTATTTGATGTACTCTAATGTATCGATATTAACGATTGCTGTTACACTTCAGTTTCAATCACAAGAGGCTTTTACAAGAGCCTTTAAAGAAGTTTATGCTTTACCACCAGGGAAGTATCGAAAAGTAATGCAATCATTAAATATGATGGAGGAGGAACATTACATGGAAACAGTTGAACAGGTTAAAGGTTGGGTGTTGAGTGGTGCTAATCCAGAATTGTATAAATTTCATGCAGATGACAAGGTATTTCATTCAGGGAAGCGTTCAGGAGTATTGTATTCCACAACTGCCTCAGCAAATCATGGTCAATTTGCTACAATGATGCAGGGTTTTCAGGCAGCTGACTATAAAGGGAAACGCTTGAAAATGTCATGCTACTTAAAGACGGCAGATGCTACAAAGTGTGGTGCATGGATGCGTATTGACAATGGTACAGGTGATACGATTCAATTTGATAATATGGATCAACGCCCTGTGACAGGTTCTACTGAATGGAATCATTATTCTATTGTCTTAGACGTACCTGAAGAAGGTAATTCCATTTATTTTGGTGTGTTACTAATTGGTTCGGGTAAAGTCTGGGCAGATGGCTTCCGTTTTGAAGAAGTTGACAACAAGGTACCCTCAACAAATATGCTTACGCAGGAACATTTATCAAATCATCCTACTAATCTAGACTTCAGTATGGAGTGAATCAGACAGCACTGACAAAAGTGCAAGATGACTTTTTTGAATAACGTATTGATTACCTCTAATTTGTTAAAGATAACAAGGAGGAGGTGTGAGACGATGGCACAAGAAATTCTTTGTGAAGTCAATAACTGCACATTTTGGGATTCTGGTAACAAATGCACAGCTGAAAAAATTTATGTTGTCAGCCAAAAGGGACAACATGCTTCCAACAGCGAGGAAACAGACTGTAAAACATTCGAACCTGAAACGCATTAATGCCAAAAGGGTAGCCATGTATATGGTTACCCTTTTTCCCTGTCTTTATTAATAAATATCTACCTTTTCTTTGTTAAATAAAAGAGCATGGGCATTTTTTACTTTTTCTTCTACATAATCCAGTGAGTATTTACCAACAGAATCTGTTAAATCCCCAATTGCCCGCGACAAGTTATCAATAATCGGAATTAATTTGTGCATTTCTGTGCGATGCTTTTCTTTGTGCATCTCATCCATAATTTCATATGCAAGACGTTGAATCTTCCTTAGTCGCAATTTCTCAGATTGCATTGAATCCTCCTTATTGAACCAATTTATGATGTCTAATTATATGAGCTACAATAAGGTTTCATGAATAATGTTCTTTAGAAATAATTGCTCGTGTTATGAAGGGCTAGCGCAATTTCCCTTATGCCAACATCAATCTTGGATTCGTCTATATTCGATACATTTAGTTTGATAATACGTTCCCGATAAAATGCATCTAAATAATTGCGTTTAATAGGATCTAACAAAATATTTTGTTGTGCCAAATGATCAATAATCTTAGAAGTATTCACCTGTCTCGGTAGAATGATATGGCTATGCATACAGATTTCCTTAGAGGATTGATAGTCTGCCAGATGAGTTGCTATAGATTGTTGAAGTTGATTTGCTCGGCTTGCATAAGCTTCACTGACTTTCTTCTGATAACGTTCAAACATACCACTTTTCAAGTAGAGCTCTAATGCAGCTTGGGAGATCATGGAGCTATCAATATCAGTGGTATTTTTATACTGTTGAAAAGTATTAATCAAAACATTTGGTAATACGGCAAGTCCGATACGTAAGCCAGGAAACATAATTTTAGAAAAGCTTTTTAAATAAATAACCCGATCCTGTGTATCCTCCGTAAATAGGGGATCTATTTTTGTATTTTGCTCAAAATCCGCTAAATAATCATCTTCAACTATATACACATTATATTTATAGGCAAGTTTTCGTATTGAATCCTTTTCTTTTTTACTATAGGAAGTTCCTAGAGGGTTGTGCAGACGTGGCATCGTATAAAAAAACTTTATGTCGTGTTTACTAAAAATGTTTTCTAGTTCATCTAAATCAATGCCATCCGTTGTTCTTTTGATGCCCATTGCCGGAAGTTCATAGGTTTTTAAATAATCCATATACAAATGATAGCTAGGTTGTTCCACTAAGATCGTTGAGCGACCATTTGGAAAGGGCATTATACTTAGCAAGGATAGAGATTGTTGGACACCTGAAGTAATGAAAATATTTTCTTCCTTTGTAAACAGCTGATAGCTTGTTAATAGTTTTTTTGCTTCCGCTATTAATGACGGTAGGCCTTTTGGTGTCCCATATCTAAATAAATCTGCTTGGTATGTGTCGATGGCCTTATTAATACAATGCTGAAAATCTTGATAAGGGAATGCATGCCAATTGGGCGAAGATGTAGCAAAATCAATGTAATTTTTCATTTTTGGTTGGATGGGCAGTTGATGATCAACAACATAGTAGCCACTTTTAAGCATTGAATAGATAAGATGCTGATCCTCCAGTTTTTTTAAAGATGCTAAAATCGTACTCTTACTACAGGAAAATTGCTGTGATAACTGGCGAATCGAGGGGAGTTTTGCCCCTGCTTGAAGTGAGCCTGTTTGGATCTGAGTCAGGAGCTGAGAATAAATCCATTCGTATTTAAGCATACATAACCTCCAGCACATCTGTATCGGTACAGATGTGTTTTTTTTATATCGTCAATAAGTTCTCTATTTAATACGATAACTATACCGGCCGGAATGTTTAAAGAAGGAGTACGATCCTATGTCAGAAAATAGAAATGCCTATATAGCAGCAATAATTTATGCATTTGTCATTGGGCTCTCATTTATGTTTGTGAAAGTTACGTTGACTGTAGCAAGTCCTATTGATATACTTGCACATCGTTTTACTTTTGCATTCATCGGTATTGTTATAATCATGGTAATGACAAAAAATAAGCTAATAATGAACATGCAGGACATACTAAAAATATTACCGTTAGCCATCTTGTATCCAATTGCTTTTTTTACGTTTCAAGTGCTTGGACTTGCTAAAATTTCCTCATCAGAGGCGGGAATTATTCAAGCGACAATTCCTATTTTTACATTAGCATTGGCAGGTTTATTGTTAAAGGAAAAAGCTACTTGGGGTCAACTTGTATCTGTAAGTTTGTCCGTACTTGGTGTCATCTATCTGTTAATGATGAATGGAGCAAATACTACTACAGGAAATGTCATAGGAAATGGATTTATTTTACTATCAGCGATTGCGACATCACTTTATAATATTTTTGCTAGAGGGCTTACCAAGAAATATTCTTTACTAGCATTAACATATGTCATGACATTGTGTGGATTTGTTATTTTTAATGGAATGGCTCTTGGAAGTCATATGATGAATGGAACACTCAATGAATTTTTTAAGCCATTAACACATGCTCATTTTGTCTTCGCTATTTTATATTTAGGTATACTATCTTCACTTGGTACATCCTATTTATCTAATTATGCTTTATCTAAATTGGAAGCATCTAAAATGAGTGTCTTTAGCAATTTTGCAACACTTATTACTATTTTGGCAGGGGTCTTATTTTTACAGGAAGATTTCCATCTATATCATCTTATTGGTGGCATCATGATTATTATTGGTGTGATAGGGACGAATTATTTTGGGCGGAAAAATGTAGAACAAGTGAGATAATGAATAGGAACATTTAAATCGGAGCTATTTAGTAAACGGGGTATAATAATCGTTTATAAATGACTTTCTATATTAGGAGGTTTTTATGGGGAAAATTTATGTCATTAGACATTGTCTAGCACAAGGACAATCACTAGATGCACCCTTAACACAGAAGGGAATAGAGCAAGCAAATAGTTTAGCTGAATTTTTCAAGAATCTAAAAATTGATCGAATTGTATCTAGCCCTTTCTTACGAGCAATCCAATCCATTGAACCATTAAGTAGCAGAGAAAGTATAACGATTGAAATTGATGAACGTCTTTCGGAGCGCCTTTTAAGTACTAGAGATTTTCCAGATTGGTACGAAAAATTACAGGCGACATTTGTTGATATGGATTTAAAATATGATGGTGGAGAATCCAGTAATGAAGCGATGCATCGAATTGTAGACCTTGTAAAAGATGCATTTGCTCAGGATGTTGATTATACATTAATTGTGAGTCATGGCAATATCATCTCTTTGCTACTGAAGTATTATGATAATGATGTTGATTTTCACTGTTGGAAAAATTTAAGCAACCCAGATGTTTTTCTACTAAGCCCTAAGCATAATGGAGTAATGATAGAGCGAATATGGGATTCCCCGTATAATGAAGGCTAATATTAAGTGGTATGGTAGGAATTGTTTCTTGCCATACCTTTTATAGTGAAGGAGAGTAAGATGGAGACGATATTAAAAGAAATTTTAAGATGGGTTAAACAAGCTGATAAAAAAATCATAATCGGCATTTCTGGTCATGGAGCTGCTGGAAAAACGACATTTGCCAAAAAACTTATACATGCTTTAGATCAAGATGAAGTGAATTATTTAAATACTGATCCGTATATTGTGGATTCGGATATTCGCAAACAATCAATACTTGAATATACATATCAAAATGAGCATCATCGTTTTAAAATGACGGCTTGTCATCCCGCTGCTCATCATCTGCCATCATTGGAGCGAGATGTTCAGATGATAAGAGTAGGACTCGATTTAATGACAATCGATACACATTATATGAAAAGTACATTAATATCTTCGAAAAAACAGATCACGATAGTAGAAGGAATGTGTGTAGCATTTATAGATCCGCAGTTATTCGATTTAAACATTTATTTTTATACGGATGGGGCTACAGAGCTTAAGAGAAGATCAGATCGTGATGTGCTTGAAAGAGGGACAGATATAAATTATTTAAAACAATCACATGATGAGCGACGTATTCAATATGAATTATTTATGCATCCACATTGCCAACATTTTGATATGGTTATTAAAACTCAGGATGATGAAATCCTTATTGAAAAAAATACACTTGTAAAATAAATGAGGGCCTTCTGCACTTTGACTAGTGGAAGGCTCCTAACTTTAGTATTGAAATTTTACACGAACAGTAGCATCAATAGCAATTTGTCCCTGTTCTATAGGCGTGATTCCCGAGGATACAGCCATAGAGCGATAAAGGATAGGTGTGTTAGCCTGCTCTTCCACAATCTCTACAGGGAGTGGCTGCAAAGGCAGGTGCATAGTTTCTGCTATTGTTTTCGCCTTCAATTGAGCATTCTGTAGCGCTAAACTTAATGCTTGCTGATAGTAAGCATCGGTATGGTCCATTTTGAACTGAATATTGGTTATTCGATTTGCCCCATTTTCTACAGCCGTATCAATGATTAAGCCCAAATCATTGGTATCCGAAACGTTGACGGAAATGGCGTTGACTACTTCATAGCCATTAAAAATTTGTTTGCCATCTTCTAAATTATATAGTGGTGTGATTGTATAACTAGCCGTTTGAATTTGTTCTCTTGGAATACCAAGTGCGATAAGTGATTGCATAACTTCATTCATGATTGCCGCATTTTCCTGTTGAGGACCTTGTACATGGTTGCCCTGTGTTTGGACTTCAATTTGTAATTGTACAGAGCTTGGTGTAGCCATTACCTGTCCATAGCCGATTACAATCATAGTACGTGATGGATGATGTGTTTGTTGATTGACCTGTGCATAGTACATCTAATACCACCTTTCATAGGTTATATAATCATGCTATGCAAAAATATTTATGATTTGTTTATTCTTTTTAAAAATTTGTCATGGAGCTTTGTGAATAGAAGTAAAGCTAAAATAGCTCCCAGCAAGGCTAAAAACATGTCCCATTGTGCATCCCATTTATCTCCCTGCATGCCTAAAAAATCCTTTGCTCCTTTACTTCCCTTCGAGATTCTTGTACTTAACCATTCAATGATTTCATAAAAAGCAGCAATTGCGAGCAGAATACTGATCGTAATACCTGTAAGCCAAGCTCCTTTTGTAAGTGGTGTTTTCCTGATTAGTATTTCCCTTATTACGATGGCTAATAAACCTTTTAAAAAATGGCCAAACCTATCATAGTGATTACGTTGTAAATGAAATTCATCTTTTATCCAATTAAAAAGAGGGACTTCCGAATAGGTATAATGCCCACCTATAAAAGTCAGGATCGACAAGAGAGCGATAATAAAATAAGAAAATGTGGTGAAGCGGAATTTATGATAAATGCAAACAACGACTGTTATTGCCACAATTCCAGGACTAACTTCAGCTAGCCAATCTAAATAGGAGGACGGCTTTATAACAGACCAGATGAAAACAATTAAAACAATAATAAGTAAGGTGGCGTGTATTTTAACATGTTGCCTACTATTCATACTAACAACTCCCTTTGTCTAACAGTATGGGAAATGGGGAAATTGCTTATTCAAATAGTTAGCAAACAAAAAAGAAAAGCGTCTAGTTGACGCTTTTTTAGCCAATTAGATCATTTTTAAAAGTGCCTCTACACCAGTCATTCCTTCTGTAATACCAAGCTGTTCTGCTTCATATGTTACAGATTCTAATGGAGCTGTTAATAGCTCGTCAATTGTTTTCACGCCTACTGCACGACCAGCAATAATTTTTCGATCAACTAAGCGACTATTTAATAGGCCGACATCTAAAGCACCACACATAATGTAGCCTGTATCATTAGAAATAGTTAGTAATGTTGTTTTAGGTAATTGAACAACTACTGCAGTGAAGAAATGCCCTTTAATCATAATAGGTTCAATTGTCACCATTGAAATCACTCCTTTTCTCTATATACATATGGTGAAGGCTAGCAAGGTGTTCGACATTTTCATAAAAAAACTAAATATGTTGCTAGATGTATAAGGATGAAAGGAATGAGGGGGGAAGCATCGGAGGTACTTTATAACAAAAAGGAATCTACTCAAATGAATAGATTCCTTTTATCCTTTATTATCTTGTATAAGAAAGCAAAGCGGTTTGCTTAAATTTATGTAGTGCATTTGTTGCCTCACGTTTAGAACTATACTCAAACATGCGATAAGTGTTTTCTTCAAATACTGTAATAATCCACATATATGTCATCCCCTTTGTCGTGTTGCATAACATTTATATATTTATAATAACTGTTATATATCAGATTTGATTTAATTTTACATCAATAAATAAAAAAATAAAGTACTATTCAAAGATTTTCACATATTGTTCAAAATTATAAATAACGTTTAAAATTTTTTTGAAATAATTAAAAGGAGAAAACAGACAATCCTTCACAAGTATATTTCCGGGTAATTCGTAAATAGTAAGTTGACGGAGTTCTGTGATTTCGGACTTGGGAGGTGATGCTATGACACGTAATTACGTATTCATTTTTATGGTTTTCTTTTTAATCATCTCGGGATTTTTAGTGCAGGAAGGCTACGCAGATAGAGGTCGTCCTTATTATGAGGAGACAGGTGAAGTTGTTTGGGATATCAATACAGAGGATAAAATTGTTGCACTCACCTTTGATGATGGTCCACATCCTAAATACACAGCTGCTGTGCTAGATTTATTAGCAAAATATGATGCAAAAGCCACCTTTTTTATTATTGGAAAAAATGCAGAAAAATATCCAGAGCTTGTTTTACGTTCTTATACAGAAGGCCATGAATTAGCAAATCATACGTATACACATCCATTTAAAGTTTCCATCAAAAAATTGCAAGAGGAGCTTCAACAGACAAATGACACGATTTATAGTATTACTGGTTTTTCCCCAGTTTTATTCCGTCCCGTTGGTGGAAATTACACGGATGCTATGATTAATGCTGCTGTTAAGGACGGCTATAAGGTAGTAATGTGGTCCTGGCATCAGGATACGCAAGATTGGAAAGAGCCTGGTGTAAGAAAAATTGTGCAAAAGGTAATGAAGGGAACAAGGCCTGGAGATGTTATTTTATTTCATGATGGCGGCGGGAACCGTACACAAACAATTCAAGCACTAGAAGAAATACTACCTGCATTAAAAAAGCAAGGCTACACATTTGTTACAATATCCGAGCTGATTGAAAGCAAACAGCAACAAGAGCAAGTTCAATAATGAAAAATGAGCCATCTCAACAATGTTTGAAATGGCTTCTTTTTCACTTATATAAAAGGTTTGAATTAGAAGAAAATAATTGGAGCTAGCGCAATACCTAAAATTGTTCCTAGAGCAATTCCATAGCCAAAACCTTCTCCTCCATACCCTCCAAATCCCCAAAACCCTAAACCATAACCACTATATCTTCTATCAGGTAGAATCCATACCTGTCTTCTATCTACCCTTGTGATTTCTCCAACATGTACTTTACCAGATGAATCCGAGATTCGAACACGTTTACCATGATATTTACAGCAAAGACTATAAGCATCAGCTGGATTCACACATATCCCTCCTTTCATTATCATTACAAGCTAATATATGCGATTTGATGCATTTATCACTAGCCGATTGTCTATTCAAGACATATGCTGTGAAGAGGTGATAATATGGCAGTTGTGTCAACGGATAAGTGGTTAGATGAATTTGTAAGTGCTAGAAAATCAACTAGAAAGGATGAGCGAACAAGCTTACAATGCTCGATTCTTTGCGGTCGATTAGTCAAACTATTTCGAGATGGGCTTCCAGAAGAAATTCACTATACATTACAGCAACAGGGTCTTTTTTTACCTCATGAGGAAGTCGATGTTGAAAAATTAAAGAGGCAAAAATTATGGGCCAGTGTACAGCAGGAGTTCCTATACTTACAGAGGAAATGGAATGGCCCATCAATACCAATTTATATTTTCCCAATTACTCAGCAGCAAACGATAACCAATAAAAATGGTGTCGCTTATCCTCATTCGCTTTTTTTATTTGTGGGTGATTTAGAAAAGCAGGAGCTTCAAGCATTATTTGCTCATGAATATAACCATGTTTGTCGTATACACATATTAAAAAAAACTTTAGATGATATGACTTTATTGGATTCTCTCATTTTAGAAGGCTTAGCAGAAGATGCGGTGAAAGATTTATACGGAGAAAGGTGGATTGCTCCTTGGTTACAATCCTACTCAGAAAAAGAACTTTTAGCTTTATGGGAGCATCATTTTTTACCGAATATACAACTTCAAGGAATTAAACAACATCATCCATTTCTATACGGGGGGGCCCTTCCACCTTGGATAGGCTACTGTATAGGCTACAAAATTGTGCAGTCGTATAAAATGAACCATTCATGCCAACATCCCTTGTTCATTTCAAGCCAAGATTTACTTACTGGTTCGAATTTTCCGCTACAATAGAGAAAAGGAGTGATTGTTGTGTCCAATGAATTAAAAAATATATTATTACCAATTGTAGACTCATCAACAAGGGTGCTCATTGTTGGATCCATGCCAGGAAAACAATCGTTAGAGAAACAGCAGTACTATGGCAATCCACGCAATCACTTTTGGCCTATTATGGGTGAGTTATTACAGATAGCGATTCCAAATGATTATACAGAGAGAATAGCCTTATTAAAAAACAATGCAATCGGTCTTTGGGACACGATTGCAACTTGTGAACGTGAAGGAAGTTTAGATGCAGCAATACGCAATGAAAAGCCCAATGATTTTCAAACCCTTTTTGAACAATACCCTAATATTCAATTAGTGCTTTTTAATGGAGCGAAAGCATTTGAGGTTTTTAAAAAGCATATTGGCTTAGGGCTTCTAGAAGGACGAGCCTATAAAAAAATGCCATCAACAAGTCCAATACCAGGGAAAAATATTAAAACGTTCACTGAAAAGCTAGAGGACTGGCGGATTATCCAATCCTATTTAACCTAATCAACAGGGCGAGATTAGCGTGATGAAGTAGCTGCTTTGGGGTGAATACTATTCCTTGTGCTTTTAAACCATTGATAAAAGAGAATATACACAAGAAGGATTTCAATAGCATCTCCACCGTAGTACATGATCTTAGCACCTAGTTCTGCCTCAGTGGATGGTACATGATGAGGCGGATTTGCAAAAATAAATTTTGCCAATATGGCATGAGCAGCCAATGCTACTACTAATGTAAGGGATCGAAAAACATAAGAGTATGAATGTGGAGTAGGATCAATATAAATAAAGGCAATAGTAAACAAATAACCCGCTAGAAAAATATGGAGATGAATGAATACATACAGTAGTATATGTTCATGCATCAAATTGAAAAGTGAGGTTGTATAGAGTAACCATAGGCCTCCTACATTTAAAATAGATGCAATAATTGGATGACGAATAAAACGAACATACGGATTTTTTAGTAGCCGAGAGAGAATACGAGCCTTGTTTACTGGTAAGGTTCTTAACAGCAGAGTCATGGGTGCTGCTAAAGCCATAAGTAATGGTGCCAGCATGCCAAGCAATAAATGTCCTATCATATGTGCGTCAAAATGAATATGACTAAGAGCAGCCAATGGGCCGATTAATGTAATCAGAGCACAGACATTTCCAACAATCCAACAGATAGTACGGAAATGAGGCCATTGTTTTTTATGTTGATTCGAAATAATAACAGCGAGGATATAGCCTATAAGAACTAGAACAAATGGCAAGGCCAGTAGAAGCTGAACCATAATAGGAAAGTTTTGAGCATGAACATCGTGAGAATGCAAGATGCGCCACCTCCTATCGATCTTTTTGATTTGTTTGGAGTAGTAAGACAATACCGATAATTATTAATAGCGCCGCCAATATGTTCCAAACGATATCATAGGGAAGTATTTCAACATTGTAACGAATTTGGTGAAGTTTCATGAATTTATGTTGTATAATTCCATCGTAAAGCTGAAATGAGCCTGCTCCAAGAAAAATACCGCCTAGCCATCTTTTTAGCCAAAACCCATGTTTTCTATGTAGATCAGCCAATAAAAAAGCAGATCCAATCGTAGCAAAAAAGCTGAATGCATGAAATAAACCATCTGAAACTAGTCCAATAGCTGCTGTAGACTTATCATAGAAATGATGCCAGTGTAATAATTGGTGAAAAATCACCTCATCTATAAATGCCACAACCCCAAGCCCAAATAAAATCCCAGTCCACATGTTACGCTGCTTATATTGAAAGCGATTTTCATGCTTATGTTTTTGTTCTTCATACATATTGGTCATATCCAATCCTATCACCTCAAGCTGATTTTCTTTTAGTCTACCCCTGAGATGAGCTCTTAAACAAATATCCCTCAAAACAGTCATTTGTCAGAGGGAAGTAAGGATGATTGCCAGCTATTATAGTAAGAGCCAGCAGGACTGTAAAAGAATTTGAAGTGATGCTTCTCAGCTAAAGCACGGCTTTTTGCTTCTTCTTCAAAACCAATTGTCATCACTTGTGTACCAAATTTATTGCGTATGTGGACAAGCTGTTGCATCATATCGAGTGACCATTCATCTTTTCCTACTACAGGATACGAAAAATCCTCCCACATAATAAAATCAACATATGGTGCTGTATAATCGGCAAGTGTTTGAAATCCCCAATTTTGAGCAACAGATATATTTGGATGTCGTTTTTTGATTTGTTGGATAAAAGATAACATGGCTTCATTTTGCCACTTTTGTTCATCTTCAGGTAAATAGGAATTGATATTACCAACCGTATCTAAAAACACACCGTCTAAGCCTTTCTGAACAATTTGCTGCTCTATTTCTGCTAGCAAAATGTCTTGATAGTGCGTAGAAGTCAAATCCATTAAAAAAGAATCCCATTTGGCAAAATACATTCTTTCACCCTGTTTGTCTCGATAAAAATCTTCTTCCTTCAATTGTTGATAGAGTGCTGTATTCCATTTGTCTGCTTCCATCACATTAATATAGCCGTACACTAAAGTACCGCTTTTTTGAGCATTGACGATATACCTTTGCTGCATTTCAAGAGGTTCTACAATCACTAAATCTAACTTCGTCATGCTCTTGCCAATGGCATCGTTGCCTTTATCTAAGTAGTATGTGTAATCTTTCACATCAGCAAGCTTTGCTTGGATACTTGTGGAAGAAGAGACTGAATTTTTAGCAAGCAGCATCCACATACTACCTGCGATAAGCAGGGCTAATAAGAGTATCAATAATTTTTTCATAAGTACTCCTTTTTGAACGATTTTCCTTCCATTATACAATAATAGGAACTAGGTAACCTTTGATAAATGGGCAATAGCTCAACGGTGAATCGCCCTTTTACATATATTGAATAATGTAAAAGGAGGGTTTGTGTGTATAATAATCCATTTAGAGAAGATAATTTTAGAAGACCTGGTGGTTGGGGAGATTATAATGATTTTGAAACAACGTCATTTGGGCCAACTTATTTCGGCCCCCCTCCAGCAGGACAAATGCCCATGAGCACACCACCAGGTTTTTCACCACCAATTCCTGCTTGGCGAGAAGGGTCCAGTGGTATACGTTCCTGTTTGTTTAGAAATACGTATATTTGGATGAATAGTGGTAGAAGTTTTTGGTTTTTCCCAACAGCTGTAGGAAGGGAAATCATTGCTGGCTTTAGATGGAGTCGAAGATATGGCTGGTATTTCCGTACCATTTCTAGAAACCAAATTCGTTCCTATGAATGTTTTAGATAGACTTAGCTCAAGGTATGGAGTTTTATTTTTAAAAAAATGATGTTACAATGACGATAACGATGAATGAAGGGAAGATGGGTGGCTAATGAATAACTAATCTTAATTTTTGTATAGGAAATTTTATATTTCACGAACAACAAAAATAGGATTAGTCTGCCCATTTTTCATAATAATTGCTTTATATTCGCAAACCACTGCCGATATTTAGCTACTCCAAAGCTTGTTTTCACAATAGTTTGGAGCTTATTTGTGTATGATATTGTAGCGACTAATCCTTCCAAATGAATTGGAGGGATTTTTTTGTCCCTCCAACTGGAGAGGATGGATAGTATGAAGGAACTTTTAAAATTACAGGATGTACGTTATGAAATAAAGGATATGTTGTTATTTGAGCATGTGACAGGCACAGTAAAAAAAGGCGAAGTCATCGGCATTATAGGGAGGAATGGTGCTGGGAAATCGACATTATTACAATTGATTCAAGGTACATTATCACCAACTATGGGAGTAATTCAGGGAGCACAGGCTTTAAAAATTACATTTGTTGAACAGGAGCTAGCTCATTTTGACAAACTAGAAGTATCCGCAAGAGAAGCTGATCTGCTGGCTAAGTGGCAGGTACCTAATGTGTCATTTGCAGCGTTAAGTGGGGGTGAAAAGCTGAAAATGCGTCTTGCAGAAGGTTTTTCCCAGAATGCTCAAATTTTATTACTTGATGAACCAACGAATCATTTAGATGAACGAAGTACCGCATTCCTCATCAGACAAGTACAACACTATAAGGGGACAATCATCGTGGTATCACATGATCGCTATTTTTTAGATAAGGTTGCCACAAAAATCTGGTCTATTGAGGAAAAAAGCCTGATTGAACATGATGGCAATTATACAAGCTACATGGCTGATCGGGAACACCGACGATTAACACAGCAACGTGCCTACGAGAAGCAGCAAAAAAACATTGAACGAATTGAGGCTCAAATGTCGGAACTGACGTCTTGGTCACAAAAGGGCCACGCCCAGTCAACAAAACTGGAAGGTTTTAAGGAGTACCATCGTGTAAAAGCAAAGCGTTTAGATTCTCAGGTGAAATCTAAGAAAAAGCGATTAGAGGCTGAACTTGCGAAGACAAGAGTGGAAGCAGTAGAGCCAGAAGCAGAGATTCGTTTTTCTTTAGGCACGAATCAACGAGTTGGCAAGCGCTTACTGGAAATCAAGCATTTATCTTTAAAATTTGGTGAACGCATACTATTTAACGATGTGAATATTACGGCTCAATTTGGAGATAAGATAGCTATCACAGGAAAGAATGGAAGTGGGAAAACAAGCTTTTTAAAAGTTCTTTTAGGCAAGCTAGAAGCTGAGGGTGAAGTATGGGTATCACCAGCTGCAAACATTGGTTATCTGACACAGGAAGTATTTGATTTACCACTTGATCAGACACCAGAGCAATATTTTTATCAAGAGACATTTGAAGAGCGTGCTAAAGTGCGCAACTTGATGAAGAATTTAGGGTTTACACTGACACATTGGACATCTCCCATAGGCAAAATGAGTATGGGAGAACGCGTAAAGTGTAAGCTGATGGCTTATATTTTAGAGGATAAAAATGTTCTTATTTTAGATGAGCCGACAAACCATCTTGATCTACCTTCTCGTGAGCAGTTAGAGCATACTCTTACTCAATATAATGGAACATTGCTTGTCGTTTCACATGATCGATACTTTCTAGAAAAAGTCACGAACAGTGTTTGGGAGCTTCACGGTCAGCACATCAAGAAAAAGTGGACAGAAGTCACACCGAATAAAGTGGATGATACAGCGGCTCTCCGTTTAAAGCTTGAAACGGAAAGACAAGAGATTTTAGGCAAACTGAGCTTTCTAACAGTAAAAGATAAGGACTACACAATGCTTGATCAGAAGTTTAATGAGCTGACGAAGCGCATCAATGAACTTCGATAGCTGAAGCGTTTAAGTTAACCTTTTTCAGGGGAAAATATGGAGAGAAGGCATTTCTTAAATGGGGGTTAACATGTTGAAAAAGGTAGTATTTCTCTTTTTATTGTTAAGCATTTGTAGCTTAAGTGCTTGTGCTGAACGAAATAAGAATGCACAAGAACATGAGATTGAAACAAGTACATCTGTAGCACTGTCTAATAATGATCAAATTGATACGGTTCAAGCAACTGAAGCTCTTCAACAAATAAAGGAGCAGATACATTTCAATGTTCCAATAAAAATGCCAACAACGTTACCTATTGCAGAGGGTACATTTTTATCAGCTACAGCAAGAACACAGGGCGACCAGGTTGAAGTTATTTTTTATGAGAGCAAAGAGAATATGCCAATTAACGATATTCGATTAAAGAAATCAGCGACTGTTATTGGAAGATTGCTGGTCAAGAAATATAAAAGTGTGGAAGGTGCAAGCACACAGATAGCATTTGATAATTTTAATCAAAATGGCGGGCAAGAGGTTGATCTTGGTTACAATATAAAAGGTTATCAAGATGCAGGCGCTGGTTCATTATGGACTGGTTGGAACGAAGAGCGATGGGCAATTGCCACTCATACACGAACTGATAATCCTGATGCAGGTGTCAAACTTGCTAAGCAGGCAGTAGCGTATTTAGAAAACCACATGCTACCTATTCCAAGGCAATATGGCATGGCTCAGCTAGATGTCTATCAATCAGGTAATTTAATTGTGTGGCAGGATGAAAAGCTTGTTTACACACTGGATTCAATCAAAGATCCTTTAAAAGCACTAGCAATTGCTACAGCCTTTTATCAATAATAGAAATCCTAGAGTAATGATGCTCTAGGATTTTTTGTATTATTTTACTTTATACTATTCAGCATTTTTTGGTATTCGCTGAATCTTTGCTGCCATTCATCCATTGGGAAATATTGATGGTCAACGCCATTTAGTAGATCTTCTAACATATCAAGACAAATATGCCATCCTGCTAAATCCTTCGGTGTATGCTCTGTCAGATTTTGAAGTGTCTCCACTAATACCAATAAAGAACCCTTTTCAGTAGAAAATAATTCAAATCTCACCGTATCTGTTCCCCAACAAAATTCTATTACTTCTTTCTCAACATAATCTGTGATGGTTATTTCCTCAAAATTACCTGTTCCATCATTCATATTAAAATGTATTTTCCCGTTCTTACGTAGCTCAATGATTTCTAAATTACTCATCCATTTTTGTAGGTTTTCATTGTTAGTCATAGCGGCCCAAACGGCATCTATTGAATATAGTAATGGCCGTTTGAATGTAGCAATATGGTAATTTGATTGTTTTTCAATAGTAGCTAGCACAGACATCCTCCTAATGATAAATTGCTTGAAAAAGTCTAGTGATGCCTAGTTCAATTTCATGCTTTTGTAAATGACCATAGCCAATAATCAATCTGTTATTATATTTTCCCTTTTTAATTGTATGATCCTCTACTGGGTAAACCTTTACACCAAATTGTTCTATTTTCACTAATAAGTTTCGTGTAAAATCAATCTTCTCAAATTCTGCAACTAAGTGCATACCTGTAGAATAGCCAAATATTTTTATGTTATGTGAAAAAGTGGATTGTAAACATTGAATCAGAAAATCACGTTGGCTTTTATAGAACTTCTTCATTTTTGTGATATGTCTTTCCATATAGCCCTCCTGTATAAAGCGAGAAAGGATAAGCTGGTCTAAGGAAGGTGTATGTAAGTCCGTAAACCATTTTAATTGACGGCATTTTTCAGTAAGCTGTGTTGGAAGGATAATGTATCCTATTCTTAATGCGGGAGAGAGAATTTTACTAAAAGAACCGATGTAGAGAACTAGCTCTGGATCTAGGCCCTGTAAAGAGCTAACAGGTGGCCCTTCGTAGCGAAACTCACTATCATAATCATCTTCTATTAAAAAGCAATTATTCTTTCTAGCATACTCAATTAATTGAATTCTACGCTGAATAGGTAAGGTACTTCCTAAAGGAAATTGATGAGAGGGAGTTAGAAAGACAAGTTTAGGATCTATATTATCTGGTAATAGGCTTGTTTTCATCCCGAGTTCATCTACTGGTACCGGATAAATGGTAGCACCAGAAGCTTTAAAGATAGTTTGAATATCATTCGTTATAGGATCTTCCATAATAGCAATATCATTAGATGACAGCAATAATCTCGACACAAGCATCATTGCCTGTGTCGCACCAGATGTAATAATAATTTGCTCTGGATGACATTCAACGCCCCTTGTCCTTAATAAGTAGTGGGCAAGAGTACGCCTTAATTCTATGCGCCCCTCTGGAACCCCGTATCCTAATATGGAGGACTCACTATCGTGCCATAGCTGGTGACTTATCCTCGCCCAAGTTTTACGAGGAAACAAGTCGAGTGCTGGAATACCCGAGCGTAAGTTTACAACCTCTTTCCCTACTATTGGATCTCCTGCTTTATTTGTAATAAGAGGTTTGGTCTGTTGTGGTAACAATGTGCCTTCTGCAACAAATGTACCAGCTCCTCTTCGTGCAATTAAAAATCCTTCGGCAAGTAACTGATCATAAGCTTCTAATATGACATTTCTTGATACTTTTAATTCTACTGAAAGCTCTCGTGTTGATACTAATTTTTCTCCTGCCTGAAGTTGTCCACTTAAAATTTTTTCCCGTATTTGCTGATAGATTTGACGATTTAAAGGAATATCTAATGCTCGATCTATAGGTATCCATAACATTTTACATACCTCCGATTTGAAAGTGGTACCTTTAAAATCACTTTAAAGTGGTTCTACAGTTACCAATTTTATCATGATAAAGTACTTACCAATACCGAAGAGGGGGAATAAATATGAAGAAAACAGAAGAATTAGTGATTCAGGCCTTAAAAGCCGCGGCACGAGACGAGCGCTTGAAATATGCGGTGCAGCAATCAACAGAGCTCTACCCATTATTATGGAAAGCAGCAAAAAGGTATGTAACAGGAGAAAAAAGAGAGGATGCCATCGCTGCTGCACGTAATTATCTTAATGACAATTATAATATCTCCATTGAATATATTGGGGAAAATACAACCAATTTAATGGATTGTCAAAGAGCAAAGGATGAGCTTTTACAAGTAATTGAGGAAATGGGGATTTTATCTTTGAAGCAAACAGTATCTTTCGATTTATCTCATATAGGTCTTTCTATTAATGCTGAGATAGCTTATAAGCATCTTGAAGAGCTTACACAAAAAGCTCAGCAGTATGGAATAACTTTGATGATAAGTATGGAAGAATCCTCTAAGACTAATGATATTATTACTCTTTACAAAAAAATAGCAACGGAGTATACAAATGTTGGAATTACATTGCAAGTGCATCTTTATCGTACAAAGTTAGATTTACAAGAACTTATGCAATATCCAGGGAAAATAAGACTTGTTAAAGGGGCTTTTCAAGAGTCTGTCGATATAGCCATGATCAGATCAGAAGAACTGAATAAGCATTATCTTGATTATGTTGATCAGTTAGTAAATGCGAATCATCCGTTATCAATCGCTACACATGATGAAATGCTTATTCAAGAGATAGAGCGACGCCAATATCTTGATAACTCAAATGTTGAAGTTGAGATGCTTTATGGTGTACGCCCTACATTACTCAATGAATTAAGAAGGAAAGATTATCGTTGTAGAGTATATTTAACGTATGGAAATGAGTGGTACTTATATCTTTGCCACCGAATTGCTGAACACCCTGAAAACCTATATTTAGCAGTAACCGATATTATTAATGAATCCATGGAACGAGTAGTATAGAAAAATGAATAGGTGGATCTGGAGTAGTGGGAAAGTTATTGTGGCGATGAGTATCGTTGGTAGTTCAGTTGTTGCTGGCAAATTGGTTGTTCAAAGTTTTCCAATTTTCTTAGCTAATGAACTAAGATTTCTTGTGGCTGCAATTATTTTGATTCCTTTGTGGATAAAGATAGAGGGATTTTCAACATTAAACAGAAAAGAGTTAGTAGCGATTTTTTTACAAGCGTTATTAGGGGTGTTTTTATTTAATCTATTAATGCTCCATGGTCTTTCAAAAACGACTGCTATGGAAGCTGGTATTATACTGGTACTCTGCCAGTCTGCACGGCATTCCTATCCTATTTTATTTTGAAGGAGACATTAACGAGGAATATGGGTATTAGCATACTTCTTGCCGTAGTGGGAGCTATCCTTATGAACATTGCTAACCATTCTACTACTAACCATTATTCAACTTCATTATTAGGCAATCTATTCATTTTAGGTGCAGTATTCTGTGAATCTTTATTTATCATCATTGGTAAGTTAATTTCTTATCGTATGAGTGCTCTTACAGTCTCAACTATGGTTAGCTTATTAGGCGTCATATTATTTTTCCCATTTGCTGTAGCTGAAAGCAGGTATTTTGAATTTAAAGAAATATCAGTTGCAGAGTGGGGATTAGTATTGTATTTCGGCATTG
The DNA here is from genome assembly GCF_027557635.1 of Lysinibacillus sp. JK80. Taxonomy (NCBI): domain Bacteria; kingdom Bacillati; phylum Bacillota; class Bacilli; order Caryophanales; family Bacillaceae; genus Lysinibacillus; species Lysinibacillus sp. JK80. Next base: position 4,291,671 of record NZ_CP058997.1, on the reverse strand, counting down.
TTGTAACCGTCATAGCGTTTCTTTTGATGCAACAGGGTCTTGCAGTAATTTCAGCATCTTGGGCAGGTGTACTTACTAGCTTATTGCCAATTAGTAGTATGATTTTATCTTCTATTCTATTGGATGAAAAAATAACTAATCTTCAGGTCTGTGGTTTTTTCTTAATTATAGCTGCCATCTATTTACTGTCAAAGCAGAAAGGGATACAGAACTAGTGATTTATAAAAAGTTAATTATCGGATAATATTGTGAAAAAAGGAGGGGTGAAGATGACACATCAACAAGCATTGGAACATTATATCCAAGCAACAAATACCCATGATTTTAATCAAGTAAAGGCTATTTTGCATCCACAAGCAATTTATTGGTTCTCTGATAAAACATGCACTACAACAGAGGAGATTGAGGCTTATTTCAAGCATGCATGGAATGTCATTAAAGAAGAGGTTTATTCAGCTACTGATGTAAAATGGTTAACCGTTGATGAAACGACGGCTACCTGTCTTTATACATATCACTATGAAGGCTATCATAACGAAAAGTTTGTATCAGGTAGCGGTAGAGCAACTAATATTTTTACATTAGTTAACGATCAATGGAAGGTAATTCATGAGCATTTGAGTAGTGGTCATTAAATTATTTTCAATGTAACTTGAACAAGCAACAATATAATAATCAATGTTAGTAGTGTTTTGGCTATTTTTAATGGAATGTATGGGAGCACTAGGAGACCTAATTGGGAGCCTATAATGGAGCCAATTGCCATAGCAATTGCATAGTGCCATTGAATAAAGCCAGTGTGATAAAACACAATAAATGCTCCTGTACAGCTCCCGAAGAGGAGTACTCGAGTGAGCTGTACAGCCTTAATGTAAGTATGATGAGTACGTAGATAGTGTAAGATGCTAAATGTCGAAGAGCCAGGGCCGAAACCACCATCATACATAGCGATGAAAAATGGTTGCCAAAAATGAGGTGCTTGATGTTCTAGCGAATCAGGAACTTCCGTCCACGCCTTATTTTTTAAAGTTACGACTAAAGCCAAAAGAAGTAGTACACAGGCCATATAGTTCATAGTTTGCTCAGACAGCGAAACCGCTAAAAGTGAGCCACAAATCCCCCCAACAATAGCAAGAGTTATATATTTGATGATAGATGTGAGATATAGCTCCTTCTGATAGAGTAGATAAAAAATACTGGATAAAGACGAAATGCCTGTCGAAAATTTGTTTGTGGCAATACTTGTTTGAATAGGGATACCGACAAGCATCATGGCAGGAAGTGTAATTAGTCCACCACCTCCCGCAAGTGTACCAATAAAAGCAGCTACCATTCCGATACATATGAGTGTTAAAGAAATGTTTGTATAGAAAAGTCCAACTAAGCTAAGTAGTACAAATAATAACAGCATGATCATTTTATTCATAAGCTTCTCCCTTTCTTTTATTAGCTTTAGGGTAAATGTTGTTAATGTATAAATCTAATATATAATTTTTAGTGATTTATAAATTTAATTTATATTAATGGAGGCTGACAGAATGAGGTTGCTTCAATCGGAGGAAGAGCTGAAGAACTTAATTGCATCTGATGACTGGATGATGAGCATTTTATCCACAGTAGAAAACTTGCAACTACCAGATTGGTGGATATGCGCAGGAATTATTCGCTCAAAGGTATGGGATTACCTTCACAATAAGGAGGAAAGAACACCAATTGCTGATATTGATGTGATATATTTTGATAAAGAAAATTTAGCAGAAGAAGTAGAGAAGCAGTATGAGCAAGAACTGAGAAAGTTATCTCCAAACGAGCCTTGGTCCGTGAAAAATCAAGCACGAATGCATGTCCTAAATGGTAGTAAACCATATCAGTCTGCTGTTGATGGAATCTCTCATTTCCCAGAAATCCCAACGGCAATTGGAGTAAAATTATCAGATGGGGTACTAGAGATTGCAGCACCGTACGATATTCATCTTTTAGGAGCAGGCATAGTAGAGCCAACATCGTTTTACCTAGAAAATAAGTATGCCTATGCGATTTATCGTCAAAGAATTCAGCAAAAACAATGGCATTTATGTTGGCCAGAATTGAAAATTCATCTTCAATAAAAAAAGAAAGAGGGGGAACAATTGCAACAAGATATAACCTATGTCATTAAACACTATATAAAATCTTTAGATTGGATAGATAATTTACGAGGGTTATCTGAGGCACAATGGCGTATGCCCATTGAACCTGGGAAATGGTCGGTTGCAGAGGTAATTGGGCATCTTCCACCATGGGATAAGTTTGTGCAAAATTACCGAATTCCTTTTCTCTTTACAGATGAGCGTCTGCCGAAAGGGCCAGATGTAGCACATTTGAATACGATGGCAGCTAAGAAAAGCCGTGAACAAACAATGGAGGAAACATTGAATGATTTTATTTCCACAAGGCGTCAATTATTGCAGGACATTCAGCAATGGACAGATGAGCAATGGCAACAGTCATTTAAAATTGGGCAGTCAGAAATGACTATAATCGACTATTTTGTAGGATTAATCAATCATGATTTACATCATTTTTCACAGATTCAGAATGTTATACATGTATAGGAGTTAGCATATGGATATCAAGTATTTAATTGATTACTTTGCACATGCTTCTGTAAAATTTACAGATGTTTTTACTAAAAAAATGGAGCCAGGTGAAGTAGATGCTGGTAGAACAACAGCTCCAGAAAAGTGTGGTTTAGTAGTACCACTTGCAGGGAGTGCGATCTTTAGCTTTAATGGAACCCCCTATATGATGGAGCCAGGAATGATTGCCCATGCTGGCCCCCAGATGCCGATAGAAGTGAGAGCGACTGGCCATAAAGGTTGGGAGTATGCAGTTGTTCATTACAGCCTACCTACAGAAGAAATAAATCTATATCCACTAGCCGAGCAACATTTTCTAATCAATACAGGCTTTAACACACAAATTATTAGCCATGTTCAGCAATTAGTAGAAAGCTATTCCTTTCCTGGTAATATGGCTTTATTCAAGTCTAAGACATTATTTATGAATTTGTTGGAAGATATCCTTGTAGCGGCAAAAATGCAGGTTTTAGATAGTGCCAGCGAATTAATGGAACAGGCATTACAGTATATACACGAAAATTATGCACAGCAAATCTCAGTATCAAATATCTCGATGGAATTGGGCATTGAGCGTCGTCGTTTTGCTTATTTATTTGAGCAGCATACAGGTATGAATCCAAGTACATATATAACAGAATACCGTATACGACGTGCGAAAGACTTACTAGAATATGGTGGAATACCTGTAGCTGAAATTGCAGAATGTGTTGGATATGTAGATTGTTTTTATTTTAGCAGAGTATTTAAAAAGTGTACGGGTTTATCTCCCTCAGCCTATCGCAAGTTAAAAATAGAGGAAGCCAGATATGTATAATTGACTGTTTCTTATAAAAAAGAAGCAGTTTTTTTATTGCTTAAATCGGCAAAAATCCATGTCATTTTCGAAATCGTCCATTCACAATCTTTTTTCACTTTGTTAGGATAGTATCCGTAAATGATAATGAGTATCAATTATATATTGACTTATATATGAAAACGATTATCATTATCAATATGAGATCGTTAGGGGAGAATATCTATGAATAAATATTTTAAAATGTGTGCACCAGCACTATTAGCATTATCACTGGCCGCATGTGGAACAGACAAAGCAGAGGAAGCAACATCAACAGCTAATACAGCAGAGACAAGTGCAACAGAATCACAGACAGAGCAAGCTAAATCCACGCAGACCATCACGTACTTAGGCGAGCAATATGAGCTACCAGCCGAAGTAAAGAACATTGTCGCTGCCAGTCTTGAATCAATGGAAGATGCGGCAATGCTTGGTATTAAGCCAGTAGGTGTTCTAGAAGTAGGTGGAAAAGTTCCTGCCTATCTAGCAACAGATTTTGAAGGAGCTACACTTGTAGGAAATAAAATGGAGCCAAATGCAGAAGCCATTCTTAATCTGGATCCTGATGTAATTGTGGGTACTTCGAAATTTCCTGAAGAAACGGCTGAAAAGCTCAACAAAATTCAAACAATGATTCCATACTCACATATTTCAACAAATTGGAAAGAAAATTTAACATTGCTTGCACAATTAGCTGGGAAGGAAGAGGATGCAAAGAAAATCATCTCTGACTATGAAGCCAAAGTTGCTGATGCCCAAGTAAAATCCAAGGAGCAATTAGCAGATAAGCAAGTATTAATCATCCGTGTTCGTGGTGGAGTGATGTACATCTATCCAGCAGGCGTTTATTTAAACCCTGTTCTATATGAAGATTTAGGAGCACCAGTACCAGAAGTTGTTACAACAGCTAAGGCGCAAGCGGAACTATCACTTGAAACATTAGCACAAGTAAATCCAGATGTGATTTTCCTGCAATTCGAGGATTCAGAGAATAAGGATACGCCAAAAGCTTTAGAGGAGCTACAAAAGAATCCAATTTTTACTAGCTTAAAGGCAACACAAAATAATCAAGTTTTTGTCAACACAATTGAGCCATTAGCACAAGGTGGTACTGCTTGGTCTAAGGTGAAATTCTTAGATGCTGCAGCTGAAAAGTTATTTAAATAGTATAAACAGGCTGGTAGTAGATTTGGTGGTATCACCGGGCTATTACCAGCCTTTTGTAAGATGTGGCATTTTTCATTGCAGGCAGTTGTTAAGGGTATACACTTAAGTGATTGATATTGTGTACCGCAAAATGGATAAAGAAAAAGGTGTGAAAGTTGAAAAAAACAAACAAAGTGTCGTTTTCAATATTAGCGATATCTCCTTTCCTTATTGCCCTTGTGGCACTTATTTCTGTTATGTATGGGACAAAAGATATTAGTGCCATTACAGTATGGCAGTCGATGACAGCATTTGATCCATCGGATGTCGATCATCAAATTATAAGAACAGGCCGTATTCCAAGAGTTGCCGCGGTATTACTAGTTGGAGCATTTTTAGCAGTTGCCGGTGCAGTCATGCAGGGGATTACACGAAACTATTTAGCCTCGCCTTCATTAATGGGTGTTAATGATGGCTCTGCATTTGTCATTACATTAGCCGTTGTTTTTTTTCCAGGGCTACCAAACTATCAAATGATTTTATTATCGATGCTTGGTTCTGCATTGGGAGCTGGTATTGTCTTTGGTTTTGGCTCGTTAATCCGCAATGGCTTATCTCCAGTAAGGCTAGCCATAATTGGAACGGTCATTGGCACATTTTTAAGTAGTATTGCTACTGCCATTGCGATGTATTTCCAAGTATCACAAACAGTAAGTGCTTGGTATAACACAAAGGTACATATGGTAAATATGGATTTGCTGATTCTTTCTATTCCATTTGGTTTAACTGGGTTGATCTTGGCTTTACTATCGGCAAAAGCGATTACCATTACTTCATTAGGTGAAGATATTGCCATGGGGCTAGGACAGAAAATAAAAGCAGTACGTATTATTAGCATGCTAGCTGTCGTATGTTTGACAGGGACAGCGGTTGCCCTTGTAGGGAAAATCGCCTTTGTAGGGTTAGTCATACCACATATTACACGCTTCCTTGTTGGTGTTGATTATCGCTATATTATTCCTTGTGCAGCTGTCATTGGAGCCTTTTTCTTAGCGCTTTGTGATGTCCTGAGCCGCGTTGTCAATTATCCATTTGAAACGCCAATTGGTGTCTTAACCGCATTGGTCGGTGTACCATTCTTCTTATATTTAGTTCGTAAGCACGGAGGTGAAAAACGTGCGTAAAAAAACCTCAAGTGTATTCTTTTTAACCATGCTGATGCTTGTTTTAATGATTTTAGTTGCGAGCTATTTACATATTACAAATGGTGTTTTTGATATGTCTGTAATGGATGTCATCAAAACATTGCTGCGGATCGAGTCAAATTCAAAGTTTGATCTTGTTATATTTGAATTCCGTTTACCTCGGATTGTCATTGCTGGACTTGTCGGTATTGGCTTAGGTATGGCAGGAGTTGTATTACAGGGGATTACACGCAATGGACTAGCAGATCCAGGAATATTAGGGATTAATGCTGGAGCTGGTGCAGCAGTCGTACTATTCATGTACTTCTTTCAAGTAAAGCTAGTGAGTGCAGATATGAACAGCTGGATGTCAATTTTAATGATGCCACTATTCGGTTTTATCGGTGGAACAATTGCAGCTATCCTGATTTTTTCATTTGCTTTAAAAAATGGTCATCTGGATATGCAGCGATTAATCTTAACTGGTATAGCTATCAATAGTGGATTTGGAGCTTTGTCCTTGTTCCTATCCTTAAAAATGAGTGCACAAGATTTTGAATCAGCGGCTATTTGGATGGCAGGTTCAATTTATAATGCGAATTGGATCTTTGCGCTTACAATGCTACCTTGGCTTTTGATTTTAGGAATATATGTGCATAGAAAATCATATTTACTCGATTATTTTCAGCTTGAAGAGGATAGCATCACAAGTTTAGGAATAGCTGTTGAAAAGGAGAAAATGAAGCTGTTACTAGCCAGTGTAGGTCTTGTCAGTGCTTGTGTGTCTGTATCAGGGAGTATTGGCTTCATAGGTTTAATGGCCCCACACATTGCCAAGCAGCTTGTTGGTATTCAGCACCGTTACGTTATGCCAGTGAGTGCTTTAATTGGTGCAGGTCTGTTAATCCTCGCTGATTTTATTGGTAAAACCGTTTTTGCACCATCGGAACTGGCTGTAGGTATTGTTGTTTCAATTATTGGGATTCCGTATTTCTTGTATTTACTGGTGAAATCTAAGGCATAGGAGGAAATGGCGTGCAAACTGCATTTAGAATGGAAAATTTGGCTTCAGGTTATGAGCAGGTACGTGTCTTTGAAGGGTTAAATTTAACGATAGAAGAGGGCAAAGTGACTACAATCATCGGTCCAAATGGTTGTGGTAAATCTACACTCCTTAAAACAATAGGACGTATTTTAAAAAAACAACAAGGTACGGTATATTTGCAGGAGCAAAATATGCAAAATTTATCGACCAAAGATATTGCCAAGAAACTAGCAATATTATCTCAAACACCGATAGCTCCTGGTCAATTGAAAGTGGAGGAGTTAATTGCGTATGGTCGCTATCCACATCGCAACAATGTCAATCGTTTAACGAATAAGGATGAGGAAATGATTGAATGGGCTTTAACAGTTACTAATACGATGGAATATCGAAATAGGGAGCTTGCCCAGCTTTCAGGAGGTCAGCGTCAGCGTGTTTGGCTAGCTATGGCCTTAGCACAAGAAACAAATATCTTGCTATTGGATGAACCTACTACTTATTTAGATATGGCGCATCAGCTAGAGGTATTGGACATTGTTAAAAGTTTAAATGAGCACCACAGCTGTACAGTAGTGATGGTTCTACATGATATTAACCACGCGGCCAGATATTCAGATCATCTTATTGCAATGCGTAAGGGTACTATTATGCAAACTGGCACGCCACAGGAAATTTTAAGTGCTGAGGTAATGCGTAAAGTATTTAATATTGATGCACGCATTATGGAAGATCCTGTAACCAATACACCTGTATGTTATGGCTATGAAATTTTGAAGGAGGATATCTAATGAATACAACTAAAGTAGACTACATTACACAACATATGACTTCAAAATTGACAAATTATTTGTACACGATTAATATCTATGTGCCAGAGGAGGAAGCGCCACAAGATGGCTTTCCAGTTTTGTATGTACTTGATGGCTCATCCTATTTTAACCTTGTAAAGGAAGCGGTGCGTCTACAAAGTCGTAATGCACCAAAAACAGGTATCCTTCCAGCTATTGTTATTGGAATTGGTCATGGCGACGATATGCGTGAAAGAAGATTTTATGATTTTACAGCACCTGCGGAGTCTTATATTTATCCAGCAAGATTTAAAGGAAAAGGTCATGAGAAGCTTGGAGGAGCAGTGGATTTTAGTCGCTTTATAGAAGAAGAGCTAAAGCCGACGATTGAGGCACAATATCCAGTAAATCAAGCACAGCAAGCTTTATTTGGTCATTCCCTAGGAGGTTACTTTGCACTGTGGCAACTATTTCACCACCAATCCAGCTTCCAGCGCTATCTAGCTATTAGCCCATCCATTTGGTGGAATGAGCATGAATTAGTGCAGTGTGCTTCAGTATTTCTGAACGAGCATCAAGACATGAACGAAACTTTGTTTTTGAGCGCTGGTGAACTTGAAACCTTTATGGTGGATGATGCGCGCCAAATGGCGACAGTATTAGAAAAAATAATGAATGTTGAATTTTATGAGGCTTTAAACGAAAATCATGCTTCGATCGTACCAACTGTTATTAGTAGAGCCATACGTTTTATGCATAAATCACATTAATAGTAGACCGCATTGTCTTTTGATAATGCGGTTTCTTTTTTATTTATTAATAAAATTAACGAATGATACGCATAATAAAGGAAATTTGGTCATCTGTCTGGGATAAATGGAGGCGCTGTATGCAAAATAAAATTTTAAGAAACCCAGTATTTCTTATTTCAAGTGGAGCAATTTTTCTTTTGGTCATTATCGGAGCAACGATACCAGAAAAATTTAAGAACGTAGCAAACAGCGTATTTCATATGACTACGGATTATTTCGGCTGGTTTTATTTATTGACAGTCTTTATTATCGTTATTTTTTTATTTGGCTTGGCAATTAGTAAATATGGCACCATTCGCTTAGGGACAGAAGATAGTCGACCTGAATTTAGCTTTCTAACATGGATTTCCATGCTTTTTTCCGCAGGACTTGGCGTAGGCTTGGTCTTTTGGGGAGTAGCTGAGCCAATGAGTCATTACTTTTCACCACCTTTTAGCTCTACGGAACCTTTAACAACAGATGCTGCAAGACTTGCCATGGGATATTCATTCTTTCATTGGGGTATAAGCCAATGGTCAGTATATGCTATTATGGGACTGGTCATGGCCTATGTACAATTTAATAAAAAACGAAATTTATTAATCTCTACAGCTTTAGAGCCAGTCACTGGTTCAAATCGTATAGTCAAAAGTACGATTGATATTCTGGCAGTTATTGCTACAGTTATGGGTGTAGCCACGTCTATTGGCCTCGGAGTTCTACAAACAAATGGGGGATTGAAGTTTGTCTTTGGCTTGCCAAATACATTTTTTATACAAATATCTATTATTGCCATTATGTTTGTAGGCTATATGTTTTCTTCTACGACAGGTCTTCAAAAAGGGATTCGTATTTTAAGTAATGTTAATATGGGCCTTGCTATTATTCTGTTGCTTTTTGTATTTATAACAGGCCCTACAGTTTTCATTCTAGAAACTTTTACATTAGCGATAGGGGATTATATTTCAAATTTTATTCAGTATAGCCTTCGAATGCAGCCATATGTGGGGGGAACTTGGGTAAAAGATTGGACTATTTTTTATTGGGCTTGGGCTATTGCTTGGTCTCCGTTTGTAGGATCATTTATAGCTCGTGTATCTAGAGGTAGAACGATTCGAGAATTTATTATAGGTGTTTTAATTATCCCGCCCCTTATTGCCTGTTTTTGGATTGCGGTCTTTGGTGGTACTGCCATGTGGTTTGATTTACATGAAAATGCACATATAGCTGAAGCAGTTAGTAATGATGTTACAATTGCACTTTTTCAAATGCTTGAGCATTTGCCATTATCACTGTTAGCACCAGTTATAGGCATAATGTTAATTTTTACTTTCTTAATCACTTCTGCTGATTCAGCTACATTTATTATGGCGAGCATGACGTCCAGAGGTTCTTTAAATCCCACAATTTTATCAAAGCTAGTATGGGGTGTTTTAATGGCAGCTATTTCAGGCGTTTTATTGTATACAGGAGGTCTTGAAGCATTACAAACGGCCTCGTTAATCGCTGCATTACCTTTTACAGTGGTGTTACTTTTATTAATGATTTCTTATATTAAGATGATGAAGGAAGAGATTATTCCTCTTAAGAAAAAGGATATCCAACGTTTGAAAATAGCGAGAAAGCACATTGAAAAGGAAGCAAAAGTGAAAGACAAACATAATAAGTAGTAGGCCGTATTCGAAATAATACGGTTTCTTTTTGTTTTAATATGCACTATTATGAATAAAAAACGATAAGAGGTGGTTTAGGATGGAAATTGTTTTAGCACAGAGCAAGGATGCCCCAGTTATACATCAGGTGATGCTACAGGCGTTTCAAGAATATGAAAAAGCTACTCCACCATCCAGTGCACTAAGTGAAACGGTGGATTCTATTGAGCAGGCAATGCAGCAAAGTGAACAAGCGTTTATTGGCTATATCGAAAAACAGCCAGTTGCCATGGTAAGGTTTACCCTCAGTACAAAGGGAATTTATTTTTTTAGACTTTCAGTTATCCCAGAAAGACAGGGACAAGGTTTAGCTAAAACACTAATTTCTTGGCTTGAACAATATACACTATCGAAGGGGATTACAATTAGTCAGTGCAAAGTACGTATGAGTGTTCCACGTAATATTGAGTTATATCGTTCTTTAGGTTATGTTGTAACGAAAGAGGAAATGGTGAAGAATCGTAATGGTAACTCTCTAGTAATAGCAACAATGGAAAAGAGACTTTCCAATGAGGAGGAGTTTAATTGAGAAAAAAGGTCGCCTGCTTGCATGCTCATTATTCCAATATACAATACATTGAGCAGGCTTTTCAAAGCGCTGAAGACATAGAGATACTCCATTTTGTAGACCCTGGCGTGATACAGCACGTGTCTAAAGGTAGTGATGGTTTAGCACGTAAAGTTAAGGAGCAAATTGAATGGATAATTAGCTGTGATGTGGATGCCATTTTAATAACGTGTACAAATTATATTGCTTTATTAGAGGATGAAACTTTGTTCGATCCCTCGATCCCTATCATAAAGATAGATGAGCCCTATTTTGAAAGTATATGTAAGCAACAGCCTCAATTTATTCTTTTTACAAATCCTGCAACTGTCGAAGGAACGATGGCAAGACTTCACCAATATGCTAAGCATCAAGGAGTATCAGTAGATGTAGAGGGAAAAATTATTGAGCATACATTTAATCTCATTATGCAGGGGAAAAAGGAAGCCTATGATGATGCTATTTTAAGGGCTTTACATACTTTGTCAGCTGAAGAAAAATCCATATCAGTTGCCCAGCTATCGATGGTGGATGCAGCACAACGATTTGAAGATCACACGGCGATTACAATTCTCCATCCATTAAAGTCATTAGTTGATATTGTAAAAAGTACGATAAAATGATAGTTTTATAATTTACAGAATTATCTGTAACAATATGGTTAAAACAAACGTTTCATAAGAAAGGGGGATGTTATGAAACGAGTTGTATTTGGATGTATATTGCTATTATTTTTAGTGGGTTGTACAGACAAAGCAAATGTTACAATGCCAGAGGATCTACCTGATTTTGTGCAAGAAAGTGATATTGCATCAGTTGATTGGAATCAAAAGGCAGTGGAATTTGGTGATAGAGGCATTATTGGTAATGCTGATAAGTCGGGTGTCATTGGTGCGAATATGCCTAGTCTAAGCACACAAAAATGGATGTGGCATCTATGGGGAATAGATGAAGTACGAGATACAGAATTAACAGTTATTGGATACCATAGAGACTCTAAAGTCATACAACCGATTTTAGCGAATGGTTGGAGCATAGGACTCGGAGGACCTGTTAATGGAGCAGATGCTCATACACCTTCTCATGTGAAAGTTCCTAAGCCTGGTGAATGGGCTATTCTACTGTATACAAATGAAAAATACTTTGATACGTTGATATACGATATCCAGGAATAATAGTAAACCCTTATTTTATAAGTATTTATACTTATAAAATAAGGGTTTTTGATGTTTGTATATGTATTGGGAAAGGAGGTGTGTGGTGTGCGCATGTAAGCTTGCATTGTGTATTGCTTTCATATTTCTGAAATGCACAAGATGCTGAAGACGCCATTCAGAAATTTAAATGCGAAAAGCTATTGAACATAGATAATTACAGTGCATGGTTATAGCAAGAAAAATATTAAATTGGTAATATAAAAAATAAAACGGAGGTCAGCAATATGAAAGATTTACGTTATCCCATTGGACAATTCCAATTTCCGAAAGAAATGAATTCACAGCAAGTACTAGAGTGGATTAATGAAATTCGTTTGTTACCAAAACAACTTGCAGATGCGTTAAGTGGTGCAAGCGAGCAAGACTTAGCAAAATCTTACCGTGAAAATGGCTGGACCGTGACACAGCTAGTCCATCATATTGCTGATAGTCATATGAATAGCTATATCCGTTTTAAGCTAGCGTTAACAGAGGATGTACCAACCATTAAGCCATACAATGAGGCAGAATGGGCACAGTTACAAGATTCTGAAATGCCAGTAGCAATTTCTTTTAATTTGATTGAAAGCTTACATGAACGTTGGGTTTATTTACTGTCAAGCTTATCGGAGGAACAATTACAAAGAGCCTTTAATCATCCTGATTCAGGCCTGACGACTCTTGAGCATGCAATTGGCCTTTATGCATGGCATGGTAAGCATCATTTGACACATATTCAGAATGCTTTGGTTAAATAAATATGGATGTTTTATGAAAAAACAAGTGATTTCTGCTAATGAGGAAATCACTTGTTTTCATTTTTTATTTAAGTTTATTTTATACGATAGTAATACCAGCACTTGCGTTACCAGCAAGTGTAGCAGCAACTCCTGTAGTAGTCATAGAGAATACCATTAGTAAACGATCACCAGTACTTACAGGTACTGAAACGTTTGCATTACCACTTGCAATCGTACCTACTGCCAATGCTATTAGTGGTAAAGGTGGTAATAAATCAACAAATGCTGCAGTAGGGCTGAATACATTGCTTCCTTGAACTGCGCGGTAAATCTGTGCTCTGACAGTTGCTGTTCCAGTTAGAGTTAAAGCAGCAGTTGCTGAGATTGTAGCAGAAATAGATGTAATAGTACCTGGACGTGGAACCGTAAATGCTTCTGTAGCAGCAGAAGTTGTTAAATCAATATTAACGCCAGCAAGAGTAATCCCTGGAACTGCTGTACCAAAACCTACAAGACTTACAGTTGCAATTAAACCAGTAGCAGCAGCTACTAATGCAACAGGAGTTATTCCTGATGAGAATGGGATAATAGAACCAGTAGCTACTGGTGGAGTAATACATGCAGCGTCAATTGCAACAAAAGGTCCCAGTGCAGTACACTCCCCGTTACCATGACCGTTACCTGAACAGCCACACATTGAGTTATTCAAACACATTTTTACACCCCCTTTCTTCATTATTCTATTCATTTCAGATTAGGGGTTAAGGGCAATTATCTATTTCACCTATAAATTCAATGATTTCTTTATGACTGCTTTTATTTAACACATAAAGACATCCACTATGTATGTTTTGACATAGTGGATGTTTAAGATAATGTTAACTCCATCTTTTAAAGAAATCGAAAAATGAGTTTTTTCCCTTTTTATGTTCTTCCTCAATCGGCTTGTTTACAGATTCAAGTTGCATGATCTCTTCTTCAAAGGACGGATGAACCTCATAGGTTGCATCAGCATGATACACTTCAACATATTCTTCTGTTTCTAATGAAGGAGAATGATCTATAGCTGCAGGTTCTGCTACTGTTTCTGCAATGATTTGGTTGAGAGGCTCACTAGCTATTGCTTCAATGTCTTGACTAACAGGGTCGCTAATTTGCTCAAAGATAACTTGTTCTATCGATTCATTCGTTACAATGGGATTCTCAAGATTGTTACGTTCATTCTCAATTTTCACAACCTCCATAGGATTATTTAATGTTTCAGTTTTAGTGCTATCTGATTCATTAACTATAGAAGATTGTAAAGTATCATTCTCGATGTTTTCTTCTCTTGAAGCAGGCTGTACGGCAGATGGATCATATACACTTACTGGAACTTCCTTTGCATCCATGGCATTTTTAAAATGGAAGGTGGATTCAACTGTCGTGTTTCTGTATAAACCATTGTATATTTGGCTGGGGTGCGTATTGATTGATTGGAAATATTGCTGATTAAAATGCCGTTCTTCAGGTTTAGTTTCCGGTAGACCATTCTGAGGAGAGGGACCCCCGATATTTACATTTGGTTGGTGGTTTTTGGCTTTACCTGCCACACTTTGTAGTAGTCTATAAGAAGGTTGTGCTGATGTAATTGTAGTTTGATCTGCTGTCTGTGTCATTCTAGGTTGTCTAGGTAAAAGATTAGAATAGGTTTGAGCAGGCATGTCAATGGAGGGCATTATGGTTTTTGTATCATTTCCTTTAACTGGCAACAGTTTATTTAAAATTGATAAAATCTCTTGGTTCATTCCTTCAATGGTTTGATTCAAAGACTCAAGCTGTGTTGAAAGAACCCTAATTTGATCGTCGTATCCTTTTATATATGAATTTTGTTTAGTATCCAATGTCTCTGTAATCCCTTCTAAATGGGCCATCTGTGTTTTTAGTCCATCAAACTCCTGCTTCATATAAAGGAAATCTTCAATTGACTTCCCCATTTTTAACGAGGTTAACGATTCTCTATAAGATTCAATTTTTTCCTTTAAATTTTCAATTTCTTGAGTGGTATACAATTTTGACTCTTCCATTGTAGTTCACCCCTTTCAGTCCATTATTAGTTTATTAAAAATATTGACTTTCTGTTACAAATATAACGGTTCTTTCAACATTTTGATTCGTATCGTTAATGAGGGAAGTGTATGAAAACAAATCTTGATTGATTTTAATAAATATCCAATGTAACTATTTGTTAGCCCATGCACTTATAGCTGAAAAACATATGCTACAAACGAAAGATAAAAATTTTATGGAGGTGTCAAAAGGATGCAAGAGCATATGCCATCCCAGGCGCAGGAACTAATCTGTATAAATGTTGATAAGGTATACGACTGGATTGTAAAAGAAATGTCGTTTGATATTTCACCTACTGGACCAATTACATTCCCAGGTGTTACAGCAACTACTGACTTAACAGGTGCTATTGTTACTTGTCGAGTAATTCCAGCAACTACAAATCCAATTGTGATTCTGAACCGTGAGAATCGCCAATTCTCTATTGATGGATCAACTGTTTGTCTGCAACATCTAAATGTTCAAAAGAACTTCATTCTAACAATTGTCGTTACTTTACCTAATGGTACTGTTTTCACAAGCAATAATATTCCAGTTTCTCGCTGTGAGCAAGTGACATTATGTGCACCTAAGGGAACAGACGTTGAAATTTTATACACAGATTTAGATTGCTTCGTTTGTACAACTGGAACACTTAGTGTTGGAACAGGTGCTGCAGCAGGTACAATCACGTTCTCTGCGTTGACAATTACTGTTGCTGTTTGTCAAAGTATTCAATCTACATTCCCAGTTACTGTGGAATTTTTAGCAACTTTCTGCGAACCAAGAGCAGACTTACCATTCTCATGTCCAACTGCGGTTCGTCCACAACAATGCCCAGTTATTTTCCCAACTGTTGGTTAATTGTGATAACAAAAAGAAGAAAGTCATACTATGAAGAGAGGGTAATCCTCTCTTTTTTTAATGGAAATAACAAGGAGGTTTAAAGTGGCAGATCGTATTGAAGACAAGATACAGGCACTAAAAGAACAAACAAATGCCTATGTTCATGATATTAAAAGGTTGGTTGAGGAATTAGCAATTCCGAATAGGATTAACCTCATTAGTTATTTTACAACTGCACTTAATATTTCTTATGATCCTGAGCAAGAGAGTTTATGTTTAGGCTCCTATCATATTCGTAATATTGGTAGTGCAGCCGTCACGAACCCATCTTTGTGTATAACAATACCCAAGGAGTCACCGTTTTACTTTTCAGGGAGATATGTTCATGAAAATTTCACTCCGAATTTTAAAACTCAGGGGCAGAGTCAGTGGGAGCGTTTTAATGACAAATCAAGCAAAGAGGAGTATTGGCTGAGACCAGTTGGTAAATCAACAATCGAACCGAATGAAACCATTTCATTTACCAATTTTCAAATAAAATGGTCCCATAATTTATCATATTCAGGCACGATTATGGGTTTTACATATTGCGATCAGCTCACAGAAGGTGTTGTTGTTTTAAATCCAATTAATCTAAATGGAATGGGCCAAACACAGGAGGAAGACAATGGGTGACAACGAAAAACAAGAGTTTGGTAGTGTAATTCAACAATTAGTAAAGGAACAGCTAAGTCGTCGTAATGAACAAGATAATAGCTTTGCCTTTCTTGAAAAAAGTACATTACAGCTATTAATGGCTTATCTTGTTTCAGGCGAAAAGAGTCATGTTGAACAAATAGAGAATTCAAAGTTAGAAGAAAAATGGATGAAGCAGCTGGATGATTTACTAGAGGAAAGTAGAGAGCAGCTTGAAGAGGTGGTCGATTTACTAAAAAGATATTCAGGCTAGGGGGTGTGATGATGGACAATGATATTGTGAAAAACAATGATCCAATACAGCTCCAACAAATGATTATTTTTTTAAGGGCCGAGTTAGCCAAGTACAAAAATGAAGTAAAAAGACTTAGAGATAGTGATTATTATGCTTTGGTTCTTCGACTTGAACGAGAAAATGTTCAATTAACAAGGCATAAAAAAGAACTTTCGATGGAGCTCCTAAAGTTGAAAAGAGACTTTGATAAAGAATTGCAAGCTTACGATGAAGAAATTCAGAAGAGAGAAGCACAAAGAAAAAAGCAAATTGCATCCATTGAGGCATTATTAAAGGAATTGGCAGAATTGCGGGCTGAAAAAAAGTCATTGATGGACAAATTTCAAGCATCAAAGGAGGCTTCGATCGATTCAAATGAAAGGTCTATTGTGGAAAGCATAGATAAAAAGTTAAGTGACTATACAACCATAGCAAGTAAACAAATGGAGAATATTTTAGAGACACTAGAAAAATACCATAGAGAGAAAGTAGAATCGGACAGCCTTCATCGACATTTACTAAGTGAGTTAGAGACGAAAAATCTAGATATTGAGAGATTATCCAATGAAATAGTTGCATTAAAGAAACAATCTAAGGATGGTAGCCCATTAATGAAACAAGGAGTTAATATTGATGAACAAATAGATTTTAGATTACGCATGCTCGATGAATTAGATGAGAAATTGAATGAACTAGCGTTAGAAATCAATAGTGAGCAGCTTTAGCTATAAAATTTCATCATGACTGTTTCAAAAGTATGCCTTTGAAACAGTCATTTTTTTGATTTGCATAAAAAGCTTTTAAGAAGGTTCAACCGCTCACAAAGAAGAGGAAGGCGCTCCAAAGCAGGTTAACCTCGCTCACAAAGTAGAAGACACCGCTCTAAAACAGGTCAGAACCGCTCATGAGGATCTCATCATGACCCCCCATTCCAATATTATTTTGTTTCTCTATGCAGGGTTACACGCTTCAGGCGAGGGGAGTACTTTTTAAGCTCCAATCTTTCGGGATTATTGCGTTTATTTTTAGTAGTAATATAGTTTTTATCACCTGTTTCAGTACAGGCTAGCGTTACTTGTACACGCATTGAAGGACCTCCTTTTAAATAGTAATTATTACGATTTATACAATATATTTCTCACTGGAGATTGTCAAGTTTAATTTCACTAGTAATAAAAAGCTTTGCATTTTCCAAAGTAATATGATTTAATTACAAATTGTAAATAGTAATGATTACGATTTGAGGAGTTGTAAAAATGACAAAGAAAATTCCTGTTACAGTATTGAGTGGATATTTAGGTTCTGGTAAGACAACAATGATGAATCATGTATTGCAAAACAAAAAGGATTTACGTGTCGCTGTTATTGTGAATGATATGAGTGAAATTAATATTGATGCGGAGCTTATCGCAAATGGTAGCGGTATATCACGTACAGAAGAGAAATTTGTGGAGCTATCGAATGGTTGTATTTGCTGTACATTACGAGAGGATCTATTGCAGGAGGTGGAACGTCTTTCGAAGCTAGGCAATATTGATTACATTTTGATTGAATCGACAGGGATTAGTGAGCCGATTCCAGTTGCACAAACATTTAGTTATTTAGACGAGGAGCTTGGCATTGATTTAACGAAGTTTTGTCGATTAGATACAATGGTTACTGTCGTAGATGCCCATCGTTTTTGGCATGATTTTCAGTCTGGGGAAAGCTTATTGGAGCGGAAGGAAGCTGTTGGTGAATTAGATGAGCGTGATGTTGCAGACCTTCTTATTGATCAAATTGAATTTTGTGATGTCCTTATTTTAAATAAGTGCGATTTAGTATCCGCAGAGGAGCTTGAGCGATTAGAACGTATTTTACGTGCATTACAGCCTGAGGCAAAACTTATACGTACAACAAATGGTGTTATTGATCCAGTTGAAATTTTAAATACGGGGCGCTTTGACTTTGAACGTGTCTCTGAATCGGCTGGTTGGTTAAAGGAGTTGGAGCTTGGTCATGAAAACCATACACCAGAGACTGAGGAGTACGGGATCTCTTCCTTTACCTATAAACGCAAAAGACCGTTTCATCCGATGCGCTTTGTTGAGTGGTGTGATCACATGCCAGATTCAATAGTACGAGCGAAGGGGATTATTTGGAGTGCAAGACATCAGGAAGTTGCACTATTATTATCACAAGCGGGGTCATCTGCAAAAATTGAACCAGTCTCTTATTGGGTAGCAGCTCTTTCTCAAGCCCAGCAGCAGGATGTATTCCAGCAAAGCCCTGAAGTATTGGAAGATTGGGATGAAGAGTTCGGAGATCGAATGACACAACTTGTGATTATTGGCATTGATCTAGATCGAGAAGACATCACTAAACAGTTGGACAACTGTTTGTTAACAAATGAAGAGTTTCAGAACCCTTGGGAACGTCTACAAGATCCCTTTAACTGGGAATGGCAATAAAGAAGAAAAGAAGATTTCGGCTAAGACTCCGAAATCTTCTTTTGAAATACACGATTATAATTAGTAGCATCTCGTAATGCTTTTTCTTCTATAGGTATTCGTACAGAAAGCATTGTAATATTGAGTAATGTAAAACAAAATGCTGTAAAGTATGCCTGAAACATGAGTGGTAGCAAAAGGATTTCTAAACAAACTACCGCATAATTGGGATGGCGCATATATTCATATGGCCCTTTACGAACAACATGTGCGTCAGGTAAAATGAGGATTTTTGTATTCCAAAAAGTGCCTAAAGAGCGAATACACCAGATTCTTAAAGCCTGCACAGCTAAAAATAATATAAAAAATAACGGAAATAAGGGCGAGATACCATTGTTGTTTGTGACGATTTCCACTATTAAAAACAGAAAAAAGCTAATATGCATGGCTACCATATAGGGGTAGTGTGAAGCACCTACTTCATAGGCTCCTTGAGAAAGCATCCACTTCTCATTGCGCTTGGCAATAACAACCTCTGTCAATCTTTGTAGAACGACAAGGATAAAAATAAAATAGAAGATCATGTTACTCCCTCCAGTTTAATAATACAGCTTCTGCACAAAAACCAGGGCCAAGAGCTACGAGCAAGCCTGTATCCTCCACTTGTCCTTCATTTAACATAAACTGCTCTAATACGTATAACACTGTTGGTGATGACATATTACCATGTCGTCTCAATATTTCCCGAGAAATGTCGGTTTTTTGGGGAGATAGATAAAGTGTATCTTCATAAGCTTTTAATACCTTTTTTCCTCCAGGATGCGCAATAAAATGAGTCAATTGTTCGCTATACAGTCCTTGTGCCATTAAAAATTGCTCCATGAAAGGTCCAAGCCAATTGGTAATAATAGAAGGAATACTTTTTTGGAAAACGACATGAAGCCCGTTGTTTTTAACATCCCAACCCATTACATTTTCCGAATCTGGCATCCATTTAGAACCTGTAGCTAGAATATTAGGGGTTGGCCTTTTTGTTGCGATAGCTACTTCATCCCCACAAACAAGTATGCATGCTGCACCATCGGCAAAAAGAGAAGCACCAATTAAATTACTTTTAGAAAAATCATTTGGCTGAAAAGTGAGGCTACATAACTCGACACAAACGACAAGTACCTTTGCATGTGGATGGGCTTTACAAAAATCATAGGCTCTGCTTATACCAGCGGCTCCTCCTGCACAACCAAGACCCCATAGAGGAATGCGTTTAAGTCGATCTGAAAAGGGAATTTTGTTCATAACACGTGCGTCAATGCTAGGTGTTGAAATTCCTGTACTGCTAACAAAAATGATGGCATCGATGTCCTCAGTAGGAATAGGTGAGGATAAAAAAGCTGTATTAGCTAAACATGCTTGAATGACACTTACGCTGTATTGTGTAGCTAACTCAATATATAAATTATTACGTTCTTCAAAGGAGTGATTCGTACGATGCCATTCAGCTGGCACACAAAAATGGCGTGTGTTGATGCCACCATTTTCAAAAACCTTTAAGTAGCGCTCTAGTTTTGGAATTTTTGCATAAAAAAGCTCTTTCGTTAGTTCCTCTGCGTTATCTTGCTGTAATGTGTAAGGTGGTTGATATGTGCTAATTGAAATGATTTTAGGCAATCCAACATCTCCTCGCATTTAATGGTTTTGTTCATTGTATGCGTGGATGATTGGAATAAATGCTTATAATATTGTAATTGACAATTTCTGAAAATTTAGCTATATTGATAACAACTAAATGGAAAGTAGGTGATGTGACATGATGAATAGATCTGTAATTAGCGAACTGCAATTCGGTTTGTTCAATTTCACACGCCTAAAATATACAAAGTGACGCCGTGCCATAACTCGGGGTATTTGTGTATCTTTTAAACGTGCCTGTGAAACCTTGTAACTGCCGAATTGCAGCTACAAGGTTTTTTATTGTAGTTCCAAAAGGTGAATTGCGATAGGGCCTCTTGCGGATGACAACTATTTTCGCTGAGGCATCATACGTTTAGGAGGAAAATAAATTGAATTTAACAACATTAGGTTTTACAACATATTTTGAAGAGCAAATGATAGAAATGAAAAAACAGGCTAAATTAAAAAATTGTGTGCCTGCAAGGGTTACTTTAGAGCATAAGCATTCTTATCGGGTGTTAGCTGAAGAGGGAGAATGGCTTGCGACAATTGCTGGTCATTATGCGTATACCTCTTTAGCTCGGGAGGACTATCCAGCAGTTGGTGATTGGGTGCTAGTGGAGAAAATGCCTGGTGAGGAACGAGCAATTATTCATCAGCTATTCCAACGAAAATCTGTATTTTCACGTAAAGTTGCAGGAACGGAAATTCAAGAACAGATTGTCGCATCAAATGTCGATATTGTGTTACTTGTTATGAGCTTGAACGCAGATTTTAATATTCGACGTTTGGAGAGATATTTAGTGGCTGCTTGGGATTCAGGTGCAAAGCCCATTATTGTCCTGACAAAAGCTGATTTATGCGAGGATGTTTCGAGCTTAGTACAAGAAGTGGAGTCTGTAGCCTTTGGTGTGGATATCTTCGTAACGAGTGCTCTATCGGGCGAAGGTCTAAAGGAAATTCAGAAGCTATTCACAGAGGGGGTCACGGGGGCACTATTGGGGTCTTCAGGAGCAGGGAAGTCCACATTAACAAATGCTTTATGTGGTGAGATACTGATGAAAGTAGCGGGTATACGTGAGGATGATGCCAAGGGACGACATACAACAACCCATCGAGAGCTAGTAGTATTGCCTGCTGGTGGCTGTCTAATTGATACGCCAGGGATGCGTGAGCTTCAACTGTGGGATCAAGGGGATAGTTTAGCTTCTAGCTTTCAAGATATTGAGGAACTAGCGACAGCTTGTCGTTATCGTGATTGTACACATCAAAAAGAGCCTTATTGTGCTGTGCAGCAAGCTATTGTAGATGGGGACTTGGACCAATATCGTCTACAAAGCTATTTTAAGCTGCAAAGAGAATTGGCTTATATGGAGCGCAAAACAAATACGCAAGCAAAACTTGAGGAGCAACGCAAGTGGAAGCAAATAGCCAAGGGAATGAAAAAGGGGAAGAAATAATCAATAGGAGCACAGCCATGACAATTCAAAACATCAATCATTTATTGTTTTCAGTTTCTAATTTAGAGGAATCCATCACATTTTATGAAAAAGTATTCGATGCCAAGTTGCTAGTAAAGGGGAACAGCACAGCCTATTTGGATGTAAATGGGCTGTGGCTAGCTCTGAATGTAGAAAAGGATATACCACGTAATGACATCCATCATTCCTATACACACATTGCTTTCACAATCGCTGAGGATGACTTTGATAAGGTGTATGACAGATTGGTGCAGCTAAAGGTCAATATTTTAGCAGGTCGGCAAAGAGATGAAAAGGATAAAAAATCGATTTACTTTACAGATCCTGATGGTCATAAATTTGAATTTCATACAGGAACTTTGCAGGATCGTTTGGATTATTATAAGCAAGAAAAGCAGCATATGGTGTTTTTGGATAACTAATTAAGGAGAGATTTTATGAATAAAGCGTTTATTTTTGATATGGACGGAACATTATTTCAAACCAATCTTATTTTAGAGCCTGCGCTCGATGCAACATTTGATGTGCTGCGGACAAACGGCTTGTGGCAGGGAGAAACACCTATAGAAAAATATAGAGAAATAATGGGGGTTCCTTTACCTGTTGTGTGGGAAACATTATGTCCTATGCATGCTTTAGAGATACGAGAAGAGAGCAATGTATTATTCCATGTAAAGCTGATTGAGCAAATACGTGGACATAAAGGTGCTTTGTATCCAAACGCTGAACAAACCCTCGCAACATTGTCAGAGAACTATCCGTTATACATAGCGAGTAATGGACAGGTTGACTATTTACAAGCAATCGTCGAAACCTATCAGTTGGAGCGTTTTATAAAGGGAATCTATAGCATTCAAGCAATTGCAAGTGGGCATAAATCGGATCTGGTCAAAAGAGTTGTAGATGAAAATAAAATTGATTATGGAGCAGTGGTAGGAGATCGTTCTTCGGATATCCAAGCTGCACAGGACAATCAATTACTATCAATAGGTGTTCGCTTTGACTTTGCACAAGATAAGGAGTTAGAAAAAGCAGATATAGTAATTGATGATTTAACTGATTTGCTAAAGGTTACATTAGATTAACTCGAGAAAATGAATCAAAAAAAAGACGCTTTTACAACAATCATTGCATTTCCTCACAAGAAGGCGTAAAATAATGCCAATCCTATAGAAAAAGCATTGAGAAGGAAAAGTAAATTGGATTAGCATTTTGTAGAGAGCCTCTGTTGGTGGAAATGAGGTAAATGAACCCTTTTGAAAATGACCTTTGAGCTTCGTACCGAAAGCTTTTTAGCCAGTAGATTACGACGAGATGGGCACTCGTTACAACAGCAGCAGTATCTCTTTTTTGAGTGAAGACGTACTGATAGAGGCAAATAGTGTAAGCTATTTGTAAATATAGGTGGTAACACGGGTATACTCGTCCTAATCAGATTTGATTAGGGCGATTTTTTTTTACCATTTTTTCTGTGAGGGGAGCAATTTAGAATGACGATTGTTATTGGAGGCGCTTGGCCGTATGCAAATGGCTCTTTGCATTTAGGGCATGTTGCCGCATTATTACCAGGTGATATTTTGGCTAGATATTACCGACAAAAAGGTGAGCAGGTTTTATATGTATCAGGCAGTGATTGTAATGGTACACCCATTTCTATACGTGCCGCACAAGAGAATACAACGACAGAAGCTATAGCTAATCACTATCATGAGGAGTTTACTAGATGCTTTCATGATTTAGGATTTACCTATGATTTGTACACAAGAACGGATGCGGAGCACCACCATGAATCCGTTAAGGCCCTTTTCTTACAGCTACTGGCTAATAATTTCTTATACAAAAAGAAAATTGAACAGGCTTACTGTGAGACGGATAAACAATTTCTACCAGATCGATTTGTCGAGGGGCTCTGTCCAAATTGTGGAGCGAAAGCAAGGGGAGATCAATGTGATAACTGCTCAGAAATTTTAGACCCATTGGATTTAATTGATAAGCGCTGCAAAATTTGTGGGAACGAACCTGTTATTCGGGAAACTGAGCACTTTTATTTTACCTTTAGTCAATTTCAAGGAAGGTTGGAGTCTTATTTAGCACAAGCGAAAGCCGAGAAACGTTGGCGTGACAATGCTTTAGGGTTAACGGAGCGATACTTGGCAGAGGGAGTTCCTGACCGAGCGGTAACAAGAGATTTACCGAATGGCATAGATGTTCCAGTGCCAGGTTTTGAAGGGAAAAAAATATATGTATGGATTGAAGCTGTAGCAGGGTACTTAACAGCAAGCTTGGAATGGGCAAAAGAGCATCAAATAGCTATTGAAGATTTATGGAATGAAGAGACCATTTCATACTATGTACATGGGAAGGATAATATTCCATTCCATACAGTTATTTGGCCAGCCATTTTAATGGGAATTGGATCCAAGGCATTACCTACCCATATCGTATCTAATGAGTATTTAACATTAGAAAAACGCAAATTATCTACTAGTCAGAATTGGGCTGTATGGGTTCCTTATATTTTAAGCCGTTATGATGCGGACTCTATTCGTTACTTCTTAACGATGAATGCGCCAGAAAATCGTGATACTGATTTTTCATGGCGGGAATTTATTTATAGCCATAATGGCGAACTACTCGGAGCCTATGGCAATTTTGTAAACCGTACATTGAAGTTTATTGAGAAATCATTTGCTTGTCAGGTGCCACAAGCGGAGGTGGATAGCGACATTCGAAAACAAACCGTACAATTGTTTAATGAAGCGGGTGTTCTTATCGAAGGTGGTCATTTCAAACAGGCGTTAGAATCGATTTTTGAGTATATTCGCGGTGCTAATCGTTATTTTGATGAACAACAGCCATGGCTACAGGTAAAAGAAAACGTAGAGGCAGGTAATCGTACATTAGCAACTTGCGTCTATATCATTGCGAATTTAGGACAGCTGCTGCATCCTTTCTTACCGTTTTCAGCAAAGAAAGTAAGAAATATGTTAGGTATAAATGAAATGATGTGGCATGAGCAAGTAGATCTCCCTAAAGTCATTCGAGAGGTGACACCATTATTTGAACGTCTTGATATCGAACGAATCGATGAGGAATATCAAAAACTAGTTAGGGATAGTCACTAGGATTGAAAAAGCAGTATGGCACAAGTGCCATACTGGCTTTGCTATTTTCATTTAATTCATAACAGGTGTTAATTTTGTCACTACAATGCTATTGATCGCATTAATATAGGCTAATGCACTTGCCTTAAGAATATCTGTATCTGCTGCTTTTGCAATATACTTTTCGCCTTCGTGCTCAATCGTAATTTTTACTTTACCTAAAGCCTCTTTGCCTCGTGAAACACTATTGATATTATATTCCACTAGTTTTACATCCATATTTGTAATTTCTGCAATGGCTGAATAGAGGGCATCAATTGGACCAGAGCCTACTGCACTAGCTTTAAATACTTCGCCGCCTTTTCGAACCTTAACACTTGCTGAAGGGAAGCTTGTATTGCTGACGACTTGTAGATCATCAAAATCAAAGAATTGCTCACTATAATGTGTAGCATTTTTATTATTGGCATCATGTTTTTCATAATAGCTTTCAACAATAACATATAAATCGTGATCATATACTTCTTTCTTCGCATCGGCTAGCTTTAAGAATCCTTCGAAAATACCTTCAAATTCCTCTGTTGAAAGATTAGTAAATCCTAATTTTTCAAGAGCATTTTTCACTGCATGGCGACCAGAGCGAGCTGTTAGTACTAGCTCCATATCATCAAGACCTACATCCTCAGGATGGACGATTTCATAAGCATCACGCGATTTTAACAAACCATCTTGGTGAATACCAGAAGAATGGGCAAATGCATTATCTCCTGTAATGGCTTTATTGACCTGTACATCTAAGCCCATAAAGCTAGAAACAAGACGTGAAGTATTCATAATTTCTTTTGTATTAATACGGGTTTCTGCATTGTAGACGGAGCTACGAGTTTTAAGTGCCATGACAACTTCTTCTAATGCAGCATTACCTGCGCGTTCACCGATACCATTGATTGTACACTCTACCTTATCTGCACCATTTTTAATTGCAGCTAGCGTATTAGCCGTTGCCATGCCAAGATCATTGTGACAATGAACGCTTAAAAGAACGCTATCATCTAAGTTTTTCATACGGTCATTTAATTTAAAAATCATTTCTCCAAATTCCTCTGGCTCTGCAAAGCCAACCGTATCAGGAACGTTAATCATCGTTGCGCCAGCTCTCATAACAGCTTCAATTGTTTTCCAAAGATATTCAAAGTCAGAACGAGAGGCATCCTCTGTGGAATATTGAACTTGCGGCAATAATGTTTTAGCGTATTTCACAGCATCCACGCCTATTTGTAAAATTTGATCTTTTGACTTGCTGAATTTTTTCTCCACATGAATATCAGAGGTTCCTAGTACCATGTGAATCATCGGGTTTTGAGCATACTTCACAGCATTATAGACAGCATCAATGTCAGCCTTTACAGCACGTGCTAATGCTGTAATCATAATGTCGTTTGTATTGCCAACCTTTTCAGCTACAGCTTTGACGGCATTATAATCACCTTGAGAGGAAGCGGGGAATCCAGCCTCAATAATATCGACACCTAATTTTTTCAGCTGCTGAGCAATCTCTACTTTTTCATAAAGATTTAGCTTTGCTCCAGGCACCTGTTCGCCATCACGTAAAGTTGTATCAAACACCCAAATTTTTCTTCCCATTTTCAAACACTCCTTTTTAGTGATTAGTATCTAAAATCTACACTTAGGCCAATAAGTCATTAAAAAAATAAAAAACCCGTCTCTATTTAAAAATAGAGACGAGTTTATGCTCGCGGTACCACTCTAATTGACCTTCTCTTTATAGAAAAAGTCCCCTTATCGACAGCTATCACTGTCTATCCTGTTAACGGGGGAAACCGACATCCCTTACTAAAAAGTTCAGGGAGTAGCTCATGGACGAGTTCAAAATGTGTGCCTACCGATTTACACCAACCATCGGCTCTCTACAAGTACACAAACACTTTTACTATTTCCAATCTTGGCCTGCAATGTGTTGTTGAAAGCAATATTACTTGGATATTAACTGCCTGTCAATAATATTCTAAAAATTTATTTAATTCTGTCTTAAGTAATGTCTATTTTATTAAAAATTTGATATTTGGTGAAGTGTAAAATAAAGTAGTGAAGAATGTATTTACTGGGGGAAAATGGTGAGTAGGGTTAGCATACGATAGGTAGAAAAATCATGCTATTTTTCTTTGTATGAAGAAACTGCTCGTTTTCTATAAACCTAAAGAAAACGAGCAGTTTTTTATTCTACCTTAAAACGAGAGACTTGCGTGTGAAGTTCTTCTGCCATATTTGAAAGTGTTGCTGCTGAAGCAGCTACTTCTTCGATAGTAGCTAATTGTTCTTCGGAAGCAGAAGCAACATTTTGTAAATTAGATGAGGACATCTGTGCAATAGTTGCAATTTCATCAAAGGAAGCATAGATTTGCTCTGCGCTAGAGGACATCTCCTCTGACACTGTCGTTGCTTCTTGGATTTGCATGGATACTTGCTCAATCAGCTCAACAATCTTAGAGAAACCTTCTTCTGCTACCTTCACTACTTGCATACCAATTTGAACCTCTTGAGTTCCAGTATCCATCACCGTTACAGCACGGTTTGTATCCTGCTGTATTTCAGAAATCAAGGTAGCGATTTGCTCAGCGGATTTTTTTGATTGCTCTGCTAGCTTTTTCACTTCATCTGCAACGACTGCAAAGCCGCGTCCATGATCGCCTGCACGAGCCGCTTCAATTGCAGCATTAAGTGCTAATAAGTTTGTTTGTTCTGCAATATCAGTAATAATGCCAATGATATTGCCAATTTCAATGGAATGCCCGTCTAGATTTTTAACAACACTTGCTGACTCTAAAACAGCCGTGTTGATTGTTGTCATCTGAGAGATAACACGATGTAAAGAATCATTCCCTTTCTTAGCCTCTGAATTTGTTTCGATTGCCAGTTCAGAAACAGCCGCAGTAGTAGAAGCTAATTGTTGTATACCCTTTGTCATGTTTTTCATTGCTTCTGAGCTTTCAGTTGCGTTTTTCCCTTGAGCCTCTGAGCCACTAGCAACCTCTTGAATAGAAGAAGTGATTTGTTCTGTAGCCTGTATAGTTTGCTCTGCACTAGCTGTTAACTCAGCAGCAGAGCCACTTACTTGTACAGTGTTTTGGCGCACATTCGTAATTAAATCCTTTAAATTTGTAGCCATTTGATTAAACGCAAGCGCTAGATCACCTACTTCATCACGATTCTTTATACGAATTTGTTCAGCTGTTAAGTCACCCTCAGCTATTTTTTTCGCAGCTTTAGCCATACCGTTAATTGGACGAGACATTAGACTACCAACAACCATAGCAATTATCAGACTTATGACAACAGCAAAGACTCCAAGAAGCATCATTTGGAGCTTGATGTCTTGAATTTGATTGGATGTAGCAGCCATTTTACCTTCTACATATTCATTTTGATAATTAGAAAGGTTTTCAACACGTTCATCGAATTGTTTAATAATTAAGCGTCCTTGAGTACTATCCAATTTTTCGTACTTCTCTGTTTCTCCAGCAGCTTTTAACTCAAACATACGATCTGCAAATTCTTGCACATTTTGCTCACTTTTATTAATAGCTTCAAGCATCTTAATTGATTTTTCTGAATCTAAAGTAGCCATTAATTCTTCAGATTTTTGTTTGAATTCCTCGCGTGAGGCTTGATTACTTTGAAAGTTTTGTTTGTCACCAAGTAGTAAGTAGCCTCGCATGCTGACAATTTCCTGTTTTGCAATCACCCGTAATTCCTGAATACTTATAGATTTAGTAGTTTGTTCCTCCAATAATGTACGATAGGTCTTATTTACAGAATCAAGCTGTTTTATATTTAAGCCGATTGTTGTAACGAGTACCAAAATAACTATAAAAAAACCGAGTAATAATTTCTTGTAGATAGTAAATCGCATAGTTGAAATATCCTTTCTCAGTAATTAGTAGAAATGTTACAAAATAATGAAATATGTATATATATCATTTATATCAGATTATATGAATTTTACAAAGTATTATGAGTATTTCTACAGTAATTAGCAGTTTGAAAATGGGTATAAATTATATATGAAGTAATAAAAAAAGTAGATTTTATCGCTATAATGCTACTAATAATAGGGATAATTAATGGTGCATGTTGAATATTAAGTCAATTTTCGTAAATTTTGAAACTTTAATAGTAGTCATAACGTAGATGTAGTAAAGGAAAAGAACAGGGGTGGAGAAAATGTATAGGCCAATTTTAAAGTTACCTAAAACAAGATCAGAAAAGATATGGGACTATATTGGTGGTAGTATATTTATTTTATCCATCTTTTATATTATATTGGCATGGGGTAAGTTGCCTGATGAAATACCTGGTCATTTTAATGGATTAGGTGAGGTGGATCGATGGGGATCAAAAATAGAATTATTCATTCTTCCGTTCATCGGTTTATTTTTATGGATTGTTATGTGGCTGCTAGAAAAAGCACCTCATATGCATAATTATCCGTCACGTTTGGATGAAAGTAATGTAAAAGCATTTTATTTGAATAGCAGAAAAATACTAAATCAAGTAAAAAATATCTGTCTCATTTTATTTGCTTTTATATCGATTCAGATGGTTCGTATTGGTCTTGGTGAGGTAAATTCATTAGGATGGTGGTTCCTACCCATTGTATTGATAGGAGTATTTATCCCAATTATTAAAGGGTTTATAACAAGCTACAAAATAAAATAGTGAGACTCAAACGCTTAGGTTACCCTTAAGCGTTTTATTTTTGTGAAAAATTTTTATAGTGTGTCACAAATGGCTGTTGATTTCAGTTATATAGGCGAGGAAGGGAAGATATAAAAGATTTCTCCAAGTAACTCGATGACATTCAATAATATTTTTAAGATTTTTTATCTAGTGTCACAAACTTCTAATAATTTCAGTTATATAGATTGGAGAGGGGGACAACATTGACTACACGAGAACCATCAAAAGAGCGAGCTGATATAGATATTCAATCAATCGTGGAGCAAGTTCAATCAGGGGACACGCATGACTATGCAGAAATCATTCGTTGTTTTCAAAAGCAAATTTATATTTATTGTTACTATATGCTAGGAACCAAAGAGGAGGCGGAGGATGCTTCACAAGATATTTTTATTAAAGGACTAGAGAATATTCAAAAATTTTCTTATACAGTTTCCTTATCGGCGTGGCTTTATAAAATCGCTCACCACCATTGTATTGATGTCATAAAAGCAAAAAATAGGGGCTATAAGTTTTGGCTAAATGTGAAGCAAGAACAGGTGAAGCAGACGCAAGCTCCGATACCTGAATATGATGAAATGGTGCATAGGCTATTGGAAAACTTACATGTAGATGAAAAAAGGATTTTACTGCTTCGTTCTATTGAAGAATATAGCTTTGAAGAAATTTCTGAAATTATGGATATGAAACCAGCTACAATAAGAAAAAAATATGAACGATTACGAAAAAAATTAATAAAGGAAAATAAGTTAGGAGGTGGATTTTATGAGCATTCATTTAAAGCAGAATGATAAAGATATGGCACAAATAGAGCTGCTAATTCGAGAAACACCTGTAGAAGTTGATTTGGTTGATCGTGTAATTAGTAAATATGAACGTAACGAGCAGCCACAAGTAGTAAAGCACCAGAAGAAATGGCACTATAAAGTTGCTTTTGCAACAGCCATGCTAGTTAGCTTACTATTTATTACATCATTTATTTCACCAACAATGGCTGCAACGCTTAAACAAGTGCCTGTACTATCCTCAATTTTCCGTCTCGCTGGTGATTTGGGGTTGCAGATGGCTGATGAAAAAGGACTTTCTACAAAACCAAAGGTAAGTGTGACACAGGAGGGGTTTACATTAAGTGTATCGGAAGTAGCGTATGACGGTACACGTGTTTCAATTGCTATTGAACGCCCCTATAAAGAAGATCAGAAAGAAGCTTTAATGGATTGTATCAGTAATTATAATTTGTTTATAAATGATGAGCCTATTAATTCTTTTGCTCCGAGTGAGCCCAATTCTATTAGTCGTTTTATGTATCCTGGTAAAGATAATGCTTCTGTTATTATTGAATTTTCGGATCTGAGAAATCAGGGAGGGAAGCCTTTCCCAGAGCAATTTGATTTAACCATTCAAGCTTTTGTCAGAGGTATAGAAAACCCCATTGAAATTGATATTCCTGTGAAAAATAAAGTGAAAGACTATGTAACTTTAGCACCAAATATAAGTCGACAATATGACAATATTCATTTGACTCTTGAAAAGGTCAAGCTAACACCAGTTACAACAAGTATCACAACACGGATGGTTTTAACTGATAATTCAACGTTCACTGATAATTTAACACTACTAACAATGGGGATAGTTATTATTGATGAGCATGGTCGTGAAATTGAAGTAATTGGAGGAAACGGTTGGAACGCTACCAATGGAAACATTCATCTTGATGATCTTCGGTACACTCCTTTTGAATCTGTTCCAAAAACAATAACCTTAAAACCCTATATCCATCTTTTCAAGGAAAACGAAAAAGGTATGTTTCAATTGGATAAAAACGGTTATCCGAAAATTCAATATATACCTGAACTAGAGATCACTATACCAGTTCAACCATAAAAATAATTGAGAAAGTGTAGTAAAAGCTCACTTTCTCAATTTTTATTTTTCTATATTTATATAAAGTAGATGGATATTCAGTTATACTAGCAAAACAAGGCTTTTGAATAATCTATAGTATATGGAGTATATATAAAGAATAAGTTTTCAATCCTAAGAAATAAAGGGGAATAGAAGATGGCAGTAACGTTAGTAAGGCATGATGTGAAGTATGCTGAGGCTATGCATGCGTTGTCTTCTATGCCACAGGTTCGAGATGCCCTAGGCTTACCTGCTGGCAAGGTAGAAGACACAATTCATTTTATTAAGCGTGAACGTATAGATGAAGAAGAAGGTAAGACCGTCCCTCGTGTGATTTTAGATGAGGAGGGGCAAGTCATTGGTGTGACATCATTAATGTTTATCGATCGTCATAAAAAGAGCTGTCATATCGGCTCTTGGCTTGGCTATCAATTTTGGGGGAAGGGCTATAATCTTGAAGCAAAAACGGCTATTTTAGATATTGCGTTTTTTGAACTGGGATTATCACGTGTTTTTGCAGGAGCCCGAAAGGTTAATATCCGTTCACAAAAAGCACAAGAAAAGCTACCTTTTGTTCGATTAGGGGTGGAAAAAGATTATCCTGAGGAGCATTCGTGGTTAGAAGTGAAGGAAAAGCAACCATGTGTGTTAAATGTTTTTGAACGAGAAGATTATGTCCGTTATCGAACATCCCTAGAAAAGGTAGAAGGAAACCGAGAAGCCTTTTTACCTCAGCTTTTATTAGCTGATGAGAGTGAAGTGGCAGTTCGGAAATATTTAGATAAGGGTACATTATATAAAATTAATTGTGGGGAACTGTTGGTGGGAGTGGCATTAGTCATTCCTCAAACTGATACTACAATTGAATTGAAGAATATTGCTATTGTACCAAAGTATCAAGGGAAGGGAATAGGCAAAGAGATATTGCGACAGCTCACGGAAGAATGTCAAAAGGATGGTTATCAAACGGTATTAGTTGGAACGGCGAACTCAAGTATTGATAATATCGCTTTTTATCAAAAAGCAGGCTTTCGCATGGAGGCTATTGAAAAGGACTTCTTCAGTCATTACCCAGAACCAATTTATGAAAATGGTATTCGTGCATTGGATATGATTTTCTTTTCAAAGCAATTATAAGCAAACTTCTAAAAAAAATACCCGTTCAACAAATGTTGAGCGGGTATTTTTATTTACCGAGCAGTAGAGCCATTAATTTTTCCTTAGAATGAAGGAAATCGTCCAAGGTGTATTGATCTAATACTTTCAAATAGGCTTGCAAAGCTTCATACAGTACACCCTTTAATTGACATTCTGGAGCTATTTTACATAGGTTATTTTCTTTATCGAAACATTCTACAAGATGAAAATCCTCTTCTGTATGACGAACAATTTCACCGATGGTAATGGTTTTTGGATCGATAGCAAGGCGAATTCCACCGCCACGTCCACGGATTGTTTCAATGTAACCTAATAACCCGAGCTGGTGTGTCACCTTCATTAAATGGTTTTTCGATATATTATAAGCATCTGAGATCTCTTGAATAGTCGATAATTGACCATCTTCCTTTGCGCCTAAATAAATAAGTGTGCGCAAAGAGTAGTCTGTGTATAAAGTTAAGCGCATCTAAACACCCTACTTTCTATAATTCAAAATAATTATAGCATTTTTACATTGAAGTATAATATCTACAACCTATTTTTAAAGATGTATTTAAAATACATTAATTATGTCTATTTTGTTAAAGATGTATTTTATATATTGCTTTAAGAGAATGAAAGCGTTATATTGTAATCACGAAAGGATGGTAAGCGATATGTTAAAACAAGAAACAATTCAAATTATTAAAGCAACAGTACCTGTATTAGAAGTTCATGGTGTTGAAATCACAAAGACGTTTTACAAAAATATGTTTCAAGCTCATCCAGAATTACTAAATATTTTTAATCACACGAACCAAGAACAAGGCCGTCAGCAAACAGCATTAGCAAATACTGTTTACGCTGCAGCAGTTCATATTGAAAACTTAGAAGCAATTTTACCAGCCGTAATGCTTATTGCACATAAACACCGTAGTTTAGGAATTTTACCTGAACATTACCCAATTGTGGGTGAAAACTTATTAAAAGCGATTAAAGAAGTACTTGGTGATGCAGCAACTGATGACATTATTGGTGCATGGGCCGAGGCTTATGGCGTTATCGCAGATATTTTCATTCAAGTAGAAGAAGAGTTATACCAAAAAACTGAGAACAATGGTGGTTGGCGTCTATTTAAACCATTGAAAGTGGCAAAAAAAGTTGTAGAAAGTGACTTAGTAACTTCTATTTATTTTGTAAATGAAGATGGATCACCACTACCAACTTATGAACCAGGTCAATACATCTCTATTCGAGTGAAAGTGCCAGGAGAAGAGTATTTAATGAACCGTCAATATACACTTTCACAAGCGAGTGCAGAAGATGGCTATCGTATTTCGGTGAAACGT
Organism: Lysinibacillus sp. JK80; assembly: GCF_027557635.1. Lineage (NCBI taxonomy): Bacteria > Bacillati > Bacillota > Bacilli > Caryophanales > Bacillaceae > Lysinibacillus > Lysinibacillus sp. JK80. The sequence continues at coordinate 4,257,328 of NZ_CP058997.1, read as the reverse complement.
GAAAGTGATCATACGCCAAATGGTAAAGTGTCAAATTATATTCATGATCAATTACAAGTTGGAGATTTGGTAGATGTAAGTGCTCCAGCCGGATTATTTGTGTTAGAAGAAACGGCTGCACCAATTACATTTGTAAGTGGCGGTATCGGTGTAACACCTTTAAACAGTATGCTGCAATCTCTAAATGATAATGCAGTGAATGAAGTGAACTTTATCCAATGTGCTCGTAATGAGAAGGTTGTAGCGTTCAGTGATGACATTCAAAAGAAAGTAAACGTCTTACCGAATGCATCCTATACAGCTTTATACTCTGATGAAGACAAGCTTATTACAAAAGAATTGCTGGCTGAAAAAGTAGCTGATAATGCAGATGTATATGTATGTGGCCCTGTAGGCTTTATGGAAGCGGTTATTAAAAATTTACAGGAAATTGGCGTGAAAGATGAAAAAATTCACTATGAATTCTTTGGGCCAGCCATGCAATTAGCTAAATAAAAATAAACTCCCTGCTATGAGTAATAACTCGTAGCAGGGTTTTTTGTTGAAATAATAAGGAAGCAGATAGATGAGGTTAAAGCGATAGGGAGAACATTGTAACTCGCAATTGCAGCATTTTAAAAAAGATAGAAGCTTTATGTTGACAACATACCTATAGGGGTATAATATAAATCTCGTAAGGAAGTTCAATCTATCGTTTGAAAGGGGGCATAACAGAATGGCGTATGGCTCAAACACTGCAAATCGTGTGAAACGTATGGAAGGTCAAATGCGGGGTATTTTACGCATGATGGAAGAAGGTCAAAGTTGTAAAGATGTGATTACACAGCTATCTGCCGTGCGTTCTGCTGTTGACCGGACGATTGGTGTCATTGTAAGTGAAAATTTATTAGATTGTGTATCGACTGCTGAAGGCAATGCTGAAAAAATGAATGCTGCTATCCAAGAGGCGATGGACTTGGTCGTGAAAAGTCGATAACTTGATATACCCATAATCGTATAAAAAGGAGGACTGGTCATATGGAAATATGGATTATTATCGCGCTTGTGGCAGCCTTTTCGTTTGGCGAATGAAGCCAGCGAAGGGCGTTCAATCAATTTCTACAGCCCAATTAAAAGATATGCTGAATGATAAGGATAAGATATTTATCGATGTACGCACGCCTGCTGAGTATAAAGGTCGGCATATCTCGCAATTTAAAAATGTTCCGCTTGGGTCGAGCTTTAAAAACCTTCCGAAGGATAAAGAGATCATAGTTATTTGTCAGAGTGGTATGCGAAGTAGTCAGGCTTGTAAGCAACTTAAAAAGCAAGGTTTTGAGCGTGTTTCTAATGTTCGTGGTGGAATGAGTGCATACTAGGAGGAGAAAAAAGTGAAAGAAATTACAGCAAAAGAAGTTCAACAAACGATGGAGCAAGGAGGGAAGCTGAATCTTATTGATGTGCGAGAGGTAGATGAAGTAGAGGCTGGCCACATCCCAGGCATTATTCATATCCCGCTAGGTTTATTAGAGTTTCGACTACCTGAATTAAATAAGAGGGAGTCGTATATTATGGTTTGTCGATCAGGTGGACGAAGTGCTCGGGCTACTCAACTATTAGAAAGTAATGGCTTTAATGTAACTAACATGATTGGTGGTATGTTAGCTTGGGAGGGAAAAGTACAGTAATAGGTTAAATCTATATTTTTTTGATTAAAATAATACCCTTATAGGTATATGGAGGTTGTGAAAAGTATGAAGGCGGATTTTCAGCTAGATGCCAAGGGTCTTTCTTGCCCGATGCCGATTGTGAAAACAAAAAAAGCGATGGCTGATTTAGTAGATGGTCAAATTTTAGAAGTAGCTGCGACTGACAAAGGATCTAAAGCTGATATTGCGGCATGGGCTGAAACTGTAGGTCATCAGTATATTGGTACTTTAGAAGATGATGGTGTACTGAAACACTATATTCGTAAATGTACAAACGACCAAATAGAAGAAATGACGTTTGATCAAACAATTGATTTAGAGCAAATCACAAGTCGTAAAGGATTAATTCTAGATGTACGTGAGGAAGCGGAATTCGCTTTTGGGCATATTGCGGGAGCAAAATCGATACCAATGGGCGAACTGGAGACACGACTTTCTGAGCTTGATAAAGAGCAGGAGATATATGTTATTTGTCGTACTGGAAAACGCAGTGACATGGCTGCGCAAAAGCTGGCTTCACATGGTTTTACGAAAGTATTTAACGTCTTACCAGGTATGACATCCTGGTCAGGCGATTTAACAAAAAACATTTAAATTGGAGGAATTTTATTATGTCAAACAAAGTAGCAATCATTGCAAGTAACGGTGGTTTATTTGATGCGTATAAGGTATTTAATATCGCAACAGCTGCGGCAGCTTCTGAGAAAGAGGTAGCTATCTTCTTTACATTTGAAGGTTTGAATTTAATTCATAAGCAAGGTATGCATGCATTACCAATGCCAGCTGGAGCAGAACACTATGCTGAAGGGTTTACAAAAGCAAATGTGCCAGCTATTCCTCAACTAGTGGAAATGGCACAAGAATTAGGTGTGAAATTTATTGCTTGTCAGATGACGATGGATGTTATGGGTTTAACTACTGAAGATTTCATTGAGGGTATTGAAGTGGGAGGAGCCGTAACGTTCCTAGAATTCGCGAAAGACGCAGCACCGTCACTTACATTCTAGTGACCTACCTATAAAAGCGGAGAGGGCACCCCTCTCCGCTATAAAAAACATAAAAACAATACCAATGGGGGTAAAAGAGATGTCAATTCAAAAATGGAGCGCGTCACAAGTAGCTAAAAAGGTTATTCACAATGAAGAGTTGTTTATTTTAGATGTTCGTAATGCGGATGCATTCGAAGATTGGAAAATCGATGGACATCGTTTTGAGTACTTAAATATACCGTATTTTGAACTGTTAGATGGTATTGATAATATTTTACCGAATATCCCAACTGATAAAGATGTATTAGTCGTTTGTGCTAAAGAAGGATCGTCTTTAATGGTTGCTGAAATGTTAGCTGAGGCAGGTATTGAGGTTGCCTATTTAGCTGGAGGTATGAAATCCTGGAGTGAATATTTAGAGCCAATTAAAGTAGGTGATTTAACAGGCGGTGGTGAGCTTTATCAGTTTGTTCGCTTAGGAAAGGGCTGTCTGTCTTATATGGTCCTTTCTGAAGGTGAAGCAGCTATTATTGATGCTGTACGTTTTACAGATGTGTTTATAAATTTTGCAGAACATAAAAATGTCCAAATTAAACATGTTTTTGATACACACTTACATGCTGATCACATTTCAGGTGGGCGCCATATTGCAGAGATGACAGGCGCAACCTATTATTTGCCACCTAAGGACGCTGAGGAAGTTATGTTCCACTATACACCATTAGTTGATGGAACGACTGTTCAAATCGGTGCATCAAAAATAGATGTAGGAGCTATCTATTCTCCTGGTCATACGATAGGCTCTACTTCATTTGTTGTTGACAGCAAATATTTATTAACAGGAGATATTTTATTTATCGATTCAATCGGACGTCCTGATTTAGCTGGCCTTGCTGATGACTGGGTTGGAGATTTACGAGACACGCTTTACAAGCGTTATCGAGAATTGTCTGATGAACTTATTGTCTTACCAGCACATTTTATGATTATTGATGAGCTGAATGAAGATGGGACGGTTGCTAGACGACTAGGGGATTTATTTGTACAAAACCATGGATTAAATATTCATGATGAAGAAGAATTTAGACGTGTGGTAACAGATGAATTACCTCCACAACCAAATGCTTATCAGGAAATTCGTCAGGTGAATATGGGGAAAATCACACCAGCGTTAGATGAGCAAACAGAAATGGAAATTGGACCAAATCGCTGTGCAGTACGATAAAACATGCTAAAGTGCAATGAGTATGCATGTATGCTTATTATATGTAAATTTCGTGAATTGAAGGCGCTCATCCTTCATGAAGATATAAAACAAGAAGAACCGGCAAAATCGCTTACAACCTTTGCCGAGTTGAAGGAGAATATGATGAAATCAAGTTTACAACTAGATGCAAAAGGCCTTTCTTGTCCAATGCCTATTGTGAAGACAAAAAAAGCAATAGATACCCTAAAGTCTGGGGAAGTTTTAGAAGTTCAGGTGACAGATAAAGGAGCTTTAGCGGATATTCCTGCTTGGGCAAAAGCAGGCGGTCATATCATTTTAGATCAATCTGAAGAGGCTGGCGTTATTACATTTTTCATTCAGAAAGCATAGGGCTGATTGAGGGTTGTCTATTACAGTAGAACAACCCTTCTTTCCTTTTGTTGAATACAGCCAGAAAGAAGGAAAACTAAATGGATATTGCATGGATCTTAACCATTTTACTTATTGGTTTTCTCGGTTCATTTGTATCAGGGATGTTAGGTATTGGCGGTGCCATTATTAATTTCCCGATGCTACTATATATACCGCCATTACTAGGATTTGCGGCCTTTTCTGCACATGAGGTGTCAGGAATAAGTGCGATTCAGGTACTTTTTGCTGCTCTTTCAGGTGTTTGGGTCTATCGTAAAGGTGGGTATTTAAATAAATCACTCATTATCTATATGGGGAGCGCCATATTAGCGGGAAGCTTTGTGGGTAGCTTCGGTTCAAAATTTTTATCTGAGTCTGGTATTAACATGGTTTATGGAATCCTTGCATTGATTGCAGCTGTGATGATGTTCATACCGAAAAAGCAAATTGATGATAAACCGCTGCAGGCTGTTACATTTAATAAACCATTGTCGGCCCTATTAGCTTTCGTTGTTGGTATCGGTTCCGGGATAGTAGGGGCAGCTGGTGGATTTTTATTAGTACCAATCATGCTTGTGGTCTTAGGAATCCCTACTCGTATGACCATTGCGTCAAGCCTTGCTATTACGTTTATCTCCTCAATAGGAGGAACTATTGGTAAATTAATGACTGGGCAAGTGGAATATTATCCAGCGCTCATCTTGATTGTAGCTAGCCTAATAGCTGCTCCTCTAGGTGCGAGAATAGGGGGCAAGTTAAATACTAAATTCCTACAAATTATTTTAGCGGTTCTTATATTAGCAACAGCTATTAAAATTTGGATGGATATATTATAAGGGGGTATGGTAATGAAAATTGAAGTTTTCTCTGATTTTACATGTCCATTTTGTTATATTGGCAAGCGAGAACTGGAACGGGCGATTGGCATCGCAGGCTATACAGGATTAGTGGAAATAGAATATAAAGCATTTCAAATAGGCCCAGATATCCCGAAAGTGAATGCACCCTCTTTTTATGAGGCGCTGGCTAAAAAGTATGATGTCACGCTAGATGAAGTGAAAGATATGGTCGAGGGTATAGCTACGAGAGCAACGGAAGTTGGTTTGCATTATGATTTTGCTAAGATGAAAACAGCGCATACAGAAAAGGCTCATCGTTTAGCTAAATGGACGCAGCAATTTGGTAAAGCGACAGCTTATACGGAAGCACTAATGGCTGGTTATTTTAAAGATGGTGAAGATTTGAATAAAGATGAGTTCTTATTAAAAGTTATTGCGCAATTAGATTTGGATAGAGAAGTTGCAGCGGGAATATTAGCTTCAACTGATTTTAGTGAAGAGCTAGACAAGGATCGCTATGAAGCACAGCAACTTGGCGTACAAAGTGTACCGTTCTTTGTATTTGAAAATCGTTATGGTATTAAAGGGGCTGAGCCGAATGAAGTGTTTGTGCGAACTTTGCATCAAGCTGCAGAAATAGCTGGTATTCAGCCAACGATAATGATAAATGGTAATGGAGAATCGGTATGTGCTGATGGACAGTGTAAACTATAAAAGACTTTAAAGGTGTCGAGTGCGTATGTGTACTTGACGCTTTTTTTTCGAACAAATGAATACTGCAAGAGGTATTAAGTCTTGTTTTCTGTGTTATAGAACAAAATAAAATGTATAATTTATCCTTTTTTATCATCTGAATGGTTCTATTTTATGGTAGTGTGAGAAAAATCACATCCAATAAATTGTTATGTTGCTAAAATATAAGTGAGAATACAAAGGGGGGTATTATAGATGAAACCTATAGTAGCAGGAGTAGCAGGAACAGTACTGTTAGCAGGCGCCATTTTTGTTGGGACGTTTGTCAGTGACAAAATTACAGTTGATTCGAATGTGAGTGAGAAAGAAGCGACAGTGCAAACACAAATACCAACAACAGCAGCTGCTCAGTCAATGGTCTATGCTCCGCCAAGTATTGAAGAAGTACCAGATGGTCCAATGAAAGAAGCAATATTAACGGGCTATGAACTTGTTAATAACACACATGTTGCGGCAGATGAATATGTGGGCAACCAATTATCTTGCACAAGCTGTCATGCCGGTGCTGGCTATGACGAGCAAGCCTCATCATTAGTAGGTGTAATGGCAAATTATCCACAGTATATTGGACGCTCAGGTGGTGTAGTTACAATAGAAGAACGGATTAATGGCTGTATGGTTCGGAGTATGAATGGTAAAAAATTCGAAATGAATAGTGATGAACTAGAGGCTATGGTGGCGTATTTCGCTTATATTTCTGAAGGTGTTCCAATTGGAGCAAAACGTGAATGGGCGGGCACAAGTGATATGAAGAATGTGCCAATTCCAAATGTTGCAGATGGTGAGGAGCTTTATGCACAGTCCTGTATAGCCTGTCATGCAGCTGATGGCGCAGGAACTGGTGCTAATACTGGCCCAGCTTTATGGGGAGATAATTCATTTAATGATGGCGCAGGTATGGCACGTATGTCAAAAATGGCTGGCTATATTCAAAATAATATGCCGATAGGTGCAGCGGGAACATTAACAGATCAAGAAGCTGCAGATTTAGCTGCCTTTATTTTATCGCAAGATCGTCCAGAGTGGGCGAACCATGAAAAAGATTGGCCAAAAGGCGGGCGTCCAAATGACATCATGACTAAGGAAAAGCGTGAACAAGTTAAAAATGGTACGATTGACTGGGAAAAAGTTTTGTCTACAAATTAACGAAGAAAAGGGATGCTGATAATTGGCATCCCTTTAACTTATTTAAAATTATAAGCAGTTACTATTTTATCTCTGTTCGTTGTGATATCTGTAAAATATTCGTATAAGCAAATCCCTAGGAATGACCCACTTACATTAAAGACGTTAGAAAAACCGCTATTTTGAAGGGCCATAACAGCATTATAGCTACGTTGACCAGATCGGCAATGCACATACACTGCTTGATCCTTCGGAATTTCATCCATTCTTTCCCGAAGTTCACTTAGAGGAATATTGTGTGCATTGATAAGGTGACCGGATTCAAATTCATTTTTTTCACGAACGTCTAAGAAAAAGGCTTGATTTTCAATGAGTTCCCTTACTTCATCAACTTTTACCTGCTTAAAGTGTCCGTGTAATAGATTTTGAGCTACAAGAGCTGCCAAATTAACAATATCACGGGCAGTGCTAAACATTGGAGAATAGGATAACTCTAGCTCCTTTAAATCTTCTAATGTACCGCCCATTGTGATGAGGGTAGCTATAACATCAATCCTCTTATCTGCATTACCTTTACCTATTGCTTGAGCCCCTAGTATTTTACCCGTCGGTGTTTCATAAACGAGCTTAAAGTGAAGTGGATTACTATTTGGCATTAGTCCTACTTTGTCTGGAGCTATCAAATAAACATTTTTTGCTTGAAAGCCATTTGCTAGGGCTGTTTTTTCGTTCAAACCTGTTGTCGCGCATACGAGATCGAAAATTTGTACGCTTGAAGATCCAATGACTCCTTTGTTGTGATGAGGGATGTTATACATATGATTAGCTGCTGCACGTGCTTGTCGTTGAGCGGGACCGGCTAAAGCAAGGCGCGTCTGTTTATGGGTAAGCTGATGGAATACTTCAATCGCATCTCCCACAGCATATATGGAAGGATCAGACGTCACGTAATTTGCATCAACTTGAATACCTCCGAGTTCACCAATTGTTAGCCCGGCCTCTTTGGCTAAGCGGATTTCAGGTCGAACGCCAATTGCTAATACTACTGCTTGGGCTTTCAATTGTTTGCCTGAGTTCAACGTCACATTATTTGGTGTAACCTTTGCAAGACCGTCATTGACAATAACTTGAACCCCTTTATCAGTCATTTCCTTGTGTAGGATTTGAGCCATATCATAATCAAAAGGGGCCATAATTTGTTGGCCAAATTCAACTAGAGATACATTATAGCCTGCTAGCTTCAAATTTTCTGCTACCTCTACACCAATGAAGCCTCCGCCGACCACGGCAATATCCTGTACATTATCTGTTTGTAGATACCAATTTAAACGGTCAATATCAGCCACGTTTCTAATGGTAAAGACGTGCTTAGAATGAATGCCCTCTAAGTCAGGGACGATAGGACTTGCTCCTGGGGATAAAATTAACGTATCGTAATTTTCCTCATAATCTCTATTCGTTTTTAAATCCTTAATGGTGATGGTTTTTTGCTCTCTGTTAATACGTACAACTTCTTGCTGAACACGAGCCTCTATATTGTATTTTGTTTGGAAGCCTTGAGGCGTCATTAAAATTAATTTGTCGCTATTTTCAACAATCCCGCTTAAATGGAAGGGGAGAGAACAATTAGAGAATGAAACATTCGGCCCCTTTTCAAATATAATAATTTCTGCCTTTTCATCTAGACGACGAAGACGAGCCGCTGTGGATGCACCACCTGCAACGCCGCCGACTATTAAAAATTTTTTACTCAATGTAAACACTCCTTTTCATAGTAAATACATAATGGGGTATTTAGAGTCTCTTAAATAAAGGTTTTGTTTCTAAAAGTAGGAGAATTATGTAGTTTGAATACTACAAATAAATAATATACCCTAAAGGGTATATTATCAAGGTGCCAAATTAATAAATTTTCTGTGGTGTTCCTCGTTCAAGAAAGTTGATGCACAAATTTGCTATACTAACGGTAGTAGGAAATGGAAATGGCACAGGGGGTGACATATTGATCTTTTTGAAATTTTTAACCCAAATCCTCATAGTATCGGGTTTGATTTATATTGTGAGTGGACGATTAATTGGCTCGAATATTAATTTTGTGCGAAGAGTGCTGTCAGTCGTTATTAGTGTGACATTAACCTCTTTTGTGTACTGGTATTCTTATCTACGCCATACAGATTTTTTATCAGAAACGATGATGCAAACAGTAACTGAGGTAAGCACACTAATTTGGATCGGTAGTATGCTACTAATTTCGATGTTGCTTTATTTGGTATTTGAGCTTTTTGACCCTAGTGGCATTACGAATGGAGATCGCCGTCACGGCCAAAAATCTTTACTATTGCGATTGCGTAGCTATTGGCGACAGCAGAAACGCCTGCGTCAGGTATTAAAAATTGCTGTTACAAACGGTGTCGTACAAACGATTAAATATGCGAGGCAACGAGAAAATGAAAAAGAACTTGCAATTGCTTTGCGCGCAACGTTAGAACAATGTGGTGGGATTTTCATCAAATTTGGCCAGGTACTTTCCACACGAAAAGAGCTTTTTTCACCTATTTTTATTGATGAATTAGAAAGGCTTCAACACCGAGTAAGGCCTTTATCAGAGGAGCAAGTGAAACAAATTTTAGAGAGATCTCTTCCGCAATCAATGGACGAAATATTTAGCCAATTTCAAATGGAACCCATTGCAGCAGCCTCTATTGGCCAAGTGCATAAAGCAAGGCTTATAAATTATGAAGAGGTGGTAGTCAAGCTATTGCGTCCAGAAGTAAAGGGAATTATGCGCGATGACCTTGAAATTTTAGAGGAATTTGCTAATTGGCTATCCACAAAATCAACCTGGGCAGAATCATTAGGCTTTCGAGAGTTGGCTGGGGGATTTGCAGAGGGGCTACGTGAGGAGATTCATTTAGATATTGAAGTACGTAATACGCTACAGGTGAAGAATGCACTGGCGAAAAGCGATTACAAGGTTCGAATTCCTAAAATATTTACGCCTTACAGTAATGAAAATGTTATTGTGATGGAGTATATTCGTGGACAAAGTGTGGCAGAGGGGGCATCTGAATTTAATCGTTTGTCGATTGATCGTAGGCAATTTGCAAGAACCGTACTCTACTCATTTTTTGAGCAGATGCTATTCTCTGGTATTTTTCATGCAGACCCACATCCGGGAAATATCCATATCGATGAAACAGATGGAACACCAGTCTTGCTTGACTTTGGCGCAGTAGGACGTTTAGGTGCAACACAGCAAGAAGGCTTAAAGTTATTTTTGATGGGCATTCAACTAAATGATTCAAGCGTTTTATATGATGGTTTAACATTATTAGTGGAAAATGCTGATCATGCAGAACGTGGGAGAATGGAGCAGGCAATCGACCAAATTTTACTGAAAATTTCCTATGTTGACCGTATACCTACTGAAGAATTAATTCACGCGCTATTTACAGTGGTAAGAGATTTTGGACTTGCATTCTATCCAGCAGTGGGATTAGCTCTCCGTTCCTTAGTGACGTTAGATGGCACATTACGGGTAATAGATCCACGTTTTGATATCTTTACTGAGGCAAAGGATTTTTCTGCTACATATATGCGTGCCTCTTTCCTTAAGCCTTTTAAAGAACCGATGGCAACTAAGGAGCGGCTGCAAGAAGAATTATCTATGCTAATACCGACTTTGCGTAAAATGCCTAGAAGAGTCGATCAGCTCATTCAGCGAGTTGAGAGCGGAAAAATCATTTTACATCATGATGTCTTTTCGGATGAACATAATTCACGTTTTATTACACATTTGTTTTCTCAATTTGTTTTGCTGCTGGTGGGTATAACTTTTGGTATTATATCTGTCGCTCTTTTAGCTATTTCACAATTTATCCACGATTCTTATGCGGTCTATTTGAACACAGCGGCATATTTAGGTTTATTTTTATGTGCTATTTTGTTAGTGAGATTATCTATACAAGCATTAAGGTCGATGAAGCAATAGGTAGGGAATTTTTTCCCTACCTTTTTCTTTGGCACCCTCAAATATTACAAAAACATTACAAAAGATCTGTTAGGTCTAATGTCGAATTAGCTAATAGTTTCTCTGTGTAGAAGAAAAATGTATTATGTAGAATAATGTAGTTTAAGTGCGAATGTTACAGAAATATTTCGAGTTTTACTAATGTATTAAATAGACATGAAATAGTATAAAAGTTATGTAGAAAATGCTAAACTTTAAAAGGCTAAAATAAATATAAGAACATTTAATTAAAATAGAAATCGTTCAAGTGATTACATAGAATATCGAGAGCGAAATTGATAGATGAAGGGAAATGAAGGTAACGTGGCTAAGCGTAACAAATGGCGTAAGTCGATGGTGCTAGCATTAGCACTAGCTGGCGGCTTATTATTTAATACAATTCAACCAACAGAAGTACATGCCGAAGAAACTTCTCAACAAATGATTGAGAAAAAGGCTGAAATAGATGCACAAATTAAAAAATTACAAGAAGAACTAACGAAACTACAACAAGAGATCGACGCAAAAGTAAAGGTATTTAAACAAGTACAAGCAGATATTAAAGAAGTGGATGCTAGTATTGTTGAAACACAAAAACGCATCGAACAACGTTCAAAAATTTTAAGTGAACGTATGGCTGCATACCAAGCGCAAGACAACACGGTAGGTGTTTATTTAAACGTAGTGCTTGAGGCAAAAAGCTTTGCAGATTTAATGGATCGTGTCGTAGCGGTGAAAACATTAATGGATGCTGACCAAGAATTAGTGGATCAACAGGAAGCAGATAAAGCAAGCTTAGAGCAACAAAAAGCTACATTAGATGAAAAACAAAAGGAACTTCAAAAACAATTCCAAGAGCTTCAGCAAAAAGAAAGCGAAATGGAAGTGAAGAAAGCTGAGAACGAAGCAAAATCACTTGCATTAAAAGCTGAAATTGCAACGAAACAAGAAGAAGAACGTTTAGAAGCGGAGCGTAAAGCAGCTGAAGAAGAGGCAGCTCGTTTACGTGCACTTCAAGCTGCTACACCAGTTGTACAAGCAACTCAAAATAATGGTGGAGGCGAACCACAAAAAATTATTGTTGGTTCAGGAGCTGGCACTGTTTCTTCAGGAGATGCCATTTCAACAGCTAAACAATTCCTAGGACGTCCTTATGTTTGGGGTGGTAGCAACCCATCAACAGGTTTTGACTGTTCAGGTCTTGTACAATGGTCATATAAGCAAGCGGGTGTTTCTTTACCTCGTACAGCATCACAACAATATTTAGCAACACAACGCATTTCAGCAGGTGAAGCACGCGTTGGGGACTTAGTGTTCTTCAGCTATGGTTCAGGTGTAGCACACGTAGGTATTTATTTAGGTAATAACACAATGATCGACGCTCAAAACAATGGTGTCGTAATTGAATCACTTGATTGGTGGAATCAATACTTAGTAGGCTTTGGACGTATTCAATAGGCCTCACTAATATATAGACGGTTGAGATAAGAAAAAGGTCATCTTTGTAGAGAAAAATATACAAAGATGACCTTTTTTGTTTTTGGAATGCTATTCTTTCAAAAGAAACAAGACGACTACTTCTATTCTTGAAAAGAGACTTTCCTGCATACTAAATTGATATTAAATTTTAAAATTTACTTTGATGACACCTGTCTCTTTCAAGGCAATAAAGAAAATAATAACGAATGGGCCGACAAGTAAACCGATAATACCAAATAACTGTAGACCTATGAACATGGAAATTAATGTTGGTAAAGTGGATAAACCGATATGATCTCCCATTAATTTAGGCTCGACTACTCGACGAATAATAAGTAAAATAGCAGCTAAGATGAATAATTTTACAGCTATAGAGGTGTTTCCCATCAACAGGTGGTAAAGTCCCCATGGCGCTAGAATAATGATAGAGCCTAGGAATGGTACAATATCTATTAACCAGATAATAATCGTCATTGTTACTGCATATTTCGGTTGGATTAATAGCAGTCCAATGAGTGTGACGCCTCCAATAATAAAGCTTACAAATAAGTGAGCCTTCATATAGCCAAATGTTGCATCTTTTAAGCGATTTAAAATAATTTTTATCTTCTTTGCTGTATTGGGCTTTAAATATTTATAAGTGATTTGCTTTAACTTAGGCAAATCAAGCATAAATAGGAATAGCGCAATCATATAAACGAGAAGACTGATAAATAGGCTGGGTATCTCTGAAAAGAAGGCAGAAACTTTGCTATAATTAAAGAAGCTTAAAAAGGATTCTTCGACTTTCTTTATGAAATCCATAGTGGTTTTTTGAAGCGAAGCACTTACTTCAGGTGGAAAGTCTTCTGTGTATTTAGAAATATTTTCTTGCATATGAAGCCACATATCTGATAGCTTGGAAATATAATAGGGAGCTTGCTTAGATAGTAAAATTATTTGTGTCATTATTTGTGTAATAGAAAGATAACAAATAATAGATATAACAATAACACTCACTATGTAAATAAAAGCAACTGCTATTTTCCGTGACATTTTCCATTTCCGTTTAAAGAACATGACAATTGGTTCTAAGAAAAATGCACTAATCCCAGCAAGTATTAAAGGCATGGACACTGGGATAACAAAATAGGCAGCTAGAAGTAGTGATATTATCACAATCAACCGAAAAATCAATTTCCTAGCATTAAATCTATTCATAAACTCACCTTCTTTGCGAAAAAAATTAAGTTAAGTGTACCATAAATCAAATTTTATTACGTTCTGAAACAATAAAGGTAGGGATGAATTATGGAAAAAGAGATTTTGCAACTTTTTAGTAATCTAACAGAGCATGATCGCGATATTCAATATGAATCTTACGAGGAATTAATGAAAATTATGCAGGAACCCGTAGATTGGACATATGCAGTTTGGGAACAGCTAATAAAAGCACTTACATACAATAATGGTTATTCTCGTGCACGTGCTGCACAAATTTTATGCGCTTTAGCTGCAAAAAGTGATCCAGAAGAAAGGGTCTTGGAGGATTTTTTAAAGATTTGGGCTGTGACTTACGATGAACAATCTGCTACGGCAAGGCATGCATTACAAGCAATTTGGAAAATTGGACAGGCGGGCCCAGTACAAAGAGATTTGGTTGTATCGTATCTAGCTAAAAGATTTCAAACATGTATAGATGAAAAACAGCCATCTCTTATTCGTCAGGATATTATTATGTCATTTAAAAAGTTATATGATCAAACAAATGACTCGAAATTATTAGATATTGCCCATCGTTTAATTAATGAAGAACAAGATGCTAAATATAAAAAGAAGTATAAGTCAGCCATCCGTTCAAAGTAGCGAGGTGGTGTTTTTTTGTGCAAATTCTTTGATGAACGATAGAATAGTCAACTATAATGAATGAAAAAAGGGGATTATACATGAGCATTTATAATTATCTAGTTCGGAAGCCTAATGGCGAAATTTTATCAATGGAAACATATCGTGGAAAAACAATGTTAATTGTTAACACGGCAAACCAATGCCGATTTACATATCAATTTGAAGACTTACAGAAAATGTATGATAAATATGGAAAAGAGAATTTTGTAGTTCTTGGATTTCCTTGTGATCAATTTGGCCATCAAAATCCTGAAGATGGGGAGGAAACTAAGCATCTATGCAAGGTAAACTATGGGGTCACATTCCCGATTTTTGAGCTTGTACAGGTAAATGGAGAGGCTACCCATCCACTCTTTAATTATTTAAAGCATGAAGTGGATTACCGAGAGTTTGGGAAGGCAAGTATGCAGGAGAAAATGTTGGCAGAAGCAATTGTTCAACTTGCCCCAAGCTTTTTAGATGGTCGTAATATTCGCTGGAACTTTACAAAATTTCTAGTAGATGCTAATGGTAAGACCGTCGCACGCTTTGAACCAACAGATTCACAGCTCGATATTGAAAAAGCAATTGAAACACTATTATAGTAAATTCCTTAATAATGTAAAAATTTGTTAGGGTTTTCTCTTCAAGTAGAAATAATGCTATATTTTAAAACTGAGCACAGCTATTTTTTCTGAAGCATATATGATAAACTGCTTTACAAATGAAATATTCTTGCAGAATAAAGGTGCTAATTAGCATAATCGGGAATCCGGTGAAAAACCGGAGCTGTTTCCGCAACTGTAAGTGCAGCCATTATAAAGATTTACCACTGTCTCAAAGAAGATGGGAAGGTCCTTTATAACACATTCGTTTCATGTGACGAACTGTACAAGCCAGGAGACCGACCTTTATTTGAACGTATAAAAACTTCTCGGAAGCTAGGAGGATATACGGCAAATACATAGGCTTTGTCCAGTTTGATGGCTCATTATGTTATTTTTGTCGTTCCTTTGCAAAAAGGAGCGACTTTTTTATGCCTTTCAAATAAGAATTTTTCATTATAGAAAATAGGGGGGAAGCAAGTGAAAAAAGATGCCCGTTATTCTTGTTATCCATTTATGCGTGAGAAAGCTTCAACGGTCGATTTTGAAATTCGAACAGATAGCCTGACAACACATCTAGGAGTTGCATTAGCTGCGGTAAAAAAAGAGGATGTTCAAGTTGTTGCTGAGGATTTATTGCTTATGTTACCTATGGCTTATCATGTGAATGGCTCAGTTCGTGGGAAATTAGCAGTAACTGAAGAGGATTTATCTTGGTTAAGTGAACGTTATGATTTTTACGTTCGCCATGTGAAGGAAGAGATTCAAAGTTTTGTTTTACCTCAAGGAACAGAGGCAGCTTCAGCCTTACATCTTTGTCGCAGTGAGGCAAAAAAATCATATCGTACTTTACACAAAGTATCAGAAGAACGAGAGGTTCCTGCTATTCTTTTCGATTACCTTGGTTTATTAGCTAATGTATGTTTTGTCATGGCTGTTTTTATGAATCAGCAAGCTGGAATAGCGGAAATACGGTTTATTAGTAAATCCTACCCAATGAAAAAGAAAAAGGAGAATAACAATGAAAAAAGTATTTAATTTCCAATGGCTACCAGTGCTCTTACTTGCACTGGTATTAGCAGGCTGTGGCACTGCTGAAGATACAAAAAATAAAGATGCTTCGCAAGATACACAACAAGCAGAGAAAACAAGCTATAAAGTGACAGATGACCGTGGAGTGGAAATAGAGTTTAATGAAGTACCAAAAACAGTTGTATCTTTACAACCAAGTAATACTGAAATTTTGTTTGCTTTAGGTGTTGGCAATAAAATTGTAGGAGCAACTGAGTACGATACTTACCCAGAGGAAGCACAAAAAATTGAACGTGTCTCGGATACTATGAACTTTAACAGTGAAAGAATTTTAGCGTTAAAGCCAGATGTTGTCATTGCTTATACAATCGGTGATAAGGATGCACTAAAGCCGCTTGAGGACGCAGGAATTAAAGTGTTTGTTATTCAATCTGCTACTACTTTCGACGATGTTTATGGAGATATCGAACAAATTGCTGCTGTGATGGATGTTGCTGATAAAGGAAATAAATTAAACGAAGAGATTAAAGCGAAAATTGCTGAAGTACAAACGAAGGTGAAGGATGTAAAAACGCCGAAAAATGTTTATTTAGAGGTTAGCCCTAAGCCAGACATATATACAGCAGGCTCTAGCACTTTCCAGCAAGAAATATTAGATGCAGCTAATGTTAATAATGTTTTTTCTGACTTGAATAGCTGGGCAAAAGTGAATGAGGAAGATGTTATTGCGAAAAATCCAGATGTTATTTTAACAACAGTAAACTATACAGAAGATCCAATAGGAGAAATTCTTGGACGAGATGGTTGGAATACTGTGAAAGCTATTCAAAACAAAGCGGTATTGTCCATTGATACAGATATCTCTAATCGACCTGGTCCGCGTATTGGTGAAGCTGTAGAATTAGTAGCGAAGGCTGTGTACCCAGAGTTATTTAAATAAGAAATGTTTCCATGCTAGCTGTCAGCCATTCAGCTAGCATTTTTTATGTGGTTTAATTTATTACCTAGCGTGAAAATTGGAATTAATGTAGTTTGTTCTTTAAAATAAAAGTAAGTATGCTTGATAATCTTAGGAGGTGTAGTGATTGGAGCAATTAGAGACAAAGGTAATTCCATTTGAAGCAGTCTATAATTTCCGAGACATGGGTGGATATAAAACAAAAGATGGGCGTAGGGTAAAGAACGGTTTATTTTACCGCTCAGCTGCCCTTGGAAAAATGACACTGTCGGATAAAGAGCTATTTGAAACGTTAGGGATTAAAACCATTTTTGATTATCGCGATAACAATGAGGCGTATCATAATCCTAACCCAGTGTTCTCGCATGCTCAATATATACAAATCCCAGCAAAGGGTAATCATGCTTTTGAAATGCCGACCAATGCTGGTGGTAGAGATTTCTATAAAGTGGTAAGCCCTGAGATGTTTCGGGATTTTTATGCACAAATGCCTTTTAACAATCTTTCATTTAAAGAGTTAATGCAAACGATTCAAAATCCTAATAATCTAGGTCTTGTACATCATTGCGCAGTTGGTAAGGACCGAACGGGTATTGGAGGAGCACTTATTTTACTAGCTTTAGATGTACCTGAGGAGACTATCATGGAGGATTATTTAGATACTAATATACATTTACGTCCAATGGTAGAACGAATGGCTCAGGCTATTCAGCATCAGTATAATGAGCAAGAACTACAGCAATTTTATGCATTAATGTCTGCCCGTGAAGACTATTTACAAGCAGCATTGGATGCGATGGATCGTCGCTATGGTTCTAAGACTGGGTTTTTAGAGCAGGAATTTGGCCTAACAATTGAAAAACGAGAGCAATTACAATCTTATTGCTTAATTTAAAAATGAGCCCTTTCACACGATGTGAAAGGGATTTTTTATGTGGAAGCGCTGTCTTCCTATAAATCTCTTTACAGTCTGAATATTTGTGATAAGATACAATAGATTTTTAAGAAAAAATAGGAGAAGTGAAAGTATTGGCAGACACAATTAAAGAGACAAATAAGTTAAGTCTATTCCATTTAACATGGCCAATCTTCTTAGAAGTTTTTCTATTTATGTTGATGGGACTAGCCGATACTTTTATGCTCAGTGCTTTATCAGATAATGCTGTATCAGGAGTAGGTGCAGCCAATCAATATATCCATATTGCCATCTTGATTCTGGAGGTAGTGGGCAATGGTGCATCTATTGTTGTTTCTCAGTATTTAGGCTCCAAACGCTTTTTTGAAGCGGCCAAGATCTCGGCGTTAGCGGTCACGATGAATTTGGTCGTTGGGCTTTTAATGAGTATTTTATTTTTCTTCTTTGCGAGACATTTAATGACAATGATGAACTTGCAGGGAGAAGTACTCCACTATGCACAAAGTTACTTAGCCATCATTGGGAGTTTTATTTTCCTACAGGCTATTATTAATGCACTCGCTGCAATTATTCGTGTACATGGTTGGACAAAACAAACTATGTACGTTTCGCTTGGCATGAACGTCTTACATGTTGTGCTAAACTACGGTCTTATTTTTGGGAATTTAGGTTTACCAGAGCTTGGTGTGAAAGGAGCGGCTATTTCCTCTGTCATTAGTCGCGGATTAGCTGTCCTAGTATTTTTCTGGTTGCTGTATCAGGTAATGGAAGTGCGCGTAAAGTTACAATATTATTTTGAGTATTCAAAGGAATATGTGAGAAAAATACTAAACATTGGTTTACCATCTGCGTTTGAACAGGTACTTTATCAATTTTGCCAAATCATCTTTTTATATTATGCGACTTACTTAGGAGCAGAAACACTAGCAGCACGACAATATGCTATGAATATTTCGATGTTTACGTATTTATTTGCAATTGCCATTGGTACAGGAACAGCCATTATTATTGGTCGTCATGTAGGTGCAGGAGAAAAAGATGAGGCGTATCATCAGCTATGGAAAAGTGTTCGTGCAGCATTTGCTTTTACGATTATTATGGTCGCAGTCGTTACGCTATTCCGTAAGCCACTTATGCAGGTATTTACTGATAATCCAGAAGTCATTAAGATTGGGGCATCCGTGTTAGCATTAAGTATTTTGCTAGAGACTGGTCGCACAATGAATATCGTTGTCATTAACTCTTTACGCGCTTCTGGGGATGCTAGATTCCCTGTGAAAATTGGTTTTCTATCAATGGTTTGCATGAGCCTGCCGCTTGGCTATTTATTTGTCTTTGTATTGGATTGGGGCTTGGTCGGAATTTGGCTAGCCATTTCAGCAGATGAATGGGTGCGGGCAATTATCGTATACTTTAGATGGAAAAGTCGTAAATGGGAGCGTTATGCTCTTGTATCACCGAACGACAAAAAGGAGGCATAGAAATGGGCGCATTATCGAAACGTGCTATCGGGGCGGCATTAATGGATCAACATATCACCCTTTTTGCTTGTCCAATCTGTCAGCAATCAATGCATGTCTATGAGCAGGGGAGATTGGTTTGTACTTCTAACCATTCCTTTGATATTGCGAAACAAGGCTATGTCAATATGCTGACACATAACGCCGCTTCTAAATATAGTAAGAGCCTTTTTGAATCCCGCAAGGCTGTTATTGATAGTGGGATTTATGATGCTGTAGAAGCCCGAATCGGTGAGCTTATAAGTTCTGCAAAAACGGTGCTCGATACTGGTTGTGGAGAGGGCTCACATTTAGCTCGCATTATGAATGATAGAGATCATGGTATTGGCGTTGGAATTGACATAGCGAAGGAGGGCATTTTGGCTGCAGCACGTCATTATCCTCAACAAATTTGGTGTGTAGGGGATTTAGCTAAAAGCCCATTTGCTCAAGCGAGTTTCGATGCCATTTTAAATATACTATCACCAGCAAATTATGAGGAGTTTAAACGACTTCTTACACCGAATGGCTATCTTGTGAAGGTTGTACCACAAAGTGGTTATTTGCGGGAACTGCGAGCTCAATTATATGCAGATTCAAACAGGGAAACTTACTCTAATGAACAAATTGTAGCTCGTTTTCAAGATAGTTTTCGTGAGGTAAACGTAGAACGTGTAACTTATACTTTACCGCTTTCAGAAGAGCTATTACCCGCGCTATTAGAGATGACACCAATGGGTTGGCATAAAGCAGTACAAACAGCCGTTGAACTAAATGAAATCACGATTGATGTGGATCTATTAGTAGGGAAGGTTTAAGTTGGTCACCTGCAATTGCAGTATACTGGTCTTTTCGATTACAATGGAAATAACTATTGAATAAGGTAGGAATGTAACAGTGTATAAACTAGCAGCAAATGTTGTCAAAGTAATATTAAAATTAATGGGTTCAAAGGCTCGTGTATACGGAGAAGAAAACTTGCCGAAAGAGGGTGGGTTTATTATAGCTTGTACACATACTGGCTATGTGGATATTTTAAACCTTGGTGTAGCCATGTACCCTCGTGAAATTCACTTTATGGCGAAGAAGCAATTATTTGAAATGAAAGGGCTTGGCTGGCTTGTTAAGCATTTAAATGCTTTTCCGGTAGACCGTGATAATCCTGGACCAAGCGTGATTAAAATTCCTTCGCAGTTATTGAAGGAAGGTAAAATTGTAGGGATTTTCCCCTCTGGGACACGTAGTGCAGAAGGAACAGATTTAAAACAAGGGGCTATTACCATTGCACAGTTGGCAAAGGCGCAAATTGTTCCAGCTGCTTATGTTGGTGCACGTAATGTGGGTGATGTAATGAAGCGAGGCAAAGGCTATTTAATTTATGGTGAGCCTTTTTATGTAACAGGCAAGGGTAAAGAAGGTCGTGAGCAGTTTACTCAACACCTTGAGCATGAATTAGTTGCTCTAACAGAAGAACTACAGAAACGTATTCCCGTAAAATAAAAGCAAACGGCACTCAGAATCAAATTGATTTTGAGTGCTTTGTTGTAGGAGGAAAATAAAATGATTCGAGTACTTTTCGTATGTTTAGGTAATATCTGTCGCTCACCCATGGCTGAGGCGGTCATGCGCGACATGGTGAAAAAAGAACATTTAGAAGATAAAATTGAAGTGGATTCCGCTGCTACTAGCTCATGGCATATTGGCGAACCTCCACATAGAGGTACACAAGATAAGCTTAGGGAATATGGTATTTCTACAATAGATATGCAAGGTCGACAATTACAAAAGTCTGATTTTGAAAAGTTTGCTTATATTATTGGAATGGATGAAAGCAATATTCGTAATATCCGTACAATACTAGGCCATCCAAACTCACCAAAGATTTTTCGATTTTTAGATTTAACAGCGCATCGTAAGGATGTCCCGGATCCTTATTATACAGGTGATTTTCAGGAAACCTATGAATTGGTGCAAGAAGGCTGTCGGGCATTGCTAGCAAAAATTAAACAAGAGCTGTTATAAGATGGCGCTAAAATCGTAAATTTTAACAGCCATTTTTTTAGAAAAATGCTACCTTAAACATTGGTATATCTAGCTTTGTAAGCATCATTGTGTTATTATTTGCAGAGTAAAGATACGATAAGTATTTAATTACCATTTACAGATATACAACTGTGTATCTATTATTTTTATAAATTTATCTTTTGAAAGAGAGTGGAAACAATGGGTCGTAAGTGGAACAATATTAAAGAAAAGAAAGCGTCTAAAGATCAAAGCACAAGCCGTATTAATGCAAAATTTGGGCGAGAAATTTATGTGGCAGCTAAATCAGGCGAACCAGATCCAGAGTCAAACCGTGCACTTAAAGTAGTGCTTGAACGCGCAAAAACATACAGTGTTCCAAAACATATTATAGAAAAAGCCATTGATAAAGCAAAAGGTGGCGGTGATGAAAGCTTTGATGAATTACGTTATGAAGGCTTTGGACCAGCCGGCACAATGATTATCGTGGATGCTTTAACAAACAATGTAAATCGTACAGCATCAGATGTACGTGCAGCATTTGGTAAAAATAACGGCAATATGGGTGTCAGTGGATCTGTAGCTTATATGTTCGATTCAACAGCAGTTATTGGCTTAGAAGGTAAAACTGCTGATGAAGTACTAGAGATTTTAATGGAAGCTGATATTGATGCTCGCGATATTCTAGAAGAGGAAGAAGCGGTAATTATTTATGCAGAGCCAGACCAATTCTTTGCGACACAAGAAGCATTAAAGGCTGCGGGCGTAGAAGAATTTACAGTAGCAGAGCTTTCTATGTTGCCTCAAACAGAAGTGACTTTAACTGGCGACGATGTAGCGAAGTTTGAAAAACTAATTGATGCATTAGAAGATTTAGAAGATGTACAAAATGTTTTCCACAATGCAGATTTAGGCGAATAAATATTAACGAAATGAGTAAACCAGTAGCATTTAAGCTACTGGTTTTTAATTAGGGAGGAAAACGATGCAGACTGCTTTAGCCATTATTTTATTTTTAGTCACATTATTTTTTGTCATAGTGCAACCACGAAAACTATCAATTGGCTGGTCAGCCTGTATAGGAGCAGCTATTGCGCTATTAATAGGTGTAGTAACCTGGCATGATGTGTTAGAGGTAACGGGGATTGTTTGGAATGCAACGCTATCATTTATTGGTATTATTTTAATTTCACTCATCTTAGATGAAATTGGCTTTTTCGAATGGGCGGCTCTACATATGGCACGACTTGCAAAGGGAAGTGGAATTCGCTTATTTGTTTATATTAGTTGCCTTGGAGCTGTTGTATCGGCTTTGTTTGCGAACGATGGGGGTGCTTTAATTCTAACGCCAATCGTTTTAGCGATGGTGAGAAAACTGAACTTGAGTGAAAAAATGATCTTTCCATTTATTATTGCAAGTGGATTTATAGCAGATACAACCTCGTTACCGTTCGTTATTAGCAATTTAACGAATATCGTATCAGCTGACTTTTTCGATATAGGCTTTATAGATTATGCAGTTCATATGCTTGTACCGAATTTCTTTTCGTTAGTGGCAAGTATAGTAGTACTTTACATTGTTTTTCGCCGTTCCATACCACAACATTATTCTCTTGAGGCAGTTGAGCAACCAAGTCAGGCAATCCGAGATCCCAAATTATTTTCGATCGCTTGGTATGTAATTGGGATTCTATTAGTGGGCTTCGTAGCTGGTGAGGTTTTACACATCCCTGTATCTTTTATTTTATGTGGGGTCGCTGCAATATTCTTATGGCTAGCACAGCGTAGCTCTGTGGTAGATACAAAAAGAGTTGTAAAAGGAGCGCCATGGAATATTGTGTTCTTCTCAATTGGCATGTATGTGGTTGTCTATGGGTTAAAAAATGTAGGGATGACAGGAATGTTAGCAAATTTATTTGAACTAGCTATACAACAGGGCTTCGTAGTAGCAACGATGACAATGGGATTTGTCGCTGCCATTTTGTCTGCTGTCATGAACAATTTACCTACTGTTATGATAGATGCTTTGGCGATTTCAGAAACAAGTGCATCGGGCATGATGAAAGAAGGACTGATTTATGCAAATATAATTGGTACGAATTTAGGTCCAAAAATGACACCGATTGGTTCACTGGCAACATTGCTATGGCTTCATATATTAGCCCAGAAAGGCATTAAAATTAGCTGGGGACAATATTTTAAAATCGGTGTTATTCTTACCATTCCGACACTGTTCGCCACTTTAATTGCATTAATTATTTGGATATGCTTAATATCATAGATTTATTGTCGAAATAGTTGAAAAAATAGTACAATAGGAACTATTAAGATATTAGTATATCAGTATATTAAAGGAGGAAAGTATGCGAGCGACAGGCAAATTAAGCAATAAAATAGTGTTAATGTCATTGGTAATGTTAGTGGCTTTGTTATCTTTTTTCGTTATAACAACTATCTACACAGCAAAATCATCTGTTAATAAAACCATGGGAACACAGGCAGTTGCAGTTGCTGAGAATATTGCAAAACATCTAAATGCTGCTGAATATGAACAACTCTCAAAGGAACCAAAAGAATCTGAGTTATATTGGCGACTTCGAGAAGAGCTCAACGAATTACGTGAAATAAATGGTGTTCTCTATGCCTATACTTTCGCAGTACCACAGGAAGATAAAAAGGTACGTTTTTTAGTGGACGGTATGCCAGCAGATGATCAAGAAAATGCTGGAGCTATAGGAGATGAGTCCTCCACCACATACTACAAGGATATTGAAAAGGTAAAGAATACAGGAAGTTATTATTCCGCTATTTTACATAGTGATTTTGGAGATTATTTATCTGGTACTGTTCCATTAAAGGATGAGGCAGGGAATACTGTTGCCTTTGTTGGGGTCGATATAGAAGCAACAGAGGTAAGCAATGTTGCGAATGCCGTATTAACGGCTATTTTACCTGCATTAATTATTGTCATATTAGCTTTAACAGGTATTGTTATGTTCATCCTATATCGTTATATTAATGGAGCGTTAAAACCCCTTGCACATTTAGGTGATGCAGCACAAAGTTTTGCTCAAGTGATATTGCTAAGGCAACGATAGCAGTGGAGAAAATCCAGCTAAAAGGAGCAAATGAAATTACAATATTTGCACAATCCTTCAGAGAATCACTACAAAAATTAAAAGAAACTTTCCATACGATTCAACAACGCACATTTACTTTACAAAATGTTGTTCAAAAAATTGATGAGACTTCTCAGCATGTGGAAGAATCAAACGCTCAAATTGCAGATCGAATTATTGAAATTGCTGCTGGTAGTGAGCAACAGCAGCAAAATAATCAAGAGGTTGTATTAACTATGAATGAGATGTCGATTGGTATTCAACGACTGGCTGATACAACTTCAGAAATTGCAGAGTCATCATCAGCAATGACGGGACTTGTGGAAACAAGTGTTAGTCATTCTCAAGAAGTTGTATCTCAAATTCAAAACGTAGAATCTTCTGTTTTACGTACGGCTAATCATGTCGAGGAAATGGGTGATAAGTTCCGATCAATTGAAGAGATGGTGACCATCATTACGAATATTGCGGATCAAACCAACCTACTAGCTTTAAACGCTGCAATAGAAGCAGCTAGAGCAGGAGAAGCTGGTAAAGGATTTGCGGTCGTGGCAGATGAAGTTCGTAAACTTGCAGAGATGTCTAAAGCATCTGCTGACGAAATACACATGCATTTAGAAAGCTTTAAGAAAATTACTGATCGAGCGTTACAAGAGATGGCTAGTAGTACCATAGATGTACAGGCAGGCAATAAAGCAGTGCAACACATAGGTGAAAGTCTAGAGAAAATATTGCAATCTGTCCTTGAGGTGAATAATAAAATTCAAGATGACTCTGCTGTCATTGAAGAAATGTCAGCAGGCTCTGAGGAAGTATTAGCTACTACCGAACAGATGAATGCTATTGCGAAGCATAGTGTCCTAGGAACAAAGGAAGTAGCAACTGCCTCAGATTTACAAGTAACGATGGTTTCTGAATTAAATGAAGTTGTAACAATATTAGATCAAACATCGAAAGAGGTTATAGAAACGATTAATACATTTAAATTATGATTAGTTTAGAACTATTTCTCTATAAGCTTATGTCTTGTGGAGAAATAGTTCTTTTTATTTTTGGCATTTAAAAATTTAACTGGAGATTAGCATAAAACAAACCATATTAAGGGAAATAAGAAAATAATTTGTGCTTTACCCATTGTGAAAACTTTCAAACCATAACATAATATAAAGTAATATATTGTTGAACGAAGAAAATAGGGGGGGCTAAAGTATGAAGTTTTTACGTTCAATACAGGGGAAATTGATTATTATTTCATTGGCACTACTAATTATTCCAAGTTTAATAATTGGTATAGTTAGTTATGGTAAGGCTAAGAATGGGATGGAGGATATAGGAGAACAGGTACTTTACAATAGTGTTGAATCTGCTTTGCAATTAATCGAGCTCGCAAACGAGAGTGTTGAAAAGGGTGACATACCCTTAGAGGTTGCACAGGAACGAGTAAGAGAAGCATTTCTTGGTCCGAAAGATAGCGAAGGAAAACGGCCTATTAATTATCCGGGTGATTTAGGGGAATATGGCTATATCTATGTGTTGGATGATAAGGGAACATTAACAACACATCCAACACGAGAAGGAGATAATCTTTGGAATGACCAAGATAGCAGTGGCAATTACTTTATTCGAGAAGTAACTGAAAAGGCACTTGATGGTGGTGGTTTTACACAATATGAATTTGAACTACCAGGTCAGGATGTCTTAGCGGATAAAATTATTTATTCTGAGAAAGATCCACATTGGGGATGGATTATTGCATCAGGTACATATATGCAGGATTTTAATGCAGAGGCGAATTCTTTATTGCTAGTAATTGGTTTGACATTAGTAGGTGCCATAATTATTGGGACAATCGTTGTCATTCTTGTATCAAGACACCTGGCATTACCAGTTCAAAAATTATCTAAACGTGTACGTGAAGTAGCAAAAGGGAATTTAACGGTTGAAATTGAGCATTTACAGCGCTCGGATGAAATAGGACAGTTAAATGATGGCTTTAATGAAATGGTACAACAACTTAAAACACTTATTTCAGATGTGGAGGAAGCGATTGTAGAAATACAATCAACTTCAGCAAATTTAACCGCAGTAGCTGAAGAGACAAATGCCTATGGTGATGAAATCGTCAAAGCAATCAATGAAGTATCCCAGGGTGCAGTCAAGCAAGCATCTGATGCAGAGGATACAAACCGAACGGCTATCGAGTTTGCGCAGCAAATAGAAGGATTGCATGATAAAAATGAATTAATGTTAGATGCCTCACAGCATATGAAAAAATCAAATGAAGAAGGCCTAGTCAATTTAGAAAGCTTAAAGGATAAGTCGCGGGAGTCTTCAACTCTCGTTCAGAATATTCAGTCTGTATTTGGTAGTCTAATTGTCAAGGTACGTGAAATTGAAGGCATCGTGGGGACGATTACGGAGATTTCAGATCAAACGAATTTACTTGCACTTAATGCCTCTATTGAAGCAGCAAGAGCGGGTGAACATGGTAAAGGATTCGCAGTTGTCGCGGAAGAGGTACGTAAACTTGCTGATCAAACCTCTGTAGCAACTGAGCTAGTACGCACGACGCTAAAAGGCATTGAAAGTGAAACAAACTTAGTCAATGGTGAAATGCAGAAAACCCATATCATTGTAAGTCAACAAAATGATTCTGTCATGGTAACAGAATCATCCTTTAAAGAAATTAAATTAGCTGTTGAAAAAATCATAGCCATTATAGGCGATACAACAGATAGCGTAGAATATTTAAATAGCTCTAAGAATACGATTATGCAATCGATTGAAAGCATTGCGATGATTAGTGAAAAGAATGCTGCTGCGTCTGAAGAGGTAACAGCATCTGTAGATGAGCAACAACGCGCAATACAACTCGTTAGCGAATCTTCCAATGATTTAACTGATGAAATATCTGCCTTACAGGAGTCTATTAAACGATTTATATTGAGATAATATCTTTCAGGGTGCTTGCTTAACAAGCATCCTTTTCTTTTTATCATCGTTAATAAAAGGTAAAGGAGGAATTATTTGTGAGAAGGTGGCTGATGACAATTGGTGTTATTTTAATCGGTATTGGAATCGTTCTTTATATTTGGCTGGGAAAAGAAATTGATCAGGGTATGGAACCGAATGCCAATGGTTCAGCTGATTATATGATTATACTGGGAGCAAAAGTAAGGCCAGGTGGTGTACCATCGCTTTCATTAAAAAGTAGATTAGAGGTGGCTGTTCCATACTTAACAAAATACCCCCATGTTAAGGTCATTGTGTCAGGTGGACAAGGACCTGATGAAGATCGTACAGAGGCATCTGTAATGCAAGACTATTTGGAACAGCATGGCATCGATGCCGCGAGAATTATCATAGAAGATCAATCTACATCTACTTATGAAAATTTAGTATTCTCTAAAGAATTATTACCAAAAGAGACAAAGAAAATTACCATCGTTTCAAATGACTTCCATTTGAAACGTGCAAAATATCTTGCTGAATCGTTAGATTTTGAAGTAGATGTTCTATCAGCAAGAACACCAAAATCAGTAGAAGCAAAATTAAGAATAAGAGAAAGAGCGGCGTTATTAAAAACATATATTGTGGGCTATTAAAACAACAACGCCATTATATTTAGGAACTGCTTCTTTCTCAAAAAATCATGGAACAGAAAAGAGATAATTGTTTCTTAATAGATTCTATTTGGCATATAATAGAAATATTACGGGGTATAGGACAGAAAGAGGGGACTTTTATGACAACGTTTAAAGAATATCAATACAGCCGTCCAAATGTGGCATCAATGAAAGAGCAGCAGTTAGCACTCATTGAGCAATTTAAACAAGCACAATCGATGGACGAGCAAAGTAATATCATTGAAAAGCACAATGCAATTAGTAATGACTTTGCGACAATGGCTAATTTAGTATATATTCGTGCTTCAATCGATACGAACGATGAATTTTATCAAGCAGAACGTGACTATTTCGATGAAGTAGGTCCTGAGCTAGAAGAAGTAACGACGGAATACTATAAAGCTCTAATTGATTCACCATTTCGTGAGCAATTAGAAGAAAAATGGGGACAACAATTATTTGATCTAGCAACTTATCAAATTAAAGGCTTCTCACCAGAAGTTATTGATTTGATGCAAAAAGAAAACAGACTTGTTTCTGAGTACAATAAGCTTGTTGCATCTGCACAAATTGACTTTAATGGGGAAACATTAACACTCGCTCAACTTGGTCCGTTTGCAGAGTCAACGGATCGAGAAACACGTAAGGCAGCAACGGATGCTCGCTTTGGCTTCTTTGCACAGCATGAAGATGAATTCGATCGTTTATATGATGAACTTGTCAAGGTACGCCATGAAATTGCGATTAAACTTGGCTATAACAACTATGTTGAACTAGGCTATATTCGTATGAATCGGATTGATTACAATGCTGATATGGTTAAAAAATTCCGTGATCAGGTACGTGATTTAATTGTGCCTGTTGCAACGAAGCTTTACGAGCGTCAGGCAAAGCGAATTGGCATTGAAGATTTTAAATTTTATGATGAAGCACTTAACTTCTTATCAGGTAATGCTACACCAAAAGGGAATCCTGAGTGGATTGTAGCAAACGGTAAAAAAATGTATGAGGAGCTTTCACCTGAAACAGGAGAGTTCTTTAATTTCATGATTGACCATGACTTAATGGATCTTGTAGCGAAGAAAGGGAAAGAAAGTGGCGGTTATTGTACGTTTATTGAAAACTATCATTCCCCATTCATTTTCTCAAATTTTAACGGTACTTCAGGTGACATCGATGTATTAACACATGAAGCTGGACATGCTTTCCAAGTTTATTCAAGTCGTAACATTGGCATTCCTGAGTATTTATGGCCTACCTACGAATCTTGTGAAATTCACTCGATGAGTATGGAATTCTTTACTTGGCCTTGGATGGAGCTGTTCTTTGAAGGTGATACAGAGAAATATAAATTTACACATTTAAGTAGTGGTCTTTTATTCTTACCATATGGTGTGGCAGTAGATGAGTTCCAGCATGTTATTTATGAAAATCCAACAATGACTCCTGCTGAACGTAAAGCTGCATGGAAAAAAATTGAGGAAACGTATTTACCACACCGTGACTATGATCATAACAGCTACCTAGAGGCTGGGGGCATTTGGCAACGTCAGGCTCACATCTATGCAAGTCCGTTCTACTACATTGATTACACGTTAGCACAAATTTGTGCCTTCCAATTCTGGAAACGTTCACGTGAAGAATTTGAAGCGGCTTGGAAAGACTATATTCATCTTTGTGGTTTAGGTGGCTCTATGTCCTTTACAAAGCTTGTAAAAGAGGCAGGTTTAATCTCGCCATTTGAGGATGGCTGTGTTGAATCGGTTATTGGAGAAATTGAGACATTCTTAAATTCCATAGATGATTCTTCTCTATAATTGATGACCTTAAATTCGTTTCACTTCCACGATAACTATTATTGTGGAAGTGAGCGAATTTTTTAGTTTGTCAGAGGAGTTCTGTAAAAAAATACTAGGATACTTGCGAAATGGTTAATATATCAGTAGTATTTTCAGTAACTGCTATTAAAGGAAGTGAAAGAAAGTGACAAGGAAAGTTTGGTTTCAAGTAGGGGTAGGGATACTACTTACACTATTAATCATTAAATATTTTATAGAAATTCATTGGATTTTTTCACCGCTTGTCATCATATTAAAAGCCATTTTTGTGCCTTTACTACTTGGTGGTGTTCTCTATTATGTGACGGAACCAATTCAGAGATTTTTAGAAAAACGTAGATTTCCTCGATGGGGAAGTATATTGACGATTGTGTTCGGACTAATAGCAATGGTAGGTATTTTTGGCTGGATTATTGGTAACCCGATTGCCGAGCAGGTCAATAAATTAGTGAAGAATGCCCCTATGATTAGTACGAGTATTAGTACGAGCATCCAGCAACTAACAGACTATGTAACGCAAAATAAGGATAACTTCCCTGAGCAATTAAATGATGTTATCGAAAAAATGGCGAATTCGGTACAAGATATTGCAGTAGTGGCGAGTAAAGGTTTTGTGTCCTTTTTACAATCCATTGTATCTGTGTCGTTATTAGCCATTTTAATTCCGTTCTTCTTTATTTTTATGCTGAAGGATCATGAGAAGTTTGCTCCATCCATCTATAAATATTTCAGTGGTGAACGTCAGCAATGGGTAAAGAAAACGTTAAGTGAAATTGATGATGTATTACGTACCTACATTCAGGGCCAACTGCAAATTAGTTTTTTATTAGCACTAATAATGTATGTAGGCTATTTAATTATCGGATTAGACTATTCGTTATTACTAGTGATTTTTGCATTCTTTATGAATATGATTCCATTTATCGGGCCTTGGATTGCCTTTGCGCCAGCCCTGATTGTGGCAGTTATTCAAGATCCAATTTTAGTGGTGTGGGTTTCGGTTGTGACGCTGGTTGCTCAGCAAATAGACAGCAACTTTATTACACCTAATGTCATGGGGAAATCACTTGATATCCACCCCCTTACCGTTATTACAATTATTTTAGCGGCAGGTAATATAGCAGGTTTTATTGGTATTATTATCGCTGTACCATTTTATGCAGTCTTAAAGGTTATCGTATCCAATATTTATGATCAACGTAATGCAATTAAGAAAAAAGCGACGAAGTCAGTATAGGAGTCGAAACAATGGAACAAGAAATTGTAAAGGTATTTAATGAACAGCATGATCAAATTGGGACAGCTACGAGAGCGGAAGTGCATGAAAAGGGGCTTTGGCATGAGACTTTTCATTGCTGGCTTGTAAATGAAGACTATATTTATTTTCAAGTACGTAGTTCACAGAAAAAGGATTATCCAGGGTTACTCGATATTACAGCAGCAGGACATCTTTTAGCGATTGAGACAGTAGAGTCAGGCATTCGAGAAGTAAAAGAAGAATTGGGACTTAATATTGATGTCCATGAAGTTGTCAAAATGGGCATGACATCTTGTAGTATCGTTTCTGAAAATATGATCGACAATGAATTTTGCCATGTCTACATATATCCTTTCAAGCATGATTGGGATTCCTTTGCTTTGCAGTATGAAGAAGTATCGGGTGTAGTTAGAGCGAGGCTAATTGAGGCGGAGGCTTTCTTCTTGGGAGAAACGACGACACTTAATATTGAAGGGTATGAATATTTCCCTGATGGTCAACGTGTGAGAATTGTCAGACCAGTAGGTACTGCACAATTTGTTCCTTATCGGGAATTGTATGTTGCACAGGTGATAAAATTCACACGTGAAAAAATATTTAATCAAACCTCATAAGTTTAAATAGGATAAGCTATAATATTAGCTTGTCCTATTTTCTTGCGCAAAAATGATTTACAAACGACACGATATAATAGGAAAAAATGAGTTATACTGTTAGATAGATTGTAAAGAAAAGGAGCATTTTTTATATGCTAACATTTGAACAAAAACAAGCGATTATTGAATCGTTTTCTGAGCTAACAAAAAAAGAAATTTCTTTAAAGCGCCTAAATTATCATTACATGGACAGTCTTTACGAAAAGACGATTGTAGTTGAGAAATTACATCCAAACGGCAATGGCTTTGTCTTTGTAGGAGATTTATTACGCTATGAGAATGAGGCTAATGATAAAGGATTAGTAAATATCCGCGATTACGATGAACAACAACTTCGTGAAATTATTGAAGACGCAATCCAATATTTATCTGAAGAAGTAGAAGAGCAGGAGCCAATTGTAGAGATTTGGCATAGTCGCGATGGTAGTCAGTTACAGCTAGCTTTTGAGCAACGTTCGTGGAACGTGTATCATGGAGACAATCTGGAAGAGGCATTTGGTACGTATGAGGCAGCAAAGGAATATTTACTAGAAGAAGGCTTTCGTACAAAGAAATAAGAAATACGGGGGATCATGATAGATGAACGGAAAAAAATTAGTGGGAATTGTTATTGTTGTTGTGATTGCGGCATGTTTATTTTCAGTTTATACCATTACTAATTTTTATAAAAATCACGAAGAACAGCCAAATCGTGAAAATCGTGAAATTAATAAGTCAAAGAGCTTGAATTTAATTTTGCCACAGGCTACAATTATCTCGAATTCAAGATAATTGAGAGGTGACTGTCAGTGCAACATATTTTTTATAAAGGTACAGACGAAACGAAGCCGACATTATTATTGCTACATGGTACAGGTGGTAATGAGGAAAGTCTTATTGGGCTGGCAAAAGAAATAGATGAAACAGCCAATATTTTAAGTGTTCGCGGAAATGTACTTGAGCATGGAATGCCACGATTTTTCCGCCGATTAGCCGAAGGTGTCTTTGATATTGAGGATTTAATCTTTCGTACAAAGGAGCTTCATGAATTTTTAAAGACGTCAGCACAGCAATATGGCTTTGATCGCCAACGAATTGTAGCAATAGGGTATTCGAATGGTGCTAATATTGCAGCAAGCTTATTATTCCACTACGATGATGCGTTAGCAGGAGCTATTTTGCATCACCCAATGGTACCAAGACGTGGTATTGAATTACCGCAACTTTCTCCAACACCTGTGTTTATCGGTGCTGGTACGAATGATCCGATGTGTACAGCACAGGAGTCTGAGGATTTAGAAACCCTTTTAAGTGCTGCAGGTGCCAAAGTAACGACGAAATGGTTTAATTTTGGTCATCAACTAACAATGCCTGAAGTACAAGCTGCAAAAGAATGGTATAAAAGCATCTACGCTTAATTGAAAAATCCACCTCCTTTTATAAGGGAGGCGGATTTTCTTTATGTTATTTACTTTTCTTTGAGAAAGGAAGCCACCAGTTCCAATCACCAAACAGCTTCATAAGACTAGGCACAAGCATAAGACGAATAATTGTTGCATCAATGGCAACAGCAATAGCGATACCCACACCAATTTGCTTTACAGGCATTACATCTGTGAAGGCAAATGCACCTGTAATAACAATCATGATAAGCGCTGCAGATGTAATTATTCGGCTAGTGGATGTTAAGCCATCAATTGTTGCACGCGTATTATCGGAGCCCTTTAAATATTCCTCTTGGATACGAGAAATTAAAAAGACTTCGTAGTCCATACTTAAGCCAAATACAAGACAAAAAACAATAACTGGAATGATTAGCACGATGGAGCTTGCTTCAATACCAAAATGACCATATTGGAAAATATAAACGAGTATCCCGAATGCAGATGAAAGCCCAATAATGTTCATGATTATTGCCTTTAACGGAATTAAGATAGAACGGAATGCCAACATTAAAATAAAGAATGTAGAAACGATAATAATTGCTATAGCTAAAACAATTTTATTAGCAATTTCATCAAAGATTTCTTGGTTGAATTTAGCTGGTCCACCAAGTGCAAAATCCACGCCCAGGTCTTTGTCCATCCATGTTCGGGCAAATTTTTGAGCTGTAGAGGAAGAACCTGCTGCATCAATTGTAATTGGAACAAATAGCTGTGTATCCTTTGAAAATGAATTAATAACAGGTTTTAATTGTTCAGCAACCTGTGGAATAGCTAAAGAAGCAGAAAGCTCTTCTGGTGTTTGAATGTTAGCAGCTGTATAAATAGTTGAAACATTAGTCACTAATGGGTCCTTTAATAGCTTTTCTTGAATAGTAAAAATTAGCTCTCTACCCTCAGTATCCTCCCAGCCATCTTTTCGTTCAGCCAACAAATATAATGTAGAAGATTCACCTAGTCCAAACGTTTCATCTAATTTATCGTATGCTGCACGAGCATCATATTTCGTAGGTAAGGAGTCCACCTGTGGAATGGTTAATTGGATATCCTTTAAAGGGATCATGCCGATGCCTAGTAATAATAATGCTGAAATCACTATAGCTACTGGATGTTTCATGACAAAACCTGCAAAGCCACGCCAACGATTAGCCCCACCTGGTTTAACGCGTATTAAGCGCCATTTATTAAGTCTATCTCCTAATAGCATCATAGTGGCAGGAAGTAATGTTAAGCCAGAAAGAACGGCTAACAGGACGACTATAGTGCCTCCTAGGGCGATATTATGAAAAATTTCTACATTAATGACAATCATCGCACCTAAGCCAATCATGACACAGACTGCGGAGAAAATGATAGAACGACCTGCTGTCTGAATAGCCGTTTGAATGGCTTGAGCAATGGAAGTATGTGTGCGTTCTTCTCTGTAACGATTAATAAACAGCAATGCAAAATCAATACTTAAAGCCAGCCCAAGCATTGGAACAATATTTAAGACGAAAATAGATAGATTTACATTAGCACTGAGCAGTGTCATCATACCAAAGGCGGTAACCACTGTCACAACACCAATGACGATTGGCAAAATAGAAGCAACAACTGTACCAAACGCTAATAAGAGAACCACGATGGCAATTGGCAATCCAATGGCCTCAGCT
Source organism: Lysinibacillus sp. JK80 (assembly GCF_027557635.1). Classification (NCBI taxonomy): domain Bacteria; kingdom Bacillati; phylum Bacillota; class Bacilli; order Caryophanales; family Bacillaceae; genus Lysinibacillus; species Lysinibacillus sp. JK80. The sequence goes on along the minus strand of NZ_CP058997.1, from coordinate 4,222,357 downwards.
GATGCCAAATCCTTTTGACTAGCAGTATTTATGTCAGCAGAAATAACAGGCCCTCCAGTGATACTAATTCCGTCTTTTTCAATTAATGAACGGAATTCCTCAACAATGTCAGGAAGGTTTTCTACATCGTTCTTTATGTGAACCATAGCATAGGCAATACCATCTTTCCGTAAAGAGGAGTCTTCTAAAGGTGATTGAATAGAATGAATCTCTTTTATGCTATCTAATTTTTTTAAAGTGTCTTCAATTTTCTGATCTTCAGCTGGATCAAAGACAACCAAAATCGTATTAGATGGTAAATCAAATTTTTCTGCTAGCTCGTTGGTAACATAGGTATGATCTGCTTCGACAAAGAAACCATCACCTTGAAGTTTGCCTGGAAGCTGTAAAGCAAAGTACGCCATTGCTAGAAAAATAATAAGCCATATGACTACGATTGCTTTCGCATGTGCTGTAATAAAAGCTGAAAAAGTTTTCATAGTTGTTTATACATCCCCCTTTTCAATTAGTGTAAAGGATGTGTCACATTTTGTCGTGTGACAAAGTAAAGACTCCCATCCACTTTTTGGACAGGAGTCTTACTATTAAAAGAATAATGATAATATGAAATAAATAACAGATGCCATAACGGCAGAAATTGGCATTGTAATCACCCAAGTAGTAACAATCTTTCGAGCCATACCCCAGTTTACACCACGCACACGCTGTGCTGAACCGACACCCATAATGGAGGAAGAAATGACATGTGTTGTTGAAACTGGTAAGTGGATTAGCGTAGCGCCAAAAATAACAGTAGCAGATGCTAAATCTGCCGCAACACCATTAACAGGGCGGATTTTCATAATCTTACCACCAACCGTTTTAATGATTTTATAACCACCAATTGACGTACCTAGCCCCATTGCTGTAGCTGCAGCAGCACGCACCCAGAAAGGTATTTCATCTCCAGTGTGCAAGCCACCAGCGATTAACGCCATCGTCATAATCCCCATCGCTTTTTGCGCATCATTTGTACCATGGGTGAACGATTGGATGGCAGCAGTAAAAATTTGCATTGTACGGAAACCTTTATTCGTCCTATATAAATTTAAATTTTTAAACCATAGTTTAAAAAGAGTCATCATAATAAAGCCTGCACAAATAGCAAGTAAAGGTGAAAACACTAAAGCCATGATGATTTTAGTAAAGCCGCCATAGTTTAACACATTAAAACCAGCGGATGCGATTGCAGCACCGGCAATAGACCCAATCAATGTGTGTGAAGAACTTGACGGAATACCGAAATACCATGTCAATAAATTCCAAATTATAGCTGAAATTAATGCAGCTAAAATAACGACTGAGCCAGTTGTGTCTCCTTCAAAAGCATTTAATGCAAAAGGATCTACAATATCTTTTGTTAGAGCTTTTGCAACCCCTACAAAGGTGATAGCACCAATAAAGTTCATAGTTGCCGCCATAATGATTGCCGTGCGTGGCGGCAATGCTCTAGTAGAAACCGAAGTTGCAATAGCATTTGCTGTATCATGGAAGCCATTGATAAAGTCAAATGTTAGGGCAAAGATGACGACCAGTACGGTTAATATAATGATTGTGTTCATTGTAAAGTGCCCATCTCCTAATTATGCGTTACGCATGATAATTGTTTCCATAGTATTTGCTACGTTTTGACAATGATCAGCGATATCTTCAAGTTGTTCATAAATATCCTTAAATTTAATGAGGCGGATTGGATCTTTTTCATTTAAAAATAACTTCTTAATAGAAGTACGTTGTACCTCATCACATTCACGTTCATAGTCTTTAATAAGAATTGCGTGTGGACGCATGCCAATTAGATTCTTTTTCTTTAACTCTTCTGTCGCTTTGACTATTTCATCAGCACTTTTTGAAATAAACCCTAAGAAAATGCGCATAGATTCATCAATCTCAGTGAGCGAAAACATTTCAAAGTGTGCAATACAGTGTTCTGTTCCATCTAAAACATCATCCATACGAATGGCGAGCTCTAAAATATCCTCACGTTCAATAGGTGTCATGAATGATTTGTTTAACATGACAATCAGTTCATGAATAAGCTTATCACCAGCAGTTTCATAATTTTTCATTGTAATGCTAATCTCTTTTAGGTCAGCTACACTGTTAATACGAAAATCATTTGCGTAATGTACAGCCTCTCTCATATTTTCAGCAATTTTATGCAATGCAATAAAGAAAGGGTCTTGTTTTTTTGAGTTAAGCATGTGAATCGAATCCTCCTGGATATAAATAAATTAATCGACCTCTAAACTTTACTATCATAACAAAATCTTTAATTTATCTACATAAAAATTTACTAATCGACATGAAAATTTACATTGCTGTAATATACAATTCGTTCACAAAATATAAGGTAATCCAGCTGTATTTATTTTTATGAGTACAGATAAAACCTTGTTATAAATGGCTATTCTTCTGTAATGGTGACTTATTAGTACAGATTAAGACACGAAAGATAATAGAAGGTAATAAAAATAGCGCATTCGAATTGTAAAGGTATTGTAAATTCATTTGATAACCAGAAGAGTACCTTCTTATTCTTAAGAATATCTTCATTTTTATCCTCCCTCTTTATTAAGAATTGTTTACTACAATGGAAAATGAATAGGAAAGGAGCGTTTATTAACTAATGATTCAGGTTGAAAACTTACAACATACATTTTTAATTGGAAAACGAGGGAAGGAAAAGCAAGTGCCGGTATTGAAAGGTGTGAACTTCGAGGTCAATAAAGGAGAAATTGTGGCCATTGTAGGTAAAAGTGGCTCAGGAAAATCGACTTTATTACAAGTTCTAGCTGGTTTTATGAAGGCTGAACAGGGCTCTATTAAAGTAAATGGAAAGGAAACAGCCCATCTAACTGAAACAGAAAGTGCTGCCTTCCGTTTACGTCAATTCGGTTTTATTTTTCAAAACTTTCAATTAATGCCTGGTTTAACTGCTTTTGAAAATATCGAATTACCTTTAAAGCTACAGGGTTTGCGTAAGGCTATGCGCAAAGAAAAAGTGAAGAAATTAATGGACAAGGTTGGTTTGACAGAAGTAGCAGACCATTATCCCAATGAATTGTCAGGTGGACAGCAACAGCGTGTCAGCATTGCACGAGCCCTTATTACGAATCCTCCTATATTACTTGCTGATGAGCCAACAGGGAGTCTCGATTCAGAAACCGAGCAGGATATCTTATTGCTTATTCAAAGTTTAAATCGTGAATTAGGGCTAACTTTTGTCATTATCACGCACGATGAAGAAGTAGCTACTATCGCACATAGACGCTTCCGCATGTACGATGGAGAACTTGTAAAGGAGGAAGCTTAACATGTTATTTAAGGATCAATTAGATTTTGTAACACAGCATATCAAGAAAAATAAGCTGCGTGTGTTTATGACGATACTAGCTGCAACGATGGGCTGTGCCTTTTTAATCGTGCTAGCATCCGTTGGTTTTGGTTTACAGGAATCTTTACGTAATGAAATTCTTTCAAACGAAACAGTTACAAAAATTCAAGTATATGGCGATAAGCAATTAACTGAAGAACAAGTACAAGAAATTAAAAAATGGAACATGTAGAAACGGTGCTTGAAACAATTAGTGTCAATGCTACCGCACAATCATTTTTTGAAGATCGTGATACTACTTCTAATTTAATATTGTCAGATATGCAGGACTTTGAACAGGTAAATGGAAAGCTTGCAAAAGGGCGTTATCCAACGAAATCTAATGAAATTGTTGTAGGGTATCATTTTGCTCAAACATTATTGAATGAAAGAGAACGTGATGTCATTGCGGAAAAAAGTAAAAAGGCTGAAGCTGAGGGTACGTATTATGATGGTAGTGAAGAGGGCTATAAAGAATCATTGATTGGAAAGAACATAGATCTGTCCTTAGTTCCTCACACGGGTACAAATGATGAAACGCAAAAAATGAGCTATACAATTGTTGGCGTAATGGAGAAACCTTCTTATGATTGGATGGTTGATAACGCTATTCATATGGACAAAGAGCAAAAAGCAGTATGGGTTGAAAATTTATCTACAGATAGTAACATGGCAGAGGATGAGCTGTTTTACTCTGAATTTAATATTTATGCGGATACATTAGAAAACGTAAAGCCGATTTTAGAGAAGTTAAAAGATAAGGGCTATAGCGTATATTCAGTAACAGAGCAACTAGATCAAATGAATGTATTTTTCCTTGTCTTAAAAATTGGCTTAATCTTTGTTGGTACTATTGCTGTGTTGATTGCTTCCATTGGTATTTTTAATACAATGACAATGGCTGTGACAGAGCGAACACGTGAAATTGGTGTATTAAAGGCAATTGGGGCAAGTCCGAAGCTTATACAACGGTTATTTTTAATGGAAAGCACATTTATCGGTATTTTTGGTACGCTAATTGCGGTTGTCATCTCGTATGCTATTAGCTTTGCGGCTAATGCAGCATTACCATTAATTCTTAAGGCGGCAACAGGGGAGGAAGCTTTTGCAACAAATGATATAACATTTTCTCTTATTCCATGGCAACTAGTCATTATTGCAGCAGCCATTAGTGTTGGTGTAGCGATGATTTCAGGTTATCGCCCAGCACGTAAAGCAACAAAAATCGACGTTATTCAAGCTTTACGACAAGAGTTATAATAAAAAAGGCGGTCCAATCAACATTGGATCGCCTTTTATTTGGATTGAAGTACATCTGTATGTTATAAATACTCTTTTAACTCATTCGCTAAAAATGGTGTTGCATTCAATAATTTTAAGAAGGCATCATAGCTGGCACGTTGCTCTTCATTTGGTTTTTTACCTGTTTGATAGGCTCGAATTAATATGTTTTTAGGTGTATTCTCCATATCGATAAACTCTAAAAGCTGTGCCTCATAGCCAACAAGCGATAAAATTTCAGCTCGAATAGCATCTGTAGCAAGTGCCGCAAATCGCTCTCGAACAAGTCCATGTTGCAACATAATATCGAGAGCAGGTGTATTTAGTTGACGATTTAACTCATGCTGACAGCAAGGCACACTTAGAATGACACTTGCTCCCCATTTCACAGCACGAGCCAAGGCCATATCTGTCGCTACATCACATGCATGGAGTGTCACCACCATATCCACAGCACTTTCATCATTATAATCATTGATATCTCCTACAAGAAATTCTAGCTGATCATAGCCTAGATCCTGTGCTATTCTTGAGCACTCTTCAATAACCTCTTTTTTTAAATCTAAACCAGTAACACGAATGTCTAAGCCTTTTTCAATTTTTAAATAATGATACAAAGCAAAGGTTAAGTAGGATTTTCCTGAACCAAAATCTAAAATCCTCACCTGTCGATCCTGAGGTAAATAGGTTAAGGCATCATCTATAAATTCAATGAAGCGGTTAATCTGTTTAAATTTATCATACTTTTGTTTCTTAACCTTTCCTTCTTCTGTTTGTACCCCCAGTCGAATTAAAAATGGATAGGGTTGATCATCAGATAGTAAATAATTTTTTTTACGATTATGGCTTAGATGGACTTGTTTAGGTGAAGCTGTTTTATCTGATTTCCAAAGGACTTTGTTCTTTTTTGATAATTGTACTTGTACCGTTTCATCTACGAAATCAATATGAGCTTGACGATACTCCTCAAAAAACGCGTCAAGCTTGGAAGGTAAATGAGCCAATAGAATATTTTCATGTTTTAAAATCCGTTCATATTGGTATTCAATTTGTATATGGTACTGATTTTTTAACATTAATGGTTTTAATTTTATACGTTTTATTTCATTTGATTTCATACGTGGTTGACTGATTGTAGCTGTCACAAGCTTTTGTTGCAAAATTTGCTCAGTGAGCAGAGCTTTCATTTCTTCAAATGTCATACATTTTCGCCTACTTTATTGTGTTATAGATGGCACTAGTTTAACACATTTTATAAAAGACAATGGCATCTTTGGTATTCGGAATAAATTTAATAAAAATTCCGAGTATTTATAGGTGGAATTGTATATTCGTGGTATCTTAAATACAGTAATTCTTTTTAAATTGGTGATACTAAGGATTAATAAGGAGGAGAAAATATGTCGGATAACATGTATCAATTATTAGCGATTGTTATTTATATGATCGCCATGCTAGCAATTGGCTGGTATGCATTTGTTAAAACATCTAATTTAACAGATTATATGCTTGGCGGTCGTTCCTTAGGTCCAGCGGTTACTGCGCTAAGTGCGGGTGCTGCGGATATGTCTGGCTGGCTCCTAATGGGCTTACCAGGTGCGATATTTTTATCAGGTCTTGTGGAGGCTTGGATTGCAATTGGATTAACAATAGGAGCTTACCTAAACTGGCTACTTGTGGCACCACGTTTACGGGTATATACACAGGTTACAAATGATTCCATTACTATACCAAGTTATTTGGATAATCGATTACGTGATCATACGAAGCTTATTAGAATTGCTTCAGGTATCATCATCCTCATATTCTTTACATTTTATGTATCGTCAGGAATGGTAGCAGGGGGCAAGTTTTTCGATAGTTCATTTGGTTATGAATACCATACAGGCTTATTAATTGTGTCAGCTGTAGTTGTAGCATACACTCTTTTTGGCGGATTTTTAGCGGTAAGTTATACAGACTTCTTACAAGGTCTTATTATGTTTTTAGCACTTATTATGGTACCGCTATTTGGTTTATTTGTAACAGGTGGTATAGGTGAAACCATTTCATCTATTAAATCTGTTGATCCAGATCTTCTAAATTTATTACCAGCCACTGCGACAGCAGCAGGGATCATTTCTTCAGTTGCTTGGGGATTAGGCTATTTTGGACAGCCTCATATTATCGTCCGCTTTATGGCGATTAGTTCCGTTAAAGAAACGAAGCAAGCTCGACGCATTGGTATTGGCTGGATGATGTTAAGCTTATTTGGAGCTATTGGAACTGCCTTGGTGGGTGTAGCCTATTATCAGCAAAATGCTGGTGAGCTAAAAGACGCTGAAACAGTATTTATTGTACTTGGTCAGATTTTATTCCATCCATTTATAGCAGGTATTATGCTGGCGGCTATTTTAGCAGCTGTTATGAGTACAATTTCTTCTCAATTAATCGTAACTTCTTCAGCACTTGTAGAGGATATTTATAAAGCATTATTTAATAAAACAGCAGACGATAAGCATTACGTTTTTGTTGGGCGTATGGCTGTATTAGTTGTTGCAATTATTGCAGCAATTCTAGCGTGGAATCCAGATAGTTCTATCTTAAGCTTAGTTGGCTTTGCTTGGGCAGGATTCGGTGCAGCCTTCGGACCTGTTATTTTACTTTCTTTATATTGGAGAAGGTTAACGAACTACGGAGCACTTAGCGGAATGGTAACAGGGGCTGCAACTGCGTTTATTTGGGGTAAAGTAGATGCTTTATCAAGTGCGTTGTACGAAATTGTTCCTGGCTTCATTGTTTGTTTAATTGTTGCGGTTGTTGTCAGTATACTGACATATAAACCAAATAAAGAAATTGAAGAAGAGTTCACACGCTCAGAAGCCCTGCTAAAAGAAGAAAGAAAATAGTTGAGATGCGCCTTTACATGAGGCGCATTTTTTAGGAAAGTTAACGATGATCTTCAAATACGAAAAAGGGTATATTATGGTAAGATGAAGAAAATTTGTCGTAGCGACACCAAGCTTTGCTGGGAGGTTTCTAATGGATAGAATTAAGGAAGTTGATGTATTAATTGAAAAGGCCATACTAGTTGGCGTGAATTTACGAAATGATGAGCACTTTGACTATTCTATGGAAGAGTTACAAAATTTAGCTGAGGCCTTGCATGTAGAAGTGGTTGGGACTGTCACGCAAAATTTGGAACGTGTGACACCTTCCCATTATGTGGGTACAGGTAAAATAGAAGAAATCAAAAATTTTTATGAAGAAGCACAAGCAAACCTCGTTATTTTTAATGATGAACTGTCTCCTTCGCAAATCCGTAATTTGGAGAGTGATTTAGCAACGAAGGTCATTGATCGAACAATGCTTATTTTAGATATTTTTGGAAGGCGCGCAAAAACACGTGAAGCCCAAATGCAGGTGGAATTAGCACAGCTTCAATATATGCTACCTCGTTTAGTGGGTTTGCATGCCTCTTTAAGCCGTCAGGGTGGAGGTACTGGGGGAGGCTTTAAAAACCGTGGTGCTGGTGAGACAAAGCTGGAATTGGATCGACGAAAAATTGAAGATCAAATTGCTAAAATTAAAAAGGATCTAGAGCACGTTAAGGAACAGAGAGAAACGCAGCGTAAACAGCGTCGTAAAAACGCTCTTCCGGTTGTATCGATTGTAGGCTATACAAATGCTGGGAAATCAACGATTATGAATCAACTGCTTACACAAATAGGACAAGAAGAGCACAAACAAGTCTTTGAGAAGGATATGCTTTTTGCTACCCTTGAAACTTCTGTTCGTCAGATTGAACTACCTGATAAGAAGACCTTTTTACTGACAGACACTGTAGGCTTTGTTAGTAAATTACCTCACCATTTAGTGAAGGCATTTCGCTCCACTTTGGAAGAGGCGCGAGATGCGGATCTTTTACTCCACGTGGTGGATGTTTCGAATACAGAGCACGGATTTATGATGGATGTAACGAACGAAACACTTAAAGCAGTTGGTGTTGAGGACATTCCTACAATCTATGTATACAATAAAGCAGATATAGCAGATATTCCATATCCTGTGGTAAGTGGAGATAATATTTGGATTTCAGCAAAGCAGGGGGTTGGTTTAGAAGAATTAGTACAGCTAATTCGTCAACACATCTTCTCGCATTACGTAACGTGTGAAATGTTAATACCTTATGATCATGGGAACGTTGTTTCTTATTTAAATGAGAATGCCTCTGTTTTTAATACAGCCTATGAAGAGGGTGGGACATTATTGTCTCTTGAAGTAAAAGCAGCAGATTACGCAAAGTATCAGCACTATGTAATTAATTAAAAAATGTACTTCCCAAAGCATGCCAAAAGATTTTTGGCATGCTTTTTGTGATTAGAGGGAATAGTAGAATCTAGAACAAAGGTAAAACATGTAGTCAAGAAATTGTATTAATTTTCAAGTAAAGTAAGGAATCTGAATTTTAAATATTTTAGAATAATTCATTGTAAATTTAAAAATCTTTTAGGTATAAAGTGTGAGAAAACTTAGATATATCAAAGGATTTAATAATTTATCTAATAATCAATCAGAATTTATAGAAAAATGACAAATTTTCAACATTTTTTAAAACTCTTGCTAAAGTGTATAAAACGCTTTAGTATGATGAAACAAAGTTTTTTTATCCTTATATTAGGGTAGTTGTGTTTTTGTAGAATAATTTTTTATTGGGAGAGGGTATTGTATGTCTAGTAAAGATGAAGTTGTAAAATCTGTCCCTCAAAATGGTTTTGTTGGACACCCTAAAGGGCTCTTTACTTTGTTTTTCACAGAATTTTGGGAACGTTTCTCGTACTATGGTATGCGAGCAATTCTTATCTTCTTTATGTATTACGAATTACATGACGGGGGCTTAGGTCTAGACCGCGGAACAGCAAACTCTATTATGGCCATCTACGGCTCACTTGTTTATATGTCTGGAATTATAGGTGGATGGATTGCCGACCGAGTTTTAGGAACACGAAAAACCATTTTTTATGGTGGCGTGTTAATTATGATTGGTCATTTACTGCTAGCATTGCCTGGTGGTGTGAGCATGTTATTTGCTTCCATGGCATTTATCGTTATGGGTACTGGTTTATTAAAACCGAACGTTTCAAGTATTGTTGGGGACATTTATGCTGAAACAGATAGCCGTCGTGATGCAGGTTTTTCTATTTTCTATATGGGTATTAATATGGGAGCATTTATTGCACCTTTTATTGTCGGAACAATTGGACAAAAATATAGCTTCCACCTTGGTTTTGGTTTAGCGGGTCTAGGTATGTTTATTGGTTTAATTGTTTATAAATTAACAGAGAAAAAATATTTAGGCTTAGCGGGCTTACAAGTAAACAACCCATTAAAGCCTGAAGAACGTAAAAAAGTCTTTACGCAATTCGGAGTTGCAGCTTTACTTATTATCATCTTGGGTGCTATCGGTATTAAAACTGGTACTTTAACAATGAATGTATTTAGTTTAATCATCACAGCTCTAGGTGTATTAATTCCAACTGCATTCTTTATTTATATGTATCGCAGTAAAAAAACAACAAAGGATGAAAAGTCTCGTCTACTTGCTTATATTCCTTTATTTTTATCAGCTGTAATGTTCTGGGCTATTCAAGAACAAGGAGCAACTATTTTAGCGACTTATGCAGATGAGCGTACACAGCTAAGTTTTGGTGGTATTCAGCTTCAATCTTCTTGGTTCCAGTCATTGAACCCATTATTTGTTATTACAATGGCACCATTATTTGCGATGCTATGGCTTAAATGGGGAGACAAGCAGCCAACAACACCACGTAAGTTCTCATATGCATTGTTCTTTGCGGGTCTATCGTTCTTAGTGATGATGATTCCAGCACACCTGTCTGGTGGAGATACATTAGTGAGTCCTTTATGGTTAGTATTGTCATTCTTCTTAGTGGTTGTTGGTGAGTTATTATTATCACCAGTTGGTCTATCTGCCACAACGAAATTGGCACCACAGGCATTCGCAGCGCAAACGATGTCTTTATGGTTTTTAACAAGTGCAGCAGCACAAGCAATTAATGCGCAATTAGTTAAGGTCTATGAAGTTGTAAGCGAATTCACATACTTTGGTTTCTTAGGTACCTTATCTATTGTAGTCGGGATTATTATATTGGTGCTTTCACCAATTATTTCAAAAGCGATGAAGGGTATTAATTAAATGAAAGATGCAAGTACAGTTATTAAAAAAACTGTACTTGCATCTTTTTTTGTATCTAAATAAAAGTCTATCTAAGAGGCTGAGAGCGAAATATATTATCGTAAGTAGTTATTTTGTTGAATGTGGGTATAAGTTTCTATGTAGAAAATTATCATTTTCGTTATAATAATTTTAATAATATGAAAATTTAAGGGGTTGGAATCTATGAAGGAAGAGTTAGATTATTTGAGGCCAAGATTAATGGAGATTTTTACGTATTTACATGCAAATCCAGAAATCAGCTGGCATGAAGTAGAAACCACCAATTATATAGTGGAGCTATTAACGCAGGAAGGCTTTTCCCCTAAACGATTTAAAAATTCCACAGGATTATATGTTGATGTAGGCAAAGGTAACCCCAAAGTAGGACTAAGAACAGACATAGATGCCTTATGGCAAGAAGTAGATGGTCATTTCCGTGCGAATCATTCATGTGGACATGACGGTCATATGACGATGGCCATTGGTACACTATTACTTTTAAAAGAACTACAGCAATCTATTAATGGTACAATCCGCGTTATTTTCCAACCTGCTGAAGAAAAAGGAACTGGAGCGTTATCTGTATTAGAAGAAGGTGTTATTGATGACTTAGATTATTTATTTGGTGTCCATGTAAGACCTGTTCATGAGCTAGAGGACGGCACTTATTGTGCAGCCTTATATCATGGTGCCTCTCGTTTACTTGAAGGCGAAATTATCGGAGAGGATGCTCATGCTGCAAGACCGCACCTAGGTATTAATGCCATTGAAGTAGGTGCAACAATCATCGAAGATTTGCGAACCATTCATACAGATCCTATGGTTCCTGTATCTGTAAAGATGACGAAATTCCATGCTGGGGGAGATTCGGGCAATATTATCCCAGGTAATGCCTCATTTACGATTGATATTCGTGCACAACAAAACAAGGTGATGGACGATTTAGCACAAGGCGTAAAGCGTGTGATCGATTCCTCTAAATTGTTGCATAAAGTACAAATTGAATTACGTACGGTGGCCAATATCGTAGCTGCTGAAGTTGATACAAGTGCTCAATATTTAATGGAGCAGGCAATTATACAGGCTGCTGGATTATCAAATTTAAGAAAGCCTGTTCATACACCTGGAGGAGAGGATTTTCACCATTATGCTGTACAACGGCCGCATTTAAAAACAACCATGCTGGGCTTGGGTTGTGGATTAACACCAGGCTTGCATCATCCGAAAATGAAATTTAAACAAGCAAGACTTGTCACGGGAGTGGAGATACTTACAAGAGCAGTTTTATTAGCTTTGGAGTCAGGGCATAAAAAGGAGGCGTCAGCGTAATGTTAGAGCAAGTGCGAATTCACAAAGTAACGACACCGAAAGAAATTGCAGAGATCCAAAAATTAAATGCTGAAATATGGGGCAGTCAAGCAATCCCCTCCCATCAATTACTAGCTGCTGTACAAAATGGGGGAATCGTATTAGGAGCGTATTTAGAAGAAAAGCTAATTGGCTTTAACTATTGCTTCGTTGGCTATCGGAATAGAGAAATGTACTTACATTCGCACATGATTGGTGTAGAAAAAGCATATCGTGAACAAGGTGTGGGTGAATTATTGAAGCATGCCCAACAAGAATATGCAAAAGAGCATGGTTTTCAACTTGTCCGCTGGTTAATTGACCCATTAGAGGCGCGTTTAGCGAATCTAGCATTTCTAAAACTGAACGCCACTAGTTATCAATATGAAAATGATTATTATGGTCCACTTCGAGATGACTTTAATGAAGGACTACCTTCAGATAGACTTGTCGTTGAATGGTGGATCGAGCGTGATCAAATGGCAGATAGCCTTGATGAATTAGAAGAAGTAGCACAGGAAATTGTACCTTGGACATTAACAGTAGACGGATTACCAGTTCTAGATGTAGAAAATACATTTCAGTTAAATCAATCTTTTTATAAAGATGCCTATCTTTTACCGATCCCTCAATCTCTACAGAAAATGAAAGTGGAAAGTCCAAAACTTGCAGAGGACTGGCGTTATAAAATTCGCACAATCTTAACAACATTATTTAACCAAGATTATGCCATCGTACGCATGAAGAAACATCCAGAATATGTTCATAGCTATCTGTTAGTCAGACGCTCCTTATTAGCTTTATAATAATGATAAGGAGTGAACAATGTGAGATTAGAAAAGATTACATTAAGGCATTTAAAAATGCCTATGAAAGCACCATTTACTACGAGTTTTGGCACAGTTGATGAAAAGGAAATGTTACTGATAGAAGCAAAAGATGAATCAGGGACGACGGGGTGGGGAGAAACTGTTGCTTTTGTAGCACCATGGTATACGGAAGAAACATTAAAGACAACATGGCATATGCTACAAGATTTTTTGATACCCATCTTGTTACATAAAAAGATTGGGCATCCAGATGAGGTAACCTCATTATTTGCACCTATTCGGCGAAACTGCATGGCGAAAGCTTCAATTGAGGGTGCTGTATGGGATATCTATGCTCAGCAAACAAAGCAATCACTTGCACAGGCGTTAGGTGGTCAAAAACTACGTATTGAAGTAGGAGTCAGTGTGGGTATTCAACCCTCTATTGCTCAGTTAATTGCATTAATAAAAGGTCATATTGAAGAAGGCTACAAAAGGGTGAAGATCAAGATAAAGCCTGGAGAGGATGTAGAGATAGTACAGGCAATTCGTGCGGAATTTCCAAATTTACCCTTGATGGTTGATGCAAACTCTGCTTATACATTAGAGGATATAGAAATACTACAGCAGCTTGATGATTTTAATTTATTAATGATCGAACAACCATTAGCTACTGATGATATTGTCGATCATGCAGCATTACAGAAAAAGTTAAAAACGCCTATTTGCTTAGATGAAAGCATCACATCATATGAGGATGCCAGACGAGCAATTGAACTTGGAAGCTGTGGTGTCATAAACATCAAGATTGGACGAGTAGGTGGTTTAACGGAAGCAATACGAATCCATGACCTATGTAAAGCAAACCATATTCCAGTTTGGTGTGGTGGTATGTTAGAGGCTGGAATTGGACGAGCACATAATGTTGCCTTAACGTCTCTTAGTCAATTTATTTTACCTGGCGATACAGCAGGTTCTAGTCATTATTGGTACGAGGATATCATTGATCCTGAAGTAAAAGTTAAAGATGGTTATATTGAGGTACCCCAGTCGGTAGGTATTGGTTATAAGCCTAATATGGCTGTGATTGATAAATTAACAATTAGCAAAGAAATCTATCAATAAGGGAGTACTTAGTCGATCATTTAGTATAAGGAAAACGAGGAGAGAACTGATTGAAAAAAAGCTTGCAAATCGGTGGTGCCTATGTGGGGATTATCGTTGGAGCAGGATTTGCATCAGGGCAGGAAATTGTCCTTTATTTTACAAGCTATGGCTTTAAAGGAATATATGGAGCATTGTTAGCTATGGTTGGTTTCTCAATTGTTGGAATGTGTGTTGCTCAAGTGAGCTCTAAGCTTCGCACATCGTCCCATAAGGATTTGATTTATCAAATTTCAGGGAATACTATGGGCTTTGTCTTGGATTTAGTGCTATCACTCTTTTTATTTGGTGTAGCTGTCATCATGTTTGCTGGCGCTGGTGCAACATTTCAGCAAATGTTTGGACTGCCTATTTGGCTAGGGAGTATTTGTATGATCTTGCTTACAGTAGCCACTGTCATGATGGATGTGAAAAGCATCATTAATATCATTGCACTAGCAACCCCCTATCTACTAACCGTTGTCTCCATCATCGCTATCTATGCTATTGCAACGATGGATTTTACCTTTGCAGAGCAAGCTGTTATTGCTCAACAGGCTCAAATAAGTGAGAAAAGTTGGTGGGTAACGGCTTTATTGTACATGTCGTTCAATGTAGGGGTTAGCTTCTCTTTACTGACTGTTATGTGTGGATCCATACGCAATCATAAGGTAGCTGGCATGGGTGGTATAATTGGTGGGATTTTGTTAGGTGCTTTAATCTTACTTGTGAATTTCTCCCTTTTAGCAAAGATGAATATCATTGTTGGATTAGACATTCCGATGCTAGCGTTAGCGAATGAAATTCATCCGATTGTTGGAGTATTAATGACTATTTCTCTTTTGGGAATGATTTATAATACGGCAGTAGGGATGCTATATTCCTTTATGGTAAGGTTTTTCGAGCCTAGTAGAGCAAGCTTTAGGATTGCAGTTATATTTATAGGTGGTCTCGGTTTTCTAGCAAGTCTTGTAGGGTTTACAACGCTAGTAGCTAAACTATATGCAGTGATGGGCTATGTTGGGTTAGTATTAATCATATTCATTATTTCTGCATGGTTAAGAGGCACTAAAAAAATTATCTAATATAGAAATGGTAATTGAGGGATAGATTTTATTCTCAATTACCTTTTTATTTGGATAAAAATATTGTAGAAATAGTGAATTATTTCTGTTGATTAATTTACGGTAATGCTGATATTTCGTTAATTTGGCATATTTTTTAGTTAATCATTAATAAAACGAGAACAATTCTCATTTGCTGGTTGACTGAGAATAAAATCATGCTTATAATGGAAATCGTGAGTAATGATAATCATTTTCACTAATAAGTGAGTTACACACAAAAATGAAATCTACCGGGGATTACTATGAAAATAAGATATCTTTTAACAGCAACTGTTTTGCTGTCTATTGTGTCGCTCTTTATAGGAGTAGTAGATATTAAGCCTAGCGACCTATTAGACTTCCAATCAGAAGAAGCTAGACTATTTTTAATTAGTCGTGTACCTAGACTTGTTGCAATCTTGCTAGCGGGTGCAGGTATGAGTATTGCTGGTTTAATTATGCAAAGCTTAAGTAGGAATAAATTCGTTTCACCAACAACAGCTGGTACATTAGATGCCACACGGTTGGGTGTATTGATTTCCATGATGTTCTTTACGAACGTTACGTATTTCCAAAAAATTTCCTTCGCTTTCATATTTGCTTTAGCCGGCACATTACTATTTATGCAAATATTAAACCGAATTAAGTTTAAAGATGCAATTTTTATACCGCTTATTGGCTTAATGTTTGGGAATATTTTGTCCTCTGTTACAACATTCTTTGCATATAAGGCGAATATTATCCAAAACATTTCTGCATGGTTACAAGGAGATTTCTCATTAATCATGAAAGGCCGTTACGAACTGTTATACGTAAGTGTACCAATACTCATTTTAGCTTACATTTACGCAAATCGTTTTACAGTAGCTGGGATGGGAGAGGATTTTGCAAAAAATCTTGGTCTATCCTATAAATTTGTAGTCAATTTAGGCTTGGTGTTGGTAGCTCTTATCTCCACGACAGTGGTGTTAACAGTCGGTATCATTCCATTTCTTGGTTTGATTATTCCGAACATTATTTCCCTTTTTAAAGGTGATAATTTGGCAAAAACCTTGCCGCACACAGCATTACTTGGTATGTCATTCTTGTTATTCTGTGATATTTTAGGACGAGTACTGATTTTCCCTTATGAAATACCAATAAGTATGACTGTTGGTGTAATTGGAAGTGCCATCTTCCTATTCATGTTGTTTAGGGGGAGAGCATATGCGTAATCGTACAAAAATGTTCATTTTACTAGGTCTCGCTGTTATAGCAGTTGTCCTATATTTATTTTGGGAACTCAATGGTAATTATCACTATGCTTTTCCACGCCGTGTCATAAAGGTTGTGGCAATGGCATTAACGGGTATAGCGATTGCCTATTCAACAGTAGTTTTCCAAACAATTACACATAATCGAATTTTAACGCCAAGTGTCATGGGTTTAGATGCTTTGTATATGTTAATTCAAACATGCATCTACTTCTTCTTTGGCTCTACATCCATATTAGTTATTAATATCTACTATAATTTTACGCTTGCAATTGGAGCGATGATTCTATTCGCTTTAATTTTTTACCGAGTATTGTTTAAAGAAGGAAAGCGACCGATTTATTTTTTACTGCTTGTTGGGATGATTGTTGGTACGTTCTTAGGAAGTATTACAACGTTCTTCCAAGTATTAATAGATCCGAATGAGTTTTTAGGCTTACAAAGTAAAATGTTTGCAAGTTTCAATAATGTTAATTCAGATTTAGTTTGGCTAGCAGGCGTTATCATTTTAATAACATTTATCTACGGTGCTCGTCATATGAATCAATTAGACGTCATGTCTTTAGGACGAGACACAGCTATAAATTTAGGTGTACCTTACGATAAGCTGGTACAACGTATGTTAATTTTAGCTTCAATTTTGATTGCTGTTTCAACAGCGCTTGTTGGTCCGATCACGTTCTTTGGTTTAATCGTTGCAAATTTATCATATCAGTATTTCAGAACATACAAGCATTCCATCTTAATTACTGGCTCCTGTGTAATGAGTGTTGTAGCTTTAGTCGGTGGACAGTGGATGGTTGAACGTTTATTTAGTTTCACTACTACACTTAGTGTCATTATTAATTTTGTGGGTGGGGTTTACTTCATCTACTTATTATTAAGAGAAAGTAGGTCAGCAGGATGATACAAGTCAAAGAAATTACAAAGTTTTTTGGTAAAAAACCTGTCGTTCAAGATGTAAGTGTTGATATTGTCTCAGGAAAAATCACATCGTTTATTGGACCCAATGGTGCAGGGAAGTCCACGCTACTTTCTATGGTGAGTCGTTTACTGAATGCAGATACTGGTGAAGTACTACTCGATAAGGCAGATGTACGTAGCTGGAAATCAGATGATTTCGCTAAACGTGTATCGATTTTAAAGCAATCAAACTTTATGAATGTTCGTCTAACGATTCGTGAGCTTGTATCTTTTGGCCGTTTCCCTTACTCAAAAGGACACTTAAAACCTGAAGACGAAGAAAAAGTGGATGAAGCTATTCGCTATATGAATTTAGAAGATATGCAACATAATTATTTAGATGAGCTTTCAGGTGGTCAACGTCAGCGTGCATTTATCGCAATGGTTATTGCCCAAGATACTGAATATATCTTACTGGACGAACCATTAAATAATTTAGATATGAAGCATTCTGTCCAGATTATGAAGATTTTACGTAAGTTGGTTGATGAGTTAGGCAAAACAGTGGTTATCGTTTTACACGATATTAATTTTGCTTCTGTTTACTCTGACCATATTGTTGCATTAAAAGATGGCCGTGTTGTTAAAAATGGTCCTACAAATGACATTATTAACTCACATGCATTGAAGGAAATTTATGATATGGATATTCCTGTTCAAGAGCAGGATGGCTGTCGAATTTGTGTTTATTTTAATTCGTAAAAATAGTCCAGATGATGAACATCTAACTATCAAATCATTTAATTAAAGGAGAAATTTCACAATGAAAAAATGGAAATTACTTACAGTATTAATGGCAATGATGCTATTAGTATTAGCTGCTTGCGGTTCGAAAGATGAAGCAAAAGAAGATGATAAAGGTACTTCAACTGACAAACCAACTGAGGAACAAAATGAAGAATCATCAGTATATCCACTAACAATTCCAGGTAGCACAGTTGAAGGTCGTGACGGTAGTACAACATTTGAAGAAGTAACACTTGATAAAATGCCAGAAAAAGTTGTCGTTTTTGATAATGGTTTCTTAGATACATTAGATGCTTTAGGCGTTAATCCTACAGCAGTGGTACAAGACTCATTACCAGCATATTTAAGCAAGTTTAAAGATAGTACTTATGTAAACGCAGGTACATTATTCGAGCCTGATTATGAAAAATTATCTGAAATTAACCCAGATATTATTTTCATCTCTGGCCGTGCTTCAGCAGCTTATGCTGAATTATCTAAAATTGCTCCTACAGTATACATTGGTGTAGATAATACTAACTTCTTAGAGTCATTCAAAGCTAATACAGAATTAGCTGGTAAAATCTTTGGTAAAGAAAAAGAAGCGGCAGATGCAATTGCTGCATATGAAGCAAAAGTAGAAGAAGTAAAAGCTAAGGCTACTGCAACAGAAGAAAAAGCGTTAATCGTTTTAGGTAGTGAAGGTTCATTATCAGTATTCGGTCCTGGTTCACGTTTCGGTGTGATTCATGATGTATATGGTGTAAAAGCTGTAGCTGAAGCTAGTGGCTTCAAAATCGAATCACATGGTGATAATGCAAGCTTTGAATTTGTACGTGAGAAAAATCCAGATATCTTATTCGTTATTGACCGTGACGCTGTTGTAAATGAAAACGGTGAATCAGGTACAAAAGCTGCAATTGAAAACGAAATTGTAAGTGCAACAAACGCTGTGAAAAACGGTAAAGTATTCTACTTAGATCCAGAAATTTGGTACCTTTCAGGTGGCGGTTTACAATCAGAAACACAAAAAGCTGAAGATGTATTAAAGGCGTTCAACTAATATGTTTGTACAAATTAAACGTATTGTTGTGACAGAAGGGAATTCGGATAAGGTTGTGGAACGTTTTGGTGCTAAGCCAAATGGTCCCTCATTACTTGAACAACAACCTGGCTACATTGATAAGCAGGTACTTGTAAAGAAAGTTCGCCGCGGTGATGAAGAAGTGCTAGTGATGGTTCGTTGGGAATCAGAAGAAGCATGGAAAAATTGGGAGAAGAGTCCTGAGCATATTGCAGGCCATAAGGCAAGTGCAGGTAAACCGAAGCCTGATCATATCATTGAAAGCGGACAAGAAGTTTATTATGTAAAAGGTTAATCATCTAAAGGTGTCTCAAGGGATTGAGACACCTTTTCTTGTTGTTGAAAAAAGAATGTCACTAGCAGAAAAAGCCATTTTAGCAAGGTGAGGGGTTGATTTCCGTTCCGCCAGCGTCCTTTCCAGGGGGCGTCCGATGAGCCGCTTCACTCACTTGCGCTCGCTCCAGGGTCTCCTCAGTGACGCTAAATCCCCTAGGAGTGACGTTGGCTCCACTCCAATCAACCATTCTGCAAAGTGTCTTTACTTTTTTTCATAGTAGCATAACAATCAAATAGCCCATTATCTGTATTCTTAGAGGGGATAAGCTCTTATTTTCAATGTGGAGAAGTGATGCGTGACAACACCTCTTCATAAAGAGTAATGAACACCTTCACTTTATTTGAATACCTTTGCTAAAAAGCGGTTTATAGTGGTGGGCTACTGGACTACCATGGAATAGCGAGACAGGCAAAACTTTAAACGGAGCAGTAGCGGAGGAAGCGATTCGGCGCTCGCCTACAGGAAAGCAAGTAGCCTGCAACGGAAATTCATTTTCATCTTTTATAAAAATGCTATTGATTGCTTTGTTTATCAACACTATGTAGAGATGTCGTTTTATTACTCAAAAAGCAGGTCACAATCAGTGTGACCTGCTTAGCTAGGTGTATAGGTTAATGTGTAATAGATGGTTTTCTCCATTTACTAAATGTCGAATCCATATTAAAGGAAATGGTGTTCTCATTAATGGACAAGCCGGAGATGCTGGTATTACAGAGCTCATCCAAACTATCAGAATGATTGTTATTATTAGATGCATTAGCCGCTATTACTAGCCCTCTTGCATTAATAATTGTGTCATGTGGCGTTACATACACTATAGGGGAATCTATATTTAATCCAAAAGTGAAAGGATTGACTAATGACATAGTAGAAATACTTTCGTTTGATATTCTAATAATGCCATATTGCTCAATATAATAATCTCTTTTTTGTTGAAATGTATCCTCAAATCCAGGAATATCACTAATATATTTTGAATAGGGTGAAATATTTTTATATGCAGCCAGTGTATCTTGATAGGCTTTTACTTCAGATTGAATAATAATTTGTTCAATTCGTCGTTGATCATTGCTAGGCTGTTTAATTGTAATTTCTTCAGCTGAGACAGAGATATTACATGAAAAAGTAGCCGTAAGTATGAAAACAGTTTCATTCAATTTTAAGTCACTCCCAGTACAAAAAGATTTCATGTTCATCAATCTATCCTGACTTTATAAATATATTTTATTGCTAATCTAAGCGTAACATCTGTTAGAGCGCCATTTCAATGGTAAGTTTACGCCACTTTAATGGCGGTACTTGGTTCTCTACCGCCATTTTTCTAGTAATAATTAGCAAAAATCTGGCGTGATTTGCATGAATAACGCCATTTTTTGGCGGTCTCTCTCTTTATAAAGGAATTAATGGTATTTAATGTATTATAAAACGCTGTGACTAGTATTAATTCCCACTAATCTATATAATATCTAGTAATATACCAGATAGGAGAGAGGACTATTGAAGGATTTAGATGTACACATCAATGAATCATTAGACATCCTTATAGAAAATGAACTATTACTTGGACCAGAGCTAAAATTAATGCTAAAAAGCTTTAAAGAAGAAAAAACAACAGTAGGTTTTTCCTTTGGTAAAATGTGTTTTTGGCATTATGAAGCATTTTCAAGTAGTATAAATCCAGATATCTACAAGGTAGCTGCTGCAATTGAACTTTTAATACTGTCTTTTGATATTATTGATGATCTGCAGGATAAAGATTCAGACTATAGTTGGAACAAAACACCTGAATTATCATTAAATGTTGCTTTAGCTATGCTGGTCATGGCATCTAAAACAATAGATGAAACCTCTTTTGGACATAAAAGAGCGGCTATAAAGCTAGTTGATGAATACGCATTAAAAAGTATAAATGGACAGCAATTAGACTTACTAAATAGTTGTCGCGATGAAGATTCCTATGTAAAAATGATTACCTTGAAATCCGGCTCATTAACAGCGATGGGTTGCTTGGTTGGCGAAGTACTTGCAAAAGGAGAAATATCTCAAGAAGTAGAGGAGTATGGGAAATACATAGGGATCATCCAACAAATTGATATTCAAAGCTTAAAGGAGTGGGGTCCTAAAAATGATCTGCTAAATAAAAGGTATTCTCTTCCTATTATTTATCTATTATCACAGAAAAATGATGTTTCAAAATCTGTTTCTAGCTATTATAATAATGATATAGTTACAGATTTGGATAATAATGCAACAGAAGACGCGTTGACAAATGGTGGGGCGATACGTTATGCCATTACCATAAAAAACGTCTATAAATTTAAAGCATTGAATTACCTGGAAAATGTAGCTATAAATCAGGTAGGTAGAGAATACCTACAAAAACTATTGAAATGAGGAGAGATAAGAATGATTAATGTAATCCAATATTTAGAGCAAAATCCTAGCCTAGTTGCACTATTAAAAGATCAAAAAGCCTCATTAGTTGGAGTTTCATCTGTAGAGCAAACAGCAATTTTAGAAGCGTTTAACGGTGAAATGAATACAGAAAGTGATATTTGGAACTAAGAAAGTTGCGAAGTAAGTTGTTTTGGCCCGCTATAATTCTCTATTTAATTATTGGTTTTTATTTAAATTATGTGAATTATAGCGAGCCTTATATACAGATTGGGGTAGAAGAAGAGAATGACAAATGGGTCATTTCTCAACTTTATTATAAAGACTGGGCAGAGGGTCAAAATATTTCTGTTGGTGATGCAATTTTAACTGTAGATCATGAACCCATCAATGAATTAAATCAACTGAGATATAAATCTAAAATTTTATCAGCTAATGAAATAACAATACTGAAGCCCGATGGAGATCTAATCAATATACATATTAAGCATTTGGATATCCCTCAACAATTTATCTATGTATTAATCATTCCAGCTTGTTATTATTTATTAACATTATTTATAGCGTTTTATTTACATTTCAAACAAAGGAATACAAAATTAGCTGACTTACTAATTCTTTTTATGTTAACGGTTTCTTTGGCCTATGTAAGTAGTGGTGTCTCTGGTAGAATGGATACGATTGGCATTATCGTAAATCGAAGTAGTATGCTGTTATGTTTAGTTATACTGTTACATTTTTTGAGAAATTATTATTCATTTGTGAAAACAAATTGGGTGTTTACAAATAATATCAAGCTCTTTTATATACTTCCTTTCATAGCTTTTGTATTAGGATGTATGGGTACTATTTATCCTGCTTCAAATGATATTCTTTCCAATGTTATATTGGCTATTTTCTTTATTCTCCTAGTGATCATCCTTAGTATTTTATTAATAAGCTATTTTAAGTACAGCTCACCTCAGTTGAAGATTTTATTAAATAGTATATTAATTCCGTTTCTACCATTTCTTTTTTTATATGCACTCCCTAAAATTTTTTTTCATACGTATATACTTTCATCTGAGATAAGCTCATTATTTTTATTGCTTATACCCTTTAGCTTTATTTTTACGCAATTAGCAGAGAGATTATTTGATATTGAGTACCATATTACAAGATTACGCTATTATGTTATATTCTCTTTAATCTTTACTGTATGGTTTACAGTGGGACTATATTTTATTGCAGGGCGTTATTTAACCATGACGGTTATGTCAGGGGTATCTTTCTTTACATTTTCTTCATTAGTCATACTTTTTTACGTAAAAGAGAAGGTCGATTATCGCAAGCGGAAAATATTATTTTCCACAAAGGGTGACTATATTCATCAGCTATATACAGCCGTAGATAAAATTGGGAAAACAATTAAAATTGACGAACTTTTAGAAAAGTTTGCTTATGAGGTTTCCATGCATCTGGAGTTAGAGGATGTTTTTGTCTTAACATATAACTATGACAAAAATGAATTCATACCAATAGCTGGTGAAAGTATTACGATAGATCCTGACATAATGGAAGATATCAGATTAGGTGAAATACGCAAAATTGACAAAGTTTATATAGCATTCCTCCATCAGGATGCACATTTTAAAAGAGCTTTAGTGCTAGGGCATAATAATACAATTCATTTAAAAGATGAGGAGCTTTTATGGCTTGAACTGCTCTTATTATATGTAAATAATTTTATTGAAAATACCAAGATGGTGGAAGAACTGCTAGAAGAACTAAAGCATATGAAGCAAGCTGATGATGGTCAGTTACCATGGCTGAATAAGCTATTATGGCTAAGATTTGAAGAAGAAAAATACCAGTTAGCTCAAGAGTTACATGACACCAATTTACAGGAGCAACTTCATATAGCCCGCGAGGTGGATGTCCTAGTAAATGCAAAAAATACAACGGATATTCAAGAAAAGCTTGCGAAAATTCATAAACAAATGGTTGCATCCTTACATGAATTACGTACTTATTGTGAAAACCTAAAACCACCGTTATTAGATACATTAGGTTTAAATGCAGCTTTGGAAAAATTGATTCGGAAAGTTCAAGAAAGAGCTAACTTCGTGCTTATTTACACCATTGACCGCCTTTATTTAGAGGATGAGCGTATGAATTTAATGATTTATCGTTTATTCCAAGAGTTACTTAATAATGCGTTGAAGCATTCTTATGCAGCATCAGTTGAAATTCATTTAAAAGAAATGAACGATGGTTTCGAAATCATTTATAAAGATGATGGTGTAGGCTGTAATGTAGAGGACATTATAGTAGCCGAATCAATGGGCATTCAAGGTATGCAGGAGCGTGTAAAAGCGTTTAACGGACAATTTACTATTGACTCGAATATCAATGAAGGGATGTTTATTAGAATCATGGTGAAAGAAGGGAGTGAAACACTTGATTACGATGCTCATAGTGGATGATCACCCTATAGTGTTAGAGGGAACTAAAAATTTATTTCAAGAGAATGAAGATATTATCATCGATACGGAAAGTGATGCAACTTGTGTCATTCAAAGGATAAAGAATAAACCGTACGATATCTATCTAATAGATATCAATATGCCATTAGAAAATGGAATTAACCTAGCCCGTAATATCAAGGCTATTCAGTCAAATGCTTCAGTTATTCTTTACACAGGTGATGATATTACGGATTATTATCCACTCATTTTAGAAAGAAAAATAGAAGGTATTTTAGCTAAAACAGCTTCGAAAGAGCAAATATTAAGAACAGTAAGGGCAATTGCAAACGGTGAAATTGTTTTACCTAAAAATTTCTTAGATTTTCTGGATGATAAATTTAAACTGCAAGGTGCTAAAGATATTCACTTAAATGAAAAGGAAAAGAAAATTCTAAGACTCATTGCAGAGGGCCATACAAATAAAGCTATCGCTATTGAATTAAATATTCCTCAACGTACAACTGAAAGATATTTAACTCAACTCTTTTCTTTGTTAAATGTAGATTCACGAACAGAAGCTGTAAATCTTGCAGAGAGAATGAATTTACTCTAAACTATTTCTATGTTATACTGTTGGTATATTTTTCAATTAATAGGGGGCATTATGGGAATTAAATATCCTATATATTTCCTTAGGAAAATAAAACCATATCCCTATACTAAATTACCTATAAAATATGATAGACACCGCCAAAAAAGTGGCGGTGTTTTTTTATAACCGCCAAATCACGCCAAAAATCTGTCTGAATCACGCCAGAAAATTGGCGTAAACCCGAAGTTGAAATAACGGTATAACTACTGGTACGCTTAAATTAACAGTGGTTAAGTAGATTTGCTTTAGTGAGTAATATATAAATCATTTTATTAAATAAGCAGCCTGACTATCTATGAATAAAGTAGCGTTAGTAGATTGTAGAATGTTACTAGCTAGTCAATATACTTCACCATAAAACTTTATAAAGGTAGGCGTGTATTGTGAAAGTAGAACTTGAAAATTTGTTTTCCATAGATGAAACTAGTCAAGATCAAGTTATTAACGTTTATAATCGTCATGGTATTGCTATTGGTGCGCCTGAATTGAGAAAAAGAAACTTAAAAACTAAATTTAATCCTATTTTTACATTAAATGAAGATGTAACATACGAGCAGGTAACAGCTTTATATGAGTCATTAGAGCGTGAATTTGGAATCGTTTCAATCGGAGAACGTTTTTATTTTGAATTTTCAGATTTAGAGTATGAACGAGCACCATTATTTACTTTAAATTCAACAGGTAATTCACCAGAAATGTTCTTAGAAGATAAGGGGACACTATTTTCTTTGAGTACACATTGTAAGTGTTGTGGGCTCATGGATAAAGAGCAGTTATCACCAATAGTTATCGATACTACGCAGATGAAAGATCGTCATTTAGTGCATGTAAATGGTTATTGGGTAGCTTCTGAGGAACTAGTATCATTAATGAAAAGAGAAAAACTAGAAGGCTATGAGCTTTTAGAGGTGATCCATCAAGGTCCGAAAGAAGGCAAACAGCCAGCTTATCAAATTATTCCTATACAAATGCTCCCTGAGTGTAGTAAGGACAGGGTTAAATTATACTTTGCAACTGAGCAACCTCCGTGCAGTTGTGGTTTAAATGGTGTCATTAATGGTCCTGATATTTATCATCATGAAGATTTGGAAAACTTAAAAGGGGATGTTTTCTACTCAGCCGAGTGTAGTCATGATGGAAGATATCTATATAGAAAGACTTTGTTTAGTAAAAGATTTAGAGAAACTATTATAAAATATGGTATTTCACGTGAGGTTAGAGGAGAAAAGGATGCAAACTTTGGTCCAAAAGATTGGCTTTTTGATCCAGTGCTAATTAAGTAGTCGAATTTGGACTAGTAAAAGAATAAGGGAGTGTTTAGGATGTTTAGAAGAATACTACCTATAGTAGCCATTTTATTCATTGTTGCATTGGCCGTTTCCAATTACTTTAACAAACCAGAAGAAGAATCAGTCACTATTTATCAAGAGGTCAATGGTGTATACCTTTCTTAAAATGAAGGCCTATATTTCATTCAGAAAAGATTTATTTGTGTTATGATGTGAAGGACATAGCATGAATGTTTTTTGAGGTGAAAAAATGAAAAAATGGGCATATCCATTAGCAGTTTTAACGTTAATTGTCTTTATTGTATTAAGAGCCACTTATCAAAGCCAGCTGATGAATACATTTGATGCAAAGATGGCAGAGCTTTTTTTTGGTAATCGATTTATTGAGATTTTTCATTATATAGGTGAGCCTAAATTTGTTGTTGCTGTTGCAGTAGTTTTAATGGTGTATTTAGCTTGGAAGGAAAAAAATTATCGAGGTATGCTATTTGTTGTCCTAACTTTTGCGGCAGGCAATGTTCTGAACCAATTACTAAAAAAATGGGAGCAGCGTCCACGACCTGAAATTGAGGATCAACTGACATCCTTTAGTTTTCCATCTGGACATTCGATGACTGGTATACTTTATTTATTTACACTTGCTTATATTTTAGCGGAGAATAGTAGTAAAGGACGTAAAATCCTTCTGTGGCTTGGGGCAACAATTTTAATGGTGCTTATTGGTTTATCACGTATTGCAGGAGCTCGACATTTTGCTACAGATGTACTTGCTGGTTGGAGCATCGGCTATACTTGGTTTATCATCTGTGTCATTTGGTACGAACGTCGTAAACGTTTATTTCAATCTAATCATAAATAAAAAGACAGGCAGTATCTATTTCTATGATAGATACTGCTTTTTTACATTTTACCGAGACATTGTAAAGAATGATATTTGCCTCATAAAAAAGAATTGCGTATAGGAAACTTCTACGTTAAGATGAGTACAATAAGAAAAAGAGCAAAGGAAGAAGGGTATGGACGGAAATGTTTTACTGGCATTAGGATTAACTCTGTTTGCTGGACTTGCAACAGGTGTAGGTAGTTTAATAGCATTTTTTACATCAAGAACAAATACAAAATTTTTATCATTAGCATTGGGGTTTTCAGCAGGGGTGATGATTTATGTATCCCTTGTAGAAATATTTGTGAAAGCTAAAGATGCTTTAACCAATGCATTAGGTACAACTAATGGCTATTGGATGACAATCCTTGGATTTTTCGGTGGGATGTTGTTTATTGCCTTAATTGATAAATTCATTCCGAAGGCAACTAATCCTCATGAAGTAAAGCTGGTAGAGGATGTTAATGCCATCAAACCACAGGTTAATGAAGAACATTTGATGAAGATGGGCGTTTTTACAGCCCTGGCGATTGGCATTCATAATTTTCCTGAGGGGATCGCTACATTTATGTCAGCTATTAATGATCCGAATGTAGGAATTGCTATTGCCATTGCAGTTGCTATTCATAATATTCCAGAAGGCATTGCTGTATCTGTTCCTATTTTCTTTGCAACAGGTAATCGAAGGAAAGCCTTTAAATTATCCTTTTTATCAGGATTGGCAGAGCCTGTAGGTGCATTAGTAGCTTTTTTGCTCCTTATGCCCTTTTTAACAGATGTCATGTTTGGAATCGTTTTCGCTGGGGTTGCAGGGATAATGGTCTTTATTTCACTAGATGAATTGCTACCAGCTGCACAAAGATATGATGAAACACATTTGTCGATGTATGGTCTAGTAGGGGGAATGGCAGTCATGGCCATTAGCTTAGTATTATTAGCATAAGTAAGTAGGAAAAGGGAGACATCTTTGTAAAAGTGGCTCCTTTTTCTTTTTTCTATTAGCGTGTAACAACAGCTTTTTTTGACTCCACTAGCTCTTGTACTATTTTTAGACAATCATGAAATGTGGTAAAAGGTCTATATGGAACATGAAGCTCTTCACAGCGTTGGATAAGATGATCTCTAGCTAAAACAATATCTGCTAGTTTAGCTGCCTCAAAATCTGATAGAGAATCACCAATTACAATTTTATAATGATCCTCCTTGGCAACCTTCCGCATCACGCTTGGTTTACAGCAGCCGCATCCTTGTGTGTTGTATTTAGCGCATTCCTCATCGCAGCTATTTGGGTAGATCAATTCTATTTGTTTACCAGAGAAATCTGCTCTATTACAGTAAATGCCTGAAAAGGGGCCAAATTTTTCAACTAAAGGCTCGATGAAAAAATCAACTCCGCCACTTACAATATAAAATGGAATATCGTTGTTTTGAGCAAAGCGGGCAAAATCACCAAATCCCTCACGTATGACTGCCGACTCCATCAGGTATTGAATGACTTCATCTTTTTGATGAGTAGAAAGTAGATGAAACATTGCTGATAGCCCATCTTTAAATGAAATGGTTTGTTCCATCATCGCTTGAGCAATTTTCTCAGATTCTTCTGGTACAAATTCAGTCATAAGTGAAAAGATGTTATCTGTTTCTGTTATCGTGCCATCGAAATCACAGAATATAATGGGTTTCAAAATAATTCCTCCTTAGGAAAGCGCGTATAAAAAGTTTAATTCTATACTTCTATAATATTAGTTTTATCCAATCTTGCTTTCAAGAAAAAACGCCTACTATTAAAGTAGACGTTTCACACATTCATTGACTTGTACACCATGTTCATCAGCATTTGTTAAAATAATTTGATGCTCTGGGAATTGCTTTTTCATTAATTCAACGAAGTCAGAGGCAATAGCAGAAGGAATAATAGAAATCATTGTTGGTCCAGCGCCACTTAGAGCAGTACCATATGCACCGTTCGATTTTGCAGCCACACGAATTTCTTCATAAGCAGGAATTAGCTTTGCACGAAACGGTTCATGGAATAAATCTTCCTCCATATAACGCCCAGCACGTTCAAAATCTCGCGCCATTAAAGAAGCGGCTAACATATTTGCATTTGCTGAGGCATGAACAGCATAGGAACGGTTAAATTGCTCTGGTAAAACAGAACGGGATTCGCTTGTTTTTAATTCAACATCTGGTACATATACCACAAAGGAGGCATCGATATCATTGATGTGGAATGTATCGACTATGCCATTGTCATCCATCGAAGAAATCGTTAATCCTCCTAAAACTGAAGCAGTTGCGTTATCTGGATGTCCTTCAATTTGTGAAGATAGATTGAGTTTATCTTGAATTGTTAATTCCAGCTCGCAGACTTGGTTAGCAAGCTCAATACCTGCAACAATAACTGCTGCACTGCTGCCAAGTCCACGTGCCAATGGAAGTTCACTAGCCATCTCCACACGACAAGCCGGTAGCTGTTGACCATATAGATCTGCAGTTTTTTTAGCAATGACGTATAGTAAGTGTTCTTCAAGCTCAAACTCTTTAGGACCATTATCATCAAGATGAATAATTTCCCACTGTTCTTGCAAGGTAACAGAAAGCTGTAAGTAAAGAGACAAGCTAAGTCCTATTGAATCAAAGCCTGGACCTAAGTTGGCTGTGCTTCCAGGAACTGAGATTTGCCACATTTTACTCATAGTACACCCTCAATATATGCACGAATTTCTTCTTCATCGTTTTTAAGGGATACGACCTCTACAGTGGATACATTCATGGCTGTATCAGGATCTTTCAGGCCATTCCCTGTAAAGATTGTTACAACTTTGGCGCCTTGAGGAATTTTTCCATTTGCAACAGATTTCATAACACCAGCTAAAGAAGCAGCAGAGCCAGGCTCAACAAAAATGCCTTCTGTACTTGCGATTAATTTGTAGGCTGCTACAATTTCTTCATCTGTAACAGAATCAATGATACCACCAGATTCATCTCGAGCAGCTTCTGCCAATGTCCAGCTCGCAGGATTTCCAATACGAATGGCAGTTGCTACAGTCTCAGGATTAGGAATTGGCTCACCTTTAACGATTGCTGCAGCACCTTCAGCTTCAAAGCCATACATTTTTGGTAGACCACAATTTTTTGCAGCGTGATATTCTTTAAACCCTTTCCAATATGCAGTAATATTACCTGCGTTCCCAACTGGAATACACAAATAATCAGGGGCTGAACCTAAGGCATCTACGATTTCAAACGAAGCTGTTTTTTGACCTTCGATACGGTATGGGTTTACAGAGTTAACAAGTGCAACTGGTGTCGTTTCACTTACTTGGCGAACGATATTGAGTGCATCATCAAAGTTTCCGTCAATTTCAATGATCTTTGCCCCATACATTGTTGCCTGTGCTAGCTTTCCAAGAGCAACTTTACCTTTTGGAATAACAACGATTGATTGGATGCCTGCACGAGTTGCATAGGCAGCCGCAGCAGCGGAAGTGTTTCCTGTAGATGCGCAAATAACGCATTGACTTCCATCCTCGATAGCTTTTGCAACAGCAAATACCATTCCTCGGTCTTTAAATGAGCCAGTTGGATTTGCACCCTCAATTTTTCCGTAAAGCTCAATGCCTAGTTTCTTAGATAAATTCACTAAATGTATTAGAGGCGTATTGCCTTCGTTTAAAGTTAAAGCAGGTGTATTTTCAGTTACGGGTAAAAATTGTTTATATTCTTCAATAAGGCCTTTCCACATAACGTAACGATCTCCTTTTGTTCTTATAGAAAGAACAGTTGTTTTTGTATAAAAGACATTTTAACGCAAATAGCACTATTATTTCAATACCATTTCATTAATTGTCGAAACAATTCGGTAATTTGAATAGTACTTGTCACTTTCTTGAAACAACTGTATAGTAATCTTGTAATGTAAAGTCATGTGTAAAGACAGGTGGTTAGAATGACAATAAATACAGTAGTAACAAAGAAACCTCAGCAATCCATTTCCAGAAATAAGTTATTGGGTGTAGCGGGGGTTGGGTGGCTCTTCGATGCAATGGACGTTGGTATATTATCCTTTGTCATTGCAGCATTGGCCGCTGAGTGGGGACTATCACCAAGTCAATCTGGTTGGATTGGTAGTATAAATTCTATCGGGATGGCTGTAGGAGCTCTCTTTTTTGGTGTGTTTGCTGATAAAGTAGGTCGCAAGCAAATATTTATGTGGACACTTGTCCTTTTTTCTATTGCAAGTGGTTTCTCCGCTTTTACAACAACATTAACTGCATTTTTAATTTTACGGTTTTTAGTAGGGATGGGGCTAGGAGGAGAATTGCCTGTAGCTTCAACGCTTGTATCTGAAAGTGTGGCTGCCAAAGAAAGAGGTCGTGTGGTTGTATTACTTGAAAGCTTTTGGGCAGCAGGTTGGTTAATAGCGGCACTTATTTCGTATTTTGTTATTCCCACATGGGGATGGCGAGTAGCCCTTATACTAACAGCACTTCCAGCGTTTTATGCTATTTATCTTCGTTGGCATTTGCCAGATTCACCTCAATTTACGGTGAAGGAAGAAGCGAAAAAACGGAGCATTGGTCAAAATATGAAAGAGGTTTGGTCAAAAAAGTATGCTCGTTCTACATTTATGCTGTGGCTATTATGGTTTACGGTTGTATTTTCGTATTATGGCATGTTTTTATGGTTGCCAAGTGTGATGGTAGGGAAGGGCTTTGACATGATTACAAGCTTTAAATATGTTTTGATCATGACTTTAGCTCAATTACCAGGTTACTTTACAGCTGCTTGGTTTATAGAAAAGTTTGGACGTAAATTTGTCCTTGTTTCCTATCTAATTGGTACTGCAGCGAGTGCTTATATTTTTGGAAATGCAGATACTTTAGCCGTATTGTTAACTTCAGGGATGTTTTTATCTTTCTTTAACTTGGGGGCTTGGGGAGCATTATATGCTTATACACCCGAACAATACCCATCGGTTATACGTGGAACAGGCGCTGGTATGGCAGCAGCGGTTGGACGAATTGGTGGTATTTTTGGGCCGTTGCTCGTTGGGTTTTTATTAACGGCAGGCTATGATATAGGTTTTATCTTTGCCATTTTCTGTGGAGCAATTATTATCGGTGTTGTAGGGGTCATCTTCCTTGGTAAGGAAACGAAGCAGCTTGAATTAGAATAGTATGAAATAGAATGTCCTGGATCAAAGAATTGATCCAGGACGTTTTTGTCTGATTTCGCTTAAATAATACATAAAAATTAGCTTTTATTAATTTTTATTCGATTTTACTGATTTATTTGTTAAAATGACAAATCAATATAAAATGGTTAAAGAGTAAATCAAATTGTTTTATTAGCAGGTTAATGCGATGAAGATTTTTCAGAAAAGTCATTGTATTCAAATTGTAATCGTGATACTGTATTTTTAATCGAATTTTGAGTCAGTAGGAAACAATCTCCCGTTCGTGATAAGGTCATTGAAAGAAAGGTTGTTAGGAATGAGTATTCATGAAGATATAAAGAAAAGGTTTGTAAGGCTGTCAAAGGGCCAGCGTAAAGTAGCACAATTTGTAATGGATAATCCCACAACAGTGATTGCTAATGGAGCAGCAGAGGTTGGCAGATTGGCTAATGTAAGTGAATCAACCGTGATTCGATTTTGTTATGCTATGGATTTGTCAGGGTATGTAGAACTACAAGAGGAAGTTAGAGGCTTTATAATGTCTCAAGATGTAGGTGCAAATCTACAGCCTACATATACTGCTAAGAAGCTGACTAATTCTAGCTTTGGTAAGGTGATGCAACGAGATAGCCAAAATATTCAAGAAACAATTCATTTGATTAACGATCAGCAGATCCAAAAATGCTCAAAATGGATGCATGAAGCAGACAATATCTATATTCTAGGTACTCGTCACAATGCATCTGTTGCAAATTGGCTATCTAATACATTGAAAACACTTCGTGCTAATATTAAGCAGCTTCGTTTAGACTCAGATGATTTAGTGAATCAAATAAACAGTATGGGCGAACATACGACTTTAATTGTACTATCTTTTGATAAACAGATTGTGGATATTAAAACGATTGTTGAAATTGCAAAGGTAAAGAAAGTGAAAATTATTGCCATTACAGGTTCTGCATTTTCGCCTATTCGAGAATATGCCAGTGCATTATTTACCCTCGGTACCAAGAATCATTCTTCTCTAGACATTGCCCCAGTCTTGATTTCATTTTTGCATGCGTTGATAGAGGAAATGATAAGCCAGGATAAAGACCACTATGATAAATATCAGCAATTGTATGAGCAAGTAGAAAGTAATGTATTATTCTTAGATGCTATTAGAGAAAAGCAGGTATTTTAATGTAAATACGCATAGATAGTTGTTGAAACACACTATCTATGCGTATTTTTTTGAAATTTTCTATATAAAAAGATGTCCAAATAGTATTTAGACATCTAGGAAAAGTGAATTATAGAATTTTACTCAAGCTATATTCATTAATATAAGTATCATTTAATTTAATGGCATTTTTTCGAATGCCCTCCTGATGAAATCCTAGCTTTGTAAAGAGGTGTAAAGCTACATTGTTATGCTCCATAACAGATAACTCTAAACGGGAAATATCATGTTGTTTAGACCAACTTTCAACAGCTTTCATCAGTGCGGAGCCAATACCTTTTTGCTGATACTCTTCTTTCACAGCTAAACGAATAGAGGCAACATGTCTAGCTTTTGATTGTTTATATCCATGAATAACCGCATAACCGGCAAAAATTCCGTTTAGTACACAAAGTAGTATAGTACGGTTTTTTAATTGCTTCCAATAGGTTAAATTTTTACGAAGTTGTTGGACAGTGAGATCTAGCTCGTTTTGAACATTATACATGAAGTCAGTTTCTTGAAAAATCTCCTCTTGCAAATGAATGAATGATCTAGCATCAGATGCTTCAATTCCTCGTATTATGTATGCAGATGAATTCTCCTCACTATTAGAAGTGTTGTTTTCGGTAGACTTCATTTGCGTACGTGAGAAAGATACACTAGAACCTAGTTTAACATCAATGACATAATAGCCTGCATTTGTCCATGATAAATAATGTGAGAGAGGGGGCTTAGTTTTTTTCCACCAGCTTTTATTTAAGTAGGCGGCGTTCGGTAATGCTTGTCCCATAATGTTTTCTAATTCACCAAAGGATAAAGTAATTTCTTGTTGTAAAGCTACATCAAAATAGTTAGCTAAAGGAATGTACTTTTTTTCTATCTTCTTCGTCATCGTAATCCCCATTTCCTGAATATCCAAAAATATAGACTACCTGATGATAGCATAAAATTATGATGACTTAAATATGAAAACCCAACTAAATATCTATATAAACTAATTATTTTATAAAAAAGAGGCATTTTTACTATTGAATGTTAAAAATAGGTTGGTAAAAATAGAGAATTTTATAGAAGTAATTAGACCTATTAAAAGTATACATAGCAGCTTAAGCTAGTTATAATATAGATATCTTATTTGAAAAGTATGTATTTAGAGCGCTATCATTATATTTGCATAATACAGGTTAACCGCAATTAAGCCTGTATGTTATTTCGAGAGTGAAGGTCAATGGCAAATACGCTGAGGCGAAATTGTTCCAAAGTTTCACTTTATCACTTGTCAGGCTATAAGGTATGATAAAATAAAATATAAATGTAAGTGCCATTTTAGGAGGAATTAATTCAATGAGTAAAGTATTAGTTTTTGGACATAAAAACCCAGATACAGACACAATCACGTCTGCAATTGTATATGCCTATTTAAAACAACAAATTGGTGAAGAAGCTGAGGCTGTACGTCTTGGAGATGTTAATAATGAAACTCAATTTGCATTAGATAAATT
Organism: Lysinibacillus sp. JK80; assembly: GCF_027557635.1. Taxonomy (NCBI): domain Bacteria; kingdom Bacillati; phylum Bacillota; class Bacilli; order Caryophanales; family Bacillaceae; genus Lysinibacillus; species Lysinibacillus sp. JK80. Next base: position 4,187,123 of record NZ_CP058997.1, on the reverse strand, counting down.
TGGCTTTGAAGCGCCTCGTTTAATCTCTTCTGTAGTTGGTGAAGCGGACAAAGTTATTCTAGTAGACCACAATGAATTCCAACAATCGGCTGACGGTATTGAGGAAGTGCAAATTGCAGAGGTAATTGATCACCACCGCATCGCCAACTTCCAAACAGCTGATCCACTATATTATCGTGCAGAACCAGTAGGCTGTACGGCTACTATTCTTAAGAAAATTTTTAGCGAAAACGGTTTAGACATACCTGCGAACATTGCTGGTTTAATGTTATCTGCAATTGTTTCAGATACATTATTATTCAAATCACCGACTTGCACAGAGCAAGATGTAAAAGCTGGTGAAGAGCTAGCAAAAATTGCTGGTGTGGAAATTGCAGAGTATGGCTTAGCAATGCTAAAAGCAGGTGCTGATTTATCTGATAAATCATTAGAAGATTTATTATCATTAGATGCAAAAGAGTTCCAATTTGGTGAGTACAAATCTGTTGTAGCTCAAGTTAATGCAGTTGATGTTAATGATGTTCTTAATCGTCAAGAGGAGTTAGAAATCCTACTCAATAAAAATGTTGCAGAAAATGGCTTAGATCTATTCTTCTTCGTTGTGACTGACATTTTAAATAATGATTCAACAGCTGTTGCAATTGGGCAAGTAGCAGAAGCAGCAGCAAAAGGATTCGGTGCTGATCTTATCAATAACCGTGTTGTATTACCAGGTGTTGTTTCTCGTAAGAAACAAATTGTACCAGTATTAACAGAAGCTCTAAAATAAAAAATACAAAAGAGGTTGTCTATTTAGACAGCCTCTTTTTTTAATCAAGTTTTAATGGCTGTACAGCAGGGCCTTCAAGCACCTCACCCTTAGCGTTAAAACGAGAACCATGGCAAGGACAATCCCATGTTTCATCAGCTTCATTCCATTTTGTTTTGCAGCCTAAATGAGTACAGGTTGGAGCAGTGGCATTCCTCATATACCCAGCTATATATTCCTTGGCAACAAAGCCTCCTACTTTCAGCATTTGCATGAATTGGGCACCGAATTTAGTACGTGATGGTGAATAAAGAGCGATAGCACCTTCTTCAATCTTTGAGCCAGTTAAAAGAGACGATAAGATATCACCTGCGACAAAGGAATTGGAGATTCCCCATTTTCGATAGCCAGTGGCAATCAATACGTTAGGTAAGGAGTTTGTAATTCTCCCAACATAAGGGACAATATCAGGTGTTTCTATATCCTGGGCTGACCATCGATAAAGTGGCTGTTGTTCAAAATGCTCCTTCATTTCATTGGAAATGGCCTCATAATATGGCTCAGTATGAACGGTCTCGCCAGCGATATGATTCGCCCCTCCTAAGACTAAATAATTTTCCTGATTGATCGTGGCAGTCCGTATCGAACGGGAAGGAAAATCAACTGATAAATATTGACCTTGCATAGTCTCAGAGGTTTTACTTGCAACCATATAGGAGCGACTATTGGATAATTTAAAAAGTTTAAGCCCTTTAAATGCTTCAATGGGATAATGTGAACATAAAATAAGTTTATTATATTGAACCGACATATTTTTTTCGGTATATAAGTTATTCTGTGGTATGTTTAATTGCTGAACACGGGTATTTGCATAAAGTTTTGCGCCCATCTTCTGCGCCTCTTTCGCAAGAAAATTACTTACTTCAACAGGATTTATTTGTGCTTGTTGTGTCATACATAAAGCTTTTGTAATAGGGAATGGGAGCTCTGTGTCAGAGGTAAGGTTAGACTTAATGTTTAAAACCTTATAGGCATTCCATTCTTTTAATAATTGTGCATAGCCTTCTTTTGTTTGACAGTATAACAGTGAATCCACCGAACGAACCCTGTCTGGTGGGAGTATTTGTCTAGCTTTATCAATGGCTTGTTGATTCAGTTGATAATAAAGCTGTGCCTCTTCCAAAGATAATTTTTCTAAAAGATTTGCATAGACAATGCTATGTTGGGCTGTTAATTTTCCTGTTGAATGCCCTGTCGTACCGTGACCAAAATGGGTATTTGCTTCGAGAAGAACTACATCCACACCTGCTTTTGCTAAAGTATAGGCAGTATATAAACCAGTTAAGCCACCACCGATTATACATACATCGCATGTTGTTGAGGAAGTAAGAGAAGATAAAGAGACAGACTCAGTTGTAGCAAGCCAAAGAGATTGTGTCATATAGAAACCTCACATTGTTTTTGTGTTCAGTATGTAGAAGAACTTGAAAATTTATGCAGTGAGGCATTAAAATTGCCTTGTGATTTCAACTATCGCTACAATGTAGCAAAAGGAGTGAGTATGAAATGAAAATTGAAATTTGGTCTGACTATGTATGCCCATTTTGTTATATTGGTAAAAAACAATTAGAGAAAGCGATTGAGGATACTGGCTATTCGGGGCAGGTGGAGCTTGTCTATAAAAGCTACCAACTAGATCCAACTACTCCAATAGATTCGCATAGTACTGTCTATGAATCATTGGCAAAGAAATATGGAATGTCCTTAGAGAAGGCAAAGGAAATGACAGTGGGTGTAACAGAGCGTGCGAAAGAAGTAGGGCTAAACTACGATTTTAGCAATTTGATGGAAGAGAATACGCTAAAAGCACATCGGCTTGTAAAATGGGCTGAACAACAGGGAGATGTTACAGCTCTAGTGGAGTCACTTTTACACAGTCATTTTATTGAAGGAAAGCGTATCGGTCAAGATGATGTTTTATTAGAGATAGCTGAGAAAGTGGGCCTAGAGCGTGAAGAAGTTGCAAAGGTTCTTGCTGATGATGGTTATAAAAATGAGGTAGAAGCGGATATTCAAGAAGGTCTCCAGCTTGGTGTACGAGGGGTACCGTTCTTTGTCTTAAACCGTAAATATGGTATTTCAGGTGCACAACCGCAGGAGGTATTTGAGGATACATTGCGTAAAGTTGCTGAAGAAGAGGGCTTACAACCATCACTAAAGATGGCTGGCACAGGTGATGCGGGTATTTGTACAGACGATAACTGTAAATTTTAGCTTACTAGAGAGAGGAGTAAGACTTTCAACTCCTCTTGTTAGAATGGATGAAAGATAGAATATTTCAGTCAAAAGTCTGAGGCAAGTAGCATTGACATTTTAGATGAAATTTTTTAAGATAAACACATATCTTGAATTCGAGATATTAGATTTTGAAATTTAAGGGAGATTTTATATAATGAACGTTTTAGTAGTAAAAGCTAACAACCGTCCAGACGGTATTTCAACAAAAATGTATGATACTTTCATGGAAAATGTACAAGGTGCCAACGTAACAACTTTTGACGTATTTGCAGAAGATATGCCTTATTTTGGACAAGATCTTTTCAATGCTTTTGGTAAAGTACAAAATGGTGGAGAGTTAACAGACATTGAATCACGTCTATTAGCTGCAAAACAAAAAGCAATGGATGCATTAACTGCAGCTGATTTAGTTGTATTTGCATTCCCACTATGGAACTTAACAATTCCAGCACCTTTACAAACATTTATTGACTATGTATACCAAGCAGGATTCACATTCAAATATGGCGAAAATGGTCAATTAATTAGCTTAATGACTGACAAAAAAGCGATTATTTTAAATGCTCGTGGTGGCTACTATTCATCACCTGAAGCTCAACCAATGGAAATGTCAGTAAACTACATTAAAAACGTAGTAGGTGGCGTATTCGGGATGGAAGTTATTGAAGAAGTGATTATTGAAGGTCACAATGCTTCACCAGATAAAGCGCAAGAAATTATTGCAAATGGCCTAGAAGAAGTGAAAAAGGTTGCTCAATCACTACAAACTGTGAATGCATAAAAATTATTTTTTATTAAAAGTCCTCTCAATTTTGGGAGGGCTTTTTTTATTTTGTTAACAGATGTATGGTGTGGTATGGAGGTCGGACATATTGACAGTAACTAATTATTTTGAATTTACATTTACTAACATCCTATTTAATAGAAAAATAAAGAATGGTAGAAATCTATGATTTGGAGGGAAAGTAATTAACCATTCTTTTAAAAATACATATAATTAGGACTATATATTCAGTAAAAATTAGAATGGTTTTAATATAATAGAATTTGTAGGAAAATACTAGATTATTAAGGAGGTTGTTGTATGAATAAGAAATTAATAACTAATTTCTTGGCGACGTTACTAGTCCTTTTCGCGTTTATACCATTTGGAATTTCTGCTGATGCTGCTTCCAATGATGTAACACGCGCAGATTATGTAAAAGAATTAGTAGAAAATTTAGATGTAGAGATGGGTGACGGCTCTTCGCTTGCCTTTAACGATGTCTCTAAGGATTTAGCACCTTATGTAGAAAAAGCTGTTCAATTAAAACTTATTAAAGGGAAAACAGCAACGACATTTGGCCCAGATGACAAATTAACACGTCAGCAAGCATTTGTTATCTCTGCTCGTGGACTTGTTAGTGAAAACGCTTCCCTCAAAGTTTTAGAGCAATTTAAGGATGCAGATCAAATTGCAACGGCATATAAACAAGATTTAGCGAATGCTGTTGCAGCAAACATTTTACAAGCATTTGAGGATAATACTATTCGTCCTCGTGACTATGTGACAAAGGAACAGATGGAGAGTATTGTGGAGCGCTTTGTAGCAGAATACAAAGCACCTTCAACTGGTGTATCAGTTGATCTTCAGATTTTAGGGACAACAGATATTCATACCAATTTAGCTAATTACAATTACTATTTAGATGCTCCATCATCAGAGCTTGGGTTAGCTAATACAGCAACACTAATTGAGCAAGCAAGAGCTAAAAATCCAAACACATTACTATTTGATAATGGTGATTTAATTCAAGGCACACCACTTGGCTCATATAAAGCATTAGAAAGTGTTTTAAAGCCAGGTGAAGTTCATCCAGCTATTGCTGCACTTAATGCATTGAAATACGATGGTGGAACTTTAGGGAATCATGAATTTAACTATGGTCTAGACTTTTTAGATGAAGTATTAAACGATGCAAAGTATCCAGTCGTAAACGCTAATACCTATGATGCAAAAACAAAAGAGCGTATGTTTACACCTTATGTCATTCTTGATAAAGAAGTGGTAGACAGTTCAGGTAAAAAACATACACTTAAAGTTGGTGTAACAGGGATTGTTCCAACGAAAATTGTTGAATGGGATGCCATTCATTTAGCAGGTAAAGTTGAAATGCAAGAGCCAGTCGAAGCTGTGAAAGAGGTAGTACCAGAAATGCAAAAGGCTGGAGCAGACGTGATTGTCGTTCTGTCACATTCAGGTATCGGTGAAGATACTTATGTGAAGGGTGCTGAAAATGTTGGTTACCAATTAGCAGAAATTGATGGTATTGATGCTTTAATTACAGGACACTCTCATTTAACATTCCCTGGTGACTATAAGGATTTGAAAGATGTTGACCAAGAAAAGGGTACAATTCATGGTGTTCCTACTGTTATGGCAGGTAGCTATGGTAGTCATCTTGGTGTAATTGATTTAACACTAGAACAACAAGGATCTGAGTGGGTAGTGGTAGATGGTAAAGGTTCATTGCAATCGATCAAGCAAGAAGGTTTACAACCATCCACAACGGTTTTAGAGGCTATTAAAGAGGCACATGATGGCACATTAACGTATATCCGTCAGCCTGTTGGAGAAACAACTGCACCAATCCATAGTTATTTTTCAATGGTGCAAGATGATCCATCCATTCAAATCGTAACACAAGCTCAAAAATGGTTTATCGAACAAGAGCTAAAGGGTACGGCTGATGAAAAGACACCAATTCTTTCAGCAGGAGCACCTTTCAAAGCAGGATCACGTAATAATCCATTAGATTATACAAATATTCCTGTAGGACCGCTTGCTATTAAAAATATGGCCGACATTTATCATTATGATAATACTGTTGCTACGATTAAAGTGACAGGCGCACAAGCAATCGAGTGGTTAGAGATGGCTGCTGGTATTTTCGCAACAATTGATCCGACTAAAACGGAAGAGCAAAATATTATCGATGCAGAAGCACGTTCTTATAACTTTGATGTGTTAGATGGCTTAACATATCAAATTGATGTCACATCGCCAGCAAAATATGACCGCCGCGGTAATCTTACTGATGAAAAGGCAAATCGTATTAAGAATGTACAATATAATGGTAAACCAATCGATTTAAAACAAGAATTCATCATCATTACAAACAATTATCGTGTTGGTGGATCATATGGGGCGACATTTAAAAATGCAGAAGGCTCTAACATAACTAACTATGCTTATGAAAATCGACAAGCTGTTGTAGATTATATTATGGCGAATAAAACAATTAACCCAGCTGCGGATAATAACTGGTCATTTGTACCGTTCCCAGCCAATACAAAGGTTATCTACCTATCTGCAAAAGATGCACAAAAGTTCATACCAGCAGGTAGTGGTATTGAATATTTAGAAGATACAGAAGCTGGATTTGCTAAATATTTAATTAAATAAAAGAATAGGAAAAGGAGAGTAACGATAATCGCTACTCTCCTTTTTTATGTCTGTTGAATGAATGATACCGTGTACCTTGATAGGTTAAAATGCCAAGATCACCTTCTACAAGCTGACCATAATCGTAGCCATTCATCTTTAGTTCATGCCGTTCTCCGTTTTGCTCTTCAAACGTAACGTAGTAGGACGTAGATGCCCCAGTATTGTTAGATCCCCCACGTATATTCGTACGCTTTGTCACAACCTTAGCGGGTACCGTTAATATTGGTGAACGGTTGTTTTTAGACCAAGTGATAATACCGTTTACAATCATAAAGGCTATGCTCCCAAAAACAATAAAGAAGATGATGGTAATAAAAGCAGAGCCAAATAAAAAATCATTATCAAACCAAAACATAAATTCCTCCCTTTCTTTAAGGTAGAACAATACTTAAAGAGGATTTAATTCAAGATCTACTATCACGTCTATTTCATCGCTAATCAATACACCACCTGTTTCTAAAAAGGTATTGTAGACTAGATTAAAATCACGACGATCAATTTGGGCTTTAGCTTGGAAGCCAAAAACTTCTTGTGCCCATGGATTCACACCTTTTCCTGTATATACTGTTGTAAATACGATAGGTCTTGTTATGTTTTTGATGGTTAAATCCCCATGAATAGCAAAATTTTTATCATCAAGTTTATCAATATATGTAGAGGTAAATACTATTTTTGGATAGACGTCTGCATCAAAAAAGTCAGGAGACACAAGGTGGACATCACGATCATGATTCTTGGTGGAGACACTAGCCACTGTAATCGTGATAGAAATGTTTGCATCCTGCATTTGTTCGATATTGGATGTAACTATTTCACCGCTGTACGATTCAAACGTACCATGAATACGAGAAATCATCATATGTCTTACGGAAAACCCGATCGTTGAATGACTGAAATCAATAGCATATTTTTTCATTTGAAAACCTCCTAAAACAGCATTCTACAACGAATGATAAAGTAAACAAATCGCATATTCAATGAGTTTTTTATAAATGTGGAAGTATTTCCCTCTATAAAAGTGTAATCTGTGAACATGAAACAGAACATATTTAAAATCGAATAGGCATATTATTGGAAATATGTGCATTTTATTAAGATAGCGTTTAGTCTAAGACATTTTATGTTCCCTTGTTAGATATGTCCAACATTGAAATTGTGAGTTACTATTTGTAATTAAATATATAAAAGTTAATAGATTATTTTACGTAAATAAGTTACTTCAAATTTACATTTAGTGCATTAATCGTTACAATAGTTACATAGAGGTGAAAAATTATGAATGAGACAACTTTGTGTCCTCGTTTAGCTAAAGCAATGGATTTAATCGGAAAACGATGGACAGGGTTAATATTATATCAATTACTAGATGGACCACAGCGCTTTAATGAAATCGAATCTGCACTACCTGTCAGTGGACGTTTATTATCAGAACGTTTAAAGGAGCTTGAAAAAGAGGGGCTTGTTGAACGTAAAGTATATTCAGAAGTACCGGTACGCGTTGAGTATTCATTAACAGATAAAGGTCAGGCACTTGAAGGTGCTATCCGCAATATCGAAACATGGGCAAGTAGTTGGCTCTAGGGTGAATGGATTATTTTACTAGATAATACAATGAAATAGTGTCCTAAAAACGACACTTGGAATGACTGTCAATTTTCTTTATAATATTCATCATCTCTGCACAGGTCTTACCTGTCTTTTAATATGAGATAAAAATACCCTTCATTTTACTTGTCAAATTGGGGTTGTAAATCCATACTGGTGTAGAGTAAGAAGGACGTTAGAAAGGAATTAGCTCTCATGACAAAAGAACAATGGGCGATGGATTTAGCAAAAAGTATTAATCCTGCCAATATTAAGTTAAATGAATCATTACAGCAATACACAATGACAAAATTAGGTGGCAAAGCAGATGTTTTTGTTCTTCCTGAAACAGAAGAAGAGGCGGCATCCGTTATTCGCTATGCATATATAAATAATATTCCTTTATTAATGTTAGGTAACGGATCTAATATGGTTGTTCGAGATGGCGGTCATAGAGGAATCGTTGTAACATTTTCACGCTTAGATGAGATTCGTATTACTGGTCAGCATGTGTATGCTCAAAGTGGTGCACTGATCAAAGATGTATCAAAGCTATCAGCGCAAGCATCCTTAACAGGTTTTGAATTTGCATGTGGTATTCCTGGATCAATTGGCGGAGCAATGGCTATGAACGCAGGTGCCTATGGCGGTGAGATTAAAGATATTATTGTTTCATCGAAGGTGTTAACAAAAGAAGGGGACATTTTAATACTAGGTAAAGAAGACCTTGAACTAGGATACCGACAAAGCATTATTGCCAAAAAGGGTTATTATGTGCTGTCCTCTGAATTTCAATTAGCAGTTGGCGTACAGGAGGAAATTGATGCGAAGATTGCTGATTTAACCTTCCAACGTGAATCAAAACAGCCTTTAGAATATCCATCTGCTGGAAGTGTATTTAAACGCCCACCTGGTCATTTTGCTGGAAAACTTATTCAAGATAGTGGCCTACAAGGTAAAGGTGTTGGTGATGCTGAAGTATCTACCAAGCATGCAGGATTTATTGTCAACAAAGGAAATGCTACTGCTTCAGACTATATTAAGACAATCCAAATGGTTCAACATGTAGTGAAAGAAAAATTTGGCGTTGAATTAGAGACGGAAGTCAAAATTGTTGGTGACGATCTATAATAGGATGCCCTTCGCATAAGCCGAAGGGCGTTTTTTTAGGAGTGTGGATAAAATGAAATTTATATCATGGAATGTTAATGGGATACGAGCATGTCTAGGTAAAGGCTTTTTAGAGTTCTTTCATCAAATAGATGCAGATTTCTTTTGTATCCAAGAAACAAAATGTCAGGCTGGACAAGTTGAGCTCTCTATCGAAGGTTATGAGCAGTATTGGAATTACGCGCAGAAAAAAGGGTATTCTGGAACAGCAATTTTCACGAAACACACGCCATTGTCTATTAAGTATGGGGTGGGCGCCGAAGATTCTCAGGATGAAGGCAGAATTATAACATTAGAATATAAGAATTTCTATTTAGTAAATGTTTATACTCCAAATGCACAGCGTGATTTAGCGAGGTTACCATTACGTTTACAATGGGAGGATCGTTTAGCTAGCTATTTACAAGAACTAAATAGTCAGAAGCCAGTGGTTTATTGTGGTGATCTAAATGTTGCACACAGGGAAATTGATTTAAAAAATGCAAAATCTAATATTGGAAATTCGGGCTTTACATATGAAGAGAGAGCAAAATTTTCAGCGTTATTGGAAAGCGGTTTTGTAGATTCTTTTAGATACAAGCATCCCGAGGAAACTGACCACTACACATGGTGGTCCTATATGAATAAAGTGCGTGAACGTAATATTGGTTGGCGTATCGATTATTTTGTTGTATCCAATCAATTGAAGGAACAAATTGAAAGCGCAACAATTCACCCACATATTATGGGCAGTGATCATTGTCCAATTGAATTGCAATTACAATGCTAGTACTTAAATCGTATTTTCTAAATGGAAATACGATTTTTTGTATTTGTAACTTAATAAGGTGACTTTTAAAAATGTAAGATTTGGCAATGCCAGGGGGGTACCTTCAAAGTGAGGAGTAGATGCAACAATCACATGGGAACCCGCTTCCACCATATAAGTCCGCTCCACGAGAGAAGATAAAAGAAAATATACTCTATAGAATCATTATATCTCTATGAACATACGAATTTTTAACATTACTCAGTAGCCTTCATAATTCCTATTGATTATACTATTCTAATAGCGAATAAATATAAAATTTTGTATTTAGAGACAATTTTATATACATAAAATAAGAAATTTCGCTAAAAAATTTGCGTTACAAAGCGGGTTTGGAAAGGTAGTACGGGAATATAGTGCAAAAAGGGGGTTATGCAGTGGGGAAGAGAAAGTTTAATTGGAAAAAGTGGCTAATTGTCATAGCTGGGATAATAGCTGCTTTGGCTCTTGTGGCTTTTATTGGATTTACATGGTTTATGGATAAATCTAAGCCGGTGATTGATGGTGAATTAGCTGTTACTATTCTGGATCAGGATGTGACAGTTACGAGAGATGAAAAAGGGGTTCCGCATATTTTTGCCAAAACAGATGCGGATTTGTATCGTGCGCAAGGTTATGTCCAAGCACAGGATAGACTATTTCAAATGGACTTAGCACGAAGGCAGGCAAGTGGTCGACTATCTGAAATTATTGGAGAAGCAACGATTAATACTGACAAACATTTCCGTACATTTAGCTTACGAGATGCTGCAGAGAAATCATTAGCTGCCTATGATGACGAAAGCAAACAAGTACTTGAATGGTATGCCGAAGGAGTAAATGCTTTTATTGCACAGGCAAAGGAAAGCAATACACTAAGCTATGAATTCGCTTTGTTAGGCTATGAACCTGAGGAGTGGACAGTTGTTGATTCCTTAACCATTGGAAAATATATGGCCTATGATCTGGGTGGAAATTGGAATACGTTAGCTTTTCGTCATTGGGCACTACAGAATTTTGATGAAGAAAAGGCAAAAGAATTATTTATTAAATATCCAGAAAATGCTTCGGCGATTATCGAGGCCAATATCCAAAATCCTGTAGCAGTAGCTGGGCAATTCAGTGCGGAAATGCTACCAAACGAATTTAACGGAAGTAATAACTGGGTAGTTTCAGGTGATAAAACGAAATCAGGAATGCCTATTTTAGCAGATGACCCACATTTAGGGTTAAGCACCCCTTCTATTTGGTATCAAATGCATCTGCAATCACCACAGCAAAACGTTAGTGGCGTTATCTTTGCAGGGATTCCGGGTATTATTTTAGGCCATAATGATGAAATTGCTTGGGGGGTAACCAATGTGGGTCCAGATGTACAGGATTTATATATTGAAATACCAAATCCAGATAATCCAACACAATTTCGATACGATGGAAAGTGGGAACAAGCAGAGGTGCGCGACGAATCAATTAAGGTAAAAGATGGAGAAACGATAGATTTTGAAGTCGTTGTTACACGTCACGGCCCTATAATGACAGATTTAGCTTTTAAAGATACAGAGCCAACCGCACAATTTTCGATGCAGTGGACAGCACTACAACCGACAGCTGAACTAAGAGCAGTGCTTGGTTTTAATAAGGCAAAAACTTGGAGTGATTTCGAAAAAGCATTAGAAGACTTTAAAGCGCCAGCACAAAATTTTGTATTTGCATCAAAAGACGGTACGATTGCCTATAAAGCTAATGGTCAAATACCTATTCGTAAGCAAGGTGAGGGCCAATTACCAGTTCCAGGTGATTCGAGTGACTATGGCTGGGAGGGCTTTATCCCATGGGGTGAATTACCAACTCAAGTAAATCCAAAAGAAGGTTTTATTGCAACGGCAAATAACCAAGTAATAGGAGAGGACTACCCTTATCACATAACTGATTTCTGGGCGCAACCTTATCGTTTCGAAAGAATTAAAGAAGTGTTAGATGCAAATGATGCGATTACAGTAGAAGATATGATGGCTTTGCAAATGGATCAGCACAACCTCTATGCAAGAGAATTTCTGCCTGATTTATTAACATCTTTAAAAGAAAAAGATCAGGATGGGAAGTATGCCGAGATTATGGCCATGCTAGAGAAGTGGGATATGGTAGACGCAAAGGAATCAGGTGCACCACTTGTGTTCCATACATTAATGATTAAGCTACAGGAAGTTTTGTTTAAAGATCAAATGCCTGAAGATATGTATGGCATCATGTATGGGAAGTTTAATATTACAGACCAGCTCTTACGTACAGCCTATTCAGGAGAGAAAAGCATTTGGATTGAGGAGCAGGGTGGCATTGATGAAACCATATACAAGGCATTTGAGCTAACAATTGCACAATTAGAAGATCAATTCGGAAAAAATTCCTCGAAATGGCAATGGGGTGATTACCATCAGCTTACTTTTGACCATACACTAGGAAGCGCATCGCCTATTCTTGCAGCCTATTTTAATGCTAAAAAGGTTCCTATTGGTGGATCAAAAGTTACCGTACAAGCAGCAGATAATGATTTAGCTGGTAATGTAGATCACGGTGCATCTTGGCGTTTTGTGGTGGATGTAGGTGATTTAAGCTCAGCCTATCATATTGTTGGTCCTGGTCAAAGTGGTCATGTAAAATCTGATTGGTATCAAGATCAGGTGCTGGATTGGGCAAATGGTGATTACCATCAAACATTTATTAAACAGGAAGAGATAAAAGGGAAAACATTACAATTAATAGCGAAGTAATAAAAGAGTTAGCGTACAGAAAGTGCGCTAACTTTTTTATTTAAGGATATACATCCTAACATTCAAATATTCGTTTGAATATGATGGAATAATATGTTACATTGAATACAATCAAACGAATATTTGAATGAGGTGAGAAAAATGCCGAAAGAAATATGTGAGGTGACGCATGTACATGAAGAAGCAGTCACAAAGGTGAAACAACAAATGCCTGATTTATCAGGTGTAGCCAAATTTTTAAAAGCGTTAGCTGATGAAACTAGACTTAAAATTGCCTATGCTTTAACGGTGGAAGATGAACTATGTGTTTGTGATGTTGCAACTATTATTGGTTCTTCAGTTGCTACAGCATCCCATCATTTACGATATTTGAAAGATAATAATTTAGCGAGATCACACCGCAAAGGTAAGCAAATGTATTACTCTTTAGCGGATGAGCATGTATATCAAATTGTAACAATTGCCTACGAACATGCGAAAGAGGGGATTGCGAATGGCAACGACGCCAATTAAACAAGAATACAGATTGCAAAATTTATCTTGCGCTAGTTGTGCTGCAAAGTTTGAGAAAAACGTAAAGGCTATACCAGAAGTACAGGATGCACAAGTGAATTTTGGTGCTTCTAAAATTACAGTAATCGGTGCTATTAGTGTAGACCAAATTGAAGAAGCAGGTGCCTTTGATGGCATTAAGGTTACACAATCGGCAGCAAAAGCACTTGAAAATACTACACCTTTTTATCGTAAAAAGGAAAATGTTTTAGCAGGAATTTCATTGCTTTTTGTCATTCTAGGTTATCTATTTGCGGGTATGAATGGGGAATCGAGCCCGCTACCGATTTCCATGTTCATTATAGCTATCCTTGTGGGTGGAGTGGGTATTTTTAAAATAGGCTTCCGTAATTTAGTTCGCTTTGAATTTGATATGAAGACGCTTATGACAATCGCCATCATTGGAGCTGCTATTATCGGTGAATGGGAAGAAGCTGCAGTGGTCGTATTTTTATTTGCTGTGAGTGAGGCACTTGAAGCGTATTCAATGGATAAGGCACGTCAATCTATTCGTCAATTAATGGATATTGCTCCACCAACAGCGATTATCAAAAGAGCCCACGGTGAACACTACCATGAGGTTGAGTTACCTACTGAGGATATAGAAATAGGAGATATTTTGATTGTAAAGCCTGGGCAAAAGATTGCGATGGATGGCATAGTCATTAGTGGGTTGTCTGCAGTCAATCAGGCAGCTATTACAGGTGAGTCGATTCCCGTAAATAAAACAGTAAATGATGAAGTATTTGCTGGGACTTTAAATGAAGAGGGTGCTCTTGAAGTACGTGTGACAAAGCGTGTAGAAGATACTACTATCGCTAAAATAATTCATCTAGTGGAAGAAGCACAAGCAGAAAAGGCACCTTCTCAGCAATTTGTAGATCGCTTTGCAAAGTATTATACACCAGCGATTATGGTTATTGCTTTTTTAGTAGCTGTAATTCCACCTTTAATAGTAGGTGATTGGCAGCATTGGATTTACCAAGGGCTAGCTGTTTTAGTAGTAGGATGTCCTTGCGCACTGGTCGTCTCTACGCCCGTCGCCATTGTTACAGCCATTGGTAATGCAGCAAGGCAAGGTGTACTGATCAAAGGTGGTGTTCATTTAGAGCAGCTAGGACATATTGAAGCTGTTGCCTTTGACAAAACAGGAACATTAACGAAGGGGCAGCCAGCAGTAACAGATATCGTAACGACTGAAAACTGGTCAGAGGACTATGTGTTACAACTAGTGGCAGCGGTAGAAAAACAGTCACAGCACCCTTTAGCTAAAGCAATTTTAAATAGATTACACGATAAAAAATTATCTGAGCTAATACCAACAAATTTCCAATCAGTAACAGGAAAAGGTGCCTATGCTACCGTTGATAATCAGATTATTTATGTAGGTAGCATGAAATGGGCTACTTCATTAACTTCTGTAGATCAAAGTATAGAAAGTCAGGTTAAGAATCTGCAAGAACAGGGTAAAACAGTAGTAGCAGCTGTTTCGAATAATCAACTTATTGGACTGGTTGCAATTGCTGATCAATTACGTCATGAAAGCAAGGATGTATTGAACAAATTAAATGCCTTAAAAGTAAAGCATATGGTGATGTTAACAGGCGATGCAGAGCCTACTGCGCAAGCCATTGCTACTTCATTAAAGATGACAGATGTGCGCGCTGGCTTGTTACCAGAAGAAAAATTAAAGGCGATTAAGGATTTACGTAAACAATTTGGTGCTGTAGCAATGGTTGGAGATGGTGTAAACGATGCACCAGCATTGGCCACTGCAAATGTAGGAATTGCCATGGGTGGAGCAGGAACAGATGCAGCTCTTGAGACAGCAGATATTGCCTTAATGGGTGATGATTTAACAAAGCTTCCTTACACTATTGGATTGAGCAGAAAAACATTACGTATCATTAAAGAGAATATTATATTTGCCCTAGTTTTAAAATTAATTGCATTGCTACTTGTCATACCTGGTTGGTTAACATTATGGATAGCAATTTTTGCCGATATGGGTGCGACACTATTAGTTGTGTTTAATTCATTAAGACTAATTAGAGCAAAAAAGTAGTAAGTAAGGTGTAGAACAATCTGAAAAGGTAGGAAATTAATCTTGCTTTGACACAAGGGATTTTATGTGAATAGATGCTACTTGTGATTCTTGAAAAAGACTTTTTTTAAGGCTATTATAGTTTCAGGAGTAATGTAACAATTAAATATAAATGAGGCGAAAGTTTGAATATGTCAGATCCTATTTTAGTAAATGTTACAGAAGAAATTGTGCGTGGTTTAGTAAGCTTTTTACTACGAGGACCAGAATATCAAACATTTTGTAAATGCGAAATCTGTGAATTAGACACGGTGGCACTTACACTAAATGCATTGCCAAGTAAGTATGTTACATCTATGGAAGCTAGAGATGAGGCATTTAAAGAAATGAATACTCCTGGAAACATTGAGCGTATTAATAAAGAGATTATTCATGCGTTACATGTGGTAAATAAGTATCCTCGACACAAAATAGAGCCTACTTCTTAATAGAAGAGGCTCTATTTAAGTTGTATAGGAAGTGTTTTTCTAGGCAATGTATTTTCAGTTAACTTTTAAGCCAAGCTTGTAGTAAACTAGAGAGTAAGAAAAGGAAAGAGAGGGAAAAGGATATGCCAACACCTAGTATGGAGGACCATATCGAACAAATATATTTATTAATTGCCAACAAGGGATATGCGAGAGTGTCTGACATTGCTGAAGCATTATCTGTTCTTCCTTCTTCTGTTACAAAAATGGTTCAAAAATTAGATAAAGATGGTTATTTAGTTTATGAAAAGTACCGTGGACTGACATTGACGCCTAAAGGGGATAAGCTCGGAAAGCGTCTTGTGCAGCGTCATGAATTGCTCGAGCAGTTTTTACGAATGATTGGTGTGGATGAAGAACGTATTTATGATGATGTAGAGGGAATTGAACATCATTTAAGTTGGAATTCAATCGATCGTATTGCAGATCTTGTGCAAGTAATGGAAGAAAATCCAGACATCGTGAAAAAATTAGAGGCATCTAAGACACAGCACAATCTTTAAAATGATGGTGTGAAGGAAAGGGAGACAATATGAACGCATTAAAATCAGGTGAAGTCGTTACATTAACGGTATTAGAGCAACAAGCATCAAAATGGATTTTAACAAATGGAGTTGAAGAACTACCTTTAAATGCTTCAGAGGTAACAGAGCCACTAACAGTAGGTGACCGCCTTGAAGTATTTTTATTTGCAGACCGTCGTGGAGATTTGGCTGCAACAACGGCTATTCCAGCTTTTACACAAGGTGAATATGGCTGGGCACGTGTCTTGAAAGTAGTGGAACGTGAAGGTGCTTTTGTGGATATTGGTACATCTCGTGAAGTATTAGTAAGAGCAGAAGATTTACCTGCATTAAAAGAGGTATGGCCAGAACCAGGCGATCATTTATTTATGACACTACGTACAGATCGTAACGGTGATTTATTTGGTCGTTTAGCCACAGAGGAAAAAATTTCGGAGCTATATGAAGGTGCATTTGAAGATATGCACAATAAGAATATCCAAGCACGCCCATATCGTTTGTTACCGATCGGGACATTTTTGCTAGGTGTAGAAGTTCCTTACCGTATTTTTGTGCATGAGTCTGAGCGAAATAATGAGCCTCGATTAGGACAAGATGTAGTTGTACGTATTATCGATGTAAAAGACGATGGTTCCATGAATGGCTCACTTTTACCAAGAAAACATGAGCGTCTTTCAAATGATGCGCAACAAATATTAAAGTATATACAGGATGTGGGCGGTAAAATGCCATTTGGTGATAAATCGTCTCCTGAAGAGATTCAAGAAATGTTTAATATGAGTAAAGGGGCATTTAAACGTGCCTTAGGAACGTTAATGAAAGCTGGTAAAGTGAAACAACAGGACGGTTGGACTGAAGAAATTTAAAGGATGGTTTGTTTGACTAGCTAGCAAAACATTTACAACAGGAAAAGTGACGAGAGACAGCCTTGAAACCTTCTCGTCTTTTTTTCGTACTAATTATTGTATAGTGGCATACACTATACTTGCTAATTATGAAGTTTTAGCGAAAGGGGTCACACGATTTGAAAAAAACATGGATTAAAATACTAACTGCTACAATGTTAGTATTTGGAGTGATGGCACCAGCAACAGGATTTGCATCTGACAATACGCCTCCAAAAGCAATTGATGAAAAACTAGGCGTACCGATCGTCGTGTATGGAGCAAATTTATCTGAGGCTGAAAAAGAGTCAGTAAAAAAATCATTAAAAGTAAGCGAAGAACCTGAAATTGAAGAAATTACTGTGTCTGGTGAGGATCTAGTAAAATACATTAAAGATAGTAATTCAAGCTCACGTATGTACTCTTCTGCAAAGATTACACGCAGAGAAGCAGGAGAGGGTCTAGTAATACAAATTGTCACACCATCAAATATAACGCAGGTAACTTCAGAGATGTACGCAAATGCGATGTTAACAGCAGGAATTCAGGATGCATCCGTACAAGTAGCTGCACCGAAAGCCGTTACAGGGCATTCAGCATTAGTAGGTATTTACAAGGCATATGAGGTCACTACAGGGGAAACACTGGATATTGATCGTACAGATGTAGCAAACGAAGAATTATCAGTAGCAACATCCATTGCAGAATCTGCAGGGGTAGACGATGCAAAGGTTGCGGAATTACTGACAGAAATTAAAAAGCAAATTGCAGAGTTAAAGCCAGCAACACGTGAAGATGTGGAGAAAATTGTAGAAGAGCAATTAAGTAAGCTTGAAATTAATTTAAGTGAAAAGGACCGTCAATTGCTAGTGGATTTAATGGATAAAATAAGCAAGTTGGACATTGATTTTAGTAAATGGTCTGATCAATTAAATGATATCAGTAATACAATCCAAGAAAAATTCGGCTCACTTATGGAAGATAAAGGTTTCTGGGAAAGCGTAAAAAGCTTTTTTGCTAATTTAAAAGATACTATTTCTTCATGGTTTAACTAAATTTATAGTTGATAGAAAGGAATCTGTTATACCTTCTCACTTTGCTAGAGAAGGTGTACAGATTCTTTTTTATTCAACAAGTGAAAGATTTTGAAGTGTGATGTTTTCGACATAGGAAAGCTAACCGAATATCTGGACATAGCTTCGCTGATTAGATAAAAGAAGCGTACACAAATTTTGTGAAAATATAAAAAGCTATGGTACTATGAATAAAAGGAGTGGTGAGAAATGGAATTCCAATTACAACAATTAGCAGAAAATAAGTTTGCATTTTTGAATGAGCAAGCAGGGGAAAAACTAGCAGAAATTACTTGGCAGCAAAATGGCTCAGTAATGGTAATGGATCACACATATGTATCTGATAAGCTCCGTGGTCAAGGTGTGGCCAAACAATTACTCGATCAAGCAGCATCGTATGCACGCGAAAATGGTTATAAAATGAAGGCCGTTTGTTCCTATGTGGTGGCAGCATTTGAAAAGTCAGATGCATACAATGATGTAAAACAATAAAAAATAAGGCAATCTGCTTTTAATTAAGCGGATTGCCTTTTAATTGCTAGAGCAAATCATGTAAATAGCTCCTTATAATAGAATGACACTATAAATTAGTACTGTTAAGAAGCCAGCCCCGCCAATTAATGAAGCCATATCTATCCAATCGTATGCTAAATCGAAATCTTTCATTTTAACCACTCTCCTATTTTAGTATTAATTCATTAATTCCCTTTACTTGCCTTTTATAATCATAAATAGTTACAAAATTTTGACGAATGCTAAAAATAAGGGTACGATAACTGGGCTTTAATAGGAAATAGAGTGTGATTGTCTGCATTAAAAACTAGACGAACTACAATGGATTGACGGGGTTTTTACTAGATAAAAGGGCAAGTATTTATCCATACATTAATATATATGCTAGAGGGTATAAAAAAATAATGTTTATTCTTTTAAGAATAGGGAAAAACTATACTACAGAGCTAGTTTCTATATTTTTAGGAGGTTATAAACTATGGCAAAACGAAAAGGAACAGGTGTTGTCGTTGCAGGATTAGCAGGACTAGCAGCATCTTATTTCAGTAAAAAAGAGAATCGTGATAAAGCACTAACAATGTTTAATAGTATGAAAGCAAAATTAGAGTCGTATCTTACTACAGGTCCTGATATGCATGACAATATTGCAGAACGTGTAGCTACAGAGGTAGCAACAGAGGCTGGTACTTCACCAACTAAAATTGCCTCGAATGAAATGGTAGCTGAAGGTGGAGGACATACTGGTGTCCATTTCTATAATGAAGAAATTCAAGAAAAGGAAAAGTAAACAAAAAACCTTCTCATCTAAGCATGAGAAGGTCTTTTGTGTGGGATAAGAATTGCGCCTGCAAAGAGCAATAATACAAAGCCAGTAAATGCAAAGCCACTGACAGTACCAAGTGATAGCCAACCTAATAAAGAAGAGCCTATAACTACACCTAGAGAGAAAAACGCGTAGAAATAGCCGTAAGCTTTTCCTCGTACTTCAGCAGTTGTAGAGTCAATTAGCAGCGAATTTACTGAAGGGAATAGGAAACCGAATCCGATCCCATAGCAAGCCATTGCTGTATAGAGTAAAGAGCTAGAATTTGCTTGGCTAATTAATAGCTGGCTTATTCCCATTAAACCTATACCAAAAGACAATGTTTTGAGTGGATTAACCTTATCAAAAATACGATTAGTTGGTAATAGGAAAACAAGAACTGCAATAATACCAAATGTACTCATTAAAGTGCCGCTTAAACGAGAGTCGAAGCCTAAGGAATGTACTTTAAGAGG
Source organism: Lysinibacillus sp. JK80 (assembly GCF_027557635.1). NCBI lineage: Bacteria > Bacillati > Bacillota > Bacilli > Caryophanales > Bacillaceae > Lysinibacillus > Lysinibacillus sp. JK80. The sequence continues at coordinate 4,166,886 of NZ_CP058997.1, read as the reverse complement.
GAGTAGATACGCAATAACCCCTTGAGAAAACATTAAGAAAAAGGCTCCTAAAAAGGCTTTTAATGTTCCTGTGTTATTAAAAAAGACACTGATCGGAATGTAATTACTTGGTTTAGCCTTCTCTTTTTTTACTTGATTTGCTTTCAATATAAAGAACGCAAGGATACCTAGCAGAAGCATAAAGCTTGCTGTGATATTGAAAACAAATGGTACACTTGTCCGGCTAGCTAAAATGCCACTAAATGCAGGGCCTATAATGGCTGCAATACCAACAAAGGCGCCAGAAATAGCACTGCCTTTACCTCTTTTTTCCTGCTCTGTAGCGTTCGCTAGAAATGTAAAGGCAGCAGGAACAATGAAGCCTGCAACAAGGCCATGGATAAAACGTACAATTAATAGAGCAATAGGCTCTTCTACTAAATTATAAAATGTTAATGATAGACCTGTTGTTAGAAGACCTATTATGAGTATGATGAAAGGTCCTTTGCGATCCGTTAAGAAACCAGAAATGATATTACCGAATGTATTGGAAAGCGAATACATGCCCACTGCAAGACCAGTGAGGAATGCCGATGCACCTAAAGACTCAGCATAAGTACTCATAACAGGAAGCTGGGTAAAAAGGTCGAAAAACGAAAAGAAAATAATAGCATAGATAAATTTCTTCATGGTTCCTCCGATAAATAGAACATTATAGTCAATAAGATTAATATAGTCCTATTATAGCATCTTCCAATCGATAATACTTCTCATTTGTTTTTTGCTTTCACGTATAAAAAAACGTCTAATAAGTATTAACTTATTAGACGTAGAGAATGTAATAATTAAGCTTTTGCAACTTCTTTTTTCATTGTTTTGTTTTTAGCAAGATTTACATGCCAAGAAAGTGCTTCCTCTAACAGATGAGGAGTTTGGTGGTTGCCAGTTGCTTCAACTGCACGGTTATAGTAATCCCATAATTGTTCTTTGTAATCTGGGTGTGCACAGTTTTCAATAATTAAAGGTACACGTTCTTTTGGTGCAAGACCACGTAAGTCAGCAATACCTTGTTCTGTAACGATAACATCAACGTCATGCTCTGTATGGTCAACGTGAGATACCATTGGCACGATAGAAGAAATTGCTCCACCTTTTGCGTATGATTTTGTAACAAAAATACCAAGGCGTGCGTTACGTGCGAAGTCACCTGAACCACCGATACCGTTCATCATACGAGTACCAGAAACATGTGTCGAATTAACGTTACCATAGATATCTAACTCAAGAGCTGTGTTGATTGAGATTAGACCCAAACGACGGATAAGCTCAGGGTGGTTAGAAATTTCTTGTGGACGTAAGCAAATTTTATCAGCATACTTTTCTAAATTACCATAAACTTTTTGCTGTAATTCTTCAGTAAGTGTGATTGAAGTTGCAGCAGCGAATTTAACTTTACCAGCATCGATTAAGTTAAATACAGCATCTTGAAGTACTTCAGATGCAACAATTAAATCTTCAAATTCTGAATCTGCAAAGCCATCAAGTACAGCGTTTGCTACAGAACCTACACCAGATTGCAATGGCATTAATTGATTTGTTAAACGACCCGCTTTAATTTCATCACGGAAGAAGTCTAATAAAATGTTTGCCATCGTTTGTGTTTCTTCATCTGGAGGTACGATTAATGAAGGAGCATCTGGCTCTTCAGAAATAACAATTGCTTTAATTTTAGCTGGATCTACTTTGATACCAATATCACCAAGGCGTTGCATAGCATCTGTCATTGGAATAGCTTCACGTTTACCTTGTTCTCCAGGTACATAAATATCATGGATACCGATTAAAGCTTCTGGATGAGAGATATTTAACTCGATAATAATATTTTCTGCATATTCTGCAAAGATAGGTGAGTTACCTACAGAGTTTGTTGGAATGATTAAACCATCTTCAGTAATAGCAACCGCTTCAAGAATTAAATACTTGATTGGTCCGATAATTCCTTGGCGCACTAGCTCAGCATTATGAGAAAGATGAGCATCTACATATAAGATATCCCCAGAATTAATTAAATTACGGATACCCGCATCACCCTGGAATGGTCCACGTTTACGAATGGCACCAGCTTCTGCTAAGTACTTATCTACTTCTGGTCCTAATGATGCACCTGTATATACATCAATTTTGAATTCTTCATTTTTTGCGCGCTCAACTAATGCCATTGGAACAACTTTTGCATCCCCAGCACGAGTAAAACCACTCATCCCAACTACATCACCATTAGAAATAAGTGCTGCTGCTTCTTCAGCAGTTACAATTTTACTCTCAAGTTCTTTTAAACCTAGGCGTTTTTGAACATTTGCATCCATAAAAAAATCCTCCCCTAAATAATTTTGATGGAAACCGATTACAAAACTAGAAAAAACATTTAAGAATTTTCTGTTTATTCAGTTGTAGTATGACTCCAACCATTTGAATAATACTATCACCAAATTGTCACAAAAACTTTAGAATTAGCATTAAATTGAGTAAAAAAAGGAAAATCGAGCATTAAGATGATTTTTCGACAGAGAAAACGTTTTATTGTAGAGCTGTATAAATTTAGTTGTTTTCTATATTAAAAATAGTGCAAAAATAGTTAAATGTTGAGGTAAATGAGGCGGATTTGTGCGCAAAAAAGAACAGCGAGCAATTATAAAAATTGCTCGCTGTTCATACAAATTAGAAACCTAAAGAACGACGGAAATAGCTTGCATAGCGTTGGCTAACAGGAATACGTGTACCATCTTTCATAATTAATAAAAACGTTGAGTGTGAATCTGGTTGAATTTCATCGATGTAGTCAATGTTAACGATATAAGAGCGGTGACAACGAATAAATGAGTCAGGTGCTAAAAATAGCTCTAGATCACTTAAGTTTAAACGGTGATAACCTTCACGTGTCATTGTTTTAACAAATGTTTTACGGAGTTGTGTTTCTAAATAAATAACTTGATCATGTTTGATTGGGTACCAGCAATCATCAATTTTGATTGTAATGTAGTTAGTTAAGAATGCTGATGGTTTTTGCGGGAAGATAGCAGTAATAGCTCCTTTTGTTTCGCCTTCCTCCATTAAAGGAATACTCATGCCATAATAAGCGACACCGAAGACATCAGGTTCGATATAAGAGCTGATTTTTTGACCATAGCTTAATGCTTTGTGTGCGGCTGAACCTTCTTTGATAGGGTCACCAGGTTTAATTTTTAAATCAACTTTCTTGCTTGGTTGGTAATACAAATATTCATTTGTATCAGAGATAGCGATGGACGTATTTTCAGGGAAGAATTCCTTAATAATTTCCATGATCTCTTCTATTTGTTTTGGATCCACTTTAAACACCTCGTCTAAACTTTTAAAAATAGTATTATCATCTATTTTACTACATATTCATATAAATTATATAGAGAAGATTTAGGAATAAAATAGAAAAATGTCGAATGATCCATTAGAATGATGTAAGTTGTTTTGTATAATTTGTAAATAAATTTATAAAATGACTAATTTATTTTGATATGTATATGGTAAAATTTAATTGTTAGGAATAAGTTTACGAGGTTTCTACTATGCATATGTGATAAATTAGAACTAGAGTAGCAATTAAAATGTGGTTGAAAGGAAATCGCAGAATATGGTAAAATTCACTGTATAGTCTATTTTTTTTATATCTGGTGTTTTAGTAGGGTTATTTTTGATTTATTTGTTAATAAAATTTGTGAAATAGGACTCAGTTCTTATATTGAATAAGTAAATACTATTTTCTTATTTTTAATTCGTCGGGATTGGTGTCAAATATTGTCATGCAATTCGTGCACTCTGAGGAAAGATGGGGAAGATTATGCAACTACATCAACATTCTATGTCAGAAACGATATCCAAAAGATACTTCCAAGAAATCGATAATATTAATCAATATATCGGTGTCGAAGAATTTTTTAATATTGAGTCGAAATTAATTTTTGAAATTTACCATTTAGAATCTGCAAAAGCGAAAAAATCTTTGCATGAGTTAATTGATATTCTCTCAATTCGTTTTGGCAAACAGGTCATTAAAATCGTTCGAAGTTATTTTTCTGTTTTGTCATCAATTGTTGCTCGTAAATTGCTGGACAATCAAGTACCTTCGAAAAAAGCATTTGCTTTCAATATTGCTTGTAACGATATGATAGAAAATCAAATGAAAGACGCAGAGTTTTTACAATTTGCTGATGATTTAATTGATTTCTTTGTTTACTTTATTGCAGATCGCAAACAACCGACTTTCCGACATCAAACTGTTAACAAAGTGATAATGTATATAAATGACGAGCTTGAAAATGATTTAACTGTTGAAAGTATAGCAAATAACTTTCATATAAGTACTAGTCACTTATCACGTATTTTTAGAGAACATGTGGGCATTACATTGGTTGAGTATTTAAATGTTAGACGTGTAGAAGAATCACAATACTACTTACGACATACAAACAAAAGTATTACTTCTATCTCAGATCAATTCCATTTCTGTAATCAAAGTTATTTTACTCGTATTTTCAAAAAATATACTGGAGTTACGCCAAAACATTTTAGAGACGAGCTTCATCATGAATTTTATCGTTTTGAAATGGCAGAAGCTGAATTACAAAATGTGTAGATTTTGAGCATAGAAAATGAGAAGGTGCGAACATATTAGCGTTGCTAAAGCTCGCATCTTTTTTGATGAATCATCTGAGGAACCAGCTTAAGGAATAAGTAGCACTTGCTATTTGATAAAGAGAGACCCTATAAGGTATACTTCACAGTAGTTGATAAATAATAGTAGGTGGAAAAATGAAAAATTTGAAGCTATTTTCAATGCTTGGTATTGCCGTTTTTGTTCTTAGTGGCTGTCAAGCTGTGCAAAACAAAGAAGGTTTTTTCTATAGTATCTTTGTAAAACCTATGGAATTTTTATTGGAGTTTTTCGGGAATGATATCTTTTCAGGGAGCTATGGTTTAGCAATCATTGCGATTACTGTTCTAATTCGTTTAGTATTAATGCCGATTATGCTAAAAAACTATCGTCAACAGCAATTAATGAAAACGAAGATGGATGCTTTTAAACCTGAAATGGAAGCCGTTCAGAAAAAAATGAAGGAAGCTAAGACAAAAGAAGAGCAAACGCAATATCAACAAGAAATGATGGCTCTATATCAAAAGCATGGCATTAATCCACTTAATATGGGTTGTTTACCGATGTTAATTCAAATGCCGATTATTATGGGTCTGTATTTCTCGATCTTGTATTCTGCCGATGTTAAATCCCATGAGTTTTTATGGTTTAGCTTAGGTTCACCTGATATCGTAATGACTATTGTTGCAGGGATTGTTTACCTAATCCAGGCTCGTGTATCTTTATGGACGGTACCTGAGCAACAAAAAGCGCAGATGAAAATGTTTATTTATATTTCACCAATTATGATTGTCTTTATCTCCATGTCTTCTATGGCAGCACTGCCTTTGTATTGGTCTGTCAGTGGTGCATTGTTGATTATTCAAACATATATTGGGCGTAAATATTATTCGGAACATCCTGAGAAAGCAAAAAAATAAATTGATTGATGTCGAGGCGCCTTTGCTGCCTCGATTTTTTTAGGAGGACAGCAAGATGAACAAAAAATGGCTATCATCTATTCTTGTCGCAATTTTTAGTATTGCAGCACTTGTATTTATTATTATGGGGAAATTTAATTTTGCCGTACTTGCAATGACGATCATGTTTGCCCTATCAAATGGGTTTAGAGCAAAAAGCTTTAAAGAGCAAGGTTATGTAAAAGAAGCAAAATGGATGCAGTATATGGCAGTTTTTTTCGCAATTGCATCTATAGTAGTATTTGTCATCGTTCTAACAGATTAATTGAATATTTACGTAGGAAATTTACACCTGAAAATGTGAACAGTGCTAAAATAAGATTATAACTAGTAATACAATAAAATAGGTATTTTCAAGGTGAAATGCTTTAAATATCCTTTTAGATACCTGATATTTTAAAAGGGGTATAAAGAGTGAAAAACAATCGTCTTCCGCTTATCGTTGGTGCTTTCATATCTATCGCGTTAATTGTAGCAATTTTTGTAGTCTATAACTATAAAAATAATCAAGTAAATAGTGCATCTGATGAGCAGCCAAAAACAACAGAAACAAACAAAACAACTGAACAAGATTCTACTGCAACAGAGAAACTAGACAATACTGAAACTCCTGCAAAGCCAGAGCAACAACCAGACGAAAATGGGTATCTTCCAAATCAAACATTACCTACGGAACCAACCTATATCAATGGTATTCTGTTAGCTAATAAAATTTATCCGCTTCCATCTACCTTTGCACCTGAAGAAAATCCAGAAGCACGAGAAGCGTTAAATCAAATGTTAGCAGCTGCCAAGCAGCAAGGATTTGATTTAGTTGCATTTAGTGGCTATCGATCTTTTGAATATCAAACAACCCTTTATGATAACTATGTTAAGCGTGATGGACAGGCAGCGGCAGATCGATATAGTGCTCGTCCTGGCTACTCAGAACATCAAACAGGCTTAGCGTTTGATATAGGAGAGCGTGGAAAAGAAGATGTGTGGCTGACAGAAGAGTTTGGGGAAACTCCAGCAGGGCAATGGCTATTTGCACATGCCCAGGAGTACGGCTTTATTTTGCGTTTCCCTCAAAACAAAGAAGAGATAACAGGTTATATGTATGAGTCATGGCACTATCGTTATGTGGGCAAAGAGATTGCAAAAGAGATAACAAAGAAAAACATTACGTTGGAAGAATATTTAGGCGTAAAATAATAAAAGGAAGAGAAGCCATTCTGTGAACAGGCTCTCTTCCTTTTTATTTTTATAAAATGGGTGTTAATAGACGGGAAATAGATTCTTTAAATTTAATCAGTGTTGAACGGTTTTTATACATTTCCCATGTTAATTCCGTACAATCAAAAATATCCTTCTCAAACAGTTCTGCCAATTGGTGCGATATATTTGCATCATATATGAAGGCATTGACTTCAAAATTTAGACTAAAACTTCGTACATCAATATTCGCTGTTCCGACAGAGGAAGCCTCGTCATCAATAATAATAGCTTTAGCATGGATAAAGCCCTTTTCATAGATGTAGACTTTGGCTCCAGCACGTAATAATTGACCCACATAAGAATAAGTAGCCCAATATACAAACATATGATCAGGCTTATTAGGAATCATTATGCGTACATCGATGCCTGACAAGGTGGCAATTTTAATGGCGTCTAAAAAACTAACATCTGGGATGAAATATGGTGTTTGAATATAAATATATTTTTGAGCCATATTAATAAGCTTTAAGTAACCGATCTTTATTTGCTCCCAGTCTGAGTCTGGTCCACTTGAAACAATCTGTAAACCCACATCACCTTTTTGTGGGATGGCAGGGAAGTAACGATCAGAGTACCCCATTTTTTGTTGTGCACTAGCTTGGTTCCAGTCGAGTAAAAAGCGTGTTTGCAAAGGATGTACGGCACTACCCTCAATACGTAAGTGTGTATCTCGCCAATAACCAAACTTTTTTTGTAAACCTAAATACTCGTCACCGACGTTAAAACCACCAATATAGCCAATTCGACCATCAATGACAACGATTTTTCGGTGATTTCTAAAATTTAAACGAGGGTTAAGAAGTGGCAAAATGGATGGGAAGAAAACTTCTACTTCACCACCAGCATGCAGCAACTCTTTAAAATGGCGTCTTTTAACATTACGTGATCCCATTTCATCATAGAGAAGACGCACCTTAACACCTTGCTTTGCTTTTTTTATCAATGCATTGACGATACGTGTACCTAAGTCATCAAGTCTAAAAATATAATACTGGATGTGAATGTGATCTTTAGCTGCTTCAATGTCTTTAAGGAGCTGCTCAAACTTATCGGCACCATCATCAAAAATATCCAGATGGTTGTCCTGTGTTAACACCGCATTGTTTGTTCTGAGGTGCATATAAATCATCTCTTGATAATTTTCTGCATTAGCAATACGAAACTCAAACGTTTCATCTCGAATCGCTTCCATCTGATAGGTAATCAGATTATCAATCCCAATATCCTTGCGTCCTTCCCAACGGAATAGGTGCTTTCTTCGTAATTGTCTTCCAAGTAATAAGTACAAAATAAATCCAGCTAATGGCAGGAAAAATAACACGAGGATCCATGCCCATGTAGAGGTAGCATCTTTACGTTCTAAGAAAATGATGGTCATGGCTAATAAAATATTAAAAAACAAAGTTAAAGGAACTAAATATTCTATATCTGTAAAAATGCTCATTCCTACACCTGCCTTTGTATTGTTAATAACATACTTAGTATAGCCTACTTCAAATGCGGAAAGAAGATATGAAATGGCTAGATAGCATGGAAAAGGATTATCCCTTTGATATATAGGAATAATCCGCATGGTTTAATTAGTAATTCTCTAATAGTTAGAAATTCATAAAATGCAACCTACTATATTTTACGGAAGACGTAATGATTTACGGGATGCCTTATATATAAAGATTAGGCTTATAGAAAGAATGGCTATTGCAGCCGAAATATAATAACCAAGACTTGCTTGTACGGTAAATAACCATGTAAAAAAGAGTGGACCAAGAATACGTCCTAAGTTATCCATTGAATAGGACAGTCCAGCGGCAGTTCCATATTGTCCTCCAGATTCTTTAGAGGAGAGTGATACAACACATGTTCTTGCAAGTGCATTACCTGCTGTAAAGACACAAAGGGCAAGCCCAGCGATAAAAAGATTAGCTGTCAATGTAAATAAAAGCATGCCGATAGCAGTTACAATTTGTGCACCGATTAACCATGTCGTTTCACTGCCATTTTTTATGCGTCGAACGACCCCTCCTTGAATAGCAGCATCGACAAATCCACTAAACATGAACAAGTAACCAATTTGTAATGGTGTAATGTGAATTTTTTCGATTTGAAATAGCTGAAATGTAGCCTCTACGCCAGCTAGCATAAAAGTTACTAAAAAAGAAAACATAAATAGATAGCGCACACGGAATTGTAACATTGTTGCAGCACCCTTTGGCACTATAGCACGTTTATTTGAATCTTTTCGTTTTTTAGGTTCTTTTAGGACGAAACTTGCATAAATAAATAATAGTGCAATTAATGATGCTGATGCAGTAAACGGTAACTGCAAGCTATAATGGCCTAGCATTCCCCCGATTGCTGGACCAAAAATAAACCCAAGACCAATGGACATGCCCATAAAGCCCATATACTTATTGCGATCCTCTTCACTAGATATATCGGCGATAAATCCTGTTACTGCTGTATATAATGCACCTGAAAATAAACCACCAATAATACGTGAAACATACAATATAGCTAGGTTATCTATAAATAGTGAAAAAATAACAAAACTAAGGCTAAAGCCAATTAGACCAGTAAGGATTAGTTGTTTTCGCCCTACCTTATCTGATAGCATCCCCCATAACGGTGCTGTGAAAAAACTTGCAAGTGAATAAACGGTCAATAAACCACCCACGTGGAGATCATGCCAATTTTGCTGCACAATTACCTCTGGTAAGACGGGAATAATAATGCCGAACCCTAGATAAACGAGGAATTGAACAGACATCAATAGTAAAATAGCCTTTTTCATACAGTTCCCTGCTTTCATACGATATTTCAATATGTATATTCTACCTCTCTTGTTCTTGCGATTACAACAATAGGGGAAGGGAAGCTTGAATAAAGTGGAACAATTTAGTAAAGAAAGAAATGAAGCATTTTAGATTTTTTAAATCTATGTTCTGATTTTTGAATAAAATGTAGCCATTTTGGGTAATTTAAATATGTTTGATGGAAAAGTTTGATGATGTGAAAAATTTACAATGTAACAAAATTGAAAAATTTTAAAGGGAAGTTAAATGGTATGATAAATTTGTCAGACATCATACTCGTAGAAAAATGAAACTTTTTCGTAAATAAAACGTTATATAAAATCGAGGAAAGATTGAGGTGGAATGTATGACAAAAGAAGTAGATTTGAAAAAGATTGTTTCGAATTTATCTAAGTTGGGTGTAACAGCCACTGTAACAAAGTCTCGACTAGAACTTTTAAAAGTGCTAACACCACCAACGCAAACTCCGCAAGTTCAAGCTTAACTCGTTTCCAATAGAAAAAGGGAGGTCTCAATACGCGAGACTTCCCTTTTTCTATATTTATTCATCTTCATCATGTGTGGTAAACATATATGTTCGATAATGGAATCGCATACTAAAGACTAGCCCAATCGCTAAAGCATTCCCCATAAGTGAACTTCCTCCGTAGCTAATGAACGGAAGTGGAATACCTGTGATAGGTAATAATTGAATAGTCATACCAATATTTTCGAAAACGTGGAAGGTAATCATAGCAATAATCCCAGCACATACATAGGTCGAGAAGGGATCTTTCAGTAATAGGGTTGTCTTTGTTAAATGATAAATTAATAAGAAGAAAATACAAATAACAATACTAGCGCCAATAAAGCCCCATTCCTCGCCGATAACTGTAAAAATGAAATCGGTATGGTTTTCAGCTACATATACTTCACGATTTCTAAATCCCTTACCAAAAATTTCACCTGATCCAATGGCATTTAAAGAGGTAATTAAATGATAGCCATCACTGGATGAATAGGAATAGGGGTCTAGCCAAGAATAAATACGAGCAAATTGATAGGCCTTAAAACCAAATGTTTTTTCTAGAAAGTCCTGCATATAGAGTGCCATCCACAGTAGGGTACCGCCTGCTACCATGCCACCTAAAAATGTTGGTAGAATGATTTTCCAAGAAATCCCTGCTACAATGATAAGTGCTGCCGTAATGGCAAAGAATACAAGTGCTGAGCCTAGGTCAGGCTGCTTTAAAATAATAGCTAATGGTACGATTAAGGTGATAGCGATTTTACCTAGTAGCAAAAAGTCTGTTTTAATTGATCGTAATGAATAAATTTCATGGTGCTTACTAATTAATCGAGCTAGTGCTAAAATGTAAAAAGTTTTCATAAACTCAGAAGGCTGAATATTTCCAATCGGCGTATGATACCAACTTTTAGCACCATTAACGGGTGCACCGATTTGACCTTCTCCTTCTGGCATAAAAATAAGCAGTACCAGTAAGGCAATCCCTGCTCCATACATATACCATGACATTTTTTTATATTGATCTGGCTCAAAAAACATGACTATACCAATAATTACTGCACCAATCACATACCATTGCATTTGTTTTGGTACGTAGTTAATGCCATATTGTCCTGAAGTTTGGGCAGATGCAATAGCTAACAAACTAATGACTAGAAAAGTGAAGAGTATAAATGCAAGTGTCCAGTCAAAACGATTTGCGAAATTTCGTTTATTTTCCATAAAAGCCACCTAAAATTAAAATAGTATCTCAATATGAGTAAATGTGATGCGATTCTCCCTATTTCGTTTATAATTGGTCAAAGAAGAAAGCAAATTAATAACCAGCAGTGGTGTGAAAATAGCTCATATCTATTGATAAGCTTGCAATTTGCTTTGAATATTGTCAATGGAATTTTAAGCAAATACTTGAACTCATTGAGTAATCTAAACTTTATATGCAAATGCATGTTTAACATTCCTAATTATAACGCAAAAATTACTTTTATGCCTGCGTATATAGTAGTGACGACAATTAACATAAAATGTTTCAAAAAAATCATGTTTAGTCTTATAATGTAGTGAAGAATGGGGTGATGGTTGTGGCTAAAAAATTAAAGTCAGCTGATGATTTTATGTATCATATTTATGTTCATATGAATGATGTCGATAAATTTGTTATATTTAGCGGGTTAAAATTCTCGCAATTTGTGGCTGCACTTGAACCACTACATCACTTACTGTTATTAAAACATTCCTATGAAGACGGTTCTTTTAATATGCATACACAATTTGAATATGTATTAGAAGAAGATGTTCCTCGTTTTGTGAAAAAATCTGCTGAATCTAAAGAATTATGCTGGGTAGATTTTATGGACGAGAAGAGGCTAGATCATTTAACACCGATGGAACAAGGAGAATTGCTGTACATAAGTCACAAGAAAGAACCAATTACGTCAGCATTTTTTAATAAATTACAAAATAGATTCGTCTATTATTCTTCAGACTTAGAGAAAATGACTAAAATTTATTTTCGTCATTTAAGTGATTCGGATTTATTGGTTGCCAATGTTTTTAATAGTTTAATTCGTGAAAAGGAACGCAGCACTGGATTTTGGCGTCGAAAAGTAAAAGCGAGTATTCCCGCTATATCACCAGATTTTTTACGTTCTTACCGATCCTTTGCGAAAGATGGAGCGTTACTATCTTTGTATCGGATTGAGAAACCAAAAGTAGCGTATGGAATAGAAGTTCGCAATCTGTCTGAATATTCTTTTCCTGACGAAGTTTGGGATGACTTAAATACGATTTTAAAAACAGAGCATGATGAATTAATCTATATTATTTAAACTTCATGGTGACGCAATCAAAGAACTAAGATGTTGGTAGACAATATTTATGTTGCATTATTCCTGTACAATTTAATAGCAGGAAGTATTGATGCTGGGGCATAATCGAAGAAATGTACACGCAAAATCTCACCGTTAAAAATACGGTGAGATTTTTATGTCATTTGTCAAGACGTTTCATGATAAACTAATAGTACTCAAGAAGTATGTGGAGGGCACAAAAATGAAAAAAAGAATCGGTTTATTATACGGCGGAAAGTCAGCGGAGCACGAAGTGTCGTTATCGACAGCACGTGCAGTCACAGGAGCTTTGAATTTCGAGGAGTATGAAGTATATCCGATTTTCATTACAACTGACGGGGAATGGCGCCGTGGAGAGCGTTTAGAAAAACCCGTCAGTGCAATAGAAGAACTACAATTTGGTGATAATACTACAATTTTAGAAAATAATATCACTGATTTTTTGCTTGATAAAAATGGCAATGAGGTAAAGTTTGATGTCATTTTCCCATTGTTACATGGTACGAATGGTGAGGATGGAACAGTGCAAGGTTTACTTGAGGTTCTAAATTTACCGTATGTAGGAAATGGTGTATTGGCATCCTCTGCTGGAATGGATAAAGTGGTAATGAAGCAATTATTTGAAATTGCTGGATTACCTCAAGTGCCCTATACGTATTTTATTCGTAGTGAGTGGAAGAATGAGCAACACGCAATCATTGAACGCTGTGAAAATAACCTGAATTGGCCAATGTTTGTGAAGCCTGCAAACTTAGGGTCAAGTGTTGGGATTAGCAAGGCAACAGATCGCGAGCAATTGGTAAAAGCAATTGAGGTTGCTTTACAATATGATCGTAAAATCGTTGTTGAACAGGGAATTGTCGCTCGTGAAGTTGAACTAGCGGTGTTAGGAAATGACTATCCTGAAGTATCAGAGCCAGGAGAAATTAAACCCGTTACTGATTTTTATGATTATGATTCTAAATATAAGGACGGTTCTACAGCACTTATTATTCCAGCTGAGCTTCCAGTAGAAACTGTGGCAAGCTTAAAAGAACTGGCAAAGCGTGCATTTAAGGCTATAGATGGTAGCGGCTTAGTTCGTGCGGACTTTTTTGTAACAACTGAAAATAACGTTTACATTAATGAAGTAAACACAATGCCAGGTTTTACGCCTGTAAGTATGTATCCATTATTATGGCAGCATACAGATGTGAGTTATCCAGAGCTGATTGACCGTTTAATTACCCTAGCAATTGAACGCTATGAAGAAAAACAACAGCTCCACTATAAAAAAGACTGAGTGGGATTATCGTGAAAAAAACTTTAAAACAATTAGCTGCATGGTTAAATGAGGATATGGCGGCTTTGGGTGACACTGTTGTGTCAGGAATTTCTATTGATACAAGAACAATTCAACAAGGAGACCTATTTGTTCCATTTCGTGGTGAGCATACAAATGGGCATAAGTTTGTAATGCAGGCATTTGAGAAAGGTGCCGGAGCTTCTCTTTGGCAAAAGGATGAGCCGAATCCACCAGAAGGTTACCCGTTGTTGTTTGTGGATGATCCAGAATTAGCTTTGCAAGAAATGGCTAGAGCATATCGTAATGAACATAAAGCAAAATTTATAGGCATTACAGGTTCAAATGGTAAGACATCAACAAAGGATATTTTAGCGGGAACACTAGCTCCATTCTTTAAAGTACAAAAAACGATCGGGAACTTTAATAATCAATTGGGCTTGCCTATTACTATCTTACAGCTTGATGAAGATACAGATGTGGCTGTCCTTGAGATGGGCATGAGTGGATTTGGTGAAATTGAGTTTTTAACGAAGCTTGCTCGTCCACATATGACGGTTATTACCAACATTGGTGAGGCCCATATGCAGGATTTGGGGTCACGTGCAGGTATTGCAAAAGCTAAGTTTGAAATTATTCAAGGAATGCAAGAAGATGGTCTATTATTCTATGATGGTGATGAACCTTTGCTCAAGGAATTAGTGGCAAAAGAACAGCAATTACAGTCAGTGCCGTTCGGGTTAGAATCCAATAATCTTTTATACGCTGACAATATTCATGCTAACGCTGATGGCAGCCACTTCACTACACACGGTCTGATCGAGGGTGATTTCTTTATTTCAGTGCTTGGCAAGCATCAAGTAAAAAATACACTTGTGGCCATGTTAATTTCTCATAAGCTAGGTTTAAGCAATGAACAAATACGTACATCCTTAGAGCATGTCGTATTAACTGATATGAGGATGCAACAGGTACTAGGAACGAATGGCGCTCTATTTATCAATGATGCCTATAATGCAGCTCCAACCTCTGTAAAAGCTGCCATTCAATTTATGGCTACATCAACTATTCGACCTGAAAAATGGCTTGTGTTAGGAGATATGCTAGAGCTTGGACCAAATGAGCAACGTTTCCATGAGGGTCTGGTTGAGCATATTAATGAGGATGAAATTGATTATGTCTGTTTGTTTGGCCCTCGGATGCTATATCTTTACAAAATATTAAAAGAGCGCTTTGAGGCTGAACGTTTATTGTATACAGAAGATGATTATACGGCTATTATTGAAAAGCTAAAACAAGCGAATGAATCATCTATTGTTTTACTTAAAGGTTCACGTGGTATGAAATTAGAGACAATCTTAAAGGCATTTACGTCATAGTAGCAATGAATCGGTGAGAGAAACGCTCACCGATTTATTTGTGTAGGTTTATCTTTGTTAAATGAGGTGAAGAATTTGTTAGTAGGTGTGCTATGTATTCATGGATTTTCAGGTGGACCATATGAGGTGAAGCCATTCACAAGTTATTTACGTTCACATACAGATTGGATAATTGAAGAGCCAACATTGTCTGGACATGGTGAAGAATTACATATGAGTGGTTTTAAGGCGAAACACTGGTTAATGGATGCCGAATTAGCTTTCCGATCGTTGGCAAAAAAAGTTGACGAGGTAATCGTTGTTGGCTTTTCAATGGGAGGAATTATAGCGCTATATTTAGCTAAACGCTATAAAGTGAAAAAGCTTGTATTACTAAGTGCGGCTGCAAAGTATGTGAGCCCTAAACAGCTAGTCAAAGATTTTAAAATGTTAGCTACTGAAGCTTATCACCATAATTTAACTAATAACGAACTCTATCTACGGTACCATCAGAAGTTTAACAATGTGCCACTTGCCTCAACAGTAGAATTTATGAAGTTGGTAAGAATGGTGGAGCCGTATTATCGGCATATTCAAATTCCTGTATATATTGTGCAGGGGAAGTTGGATGGGATAGTGCCTTATCATACGGCTCAATTTCTTTTTGATGAATTAGCCTCTACAGACAAGGTTTTGTATTTTTCTGATAATGGCAAGCACCATATATTTTTTGAGGAAGATTGCTCTGAATGGTTTCCACAGGTTTTAATGTTTTTAAAAGGTAAATAAAGTAGTCAGATTATTACGACTCATGCGTTATCGTTGCATAGGATTTAAAGCCATGTTAGACTAGTGTAAGCAATGGATACATTTTGTGCGAAGACTCTTCATATTTGGTTGAAGAGTACTTTTTTTTGAACACAACGGTTTTATTCTAAAGTGAAAAATTACGACAGAATCGAACCGCTCGGTAAAGACCGGGCTTTCCTTTTCATATAAGAGAGCTCTATATGGACTATCATGTAGAGAAAATTTTTAAGTAACGGAAACGTTCCACTACACAGGCTCGAATTTGCCGACAACTTCATCTGAAAATGTAACCATTTGTCAACTTAAAAGGAAAAAAAGGAGATTGAGAAGTTTGACAAATTTTTCAGAATTAAATATTAGCGAATCTACATTACGCTCAGTAAAGCGTATGGGATTTGAAGAAGCAACACCAATCCAAGAAGGTACTATTCGTTTTGCGATTGAAGGCCGTGATGTATTAGGTCAAGCACAAACAGGTACTGGTAAAACTGCCGCTTTCGGGATTCCACTAATTGAAAAAATCGATCCAAAAAACCCTAATATTCAAGCATTAGTCATTGCTCCAACTCGTGAGTTAGCAATTCAAGTTTCAGAAGAGCTTTATAAAATTGGCTATGACAAACGCGTAAAATTATTATCAGTATACGGTGGTCAAGAAATAGGTCGTCAAATTCGTGCACTGAAAAATAGACCTCAAATCATTGTTGGTACGCCAGGTCGTATTATTGATCATATTAATCGTCGTACGTTAAAATTAGAAGATGTTCAAACATTAGTATTGGATGAAGCAGATGAAATGTTAAACATGGGCTTTATTGATGATATTAATTCAATCTTAGAAAACGTACCTTCTGAGCGCCAAACATTACTGTTCTCAGCAACAATGCCACCAGCAATCCGTAAAATTGCAGAAACATTTATGCGTGATCCAGAGATTGTAAAAATTAAAGCTAAAGAACTAACTGTTGATAACATTGATCAATATTTTGTTAAGTCTGCTGAACGTGAAAAATTCGATATTTTATCTCGTTTATTAAATGTACACCAACCAGAGCTTGCAATTATTTTTGGTCGTACAAAACGTCGTGTAGATGAGCTTGCACAGGCACTATCTATTCGTGGTTATTTAGCTGAAGGTATTCATGGTGATTTAAGCCAAGCGAAGCGTATCTCAGTATTACGTCAGTTTAAAGAAAATAAAATCGATATCCTTGTTGCGACTGATGTAGCCGCTCGTGGACTTGATATTTCTGGTGTAACACATGTTTATAACTTTGATATTCCTCAAGATCCTGAATCATATGTTCACCGTATTGGACGTACAGGTCGTGCAGGTAAATCAGGTCTTGCCGTAACATTTGTAACACCTCGTGAAATGGGTTACTTACGTATTGTAGAAGAAACTACGAAAAAACGTATGACACCTCTTCGCCCACCAACAACGGACGAAGCATTAGAAGGTCAACAACGCTTAGCTGTTGAAACACTGGAAGGTCTTATTGCTAATAACAATTTAGGTGATTACCGTACACTTGCAGCAGAATTATTAGACAATCATGATGCTGTTGATGTTGTTGCAGCTGCTCTGCGTTCATTAACGAGAGAGCCAGACGATACACCAGTAACAATCACAGAAGAACGTCCATTACCAATGCGTCGTGAACGTTCTAGCAATAACCGTGGTGGCGGTGATCGTGGCCGTGGTAACCGTAGCTTTGGCGGCGGACGTCGTGACAATGCTCGCAGTGGAGAGCGTCGCAGTAGCAGTAGCCGTCGAGAGGGTGGACGCCGTGAAGGCGGACGTCGTGAAGGTGGACAAGGTCGTTCTCGTTCTCCAAGACGTCACGAAGGATAATTTTAGACGAAATACACTTAATTTTTTATAGTAAACCTTACAGTCATGATGGCTGTAAGGTTTTTTTTCGGCTATAGTTGAAACAAAAAGGTGAGTGAATTCGTATACACCTAATGAAGAAAGAGGGGGAACGACAATGAGAGCACAACCGATTCATCAAATTTCTCGTAAAGGGCTAACAGTGTGGCGTTTATATGGAGTCATACAAACATTGGTGCTGTTAGTTGTAGCAGGACTTGTAAGCTATGGTACTTATTATTTTGAATGGCCTTCATTTATTTACTTCATAGCATGTGCAATTGTTTTACTAAGTGCGATATTATCTATTTTTATTTTCCCGAAAATAAGATGGGAAAGATGGCGCTATGAAGTTCGAGAGCATGAAATCGAAGTACAACATGGTTTATTTGTTGTGAAACGCACATTAATTCCAATGGTACGTGTGCAACATGTTGATACAACACAAGGGCCGATATTAAAAAAATACGACTTAGGTAATATCTCTATTTCTACAGCTGCAACTGTACATACGATTCCTGCACTTGTTATGGATGAAGCAGACGTACTGCGTGCGCGTATTTCTGATTTAGCAAGGGTGGCTGAAGATGATGTCTAAGGAAATTAATCGTTTACACCCAGTGTCTGCAATTATAACGAGTGTAAAAGCATTGAAAAGTATGATATTACCAATTGCCATTATTATCATAAGTAACGGCTTTAATTTTTCTTTGAATTTTCGTAGTGATCATTTTTTTGAAACCATTTTACTTTTCGGTGTATGGGGAGTAGCAGCACTTCTTGCGCTCGTGGGAGGAATCATAAAATGGCGGACATTTGTTTACTGGTTTGAAGATGGGGAGTTGCGTGTGACATATGGATTATTTGTTAAAAAGAAACGTTATATCCCTTTTGAACGTATTCAAAGTTTGAATTACAATGAAGGTGTTTTTCATCGTATTTTTGGTTTAGTGAAAGTTCAGGTGGAGACTGCTGGTAGTAAAGGGGGAAAACCTGAGGTTGAGCTGACAGCCATTCGCAAAGCAGCAGCAGATGTTATTGAATTAGAAATGCGACATGCTAAAAACGAAGCAGTTCAACAACAGAATCAAATGCAGGTTGTAGAGGAAGCTATACCAACTCCGATGATTTACCATATGTCCATGCGAGATTTACTAGTATTAGCAACAACATCTGGTGGAATTGGTGTTGTGTTATCAGGTCTTGCAGCCGTTGCTTCACAATTTTCCGACATTATTCCTTATGAAACTGTATTTCATGAGTTAGCTGATTTCGTGAAAATCGGCGCATTTTTAGTGGCATTGACGGTGATGGTTGTTTTAATTGTTGCTTGGATTGTATCAGTGGTTATCACACTGATAAATTATTATGATTATACTGTCCGCATTGAGGAAGAAAAGTTGATTATCACAAAGGGACTGTTAGAAAAGAAGCGTATTACTTTGCCGTTGAATCGAATTCAGGCAATTCGTATTGTGGAAAATCCAATACGTCAGTTAACAGGTTATGCTACAGTGGTTGTTGAAAGTGCTGGTGGTAATGGTGAAAATGGAAATGATAAAAAAATTACGCTATTTCCACTTATTAAGAAGCCGGATTGTATGCAAACATTAGAACAGCTTTTCCCAGAAATGAATTGGCAGCCTACATTTACTCGCTCACCAAAAAGGGCAAGACCATTTTTTTATCGCATTGATTTTTTCTGGCTAGTTCCGATTATCGGTGCATCTATCTATTTCTTTTATCCATACGGGCTATTGTCGTTGCTGTTAATTCCATTAACAATGTTACTTGGTATTTGGCAACATAAAACAGCAGGCTATCAAATAGATGGCAAGCAACTGGCTATGCAGTATCGAGTGTTTAGTCGAATTACGTTAATCATGGAGAAGAAGCGAATTCAATCTATTGAAAGTACACAATCATACTTTCAAAAAAGAAAGAATGTTATGTCTGTAAAAGCAACCGTCATGTCAGGAGCAACTGGTACAACGGGGAGTGTTTCCAGCTTAGAGCAACAAGATGCCGAGACGATCTTAACATGGTACGAACATTAATGAACTAAAAAGCTAATCCTTTCAATTTTATGGAAGGATTAGCTTTTTTAACTATAAATAAATAGAGATGCTGTTTATAATAAAATAAATAGAACAAAAGGGGTGGAGACATTGTTTAAATATGACATTAATGAAAGCGCTTATTTAAAGCTTTTGGATTTAAGTGATGTAGAAGAGTTATTCGCTTTAACTGACCGTTCAAGGGATACATTACGTGAATGGTTGCCCTTTGTAGATGATGTCAAAACAGTAAAGGATACTGAGCAATTCGTAAAAAATGCTATGCAACAATATGCTGATCACAATGGCATACAAGCAGGGATTTACTATGATGGAAAGCTTGCCGGTGTTATCGGCTATCACCAAATCAACTGGCAACATAAATGGACAAGTATTGGCTACTGGCTAGGGAATGAATTTGTAGGAAAGGGGCTCGTTACGAATTCCATGAAAGCATTGATTGATTTTGCCTTTAATTATTTAAAGTTAAATCGTATAGAAGTGCGTGTTGCAGTTGGTAATATTCGTAGTCGTACAATCCCAAAGGTATTGGGCTTTCATGAAGAAGGGCGTTTAAGGGATGCTGAGTGGCTATATGATCACTACGTAGATCAGGTTGTTTATGGTTTAACAGCAACTGAATGGAAAAAAATAAAGATGTCAAATGAAGCTACAGTGGTTTTATAATGGAGGTCATTGTAAGGAAAGAGGAGCTGCTCTATAGGTGAGCAGCTCCTCTTTTTAATGTTATGGTCTACCAGCCATCTTTTGTTTGCGCCAGCTTAAAATTCTTTTTGGATGTAAATAGACAAGTCCAAGGATAAATCCGGTTACTAGACCGCCTAAATGAGCAAAGACATTCACATTTGGTTGGAGAAAGGTCATAATGACACTGATGACGATGATTGGTAAAATGAGCTTACGAAGCATGGGCATTGTACGTCGAGTATAGTAAACTAATGCCCCAAATGCACCAAAAATTCCAAAAATAGCCCCACTTGCACCAAGGCTGGCATAACTACTATCATAGAATATATAGGTTGCCATGTTGCCTACAATACCTGATACTAAATAAATTGTAATGAAACGTGCTTTCCCTGCGATTTTTTCTAGCTCTGGTCCAAAGAGATATAAGGAAAACATATTAAAAAATACATGCATAAAACCTGCATGTAAAAACATGGCAGAGAAAACACGCCACCATTCCCCACTTTGAATCAGGAAATTTGCTTGGATTCCGTAATTCCACAAGAGTGTTCCTATGCTGGGTATGAGAGACAATACATAAAGAGTAAGATTTATTGCTATTAAAGTTGAAACAACAGGGTAATACTTTGTATATTGCTTAAAATTTTCCGTTCTACTAAACATGGCTCCACCTCAATTTACAATTATTATACATGCCTTGTTGGAAATAGGTAAAGGAGAAGGTTCACATGATTAAGGGAATTGGCCTCGATATTGTAGAGATTGATCGTATTGCAAAGGCTATGAAACGAACAGATAAATTTAAAGACCGCATTTTAACGATAAATGAAAAAAAAATATTTGATGGTTATTCGGAAACTCGCAAAATAGAATTTTTAGCTGGGCGATTTGCTGCAAAAGAAGCATTTTCGAAGGCTCTGGGAACAGGGCTTGGGGAACAATGTAAGCTTCATGATTTGGAAGTGTTAAAAGGAGCAGCTGGCAATCCTGTTTTATATTTTAAGGATGAACTTGTCAATGGATTTGTTAGTATTACGCATTCTAAGCAATACGCAGCTGCTCAAGTAATCTTATTAGAATAGTACTTAACTTGTCTAAAAGGATTGCATGTAAATTTAAATATATTGCCCTTTCTTCAAATGACATAACTGACAAATACGGTTCATATATTGTCGTAGTGGATTTGAAAGAAGAAAGGGTGAAAGCGTGGGCAACCGTATAGTTAAATGGCTCGTCTTACTTTGTACGATATTACTTCTGTCGGCATGTGGTGCAGCCTCACAGGAAAAAGTGTTGAAGAAAGTGAATGGTAAATGGGCAGAGACGAATGGTTATGAATTAAATGCATCGATGGAAATTAAATCGGGTGGGGAACCTAGAAATTATGATGTAACAGTATGGCACACAAAACCTGATTTCTATCGAGTAGAAGTAGTTGAAAGTGGGAAAGATGTTTCTCAAATGATTGTACGTAATGCTGATGGTGTTTTTGTCGTAACACCGACATTAAACAAAATGTATAAATTCCAAAGTGATTGGCCAAAGAAAAATAGTCAGGCATACTTAATTGGAGCACTAGCAGAAGATTTAGCAGAAGATAAAAATCTTGTCATGAAAGAAGAAGAAAAAGCATATATATTTGAAGCGGCTACTAGAAATAGCTATAAGAACAGTATGCCACATCAGGTTATAACAGTAGATAAGAAAACTTTATTGCCAACCTCAGTAGTGATTATGAATGATGTGAAAGAAGAGCAAATCAAAATCACATTTAAGAAAATTAAGCTAGGTGTACAACATGCTGCAAAAGAGTATGCAGTTGAGCAATTCACTGATAAAGATAACACGAAAGGTGAACAAGCTACACCTGCCGAAAAAGAAGGGCAAGAAGATAATGAGGATAAGGAAGCTGTTGGAGCAGAAGTTGAATATCAAGAATTCCAAACACATTATCCTGTTGTAAATTGGGCACAATTAGCGAATGAAAAAGTTGTGCAGGAAAGTGGAATGGAACGAGTAATCTTAACATACGATGGTGAGAAGGCATTTACTGTTATGCAGCAACCAGTAATGAAGGAAAATTCAATGTTACCTGTATCGTCACCTGGTGATCCAGTTGATTTAGGCTATACAATTGGTGCTATTACAGATACATCAATTAGTTGGGAAAAAGATGGCGTTGAATTCTTTGTAGCATCAAGTAAATTAACGCGGGAAGAAATGATTGAAGTTGCTACATCTATGACGATAAGTAGTATGAAGTAACTTTTCTGGCTACAGCCTTCTGGAATACGGAGGCTGTAGCTTATTGATAATTAAAATGAACCTATAAAGTATAGGCTCATCCGAAAACCAAAACTTTGTGTGTACAAGCTAAATCGACATACTTTGCAATATGTATGTCCTACATAATGTTTTAATTAAAAATAAAGAGGGTATTCTTATGAAGACACAGCAGTTTTTTCGTCCAACAAAAGCAATAATAGACTTACAAGCAATTCAACAAAATGTAAAAAACTTAAAAGAATTTTTACGACCTAATGTCCAAATTATCGCTGTAGTAAAAGCAAATGCGTATGGTCATGGAGATGTAGCCGTTGCACGGGCAGCTCTTGAAGCTGGTGCCACAGTACTTGCAGTGGCAACGCCCGATGAGGCATTACATATTCGAGCACATTTTGAAGAACCAGACATATTAATATTAGGTGCATCTCCAGTTTCGTTTGCTCCTTATGCAGCGCAGCAACGTATTATACTTACGGCATTTGCCGATGATTGGATTCAGCAAGCTGCTTCTCTTTTAGTGGATGAAGCGCTTCCTTTACGACTTCATATAAAAATAGATAGCGGAATGGGTAGAATAGGTATTCGCTCAGAGCAGGAATTATTAGAGCTCTATCAAACAATACAGTCTACAGATCACATGGAGCTGGATGGAATATTTACACACTTTGCGACAGCTGATGAAGAGGATACGCTACATTTTGATCAACAGGTACAATTTTTTGAGAAATGTTTAGCTGTAATACCTAATAAGCCGCGACTTGTTCATGCATCTAATACAGCCGCCTCATTAGTAAAAGATCCGCATTTACAATATGATGCTGTTAGATTTGGTATTTCGATGTATGGATTATCACCTTCTTCATATGTGAAAAGTATATTACCTTTTCCCTTGTTACCAGCGTTCTCGCTTGAAAGTGAACTTGTTCATGTAAAGCAAATAAAATCAGGTGATCCAGTTGGCTATGGAGCTACATATGTTGCTCCGACAGATATGTGGATAGGAACAATTCCAATTGGCTATGCAGATGGCGTGATTCGCAAGTTAGGTGGACAAGAGGTTTTAATTGATGGACAAAGAATGCCGATTGTTGGACGAATTTGTATGGACCAATGTATGGTTGCCCTACCAAAAGCATATGATATAGGTGAGAAGGTAACACTCATTGGTCGACAAGGAAATACTGGAGTATCGATCGATGAATGGGCAACAAAGCTCGAAACAATTAATTATGAAATACCATGCATTATAACAACAAGAGTTCCTAGAATATATCTTTAGTTGTCTTTCATTAGAATAAGTCAAATCTCAATGTAATGTCATGAGCAATGTTCCAAGTTGAATTTGGTAAATAAATTAGCACTGGAGAACTTATTTCTTTTCCAAAACATAGTAATGGCTCATATTTGAAAACACATTGCAATAATAATTATTCAGCATATACCTTCGACAACCAACATATTTTTACAATTTGTACTTCAAATTGTCAGATATTTTGTCATTTCATGTCTTTTCAACAATATCTTTCAATGATAGAATGGGAAGTAATGAAAAGTGTATGGTTCCGTTGGAGGTGCTTGCTGTGTACGAGAAAAAGTTAAGAGAAGCTACAATTGCTGTTCAAGACAGACTATTTCTACAAACAAAGGAAGTAATTGAAGGTGAATCTTTTGTGCGTATTTTGGCGCGCAAAAATTTAATGCAGGAGCAACCAAATCAAATACGGGAAGCTATGATTAAAGGATATGTTGAAATGTCTCATATTAATTTAATGATTGCGAGCGAATGCTTGCATGCAGAGTATGAAGCACAACATATGGTGGAGCGTCTCGTTAGCGGGGGATGACACTTTGAATGTAAAACGTGGTGACGTTTTTTTTGCAGACTTATCACCGGTAATAGGTTCTGAACAAGGAGGCACTAGGCCGGTGCTGATTATTCAAAATGATATTGGCAATCGATTTAGTCCGACTGTCATCATCGCAGCTATCACTGCACAGATTCAAAAGGCAAAGTTACCGACACACGTTGAAATCAATGCTGAAAAGTATGGTTTTGAACGTGATTCGGTTATTTTGCTAGAACAAGTGCGGACAATTGATAAGTCAAGATTGACGGATCGTATTACGCAACTGGATCATGCTGTGATGGAAAAAGTTGATGGTGCGTTGATGATTAGTTTAGGTCTAGTTAAATTTTGATATACATATGTGTATAGAAGCATCGAGATTATGATATCTCGATGCTTTTTTGTCTTATATCCTTGAAATGTCTTTACCATAATTTGAATTACGATAGATCTTGCTCAACGAACGATTTTGCTACGAAAGATGAAGTACCTGAAATAATTAAGCTAAGGTGTAATTGATAAATGTTACAAAAAGCTTTAAGATATACACAAGATTTTTAATAAAAATAGATTTTTGAAAAAATTCTTAAAAGGTATATGAAAATTTACATAGAATATTCCATTTATAGAGGCAATTCATTCATTTTAAATGATGGCAAGCAGTTTGAATAAAAGTGTAAGAGTATAACTCCAAAGGAAATGGAGGGACAGCAGTGACATATAGGTCTTCGGTTGAAATTATTACAGAGTGGGATATTGTTGCAGCTAGACAACTGGGGCGCAATGAAGCAAAAGCACTTGGATTTGGCACTGTTGATCAAGCCCGCATCACCACGGCAATTAGTGAATTAGCACGAAATATTTATTTATATGCAAGTATAGGTATCATAGCAATTGAAAGGGTTGAAGCAGATACTGAAAAGAAAATAGTTGTTGTTGCAACAGATCAAGGGCCTGGTATTAAAGATGTTCGTAAAGTAATGGAGGATGGTTATTCTACCTCGGGGGGGCTAGGTGCTGGTTTGCCAGGTGTTAAACGATTGATGGATAGTTTAGATATTCAATCTGTCGTTGGAGAGGGAACAACGATAAGAGCGGAAAAATGGTTGCGTTAGGACGTGAAGAAAACTGAAACAATTAGAAGCTCAGTATAAAAAAATATTAGCAGATTATATGGTCAACCAAACAGAAAGAAATTTATATATCGCTCAGAACTTCACACGTCAGTTAATTCAAAAAAATATCTCTCCCGAGGATGTTATTAGCATTCATAAAAATGCTGTAGAACAAATATTTCCGAATCAAATGAACGAATCACAGCCTGCTTATGATTTTTTGATTGAAGTAATGGTGCATTATGGAATGGCACATAGAGAGCATCAAAGTTTACTTCAAAAGCAAGCTGAATATGAAATGGAAATGAAAATAGCGACAAACATCCAAAAAACATTGTTGAAAACTTATGTGCCGAATATGCAAAATATTGATATAGGTATGATTTCAGTACCTATTCGAAAAATGAACGGCGATTATGTACATTTTTTTCATGATGGAGAAGAATATTTAAGTGTGGCTGTGACAGATGTTGTCGGTAAAGGAGTTCCTGCTGCTTTATGTATGTCGATGGTGAAATATGGACTTGAAACATTGGTATATGCATATAAAGATCCCTCATATGTTTTAGAAGTTATTAATAGGGTAATAGAAAAAGGTGTGGATGACAGTATGTTTGTTTCGATGTTTTATGGCTGCTTAGATGTAGAGCAAAACATTTTTTCTTATGCTTCGGCAGGCCATGAACCAGCTTTACATTATAGTGCAAAGAACGATCAGTTCTTTACCTTAGAGGCTAAAGGTTTACTATTGGGTGTATTGTCTGAAACAAACTATACGTTTCATGAAATTGTGTTAGAAGAGAATGATTTGATTATTATGATGACCGACGGTGTGACAGAATTTAGAGTGAAAGAAGAATTAAATTCGCGAGAGGTAATCACAACTTTAATAAAAGAAAATAGACATTTATCTGCCCAGCAATTGTGTCAGCTCCTTTATAAGGAAATAGAGAGAGTGCAAAATTTTAAACTATTTGATGATTTTACTGTAGTTATTTTAAAAAAATAGGTTTAAGTTTAAATTGAACAGGGTAGAGAAAATAGTCTAACAAATATGGTGGAGGTGTGCTATATGGACGTAACGATACATTTTAAAGAAATTGATCATAAATTATTTGGCTTTGTTGAGGGTGAGATTGATACGTTTACTGCTTCAGGATTACGAGACGAATTAGAAGCTGTAAAGATTACAGAGGGTTTAGAAATTGAGCTTGATCTATCAAAGGTAAATTACATGGATAGTACAGGACTTGGGATTTTTGTTGCCTTTTATAAAAGAGCATTACGTGAAAATGGTAAAGTAAAGCTCGTTGGTTTATCGAATAGGTTACAAAGATTATTTGAAATTACTGGTCTTAGTGATTTGATGGATATCGAAACTGATAAAAAGGTGGAATTAAGATAATGAAGGAATTTGACTATATTGAAATTAGAGTTCCTGCTAAACCGCAATTTGTCAGTGTCATTCGATTAACTGTCTCGGGCTTAGCGAGTAGGATTGGCTTTAATTATGATGATATTGAAGATTTAAAAATTGCAGCAAGTGAGGCTGTGACAAATGTTGTTCACCATGCTTATAAAGACGAAGAAGAGGGTGAAATTGTCATCGGGTGTGCGCTGTATGACAATAAAATGGAAATGATGATTGCGGATTACGGCAATAGTTTTAATTTTGAAGAGATTAAGTCTAAGATTGGGCCGTATCATCCTGAAGAAAGTATTGCAGGGCTAAGAGAAGGTGGTTTGGGACTTTATTTAATGGAAACTTTGATGGATGAGGTGATGATCAATAACGATGGTGGCGTAACTGTCTTCATGACAAAGTATGTCACTAGGGAGCAGGTGGAGAAAAATGTCGAAAGAATCACTACATAAATCTTCATCTAAAGAAGATGTACTTAAGTGGATTGAATTGTACCAGTCAACGGAGGATGATGAAGCACAAACCAATTTAGTGATTCATTATCGATATCTAGTTGAATCTATAGCTCGTAAATATTCGAATGGTAAATCTTATTATGATGATATTGTTCAAGTAGGGATGCTGGGATTGTTAGGTGCAATAAGACGTTTTGATCCGAATGTTGGTCGTAGTTTTGAAGCTTTTGCCGTGCCAACAATTGTTGGGGAAATCAAACGTTTTTTACGTGATAAAACATGGGATGTGCATGTACCTAGACGTATAAAGGAACTTGGGCCGAGGATTAAATCAACTGTGGAGGCGCTGACAATTGAATTACAGCGTTCTCCATCCATTAAAGATATTGCTGAACGATTAGAAGTAGCAGAGGAAGAGGTACTAGAAGCTATGGAAATGAGCCGTAGTTATCAAGCTCTTTCTATGGACCATTCGATAGAGTCAGACTCAGACGGTAGTACAGTCACGTTATTCGATATTTTGGGCAGGGAAGACGATGGCTATGAAATGACCAATAAACGAATGATTGTTTCAGAGGCGCTGGTTGTGTTGAATGAGAGGGAAAAACAAATTATTCAGCTTACATATCTAGAGCAACTTAGTCAAAAAGAAGCTGGAGAACGATTAGGGATTTCTCAAATGCATGTATCGAGGATACAAAGGAAAGCAATAAAGAAATTACAAGAGGCTATTCTAGCAAGTGGCGGTGTTTCGCTCTAATCTTTCGTGGGTGTTTAATGAAAAATACCTTTAAAATGAATGGAAATAGTCTACTCATATTCGTCTGAGTAGACTATTTTTTTGCATTTTTAGTAAAGTGTAATGGTAAAATGAAAAGAAAAAGGTAGTGATGATGTGGAGCAAAAGCAAATGTTACAGCTCATTGCAAAGGATGTAGCAGTCAAACCAGGGCAAGTAGAAGCTGTTATTAACTTATTAGAAGAGGGAAATACGGTACCATTTATTGCGCGCTATCGAAAAGAGGTTACAGGATCACTTGATGAGGTGCAAATTAAAGCTGTAGAAGATCGTTATCACTACATACAGCAACTTGAACAACGAAAAGAAGAAGTTATACGATTAATCCAAGAGCAAGAAAAGCTTACACCAGAATTAGAGCAGACTATTCTTTCTGCAACAATCTTACAACGTGTTGAGGATTTATATAGACCTTATAAGCAAAAACGACGTACAAAGGCGACGATTGCAAAAGAGAAAGGTTTAGAGCCTCTTGCAGATCTCCTGTTAGCATTTAGTGATGATGCATTAGAGCAATTAGCAACTGACTTTGTGGACAACGAACAAGTTACTAATACGGAAGAAGCCCTGATAGGAGCTCGAGATATATTAGCAGAACGTTTTGCGGACGATGCCTCTATTCGTGAAAAAATCCGAGCTTATTCATGGAAAGATGGAATTCTTGTGACGTCTGTGAAAAATACAGAAATCGACGAGAAAAATGTTTTTGAAATGTATTACGAATATGAAGAGCCTGTTAGTCGCATTGTACCACACCGTATTTTAGCGATAAACCGAGGAGAGAAAGAAGAAATCTTAAAGGTTTCTATTCATGTGCCGGTGGATCGAGTATTAATGATTATGTGGAAAGAATGGATACCTGCAACTGGTTCGTCTCCTGCTATTGCAGAAGTTAAACTAGCAATCGAGGATTCGTACAAGCGTTTAATTCAGCCTTCAATTGAAAGGGAATTACGAAACGAGCTTACAGAAAAAGCTGAGGCACAGGCTATTCATATTTTTTCCGAAAATTTACGTAACCTATTGCTACAACCACCTATGAAAGGTAAATATGTTTTAGGGGTTGATCCAGCTTACCGTACAGGTTGCAAGCTGGCGGTTGTAGATGAAACTGGGAAAATGCTTGAGGTTACAGCTATTTACCCACATCCACCGAAACCAGATGTGGCAAAATCCAAAGCTATTGTAAAAGGAATTTTGGCAAAGTATCCAATAAGTATAATTGCCATTGGTAATGGTACAGCATCTCGGGAGACAGAACAATTTATCGCGGATGTATTAAATGAACTTACTACTGACATAGCCTATGTGATTGTCAATGAAGCGGGGGCATCTGTTTATTCAGCGTCTGAAATTGCACGTACAGAATTTCCTGATTTACAGGTTGAACAACGTAGTGCTGTCTCCATTGCACGTCGCTTACAGGATCCTTTATCAGAGTTAGTGAAAATTGAACCAAAAGCTGTGGGTGTAGGTCAGTATCAGCATGATGTTTCTCAAAAAAAATTAAATGAATCGCTATCTTTTATAGTAGAAACAGCTGTTAACCAAGTTGGTGTAGATGTAAATACGGCTTCATCATCACTCTTACAATATGTTTCTGGTCTATCAAAAACTGTTGCAGAGAATATCGTAAAGACGCGAGAGGAAAATGGTCAATTTACTACACGTGCGCAATTAAAGAAGATTCCAAGGTTAGGCGCCAAAACGTATGAACAAGCTATTGGTTTCCTACGTGTCCCAGAAGCAAAAAATCCGTTTGATGCTACAGGTATTCATCCTGAAAGCTATGCCCTTGCTGAGCAAATATTAGCAGAGGCTCAAATAGATAAAAAAGAGTTAGGGACACAGAAGGCAGAGGATGCTATTGCAGCACTAAATATCCAAAAATTAAGTGATGTGCTTGGAGTAGGAGTTGTGACAATTCAAGATATCGTGGATACCTTAATGAAACCTAGTCGTGACCCACGTGATGCATTCCCACAACCATTGCTTAAGACTGATGTATTAAAAATGGAAGATTTAAAAGTAGGTATGGAATTGCAGGGGACGGTAAGAAATGTAGTAGATTTCGGCGCATTTGTTGACATTGGCGTGAAGCAAGATGGACTTGTGCATATTTCTAAACTCCAAAATAAACGTATTAAGCATCCATTAGAAGTTGTGGCACTTGGGGATATTGTAACTGTCTGGGTTGAACAAATAGATGTAACGAAAGGGCGTATCTCTTTAACGATGCTTCCTCCTAAAAATCAAGCATTAGTTTGAGTACTAAATTTTTGCCACACTGTCTATACTACGCAGTGTGGTATTCTTGTTGTTAGAGGTGATTACTGTGGACAATCAAGAATTACAAGAGCTTGTTCGTCGCTTATCTTTAGAAAACTTTCAGAGGCCTTTTCTGCATCAAGCCTACTTTAATCCGAGATTACGGTCAACGGGAGGACGATATCTTTTACAATCCCATAATATTGAGATTAATCCTAAAGCCTATGAGTTATACGGTTTGAAAGAGATTCAAGGTATTGTTTTACACGAATTATGCCATTATCACCTACATATTGAAGGTAAAGGGTATCAGCATCGAGATAAAGATTTTAGAGAATTATTAAGGAAAGTAGATGCCCCTCGATTTTGCGCAGTTTTACATGTCCCGAAAGCTACAGTTAAAAAACAACGACGACGCTATACATATACTTGTGTCAATTGCCACCAATTATATATACGGAAAATAAAAATGAATGTTGAAAAGTATTGTTGCAGTAAGTGTTTGGGGAAATTAAAATTAGTAGAGTAAAAAAAGTTTAAAAAATAGTTGACGTTTTGTTGAGTTGTCCCTATAATAGTAAAAGTCGACAAGATAACGACGACAACATAACATGAATTATTCCGAAGTAGCTCAGTTGGTAGTAGCACCTGACTGTTAATCAGGTTGTCGCAGGTTCGAGTCCTGCCTTCGGAGCCATGGCCCCTTGGTCAAGTGGTTAAGACACCGCCCTTTCACGGCGGTAACACGGGTTCGAATCCCGTAGGGGTCATTTTTCATAATTTAATGTAAATAATATTTTGGTCCCGTGGTGTAGCGGTTAACATGCCTGCCTGTCACGCAGGAGATCGCCGGTTCGATCCCGGTCGGGACCGCCACTTATTGGGGTATAGCCAAGCGGTAAGGCAACGGATTTTGATTCCGTCATGCCTAGGTTCGAATCCTAGTACCCCAGCCATTCATTTCTTAATTCGAGCCATTAGCTCAGTTGGTAGAGCATCTGACTTTTAATCAGAGGGTCGAAGGTTCGAGTCCTTCATGGCTCATCTCTTTAAGAAAAAGAGTTGACTTTTTGAATTATCATAGTATAATAAAAAAGTTACTAATTGAATGCGGTCGTGGCGGAACGGCAGACGCGCTAGGTTGAGGGCCTAGTGGGGGCAACCCCGTGGAGGTTCAAGTCCTCTCGGCCGCACCAAGTCAATTAATTAATTTCATATGCGCCCGTAGCTCAATTGGATAGAGCGTCTGACTACGGATCAGAAGGTTGTGGGTTCGACTCCTGCCGGGCGCGCCATTTTTAAGAAAATATATGCGGGTGTAGTTTAATGGTAAAACCTCAGCCTTCCAAGCTGATGTCGTGAGTTCGATTCTCATCACCCGCTCCAAAAAAAGTGTTGACAACCTCTTGGTTGTATGGTAAATTTAAATAGTTGTCCAAAAGGGCGATGACATGAACCTTGAAAACTGAACAAGCAAAACGTAATCAATAAAGTTTTAAGTAGCTAGCTTCGGTTAGTGAACAAAACAAAAATTTTGGACATCAAACATGATGCCAGCAAAACAATTTGAGCTAATCAAATTTCTTTTATGGAGAGTTTGATCCTGGCTCAGGACGAACGCTGGCGGCGTGCCTAATACATGCAAGTCGAGCGAACAGAAAAGGAGCTTGCTCCTTTGACGTTAGCGGCGGACGGGTGAGTAACACGTGGGCAACCTACCCTATAGTTTGGGATAACTCCGGGAAACCGGGGCTAATACCGAATAATCTCTTTTGCTTCATGGTGAAAGACTGAAAGACGGTTTCGGCTGTCGCTATAGGATGGGCCCGCGGCGCATTAGCTAGTTGGTGAGGTAACGGCTCACCAAGGCGACGATGCGTAGCCGACCTGAGAGGGTGATCGGCCACACTGGGACTGAGACACGGCCCAGACTCCTACGGGAGGCAGCAGTAGGGAATCTTCCACAATGGGCGAAAGCCTGATGGAGCAACGCCGCGTGAGTGAAGAAGGTTTTCGGATCGTAAAACTCTGTTGTAAGGGAAGAACAAGTACAGTAGTAACTGGCTGTACCTTGACGGTACCTTATTAGAAAGCCACGGCTAACTACGTGCCAGCAGCCGCGGTAATACGTAGGTGGCAAGCGTTGTCCGGAATTATTGGGCGTAAAGCGCGCGCAGGCGGTCCTTTAAGTCTGATGTGAAAGCCCACGGCTCAACCGTGGAGGGTCATTGGAAACTGGGGGACTTGAGTGCAGAAGAGGAAAGTGGAATTCCAAGTGTAGCGGTGAAATGCGTAGAGATTTGGAGGAACACCAGTGGCGAAGGCGACTTTCTGGTCTGTAACTGACGCTGAGGCGCGAAAGCGTGGGGAGCAAACAGGATTAGATACCCTGGTAGTCCACGCCGTAAACGATGAGTGCTAAGTGTTAGGGGGTTTCCGCCCCTTAGTGCTGCAGCTAACGCATTAAGCACTCCGCCTGGGGAGTACGGTCGCAAGACTGAAACTCAAAGGAATTGACGGGGGCCCGCACAAGCGGTGGAGCATGTGGTTTAATTCGAAGCAACGCGAAGAACCTTACCAGGTCTTGACATCCCGTTGACCACTGTAGAGATATAGTTTCCCCTTCGGGGGCAACGGTGACAGGTGGTGCATGGTTGTCGTCAGCTCGTGTCGTGAGATGTTGGGTTAAGTCCCGCAACGAGCGCAACCCTTGATCTTAGTTGCCATCATTTAGTTGGGCACTCTAAGGTGACTGCCGGTGACAAACCGGAGGAAGGTGGGGATGACGTCAAATCATCATGCCCCTTATGACCTGGGCTACACACGTGCTACAATGGACGATACAAACGGTTGCCAACTCGCGAGAGGGAGCTAATCCGATAAAGTCGTTCTCAGTTCGGATTGTAGGCTGCAACTCGCCTACATGAAGCCGGAATCGCTAGTAATCGCGGATCAGCATGCCGCGGTGAATACGTTCCCGGGCCTTGTACACACCGCCCGTCACACCACGAGAGTTTGTAACACCCGAAGTCGGTGAGGTAACCTTTTGGAGCCAGCCGCCGAAGGTGGGATAGATGATTGGGGTGAAGTCGTAACAAGGTAGCCGTATCGGAAGGTGCGGCTGGATCACCTCCTTTCTAAGGATTATTTCGGAATACAAACCTTGGGTTTGTAAGATTACGTTTTGCGTTCAGTTTTGAAGGTTCATTCTATCTGAATGAAACACTTCAAAACTTGTTCTTTGAAAACTGGATAAAACGACATTGAAATTGTAACAAACACATTTATTTTTTAAGTTTTTTATAGGCTTAATAACTTGGTTAAGTTATTAAGGGCGCACGGCGAATGCCTTGGCACTAGGAGCCGAAGAAGGACGGCACTAACACCGATATGCTTCGGGGAGCTGTAAGTGAGCTTTGATCCGGAGATTTCCGAATGGGGGAACCCACTACGTTTAATCGCGTAGTATCTTGACGTGAATACATAGCGTCTTGAAGGCAGACCCAGGGAACTGAAACATCTAAGTACCTGGAGGAAGAGAAAGAAAAATCGATTCCCTGAGTAGCGGCGAGCGAAACGGGAAGAGCCCAAACCAAGAGGCTTGCCTCTTGGGGTTGTAGGACACTCTATACGGAGTTACAAAAGAGCGAGTTAGATGAAGCGACTTGGAAAGGTCCGCCAGAGCAGGTAAAAGCCCTGTAGTCGAAAGTTCGTTCTCTCCTGAGTGGATCCTGAGTACGGCGGAACACGTGAAATTCCGTCGGAATCCGGGAGGACCATCTCCCAAGGCTAAATACTACCTAGTGACCGATAGTGAACCAGTACCGTGAGGGAAAGGTGAAAAGCACCCCGGAAGGGGAGTGAAAGAGATCCTGAAACCGTGTGCCTACAAGTAGTTAGAGCCCGTTAATGGGTGATAGCGTGCCTTTTGTAGAATGAACCGGCGAGTTACGATTACGTGCGAGGTTAAGCTTTAGAAGGCGGAGCCGCAGCGAAAGCGAGTCTGAATAGGGCGAAATAGTACGTGGTCGTAGACCCGAAACCAGGTGATCTACCCATGTCCAGGGTGAAGGTGAGGTAACACTTACTGGAGGCCCGAACCCACGCACGTTGAAAAGTGCGGGGATGAGGTGTGGGTAGCGGAGAAATTCCAATCGAACTTGGAGATAGCTGGTTCTCTCCGAAATAGCTTTAGGGCTAGCCTCGTGATGAGAATACTGGAGGTAGAGCACTGTTTGGACTAGGGGGCCATCCCGGTTTACCGAATTCAGACAAACTCCGAATGCCAGATATTTATACACGGGAGTCAGACTGCGAGTGATAAGATCCGTAGTCAAAAGGGAAACAGCCCAGACCACCAGCTAAGGTCCCAAAGTAATCGTTAAGTGGAAAAGGATGTGGCGTTGCACAGACAACCAGGATGTTGGCTTAGAAGCAGCCATCATTTAAAGAGTGCGTAATAGCTCACTGGTCGAGTGACGCTGCGCCGAAAATGTATCGGGGCTAAACGATTCACCGAAGCTGTGGATTGACATCTACGATGTCAGTGGTAGGAGAGCGTTCTAAGTGCGTTGAAGTCAGATCGGAAGGACTGGTGGAGCGCTTAGAAGTGAGAATGCCGGTATGAGTAGCGAAAGACGGGTGAGAATCCCGTCCACCGTATGACTAAGGTTTCCTGAGGAAGGCTCGTCCGCTCAGGGTTAGTCGGGACCTAAGCCGAGGCCGATAGGCGTAGGCGATGGACAACAGGTTGATATTCCTGTACCACCTCCTCACCGTTTGAGAAATGGGGGGACGCAGTAGGATAGGGTAAGCGCGCCGTTGGTTGTGCGCGTCCAAGCAGTAAGGCGTGTGTGTAGGCAAATCCGCACACTGTAACGTTGAGCTGTGATGGCGAGTCCGTATGGACGAAGTTCCTGATTTCACACTGCCAAGAAAAGCCTCTATCGAGGTGAGAGGTGCCCGTACCGCAAACCGACACAGGTAGTCGAGGAGAGAATCCTAAGGTGTGCGAGAGAACTCTCGTTAAGGAACTCGGCAAAATGACCCCGTAACTTCGGGAGAAGGGGTGCTCTTGAGCGTGCAAGCGCATGAGAGCCGCAGTGAATAGGCCCAGGCGACTGTTTAGCAAAAACACAGGTCTCTGCAAAACCGTAAGGTGACGTATAGGGGCTGACGCCTGCCCGGTGCTGGAAGGTTAAGAGGAGTGGTTAGCGCAAGCGAAGCTGCGAATTGAAGCCCCAGTAAACGGCGGCCGTAACTATAACGGTCCTAAGGTAGCGAAATTCCTTGTCGGGTAAGTTCCGACCCGCACGAAAGGCGTAACGATCTGGGCACTGTCTCAACGAGAGACTCGGTGAAATTATAGTACCTGTGAAGATGCAGGTTACCCGCGACAGGACGGAAAGACCCCGTGGAGCTTTACTGTAGCCTGATATTGAATTTTGGTACAACTTGTACAGGATAGGTAGGAGCCAGAGATCTCGGAGCGCCAGCTTCGAAGGAGGCGTCGGTGGGATACTACCCTGGTTGTATTGAAATTCTAACCCATGCCCCTTAGCGGGGCAGGAGACAGTGTCAGGCGGACAGTTTGACTGGGGCGGTCGCCTCCTAAAAGGTAACGGAGGCGCCCAAAGGTTCCCTCAGAATGGTTGGAAATCATTCGTAGAGTGTAAAGGCACAAGGGAGCTTGACTGCGAGACCTACAAGTCGAGCAGGGTCGAAAGACGGGCTTAGTGATCCGGTGGTTCCGCATGGAAGGGCCATCGCTCAACGGATAAAAGCTACCCCGGGGATAACAGGCTTATCTCCCCCAAGAGTCCACATCGACGGGGAGGTTTGGCACCTCGATGTCGGCTCATCGCATCCTGGGGCTGTAGTCGGTCCCAAGGGTTGGGCTGTTCGCCCATTAAAGCGGTACGCGAGCTGGGTTCAGAACGTCGTGAGACAGTTCGGTCCCTATCCGTCGTGGGCGTAGGAAATTTGAGAGGAGCTGTCCTTAGTACGAGAGGACCGGGATGGACACACCGCTGGTGTACCAGTTGTCTTGCCAAAGGCATCGCTGGGTAGCTATGTGTGGACGGGATAAGTGCTGAAAGCATCTAAGCATGAAGCCCCCCTCAAGATGAGATTTCCCATTACGCAAGTAAGTAAGATCCCTCAAAGACGATGAGGTAGATAGGTTCGAGGTGGAAGTGTGGTGACACATGGAGCTGACGAATACTAATCGATCGAGGACTTAACCAAAAAAGTTTGAAACATTCAATGCACCGTTTATCCAGTTTTGAAAGAATAAATCTTTCAACAAAAAAAGAGAGCTTCAAGACACAAGTAGTACAAGGAAGCAAACGAGTGATTGAAGGAGCGTACTTCTGTACGTGACTGATTGAACGAGAGCAGCTGACGCAGTAATACGCCGTGTATTGGAGGTCGCATAAGTCTAGTGATGATGGCAAAGAGGTCACACCCGTTCCCATACCGAACACGGAAGTTAAGCTCTTTAGCGCCGATGGTAGTTGGGGGCTTCCCCCTGTGAGAGTAGGACGTCGCTAGGCAAACAAAACAGTCAGCTGTGTGTTGGCTGTTTTTTCCTTTATAAAAAGAGTAAGTACAAAGAAGTTATTGTACTTACTCTTTAAAACATTTGTTATATATCAAAGTAAGCAGCTAAACTTCTTTAATGATATCTCCATATAAAACATCACTTTAATGGGCTATAAAATAATGAGGTCCTTAGGAGAGTGAGTGATGACTTCCACACCTTCTTTTGTAACGATAACATCATCCTCGATTCGAACACCACCTACATTAGGTATATAAATACCCGGTTCGACAGTTAGTACCATATTTTCTTCTAACATGTCTTTACATATGGTAGACATAAATATGTTTTCATGGATATCTAAGCCTATACCATGTCCTGCACCGTGTCCGTAATTTTGTCCATATCCCTTTTTAGTAATGAAGTCTCGTGAATAACTATCGGCCTCTTGTCCAGTAATACCAGCCTTCATATTGGAAAGGGCATGCTGTAAGGCACCATAAACTATTTGATATACTTCTTTTAATTGCTCTAATGGTTCTCCAACAGCAATCGTTCTTGTCATATCAGAACGATAACCTCGGTAGTAAGCACCAAAATCCATTGTCAACATGTCACCTTGCTCCACTATTTTAGAGGATGCTACGCCATGTGGGAGTGCTGAACGTTGGCCAGAAGCAATAATCATATCGAAGGCTGCACCTGTTGCACCATTTTTTCGCATATGAGACTCTAATTCATAGGCAATATCAAGTTCTGAAATACCTGGTTTGATGAATGTCAGAATATGATTAAACGCCTCATCGGAAATCCATGCTGCTTTCTTAATTATTTCAATTTCTTCTGGTGTTTTAATCATCCGTAAATCTTCTACAATAGTAGGCATTGGTTTTAATATAGCTGTCAATTTGCTCTTCATTAATTGATAGCTAAAATAAGTTACATGATGTTGCTCAAAACCAACAGTTTGAATTAATTCCTGTTCAAGAATTTCCTGAATGGTTTCATATAAATGGTTGCGATCAATCTCTAGTACTTCAAAGGTGTCACACTGATTTGTTGCTTGCTGAGTGTAGCGGAAGTCTACTAATAAAAGTGCGCGTGTCTTTGTTACAATAACTGTACCTGCACTACCTGTAAAACCTGTTAGATAGCGACGATTTTGAGCATTTGTGATAATAATTGCATCGGTATTGTGGAGCTGTAAGGCTGCTTGTAATTGTTCTAATTTTGACATGTTATGTTTCCCCCTTCAAAGTTAAATATACTGCAAAATTTGCATCATGTTTAGAGCTTATATGAAAGTAGATGTTGATTATGTGGAAAATGCATTGCAGGATAACCTCTATCCTAGATTAAAGAGTGTTGGAAAATATATTAAAAAAATGTGAAAAAAGATATTGTATATCTATATTTTTTATGATATATTTATAAATGTCTTAAAGAGGTCCCGTGGTGTAGCGGTTAACATGCCTGCCTGTCACGCAGGAGATCGCCGGTTCGATCCCGGTCGGGACCGCCATTTAAATTGATATTACAGTCCTTATGATTTTACATCATAGGGACTTTTTTGTATGTGATTGGAGTATGAATCCAATTCATCTTTCAGGAGTTTATCAGTAAATTAAGTAGAAATTACATGGCAAATGAATAATGTCGAAAGGATCAACACTGCCTAGTAGAAACACAGAGGCTAAAAGCATAACATTCTGTGAAGTATTTGAGACCAACTTCCCTTTATTATTTCATAAACAACATCTATTTCCCTAAAACATATCAAGTGTATCTAAAAAATGGCTTAAATCGCTGTGAAATGATCGATAATATTGCCATAAACATAGCGAATTTCATATATTTAACATTATCTAAAAATAGTAAAAATTACCGATAAATGATAGCGCTTCTATAAGGTAAAATTAGAGATGTTTCTAATATAAAGATTAGGGGTAAAAAAGTAGAAGTAATTGGATTGGCTACGGAGGTGTTTATATGAGCAAAGATTATTCTTTTAAAAGTATTTATTTCCCTTTGCTTATTGGTTCCATGATAATGATGGTAGGCTGTGGAGATCCTATTATGGAGATTGAAGAATCAAATGCGTATCACTGGCAAAAAAATATGAACGAAGTAGAATTTGAGAAATTAAAAAATGATATGTCATATATTGAGGTAGTAGAAGCAGCAGGCGGCGCAGGTAAAAAAATCAAAAATAATGAATATCGTTGGAATGATGAAATCTTGATGACACAGGCCTATATAGTAAAATTTAAGGATGATAAACTAATTGGCAAAGAAATCATAGCAGTGAAAGGTCATTCAAACAGATAAATAGTTGTCACGTCTTTGTAAAAGAAGGCGTGTTTTTTTATTTTAATGGCTACCTATGTCATAAAATTAGGCTTTTTAACGAAGATAATCTATGTAGGATATAATGATATTGGATGCTTTGAACATTTTCGCTAGTTTAGGTAAACTAGAGGTAATGTAGTGATGAGAGGAAAAATGAGAATGTATGAAATAATCATGAATTCAGTTGATGATACAGAGCGTTTTGCCGTGACACTTGCAAAATTACTAGAAGCTCAAGATACAATTACATTAGAAGGAGATTTGGGTGCAGGCAAGACAACGTTTACGAAGGCCTTAGCAAAAGGGCTTGGTGTGAAAAGAACGGTCAACAGTCCAACATTTACAATCATTAAACAGTATGAAGGACGTTTACCCTTCAATCATTTAGATGTTTATCGTTTGGCTGAAAGTGACGAGGACCTTGGTTGGGATGAATTATTTTATGGAGATGCAGTATCAGTGGTAGAGTGGGCGCATTTAATAGAACAGGATTTGCCACGGAATCGATTAGCGATAGAGATTTATCGAATCGGAGACAATGAACGACGATTTGTATTAATACCTAGTGGGAAACGCTATGAGGCACTATGTGAGGAGCTAATGAAATGATTTGGTTAGGAATAGAAACAGCGAATACACCACTTTCCGTTGCTATTGTGAGGGATGGAAAAGTGGTAGCTGAGCTGGTACAAAATATAAAATTAACACATTCAGCAGGCGCAATGCCCGCTATTGAAGAGGTATTAGCAAGAGCAGGTTTGAAGGCAGGCGACTTGGATGTTATTGCAGTGTCTGAAGGGCCAGGTTCGTATACAGGGGTCCGTATAGGTGTAACATTAGCGAAAACCCTAGCATGGACATTACAGATACCTTTAGTTGGTGTCTCTAGCTTAAAAGCATTAGCTGCAAATGCTACCCTTTATAATGGATTAATTTGTCCAATTTTTGATGCAAGAAGAGATAATGTTTATACAGCTGTTTATCAAGGAGTGACTCTAGAGGCTCTTGTGGAGGATCATCATGCACATATCGCTGATTTATTAGAGCGTTTAAGGGCATTAGATGCACCTATTTTATTTGTAGGAACAGATGTGGGCTTATTTTGGGATAACATTGTAGAGGAGCTTGGCGATAACGCTTTTCGTGCACCTTTTAGTCTTGACTTGCCACGTGCAACGGAAGTTATTCGTGTAGGAACTAAAGTGGAATTACCGAGTGTTGAAGCTACTCATCACTTTGTCCCACAATATAAACGAATTGCAGAGGCTGAAGCAAATTGGCTGAAAGAACAGAAGGAGAAAGAACATGAGTAGTGATGTAACTTATCGTAAAATGGTTTCTGATGATGTACCAGCAGTTTATGAAATTGAAGTAGCTTCATTTCCTGTACCTTGGACGTTGGATTCCTTTTACTATGAAGTACATGAAAATCAGTATGCCCATTATGTGCTGGCTGTTGATGCAAGTGGAAGTATTATTGGTTTTTGCGGGATGTGGATGGTTATAGATGCAGCCCAAATTACGAATGTAGCTGTTATTGAGGCAGCTCGTGGACGAGGTATAGGCGAGGGATTAATGCGTGAGGCAATGCAAATAGCTCGTTTACATGGAATGGAGGTTATGACATTGGAGGTACGAGTAACGAACACAGTTGCACAAAATCTTTATCGTAAGCTCCAATTCCAAGATGGTGGTATACGGAAAGGCTATTATACGGATAACGGGGAGGATGCCCTTGTCATGTGGGTGAATTTATAATGAATAATGGATTGATATTAGCAATAGAATCAAGCTGTGATGAAACAGCTGCAGCGATTATACGAAATGGTCATGAAATCGTGTCGAATGTTGTTGCTTCTCAAATAGAGAGTCATAAGCGATTTGGTGGCGTTGTTCCTGAAATTGCATCACGCCATCACGTTGAACAAATTACGATGGTAATTGAAGAAGCATTAGCCCAAGCAAATTTAAAGCCGGTAGATTTGGATGCGGTTGCTGTTACAGAGGGTCCGGGTCTTGTAGGGGCATTGTTGATTGGCATTAATGCAGCGAAGGCTTTTGCCTTTGCGAATAACCTACCAATTGTAGGTGTGCATCATATTGCAGGGCATATTTATGCCAATGCGCTTGTTCAGCCGATGGAGTTCCCTTTATTAGCACTAGTAGTTTCAGGCGGTCATACAGAGCTTGTCTATATGAAGGAACATGGCTCTTTTGAAGTCATTGGTGAAACACGAGATGATGCAGCTGGTGAAGCTTATGATAAAGTGGCGCGTGTTTTAAATTTACCTTATCCTGGTGGGCCACATATTGATCGTCTTGCTCATGAGGAAGGAGAGGCTGTTCCTTTTCCAAGAGTATGGTTGGAAGAGGATTCATATGATTTTAGCTTTAGCGGTTTAAAATCAGCTGTCATCAATTATAAACATAATATGGATCAACGAGGTGAAGCCATTTCACCAGCAGCTGTCGCCAAGGGCTTTCAGGAAAGTGTTGTTGAAGTACTGACTGCTAAAACATTACGTGCTGCTCGCGAATATCAGGTGAAACAGGTTATTGCAGCTGGAGGTGTAGCAGCAAATAAGGGGTTGCGAATTTCTTTGGAGACTGTATTTGAAGAGGAAGGTATCCCGTTTTTTGTACCGCCGCTTAAATTGTGTACTGATAATGCGGCAATGATTGGCGCAGCAGCTATGCCGATGTTTGAGGCTGGTATTCGAGGAAACTTAATGATGAATGGACGTCCAGGAATGGAGTTAAAATCCTGGGTATAGTGTAGGAAAGAGGTATCTATATTTTTAGATATCTCTTTTTTTAATTGTCGAATAATTGTTGATAAAAAAGAACCATGCTAAGGGAATAGTCAGTAGAAACATCACAATTGACAAATTTTTCAGAAAATTATCCACAGGTAAAGGAGCGAATTAAATGGCGAACACGCGTACTTATGCACAAATTGTTGATAACTTGTGTATAACTTGTGATTATTCAATATATAGTAGCTGATTTTATACGATAGAATGTGGATAAAATAAATTTTTATTGTGGACAATGTGGAAAACTCTGTTGATATGTTGGTATTACTAGATTTATAGTGTGAATAAAACTGTGGGCATTTTTTGTCGAAAAATAGCACTTGACCAATATATATGAAAAATGAAGACAAGTAAAGAAAAAGCCATGTGACCTTTCACATGGCTTACATCATTTACATACTAATATTTTCAAGTTCTTCATTTAACTCAAGCCATTCTAATTCTAATAGCTCATGCTGTTCTTTAGCAGTTGCTAATTCTGCTTGAAGCATTGAAATTTTTTCATGGTCGGTAAAAATGGCAGAGTCACAAAGAGCTTCTTCTAGTCTTGCAACAATAGCAGATGTTTCTTGCATCTTGCTTTCTAAATCTTCAATCGTACGTCTAATTTGACGTTCACGCTTTTTTGCTTCTTTATCAATTTTTGATGTAGACGTTTTATCAGGGAGGTCTTGCTGTACTTGTGGTTGGGAGGCAGCCTTCATTTGTGCTAGCTCTAATAGTTCCTGCTTTTTCTCAACGTAATAATCGTAATCACCTAAATATTCAAATGAACCCGTTCCAGATAACTCCACCACTTTTGTTGCGATACGATTAATGAAGTAGCGGTCGTGTGAGACAAATAGAAGCGTACCTGGATAATCAATCAAGGCATTTTCTAATACCTCTTTGCTATCTAAGTCTAAATGATTGGTAGGCTCATCTAGAATTAAGAAATTAGCCTTTTGCATCATTAGCTTTGCGAGTGCAAGGCGTGCTTTTTCACCGCCCGATAAAGAGGATACAGCTTTATCCACATCTTCACCACTAAAAAGAAAACGCCCTAATACAGTTCGAATATCTTTTTCGTTCATGAGTGGCCATTCATCCCATAATTCTTTCAGGACACTCTTATTGCTCGATAGCTTTGCTTGCTCTTGATCATAGTAGCCGATTTGTACATTCGTACCATAACGAATACTACCTCCAAGAGGGGATAAATCTTTTACAATTGTTTTTAATAATGTCGATTTACCAACTCCGTTTGGTCCAACAAGGGCAATACGATCCTCACGAAAAGTGCGGAGGTTTATCCCACTAGAAATGGTGCGATCGTTATAACCTATCGTTAATTCATCAACAGATAAAACATCATTTCCACTTTGACGTTCAATCGTGAAACCGAAACTAGCGGATTTCTCATCACCATCCGGCGATTCCATCCACTCGGTACGTTCAAGCATTTTACGTCGACTTTGTGCCATTTTTGTTGTAGAAGCACGTGCAATATTTTTTTGGATAAAATCCTCTAGCTTGGCCTTTTCATCTTGCTGACGTTCATAGAGTTTGACATCACGCTCATAATTTTTAGCTTTTTCATCTAAATATGCACTATAATTACCCGGATATTTGGTAACGCGATGACGAGATACTTCGTAGACAATAGAAACGACTTGGTCTAAGAAGTAGCGGTCATGGGAAACAATTAAAATAGCGCCTTCATAGCCCTTTAAATAGGATTCCAACCAAGATAGTGTTTCGATATCTAAATGGTTCGTTGGCTCATCGAGAATTAAAAGATCTGGTTTACTAAGTAAGAGCTTAGCAAGTGCTAAACGTGTGCGCTGTCCACCAGATAAGGAACTGATGGGTTTGTCATAGTCTTCGGAATAAAATTGCATACCATGAAGGACTGACCGTATGTCTGATTCATATTGATAGCCACCTGCATCTTTAAACGTATGCTGTAATTGATCGTATTCCGACATAACTTTCGCATACATAGTAGGGTTTTCATAGACAGTAGGATCAGCCATTTGTTGTTCAAGTGAGCGTAGCAGCTGTTCTTGGGCTAAAAGAGATTCAAATATAGTCATCATTTCATTCCAAATTGTTAGCGTAGAGTTTAATCCTGCATGTTGCTCTAAATAGCCTATTTGAATATCCTTTGGGATAATGATATCACCTGAATCATAAGACATTTGACCAGCAATTATTTTTAATAAAGTAGATTTACCTGCACCGTTTCGTCCTACTAAGGCAACACGGTCACGGTGTTGAACTTCTAATTTAACACCACTTAAAATTTCATCTGCAAGAAAGGATTTAGTTAGTTGATTGACCTGTAAAACAATCATTCTTGACACCTCAATTCTACCTTAGTGTAATGGATG
Source organism: Lysinibacillus sp. JK80 (assembly GCF_027557635.1). NCBI lineage: Bacteria > Bacillati > Bacillota > Bacilli > Caryophanales > Bacillaceae > Lysinibacillus > Lysinibacillus sp. JK80. Next base: position 4,121,976 of record NZ_CP058997.1, on the reverse strand, counting down.
AACGATTTGCATGCAATGTCCGTGCTTTACTTATTCCTAGCAGTCATGTAAGATTGAAACGATTTCTTTTTAGTTAGCTGCGTATAAGGCGCCATTAACTAAAGAGAAATACAGCAGGGGATTGCAAAAATGTTGTATATTGTTAAGGATAAATGTATTAAAATTAGTAGTTAAAGACAGTAAAATTGATGGAGGTACATCATAAGGAGGAAAAAGTTTGAAACAAGAATTAAAAATTCCACAAGCCACTACAAAAAGACTTCCTCTTTACTATCGATTTATTCAAAACTTTGCACAAGAAGGTATGGAACGTATTTCGTCGAAGGAATTGAGTGAAGCGATGAAAATAGATTCTGCAACTATTCGCCGTGATTTTTCTTATTTTGGTGCACTTGGGAAAAAAGGTTATGGCTACGATGTGCAGCATTTATTACAATTTTTTAGCCAGACGCTTGATCAACATGAAACGACAAAAGTAGCGTTAATTGGTGTGGGGAATTTAGGCAGTGCATTATTAAAATATAATTTTCAAAAAAACCATAATACACATATTGTGGTAGCATTCGATTCAAAAGCACCGAAGGATGGCAAAATGATCAGTAACATTCCGGTTTTTCATCCAGATTTATTGGAAGAAAAATATGCAGAATACGGTGCAGAGCTCGCTATTTTAACCGTTTCACCACGCTCCGCTCAAAAAATGGCGGATCGCTTAGCAGCCATGAATGCAAAGGGAATTTTAAACTTTACGCCAGAGCGATTAACAGTACCTGATAGAATGCAGCTTTTAACAATCGATTTATCGGTAGAGTTGCAAGCGCTTATTTATTTAATTCGTAATCAGGAAGAGTGAAAACCATACATATTTTTAAGTGTAATTCACCGTTTCTGTCAAGATAGATAATTTAAATAAAATGGGGTCAAATCAGTGAGAGTGACGAAAAACTTTCACATATAATTAGTTAGCAAAATGGCGAAATATGCGTTAAAATGATGGATATAAAGAGGAGGTGGCTGTAATGGGTGGTATTGGTCCTATGAGCCTCATTATTATCGGAGTTGTCGCGTTACTAATTTTTGGTCCTAAAAAGTTACCAGAGCTTGGTAAGGCATTTGGTTCAACACTACGTGAATTCAAAAATGCTACTAAAGGTTTAGCCGACGAAGATGATGATGATAAGAAAAAGAAAGAACTAGATAAGTAAGTTAGGATGTTGAGGAATGAATCCAAAAGATCTAACTGTCATTGAGCATATAGAAGAATTAAGAAAACGGCTGTTCATTGTTGCCGTTTTCTTTGTTCTAGCTATGGCCGGCGCCTTTTTTGTCGCAAAGCCAATTATTAAATATCTTCAAATTACTGGAGAATCCTATAATATAGAACTCCATGCGTTTGATGTAGTAACACCGCTTTCAATTTATATTCAAGTTATATTTTTAATCTCTTTTATTGTTTCTTCGCCAATTTTAATGTATCAATTGTGGGCATTTATAAGTCCAGGACTAAGGGACATAGAACGAAAAGCAACCTTAAAGTATATTCCGTATGCGTTTTTATTATTTTTAGCAGGGCTGTCCTTTTCTTTCTTTTACTTATTTCCTTATGTCATAAAATTTATGATGGGTTTATCGAATGAATTAGACATACAACCAACAATTGGCATAAAGGACTATTTTTCATTTTTATTTAGACTTACAATTCCATTTGGTTTCCTTTTTCAATTGCCGATTGTAGTCCTATTCTTTTCACGTATTGGAATGTTAACTCCTGAAATACTAGTGCGTTTTCGAAAGTATTCCTATTTTGGTCTGTTTGTGTGTGCAGCTATAATTGCACCCCCGGAGTTGGCCTCGCATTTAATGGTATCAATACCATTGTTTATGCTATATGAAATAAGCATTATGATTTCACGTATTGGCTATAAAAAATACTTGCAATCAGAAGAAATGAGATTAAAAGAAGAGCAGGAAGCTGAACAAAAGCGCCAGATTGAAGAGGCACTTAAGTTACAACGGAAACAAATTGAAGAAATAAATAATCAATAATCGATTTTTAGAATTGAAGTGACACCCAAAAGTTAGTGTCAATAATCTAACTTTTGGGTATTTTATATGTCAAAGTATAGCAGTAAATTTTAATTTATAAGAATATTTAAGACATCATTTCTTATTGGGAATTAGCCAAGAAGTATAGTAATCCTAGTGATTACGTAGAAACATATAAAATAAAGTTTATTCTGTAAAACACTTTATAAAACAAACAGGCTTTTTAACAAGATGATGGGATTAAATTTCAAATGAATCAACCAACTATTATAAATTAAGTGGTACAGTACATTTTCAAAAGAAGGAATAGAGGGTTTGATTTAAATAAAGGAACGACCCCTTATGTCTAAAAAAGAAAAGAAAAATACACAATGGAAGAAAATCAATTATTATCTTAGAACAATTAGAACGTGAAAAGAGCTTCTTCGTTAAGAAAATGTATATTTATTAGACGTTTTTTTTAGGAGAATCAGGGTTCTTACCTCGAAAAGCAAAAGCAACGTTGATATTCAAACTCCAAGATGAATGGTTCCGATTAATCGTGTACTTCAAATTGTAGCTAATCCAAAAGCAATAAATAAAGGAATTCTTACTTCATTATGCTAAAGAAATACCCTACCATGGCGTTATCAATTCACTTTATGAGACATACCCTGTTTGCTTCATCTTGATTCAAGTATTCTACGATACTTCTCTATTTGATAATGCCAACCTTGATCTCAAAATGCATCAGTAGCCAGTAATCCTAAGGAAAACGTTCTAAATGCTTTTTATAACTATCTGAAACCAGTGAATAGGTGGAGGGCCAATTGTATACTAATAAATTTCAAAGTTAAATAAATCTTCTTACCAGACAATTTTAACTCCGTAATATCTTCTACCATTTCTCATTGTGCGTTTCCGCTTAAAAGATTCTATCTAAATTTGACGCAATGGCCCCTTTAACGATTGAGCATTCGTATAACCTATATTTTTTATATCCAATAAACTTTATTTCATAATGCGTGCAACTGAGTAGAATTTGTGCACAGAAATACTCGATTTCCATATGTAAACGTTTGATTTGCTTTAATTGCTTCTGGAATATCCTACCATTTGTGCTGGTAAGGTTGTTTGTGTAAATCTTTTTTCATGGATGTGCGCCCATCTTCATTGATTGAGGGGCATTGTAACCCAGTGTTTTCAATCATAAAATTTAGTAGATCTAATTTAAACTGTGATGTGTAATTTGGACATGTTTAGATTGTAAACCCATTTTACAGTAAGTTGTCGATTTAATCCCATTGATTAAGCAATATCAAGGTAATTCCACTTATTACTACTAAGCAATTAGTTGCTTCTAGTTTTCCTTTTATTCATGAAAAAACTACACCTCCAATGGGGGTGCAGTTCAAATACTAAATAAATTTTCGTAAAACTTATTTTCTTGGATATATCCAACCCTCATAAGTACCCATCTTAATGGGTTTTCCTGTTAAAAACTCAGTTGTATGTTCAATACTTACTAAATTTAGTATACCGCCCCAATCGCCGTCAATATAATATACTTGTTTTTCTACAGTTGCGTAACTATAGTAACCTCTTTTGATTCCTGAAACCCATCTTTCGTGTACAGCATAAGGAGTTATTTCTCCAGAGCTTTGTGAAATTTCACTATTATTTTCAGTACTTTCATTATTAGTTTCATTATTCTCTATTTCTTCTGCCGAAGAAATTAGTGCTCCTGATAGAGTTACGGATAATCCTAGTAACACACCACTAATTATTTTTTTTGCTTGCATATTTAATACCTCCTATAATTAATCATTTAAAGCGCTATTAAAAGTAAGCTACACTCGAGTTAAATCAAGTGTAACATTCGCATTATGGATAATCAATCAAAATTTACAGAAAATGTGTATTTATGTTAATATTTTCATTTTTATCTCTCTATAAACTATAGAGTATTATCGGACTTTTACAAATTTTGTTTCCGAAATAAAAAAGAGCAACAGAAAACTATTCGTTATCTGTTGCTATTTTTAAATTGGGAAAGCTATTGTCTTTTTGTAATGGAGGCTATTTATACTGAAATCTAACATGATGTAATTAAATTACATTAAATTGGTACTTATACAATTTCGTCTATATTTTGTATTACCTTTTGGGCTTTACAAAAATTTATTGCATTTTTTCTAGTTCTTGAAGAAACTTTTGCAATGGTTCCGCATAGAATTGTACAAGTGTCACAAATCCATTAAGCATGACGTGTGCAATAATAGACGTCCAAATGCGCTTTGTTTTGTGATATAAAAAGGCGAAAATTAAACCACAGATGGTATAAAGCAAGATATGTGAGAAGTCGAAGTGGATAATCGCAAAGAAAATGGCACTCACAATTGCTGCCACCCAGAAATTTGTTGTTTGGACAAGCGAGCCAAAGATCACTCTACGGAAGACGAATTCTTCTAAGATTGGCCCGAATACAACAATTGCTAATATGGCGATGGGAGCACCTTTAGCTATCGCGACAATATCTGCAGTATTTTGTGAGCCTCCTTCAATACCGAAAACAGCCATCTCAATAGCTGCACCAATCATTTGTCCAAAGAACACTAGGAAGAAGCCGATGATTCCCCACACAATTGTAAGAGGTATCGTTTCTTTTTTTCCTTGATAAATGTTCCAAAATGCTTTATCTCGAGATGTAAGGATTAAGCTTAAAATGAGCGCTACCGCAAAACTTAGTGCAATATACCAACCTTGAGTAATAGGAGCCGCTTGTTCAGAAGCTAAACCAGTTACCTTCATGATGAGCTTATGGAACGGTAAGAGCAACCATCTGCTAGAGACTTGCATCAAGATATAAATCAGCAAAACATACAGGGCTGTTTTTTTATGTTTCGTTACTTTTTGAGAATTAGTCACAGTCAAAATCCTTTCCATTCATATGCTTCCTTTCTATTGTAGAGGAATATGGAAAGAAAACAAATTTTTTATAGTTCTGACTTGCAAAAAAAAGAGTGATTGATTATCATAATAATTGTGTTAGCACTCATTGATATAGAGTGCTAATAAATATCAACAATTATTTAACTATTAGGAGGTTGTTTCACTTGTTAAGACCACTAGGAGATCGTATTGTAATTGAACTAATCGAGGTAGAAGAAAAATCTGCATTCGGTATTGTACTACCTGACTCTGCAAAAGAAAAACCACAAGAAGGTAAAGTAGTAGCAGTTGGGACAGGTCGTGTATTAGAGAACGGGCAACGTGTAGAGCTTGACGTTAAAGTTGACGACCGCATTATTTTCTCTAAATACGCTGGCACAGAAGTTAAATTTGAAGGTAATGAATACCTAATTTTACGCGAAAGCGATATTCTTGCAATTATTGAATAAGAACTTTAAAGGCACCTTACGTAAGGTGAATACTTATTGTTTTCATAACAAATGTGACAATAAGGTGAAATTGATATAAATATATTGAAGAAGCTTAACGAATATTCCATTTCAGGAGGGTAAATTCTCATGGCAAAAGATATTAAATTCTCAGAAGACGCTCGTTCATTAATGTTACAAGGTGTAGATAAATTAGCAAATGCAGTAAAAGTAACATTAGGACCAAAAGGACGTAATGTTGTTTTAGAAAAAAAATTCGGTTCACCACTTATTACAAATGATGGTGTGACAATCGCTAAAGAAATCGAACTAGAAAACCCATACGAAAACATGGGAGCAAAATTAGTAGCAGAAGTTGCTTCTAAGACAAACGAAATCGCTGGTGATGGTACAACTACAGCAACAGTATTAGCTCAAGCAATTATTCGTGAAGGCTTGAAAAACGTTACAGCTGGCGCAAATCCAGTAGGTATCCGTAAAGGTATCGATAAAGCAGTTGCTGCAGCACTTACTGAATTACACGCTATTTCTCGCCCAGTAAGCAATAAGGAAGAAATTGCACAAGTTGCTGCTATTTCTGCTGCAGATGATGAAGTTGGACAACTAATCGCTGAAGCAATGGAACGCGTTGGTAACGATGGAGTTATTACAATTGAAGAATCAAAAGGCTTCACAACAGAGTTAGATGTAGTTGAGGGTATGCAGTTTGATCGTGGTTATGCTTCTCACTACATGGTAACTGACACAGATAAAATGGAAGCGGTTCTTGATAACCCATACATTTTAATTACTGATAAAAAAATTACAAACATTCAAGAAGTATTACCATTATTAGAACAAGTGGTGCAACAAGGTCGTCCACTTTTAATGATTGCTGAAGATGTAGAAGGTGAAGCTCTTGCAACACTTGTTGTGAACAAACTTCGTGGTACATTTAATGCTGTAGCAGTAAAAGCACCAGGTTTCGGTGATCGACGTAAAGCAATGCTTGAAGATATTGCTATCCTGACAGGTGGCCAAGTGATTACAGAAGAATTAGGCTTAGACCTGAAATCAGCTGATATTTCTGCACTTGGTCGTGCAGCAAAAGTAGTTGTAACAAAAGATAACACAACAATCGTTGAAGGTGTAGGCGGAGCAGACGCGATTGAATCACGCATTGGTCAAATCCGTGCACAACTTGCTGAAACTACTTCAGAGTTCGATAAAGAAAAATTACAAGAACGTCTTGCTAAATTAGCAGGTGGTGTAGCAGTTATCAAAGTTGGTGCTGCAACAGAAACAGAGCTGAAAGAGCGTAAACTTCGTATTGAGGATGCTTTAAACTCAACTCGTGCGGCTGTTGAAGAAGGTATCGTATCAGGTGGTGGTACAGCACTTCTTAACGTCTATGCAGCAGTGGAAAAAGCGGCTGAAGCAGTAGAAGGCGATGTAGCTACAGGTGTGAAAATCGTTCTACGTGCTTTAGAAGAACCAGTTCGTCAAATTGCTAATAATGCTGGTCTTGAAGGCTCAATTATCGTAGATCGTCTAAAACGTGAAGAAGTTGGCATTGGTTTCAATGCAGCAACTGGCGAATGGGTAAACATGATGGAAGCAGGCGTAGTAGACCCAGCAAAAGTAACTCGCTCAGCTTTACAAAACGCAGCATCAGTTGCAGCCCTATTCTTAACAACAGAAGCGGTTGTAGCAGATATCCCTGAAGCAGCACCAGCAATGCCAGATATGAGCGGCATGGGCGGTATGCCAGGAATGATGTAAGATTTAGTTAGCCTATAAGCACAATCTTTTAAGTAATATGACCACTTTCCATAGTTTTATGGAAAGTGGTTTTTTATTTTGATTTTTTATTAGAACAGAGTTTAAATAAAAATCCCTAAATTTTCTTCGCTATATAATATCCGGAATTTACAATGAGCTGTTTTAATTTCTATCGGAACAATAATTTTAGCGAATTAAAACCCGCCAGTAGTGGAATATTTATCTACTGAATGTATGCATAATCTATAATTAAAAATTTTCCTGTTGTTTTTCAATGGATTATCACTTACAATACAAAATGAAAATGATAATCGTTATCATTAACTAAAAGTTTAATAGATAGAGGTGAAATTTTGGATAGACAGGAAGCTAACAGAATAGGAATGGGCAATATTTATTATGTTATTATCTTGCTTTTAATAGTCTCTATTTTAATATCTGCCGTTTTTTCTGTATCAATAGGACAAGTCAGCATTCCTTTCAAGCAATCGATGGATATTTTGCTACATACTATATCCAATGGAAAACTTGGAACACTTGATAGTGTGGAAAGTGAATCCTATTTGAATATTATTCTACAGGTCAGAATGCCGCGTGTGGTTTTTGCCTTATTGATTGGTGTCGGTCTTGCATTGTGTGGGGCTGTCATGCAGGCAGTTGTCCAAAACCCGCTTGCTGATCCATACATACTTGGTATTTCTTCAGGAGCGTCATTAGGTGCAACCTTTGCTATTCTAGTTGGTTTTGGGAGTAGTGCATTGTTAGCACAATTTGGAGTAGCCTTTGGTGCATTTGCAGGGGCGATGATTACCTCTATGGCAGTGCTTATCTTATCCAGCATTGGAGGTAAAGCAACCTCAGTAAAATTGGTTTTATCAGGGGTTGTTATCGGTGCATTATGTAGTTCGTTTTCAAGCCTTATCATCTTTTTTGCCAATAATGCAGAGGGCATTAAAACTGTTACGTTCTGGTCTATGGGGAGTTTAGCATCTGCCAGCTGGGACAAAACACCAATTTTAACAATCGTGATTGTACTAGGAGCTGCATTATTCCTTTTCCAACATCGTGTGCTAAACACAATGCTACTTGGAGATGAATCAGCTATCACCTTAGGGATCAATTTAAGTGCTTATCGTAAATTATATATGATTCTTACCTCGCTTATTACAGGAACGATGGTCGCTTATGCAGGTATGATCGGTTTTGTTGGTTTAATTATTCCTCATATCACAAGAGGTATTTTCGGGGCAGATCACAAACGATTAATGTTAGGAACATTGCTCTTAGGAGGCCTTTTCATGATTTGGGCTGATATTCTGTCTAGAACGTTAATCCAAAATGTGGAATTACCGATTGGTATTATTACTTCTGTCATTGGGTCACCATTATTTATCTATATGATTGTAAAAAAAGGTTACAACTTCGGAGGGTAGAACAATGGAATTAGTAGCAAAGGAAATAGAAGTAAAAATCGGCAAAAAGGAAATCGTAAAAAACGTATCCATTCATGTGAATAAGCAACAATTTGTGGGCTTAATCGGACCAAACGGATGCGGAAAATCAACTTTACTGAAAAGCATTTATAAAAGCCTAGTACCTCAAAAAGGGATGGTCTTCTTAGATGATTTAGATGTTTTAAAAAGCGCCGAAAAAAAGATTTCTCAACACTTAGGTGTAGTTGGACAATTCAATGAAATGCACTTTGATTTAACGGTACAACAAATGGTGATGTTAGGTAGAACACCTCATAAAAAAATGCTAGAGTCAGATAACCAAAAGGATTTTGACATCGTAGAAGAGGCATTGACAAGAACGAACTTACAATCTTATAGAGAACGCAGTTTTCTTTCACTATCTGGTGGTGAAAAGCAAAGGGTTATTTTAGCTAGAACGATTGCCCAGCAGCCTAAATTTATGATTTTGGATGAACCAACAAATCATTTAGATATTCGTTATCAAATTGAAATACTATCCTGTGTAAAAAGTTTAAACATCGGTGTTTTAGCAGCTCTTCATGATCTAGAAATGGCAGCACATTACTGTGATTATCTTTATGCAGTAAAAGATGGTGAAATCTATGCACATGGTACACCCCAAGAAGTTTTAACACCAGAAACAATAGAAGCTTTATATCATATCAAATGTCAAACGTTTACTAATCCAGTGACGAATGGATTAGGCTTTGCATATGGACTGTAGGAGGAAAAACATGAAAAAAAAATTATTATTAGGAATTGGTTTAGCGGCTTTATTAACATTAACAGCCTGCGGTAACACATCAAAAGATACATCTAAGGAAAAACAAACAAAAGAGCATTATCCACTGACAATTGAGAACTTTACAAAGGCTGAAGGTGGATCAACATGGGAAAAGAAAGATCAAGTATTTGATAAAGCACCAGAAAGAATTATGGCAAATACACGCCCAGCTGCAGAATTATTATTACATTTAGGATTAGGCGATAAAATCGTTGGTGTTGGTGCAAACTTTGGTGCAGTTGATAAAGCTGTTGAAGAAGAGTATGCTAAGCTAAATATTTTAAGTGATGAATATGTTGGGAAAGAGGTTACATTAGGTACTGATCCTGATTTAGTATTTGGTCGTGGTGGCTTATTTGATAATGCTGAATGGGGAGTAGGGACAGTAGATTCGCTTAATGAAATGGGTGTAAAAACATATGTTTTAGAGTCATCCGTAACAGGCGGCACATATGATTCTATTTATAAAGATATAAAGAATATTGGTGAAATTTTTAATGTTCAAGACAAAGCAGATAGCTTTATTAAAGAATTAAAAGGTCGACAACAAGATATTTCCTCAAAATTAGAAAGTATTAAAGAAGAAAAAACATTTGCCTATTTGCATACAAATGATCCAAAAGAGCTTTTTGTTTATCCAGCACACGATGAAACATTCTTTAATGATGCATTTAAAATGGTTAAATTAGATAATATTTTTAAAGATGAAACAGGCGATGTAAGTGTTGAAACATTAATTGCAGCAGATCCAGATGTATTAATTCTTCCTAACTGGGACGGTTCTGATTTGACAAAAGTACGTGAAGAAATTTATGCGAATCCTAAACTATCAAGCATGAAGGCTATTAAAAATAAACAAATGTATATTGTAGATTACAATTACATGTTTGGCTATGGCTATAACACAATTGATGGAATGGAAGCATTAGCAAAAGAAATGTATCCAGACTTATTTAAATAAAACAAAAAGTGCTGTCCTAGCGGGTCGAATAAATGACACGTTAGGGCAGCGTTTTCTTAATACGGAGGAATAATTATTGTTATGGCTGTAGAAGCTGCTCTTTATTTAATATTGTGGTTATTAACTTAGAATTTTCATTGTTCCAGCAGACGGATACAGGATGCTGTGGATCGAGATAGAGTAATTGGGTAAAAAGGTCTTTCCTTGTTTTTTTTATGTTGGTGGTATCAAGCAAATATGGCGATAGGATTGGCAATAAGCCTGTTTTAAAAAGAGCCTCTTTTAAAGTCCAAAACTCATAAAAAACATGTAAAGGCTGATGAGAGACCAATTGACGCTCTGTCTCAGAAAGCGCATATATCATCATATCTTCACTCACTGGCTTTATTTCTTCAACATCAATGCCGACTCGTCCGATAGTGGTGACTGCTAACACTATCCAATCCCCAGAATGAGAGAGATTAAAATCTCCCTGCCAATGAGGGTGTCTTGCAATATAAGGGCGCCCAAATTCATTATGAGCTAGATGTAACAGAACGTCATCTATATAGGGAAGGAGTGCCCATCTAATAAGAGTGCTACCTAGCAACGCTCTTTGTTGATCTTGCCAGTGCTTGTATTGCTGAACTTTTCTTTGCACCTCAAAAGGGAGTACTTTAAGGAAAGCCTCCCGTTCTGGTGGTGCTAACTGTACTCCTAGAGGAAGTGCAAATAACTGTATAGTTTGTTTTATCATCTTATATTGACTTGTTTTGGCTCAGGAAAGTAGCCTGTATCAATGCCATATTGAATCATTCTGTAAATAAAGGCTTTATTTGGTGCCGCACATACAATCTTGGTATGAGCTAAAAATTCTATCGTTTTCTTGCAATTGAAGATAAATGGGGAGTCACTTGCTCCATCACCTTCAAGCTGCGCAATGGCTAACGATAAATATTCCTGTACATCTTTTGAATGATCACCATTTAATAGCCAATCTGTATACTCTTGTGTTGACACAATTGTTAGGTCATAACCAATTTCCTTAAGCATATCGATTAATTCTAAATAAGTAAGCGATACAGGGTTACATAAATGGAAGACATGGCCGTTGGTTGCTGGCTGGCTTGCCAAAGAAACAAGTGCCTGACTAGCATAATTGATTGGTGTGAAGTCAACATGCCATTGTGCGGTAGGTGTTTTACCTAAATAAAGCATTGATTTAATCATACGGTAAAAGGCATTGTCATCAATATTACGTTGGAATTTACCTGTTTCAGAATGACAGCTTAAATTTCCTACACGATAAATGGAGACAGGGATTGCATCCTGTACAGCGTTTCGAACAAGATTTTCTGCTTCTAGCTTACTTTGAGTATAAACATTATCAAGCTTAACATTGTAATTGAAGTTACCTTTTGCTTCATTTGGTCCCCATTGTATGGCGGCTAGCTCCTCTGGAATGCCAATTGTCGATACATAATGGAAATGCACACCTGGTTTCTGTTTGGCTATTTCAAGCAAGTAGCGAGTTCCATTCACATTGACATTATTAAAATGATCAGCTGCACCGAAGTGACGTACATCTGCACCACAATGAATGATAGCATTAATTTCTTTCATAATGATTTTTTCATCTTTATCAGATAAGTGTAGTCGTTGCTTCCCTAAGTCACCTTGGATAACAGTAATACGATCTTTCATCTGCTGAGCAATGGTATTGCCAAAATAAAATTGCATACTCTCTCTTAGTTTATCTTCAATCGTAGTTTGGGTGCTTGGTCGAATAAGGCAATATATGTGCGCAGTTGTTGTTGCTAATAGCTCATATAATACATGACTACCTAAATAACCTGTAGCACCTGTTAGTAATACCGATGTCATTGGCAAGGGCTTCACATTTTGGGAGACTTTTAGAGGACTAGGCTCCATTAAGTCCTTGAATACAATGCTTTTAGCTGGCTCGTCTTGATCTTCAATCGCTTCTGGTTGATAATGACGAATATAATGATCCAGTTCAGCAATCGTTTGATATTGGAAGAAATCCTGAATCTTTAAGAATGGTATATGTTTTTTCACTTGTACAAGAATCTCGAGCACTTTTAGCGAATGCCCTCCGATATGAAAGAAGTTATCGTGAATGCCAATTGGCTCAATACCGAGTACAAATTCCCATGCAGTAGCAAGCATACGCTGTGTATCATTTTCTGGGGCAATATATGTAGTACTGCGTGATAAAGTTAATTCCAATGAAGCTAAGTGTTTTCGATCAATTTTTCCTGTAGGGGATAATGGCATTTCTTGCAATTCAATAAATTGCTCTGGCACCATATAATCTGGTAAAAGATTTGCTAAGTAGTCCCTTAAAAGATTCTCCTCAAGCTGCATCCCACTTGCCACCGTATAGTAGGCAAATAAATGATTATTCCCATCAGCCATTTTCTTTGCAATGATCACAGCTTCCTGAATGCTCGTATGATTGCTCAATACTGTTTCGATTTCTCCAAGTTCAATACGGAAGCCTCTTACTTTAATTTGAGAGTCTTTACGTCCAACAAATTCAATGACACCAGTTGGCAATAGTCGAACTAAATCACCTGTTCGATACATTTTTTGATCTGGCTTTAAGAGATGAGGTACAAATACTTCAGCTGTTTTTTCAGGCTGATGTAAATAACCTGCTGCTAAACCAGCACCAGCAATACATAATTCTCCGATTACATTAACGGGACATAGCTGATCGTCCGTATTAATAACATACATTTCATAATTGGCGATTGGTCTACCAATAGGGATACTAGATTGCATGTCTGTTATCTGACTTTTCACCTTAAAATAGGAGGACAATACTGTACATTCAGTTGGTCCATACACATTAATAATTTCTGTAGAGAGTCCAAATTTGTCTTGCCATTTTTGAACAATGGCAGGCAATAGGGCCTCACCACCTACAGATAAATAATTTAATGTCGAAAGCTTTTTTCTATAGCTTACTGGTAAATGTGTAGCTAGCTGTGTAAAGAAAGCATTTGGAACAGTAGCGGTCGTTACTTGCTCACGGTCGATCATATCAGCAAATGCCTCAATGGACAAACGCTCTATACTTGTAAGCATATGAAGTCTTGCACCTGAAAATAAAGCAGTAAAGGTTTCTGTTATAGAAGGGTCAAAACTAAAAGAAATAAACTGGGAATAAACATCTTCTTTAGTTGAATGGTAGATTCGTTGATTATCTGTTATTAAATTAATGACAGCCTCATGCTTAAGCATGACGCCTTTTGGCTTACCTGTTGAACCAGATGTATAAATAATATAGGCTAAATCGGATGGAAGAAGTTCACATTGGATATTTTCCTGTGAATATCCTTGCTCCATTTGGTTGATTGTGAACACTGTGCGTGTTTGGGAATCATTATGTATAAAATCATTCAGTAGAGCTGTATGTTCGTTTTTCGTTATGATAAATGGAGCACCTGTATCGTTTAATAGGTACTGACAACGTTCTTTTGGATAGCTCGGATCAATGGGAACATAAACTCCACCAGCTTTCAGGATACCTAACAAACTAATGACGGTTTCTTTACTGCGTTCCATAACTATCGCTACATAGTTTCCTTTTTGTAGACCGTTGGCAACTAACATATGAGCAACTTGGTTGGATTGTTCATTTAGCTGACGGTAGGTAAGTTTTCCACCTTCATAGGATAATGCGATTCGTTCCGCAAATTTTTGTGCTGCTTGATAAAATACGTCAGGTATTGTGGTGTTTTGATCGTAGTCAGCTATTGTACGGTTTAACGTTTGATATGCGAGTAAGTCTTCTCTGTTTAATAATTGTGTACTATTGGATTGAAGTGTTTGTTGGTCAAAAGAAAGCGTATTATTCTGTGATGGGTGTACATCAAATTCTTTTTTATTATTCAATTATGACAACTCCTATTTTAGAAAAGGGCCGACACCTATGAAGGAGCGATTATCGTCATTAGGTCCACAGTAGTGAATCGATCTGTGAGAAACTAACGGACATAACTCTCCTTAATAAGGGCAGCCCTTTCATTTTTTATTTCACTACAAAGGTATTAACAACATTCATTAATTCATCAGATAGCTCGGATAATACTTGAGCTTCTTCAGAAACTCGTTGTACTGTATTCAATTGAGAGGCAGAAGTTGCTGCTACTGCTCTTGTATTGTCCTTTGAATTGACTGAAAAATCTTCCATATCTTTTACGGCAGATGTTACTTCTTCCATACCAGCTGCCATTTCTTCAATTGTTGCAGAAAGCTCTTGAATTTGCCCTGTCACATGGTGAATGGAAGTTAAAATCTGGCTAAATGATTTTTCCGAATCATTGATCATGACAATACCATGATCTACTTCTTCTACAGCGTGAACCATGATATTTACAGATTCGTTTGTATCATGCTGGATATGAGAAATAAGTGTAGAAATTTCTCTTGCAGATGCCTCAGATTGCTCTGCAAGTTTACGTACCTCATCAGCAACCACTGCAAAGCCACTACCAGCCTCCCCAGCACGTGCAGCTTCGATTGCCGCATTCAATGCAAGTAAATTGGTTTGCGAAGCAATCCCTGTAATGATTCCTACGATTTCTTCTATTTTATTAGAATGATCGCCAAGTAATTTAACAGAAGCTGCAGATTGATTAACAGCTTTGCTAATAGCATTCATTTGTGCAACAGATTTATTTGTCGATTCATTCCCTCTTTCAGCTTCCTCTGATGCTAAAATCGAGGATTCTGAAATTTGATTGGACGTCATGGCAATACGTTGAATACCAATATTCATTTCTTCAATGGTAATTGTACTTTCTTTTGCCTTTTGTACTTGAAGATCAGCGCCACTTGCAATCTCCTGCATGGAAGATGCTACATTATTATATGAATCGGAAGCTTCTTGCATATTTACAGATAAAACATTGGCTGTGTTTGAAACACGCTCAGAAACAATCGTTGTACTCTTAATAACATTTTTTAAGTTATCGATCATAGAATTAAAATTTTGTGTGAGCATTCCTACTTCGTCTGTTGAAGTAACTGGTAATGGTTCCAGCTCTAAATTACCTTCTGCGACTTTTTTAGATTGTAAGGAAAGTTGTTGAATTGGTGTTAATTTTTTTCTTAAAAGAGTGTAAACAGCAATGGATGAACCAATTAAGAAAATAACCGTTACTAATAAAGTCCATAGGGCTTCAGACATCGCTTTTCCTGTTACCATTGATACGTCATAGTCAATGGCATAAGCAGCCAGCATATTCCCATTCTCATCCAAGATTGGTGTAAGGCCTGTTTTATAGCTACCATATTCATCGCTATAAATATCTGTTGCTGTTGCTTTTTTTGTATCAAAGACTTCTTTAATTCTTGCTAGGAAATCTGGAGATAAACCCATTGCAATCATATCTTGGTTATACTCTGCCCCTAGTTCAAGTATACTAGATGATAGAACAGGTGCATTAATATTTTCACCGTTAACTGTAATTAAAAATAGATTGGTAATGCTATCTGAATTATCATTGATTGCATCCATTTCACTAGTTAATCGTAGAGCATCAGGGTTACTATTTGTAGGATTCTCTAATATCGATTTTAGTGTAGTAATATCAATGGTTTTGGCTAGGATCATGCCTTTGTCAGAAAGAGATTGATTCATGTCTGTTAAATTACTATTTCTTACTATATAATAAGAAAGACCTAAAGTAACTAATCCAAATAATAATAAAATACTCACTACTATTGCAGTTAATTTCTTACTAATAGACATTTGCTGCTTCTTGCGTGTTTTCATGCTTTTCCTCCTAATATGATATAGCAAATATTTCAAGCTAAGGACTATAAATGGATAATTTAGTCAATGTACTACACATTGAAGATGTTGATGTTATTCGTAGAAGTCCAGATGCGTGTTAACTATTATAAATGCAAAATAATCTATTTATCCCCTATCATTTAACTACTATACTGCCAAAAAAATTGATTCACAACCCAGAAAACTTACTATTTCAAGTCATGATTTCTATAAATAAACGATGATATATAGTTTTTTAGTCTATATATTTTTTAAGTTAGGTTAAATTTTTACAAAAAGCTATATATTTCCTAGTATAAAAAAGAAGTATGCTCAGATCTAACTTATTTTTAGTTGATTAAAAATTTGGCTGAAATACCAATTTCCAATTCCTTGTTAGGGCTTTTTACTTATTTTGTCATGACTTATATGTAAAGGAATTTGATGATTATTGTTATGGGAATAAAATGAAAAAAGGTTATTTCTTTATTCTTAAATAAAGAAATAACCTTTTCTAATTGTTGCTAAGGCCGCGGATTACCAAATATGCCCGGTAAAATATTAGGGAGTCCTGGTATTAATGGTGGTGGGAAACCAGGATATTGCCCCCCTGGACGTGGCGGATAAGGTTGCGGTGGATAAGGCTGTGGTGGATAAGGACGTGGCGGATAAGGTTGCGGTGGATAAGGCTGTGGTGGGTATGGACGCGGTGGATAAGGTTGAGGCGGATATGGTGGATATGGTGGGTATGGCGGCGGATAGGAACTACCAGGAGGTGTTCCTGTACCTGCAGCAGTGATTTGACTAACATCCACAGTCACTATTTGACCATTATCTAACTGAATTTCAGCAGTTCTTCCTCCAGTTCCGAATGTCCGAATTAATGTACCTGAATAAGTACCAGTAGGGAGTGTTACCCATATTTTCATACCTGGGCGAAATTGACTGTTAAAATCATCAGGGGCTAATCTAGGATAAACCAATGAAACACACCTTTCTTCATTTTTTCTAACATATGCCTATTACGATTTTTGTCATAGGCTATAGGCTATGGATGCTTAAGTTCGAATTTGTTATAAAATAAAACGATTTTCATTATAATAAGGGAAAAAGCTAAAAGGATGTTTAGCACATGGCAATTATTAAGATAAAAAAAATAAACATACAAAATTTACGAAATGTACGACAGGGTGAAATTGTTCTCGCAGTAAATTTTGAGACATTTCTACAAGCGAATGTTGTTGGCCTATATGGACAAAATGGCTCTGGAAAGACAACCATTGTAGATGCATTTAGTTTATTGAAGACACTTCTATCAGGATGGCTTGCTGAAGTGAAGTTGCCCTCTCAAAAGAAGCGACTTATATTGGCAGGAGAGCAAACAGCTAGCATGGATGTAGAATTTCTAGTTCAGAATCAATTCGGTACATTTTTTGTGAATTACTATGTGGAGCTACAGCAGGATCAACATCGACTATATACTACGTTGGAGCGCCTTACCTATCGAGAAAACACGAAAGGGAAGCGATCAAAGATTTTAGTGGCTGTGACGGAGAGGGATGTACAAATTCGTCAATCGAAACTGGATGATTTGAGTGAACAAGCACGAATTCAATTACTGGTTATTCAACAGTTAGCAAGAAAACAATATATGTCATTTCTATTCCATAAAGATATAAAGACATTATTACAGGAACGGCTTTCTGAGCTAGAAATGCAGTTGCTACAAAATATTGCTGTTGATTTTAGTCGAGACTTACATGTTGTTAATACTCAAAATATTGCCCCACTATTTGAAGAACGGATGATGCCATTCAGTATTCATTTAGAGAAAACAAGAGGTCTTATTCCTTATGATTTAAATGGACCAGCTTTATTACCAGAGGATGCATTCTATGCTTTATGTGAAGTTATTGAACAAAGTAATCAAGTGCTCTCAGCAATTATTCCTGGACTGACGATTAAAATTAATATCATTACAAAGCAAATGATGGACAGTGGCGAGCAAGGAATTCGTTTTGAATTTTTGTCTCAGCGCGGGGAGCAGGAATTACCGCTACGAACAGAGTCAGAGGGAATTTTAAAGATCATTTCTATTCTTAGTGTATTAATTGCTGTATACAATAATCCGAATGCATGCGTGGTTATTGATGAATTAGATTCAGGTGTATTTGAATATTTGTTAGGTGAGTTGTTAACAGTGATAGATGAGGATGGAAAAGGGCAACTTATTTTTACTTCCCATAATCTACGTGTGTTAGAGGTGCTAGCTATTAAAAATTTATGGTTTACGACAACAAATGAACATCACCGTTATATGCAGCTAAAAGGTATCAAAGAAGTGAATAACGCTAGAGATGTCTATTTACGTGCTATCCAGCTTGGCGGGCAAGAGGAAGAGATATATAAGGAAACTAAAACATTTAAAATAAAGCGGGCTTTTCGTAAAGCAGGTGTTCAACATGACTAAAAAAGTACTTTTGATTATTGTGGAAGGGCAGACGGAGCAAATTATTTTAGAAGATTATTTAGATGCTCATTTTGCGAACTCCACAATACGTTTTGATGTACAACGAGAAGATATCTTAACAAAGTGGGATGCGCACAAACGAATACCGAATATTAAAAACAGTGTTGTACGAGTGATTCAAAGCTATCTTGAAAAATATAAATTTTTAGCCAATGATTTAACAGCGGTTGTTCATATTACAGATGCAGATGGATGCTTTATCGCACCAGAGTGCGTCAAGGTAGATGAGCGTATCGAGCAAAACTTATTTTATACAGAGGATGCTATTTTAGTGAAGTCAGATAAACGCAAAGAACAAATAGAACAACGCAATGATATGAAGGCTAAGAATGCTAGAATTTTGATTGCCAACGACCACTTTAGCATTAACCGTATGAAAGTACCTTATCAATTATTTTATTTTTCTACGAATTTAGAACATGTCTTATGGAATGAGCGCAATGAAATCCCAACAGAAAAAATACAAAAAGCAGATAAATTTATGGACAATCTGACATGCACGATTGAGGAATATTTAAGCACCTATCTCCCAGTTAGTTCAGAGTTGTCTTATAGGGAAAAAATAAAGAAAAGTTGGTCATTTTTAATGGAAGGCTGTCATTCATTGCATCGTGGCACGAATGTACCGCTATTGTTTGAAATGATTAAAACAGATGTAAAGTAAAAACAGGTGACGAATGGAGTCACCTGTTTTTATCTAGAGTACGTTAGTGCATTTGCTCATAGCTTCGAATATGAGTTAATATAGCTGGATCTTTAATTTTTGTATCTTCACATAGTAATAAGAGCTTGGTCATGATCTCAGCCGTCCGTGGATCATCATCCACCATCGGTAAGAAAATTCGTCCACGATGCTGAGATGGGACAGCAATAATTGGGATCATGGAACCGCCTATTTGATGCACCACACCACTTCCTAAATGTAAGGAGTAACTTGCTAGCTTACCTTCTATGAGGGCATGTTGCTTTTTCACTTCCACATTGTTTAGCTTCAATAATTTAGCCA
The DNA here is from genome assembly GCF_027557635.1 of Lysinibacillus sp. JK80. Taxonomy (NCBI): domain Bacteria; kingdom Bacillati; phylum Bacillota; class Bacilli; order Caryophanales; family Bacillaceae; genus Lysinibacillus; species Lysinibacillus sp. JK80. The sequence continues at coordinate 4,102,245 of NZ_CP058997.1, read as the reverse complement.
ATTCTTCTACGATAATACTGCGCATTTCAACAGTAGAATGACTTGCCTCAGGGTCTACACCACCAACATGAGCTACGCTGACAACAAGATCAATATCTCGCATAACCTCAGAGAATATCGCAGCTGGAATATCATCTAAAACGATATCTTTGCCTGTTAGTCGATCATAGAAGTAAACACCTTCGATTGCAGGTGCTTCAATTTCTGCTGGCGTAAACCAATCTGCCTGTGCATACAAGGATGCCACAATATTTTCCTTATAATATACTTTACGTGGTCCTGTTTCATAGCTGATTTGCCAGCCACGTGTTTTCAACAGGGCTACTGTTTGTGAAGGATTTACTTGATGCCCTGCATAGCGCAATGAATGTTTCTGTGCTTTTTCATCAGCATTGATGAGATATAACTCACGGAACACTTGCTTAAATGGCTGTTTAATGTTGTGCTCGAACATATAGGATTGCCACTGTCTCCATTGACCGCTCTCTAGAAGATGGTAAGGATGAGCAATCTTTATAGAGGACGTAGGAGCAAGGTTCACAATGTCAGCCGATAAAAGCTGTAAACCTTCTGATGTCAGCATTCCAACGTAATTATCGCTAATAAATAGTAGTTTTTGTAACAGCGGAGCTAGAATCGGATGAGCTAATAAATGAATGAGCTCCTCGACCGAAAATACTGTTTCTAATTCCATTGCTTGCTCAAGCGCTGGGCGTGCTCGTTTATATTGCTCTTGTAAGTCTTTTCGGGCTTCCTGCAAGGTTACAATATCAGCATGCTTTTTTAATGCAGCAGGAACGTTCTTTAGACGTTTACCATCCTTTTCAACAATAATAGCTACAGAGGCATCATCCTCTATTTGTAGATGGGCTGTAATTTGCTCGATTTGTTGTGCTTTAAATAAATGCTTCATATCGTTAAAGGCAGATAACTCCATACGCCATGTGAAGCGAGTGGCTTCTCCATCCCCTGCATTGCGCGCTAAATTTTCTAGAGCGATACTTGCTGCTCGAGCCTCACTTGCGCGGCGTTGAGCACCAAATTGCTTACTTTCCTTCAAAAACTGTTGAATAAATTGATAGCGTGTCAGGGCGTCTTTGTCATCTGATTTTATGAAAGGGATAAGACCAAGTGCACGCAGTTTATCTTTATTGCGTTTATCTTGAATTTCTTGCATTAACGTTTTTGGACTGAGCTTACCGATGGCTGTATCGGCATAAAGCTGTGCCCGACGATGGTTGGCTCCTTCAGAAGCATATTTTGCAGCATCATAAACAAGTTTGAATTTCTTAGCCCCAAGTGTTTGATAGGCGCTTTGGAACCAAGCTAAATCGAATGCACCATCACGGAAATCCTCAGCAGTGATGCTAGAGAAAAGGGCAATCTGATCTTTGGCAAAGTCGGATAAAGAATCTGTGGTGTGAGCGATAAAATACCAGGCTGATTCTTTTAGTCCATCCCAGCCAATCACTTCACTTACAAGGTCTATCCAATGCTGGTTATACATCATTGCTTCAATTAATCGTTCTTTAGAAATGTCTGTTTTCTGCCAAGCTTCTTTTAATTGCTGCGCTGTTTCTTCTTTTTTGGGGTAACAGTTAGTTAGCAATCGGGAGAATACATCCTTTTTCGTTTCTGCCTGCCAAATATATCCTCTCGCAAGCTTTTCTCCGTCAAGTGCCTGTAGAATCTGTAAGAAATAATCAATACCCTCAAAATAAGAAATGCTACTAGCAAGCTTTGTTACAGCAGTAGGCGTATCACCACGTTTTAGCTCTATGGCTAAAATACGATCAATCGCTTGTTCACGAATAGCAAAGAAATCTGTTAAATCTTCAAACGATTGTTGATAGCGTTCTTGTAACTTAGTTGGCTCATTAAATATTTCTGAAGCGAGCGTGTTGGTAAATATGGCTTCAAATAAGTGATCTTGCGTAAATAAACCAACTTTCATGGCGTCTAAATATTGGAACAAAGATAAATTGTAGACGTTTGGGCTATAGCTTGCATTTTTCATACGCTTTGTTAGCTCTTCATTAACAGCTAGCATTTTGACATATTCACCATAGGTTGAGTAATCAGACCAGCATCGATCAACGAATGACTCAACGACATCTAAATCGATAATAGTAGAAGTGGAACGATAGTAATAATAACCCTTCTCTCGAACATCAAGTTGCCACTGATCAACAGGGATTTGTTTGAATAGCTGTAACATTATGCCTACTGCCTGTTCGAAGCGATTAAATTCGGGTGCATGCTTTTCGAGTAATGAAAGTGCTTCCTGATGTAGCACTGTATCACCTGAGATTTTGTCGATGTCTTGGGATAGCACTGAGAAAATCTGTTGAATTGTATCGTCATATTTCAAGGAATTAAATTGCGCAACACGTACTTTTAAATCTTTGTATTGGAAGAACGGTTTGATTAGTGTATGAGCTGCTTCGGAAAGATCATGAGCAGCAGGGTATTCTGATAGATTATGGTAAAAATTAAAATAGGCTAAGTCCTCATTACTAAATAATGCTGTCTTCATCCATTGAACAATTTCTTCGGGGATAGGATAAGCATCAAGACTAGCATGTCGTTGATTATCCGATTTAGTTGCCATTACACTATATCTTTGTCCTAATGTAGTGCTAATGGGTGTGTCATTCCATTGGTATGTTTCATATTCTAGTTCAGCATGTTGATCTAAAACCTGAATAAGCTGTTCAAGCTTAGATAATAACTTATCAACATCATATTGAAAGAATTTTTCAAAAGGTGTAGGTGCCTGTACATAAAGTGGAGCAAGCTGTTGCCAAGGCTCTACACCATTCATTTGAATGGCTCCATCCGAAATACAGCCATATTGAATAGGGGGATGTGGTGTATACAAGCCAAAGCCATTACTCTCGTTATACTCAGGGACATCCCTTGTAATTAATTGCTCTAACAAAACTTGCTCGTTTTTAGTTACTTTTGGTAATAAGGAGCATAAAGCTGTAATTTGCTCGCTTGCTAAGTTGTATTGCTTAGAGGCTACTAGTAGTAATTCAAGCCCTCCAAGTCTCTTTAACTGCTTACTATCTTTTATCAGCCTTTCAGCACTTTGTAACAGATTATTCTGTGCCTGAACTTTTAAGAGTGAAATAGCCTCTTTACGAAGTGCACCTGATTTATTAGCTAAAAGATCTTCAATTTTTGCTATTTCTTCTTCTGTTGGTGTTAGAGCATGTATTTTCTTTAACGCAAGAGAACGATTGATGGAACTGCGATCCCGTAATGAATTAAATAAAAATTCACGTTGACCTTCTGTGACAGGGTCAAGACAATAAATATTCAGTAGGCCGATTCTGCTAGATGGTGAGTAAGAATCTGCATGCTCAATAATTCGTTGGAATAATGCCTCGTCTTGTACATGATGGGCTAAAATAATTTGTGTTGAAATTAAATCTTCTAATGACAAATGGACATGGACAAAGGATAGAGGTTTACCTGTAATGTTAAGTCCATCTTTCGTAATTTCATTTTTTGCCCACTCAAGCTGTTCAAATAAAAGGTATTCAATCCCTTGTAACTGTGTGTTTTCTTGCATGAAGGTTTGAAGGATTTGCGCCCATTCATTGTCTCTTGCATACTCACTATTAATATGGTGATTAGCATAAAGAAAATTGCCCCATGCAAAGGCAAACAACTCGATATCTTTTGTTGATAAGATTAAATCCTTTACAAATGGCGCAGTGAAGGAAATTTTCGATAAGTTTTTCAAAAAGGCAAGCGTTGTAAGTTGGATATGCTTGTCACGCTTTAAGAGTATTGTTACAAGGTCATTTAACTTCGTATAGTCCTTTGTAGCAGTAGCCCATAATACAACATAAATATCAATTGTACGTTCACTTTTTAACAATTGCTCAACAAAGCTGTCTTCTTCGATTGCTTGGATGGCTAATGCAAGAACTTCCTCTGTTATTTTTTGATTTTCGAAACTATTATAGCCAAGTCCCATCCAAGTATCGACTGCTCGAATTACAGAGGAGAAGCGTGTTAGGCGATGTTCCTGAATAAGCTTCATCATGTTGAGTTGTGCATCAAGATTGCCATGGTCAATATTTTCTACTATTGCCTGTCGTAAACCTTCTTGTCGTGCAGCTGCTAATAAGAGTTTGCCAAGTGCATCATGCATCCGATGATTACTTGATTTAAAAATACCTCGAATGAATGGATGGCCGAAAAAGCTACTTTGATGTTCATCAAATAAAATACCTTCTACTGCTTCTTCAATTGACGGGTTTTCTAATGATAGTTCTTCAGCAAGCAACTGCTCAAAGACATTAAAACCCATTACTTTTGTATTTTCATTCTTTAAGACATAGGAGCTATAGTTTGGATAGGTTCCATGCTCATATTGACGATGATTCGTTAACAACTCCTGCAAAGTAATTTCCTCAAATGTCAGCATTTCTTCTATTAACTGTAAACATTGAAACAGATGGTCTTGCACTGGTTGAGAAGAACGAAAAGATCGACGTAAAACACCTCTTTGGAACATTGTAGCATCAAAGCGTAATGCTAGTTTCTTGATCTTAAGTGCACGTTCTTGTGAAGAAAACATGGTAAGCACTTCAAATAATGGTCCACTAAATAGTTCTTCAAGTGATGAATATTGCCGAGCAGCTATAAGCGTTTCAATGTCATAATCTCTATTATCCATGTATTTTAACAATGCAGCTGCTAAAGGCTGTATTGCTATAGGTGCAGAATCAACTATACTTTGAAAATGTATTTTTTGTTCATGTGAAAGTGTCATATAAATCCCTCCTTACCAAATTCGTCCTGCAAGCATAGTAAGTTTAATAAATGTAAAGACATCGTCTTCCTGTATGTTTAATGGTGTAGAAAGAGAATCTAAAGATTCTTCATTATGAAGGACTAAAAACAGCTCGTCCTGAAAGGCTTGAAGCATTGTGGAAATAGCTTGATCCACTGACTGTACAGTATCCTTTTTCTTTTCTCCAAAATGTACTTTGCCATATTGAGCAGCTTCTTCTAGTTGCTGATCCGATAAATAAACATGAAGTGGTGTATCTACCATTTTCTCATTAAATTGTTGAACCTGCTGTGTAACAAGCTGAACAAGTAAATCTTGTAACGTTATGACAGGCTCTTCAATTGAAAATGAAATTTTTTCAAGTTTACGAGACTTCTTACCGATTACTTTTTGCTGGTAAAATAAACGCAATCTAACACCTCCTTACAATAATTTCATTATACAAGAGTGAGAACAGGGAAAAGAATAAGTCATATGACGCTAGTTGCGTAAAAAAATTTGGGAAAAGTGTTATCAAAAGTAGCCTGCTACAACTGATTTGTAGGGTAGAAAGTGGGTAAAAATTTACTGAAGATTATGCGGAAAATAGAACATTTGTACGATTATTGTTATCAAGATAAGTATCATTTTACGTTTTTTTATTCTAATAACGGTGAAGAAGCAGAATATATTACTCAGGTAACTTTTTAGACATACGTATTTAAAAGAAAATTCTTTCATGAAATCTCGTAAACGAAGATTATTCTCATTAGTATTAAATAGGTGACATAATACAGCCTACTATTTATTTGCTATAAAATAGTGGTGTACTTTTGTGGAGTTGTTAAGAGACATCTTTTCATCTCTGATTTCATAAGCTTTATAGGTATGATTTTATAAAGCTAGAAGGAGGCAAAATCATTCAAATACACGTTGTACGGGCTGGCGAGTCTTTATGGGGAATTGCACAGGCGTATGGGGCTACGGTTCAGAGCATTATAGATGCCAATCAAATTCCAGAGCCAAATCGTTTAGTTGTGGGGCAAGCTCTTGTAATCCCGATTGTCGGAAGCTTTTATTATGTACAGCCAGGTGATAGCCTATGGTCAATTGGCCAACGTTTCGGTATTAATTATGTAACACTTGCACAAGTAAATGGCATTAATCCAAATCAACCATTAGCAGTTGGAACGAGATTATATATCCCACAGCCACCAAAAACAAGGGCAGAAACATTAGCCTATTTAGAGCCGAGAGGAACATCAGTTAGTGAAGCACTCTTGAATCAAGCGAGGGAAGCGGGTCCTAATTTAACATATTTAGCTTTATTTAGCTATGAGGCTAGGCGTGATGGTACTTTACAGAAGCCACCAAGCCAAGGTGTGACACAAATTGCAAATGATACGGGAGCATCAATGGCAATGGTTATTTCTAATTTGGAGAATTTTAGTTTTAGTGGTGAATTAGCGAGAGATATTTTTCAAAGTACAGCTGTTCAAGATTTATTATTTGATAATATTCTTGCAGAAGCAAAGCGACTTGGGGATGTTAAAGATATCCACTTTGACTTCGAAAATTTGCCAGCAGATCAACGACAAGCCTATAACAATTTTTTAAGAAGAGCTGTAGAAAAATTTCACGCTCAAGGATATACAGTGTCTACAGCATTAGCTCCTAAAACAAGTGATAGTGAACGAGGACCATGGACAGCGGCACATGATTATAGAGCACATGGGGAAATCGTGGACTTTGTTTTACTCATGACTTATGAATGGGGATATTCAGCTGGCCCACCAATGGCCGTTTCACCTCTCCCAGAGGTAGAAGCAGTTGTAAAATATGCGGTGAGTGAAATACCTGCAAGCAAAATTATGTTAGGGCAAAATTTATATGGCTACGATTGGACGTTACCTTTTGTTCAGGGGGGACCGTATGCAGAAGCGCTTAGTCCACAGCGAGCCATTGAAATTGCTAAACGTTATAATGCAGCAATTCAATATGATTGGAGAGCCCAAGCACCATTTTTTGAATACTATGATGAGCAAGGTAGGGCGCATATGGTGTGGTTTGAAGATGCTAGATCTATTCAAGCTAAATTCAATCTCATTAAACAATATAACCTTCGTGGTATTGGTTATTGGAAATTAGGACTACCATTCCCTCAGAACTGGGTGTTAATTGGTGCCAATTTTGATGTGGTAAAGAAATGAGAAAATGAAGAAAAAAGGACGGATTGCCCAATGTATTTTCTTCGAAGAGGAAATTATCTGTAAAATTCATTTCTAATTATGGGTAAATATATTATAATTATGGTAAATAGTATTTTAGGAGGTATATTTTGGGTAAATTTAAAAAGTTAGGTATTATTTTAACAACTACTGCATTTTCTGTTGGTATTCTAGCACCCGTTTCACAAGCTTCTGCAAATGTGAAAGAACCTTCAGAGCGTATTGCAATACAGTTGGCTGCCTCAGAGACGAAAGTGACAAAAGGTATGCTAATTAACAAATTACGTGCACTATTCCCTGAAGAGTTCAAATTTGTAGCTGATAATGAGTTTAATTCTGGAGGCGGTCATTTCTTTAGAGATGATACAACGGTCCGTTATGATTTGAACTTCCATAAAACGGTAAATGGTAAAGATGTATATGGTGGTTTTACATTTAAAGGTGAAGATTTAGAGTTAGAACATTTCTATTATCAGCCAGCTAATATCGCTGAAGCAGTATATCCCGCAAAATATTCAGAGACTGAAGCAAAAAAAATTGCAGATGACTTCCTAAGAAAATTTGCGAAAATAGAGAACTATAAACTCCGTGAAGATGGCTTCGGTTATTACAATGACATTAATCGTCCATTATCACAACCAATTACCTACTCATTTGTTTATTCACCAACCTATAATGGAGTGCTTATTGGCGATCAAAGTATCACTATAGATGTTCTTGCTAATGGTCAAATAACAGGAATGTATAAAAATACAGAATCAATTGGTAAAGCAACCTTTGATAGCTCAAGCCAGAAAAAAAATGAGGAAGAAATTGTTGCACAAGTACGTGATAACTTAGCAGTTGAACTTCGTTATTACGTTGACTATTTTAGCGATCAACGTAATGTGAAGCTTGTCTATATGCCAGCAACAGGATTTAATGGTGTACATGCTTTAACAGGTCAATGGCAAACAACGAATGGCTTCTCTACACAAGTTCCAAAGACGAAAAGCGCTGAGAAAATATCCTCACAGCAATTACCACCAAGAAAAAGCGGTATGACAGTAGCAGAGGTTGAGGAATTCGCTAAAAATTTATTAAAAGTCGATGAAGACAAGGCAAAGCTCACTATTGATATGGTTGACGAAAGAGAAAATGACAATGGTGAAACGGTTTATACAGTAAATTACATGTATATGTACAATAATGGCGGGTCTGGTACCTCTTTAGAAATTAATAAGGCAACAGGCGATATCGTGCAGTATCACGATATTATGAGAGATTTTATCAACACTGACAAAACAACTACCCTCTCTAAGGATGCGGCATTAGCAAAGGCTGTTGAATACTTAAAGCAATGGGCTCCATCCTATTTACATGAGTATTCGATGCCAATTGATAATCCTGTACATGATGATTATAGTAAAGATTATTACTTCTCCTTCCCACGCATCGTAAACGGGATTGCGGTTGTTGGAGATGAAATAAACGTAGGTATTGGCTCTGATGGATCATTACGTTCTTTGAATGTTAATAAACAAAAGATTAATAACTGGCCTTCTCTTAGTCAAGTAATCTCTGCTGATAAAGCAAAAGAAGCCTATAGTAAGGCCCTTACATTACAACTACAATATGTAAAGCAGGATACTGAAGGTAAACAACATTATGATCTAGTCTATGCTCCAACTTACAACGGTAGCTTAGTTAATCAAATTGATGCAATTACTGGTGAATGGTTGTATGAGGTAGATGGCTCAAAAGAAAAGCAATCTATTTCACACCCAACAGCAGCCAATGAATTAAATTATCTTCTACATCAAAATGTATTAGAGATAAAAGATATAGCAAACTTTAATGCTGATGCTGCTGTGACAAAGGGAGAAGCATTAAAGATTCTACTAAAATCTTTAACATATGGCCATTTTGGTAGTGGCGATGGTGAAAAGCAAACCTTCAGCAATATCGATAAAAACCATCCATTATATGGAGTGGTTGAACAAGCTGTAAGAATGGGAATTTTACAGCCAGCAAACCAATTCGCTTTGGATGAAACATTGACTCGTCAAGAGCTAGCAGTATGGGCTGTTAAAGCAATGCAATTGGAGAATGTTGCAAAGTATAAGGATATTTACAAATTAAACTTTGCGGATGCAGCTTCTATTGATCCAGCGTATACAGGCTATATAGCAATAGCAAATGGGATGGGGCTGATTGATACACAGCAAAATAACTTTAATGCTACCAAGAGTGTGTCATATGCCGATTTGGCTGTGTCAACAGTTCGTTTAGCAAAAGCTATTCAAGAAAATAAAGTGGATCGTAACTTCTATTATTAAGTCGCATTCCATGAAAAGGGTATCTCCTTATTTGTAGGAGATGCCCTTTTTAGGTTAGTTTGTAGAAGAATGGGGAAATAATATGTAAAGAAAGGAGTGAATAAATTGAAATTGAAATTTATTTTAGTGATTTCTTTAATGACTGTTATTCTTTACGGCTGTAATAAGGATGAGGTAAAAGATGTGCCTGCAAATGCTCCAGCAGATCAGAATGCTACTCAACAGACGGGTGAGACGCCAACTGACCAAGTGACATTTAATTTTTTAGAGTTTTCTTTAGATGTTGATTACTCTGCAACGGAGTCTTATGAGGTAGAATATGAGGATAAAAAAACAGGAATAGAAGCAAAATTAGAAGATGATCGAAAAAATGAAAAACTGCAGGGCGATGAAGCTTATACTAAATTAGAGCCGTTATTTAAGCAGTTGAATTTTGATTCTACAACATCTAATGATGAAGTGATTGATCAAGTAATCAAAGTATTTAATATTGAAGATAACTATCAATCCATTGAAGTGGATGTCGAATTTGTAGACGGCAATGAAAAGGAATTTAAACGAATTAAATAATAAAAACAAGCCAGCTAGCTGATTTAATCAGTTAGCTGGCTTTACATTCATTTACATTCTCGTACCCAATGTCGATGTTTAGCAAGGGCATGAACAAAAGATTTTGGATCGGTTGCAACCCCATGTTTATTGGCTATATGCTGTAAAAATAAAACATTTTCCGTATAACCTATTGTTTTACAGTGCTGATAGGCTTGTTCAATAAACTGTTCTGCTTTTGCTTGTTCATAGGAATTCTGAAAGGCTCCTGTAACATAAACCCCATCATAAAGAACTGAGGAGGTAGTAGCAAATGTTTCGTGAATTTCATAACCGCTTACTATGCCTTGTTTATTACTTACTAGTTCAACTACGATATCTTCACTTAAAAATGTAGCAATAAGTTCATTTAATTTTTCACTACTATTTTCTGTAACAATTACAGCTACTTTATTAGATTTGACACTTTCCTTTGCATTGATTACTTGGCTAACAGCAGGAGAAGTTTGTTGAATATGTGGTACTTCCACTTCTACAGGTGGAACTATACCAATACGTTCAGCGATAGCTGAAGCAAGTGAGTAACTGACATGAGCATACATGTCTACAACTTGTTTTCGAATCGCTTTATTTTTTACTTTGCCAAGTTCAAAGCTAAAGGCATCAATAATATGCTTTTTCTCAATATCTGACATACTAAGCCAGAATAATCTTGCTTGAGAAAAATGGTCTTTAAAGCTCTCACTACGTACACGTACTTTATGCCCTTCAACTTTTTCTTCATAATGCTTATATCCACCATCTGCTTCAGAAACAGGATGTGGTGTATTATTGGCTAAGGAATTTTTATGGTAGCTAACTTGTCCTACATTAATAGTTTGTCGGCCATAGCCATCTCGTTGGTTATTATGAAATGGACAGATTGGTTTATTAATAGGAAGCTCATGGAAATTAGGTCCTCCCAGTCGTATTAACTGTGTATCGGTGTAGGAGAATAAACGACCTTGTAATAAAGGATCATTTGAAAAATCAATGCCAGGCACAACATGCCCGACATGGAATGCGGCTTGTTCCGTTTCTGCAAAAAAATTATCCACATTTTTATTCAAGGTCATTTTCCCAAGAATGCGTACTGGAATTTCTTCTTCAGGCCATATTTTCGTGGCATCAAGAATATCGAAGCTAAATTTGAATTCATCTTCAACGGGAATAAGTTGCACACCAAGCTCCCACTCTGGGAAATACCCACGTTCAATGGATTCCCATAAATCTCTGCGGTGAAAATCGGGATCTTTTCCAGCAATGATTTGTGCTTCATCCCATACTAATGATTTTACCCCAAGTACAGGTTTCCAATGAAATTTAACAAAGTGGGCTTTTCCTTCGGCATTGATAAAGCGATAAGTATTAACACCAAAGCCCTCCATCATTCGATAGCTTCGTGGAATCGATCTATCTGACATATGCCACATAACCATATGAGCAGACTCCTGATTATTTGCAATGAAATCCCAAAAAGTATCATGGGCACTTTGTGCTTGTGGTATTTCGTTATTTGGTTCGGGCTTTACAGCGTGTACAAAATCGGGGAATTTAATAGCATCTTGAATAAAAAATACTGGTATGTTATTTCCAACTAAATCATAATTGCCCTCTTGTGTATAAAACTTAGTAGCAAAGCCGCGTGCATCACGAACAGTATCTGCAGAGCCTTTAGACCCGGCAACGGTAGAGAAGCGGACAAAAACAGGGGTTTTAGTGCCTTTTCCATTTAAAAATTGAGCCTTTGTAATATCACTTGCGCATTCATATGTTTCAAAAATTCCATGAGCGGCTGAGCCACGTGCGTGTACTACTCGTTCAGGAATTCGTTCATGGTCAAAGTGAGTCATTTTTTCACGGAAATGAAAATCCTCTAGTAAAGTGGGTCCTCGCTCACCTGCTTTTAGTGAATGTTCATCTTCCGATATTTTTAATCCTTGATTGGTTGTGAGAGGTTGATCTTTATCACTTACTCGGAATGCTTCTAGCTGTTGTTGTTTTTGATTGACATCTTTTTTCATTTAGAATCCTCCTTTATAAGTTACAACTACCTTCTACCCGAACGAAAAGATGGCAAACATAAAGAAACAAATTGTTTGCTGTTTAAAAATGTATATGTTATTATTATCTCGAATTAGAGATAATTAAATTCGAAGTAAAAAGAGGGAGTCGTATGAAGCAAAACAATCGTAACTTAAAAGCATTTACGGTCTTGTTCCGAGCATATCAAACGATTCAAGATGCAACTAGAAGAGATTTACTTCAATTCGATTTAAATCAAACTGAATTTTCGGTTCTTGAATTTTTGTATCACCATGGAGAACAACCAGTTCAAATGATTGGTAAAAAAATATTAATTGCAAGCAGTAGTATTACTTATGTGATTGATAAGCTCGAGCAAAAGGGCTATGTGTACCGTAAGGCATGTCCAAGAGATCGTCGTGTTACGTACGTATTACTAACGCTTGAGGGACAGGTTTTGATGGAGGAAATATTCCCTAAGCATGAACAGAAAATAAATGAGATATTTGAAGTATTGGAAGCCCAGGAGCTGGACAACATGATTTTATCACTTAAAAAAGTTGGCAAGAACGCCACTAACCAATAAAAAAATTTAAATATATATCTCGATATCGAGATATATAGGAGGAGCATACTATGAATCATTTAAAAGGTGTACACCATGTAACGGCTATCACAAGTAGTGCTGAAGAAAATTATAAATTCTTTACCTATGTTTTAGGAATGCGCTTAATAAAGAAAACAGTGAATCAGGATGACATTCAAACATACCATTTATTCTTTGCAGATGATAAGGGTAGTGCGGGTACAGATATGACGTTCTTTGATTTCCCTAATATCCCAAAAGGTGTACATGGTACAAATGAAATTTCAAAGACTTCTTTCCGTGTACCAACGGATGCTGCTTTAGATTATTGGATAAAGCGCTTTGACCGTTTAAATGTGAAGCATACAGGTATGAAAGAACAGTTTGGTAAAAAAACACTATCTTTCGTAGATTTTGATGATCAGCACTATCAGTTAATTTCTGATGAGCACAATACAGGTGTGGCGGCAGGTACGCCTTGGCAGAATGGCCCCATCCCACTTGAGTATGCCATTACAGGTTTAGGACCAGTTTTTGTCCGTGTCGCTAATTTTAAATACTTTAAGGATGTTTTAGAAAAGGTAATGCTTTTTACAGAGATTGCAGATGAAGGGGACTTCCATTTATTTGAAGTAGGCGAGGGAGGAAATGGCGCCCAGATTATTGTCGAGCACAACACAGTGTTACCCGTTGCTCGTCAAGGTTTTGGTACTGTTCACCATGCTGCCTTTCGTGTAGAGGATCGTTCGGTATTAGATGAATGGACTGCACGTTTCGAAAGTTTTGGTTTCCACACTTCTGGCTATGTAAATCGTCATTTCTTTGAATCATTGTATGCACGAGTAGCTCCGCAGATTTTATTTGAATTGGCTACAGATGGTCCAGGATTTATGGGCGATGAACCATATGAAACATTAGGAGAAAAACTGTCATTACCACCATTTTTAGAACCAAAACGTGAACAGATTGAAAGTCTTGTTCGTCCGATTGACACTGTAAGAAGTTCCATTATGTTCGATAAAGAATATGAGTAACACAATTTCATCCAGTTGGGAAAGCAAAGCCCCACTGGATGTATACATAACTGTATTGGGGGATAAAAAAATGGAATTTTCCAAGCTGATTGATAAGCGTCGCTCTGCTAATAATTTTATCAAGGACGTTAAAATGACTGAAGAAGATATACGCCCTATTTTGGAGGATGTTAAGCTTGCCCCTTCAGCATTTAACTTACAGCATGCTAATTATATTGTTGTGCTGGATGAGGATATGAAAGAAAAGGTGAGAGAGGCAGCATATGGTCAATATAAAGTACATTCAGCTTCAGGTGTAATTCTTGTACTAGGTGACAAGGAAGCATATAAAAATACTGCTGAGTTAAGTCAGGGCATGGTGGATTTAGGCATAATTACAGCGGGTGAACTAGAGGATATTGTAGCAGAGAATACAAGATTTTATGAGGATCGCGGTGAAGGATTCATGAAAGATGAAGCCATTCGTAATGCTTCTCTGTCTGCAATGTTATTCATGCTAGCTGCGAAAAATCGTGGTTGGGACACTTGCCCAATGATTGGCTTTGATAATCAGAAAATGCGTGAGCTTTTCAATGTGCCAGAAACACATGAAATAGCCTTAATGATTACTATTGGGAAAGAAAAAGAAAGCAGTCGTCGATTACGTGGGTATCGCAAGCCAGTTGAAGAATTTGCCATTTATTATTGAAATGGTATAAAATACAATAGCTATACAAATACTATGAATAATATACATTTAGGAGGAAACATCATGAAAGTAGTAGCAATCGTAGGTAGTATCCGTAAAGAATCTTATAATATGCAATTAGCTCAATTTATTCAAAAACGTTATACAGAAAAGTTAGATCTTGAAGTATTAAGCTTAAAGGACCTACCAATGTATAATCAAGATATTGAAAATGAGGCTCCACAAGCAGTTCTTGATTTTAAAGCAAAAGTAAAAGCTGCAGACGCTGTACTTTGGGTTACACCAGAATATAATGGTACAGTTCCTGGGGTTATGGTAAATGCTATTGATTGGCTATCTCGTGTAGATAAAGTAATGATTGGCAAACCATCTATCATTATGGGTGCATCAATGGGGAATTTAGGTACTGTAAAAGCACAATTACATTTACGTGATATTTTATTCTCTCCAGGCATTAACTCACCATTACTTAGCGGTAATGACGTTTATATTGGTGCTGTTCACACTAAATTTGATGAAGAAGGCAATTTAACTGATGAAGGTACAGTGAAATTCCTTGACGTAGTTATTGATAATTTCTTAAGTTGGGCAAAAAAATACGTTTAATTAAAATCTAACCCATAAGTATACAATATACTTATGGGTTATGTTGTTGGAAAAAAGAGGATGTCACTAGCGAAAAAAGCCCTTTTGTTAAGGCGAATGGTTGATTTCGGTTCCGCTAGCGTCCGATGAGCGCTTCCCTCAATTCCGTTCCTCTAGGATCTACTCTGTGACGCTAGCTCCTCTCTAATCAACCATACATCAAGAGATTATTTTTCATATTAGCAGTAACGGATAAAATAGCCCATTAGAGAAAGGATAGGCACTTGGAGAAGTGATTAGTTACCCATAAAATCTTTGCTAAGATGGTAATTCTTGTGAAACAGCAAGCCTTTTTCATACAAATTCTAATGAATGTTCAATAGTATGACCCATAGGTATACAATATACTTATGGGCATTTTTTGTTTGGAAAGATGCTACTTCTGCATGAAATCTTCACACTTTCAAGATATACTTTTAAGAAATTCTAAAATGGTGGTTATGGATGAGAAAATTATCATTAAAGCTGGGCATTATCTTCTTCATCACATTGTTTTGTATTGAAACCTTTATGATGTTTTTTTTGCATGTTTCCCTGACGAATTCTAGAGTGGAAGAGGAACTAGAGCGTTTACAAGCGATAGGAAATTCACATCGTACTATATTAGAACAGAACTTCAATAATGAAACACTAGCACATGTCGTTCTTATGGAATCAGAAGCAAGTACAGATGTCGTGGTGACTGACCATTTCGGGACAATCCTTGCATCCTCACAGCCACATCAAGAAATCAGTGATCTGATTCGTGAAATAGAGGGGGAAATACCTTATGAAGGAAGGGTTTTACAAGACAATTGGCAAGAAGTTAAAGCAATTGCGACTATAAGCCCTATTCAAAATCAGCAAGGAACGATTGGCTATGTATTTATGTTTCAAAATACCGATTCCATCCATGCATTAATGAAACGGCTGAATAAGCATTTTCTCATCGTGGGTATTGTATCTGGTCTAGTCAGTATTGCAGTCATTGTTGTTCTATCTCGTAAGCTGGCTAAGCCACTTATTCAAATGAAAGAGGCTACATTGAAAATGAGTAAGGGTGATTTTACAGTTGCTCTTTCTACGAATGGAAAAGATGAGCTTGGGGATTTATCAAATGCTATCCAGCTTTTATCCAATGATTTAAATCATCTAAGGCAAGAGCGTAAGGAGTTTTTATCAAGTATTGCACATGAGCTTCGTACACCGCTAACTTTTATTAAAGGCTATACAGACATTCTTGCTAAACGGGATTTAACAGGGCAAGATCGTCAAAAGTATTTAGCTATTATAATAGAAGAAACAAATAGACTTTCTAGATTAATCAAAGATTTATTTGATTTAGCGAAAATGGATGAAAACTCATTTGTAATTGAAAAACATTGCTTACATTTAGAGCCGTTTTTTACAAGCATTGAAGAAAAATTAAGTCCCGCTTTTCAAGATAAAGGTATCTATTTAGTTGTACGTTGTGATAATGGCTTAACACTATGTGCAGATGAAGCAAGACTTGAGCAAATTCTGATTAATCTATTAAATAATGCATTAATCTATTGTGCACCAGGAGATATGACTACAGTCACTGTAAAACAAGACAGTGGAATTTTAAGCATCATCGTTGAAGACACAGGGAAAGGAATTCCAAAGAAGGATTTACCGTATATTTTTGATCGGTTTTATCGAGTGGAAAAATCACGTAGTCGTGCTTTAGGTGGATCTGGACTTGGGCTTGCTATTGTCAAGGAGCTTGTACAAGCACATGGGGGAGAAATAAAGGTTAGAAGTGAAATAAATAAAGGGACTACTTTTGAATTATCATTTAAAGGAGTAGAAACGAATGAAAACGATTTTATGCATTGATGATGAACCAAGAATGTTAGATTTATTAACCCTTTATTTGGAACCACTATTTATTTGTAGAGCAATGTCTTCTATACAAGAGGCATTGGATTTTTTAGAAGAAGAGCATGTGGATTTAGTTCTTTTGGATATTATGATGCCAGAGATGGATGGGTGGCAGGTTTGCCAGGAAATTAGGAAGTTTTGGGATGTTCCTATCATTATGCTTACTGCAAAAGGAGAACACGCTGATATTGTAAAAGGTTTAAATCTTGGTGCTGATGACTACGTTTTAAAGCCTTTTGATGAGGAAGAATTGTTAGCACGCATACATGCTGTATTAAGAAGAACGATATCTGAAGAAAAAGTGATTAACTTTGAAGGGCTTTGTTTAGATAGAGAGTCCTTTGAAGTATATTTTCAACATAAGGCAATTCCATTAACACCAAAGGAATTTGCCATGCTCGCCCTATTTTTAGATTATCAAAATAGAGCATTTTCTAGGGAACACCTTATACATGCCGTTTGGGGATATGATGTAACGATTGAAGATCGTACCATTGATTCACATGTACGTAATTTACGAGAAAAATTAAGAAAAAGTGGTTTTCCGGCGGATGATTACTTGCAAACCGTTTGGGGCATTGGCTATAAATGGCATAAGTCTGCAAAGAGAAAGCAAATGGAACATAAAAGCTAGAAATTAACCTCTACCAGAATTGAAGGTAGAGGTTATTTCTATTATTTTGGACTAAGCTCTTCTTCTGTTACCCATTTATGATTTGTTACAGCTTCACCACTTGTAGTGGAAGTATAATCAACCATATATACAGTTGTTTGCACAGCCTCGTCAATAAGGACAGTTGCATTTTCCATACCTTCCATATGTGTTGCGTCCGTTTTTACTTCTGTTCCAGGAGCCAGTGGTGCTTCTTGTGGGTCAATTAATTCTTCATGAATTACCCACTTATGCTTTTCTATTCGCTTTCCACCAGATGTAGGCTCATAGGAAATAACATAGGCAGTTGTAGTATAGGCACCTACTATTGTTGCTTCGGCCCCTTTCATACCTTCCATATGTCCATCTGTAATAATGGCTGTGCTTCCTATAGGAAATTTCGGATTTTCAGCTTTTTTTAACGTTACTGGTACTTCGCCAGAACTTGAATGGTTCATTGTAGAATGATCCATTTCTTCAGCAGCTTCATTAGAAGTGGACGCAGGTTTTGTTTGATCCTCTGTACAAGCCGATAAACTAATTAGAGCGACTACTGATAATAGTCCGACTGACCATCTTTTATTGAATTTCATATGATATCCTCCTCACTATGTGCTCCTAATGTAGCAAATAAATGTGCAGAAACGATGGATATAACCTATGAAAAACATTTCTTTAGTCTGGCGGGGAGATATGCTATTGAATGGGCATGATCTTCAATGTTTTTTGTAATCTATGGGCGAAGATACCAGCAAAAATAGCTAAAATAATATCTTTTGGTAGTGGAGGAATCATCCAAAGCCAAACGAGCTTATATGAAAAATTCTCTGGCGCACTTGCCCATAGCTTATAGGCAAAAAACATCCAATTTGTTCCTATCAAATAATTTATAGCCGTTGCTACCAAAGCAGCTACGATAAAACTTTTCTTTGTTCCGCTTCGTTCTACGATCAACCCCGCAACAAATGCCGCAAATATAAATGTAATAATAAACCCAAAGGTAGGGCTTAAAATTTGGCCAATTCCACCACCGAAACGAGCAAAGACAGGAGCTCCTGCCAATCCTACGCACATATAAATTGTGCAGGCGAGCGCACCTTTTCTACTACCAAGAATAAGCCCTGCTAAAATTGCAAAGAAGGTTTGAAGCGTAATGGGTACACCACCAACTACCATAAAAGGTGCAAAGGAAGTGATATTAGCACCCACCATCATTAACGTTGTAAATAATCCAATGTAGGTAATGTCAACAGTTCTTAACTTATGGTGACTATGTTGTGTAACAGTTGCCATGATTTCACCTCGTTTTATAAGTTATTACTGCTAGTGTAAAAAACGAATGTATTTGTGTCAACCTTATTATTTAAATAAGTTAACTCAATTGTTGGATTAAATTGAAGTAGACTATCTATCTATAAAAATGTATGATAGAACCGTCACAATTTTATAACTTCAAATACTATTGGTGTGACATTTTGAATGTCACTTAAAAGGGAAGTCGGTGGAAGTCCGACGCTGTCCCGCAACTGTAACGAGGAATCCTATAATATGATTTGCCACTGTTTAAGAATGGGAAGGCAATTATAGGATAGTGAATCGAAGCCAGGAGACCTGCCATTTAGTAATACCTGTAATGCCCACGAGGATGCAAGCAATTACGGACAATAGCTGGATATTTTTCTGACTTTGTTTAATCTTGGGTATTTCTATGCGCATTTTCGCATGGGATACCTTTTTTTATTGCTTCATTCATCAATATTCAGTAGGAGTTTAAAACAGATGAATAAAAAATTTATGTTATTTTCCTTCGTACTTTTCATGGTATTAATTGTTTCAATGACCTTTGCTGTAATGGTTGGCTCAGTTTCAGTTACACCGTTATATGTATGGAAAGTTATTCTTTCTAAAATTCCTTTTATACAAAATTCGATCGAGCAAGATTGGAGTCGCTCTCAGGAAATCATCATCTGGCAAATAAGAGCACCTCGTGTTTTGCTAGCTGTGATAGTAGGAGCGGGGTTAGCTATTGCAGGGGCAGCCATTCAGGCACTAGTACGTAATTCTATTGCAGACCCGTATATTCTAGGGATTTCTTCAGGGGCAGCTGTCGGAGCTACTTCTGTGATTATTTTAGGAGCCTTTTCATTTTTAGGTATTTACGCTCTTTCAGTATCCGCATTCCTTGGTTCATTACTTGCCATTGCACTTGTCTTTTTCTTATCACGTGTTGGGGGACGTGTCTCTATTTTCCGCTTGCTATTGGCAGGCATGGCTGTGTCCTTTATCTTAACGGCTATCTCTAACTTTATTTTAATGATGTCAAAGCAAGAAGGGGCCTTAAAGGCTGTTATGTTTTGGATGCTAGGTAGTTTAGCTGGAGCCAAATGGAATAATATTGTGATTCCAGCTTTCGTATTTTTTATTGTATTTGGGCTACTGTGGCTACACTATCGCAATTTAAATTTATTATTACTAGGAGAAGAGGCGGCAGTGACATTAGGCGTTAATCTTCAGCAATTCCGTATTCAGTTAATACTACTAGTATCTCTATTAACAGGTGTGCTTGTCGCAGTTAGTGGTTCTATAGGATTTGTGGGATTGATTATTCCCCATATTGTGCGTTTAATTGTGGGCTCAAACTATAAATACGTAATACCTATCAGTGCTTTAATAGGTGGAATATTCTTAGTGTGGGCAGATGCTTTTGCTCGAATTATTATTGCTCCTCAGGAAATGCCAATTGGTATTATTACAGCTTTTTGTGGAGGACCATTTTTCATTTGGCTTCTCCGTCGTAACAACTATTCTTTCGGTGAAGGAGATTAACTTCCATGACATTAGAAGCGAAAAAAGTATCATTCTCCATTTACGATCAGCGTATACTGCATGATGTAAGCATTCAAATAAAAGAAAAGCAATTTGTTGGATTAATTGGTCCTAATGGGAGCGGAAAATCTACATTGTTAAAAAATATGTATCGTCTCCTAAAACCTGAAAGTGGATCGGTAGTATTAAATGAGCAAGATATATTAAAGCAATCAAGTAAAGCAATTGCGAAAAATTTGGCTGTTGTAAGCCAAGAGACACCCGTATTATTTGATTTCACTGTGCATGATTTAGTCAGTATGGGAAGAACCCCACATAAAAAGCTGTTAGAGCTTGATCAAGAGAAAGATTTTCAAATTGTTAAAGAGGCTCTTAGACAAACGGGCATATCGCATTTAGAGAAACGAAGCTTTAGTTCGCTTTCTGGTGGCGAGAAAAAACGTGTCATGGTTGCAAGGGCACTCGCTCAACAAGCACAGATATTAATATTAGATGAGCCGACGAATCATTTAGATATTCAACATCAACTTCAACTTATGGATTTAATTCAGACTTTGCATTTAACCGTAGTAGCAGCTTTACATGATTTGAATATTGCTGCTATGTATTGCGATCAAATTTACGTTTTACAGCAAGGGCGAATAGTTTGTCATGGTACACCAGAGGAAGTACTTACGCCAACAGTGCTGCAAGATGTATTTGGTGTTTTTGCGGATATTCAAATACATCCAATGACAGGGAAGCCGTATCTTACATATGTTCCTGAACAGTTCACGAAGGGGTTTAGCCAAATATAGAAAAGTTTCATCTTCTATTAGATAC
The DNA here is from genome assembly GCF_027557635.1 of Lysinibacillus sp. JK80. Taxonomy (NCBI): domain Bacteria; kingdom Bacillati; phylum Bacillota; class Bacilli; order Caryophanales; family Bacillaceae; genus Lysinibacillus; species Lysinibacillus sp. JK80. The sequence goes on along the minus strand of NZ_CP058997.1, from coordinate 4,081,157 downwards.
ATAAAACATCCTTTAAGGAGTGACTGTATGCAAATAGCCTTTACGAAAATGCATGGTATTGGCAACAGCTATATCTATCTTGATCTTTTCCAACATGATTACAAGGAAGATATCTTTTGTGAATTGGCTCAAAAAATGGCCAATGTCCATACTGGTATTGGCTCAGATGGATTGATTATTATCCAACCCTCTAAAATTGCTGACTGTGGTATGCGTGTATTTAATAAAGATGGATCTGAGGGGACAAATTGTGGTAACGGTCTTCGCTGTGTTGCTAAGTATATTTTTGAACGTCATATTGTACGACAAGAGCTAATTACGATTGAAACGAAATCCGGGATTATGCTGGCACAGGTAGTGGTGCAAGACAATCGTGTAATAGAAGTGATTGTCGATATGGGCAAACCTCTCTTATTGCGCAAAGACATTCCGATGTTAGGAAACCCAAATGAGCTTGTCATCAATGAGATATTTCCTTTACCCCAACACTCTCTTTTGGTAACAGCTTTGTTTTTGGGCAATCCGAATACTGTAGTTTTTGTGAATGCGATCGAGCAAGCACCATTAAGAACATTAGGCGGTATTATAGCAAACGATATGAGATTTCCTTATCGTTGCAATGTTGAGTTTGTAGAGGTTGTTCATGAGAAGGCATTAAAATGCTGCGTTTGGGAACGAGGTTCGGGTATAACAGAGGCATGTGGGACAGGTGCTTGTGCAGCGGTAGTGGCTGCTATATTAAATGGTTTTTGTCAGAAGGAAGAAGAGATAGTAGTCCAACTTAGGGGCGGTGACTTAGTCATTCGATGGGCTGACAATGACCATATCTGGATGCGTGGACCTGCAGAATTTATAGCGGATGGTATTTATGAATTTTTATCTTAATTACTCCCATTTCATGCCATTTTAAATAAATGAATACAGGACGCCTCCGATTTAAGAGTGGCGTCCTATATTGTAAAGCCATTAAGATACTGCTTTTAAGCCTGCTACACCTATGATAATTGCTATGATACTGATAATACGTGATAGATTTTTAGATTCGCCAAAGAAAATGATATTTACGAGTACAGCTCCAACAGTACCAATTCCTACCCAAACAACATAGGCAATGCTTAACTGCAAATAGTTGAAGGATGCATATAAAAGGGCAAAAGACACACCAAAACCACCAATATATAACATTAAGTTTCGTAATGTTTTATGCTGACTATAGAAGCGTAAGCCAACCACACCTATAATTTCAGACAATGCAGCTAAGATAATAAGTACCCAACCCATTATACATTCTCTCCTTTCGTTTGCACCTGCTCTTTAGAGGAATTATCCGCTAATTTTAGACCAATCACACCTAATAATAAAATAATCATGAACAGTCCTTTAATGGCATTAAATTCTCCTTCGAAAATGAAAATATCCATTAATGTGGTACCGATTGCACCTGCTCCAGCGAAAATAGCGTAGACTGTACCAGTAGGTAAGCTCTCACAAGCCTTCGATAAGAAATGAAAATCTATAGCAATGATTGTCACAATAATTATCCAATGCCACCATGAGCTTGCTACGTTAAAGCCAAATACCCAAAGCAATTCAAATAAACTTGTTAAAACGACGTACATCCATTCTTTTTTCATCAATAAAATCCTTTCTATTAGGTAATACAATGACTGACATTCAGTCATTTTCGAGGTAAAAGAGAACGTCACTTTTATGGGTGACGTAGGCCAAGTGCGTGAGATAGGAAGTCTATAAGCTCAAGCTTGAGCAATTTCATTGTTTCGTCCTTGCTATCATCAAATAAATAAATTTGTTCAGCAGCAGATTCAATTAGACCAATCATCAGTTTAGCAGAACGTGTTGGGTCAATTGAATCACGTATCATTCCCTGTTGCTGGCCAGATAATAAGAAATGACTCATCCAGTCATAATAGGGTGCATATATATTTTCCCATTCTTTTAAATGCTCAGTTTGCGCAATACCTGCATAAATAAGTGCAACGATATCTCCATAATCTTTCGTGATTAAGAAAACCATTTCCACAACCTCTTCAAGTTGCTGTTCAAAGGGCTTATGACTTGAAATACCTTCATCTAAGGTAGCAATAATTCTTTCTACCATATTTTTTGCAATAGCAGGCATAACAGAAAGGCGTGATGGGAAATAAAGATAAAATGTTCCTTGAGCGATCCCAGCAGCTTTAACGATATCTGAAACTTTTGTTTTTTCTATACCTTTTTCTCGAAAAACCTCAATGGCAGCTTGAATAATTTTTTCTTCTTTTGACATGCAATCCCTCACTTTTGCCTTACTTAATTATTATGTTATAGAATAAGAAAAATAATGTCAATAAAAATGACTGATTATCAGTCATTTTTATTATCCAATGTTCGTTTGTAATTCCACAATTATGCGAAGGAGTATATTTTCTATATTTCGGGGAATTGTATAATTGAAAGGATTGATGACCATGAAAGAAATTAAGTTTGCACAATTAGACCCGCAGCAACTAGAAAAAATTAATGAGCTTGAAGAAAAGATTGGTGTAACATTAGTTGCCTATGATGCTTCCTCCACACCATCACACGGTTCCGGCGCTTTTGAGTCAAATAATAGCACTACTACAAATCATCCATCATAATGAAGTGAGAAATGCCTTGCAGTAATGTAAGGTATTTTCGTTTTATAGAATGTATTTAAAGGAGTGTTTGAATTGAATGAATTCTATGCTGATTTACATATTCATATTGGACGTACTTCTAGTGGAAGGGCAGTGAAAATTACTGGCAGTAAAACGTTAACATTAGCACGAATTTTAGAGACGGCTAGTGCAAGAAAGGGATTAGACATCATTGGGATCATTGACTGTCACTCACCTGAAGTAATCGAAGAAATGGTGAGGATGATTGAACACGGAGAACTACAAGAACTTAAAGAAGGTGGTCTGCGATTTCAGGAAACCACTTTAATTCCCGGATCAGAGATCGAAATTTATGATCAACATTGTCAGGGTCCTATTCATGTGCTTGCTTACTTTCCTACACTAGAGCTCATGAAGCTGTTCTCAGAATGGATGTCACAACATATGAAGAATATCCATTTAAGTTCACAGCGTATTTATTGTGATGGTCAGACCTTGCAGCAAAAGGTACATGAATTGGGAGGTATTTTTATTCCTGCACATGTATTTACACCATTTAAAAGCTTGTTTGGCAAAGGGGTTCGTCGAAGTTTAACTGAAGTCTTTGATCCGCAGCTTATTGATGGTATTGAATTAGGTTTAAGCTCTGATACAAATATGGTAAGTCATATTAAAGAATTACAAGCATATACATTCGTTAGCAATTCTGATGCACATTCGCTTGGGAAATTAGCACGAGAGTATCAAAAGTTACGATTAGCAGAAGCGAATTTTACAGAATTAAAAATGGCCCTGCATGAGCAAGAGGGACGAGCGATAATAGCCAATTATGGCCTAAACCCTTTGCTTGGCAAATATCATCAAACAGTTTGTGCAAAATGTAGTCAACAGCTAAGTAAAGAGGCTACCATTTGTACAGAATGTGGGAGTACTCAAATTATAAAGGGAGTAGCTACCCGTATACAAGAGCTATCTGAAGACTTTCCCGATAAACGAAATAGACCACCTTATATTCATCAGATACCACTTGATTTCATTCCAGGTATTGGTCCTAAAATGATGGAACGTTTAATCGAAGCATTTGGTACAGAAATGAATATTTTGCATCGTGTAACAATCGACCAGCTTGAACAAATTGTGCCACATAAACTAGCCCATTTAATCGATTTAGCGAGAACGGGTCAATTAGCCATTGAAGTTGGTGGTGGTGGGATTTATGGAAAGATACAGGTTAATTAGATAAAAAATGAAATGTTTCAAAAAGATTGTTGTAATTTAACCTATTTTTATCGTTCCTCTAGTAAAATAGTGAAAATAACGACTATTTTATAAGTAGAGGAGAGAGTAAATGCGATTATCAAAGAAATTTCGTTTTTTAGCTTCAAGTGTATTGGCTTTGCAATTAGCTATACCTGTAGCAGCTAGTGCAGAAGAAGGACAGGGTGACCATATAGCACCAAGTTGGGTTGTACAAACCGATTATGTGGCACTTGGTGATTCATTAGCACATGGAATGAATGAAGTAGGTGTAATTGGATTAGGCTATACCGATTTTATTGCACAGGCATTACAGCAAGACGGCTTCCTTACTTCCTTTAATAAGGGCTTTGCTATGTCAGGCTACACAACTAAAAATGTTTTAGCTGATCTACAAAATGATGTTGCAAAAACAGTGACTGGTTTTGGCTATACAGACGAACAGGCAAAGTTACGGGCTTCTATTAAAGAAGCTGAAATCATCACATTAACAGCTGGGGCAAATGATCTATTGCCAATATTAAAAGAATCTCAAGCAACGGGAATTGACACTGTGGCTATCATAAAAGCTACTAAAGAAGCTGTATCGAACATTGCTACTATTCTATCTGAAATCAAAAAGATTAATCCACAAGCTGAAGTATATGTAATGGGCTATTATAATTCCTTCCCATACTATAGTGAGAACTTACAAAAACAATTTAATTTGTTATTAGCTACATTGAATGCAACAATTAAAACAACTACTGAAAAAGCGGGCGCTATTTTTGTTCCTACATATGATGTTGTTGCAAAGGATGTTGCCAACTATCTACCAAACCCTGAAAATATTCATTTAAGTGAAGCTGGTTATTTAGCAGTAGCAAATGAAGCATTTTTACCAATCATTAAAACAAGCTCTTTATGGGATGTCACGCAGGCTATTGGAGTAGAGGTAAAAGATCGTACAACTGTTAAGGTTAGCTGGCAAGAAGCGACAGATAATGTAGGCGTAGCAAATTACCTTGTCTATGTGAATGGAAAATTAACTTCAACATTAAATGCTGACACTACTACAATTACGCTCAAAGATTTAATAGAAAATACAACCTACAATGTATCTATCAAAGCAATTGATGCTGCTGGTAATGAAAGTGTTCAAAATCCTACAGTAACTTTCACTACGAAAGGAACAGTTAGCTTTACAGATACACAGAATCATTGGGCAAAAGATTATATTCAAACAGCTGCAAATATAGGTATAATGAACGGCTATACTGATGGGACATTTAGACCTGAGAGTAGTGTAACACGTGCCCAAGCTGCAGCTATTCTTGTAAGAAGCCTTGGCTTAACTACAGAAGAAAAAGCACCATTTACTGATATCGAAAATTATGATGCAGCAACACAGGCAGAAATTGCGGCAGCATATGTACATGGTCTTATTAAAGGAACAGATAGGAAATTTAAGCCTGGACACCCTGTGACACGCGCTCAATTAGCTTTAATGATTCATCGCGCTTATGAACAGCAATCTAATCAGCCGTATATTGCAAAAGGTAATGTGCCATTTGTAGATGTCGCTTCATATAATGCAGAAACCAAACGTGCAATCACAATGCTGTATGAATTAGGAATCGTGACAGGGGATGGAGGGAAATTTTCACCTGAGGCTGTCACAACAAGAGGTCAAGCAGCTAAAATATTTACCAATCTTAGTCAGCTACTCATTCAATAATCATTAAAAGGTAGGGGGATTGTCTCCTCTACCTTTTGATGTTTTCGTAAAAAACGAAGTATAGTCTATCTAAATAAAGGAGAATGGGATGCTGTCATTTATATTATCTGCTAAAAGATTAGGAAAAGGACTGTGGAGGTCCTTTAAACGTCCACAGTTCCTATCATTATTTACTACACTATTTTTAATCATTCTATCAGGAACTCTATTCTACAAGGGGACAGAAGGATGGTACTGGTTGGATGCCATGTATTTTGCTGTAGTGAGCTTAATTCCAACTGGAGTCGAAACAGGACTATATCCAACAACGGCTTATTCTAAAGTATTTACAATGATTTATTTAATTGTTGGTACAGGAGTAATGTTTATCATGTTATTAATGCTGGGACGCTCTATCGTAGATTTTTCTCTGAATGAAGAAGAAAAAGAAGAGGTTAAAAAACGTTTGAAAAAGTAAAATAGCAGTACAATGAATTTTTTGGACGATTCATTGTACTGCTATTTTTTTATGATAGTTTGGCAATAATGCCTTCTTCGTCATCTAAAACTAATTCAATCCCTGTCGAGAATGGATCACCGTGTAGAACATCCTTGATCCAAACACGTAAGGCACCAATCATGGCTGCTGTATTAAGCACCTCGATTTGACCGTTGACTTCGACCTCTGCACCAAAACCTGCATCATCCTCGTAAGTTAATTCAACAAGAACATCCTCAGGGCGAATGTTTTGATAGTAGGCTTGAGATAAACAAATAGCATTAATAATATCTTGTTCGTTGATTATTTGTGCCATTGTGCTTCCTCTTTGCGCTTTTTATCTTTAAACATATTTATTATCTTCACAACAAGCATCACAATAACAACAATTGCTGCCACATTAATAAGTAAACCTAAAATATTCCCCAGTATACCCATACCACTAAATAGACTACCGAATAATAATCCAGCAAGTCCGCCAAGCATTAATCCTTTCATCAGACCACCTGAGAAAAAACCACCTTTTTTAGTAGTATCTGCTTTATTAGTAGATGTTGAGTTGTTTTTATTTGTTGTTGCATTGTTTTGATCTTTAGTAATATCCGACTTTTGGATATTCGAGCTATTATTATTGTTAGAGAAGCCCTTTTTACCCGATTTATAGGATTTAGCTTCTGCCGTTGGTGTATCAGAAATAAATAATGTTGCACCAACAGTCGAAAATATCAGTGTCGCTGCAAAAAGAGCGGCAAGAATTTTTTTCATTACATACATTCCTCCAATATAATTTTTAATTTAATCATAAACTAGTTCTTATATAGTAATATTACATGAACTATATTAAAAAATAAAACAAACGCTTTCAAAAATTAAGCTATATCAAAAAATATGGACAAATAGTGGCAGATGTAATGATTGTAGAAATTATGCAATAGGAAGGAGTGAAAAAATGCTACTAACTTTATCAATCTTCCTTACCATTTTTATCATTTTGTACCTAACAGAAAAAAGGCGCTTTCTCAACGTTGTAGCCCTTGGCGTGATAGGGATATATATTGTCAGAGCGTTTATTATTCATTATCCTTTATTGCTACCAAATGATCAGGGGATTATTTCTGAAATGGGGATATTCATTATATTAGGAAGCTTTCCAAGTATTATGTTTATTTTATCAATAGCCATGTTTTTCAATAGTAAAGTATTATTGGAAAAGGAAGGACGCAAATTCCGTAACTTAATGTTAGCCATATTAGGGCTAAGTTTTGTTATTATGATGTTATGGTATGTATTCGTCATTTTTATTGAAATTGAAAATGTATTTTGGCATATTCTTTTCTTCTATGCGTTTTTGATTTTTGGTTATACAATGTTCTTATACACTAGTGTCCTTGCTTATTCAATATTGTATCTTCTTACACCAATACGTTATAAACCAAATTACATTATTGCATTAGGTTCAGGATTAATTGGCGATAGAGTACCTCCACTTTTAGCAAGCCGTTTAGATGAAGCAGTAAAGCAATATATAAAGTATGAGATGAAGCCTTATATCATTGTCTCTGGTGGTCAAGGAAATGATGAAAAGGTATCAGAAGCATATGCAATGAAACAATACCTAATAGAAGTACATCATATTCCGACTGACAAGATAATTATGGAGGATTGTTCAGCCAATACAGAACAAAATATGATCTTTTCAAAGCAAATAATGGACCACCATTCTCATGAAGAGAACTATCGTTCCATTTTTGTTACGAATAATTTCCATGTGTTTCGCGCAAGTATTTATGCTAGGAAAGCAGCATTAGATGCTGAGGGGATTGGTTCAAAAACTGCTTTTTACTATGTTCCTAATGCATTCACACGAGAATTTATAGGTTTATTAGCCATGTATAAATGGACCCATGTCACAGTATTTTTAATTATTACGCTATTCGTAGGCTTACTATTGAGAGCATATGTGTAACCAAACTTCAACTGTCTTCCATATAATAGTGGTAAGGCAGTTTTTTTACATAGTGTGCAAGGGAGGAAAATAATGTACGAGCAAATTTTAGCCAAGCGAAATAAAGAACGAATAATTTCCCTACAAAATCCTACACAAACTCAAGATCAGTGGTTTGCTCAAAATATAAAATTACTTACATTCGCTGAAGTTAACCTAACAGCCTTGCAGAAAATACTGTATCAAGTAGTACGAGGGTTATTAAAAGAACAGCAACAACGTCATTTACAGATTGTCCATACAGTGCAATCTCAATCGATACAGGAGAATGTATTAACGCTGTTGGCAGAATATGATGATGTCTTGCGCGATGCCATTCCACAGCCTATCTATATACTCATTTGGCAAATTTCTTCGCTAGAAAAGTTAAAAAACAGTATAGAAGTAGTAGATGATGTGCTTGATATTGTAGAGTGGTATTTACGCCATCAAGATGAACAAGTTGCTGCTCTAGATGAAGAGGACTTAGATCATGAGCTCATTATTGATTTGTATAAAGAAGCGGTTGAAGAGCAGGATGGGGATGCCCAATATCAACTGGGTGAATACTATAATTCTAGAGAGGGTAAACATTTTCAACCTGAAAAATCATTGAAATGGTTTGAGCTAGCCGCTGCCCAGGGAAATGCAGATGCTCAATATATGCTTGGGAATTTTTGCTTTGGAGGCATAGGTATGGAGGAAAATTATTCCCTTGCCTTTTCATACTATGAAAAAGCAGCTTTGCAGGGACATGCGGACGCTGCCAATAATTTAGCAGATATGTACTTTAATGGCGAGGGCGTAGCAACGAATTATACATTAGCAAAAAAATGGTTTGATTATGCTGCACAAAAGAATGTGGCAGAGGCAATGTTTACGTTAGGAATAATTTATGAGCAGGGGTTAGGCGTTGAGGTAGATGAGAAAGAAGCTTTTAACGCCTATAAAAAATCAGCTGAGGCAGGGTATGTGGAAGCACAATATCGACTTGGTGGAATTTATTTAGAGGGGCGCTTATGCCAAGCGAAAGATGTCAATCGTGGTCTGTTTTGGTATGAAAGAGCTGCGGAGCAATATCATGTAGACGCCTTTTATGATTTAGGTTATATATGGAGTAATGGTCTGGCAGGAATACGCAATCTCGAAAAAGGTATTCATTGGTTTAAGCAGGCTGCACTTCAAGGAGATGTGGAAGCCAAGCTACAATTGGGGCATATTTTTAATAAAGATACAGGGTTAGATAGAAATCTGAAAGAAGCTATTAAATGGTATGGACTCGCGGCAGATGCAGGATCCGAAGAAGCGGCTAAAATATTACAGGAACTTAAAGGATTGTAAATTTAGTGTTAAAAAAACATAGGCTTTTAGAATGATTTATAATGCTAGGGTATATGGGTATTTTAGTCTAAATCATACTGCTTTTTACGAGTATTTAGATAGATCATGATTGAGGATAAAAAATATTAGTATAGTGAAATTTGAAGACGATCGATAAAAAAGTAGAATAAATATAAAGCAAGTAAGCATAATAAACAAAAAAATAGTTAAAAAAGCTACCCAATAATATTGTGGTAGCTTTTTTATAGTTTATTACGCTTTATTTAACAACAAGGACTTTTTATACATTTTGTGTAAAAAAATGGTATTAATAAGATTGACAGTCATTTATAAAATGATTAATGTAAATGAGTGATTTTGAAAAGAAGCATACGTAAATAATTTACTGTTAGTCATGTAGGGACTATATCTGTTTGCTGAGAGCAAATGACCTTAGGATAAATTGAGCAAATGGGTACCCGACATACTTTTGGAGGAAGTTTGTCATACGGAATTGCGCTATCGAATGTAACCATTAAATCTGACTAATCAGATTTTATCGGTATTTTTTCGTGTATCCATCAATATGTTAAAAGGGATTTGATGTTTCTCAGCCTGATGAAAGTAAACGGAATGAAAGAGGGAAGATGTGTGATTTTTCAAAAACAAAGAAAGACGAAGGTATTGGATTTACAGCAATACACAGTGAAAATGGATTTGTCCTCTCGTCAATCGATGGCGAAGCAAATTGAAATGCTGAACTTAACGAAGAACGACTTACAATATTTAAAAGCTTTCCAGCCAATAGTTATGGATAATGTAGATCACATCGTAAACCGTTTTTACAACATGATTGGAACAGAGCATCATTTGGTAGATATTATCAGTCATCATAGTTCTGTAGAAAAGCTTAAAGTAACATTACGGCAACATATTATTGAAATGTTTAACGGAACCATTGATGAGATGTATTACCAAAGGCGTGTAAAAATTGCAAAGGTGCATGTCCACATTGGGCTTAGAACACAGTGGTATATCTGCGCATTCCAAGATTTATCGATATCATTTATTGATTTAGTCGAAAAAAATATAGAATTTCCACAAGATCAATTTAATACGATCAGAGCTATATCGAAAATTTGTAATTTTGAGCAACAACTCGTTTTAGAAGCTTTTGAAAACACTGTGGAACAACTGAAAGAAAAAATGGTTCATGAAAAAGAAGCGATTGAACGACAGATTGTAGATTCTTCGGAAGCACTTGCAGCTATCTCGCAGGAAACCAATAATTCATTTTGCTGCTTAAGTAAGCAATCTGACGAAATTAAACATTTGGCAAAAAAATCACTCGATGTGTCTACACTGGCTGAAAACCAAGCACTTGAGGGTCGCGAGCGTTTAAAAAATCAATCACAAAATATGCTCAATATTAGTCATTCTCTTCATGATATAGAAGAAAATATTGAACAATTATCAGGTATGTCTAAGGAAATGGAAACAATTATGAGTGTTGTGACCAATATTGCGAATCAAACGAATCTATTGGCTTTAAATGCTGCAATTGAAGCAGCACGTGCTGGGGAAGCGGGAAAGGGCTTTAGCGTAGTGGCCGATGAAGTACGTAAATTATCAATTCAGACAAAAGAATCTGTTACAGCGGTGGCTTTGTTATTGAAAAAGACAGGTGAACGAACAGAGAAATTAGAGTATTCTTTGACCAACATTCAAGATGAAGTTGCAGCAGGTGAAGAAAATATGTTACAAACTGAAGGCCAATTTACGAGTATATTGGGAGCCATGACAGAAGCAAAAGATCAAAATGAGTGTATGGCAACAAAAATACAAGCAATTGTAGGCATATTAAGTGAATTAGGCACTTCATTTACTGAGGTAACAAATTCAGCTGAAAAATTAGCGAGCTTTGCGCAAAATTTAAAAGGATAGACTACTAACATTTACATTCTATTTTTCATATTTTTAGACGTAATAAACACTATAGTACCTATTTAAATGTTTGTTGTGAAGTTATCGCTATAGAGGATCAATTTTATAGAGATTCAGAAAGTAAGAGCTATTTCACTGATGAAATAGCTCTATTTTTGCTAAATTTGTAAAGGGTTTAACGTAATTTTCAATGAAAAAAGGATTATACTGTAGAAAGAATGAATAATAGGGGCGGTTATGATGAAAACAGTTGTTGTTTTAGGCGGCGGTATTACAGGACTATGTACAATGCATTATTTGCAACGTCAAGTGAAGGAACATAATTTAAATGTTCGTCTAGTGCTTATAGAAAAAAATACATATTTAGGAGGCAAATTATATTCAGCACATGAACAAGGTTTCATCATGGAAACGGGTGCTGATTCTATTGTAGCCCGTCATCAAGGCGTTATGGAACTCGTGCAGGAGCTTGATTTTGAGGCGGAATTAGTTTACAACGAAACAGGTATTTCTTATATTTATACGAATAATGAGTTACATGCTATTCCGGCAGATTCAACTTTCGGAATACCGATGAGTGTAGCATCCTTAGAGGAAAGTACACTTATTTCCGAGCAGGGAAAAAAAGAAGCGTTGAAGGATTTAACATTGCCAAACAATGGCTTCACAAAGGAAAGTTCAATTGGTGAATTTTTAACTTACTATTTAGGAGAGGAACTGGTGAAAAACCAAATTGCACCAGTCCTTGCAGGTGTTTATTCGGGAGATTTACATCAGCTTTCTATTGGCTCTACTTTACCGTATTTAATTGATTATAAGAATGATTTTGGAAGTATTATTAAAGGCTTTGATGCGAATCGTGAGCAATTTGTTAAAGCAGCGAACAAAAAATTTATATCCTTTAAAAATGGTTTATCTTCTTTAATTGATCGACTTGAACAAACCTTATCCGATGTAGAAATTATCAAGGGTGTTACTACACTAAATGTTCAAAAACAAGATAAGAACTACACAATTTCCTTAGCTAATGGTGAAATTATTGAGTCAGATTATGTCGTTTTAGCATTACCGAACCATACTGTACAAAATCTGCTACAGGATGAATCTTTAAACCGCTATTTTGACCAATTTACGACAGCGTCAGCGATTACTATCTATTTAGGTTTTGATGTGCCAGACGCTAAATTGCCAGCAGATGGAACGGGCTATATTGTTTCCCATAATTCAGACGTAACTTGTAATGCGGCAACTTGGACTAGTCGTAAATGGAAGCATACATCGAAAGAAAATAAATTACTTGTGCGACTCTTTTATAAGAGCATCAATCCAGCCTATGAGCAACTACGCGCCATGACGGATGAAGAATTGGCAGCAGTTGCTTTAGAAGATGTGAGAAAGAGCCTAGGAATAGAGGAGCAGCCAACCGTTGTGAATGTAACAAAATGGATTGATCAAATGCCTAAATATGATCTAGCGCATCGTGAAGCATTACAAGGATTACTACAAGAATTACATGAGAAATATCCTAATTTATCGATTGCAGGGTGCTCGTATTTTGGCGTAGGTATTGGTGCTTGCATTCAAAACGGGAAAAAAATTGGTGAAGAGCTTGCAAAGGAACTTGCCAATTTCTAGGGTTTTAAGTGGAAAAAAACTTTGTTATGTGAAATAGTCTTGACTCATTCGTCAGTAAACGATATGATTCTTTTAATTATTTAAAAAATTCATACTTAATTCTTATCAAGAGAAGCAGAGGGACTGGCCCATTGAAGCTTCAGCAACCAACTTTATTGTCAGGTGCTAAATCCAGAAGACCGTTGAGTCGAAGATGAGAAGGAACAACAATGATGAATCGTTAAAGCCTTCTTTTTTTATGAAAGAAGGCTTTTTATTATATAGAGACATAGGAAGAGAGGCTAATTTTATGGGATTGCTTGAAAGGTTAAAAACGCATGTATTGACGGCAGACGGTGCAATAGGCACAGTGCTATATGGCTATGGATTGGAGTATTGCCATGAGGAAATGAATGTTCAGAGACCCGAGTTAATTGAAAAGATTCATAGAGAATATATTGCAGCTGGTGCTGACATCATTCAAACGAATACGTACGGTGCAAATGCCATTAAATTAGCTCGCTATGGATTGGAATCACGTGTCCAACAATTTAATGAAGCTGCTGTCACCATCGCAAAACGAGCAGCGGCTGATGGCGGTCAATTTGTTTTAGGAACAATTGGTGGTATTCGGGGAATTCGTAAAAGTGATGCAACCTTGGATGAAATATTAGCGACTATTGAAGAACAAGCAAGCGTCTTACTTGCAGGGAATCCAGATGGCCTTTTACTTGAAACTTATTATGATTTTGAAGAATTAACAGCAACCTTAAAGATGCTACGAGAAAAAACAAAATTGCCGATTATTGCACAAGTTTCTATGCATGAGCCCGGTGTTCTACAAAATGGGATGTCTTTAAATAATGCTCTCCATGAGCTTGAAGCCCTAGGTGCTGATATTGTTGGTGTCAATTGTCGACTAGGTCCACACCATACAATTCAGGCATTTGAAGGTGTAGAACTTCCTAATAAGGCATTTATGTCGGCCTATCCAAATGCATCACTACTGGACTTAGAGGATGGGCGTGTCGTTTATGAATCAGAAGCTGATTATTTTGGTCGAGCGGCTGTTGAATTGCGTGATCAAGGTGTACGTTTAATAGGGGGCTGCTGTGGTACAACACCCAAACATATTGCAGCAGCAAAGAAGTATTTAGAAGAGTTATCACCGGTTCAGGAGAAGCTTGCGAAGCCTAAAAAGATTGAGATTGTTCGGGAAGCGGAGCCAACAAAGTATGAGCCTCTTCATGAAAAAGTTAAACGTGAACGTTCTGTCATAGTAGAGTTGGATACGCCTAGACATTTAGAGATTGATGGGTTCCTTGAAGGAGCAAAGCAATTATATGATGCAGGTGCAGATGTAGTTATGATGGCAGACAATTCATTGGCCTCTCCACGTATTAGCAATATTGCAATGGGCGCATTGTTGAAGAGCTCACATGGTGTACGCCCACTAACTCATATTACATGTCGAGACCGTAATTTAATTGGTCTACAATCTCATTTAATGGGGTTAAATGCTTTAGGTATTCATGATGTGTTGGCCGTTACGGGTGATCCAACGAAAGTAGGAGATTTCCCAGGTGCGACAAGTGTTTATGATGTATCTTCCATGGAGCTAATTCAATTAATTAAGCAATTAAATGAAGGGGTCTCTTTCTCAGGTAAGCCACTTCGTAAAAAAGCAAATTTTTCAGTTGCTGCTGCATTTAATCCAAACGTCCGTGTGTTAGATCGTGCTGTGACACGCTTGGAGAAGAAAATTGAGCATGGGGCAGACTACTTCATTTCTCAACCAGTATATACGAAAGAGAAAATTGTAGAGATTTATGAGGCAACAAAGCATTTACAAGCTCCAATTTACATTGGTATTATGCCTGTTACGAGTTATAAAAGTGCTGAATTTTTACATCATGAAGTGCCAGGTATCAAATTATCTGAAGATGCCTTAACAAGAATGAAAGCATGTGGAGAAGATAAAGAAAAGGCAACCTTGGAAGGGATTGCTATTGCCAAAGAATTAGTAGAAGTGGCTACGCAATATTTCAATGGGATTTACCTTATTACACCATTTTTACGTTACGACGTGACACTAGAGTTGATGAAATATATAGAGCAATTGGATGAACAGAAAAAAGGAGTAAGTATACATGGCTAAGCACTCGATTGAAGAGCAACTAGAGAAACGTATTTTAATTCTTGATGGCGCAATGGGAACAATGCTACAAAATGAAAATTTATCAGCAGAGGATTTTGGTGGCGAGGAACTTGATGGCTGTAATGAAAATCTTGTGCTTACTAGACCAGATGTCATTGAAAAAATTCACCATAAATACTTAGAGGCAGGCGCAGATATTATTTGTACAAATACATTTGGTGGGACGCCTCTTGTGTTAAATGAATATGATCTTGGCACAAAAGCAGAAGAAATTAATAAGCGTGCAGTGGAAATTGCTCGCCAAGCAGTTGATCGTTATTCGACATCGGATTGGCCACGTTTTGTTGCAGGGGCTATGGGGCCAACAACAAAAACGTTATCAGTAACAGGTGGTATTACATTTGAAGAGCTAGAGGAAAATTTTTATGTACAGGCAAAAGCTTTAATTGAGGCAGGAGCCGACGTTTTGTTATTAGAAACAAGTCAGGATATGCTCAATGTCAAAGCAGGCACACTTGGTGTAAAGCGCGCTTTTGCATCAACGGGAAAAGAGCTACCTGTCATGATTTCAGGAACAATAGAACCGATGGGTACAACGCTTGCAGGGCAAACAATTGATGCCTTTTATATTTCGATCGAGCATATTAAACCATTATCAGTTGGCCTAAACTGTGCGACGGGACCTGAGTTTATGACGGATCACATTCGTTCATTAGCAGAGCTTTCAACAGGCTATATTAGCTGTTACCCAAATGCTGGCTTACCAGATGAAGAAGGGTGTTATCATGAATCACCAGAATCGCTATCGCAAAAATTAAAAGGCTTTGCAGAAAAGGGTTGGCTTAATATTGTAGGTGGATGTTGTGGGACGACACCCGCTCATATTGCAGCTATTCGTGAGATCTTAAAAGATGAAAAACCTCGTCAATTACCAGAAAAAACACATGGTCATGCGGTATCAGGAATTGAACCGTTATTGTATGACGATTCTATGCGTCCGTTATTTATTGGGGAGAGAACAAATGTAATCGGCTCTCGTAAATTTAAGAATTTAATCATTGACGGGAAATTTGAGGAGGCCGCAGAGATTGCACGTGCTCAAGTCAAAAATGGTGCACATGTTATTGATATTTGTTTAGCCAACCCTGATCGCGATGAATTAGCCGATATGCGCGGATTTATGCAGGAGGTTGTAAAAAAAGTTAAGGTGCCTCTTGTGATTGACTCAACTGATGAAAAAGTAATTGAGGAAGCATTAAAGTTTTCACAAGGGAAAGCCATCATTAACTCTATTAATTTAGAGGATGGTGAAGAACGATTTGATGCAGTATTACCACTCGTGAAAAAATATGGTGCATCATTAGTTGTTGGAACGATAGATGAAAAGGGGATGGCGGTTGACCGTCATCGAAAGCTCGAAATTGCCGAGCGCTCCTATCAACTTTTAACGGAAAAATGGGGGATTGCACCAGAGGATATCATTTTCGACCCATTAATGTTCCCTGTAGGAACTGGGGATGAGCAGTATATTGGTTCAGCGCTAGAAACAATTGAAGGTATTCGTCTCATCAAAGAAAAATTGCCGCAGACATTGACTGTACTTGGCGTAAGTAATATCTCATTTGGCTTACCACCTGTTGGTCGTGAAGTACTGAATGCTGTTTATCTCTATCATTGTACACAGGCGGGCTTAGATTATGCCATTGTTAATACAGAGAAATTGGAGCGTTATGCATCCATCCCTGAAGAGGAAATCAAACTCGCAAATGACCTGCTCTTTAATACAAATGATGAAACATTAGCAGTGTTTACAGATTTTTATCGAGATAAAAAGAAGGAAAAAACGGAAGCTGATATTCCAAAAACGGTTGAAGGTCGTTTAGCTTACTATATATTAGAAGGTACAAAAGAAGGGCTAATTGAGGATTTAGACGCTGCACGAGAAATCTTCGAGGCGCCACTTGATATAATTAATGGTCCTTTAATGGAGGGCATGGCTGAGGTAGGTCGATTATTTAATGATAATCAACTCATTGTAGCAGAGGTTTTACAATCAGCAGGTGTGATGAAGGCCGCAGTTGCTCATTTAGAGCAATTCATGGAGAAGGATGAAGAGAGTGCTGGAAAAGGGAAAATGGTACTTGCTACAGTAAAAGGTGATGTTCACGATATTGGGAAAAACCTTGTTGATATTATATTAAGTAATAATGGCTATAAGGTAGTCGATTTGGGCATTAAAGTAACCCCTGCCCAATTGATTGAAGCAATTCGTAAGGAAAAACCTGATTTTATTGGGCTGTCAGGTTTACTCGTAAAATCAGCGCAACAGATGGTCATTACTGCTCAGGATTTTAAAGAGGCGGGAATTGATGTTCCTATTTTAGTTGGTGGTGCTGCACTTTCACGTCGTTTTACTGAAACAAAAATTGCAGATGAATATGGTGGTCCTGTTATTTATGCAAAGGATGCTATGCAAGGCTTAGAGCAAGCGAATCTATTAATGGGTGAAGGGACACGTGAAAATTTCTTAGCAGAAATTGAAGAATCCCGTCAAAAACGTTTAGCGGCCGATGAAAAACGAGCTGCTCGTCCGTCAAAAGAGGTAACAATAAAGCCTGCACGAACAGTAAAAGGAGCGCCAGTATTTTTACCAGCGGATTTACGACGTCATGTGAAAAAAGACTATTCTGTATCTCATTTATACCCTTATGTTAATATGCGTACATTACTGGGACACCATCTAGGCTTGAAAGGGCAAGTTCAGCAATTGCTTGATGCGGGCGATTCAAGAGCAACAGAGCTCAAGGATTTAGTAGATGATTATTTAAAAAGTGATCTATTAAAGCCATCAGGTTTGTATCAATTTTTCCCTGCTCAAGCAGATGGTGATGATGTCGTTGTGTATGATCCTGCTGATAGTAAGACAGAAATTGAACGTTTTACCTTCCCTCGTCAGCAGGTTGAACCATTTTTATGTCTTGCAGATTTCTTAAAAACGGTAGAGAGCGGTGAAATGGACTATATTGCACTCATGGTTGTTACAGCAGGTCAAGGAGTTATGGCTAAAGCACGCCAGTTAAAAGAGGCTGGGAAATTTCTTGAAAGTCATGCCTTGCAATCGACTGCTTTAGAATTAGCAGAGGGCTTTGCTGAACGTATGCATCAGGAAATTCGTGACCAATGGGGCTTCCCTGATGCAACAGATTTCACTATGAGAGATCGTTTTGCTGCAAAATATCAAGGTCAACGCTTTTCATTCGGATATCCTGCATGTCCTAACTTGGAGGATCAAGAGAAACTATTCGGCCTATTAAAACCTGAGGATATTGGTGTCCATCTTACAGAAGGCTTTATGATGGAGCCTGAAGCATCTGTATCTGCAATCGTTTTTGCTCATCCTGATGCTCGCTACTTCAATGTTTAAGGCATAAAATAAGAGGAGATAGATAGTCTATTCAATGACTGTCTATCTCTGTTTCTTTATAGAAGAAAACAATTTGGTTAAGGGAAGTGAGCAGAATGATACGATTCATGGAAGAAAGAGATATTCCCGAGGTTTTGGTTATCTATAATGATATTATTTTAACAAGCAAGGCTGTCTATCGATACGAAATACAAACTTTAGATGAAAAAGTACAGTGGTTTAGGGAGCAACAAGCATTAGATAATCCTTTACTTGTATTTGAGGATAATGGGCTTGTCACTGGCTTTGCTACCTATAGTCAATTCCGTCCTTACCCAGGTTATAAATATACAATGGAGCACTCTGTCTATGTGCATAAAGAACATTATCAAAAAGGGATTGCGACAAAGCTCATGAACAAGCTGATAGCGATCGCTGAAGAAAATGGTGTCAAAACGCTTGTTGCTGGTATTGATGGAGAAAACATTGGTAGTATTAAAGCACATGAAAAATTAGGCTTTGAATATGCAGGAACCATTAAAAATGCAGGCTATAAATTTGAACAATGGCTAGACCTTGTGTTCTATCAACTTCATTTGACTGGACCGAAATCATAAAAGGATATGACAAATGTCATATCCTTTTTGTGATGTTTGCGTCTGTTACTGACTTGTATTCTTGTTTTATGATGAGGTCATAAGAAAAAAAGAAACGAGGGAGTAAAAGATGGCAACTATTAAAGAAAAAACAAAAAAGTTACGCCAAGATGTAGCGCCATTTGCCAAATCAGATACGCGTAAAAGTGTTTTTCAGATTATAAATACAATTGTACCGTTAATTGCATTATGGGTGGCTGGTTACTTGTTAGTGGATGTATCACCTTGGCTAACAGTCGGCTTAAGTGCTATTTCAGCAGGTTTTGTCGTACGGACTTTTATTATTTTTCATGATTGTACACACGGCTCATTTTTCAAAAGTAAAAAGGCAAACGACTGGGTTGGATTTTTTACTGGGGTGCTAACATCATTCCCTTATGAAAAATGGAAACGTGAACATACAATTCACCATGCAACAAGCTCAAACTTAGACAAGCGTGGTATCGGTGATATTGATATGATGACAGTTGAAGAATATATGCAAGCCTCAAAAGGGCAACGTCTATGGTACCGCTTCTATCGTAATCCATTTGTGATGTTTGGATTAGGCCCACTTTATATGGTTCTTGTCTTAAATCGTTTTAATCGTAAGGATGCGAAGAAGAAGGAACGTCTCAATACAATTTTAACGAATATTGTCATTGTGGGAATTTGTGCCGCTTTAATTTTCTTCATGGGCTGGCAAGCGTTTTTATTAGTGCAAGGCGTTACTTTATTTATTGCAGGTTCTTTAGGAATTTGGTTATTTTATATCCAGCACACGTATGAAGATTCTTATTTTGAACACGATTCAGAGTGGGATTATGTGAAAGCCGCAGTTGAAGGAAGCTCCTATTATAAATTGCCAAAACTTTTACAATGGGTAACAGGGAATATTGGTTTCCATCATGTTCATCACTTAGCTCCTCGTGTACCTAATTATAATCTTGAAAAGGCACACAATGAGACACCGCCATTACACATGGCAACAACGATTACTTTACGTACGAGTTTAGAATCACTACGTTACAAGTTATATGATGAAGATCAAGGTAAATTTGTAACGTTTAAAGAAGTAAATGAAATTATAAAACGTAAAGCAAGAGGCAGTATTGCCGCTTAGTTGATAACAGCCATCTCTGCAAGAGAGATGGCTGTTTTATGTAAAGAGAAGAATATGGGTCAAAGCATGTACAGGCATAAATTTAATTTTCTTGTTATAATAAGGGAAAAGTAGGAAAGAGCGTGAGATTATGTTGAGGAAATGGCATAGTATTATTCCGAATAGTCCGATGCTCAGTGTATATTTGTGGATAATTTTTTGTTTCCTACCGTTTTTCTTCATTTTTAGGAAATCTTCTTACATCGAAATTTCGATAGGCATTACATTTTTAATGCTCTATTTTATCTTCTATCGATTTGCCATGAATTCGAAAAGCGGTTTAGTTTATATGTGGATTAGCTTTGAAATGGTCATAAACATTATTATGACCATCTTGTATGGCTATGTCTATTTGTCCATTTTCACAGCATTTTTTATTGGCAATATCCGAAGACCCGTCGGCTTTTATATTATGTATGGTCTACATATTGGCTTTACAGTTATTTCAACTGGCGCTGGATTCTTTGTAGAGCTCAACCTATTTTTATCGCAGTTGCCTTTCGTTGTATTAACAATTTTAGCTGTCGTCCTTTTACCGCTAACGCTTTATTCCAAAAATAAACGTGAAAATTTAGAGGGACAGTTAGAAACAGCCAATGAACGTATTGCTGAGTTAATTGTTTTTGAAGAACGACAAAGAATAGCTCGAGATTTGCATGATACATTAGGACAAAAATTGTCCATGATTGGTTTGAAGAGTGATCTAGCTTCTAGGCTGATTGAAAGAGATCCCCAGCAGGCCTTGATTGAGATTAAGGATATACGCCAGACGGCTAGTATTGCTTTAAAAGAGGTTCGGGAATTAGTTTCAGATATGCGTACTGCAAAATTTGAAGATGAGATCATGCGTATTTCACAAATACTAAAGGCAGCTGAAATGGAGTTTGTCTTTGAAGGGGATAAAAACGCACTGCAAGTTCCACCACTTGTAGAGAATGTTTTATCTATGTGCTTAAAAGAGGCGGTTAATAATGTTGTCAAACATAGTGGAGCAACAAAATGTGAAATTGCTTTCCATCAAAATTTTAAAGAAGTTTATTTAGTAGTGCGAGATAACGGACAGGGCATTACAAAAAAACAAGCCTGGAGAACTGGTAATGGATTGAAAGGAATGCGGGAACGTTTAGAGTTTATTAATGGGTCCTTCAAAATTGAAAGTGTTGAGGGCACCACATTAACGGTAACTATCCCAGTAGCTATTACGCATCAGAATGTCAAAGACAATCTGAAGAACATATAGAAAAGAGGATTGTGACATGATACGAATTGTGATTGCTGAAGATCAGGGGATGCTATTAGGCGCGCTTCGCTCTTTACTTAGTATGGAGGAGGATATGGAGGTTGTTGGCTTAGCAAAAAATGGTGAGGAAGCATTGATGCTTGTGGAAGAGCATCAGCCTGATATTTGTATTATGGATATTGAAATGCCCGTGAAAACGGGACTAGATGCAGCAGAAGAAATGCATAGCACTGGCTCAGGTTGTAAAGTCATTATTTTAACTACATTTGCTAGACCTGGTTATTTCGAACGTGCTAGAAAAGCGAGTGTCAGAGGCTATTTATTAAAGGATAGCCCGATAGAGGAGTTAGTGAGCGCAATCCGTACAATCATGGACGGTAAACGCATTTATGCGCCAGAGCTCGTTGATTTTGTCTATGAAGATGATAGTGAGAATCCTTTAACGGAGCGAGAGAGTCAAGTTCTGACACTTGTAGCAGAGGGCAAGACGACAAAGGAAATTGCTGCTGAGCTGTTTTTGTCTGCTGGCACAGTTCGTAACTATATTTCGACGATTTTAGAAAAACTAAACGTCGGCAATCGAATTGAGGCCATTGCACGCTTTAAAGAAAAAGGATGGAATAAATAAAAAGAGAACCTTTTCGCATCATAAGCGAAAAGGTTCTCTTTTTTTACTTATTACGTTTAGTTAAACGGCCAAGAACGAATGCACCTGCTGCTACTGCAAGAACAGTATTCGTTTTTTTCGTAAATACTTGTTTTGTGACAAGATTAAGGTTTTGAGGACGCTCAGCTAAACGGCGCATGAAATAGCCGTACCAATCTTCACCGAATGGAACGTACACACAGAAGTTATAGCCCTCTTTTGCAAGTTCTTTTTGCATATCTGTACGGAAACCATATAGCATTTGGAATTCAAATTTATCAAGCGGAATATTATGATCAGCTACAAAGCGTTTTACGTGCGCAATAATATTGTGATCGTGAGTTGCGATTGATGTAAATTTACCATTTAGTAGGTGATATTCAATCAACTCAATAAAGTTTAAATCAATATCTAATTTATCTTGATAGGCTACTTCAACTGGCTCTTTATAAGCACCTTTTACGATACGTAAACGGTAGTCCTTAAATTTTTCAATATCATCTTTTGCACGGTAAAAGTATGATTGGATGACTGTACCAACATTATTAAATGTTTTCGATAATTCTTCCACCATATCGAAGGAAGTTTGTAGACGTCCATAGTCTTCCATATCAAAGTTAACAAAGATATCGTATGAAGCGGCTTTTTCTACAATCTCATACAGATTGTCATAACAAAAATCAACATCAATATCTAAGCCTAATTGAGATGGCTTTAATGAAATATGTGCCGCTACACCATTTTCGTGAATAGCTTCGATCACAGTAAGGATTTTTTCTTTAGCAGCAGTCGCTTCTTCTTTACTTGAAACAAATTCACCTAGGTTATCTACTGTACAAGAAATATTATGTGCATTTAGTTCTTTGATGCTTGCAATTGTTTCTTCGATATTTGTACCAGCTACTACACTTTGTGCTCCTAATTTTAGGCCATATTTCTTTGCAGCACTATTTAATAGTTGGTTCTCAGATAAGTGGATGAAAAAATCGCGTAATAACATGGTCATTCTCCTAACTGCATTTTCTTTTTAGTATAACATAAATTTTTTAAACTATATTACATTCAGCCTAACAATTATTTCATTTCGAGTAATTGCATACGTTCATTAAATAGTGCAGGATAACTTAAAAAGCCAATCATAACGCTGGATAATGTTGCAGTAGTTAAGAGAGCAAAGATAATTAAAAGTTGAAATTGGACTGCATGAATAGGGTCGGCTCCCCCAATAATTTGACCACTCATCATACCTGGTAACTGTACTAGCCCGATTGTTTTTTGACTCTCAATCGTAGGAATCATACTAGCTTTTATGGCATTAATTAATTGGCGATGAATAGCCTGTTTTGGTGTGCCACCCAGGGATAGTATTAGTTCCATTTGATCCTTATGGTTAATAATTTCAGCTGTAAAACGATTTAAGAATAAAATGGATAGCACCATGGAATTACCAATTAGCATCCCGCTAATGGGAATGATATACTGAGCGGTTGCTGGAACAATATGAAAGCCTAGCAAAACACCTTGTGTAATTATTTCTATCATGACAAGAGTCAGTGCTATCTTCCAGGTGATTCCTTTAATATCTGCTCCTTTTTTTCGTGCATTTAACGTGGCTACGATAATCATTAGTGCTACCATCAGTAAAATATAGCTATAACTATTTGCATCAAACACAACCTTTAATATATAGCCGACAGCAAGCAATTGAATGATGGAGCGTAATGTTGCAATAAGCGTATCTTTTTCAAGGTCTAATTTTAATATTTTGGATAATAGTAAAGGGATACAAACAAAAATTAATGTCAGTGATAAGGCTGTATATGTCATTTGTTTACCCCCTGTACAAACTCGGCAACACGTGGATTTGTTGGTGCATCGAGTAATGAACTTTTACCAGTTTCAACGAGCTCCCCATTCATCATAACCCATGTATAGTGACCAATCGTTAGCGCTTGTTGCAAATTATGGGTAATCCAAATCATGGTAACATTGTATTTTTTGTTAATGGTGACAATCAATTTTTCAATATCCTGTACGGATTGACGATCCAAGGCAGACGTTATTTCGTCTAATAATAAAATAGAGGATTTATTGATAAGTGTTCGAGCGATGGATACCTTTTGACGTTGTCCGCCTGATAGATCATTTGTAGATTGATGCAGGAAGCTGTCGTTTAACCCAACGTCCTCTAAATATTGAATAGCCTCCTGCTGCAAAAGTATTTGTCCTTGCAGTGTACGGGGAAGTGCGAGATTCTCTAACACTGTACCTGCTATCATAGGAGCTGCCTGTAAAGCAATACCAACATGCCTTCTTAAAGCTGTTGGATCATATGTAGAAATAGGTTGATTATCGACGAGTATATGCCCATTTGATGGTGAGAGAAGGCCATTACATAATTTAAGTAATGTTGTTTTACCAGCGCCAGAGGGGCCAACGAGAGTGGTGATTTGCCCTTTCGGAAATGACCCAGTAATTGACTTTAATATCATTTTGTCATTTACTGAAAAATGAACTTGTTGAAAGTGAATGGCAGGTTCATATAACATATTCATCTATTGAAACTCCTTTACTTTAGTCAGTAAAATAACTGTAGCATGAAATGACTGGAAGATGGTGTTGAAATAAAAGAAAGAAGGGGATTTGGGAATGGAAATATTGTATTTCGATACATTAACATATGCACAAGGCGATATGTATGTTGTGGCTTCAGAAAAGGACTTGTTTATATAGGTACACCAAATGCACCATTCGATGAAGTAAAGGAGTGGGCTATAAAACCATTTAAAGGATATTGTTTTGAAGAGAATTCAGAAAAGTTGCTCCCATATAAAGAGCAGTTAACAGCCTATTTTAAGAAGGAACTTATTGAATTTAATCTTTCAATCCATGTGAAAGGGACAGCATTTCAATTAGCAGTGTGGGATGCATTAAAAGAATTACCCTATGGTACAACAACAACTTATGGAAATATTGCTCAACGCATTGGTAATCCCAAAGCGGTTCGAGCGGTGGGGACTGCTATTGGAGCAAACCCAATCCTGGCAATTATTCCATGTCATCGGGTTATTGGCAAAAATGGTCAATTAACAGGCTTCAGAAGCGGCTTAGCTATGAAACAATTTTTACTTGAGTTAGAGAAGGAATAGAACGAGTGAAGCGGTAAATGTTAGTCTCTTGCGAAATAATGGAAAGAGCGCTTTTTCTATGGATTGGATCACTTCAAACAAAGTAACCTTCTTTCTCTGTAAACGAACAGTTTCACATGTAGGAGTGCACCAAAAGAAATCTGCCCCATTATCCAAAGATAAAGGAGCAGATGAACTAGCTATACATGTTGTTCTTCTTGAACATTGTTCTGCGTTTTACCGAAATGTGTTAAACGATGAGCGAAGGTTTCGCCTCGTACAGCGGAGCTTTTGAAAATATCTTGGTATTCGTAGGCAGGCGTTCCGTGTTCCATTACATCTAATCCAGCAATTTCTTCTTCAGCTGTTACTCGTAATGGGACAAATGCTTTGATGATCAATAAACCTGCAGCTACAGATACACTAACCCAAGCAATAGTTGCAATAACGCCGATTGCTTGAATACCTAATAGACCAAAACCCCCACCATAAAATAAGCCTTGCCCACCAATATCAAAGAGGCCAACTGCCAGTGTTCCCCAAATACCACAAATACCATGAACAGCAATTGCTCCAACAGGATCATCAACTTTTAGCTTCCACTCCAGGAAGCGTACACCTTCCACAAGTAAAGGGGCAGCAATTAAACCAATGATAAGTGAGCCAAAAATGCTGACATTCGCTGCACCAGCAGTAATCCCTACAAGCCCAGCTAATGCACCATTTAATGTAAGAGAGCCATCGATATGTCCGTATCGAAATTTTGTATAGAAAGCAGTGGCAACGACACCAGCTGCAGCTGCAAAAAACGTATTAGCAATAACACTAGGAACTAGCTCTGGATCAGCTGCTAATGTAGAAGCGCCATTGAAGCCGAACCAACCAAACCAAAGTAAAAATACGCCTAATGCACCTAATGGAATGCTGTGTCCTGTAATAATATTTACTCGCCCATTTTCATATTTGCCTAGTCGAGGTCCGACCATAACTGCTGCGACAAATGCTGCAACAGCCCCTGTTAAGTGGACAACGGTCGAGCCAGCAAAATCAACAAAACCTAAATCTGTTAACCAACCTTGACCACTCCAAACCCAGTGGCCTACTACAGGATAAACAACTAAAGACATAAGTATAATAACTCCAACATAAGCGAAAATATTAGTACGTTCTGCAACAGCCCCCGATAAAATAGTTGCTCCAGTTGCAGCAAACATCGTTTGGAAGATAAAGAAAGAAAGATCATCTACTCCTTTTAAAGCAAAGCCACTTGTGCCGAAAATGCCACCTACTGAGTCTCCGAACATAATGGCATAGCCACATAAAAAATAGACGATTCCACCAAGAGAAATGGTAAGAAAATTCTTCATGATGATATTGACTGCATTTTTTGAGCGGGTAAATCCAGCCTCAACCATAGCAAAACCTGCATGCATAAAGAATACTAAAATAGTGCCAAGCATCACCCAAATTAAATTAACAGATAATAGTACTTCATCCATCTATATCGCCCCCTTTATTCTACTGCAATCGATCCGACTTCTTTTGTTCGGATACGAATTGCTTGTTCTACTGGATAAATGAAAATCTTCCCGTCCCCAACTTTACCGGTTGCTGCTTCACGCAATAAAATCTCTACAATGGCATCAACTTTGCCATCGTCTACAATCATTTCTAATTTTAATTTAGGTAAAAATTCAATTTCATACGTATTGCCGCGGAAGAGTCCTGTTCGACCTAGCTGACGACCACAACCAGCGATTTCAGAAACGCTTAACCCTGCAATTCCTTCCTGTGCAAGACCATCCCGAACAGCTCCAAAAACTTCAGGACGAATGATTGCTTCAATTTTTTTCATGAGTACCAGCTCCTTGCGTAAATTTAATTTACATGTTAAAACGGTATTAAAAACAGTGCAATTGTTTTTTTGAATTCTATGTGAGGTTAGTTTACATAGAATATTTCTAGTCTCGAAGTATTTTAGAAAAAAGGTTTTTATAAAGGGAATGAAAGCGGTACTAAAATTTGTGTCTAAAATGTGTACGGTTCTAAATTTTCTGACTATTTATGTTAGAAAACCTAACATCTACAAGAGGGAATGTAATACGCAAGAATTTGGGTATATAGTGTATACTAGGACTAATTATCAAAGCGGAAGAAGGGGTTTCTTTTGAGATCGAACTATGCAGATGATAGCTTAGCGCTACACACAGACTTATATCAAATCAATATGGCAGAATCCTACTGGGCGGATGGCATACATAATAAAAAAGCGGTTTTTGAATTGTATTTTAGAAAATTACCTTTTGGTAATGGCTATGCCATATTTGCTGGGTTAGAGCGAATGCTTGATTATCTACGTGATTTTCATTTTAGTGAATCGGATATTGCGTATTTACGTGATGAAGTAGGTTATAAAGATGACTTTATCCAGTATTTAAAGAACATCCGATTTACTGGAGAAATGTATTCCATGGTAGAAGGGGAACTGGTTTTCGCTAATGAACCAATCGTCCGAATTGAAGCTCCATTAGTAGAGGCGCAGCTAATTGAAACAGCCTTACTTAATATTGTTAACTATCAAACATTAATTGCTACAAAGGCTAGCCGTATCAAGCAAATTATTAAAAATGAAGTGGCGATGGAATTTGGTACAAGGCGTGCACAAGAGATGGATGCTGCTATTTGGGGAACACGTGCCGCGTTTATCGGTGGTTTTGCTTCCACAAGTAATGTTCGAGCAGGTAAACTTTTTAAAATTCCTGTCTCTGGTACACATGCCCATGCATTAGTACAAGCTTATAAAAATGATTACGATGCATTCCATGCTTATGCAAAACGTCATCGCGATTGTGTGTTTTTGGTAGATACTTATAATACATTGAAATCAGGGGTGCCAACTGCAATTAAAGTAGCTAAAGAGCTAGGAGACAAAATTAACTTTATTGGCATACGCTTAGATAGCGGCGATATTGCTTTCTTATCAAAAGAAGCTCGTCGTATGTTGGATGCTGCAGGCTTCCATGATGCCAAAATCATTGTCTCAAACGATTTAGATGAATACACCATCTTAAATTTAAAAGCTCAAGGAGCAAAAGTGGATGTTTGGGGAATTGGTACAAAGCTTATTACAGCTTACGACCAGCCTGCGTTAGGTGCAGTATATAAAATGGTGGCTATCGAGAATAGCGAAGGGCAACTTGAAGATACAATAAAAATCTCAGCTAATGCGGAAAAGGTATCAACGCCAGGCTTGAAAAATGTCTATCGTATTATCGATAAAAAGAATGGAAAGGCAGAAGGAGACTACATCACAATGCACGATGAAAATCCTCAAGCTGAGGAACGTATCAAAATGTTCCATCCGATTCATACGTTTGTCTCAAAGTTTGTCACAAATTTTGAAGCAAAAAATTTACATCAGCATGTTATTAAAAATGGAGCGATCAATTATCAAAACCCTACATTAGAGGAAATGCGTGATTACGCGGCGGAGAATTTAGAGCTGTTGTGGGATGAATATAAGCGTGCGATGAATCCTGAAGAATATCCGGTCGATCTCAGTCAAAAATGCTGGGATAATAAGATGCGTAATATTGAAGAAGTGCATGCGATGGTTAAACGAATGTAAAAAGGAGTGACGGGTGCAATGACTTTACAGCAACAAATTATTGAGGAATTACGCGTACTGCCTAACATTGATGTACAGAGGGAAATACGTAAATCAATTGATTTTTTAAAGGAATATGCAAAACGCTATAGTTTTGTAAAAGGTTTTGTTCTTGGTATTTCTGGTGGTCAAGATTCAACATTAACAGGAAAACTAGCGCAGTTGGCTATTGATGAATTAAATGCAGAAGAGGGAGAAATGAAGTATTCGTTTTTCGCTGTACGATTACCATATGGCGTACAAGCTGATGAACAGGATTGCCAAGATGCCATTGATTATATAAAGCCAACGAAGGTTTATACAGTAAATATAAAAGACGCAGTGGATGCTAGTGTGAGAGCTCTAACAAATGCGGGGGTTGAGCTGAATGACTTTGTGAAAGGGAATGAAAAGGCTCGTGAGCGTATGAAGGTCCAATATTCAATTGCTGCAATGAATGGAGCGGTTGTATTAGGAACAGATCATGCTGCGGAAGCTATTACAGGCTTCTATACAAAGTTCGGGGATGGTGGAGCAGACTTAATGCCGATCTTTCGTTTAAATAAACGACAAGGAAAGCAATTGTTAGCAGAACTTCAATGCCCTGAGCATCTTTATAAAAAGGTGCCTACAGCAGACTTAGAAGAAGATCGTCCCTCATTGCCAGACGAAGTGGCGCTAGGTGTGTCGTATGATCAAATAGATGATTATTTAGAGGGGAAAGAAATTCCAGAAGAACCTCGCCAAAGATTAGAAGGGTATTATTTGCGTTCCCAACATAAACGTCATATGCCAATTACAATATTTGATGATTTTTGGAAGTAAGATGAGCGAAAAGGGTTATAAAGAAAGTGGTTTCACTTTTAAAAATAGCTCTTTTCGCTCTTTTTTTATGTATTATGGTTCTATGTTGTTAATTGTCAGCATATAATGTCGATATAATTACCTATAAGGATAATAAAATGTAGGGGAGGGTAACTTTTTATGAGGACTTCTAGAGTGAGTGCAACGACAAGTAGTGTTTTTCGGCAGGAACAACAGTATTTACATGCTGGTGATCTCAGCCATAACTTTGGGCAAAATCCACAAAAGCAATTTCGGAATAGATTACAAAAAAATAAAGAGAAGACGTACAATTCAACAACTATTTCTGTTAATTCACAACAGCAGCAACCGATTACACCTATCCATATAGATAGCGCTAGTGATTTGGAAATTCGCCGTGAATTAAATGAGACGGCATTAAAGCTCAGTCGTTTAAACAAACAAAAGAAGCGTCTCAATAGTTACCGTTCTTCCATATAAGCCAAACTCTCCACATCAGTGTGGAGAGTTTTTATTTTTGAGGGGAAGTAAATGAAAGTACTAAATTCAAAATATTTGAAGTGAAGATGTTCATGGAATGTTCAAGGTAATTTTTCCATTTCTTCACAGCGATTTTTAACTAATTTCACAACTAATCTGTAATGTAGGAGGTGGCAACAAAAAACTAAACTTGGAGGATAAAGTTGTGAAAAAATTATGGTTACCTGCACTAATATTATTATTTGTACTTGCAGCTTGTGGTAGCGAAAAAAAACAGGTAGAAGAAACGGAAATTGAGCAAGAAGTTACGAAAAATGAATCAGAAACCGTGCAAGTTGCTTCATTAGTAGATACACGGTTACAAGAGCCAGAAGAAGAGACAACTTGTGAAATGTGTAATATGAAAGTTTATATGAAAGACCATGATATGGGTGTATTTTCAGCACAGGCAATAAAAGAAGATGGAACAATCGCTTTTTATGACGATATTGGCTGTTTATTAAATGCAGAGGTTGCTAATGAAGAAAAAAACGAAAAATTTGTACGTGATTTTGTGTCGAAAGATTGGGCAAAGATTGAAGATGTAACAATTATAAAAACAGAGCTGAAATCTCCGATGAACTGGGGCTATATTTATTTCGTGGACAAGGCTGAAGCAGATAAATATATGCAAGAAAATTCGAAAGCTTATGTGGAGGAACTACAAAAAATTAAAGATGATGCATTGGAGAGACGTAAGAAAATGATGCAAAAAAAGGCTGAGGATGAAAAAGATGCATCCGGTTCTATGCATTCGAATGAGATGAATCAAGAAGGGCACGGTCATTAAATCATAGACTAGGGGAAATCCTCTAGTCTTTTCTTGCTGAATAAGGAGGTGGAAAGTGATGAAGCAAATCATGTTGTTCTTTTTATTTTTTCTCATGGCAAGTCAAACGGCGTATGCAGAATTTGATATTCAATATGCTATCGATCAAGCAAAAGCTGGAGATAGTATTCATATTCCTGCTGGTCGTTACCAAGGGAATTTCACGGTGAAGAAACCGATCAAACTGTATGGACAAAAAGGGACTGAGCTTTATGCTCAAAATGATGAACCTGTATTAAAAATTGAACATGTATCGAATGTTTCCATAGAAAATATAAGGATAACAGCAAAAAATAAAGGAATTGTTGCTAATGAGGCGGAGAATTTAGTGCTAAGAGCTATTGAACTAAAAGATATCCGAGTTGGTATACATCTTCAACAATCAAGGCATATTCGAATTTTAGAAAATAGGATCATTGGAAATGAATCTCACTTTGCTGAAAAAGGAAATGGAATTGCGGTTTTTAAAAGTGAAGATGTCGTGATCGATCAAAATACGATCGAACAAGTCCAGGATGGTATATATGTTGAAGAAGGGATGCGAATAGATGTACAGCGAAACAAGGTAACAAATAGCCGTTATGGAACACATTTTATGTATTCAAGTAATGTGAAGGTGTTGTTCAATACATATTTACAAAATGTTACAGGTCTTATGGTGATGATGACTACTAATTTAGAAATAAGTAGTAATACAATTAGTGCTCATAATGGCTTCAATAGTTATGGACTTATGATGTATGACACACTGAAGGCAATGGTAAGAGAAAATAGCTTTCTGCATAATCGTGTAGGGGTAGCGTTGCAGAAGAGTTCAGTGATTCAAATACAAGAAAATCGCTTTCAGATGAATCAAACTGCATTAGAAGGTACAAAAGTCGATGAGCGTTCAATCATTATGAATAATCAGTTTACAGGCAATATATTAACAGCAAGGTCAGACAATCGAGGATTACGTTTAATTCATAATTTTTATGATGATTATACAGGGCTAGATGTTACAGGTGATGGTTTTGGAGATATTCCATATGTGGCTGTGTCGAGTTTTGGACAATGGATGGTGAGACAACCAGTTTATCAATTTTTTGTGGCATCACCAAGCGTTGTTATCCTGACGTCACTAGATCAACAGATTAATAAAACAGAACGAAATCTACTGGTAGATAATGAACCAAAATTACTGAGCAATATGAAAGAGATAGAGTTTTCATTAAATATCTTACAATTAGTGATTGGTTTTATCGTGTTTATGGGAAGTTTATGGCTTTGGAAAAGGGGGATACGAGTGTGACTAGATGGATAATGATAGTAATTATATGTGGCGTTATTTTAGGAGGCTGTGGTGAAAAAGCATACCATCCACGTGAAATCAATAGTGAAACAGATGTTTGTAAAGTTTGTAATATGAGTATTGTTCATAATGAATACGCAGGGCAAATTGTTTTGAAAAATGGAGACTATGAGACTTTTGATGATATTGGATGCTTAATGGATTACATTGAGCTAAATGGCGATGGTGAAGTGGGAGCAGCCTATATTAAAAATAAAGCAACGAATGAATGGATTGACGTTTATAAAGCGATTTATGTGTACAACAAAAATTATTGGACGCCGATGAA
The DNA here is from genome assembly GCF_027557635.1 of Lysinibacillus sp. JK80. Classification (NCBI taxonomy): domain Bacteria; kingdom Bacillati; phylum Bacillota; class Bacilli; order Caryophanales; family Bacillaceae; genus Lysinibacillus; species Lysinibacillus sp. JK80. The sequence goes on along the minus strand of NZ_CP058997.1, from coordinate 4,048,394 downwards.
CTATGGTGTTATTGCATTTGCTACAAAAGACGAAGCCAAAGAATGGATGAATGATGAAGAAGAAGGTCAACTATTTGCCTATCGTGATTTGCTGACATTGAATTGGGGGATTCATGAGTGATGTTTGTAAAAATAGAGCTGAAGCAGATTTTAAGAAGTCGATGGATGCAATTAGTAGCCTTTCTGTTTACGTTTGTTTTCGTTGCCATAGTCGTCATTCAACAAATGGCTTTACCAGATATTGAAGGCTTTACACGTCAAACTGCATCATTTTTAAGTGTGTTATTATTTCTGCTGCCGCTATTTATCCTCACCATTGGTAGTATGAGTATAGCTGGTGATATAGAATCAGGTTGGTTATCGTTATTAAAAACATACCCTATGAAGCGGAAGCAATATATTACAGGCAAATATGTAGCTACGGTACTTGCGTTTTTATTAGTAATAGTAGTGGCATTTGGTTTTGTATTAACCGTAGGTGGGTTACTAGGTGGGGTACGGTTACCAATTGTTTTAGTTATTCTTACGCTATTATGTATTATTATCTTTGTGTCTTTAGGAATCTTGCTAGGGGTATTTGCAAAAACAAGATTATTTGCACTTGCATTATCACTTGTAGTATGGTCCTTTCTTTTATTGCTCATTTCTTATGCTTTAATGGCGATAGGTGCAGTTGTTTCAGGGCATCTTTTACAAAAGCTCATCATCATAACGATACATATTAATCCAGTAGAATGGCTGCGCTTCGGCTATTTTATATTTAGTAATCAAGCTAGTGTGCTGGGTCCAGCCTTTTATGATGTAACGAGGTTTTACTTATCACCGCTTGGTCAGGTGGTGTATGGAATAATAACAATACTCTGGATTGTACTACCGTTAATGCTTGCTACGAAGCTGTTAAAGGAGGGGGAGCGGCGATGATTCTGTTAGAGGGAAAAAATGTAGCTAAGGTTTATGAAAATGATAGAGGATTAAAAGAAGCCTCCTTTCAGCTGCAAGCTGGTCGAATTCTTGCATTGGTTGGAGGAAACGGGGCTGGAAAGAGTACTTTGATTCGTTTGTTAACGGGTCAAGAGAAACAGCAATCTGGTGAAATAATATGGCATCAACCACAAACAATCCGTTTTATGCCTGATGATGTAAACTTTCCAACTATGCTAACTGCAGCTGAAATATTAGAGCTGTTGGCATCTTTAAAACAAGTAGATAAATATGAGCAAGAGAATGTACTGAAGCGTGTTTCCTTGTGGGATGTTCGGAAGCAAAGAGCTAAACACTTTTCCAAAGGGATGCTCCAACGGCTAAACTTAGCCCAGAGCTTACTTGGTAGCGGGTCATTGTTAATTTTAGATGAGCCAACGAATGGTCTAGATCCCTTTTGGATAGCACAGTTGAAAAACATGATGCTGGAGGAGAAGAAAAAAGGCAATACCGTTATCTTCTCTACTCATTTGCTATCTTTTGCTGAAGAAATAGCAGATGATGTATTAGTTTTACATGAAGGTGAAATTATCATTTCTGGGGCGATATCTGAAATTTTCTTGCAAGAAAATTCTACATCTTTAGAAGAAATATGGTTAAAAAGATTGAATTTGTAACATTCTAATGGTTAATGACGTTATATAATAAGGATTAGGCTTGTTTGGATGTTATCAAACAAGCCTTTTTTATGAATGTTCGTAGGAAGTAGAAGTTTCAGATAATTGTTTTACAAGACAGATTTCGCTATGCTTAGATTAAGTTTGCTTGCAATTCACACAATTGCTTGATGGAATGGGAGGCTTTTCGATTAATGAATGCTCAAATACAGAATGTTTTAGAAAATATAGAAAAAGTAATGATTGGTAAAAGAGAAGTTGCTGAGCTCAGTATTGTCGCATTATTAGCAAGGGGACACGTTTTATTGGAGGATGTACCTGGAGTAGGAAAGACAATGATGGTGCGAGCACTTGCAAAATCGTTTGATGCACAATTTAAGCGTATTCAATTTACACCAGATCTATTGCCATCAGATGTAGTCGGTATTTCTATTTATAATCCCAAGACAATGGAGTTTGAATTTCGTCCAGGACCAATCATGGGGGATGTTGTATTAGCCGATGAAATTAACCGAACGTCTCCGAAAACTCAATCAGCGTTGTTAGAGGGGATGGAAGAGGCTTCTGTTACAATTGATGGGAAAACGCTGATGATCAATCAGCCATTTTTTGTGATGGCTACACAAAATCCGATTGAACATGAAGGTACCTATCCTTTACCTGAAGCACAACTAGATCGATTTCTCTTAAAGATAAAAATGGGCTATCCATCTAGGGGGCAAGAGGTTGAAATTTTACGAAGAGCTGAGAATGGTAAAGCCATTGAAAAAATCGAAGCAGTATTATCGGTAGCGCAATTAATCGAATTACAGGAACTTGTTCAAGGTGTGTATGTAGAAGATTCTGTTAAAAATTATATGGTGGAGCTTGCTACCCTAACAAGAGAAAATAATTATGTCTATTTAGGTGTGAGTCCACGTGCCACAATAGCGCTAATGAAAGCTTCTCAAGCTTACGCATTTTTAAAAGGACGAAGCTATGTTACCCCTGATGATGTTCAATATTTAGTGCCATTTGTTTTTAACCATCGTTTAGTTTTAAAACCAGATGCACGCTATGATAACGTGACAGCAGACGAAATTATCCAGCGGATCATTGCTAAAACACCAGTTCCGACAAAGAGGTTTGCAGAACAATGAGGCAATGGAAAGCTTTTGTAGAAAAAAGTAAACATTTCCTATTAATCGCTTTCTTGATGATCGTAACATTTTGTTATGCAATGTTCCAAGGTGGGTTTGTGAGCTGGTTTGTATTTTTTACGGTTAGCCCATTTTTAGTATATGCATTCATTTTCTTTGTCGTTAGAGAAGATATTTTACTAATCGAACGCAAGATTGATCCGATTCATATAGAACGAGGTCAATCAGCGAAGGTGCTTATTACGATAGAACGTAAAACACGTTTTCCATTTGCCTATATCGTAATGGAGGAACTTGTGGATAGTGAGGGATTAGTGCAAGCTAAAATACAAAATGCGAATGCCATTAAGTTCGTTGGATTTAAAAAGACCTTTAGCTGGCAATATGAATTGGAAAATATGCCACGTGGTGAACATCGCTACCTAGGTGTTACAATTGTTTTCTATGATTTTTTTGGCTGGGCTAAAAAGGTTGTCGTAGCAGAAAAGGACCAAACTATTTTAGTTTACCCAAGAGTACAAAAGATGAAATATGCTGCGCTTCAAACAAAATATGATGTTGGCCCGATGATGTCACCATACTCTATTGTGAAGGACACATCGATGGCTGTTGGATTAAGAGAGTACGTTCCAGGAGATCGTTTTTCATGGATTCATTGGAAATCATTTGCACGTACACAAAAGTTACAGTCTAAGGAATTTGAGGATCGACAATCATCTGAACTAATGTTAGTGCTAGACGCTACAAAATCCTCGATGTTTGAAGAAAAAGTGGAGTTAGTAGCTTCAATGCTACAAATGATCGTTCAGGAACGAGGAGATTTAACATTTATTTCTGCTGGAGCAATGACGAAAGTATTCCCAGCTATACAGGGTGACAAGCATTTAGATCAAGTCATGTATCATTTAGCTGCGATAAAACCTACAGAGAATGTCAAGTTTCGATTTCATGACCAACAAGCCTTTAAGCAAATTGCAACACTGCTTTATGTGACAAGTGATGTTTCAGATGAATCCCTACATACTCTTGCGAATATAGTGAAAAGCTGTATTTGTTTTGTAGTGGCAAAGCAGCCACCAGTGCAATCTGAGCTTGCGATGCGGTATAAACATATACAAGTTATTTATGTAAATCCAGCAGATTTCTATCATTTATTCACGGAGGTGATAAGACCGTGAAGCAATCATTAGGAGAATTTTTAGAATTAGCCATAGCTTATGTTATTGTATTTTTCATTTTGCGTGAATGGCTTATTCCCATTATGCAATTAACGAATACAGGTGGGATGCATTTTTTCTTAGTGTTTATCGGTATGTCTTTAGCGCTAAGTCTTTTCCGCGTACATCCTTTACTATCAGGATTAGTGAAGTTTGGTTATATTACCTGGTTTGTCGTTTTTATCTATAGCCCTAGTCCTGTATTATCTGGTGATACATTGCCTTTTTTATTGGCCGAATGGAGAGGGAACATGGCCACGATTTTAACAGGTGACTTTGGACAGGTTTCAGATGTTTTCAGAACAGTGTTATTTCTTGTATTGATTTGGATGCTGGTCTATTTAATTCACCATTGGGTTTCGGTGCGAAAAAATATATTCTACTTCTTTGCCATGACCGTATTCTTTATTGCTACTTTGGATACATTTAGTGACTATGATGGTAAAGCGGCAATTGTAAAAGTTGTTGTTTTAGGATTAATCATGACAGGTGTTCTTTTTGTCAAGCGCCTATGGCTTCAAGTAGAAACTACAAGTACGGTAATGGAAAAATGGAAAATTGTTATTCCCATGCTAGTATCTGTATTACTCGTTAGTTCTGTAGCATACTTTTTACCAAAGACTGGGCCAACATGGGCAGATCCGGTGCCGTTTATCCAAGGGGTTACTGGACAAGACGGAAATGGAAATGGTCAAAAATCAGTTGGTTATAGCCAGGATGATAGTCAGTTAGGTGGTCCGTTCCAAGGAGATAATACTTTAATATTCACTGCCTCTTCCCGTGATCGTCATTATTGGCGTATTGAAACAAAAGATACGTATACGTCAAAAGGTTGGATTGTTTCAGAGGGGAACTTTGGGAAAAATGTTTATGAGTCAAATACACCTATTCTGACTTCTTTACAAGTAGGGCCGCCCGAAAGTGAACGTCAGATTCAATTAGATATTGCTGTTCCAATGCCATTTTTAATTCAAACATATGGTATGCTTTCTGTTTCGGCTCAAGATTCCACTTTATTTATTCAAGATGAGCAGACTGAAAGAATGAATATAGAACAACAGGTAGGGGAATCGAAATCATTATCAAACTATTCATTGTCTTATAGTGAGCCTGTTTATAGTATGGAGCAGCTCCAATTGTCATATCCAGCAACACTTGAAACAATGGATTCTTCCTTTGATCGATTTTTGCAGTTACCTAACCAACTTCCTCAGCGTGTAAGGGACTTAGCGTCTGAAATAACGCAAAAGAAAGATACGGTTTATGAACAAATTAAGGCTGTAGAAAGTTATTTTAGAACAAATGGTTTTAAGTACGATAAAACGCAAGCTGCCATTCCTGGTGAAAATCAGGATTATGTCGATCAATTTTTGTTCGATACAAAAGTTGGGTATTGTGATAATTTCTCCACTTCAATGGTGGTACTTTTACGCTCAGTAGGAATCCCAGCTAGATGGGTGAAAGGCTTTGCACCTGGGACTGCAGGACCTGTGTCAGATGGATTACGCGAATATCGCATCACGAATGACAATGCGCACTCATGGGTAGAAGCTTTTATACCTGGAACGGGATGGATGGAGTTTGAGCCTACAATCGGCTTTTCTGGGAATGTTAACATCGATTATGATATTCCGTTAGATGCGTCTGATGAGGAGGAAGTGGCGCAGCCAGAACGAAAACCCGAGCAGCCACAACCGCAAGAACAGGTAACCGAGAAGGAACAGACAAAATCAACATTTAGCTTTGATGCAATGTGGTTATGGATGAAAAAGTTTGCCTATGTTTGGGTGATAATTGTTGTATTATTAATAATCACAGGTATTTCTTTATTCTTACAGCGTAAAACGTGGATTCCTAAGATGCATGTTCGAGCATACCGTAAAAAAGTAGCGGATTGGTCAAATTTCGATTCTTCCTACCATGTTTTACTGAAGCAATTATCTCGTATTGGTTTGCGCAGAAAAGATGGAGAAACGTTAAGTGCATTCGCAGAGCGTGTAGATTCAGCATTAGAAACAGATGAAATGCAAAAGCTGACGGTAGTCTACGAGCAACATATTTATGGGAAAGACAAAGAAGATGTTGATTTTGTGAAGCTGAAAGAAAGTTGGGAATATTTAATCAATCGCACTATCAGTTGATTTTAACGTAGACAAAGAGTAAAATGAAAAAAATTAAATGCAAGGATTGCTTTCATATAAGTTCGATAATAGGGTTCGGATGTTTCTACGAAATCACCTTAAATGATTTCTCTATGAAGGCGGATGTTTTCGTTAGGTGAAAAGTATAGTAAATCACTTTACTTTGCTACGCATTCGCCTTTATCAATATTCTAGAGCTTATGAACGCGTAGAAAGTTTTTTTACTTTCTTCGCGTTTTTCTTTGAACACATGAAAAATCCTTTAAAAATAATAGAAGAGGTGGAAATTTTGACAGCTAGCCCTTTATTAAAAGAGCAAGAAAAAATCGTTGTACTAGACTTCGGTAGCCAATTTAACCAATTAATTACACGTCGTATTCGTGAATTTGGTGTTTTCAGTGAATTACATCCACATACGGTAACTGCAGAAGAAATTAAAGATATGAACGCAACAGGTATTATTTTCTCAGGTGGTCCAAACTCTGTTTATGATGAAAATGCTTTTCATGTGGATCCAGCTATCTTCGAATTAGGTTTACCGATTTTAGGTATTTGCTATGGTATGCAATTAATGGCCCATACAAACGGCGGTAAAGTTGAAGGTGCTGAAACACGCGAGTATGGTAAAGCCGAAATTCAAGTAACAACACCAAACAAATTATTTGGTGAATTACCTACAGAACAAATCGTTTGGATGAGCCATGGTGACCATGTAACAGAAGTTCCAGCTGGATTTGAAGTCATCGCAACTAGTGCATCTTGTCCGATTGCTGCAATGGCAAACGTTGAACGTAAACTATATGCTGTACAATTCCATCCAGAAGTACGTCACTCTGTATATGGTAATGATCTATTACGTCAATTCGTATTCGACATCTGTGAAGCGAAAGGCGATTGGTCAATGGCAAACTTCATTGAGCTTGAAATTGCAAAAATTCGTGAAATCGTTGGCGATAAAAAAGTATTATGTGCACTTTCTGGTGGTGTAGACTCATCAGTGGTAGCGGTGTTAATCCATAAAGCAATAGGCGATCAATTAACTTGTATGTTCGTAGACCACAACTTAAACCGTAAAGGCGAAGTTGAACAAGTAATGAAAACATTCACAGAAGACTTTGACATGAATCTTATTAAAATTGATGCACGTAAACGATTCATGGACAAACTTGCTGGGGTTTCTGATCCAGAGAAAAAACGTAAAATTATCGGTAATGAATTCATTTATGTGTTTGATGAAGAGGCATCTAAGCTTGAAGGTATGGATTTCTTAGCACAAGGAACTCTTTACACAGATATTATTGAATCTGGTACTTCAACTGCACAAACAATCAAATCACACCATAATGTTGGTGGTCTTCCTGAAGATATGCAATTCCAACTAATTGAGCCACTGAAAACTTTATTTAAAGATGAAGTACGTGCGCTAGGCTTAGAGCTTGGACTAGACGAAAAAATCGTTTGGCGTCAACCGTTCCCAGGTCCTGGATTAGGTATCCGTGTGCTTGGTGAAGTAACAGAAGAAAAATTAGAAATCGTTCGCGAATCTGATTTCATTCTACGTGAAGAAATCGCAAAAGCTGGACTTGATCGTGACATTTGGCAATATTTTACGGTATTACCTGATATCCGTTCAGTAGGTGTAATGGGCGATGCTCGTACGTATGACTATGCAATCGGTATCCGTGCCGTTACATCTATCGACGGTATGACTTCTGACTGGGCACGTATTCCTTGGGATGTACTAGAGAAAATCTCCGTCCGTCTTGTAAACGAAGTAAAACACGTGAACCGCGTGCTGTATGATATTACATCTAAGCCACCAGCAACGATTGAGTGGGAATAATAGCAAAAGCCCTAAAAGCCCTGAGAGGTTTTTAGGGCTTTTTTGATTTATTTCCTTTGAATTTATGGCTTAATGAAGTATCTCAACTGCAAAAATTGCTGGTAAAGTGTTGTATGTAGTAAACTAAATGAATGCACAAGAAATTATACTATTCAGATTAGGGGGGATTTAAATGGAGAAAAATAAACCAATGATTCATACATTAACGGTTGGGATGCCAAAAGAATTGGTTGATAGTAAAGGACGTTCAATGATTACAGGGATTGAAAAGCAACGAGTGCAAGAAGTTTATTTGTCCTCTCAAGGCTTTGAAGGGGATGATGTGGCAGATAAAAAACATCACGGTGGCCCTGATCGAGCAGTTTGTTTATATCCTGCGGAGCATTACATACAATGGGAACAGGAACTTGGAAAAACGTTACCCGTTGCTGCATTTGGCGAAAATTTAACCGTAACAAATATGTTAGAAGCAGATGTGTGTATTGGTGATATTTATAAAATTGGAGATGCTGTCATTCAAATTACACAGGGACGTATTCCATGTAGTACGATTGATAGATATACCGAGGCAAACACATTACTCAAACGTTTAATCGAAACAGGCTATACGGGTTTCCTTGCGCGTGTACTTGAAGAAGGGACAATCTGTGCAGATTCAACAATTGAGCTTGTAGAAAAGCATCCTGCACGTATCTCTGTTTTGTATTGCAATGAAGTGTACTTCAAAAACAATGATGCAATCGCTATGAAACAAATACAAGCAGTAGATGCATTAGCAGAAGATTGGAAAGAAAAATTAGAAAAAAGAATTCAAGTCTTGCAAAGTAAAGTGATGAGTTAAAACATACGTTCAAAAGAAGGATCCTCTAGAATTTCTAGGGGATTTTTTCTTTAAACTAATTGCTGAAATGTTCAGTACAAAGCCTCTTTAGTAATACATTTAATAGAACCTGAACATTAAATAAGAATTTTACACGAACTTTCGCATTTCTTTTTAGAAAAATGTTCGGAAATAGGGTTGAAATCTAAAAAACGAAATGATATATTACGAATGTAAATTAAATACGTCGTCGTATAATGTCGGGGATAAGGCCCGTGAGTTTCTACCAAGTTACCGTAAATAACTTGACTACGATATAGGTTTATACATAAATGTATAAACACTAATTTGTTTCACACACTAATTGTGATGAAATATATCGTAGACATGCGACTAGTAGAGTAGTCAGCGTGTCTTTTTTGTTTTCGATATTGAAGACGACCACACGGAGGATTTTTTGATAATGAAAAAATATTTCATGTTCGATGAATTAGGAACTAATTATCGCCGCGAAATAATAGGCGGTATTACAACCTTCCTTGCAATGGCATATATTCTAGCTGTTAACCCAGGTATTCTAGAAAATGCAGGAATGGATAAAGGTGCTGTTTTCGTAGCAACAGCATTAGCAGCAGCAGTCGGTTCTTTGATTATGGGGATTTTCGCTAAGTTCCCGATTTCACTTGCTCCTGGGATGGGGTTAAATGCATTCTTTGCATTTACTGTAGTCGGAGCATACGGTATTCCGTGGCAAACTGGTTTAACAGGCGTGTTCTTCTCAGGGATTATCTTTATTATTTTATCTTTAACTGGTATCCGCGAAACTGTTATTAATGCTATACCAGTACAACTTAAATATGCAGTTTCTGCAGGTATTGGTTTATTTATAACTTTTGTTGGTTTACAAGGAGCAGGGATCATTGTCGATAGCCCAGCTACTTTAGTCACTTTAGGAAGTTTCACAGGCGCTACATTATTAGCGGTATTCGGAATTATTCTTTCAGTTATTCTTATTATTAAATTGCGCAGTATCGGTATTTTCTTAGGGATGGTGATTACTGCAGTTATTGGGATGATCACAGGTATCATTGATCCTCCGACAGCCGTTGTATCAGCTATTCCAAGTGTAGATTCTACATTCATGGTAGCACTAGAACCACTTGGTGACTTCGGTACATTATTTAACGTGAAGTTTTTAGTAGTAGTGTTAACATTCTTGTTTGTTGATTTCTTTGATACAGCTGGTACTTTAATGGCTGTAGCGACACAAGCAGGTTTAGTAAAAGATAATAAATTACCGCGTGCAGGACGTGCCTTAATGGCAGATGCACTAGCAACAACTATCGGTTCTTTATTTGGTACGTCAACAACAACAGCGTACGTAGAGTCAACTTCTGGAGTTGCTGCAGGCGCTCGTTCAGGATTTTCAGCAGTCGTAACAGCAGTACTGTTCTTAGTTGCATTATTCTTCTCACCATTACTTGCAGTGGTAACACCAGCAGTTACTGCTCCAGCTTTAGTAATCGTAGGGGTACTAATGGTATCGTCCTTACGCTTAATTGATTGGGACAAATTCGAAATAGCAGTACCTGCATTCTTTACAGTATTAATGATGCCACTTGGTTATTCAATTGCTACTGGTATTGCAATCGGCTTTGTATTCTACCCAATTACAATGTTATTAGCAGGTCGTAAAAAAGAAATTCACCCAATGATGTATGGTCTATTCTTTGTTTTCCTTGCATACTTTATTTGGGTACGTTAGTTAAACAGACACCTTTAATTGTTAGTAAGTTGCTAACAATTAAAGGTGTTTTTATTGAGTTGATCCAAAATAAAAGAAGTTATTATTTTTACATTTATATAGAAGAAACTCGGTTTTAAATAATGCGAATAGTTTTACTTTAATGAAACACTTGCAAACTTAAATTTATGATGATATATTTAAACACGTTGTTACGAAATAAACGAACAACTTAAAAAATATTAACATAAACAGTTGACAACGACTTAACATTATGTTAAATTATAAAAAGTTACTTACTGTAACTAGTAAATGAACCTTGAAAACTGAACAAGCAAAACGTAATCAATAAAGTTTTAAGTAGCTAGTTTTATTAGTGAACGAAACACAATTTTGGACATCAAACATGATGCTAGCAAAACAATTTGAGCTAATCAAATTTCTTTTTATGGAGAGTTTGATCCTGGCTCAGGACGAACGCTGGCGGCGTGCCTAATACATGCAAGTCGAGCGAACAGAAAAGGAGCTTGCTCCTTTGACGTTAGCGGCGGACGGGTGAGTAACACGTGGGCAACCTACCCTATAGTTTGGGATAACTCCGGGAAACCGGGGCTAATACCGAATAATCTCTTTTACTTCATGGTGAAAGACTGAAAGACGGTTTCGGCTGTCGCTATAGGATGGGCCCGCGGCGCATTAGCTAGTTGGTGAGGTAACGGCTCACCAAGGCGACGATGCGTAGCCGACCTGAGAGGGTGATCGGCCACACTGGGACTGAGACACGGCCCAGACTCCTACGGGAGGCAGCAGTAGGGAATCTTCCACAATGGGCGAAAGCCTGATGGAGCAACGCCGCGTGAGTGAAGAAGGTTTTCGGATCGTAAAACTCTGTTGTAAGGGAAGAACAAGTACAGTAGTAACTGGCTGTACCTTGACGGTACCTTATTAGAAAGCCACGGCTAACTACGTGCCAGCAGCCGCGGTAATACGTAGGTGGCAAGCGTTGTCCGGAATTATTGGGCGTAAAGCGCGCGCAGGCGGTCCTTTAAGTCTGATGTGAAAGCCCACGGCTCAACCGTGGAGGGTCATTGGAAACTGGGGGACTTGAGTGCAGAAGAGGAAAGTGGAATTCCAAGTGTAGCGGTGAAATGCGTAGAGATTTGGAGGAACACCAGTGGCGAAGGCGACTTTCTGGTCTGTAACTGACGCTGAGGCGCGAAAGCGTGGGGAGCAAACAGGATTAGATACCCTGGTAGTCCACGCCGTAAACGATGAGTGCTAAGTGTTAGGGGGTTTCCGCCCCTTAGTGCTGCAGCTAACGCATTAAGCACTCCGCCTGGGGAGTACGGTCGCAAGACTGAAACTCAAAGGAATTGACGGGGGCCCGCACAAGCGGTGGAGCATGTGGTTTAATTCGAAGCAACGCGAAGAACCTTACCAGGTCTTGACATCCCGTTGACCACTGTAGAGATATAGTTTCCCCTTCGGGGGCAACGGTGACAGGTGGTGCATGGTTGTCGTCAGCTCGTGTCGTGAGATGTTGGGTTAAGTCCCGCAACGAGCGCAACCCTTGATCTTAGTTGCCATCATTTAGTTGGGCACTCTAAGGTGACTGCCGGTGACAAACCGGAGGAAGGTGGGGATGACGTCAAATCATCATGCCCCTTATGACCTGGGCTACACACGTGCTACAATGGACGATACAAACGGTTGCCAACTCGCGAGAGGGAGCTAATCCGATAAAGTCGTTCTCAGTTCGGATTGTAGGCTGCAACTCGCCTACATGAAGCCGGAATCGCTAGTAATCGCGGATCAGCATGCCGCGGTGAATACGTTCCCGGGCCTTGTACACACCGCCCGTCACACCACGAGAGTTTGTAACACCCGAAGTCGGTGAGGTAACCTTTTGGAGCCAGCCGCCGAAGGTGGGATAGATGATTGGGGTGAAGTCGTAACAAGGTAGCCGTATCGGAAGGTGCGGCTGGATCACCTCCTTTCTAAGGATTATTTCGGAATACAAACCTTGGGTTTGTAAGATTACGTTTTGCGTTCAGTTTTGAAGGTTCATTCTTCTGAATGAAACACTTCAAAACTTGTTCTTTGAAAACTGGATAAAACGACATTGAAATTGTAACAAACACATTTATTTTTTAAGTTTTTTATAGGCTTAATAACTTGGTTAAGTTATTAAGGGCGCACGGCGAATGCCTTGGCACTAGGAGCCGAAGAAGGACGGCACTAACACCGATATGCTTCGGGGAGCTGTAAGTGAGCTTTGATCCGGAGATTTCCGAATGGGGGAACCCACTACGTTTAATCGCGTAGTATCTTGACGTGAATACATAGCGTCTTGAAGGCAGACCCAGGGAACTGAAACATCTAAGTACCTGGAGGAAGAGAAAGAAAAATCGATTCCCTGAGTAGCGGCGAGCGAAACGGGAAGAGCCCAAACCAAGAGGCTTGCCTCTTGGGGTTGTAGGACACTCTATACGGAGTTACAAAAGAGCGAGTTAGATGAAGCGACTTGGAAAGGTCCGCCAGAGCAGGTAAAAGCCCTGTAGTCGAAAGTTCGTTCTCTCCTGAGTGGATCCTGAGTACGGCGGAACACGTGAAATTCCGTCGGAATCCGGGAGGACCATCTCCCAAGGCTAAATACTACCTAGTGACCGATAGTGAACCAGTACCGTGAGGGAAAGGTGAAAAGCACCCCGGAAGGGGAGTGAAAGAGATCCTGAAACCGTGTGCCTACAAGTAGTTAGAGCCCGTTAATGGGTGATAGCGTGCCTTTTGTAGAATGAACCGGCGAGTTACGATTACGTGCAAGGTTAAGCTTTAGAAGGCGGAGCCGCAGCGAAAGCGAGTCTGAATAGGGCGAAATAGTACGTGGTCGTAGACCCGAAACCAGGTGATCTACCCATGTCCAGGGTGAAGGTGAGGTAACACTTACTGGAGGCCCGAACCCACGCACGTTGAAAAGTGCGGGGATGAGGTGTGGGTAGCGGAGAAATTCCAATCGAACTTGGAGATAGCTGGTTCTCTCCGAAATAGCTTTAGGGCTAGCCTCGTGATGAGAATACTGGAGGTAGAGCACTGTTTGGACTAGGGGGCCATCCCGGTTTACCGAATTCAGACAAACTCCGAATGCCAGATATTTATACACGGGAGTCAGACTGCGAGTGATAAGATCCGTAGTCAAAAGGGAAACAGCCCAGACCACCAGCTAAGGTCCCAAAGTAATCGTTAAGTGGAAAAGGATGTGGCGTTGCACAGACAACCAGGATGTTGGCTTAGAAGCAGCCATCATTTAAAGAGTGCGTAATAGCTCACTGGTCGAGTGACGCTGCGCCGAAAATGTATCGGGGCTAAACGATTCACCGAAGCTGTGGATTGACATCTACGATGTCAGTGGTAGGAGAGCGTTCTAAGTGCGTTGAAGTCAGATCGGAAGGACTGGTGGAGCGCTTAGAAGTGAGAATGCCGGTATGAGTAGCGAAAGACGGGTGAGAATCCCGTCCACCGTATGACTAAGGTTTCCTGAGGAAGGCTCGTCCGCTCAGGGTTAGTCGGGACCTAAGCCGAGGCCGATAGGCGTAGGCGATGGACAACAGGTTGATATTCCTGTACCACCTCCTCACCGTTTGAGAAATGGGGGGACGCAGTAGGATAGGGTAAGCGCGCCGTTGGTTGTGCGCGTCCAAGCAGTAAGGCGTGTGTGTAGGCAAATCCGCACACTGTAACGTTGAGCTGTGATGGCGAGTCCGTATGGACGAAGTTCCTGATTTCACACTGCCAAGAAAAGCCTCTATCGAGGTGAGAGGTGCCCGTACCGCAAACCGACACAGGTAGTCGAGGAGAGAATCCTAAGGTGTGCGAGAGAACTCTCGTTAAGGAACTCGGCAAAATGACCCCGTAACTTCGGGAGAAGGGGTGCTCTTGAGCGTGCAAGCGCATGAGAGCCGCAGTGAATAGGCCCAGGCGACTGTTTAGCAAAAACACAGGTCTCTGCAAAACCGTAAGGTGACGTATAGGGGCTGACGCCTGCCCGGTGCTGGAAGGTTAAGAGGAGTGGTTAGCGCAAGCGAAGCTGCGAATTGAAGCCCCAGTAAACGGCGGCCGTAACTATAACGGTCCTAAGGTAGCGAAATTCCTTGTCGGGTAAGTTCCGACCCGCACGAAAGGCGTAACGATCTGGGCACTGTCTCAACGAGAGACTCGGTGAAATTATAGTACCTGTGAAGATGCAGGTTACCCGCGACAGGACGGAAAGACCCCGTGGAGCTTTACTGTAGCCTGATATTGAATTTTGGTACAACTTGTACAGGATAGGTAGGAGCCAGAGATCTCGGAGCGCCAGCTTCGAAGGAGGCGTCGGTGGGATACTACCCTGGTTGTATTGAAATTCTAACCCATGCCCCTTAGCGGGGCAGGAGACAGTGTCAGGCGGACAGTTTGACTGGGGCGGTCGCCTCCTAAAAGGTAACGGAGGCGCCCAAAGGTTCCCTCAGAATGGTTGGAAATCATTCGTAGAGTGTAAAGGCACAAGGGAGCTTGACTGCGAGACCTACAAGTCGAGCAGGGTCGAAAGACGGGCTTAGTGATCCGGTGGTTCCGCATGGAAGGGCCATCGCTCAACGGATAAAAGCTACCCCGGGGATAACAGGCTTATCTCCCCCAAGAGTCCACATCGACGGGGAGGTTTGGCACCTCGATGTCGGCTCATCGCATCCTGGGGCTGTAGTCGGTCCCAAGGGTTGGGCTGTTCGCCCATTAAAGCGGTACGCGAGCTGGGTTCAGAACGTCGTGAGACAGTTCGGTCCCTATCCGTCGTGGGCGTAGGAAATTTGAGAGGAGCTGTCCTTAGTACGAGAGGACCGGGATGGACACACCGCTGGTGTACCAGTTGTCTTGCCAAAGGCATCGCTGGGTAGCTATGTGTGGACGGGATAAGTGCTGAAAGCATCTAAGCATGAAGCCCCCCTCAAGATGAGATTTCCCATTACGCAAGTAAGTAAGATCCCTCAAAGACGATGAGGTAGATAGGTTCGAGGTGGAAGTGTGGTGACACATGGAGCTGACGAATACTAATAGATCGAGGACTTAACCAAAACGTTTGAAACAATCAATGCGCCGTTTATCCAGTTTTGAAAGAACAAATCTTTCAACAAAAAAAGAGAGCTTCTAGACACAGCAATACGCCGTGTATGGAAGGTCGACCATAGTCTAGTGATGATGGCAAAGAGGTCACACCCGTTCCCATACCGAACACGGAAGTTAAGCTCTTTAGCGCCGATGGTAGTTGGGGGCTTCCCCCTGTGAGAGTAGGACGTCGCTAGGCAATTAAAAAGTCATGGATGTATTCCATGGCTTTTTTTTATTTTGTGAACTATTCATAAAATGCTATAATATATTTAATATTTACAAGTGGATTTAAAGGAAATTTCTTTCGCCTAGATACATTCTGGATTTAATAATGGAGGAATCAAAATGAGGCAGAACATTTTTTCTGCGATTTCGATCTCAAGTCTACTACTTATATTCTTTATGTTTGGCTATGATTCAACCAAATGGTATGGAAACTTTTTTACATTTCTCTATCGTGTAAATATGTTTATGCCGTTTATTTTAGGTGGTTTAGGCATCACCAGTGCCCTATTTGGCATCAAAGGATATCGTATGGTTCTTGTTGTCCTTCATTTGTTCCTACTGCTATTATTTTTTTGTATCTATTTAAAGGCATTTTTTGTTCCATGAGCATTCATCAAAACTGCGGAGAGGAATTCTGCAGTTTTTTCTATTTATTTAAGTTCTTACATACTTCTGTAAGCAACAAAAGGTATAATGAATTACAAATTGGTTGTGAATGAATATGTACAAATGAAAGGAAGAAAAAGTTGGGAAAAAAGCAAATTTGGTATGAGGTACAGGAAAACGAGTCAATCGAGGATTGCTTGGCAAGAATGCGGAAAGATGGCTTTATGGTCATAGGACGAAAAGAAGAGCCACTTTTTCATATCGTAGATGGTGAGCCAGCTTATTTGCGCCAAAAAATTCAGTTTAAAGGTATACCTGCTCAAGATATCGAATGATTTTGACTAAAAACCGAACGTTTTTTTTCACCTAATAAAAAATGTTCGCATTTTTGGATTGACGATAAGACAATCCCTTGTTAAAATGTGAGAAGGAAAAACAAATAGATCCCACATATATGCTAGAGGATTGGCTCTAGTGTCTCTACCCGGCACCGTAAATGCTGGACTATGCGGGAAAGCACTTTTGGCGTAAGGTGAGAAGGTCTTTGTACAGCTATGTACATGGAGACGATCTTGTCCGAATAATCCTCAAGTAAACTGCTTTCACGTGTACTGGTAGAGAGTAGTTTATTTGGGGATTTTCTTTGTAAATAAGAATTGCAGTAGCTATTCAAAATAGAGGCTAGCACAATAAATAATTGATCATTTTTCTATCGTTTAAAAGGAGCGACAATTTATGAATCCGAAAATCGGTGTCATTATGGGTAGTTCAAGTGACTGGGAAACAATGAAACATGCATGTGATATTTTAGATGAATTACAAGTACCGTACGAAAAGAAAGTTGTATCAGCACATCGTACACCTGATTTAATGTTTGAATATGCAGAGGCAGCTCGCGAGCGAGGAATACAAGTAATTATTGCTGGAGCAGGCGGTGCTGCACATTTACCAGGAATGGTGGCAGCTAAAACAACATTACCTGTCATCGGTGTACCAGTTCAATCCCGTGCACTTAATGGACTTGATTCACTATTATCCATCGTTCAAATGCCTGGTGGCGTACCTGTAGCTACTGTAGCGATTGGCAAAGCAGGAGCGACTAATGCAGGGTTACTTGCAGCTCAAATTTTGTCAACAACAGATGCGGAGCTTGCTAATAAATTAGATGCTAGACGTGAAGCAACAAAGCAGCAAGTATTAGAAAGTACAGGTGACTTAGTGTGACGAAGATTATTTATCCTGGACAAACGATAGGCATTATAGGCGGAGGGCAACTTGGTCGAATGATGGCACTTGCTGCAAAGGAGTCAGGTTTTAAAGTGGCTGTTCTTGAACCAGCAATGGACTCACCTTGTGGGCAGGTAGCAGATATTCGCATTGTAGCTCCATATGATGATGAAGCTGCTTTAGAAGAACTTGCAGAAGTAAGTGATATTATCACATATGAATTTGAAAATATTGATTATGAAGGCTTAAAGCGTTTATCACAAATGGCTTATGTTCCTCAAGGAGCAGAGTTGGTACGTATTACACAAAACCGTATAACAGAGAAAGAAGCTATTGTGAAAGCTGGTTGCCCAGTAGCACCATATATTGTTGCAAAAACTTATGAAGAATTAGTAGCCAATATTGATTCGATTGGTTATCCTTGTATAGTCAAAACAGCAAGAGGTGGTTATGATGGCAAGGGACAGCAGCTTTTAAAATCAACTGAAGATTTGCCTTTAGCGAAAGAATTATTCACGCATTCGCAATGTATTGCAGAAGGATTTGTTCCTTTCGTAAAGGAAGTATCGGTCATTGTTCAAAGAAATGGTCATGGTGAATCGTATTGTCAGCCAGTTGGAGAGAACATTCATGTTCATCATATTCTTCACGAGACAATAGTACCTGCTCGCATAACTGAAAGCACAGCTCAAGCTGCAGAACGAGAAGCTTTGAAAATTGCAGATTATTTACATTTAGTAGGAACGCTAGCGGTAGAAATGTTTGTATTAGAAGATGGTAGTATTGTTATCAATGAATTAGCACCAAGACCTCATAATTCTGGTCACTATTCAATTGAAGCATGTAATGTTTCACAATTCCATCAGCATATTCGTGCTGTTTGTGGATGGCCGTTACGTAAGCCACAACTATGGGCACCATCCATTATGGTCAATGTATTAGGGCAGCATGTCGTGCCACTCAGTAACTCAATTGCTAAATATCCTGAATGGTCCATACATCTTTATGGGAAAGCTGAAGCTAAGGTCAACCGTAAAATGGGCCATGTGACGATTATGACAAAAGACTTAGAAGCTACACTACAACAAATCGAGAGTTCTGGCATTTGGTCAGAATAGAAGGAGATACGCGATGATTGAACGTTACACAAGACCCGAAATGGGCGCAATTTGGACAGAACAAAATAAATACCAAGCTTGGCTAGAGGTTGAAATTTTAGCTTGTGAAGCATGGGCAGAGTTAGGAGATATCCCTAAAGAGGATGTTGCTAAAATTCGCGAAAATGCTTCATTTGATGTGAATCGTATATTAGAAATTGAACAAGAAACTCGTCATGACGTTGTAGCCTTTACTCGTGCTGTTTCTGAAACACTTGGAGAAGAGCGCAAATGGGTACATTATGGTTTAACTTCTACGGACGTAGTAGATACAGCACTTTCTTATTTAATCAAACAAGCAAATGATATTTTACGAAAAGATATAGTAAATTTCATTGATATTATTGCTACTAAGGCAAAAGAACATAAACATACAGTTATGATGGGACGCACACATGGTGTTCATGCTGAACCAACAACTTTCGGTTTGAAACTTGGTTTATGGTATGAGGAAATGAAGCGTAACCTTGAACGTTTTGAAGCAGCTGCCAAAGTAATTGAAACAGGAAAAATGTCTGGAGCTGTTGGAACATATGCCAATATCGATCCTCGTGTTGAGCAATATGTTTGCGATAAATTAGGACTTGCAGCATCACCGATCTCCACACAAACTTTACAGCGTGATCGCCATGCTCAGTATTTAGGTGCATTAGCTTTAATCGCTACTTCAATTGAAAAATTCGCAACAGAAATTCGTGGACTACAGAAATCTGAAACACGTGAAGTGGAAGAAGCTTTTGCAAAAGGACAAAAAGGATCATCTGCAATGCCACATAAGCGTAATCCAATCGGTTCTGAAAACATGGTTGGTATGTCTCGTTTAATGCGAGGTTATATGGTGACTGCTTATGAAAATGTAGCATTATGGCATGAGCGTGATATTTCACATTCATCTGCAGAGCGTGTTATTTTACCGGATGCAACAATTACTCTTAACTATATGCTAAATCGCTTCGGTAATATTGTGAAAAACTTAACAGTATTCCCTGAGAACATGAAACGTAATATGGATCGTACATTTGGTCTTATTTATTCTCAACGCATCTTACTAGCATTGATTGATAAAGGACTAGTACGTGAAGAAGCTTATGATACAGTACAACCTTTAGCAATGCAGGCTTGGGACGAGCAAGTTCAGTTCCGTACATTAGTCGATGCAAGTGAAAAAATCACATCTTATTTAACAAAAGAAGAGTTGGATGATTGTTTTGATTACAACTACCACTTACAGCATGTTGATATGATTTTTGAACGACTAGGACTTAACTAATATTTATTTAGCCATCTAATAATAAATGTTAGAGCCACCAGTAAAAGTTTCAGAGTTGAATCGTAGAGATACGGTTCAATTCTGAACATTATTACAAGCGTATCTCATAATATCAGGGGGAAAACGAAATGACTAAAGGTCAACTTTTGTATGAAGGTAAAGCAAAAAAATTGTTCACAACAGAGGAGCCAAATGTGCTACTTGTTGAGTACAAGGATAGTGCAACAGCATTCAATGGTGAAAAGAAAGAGGAAATTGAAGGTAAGGGCATTTTAAATAATCGCATTACTTCATTAATTTTCGAAAAATTACAAGCTAACGGAATTGCGTCACATTTCGTAAAACGATTATCCGATACACAACAACTTGTAAAAAA
Organism: Lysinibacillus sp. JK80; assembly: GCF_027557635.1. NCBI lineage: Bacteria > Bacillati > Bacillota > Bacilli > Caryophanales > Bacillaceae > Lysinibacillus > Lysinibacillus sp. JK80. Next base: position 4,028,111 of record NZ_CP058997.1, on the reverse strand, counting down.
AGTAGAAATTATTCCGATTGAGGTAGTTGTTCGTAATATTGCTGCTGGAAGTTTAGCAAAGCGTCTAGGTCTTGAAGAAGGGACACCTTTAAAACGACCAATCGTTGAATTTTATTATAAAGACGATGATTTAGGCGACCCACTTATTACGACAGAACATATTGATGTTCTTGAACTTGCCACACCAACTGAAGTAACAGCTATTTATGATGGTGCATTAGCCGTTAACAAAGTGCTACAGCCGATCTTTGCAGATGTCAATGTGACATTGATTGATTTTAAATTAGAGTTCGGCCGTGATATGGATGGTCATGTATTATTGGCAGATGAAATTTCACCAGATACATGCCGACTTTGGGATGCAACAACGAAGCAAAAGTTAGACAAAGATGTTTTTCGTCGTGACCTTGGTAATTTAACTGAAGTTTATACTATTATACTTTCTAGACTCGGAGGCAAATAACAATGAAAAAAGTAAAAATCTATGTAACATTACGTGAGAGTATTCTTGATCCTCAAGGCTCTGCAGTACAAGGTTCTTTAGCTAAGATGGGCTACGGTGAAGTAGAAGATTTACGTATCGGTAAATATCTTGAACTATCAATTAAAGATTCAGAACGTGACATTGATACTCTAGTAAAAGAAATGTGTGAAAAGGTTTTAACGAACGTTGTAATTGAAGACTACCGTTACGAAGTCGAGGAGGCTATTTAATCATGAAATTCGCAGTACTCGTATTCCCTGGGTCAAACTGTGACATCGATATGTATCATGCGATTAAAGACGAGCTAGGTGAAGAAGTAGAATATGTATGGCATACAGCAACAGATCTAAGTGGTTTTGATGGTGTATTAGTACCTGGAGGATTCTCCTATGGAGATTATCTTCGTTGTGGTGCAATGGCTAATCAATCTAATATTATGACAGAAGTTAAGAAGGCAGCAGATGCTGGTAAACCTGTATTAGGTGTATGTAATGGCTTCCAAATCCTAACGGAAGCAGGTTTATTGCCAGGAGCTTTATTGCGCAATAAAAACTTAAAATTTATGTGCCGTACAGTGCAGCTTAAAGTTGAAAACAACAATACATTATTCACAAATCAATATGAGCAAGGTCAAATCATCAATATTCCAATCGCACATGGTGAAGGTAACTACTACTGTGACGAGGAAACTTTACAATCACTAAAAGATAATAATCAAATCGTATTCACATACTCAGGTGACAATCCAAACGGTTCTTTAGAAGATATCGCAGGGATTATAAACGAGCGCGGCAATGTATTAGGGATGATGCCACACCCAGAGCGAGCTGTTGATGCACTGGTGGGCGGCGCAGACGGTCTAGCAGTATTTAAATCAATCGTGAAGCAGTGGAGGGAAAATCATGTCAACAACTAAGTTTGAGCCAACAGCACAGCAGATTAAAGATGAGAAGCTATACGCTGGAATGGGGATGTCAGACGAAGAATTTGCAATGGTAGAAGGTATTTTAGGACGTCTACCTAACTGGACAGAGACAGGTCTTTTCTCAGTAATGTGGTCTGAACACTGCTCGTACAAAAATTCAAAGCCAGTACTACGTAAATTCCCTACTAAAGGTCCACAGGTATTACAAGGACCAGGTGAAGGTGCAGGTATTGTTGATATTGGTGACGAACAAGCAGTAGTGTTTAAAATGGAATCGCATAACCATCCATCTGCAATTGAACCTTATCAAGGGGCTGCAACGGGTGTCGGTGGTATTATCCGTGACGTTTTCTCAATGGGTGCACGTCCAATCGCTATGTTAAACTCATTACGCTTTGGTGAATTAAAGTCAGCACGTGGTAAATATCTATTTGAAGAAGTAGTAGCGGGAATCGCAGGATATGGTAACTGTATCGGAATCCCAACAGTAGGTGGCGAAATTCAATTTGATCCTTGCTATGAAGGTAATCCTCTAGTGAATGCTATGTGTGTCGGTTTAATTGATCATAAAGATATTCAACGAGGCATTGCTGCTGGTGTAGGTAATACAGTGATGTATGTTGGAGCGAAAACAGGCCGTGATGGTATTCATGGTGCAACATTCGCCTCTGAGGAATTAACTGAGGAATCAGAAAACCAACGTCCAGCAGTACAAGTTGGAGATCCATTTATGGAGAAGCTTTTACTTGAAGCTTGTTTAGAGGTTGTAAAATCGGATGCTCTAGTTGGTATTCAAGATATGGGTGCAGCTGGTCTTACTTCTTCTTCAGCAGAAATGGCTTCAAAGGCTGGTTCTGGTGTAGAAATGAACTTAGACTTAGTGCCTCAGCGTGAAACAGGAATGTCAGCGTATGAAATGATGTTGTCTGAGTCTCAAGAACGTATGCTTTTAGTTGTGAAAAAAGGTCGCGAAGATGAAATTAAAGCGATTTTCGATAAATACGATTTAGATGCAGTAGCGATTGGTCGCGTTACAGATGATAAAATGCTTCGTCTGCTACACAAAGGACAAGTAGTTGCAGAGGTACCTGCAGACGCATTAGCAGAAGATGCACCTGTTTATCATAAACCATCTGCAGAACCTGCATACTATGCTCAGTTCCAAGCAATCGAAAACACTGAACCTGCTGTGACTGATTACAAAGAAACACTAATTGCTTTATTAAAAGCACCGACAATTGCTTCTAAAGAATGGGTATACGATCAATATGATTATCAGGTACGTACATCAACAGTTGTTAAACCAGGCTCTGACGCTGCTGTTATTCGAGTACGTGGCACAAATAAAGGGTTGGCAATGACAACAGACTGTAACTCACGTTATATCTATTTAGATCCAGAAGTGGGTGGTGCTATCGCAGTAGCCGAAGCAGCTCGTAATATCGTGGCAACTGGTGGCACGCCACTTGCGATTACAGACTGCTTAAACTTTGGTAATCCAGAGAAACCAGAAATCTTCTGGCAAATTGAAAAATCTGCAGATGGTATTTCGGCAGCTTGTACGGCATTAAATGCTCCAGTAATCGGAGGTAACGTTTCTCTTTATAATGAGCGTTCAGGCGAAGCGGTGTATCCAACGCCAACAATTGGTATGGTTGGTCTTATTGAAGACTTAGCACATGTAACGACACAGGATGTAAAGGCAGCAGGAGATCTTGTCTTTGTTATTGGTGAGACAAAAACAGAATTTGGCGGTTCAGAGCTTCAAAAACTTTTAAATAATGGTGTTATTTCAGGGAAAGCGCCAGCTATTGATTTAGAGGTTGAAGCGACACGTCAGCAAGCTTTATTAAAGGCGATTAAAGCAGGCCTTGTTCAATCTGCGCATGATGTAGCAGAGGGAGGTCTAGCTGTGGCGATTGCTGAAACAACATTTGGCGCTAACGGTCTTGGTGTGGATGTAACATTAACAGGCTCTGCAACAACTGCGCTATTCAGTGAGAGTCAATCTCGTTTTGTTGTCACAGTTAAAGAAGAAAATGCTGCAGCATTTGTAGAAATCATGAAAGATGCTCAAAAAATTGGTGTCGTAACAAACGATGCACTTGTGAAAATAAACGGGGACAAAGGTGTGCTTGTAGAAGGTACAGTGGAGGAATTCCGTTCTAATTGGAAAGGAGCAATCCCATGCTTGCTGAACTCAGAGGCTTAAACGAAGAATGTGGGGTGTTTGGTATTTGGGGTAACCCAAATCCAGCACACCTTAGCTATTACGGGCTTCATGCTCTTCAACACCGTGGACAAGAAGGCGCTGGAATTGTCGTTTCAGACGGACAGCATCTTCGCGCGGTGAAAGGCGAAGGACTAGTTAATGATGTTTTCAACGAAGATAAATTAAAAGCAGTGAACGGCAAAGCAGCTATTGCGCATGTTCGTTATACGACTGCTGGTGGTGGCGGTATTGAAAATGTACAGCCATTATTATTCCACTCCTCAACTGGTAGCCTTTCAATTGCCCATAACGGTAACTTAGTCAATGCGACACATTTAAAGCAATATCTAGAGCGACAAGGTAGCATTTTCCACTCTAGCTCTGATACAGAAGTGTTGGCGCATCTTATTAAGAAAAGTTCGCATTCACCATTCCGTGCGAAGGTGAAAAATGCCCTATCTCTTTTAAAGGGTGCCTATTCTTTCTTAATTATGACAAAGGATGAAATGCTTGTTGCACGTGATCCACATGGTTTACGTCCATTATCTCTTGGAAAGCTAGGAGATGGCTGGGTGGTAGCTTCTGAAACTTGTGCATTCGATTTAATTGGTGCAGAATTCGTTCGTTCGGTAGAACCAGGTGAATTAATCATTATTAATGATGAGGGCGTAAAATCAGATCGTTTTGCTGATATGGATAAACGTTCGATGTGTGCGATGGAATATGTTTATTTAGCACGTCCTGATTCGGATATTGATGGTATTAACGTTCATATGGCACGAAAACGTATGGGTAAACAGCTTGCTCGTGAGTGTGCGCATATTGAAGCAGATGTTGTAACAGGTGTTCCTGATTCAAGTATTTCCGCAGCGATTGGTTTTGCAGAAGAAAGTGGAATCCCTTATGAATTAGGTCTTATTAAAAACCGTTATGTTGGTCGTACGTTTATTCAGCCGACACAGGAGCTACGTGAACGTGGTGTGAAAATGAAACTTTCACCTGTTGTTCAAGTCGTAAAAGGAAAAAAAGTAGTAATGGTTGATGATTCTATCGTTCGTGGTACAACATCTCGTCGCATTGTCAAAATGCTAAAAGATGCTGGTGCAGCGGAAGTTCATGTTGTGATTTCATCACCGCCGATGACAAACCCTTGTTATTATGGCATTGATACATCAACGCATGAAGAACTAATTGCTTCTAGTCATAATGTAGATGAAATTCGTGAAGCAATTGGTGCAGATTCTCTGACATTCCTTTCTGTTGAGGGGATGGTAGAAACAATTGCACGACCATACGAAGATGAAAACCGAGGACTTTGTCTTGCATGCTTTACAGGCAAATATCCAACAGAGATTTTTCCGGATACGATTTTGCCACATGAAAAAGAATTATTACGTTAAGAACAACATCGCAACAAATTAGTGTCTTACAGTCATTTCTATCTAGGAAACTTAGGCGACTTGGATGATAAGGAGGAACTCTGCGTGTCAAAGGCATATGAACAAGCAGGTGTAAATATTGAAGCGGGCTATGAAGCCGTAAAACGAATGAAGTCTCATGTTGAACGTACGAACCGTCTAGGTGTAATGGGGACATTTGGTGGTTTTGGTGGCATGTTTGACTTGTCAGAACTGAATCTTAAAGAACCTGTTCTTATTTCGGGGACAGATGGTGTTGGAACAAAGCTAAAGCTAGCCTTCATGGTAGACAAGCACGATACAATCGGTGTGGACTGTGTAGCAATGTGTGTAAATGATATTGTTGCTCAAGGAGCAGAACCGCTGTACTTTTTAGATTACGTAGCTCTTGGAAAAGCAGAGCCTGCAAAAATCGAACAAATTGTCAAAGGTGTTGCAGATGGCTGTGTGCAATCAGGTGCGGCTCTAATAGGTGGAGAAACTGCGGAAATGCCTGGTCTTTATGAAGAAGATGAATATGATCTAGCTGGCTTTGCAGTAGGCGCGTGTGAAAAGTCTGCTATCGTGACAGGTGAAGAAATCGTAGAAGGCGATGTACTTATTGGAATTGCATCAAGTGGTGTACATTCAAACGGTTATTCTTTAGTGCGTAAAATTGTCTTTGCAGATCATCAATATGCTGTGGATGCTATTGTAGAAGGCTATGAAGATCTAGGCCCAATCGGTGAGGCGCTTCTAGTGCCAACAAAGCTATATGCTAAACCTGTGCTAGCAGCTTTAAAGGCAGCAGATGTACATGGCTGTGCACATGTTACAGGTGGCGGTTTCTATGAAAATCTACCACGCATGATGCCAGAGGGACTAGCAACGGAAATCGACTTAGGTTCTTGGCCTGTATTACGTATCTTTGAATTCCTAAAAGAGAAAGGTCAGCTAGAAGATAAAGATTTATATAATGTGTTTAACATGGGTATTGGATTTGTAATAGCTGTGCCAGAAACTGAAGCTGATAAAGTAATCGATGCAGTTGAAGCAAATGGTGAAAAGGCTTATACAATCGGACGTGTTATTAAAGGTGACGGAGTAGTATTTAATGGCTCACATGATGGGAGTTTAGTGTAATGACTGCACCAACAAAAATAGCCGTGTTCGCGTCAGGTAGCGGTAGCAATTTTCAAGCCATTCAAGAGGCCATTGAACGTGGTGAACTCCATGCAAAGGTCGCACTAGTGGTCACAGATAAGCCTGGAGCATTTGTAGTAACACGTGCTGAAAACTTTGGGATTCCAGTGTTAGCATTGAATCCAAAAGAGTTTGTCTCAAAGTCAGCATATGAGACAGCTATTATCGAAGCTTTACATGAGTGCGATGTGAAATGGATTGTGCTTGCTGGGTATATGCGTTTAATCAGTGACGTATTATTGGCAGCCTTTCCACAGCGAATTGTTAATATTCACCCGTCCCTATTGCCTGCCTTTCCTGGAAAGGACGCTATTGGACAAGCCATTAATCATGGTGTGAAAATAACAGGTGTAACAGTGCATTTTGTTGATGAAGGAATGGATACTGGACCAATTATCGCTCAGGCAGCGGTACCTGTCATTGAAGGAAATCGCGAGGCAACAGAAGCTGAAATTCACAAACAAGAGCATTTATTATATACAAAGGCATTACAGCAATTATTACAGTAACTGAAGAGGGAGTTAGGTCGAGAATCCTACTCAACAAGTAAGACCTAACTCTATTAATCTATTGAAGCAAGTCAGTCGTGGACAGCACGATAAAAATTAGGAGGATATTGTTGTGACAAAACGTGCATTAATCAGTGTTTCCAATAAAGATGGTATTTTAGAATTTGCAAAGGAATTAGTAGCATTAGGTTATGAAATTTTATCAACTGGCGGTACAAAAAAAATGTTACAGGATAATGCGGTAGCTGTAACAGCAGTAGATGAAGTAACGAAGTTTCCTGAAATTTTAGATGGTCGTGTGAAAACTTTAAACCCAATGATTCACGGTGGTCTATTAGGAAAGTTTGATGATGTCTCTCATCAAGCACAGATGAATGAGCATGGAATTGAACCAATTGAAATTGTTTGTGTGAATCTCTATCCGTTTGTTGAAACAATTTCAAAGCCTAATGTAACTTGGGATGATGCAATTGAAAACATTGATATCGGTGGTCCAACAATGTTACGTTCTGCTGCAAAAAACCATCAATATGTAACAGTAATCGTGGACAGCAATGACTATGCAACAGTATTAGAGGAACTTAAAGCAGACGGTGCCACAACAATTGAAACACGTCGTAAACTAGCTGCGAAAGTTTTCCGTCACACAGCCGCTTATGATTCTTATATTTCGAACTACCTGACTGAAGAAGAGTTCCCAGAGAGCTTAACGATGACATATGAATTAAAGCAAAATTTACGCTATGGCGAAAACCCTCACCAAAAAGCGGCCTTCTACCAAAAGCGTCTTGGCTCTGACTTTTCATTAGCTTATGCTACACAATTACATGGTAAAGAGTTATCCTACAATAATATTCAAGATGGTAATGCAGCATTGCAAATTGTAAAAGAATTTGAAATGCCAGCTGCTGTAGCGGTGAAACATATGAATCCATGTGGTGTTGGCACTGGTGTCACGTTAGAGGCAGCATTCGATAAAGCATATGAAGCAGATCCAACATCTATTTTTGGCGGTATTATCGCATTAAATATGGAAGTGGATGCAGCAACTGCTGAGAAGCTAAGTCATATTTTCCTAGAGATTATTATTGCACCTGCTTTCTCACAAGAAGCATTAGATATTTTAACGAAAAAGAAAAATATCCGCTTACTAACAATTCCTTTCGAGCAAGCGAAACAAGATTCATTCAATGTAGTATCAGTTGAGGGTGGCCTTCTTGTACAGGAGCCAGATCGTTATGGCTTTGGCAATGCGGATATTAAAGTGGTGACAGATCGTGAACCAACAGAGCAAGAATGGGAAGCATTGCAACTTGGTTGGTCTGTTGTCAAACATGTGAAATCCAATGCGATTGTTGTAACAGATTCTCAAATGACACTTGGGGTTGGTGCAGGGCAAATGAATCGTGTAGGTGCAGCTAAAATTGCCTTTGAACAAGCTGGAGAAAAAGCGAAAGGTGCTGCATTAGCATCGGATGCATTTTTCCCAATGAGCGATACTGTGGAGGCGGCAGCAGCTGCAGGAATTACAGCAATTATTCAACCAGGTGGTTCCATTAAAGATCAAGATTCCATTGATAAAGCAAATGAATACGGCATTGCGATGGTATTCACAGGCGTACGTCATTTTAAACATTAATTGTAGAATTATATAGAAATCTAAACAGACCGAGATGTTGGTTCATCTCGGTTTTACTTACAAAGAGGAGGATTCTCTAAAATGAATGTATTAGTAATCGGAAGCGGTGGCCGTGAGCATGCAATCGCTAAACAATTTAGCATCTCTCCATCAGTGAACAACGTATTCGTAGCGCCAGGAAATGATGGGATGCGAGGCGAAGTAGAAGTTGTTGCTATTGATACAATGGATTTCGCAGGTCTCGCTCAATTTGCCAAGGAAAATGATATTGCATTAACATTTGTTGGCCCAGAACAGCCGCTTGCTGAAGGCATTGTCGATTTCTTTACAGCTAGAGGTTTACGTATTTTTGGTCCTACAAAAGTTGCTGCTCAAATAGAAAGCAGTAAATCCTATGCGAAAGAAATTATGAATAAATACAATATTCCTACAGCAGCACATGAAACATTTACTGAAGCAGAAAAAGCAATAGCGTATATTAAAGAACAAGGGGCGCCTATTGTCATTAAGGCTGATGGTTTAGCGGCTGGTAAGGGCGTCGTTGTGGCAATGACAGAGGAAGAAGCGATTGAAGCTGTAGAGGATATGATTGGAAACCAACGTTTTGGTGAATCCTCTTCACGTGTTGTCGTTGAGGAATTTTTAGACGGTGAAGAATTCTCCTTTATGTCTTTTGTGCACAAAGGACAAATTTATCCAATGGTTATTGCACAAGATCATAAACGAGCTTATGACGGTGATAAAGGACCAAACACAGGAGGTATGGGTGCTTATTCACCAGTACCACAAATCCCACAAGAGGTAGTAGATATTGCATTTCAAACTATTGTAGAACCAACTGTTAAAGGGATGGAGGCAGATGGTGCTTCCTTTACAGGTATTTTATACGCAGGGTTAATTTTAACGAATAAAGGTCCTCAGGTCATAGAGTTTAATGCTCGTTTTGGTGATCCTGAAACGCAAGTTGTATTGCCACGTATGGTTTCAGATTTTGGTGCATTTATGATGGCGTTAATGGATGAACAGCCTTTTGATTTACAATGGTCAGAAGAAGCAATGCTTGGTGTAGTCATTGCAGCAGAGGGTTACCCAGGAGACGTTGAAAAAGGTAAGGTATTACCGAATTTAGAGGCACTTTCGACATCACATGCAGTTTTCCATGCAGGTACAAAATTAGTAGACGGTCAATTCGTTGGTAATGGAGGACGTGTACTGTTAGTTGGTGCAAAAGCAGCTACTTTACAAGAAGCACAGGAAAAGGTTTATGAAGGTATTGCAACGGAAACATGGGATCACTTTTTCTTCCGTAAAGATATTGGCTGGCGTACGTTTAAGTAATTATTATTTTCACTAAATATTTTTTATCGTCTTTTGAAACCTCTTGTTGTTTCAAAACGTAAGAGGTAAGAGCCGTCTCAATAATAGATTGGGACGGCTCCTTTGACTAAGAAGGATTCTGAGCTTTATTCGTTGAAGAATCGCTACTATTTGAGGAATTTTGAGTTGAAGTGCTGGTGTTAGATTGTTTTGAAGCAGTAGCTTGTGAACCTGAAGAATTACCAGCTATAGCAGAGGAAAAATCCTTCATGAGCTTATCGATTTGTTCAGTAGACATAGAATTTTGCCCGCTGAACATACTTTGCATAGAGGTGTTCATGGCATTCTGCATATTGGAGCTTAAAACTGCTTTCGTTGGACAATATTTAAAAAGTCCCTCAGCCATTTTCATGGCACCTAATGCAATCATTAATCGACCTTTTGTACAATTAGGATTTCTAGAAACTTTAGCGATACCAAATGCGGTTAAACTTGTCCCCATGGCAAAACGACAAAATGCGTTCTTTTCGCTTAAATTTGCTTGCTGCATCATCATTACTTCCTCCTTTAGTCATTGTGGAAAAAATAAGCGAGGTGCACTTTGCTTTATGAAAGTGCTGTGTTACGATTGAAACAAGATGATTGCATAAAGCATAATTTTTATGAAAATATGCGATTATGCAGTAGTAGTATGTGATTTCAAGTTGGATTTACACAATGAAAAATTACGTAATTTAGGAAGGAGCGAATAGCATGGATCCAGTATGGAAAATAACAAAAATACGTCAACAATTAGCAGTAATCGATGGGAAAAAGGCACCAGATATCGTTCTGAAGAATGCACGTTATTTGCATAGTATGTTAAAGCAATTCATAGTAGGGAACATTTGGATTTTGGGAGATCGCATTGTCTATGCTGGTGACAGAATGCCTCCTTTATTAGAAGGAACAGAAGTGGTGGATTGTACAGGAAAAACAATCGTACCTGGCTATATTGAGCCACATGTACACCCATTCCAGCTTTATCATCCACAGTCATTTGCAGATTTTTGTGGTCAGCTTGGGACAACAACTTTTATTTCGGATAATTTAAGCTTTGTTTTAAATTTAGAAAATAAGAAAGCGTTTTCAATTTTAGAGAGTTTGAAAAAGCTACCTTTTTCTTTTTATTGGTGGACTCGCTTTGACTCACAAACTGAATTGGAGCAAGAAGAAGAGGTTTTCTCTAATACTTCTATAGTAGAGTGGTTAGAGCGAAGTGATGTCTTACTTGGTGGAGAGTTGACAGGCTGGCCTAAGCTGTTGCATGGCGACGATCAAATGCTTTATCGTATGCAAATGGCTAAGGGACTGGGAAAAAAAATTGAAGGTCATTTCCCTGGAGCTTCAGAAAGAACATTGGCACGAATGAAACTGCTCGGTGCTGATGGTGATCATGAGGCAATGACAGTAGAAGAGGTAGAGCGTCGTATTATGCAGGGCTATGCTGTAACTTTACGTCATTCTTCCATACGACCAGATTTACCACATCTACTAAAAGGAATAGTAGAAAAAGAGCTTCCAATCTTTGATCATTTAATGATAACAACAGACGGTTCAACTCCTTCATTCCATGAGGATGGTGTGATGGATAAATGCATTCAAGTAGCTTTAGATGCAGGGGTATCTCCTATTGATGCTTATCAAATGGCTTCCTATAATGTAGCACGTTATTACAACATGTCTAATTTACATGGTTTTATCGCAACAGGGCGTTTTGCTTCACTCAATATTTTACAAGATGAATATCATCCTGTTCCAGAAAGTGTTTTATCAAAGGGTGTCTGGTTGAAGCGTAATGGAGATCGTGTGCATAGAATGGCGACAATTGATTATTCTGCCATCCCAGCTTTAGATTTAGATTTCTCATTAGATTCACAGGATTTCCAGTTTTCTATGCCGTTTGGGATTCAATTAGTTAATGATGTGATTACAAAGCCTTATAATTCTTTAATTACGAAAGAAGGGCCATTGGCAAATCATGATGAGTGTTATTTAATGCTCATTAACCGAAAAGGCAACTGGCATGTAAATACAATGATTAAAGGATTTGCAACGGATGTCCAAGGCTTTGCATCCTCTTATTCCAACACGGGTGACATATTGTTAATTGGAAAAAATAAAGACGATATGATTAAAGCCTTCGAAGAAATGAAGGCAATGAATGGTGGTATTGTTCTCGTCGAAAAAGGAGAAGTTATAGCGGACATACCATTAACAATTGGTGGACTTTTATATGATGGAGATGTATTCACTTTAACAGAGAAAGAAAAGGCTTTAAAACAAGCTTTAGCAGATAGAGGCTATCAATTAGGAGATGCCATTTATACATTATTATTTTTACAATCTACTCATTTACCATATATTCGTATAACACCACAAGGAATTTTCGATGTGATGAAGAATAAGTTATTATTACCTGCTGTTATGCGCTAATTCATGAAAGTGTTTCAGTTGTTTAAACAATTACAAATATTGTAATTGTTCAAAGGAGAGATATGCTTGTGTTCAAATCGAAAAAATTATGGATTGCTTTTGCATTTAGTGCTTTGGTAATCGGGGGATGTTCAAAGGATACACCAAAAGTCAAAGAGGATGATGAACCAATTGTAGAGGAAGAAGCAGTAGTGGAGGAGCCTGTGCAACAACCAGCATTTGTTGCACCACTTACTGGGGAGGCTATACAAGAAGAAATTACACAGCGACCAATTATCGTAACCATTAATAATCATCCAGCGGCACGTCCACAATCAGGCTTAGCTGCGGCGGATATCATTTATGAAATGCTTGCAGAAGGTAATGTGACACGCTTTTTAGCAGTATACCAAAGTGAACTGCCTGAAAATATTGGACCAGTTCGTAGTGCACGCTCTTATTTTATCGATATGGCCAAGGGATTTGATGCCTTTTATGTAGCACATGGCTATAGTCCAGAGGCGAAAACAATGCTTGATCATCGTATCGTCGACAATATCAACGGTATGGCTTATGATGGTATTCTGTTTAAACGTTCTAACGACCGCGTTGCACCACACAATTCCTATATTACATCAGAAAACATTCTAAAAGGTGCTGAAATGGTAGGCGCTTCAATGAATTACAGTGAAAAAGTACTTCAGGCTTTTTATGAACCAGATGAACGTGGTAAAATAGGTATTGAAACAAGTCAAGTTGACATTTATTACGGAAATAATGAAGATTTCCATAACGCGTATGTGTATAATCATCAAACGAATCACTATGAACGACAATCGGCTAGCGTGGACACAAAAGATATGTTAACAGGCGAAACAGTGTCATTAGCAAATGTTCTATTTTTCGAAATGGATCACCAAACAATTGATGATATTGGTCGCCAAGCAATTGATTTAACGTCTGGTGGAAATGCGTATGTATTTCAAAATGGCTATTTGAGGGAAGTCAAATGGGCTAATGTTAATGGAATACCAATGGCTGTAGAGCAAACAGGGGATCCTGTAAAGCTTGTACCAGGAAAGTCGTGGGTTCATTTCGTACCATCTTCGCCAGGGTTACAAGCAATGGTGAAAACGCAGCCTTAAAGGGAGGAAAATTGTATGCAAATCGAAAAAATTCGGGGGCATCAAACAGATCAATTATTTAAAGCAGTGTTAGAGTTGAAGGACATCGAGGAATGCTATAAGTTTTTTGATGATTTATGTACGATTAGTGAAATTCAATCGTTGGCACAACGCTTTGAGGTTGCACATTTATTACGATTAAAGAAAACCTACGAATCCATTAAAAAGGAAACAGGGGCAAGTACTGCAACTATTTCGCGCGTGCGTCGCTGCTTCGATTATGGGAATGATACATATGATGAAATGTTAGGTCGTTTGTATCCAGATGAAAAACCATTCCAAGCACCAAAAGAATAGTCAGAAAAAAGGCTGAGTAGAAGTTCTACTCGGTCTTTTTCATTTTTTTGTCGTGAATCATAAGCTATACTTGTAAACGAATAGATAGAAAATGATAGGTGGTAAACATAGATGGATTATTTAGAATGGAGACATGTGTTCAAGCTAGATCCAGCGAAGGACATTTCCGATGAAGCATTAGAAAAAATTTGCGAGTCTGGGACAGATGTTATTTTGGTCGGGGGAACAGATAATGTAACGTTGGATGGGGTATTAGATTTACTTGTTCGAGTGCGTCGTTTTGAGGTGCCGATAGCACTTGAAATTTCTACGATCGATGCGGTAACACCAGGTTACGACTATTATTTCATCCCAACGGTATTAAATAGTGATGATCCAAAATGGATTAAAAATTTACATCATGAGGCTATTAAAGAATACGGCGATATTATGGTATGGGATGAATTAGTAGCGGAAGGATATTGTATTTTAAATCCTGATTGTAAAGTAGCCAATGTAACGGGTGCGAAAACAGATTTAACGATTGATGACGTGGTAGCTTATGCACGCATGGCAGAGAATTTCTTTAAACTGCCTGTTTTTTATTTAGAGTACAGTGGAATGTATGGCAATCTAGAGGTAGTTAGTGCTGTGAAAAACGAACTGAAGCATACCAAACTCTTTTACGGTGGTGGCATAACATCTGTAAAGCAAGCAGAGGAAATGGCACGCGTTGCAGATACGGTAGTAGTTGGAAATATTATTTACGAAGATTTAAAAGCTGCACTTGCGACTGTTAAGGCTGTTAAAAATACGTTATAATTTTAGAACAAATGTTTGTAAGGCGGTGCGAAATGGAACAGTTAACAAAAAATTTACTAGCAGGCATGAATCCTGAACAAGAAAGAGCAGTTAAAACAACTGAAGGACCATTACTCATTATGGCAGGTGCTGGGTCAGGAAAAACACGAGTTTTAACACATCGTATTGCTTATCTAGTTATCGAAAAGGAAGTATATCCTTCTAAAATTTTAGCGATTACATTTACAAATAAAGCAGCACGAGAAATGCGTGAACGTATTGATGGCATTCTTGGTAATGGTACGGGCGATAGTATGTGGGTTTCTACTTTCCACTCTATGTGTGTAAGAATTTTACGTCGTAATATCGATCAACTAGGCATTTCTCGTAATTTCTCTATTTTAGATTCTACGGATCAGCTTTCAGTCATCAAAAATGTGATGAAGGAAGAAAATATTGATCCAAAACGTTTTGAGCCACGAGCAATTTTAAATGCTATTAGTGCAGCAAAAAACGAGTGTATAGCAGCGGATGATTACGCAGGCCAAATGAATGATAAGAATCCTTATGAACAAACAGTTGCACGTGTCTATAAAGGCTATGAGAAAAGATTACGCCGCAACCAATCCCTTGATTTTGATGATTTGATTATGACGACGATTACGTTGTTTAAACGTGTACCTGAAGTGCTTGAATATTATCAAAATAAATTTCAATATATTCATGTTGATGAATATCAAGATACCAATAAATCTCAGTATTTACTTGTACAGTTACTAGCAAAGAAATTTAAAAATATTTGTGTTGTAGGTGATTCCGATCAGTCTATCTATCGTTGGCGTGGTGCAGATATTGGGAATATCCTATCCTTCGAAAAGGATTATCCAACTGCAAAGGTGATTATGCTAGAGCAAAATTATCGTTCAACTAAACGCATCCTACAGGCAGCCAATGACGTCATTCAAAATAATACAACACGTTACCCAAAAGAATTACGCACAGAAAATTCAGAAGGTGAAAAGATTGCACTATATAAAGCTTATAACGAGCAGGAGGAAGCGCAATTTGTTGTACAAACGATTCAACAGTTAATTGAAAAAGAAAATCGTTCATTTGATGACTTTGCTATTTTATATCGTACAAACGCTCAATCTCGTGTAATGGAGGAAGTACTTGTTAAGTCCAATATGGCCTATCAAATAGTAGGCGGAACAAAGTTCTATGATCGAAAAGAGATAAAGGACTTACTAGCATATTTACGACTTATTGCTAATAATGATGATGATTTATCACTAGCACGTATTATTAATGAGCCAAAGCGCAGTATTGGTGCAACTTCCTTTGAAAAAATGGCACGTTATGCGATAGATCAGGATCGTTCGATTTTTGATGCGATGAATGATCTTGTTTTCATGGGATTATCAGGGAAAGCAGCAAATTCGGCTGAGCAATTTTATGCCATGATTAAAGGCTTTACACAAATGCAGGAATATCTATCTGTCACTGAAATTGTGGAGCAAGTTATTGATAAATCGGGTTATCGAGCAATGTTACAAAACGAAAAAACAATTGAAGCAGAAAGCCGTTTAGAAAATATTGAAGAGTTTTTATCTGTCACAAAGGCTTTTGAAGAGCGTAGTGATGATAAAAGCTTAATTGCCTTTTTAACAGATTTAGCCCTTATAGCTGATATTGATGCGCTCGACAAGGAGGATGCATCTAAAGGCAATATTATTTTAATGACGATGCATGCAGCTAAAGGTTTAGAGTTCCCAGTTGTCTTTATAATCGGTATGGAGGAAAACATCTTCCCACATTCCCGCTCACTAGACGATCAAGATGAAATGGAAGAGGAACGCCGCCTTATGTACGTAGGTGTGACCCGTGCTGAGGAACGTCTATATTTAACATGTGCCCAAAGCCGTACGATTTTTGGTCGTTCAAGCTTTAATAATGCATCCCGATTTTTAGGTGAAATTTCTCAAGATATTACAGAGTCAATTTCTAAGGCAGGGACAACATCAACAGTACCATTTGCTACTAACAATCGTTCAACCGGTGGCCATCAAAAGCGTACGCTGGGTGCTATTCAGCAAACACAACCTGCCACAGCACGTTTACAAGCAACGGGGGGAGATCAATTTGGATGGAAAGCTGGAGATAAGGCGATTCATAAAAAATGGGGAACAGGTATGGTTGTTAGTGTAAAAGGTGAAGGTGATAGTACAGAGCTTGATATCGCATTCCCACAACCAATTGGTATAAAGCGATTACTTGCTCAATTTGCACCGATTGAAAAAGCGTAAGCGGAGGAACGTAAATGAACGAAATAGAACAGCGTATAGCGGAGTTAAATAAATTACTGCATGAATATGGTTATGCCTATTATGTGTTAGATAAACCTGTCGTAGCAGACAGTGTCTATGACCAGCTATTACAGGAACTGATTGCATTAGAAGAAGCGAACCCATCCCTTATTTACCCCGATTCTCCTACGCAGCGTGTTGGTGGAGCTGTGGTAGAAGGTTTTAAAAAAGTGACGCATGATTACCCAATGCTTAGTCTTTCAAATGCTTTTCATGAAGCGGATTTACGAGAATTCGATCGTAAAGTGCGTCAGGCTATCGGAGATCAATTTTCATATGTATGTGAGCTGAAAATAGATGGTTTAGCTATTTCATTAAAATATGAAAATGGCATGTTTGTACAAGGGGCTACAAGAGGAGATGGTGTGGTAGGAGAAGATATTACCGCCAATTTAAAGACAATCCGTGCGATTCCCCTTCGTTTAAAGGAACCCATTACGATTGAAGTACGTGGTGAGGCGTATATGCCAAAAAAATCCTTTGAAAACTTAAATGCCCAACGTGCAGACAATGGTGAGGAGTTGTTTGCTAATCCACGGAATGCTGCTGCTGGCTCATTACGTCAGTTAGACCCTAAAATTGCGGCCAGTCGCCAATTATCAACGTTTATCTATGCCATTGGCGGAGACGGTGAAGTATATGGTATCGACGGTCATGCAGAAATGCTTGATTATTTAGAAGGCTTAGGCTTCCCTTCCAATAAAGAACGCCAACGATGCTCTACTATTGAAGAGGTAATGGCCTTTATAGAACATTGGACAGAAAATCGTCCAAAATTAGCTTACGAGATTGACGGAATTGTTATTAAAGTTGACCGTTATGCTCAGCAAGATGAACTAGGTTATACAGCAAAGAGTCCACGCTGGGCGATTGCCTACAAATTTCCCGCAGAGGAAGTTGTTACAACGTTACTTGATATTGATTTAACAGTAGGTCGTACAGGTGTTGTTACTCCTACGGCGATTTTAACTCCCGTACAAGTAGCAGGAACGACGGTTCAACGTGCTTCTTTACACAATGAAGATTTAATTCGAGATAAGGATATTCGTCTTGGCGATACAGTTATTATTCGAAAAGCTGGTGACATTATTCCTCAAGTTGTGGGTGTGCTAATAGAACAACGTCCTGAAGATTCAGTCCCTTTTGTCATGCCAAAAAATTGCCCTGTTTGTGATAGTGAATTGATTCGGATTGAAGGCGAAGTTGCCCTGCGCTGTGTAAATCCTGCCTGCTTTGCGCAAATTGCAGAAAGCATAAAATATTTTGTTTCTCGAAACGCGATGAATATTGACGGTCTTGGGGATAAAGTAGTGGAGCAATTATTACGTGCAGATTTAATACATGATGTTTCTGACCTGTATCATTTAACGGCAGAGCAGCTTGTGGAATTGGAGCGTATGGGCGAAAAATCAGCAACTAATTTAGTAAATGCCATTCAAGCATCGAAGGAAAATTCGATGGAGCGTTTATTAATTGGACTAGGAATTCGTCATGTTGGTGAAAAAGCAGCCAAAATCGTATCAGAGGAATTTGGTTCAATGGAAGCAGTGATGGCTGCGACAGAGGAGCAGCTTGTAGCAATTTATGAAATTGGAGATAAAATGGCTTCATCGTTAGTGGAGTATTTCTCAAATGAAGATGCACGAGCAGTCATTAAGCGTCTTGCTGATGCAGGCGTGAATATGACATACAAAGGTAAAAAAGTAGAAGTAGCGATAGGTGATAGTCCTTTTGCAGGTAAAACAATTGTCTTAACTGGTAAACTTGAGCAATTGACACGCAACGAAGCAAAAGCGAAAATAGAAGAGTTAGGTGGTACAGTCACGGGTAGTGTCAGCAAAAAAACAGATCTAGTGATCGCAGGTGCGGATGCAGGCTCTAAACTAACAAAGGCTGAGCAATTGGGTATCGAAGTTTGGACTGAAGATAACTTAATTGAACAACTTAATCTCATTTAATAAGTGCATAATATCCTCCCTTTTATGAATAGGAGGCAATGTTGAGTGCACAACCGTTACAACAAGGCGTCGAGTAGTTTCGTCGACCTAAAATTGACTATTAGTAAAGGAGCACTAAATAATGAAGTCTTTTCGACTCATTCCAGCAATCGTAGCTGCTGCAATGCTAGTCGGCTGTGTGCCTTCTGACAAGAAGGAGACAGAGCTTACACAGGAAACGCAACAGAAAGAAAAAGCTGAAACAACAATTATCCCAAGCATACAAATTGATGAATCTTATTATAAGACGCTTATCCCTTATAAAGAGAGTGCAAGTAGAGGTCTAGTGGTATCTAACATTTATACGAAATATGATATGAAGGAAGTTGAATCAGGTTTAATGCGTTTATCTCAAAATGAGTTCGACACAGAAAACTACTACTTCCAAGAAGGTCAATATTTAGCTGAAAGTACAGTAAGCTCTTGGCTTGCTCGTAGTTCACAAACAGAGGATGGATTAAATCCACCGACAACAGACACAATGACACCTGAGGAGCGAGCAACAAAGGCTCCAGTTTATTTATCCCATATTGTAGAGCAAAACTACTTAACAAAAACGAAGGATAATAAAGTGAAACTAGGTGGGATTTCAATCGGTCTTGCCTTAAATTCTATCTATTACTATCAAAAAGAACAGTATGGCGAATATTACGAGGAACCAATTTCAGAGTCTACTCTTATTGAGCAGGGCAAAAAAATGGCTGCTGAAATCGTTTCTCGTTTACGTTCACGTGAAGAGTTAAAGGATGTACCGATTGTGGTCGGTCTGTTTAAGCAACAAGCCCGTAATCAAATTATTCCAGGGACATACTTTAGCTATGGTGTAGCAAAAGCTGGGCAGAACAGCATCGCTGATTGGGAAGGTATAGATGAAAATTACGTCTTGTTCCCAACAGATGATTCACAAGATGTATACCGAGATGTCAACAATAACTTCAAGAACTTCAAACAAGATGTTGATAAATATTTTTCTAACTATACAAGTGTGATCGGAACTGGTTTCTATCGTAATAAACAAATACAAAACCTTTCGATTGAAATCCCAATCCAATTTTTCGGCAAAGCAGAGATAATAGGATTTACGCAATATTTAACAGGGATTTTAATCAATCAATTTGATAATATTCATGTGGAAGTAAGTGTTACTTCAGTGAATGGTCCTGAGGCATTAATCATCAAAAAGGCCAATGACAAGGACCCTTACGTGCATGTTTATGATTAATATAGTCAGCCTTTGTGCTGACTATATTTTTTATGGTAATGGATTGAAATAGAGGAACACAACAGGATGATAGAGACAACACTTTGTTATAGTAGTGAAAGTTTCTATATTTTTAGTGAAAGTTGTGATTTTTAAAATGAAAAATGTTATGATTATTGGCATGGTTAACTTTATTCAACCCTATTGTTATCAATAAAAACAATGAATTGAACAAGTATTCGGAGGTGTGAAAAATGGCTAAATTAACAAAAGAAGAAGTAAAGCACGTGGCAAATTTAGCACGTCTTGCAATTACAGAAGAAGAAGCAGAGAAATTTGCTGAACAGCTTGGTAAAATTACAGACTTTGCGGAGCAGTTAAATGAACTGGATACAACAAATGTTGAACCAACAACGCACGTTTTACCATTAGTGAATGTAATGCGTGAAGACGTAGCAGTAAAAGGTTTAGACCGCGAAGTAATGATGTTAAACGTAAAAGAACAAGAAGATGGTCAAGTAAAAGTACCAGCTATCATGTAATACTAAAACATAGGAGGATTCCTCATGACGCTATTTGAACGTTCAGCTAAGGAGTTACAAGCAGAAATTAAAGCGGGTAACTTATCAATCGCTGACTTAACGAAAGAAGCATACGAGCGTATTGCAAAGCTTGATGGCGATGTACAAGCATTCCTTGCTTCAAACGAAGAAAAAGCAACTGCTCAAGCTGCTGAAATGGATAAAGTACCATTTGAAAAGCGTGGACCATTATTCGGTCTACCGATCGGTGTGAAAGACAACATCGTAACAGAAGGCTTAGAAACAACATGTGCCTCTAAAATTCTAGAAGGCTTTATGCCAATCTATGATGCAACTGTTGTCAACAAGCTACGTGAAGCTGGCATGATTACAGTTGGTAAATTAAATATGGACGAATTTGCAATGGGTTCTTCAAACGAAAACTCATACTATAAAACAACAAAAAATCCATGGAACTTAAACCACGTACCAGGAGGTTCTTCAGGTGCATCTGCAGCAGCTGTAGCAGCTGGTGAAGTACCATTCTCTCTTGGATCAGATACAGGTGGTTCAATCCGTCAACCTGCAGCTTACTGTGGTGTTGTAGGGATGAAACCTACATATGGTCGTGTATCTCGTTTTGGTCTCGTTGCATTCGCATCTTCTCTAGATCAAATTGGACCAATTACTCGCAATGTTGAAGATAATGCGCTATTACTAGAAGCTATCGCTGGGTTAGATCCAAATGATTCGACTTCTGCGAATGTTGAGGTGCCAAATTACGCTGCAGCTCTTACTGGTGATGTTAAGGGCTTACGTATCGCTGTGCCAAAAGAATTCCTTGGTGAAGGAGTTGGTGAAGCAGCTCGTCAATCAGTGCTTGCGGCATTAGAGGTATTAAAAGGCTTAGGTGCTACTGTAGAAGAGGTATCACTTCCTCACTCGAAATATGCACTAGCTGCGTACTATATCCTTTCTTCATCTGAAGCGTCTTCTAACTTATCTCGTTTTGATGGTATCCGCTATGGTTTCCGTGCAGAAAACGTTACAAATTTAATGGACCTTTATAAAGAAACACGTGCACAAGGCTTTGGTGATGAAGTAAAACGACGTATCATGCTAGGTACTTATTCACTAAGTGCAGGTACGTATGATGCGTACTACAAAAAAGCACAACAAGCACGTACATTGATCAAAGCAGACTACGATAAAGTATTTGAAGACTTTGATGTTATCATTGGACCAACAGCTCCAACACCAGCATTCAAGATTGGTGAAAATGTTGATGATCCAATGACAATGTATGCAAATGATATTTTAACAATCCCGATGAACTTAGCAGGTGTACCAGCGATTTCAATTCCTTGTGGCTTTGAAAACGGCCTACCATTAGGTTTACAAATAATTGGTAAATATTTCGATGAAGCAACTATTTACCGTGTGGCTCATGCTTTTGAACAAGCAACTGAGTTCCATAAAGAAGTTCCTCAAATGTGGGAGGGAAAATAACATGAACTTTGAAACAGTCATTGGTTTAGAAGTACACGTTGAGTTGAAGACTAACTCAAAAATCTTCTCACCAGCACCAGCTCACTTTGGTGCTGAACCAAATACAAATACAACAGTAATCGATTTAGGCTATCCTGGGGTCCTACCAGTCCTGAACAAAAATGTAGTAGATTTCGCTATGCGTGCAGCGCTTGCACTCAATATGGAAATCGAACAAGAAACAAAGTTTGACCGTAAAAACTACTTCTATCCAGATAATCCGAAAGCTTATCAAATTTCACAATTCGATAAGCCAATCGGTAAAAATGGTTGGATTGATATTGAAGTAGATGGCTATACAAAACGTATCGGTATCACACGTCTTCATATGGAAGAAGATGCTGGTAAGCTTTCACATGCTGGTGACCATTCACTAGTTGACTTTAACCGTCAAGGAACACCGCTTGTTGAAATCGTTTCTGAGCCAGATATTCGTACACCAAACGAAGCATATGCATATCTCGAAAAATTAAAATCGATTATTCAATATACTGACGTATCTGATTGTAAGATGGAAGAAGGCTCATTACGTTGTGATGCCAATATTTCTATTCGCCCTTATGGTCAAGAAGAATTTGGTACAAAAACAGAGCTTAAAAACCTGAACTCCTTCAACTATGTTCGTCGTGGTTTAGAGCATGAAGAATTACGTCAAGCAGATGTATTATTATCTGGTGGTGTGATTGAGCAAGAAACACGTCGTTTTGATGAAAAAACAGGTAAAACAATTTTAATGCGTGTTAAAGAGGGAACAGACGATTACCGTTACTTCCCAGAGCCAGACTTAGTTCGTCTTTCAATTGATGATGCATGGTTAGAGCGTGTGAAATCTGAAATTCCTGAGCTTCCAGATGCTCGTAAAAAACGCTATGTTGAAGAACTAGGCTTAACACCTTATGATGCTGGAGTTCTTGTTATCTCTAAAGAGATCTCAGACTTCTTTGAGGCAATGGTAGCAAATGGGGCAGATGCTAAGCTTTCTGCTAACTGGTTAATGGGAGATGTTTCTGCTTATTTAAACGCAGAGCAAAAAGATCTAAAAGATACTGCATTAACACCAGAAAACCTTGCTGAAATGGTGAAATTAATCACAGACGGTACAATTTCTTCTAAGATCGGTAAAAAAGTATTTGCTGAATTGGTAGAAAATGGCGGATCTGCACAAGATATTGTGAAAGCAAAAGGCTTAGTGCAAATTTCTGATGAAGGTGCATTACTAGCAATCGTAACAGAAGTTTTAGATAACAATGCTCAATCTATCGAGGACTTCAAAAATGGTAAAGACCGTGCGATTGGCTTCTTAGTTGGTCAAATTATGAAGGCAACAAAAGGTCAAGCTAACCCACCAATGGTTAATAAATTATTACAACAAGAAATTGCCAAACGATAATACTCGTTGTAACATAATAGCCGAGAGAGCTTCATTGCTCCCTCGGCTATTAATTTTCAAAAATGTAACAAATTTGCATTTTGCGAAACTTAATAGTTGTTTAAAAAGAGTATTCATAGCAAAATATAGAATAGACAGTAATAAGGGGGACGAGCCAATGAAAACAGAACAACAGTATTTTAATGAAGCTATATCAATACAGCAATATATGGAGAACATGACGACGTTAAAAGAAGAAAGCTTTCGTATTTATGATGGCTTTGAAGTACCAACAAACGAGGATTTTATTGAGTTATTAAAAGAAAAACAACCTAAAATTTTAACGATTACAGAGGATTGGTGCGGAGACGCAATGTTAAATAATCCAATTATTCGCCGTATTGCTGAAGTGGCAGGATTAGATATGCGTACCGTTTTCCGTGATGCTGATACAGAACTAATTGATCGTTATTTAACAAACGGTGGTCGTGCAATTCCAATTTATCTCTTATTAGATGATGCTGGAGAAGTGATTGGAAAATGGGGACCACGCGCACCAGAATTACAAGAGTTCGTCGTAACGAAACGAGCAAGCTTACCAGATAAAGAAGATCCAACATTTGAAGAGGCACAAAAGGCTCTTTATGCAGAAATTCGTGAAGAAAATATCTCCAATCAAACATATTGGACATTTGTTTATGAGGACTTTAAGAAGCAAGTAACAGAAGCATTACAAAAATAACAAGAGTATTGCAACATTTCAACGTACAAATCGTTGAATGAAGTAGAATCTTATGAAGCAGGAAGGTATGTTATGAAACGAGCAAGAATCATTTATAATCCTACATCTGGACGCGAAGTGTTTAAGAAACATCTACCAGAGGTGTTGGAAAAACTAGAGGTAGCAGGCTATGAGACATCCTGTCACGCAACAACATGTGAAGGCGATGCAACGCTTGCAGCAAAAAATGCGGTAGAACGCGGTTTTGATATCATCATCGCAGTTGGTGGAGATGGCACATTAAATGAAGTTGTTTCAGGTGTAAGTCCATTTGAAAACCGTCCGAAAGTTGGTCTAATTCCAATGGGCACTACAAATGATTTTGCCCGTGCCGTGCATATCCCTCGAAATATTGAAGAGGCAGTAGACATTATTATTCAAGGCGACACATTGCCAGTGGATGTTGGTCTCTTAAATGGCGAACGCTATTTCATCAATATTGCTGCTGGCGGACGTATTACAGAGCTAACATACGAAGTACCAAGCAAAATGAAAACAATGCTTGGTCAGTTAGCCTATTATGTAAAGGCAGTTGAGATGATTCCATCCATCAAAGCCTCACATATGCGCATTGAATATGATGGCGAAGTATTTGATGGCGACGCTATGATGTTCCTATGTGGGTTAACGAATTCAGTAGGCGGCTTTGAAAAACTAGCTCCTGATGCAAGCATTAATGATGGTTACTTTACTTTAATAGTGCTAAAGAAGGTAAGTCTTCCTGAATTTATTCAACTAGCAGCCATGGCACTAAGAGGCGAACATTTAAATGATGATCGTGTCATCTACAAAAAAGCTAGCGTTGTCAAAGTTACTACAGAAAATGAGGTCCACCTTAACCTCGATGGCGAATATGGCGGAGACGCTCCTGCTACATTTGAAAACCTAAAGCGTCACATCGAAATCTTTGTTCCACTCGCAGATATTCGAGAGGAAGACCGTATTTAATGAACCCGAAAAGCTCATCCGATTTTATTGTGGATGAGCTTTATTTTGTATTTTTTTGATTGCTTGAAGTGCTCTCAAAGAAGGAGAGGCCGCTCCAAATTAAAATTCCATCATTAGAATAAAACTGGCTAAATCCCATAAACTAAGCTTTAGAAGTAAGAATGTGAATGAAATTAGAAAAATGTTTGGCAAATGTGCGTATATTACTTGAACAAAATTTGAAACCTTAATAATAGACTGAAGTTTCGGTCCGTTATTAAGGTTTTTTTCGTTGGAATAGTGGAAAATGGGGGTATGGATAAGGGAAAGGAAGTGTTGCCTTTGTATAAGTCACAAGAAAAGAAGCTTATATGGCTAAGCTTTGGTGTTGCAATCATTATGCTACTTTCTATTCTTGGAAGAATATTTGGAAGTTAAGGGGGCAATGAGATGATTAATGAATCAGCGGTCTATTGGAGCCGAGCATTAACGGAGTTAACATTATCGTTCCATATTATTTATGCAACAATTGGTGTGGGTGTCCCGTTAATGATTATGATTGCTCAATGGACTGGGTATAAAAAGAATGATGAACATTATATCTTAATGGCAAGACGTTGGGCCCGTGGTTTTGTCATTACTGTAGCAGTCGGCGTGGTAACTGGAACCGCAATCGGCTTACAACTATCATTATTGTGGCCTAATTTTATGCAACTCGCTGGTCAAACAATTGCGTTACCACTTTTTATGGAAACGTTTGCATTTTTCTTTGAGGCGATATTCTTGGGCATCTATTTATATACTTGGGATCGCTTTGATAGTCAGAAAAAGCATATGCTTCTGTTAATCCCTGTTGCTGTCGGAGCATCGATGTCGGCAGTCTTTATCACAATCGTTAATGCTTTTATGAACGCACCAAGAGGATTTGATATCGTAGACGGAGAACTTGTTAATATTCAACCTTTTCTTGCAATGTTTAACCCCGCCATGCCAACGAAGGTTGCACATGTACTTGTGACAGCGTACATGACATCGGCATTTGTGCTAGCAGCTATTGCAGGATTTAGAATGTTAAAAGGCTCGAAGCATGTATACCATAAAAAATCACTACTTTTACTAATGAAAATTGGCTTGATTTTCTCCATAGCAGCCGTTGTGATTGGAGATTTTTCAGGAAAATACTTAGCTGAATATCAACCCGAAAAACTAGCAGCAGCAGAATGGCATTTTGAAACAGAAGGTAAGGCGTCTCTTGTATTATTTGGTGTCTTAGATGGAGAAGAAGTTAAATATGCTATCAAAATTCCGTATGCTTTAAGCATTCTTGCACATTTTAATCCTAATGCAGAGGTAATCGGCTTAGATCAATTTGAGGAAGAGGATCTACCACCACTCTATATTCACTATCTCTTTGATATCATGGTTTCCATTGGTATGTTTATGATGCTAGTTTCATTACTTTATGTTGTAGGGAAAGCACGGGGCTGGCAGTTTATTCATACACGATGGTATAGATGGATTATCGTAGCGGGAGGACCACTATCAATTATCGCGATTGAAGCAGGTTGGTGGCTTGCCGAAGTTGGACGTCAACCATGGATACTTTATGGACTAATGCGTACACCTGAGGGAGCTACGACGAGCGACCATGTGGATTTAATGCTGCTTTTATTCGCAGGAGTCTATGCAGTATTAGCAGTGGGAAGTATTGTCGTATTGGTAAGAATGTTTAAAAAGAACCCAATCGAACGCGAGATTGAAGATCGCCACTCTGAAAAAGGCGGTGACATCCTATGACGTTAGAGATTTTAGGTATTTCAGTATTATGGATATTCCTATTTGGCTATGTCATAGTCGCATCAATCGATTTTGGTGCTGGCTTCTTTAATGCATACAGCCTACTTATTGGAAAAAATCATATTTTAACAAATATTATTAAACGTTATTTATCGCCTGTTTGGGAAGTTACCAATGTCTTTTTAGTATTCTTCTTTGTAGGAATCGTAGGTTTTTTCCCGCAAACCGCTTTTTATTACGGAACGATTTTACTTGTGCCCGTTAGTATTTCGCTTGTACTATTGGCAATTCGAGGCTCCTACTATGCCTTTGAATCGTATGGTACACGAGGCCATATCGGATATACACTGACATATGGTGTAGCAGGTTTATTAATTCCCGCTTCTTTATCCGTTGTCTTTGCCATTGCTGGTGGAGGCTATGTTGATGTAATTGATGGGCAGCCTGTGCTGAACTACTGGACTTTATATACAAGTCCATTTGCTTGGAGCATTGTGGTACTAAGTATCGCTGCGGTATTGTATATTTCTGCCGTATTTTTAACATGGTACGCGCATAAAGCAAATGATAGCGAAGCAACGAAACTAATGAGAAAATATGCTCTTGTGTGGGCAGCACCGCTAATGATTAGTGCGCTTGGCATTATGTATGAAATGAAATCCATCAACCCAGAGAGCTACAGTCATATGGTAAATTTATGGTGGATGTTTGCGATTTCAGCTGTCTTATTTATTGTCACAGTCGTACTCATTGCCATGCGTAAAAAGTACGGACTTGCAGTTGGGCTCCTGATTGCTCAATTTGCCGTAGCCTTCTTTGCTTATGGAATTGCTCAATATCCATACCTACTGTATCCGTATTTAACCATTTACGATAGCTTTACAAGCACACAAATGGCGATCGCTTTAGTTATCGCATTTATTTTAGGACTGTGTCTTCTTCTTCCTTCACTTTATTTATTGATGAAACTATTCTTATTCAATAAAAAATATGTGACAGGAAAAGAAGACAATCACGCATAGGAGGAAAGCACATATGCAAAGTTTTTTAATTTTTTATGCACCTTTTATTGTCGTCATTCTTGGGATCTTGTGTGCATTTTGGTGGGCACCAAGGGATTATCATATTACAAAAGAGCAGGAAAAGAGTCGCGAATAGCGACTCTTTTTTCAAGTTAATTAGCAGAGACGCGCAACAGCCAAGTCTTGTTCTTTTTTCATTCGCCAACACATGCTACAATAAGGAGATTGAAATGGAGGATGTACGAATGTCAGCACCCGTGAAAAAAAATGAACGACTTTCAGTTTATATAGAAGATCTAACGCATGATGGCAATGGTGTCGCAAAGGTTGAAGGTTATCCACTATTCATACAAGGCGCACTGCCAAACGAAACGGCCGAAATCCATGTGTTAAAAACATTAAAAAACTATGGCTTTGCAAAGGTAATAGATATTATCAAGCCATCTCCAGACCGTGTTGAAGCTCCATGTGATTACTTCAAGCAGTGTGGCGGCTGTCAATTACAGCATTTATCCTATGAGGGGCAGCTAAAATGGAAAGAAAATATGGTGCGCAATGTGATGCAGCGGATTGGTAAAATTCATGCACCTGTTCACCCAGTAAAAGGTATGAAAGAACCTTGGCACTACCGTAATAAAGCACAAATTCCTTTCTCTGAAAATGAAGCAGGACAAGCGATTGCAGGCTTTTATAAAACAAAAACGCATAGCATTGTGGATATGGATCGCTGTTTAATTCAAACAGGAGAAGCAGATGCTATTCTTGCAGGCTTGAAAAAGGAATTAGCAACGTTAGGTGTTCGCTCTTACAATGAGCATACACATGAAGGCATGTTGCGTCATGTCGTTATCCGTAAAGCACGAGCAACAGGAGAAGTCATGGTTGTCCTTGTAACGAAAAAGAAAAAGTTCCCACAAAAAGAGGCAGCTATTGCAGTAATCCAAAAGCTAGTGCCAAACGTTACATCAATTATGCAAAATGTGAATAGTGAGAAAACCAATGTTATTTTTGGTGATGACACAATCAACCTTTGGGGTAAAGACGTTATTATTGATACTATCGGTAATGTACGTTTTGAAATCTCTGCTCGTTCTTTCTATCAAGTCAACCCAGAGCAAACAGAGGTCCTCTACAAGCAAGCACTAGATTATGCTGACTTACAGGGAGATGAACGTGTCATTGATGCGTATTGTGGAATTGGTACGATTTCTTTATTCCTTGCTCAAAAAGCAAAGGCTGTCATGGGCGTGGAAATTGTCCCACAAGCGATTGAAGATGCCAAACGCAACGCACTGCTTAATGGTTTTACAAATACTTATTTTGAGGCAGGCCCAGCAGAGGAAGTTATCCCAAGATGGTATAAAGAAGGCAAGGAAGCAGACGTACTAGTAGTTGATCCACCGCGCAAAGGCTGCGATGAAGCACTGCTAACTACTATTCTAGAGCAACGACCAAAACGAGTGGTCTACGTATCCTGTAACCCAGCCACACTAGCACGCGATCTTCGCATTTTAGAGGATGGCGGCTATCAAACGCAGGAAATCCAGCCAGTGGATATGTTCCCGCACTCCACACATTGTGAAGCCGTGGCATGGCTTAAGTTAAATGTGTAACACATTACTAAACTCATCTATACAATATAAAAATTACCGTTTTAGGACGGAATTTAGTTAAAATCAATAAAAACTCGGATTCGATCAAATACGAATCCGAGTTTTTTTCGATGTAATTTCTTCCATCTGTAACATTCACTAATTGAGCCAATTCCCACTGACAAAAACCATTCAGAACATCTCATCACTTATAAACTATATATAATTGTGTATCTCTAGTTTTAATTGTTTTTTTCTCCAATATGACTTAAAAGTGACTCTGTCAATTCTCGTCTTATTTGCGTGATATGGTTTTCCATGAGTTGCTTAGCTTGGTTCGCATCTCCAGAGGCGATGGCTAAGTAAATTTTTTTATGTTCATCAATAGTCTCTTGCATTCGTTCCGAATCTTCCAAGCGTTGTCTGCGGGTAGCTCGGATTGTGTCTTGCATATGCTCACTAAGGGTTTGAAATAATTGTAAAAATATAGAGTTATGTGAAGCGAGTACAATATTATGATGGAAACTTAGGTCTGCTTGAATTCCTAATTCTACATCATTTTTACCTTGATCCATCATGTCTAATGCTTGGCTAATTCGTTCTAAGTCTACAGAAGTAGCTCGTCGTGAAGCTAAAAAGGCACACTCCACTTCAAGTGCTTGGCGAAGCTCCAACATTTCATAAATTAATTTTTTTTCAGTATTAATAATTGTAGAGGAAAGTTCTTCACCTAAAGTATGGGACTCTGCTGTTTTAATAAAGCTACCACTGCCTTGTTTAATTTCAATAAATCCCTTTATTTCAAGCTTTCGAAGTGCCTCTCTTACCGATGTTCGACTGACATTAAAACGACTTGCTAATTCTCTTTCTGTCGGGAGTTTATCCCCAGGCTGTAATTCACCATTTAAAAAATATTCCTTTATTTGATCAACAATTACTTGATACGCTTTTTTCTTTGGTTGAGGCATTACCTATCTCACCACCTTAAATACATAGTACTATAAACGCTTTAATCATACAGAAATACAGCATGTTTATCAATTTACGAAAAAAAATAATAGTTGATATTTTCTGAATATTTAGTACAATGTAAAAAGGTTGGACCAATTTTAAGAATATAGAAAATTGGTATGACATATAAAATTATTAATTAAACCATCCAAATACTATGAGAGCAAAAGGGGAAGGAAAAAATGATTACTACAAATGAAGAATTAGTGATGGCCCTACGAAGTGTTCTTCCAGAAATTGAAGTGACAATCAATCAAACGATTTTAGAACAGCATAGCAGTGATGAATCCTATCATAGTGCCTGTCTACCCGATATTGTGGTATTTCCGACAAAGACAGAAGAAGTGAGTAAGATAATGAACATAGCAAATCAATACAAAGTACCAATAGTGCCATTTGGAAGAGGAACAAGCTTAGAAGGACATGTGATTCCTTATAATCATGGGATAACAATTGATTTTTCACTCATGAACAAAATAGTAGAAGTTAGAGAGAAGGACTTTCTTGTGAAAGTTCAACCAGGGGTGACACGTTCTCAATTGAATAAAGAGTTGAAGAAATATGGATTATTTTTCTCCGTAGACCCAGGAGCAGATGCGACAATTGGAGGAATGGCCGCAACAAATGCTAGTGGGACAACATCTGTTAAATATGGAACTATGCGCGATCAAGTTCGAGATTTAGAGGTTGTTCTGTCAGATGGAACAGTGATTCATACAGGGAATTTAGCAGAAAAATCTTCATCGGGCTATCATTTAAACGGTCTATTTGTTGGGTCAGAGGGAACACTTGGTTGTTTTACTGAGTTGACGTTAAGAGTTTATGGTATTCCTGAATGTGTCATGGCTGCTAGAGCGTCCTTCGAAACAGTGAATGATGCTGTGGAAGGTGTTGTGAGTATTCTACAAGCGGCAATTCCCATTGCAAGAGTTGAACTTGTAGATGAACCTTCAATGAAACAAGTGAACTTGTATAGTCAAACAGCTTATGAAGAACAACCAACCTTATTTTTGGAATTTGAGGGAAATGAGGCTGGCTTAAGGCAGGATGTAGAATTTATGAAAGAGATTGTAGCGGCTCATAATTGCAAAAATATTGAATTTGAGATGGATAATGCAGCCCGAAATCAACTATGGGAAGCTCGCCATAATTTAGCTTACGCCTATGTCCATGGACATCCAGGAAAAAAACTAATGGTAACCGATGTTTGCTTACCGATATCCGAGTTAGCAGGTGCTATTGAACATGCAAGAGAAGCACTTGATATGTTAGCGCTTACAGGTGGGGTTGTTGGACATGTTGGTGATGGAAATTTCCATGTACTATTAATGATTGATATGAATGATCCAAAGGAAATAAAGAAAGCTGATGAATTAAATGAGTTGATTGTGATGTATGCACTGGAACGAGGAGGAACTTGCACAGGAGAACATGGTGTGGGCATTGGTAAGCAGAAATATCAAGAGAAAGAACACGGTAAAGCACTTCTAGTGATGGAAAAGATTAAACAAGCACTTGACCCTGACACACTTTTCAATCCGAATAAAATATTGAAAATAAAAATATAGGGAGTGGAAATATGAAAATTTTAGAAGCGATTAGTACGATTGCTGGAAAATACTTTGCTATATGGGTTATTTGTATTGCTGTTATTGCCTTTATAGCTCCAGAACCCTTTTTAATATTTGGCGGGTATATCACGATTTTGCTAGGCATTGTTATGTTTGGCATGGGTCTGACGTTAAAAGCAGTTGATTTTAAATTGGTTATCACGAATCCAGTACCAGTCATTATTGGTGTATGTGCTCAATATGTTATCATGCCACTTTCCACTTTTTTAATTGCTTATATAATGAACTTGCCAGCAGAATTAGCTGCAGGGCTAGTCCTTCTTGGATCTGTACCTGGTGGAACTGCTTCAAACGTCATGGTGTATTTAGCTAAAGGAAATGTACCTTTGTCCATCACAATGACATCCTTTTCGACATTATTAGCTCCAATTGCCACACCAATCATCCTATTATTACTTGCAGGTAAATGGATGCCAGTTGATCCAATAGCAATGTTTACTTCAATTATTCAAGTAATTATTATCCCTATTATCCTAGGGATTATTATCAGAAGAGTTGTTCCTCAAATCGTAGAAAAAAGTATTAATGTGATTCCTCTTATTTCAGTAGTTGCTATTATGATTATTGTATCTGCTGTTGTTGCTGGTAATGTCGATACCATCGCTTCGGCAGGCTCCATTATTTTTGCAGCTGTAGTGCTTCATAACGCATTCGGATTGTTATTTGGTTATATAACAGCCCGTGTATTAGGCCTTGATGAAAGCAATCGAAGAGCTATTTCAATTGAAGTTGGAATGCAGAACTCTGGTCTGGGTGTAGCGTTAGCCACTGCCCACTTCGGTCCCTTAGCGGCCCTACCTAGTGTACTTGGGGCTGTTTGGCATAATATTTCTGGTCCGATTCTCGCTACCTATTGGTCGAAAAAACCAGAGAAACCAGAGGTACAGTATAATAAACAGATGCAAGAAGATAACGGCAGAGCTCAAATATAGAAAGTAAATATTTGAGTTCCACCCGATAGTATTGCAGTCATATTATCTATTTTGTTTAAATCCACCTCACAAATGGATCCATTCGAAAAAATATAAAAATGAAAATTAGGTATAATAAAGTAGATGAGGTAGAAACAATCTATACCATCTACTTTTTTGTTTGTTAAAATACCATTTAGGACTGATTTTCGTTAAAATAAACATTGTTGATTTTTACATTAGCTAATGAGATAAATGTAACATTTGACTTTATAATTTTTAACTGAGAGCATGGAGTTTTATCCATAGTGAGAGGATTTGGAATTAACATGATAGATAATTTTTGGCGTGATTTACCACGACCATTTTTTGTATTGGCACCGATGGAAGATGTGACAGATGTTGTGTTTCGTCACGTTGTAAGTGAAGCAGGTCGACCAGATGTGTTTTTTACTGAGTTTACAAATTCGGATAGCTACTGTCATCCAGAGGGAAAGAAAAGTGTGCACGGTCGTTTGCTCTTTACAGAAGATGAGCAGCCAATGGTGGCACATATTTGGGGAGATAATCCCGAATATTTCCGTGAAATGAGTATTGGGATGGCAGAGCTAGGTTTTAAAGGCATTGATATTAACATGGGCTGCCCTGTACCGAATGTAGCATCAAGAGGGAAGGGGAGTGGCCTTATTCTCCGACCAGATGTGGCCGCAGAATTAATTCAAGCAGCAAAAGCGGGCGGACTGCCTGTTAGCGTGAAAACACGGCTTGGCTACAAGGATGTAAATGAGTGGGAGGATTGGCTAACGCATATATTAAAGCAGGATATTGCGAACCTTTCGATTCATCTACGAACAAGAAAGGAAATGAGCCTAGTAGATGCGCATTGGGAGCTTATTCCGGAAATCAAAAAACTTCGTGACCGTATTGCACCTAATACGCTACTGACGATCAATGGAGATATTCCTGACCGTCAAACGGGACTCCAACTAGCTGAACAATACGGGATTGATGGCGTGATGATTGGACGAGGTATTTTTAAAAATCCTTTTGCTTTTGAAAAAGAGCCAAAAGAGCATAGCAGTAAAGAGTATCTTAATCTTTTAAGACTGCAGCTCGATCTTCAAGATCAATACGCGGAAGAACTACCACGTTCCATCACAGGACTTCATCGCTTCTTCAAAATTTATGTCAAAGGATTCAGAGGAGCTGGTGAATTAAGAAGTCAATTGATGAACACAAAATCAACGGATGAAGTGCGTGTATTACTGGACAACTTTGAATCAAACAATATTGAATGACAATGAAATGATGGAACTACCAATAAAGTCAAGTAAATAACAGTAGAAATAGGAGCAAAGATTTTGGGATGAGATTTCCCTTTCTTTGCTCCTTTCAATTTGTCGCTATTGAGGTTTTGTCAGATGCTAGGGGGCTCTTGTTTTTATGTTTGTGAAAATAACAATATTGCCCCTGAATCATTTGTAGATTGGTAATCGAAAATAACATATTTTTGTAACGTAATTAAATTCTAAGAGTTATATAAGTGAAAGGGGTGAAAATAGGTGGACTTTGAGGAAATCTATCAGGAATACTTTAAAGAAGTTTATTTATATATCCTATCATTAAGTCACGATGAGCGCATAGCCGAGGAAATAACACAAGAAGCATTTTTTAAGGCATTAAAAGCAATAAAAAAATTTGATGGTTCTAAGGATATTCGAGCATGGCTTTTTACAATTGCGAAAAATACATATTTCTCACACTACAAAAGAAAGAAACGACAAGTAGATTCAGGTGCAGTAGAAGAATCAAGTATGGAAGTGCAAATTGTAAAGCATTTGATGAATGAAGAAGATGCCTTCATGGTTCATCAGTTTCTTCACTCGATGAATGAGCCATATAAGGAGGTCTTTTCATTACGTACTTTTGGAGAATTACCTTTTGAAAAGATAGGACGTCTTTTTGGAAAAAGTGCAGGGTGGGCAAGGGTTACCTTTTACAGAGCGAGAAAACAAATTATCGAGTATATGGAGGCGATGAATTATGAAAGAGATTAAATGCACAATTATTCAAGATGTTTTACCTCTGTATGTTGATGAGGTAGTTAGTGAAGATACAAAAGAAATGGTAGACGAACATTTACAGCATTGTGAAAAATGTCAAAAAGAATATGAAACCATGAAACAGGAACTTTATATCCCGGCAGAAAATAAGGCTTTTCAATTTAAAGAGATCAGTAAAAAATGGCGTAAGAAAAAAGTGATCATTTCCATTACTTCGGTTTTCATAACGGCACTTATTTTATTAGGGACCTATTTGTCTGTTTTCTATTATGAAACGGTTATTTCTTATTCGGAAGATTTGATCAAAATCGAAAGACAAAATGATCATCAGTTGGTTTCCCAATATTATGGCAAAAGCCGTGCAGGTGTTCACGGAACGTTTCCTATGGGAATTGAAATTGATGGAGAGAAAAAGATTGTGAGTTTTATTTATTATACAAAAACAGTGGCTGATTCGCCTTCGAGAAACCTGATTGATGATGAAAAGAGGCTTGGACAAGAAGATACCTTTGTTCTACCTGAAAGTGGAAATAACGATGCGGTATATTATGTGGAATTTGATTCAGAAGAGATGGTTCCTGGAGGAAAGGATTCTTGGTATTCAGTTTTAGAACGTGCAGTATTAATTTGGGAGAAATAATAATCTGATGGAAATCATATTTAGTTATTCCATTATCGGGTGCTTTTCCGTAATAAGGAAAAGTGTCATTCTTTATGAATAGGACCATATTGCTAAAGAAGACTCTTTAATGAAGAAGAAGAAAATTTCCTCGAGCAGATCATTGACAATAGTTGAAAGGCTATCTTGAATACAGAGACGAAGGTGTAAAATGAAACAAACCCGGGATTGGATTCCCGGGTTTGTTTTTACTCATTGGCAACTATGACCAATTTACCTGTATCCAGTTCCTTCTCGAATTGAGCAGCTTCCGATTCACTTAATCCGACAGAAGCTAACT
The DNA here is from genome assembly GCF_027557635.1 of Lysinibacillus sp. JK80. Lineage (NCBI taxonomy): Bacteria > Bacillati > Bacillota > Bacilli > Caryophanales > Bacillaceae > Lysinibacillus > Lysinibacillus sp. JK80. The sequence goes on along the minus strand of NZ_CP058997.1, from coordinate 3,992,014 downwards.
TGTTGCGGAGTTCATCTCCACGGGAATTCACCAGGTTCTTCATAGAAGTCAGGAACCCTTGCTCGCTAATGCCAGCTTCTTCTGTCCCGAGTGCTTCGTTAATATCATCTTCACGTTCTTCATAGTGCGCAAAGATGTAAATGTTATCTCGAAGATATCCTTGCGCTTCTAATTTCTCCACTTCTTGTTTCGCCTGTACTACGTTTTCTACTGTCAATTTGACTGTCATTATTGATCCCTCCTATATATGTTCACATTCAATCTATTCCACTAAATTGAATGGATAAAACATCTTTTTAGTTTTTAATTATGTTAGAGTGGCATTAACAACTAATGGAATACTAATGAACAACTAGAAAACATTGGGAGTTGTTATTCTAAATCTTTATTCCAAAGCTACGTCCAATTCTTTATAGAGTCGGGCTTTTTTGTTTGCAATCAATAGAGGATTTAGAGAAACATCAGAGAATTGTATATAAGTACCATTATATGTAATGAAGAGCTTATAGGAGTTGTATGAAGATGATTGTGACAACTAGACCGTTAAAAATTAAATACAATAAATCAGCAAATACTTTTCAGGAGTTTATGCAAATTAATCACAACAAACATTCTCTTACGAAGGAAGTTGTTTTTCTACGATATATCGGTATACCTGATTCTGTAGATTTTTATAAAGATGAGATTCTAAAAATGGAGGAGTATTTCTCAAAGCAAAGCATTTTTTATTTACGACTGCATAAGCTTGAGGTCATTCGTAATAAGGAAGATGTAGATAGATTGTCGGAAAGTTGGAGAATGTGGCAGACTACTGCTGAAAACCCGCAATTACTGTATAAGCTATCTTTGTGCAGTAAATTAGCGAGTGATCAACTTGAATGGACAAAAAAGCTAAGCTTTAAACAGATGATTCAACTATTTAAAGAAAATCAGCCTTATCCTAATGAAACGTTGTTAAAAAATTTTGCAGTTAAATTTTTGTATTGGATGGATTATTATTTACCACAAATTTTTTCGGAGGAAAATCCAACTTCCCCCAAAATTATTTTTATAGGTGACATTACGCAGCATGAATTACTATTTTTATATTTCTTATCGTCACTGGGGTGCGATATTTGTTACATGAATCCCAAAGGAGATATTGCCAATTTGTACCCTATAATAGAAGCGTCATCTACCTTACATATGTGTCGACATTTCTATGAAAAAGAAATAACATTGCCTATTAAAAGTACTTCAAGACAATTGAACATTCCTGCTCAAAAAACGAATGCGACGGAGGAGTGGAGCTATGAGCAATTAGCCTCCTTAGCCACATCTGTTGTGATGATTAAGACCTTCGGGGAGGATGACAAGGTTTTATGCTATGGCTCTGGTGTCATTCTCCACCAAGATGGATATATTTTAACAAATCTGCATGTTGTGGGTGGTGGAAAATATTATTCTGTGCTCTATGAAAATGATACCAACGAGTATATTACCCATCAATTTGTGAAATATCATGATATGCATGATTTGGCTATTTTGAAGGTAGACAGAATAAGCCATCCTTTACCTGTAAAAATGGATGGACAATTAGTTCGAGGGCAAAAAATTGTGGCGATTGGCAGTCCGTTAGGATTGTTTAACTCAGTTTCTGATGGGATTGTTTCGGGTTTTCGTGATATTCGGCAAATGTCTATGATTCAATTTACAGCCGCTATATCAAATGGCAGTTCAGGTGGTGCTTTATTGGATATGCATGGGCGATTGGTTGGTCTGATTACAGCAGGCTTCGATGATGGTCAAAACCTTAATTTGGCTGTACCTGCCAATCTAATTTATCAGTTTGCTCAAAACTTTATAGAAATACCGTGTTGAATTTCCACTATTCGACCATTGCTTTTTCTTCCGTAATCTTATAGAATGTAGAACGGTATAAATGAACGATATATAAATCCTTTAATACGGTCCAGAGAGGCTGAAAAGGGCTATGTGATATTTTTAAGCTAATATCTTTGCTTTGTCATGCCCTTTTGTCCTCTGTGACGGAAGGGCTTTTATTATTGTTCCGTACTCCTCTTTTAAAGGAAGTCCCGTGAGGCTTCAAAAGAGAATGGACAAGACAGCTATAATCCATTCACTAAAAGAGATCGACAACTAGAAAATGGAGGCTAAAAAGAATGGATTATCGTAAAAAAACCGTGGTTGCTTCAGTGGCAGGGCTAACGCTAGAAGGAATGGACATTATGTTTATTTCCTTTGCTATGACAATGATTATTGCAGAATTTAATATTGATCTTGCAACAGGTGGATTGATTTCATCTATCACGAATATTGGGATGCTACTGGGTGGTATTATTTTCGGTGTATTAGCAGATAAATATGGTCGAGTAAAAGTGTTTACGTATACGATTATTTTGTTTGCCATCGGAACGGCCTTAACAGGAGTAGCAACAAGTATTGAACAAGTTTATGTTTATAGATTTATCGCTGGTTTAGGTGCTGGCGGAGAATATGGTATTGGGATGGCGCTTGTGGCGGAGGCTTGGCCAAAGAATAAACAAGGCAGAGCATCCTCTTATGTCAGTGTAGGTGCACAATATGGAGTAATTTTAGCCGCTTTATTAAGTGCTATTATTTTACCAACTTTAGGGTGGCGTGCATTATTCTTTGTAGGATTACTACCAGTTATTTTCGCCTTTATCGTACGTAAAAATATTGATGAATCACCAGAATGGTTAGCAGCGCAGAAACAACAAAATAATAAGCAAGAGAACGGGAAATTAGCACAATTATTTGCTTCACCTCGTATCACCATGACAACACTCTCCCTAATTCTAATGGCTACTGTTCAAATTGCAGGCTATAATGGTCTAATGATTTGGCTACCTTCGATGTTACAGAAATCGCAAGGTTTATCGGTTTCAAGCTCAGCATTGTGGACAATTAGTACCGCAGTTGGCATGATCATTGGAATGCTGACGTTTGGCAGATTTATGGATCGTTTTGGTGCAAAGCGAACATTCGGGATCTTTTTAGTAGCCTCTGCATGTGCTGTATTCTTTTACTCGTTTGCAACAGGTGCAGTAGCGATATTAGTAGGCGGTGCGGTTGTAGGATTCTTCTCTAATGGAATGTTTGCAGGGTATGGTGCATTAATTAGTAGCTTTTATCCAGTACAAATTCGCAGTACAGCAACAAACACCATTTTTAACTTTGGACGAGCTATAGGTGGGTTTTCACCAATCTTTGTAGGCTTTATTTTACAAAGCTACGATATGACTGTCGTGATGATTTACTTAGCAGCACTGTATTGTATTTCCTTTATCGTTATGCTAACGCTTAAGAGCTCAGGGAAGGAATTGCAAACAGCATAATTTTATAGAGCACGAAAGAACGAATTCCAATTATGTAAATGGGATTCGTTCTTTTCTTATTAGTATTTAATTATAATAAACCTTTTGAACGTTTTTCAGCGATTTCAACAAGGCGTTTTGTAATCTCTCCTCCAACGGAACCATTTGCGCGAGAAGATGCTTCTGGCCCAAGCTGAACGCCAAACTCTTGTGCAATTTCATATTTCATTTGATTGACAGCCTCATGTACTCCAGGTACTAGAAGTTTATTTGAACTGCGGTTATTGTTAGCCATTGTTCTCACCTCCTTGACCTTAGAATGGTTGCGATTAAATTTTTCATACATTTAAAAAGTAGGAAATGCACACGCTATTTGCTAACAACAACAACTTGTGGAAAGCTAGCAATAATCAGCAAACTCTCTGTTATAATTAAGCCTGGCTCTTTACTATATAAGGTTAATTAAAGGAGGAAATATAATGACAAATAATGATATCTTAATTCGTTTACGCTATGCGTTCGATATAAAAAATGTAGATATGGTAGAAATTTTTAAACTTGGTGGCATGGATTATACAAAGGAAGAAGTATTAAATATGCTGATTAAGATTAATGATGAGGAAGAAGCGCCAGAGGAATACATCAAATGTAATAATAAAATGTTAGAGGCATTTTTAAATGGATTAATTACTTTTAAACGCGGGCCTCAGAAACCAAGAGAAGGACAGGCTGTTGGACCTTTACCTGTGTCAGGTAAAGAAAGCCCAAATAATATGCTGCTAAAGAAAGTAAAAATTGCTTTAGCTTTAACAACTGAGGAGATGCTTGAGATTTTATATGACGGCGGCATTAAAGTTACAAAAGGTGAATTAGGTGCTATTTTAAGAAATCCAAGTCATCGTAATTATAAAGAGTGTGGCGATTCATTCGTACGAAATTTTTTAAGGGGCCTAACATATAAATATAGAGCATAATGCACAATGGATATCAATCATAAAGTGCCATTTTTTTCTTTAAAACTCGTTGACAATTTGTGACGAAATTGTGTACAATAAAATTATCACAAAATGTTCACAAAAAAGATGAAAAATGTTCACAGACAAAGGGGTGCTTGTATGATTTATTTTGACATCTTATTAGTAGCTATTGCATGTATTACAATGCCTTTTATTGTTGCAGTTATGTTAGATATTTTTTATGCGGAACGAAAAAAAGTACGCTTTTCATTACGTCGTACTTCCGTATGGTATATCGCTATGTTTGCGTTATCCTTTATACCTTCCGTATTACTTGTCACACAAAACGTATAATTTATTCAAACACTTAGGGGTAAGTGAATTGAAAGTGGACAGCTACAACGCTAATTGAGGTTGTAGCTGTTTTATTTTGTTCAATAGATGAATCATAATTAAGTAATTTATATAATTATTAATGAAGGAACAGCTAGTATAAAATATGTATGTTTTAAGTAGAGAGCATTGACTACTTTTACCTACTGTGTTAATTTTGGTAGGGAAATATAGGCAAATTTACTGAAAAGTAAAGACGCAAAGCTACAGGTCTAAGGCAATAAATGCTATGGCGGCTGGGTTGCAAAAGAGTGCTAGTTGTATCATTCTCATTCTAGTTTTTGTTCTTTTATGCCTATTTCTTTTGAAATAGGCATTTTTTTGCAAGTAAAGTTCAAAGGAGGAAAAGGGGAAATGAAGTTGTTAAAAAACACATCATTAAAAAATAAGCTTTTACTAACAGTCTCTATCGTTGTATTACTGCTTATCGCTATTATTACGACGCAAAGTATTAGTGAATTGAATAATCGGATGAATGTGGATTTGGAGCAAGAATTAAAAAGTGTTGGTTTATTAACAGCTATGAACTTAGACAGTGATGAAGTAAAAGATTTGCTGTCCGAAAAAGGGGAAACAAACGCAAAGTTTACAAAGATCCAAAAGCAACTTGATATGATTCAGGACCAGCAAGGTATTATGAGCTGGAGTTATATTTGGGATGTCAAGGATGAGGGTGGCGTCAATCCAATTGGCTATACCTCTAATCTAAATGAAGTATATGAAGCCGGTGAAATTTTTACTGATTTAGCGGATGAACATGTAGAAACAGCAAAATTAGCTATTGAAAATAATAGTACAGAGGTAACTGATATTTTCGAGGATCCTTTTGGTTCTTGGAGAACGGTTTTTAGTCCTATTAAAGATGATAATGGCCAACTGATTGCCCTATTAGGGATTGATTACTCCGCTGATTATATCAATACGATTATTAAAACAAGTGTGATTAAGCAAATTGTCATTGCCATTATCGGCATTTTAATTTTATTAGTTTTAGTTTACATAATTATAGATCGACTATTAAAGCCACTGAAAAAAGTAGTGAACGTTGCCAATCAAGTGGCAAATGGTGAATTAATAGATGTGGATTTAGAGACATCAAAGGATGAAATTGGTAAATTATCTGAATCCATTCGTACAATGGTGGCTAATTTGCAACATATTATTTTAAACATACGCAATACATCCAATCACGTTTCTTCAGCAGCCAATCAATTAACGGTACATGCTGGTGAAACTTATAACAGCTCAACAAATATTGCACTAGACATGAATCAAATTACACAAAATGCTGAGGCCTCGATGACCATGACAGAGGAAACAGCTGCTGCTATGGAAGAAACTGCAACAGGTATTCAGCAAATTGCTGATTCTGCAAATGTAGCTGCGGAATCCTCTATTTCAGCATCACAGGCTTCTGAACGAGGCAATGAAGTTGTACAACAAGTTATTGCTCAAATGGAGTTAATTAATGATTCTGTTGAACAAATAGGGACAACCATTAATGGACTACATGTTAATACTAAAAAAATAAGTGAAATTGTTAGCTTAATTACTGCTATAGCTGATCAAACAAATCTATTAGCTTTAAATGCTGCGATCGAAGCGGCACGAGCAGGTGAACACGGTAAAGGCTTTGCCGTTGTTGCGGATGAAGTGAGACGCTTAGCTGAACAATCCTCTCAATCAGCAACAGAAATTTACAATTTAATTAGTTCTATTCAGTCTGATTCAAACGCTTCTATCACGGTTATGGAGAAAGGTAAAGAGGATGTTAAGGTAGGGATGGCATTTACCAATGAAGTAGGCGAAATCTTTAAAGAAATTCTTACTTCCTCAGAAGAAGTAGCTAGCCAAATACGTGAAATTTCAGCAGCCTCACAACAAATTTCTGCATCCTCAGAAGAAGTGGCGGCATCTGTTAATAATATTAAACAATCTGCAGAGCAGTCAGCAGAGTTCTCTTCAAATGTCTCGAATTCTACACAAGAGCAATTATCTACCATGCAGGAAGTAAAGGATGCCTCTTCATCACTGGGCAAAACAGCAGAAGAGCTGCAAGGTCTAGTGGCAAAATTCAAATTGGAGAATGATCATAATGGACATTAATTTTACAGGAAAAAATGTTTTAATTACAGGCTCTAGTAAAGGAATCGGTAAAGCAATTGCTTTAGGCTTTGCGCAACATGGAGCCAATATTTTAATTAATTATATTGGGGATGAGCAAGAGGCAGAAGCTGTACGTGCAGAAGCAGAAAAGTTGGGTGTGAAAGCTTTAATATTCCACGCAGATGTTTCTAACTCTCAAGAAGTACAAGCGATGCATCAATTTATGGACGAGCATCTCGGGAATCTTGATATTCTTGTAAATAACGCTGGATTTGCACAGGGTTCCAGCATTACAGATTTAACGGATGAGCAGTGGGATCGTATGATTAAAGTTCATTTATATGGCTGTTTCTATAATTGCCGTGAAGCAGCAAAAAGAATGAAGGAACGTAATACAGGAAAAATCATCAATATTTCATCTGATATTGGTAGCTTGGGTTGTGAAGAATTCACGCATTATTCAGCTGCAAAGGGTGCTATTAATGCTTTTACAAAGGCTTTAGCAAGAGAATTAGCACCTTCTATACTTGTCAATGCAGTTGCTCCTAGTGGAACATTTACGGACATTCTACAAGAGTTTGGCGATAACTATGTGGAGGAAGAATCCGCAAAATATCCATTAAAACGTTTAGCACAACCAGAAGAAATTGCGAAAAGTGTATTATTTTTAGCCTCTAATCATGCTGACTTCTATACAGGTCAAATTTTAACGCCAAATGGTGGGGTCGTAATGAACGGTTAATGGAAAACGAAGGAGTAAATAATGTTAAATATTATTATCTTTTGCTTATACTTATTATTTATCTATTATATTGGCTATAAAGGCTATAAGCGTGTCAACACAGCCGAGGATTTAATTGTTGCTGGCTGGAGCATGCCTTTATCCGTTGTCACGGGTAGTTTAGTCGCTGCATTATTAGCAGCTCCCTTCTTTTTTGCAGCGGTAGGCTCTGGCTATACAAGTGGTGGCTTTGAAGGTTCGGCAACAATGGGTGGTTTAGGGACTTGTATGATTCTTGGAGCACTCATTTGGACAAAGCCATTACGACGTTTAAAGGGCTGGACATTAGCAGATTACTACGGTTTACGCTATGGCAGTAAAAAGCTAGGAGCCTATACAGGGGTTGTTATGGCAATTGCTTTTGGAGTTTTTAATGCAGCGGCGTTAACAGTTGGTGGAACGTATATTATTCAGCAATTGTTGCAAATTGATTTTATACCTGCGGCGCTTCTATTTGTATCGCTAACGGCTATTTATTCAGTTATTGGTGGTTTATGGGCAGTAGCCTATACTGAAATCGTACAAGGTGCGCTTGCAGTGGCAGGTATTTTGGGTATTACCATTTTTATTTTGTTTTACTATCCAGACGTTACATTTAATCCCGAGTGGTGGAATATCAGTACATTATTTGAGAAGGCAGGAGCAGAATTCTGGACTTTGTATCTTGTACTAGCACTTGGAGATATCCCTGCAGTTGACCTTGGGCAGAGGGTAGCTGCTGCAAAAAGTCCACGGGTGGCACAAAGAAGCATGATTATTGCTGGTATTATTGTCATTGCAATTAGCTGGATTCCAGGGATGCTAGGGGAAGCCTTTAAGTCTATTTATCCTGAAAGCACAAACCCAGAAACATTGATGCTTACCTTTGCACAAGGTTATTTTCCTCCTTTATTAGCAGCTATTTTCTTAACAGCCATGGCAGCCATGGGGATGTCTACAGTAGCTGCATGTTATGTAGCGACTTCAGGGATTGTGACAAAGAATATTTATTTAGATTTTATTAATCACAATCCTGATCCTAAGAAGCTATTAAGATTTTCGCGATCTATTATTCTAGCTAGTGCTTTATTAGGTTTAGTGCTAGCTGTAAGTTTCCAAAAAGTAATTGATTTAGCTTATTTAGCTTGGGATATTATATTCGTAACAATATTCTGGCCAATCGTTTTAGGACCATTTTGGAAACGTGTCAGTACACCAGCAGTTTGGGCAAGTATTTCCGTTGGCTTAGTTTATTACATTGTGACATCACTAACATTCGTACCTAGTCTGACAATCCAATCAGAAGGCTTCATAGGTCTATTAAATGAATTATGGCAGGCTCCTGTATTTTCAGGTGTTGTTATAACTGGTATCACAATTGTCGTGGTGAGCATACTCGTTCCGCCATCTGAGCATGTTCTTGAGATGCATAAAATAGAAAAAGATAAAACATTAGACGACGTAAGTAGTAAAGAAGAGCTAATTGGTCGTTAAAAGCAAAAGCACGGATTCATTGTAAAGTTCAATGAATTCGTGTTTTTTATTAGAATGAAAAGATAGAATCAAGAATACTATTGCTAGTACATCATCTGAATTTTTCTAGTGATTATCTTGATAAAGGCGGGAATTGGATGAAAAATATTTTCTTCATTTTATTAGGGATTGTCTATCTTTATCTAGCAAATGCCATTGAATTAGTCATTATTAAGCAACTATTTTTTTTAATCGGGCTGGCTTTAGTCGGTCTAGGGAGTATCCGTTATTTAAAAGAGCGTTATATTGCCATACAAACTTTGACAGCCATGACGGAAGCTAGTGAGGAGGAGATAATGGCTATTCCTCATACACAATGTACAGTTTCCAATGATGCTTTAAATGCTTTACTGTTAAATGAACAGACAAACATGCTTATTTTTGCCCGAAGAGAAGCTTTAGACGAAGAACTAAAAATTATAGAGGTTCCATTTAACAGAATATATGAGGTTGCCATCATGGAAGATGAAGTATTTACGGTTAGAACAAAGAATCATCTAATGAGTGGTTCCTTACTTGCTGAAGCAGATGAAATAGAAGAAGAGGAGGTAGAAGAAGATACAATTTCACAGCTATCGCTAAAGTTAGTAGTAGATCATTTATCAGAGCCTATTCAAGAATATATGTTCATGGATAATAGTGAAGATCCCATATCAAAAGAGGAGGATGACTATAAAGAAGCCATAGAGCTTTGTGAGAAATGGTTTCAAAAGATAAGTGTTATTATTAAACGTCATGAACTGGAACGAGTGCCAATAAGTCATTGGCAATAAGAGAGAAGGCTATCTCAAAATAGAAAAATTTGAGATAGCCTTTGTTGTTTAGATGATTAAATTTTAAATTGCTGTAGCTGCGTATTTAACTCTTCGGCCATTCCAGCAAGCTGATTTGCACTTCTAGCGATTTCATCCATTGTAGCGGCGGTTTCCTCAACAGTTGCTGTTGTTTGCTCAACGCCAGCAGCGGATTCCTGTGAAATGGAGGCCATATCATCAATAGAAGCATTAATGGTTTCCGAATTTTGAGCAAGCTGATTTAAATTCGTTGTAATCGTTGAAATATTAACTATCATATCCCCAACAGCATCAGAAATTTTTTCAAATGTTTCATTAGTTTCATCGAGCTGTGTGGTTCCTCTTTTTACTTCCTCATAGCCAGTCTGAAGGGCAGATGTTACATTGCCAGTTTCACCTTGAATACGCTGGACAATTGTTGCAATATCCGTGACAGAGAACTGTACTTGCTCAGCAAGCTTTCTGACTTCATCTGCCACAACAGCAAAGCCCTTGCCATGCTCACCTGCTCGTGCTGCTTCGATTGCTGCATTTAATGCAAGTAAATTTGTTTGGTTTGAAATATCATCGATAACTGACACAAGCTTGGATATTTCAGCAGACTGTTCATTTAAATTTTCTACCTTTTTCACAGAGTCTAATACAATTTCATTGATTGTAGCCATTTGTTTGGTAGATTGCACCATTAAACTTTTCCCTGAAACCGTTAATTTTTGAACATGACTAGAATGTTCGCTTAATTCAATGCCCTCTTGTGTAGTTTCATGAATGCTACGCTTAAATGCTGTCATTGTTTCTGCCAAATCACCTGTGGTAGATGCTTGTGTTTCTGTACCAGATGCCAGCTCTTGCATCGTTACTGTAATTTGCTCAGTACCTGCTTGTACCTCATTCGATGATTGAGCAAGTTCTTCACTACTAGCTGCTACTGTTTCAGAAACCGAGTAGATAGACTGGATCGTTTGTTTTAATTTTTCGTTCATGTCATTGGCTGCTACCATTAATGTTCCAATTTCATCTCGGGCTTTTACAGGCAGAGGCTCTAGTTGCAAATTTCCATCTGCTAATTCTTTCATCCGGTCGGCTACTACTGTAACAGGTTTAGAGATGGTACTGGCTGTGATAATGGCAATTAGAATACCAGCTATAGTTAGAATCAAGCTAAAGACGATACCAATTGTTCGATTCTCAGAGCTAGTTGATACAACATCATTACCGACATCTGTAATGGCTTTAGCGCGTTCATCTGCCAGTTTTTCGTAACCATATCGCACTTTCGTTACGAGTTCATGTGTATCCATTAAATTTTCTAAAGCTAATTCTTTATTGCCCTTTTGGTAGATATCAAATACCTCTGTATTGACAAGGGTACTCCAATCACGAGCGATTGCTACAAGTTGATCGCGTTCATCTGATTTTTCATATTTGTCTAGAATAGCATTATTTTCCTCAGCCATTTTGCGATACTCATCAAATGATTCTTTGTATTTTTCGTCGCCTGTCAACACATAATTTAACGCTGCAGATAGACGGACACTCATAGAGAGTGCTAAATTTTTACTTGCATCTAAAACAACTAAATCTTCTTTCACTAAATCTTTTGCTTGTTTTTCCATATTTGTATTGGAATTGTAAGTGTAGGTTGTAAAGCTAACTACTAAAACTAACAAAAGAATAAATGCACTTAAAATTCGTGTTTTAAGTGTTTTAAACTTGATAATGCCTTTCATTTTCCCATCCCTTTACTATCTCATTGAGAAATTTTTTCAACACAAGTATTATTTTATAACTAATTATGCGTATTAATAAGCCTTTCGGTAGAAATATTTAAAAATAGTTTCTTAGTACAATGATATAATTATTTTCCTTTTATTTATAGTTAAATATATATAGATGTCTAACAACTAATTTATATGTTTATGTAGAATTTCCTATATAGTAAGAAAATACACCTGAAGCAAAATGCTTCAAGTGCCATAAGTAAAGGATTCTCTATTGTTTTTGATTTTTCGCCTGGCGTTCCCACTGTAGAAGGGAAGGATAAGGGTCAAAAGCCCATTCAGTTTTTCCATTAAATTTATAAATACCATAATGGAGATGTGGAGGGAATTTGCCCGATGTACCTTCTTTCCCATATCCAGAGCTTCCGACATAGCCAAGAACAGTACCAGGTTTAACAATTGTACCTACTTCAATTTCCTTATGATAGCTACCGAGGTGGGCATAATAGTGGTAGGAATTATGATTGTCGCGAATACCAATACGCCAGCCACCAAATTGATTCCATCCTTTTACCTCCACTATTCCATAAGAGGTAGATAATACAGGCGTTCCATAGCTGGCAAAAATATCAGTTCCCTCATGAATACGGCGTCCACCCCAACCACGATTGGCGCCCCAAGTGCCCCTGTAACTGTAATCAGAGCGGATATTTAGCGGGAAGGTATGTGCATCAAGTTCTATAGTTTTAAAATGTCTGTACAATGTGGAGATGGTAAATATTTGATTGACTGCTTCTTCGCTTCCGTAATATTCCCATAATGCTAATTTAAAATCCTCATCTGTTGTTCCAAATTTCCCTAAATAACTAGCCATCGAAAAAATGACATCCTCATCATCCTTTGGACTAGCGATTCCATCATGATTACCGTCAAGGCCCATTCCTCCGAAATAGCTAATTGTCTCAGGAGAAGTGTCTTCCTTTACAGGATTTAATGCACCTGACCAGTATTCATCAGAAAATTGGATAGCCAAATAGCCTTCTCGTTTAGGGATGTCTTTACGAACTGATTGTAGGTTTCTCTCATACTGATCGATAGCAGCTAAAAAATGCCATGGAATGAGTAATTCATCGAATTGTACATAATAGGACATACGCTGCTGTAAAATTTCTTCTTCTGTAAGATCCTCCTTTGCAAAAGAGGCAGAAGGGTACAGCATAATCCCTAAAAATAAAAATGTGAAAAGAAATATAAAATGGCGATGCAATGATGGACCTCCTTTCTAACGTTAGAATAACCGAAATTTTTATCTTCATTCAGTAAGGTTCTATGTATGAAAACAGTTGATATATCGGCAATTTTTTTGCCCCCAAAAATAGAAATAATAAGAAGAAACTTCATCAAAGAAAAAGTAATGGTATCATCATGCCATTAACTTCATACTATGTTATAAATCAAGCCCTGAATGGAGGGAAGGCTATTAACATTTTAGATAAAGTGAAAAACTATCGCGAAGAAGAAAACAGGCTGAAGTGGGAAGGGACATTTGCAGATTATTTAAACATCATTAGGGAAAGACCTGAAGTTGCTCAAACAGCCCATTCACGCGTCTACAATATGATAAAAAGTTCTGGTGTAGAGGAACGCGATGGGCAAAAAATGTACAAATTTTTCGGACAAGAAATTTTTGGGCTTGAAACAGCAATTGAAAGACTGGTGGAGGAATATTTCCATCCAGCAGCACGCAGGTTAGATGTTAGAAAACGTATTTTATTATTAATGGGACCAGTTAGTGGTGGTAAATCAACTATCGTTACCTTACTAAAACGCGGATTAGAGCAATATTCGCGAACTGATGAAGGTGCAGTTTACGCAATTAAGGGATGTCCAATGCATGAAGATCCGCTCCATTTAATTCCACATCATTTGCGTAATGAGTTCTTTGAGGAATATGGGATTAGAATTGAAGGAAGTTTATCGCCTTTAAATACAATGCGTCTTGAAAAGGAATACGATGGACGCATTGAAAATGTAATGATTGAACGTATTACTTTTTCAGAAGATAAACGTGTGGGTATAGGGACATTTACACCATCAGACCCTAAATCACAGGATATTGCAGATTTAACAGGAAGTATTGATTTTTCTACAATTGGTGAATTTGGTTCAGAGTCGGATCCTCGTGCTTACCGCTTTGATGGGGAGCTGAATAAGGCCAATAGAGGAATGATGGAATTCCAGGAGATGCTAAAACTAGATGAAAAATTCTTATGGAATTTATTATCATTAACGCAGGAAGGAAATTTCAAAGCAGGAAGATTTGCTTTAATTAGTGCAGATGAGTTAATCGTTGCTCATACAAATGAAACAGAGTATCGTTCATTTATTTCGAACAAAAAGAATGAGGCATTACATTCTCGAATTATCGTTATGCCAATTCCCTACAACCTCAAAGTTAGTCAGGAAGAGCATATTTATGAAAAGATGATAAAAGAGAGCGATATGTCCCATGTCCATATTGCACCGCATGCTTTAAAGGCCGCAGCAATCTTTTCGGTTCTCACTCGTTTGGAAGTTCCGAAAAAACAAGGTGTGGATCTAATTAAAAAAATGCGCTTGTACGACGGAGAAAATGTGGAGGGATTTAATTCCGTTGACTTAGAGGAGCTGAAGAAAGAGTTCCCGAATGAAGGCATGAACGGTATTGATCCACGCTATATTATTAACCGTATTTCTTCTGCTATTATCCGCAAAGAGATACCATCGATAAATGCATTAGACGTTTTACGAGCATTGAAGGATGGGTTAGATCAGCATGCATCGATTTCTCAAGAGGATCGTGAAAAATACATGAATTACATTGCGGTTGCTCGTAGAGAATATGATGAGATTGCTAAAAATGAAGTACAAAAGGCTTTTGTGTACTCCTATGAGGAATCGGCAAAAACATTGATGAATAACTACCTTGATAATGTAGAGGCATTCTGTAATAAAAATAAAATTTATGATCCACTTACTGGGGAAGAAATGAATCCAGATGAAAAATTAATGCGCTCGATTGAGGAGCAAATTGGCATTTCAGAAAATGCTAAAAAGGCATTCCGTGAAGAGATTCTCATTCGAATTTCTGCCTATGCACGAAAAGGTAAACGTTTTGATTATAATTCTCATGAAAGATTGCGAGAGGCCATTCAGAAGAAATTATTTGCAGATTTAAAAGATATCGTTAAAATTACTACTTCTTCTAAAATGCCAGATGAATCTCAACTGAAGAAGATTAATGAGGTTGTGGCAAGGCTTGTTGATGAACATGGCTATAATACAACATCAGCAAATGAGTTGCTACAGTATGTAGGAAGTTTACTCAATCGATAACTTGATGTTCATTGTTCCAATTAAGATAGGAGTGTCCCATTTTTAGGGCACTCCTTTTATTATCAGGAGGAGAAGATGTCCGAGACTTTGAAGAGATACTTTAGAGCATGGTCGAAAAAAATCTGGACGTTTGAGGCGTGATTGATAAATATACAATTGATTTTATGAAAAAAGTTCAAAAATTTAGCTCACAAGCATAGTATAGAAAAAGCGAATTTGATAGATGGGTGAGGATAAAAATGACTGAACACGAAAATAAACGCTTTGTCATTTCTCAGGAAAATTGGTCCCTCCATCGTAAAGGGCACCAGGACCAACAACGCCATATGGAAAAAGTGAAAGATGCGATTAAAAATAATTTACCTGATTTAGTTAGCGAAGAAAGTATTGTGATGTCCAATGGTCGCGAGGTTATTAAGATACCAATTCGGTCACTTGATGAATATAAAATTCGATATAACTATGATAACTCTAAGCATGTAGGGCAGGGACAAGGGGATAGTAGTGTTGGAGATGTAGTAGCGCGGGATGGCAGTAAGGCCAATCAGGCTCCAGGTAAAGGAAAAGAAGCGGGTGACAAGCCTGGCCAAGATTATTATGAAGCGGAAGTCAGTATTGAGGAAATTCAAAATGTTTTATTTCATGAACTAGAGTTACCTAATTTACAGCAAAAAGAAAAGGCAGATATTAAAACAGAAAAAATAGAGTTTAATGATATTCGTAAAAAAGGACTCATGGGTAATGTCGATAAAAAGCGTACCATTTTAAATGCATTAAAGCGCAATGCGATGCATGGGAAAGCAGAAATAACGCCAATCCACAATGACGATTTACGTTTTAAAACATGGGATGAAGTGGAGAAGCCAGAATCCAAAGCAGTAGTGCTCGCCATGATGGATACAAGTGGCTCAATGGGCGCATTTGAAAAATATTGTGCGAGAAGCTTCTTCTTTTGGATGACGAAGTTTTTACGGTCAAAATATGAAACAGTAGAAATTGAATTTATTGCTCATCATACTGAGGCAAAGGTTGTCACAGAAGAGGAGTTTTTTACAAAGGGCGAAAGTGGTGGAACCATTTGTTCTTCAGCTTATAAAAAGGCATTGGAATTAATTCAGGATAAATATCATCCGTCTCGCTACAATATTTATCCTGTCCATTTTTCAGATGGTGAAAATATATCGATGGACAATGAAAAGTGCTTGAAGTTAGTAGGAGAGTTAATGGATGTATCCAGCATGTTTGGCTATGGTGAGGTGAATCAGCATAACCGTTTCTCAACGCTTATGTATACGTATAAAAAAATTGATGATCCTAAATTCAGATACCATATTCTGAGAAAAAAAGGCGATGTGTATGACGCCTTAAAGAGCTTTTTCAAGAAAAGTGAAGAGTAACATGGAAGTATCCTCAGCACCACGTTCAAAGGAGGGGGCGTAAAATGGACACAAAAGAGCTTCATCGTGCAATAGATGAAATTACCGAAATTGCCTCAAGCTTTGGCTTAGATTTTTATCCAATGCGTTATGAAATTTGTCCAGCAGATATTATTTATACATTTGGCGCCTACGGTATGCCCACGCGCTTTTCCCATTGGAGCTTTGGAAAACAATTTCATAAAATGAAGCTTCAATATGATTTAGGACTTAGTCAGATTTATGAGCTTGTCATTAATTCAAATCCTTGCTATGCATTTTTACTCGATACCAATACTTTAACCCAAAATAAATTGATTATTGCCCATGTTCTAGCACACTGCGATTTCTTCAAAAATAATATACGTTTTTCTAATACAAGAAGAGATATGGTAGAAAGTATGACCGCAACTGCGGAGCGAATAGCTGGCTATGAGAGAGAGTATGGCAAGGATGAGGTGGAGCAGTTTTTAGATGCTGTTTTAGCTATTCAAGAACATATTGATCCATCAATTTTAAGACCGAAGCTATCCTGGAGTGAGGAGGATGAGCTTGAGGAGGAAAAACCACCAACAAAATCACCGTATGATGATTTATGGAGTATAGAAGAAAAAGAAAAAGTTTATAAACCAATTCGACGCAGATTAAAGCAATTTCCTCCTCAGCCAGAAAAGGACCTGTTGTTATTCTTAGAGGAACATAGCCGTGAATTGGAAGACTGGCAACGAGATATATTAACAATGATGCGAGAGGAAATGCTTTATTTTTGGCCTCAATTAGAGACTAAAATAATGAACGAGGGTTGGGCCTCATTCTGGCATCAACGAATCATGCGGGAGCTAAAGTTAACTACTGCTGAAACTATCGAATATGCCAAATTAAATGCGGGGGTTGTGCAGCCCTCCAAAACATCGATTAATCCATATTATCTTGGGATTAAAATTTTCGAGGATATTGAAAATCGCTATAATAATCCTACCGAGGAAATGAAACGGTTAGGTATTTTGCCAAATACGGGACGTGAAAAGATTTTTGAGGTAAGAGAGGTAGAATCAGATATTTCCTTTATTCGAAACTATTTAACAAAGGATTTAGCGAAGCGTGAAGATTTGTACTTGTTCCAAAAGAAAGGGAATGAATACCGTATAACGGATAAGGATCATGAGATAGTTCGCGATCAACTCGTATCCATGCGTGTAAACGGAGGCTTCCCATATATTGTTGTAAAAAATGGCGATTATTTGCGGAATGGCGAGCTATATTTAGTTCATGGCTATGAAGGGATGGAGTTAGATCCACACTATTTAGAAAATGTATTACCTTATATTTACCAGCTATGGGGACGTCCTGTTCATTTAGAAACCTATGTCGATAAAAAGCCGATGCTCTATTCATATGACGGCACAAAAAATTATAAACGCAATGTATAATAAAAAAACTTCTATCTGTTGAGGGTACCATCAAGCAGATAGAAGTTTTTTCATCGTGTCAAAAAACAAAACCATCAATAGTATTTTTTTTGAAAGGTCAACAATCGGTTGCAGGCTACTTGCTTTCCAGTGGCAGAGCACAGAGCCTCTTCGTGTAAAATGGCCTTTTTTTTGCTACTGACATGATCTTTTTGAAACCAATCTACTCATCTTCTTCAGTTAATACATCAGTTTCTTCATTACTTTCACTATGGTTAGAGGATGAATGAATATCACTTTCAATGACAAGACTATCCCGTACTTTAATGCCTTGTTGCCCACCAGCTTCGTCATTATTATTACCAGCAATACCACTTCTTCCATTACCGTCAGCAAATTGCGAATTGACGTTGCGTGTGTGACTACCGTTACTAGCATTTTGTCCACCTTGGTTGGCATTTGTGCCTACATCATGATTGATTTGGCCTCCGCCTTCTGCACGTTGCTCAAAGTGAAAATCTGTATTTCCTATATTGAATGTGAAGTTTATTGTTATATGATTTTTCCCTTGTTTGTTAGAGGATTCCTGCTCAGGTTCGTCAGGTCCATAAAATTTTTTAGAATTAAAACCAGACATCGTTTCTCCTCCCTTCCTTTCCTATTACTATTAAGATATTAGCGCTTCTTGAACCCACCTGTACGTGTAGCCATGTTACCTAGAGAAAAGGTAGGAGTGTCCAGAGGGAAGCTCAACGATTTTTGCTATCTATCCAATAAATTTGTTAAAATGAATGAGATTTGATTATTTAGTGAATGGGAACGGAGAAGCAACATTGAGAACATTTAAAAAGGTTTATATAGAAATTACGAGTGTTTGTAATTTAGCATGTAGTTTTTGTCCACCTACAGCGCGTGCAAAGGGGCTTATAAAAGTCGAACAATTTAATAAAATATTAGATGAAATTCGTCCACATACAAAATATATTTATTTGCATGTGAAAGGAGAGCCATTACTACATCCAAGAATTGATCAGCTATTAGACGCTGCCCATGCAAAAGGATTCAAAGTCAATATTACAACGAATGGTACGCTAATCAAAAAAAATCGCGAGAAAATATTAGGAAAGCCAGCATTACGTCAAATTAATTTCTCGTTGCATAGCTTTGATGGGCATGAAGGCTCTGAAAATCGTGAAAAATATTTAGAGGATATATTGGATTTTGTGCGAGATTCTAGGGAATACAATACGATTATTTCCTATCGTTTATGGAATCTACAACAGGATCATGTTTCGGATGTTGCAGCTCGTCGCAACCGCGAGACTTTAGAAATATTAGAAAATGAGTATCATCTTGATTATCGTATAGAAGAAAAAGTAGAACCTGGTAAAGGGGTAAAAATTGCGCCTCATGTATATTTAAATCAGGATCATGAGTTTAGATGGCCAAGTCTCCTAGAGCCAGAGGATGAAGGTAAGGGTTTTTGCCATGCACTGCGTAGTCAAGCAGCTATATTGGTGGATGGTACCGTAGTACCTTGCTGTTTGGATGGGGAAGGTGTCATTAATTTAGGAAATGTACATGAAAAATCCTTCTCCGACATTGTAGAAGGGGAGCGTGCCAATAAGATTGTTGAAGGCTTCTCAAGAAGAGAAGCTGTGGAAGAATTATGTAGAAAATGTGGCTATCGTCAAAAGTTTGGTATGTAGCTACTAAAAGTTACTTTGAAATAAAAAAGCAGCTCCAATGGTCATTGACCGTTAGAGCTGTTTTTCTTTGATTGAGAATCAATCGTATCTAAAAAATCCTTCGTTATACGAACTACATATTTTACCTCGTCTAAATTTCGTTCTCTTAATAATGAGCGATGAATGTCTAGCATGAGGTTTTTCTCCTCAATATCAGTAACGCCAGATAATTTTTGAAAATTAAATAGCTCCTCAGGGGTAATGTCTAATGCCTTCATGATTGTTTCCAAAGTACTTAAGGTAATATTAGATTGTCCATGCTCAATATTGGAAACTCTTCCTTTACTGAAACCTAACTTCCCTGTTCTTTCAGCCACTTCTTCTTGGCTAAGTCCTTTAGATAATCGAATAATCCGAAGTTGTTCACCTACTAGCTTTAAAAAATCTGACATATGATTCACCTCTATGTTAAAAGCTAGTGAAAAACAATGGAAATGACTATACTATTATAGTGGTATAATAGAGAAAAAGTTACATTAAAATGGTACAATCTTTAGAGTAATACTTTTATCCAGACAAATGACCTAAATAAATAACTAGGTATGCGTTAATGAAGATTGTATTTAGGGTATTAATTGGGACAGAGGATTGGAGGGTTCATACATGGTGAAGCAGTTTTTTTTAGAAGAAATAGCAAAAGTCCAAATTGGTCATTTAATTGTGAACGATCAATGTTTTACTAGGGAAGGTACTCCTTTTATCACCAAAGCAACACTATTGAAATTATTGGTAGATGATGATGCTAGTCAAGTGCCAAAGATTGATCACACGGTTGATTCATTAAATTTGTCACTGGTACCTGCAAAAAGCATTCTTCTCAACAAATTAAATTTAAAGGAAACCATTATTTATCAATGTAAAAAAGCTGTGTGCATCGGTCATGATATCATTGCCATTATTCCAAATGAATCCATTGTTGTTAGTGACTATTTATTTCACTTTTTTAAATGGTATCAAATAAATAAAGAGAGGCGTCATATCCTTCGTTTAATAATTGAATTACCGCCTCTTGATATACAGCATAGAGCAGCTCAACTATTAAACGCTATTCAACATTTATTAATGAATAAAGATTCTTTAGTCACAGCGGTAGAAAAACTTCCACAGTATTTCGATAATGTATCAAAACAAGTAAATCAGCATTCAAAAAACTTACATCATAGCTTTGAACAGCTCCAATATTTATATGCTGATATGTTACATAAGGTTTATAATGGAGATTTCTTAAATGATTCCTTTCAAAGGTTGAGCAATTAACATAAGTCGGTGCAAATGGATTGGGCAATCCTTGCACCGACTTGTTAAATTTCAATAATAATTGGTAAAATCATGGGCTTTCTTTTTGTTTGGGTAAATAAATATTGTCCAACAGCTCTTTTAATTTCTCGGCGAAGGACATGTATTTGCTGTCTGCCCTCTTCTTGAAGCTCATTGACGATTTCTTTGGTAAGCACATTGACTTTAGTTAACAGTGCCTCGAAATCTTTAGCATAAACAAAACCACGTGAAATGGTATCGGGTTCTGAAATAAAAGCTCCGTCAGCTTTATTGAGTGTCAACACAATAACAAGCATTCCGTCTTCTGAAAGTTGCTTGCGATCACGGAGGACAATACCTTCCACCTCACCAATGCCAATCCCATCAACATAGGTATCCCCAGCAGGAATTTTCCGTGTCTGCCTTGCCTTTGAATTTTCAATATCAACTACATCACCATTTTTCATAATAAATGTATGTCCCTTTTGAACGCCAATAGATTCTGCTAATAAACGATGTTGATGTAACATACGATACTCACCATGAATAGGGATGAAGAATTTAGGCTTCATAAACGTCAGCATAAGTTTCAAGTCCTCTTGATGACCATGTCCTGATACATGCATACCTGTATGACTTGAAGAACCATAAATAACCTTAGCACCAAGCTGAAATAAATTGTCTACAATGCGAGAAACGCCCTTTTCATTACCTGGGATTGGTGAAGCCGCAAGAATGACTGTATCGTCTGGTAAAACCTTAATTTCACGATGATTACCATTTGCTATTCTTGCTAGTGCAGCTAGAGGCTCACCTTGGCTACCTGTGCAGAGGACCACGACCTCTTCTGGTGGGAGGTATTTGACCTCTCGTGCATCAATTAACAGATCTTCTGGTACAAATAAATAACCTCGTTCAATCGCGACATCAACGACATTGACCATGCTACGCCCTACTAAAGCTAGCTTCCTATTGGTGGCAATTGCAGCATGTACGATTTGTTGGATGCGATTAACATTTGAAGCAAAGGTTGAGATGATTACTTTTCGTTCAGCATGTAAAAAGGCTTCCTCGATATGATGCCCTACAAGTTGCTCAGAAGGGGTCAAACCTGGTCTTTCTGCATTTGTACTTTCTGAAATAAGGACAAGCACACCCTTTGAACCGATTTCAGCCATTTTATGAATATCAGCAAACTGATTGTTAACGGGCGTTAGATCAAATTTAAAGTCTCCCGTATGGACAACATTTCCTTCAGGGGTAGCTAAAACGATTCCTAAACAATCGGGTATACTATGATTGGTTCTAAAGAAACTAATATCGATTTGTCCTAAATGTAGTGCTGAATCAGCATGAATTTCAATTAAATCCGTTTCTCTTAAAAGTTTATGTTCCTTAAGCTTTAACTCAATAAGTCCGAGGGTGAATCGGGTAGCATACACAGGGACGTTTAATTTTTTTAATAAATAGGGAATTCCACCAATATGATCCTCATGTCCATGTGTGACAATTAATGCCTTAATTTTCTCCTTATTATCAAGTAAAAATGTAATATCAGGAATGATTAAATCAATTCCGAGCAGGGTTTCATCTGGAAATTTTGCTCCACAATCAATAATAATTATGTCATCTGCATATTGTACTACATACATATTTTTACCAATTTCATTTATCCCACCTAGGGCGAATATGGATAATAGCTGTTTACTTGTTGACAACGTATTTCCCTCCTATAGTTTTAAATAAAGCCATCTAAATGGTTTTGCCATAGGTAGTATAGCTTTTAGTATTTCATCCTATACGAAATTTACAGTAAGACTAATTGTATAGCACGAAGAATAGAATGGGGAGATAACAGAAAGCAAAGACAGCTCGAGGGAAGTTTTTTAGTTTATTTCTCTAAAATCAAGATAAGAGGAGGTAGACCTTTGTCAAATTTTGTGCAACATGCCATTTTCGAGCATAGATTTTGGCTAGAAATCATGCAAAACCACGCTCAATTTATTCATGACGCCCTTTATCCCTCAGAAGAAGAAGATATTCAAAGAGCCCATATGTATATTTATCAATTCTCGCAGTTACTTACCTATGTCCCTTCACTCGATGATTCAAATGCTGTATCCTTTTCAGTGTCCGTGGACGACAATGTTGAGCAATTTAAGCAGTTCAAGCTTCATCTACTCAGACATCAACTATTGGGGGATATTGGGATTCATTTAACGCCTACGTTTGTCAATCATATGGTTAATGAATTAGAAGAATATCAAAATGTGCTGGGTTATTTAAAAAAAGAAGAAGCACCACCTATTTTTCATGAGCTTCATCATCATTTAGTTTGGCTTTTAGATGCCTCCGGTCATGCAGGCATTATTAATGATGATTTAGATGGTGTTGAGAAGCGTTTGAAGCAAAAGAGCCATGAGTTTGCTCAACACTTTGAGCAATTTTATTTAAAGGCTGTTGAATTAACAGGCTATTTACGTACGAATATGAATTCCTTTCCTGCTTTAAAACGCTTTAGTAAAGATGTTGAGCTTGAAATGACATTATTTAAAACATTTTTAAGAGAGCTAGAAGAAATGGAGCTAAGTGCAGAGGTGCTAGGTTCATTTACAGCTCCTATGGCGGACCATATGTGGCGTGAGGAGCAATACTATTTAACGAAGCTCGCACAGGCTAGAGAACAAGATAAGTAAAACAAGAGGCTATCTAAACTAACTAGATAGCCTTTTAAGTTAGGGATGAATCACTACTTCTGTACCTATTGGCACAATACTGGCTAGCTCTTCAACATCTCGATTTTGCATGCGGATACACCCATGTGAAACAGCATGCCCAATAGAGCTAGGATCATTTGTGCCATGAATTCCGTAGTGTTGTTTAGAAAGACTCATCCACATCGTGCCAAAAGGACCACCAGGGTTTGGCGCTTTATTGATGATCATAAAACTACCTACTGGTGTTTCGTGAAGCATGCGTCCAACTGCAATTGGGTATTGTTTTTGAAGGATATTGTCTCTATATAAACGGAGCCAGCGATTGTTGGTAGATATCTCAATACGGTAAGGAATTGTGTCGGGCTCAGGCAAGCCAGGGATGACGATTTGTTGACCCATGAAAAGATGATCAGGCTGAATTCCTGGATTAGCAGCGAGAATGGATGCCAAAGATGTACGGTAATCTTGAGAAATTTGAGTAAGGGTTTCACCAGCTTTGACAGTATGAATCAATTATTGTTCCCTCCAATGCAAAGGTTTATTGCTCTACTATATGCATCATATGTTTTATGTAATTTTAGGAATGCAAGGTTTTTCAGTTTCTGGACAGAATAAGCGGTGACATTGCAGGATTAAGGGGCATAAAGATGAAGGAATTTAAAATTACGTATTTTTTTGATGAGGTACATTATGTACGAAGATTCATTTTTATTGAATCGCAACAAGAGGCAGAAAAATTAGTGAAAAATGAACGTGATCAATATATTTCCTTTACGGATAGTAGGGGGATATACCATGAACTGCACACAAAACATGTACGAGTTATTCAAATAGCTGAGTATTATCGAATTGATAAAAGTGCGAAAGAGAAAGACACATAATCTGTTCAGCATTACACACATTATAGGAAAAGGAGTGTGACAGAATGGACATCGAAAAAATACCACATGAAAAGAAAATGTTCATGAATTTAAATAGTAAGGACAAGCCTGACATGGTTGAATCAGATACGATTAGTCTTTTCGATCTGCATGAGGATATGCAAACTGTAGATGCCATTCCGATAGAGGAACTCAATAAGCGTGTAAAAAGAGAAGGCGACGAATTAATTGAAATGCAGCCAGATGAATTATAGGAGGTAAAAATGATGAATCGTGAAAAAGACATCCAGTTTACATCTGCAGGCACAAATATTAACGAAGTGAAGCAAAAAAATGCAGAGGCAGGATTATCCTATAATGAAGTGAAGGCCCTGCTAGCAAAAAGTGGCGGACGTGGAACATTTATTTATAGTGACACTGACATTGAAGAGGTAAAACAAGATATACACAAGCATCAACATTAAAGTTTTGGGAGGAGCAAGGTATTGAGTGCTCTTCCCTTTTTATTTTACAATGATGAAAAATAAAGGAGTTGTGAAAGCATGTCAACTGGAGAAATGAAATGTCCATTATGCGGAGGCGAAAACCATTGTGGCGTGGCAAAAGGTGAAAAAGAGTGCTGGTGTATGACAGTTAGAATTCCAGAAACCCTGTTAACTACAGTGCAAAGAGAGCCAAATCTATGCATTTGTTCAACATGCATAGCTACATATAAGAAAGAGGAAGTATAGTTTTTTACGATGATAAAGGTTGGTAAAAATTGAGCAATTGGTACAATTGTCTATCGCACAACAACCTAGCAGGCATACATTACTCTGAAAGGAGTGTGTCTAATGGCTAAACCAATTGAACTCAGTAATGTGACAAAGGCATATTTAGAGGAATATCAGCGAATCCTCAAAAAAATGATGCAGGGTATGACCTATGTAACCATTACTTGTAGTATCTCAGAAAATTTTATTAAGCAAATCATCCCTCATCAAGTTGCAGCAATACAAATGTCTGAAAATGTTTTACGTTATACAACGAATATACCTGTGCAAAATCTCGCCTTAGAAATCATTCGCACACATACAGAAATGGTTGAGAGTCTTGAAGCGATACAAAATCGATGTTGTGTCGTACAAAATTCAGAGTATGAATTATACGAGTATATGTGTGCTTACAAAGAAATTACAGAAGCTATGTTCAATGCAATGTGTGCTCCACCAGTCTCTAATAGCATTAATATCAATTATCTTCGGGAAATGATTGTCCATCATCAGGGTGGTATACGACTGGCACAAAATGTGCTTAGATTCTGCATCTGTCAAGAGTTAATTCCAATCCTACGTTGCATGATTCAAACGCTGTGTGAGCAACTAGAAGCCATGGAAAAGCTACTGGATAGTTTACAAAATTGCGATTGCGAGTGCTAGCACTAACGAGAAGTTTATATGGGAAGAAGGCGCTAAATCAATCAGGATTTTAGCGCTTTTTCTGCGTAAAGACAGTGTTTAACTAAGAAAATAAGAAATTGTCAATAAAGTGGACGAAAAAATAATAAAGTGTAAAGAATTAAATGAGAATCTATTTTTGTCATTCTATTGTTGGTAAAATATATATGTTTTATTAGTTGAAGGTAATGAAGAGAAATCTATAATTGGCTTTAAAATATTGGTAATTTTATTTTACTTGAATACAACTAGGAGTGGGAGCTATGTTCAAAAGGAAGAAGATTAATCAAAGTTATGATTATTTTTCGGCTACGAAAAATTCAGACATCGAAACAAATGAACGCTTTAAAGAAAAATTGGATTTCCTTGCTTTATCTAGAATTAGAAGAGAATCTGTTGGGTTTTTACGTAAAATTTATGAGAATAATCGACAGCATATACTCGATAATTTTTATGCTCGTCTACTGGAAATCCCAGAGTTTAATCATGTCATCAATACACATTCAACAGTAGAGCGCTTAAAAGGATTATTTGATACACATTTTATTAGCTTATTTGATGATGAATTAGATTTAGATTATGTCTTTAAGCGTCGTAAAATTGCTTATGTTCATGCAAGAATTGGTGTACTACCGAATTGGATGATATCTGCCTATACATTGATTAATCAATTAATCATTCCACTTATTGTCAAAGAACTATCTCGTGATGAAGAAAAAATGCTGGATGTTTTATTGTCTTACGATAGCTTAGTAACAATTGATCAACAAATTATTTTGGAGACCTATATTGAAATTCAAGCAGGATCTGTAGTAAATGGATTAGGTGAAATAATTACTTATAATACACAGTTAGATACCATTAAGGAACTGATTGAATTTCAGGAGATTCAGCAACAGGAGATTGTTGCAGCAGATCAATTAATGCATGAGTTAGACGAAAGTATTGAAGAAATTGCCACATCAGTGGGTGATATTTCAGATCAAACAAAACATGCCTTTAAAAAATTAAATCAGGATTTGGAATCATTACAACAAGTATCATCTATTTTACAGACAACCGATGAAGGCCATAAATCAATGCAGGAAGATATTAGGCGTTTAGTTGAGCGTGTAAATAGTGTAGCGAAATTAATGGAATTAATAAAAAAAATAGCAGATCAAACAAATTTGTTGGCTTTAAATGCATCAATAGAGGCCGCTCGTGCTGGAGAAGCAGGAAAAGGTTTTGCGGTTGTTGCAGAGGAAGTTCGGAAACTTGCTGATGATACAAGTACATCTGTCAAATCTATACATACAGATATACAGGAGTTACTTCATATTACCCATAATATTAGTTCATTGACGACTCAATTTTCCCAAGATTTACATCAAGGTGTTACAGATACCTTATATATATCACAGACGCTAGCTGAGCTAAATAAAAACTTACAGCAGCAGGGGGCGCGCTTTGAGGAAATAGCTACAACGACAAAGGTACAGGCACAATCTGCTACTACTATTTCTGAACGTAACCATACAATTACAGAGAGCATGCAAAAAAGTAAGGTAATCGTTTTTGATATGGGCTCCGCCATTTATAAATTAAGTAAAATGATTGATGGATACCGATCCACAACAATTTCTAAAAACTTTATTATTAGCCAAGAGGATATTATTGAATTAGCTATTACCGATCACCTATTGTGGAGATGGAAAATCTACAATTTGCTACTAGGCTTTGAAACGATGACGGAGCAGGATGTAGGGTCTCCAAAAGAATCACGCCTTGGCGAATGGTACTACGGCACAGGAAAGAAACTGTTAGGTGATGAGCGTGTCTACGCAGAGTTAGAAAAACCATTTATTCACGTGCATGATATAGCAAAAAAAGCAGTGCGTGAGTACAATGTAGGCAATAAAACGGGCGCTGAAAAATACCTGAAAGAAATTACGGATGAATCGTATGTTGTAATTGAAAAATTAAAAGAGTTAAAGGAAATTTTATTGAGTGAGAAAAAGCAATATATTCATTAAAAATGGAAAGCAAGCTAGTCTACATACTAGCTTGCTCTTTTATAGATTAATAGGTGGAACACACATAAATGTCACTGTACGCTTTTGGCTATCATAAAGACACCATTCACGGTGATTGATAACAGAGCCTACATTCACACCATATTGTTTGTCTTGTAACGCAATTGGTTGCCCGTAGCGAATACGAATCGGCAGCTTTTTTTGTTGATGATAAAGACCTGATTCGTGACTATGCCCGAAGAAAAATAATGGTTTTTGAAAGTGTGGGAAAGTCGGTTGCCAGCTTACATTCCACCTAAATTGATGTCCGTGCATAAGGGTGGCTCCATCAATCTCTATTGTCTCTGGTAAAGCTTTAAAACGTTCAATGCCAGTGACCTGAGTAATACGTTCTTCTTGATTGCCTCGAATAGAGGGGAAGGTTAGCAGTTTTTCAAATTCACTTTCTACTATGGCCGCCTTTTGCAAAGGTAAGCCAGATATGGTTTGTGCCTTTTTCTTACTAACAGTGCATTCATATAAATCCCCTAACCCAATGATTGTTGCTTCCTCTGCTGTTTGTTGAATATGAGCTAGAACAGCTTTAGTGTCTTCTATATTAGAATGTAAATCTCCTAAAAGTGCATAAAGCATTTAAACCCGGCCTTTCCTAATAATAATCGTACAAGTATCATACACCTAATAGAAATTACTAGAAAAGTAAAATGTCTAAGAATATTTCGTTACTTCAACTACATATTTTGAATGTGTGGAAAAATTGCCAAGAAATACATTGCTTGATAAAATATAATCGTAATTTTCAGAATTTTAAGAAGTTTAATAGTTTCCCATTCTTGTTTATTCAATAATAATAAAATGAAAGTATGGAGGGCTTATAATGACGAAGTTTATGACAGATATTCTGGAAGACTATGCAGGGCAGCAACCAAATGCAATTGCAACATTGTATGATGGAAAGGCAATAAACTATCATGATTTTTACCAACGTGTAGAAAGATTTGCGACTTACTTGCAGGAACAAGATTTTAAAAAGGATGATGTGATTGCCCTATATACGCTCAATTCAGATTTATTTTTAATCGCATATTTAGGTGTCCAATTAGCTGGATTTATTGTGATGCCAATTAACACTAAATTAGCAGCCCCTGAGGTTGATTTTATTTTTAATCATTCACAAGCAAGGGGCTTAATTTTTGATGAAAGATTAACAGAGGTATTAGAGGACGTTTCTTATTCATTCCAACATACAATCGGATTTCAAGAAATGAAAAACATAATTGAATATGATAATCGTGCTAGAAAAATTGTGCAATTAGAGGCTGACGATACGGCAGTGGTCATGTATACGTCGGGAACAACAGGTAAACCCAAAGGCGTCATGCTAACGCATCAGAATATCGTGGCTACAGCAGATATTTGGTCTTCTTCTATGAATATGTCTAGCAATGACAAAATGTTTATTTGTACGCCTTTGTTTCATTGTGCAGGTCTTCATGTATTTGCTATGCCTATGTTTTATAGAGGGGGAACAGTGGTCATTGAAGAAGCATTTTCACCAACTAAAACGTTAGCTCAAATTGTAGCTACTGAGGCGACAATTTTCTTTGGTGTTCCATCTATGTATACCATTATATTAAATACTCCTGGATTCAAGGAACATAGCTTTAATCATTTACGTTTATTATGTTACGGTGCTGCCCCGATGCCTTATGAGCTTGTAAAGCAAGTGAAAGAAGCATTTCCAAATGTAAAGGTTCAAAATCTTTATGGTCAAACTGAAAATTCACCTGCAGCTACCTCTTTATTAGATACGGATGCATTGACGAAAATTGGCTCAGTTGGAAAACCATTAGCACAGACAGAGGTTTGCGTAGTTGATAGTGAAGGAAAGACCGTACCAGCTGGAGAGGTGGGCGAAATATGCGTAAGAGGACCACAAGTAATGAAGGGCTATTTACGCAATCCAGAGGAAACAGCAAGAGCGATGAGGGATGGCTGGCTGTACTCAGGCGATTTAGGACGCTTTGATGAGGAAGGCTATTTATATATTGTAGATCGAAAAAAAGATATGATTATTCGTGGTGGAGAAAATATTTATCCCATCGAAATAGAAGAAGTTCTATATCAAATGCCGGAAATTTTAGAAGCAGCAGTGGTTGGATTGCCACATGAAGTATATGGAGAAGTACCAAAAGCATTTGTTGTATTAAAGGAAGGGAAGTCTCTTGATGAAAATTCGATACTATCCTATTGTCAAACACGACTTGCCAAATACAAAGTACCTTATGAAATTGAATTTTTAATAGAATTGCCACGAAATGCCTCTGGGAAGGTACTAAAGCATACATTACGGCCGAAAGTGACAACAATTTAAGACAGTTCAATTATCCTTTGACATAATTGCTATCCAGATTTTTGGGGTTCACTGTCTTGTGTAACTCGCTATTAGTACAAAAAATAGTTACTAAATGAAGATAAAATAGGAACGGCTATGAAAGTATCGTATAATAGAGTCTACGACAAATTGAATAATGAGAATGGCGAAGAGGCTGCTCTTCGCCTTAGAATAGGAGCGGAATTTGTCTTGTGGACGGGGTATAAACGCCTTTTACTTATTGGCATTTTGATTATTATGTTACTTTCAGGCTGTCAGCCATTTTCTTGGCAAGATGCTGAACAAAAAAATCAATTAACGGTTTTAACAGTAGAATTTAATAGCGGGGCACCTATTCCAAATCTTTTCCTTACGGTTACAGATGTACAAACAGGTGATGTAGTGGAAGAAGCGATTGGTTCAGAAGAGGGAGAAGCTATATTTTCGAAGCTAAAGGCAGGGAGAGAATATGCAATTGCGGCAACGACACTTGAAAATAGTACGACAAATAATGGGTATACAACAATCGAGAATTTCACTTACGATACAACAAAGCCCTATTATCGATTGCAAACACACTTTTTAAGAGACGATCAGGAGTTAGATGTCCCTGTTGTCATGCAAAACCCCGAGCTGCCACATGGCTGTGAAATTACTTCACTTACAGCCGTATTAAATTATTTTGGAATGAATGTGTCAAAACTCGAAATGACTGACAAGTATTTACCAAAGCAAGAAATACGAACAGTAGGCAATCAACGTTTTGGACCAAATCCCAATGAAGCTTTTGCAGGTAATCCTCGTGATAAAGCTCGTGGCATGTATGTTTTTGCTGCTCCAATTGTCAAAGCAGCTGAGGCAGTTATTACAGATAAACAAGCTGACTTACATGTCAAAAATATGAGTAACGCCTCACAGGATGACATTTTACAGCTTGTGCGTGAAGGTATTCCTGTCGTGACATGGGTAACGCTAGATTTATCAAAGCCTAAACGAAAAGCAGAAAGAGGCTGGATTTATACAGGGGAAACGACTCGACATGATGCTTTTATGAACTTACATGCAGTCGTCTTAACGGGACATTTAGGTGATAAGGTAGTCGTAATGGATCCTTTAAAAGGGTATGTTACTTACAATGTCGATCAATTTTTCAAAAGTTATCAGGAATTAGGCAAACAAGCTGTAGCTGTTCATAAATAAGCTATAAATCATTAGTATGTTACACTAATAAAAAAGTAAAAGTGAGTTGAGTAGAATGGCCATTGAGCACGTTTTTTTACCTGTTTTACTTGGAGATGAAATGAATGCTTATGGCATGGCCCGAGCATTTTACGAAGCCTATGGTGTGAAGCCACTTGCACTAAACCATACGAACATGGAAAAAATTCAACAAAGTGATTTATGGACTTTTCGTGAGATACCGCGACTTCATATCGAAGAAAGATTTGTGACCGCCCTAAAAGCCATAGCGGAGGAGTTCCGAGACAAAAAATTACTGCTATTAGCCTGTGATGAATTTTATGTCAAAAGAATCGTAGAACACAAAGAAGAGTTAGCAGAGAATTTTCTAGTTCCCTATGTAGACGCCACACTTGCGCATCAACTTTTAACTCGTGAAAGCATGTATGAGCTATGTGCACAATTTGGTTTTCAATACCCTGCTACACATGTATGCACGGTGAATGATTATGAAGACTACAACATGCCATTTGATTATCCAGTTGTCATTAAGCCCATGAATATGACAAAATATGCTACTTGTATTTTTCCTGGTAAGAAAAAAGTATATATTGCATATGATAAGGACGAAAAGGACAGTATATTACGTGCTATCTATAAAGAATCAGCTTATCGTGATGATCTGATGATTCAACAATATATACCAGGTGAAGATGCTAACATGCGTGTTGTTAATGCATATATAGGACAAGATGGGAAGGCAAAACTTCTTGCCGTAGGAAACCCTATTTTAGAAGAGCATTCTCCAGAAGGGATAGGACGTTATGTAGCGATTATGACAACCTATCATCAGGAATTAATGGATAATGTTAAGCTATTCCTTGAAGCGATACAATTCCAAGGCTTTGCCACATTTGATATGAAATATGATGATCGTGATGGTCAATATAAATTGTTGAGTATTGAATTACATAATGAACTTTCCAATTATTATGTGACGGCCAGTGGCTTTAATTTAATGCAGTATGTAGCGAACGATTATGTTCGAGGAAGTAAACAACAACTAACATATGTGAGGAACAAGCATCTTTGGACAATTGTACCGAATGGTGTGCTGTTCAAATATGTTCAAAATGAACAACTAGTAATGGAGGCGAAAAGTTTAATTCGTCAAGGTATGGCTACAGATTCTATTTTTAATTATAAGGATATGAATGCAAAACGTTGGTTGAATGTCACGCTTGATAATTTAAGCTTTTATCGTAGCTATAAGAAATATTTTAATAACAAAGGTCTGTCTAACACATGAAAAAACAAACTTTAGGTATAATTGGTGGCGTTGGTCCACTTGCAACAATGTTTATAGGAGAAATGATTGTAAGACGTACGAAAGCACAAAAAGATCAGGATCATTTACATACCATTATTGATAATGATACAAATATTCCTGACCGTACGGCCTTTATTTTAGATAATACAAAGGACAATCCAGTTCCAGTCATTATTGAGGATGCAAAAAAACTAGCTTCGGTAGGAGCAGACATAATAGCGATCCCATGTAATACGGCGCATACGTTTTATCAAGAAATTGAAGAGGGTTCTCCTATACCTGTCGTGCATATGATTCGCGAAACAGCAAAGCGTGCTGCTGATTTAGGAGCAAAGCGAGTAGGTATTTTAGCAACAACAGGCACGTTAACATCACGGATGTATCAGGAAGCACTTGAGGAGTTTGGTATTACACCAGTTGTTCCAGATAATGAAATGAGATCCTATGTGATGTCGATCATTTATGATTATGTCAAGGCTGGGAAGGATGTTACGCTAGAAGATTGGCAACCGATAGAAGAGGCGATGCTAGCACTAAATTGTGATCGAATTGTATTAGGTTGTACAGAGCTATCTGTTGTAAACAGAGATTTAAAGCTAAGTGACATTTATATTGATTCATTAATCGTTTTAGCTGAATGTGCCATTTTAGCTTGTGGTTATGAATTAGTCGATTAGTTGAATTGAAAAGAATCTGCTTGCTTTTCACGGGTAAGCTACAATTCTTGAAAGAGTTGTGGACAGGCTTACTTTCCGTGTTGAGTGAAGCAGATTTTTTATGAAAGGAAGCAATGTTCTCTTGAAACGATTAGAAAATTGCTTACGTACATATAAAGTAGGAACCTACGGAGTGTGTTAAACTAGTGTCAAGTAGATAGAAGGTGGGAAATAACATGTCAGTCATAAATTTATTAAAAGAAGAACTACAAGCAAAATGGAACTTTGAAACACCCATGAAAATTCAAGATGAAATGATACCAGCTATGCTTGAAGGCAAAGATATTGTGGCGGAATCACCAACAGGATCAGGTAAAACGTTAGCATATGTCTTACCATTATTAAATAAAGTGAATGGGGCAAAAAAGCAAACACAAGGACTGATCGTAGCTCCCTCGCAAGAGCTCGCTATGCAAATCGTAGAAGTTATTCGTGAGTGGACAGCTGGAACAGACATTATTGTTCAACAGCTGATTGGTGGTGCCAATTCTGCTCGTCAAATTGAAAAGTTGAAGAAAAAGCCAACGATTGTTGTTGGCACACCTGGTCGTTTAAACGAATTAGCACGAGCAGGAAAATTAAAACTCAAAGAAGTCGAAACAGTTATTTTAGATGAATGTGATCAATTACTAAGTCGTGAATACCGTGTTGTTATCAAATCCTTTATCGAAGGTTCTGCCTATGGCCGACAAGTTGTTGTTGTGTCGGCTACGATTACAGAGGAAATTGAATTAGTGGCAAGTCGTATGATGTTTGAGCCACTGCGTTTTAAAATTAAGCCTGAGGACATGTTAAAGGTCGGTAAAGTTGTCCATTCTTTTGTGAAGGTAGAAGAACGTGATAAAACGGATTTCCTGCGCCGACTTTCCCATACAGAGGGTTTAAGAGCGTTGGCTTTTGTTAATAATATCGATCAATTATTAATGAAGGAAACAAAACTACAATACCGTTCAGCACCGATTGTCACGCTCCATTCTGATATGAAGAAAGAAGAACGTAAAAAAGCGTTAGATGCATTCCGTAAAGGAGATGCGCGTATTTTAATTGCAACAGATATTGCAGCTCGTGGTTTAGATATTGCTGGTTTAACACATGTTATTCATGTTGATGTCCCACGAACTATTGAACAGTATTTGCATCGTTCTGGTCGTACTGGGCGTGCTGGAGCTGATGGTGAAGTATTAACCTTATTATCTTATCGTGATGAAAAAACCTATAAAAAATGGACAAGGGAAATTCCGGGCAAGCCTGTGCAAAAAATATGGCATGATGGCGAGCTGATTGAAGGTAATTCTAAAACAATTGGACAGAAGCGAGGGAAATAGTATGACATTTGAAGAGAAATTACAGGCATATGCAGAGCTTGCAGTAAAAGTGGGTGTGAATATCCAACCAGGTCAGTACTTATTAGTCAATACATCTGTGGATGCTTTAGATTTTGCCCGTTTAGTTGTAAAAGAGGCTTACAAGGCTGGAGCAGGCCGTGTTCATGTAAACTTTTCCGATGATGAATTGGATCGTGCTTATTTTGAGCATGCATCCGATGAGGAATTTAATCGCTTCCCTGAATGGGTTGTGAAAATGCGTGATGAACTGATTGAACGTAAAGGAGCTCTATTATGGATTGATGCAGCAGATCCTGATAAGCTAACAGGAATTCCAGCAGACAGACTAGCAACACATCAAAAAGTATCAGGGGCAGCATTGAAAAACTATCGCAATGCAGTCATGAAGGATTTAATTGCTTGGTCCATCGTAGCAGTTCCTTCAGCTAAATGGGCATCAAAGGTTTTCCCTCAATTAACAGAGGAGCAGCAAGTACCTGCATTATGGGAAGCTATCTTTAAAACGGTTCATATTGGAGAAGGCAATGCCGTTGATAATTGGCGTCAGCATGTAGCTAATTTAGAATCTCGTGCACAGCTTTTAAATAATAAAAAGTATGCAAAGCTTCACTATACAGCACCTGGTACAGATTTAACAATCGCTTTAGCACCACAACATAAATGGCTAACTGGTGGTAGTAAAACACCAGAAGATAATGTCTTTGTGGCCAATATGCCAACAGAAGAAGTTTATACACTGCCAATGAAACAAGGTGTAAACGGTTATGTTAGTAATACGAAGCCATTAGTCTATCAGGGCAATATCATCGATGGCTTTAAATTAACATTTGAAGAGGGCAAAATTATTAAGGCAGAGGCTGAAGTAGGACATGATTTATTGCAAGAGCTTATTCAAGTGGATGAAGGCTCAAGCTACTTAGGTGAAGTAGCACTTGTCCCTCACGAGTCACCAATTTCAGCGTCGGAAATTTTATATTTTAATACGCTGTTTGATGAAAATGCTTCAAACCATTTAGCTATTGGTGAGGCATATCCGACTTGCTTAGAGGGTGGTAGAGACCTAGAAAACGGTCAACTTGAAGCATTGGGTGCCAATATTTCTGTGACACACGAAGACTTCATGATTGGCAGTGGTGAAATGGACATCGATGGTATTTTACCAGATGGTACGGTTGAGCCAATTTTCCGCAAGGGTAGCTGGGCATTTTAAATTTTTAGTCAATAAGAAAAGAGGGAAGCAGATGAAACGATTTTGTAGCTTGATAGGTATGACAATAGTATTCATGACAATTTGGGTTTCATCTGCTTTTGCTCAAACAGAAACCTATGTGGCTATTGGCGATTCCTTAGCAGCAGGTCAAACACCCTACAAAGAAATTGATGTAGGGTATAGTGATTTGATTGCCATGAAATTAAGTTCGATTGGTCAATTATCATTTTATACAAAAGAACTTGCTTTTCCTGGCTTTACTACGACAGATGTATTAGAACGAATACAATCTGAGGAAGCGCAAAATTTATTAGCAAATGCGACGCTTATTACAGTTTCGGCAGGGGCTAATGATTTATTACGTCTTGTCCAGGTAAACCCAAATGCAGGGACCTTAGCTTTTTCACAGCTTCAGGCAGATTACGCTTTAAATTTGGCAAGAAAAAATATGCTATCGATTTTGGATGAATTAGAAGAACGTGCGCCTAAAGCAAAAATCTATGTTATAGGGTATTATTTTGCTTATCCAACAGTTCATCCGACGCAAAAAGAAGGAACCAATGCCCAGCTAGTTAGATTAAATACGATTTTACAACAACAAGCAGAGATAGCAGGCGCAGCTTATATAAATGTCTATGATGCCTTTGGATTGAATGCAACCAACTACTTACCAAATAGTGCTGATGTTCATCCAAATATTGAAGGCTATCGACAAATGGCTAACTCATTTTTACAAGTTTATAGTGGTAGTGATGCTTTAAACATCTCTTCAGCAGAATTGCCAAAGCCAAATCCCAAGTCATTTGAGGAAATCCTAAAGCAACAATCATCAGCGAAACCTCAGAAGCAAAATGTGACACAACATCAATCTCCTCGTATGACTTACGTAATTCAGGGATTCCCGGGATATAAGGCATTTATCAAATACATCTAAATAGCAGGTATCTAAGGCATCTTACTTATAAGATGCTTTTTTCTATGAAAACCAGTTTTGGCTAGAACTACTAAACCTTTAGTGTTCACTAGATTGGGAATAGTCATGCTAAAATATAGAGAAGACTAGGAGGTACTAGAATGAAAATATTTCATACAGCAGATTGGCATTTAGGAAAGCTTGTTCAAGGTGTCTATATGACAGAAGATCAACATTATATTCTTCAACAATTTATACAAGCGATTGATGAGGAAAAACCAGATGTAATTATCATCGCAGGTGATTTATATGATCGTTCGATGCCTCCTATTGAGGCAGTTAATTTACTAAATGATGTATTAGCGAAAATAGTATTAGAGAAGAAGATTCCTGTTCTAGCAGTGGCGGGAAATCATGATAGTGCAGGTCGTTTAAATTTTGGTAGCCGTTTAATGAGTGATAGTGGTTTATATATTAAGGGCCAATTTACAAAAAATCATGCCCCTATTGTTTTGAATGATCAACATGGGGAAGTACATTTTCACCTAGTGCCCTATGCAGAGCCAGCTGCTATTCGTAACATCTTTGAAGATGAATCAATCCGTTCTCATCAAGACGCCATGCAAAAAATTATTGAGTATATCACGGAAGACATGGACACAAGTAAGCGTCATGTTTTTGTTGGACATGCCTTTGTGACGAAGTATGGTGAGGAGGAAGCAAATACTAGTGATTCCGAGCGACCCCTTTCCATTGGAGGCTCAGATTGTGTGAATGCAGCTTTATTCAAACCTTTTCACTATACGGCGCTTGGGCACTTACATAAGGCACATTTTGTTTTAAACGAAACCATACGCTATGCAGGCTCTATCTTAAAGTACTCGTTATCTGAGCATTTACATGAGAAAGGATTTTTAATCATCGAATTAGATGAGCAAGGTAACACCACAGTAAGTAAAAGAAAGCTTGTGCCAAGAAGAGATCTACGAGTAGTAGAAAGTCAATTAGAGGAGTTATTAACGCTCACACCAAGTGAGGATTATGTATTTGTTAGATTGACGGATAAAATATCTGTGACTTCACCGATGGAACGTATTCGTAGTGTATTTCCGCACGCTATGCATGTGGAGCGGAAGGTACTAAGACAAGATATGCCACGTGAACTACAAATAGTAGAAGCTGAAAAACTAGAAGATATTGATTTATTCCGTTCATTCTTCACCAATATTATTGGCATTCAGCCTGATGAAGATACGGAACGCCTATTCACAGAGATGTTACAGGAGTTATTAGATGAGGAGCGAGAGACTGTAAAATGAAGCCTTTAAAGTTAACAATTACAGCGTTTGGTCCATATAAAGACACGGAAGTAATTGATTTTCAAGAGCTAGGGGAGCATCGATTGTTTGCCATTTCTGGAAAAACTGGTGCTGGTAAAACAACCATTTTCGATGCTATTTTCTATGCTCTTTACGGATCAGGTAGTGGGGAGGACCGGCAGGATACAGCTTTACTAAGAAGCGGCTTTGCACATGATGAAGTTTATACAGCTGTAGAACTCGTCTTTGAAATGCATGGAAAGGTCTATCAAATAGTACGACAGCCAGGTCATATTAAAGAAAAAAATAAAACGGTTACTGGAAAGAAAATAGAGCTAGCAGAAGTAAAAGACGGAAAGCTAGATTATAGCATTGTAGAGAAACAGCAAACGCTTGAAGTCGATAAGAAAGTGCAGGAAATCATAGGTCTCACAAAAGATCAATTTAGCCAAATTATCATGCTACCTCAAGGTGAATTTAGAAAACTATTAACCTCTGATTCAACAAATAAAGAAGTAATTTTACGGAAAATATTTAAAACAGATCGTTTCGGTGTCATGGCGAAAAAGCTTGATGCCAAGCGTAAAGAAGCAGAAAGTGATCTTGAGCGTGCCAAACAATTAAAGGAACATTTACTAGGTCAAATTGTGGGCGCCTTACCACAACGTTCTTCCGCTTTATTTACATTGATTGCTGATAATACCGAAAATTTACATCAACTGACAGAGGCACTTGATGAGGAGCTTAGCTACTATAAGAAATGTGGAGAAGATGAACAGTCATACTATGAAGAAGCATATAGCCTTCATCAAAAAGAGCAGGAATATTATCGCTTAGCAAAAACGCTAAATGAGCAATTTGATGAACAAGCTAATCGACAGCAACGGCTGCAAATGCTTTTACAACAGCAGGATTTATACCAAGCAAAGGAGAAGGAGATTGCTTTAGCAGAACAAGCAGAGCGACTTGTGCTGCTCGAACAACAATGCAAGGATTTACGTGCTGAACTGAATGTTAAAGAGATAGCATTTCAACAAGCAAAGGTTAAGCAACAGCAGTCACAAGAAAAGTTGCAAGAAGCACAAGAAAAAAATGAGATAGAGCAGGCTAAAGAATCTGAACGACAGCAAATCTTACAGCAGGAAATGCAGATGTTAGCGCTATTACCGAAATTTGAAGCCTATGAAAACAATATACAGCAGCTGCAAATAG
The DNA here is from genome assembly GCF_027557635.1 of Lysinibacillus sp. JK80. Classification (NCBI taxonomy): domain Bacteria; kingdom Bacillati; phylum Bacillota; class Bacilli; order Caryophanales; family Bacillaceae; genus Lysinibacillus; species Lysinibacillus sp. JK80. The sequence goes on along the minus strand of NZ_CP058997.1, from coordinate 3,952,561 downwards.
CGGAGCAATATGCTGAAAATGCAAAACGAGCAGTAAATGATAACGTCAAACTTTTGGAAAATGAACAAGAGCAATTACAGCATTTTTCTCAATCATTAGAAGGCTATGAAAAACAGGTTGAACCCTATGAAAGCTATTTAGAACAATTACCGAAACTACGGGAACAGGTTGCTTTAATCAAGCAAGCGGATAAATATAAACATGCCGTAGATTTAGCTAAGCAGGATGTAGTTGCTTCAGAAAGTCTCTATCAAGAAAGTAAAGAGTCTCTTCAACTTTTGCAGCAACGATGGCTGGCGAGTCAAGCTAGTATTTTAGCAGAACAACTGAAGGAAGGAGAACCCTGTCCTGTTTGTGGTAGTATGACACATCAGAAAGCACACAATGAGCAACTGGAAGTTATTGAGCTTGCTCAAGTGGAAGCATTAAGAGCGAAGGCATCATCAGACGAGCGTAAGTATTTGGAGAAAGAGGCATTTTTAGCATCAGCGCAGCAACTTCTTCAAGATACATGGCGACAACTCGAGGCTCAACATATTAAACAAGAAGACCAACCACAGATCACCGCTACTTTACATGAAGTGGAACAAGAGATTGCTGCATTAAAAATTATTCAACATCAATTAGCTGATGTGCGATTAAAAATAAAGCATCAGCATGACCGAATAGAGCAGCTACGAAATAAGCATATGAAGCTAGAGCAATATTTAGCAGAGCAGATAAAAGAATGGACAAAATTACAAGCGGTTGTAGACGAACAACTTAAGCAGATGCCCCCTAATTTACCAACTTTACAGCAATTAAAGCAACAACTTAATGAAGTTAGTAAACAGAAAGAAGAGCTTCAAAAAAGTTGGCAAGTGAGTCAAGAAAATTTGCATGCAGCAAAGGAAGCAGCTAGCAATGCAACACTAACTGTAGAAATTGCCAAACAGTCCTTTGAGGAATTACAGCTTAAAATGAATGAAAAGCTTCAGCAATTTTCAGCAGATATGCAAGAAATAGGTTTCGAAAGCTATGAGGCTTATGCAACTGCTAAACGGAGTACCATACAATTGGATGCACTTCGAAAAGCATGTAGCGACTATGCTTTACAAGTACACACGTTGCAAATTCAGATTACCGAAGGGGCTACATACCTTCAAGGAAAAGAGAAGCAAGATTTAGAGGCGATGGAAGCAAGAGTAGAACAGCAGCGAATTTCCTATGAGGAAGCATTTAAACGTTTGCAACAGATGAATGGCTTTATACAAGCATGCCAAGGCTTTAGTGAAAGGGTGGAAGAAATAGCGAAAGAGCTTCATTTACTTGAACAAGAAGCAGGAAGAGTAAAGGAGCTCTATGGATTATTAAATGGACAAAATTCGAAAAAGCTATCCTTTGAGCGTTATATACAAATTAACTACTTAGATCAAATTACAGAAGCCGCAAATATACGTCTGTATCATTTATCAAACGGTCAATTTGAGCTTAGACGTTCAGATAGATTAGAAAAGCATGCGAAGCAAAGTGGCCTTGGTCTTGATGTTTATGATGCTTATACAGATCAATTACGAGATGTCAAAACTTTATCAGGTGGCGAAAAGTTTAATGCTTCGTTGAGCCTTGCATTGGGGATGGCAGATGTGATTCAAAGCTACCAAGGTAATATTCATATTGAAACGATGTTTATTGATGAGGGCTTTGGCTCGCTTGATGAGGAATCACTAAATAAAGCAATCGATACATTAATTGATTTGCAGGATTCTGGTCGTATGATTGGCGTTATTTCGCATGTACCTGAATTGAAATCTGCGATGCCAGCAGTTTTACATGTGGAAAAAACATTAAATGGCCATAGTCAAACCCATTTTGAAGTGAAATAAAACGAAGGCGTATTTCTAAAAGGAATACGCCTTCGTTTTATTTTTTTCGAGTTGTGGTTGTAGGCGTTGTGCCCTTTTTTGCAGCCATTACTTTTTTTACGATAGGAATAACAATAGGTGCTAACTTAACGGCAGTTTTTACAACGTTTGATACTTTCATCCCAAAACAGCTCCTTTTACAATTACTACTACCTGTTTCACTTAAAAATAAAACATTAACGGATAACACGAACAGCCTGAATTATATTCCAAATCACAATACCGAGTGAGACGAGAGCATAGATGGCGAATGAAGCAAACCAAATAATCATCACTGTCTTGTTACTGGAGGTTGGATCTAAACTAAATGTAGAAAAAACAAAGACAACAAAGAATAGAATGCCAAAAACAAAGGGTATTAAATGAGAGACAAGTGCACGAATCGAATGGCTTTTTACATCACTGTCTTTTGTCACGAAATATACAATTAATGGAACGATAAAAGGGGCGAAGAAAATACTAAGATAACTAAAGGCAGCTAAAATTTTTTGATTCTCCATAGTTGTACCTCCTTTTTAAATATTTACGCATGAAAAACAGCAAAGTTTCAAAAAAATGATGTATGGAAGGTTGTAATCCTTCAATCCTTTGCGTACAATGAGAGTGTTCAAATAAATTCAGATGTAACGACCACAAGGGGAGCTGATGATGTCAGCTGAGACTGGGCACGTAATGCCTTGACTCTTCGAACCTGTAAGTTAACGCTTGCGTAGGGATGTGGATAGAAACCGACACTTGTACGATGTGAGGCTCTGTCCTGACATCTTTTTTTCGTCCTTAAAGGAAAAAGGTGTCAGAAAGAGACATATCAGCGCTTTTCTATTCCTGCTCTTGTATCCTACATCGGAACAAAGGAGAGAATATGTATGGACAAAAAAAGACTATTAATGCTAGTGGAGATTGCGATTTTTGCAGCGATAGGTCTCGTACTGGATCAGGTTTCCTTTAAAGTATGGGCACAAGGCGGCTCAGTTAGTCTTGTTATGGTACCGATTATGTTAATAGCATTTCGCTGGGGCTTAGTAGCTGGTCTTACTACGGGACTACTTGTGGGTGTTATGCAAACAATGTTTGGTTCTTATATCGTGCACTGGCTACAAGGATTACTAGATTATGGCGTTGCTTTTACTGTTGTAGGATTAGCGGCGGTTGTACGTGGACCAGTGTTAGACGCTGCTAAACATATGAACAAAACAAAAATGGCACTTTATATAATCATAGGTACCGTTTTTGCAGGCTTCTTACGATACACAGCACATACAATTGCTGGTGCTGTATTTTTTGCCGAATATGCGGGTGACCAAAATGCATGGATCTATTCCATCATCTACAATGGTACATATATGCTACCAGCAACCATTTTAACGGCTATCGTTGGTGTTCTTTTATTCACAGCCGCTCCCCAATTAATGCAAAGAAAAGCTTAATGCTAGTCCCTTCACATGAGTGGAGGGACTTTTTTGTCGTGAATAACTCTTTTAGCACTTTGCAAAGTAGGAAAGCATACAATATTTAAAGCGTTTATCGTTATACGCATAAAAAGTTATGTTATATTAAAGAATAGATATTAGATGAAAGGGACGTTATACATGATTGTAAAAACGCAAGAAGAGATTGAAGCTTTTAAAAAAATAGGACGCATTTGTGCTGAAATTCGCGAAGCAATGAAAGCTGCCACAAAACCAGGTGTTACAACACTTGAGCTTGATGAAATTGCTGGTCGCATGTTTGCAGAGGCTGGCGCTATTTCAGGACCAAAGGGAGAATATGATTTTCCAGGGTATACATGTATTAGCGTCAATGAAGAAGTAGCACATGGTATTCCAGGAAAGCGTGTTATTCAAGAGGGAGATATCGTAAATATTGATGTTTCAGGCTCTTTAAATGGCTATTTTGCTGACACAGGTATTTCATTTGTTGTGGGTGATGGCTATGAGGACAAAGAAAAACTTTGCCGTGTTGCTAAAAGTGCCTTTGATCGAGCAATGACAAAGGTAAAGGCTGGATCTAAATTAAATCAAATTGGCAAAGCTGTTGAGCGCGAGGCAAATGTTAATGGGTTAACTGTTATTATGAATTTAACAGGTCATGGCTTAGGTCAATCTTTACATGATGAACCAAATCATATTTTAAATTATTACGATGCATGGGATTCTACTATTATGAAAGAAGGTATGGTCCTTGCGGTTGAGCCATTTATCTCAGCAAAGGCAGAGCATATCGTCGAAGCAGGTGATGGCTGGACATTCGTGACGCCTGATAAATCACTTGTAGCTCAAATCGAACATTCAGTCATTGTAACAAAAGATAAACCAATTATCTTAACGTCATTAGACGAAGAATAGGATGTAATGAAAAAATCCTGCTAACCAATTTATTTTTGGTAGGCAGGATTTTTTTTAATAAATAAAATGCCAACAAAGAGAACACCGCATAAAAATAAAGCGGCTGTAGTGACAAGTAGCTCATCAAAACCATTATGTATGGCGATTCCAATATAAGCCCAAATAAAAACACTTGGATACATAACATCAAAGTGATGGAAACGGATATGTAGCGCAATGGCTCCTCCTAAAGTAAGTAAAATCACTGCCCAAAGAGGCGTACTAAGACCAAAGCCGTTCCAACCATAAGCCGTTAACGTAAAGCTTGTATTTGTGATAAAAATAAATGTCATCCATGCTAAATAAATAGAGAAAGGAATACGACCAAACAAGGATTTGTCCTGAAGAGGGTACGTATTATACAACATAAACAAATACAAGACTAAGAGTAATGTAATGCCAAGAGAAACAATAAATAACTCATGGTGCCAGACATATATCGTCAATGCTTGTAATATATTTATGCAACTAAAAAGCGCAGACTGTTTCAAAGTTGTCTTTTTCATGTTCATAACTAACCAATAACCGAGTAAAAAATAAATGATAATCCAAATTACATGACTTACACTAACTGGTGCAAATACAACAGAAAAACGATTAGCGATTTCTAGCGAAGATTGACCGTTGATGTTCACGAAAAAGGATGAAAAGGTTAGGATGATTGAGACAAGATAAGAGATTGTCATCAAGATAAACCGAGGCATGTTTTCCTCTCCCTTCGTGTTAGATTGTATAGGGAAAAGACAAATAAGTATAGTACTGTCACTTTTTTTATTATAACGGAAATTTCCAACAATGTATCGTGTTGTTTTACTATTAATACCTACAATTTACCATGTCTGATAGGCATCCATATATTTCTTTAGTACAATAAGAATAGCCAAATAAAAGGAGTGAAGTTTCATGACACAAAATTTGAAAAATCTAGATCTAACTGTTGAACTAGACAAAAAGATGTATAAAAAGAAATTAAAAGTACTCCAATATGAAATGTTGAACGCACAACAATTTTTATTAAAAAACAAGATTGGCTTGATTTTGGTATTTGAAGGAATGGATGCAGCTGGTAAAGGTGGCGCTATTAAACGATTAATCGAACGTGTCGATCCCCGCGGTTATGTTGTACATCCTATTTCTGCTCCTCAAGCTCATGAATTACGCTACAATTATTTACAACGATTTTGGAGAAAATTGCCTCAACATGGGCAAATCGCTATTTTTGATCGCTCGTGGTATGGCCGCGTACTAGTAGAACGCATCGAAGGATTCGCAACAAAGGATGAATGGTCTCGTGCTTATGAAGAAATTAATAATTTCGAGAAGATTTTAACTGCTGGAGATTACATAATTATTAAGTTCTGGCTTCATGTTTCAGATGAGGAGCAATTAAAACGCTTTAAAGAACGTGAACAAAACCCTTATAAATCTTGGAAGTTAACAGCCGAGGATTGGCGCAATCGAGATAAAACACCTCAGTATATTGAAGCAGCAAATGCGATGTTTGAAAAGACAGATAAAAAAGATGCACCATGGGTCTTAGTCGCTGGAGATGACAAAAAGTATGCACGTGTTCAGGTGCTACAGGAAACTATTGCACACATTGAACGAGAGGCTCAAAGACGTGGTCTTCATTTAACAAATGTGTTAGACAATACTCAACTAGAGGAAGCTGATTCCTCCAGCTTAGAAATAGTAAACGAGAAAAAGAAAGAACAAAAAACTAAATAATTGATTTGTGCTGCTATGACAATAAGACATAAGATGTTTTGGTTGTAGCAGCCTGTTTTTTTACATACAATGAAATTAAATAGGGTTTGCAATTATGGCTTGTAGCCAATGAAACAAAGAGAAACGTATTGATTTTTATTGGAAGGCTAGTGTGGAGAAATGGTGCTTAAAATTTGGAATCTATTAAGAAAAAAGGGTGGGAATGTGGTAACAATAAAGGGGGAAAAATGCTACATCCGCACATTCCAAGAAAAAGATGCACGAAGTTTAACGGGTCTCGTAAGCCGTAATAAATACTTTTGGTCTATATACGAGCCACTGCAAAGACCTGAATACTATACAGTCGATGCTCAATACAAAAAAATTCAAGAAAGTCTCTATTTAATGGAGTCTAAGCGTGAATTTACTTTTGGTATTTTTGAGCATAGTACAAATAATCTAATAGGGCATATTGCACTTTATGCTGTCAAACGCTTACCGTACTCGAGTGCATTTGTTGGCTATGCGATGGATGAGATTTATGTTGGAAAGGGCATTGTCACAGAAGCTGTGAATATGGTGGTCCGATTTGCATTTGAACAAATTGGTCTACATCGTGTAGAGGCCTACGTATCGACACAAAATAATGCCTCCATGCGTGTATTAGAGAAGGCTGGATTTCAGCAGGAGGGTCTGCTAAGAAAGCTACTGTATATCAATGGTCATTGGGTAGATCACTATATGTATGCACGTTTAGAGGATGAATAGAAAAATAAGTGCCTATCTTCCACATAGAGAGGATAGGCACTTGCTCTTTTATGAATGTATGAAGAAATAATTTTATTGTTTATTTCCATCTTCAATTAAATCTAGATGACCTGTATTTGGATCAATTATTAAACCATGAACAGGTACGTCTTTTACCATTAATGGATGATTACGAATTGTATCGACACTTTTCTTAACACTTGTTGCTACATCACCGAAACCTCGTAAAAATTCTTTCAAATCAAAACCAGAATATTCCAACATTTTGATTGTTTCTGGATCGATGCCTCGTTGTACCATTTCGCTAAGCATGGCGTCAGGATCAACCGCACTCATACCACAGTCATAATGTCCAACAACATACACTTCATCAGCTTGTAGGCCGTAGACAGCAACTAATAAACTACGCATAACTGCACCGAAAGGATGGCTCACTAACGCACCAGCACTTTTCACTATTTTTACATCGCCATTACGCAAATTCATCGCTTTTGGTAAAAGCTCTACAAGACGAGTATCCATACAAGATAAAACAACAATACGTTTATCAGGATATTTCGTAGTGATGAATGGCTCATATTTTTTTTCTTGTACAAACTCTTTGTTAAATTCTAGAATATCTTGTAACATTGTCATGAATATTGCTCCCTTCCTTACAAAAAATATTGTAGAGCAAAATTTTCAATATGCAAACAATAAAGACTTTATTCAGATAATTTTTACAATAAAGGAGCAGTTTCATACGATTTAGTAGATGAAATAACATGTAAGCTATAAAAAAACAGCTACCTATAAATAGTAGCTGTTTTTTACACATTAAAATTTTTCGTTTGGCTTTGGATCTACAGTTACTGAAGACTTGCTATCTAAACCAACTTGTAGGTAGTGGATGAAGAATCCCGTTGAAATTAATAAAACTGCTGAAAAGCCAAGAACAGTTGTAATGAACATTATTAGAGCTCCTCTCTACTTAAATGATCTACTAAAATTCCCTAAAACAATTATACAATAGGTTACTAGGAAAATCTAAGGATAATTTATGACAACCTTAACATACTTAGCCTAGAATACTATTAGTAGGAATGGATTATTTAGAATGCCCAATTTCCATCACGGAATATTGGGTCTATTTGATCATCATGTGTTATTCCATCTATATTCATTTTGGTAGAACCAATCATAAAGTCTACATGTGTCAAGCTTTGATTGAGACCATGCGCGCTTAGTTCCTCAGAAGTCATTTCTTTGCCGCCCTCAATGCAAAAAGCATATGCACTACCAATGGCAAAATGATTGGATGCATTTTCATCAAACAATGTATTGTAAAATAATAGGTCGGATTGTGAAATAGGTGATTGATGTGGTACTAATGCTATCTCACCAAGGTAATGAGAACCTTCATCTGTTTCAATAAGAGAAGCTAAAATTTCTTGGCCTTGCTCCGCCTTGACGTCAATGATTCGACCATCTTTAAATGTTAGTGTGAAATTATCTATAATATTGCCACCATAGCTTAAAGGCTTAGTGCTTGATACATAACCATTAACACCTGTTTTTAACGGTGCTGTAAAAATTTCTTCAGTTGGCATATTGGCCATAAATGTTTGGCCTTGAGTACTTATACTACTACCCCCTGTCCACACATGGTGTGGAGGCAGCTCAATTGTTAGATCTGTGCCTGGTGCAGTATAGTGCAGTGACTTAAATTGCTTTGCATTTAAATAATCAGCTTTTCTATGTAATTCCTGATCATGTGTATGCCAAGCTTCAACAGGATTTTCAACGTCTATACGTGTGGCTGCAAAGATAGCTTCCCATAATGCATCCATTTGCTGTTCTTCTGGAAGGTGAGGAAAAACCTTTGCTGCCCAAGCTTTAGATGGAGCAGCAATGACAGACCAGCTAAACTTATCTGCTTGTAACCATTGATAATAGTTGGCAAGTGCTTGGCCAGATGCTTTTTGGAATGCCATGATTCTATCACGCTCAATACCTTTTAATAAATCGGGATTTTGTGAGCTAATGCTTAAGAAAGCAGCACCATGTTCAGCTAACCATTCACGTTCCTTCACTTTCCAAGGTGGGAAGAAATCAAATGAGTCTTTTGGTGCCCCTTCATAGCGAGCACGTACAAGTTCATCATCGGATATATCGACAAAAACTTGTTTAGCACCATTTTTATAGGCAATTTTAGTAATTATTTGTGCGAGTTTTAGGTTATCAGTCGAACAGCTTATATAAAGATACTGATCTTTTTGGATATTTACTCCTACTTTCACCGCTAACTCGGCATATTTTAGTAATTTTGTGTCAAACGATAATAACAAAATCATATCCCCTTTCAATTTAAGACAGTTAAGTGTAATATTCTTAATTCAATATAATCAAAAATGGTCGAAATGTGAATAAAAAGCATTAATTACATCGAAAAATATATGAAATACATTTATACTAGGAATATATATATTTAAAATATGGAAAAAAAGACGAAATAACATTAGATAGTAGATTTGGAGGTTCTAGAATGGATAAGTCGTCAATTATAGGGTTAATACTTGCTTTAGTAGCACTATTAACAGGGATGGTAATGAAGGGTGTAAGTTTATCTGCATTTTATAACCCTGCAGCTATCCTAATTATCATTTTTGGTACTATTTCCGCAGTAACAATTGCCTTTCCTATGCAGGAGTTAAAGCGTGTGCCGAAGCTATTTAAGATTCTTTTTAAAGAAACAAAATTAGCAAATGATATAGAGATTATTAAAATGTTTTCACAATGGGCTGACTTAGCTCGTCGCGAAGGGCTATTAGCACTTGAAAGTAAGGCTTCAGAGATTGAAGATCCATTTTTGAAAAATGGCCTTACATTAGCAATTGATGGTCAAAATGCTGATTACATACGTGATGTCTTAACAGAAGAAGTAGAAGCGATGGAAGAGCGACATACTAGTGGAGCAGCTATTTTTACACAAGCAGGTACATATGCACCTACTTTAGGGGTTCTTGGTGCAGTAGTAGGATTAATCGCCGCATTGGCTGATATGAATGATATCGAAAAGCTAGGACATGCTATCTCAGCTGCCTTCATGGCTACATTACTCGGTATCTTTACAGGGTATGTTTTATGGCATCCATTTGCGAACAAGCTAAAACGTAAATCTGCTTTAGAGGTAAAACAAAAGAGAATGATGATTGAGGGTATCCTTTCAGTATTAGAAGGGGAGGCTCCACGTGTAATTGAACAGAAACTATCATCATACTTAACGATGGAAGAACGTCGTCAAATTTCTGGTGAAAGCGGGGCGGGTGGCCTTGGCAAAGAAAGCTAAGAAGAAAAAGCATGATGAACATATTGATGAATCTTGGTTAGTGCCATACGCAGATATTTTAACTTTGCTGCTAGCCGTGTTCATTATTTTGTTTGCCTCAAGTTCAGTCGATCAAGAAAAGCTAGAAAGAATGTCGGCAGTTTTTAGTCAAGTCTTTGATGGTGGAACTAGTTTTCTAGAGCAACCTGCACCAGTCCCTACTCCGAATGCGGATAGCGACCAAACGCCACAGCAAAACTCTGCCTATTTAAAGGATCAACAGGAGTTAGCTGAAATAAAAGATAGTGTGGATAATTTTATTGCAGTCAATGAAATGGAAGATCAGTTTGCCACAGAAATGACGGATGAGGGATTACTAGTGACAATCCGCGATAGTATTTTATTTGACCCAGGGCAGGCAAAAGTTAAACCTGAGTATGTCCCTATTGCCAAAGAGCTATCAACTATGCTGGTATCTGATCCAGCTCGAAATATTGTCATCACAGGTCATACAGATAATGTACCAGCAGGTCCGAATTTCTCATCAAACTTTGAACTATCTGTTTTGCGTGCAACGAATTTTTTAAATCTTCTTATTGAAAGTAATGACCAGTTAGATCCTACGCGCTTTAGTGCAAAAGGAAACGGTGAGTATCGTGCAATTGCACCAAATGACACAGCCGAAGGACGCGCAAAGAATCGTCGTGTAGAAGTTTTAATTCAACCATTAGTTACAGAGGATGGTTCAGAAACAAAGAGTACACCGTAATAAAAGAGCTATTAGCAGCAGACAAATGTCTTGAGCTAATAGCTTTTTGTTTTACCTATTTACGTAAAGATCCTAATTCAGCAACAATCGCTTGCATTTCGCTTGGACTAAAAGTTTCTCTCTTCATAACCATTTCATATAGATACACTAAATCTTCATAATTTGCTTCATCGAAGTTTTCTGATTTCATTGCATCGACATTCACCATACGAAGCTTGTCCTTCATTTGATCAACCATATACATAACGTTTTCTTTAGATGGAACTGATAAATCCATTTTTTACCCTACCTTTCGTCATCCTCGCACATATCATTTCATTGAATAAAAAAAATGTCAACTCCGTATTTGGGCATTGCTTTAAAAATAGACTGTTATTGGGTAGAATAAGTGCAGAAGACTGTTTATTTATGAAATAATAGGGAATATGCAACTATACAAGCAGGGGGTTTTAATATGGGTCAAAGTAAATTATTAGCATCTATTGTAGCAGGAGCAGCAGTAGGAGCAGCATTAAGTATGTTAGATCGTGCTACACGAGAAAAAACAATTGCCTCAACAAAAAAGATGAAGGAAGCCATCTCATACTATGCAGCAAATCGAGAAGAATTGCAGGTTTTGGTAGAGGAAAAAGTACTCGCGGCAAAGGTGCTTTGTGAAAGTGTGTCAGATAATGTCAACACAATTGCTGAAAAGGTAGATGAATTTAAGGATTTACCTTCCACGATACAGGGAATGATTGAAGATACGAAATCAGCCTTTACTTTACCTCATAAGGAGTAAAGGTCGTTTTAGGAGGAATTGTATGGAAAAGAATAAAGCAACATTGCATAACGCTTTTGGGTTTGTAAAATCGTTTGTTTCTCCAGAGGAGGGAGCGATTGATATTATGACATCCAAAGGCTTTATCCAAGATTTAATAGGTCGGCTCAAGCGAGTTGAAATATCTGCGCTTGCTGCACAATTGGCTTATTTCTTTTTACTATCGTTCTTCCCCTTACTTATTTTCTTGGTGACGCTATTACCATATCTTAACTTAGAAACCACTCAGGTCTATTCATTTTTAGTGAATATCTTACCTGATGAAGTGTATAAGCTGATTGAAAATACACTGAATGAGATTTTAACAAATCGCAACAGTAGTTTACTGTCCATTGGGGTTTTAGGTACTATTTGGTCTGCATCTAAAGGCATTAATGCATTACTTCGTGCTTTAAATAAAGCATATGATACAGAAGGGAGAGCAGGCATATTAGATAGGGGTTTATCACTTGTTTTTACAATCGCTCTCGTTATTGTTATTGCCGTTGCGCTCTTATTACCAGTCTTTGGTCAGCAAATTGGACATTTCCTATTCTCAATCGTCGGAATAGAGGAGCAATTTGAATCAGTTTGGCATAGATTAAGATGGTCAATCCCGCCATTATTGATTTTCATCGTATTAATGGGCATCTACTGGTTTGTGCCAAATACAAGTCCTCGTTTGAAAATAATGGGCGTATGGCCAGGAGCGTTATTTGCCACGCTTGCTTGGTTAGCAGTCACATATGGTTTCTCTTTTTATATTAATAATTTTGCAAATTATTCTGCTACATACGGTAGTATTGGTGGCGTCATTATTTTAATGCTCTGGTTATATTTTACGGGAATCATTTTAATCTTTGGTGGCGTATTAAATGCTACAATGCAGAAAAGAGCACTTCAAAAGGAAATTCGTCGATAAGGAAATGATCATTTATTAACAAGAGCCTCGCTAAACTCATAAAGAGTAGCGAGGCTATTTTACTTGATTTTACCTGATTAAATGCATCAATTATTCAATGAAAGCCACAGCGCATGTCACAGGAAGAGTAGCTTCAAGCAAGCTGGACTCAATTATGCTGAGGCTTACTTGATGTTAAACATTTTTATTGAGCATACGTAAACCATTTAGAATAACTAGAATTGTACTACCTTCATGCCCGATTACGCCTAATGGCAAGTCAACAACTTGTAAAAAGTTAGAGGCGATTAATAAGATAATAACCCCGATAGAAAAGAAAATATTTTGTTTCACAATACGTTGCATTTTACGTGATAAACGAACAGCATAGGCGATTTTTGATAAGTCATTTTTCATTAGCACGACATCCGCTGTTTCAAGCGCCACGTCTGTGCCTTCACCCATAGCGATGCCAGTAGTTGCGGTAGCCAATGCAGGGGCATCATTAATACCGTCGCCGACCATGCCAACAAATTGATGCTGTGTAAGTAGGCGTTTCATTTCAGTTACCTTCGTTTCTGGCAGACATTCTGCGACGTATTCAGTAACGCCAGCCTCCTTCGCGATAACTTTCGCTGTTTTTTCGTTGTCACCTGTAAGCATCACCACTTGAATACCAAGCTCTTTTAATAATGTAACAGCTTTCTTAGCTTCAGAGCGCACAGTATCTTTTAATGCTGTTAATGCAACAATACCATGCTGATCGCGAATGAAAATAACTGTTTTTCCCTCTGCTGCAAGTTTAGTTACAGCACTATTTGCAAAACTGTTAGCAAGTTGCACATCAACAAACTCTGGTTTGCCTACTTGATACTCCTCATTTTGAATCGTTCCTTTAATACCCCAGCCAGGAATATCTTCAATTGTTGCTTGTGGCAGTATGTCGATTCCTTCAGCCTTAGCATAGGAGGTAATCGCTTGGGCAAGGGGATGATTGGATTGAGATTCAATTCCTGCAAGAATTGCTAGAGCCGTCTCACGTTCTACTCCATCACGGACAATAAAATCTGTAACAACTGGTTTGCCTTGCGTTAAAGTACCTGTTTTATCGACCGCCAATGCACGTAACACACTAAGATGCTCTAAATGTAAACCACCTTTAAATAGCACACCATTTTTTGCACCATTTGATATAGTAGCGAGTGTTGCAGGCATAATGGAGGCAACGAGTGCACAAGGTGAAGCAACCACTAATAACACCATTGCTCGGTAAAAGGTTGTTGTCCAGTCCCAGCCGAGTAAGAAGTGGGGAAGAACCATCATAATGGCAACACCAAGTAAAACAAATTTTACATAAGTCCCTTCAAATTTTTCGATGAATTGTTGAGAGGGAGATTTTTCACTTTGGGCACTTTGAACGAGCTGTATAATTTTTTGGAAAAGGGTCTCTGAATTCGCCTTTGTCATTTCCATAGTAATAGCACCATTTAAGTTGACTGTGCCTGCAAAAACTTCGTCTCCTTCGCTTTTTGAGATTGGCAGTGGCTCACCGCTAATAGCTGACTCATCAATAGAAGATTGGCCTTTAAAAATAATGCCGTCTGCTGGAATTCGTTCACCCGGTTTAATCAATAAATGATCCCCGATTTGTAATGTGGAAACTGATACTTTCATAGGCTCAAATCCGCCACGCACTAACCAAGCTTCTTCTGGCTGTAAATTCATAAGTGCAGATATTTCGCGATGACTTTTATTCATCGCATAAGTTTCAAGTGCACCACTTACTGCAAAAATAAATATTAGGATGGCCCCCTCTGTCCAATAGCCAATTGCAGCTGAGCCAATTGCAGCTAATACCATCAACAGCTCAACATTTAGCTTTCGCTCTTCTATGGTTTCTTCAATGCCTTCTTTTGCTTTCGCGAAACCACCTACACAAAAGGCAATTAAATATAGTAGAACAGAAGCTGTTGTTTGTCCACTTGTGTCTAAACGCCATGCTAGTAAGATGAAAATTCCAGCCATTAATGCAGCAATTAATTCTGCATGTTCTTTTATTTTCTCAATTATGTTTATATTTTCTCGATTAGAGTATTCCATCTTTATCCCTCCTGATAATGAAAATCAATATCAAAACCTTTATAAATTAGCGTTGTTTTGAGCTATTCAATTGAAAATGGATTTCAATTACCATCTCTTTTGTTTAGAATTATTATAACAAAGGAATTTATAAAAATAAAGTAGGAAGTTTGGTGGAGATTTTTAAACAATTTGCGAAAGGATTGAAAAAGGCACAGTCTATTCACTAGGAATATTCTGTGCCTTACAAAATTGTGCAATAAAATGAGTTACTACTGCTATCTATTATTTAATTAGAAGACTCTTTCTGCATGCAGAGCAAGTTTTTCTAATGATGATTTATCCACATCTGCATGTAGTGAGTTACCATGTGAATCCATTGTTACAACTGCTGTAAATTTTTCAACATTTAAGTGCCACATGGCTTCAGGAATACCGAATTCCATTAAATCAACACCATCAACGCCTTTAATACAGTCCGCATAGTATTGTGCTGCTCCACCAATTGCATTCAAGTATACGCCACCATGCTCATTAAGCGCTTTTAATGTTTTTGGTCCCATTCCACCTTTACCAATAACAGCACGGATACCGAATTTTTTCATGATATCGCCTTGATAAGGCTCCTCACGAATTGAAGTAGTTGGGCCAGCAGCTTTCACTGTCCAATTGCCTTCTTCATCCTTAGCCATTACAGGTCCGCAGTGATAAATAACTTGTCCATTTAAATCAACTGGTGCATCGTGGCTCATTAAATGGTGGTGGATTGCGTCACGGCCAGTATACATACGACCAGTAATAGAAACGACATCTCCAACTTTTAATGAACGAATTTGTTCTTCAGTAATTGGCGCAGTAAGTTCTACTACATCTGTAGTTGTATCTTCTGTTGTAGCAGCTACTTCATTCTCTTTGAAGGTAATTTTTTCACCCTCTTGATAGTGCCAATTCAAAATTTCGCCAGTTTGAGGATCGATGTCCACAGCCATACGACGGTAAGCCCAACAATTATATGCTACTGATACATAGAAAGAGGCAGGTATACGGTGCATTACGCCAATTTTACAGCCTAATAATGTTGCTTCACCACCGAAGCCCATTGTACCGATACCAAATGTGTTAGCCGTTTTAACAACATACTCTTCTAACTTAGCAAGATCTGCATTTGGATTTGTATCTTCAACATGGCGGAATAATTGCTCTTTTGCTAAATCATAGCCCGAAGAACGGTCTCCACCAATACCTACACCAATGAAACCAGCAGAACACCCTTGACCTTGTGCTTGGTATACAGAGTGTAAAATACATTTACGAATACCATCTAAGTCACGCCCTGCACGACCAAGACCTTCTAGTTCACATGGTAGACTGTATTGAATGTTTTTATTTTCACAGCCGCCACCTTTGAGAATTAACTTGATTGTAATGTAATCTTTTTCCCATTGCTCAAATTTCATTACTGGCAAACCATCACCAAGATTATTACCACTGTTTGCACCAGATAATGAATCCACCGCATTAGGACGTAATTTAGCATCTGCAGTTGTATCGTTGATTGCTTTTTTGATTGCAGCTTTAATTTCTAATTGGTTTACGCCAACAGGAGTATAAATTTTGAAAGTTGGTAGCCCTGTATCCTGACAAATTGGTGACACGTTATCTTCTGCCATAATAATATTATTTGCAATTGTGTCTAAGCTCATTGCTGCACGAGTACCAGCATTCTCAGCTTCTTTTGCTTTTTTAATAGCACGACGTACATCCTTAGGTAAATTCGTAGATGTTTCAGTAATTAAATCGTAAAGACTTTTCTCCAAATTTTGTAGATTCATTGGTATTGCCCCCCATAGAAAAATTGATTATTTCCACGTTACATTATACTCTTTTCAACTAATGAAAAAAAGAGTCCTTATCTGAGACCGCTAAATTAAAACATATTTTAATAATATAGAAGGAGAGTATTGATTTTATAGAACGTTTGTTCTAAAATAGAATAAATCCAATATTAGGAGGAACTTGCATGACTGCTAAAACTTTACTTGAATTACCCGAAGCATTCGAGCAATATAGACCATTAATAGAAGGGACAATGAAGCCTGTTGTATTGGTTAATACGGAAATAAGTAAAACAACTTTATTTCAAAGTAAGTTTGCAGGAGATCCTTATTTCCCATTGGGAATGGACTATCCAAAAAACATGAAGGGACAACCGTTAAAGCTATTAGCTCAAATTAACTTTGCAGAGGTTCCTATGCATTTACCCAATTTCCCAGAAGAGGGAATATTGCAGTTTTATATTGATGGTTATGACGATGTTTTAGGAATGGATTTTGATAATGGACAAAATCAAGAAGGCTTTCGTGTAATATTTCATGAACAAGTTATACAAGATGAAGCACAGCTTATTCAAGATTTTTCTTTTATAGAAATAGATGATGAAGAATTATATTTTCCTGTCGAGCGTGAAATGGCATTATCCTTTACTACAGGCGTTGAGCCGATGTCGATTGATGATTTTAGAAGCAATGAAAAGTATGCTAGCATCTTAACAGCTTTGGAGGATGACGAAGCATTAGAAGACAGCTTCTACGATGCTATGACTGGTGATGGTCATAAAATTGGAGGGTATCCATTCTTTACGCAAGAGGATCCTCGAGCATATGGAGATTATAAAGATTCAATCATTTTGCTGTTACAGATTGATAGTGTCGGCGACAATATTCTTTGGGGCGATTGTGGCGTTGGCAATTTCTTTATCACAGAGGAAGAGTTAATGAATAAAGATTTTAGCAAGGTACTTTATAATTGGGATTGCCATTAAAAAACAAGCGAGCACACGATGCTCGCTTGTTTTTTATTCATTATTGTTCACGAGCATGAAATTGCTCCATTTTGTCCTCTAAATCATCCATCATTTGGATTAAGCGATCAATATCTTCTAACTCAGCTGTTTCAGGATCAAGGGCATCTAATACTTCTAAAAACATCTCCAGACGCTCTTTTAAATAGGTTACTTGTTGCTCTTTATCAGTGATTGGCTTTGACATTCGTACACCTCATTTCATCCCTTTCATCGTAGCTGATTTGAGCTTAAATTTCAATGTTTAGGGAAACACCTAGGACTAAGAGATTAATTTTAAAAAAACAATAAACAGAATATTTACAATATTGAGGGTGTATGTTAAAGTTGTTTTAAGATAAAGTAAAGGAGCTGATTGGAAAAAGTCATCTGCAACGCTAACTCGAAAAGGAGGGAGTTTAAACAAGTAATCGGTAATATTCAAAAGCCGAAAATCGTGTTTATACAATTAAATGAGGATAAGTATTAGTTAAGCCTTAGCGTAAAATCACATGTGGTGAGCGCTAAGGCTTTTTGGTATGCTGTTCTTTGGAAGAATGACTAGATAGTGGAGGGAAAAATGACGTACTTCTCAGATTACAGCAAAAAAAGATTTACCATTTTAGTAGTAATTGTATCCATATCAGGCTTTTCACAAGGGATGCTATTACCGCTTATTTCAATAATATTTGAACGTGATGGGGTATCCTCTGCATTGAATGGCTTGAATGCAACAGGCTTATACATAGGAACATTACTGATTTCACCATTTATCGAGCAGCCCTTACGCAGGTGGGGCTATAAACCGATTATTTTAATTGGTGGAGCACTAGTTTTTGCGTCTTTACTTGCATTTCCTCTATGGAAAAGTGTGACCTTTTGGTTTGTCCTTCGTTTATTAATTGGCGTAGGCGATCATGCCTTGCATTATGCCACACAAACATGGATTACTAGTACTGCAGATCATAAAAGCTTAGGGAAGGGGATGGCCATTTATGGCTTATCATTTAGCATAGGTTTTGCTGTTGGGCCACTTATGGTGAAGCTCATTGAAATTGCTGAAGCGCTACCGTTTATCGTATCTTCAATAATGTGCCTCTTTGCATGGTCCTTTGTATTTCTCTTACAAAATGAAAAGCCTGAGCGTTTAACAGGTGATTTAAATGCCAGAGGATGGCAACGGTATAAAATGGCTATTGTATTTGGGTGGATTGCTTTTTTAGGTCCATTTGTTTATGGTTTTCTGGAGTCTTCACTAAATGCCTTGTTTCCTGTCTATGCACTACGCAAGGGCTTTGAAGTCGGCATGATTCCTATCATTTTATCTGTGTTTACATTTGGTGGTATTTTAACGCAAGTACCGCTTGGTGCACTAGGAGATAAAGTAGGGAGAAGGAATATTTTGATGATTGGGTCATTTGGTGGCGCAATTATTTTTGCGATTGCAAGCTTTTTAGAGCATTCACAATTCGCTGTGGCTGTCGCATTTTTCTTAACGGGTACGCTGGTTGGCTCGATGTTTTCTTTAGGGATTACATTTATGGCTGATTTGACACCAAAGGAGCTACTGCCTACGGGGAATTTACTTTGCGGAATTGCTTTAAGTATTGGTAGCTTAACAGGTCCATTTTTAGGTGGAGTTTATTTAGAATGTGTAAAAAATTATAGCTTTCTTTTACTTGTGGCTATGCTTTTGCTAGTCGTTGCAATGGTTTTATTTATATTTGGACGCCGCAAGCATCAACAACCAACGATGGCAAAATAAAAAGAGCGGGGCTCATCTCCCGCTCAAAAAACAAAAAACGCCCAGCAAATCCGTGCTGTTATGGCGTTTTTTGCGTAACAAGGATGTTCCGTCCAAGTTACATAGGTTTGGCACCTAGAAAATTATTATACAGACATGTTCTAATGAAAGCAATAAAAAAGAAAATGGGTATTTTTGGACATTATCCATCTTTCTATTTATAATAAAAGAACACTTGCTTAAAAAGGAGGTTTTTACATGGCAGAAATGAAAAAACTATCTATCCACCGTGCTTTAACAGAATTAAAAATGCTGACTCTGCGAATTGAAGCAGCAACAAATGAGGTTAGCGCAGTCGTAGCTAATCGAAAAAGTAATCGTAAAATTAATGGTGTAGACATTCCTGGATATGAAAAACAAATGCAAGCATCCTATGATAAAGTGCTAGGTTTAATTTCCTATCGAAATAAAATAAAAGCACTAGTTGTGCAGTCCAATGCAAACACAAAGGTGTTGGTGGGCAAAGAGGAAATGACTGTAGCGGAGGCAATTGAACGGAAACAATCCATTCAATACGAAAAGAATTTGCTAGAAGTTATACAGCATCAGCATCGTTCAGCTATCAATACGGTTGCCAAAGAAAATGATGCATTACCTGCAAAGCTGGAAACCTATTTAATTAACATATTGGGCAATAAAGATAAACAATCACCAGAGGAAGTCAAATTACATACCGAAACATTTATGAAAAGAAATGAGTTTGAAATCATTGATCCCCTAAATGTTAAACAACAAATTGAGAAATTGAGCAATCGGATTGAAGAATTTGAATCAGAGGTGGACGCTGTCTTATCAGAGTCGAATGCCACAACCTTTATTGAAGTACAAGTTTAAAAAGATTTGCATGTCCTAGCGAAAATGGAAAACGAAAAGTCGCTCGCGCTTCAAGGCATGTGTGCGAGTTAAAACGTAAAACATGCCTTACTCCAATGGTAATTTTCAACTAAACTGATTTGAAAGTTCAAAGGTAAAAGGTGAAAGTACAAATCTTACGTTTGAAAGTTCTTTGAATAAAAGCTGAAAATTTAACATTTAATAATCATTTAAATCCTGGGTTATTGGTTAAGGTATCGACTTTTCTCGACCATCCATCATCCACCAGGCAGCTTGTGCTGTGCATTAGAAAAAGGACGTCTCCTAGGGAAACGTCCTTTTCATACTATTTGTTTTTTAAAACAAGTTTTGCAACGCATTCCACCTGCGCCGTTTGTGCGAACATATCCACAGGCTGAATATACTCAACATGATAAAGCTTAGATAATTGTTGTAAGTCCTTTGCCAAAGTGGATGGGTTACAGGAGGTATAAACAAAACGTTTAGGTTTTAGTTTAAGGACTGTTCGAATAAATTCAGGTGCTAGTCCTGTACGTGGTGGATCTACCGTAATCACATCAGGAGTAAATCCTTCCTTACGCCATTTCGCTAGAACACTTTCCGCTGTACCGACTGCATATTTCGTATGCTTGAAGCCATGATTTCGAGCATTTTTACGAGCATCCTGAATGCTTTCAGGAATGACATCCATTCCACGAACTTCCTTCGCTTTATCCGCTAACCATAATCCAATTGTGCCAACGCCACAGTATGCATCAACCACCGTTTCTTTTCCCGTTAAAGCAGCAGCCTTTTTAATTTCATCATAAAGATGAACTGTTTGCTTTGGATTTAGTTGGAAGAAGGCGCGGGCAGATAAATCAAAGGCCAATTCGCCAAGCTCTTCATGAATGGTTTCTTTGCCATCAAGTACAACAGTTTCATCACCGAAGATTAATGATGTTTTTTCACGGTTAATATTTTGTGCAATGGATACAATACTCGGATCAATTTTTTAATACGTGTAATCAATTCAGCTAAATGAGGGATTTCTTTCCTTGTTGTGACAAGAACGACTTGTGTCTCCCCGGTACGAATACCTGTACGTACAACAATCGTACGCACTAAACCATCTAGCGTACGACCATCGTAAATAGTGATATTTAGCTTTTGCAAAATTTTTCGAGTGGCAACGGTGATTTTGGAAGTAATTGGGTGCTGAACAAGGCAATCATTAATGTTTAACAGCTTATTACTTCCTTCAGCAAATAAACCTGCGTAAACACGCTTGCCTTCTTTACGTACTTGGAATTGGCTTTTATTACGATAATGCCAAGGATCATCCATGCCAAGTGTTTTTCTCACTTCAATTGTTTCGAGTAAAGGTTTGGCATAACGCTCTAATGCTTGTATAACAATGTCTCGCTTTTCTATTAGCTGTTTTTCATAGGTCATATGCTGAAGCTGGCAGCCCCCGCACTCATTGTACACTGGGCAAGGTGCTTCCTGACGATGTTTTGAAGCTTTACGAATGGCTAATATCTCTGCTTCAGCAAAATTACGTTGTGTTTTTGTTACTTGAGCTGTGATCTCTTCACCAGGAATGGCTCCTTTTACAAATATCACATTACGTTTATAAAAGCCTACACCTTCACCATTAATGCCTAGCCTTTTTATTGTTAGTGGGAATTTTTGTCCCACGGTCATTGTTGTTTGCTGCGTCAAACGTTCCACGTCCCTGCTCTATATTGTCATCTCCCCATTATAGCGAAGGAGCAGGCGATTGCAAAGCAACAGGGAAATCTTCATATTCTAATACTAAATCGTCAAGCGATAAGAACGTATAACCTTGCTTTTTAGCTTCTGCAATAAACATTGGTAATGCTTCCGCATTATCCTGTGCTACGGTATGCATTAAAATAACGGCACCAGGATGCAGTTGTTCCATAAGTGCATTATAAGCATAATCTGCCCCACGACGCTCATCCTTCATCCAATCCTTAAAGGCCACAGACCAGAAAATATGGCGATAACCTTCTGCATTACCCACCTCTAGCACTTTTGCATTAAAAATTCCTTCAGGTGGACGAGCATATGTTGTACGATCGATGCCTGTCAATTCACGTAACTTGCCATCGAACTTTTGCCATTCTGCACGCATGCCATCTGGTGAAAGTCGAGCCATATTTGGGTGACCATAGGAGTGATTCCCGATAGTATGACCATCCTTCACCATGCGTTTCACTAAGTCGCTTGCACTGTCTAAGTAATGGCCTGTTAAAAAGAAAGTAGCAGGTACATTTTCTTTTTTCAATGTATCCAAAATACTTTCAGTAAAGCCGTTTTCATAGCCATTATCAAATGTTAAATAGGCAATTTTTTTATCTGCCTTCCCTTTATAAATCGCACCATATTTGTCAAGTAACTGATCGAGCTGTGCTCCTGCCTCTGCCTGCTCACCGTTTTTAGCACGTTTAAAGCCCCAATGGTGTTCATCAGAACCAGCAGCAAAAAATGGATTAAAGCTAATTGCTGCGGCAATAATAAAAGTAGCAATTACCGCACCAACAATATGTTGTTTCCACATAAAAACGCATCCTTTCTTTTTCATTAGAATGCGTAATTACTAAAAAAATTATCCAACTTAATTTTTTCTAATTTTGAGCTTTTAACAAATTTTCAAGTGCTTGCTTTAAATAAGGGTATTTAAATATAAAATGTTGTTGTTCTAATAGGGTTGGTAGCACTTGTTGTCCTTCTAAAACAAGTGTGCTTTGTTCGCCGAGAGCTAAACGCATCGCAAAGCTAGGAACAGGCAGCCAATGACGTCTGCCCATGACTTCAGCAATCGTTTGACCAAATTCCCTCATTTTCATAGGATGCGGTGCTGTTATATTAAATGGTCCATGAATATTTTCATTTGTAATAGCGAAATAAATAGCACGTGCTACATCTTCAATATGTACCCATGAAAGCCATTGCTCTCCAGAGCCAATCGTTCCACCTATATGCATTTGATAGGGCAATAGCATTGGTGGAAGTGCGCCACTATTTCTACCTAAAATGACACCAAAACGTGCAAGAGCCACACGAATACCTAATGCTTCTGCTCGTTTCGCATGTCGCTCCCAATCGTGGACTGTAGTGCCTAAAAAATCAGTTGCGTAATCCGTAAAATCTTCATCATAGATGGCTTGTGTGGAAGTTGGGTATATACCAACTGCACTAGCATTGACAAGGACTTTTGGTTTTATCGTGAGCATGTCCATTATACTTATAATCTCTAATGTGGCATTCATTCTGCTCCAATAGATAGCTTTCTTTTGCTTTTTTGTCCAACGACCATTATTTAATGAAACACCTGCTAAATTCACAAAGGCATCTACACCTTCAAAGATTTCCAAAGCTTGCTCCTGCTGATGTAGCCATTGAACATAGTGAACGCCATTTTCTAGCTTTGACTGATGACGCGTTAAGACAAAAATGTCGTGTCCGTTGTGCTGCAATAGCTGTATAAGAGCATTTCCAACAAAGCCAGTGCCACCTGCAATCACTATTTTCATAACAAGCACCTCTTTTCTCGAATAAAACGCTTACTTTTAAGTTTATCATGTAACCAAAAAGTAAACATCTTTAGGCATTAATTGCAGAGAAGGAAGTTTACCTGTGGAAGGGAAAAGAATGCCCGCGAACATAGGGAAATTAACCGTGCTAACAGTCAGATCCCCTATAAATAAATGCTATAATGATAATAGTGAGGTGTTTGCTATGCGTATGATTACGAAAATTGCACGTCAAAAAAACAATCCTGAACGCTATAATATCTATTTAAATGAAGAGTATGCTTTTCCAGTTGATGAAGCCATTCTCATTCAATTTGGTTTAACAAAGGGAAAAGTGCTCGATGAATTCGAAATTCAAGAGATTGCCTATGAAGATGAGATACGTAAGGCATTTAATAAGGGGTTAAACTTCCTTTCATATCAAATGCGAAGTGAGCATGAGGTTAAGAAAAAACTGCTCAACTTAGAGTTTGGAGAAGCTGTAGTGTTAGAGGCAATTCAAAAGTTAAAATCCTATGGCTTTATTAATGATGAAAACTATTCAAAGGCTCTTCTTGATACAAAGAAAGCTACTATGAAAAAAGGACCAAGAGCCATTAGACAAGACATGATCAAAAAAGGCATTGAGAAAAACTTGCAGGATGAGGTGCTTGCTACATATAGTTTTGAGGAACAAGTAAAACTGGCGAAGCAACTGGCAGAGAAAATTGTTCGAGCGGAGAGCAAGAAGACCCCAACTCAAATTAAGACCAAAATTCAGGATTACTTATTAAGAAAAGGGTATGCTTTCTCGATTGTTGAAGAGGTGCTTAGCCAAGTTGAGATAGGGCAGGATGATGACAATTGGCAGCAACTACTAGATGCTCAAGGCGAAAAAGTTTGGAAAAAGTACGTATCGAAGTATACTGGTTATGAGCTAAAAATGAAGGTTAAACAGGCGCTCTATCAAAAGGGTTTTCCTTTAGAAGTAATAGATCGTTTTATAGAAGAGAAGGAGAATGAAGAATGAGTGAAAAAAATTATGCAGCTATGTCTGAACATGAATTGCGAGAGGAAATTGCTTTTCTAAAAGAGAAAGCTCGAAAGGCAGAACAGCTAGGAATCATCAATGAGTTTGCTGTTTATGAACGCAAAGCTTTAATGGCTGCGGCTTATTTAGTGGATCTTGATACAATCGTTCCAGGAGAAATGTATCGTATTGATGGTTCAGATAATGAGTTTTTCCAAGTAGATTATTTGAAGGGACGCTTTGCCTGGGGTCATCGTTTAGGCGGAGACAAGTACCAAGAGGCACTACCAGTATCTATCCTTTCACCAGTAAAGGTGGGCAAATAAATGGATGAAAAAATTGAGAAACTAACACAAGAGTTACTTGCAAAGAATCCTCAGATGTCTGTTGGACGGGCACAGGTTTGGGTGGAGTTGTTATGGAGTGACTTTGAATCAACTGCCGCGAAAGCAGGGTATGATTATCGTGGGGCAGAGTATACAGAAAATCTTGTTCGTCAATTAATTGCTAGCTATGGTGATAAACTACATGCTTTTGCAGGGCGCAATCCGAAGTATATACATTTACTAGATGCTAGTGATGATATGGTACAATAATAAAAACCCTGACCAATATTGGTCAGGGTTTACTGCTTAATTACTCGCACCAATTTGTAGTTTTTTCTGGAGCTTATCTTCTGTAAAGATCCAGCCTGTGTAAGACGTAATAATGTCATTCGCATCATTTAAATGTGCTACGGCAACGAAAGGATAGCGATTGTCACTACGGTAACGCAAATCGATTAACCTTACTTCTATTAAGCCGTTTTCAAGCTCGGAAATCTCCCATCGATACATAGGAGAGAAAGACACAAATGCAGCTAAGTTAGGATCTTTCATTGCAGCATCTACAAGCGCAGTTTTAGGCAAAGGCTTAATTTCGAATTTATCGTAAATATTAACAGTCCTTCCATAAGCACGGCCAACATAATAATGAGTTTTGGACTTTGCTGCGATTCGCCAGTGGAAGAAGCGCATAGTAGGTGCTACAATGACATATTCTTCATCTTGAATAGTATGATGCACCGCGTTTTTTACTGCTTTTTGCACAGCAAAACGCAAAATATAGTAAATCACGATAACCACGTACATGATACTGAATGTCCATACTGGATTTGTGCCAAATGCCCATAACACAATACCTACACAATGTAAGGTAAAAATGATGGGATCGAAGGTATTAATGACACCTAACGCAACCCATTTTCGAGAGAAAGGTCGAATTGCTTGTGTACCATACGCGTTAAAAATATCGACAAAAACATGAAGTGCAACAGCTAAAAATGTCCAAAGCCATAAATGTAACACATTCACATCTTGCAAAATCAGTGATAAAACAATTGTAATTAAAATAGGCCATATAGCTACAGCTGGTAGTGAGTGTGTAATTCCTCGATGATGTCTGATATAGATGGCGTTATTACGTAGTTTTAACACAGTGTCGACATCTGGAGCTTGTGAGCCAATAATTGTACCTGCCATTACTGCTGTAAAAGTCATTGAATGATTGGCTACTACAGGGTCAGCTAATGCAAGACCGCCAAGGGCAATACCCATAACGAAATGTGTACCTGAATCCAAAAATATCCACTCCTAGTATGCATTAAAATCGAGTACAATGTGCATACAACTTTATTTCGAACATAATAAAAGGTATATTGAAATATTCTGACACTCGTGCGTAAGCGACGATTATTGTCGATCTTCCACGAATATTCTTTTCTTCATTGTATACCCTTTTCATCATAAATTAAATCGTAAAAACAACGGAGGTCACTGTGAATTACCCATATGTAACAGAATTTCGACAATCATTAGTTGACTGGTTTAACACAGAGAAGCGTGATTTACCGTGGAGACACACAACAGATCCTTATAAAATTTGGGTATCTGAAGTGATGCTACAACAGACACGTGTCGACACAGTTATTCCTTATTACAATCGCTTTATGGAAAGTTTTCCAACATTAGATTTGCTTGCGGAAGCACCCCAAGAATACTTATTAAAGCATTGGGAAGGTCTTGGCTATTATTCTCGTGCTCGCAATTTACAAGCAGGTGCTCGTGAGGTTATAGAAAATTACGGTGGTATAGTACCTGACAATCGCCATGAAATATCTAAATTAAAAGGTGTTGGTCCCTATACTGCAGGTGCTATTTTAAGTATTGCCTATAATAAGCCTGAACATGCAGTTGACGGTAATGTTATGCGGGTTCTAAGTAGAGTGCTTGATATACATGAAGATATAGCTATTCCCAAAACGAAGAAAATTTTCGAAAGTGCGGTTGAGGAACTAATTGATCCTGATCATGCTTCATCGTTTAACCAGGGCTTAATGGAGCTGGGTGCACTTATTTGTACACCTACCTCTCCAAAATGTTTATTATGCCCAGTCAGAGAGTATTGCACAGCTTTTAATGAGGGAGAACCAGAAAAATTACCTGTCAAATCAAAAAAGATAAAAATGAAGCATCTCACATATGATGTGCTCGTATATGAAAATGACAAAGGACAATTTTTAATGCAACAACGTCCTGAGCAAGGCCTGCTAGCTAATCTATGGCAATTTCCAATGATTGATACAAGCCAATCTTCGGTAGAAAACTTTACAATGGAATATAAAGTAATTGTCCAAGCCAAACATGAATTACTTACATTTAAACATGTTTTTTCACATTTAACTTGGCATTTAAATAGCTATTATATAAAATGCGAATCGACTGAGCTAGGTGATTGGCTAAATCGTGAGCAAATAGAACTCTTACCGATGCCTGTGCCTATGCTAAAAATTTGGGATGAAGTAAAAAAGCAAACAGCAGGAAAATAAAACCTTCTTAAAATCATTGATACATGAGCATAAAAGTCATCACCTCCGTACACAATAACTAGCGTGGAGGTGAATGAATGATGAAAAAACAAAACAACCAAAATTTCCAACCGAATAAAAACATGCAACGTCAAAGTGAAGAGTTTGGTTATGAAACGGACGTAAATGAAGTGCAAAAGCAAAATGCGAAAGCAGAGCAAAAGAAAGCTCCAGCTTCTGGCCGTTTCTCAAAAACTAACCAAGATTTAGGTGAGTAACACTTTGTAACTGCATAATTGCATTTACCTCTAAGGGGCTGTCTTAAATCCGAAAAGATGAAAAAGACAGCCCCTTTTAAATTGTTTAGGTAAGTAAATCGTCAGCTTAAAAGGAAATTCTCTATGGCATTAACTAAAAAATCCCATCAAAGCTGACATTATAATAAAATTCGCTTATAATTGACTAAATTTTATACAAATTCAAAATAGCGTAGTGAAATTTGTGGTTTTCTAACTACACCTTTCGCGTACACATTGCTATAATATACTAGAGACTGCTAGATTTAGGTAGCATAGACGAAAAGGTGGGCTAACAAAATGGCATTACCGGTAGAAGGAGAAACGATACAAATACATAGTTATAAGCACAATGGCCGTATCCACCGTGTTTGGCAAGAAACGATGGTTTTAAAAGGAACGAAAAATATCGTAATCGGTGCGAATGAACGGACACTTGTGACAGAATCCGATGGTCGTACATGGCTAACGAGAGAGCCCTCTATTTGCTACTTCCATGCGGAACACTGGTTTAACATCATCTGTATGCTACGTGAAGACGGTGTGTATTATTATTGCAATCTAAGCTCACCATTTGTTTTCGATAATAATGCCATTAAATATATCGACTATGATTTAGATATTAAAGTTTTTCCTGACATGTCTTATACCCTTTTAGACGAGGATGAATATGAGCTCCATCGTAAGGAAATGTCTTATCCTGATGTCATAGATAAGATTTTAAAGCGCAATGTCGATAAATTAATAAGCTGGATTCAACAAAAAAGAGGACCATTTGCACCCGATTTCATCGATGTCTGGACAAATCGTTACAAGTTCCAGCTTGATATGCAGTCAGATGATCAATCATGACACCTATTAGTTTAACTAATAGGTGTTTTTTTATTGGAGGGGACAGAGTGTTGTTAAGGTAAAGGTAAAATAGTTCGCTATAAAGTCATCATAACTGTATTTTAATCAAAATATTGCTATAATACTTAGGGCATTCATCTTCGAATGTCTGTTTCTTTTTGTAAGGATGTGATGATAAATTGGGAAGCATTAAGCGATATATGCGCTTTGTTAAACCATATACATGGGAAATTATTTTAACGATTATCATTGGTATAGTAAAATTTGCTATTCCACTATTTATTCCACTGCTCATTAAGATTGTGCTAGACGATATTATTGCAGCAGATGACTTAACAGATGTAGAAAAAACAAAAGAACTATTTTATTGGCTAGGTGGAACTATTATTGTGTTCTTTATTATCCGTCCACCTATTGAGTATTATCGACAATATTTTGCACAACACGTAAGCAACAAGGTACTATTTGATATTCGTAAGGAAATTTATGCACATTTACAGCGTTTAAGCTTAAGGTATTATGCCAATACACGGGCAGGGGATGTTATTTCAAGGGTAATTAATGACGTTGAACAAACAAAAACCTTTGTCATGACGGGGTTAATGAATGTTTGGTTAGATTTGGCGACGATTGTAATTGCGATTGCCATTATGCTAACCATGGATGTGAAGCTAACACTAGTAGCGTTGATCGCATTTCCATTTTATGCTTTCAGTGTGAAATACTTCTTTGGCAAATTGAGAGATTTGACACGGAAACGTTCTCAAGCACTTGCAGGTGTACAAAGCTATTTACATGAACGTGTAGCTGGTATGAGCATTATTAAAAGCTTTACTTTAGAAAAGCATGAACAAAAATTGTTCGATTCAGCAAACGGTGAGTTTTTAGAAAAAGCGCTTGATCAAACAAAGTGGAACGCAAAATCATTTGCTGTCGTGAATACCATTACAGATGTAGCACCATTACTAGTTATAGCCTATGCGGGCTATCAAGTAATAAATGGGTCACTTTCAGTTGGAACAATGGTTGCTTTTATTGCTTATATTGAACGTTTATATGGCCCACTTCGTCGACTTGTTAGCTCGTCCACAACTTTAACACAGTCAATCGCTTCAATGGATCGAATGTTCGATTTAATAGACGAGCCTTATGAAGTCAAGGATAAGGACTATGCTGGTGAACTCCCACGTGCAAATGGGCAGGTTCGCTTTCACAATGTATCCTTCCAATATGAAGAAACTGGCTCACCTATTATAGATGCTATCGATTTAACGATAAATCCTGGGGAGACTGTTGCCTTTGTAGGGATGAGTGGTGGTGGTAAGTCAACGATTATCAGTTTAATTCCTCGCTTTTATGATACAACAAGCGGGCAAGTGACCATTGATGGAAAAGATGTACGGGATGTCACTTTACATTCTTTACGATCTCAAATTGGTATTGTCCTGCAAGATAATATACTTTTTAGTGATTCTGTCAAAGAGAATATCTTAATGGGGAGACCAGATGCAACAGATGCACAAGTCATCGAAGCCGCGAAAGCGGCAAATGCCCATGACTTTATTATGAGTCTACCTAATGGTTATGACACAAAGGTTGGAGAAAGAGGAGTAAAGCTTTCTGGCGGACAAAAACAACGAGTTGCTATTGCGCGTGTATTTTTAAAAAATCCACCGATTCTAATCCTGGATGAGGCTACTTCTGCATTAGATTTGGAAAGTGAGGCACTGATTCAAGAATCATTAGACAAGCTTGCTCATGAACGAACAACTATTATTATTGCGCACCGTCTTTCTACAATTACCCATGCTGACAAGATTTTCGTCATCGATCATGGTCAATTAATCGAAAGTGGAACACATGAACAGTTAATGGACAGTCAAGGGACATATTATAATTTATTCCAAGTACAGCACTTAGATTAAAATTTTCCGAAAATTAAACGGTTTAAGAAATTTTTTCAAAAAAAGTCTTTCATTTATTCGAAAATGGAAGGCTATTTTTTTTTGAAAAAAGTAAAAAATTATCTCTTTATAAGATTTTATTATTATGGAAGGCGATTATTGTAGAAATTCTATGTAATTTGCAGAATATTAATGATTGAAAGAGTAAGGAATTTTAGTTAGAATTATCTGAAAATAAGGAATTTAACGAAAGTTATAGTATTCTATTAATATTATTATACATTTAAGTAAAATATAGGTAGGGTGGGGCGTTACACATGAGGAAAAAACTACTAGAAATAAAAGGTTTGAAAACAACCTTTTTCACAGATAATGGGCAAATTCCTGCTGTAGACGATATCGATTTTTCTGTCCATGAAGGAGAAATTTTAGGGATTGTAGGAGAATCGGGAAGTGGTAAAAGTGTTACGTCGCTGTCCATCATGGGATTAATTCCATCACCACCAGGTAAAATAACGGGTGGAGAAATTTTGCTAGATGGCAAAAATATTGCTAAATGTACAGACAAACAAATGCAAAAAATACGTGGAAAAGACATTGCAATGATTTTCCAAGAGCCGATGACTTCGCTAAACCCTTTGTTCACGATTGGTGACCAGTTAAAGGAAGCTATATTAATCCATAATCCAAAATGGTCAAAAAAGGAAGCGTTTGCAAGAGCGGTTGAAATTATGAAATTGGTAGGTCTACCACGTGCTGAGGATTTGCTAAAGGACTACCCACATCAGCTGTCTGGCGGTATGCGTCAACGTGTGATGATTGCTATGGCACTTGTCTGTGACCCTCAAGTATTGATTGCGGATGAGCCTACAACTGCATTGGATGTTACAATACAAGCCCAAATTTTACAGCTTATGAAAGACTTAAATAAACGATTGAATACAGCTGTGTTGTTAATTACACATGATCTGGGGGTTGTCGCGGAAACCTGTGAGCGAGTGATTGTTATGTATGCAGGACAAATAGTGGAAGAGGCGCCGATTCATGAAATTTTCACTAATCCTAAACATCCCTATACACAAGGGCTTATTCAATCAGTACCTGACATGCGTTATAAAAAGGAAAATTTATACTCCATTCCTGGAAGTGTACCGAAACCAGGAAGTATTCAGGTAGGCTGTCGTTTTGCAGCACGCTGTCAATATGCAATGGAACGTTGTTTACAGGAAACACCACCTTTATTTGAAGCAGCAGAGAATCATAAATCGAGATGTTTTTTACTAGAAAAGCAGGAGGTGGAGCAACGTGTCGAAAGCGTTATTAAAGGTTGAGGGGTTAAAAAAATATTTTCCGATTCGAAAAGGAGTCCTTAATTCACATGCCGGGGATGTAAAGGCTGTAGATGATGTTTCCTTTGAAGTATTTGAAGGAGAAACATTAGGAATTGTTGGCGAATCAGGCTGTGGTAAATCCACAACGGGTCGCTTATTAATGCGTTTACTAGAGCCCACTGGAGGCAAGATAGAATTCGCAGGCAAAATGATTTCAGAATTATCCAATAATGAAATGAGGAAGGCACGTAGAGATATTCAAATGATTTTTCAGGATCCCTATGCCTCACTAAATCCTCGCCATAACATCGGCAAAATTTTAGAGGAGCCTCTTATTGTTCATGGGATAGGTAATGCCAAAGAGCGAAAACAAAAAGTGTTGGAGCTACTTGAGATTGTTGGATTGAATGAATATCATATCAAACGCTATCCGCATCAATTTAGTGGAGGGCAAAGGCAACGTATTGGCATTGCTAGAGCCCTGATGACCAATCCACGCTTAATTATTGCGGACGAGCCAGTATCTGCACTTGATGTATCCATCCAGGCACAGGTTTTGAATTTATTGCAAAAGCTGCAAAAGGATTTAAGGCTAACTTATATTTTTATTTCCCATGATTTAGGGGTTGTGCGTCATATTAGTAATCGAGTTGGCGTTATGTATTTAGGTAAATTAGTTGAGCTGACAGCGAGTGAGGATTTATATGCTGAACCGCTTCATCCATATACACAAGCACTTTTATCTTCGGTTCCTGTTCCAGATCCTACGTTTGAACGGGAACAGATCATCATTTCTGGAGATATTCCAAGTGCATCAAACCCGCCAAGCGGTTGTACTTTCCATACGAGATGTCCGTTTAAAAAGGATCAGTGCTCACAGGTAGTACCTAAAATGCAAGAAGTGAAACCAGGTCATTATGTTGCTTGCCATCTTTACGAGGCACTCCAACATTAAATGATATAAAAACTCATAGGGGGAAATTCGATGAAGAAAAAGAAGTTTTGGACTTTAGGTGTAATGCTACTCCTTATTCTCTCGACAATCTTAGCAGCTTGTGGCGGCTCAGATACTAAGGATACGGGTAGTAAAGATACTTCAACTGGTGGCGATACAGCTAGCAGTGGAGAACCAAAAATTTTAGTGTATGGTCGTGGTGGAGATTCTGTAGCACTTGACCCTGCTGTTGTTACAGACGGTGAATCCTTCACGGTGACAGCTAATATTTATGAAACACTTGTAAACTTCGGAGAGCAAGATGTAACAATTCAACCAGGCTTAGCCAAATCATGGGAGGCATCAGAGGATGGTTTAACGTATACTTTCCAGCTACAAGAAGGTGTGAAATTCCATGATGGCACAGATTTCAATGCTGAGGCTGTTGTTAAAAATATTGAGCGTTGGAAAACAGGTGCAGATAAACACCCTTACTTTAGTTCGCAATTTGTCGTTGGTGACAAGCAAGTAATTGAATCAGTAACTGCAGAGGGAGACTACACAGTTGTCTTTAAGTTAAGTCAACCTCAAGCACCATTCCTGAAGAATTTAGCAATGTCTCCATTTGCGATTGCTTCTCCAACAGCATTTGAAGCAGATGAAGAAGGTTTATCTGCAAATCCTGTAGGAACAGGTCCATTCAAATTTGTTAGCTGGGTACGTAATGATGCAATCACAATTGAGAAAAACCCGGATTATTATATTGATGGCTATCCTAAATTAGATAAAGTAATTTATCGTTCTATTCCAGAAAACTCAGCACGTTTAAATGATTTATTAGCAGGCAATATTGATGTAGCTGATGGCTTAAGCCCATCTGATAAAGCAACAATTGAAGGCGATGCAAATTTACAGTTAATCGAACGTCCATCTATGAACGTTGGTTACCTTGGTTTAACTGTTACACGTCCACCTTTTGATAATGTAAAAGTACGTCAAGCAGTCAACTATGCAATTGATAAACAAGCATTAGTGGATGCGTTTTATGAAGGGCTAGCTGAGCCAGCGAAAAACCCAATGCCACCAGTAATTTCTGGTTATAACGATGAAGTGACAGGCTATACGTATGATCCTGAAAAAGCGAAAGCATTACTTGCTGAAGCAGGTTACGATGGCAAGGAAATTGAGCTATGGGCAATGCCAGTACCACGTCCATACATGCCAGACGGACAAAAAGTTGCTGAAGCGATTCAAAAGAACTTAGAAGACGTAGGTATTAAATCTAAAATTGTGTCATTTGAATGGGCTACGTATTTAGAAAAAGCTCAAAATGGTGAAGCGGATGCATTCCTACTTGGCTGGACAGGCGATAATGGGGATGCGGATAACTTCCTATACACGTTATTAGACGCCGATAATATTGGTTCTAATAACTATACGTTCTATGATAATCCAGAATTACACAAGATATTAACAGCTGCTCAAACTGAGATCGATGAAGACAAGCGTAATGAACTTTATAAGCAAGCTCAAGTAATTATTTCTGAGGATGCTCCATGGGTTCCACTTGCTCACTCTATTCCAATTTTAGCTGCTAACAAGAAAGTTACAAATTACATTGCGCATCCTACTGGCTCTGACCGTTTAGATGCAGTAGATATTCAATAGTAAATTGCATCATTTTTAATTGAACAAAGGAATGTGATGAATCTGCTTGCTTTTCTGCGGGTAAGCCGTGGAAATCTCGCAGATTCTTTTCAAGTAAAGATAATGATTATTTCCTGTATGAAAGAATTCAACTAAACATTCAAAACCGTTTAGTGAAGGATCAACCTTTCAACAGTATATAAAGACTTCACAGTAGATTATGAAAATCATAGAGAGGTGATGAAAATGCTTCACTATATGGGGAGACGTTTACTTCAACTAATCCCAGTTTTGCTTGGAATGACTTTTATCGTCTTTATGTTGATACGGGCAATTCCTGGAAATCCAGCACAAGTTATTTTAGGACAACAGGCAACAAAAGAGGCGGTCGAGGCGTTAAACGCAAGTTTAGGATTAGATAAGCCGTGGTATACACAATATTTTAGTTACTTAGCAGGTATTTTTCAGGGAGATTTAGGAGTCTCCCTACGTACGAAACTACCTGTATCAGAAGAAATTTTCCCATACTTAGCAGCAACAGCCGAACTTGCACTATTTGCAATGATCATTGCGATTGTTATTGGTGTGAATGCTGGCATTATTTCTGCGTGGTTCCAAAATTCTTGGTTTGATTATACAGCAATGATTATAGCGTTAATCGGTGTATCTGTACCCGTGTTCTGGCTTGGATTGATGGAGCAATGGACATTTAGTAGTAAGCTTGGGTGGCTGCCTACATCTGGTCGAGAAGATGTGCGAAATCCAATTACCGCCATAACCCATTTCTATTTATTGGATACGCTCATTCAAGGCCGCTTTGATCAATTCATCGAAGTCATAAAGCGATTAATATTACCAGGAGCAGCACTTGCAACGATTCCGATGGCTATAATTGCCAGAATCACAAGGTCCTCCATGCTGGAAGTTATGCGTTCAGATTATGTAAGGACTGCAAGAGCAAAAGGGCAAAAAATGTTTATTGTTGTTTATAAGCATGCATTAAAGAATGCAGTTATTCCTGTGTTAACGGTAATTGGTCTACAAACTGGATTACTGCTAGGTGGTGCCATTTTAACAGAGACGATTTTTAGTTGGCCAGGAATTGGTCGTTATATTTATGATGCGATTGGCTTCAGGGATTATCCCGTTATTCAATCAGGTATTCTCGTTGTTGCATTTATTTTCATCATGATTAACTTAATTGTGGATTTACTGTACACAGTAGTCGACCCACGGATTAAATACAAATAGAAGGGAGTTGCAATGATGACTGGAGCAATCGATATAAAAAAAGAAGTATCACCAGTTCGAGAAAAGGCAGTAGGTCCATGGCTCGAAGGGTGGCGTAGTTTTAAAAAGAGTAAAGTATCCCTTGTTGGAGCAGGAATTGTTATATTTTTTATTATACTAGCTGTCATTGGTCCGTTCATTGCACCACAGGGCATCAATGAACAAGATTTAACGAAGCGTTTACTGGCACCATCCGCTGATCATTGGTTTGGAACTGATGATTTTGGACGGGATATTTTTTCGAGGATCATTCACGGTGCAAGGATTTCGCTATGGGTAGGCTTTTTCTCTGTTATTTTGTCCGTGATAATTGGTAGTTTACTTGGCATCATTGCAGGTTATTATGGAAAATGGATCGATACGATAATTTCACGTATTTTTGATATTATGCTAGCTTTCCCTAGTATGCTACTAGCGATTGCAGTAGTATCAGTACTGGGTCCATCTTTACAAAATGCATTAATCGCTATTGCTATTATTAACGTACCGAATTTTGGACGCTTAATCCGTTCTAAAGTTTTAAGTGTCAAGGAAGAGGAATATATAGTAGCGGCAAAAGCAATTGGTATGCGTGATGCACGAATTCTATTTTCCCATATTTTGCCGAATTCCATAACCCCAATAATTGTACAGGGAACACTAGCAATTGCGACAGCCATTATTGAAGCGGCAGCATTAGGTTTCCTTGGGCTAGGGGCTCAAGCTCCAGCACCAGAATGGGGAAAAATGTTAGCGGATGCACGGAAGTTTTTATTAAATGCTCCGTGGACGATGATTTTCCCTGGTTTAGCTATTATGTTAACAGTTTTAGGCTTTAATCTAATGGGTGATGGACTACGAGATGCACTTGATCCAAAAATGAAAAGCTAGTAAATAAGACAATAGCCTTCTACAAGTTAGAAGGTTTTTTTAGCTGCTTGGACCATTGGATATAAAAGGAACATTTTTACTACAAAAACGTTCTATAGTATAGAAAAAGACGTGAGGGGCTTTCAAAAATAAGAGAAAACACCTTTTCGGAGCCATTAATTGAATTTTTTGTCACGTTATTTTAGACTTGATTTAAGTAGAAATCTTTTAGCTTAGTAGATTATTGCTTACCATAAAATCTTTCGACTGAAATACATATTTTAGGAGGGTGTTAGAATTGGGGATTAATTTACAAAAAGGACAAAGAGTTGATTTAACAAAGGGTAACGCAGGATTAAATAAAATTAAAGTTGGTTTAGGGTGGGACCCTGTAGGCCAAGAGAAAAGTGGCGGCTTTTTAGGTGGTTTATTTTCTAGCAGAAATAGTGGCAGTGGCAGAAGTATCGACTGTGATGCTTCGGTATTAATGTTACAAGATGATAAGGTTGTAGCGGGTGACGATGTTGTTTATTTCGGAAAATTAACAAGTAGCTGCGGTTCTGTTCGACATTCAGGTGATAATTTAACAGGTGATGGTGATGGTGATGATGAGGTAATTACAATTGAATTATCGTCTGTACCTTCGCAATATAACAAGCTTGTGTTTGTTGTAAACATTTATGATGCGGCAGGTCGCAATCAACACTTTGGTATGATTCATAATGCATATATTCGTGTGTATGATGACAGGACAGGAAGCGAACTAATTCGCTATAATTTAACTGATAATTATTCGAATTTAACGACGTTAGTATGTGGAGAAATTTACCGTCATAATAACGAATGGAAATTTGCTGCGGTTGGTACGGGAACAAATGACATAAAGCTTGGCGACGTTGTTCGAAGATATCAATAAATAATTGACTAAATAGGAGGAATAAAAATTATGGGCATTTCACTACAAAAAGGTCAAAAGGTAGATTTAACTAAAACAAATCCAGGACTAACGAATGTGGTTGTAGGTTTAGGCTGGGATACAAATAAATATGATGGTGGTCATGATTTTGACTTAGACTCCTCTGTGTTTTTACTTGCTGATACAGGTAAAGTTGCAGATCAAAATGATTTTATTTTTTATAACAACACTACAGGTGGCAATGGTTCAGTTGAGCATTCAGGCGATAATTTAACAGGTGTAGGCGAAGGTGACGATGAAGTGGTGAAAGTGGCATTAACTCAAGTACCTGCTCATGTTCAGCGACTAGCCTTCACAGTAACCATTCATGATGCAGAGTCTCGCAGTCAAAACTTCGGTATGGTGTCTAATGCCTATATTCGTATTATGAATGCTGCTTCCAACGAAGAAATTATTCGCTATGATTTAGGCGAGGACTTCAGTATTGAAACAGCTATTGTTGTAGGGGAATTATATCGTCATAACGGAGAATGGAAATTTAATGCGATTGGTGCAGGCTATCAAGGTGGCTTAGCTGCTTTATGTAATGATTATGGCTTAAGTGTAAACTAAAATTTCATCTTTGGACAGAAAGGGAGATTTTTGAATGGCTATACAATTAAGTAAAGGGCAACGTATTGATTTAACAAAGCAAGATCCAGGCTTAAATAGCATTGGCATTGGTTTAGGATGGGATGTAAAGCAATTTGATGGTGGACAAGACTTTGACCTGGATGCATCTGTATTTTTACTAGATGCTTCAGGTAAATGTCGTAATGAACAGGACTTTATTTTCTATAATAATCTAGCCAGCCCAGACCAGTCTGTTGTCCATACGGGAGATAATCGTACAGGTGCAGGGGATGGGGATGATGAAAAAATTCTTGTCAACTTAAAGCAAGTATCACCTCAAATAGAAAAAATTGTAGTGACGGTTACTATTTACGATGCCGAGGGACGTCATCAAAACTTCGGGCAAGTCTTAAATGCCTATGTACGATTGACGAACGAAGAGTCGGGATCAGAAGTATTGCGTTACGATTTAGGTGAAGATTTCAGTATTGAAACGGCTGTAGTATTTTGTGAGCTGTACCGACATAATGGTGAGTGGAAATTTGCTGCAGTAGGTTCAGGTTACCAGGGTGGACTAGCTGCTTTAATCAATGCATATGGCCTACAGTAACTATGGGACGTAGGTGCATGGTGGAGGATCTGATGTGGATGTATTAAATGAGATATTAAATACATATGCACAGTTTTTAAACTAGCAGATGTAACAGGGGCTTATCGTAATGCACTGAAAATGTGTGTTAGTATATTGGGGCTACCATCCTTCGCATGAAATTTTCGTTATTATTTTAATAGCTGCATTCTTATTGACATTTGTTATTTACAAGTTGAAGAAGAAAACAGCAGTGTAAACAAGGCACTGTATTAGTCTGTATGGAACAGGCTGATACAGTGCTTTTTTCACAAAAGGCATAGTTACTGGGGAGAGGATTAGATGCAACATTTTGCAACAGAAGCAGAGATGATTTTTTATAAGAAGCCACAGCCGTTTACAAAATGGGAAACGGCGGATATTTTGTCATATGCCCTAGGTGCGACTTTGTATATGCCAGCTTCCATGCCTACGATTGTGAGCTTGATCCGATCACAAAAATATAAGGAACTCACATCACTTGTCATTGATTTGGAGGATGCAGTTGGAGATGCAGAGTTAGTAGATTGTGAAGCTAAGCTGATAGAGGATATTAGTGAATTATATGCACTCTATCAGCAAAAACAGCTATTACTTCAGGAGCTCCCTTTACTTTTTGTTCGAGTACGTCATGTTGAGCAATTTCAAAGGCTAACAACTGTTTTAGGGAAAAAGCAAGAAATATTAACTGGCTATGTCTTTCCAAAGTTTACAGCAGAACAGGGTGCCCGTTATTTCGAGTTGCTTGAACAAACCATTTTAGAAAATGATTTAATTTTATATGGTATGCCAATTTTAGAAAGTCGTGAGGTACTATATAAGGAATCTCGCATGGAAGCGTTATTAGACATTAAAGCGGTTCTACATCAATACAAAGCCCGTGTATTAAATGTACGAATTGGTGCTACCGATTTTTGTGGTATTTACGGAATTCGCAGGCGTATGGATTCTACCATTTATGATATTAGTGTCATACGAGATTGTATTGCAGATATTGTCAATATCTTAGGTCGTGAGGAAGATGGTTTTATTATTTCTGGGCCTGTGTGGGAGTATTTTAATAATCAGCGTGTATTAAAGCCCGCACTTAGAGTGACACCATTTAGTGAGAAAGGCGCGCTTGATACAAGGAAAGCGTTATTAGACGATTGTTTAGATGGATTAATGAAAGAAGTTTTAATGGATAAACAAAATGGCATAGTGGGAAAAACAATTATTCATCCGAGCCATATCCGTGTTGTGCATGCCCTGTATGCTATTTCGTATGAGGAATACTTAGATGCGCTAAGTATTATAGAAAATAATGATGGACAAAAAGGTGTTATGAAAAGTCACTATGCTAATAAAATGAATGAAATTAAGCCACATATGAGATGGGCACAACGGATTTTAAAACAGGCTCATGTCTATGGTGTTTATCATGAATCTGTCGATTTTGCCTCACTTTTATTACAGTCTGAAATAGGTGGTAGTGTATATGCAACAACAAATGAGTAAATTAAGCATTTTACCGAATTATTCAATTGATATTGAAATTACCTACAATCCGTATAATTTTGCGCTAACCGATTTGTTTAGAATGGCGGCTCGGATTAATAAGAAGAGACAATTTTTGTTTGTAAGCACGGTACTAGGCAAACATTTGGCTGTCCGTCCGCAAATCCCTTTACTGACAGGAACTCTTTTAGCAATGATGTATCAGCAGCAACTTACGGGACAAAAGGTAATGGCTTCGTCTATCGTTAAAGCTTTAAAAGACGGAGCTAATTTGGATGTAGTACAAAAATCCATAGAAGGAACCCTAGAATTAACGGATGAAACATTGTTTATTGGCTTTGCTGAGACAGCAACAGCACTTGGACACGCAGTATTTAATGCCTTTCACTCGAATGCTATGTATATCCACACAACACGTGAAGTGTTGCCCGATTTTGAGCCATTTGTTACGTTTGAGGAAGAACATTCACATGCGACAAGCCATAGAATTTATACGGAGGAACCAGAATTTTTACTGCAAGCTAAGCGCATTGTGTTAATTGATGATGAGATTACTACTGGAAATACGGTCATTAATATTATTGAGACTTTAATACAGAAATTTCCTTTAGTGAGACAATATGCGGTACTATCTATTTTAGATTGGCGTTCCCAACAGCAGCAAACAATCTTTAAGCAATTAGAAGTACAATGGGGTATCTCTATAGAATTCATCTCCATTATGTGTGGGAATTTTAGCTGTTCAGGCATTCCAAGCTTAACCAGTACACAACCAAACTTACTAACACAGGTTGCACGAGATATGGACATTTGTCCGATTCAAGTATCTGTTGATCGCAAATTCTATCGTTCTGTTGCGGAGAATGGATTAATAAATAAGTACCCCTATTTACTAGCAACAGGGAGATTTATGCTCACGTCAAAACAGCATGTTGACCAAAAGCAAACGATACAAGCTATTGCTATGCAATTACAAGAGCTAAGAACAAATGGACCAGCGCTTGTTATTGGCACGGGTGAGTTCATGTATGTTCCTATGCAAATTGCCTCTTATTTAGGAAATGATGTTTATTTTCAGTCAACTACTCGTAGTCCAATCTATTGTACGGATGATTTAGGATATACGATTAACGATAAAATAGCCTTTGAAAGTCCAGAAAATAACGGGGTCACTAATTTTTTATACAATCTTCAAAGCCAGTCTTACACGGAACTTTTTTTCATAGTGGAACGTATAGCAAGTAAAGAGGTAGTTGCTCGTGTGGTAAAGGCATTACAAGAAGCCACTAACGCCAAAGTATATGTAATTAGTATGCATGAATTGGAGGTAGAACGATGATATCGACTTTGCGGCCAGATAAAATGGGGAGTTATGCACCAGAGGACGTTATTTTTTTATTGCGTGATATTGGAAGTGCATTCCTTGAAATGGATAATGAGAAACGTGAACAACTCATTCAATCGGGTATACATTATTCGGAAATGCTGCCAGTGGAGAAGCAACCATCGGATACCTACATGAATCTTTTTTACAAAGCGCTAGATGTTCATGCAGAAAGAATAGCAATCGCCGTTGGAGTAGTGGCAGAGCAAATCGTTGAAAATAGAGGATTAGAAAATTTAATTCTTGTGAGTTTAGCTCGTGCAGGTACACCCATTGGTATTTTAATCAAACGGTATATAGCCATGCATTATCATGTGAATGTTCCACATTACTCCATTTCTATACTGCGAGGTCGTGGGTTTGATGAAGCGGCAATTCGTTATATTTTGACACAGCATCCTCTAGGAAGTCTGCAATTTATTGATGGTTGGACAGGAAAAGGGGCAATTACCAATGAATTAATTCAATCCTGCCAAAAGTTTAATTTACGATATCAAGAACAGTTAAGTGCCGATTTAGCTGTTTTGGCTGATCCTGGCCATTGTGCAGCTATTTATGGAACTCGTGAGGATTTTTTAATACCATCTGCTTGTTTAAATTCCACTGTATCTGGATTAGTAAGTAGAACGGTATTAAATTTGCAGTTTATGGATGCAAACGATTTTCATGGTGCAAAATACTACAAAGAATTAGAGGCAATAGATGTCTCCAATCTGTACATAGAGCGTATCGTCACATGTTTTGAACAAGTACAGAGTAAAATTGTGCAACAAATTCAAGAGCAAGAAATCTCTCCAATTACATGGGAGGGTATGAAGTCCGTGCAAATAATTCAACGAGATTTTGGTATTGATAATATACATTTCATTAAGCCAGGTGTTGGGGAAACGACAAGAGTTTTGCTGAGAAGGATACCTTGGAAGATTTTAATTAATCCACAGTACATGCATGAATTGAAACATATTTTATTATTAGCGCAGGAAAAAAATGTATTGATTGAAGAGTATTCGAATATGTCCTATGCATGTTGTGGTTTGATCAAAGAATTATAGAGGAGAATATGATGATATTATTTACATCTGATTTAGATAGAACCCTTATTTATTCTAAACGCATGATGGAGATGTTTCCGCCAGCTACAGAGACAATCGTCGTTGAACACAAGGACGAAACAGCAATGAGTATGATGACACAGGCAACAGCACCCCTATTGCAACAGGTACACCAACATACTTTATTTGTTCCTGTTACGACAAGAGCTTTACATCAATATCAAAGAATCCATTTTATTCATGATTTATGCCCTGCTTTTGCAATTACAAGCAATGGGGGTACAATAGTAGAAAAGGGTCAGCCATATGAAAAATGGACACAAACATTATCTAGACGTATTGAAGATTCCTCGATCCCTCGTATGGATATGCTAAAGCTATTTCAGACGATTAAATCTGATACATGGCTACAACGATCTCTTTATATAGATGATCTTTTTTATGTACATCATGTAGATATTGATATTTTACCATACGATGAATTACAAGCGATGATTCAAGAGTTTGATATGCATGGTTGGCATGTTCTGCTACAAGGGAAAAAATTGTATTTTATGCCCAAGGTGCTGACAAAGGAAGCGGCTATAGAATATATAAAAGAGTTCTGTACATACGATGTGCATATAGCAGCAGGTGATTCTATTATGGATTATGGCATGCTTGCAATGGCTGATTTAGGTTTTACACCAAATCATGGAGACTTAAAGGATAAACAGCCAAAGTTTTTACAAAATACAACTTACTCGCCTCACAATGGTGAAGCATTTACAAAGAATTTATTGGAAACAGTTTTACAGATGGCATCACAACAAACGATCGTATAGATGTTCAAATATTTTTGTTGTCATTAGGTGAGACGTCCTATGACAAATGAATGCTTTAGCATAGGCTGAGGATGATTTTTAGGAGGTGCGTTTGTATGCAAACAATCACAATTAAATCAGTGTTGGAGCGTCATCCTGATGATTGGCTACAGGCGTTTCAAGATTCACCAAAGGATCGTGCATTTTATGAAACAACAGAGCAGCAAGTGAGCTTTAGTAGAATTGCTGTTCGTGTATTGGGCGTACCAATCGAAGAAGATGATTATTTCAATTCGTTATTTACATTGTCACAGAACACTAACATCCATATTTTAAGTGAAGAATTAAATAAACATATTGAACCAAAAGACTTTCAGGCAATACAAACAATCCTTTCGCAGCATCAACAAACTCCACAAGGTCTATCTATTAATCGTTTAGTGGCAATGATGTATGGTTATCAATTAATTCCTAAGCATGATGACAGTGTAATGAATCGCCATTTACAGTTAGCAACCATTAAAGTAGTAGAGCTCTTTCAAAAACAGCAATCGTTAGGTTTACTAGCAAATGACTTTCGCCGTTTTTTAATTGATATGGTGAAATGGCTAAAAAACCATTGGATTCTATGGACAAAATCCATGAAACCAACAGACGATTTTCCTAAAGTAGTTTGGTATGGGGAAGCAACTCTAAGTCAGCGCTATTTCTTATTGTTATTAATGGAGCTCGGTTGTGATGTGTTAATTTTTCATCCAGCTAAAATAGATGAATTTGCTGAGATTGATCCTAATGATACTTTCTCTATCACATATGCGTATGCCAATCAAACAACTTTACAGCCATTTCCTGATAAGTTGCGTGACCGGCAGGCAACGGTTGGATATCGATCTAGTCAGCATTTTGAGCAATTAATGCATGATCAGCAATCAGGTGTCTATAAGCCTTGGCAGTTTAAAGAT
Source organism: Lysinibacillus sp. JK80 (assembly GCF_027557635.1). Lineage (NCBI taxonomy): Bacteria > Bacillati > Bacillota > Bacilli > Caryophanales > Bacillaceae > Lysinibacillus > Lysinibacillus sp. JK80. The sequence goes on along the minus strand of NZ_CP058997.1, from coordinate 3,908,113 downwards.
TTTATGCCACGCTCCTTAACATTACGGATGACATATGATGATATTTTTATTTATGCAAAAGAGAAAGCTTTGGTTCGACCACAGTTTGAAGTAATTGGGGATGAGATTGTCATTCCAGTCATATTTGCCAAAATTAGTGGGGTTTCGAGCAGACGGGAAGAATACTGGTATTATATGCATCAGTTATTAGCAAATCCGCAAACTGTTTTTGTCCAAAAATTCCCCTATGCACCAACGAGTAGAGCCAATTTTCACTTTCACTATAAGCATTGCCTAGTAAATGGAGAACTATCAGTAGAGCGTATTATGCAAAGTGATTGGTGGCAATACGGTGAGTTAACATTGGAGCTACAGCGTGCGATTGCACACACGATAAAAACTTCCTGTGAGCAGCCCATGTTGAAACAGCAGCCAAATGAGACCTTATATGATTTACAGTTATTTTTATTTAAACAAATGTCGATGATTCCACAGGAGATCCTAAGATTACTACAAAGCTTTGACTATTCCCAAGAGGTACCGAAGCTGGTATTATACCAAGCACCTCAACAACCAGCTTTATCACGTGAAGATATAGCGTTATTGGCCTTTTTAAATCGATTTGGTGTGGATATTGTTTTTTATAATCCGACAGGACAACTAGATTTAGAAAAGCATTTGCAAGAGGATAGTTATGATGTACACCGTTTAGAGCATATGCTGTTTGACTTGCACTATGAAGAACCAAAGCCACAGAAAACTGCACCCGACAAAATCATAAAAAAACTCTTTAATCGTTTTTTCTGATTATAGGAAGGAGGCGGCACGAATGTCGAATAACTCGTTGACGCTGAAGCAGCTGACACTGGAAACAGCAGAAGCCTTCAAAGAACAGTTAAGGGATCATGCAGAGGTACGGCAAATTGCCAATCAAATCAATATAAAAAATCAGATAGAGCTATTAGCTTTGGGAAAAGAGCCGTCTACAAAATTAGCTACTTTTGCAGATCAAATTTTAGCCATCATCACCCAGTCAACAACTTTCGAATCAAATGAATTATTTAAGCAGCTTGAAGCCCTTATGCAGACATTCGACAAACAAGATTTTACAGAGCAAAAGGGCTTTTTTAAAAAGCTGTTTGCACGTAAGACCAAAAATGATGGCGATTTATTTACGAAATATAATGGACTGGGGAGAGATATTGAGAAAATCCATTATCAATTTGTACTGATGGAAGAGGAATTAGCAAAGGATAACCGAGTACTTGCACGCTTATATCAAGAAGACCTCATGTACTATCTTGAGCTAGAAAAGTATATCGTAGCAACTGACATGAAGCTTCATGAGGTCCAAACAACATTGATTCCGATGTATGAAAAACAGAGTGAAGCAGGAAATCAGCTGGCGAAAATGGAGCTAAATCGTTTGCAAGGTATTGCAGAGATGCTCCAGCAAAAAATAGATGATTTAGAAAAATCGCGTATGGTGGCTATTATCACAGCCCCTCAAATCGATATGCTACGTAATGGTAACAGTGAATTGATGGAACAAATTAATGGGGCTTTTGTTAAAACCATTCCTGTTTTTAAAATGGGTTTGATGAATGCAGTTAATGAAAGACGTCAACAATTACAAAGTCAATCAGCCTCTGCCTTTGAAGATCGTATGAGGCAATTTGGGGGAGCTAGCAAGGAAGCGGTGCAATTAAGTACTGCCATGGCTCAACAATCCAACACTACCAAGACTCTTGAAGAAATGTGGGATACTATTGTATCAGGCATTGCCAATTATCAGCATTTACGTGCTGAACAAACGGTCAAACGCCAACAAGCAGAGCAACAATTGCTAACATTGCGTTCTTAGCTCCTTTCCTCTAAGTAGATTACTACTTGGAGGTTTTTTGTATAAAAAAAGCCGACAGACTTATCTTATTCAATGGGTGATCAAAATCCCCCTGAATCAAGGTAATCTGTCGCCAAAATGTTAGCTATATGAATTCTTCTTCAAATTCTACATTGATTTCATGTCCATGATAGCTTTGGTAAGAAACAATAAGTGTATCAAGATGTTCTAAGTTTTCCTCATAATCTAAAATACGCGATAAAATATAGAGTAGGTGATAGCTAGAAAACTCCGTATCGCCTTCTTCACGAGCAAAGTTGATTTGCTTGATGAAAATTTCCATCAGCTCATTACGTTGGACATAGTCAATGCTTTTACTCCACTCCGAATGCTCAGGCTTTAGCTTCCCTGTATATTTTAAGAGCAATTGCTCATGGTACGTTAGCAAGGAATCAAGTCTCTCCTGAATCATTAAATGAAATTGGGTAGGGAGCTGAGCTAATTCATTTTCGTGATTATGCAAACGCTGTAGCAATTCCAAGCTTTTCTTGGAAGTTAAAATCATTTGACGATAGACTACTAGTTTGCGAGCTTTGACATATTTTTTATTTTTAAAGTAATTACGCTCTTCCTTATATAAATCATACAGCGTATCCACTCGTAGCATACGGTTTTTAAACTTACTTAATGCTGTTTTTGTGGATGTATGCTCAGAAGCTTGCCGTACAGCCAGTCGTGTCCAACGAATAATATCATCTTGTAAAATATAAATTTTGCGAAATAGTTTTACCTCGTATTTAGGTGGTAAGAACACAAGATTTACGACAAATGCTGCTAATACCCCAACTAATATCGTAACAAAGCGTATCAAACCAAATGTTAAAAAGTCATCCCCTTGAAATTCCATAATAGCTACAACTGAAACCAACGCTAGCGAAAGTGATTTTTCGAGTCTAAACTTTAACATTAAACCGATAGCTATTATGACAGCTATACCAATGGCAACGACATGGTGTCCAAAAAGCAAGCCAAAAATGACGGCAATTGTCGCACCTATAATATTCGCTTGTACTTGCTCCACAATGGTTTGGTAAGAACGATAAATAGAAGGCTGAATAGCAAAAATAGCTGCAATTCCAGCAAAAACAGGTGAAGGTAGTTTCAACAACTCTGCAATAAATAATGCAAATACGATAGCTACACCAGTTTTAAATACACGGGCACCTAATTTCATAAAGATGTCCTTTCTGTCTAATATTTTTTAGCTTCTTTACATTATAGAAGGAAGTGCTCATAAAATACATAGATTTGCATGGATGAATAAGAAAAAGGCGACTTCTACTTGCAAGTCGCCTTTTTCTTGTCAAGATTATAATTGAGAAAACGCAATATCTACTGCTTCAATTGTTTCCTGAATATCTGCTTCTGTATGCTCAGTTGTTAAGAACCATGCTTCATATTTAGAAGGAGCTAGATTAATACCTTGCTCAAGCATGTGTTTAAAGAAGCGTCCAAATATTTCACCATCAGAGCTTTCAGCTTGCTCATAGTTTTCTACCTTCACATCTGTAAAGTAAATAGTAAGCGCTCCTTTAAGTCGATTTAACGTGATGGTTACACCATGTTTTTTAGCAGCAGCTAAAATACCTTCTTCTAAAATTGCGCCTAATCTATCCATTTCCTCATATATACCTGGTGTTTGTAGTACTTCTAGGCAAGCAATACCCGCTTGCATAGATGCAGGATTTCCAGCCATCGTACCCGCTTGGTATGCTGGGCCGAGTGGTGCAACAGTATCCATAATCTCTTTACGTCCGCCATATGCACCGATTGGTAAACCACCACCAATAACTTTACCAAGTGCAGTTAGATCAGGTGTTAGGCCAAGTAAATTTTGAGCGCCACCATAGTGGAAGCGGAAGGCCGTGATGACCTCATCATAAATCGTTAGGGCCCCTTTTTCCTTTGCTGTAGCATGTACTAATTCAAGAAAGCCTGGCTTTGGTTCAACGATACCGAAGTTTCCTACTATTGGCTCGATTAAAATAGCTGCAATCTCCTCGCCCCATTTATCCATGGCTTCTGTAAAGGCTTCAGGGTTATTAAAAGGTACAGTAATAACTTCTTCAGCAGTCGAAGTTGTCACGCCCGCTGAATCTGGTGTTCCTAATGTTGCTGGACCTGATCCGGCAGCCACTAATACTAAATCAAAGTGCCCGTGGTAGCAACCAGCAAATTTCATGATTTTTGTACGTCCTGTATAGGCACGTGCCACACGAATCGTTGTCATAACAGCTTCTGTACCAGAGTTGTTAAAACGTACTTTATCCATCGACGGAATGGCTTCCTTTAACATTTTTGCGAAAGTAACTTCATATTCAGTCGGCGTCCCAAACAATGTACCATTTTCAGCTGCGTGCGTAATGGCCTTTGCAATATGAGGATGACCATGACCAGTAACGATTGGACCATATGCTGCTAGATAGTCGATATAACGATTGCCATCTACATCCCAAAAATAAGCGCCTTTTCCTCGCGCCATGGATACAGGAGAACCGCCACCTACTGCTTTATATGAACGAGAAGGGCTGTTTACACCACCAACAATATGCTGTAATGCCTCTTCATGTATTGCTTCAGATTTTGCATGATTCATAGAATTGCCTCCTAACTTTTTATACGTAATCTATTGTAGACCTATCGGTGTAAGAAATCCAAAGAAATTAAGGGATATGACTTGATTTGTTACTTAGAGTAAAATAGGACCTACAGAGGAGGAGATTGTATGACATTACTAGAAGGACAAAAGGCGCCGGATTTTTCTCTATTGAACGAAAAGGGCGAGATGGTGCATTTAGCTGATTTTAAAGGAAAAAATGTTATTTTATACTTTTACCCAAAGGATATGACACCAGGCTGCACGACGGAGGCATGTGATTTTCGCGATAAGTTTGAGGACTTCAGTCATTTAAATGCTGTTGTTCTGGGTGTTAGCCCAGATAACGCAAGCAAGCATACAAAATTTATTGATAAGCATAGTTTGCCATTTTCATTATTAGTGGATGAGGACCATGCTATTGCTGAAGCTTATGATGTATGGGTTTTAAAGAAAATGTATGGACGTGAATATATGGGCATAGAGCGTTCAACGTTTTTAATTGATGCTGAGGGGAAGCTTGTAAAAGCTTGGCGCAAAGTTCGAGTGAAAAATCATATTGAAGAAGTATATGCTTATTTAGCAGAACAGGAGGCAAAACAATGAGAATCTATTTTACATTTGAACCTAGACCAGATTTACGAGAACCATTAGTAGCAGAATTTCCACAGCTTGAATTTATCTTTGAAAAGAGCATATCAAATGAAGAGCTTCAACAAGCGGATGTATTAGTTACATATGGTGAAGATTTAACAGAAGAGAGTATTCAATCTGCGACAAAGCTAAAATGGATTTTTGTTGCATCGGCAGGTATAGAAAAAATGCCAGCTCAGGCTATTATTGAACGCAGGATTCTAGTTTCAAATGTTCGTGGCATTCATAAAACGCCCATGGCTGAATCGATTCTTGCTCATATTTTAGCCATTAAACGAGCTTTGCCTTGGATGTATGAGCAGCAAAAGAAAAATGAATGGTCGAAAAAAACGCAACAAACGGAATTACGAGATAGTACGGCACTTATTTTGGGGCCAGGTGCCATTGGTTCGGAAGTTGGGCGTTTATTGCAAGCTTTTGGTGTTACAACAATTGGCTGTAATCGCTCTGGTAAAGAAGCGGCCTATATGAATACGATGATTAGTTTTACCAATTTGAAAGAAGCACTACCTCTTGCAGATATCGTTATTTCTGTATTACCAAAAACAACAGAAACGACCAATTTATTAAAAGAAGAGCATTTTGTTGCGATGAAAAACAATGCGATCTTCATGAATTTTGGTCGAGGTAATTTAGTTGATGAAAACGTACTCATTCAAGCGATTGAAAGAAAGCAAATAGGACACGCAGTTTTAGATGTATTTGAAGAGGAGCCTCTGACATCCGACAATCCATTATGGACATTACCAAATGTTATAGTATCACCTCATGTATCCAGTCATTCTTCTCGTTATGTTGAGCGTAGCTTAGAAATTTTCAAGCCAAGCCTAACAAAATGGCTAAAGGGTGACACGGATTTAGAAAATGTTATGGATTTATCAAGAGGATATTAAGGAAAAAACCATTGATTTATTGAGGATAAGCAATGTGTGATTGTTGACGAAGTAGTACGAATTGGATACACTATTTATAACAATTATAAATTAATAATACTTATGGAAGAGGTGCATGACGATGTCTGCAACGCATTTACAAGATGCACTGGACACGTTGAAAACAACTGGTGTACGTATTACTCCTCAGCGTCATGCTATTTTGGAATATCTAATTCAATCAATGGCACATCCTACTGCCGATGAAATTTATAAAGCTCTTGAGGGTAAGTTCCCTAATATGAGTGTAGCGACTGTTTATAACAACCTGCGTGTATTTCGTGAAGTAGGTCTTGTGAAAGAGCTAACTTACGGGGATGCTTCAAGTCGCTTTGATTTCGTGACAAACGATCATTACCATATGATTTGTGAATGCTGTGGTAAGATCGTCGATTTCCATTATCCTGGACTCGACGAAATAGAGCATTTTGCATCACAGGTAACAGGCTTTGATGTGCATTCGCATCGCTTAGAGATATACGGCACTTGTCCATCATGTAAAGTTGCTACTGCTAAAGTACAATAAAAATCCTAGCTCTTAAAAAGGGCTAGGATTTTTTTGTTTTATTATAGGATTGATCGAACTCTTTACCTTCTAGAGTAGGATCAAGTGTTAATGGCTCATTGCAGTACATGCACATATCTACTCGGCCTAAAACCTTTGTATGTTTATGGCAATTAGGACACTCTACTTGAATAGCTCTTGTTGACAGTAATCCGATCCACGCATATACAACTGTGCTACCGATAATACAAAGAACACCTAGTGACATGAAAATTAAAACTAATATCGGGCTGTTTTTAAAGAAAATGCCTCCGTACATGACAATAAAACCAAAAAAGATTAGTGCTAATGCGAATGAACGAATTTTATTAATTTTACTTTTATAAGGTTTCATATTTCATCTTGCCTCCCAATCTAAAATCTACTATAACATATAAGGGCAAAGTATTTTAGCTTTGAACTGAATGAAAGAAGGAATACTTTTAGAGTATGTCGAATTTTTAACGGAACAAAACAACCTATATAAATAAAGGAGGGCTGAACATGGAGCAAGTACTGCGTCCGATATATCAAGAACGTGCGAGTCAGTCGAATACATTAGGCGTAATTTTAGTGGAAAAGCGTGAAGAACAAAGTAACGTTACAGATACATTTGATACGGTTTTACTCATTATCGTAAAAGAAGCAGAGCAACCAGTCTTTTCAAAACATTACTTATATGAAGGAAATAAAATCGCTCTACATACTGTTACGGAGAAATTAATTCGAAAATGGTTACTCATCGGTTCAAATAGAAAGGTTGTTGATTGGATATTCTTCGGTAGAGTATTATTTGATCGGAATGAATTTCTGCATAAACTAAAAATAGAATTGCAGGAATTTCCGTATAGTGGTCGTAAAATTAAAACAGGTATTCAATTTTCAAAGTTAATTCGTCGCTATTTGGAGGGGAAAGAATACTTTGATAAAGGAAGTTACTTAGATGCTTATAATCACGTTGTGGATTCCCTACATCATCTAGGCCGCCTATCTATTATCGATAGTGGCCTGTATCCTGAAGTAACTGTTTGGGCACAGGTGAAAAAAATCGAGCCAGCCATCTATAAGCTGTATGAAGAGCTAGTGACAAGTAATGAGCCAATAGAAAAGCGCTTAGAATTGTTGTTTTTAGCAAGTGAGTTTTTAATCCACTCTCGTACACGAGATGGGGCACAGCATATATTAGAAGTCATGCAAACAAAAGAAATGTGGACTATTCAGGAATTACATGATCATCATGAACTTGTTAACTACTCAGTGGATTTAGAAGTGTTTGTTGAGTATCTAGTGGATAAAGGCTATATTCAAATTGAACCCATTGCAGCGAAAAATGATAGGATATTTCACCGTCATTACAAGGTAAATAAAGATGCTCTAGAAATGGGACAATGACTGTAGTATGCTTGTAATCGAGGTATCTAAAAAATACCTCGATATTTTTTTAGAAAAGTAGTTGACGAATAATATCTTAGTATTGTATTATATTAATTGTCGCTAAGACATAAACGAATAACTCAGTAAAACACAAAAAACTTTTTTAAAAAGTTGTTGACATGTTTTGAGTGAGATGTTAATATAAAGAAGTCGCTGAAAAACGACTTAAATAATGAACCTTGAAAACTGAACAAGCAAAACGTAATCAATAAAGTTTTAAGTAGCTAGTTTTGCTAGTGAACAAAACGAAAATTTTGGACATCAAACATGATGCCAGCAAAACAATTTGAGCTAATCAAATTTCTTTTATGGAGAGTTTGATCCTGGCTCAGGACGAACGCTGGCGGCGTGCCTAATACATGCAAGTCGAGCGAACAGAAAAGGAGCTTGCTCCTTTGACGTTAGCGGCGGACGGGTGAGTAACACGTGGGCAACCTACCCTATAGTTTGGGATAACTCCGGGAAACCGGGGCTAATACCGAATAATCTCTTTTGCTTCATGGCAAAAGACTGAAAGACGGTTTCGGCTGTCGCTATAGGATGGGCCCGCGGCGCATTAGCTAGTTGGTGAGGTAACGGCTCACCAAGGCGACGATGCGTAGCCGACCTGAGAGGGTGATCGGCCACACTGGGACTGAGACACGGCCCAGACTCCTACGGGAGGCAGCAGTAGGGAATCTTCCACAATGGGCGAAAGCCTGATGGAGCAACGCCGCGTGAGTGAAGAAGGTTTTCGGATCGTAAAACTCTGTTGTAAGGGAAGAACAAGTACAGTAGTAACTGGCTGTACCTTGACGGTACCTTATTAGAAAGCCACGGCTAACTACGTGCCAGCAGCCGCGGTAATACGTAGGTGGCAAGCGTTGTCCGGAATTATTGGGCGTAAAGCGCGCGCAGGCGGTCCTTTAAGTCTGATGTGAAAGCCCACGGCTCAACCGTGGAGGGTCATTGGAAACTGGGGGACTTGAGTGCAGAAGAGGAAAGTGGAATTCCAAGTGTAGCGGTGAAATGCGTAGAGATTTGGAGGAACACCAGTGGCGAAGGCGACTTTCTGGTCTGTAACTGACGCTGAGGCGCGAAAGCGTGGGGAGCAAACAGGATTAGATACCCTGGTAGTCCACGCCGTAAACGATGAGTGCTAAGTGTTAGGGGGTTTCCGCCCCTTAGTGCTGCAGCTAACGCATTAAGCACTCCGCCTGGGGAGTACGGTCGCAAGACTGAAACTCAAAGGAATTGACGGGGGCCCGCACAAGCGGTGGAGCATGTGGTTTAATTCGAAGCAACGCGAAGAACCTTACCAGGTCTTGACATCCCGTTGACCACTGTAGAGATATAGTTTCCCCTTCGGGGGCAACGGTGACAGGTGGTGCATGGTTGTCGTCAGCTCGTGTCGTGAGATGTTGGGTTAAGTCCCGCAACGAGCGCAACCCTTGATCTTAGTTGCCATCATTTAGTTGGGCACTCTAAGGTGACTGCCGGTGACAAACCGGAGGAAGGTGGGGATGACGTCAAATCATCATGCCCCTTATGACCTGGGCTACACACGTGCTACAATGGACGATACAAACGGTTGCCAACTCGCGAGAGGGAGCTAATCCGATAAAGTCGTTCTCAGTTCGGATTGTAGGCTGCAACTCGCCTACATGAAGCCGGAATCGCTAGTAATCGCGGATCAGCATGCCGCGGTGAATACGTTCCCGGGCCTTGTACACACCGCCCGTCACACCACGAGAGTTTGTAACACCCGAAGTCGGTGAGGTAACCTTTTGGAGCCAGCCGCCGAAGGTGGGATAGATGATTGGGGTGAAGTCGTAACAAGGTAGCCGTATCGGAAGGTGCGGCTGGATCACCTCCTTTCTAAGGATTATTTCGGAATACAAACCTTGGGTTTGTAAGATTACGTTTTGCGTTCAGTTTTGAAGGTTCATTCTATCTGAATGAAACACTTCAAAACTTGTTCTTTGAAAACTGGATAAAACGACATTGAAATTGTAACAAACACATTTATTTTTTAAGTTTTTTATAGGCTTAATAACTTGGTTAAGTTATTAAGGGCGCACGGCGAATGCCTTGGCACTAGGAGCCGAAGAAGGACGGCACTAACACCGATATGCTTCGGGGAGCTGTAAGTGAGCTTTGATCCGGAGATTTCCGAATGGGGGAACCCACTACGTTTAATCGCGTAGTATCTTGACGTGAATACATAGCGTCTTGAAGGCAGACCCAGGGAACTGAAACATCTAAGTACCTGGAGGAAGAGAAAGAAAAATCGATTCCCTGAGTAGCGGCGAGCGAAACGGGAAGAGCCCAAACCAAGAGGCTTGCCTCTTGGGGTTGTAGGACACTCTATACGGAGTTACAAAAGAGCGAGTTAGATGAAGCGACTTGGAAAGGTCCGCCAGAGCAGGTAAAAGCCCTGTAGTCGAAAGTTCGTTCTCTCCTGAGTGGATCCTGAGTACGGCGGAACACGTGAAATTCCGTCGGAATCCGGGAGGACCATCTCCCAAGGCTAAATACTACCTAGTGACCGATAGTGAACCAGTACCGTGAGGGAAAGGTGAAAAGCACCCCGGAAGGGGAGTGAAAGAGATCCTGAAACCGTGTGCCTACAAGTAGTTAGAGCCCGTTAATGGGTGATAGCGTGCCTTTTGTAGAATGAACCGGCGAGTTACGATTACGTGCGAGGTTAAGCTTTAGAAGGCGGAGCCGCAGCGAAAGCGAGTCTGAATAGGGCGAAATAGTACGTGGTCGTAGACCCGAAACCAGGTGATCTACCCATGTCCAGGGTGAAGGTGAGGTAACACTTACTGGAGGCCCGAACCCACGCACGTTGAAAAGTGCGGGGATGAGGTGTGGGTAGCGGAGAAATTCCAATCGAACTTGGAGATAGCTGGTTCTCTCCGAAATAGCTTTAGGGCTAGCCTCGTGATGAGAATACTGGAGGTAGAGCACTGTTTGGACTAGGGGGCCATCCCGGTTTACCGAATTCAGACAAACTCCGAATGCCAGATATTTATACACGGGAGTCAGACTGCGAGTGATAAGATCCGCAGTCAAAAGGGAAACAGCCCAGACCACCAGCTAAGGTCCCAAAGTAATCGTTAAGTGGAAAAGGATGTGGCGTTGCACAGACAACCAGGATGTTGGCTTAGAAGCAGCCATCATTTAAAGAGTGCGTAATAGCTCACTGGTCGAGTGACGCTGCGCCGAAAATGTATCGGGGCTAAACGATTCACCGAAGCTGTGGATTGACATCTACGATGTCAGTGGTAGGAGAGCGTTCTAAGTGCGTTGAAGTCAGATCGGAAGGACTGGTGGAGCGCTTAGAAGTGAGAATGCCGGTATGAGTAGCGAAAGACGGGTGAGAATCCCGTCCACCGTATGACTAAGGTTTCCTGAGGAAGGCTCGTCCGCTCAGGGTTAGTCGGGACCTAAGCCGAGGCCGATAGGCGTAGGCGATGGACAACAGGTTGATATTCCTGTACCACCTCCTCACCGTTTGAGAAATGGGGGGACGCAGTAGGATAGGGTAAGCGCGCCGTTGGTTGTGCGCGTCCAAGCAGTAAGGCGTGTGTGTAGGCAAATCCGCACACTATAACGTTGAGCTGTGATGGCGAGTCCGTATGGACGAAGTTCCTGATTTCACACTGCCAAGAAAAGCCTCTATCGAGGTGAGAGGTGCCCGTACCGCAAACCGACACAGGTAGTCGAGGAGAGAATCCTAAGGTGTGCGAGAGAACTCTCGTTAAGGAACTCGGCAAAATGACCCCGTAACTTCGGGAGAAGGGGTGCTCTTGAGCGTGCAAGCGCATGAGAGCCGCAGTGAATAGGCCCAGGCGACTGTTTAGCAAAAACACAGGTCTCTGCAAAACCGTAAGGTGACGTATAGGGGCTGACGCCTGCCCGGTGCTGGAAGGTTAAGAGGAGTGGTTAGCGCAAGCGAAGCTGCGAATTGAAGCCCCAGTAAACGGCGGCCGTAACTATAACGGTCCTAAGGTAGCGAAATTCCTTGTCGGGTAAGTTCCGACCCGCACGAAAGGCGTAACGATCTGGGCACTGTCTCAACGAGAGACTCGGTGAAATTATAGTACCTGTGAAGATGCAGGTTACCCGCGACAGGACGGAAAGACCCCGTGGAGCTTTACTGTAGCCTGATATTGAATTTTGGTACAACTTGTACAGGATAGGTAGGAGCCAGAGATCTCGGAGCGCCAGCTTCGAAGGAGGCGTCGGTGGGATACTACCCTGGTTGTATTGAAATTCTAACCCATGCCCCTTAGCGGGGCAGGAGACAGTGTCAGGCGGACAGTTTGACTGGGGCGGTCGCCTCCTAAAAGGTAACGGAGGCGCCCAAAGGTTCCCTCAGAATGGTTGGAAATCATTCGTAGAGTGTAAAGGCACAAGGGAGCTTGACTGCGAGACCTACAAGTCGAGCAGGGTCGAAAGACGGGCTTAGTGATCCGGTGGTTCCGCATGGAAGGGCCATCGCTCAACGGATAAAAGCTACCCCGGGGATAACAGGCTTATCTCCCCCAAGAGTCCACATCGACGGGGAGGTTTGGCACCTCGATGTCGGCTCATCGCATCCTGGGGCTGTAGTCGGTCCCAAGGGTTGGGCTGTTCGCCCATTAAAGCGGTACGCGAGCTGGGTTCAGAACGTCGTGAGACAGTTCGGTCCCTATCCGTCGTGGGCGTAGGAAATTTGAGAGGAGCTGTCCTTAGTACGAGAGGACCGGGATGGACACACCGCTGGTGTACCAGTTGTCTTGCCAAAGGCATCGCTGGGTAGCTATGTGTGGACGGGATAAGTGCTGAAAGCATCTAAGCATGAAGCCCCCCTCAAGATGAGATTTCCCATTACGCAAGTAAGTAAGATCCCTCAAAGACGATGAGGTAGATAGGTTCGAGGTGGAAGTGTGGTGACACATGGAGCTGACGAATACTAATCGATCGAGGACTTAACCAAAAAAGTTTGAAACATTCAATGCACCGTTTATCCAGTTTTGAAAGAATAAAATATTAGAATATACTTGTAATTTTTATAAGATATGTTATAATAAGTATTGTCTTTCAAATAGTCTAGTGATGATGGCAAAGAGGTCACACCCGTTCCCATACCGAACACGGAAGTTAAGCTCTTTAGCGCCGATGGTAGTTGGGGGCTTCCCCCTGTGAGAGTAGGACGTCGCTAGGCTATATACTAAAATTATTCCGAAGTAGCTCAGTTGGTAGTAGCACCTGACTGTTAATCAGGTTGTCGCAGGTTCGAGTCCTGCCTTCGGAGCCATTCTTGGAGAGTTGTCCGAGTGGCCGAAGGAGCACGATTGGAAATCGTGTAGGCGGTTAACACTGTCTCAAGGGTTCAAATCCCTTACTCTCCGCCAGCACTTTGATGTGTTCCAAACGATGGCCCCTTGGTCAAGTGGTTAAGACACCGCCCTTTCACGGCGGTAACACGGGTTCGAATCCCGTAGGGGTCACCAATTCAATACCCAGATGGAGGATTAGCTCAGCTGGGAGAGCATCTGCCTTACAAGCAGAGGGTCGGCGGTTCGAGCCCGTCATCCTCCACCATTATTTTTACAACATTATAGTATTATCGCGGGGTGGAGCAGTGGTAGCTCGTCGGGCTCATAACCCGAAGGTCGTTGGTTCAAATCCAGCCCCCGCAACCAAATGGTCCCGTGGTGTAGCGGTTAACATGCCTGCCTGTCACGCAGGAGATCGCCGGTTCGATCCCGGTCGGGACCGCCATTTACTTTAAAATATGGGTCAGTAGCTCAGTTGGTAGAGCATTAGATTGAAGCTCTAAGTGTCGGCGGTTCGATTCCGTCCTGACCCATCTTGTTTTTTTGCCGGTTTAGCTCAGCAGGTAGAGCAACTGACTTGTAATCAGTAGGTCGTGGGTTCGATTCCTATAGCCGGCACCAGATTTTCCCGGAGGGGTAGCGAAGTGGCTAAACGCGGCGGACTGTAAATCCGCTCCTTAGGGTTCGGCGGTTCGAATCCGTCCCCCTCCACCAGTTTTATTATTTTAGGGGCATAGTTCAACGGTAGAATAGAGGTCTCCAAAACCTTTGGTGTGGGTTCGATTCCTACTGCCCCTGCCAATTAATTTTATGGCGATTGTGGCGAAGTGGTTAACGCACCGGATTGTGGTTCCGGCATTCGTGGGTTCGATTCCCATCAGTCGCCCCATCACATATAAAATTAATAAACATCATAATACAATGGCGATTGTGGCGAAGTGGTTAACGCACCGGATTGTGGTTCCGGCATTCGTGGGTTCGATTCCCATCAGTCGCCCCATTGTTGGGGTATAGCCAAGCGGTAAGGCAACGGATTTTGATTCCGTCATGCCTAGGTTCGAATCCTAGTACCCCAGCCATTTTTGCGGAAGTAGTTCAGTGGTAGAACACCACCTTGCCAAGGTGGGGGTCGCGAGTTCGAACCTCGTCTTCCGCTCCATGTATGACGGCGGCATAGCCAAGTGGTAAGGCACGGGTCTGCAACACCCTTATCACCGGTTCAAATCCGGTTGCCGCCTCCATATTTTAACTGTTAATCGGTTTATCCGATTTTTTTTATCTCCATTATGCCGGTGTGGCGGAATTGGCAGACGCGCACGACTCAAAATCGTGTTCCTTTGGAGTGTCGGTTCGACCCCGACCACCGGTATCAATTACAACGAAGAATCCTTGATATATCAGGGGTTCTTTTTTTGTTGTAAAAAATTATAGAAAGTATATAAACATAGATAAAGGAGCGGAGGACTGAATGGGTCATATTTTGCCTTTACAGCAGCTATATTTTGCGCTGTATTAGCAAACTTAAGTTATTTAATATAATCTAGGTTCATTATGGTAACGTTAACTGATAAATTAATGTGTACTTCCCTCTTAAAAGCAAAAAATGACAAGACAGAGTTTAGTTTCTTCCTTCACTTAGAAACAAGTGGCATTAAGAAATGTTTTGTATCAATGAAACATGAAAACATCAATCACAACGTATGGGTCATGCATGAAGTTGAACTAAAATTTTTGTTCTATTAATTGAAAATTTATATATATTAATTTTACTATTTATTATAAAATATTTTTACCACATTTGTATGATAGGTAGACTAATTTCTCTAAAATGGAAAGTAAAAAAGGATATATCTAAAATATTTGGTAATAACTACCCAAAAACCATTGTGGAATTATAATAAGAAAGGGAGATATTCCAATTTAAAAAAACATACAAAAAGATATATCGCAAATTACTATTTATTAGTAAATAAGTCACCATCAATAATGAGGGAAAGAATGTGAGATTATGAAAAAAAAGAATAAAAATTTTAACAAGATAATAGCATCTACAGTTACAGCATCTGTTGTGGTAGGTAGTTTAGTGACAGTGATACCAAATGCTAACGCAGCTGCAACTAAATTCAAAGATGTACAGTCAAATGCATACTTTTATGAAGCAGTAAATAGTTTACATGCACGTAATATTATAAGTGGCTATGAAGATGGTACTTTCCGTCCAAACGAACCTTTAACTCGCGCCCATGCTGCAAAAATCATCGCACTTGCATTAGATTTAGATACAACTAATATTAAGAACCCAGGATTTAAAGATGTCTCTGAAAAGCATAGTTTCTATAAATATATTGCTGCATTAGCCGATAAAGGAATTATTGTGGGATCTGAAGGTGAATACAGACCGAATGATCCTGTGAATCGAGCACAGATGGCAAAAATCATCTCATTAGCCTATGATTTAAAATCAGAAAATTCTCAACAAAAAATAAACTTTACAGATGTGAGTCAAGATGATTGGTTTAATAATTATGTTGGGGTATTGATTGAAAATGAAGTCACATCCGGAACAACCCCAACAACATTTTCGCCTAATAAAAGTGTGACTCGTGGACAACTAGCAGCGTTCATTTACCGTAGTGAAAACAAAATAACACCTGTTCCTGTTCATTTGAATGAGACGATCTCCAATATTACAGATGAGACACTGGTGACTTCTGAAGGTACATACACACTTTCAGATGATCAAAAGAAATGGATTAATCCGAGTAATCTAGCGACATTAAAAGGTGCCAACTTAAAACTAACTATAAAAGAGAATAAAATTGAACAAATACAATCTATTGAATTAACTGCAAAAGGTACACCAAGTACTGATACTAATAACCCCTATGTAAATCATGCTGTCTTTGATGGAAAAGGTGCAACTATCGATTCTACTGTCATTGTAAATAGCGATTACATCACAATGAAGAATATCACCATTAAAGGCGATTTACATGTTGGTAAAGGCGTTGAGAATTCTTTCTACTCTGAATTCTTGAAAGTGGAAGGTAAAACGACGATTGATGATACTTTGCAACTAGCAAATCAAACTAATGCATATAAATCTTTTGGAGCAAAGGTTGCATCTATGAATAACTTACCTATAGCTGCGAATGAAACTAAAGTAAGAGGAAGAGTAGTTTTCAGTGAATTTCAATTGGGTGATGTGGGTGTGGATAAAAATGCTGATGTTATTTTCCTATCGAAAACATCTGGAGCATCTACAGTAGGAGAGATTGTTGTTAATAGCAATGCAATATTAACTGCTGGAAGTTCAGTGGTGCTTCCTAAAGTATTGATTGTCCAGGGAGCTACTGACGTTGTCATTAACTCAAATGTAACTTCTTTACAAGTAACAACTACAGGTGAGGTTAAATTATCTGGTAAAAGTGACATTGTTAATCTATCTCTTATGACAAGTGCAAATGTAAATCTGCAAACAATCGGTCGAGTAAGTAATCTTGAAACACTTAATAGAGAAACAAAAGTTACAATAGGAACAGAAACCAAAATTGGCAACCTTGTTATTCCAACAGGTTCAAAACCTGCTGATATAATTCAAAATTATAATTCTGTAAAAGGCAATGTCGAACGAATTGCTGGAACAAAAAACCCAGATTTATCCGATACGTCATCTGATAACTCAGGTAGCGGGTCTATTGATACAACAGTTCCCGTAGCACCATCAGCACCAAAGGGTTTACAAGGGGTGTCTCCAACTTTAGTAGGAAATGATGGTAAGATTACAGGTTTAAATGCAAGTAAGAAATATCAATATAAACTAGTTACAGACACAAGTTGGACGAATGTACCTTTATTAGCAACAGAAATTATTGGCTTAGGTGCAGGAAACTATGAAGTACGGTATGCAGCAAGTGGGAACATACCAGCAAGTTTTTCAACGACGGTATATGTTCAAAGTTCAAATCAATCACAAGCTCCTTCACACATACAATTGGTTAATTACGCGACAGCAGGCAAGGATATGATTGCTTTACCTTCATTACCAGTAGGCTCATTAATTAAAGTGTATGATGCAAGTACAAATGGAAATATCCTTGGAAGCTTTTCAGTAACAACGTCAACTGCACTTAGTATAGTAGAGATTCTAGGAGGATTTCCTCTAGGACTTGATAAAGTCTATGTAACAGTTACAGAAAACGGAAAAACTGAAAGCACAAGAGTCGAAAAAGGAGTACCAACGACTTTCCCGAATGCACCAGCAGTTAGTGATATTACTGTTACTGACAATGCTACTGGGGCAGACAAAGTGACAGTTAAACTACCTTCCCCAATAGGTGATTATATGATTTCTGTATACGATGTTTCAGGCAATCAATTAGAATGGGGTATACTTCCTGACGGAAATGGTGAAAAATCAATTGCGATTTCCTCTGGTTTTGCTAATGGGATGTCTGAAATTGATGTAGCGATTATAAAAGTAACAGACAATGGTACTCAATATGCAGAGAGTTTAAGAACACGAGTTAGCATCGGATCTTTAAGCCCATTAGCTGTTACGGCAGTGGATGATCCATTCAGTAACGATAAAATAAATATTACAGTTGGTGAACCTGTAGATTTAGGTAATGAGTTTGCTTTTAAAGTTTTTGATGATGCGAATGCAGCAGACGCTGGAAAGCCATCATTAAATGCTGATGTATCTTCTTGGGAAACACTTCCGCCTGATGGTAAAATTTCATCAGCTGCTGGTAAGGTAGTTGTTGTAGTAGAAAGAACGTCAGCAGGTAAACTCGCTAAAAAGATTGGACAAGTAGTTGCTAATACAATAGTAAATAACCCATTGCTAGAAACGGTTACGATAGATGGTAAAGATGGGGTCAGCTCACAAGATGGAAAAATGGAAACCATTCGCCTAAAATTTTCAGCAAATATTGATCCAACGACAGTAACTAAGGATTCATTTACAGTCCCTGGCTTTACTGTAGAATCTATAAAAGTAACAGACAAAAATGGAAGAACGCCACTGCTTAGCAATGGTAATCCTAATCCATTATATACACAAGGTGAAAACAAATATATTACAATTAGAGTGGAACCAATGGTTGGTACTCACTTCACACCAGAGGTTATTCAAAATCCAAATGAATCTATCATAGATATCAATGGAGTGAATATAGCTGGGATTCATGTGACAGCAGTTGATCAGGCTGCACCAGTTATTATTAGTTCAGGCTTCATAGATAAGGGTTCTAACGGTGTAGATGTAGGGGATCAGTTAACGATTATCTTCTCAGAGGATGTAAATCTTGGTTTGGCTAATCTAATTGATTTAGCGAATGATTTTACTTTAAGTAATCAAACAAATTCTACGTTTGCTTTTGCTAATGATGATACCTTTGAACTTTTAGGAAATACCGTAACTGTCACGTTAGGTGCAACAACCGTATCAAAAATTGAACAAAATACAACCATCACGATGAGTGCAAATGGTAACGATATTTCTTTAAAAGACGCTGCTTTGAATAAAGCGAAGCCTCAAAAAGAATTTGTGAATGAAACAGTCTATTCTGATGCAAAAACAATAAATATAACGAATATACCATTAACAATTGTAAATCCAATTACTGCACCTAATGCAATGAAAGCACAAGGAACGAATGCAGGAACAATGAAACTGACAGGATTAACAGATGGTGTTACGTATGAATATATAATAGATAGTAATGCTACGACATCTATTAGCACAGACTGGGCAGGCGCAACATTAATACCCCTATCAGGAACAACAGAAATTGATAATATTTCGATAAATGCGGGTCAATTTGTGCATATTCGTATAGCTTCAGCAGGAGGGCAACCAGCAAATGATGTGCAAGATTTAGCGCAAATCGAGTTAAATGATATCAAACCTGCTGCTGCACCTGAACCTACAGTAGCGGTTGGTGTTGCTGGGTATACCAAATTATCAAATTTACAAACTCAAGAGACATATGAGTATTTTGTAGATAGCAACCCAAATGCAGCAGATAATGCAGCAGAATGGTCAACTGCTACAACTAAAACTGGTGTTACTTATATTGAGATTCCAGCTAATACTTCGCAATATATTCATATTCGTATAAAAGCCACCGCAGAAAAGCCAGCGTCTTATATAAAAAGTGTTAAAGGTACTGGAAATGAGGGACCTTAAGTAAATCCTTAGTTGGAATGGATCACTTATCGAGGTGATCCATTCCCTTTTTTACTAAACCTCAAATAAAATAGACTATTTTCATTAAGAAGGTAAAAATCATGCTAATCCAAAGAATAAATGAAACCCAAGTTAATGAAGTATTACTGCATTTTAAAAATATTAAAGGTGACTTTTTATTTAATGACCTAAACAATGACTCGTTTGTCCTAGGCGTTTCAGTTGATAAAAATAGTGAAGTTCTCGGAGCAATATTGGCGGAATACAAAGAGTTAGATAGAATGGGCGTCGTCTACTCAGTAAATGTTAGAGATAAGTTTAAAAATAAAAACATAGAAGAAAAACTACTAAAGTTTGCCGAAAAAGAACTAAAAGCAAAAGGCGCAAATGTTTTATATACAAATGTTTTTCCTGAAACTAGTCCGAATGTAAAATACACATTAAGAAAGCAATCGTGGACTCCACCAATTTTAGACAAAACTCACTTTATGATTAATGTGAAAGATATGAGCAAAGAAAAATGGATCGAAAAAAACACATTTCCAGAAGACATCTCTGTTAAAGCGTTGAATCAAATTCATGAAGCGGAACTGGAGTCGTTACGCAATGTTGATTGGTATCCTAAGCATTTATCACCCTTAGAGGATTTTCAATTTGGTGAAGCTAGTCCACAAACGAGTTTTTTGGTTTACTACAAAGAGGAAATCATCGGGTGGATATTAAGTACAAATGTGAATAATGAACATTTATTTATTACTTCCCTCTTTATTAAAGAAGATAGAAGAAATCATTATATTTTAAGACCTTTACTGGGCGAGGTTATTAAAAATCAAATTCAACTAAATATACCGTATGCTTGTTTTGATGTAAGAAATGAAGATGAAAAGGTATTGAAATTCTTTAAGAGTTTTTTTAGATCTTATATTCATACTACAATTGAAATTCACAGTTCGTATAAAATATTAAGACCTTGATTAGAAATCAAAAATATCAATTCATTCAAGGCGAGGGATTTTAGTAAGTAAAGATAAATAAGATTCAAAAAAGATGCCACTCTATGGGATAAAAATGCCTTTATAGAGTGGCTTTTTATATAATCACTACATTTTAACAATTAGTTCATGCTCTGTTCATTTAACAATTTTAAGCTAGGAGTAATCAAAGAAATGGAGGGGTTAGTGATGAATCTTGCCTGGAAAGAAATGAAGAAGAATAAAGTACGGTTTTTAATCTTGGGCTCCATTATCTTCCTAGTTAGTTTTTTAACGTTTATTATCTCGGGTTTAGCAAATGGTCTGTCACAGGATAATGCAGCTTTAA
Organism: Lysinibacillus sp. JK80; assembly: GCF_027557635.1. NCBI lineage: Bacteria > Bacillati > Bacillota > Bacilli > Caryophanales > Bacillaceae > Lysinibacillus > Lysinibacillus sp. JK80. The sequence continues at coordinate 3,887,249 of NZ_CP058997.1, read as the reverse complement.
TTAAGGATTTACCGAAGGGACAATTTTATATGGCTGAGGATGCGGATGGCACGTTTAATCTTTCAAGAATCGATAGCGACCTGCAACAGAAAGTCATAAGTAAAGAAAAAGAGGCAGTAGCTTTTTCGATCCAGATGGGCTTTTTAAATGATCAGGATGATAAACAACAAAGTGTAGCCTTTGTGACATCAACGGAATCTACACTTTTTAGCAATGTGCATCAAGACGAGGTGCTTTTGGATAGCTCACTACAAGATAAAGGAATACAAGTTGGAGATATATTAACGAATAATCAATACAGTGGAAAGTTCATTGTAAAAGGTTTTGTAGAGCAAAAAAAATATAGCCATGCTCCCGTTGCTTATATTAGTGAAGAGGCTTATCAGGAGATGTATCGGGTAGCTGATAAACAATTAATTTTTGTACCAAATAGTGAGCCAAATGATATTAAGGGATTGCAAGCATATAGCAATAAAGAGTTTCTCAATACTATCCCTAGTTATAATGCGGAGCAATTATCTTTAAATATGATTATATGGTTCTTAGTTGTCATTAGTGGGATGTTGTTTGCTATTTTCTTCTATATGATGAATGTGCAAAAAATTGGCTTGTATGGCATTTTAAAAGCGATTGGATTAAAAACAAGTAAGCTATTTAAAATGATCTGGACACAGATGGCTATTATTACAATCTTTTCACTTGTGGTATCTGTCAGTCTTAGCCAGCTATTTAATATAGTTGCTCCTAAGGGGATGCCATTCACTTTAACAATAGGCACTACAACACAGTTATCCGTTGTATTCCTCCTCATAGGCTTTATTGGTGCGACCTTGTCAGGAATGCAAATTAAAAAAATTGAACCGTTACAAGCAATACAGCAAGGGGAGGCTTAATCATGACGTTATTTACAATTGATGAAGTACGAAAAACGTTTAAGAATGGTGAAGTCGAGGAAGAGATCTTAAAGGGCATCAATCTTTCTTTAAATGAAGGAGAGATTACAGCATTGGTAGGTGCTTCTGGCTCTGGGAAAAGTACATTATTAACGATCGCTGCAGGACTACAACCAGCAACAGATGGGCAAGTGTTATTTGAAGAGCAGAATCTTACGACGATGAAAACCGACCAGGTACGAAAATTACGTGCAAGTAAATTCGGTTTTGTTTTTCAATTTGCTCACCTTGTTCCATTTTTGACAGTGGAGGAACAATTGCTATTAATGCTAGATGTAGCTGAATCTCCATTAAAAAAGAATGAACAGAAATATGAAGTCAATCGGCTATTGGAGTTAGTTGGAATGGAACATCGTAAAACTGCCTATCCTTCCTCCTTGTCAGGGGGAGAGAAGCAACGTGTAGCAATTGCACGTGCTATTATTCATCAACCGAAAGTATTGTTTGCTGATGAACCAACGGCTAGTTTAGATTCACAGCGCTCTAAAGAGATTATGTTGTTATTAAGAACATTAACAAAAACTTTAAATATAACAACATTATTAGTGACGCATGACGAAGAAATGTTGGCATATACAGATCGTATTATTAAAATGAGCGATGGTGTCGTATTATAAAATAAGCAAGGCTCCCATTAGTAGGGAGCCTTGTGAAACATTAGGTTAAACGTGCATTACGACTCACTTTACAAACCATTCTCATTAACGCTTTGTGTAAAAAAGGAAAAATAGTAAAAACAACATCCAGTGTTTTGCGCATTGGCATTGGACAAATGATAGGCTTATTTTGATGAACACCCTCTATAGCCATTTTTGCAATTCGCTGAGGTGAGATCATTTTTTGCTGCTTTAATTGTTTGGTGATAATTGATTTATCCATATGAATCGCCTTTGCATTATCGAAAATTGGTGTATCCACAAACGTTGGACATAAAGTACTCACCTTAATCCCGAATTCCTCAGCCTCATAGTGTAGAGAGGTTGTTAGTCCTATAACAGCATGTTTGGTAGTAGCGTATGCAGTAGAAAAAGGAGAAGGTCCTAACCCTGCAGCAGAGGAGGTATTGACGATATGACCAAAACCTTGTTTTTTCATAAGTGGGTAGCCTATTTGAGTCCCATAAATGACACCCCATAAATTAATGGCCATAATTTCCTTCCAATCCTCAATAGTCATTTCACCCATCTCCCCATACATAGCGATACCAGCATTATTAAACAGGTAATCTATACGGTGAAATTCTTCAAATACATCATGAATGACAGAAGCTACATTTTTATAATCGGTTACATTTAAATGTACAAATTTTACATGGGCGATATCCTTATTTAACTCTGCTTCTAACACACGACCCTCATGATCTTGAATATCAGCAATAATGACAAATATTTCTCGAGCAATTAATTCTTGGCAAATAGCCTTTCCTATCCCTGAAACACCGCCAGTAACAACAGCAATCTTCCTCATCTTTAGGACCTCCCGATTTTGTCTCCTTCGACTTTATAAAGTTCAATGATAGAGCTATATTGCTGTGCCACTAAATCAGCACCTTTACTATTCAAATGAACACCATCTAAAGTTACATGTAGCCCTCTTTTTTGAGATAATTTATCGATACGTAAAGGACTTTTGTAAAATAAAACATCCAGTAGGACTCTTATTACATTCGTATTAATAAAGCCTGAGCACTCCAAATGTTCTAAATGCTCTTTAAAGAGATTTTGCATATTTACAAAATAAACATTGCCAGATTTCAATGAAATAGACTCCATAACAGACGTTAATTGTGTTATTTCTTTGTTAGAGGGATTTTGAAGATCTTCTCCTACTAATGCTGGAGATACTAATACAACATTTTTGGAAGCGTCATGTGCTTTCTCTAATACCTTAAGGCAGTACTCTTCGAATTCAAAGTGATCCTTCGCCACAGGCTGTGCTTGCACCTTTAATAATTTTGAATAGACGTCATTGACGCCTATCCAAAGAATAAGGAGATCATAGGAAGATTGGAGCGGCATTTTTTCCAAGCGAGTAAATAAACTTTTAATCGTCTCGCCTGGATTTCCAAGATTATCGAATGAAATATGAGGATATTGATGTTTCAAGAGATCATAAAATGAAACGCCTGGACGACCTTCTGTTAAGCTATCACCTATTAAACCTACTTTCATTTAAACCCCACCTTTTTTAATTTCTTTTAAGAAAATCGTTATTGCCTGTTGAAAGAGTGGTTCTAATGATTTCAAGTTATGAGTATTGGTCAGCTGACATAATCCACCTAGCCATGTGCCAAGTAAGACGGTCCATGTATCTACATTGCCATGAACAAATTCGTTTTGGTCGATGCCCTCTTGAAGAATTGCTCGATAAGTATTCATTGGCGTAATAGCTAAATTGTATAACTGTTGTATTGAATCAGGACTTGATTTGGGATTAGATGCCAGTTCCTGACCTGACTTTAGTAAGGGTGTTTGATACTCATAGAGGACATGCATGGCCATACCATACAATTTATCTGTGGATGTGGTGTATGAAGATTCTTGTTGCAACCATTTGTCATGCCAATTTTTCATCGATTGCTGCGCCAAAAGCACAAATAACTTTTCTTTATTTTCGAAATGATAATAAATATGTCCTTTACTATAACCAGAGGCTTTCGAAATATCACCAACAGATGTCTGATTATAGCCATGTTGAGAAAATAATTGGATGGCATGTTTGATAATCTCAATCTTTGCCTTGTCACTGTCATAGCGTCTTTTACTCAATGTTGTACTCCTTTAATGATTTGAACAATCGTTCTAATTTGATTATACATAATTTTCTAACTAATTAAATACATAAATTTTTTAGTTGGAATATTGTCAAATTTCTAAAGTTGCAGGAAGGGAATTCCAATTAATTGTTGAATTATTTGTTATGCTAAAAATGAGGGGGTATATGTATGGGAAAAGTGATTGGCTTTGAATTAAATAGTCAGGAACCGGAGAAAGCGGCAGCTTTTTATAGTAAAGTGTTTGGCTGGGAGGTGGCAGCTCCAAAGTGGGATTATTGGGCAGTTATGACTGGGAATGAAGACAAAGCTGGAATTAATGGTGGCATTGGTAAAGGACCAAGCGATTTTCCGCATGGTACAAGAATTCAAATTGAAGTGGATGCAATTGACGAATTCATTGCACAGGCAAAACACAATGGTGCTACTATTTTGCGTGACAAAATGGCGTTTGATGATTTCTATCTAGCTTATTTGGTCGATCCGACTGGAATAGGGATTGGATTAATTCAATATAAAAATAACGAATAAAGTCTCTTTTAATAGAGGCTTTTTTCATTTTAAGCATATGGGTACGTCTTTATGGGTATAGAATCGAAGGAGGAGGGATAATGTGAAGAACATATTGAAGCTAGTATGTTTGATCCTGATAACAATTGGTATATTACCGAAGGAAGTGCAGGCAGCCAGCTTTATCGATCTAACGGATGATACATTAACGACGGAAATTCATTATTTAGTAGAACAGGATATTGCGAAAGGGTATTCGAATAACTTGTTCAAGCCGAATGATTTTATTACGAAAGCACAAGTAGCTGTAATGCTAACACGTGCTTTAGGATTAAACACGATCCATGTGCAAAATCCAAACTATCAAGATGTCACAACCACTCATAAATTTTATAAAGAAATTGCGGCTGTGCAAAATAAAGGTATATTTGATACTGCCCATAAATTTCATCCAGATGCACCGCTTACTAGGGGGGAAATGGCGATTGTGCTAAATAGGGCCTTTCAATTAAAAGGTTCAGATCCTTATTATTTTACAGATGTGAGTAAGCAGACACCAGGTTATAAAGAAATTTTAACACTGGCCCATAATCATTTAGTAAGGGGCTATGAGAATGGTTCGTTTAAACCTAATGACCCTGTTACACGCGCCCATTTCTCAGCGTTTTTAGCGAGAGCAATGACTCTTTCTAAACCTAACTTGCTAAGGGATCCCGCATTTGAATATACGTATGCCTTTTATTCTTTAAGTGACAATAAGCGTTATACTTTAAACTATCAATATCAGCAACACGACGGTAAAAATGATGTATGGACAGTCAAAAATGTAAGTACAGGACAAACTATCTCTGATGAGCTTTTATATGGTCATGATCGTGCATACGGACAAGCCATTGCTAGTGAAGCTAACACACATTATGATTTATATATAGAACTCCCGCTTAGAATAGGCGTTGTTTTACATGAAGATGATCCAGGGGTTTCAGCAGGGGAACGAGTAACTGTAAAATCTACTGATGGTACGGTACAAGCTGGTGATGTGCAATATACGGGCGTGGTTATAGTCGAGAAAAGGTCGGAATTTAGTGATGTAGTGAAAACTTATTACTTTGTAGATGATATAGGTTTAGTTAAAGAGCTACACAATGACATAGTTGTGTTTGAATTGCTCAATAGGACAATGGAATAATGTGAAAGGAAAGCAAGCCACCGATGGACTTGCTTTCCTTATTATTGTATAGAGATATGAAAAAAACGCTGTAGAGCTTGCAGCCATTCCTTCTCAGTGTTTGTTGTATAAGTAGTTAAGGATTGTCCTTCATAAATTCTAAATTCGTTGTTCATCATGGTATGACGGCCACCAATGGTTCGAATCATAGCAATTTTATTTTTTTGCTTGGAAAGTCGTGGTGCAAATTTTGCATCATTGGCATCGTCGTGAAAACTATAAAGCAAACGCCAACTATGTTTAGCTTGTTCCAACAGCATCCAACCATTCGCTTCATCATAATCTATTTTATATAACTCTTTACCTTCACGGTGTTGATAGCCAGCAATCAGTGGCACTGGTTTACAGGGTGCTAATGCACCGACACCTACATCCGAGATATAGTATTGTCCACTCATATTTACTAGTAATAATTGATGCATAGGAATTTCCTCTGGAGGGGTATTTTCCGCTACGTTGCGCCAAAACTGGGCATAACGATTGGTGACAGAAAAGCCAAGCTCTCGTAGAAGCCAGCTGAATAAGATATTTAATTCAAAACAATTGCCACCACGTTTATCAATAATTATTTTCTTAAATATATCAGGAATAGCGAAGGAGATACCACGATTCAAGGCAACATCTAAATTTTCATAGGGAATGGTTAATAGATGTTTAGTTTGTAGTTGTCCAAGTAGTTGAATAGATGGCTCTAACGTTCCTTGAAATTGAATATACTGTAAATAGTGCTGAATCTGTTCATTCATAAAATCGCCTCACTTCCTTATTAATAACATAACCGAAATAGTCTTAGATTACACGCATAAACTGAAGTAGGAAATGATAGAAAAATAGCTAAATAACTAGTAAGATTAATATATTAGCTACTATAAAGTGAAATATTTTACATATTAGTTAATAATATTAATGGTAAGGTAGGTATCGTATAAAGAATGAAATGGATAGAAGTGAATACATATGAGGAAATGAGTGAAGTGGCAGCTACTATTTTCTCAAAACAAATACAAGAGAAACCTGATAGTGTTTTAGGTTTAGCAACTGGTGGATCACCTGTAGGCATGTATAAAGAATTAGTGGCACGACACCAAGCTGGCCATTTATCTTTTAAGGAAGTACAAACTTTTAACTTGGATGAGTATGTTGGCATTGAGCAATCAAGTCCAGCAAGCTACTTTACATTTATGCATAAGAATTTATTTAATTTTGTGGATATACAGCCGAAAAATGTCTATTTGCCAAATGGACAGGCAGCCAATTTAGCTGAAGAATGTGCTGCATATGATAAGCGCATTGAAGAAGCAGGAGGCATTGATTTACAGCTTCTAGGAATCGGTGTAAATGGACATATTGCTTTTAATGAACCAGGCGCATCGTTTGATGCCAAGACGAATATTGTGGAGCTAACAGAGTCAACAAGAACAGAAAATGCTATTTATTTTGATGATCCATCTGAAGTACCAACACATGCCATTACAATGGGCATCCACTCCATAATGAAAGCAAAGGAAATCGTTCTCATTGCCTTTGGTGAAAAAAAGCTCGCGGCGATTGAGAAATTGAAAAGTGGTCATATTACAGAAGAATTCCCAGCAAGCCAATTATTAAACCATCCTAATGTTACAGTAATTTATGGTGGTACGAATTAGCAAAAATAAGCAAAGACTTCTTAGGATTGAAGTCTTTGCTTATTTATTTTTCCTGATAAAATAACCCCTGCTACAACGGCTAGTCCACCTATAAGCTGAAAAGAGTGCAATCTTTCACTTAGAAAAAGAACAGCGAAAATGGAGGCAAAAACAGGAATGAAATTTAAATAAATACTTGCTTTGTTCGCTCCCAGCTGTATAACACCACTGTTCCAGCAGAGAAAAGCAATGATAGAGGCAAAAATACCAACATATAAAATAGCAGCAAAGGTTGACCATTCCCAATGAATTGCTGTTGCACTAGACAGTGTTTCATAGAGAGAAAAAGGAAATAACATCATAGCCCCAAGTCCAATCGTCACTAGAAAGGTAGACTGCCCTGGTAAGCGAGTTGCATATTGTTTAATGAGTAATGAATATATGCTCCAACATAATACTGCTGCGATTACAATTAAATCCCCTTTGTTGAAAGTAAAATCGACAATCCTTGTAAAAGAGCCACCCATTATAATAAAGGCAACTCCACTCAGTGATAGAACGGTCCCTATTAACTGATATTTTGATAGTTTTTCCTTCAAAAAAATAAAGGAAAGTATGTAAATCATTATGGGCGTAGAAGAGTTCATTAAAGATGCATTAATGGACGTTGTGTAATGTAATCCAATGTAAACAAGTGTGTTAAATGCTGTAACACCTGTTAATGAAAGAATGATGACAATAAACCAATGTCTTTTCAGTAACCGCCATTCACGTTTTAATTGGTGAAATGCAATGGGAAAAAAGATAATAAATGCGACGCACCAGCGTAAAAAGGCAAGTGTTAGGGGAGGAATATCTTCACTAACGGCACGTCCAATAACAAAATTACCACCCCATAAAAGAGTTGCGAGTACTAATAATAGATATGGTGGAATTTTCAAGATGCTTTAACCCCTTTATTAATTGAATAGTAAAGTTAATTATAGGCAGTCAGTATAGCAATAATCAATGCCTCTGAAGTTTTGCTATGCTAAAATAAGGACAACAAGAGGAGGAATAACTGTGAAAAGTACCGTACCATGTTTACAAAAGGGAGATTTAGTCGGTGTTGTTGCACTTTCAAGTCTTGTAGAGCCTGAAAAACTAGGAGAAGCAGTAGCTTTTTTGGACGAATTGGGTCTTCGCTATATTCTGGGTGATACGATTCATGCAAAACATGAATATTTGGCAGGAAGTGATGAAATCAGACTAGCCGATTTTAATGAGATGGTAAAAAACCCAGAAGTGAAAGCAATCTTTTGTGTAAAGGGAGGCTATGGCTCTGCCAGAATTGCTGATAAAATTGATTATGCTTTAATAGAAGAAAATCCTAAGATTTTCTGGGGCTTTTCTGATGTTACATATTTACATTGTGCGATTAATGAGTATGCCAATATGGTAACATTTCATGGGCCAATGCTGATGTCAGCTAATAAGATGGATGATTTATCAAAAAAAATGTTTTTACAGCTATTTTCCCCTATGGAAATTCAATATACAGAGGCAATTTCTCCGCTAACAACGATTGCTGGGGGCATCACACGTGGTGAAATGATCGGAGGAAATCTCTATCGTCTTGTCAGCACACTAGGTACCAAATTTGAAGTAAGAACTGAAGGTAGGATTTTATTAATAGAGGATGTAAATGAAACAATTCCAGTTATTGACTCAATGCTTCAGCATTTAAAACAAGCAAGGAAATTTGAGCAATTAGCAGGAGTCGTCATTGGTTCATTTACACAGACAGGATCTGATGAAGAAGCACTTCATTCGTTAATGAAGGAGTATTTTACAGATTTAGGAATACCAGTCGTGGCAGGTTTTAAGTTCGGACATGAAACAACGAATATAGCCATTCCATTAGGAACAGAGGCAATTTTAGACGCACAGGAAAAGGTGTTGAAAATATTACCAGGTGTGCATGTATGATAGGGAGAGGAAATATGGATATTGAAAAAGTACTGTATGAAGCTGCGGTTGCACTAGCAGAAAAAAGATATCCCACTGGATGGGGAGGAGCTGCAGCCTTATATACCGCGGATGGGAAAATTTTAACAAGTGTCGCACCCGAGGTAATGAATGCTGCTACTGAATTATGTATGGAAACAGGTGCTATTTTAGAGGCACATAAATTGAATACAAAAGTAACGCATTCGATTTGTGTTGCTAGGGAAGATGAAACATCTAAATTTGTAGTGCTGACACCCTGTGGAGTCTGTCAGGAAAGACTTTTTTATTGGGGAGAAAATGTTAAGGCAGCGATTACGAATGCAGATGGAGAATTGGTATTTAAATCATTAAAGGAAATTCAACCTTATCATTGGTATAAGGCATATGAACAATAAAGTAAAAGACATTACAAAAAATGTAATGTCTTTTTTAGCTTCGTCAATATGGCTCAGCGTCGTGTCCTTTATTCATGGCATCTTGAGGTGCTTGATCACCATGGATATTGCCAAGTGGTTTTGATGCAGAGGAATCTTTTTTAGCGTTGTGCAAACCTTCCTTGAGTAAGCGACCATATTCTTCGTCGGCTTCTTGTGCCAAAGCAATCATGGCATTTTGAATATCCTCATGACAGACCGATAGATCACGTATTAAATTTTCAAGAAGTTCTTCGCGTTCCCACTGTTCAAAGTTACGATAAGTTTCACCAGCCTGTTTCGTATTACTTTGACGATCAATCGATTCACGAACAAGGTTCCCTTCAATGTATGGTGTATATTCTTTACCAGCTTGTGTTGCTTCCTTTAATCCATTCAGCATGGATGGCTCATAATTAATATGTGGATTTTGTCCAGGTGCCAAATCACGCTTATACATCATTTGCCCACCATGTTGATTGGTCGCTACACGTTTTTTTGGTGCATTAATTGGAAGCTGTAAGTAGTTGGCGCCTACACGATGGCGTTGTGTATCAGAATAAGAGAAAGTACGACCTTGCAACATTTTATCATCAGAGAAGTCTAAGCCATCAACAAGCACCCCTGTCCCGAAAGTAGCCTGTTCCACCTCCGCAAAATAGTCTTCAGGGTTTTTGTTTAACACCATTTTGCCAACTGGATACCATGGAAATTGATCGTTTGGCCAAAGCTTTGTATCATCCAATGGATCAAAATCAAGCTCAGGGTGTGAACCATCCTCCATAATTTGAACATGTAGCTCCCATTCGGGGAAGTCTCCACGTTCGATAGCATCATATAAATCTTGTGTAGCATGATTGAAATTTTTCTGTTGGATTTCCTCTGCTTCTTTTTGTGTTAAATTTTTAATACCTTGTAGCGGTTCCCAATGATATTTGACAAGGACTGCCTTGCCTTCACTATTCACCCACTTGTACGTATTAACCCCAGAGCCCTGCATCATACGATAATTTGCTGGAATCCCCCAAGGAGAGTAAACGAATGTTACCATATGGAAGGTTTCTGGTGAGCTAGCACAAAAATCAAAAAAACGTTCAACGTTTTGAATATTAGTAATGGGATCAGGCTTAAAAGCATGAATCATATCTGGAAATTTGAGCGCATCACGAATAAAGAAGATCTTTAAATTATTGCCTACTAAATCCCAATTGCCATCCTCTGTATAAAACTTTACTGCAAAACCGCGGGGATCACGCAATGTTTCTGGGGAGTGACCACCATGTATAACAGTTGAAAAACGCACAAAGACAGGTGTTTTTTTCCCTTTATCCTGAAAGACTTTTGCACGTGTATACTTAGAGATAGGTTCATTGCCAACAACACCATAGGTTTCAAAATACCCATGTGCTCCAGCTCCACGAGCATGCACAACCCGTTCTGGAACTCGCTCTCTGTCAAAATGACTCATTTTTTCTAGAAAATCATAATTTTCCAATGTTGCAGGACCTCGATTACCGACTGTTCGCAAATTTTGATTGTTGGTAATTGGATGTCCCTGTCTGTTGGTCAATGTCATATCTTGCTCATGTGTTGCATCATCTTGCTGTGTCATAGTATGACCCCTTTCCTATAGATACTTCCATTTTGTCCTTGAAAGGGGCAAACTAGTCATCCAAATTATCCCTTTGAACTACTTAAAAAAGCTCTCCATACATAAATGTAGGAGAGCCCTGGATGGCGTTTTCAAATGGAATCAAGTTGTTTTGAGTATGGCCATTGCTTATAGTTGGTCATTAGTCATCGGTCATACAGTAACAGGTAACTTGTTATTGGTTTTTAACTAATTAGCTGAAAAGCTAGATTTGAAAACAGCACATCCAACTCGGGTTGGAGTCTCACCGTCCCGAGTCTAGAAATAACGGGAATCGTCAAAGTTAATTTGAATACTGTAATTTTTTGAATTAATAAGATTAGATAGCTTATGTGCATCTTTTTCAAGCTTTGTAGCTCGTTCTCTATATTCATCTGGCTCATACAAAGCAATTTCATATAACATTGTATTTTCGCCATAGCCAAATCTTACACTCTCTTTTTCTCGCATACTGAAATCTTTACACATATCAGCCTCGGCACGAAGTTGTGTTGCTAGTTCGATGGCTTCTACTAGTGCTAGCTTTTGACCTTTAAAGTCTACTGTGTTTTGGATGTTTGCTTCGTAAACGAGGCGGTCTAATGTACGAGTATCTAGACGAACTTGGGCTAAGTCAGCTTCAATAAGGGGGAGTGCTCGATTACTTGTTTTAGGGGCTTGTCCCTTTTCAACTGTTACAAAGGCACTGCGATGTAGTTCGTTTACTAGCTCTTGAGTTTTCTTTCCTAAAATACTTTTTAGTTTAACAGCTTCTGCAAGATTAATCACGAAAACACGTCCTTTTTATAGTGTTATAGATGGTACATCATTTGATATAATTGCGATTTGATAATGTCCGCCATGAATTTGATTAAACATTTTCCCAGCTGACGCTAGCAGTTCATTCGCTGCATCATTTGTTAAGGAAGGGCGGAAATAAAAAATATGTAACGCATCAGTTGTTTCCTCTGTGACAGCTGTGCGTTTAGAATCAACAAAAGGTGAGCCAAATGCTCCTATCTCATCACGACTATACAGAATATTTTCTAATGTGTTAAAGCGCCCATTCAAACCTTCATAACCAATCTCGTCATGACCAAGATCAATTGTTACAAACCCTTTGATTTGAGCAACATCATATAGCCCAATTGGCATTTCATATTGAAGTGAAAAGAAATTATTTAAATCAACACCTGAATGAATTGGCGTTAAATAGTTCTGCTTACTAATTCGACGCATAAGGCTTTCTGCTGAGTGACGATAGCGATTTGGATCAGCACCAAGCTTTTTCCAAATTTGTCGCCATTCTGCGATCCCCTCACGCTGTGTTACAGGAAGTTCCTGCATTTCAAGAAAAAGATTTTCCTGATACAATTGCATACGCCCTTTAATCATTTGAGGGGATTCTGCTACAACAATTTTGGTATAATGAATAATGCCGATTTTTAGCTCGGGATGTTGTGTTAATAGAGTTGGGTTAATGGAAATTTCCAATGAACATCACCTACTTTATCTATTTCTAATATTGTACCATGTAAGGAGTTGGAAATAAAATGAACATACACGACCTACAACGTGATTTTGTGGCATATGCGATGTCCATTGGTGTTGATAAAATAGGTTTTACAACAGCAGCTCCCTTTACAGAATTAAAAAACAGATTGCGTCGCCAGCAGGAGCTTGGCTATCAGTCTGGATTTGAAGAAAGTGATATTCAAAAACGTACAGAACCCCTTCAATTACTAGATGAAGCAGAGAGTATTGTAGCGATAGCTGTGGCTTACCCTTCACGTATGCAAAATGCACCAATTGGTAAAAGGGGTGCGCGACGTGGAATTTTCTGCCGTGCTTCATGGGGTGTCGATTATCATACAGCATTACGTGAGCGTTTAAAGCTATTATCCACTTGGCTTGAGGAACATGTCAAAGGTGTACGTATTGAATCAATGGTTGATACAGGAGCCCTTGTAGATCGGGCAGTAGCTGAACGTGCAGGCATTGGGTGGAGCGGAAAAAATTGCTCGATTATAACGCCTGAATTTGGTTCCTATGTGTATTTAGGAGAGCTCATTACAAATATTCCATTTGCGCCAGATAAGCCAATGGAGGATGAATGCGGAGATTGTCGACTGTGCTTGGATGTTTGTCCAACAGGAGCCTTAATTCAAGGTGGACAATTGGATGCACAGCGTTGTATTGCTTTTCTGACTCAAACGAAGGGTACATTACCAGATGAGTTTCGTAGTCATATCGGTAATCGACTCTATGGCTGTGATACATGCCAGACAGTATGTCCTAAAAATAAAGGGAAAATTAATTGGATTCATGAAGAATTTATACCAGATCCAGAGCTAGCCAAACCATTATTGACACCGCTTTTAACGATTACTAATCGGGAATTTAAGGGGAGATTTGGTCATGTTTCAGGCTCATGGCGTGGAAAAAAGCCTATCCAGCGTAATGCCATCTTGGCACTTGCTCATTTTAAAGAGGAAGCCGCCATACCAGATTTGATTGCTCTACTTCATAAAGATGACCGTCCTGTCATTCGAGGCACAGCCGCATGGGCTTTGGGTAAGATTGGCGGGGATACTGCACAAACTGCCTTACATGAAGCAGAAGCTACAGAGCAGGACGAAGAAGTGCGAAGTGAAATTTATAAAGGGTTGCAGTTTTTTAAGTAGTATTGGATGTAGAAGCAATTGACTAACTACAGTTTAATGTAGGGATGAAATCAATTGCTTGGAGTTCCTATGATTGAGAGCGGATCCGCTCCAAAAGAGGAAGGCTTCGTTAACTTTTTAAAGAGTCATCTTAAAGAATTTTTTAATAAGGAAGTGTGTCGTTATGCCATTGCATATCGTTTTATATCAACCAGAAATACCAGCCAATACGGGGAATATTGCACGTACCTGTGCGGGTACTAATACATCGCTCCATTTAATTCGTCCGCTAGGTTTTTCAACGGATGATAAAATGCTGAAACGGGCGGGCTTAGATTATTGGCATAGTGTAAATATTGTCTATCATAATTCACTTGAGGATTTTATAGAGTACTCTAAAAATGGAGATGTTTATTTAATCGAAACATACAGTGATGAGCCGTTTACGAAAAATGATTTTAGTGATCAAGACCGAGATATTTATTTTATGTTCGGAAAAGAAACTACAGGTTTGCCGAAGGACTTTGCTTATGAACGCCGAGATATGTGTTTACGTATTCCACAAAGTGATCATGTGCGATCACTTAATTTGTCCAATACGGCTGCAATTGTTATTTATGAGGCATTACGTCAACAAGGATATCCAGGGTTACATTAAAAAGCAGTTCTCCGCTTGTGAGAACTGCTTTTTAATATTAAAACTTTAATAACACAACATTCCCCGCAGGATCCTCTGTTTGGAACCCTCCGACGATTTCCGTAACGGGTGCACCTATACCACGAAGATTATCTTTCATAGTTGCCGCTTGTTCTTCGTTATCTAAACGCAATGAGAACGTTTTTAAGCCAACTTGATTTTTTCCAAGCTTTGGTGCATTCTCTGAGTGCCAAGTATTTAAGCCGATATGATGATGGTAACGGCCTGTAGAAATAAATAATGCTTGGGACCCGTAGCGTGTGACAATATCATAACCTAATCCCTTTGTATAAAATTGCTCGGCTTCAGCCAAGTTAGAGACCGATAAATGAATATGGCCCATTACTGTGCCAGCAGGCAGACCAAGCCAGTTGCCATCGCCCTCTTCTAAAATAGAACGAATATTGAGTGGTTCTGTCACCATATGCACCTGATTGTTATGCCATGTCCATTCACTTTCAGGACGATCTGCATAAATCTCGATTCCATTATGATCAGGATCATTTAAATAGAGTGCTTCACTTACAGCATGATCAGAAGCCCCAAGGTACACACCTTTTTCGTGAAAATGAGAAATAACATTAGCTAAGTCACGTCGACTAGGTAATAATAGGGCGAAGTGATAAAGTCCTGTCGTCATGCTAAGCTTATCTTCTACGGTTTTAGGCTGAACAAGAGTTAATAGAGCTGTTTCTCCATCGGCAGTTAACATAGCTTTATGTGAATCTTGTTGTAACACTTTAAAGCCAATAATTTCTTGATAAAAGGTTAAAGAGCGGTGTAAATCACTCACTTTTATTTCAACATTCGTTACATAGGTGTTTGGTTTTTCATGAAAATGCATTTTGAATACCTCCAAATAGTTATCTTTTTTCATTAAGTTACTTTATGTAAGTTAGTTTATTTTAAAAATAAAGGAAAGTCAAGTATTTCTATTGTTCCACAAAAAAAGAAAATCACTAAGCTTTTCGAAAAGCTTAGTGATTTTCTTGAGATATTATTTGTCAGCTTTGTAGTCGCCTTCGTATCCAGCAGTGAAAATAGCTGTTAAGAAAGCAACTGTTACACCAATGATTAATAATAATTTCATGGAAGTAACCCTCCTCATGTTATAAAGAAATCTCTTTTTAGTATAGCCTATCTACTTTAAAAATGAAACGACATAGCAGAATAAAATATGTCAGAAATGGTTCAAACAGCTTGATATCGGGAAAACTAAAAGTGAGGTGATTAGTATGGAAAAAAAGGTGCCAAATATTGAAAATGGGACAATGGTGAGAGATATGAAAGAATTAAAAGATTTGGGCAAGCAGATGGAGCATTTACGTGATGGTCTAGAGCTTGCGGAGGATGAGCGAATCGCTGATCCAATTCAATTGGAAGATGTTGAACAGAAGAAAAAGTAGTATATAAACCAGCCGCTTTATTTTTCTTAAATCCAATTTTTTGTATAATGGAACGAGGATAAGAAAGGGGTTGTGCTTTTTGAATTTACAATCAACGAAAACATTATCAAATGGTGTAGAAATGCCTCGTTTTGGCTTAGGTGTTTACAAAATGACAGAACGTGAGGAAACATTACAGGCTATTGATAAAGCACTTCAATACGGTTATCGAGCTATTGATACAGCATCCTTATATGGGAATGAGGTAGAAGTAGGAGAAGCTATTCGTCATTCAGGCATTCGTCGTGAAGATATTTTTGTTACAACAAAAGTATGGAATAATGACCAAGGATATGATGCAACATTACGTGCTTTTGAGGTTTCGCTAAAGAATTTAAATATGGATTACCTAGATTTATATTTAACACATTGGGCTGTCCCTGAAACATTTGAAGAAACATATCGAGCTATTGAGCGTCTTTACGATGAAAAATTAATTCGCGCAACAGGTGTATCGAATCATCATGAGCATCATTTAGAAAAAATATTGGCTAAGGCAAATACTGCACCAATGGTGAATCAAGTGGAGGTACATCCATATTGGCAACAGCAGCCATTAAGCGCATTTTGTAATAAACACCAAATTGCTGTTACTGCATGGTCTCCACTAGGACGTGGTGGTGTACTTGCTGATCCTACCATTATTGAGATTGGGAAAGAAATCGATAAAACCCCTGCTCAGGTAGTACTGCGTTGGCATTTACAAAATGATACACTCGTTATTCCCAAATCCGTAACACCGAGCCGAATTGAGGAAAACGCACAGATTTTTGATTTTGAATTAACCAAAGATCAAATGGAGAAAATGGCAACATTAAATCGTAACCAACGATTTGGACAAGATCCTGATCATTTTAAATTTGATTTTTAAAAAAAGAATAAATCCCGCACTCCTATAGAGGCGGGATTTTTCTTATTGCTCGTCCTTGACGATAATACGTTTATTTAAAAAAGGATGGTCAAATTCTAATTGAATGGCATGTAGTTCGTAGTCATCACTTACTGTTTCTCGTGCACCATACATTGTATCCCCAATAATTGGATGGCCAATATAGGCTAAATGCACACGGATCTGATGTGTTCGCCCAGTCTCAAGTATGAGATGAACGACACAGGAATTTTTGTAACGCGCCACCACTTCATAGTGTGTTACAGCATGCTGTCCAGTTTTGGATACAACACGTCTTGTGGCATGGTGCCTGTCTTTGCCAATTGGTTCAGCAATCGTTCCAGAAGACGTTCGTAAATTACCTTGCACCTCTGCTGCATACGTACGAATAATGGTTTTTTCCTCAATCATTCGATCGAAAATGGACTTTGCTAAAGGGTGCTTTGCTACTAGTAATAAGCCCTGTGTCCCTTTATCAAGACGATGAACATGTTCAGCATAAATGCCACCCTGTTCTTTGATATGTGCCATGACATGGTTCATACATGTATGTGTATCACGAGCATCATTAGGATGTGTTGCCATACCTTTTGGCTTTGATACGATTAAACAATGGTCATCCTCATAGACTACATCAATAGCACATACAGGTGTTGGTTTGTAGCTAGAAGTTGGAACAGGAAACGTAAATTTGATTACTGTCCCAGTTTGTAAAGGTGTATTCCATTGAACCAGCTCATCATTTGCCAATGTGATGGATTTGGCCATACGCAATTCATGAACGAGTTTTTTACCGAGTCGCCAATGATTACGTAGCAATTCTTCCACACTTAAGTTATCTTCAGCAATTTCATAATGAAACATAGATCTTCCTCCGTAGAAAAAACCGTATTCCAAAGGTAGAACACGGTCTTCCGATTATTTTGCAGCTTTAGAAGCTTTGATTAAATAAAAGCTTGCCCCTGCGATTAAAATAAATGCAGTTAATGCTAAAAACGGAATAGTAATAAAGCCTAACCAATTAATATATTGTCCTGTACAAGAAACTGCGCCACAGGAAGGAGCATTTTCAGCTAAATAGCTAAGCTTTTGAATTCCGTAATGGTAAAGTGAAATACAGCCGCCAACCACAGAAAATACAGCTGTTGTGACAGCAATACGTGCATTTTTTTGTATAAATGCTACTGTCGTCATTATAACAATTGGGTACATAAAAATACGTTGAATCCAACATAATTTACAAGGTTCATAATGACGAATCTCAGAAAAATATAACGAACCTAGTGTTGCTATAGCAGAAACAATCCAAATAAATAATAAGCCATTTTCTTCTTTTTTAGACATATTCAATCTTCCCTTCATAAAACCATGTCCTTGTTCGATTATAGTGGTTCTAGTTTTATATGTAAATCAACTTACACAAAATAAGGTATGTGATGAATTTCAGTCTAAAGTATGAACGGTGGAAGCAGACGCTTTCAATAGCTTAATGGTATCATTAACAATAGTAATGCTAAAGAAGAGGTGTTTTCGTGAGGGAGAATGAGCATTCCAATATCAGTATTTTAAAAGAGATTGCTGAACTATTAAATGAAGAAACTGAAATTGTCACAATGCTAAAAGGTGCGCTCATCAAATTTTTAAATGGCACCAATTTTGAAACAGGCTGGATTTTTTTTATTGATGCAAAGGGGCGTTCAGAACTAGTTGTCCATGAAAATCTACCAGAGGCATTGGAATATAACAATTGCCATTATTTAAAAAAGGGCGGTTGTTGGTGTGTATCGCGTTATCGTAATGAAGAGCTAAAAAAAGCCTCCAATATTATCGAGTGTCAGCGTATTGAAAGTGCCATAGCTGCAAATGTTGGGGATCATGAAGGAATCACGCATCATGCGACAGTACCTCTTCAATCTGGACAAGAACGTTTTGGCGTATTAAATGTTGCATCTAAGGATACAGTACGCTTTTCAGAGGAGGAGCTTGCTTTATTAGAATCAGTTGCCTTTCAGATGGGTTCAGCTATTAAGCGAATTTTACTGACAAAGCAGGAGCAGGAAATGGCGCTTGTGAAGGAACGTAATCGCCTAGCTCGTGATTTACACGATTCAGTTAATCAACTACTATTCTCGGTTACGTTAACAGCTAGGGCTGGCATTGAAATGACGGATGATTGCGAAGTGAAAGAAACATTTAAAGAGATTCAGCATTTAACACAAGATGCACTTACAGAGATGCGTGCGTTAATTTGGCAATTGCGACCTAAAGGATTGGAAAATGGTTTACTTGAGGCCATGAAAGTATACGCTGAAATGCTTGGCTTAAAACTACATGTTACGGTTTCAGGCGTATTGCAATTTCCCTCACGTATTGAAGAAACATTATTTCGCGTAGCCCAAGAGGCGTTAAATAATGTACGTCGCCATGCAGGTGTATTAGAGGCAGCATTGTATATTACTGTTACATCAACAGATATTTTGTTGGTTATTCGTGATGAGGGACGGGGCTTTGTCATTGACAACAATACAAAGTTGCTTTCAATGGGCTTACAATCTATCAAGGATCGTGCAAAATCAGTTGGTGGAACTGCCGACTGGGTAAGTGAAATTGGCAAAGGTACGGAGCTGCTAATCCGCTTGCCATATTAAGGGGGAGAGGACATGATACGTGTATTAATTGCAGACGATCATCACGTGGTGCGTAGAGGACTACTGTTTTTCTTAAAGACACAAAAGGATATTGAGGTTGTTGGAGAGGCCAAAAATGGGCACGAAGCTGTTGCATTAGCAGAAAGCATTCAACCAGATATTATCTTAATGGATTTAGTCATGCCTGAAATGGATGGCATCCAGGCGACTAAACGCATCAAAGCGAAGTTTCCACAAATAGAAATTTTAATGCTCACTAGCTTTTCTGATCGAGATCATGTGGTTCCAGCAATGGAGGCAGGAGCGGCAGGCTATCAGTTAAAAGATATTGAGCCAGATGAATTGGTCTTATCCATTCGTCGTATTATGCGTGGTGAAAACACTCTACATCCTGAAGCAACGTCAACGCTTGAAATGGATCGCCAGGAGTCTCAGAATGCACCCCATTTATTAAATCCGCTGACACCTCGTGAGCAGGATGTGCTAGCAGAGCTTACAAAAGGAAAGAGTAATCGGGAAATTGCATCCTCACTATTTGTCACAGAAAAGACGGTGAAAACCCATATTTCGAATATTTTTACAAAGCTACAGGTACAAGACCGTACACAGGCAGCACTGTATGCTGTTAAGCACGGGCTAACTGAAGGTAGTGGGATATAAATAAACGGCGAGCTTCTACTCACTTAGAAGCACTCGCCGTTTTTTACATTATTTATGTTGAACAAATAATTTTTTAGATATCTCTAATAATGTAGAGCTAGGTGTTAGTGCTAAATCTTCCTCTAGTCTTTGCGTATATGTTTGGAAAATTTTGAGTGCCTGTTCATGAAGCCCTGCCTGTATTAACGTATATAAATAGTGCTCAAGTTTTTGTTCATTATAGGGATCATACTCTATTAATGCATGTAAAAATTCCATAGCTCTTTCAGTATCTGAAAAGACCGTTGTTTGAAACCCTTTTTCTAATAGCTCTATGTATGATTTCATTAATTTATCTTTATAGGCAGTTGACCATTCATAATCATCAAAAATAAATAAGCCATTCTTATAAATAGAAAGACATTGATTAATCAAAGAAATAGAAGGAAATTCAAGTCTTGAAAAATCCTCATGAAGTTTTTGAAAATCGTATAAATCACATACGATATTTGGCTTTTCGAAGATATAGTATTTATTTGAAAAGACAATACAGTTTTCGTAGCCAATTGTATTTAGAGTTTTCCTTAAATAAGATAGAGCTGTATGAAGATTTGATTTGGCTCGTACATAATCTAAATCTGGCCATAGAATTTCAATTAAATAATCTCGATGAATCGGTATATTTGGATGCAAAATAAAATAAGCAAACAATTCTTTTGTCTTTTCTGTTTTAAATGCCACTAAACTATTGTTACTATAGACGGCAAATTGATCGAAGCATTGTACAGTTAAGACAGTTTGTGTAGCCTGTTGAAGCATTTGCTGAATTGAAAATTCATGCTCAATACGGGCTACAGTTTTTTCTAAACGGGCATGACTGATAGGCTTTAATACATAGTCGAGACTGCCAATTTCATAGGCTTGTAATGCAAATTCATGATAGGCGGTAATGAAAATTACACTGACTTGCGGACGTTCCGTTTTGATAATATCAGCAACTTCAAGTCCTGATAATTCTTGAAGTTTTACTTCTAAAAAGATAGCCTCAAATTCCATAGTTGGTAGTTCATTCAGAAATACTTCTACGCTTGTAAAGGTTTGCATCACCTGTATTTGTTGAAAGGCATGTAGTTTATTTTGAAAATAGTGTAAAGCTAACGGTTCATTGTCTATTAAAACGGCTCGAATCACATCAAACTCTCCTTTATACAATTAAATTAAAAACATTAAACTCTAGTTCATTTTGGGTGAAAAGGCTTCCTATATATAGTGAAGGGCAAGAAAAGTGAAAATCACTCAACTTTTCTATTAAAAATTTGATGCCAGAAAAAAGCAATTTATGGTGTAGTTCTTTCACGGGTGAGAGTCAATGAATCCCGATGTGTTTATCACATCGCGTCAAATCCATTCAAAGAAAATTTCGCCGTTCATTATATAGAAGAAAAAAGTTTTTTAGTTTGTGTTAAGAGAATTGAAATAATTGCTTAGGCGTTAAAATCAAACTATTCTTATACAAAAATGAAACAACATAGTATTGTTAATGAAAGTTGCATATGGCAATAAGCCTTGTTTTTTCTTTTATTGTTAAAATAGTATAATTGTTGTAACAATAATTAGGCGTTATTATAGTACATTTGTCTTAAAAAATACTCAAAAAGTACTTAAAAAATACTTAAAAAGATAGGTTATTAATTAAAATAGAAGTATATATAGGAAAAATGGGATGGCAAGAAAGGAGATTTTACCATGAAATTAGAAAGGCTTCTAACCATGACGATGATATTAATCAACCGTAAAAAGGTTAAGGCACAGGAATTAGCAGAGTTATTTAATGTTTCGATTCGTACCATTTATCGAGATATTGAAACATTGAGCTGTGCTGGTGTACCTGTTATTAGTCAGCAAGGTGTAAATGGTGGCATTAGTTTAATCGATGGTTATCGTGTTGATAGGCAAGTGTTGACGAAGGATGAGCTCACGTCACTTTCTATTGCGATTAAAAGTGCTTTGACTACCTATGAAGATTCCCACGCTGAAGCCGTGCTCGAGAAAATAACGAGTATTGCTGATGATCATGTAAAACAATCGATGGACCATCTATTTGTTGATCTTAGTCCATGGGGACCAAACGCTCTCTTTAAAGAGCTTATTACGACGCTCAAGACAGCTATAGAGAATAATCGTTGCATAAGCTTTCATTATTCTACTACTTATGGTGAACAAACAAGCCGAATAGTCGAACCACATACAATTGTTCAAAAAGGGAAGATATGGTATTTGTATGGCTATTGTACATTAAGAAAGGACTTTCGTTTATTTAAGCTTGCGCGAATGAAACATTTGCTTCAAGCTGATTCTACCTTTGAGCGTAAGGAAGTGAATTTAAGTGAACTCCCTTGGGGTAAAGAATGGCATCGACCACAAAACGTAGTCGATTTAGTCATTTCTTTTGATAAAGACATTACAACATTAGTGGAGGAATCCTTTGGTGCAGAACATATAGACCATGAACAATCCATGATTTATATATCTATACCCGAAGATGAATGGCTTTATGGTTTCTTGTTAAGCTTTGGGCATCGCATTAAAATTATGGAACCACTTTATATAAGAGATATTATTCAAAAACGAGCTTTAGAAATTGTTCAATTATATAAAAATCTAAATAATTGATGACAGACAGTTGTCAGGTTTCCTTTGCTATAGTAAGTACAAATAAAGCGAAAGGTGGAATGACGATGCAAAGCTATTGTCAAAGCTGCGGTATGCCTTTAGTAGAAGAGGCATTATTGGGTACTGAAAAAGAAGGGGAAAAAAGTCAGGATTATTGTACATATTGTTACGAGGGGGGCGAGTTTAAACAACCCCAGTTAACAGTAGACGAAATGATTGAAATTTGTGTACCGCATCTTATGGAAGGTGGTATGCCAGAAAATGAAGCACGTAATATGCTGACTTCCTTTTTGCCAAATTTAAAGCGATGGAGAAAATGTGAGTGGCGAGAACCAAAAGTAGTTGAATTAAACTCATTTAACATCGTGGGTATTTCAACTCAAACAAGTAATGCCAATGAAATAACAGAGCAAGCTAAAATTCCGCAATTATGGGATCACTTTTATCAGCAAAATATTACGGACCAAATAGCCGAACGAAAAAATGGCCATGTCTTTGGTTTGTATTCAGACTATGAAACGGATGTGAATGGTAATTATACTCTTACACTAGGAGTAGAAGTAAATAATGATGACATTCCAACAGATTTAGTAGTTAAAATGATTCCAGCAGCTAAGTATCTAGTATTTACATCAGATAAAGGCACGATGCCTGAAGTTGTCATCCAAACTTGGCAAGAGATTTGGGCATGGTTTGCAAATTCTAAAGTTGAACGAACATATACAGGCGACTTTGAACTGTATGATGAACGATGCGCTAATCCACATGAATCACAAGTGGATATTTATATAGCTATTAAATAAGAAAAGTCTCCTACCAATCAATTGGTAGGAGACTTTTCTTCGTTTTGCGGAGGAATGATATATGGCTCAATATGCACAAGAACCTGACAAAAGCGATTTTCACGCATAATGGTATGTTCGATTTCTTCGGTTATGCGATGACTTTCAAAGACATTTAAATAAGGATCTACTGTGACAGTTACGTCGATGAAATACATATTGCCATGGGCACGTCCTTTAAAGTCTAAAAGCTCCATTACCCCGTCCACGTTACGGATTAAGACCGATAACGTTTCAACTTCATCAATATCAAATGCATCTGTAAGACTTTGAACAGCTTCCCAAAAAATTTCTACTGCTGTTTTAATAATTAAAAAGGCAACAATGAGAGCTGTAAGTGAATCAATGATCGGAAAGCCGAAAATGGCTCCAAAAATACCAATGGCTGTACCGATGCTGACAAGTGCATCAGAGCGATTGTCAAAGGCAGCAGCTTTAACAGCGGCACTCTTAATTTTCTTTGATAGTGCCAAATTATAGCGATAAACCAAATACATGACAACTGCACTACCTATTGCTACATAGGCTGTTAATAGTGAAGGTGTTGTACCAGTGGGCTCCCACAAGCTTTTT
This sequence comes from Lysinibacillus sp. JK80, assembly GCF_027557635.1. Taxonomy (NCBI): domain Bacteria; kingdom Bacillati; phylum Bacillota; class Bacilli; order Caryophanales; family Bacillaceae; genus Lysinibacillus; species Lysinibacillus sp. JK80. The sequence goes on along the minus strand of NZ_CP058997.1, from coordinate 3,863,059 downwards.
AGGGAACTAACTAATACTTGGAGACCGACAACAAGCATAATGAACGATGCGACTAAAGAGGCAACAGTCTCAGCTCGTAAATGTCCGTATTGGTGGTTGGAATCAGGTGGCCTTTGGGCAATGCGTAAACCAACCAGTACCGCGATGGAAGCAATGATATCAGTTGTGTTATTTAAACCGTCTGCTTTTAGGGCCTCAGATGTACCAATGTAGCCTATTATAAGCTTAGCAGAGCTTAGTATTAGATATGTACCAATGGATAGCCATGCACCTTTTTCCCCTTGACGTAAATTTGTATAGAGCTCCATTTTGTTTCCTCCTCGCAAAACTTTCGGACATTAGAAAACGACCCCCTTTTAAAAAGGGAGTCGTTTCATCTATTTATTACAGTCGTTGCTCCCACCTATATAAGGTGTGAAAAAAAGACCATATTTATAGCCTAGATTATACAAGCGTGCTTCTAATAGTACCACGACAAGTATGGTAAATCAATTCAATTTTAGTCAATGACTGCGTCATATTCATTTGATAAATCACTGTTAGGTAATTTCAGAACTTCTAAGTATAAAATATGGTGACCATCTAATTCTTTTGCGATAAATTCAAAACCTTGCTCTTCAATACTGTCACCTTCGACTGCATCAAAACGCTTCGTCATGAACCAACCACCGATAGTATCAATATCATCATCTTCTATGTCAGTACCAAGCATATCATTTACATTTTCAAGAAGCATCTTAGCATCTAAAATAAAATGATTTTCTGCAATTTCTTGTACTTCCGGGATTTCGTCTTCATCAAATTCATCTTGAATATCGCCGACAATTTCCTCAATAATATCTTCAATCGTCACTAAACCAGATGTTCCGCCATATTCATCCATTAAAATGGCCATATGAATACGTTCACGTTGAATTTTTAGTAATAGATCGTTAATTTGCGTTGTTTCCATCACTCGAATAATAGGTTGCATATAATCAATGACTGGCTTATCACCATTTTTAGGATCTTTAATGTAAGCGGTTAATAAATGCTTCATGTTAACTAATCCAATAATATGATCTTTATCTCCATCCAGAATTGGATAACGAGTATATTGCTCAACACCCATTAAATCAAACACTTCTTTAATTGTTAGCTCTTTTTCTATGCCGACAATTTCAGTTCGAGGAACCATAATTTCTTTTGCAAGACGATCAGAGAACTCGAAAATACTGTTAACATATTCATATTCTGAGTTATTAATTTCTCCACCTTTTAAACTATCCGACAAAATCATACGCAGCTCTTCCTCTGTATGAGCAACTTCTGATTCTGACATCATTTTTAAGCCGAAAAGACCTGTTAAACCACGGGCAGAGCCATTTAATAGCTTAATGATGGGATACGTAATATTGTGGAAGATAATTAATGGGCCAGAAAAGTTTAATGTGACAAATTCTGCTTTTTGGATGGCTAATGTTTTTGGCGCCAATTCCCCAATAACAACATGCATAAACGTAACGATTGAGAATGCAAGTATGAATGAAAGGATAGATGTAATACTACCATTCAAATTTAGAAATTCAAACACTGGGTGTAAAATGATTTCAAATGTAGGTTCACCTAACCAACCTAAACCAAGTGCAGTGATGGTAATACCTAACTGGCATGCAGATAAGTACTCATCTAAATCTGAAACAACACGTTTTGCATTTTTCGCTTTTTTATGCCCTTCCGCGAGCAATTGATCAATGCGGGTAGATCTCACTTTTACGATTGCAAATTCAGTTGCAACGAAAAATCCAGTCATTATAATTAGTAGGGCGAATGCCGCCAACCTAATGGTTATCTCCAATATGTCTCCGTCCAAATAATTCCTTTGTTCCCGCCCGAATGAGGGAAGTAAACAAAGTGTACACCTCCTATGATTTAAAAAATTGTTGGATGTTTCAATCATAAATTATTTAAAAGAAAAACACAAATATTGACAACAACTTTTTCACTTGTTTTTCATGGATCTTTTGAAAAAATGCAACTAGATTCAAATACCAAAAGATTGTAATTACCATGGCTATATGCTAACTTTAGAAAGATCAAAGATAGTTTGTTTAGGGAAATAAGCATTTTGCATCTCATATAATACGACACGTCAAAAATCTCAAGAGTGCTTTAGCTTGCGGATTTTTTTAAATGAATTATTTTTTATAGAAAGGGGGAGTCTCAATCATCATTTGAGACTCCCCCTTTCTAAATGTTTGACCTATTTATTCTTGCTGGAAGCGTAATTTTAAACACGCTTTTTCAACATCATGAACCGTTTCCTTTAAAGGTATTTCACCTGTAAACAGAGCGATAGATACAGGTGCTTTTTCCGTTATGCCTTGCTGTGTTAAAACATAGTTCTTATTATTATACGTTAAATAGAACGTTTTAATCGATTTCTTGCCGAAAGAGCTAGTAGAAGAATCAAAGAAGCCCTTTAGTTGACTGCAATACTCATTGTAAAAGTCGCTTTTATAGCCAGAAAGTTCCTCGAATTTCTTACTATTAGCAGCACCCGCTTCATCCACTAATTCGAATATTTTAGCGGAAAATTCTGAAAAAAATTCTTTTACTTTTACACGAATTAACGCTTTTGAATTATAGCTATTTAAGTCATCCGAAAGTGTGACTTTACTCATTGAAATGGCCCCCTGCATAAAAAACATTTACTATTAAGCTGATATCATAAATGTATAAGAAAAATATACAAATTTCAACAGGATTCAACATAATTAGCTTAAATGGCGTGCTATTAATAGTAAATATAGGTATTTTTATACGGGATCACAACGAAAAATTGACTATCAAATTCAATCGTATACATGAAACAGCATAAGTTCATGTATCATTTTTTTAACAACCTCCTCGTCTGATGGAATGGCTCCTATCCACTCAATCGTACCATCCTTTAAATATTCCGCTTGGTATCGTTCTCGTTGATAAAAAAATGAAATAGACCACCCAGGTAGTTGCGTGTTTTCAAATAGTGGTTTAAAACTGAAATGTTGAATCATCATCAAACCTCGCTTCTTATAGTATGTAGTCATATTATTCAAGTATAAAGGTATTTTTGCAACTATTCACTTTTCCTAGAAGTAAATAGGATGAGATTGAAATTCTAAAGGGGTATTTCTTTCGTTGAAAATCATTGCTCTGCTATAATGAGTGCAGAAGGCGACAAAATACGCCAATCTTGAATACAATTGAAATGAGAGGATACTAATGGATAATTTTATAGTGACATTACTTTTTATGGCTATCATTGGGGCTGCAATTGGGGGCGTTACAAATCACTTAGCCATTAAAATGCTTTTTCGTCCATATAAAGCGATATATATTAAAAATTGGCGTGTACCGTTTACACCAGGCCTTATACCCAAACGACGTGATGAATTAGCTAAACAGCTGGGTCTTACAGTAGTTAATTATTTACTAACGCCTGAAACATTTAGAAAAAAGTTTTTCTCTAAGGATATTCAAGACAAAGTAGAACACTTTGTGCAAACAAAAGTTGAAGAAACAATCTTTACAAACGACAAAACAATTCAGGATTGGCTAAACTTAGCTGGGTTTGCTCATCTACCTACTACCATTGAACAGAAGGTTGAAGCAATTGTTGAGGGACAATTTTCGTCGGTAAAGAATACACTATCAACAAAATCAATTCGTACGCTGCTATCAGATGATATCCAAAATACAATTGATGCTAAAATTCCAGTAGCAGTTCAGCACATTTTAGAAAAAGGCGAGGATTATTTTTTATCACCAGAAGGTGAAATGACGATTAAGGCAATGATTGATGATTTTTTATCATCAAAAGGGTCTCTAGGCGGCATGATCAATATGTTCTTAGGTGATTCCTCTTCATTAGTTGGGAAAGTTCAACGTGAGCTTGTGAAGTTTTTACAAGCACCAGGAACAACAACATTACTAACAAAAATATTTTCACAGGAATGGGAAAAACTTAAAGATCGACCAGCTATGGACTTTTTGCAAGATGTTCAATTTGACCCCATTTTATCGAAATTACAAGTGTACGTGAAAGAACAATTAGCAATCTCTGAACGTTTAAATCAACCGATTTCTTATTATTGGCCAGAAGGAAATGACTGGGCAAAGTATACCGTAATTCCACAAGCTATAGAAAAAGCTTTTGTGAAGGCAGAGGAAAAACTTGAGGATGTACTAAAACGTTTAAACTTACAAGAGGTTGTGCGAGAGCAGGTTGATTCATTCCCAGTAGAGAAATTAGAGGAGCTTGTATTAGGTATTTCAAAACGTGAGTTTAAAATGATTACTGTATTAGGTGCAGTGCTTGGTGGATTGATTGGGATTGTGCAAGGCTTGATTGTTTACTTTATTTAAAAGGAGATTGTATGAATGATTAATATTTATAATGACATTAATGCGCTAGAAGCAACTTTCCGTAAGATTCCAGAATTTGAAGCGTTAAAAGCTGCTGTTGAAGTTGTTAAAAATGACGAAGATGCATTAAATGTCTTTAAAAACTTCCGTAAAATCCAAATCGAATTACAGAAAAAGCAATTAGCTGGTGAGGATATTTTGGAGGATGAGCTTGTCTATGCACAAAAAGCGGCACAGCTTGCACAGCAAAATGAAAAAATTTCAACGATGCTTGAGGCAGAAATGAAGGTAAGTAAAGTAATCGAAGAAGTAAATCGCATTTTAATAAAACCTATCCAAGGTTTATATGAAGGAATTCAATAATAGGTGATAATCGCAATTTAAAAAGGAATAATTTTTCTAGGAATTGCACATATAACAAGTGAGAGGAAAACGTGTATCCGCTATTGGTCGGTACACGTTTTTGCTTTATGTACCAGTTAAAGAGTATGGGAGGTTATGAATATGCATGTCATCATTGAATGGACCTATAAAACACCAAAAGGAGCAACAACAGTTTTACGTTCCGCTGAAATGCCTGCAGCTCAAGCACTTTTACTTGCAGAGGATATGGAAAGAACGGGAAGGGTAAAATCGCTACATTGTATTGATCGGCAAGATACAAATTGGTCACTTAAAGAGCTAAAAGCATATTTAAAGGAAATTGATACAGAGCCTCATAATATTACGCTCTATTTTGATGGAGGTTTTGATCGTGGGACAAGGCAAGCAGGACTAGGCTGCGCCATTTATTATGAACAAAATGGTAAACCTTTACGATTGAGAAGGAATGCCTTTTCGTCTGAATTGAAATCAAATAACGAGGCAGAGTATGCAGCGCTTTATTTAGCCTTAGTAGAGCTAGAACTTTTAAATGTCCACCATTTGCCTGTGCGTATTATAGGAGATTCACAAGTGGTCATCAATCAGCTGAATGGGGAATGGCCAGCATTAGAAAAAGAACTAGCAAGCTGGGCAGATAAAATTGATGCTAAGCTGGAGCAACTTCACATTCAAGCCGAATACCAGCTTGTTTCACGTAAGGATAATTCGGAAGCGGATCGCCTTGCTACTCAAGCTTTAAATGGCATCGATATTACTGGTTTGAGCGAGATTGTTAAAGAATAGGAATAAGAGGTGGCAGTAGATACTGCCACCTCTTTCTCATAAAATCCTCGGTTTGCACTGAAACTTTTTCCATTTTAAAACTACTACTACTATGAATCCAAACAATAAGGAGAGATTTTATGAACATGAAAAAAATAGCACCTGCAGCTATGTCTGCATTATTATTTGGAAGTGCCCTTGTACCGGTAGCTTCAGCAAATGAGCAGCAATCTACAGAAGCAGAGGTACCACAAATACAAATTGATCCCGTACACATTTTTAATGATACTCGTGGTACTGTGGAAGATGTTCGTGTTGGGGAAAATATTACATATTACACAGTAAAAGAAGGCGAGCAAACAAATGTATTAGAAATTACTAAAGATACTCTCGTGTTCGACAATACTGGGAAGAAAGTGGAGCTACAAAAGGGTGATAAAGTATTAGCTTATACCTTTGCTAACAAACCGCAAAAATATATTTATCCACCACAATTCAATCCAGAGGTTGTCATCGTTGAAACAGCAGAAGTTGGTTTTGTAGAAGTGGATTATTTCTTTGAAGATTTAACTAATACGTATGATATTTTAAAATTAAATATTGGGAAAGAAACAGAGCTATTCAATGAAAAAGGTGAAAAGGTGGACGCTAAAGATTTAGCAGAGAAGCATCTGATTGTTTTCTATACGGCCTCTACTAAAAGTATCCCAGCTCAAACAACACCATCTAAAGTAATTGTACTGGACGATGATTCCTCAACTACTAAGAATTCAATAAATGAAGAAATTGATAATATTATCGCATCAGATTCTTATGAAGTAGCTGGCACAAAAATGGTGCCATTACGTGTGATCGCTGAAAAGCTTGGCTTCAAAGTGGATTCTACAGGCAAGGGGGCAATCCTTTCAAAAGGGAATATGTCTTACACAATTACTCGCGGTGAAAAAACATTTGGCTATAATAAGGCATTACGTACACTAACAGTCGCACCGACTTTAAAAAATACAAAGACATATGTACCTGTTGAATTTGTGGATGAATATTTAAAATAATTAAGAAAATAGTATGCCAACAATGCTTGGCATACTATTTTTATTTGTGGTTACTCAGCCATTGCTAGAGCGTAATGGTTCTTTGAGGAAATAAAGGCTGGATACTTTTTCGCAAATTGTTGGAGACATTGTTTAAAGGATATTGTACTCATGAAGTTTTTAGCTAATACCATTTCATCTGAATACAATAAAAATTGCTGAAAATGCTGTTGAATAAATACCCTTGTCTTTTCATAATGCTTGTTAATTGAAATAGCGCCGTAGATTTCTTGTTGATCAATAATATAAATAAAATCACATAGTACTTTATGTGTGCCGTAATTAAGTTTTACCGTGACATATAATGTTTTTTCGTCACAGCGCTCTAAATCAAAATGGTGGAATGCTACTTCTACTTGGTGAATAAAGCTCGAAACAGATGTATAATTGTCATTTTTTAAAATAAACATTCTCGACACCACCTTTTCTGAAAATTATAATGACAAAAAAATAGTTTGTCTATATTTAAACTGAATATTCTGTTATTTTATAGATTCTAATTGTTATTTTGCTTATAGTCATAAAAATTTGTTAAACTTAAATCTGCAATATATAAAAGAAGAGAGCGAAACGAAATGAAAATTATTCATATAGATCAAAAATATCCTGAAGATTGGATTCGCGTATTAAATCATATTGCGAATTTATTTTTTGAGGATTCCAAGCTGAAGGTTGAACCAATGGGAGCAGATATGTCTGCTACATTTGACTATCAGACTGGAGACGATTTTTCCATTTCTACAAAAGCAAACTTGATTGTAGATGGTAAGCAATACACGAATGAGTACAGTATTCAATATGAGTCCCCAGCAACAGATCGTGAGCTAAATATTCGCATAAAACGTGCATTGTCACATGTATTTTTAGATGTTCTTGAACAGCATACTGGAGTGCATCAGCAATGGGGGATTTTAACGGGTGTACGCCCAACAAAGCTGTATCATAAATTTAGAAAAGAAGGTAAAAGTGAGCAAGAAATTGCTGATCTATTAATTCGAGATTTCCGCTTATCAAAGGAAAAAGTTGGACTATTAAAGGAAATTGTGGACCGACAACTAGTGACCATTCCTGATCTTGATGCCATTGGACAAGAAATCAGTGTTTATATTGGTATTCCATTCTGCCCTACCAAATGTGCATATTGCACTTTCCCAGCCTATGCGATTGGTAGTAATCGTAAGCAAGGGCGTGTTACGACTTTTTTAGATGGCTTGCATATTGAATTGCGCGAAATGGGCAAATGGCTGAAGGACAATGATATGAAAATCACCTCCATTTATTGGGGTGGTGGTACACCGACTTCAATTGAGGCCGATGAAATGGATGCCTTATATCAAACGATGTATGAATCATTCCCTAACCCTGAAACAATTCGAGAGGTGACAGTTGAAGCAGGAAGACCTGATACCATCACACCAGAAAAATTAGAAGTACTAAAAAAATGGGGTATTGATCGTATTAGTGTAAATCCACAATCTTATACTGATGAAACATTAAAAGCAATTGGTCGTCATCACACAGTCCAGGAAACCATTGATAAGTTTTGGCTTGCAAGAGAATCAGGTATGAACAATATCAATATGGATCTTATAATTGGGCTACCGAATGAAGGGATTGAAGAATTCCAACATTCATTAGAGGAATCGGCAAAAATGCAGCCAGAGTCTTTAACTGTTCATACGCTATCATTTAAACGTGCTTCAGAGATGACGCGTAATAAGGATAAATACAAAGTAGCCGACCGTGATACGGTAGCTGAAATGATGGAAATGGCACGAATTTGGACAAAAGAAAATGATTATGTTCCATACTATTTATATCGTCAGAAAAATATTTTAGGTAATTTAGAAAATGTCGGCTATAGTAAAGCGGGAGAAGAAAGTATTTATAATATCGTTATTATGGAAGAAGTGCAGACAATCTTAGGAATTGGCTGTGGGGCATCCTCAAAATTTGTTCATCCCGAAACAGGGAGAATTACACAATTCCATAATCCGAAAGATCCTGCTGCCTATATCATGACCTTTGAAGAGGCTATTGGGAAGAAAATAGAATTTTTAAATGAATTATATAAGGCTTAATGATGAAGGCAATCTGATCTGTTCAGATTGCCTTCATTGTTTGTAGTGTTCGTAATGTACAGGCCATTTTTAGCAGAACAGCATCCTCAAAGTATTGCGGATCATAGCCTGTTAATTCCCTTATTTTATTTAAACGATAAGTAAGTGTATGTCGATGAATATTCAATTGCTGAGCACAATGCTTTAGCTGTAAATTACAATCAAAAAACGATTGTAATGTTTCCAATTGTTTAGCGTCTAAATTTTTGAGTACACGACGGTAAAATGCTTGTACCTCCTCCGATTCACGATGTTTAAAAAGGGAATATAACTCGACATCTTCAAAAAAAGTCAATTCATTATTGATTGCAGCAAATTTTAGAGCTGTTTTGGCACCTTGGTAGCTATAGGGAAGCTGAGATAAATGTTGAACCACAGGCCCTACACCAATTTGAAGGGAGGGAAGTTTCTGCTTCTGCTTACGCAGTGCTTTTATAATAGGACGGCAATTTTGCTCCATACAACTTGTTAGTAGGATATAGTATTCCTGTAATTGGCTATGACCAGCAAGAATAGGCTGTTTGTAAAATAGATCCTCAAAAAAGAAGGGTATTGTATTTTCTGCGTAGGATGCTTCATTTAAGCTCACTAAAATCACCTGAAAAGGGCCAGAAAGAGCAAATGGTAATTTCTGAATCCGTTCAGTTAAGGTTCCGTCTAGCTTACTTCCATGAACGAGTGCTTCAAATATGTAATCGTTATTCTTTCGTTGCCATTCGCTTTTAGATTCAACAATCGCTTGATGGGCCATAATCTCTGTTGTGAGTTGAACGAGATTAGCAATTTCAAGCATATCCTCTGAATCTCCTGTAATACCTATAACACCTACAACCTCATCTTGGTACATAATTGGCATATTGATGCCTGGTTTTGTGTTTGGATAAAGTGCTATATTTTCCTCATTTATAATTAGAGTCTCTTTTGTCTGTGCTACGTATAGTGCACCTTCATGAATATTTTCCACCCTCATTTTATCCCCAGAAGCTAAAATGACTCCACTTGGGCTGATAACATTAATATTGTGACGCAAGCGCAACATCGTTTGATGGACGATGTCTTCTGCTAACTTTTTTGTCAACATGTTTATACACCTCGCATAAAAAACAGCCTGTTATATGACAGATAAATTGTACACCTATTATAATGTTTTCTGAATTTATTGTCATTATAATAAATTGTAAGCGCTTAACTTAGGGATATGAAAATTTACGTAAATGTCAATGGACGACATAAGTGGAGGTATATCATGAAAGTTATCATTAGTCCAGATTCCTACAAGGGTACTCTGTCAGCAGTTGAAGTAGCAAAGGCAATGCAAAAAGGAATCTTAGATGTGGATCATTCAATTGAAACAATTATACTACCAGTGGCAGATGGTGGTGAAGGTACACTGCACTCACTTATTGCCTCTACAGATGGCCGATATTGCTCAGCAACTGTGCTTGATCCATTGGGAAGAGCTATCCAGGCTCAATATGGTGTACTGGGCGATCAAGTAACCTGTGTAATAGAGATGGCTCAAGCATCTGGTATTATGCTGTTACAAGAAAATGAGAAAAATCCTGAACTTGCTACATCTTATGGCACAGGACAATTAATTAAAGCCGCACTTGATCAAGGTTTTAGAAAATTTATTATTGGCATTGGTGGGAGTGCTACAAATGATGCGGGTACTGGTATGTTACAAGCATTAGGTGTGCGGTTATTATCAGCGGAAGGGGTGGAACTTGAGGCTGGTGTTTCTAACCTTATGCAATTAGATGTCATAGATATGAGTCTACTAGATACTAGATTAGCAGAAGCAACATTTACGATTGCCTGTGATGTGGATAATCCGCTTATTGGTGAACGAGGAGCCACTGCCATCTTTGGTCCACAAAAGGGTGTTCAAAAACACCAGGTCGCTGAATTTGATCGTTGTTTAAAGCATTTTGCAGATATTGTTGAAGCTCAATTTGCTATACGATTACATGACTATAAAGGTGCTGGAGCCGCTGGGGGAATGGGGGGCGCATTAATCGCTTTTTTAAAAGGAACCTTCCATGCAGGAATTGACCTTGTGCTGGACGCTGTACAACTTCAGGCTCATTTAGCAGAAGCACAGTTAGTGATAACGGGTGAAGGAAAATCTGATCTTCAAACATTACATGGTAAGGCACCATTAGGTGTAGCAAAAGCTGCAAAGCAAGCGAATGTAGAGGCGATGCTGCTGTCTGGAGGAATTGATACCAAGGCAAATGCAGCATTACAAGCGTATTTTACAGTTGTTGAGTCATTGGTAGATGAGGAGATTGATGTGCAGCAGGCAATGCAAGAACCTGCACACTTTATTCGGTTAAAAACTAAAAGAATGATAGAGCGTTACTTACAAAAGGGGATGTCTAGATGTTGTTCATTATTATATTAATAGGGGTATTATTTGTTGTCTTAGGAACAGCTAAGTTAAAGCTTCATCCGTTTTTAGCTTTATTAATCAGTGCTTTCTTCGTTGGAATTGCTTCAGGTATGCCATTGTTGACAGTAGTGGAAAGCATTAATACTGGATTTGGAGGCTTAATGACAAGTATTGGTTTAGTCATTATTGCTGGTACTATTATAGGCTTAATATTAGAAAAATCAGGTGCTGCTTATCGAATGGCAGAAGTAGTGTTAAGAATTGTAGGACCTAAACGTCCACAATTAGCGATGTCTTTAATTGGCTATATCGTATCCATACCAGTATTTTGTGATTCTGGCTTTATTATTTTATCCAGCTTGCAAAAATCATTAGCAAAGCGAGCAAATGTTACGATTGCATCTATGGCAGTAGCTTTAGCAACTGGCTTATTTGCGACGCATGTATTAGTACCACCAACTCCAGGTCCTATTGCAGCAGCAGGAAATATTGGCGCAGCAGATTATTTAGGAACAGTCATTGTCATTGGTTTATTAGTCGCGATACCAGCGACATTCGTAGGTTATCTATGGTCAGTAAAAGTTGCGACAAAAATTCGCGTTCCTGAAGATGAGGTAGAGGCATTAGATTATGAGGAAGTCATTAAATCCTTTGGTAAAATGCCCTCAACATTTAAAGCATTTTTACCAATCGTTCTGCCGATTGTGTTAATTGGTTTGGGTTCTATAGCAGCATTAGTTGGTGATACGGAAGCGACTTTCAATACCATCTTTAAATTCTTAGGTTCTCCAACAGTGGCCTTATTTTTAGGTGTAGCAGCAGCCTTTTTATTATTACCTGAAATCAATGAAACGACATTAACAGGTTGGATTGGCGAAAGTCTAAAAGAAGCAGCACCAATTTTACTTATAACAGGGGCTGGTGGTTCGTTTGGAACTGTTATAAAAAATGCTGGTGTTGGAGAAATGCTTCAAGAAATGGATTTAGGTATGTTTGCCTCAGGTACATTATTCCTTCTTGTGCCGTTTATAGTAGCAGCAGCGTTGAAAACGGCTCAAGGTTCTTCTACAACAGCTCTTGTGATTACATCTACTTTAGTAGCCCCAATGCTTGTGACATTGGGAATTGATGGAGCGGTACCATTAGCATTAGTGGTGATGGCAATAGGTGCAGGAGCAATGACAGTTAGCCATGTGAATGATAGCTTCTTTTGGGTGATTACGCAGTATAGTGGTATGGAAGTAACACAAGCCTATAAAGCCCAAACGGTGGCCACATTACTTCAAGGGCTTGTGACTATTATTATTACGATGATTTTATGGTGGATATTTGTTTAAAGTAAAAGGAGAGCAGCCCATGGCTAGCTCTCTTTTTGTATAATAGGAAAATAGAAAGGAAGTTAGTAGATGAAAAAAATAATAAAGGTATTACTCCTTTGTCTTTTTTTATTAGCCGGCTGTAACGAGGCAGTCAAGACAGAGAAAATTCCTGTAACAGCTGGTCATGAAATGCAGGTTCATTTTATTGATGTAGGACAAGGGGATTCTATACTGATCGAATCACCAAGTGGTAAAACGATGCTTATAGATGGGGGAGTGAAGGGCGCAGGGCAACAGATTGTCTCTTATTTAAAAGAACTTGGGATAAATAAGCTTGATATTGTAGTAGCAACACACCCAGATGCTGATCATATTGGAGGGCTTATTCCTGTATTAGATAACATGACGATTGAGCAATTTTATGATTCGGGAAAAGTACATACATCGCAAACCTTTGAAGAGATGCTGACACGTATCGATGAAAAAAATATTCCTTATCATGTGCCAAAAATCGGCGATGATATCGAATTTGATAAGGATGTAAATGTGAAAGTTTTAAATGCCAATGATCAGGCTACAGACAATAACGATGCCTCCATTGTCTTAAAAATGACTTATGGGAATGTCTCTTTTTTATTGACAGGAGATGCGGGAGTGGCATTAGAAAAGGAAATGTTGCAGTATGATGTGAAAGCAACAGTTTTAAAAGCTGGACATCATGGCTCTAACACAAGTAGCTCAGAGGAGTTCATTCAGGCTGTAAAACCAGAGGTCACGATATTAAGTTATGGAGAGGATAATAAGTATGGACATCCACATGCAGAAATTGTGGACCGTTTGCAGGCTATTGGTAGTAAAATATATGCCACCGCGGATTTAGGAACGATTACGGTGTCCACAGATGGGGTAAACTATACGGTGAACGGTAAGGAAACTTCTAGTGTAGAAACTGGTAATATACTATCTAAAGAAGAACCGACAACAGCTATTGAAATCGTTAGCAAGGATCTTGTTACTGAAATTGTAGGAATTAAAAATAGTGGACAACACGCAGTATCTTTAAAAGATTGGCAGCTTATTTCAATTGAAGGGCATCAAGTTTATAACTTCCCTAATCTTTCTTTACAGCCAGGGAAAACGATTTATATTACTAGTGGAACCAATGCACGGGAAGGGCAAAATTATTTGAAATGGACAACTAAACAAATTTGGTTAAATGCTGGAGATGCTGCGCAATTACGGAATGAGAAAGGGGAACTTGTAAGTGAGCTTGAGTAAATACACATTGGACCGTATTGAAGATGGCTATGCGGTTTTCTTAAAGTTTCCAGCAGAAGAGGAACAACTCATTATTTCACAGTCAGCCATGAACAAGCCTGTGCAAGTAGGTGATCGTGTTCAGATAGAAGAAAAAGATGGTATTTACCATATTGAAATTTTAAAAGAAGAAACACAGCAAAAAAGAGCAGACCTTCAGAGTTTAATGAATCGTTTACGAAATAAAAATAATTAATACATGACAAGCTGTGAAGATTTGACGTACAGCTTGTTTTTAGATACAGGAATTGTACTTAAATTGTTATCCTAAATATTTTGAAAATATGCTAAAATAGTAGTATTAATCGGGAGCTAGGAGCGGACAAAAATGTCGATAAATACAATTATTTTTGATTTAGATGATACACTACTATGGGATAAAAAATCAGTCAAAACTGCATTTGAAAAAACATGTGACTATGCAGCAACAGTACATAATGTGAATCCTACTGAGCTAGAGGAAGCTGTTCGCAGAGAGGCACGTGCTTTATATGAGAGTTATGAAACATATGATTATACGGTATTAATTGGTATCAATCCATTTGAAGGACTTTGGGGAACGTTTGACGACTCGACGGACTCCTTCCAAAAAATGAAGGAAATTGTTCCTAGCTATCGTGCAGCGGCTTGGACAAAAGGGTTAGCTGCTCTTGGTATTGAAGATACAGCGTTTGGAGAGGAGCTAGGAGAGCGGTTTGTAGCCGAGCGTAAAGTAGCGCCATTTTTATACGAAGATACTTTTGCAGTGTTAGATGAATTAAAAGGAAAATATCAGCTTGTATTGCTTACAAATGGCGCACCAAGTTTGCAAAATTTAAAGCTAGAAATCACACCAAAAATTGCCCCATATTTTGATCATATTATTATTTCAGGTGACTTTGGTAAAGGTAAGCCGGACGCATCTATTTTTGAGTATGTGATGGAGAAAGCAGGTATTACAGCGGACGAGGCAATTATGGTTGGCGACAATCTTAATACTGATATTTTAGGATCATCTCGTGTGGGAATGCGCAATGTATGGATTAATCGTGAAAACAATATCGCCAACGGGGCTGTGACACCTACCTATGAGGTGGACTCTTTGACAGCGTTGTTGGAGCTTGTAAATAAGCTATAGTATAAAAATGTACTGACCCTTCATGGAGTCAGTACATTTTTTTATTAAAAATAGACATTCAGTCCAAGGTATAAACATGTAAAAGCTATCGCTATACAAAGCTGAACAAGAGCGCTAGCAATTAAGTAACCCTTAGGTTCACCAGCCTTTTTACGATAATAGATTTGCATAAAGGAGTAGAGTGAGAAAAGGCCATAAATAATTGTTGCATGAATTGTATGGTGGACAAGATAGATACCAAATGAAATACCTCCAAACAACACGAGCATGATGGCATTGGCAATAGCATGCTCAACTGTTGCAGCGAAAAAGCGACGTTCTGTATAAGGCATTCTTTTTTTAGCAATCCATAGGATGAAATGCATAAGTAGGATGAAAATGTTCCCTAAAATAAGTTTCGTCGACCGCTTCTCATCATAAAAATAGCGTAGAGAGTCAATTGATTCCTCAATCAGAAAGGCTTGCTGGGTTTCAACATTGAAGAAAATCTTGTTATTGAGTACCTTCCATTTCTCTTGTGTACGGTCATTATAGAGAATCAAAATATCATAGATAGTACCACTTTTCCATTGACTAGCGGATATTGTTATAGGAGAAGCGTTGTCCCAATTCTGTTGTAGCTGTGTGATAGCCTTTGAATGAGCATAGCATTGCTGAGGAACATAAAGGCAAGAATCCTTTGCTATAAAGGTTTCCTTGTTCAAATTCTCCTTTAAGTAGACTCGTTGGATGGCTTTGGAGGAATCCATTGTCGTAGAAGAATCAGTCGAACGTTGAACATAAGTTAAAATTAATAAAGAAAGAACTACTATAAATAGCAATGTTACAGAAGGGATTTTCCATTTACTTTTTGATAATTGTTTATTAATTACTGAAGGCTCTATCATATTGCGTAATATTTTTTTCTCCTGCTGATCAGATAACATTAAATCATCTAAGTGTTGCCATGTCTTCTTATCATTCTTCATCCATCTCACCTCCTAGCTGTTTTTTTAATGCGATGAGTGCTCGTTTTAATGTGTTTTTTACTTTCCCCTCATTCCAGCCAAGAATAGCGCAGGTTTCTTCGATGGAAAGCCCCTCTATTTTGCGCAGAATAATCACATCACGATAGGTAATTTTTAGTTTTCGAATTGCAAGATACAGTATCTTGGCATCTTCTCGTTGCATCAGCCATTGATGAGGAGAAGGTGACGCTTGTTCTTCATGCTGTTGTAAAAAAGGGACAAACTGAATAATCCTTTTCCGACGATAATGATCATAGGCAAGGTTACGTGCAGTGCACCGCAACCAAGCGAGATCGGCTCCTTCTTTTATTGTTTGGTGATGGTTCAAATAACGGACAAAGGTTTCCTGTGTATAATCCTCCGCTAATTTTTCATCATTTAGTAAGTAATATAAGTATTTAAAAATGGTGTGATTATGTAAGTAAAATATTTCTTCTATGTTCAAGCTGAACACCTCCTTTTCTTTAAAGACGAAGAACTCATAGAAAAGTATCATTTTCCCAAAATAAAAAGCAGAGAGTAGAGACTCCCTGCTTCTTGTTATTATTAATTATAGGTTAATGGCTTTTACCTCATCAATGTTTTCAAGCTGTGCCACAAAAACTAAATCTTCTTCTGTTACAACATTATCAACCGTTAACATCATAACCGCTGTACCACCAACCTGCGCACGACCAACCTGCATTGTTGCGATATTGATTTCTTTTTCTGCAAGCTTTGTTGCTACACGGCCAATTGCACCTGGTTTGTCAGTATTTTTAATGTAAAGAAGGTGGCCTTGTGGAATGACATCTACAACATAGTGCTCTACTTTTACAATACGTGCACCTAAACCGTTTAATAGTGTACCCGCTACAGTGTGTGTTTCGTTAGCAGTAATAATTTCAATAGTAATTAAGCTAGTAAAGCCTTTTGCTGTTGTTGTTTTGTGCTCATTAATTTTCATACCAATACGTTCAGATAAGTAACGAGCATTCACATCATTGACATGATTACCGTGATTTTTAGACAGTAAACCTTTTAACGCATTTGAAGTTAATGGACGAACATCATAGTTTGCTACTTCTCCAGCATAAGATAGGTTGATTTCTTTGACTGGCTCTGTTGTCACTTGTGATAGGAATGAACCAAGTTTTTCAGCTAATTCAAAGAAAGGCTCAACTTGTGCAAGAAGCTCTTTAGGTATAGATGGCATGTTTACTGGATTTGTTACAGTACCTGTTTTGTAAAATTTAATGATGTCATTTGATACATCAACCGCTACAGATTCTTGTGCCTCGATTGTAGATGCTCCTAAGTGAGGCGTTGCGATAACTTGTGGTAAAGTCAGTAGCTTATGATCTGTTGCTGGTTCAGAAACAAATACATCAAGAGCTGCTCCAGCCACTTTACCTGCTACGATTGCATCATATAAATCGTCTTCATTGATGATACCGCCACGTGCACAGTTAATAATACGTACGCCATCTTTCATCATCGCAAATTTATCTTTATTAATAAGGTTGCGAGTTTCAGGTAGAAGTGGTGTATGAACTGTAATGAAATCTGCAGCTACACAGATTTCTTCAACCGTTGCTTTTGTTACACCTAATTCTTTGGCACGTTCATCTGTTAGGAAAGGATCGTATGCCATAACATTCATACGTTGACCCTTAGCACGATAAGCTACTTCAACACCAATTCGACCAAAACCTACAACGCCTAAAGTTTTATTTTTTAGCTCCACGCCAACAAAAGATTTGCGATCCCATTTGCCATTTTTTAATGTATTAAATGCTTGTGGAATATGACGGGCAAGTGAAGTCATCATCGCAATTGTATGTTCGGCAGCTGAATTAGTATTACCATCTGGTGCGTTTACCACGATAATGCCGTGTTCTGTAGCAGCAGCAAGGTCAATATTATCGACACCAACACCAGCACGACCAATTAATTTTAAGCTTTTTGCTGCTTCAATTACTTCACGTGTTACCGTTGTTTGAGAACGAACAAGTAATACATCTACATCAGCAATTTTAGCGATTAATTCTTCTGGTGCTAAACCTGTGTCTACAATAATGTTTAAATCTAAATCTTGTTCCTGGCGTAATGGGAAAATACCATCCTCACTTAGTGGATCAGCGATAAATACATTAATAGTTCTTGTTTTTGTTGCAGTAGTCATTATAATTAGCTCCTTTTTTATCATTATTGGCTATGGCTTTATCTACGATAGTCTGAAATTTGTAAAATTCGAACATCTTACAGCATACAAACAATCTCCTTTCTAAATCGAAGACAATATAAAAAGCCTTCCACGCCTTACAAACACAGTTAGTGTGTTGTAAGGGGCGAAAGGCTGTATAAACTTTGGTTCGCGGTACCACCCTTAATCACTGCTGGAAAATTTATTCTGGCAGTCTTAGCTATATGCGTAACGTGCATGAGACGGATAAGCTTACTTTTAAGTTGTTCAGCCTATCTATTCAGGAGTGGAACTATTATCGTAGAAATCACTGATTTGCACCAACCATCAGCTCTCTTTGGATTTTCTTGCGACTAGTGTGTCTCCGTCGTTATATTTTTTGTGATTAAATTTGTTAACATCATAATCCCTATTGTTCACCTTTGTCAACGATATTTCTTAAAAACTTTAAAAATACTGACTTCAAAAGTCTGAAAAATAACTAAAAACGAATATTATTTATATAAATCTTTTATATCGTTCGTCTTTTTGGGGAATACAATGAAAGCGCTAACGATATTTGAAAAGTCCGATAGTATCAGGTTTCTGTGTAGTTTTAGCATGAAAAATTATATGGGAATTAAATGGAATAAAATAGAGGGTTTATGCTAATTATCCATGGATTTGTTCTAAGAAAGCGAACGTTTTTGTTTGTCACATTTTAGACAAAAATATAAAAAGTAGAAGGTAAACAGACTGTGAGAGAAGAATGTTAGTTAAGGATGATTGATTTGGGGGTGTAAGAATGAAGTACGATGTTGCAGTAGTCGGTGCTGGTCTTGCAGGATTAGTCGCAGCTTGTGAATTAATCGATGCAAAGAAAAAAGTTCTTTTAGTAGATCAAGAGCCTGAAAATTCAATTGGAGGACAGGCATATTGGTCTTTTGGAGGAATATTTTTAGTAAATTCTCCAGAGCAAAGAAGGCTTGGAATTAAAGATAGTAAGGAGCTTTCATGGCAGGATTGGCAAGGAACTGCAGGCTTTGATCGTTTAGAAGATGAGGATTCCTGGGCGTATAAATGGGCAAGAGCATATGTCGATTTTGCAGCAGGTGAAAAATACGACTGGTTAAAGTCAAAAGGTATAAAGTTTTTTCCTGTTGTTGGATGGGCAGAGCGGGGAGGCTCATTGGCAGGAGGGCATGGCAATTCAGTACCTAGATTTCATATTGTCTGGGGAACAGGCCCTGGCATTGTAAAGCCATTTGTAGATAAAGTAAAACAGGCTATGAAAGAAGGATTCATTGACTTCAAGCCAAGACATCGTGTGGATGAATTTGTGCAGCAAGAAGGGAAGATTATAGGAATTAGCGGAACGGTGCTAGCTGAAACCTTTATTAACCGAGGTGAAAAAAGTTCGAGATTAGGAATCGGTGAATTTTCCTACGAAGCTAAAGCTGTGATTGTGGCAAGTGGTGGTATTGGGGCAAATTTTGATTTAGTGAGAAAAAATTGGCCGGCTCGATTAGGAACCCCTCCCAAAAATATGGTATGTGGTGTACCAGCTTACGTTGACGGAAGAATGCTAGAGATCACGGAACATGCTGGGGGACGCATTGTAAACCGTGATCGCATGTGGCATTACACAGAGGGTTTAAGAAATTGGGATCCAATATGGCCCAACCATGGAATTCGGATATTGCCTGGTCCCTCCTCCCTGTGGTTTGACGCAGAGGGGAATCGTTTTCATGCACCCAACTTTCCAGGGTTTGATACACTCAGTACGTTAGAGGCGATTCAAAAAACAGGTTATGACTATTCCTGGTTTATTTTAACGGAGAAAATTATTGAGAAAGAATTTGCTTTATCTGGCTCGGAGCAAAACCCAGATTTAACAAACAAAAGCATTGGCGATGTTCTAAAACGCATTTTACCAGGCCCACCTGCTCCTATCCAAGCTTTTAAAAATCACGGAGAGGATTTTGTGATTGCACATGATCTAAAGGAACTTGTAGATGGAATGAATAAACTTGCTGGGAATGAGCTACTTGATTTCATGAAGATTAAAGAGCAAATCTTGGCAAGAGATCGGGAAATGGACAATAAGTTTACAAAGGATTTGCAAGTAAACGCTATTCATGGAGCAAGAAATTATATTGGGGATAAATGGGTGCGTGTTGCCAAGCCACATAAAATTTTAGATACCAAAAATTGGCCTTTAATTGCTGTTCGCTTAAACATTCTAACAAGGAAAACTTTAGGTGGCTTACAAACAAATTTAAATGGCGCTGTTTTGGGCATGGACGGTCAGCCAATTCCTGGGTTATTTGCTGCTGGTGAAGTAAGTGGTTTCGGTGGCGGTGGCGTCCATGGCTACCGCGCTTTAGAAGGGACATTTGTTGGTGGTTGTTTATTTAGTGGACGCCAGGTAGGGCGTTATTTAGGGCAAGGATAAAGTGCATAAATGAATGAAGAGCATCGTTTTGATGAACGATGCTCTTTTTAAATGGATTGATAATGTTGGAGTAGATCACTATGCTGAAGTTTTGAGCAGAAATCCAACAGCAATGCGCACCTTGATTAAATTATGAAATGGATTAACAATTTGATTGTTGGACCTCTGCAATCTTAGCAATTTGTTCTTCAACCTGTTCCTTTGTCCAACCGTTTTCCTCCACGAAAAAGTTGCGTTCTGCACGGCGACAATCATCTGAACAGCTTCGCATGTAAAATGCCTCATGTTTTTCTTCACAAAGCATTAACTTATGACACGCTGGGTTTGCACAGTTTGTGTATCGTTCAGAAGGCTCCCCGGTGAAATAATCCTTCCCAACAATAACATGTTCCACCTGATTAATCGGTACACTTCGACGGCGGTCAAAAACAAACATTTGACCATCCCATAATTGACCTTTTACCTCAGGATCCTTCGCATATGTAGCAATACCGCCGTGTAATTGACCTACGCTCTTACCATAGCCCTCGCGTTTTAGCCAACCAGAGAATTTTTCGCAGCGAATACCACCTGTACAATAAGTTAAGATTTTTTTATCTGCAAAATCTTCTTTATGCGCCTCCATCCAAGCAGGTAGGTCACGGAAGTTTTCAATATCTGGTCGAACAGCCCCTCGGAAATGACCGAGATCATATTCATAGTCATTACGGGCATCGATAACCACGGTGTTGTCATCTTGCATCTGTTCCATAAATTCTTTAGGTGTTAAATAATCACCTGTGATTTCTAACGGATTGATATCCTGTTCTAAACCGAGGTGAACAATTTCTCGACGAGGACGTACATGCATTTTTCTAAAGGTATGCCCTTCAGTCTCATCAATTTTCCACATCATATCGCTAAAACGAGCATCTGCCTTCATATGATTCATGTAAGCATCTGTTTGCTCAATGGTACCTGATACAGTTCCGTTAATACCTTCGTAACCTACTAAAATACGACCAAGAAGCCCTATCTCTTTACACAATGCTAAATGTTCTTCTGCGAACGCTTCAGGATCTTCAATCGTAATATATTTATAATAAAGTAATACACGATAGTCTTTTTGTGTCAAAATACATTACCACCTTTATCTCGATATTCGTCCTTTAATATAGCATAACAGGAGCAATTTTGCTTAGAGAGAAGGAGTTTTCTAAAAAAACACGAATTATACATAGTGAATGACTATTCATATTTGGGGGTTATAGAGATGGAATTTTCAACGATTACATTAGAAAAATTAGAGCGTCGAGCAACCTTAACATTGAATCGTCCACAGGCGATGAATGCAATGGATGATGTCATGATGCGTGAACTTGCAGAATGCTTTGAGGCTCTACAGCAGGAAAAAGATATTCAGGTGCTTGTTATTCGTGGAGAAGGAAAGGTCTTTTCTGCGGGTGGTGATATAAAAGCAATGCTAGATGAAAGCAAACCACTGAATATTGATGAGGCAATGGTTTATCTGACACGTATCGTGAAGGCATATTATCAGCTACCAATGATTGTGATTGCAGCGGTTCATGGTGCATCAGCAGGTTTAGGATTTAGTCTAACACTAGGGGCAGATATTATTGTAGCCTGTGAAAATAGTAAACTTGCTATGAATTTCATTGGAATTGGACTGATTCCAGATGGGGGCGGTCATTTCTTCATGAAGGAGCGTGTAGGTACTGTTAAAGCGAAACAAATGATATGGGAGGGAAAGGTATTAACAGCAAAAGAAGCATTAGATGCAGGGTTAATTGATTATATTGCACCAGAGGGCACTGTATTTGCAATGGCAGATCAGGTGGTGGGGAAAATGCTTGCATCCCCGATTTCTTCCATGATTACAACGAAAAAAATTCTACATGCACAAAATATGCCACAGCTAGAAAATATCTTAGCATTAGAGGCTGAGGGCCAGTCTGCAATGCGTAAAACAACAGATCATGTCGAGGGCATTCATGCATTTGTAGAGAAAAGAACGCCTGTCTTTGTAGGCAAATAAAATTAATAAAAGGCGCGTAGCAAACCATTGACTACGTGCCTTTTATTAGCCACTAAACATGGAATAAAATTAATTTACCTGAAGCGTTTACAAGACGATGAGTTTTATCGGCAACACCTTTTTCCTCAATTTGTTGTTGTCCATTTAGTTTAGCAGCCTCATCATTTTCAAAAGTCCAAGTTTCATCAAACAATGTTTCCCCTGTTTTTTCAAAAGCTGTAAAACGATAATTCTCCATACAGACCCCACCCTTTTACTTGAATATATTTCTATTATACATAGAAGATTTATAAACTTCACGGTAAAACTAGTGAATTTTTTGATAAATTACGAAAATTGTGGAAAAAGTAAGGCAATGTTGTTTTTTTCCGTAATAGCATTTTTCATCAAACATGAGTTATGATAAAATAGAACAAATATTCGGTTCTGAATAAACAACATATTATTACTTTGGTTTTGTACTAAAGAGAGAATTATCTACTATTTGAGGTGATTGGATGTCAGCAATTCGTTTTTTCCATATGGCAGATTTACATTTAGATAGTCCATTTAAGGGCTTATTTGGTCTACCCGAACCCATTTTAAAGAAAATACGGTCAAGCACTTTTGAAGCGTTTGATAAAATTATCCTTAAAGCGATTCAGGAAAAACCTGATTTTTTACTAATTGTTGGGGATATTTATGATGGTGAAAATCGTAGCTTGCAAGCACAACGAAGATTTCAAGATGCAATGGAGAAGCTTTTTCAACACAATATCCCTGTCATTGTGAGCTACGGAAATCATGATCATTTAAATGGTACATGGACACGCTTTTCTTTACCAAGTAATGTCTATGAATTACCAGCTGAAACGAGTGTAGTTCAATTAAAAATACGGGGTCAACAAGTGAATATATATGGTTTTAGCTATCCTGAACGTCATTTAAAGGAATCCGTTATTGAAAGCTATCCAACTGCACATGATCAGCATGCCATTCATATTGGTATGCTTCATGGCAGTGAGGCAGGCAATACAACACACAATGTGTATGCCCCTTTTACAAAACAACAGTTACTTGAAAAGAACTATCATTATTGGGCGCTTGGCCATATTCATAAACGACAGCTTTTACATCAAAACCCTCCAATTGTTTATCCAGGCAATATTCAAAGTCGACATCGTAAAGAACAAGGAATGAAAGGCTTTTATGATGTGACGCTATCCAAAACATCGACTGAGCTTGATTTTATCTCTACCTCTGCTGTTGTTTATAGCACCATTGAGGTGGATTGTACGAATGTGGTACACGCCAATGAATTATTGAAGAGATGTGCAGAAGCTATTACAGCTAATAGGAAGAAGTATGGCGCATCGGTAGTAGAGCTTCATTTGCAAAATATTGACGAACAAACGGAAGCTTTATTTGAACATGCAACAGTAGATGCGTGGTTAGAGACTATTCGAGAGGCTGAGGAAGGTATTGACCCAATGTGTTGGGTACAAAAAATGGTGTTGCAAAAGGCAGCGAGATTTTATGAGCATACAGCAACAACTCAATCCGTTGTGAGCTTAATGGAACAATGGAACAGTAATGAATGGAAGGATATTCTAAAAGATTTGTACCAATATGCTGGTGGTGCGAGGCTGATAGAGCCACTTAGTGAAAAGGATATTGAGAACTTAACCCATCGTGCACAGACATTATTAGCAGAAGAAATTCAAAGGGCGTGATTACATGCTGACAATACAGAAAATCCAAATTTATGGCTTTGGTAAGCATGAAAATATCTCCATTTCGTTAAATGATGGTGTCACTATTTTTTATGGATTAAATGAAGCAGGAAAAACGACGATACAGCAGTTTATACTACAAATGCTTTTTGGTTTCCCAACAAGGCAGCA
Organism: Lysinibacillus sp. JK80; assembly: GCF_027557635.1. Taxonomy (NCBI): domain Bacteria; kingdom Bacillati; phylum Bacillota; class Bacilli; order Caryophanales; family Bacillaceae; genus Lysinibacillus; species Lysinibacillus sp. JK80. Next base: position 3,838,621 of record NZ_CP058997.1, on the reverse strand, counting down.
GATACAGTGCAAATATGAGCCGAAAATTTCAACGAAATATGGAGGTCAGCTGACACTTTTACACCCTATTTATGGTCAATGTACAGTTGAACGTGTGAAAGGAAAGGCTGCTGGTGATGTTACTGTCTACCTAGAGGATGGAACGACGGGGCATGATGAGTTGTTAGTAAAGCTTTTATATGGATATTCTAGGGTATCCTTTGAAGCCATTTTTTCTTTTTCGCTGCATGAACTACAAGGTATTGAAAAAATGTCTGAAGAGGAGCTAACCCATTTGCTACTTGCCTCAGGTACAACAGGTATTCAGTATTTATCCGCACTTGAAAAGAAAATGGATAAAGAGGCTAGTGAGCTGTTTAAAAAGACAGGTAAAGTGCCATTGATTAATCAAAAGATTGAACAACTAAAGCAGCTTGAGCGGACAATTAAACAGGAACAGGGGAAGATTCAAACCTTTGAGGATAAATTACAGCAATTACAATTACTTGAACAAAATTTAGAACAGCTATTTGGTACGCAAAAACGGCAACAGCAACAATGGCAGCAATTAACTATTCAAAAGCAAGCACTCCCTCTCCTCAAGCAGCAACAGACATTGCAACAGACAATGACCAATTTTCAACATGTTCAGTTTCCATCAGAGGGTATCAGACGGTATGAGCAGGTAAAGGATCGTCTGTTACATGAAAGTCAGCAACTGATGCAATTAAAGGAGCAGCATCAAATATTGCAGGAGAAAATACTTGCAACAGTGGATGAGCAAAAGGTCAATGAAATGGCTTACCTTATGCAAAAAGAGGCAACGTGGCATCAGCTAATGGTGAAAGAGCAAAATTTACAGGATGATCTATTTTTGCTCGAACAAGAAATTGAAGCACAGTTTCGTTTACTAGGTGTAACAGAGAAAGAAGCACAAGAAAATCTTTTGAACGAAACAGTTTCACTCCAACAGGAGCAACAATTTCAGCTTCAATTAAGTAAATTAGACGAGGCGGAGGAAGAGCTAAAATTTCATCTACGTTCACTAGAGCAAGTACACCTAGAATTAGATGCAATAGCCAAACAAAAGCAACAGCTAATGCGTGAGTCATTAACAAGTGAGGAAGAACATATTTTAGCACAATGGCCTCAACAAAAGCGGAGGCTTGAGCAACTACGTTCTGCCAAATCGCAACGCAGTAAGCAGAAGCAGCCTCATGACTTTATCTGGCTTGTACTACTGATTTGCTTCATGTCGTTTGCTTATGGTGTATTTGAAAAAAACATAGTTGTAATTCTAATTGGAGCAGTTTTATCATTGCTAACTTTTTTGTTTATTCGATATGTTAAGCAAGCAAATGAACCTACTAATAAAGAGCATAACATCCTCCTACGGGAGTTAGAGCAAGAGGAATTGACAGTACAAGCAGTTCTTGCAAAGAAGCAAAGATATGAAGATCGCTGGTTGCACATCAATGAACAGCAGAAAGAGAAGGAGCAGCAATATACTTCTCTTGAATATAAAATTCAACTAACGGAGGTAGAGAGTGAAGAGGCCACTCAAACGCTCCAACATTTTTTAAAGCGTTATCGCTTACAAGGAACGATAGCCAGATCGCTAATGCCCGAATTATTTATGCGTATTCGTGGTGTACAAGAATTAGCAGCTAAAAGAAACAGTATCTCAAGTCTGTTGCAAGAAACGCAGGTAGAAAAGAACAACATTTATGAGCAGCTTCAACGGGTTTTAGAGGGAGCCTATAATGAACATGAAATTTATATGCATTTACGAACAGCTTACCTTGAAGCACAACAGCAACAGCAGCAAGCACAGCATGCAAAAGATCAGCTAGCCAGCGTCCAAATAAAAATAGAAGGTGGACAATCAAGAATGGATCGTTATACTGCTGAAATGTACGAGCTATTCAAAGAAGCAAAGATCCAAAATGAAGAGGCTTATTATGAAATGCATGAGCAATTTGAACAGAGAAGAAAAATTGAGACTGAATTGCAAACCGTCCAGGCTCAAATATCTTCACTCGATCTTCAACAGAAGGAAAATCTGATTGAGGACTCTGTTAGCGAACGCATATGTGCTTTAGAACAAGAGCAGCAATCATTGCAACTAGAAATTGATCAATGTCTGGAACAACGTGCTGCTTTGCTAATGGAAAAAGAACAGCTATTAAATGATGAAAAGTATGGTCAATTACTTCAACAGTTTGAGCAGGAGAAAACGGAATTGCAGCAGTTAATTGAGCAGTGGGCAACTAAAAAAGCTGTGGCGACAGCTATTCATGAAACCCTATTCCGTCTTCGTGAAGAAAAATTACCTCATGTCCTTGAAGAGGTAAATGCTATATTCCGTTTACTAACAGGAGGAAACTATGACAAAATTTCGATTCATGAGGATGGTTATTTTGTAGCACAGGATGCTGCAGGAATACGTTATCAAATGGTGGAGTTGTCACAGGCTACCAAAGAGCAAGCTTATATTGCATTGCGAATGGCTCTAGCAAAAACCCTAGTGAGCGCTGCTCCATTTCCAATGATTATGGACGATCCTTTTGTCCATTTTGATCGAAACCGCACAGACAAAATGGTACAATTAATGAAAGAAGTAGGATATGAACGTCAAATTTTGTATTTTACTTGTCATGACACAATGCTCAACTATTGGAAGAAAGAGCAGATTGTCGATATAGGAGCATTAGCAAATGAAAGGGGAGTGGCGTCAACATGAAAGGGATTACGACGCTCCAAGTTGGAGAAGTAGTTGATCAATTTTTATTAATAAAACAAGCGACAAAAGGGGTTACAACCGTTGGGAAGCCATTTATGTCGCTAATATTACAAGATAAGAGTGGGGATATAGAGGCAAAGCTATGGGATACGAATGAGGATCATGAAAAGATGTACCATGCGGAAGCCATTGTACGTGTTGGCGGAGAGATTCATGACTATAGAGGAAAGAATCAATTGCGTATTAAATCTATCCGTGTTGCTAAGCCAGAGGAAGGAATTGCTATTCACGATTTAGTGCCATCCTCTGCAACACCAAAAGAACAACTATATGAAGAATTAACGCAATTTTTCTTTGACATTAAAAACCCTAATATCTCACGGATTACAAGAGCAGCAATTAAAAAACATCAAGAGGCTATTTTAGTTTTTCCAGCAGCGACTAAAAATCATCATGACTATGCATCAGGTTTATTAGATCATATGGTCTCCATGCTCAAACTAGGTAAAGCCATTGCTGACCTATATCCAACATTAAATCGTGACTTATTATATGCTGGAATTATTTTACATGATGTAGGCAAGGTTGTAGAGTTATCAGGCCCAGTTGCCACAATGTATACAGTGGAGGGCAATTTATTAGGTCATATTACGATTATGGTAAATGAAATTGCTAAGATTGCTAGTGAGCTTGAAATTGAAGGTGAAGAAGTCATGCTGTTGCAGCATATGGTATTGTCACACCATGGGAAAGAAGAGTGGGGTAGCCCGAAAAAACCTATGATTCAGGAAGCAGAAATTTTGCATTATATCGATAACATTGATGCAAAGATGAATATGTTAACAAGGGCATTAGGTAAAACGACACCGGGAGAATTTACAGAGAGACTCTTCCCACTTGATAATCGTTCATTCTATAAGCCTACTATTTAAAAAGCAATATCAATCGTCCCATAAACTAACGTTGCTGTCTAGCTATTCGATATTAATTTCTCTGAGTCTAAGTATTCATATATTTAATTGTAGTGCCTAACTATTGTACCAATGTGAATATTTAATTTAGAATAGAGAGAGAAATTATAGGAATGGGGAAAAGTAATGGATACAGAGGGACTTTTTTCACGGAAAATTAAGTTTTGGAAAAGTTTAATTTTCAAAATGATACTAGCTATCGGCATAAGCTTATTTATTAGCTCCCATATTTCAGAATTTGTTAGTCGTCAATTCGAGAAGGTAGTCCATTTGAATGGAAGTGCTGGGGTTGCCATTAATACATTTATTTCGTTATTTATTGGCACAGTAATTATTTCGTTATGTACAAGGTATATTGTCTTAAGGCGTGTAAAGCGTGTGTTAAATGCTATGACCCAGGCTGCTGATGGTGATTTAACTGTTCGCATTGATGATCGATTAAAAGATGAAATTGGTCAATTATCGACTGAATTTAATCATATGCTGGAACAAATAGGGACGGTCATTGAAAAGACGAATAAAGCATCGACAGATGTATCAACCTTTACAAAGGAATTTACAACGATTACCGAACAAAGCAGTCAAACAGTTGAAACTATTTCGGGTGCCATTGGGGAAATTGCCTCCAGTGCAGAAGGACAATTAAGGCAAATGGATTTATTATCTGAATCAGCACATTTAATTACTAAAGATATGGATCATGCATCTTCTGCTATACAGGAAGTTGCCTCAATAGCAAATGAAACGAACCAAAAGGCTGATTTAGGATTACAGTTAATTGAGCAAACGATTGCAAAAATGAATACTATTAATGAATCTGTTCACCAGTCAACTGCAGTTGTAAATGCTTTAGGCGAAAAATCGAAGGAAATCAGTACGATTGTAGCGTTGATTACAAGTATTACAGATCAAACAAACTTGCTTGCATTGAATGCATCTATTGAAGCAGCTCGTGCAGGAGAGGCTGGAAAAGGCTTTGCAGTAGTGGCAGATGAAGTAAGAAAGTTAGCAGAGGAATCTGGAAAGGCTGCAGATAATATTCGAACATTGGTGGATGATATCTTAAACCAAACCTCCAGTGCTGTTTATGCTATTAATAGCGGTACACAGTTTGTGGAGGAAGGCCGTGAGTCTGTTGAACAGACAGGCGATACCTTTAAAAATATAGTCGTATATTTGCAACAGATAAGTCATCGTACAACGGAGGTAAAGGATATTGTCTTGCGTGTCAATGAGAAAGCTAGTCAAACAGATGAGGCTGTAAAAGAAGTCGTTGGCATAGCAAATGGCACATCTTCGGGCATACAGCATATTGCTTTATCTATCGAGCAACAAAGTGCTTCTAATGAGGAAATAGCAAGTGCTGCAAATGTTCTTCAGACAATGTCAAATGACTTACAAACTGAAATTAGCCAATTTAAAGTAAAATAGAGTAAAAAAGAGAAGCATCTGATGTATCAGGGTGCTTCTCTTTTGTTATATACTAGACTCTAATTATTTAGATTCCTTGTCAGTATCTTCTGCTTTATCTTCGGAATCCTCTTTTGGCGCATTTTCTTCAGCTTTTTTAGCTGCTTCTTCAGCTGCTTTTGCTTGTTCTTCACTTGTTGTTGTAAAGAATTTAAGCGGTTCTTTTAAATCTTTATCAGATGTTTTCACATCGGCATCTTTAGCCATTTTTGCAACGATATCTTTAAGAATCGTTTGAGCTTCACCAGTTTGGTTCAGTTTACTTAACATAGTTGAACGAATGTTTTCTTCTTCGTCTTTAAATGAACCAACACCTTTTACATCACGCTTGTCCGTAATTTCAATTACATGGTAACCAAAGCTAGATTTTACTGGTTCACTTAATGTATTTAATTCAAGAGCATAAGCGGCATCGTTAAATTCATCTACCATTGAACCTACAGAGAACCATCCAAGCTCTCCACCTTTTTGAGCAGAGCCAGTATCTGTTGAGTACTCTTTTGCAACGTCCTCAAACTTAGCGCCACCCTTAATTTTTTCAATTACTTCTTTTGCTGTTTTTTCATCTGCTACTAAAATATGACGACCATTTAATTCTGTTTTCATTTGCTCGTAGTATTTTTTCACATCTTCTTCTTTAATTGCTTGATCTTTTAAAGCTTTTTCTTGAAGAAGTTGAACACGTAAAGAATCTTTAAAGCCCTGTTCTGTTAAACCACTTTCAGCAAGCGCTTGTGTAAAGCCATCACCAAATTGTGATGCAGTTGTGTCATACGCTTCTTTGATTTCTTTATCTGTTACTTCATATTTGTCAGCTAAAACTTTTTCAGTCACCATTTGCTGCATTACATATGAGCCTGTTAAAGCTTTTGCCTTTTCATTAAAATCAGCTACTGAAATATCGCCCACTTTAGAAGTAACGATTGCTTTGCTGTCTCCGCCGCTACAAGCACCAAGCGCTAATACAGATGCAGCTAAAGTTAAAGATAAAACTGTCTTTTTCATAGTGGATATTCTCTCCTAACATGGTTTCGTCCATTTTTTACTATAACATAAACGTTTTAAAAACAAAATGGTTCCCCCTTGAGTATTGCCTATATTTCAAATTTTGAAGCGCATAGGATATAGAAAAGAAAGGGGGTGAAGTTATGGGCAACGGAGGATACGGTGGCGGTGGCTACGGCTCAGGCTTTGCTTTATTAGTTGTGTTATTTATTTTATTAATTATCGTTGGTGCAGCGTTCCTATACTAATTAATAAAACAGCGAAAAGCTAAGAGCTTTAACTCTTAGCTTTTCTTAACAATGTTAGACATTCGCGCCGCATGCCTTAGGTTCTAAACAATTTATTTGTTTAGTAAAAGTTGTTGCATGGGGGGCTCGACTTATCTTCAAGCGTGCGGACGGGCGCGGATGGTGCACATGTTTTTAAAAGGGCCTTTTCAAAAAAGCCCGAAAAAATTTAGATTCCATTACGCCGAGGCGTAATGGAATTTTCTGTTAAACTGCATATAAAATTTCAATGTAGAATGAGACAAGTAGGATAGTAATAAGTATATTTATAGTTCGGAATATTTTTGGTTGGTTTTCTTCGGGAATTTCACGTCGCATGCATAGAGCATATGTCATGCGGTTAATTTGAAATAAATAGAATACCGAGAATAGAACTACAATCATTAATAGCAAGTCTATTCCTCCCCTCTTTCAATAGTAATAGCATAACAAAGAACGTCAATAAAAAACAAGTACAAGCAATTTAGTGAACAGTCGGTGGAACTAAAATTTCATAGCCTTTAGGTGTTTCCTCTATTTGTGAATTTTTAGGTGAATTCAAGAGATACTTTACGTAAAGGATATCAATCAGGCATAGACTACAGTGATAGGCTAACAGCAATGTCCCATAATGGGTATAGGCTGGTAAAAGCCATGTTCCAACTATAATACTAGTATTTAGAACGATAAAAGGCGTAAGTAATGCTAAGATGTATCGATTTTTAGATAATGGCTCTCGAATTCGCATGTGTAAAACAGGAATTATATAAAACTGACTACGTACACGTAATTTTAAATGTTGGCGTAAATCAAATAGGGCCACAAAGTGCAAAAATTTGTGAATGGGATAAAGTGTTAGCACAGCTATCACAAAGAGCCAGAATAGTCGATCTGTATAATGCTCTTCATTAAATAAATTAAACGTTACATACGAAACAGAAAAGACCAATAAAAAAGTAATGACACCCATTATAATAATACGCGTAGTACCGTAATGATGTTCTAAATTTAAAATTTTCCAGCAATGCATGGTTTTTTATCAACTCCGAATAGGAAGTGTCCTATTTAATGTAAATTGAATTATGTTAGAATGCAAGAAAAAGGAGGTACTTCAGAAATATTTCTGAAATACCTCCTTTCACATGACTCATTCCTGAATGAACAGTAGTATAACTCATTTTTGTTCAACTTATAAATAATTGCAGGAAAAATTATGTGCAGTTTGAAGCTTCGTCTTATCCTTTTACAGGTGTGCGTTCTTCTAGTGTGTCAAAGGAATCACGGAAATGTTGGAAAGAGCGTTCGAAAATATCGATGAAATCTTCACCATAGATATTACGAATAACAGCCATTACATCTAAAAAATCAGGGAAACGGCCATATAAATCTTTTAATGCTAATGATCCTTCCAGTACGGAATGATACGTATTATGGTAGTTTTTATTCATCTCTATAATGAGCTCTGTGCCAGCTTCTGTAAGTTCAACATACGTATTACGTTTATCGTCATCACGCTTGGAAAACTTAAGAAAGCCACGCTCTTCTAATTTTTTTGAGAAATTAAATGCTGTAGAAACATGCATAACGCCAAATTTCGCAACATCAGAAATGGAAGCGCCTTTTAAATGGTATGAAATCCATAAAATATGGTGTTCATTAATATTTAAATCATAAGGTTTAATCCATTGTTGCCAATCCTTTTCAACCGCTTTCCACAGCGCTTTTGATAACTGTGCGATTCTTTGACTATAAAGCATCGCTTCTTTTTGTGTATATAATTCCTCTGACAAAGCCATCACCTACTGCTTTCTTTCACATTTTTAAAAATATTATAGCAGTAAAGGAAAAAAGTTTAAAGTTAGAAAAATTAAAAAATTGAAAAGTGGCTAAAAAATAATATTATAGCAATAGTTTTTGATAAAAATACAGATTATCTAACTATCAACAAGGACTTTAGTCGCTAACTTTTTCTTGGGGTTTTTTCTTATTTTCTGTAATTTGTGCAATGTTTTTCTCGATTTCGCTTATCGAATTCTGTAAAGCATCTAAATCTTGTTGTAAATTATTTTTCGTTGGTTCGATTTCTTCAGTAAAAGTCGTAATTGTTTGCTTTAAATCATTTATTATTTGTGGGATATTATTTTTTACTTCATTTGTTAATGTATTAACAGATTGTTTAACAGTTCCTACTTGTTGTTTTACATCAAGGAGCATACCCTTTGTTTGGTCAACATTTTGTTTAACAGAAGCACGTAGCTGTTGCCCAGATTGTGGCGTGGAGAAAAGTACAGCGATTGTCCCACCGATAATTCCTGTCGTTAGTCCAAGTAAAAATGGTTTTGCTTTCATATTAGATACCTCATTTCTAGTCATGTTTATTTACTATTAAACCATGAAATGCACCAATACAAAAAGAAAAAAGAAACTAAACGAGTGATTTGACCGTCACAGTTTAGTTTCTTTTGATTATTTAAAGTGTTTATTTATGAAATTTGAGAAATAGCTGTATTGAATTTAGAGCGCTTCACTAATTTTGAAACAATTGGATAAATAACGGCAAACGCAACAACGTTAAATACGACAGCTGGAAGGACAACGCCAATAAATAGCATCGCAAACGTCGCGCCAACATTTGCATTAAACACAAAAAGCGCTACTGCTAAGAAGACAGTTCCTGAAAGAATTGTTCCCAAGCCAACTAAGACAGCAGATACGGCGAAATGACCTGCCAGTTTTTTGAGAATGATTAAAGCAGCTAAAAATACAAAACCAGTAACAGCTTTATCAATAATATTTGGAACTAGACCTGCTGGGAATGTTGTAAATAAACCTGAAAGCACCCCTGTTGAAAGAGAAAGTAGGAACGTTTCTTTCACTGTTGGGAATAATAGAATACCAATAAACATCATGGTTAACATAAAATCAGGCTTCATCCCATTCACCATTCCTGGTGTAACCACATAAAGTGCAGCACCGACACCTACTAACAGTGCCATTAATACTAAATTCTTTGTATTCATTTGAATCTCTCCTCGACTATGCTAATCTATTTGTCTCCTAACGTGTCCTCTTGACCGCTAGCGAAACTTATTTGTGATTGTACGCTAAATTTTAAAAATTTGCAATACAGCATTCTGAACATTCAGATGTTAATATATTACAAATGGCTTATAGATTGGCTTTAATATTTTCTGCTACTTCTGACAACTGCTCTGGTGAGTACTTTTGTGTTTGCCAAATTAAGCCTAGCCCTTCTTTTTCATCGTAACGCGGAATAAAATGTAAGTGGTAGTGGAAAACAGTTTGTCCAGCAGCAGCACCGTTGTTATTAATGGTATTCAAACCAATCGGCTGAAATGCTGCATTAATTGCATTTGCAATTTTTGGTGCTACAGCATATAGATTACGAGCCACTTCCTCTGGCATTTCAAATAAATCTTTGCAGTGATGCTTTGGAATTAAAAGTGTATGGCCCTTTGCAACAGGTGAAATGTCTGTGAATGCATAGACATGATCGTCTTCATAAATTTTTGTACTTGGAATGGAACCATCAATAATTTTGCAAAATAGGCAATCGCTCATAAGAATTTCCCCCTTAACGTATATGTAAGTACATTCTATCATACTCAAACCTGTATCATTTGCTAATTTTTGATAAAATATAATACAAGAAGAGGAGTGAGAATATGTCAGTATTAGAGGTACAGCATGTGACAGGTGGTTATACAAGAAAACCTGTTATTAAAGATCTATCTTTTACGATTGGAGAAGGTGAACTAGTTGGCTTAATCGGCTTAAATGGAGCTGGGAAAAGTACAACGATTAAACATATTATAGGAACAATGTTGCCAAAGGAAGGGGACATTCGTCTAAATGGTGTAACATTAAAGGAAGATACGGACAAGTATCGTACAGCCTTTTCCTATATTCCTGAAACCCCTGTATTATACGATGAGCTAACATTAAGAGAGCATTTAGAATTAACTGCAATGGCTTACGGTATTGACAAAGCAACACTCGATGCTCGTTCTGAGGTACTGTTAAAAGAATTTCGAATGGAGAAAAGATTAAATTGGTTCCCTTCACATTTTTCAAAGGGAATGCGTCAAAAAGTTATGATTATGTGTGCCTTTTTAGTGAATCCAAGTCTATATATTATTGATGAACCTTTTGTGGGATTGGATCCATTAGGTATTCAATCGTTATTAGATCAAATGGATGAAAAGAAAAAAGAAGGCGCTTCTATATTAATGTCTACACATATTCTATCGACAGCTGAAAAGCATTGTGATCGCATTATCTTATTGCATGAAGGAAGAGTTCGAGCACAAGGAACAATGGCTGATTTACGTCAATCATTTGCTATGCCGTATGCGACATTAGATGACCTCTATATTGCTATGACAAAGGAGCGGGACCATGAAGAACTTGCGTGATGTATGGTCCTCTCGCTTCATGCATTATATAGGAGAAGTACAAAAATATATGCAATTTATTTTTACAGGGCATATTGCTATCGTACTTGTATTTCTAATAGGAGCAGGGGGCTATCAATATAGCGAATGGCTGAAAGTTGTTCAAACAGACTTTCCAGCAGAAGTCCTGATAGCTGTTATCATCGGGATTTTATTGGCCTTTAGCCGTCCGACTACATTGTTGAGAGAGCCAGATCAAGTATACTTATTACCTTTAGAATCAAAGATGTCTTTGTATTTCAGCAAGGCGTTGGCTTGGACGTTTTGGTCTCAGGTGTGGATTGTAGCGATTGTCTATATTGTTAGTATCCCTTTATTAAAAGCCGTGACTGAATTAACAACGGTCGAAATATGGACAATATTTTTACTTACTATTGTGTTGAAATATCTAAGTGTTCGTGGAGAATTCAGCTATCGTTATAGTGAACGAGGGCAGATGGTTTGGGTGGATAGGTTTATCCGAGCTGTCATTTTTGTAGCTGCTATTTATATGGGGCTCCATGCGCAGTTGTTATTAGCAGTAATAGCGACAGTTATTAGTGTTGTTTATATAATCGTCTTTAGTAAAAAATCAGTTGGCGAACCAGTGCCGTATGAGCATTTTGTCAAGCTCGAACAGAATCGTATGATGAGCTTCTATCGTTTTGCAAATTATTTTACAGACGTACCTCATTTACACGGTAGCATTCGGTGTCGAAGCTGGATGGACTGGCTCTATAAATTTGTACCATACGGTAAGGGAAATGCTCAAAAGTACTTGGTATTTCGTACCTTTATTCGAACAGATGACCATTTCTATTTATGGGTACGCCTTACTGCTATTTCAGCAATCATTGCAGCATTTGTAGATATTCCTGTCGTTACATGGATTGTAGCAGGTGCACTCAGCTTTGCTACAACTATTCAGTTAAAACAAGCTCTGTTATCCAGTGGCGAGTTTCGAATGGACATGCTCTATCCGTTACCAGATCATGCTCGTCAACTAGCTGTGAAGCAAATTGTGCGTTTAGCCATGATTACACAAGCTATTGTTGTGGGCTTATGTGCTATGACACAACCAATGTTTTATATTGCCTTTATCATTGTTTTGGTGATTAGTGAATTAACGTCGAAGGTTTCAAAGTAGAATAGAATACTAAAAAGCTCATTTACCAATGATATTGTTGGATAAATGAGCTTTTAATTATTTAAACTTATTGTGAATCTTCTTCTTTCGGTATAGCACTATAGGTTGTTACATAAGAAGCTGCTGAGAAGATGTTTTGCTGGCGTATTCCAGTTGAATCATCCCTTCTAGCATGGGCAGTTTCATAGGCTTTAGAGCTCTTCCATGCCTCAAATGAATGAGGTCCATGCCATTGAGTCATGACAATGTAAGTATCACTCTTGATAGGCCTTAATAAACGGAAGGCAACAAAGCCAGGCTCGTTTTCAATAGCGCGTGAACGTTCTAAAAAGCGATGCTCGAAAACTGGTCTTCCTTCATCTGTTACAGGAATATTGTTGAAAACAAAGAAACCATGTTCCTCTAAATCATTTACTGAATCTAGCACTTCAAATTTACGGGGTGTCGCAAATACTGTTTTTCCTTCTGTTTCATGTATCAGTACAGAGTTACCTTCCCCATGAATTAAAATCATATGTTCATTAGGATACTTATTTTTTACCTGTTCCAAAAAATCGCCAGTACCAGAAGTTAAATAAATATACATGAATTTATCCTCCTTATGAATCTTACTAATATAGCGTGATTATACCCTTTCTGGCGTAAGTCTAACGCTCCGCTCAAAAAGAATATGCCGAGAAAGAACAATTTTATGACATTTCACTAGGAAAACTATACAATAACAGAGGAAGCGTTTACTATTGGAAACGGATATCAATAATAAAGGAATAAACATGCGATTTTTTATAGTAAGAATTTAACGAGGGGAAGGAACTATTCATGACAACTTTTAATGATACACTTCTACGTGCTGCACGTGGAGAAAGGACCGCACATACACCAGTTTGGTATATGCGTCAGGCAGGACGTTCTCAGCCAGAATACCGTGCCATTAAAGAAAAGTATTCCTTAGAGGAAATTACACATCAACCTGAGCTATGTGCGTATGTCACTCGTCTACCTGTAGAAAATTACAATGTAGATGCTGCTATTTTATATAAAGATATTGTCACACCTCTCCCTGGAATTGGGATAGATGTGAAAATCAAGGCAGGTGTTGGTCCTGTTATTTCAAATCCTATTCGTTCAGTAGCGGATGTAGAAAAATTAGGTGAATTCAATGCTAAAGAGCATACACCATTTGTATTAGAAACAATCAAGTTACTTGCAGAAGAGCAATTAAATGTACCTCTAATCGGTTTTGCTGGAGCCCCATTCACACTTGCAAGCTACATGATTGAAGGTGGTCCTTCAAGAAACTATAATAAAACAAAATCATTTATGGTATCTGAACCTCAAGCTTGGTTTGCTTTAATGGATAAACTCGCTGACATGATTATTGCAGATGTAACGGCTCAAATTAAAGCTGGTGCAAAAGCTATCCAAGTGTTCGACTCATGGGTTGGAGCCTTAAATGTAGAGGATTACCGAGTATTTATTAAACCGATTATGACTCGTATTTTTGCAGAGTTGCAAAAAGAAAATGTACCATTAATTCAATTTGGAGTGGGTGCTAGCCATTTAGCAAAGGAATGGAATGATTTACCGATAGATGTTGTGGGCTTAGATTGGCGTTTACCGATTAAAGATGCACGTGCCAATGGTATTACCAAGCCTGTACAAGGAAACTTAGATCCATCTCTATTACTTGCAGATTGGTCAGTTATTGAAAAACGAACGAAGGATATTATTGATCAAGGTCTAGAAATGCCAGGTCATATCTTTAATCTTGGTCATGGTGTTTTCCCAGAGGTTGACCCAGATGTCTTAAAACGTCTTACAACGTTTATTCATGAATATAGTGCTCAACAAATTCAAGCTCGTTCTTAATGGAAGTCAATCAAGCGTGAATAATATGTCCTTTTCTACATAGGGAATTTTAATTTCAATGTAGAAAAGGAGCTGTCCAACAATCAAGATTGGGCAGCTTCTTTTTATCACATAATGTATGAAAAACATAAAACAATTTTAGAGGTGAAAAGGGTAATGAAAGAAGTTAAAGGCTTACTAGTAATGGCATATGGAACACCTTATAAAGAAGAAGATATTGAACCTTACTATACGCATATTCGTCATGGACGTAAACCTTCTGCAGAGCATTTAGAAGATTTACGTAGCCGCTATGAAGCAATCGGTGGTTTATCCCCATTAGCTGCGGCAACACAAGCACAAGCTGAAGCATTATGTACACGTTTGAACGAAGTACAGGATGCTGTAGAATATAAATTGTTTATTGGTTTAAAACATATTCATCCATTTATAGAAGATGCAGTAGAGCAAATGGTGGAGGAGGGCATAAAAGAAGCGGTTTCTATTGTTTTAGCTCCTCATTTCTCTACTTTCTCAATTAAGTCTTATAATGGTCGTGCTGAAGAGGCCGCAGGAGGTCGCTTAAAGATAACTTCTGTGGAATCTTGGTATGACGAGCCAAAATTCATAGAATACTGGAAACAACAAGTGAATGAGACATTCAATGCAATGTCAGAAGAAGAACGTGAGACAGCTTGTCTAGTTGTATCAGCACATTCATTGCCTGAAAAAATTAAAAACTTAGGTGATCCATATGAAGATCAACTAATTGAAACAGCTCGTCTTATTCAAGCTGCGACTGGTTTAAAAAATGTAGAGGTTGGCTGGCAATCGGCAGGCCAAACACCAGAGCCTTGGATTGGTCCAGATGTTCAAGACTTAACACGTGAGCTATTCGAAGAAAAAGGTTTCCGTTCATTTGTTTATACTCCAGTAGGTTTCGTAACAGAGCATTTAGAAGTGTTGTATGACAACGATTTTGAATGTAAAGTTGTCTGTGATGAACTTGGTGCAAAATACTATCGTCCAGCGATGCCAAATACACATCCTTTATTTATTGATGCGATGGTAGAGGCGATTCATAAAAAATTAAGCTAAGCGAAAAGAAAGTGATGATGTTGGTGACTCAGAAAAGACGAAAGGTAGTTGTCGTAGGCGGTGGCATTACAGGCCTTACAGCTGCGTTCTATATGCAAAAAGAAGCAAGCGCAAAAGAATTGCCATTAGATATCGTACTTGTCGAGTCGTCATTACGTCTTGGCGGAAAAATTCAAACTCTAAGAAAAGATGGCTTTATTATTGAGCGTGGGCCAGAATCTTTTTTTGATCGTGAAAACTATGTCAATGATTTAGCAAAGGATCTTGGGATCGAACAGAAACTATTAACAAGTAATGCGGGTCCAAACTATATAGCTGTTGGTAGTCAGTTATATCCAATACCTAGTCATCTCTTATCTGGAGAGACACCACATATCTCTTCATTCATAACTTCAGGCTTGTTCTCACTAAGTGGTAAAGTTCGTGCGGCGGGGGACTTTTTCATTCCCCGTTCTACACAGGATGACGATCAACCGTTAGGCGCTTTTTTTAGAAGAAGATTTGGTGCTGAGATAGTGGAAAATCTAGTAGAGCCCCTACTAGCAGGTACATTTGCAGGAGATATTGAGCAGTTAAGTATGAGCTCAACCTTCCCACAGCTTTATAGTTTAGAACAACAATATCGTAGTTTGCTGATTGGTATGAAGAAGTCAGGCACGAATTTCTTAAGCAATCATCACATAGCTGAAAATAAAGGTATCTTTCAAACCTTTAGCAATGGCCTTGAAACACTCATAGAAAGTATAGAAGAATCACTACTTCCGGGGACAGTGATGAAGGGTGTCAAAGTAGAGAAAATAGAGCATGGCAAGGATGGTTCAGTTCAGGTGATGCTCAATAATTTTTCACATATCAAAGCAGATGCTGTTATTATTGCCACCCCCTTTAATATGGCTGAAAAAATGTTTAGTAAGTTAAGTCTATTACATGAATTGGGCACAATGAAGGCTGCTACTATTGCAACCGTTACAATGGCCTTTAAAAAGGAACAACTCGGGGATTTAGATGCACTTTCTTTTTATGTCTCTCGAAATAGTGATTTTTCAATTACTTCCTGCACTTGGATGAATCGAAAATGGCCAGGTACTTCACCAAAGGATTTTGTATTATTACGCAGTTATATTGGTCGAGTGGGCGACGAAGCGATTGTGGCTTTATCGGATACGGAGATCGAAAAAACCGTGCTACAGGATTTACAGAAAACGATTGGTATCGATGGCGCACCTGTCACAACGGTTGTAACACGTTGGAAAAATGCGATGCCACAATATACAGTTGGCCACGAGGCGAAAGTCCTTCGTATCAAACAAGAATTACAAGAACATTTTCCAACTGTAAAGCTTGCAGGAAGCTCGTTTGAAGGAATATCGATTCCAGAATGTGTACAGCAAGGTAAACAGGTTGCGAATGAAGTATTAATGGAGATGTTCAAGTAATGCAAATCAGATAGTACAAACATTTATTATCAATGTTTGTACTATTTTTTATATTGTTACATGAAAAAGAAATAGCAAACCACTATTTTGTGGTTTGCTATTTCTACTAAGAGCTGTATTGCTGATTAATGTCCTAACTCTAAGAAATTCGATGACATGACCAAACAATACCACCAGAGTTAGCGCCGCCTAGTGTAAGAGAGATAGTCAATCCATTTGCTTCATAGAACAAATCAATCGTATCTCCAGCATTTAAATTCACTTCTCCTGCTAAAGTGATTGTGCCATTTCCAAGAACTGCGCGTAAAGTTAATACAAGCGCCACATTGACATTTAGTACAGGGAACAAGCCACTAATTAAATTTGTAGTAGCATTTTGTCTAATTGCAAATGAAGGGTTTATTCCTGCTCCTAAAGTAACGGTAATAGCCGCAGCAATGGAGTAGTTAATGGTTGCTTCAAAGGAATACCTACCTGTAGTTGGTACAGTGAATATACCAGTTGTTGGATTGAAAGCAGGTGTTGTAAAGTATGGTGAAACAACACTCCAGTTAGTGATTGAAGTAGATCCACTAACAGCCAACGTGTTTTTAAAGGCAGAGAATCCTTCAGTAAACGCAGGCCCAGTAGCACCCGTAGCGCCAGTTACACCAGTAACGCCGGTAGCCCCAGTTACACCCGTAGAACCAGTCTCACCCGTAGAACCAGTCAAGCCAGTAGCGCCGGTTACCCCAGTAGCGCCAGTAGGTCCTATTGCCCCAGTCAAGCCAGTAGCCCCAGTTACCCCAGTAGCGCCAGTAGGTCCGATTGCCCCAGTTACTCCAGTAGCCCCAGTTACCCCAGTAACGCCAGTAGTGCCAGTAGCCCCGGTTACACCCGTAGAACCAGTAACCCCAGTAGCGCCGGTCTCACCCGTAGCCCCAGCAACGCCGGTAGCTCCAGTCAAGCCAGTAGCGCCGGTTACCCCAGTAGCGCCAGTAGGTCCGATTGCCCCAGTCAAGCCAGTAGCCCCAGTTACCCCAGTAACGCCAGTAGTGCCAGTAGCCCCGGTTACACCCGTAGAACCAGTAACCCCAGTAGCGCCGGTCTCACCCGTAGCCCCAGCAACGCCGGTAGCTCCAGTCAAGCCAGTAGCGCCGGTTACCCCAGTAGCGCCAGTAGGTCCTATTGCACCAGTCAAGCCAGTAGCCCCAGTTACCCCAGTAGCGCCAGTAGGTCCGATTGCACCAGTCAAGCCAGTAGCCCCGGTTATCCCAGTAGCGCCAGTAGGTCCGATTGCCCCAGTTACGCCAGTAGCCCCAGTTACCCCAGTAACGCCAGTAGTGCCAGTAGCCCCGGTTACACCCGTAGAACCAGTAACCCCAGTAGCGCCGGTCTCACCCGTACCCCCAGCAACGCCGGTAGCTCCAGTCAAGCCAGTAGCCCCGGTTACTCCAGTAGCGCCAGTAGGTCCGATTGCGCCAGTAGCGCCCGTAGAACCAGCAACACCGGTAGCCCCAGTTACCCCAGTAGCGCCAGTAGGTCCGATTGCCCCAGTCAAGCCAGTAGCCCCGGTTATCCCAGTAGCGCCAGTAGGTCCGATTGCACCAGTTAACCCAGTAGCCCCAGTTACCCCAGTAACGCCAGTAGCCCCGGTTACACCCGTAGAACCAGTAACCCCCGTAGCCCCGGTTACCCCAGTAGCGCCAGTAGGTCCGATTGCACCAGTCAAGCCAGTAGCCCCGGTTACACCCGTAGAACCAGTAACCCCAGTAGCGCCAGTAACCCCAGTAGCGCCAGTAGGCCCGGTCTCACCCGTAGCCCCAGCTACGCCGGTAGCGCCAGTAGCCCCAGCAACACCGGTAGCCCCAGTTACTCCAGTAGTGCCAGTAGCGCCGGTTACTCCAGTAATGCCGGTAGCCCCAGTTACCCCAGTCTCACCCGTAGAACCAGTAACGCCGGTTACCCCAGTAGCGCCGGTTACCCCAGTAGAACCAGTAGCGCCAGTAGCCCCGGTTACACCCGTAGAACCAGTAATACCAGTAGCGCCGGTCACTCCCGTAGAACCAGTAACGCCAGTAACGCCAGTAGCGCCAGTAACGCCAGTAGCGCCAGTAACGCCAGTAGCGCCAGTAACGCCAGTAACGCCGGTAGCGCCAGTAGGTCCGATTGCACCAGTCAAGCCAGTAGCCCCAGTTATCCCAGTCACGCCAGTAGCCCCGGTTACACCCGTAGAACCAGTAACCCCAGTAGCGCCGGTCACACCCGTAGCCCCAGCAACGCCGGTAGCGCCAGTAGCCCCAGCAACACCGGTAGCGCCAGTAACGCCAGTAGCGCCGGTTACTCCAGTAACACCGGTAGCGCCAGTAACGCCAGTAGTGCCAGTAGCGCCGGTTACTCCAGTAACACCGGTAGCGCCAGTAACGCCAGTAGTGCCAGTAGCGCCGGTTACTCCAGTAACACCGGTAGCGCCAGTAACGCCAGTAGTGCCAGTAGCGCCGGTTACTCCAGTAGCGCCAGTAGCCCCGGTTACACCCGTAGAACCAGTAGAACCAGTAGCGCCGGTCACACCCGTAGAACCAGTAACGCCAGTAGCGCCAGTAGCGCCAGTCACACCCGTAGCCCCAGCAACGCCGGTAGCGCCAGTAACGCCGGTAGCGCCAGTAACGCCGGTAGCGCCAGTAACGCCGGTAGCGCCAGTAACGCCGGTAGCGCCAGTAACGCCGGTAGCGCCAGTAACGCCGGTAGCGCCAGTAGCCCCAGTAACGCCAGTTACCCCCGTAGCGCCAGTCACACCTGTACTACCTGTAGGTCCAGTTATCCCCCCAGTCGGTCCTGTAGGTTTCACTGGCCAAATTGGACAACTTGGAATAGGACCAGTTTTACAACAACAAGGAAATGAATGGCACTTACTGCAAACTCTATCTATAAAATTTCCAAAATGCATAATCTCACCTCCTCTCTCAAATATCGTATTCTGATGAATGAGAAGGGAGGTAGACACATAACTATTAATTACTTGTAAATAGAGAGTTATTTATAGATTCGTTGCAACTGTATTTAAGATAATTGGATGTTTATCCTGCAAACAGGAGACGAAACTTTTTAGATGGTGATTGATATTTTTTAAGAGTCATTTTGATTGATTGTTAAAATACGCTTGAAGTATTCTTTATTGTGTAGAATTTTTGGGTCATTCGGAATAAACGAGCCCGCTAATTCATTATGGGCATTGGCTAGTTCATATTGTTGTAAGCGATCGTAAAGAACACAGAGCTGTAAGTGGGGTAGCCATGTAGAAAAGCTTTTGTTTTGAAAGGGCGCATTTGGCTTCTGTTTAATCACTAGAGCTTGCTCATACCAAAATATAGCTTCGTAATTTCTAGATTGTTCCATAAAGTGATAACCTAGGCGACAGCAGGCTTCTGGTCGGGGGATATCGTATTCAAAGCTTCGTAGTATAGCGCTGAAATTGTTTTCTTTATCGTTTAAATGGGAATAGCAATCAGCTAATTTTAAGCAGGCACGTATGTTATCTTCAATCCACCCTAATTTGGACGTTAAAAATAATTCATAATAATAAATAGCTTCCTCAAACAGGCCATGATCTACTAATTCATTAGCAAAATAAAATGTATCACGTGGTGATAGTGTTTCTCCTGTTTCAATCAGTTGTCTATAAATCGTAATATTGCGGGAGTGATCATGGGTTAACGGTAAATGGCTGACAGCAACATCACTATCAAACAACATACCACAAACTTCTAAATATTCATGAACTGCACCAATCCATTGAAATTGCTTTTCCCTCCTGACAAGGCGATATCTTCTTATTAAGGCATCTGCATTTCCCTCATGATCGAAACTTAAATGATAATTCATAGAAACAGCATCAATGTCGGAAGTAAGAGATGCTTTGAGTGCCTTTAATTTTTGGCGGTCTTCCTCTAAAAAAACATCGTCAGCATCAAGCCAGAGGATGTATTCTTTTGTTGCTTGTTGAAAGGAAAAGTTTCGTGCTGCTGCAAAGTGATGTATCCATTTAAAATCAAAAATTCGGTCTGTATATTGTGCAACCACTTGCTTTGTACTATCTGTTGATCCCGTATCAACAATATTAATTTCATCTACTATATCTTTGACAGAGTCAAGACATCGACCAATAACATCTTCTTCATTTTTTACAATCATACATAAGCTAATGGATATCATACTCTATTCCTCCTTACCATTATCTTTGTAATATATGTAAGGACGGAAATATTGGTTGGATGATTGAACTGTTAGAAGAATTGCGCGCCTGATATGTGAAATGTATTTTCATGGTTTGTCATAAATTTACCTTCCAAGTTTCACCCGAATTTCACAATTGTGAAGTATAGTAAAGGGGCAGAGGTGATAAAGTTGAAAAAATGGGCATTCTTCATTTTTTCGTTACTACAAATTATATGGTTAGCGGGTTGCGCTGAAAAGTCATATGAACCCATTGAAAGGGAACGAAGTTTTATAGCTTCATTGAACATACAAGAGCCATCATTAGATTTTATTGATGAGGATGGGAATATGCTTGCGACATGGTTATTTGATAAGGCTTATTCAGGGGCCATATTATTAGGAGATGACCAAGTTTTATTATATGGACACCAACTAAATAACATCGACGTCTATACAATATCCACCGGAGAAAAGCTCTATTCAAAAAAAGTAGAGATTGGTACGACCAATGTATACTACGATGACAACATCAAGCAATTTTTTATCACGAATAGTAAAACCAATACAGTGACAAGCTTTGATCAAGAAGGCAATCAGCTAGCTTCACAACAACTTGGCAATTATCCAATGTCAATGACATCGTATAGGGATAAACTATATGTTATTAATTTTAAAGATACAAAGTTATCTGTGTTAAATATGAAGGATTTAAAAATTGAGCAAGAGTGGCCGATTCAAAAATCTGCACATGGAATAGCTGTTCTAGAAGAAACACATGAGCTATGGGTAGGCGGTCATGGGGAAGGAAGTAAGCCAAATAGTTCTGTTAAAAAATATGATTTGACTACAGGTCAACTGCATGGAGAGATTGACATGCCTTTGATGCCAGTAGGATTAAAAAAGACCAAAGATGCTGTTCTTGTTGTAAGTCATGGTCACAACGAGTTATATGTGGCTGACTTTGATGGCCATATCAAATGGCAGCAAGAGGTTGGGGCAAATCCATTTGTAGTGGATCAATTTAAAGATTATATTGTTGTCGCTGGCTATGATGATCACACATTGTATTTTATAAAAGATGGCCAGAAGGAAAAAACAGTTGATGTGGGGAAAGGTGCTTTTCAGCTGTTAGTAAGGGAGGAACAATGATGACAACTGTATTAATAGTTGATGATGAGCAGGATATGCGTAATTTAATTGAAATGATGCTCAATAACTCTGATATAGAGACATTTACTGCCGCTAGTGGAACTGAGGCTTACGATGTAATAGTGCGTGAAAATATAGATTTAGTATTACTTGATGTAATGATGCCACATGAGGATGGTTTTGTTGTTTGTCAAAGTATTCGGGCTATGTCCAATGTGCCGATTATTTTTTTAACTGCACGTGATGCGAATGAGGATAAAGTGAAAGGTCTTACACTTGGCGGAGATGATTATATTGTTAAGCCATTTACACATGATGAACTCGTAGCCAGAATTTATGCTGTATTAAGACGAAGTGGTGCAAATATTACAGAACTACAGCAAAAGTACGTAATTTTTGGCTCTATTAAAATAGATGAAATAGCACGAAAAGTATCCGTTGATGGAAAGAGTATTCCACTTACTTTAAAGGAATTTGAACTCTTACACTTATTTATGAAAAATCCAGGAAATGCCTATTCGAGAGAGCAATTATTAGAACGCATTTGGGATATTGATTATGTAGGTGGAACACGCACGGTAGATACACATATTAAAACTTTACGAATAAAGCTTGGAAAGGATGCGGCTTCGCATATTCAAACCGTTTGGGGTGTGGGCTACCGCTTTGATCCTGGCGAATGAAAAAAATTGCCACGCGCATTTGGTTGTTAATTTTCGCCTTTTTAATTATTACCGTCGTCTTTATGTATGTTCTCACAAATTTTTTATATCAACGTTTATATGTACAAGATACAGAAGATACAATGGTCGAAGTTGGATTGAAGCTACAAACAATGTATGACAATGGCAAGGTAACGGATGAATTTATTGCAGATATTGAAGAATTTAATGATTATTCCAATTTGAATATATTTGCGGTAAGGAATCCTCGTGAATTAAGTGCCTGTGTTCCATTTGATATCGATTATGAGACATTGATTGGTCCTGAGGAAAGACAAAAATTATTGGCAGGAAAGTATGTACAAAAAATTGGGTACGAGCCTCGCTTTGATCGACAACTTATTTCGGTGGTTGTACCACTTGTTGATCAAAATCGATTAGAAGGTATTATTTATATTTATTTCCCACTGGCCAAAATTAGTGAATTGGCAAATAGTGGAGTTATTTTATTGTTTATTAGTGCCTTCATATTTTTAGTAGTTGTTAGCTATTTAATTTATAAAGGGATTCGACATATTATGCGACCATTAAACGATTTACAGCTTGCAGTGGAGCAGATGTCCTATGGGAATTATGAGACTCGTGTACCTGTCAATTCACGAGATGAAATCGGTAAATTATCTAGTACCTTTAATAAAATGGCAGAGGCCATTCAGCAAGAGGATGAAGCACAAAAAACATTCTTGGCAACAGTCTCGCATGAATTACGAACACCAATTAGCT
Organism: Lysinibacillus sp. JK80; assembly: GCF_027557635.1. Classification (NCBI taxonomy): domain Bacteria; kingdom Bacillati; phylum Bacillota; class Bacilli; order Caryophanales; family Bacillaceae; genus Lysinibacillus; species Lysinibacillus sp. JK80. The sequence continues at coordinate 3,815,416 of NZ_CP058997.1, read as the reverse complement.
ATGTAAAGGGCTATAGCGAAGCCATGCAAAATGGCATCATCACAGAAGGCCAAAAAGAAGAAACCATTCAGCTAATCGTCCGTGAGGCCAATCGCATGGAACGCTTAACAAACGAATTACTTCAACTGGCAAGAACAGAAAATGAACAAACTGACATTGATTTATATCCAATTCCATTAGGTGAAACATTACGAGAGGTTCAAAAAATCTTAACGCATCAAGCAAATAAAAAGAACATAACTTTATATTTAGATGTAGATGATGCCCTAATTATTGAAGCGGATGAAGTAAAACTAAAACAAATTTTTATTAACATTATTGAAAATGCGATAAATTACTCGCATGAAAATTCTAAGGTAGAAATTGTTGCTGCTGAAAAGGCTGGTAGTGCACAAATTACCATTAGGGATTATGGAATTGGTATTCCTGTCGAGGATTTAACCCATGTCACTGAACGATTTTATCGTGTTAACAAAGCTCGAAGTCGTGCGGACGGTGGTAGTGGACTAGGTTTATCGATTGTTGAACAGTTATTAAAACAGTTACAGGGAACGTTAGAAATTGAAAGTGTTGTTGAAAAAGGCACATCCGTGAAGATACGGTTGCCATTAATGGAGGATTAAAAGATGAAAAAGTGGTTATTTGCGCTAATTGCAGTCCCTACATTATTAGTAGGATGTGGAGAAAAAAAAGAGGCATTGCCAGAACCAGAAGTACCTCAGATCCCAGAAGTTGAAATTTTAACACCAAAAGAAGTAGCACTCAATGAAACGATTGAGCTGGCAGCACATGTTGAACAAGGTGGAAAAAATGTCGATGATGCTGTAGTAGAATTTGAAGTTTGGGAATCAGGAAAACGCGATGAAGGACAAATGATTGATGGGAAATTAGAGCAAGACGGTGTATATAAAGCAACGACTACTTTTGATCATGATGGTGTGTATTATATGTATGCACATACAACAGCTAACGGTGTTCATAATATGCCAAAGCAACAAATTATTGCTGGAAGCCCTGATATGACAAAGGTTGTCCCAGAGGATGAAAAAGCCAATAACAGCATGGATAATAACATGATGGATCATAATAATGACACTTCAGATGATATGGATCATGAGGAAGAGAAAAAAGATGAAAAAAATCATCATTAAAGGCTTGCAATTTTTTTGAAATAGGAATATGATAATGACCAGATGACCGAAATGGTTTTCTGGTCATTTTTATTAAAGTGTACGAGAGATGTACATAACCTAACTAGAAAGGATGTTACTAATGGATCGTAGGCAGGAAATTCTTGAAGCAGCTGCAAAATCTTTTACATTGTTTGGCTACAAGGCAACAACAATGGAGCAAGTGGCTAAAATCGCCAATGTCGGTAAAGGTACGATTTATACATTCTTTGCAAATAAAGAAATTTTATTTCAAGAGATCGCAATGTCACTTGTTCGAGAGATGAAAGCGGAAGCAGATGCAGTGTTGGATGCATCAGCAAGCTTTATGGATAATGCGCATAATGCTTTAATGAAAATGCTACAGTTCCGAGAAAAACATCTTTTATTTGCAAAGCTAATCGAGGAAGAAAAAGAATTACGAACACCAGCAGTTAAACAGGTGCTACTACGTATCGAGACTGAAATCTTATCGTATGTCGCAGAGTTAATACAACGACGTATTAATAAAGGTGAAATTAGAGAGTGTGATGCGGAGCTAGTTAGTTACTTATTGCTGAAGGCATATCTTGCTTTTGTTGTCGATTGGCATGAGTTACATGGTGATGTAATCCCTGAAGAAAAGATTCTTAATCTTTTTAAGGAAACTATCTTTCGAGGTTTGATTTTAACTTGATTCGATAAAATACAGCTGTATAAGTATTGAATCAAGTGCTCTTTTTGCAATATTGTCGAGGTTGATTATTTTTTTTGAATGAAAATGACCAAATGACGTTTTCGGTCAAATAGTTTAGGAGTGAGGATATTATATGATTAAAGCTGAGTGGCTGAAGATCTTTAAAACAAGAAAAATGCTTGTGTCAATCATTGCTGTATTATTTATTCCAGTAATGTATGCGGGTATGTTTTTATGGGCGTTTTGGGATCCTTATGCGGGGCTTCCTAATCTTCCAGTAGCTGTTGTTAATGAGGATACTGGTGCTGAGATGGATGGCGTTAAATTAGACTTAGGGGATACCTTGGTCGATAAATTAATAGATAGCGAGCAATTTAACTTTATAGAAGTTTCAAAAGATGAAGCTGAAAAAGGCTTAAATAGTCGTGACTATTATATGATTTTAGAAATTCCAACAAATTTCTCTGAACATGCAACAACACTATTAGATGACAAACCATCAAAATTAGTAATGAACTACATTCCAAACGAGGGATTGAACTTCCTTGGTGCTCAAATTGGTGAGACTGCAATGGATCGTGTACGCGCTGAAGTAAATTCTCAAGTATCAGCGACTTATGCTGAAAAATTATTTGATTCCATTGCAACACTTGGAGATGGCTTTACAGAAGCTGCAGATGGCTCAAATAAGCTAGATGAGGGTGCACAAAAAGTAGCGAATGGTGCAAAAGATTTAAAAGGATATCTGGAGCAACTAGCATCGAGCACAGTTGAACTATCAAATGGTACTGATAAATTAACAAAAGGTGCAGGAGATGCCGCAAAAGGCGCGAATGACTTATCTAGTGGTTTAGTCAAACTACAAGATGGTACTGTTCAATTACAACAGGGTGCACAGCAAGCTGCAAATGGAGCAACGAGCCTTGAACAGGGGTTATCACAATATACACAAGGTGTTGCAAAAGTTGGTGCTGGTTTAAACACTTTAAACGACAAACAACAGCAAATTAGTGCAGGTGCAGCATCTATTGCTGAGAATGCCGGTGCATTGAATGGTGCGGCAACTCAATTAACAGCGGGATCTGCAAAAGTAGAGGCAGGCATTACAGCTCTATCAAATCAATTACAAACGATGATGGCTTCAATGCCTGAAGAGCAAGCAGCAGCGTTGAAACAAACATTAGCGGAACTACAGGCAGGTAGTGCTAGTGTGCATAACGGTTTAACATCCTTATCAGCTGGTACAGAAAAATTACAAGCTGGTGCCAATCAAGTAAGCTCTGGGGCAACTCAAATTGCAGCAGGTCAAGCAGAAGTGCTAGCTGGTGCGAATGCATTAACAGCTAAAAGTAATGCTTTATTGGAAGGTGCAAAAGGTCTACAAGCAGGTAATGCTACATTAGCTGCAAAATTAGGTGAACTACATGCAGGTGTGAATACAGCTGTAACAGGTTCAAAAACATTAGCATCTGGTTTAAATGAATTAGCGAATGGTACAACAACATTAAATCAAGGTACTTCAACACTTGCTTCAAAATCTGGTGAGCTAGCACAAGGATCTGCAACACTTGCAGATGGTTCGACGGAGCTTGCAGATGGTACAGCTACTTTATCTGGTAAATTAGGTGAGGCTAGTGAAAAAGCAAATGAAGTTAAAGCAAATCAAGACACGTATGATATGGTAGGTAGTCCAGTTGAAGTTGAAAAAGAGTCTGTAAACCATGTTCCTAACTATGGTACAGGTTTTGCACCGTACTTTATTTCTCTAGGTTTATTCGTAGGTGCATTATTAATTTCAATTGTGTTCCCACTTGTTGAACCTGCTATTCGTCCTAAAAACGGGGCATCTTGGTTTACAAGTAAAGTGACTGTACTAGCAGTAGTAGGTTTAGTGCAAACATTACTAACAGTAGTTATTGTCAAATGGGGTCTAGGCCTCGAAGTGAATAACATGGGCTACTTTATTTTAACAGCCTTATTAACAAGCTATGTATTTTTAGCCTTAATCCAAATGCTTGTTTCGATCTTTGGTGACCCTGGTCGTTTCATGGCAATTGTTGTACTAATTTTACAATTAACAACAAGTGCAGGTACATTCCCATTAGAATTAATACCTTCACCATTACAAGTATTTAACAAGCTATTACCGATGACATATACAGTTCAAGCATTTAAATCAAGTATTTCTACTGGTGATACGTCATTCTTAATGCAAAACTATGGAGTTCTAGCTGGCTTCTTAGTAGCATTCTTAGCGATCACATTTGGTTACTTTATGCTACTGCACAATAAACGTTACTCTAAAGTAGCTGAAGAAAACTAATCATGAAGCACTCACCTAATGTACGGTGAGTGCTTTGTTGTTCATAGGGGTTATGTAATAATTCTTCAGCCTCAAATGACATAAATAAAAACGAAGTTATCTATAGAAATTTTATGAAAAAAAGTATGGATTTCCATTGCGATCATTTGTTTTTAAGTAGGTGAGCTGCTCCCTCTGGACGCTGGCAGAACGGAAATCCCCCTTCCCTTGCCAAAAGGTATTTCTCTGCTAGTGATTGTCTTTTTCAAAAGCATAAAAACAACAGCTGATATGAGCGTATCAGCTGTTGTTTTTTGTAAGTGTAAGAGATTTAATTAAGGGTTCATCAAAATATGATGAAGGGTGTCATGATTGCTACGTGTGGGGCACGTATATGACTATATCAGAATAGGCAAATGCTTATAGGTGGTTACATTTTTCACAAGTGTTGCTGTAGCATTCGCTTTGTTCTTCCATTTTTTCACCGCACTCAGTACATTGCTTAGCAGGTAAATTCTTGAAAAATTCAACTACGTTTTCTAACATTGTGGACTCCTCCTTTAAGTTCATCTGTACTATTACTGTTTTGATATTTTCTAGTGTATTATAACAGATGCTTTTCGTCAACACAAAATGCCTAATTTACGGTAAAATAAATATGGATATTTTGTGAAGGAGGAAACGTGAACTATGATTTTCGTTGATAATAAAGGGATCCATGATCCACGTATTAATCTTGCTATTGAGGAGTATTTGTTAAAAACAATGGACGTTGAGAAAGAGCCAGTGCTCCTTTTCTATATTAATCAACCGTCTATCATCATCGGTAAAAACCAAAATACGATTGAAGAAATCAATACAGACTATGTAGAGGACAATGGCATTATTGTTGTGCGCCGTCTTTCAGGTGGTGGTGCTGTTTATCATGATTTAGGCAATCTTAACTTCAGCTTTATTACAAATGATGATGGCGATAGCTTTATGAACTATAAAAAATTCACGCAACCAGTTGTTGACGCTCTAGCAAAAATGGGTGTGAATGCAGAGCTCTCAGGACGTAATGATATACTAGCAGAGGGACGTAAAGTTTCAGGAAATGCTCAGTTCTCTACAAAAGGACGTATGTTCAGCCATGGTACATTGATGTTTGATACAGAAATCGATGCGGTTGTCTCAGCCTTAAAGGTCAAAAAGGATAAAATCGAATCAAAAGGTATTAAATCAATTCGCTCACGAGTAGCAAACATTTCAGAGTTTTTAAAAGAGCAAATGACAGTTGAGGAATTCCGTCTTGAAATTTTAAAATCCATTTTTGGCGGGGAAGAAAATATTCGTTATTATGAGCTAACCGAAGATGATTGGGCAAATATCCACAAGCTATCAGAGGAACGCTATCAAACTTGGGAGTGGAATTTTGGGAAATCACCTCGCTTTAATATTCAAAAAACACACCGATTCCCAACAGGAGGCATTGATATTCGCCTAGAAGTAAATCATGGTGTGATGGAAGAAGTGCATATTTTTGGAGATTTCTTTGGTGTCGGTGATATGGCTGATATAGAACAGCGCTTAGTTGGGACAAACTATGACAGAGCTGCAATTGCTAAGGCATTAGCAGACATTGATATCCCTACATATTTTGGTGGAATTTCAACTGAGGACTTTTTACAATTAATTTATTAAGGAAAATACGGTTTCATGTAATGTTTTAGCCTAAAGGTTCGCTGACAATTATGTCGTCGAACCTTTTTTTGATACAATATAGAAAGAAAGGAGTGTTGATATGGAAAAGCATCGAATATTCATAGTTGAAGATGATGTCAAGATTGCATCATTACTAGCGGAAACGCTTAGAAAATATCAATACGAAGTTGCAACAATTCAAGAATTTGATCATCTTATAGAAGAATTTACAGCATTTAATCCACATATGGTGCTGCTTGATATAAATTTACCCGCTTACGATGGCTATTATTGGTGTCGCCAGCTACGTCAGCATACAACATGTCCAATAATTTTCATTTCTGCACGCTCAGGAGAAATGGACCAAATCTTTGCACTTGAAAATGGGGGCGACGATTTTATTACAAAGCCTTTTAACTACGAAATTGTGTTGGCTAAAATCCGTAGTCATCTACGCCGTACATATGGTGAATATGCAGCAAGGCAAGAAGAACGGACAATCAAGCAAGGACAGCTTGTACTTCATTTAGAAAGAATGGAGCTACATAAAAATGATTTAGAAATTCCGCTTCAGAAAAAAGAATGTATCATCTTAGAGCTACTGATGGGCAATGCACCGAAAGTAGTTTCGCGTGAGCAATTGTTAGAGGAGCTTTGGGACGATCAAGCATTTGTCGATGAAAACACTTTGAATGTGAATATGACCCGAGTTCGAAAAAAGTTAGCGGATTATCATATATCGTCAACAATCGAAACGGTACGTGGTGCAGGCTATCGATTCATATTAAGTGCAGGTGAGCTATAGTGGGCTGGAAGCTTTTTTTACGTGATTATGCATCATTTATTGTGTTCCAGCTCTTATTAGTTGGCTTCATCATGGTTATCTATGCACTCGACGGTTTTCGAAATATTGATACGGCTATTTATTCCTTTTGTATTAGCCTTGTGCTATTAGCATCCTTTTTACTTGTCCGCTATTTAATGCGGCAACGCTACTTATTGAAGATAACTCAGCTTCCATCAGCAATGGAGGATGTGCTACAAAAAAATGCAAAAACGCCAGAAGCTATACAAACCGAGAAGTATATGCATGAATTGTATCGACTTTATCAACATGAGCTGCATGCTTTATATGCAAGTCAAAAAAGGCATGATCAATTTATGAACCAGTGGGTCCATCAAATGAAAACACCTATTTCAGTGATTGAATTATTATTACAAGATGACCGACCTCTTGATAAAAGGAATGTTCAGGAGGAAATCGATCGCTTGCGTAGAGGGTTGGACATGGTACTTGTTAATGCACGCCTAGAAAATTTTGAGGATGATATGCAAGTAGAGCGAGTTGCGCTAAAAGGTATTGTAACTGCAACTGTTAATGAAAATAAACGTTTATTTATTACGAAAAGAGTTTTCCCGGAAATTCATATTGACGACGATCTAATTGTTGCCAGTGATTCAAAATGGCTTCGTTTCATTCTTGGACAATTTATCACCAATGCAGTGAAATACACGTTTGAAGCCAATAAAAAAATTGTTATTTCTGCCATTGAAAAGGATGACTATGTACAACTTGCGATTTGTGATGAGGGTATTGGGATTCCAGCTTCCGATCTTTCTCGTGTTACGAAAGCCTTTTTTACTGGCGAAAATGGGCGGAAAACAGGTGAATCAACTGGAATGGGCCTTTATTTAGCCAAAGAAATCTGTGAAAAGCTAGGGCATGAGCTGGCTATTACATCAGAGGTAGGAAAAGGGACGATTGTGACAGTAACATTTACAAATTAGGGGGCACTAGGATGGTAGAGGTACGTATATTAGATTGGAAACTAACAATTGATAAGGAGAAAACAAATGCGCTTTATATGACACATCTGCAAGCGGGAGATCCATTAGCCTATCAAAATTTTATCCTGGCAAATGAAAAGTTAGATGAAGAACTACTGCATTTTTCAAAGAGCCTTGGGTTAAACTTACAGCAACCAACATTATTGAATGCTTTTCCTGTAGACGGTCAACAGATTATGTATAGTGGGTATTATACTGTATGTGGGGAAATCGTAGAGGGAGAAATGGATGCTTGGGATGTAATTATTGGAGAGCATTGCTTTAGTTTAGTAGAGGAAGAGTCAATACTGGCTTTAACAGAGCCTCATTTTCACATTGGTTTTGAGGTCGTTTTACAGTGGCTTTTACCTCAATCCTTAGAATTAATGAAGAAATAAGGTGAATGAAGTATGCCTATTTTACAAATTAAAGATGTGACAAAAGTGTACGAAGGTAAAGTAACGCATCGTGCATTAAATCAATTGAGCTTTGACGTGGAAGAAGGCGAGTTTTTAGCTGTTATGGGGCCCTCAGGAAGCGGTAAAACGACATTGTTGAATATTATTTCGACCATTGATGAACCAACTAGTGGAGAAATCATTTTAGATGGAATGAATCCACATAAGTTGAATGCAACAGAGCTTGCCTATTTTAGAAGAAGACAGCTTGGCTTTGTGTTTCAGGATTTCAATCTTTTGCATATGCTGACGGTCGAGGAAAATATCGTGTTGCCCTTAACGTTAGATCAACAGCCGCTAGAGGTAATGGAGGAGCGTCTGGCAAGTATTGTAGAAAAGCTAGATTTAACTTCCTTCCTTCATAAACGTCCAAATGAAATATCTGGGGGACAGGCACAAAGAACAGCAATTGGTCGTGCGCTTATTCATAATCCTAGTCTCATTTTAGCGGACGAACCTACAGGTAATTTAGATTCAAATTCTTCACGTGATGTGCTTGAACTATTGACAAAAGTGAATCAGGATAAACAAACGACAATCGTGATGGTCACGCATGATCCAATTGCAGCAAGTTATTGTGATCGAGTGTTATTCATTAAAGATGGTGAATTTTTTAATGAAATTTATCGAGATGACCGCCGTCAGATGTTTTTCCAACGTATTTTAAATGTTTTGAGCTTACTAGGAGGAGGGCAAGTAGGTGACCTTTCGACAATTCGCTTACCGTAATGTCGTGCGGAACAGCCGGATATATGGCGCCTTTTTCATGGCAAGCTTTTTTTCTGTGGCTGTATTTTTTATCTATTCCATGCTGATGTTTCACCCTGATATTGAACGTGGGATATTAGGGGAGATGTCTCTCATTGGGATGGTGGGGGCTGAAATTGTTCTCGTCCTGTTTACATTATTCTTTTTATATTATTCCATGAGTGCCTTTTTAGAGGCCAGATCACATGAATTTGCTATTTTATTGCACTTGGGAATGGAAAAACGTCAGATGAATAAACTTGTCTTTTTAGAGACAATGATTATTGGAACAGGCTCCATTATTGTAGGGATTGTCTTTGGTTTCTCCTTTTCAAAATTCTTTTTTATGATTGTTCGGGAAATTTTACATTTAGAAGATTTACCACTCTATATTTCATGGGAGCCATTTTTATTAACGATTGGTGTTTTCACAAGTGCATTTTTCGTCATTTCCTTTATTAGTGTGTATTTTACACGAGAGAGAAAATTACGAGATCTTATAAAAGGCAGTGATTATTTAAATAGCTTAACAACGTATTCCAAAATACGAGCTTTCTATGGTATTGCTTTAATTGTAACGACGTATATTCTCGCGTTTGTTGTCGGACATACATCACTAATTGGGCTAACGCTGTTAATACCATTTTCCGCAACATTTGGCACCTATTATTTTTTCAGTGATTCTGTACCTTGTTTTTTAGATTTAGCACGTGGGAAACGCAAATATCATTGGCAACGCTACCGTCTACTATCGCTAGCAGAACAAACGCATATAATGATGGATAACGTGAAAATGTTTTTCGTTGTGACGATGGTATCGACACTTGCATTTTTATCTGTTGGTGTTTTAGCAACAATGTCCTCCTATACAACGCAATATGATCGATTAAATCCACTCGGGCTGGTTTATAAAGGGGATGTCGATAATCCATATGAACGGGAGCATATCAATTCTTTAAGGCTGCAATTAGAGGAGAAAGGTTTATCGTATCAGCTATCCCGTTTTATTGTTGTGAAGCAAACCTCCTCTTTCACTCGAAATGAAGTGGAGGTTTTTCGAGAGTCCGATATGAATGTACTGCTTTCTTCCTACAGTTATCCATTATTGAATCTGGAAGCAGGTGAGGCAGTATTCATTCCTTATTCGGAGGATTCCCTAAAAAAATTAAAAGATCGAGTTGTGCATACTGTTTTAGAAGAAAACAATATAACGCTCACTATTGATAGTGTCTATCCAAAAATAGTGTTTCCAGGCTCGATTGTCAGTGTCAATTCGATTGTCATTAGTGATGAAGACTTCGCGAAGCTTATTCATCCGATTTCCGATCAAGACATTATTCAACCAAGCTATCATCTATTTACATTTGTTATTCCTCAATGGATGGAAACGAAGGATATTGGTAAGGATATCGATCATCTAGAATCCAATTTATATTTTATTAAAAAGGATAAGTTTAGCCCTTTTTACTTTGAAAATGCAGGATTAAATTATTCTTATATACTAGCTACCTACTCATTATTTACATTAGTGGGCGTTTTAGTAGCCACTGTATTTTTACTTGCGGCTGGTAGCTTTATCTATTTTAAATTGCATACATCCCTCGAACGTGAAAAGCGTAAATTTGATGTATTAAAACGTATGGGTTTAACAGATACAGAGTTAAAAAAGCTAGTTAATCGCCATTTGTTTCCCCAATTCTTTTTACCTTGGGGTGTTGCGATGATGCATAGTGCCTTTGCTTTTCTAATGGTTCAAGGTATTTTAAGGGACATTGCGAATATATCGATTGTAAAAGAAGTATTCTTTGCTTTTGGCTTTTTTGTATTAATACAAGTGGTTTATTTTTATTTAATTCGATGGCGCTATATCTCCCATATTCGCTCATGAAGTAATGGTTTAAAAGAGAAAAAAATGAATTATTTAACGTAATTTATGACATGAGATAAAAAGACTCATTGTTTTTTAGATATATTTCTTATATAATATTACTGAATAACGATTCATTTTATACGATAAGGGGATGGTGTAATTGAATTTAGTTTCACGTGTTCGTCAACAGGCAGCAGAACAACCTGAAAAAGTGGCGTATCATTTTATGGGGAAAGATACGACTTACGGGGAATTTGAGCATACAGTTGGCCGCTTTGCAAAGGGATTACAAGATTTAGGCGTTGAAAAAGGGGATCATGTGGCGTTTTTACTCGGCAACACGCCACACTACTTAATCGCTCTCTATGCAACAATGCGCTTAGGGGCAACAGCAATACCTGTTAATCCAATCTATACACCGGATGAAATTTCTTACATTTTGCATAATGGAGATGTAAAAGCAGTCATTGCTCTGGATATGTTGCTACCCTTGGTTGAAAAAGGTGTACAAGCATTTCCACAGGTAAAAACATTTATAGTTTGTGAAACCACACCAGATATAGCGGAAAAAGTGGCAGCTTTATCACCACAAGCACAAGAAAAAACACATTTATTTACACATGTAATCGCCAAAACCACTCAATCTTTACAACCTGTTGAAGTTGCAGAGGATGACAATGCTATTATTTTATATACTTCAGGAACTACAGGTAGTCCAAAGGGGGCCATGCTGACACATGGCAATGTGTACTCAAATGCACGTGATGTTGCGCATTATTTAGGCATTAATGCAGAGGACCGTGTTATTGCGACACTACCTGTATTCCATGTATTTGCCTTAACGGTAGTGGTGAATGCGCCTTTATTAAGTGGGGCAACAGTTTTACTTGCACCACGCTTTAGCCCTAGCGAAATTTTCGCTTTAGCACGAGAGCAAAAAGCAACGGTATTTGCTGGTGTTCCTACTATGTATAATTTCTTGTACCAATTACCTGAGGGCAATCCTGAAGATTTCTCGACAATTCGTTTAGCTATTTCAGGTGGTGCCTCCTTGCCTGTTGCACTATTACATAATTTCGAACAGAAATTTAATGTGCGTGTGTCAGAGGGCTATGGCTTATCCGAAGCTTCGCCTGTGACATGTTTTAACCCATTAGATCGTGATCGTAAAGCTGGCTCTATTGGAACATCCATTAGCAATGTCGAGAATAGAGTTGTTGATGTAAATGGTCAGGAAGTTCCTGTGGGCGAAGTTGGAGAGCTAATTGTACGTGGTCCAAACGTGATGAAGGGATACTATAAAATGCCTGAAGAAACGGCTATGGCGATTCGTGACGGCTGGCTCTATACAGGAGATTTAGCAAAGGTAGATGAAGAAGGGTATTTTTACATTGTTGACCGCAAAAAGGATATGATTATTGTAGGGGGCTTTAATGTTTATCCTCGGGAAGTGGAGGAAGTGCTGTTTGCCCATAATAATATTGTAGAGGCAGCGGTGGTAGGCTTCCCAGACCCTAACTTAGGGGAAGCTGTACATGCCTACGTTGTGTTGAAAGAAGTAGCTGCTACTACAACAGACGATCTACTATCCTATTGTGCTAAACATATGGTGAAGTATAAGGTTCCGAAAGTAATTGAAATACTGGATGAACTACCAAAAAACACAACAGGAAAAATATTAAGACGCTCATTAAAAGAAAAAGTTTAAACGAGAAAAGCTACTATTGAAAAATGGTAGCTCTTTTTTTGTACATTATTCGTATAATAGTAAAATCAGTTGAGAGTAGATGTCTGTAAGTGATAAAATCAAACTTGTGAAATCTTCTACATACTTTTCAAGAGCTTGTCATATAGTGAGGAAGTAATGTAAAAAGACGTACAAAACTGGAACCCTTTGAGGTGAAGCCACGTCAAAGCTTTTAGGTAAAAATACTATTGAAAGAGAGCATACAAAAACATGTTAGAACTCATTAAGGAGTTAATAAGTTTTATTGTGCATATCGATGTGCATTTAGAAGAAATTATTCGTGATTTTGGCAATTGGAGCTATCTTATTTTATTTGCGATTGTTTTTGTAGAAACAGGGGTTGTTATTTTCCCATTCTTACCTGGTGATTCCTTGTTATTTGCAAGTGGAACATTAGCTGCGGCAATGGGTGCATTCGATATGTGGATTTTAATCCCTGTATTTTTAGCTGCAGCTATTTTGGGAGATACGATGAACTATCATATTGGACATAAGGTAGGGACATCTATTCCGCCAAAGAGCCTCCTCGGTAGAGTTGTTAAGAAAGAGCGTATGGAAGCAGCTGAAAAATTCTTTAATACACATGGTGGGAAAACGATCGTAATCGCACGTTTCATGCCATTTATTCGTACATTTATCCCGTTTGTGGCGGGTGCAAGTAAAATGAAATATAGTTATTTCTTATTTTATAATATTTTTGGTGCAATTTTATGGGTATTCAGTTGTACGTTATTAGGTTACTTCTTTGGGAATATTCCAATTATTAAAGATAACTTCTCTGTTGTATTGATTTTGATTATCTTTATATCAGTTGTGCCTGCAGTGATCGGTGCAATTAAATCCAAAGTCGGTAAATAATATGGACAGTCCTTAAGTGATTCATCATCACGGGGACTGTCCTTTCTTTATTATTTGCTGAAAAAGCAAAGTTGGCATGTTAGCTTGAAGTATAAGCATCAGGTCGTAAAAAATGTTATACTATAAATTACTAGAAAATGGAGAAATGGGGGACAATGGAATGGAAGTATTCATTGGCAGACAGCCTATATTTAATCTTCATGAGCAAGTCGTTGCATATGAATTGTTATACCGTAGCAAAAATGTAAATGCCTTTCCAATGGTCGATTCAGATGCAGCAACGATTGATGTACTTGTGAACTCATTTCTTTCAATTGGTTTTGAAGAGGTAACGAAAGGTAAGCCTGGTTTTGTTAATTTTACTGAAAACTTATTGATGAGCTCTATCCATGAATTTTTAAATCCCTCACAGGTAGTGATTGAGATATTAGAGGATGTTCCACTTACCGCTCAATTAGTGGAGCGTGTAATTGAGCTAAAAAAACAGGGGTTTCAAATTGCCTTGGATGATTTTATGATGGATGATCAGGTGGAAGTTTATGATGAATTATTTGAACAAATTGATTATATTAAGGTGGATTTTTTAGCTTCTTCCATCGTAAAAAGAATGGAAATCGAAAATAAAGTTAAGGAGAAATTTCCACATATTCAATTGCTCGCTGAAAAGGTAGAGACGCGTCATCAATTTGAAGTCGCTAAATCCTCAGGCTATGTGTTATTTCAAGGTTATTTTTTTGAACAACCGCAAATAATACGAGCAACAGACATTCCAGCAAATGCGATTCAATATATTCACATTATCTCTTTACTAAAAGAGGAAGAACCAAATATTCATTTGTTAGCGGAAAATATTGAACGTGATATTTCATTGACATATAAATTATTGCAAATGATTAATAACTCATCTAAACGTTCTAAATCTAAAGTGCGCTCCATCAAGCAAGCGATTGTGTTATTGGGCGTATCCAATTTACGAAAATGGATTTATTTATTGGCCATGCGTGAAATTGATATTGATGCTGATTCTGATCTTTTTAAAGAAGTGATGTGTACGTCTTTATTCCGAGCTAAGGTTTGTGAAAAACTAGCTAAGCTTGCTTATAAAAAGAATTTCTCAGAATATTTTTTAGTCGGCATGTTTTCTCTAATTGACACATTACTTCAAAGACCGATGAATGTTATTTTACAGCAGCTACCATTCTCAGAGGCTATTACGAATACTATTTTAGGCTTTGAAACGGAAATGACCCCATATTTGGAGTTTAGTATTGCGTTAAGTAAACTTGATTGGCCGCGATTAGAAGAGCTAGCTGTACAGTTGAATATACAGTTAGTTGACATTGATCTTTTATATTATGAAGCCATCGAATGGGCAGAAAAATCATTTTAAACCAAATCAACAAAAGCTATCTTATTGAATACTGTAAGATAGCTTATTTTATACCTTCCTCAATCTAGTATCCCTTCATCATGATGAAGTTCTCAATGCTAAAAGTATTTGCTATAATCATCTCGTCTTTAAAAAATTCTGATAGTTGAAGTGGGCGTGGGGAAATGAAACATGATGTGAGAGATAGCATTGTGGAGTATGTGTATGTCATTGTAGGAGCGGCAATAATTGCTATTGGTTTTAATGTCTTTTTATTACCAAATCAAGTCGCTTCAGGTGGGGTAAGTGGAATAAGTACGATTTTGCATGGTTTATTTGGTTGGAATCCGGGAATTGTTCAGTATGCATTTAACATTCCGCTTTTTATTGCTGGTGTTTTATTATTGGGCAAAAAATTTGGAATAAAATCCTTTATTGGGACAATTACATTACCTTTTATCGTCTTATTAACAAATAGCTGGGAGCCTTGGACTGATAATCCTTTATTGGGTGCTCTTTTTGGTGGAATTGTTGTTGGCCTAGGAATAGGACTGGTCTTTAAGGGGAATGCTTCAACTGGTGGCACTGATTTACTGGCGCAAATCATTACGAAGTTTACAGGATTGTCGCTTGGAACAAGTGTGCTGTTAATAGATGGCGTTATCGCAATTAGTGCAGCAATTGTTTTTGACTTAGAAAAAGGTTTGTATGCTCTGATTGGACTTTATGTTACCACAAAAACGATTGATATTATTCAGCTAGGTTTTAGTCAGTCTAAAATGGTCTATATCATTACATTGAAACAAGATGAGGTAAGGGAAGCCATTTATGCTGAAATTAATCGAGGTGTAACGAAGTTACCAGCAATTGGAGGGTATACAGGAGAAGCACGACCAGTTCTAATGGTTGTTGTTTATCAAACAGAATTCACAAAGCTGAAACAACTCATTAAAAGCGTTGACCCATCAGCGTTTGTTATCGTTTCTGATGCATATGAGGTATTAGGAGAAGGTTTCAAACGTGCATAATTTTGGTATAATGGCGGCGTAAGGTATTTATTATGAGGAGGGGTACTAATGAAAAAAGCAATGTTAACATTAGTGTTCGGATCAGCAATCTTCTTAGCAGCATGTGGCGGCGGAGATAAAACTGCATCTAATAATGGTAATGAAACTGCTACAGAGCCAGATGGCGAAGCAATAGCGATGAAATCTTGTGTTACTTGTCATGGTGGCGAGCTACAAGGTGCAAATGGTCCAGCATTAAATGATGTAGGTTCACGTTTGTCTGAATCGGAAATTTTAGATATTATAAATAATGGTAAAAACGGCATGCCTGCAGGATTAGTAAAAGGTGCAGATGCTGAAGCTGTTGCTAAATGGTTAGCAACTCAAAAATAATTGCTTTTTAAAAACTAGCGGGCTGGAGAGCCGCTAGTTTTTTTAGTGCAAGTAAACGCTGTATTGAGAGTAAATACATTTCTTTTACACATAGACATGCTAAAATAAGATGAACCTTATCCATTGATTGGAGGCTTTTTCATTGGTCGTAGTATTAACAAGAGATGTTATGGAGAAATTTAAATTAGAGTTATTAGCTGGTGAAGAAGGAATAGGCAGGACAATTGTGACAAGTGATATCTCAAGACCAGGGCTTGAGATGGCAGGATACTTTACTCATTATCCAGCAAATCGTGTACAATTGCTTGGCAAGACTGAACTTTCCTTTTTTGAAATGCTCCCAGCGGATGTTAAGCTTGAGCGTATGCGTTTACTTTGTTCACAGGATACACCTGCTATTATTATTTCTAGAGATTTAGAAGTACCAGAGGAGCTTATTCAGGCCTCAAACGAGAAGCATGTACCTGTGTTTAAAACACATATGACAACAACCAAATTTTCGAGTAGATTGACGAACTACTTAGAGGGGCGCTTAGCTCCAATGACAGCAGCACACGGAGTACTTGTTGATGTGTATGGCATTGGAGTGCTTATAATCGGTAAAAGCGGCGTAGGTAAAAGTGAAACAGCACTTGAGCTTGTAAAAAAGGGTCATCGTTTAGTTGCTGATGATTGTGTTGAAATTCGTCAAGAATCAGAAAACCTATTAATTGGAAGCCCTCCACCTTTGTTAGAGCACTTATTGGAAATACGAGGCATTGGCATTATTGACATTATGACACTCTTTGGTGCAAGTGCAGTACGCCCCTATAAACGTATTACCCTCATTATTGAGCTCGAAATATGGGATCCACAAAAAGTTTATGATCGATTGGGCTTAGAAGAAGAAAAAATGAAAATAATTGACACGGAACTAACAAAACTAACAATTCCAGTAAGACCTGGACGCAATGTCTCCGTTATTATTGAAGTGGCAGCGATGAACTATCGTTTAAAGAAAATGGGCGTCAATGCGGCAGAGGAATTTTCAAGACGTTTAGATGAAGTGATTTCATCAAATGATGTGTTAGACGATTAAAAAGCGAACAACATTGTTCATGACATATTGAGAGGAGTAGAAGATGGATTTATTACTATTGCAAATTGACCCGATTGCCTTTCATTTAGGACCAATTCCAGTTCGTTGGTATGGATTGCTAATTGTGTCGGGAATCATTTTAGCCTATATTGTTGGGCAAAGAGAAGCCGTTAAGCGAGGTCTGCCTGAAGACTTTCTTGCAGATTTATTATTATGGGCAGTTCCTATATCCATTATCTGTGCACGTATTTACTATGTGTCAATGCGATGGGATTACTATAGCGAAAATCCAGGCAAAATCATAGAGATATGGAATGGTGGTATTGCCATCCATGGTGCACTCATCGGGGCATTTGTCACAGCTTACATATATACTCGTATAAAAAATGTAAGCTTTTTACGAGTAGCAGATATTGCAGCACCTAGTATTTTAATCGGGCAGATTATTGGTCGATGGGGCAACTTTATGAACCAAGAGGCCTATGGTGGCGAGGTATCGAAAGCATTTTTAGAAAACCTAATGCTACCAGACTGGATTATTAATCAAATGTATATTGAAGAATTAGGTTCATATGTTCATCCCACTTTTTTATATGAATCGATTTGGAACCTAATTGGGCTTATTATTCTATTAGTTTTGCGTAAAGTGAACTTACATCGTGGAGAAATATTCTTTAGCTATTTAATTTGGTATTCAATTGGTCGTTTCTATATCGAAGGAATGCGCACAGATAGCCTTTACTTAGTGGGAGATTTACGTTCAGCACAGGTTGTATCCATTATCGGTATTGTAGTTGGTCTAGGTGCAATTATTTATCGTAGAATAAAGGTGAAACCAGCCGTAAAATACTTGGATAATAAATAAGGGGTTGTAAAAGATGGCTGTTAAGGCACTACTATTTGATTTCGATGGGACTTTACTAAATACAAATGATTTAATCATTCAAACATTTATGCATGTATTAAATGAGCGATTTCCCGG
Source organism: Lysinibacillus sp. JK80 (assembly GCF_027557635.1). NCBI lineage: Bacteria > Bacillati > Bacillota > Bacilli > Caryophanales > Bacillaceae > Lysinibacillus > Lysinibacillus sp. JK80. The sequence goes on along the minus strand of NZ_CP058997.1, from coordinate 3,797,250 downwards.
GCAATATTCGCCAAAAGATTGCCTGAAATTCATTGGTCCATCATTGAAACAGACATTTAATGACATTGCACCAGGTGAAGAAGACGATTTGATAGAGATGTATCGCGCTTGGAATATTGCACACCATGATGACCTAGTCAGCCAATATCCTGATGTTGTGTCAACTCTAGAGCAGTTAAAAGCTCAAGGTATAAAATTGGCTATTGTTTCGACGAAACGTAATGAGACCATCGATCGTGGACTTGCTATTCTTGGTGCAACGCATCTATTTGATGTGCGTATTGGTACAGATGATGTGAACAATGTGAAGCCTGATCCAGAGCCAGTATTGCTTGCGTTGGAACGATTAGGGATAGAAAAAGACTATGCGATTATGATTGGTGATAATTCGCACGATATTGAAGCTGGACATCGTGCTGGTGTAAGAGCAGCGGGTGTTGCTTGGGCAATTAAGGGAGAGGCTTACTTACAGCAGTATCAACCAGAATATATGTTGCAGCATATGTCAGATTTATTTGATATTGTGAAAGAGGGGTAAGGTAGATGGCGCGTAAGACAGAACGTTACCGTGTCGAAGGAGCCAATTCACTTTGGAATATCTATGACACGGTGTCCTTTTGGAAGGTGATGAAGTGTTTCATTGTCATTCAAGTTGGACGCTTCACACCATTTTTACGTGTGAAAAACTGGCTATATCGTACTTTTTTAAACATGACTATTGGTAAGCAAACGTCATTAGCCTTAATGGTCATGCCAGATACCATGTTTCCTGAACGTATTTTCATTGGAGACAATACTGTGATTGGTTTTAATACAACCATTTTAGCGCATGAATATTTAATAGAGGAATATCGCTTAGGTGATGTTCATATCGGAAAAGAAGTAATGATAGGGGCAAATACAACTATTTTACCAGGTGTAACAATTGGTGATGGTGCCATTGTTTCAGCTGCCACTCTTGTACATAAGGATGTGCCAGCAGGCTGTTTAGCAGGGGGTAATCCAATGCGAATAATATATACTGCTGAACAAATGGCTGAGCGCAAACGTAATGAGGCTGTAGAGTGGTGTACACCAAAGAAATAATAAAAACTCACGTAGTATAGTGATATACTTCGTGAGTTTTTTGCATAAAAAGCTACTCCCAAAAACACTAGTTTTTGGAGTAGCTTTTACTGTTTAAGCATGAGCTGCGTCATAATCTGATTTGAATTCACAAGTGTCATGATCACCTAAGCAAGTTGTTTCAACAAAAGTTGATTTAATTGCAGTCCCATCAATGTCTTCAATTGTGTGAAGTGTTACCTTGTCACCAGGATAAAACTCGCCTTTACAAATACTAACGATCATTTGCTCACTAATTTGTACGAATGGACATGCCATAATAAATCCCTCCAATGCGTAGTGTATGTGGTTCTTTTTGTTATTAATGCTATTCTATATTAAGTTTTTTGAAATGTAAAAAGTAAAATAGAATGAGAGTAATAATCAATAAATGTATTGATATAAAAGTATTATTGATGATAATGAGATTGAGAATCATTTTAAGTGATTGGCTAAAAATAATTATATAGATATAATTATTGGATTTCGATATTGAGAATACTCTATTGAAAACTCTTTATTTTTATCAATGATTTGTTAAGAGAGAATCATTATCAATTTTTAGCGAATACTTAAAGTGATTAAAAATTGGTTTGTCACAATTTAGACATATTCTCATTGTCACTAAAGTATTTTGTCAAATTATAAGTAAAATGAGTCATGCTTTTTTTGGAAGTCTTTGCAATTCAATGTGTATAATTAACAGAATAATAAGTATTTAAAGATTTCGATAATTAATAAGGATATCGTTGACTGTATTAATGAAATAAGTTAAAATTCTTTCATAATCTAATTCTCTAATACTCTAGTGAATTAAAGTGAAATGTGAGGAAGTGTCCATATGTCGTCGATAAAAATGTTTGAAAAGCCACTTGGAATGCGCGATACATTCCCGCAAATCTATGAGAAAGTTGAAGCAGTTAGACATGCGGGCAGAGACTTTTTATATAAAAGGGGTTATGAGTTTATTAAAACGCCTGCGGTGGAGTATTTCGATACAGTGGGGAAGGCTTCAGCGATTGCTGATGCTCATTTATTTAAGCTAGTGGATAGCCAAGGAAATACGTTAGTGCTGCGACCTGACATGACTACACCGATTGCTCGAGTAGCTACATCGAAACTATTAAAGGAAATGATCCCACTACGTCTTGCCTATTTTGCAAGCGTTTTTCGAGCTCAGGAAGCAGAGGGAGGCAGGCCTGCTGAGTTTGATCAAATGGGGATTGAGTTAATAGGTGATCAATCAGTTTTTGCTGATGCAGAAGTTATTGTAACAGCAATGGAGCTATTAAAGCATTTTAAATTGGAAGAGTTTAAAATCACAATTGGACATGCTGGTATATTAAATTGCATTTTACAAGATTACACAGAGAGTATCGAACAGCAAACAACGCTTAGAACATTGCTTGTCCAACGAAATTACGTAGGGTTTGAAGAAGCAGTAGAGTCATTTCATCTGCCTAAAGCTAAATCCGATGCCCTCTTACAATTTATTGAAGAAGCCATGAATGTCAGAGATATACGAGATATTGAAAAATATGTCCGCAAAAATGATGCATTAGAATATATGCAACAACTTGCTCAACTACTTGAAATGGCTGATTTAGCTGATTATGTAGCTTTCGATTTCACACTTTCGAGTCATATGAGTTATTACACGGGTATGCTATTTGAAGTATTTGCTGTGGGAAGTGGCTTTTTATTAGGAAATGGTGGTCGTTATGATGGCTTGTTAGAAGTTTTTGGTTCAAAGGTTGGTGCTACAGGATTTAGTATTCGTGTGGATCGTTTATTAGAAACATTAAACGGGCAATCAGTGAAACGACAGGAAGCAACAGTTGTTCTTTTTGAAGAAGAACAATTTGAGGAAGCTTTACTAAAGGTTAAAAATTTACGAGCAGCAGGAAAATTAGCTACTTTGCAGTTACGTAGTAGTCTAGTCGATGAGGCGGCCTTTTTAGCATACTTTACAGAAGTGGTGGTAGTTGGACAGGAGGAAGTTGGCGGTGAATGAATTAACGATTGCAATGCCCAAAGGAAGAATCTTTGAAGAGGCATATCAAATGTTGTTAGAGGCAGGTTTTAATTTACCTGAAGAAGTAGAAATGTCACGTAAATTAATGATTGAAATACCAGAGGAAAAAATTCGCTTTATTTTATCAAAGCCAATGGATGTTCCTGTCTATGTTGAACATGGTGTTGCTGATATTGGTATTGCTGGTAAGGATGTATTGTTAGAGCAACAGCGAGAAGTGCACGAATTACTTGATTTGAAAATTAGTAATTGCTATATCGCTTCTGCAGGCCTACCAAACACCTCCATGAATGAGATTGCGCCTAGAATTGCTACGAAATATCCGAATATTGCCATGAAGTACTACAAAGGCATTGGAGAGCAAGTGGAAATTATCGAGCTCAACGGTTCTATTGAATTAGCACCAATGATTGGCTTAGCTGATCGAATTGTCGATATTGTTTCTACAGGTCGTACATTAAAAGAGAACGGCTTAGTAGAATATGAATTTATTACTGCTGTCTCTTCTCGATTAATTGCAAACCCTGTAAGTTATCGTATGAAAGGTGAGCGTATTATTGATCTTGTGAGGCGGTTAAAGAAATGTGTAAATGAGCAGAAAAAGTAATCATTTGTAGCTACATATGAAGGACTAAAGGGGATTAATCCTATGAAAATAACAAAGCTTGAAAAAGGCATTTCCTTAAAAAGACCACTTGAAGGAGGAAATGAAGAACAAATAAAAGTTGTACGACAAGTGCTTTCGGATGTTAAGACACAGGGAGATGCGGCTTTACGCACCTATACTGAGCGATGGGATGGCTATGTCCCTAAAAATTTACGTGTCTCTGAAGAAGAAATACAAGAAGCAGTAAGTGAACTCGATCCTCAACTATATAAGGACTTAGCGGAAGCAGCAGAAAATATTCGTTTTTATCATGAACAACAGATACGTTCAGGGTATCACCTAGAACTGGGAGATGGTTCTTGGTTAGGCCAACGGGTAACAGCTTTAGATGCAGTAGGACTATATGTTCCAGGGGGTACAGCAGCCTACCCTTCATCAGTCTTGATGAATGTAATACCAGCGCAGGTTGCAGGGGTGAAACGTATTGTTATTACTTCACCTGCAGGGCCAAATGGGAAACTACCAGCAGGTGTACTTGTGGCGGCTCACCTTTTAGGGATTGATGAGATTTATAAAGTTGGTGGGGCACAAGCAATAGCTGCACTTGCCTATGGCACGGAAACAATTCCCCCAGTCGATAAAATAACAGGTCCAGGAAATATTTATGTGGCACTTGCCAAACGAGAGGTATTTGGAGAAGTAGCCATTGATATGATTGCGGGACCGAGTGAAATTGCTGTGCTGGCTGATGACACAGCCTATCCTGATGAAATTGCTGCAGACCTTTTATCTCAAGCAGAGCATGATCCACTAGCTTGTGCAATTCTTGTCACAACCTCAGAGCAATTAGCCAAAAAAGTGGCTGAGGAAGTAGAGAAGCAGCTGCTGAACTTACCGCGTCAAGAAGTAGCTCGTGCTTCCATAGAGAAATTTGGGGTGATTTATGTAGCTGAAACGTTGGCAGATGCAGTGGAAGCCATTAATTCATTAGCACCGGAGCATTTAGAAATTGTGATGGAAAATGCGGAGGCGTTAGCTGAGCAAATAAGACATGCTGGTGGTATTTTTATAGGTCGGTATAGTTCTGAGCCAGTTGGTGATTATTTTGCAGGGACCAATCATGTACTTCCAACTAATAGTACGGCTCGTTTTGCAAGTGGCTTAAATGTTGATGATTTTGTGAAAAAATCAAGTATTGTTTACTATAGTGAAAAAACTTGGAGAGACAATGCACCAAAAATTGCACGTTTAGCGCGTATGGAAGGCTTAGAGGGCCATGCTCGTGCAGTGGAATCACGTGGATGGGAGAAGGAATAGGACGATGACAGAAAAGAAACGATATGCAAAGATAGAGCGTACAACGAATGAAACGCAAATTTCTGTAGCAATTGATTTAGATGGTGAAGGCAAGGCAGATATCCAAACAGGCGTGGGGTTTATGGACCATATGCTTGACTTATTTATTAAGCATGGACTATTTAACGGCACAATACATGCAAATGGCGATACTTATATTGATGATCACCATACAACAGAGGACCTTGGTATTGTATTAGGACAGGCTGTTCGAGAAGCACTTGGTGATAAGAAAGGCATAAAACGCTATGGTAACGCCTTTGTACCGATGGATGACGCACTAGCTCAGGTAGTGGTCGATTGCTCGAATCGACCTCATCTAGAGTACCGTGTGCCAGCATTAAAAGAAAAAGTAGGAACGTTTGATACAGAATTAGTGCATGAATTTTTATGGAAATTTGCCCTTGAGGCAAGGATGAATGTTCATGTAATTGTACCTTATGGACAGAATACACATCACATTATTGAGGCAATTTTCAAAGCATTAGCACGTGCGATTGATGCCGCAGTGGAAATTGACCCGCGTGTTAAAGGCGTACCATCGACTAAGGGGCTGTTGACGTGAAAATAGGTGTCATTGATTATGGAATGGGTAATTTATTTAGTGTGGAGCAGGCATTAAAAAGGCTAGGCTGTGAAGTTATTATAACTGCTGATGAGAAGGCATTAGATACAGCTGACGCACTTTTATTACCAGGGGTGGGTGCATTCCCTGATGCCAGAAAGCGTTTAGCTGAAACAAACTTAGATCAATATTTACAGAAGGCACAAAGAGAAAACCGTCCACTTTTAGGAATTTGTCTAGGTATGCAATTATTATTCGAGCAAAGTGATGAAGTAACCCCAACAAAAGGGCTAGGGTTTTTCAAGGGGTGTATTAAACGCTTTAGTGGTAGCCAAGAGGGCCGAGCATACAGAGTACCACATATGGGGTGGAATGAACTAATTGTGACAAATCGTCCTGCATGGTTACACAATGAAGTATCAGCGAAGCATGTCTATTTTGTTCACTCCTTTTATGCAACAGATATCGTAGAATCAGAGCTTGTTGCCTATGCTGATTACTTCGGCATTCAAGTACCTGGTATTGTGATGAATGGTTCTGTGACTGGTATGCAATTTCACCCTGAAAAATCAGGGGAATTAGGTGTTTATTTATTAGAGCAATGGTTGGAAGGTGTGAAGGCATGCTAACAAAACGTATTATTCCATGTCTTGATGTGAAAGAAGGTCGTGTTGTAAAAGGTATACAATTTGTCTCTATCCGAGATGCAGGAGATCCAGTGGAGCTTGCGAAGTTCTATGATGAACAAGGAGCAGATGAGCTTGTATTTTTAGATATTTCTGCATCACATGAAGGTCGAGAAACGATGGTAGATGTCGTTCGTCAAACAGCGGCTACGCTTGCCATACCCTTTACTGTTGGCGGAGGCATTCGTACGTTGGATGATATGAAGCGTATTTTACGAGCAGGTGCCGATAAAGTTTCAGTGAATACATCCGCGCTGGAAAGACCTGCCCTTATTCAGGAAGGCTCTGATTACTTTGGCGCACAATGCATTGTTGTAGCAATCGATGCTCGCTATAGTGAGGAAGATAGCACATGGATGGTTTATACACATGGTGGTCGCAACAAAACCCCTTGGTCAGCCATTGAGTGGGCCAAAGAGGCTGTACGCTTAGGAGCTGGTGAGATTTTATTAACAAGTATGAATCAAGATGGAGAAAAATCAGGCTTTGATTTAGCCTTAACCAAAGCAGTGCGTGAAGCTGTGACAGTCCCTGTGATTGCTAGTGGTGGAGCGGGACATGCCGAACATTTTTACGAAGTATTAGCACAAGAGGTAGATGCAGATGCTGCACTAGCAGCCTCTATCTTCCATTATAAAGAAACAAGTGTAGCGCAAGTAAAGGAATACTTACGTGCAAAAGGAGTGGCAGTAAGATGATAGAGAACATTCAATTTGATGAGAGAGGTCTTGTTACAGCTGTAGTACAAGATGCCAATACAAAAGAGGTATTAACAGTAGCTTATATGAATAAGGAGTCATTAGCTAAAACAATTGACTCAGGGGAAACTTGGTTTTATTCTCGTTCCCGTCAAGAGCTTTGGCATAAGGGAGCAACAAGTGGCCATACACAACAGGTGGTTTCAATCAAAGCGGATTGCGATCAAGATGCTTTAATAGTGGAGGTTCTACCGACAGGGCCAGCATGTCATAATGGGACAATTTCTTGCTTCACTGAGGTTATTCAGCAAAAAGAGAAGGTAGGCTCTGTGGACATCGTTTCTAAACTTGCTCGTGTCATCGAAAAGCGAGAGCAGGAAATGCCAGAAGGAGCGTACACTACATATTTATTTGATAAGGGCATTGATAAAATCTGTAAAAAGGTTGGGGAAGAAGCAACAGAGGTGGTCATTGGTGCCAAAAACCGAGATGCTGAGGAAGTAAAATGGGAGGCAGCTGATTTAATTTATCACCTACTCGTATTATTACAAGAACAAAAAGTAAGCATTTATGATGTTCTGCATGTGTTGGAAAAACGTCACGAGGAGAAATAACAGCATATTATTGATTGTGTGGTATAATAGGAGTTACTGTGTAAAGGAACGTAGAATACGTTCCTTATTTCTTGTTTCGGAGGAAATATATTGGAAAAGAAACGTCAAAATGAGACTCAATCGAATATAGTGTCGTTCATTCCAACAGGCGACTATTATTATAAGAAATCAATTCAAGCAATGAACAGTGGACAAATGAATAAAGCCTATAAATATTTACAGCGTGCGGTAGATTTAAGTCCCGACGATCCAATGATTATCTTGCAGTTAGCCATAGTAGAGTTAGAAGGTCAACGTTTTGAGGAAGCGTATGACCTACTTCGTCGCGCCTATCAAATTGATCCAGATAATCCAGAAATCATATTTTACATGGCAGAAGTATCAGGGTGTGTAGGCATCATGCATGATGCAAAACGCTTTGCAGAAGAATATTTAAAGCTAGAACCTGAGGGTGCTTATGCCGATGAAGCAGCAGAAATATTAGAGTTTGTCGCTTTTGAGCAAGATGATTTTGAAGAGCTTGAAGGCTCTGGTGAGGATTTATATCGTCAGGAGCAAGCTCGTCGTTGTATGGAAAAGGGAGATTTTCCTGAAGCTATTACTATTTTAGAAGATTTAATTGAAGATCGACCAGCATTTTGGTCAGCCTATAATAATCTAGCACTCGCTTATTTTTATGTTGGAGAAGAAGAGCAAGCAAAGGCTCTCTTGCATACAGTGCTACGTGAAAATAAGGGCAATCTACATGCATTATGCAATTTAACGGTAATTGCGTATTATGAAAAAAATGAAGATGATTTACAAGAACTGTTAAATGTTCTTGTTAAAATTCAACCCTATACTTGGGAGCATCGTTATAAACTTGGTGCTACCTTAGCCTTAATCGGCCAATATGAATTAGCCTATAAATGGTTGCGCAGCATGCAAAAGAGAGGCTATGTAGGAGATGCAGGATTTTACTTTTGGCTGTCACATGCTGCTTATTTCTCAGGACATGAGGAGATTTCGAAAAGTGCGTGGGATCAGCTTCTAGAGCTAGACCCAGACAAAGAGGGCTTCGAACCTTGGCGCCAACAAGAAAATGAATTTGGACTTGATGCATTGGAGCATGATCGTGATTTTATTGTTGAAAAATTAGAGAGCACTTATACGAGTGAACGCATTTTTGGTTTATTTTTACTGAAAGGTACAGCGCATAAGCAAGAAATTATCGCCCATCCGAAATGGATTAATATTGAACAATTAGGCTCTTTTGAAAAATTATTTTTAGCTTATGCACTTGGACATGAATTTGATAAGAAAAATAAAGTAGAAGCAAGCTTTTTACGATCAGTACAGGTCTCAGAAATTTTATTAGAACAATATGGAAAGCTATCATCATTAATTGTACCGCTGTTTCAAATGTGGTTTGTGCTATGTGAACAAGCTTTAATAGAAAATTATCGTTTTACAAATCCAACAGCAATTGCAGGAGCAAATGATTATTTATTCAGATCTTCACAAATGCTTAAAGTGACAAAAAAGGAAATTGCGCAGCAATATGGAGTTTCTGTATCTACTTTATCAAAGTATATTGACGAAATATTAACGTTTTTGCCAAACAGTCATGATTAATGTGTGAGCAACATAGTTGAATAACTTTATACTTTCACATACGATGAACATACTAACGCTATCACCAATTTTTCCTTAGCGTCATTGATCTTCTTCTATAGATGACGTTAGATGTATTGGTTGAATGAAGATAAAAAGTATTCTGTTTAGGGGGAAGTATTTATGTCGGAAGAAAAAATTTATGATGTAGTAATTATTGGTGCAGGTCCTGCTGGGATGACTGCCGCTGTTTATACATCTCGTGCAAATTTGTCTACTTTAATGATTGAACGTGGCATTCCTGGTGGACAAATGGCAAACACTGAAGAAGTAGAAAACTACCCAGGTTTTGAGACAATTTTAGGACCAGAGCTTTCTACAAAAATGTTTGAGCATGCTAAAAAATTTGGTGCTGAATATGCCTATGGTGATGTAACGGAAATCATCGATGGAGAAGAATATAAAACAATTAAATCAGGTGCAAAAAAATATAAAACACGTGCCATTATTATCACCACTGGTGCTGAGTATAAAAAAATGGGTGTGCCTGGTGAAAAAGAGCTTGGTGGCCGTGGTGTCAGCTACTGTGCAGTATGTGATGGAGCATTCTTTAAACAAAAAAATCTAGTTGTCGTAGGTGGCGGAGATTCAGCTGTTGAAGAGGGTGTTTATTTAACTCGCTTTGCTGATAAAGTGACAATTGTCCACCGTCGTGATAAATTACGTGCACAAAAAATTCTCCAAGATCGTGCCTTTGCCAATGAAAAAATTGATTTCATTTGGAATGCAACTGTAAAAGAAATCAATGAAGCGAATGGTAAAGTTGGCAGTGTAACACTACAATCAACTGTCGATGGTACAGAATCTGAATTTGCTACAGATGGTGTTTTCGTCTATATAGGTATGCTTCCGTTAACGAAACCATTTGAGTCATTAGGTATTTTAAATGAGGCTGGCTATATTTTGACAAATGAAACGATGGAAACAAAAATCCCAGGTATCTTTGCAGCTGGAGATGTTCGTGAAAAATCACTTCGTCAAATTGTAACAGCAACTGGTGACGGTAGTATTGCCGCGCAAGCTGTTCAACATTATGTAGAAGAGCTATTAGAGAAAATTAATGCCTAATAGGGCTATTTTAAGGAAAAAAATACAATTTTAATGTGGTTTTAATATTGCTGTAACTTGAATGACATATAAAAGGTGTATGATTAAAAATGTAATTAGCAATCCCCCTTTTATTTTGTTTAGTAGGTTGTTTCCGCCTCCAATAGGTGGGAGCAACCTACTTTTTTATGTGTAAAAAATCAAATAATAATATCACGATAAACGTAAATTTCGCCCAAGATGAAATGGTTATCTTTGAATAGAACTAAATTGTTAATTGTCTGCGTACAAGAGTTGTAAATGAGGACAAAACTTACAAGGTCTTGTTATAATGAAGAGTAGAATGCAAAAGTGATTAGAGGTGTGCCTATGCAAAGAATTGCAAATTTAATTGCCGTAAAAGACGGTAAAGTATTATTACTTCAGAAACCAAGACGAGGCTGGTATGTAGCACCAGGAGGGAAAATGGAGAGTGGCGAGTCAATCTTCGAGGCTGCTATTCGAGAATTTCAAGAAGAGACAAACGTCATACCTTTACATGTTCATTTAAAGGGTGTTTATACGATGATCATTAAAGAAAACAATGACGTAGTGGATGAATGGATGCTCTATACATTTGTTGCAAAGGATGTAGATGGAGTACCATTCGAAGAAACAAGAGAAGGCAAACTTGCATGGCACCCAGTAGAGGATTTAGCACATTTGCCAATGGCTGAAGGAGATCGAACTAATTTACAATTTGCTGTTTCGCAATCAGGCATTCAGTATGGCACGTTTGACTATACAACGAATTTTGAATTACTTCATCAGAAAATACAAATTTCAAAAGAACAATAAAGGAGTTGCATGACAGTGGTGGTTGAAGGCCAACAAAGTACACATGAATTGGTTATTATTACAGGAATGTCTGGGGCTGGGAAAACAGTAGCTATTCAAAGCTTTGAGGATTTAGGGTATTACTGTATTGATAATTTACCACCTGCGTTACTTACAACTTTTTTAACCTTATTAAGAGATTCTGGTAAAAACAGTACCCGAATTGCAGCAGTAATGGATATGCGCGGAGGCGACTTTTTTGATGCTCTAATTGGCGCATTAGACCATATACTAAAAGAAGGCGATATTGTTGCTCGTATTTTATTTTTAGATGCAGATGATGCCACATTAGTCAGACGGTATAAAGAAACGAGACGTGCACATCCATTAGCAGTGAATGGTTTACCTCTAGATGGAATTAAACAGGAACGAGTACTTTTATCTGAAGTAAAGGGTCGTGCCAATTTTGTTTATAACACATCTAACATGAAACCAAAGCAATTACGTGAAAAAATCGTAAAAGAATTTGCAAGTGAGGCAGATACTATTTTTACCGTTAACATTATGTCCTTTGGCTTTAAACATGGTATGCCGATTGATGCGGACTTAGTGTTTGATGTTCGTTTTCTTAAAAACCCATACTATGTGGAGGAGCTACGTCCAAAAACGGGTCTTCAAACAGAGGTATCTTCTTATGTGTTAGCGTTGGAAGATACGCAAATCCTTATACAAAAACTGACGGATTTATTAGACTTTATGATTCCTCTCTATCGACAAGAAGGTAAATCACAGCTTGTTATTGCTTTTGGTTGTACTGGGGGCCAGCATCGCTCCGTGACATTAGCAGAATTTTTTGGTGCATATTTTGCGGGCAAGGAAAATACGGTTATTACGCATCGTGATATTAATCGTAGAAAGGAATGAGTGAATGGGGAAAAAGCAAACAAAGCTTGTGGTAATTGGTGGTGGCACAGGGCTCTCCACGTTACTTCGCGGTCTGAAGCATCACCCATTTGATATTACTGCTATCGTAACAGTAGCAGATGATGGTGGATCTTCAGGTCGTTTACGTGATGATTACGATATCCCACCGCCTGGTGATGTACGCAATGTGATTGCAGCATTATCAGATATTGAGCCCCTTGTAGAGCAAATGTTTCAATACCGTTTTTCGGCATCTGAAGACTTACGAGGTCACTCCTTAGGGAATTTAATGCTTACAGCCCTTACTGATATTACTGGTGATTTCAATCATGCTATCAGTGAGATGGGAAAGGTTTTAAAAGTTCATGGTCGAGTTATTCCAGCAGCTAATAAAAAAATCACCTTACATGCTGTGCTTGAGGACGGTTCAATTATCGAGGGAGAATCAAAAATCCCGACAGCGACGAAACGCATTAATCGCGTTTTTTTAGTACCTGAAAATGTGCAACCGTTGCCAGAAGCTATTCGTGCAATACTTCGTGCAGATTATATTTTAATAGGACCAGGAAGCTTATATACAAGTATTATTCCTAATTTGCTTGTTAAGGAAATAGGTGAAGCAGTTGTTAAGGCTAAAGGAAGAAAAATATATGTTTGTAATTTAATGACACAAAAGGGTGAAACCATTTCTTATACAGCAGGCGATCATGTAACAGCCATACATAAGCATGTTGGCCATGATTTTATCGATTCCATCTTAGTAAATGATGAAGAACTCCCTAACCCTGTAAAAGAACTGTATAAAGAAGAAAGAGCGGAACCAGTAACATTTGACGTAGCAAAGCTTGAAAGTATGGGTTTAGAAGTTATCAAACGAGACATTGCTACAATTCGACCAGATGGAACGGTTCGACATAATGCTACAAATGTTGCAGAATGGCTGGTAGATTATGCTGATATTTACCATCAAAAAGTAAGAGGACCAATAATAGAAACATAATGGCTTTATTGTATATGGTAAGATGAACATATACATAGAAATCATGATTGAAAGGGGGGCGTGATATGTCTTTTGCTTCTGAAACAAAAAAAGAATTGACACAAATAGAAGCAGACAATCATTGTATGAAAGCAGAAGTTTCTGCCCTAATTCGTATGAATGGTTCATTATCCTTTGCAAATAAACAACTAAGCTTAGACGTGCAAACCGAAAACGCTGCAATTGCCAGAAGACTATATACGATTATGAAAAAATTGTATCCGTACAATGTTGAATTACTTGTTCGTAAGAAAATGCGATTGAAAAAAAATAATGTGTATATATGCCGTGTAAGAGAAGGAGCGCGTGAGCTATTAATTGATTTAGAAATCATCTCAGACGACTTTCAATTTAACCATACTATCTCAAGAAAGCTCATTCAAAAGAGCGGCCAAAAAAGAGCTTATTTAAGAGGAGCCTTTTTAGCAGGAGGTTCCGTCAATAATCCAGAAACATCGGCTTATCATTTAGAGGTTTATTCTTTATATAAAGAACATGGTGAGGCATTAATGGATTTGATGAATGAATTTGAACTCAATGCCAAAACAATTGAACGTAAAAAAGGCTTTGTAACTTACTTAAAAGAAGCAGAAAAAATTTCAGATTTCCTTAATATTGTTGGAGCGCATCAGGCTATGATGAAATTTGAAGATGTTCGGATTTTGCGAGATATGCGTAATAGTGTCAACCGTATTGTGAACTGTGAAACTGCCAATTTAAATAAAACCATTGGAGCAGCATTACGGCAGGTTGAGAATATTCGATTTATTGAAAATTCAATTGGTCTTGATCAACTACCAGAGAAGCTTCGTGAAATAGCACGTCTCCGTGTTGAATACCAAGATGTGACATTAAAAGAGCTTGGTGAAATGGTATCTAGTGGAACGGTTAGTAAATCAGGTGTTAACCATCGATTGAGAAAAATTGATGAGATTGCGGATGCATTAAGGAGTGGTGAAAAAATAGGTGGTTAAGTTATCATACTTTTCAGGTATGAATGTCATGCTAATCGCTTATTGTTCTTTTGCCAGTAAGTAAGGTAAGATAAAACTAATAGACGAACGGTAGTGAAGGGGAGTTTTGAGAATGATTGAGAGAAGAGTCCAGGTTAAATTAAAATTAGGACTACAAGCTAGACAAGCAGCACTATTTGTGCAAGAAGCAAATCGTTTTAGTGCTGATATCTTTCTAGAAAAAGATGAGAAAAAAGTAAATGCCAAATCCATTATGGGTGTTATGAGCTTAGCAGTTGCTAAAGGTACCGAAGTGACTTTAAGCAGTGAAGGTAACGATGCTGAGCAAGCGGTTACAGCATTGGCAACAATTATTGAAAATGAAGATTAACATTCATTAAATACAAAAGGCATCACAGAGCAATTCTGTGATGCCTTCTATTTTTTTATTTATTATCGCTACGGTGCATAATATGATCGATTAAACCGTATTCTTTTGCACGTTCAGCAGTCATGAAGTTATCACGATCTGTGTCTCTTGCAATGACTTCAAGTGGTTGACCAGTGCGTTCAGATAAAATGCCATTTAATTTTTCACGTAAGAATAGAATACGTTTAGCAGCAATTTCAATTTCTGTCGCTTGACCTTGTGCACCACCTAGTGGTTGGTGAATCATGACTTCAGCATTTGGTAAGGCAAAACGTTTACCAGGTTCTCCAGCTGCAAGTAGGAAAGCACCCATTGATGCAGCCATACCAATACAAATAGTTTGTACCTGTGGTTTAATGATTTGCATTGTGTCATAGATAGCCATACCAGCCGTAATGGATCCGCCAGGTGAGTTAATATAAAGAGAGATATCTTTATCTGGATCTTCTGCTTGTAGGAAAAGAAGCTGAGCGACAATGGAGTTAGCAACATTGTCATCAATAGCACTTCCTAAAAGGATAATACGGTCTTTAAGTAGACGTGAATAAATGTCATATGCACGCTCACCACGACTAGTTTGTTCAATAACTGTAGGAATTAAATTCATGTTAAATCCTCCTTAAAAAGCTAAATTCGAATACCTTTGCTGAAAATTTTCCTTTGTATTTCAGCTGTATCCTTATCATACACATTATAGTCAGGGAAGGTCAAATATTAACCCTGCTAAAGTGAAATTAAAAAAAATAAATTGTTTTTGCATTCTATGGTTGAATTATATAGGATAGGCTTGTATAATGATTAAGGTTATAAGGTTTAAAGTACAGGACACTATTTTGCAGGTATGCTTCAAAAATGAGGGTTATCTACATCATGCTTTTCGTAAGCCTAGAGTGAGTACTTTTTTTTTGTGTCTTTTGCCCTCGTGGTGTAATGGATAACACGTAAGATTCCGGTTCTTGCACTGGGGGTTCGATTCCCTCCGAGGGCGCCATTTTACTGATCAATTGATATACTGTTATAGCTCATCTCCTAATAAGTAGTTTAGCAGCCTGCTTACTGGAGATCGAGAGGAAGAATAAAGGGAATACTGTCCTAGTTGGCATTATTCCCCTATTTATTCCTTTCAAACCTTCAAAAAAGCAACAACTCCAAATTATTTTTTAGTGAACATACTGTACGTGAGACTAGTAATAGTCGAAAAAAAAGAATCCTATCTGAGGGGATTCTTTTTTTTTGCCTAAATTTATCGAAATTTGGCATGGTTCTTATTGTATATATATTAGTTTTAGGTTAATTTTCTTGTTATTTATACATGTTTTTTCAAATTATATGAATTTATTATAAATTTATATGAAAAAATATTTAATTTTATGCGAAAAGTTGTTGTCTAAATACTATAATGTTAATATAATTGACCTAATAGTCTAACATTTCCGAATTGCGAAAAATAATACGTAATTCGGAAAATTATCGAACTAGGGGGAAATACAATGAAAAAAACAGGTTGGATGTTACTGATGATTATTGCAGCTTTAACATTAGCACTTGCAGGTTGTGGTACAAAAGATGATGCATCTTCAGGTAGCTCATCTTCAGAAGATGGTGGAGATGGCAAAAAGGTTTACAAAGTAGGTACTGAGGCAACTTTTGCACCATTTGAATCTGTTGACGATTCAGGGAAAATTGTAGGGATTGATGTCGATATTCTACAAGCTATTGCAGATGAGATGGACTTTGAGGTTGAGTGGAATAATATTGGATGGGAGCCAGTGTTCCAAACAATTAAGAACGGTGAAACAGATATCGGTGCTTCTGGAATCACAATTACGGAAGAGCGTAAAGAATCATTTGATTTTACAGAACCGTATTATGAGTCTCAGTTATTAATTGTTGTGAAAGAAGATTCAAAGATTAAATCTCTTGATGAATTAAAAGATAAAAAAGTATCTGTACAAATCAATGCAACTGGTCATATGGCAGCGAAAAAGCTACAAGGGGAAGCAAGTACAAATATTATGGCTTTTGAAAGTCAGCCAATCGCTATCCAAGAGATGCTAAATGGTAATGTTGATGCAGCTATCGGAGATAATGCAGTAGTTTATGAATATATCAAAGCTCACCCAGATCAAAAACTAAAAGTAATTGAAGATGATGCATTCGAAAAAGAATACTATGGCTTCATGGTTCAAAAAGGGAATAAAGAATTGCTAGATAAATTAAACGAAGGTCTTAAAAAGATTAAAGAAAACGGTAAATTAAAAGAAATTACAGGCATTGATTTTCAATAAAAATGAATGAAATGATGCTACTAACATAGTAACTGTGCTAACAGTTCATTTATTAATTGTAATTTAAAGGGGAATGGGGTTTTCGGATGGACATCTTTGACTTACGCTGGGACATTGTCTGGAACTACCGAGATATGTTTATACGAGGTATTGGCGTAACACTTATTTTGACACTTAGTGGTTATTTTGGCGGTATTCTATTAGGACTATTTTTAGGCCTTGGAAAATTATCGAGTAAAAAATGGATTTATTGGCCATCTAAACTATATATCGATTTATTCCGTGGAACACCGATGCTTGTACAAATCTTGTTAATTCACTTAGCAGTTATTCCAACAATTTTTGGTCATTCTTTAGGTTATATGGTATCAGGGATTACAGCGCTTATTTTAAACTGTGCTGCTTATAATGCGGAAATTTTCCGTGCAGGGATTCAAAGTATTGCAAAAGGGCAAATGGAGGCTGCTCGCTCTCTTGGATTAACGCATAACCAAGCGATGCGTAAGGTCATTTTACCTCAAGCATTTAGACGTATGATTCCGCCATTGGGCAATGAATTTATTGCATTATTAAAAGATTCTTCACTCGTAACTGTAATTGCAGCACCAGATATTTTATACGCTAGTAAGGTCGTAGCTGGTGCAAGCTTCCGCTTCTGGGAACCGTATATCGTTGCAGCATTATTATATTTAGTGTTGACATATGGTGTAACGAAGATTGTAGCATTTATCGAGAAACGATTTAGCAATAGCTATGTCCCTCGTAAAGCTAAGGTAGAAGGGCGGGAAGCTAGATGATAAAAATTGAAAACCTACACAAATACTTTGGCAAGCTTGAAGTATTAAAAGGAATCGATTATGAAATTCAAGAAAAACAAGTTGTCTGTGTTATTGGGCCGTCTGGTTCAGGAAAAAGTACATTTCTCCGTTGCATCAATATGTTAGAAGAAGTAACGGATGGTGCTATTTATATTGAAAATGTAAAAATTAATGATCCTAAAACGAATATCAATGAAATTCGCGCTGAAGTGGGTATGGTGTTCCAACAATTTAACTTATTCCCGCATATGACTGTTATCGATAATGTCACGATGGCACCTATGCAAATTCGTAAAATGAATCGTACAGACGCAGAAGCTTTAGGACATGAGCTATTAAAAAAGGTCGGGCTCGACAGCAAGGCCTATAATTATCCTGAGCAGCTATCAGGTGGTCAGCAACAGCGTGTGGCGATTGCTCGTGCCTTAGCAATGAAGCCAAAAGCTATTTTATTTGACGAGCCAACTTCAGCACTTGACCCTGAAATGGTAAAAGAGGTGCTAGATGTTATGAAAAATCTAGCAGCTGAAGGGATGACAATGGTAGTTGTGACACATGAAATGGGCTTTGCTCGTGAAGTAGGTGATCGAGTAGTCTTCATGGATGGGGGCTATATTGTGGAAGAAGGGTCTCCAGAGGAACTATTCGGCAATCCCCAAAGCGACCGTACGAAAGCGTTTTTAGGAAAAGTATTATAAAGCTGAAAAAGCGAACGACATGCTCGTTCGCTTTTTTTGTGCTGTTCTTATTTAATGAAGGGGATTAGATGTTGTGTCGAATGCATTCAGCATCGTTTGCATATCCTGTTGGGAATACTGAGGCACCTGATAATAGCCGTGTTTATTTTGATAAATGGATAATTCGTATCCCATCTCAATACAGTTAGGAATACTATCCGCAACAACGCGACGAACTACAGGGTTTGTTGTCTCCAACGCAGCAGTTGTCATACATTTTGCTGCTCCTTTTTGAGCTCCAAGTAAAAATCCGGAAATAGCTTCATCATTAATTTCATTAGCGTTTTGCATCGGCTTTTTTGGTTGACCAGGATTTAGGCCATATTTGAAATCATTTCCTGTTTCCATTTGGTAGCGTCCTGTTGGAACAGATGGATCGTGTCCTGTTTTAAAGGACTCTACGATCGTATTGTACATACCAAGAGTGAAATTATATTGGCGATCCAAAATGTTGAGTAATTCAGGATCTTTTACATGGGGACGCAAAATAATCGCTTGGTTCATACCTGCAATAATTTCGCCAATTGTTTCATGCATGTCCATCATTTCATGTCCACCATGATTTAGGCTATGTTGTTGATTTAAATTTGTTTGGTTTGATGATTCATTGTAAAACGATTGTGACAAAAAAAACGCCTCCTCAATAATTTTTTGTTGCAGTATTTAGTATGTCGTGTCAATTCAATTTCATACGGTATAAATGTAAAGGTAAAAATGTAGACTAAAGATAGAAGGAAAAGCAAGTCAAGGAGGATTAAAATTGAAAAAGTTACTTGGACCAATTGGAATAATTGTCATCATTCTTGTTGTAATCGCCTTATTATTTATACCTAAATACAATAGTCTGGTGACAGCCGAGGAAAATGTTGATTCTAAATGGGCACAAGTTGAAAATCAGCTCCAACGTCGCTATGATTTGATTCCCAATCTAGTGGAATCTGTGAAAGGCTATGCGAATCATGAGCAAGAGGTGATAGCGAATATTACGGAGGCACGTGCACAAATGGGAAGTGCAAGCTCACCAGAGGAGCAAGCTGTTGCCAATGATGCTTTAACTGGCGCTCTTAGTCGTTTACTAGTAGTTGTAGAAAATTACCCAAACTTAAAGGCAGATGCAAACTTCCGCCAGTTAATGGATGAGCTAGCAGGTACGGAAAATCGTCTGGCAGTAGCACGTGAGGATTACAATAATGAGGTACAGCAATTCAATAAACATGTTAAACGTTTCCCGGGGAATTTGATGGCAGGTATGTTTGGCTTTGAACAAAAAGAATACTTTAAAGCCACAGCAGGAGCGGACAAAGCACCATCTATCGATTTTAGTCAATCGGGTACACATTAATGAAACGTTGCATTGTACAGATGATCATCGTTTGTTCGGTGCTTCTTTTTTTCTCGAATCTAGCAGAAGCAACGATGCCATCACCGATGAAAAATACGTATATACATGACTTTGCCAATGTAATTTCTGCGAATGTCAAAGAAGAGATAAATCTATATTCTGAGCAGTTGGATCAAGGCACGGGTGCTGAAATCATGGTAGTCACAGTTGATAGTCTTCATGGACAAGAGCCGAAAATGTATGCGACAAAATTGATTCGGTCATGGGGCATTGGTGACAAGGAAAAAAATAACGGTGTCCTGATTTTAGCTACCTTAGGTCAAGGGGAAGGAAATAACGACGTTGTAATTGCCGTGGGTCAAGGATTAGAAGGAGCATTACCAGATGGTAAATTAGGACGCATTTTAGATAACGCATTTTATCCCTCAGCAAGTGCTGGTAATCTAGACCAAGCTTTTCAAGCAACCTATTCTGAAGTTTTCCGCGCTGTTGCCCAAGAGTATAATTGGAACGGTGATTTGCCAGCGCAAACAAAAGAAGAGGATGGCATACCCACTTGGTTAATTATCCTAATCATTATCGTTGTTATTATTATCTATTCATTCTTTTCGAAAGGCGGCGGAGGTCCTCGCTCTGGAGGCTATGGCGGTTATCCAGGAAGTTTTGGTGGAGGACATTCGAGTAGAGGGGGCTTTGGCGGATTTGGTGGCGGATCTTCTGCTGGTGGGGGAGCAAGCAGGAAATTTTAATAGAGGTATGACGAACTATTCTATATAGTTCGCTTTCATTTTGGCTTAATTAAAAACCTCTCAATTATTGACAATAATGCTAGAATTGTTATAATTTAAATATATCGACAAACGATATAGCGTAAACTGATATAGGGAGGAATCATTTTGAAAAAAAGATTTTTATCTGCATCGTTAGCAATTATTTTAACAACCTCTGTAGTTATTCCTGCAACAATGCAAGAAGTCCGTGCTGCAAATGAAACTAATAGCACAGTAACAGCACAAGAAGAACGTGTGTCAGCGCAGGAATTTTTGAATTTAGCTGTAACAACTTTAACATTCCAGCACGGTTCAGATTCAATGCGTCAACAAATTATTGATAAATGGGTCAAGGCTGGAGAATTCACAGATTTAAGTTTGACAATTAAACGTGATGAAGCGGCTCGTATTTTAGTTAGAGCGTTAAATAAAGAAGAAAAAGAAGCTTCACTTGCTGACTATTTAGAGAAGGCCAATAAGATTGGTTTATTTAATGGCTTATCATTAAATACAGAAGCAATTTCAAAACAAGATGCAGTAAAAATTTTAAACAATGCAAAACAAATAAAAAATGGTTCCAATCATGAAGGTGTAAAGGAAATTTCAGTTGAAGACTTTATGAAAAATCCTGGTAATTTTGGTTATGAACTTTCGCCAGATGGCAATTACATTACTTTTTCCTCTGCTTGGGAGAACAGAGCGAATGTTTTCGTGAAAAAGATGAATGATGATAGTGAGCCTGTTCGTGTTTCCAATTCAAAAGATCGAGACGTTGCAGGATTTTACTGGAAGGATAATAATTTACTCTACGTAAAGGATAAAGGTGGAGATGAGAATTTCCATATTTATTCTACAACATTTAATGGCTCTGAGGAAAAAGATCTAACGCCATATCCAAATGTCACAGTTGGGATATTAAGTGGTCTACAGGGTGTTAAAGATGAAATTCTTATCATGATGAATAAGGAAGATGCAACAGTTTTTGATGTCTACAAGTTGAATGTAAAGACTGGGGAAACAACTCACGTTGCAAAAAATCCGGGTAATATTACGAGCTGGCTAGCAGATCGCAATGGAAATGTACGAATTGCTGTAGCCTCAGATGGTGTGGAAGGAACGATTCTTTATCGAGATTCTGAAAAGGATGAATTCAAGCCATTTATTGAAATGGAAGCTGGAGATGAAGTAATGCCACTAGCTTTCTCAAAAGACAATCAATACATTTACGCTACATCTAACAAAGGTAGAGACAAAGTAGAAGTTGTGAAATACGACTTAAAAGGTAATGAAGAAGTAATTATGTCTAATGATCAAGTAGATGTTTCTGGTGTCTTATATAGTGCCGAACACGATAAATTGCTATATGGTGCGTATATAACAGATAAACCACATTACCAATTCTTTGACGAGAACTTTGAAAAGCTTTTCCGTAAAATCCAAAGCAAGCTGAATGTGCATGAAAGTGAGCTTGGTATCAATGATTACAATAAAGAAATGACCAAATTTATTGTGAGTGTTTCAAGTGATACTGTCTATGGAAAATATTATTATTACGATTCTACGACAGATGAGTTAACCGAGTTGGCCACTTTAAGCCCTTGGTTAAATCCGAATGAACTGGCAGAAATGCATCCAATTTCATATAAGAGCCGAGATGGTTTAACGATTAATGGCTATTTAACTTTACCGAAAAATAAAGAAGCAAAAGATCTCCCTCTTATTGTCAATCCTCATGGTGGGCCTTGGGCACGTGATATGTGGGGCTTCAACCCAGAAGTACAATTATTAGCTAATCGTGGTTATGCAGTGCTACAGGTAAATTTCCGTTCGTCAACTGGATATGGTAAAGAATTCCTTCAGGCTGGTAATAAGCAATGGGGTCTGAAGATTCAAGATGACATCACTGATGGTGTCCAATGGGCAATTGACCAAGGCATTGCAGACCCTGATCGCATCGGTATTTATGGGGCATCATTTGGTGGTTATGCAACATTAGCAGGTATTACGTATACACCTGATTTATATGCTGCTGCAGTTGATTATGTAGGGGTATCTAACATATTTACATTATTAAATACCATCCCTCCTTACTGGGAAACTATGCGTAACATGTTTTATGAGCGCGTAGGTCATCCAGAGAAAGACAAAGAATTGTTAACTGCTGTTTCACCAGTTTTCCATGCAGATAAAATCAAAACACCATTATTTGTCGCACAAGGAGCAAATGACCCACGTGTGAACAAAGCAGAATCCGATCAAATTGTGGAAGCCTTACGCGCTAGGGGTGTGGATGTAGAGTACATGCTAAAAGATAATGAAGGACATGGCTTTGCAAATGAAGAAAATAGAATTGAATTCTATAATGCCATGGTAAAATTCTTCGATAGTCATTTAAAATAATTTAAAACGAAAGGCATTGATGTGTAGCTTGCTCACAATCAATGCCTTTTTTAATTACAATAGGTGAATGGGATTTGGATAGCGCATTTTACGTTCAAATGATGAAATGCACAGTGCTAGTTCCTCAATACCAGTGTAAATTAATGGTTCATCTACCTGAGAAATACTTAAACGAATAAGATTATCCTTTTTAAATTCTGGTAGATACATTCTAGCAGCGTCATCCATCAATATATTTTTTTCCTTTAATAAATGAACCACCTGCCTAGCACTTACATTATCAGGAAGAACAATGGAAAGATAAAAGCCTGATACTGGTTTCGTATAGTTAGTAGAGGTGGGAAGTAATGATTCGCAAGCCTCCTGTAAAACGCTCATTTTTCTTACATAAAGCTCTTTAATCTTTTTAATATGACTATTAAACATACCGCTTTTTAAATAAATGTCTAAGGCACCCTGCGAGAGCACAGAGCTATTGAAATCAGCACTAAATTTATAACGTAGAAAATGATTTGTCATTATAGTGGGAAGGACGACTGTCGCTACTCTTAAACCCGGAAGAAATACCTTTGAAAAGCTTTTAATATAAATAACCCTGCCAGTGGGATTAAAAGAAAAAAACGGATCCGCTTTTTTATTAGGATCTAAATCTCCTAAAAAATCATCCTCTACAATATAAACATCATATTTTTCTGCTAATTCCACAATCTTTCTTTTTTCGTCATTTGTATAGCTATGACCAAGAGGATTATGGAATCTCGGCACAGTATAAAAAAACTTAATGTCATTATTGCGAAAAATATAGTCAAGACGATCTAAATCAATGCCCTCCATTGTTAAATCAATCCCGAAAGTTGTAGCTTGTTGCAGATGGACAGATTCTATAAAACCAAAATAGGTAGGTTGTTCTATTAATATATTATTTTTACCATTCGGAAAAGGCATCGCCGCTAGTAAATGTAATGCTTGCTGTGAGCCCGAGACAATAAATAATCGATCAGGTTCAGTAAAGACCTGTAAGTCCTGTAGATACTTAGCCAATTGTACACGCAGCGAGTAAAGCCCTTGCTGATCACTGTAACTAAATAATTCCTCTTTAAATGTGTCAATAGCTTGATTGATGCAATGCTGAAATTCAATATAGGGCATAATGCTTTTGTCTGGACCAGCTGATAAAAAATCAATAACTTGTTGGTTTGTAGTTGGTTGCTCTATGTTATTCACAACATAATAGCCACTTTTGGGTTTGGAAAAAATAAGATGCTCCTTTTCTAATTCATTATACGCTCTTATCACTGTATTTTTACTGCAGGAAAATTGCTCAGACAGTTGTCGAACGGAAGGTAGTTTACTGCCTGTAAGGAGCACACCATTAGCAAGCTGCTCTTTAATGTCCTCTACAACTTCTAAATATTTTGCAATCATCATCCTTCCTCCTTTATCTGTACCAGGACAGTTGGTAGAAAATTCTGTTTATTTTTGAGATAGCGCCACTTACTATGGATTATACCAGGGACAGATGGAGAGGAAAATGAAAGGATGAGAACATGCAGGATAAAAGAAAAGAAAAAATAGGTTTGCTGTTAGGATTTGTGGGCGTAATTTGCTTTAGTCTAACGTTACCTGCAACAAGTACAGCTGTACCATATTTTGGAGCGACAATTGTAGGATTGGGGAGAGCTGTCATTGCGGCGTTCATCGTAGCCATTGTTTTACTTGTAAGAAAAGAAAGACTACCAACTGCTAGACAATTTAAAAGCTTGATAATAGTATCTTTTGGGGCTGTATTAGGGTTTCCTTTACTTACATCTTGGGCAATGACAAGGTTACCAGTTTCTCACGGAGCGGTAGAATTAGCACTTTTACCTTTAGCGACTGCGGGTTTTGCTTTATTCAGAGCAGGTGAACGTCCCTCATTTAAGTTTTGGTTATCGAGTGTTATTGGGGCTATAGCCGTTATTATTTATGCTAGCTTTTTAGGCTTAGGCCAATTACATATGGCAGATCTAGCATTATTAGCAGCAGTTGTAATATTAGGTCTTAGCTATGCAGAAGGAGGACAGTTAGCGAAGGAATTAGGGAGCTGGCAGGTGATTGCTTGGGCTATTTTGATGGCGGCTCCCTTTTTTATTGTCCCTGTCATTTCCCAATTTTCCTTGGAAATGCTACATGCCCCTCTTACAGCGTGGGTTAGCCTGTTATATTTAGCTGTTGTCAGTCAGTTTTTAGCATATGTTGCTTGGTATGGGGGAATGGCTTTAGGAGGTATTGCAAGAGTTAGTCAGATCCAATATTTACAGCCATTTTTAATGATTCTTTTTGCTGCGCTATTTTTAAATGAATCCATCTCTTGGTTTACGATCGTCGTGGCAATGATTGTCGTGATTTCCGTCATTGTTGGCAAAAATACAACCATTACAAAGAAGGATGCTAAGACAGCTCAAATAAACATCATCAAAGAATAGTAGCCATTTCTTCATTGCCACATCGTTTATAATAAAGGAGGAGGTGCTATCTATGAAAATTAAATTTTTTAGTAGGGCGAATTGTCCTTTATGTGTAGAAGGGCTACAGACATTAAAGCTTGTTCAGGAAGATGTTCTATTTGATATTGAAATAATTGATATAGAGCAGGATGATCGTATACATGAAAAATATATGCTAATGATTCCGGTTGTTGAAAAAGAGGGTGTCGTCATTCAGTATGGTCATTTAGATTATGCCACGTTAATGGAGCGATTAGGCAGTTAATCTACTGAAAGTATAAAGAATTATTAACGGTATAAATGACTTTATTATTAGCTGTCATTCTCACAATTCACAAATTGTTCAATGAAAGCGGTTTGAATTTGAACAGTTTGTGAAGACCTTCACATTAGACTTTCTTTTCCTAAAAATCGGAGTAGAATAGGTATCAAGTAAGAAGTTGTTATAAAACAGTTTAGCAAATGTATCACAAATTTTAGTGGTTGTTATATTACAAAAATGAATGATGTGAAGGGAGATTTTACAATGTGGGTTATTACAGTATTTGAGAAAAAGGACGTTCGTATTTTTGAATTTACAAATAAAACTGAAGCAACAAAAGCTTTAGAAGGTTTTAAAAAGAATGCGATTTTATCTTTCACTAAATAAGTTCAACAAAGTCTTGTAGCTGTTTTTAGAGCTATGAGGCTTTTTTTTATCCAGAACAATACAACTACTTGCACTTTAAAACAATGCATATTATAATAAAAGCATAAGTGGGACACAAAATAATTAAGTGGGTTAAAAACAAACCCACCACTATTAATTAGGGGAGTAGATAGATATGTTAACTGTTCCAGAGGCACAGCAAAGGCTACTTCCTGAAATGTATCCGCTTCTGCAAGCAAGATATCGAATATTGCAAGCCGTTCAACTTATGCAACCAATCGGACGACGTACACTAGCTGATTCACTGAAAATGACAGAAAGAGAAATACGCAAAGAAACTGATATTTTACGTGAACAAGGGTTATTAGATGCGCAAAAGTCGGGTATGGTATGTACAGATGATGGTGAAATAGTCATTGAAAAATTAAGAGCTATCGTTTATGAATGGTCTGGTTTAACCCAGCTTGCAAAAGTGCTTGAAAGCCACTTTGGCATCCAACGTGTAGTCGTAGTTCCTGGTGATTACAATGAGGATCATACAATCCTAAGCATGCTAGGCAAAGAAGCAGCATTGCAATTTATGTCGGCTGCTTTTGATGAGCAAGTTGTAGCTGTCACTGGTGGAAAATCTGTTGCCTCACTTGCGCAGTTTTTACATCCTTTAGACGGACAAAAGGATATCACTTTTGTAGCTGCACGCGGGGGGATTGGACATGAAATGCAAATGCAGGCCAATACACTTGTTGCAACATTTGCCATGCAAATGGAAACACAATATCGTACTTTATTTTTACCAGAGCATTTAAGTGAGCAAGCTTATCAAGCGATGCTAACAGAGCCGATGGTAACAGAAATGATGGCCTTCTATGATCAAGCAGATTGCGTCATTCATGGGATTGGCTCTGCAGAGGAAATGGCGATTCGTCGTAACTCATCTCCTGAGGATTTACGAATTCTTGAGGAAAAAGGCGCTGTGAGTGAGGCTTTCGGCTATTATTTCAATGCAGACGGAGAAATAGTACATCGTATACGCACAATTGGTATCCAGCTTGAGCAGGTACAAAACAGTGAGCAGGTCATTGCAGTTGCA
Source organism: Lysinibacillus sp. JK80 (assembly GCF_027557635.1). Lineage (NCBI taxonomy): Bacteria > Bacillati > Bacillota > Bacilli > Caryophanales > Bacillaceae > Lysinibacillus > Lysinibacillus sp. JK80. The sequence goes on along the minus strand of NZ_CP058997.1, from coordinate 3,770,143 downwards.
GCAGGAAAACAGAAGGTCAATGCAATGCTTTCTTATTTCAAAGTAGCACCTAAGCAAACCATATTTGTAACAGATGAAGCAGCGGCCAAAGCAATTGCTGCTAAAATATCTTCTATAGAAAATAAGCATCTTGAATGATGGCAAAGTTGTAAACATGTCACTCGATCTCAGAAAGTGCTAAAGCATTTTTTGAATGAGCATAAAGTAAATTTTGATGTCTCTATTCATAGAGACAGACATCACACATTATTGGAGGAATTAACAATGGCATTAAAATTAGCGATTAATGGATTTGGACGTATTGGACGTTTAGTATTTCGTGAGGCAATGAAGCATGATGAATTTGAAGTAGTAGCCGTAAACGACTTAACAGATGCTGGTCAGCTTGCGCACTTATTGAAATATGATTCAGTACACGGTATCTATGATGCTGAAGTCAATGCAGATGAAGATTCTTTCGTAGTAAATGGTCAACGTGTAAAAGTATATGCTGAAAAAGATCCTGCCCAATTACCATGGGGCGAATTAGGCGTAGATGTAGTGCTTGAATGTACTGGTCGATTCCGTTCAATGGAAGAAGTAGGCAAGCATATTGAAGCAGGGGCGAAAAAAGCGATTCTATCGGCACCAGCAAAAGGCGCAATGCCTACATTTGTTATGGGTGTAAACCATGAGGATTATAACCCAGCAACTGATGATGTGATCTCCAATGCTTCTTGTACAACTAACTGTCTAGCACCAGTAGCTAAAGTGCTTGATGAGAAATTTGGCATTGAACGTGGTATGATGACAACAATTCACTCTTATACAAATGATCAACGAATTCTAGACTTCCCACACTCTGACCCTCGTCGTGCACGTGCTGGAGCGGTGTCTATGATTCCAACAACAACAGGTGCAGCGATAGCTGTATCAAAAGTATTACCACAATTAAAAGGTAAGCTAGATGGTTTCTCTATGCGTGTGCCAACACCTAACGTATCATGTGTTGACTTAGTTGTAGAGCTAAAAGCAGATGTATCGAAAGAAACAATTAATGCAGCATTAAAAGAAGCTTCTGAAAATGAATTAAAAGGTATTTTAGATTACAATGAGCTACCATTAGTATCAATTGATTATAACGGTAACCATTATTCTTCTACGGTAGATGGCCTTTCAACAATGGTGTTAGAAAACAAAATGGTGAAAGTTTTAGCTTGGTATGATAACGAAATTGGTTACTCTACTCGCTTAATGGACCTAGCTTTATACATTGCTGAACAAGGCTTAAACCATAAATAAGTATCATATTTCGACATTTTGAGTAAAAAGTGTGACATATTACTGCTTTTTATGCACAAAAAGTATAGCCTTTATAATATCGAATAGATATAATATACAAGGGTATTGGGAGTAAGGGATAACCCTTACTCCTTTTTTTCTAGATTCAGCAGAAAACCCCACCTCTATAGGTAATGAGATGATTACACAAATGACTCTCTTGATTCATTGGTGTTCAATCACCGACTGAATCAAGCTAAAAGGTCAGCTAACGTCACAGATTTTGAAGAGAAATGTTTCGAGCAAGTTCAAAAAAAATCTGGACGCAATTACGCTGAGGCGTAATTGATACATGTTGATTGCAAGACATCGCAGTTAACTTTTGCTACTATAAAAACAAGTATTAGGGTTCATTATCAAAAGTTGGAGAATCATACTTACACGAGATAGTGACGCTGAAAAAGTACCAAAATGACTATTGAATTTAGTAAGCATGGTGTAGAGCCAAGATGGGTAAAACACAAGGGTGTAAGACTAAAACAAACTTTGAAGGGAGTTTCTTCATGTTAAATAAGAAAACAATGAAAGATATTGATGTTAAGGGTCAACGCGTTTTTGTACGTGTAGATTTTAATGTACCAATGGCAGACGGTGCTATTACAGATGAGACGCGTATTCGTGCAGCTATTCCTACAATTGAGTATTTAGTAGAGCAGGGTGCTAAAGTTATTCTAGCTTCTCACTTAGGTCGTCCAAAAGGTGAAGTGAAAGAGGATATGCGTTTAACGGCTGTTGGCATTCGCTTAGCGGAATTAATGGGCAAGCCTGTTACGAAGCTTGATGAATCCATTGGGCAAGCGGTGGAAGAAGCCGTTGCAAACATGCAAGATGGAGATATTCTACTGCTTGAAAATGTACGCTTCCATGCTGGTGAAGAAAAAAATGATCCTACATTAGCACAGCAATTTGCTCAGCTAGCAGATATTTATGTTAATGATGCTTTTGGTGCAGCCCACCGAGCTCATGCTTCTACAGAAGGAATTGCTAAGCATATTCCAGCTGTATCTGGATTCTTAATGCAAAAGGAATTAGATGTACTAGGTAAGGCATTGTCTAACCCTGAGCATCCGTTTACAGCCATTATTGGTGGTGCCAAAGTAAAAGATAAAATTGGTGTTATTGAAAGCTTATTAGAAAAAGTAGATCACTTAATTATCGGTGGTGGTTTATCCTTTACATTTATTAAGGCACAAGGCCACGATATCGGTAAATCATTGCTAGAGGAAGATAAAATTGAGCTAGCAAAGTCCTTTATTGAGAAGGCAAAAGCAAAAGGTGTGCAATTACATATGCCAGTCGATGCTGTTGTGGCAAATGAATTTTCACAGGATGCTGAAACACAAATCGTTGATGTAGATGCTATTCCAGCTGATTGGATGGGTCTAGATATTGGACCTAAAACGGCTGCAAACTATGCAGAAGTTATCAAAAACTCTAAATTAATCATTTGGAATGGACCAATGGGTGTCTTTGAAATGGACAAATTTGCAAACGGCACAAAAACAGTTGCTGATGCAATGGCAACAACAGCTGGCTACACAGTAATCGGTGGCGGTGATTCAGCTGCAGCAGTTGAAAAATTTGAAGTAGCAGATAAGATGGATCACATTTCTACAGGTGGTGGTGCTTCCTTAGAATTAATGGAAGGCAAAGAGCTTCCAGGGATTGTAGCACTAAACGATAAATAAGCTAATCGGAGGCAAAATGATGCGTAAACCAATTATTGCAGGTAACTGGAAAATGTTTAAAACATTTGAAGAGGCTATTCAGTTTGTAGATGCTGTACAAGAAAAACTTCCTTCCAATGACAAAGTAGATGCTGTTATTTGCGCACCAGCTCTTTACCTACCTACACTTGTGCAAGTTGCTAGTGAGTCAGAGCTGGCAATTGGTGCACAAACTATGCACTATGAAAATGAAGGTGCTTTTACGGGTGAAATTAGTCCAGCACAGCTAGCAAGTGTGGATGTTGACTATGTCATTTTAGGACACTCTGAACGTCGCGAATACTACAATGAAACAGATGAAGCGATTAATAAGAAGGTAGCAGCAGCACTTGCACATACTATCGTACCTATTATTTGCTGTGGCGAAACACTAGAAGAACGTGAAGCAGGCACAACAGAGCAAAAAGTGGCTGGCCAAATTAAAGCGGCACTTGCTGGGTTTGAAGCACAGCAAGTAGAGCATATGGTCATTGCGTATGAACCGATTTGGGCGATTGGTACTGGTAAAACGGCTACGGCAGACGATGCAAATCAAGTATGCGGAGCGATTCGGGCAGTAGTAGAAGAGCTATATAATGCTGAAACTGCGAATGCCGTCCGCATTCAATATGGTGGCAGTGTTAAGCCTGATAACATTCAGGAGCTTTTATCCAAAGAACATATTGATGGTGCTTTAGTTGGTGGAGCAAGCTTACAACCAGAATCTTATTTAACATTATTGGAGGCGGCAGCAAATGCCTAAAAAGCCAGTAGCATTAATTATTTTAGATGGCTTTGCATTTCGAGATGAAACATTCGGGAATGCAGTAGCACAGGCCAATAAGCCAAATTTTGATCGATATTGGCATCAATTTCCTCATGCGACATTAACAGCAGCGGGAGAAGCCGTTGGATTACCTGAAGGACAGATGGGGAATTCTGAGGTGGGGCACTTAAATATCGGTGCAGGACGTATCGTCTATCAAAGCTTAACACGCTTAAATAAATCTATTCGTGATGGAGATTTCTTCACGAATCAAGCCTTTTTAGATGCAGTAGCACATGTGAAAGCTCATCAGTCAAAGCTACATGTTATGGGCTTATTATCAGACGGTGGTGTTCATAGTCATTATGAGCATATGTTTGCACTATTAAAGCTAGCTAAACAGCAGGGATTAGAGGAAGTTTATGTACATGGCTTCTTAGATGGTCGTGATGTTGGTCCAACAACAGCATTAGACTATATCGAAGAAGCGGAAAAGCAAATGGCTGAAATAGGCATAGGGCAATTTGCTTCTATTCATGGACGTTACTATGCAATGGATCGCGATAAACGTTGGGATCGTGTGGCACTGACTTACAATGTACTGGTGGATGGCGTTGGTCAAACAGCAGAAAGTGCTAAAAGTGGTGTAGCAGCATCCTATGAGCGTGAGGTAACAGATGAATTTGTCATCCCATTTAGCATTCAAGAGCATGGTGAGCCAGTAGCAACAATTGGCGATCATGATGCAGTGATTTTCTTTAACTTCCGTCCCGATCGTGCCATTCAGCTGTCAACAGTTTTTACAAATGAAGCATTCGATGGCTTTGCTATATCTGCAAATCATCCAAAGAATTTAAAATTTGTGTCCTTCACACACTATAGTGATGAAGTCAACGCTCAGGTTGCTTATGAAAATGACAACTTGAAAAATACAATTGGTGAAGTATTAGCGACGAATGGGAAAACACAGTTGCGGATTGCGGAAACTGAAAAATATCCACATGTTACATTCTTTATGAGTGGTGGACGTGAGGAAAAATTCCCTGGTGAGGAACGTATTTTAATTGCTTCTCCAAAGGTGGCGACATACGATTTAAAACCTGAAATGTCTGCCTATGAGGTGACAGAAGCCTTACTTGCAGAAATTGCGGCTGAAAAATTTGATGGCATTATTCTTAACTTTGCCAACCCTGATATGGTTGGTCATAGTGGAATGCTGGAGCCAACAATTAAAGCCATTGAAGCAGTAGATGAATGCTTAGGGAGAGTAGTAGACGCACTCCTTGCAAAAGGTGGCGCAGCTATTATTACAGCTGACCATGGCAACTCTGATGAAGTGTTAACTTTAGCAGGTGAGCCAATGACAGCTCATACAACAAATCCTGTTCCAGTAATTGTGACAAAACCAAATATAATGTTAAGAAATGGTGGTATTTTAGCCGATTTAGCGCCAACCATGTTAGAATTATTAGAGGTGTCACAGCCTACTGAAATGACAGGACAATCATTAATTGAAAAAGAGGAGAATTAATTATGCCATTTATTACACAAGTTTATGCGCGCGAAGTTTTAGACTCACGTGGGAACCCAACAGTAGAGGTTGAAGTATTTACAGAATCAGGCGCATTTGGCCGCGCAATCGTACCATCAGGTGCATCAACAGGTGAATACGAAGCGGTAGAATTACGCGATGGTGACAAATCTCGTTACCTAGGCAAAGGTGTATTAAAAGCAGTTGAAAATGTAAACACAATTATTGCGGAAGAATTAGAAGGTAACTATTCTGTTCTTGATCAAGTAGTCATCGACAAAGCTTTAATCGAGCTAGATGGCACGGAAAACAAAGGCAAGCTTGGTGCCAACGCAATTTTAGGTGTATCCATGGCAGTTGCACATGCTGCGGCAGATTATTTAGATGTACCTCTTTATCAATATCTTGGTGGGTTCAATTCTAAGCAATTACCAGTACCAATGATGAACATCCTAAACGGTGGTGCACACGCTGATAACAATGTAGACATTCAGGAATTCATGGTTATGCCTGTTGGTGCAGAATCATTCCGTCATGCATTACGTATTGGCGCTGAGATCTTCCATAGCCTAAAAGCTGTTCTAAAAGCAAAAGGCTACAACACAGCAGTAGGTGATGAAGGTGGTTTTGCACCAAACCTAGGCTCTAACGAAGAAGCAATTACAGTGATCTTAGAAGCGATCGAAAAAGCAGGCTACAAACCAGGTGACGAAGTGAAACTTGCAATGGACGTAGCATCCTCTGAACTATTCAATAAAGAAGATGGCAAATACCACTTAGATGGTGAAGGTGTTGTCAAAACTTCTGAGGAAATGGTGGATTGGTACGAAGAGTTAACAAATAAATACCCAATCATTTCAATTGAAGATGGCTTAGACGAAAACGACTGGGCTGGACACAAGCTATTAACAGACCGTATCGGCAATCGTGTACAATTAGTAGGTGATGACCTATTTGTAACAAATACGAAAAAATTATCAGCAGGTATTGAGCAAGGCGTAGGAAATGCAATTCTGATCAAAGTAAACCAAATCGGTACGTTAACTGAAACATTTGAAGCGATCGAAATGGCGAAACGTGCAGGCTACACAGCGGTTATTTCTCATCGTTCTGGTGAATCAGAAGATGCGACAATTGCTGATATCGCTGTTGCAACAAATGCTGGTCAAATTAAAACAGGTGCTCCATCACGTACAGACCGTGTAGCTAAATACAACCAACTTCTTCGCATCGAAGATCAACTTGGTTCAACAGCAGAGTATCTTGGTTTAAATTCATTCTATAACTTAAAATAAGTATTTGATTGAAGAGAAAATACTTTGAATTTAGTAATACACAGCTTTTATATTTGAACCATGTTGTACATTTAGGCTTATGTATTGCTTCACCTCTGATTTATAAGTGTGATAAACACTTGTAGATTGGGGGTTTTTTAGTTGCTTATCTAATTACAGAGTAAGCTTATTCAATTAGAACAACCGAAAGTGTCGGACATTAAGTATCTATTCATTGAAACCTATTACAACATTCTGTTATTATTTAACCTAATTAACTAATATCAACCATATTTACATAATGATAAAAAATTACTGAGGGGTAATAACATGAAGAGAAAAACCAAATCGGTTATTAGTATCATTGTAATATTAATTATTTTCGGTGGAGCATTTGGTTACATCAAATTCACTGAGCATATGAATAAATCTACTCCCGAGGAAGAAAAAACAATCGCTGGATATGTTGAAGTAACTTCTAAGGATGGAACTGTTCTAAAAAAAGAAAATGAATTATATCCAGATGACCTAATAGAACACAAAATGAACGAAACCATTCATAGTATGTCTCATCAGAAGGTTGAAGCGGAAATAAAATGGGGTCACGAGCAAATAACACAAGAAAAGGTTGACCGATTGTTAGCTATAGCCAAAGAAAGCAATTATAAATATAAAGAGCTTTACATTTCAATATTGGAAAGATGGTCGAAGGGTGATTTTTCAAATGCAGTTGACGACCACAATTCCATATGGGAAATGCAAGGTGGCGATGAAGAAGCTTCAGGGAAAGCAATTCGTCTATTAACTCCATCTGAAGAGCAAGCTTATATTCAACACAATTTAGAATATGACTTATATTGAATACCATTTTGCGAAAGATAAATAGGCGAATTTCAAAAAATGCCTCAAAGTTAATTCAAACTTTGAGGCATTTTAACATATAAAAAAGATTAACGTGAAGCGGCATGAGCAGGCCAATACGGTGCAGGTTTCAACATCGTAGCGCTAGAGGTAAGGAAGCTTTCTAGTGAGACAGCTACAGCAACAGAACAAATTGAAACCTCTCTTAAAACGATTACGAGTAATATTCAAGCACTTATGGAAAGCATGGAGCAAATTGAAGCAGCCTCTAATATTCAGGCAGAGCAGGTTCAAATTTAGTGAAGCTATTGAAAAACCTAAATGAGATAAGTGAGCAAATGGCGCTTTACATAAAAGGTCTCTTACGATAATAAGAAAGGACAGTCTACTAATATTAGACTGTCCTGACTATTGTTATGGCTGTGACCAATGCTGATCTAGTTCTTGATCGAGATAGACCCAGCCCTTCCAAGCAATATGAATCGTATCCATAATAAAGTAAGGATCATATTCATGATCTGAAAAATCAACATAGGCAACATTTGCATCCTTTAATACTTGCTCCATTTTATCGTAATACTTTTGACGACGTTCCTCAGGATAGCCATTATAATCATACCAATAGCCATTAACTGGAATGGAGACGAATAGTGGTTTGGCACCTGCATCCTTTAAAACATCGATAACTAGTTGGAAATCCTCATATTCAGGAGAGTTTGTATAATCCTCTTTTTTTCGTATATCTTTAAACTTTGAAAATTTAGCATTTACAAGTCGCTGATAGGCGCGATCTTCAATCATATAGTCGTTGGATACACGCTTCTCCCCATATGCCTCTGCATGCTGCAATTGTTGCTCAAAGCTTTGATTGGCAATGAGCTTGTCATTACTTTTTAATGCATGACCTTTACGTGGGAAAAGGGAATAATATAAATCCTTCTTTTCTAGTAACTCCTTGTGGAAACGCCCCGCGACCATGGCCATACGTCCAGTAATTGGTTTTTCCTTGCCGTTAGACATTTGATATTGGTACATGGTCTTTAAGAGGCGATCTCGTTTGACAGTATCAAATTCAAGTAGGCGCTCCATAGCTCTTTTACGAAGGTTGGCATCCATCTCCTGATTAAAGGCTAAATCATAAGCATGTAACATGGAATAATTCGGTGAAAAGTGAAATTCACCCATGCCCTTCTCTGTAAACCACTGCGGGGAGATGATAAAGACCACTTTTTTATCCTTTAAATTCTTTTCTTGTGCTGCGAAATTCAAGAAGTGGGTAATGGACTGCATGCCTCCACGCCCAATCATAAATGTCGAATACGGAGCATTTGTTGCTCGCGTATAATTGTATGGATGGAACGGATCAAAACGGTTTAATTCCGAGGAGCCATAAAGTGGCATGGAATTAGGCTCCTGCAACATTCGCTCCTGTAAATATGTGCCCTGAAATACAAGTGGAGACATGTTCGTTTTGGCTTGCTCCACATCCTCATTGGATATCCATGCTTTAATCCAAGCATTAGGAAAAAAGACAAAGCCAGTAAAAAGAGAAAATGCAATAAATAAAGAAAGAAAGCCTTTTTTGATCATTGTCTTTCAGCTAATTTCCCTGCTATTCGATTAGGCGTATTCCATTCTTCACGATTGAAATCAGTAATAGGGACAGAAATATTAAAACGGTTTTCAATTTCAACTAATAAATTAATTGTCCCAAACGAATCTAGTAAACCTTCTTCAAATAAATCAATATCTGGATTTTCTACAATAATTTCATCTTCACATAACTCGACTAGCATTTCTAAAACTTGTTGTTGATCCATTAATAATTCTCCTTTAGTGAACAGGCTCTTATAGCCCTTTGTTTAAAATAATGTGCCAGAAAAAATATAGAAGCCAAAGCATACAGCATGAAACGTAATGATTACGCCAATAGCATGCGTCCATTTATTTTTTGGCCAACGCTTATGCTTTTTATTCCAGCGTTCAAATTTATCAAAGCTGATAATCAATAGGGCATGATAGAGTCCATAGACCACAAAGTGCCATTCTAGACCATGCCAAATACCCATTAAAAAGAATAGTAAAAAGAAGCCTATATACGAAATAGCAAATTTATTTTTTAGCCATTTTTTCTTTGTCATCCAAAGGACAAAGCGCATATAGACATAATCCCTAAACCAGAAGGAAAGGCTCATATGCCAACGATTCCAAAAATCTTTAATATTGCGGCTGGCAAAAGGGCGATTAAAGTTAATCGGTGTTTGGATACCCATTATCCGGCTCACACCAACAGCAAATGCACTGTAGCCAGCGAAATCAAAGAATAAGTAAAAGCTATACATATACATATACGCTAGCTGTCCCTGAAAGGGTGTCAAATAGTTATACGTATGGTTAGGTAAATAAATAAGCGTGTAGTTGTAAATTAAATAAGCCAAAATAAACTTATATAAAAAGCCGACAAAAATATAGTTAATGCCACTCAATAGCAGCTTTTGGTAATCCTCCGAGGAAGATACGGTATGAAAATCCTTTGTAAAACGACGCCAACGATCAATAGGTCCCGATGATACGGTAGGAAAGAATAATAAGAAATAGACTAGCTCTACTACAGAAATTTTCTCTTTCATCAAGCCATCACGAGTTTCTAAAATCATTTGCACCGCTTTAAACGTAATGTAGGATACACCAAGGAAGCCAAATAAATGATGTAACCCGAGAATCGGCAAAACCTTCACAAGAATCAGGGGTAATATGGATAAAAGCACTGCTATTATAAAAATGGTTTCGCTATTTTGCTGAAGTCGGTAACGCTGATAAGCCACAATAAGTACTACCTGAAAGACAGTAAATAGTACGAGCGAGATGGTCCCATTCAATGAATGTCCGAAGATTAATGCTAAGACAATGACCGATATAAAAAGATTATAACGTTTCGAAGATTTGCCTCGTAACCCTAGGAGGATGGTAGGTAGTAATAAAAGTCCGATGATCACAAAAAATGCTATATTTCCATAAGGCGTCATACTGTCTCCATAACCGCCAATCCTTTACGATCTACCTTACCATTTGGATTTAGTGGTAAAGCGTCCATATATTTAAACGTTTTCGGTATCATATAGGCAGGTAAGTACGCCGATAAAAGTGCCTTCAATTGCTTTGTCGTTTTGAAGGCTGCTCCTGTTAATGGCTCACGTAAAACAATATGGGCACTAAGAGAAATGATTTCCTTCTCTTTATAAACAGGTACAACAACACAACTTGAAACAGGTGGCAGGTTATTGATTTGTTTTTCAATCTCTTCAATCTCTAAACGATAGCCATGTAATTTCACTTGGAAATCCTTACGACCTGAAAAGAACAAATAACCATCCTGCTCATAGCCTATATCACCCGTTTGATAGATGCGATCGCCATCCACGATCGGGAAAGCCTTCGCTGTTAATTCAGGCGCTCCCAAATACCCTGCGCTAACGGTTGGCCCTGAAATAATAATTTCTCCATCTTCTGCTACAGAAACGTTTGGCTCCGTTATAGGGGCAATTGGTAATTGTTCGAAGTGTGCTGCTAGCTCTTTTGTTACTTTTACATAGGATACAGCGACGGTTGTTTCTGTAGGACCATATAAATTATAAATTGTTGCCTGTGGAAAACGAAGCATTAACTCGTTACATACCGCTATCGGTAAAACCTCTCCGCAAAATAAAAAAGTATCCAATGCAGGCATGAGTTTTTGATCCCATTCTTTGTTCATCAAACACATCTTGGCAAAGGAAGGTGTAGAAGTCCATACACGAGTATTTGACATCGCTAATGAATCAAACAATGCTTTTGGATTAGCAATTTCTTGCTGTGTAATCGCATAAAGCGTGTGTCCACCAACAAGAGCTGGGTAGAGATCCATAACAGATAAATCAAAGGAATAAGGTGCTTGATTTAAAAATACGCCGTCTTGCTGTAAAGGGAAGTGTTCCTGCATCCACCTAACAAAGTGTGTTAGATTACTAGCTGTTATTTGTACCCCTTTTGGTTGACCTGTTGAACCAGAAGTGTAAATAATATAATGGATATCCTCATCTCGAACCCATGTTGCGGATGATAGGATCACGTCCTTTGAGGAGGCATCCAGAATATCATGCACTGCCATAACTGGCAGGTTCAACTGCATCTGTAATAGCTCTGTTGTCAATACTAAACCTGCTCCAGAAGCTTCTGTAATGAGCTGTAATCTTTCTGATGGTGTTGACGAATCAACAGGCACATATGGATGGCCAGCTTTTACAGCTCCGATAAACGCAACAATTTGTAGGGGGGACATATGTCCATAAATGACAATAGGCTGTTGTCTCCGCAACTTAAGCTTCATTAAATAATCGGCAAGACGATCCGATAAATGCCAAAGCTCACTATAAGTTAAGGAGGCATTGTGAGTCTGATAAGCAGTTTTTTGTGGCTGCTGGAGGGCCACACGTTCAATAGCTGCCAAAATACTTAACATATTTTAATCTCCTTTATTTAAAATTCCGTATATATAAATGGTCCAGCGTTCATATCATGGAAGCCATGTATAAGAAACAACAGTACCAAAACAATCAAATAAAACAACGTGAAGCCAATAAAGCGTAGATACTCATTATTTTTGATGGATTGCATTTGTCCACCTCCAATGAAAAAAAGTATAGGATTAAACTTTCAAAAAATAGTAATTTACTAGTTAAAAATCCTTACCTTATGTTTTTAACACTGATTTGACGGAATGTGGAGAAAAATGTTGCTGAATTAAGATGAATTCAGTAAATCATAAGATTAATTTAAGGTAAATTTAAGGTTTTGGGGGGATATGTAGAGTTTTACAAATTATTGGCTGGTTTAGTTATGTAAAAAAAGCACGAACATAAGGGAATAATCTCAACTTATGTTCGCGCTATTATTTTTATTTCACTTCATTAATAACTTTTTTAGATACATAAAATTCAGAGCCATTGTAGACATTGATTGTATCAAATGTATGAGTCTTTGCCGTGTTTGTTGAAGTTTGTTCATAGATCATCGTGTTTTTATTGACTGGAATTTTCACTGTAACATCTGCTTTTTGTGCAATAAATGTTGGGTTTTCTTTATTCGATAAGTCAATTTTTGTTGTAAATCCTTTTTTCGTAAATGCCTTCGTTGCAGGCACATATAATTCATTTGTTAATGTGTTTAAGTCAAAGCCCATAAAGCGTGCCATTGTATGGGCTAAATCAGTGTTTTCTACTAATCCTGTCAATTTAGAAGGACCAAATGAATATAAGAATACATCTTCGCCCGTATGGCCACCTGTTGTATAACCAATGTTTGCACGATTGGCTAGCATTTTTACCATTTCATTGCCTAAGTCTTTAGCAGACTGTAATGTTTTAAGCTCGTCCTCCGTTAATGAATCTAAGCCATAAAGAGCAGCGACCTCAACTAAATTCGAGCGATCTTCTTTTAGTTGGCTTAAAGCTCCTTCAATGGTCATTGTAGCTTTTTTTAACGGGTCGATGTACGCAGAGACTGGAATGCTGGAATAGGTACTAGTAGTGTTAGCGTTCCCCATCGTAATGCCACTATTTCCATGATCAGTTACTGCGATGACTAAAGTATTACCATCTTCCTTCGCAAAATCAACCGCTTCTTTCACTGCATCATCAAATGATAAAATATCGCTAATGATACCAATAGTATCGTTGGCATGTGCAGCCCAGTCAACCTTACTACCTTCTACAAAGAGGAAGAAGCCATCCTCATCCTTTTTCAGCGTATTGATTGCTTTATTTGTCATTTCAGCAAGTGTAGGCTCAGATGCTCTTGTTTTGGCACGATCTAAATCATAAGCAAGTGCACTTGGCGCAAAGCTTCCCCAAATTTTTGAGGATTGACTATTAAATAGCTCATCGCGTGTTTTAACGAGATCATAATTTTTTTCATTCAAAACCTTGATTAAATCCTCACCATCTTGACGAGCATTTTTCGATGTGCCTGGTGATAGTGATTCCAATCCACCGCCTAAGACAACATCAATATTTTGATAAACCTGCTGCTCTGCTATATCCCCATATTGACTTCTATTGTTGACATGGGCAGAAAAACCAGCTGGTGTAGCATGTTGAATTTCGGAAGTAGAAATTAATCCAGTGGCCTTACCTTGCTGCTTAGCTCCTTCTAGCACATTGGCTACAGGTCGGAAGGCATCTTCCTTAGCGATTTGCGTTAATCCAGGGGAGTTGATCACAGAGGGCAGCACACCTATATATTTATCGTTCGATTTATGCCCAGTTGCTAATGCTGTCGCAGCAGGCGCGGAATCGGTAATGGCAGATTCAGCAGAATATGTGCGCATAGCACCCGATAAAATTTCATCCATTGCTAGGCTTTCACCTTTATACCAGCGAGAAAGGGTGACAGCATTATTACTGCTACCATCCATCACAAGCATAATGACATTCGTCGGTTTCTTTACTTCGGCTGCATGTACCTCTTGCTGTGGGATACTAACTGCGGATAAAGTCACTGCACTTGCTAAGAACAATGAGGTCCATTTTTTTGCGTATTTCATGATTTTCCTCCTTTAGGTGAATTCAATTGTAAGTGTAAAGGAATGGTGTAAAGCTAGCGTTAAAGGTTTGTTAATGGAATATGGTAATTATGTAAATATTGGGGAAGGGAAGAATCTGTGTAAAAGTCACACAGATTCTTTTGGGGCATTACAAATTTTCCTGATGTTGTGCGCCATCAATTGTTTCATAATATAAAATGTCTTCTTCAATGTACAAATTGAGGACTTCATCTTCAAATAAGACTTCTTCGGAGCCGTCCTGGACATTAATTTTTGTTAAATAACCGGCATTGTCATAGTCACTGCAATAAATGGAATCATCATAAGTAGCTAAATAATAGCATGCCGTTTCTGTAATTTGATTGTTTTCATTTGTGTCTAAATTATAGGAATAGACCATATTATCATTGATACTATTATAATAAATCACATCATCCACAGTATTGGCATACCACATATCATGCATAAAATCATAATTGTTATTTGTAGCAGTAAAATAATTTTCTTTTACCCATAAATGATCTTGGCTTAGTTTTTCATCACTGACTAAAAAGTATTCATAGGAAATCGCATAAGGCTCCGCTGAATCCACGTCATTCCACGTTGTATCAAGATGATACCAATTGCCATCGATACTGACTAAATTCCAAGCATGCAGCTGATCCTCACTATAGCCATATACGTATTTAGCTTCTACATCCGATGCTAATAGTAGGCGATAAGCTAGTAGAGCATAGGCTTGACATACCGCAGTTTCCTCGTCTATCAGCTCAAAAACCGTTTGTCCCTCAGTAGAGCCTTGTTCTGTATAAGTGGCTAACTGTACGACCGTATCATTAATGATTTTAGCACGCTCAAAATCTGTCATATCTTTCGTAATATACTGGTCAGCAAAAGCCTCTACATATTGATCGACCTTTTGCTCCTTTTTGGCATCTGTTAAGTAATCAATCGACAACTCTACCAAATAGCCATCCTCGGTTTCCCAAGCCGTCCATTCATAAGTAAGAAAATAACCAGCTGTATAGGGATCAACGAAAGAAAGCAGGCTATTTAAGTCATTCAGCTGCACCTCAAAATCTTCGAAGTTTAGCTTCCCGGTATAAGGGACTTCAAAGTGCTGTTCAAACTTTGCTACTTGTTTTTCGACTTTTTTAGTGAATTGTAGTAAGGCAGGATCTTCCTTAAATAATGAGGTTGAAAAAAGATCATTAGGTGAAAAAGAGGCAGATAACGCTTTACTTTCTGGCTTTTTCATATCATACTCTGTTTCTTCTGCTAAGGTCGTAGTTGTTACATCCTCTTCCTCAAGAAGTAGGTCAATGGCCTTTGAGCATGCAGTAAGAAACGGAATCATGCAGCATAGCACAAGCAGTGCTGCTATTTTTTTATTCATTTTCCCACCCTCCAAAAAAATTCATTTTTGCCATTATAGTTTAATTTATAGGGAGTGACATCCACAAATAGTAGCATAAGTCGACAAGGATGGAAGCATGAGGCGGAAAATTTCCAGCAAAACATAAAGCGAAGTTTGTCATCGTAACCTTTTTTTGTTATAATGTAGTCTGTTGTGATGTTTCAAAGTTCGGGAGGTGCAGTGAATGCATACAGTAGTATTAGTTTCATTAGTTATCGTATCATTAGCGTTAATCGTTGTGGTATTACTTCAATCTAGTAAAAGTGCAGGCTTATCAGGTGCCATCTCGGGTGGAGCTGAGCAACTATTTGGAAAGCAAAAAGCACGTGGTATGGATTTAATCCTTCACCGTGCAACAATTGTGTTAGCTATAGTGTTCTTTTTATTAGCAATCGCTATTACAAAAATCTAATAGTTGAAGATATATCGCCTAACCGAATTGGTTGGGCGTTTTCTTTTATCATTGTTAAATGGTAAATTCTCTCTCTGGAGTAAAAAATGAATGGTAATGCAATAACCAATGTCATCCGCTGGGCATCATTGAGATGACGAGAATGGGTATAGTATGTATAAGTGTTTTAGAATGAAGGAGTGCTTACAGTGAACAAATCATTATCACAGCCATTTTTCTTTCAGGCAGGACCACGTGCTGTTTTATTATTACACGGCTTCACAGGAAGCTCTGCAGACGTACGAATGCTTGGTAGATTTTTAGAGAAAAAAGGGTATACTACATTAGCACCTCACTATAAAGGTCACGGTGAGGAACCAGAAGAACTAATCACAACAGGTCCAGCAGACTGGTGGCAGGATGTTATTGCCGCCTACAAACAGTTACAGGATGCTGGCTATCAGGAAATAGCTGTTGCTGGCCTTTCATTAGGCGGTGTTATGGCATTAAACGTTGCATTAAATAACCCTGTTAAAGGAATTGTGACAATGTGTGCCCCTATGACAATGCGTACAACCGACGTTATGTTTGAGGGTGTCTTGAAATATGCAAGGGACTATAAAAAGTTCCAAGGGAAACAGGAAGAACAAATTGAAGCTGAAGTTGCAAGCATTGCTGACAAAGGCATGCCATCTCTACAGCAGCTACGAGAATTTATAGCTCGCACTCGTCAAGAAATTGACATGATTTACGCGCCTATTTTCGTCGTACAAGCTACAAATGATGAAGTAATAGAGACAGAATCTGCCAACATTATATATAATCAAACTGAGTCACTTGAAAAGCACATCAAGTGGTATGAAAACTCAAAACATGTTATTACATTAGATCAAGAAAAAGATCAATTACATGAGGACATTTATCGCTTTTTAGAAAGCCTAAATTGGGCACAATAATTATAAATAGGATTTTCTCATGAAGGAGGGAATATGTATGAAAGATCAAAAAGATACACTACAAAGTCGTTTACTCGATTTTTTCAGCAAAGATGATTATAAACCACTAACCGTCGGTGAAATCGAGGATGAATTCGGCTTTGAGGATGCGGAGGAGTTCAAGGAGCTTGTGAAAACACTTGTCCGCATGGAAGGGCAAGGCTTAGTTGTACGCTCTCGCTCCAATCGCTATGGCCTACCAGAGCGTATGAATTTGCTAAGAGGTAAATTTATCGGACATGCGAAGGGCTTTGGCTTCGTGACACCTGATGTCGAGGGCATGGATGATGTGTTCATTCCACCGCATGAAATTAACGGTGCCATTAACGGAGACATCGTTCTGATTCGTGTTTTAAAGGAATCATTTGGTGATCGACGTGAGGGTACGGTTACAAAGGTCGTTGAGCGTGGGCAAACAAGCTTTGTCGGCACATTTCAGGCTAACCGTGGCTTCGGCTTTGTTGTCCTAGACGATAAAAAGTTACCAATGGATATCTTTATTGCCAAAGGAGATACATTAGGAGCTGTCGATGGACATAAGGTTGTTGTTGAGGTAGCAACATGGCCAGAGGATTTAAAATCCGCTACAGGCTATATTACAAAAATTTTAGGGCATAAAAATGATCCAGGTGTGGACATTTTATCCATTTTATATAAGCATGACATTCCACCTGAATTCCCAGATGAAGTCATTGCTGCTGCACAGCGCGTGCCCGATGAAATTACCGAGGCCGATTTAGTAGGTCGTCGTGATTTACGTCATGAAACGATTGTGACAATTGATGGTGCAGATGCTAAGGATTTGGATGATGCAGTAACCGTAACGAAAAATGTAGATGGTACGTATAAGCTTGGCGTACATATTGCAGACGTAAGTTATTATGTAACACAAGGCTCAGTCATTGACATTGAAGCTTACGATCGTGCGACAAGTGTTTATTTAACAGACCGTGTCATTCCAATGATTCCACATCGTTTATCAAACGGCATTTGTTCATTAAATCCACAGGTTGACCGTTTAACACTATCCTGTGAAATGATTATTGATGCGAATGGTAATGTGGTTGCACACGAAATTTTCCAAAGTGTCATTAAAACGACTGAGCGTATGACGTATAAGGACGTTTACAAAATTTTAGAGGAGCAAGATGAGGCATTAATTGAACGCTATGAGCCACTTGTTCCAATGTTTAAAAACATGGCTGAGCTGTCTGGTATTTTACGCCGTAAACGCGAAATGCGAGGAGCTATTGACTTTGACTTCAAAGAATCTAAGGTGATCGTAAACGAAGAAGGATGGCCAGTGGATATTGAATTACGTGAACGAACAGTAGCGGAGAAATTAATTGAAGATTTCATGCTAGCTGCCAATGAAACAGTGGCAGAGCACTTCCACTGGATGAATGTACCGTTTCTATACCGTATTCACGAAGATCCAAAGCCTGAAAAGCTTCAACGCTTCTTTGAATTTGTCACGAATTTCGGGATTTTAATTAAAGGTACTGGTAATACCGTTCATCCTAAGGCATTACAGGATGTTTTGAAGGCAATTGAAGGTATGCCAGAGGAGCCTGTTATCTCAACGATGCTCCTACGTTCAATGCAGCAGGCGAAGTACTACCCAGAAAGTCTTGGACACTTTGGCTTATCAACGGATTTCTATACACACTTCACATCACCAATTCGTCGTTATCCTGACTTAGTTGTACACCGTTTAATTCGCACGTATTTAATTAACAAGGATACATCGAGAGAAACCATTGCACAGTGGAGTATGGCAATGGATGAAATTGCTGACCACACATCTGAGCGTGAACGTCGTGCAGTTGATGCAGAACGTGATACAGACGCACTGAAAAAAGCACAATATATGTCCGACAAAATTGGCGAAGAATTCGAAGGAATTGTTTCATCCATTACAAACTTCGGTATTTTCGTGGAGCTACCAAACACCATCGAAGGACTTGTCCATATTAGTAATATGACTGATGATTACTACCGCTTCGATGATCGTCAAATGATTATGATCGGGGAACGAACGAATCGCCAATTCCGTATCGGGGATGAAGTGACAGTTCGTGTGGCAAATGTCATTATTGAGGAGTCATCCATTGACTTTGAAATCGTTGGAATGGTAACTTCATATGGACGAACACGCAAAGCAGCACCAACTGTTATTCATGCACGTAAAAATTACAGCGATAACAAAGGTGGACGCAGTCGCCGAAGCACACGCAATGATGAGGAAAAAGGCGGACGTGGTGGCAATCGTAGAGGCGGCCGTCAAGAGGATGATCGTGGAACTCGTAGCTCATCAAAGCAAGGTGAACGACGCGAAAGTGACCGTGATCCACGTGGACGCCGCAAAGATGACTCAAGCCCAGGTCCAAAAAAACGCGTGAAGCAAAAGCAAAAGTTCTATGAGGGCATTGCCAAAAAAGGCAAAAAGAAAAAAACAAAACGTAAATAAGCCTAAGCGAAAGTATCCATTGAAAGGGTGCTTTCGCTTAAGCTCAACCTTTTAAGTAGAGGGTGAAAGATATGGCAAAAGGTTCTGGTAAAGTATTAGCACAAAACAAAAAAGCAGGCCACGACTACTTCATCGAAGAAACAATCGAAGCAGGCATGGTCCTAACAGGTACAGAAATCAAATCCATCCGTGCAGGCAAAGTTCAACTGAAAGACTCCTTTGTCCGCGTCCGCAATGGCGAAGCATGGATCAACAATATGCACGTTAGCGCCTTTGAACAAGGCAACCGCTTCAATCACGATCCACTACGCACCCGCAAGCTGCTGCTCCACAAAAAGCAAATCGGCGAGCTAGTCGGAGCCGTAAAACGTGACGGCTACACAATCGTTCCACTGAAAATGTACATTAAGGATGGCTACGCCAAGCTCCTAATCGGCATTGGTAAAGGGAAAAAAGACTACGACAAGCGCAGCGACATGCGCAAAAAAGAAGCCAAACGCGAGATGGAACGTGCCTTCAAGGCAAAAAATCAATATTAATAGATTTAGAGAAAGCTCACTGCGGATAGCGGTGAGTTTTTTCGTTGTTGGGTGGGGCGAGCGAGTTTGGCGGATAGAATGGTGAAAGTAACGGATAGAGGTTGGAAAGTGGCGGATAGAGTAGCAAAAGTGATGGATAGCAGACTTAATCTGGCGGATAGTATTTATAGCTAAGCCAATTTTTTCTATTAAAGCGGTACACTTGAACTCTCTCTCATTTTGTTTTATAATATGTATTACTGATTGCCAGATTTCATGGAAGCGTACTTTTAAGCTCCCACCGTACTAGAAGCAATTCTAGCTCTTTGTTTGAACGAGGCCAAGCCGCTTCGCTTCATATTCAAGGGGACGTTACGGATTCGACAGGGATGGTTCAAGCTTTGGTCGCGCGTCGGAGGGCTCGGCTCCGTCATCAACGACAGTTATATAATAACTGGCAAACAACAAAACTTAGCTTTCGCAGCGTAAGCTCGTAAGCGCTCTGCCTCTCTATCGCCCATGTAGAGAACGTGGGGCCCAACTTTAGTGGGATACGGTCGATGGTGCCACCTGAGTCATCGGCAAGAGATTTCCAGGTTAGCGTACAGGACGCCTGTTTGTCGGCATAATGTTACGTGAATCGTAAATAGGCAAACTACACGCGTAGAAGCTGAAGTATTGGAGTTTCTGGACGCGGGTTCGACTCCCGCCGTCTCCATTTTTTAGAAATCAAATGATTTCAATGAGTGTCAAAATCCTTGATATGATAGGGTTTTGACACTTTTTTAATTTCATCCAATATCACCTGTTTTCATTCAAATCTAGTCAATTTCTAGTCAATTTCTAGTCAAAGCTAAGTCAAAAACTTAACCTTCTAAATAGCTAACAAACTTCTGTATAGCGCCTTCTTTCGCCTTTTTCGTGACATGTGTATAAATGTCTAAAGTAGTTTTTACATCAGAATGCCCAAGTCGATCTTGAACCTCTTTAATGCTCGCACCAGCTTCGAATAAAAGTGAGCAGTGTGTATGACGTAAACCATGTGGTGACACTTTCTTCAAAGTGTATTTGTTTTGGACACTATACATCCATTTTTGAACTTGACCAGGCTGGATAAAATCGTTATTTGTATTACTAAACATCAATTGATTTTTCTTCAGCGTATTGATGCCTAACTGAATATATTGCTGCTTTTGAAGCTTATTCCATTCTTTCAAGATCGATAAAGTTGTTTCATCTAATTTGATCATGCGAGGTTTACCAGTCTTAGTAGTCTTCAAATAAAGCTGTGTCTGCTTCCCACGTCCTATAGCTTTACTAATAGATATCTCACTTTCAACAAAGTTCACATCATTCCATGTTAAAGCTAATGCCTCGCTTTTACGCATACCTGTATATGCAATCAAACGGAATAGCGCATATGCTTTATAGTTAAGGTGATCCTTTGCTTTCTCTAAAAATGAAATTAACTCTTCCTTTGTATAAAAGTTTTCATTTTCATCTTTAGCACTCTGGGTAAATGGTTTCTTAATTTTTGTCTCAACATGAGTGAAGGGATTCGTTTGAATAATGCCATGCACAATAGCGAAATCTAATACCTTTTTAGCGTAAGACTTAATCGTACGAGCTTTTTTAACTTTTGAAGCCCATTCATTGTAATGTTTTTGACAAATAGCAATCGTAATTTTCTCGATACGATAACTACCCATAGAAGGTAAGATATGATTTTTAAAGTAGCCGACTGTTTTAACAAACGTACTTTCTTCTACAGTTTTTTCGTATTGAGTGATCCAAAGATCGTATACTTCCTGATATGTCTCTGTACTTTTTTGTTTGTATATGCCTTCGGAGACTTGAAGTTTGATACGTGCTAAAGCAAGTTCAGCTTCTTTTTTCGTTTTAAAACCTCTACGGGTAGTACTGCGAGCTTTACCTGTAAGCTCGTCTACACCTAAATAAACTTGGAATTTATACAACATTTTTCCATATTTGTTTTCATAACTTTTGATGGGTGAAGAATTATTTTTTGCCATAGTGATCCTCCTAACATCGTTGCGGGGGCAAGATATAAAGAGAGGATTGATCCTCACAGTTATAATATATAATTTAACTGGGGAAAAATCCTCTTGTAGTATTTAGAAACTATGCCCTTCTAAAAAGCGATCGATTTCTTTCTTTGATACGCGTTTAATGCCATCAATTTCACATACTTTTAAACCTAGTGTGCGGAATTTGATGAAAGTGTTGTAAGATACGCCTGCATAATTGGCTGCTTCGTTCAAAGACATCCAATCTTTGTATGACGATAGGTTATCAAGTATAAATTTCTTCAACTCATGAAAAATTGCTTCATTCATAAAGTAGCCTCCGTTTCTATCTTTAGTTGAATCCCGACATACCCATTTTTAGGCTGTGTACCAATTCTGATCTTTTTAAATGTTATATAAGGAGAAGCTTTTAGATATTTGTGTAGATCTATCCTATTTGAAGCTACTACGTCATTTTCCTCACAGAATTGGTAGTAGGCATTCTCGAAATCAGCTTTAAATATTTTACAGTCATGATTCATAATACATTTATTTTTTATAAAGTGTTCGATAGAATTACTTTGTAGTTTATAATTATCCATAATTTTGGAGTCTTGTTTGGTTTCGGTGAAGCTATAATTATTTTTTATTAATCTTAGTAATCCCTTTAATGCCCACTGTGCTATATAGTTAATTTCATTTAAAAGTTTATTGAATAAAGTTGGGTCCTGCTTATCTTTCGGTATTTGATATAGAAAAGGGATGAGTAATAATCGTTCTGAAAATGCATTCGATTTATCCAAATTTTTGATTTCAGGCAAATGATTTCCTGCAAATACAAGAGCAGCTCTATTAACGAATGATACGGGTTGATCGTATAATGCTTTAGACATGATTTTGTCCCCACCCGAGAGTTTCTTTAAGTTATCTAAACGTTTGATGGAGATTTCGCTAACTTCTCCGCAAGTATTCAATTTTTTAGATAATAGCCGATTTAAATATTCCCTTTGGTTTAATTCGTCTAGGCTCAAACTTGTACAAAAATCTTCACCTATTAAATAGTCCAACAGTTTTAAAATAATCGATTTCCCAGAGTCTTTTGGTCCAATAAGAAAAATAATAATTTTCAAATCACGAATTTCTGAGATTACATACCCAAAAAATTCTTGTATACGATTATAAAGTTTTTCGTCATTTTGGCAGATATCAGTCATGAATTTTTCGAAAAACTCCCCTTGAGTTAATAAAGTGCTAAAGTTAGCATTGATTTTGGAACGAATATTATTATCTGGACTAAGATTAAAAAACTTGCTATTCTCTGTGTTATAAATACCGTCATTAAATATGACAAGGTTCCTGTTCTCTATTAAATCCGTAGCTGTTAAATTAATGTCACATTCTGCCCTAATCCAACTTACGATTTCCTTAATATTTCTTGAGTTAATAAAGAATTTCAAAAGCTCTGGCGAATACTTTCTAAAGAATACATCTGCATTCTCGTTAGAAAGGGGGATATAAAATCCCCGTTTCTCATCCCAGACATAAAGTACATCTTCAAAAACTTTGAATGTGAACATTTCCTTGAACTTTTGAGACAATGAGTAAGTTGTCTCTTTATGGATTTTTTCGTCGGTCTCATTTATATTACTTGAATTTATTTGATCGTGAATTAAACTGTTTATATTTATTTTTTTGCTAGATTTTTTTTTTTTTCTGAAAAAACATAATTAAAATCGTTTGTACTTTTAAATCCTTTCGAGGTTTCAGTTTTGGCTTTAGTAACTTTTATTGTTGAATTAAATTTCCCTTTTACATTGTGTTTTTCATCAGTAAATGAATCAGCAATCATCAGAAATACCTCTATTCATTTTTTCTAACATGTAGTCATGTACATTCTGAGTAATTAAATTTATCTCGTTTAGATATTCGCTACTTTGATAACATATGTCTTTAATGTTTGCTGCTCCAGATTGAGGATCGTAATTTATAAGTAATAAAAAATTTTCAACACCGTACTGCCAGTAGAAATATAATTTATCTTTTTTACCAAAAGTAGATTTTGATGAAATATAATTCAACTCTCCGTCTTCAATGTAAATCTTAGGGTTATTTTCTTTTGTTAAATCGATTATAATTGTTACCATATCGCTTCCATTTTCGCTAAGTGAGTAGTTTGTTCCATTTAAAGAACCATAAAACTTAATTTTATTACCAATATCACTTAGAAGTATCCCATTTAAAAGAGGGAGAGGGGTACTAGTTGGGCCATATAAATGAATTCTGTTCCCTTTGATTTGGACAGCAAACAACTTGAGTTCATCTTGTTCACATTGTTCACCTTTTAAGATAGAGTTCATTAAATTGATATACTTGCTTTCGATTTTTTCTTTGTTCATGTAAAACACTCCCAAATTTTATTTAAGCTGTTGCTTATAATTAAATTTTAGGGAAATTCAACAGAAAAATATTGGGTCATAATGATTTATAAGATTCATTATGCCTTAGTATTTTTTTATAAATATTTAATATAATACTTGATTTGGGTGAATAAAATGGAGAAAAATGTAGATTTCTATTTAGAAAGAGTAGTTGATGTAGAATTTAAAGATGGATCGGTAATTTTTGATTTAAATATTGATCATAAAAAAATGTTACGGATTTTTCATCATTTATTAAACGGAAAGTTTGAAAAAAGCGATTATGAAGAGTATTGTGACGTTTTTAAAAGGGATTTAATAATGGAAATAATTTTTGATTCTACATCAAAAATTATTAAATATTTTGATAACAGGACTACTGCTAAGAATAAGTTTAATGACCTTTATAAGAGGATTTTTTTTGAGGATAATACAAATTTTTTAAGACAATTGCATTATGTCACGATTAATCCTGAAATAGATGAGTACTTAAAAAGTGCATCACCAAGTTATTATAAATTGATCCCTAGAATATTATTACCTTGGAATATCTATGGACTAAGTAAAGTTATTGAAGGCAGAATAAATAACTTCGAAAATATAAACAAAATCTTTGATTCTAAAAAAATACCTTTATTCGATATAAAAAATGATGTCGACAGACATACTAAACAAGGAATAGATGATTATAATGCATATATGAAAATGTTAAATGTATCAAAAAAGCAATTTAACTCCTCGTTAAACTTGTTGTATTTTAATAAAAATACAAGTTTGTTAGATGTTTTTCAATTGGCGGAAATAGTGAAATTTAACTATATTGCTTTAGAAAAAATTCACATGGATAATAAAAGAATGTATAGCGATATAAAAAAATCAACTGAGGTCGATCTTCAACCATATGTAGCTCTGACAAATATACATGGTTTACTTACAAAGTTATTTTTCTTTGAGAATATAGAATTTAGCATTCTTAACTTTCCTTATAATGAAATAATTCGTCGCTACAATGCATTTTTTATATCCCAAAAAAATTATATAAAGAATAAACTAACAGAAGAGCTTTCGGTGTCAAATCAAATTGATATTCCCTCTGAATTAGTTGATGAAGCTTTATTGTATTTTTTATTAAAGGATAATGAACTATATAGCGATTATTTGTCTAAGTTAAAAAACGTCCAATGTTCCGATGATATTTCTAAAAATGCTTATAGAGTGGCATATGAAACTAAAAAAATAGAAAGTAAAAAAACAAGTGAACAATGTGAACAAAGTACACATAAGAATTCTAATGTGAATAAAGATGCTTATGAGTACCATGAACAGATGAGTGCATATAATAGAATGAGAAGAGGAGGTCAAAACGAACAACCTCCTAATTCAGATTAAATCACACCTGTTTCTTTTAATGAATTAAATGTATCTGTGCAAATGATGAGGTGGTCGAGTAAATCAATCCCGAGAATATTGCAAGCTTCTTTAAGGCGTTCAGTTACTTGAATGTCTTCTGCACTTGGATCACATACATTGCTTGGGTGATTGTGTCCGACGATTATCGATGCGGAATTACTTAGTAACGCAGACTTCAGTACTTCACGTGGATGAACGATACTAGCATTTAAACTACCGATGTGCACAGTTTGAATGCATGTAGGTTGGTTTTTAGTATCCAAACAAAGTACTACGAAGTGTTCGCGATCTGCATCACCAATAAATTCTTTCATAAGTGTATAAGCATCATGAGGTGAGCGAATTTTTCTTTCCTTGTACAATAGTGATTTTTCACGGACTAATTTTACTTGAACGATTTGAAATCGCTTAGCAGCAGTATTAATTTTCATCTAATCCTCTCCTTAATTGCTATTTATTGAACATACATAGGTATATTCAAATTTGTAATATATATTTGAATATTTAATTGATACGTTATAAATACAACATTAATTGTCTTTAAGGGAAAAGCTGTTAATATTGAAGAAACTCTAGAAATAATAAAAATAGTTGCGTTCTGAAGCAGCACAATTTATGTTTTTGAATATGATATAAAGAAAAAGGCTGCCCAAGTGAGGGCAGCCTTTTTATAATATTAATCACCGTTCAAAGACCATCTAACAAAGTGCTCGCAGTTATTGAAAATCAAGCTATATTCTTTCTCACCTAATTTTGAGTGAGCACGGGCCAGTACTTCGTCTTTTTTATAAAGCCTCGGTGTATCAACAACATGGATTGCTGCCCCTTTTGCGAAGCTTTCAATCGTTTCAATTTTTACTTCCCCGTCTTGATAATGAATCACTTCATATTCATTAATTGAAAGAGCATGATGTGAATATCCTATTCGACTTACTTTTAAATGCTGAGCGCGTTTGATGGAATTTTTTGAAGTTATATTGCTCGCTTTATTAGCTTCTTTCAGGATTTTTCGTAACTTAATATTGGGGTTAAATGGCCCTGATGAAGTATCGGGTATCTGTTCCATAACATTTTTTAAAGTCGTTATTGTTCTATCCACTTTCTCAATGGTATTACCAACATCAGGAACTTCTCTTTTCCAATCAGAGATGATGTCACGCTTTGTTTCAGTTATAATTTCTTTTATACCTTCGACAAGTTCTTTATTTGCAGCTGAAATTCCTTCGAAAGCAATTTTTAGTCCGTCCCAAATTCCCATGATTATTTCTCCTTCAAATAAATTATTTTTGCATTTTCAGGTAATCGTAATGGCTGTTCGAACAGTTTAATGACGATTATAATATCGCCTTCAATTTCATGATGTGGGCTATAAAATTCGATGGGTACATCATTCCAGCTACTTTGTTGATGACTTTCAAATAATCCATAATGTACCATACTTTCTAGAACAACTGAAATATTTAACTTGCTGAATAATGGCTTATTTACAATATACTGAGCTAATAAAAAGCCAAACTCACGTGTAGTAAATAAGTTTCTAGAAACGTAATGAGTTTGTTGATTCTCACTTACTAAAGAATCCATTATTTTATCAAATGTATTAAACATAGATGTTGAATTGTCTAACTGGCTAGAATATCGTTCTGCATCATGCCAATAAATTTGATTTTCGATATTTTCTACTAAGTATCGGATATTGAGAGCTATAGGAATGGATAGCTCCTTTAAACGACTAATTTTTAAAGTTTTGAACGATTGATTTTCCTTCCTTTCAAGACATAGTATTAGTTGATTTTTTCCAACTGATGATAAAAAGTAATAAGACAAATATTTTGCCATGATTATGTTGTTAAAATCATTCTTATCTAATCCAATAGCTTCAAATGTTTCTGAAGTTGCCTTTAGTTTTATAAGATTTTGATTTGCTTTAATTGAATCGGAATTATCACAAATAACGCCTACTTTTAAATCATGAATATTTTTTAATTTGCGAGTTAAAAGTATCGTTGCACAGTCGCCTTTTGCTTCGGCACTTTGTATCGTTATTTCTTCAAAAGGTAAATCTTTTATACCGATATTATTTGTATCTTGCACTTTATTAATTTCATAAAAATCGACAAGGTCTTTTAATGCCAAAGGTAAGGTGTATTTTAACTCATTGAATTCGTTATCAATAATATTTTGAAATGAAGTACGATTAATTAATGCATTCTGAAATTTCTTTGAAATAGATTTTAAAACAACATCGTGTGCTGGAGAGATCTCATAGGGGAACATAAATTCTTTCACGTCCTTTAAAGTTTTTTTAAATTTTTTACTGTATTTAGTTGGTTTTGTATGAATTTCGTTTTACACAAAGGTGGTTCATATTTAATTTAAGGATAATTAGGTTTCATCAACGCTTGTGTGACTTTGGCAAACTTTTTAGAATTTAATTAAGGACAAACAATCGGAATTAATATTGACGATAACTTCAAGTTTCATTTAATTTGAACCTCCTTTGTTCGTTGAGATAAAACCCAATATTTTATGTTTCTTTTACACATATACAAAATGATTATTTTTACGAAAATTATTTATTAAAAATATCTATTAATATATCAATGAATTTCAAAATAAAAATTTTTCAATTTTTAAGCGTAATGAAAATTCGGCTGAATGTTGTAAATACAGGCATTGTAGCTTTAATAGATATTTCGTAAAATTTCATTTTGAAATGTAAATAGAGCAGCTAATCCCCAGGTTAAGGATTAGCTGCTCTATATTAATAATATATAATTGAATTAATAACGGCTTTCATAAGTGTTATTAGTGTAATTGGATTATAATACCCAATAAATAGAAAAATGCAATATAGGAGGCTATTCTATGACGTTGACACGTTCTTTAGCAATAAATGAAGTTGTAAATAATCAGCAGCTTTGTGAGGTGTTTTTATGTGCTCCTCAGGGAGGAATGCGTAAGTCGAATCGAACTAATACGTTGACGCTTATTTCAGATAAGACGAAGCTTTATGATGACAAGATTGTTGATGATATTTATCATTACACAGGTATGGGCCAGAGTGGTGATCAGAAGATGAGTGGTCAAAATTTGACATTAGCAGAATCAGATAGTAATGGAGTAGAGATTCATTTTTTTGAGGTAATGAAGCCAAGAGAATATACATATCGCGGACAAGTAGAGCTTGCAGGTGAGCCATATCAGGGTCAACAAAAGGATCAAGATGGCAGACAGCGCCTTGTATGGATTTTCCCACTGCGCTTAATAGATAGTAAAGCAAAGTTTACGAAACTGCCTTCAGTTATGGAAGATAATCAAGAGCTACAAGAAGAATTTAAAGAAATTCAGCAAGTTGAAAACTTACCCATATCACGAACTGAAAAAGAACGGTTGATCAAATCACGTATTGGCCAGGGGAAGTTTAAAAAGTTACTAGTCAAACGTGAGTGTAAATGTGCATTATGTGGTGTAACAGATTCGCGCGTTCTAATTGCAAGTCATATTAAACCATGGAGTGTTTCTACAAATGCGGAGAGACTTGATGTGAATAATGGATTATTACTTTGCCCAAATCATGATGCATTGTTTGATAAACATTTGATTTCGTTCGATTTAGATGGAAAGATTGTGATATCTCAATCATTAGATGAAATAGATCGAGTATTTTTGAATGTAAATGATGGGTTGCGAGTTAACTTAAATGAAGAGCAGTGGAGTTATATGGAAGAGCATAACCAAAATCTTATTAAATAAATCTAACAAAATACAATGAATCTGGGAGGTGCTTATTATGAATTTAACGGTAAATCAAGCAGTTTGGTTAGCCGCAGCATTGATGACTTATGAACGATTTAAAAATGATCAAGTAAAATCGATCTCAGATATAGGACTTGTACAAGCTGATATTCAAAAGAGAGCGCAAAGTTTAACAGATAGTAATGTGGAAGGTGCTAGGATTTCGCAGCATTTTAATGGGGACCACGAAAATAAACTACATAATTTTTTGAGGCAAATAAATGAGAAAAACAGAAGACTGAGCTATCCAGGTGAGTTTAATGGAGAGAAAGAAAGACCTGACTTAAAATTTCAAGATTCATTGACTTTATCAAATGGTGAAGAAATCTCAGTGGATCAGTTAATTTATTTTGTTGAAACTGAGTACCGTGCTTTCTTTGATAATAAAGAATGGTCTATAGTTGTCCCTAAAATTGATTTCAAAAAAATAATAACACATTTAAATACTTATGCAAATCATCCCTATAAAAGCCCTTATCAATTGGATGAACCGGAAAAACAATTCTACTTAGCGATACGAGAAAGCGGAAGCGCCGCAGTAAATGAGTTAAATAAACTAGCAGATAGCTTTGCACTCAAGTATGGAGTGAAAAATAAAAATAAGTCGAGGTGGCTTACTGGTGGAAATGATGTTGTTCGAAGATATTTATGGAATCAACTGAAATATGAAGAATATGAGAATGTCTTAACAAGCATTTCAATTTTTGCAGAGAAAAATGATGAAGAAGTGCAATTTAGAATTTCAATTGAATTAGATGAAAAGAAGGCAAAGCAATCGGACTTCGATCGACACCATAAGATTTTAAATAAATCATTAATCCAAAACGATCAGTACTGTTATTACATAAAGGTAAATAGAAGCTGGGATTCTGAAGTTTCAAATGAACCAGCACCTGAAATCCAAAAGAGAATTCAGGATGGAGAGTATAAAAAGGTACAAATTGTCTACCATCTGACGAATGAACAAATCCAATTGCAGTCGTTAACAAATGAGATAATCTATCAAAAATTAGATAATGCTTTTGGAAATTTAATAGAATACTACAATTTAGTCATAGGTAAAGTTGAAAGTAATTTACCAGATAAGGAGGAGGCTACAATGTACGATAAAAATATGATTTTATATGGTCCACCAGGTACAGGGAAAACGTATAATACGGTAATTTACGCAGTAGCGATTATTGAAAACTGTTCCATTGAATCGTTATTCAGAGAAGATTATCAAACTATTTTAGAGCGTTATAACAATTATAAAAAATCAGGACAAATTAATTTTACTACATTTCATCAGTCGTTTGGTTATGAGGAATTTATTGAAGGGATCAAGCCTGCTTTAGATGAAGAACAAGACGAACTACTTCAGTATAAGATCGAATCAGGAATTTTTAAGGCTTTTTGTGAGAACGCTCAGCAGCTTAAAGTTACAAATAACAACGAAGCTCTAGAGATTGATACACGTGTCTGGAAAGTATCACTAGGTGGAAGTGGTATGAATGATGTAAAAGAAGATTGCTTCGAAAATAATCGTATTCGTATTGGTTGGGATTATTTTGGTGAAGATTTAACGGAAGATGAAGAAGAACCCACCGGTAATGTCAAAGATATTTTAGATTGCTTTTATGATGTCATGAGTATTGGAGATATTGTATTTTCATTGGGTGACCAAAAGCATATTGATGCAATTGGCGTTATTATAGGTGAGCCAGAGTGGTTAGTGGATGAAGAATACTATAAACGTAGTCGTTCTGTTAAATGGATTGCAAAAAATATTCATGAATATGTGTATGATTTAAACGGAAAGAAAAACTTAACGTTACGTACTATTTATGAATTGAAAAGAATATCCACTGATAGTGTCAACGAGCTCATTTTAAAGCACTCTCAAGATGAACTAATAACAGTTGAAGAAAACCATAAGAACTATGTCTTTATCATCGACGAAATCAACCGAGGTAATATCTCGAAAATTTTAGGTGAACTCATTACGTTAATTGAACCGACGAAGCGTCTTGGAGCTCCAGAGCAAATGAAAGTTCGTTTGCCATATTCAAAAGAAGAATTCGGCGTGCCACAAAACGTCTATTTATTAGGGACAATGAACACCGCTGATCGCTCGATTGCGATGATGGATACGGCATTAAGAAGACGTTTCCGCTTTATCGAAATGATGCCAAATGTGCAACTTCTAGAAGAAATTAAAGTCGGTAATATCAATATTCAGAAGATGGTCGACACAATTAACAAACGAATTGAAGTGCTGTACGATCGTGAACACACAATTGGTCATGCTTATTTCATGGGATTAAAACATGACACTACGATTGAAAACTTAGAGAATATTTTTAGAAATGCGATTATCCCGCTTCTGCAAGAATACTTCTTTGAGGACTACAGCAAAATTCAACTGGTTCTTGGAGATAATGCAAAAGCAGATAATTTAAAGTTTATTTTAGATACACCAGTACAAGCGAATGCAGTATTTAAAGCGAATCCTGACATCGATATCCCTGAAACTAAGTATTCGATTCAATTAGCAGCTTTTAAAAAGCATGCTAGTTATATTGAAATTTATGAGTAAGTCAGTATGAAGAGAAAGTTAGTTGAGTTAAGGGAATACGATATCATCACAAGCATTCAAGAAACTAGTAAAGAGGGAGGGGCAGTCTATTTAGACAAGGCTTCGTTTACTCAATTAGAAAACTTAATATTAACTTTCAACGAATCAAATGAAGCTGATGCAATTGATTTTTTGTCGATTTCATCGAAAAGAAATGTTGGTAAAATAATTCGCGCAAAAAACTATGTTGGTGTGCTTCAATTAAATAATGGTGTTCAGCTACAAATACTTCCGAAAATTCATGGTGGAACACAGGATGACTCCAAAAAGACATTTTTGAAAATGTTAAAGACACTTAGGGGTTTTCCGAGCAAGACATTTAATGAAACAAACTTAAATACTGAAAAAATGCCGATCTTTGAGATATTTATTCGATTGTATATACAGGAAGTTCAGCATCTTATTAAACTGGGATTGAAGTCAGCCTATTATGAAGTGGAAGACAATCTCAGAGTGTTTAAAGGGAAGATGAATTTCTCACAGCAAATTAAACATAATTCAGTGCATAAGGAACGGTTCTATGTGCAATATGATGAATTTGGTTTGAACCGACCAGAAAATCGTTTGATTAAATCGACATTAATAAAGCTGGCGAAAGAATCTGAGAGCACGGAAAATATGAAAGAATTACGAAAGTTACTAGCGAATTTCGAATTAGTTGAACTATCACCTTCTATTGAAAAGGATTTCGCGCAAGTGAAAATTGACCGTAATTCAAAGAATTATGAGACTGTCTTAAATTGGTCTGAGATTTTTTTACGCAATAAAAGTTTTACAACTTTTGTGGGTACTTCATTTGTACATGCACTTTTATTCCCAATGGATAGAGTTTTTGAGGATTATGTTGGGCATAGTTTGAGAAGAATGATGCAACAGAAGGAATGGTCGATTTTTTTGCAAGATCGACAGTATCATTTATTTGAGAAGCAATTTGCGTTAAGGCCAGATATTGTTTTACGGAATGAAGTAGGACAACGAACAATTATTATTGATACTAAGTGGAAGATGTTAAAAAATACACCTAGTAGTAACTATGGTATATCGCAGACAGATATGTATCAAATGTATGCCTATGCGAAGAAATATGAAACCAATGAGATTTGTCTTTTTTATCCGATTAACGATGAGTTTAATGGGGATGAGGAAATCTGCTTTACTAGTGACGATGGTGTGCAAGTAAAGGTGTTTTTTGTAGATTGTCATCGGATTGAAGAAAGCTTAGAAGTGTTTATGAATAAATATAAAATTTAAATCAAGAGTATAAAAATAAGAGGGTTCTATAAATTATAAAACTACCTATTGAGTTAAATTTAACTCAATAGGTAGTTATTTTAGCTTATATCATATGATTTTTCGATAAAATATTTAGCTTTCTCAAGGTCTTCATCATTATTGATTCTTATTTCTAAATCACCAGTCCCATAATGTCCGATATTAGTTACATTACGTGTAAAACCTTGTTCTAAAGTTACTGTTGTAGGGTCTACTTTTAAATATACTAAGATTGAATTTGACTGTGGATGGACTTCAACACAGGCGAAGTTCTTAATACGTTTGAAAGCGATGTAATATTTTAACGTTTTCATTTGTACATCGTCACCTATGGCAATCATAAAGGATTTTAAATTTTCGAAGCGATCCGTTAACTGTTCATTTGCTTGATCCAAATAATCTGAAACAGTTTTAAATGTTTTGGTATTTGATTTTTGCGTTCTATCTATAGAGCTTTCTTCAATATAAACAGTTTGGGCTGTTGTTGCATTCACTAAATCCAACATTAAAAATCCACCTAAATAGTGTTTGTATTGATAAAGTTCTATGTTGCGATTTATTTGCTGAACGGCATGTTCATCGTATTTTGTGAAGTTACCGGCAATACATAAGAGACGTGGGCTACTCCAATCAATATTGTCTGCAATAGATTGACCGAAATTTCTTAAAGTCATCAATTCGAATTCTGCTTTATGGTCAAGTAGCCAATCTAAATAGTAGAGACCTTGATTGATCACATTTTCATTCATAGATCTTTTATATTCGATAATAACAGGAGAATGATTTTCATCTAATCCAAGTGTGTCTATTCTTCCTCCATGACGTTTTCCAGTTGAATATTCCGAAGCTAAAAATTTTATCCCAAGAAATGCTTCAAGGTGATTTTCGATTAAATTTTGTAATGATTTTTCAAGTGAAACTGAATGTCCATGTAATTCTTGCACGTTATCATTGTCAATTTTAAAAAATTTAATATCCCCCATTTGGTTCCTCCTAACAGTAAATCCATGAAATTAAAGTAGTTTCTATTTAGTTATGGCAAGTTATTTGATAAAGAGAATATGCTTGAAGAGTATTTTATTCAATTAGTTAGGGGAATTCCAACTCCTGAACATAATAAATGACATAAATACAAAAATCTCTCATGACATACATAGATTTTCTTAAGTTTTTTTCCACTCAACAATTTGCTTTAGTATTTCGTATAACTTTCTTTGCTCTGTTATATCTACATCTTGTAGTAATTTAATAATTAAGCGATAAGGTAAATTTTCAGTAGAACTATATTCAGTTTCAATAACTGAAAAGAATTCCGCAAGATTAATTTCTAAAGCATTTGTAATTTGATAAAGGCTAGAGATAGTTAAGTTTTTTTCTCCACGTTCAATTTGACCAATATATGTTGGGTGAACATTAGCTTTGAAAGCAAGCTCTTCTTGACTAAGCTTCTTACTTTTCCTTAACACACGGATGTGTATTCCGACTGATTCCACTAAACTATCCATTCGATCCCTCCTAAGATAACCCTAGTAGGAAGGTTTTACTTGTTCTACATACTATTAATACTTATTGTTTTTATATATATACTATTAATACTTTCTGTGTGTATAATTAAACTATTGATAGAAAAAATTACAAAAAAATACGATGGATTAAAGTTACTAAATGTTTTTAGTATTAGATTTGAAGTGGGGGTTATAGTATGACCGTATTGACAGTGATTGCTGGGGTTAAGGGAACAATTGGAATAATACTTGGTTTGCTTGCAGCATATAGCTTAAAGAATAGTGAGGGAGGATTTAGACTATTAACCTTTTTAATAGTGTTTTCACTTGGAACAGCACTTTCAATTGTAGGTATAATTATTTTCCTTTTAATTATTCGTGATAAAGGTCTGCAATTAAAAAAATCTTATGTTGTCCCAATTTTAGCTGTAATACTGTGTATGGATTTAACTTTTATTGGCATAACCATAATTAATAAGGAAGTGGAAAAGTATAATCATTCTTACATAGAATTGTTAAATAATAAATTACCATCCGTAATGAAGTCAGACTTTGTACAAGAAAATAAAAAAATCCAGAATTGGCTAGAGTCATTAGATGAAGAATGATTCATTAATTATTATATATAGTGAGAGGTATTTGTACATGGGAGTTTTTGATTTAGAGCTGTTGAAGGATGTAATTAAAAGATCACCTGCTACAACTTTATTTGTTTTTTTACTAGTACTATCATTTATAGCCAGTTATATTTGGGGGAATGGACCAACAGATTTCGAAACAGCTAGACTGTTTGGTTCAATCATACCGCCAGATGCGACAACTGATGGATTAATCCGTACAATTACTTATACATTTCATCAAATAGGTGGTCCAATACATTTATTAATGAACTTAGGGGCAATTTTAGTGACAGGTCCCTTTTTAGAAAGAGTGTATGGTCCAATTAAATACACAGCTTTCTTTTTGATAACAGGGATGTTTGGTGGTCTATTTGTCCTGATCTTCACGGAAGTAAATACAATTGTAGGTGGGGCATCTGGTTCAGGGTATGGGTTAATGGGGTTATATGTAGGTTTAATTTTGAAAAAAGATCCATGGATTGATCAAACAACACGTAATTGGGTATGGAATATGCTATGGGCAAATATGGTGTGGACTTTCTTTATTCCAGGTATATCTATTGCTGGTCATATGGGAGGTTTGATAAGTGGAATAATTATTGCTGCAATATTTAAAACTCACCAAGAAGTAGATGAAAATTGGGTTACGAGTTTTATCAAATCAATAATTACATTTATTGGTATAGTTATTATGACTTGTATACCTAAAATACTTTATCCAAATATTGCTTTACCATTTATTCAAGACATGCGAAATAAAACTGGAAATGAAGTTATGTATCTGTCTTCAAATTATTATAGTGATAAGTTAATTTATAATCTTGATAGATTGTTAGCCGGGCAAAATCAAAAACAACTTTTGAGCTTTGTAAATGGAAGTGTGATAGAAATAATAATATCTGTTTTATTGCTCTGGATCATTTATTGGATTATAAAGACGTTTCTTACAAGTTGGAAGCTACGGGGTTTAATAAAGAATGGCTATTACTATAAACAAGCTAAAAAAACTAAATATAACCAATCTATAATACAACTTGGACATGATGTAGTAAGGGAATATAAACAGAAAAAAAATAAAATAAATCATAATACTTTAATGAAAAAGGTTGAATTCGAATTACAATTAATATTTGGAACGGCTTTTCAAAAAGCAAAAAATAGTGTTATTCGTATAGTGCAGTTTATGGTATTAATTGTTTCAAGTTTACTTTTATTCATTTTTATTAGTATGATAAATGACATTAAAAATGAACAGCCAATGTTACATGAAGGAAATGATCAAAATAAAGATCAATCAATATCTGATAAAATAAGCCAAACTACAGAAAAGAAAGTCGAAAAAGATAATACTAAAGTGCAAAGTGATCGAAAGAAGATAACGACTTTATATAATAATGATGAACCAGAGCTATCCGGATTAAATAGTGATTATTTCATTCCAAATGATATGGGGGATTTTATGTTAGTTGAATATCCTAATACCTCTGTTTATGCTATTTTTAATGACAATTCTTTTACTGATTTAAACATTGAGGTTAGAGCTAGGTCTATTTTTATTTCAGGTTACTACAAAGGGGAGATTATGCCTGGACGTAGTTCTTATCTTGAATTTATTTTGATTCCTGAATTTGATGATTATTTTTCAGTACACCGAATTCTTTATGACGGTGAAATACTTGAAAACCAAAAAGATATTTACTCTATTATTAATTATATTACAACACCTTTAAATTATTAAAAATAGCCCAAGAACGGAAGTGTTTTTTCCATTCTTGGGGTTTTTAGTTTAGAGCACCAAGGGTCTAATGTAATACAAATCTGTTAATTATGACTAATGTTTATTAAAATAAGTAATACCCTTGTAAAATGAAAGTAATACGATTTTTGGAGGAGAGTACTAATGAAAGTTTCTACTAATCTACCAGAAATTTTGGTTTGTTGATGGTTCTTCGTTAACAGGAAATGAATATGTTGAGCTGAAGCATACAATTAATCAATATCCTTTAGAGAAATTAATCCCATATGATTGGAAGGGAGAAGACATAGCCAAAGAATCTCAGTATGTAAATCCAAAGAAGAATTCTATTCAATATGCTATGATTCAAAATTTAAAAAACAAGGATTACCATGTTATTTATGATGATGATGGCTCTGGAGAAATAGCGGATATTATTACAATCAAAGAAGAATATAAAATTCTTAAATAGAAATGTATCATTTGAAATACGCAAAAGATGGGAAAATATCAAAGAGTATAGAAAATCTTTATCAAGTGTGTGGGCAAGCTCAAAAGTCTATATCCTGGAAATCGAAAAAAGGTGATGAATTTTTTTCAGACATCTTTTAAGAAGAGAACAAAAGACATATGATAAACAAACATGTTCAAGACTTGAAAGAGGTTCAAAAGAAGATTTGGAATTACTTAAAGATAAGGCTAAAAGGCGTATTCCGATGCAATTTGAAATATATATTGTACAACCAAGCATTTCTAAATCAAACAATGGAAAAGATATTTTAACTTTGCTGGGTGTAACTGAAAGCTTTTTAAAAGAAACAAGTGGTATTAATTTAAAATTATTTGTAGTAAGTGAATAAGGGGAATTTTAATAAGTTCTTTTTATACTAAAAACGCTAAAGCAGCATCCTACAAAAATTCTATAATAAATACAATAAATAGTTTATCGAAGTATTAACTTGACGATAAACTATTTTTATTTAAAATAATTTGTATTTTATTTTCCTGAAATTAAATCAGTTGTAGTTGACTTTTTTTATATTAAATCTAAAATAATATATATGATAGGAGGTTGAAGAATGATAAGTTTAGAAGATGAAATTTTAAAAGATATTGTAAACGGATTAGTTTATTCAGATCCGGAACTGCGCCAGCTATATTTACAATCAATTTTAAATGAATCTGGTGAAGGTACACAAAATAGTTCACATCAGCATAAATGGGATCAAAGATATAATACTATTTTAAAAATAGCTGATAAGTTTGATTTGAAATATTGGAAAATTAAACGTGGAAGGCTTTGGGAAGCGTTATCCATTATTGGTCCTGAGAATGAATTATATGTATTTTTTGCAGAGAAGAATTTACAGAAAATTATTCGTAATGCTAAAGATAGTCATTACTTGAGATTATTAAATTTATTTAACGGGCATTATAATAAAATGGAGGAATTGTTTGAACAGACTTCGTTTAATTTATTTGCTTCAAATAAGCACGAAAGCAAATTTGATATCGATGAGGCGAGAGAGATGCTACAGTTATTAGAACAAAATCCATCTCGAGTTATAGTTTTTGGGTTTGATGTATCTTTTATTTCTACTGTCAGAGCTTATGTTTTCAACGCTAAAAATCAATTAGTTTGGGAACAAGGATTAACACATCTAATCGATACGAACTATCAATTAGTATTAGAAAATGATAATGTAAATGCTGGAACTAAGGAGAGTAAAATTGAAAAAGACCTTAAAGCACCAGCTAAAAAGAGAATTGTACAATTGAAAAAATAGAAATAGTTTGGAGATAGCATTATGAAAAAGATATTTAATGGACAACGACTAAAGGAAGCGAGACTTTATAACAAGTTATCGATTACTGATTTAGCAGAGAAGTTAAATGTCACAAAACAAATGGTTTCTAAATATGAAAGTGGTAAAAGCGATCCTAGTTTTGAAAAATCATTACTATTGACTGATATACTAGGATATCCCAGAGAGTTCTTCTATTCAGAGGAAACCTTTACCATAATTAATGAAGGCACTTTTTTTAGATCACGTTTAACTGCAACTCAGAAATCAAAAGAGCCTGCTACTATCTCTACAAAATATTCTGTAATAGTAAGGGATTTTTTAGAACAGTTTATTGATTTTCCTGAATTACTTGATCGTTCAAAGTATGAGTTAATGAACAATTATGAGGAAATTGCTTTAGATATCAGAGAAATGATGGGTTTGGGTGTTACCCCTATTCATGATATTGTAGAGGTTGCTGAATTAATGGGCTTTGCTGTTATAAATATGGATTATCAGGAAGATAAAGTAGATGCATTTAGTAGTATGAACACAATCAATGATAAAGAATATTTTATTATTACTATTGGGGAAAGAGGTTCATTTTTTAGACAACAATTTAGCATAGCTCATGAAATAGGACATTGGGTTCTCCATCAACATTTAAACCCACAAGAATTAGATAAAGATGAATATAAGGTAATGGAGAATGAAGCAAATAAATTTGCCTCTACTTTTTTAATGCCAAGTGTCTCATTTGGAGAGGAACTAAGTGGATTAATTGTAGATGAAATCGAAACCTATTACAATTTAAAAAGGAAATGGAATGTATCAATGGCTGCTATGATAAAACGGGCGAGAGATCTTAGTTTAATCAATACTGAGCAGGAAATGAAATTATATAAACAAATGCATTATCGAAAATGGAGAAATCCAGAGCCTTTTGATTTAGATACAAAAATGACATTACCAGTAGCATTTAAGCAATCGCTAGAATTATTGATGGATGAAAATGTTTTAAAAGGTCATGAAATACCAACGAGATTAGCGGAACAATATCAGCTATATCTTACACCTAAATGCTCGGTGAAATTTGTGGTGTTGATCCAGCTATATTTAATGATAATTCACAGTCGAAAGTGGTTCTAAAGATAAAAGATTTCAAAAAACGTAACTTAGGTTCGTGATTTTAATGGGGCTACCCATTCAAAATCATTTAACTGCTAAAATCGAAAACCAAAAAAGTTATTGTAGCGAACGATTATAAATAATTTCTAAACATAAACCAAAATTGGAAAACAATAAGACTATTCAAGTTTTAAATCACATAAACTTGAATAGTCTTATTTGTGGTGTTCCTTTAATTGTGAACTTAAATCTTTTATAATCTAAGTCTGGTCTTCCATTTTGCTTAGAACTATAAATGATATTTAAGTAAGGAAGAAGGAGTATCAAAGGGACTCTTTTTTCTTTTAAATAATATTTGGATTGATTTGTTATAAAATGTAATATATCTTTAAGTAAATTATAATTATTTGTAAAGGAGCGTAGTTATGGGAAAGGTAGTAACAGAAAAAAATAAAGTAAAATTTGAAATACAAAATAAAAAAGATTGTATTTATATTTAGGTCATATAATTGAATACATAGAAAAAAAGAGAGATATTTATTGGAGATTAAGTTTAGAATCACTTAACTATTTGGCATATGAATTAAATAAAAGAGAACTTATGGATAATGATAAAAAAATAATAGAATTTATTATAGAGAATAAGGATACAGATTTTGATTTTGATATTGACTTTTACAAATTCAAATTATTTAATTCAGCGATAAATTTAATAAAGAATGAAATGATAAATTTAATTGGTGATTATAGTGTAGATAAATTAGCTATATCATATAATAATTATTTGGATATTATTCGTAAAAGAAATATAGATGGTGTTGAATATGAACATAGTAGTGAGAAAGCAAAATTAATTAATTCCTTTAATACGCATAGAAATTTTCTATATCATTTTTCAAGTGATAAACTTTGTGAGTGGATAGAGTTTAGAGAAAAACAGGCTAGAAAATATAATGATGCTAGATTTGAGATGGGGAAGGAATTTAATATATACGTTTCTAATACTATACCATATAAAGTTTTTGCATCAGAGATAATCAGAGATAATTAAAATATTATATTTCTAGAAGAGCTAGACAAAGTAATTAATTTTATGAAAAAAGATTTTGAAAGTTTGATAGGAGAAAAAGTAACGTTCAATATAAAAAACAAAAAGTTTTGACGACTCTGTAAAAGATATAACTTATAACGGATTTAAAAGCCATAATCTTAGCCAAAAGAGAAAAAATAAGTAAACTACCTGAAAAAAAGTCGATATAAGAACGGAGTAGGATTTATATGGGTTACTCTAGAACAAGAAAAGGGAGTTTAGAGCAGTGGCTGCTATCATACCAGTTACAGCGCAATCTTCTGTTATGGAATAAGGTTTTCTCTCTTAAGGCTTAAGCACAATCAAGCTGAAAATGCAACCCCTAAAGATAGTACACCAGATCAATGAAACAACTACCGAAGAGTCATGACTGATTTCCAGAAGGTAGGTATTCCAATAATCAGTGTCGTAAGAATAACAAATATAATCGAAGGAGAGATACACTTGTTTCAAAAAGAGCTTGAAAGTCTGGCAGCATTAATTGAAAAATTTGAGAAAAATAAAAAACTTTATAAGAGTAGTAAGTATAACGAAACACAAGTTAGAAGTGAATTTATTAATCCTTTTCTAAAAATCCTAGGTTGGGATGTAGAAAATTGTGAAGGTAAAACACATTATCTAAGAGATGTACTAGAGGAAGATACTGTAGAAGTTGAAAACCTCGAGGGGAAGATAGAAAAGAAAAAACCAGATTATGCCTTAAGACTGAATGGGGAAAGGAAATTTTTTATTGAGGTAAAAAAACCTTCGGTTGATATTGAAACGAATTCTAATGCCGCATTTCAAATTAGAAGATATGGTTGGAACGCTAAATTACCAATATCGCTTTTAACAAACTTTGAAAAAATAGCAGTTTATAATTGCATAGTAAAGCCTAATGCTAATGATACACACTATAATAGTAGAATAAAAATTATAAATATTAAGGATCTACTCAATCAGGAAAAATTTGAAGAATTTTATAATACATATTCTAAAGAGGCTGTGTATAGTGGGGAATTTGAAAAACATATATTACAGTTTGAAAACCAAGGTACGGAAAGTATTGACGATTTTTTCTTAAAACAAATACAAAATTGGCGATTAGAAATAGCTAAAGATATACTTGAAAATAATAGTAAACTTTCTGTGGACGAAGTTGATACCGTAACTCAAATATTATAAATAAAGTAATTTTTCTTCGGATATGTGAAGATAGAAATATAGAAGAATATGAAAATCTTCTAGATATTGCCAAATTTAACGATTTAAAATTACATCTTGATAAAGCGGATAAAAAGTTTAATTCTGGTTTATTTGAATCTCTAGACTCGTATGGGGTTGATCAAATTATTATTAATGATGATACGATGCTAAAAATGTTCAAAGAACTTTATTTCCCTAATAGTCCTTATTCTTTTGAAGTAATTGAATCTCATATATTAGGAGAAATTTATGAGCAATTTTTATCTAAAAAATTACAGATAGAAAACGGGCAATTAACTCTTAAAGAAAGTCCAGAAATTATAGAATCTAATGGAGTAGTCACTACCCCTAAGTATATAGTTAAAAGAATTATAGAATCTACTATTGATAAAAAGTAGCTGACCTTTCACTGGTGGAACTACAAAATATAAAAATTTGTGATCCAGCATCGGGTTCAGGAATATTTTTATTAGAAGCTTATGAATATTTAATGTCTACCCTTTTAATTAGATACAGTGAAAAAACACCAGAATTATACACAGAATACATAAAAAAAAATCATCTTGACGAATGGGAACTTACTTTTACTGAAAAAAGAAGGATTTTAATAGAAAATATATTTGGCGTAGATATTGATTATCAAGCTGTTGAAGTTGCTAAGTTCAGTCTTTTATTGAAATTATTAGAGGGGAAAATGCCAACTCTTTAGACGAATATAATTATCATACCAAAAATCAAATTTTACCTTCACTGAATGAAAACATTTTTTGGGGAAATTCATTAGTAGATAGTAACTATCTTGACATTTATTCTACAGCGTCACAAACTGTCCAAGACAAAATTATAATATTTGATTGGGAAGAGAGTTTTGAAAATATTTTCTCTGAAAAAGGAGGTTTTGATTTTATAATTGGCAACCCCCGTATATAAAATCCAAAATATGATTAAGTATGGAAAAGAAGAAATCGATTATTATAAAATCCTGATAGCAGATACACTTGTAGCTTGAATAATAATTTTGATAAGTATAGTTTATTTGTTGAGAGATCAATTCAATTGTTGAATGATACTGGCCGATTAGGATTTATTATTCCAAATAAGTTTTTAACTATACAGTCTGGTGAGGCTCTAAGAACAATTATTTATAATAATAAATTACTAAGCGAATTATCTAACTTTGGTTCTCAAAAGGTTTTTCAAGGAAAAGATACATATACATGTCTTTTGACATTATATAAAGGACAATGTGATAAATTTATTTTCAATAATATTTATGATTTAGAAATGTGGAGACATAATAGTTTAAAAGGAAAAGAAAGTAGCGAACACCTTATTTCTAAATACCCTCCCGATAAGACATGGGTATTCTTAAATAATACAATCAAGTCAATTTTAGATGGTATTAAAGTGAATAATCCATCAACTATTGAAAATATTGCAAAGCCGTTTGTAGGATTACAGACTAGTGCAGACAGTGTATTTATTTTAAAGAAAAATATTAGCTACGATGATAAATTTATTTATTTTACTGATAAAGAAAAGAAAGTATGGGAAATTGAAAGGTCTATTACTAGACCAATCTTATACAGACAAGGAATTTCTCTTTTTAGTGAACCTGATATTCAAGCTTTTGCTATTTTTCCTTATAAATCATTTGAACAAGATAAAGCTATTATATATTCACTTGAAGAGCTTCAAAATAACTTTCCAGTTGCTTTGCGTACCTCAATAATTTTAAGAACCAATTATTAAAAAGAAAAGTACCAGATCTTAATGAAACCAACTTTTATAAATACGGGCGTTCGCAAAGTTTAACAAAATTTCAAAATGAAGATAAAATTATTTGGTCAGTAGTCACTAATGAACCAAAATATTTCATTGATAAAAAGGATTTCTTATTTACAGGTGGAGGAAATGGTCCATACTATGCTTTAAGAAAAAATAATTTAGATAATAAGCATTCTCTGGAATACATTTATGCGATTTTAATTCATCCTATAACAGAAAGTTTTTTGAAAACTGGACATACTAGCTTCTTTGGGGGTGGACATTATTCTCATGGAAAACAATTTATTGAAAAATTACCTTTTAGAGAAATCAACTTTGATGACATTTCTGAAATGAATCATCATAAAGAAATTACCTTATGGGTTCAAGAAGTTATATCTCTGACAGAGAAAGTTGAAAAAGGTTTAATGCCCAAAGATAAGGCTCGTGCTGAGAAGAAAGTC
Source organism: Lysinibacillus sp. JK80 (assembly GCF_027557635.1). Lineage (NCBI taxonomy): Bacteria > Bacillati > Bacillota > Bacilli > Caryophanales > Bacillaceae > Lysinibacillus > Lysinibacillus sp. JK80. The sequence continues at coordinate 3,725,492 of NZ_CP058997.1, read as the reverse complement.
CAGCAATTAAAAAAGAAGATTGAAAATAAGATTTTTACATTATATAATCTAACTGAACATGAACAGAAAATATATTAAGTTTATGATATAATGATTGAAAATAATTTGATACTCACAATGATTATTTCATTGTGAGTATTTTTATATTAATGGAGGTTTTTTATAGTGGCAAGAACTGTCCCAACTGAGCAAAAACTTAGAGGTGGTTACTATACACCACAACTTTTAAGTGATTTTATTTCTGATTGGCTATCCAAACTCCCGATACAAGAATTTTAGAGCCTAGTTGTGGTGATGGAAATTTTTTGGAATCTGCTGTAAAATCGCTAAGAAAGTTAGGAACTAGTGATGATGCTATTGCAGATTTAATAACTGGAATTGAATATAACGATATTGAAAGTATAAAAGCTTGGAATAGGCTTAGAGGATTAGATATTCCAGTTAATTTAACAACTGTTGTTAATCAAGACTTTTTCAAATATTTACAAGATGAATTAAACTCCCAAGAGAAATTTGATGTAATTCTTGGAAATCCACCTTTTATAAAGTACCAAGATTTTAAAGAAGATCAACGAGAAATTGCTTTCAATCTTATGAAATCCTATGGATTTAAACCAAATAAGTTAACAAATCTCTGGGTACCTTTTTTAGTCTTATCATCATTTTTAATTAAAGATACTGGTAAATTAGCTATGGTTATTCCAGCTGAACTATTTCAAGTAGGATATGCAGGTGAAACTAGAAAGTTCCTAAGTGAATTTTATCAAATATTACTATAATTACATTCCAGAAATTAATTTGGAAAGATGCCCAACAAGAAGTTGTTATATTACTTTGTGAAAAAATAATAGCGAAATCAATACGATTAAGGTAGTTGAGTTAAATACAATAGATGATTTGAAAGATTTTAATTTCGATACTTTAGACACTATTGATGAAAAAAAAATCAATCATTCTAAAGATAAGTGGACACAGTATTTCTTAAACAATGATGAAATTAATCTATTAAATAAAATAAAAAGAATGAAAATGTAATTCGATCTGGTGAGCTTTATAGTGTAGACGTTGGTATAGTAACTGGGCAAAATAAGTTTTTTTTACTGTCAGAAGAAGAAATGGTTCAAAATAATATTCCTCTTGATAATTTAACTAAAGTCGTTAGTAGATCTGCACATCTTGAAGGCGCGGAGTTTACTATTGCCGATTGGAATAATAATGTGCAAGCCAATCTACCAACCTATATGTTTACTCCTCCTAATGAAGAATTTTCAAATCTGAACGAAGAATTACAAGAATTTATATTAAAAGGTGAAGCTACCAATGTCCATAAGGGTTACAAATGTAAAATAAGGAAGAAATGGTATATAGTTCCTTCGGTTTGGGTTCCTGATGCTTTATGTTGCGTCAAGTTCATTTATATCCCAAACTAATTAAAAATGAAGCTATGGCTACTTGTACAGATACAATTCATAGAGTTAGATTTTACGAAGGAGTTAGCGGGTCTAGGGTAACACTTTCTTTTTTAAACAGCTTAACCTTTGCACATTCTGAAATTATGGGGCGAAGTTATGGAGGCGGTGTTTTAACTTTTGAACCAAGCGAAGCTGAAAATTTATTAATACCTTATATAAATGACATAGAACTAGATTTCGCATTAATTGACAATTTAATCCGTCAAAATAAAATAGATGAAGTTTTAGATATTACAGATCAAGTATTATTAATAAAAGGGTTAGGCTTGTCTATAGAAGAAGTATCTGCATTAAGAGCTATTTGGAGAAAAATGAGTGATAGGCGTATTAATAGGAAATATAGTAAATAAAAAGCAAGGATGTGAATTAAAATCACATCCTTGCTTTTGTTTATGTTAAATACCACTATCACAAAACGCCCCTATATAACTGAAGATGCCTTGAATTTAATTGTTCTTAATAATTTTGATTTAAAGACTGTTTTGGAGAGATGTTCAATTTAAGGTTGATAAGGGAGTAAAGAAGATGCAAGGAAATCTGATAGGGTGCTATTTTCCAAACTAGACTGTTTGTACTAGAAAATATTGTAATCCAGTTACATTACATTCGCACACCATGAAGCGAAATATAACCTAGACGTTAAGTAGAATAATTATTCTACTAGTCCAGTAATTCCCATTATAGTACAATTGAATTACAAACAAAAATGCGGTGAATAGTAATAAGTAACTTTAGGAAAATGGGAAGTATTAGTTAAGCTTGGTGAAAGTGCTGAACGGAATATTTACAATGATCCTAATACTTCCGTTATAAGGCTTAGCTAAGCCTGAAATGCTAGATATATTTCATACCTTACGCGAAGAGGAACCGCTACACATGAAGTATCTTATGTTACGACAAAAGAAGAGAAATAATTAATAGAGCTAGCCTATCAACTATCTATTTGGTTTATGGAAGTGTATAGTATTAAAAATTTAAGTACATAGAGTTAGAGCCAGAAGTTAGTTTTAAAGAGCTTGAATTTAAGGTCAAGGCAATAAAAGACGAAATTGGTGCAAACAAAAGAATTGCTGAAATAACTTGAGATAAGTACTGACGTTGCAATTGCAAAAGATACGCATGTTAGACGAAAAGAAAAGTCGAAATTACACGTGCAAAAAAATTGATCATCAGAAGTTCAAACGCACATCTTTGTTGATGATAAATTGCGTCAGCTGGACTCTCTAAAGATTATAAAGAATTTAGTAAATGCAAGAACCTAATTTAATTTTGAGAAAAAATTTAATTAATACATTAAGGAGAAATGTATATGAGTTTTGTACCCGATTTATTTATAGGGCAAGTTATAAGTAATGATCAATTAATGAAAATTTTTAGATGTGGAATACAAGGTGGTATGCGAAGATCTTTAAAAACCAATACTTTAGTTTTAATTACCGATTACACTGATGATACATACCTAGATGCAAAGCCAGATAAAGATGATAATTATGTTTGGAAATATTGTGGGATGGGGGATAATGGTGATCAAAGTATAGATTATAAGCATAATAAAACTTTATATGAATCAAATAAAAATAATGTGGATTTACATTTATTTAAAAAAGAGGCGCCTAATAGTTACGAATATATAGGCAAAGTAATTCTAATAGGTGAACCAAAACATATAAAAGATCCTAATAAGAATAGAAAACTTTTAATTTTTCCACTGGAGCCTGTAGGGAATTCTCAAGATATAACTGATTTCTTAAATAATATTGGATTTAAAATTCTGTTAAAAGAGGAAATTATTGATGGGTCAACAAATTATTTAGCTTCTAAAAAGTATGACGCAATATTAAAGTTAATGGCGGCCAATAAAGTAAATACATTAATTGGCTCAGATGGTTGGTTCTTTAATAGTAAAGGTTATTTTTATAATCAATATTCAAAAGACGGGTGGGGAAAAATCCAAGATATTGAAGATAAAAAGAATTTATTTATTGGTCAAAATAAATACATAAATCCATATTTTTCTGCCTCTCTTGTGTATAGTGAACAAGATAATTTGAATAATGTAGAAGATGAAAAAATTTGGGTAAATTTAGATTAAGAACATTGAATTTTAAATTATACAACGTTAACTATAAAATCGATTTTTTCAACAAAGGTCAAGAGTTAAGTGGCAAAGATAAATTTTATACAACTTTAATTTTAGGTCCTAATGGTACAGGGAAAAGTATTGTTTTATCTACTATTCAGAAAATATTTTTAGACATGTATTTACTGAGTATTTCTAGAAAAGAAAATCATGCTAAAGATATCGAGTATGAACTTATATACACAATAGGTGAGAATAAGTTCAAACTCTTAAAAGAAAATGGTAAAACTACATTTTATAAAAATGACTTGAAAATAAGCTTAAAAGAGATAGTATTACCTGAACGGGTTATAAGTTGTGCCTTTAATGTTGAAGATAGATTTTCAACAACGAGTGCAAAAGTTTTAGAAGAGTATCAGTATCTTGGATTGAAAAATAAGAAGTTTAAATATTTACTTGAATATTTAACTTCAAATATTATAGACGCAGTATTAACAGATAATAAGTTTTTAAATGATCTTAAAAACGTTACAGAATTTCTTGGATTTGGAGCGGAATTAAAAATTCGTCTATCATTCAAAGGAAATAATTCGTTGGAGGATATGAGAAATAATATTTATGTGAAAAAACTTCTTACAAATGCAAATGAAAAATCTATAGTAGCAGCTGATATTATAGCGTTTTGGAAAAAATATAGAACATATAATCTGGTGGATTCTAATAATAAAACTATTAATTATATTGAGAATGGCTTAGAAATATTTTTTGATTTTAGTAGATCAGTAGATTACGAAGAAATGTATGAAGATTTTGATGAAATAAAAAAACAAATTAAATTAGGTGTTTTCGCCATACCAGATATAGAAATGAAAAAAAACGGTAAATGGTTTTCAATTGAAGGATCTAGTTCAGGGGAGTTTCAATATCTGTCTACTATGATCAATATATTAACGAAAATTAAATCTAAATCTTTAATTTTAATAGACGAACCAGAAACTAGTTTACATCCGAACTGGCAGTACAAATATATGTCGGTTTTGGCAGTACAAATATATGTCGGTTTTGGACAAAATTTAAAGAATATAATGAATGTCATTTTGTAATGGCCACACATTCTCATTTTATGGTTTCGGATTTAAAAAATGAGTCTTCAAGCTTAATTGAGTTAAAATCAAAATCTAATGAATTAGTAATTTCTAAAAATATAAACGAATCAGTTTATGGCCGTTCAGCAGAAGATATTTTATATGAAGTATTTAATATGCCCACATCAAGAAATTACTATATCGGAAAAGATTTAGATGAAATTCTGCAGGCCATTAGCTTAAATAGAGTTAATGATGGTATTAGAGATAAAGCACATAAATTGTATTCGATGATAGATTATTTAAAAGAATCAGATCCATTAAAAGAATTGATAATGGTTGTATATAAGAAGGTGACTGATATTGTCTAATGCAATTGTTTTTAAATACAGCCCTACACTCGCCAAAAGGTTATTAAAATGTAATGACAATTGGAGTAGCAGTGATAGTAGTTATATTAAAAGAAAGTTAAGGTATCATTTAAGAGAGCAATTTCAAGAGAAGTGTTTCTATTGCGGGGTGGAGTTACAAACAGGAAATGCTAAGGCTGAAATTGATCATATAGTCCCGAAAGGTGATTACCGTAGTTTTACTTTTAGACCGGAAAATTTAGTTTGGTCTTGTCGAGAATGTAACACTACTAAAGGAACCAATGATACACTAATAGAAGGTTTAAGAGGAGTTACATATTCTTATAATGATTACCCTCTTAATTCCCATGATTATGAGATCGTTCATGCGTATTTCGATAATTATGAAGATCATATAGAGTTAGAGGATAATTTGTTTATAACTGCAAAGGCTGGTAGTTCAAAGGGTGTGCAAACGATTTTAATGTGTGGTTTATATAGATTGCAATTGACCCAAGATAAAGTAAAAGCAATTATGAAAGAAAAAGAAATTGAAAGAAAAGCATATACGAAAGTTACTGGGATTTTTGAGAATAAAAGTAATGAAGAATACGAAAGTGAAATCAGAAAAATTATTGATGGGGTTGATGAAGAATTAGAGAATTTTAAATTAATTAATGAAGTACTCAGTACACCAGAAATTTTTGATATAGGGTATAGCATTATAAAATTTAAGAATGTTCATTTATTTAATGAGAGGAACAAAAAGTTATTCGCATATTTTTCGAAAAAAGGATATATGCTAAATTATTATATAAATTTATATAATTATATAAATGAAAAAGTAAATATCAAAAGAGAAATAGAAAATTATTTAGTTTCATTTAAAGAAAAAAAAACATTATCTAATATATTAAAAAGTCATGATGAATTTATGTATTTTAAACAAGAGTGCGATTCAGGGAATATTAATATAGATAATAGAGTTAAAAGATTTTTTATTAAAAAGAGGGACTGTCTAATTTTAACGAAAACTGATTTTGTAATATTAAATTATTTAATTAAAAACATAAAAATAATTGAGTATATATGTAAGGAAATGTTAAATATAGCGTCGAATAAAGACTTTATACCATTATTATTAGATTTAACTCCCCAATCGATACAGAAAACTATAGATATTTCAAAAATAAATAATGATAATCTACATTTAAAAGGAATTTCTCATATTCCAGTGTTACATGATTGGTTTAACCATATGAGTTATGATTCTAAAAATTTGAAGTCAACTTTAAAAATATGTGAAGATTTAAAGCAGATCGAAGGGATTTTATAGCTATAAAAATAATCCAAGAGATATAGTCAAAATTATAGTTATACAAAGTGTATGCCCCCGCGACCATTGATATAACAACTTTCCGAGACGGTTGGTTCGACTCCCGCCGTCTCCATACATTGAAATGTACTGAATTTCACTGAGTGTCATAAACGTTGATATACCAACGTTTATGACACTTTTTTTATGACTTTGAGTTGTACTGAAATTGATTGAATCCTTATTAAAAACCTTATTAACCTTTGTTAAACCTTTGTTAGAAATTAATCGGATTCATTGTTTAAAAAGGCTGTAAATTTATTAATAGTACCTTCTTTCGTTTTTCGCGTAACATGGGCATAAATTTCTAATGTTGTTTTCACATCGTTATGGCCTAAACGATACTGAACTTCTTTAATCGAGGCACCCGCTTCGAATAACAACGAGCAATGTGTGTGACGTAGTCCGTGTGTCGTAATATGCACCAAACTGTGTTTTACAAGGAAGTCTGAAAGCCATTGTACAGTTTTATTAGGGTCTTGAAGAACGTTGTAAATATTAGAGAACACTAATTGTTGCTTCTTATTAGTGTTAATCCCTTTCTCAGCAAAAATCTTTTCTTGCTCACTTCGCCATAATTTTAAAATCTCAATGGTTTCTTCATCAATTTTGATTGTTCGAGGTTTACCATTTTTTGTTGGTCCAAGATAAAGCCCTTTCTCGCCACGTTTCACTGCTTTAGTAATTCGAACATCAAAAGTATCAAAGTCGATATCCTTCCATTTTAAAGCGAAAATTTCCCCTTTACGCATTCCAGAGAAAGCGAGCAAACGAAAAACAGCTCGCTTTTTAATATTAGGGTCTTCTTGTAAAAGGGTTAAGAACTGTACAAGCTCCTCACGCGAATAAAAATTTTCAAACTCTTCATCGTCCTCATCAATTGAAATTTTTGCTTTGATAATAGGCATTTCGATTAATTCAAAAGGGTTATTATCAATGATGCCATGTTTCATAGCGTACTTCATAACAAGAGCTGCATAGTTCTTCACCATTTTGAAGCGCTTTAGTTTTTTTGCCCATTGGTTTACATGCTTTTGACAGATTGCGGCATCAATATTAGCAATTCGATATGATCCGAAGGCAGTTAAAATGTGATTGCTGAAAATACGTTTAGTTTTTAATAGGGTGCTATCCTCTACTGTATTTTCATATTGTTCTAACCATAATTCATAGACCTCTTGATACGTGTCTTTAGAAACTTTTCCAAAAGTACCATTTTTAATTTCTTGTTGCAACTCATAATAAGCCTCTTTAGCTTCTTTCTTTGTTTTAAAGCCGCTACGAGTAGTTGTTTTTTCCTTGCCTGTTAATGGATCTGTGCCAATATAAATGTGGAATTTATATCGGATTTCATTAGTTTTTAGTTTGTAACTTTTAATATTAACCATATGTTCCTCCTGCTTCGTGCTTACGGAGACAAAGAGGTTGTAGTAACTAGTACTACAGTTTCAGTTTATGTGATAGGCGACGCTTTAGCAAATAAGACATTGTAAGTCAACAAAAAACGCAATAGAGTTTTGAGGCTCTATTGCGTATAACTATATGTTTATGCGACTAGATATGTGAAGGTAAAGAGTGAAAAGTCATCGAATGAAGTGAATTCCTTCGTGAGGTATTCTTCGCACATTTTAAGTCTGGTATTTTCTTTTAAATTTCATTTTTCTGTTTTTCCTCCTGATTAATTGATATCAAATTCTTTATAGTAATCAAGTAAACATTGTAAAGTATTTTGTTTTATTTTATTTGTAGCATGCGAATAAAACATATGAGTCGTATTCTCCTTTTTTGAATGTCCTACACGATCCTTAATACCAAAAAAGTCTGCTTCGGCTTCAAGAAGGTGTGTCACGTGGGTATGGCGTAAACCATGAACTGTAACATACTTGATATTAGCTTTATCAATAGCTTCAGTTAGATAGTCATTTGGAGAACTTGTTTTTAAATATTTATTGACTGTGTTATTGAAAATTATCTGTTCGTTATCCGATTTACGAGGTAGACCCAATTGCTTCAACTGTCTAAATTGTAACTCTTCCCATGTTTTCAACATCTCTAAGGTTGTAGGGTCTAAAGGAATAATATGACTAATTTTCCCTTTGGTAAGACCAACATTTTTACCCCTGTTATGTTTTGAAAAGGAGTAAGCTGAATGAATCGAAAGTTGTCCGTTATCAAAATCTACATCAGACCAGGTTAAAACCAATAATTCGCCTTTACGCATCCCTGTATACATAAGAAGACGTAATAAACATTGTTTTTTATAATCTAGTTCGGGTAAAACTTGAAGTAATTTTTTGAAATCTGCTACTTCGATGTAATTATCGTTTTGAGTATGAGGTACTTCCTTTGGAATTCGTGCAAACTTGAAAGGATTTTTATGAATATCTCCGAGACGAAACGCTGTTTCCATAACATCTGAAGCATAGTTAACAATGTGATGAAAATACTTCAGTTTTTTTGAAAGTCCGATAGCAAATTGCTCGCACATTGCGACATTAATTTTTGCTAATTTCTTTTCGCCGAAGAACGGTAAAATATGATTTTTAAAATAACCCTCTGTTTTAGAGTAAGTACTCATCGTAATTCCTGATACTTTATATGCTTCGTCCCAAATACATAAGCATCTTTAAACGTCTTTAACATATTTGAGGGATTTAGCCCGTTACTAAATTCAAATTTTAACTTTTCAATTGCTCGCTCTGCTTGTTTTACAGTTTTAAATTTACTTCGGGTTACGATTTTTTCTTTACCTGTTAAAGGATCAACGCCAAGGTATACGGTAAAACGAAATACTGTTGTTCCATCCTTTAATTGATATGATTTAATTTGTGGGTACTTTTTTGAAATATTTTGCATGTTATATATCCTCATCGATTGAATTTTATTTAATTGAAGAGATTAATTTTGCGAAGTAATTCCCCTCAAATTCCTAGTTTTAAAAGCTATTTTGTTTCATAAATTCATCTAATGCTGATTTTGATACACGTCGAATACGACCGATCTCTGCTACCTCTAATCCCTTTGCACGAAAAGACATTAGCGTTTTGTAAGATACATTTAAATACTCAGCAGCGGTTTTTAAATTCATCCATTCTTCATTTTCTAATTCACGTGGTTGCATTGAATTTCCTACCTTTCTCTAATCTAGCTTTGTTGTTTAAAAGCTGGAAATATAATAACAGCCGTTTTTTCATATTCGAATAGCTACTGTTAATTTTTTTTATCTTTGTTTACAAAAGGTGATAAGATAATAAATTCTTTTCGTCCTGATTTACCACCTAAGTCAAACTGGATAAAACCGCGCTCTTCTAAAATTTTTAATGATAGGTTAAAGGTTGGGGCAGTAGTAAAAATCTTTTTTGTCTTTTGCCATAAATCTTGCTTAGAAACTTTACGCTGTTTCTTTTCTTCTGTTAGTAGTTCTAACTTACCTAGTAATATTGAGCCATATCGTTCGATTCTTTGCTAAACATGATGCCATAAGCGTTAATAATTTGGGAATCAAAATATTCCTTTAACTTTAGTGCTGCCTTTAAAGTTTTTACTTCAATTGTTGTAGGAATATCTGATTTGTCCTTTGCAATGTCGGTGTGTTTAGCAACATGTAATAAACCTGTAATTCGTAATAAATTACCGATAATTTTCCCACCCCAACTTTTTAAAGAGTCACAATATAGCTGTTCTGGTAAAAATAATGTCTCCACATGGTGTTCAAATTTCTTCAGGACATCGTATGATTCCGAGGAAAGTTCAAGTGCAATAGAATCTTTATCTTCGAAATTTAGTAGTTTAGAAATTAAATTGTTATATAAATATTTAATTTCAGAATCTACTGGTTTAGCATTGTACACATTTCGTTTACCTAATAAATCTTCAGGCATAGCGATTAAAAATCGAGGAATTAAGCCACGATCAATGATTTTCTGAGGCATATTCTGAATAACGGTCGGCTGGGCTGAGATGCAAATTGTTACTAAAGGTTCTTCTATTCGTTCAGTATCTCTTGAGATTCGGTCAGTTCGCAGGGGGTCACCAGAATAACCCTTTAAATATACATCTAGTTTACTTGCTTCTAATTTGATAGATGATTTTAATCGTTCAAATAAATCTCCTTCTGAAGAAGCAATCGTAATACGTTCGGAGTTTTGGGAAATCCTAGAGATGATTACTTCTTCAGTTGAGTTATCTAAAATGAGGGCCGGAGCTGGTTTTGATTTTAATTTTTCTCTTAAGGTCCACAAATTTTCCAACTCGTCTAGCAGCTCATTATCACCTGATTTTGCATATTCATTTTCAAGTTTATCTATACGCTTATTTAGTAAAGATAGTTGTTTTTCATTCCTTTTTTGCACTTCTTGATGCGATTTAATAAGGTTCGATTCATAATCAAATATAGGTCCCATCATTAATCTAAAAACAGTCGACTTACGATTTGATGCTTGTAATAGCACGGCTGTGTAAGTGTTCAAAGGTTCTTGCCATCCTTTGATTGGTTCAACGTGAAACCTTTTTTGTAAAACAGTTGATAGTACACCAATTAAACAAATTGCAGCAAGATCTACTGGGGTCTGTGTAAAGCGACTTACTGCTAAAACCATATCTTTCAAGGTGTTCGGAAAAACATTAACGTCAAATTGCTTTAGAGCTGATTCTTCAAATGTTATGGGTGGTTGCCATTCAAACCCATACTCATCTAGGCTATTAATGCTTTCGTACAACTCTTCAAAGAGATTATTACTTAATTGAAGTCCACTGCTTCTAACATTAGGTGAGATTTCACTTTCAAAATCTAGTTCTAATTTAGCTTCAGCTAATTTTAGTTCTGAAAAATCGTTTTCTACTTCTTGATCTTCTTCTTGTTCAAATTCATTACATTCCTGATTGTTTTGCATATCGCATTTTCCTCCGTTATTACTAATTTTCATGCCTAGGTACCTAGACATGAAAAAATGCATTGATAGTAACCCTTCCGGATAGGGGCTGTTGAATCCTAGAAGGACTAAAAAGCTTGTTATACAAAATTTGAAGTATTCTACCAGGGCATTTTAAATATTCAAATAGCTTTGATCATTTTTTTGAAAAAATTTTTTAATGTAAATGTGCCAGTGAATTGTTTCAAATCTGCAATTCAGTATATCTTTAGATTTTTTAATTCTTATAGGTCTAAAGAACCTTTTGAAGGTTGTAAAATAGTTTTGTAATTAGCAATGAAAAAAGCAAAAAGGGTCACCCGTTAGGACAACCCTTTTCGCTCTTTGATATATGATTTGGTTTCAATTGAGGAAAAACAAATTTTGCATTTAATTATTAGAAAGGAAGGCTTTCATTACTAGTTCACGCTTTTTATCCTTATCTGATTTTACATAGTTACTTTGACTATATCTTTCTAAATATGTTTGCTGGTTTTCGATAGCTTGTTTTCTGTTTTCTTCCGCCGCTAACTTAGCTAAAAGAGCCTTTTCTTCAAGTTGGCGTTCAAAAGCTTCCTTTGCCTGTAAAAAATGTTCAGCGTATTTTGATTGATTATTAATTTCGATGTCTAGGTCCGCTAGGCTAAGATTTTCATCGTTTATTTTAAATGCTTGAGAAAATGTTAGTTTATAAGGCATTGCGAAGAAGTGTGCTTTAGGTGGTAAAGTGTTTGGATGTTCTAAAACATGGAAAGCTTCAATAGAAATGGCTTCATTAGCAGGCGTAATATACATTATACTTTTCACGTTTAAGTCTGTTTTAGGTAGCTTTAGTACCGCCTGTAGGTCCTCTAATTCCCCTAATTGTTTTAAAAAATCTTTCCAATGAATATCTGCTTTTTGACTTGTTAACGCCTGTAGCTCTGTTTTCCATAGCACAAGTGATTGTCCATCAATATCAATGCCCAAATGGTTGCGCTCAATGAAAAATAGCGGTTCATAACCTAATGATGCATAATAATTTTTTTGATTTTGAATAGATTTTGCAATAGCCTGATCTGTAGAGACGGTAATGTTAGTGACAATTGTAATTGCGTACTTATAATCATTAATTTTTAAAGTGATGTCTGGGATGTGTTTTGAAAAGTCCTGGTTTAGATATCCAAGAATGACTGTAACGTGTGGATAAACTTTTGCTAATACATTTAATTCGTCGTTTATTAGAGCTACTATGTGTGGTTGGCGTGGTGTATCATTCTTCTTTTGCTTTTCATACTTGCTATAACGTGCTTCGCTTTGTTTAGACGCTTCGCAACTCTCCCCGTGCAAATGTGAAAAGAAATTCCCTAAAATCTCTCCGCTTTTTACATATAATTGCGCTTTGCAGTATGGGCAAATAAACGTCCCTTTTTTGGCAATTTGTTTATGATTATCGATTTCAGGTGCGGGTAAATTTTGCGAGATTATATAAAGTCTATCATCGTTTGTATGCCAAGCTTCTCTCATAATAGAACCTCCTATAAAATGGTATTTATAAGTTATACGAGTAACTATATTGAAGGTTTCACTATTTGGAATATAAATCAATTACCCATTTGCATAGGCAATCGTTATACTTATAGTAAGAATAAAAATGGAGGTCATAATATGGAATACTCTGCAGGAATTACAAGTGAACGTTGGTACCAGCAAGATATTGAGTATGTTTTGGCCTTATTAGAAAAAGGTCTGAGTAGAGAAGAAATTCGAGAAATTGTATTAAATGAAAATCCATTTTTAGTGAAAACAGAGTCTGCCTTACAAAAGAGATTTCAGTTAGCTTATAAAAGAGCTATTAGTTTAACTAACGAGCTTAGGAGCTACTATTTATCAGGAACTAAATACGATCAAAAAGCATTAATTTTATATACATTTTTAAAAACATATCGCTATGCATATGAAAGTTTATATGAATTAATTATTTATCGCTATCAACAGAAAAATAAGCAATTGGTTTTAGCCCATTTAGAATCATTTATGGAAGAAAAGGAGCAACAATCGAACAAAATTGCGAATTGGAGTATTGTTTCTAAGAAAAGAATCAATAATACACTACTATTATTATATAAAGCCAGTGGTATAATAGACCCAAGTGAAGGTATTTATACAATTTCACCATTACATGTAAGTCCACAATTAAAAAAATACGCTTTCAAAAATGATCCATTATTAACGGCAATAATTACGTTACAGGTAGGTGGAAATATTGACGATTTATAAAAGGCTAGAACAATTAGAAGCACGAATTCATCAAGAGGGCTTTACTAAGCCTACTGGTATTGGCAGTGAAATCCCGCACTTTGTATTTGATTATCCAGCAGAAGACGAGTTAATCGTCCGTACATATACAGAAGGATTATTAAAGCGTACGTCATTGAATATTAAAGAAATCAACTTATTTGAATTCTTGCTTGCGTTATTTGAAGACGATTTAGAGGAACTTATTGAATTAGCTGAAGAAGGATACGAAGAACTTTCACAAGCGATTCAAACAGTTCTTGAAGATCGAACGTTATTAGTAGATAGCTTTATTGAAAAAGCAGAGGATGCAGTGCTAATCTTTATCACAGGGGTAGGCACAGTACATCCGTTTATAAGGTCTAGTCATTTATTAAAGAAGCTATCGAACCATGCATTTAGAACGCCATTAGTACTTTTTTATCCAGGCCATTTTACAGGTCTTGATTTACGTTTATATAATCAATTCCGTCATGAAGACGAATATCAAATTACACGAATTTCATAGGGAGTGCTTCAAATGATCATTAAAGATATTTTTAGAGAAGACATTAATCGTCCTATCAATGGTGTTGTACAAGCCGGACAAACAGATGAAGAAACGATTTATACGGAGTTAAGGGAATACGTTGTCACAGATGAAATTTTGAATAGTTTAAAGGATTTCTATAAAAACTATGAGGACGTTTATAAAGTGCCTACAAAGGACGTAGGAGTATGGATTTCTGGCTTCTTCGGTTCAGGTAAATCGCACTTTTTAAAAATTCTTTCATATCTACTAGACAACAAAGAAATTAAAGGCCGTGCGCCATTTGAGTATTTCGAGGACAAGATTAAGGATGACGCGTTATTAGCAGCGATGCGTCGAATCGGTGCTAAAGAGTCCGATGCCCTATTATTCAATGTTGGCTCTGAGGCAAGTACAAATGCGACTCGTGGCAGTAAAGAAAGTATTATAGAAATCATTTTACGTATTTTCAATGAGCATGTAGGCTATTCAACAACACTTTGGGTGGCAGATTTTGAGCGCCAATTAGAGCGTGAAGGGAAGTACCTTGCTTTCACTAATAAAATTGAAGAACTGTATGGCGAAACGTGGCAAGACTATCGTTTAAAATTCCGTATGCGTTTTGGAAAAATGATTGCGGCATTGACTGCGATTGGCTATGACGAAACATCTGCTGATTTTATGGTACGTAATGCGCAAAAGGAATTTAGCATTTCAGCGAAAGAACTAGGGAAACTAATCGCTGAATATTGCGAGTCCAAAGGTTCAGATTACCGTTTAGTATTCCTAATCGATGAAGTAGGACAATACATAGGCATGGACAATAATTTAATGTTGGACTTACAAAACGCAGTGGAAGAAATCGGTGCTGCAACAAACGGACAAGCTTGGATTGCCATTACTTCACAAGAAAGTATTAAATCCGTAGCAAACGTAGTCGATACAACAAGCTTTTCGAAAATCCAAGGCCGCTTCAAAACACGTATCAATCTATCGAGTTCAAATACAGATGAAGTATTAAAGCGCCGCTTATTAGAAAAAAATGAAACAGCCAAGAAGACACTCGAAACGATATATGAGCCAAATGAACAATTAATTCGTAACCGTCTATCTTTTGATAAAGAAAAAACACAATACCGTTCATCTTACCGCACTACTGAAGAATTTGTTGCGATTTATCCGTTTGTACCTTATCAAGTAGAACTATTACAAGCTGTGCTAGAAAAAATCGGTATTCACGGTGAAGGAAGCTCTTACGCATCAAGAGGGGAACGTTCACTGTTAAAATCATTCCAAGATGCAGCGATTAAGCATAATGATGATGAGCTTGGTACATTAGTAACGATGGCCGAATTTTACCCAACGATTCGACAGCACTTAGAGTCAACGATTGTACAAACGATTACGAAAGCGGAAAGCCGAGCAGCGAATAACGAAGGTCTGTACGCAGCAGATGTTGATATTTTAAAAGTCCTTTACTTAATTAAAGGGATTGATCATATTCAAGCGACACCAAGTAATATTGTAGCTCTCCTTTTAACACGCATTGATGCCGAGCAAAACGAAACAGCAATTAAAGAATCGTTAAATCGTTTAGAGCAAACGATGTTCATCGAAAAACATGCGGACGGTACGTATTCGTTCCTTTCAGATGAGGAACAAGAAATTAATAGTGAAATTCGTAATGTAGATGTGAATGCGAGTACCATCAAGGCAAACTTAGCAGAGACATTTTTCTCTGAAATGTACGATAAAGCGAAATTTGCAAACAGCAAAGGCTTTATCTTTGAATACAATAAACGCTTTGATAACTATTCTAAATCGAATATGAAATATCCGTTAACGATGCAAGTTATTACAGGCTCTATGTCATCAGCAGAAGCTGCTTTGCAATCTGTTGAAGGACAAATGGTTGTCTACTTAAACGAAGAGCTAGTGGCAGAGGCGGAAGAAGCGATTCGTTTATCGGAGCAAATTCGACGTTATGTATCTGCAAAGCGTAACCCAAGTACAACACAAGCGCAGCACCGCATTTACGATACAAAATTAGCAAGTGTCGATGATTATGATAAAAAAGCAAAAAAATTATTAGCAAAAGCGTGTGAATCAGCAACGTTTTATATTCAAATGCAGGAGCGAACATTCCGTGGTAGCTTTGAAAAGCAAGTAAATGATGCATTTGAAATGCTCGTACAAAACACTTATAAATACTTAGAATATATCGATGAGCCAATCCCTATGAAGAATGTGACGGTTGAATGGAAACGTATATATGAACAAGGAATTCAGCAAGATTTGCTAAATACAACAGGGAATATTAGAGCTTATAATGAAGTGCTTCGTTATTTAGAAGAGCTGATTCGTTTACATCAAAAGCCATCGTTAAAAGAGGTACTAGATAAATATAGCCAAGTGCCATATGGTTGGACAGAAATTGATACAATTGGAATTTTGTTAGCGTTAATACATGATAGTAAATTGAAATTTACGATTACAGATGAACTATTTAGCCCAACTATTGCAACGGACTTTTATACAAAATTAAACCGTGCAACAGATCGCGATAAAATCCGTGTAGTACCTGAAATTGAAGTTGACCCGAAAGTACGTCGAGAATTCATAGCATTATATAAAGATTTATTTGGTCGATTAGATAGTGGAGATTCTTATCAAGATTTTGCAGAAGCTTTAAATGCGGCAATGGATAAACATTTTAGCGAACCACTTCAAAATATTACGGATTGTTATCAGAGAGGTAATTCAGCGCAATATCCGTATCCTGAATATACAAAAGTAGTTGCAATATCAAATGACATAAAGCGCCTTATGCAAATTCGAGATCCGGAACAGTTAGTGATGGCTTTCATCGATGCTGAGGATGAATTAATTGATGCACAAGAGCAGCTAGAAGGTTTAGTAGGATTTTATTTAAATGCACCAATTAAACGGTTTGACGAAGCCGTACAATATTTAAAATCGATTCAAAATGATTTAACACATACACAATCGGACGAAGTGAAAATGTTAAAGAAACAGTTAACCGACATTTTAGTGAAATCAGAGCCATATCGTGATATTCCGTTAATTCCGTCAATCATTGAAAAGCTACAGCAGGCAATTGCAAAGGAAGTCGTTGAACATAAGAAAGCAGTTGGTACACAAATTACACAGCTGGAGCAAAAATTAAGTGAGCTTCAAGAATACTATTCAAATAACGAAGCGGTAAGTAGCTTAATTGCTGAAAGAATGCCTCGATTTACGAATGCACAGCAACAACTCCTAGAAGCTGATAGTTTAATTATGATTCAAATGAAATTAAGTGAGCTTCGAGATGTGACAGCACAAATTCAACAAGCGGCAAAACAAAAAGAGGACGAATTGCTTCGTGTAGTAAAGAAGCCAGTAGGTGAAACACCACCTGGGGATACACCACCGCGGGTTGTACGAGAAAAAGGTACGAAAGTCATTTCATCGCAAACACTACGCGGCATGTTAGTAAAAACAGAAATTCAAACACAGTCAGAATTAGATGATTTATTAGCAGAACTAAAACAGCAGCTATTAAAAGAGTTAAAAGACAACACGTTGAAATTTGAATTATAAAAGGGAGGGGGATCTCCCCTTCTTTTACTTATAAGAGGTGAGTGAAATTATGAATAAAACCGCATTGAAAAACTTTGCAACTTGGTCACGTCGTAAATTAATTGAGCAAGTCCAAACAAAAGCTCTTTTATACGGAATTGATGAAAAGAACGGTTTACATATCGAAGAGCAGTTTGGACAATTATTAATTAATGGACAAACGTATCCGTTATCGATGAAAAATGCATTTACGGCTTTAAAACAGCAGTTAGAGCAAAAAGGCTATAAGCAATTACTTGAAGAAGTAGCGTACACATGGTTTAACCGAATCATTGCCATTCGCTATATGGAAGTACATGAATACTTACCAGAGAGAGTGAATGTGCTTTCAAGCAGTGTTGGACGAGTGGATCCTGATATTTTATTTGAATATGACACGATGGATTTAACTAATAAGCAAGAGGAAGTACGTGAGCTAGTTAATGCTGGTAATACAGAGGTGGCATTCCGCATTTTATTTGTCGCCCAATGTAATGCGTTAAATCGCATTTTGCCGTTTATGTTTGAACCAATTCAAGATTATACAGAGCTTTTATTACCTGATTTCTTATTAGATGCAGAATCAGTCATTAAAACACTTGTACAAAGTGAAGAATTAACAGAGAGTTTTGCGGAAATTGAAGTGATTGGTTGGTTGTATCAATACTATATCGCTGAAGAAAAAGACCGTGTGTTTGCTCAAAAAACGAAGTATAAAAAAGAAGAAATTCCATTTGCAACACAGTTATTTACACCAAAATGGATTGTACAATATATGGTACAAAACTCACTTGGGCGTTACTGGACAGAAGCACATCGAGAAGATGAAGATTTAATCGATAACTGGGAATACTTTATCAAGCATGAAGAAGAGGACTTCCATGAAAAAATCTCACCGTATGTGAACAAAGAATTAAAGGTAGAAGACATTAAATTACTAGATCCAGCAATGGGAAGTGGTCATATTTTAGTGTATGCCTTTGAAGTATTCTATGAAATTTACGAGAAGTGCGGATACCCAGAGCGTGATATCCCACGCCTTATTTTAGAACACAACTTATATGGTTTAGATATTGACGATCGTGCTTATCAATTAGCAGCATTTGCGGTTGTAATGAAGGCGGCGCAATATTCACGGCGTTTTTTACGCAGTGTAGAACGTGAAGGCATTCAATTAAACTTAGCATCGATTCAAGAAACAAATCATATTTCTGAAGATGTAATAACGTATATTACACAACAAGAAGTTGGAGAGCAATATAACCGAGTGAAGGCGTTCTTTAATCAATACCATAATGCAAAAACATATGGCTCATTAATTAATATTACAGAACGTGAGATTTCATTTATTGAAGAGCGATTTGAACACATTAAAAATAATCCAGTGGAAGATTTATTTCATGGAGAGCAACATGAAATTGCAAAATCAATATTACCGGTTTTGATTCAACAGACGAAGATTATGCGTAATGAGTATGATGTTTTGGTGATGAATCCACCATATATTAATAATAAAATGTTAGTATCAAATTTATCGACTTTCTTATCAGAATATCATAGCGATGTAAAAACAGATTTATTTGCTGCATTTATTGAACGTAGCTTTAGTTTGGTAAAGGAAAACGGACAATTAGGTTATATGACCCCTTTTGTATGGATGTTTATTTCTTCGTACGAAAAATTACGTACGAAAATTATTAGAAAAAGTACGATTAATAATTTAATACAATTAGAATATTCAGCATTTGAAGAGGCGACTGTTCCTATTTGTACATTTACATTACGTAATTATGATGCAGGGCTTAAAGGCGATTATTTGAGACTTTCAGATTTTAAGGGAGCACATTTACAGCCGATTTATACTAAGGAAGCTGTAATTAATCCAACGGTTTCTTATCGTTTTAATTTCAAACAATCTAACTTCAATAATATTCCGGGTAAACCCATTACTTATTGGTTAAACGAAAATTTAGTGAATCTATTTTCTTTTACCCAACCATTGGGAAGTATTGTAGAAGCAAAGCAAGGGTTATCCACAGGGGATAATAGTAAATTCGTTAGATTATGGCATGAGTGCAATTTTGTTTCCATTGATTTCGGTAGGGAATCTTTAGAAAAAGATAATTCTAATACTAAAAAATGGATTCCTTTAAACAAAGGAGGGAAGTATAGGAAATGGTATGGTAATCAAGAGTATGTAATTAACTGGGAATTGAATGGAGGGATTATAACTAATTCACCTGGTTCAGTCATTAGGAATCCTAAATATTATTTCCTGCCTTCAGTCTCTTGGTCGGACATTACATCTTCCGATAACTCATTTAGATATTATCCAAGTGGCTTTATATTTGGTTCTGGTGGACATGCTTCATTTCCAAATAACGAAATAGATCAATATGAACTTTTGGCACTTTTAAACAGCAAGCTAATTAATATAATCATTAAAGCAATTAGTCCAACAATGCATTTCGATGTAGGTTACTTTAATAAGTTGCCTGCTTTAAGGCTAGATAAAAGTAAAATAATTGATTTTGTAAAGGAAAATATTAAAATATCAAAAGATGATTGGGATAGTTTTGAAACGTCTATGCATTTTGAGAGACATCCTTTTATTAATTATAGAAATTCCGGGAATTTGGAAACAGTATTTAAAGAATGGGGAAATTTTAGTGACAAGCAGTTTCATAAAATTAAAAATAATGAAGAAGAGATAAATAAAATAATAATTAAAGCTGCTGATTTACAAAATGAGATGACTTATCATGTAGACGATAAAGATATTTCGATTCGAAAGGCAGATAAACTAAGAGATACGATTTCTTTTCTTTCCTATTTCGTAGGGTGTCTTACGGGGCGATATTCTTTAGATAAAGATGGATTAATATATGCTGGTGGAGAATATAACAATAGTAACTTCAAAACATTTAAACCAAATCTTAAAGGAATTATAAAAATTACAGATGGTTCCTATTTTGAGAGCGATATTATCATGCGCCTACGTGAATTTCTTTCAGCTGCTTTCACTCCAGATACAGTTGATGAAAATATACAATGGTTAGCAGAATCACTTGAAATGAAAAATGGTGAAAATGCAGAAAGTAGGTTACGTCGTTACTTTATGGATGAGTTCTTTGCAGATCATTGTAAGGTGTATCAAAAACGACCAATTTACTGGCTGGTTGACTCAGGTAAACAAAAAGGCTTACGCACATTAATTTACATGCATCGTTACCAACCGGATACAATGGCAACGATTCGCTTCGAACATTTACAAGAAATACAAGCGAAGTATCAGCAAGAAATTGTGGACTTAGAAAATCGTTTAATAAATCCTAATTTAAGTGCAACGGATAAGAAGAAGTTAAATGCTGAGAAAGTATCGTTTGAGAAGAAAATCGATGAGCTTCGTGAGTTTGATAAACGTTTAGCTGCCATTGCAACTGAGGAAATTGAAATTGATTTAGATGACGGTGTGAAGGTGAATTACGAGAAGTTCTATCGCGGTGGAAAGGGCGTTTTAGCAAAGATTAAATAGTTACTGGTCATAAAACATTCGTTATACTATCTTATAGTGTGACGAATGTTTTACTATATAAAATAAAAACACCATAGCTCTTGCTAGGGCAGTGGGGATAGATGATGATTAAATGGTATTCTGAATAATATACACGCTTTTTATAAAAGTGTTGCGCTATAAATCATTTTAGAAAGGAGCTTCACATTGAACGTATTACAATTATTAAAAGAACGCATAGAAGATGAATTACATAAAAAGAACAAGCCCCGTACGGTTGTTTTTTGGTATGACGAGCAGGGGGAGCATACGGTGGAATCGCTAAAGGAAGAATTAGCAGATCAGCCGATTCATGTACGAACTTTGACACGTAATAATTTCTTTTCGTTAAAAATTGAAATTGAAACAGAGAAAAAAGACGAATCGTTTTTAATATATGCGAATTTTGCAAAACCAGAAAAGGAAAAAATTATTTGCTTGATATGGAGCTGTACGGTACAGAATTTAAAGCAGATACAACGGCTTTATTTGCAGAACAGTTACAAGTGAGTGATACATTGCTGCGTGACATGATGCAAAAGTATCCCGAGTTTTTTAAAAGTGTGGAGCGTAAAGAAAAGTTGAAAAAAGTCTTGAAGCCACAAGCAAGTGAGCGTGAATTTGAGTATGCGATGTTAGCTATATTAACTGGGGCGCAAGTTGCGGATATGGACAAAATTGCGCAAAATTTATTGATGGCGGGCTTACTAGAAGATTCGAATGAGTTATATAAATCAATAGTGAAGCGTTTTAGTAAAGAGCAACTCTTTGTTTTATTAGGGCAGTATTTCGGTGTTCATATTGAGGCATATACATTACAACATTTAATGGAGCATATTTTGTATGCCCATTTCCAACGTTATGCGCAGTTTGAGGATGCTACGTTGCAGAAAAAGTATGAAACGACACGTGCCAATGCCAGCGCATTATTTGTGGATGATTGGTTACAGACAAAGGACCGTGAAGTTTTAGAGCAATATATGCAAGAAATCGAATGGGCGTTTTCGATTGTTGAATTGTTAAATGATCGTCCGGTAGAGCATTATGCAAATATTTCAACGTTCCCGATTATAGATGTTTTATTAATTGAAAAGCTGACGACAGAACTTCTGCATCAAACTTCTAATTTAGAGGAATGGAAAGAGATTTTACAAAAACGTTTAAACATGCATTGGGCAAATCGTAACGAGCGTATTCGTGGACTATTAACAGTCTTAGTACATGTGATAGATTTAACGATGCATAAAACTTTGTTAAAACAATATGATACACGTATTCCGTTATATGTGCAGTATGCAAGTGATTTATACTTAATTGATCAGGCATATCGACGTTTTATAGTAGGTTACATGCAACTTGAAAATAGAGAAGTATTAGATGAGTTAGCTGAAAAGTTAACGAACTGGTATGAAAATAAGTATATATCAAAAGTAGCGGAAGAAACGAACTTTACTTTAGAACAAGAGGAATTAGGGAAGCTCCCAAAA
The DNA here is from genome assembly GCF_027557635.1 of Lysinibacillus sp. JK80. Lineage (NCBI taxonomy): Bacteria > Bacillati > Bacillota > Bacilli > Caryophanales > Bacillaceae > Lysinibacillus > Lysinibacillus sp. JK80. The sequence continues at coordinate 3,702,774 of NZ_CP058997.1, read as the reverse complement.
CAGGCTACTTTCTATAAGGAAAATATTGAACCGATTATGCAAAAGGAATCAACGCGTGTATTCGTCATTATTTCAGATGCATTACGTTTTGAAGCAGGGGCAGAGCTACGTGAGCGATTAGATGCACGTGCAAATGGTAGTGCTACGATTAGTCCACTCGTTGCGAATATGCCAACTTATACACAGCTTGGTATGGCATCGCTATTACCGCATAAAAAGTTGACGATTGCACCGAACGGAACAGTATTAGCAGATGGTGAGCCGACAAATGGTTTAACGAATCGCATTAAGATTTTACAAAAATCTGAGCCAGAAGCGATTGCCTTCCGATTTGATGAAATTTCGTCTTGGTCACGTGCTACAGCAGATGAGCAGTTAAAGGGTAAACGTTTAGTGTATGTGTATCATGACGTGATTGACGCTGCGGGTGATTCAGTTAAATCAGAGCGTGAAACGTATGCAGCAGTTGAACGAGCGATGGATGATTTAGCGAAGCTTGTAGACCTGCTTTCAAGATGGCAGGCGAAACGTATATTTATTACGGCAGATCACGGGTTCTTATATCAAAATTCAAAAGTTGAAAATGCCGAGAAAGTAGTGAGTGTTGAAGGCGAGAAATTTGATGGTAATCGTCGTTTTGTTGTTGGTAAAAACTTAGTTATTGGTGCTGGGGCGATTGCCTTACCAGAAACCTTTACGACGCTACAAGATGCGGAGAAAGCTATTGCAAAAGGGATTAACCGTTTCGTAGGTGGTGGCAGTTTACAATTTGTACATGGTGGTGCAACACCACAAGAGGCCATTACACCGTTAATTGATTATCGTCGTACGTCTCAAGCAACGCCTGTTGAAATTAGTGTAGCAATGCCATCACGTGTTATTAAAAACTTCCGTGTTGAAGTGCCGATGTATCAAGAACATAGTATTTCGACAGAATCTATGGCGCATACCGTTCGTTTTGCATTTTATTTAGAAGGGGAACGTATTTCAAATGAGGTCGATTATACATTTAATATGCAGGGACAAAATCACGAACGTACTGCGAAACTGATATTTGATTTAACCGAGCAATATTATAAAGCAGGTCAAAAATGCACACTGAAAATGGCGACAGTGGAAGGAAATAAAGTAACGCCTTATAGTGAAGCGGAATTTACAATTCATATGTATAATGCGTTGTATTAATAATGAAAGTGGTTCTCTAATTCAATGAGTGACCACTTTTATTGTTATATTAGCAGAGCAATTAACAAATGAATTTATTAATCTGGAGTAAAATGACTGTTACGAGCTTGGTAGCCGAGGATTTGTTTACATATTTAGTTTAGTTCATTTTTATGTAATTATATTCTAATTGTGGTATTTGATTCAATGTTTTAAAATGGAGGTATATTCGTATTAATTTTATTTAAAAGGGGTTGGGAGAATGGGGCAAACATATAGTTCTAAGACAATTGATGAGATAATTTTAGAAGTTCAATATGAATTAACAAATGCAGAAAATTTGCCGGAAGCAAAGGCGAAAAATTTTCAAAAGATTTATGATTTATTAATCCGTAAAAAAATGATTCTAGACTTTTTGAAATTTAATCTTGTATTTATAGGTGAAAAAGGTATTGGTAAAACAACGTCAATTTTAAGGTTATTCGAATTAATTCAAAATGAAAAAGGTCTCCTTTCAACAGCTGCTGGCGGGACAACTGTATGTGAAGTAGTAATACAGCGAAGTCAAAATAATAAATCATATTTTGAAGTAATACCAGAAGATGAACAGCTGGTTCACCAATATATTGAAGACTATTGTGCTAGTTTTCAAACAGAGGAATTAACTAAAACACTCTATGTACCAAATGAGATAGAGCGTTTTTTAAGAAATATGGCGGGTTATAAAAAAGTAGCCTTAGAAGAAAAGTATGGTGAATTTACAAGTCATGAAGATTTTTTACAATTCTTTAAAGCGGAATTAAATCTTGAGAATCGTAAAGAATTAATTGTTGATGTAGCTTATAATGATGAAAAATCATATTTTGAAAGTTCTGTGAAAATTTTTGAGTTAATTAATTTAGGTAAAGTACCAACAATTCCTTTCCCTAAGAAAATTATCATTCATGCAACCCCCGATGTTATAGATTTCGATTCTTACTCTTTTGTGAACAGTATTATTGATACTAGAGGTATTGACTCCGATGGAAAAAACATAGATCGTTTTAGACGGGAAGATATCTTGGAGTATTTAGATAAGAGAGAAAATGAATCTATCTATGTAGTTGTTGATGGTTTCAAACCAGCCCCTAGTTCTGATATATCGAATCTACTAAAATCGCGTATTCGTGATAAACATCATGCAAATAAATTTTATTTATTAATTAATGTTTATAACGAAGAAGCAAGTGAAGTAATGACTGATGATGGAATAGCAGAAACAGCATCTGAAGGTATTAACTATCGTAAAGATAATATAATTAGTAAATTTAAGCATCTTGGAATTCCGTTTTCAGAAGATCACATTCTTTTTTATAATTCAAAGAAAAATGAACCGATAAACGCAGAAATTATTTCACAAATTAATAACAACCTCTTGAAAGAACGTGATGCGCATATATTAGAATGCGAGCAAGCCTATGAGAAATTCCAAAAGTTGAAATATGATTTTGAAAACAGCGAATATGCCAATGAAAAACTTCTTAGTTTGAAAGAGGAAATCGAAAGTAAGCCTGATAATTCAAACGTGCTAGCTACGGTATTAGGTACATTTATCTCAGATAAATTACGGAATGTTCATCCTGCAAGATTAGATGCGGTTAACAGATATAGAGGTCACTATTCAGCTTATAATTATTACCATTATTTAGCTTTAGCGACAGAAGACGCTTTTAATAGTTTGTTTGAGGGATCAAAAAAAGAAGTTGAAACCAAATTATCTAGTATTTTAAGTTTACGTAATTTATCGGAATTAGAGAGATTTGAATATGAATTATTTTTAGATGATTTTATTAATCGTTTCTCCTCTATACGGTTAGAAATTACCGAATTAGTTAAAGAAGCGGTTATTAGAGAGTTTCAACCAATCTTCTGGGAAAAAGCAACTGAACAATATGGAAAAGGGGAGTGGCCAGAAGGGAACTATCGAGATGCTGTGTTTAAATACTACCGTGAAGAGTTAATTCGAATTTTAACTAAAGTGGATACTCAAAGTCTCTTTATAAATGGTTGGAAAGGCACTCTTGATATATAAAATTTATGATTTATTGATTTAAAAGGTTTGGACTTTTGTAATTAAATAATGAAAACAAGTAGCAGTACGTCCTTTGATTTAGAAGGAAGTGCTGTTATTTTGTTTTATGAAATTAATCTTGGTCTCCTAATTTCGAAATTAATACCTATGGAATAGTATAAGCTTTCGTAATATATTTTACATATTTTATAATGGTATTTCGTGAGTTCTTCTTTAATTGGGTAATTAGCTGTATAATTTTTAATAGAAAAAGATGTAAAGATTGTGAGGGATATATTTGCTAAAAATCGGAGAAATAATCAAAGGCTCATTCTGGCCAGAAATAGTAGAAATAAAGCACTTTGAAGAAATCGATGAAGATTTATATTTAGTAGAATCGATTGGACGTAAAACGAATAAGTATTATGAACAGTATTTAGATAAAGTGCAGCTTAGCCAATTGGAAAATATTCAGGAAGAAGAAAGTACATTCATTGCTGAGCGTTTACAACATTATTTACAGTATTACATTTTAAAAACGGAAGAAAAATATTCCCAATCCCGCGCACGTGGCAATAAAAAGGTCATTCCGCTTCCGCACCAAATTGAAGCTGTTTACAGTAGAATGCTACAGTCACCGCAAGTACGCTATTTACTTGCCGATGATCCAGGGGCAGGGAAAACGATTATGTCGGGTATGTTAATTCGCGAATTAATGGCAAGACAAGCTGCAGAGCGAGTTTTGATTTTAGTACCTCCATTAGTATTAAAGCAATGGCAGGAGGAATTAAAGGATAAGTTCGGGGAAGAGTTTACAATTGTTAACCGTAGCTTGTTGAATAGTTCGAGCGAAGTGAACCCTTTTGAATCACATGACAAAATCATTTCATCACTTTATTGGGCTGCAAGAGAAGAAATTAAAACTTACATAATGAAGGCTAATTTTGATTTAGTCATTGTCGATGAGGCACATAAAATGGCTGCCTATACGCATGGTGTAAAGAAGCGGAAAATTAGTCGTACGAAGATTTATCAGCTAGGAGAAGGTTTACTTCGCCATACTGAGCATTGCTTATTGTTAACTGCTACACCCCATAAGGGCGATAAAGAAAACTTCCGTCATTTGATGAGCTTAGTAGATCATGATATTTTTTCACGATTAAATACGGGAGATTCTATTTATGAAAAGAGTAATCCATTTGTTATTCGTCGTTTAAAAGAAACGATGAAAAACTTTGATGGCACTCCGTTATTCCCGAAGCGTACAACGAAAACGATTGCATTCGACTTAAGCTATGAAGAACAAGAGCTTTATGAAGAAGTAACTGCGTATGCGCGAGAGCATTTTAATCGTGCCAAGCAAAATAATAAACCGAATGTTGCATTTGCGATGATGATTTTGCAGCGTCGTTTAAGTTCATCCATTGACGCGATTTATTTATCGTTAAAACGACGAAAAGAAAAATTAGAAGAATTACTTGAATCGGAATTATCAACAGTAAAAATGGTTGAACCTTTTGAATACGACGAACTTTCGATTGATGAGCAAGAGGAAGTTGAGGCACTAATCGAAGGTGAAACAGATGTTATTGATATTGAGGAATTACGTGTTGAAATTGAGATTTTAAATGACTTAGTTCAGAAAGCAGAAAGACTAGTTTATCAAGATGTAGAGGTCAAGTATGCAGAATTAGAAAATACTTTATTTGGTGAGGATGGATTGCTTTCTAAAGGTGAGAAAATTTTAATCTTTACAGAATCTAAGGACACTTTATATTACCTAGAACGAAAGCTATTAAATCATGTGCCTGAAATTACAAAAATTGTCGGTAATTTTTCGATGGATCAGCGTCGTGAACAGGTTGAAAGATTCCGTAATGATGTGCAAATTATGCTGGCAACAGATGCCGGTGGGGAATCTATTAACCTTCAGTTCTGTAATCAAATGATTAACTATGACATCCCGTGGAATCCGAACCGTTTAGAGCAGCGTATGGGGCGTATTCACCGTATTGGTCAGAAGAATGAAGTATTTATTTTCAATCTAGTTGCGAGTAATACACGAGAAGGTGACGTACTTATTCGTTTATTAACGAAAATGGATCAAATGCGTGAAGACTTAGGGCAAGATCAAGTATATGATTTTATCGGTGAGGTACTCGAAGAAAATAATATAGATTTGGCGAATTTAATGGAACGTGCAATAAGTGGGCGTGAAAATTTAGATGAGCTTGTGGCAACGATGGAAAAAACGTTATCTGATGAGCATAAACGCTTGTTAGAACTCGCGAAACAAGAGCGTTTAGATGATTCTAGTTTCGATTTACCTGGAGCGAGAAGAGCTTATCAAGAAATTTCAATCAATAGTATGCCACCTCGCGTATACGGTGAATTTGCAGTAAAGCAATTTGAAACTTCTCGAATCAAATTGAATTTCTCAAATGATAGCAAAGCAGTTCGAATTGATCGTTTCCCTAAAAATATTCGTGAATTAATAAAGAGAAAGAAATATGCATTACGAACAGACGAATCGTTAAGATTTTCATTAAGTGCATCTAAACAGACGGAAGATGTAACACTACTGCCTAATGATCACCCTGTCAAGAAGCTAGCAATGGAACTAGCAAGTCAGGAGTTGCAGCAGGTTGCATTACCTGTTTGTAATGTAAAAGCAACTGTAAGCGAGCCGTTAATTATTGAATTAAGTCGTATAAGTGTAGTTGATGGGAATAGTCGTGAATTGGAGCAGGAATTGATGTTACTTGCTAAAAGAGAAACAGGAGAATTTATTCAAATCGATCCGTATTTCTTATTCCAACAGCCATTAAAGTTTGTAAATAGTGAAGCTAACGAAGATAAGTCGTTTAAACGAGAGTCAATTATTCAAGCGAAAAAAGTGCTACAATCCGTTCAAATGAAGCGTGATGATTATTTAAATCGAAAAAGCACGTATTTACGTCGCTCATTTGATGAACAAATGCAAGTATTACAGGAACGTTTAACGAACTATTTAGATGATAATCCGAACAATAAAAATAGCGCATTAATTAATCAAACATACACGCAAATTGAAGATTTAGAAGAGCGCAGTAAAGAACGTTTAGAGGATATCGAACGTGAACGAAGTATCCAACTTCAATCGATTAAATCGCTTACGCAATTGCATGTGCAACCGATTAGTAGTGCTGCGCGGATTATACCAGCTGATTATGTAGAGGTTGTTAAGCAATACGAATATGACAATGGACGATTAAATATTCGTGAAAAGAAAGCATACGGACTGGTTGATTTCACAAGTGAAGAAGCGGATGGAAATACGCGCTTTATTTTAGTAACACCATTTTTAAAAGCATTGGATGATCAAATTATTATAGAGGATTATAAAGAATTAAATGGTTCAGTTTATATTTATATATTACAACAAGGAAAGATTATTGAGGAAATTAAGATGGAACAATTAGTGGGGGTGTAAAGAACAATGGCAGAAATCAAATACGAAGTTGTAGATCATATCGGAGTACTTTCAGAATCAGCTAAGGGTTGGAAGAAAGAGCTGAACCGTATTAGCTGGAATGGTAATGCGCCGAAATACGACATACGTGAATGGGCGCCAAACCGTGAGAAGATGGGGAAAGGTGTTACGTTGTCGGAGGAAGAGTTTGAAGCGTTAAAAAGCTTATTAAATCAAATATAACAATAAGAAAGCGTATCATGTTTTTAAACTGGTACGCTTTCATAATAAATTTATGGAGGGGTTTATTATTCATTTAGAATTAATCAATAATACATTAACAACCATGCTTCTTGACTGTATCAGCCATTATCCAAAGTGCGGTCAGCAAAAGGAATGCTTTGGTTTAATATTTGGTGAGAATAATGAAAAGGTTATTGGAGAATATACCTTTCCAGTCGCAAATGTAAAAAGTAAAACTGCTTCAAGTGTAAATGCGAATGAGCAAGTAAATGACATTATTAAAGAAGCTAGAAAATTAGTAACAACGAGTGATTTTGTAGCGTATTATCATAGCCATCCATATGATGAAATTTATGAAAATTGGGCAGATCCAAGTATTGGCGATATACGTGTTTCAAAAGATGTGAACTCTACTATTGAACTTATTTTTGCAATTGTTAAAAGTAAGGATCCCCAAGTACAACATTAAAATATGAATATTCGAACGATACACAATACCGATTTTTTGACGTAAAAGGTTCTAAAGCTAGTGATGCCCCTAGAGCTGAGCTAATTAGTCATGACGGACATATTATACATGGCCATTATAAAGACTATGATTTTAAAATCCGTGCTTATCATTGGACAGGACATGCGCTAGAAGAAGTACAGCTATACTCATCCGAAGTGGAAATGAATCTATTATTACATCAATACAACATCATACTCGAACAATTACCAAAAGAAGCAATGTATCATTTGAAAAATCTAGAGTACTCTTTACGCTTAGAAAACAAAGATAAGTATAAAGAAAAAATTCCATATTTGATTGAAAAAATTAAGCAGGTAGGTGTGAAATAGTGTCGCAAAAATTACAAGAAACTTTATACGGAATTAATCCAAGTTTAGCTGAGCTAACGCAAGATATCGAAAAGCTCCTTTTTATTTCACCACGTGCAGCGATGCAAACAACGCGAACAATGGCAGAAACATTAGTTCGTCAAGTTGCGCAATTGGAAGAGCTTGAGCATAGCGAATTGAATTTCGGCGAATTACAAATGAAGTTGAAAAATGAGGGTATCATTACGCCGACAACGGATAATGCGATTCACTTCGTTCGTCGCCAAGGAAACACAGCAAGTCATGATGGTACGCGCAAAATGTTAATTCGAGAAGCATTAACTTGTTGGGAGTATCAGCATTTGATTTTGACATGGTTTATCGAAACATATGCTTCACCAGATATTGAGGTGCCAGAGTATATTGAGCCAGTTCCTGAGAAAAGTGCGGCTGATAGTGAATATTTAATTGAACATATAGAAGCATTAATGCAGACGTTTGTGCAAAAAGAGCCGGTGCCAGTAAATGTTGTAACCGAGCAAAAGGTTAGTCGTAGAATTTACTATAAAGATCAATTTGTTGAGATACCTGATTTTTTACGAGATGCATTTTTATTGCCACAGCGTTTCCCAAAATCTACAACGTTTTTAATTCGTTTGAATGGCGAACAGCAAGCGCGTATTATGAGTGAACTACCGTATCAATTAGACGGTATGCACCAGCATATAAAGCGATTTAAAGAAGCTAATGATGAATGCTTCTTTGAAGAATTACAATTATTCGTTGAAGAAGAACAAAAACGCAAAATACTAATGGAGCAATATCGCGGGGAAGTCTTGTTATTTTACAAATCAGATTTTGTTATTTTAACAGAAGCATTAGGAAATGTTGCGTTAACGAAGGACAACTTTCCTGGCCAAACAAGCTTGCTTAACTCGTTACAAGAGCAAGGATTTTTACATGTTAAAGATTTCCCAAAAGAGCTAGTGCTATTAGGCAAATACCGCAATGTCGGCGAGACGGCATTAGCGAATTTATTTAATCAGCTGAAAGTGAAGGGAATGGAGTTTACAAAGATTGAGATTTAAGGTTAGTAAAGGATATAGGGATGGCTTAAATAAGTGTTACTCTAGTATAAAGAAATATATATAAGAAGAAAATATGCTACAAGCAAATAAAGTGTAAGAAGATAACCTAATTACCCATTCATCGGTTCTGGACTCCAGTAAGTGTTACGAAGGAAGAAGGATATATTAAAGGGTTGACTAAAAGTACATATGCCTTTAAAGATTTGGCACATGTACAAATATAGTTATTTATTTAAGTATTCTTCAAGTTCATCTTTTTTCAACTTAATAAAAATGTCTAGTGATTCTAGCTCTTTAAACAATTTAATGGAGTCTTCAGTATTATTAGTGTCCATTTGAGAAATTTCGGTAGTTCTTTTTTGTAATGTTTTAATCTCTCTTTTAATTTTTGAATCGATGATTATTTCATCTTCTTCAATCAAAGAATATACTTCCATATAATTCATTTTAGGTGTTCTAAAAAATGTTTTTAGAACGGATTTAGGAGCATTTTCTAACAATTTGTCTGATCTCAAATGATTGGAAGTAATTCTTTTATGTTCAGCTTTATTAACTAGACTAGCACGAATCATTTGTTCAGAAAGTTCCTCTACAATATCAGGGTGATGTTGTTTTAATTGCCCAATAAAATCTGCTATTCTTGCTAATATAGTAATGGAAAGATTCTTTTTCTGAAGTTTTTCTTCAATATCCATATGAGGATAATAATTAAAAACTTTTAAAGCTTCTCGTACAACTTTCACTCCTTTGTCCGTTTTATATGCAAGCTCTTTCATAGTCCAATTTTCTGTACTATTATTAGAAAGGTCAAAAATATATTTACCCCATTCATAGGTAGTCCAATCCTCCTTACCTCTTTGAGCTGAAGAAAGTCTATCTAATTCTTCTTCAATACTCTCAGGAGGAGAAACAACATATACTGGTATTTGCTTCATTCCAATTTGGTTAGCTGCATAATGTCTACGATGACCAGATAAAATAATATATTTTCCATCTTTCGGATAGCAAGTGATAGCAGTTTCCCATCCACGATTTTCAAGAATACGTTGTAATTTTTCAGAGTCAATTTTATAGTCTTTGCGGGGGTTTAAAGGGTTGGGTTTTATTTGTTCTATAGGGATATATTTTAAATGTAAACGTGTCATTTGATTACTCCTATCTATTATTAATTAGAATTTAATTTTTTTAATAAGGTTTCAACTTGATTCTCTAAGTTCCTGATTTCTTCTAGTATTTTTGATGCTTCATTTTTTCTGTTGTATTTAATACCAGTAATGTTTTTTGTTGCCTTTTTTATGATGGATACATTTGTTTTGACATCATAATTTTTAGTTGTATTATTTAATAAATTTACTTCTTGTATAAAAGAAGATATTTTCTTATTTGGGTCAAAGAGAAAAGTCATTAACTCATTTTGGGTAGCCTTTTCTATATAATTGCCCTTTAAAATTTCACTGTGTAGACACTTGTTTTCAAATTTTCTAAGCATTATCTCTTTAATATATTTTTCGCCTAAATCATGGTACAAGTCGGGATGGAATTTTTTTACTCTCATACACCATAGGCGAATGGTATCTAACATATTTACAGAGTAGGTATTATTGTTTAACTGAACTTCAATTTCATTTCTCTCGTAAAACTTACCCACAGCAATGCGTTTTTTTATTGTGGGAATAGACTCACTTAATTTAATTGCAATATCTTCGATTTTAGAATTTAAATCATTTTCAAATAAATTTATAGTGTGCGTAATCCATTCATATGGACTCCAATCAGTTTGATTACCTTGAATTGATCCCAATCTTTCTAATTCTTCCAAGGTGTTTTTAGGTTCTGGAACTAAATAAATAGGGATTTCTTTCAATTCAAGAGACTGACTCGCTTGCCATCTTCTGTGACCACTAAGTATGCAGTAAAAAGGACCAGATTTATAAGCAACGATAGCTTCTTCAAACCCTTTAGTCTTAAGAATATGTTTCATTTCTTTTGATTTGAAATTAGGGTCCTTTCTAGGGTTTTTGGGATTAGGAATGACTCTATTTATATCAGCCCAAATGAGTTTGTTAGTTAGCATAGTTTAGACTCCTATATGTTCAAAATTAGTTTTTGTTTTTTGATGCTTTTCTTTTTCTTCAGTCTTTTGAGATGAATATTATTAAACAAAAAGATCGTTTTAGTCTTAAGAATTTTGTTTCATTTCTTTTGATTTGAAATTAGGGTCCTTTCTAGGGTTTTTGGGATTAGGAATGACTCTATTTATATCAGCCCAAATGAGTTTGTTAGTTAGCATAGTTTAGACTCCTATATGTTCAAAATTAGTTTTTGTTTTTTGATGCTTTTCTTTTTCTTCAGTCTTTTGAGATGAATATTATTAAACAAAAAGATCGTTTTAGTCTTAAGAATTTTGTTTCATTTCTTTTGATTTGAAATTAGGGTCCTTTTTTGGGTTTTTGGGATTAAGAATGACTGTATTTATATCAGCCTGAATGAGTTTTTTAGTTTGCATAGTTATAGAATCCTATATGTTCAAAATTAGTTTTTGTTTTTCTGAAGCTTTTCTTTTTCTTTCACGATCTTTTTGTTTTTTATATTCATCTCGGCAGTGAGGATGGAGAATGGTTCTATGATTGCTTAAATTACTTTTTTGTTTTGGTGTAACATTAAAAATAGGCTCTCTACAGAAACTACAAATGTAATATTCTTTTTTCATGTGGATGTATTTAGCGGTAATAAAAAAGAGATATTCTCGTACGGTATTAAATTTAAAAGTAAGTATAGGTGAAGCATCTGTAAGAGTTGGTACAATTTGTAGTTCAGGATTAACAACAGAAATCTCTGAGTTAATCAAGCTATAAATTCGGTTTATAGCATTTCCAGATGTACTTTTCTTTTTTAAGTCATCTAATAACATTTTAATTTCATTAGTTAGACTATTTAGGAATCCTGCGTTATTAAAAGACACAAAAATAAAGTTTTCAACTGTAAGTTTATCTGTGATATTTTTCAGATCTTCTCGAGGAAGTAGTTTATAAAGCAAAGGAAAAAAATCTTCCATACTTATATACTCGCCTTTAAAAGGTAACTTATGAGCTAGATGAGTAATGGACTTTATGTCTTTAAAATCTGTTGATAACAATATTAAGAAGATGTCATCATTCATTATATAGACCTCTTTTTCTAAAGTAATTAATAATAATGAAATGATAATAGTTATTAAGTCCTTATTCAAGAAGGAAACGGGGTGGAATCAGTAAAATGGTTCTAAATAACTGTATAAATACCTTTTTTAGGTAATGCAAAGTACTTTGAATAGAATTTTTTTCGGTTCTTGAATTTAAAAAGAGATCGTTCTATTGCAAACATTGAGTTATAGATAAGTTGGAGGAGTTGTTTGGTAGTTTAGTCATTCGGTAATCCGGAGTGTAGAGATTAGCTTTTTTTCAGTGCTGCTAGGACCGTTGTATTCTTTGTAACCACTATTAGCCAAACATGCCATTAATCCTTACTTACTTCGTTTTTATCAAAACAGCACCAACAAGAAATGTCGCAGGATGTGTTAGGGGATGAACATTCACTTTATAAGAGACTTGGAATAAAAGTTGATAGCATTTGCTAAAAAGGTGGTTTATATTATTGTAGTTAAAGAAGAGTGTGAAAGTAAATAAAATAATAAATGCCTAAATTGTAAGTGCCTTTGAGAAATAGAATACCTTTAATCCTTAGGTATTTGAAGTCACTAAAAGACTCTGAATTAAAGCTAAAAATATTACAAAATAGTCCCCATAAAAGTGATGTGACTTATATATTTTTTTAATCATTATAGGGGTTTTCCAGAGATATTTGTCTGCTCGGAAGCCATGTAATTGCACGTATGAAACATAGACGTATAAAGGCCTTATATAGGTTTGGGGTTATGAAGTCGTTCATACACTTAAAGGGGTATACTTAGCTATACCCCCTTAAGTGTATGAAACGATGGTTGAATAGATTAAGAAATTAGAAATTTATAAAAAATTGAAATATGGAGGCTTAATTAATGAAAATAATCATTCGCAATAAAGTACGTTGAAAAAGATGTAATGACATAATTGAATCTAAGAATAATTATGATTTTAGGTACTGTAAATGTGGCTCGATTTTTGTGGATGGAGGCAAAGAATATCAGAAGTTTGGATGGGCATTAAAAAATCAAGAAGAAGGAACAACGGTAGATGATTATATAAATTTGAGTTATTCAATTTATGAAGAGAATGGCTAATTAACTTTTGCCACTATTAAAAATCGCTATAGCCTTCTATCATATAATATGTAAGGGAAATATTGGTAATGCCATTTACATCATAACAGATAGCTAGATCCCTAATAATTAGAGAAACCGCTTCATTTGAAATCCTAAATGATATCAAATAGATAATATTGAAAGTACTTATTTGCCAATATGATAACTAATAATAGTTACTATAAAAAATGCTATAGTAACCATTATTGGTGACTATTCAGAATCCCTTCTATAAAGGGGGGATGACCAGTTTAGTCAAGTTGCAATATGTTTAATATTATCAATTGAAACTATTGGTTACTATAAAAGAGCCAGTAATGGTAACCACTATTGGTAACTATTAAGAGTCTCTCCTAAAGGCAAACATTTGGTTTTACTTATAGTAAATAAAGTTTTAACTCTATATACAGCATGTAAAGGAATAAGCTCAATTTCTAACGCTGCCCTTCCATTTTGTCATTCTAATATTAGACAGTCTTTAGAGTAAATAATGATTTTTTTAAATAGTTCGGCTTTGAGTATATTTCGCGTATTCAATTTTTGCTTTTTTAGTAGTAAATTTAGTATTTTGAAACAAAAACACTTCCAGGTATTATCTTTAAAACGTAAAAATCGCCACTTAGATTCTAAGTAGCGATTTTTTCATTTTACATATGGTTGTAGTAAAACATACAGCCCCTTTTTTTGATCATCTGATAACTGTTGGATGATATCAATTAATTTGTCGTCGATTGTTTTAACTTCTACAGGAGAGACATCTAATTTTAAGTCCATTTGCTTTTCGACCATAGCAAAAAATTCAGTTAGTGTAAGTTCAAATACTTCACATACATTTGATAGTTGTGCAAAGTTTATATCAGTGACACCACTTTCTAGTCTAGAGATTGAGGCTTGAGATAGTGCAACCTTATCGCCTAATTCTTGCATACTCATATTGTTTTGTTTTCGTAAACTTCTTATTGTACGTCCGATTGAGACAGCATTCATCGTCCTATCAACTCCAGTTAATTAGTCAATTTAAGCGTACAATTATTCCGTTTTACAATCAATATTTAATGTTTTATACTATTATTGAGAATTCTAAAAAACTGCATAAAAGGAGATGGCTATTATCGATAATTTTAATGCAGCAATGCAACAATTTTTGAATCAACGCGTTGATGGAGTATTGTATGAAATTAGTTCAAATGTAAAAAAAGAAGGTTTATCGCAGAGTATCGATAAATTGCTAAATCAATCTAATTTATCCTTGAATAAAGAGGCAAAGGATGAATTTACAGAAAAAATTCATGATTTAGTGTTTGAGTATCAGCATAATATTCTGCAGCAAATTTATCTAGTTGGCTTTCTGGATGGATTAAAACTTGATTCTAAAATGAAAGAGGTCTTATAAAATGCATAAATGGTACAAAGGTCAAATTACAATTCAGTTAGGTACAATTGTTGAGGCGCAAGAAGATAGCACGAAAGAACGCAACTCTGCACACGATGCTATTAATCTCGATTTTTTAACTGAATTAAAAGAGTTAGTGAAGGCTAAGGGCTACTCTTCAAATTTCGTTAGCTTTGATTTGCAACTCGCTGGCGATGCTACTTCGACTGACATTGAAGGGTTAGAAGAAACTGTTCGTCAAGCGAAAGCAAAAGAAGATGTAATTCGAGGAAAAGCTACTGTTACTAAAATCTATTTTTAATAATTGGACGTTAAGCAGTCATTTTATTGATTGTTTAACGTTTTATTAATACTAATTTACTCAAGGCAAAAAACCCCCAACTCTAATAAAGTGACAGTGTGAGTCACTTCATGAGTTGGGGGTTTTCCATTGCTATTTATTAATCTAAGATTATATAAAACCTTTGTTCGTTATTGTAAAACAGAAAGTTGGGGATTTTAAAACAATATAATATCTAAAGGTATAAATATGGTATTATAGAATTAACAAAAAGGTATATTATAGTAATTTTTAATTCTACTTACGCAAACATTATAGAAAATAGCAAACTATATCAAGCTCAAATTGATGCATATCATGCCGTTCAAAATTATTACGAACAATTTCCAGAATTTAAAAAAAGAGAAGTGTTAGTTGTTATGCCTACTGGATCTGGTAAAACTGGTTTAATGTCTATTCTACCTTTTGCTAATTGTAAAGGAAAAGTACTATTAATCACTCCAGGAAAAGTTGTTAGAAGAACGGTTTTTGATGAATTTGATACAGTGTTTAATCCTCAAAATTCATTTTTGTATAAATATAACGTTGTTTTAAAGTCAGATCGACTTCCGAAAGCTTTACTATATCAAGGTTTTAAAAAGGGTAGTGAACAGGAAAAGCTAGTTAAATTTTTCTTCTATCAATGCCAGGAATGTATCATGCATTGCTTGTGAAATGAATTTCCCTTCTCGTAATAATTCAATTAAATGCTCGATAAATTCTGCCTCGTGGGCTTCTGTTTCAATTATTTTATCTGTTACAGCTTGTTGAACCCATTTTATTAGACCTTCTTCAATATGCAAAGGGGACTCCATGTTATGCAGCACAAGATTTTGATAATATTGGGCATCTTGTTCTAAGAGTTCTTGTAGCTTATCAGTGGAAAATATTTCTATATCGTAATAATCGCCCCAACCAATGGCAAATAAATTAAACTCCGAAAAATATAAAGCAACATGTGTATTAAGCTCTTTATGATCTACTAGCGGTAGCACATTGTTTTCAATTTTAAAAGGGTGTATGTACTTACGATATAATGTTTGTTTATACAAAAATCCGCATTTCTCCAATAGAACAAGGTAGCTATGAATTAATGTTGCAACCAGCTTGCTGTCCTTAATATCATATCGAAGCTGATCTTTAATATCTTGAAATAAATAATTCGAGAAAATCAGTTGCTTCTTACTGTAATTGTGTTTGATCGCTTTGTGAAAAACGAGTAATTGCCATAAAGGATAGGGTGTATGTATGCATTTATAATTTTCCATCTGGATATTAAAAATGCCAGGGAAATTAGTATCTGTTAAACCGTATTCCTTCACGAGTCTCCTAAACAATACTTGCTCTCGATGCGACATCCGTTGTAATACTTTATCTATATTGAAATTACTTAAATATCTTTTATATTGGTGGAACCGTTTCTGCTTTTCTTGTTTTTGACGAATTATTTGCATACGTGCTGCGCTTTGCACTTTACGTTCTTTCCAAAGTTCAGCAGCTTCAATTTTTCTATCATTTAAATAATGTTGAATTTTCTCATAGGAAAGTTTGTTATATAAAACGAATTTGCATGGCGATTGTATTTTAGCAATTGTCATTTCAGGTATTGCAATTTCTTGAAACTTTACAACAAATCTCGTTTCAGTTCGATACCTAATACCGAAAAATTTGCCAATGTGTTTTACAAGGTTATTCTCAACGTCAATGAAGTAAACGCTGCGTTCCTTTTCATTCACTAATTGCTGCGGGTATTTTAAGCGCAGAACAACCTCATCATCCTCGATATCTTTAGCTGTTATTTCTTTATAATAATTCGCACCAAAAAGCCAGATGTCTTTGATCTCCGCAATTGCATAAAGTTTCCGTCGTTCTAGCCATTTCTCAGCTGTTTGTTCCGCACATTGTATTTCAAAAGCAAACTTATGACCATTTCTAAAATCCGCATACACATCCGCGATTTGATTGGTCTTAGCAATACGTTCTTCTAAAGCAACGTAAGCGTTTGGATATTTCTCTTTTAACCAATTATAAATCGCAAGTTTACCACCGAGATGTTCCTGCGTTTCAGGCTCCCCAACAAAACTACATTCGACATGACGTTCATGATAAAAGTGATGAATCTTCTTAGTTCCGCCACGAAAGAAAACGTTCTTCTGACAGTGTGGACAGTATAATTCTTTGGCTTTAGCTAAAGAATATAGGCGTTCTTTATCGTCATGGAAGGCAAATTGTTTTTCACCATTTGGATTTATTGCTACAAACATCTAATCACCTCAAATTTTTAAAATTTGATAAATATAGAAAATGAAAGCTGTTTTATTCACCGGGTGGTATAATAGTTATATAAAAAATACACTTTATTACTTTTTGGGTCATATTATGTCCGTTTCAAGATGTAAAATAGATTCTAATATAAGATTTACGATGGTAATTAAGTAAAAATTCGATAAAAGGTGATAAATATGATTGATAAAACAATTATACAACAACATTTAAATATTTTAGGGGAAATTGGTAATGACATTAAAATTAATCAAGAAATTATCAATCGAATAGAGGAATTAAAAAGTATATGTGATGAATTTTCAATTAAAATTTTAGCAATTGGGTCATTCAGTGCTGGAAAAAGTGCTTTGATGAACTTTTTACTTGAAGAAGAATTACTAACTGAAGAGCAAACACCTGAAACGGCCATTGCAACAGAATTAAAATATAGCCTAGTGGAAAGCTACGAAATAGTTGATGTAAATAAAGAGCGTAAATATGTAGAAAAACAACAAATTCAATCCGTAAATCCGAATGTTTGCTTAAATATTCGTTACAATTTAAATAATAATTTTTTACAAACATTTGAAGACTATGTATTTGTAGATATGCCGGGCTTTAACTCAAATATTGAACAGCATAACCGCGCAATTTTGCAATATGTAGAGAGAGGGAATGCGTACTTACTAGTAATTGATTGCGAAGAGGGTGGAATGAAAGCCTCGGTTTTAGAGTTTGTTGAAGAAATACGTAAATACGATCACAATTTAATTATTGTGCTTTCAAAGGTAGATAAAAAAGCCGCGGAAGATGTGCAAGTAATTGAACAAAAAATTAAAGCGCAAGCATCGTACTTATTTGGATATGATGTTCCAGTTGTAAAATATAGCAAACATGATAACGATACGAAGCAAGGTTTACTGGATACTATCCACGCACTAAATAGTCAACAAATTTTTGAACAAGCTATATTGCCAAAAATAAAAGAAATTTATCAATTCTTGGAGTTAGCGTTAGAACAGTCGATTAAATCTTTAGCTTTTGATGATAGTGCTTTAAGAGAAGAGATTCAAAAAAGGGAAAAGGCTAAAAGTGAGTTAGAATACAAGCTTCAACAGGAATGTTCGAAGTTAACTAATCGAATGACCTCACAAGTATTGCCTAGCATTATTGCCGAAGTTGAAAATGCACTATATGTTCATTCGACAGAGCTTGCCAATGCAGCAATATCAGGTTCAAATGCATTTAGCATTCGTATGAATTCGATTTTACGTCCGGTACTTCTTGAAAATACAAAGAAATATACAAATATTTCTTTTGAAGAATTTTTAAGGGATGTTAATTTATCAGAAATGTTAGTAGATAAAACAGAAGAAATAGTTTACACCGTAACGGATAAAATTCGTAAAGTAGAGTCGATTTTTTCTCAAAAAACGAAGGAACAGACAATTTCAACAAAGTTTATAAATCGGTAACAGGTGCATTAGCCATTGCAACAACAGCTGTTGCACCCTGGTTAGAGATTATTATTTTATTCCTTCCTGAAATTTTAAAACTATTAGGTGTGGGGGGGAAACAATCTCAGGTCAACAAAGTAAAGCAATCTATTGAATCAGAGGTAATTCCACAAGTCATTGAGAAACTTAGTCCAGCAATTCAAGAATCTTTAGCAGAAATGGAAGATGTTATGATTGAAGAACTAGAAGAAAATTTAAGATTAATCATTTCCATTGAAGAAGAAGCTTTACAAGCAGCGTTAAATCAACAGGATGACATGCAGATAGAACATGATAAAAGTTAGTACAATATAAAACAACACTAGATTTAGTACGTGATGAATTACAAAAAGTTGAGAAGTTGGTGACAGTATGAATGTAGAAGCTATTCAATTTATCGATAAAATTCAACATATATCAGACGAACTTAGAAAGTACAATAAGTTTTTAAGCGAAGACCGCATTGCACTATTCCAAACAATTACCTGAAACTAAAAAAATTTAGAAGGAATTATGAAATCAAAGCGTAATTTGCAAATTGGGATTATTGGTGAAGTAAAAGCAGGGAAGTCTTCATTTATTAATGCTCTAATTTTGATGGTAAAGATATTTTGCCAAAAGCCCCAACGCCAATGACTGCGGCACTTACGAAAATTAGCTATGGTGACAGATTTGAAGCAGAAATTGTTTTTTACGATGAAAATGACTGGAACATTATTCAGCATAACGCGCATTTAGCAGACCGATTTTTAAGAGAGCTGTACGAGCAAGAAATGGAAAAAAGTGCATATGCGATGGATTTTGAACAATTTTGTGTTTTTAAAAAAGATGATGTGCCGAAGAATATTCAGCTTGTAAAGAGCTTATTGAAATGGCTGAAAAAATAATTTAAATGTATCACAATATATTGGTCAAAAAATTGAAATCAATGCTGATGAGCAAGATGAATATATTGAAAAATTAAATCATTATGTTGGCGCAGAAGGCAGTTTACACCTATTGTAAAAATATTCGGTAATTAAGCTAAATAATGAACGTTTAAAAAATATTGAAATTGTCGATACACCGGGGATGAATGATCCAATCGTAAGTAGAACGATTGTAACTTCAGATTTTTTAATGAATTGTGATGTAGTGTTCTTTTTAAGCTATGCAGGGCATTTTTATCACAGGAAGAAATGGGCTTACTTACTCGCTCGTTACCAGAAAACTCAATTAGCCATGCATATTTAATTGCTAGTAAATTTGACTCGGCAATATTAGATTATAAACAAAAAAAGCTCCACTGTGCAACATACGTTATTTAATCTTAATCAACAAGCAACTACAACAATTGGTGAGAGCATTACACAGCAAAATACTCCAGCTGTAGTAAAGGTAATTCAAGCAAATCTCCCGCCACACCCAACCTCAGGACTTATGTATAGCAGTGCAATGAAGCTTTATCATAATGAGCCATTAACAAAAGCAGAAGAGCATATTTTAAAGCAGTTTGAAAAGCGTTTTGAGGGTTTTAGCCGAAGTCCTAAAGAGCTGATGAAGCTTGCAAATGTACACACAATAGAAGGGAAAATTTTATCGAAAGTAAAAACAGAAAAAGACAATATTATTACTGAACGTTCATCCACGATTATTCAAGATCAGCATATTGAATTTTTACGTTTAATTCGCCAAATGGAAGAACAAACGATTGATAATATTCAAGAAATGAAGCATTCCGATGTTTCGGGCTTGAAAAATAAAGTCGAAAAAATTTCTTCGAAGCTCCAATCTATTCGAAAAAATGTGAATGATATTTTTACAGCAAATTATTTAAAAGCTAGCCGTATACTAGTTGATATTAAAATTGATGTAGAAAAGGAAATCAATAATCATACAGGTGTGAAAGTGGCGGTCTCTACTTCATCAGATACAGGTACTAGACGAACAGGATTTCTTGGCTTAAACGTGAATCTTATACGATTACAATGACAAACTATACAGCTGAAGTAACAGAGGTAGTCGCAAGTATTCGGAAATATATTACAAGATCTCGTGAAATGATTAATAACGAATTTAAACGCTTATTTGATTTACAAAATATGAAAAAGGATGTCGCAAACGAAGTAGTAGGCGCCTTTGAATTAATAAGTAATGAATTTAATGAATCTGAAATTAAGCGTGCTTTAGAAATTGTGTTAAATCAAATTGTTATCCAAGATATCGAAGTTGACCAAAGTAAATATGATGCAAAAATCACTTCCACTTTTTCATCGCCATCTGTTCGTAATGAAGAAATTTCGAACTTACAGCTAGAGCAGGAACGTATTTTGCAACAAGTAGCAAACGATATCAAATCTGAAATTGACAGCAAAATTAAAGAAATTGAGTTGCTATTAGAAAAGTATGCAGCGAATTTCATCGACGATATCGAAGCGCAAATTACGGTAAATGCAAAAAAAATCGAAATGCTATTAAAAGATAAAGAAGCAAACTTGAAACGAATGGAAGAAATTGCATTGAAATTAAATGTGTTTAAAAAACAATTAGCGCAGTAGGAGAATTCATATGACGAAGAAAATGGATTTATTTTCACTTGATGATTCCGATTTATTTGCTGCAGATGATGATTTATTTGATTTTAGTTTAGAGAAAGAGTACGAGGCGGAAAACCTTTATTTAGCGGACTCAGCTAAAGGGTTAAACCTTATTTCAAACTTATTAGGCGTAACTGATGAAACGAAAAGTAAATTACGAAATATACGTCGTCTGGACACTCTCATTGATAACAAGCTATTGCAATCTATCAATAAAATTCAACTGAAAAATGAAGTTCATTTGTATCAAGAGCTTGTAAAATTAAGTGATAAATTATTTGAGCAAAATAAAGTAGCTTTACTGAAAAAAAAGAAAACGATTGGTATTGGCGGTCAATTTAGCGCGGGAAAATCAAAGTTTATTAATTCGGTTATTGGTGAGGCAATTTTACCAGAAGACCAAGTGCCAACAACATCGATTGCTACGTATATCGTAAAAGGCGACAACTTGTTTATCGAAGCTTTAACAAAAAACAACCAATCTGTACAGTTAGATTTAGATGCCGTAAAAGCGCTAAGTCACGCGTTTTACAGTACGTACAATTTAGGATTTTCGCACTTCATCAATAACTTAGTTATTTCAACACCGGTATTTCCCTACGAATCGATTGCGATTTTAGATACACCAGGGTACTCAAAAGTTGATACAACGAAAAAGCAAGCGATTACAGATAATGAAAAGGCATTAATGCAATTAAAATCTGTCGACTACTTAATTTGGTTAATTGATGTGGAAAATGGCGTTATTAAGCAAGCGGATATTGATTTTATTGAATTATTAAATATGAAAAATCCGGTTCTAATTGTATTTAACAAATGCGACAAAAAAACAGAATCGGATGTGGAAAATATTATTAATACAACAAAGGAATATTTGAAAAAATCAAACATTACTTTGTATGAGGTAGTTGCTTATTCTGCTCAAGATGAAAAAGAGTACTTAAATCGCAACTATTTAAAAACGTACTTTAAGGAAATTAACCGTAAATCGAATACATTTGTACCATTAGAAGAGGAAATTCAAAAAATCATTAATCAGCTAGAGCATCAAATTGATGAGTATTTCAATGCGGTGCAAAAAAGACGTAATGATGTTGGCAACTTTATTTTTAAATCTGACGATATTTCAGAAATTCAAACGTTAACAAAGGTTTATGCAAACAACAAGAAATAAAAGAAATTAGTAATTGTAGAAAAAATTTAGCAAAAACAAAGGAACAAATTTTGAATCAATTCAATGCTCTTGTTTCTGGAGGTTTCCAATGACAAAAATCGAAAAAACCTTTCAAGTATTAGGAAAGTTATTAACAGAGGAAACAACCTCACAGTTTAACAATGTCAAAGCAAATCAGCAATTTCAATCGTTTTTACAATATGTAACAACAGAAGTTTATCCAGTCATTGATAAAAGCAGCTATGAAAATAAAACTAATTTTTTAATCAATTTAAAATCTGCTATACGGGAAATTGAATTTATCGTTCGCACACCCCATTTGCAAAATAAAACGCTAGTTGTTATAGAGGGTAAAAAGCATGCCGTTCCACAATGGTTTGAGCAAAATCAAATGCAGGAATATGCAAAATTTATTAGACAAAACGCAAACATTCCGATGATTTTATCTGCATCAGAAAAAACAACGATTGTTGCACAAAATACATTAGAAAACTTATCAAAGTTATCGCCCGATGAATTTCGACATGTGAATCAGCAATTATATAAAGAAAAGCTCGATGTAGATCAATTTATTCAAGTGTTTTATATTGAAGCAAAATGTCCGTTTGAGCATATTGCATTTATTTACTTACCACAATTTGTTTCAAGACAAAGTGAAATATATAAAATGCTACATAATATGGCAGAAGCATCGATTATGATTGAACCGCTTCATAAGCAATTGAATCAATATAAAGCACCGAACTATGCTAAACAACGTTTTATTATTGGAGAAAACGTAGAAACAGAGTTGTCTTCTTTAATACTTGAAGAAGTGCCAGTATTACTTCAGCAGCTTAATAAGCCATGTATGATGCCGGCGATCTATGATATTTTTACTGAAACATATCAAGATTACTTAATTAATGTGACAAAAGAGTTAGCTTATGAGCAATATTTAGTAAATGGGCTTTCTAAAGATTTAGTAACGGTTAGCGATGAAGAGCTTGAGGCAAATATTATATCAATTCGCAATAATTTAAAGAAACAGTTACAGGCTAAACAAATATCCCACAAAAATTTAGTTAAACATTTATTACAATGCAACAAACATTTAATGGAGATTGAAAAATTATTTGTAAGTCCTATACTTTCTGATGCCATTTTCTCTAACAAAGCTCAGCTTTACATCGCAAAACAGGCACTTGTCGCACTTGAAATAAAAGATAATACGGGATATAAAGTAGAAATTGAGCGTTTGAGAAATTCTGACTCTATTTATACATCAATCATTCAGGCCTATTCAAAAGGTAAAAAAGAAGAAATTGTTAAATGTATAAATATTTTAAATGAATTACCATTAAACGATGTGACAGCATATATTAGTATTAAATATTTTTCAGTTATTAAAAGTAAATCTCTTTATAACAAGCTTAAAAAGTTTTATCACAATAACTACGATGCAGAGGTTAATCTGTATTTAGGTAAAGCTGCAATTTCAGTTTCAAATAATGTCGATGCACAATTTTATTTTAAAAAAGCAATGAATCTCGGTAATTCTGAAGCAGCCGAGCTTTTATTATCGTTTATAAATAAAAAGAATATTATAGAGGTAGAAAGCATTGCACGTTTATTAGTTCCTGAAGCTTGCTATCTAGTAGGAAAATATTATTTAAATAGCAAATATAGCAAAGCGTTAACGTTTTTAAAGATTGCCGCGACATTTGAACATTTTCAAGCATTGCAAAAACTAGCAGAAATAGAATTTAATCGTTTTAGAAAAGGTCGAAACAATTTACCAGATGATCGCTTAGTGGTTGTATTTTCGAATGCACTAAAATTAAATCACTACGTTCATGAAAAAGAGCGCTCAAAAGAAGTAACAGAACGTTTAGGGAAGTTATATTATTGGGACGGAGATCATCGCAAAGCGATTAATTATTTATCAACAGTAGATAACGCAGAATGTAACTTTATGTGCGGGAAAATTTATCAATACGGTAATGTATTGTCGCAGGACTTACAAAAATCCAAAAATTATTTTGAAAAAGCTGTAAGGCAGTCACATTCTTATGCAGAAATAGAGCTACATAAAGTAACCGGTTGGATTCAATCAAACGAAGTGAAGCAAAGTTATAGCAGTAGTAGATCGTATAGTTCTTCTTCTTCAAGTTCAAGCTACTCATCAAGTAAATCTTGGTGTTTCTTAACAACAGCAACTTGTATTGCTTTAGGGAAAGAAGATAATTGTGATGAAATATTAAATTATAAAAAATATCGTGATGAGCATTTACGTTTCGATGATGATGGAAGAGACTTAATAGTAGAGTATTATCGCATTGCACCTGTAATTGTGGAAAAAATTGATGCCGAACCAAATCCGAAAGCGTTATATTTACACTTATATAATCAATATATAAAAGTTGGATATGACTACTTACAAAAAAATGATTTAGTTAA
Organism: Lysinibacillus sp. JK80; assembly: GCF_027557635.1. Classification (NCBI taxonomy): domain Bacteria; kingdom Bacillati; phylum Bacillota; class Bacilli; order Caryophanales; family Bacillaceae; genus Lysinibacillus; species Lysinibacillus sp. JK80. The sequence goes on along the minus strand of NZ_CP058997.1, from coordinate 3,678,018 downwards.
TGCAAAAAAGATTTATATAGAGATGGTGAAAAATTTATGTGAAAAGTATAATGTTGTGCCATTTCAATATTAATAAAAGAGGGACTGTGTTCACTTGATGCTAGTCTATTTATTATGAAATTTAAATTAAAGCTTGTAATTAAAGAGTAGAAGAGAGCGCAATTGCTTACTTCTGCTTTTATTATAAATAAAGTAAAAATGTGGTAAATTGAACTTATCAAAAAAGGTTGAAAGTAAGCAAAACTATATACATCGACCCTATAAATTTGGAGTGATTTAAGTGAAAGCAAATGAAACAAATTTACAAGAAATAATTGAAGGCTCGAAGCAATATATCATACCAATGTTTCAACGTACATATAGTTGGGATCAAAAACAATGGCTAACATTATGGGAAGATTTAATGGAGTTAGTTGATGAGGCACAACATTATGAAAATCACTTTATCGGATCAATCGTATCTATACCGGTAAATGCAAATCCTACTGGCGTGCAACAATTTTTAGTAATTGATGGACAACAACGATTAACGACATTACTTGTTCTATTAAGCGTTATTCGTGACAAAGCAGAGGAAGATGGATTACCTGAATTAGCTGCTGAAATTAACGAAACGATGCTTGTAAATCGTTTTAAAAAAGGTGAAGAGTATTTTAAATTGTTACCAACGCAAGTTGATAAAGATATCTTTAAAAGAATTATAAAAAAAGAAGTTTTAGAATCAGATCAAAGTAGTGGGCTTGTAAAATGCTATGACTACTTTAAAAATAAGTTGCAAGATTTAACAACGGATGTGGAGCAGTTGAAAAATGGGGTTTTACATAATCTTTCGTTAGTTAGTATTGTACTGTCTCCAGATGATAATCCGTATTTAGTATTTGAAAGCTTAAATGCAAAAGGACAACCATTAACAGAAGCAGACTTAATTCGAAACTACTTATTTATGCGTATCGAACCATCAGAGCAAGAAGAAATGTATAAAGGCTATTGGCTGCCAATGCAAACGAATTTAGGCGATTCTTTAACTGAGTTCATCAGACATTTTTTAATGGGTGTAAACTTAAATGTCAAAAAGAAAGATGTTTATGTGAAATTAAAGCAGCAAGCAGATAAAGCGAATGTCATTGATTATTTGAAGGAGCTGGCTGTATTTGCAACTTACTATGATAAATTACTACATCCAGAAAAAGAGTCTAATGAAAAAATTCAATACTACTTAAAGCGTATTCAACAGTTTGAAGCACGTACCGCTTTTCCATTTTTACTTTATGTTTATCGTGATTTTGATGTGAAGAAATACAGTCTGGAACAATTCATTGAAATTTTGTCGATAATCGATAATTTCATTGTTAGAAGATACGTTTGCAATATCGAATCGAAACCATTAAATAAAATGTTTGGTTCGCTATATAACCAGTTAAAACCATTTAGTGAAGCTGACTCTATTCAAGAATTAAAAGCATTTTTACAGGTGAGAGGCTACCCTAAGGATACTGAAGTTCTTCATGAATTAATCAATTCACCTTTATATGGCGCTGGTGATAAGAGAGAGAAATGTAAGTTTATTTTAAGTGTACTTGAAGAAAGCTTTGGTCATAAAGAGAAAGTTGATTTAACGAAGGCTACCATTGAACATATCATGCCACAAACTTTAACTGAATCTTGGGAAGCTGAATTAGGTAGCAATTTTGAAGAAGTTCACGAAAAATATTTGCATGTTATTGGGAACTTAACATTAAGTGGCTATAATTCAGAGCTATCGAACGAATCATTCTCTACTAAGAAAAAATATTATAGTAAGAGCAATTTTGAATTGAATAAGGATCTCGTTAAATATAATACTTGGGATGAACAAGCAATCACTGACAGAACAGAAAAATTATATAAAAAATTCATTTTAGCATGGCCGTATTTTGGACTTGCTAGTGTTAAAGACAATGATGTAACAGGTAGCTCGCCACGCTTATTATTCATAGGTGATGAAACGACTAAGGTAAAAGTTTGGAGAGAAGTTTTAGAACATACTATTCTGTTCATTTACAAAAATAATCCTGAATACTACCAAGAATTGTTGCAGACGAGATCATTACTAATCTCAGTAGAAAAGAAGAATAACGAGATGCGTAGTGCTAAGCAATTGTCGAATGGGCATTTTATAGAAGTTAATTTTAGTGCAAAAAGTATTTACACGACATGTAAGAAGTTATTTATTGATGCAGGTTTTGATGCTGATACATGGGGTGTAGAGGTTGAGATGAAATAAATTATTAAGTTCAATTGTTTTCAAATAATTATCGTTTTTTAGCATATAAGAAAAGGTGAGTGTTTATGGGAACTTCAAAAAGAAAGCTTAATAAAGAAATCAAGAAAATGCTGCAAGATGTACCTGTTGAAAAAATCAATGACAAAACACCAGATGTTACAAAGAAAATAATTACTTTGAAAAGAATAAATACAGAATTTTTAGATGAAGCAACTTTAAACAAATGTATCAGTATCATTTCTAATCAATTTGAAGTTTTAAGTAAGGAAGGCTTTAATGGCATTACTCAGCAAGAAATAAAAAACGATCCCATTACAACCGAGCAATTTGTAAATCATATCTTGGATTTAATAGATAATGAGGATAATTTATTCGCAGATAAAGCTCTTTTAGAAAGAAGCTTTAAAATTACAATGACAAATTTTTTGAAGAATGAAGACTTAGTTCTAACGAGTTTTATCGAAAAATTATTATTTAATGTAGTAAAGCAAATACTTATAGGGGAATTACATGATACATTAAAAGAAGTTTATGATGAATTAAATTATGATGATATTGAATTAATGGTTAATAATGTCTCAAATCAAATTATAGATAATGAAACACAGCGTAAAATAGATCAATATATAGCAAAAGACTTAGAGTTTAGTGAAGTACTAAAATCTGTTGTTGAAGCTGCTAAAAATGTAACGTTTGGTGAGTTCTAATGAACGGATTAGTAAACGAGAACTTACATCTTCAATTGATGCAGGAATTTGAGGTTGATTATTTTAAGGACAAAGATAAAACTATTGTCGATTTAATTACAGTAATGGGTTCAGTATATTGCGTTGATGTATCTGTAACTGCCAGGAAAACCCATCTTTCTATTGAGATTCCAGTTTTCCATGTTGAAGTTTGGCAAGGTTTAACTAATAGACTTAGACTTTTACTAAAATGGGTTTCCGGTGAAGACTATCAAATTTCTTTTAAGCCATTTAATAAGGATTTAATAGCAAGAAAAGAAAGACAAATGAAATTATCGTTATATGGTCCAAATCAAAGAATTGTAAGCTTATTTTCAGGAGGATTAGATTCTTTAACAGGAGCGTATTATAATTTCAAAAATGACATTTCTAGCGATTATATTGGATTTCTCAATAAACGAGAAGAAGCAACTAAACAGAGGTTCCTTGCTGATTTTTATAAGAAAAAACTAAATCCTACCCCTGATATAATTTTGATAGAGAAACCAGTTGATAAGAAACGACACTATACACAAGCAACCCGTTCACTGCTCTATTTTTCTTTAGCAGTAGCTAAGGCATATTATAATCAATCTAATCAGGTTAACCTGTATGAAAATGGTGTTTTAACATTAAATCCAAACCTTTATGATAGATTTACGACGAAGACAACACATCCCAAAACTTTGTTTGAATACAATAATTTATTGGAGGATTTAAACATAAATGTACAAGTTAAACATCCATTATTATTTAAAACAAAAGGTGAATCAATAAATGAAATGAATTTAGATTTTAAAGGTGTAATCAAAGATTCATTCACATGTGGAGCTGGAAGATCGGACGTATTAAAAGTACATGTTGGGCAATGTGGAGTATGTATTCCATGCTTATTGAGAAAAATTTCAATGGCTGCATATGACAATGAACAGTATGATGTTTATATTACTTTGATTATGAAGAACAGAATTTTGAACCAGATGTATATTATTATGAATTTATTTCTAATGTGCAATACTTTCAAAAATATGTGCAGCTCATAAGAAACAACGAAATTTTTAGTGAATTAAACATTAAGTCAAAGTACTATGATGAGGCTGATTATTTAGTTAAAACGAATGAAATGCTGAATAAGTTTGCTAAAGAATTTGAAAGGTATATGGAAAAGTATGACTTACATCGATACGCACGTGCATATTGATTTCTATCCTAATCCGTATGAGTTGGCCTTAGAATATGAAACAAGCAAAATCTACACATTATTTGTAACTAATTTACCTGAGTTATACGAAAAGTACTTCGGTAGGTTTTCAAACTTTAAATACATTCGACTATGCCTAGGATATCATCCACAAGTTTCAAATGAATATCTTTTAAATAAAGACCTTTTCGAAAAATATATAGCTACCACTAGATACATTGGGGAGGTAGGGTTAGATTTTTTTCTGGAATAAGCGATAGAGAAAAAGCATTCAAATAGAGGCTTTCGATATGTTTCTAGTCAAAGGTTTAATAAAGGGCGTATATATACTATCCATAGTAAAGGCGCTGAGAGGGAAGTACTTGATATTTTGCTTGAAAATGAAGTTAAACATGCAATTTTTCATTGGTACACAGGCAAAATTAGTGTTTTGAAACAAGCGGTTGAAAAAGGATATTTTTTTCTATAAATCCGAAAATGTTAATGACTAAAAACGGATTAAATATAATTGCCATATTCCAGTTAAACAAATACTTTTTGAAACGGATGGACCATTTGCTCGAATTGATCGAAAACCTATTTACCCTAAAGATATTCCAAATTTTTATTCTGCTGTTGATAAGGAAGTAGATGGATTTGATAAAATTTGCTTTTCGAACTTTCGAAGAAGATTTAATTGAAAAGGATTTATAACATAGTGTATATGCACCGTGAATATTAGACTATCCCGAAAATATTTTTTATGTTAAATTTAACACGTAGGTTTTAGCCTATAGCGTGTGTATTACACACGCGTCCCGATAATCGGTATAGGGCATTCGTTTCGACGATTTATAATATAATTATAGACGCTGAATTGAATGGAGGATAATGCTAATGAATCTCTTAATGCAACTATTAATTGACTTATCAGTTTATCCAGCAGTCTTATATTACATATGAGGCTGTTAGAACTTTAACCTATCTTATTAAGATAGGGAGGCGGTTGAATCCCATTCCTCCTTGCCCACCGCCGCAGAAAATGGAGGAATACCATATTTTATGGAAGAAAAAATTTTTTTTGAAAAAATAGTGATAAAAGAAATATTAAAAATGTATTTGAAGAATATGTTGCTCAAAAGACTGATAATTTGACTGAGGAAAAAAAGTGAAAGTCCCAGAAGGTCTAGATATATCGATTACATCCTATTTCAAAAAAACCTTCCTCATCAGATAGATATGATTTATAAAAGAATTAGAAGAGGAAATTACTTTTTTTATCCTTTAAGAGAGATAGAAATTTCTAAAGACCCTCAATTAAATATAGAAGAAGCAAAGAAGCTTGGGAAAACAAGAGTTTTATCAATTGCTACAATAAGAGATGTACTGACTCAAAAGATGTTATATGATTTTTAAGCCCGATTACTGAAAGAGAATTTACTAAATTACCTTATGTGAGTTTTGCATATCGTAAGAATGTGAATGCCCAAAAGGCAGCTCAAAAAGTTTATAATGATTTAAATGAAGGATATATATACGCTTTGGATGCTGATTTAAAAGGTTTTTTTGATAATATACCTCATGATAAACTTTACGATCAGATTAAGATTTTCTTTAATGATATGCCAAAAATCCAAAAACTTTTATATCGTTTTATTCATGTAGATAAGGGTTATAAAAGGAAGAATAAAAATAAGGTTATAAGAGTAAAAAGAAATGAAGGGATTCCTCAAGGTGGAATTATTTCGGGAATGCTAGCAAATATTTATTTACATCAATTTGACTGCTGGGTAATGTCGACATTAAAATCCAAACATAATATCAGATATACTAGGTATGCAGACGATTTTGTAATTTTAGCTAAATCCGAAAAAGATATTATTAAAGTAAAAGACGAGTGTGAAAAATATTTAAATAGTATTAAATTAACATTACATCCAGACCCTGAAAAAACTAAGATTAGTAAGGTGAATTGTAAGAGAGGAATAAACTTTGTTGGATTTACAATTTCCAATAGGCATATTAGTATCAAACAATCGAATGTTTTGAAGTTCAAAAAAAGAATTGAAAATATTTAAATACGACAGATTTTAGTAAAAAGAGGTCCTTGGAACTTTTAAAGTTAAGAATGAGTTATAAATATTTTGGAAATGATTACAAAAAAAATAAATGCAAAAATTGTGGTGAATTTGAAAAATCTAGAAATTGGGTGCGATTTTTTTTAATTATTACAGACTATAATCAATTAAATACGCTAGATAATTGGGTATATAAATCAATTAATTATTATTATTTTCAGGCCACGGGAAAAAGGTTACCTAAAAACAGCTTGAAAAAATTTGATTTTCCATCTTTAGAAAAACTTTATTATGAGTATCGTAAACAGTTAAAAAAAGAAACAACGTCTTGTAAGTGTACAAGTATGAATCAGGATTTATACGCAACAGAAGATCCCTATAAAGAACTGTTTAATATATATCCATAACTTAATCAAAAATTCTTAAGTCCGTAAGCATTTTTATCAAACCTTATTAATTCCTTTGTAAGAGCCATTTTTGACCCTCGAAAATGCCCTTCAAACGTTGATATAATAAGGTTTTTCTGTTTTATAGACTGAACACCCGCCGTCTCCATACATTTCCAACGTATTAAACCGTTGGTATTACAGTGTTTTAACAGTTAAGGTGTTATTCAAGGGTGTATTACCCATTGGATAATGCCTTTTCTTTTTTGGTAAATTACAGTTAAATTGAAAGTTTGTTTAACCTTCTAATCTATACGGTTAGGAGGTTTTTTTATGTCTAAAAGCCGTACGCAAGGAATTTTTACAGTAGAAGGTGTTAAGGGCAGTGTGCCACGTAGTCAATACAGTGAAAAAGAATTACGAAGCAAGCAGTGGACACCTATTGATTACTGTTTAAAAACTGTATTCAAACAAATGGAACTAGCTGGCAACAGACCAAGGACCATTCACAGTTATGACTATATTTTTAAACAGTTTTGTGAAGCTAATAACATTGTATTTGCTGAAGAAATAACTGCCCAAACCATTTACAACTATTTAGATGTATTACAGGTTTCTGACAGAACGAAAAAAATACGTTTAAAGTCTCTCAAAGCTATATTAGGTAAATTTTATTTTAACAATTGGTTAACGGAACGGTTCTGGCTTAATATCCATATCAAAACAGATAGAGAAATTAAAGTTTCAGCAAAGGAAAGCGACATTTTTAAATTGATTCATTATATTGACCAATCAAGTTTTATTGGTTTCCGTGATTTAACAGCTATCCTTTTGATGTTTAAGACAGGGATAAGAATTACAACCCTATGTAATTTACGAGAACGTCATCTAGATTTAGAAAATGGTTTCTTAAATTTAGACGGTTCTACATTGAAGAATCATAAATTTTTGAAGTTGCCGATTGATGAAGAACTTATTGAAAGATTGCGGACATTAATAGATTCAAATAAAAAAATTCGCAAGTATTACAACAGACACAACACACACGTTTTTATAACACAAAGAGGGCTGAATATGGACGTTAGCAAGTCATCAAATTGTGCTATCTCTAAACAATTGACTAAATACAGTCAGCGTTACAATTTACCAAATATTAACGCACACGCTATCAGAAGGGCATACGCTAAAAACTTACTAGAAAAAGGTGCTAGTGTTCCTTAATCAGTAAAACGTTAGGTCATTCAGATTTAGCAGTAACAACGCAATATTTAGATTTAAGTACAGATGAAGTTGCTAATAGTTTGAAGAAGTTCCTGTAAATAAAAAAGAGAAGGTGCTGACTACACCTTCCCACGTACTAAGTGTTTGGCGACACGTTAGTACAAATCGATTTAACCTTGTTAATTAAATACGAATTTCAATGCCTTTATTTTACTCGAAAAAAAGTATATCTGTAAAGGTCTAGTTTCCTATTGTCTTTTTTAGGTGAAATTCTTTGATGGAATGCCTACTCACACCAATCAAAACTAAACTTGAAAGGTTATGACTTAACCGCTGCAATAACTAAGTCTAGGATACAATAAAGCACTTCCTTGTTGGTGCAAGTATCTGAATGGTGTTAGCGACCATTAACGGCTAGGTGTGGAAGGTCTGAACAGTTAAGGCTGTTGCAGAATACACCACTGTTTAAAGAAGTTGTTGAGTTACGCAAATAGACGTATAGGCATTAACGGTAATTGCAAGGCGATTATACGGACTTTAAACGCTATCGGGGGCAGAAGTAGATAGTAGGTGTATTGTCAGAAATGACGCATTTAACAAGGGCATACATATACGGATACCTTAATTATACTGATTCATGTAAATACATAATGCAAATGCTGGTCTTGTTCCTTGATTATTTTTTTAGTCATTGAGAACAAGGCTGGCATTTTTTGCACCAAGCCGTTGTCCTTATTGCCAGCTTCATGTTGGGGGCGAAGTCGTTTGTATGTCAACTGAAAATATAGAATCTGGTGCGAGAATTTAAGTATAAAGGAAATTGTAAAACAATATCGAATATAAATAATTAGAAAAAGTTATGCGAGGTGGTAAAAGTGTCGGGAACTAAAGCGATGAAAATGAATATACTTGATGAATTTGAAATCAAAGGATTTTGGAAGTTACCAGAATCTGAAGAAGAAGTATCGGGCATTCTTTTTTATAGTAAAGATAAAATAACTCTGGAACTGTTAGGCAGTTTTGGAGATGAATATGATATTCCAAATAAGTTAAATAGATATGATATTGTTCATGGTTTTTCTGATAAAGGGGAAGAATTTACTTTATTTGACGTTTATATGAGTACGTTTTCTTTTAATGCACCAGGGATATTAACGGAAAGTTATTTAGTTAGTGAATTTATTGTAGGGGCAAATTTTAAAAGTAAAGAAGAAATTGAATTTTATTCAATGTCTATATATCCTACATATTTAGCTGAATGGTTGGATAGAAGAAATTTTATTGGGAAGTATGACGAAAATAGAAATTTGAAATCTATTGAATGGCTAGATAGTGTAGCTTTTGAGTATAGGGTTGAGGAATTAAATGTAAATATTAAAGAGATACAGTACATAAATGAATCGGCTAATACACAACATAAATTCAATTGGACTACTCAAACAGGTCTACAAATAACCCCAAACAAAACGAAGAATTTAGAATGGTTTTTGGACGTTTCTCACAGCTTAAAAAATCTATTAACATTAATTATTAATCAACCAATTCATATTATTAGATACAATTTTTATGGTGATATTGATACAACAATAGGAGGAAATGAAAAATATAGAAAAAAGTATTGTTATTTTAGAACTGTTAGGAACTTAACTATTAAGCCTAAATTTGATGAATCGTCTGCGTTCGTAAAATTTAGGGATATTGAAGATTCATTTGAATTCATTATAAATAATTGGTTTAAAGTCCAAGCTGAATATGAAACAATTTTTGATTTATATACAAGTGAATTTTATAAAACTAGGTACATAAATTCGAGTTTTTTAAGTGCTATTCAATCTTTAGAAACATATCATAGGAAAAAATTTAATACTAAACTTTTTAATGAAGAAACTTATAGCAGTTTTGCTGAAAAAATTATTGAATATGCAAAGAAAGAAACACCAGAATTTGCATCTAAAATAGAAGGTATGCTTGGATATGGTAATGAAGTTTCATTAAGTAAGAGAATAAAAGAATTATTGGGGAATATGGGCGAGGATATTAAAGAATATATCATAGGTGAGAAACCTAAACAGAAAAAATTCATACAACAATTAGTTGATACAAGAAATTATTTGACGCATTTCGATAAAGGAAAAAAAGCAAATTTATTAGAAAGTTTTGATGAACTGTTTTATGCTACGCAAAGGTTAAAAGCCCTTCAAATAGTAATTATGTATAAGGAATTGGGGATAGAAGAGAATTTTGTGTTTGATAAAATTAAGAATACAAATCAATTTTCATGGCATTTACCTAAAGCAAAAAAAGTATTGAATTAATAAGGAAAGGCTTCCGTAAAATTTCTAAATGGAAGCCTTTTTTACATATTTAATTATTTTTGTTTATTACTTTTTTATATAAAGTAATAATAGCAATTATCTTCAATAAATTTGTCTAACTCATGTTTATAGATTCGTTTAATGGCGTCCACTTCAAATATTTTTAATCCCTCGTACCTAAATTTTTGAAATGTATTATATGATACTCCTAAATATTCTGAGGCTTCCTTAATTGTGAGTACTGTTTATTAGGTTTGGTTACTTGCTCAGTAATAGCTGTAATTATTTCAATTTTCAATTCTTCTAGATATAGTTTTACTGCTCGTTCTGTCATTTTATTGGCTCCTTTGCTTTTTGTATAAAACAATATAGCCGACGAATCTATATATTTTAAGAGTAAATTTTATTTTTTCTTCTTTTGCTGGGAGTAGAAAATTAAAAGACAGTATGCTACGCTTTATCTAACCTAGTTTTAACAGAACTGAATATTTATCGAATGACCTCCTATTAAAATGCGGCAACAGTTTGAATTAGGGGGTCATTTTCATTTTGAATGTATTTTTTGCTGATCTATAATTCATTTTTTGTAAAATGAGTGAAAATATTACTAAGTATTTTTGGTATACTGTTGATAATGAATTACAAATAGGATTTTGCATTGAGCATTTGGTTATTTCGAGCAGGTTCCCATGGTGAGTATGAAAGTAAGGTTATACAGGATAACCGTGTATATTTGACGTAGGATGAATTAAATGTTGATTTAAATAAATTCCAAAAAAAGAAGAATTATATTCGTTTTTGGTTGAAAAGTATATGATTTAGAAAAAGAAAAGACAGCAATAAATTGGGCTTCACAAATATATCCTATTGCTCATCGAATAGCGATCGGATTGTATTACCTAGTAACTTAATAACGATTCATTTTGGTAAGATAACAGGTGACTATAAATACAATTCAAACTTGGAAAATCCTTATTTCCACTATCGAGATGTAGGTGGGTTTTCATTAGATGTTCCTAGAGACAGATTTGAACAGGATATCTTGTCTTCAATGGGAGTTTTTATGACTGTTTATAAAATACATAAAAATAATGCTGAGGAACGCATTAAAGAGATGTATAAGAATAACTGGCAAGTAATCCATAAACCAATTCCTGAAAGAATTGAAGATACTGAAGATGATGTAATACCGGATTTTGAAGAGTATAAACAAGATAGAATTTCAGACTATATTATTAGAAAATTTGAAGGGCATAAGATAGAAATGCTAATAGAAGAAATTCTGAAAGCGATTAGATATTTTAGCAGCAGCAAAGCTTACGGGCATGGGGGAAAAGTTTGGACTATGAGAAATGATATTTTTATAAATGAAACTATTTTAAATAGCTTTGTAGATCAAATACCTAGAAATTTATATCCAAGAGACTATAAAAAAGAAACACAGTCTCTTTTAGCTTAGCAGGTATAAAAGCAGACTTTAGTGAAGAAAACGTAGTTCGAAACATGAATAATCATGAAAAAATTGAGCTGCTGTTAAAATATCTTAAAAGTAAGGATGCTTTACAATATATTGGATCTAGGGATATGTATGATTCATTTAATAATAATGGAAAAGCATTTGTTCTTGAAACTATGAAAGCAACACAAATAATATTTCCACCGGAATCTTTAAAAGATACTCCTGACCTTAAATATTTTGCTCTTTGGATTTCCAATCCTAATACAAGTGATATTCAACATGGAGAAATAATTCTTAACTATACTGGAACATTTTTGTACATCACTCAAATGTGGCTAGACAATGGTTGGTATTCGCCTATACGTTCTGGATGTTCCGCCCTTCAAGCAATAGTTAACTATTTAGAAGGCAGACCAATACTGAATACCATTCTCCATGGAGGAAGTGAGAGATTTGGTAGAAGTAATTTTCAACACCCTATAGATAAATTAATTAGTTTAGGTGCAAAAAAAGGGAGTACTAAAGAAATAACTTGTCTCTACCAGAAACGTTATATTACAAATGAGCAGTGCTACATATTTAACAGTAAAGAAACAAGAGTAAATGATTTATTAGCATATCCTATTTTCATTTCAGAAGAGATTTAAAATATTTATATAAAAAATTTCCATTATACTTATATATGTTCTCTCCGACATATATATAAGTGGTAACTTGTAACTGTATTATATGGCACTCTATTACATGTAGTCAGTAATATTAAAAAAAGAAGGTGAACTTATTTGAAGATTACCGATACAATATTTAGATACCCATCCTCTTCAATTTTTCGGAATGATGGCCTATGTAGAGTGAGGACATTTGTTGGGAAAAACAAGGATATATATGTACTAATTACAGATATTGGAGATAAAAATCCTTCTGCTTCCGTCACAAATTCTATTGAATATATTTATGATGCTCTTATAGAGAGGGGAATTATCCCATTACAATCCCAAATTATAGAACACTATGAAAATAGTTTAAGTTTTGATTTAGTTTCATTTACTGGATCTCCAAATTGGAAATCATTAAGGCTAGAAACAGTTTTAGATTTACTAAACTGTGATGAAATTGAATTAAACCAAAAAACTTCTTCAAACCCTAGACTAATCAGTGAAATTGAAAAGTTGCGATACGACATAAATCCTTTATTGGATTTTCCGTATCGTGAAGATCCAGAAGTTGTAAGACGTAGGTTAGAAATTGAATCTAAAAGTATTAGTAAAGACTGTATTGCCAAATTAATCGAAGATGGCGCTAAAGAACAAGATATATTGAAACTTCTAAAACAAGATTTATCTTTATTTGGAGAAGTTTATTCTAACCCTTCAGAAGAGTATATTTGTTTCTCAGAGTTTCCTGTTTTGAATGGCAGGGTAGATTTCGCTGTTTTTACAGGTAGATCAAGAATGAATATATTTTTAATTGAAGTTAAAGGAGCTAACTTTAACCTAGTCAACCGGGGGAGCTATGGCAATTTCTCTAGCAAGGTTGAAGAGGCAGCTGGGCAACTTAGGAATCGTTTGGGTTACATTTACAGAAACTATGAAGAGTTTAGAAAAGAAGCCCATAAAATAAGAGAGACTGTTGAATCAGGTCAAATGATACATAATGCTTTGATTGGTCCACAAGGGGTTTTACAAGTTGATCCTAATAAAGATATAAACATTTATCCAGTTTTAATAGCTGGTAGAACAGTGGACGATTTAAGTGAAAGTAAGAAACGACAGGACTATGAAAATAATACCAACCCGTCTTTGAAAGTGGAGACTTGGGATACTTGGATAAGAAAGCTAAGAAGGTAATTTAATTTAGACATTAAATATGAATGATTATTAAGGGTGTCTCAAATATTGAGACACTTTTTTATTAATTAATTTTGATATAAAAACACAAACGATTATGGTATTTAAACAAAATACATGTTGTTTGTTGTCGAATTATGGAAAGGTGTAACTTTTTGATGTTAAAATATGTGATAACAGAATGTTCTAGGGGGAATAGAAAATGAAACCACCAATTGAGTTTATTAAAAAAGATAATATGAAAAATTGCGTTCCCAGAGAATGTTAAAAAAATATAATGAAGAAATTGCCTTACAAAGTAATAAGGAGTAGAGAAATGACAGCTATCGAAATTCTATCATGGCCTTTTATACAAGAACGCATTAATCAAATCAACAACAAAGAGCAGTATTTAAATTATCCAGTCATTTATGTTTTAAATGGCAACAAAGAAGCTTATATTGGTGAAACTGTTTATTTTAAAAATCGTATGAAAGCTCATTTAAAAGCACGTAAAAATATTAACCAAGTAAACTTGATTAAGCATGAACAGTTTAATCGTTCAGCAACGTTTCATCTTGAGACTAAGCTGATTAACTACTTCCTAGGTGATGAAAAATATACGCTTCAAAATAAAAGTAAAACAGCTAGCGATTTTACTCACAACTACTACAACAAGTCTTACTACGATCAACAACTGTTTAAAGAACTTTGGCAGAAGCTATATGAACAAGAGCTTGTCGACAATGAACTGCATGTGATTGAAAACAAAGATATTTTTAAATTATCTCCATTCAAAGAATTATCTTTAGAACAACTTGAGTTAAAAGATAAAGTACTCGAATTTTGTGAGAAACATGTAACCCAGAGCTCTAGTGAATATGGGAGTCTATTAGTCATTGAAGGTGAAGCGGGCGTTGGTAAAAGCGTTGTGCTAAGTTCTATTTTCAACACTATTCAAGAAAGAGCAGAAGAAGCATCTTCAAATTTATATCGTACAGAAAATTATTTAGTCGTGAACCATGAGGAAATGTTTAAAACATATAAAGATATAGCTAAACAGGTGAAGCATTTAAAAGGGAAAAACTTTGCAAAACCAACATCTCTGGTTAATACATTGCAAAAAGAGGAAAAAAAGGCTGATATCATTTTCGTTGATGAAGCGCATTTACTGTTAACAAAACCAGATACTTATAATAGCTTCCATGGCAATAATCATTTGGAGGAGCTGTTAAAGCTAGCGAAAGTGGTTGTTATCATCTATGATCAAGACCAAGTATTGAAACTGAAGAGTTTATGGGGAGCAGCAACATTAGAAGGGCTCAAAAAATTAAGTACTTTTCACGAAGAATACCAGCTAACAAACCAATTCCGCATGCAGGCAAATGATGACGTAATCAATTGGATAAACGAGTTTAAGCGTAAAAAGTTAATGCCGCTTCCTAAAGATAAAAACTATGAATTTAAAGTGTTTGAATCGATGAAAGACATGCATGATAAAATTAAAGTTAAAAATAACAAGCACGGTTTAAGTCGTATTGTATCAACGTTTGATTACATACATAAAAAAGACGGTGGAATATACTACGTGAAGGAATCGAATGGTGAATACCAACTGCCATGGAATACAACGAGTACGAAATATACGTGGGCTGAAAAAGCAGAAACAGTTCATGAGGCTGGTTCTATTTATACAATACAGGGCTTTGATTTAAATTATGTTGGGGTCGTGCTTGGTCCATCTGTTCAATACGACGCTGCTAAAGATGAAATCATCATTGATACGAGTAAGTATATGGACAAAGGTGCATATACAGGTATGGACGGAATTGAAAATGTAAATGAAGCAAAGGAAAAAATCGTCCTAAACTCAATCAATATCTTGATGAAGCGTGGAATTAAAGGTCTGTACATTTATTCAAGTGATGAAGCGTTGCGCAATAAACTTCTAGAATATCAAAAAGCAGGTGAATAGTATGAGTGAGTTAGAACAACTACGTGAAAGTATTTTGCAATTCCGAGACCAACGTAAATGGCAGCAATTTCATAATCCTAAGGATCTAGCACTCTCCTTAACATTAGAAGCAAGTGAATTATTAGAGCTATTTCAATGGAAAACGAGTGAGGAAGCAGTTGAAAAGAATTTAGATAAGATGAAGGAGGAGCTAGCGGATGTTTTGATTTATGCGATATTGTTTGCGAATGAAACGGATTTGGACTTAGTAAAAATAATAAATAATAAACTTCAAAAAAATAATGAAAAATATCCAATTGAAAAGTTTGCTGGAAAAAATACTAAATACAATGAGATATAAATTTATAAAACAAATTTAAAAGGAATTTAAAAAGAATTTAAAAAACCTTAGTTTTCGTTTAAATACGAAAAACTAAGGTTTTCTTATGAGAATTTATTTGATATAGGGGAGTAATAGTACATATAATCCTTTTTTTGTTCCTCTGATAAATTTTTAATGATATTAAATAATTCGTCATCTATATTTTCACTTTGTAGAAATTTATCTTGTGGAATCTTAATAGTTGTATCAACTTTGTTTTCCAGTAATAAAAAGAATGAGCTAAGCGTTAGTCCAAATTGCTCGCAAATTTCACCTAACAGTGTATAATTCGCTTCCTGAATGCCGCTTTCTATCCGTGAAAAGAGTGTCACTTGATTCTTCAACATGGGATTATGGCCTCGACCAAATTGTCACTAAACTTATAGAATGGGATAGTGTATTTAGTCCTTTAATAAAAAAAGGTTTCAACCCGAGTATGGGATTGAAATACATAGCTTTACTAATTTTGATTTATTCCATTAATTATTAATCATGAACTATTTATAAGAAAATTTTGGTATAATTAGAGTATCATTAGTACTATAATGATGGTCACTTGACCTTATTAAAGGAACAAATTCATAAAAAGGAAAAACGAAAATGAGGGAGATAAACGTGTTAAAAGAGATTTGGAAATGGGTTCTAAATCAACAGGAAGACCAACAGATAAGTGAAATAGTGAATACGGTTCAGGTTGTAATTCCAGGTTTTCGAAAAGGTAGTAAATTACCACCTAAGCATATAATGATTATGCAACTATTGAAACCAAAATATATACAACGAATGGCAAATAGCTCTATTTCACTAAGTGGAGAACTAGATGAAGCATATGATTTTTTAAATATGTCAGACAAAGAATTGGAATCAATTAAAAATATTCCACCTTCACTTATACTATTAAAATTACTTTCAGGAAAAGAAGAAGACAAAGCTATCACTCTTTTCGATTGTTGGAAGAGAGAGCATGGTGAAGAAGGGTTGCAAAAGATGGAAGAGGAACGTAAGACTGTTATGGAGACATGGCTTACTTCTGTTAAGAAAGATAATGAAAAAAAGAGTCTTTTAAGGAAGAACTTGAGGCGTCGTCAAAAGAGGGAGGGAAATGGGAGAAAATTCAAAAGAAATTAGAGCGAAAATTAAAAATCTTACAAGATGATTTTGAACAGTTACAATCGGAATATAAAGCTTACCAGGATGAGAAAAAAGAAAAGGAAAAGGAGGAGAAAAAAGAATATCAACTTCTTAAAACCGAGTATAATCAACTACAACAAGAATACCAAAGTGAAAAATTATCTTACCATGTAGCAAAAGAGAATTGGGAAAAAGAAAAAGTAGCACTACTTCTCCAAATAGAGACAATACAAAATGAAAAAATACAATGTTACTCTAATTTGTTGAACCAAGAAAATAAACTGGAGAATGAGAAAGATAGAAAGACTATGAGAAAAATCTATTTACTGGGAAATCCTCATAACAGTTCCATATTTCTCAATTGTCCTTTTGACGTGAAAATTGTGGAACGAAAAGAACTAGATAAAGTCGACTTTACTGACAGTCAAGAGATTTGGGGACTTACTTATAAATTAGATCCACAACTCCTTAAGAATGTTCAAAGACAAACAAATATATCCATCAAAAAGATTGAAACATTTCAACAATTGAAACAAGAAATTGAGAAGGGCCGTGAGGAGTATGCGAAACAGAAAGTGGGAAGCTAAATTAGTAAGTGTACTTGCTGAAGAACATGAAGTAGTCGAAGGAAGAAGTGTATTTGTTAACCAAAATAATACTCTTCAATTTTACTTAAAAATCATTTCCTATGAACCAAACGATTTTCCAAGAAATGTACGTCATATTACCTGCTATGCTGAAGAACTAGAAAAGTGGGGATTTGAGGATGATTTAACCCTGAATGATTATGAACGTACAGAGCGTATAAAAGAATTTTTAAAAGAATCACTCTTGGTATTTCAACCACAACTAAAAATATCGAGTAACTTTCGTGAATTTCATGTAGCAACCAATGTATATCTTATTGGAAAGAAAGAGTCTTTTACACGAGATGTTTCTTTAATTCCGATACCAGTATTCGAAGAAGAAGATGGAATTGACGAAGAAGAGTTTAAGTCTAGGTTATTGGAACGTAATTATATCGGAGATAACCCTGATATTTCTAAACATGAAGAAGACACTCCATCTTTTTTAGTATGGAAAGATAAAAAGGGAAGCATCAAGATTTACGGAGAATTTGAATCTCATACAGTAGCTCATGGGGGATTCCGGTTTATTGAAAAAGGTAAACTAAAAGAGTTAAATTGTGATCAGAAATTCCTACAGCAAGTATATGATTGGGAGGGAGGAGCAGTTTGGTTTTTCCCAGATTATTTAAATGAAGAAGTATTACAGGAATTATCGAAATCATCTCCTGTCTATCAGCAGATGGAAGAGGATAAAGTATCACAAGCATTTGTGGTAAAGGAAGCAGTTGAAGATAATAATAAAGAAGAAGAGTTTTTACAAGAGTTTATAGCAAAAACGAAAGAGCTAGGACTATTTTATTCTGAAAGGGATTTGTATAATTTTCATATTGCTATGAAAACTCAGTCACTTGTAATTTTGGCAGGTATGAGTGGAACTGGAAAATCACAACTCGTTCATGCATATGCGAAGGCCTTACGATTGCCCACCTCCCAAGTTAACTTTATACCAGTTCGTCCTTCTTGGACAGATGATACTGATTTAATTGGATATCCAGATACTTTACATAATGTCTACCGACCAGGGGACTCTGGGTTGGTAAATACACTTATCCGTGCTGAAAGTGAAAAAGACCAATTATTTATTGTATGTTTTGACGAGATGAACTTAGCTAGGGTAGAGCATTATTTTGCGCAGTTTTTATCATTGCTAGAAACAGATAATAGAGTCTTAAAGTTATACAATGAAGACTTGCAGCATCGTTTTTATAATAATGAACAATACAAGCCGTTTATTTCGATTCGCGAAAATGTGATGTTTGTTGGAACTGTAAATATCGATGAAACAACTCACCAATTTAGTGATAAGGTACTAGACAGGGCGAATGTAATTGAGTTAGAGGTGCTTCCTTATCATCAACTTTTAGAGATTGAAGAGAAGAAGGAAAGTAAGCCAAACGAAAAAGGAAGCACAAGTGCTAGTGAATATGCTTCATATAGAGATAAACATCTTCGTTCAGTTCAATTAACAAAAGAAGAGCTGTCTTTTTTATGGGACTTACATCGTTTGTTGCAAGAAACCAGTTTAAAAATGGGGATCGGCCCTCGCGTCGTTAGACAAATCGATCGATATATAAAAAATATGCCTGTATCATGCCCTTTTATTAGAGGAGAGGCTGTTGATTTTCAAATATTACAACGAGTGTTAACTAAGGTTCGTGGTCCTGAAGAGATGCTCAAAGGTTTGGTAGGAGTCTACATAGAAGGAGAGGATACTGTCTCTGAGAGTAAATTGTTTCACTTGTTTGAAAAGTATAGTCAGGTATCAGATTTTATTTTGGCTCGTACCAATGTTATTAGTAAAGCAAGGGAGTTAAAACTAAATGGATACACCATGTAGCTTAGTATTTATTCATTCTCCTTCCAAGGAATACCGAAAAGAAAAGAAAGTGTCAGTGTTTGTAGACAACAAGGAATCGATATTTTCTATTCCTGAAGATAAAATTGTGGAAGTTACAGAAAATGTAGATTTATCTGTGCTATTTATATGTTCATCTTCAGCTAAGTTTTATATGGATGGATTAGATATGTTGCCAGAGAGTCAAGTAGAGTCTGATAATTTAGGAGATGTATATCTTCCTTCTTCGCCAACTGAGCAAATCTTGTTTGCAAATGGTGAGCAAAATGGATATACATATTACCCATTGATACCGGGATTTTATCAAGTGAAGGTGGAAATAGAAGATAAACTTTATTATACGTTGTTACGAGTAAAGCCAAAACAAGTCACTGAAGAGCAGTGGGAAACCATGCGCAAAGAGATTGAGGACACACTGCAAGGATTGGCGCAAGATTTGGTCCGAAAAAACTTAAATCTCACGAGTGAAGAAGATGTACCCATTCCAATTACTTATATGAGGCAATGGTTGTTGCTCAGGAATGAAAAGTCACGTTTGTTAAATGCGATTGAGGAGATTCAAAAAGCGCCCCGTTACCAGATTGTGAAAGACTATGAAATTGTCCCTGATGCTTTAGCGAAACATATTGGTGAAGAAACTATCAAATTTCGTTCACAGCATCCGGACAAGAAAGACGTTATTAAAGAGGCAAAGTCGGTTATTAGCTACAATTTGCCAGAAAACCGTTGGATGTTGCATATAGTTCAAACCTTAGCAACTACAACACAAACGCTTTATCAATTTTTACTTTCATATGAGGATGTACTCAATAGAGAAATGAAAGAGCTACGTCGTTGGGGGAAAAAGGCAGAGGGACGTATCAGGATTAAGGAGAAGGTTTGGAACCAGATTCAAGAGATGAAACGAGATGCAAATCAGTTTCGAAGTGCATGGAGCCGATGGTTACATGCACCCTGGGTACAAAATTTTTCTAAAACATCTCTACAAGAAATACCAATGGCCATTTCAGCAGATAGTAGATATCGAATCCTATATCAAATATATCGAGATCTAAAAAAAGACAATACTTCTGTGACCTTAGATCCGATTTATACATATCACTGGAAGAGAACTGACTATTTATATGAAATCTGGGGATTTATCCAGGTCATTAGGGTATTCTTATCAGAAGAAATGGGTTTTTCAGCTACAAAAGGTTGGTTGTTCGATATAACTGATGTTGAGAACGGAATCACTGTTCCCGAATTGCGAAAAGGTTCTTATGTGGAGTTAACGGATGGAACACTTCGTGTTCGGGTCATATACGAGGAAGAATTACCTTCTTCTGCAGAGGATACCGGCATTGAGAATCCTTTATACACAAGTTCTCATCATCGATTGCCAGATTGTCGAATTGATGTTTATGATGAACATGGCCACATTGGAAGTTTGCTGTTAGACTTTAAATATCGCCCTTTATCTTCTATATGGAATAAACAATTGATTAAGACGAGTAAACAAACTAAGACTATGAAGCAACTTGATGCATATACTACAGCGTGTCGCAGTCCTTGGTTTTTAAAAGGGAGGGCAATGAGTAGGATACTGAACCGCTTCCGTCCCGTTGCAGAGGTATGGCCAATTTTTCCTTATAAAGTTGACAAAGAGCGGAGAAGGGATGTCGATGAATATTTTGTACGTCCAATGGATTTGACTCCTGGGAAAGAAAATCATCATTTCAAAAAACATATTTTAGAAGCAATTGAAGAGATGAAAATGATTGTCCAGGATATAACAAAGTAAGTAAAAAAACCTTCTATTTACTATAAAGTCATTATGATAAGAGGAAGAAATATATCTATACATGAAAGAGTAAGACAGAAGTAAAGGGACCTGAAGGAATGGGAATTATTTACTGGATTTTGTAAACTCAATAACTTCTTGTATTGCAAAATATAGTCTACACATGTAGTGCATCGCCAATTGTTAGATTTAAAGATTTAAAGTAGCATTTGGCGGTGCGCTTTTTGCCTTAAAGAATAAGATAATTAAATACTTTATTTGTCTAATATGATGATAAATTTTAAATCAAAATGACAGGATCATATTAAATTAAGAGGTAATTTTATGGAGAAAATATCGAAATTAGATAAAGAATATTTAAAACTTATATTCTCGATAGCCACTATTTTAATGTTAGTCTTTTTTATAACGTTAGGAAGTTATAATTTTGCAGAAATATATGATTTTCTAATACCTTTTTTTGGAGAGGTTACATATACTATTTTAACATTGGTTATTATATGTGCATGTACTAACCTATTACTGGGGATTATTGAATACTTGACTTCTATTATAAAGGGATATAGTGATATTGATATTTTTTAATATCTTTAATAAATTTATTTAAGTATATAGTAAATTCAACGTGGATTATACTGGTTGTCTTTTTAACTATACAATTAATATCAGCAAATAATTTTAAAGTTATGCTATTAGCTATTTTATCTATTATAGGATTAATGTCATTTATTTTTCTATTTAAAAAGAATGGTAAGGATACAGTTATAGCAAAAAGAAATTTAGAATATGTAGTGTTTATTAGTATTATTTATTTTGGGGCACTAATAATATTATTTTTTTATAATTCACCAATAGATTTAGAAAGAAATTTATTCAACATAGGAATGGTTGTTTCAATATTACTAACAATAATATTTACGAATTTATCTGAAAGAGGTATTGATATAATCATTAAAAAGAGAAAGCAGGCCGTCTTAGAATTAGTAGATAAGAAAAAAGGTAGTTTATCAGCAACTATAAACATTTTAATTGCGCTAGTAACAGTTTATGTATTTACTGATACAATGTATGTTGGGGAGAAAAAAGAAACGGTATCGGAAGATGAAAAAAGAAGTATAGCTGAAGCTATCATTAACAGTGATCAATTTATTTTAATGGTATTTTTAATTGGAGCATTTTCATACATTATCCATTATTATATATATTCGATAGTGAATAAAAAAAGTAATTAAAAATCTTATAATTAAGAAATTTATAATTTAATCTTATTTTCCCTTGCCTTAGAGCGTTAAAATGTAATGTTCTAGTACTCTTATCTTCAATAGGTTCAAAATTACACTATAGCACAGGTGAAATAGGATTCTATCTCTATATAAACCGTTGCTATTCTAATAAAATTCAAAAGGCTTAGCCAATTCAATAAAAAATAGGATTTTTTGATACTTGTGAAAATAAGTTAATAGGAGGTATCTAAGTATGTTATTTTAAGAGGTTCAATTTTAATGATGGGCTAATACAAACTAAAATGCGTAGAGTAGTAAGGTTTAAGATCATAGAAGTGAGAGTATCAAAATTAAATCTTACTGATTGGGAAAAAAGATTTTACATAATGAGGCACATAGTAGTGATAGAGTATTTAAACATACTCTATTGGATTTAATAAATAACCATATTCTCACTGAATTTCACTCTCGTCTTGATTACTTATTTGTGGCAAAGATTAATGATAATCTATCTGTAGCAAGAGCTATTAACAATAATGCATGTATCGTGGAGATTTGATATATTATTTTGTTGGATTAAGTGATGGCTTAATAATTGCCTCCGTAAGCTAAAAATTATCTCTTTTCTATTTTTGGGTCAAACTGTGGGTCAGGTATTAAAACTGGTGCCGAAAACCTCTTGAAAAAGTTGTATTTTCAGCACTTTTATTAATTCTCGTTTTAAGACCAGCCGTCTCCATACATAAAGGTGAGCAATAATTAACGCTAAATAAGAATAAAGGTAACAGCATCTAAAATGAGTGCGGATACAGATACTTTAAATACATTTGGCATTGAATTATTTACTAAGCTTTTTCCGAAATTAAGGTTAAGCAGTACAACAATATAGGAAAAAGGTTTATATCAGCAAAATAAGGTATACTATATTTGTTGAATAGATTTCTTTAAAGGCAGGAAAAGTAGGTGAACCAAAGTGGGAAAATATCAATTGGATACTAAAGGTAAGGTGGCTGTGGCAAAGTATCATGAAAAAAACAAGCCGGCCAAATTTGATAAAAAGCAGCAACTTGAGAAAATACGTGCGGAGTATTTGAAAAAGAAGCAAGAACAAACAGATCAATAATTTGAATGAAAGCATAGGAAGACTAAAATTTCCCTATGTTTTTCTTTTAAATTGATGATAAAGACAATGAAACGACATAGACATATAAATGGGAGTCACCATCTACAATTGAGGACAAAAAATTACATGATTTGAATGCATTTTTCTGTTTTGATAATAATCTTAAAACCTACCGTATGATATTACATCTTAGCTCCAACGACGATTGAGTGGGAGTAGTCATAAAGCGAGATAACCACCCGTTTATCTCTTTAAACTGATATCCATCGTTTTTGGTTAAATGTGAAAGAATTCATGTGAATATATGCATATCAAACTCTTCAAAGGCTCTATTTTGGGTATTAATTTAAATAATTGTTTTACATCTGAATGTCTCAGTCTCTTAGTATTTTTTTTATTTGCATCTGCTTTCAATAATAGAGACTAATGTCATTAGAGGTAACTAAGGTTTTTCTAATAAAAAATTATCTTTATTTGTAGCATTCCAAAAATCAGAGCGCAATTAAGTAGGTTACACATAAATGAATTAAATAGTTAATTCATTTATGTTAGCTTCGTTATTTCATTTGGCTACTTGGATAAATGAGTTCGGTATTGTACCGGACTCGTTTTTAATTTTGCCTAGTAGTTTATATATTTTTCTAATTCTATTTTTAATGCTCTATACTTTCTAATTCCCTCATGTAAAGGAAATCGGATTTCATAATGTCAAAGAAATTCACCATGACAGAGTTGTTGTAACTATTTCCTTTACGAGACATACTTTGAACAACCCCTCTTGATTCTAAGGCGCGACAGTATTTATTCATTTGATAATGCCAGTCCTGATCGGTATGCATAAGTAACTGGTGGTGCTCAGGTAAACGTTCGAGTGCTTTGTTCAACATGTCTGAAACAAGTGAATAGGTTGGTCTAGAGTAAACTCTAGTGTTTAATTTGTATACGGCTGAATAATAGCCTCAACTATACTGTATTTCATATTGCTTAATCCATTTAAGGATTGCTTTATTATTAGTCCCCATAGATTTAGCTATATCATAGGAGCTTTCCATTCCATTCCTCTCAAGGAGAGCTCAACAGCTTGGAATTTATCTTCGGCAGTTCAATACAAGTTTTTTTATTTTCCTAATTCCATCCAATTGCATTGAAAACTTCAAAATATTTTCTGTATTCCTTCTTTAGGAAGTATAACAAGTGAAGTATTTTTTTGTATTGTAGAATAGAGGTGAGCACAGTATTTGGTATATTATGTACATTTAAAATGATATGAAAATTATTAAATGTATAAGGTGGTGGTTTGAATGAAGAATAGAATCCCCAAACCTATTATCAACACAGTCTTATTGTTACTTTTTCTTGTTGCTTTATGGTTCTTAGGTAATGTTAGCCAACTATTTGCTAGTAAAGAAAATACCGAAAGTGAAATTGGTTATATAGTAATACATGAAGGAATAGTCTATTTTATTCAAGGAAAGGACGTTCAACAATCAGATATAGAGAGTCTCTCTAATGAAAATCTCCTGTTCTCAAATAAATTTGAATCAGTTTCAATTTTAATTAATGAATCGAAACTTTCTATGAAAGGAATTAAAAGTGGAGATGAAGTGAGGATTTGGTATTCTGAAATTTTGGAGTCAAATCCAGCAAAAATCAAAGTTATTCGGATAGAAAAACTGTGACCAACATTTCGTTTTTACTAAATGTAATTTAATATCATTTATAAATAAAACTCCCGTTTATTTCCTCTATTTAAGCTGATTATTGCTTCTCAAAATTAATTTTAAAGTCGAGAAGCTTTCAGCACACCCTTTTGAATTTAATTGAACAGACGACAATGAAGGAGGGCTATACTTTCCGTATTTTTCGATCCATCATTTAAAAATATAGTATAGTTATTGTAAAAACCGAAATGATCGAGGGGACTGGAATAGATGAACTTACTAGAAGTTGGAGTAAAAATAAAGCAGATGCGGAAGAAAAATAAAATGTCTCAGGATGATTTAGCTTCGCAGATTAATTTAACGAAAAGTCATATTTCCAAAATAGAAAATGGCAAAGCGACACCGAGTCTGGTGACATTGTCCAAGATTGCGGAAATATTTGATGTGCCAATGGCTTGGTTTGTTATTCAGGATCAATTTGATGGCATTTCGATTGTATCGAAAAAAGAACGCAATGAGACGGTTGAGACAAATGAACTTGGCTATCAATATGAGCTGTTAGCGAATAAGAGCTATATGAGCAATATCAATCCTTCTATTGTTACTGTACATAATGGGGCGGAAAATTTAGCGCCTTATACTCACGATAATGATGAATTTATTTATGTCATTTCGGGTAGTATCGTCTTGAAATACGATCATAAATTTTACAATTTAGAAGAGGGGGACTCTGCGTATTTTTCTGGGAAAAAGGAGCATATCTTTATTAATAATTCTGTAGAAAACTCAAAGGTATTAACGATTTATGTTGAGGATTAAATCTTTCCTTTAAACGTAAATATTATCGAAAATACAAATTTCTTGTTTACAATACTATTCAGACAATTTACAATTGGTGTAATGTTATTCAACTAAGTTGAATTATATTACACTTTTTTAATTTTGGGGGTATGGGGATGACTTCACGTATTAAGGGATTTTATTTACTTTCAGTAGAAGAGCGAATTAAGTTAATCGCTGAAAAATCAAATTTAACCAACGAGGAAGTTGAAGCTTTAAAAAGTGGAATTTCATTAGAGCTTGCAGATGCAATGGTTGAAAATGTTATTGGACATATTTCAGTGCCTCTAGGGGTAGCGGCCAACTTTAAGGTGAATGGCAAAGAGGTATTTATTCCGATGGCTACTGAAGAGCCATCAGTAATTGCTGCGGCTAGTAATGCGGCCCGTGCAGCATATGAGTTAGGTGGTATTTTTACTTCCAGCTCGGGAACAGTTATGCGCGGACAGATTCAGGTATTAAATATTGAGGACCCTCATGCAGCAAGGGCGAAAATTTTTGAACACAAAAATGAGATCATCGAGCATTGTAATGAAAAGGATCCAACATTAGTCAAGTTAGGCGGCGGAGTGAAGGATATAGAAGTGCACTTAATCGACACAGCAAAAGAAACAATGGTTGTTGTGCATTTAATCGTAGATACGAAAGATGCAATGGGGGCAAACGCTGTTAATACGATGGCGGAATCTGTGTCACCATTAATCGAACGTATTACAAATGGACGAGTTGTGCTACGGATTATTTCAAATTTAGCAGATAAGCGTATTGTCCGTGCGCGTGGTGAATTCTCGACAGAAATGCTCGGGGGGATAGAGATTGCGAAAAATATTGTAAGTGCTTACGAATTTGCAGATGCTGACCCGTATCGGGCTGCCACACATAATAAAGGGGTTATGAATGGTATTACAGCTGCGGTATTAGCATCAGGTAATGATACACGTGCTGTTGAGGCTGGTGCTCATGCCTATGCTGCTCGTTCTGGTAGATATCGTTCTTTAACAACGTGGGAGCTGAATAAAGCAGGCAATCTTGTTGGTACGTTGGAATTGCCATTAGCAGTTGGTATTGTGGGAGGGGCTACGAAGACTCATCCTGTTGCAAAAGCAGCGCTAAAAATTATGGATGTGCAATCTGCAGAGGAGCTAGCTAGCTACATTGCAGCAGTAGGATTAGTAGAAAATCTAGCAAGCTTACGCGCACTTTCAGCAGAGGGTATTCAATCTGGTCATATGCGTCTGCATGCGAAAAACTTGGCTGTAATGGCTGGGGCTACAGGCGATATTATTGATCGTGTTGTGCAGCAGGCGGTAGAAGAGAAGGATTTCCGTTATGATCGTGTTTTAGAGATTACAAACTCTCTGCGAGGTGAATAATACATGGCGAATACTCCATACAATGAGCAAAAAAATGTAGAGGAAAAGAAGTTTATTGAAATTTTAGGAGACACGGTTTCTGGTAATCAATTAATTATTTCAATTATTTTAAGCGTTGCCGCAAGCTTTTTAGGCTATCAGTTTGGTCAGTGGGTTTTTCCAAAGTTTGCAGACCCTCAGATGATTAACTCCTATTCATTGTTAACAGGAATCACGGGTATTCTGATTGTTGTCGCTATTAATACGATTCTTTTTAAACCAAAGCGTATTTTAGTAGAGGATGAAGCATCTAGTCATTCTTTAAAGGAAGCATTTGAGGATTTACAAATTGATATAGACGAGGAAATACGTTTAATCGAGGAAGATCCAGTGACAAAAAAGGAACTTGAGGATTTTGGAATTCTTTCTAGCTTACAAGGCTTGAAGGGAGCGGATAAAAAATGAGTATTTATTTAATAGCTCTTTTATTTGCACTTCTTGGTGCAGCTATCTTTACTATAATAGGACTTATTTCAGGTACAGATGAAACAGCAATTATGGTACCAATTACATTGTTAGTTATTTTGCTGGGAGCGCCTCCTGAAGGGGTATTCGCCTTTTTCATGGCGGGCGTGTTAGCTAAGCATTTAACACATGCTGTCCCAACTGCGTTATTAGGAATTCCAGGGGATACAACGGCTGTACCGTTGATCGATCATGCCAATACATTACGCCGTTTAGGGATGCCACACGTTGCATTACGTAAAATGATTTCTGGCGGTGTAATCGGTGCATTTATCGCCCTACCAACCGCTGTATTGTTAGGTCAGTTTTTAGGTCAATTTGCCGACTTTTTTAAATCTTCATCAGGCATCATTTTTACACTTGCCGCTATTTTAATCGCATTCTTTTCAAAGGGAAAATGGGCAAGTATTTTAATTATTATTCCATTTGCATTTTTCATAAAAGCTTTAGATAGCGTTAGCTTCGCGATGCTGGATAAACATTTAAGTATTACATTCTTTTTAGGAATTGCCATTGGACCGATGTTTTGTAATATTTTAATGGCGGCTTCTTCTGTTGCTAAAAATGATCTAGCACGCAGTAAGCCAAATCAATATAATCTTGCTCCCGAAACGAAATCATGGAAAGGCTATTTCCCGAATCCATTTAAAATTTTATCGAAAAGGCAGACCATTTTTACGAGCATTACAACGTTTCTTTCCTCCCTTACATTTGTCTTCAGTCCTGTCGGGATGACGTCATTGATGGGAGAAATTGTAGGCTCACGTACAAAAGGTGCCTATAAAAAATCAACAACGAGTCTTACTGTCATGAATGGTGTAACGGAATCGACATATATAGCTGAAGCGATTATTCCATTAATTGCATTCGGTATTCCGTTAAGCCCAGTAGCACTTGGACCAGCATCACCTTTATTTAATGCACCACCTATTTTTACAGTAGATCCAGTTAACAACTTACACACGCTAATGTCTTCATGGGACTTTTTCATTTTTGGGTTAATCGGTATTAGTGTAGCCGCTTTAATTGCTTATCCATTTGCGATGAATTATGCACGTAAAGCATCTGTATTAGTATTAAAATATATTAGCCAGGAAGCAATCGTAGCGATGTTCATCGGATTAGCATTTTTGCTTGCCTATAACGAGGCACAATTGCTAGGAGTAGTGTTAACATTTACAGTTGCAACTGTTGGTGGATTATTGAATCGTATTTTAGGTGTGGGGGCTGGTGTGCAATTCATGGTATTCTACGCATCAAGCTGGATTATGCTACAGCTGTTCGGCATTTAATTAAAGGAAGTGTATCTTTATGACTTTACCAAAACAAGTGGAAATAAGAGAAGTTGGTCCTCGTGACGGCTTACAAAATGAGAAAATTTTTATTCCAACTGATTTGAAAGTGCAATGGATTAATTTAATAAGTGAAACAGGTGTCCGTCATATCGAGGTATCCTCTTTTGTTAGTCCAAAGTGGATACCAGCTTTAGCCGATCATCATGAAGTGTTTGAGCAAATCGCACGTGATGAAAAAATAACGTATGCAGCTCTTGTGCCTAATTTGAAAGGGATAGAAGGAGCCATTCAACACAAGGTTGATGAAATTGCTTTATTTATTTCTGCCTCTGAGGAGCATAATCAAAGTAATGTAAACGCTTCAATTAACCAATCTTTACAGAACTTAAAAGCTGTAGCTGAAGTAGCAAATCGTGAAGGTATATCGTTAAGAGGCTATATTTCAACTGTATTTGGCAGTCCGTTTGGTGATGAAGTAAAGCTTCAAACAGTGAAGGATATCATTGATGCCTATCTAGCAATGGGCGTTTCTGAAATTTCACTCGGTGATACAATTGGGGTAGCGGATCCTGTACAAGTAAAGGCTATTTTATCAGAGCTACTCACTCAATACGATCGTGATTTGTTTGCCCTTCATTTTCATGATACGTATGGCCGTGCTTTAGCCAATATATTTGCAGCACTTGAGCTGGGGATTACAAAATACGACAGTGCTATTGGAGGTTTAGGGGGATGCCCCTATGCCCCTGGTGCAAGCGGCAATGTATCAACAAATGATTTAGTAAATTTCCTGCATCGTTTAGGCGTCCAAACGAATATTGATGAAGAAAAACTATTTACCGCCACACGATTTTTACAGCAGGCAATAAATAGACAGCTTGATAGTAAAGTGTATAAAGTGCAAAGTAATTAAGTAAAAGAGCACCTCTATAGTTAGAATTAAAATTAGGAATGCCCCACCAATTGTTAGACACACTCTACCAATTGGTGGGGCATTTTTTTACTGAGGAAAAATAGTTTTATGCCAATTAATCAGCAAATTAATCATACTACCTTTGAATTCAATAGATGACCTTACTAAACATGATCACTATACTTCAAACACTTTGCCAGCAGTTGAGTACGATTGGTTACTTGAAATTTTCTATATAGATTTTGAAGATGTTTTTTAATTGTATTTTCACTGACGAATAATTGCTGGGCGATATCTATGTTTTTCAAGCCTTTGAATACAAACTTTAAAACTTCTCGTTCTCGATCTGTCATTTCCAACACGATGGAAGGCTGTGAAAAGTGATGTAAAGAATACATGTTTTCGATATTTCTTTTCAAATACACTAACTTTAAAATATCTTTTTCATTAAATAGCTTCTCTCCTGTTTTCCTTAAAAAGCCAATAACGGCTACGAGCCTATTGTCTATTCTTAAATACATGGCCATTTCATCTTCATAACGATTTTCTTTCAAAAATACTTCTTTATAGTGGGTTTGTTTTTGCAGGCACATCACTTCATTCCTACTCATTAGCTGAATGGAAGGCTGTGTATTTATATTTTGGGGGTGCAATGGATCAAAGTTTTTATATCTTTGTAAATAGTCATTAATCGTGTGACGCTCTATATTAAAAAGCACAGGGGCGGTTAGCTCATTATTTGCTATTTCCCAAAATAACATATGGTCATAGCCGAGATGCTGACTAATTGTTTGCAATAGTTCATGTTTAAACCCTTCAGTGCTTTGTTTCACATTCATATTCGAAATATGATAGCTTGCTTTAAGAATGTTTTCTAAATCATTTTCTAAAAACATGAAAACACCTCGTTTCTCTATTATGCATTTATATTCTACTTAAAACAGAATTATCCTTTCGGGTAATATCTTAAATTTAGAATATTCAGTACATTATAGTTGCAAGATTACTACTATACGAGGTGATAATATGAATTTACAAGAGTATGCATCCTATGACGGTATTGGGTTGGCAGAGCTAGTAAAATCAAAGGAGGTAACACCACAGGAGTTAAAGGAGCTAGCGTTAGAAGGAATAAAAAAAGTCAATCCATCCATTAATGCAGTTGTTAGTGTGTTAGAAGAGCAGGCTGATAAAGCCATTGAGAAGGTTGATGAAAATGCGCCGTTTGCAGGTGTTCCGTTTTTAATTAAAGAGCTTGTGCTACATGCAGAGGGTATTCCGCATAGTATGGGGAGTCGTATTGGAGAAAATACGGTTATCCCCGTCGATAGTGAATTAATGGCGCGCTTTAGAAAGGCTGGCCTGATTTTAGCAGGTACTACGACAACACCTGAGTTTGGCTATAATGCAGCGACTGAAGCAGTTATTTATGGTGCAACGCGCAATCCGTGGAATTTAAATCATAGTCCAGGCGGTTCGAGTGGAGGGTCAGCAGCAGCTGTAGCAAGTGGTATTGTGCCAATCGCTCATGCCAATGATGGCGGAGGTTCTATTCGTATCCCCGCTTCCTGTAGTGGGTTAGTGGGATTAAAACCTACACGTGGAAGAGTTCCAGCTGGTCCATTCAATAGTGAGCCTTTAAATGGTATTGCCATTGAGTTCGCTGTGACTCGTACAATTCGTGATACAGCGGTGCTATTGGATCAAGTAGCAGGTCCTGACTTAGGAAGCTATTCCAAATTAGAAGTAACACATGCACCGTATGGACAACTTATCCAGGAAACAGTGCGCCCGCTAAAAATTGCTTGGACAACTGAAACAAATTCTGGGGCATTTGTCGATCCGGAATGTATAGAAGCGGTTCATAAAACAGTTCAAGTATTAAAAGAACTAGGACACGAGGTAGTAGAGGCGCGTCCGAAATATGAACAAGCATCATTTACAAAGGCGACGGTCGATATTTGGACAGCGAATATTTATCACATGATTAAGGGGGCTGCAGCGGGAACTGGTAAAGCAGTTTCTCCAGACTATATTGAAGCCGCCATTTGGAAATGCTATGAATATGGTGGACAATTAAAGGCGGCTGATTTATTGGAAGCTATTCATACAAATGCAGTCGTTTCACGTCAAGTTGCAGGCTTCTTTGAAGACTATGATATTTTATTGAGTCCAACTATTGGCACACTTCCTGCTAAAATTGGTGAGTTAAATGCCAACAATCCTAATATTTCGGCTGTTGAATGGACAGAGCAAATTTTCACGTATGCACCGTTTACAAATTTATTCAATGCTACAGGTCAGCCCTCCATATCATTGCCTTTAGCCGAAAGTAAATCAGGCCTACCAATTGGTCTACAAATGACAGGTAAATTTGCAGATGAATTGACGTTATTACAGCTTGGTAGACAGCTAGAGGAAGCCATGCCTTGGAAAGACCGTCAACCAGCAGTACATGTCAGTGAACAGCCTCAGCCAGCAGTATAATATAGCATGAACGCACTTAGTGTAGACTGGGTGCGTTTTCTTTCTGTCGTAATTTTCAAGCTTCCTTAAAAGCAGGTTTTATCCTGACCTCGAACTCATATACATAACATAAAAGCTAATAGGAGTAGTGATTATTGGACAAACAACAACATAAGTACAGATGGATTGTGTTTGTTGCTGTATTGTTTACCTATTTGTTAATGGCAAGTCAGCGAACTGCTCCAGGGTTAATTACAGATCAATTGATGGAGGATTTTGGGGTAACGGCTTCGACAATTGGCTTATTGACGAGTATTCAATTTTTTGTGTACACGAGTTTGCAAATTCCGATGGGGATTTTAGCTGACCGATTTGGGCCAAACCTTTTCCTCATCATTGGTGCCATCCTTACAGGTATAGGAACCATTCTTTACAGTCTAGGTACACATGAGTTCATTCTATTCTTTTCTAGAATGCTTACTGGTGTAGGAGATGCGACCATATGGGTGAATATGGTGCTTATTTTGGCACAATGGTTTCATAAAAAGGAGTTTGTCCGATTAATTGGTTTTGCAGGTATGACAGGGAGCTTAGGCTTCTTATTGGCAACAGTGCCTTTTGCTACATTGATTTTTTTATTAGGTTGGCGAATCACCTTTTTCTCTACAGGACTTTTACTATGCTTATGTGGTGTACTTCTTTATTTTGTGCTCGTACAAAACACAAAACGCATTTTTTCAAAGGAACCTGTAAGCATAACTAAAGAACTAAAACGTGAAAAAAGCTCCAAATTATTACGAAGAATATTTTCAAGCAGGCAAGCATGGGCTTTATTTTTTTGTCATTTTGGCGTTGTGGGGGGGTATGTTGGCTTTATTAGCTCGTGGGCAGTACCATATGGGATCAATATGTATGAGATGTCACGATCAGAGGCTAGTCAGCTAATTATGATTGGTCTAGTCGGAGCGCTTATAGGAGCACCTTTAATGAGCTGGATTGCTGGCTGGTTAGGTACGATTAAGAGACCCTATATTGTTGTGCATATTGCGGTTTTAACGAGTTGGTTTGCCTTTCTTTTACTGAAAGGGCATCCGTCCATTTTCATGCTCATTGTCCTGTTCTTTATCATTGGCTTTGGCTATGGTGCAAGTGCCTTAACCTTTGCGGCAGTTCGTCAAACTTTCCCTTTAAATGAATCAGGCATTGTTTCTGGATTTGCCAATACTGGGGGCTTTCTAAGTGCCGCATTGCTACCCATTATTTTTGGGTATATTTTAGATTACTTTCAAGCTGCCACAGGCAATGTAAGTGATGGGTACTACTATGGCTTCATTTCGCCTGTTATATTCTCCTTCATTGGTTTGATGGGAGTCCTGTTATTAAATGAAAAACGTGTGAGAGTGGCTGTAGCGTATCCAGATGAATCAAATAAATCCTATTAAAATAGGGATATTGGACGGGAGTGAAACTTTTGTTGAATATCGATTTTCTATTGCTTTTTCCTCTTTAATCACGCTAATATCTGTTAAATTTATGAAATTACATTACTTTTATGATAGATTTTACCTGGTTAGACATCTCCATAAATGCTACACTGATTAGGAATCTTAAAATTCAGAATAAAAAGGGAGAAAACTAGGAAATGAATCAATTGAAACAAGTTATAACAATACTAAGTATGGCTGTATTGATTCTGGCAACAGGAATTGTCTTTACACAAACGCCTGTCAATGCACAAGAGGAAGAGAAAGATATTCATATTACACTCCTGGCTACGTCAGATATTCATGGCCGCTCTATGCCTTGGGATTACGCAGTGGATGGACCAAATCTCACAGGAAGTTTAACGCAATTATATACAATTATTAAAGATATCCGGAAAGATCATCCGAATACCATCCTATTGGAAAATGGAGATTTAATACAGGATAATTCTGCAGAATTGTTTAATGACCAGCCGCAGTCACCGATGATGGTGGCTGTTAATGAAATGGGCTATGAAGCTTGGACATATGGTAATCACGAGTTTAATTTTGGTTTGGATGTATTAGATAAAGTTTCCAGTCAATTTAATGGAGCAAGACTTGCTGGGAACGTTTATAAAGAAAATGGCGAACGCTATTTACCTGCATATACAATTATTGAGCGTGAAGGGGTTAAAATCGGGGTTATTGGCATGGTAACACCTTTGATTACAGAGTATGAGAAGGGGACAAATCATCTTGATGGTTTAGTTGTCAAAAACCCGATAGAAGAGACTAAAAAGGCAGTTAAGGAATTAGAGGGTAAAGTAGATGTCATGATTGGCCTTATGCATATGGGATTGGAAAATGAAAATGGTGTTCCAGGAACGGGTGTGAAGGAAATGGCTAATGCCGTACCAGAACTAGCTGCTATTTTTGCAGGACACAATCATGTACTGATAAATAAAGAAGAAGTGAACGGTGTTTTTATAACAGAGCCTAATAAATATGGAACACATATTTCACGAATTGATTTAACATTTACTCGCCAAGGCGAGAAATTGTTGCTTAAAGAAAAAGATGCTTCAACTATTCCTGTAAAGAATGAAGACGGGACCTTTGTTGAATCGGATAAAGACCTAGAAAAAACGTTGAAGCCATACCATGAGTATGCACGTGAAGATGCTAATATCGAAGTAGCACAGCTTAAAGGAACAAATCTTGTTCCCAAAAATGAAATTAAGGGTATACCAGCTGTACACATCCAAGAAACACCTTTATCAGATTTTTTCCATGAGGTCATGCTACATTATAGTAAGGCAGATGTGGTAGCACATCAGATTGATAATGACAAAGCTTCATTGGATGTAGGTCCTATTAAGAAAAAGGATATCGCCTATAATTATCAATTTGCTGGTGGAGAAGTATCAGTTTATGAAGTAACGGGCAAAGATTTAAAAGATTATATGGAATGGGCAGTTGGCTATTTTAATAGCACACGAGATGGAGATGTGACGATTAGTTTTGATAAAACGCGTCGTTCCTCTAAATATAGTACGAATGATTATTTCGGAAATGTAAAATATGACATCGATTTAACTGAGCAGCCAGGTAACAGAATAAAAAATCTACGCAAATTAGATGGTACCCCGATTAAGCTAGAAGACAACTTAAAGCTTGGTATGAACTCTTATCGGATGGATTTTCTTGTATCAAAAGGTCAGGCACTTGAAGGGCGTAAGTTTAATATGATTTGGTCTTCTAAAGAAGAAAGTGCCTATGGAGAAACAGGCGGTACAATCCGTAATCTAGCCATTCGATATCTAAAAGAAGAGATGAACGGTGTGTATGAGCCAGTGATCCAGCATAACTGGAAAATCGTTGGTGTCGATATGAAATCGCCTGCACGTGCTGCTGTTGTTGAATTAATCAATAAAGATATTTTAGCCATTCCTACAACGGAAGATGGTAAATATACAAATATAGCATCTATTAATGTCAAAGCTTTGATTACAGAAGAAGAAATAAAAATGCTAGCAACAAAAGCAAAAGTAGATGCTAGCCAATTTACTGGGGTAAAAACGTCAGGTGAATTTTATCAAAAGCTGGTAAAAGCATTGAATAAACCTAAAGATGAGCCAGTAGAAAAACCGGTGAATCCAAGTAAGACAACACCAGACAAATCGAAGCCAACTATTACTCAGTCAGAATCACTTAAAGGGATTGTTACGGCTTACCACTTAAATGTTCGTTCAAAGCCATCGAACTCAGGAAAAGTATATGGGACAATTTCAAAGAATACCGAAATTACAATTTTAGAGGAAATACAAGGCTGGTATAAGATATCTTATAATAATAAATCGGGGTATGTTTATAGCAAATATGTAACGATTAAAAAATAAGAGCTAGCATAAAGCTGAAGGAAACTAGATTTGCATCTATTCCTTCAGCCTCTTTACATACGGCGATTTTTAGTCAATTAACACGTTGGGCTTTGTCATTGTAGTAGAGCGTTATTAAACTTGTGAATGTAGGTTATTAAAAGTCAAAAAACCTTATCCCATATATACACTAGCACAAGTA
Source organism: Lysinibacillus sp. JK80 (assembly GCF_027557635.1). Lineage (NCBI taxonomy): Bacteria > Bacillati > Bacillota > Bacilli > Caryophanales > Bacillaceae > Lysinibacillus > Lysinibacillus sp. JK80. The sequence continues at coordinate 3,641,387 of NZ_CP058997.1, read as the reverse complement.
TCTGGAGCAGGTTCATAAAAGCAATGATTCTTAAATTGTCCTGTAAACGGCTGACCATACCATGTTGGGGGACATGGTGCATATGGATTGAAGTACCAGAGTGCGTATTTTGCTGGATGTTCTCGCCAGAAATCTAAGTTTTGTTTCGCTAATCTTTTTTCCGTTTCTCTTGCTCGTTGGTAAAACATATTGCCTTTTTGAACAGCTTCGAAAGAATAGTTTCCGCCTTGTACCTGGTAAATAACCTGCTCAATCGTTCTTACATCATTGAAGTCTAAACAGGACGCCACTGCACGATTCACAATGACATTGCCCACGTAAAGCATACCTTGTTGACCTTCACCCTCTGCTTCTGCTCTCATCATCCTTGCCATTAAAGCAACGTCTGCATCACGGTATTTTACTCTTGGCATTTTTCCACCTCCACCTTATAGTATGAAAAAGAACAAGGCTAGTTTCACTTTATCTTGAAATTCGTTGTTTTTGTATATCACTCCATAAAAAACACCATCTTTACTGTTCAACAGCAAGATGGTGTATTTTCATTAAAAATTATTTTTGAAGTATGGCGTTTTTTTCAGTACAACACATACTGGGATGGCGATAACTAAGCCTACGGTGTTTTGAATGACGTCCCCAGGAATGGATGCCAGCGGGGCAATCCAGCTGTTGAACATAATGGCTTGCCCAACATAGTAAACAGCGATCATCACGGGCATTGATACTACTGCTCCTAAAATATTCAGCCCAAGATTATCACCTTTATGTCCTTTTGACCAAACAATTTTACCGACAATAAAGCCTTGTAATGCGCGTGAAATAATGGTTGTGGGTGCCCAAATTAACCAGCCACCTACGATATCGAATAAACCCATTCCAATAGCTCCAGCAAGTGCTCCTTTTTTAGGCCCGAATAGAATAGCGGATATAAACAGCATAGATGTTCCTAAGTGGATAAGGCCCCCTTGCCCAATCGGTAGCTTAAGATTGATAAACATTGTAGCAACGAAAACAAGTGCTGCTAAAATGGCTGTAATGACTAAATCAAATGTTTTTGTACGTGATTTTGTATAGGATGTTGGCCTTTGTATATTTTGCATTTGTCTCTTCCTCACTATGATGAATATTTTGATGATTTTTACTTTAACAAAGGACTGACTATTGTAAAAGTGTCAATTTCATAAAAAAGTTAAGGGTCAGTTTGAGGTTATTTTCGCATCTTTCTAATTGTGATACGATGAGGAGAGTAAAAGCAGGATGAGTTAGGTGGAATGTATGATGAAAAAAGTTGCTGTAATTCAAGATATGTCGTCCTTTGGAAAGTGCTCATTGACGGCTGCGATGCCTGTACTCTCTGTGATGGGTGTGCAAGCAGTCCCACTACCAACAGCTATTTTAACGGCACAAACAGGATATTCAAGCTTTTATTGTGAAGATTTAACGTCAAAGATGGACTCTTTTATAGACGAGTGGAGTAAGCTTGGAGCTACCTTTGATGGTATTCATACAGGCTTTGTTACAGGTAAGGAGCAAATCGATAATATATTTCGCTTTTTAGACGTGTTTCACTCAAATAAGACGACGTTGCTTGTCGATCCAGTAATGGGCGATCATGGTGAGGTCTATAAGATGTTTACTGGTGAATTGCTTGATCGTATGAAAGCGTTAGTAAAGTGTGCTGATATTATTACGCCAAATGTTACGGAATGTTGCTTGCTTACAGGTTTATCCTATGAAAGGCTATTGAGCTATCAAAATGATACAGATTATATTCATGCCCTTAAGGAAGCAGGTCAGCAGTTACAGCAAGCAACTGGAGCAAACGTCATTATTACGGGTTTGAATCCACCAGTAGGGGATACGGACAAGCGTTATGTTGGCAATATGTTTGTCGATTCTGAGCGGTCTTTTCATAATATCCGCAACTATAATGGTGAGAGCTATTCAGGCACAGGCGACCTCTTCGCATCCATCATAATGGGCGGCATGATGCGCGGACAAGATTTAATGGAGTCAATGACACTGGCAGAAACATTTTTAGCCGCTGCAATTGAAGCTACTTCGAAGGAGCAAGTACCTCGTGAGGCTGGCGTGCATTTTGAAAAGTTTTTACGTATGCTGCTGTAAACGTTAATAAGCCCATAATAAGTAATAGTGATAAAAAATTCGTAAATGTCAGATTCATATTGACCTTTACGGATTTTTTTGTTGAAGGAAAATTAAATAGTCTAGACTTGGTGCAGTATTATGTACAGTCTATTCTAAGCAGCTCAGTCAATTAGGATGGACAAGCTCGATGATATTATCAAAAAGATTTTATGGTATCATTTTGCTTTCATTTATCGCTACATATGATGTCATGTTTACTTATTTGCTTGAAAACATTGATTGGATTTTATTGATGACCGTCATCGGTGTGTTAATACCAATGTATTTATTACAGAAGGGTATTCAATATTGTGAAGTATTTTTAGTCATGATGTCATTGTGTTTTATTCCTGTATTCACCTTCTTTTTTCAGCTATTCGATACACGGTTACAATGGTCAAATATTACGTTAATGGGTGTGTTGTTGCTGTTATTGTTTGGAATTTTAAGTGTAGTTCTAGAACAAAGAGCTCGTAGCGTTTCCTAATAAAATTTTTCCATGACAAAGTTGCTATACTGAAAAATCCAGAGCCAGTTTTGATGGGCATAAAATCAAATTGGCTCTATTTGATTTCTTTAATTGTACCTTTCAAATTCTTTCCTCCTAAAAGCCCTTCCATCCTATTAAAGTGATGCCTCTCATGAATAGCCAACAACTGAATAGCTTGAATGAGATTAGGATAATGCGCAATGGGATCAGGAAAAACAATATGCCCTGCAACATCCTCGTCTATATTTTGTACTAACTTTTGCAAAGCAAGTGTCTCGTTGATAAGTAATTGCTCGATATCATAACTGTTTAATACAAAGCGTATTTTCTTAGGTGGAATCAAAATACTGGGTGCTCGCATTCCATGTCCTTTTTTGGATTGATATTCTTCATAAATATCATGTATTTCAGTAGAGAATGGCTTGTTTCTTCGCATTTTAGCGATAGGCGTAAGGAATAAAGAATATTTGGTTGCTGTGTGGAGCATTTTGAGAATCAAATAAAGGTGATAAAAGTGTTCACCAATGGACCATTTTCCCTCGCGTGTTACTCGCCATAGTTCTTCCTGTAAAAGTGAATGAATAGCTGGTAGATAGTGTGCTCGTTGTGCCTGTAATGTAAGAAAGTGTTTTGACATATTAGTAGATTCCATAGATTTTCAGCTCCCTTATTTCCATTTTAAGGATTACTGTTGGAAAAGTACATCAAATGCCAATCGTTATGGCCGATAAATAGGAAAAGTATGATAGGAGGAAAAGGCATGGAAATTAGACAATTAACAGCTGCAGATGCTGAGGTATATAGAGATTTAAGATTAGAGGGATTGCAAACAAATCCAGAAGCTTTTGGCGCTAGCTTCGAGGAAGAAAAGGATTTGTCAATTGAGTCGTTTGCAAGTAGGCTCGAAGGACAGGGAACATTTACGTTTGGGGCATTTGACCAGGAGGATTTACTCGGTGTGGCGACATTGGTGCAAGCAAATAAAATGAAGCTAAAGCATAAAGCGAGTATTTTTGCCGTTTATGTTTCTTCAAAAAAACGGGGATTGGGCATAGGAAAACAACTAATGGTAGAGATCATCAATCAAGCAAAGACACTAGTAGATGTCGAGCAAATTAATTTAACAGTTGTTTCTTCCAATGAATCAGCAAAAGGATTATACAAATCGTTAGGTTTTCACGTTTTTGGAACAGAACGAAACGCCTTAAAAATAGGGCAGCAATATTTTGATGAGGATTATATGGTGCTGTATTTCTAAAAATGCTAAAAAGCCTTTGAAGTATTCCATCTTCAAAGGCTTCAATTTATTAGGATGAGTAACAATGGAACAATGAAATTAAAGCAAGGAATAAAAGAATCCCCGTAATAAAAAGAATAAGTAAAGAGCTAACAATGCCCACTTTTTTTATAAGTAACCATAGACTTAGCAAGATAGTAAGGACCGATAATGGGAGTGCCAGCCAAAATCCAAGATTCCCCAAGTATTCAATCATAATGGGGAATGAATGGTGAAAGTAATTGTAGGGAATATCTAGCATGAGAAAAATGGTCAATATAAGCTCCATAAAATCCCCCCATCTACATATTTGTTCTTACATATATGGTATGCAGAAGCATCTTTAAGTCACACGGCAGCATCCTTTTTAAAGGATGCTGCCGTATATTTTTTTATAGGCTTATTAATTTTCCCTTTTATCTAACAATTTCAAGATGATCGCTTCCAAATTTTCTATTTTCTTCTCAAAACGCATAAAGAGATAGATGGTAATGGCAATAGGGAAACCTGAATTACCTATTAGGTGAACCCACATTTGTATAGTTTCAATTGGTATCATAACATCTTCCTCCCTCATTATTGTGATGCTTACAGTTATGAAAAGTGAACGTACGATTAATAAAATCAATATGAATGAATAAATTAGGGAACATTTGTTCTGTTTTTGGTTTATAATAGATATATAATATTCACTTTAATGAACAAGAAGGCGAATATATAGGAGTGATGCGAATGTGTAATGAGTACAAAATAATAGAAGAGTTTTTTTACAGAAATAGAGAACAGGTTAAAAACCCAATTATCAGGAGTTTTTTGGCAGATGCCCAAAATCTTTATTTGGTACAACATGCAATCTTATATCCCAATGATTGTAATTTGAAAATGGTTGATGAAACATTTCAAGCTCATTATCAAAGGGTACAGAAAATAAAATATATCAGCAATTTAATTTATTTCTTTAGCTTGGATTTCGATAAAAAAAAGAGAAGATTGCAAAATCGCTTTTTATTAGTCGCAGATAGTGGTCTAATGGACGACGGTATAAGAGACGAAGAGAGCGAAGAAGAAGGATTATTAGAAAAAATTGAAAATGAACAGCTCTTTAAAGGCTTGCAAAAATTAACAGACAAGCAACTGCAAATTTTAGAAATGATTTATGTCAAAGACTATTCTATAAAAGTAATCGCTGAAACATTACAAACAACACCACAGAATATATCCAACCTGCATCGAAAGGCTTTAAAGAAGCTTCATCATATTATTAGAAAGGAGGAGATTTAGTCAATGCAGAACAATATGAATGAGGAGATGCTAATAATTATTGAAAATTTTACGCCAAAAATTAAGCAGTGTCTTCATCAAACAAGTTACCAGGATAGAGAAGACTTGGAGCAGGAGATTAAGCTGAAAATTATTGAAAAGCTGACAAAGAAAGAATTTGAAAACACACCTAGTTTTTGGAATTTTTTTGTATGATAAAAAAAAGAGCAATGCCCTTTTAAGAAGGACAATTGCTCTTTTTAATCATTAACCCTTTAAGAAATCTGGTTTTGCAAAGCTTGGATTTGGATATGTGTAGAAGCCTTCACCTGTTGCGCGGCCCAATTTCCCTTTTTCGATGTACTCTGTTTTTAAGAGGTTAGCTAATTTTTTCATGTTTTCATCACCAGTGGCAGTTGCTTTCGCTTCCACAATGTTATAGGCAGTGTTAATGCCAACGATGTCTAGAATAGCAAATGGTCCAAGTGGAGCGCCTGTACCAATCATCCATGTTTTATCAATTGTTTCTGGATCGGCCACTTCTTTTACAAGTAAAGATTCAGCTGCATCTAAAAACGGAACTAGTAATGAGTTTAAAATATAGCCAGGTTGCTCTTTATGCAATGGTAGTGGTACCATGCCAATGGCGCGTGCAAATTCAATCACTTCATCAAATACTTTCATATCTGTACCAGGGTGTTTCATAATTTCCGCAGTATTGTTTTTCCAAATTGTATTAGCAAAGTGAAGAGCTAAAAATTTTTCAGGACGGCCAGTTGCTTCAGCAAATTGGCTTGGTAGTAAAGTAGACGAGTTTGTTGCAAAAATTGTTTTTGCTGGTGCTACTTTTCCAAGATTCGTGTAAAATTCTGTTTTGATGCTCACAACTTCAGGGATTGCTTCTATAACAAGATCAGCATTGGCAACGGCTTGCGCCAAGTCACTATTAAAAGTAAGACGTGCATAGGCTGCATCCACTTCTTCTTGTGTAGCACCTAAATCTTGTTGATAAAATGGTTTTAATTTTGTAATACGATCCTGTGCATTTTTTAACGCCTCATCGTTAATGTCATACACTGTTACATTAAAGCCTTTGAAAGCAGATTGATAAGCAATTTGGCTTCCTAATACACCACTACCTGCAACCGTAATGTTTTGATAATTCATCGAAATTCCTCCTTTGAAATTGTTACATCAATATAATAGTGTGGATATGTAGATCAATCCTTCGTTACAATTCCATACTACTTCTACCGTTGAATAAAAATCAAATGAAAGCCTCTAACATTATATAAATATAAAGTATATTGAAAGAAGTTTCTTTCCAAGTATGTACTCGCTGTTAAAGAAATATAACAAAGAACAGCCTTTAAGCTGCCCTCATTTGAGAGATATATCTAATTACATATGTAATTGTTGTAGATAGCATTAAGTAATTTGTCTTTCTGTTAAACTAGTTTCAAACTCAAACGTAAAATAGGAAAATTATAATGTGTTAAAAATGGGTCTTTTATATAATTATTGTTTAATTCCCATATTTTTATAGATTTATAAACTGTTGTTTTAGTACACTGAATCTATGAATTGAAGGGGGAAAAACAGTGAAGAAAATAATGTTAGCTGGTGATTGCATGTTTTACAGGGGTTGGTGGACAGGTGTATGCCCAGGATGTAGTAAATGTGGCAAATATAATCCATTCAAAGCAGAATGTTGCAGCCACTAGTCAGTTACAAGCCATGCCCTATCAAGATATTTATAAAATGCTTTTGTTATCTAAAATAGGCTTTGAAAATAACGAAGTGTCGATTGTTACAACAAAAAATAGTATTACAGTGAAAATTTCATTAGAGGCGATTCTTCAATCGTACAAAGATGGTACAAACCTCTATCCTGAGGGAGAAAAAGAGTTTAAGGAAAACTATGAAGAACTAAAGAAGTTATTTGGGCCTGCGATTCAAATAAAAATTACACAAACTAGTAATGGCTATAAGAGTGAGGTATATACAGCTGGCAAATGGGAAGCAGTTAGTACAGAGGATTTAAATGATATGGTACAGGTATTTGCTCGTGCCGACGTTGAGTTAAAAGCAGGTGGATATTTCAAGGATGCTATTGGTCATTGGGCTGAAAGCTATATTCAGTTACTATATCAAACAAATATCATTAATGGGACAACGGCTACTATGTTTAATCCAAATGGACAAGTGACGCGTGGAGAACTGGCGGCTATTATTTTCCGTGCATCTGGCTTAAATGTGAATGAAGATTATGAGGGTCCTGCTTCTTATACTGATCTTAGTGGTTTCTGGGGTGCTAAGGAGGTAGCGATTCTTGAGGAGTATGGATTAATCGATATTTTCAATGGTGAAAAATTTGAGCCGAAAAAGCCCGTTACACGAGAGGAAATGGCCTATATTACTGCTAGGTATTTAGAAGGTATGGAAGTGAATGTTGCGCAAGTGAGCAAAAACAATTCATTCACAGATAAAAATCAAATGCGTCAAGAAACAGTAGAGGCTATCGGTCTATTGCAACATCTAGGTATTTTAAATGGTACGAATGGTAAGTTTAACCCAAAAGGTAATCTTACTCGGGCAGAGGTTTCTAAAATTTTAACGCTTACTTTAATGCTAGTTAGTGAAGAAGAATAAAAAAGGAAAGGGATGTCTCATGCGCGGAGACATCCCTTTGTTATTCAACAAGTATATGGAAAATATAGCTTAGGAAATAACCTAGAAAGAGATACATAAAAAATGCTTTAAATGAGACTTTCTGTAGCTGATGCAAAATGAATTCAGAAATACTAGCTGTAGCAATCAATCCTATCGAAATGCCCATTAAGATCCCTTGTGCTTTGTCTGGTAAAGCCCAATACTGACCAAACCAGATGAAAATACTAAAGAAAATAGAGAAGATGAAGAAATAAATGAAAAGTCTCCAAAGCCTTTCACCTTGAGAGATGAGTGCAGTAGATAATGCAAATCCCTCTGGAACATGATGAAGAATAATGGAGGCTGTGAGAGAAATACTTAATGCAGCATTTCCAAGTAAATTTCCAACAGTGAGACTAATAGGTATTGTATGGATAATCATAGCTAGTGTTAATAGAGAGACAGAGGGATTCTGTGCATGAGAAGCATGAAATAAGGTATCTAGTAGTTGGAAGATGAAATAACCAATAAAAATACCTAATATAATCCCAAATGATTGATAGATTTGAAAGGAAGAAGGGATGATATCTAGCACAAGCAAGCCTACTAAAAAACCTCCGCACAATAATGATAACCCCTGTGTCGTATGCTGAAATAGCTTAGAGAAAATCCAGGCAATCGCGCCCCCAATGCTCACACTGAAAAATAGAAAACCGCCAAGTATCATTGCACTCACCTGTAAAATTCCTCCGCCCTATCATCAACTTAATGCCTTTTTCAAACTATATGCTAAGTAGAAATGAATATGCTTGACATTGAATTGCCTGCATAAAAACGATCATGATAAAGATGTGCATACTGCAGGTTAGCGAAGGAAAGAATAGAGTCGAAAATATATGCTTGTTGTGATGATACTATGCAAAGGGAGTGTTGTCGTGAAGGCTATAACCTATCATGGAAATAAAGATATTAGAGGGTCCAACTGTTAAAAGAAGGACGATATTATTGTGAAAATCACTTCTACTGCTCTTCGTGGAACTGATTTGCATATTTACCAAGGCGCTATTCTGTCACATAAGAATTATGTAATAGGTAAGAGCATGTGACAAAAGTGAAAAAGGGTGACCGTGTCCTCTTGCCTTTTAATGTATCGTACCATTACATATCAATTGCCATTAGAAGAAGCAAGTAGCCTATGAAATATTTTGTGGACGGGAAGATAACTGTATAAAGTTGATTCTAAACCCTTAAATCGAGTGAGTATGCTCCTTTTTTTGTGGAAAAATAGGGAATGGTTTAAATTGACTGAATATTGGTTTAATTCTATACTTTTTAATAGAAAGGACAGATTCATCGATTTAGCTCATATAGGGAGGAATGGTTGAATGAAATGGGATGCTAGTTATGATGTAGTAGTAGTAGGCTCTGGTGCAGCGGGATTGACAGCAGGTTTAACAGCAAAGTTACAAGGAATGAAATCATTAGTGATAGAAAAAACAGATCGCTATGGTGGTGCTTCTGCTATTTCAGGTGGTGCTTTATGGATTCCTAATAATCATATCATTAAAGGTGCAGGTGTCCCAGATACACATGAACTTGCACGCCAATATCTAGATTCAACAATCGGTGATCGTGTGCCAGAAGAGCTAAAGGAAACTTATATTACGAGAGGGCCTGAAATGTTACGCTTTTTATACAATAAAACAAAGCATATGCGCTTCCAATATGCAAAAGGCTACTCGGATTATTATCCAGAAAAACCAGGTGGGTTGTCACAGGGACGCTCCATTGAACCACTTATTTTCGATTTAACAAAAATGGGCTCCTTAGCAAATTCTATGCGTCGTGCAACTCTATCAACAAAAGGCTTCACGATGAATAGCTACGAGTTTCATAAAGTGAATATGATTACCCGGACGCTAAAAGGTAAAACTACTGCATTGAAATTAGGGGCGCGTTTAGTCAAGTCAAAGGTGACTAAGAGCGATCCAGTAGCCTTAGGAGAAGCTTTAATTGCACGTTTACGCCTCTCCCTTGCAGAAGCAAATGGTGAGCTTTGGCTATCAACGGCCTTTAAAGATTTCATTATGGGCAAAGGAAGAGTAATTGGAATTATTGTGGAACGAGATGGACAAGAGCTTAAAATTGAGGCAAAGAAAGGTGTTGTTCTGTCATCAGGTGGCTTCTCACATAATCAGACACTTCGTGAAAAGTATTTACCAAGTCCTACGAATGCTGCATGGACTTCTTCTCCAGAAGGTCAAACAGGTGACATCCTTGAACCTGGCGTAAAAATTGGTGCAACGTTGGATTTAATGGATAAAGTATGGGGAGCGCCTTCTGTTATTGATCCACAAGGACATCCATTCTTCCTTGTGGCAGATCGTGGCGTGCCCAATATGATTGTAGTGGATAGTGCAGGGCAACGTTTTGTCAATGAAGCGGCTCCATATCATGAATTCGTGGATACGATGTATAAGCATCAAGAGGTCACACAGCAGGCAGTTCCTTCCTGGATATTAATTGATGCTTCAGCTAAAAGCCGTTATATTTTTACAGGATTGTTCCCAGGACAGGCATTCCCGAAAAGTTGGTTTGAGCATGGAGTTGCAAAAAGTGCGGAAACAATTGAAGAGCTTGCCAAACAAATGGAAGTGCCAGCGGAGAACCTAGTAGCAACGGTGAATCGTTTTAATGACTTTGCCCGGAACGGACATGATGATGATTTTTATCGAGGAGGTAGTGCCTACGATAATTACTACGGGGACCCGACACTACCAAATCCAAATTTAGCAGAAATCAAGAAAGCACCATTCTATGCATTGCGTCTATATCCTGGAGACATCGGCACAAAAGGTGGCCTCGTAGTAGACGAATATGCTCGTGTAATAAAGGAGAATGGCGAGCCCATTGAGGGGTTGTATGCTTCTGGCAATTGTTCAGCGTCTATCATGGGGGAAACGTATCCTGGCCCAGGCGCAACCATTGGGCCTGGTATGACACTAAGCTTTGTGGCGACAGCACATATGGCCAATGCAGTGACAAAAGATGAGGTATCACTTGTAAACGTGTAAATGAAACGAAGCCCTTCCTTTTTAATAAGGAGGGGTTTTTACGTTGGTGTAATGTTCTAATACTTTCTTGCTAGGAATATAGTGGCTACTAAATGTATGGCGATGATCACATGAAAAGGAGCGATTTAGTTCATTGCTAGCTTATAAACTCATAACGACTATCGAAGAGTTAGAGCCCTATCGGAGCATTTGGTCAGAGATTCTTGAAAAAGAGTATAATAATAACCCTTTTATTGAGTATGAATGGATTTCAACTTGGTGGACAACGCTCGGGATTCATGACAATGTCAAAATTTACATAGTGGAGCATCAAGGTATAGCAGTGGCCTTTTTTCCGTTAGTGCATTCTGTACGATTTGGTACAATCCATTATTTCAGCTTTTTAGGACAAGGTTTTGCGACCTATATGGAAGTGATTGCTGATAAGGAGTGGTTAGAACCTTCCATTACGTTTCTTTTGAAGGAGTTTTCACGAAAATATAAGCGTTATTTAATCGTGTTACATGGATTATTAGAAAGTAAAAATACCTCTCAAGAATTAGAAAAATATGCGATTGAATATCAGATGCCTCATTCGATTTTTCGAACTGTCACATCTTATATTGATTTCCACACCATTCCTATGGAAACATTTCTAAAGAAGCATCGTAAGAAATTCAAAAGCCTTAAACGGCGTGAAAATAAATTAAAGTCTCTTGGTCATGTCGTCTTTCAGGAAGTGAATCACAATCATCTACAAGACATGTTTACGTTATTCAAGAGAAGATGGCAAAAGAAAATTGATAAAAGTGGCTTTACCGAGAAGCAAACTCGTCTATTTTATGAGCAGCTAGCTAAAACCAACAGTAAGGAGCTTCGCGTAGAAGTCGATAGCTTACAATTTGAAGGACAGTGGATTGCTTTTACAATTGACCTATGCTGTAGAGAGCGCAATTTTTGTCAGGCAATGGGCCATGAGCCAGATTTTAATCTATTTGGTCCAGGACGCCTCATTGAAAAAGAGAATATGCTAAAAGCACATCAAGCTGGCTATCGTTATTATGACTTAGGAAGTGGCTATGAGCCATATAAGTTTGAATGGTATACACATATTGATTTTACTAGGAAATTTGTGATGAGTACAAAGGGAGTTAAAGAGCGTAGTATTCGATTATGTATGGTCATACGTAATCGCCTAAAAGGGCTATTAACGAATAATCATCAGCTAGTAAAATTGAAGCGAGACCGATTAGGAGAACTGCGTTATTTTCTGAAGCATGCAAGCACGAAAGATTGGCTAAGAGCTTTTACAAAAATGTTCCAACGAATGCTAGCCATTCATATTTTAGATGTTTATATTGCAAAGCAACAACAGAGTAACGGAAATGTGAGATTTCAAGAATTATCAATGAAAGACATCATGACAACGAAGGATCGAGAGAAAAATGTTACAGATTTCTATAAGGGCTATCGACTCTTTGCAGATAGCGATCATGTCATCTATAAGCGACACGATCAAACGGTAGCCGAAGAAACGGTTAACTATTCCTATGAGCTGTCAGACAATATGTCGTTTATAAAAGAATATGATAGCTTGCGACTAGAGGAGATCGTTGCAGATGTGCAGCGGGAAGGGAGAGCAGCCTGTACAATAGTCCCTTGGTATAAGAGAACCAGACGAAGAAAGCTCATGCAGGCAGGCTTCCATAAAGTAGCTAAAATTAATATAATAAAGATTTTCAAGTGGCAAAAAATATACGATATGTAAATAACAACACCCTCAGCATATTTGCTGAGGGTGTTTCATTAAAAATGAATACCAGGTTTATCAATTAGCTTACAGCCTGTACCATACTTGGCTTTTAAGGCACCTTTGAAAAGAGTGTGCTCCAGCTCTGGGAATGTCTGTTTCCAAAGTTCAAAGACATTATGGCTAGATGCTTTGCCGTCCTTTGTTAATTGCGCAATATGGAAGCCATATTCATCATTACAGCGAGCCAATGGGCGGTTTTCTCTTACTGTAATAATTCGACCACTTGCCGTCATTTCATATAAGCCTTCATAGCCAGCAATCGCACGGCTTTCTTCTTGTCCTTCAACTAAAGGCTTTTCTTCATTTGGTGCTACTTTTTCCTCTGTCGTTGCTTCTTGTTCAGAAGATTGAGTTTCTTTAGCGCTGTTTCCTGCTGGTAGTTGTTCAACAATCACAAAATCTTTTTTTGAAGCTTTATCGCTCATTGTCGCCATCACGTTCATGATAGAGCCTACATAGCGTAATGGTTTTTCTCTTCCTTCTTCGAAAACAAAAATATTATACTCGGTTTTATTAATCTTTTTCATAATAATATTACCCGTTGTAATAGTAAAACCGATGAATTTGTTCTTTTTAAGTGCTTGTATTGCTTCTTGCTTTGTTAAAATCATTTTGAAAATCTCCTAAAGAATTATTTATTCTATTCTACCATAAAAATTATCACATTGTTTTTCGTAAAATAATGGATGATTTTGTACAATGCAGGGAAATATCCCTATTTTCTCAAAATTAATAATGGTACTATTAAGAATGTTTGGGGAATAAAACTCCTTTAAAAAGGAGCTTTCTTAATAGAGATACAATTTTAGTAGGGAGTGTTGATAGGTTGATCAATGTGCTTGGGGGCATAGGTTTATTTTTACTTGGAATGACGATGCTAACAAACGGTTTAAAGGAATTGGCAGGAGATGCCTTGAAAAAATGGCTCAATCGTTTTACAGGTGGGACCATTAGCTCGGTACTATCTGGTACATTTATGACAATGCTTGTACAATCCTCTACGGCCACGACCTTGATTACGATAGGTTTTGTCAGTGCTGGACTTCTTACATTTGTCCAATCGATTGGCGTTATTATTGGCGCCAATATCGGGAGTACGAGTACTGGTTGGATTATTTCATTAATCGGCTTTAAGATCAATATGCAGACAATGTCACTACCTTTTATTGCACTTGGTGTATTTGTCCAATTGCTCGCACCACGTGATTACAAAGCAATTGGAGGGCTAGTGACTGGTTTTGGCTTATTATTTTTAGGTATTGATGTTCTTCAGGGAGGAATGGCTGCGGTACAAGATAAAATTCCATTCGATGCATTTAGTGCAAATTCTATTAGTGGCAAGCTAATTTTAATTGTTTTGGGTCTTATCATGACGGTTATTATGCAGGCTTCTAGTGCTGCAATAGCAGCCACTTTAACAGCTTTATATGCAGGTGCTATTGATTTTGAACAGGCTGCTTATTTAGTCATTGGTCAAAATATCGGGACGACAGCTACAGCGTTATTTGCTGCGATTGGTGCATCAACAGCTGCAAAACGAACAGCTGTGACACATGTAATGTTCAATGTAGTCACTGCTATACTAGTGACATTGGGTGCAAGGTTTATGTTTGCTCTTACAGAGTTTGTCACGAAATCCATCAATGGTAGCTTTGATGAAACACTCGGCATTGCTGTTTTTCATACATTATTTAGTGTGATTGGCGCGATACTCTTTGTGCCATTTGTTCGTCCTTTTGCAAAGGCCATTGAAAAAATGATACCTGAAAAAGGAAATTATTTAACTCGTAATTTAGATAGTAGTGTTGCCAAACTACCTGGAGTTGCTGTAGAGGTATCCTTTAATACATTGCAAGATATTACTAAGGAAATGACGACAGTACTCGTTTCCCTTATTCAAGGAAAAAAACGCACAGCTGAAACAGACAGTAGATTGGCTCAAATAGATGAGGCAATCGAAAAAACACGTTTATTTATGGATGCTATCCAATCTTCCTCTCAAAAAGAAAGGTATAAGCATATTGCCCTTTTACATGCTTTAGACCACTTATATCGTTTGTCAAAGGCATTACGTGAGCAACATCCAAATGCCTTTCAATTACAGGAGACATTAACCCAAAAGTGGTTAGAGGTATTGGAAAAAGTACTACTAATCATTGATGAGGATGAACGTCTACCTGAGATTGCTACCTTGCTTGAGGTTACTTCCTCTGAAATGGCTACGGTGCGTCGTGATAAACGAAACGCATACTTTGAGCACACTGTTGAAAATGTGGTAGAGTTAGAGACAGCTGTATCGAAAGTGGAGACTTTGCTGTGGATTGATCGACTTGTCTATCACTATTGGCGTACGACCGCTCGTCTTGCAGAGTACCAAACCGTGACTAAGAAAGGTCGTCATATTGACACAGAAAAAAATACAGTAACAGTTGAATAAATGGAATGCTCGTCTTACGTTTGTAAGCGGGCATTTTTCTTCGCTTTACAAATAAAGGAGGATCTAGAATGGTTCAGCATAAATTTACAATGGACTTAACTTGGTCAGAAGGAAGAAACGGTACAGGAAATATCCAAGCTAGTAATTTGCAAACACAAATTTCTATTCCTCGGGAAATGAATGGACCTGGCATTGGTACAAATCCAGATGAAATGCTTTTAGGGGCAGCTGCAACCTGTTATTTAATTACACTAGCTGCTTTATTCGAAAGGTCAGAAATAGATGTACTGGAATTATCCATGCAGGCCCATGGATTTGTTAGTGTAGAAAATGGCATTTTTACGTATGAAAAAATTGTCCATAAACCGACTATTATTGTGCAAGAGCTAACAGAACATCTTGAAAAAAGACTTCTACGCTTAGCACACAAGGCTGAACAAACATGTATGATCAGTAAAGCATTAAAAGGTAATGTTGTAATTGAATGTGATGTTCAAATTTTTGAAGCAAGCATATAATAAGACAGCAAGAGTTATTCAGCAAGTAACGCTGATATAACTCTTTTTTTCATAAAATAAGCACTTTTTCTAAAATAGTTCTAGAAATGTTCAAAATGAATATATAGAGTTAAGTGCTAAAAAAATGCAAAGGATGATGTATTGCACGTTCAGACAGCTCAGAATCTCACATTCTATGGTCAGTACGGCAAAAGAATATTCGATATTATTGGGGCATTATTTTTGCTTTTTATAACAATTCCTCTAATGCTAGCTATATTCCTCATTTTACTCATAACGACAGGTCGCCCCATTTTTTTTAAACAAATCCGAACTGGCCTCGATCATCACCGCTTTGTGATTTGGAAGCTACGAACAATGTGTATTCAGGCAGTTCCAGTCAATATGCCGACTATTTGTGCTGATGGTATCCCTGATGATTATTATTTTAAAACAGAGCAAGATACACGCATCACAAAAGTGGGCGCTATTCTTCGAAAACTCAGTATTGATGAAATTCCACAACTTTTAAATGTGTTAAAAGGTGATATGAGCATTGTAGGTCCACGTCCTGAAGTACCAACGATCACAAATGCATATAATTCCTTACAGGCTCGGCGTTTGGAGGTAAAGCCAGGATTAACAGGCCTCGCTCAAATTAATGGTAGGTCGAATATTTCACATGGACAAAAAATATCATATGACATTGAATACGTTGATCATTATTCCTTTTGGTTGGATGTCCAAATTTTGTTGAAGACAATTTATGTTGTTGTTGCACGCACAGGTGCTTATTAAAAAATAAGGAGTGGCCATACTGAAGATCGTTCAGCTTATTACACGAATGGATAAAGTTGGAGGTGCGCAAAAACATGTGGAGGCACTTGCTATCCACTTAAAACAGGATGGGCATGATGTCACAGTAGTGACGGGCTCCTACCAACCATCACTGTGGCACTTACAAGAGCATAAAATCCCTGTTATCAGTATATCTGCTCTTCAACGGGCTATTCATCTAGCGAAAGATTTTCAAGCATTTTGGCAATTAAGAGCCGTTTTCAAACATCTACAACCAGATGTTATAGCCACCCACTCCTCTAAGGCTGGTGTGATTGGTCGCATAGTTGGTAGGTTGTTACAAATTCCAACTATTTTTACGGCACATAGCTGGAGCTTTACAGAAGGTGTTCCTTACAAGAAAAAGCTATTCTATCAACGGATGGAAAGATCAATTCAGCCATTTACGACAAAAATTATTACAGTGTCTGAATATGATCGGGAACTAGCACTAATGAAAAAGGTCGCTCCTGCTCATAAATTGCTGACTATTCACAACGGCATTGACCCTATCGAGAGAAATAAGACAACTGAAAAGATATGCATGGAGCAGCCAGTCATTGTCATGGTTGCTCGTTTTGAAGTGCCTAAAAGACAAGATGTCCTGTTAAAGACTTTAGCGGAACTGACAGATATCCCTTGGCACCTTCAATTGATTGGAGATGGTTCTCTGCGTCCAGCTCTAGAACATTTCGTTGAACAAAATCGATTATCCAATCGTGTAACATTTTTAGGTAATCAATTAGACGTTCATTCTTATCTTGAGAAAGGCCACCTATTTGTTCTGTTATCAGATTGGGAAGGCTTGCCGATTTCGATTATTGAAGCGATGCGTGTAGGACTTCCTATTATTGCAACAAATGTAGGGGGTGTGAAAGAGCTTATTATTGATCGTGACAATGGGTTTTTAGTGGAGCGAGAGAATAATGAATTATTGAAGAAGAGGCTGCATCAATTATTAATGGATGCTCCTTTAAGAGGGGAAATGGGGACGGCAAGTGAGCAGCGTTATTTACAGTACTTCACCTTCATCCCCATGTATCAAAAAACATTAATGGTTTATCAACAGGCTGTTTCAGAACTAGTGAAGAAAGGGGATTAAATTGCAATTAATTCGCATTAGAACTGATGATGAGCTTATGTGGTACAAGGAAATTTGGGATGCCATTTTAGAAGAAGAGAACAATGATAATCCATTTATAGAATTTGCTTGGTTTTATAATTGGTGGCAAATTGTAGGACGGAAAGTGCGTGTAGAGCTTTACGCCATTGAACATGAGGGGACAATTAGGGCCTTTTTTCCTTTTACAGTGTCTATTCGTTGGGGGGTAAGGGTGTATGCTTTTGCGGGAGAAAACATCGCCAATTATACAGGGGTTGTGGCTAAAAAGGAATGGTTACAGCAAGTTACAACCTTTGTTTTTGATGAGCTCATTAAAAAGCATCGGCATATTCTTTTTTCCTTGCATGGGTTATTAGAAAGCAAGGTGTCTACTAAGATCTTAGAGCAATACTTTGTAGAAAGACAATTACGTACAAGCCTGTTCCGAGTTGTGACACCCTATCTTGCTTTTTCGGAAATTGATTTTCATCGCCATTTCAATCAACGTCGAAAAATGCATGGCGTTGATCGACGAGAACGAAAACTAAGAAATTTAGGCTCCTTAGAAAGACGTGAGGCTTCACAGGATGAGCTTTGGCAAATGTTTCGGTTATTTGATCGACGTTGGGCAAAAAAACTAGATACAAGTGGCTTTACAAAAGGCAAGAAAAGAGATTTTTTTGAGCGTTTAACGATGCTTAAAGGTGAGGCGTTACAGGTAGAGGTCGATGCACTTGTCTTTGAAAACCAGTGGATTGCTTTTACCTATGGATTATACTGTCGTGGCCGCTATGTAACATATGCCCTTGCACATGAGCCAACTTTTAATTTATTTGGTGCTGGTCGGATAGTCACTCAGGAAGCCATCCAGCGAACGTTTACTGCTAACTATCGCTTATATGATATGAGCATAGGCTATGAGTCTTATAAATTTGATTGGCGCTCAGACATTGATTTTACAAGACAGATGCTTGCTAGCAGCGGTACGAAACGTACAAATCTACTGGCAGGTTTTTTATCGTTAAAGCAAAGGCTCAAAGAATTTATGAAAGGGAACCAACGAGTCGTAGATTGGAAGCGTAACACACTGGGCCATTTACGATATTTAGTAAAGTATGGAAAGGTAAAAGATTGGCTAGAATATGGACAACAATTCGTAGAAAAATTTATTCGTTTGAAACAAGTGGAGCTGTATGAATTATCCCCATCAGATGACGTATCACCACAGCAACCTGTCGGAAACTTATTTGAAGAAATGTCGATTCAGGAAGCGATGCAACTTGATCAGGAAGAAGTCATGGCCCTCCTTTATAAGGGCTATACGATTTATAAAGACTCCTTTGCGGAAACGAATAAGCTGGCGTTTGCATTACATGCCACAAACTGGCGAGTGGATTCAATGCAAATTGTAGAAGCCTTACCGAAGCAAACCTATTTTTTAGCCTATGATGTTTTCAAACAAATCGACATTATTACAGCTTTTTTACGGAAAATAAAACCAGCACAAACATTGTGGGTATCGGTAAGTTTTTGGCAATGGCGCAAGCGCAAGCGCTTAGTTCAACTAGGCTATAAACCTATTTCTCGAATGAAACATTATAAACTTGCTCGTTTTGAGCGACACCGTGTAGAAAAATATACAGAGAGTGGGGGCGATGTACATTCTGTCCATTAAAAGTAAGCGATGGAATATCGCAATGCAGCATTTTTATTTTCTCGAAAAGCCAGCCAATTTTCGAAAGTCTATGAAAGTTGTAGGCTATACGCATTCATTAGTACCAAGTCGGAAGCTTGTAAAAAGCGAAACGATTCACATTTATTTGCAAGAACATGAGCTTTCATTATATTTAGCACTGTCTGAAGGTAATCGTAAAATCTTACGACGTGCCCAAAAAGAATCCTATCAAGTCATTTTGTATAAAGAGCCATCCATAGAAAATTTGAAAGCCTTTCAGCAATTTTACAATCAATTTGCCAAAAGAAAAAAAATTGAAGCAATCGGCAAGTCGCAAATGGAAACCATTCTGCTCCTCAATGAACAGGGTGCCTTATTATTATCGGAGATCCAGAGTTTTTGTGGACAGACATTATGTTATCGATTAGATATTGTGCATGAGAAAAAAGCGATGTCTTATTTCGAGGCAACATGTCATGCAACCGCATTGCCTGCACAATTAAAACGTCCTTTCCGTTATGCAAATCGGTTTTTAATTTGGCATAACCTGCTACACCTAAAGGAGCAAGGTTTTGTCTTATATGATATGGGAGAATTAACGGACAATCGAAATGTACGAGCCTTTAAATTAAGCTTTGGTGGCCAGGTTGTTCATGTTTACTCAGGCTACATTATCCAATCAAAAATACGTGCACTTTTACTAGGTGTGCAAAAATGGAGGAAGTAGCAACATGAATGGTGGGGGTCTCGTTATTTCATTAGATTTTGAGCTGAATTGGGGTGTCCATGACGTATTTCGTTATGGCCAATACAATAAAAACCTATATGGTGTCCGTAAAGCCTTGCCCAGGATACTAGCGTTATTTGAGCAATATGACATCCATGCAACTTGGGCTACAGTTGGATTATTGTTTGCTGAATCAAAGGCAGAAATGGCTCATTATTTGCGAGGTATCCCTGTGAAATATGAAAATATGCGCTTTGCAGCACATACACAGCTAGCAAAAGTAGGCGACAATGAACAAGAGGATCTCCTGCATTTTGGTAAATCATTAATTGAGGAAATTAAACGTACACCACATCAGGAAATAGGAAGTCATACCTTTTCTCATTTTTATTGCTTGGAGAAGGGCCAAACGAAAGCTGCCTTTTGTGCGGATTTACATGCAACGAAAACAATCAGTGACGGCTATACTGCGCCTATGAAGTCCATTGTGTTTCCTCGTAATCAAATAAACAAAGACTATTTTACAGCTTGTTTAGAAGCGGGATATGTTTGCTATAGAGGCACCGAAAATCATGTACTATATGACGCACAAAAGTTTACGAAAAAGGGAAGACTTTTAGGTGCTAAGAAGTGGATAGATAGCTATTGGAATATAACTGGCCATCATATAGCCACCTTGGAAGAAATGCAAGAGGAGCAACTGATTAATATTCGATCAAGTGCTTTTTTAAGGCCATACTGTAGTCCATTGCGGATATTCGAAAATTTAAAAGTAAAGCGAATAAAGGAAGGCATGCTCAAGGCTGCACAGGCACAAGCCTTTTATCATTTATGGTGGCACCCTCATAATTTTGGCAAGCATACTGATAAGAATTTGGCGATGCTAGAAGAGCTATTAAGTTATCATCAAGAGCTGCGTAGCCAATATGATTTCCAAAGCTATTCCATGTATGAGGTAGCAGAACTTTGCGAAAGCCATTCGAAACAGCAAAAGTAGTCGAAATGGAGGGGGACTCTGCTTGATAAGAGGGATTTCTCGACGAAGAGTTGACCTAAGTATTGGCAAAAATAAGGGTGGCTATTTGAAGAGTATTTGATAAAAGCAGGTTGAAACCCGCTCACAAAGCAGAGAATTGGCATAACCCTAACTTAAATACATGCAATTTCTGAGCAAACTGATTTCAAGTTTGCTTTTTTTGTTTGATTAAAAGAATATTTTCAACTATAAAAGGAAAAAAGAAAATCTTTGACGAAAATCATTGTACGAATGGTACTATTACTATAGAGAAAATATGTTAGGACATTTATAGGAGAGCAACAATTAGTGTAGGTCAATTTAACTTGAGTGGAATAGAGAAGAAGGTGGTAGATGAATATGTTTATACAATCAGAATGCCAATGGAAGCAGGAAAATGGATCAGCTATGCATCAGTGGATAAAGCAGCAAGCAAATCCGAATCCAAATGAGGTAGATATTGTTGTATATGGTGCTCTTTTATCGTATGCCAATGGTGCGTCATCAAAAGCACAGTACCCAACAGCGTTTCGTAAGGCTTGGCCAGGTTTTCAATCGTATAATCTAGATGAGCAGGTGAATTTGCGTGCCCTTTCAGTTGTGGATATCGGGGATGTGGCGATTCTAGAAAAGGATAGAATGCTTTCGGAATCTGCCATTGAGGCTGCTGCAGAAAATTTAAGTATAGCCTTTCAAAGAAGCTTCACTTGTTTAATTGGGGGAGATCATACAATTACCGCGCACTCCATAAAAGGTATAAAAAATGCCTTCCCACAGGATCGGATTGGCATTATTCAGATTGATACGCATTTAGATGCAAGAAACCAAGAGGAAATTGGTTTAGCGCAAGATTCTCCAATTCATCAGTTAATTGCAACAGGGGTTGTTGAGGGGAGACATGTCTATAATGTCGGTTTGCATGGATTTTTCAATTCACCTGAAATGATACATTATGCTAAAGAACAAGGCATCCATATGATTACGTTAAAGCAAATGCGACGTGATGGTATTCAGCTCACAATACGTGAAATGCTACGTCAGCTTATGTATGAAGTAGATCGTATTTATGTGTCAGTGGATTTAGATGCACTTGATATTGTATTTGCCTGTGATGTTCCTGCAGCCTCGCCAGGTGGTTTAACTGCTTATGAGTTGTTTGATATCCTCAAGCTTATTGGAGAAAATGAGGGTGTTCGTCATATTGACTTTGTTTATGCTGATCCTAAAGAAGGCATACTGCGTCCAGAAACTGTTAAAATCGGTGTGACGGCATTTTTGCAATGGTTAACAGGCATTCAGCTAGATCATCGCAATCGTATTTCGAAAAAAGGGAAGGTTATGTTGTAGAGCAAGCGTATTTCCGAGTATTAACAATGCTGATTTTTGAAAGTTTGCTATAATGTTTAAGTAGAAAACAATAAATAAATACAAACTTTGTATTGTAATAGAGAGGAAATTTATTATGACAACAAAACCAAAATTATTGATTGTCGACGGTATGGCACTGTTATTCCGTTCTTTTTTCGCTTCGGCTGCCATGGGGCATTTTATTCGCTTGGCAGATGGAACACCAACGAATGGAGCCCAAGGATTTGTGCGCCATGTTCTAACAGCACAAACTATTATGAAGCCAACACATATGGCGGTTTGCTGGGATATGGGGGCACATACATTCCGCAATGATTTATTTGATGGCTATAAAGCGAATCGCCCAGCACCACCAGAGGAGATGCTACCACAATTTGATATGGCGAAAAATTTATCGCAGCAAATGGGCTGGCAAAATTTCGGCGTGAAGGGTATGGAAGCGGATGATTTAATTGGCTCCATGATTACAAAATGGCAGGACGAGGCAGACATTACGGTCATTAGTGGTGATAAGGATTTACTTCAGCTTTTAAGACCATCTACAGAAATTGCGTTTATGAAAAAGGGCTATACAGAATACGATATTTATACACACGCTCGCTTTAAAGAAGAATATTGTATTGAACCTTCACAGTTTGCACAGGTGAAAGCCTTTATGGGTGATTCAAGTGATGGCTATCCAGGTGTGAAAGGGATTGGCCCTAAACAAGCGTTAACGCTTATTCAAACATATGGCTCGATAGACAAAATACTGGCATCACTTGGTGAATTGAAGCCAGGCCAAAGAACAAAAATCCAGGATAATTTAGAAATGTTGCAGCTATCACATGAGCTTGCAACAATTCAAACCAATGTACCAATTGATGCGGATTTTACGAGTCTTGTGGTACCGACGTATGAACCACATATTTTTAAAGCAATAGAAGAGCGTGGCTACACACTAATTGCCAAGCACGCCCGATCTTTGTATACCCTTATTTAGTTGATCATCGCAGAGTATAGTCATATGCTCTGCTTTTTTTATTGAAATTTTTTGTAACCTTTTTTCACTTTCAAACGAATTATAAGTGACAATACATGGAGGAGGGGAGAGCTTGTTTGATTCGTCTAATTTAGAATCAAAAATAGTAGAAATTTACAATTTGTATTATTTGGATGTATATCGGTTTTTGATTTATTTTATGGGTAATCAAAATGATGCAGAGGATTTAACACAAGAAGTATTTATTCGAGTTTTGAAAAGTTTACCAAAATTTAATAGTAACTATCCTTTAAATACTTGGATATTATCAATAGCAAAACATGTAGCAATCGATCATTATCGAAAAAAGAGATTTACGACCTTATTTAAAGAGGGATTTTTTAAACAGTTAGCATCAAGCGATAAGAAACCAGATGAAGAATTTGAAATAGCAGAAACGAAAAGATTAATCCATGAGGCTATTGCAAAATTAAAGCCCAATTTTCGAGCTGTTGTCATTCTCAGAGGTATTAATGAATTTTCAGTAAGTGAAACTGCAGCCGTTTTACAATGCAGTATGGCGAAAGTTAAAGTGGATTACCATCGAGCTTTGAAGATTCTGAAAAACAAACTAAATATAGATGTAGAGGGGGCTTTGCCAAATGCAAAATGAGCAGGAATTAATGGATGAGCTAAAAGAATTGTACCCTCAGCATCCATCAAAAGAGTTTAAAAGCACAACGGAAAAGATGCTTCGAATGAAGGCGAGGGACTTAGAGAAAAAAAGGAAATTTATAAGATTTACGACGATTATTTCAAGCGGCGTTTTCGTATCTATTTTCGTTTTTTGTTTGCTAATTCTTGAAAGAGATGGGGTCAACCATACATTTGGACAATCTGCACAAACGTTAGCAAAGCCTCTAGTTTACATTTATCACACGCATAATCGGGAATCTTATTTTCCCGAACTTGACGTACAAAAGGAAAAGATGACGGCAGTGAGTGAAACGAAAAATGTTACGCTTGTTGGGAAAAGGTTAAGTAAAGCATTAAATGATATGCAAATTAATGCCATTCATGATCATTCAGATATCTTTGGCGTCTTAGAAAAATATAATAAGCAATACACAGAAGCCTATTTATTTTCTGGTTACTATTTAAAAAAAGCGTTAGAAGACAATGACAGTATTCAGATGGTGTTTGACATTCACCGAGATTCCAGTAGTAGAAGTGATTCAACGATCGAAATAAATGGTAAATCATACGCAAAGATCCAATTTATTGTTTCGAAAATCAGTATTAATTATGAGCAGAATAAACAATTTGCTGTACAGCTTCATGAACAATTGGAGCAACGATACCCTGGGCTATCGAGAGGAGTTATAGAAAAAGGAGAGAGACCAGCCAATACCTATAATCAAGACCTGCATGGAAATTCATTGTTACTAAATATTGGAGGGTCAGAAAATAATCTGGAAGAAACCTATCGAACTGCTGATATTTTTGCAGAGGTAATTAAAGACACCTTAAAAAAGAGCAATTAATAGTCTGTAGTTTGCCCTAGTAAGGTGCTAATTTAACAAAGGATAATACCTTTTCGTTATCTTTATAGAGAGCCTGTCGAATTTGGCTATCACGTTGTGGACCACCATTATCATGGAATATTAGCCATAGTTCATCATTTTTTATCTCATAGCCAATAAGCGGTACCCAATGATAAGCAAAGGTTGATTTTTTATCTCGCCACTGAAGGCTAAAATAGCGATCAAAACGCATAGCAACTGGTCGGCCTGCGTCAATTTCCTGTAGAGCTTCCTTTAATGAACAAGTTCGAATATCCCAGGTTGGAAGCAGTTGACGAAGATTGTGAATCAGTCTCCATTTGAATAAGCCAATTTTTGTACCACCAAGCAGTTTATATAGCTCATTAATGGAAGGAGTTGACTCGTTTAAAAAATTTAAGATGACATGAATCGTAGTAGGTCCACAGGCAGAATTGCGATAGCTTGGCGCAATCGATTCATCGTATTGTGATTTTCCAAGTAGTATTAATTGTTGACGCATAATGGAATCTCCTTTCAAAAAGAGCTGCATTTCAAGAAGAAATGCAGCTCTCTCGCCATTATTGTTGAGCAGATAAAAATTCTGTTACTTGCTGAGGTGTTTTTGCATTTGCACTATGTAAGTGTGCAAGCTTTTCACCATTTTGGAAAATCAATAGACTTGGAATTCCCATAACATCGTACTTATCAGCGATTTCTGGAAGTTCGTCACGGTTTAGCTCATACCAGTCATATTGGTTGTACTCTTCAATGATTGGATCGATAAACATATTCATACGTGTGCAATCAGGGCACCAGCCAGCATAAAATTTCACTAAAACTTTTTGATCGCCAGCGATTAATTCGTTAAATTGTTCTGCAGTAGTAATAGTTTTCATTAAGTATTCACTCTCCTTGCTTTCCATTCTACACATTTTTCTTGCAATCTGAAAGTTTTCTGTTTGGCCGTTTCGATCGCTACTTCTTGTCCTCTTTTAGCTCGTTAAAAACAAAAAAAGATGTATACTGCAAAAATAATTCTTGAAAAAAGATTGCTAAATTAGACAAAATAATCTACACTAAAAACAGAAAAGTAGTTTTATCTTCATTCATTGAGAAGTGTCGTTTTGGAACGAAGATAAACCTTAGTCGTGCTTGGTTGAGTGGAGGGAATCTCATTCAACAAAAGGACAAAAAATTTACTAAGGTACACTTGATATTTTTTTGGCCAAAAAATGAATGGCTATTCATTCAATGGGAGAATAAGGGGGAATTGCTTGTGACTTACAACATTAAAAAAGCAGCTGTTCTAGGTTCTGGGGTGATGGGCTCTGGAATTGCAGCACATTTAGCAAATATCGGTATACCAACATTACTATTGGATATTGCACCAAAGGAACTGACGCAAGAGGAAGAGGCAAAGGGTCTTTCTTTAGAGCATCCAGCTGTAAGAAATCGTATTGTAAACGGAGCTTTGCAAAAGTTATTAAAGCAAAAGCCAGCACCACTTACTTCTAAGAAAAATTTATCACTACTAACGGTTGGCAACTTTGAAGACGATCTAGGGAAACTAAAAGACGTAGATTGGATTATTGAAGTTGTTGTAGAAAATTTATCAATTAAACAAAGTCTTTACGAAAAAATTGATGCTGTTCGTACACCAGGAACAATCATTAGTTCAAATACATCAGGTATTAGCATTAATGCGATGGCAGAGGGGCGTTCAGATGATTTCCAAAAACATTTTCTTGGCACACACTTTTTCAACCCACCTCGCTATTTAAAATTATTAGAAGTGATTCCTGCCAATACAACTGCACCTGAAGTAGTTAGCTTCATGAAAACGTTTGGGGAAGATGTGCTTGGTAAAGGAGTTGTACTTGCAAAAGATACACCAAACTTTATTGCCAACCGCATTGGAACATATGGTTTACTAGTCACTTTACAGGAAATGTTAAAAGGTGGTTACTCTGTTGGTGAGGTAGACTCTGTAACAGGGCCGCTTATTGGCCGTCCAAAGTCTGCAACTTTCCGTACGCTAGATGTAGTTGGTTTAGATACATTCATTCATGTAGCGAAAAATGTTTACGATCAAACAACAGGTGACGAGCAGCAAGTATTTGCAGTACCTGAATTTTTACAAAAAATGGTCACGAACGGTTGGCTAGGAGCAAAATCGGGTCAAGGTTTCTTCTTAAAACAAGGAAAAGAGATACATGAGATTGATCCAGCAACCTTAACGTATAGTCCAGCCAAAAAATTAAAAACACCTTCTATTGAAATGGCAAAACAAACTCGTGGATTAGCCAATAAAGTGAAGGCGTTAACCTATGCGAAGGATCGTACAGGTGAGCTATTATGGGGTATTTTTGCACCAACGCTACTTTATTCTGCACAGCTACATGGTGAGATTGCCGATGATATCGTAGCCATTGATAACGCGATGAAATGGGGCTTCGGCTGGCAACAAGGGCCATTTGAAATTTGGGATGCTATAGGCGTAAAAGATTCTGTGGCGAAAATGGAGGCTGAAGGCCGAGAGGTACCTGCATTTGTCAAAGAGATGTTAGCAAATGGGTTTGAGACATTCTATACAGAATTAGACGGTGATTTAGCATACTATGATGGTTCACAATATGTGAAAGTGCCAGTGAATGAAAAAGAGATTAATTTAAAACGCTATAAGAAAAAGCATGGTGTGATTAAATCAAACACAGGTGCCAGTTTAATAGACTTAGGTGATGGAATTGCATTACTTGAGTTCCATTCGCAATCCAATGCGATCGGTTTGGATATTATCCAGATGATTAACTTTGCAGTAGATGAAGTAGAGGCTAACTATAAGGGCTTAGTCATCGGCAATCAGGGGAAAAACTTCTGTGTTGGCGCAAATCTAGGAATGATTTTAGTAGAAGCACAGGATGATAATATATTTGAGCTAGATTTCGTCATTAAGGCATTCCAAGATGCCATGCAGAAAATTAAATATTCACGTAAGCCTGTTGTAGCAGCACCATTTGCTATGACATTAGGTGGAGGAGCAGAGGTTTGCTTACCAGCTGCACATATTCAAGCAACAATGGAAACATATATGGGCTTGGTGGAAGTAGGGGTTGGGTTAATCCCAGGTGGTGGCGGAAATAAAGCGCTCTATCAAAAATTCCTAAAGGGCTTACCAAACGGTGTAGAGGTAGATTATCAACATATTGCTAATAAAGTATTTGAAACAATTGCGATGGCGAAGGTTTCAACATCTGGTGAGGAAGCACGTGAAAATAATTTCCTAAACTTTGCGGATGGTATTTCAGTTAATCCAGATCATCAATTGTATGATGCGAAGCAGGCGGCATTAGCGCTTTACGAAGCGGGCTATCAACCACCTGTACCAACGAAAGTACCAGTGGTCGGTGCATCAGGCTATGGTACATTACTCATCGGTGCGCAAGGGATGTTTGAGTCAGGCTTTATTAGCGAACATGATTTAAAAATTGCTAAAAAATTAGCTTATGTTATTGCAGGTGGAAAGGTTCCGTACGGCACATTAGTCGATGAGCAATATTTATTGAACTTAGAGCGTGAGGCATTCCTTAGCCTTGTTGCTGATCCGCTATCACAGCAGAGAATGCAACACATGCTGTTAAAAGGTAAACCACTTCGTAACTAAATTGACGAAATAAACCAATCTTGCACATGAAACAAAGGGGGATTAATACGATGCGTGAAGCCGTTATTGTAGCAGGAGCACGAACTCCAATTGGAAAAGCAAAAAAAGGTTCTTTAGCAACAGTAAGACCAGACGATTTTGGTGCTGTCGTAGTCAAAGAAACACTGAAAAGAGCAGGCTATGAAGGGCCGATTGATGATTTAATTTTAGGCTGTGCGATGCCAGAAGCAGAGCAAGGAATGAATGTAGCACGTAGTATTGGGGCACTTGCTGGATTACCAGATACAACCCCTGCTCTGACGATTAATAGATTTTGCTCATCAGGTTTACAGGCGATTGCCTATGCAGCAGAGCGAATTATGTTAGGACACTCAAAGGCCATTCTTGCTGGTGGTGTAGAATCCATGAGTATGGTGCCGATGGTAGGGAATACACCACGTTTAAATCCGACTTTAGCGGAAACGGCTCCACAATATTATATGGGCATGGGACATACAGCTGAGGAAGTAGCTCGTCAATATAATGTTAGTCGTGAAGATCAAGATGCTTTTGCTGTTCGCTCGCACACGCTTGCTGAAAAGGCAATTAAAGAAGGTAAATTCAATGATGAAATTGTACCAATCGAAGTGGAACAGCATTACGTAGACGATAACAATAAACCACAAGTAAAAAAATTCACATTCAGTATGGATGAAGGTGTACGTCCAGGTACATCAGTTGAAGGTTTAGCAAAATTGCGTCCAGCTTTCCATGTAAAAGGCAGTGTAACGGCGGGGAATGCCTCTCAAACTTCCGATGGTGCAGCAGCTGTACTAGTAATGGATCGTGAAGAAGCTGACAAGCAAGGACTGACACCAATGGCAAAATTCCTAGGCTTTGCAGTAGGCGGTGTACCCCCTGAAGTAATGGGTATCGGGCCTATCGTGGCAGTGCCAAAAGCGTTGGAAATTGCAGGCTTATCCATCGATGATATTGATTTATGGGAAATTAATGAAGCGTTTGCTTCACAGTCATTACAGGTGGTACGTCATTTAGGCATCGACCAAGAGAAAGTCAATGTCAATGGTGGAGCGATTGCATTAGGTCATCCATTAGGCGCAACGGGAGCTATTTTAACTTTAAAGCTAATTCATGAATTGAAGCGTCAAGGGAAGAAATATGGCGTCGTGACAATGTGTATTGGTGGCGGCATGGGTGCTGCTGGCGTATTTGAAATTCTATAAATTTTGCTAGATCAGCTTGAGGTGTACTGTTTACGGTTGCCTCCGAACATTGTATACATCAAGCTTTTCTATATATGATCATTAGGGGAATCAACTAACAAAAAGATATATTGGGAGGAATTAATCATGACTGAAAAAACAACTGATTTCATTAAAGGCGGCGGATTTCTTATTGAAGATGTGGAATTAGATCGTGTATTTACACCGGAAGATTTCACTGACGAGCATAAAATGATTGCTAAAACAACAGAGGAATACGTAGCAAATGAAGTTTTACCAGTAGTTGAAAATTTAGAGCACCATGAATTTGAGCATTCAGTGCGTCTCCTAAAAAGTGCAGGCGAATTAGGCTTACTTGGAGCAGACGTGCCTGAAGAATACGATGGGCTAGGATTAGACAAAGTTTCTTCAGCTTTAATCGCTGAAAAAATGTCTGTTGCAGGTGGTTTCTCTATCACACATGGTGCTCACGTTGGAATTGGGTCATTACCAATTGTTTTATTCGGTAATGAAGATCAAAAGAAAAAATACTTACCTAAGCTTGCTTCAGGTGAATTAATCGCTGCCTATGCATTAACAGAGCCAGGTTCAGGTTCAGATGCTCTAGGTGCAAAAACGACTGCCAAATTAAATGAAGCTGGCACACATTATATTTTAAATGGGGAAAAACAGTGGATTACGAATGCAGGCTTTGCTGATGTATTTGTTGTCTACGCAAAAATTGATGGCGATAAATTCTCTGCCTTTATCGTAGAACGTGCCTACAATGGTGTTTCAGTTGGCCCTGAAGAAAAGAAAATGGGGATTAAATCATCATCAACTCGTACATTAGTATTGGAAGATGCGGAAGTACCTGTAGAAAATCTATTAGGCGAAATTGGTCGTGGTCATATCATTGCGTTCAATATTTTAAACATTGGTCGTTATAAACTAGGCGTGGGCACAATTGGCGGATCGAAGCGTGCATTGGAGTTAGCTATTCAGTATACAAACCAACGTCAGCAATTTAAAACAAAGCTTTCTGATTTCAATCTGACAAAAGAGAAATTATCTACAATGGCTTCTCAACTGTATGCATCAGAATCATTAAACTATCGTACGGTTGGTCTATTTGAGGACCGCTTAAGTCAGTTAAGCCCTGAAGAGCAAAAGCAAGGAAAAGTGATTGCAGGTGCGATTGCTGAATATGCTATTGAATGCTCTATTGCCAAAGTATTCGGTTCAGAAACATTAGACTATATTGCAGATGAAGCAGTACAACTTCATGGCGGTTATGGCTTTATGGCTGAGTATGAGGTAGAGCGTATTTACCGTGATTCTCGTATTAATCGAATTTTTGAAGGTACAAACGAAATTAACCGCATGATTGTACCTGGTACATTTATGAAAAAGGCTCT
This sequence comes from Lysinibacillus sp. JK80, assembly GCF_027557635.1. Lineage (NCBI taxonomy): Bacteria > Bacillati > Bacillota > Bacilli > Caryophanales > Bacillaceae > Lysinibacillus > Lysinibacillus sp. JK80. The sequence goes on along the minus strand of NZ_CP058997.1, from coordinate 3,610,251 downwards.
AAAAGGTGAGCTGCCATTATTACAAGTTGCTCAAAATTTACAGCAAGAGCTGCTTATGCTAATGCCAGAGGAAATCGGTACAGAGCCGTTAGCACAAGAAAAATATTTAGTGAAAAATGCCAAGAAGATTGCTGTATTAGCTGCAGGATTAGCAGCACAACGCTTTGGTGCAAAACTTGATCAAGAGCAAGAAGTATTGGTAAACATTGCGAATATAGCTAACCAATTATTTGCAATGGAATCAGCTGTCTTACGTACAGAAAAAGCAATTGCTCGTGACGGTGCTGAAAAAGCACATCAAAAATTGCTATACACACAAATTTTCTGCCAAGAAGCATTCGCAGAAATCGAAAAAGAAGCAAAAGACACAATTCTTGCTTCAGCGGATGGCGATGCAGCCCGTATGACATTATCTGCACTGCGTAAGCTAACGCGTAATAATCCATATAATTTAATTGCGAAGAAGCGTGAGGCTTCCGTTAAATTAATTGATGCAGAAAAATATATTGTTTAATAGTGCAAATTTAACCTAGCTATCTGCAAAAGATAGCTAGGTTTTTTTATGAGATGGATAATTGTAAAAGGAGCGGATAAATTTGCACAACTGGTGGATAAACTTACAAAAAAGAGTGAAGTTCACCATTGAAAACAACTATGATGGTATACTACAGAAAAAGACAGAAGAGGAGCATTGTAATGACGATTCAATTTTTCCATTATCCGAAATGTACAACATGTAAAAAGGCACAGAAGTGGTTAAATGAGCATGAGGTTTCCTATGAAGAGGTACATATCGCAGAGCAACCTCCCACTAAAGAAGAATTAACAGCTATTTGGCAAGCTAGTGGACAGCCTTTGAAGAAATTTTTTAATACCTCAGGCATGAAATATCGTGAGCTTGGTTTAAAGGACAAGTTAGCAGAAATGACGGAGGATGAGCAGCTTGAGCTACTTGCTTCAGATGGCATGTTAATTAAACGTCCCATCGTGACAGATGGAAAAAAAGTTACTTTAGGTTTTAAAGAAGTAGATTTTGAGCAAGCTTGGAAATAACCGTATTAAACCTTGTATTTATAGGAGAAGTATGGCACACTGAAAGTGAATATATTACATATTTATGGAGGGGTTTTTTGCATGAGCACACCTAAAGACTTACGATACTCTGAAGAACATGAATGGGTAAAAGTAGAAGATGGAAAAGTACGTATTGGTATTACTCACTTCGCACAATCTGAATTAGGAGATATCGTATTCGTTGAGCTTCCACAAGTTGGCGACGAAATCAAAACAGATGATCCATTCGGTAGCGTAGAATCAGTAAAAACTGTTTCTGAATTATATGCACCAATCTCAGGTACTGTAGTTGAAGTAAATGCAGATTTAGAAGATAGCCCAGAATTCGTTAATGAATCACCATATGAAAAAGCATGGATGATCGTTGTTGAGCCTGCTGACGCATCAGAAGTTGAGAAACTAATGACAGCAGAGCAATACGAAGAAATGATCGCTGAATAAGACAAGCCATAATCGAAAAACGTCGGAAACTACCGGCGTTTTTTGTTATATAATGACTTATAAGTGGGGATCTCTAAATGGAGGTGGCGTAATGTTCGAGGGAAAATGCTTGATAGTAGAAGGGCGCTCAGATAAGCTACAAATTGAGCCTATTTTGAATGAGAATGTTACAATACTATGTACGAATGGTACAATTGGTGTGCATCAATTAGAAGAACTACTGGATCCCTATGAGGGCTGTGAGCTATTTACTTTTTTTGATGCAGATACTTCTGGTGATAAGCTACGTGCATTAATGGACAGACATTATCCAGAGGCTGAGCATCTGCGCACAATGCCAACATACAAGGAAGTAGAAACGACACCAAGAAAAGTGCTAGCAATGATTTTACTGCGTGCACATTTTTCAATCCATAATGAATATATTTTGTAAGGTTGCGTGAGTAAATGGAAGAATGGTCAATAGAGCAGTGGGAAGCGGCTAAACAGTCGGGAGAGAAAACTGCATTTTATTTATATACACCGATGTGTGGAACGTGTGCAGTGGCATCTAAAATGATGTCCATTATTGAGCAATTACTGCCACAGCTACAAATGGGTAAAGCAAATATCAACTTTTTGGAACACATAGCTTATGAGCATCAAATTGAAAGTGTTCCCTGTCTACTCATCAGTGATGGCGGAAAAGTGACAGAAAAGATTTATGCTTTTCAATCCGTACCATTTTTATATGAATTGTTAAAAAAATCAATTGACTGAACTTTACTAGCGTGGTAAAGTATCAAATATATTATTAAAACATTAAATATATCGAACTCTTATGAAGAGTGGCGGAGGGAAGTGCCCTATGAAGCCCGGCAACCATCACAATGTGAAAAGGTGCCAAATCACCCAAAGATTTTTCTTTGAAAGATGAGAGAACGGTTTAACGTATCATACGTGACCCCTTCTACTTGTCTGTGAGTGAAGGGGTTTTCTATATGAGAAAAGGAGTATTCGCTATGATCCAGCTTCAAAATATTACAAAGAAATACAAAACAGCAAATGGCGAATTAACGGCAGTCAAAGACGTCAACCTTACTATTAATAAAGGTGAAATTTTTGGCATTATCGGCTATAGTGGTGCTGGTAAAAGTACCATGATTCGTTTATTAAACGGTTTAGAGAAACCGACAGCAGGAACAGTAACGGTGAACAATCAAGAATTTTCATCGATAAAAGGGCAAAAGCTTAGAGCAGCTAGACAAAAGGTAAGTATGATTTTCCAGCATTTTAATTTACTTTGGTCAAGAACAGTTGCCGAAAATATTGCATTCCCTTTAGAAATCGCAGGCTTCCCAAAGGCTCAACGTGAAGCGCGTGTGAAGGAATTAATTGCCCTTGTAGGCTTAGAAGGGCGCGATAAGGCATATCCATCCCAGCTTTCCGGGGGACAAAAGCAGCGTGTAGGAATTGCACGTGCATTAGCGAATAATCCAGAGGTTTTACTATGTGATGAGGCGACATCCGCACTTGACCCTGAAACAACGGATGCCATTCTTGATTTACTCGTAGATATAAATGAACGCTTAGGCTTAACAATCGTCCTGATTACCCACGAAATGCATGTCATCCGCAAAATTTGTCATCGTGTAGCGGTGATGGAGGCAGGCGAAATTGTGGAACGTGGTGAGGTATTACAAGTCTTCCAAGCCCCACAGGCGGCTATTACTAAGAAGTTTGTATCTCAAATTACCGACACTAAGGAAACACAAGATACGGTAGCACAAATTAAAACAAACTATCCAACTGGACAACTTGTCAAATTGATTTTTGTTGGTGAAAAAACAGAACAGCCTGTCATCTCACATCTTGTGAAACAATTTGATGTAGAAGTAAGTATTGTTCACGGAAATATTTCACAAACAAAAAATGGTGCATATGGTACATTGATTGTGCAAATTGATGGCTCTCAGACAAATGTCACTGAAGCCCTTCGTTATTTAAATACAGTGGAAGTACAGACGGAGGTGATTGAAAATGCTAACTAATCTCTTTCCGAATGTAGACTGGGAAAATATGTGGCAAGCTACGTATGAAACTTTATACATGACAGCTATATCAACGGTTGTGACATTTATTCTTGGGTTAGTCATTGGTATTGTTCTATTTCTAACTAGCCCCAATCAGTTATGGGCAAATAAAATCGTTAACTTTTTAACAGGATCACTCGTTAATATTTTCCGTTCCATTCCATTTATCGTATTAATTATTTTATTAATTCCATTTACGAAGTTTTTACTAGGTACAATTCGCGGTGCCAATGCGGCGTTACCTGCTTTAATTATCGGTGCAGCACCGTTTTATGCTCGTATGGTATTAATTGCGTTACGTGAAATTGATAAAGGTGTGATTGAAGCAGCCCGTTCAATGGGAGCAAAAACTTCTACAATTATTTGGAAAGTATTGGTTCCGGAATCATTACCAGCTTTGATTTCTGGTATCACTGTAACGGCTGTTGCTCTTGTAGGTTATACAGCGATGGCAGGAATTATTGGTGCAGGTGGTCTTGGTAACTTAGCTTTCTTAGACGGCTTCCAGCGAAATCGCCAAGATGTGACATTAATGGCAACTATTTTGATCTTAGTAGTCGTATTTATTATTCAATGGATTGGTGATTTAATTACTGAAAAAATTGATAAACGCTAGCAAGAAAAAGGGGTTATTCCGGTTTTTACCGCTAACATATTTAAAACAAATACAAGGGAGTGTCATAAATGAAAAAGTTATTAGCAGGATTATTTTTATCAATACTTGTACTAGCATTAGTAGCTTGCGGTACAGATAAAAAAGAAGATGAAAAATCAGCATCTGGCGATCAAACAGATAACAAAGAAAACGTAACATTAAAAGTAGGTGCTTCTAATACACCGCACGCAGTTATTTTAGAAAAAGCAAAACCGATCTTAGCTAAAGAAGGCATAGACCTTGAAATTGAAACGTATACAGATTATGTTCTACCAAACCAAGATTTAGAGTCAAAAGATATTGATGCAAACTATTTCCAGCACATTCCTTACTTAGAGCTACAAATTAAAGACAATGGCTATGATTTCGTTAATGCAGGTGGCGTTCATATTGAACCAATCGGTATTTACTCTAAAAAATATAAAACGTTAGAAGACCTGCCTGAAGGCGCAACAATTTTACTTTCTAATTCAGTATCTGACCATGGTCGTATGCTGTCATTGTTAGAGGCTAAAGGCTTAATCAAATTAAAAGAAGGCATTGATAAAACAGCAGCAGAATTAAAGGATATTGAAGAAAATCCTAAAAACTTTAAATTCGATGCAAATACTGCCCCAGAAATGCTTGTACAAATGTACGAAAACGATGAAGGCGATGCAGTACTTATCAATTCTAACTTTGCCATCGATAACGGTTTAAACCCAATTGAAGATGCTATTTCTCTTGAAGATAAAGAATCTCCATATGTTAACATCATCGCTGTACGTGCAGGTGATGAATCAAAACCTGAAAATAAAAAATTATTAGAAGTATTAACATCTAAAGAAATCCAAGACTTCATTTTAGAAGAGTGGAAAGGTGCAGTAGTACCGGTAAAATAAGAATTAAAAATTTTATAAAAGGGTACATAAGTTTAACGACTTATGTACTCTTTTTTATTTGTAGTTAAATTGATGAGAAACTATGTATTTTTTATGACGTCTATTTATTGTTTAGTCACATTTATTACTATAGTAATGTTGTTAATCTACGAAATAAATGATAGAAAGTAATAATAAGAAAAAACTAGATGGAGTGATTCTAATGAATGATATAAAATTCACCCATGACATCATGCAAGAACATGAAGTAGAGCGCTACTTTAAAATATGGCGAGAAAGTGTGATTAGATCACGCCTTACTATAACAGCAGTCTTTTTAAAAACAGCTAATGCTACACAACTGAATGAAAATGTGAATGATCAAGTTACCTCGTTTTTACAATCAAAAATACGCAAGACAGACTTGCTTTTTCAATTATCCGACGGAGATCATTGGGGCATCTTCTTTTTACAAAGTAGTGATGTAGAAGCTAGGGCGTTTTTAAAACGAATATTTGCCATCTTAAAAGCAGAACGAAAGTTCCAACAGATTGCATTAAAGGCCTCTATAACAGAAATAAGAAATAATAACGTTATTTTTGAAGAGCTGTTAAATAAAAATAAACAGATGTTATCAGGGGATGAGCAATTAACATGGAGTATAGCAGAGGTAAAGGATTACTGTGAGCAACCAACTGAATTAGTGAAAGTTAGTATTATTGAGCAAAACGCAATTTTTAGACAAGTATTAGAGTCAACGCTTAACCAAATAAATATCCCTTATTTTTCTTTAGATGTAAAGGTTTATGAGGATGGCTATAGCTTTTTACAATCGGATGATTATAAATTAGGGCATATGCATCTAATTCTTATGAATGATATTTTACCGCTAAAAAATGGCTTAGAAATATTGCATATCTTACGACATATGCCAAATGAAAAGAAATTTATTATTTATATGATGTCAGAACGCAATTCTGAAGGGGCAGCGCTTAATGCTTATGAGGGCGGTGTTGATGAATATATTGTCAAACCATTTAATTTACGTTTGCTAGAAGCCAAAATTAAAAGAACGTTTGCGAGGTTTTGGCAATGATCAAGCTGACTGTTTCGACAATTTTGGTAATAATTTCCTTTTTATTAGTTGTACTCTTTATCTTTTTTATGTATTTACTTGTTCAGCGACAGCGTGAAAGCTATTTTGAGAAAGTTCGTGACCGTTATTTACAAAATTATTCTCAACTTTGGTATGATTACTTATTCAATAACGCATTATTTAGTATCGTATTGGTACCTAGAGGAAGCGCCCAAGTAGAAGCTATTGAAAAAATTTTTTCATCCTATTTAAAGAATATAAGGAATGAACAGGTGGAACTAAAAATTAAACAATTCTCCAATCAATATTTAAAAGCATTCTACGAAAAAGATTTATCCAGTAAACGATGGAGTATTCGAATGAATGCCCTCTATCGAATTGCAGACTTACAAATAGATGAATTGCTAACGAAGTGCCAAGAATTCGAAAAAAATAACATTACAGATGAAGAACATTTCCAGTTATTGAAAATATACTCGCTTTTCCAACCAGATTTATTTATGGAGAAAATAAAAAATTCCAATGTAAATTACGCTGAAAGTGAATATAGAAGACTATTTATCTTATTAGATGATAATGTATTTATTCGATTTTTCCATGATTTTAATAGTTTGTCGGCCAAAATGCAATTTGCTGTTATTGATACTGCTGCTGTAAAAAGAAATATGGAGTATTTAGATGAATTAAAAAAATTATTACACCATGATACACCGGAAATTAACATCAGAGCATTAAAAGGGCTATATGAAATAGGAATTATTGATGAGATGGATCCCTTTGTCCCTTTTGTGACCTCTGAAATGTGGGAAGCCAGGTTAATGGTTGCCAAAATTTTTAAGCATGTACCGCTTACTTACACTTATAGTTATTTAGAGCAGCTTCTTCAAGATGAGAATTGGTGGGTACGTTCCCAAGCGGCAAAAACGATTGTAGAAGATCGACATGGTATTGCCAAATTACAGCAATTCATTGAATCCTCAAATGATCAATATGCAATTGAAATGGCCCAAGAAATTGCAGCGAGAAAAGAGGGGAAGTAAATGAAAATAATTGATTATTGCATGATGTTTTTTGGGGGCATTATTTTATTTTATATGCTGTTCGTTATTGTTTCATATTGTACAATGTTCATCATTGCTATGCTGGATTTAAGAAAACGCTATCGTCTTGATCTATCAGAGTATGATGATGCACATATCGATGCCTTTTATTCAAAACCGGTATCGTTACTTGTTCCTGCTTACAATGAAGAAGTAGGAGTTGTAGATACAGTATATTCATTATTGAATTTACGTTATCCTCAAACTGAAATTATCATTATTAACGATGGATCTACAGATCAAACCCTTCAAACGGTCATCGAACATTTTCAAATGAAGCCAATCAATAAAATTGTTCGAACTAACATCCCTACAAAAGACATTAAACAAATATATGAATCAGAAATCTATAAAAATTGTATTTTAGTTGATAAAGAAAATGGTGGTAAGGCTGATGCACTAAATGTGGGTATTAATGTATCTCAATATCCATATTTTTGCTCTATTGATGGGGACTCCATATTAGATGAAAAATCCTTGCTGCGGGTGATGAAGCCTATCATTTTATCTGATGGTGAGGTCATTGCAGCAGGAGGTAATATTCGTATTGCAAATGGTGCAAAGATGCAGTTTGGCTCTATTTATGAGACTCAATTACCTAGTAATTACCTAGTAATCATGCAAGTAATCGAATATTTGCGGGCATTTTTAATGGGGCGAATAGCGTTAAGTAAATTCAATTTAGTCCTTATTATTTCAGGAGCATTTAGTGTTTTCTCTAAAAAATGGGCTGTTGAAGCAGGTGGATATTCAACCAATATTATTGGGGAAGATATGGAACTGGTGGTGAATATCCATCGACTTATAAAAGAAAAAAAAGAAAATAAGCGTATTGAATTTGTACCTGACCCAGTTTGCTGGACGGAAGCACCTCAAACATTAGGAGTACTACGCAATCAACGAAGAAGGTGGCATCAAGGGTTATTTGAAAGTCTATGGAAGCATAAAAAAATGACCTTGAATCCTAGATATGGAATGATTGGATTTCTTTCGTTCCCGTATTTTTGGCTAGTGGAATGTCTAGGGCCTCTTGTCGAGTTAGGCGGATATATTTATATTGTCATAGCCTTTTTCTTAGGGAAAATTTATTATGAAGTTGCGCTCATGCTGCTACTACTATTCGTTATTTATGGTGTTATTTTTTCAATAGCGGCAATATTATTTGAATCGTGGAGTATGAATACGTATCCGAAAAAAAGAGAGTTGTTACGCATGATTCTTTTAGCGTTTACAGAAATTTTTTGGTATCGCCCACTAACATTATTCTGGCGCTGTGAGGGATTACTTCGTTTTGTCTTAAGAAAAAGTGACTGGGGTAATATGAAACGTGTCGGCATTGCTGAAAAGGAGAAAAGTGTATGAAACGAATCTATATAGGGGTTATGGTCGTACTAGTCCTCATGATAATCCCTATTACATGGTGGTACTTAGAAGTTGAAAAACAGCTTAATGTGGCCATTATAGATAAAACCGTTCCGAATGAGTCTTACCGAGAGCACTTAGGAGTGAATTGGTTTTTAAACCATTATAAATATAGATTAAATAATGAACCTTATGACGTAGAACGCGATTACTATGGTACGGTTCCAAATGATGAAACTAAAAGTGTTGTTGAAAAGAATTTGCCAAATGATTATAGTGACTATGATGTCATTTATTTGGCAGATACGTACGGAGTTTATAAAGATGATTTACAACAAACAAAACGTTTAGGTGAACGTTCTGAAAAAATTGTTGGAGGACTTGAACAAAAAGAATGGCAGTCAATCGTCGAACGCTTAGCCAGCAAAAAAAAGAGCATGTTAATTGCTGAGTATAACACGTTTGCTTCACCAACATCAGGGGAAGTTCGTAAAGAATTACAGGATTATTTAGGAATTACATGGTCTGGCTGGATCGGACGTTATTTCGATGAGCTTGATTATCATAAAAATTTAGAAATACCACAATGGGTGATCGATGAACATGGCGATAATTGGTCATATAAAGGTGGAGGCTTTTTACTATTTAACGAAATAACTGAGGAGCTTCTTGTTCTAGAAATGAACAAGCATGTTAATTCTGAAGGTATTCAAGTGCAGTTTACTGAAAATGGGAAAAAATTCTTTCATTCATCTGCAAGGGCGCAATACGATTATTGGTTTGATATTATTACACCTAAATATGCTGAAGATGCTCTTGCAAATTATAAATGGGATTTAACAAAAAAAGGAACAGAGCTGTTAAAGGATAATGGCATTCCAGAACAATTTGCTGCAATTGTAGGCCAAGATAAAAGCTACACATCTAGTTATTATTTTGCGGGAGATTTTAATGATATCGCACGGGTACCGAATATTTATAAAATAAAAGGGTTACCTACAATCTATAAATATGCTGAGAAGTATGCGGACAGTTCGTTTTATTGGTCCATTTACATCCCAGTAATGCATAAAATATTTGATTCATTTGAGCACAAAGAGGTTCAGGATACTGTAAATCATGAGAAATTAAATTATAATGCACGAATTCAGGGACAATCTTTTGAGGTGCTAAGAGATGGCAAATGGGAACCAATCGTATTTAAGGGTGTCAATATCGGAATGGGGAAACCTGGCGCCTTTCCTGGAGAAGCAGCAATTACTGAAGAGGAATATTATCGATGGTTTAAACAAATAGCAGACATGAATGCTAATACGATACGAGTCTATACATTACATCCACCAGGCTTTTATAGAGCACTTGCTAAATATAATGAAGAACATCCAAAAAAACCATTATATGTTTTACATGGAGTTTGGATTAATGAAGAGGGCTTAGCAGGTTCATTGGACGCCTATGATAAAGATACGTTAGAAGATTTCCAATTAGAAATGAAACAAATGGTAGATGTCGTTCATGGAAATATCTATGTGGAGCCTCGCCCAGGACATGCATCTGGCTTGTATGATGTAGACGTATCAAAATATGTTATAGGATGGGTACTAGGAATTGAATGGTATCCACACATGGTTGTGGGAACGAATGAAAAACATGCAAATATTGGTCAATACAACGGTACTTTTTTTGAAACAAAGGGTGCCTCTCCGTTTGAGCATTGGCTAGCAGAACAAATGGATGTGGTGTCAGTTTATGAAAAGGAAAAATATAACTGGCTACGTCCAATGAGTTTCACGAACTGGGTCACAACTGACATTCTTGAACATCCGTCAGAGCCATCTGAGGATGAAGATTTAGTAGGGGTCAATCCAAATGTTATTCATACAAAAGGAGAGATGACTGCACCGGGACAATTTGCTTCCTATCATGTGTATCCTTACTACCCTGACTTCTTTAATTTCGATAAAGATTATTTAAATTATGTCGATTTCCGAGGGAACAAAAATAGCTATGCAGGTTATTTAAAAGAGCTCCATGAAGCTCATACTATGCCTGTTCTTATTGCGGAATTTGGTATTCCAGCATCACGTGGTAAAACACATGATAATGTATATGGTTGGAATCAGGGGCAAATGTCAGAGCAAGCACAGGGAGAAACACTTCAACATTTATTTGAGGATATTATGCATGAGGGGCTCATGGGAGGACTTGTTTTTACATGGCAAGATGAGTGGTTTAAACGAACGTGGAATACGATGGATTATGATGATCCGAATCGTCGACCATTTTGGTCCAATGCTCAAACAAATGAGCAACAGTTTGGATTATTAAGCTTCGATAGACTTAAGGTAAAAGTAGATGGAGAGACAACGGAATGGACGGGTAAACAGCTATATGATACTGCACCAAACAACCCAACAGATTTTGCAGTAGACTATGATGAGCGTTATTTGTACATTAAATTAAAAAGTGAGGAGTTAGCCAATACCTCCCCTCGCATTTTATTAGATGTTGTACCAGGTCAAGGAAATATGTCTGCTACATCTATAAAAAATATGACGTTTTCCAATGGTGTTGATTTTATAGTTGAGCTCAATAAAAATGGTCAATCTAGGGTTGTTATTGATGAATACTACGATTTCTATGATTATTTATATGGCCACCGTTTAAATTTAGTTGCTCCCCGAATGGCAAATGCCTTGAAAAATAGTGGAAAGTTCGCCCCTATTTACTATGTGTTAAATAAACAACTATTTTTACCTGAGCAAAATAGAACGACTGATTTTAGTATCTACGAAACAGGAAAATTACTTCAAGGAAATGCTAATCCAGAAGCAAAAGATTATGATTCTTTAGTTGATTATACTTGGACCGATGACAATGTTATCGAACTTCGCATCCCTTGGTTATTGATTCAAGCTAAAGATCCGAGTCAGCGTGAGTTTATAGGTAACCTGTATAAAGATGGCGATAAAGCGGCGGTTAAAGTAGACAATATTTATATTGGTGCTTTATTTGTAGATAAAGAGAACAACGTTGTTCAATCTATGCCAGCAGCTTCTAATGGTGTTTTACCACCACTGTCTGCTTATACATGGGAAACATGGCAAGTTCCAAAATATGAAGAGCGCTTAAAACAATCCTATTATATTTTACAAAAATTATTTAAAGCATATTAAAGGAGCTAAGGGTAGATTGTTCTGCCCTTAGCTCTTTTTTATTTACCAATCCCTTAAGTGTCGGTGGACAACCGAGGCTTAAGGGGATTTTTAGAATTGTAGAAAGAAAAATTTTTCTAAACAAAAAAAATTACAGTTAATGGTTAATATAAAAAACGTCGTAAATAGACGTTTTTATAATGAAAATTTGATTTGTTTTTTATAGGAATAGGTTTTTATTACCTTGGGTGTAATTGTTTAGAAATTGTTTAGCTTCAATTAGTACTATATAAACGTTAATAAACTTATTTTGAGTGATGTGTAATCCTACTGATCTATTTCGACTAAAGAGTCCTGTGTAAGTTTGAATGTTGAAGGGGGTTTTTACAAAAGATGACGAGAATTGAACCATTGCTTTATGGAATGCGTTCCTCAATTAAATAAAGAAAAAACAATGAAAATACAGATTAAATAAAGGAGTAATTTTAATGACGAGCGAAACGAAATCACTAAGTACAGCTTTATTGAAAAAAATCCAAACAAAAAAAGCAACAATTGGAGTGATTGGACTTGGCTATGTAGGTTTACCGTTTGCCGTGGAAATGGCTCAAAATGGATTTAAGGTAGTTGGCTTTGATAAGAATCAAGGAAAAATTAGACAATTGCAAAATGGTGAAAGTTATATTGCTGATTTACCGAGAGAAAATATAGAGCAAATGATCGAAAGTAAACATTTTGAAGCAACTAAAGATTTTTCTATGCTTTCACAAGCAGACGTTGTGATTATTTGTGTACCTACACCTACTACTCCTGATGGAACACCTAATATTTCATATATCGAAGAAGCAACGCATGCCATCGGTCAAAATATTAACGCCAATGTGCTAGTTATTCTTGAAAGTACGACTTACCCTGGGACAACAGAAGAAATGGTCCAGCCTATTTTACAAAAATATGGTTTTACTATTGGTCATGATTTGTTTTTAGCGTATTCACCAGAACGTGTTGATCCAGGAAATAGCAACTTTTCCGTGTCGAATACACCAAAAGTGATTGGGGGAATAACAGCCACATGCCTAGAATTATCAAAGATTTTTTATGAAACAGTTCTTCATACCCATGTGTGTACTGTGACAAGCCCTAGAGTGGCTGAAATGGAGAAATTACTGGAAAATACTTTTCGCCAAATTAACATAGCCCTTGTAAACGAGTTAAGTCAGATTTGCTATAAGATGAACATTGATATTTGGGAAGTTATTGATGCAGCTTCTACAAAGCCTTATGGTTTTATGACATTTACACCAGGGCCAGGAGTGGGGGGGCATTGTATTCCAGTAGATCCTAAATATCTACTATGGGCTGGGCAACAACATGGTATCTCTGCAACGTTAATTGAAGCAGCTGATAAAATCAATGACTCAATGCCCAACTTTGTAGTAGAGAGATTAAGTAATTACTTACGTATTCAAAATAAAGAGCTGTATAGAGCCAATATTGTTGTCATTGGTGTCACTTATAAACCTAATATAAACGATTCACGTGAATCACCAGCACTTCATGTTATTCAGCAACTACTAGATAAACAATGCCAATTAACGATCATTGATCCTTATATACAAACATTTTCTATCGAACAATCCCATTTCAATACGGTTGCATTAACCGCACCAATAATCCAACAAGCAGATGCAGTATTAATTTTAACGAATCATTCAACTATTGATTACTCTTTAATTGATCAACAAGCTTCTTTAATTTTTGATACACGTAATACCCATTTTTTGTTCGAAAATAAAAATTATTACAAACTATAAGGGGGAATTCATAGGAAATGAAACGACTAAAACTATGTGGTCTGCTCATCATGCTGTTCTTAGCAGGCTGTCAGTCAGCGACACAAGAAACGATTCATCCAGTTGATTCTTCTATAGAGGTCAAAAAATCTGATGGTACTAAAAGTGAATTAATTAGTCATGCCAATATTGTGGTACCAAAAGTATCGTTAACATTTAATGGCTTAGCAGATAACGACACAATGAAGTCATTATTAACGAAACTAGATGAATCGAATATGAAGGCTACCTTTTTTCTAGAGGGAATGCGTGTTGCTCAAGAGCCAGAGCTTGTGAAAGATATCTTAAAAAGGGGACATGAGGTGCAAAACGGTACATTGACATTTCCAGATGTAACGTCTTTGGATTATGACCAAACGTATGAAGAAATCATGTTAACCAATCAAATTTTTGAAGAGCATTTAGGCTATACACCAAAATTTGTTCGTAGTCGTTCAGGCGATGTTACCGATAATATGCGCTTAGCAGCTAAGGCGCTTGATATGAAAGCCGTTATTGGATTATCTATTAACCCACTTGATAGAAAAATGCAAAGTGCTCAGGAGCTGATTAATTATATCAGTAAATATATTGATAGGGGCTCTATTATTCATCTCAACACATACATTAATCCTGCCATTATTGATGCTATACCATTATTAGCTCAATTAGCTAAAGAACGCGAGTATACCATTACTACTTTGAGTGATCTATTGGATAAACGTTATTTAACAAAGTCCGTGGAAGAAATTTCAGGATATGATGCTGTCAGTCCAAATGTAAATTATGAGCAAGCCAAGCCGAATTTATATTATCGAAAAGAGACAACAAAAAAGGAAATAGCTATTACTTTTGATGATTGGGCACATGAAAAACGAGTAAAAGAAGTGTTGGATGTTTTACGTAAATATAATATCAAAAGTACCTTTTTCCTAATAGGAAGTGGTGTGGAGAAGAATCCACAATTAGCGAAGATGATTGTAGAGGAAGGTCATGAGGTAGCAAGCCACTCCTATTACCATTTAGATGTTACAAAAATGACACCCGAAGAATTACAAGATGATTTAGTGAAGGCACATCAGGCATTAACCTATGCTTTACAAGAGCCCCCGCTTCTATATTTCCGACCAGCCCAAGGAATAATGGATGAGCGAACGGCCAAGATCATTACTGCTGCGGGAATTAAAACAATTGCTATGTACGATATCGCTTCTTTTGATTGGAATTTAGATTACTCAGCACAAGACATTTACGAACGGGTGATTTCTAGGGTTGGGCCCGGCAAGGTCATTGTCATGCATATCCTAGATGGAACAAATACGGTAGAAGCACTTCCGCTCATCATTGAAAAACTTCTAGAAGATGGTTATAGCTTTAGCAAAATGTCTACTTGGATTGAAGAAGATTCAAATAGGGATGTGAATGAACAATGAAAACAAAAAAAGAGATCTTAACGATACCACGCTCTGACCGTCGGATTCTTTCAAATATTCCCGATCCCGAAAATGTAAGGAGCCTTGTGAATCGTCGTGGAGCATCCTATCAGAAAGAGGAAATTGATCCGACAGATGTGAATGAAATCTATCGACTTCAACAATTAAGTTTACGCTACGAAACTCATTTTGAGGTTCATATTAAAAGGGCAAAACGCCAAGTGAACGCAGAAAAACTTTTTGCAGAGGATATTTCGGTAACGGGTATCCTCGTTTACTCTCATCAACCTCATGAATTTTTAATAAATGAAATTTTAACAATGAATTTCAACATACCGGGTGGTGCAATGCCTGAGGGCTATGAAGCCAAAGTGAAGTTAAAGGCTAAGGTTGTCCGTTATTTTACGAAAGAAGTGGATGGAGAACTACGTTATTATGCTGCCTGTGAATTTTTACAGCCTTTAAACGAATATATGACAAAAAAACGTTGGGGCATTTCTATTTTTATGGCTAGTTTATTTTTATTGGTCGTATCGCTTATTGTCATGTTAATGAGAGCAGAAAGCGTGATTTACTTTAGGTTTAATAAATTTTTATATCTTTATAGTATTATTGCAGCAACATTTCTATTAAGTAGATATTTATTTGGTATTTTCTATAAAAATGTACCGATCAATCCAAAGTTTGAACCAGGTGTCTCCATTATTATTCCAGTCTTTAATGAGGAAGAGTGGATTCATCGCACGATTTCAAGTTGTATCAATCAATATTACCCAGTAGATAAATTAGAAGTAATCGTTGTAGATGATTGTTCAACAGATCGTACAGAGGAAAAGGCATACGACATGATTAACCTTATTCATCAAGAGGGTGAACGATTTAAGACGAATGATCGATTAAAGTTTTATAAGCTTCCACAAAACGGTGGGAAACGGGAAGCGTTAGTTGCGGGTGTTCATCAAGCGAAGCATGATTTAGTTGTTTTTGTGGATTCCGATAGTTTTTTAGAGCCACACGCAATCCGTAATTTAGTGCAACCTTTTCAAGATCCCAAAATGGGCGGTGTAGCTGGCCGAACAGAGGTTGAAAATAAATTTACTAATGCGCTAACTAAATTACAGACGGTTCGTTATTATATTGCCTTCCGTATCATGAAAGCAGCTGAAGCATGGTTTGATACGGTTACTTGCTTATCAGGACCACTAGCCTGTTACCGGAAAGAGCTAATTTTAAAAAATGAAACAGCATGGCTTAATCAAAAATTTCTTGGTCAGCCAGCAACTTTTGGTGATGACCGTAGTATGACAAACTATATTTTAAAAACACATCGAACAGGCTATCAGGACAATGCCATTTGTTCGACAATTGTTCCATCTGACACAAAAGTTTTTCTATCTCAGCAAATGAGATGGAAACGTTCTTGGCTTCGAGAATCTTTGCGTGCATTTTTATTTATGTGGAAAAAAGAACCGTTTATGTTCCTTTTCTTCATTATTGGTTTAATTGTGCCGATTGCAGCACCAATTGTCGTTGTTTATAACTTAATTTATGTACCAGTCATGTATGGTATTTTTCCTACAACGTTTTTAATAGGTTTACTATTAATGGCCATGCTTATGAGTTTGGCTCATCTATTCTTTAGAAAAAGTAAACTATGGGGATTTGGTTTTATCTTTGTCCTCTATTATGAATTTATTTTGCTATGGCAGATGCCAGTTGCTTGGGTGACTTTTTGGAAATCTACATGGGGGACAAGGGAAACACCCCAGGATGTTCTAGCGAAGGAAAAGAAAATGGAAAAGCAAAAATTACGAAAATCCCGATTTTCGATGTTGAAAATTAGAAAAAAGGGTGAGAAGGAATGAACGGAAAAAGTGTAGAGCTTCAGCCAGCTAAAAAAAATCGTCGGAAAATCATCCGTTCGATCGCTCAATTAATTATAGTAGTATTGTTAGCTGTCATTTTAATTAAAGCTGTTTTTCTAACAGAGAAAAGGGGAGCTGAAACAGTTCCATTAAATAATAAAGAGGGTTTTATTGCCCTTTCCTATTTTGGTGTCAGTAGAAATGAATCACCTAAATATGTGTCTAAAAAGAATTTAGAAGAACAATTAACTTTGTTAGAAAAACAAGGGTATCAAACCATTACTCAAAAGGATATTTTAGACTTCTATCAGCATGATAAACCATTGCCAGAAAAAGCTTTGTATCTATCATTTGAAGATGGACGTACAGATTCTAGTATTTTTGCTCAAAATATTATGGAAAAATTAAATTATAAGGCGACGATGTTTACGTATGCCAATAAAATGGATACAACCGATAATAAATTTTTAAAGCCCAAAGATTTAAAACTGATGGAAAAAAGCGGTTATTGGGAAATGGGCTCCAATGGATATAGGTTAACCTATATTAATATTTTTAATGATAAAGGACAGTCCTTAGGCGTCATAGATGAAAATAACGTACCTAATAAAACAACAATAGAATACTATAATCATTATTTAATGGATTTTATTCGTAATCAATATATGATACCAAGTGAAACTCGACAAGAGATGGAGGCTCGTATTAAGAAGGACTACAATTTAATGCAGGATATCTATCATGAAGAGTTGGGGGAAGTCCCTAAAGCCTACGCAATTATGCATGCAAACTCACTTTATAACAATATGGATCCTCTCGTAGAAAGTGTGAATAACAAAGAAATTAAAGATAAGTTTCGTATGCATTTTAATCTAGAATTAGGAGCCTACAATGATAAAGAGGCAGATATTTATAATTTAAGCAGATTACAAGTATCACCATATTGGTCAACTAATCATGTGATGATGAAGATCAGACAGGCCAGTAGGCAAAACATACAATTTAAGATAGGAGATCAGGAAGTAGCACAACACTGGAAAGTGATAAATGGTGCGGCAGAATATGAAAATAATGAGATTACCTTAACTTCAGCACCATCAAGTGAAGGCAGAATTCTTTTAAAGGAGGAACTGCCAGATCAATATAATGTGAATTTTGCGTTTAAAGGGAATGTGGTTGGCCAACAAGCTTTCTATGTAAATTACGATGAAAAAACAAATAGTTATTTACGAATTGTACTAGTCGATAATGAGATTGTAATAAGTGAAAAATTACCAGGCGGGGGAATTGTTGAAAAAGAACGCTTTCCATTAAATGAAATTAAGTGGAATGAAGAAGAATACGCATTTAATAAAGCAACAGTTTACACTTATCATGATACGCAAAAAGGGTCACGTATAGATGAAGAAGAGTACCCAAGAAACTTAACGGAAAAAAGAGTATTTAACATTGCTATAAATAAGGATAAAATAGAAATAGATGTAGATAATGTATTATCCGAGACCGTTCAAATAAATCCGAAATTACAAGGGGCACAGATTGGATTTGGTGCGTTGTACAGTAATAAGAACACTTCACACGAACAGTATGCAGATGATATTTACGATACATTAATTGAAGATATTTTGATTACAGATAAAAACAATCAAACTATTTTTACGAACCAATATACGAATTTCGAGAAGGTTAAGTATAAATCCACTGAGTTATTTAATCATGTCGTTGATTTCTTTATCGAGACCTTCTAAATCGGGGTGAAATTAGAGTCAAGTGAAGAACATTATGTTATTTATTTGTATTGCGCTACTATTTATTACAGCTTGTAGTAATAGTAAAGAACAGCCAGCTAAAGCAAAGGAAGAATTTAACGATAAGGAGAAGCTCCGATTATCTATTTGGTTACCAGAATGGCAAAATAAATCCGCCATGAAAGATGTAGAAAATTCTCAACTTGGATTACAAGATATACGTGTTTTTGGCGCATATTTTAATAGCAATGATGAACTATTGTTAACAGAAAATGCCGTAGATATGTTGCAAAAGACCAAGCAGCAATTTAATGATTCCCATCATGTGATCCTAACACTCATCAATGATTATGTAACAGAGAATGCTCCATCTGTTCAAAAGGATAGCACGCTTTTGCATAGATTATTGCAGGATTCCTCAGCAAGGCAAAAGCATATTGGAAATATTTTGCGGGTTGTGGAACAATATCAAGTAAATGGCATTGAGATTGATTATGAAAAGGTGGCTAAAGATGACCTTCAAAACTATATCCTATTTTTAGAAGAGCTTTACCAAGAGCTTTCCAAAAAGGATGTTACAGTGCATGTTGTACTCGAACCACGCTTTCCATTTGATGTGAAATTGCCAGATGGACCTCACTATACAGTAATGGCCTATAATGTTCATGGTTACCACAGTGGGCCAGGTGCTAAAGCTACTTTTTCTTTTCTAGATGATTTAGTAAAAAAAATGAAGAAGTCTAATCAAGATTTAGCTATCGCCTTTGCCACTGGAGGTTTTGATTGGGTAGCTCAGGGCAAAATAGTCGCTTTAACAGAGCTGGAGGCTGAACAATTACTAGCCGATAAAAAAGCAGCTAAGCAGCGTGATCAAGCAAGTGGAGCCGTTTATTTTTCATATGTAGATGACAATAATGTCAGCCATGAAGTTTGGTATGCTGATCAAGAAACGCTAGAAAAATGGGTTACTTACGTTCAAAAGAAAAGCTATCATGACGTTGTATTATGGCGTGCAGGAGGCTTAGGAGAGAAAACAATAGAATGGATTGCTGAGCAATCAACAGAATAATAAAAAAAATCGCCCAAAAGGCGATTTTTTTATTGGAATTGTGAAAGGCGAGAAAAAAAGTTTTTCACAAAGTCTAAGAAGATGATTTCTGATGGTGCAATTTCTCGATTTACGGGTGAAATAATACCAACAGTTCTAGGGATTGTAGGAGATTCAATAGGGACCTTGATGGTAAAGCGAGCTGCTGAATCATAAAGAGAGCTCTCTGGTAATAGACTAACACCTATGCCAGCGGCGACTAAGCCCTTTAGTGCATCCAAATCTTCTCCCTCTGAAATGACATTTGGTAAAAAGCCTGCAGCTCGACAAGCATCCATCGCTACCTTATGCAAAATGTAACCATCTGGAAATAATACGAATAAATCATTTTTCAACTCTGCAAGCTGTATGCTTTCTCTTTTAGCTAATGGATGATTGGCTGGTAGGAGTGCGGCAATATTTTCAGTAAACAGAATGGTTGATTGAATGGATTCGTCCTTCGGGGGCAGGGGTCCCAAAAAGGCGAGATTCAACTCCCGATTTTTAACTGCATCAATCAAAAATCGATAAGACCCTTGACGGAGTTGAAATTGTAAATCAGGATACTCGCGTTTAAAGGCTGAAATAACGGTTGGCAGAACATAGCTAGCTAAACTTGTTGGAAAGCCGATTTTAATTGAGCCCTTTGCAGGATCAAGATATTCTTCTACTTGCTTTGCTGCAAAATCGATGGCCTTTAATGCCGTAATGGTATGCTCAAGAAATGTCTTCCCTATTGGTGTTAATTTGACATTTCGTCCCACTCGTTCAAATAACGGAGTGCCTAACTCATCCTCAAGATTTGCGATTTGCCGACTAATGGCAGATTGGGCTACATGAAGATGCTCAGCAGCCTCTGAAATATGCTCACGTTCAGCAACCTCTACAAAATAGCGTAATTGACGTAACTCCACTAACATTTCACCTCTATTAATCTAAAAATAAGATTGATTATACCTTAATTATATATTATTTAAGATGAAAAATGACTGTTTATGTCAAAATAAAAATTATAAGCTGTTAGATGCATTTTTACTGTATCTAAAGGATATTTATGGGCATATCATCTAAATTAATGGAGAAATGGCAGAAATGTTGGATACAATCTACGTTTCTGTCTTTTCATTTACCTAAAATTACTTTCTTTTGAGGATACAATCCATTAATTTTTATAGCAAAATTTCTTTCTTCCAATATGAACTTAAATTGATTCCATTTTAATGAAATAGGTTATAGTATAGATATGTTGTTTATGCTAATTTGTCACAAAACCGCTACAATTAGCACTTTTCTCGAGGTTTTCACTATGTAGCTAGATGAAATCAATTCTCAATTAGGGAGATTTTATTGAAAATGAAGAAAGTCTATTCTCATTGTTTAGGTGAAGTAGTAATAATCTGAAAATGCTTACAAAGTCTTTATTTTTAAAGATTTTATTTAAGGAATGGGAAAGTAATTGAAATGGTTTGCATAGAGAACGATTTTCAGTTAAGATTAGAATGATGATAATTAAGGAATGGTTGACCCATTCACTGAACACTATGGAGGTATTTTCATGTCAACTTTAGTTATTAAAGATCTTCACGTTGCTATCGACGGAAAAGAGATTTTAAAAGGCGTAAATCTTACAATTAATACAAACGAAATTCACGCAATTATGGGACCAAACGGAACTGGTAAATCAACACTAGCTTCTGCTATTATGGGTCATCCAAAATATGAAGTAACTTCAGGTACTGTTGAGTTAGATGGCGAAGATGTGCTTGAAATGGAAGTAGACGAGCGTGCTCAAGCTGGTTTATTCCTAGCAATGCAATATCCATCTGAAATTGCTGGTGTTACAAATGCTGATTTCTTACGTTCAGCAATTAACGCGCGTCGTGAAGAAGGCGATGAAATTTCATTAATGAAATTTATCCGTGAATTAGATAAAAACATGGAATTCCTTGAAATGAACGAAGATATGGCTCAACGTTATTTAAATGAAGGTTTCTCTGGCGGGGAGAAAAAACGTAATGAGATTCTTCAATTAATGATGATCAAACCAACATTTGCAATCTTAGATGAAATTGACTCTGGTCTTGATATCGATGCATTGAAAGTTGTCTCAAAAGGCATCAACGCAATGCGCGGTGAAGGCTTTGGCTGCTTAATGATTACACACTATCAACGCCTATTAAACTACATTACACCAGACCATGTACACGTAATGATGCAAGGACGTGTTGTAAAATCAGGTGGTGCAGAGCTTGCACAACGCTTAGAAGCAGAAGGTTATGACTGGATTAAAAAAGAATTAGGAATCGAAGAAGAAACAGAAGAACAAGAAGCATAAGAAGGAGGACGAACTAGCATGACAGTGGAACTTAACTTGCCTGTAACAGTACAGGACGTGCGCTCGTTCTCAGAAGCAAATGGTGAACCTACTTGGTTTACAGAACTTCGCGCGGCAGCACTAGACAAAGTAGCTGGTTTAGATTTGCCAAAACCAGATAGAACGAATATTACAAAATGGGATTTCATGAACTTCCCAGTGTTGGCAGTTCATAGTGAGGCATTCCCTTCATTGGATGCTCTACCTGAAGAAGCAAAAGGTTTAATTGACCTTGAAGCACAAGAAAACCTATATATTCAACGTAATAATACACCAGCATATATTAAGGCATCACAAGAACTTGCTGATAAAGGTGTTATTTTTACTGATATTTTCACAGCAGTTCGTGAACATGGCGAACTTGTACAAAAATACTTTATGACAGAAGCTGTTAAAGTAGATGAGCATAAGTTAACAGCACTTCATACAGCACTTGTTAATGGTGGAGTGTTTGTATACGTACCAAAAAACGTGATCATTGAGCAACCACTTCAAGTTGTTTTCCTTAATGACAATGCGGAAGCTTCATTATATAACCATGTTTTAGTAGTAGCAGAAGCGAATTCAGCAGTAACATATGTGGAAACTTATGTTTCAACAGTTGAAGAGGCAAAAGGGCAAGCGAATATTATTGCGGAAGTCGTTGTTCAAGATAATGCACAGGTGACATATGGTGCAGTAGATGTCCTTGCAAAAGGATTTACGACATATGTTAATCGTCGTGCACGTTTAGCGCGTGACGCAAAAGTTGACTGGGCTCTTGGTCTAATGAATGATTCTGATACAATCTCTGAAAACATTACGCATTTGATTGGTGACGGTTCTCATGCAGATACAAAAACAGTCGTAGTTGGTCGTGGAGAACAAAAACTTAACTTCACTACTGAGGTTCGTCACTGGGGTAAAAACTCAAACGGGCATATCTTAAAGCATGGTGTAATGAAAGATGCAGCTCAGTCAATCTTTAACGGTATTGGCTATATCGAGCATGGTGCGACAAAAGCCGATGCACAACAAGAATCACGTGTATTAATGCTGTCAGAAAAAGCTCGTGGGGATGCAAACCCAATTTTATTAATTGACGAAGATGATGTAACAGCAGGACACGCAGCATCTGTTGGTCGAGTAGATCCATTACAGCTTTATTATTTAATGAGCCGTGGTATCTCGAAAGCAGAAGCAGAGCGCCTTGTTATCCATGGATTCCTTGCGCCAGTTGTTACGCAATTACCAATTGAAGGCGTTCAAAAGCAACTGACGGAGGTTATTGAAAGGAAAGTTCGCTAATGATGAATAAAGACATTAAAAGCTATTTCCCAATTTTAAATCAGGATGTAAATGGTCATAGACTTGTATATCTTGATAGTGCAGCGACGTCTCAGAAGCCTGTTCAAGTGATTGAAGCGATTAAAGCTTATTATGAATTTGATAATTCCAATGTTCACCGTGGCGTGCATACACTAGGAAACCGTGCAACAGATAAATATGAAGGTGCTCGTGAAAAGGTTCGTAAGTTTATTAATGCGCAATCCACACAGGAAATTATTTTTACGCGTGGTACAACAACCGCTTTAAATACAGTTGCGACAAGTTATGGTCGTGCAAATGTTGTTGAGGGTGATGAAATTGTCATTACTCATATGGAGCATCATTCCAATATTATTCCTTGGCAACAATTAGCCAAAGAAAAAAATGCAACTTTAAAATACATTGAGCTTGAAGCAGACGGCACTCTTAGCCTAGAGAAAGTACGTGCGACAGTCACACCTAAAACAAAAATTGTTTCGGTGTCTATGGCATCAAACGTACTTGGAACAATAAATCCAATTAAAGAAATTGCTCAAATTGCACATGCTAATGGTGCTGTCATGGTAGCCGATGGTGCACAAGCTGCGCCACATATGAAAATTGATGTGCAAGATTTGGATGTAGATTTCTTAGGTTTCTCAGGGCATAAAATGTGCGGACCAACTGGAATAGGTGTACTATATGGTAAAAAGGAACACCTTGAAAAGATGGAGCCAATTGAGTTTGGTGGCGAAATGATTGATTTTGTTGGGCTTTATGAGTCAACGTGGAAGGAATTACCGTGGAAATTTGAAGGTGGAACGCCTATTATTGCAGGTGCAATAGGTTTAGGAGCCGCTATTGATTTCTTAACTGATATCGGGTTAGATAACATTCTAGAGCATGAGCATAAGCTTGCAGGCTACGCAATGGATCAACTTGAAACAATTGACGGTTTGAAAATTTTTGGCCCACGTGACCCTATGAAGCGTTGTGGATTAGTAACATTTAATCTAGATGATGTACATCCACATGATGTGGCAACGGTGCTTGACATGAATGGTATTGCTGTTCGTGCAGGACATCATTGTGCACAGCCACTAATGAAATGTCTTCAGCAAGTAGCGACAGCACGAGCAAGCTTCTATCTGTACAATACAGAGGAGGATATTGACCGTTTAGTTGCAGGGTTACGTTCTGCGAAGGAGTATTTTGGCGATGTCTTTTAATAATTTAGATCAACTATATCGTTCAGTCATTATGGATCACTATAAAAATCCTCGTAATAAAGGATCTTTAGATGAGAATGCTGTAACGATCGATATGAATAATCCGACTTGTGGCGACCGTATTCACTTAACATTGAAAGTGACAGACGGTGTTGTAGAGGATGCAAAATTTGATGGTGAAGGCTGTTCTATTTCTATGTCCTCTGCATCAATGATGACACAGCTCATCAAAGGAAAAAAAGTAGAGGAAGCTATTGAGCTTTCTGATATTTTTTCTAAAATGATGATGGGTGAGGAGTACAGCGATAAATATGACCTTGAGGATGTTGAGGCACTGCAAGGTGTTTCACAATTCCCAGCACGAATTAAGTGTGCAACATTGGCTTGGAAAGCAATGGAAAAAGGTGTGAAATAAATCTTACTTCCTTGTTCTTGAGTGAAAGCTACTATGCCTTCACTCAAAGCAAGGGATGATTACCTAGAAAAATACATCTCAATGAACGGAGGAGAAACGATGGCTAAAAAAATGCCTGATATCGGCGATTACAAATACGGTTTCCATGACAAGGACGTATCAATTTTCCGTTCAAAACGCGGTTTAACTGAAGAAATCGTCCGTGAAATTTCAAATATGAAACAAGAGCCAGAATGGATGCTAGAATACCGTTTAAAAGCTCTTGAAACATTTTATACAAAACCGATGCCACAATGGGGTGGCGATCTTGGGGATTTAGATTTTGATGAAATTACGTACTATGTAAAACCATCAGAAGCTACTCAAAAATCATGGGATGAAGTACCTGATGAAATCAAAGCAACTTTTGATAAATTAGGTATCCCAGAAGCTGAACAAAAATATCTTGCAGGTGTATCTGCACAATATGAGTCTGAGGTAGTTTATCACAACATGAAAAAAGACCTTGAAGATCTTGGTATTGTCTTCAAAGATACTGACTCTGCTCTACGTGAAAACGAAGATATTTTCAAACAATATTGGGGCAAAGTGATTCCTTACACAGACAATAAATTTGCTGCTTTAAACTCAGCAGTATGGTCAGGTGGATCATTTATTTATGTGCCACCAGGTGTTAAAGTAGAAACACCGTTACAAGCTTACTTCCGTATTAACTCAGAAAATATGGGTCAATTCGAACGTACACTTATTATTGTAGATGAAGGCGCTCACGTACACTATGTTGAAGGTTGTACAGCTCCTGTTTACACAACAAACTCTTTACACTCAGCAGTTGTAGAAATTGTTGTTCGTAAAGATGCCTATTGCCGTTATACAACAATTCAAAACTGGGCGAACAATGTTTACAATCTTGTAACGAAACGTACAGTTGTAGAAGAAAACGGTACAATGGAATGGATTGATGGTAACATCGGTTCTAAATTAACAATGAAATACCCTGCATGTATCCTTAAAGGTGAAGGTGCTCGTGGTATGACATTATCGATTGCATTAGCAGGTAAAGGACAACATCAACATGCTGGCGCTAAAATGATCCATATGGCACCAAACACATCTTCAACAATCGTTTCTAAATCGATTGCTAAACAAGGTGGTAAGGTAACGTATATGGGACAAGTTCGTTTCGGTCCTAAAGCAAGTGGTGCACGTGCTAACATCGAATGTGATACGCTGATTATGGATAATCAATCGACTTCTGATACAATTCCTTATAACGAGATCTTTAATGATAATGTATCTTTAGAGCACGAAGCAAAAGTTTCAAAAGTATCTGAAGAACAATTATTCTATTTAATGTCTCGCGGAATTTCCGAAGAAGAAGCAACAGAAATGATCGTAATGGGCTTCATCGAGCCATTCACAAAAGAACTACCAATGGAATACGCAGTAGAAATGAACCGTCTGATTAAATTCGAGATGGAAGGTTCTATCGGTTAATTTATTAGCCACCCCTAGTCACAACATAAATTGTGACTAGGGGTTTTTTGTGTTTTTACGTCGTGAAAGAAAGTGGATAATTATAATATATCGAAATAGTACTGGATTTATTTAAGATTACATACTAAAATGATAATGAGAATCAATATCAATTAAAAAGGGGGAAGGTAAATCTAGAAGATGTGCAGTACTTCAATAAGCAAGATGAGATAGTTAATCATCATTCAAAGGAGAATAGGTAAATGAAAAAGAAGTTTTTATTTATTAGTTTCATAGCATTATTTATGCTCATTCTCGCCGCATGTGGAGAGAAGAAGGCAGTAGAAGAGGAATCTTCCACTGATACACCAAAAGAAGAAGAAGTGACACAGACAAAAGAAGAATCAACAAATGAAAATGGCACAAGAACGATTGAATATCTTGGTGAAAGCTATGAAGTGCCAGAAAAAGTTGAAAGAATTGTTGTAACAGGAGCTATGGAAGCAATGGAGGATATGGTTGTGCTGGATGTTCACCCAGTTGGAGCTATTGCTATTGGTGGCAAGTTCCCTGAGATCTATGCTTCTGTAACAGACAAAGCAGAATCTATTGGTGAGAAGATTAAACCAAACTTTGAAAAAATATTAGAATTAAATCCAGATGTCATTTTAGGGTCCACAAAGTTCCCAGAAGAGGTACAAAGTAAATTAGAGAAAATTGCACCTACAATTTTAGTTTCACATATTTCGACGAACTGGGAATCTAATTTGAATTTACTAGCAGAACTAACTGGTAAGCAAGCAGATGCTGAGAAGATCTTATCTACATATAAAGCTGATATTGAAGCTGCTAAGTCCACGTTAACTGAAAAACTACAAGATCAAAAAGTAGCGGCTATTCGTATTCGTGGGGGACAAGCGTATGTTTATCCAAAAGAAGTATTTTTAAATGCAGTTCTTTATGGAGAGCTTGGTTTAGCAGTACCTAATGAAGTTGCTAAAGCAAAATCTCAAGAGGCCATTTCTGTGGAACAGCTTGCAGATATGAATCCTGATTATTTATTTGTGCAGTTTTCAACAGATGAAAATGCGGACGCGCCGAATGCTTTAGAAGACTTTAAAAAGAATCCAATCATCCAAAATATTACTGCATTTAAAAATGACCAAGTATTTGTTAATGTACTAGATCCATTAATGGAAGGTGGCCCTGCATATAGCCGAATTAAGTTTTTAGAGGCTATTCAGCAAAATCTTGTGAAATAAACGTCGCCTGTTATAGTAGCATGAGTTCAATGGAATATGGACTCATGCTTTTTCTTTGGCATAATTAAGTGATAAAAGAAGGTATATTTTTTACATGATGTTTATTTGTAGTGACATACTGTGTGCTATGATTATGTACATAGAGGAGGATGTCACATGATTGTAGTAGGATTAACTGGTTGGGGCGATCACCCTTCACTTTATAGTGGAGTGACTACTTCAAAGGATAAATTATTTGATTACACAGGTCATTTTTTAACGGTTGAAGTAGATACTTCTTTTTATGCCATACCAGCCAAAGAGCATGTTCGGAAATGGTGTGAGGATACACCTGAAAACTTCCGTTTTGTTGTGAAAGCTTACCAAGGAATGACGGGTCATTTACGTGGAGAGATTCCCTTTGAATCAAAAAATGATATGTTCAATGCATTTATTGAATGTGCCAATGAATTTAAACGTTATGGAAAGCTAGCCATGGTATTAGCACAATTTCCACCATGGTTTGATTGCCAAGGAAAAAATGTGCAATATTTATTGTATATCCGACAGCAGTTAAAGGATTTTGAAGTAGCGATTGAATTTCGAAATCAAACATGGTATGCAGAAAATGTTGTCAAGCAGACGATAGATTTCTTACGAGAACATCAATTTATCCATACGATTTGTGATGAACCACAGGCTGGTGTAGGATCTGTTCCTTTCTACCCTGTAGTGACTGCAAATAAAGCGTTGATTCGTCTCCATGGTCGCAATATACATGGATGGCGGAACACAGGAAATGCAGAAAATTGGCGTAAAGTTCGCTTCTTATATGATTATAATAAAGAAGAATTACAGCAGCTTGGGGATAGCATGAAAAAGCTTGAACCAGAGGTCAATGAACTCTTCGTTTTATTTAATAATAATTCTGGTAATCATGCAGCGAAAAACGCAAAGGAGCTACAAGGTATGTTGAATATTAACGATGTCGGGTTGGCACCTAAACAATTAAACATGTTTGAAGGGGAACTATAATGGAGTTTATTTTATTAGTCATCATTGCCTTGCTTGCTGGTCTAATTGGCTCATTAGTTGGGCTAGGTGGTGGTGTAGTATTAGTACCAGCAACATTATACATCGGCTTAAATTTAGGAATGATCCCAGATATTACACCACAAAAAGTAGTCGGTTTATCAGTGGTGATGATGATTTTCACGGGACTTGCCTCCACGCTAAGCTATATGAAATCTAAAACGGTGGATTATAAAAGTGGTTTTATATTCTTTATTGGAAGTATTCCAGGAACAATCCTTGGCGCATGGGTCAATAAAGGATTAGATTTACCATCCTTTAATTTATATTTCGGTATTTTACTTATTATTTTATCGATTATTTTGCTTGTGAGAGACAAACTGAAGCCTGTAAAATGGTTTGTAAAAAATGGTATGCAGCAAGAGTTTACTGACTCTGAGGGAAAAACCTATGTATATGGCTATCCCATTTGGTTTGCTATTACATTAACATTTGGTATTGGCTTTGCTTCTGGTTTATTTGGAATAGGTGGCGGCTCCATGATCGTGCCAGCAATGATTATTTTATTCTTATTCCCCCCACATGTCGCGGTGGCAACATCGATGTTTATGGTATTTTTAACGTCCATTGTTAATTCTGCAAGCCATGTTTATTTCGGTCATGTACCCTGGCTTTATACTATTCCAGTTATTCCTGGTGCTTATGTTGGAGCAAAGCTGGGTGCTGCGTTAAATAAGAGGATTAAATCCGATACACTTGTACTAGCTTTAAGGATTATTCTATTATTACTAGGAATTCGATCTATTATAGAAGGCATATTAGCTTAATTTGAAGTGAGGTGGCTTTAATGCTTGAAAAGATCCATATTTTTCACACAAATGATTTGCATAGTCATTTTAAGTATTGGCCACGAATGCAAAGCTATGTGAAAGAAATGCGCAATAAATTAGGGAATATCGGGGAAACAAGCTATTTGTTTGATGTGGGAGATCATTTAGATCGTTCCAACATTTATACAGAAGCAACAGTTGGGAAAGGTAATGTGCGATTGCTAAATGAGGCGGGTTACGATGTGGTGACAATCGGCAACAATGAAGGTATTACATTATCCCATGAAGAGCTCTTCCACTTATATGACAATGCTAATTTTGATGTTGTGGTTGCAAATGTATATGCCTCCCACGGGAAGAAGCCAGCATGGATGAAGCCTTATGTAATCTTAACAACAGCAATGGGTACGAAGATTGGCGTCATTGCAGCCACGGCCATGTTTGAAGTATATTATGAAGAATTAAATTGGCATATGGACGACGCTAGAAGTACACTGCTACGTTTAGCGCATCAACTACGTGAAGAAGTAGACATTGTTGTATGCTTATCCCATTTAGGCATTACAGAGGATGAGCTCTTAGCGGATGAGTGTCCAGAAATTGATGTTATATTCGGCTCTCATACTCATCATGTCCTACCAGAGGGCAAAGTGATTAATGGGGTTTTACTGACAGGTGGAGGTAAGTTTGGCCAATATACTGGACATCTTATCATAGAATATGATAAAAAATTGAGGGAAATTGTTGAAAAAAAGGATACTTTAATTCATAATAAGGATTTGCCAATTGTTAAAAATGAACAGAAAGTGGTACAGTTTTTGGAGGATGAAGGAAATAGAATATTGGATACTCCAGTTTTTACAACAAAGAAAGCCTACAACAAGGAATGGTTCCATTATTCACAGCTATCTGATTTATTTGCACATGCAATTTTGGAAAAAAGCGGAGCGGACTGTGCATTATTCAATGCAGGAATATTTTTAGATGGTCTTCCTAAGGGAATAGTGACTGCCTTAGATTTGCACCGAATTTTTCCACATCCAATTAATTTATGTACAATTGAATTATCCGTCGCTGAAATGAAAGAAATTTATATGCAATCCAAAAATGAAGAATGGCCCTATATCGAACTAAAAGGATTAGGGTTTAGAGGCGTCATTTTTGGAAAAATATTGACATATGGATTTTCCATGAATGAAAATCGGCAATTATTAATTAATGGTAAGCTAGCAGATCAAAATCACATTTATAAACTGGTCACATTGGATCTGTTTACATTTGGTTATTTTTATCCAAGTTTTAAATATGCAAAAAAACAATATATTTTACCTGAATTTTTACGAAACATTATGATAGATTATGGTCAAAGATTCTTTAAACAATAGAGAGAGTTTAAAGAATGGAATGGGGAAGAAGTCATGCGATTAATTTCAATCGATGTATTAAAAGAAGGAATGGTATTAGGAAGAACCATTTGGAATGAGGCAGGTCATCCGCTTTTAAAGAAAGATGTTGTCATTAATGACCGTATTATTCAAAGACTTCAACAGTTAAATACACATTATTTATATATTGACGATGAGATTTCTGAGGGAATAGAAGTAGAAGAGACCGTTCCACCTGCTATGCGAAATAAAGTCATCAAAACTATAAAGGATTCGTTCCAGTCCATTGATGGTTTGAATCCAGTAAATGCTTCTTATATATTAGATCAGCAATCAAAGACAATTGTTTCGATCGTAGATGAATTACTTTCTGCAGTTACTGGAAATAATGAAATTCTAACCATTTTAACAGATGCTTATTTATTTGATGAATATTTATATCAACACTCTTTCCAAGTGACATTGTATTCTATTGCCATTGCCAAAGAACTTGGCTACTCTGCTGAGGATTTACGTTTGATCGGGATAGGTGCATTATTACACGATGTCGGTAAACTAATGGTACCGAAAGATATTTTAACAAAGCCAGGACGTTTAACGAATGATGAGTTTGAAATGATGAAGATGCATGCTCGTTACGGTTTTGATTTATTACGGAATTTACATTCAATCTCTCTGCTTGTGGCGCACTGTGCTTTCCAACACCATGAACGTATTGATGGAAGTGGCTATCCAAGAGGACTTGTTGACTTTGAAATTCATCCATTTGCCAAGATAATTGGTGTTGCAGATGTTTTTGATGCGGTGACAACGAATCGTGTATACCGGGAGAAGATGCTCCCTTCACAAGGACTAGCTATTGTTGAAGCTGGCTCGGGCACTCTTTATGATGCTCGAATTGTAAAAGCTTTAAAAAGAGCTGTTGTTCATTATCCAAATGGTGTTATTTTAAAATTATCAGATGGACGCCGTGGGATTGTATCTAGACAAAACACGTTGGATGCGGCATTACCATGGATTCGTATTTTTGAAGAACAAGATCAATTGCTCGCAGCTACATATGAAATTAATTTAGTGGATTATCCTGATGTAACAATTGAAAATGTTGAGACGGATTATGTGGTTCCCGCAAAAGTAGAATAAATTACTCCTCCTGTTCATACGTTATGGAACAGGAGGAGATTTTTTTGTTTTTCCCTCGAAAAAGAATGAAATTACGCTCATATGGTAGAAGGGGAATGCGTCTTAATAAATTAACGATTTTAATTGTTAGTATGGTTGTTTGCCTTATATTATTTATTTATTATTTAAATGAACGGCTCATGCCAACCTATTTGCAATATGCGGAAGTGCAAACTACGAAGATTGCCTCATATGTTGTGAGTAAAGCCATTAATTCACGTACCTCTAATGTATTAGATGTAAATGATATCATTGAAGATATTCCTCCAGGTACGTCTGAAATGATGACGACTAAGTTTAATACAGAAATCATTAATCGTGTTCGAGCAGAGACATTAGAGCTTGTTAAAATGTATTTGGAGCAAGCTGAACAGGGAGAGCTATCCCATTTACCTGAATTAGATAATGTTGAATATGATATTAACAGGATCCAAGATGGTGATGGCATTGTCTTTTTTGTACCGCTTGGTCAAGCAGCCAATATTCCCTTGCTTGGAAATTTGGGGCCAAAGATCCCGATTCGCTTCCATGTGATTGGGAATGTTCATAGTAATGTGACATCCTCTATTCAAGAATTTGGAATCAATAGTGCTTATGTGGAGGTAGGTATTCATTTAGAGGTAAATGTTCAGATTATTGTTCCTTTCGCTAGTAAGTCTTCTACCGTTGCCCAGGATATACCTGTAGCGATGGGTCTAACAAGGGGACCTGTTCCAAACATTTATACCAATAGTAGTGACGCGCCACAACCGTCCATAGAAATACCTGTCCCTTATAAATAGAAATGTTTGTTGTGATAGTTGTTGGAGTGCCTTTAATATGTTACATTGACAACAGTGAAGATAGTTAATATTAAAAAATGTATATTTTTGATAGGGGCGATATTCGTATGACATCTTGTAAACCTACAAGTAAAGAAGAACATGTAAGAAAACCAGATTGGCTAAAAATAAAACTAAACACGAATGATGAATATAAAGGGCTTAAAAAGCTGATGCGTGAGAAAAATCTGCATACAGTATGTGAAGAAGCTCGTTGTCCAAACATCCATGAATGCTGGGGAGAGAGACGTACTGCTACCATGATGATTCTTGGTTCCGTTTGTACACGTGCTTGTCGTTTCTGTGCAGTGAAAACAGGTTTACCAAATGAACTAGATTTGGCAGAACCAGAGCGCGTTGCAGATTCAGTAGCCATTATGAATTTAAAGCACGTTGTTATTACAATGGTCGCACGTGACGATTTAAAGGATGGCGGAGCGCAAGTTTTAGCAGAAACAGTACGTGCAATTCGTCGTAAAAGTCCTTTCACATCTGTTGAGGTATTGCCATCAGATTTAGGCGGGATGAAGGAGAACCTTCAAATGTTAATGGATGCAAAACCAGATATTTTAAATCATAATATTGAAACAGTACGCCGTTTAACACCTAGAGTGCGCGCTCGTGCAAAATACGAACGCTCTTTAGAGTTCCTGCGTTTAGCTAAAGAGATGCAGCCTGAAATTCCAACGAAATCATCACTAATGATTGGATTAGGCGAAACACATGAAGAAATTTTAGAAGTCATGGACGATTTACGTGCAAATAATGTAGATATTATGACGATCGGTCAATATTTACAGCCAACGAAAAAGCATTTACCAGTTAAAAAATACTATTCACCAATAGAATTTGGTAAACTGCGTAAGATTGCCATGGAGAAAGGCTTTAAGCATTGTGAGGCTGGCCCACTTGTACGTAGTAGTTATCATGCAGACGAACAAGTAAATGCTGCAACGAAAGAACGTCAATTACAAGCGGAAGTGTAAACGTCAAGGCTGAACGAAAAGGGTGGTGTCACTTTGATCATAGTTGAAGGATTAGAATATGAACTAATAGAAGATTATCGCGAGGCCTTTCAGGAGGAAGTTTTTCAGGAAAGATACTCAGATATCTTAGCCAGATACGATTATATTGTAGGTGATTGGGGCTATAACCAGTTACGTTTAAAGGGGTTTTTTGATGATAAAAATCAAAAATCCACTTTTGATACAAAAATAAGTACGCTTCAAGATTATCTATATGAATACTGTAATTTTGGCTGTGCTTATTTCGTATTACGTAAATTGGGGAAAGTTATGAAACAGCCAGAAGTAGTGGATATGAGTGAAGTAACAAAGCCAACAGACCATGAACCTTTAGCAGAATAAACTCTTATACAAAAACCTGATGTGATAGGCATCAGGTTTTTTTCATGATTGTTAGCTTTTGTGTAATTGGGGAAAACTAGAGCACAAAACAGCTTATCGAAGGTGTGTTGCAAATGAAAAGAGCCGTATTTTTAGATCGTGATGGTGTTATCAATGAAGTACTGACCAATCGTGTGAAGTTTGTGAATAAGCCTAAGGATTTGTACTTTTTACCGCAAGTGCCTGAGGCAATCAGAAAGCTAAATAAGCATTTTGATTATGTGTTTGTCGTGACAAATCAAGGTGGGGTTGGTTTAGGCTTTATGAAGGAAAGTGGCTTACAGAAAATACATGAACATATGGTGAAGGAGCTAAAGAAAAAAGGGGCAGTGATCCATGAAGTCGTTTATTGTCCGCACAAACCTAAGTCAGGTTGTGACTGCCGCAAGCCCAATAGCAAATTAATTGTGGATTTAGGAAAGAAATATAACATTGATTTATCAAAATCCTATATGGTAGGCGATACAGATACGGATATTATTGCAGGAAAACGGGCAGGAACAAAGGGTGTTTTCCTAGGGGAACAAGATTCATTAGCAGATGCTGTCTTTCCAGATTTAATAAGCGCTGCCCAGTGGATTATTAAGGATGTCACAGCTTAAACGTATTGAGAAAAAGGGCGTATAAATCATTAAAAAAGGGATAATTTATGAATGGAGGTGATGATGTTGGCAAAAGAAAAACGCAATAAAAAGCCATTAGATCGAGAGGAATATGGGTATGGTTTTGATATTAGTGTAGACGATTTAGCTGTGATTGGTCAAAATCAGCAAGCGAAAAAGCAAAATGATAATGAAAATAAAGACAAGCCCCATAATAAAGATAATCCATCCACTTTAAATAAATAACAATACGTAAAAAGATTTCGCAATCGCCCATGGCTAGCGAAATTTTTTTATGTTATATAAAAAAACACCCAATAAAATGGGTGTTAGTTCAATAATTCACGCAAGTATTCCCGTAATTCGATTGTTTCTTCCTCTGTGCGATTGTACACATGTTCTAAGTACCCAGGCTCTTCTACATCATCAGGACCAATAATAGCAAAGCGACCGAACTGGATATCCATGACAAGCACTTTTCCAAAGAAGCGGCCAGATTGTAATATAGCTAAATCATAACGTAGCTTTTGTCCAGCAAAACTAACAAATCTTGTTTTCGTATCTTCTACATCATCATATAAAAAAAAACGTTCCATCTTTTAATCTCCTTCCAATCCTATAGTTATGGTACTATAGAAGAGAAAAGACTATCAACTTTTAAAGATTTGAATGGGGGCTTTCCTTGTGTATTTTGTAGATCGTAATAAAATCACAAAAAATTTACAGTACTTAGATGGGCTATTAACTATTTTGGAGACAGAGGATAACTGGCTTCAGAATGATATAAAGAAATTAGCTATCGAGCGAATTGGACACAACATTATGGAGTCAATGATGGATGTAGGAAATTTAATGATTGACGGTTTCATTATGCGCGATCCAGGAAGCTACGAGGATATTATTGATATTTTAGTCGATGAAAAAGTTGTAGCTGCTGATTTGGAAGCACCATACAAAGCAGTTGTTGGCTTACGTAAAATGCTAGTGCGTGAGTTTATAGAGGTAGATATCCAAGAGGTTATCCATGTACTAACAGCCAATCTAATGGCTTTAAAGCAGTTCTCGCCAGCAGTTCATAATTATTTAACAAATGAATTAGGACCTGTTTCAGCATTTTTGCCAGAGGATCATCAATGAAACAATATAAGGCCTATTGCTTTGATTTAGATGGTACTGTCTACCGTGGGAAGGAAGGTATTCCTTCTGCGGTAGCTTTTATTCATCGTTTACAGCAAGCAGGAATTGAGCCATTCTATGTAACGAATAATTCTTCGAAGACGCGAGAACAACTGCAAGAAGCTTTACTGTCTATTGGCGTGAACGCGCCATTAGAGCATATTTATTCAAGTGCATTGGTCACAGCAAAGTATGTGGCCCTACATTTTCCAAGCAAAAAAGTAGCGATGATGGGTACAGATGGTATTCGTCAGGCACTACTCAATGAAAATATTGTGCCTGTTGAGGATGAGCCCGATGTATTTGTTATGGGGATTGATCGTACGCTTGATTATATGGCACTTGCTAGGGCCACGGTTTTTGTTCAGCAAGGAGCGACCTTTATTGCCACGAATCAAGATATTAAATTCCCAACAGAATACGGGTTCTTACCAGGCAATGGTTCTTTTGCACGATTGGTAGGAGAAGTTGCAGATGTTGAACCAATCTATATTGGTAAGCCATCGCCAGCCATGCTGGAAGTAATTGCGACCGAACATGGAATTGCGAAAGAAGACATGGTAATGATCGGTGATAATTATGATACGGACATTATGTGTGGCATTCGATTTGGCTGTGACACCATTCATGTGAATACTGGGGTGACGCCTACAAAGATTGTCCTCGAAAAAGAATGCCAACCTACATATGTAGTGGACGTACTAAAGTAATAAAAGGATGTTTATGCTAATTTTCAGCATAACATCCTTTTTATTTGTTCAAATTTATTCATATAGGTATTTTAGAAAACTACCATAAAGGATTTTCTTCAATAAATTGATAAATGGCTTTCGTTAATTCATCAGGAGAATCTGCTTCTACTAATTCACCGTTTACTATTGCATAAAAGGATTCTGAGCACTTTGTACAATAACTGAGGCAGCCATATTCCAAAACGTCGATGTTTGGATCGCGTTCGAGTACTTCATAAGTTGCTTGAGAGCCATTTGCTAAATTACTTATACAAAATTCAACCATTGGATTCATCCATGTCACCTCACCAAAGTAATGCTACTCGGTTTTACGATTTTCGTCAATTATTTATGTTTAAGAGAAAAGAAACGTTTTTTAATAAAAGATAAAGGGAATTTGTTATTAATGGCTTAAAAATCAATAGAAATGAACAGGTTCTCGTTTATTTTGTGAAATCTTTCACAAAATTTCATTCTGATATTGTGAAACTTCTCACAATCGGTTATACTCGTTTGTGGATACTTTGTGAACAATTATTAAAAGAGATATAAAAGGAGACTATTATGGGAAAATTAGTACTTTTAGGTGGCGGCTACGGCAATATGCGTGTCATGCTTCGTCTATTAAACAGCCTACCATTAGACAGAGAGGTAGTTATAGTAGATAGAGCCCCTTTCCATAGTTTAAAAACAGAGTTTTATGCATTGGCGGCAGGGACAGCAACAGATAAAGAAATTCGTGTAAGCTTCCCAGAGCATGAACGTTTAACAGCCGTATATGGAGAAGTCGTTGAAATTAATCGTGCGGAAAAAGTAGTCATTCTTGAAGACGGACAACGTATAGAATATGATGATTTAGTCATTGGGCTTGGCTGTGAAGATAAATATCATGGTGTACCAGGTGCGGAAGAGTATACGTACAGCATTCAAACAATGGGTAAATCACGTGCAACATTCCAAGCACTTTGTGGGTTACCAGCTGGGTCTACAGTTGGAATTATAGGGGCTGGCCTAAGTGGAATTGAGCTTGCAAGTGAGCTACGTGAAAGTCGCTCAGATTTAAAAATCAAGCTATTTGACCGTGGTCAACGTATATTGAAAGATTTTCCAGAAAAACTAAGTAAGTATGTAAAGGATTGGTTTGTTAAGCATAATGTTGATGTGGTTGCCAATTCAAATATTACAAGAGTAGAGCCAGGTAAAATTTTTAATCATGATGATGAAATTTTACTCGATGCAGTGGTTTGGACTGCAGGTGTCCAGCCAGTCAAAATTGTGCGTGATATGGATGTTGAGAAAGATAAACATGACCGTCCACTTGTCACACAGTATTTTAATTTACTCGATGATGAACATGTCTATGTTGTAGGAGATTGTGCTTCATCAGATTTAGCCCCAACAGCACAATTAGCAGAGGAACAAGCGGAGCAAATTGTGAAAGTACTTCGTATGCGTTGGAAAGGTGAACATTTACCAGAGAAGATGCCAGATATTAAATTAAAAGGCTTTATGGGAGCTCTTGGTAAAAAACAAGGCTTTGTATACTTAGCTGATACAACAGTAACTGGGCGTATCGCTCGCTTAATGAA
Source organism: Lysinibacillus sp. JK80 (assembly GCF_027557635.1). Lineage (NCBI taxonomy): Bacteria > Bacillati > Bacillota > Bacilli > Caryophanales > Bacillaceae > Lysinibacillus > Lysinibacillus sp. JK80. The sequence goes on along the minus strand of NZ_CP058997.1, from coordinate 3,571,695 downwards.
ATCAGGATTATTATGGTATTACAAACGTCAAAATGATTAATTAGCTAAAAGGGATTGTTTCAAAAATCATTTTGAAACAATCCCTTTATTTTTATTAAACCGTTTCGTCTGGGACAAACCCTAAATTTTCAAGGGCCGTAAATACAGGCTTTAATTGGACATAGCCCTCTCCAACTACCTCATTGTTAATGAGGACAAGGGGGTAGAAAAATTCATCGTCTTGAATACGTGACGCATACTCTTGGTCGCGTTCATTCTCAATTGGACCTTCAATATCGATATAGCGAATATCATATGCTTGATCTGGATATTTGCGATTGATGGCTGCTTGTAGCCACTCATATGTATCCTTGGAAGATGGGGCATTGACACAACTAGCACAGATGACAGCTGTTCCATAAATTTCAATCATAGGTTTTGTTGATGGCATAGTATTTTCTCTCCTTGTGATTCAATATTGGATTTTTTCTGTTGCTAACATTATAATCATTATAAGGAAAGGAGTCGAGATAAATGGCAGAAGCAACAATTAACGACCAAGTTCAAGAGGTATTAGATAAATTACGTCCATTCTTACTACGTGACGGTGGAGACTGTGAATTAGTAGATGTTGAGGATGGCGTTGTGAAATTACGTTTATTAGGTGCTTGTGGCAGTTGCCCAAGTTCTACGATTACATTAAAAGCTGGTATTGAACGAGCATTATTAGAAGAAGTACCAGGTATCGTGGAAGTAGAGCAAGTATTCTAAGCCTTTTTAAAAAGTTCTAGCTGTTTGCAAGCTAGAACTTTTTTATTTACCTATTTATGACGCGCATGTTCTTTTTCTTCACGAATAATGGCCCACTGTTCTTTCGCCATATCTATAATTTTTGCCTCACCACCGACACTTTGTTTTTCAATGACTCTAGAAAAGAAGCGTGTCGCATTTTCAATATCTCCAATACGTCTAGATAATTCAGCAATCATATACATAATTCGGACAGCTGACATTTGTGTAGAGCTGTAGTCCTCGGTAGAATAAGATTCCATATAATAATCACGTGCTAATTTCATAAAGCGCTCTTCTTGTCCACTATTGTTTAAGGAACGATAAAGCCATGCAAGACGTAGAGTTAGTCCAGCAATCGCTACATTTTTTTCTTTTTTAATCGTGCCACAAAGAAACGCTAACTTATAGGCTTGAATCGCTTGAAATACGGTACGTTCACCCTTGAAATCATGATGCACCCATTTTTCTGTAATTTGTGTACGTATATCATCTTGGATACCCGGTGCAAAATATTTTGTAAAGTCTTCTGTAAAGGAAAAGCCACAATGTTCACATACAAAAACATTATAATAGAGAGCATTCACTTCATCTGCATAAATAGGTTGAAAATCTGTTTTCGTATGATCTACTTTAATAAATTTTGAACGCACTTTTAATGTTGGAAATTCTTTTTTGCAATTTAAACATTGAATTTTTTTCTCATAATATGGTGAAATCTCCATATATATTACCCCCTGCCAAGAATTCGTTGTAACTATTATACCAATGATGTTTTTATTAACATGAATAAAAAATACTATTAATGTGAAAAATATGAGAATTATAACTTAAAATCGACTTGAAGCTGAATGTTTGTCATACAATGGTCAAAATTGTTATGATAATACGTAAGAAGGAAGGTGATTGGGATGACAAGTACAAAGCAAATTATAGAAGTGACACAGGCTGCTGGCTTTCATATTAATGAAATGATGGAGCATAATGAAGAACGAGGTTCTTTTTTACGTGTAGTGGTGAATGGTGGCGGCTGTAGCGGGCTATCCTATGGCATGCATTTTGATAAAGAGAAAAAAGATGATGATTTTGAAGATGTTCAGCATGGTTTAACAATTCTTGTTTCCCGTGAAGATGCGCCGATTTTGATGGGAACAAAAATTGACTATAAACAATCGCTAATGGGCGGTGGCTTCACAATCGATAATCCAAATGCCATTGCATCATGTGGCTGTGGTACGTCTTTCAGAACAGCAAAGCGTGAAGGTACGCCTGAGGTTTGTGAGTAAAAGTAAATAAATCCATTCGAATAATGGGCTAACAATAATAGGCTTCTTTGATTGATGATGTTGCAAAACATGATGAATGAAAGGAGCTTTTTTCTTTCTTTTTATTTTCCCGTTTGTAAGTAACTATGTTAAAAATCATCTGACACTTCCAACAAATTTTTATGACCTTATTTAGTGAAATTCAAGGCAATGTATAATAGCTTCTTTCATTGAGGTTGAATGAAAGAAGCATTTTCACTGTGGATTAACTGTAAAATTCAGAATAAATGCTTCATTCCATAGAAAGTGAGCAGGTATAATAGGTAGATAGAGGTGAAGGTTATGAGAAAAGATCGAGGGAAAATATGGTTGGGTGTATCAGGAGTTACGGTGAATGAGCTTGGACAATGGCTAGTTGTGAAAAAGGCTTATAGCGGATTGAAAGGACGTTGGTCATTGCCAGCAGGTTTTGTTAATGCAGGAGAAACGGTAGATGAGGCGGTCATTCGTGAAATCAAAGAAGAAACAGGCATCGATTGTAGAGTCTCAGGCTTAATTGGATTTAGAACAGGTGTCATCCGTGATGACATCAGTGATAATATGGCCATTTTTTATTGTCGAATGCTAGATGAGCAGCAGCAGGTTTCCATTCAAGAAAAAGAAATTTTAGAAGCTAAATGGTTGTATCCACAGGAACTAGCACAAGATGAAACAACCTCTGTGATGTTAAAGGAAATGGCTTCCAATCAATTTGAAAGACATCAATTAGAGGCGATAGAAGGGATTAATCCTGGTGATATTTTTGGTTATACCTCTTATCGTTTATTCTTTAAAAAATAATATGACTTTTAGGAGGTGACCTTTGATGGAGCTGTTTTTATTTATGTTAGAGCGAGTTGGGCTGATCATTGTGTTTGCCTTTTTAATGTCAAGATGGCGACTCTTTCGAGAAAAGCTGTTTCAGGAGCAAGGAACGAAAGAGAAAATATGGCTCATTATTATCTTTAGTAGCCTATGTATTATCAGCAGTTATACAGGGATTAAAATTGAAAGTGGGACAATCCATCCTTTAAATCAGATGATACATAGTACGATCAATGCGGAGGAGGCCATTGCTAATACGAGATTAATTGGTGTCGCCATTGCAGGAATTTTTGGTGGACCACTTGTTGGTGTATGTGTAGGAATTATTGCAGGTATTCACCGAATTACACTTGGTGGTTTTACAGCAATAGCCTGCGGTGTTTCAACGATTCTAGCTGGCTTTATTACAGGTGGTTTAAGTAAACGCTTTAAAATACGTCAAACTTTTTCCTATAAGAAAGCAGTTATTATCGGCATCTGTGCAGAAACGATTCAAATGCTGGTGATTTTAGTAGTCGCGAAGCCATTTGAGCAGGCCTTGCAGTTAGTCTCATTAATTGCAATGCCGATGATTTTAATGAATGCCTTTGGGATATTTTTATTTTTCATGATTATTAAAACGTTTATTGATGAAGAGGAGCGAACAAAGGCATTACAAACCCATCAAGCTTTTTCAATTGCCCAACAAACAATTGAGCATTTTCGTAAGGGCTTGAATGAAGAATCATGCCAAACGGTTGCAGAAATTATTAAAAGAGAAATAAAAGTAGATGCGGTCGCTATTACCGATAAAAATGGGGTGTTAGCACATGTTGGCGTTGGTGAGGATCATCATTTAATTCATCGAGAAATCATGACAGCTTTGACAAAACGAGTATTAGAGGAAGGCAAAATTTTAATGGCTACATCTCAAAAGGAAATTCAATGTCCACACACTAGCTGCCCATTAAGTGCTGCCATTGTCTTGCCCTTGAAGGTACAGCATCGAACAGTTGGAAGCTTAAAGCTTTATTTCACTAAAGCGGATTCTTTGACAGGGGTGAAGAAGGAGCTAGCAGAGGGTTTGAGTAGACTATTTTCCTCTCAGCTTGAATATGCTGAGATTGAGCAACAGCGTAAATTATTAAAGGATGCTGAAATCAAGGCATTACAAGCACAAGTTCATCCACATTTCTTCTTTAATAGTCTGAATACTATTTCAAGCTTGATTCGGACAGATGCAGATGAGGCAAGAGCATTATTAATCAAGCTTAGTACATTTTTTAGAAGCAATTTGCAGGGCGCACGGCAAATGCTCATTCCATTGAAAAATGAAATAGATCATGTTGAAGCTTATTTATCTATTGAGCAAACACGGTTTCCAAATCGTTACGAAGTTGAATTTATCATGGATGAAACACTCTTTGATGTGCAAATTCCTCCATTTACCTTACAGCCTCTTGTCGAGAATGCTATTTATCATGCCTTTAAAAATCGTAATGAAGGCAAAATCTATGTCAAAGTACAACGTGTGAATGATAAGCTGGTCCTGTTAACGGAAGATAACGGCTGTGGTATGAGGAAGGAGCAGGTAAAACAACTTGGCAAGCGTATAATGCAATCCGAACAGGGGACAGGAACCGCTCTTTGGAATATTTATCAGAGGATCCATGAAATTTATGGTTCTGAAGCGGATTTTCATATAACAAGTACGTTAGATGTGGGCACAAAAATTATGATTCAACTGCCGTTAAAGGCGACTAGATGGGAGTAGAAAAATTTGAATGTATATATTGTGGATGATGAACCCTTAGCACGCGCGGAACTGCGATATTTATTAGAGCAAACAGCATTAGTGAATGTTTGTGGTGAATCTGAAAATCTTGAGGAGTTGTGCAAAGCGTCACAGCTTGAAGAAGTCGATTGTATATTTCTAGATATTGAATTAGGCATGAACAATGGACTTGACTTAGCTAAACAATTATTACTGAATGCACAGAGACCTGAAATTATTTTTGCTACAGCCTACGATGACTATGCTTTGCAGGCATTTGAAGTCAATGCATTTGATTATATATTGAAACCCTTTGAGGCAGAAAGGGTACAAACAGCTGTGGAAAAACTGTTAGCTAAAAAAAGAGCTGCGCAAGCAAAAACAATGGAGGAGTTAAAGGCATCTCAGTTGGACAAGCTCGATAAGTTAACAGTTTATGTAAACGATCGAATTTTATTATTGAAAATACAGGATATTTTGTATTGTACCTCTGAGGATAGTAAAACGGTTGTTGTGACAGAGCAGGGGCGTTTTTTTGCTTCTGAATCATTGGCCGCGTTAGAAAAAAGACTTACCTTAAAAGGCTTTGTACGTGTCCATCGCGCGTATATTGTCAATTTAGAGCATATTGTGGAATTAGAGCCTTGGAGTAGTTCTAAATTTAATTTAATTGTGCATAACAGACATTCCATTCCAGTAAGTAGGCTATATATGAAGGATGTACGGAAAATTTTTGACCTATCGAAGTAGTTGCATTTCAATGGACAACTACTACCTTTCAACTTTAATTTCTGACATTTCAGTTATTTTACGAATAATATGGACATTCCTTTGCTATGATGTGGAAAAAGTAAAAGGGGTGTTTGCATGAATGCGATTACAATAGTGATAGGGTCTATTTGTATTTTGATGATCAGCTATCGTTTGTATGGCATTTTCTTTACAAAGAAGGTACTTAAAATAAAAGATGATACGCCCACCCCAGCCCACGCTTTGGAAGATGGTAAAGACTATGTTCCGACGAATAAGTGGGTAACCTTTGGGCATCATTTTGCAGCGATTGCAGCAGCAGGACCTTTAGTTGGACCAATCCTAGCTGCACAATTTGGGTATTTGCCTGGACTTCTATGGCTATTAATCGGAGCAGTAATTGGTGGGGCAGTTCATGATGCTGTTGTTTTATTTGCTTCCATGCGTCATGGTGGTAAATCCCTATCAGAAGTGATGAAGGAGGAGTTAGGCCCTATCGCAGGTTTCTGTACAGGCCTTGCGATGCTATTCATTATTACGATTACAATGGCAGGTCTCTCGATGGTGGTGTTAGGTGCTTTAGAGCGCAATCCATGGGGAACGTTTGCTGTAGGTATTACGATACCAATCGCCATGCTTGTGGGTATTGCCTATCGTAAAACAGGCAATTTAATTGTTACATCTACTGTAGGCTTTATTTTATTAATGATTGGGGTATTTATCGGACCGCTTATTCAAGGCACAGCATTCGGTGATTTTTTAACATTTGATCGGGATACATTAGCTATCATCTTACCAATCTATGCCTTTTTTGCCGCTGCATTACCTGTGTGGCTTTTATTAGCACCTCGTGATTATTTAAGTAGTTTCATGAAGATTGGGGTATTTATTGCACTAATTATTGGCGTTTTCTTTGTTAATCCTGCTATTCAATTCCCACCATTGACAGAGTTTATTCATGGTGGTGGACCAGTAATTGCCGGTCCTGTGTGGCCGTTTGTTTCTATTACAATTGCCTGTGGTGCCATTTCTGGCTTCCATGCTTTTGTAGGCTCAGGAACAACACCTAAGATGATTGATCGTTGGGAGGACATCCGTATTGTAGGCTTTGGTGCTATGTTAGTAGAGTCACTAGTAGGTGTGATGGCTTTAATCGCAGCTACTGCTCTTCATCCAGCCGACTATTTTGCGATTAACTCAGCACCAGCTGTATTTGCTACATTAGGAATGGAGCCCGTTCATCTACAAGCATTGTCTCAAAGTATCGGCATGGACTTGGAAGGACGAACAGGAGGTGCTGTAACGCTAGCAGTTGGTATGACAGATATCTTTACAGGTATTCCTTGGTTCGCAGAGTTATCTTCGTATTTCTATCAATTTGTCATTATGTTTGAAGCGGTTTTCATTCTTACAGCCATTGATGCTGGAACAAGGGTAGCTCGTTATTTAATACAAGATTTTGGTGGCAATGTTTATAAACCACTGAAGCGTACCAATTGGGTACCAGGTACAATTTTTGCTAGTGCACTTGCCTGCTTTATGTGGGGCTATTTATTGTATTCAGGGGATATAAGCTCAATCTGGGTATTATTTGGTGTATCCAATCAGCTAATGGCAGCCATTGGTCTAGTATGTGGAGTGACGATGGTATTGAAGGTCGCAGATAAACGCATCTATGCATTGACATGCTTTATCCCATTGGCTTATTTATACATTACGGTCAACGTTGCAGGCTATTGGATGATTAAAAATGTATACTGGAATCCAGCCGCTGCAGGCTTTAATATGTTAAATGGGATTTTATCTGTTATCATGTTAATGCTTGGCTTCTTAATTGTGCTGACAGCATTTAAAAAATGGGCACAGCTTTGGAAATCACCAAAGTTTTTAGTAGCTCAATCAACTTCATAAAATCATAGAAACTATTGAAGATAAGCATTTGTCTTCAATAGTTTTTTGGTGAAAAAAGCATCTACGACGAAGGAGAAGCAAATACCGCGGAAGAAGCATATACCCCTAAATTCAAAGATCAACCATAGATGATCGATTGATGATTTTCCTAAATATGACGAACAAGCGAAAACAAGGATATGTTCATTGAAAGCGGTGTCGTAATCATGTAAACTAATGAGAGGAAAACGGAGGTTATACATACATGGATGGTCCAGTTTCATTAGTGCAGTTAATCATTTCTATTTTGTTATTTTTCGTCATGTTCTTTGGTATCGGATTCTTGTTAAATATGCTGTTACGGATGACATGGTTAATGGCAATTGTGTATCCAATTGTTGTCATCTTTATTGTAGATGAAGTAAGCTTCTTAGATTATATTTTTAAGCCAGGCTCTGCATTCCCAGCATTAATTGATAAATTACAGGCACTTCAGTTTGTGGATATTGCTATTTTATCAGGTGGCTTTGCGGGTTCTATTGTGGCTGGTATCGTGATGATTTATTTACGTAAAAGTGGCTATCGAATGTTCTAACGTGCTTAGTATTCTTTCTTCAATTGAAGAAAGAATACTTTTTTTATACAAAAAAACACAGCCTCCTCTAGAGGATGTGTTGATGTCTGTTAGATGAAAAACTCGTAGGCTATGATGGCGATAAAAATACCCGTTAGAGCCCCAAAAAATACTTCACTTCGTTTATGGCCTAATAATGTTTTTAATTCCTCCATTTTTTCTTGTCCGTCCATCTGTGGCCATTTTTTTAAATCATGAAGCAATGTTTGGAAATCCTTACGCAGTTGATTTAAAATGGCTGCATGCTGACCTGCTTGGTAACGAACACCACTAGCATCATACATCACGATAATGGAAAACATTGCGGCTACCGCAAAAATGGGGGATTCCAAACCCGTCTCATAGGCAATTGAGGTTGCCAATCCAGTGACAGAAGCAGAGTGAGAACTAGGCATTCCACCTGTTGAGGTAAAAAGTCCCCATTTTACTTGTCTGGTCATTAAAAAATGAATGGGGATTTTAACAAACTGTGCAAAGAGAACCGCAAAGAGGGCAATTAGTAATGGGGTATTGTGGAGTAAACTCAATTTCATCACAACCTTCGCAAATAATTGCTTTTATTATAACATTCATTATTTTCTAAAAGAAGATATAGGCAAATATTACGCGCTTTTCAGAAACTTCGTTATAATAGTATATGGAATGGAGGAATTTACATGCATATTGTAAAAGAAGCAAAAACATTTGAAACGATTTCTACTGAACTATTAGTGGTAGGAGTCACAAAACATCGTGAACAAATGCAGGACTGGGCAAGCTTTTCATCTTTTTACGGTGAAGCCCTTGATACATGGATTAGTGCAGGAGACGTCTCAACTGAATTAAAGAAACTAACGAAATTACCATTTGTGAAAGACCATGCTAACCTGAAACGTATTGTATTTGTAGGTTTAGATGAGCGTAAAAACCTCACAGAAGGTGATATTCGCACAGCATTTGGTTTAGTGGGAAAAGAATTAAGATCTTTAAAAGTAAAAGAGTATTCCATCTGGCTTGAATCATTTACAACAGAGTCAATTTCAACAGCAGATGTAGCATTTTTAGCAGGTGAAGGAATTGGCCTTGGCTATTATGCTGTCCCACATTATAAAACAACTTCAAACGAAGTAGATAAACGTATTGATGCTGTTCACCTTGTGACTACAGCAGAGGATTTAGATGAAGTGGTGGCAAGCTTTGAGGTAGGTGTGATTTATGCAGATGCTGTCAATGAAGCTCGTAGCTTAATTAATTTACCTCCAAACCTACTAACAGCTACGGATTTAGCTAACTATGCACAATCTCTTGCTGTGGAATACGATTTTGAAGTAGAGATATTAGATAAAGCACAATTAGAGGAACTAGGTATGGGTGGTATATTATGTGTTAACCAAGGCTCTTATGAAGAACCACGATTAATTACCTTAAAATATAAAGCGACTGAAGATTTTGAAGATCCAATTGGCCTTGTTGGTAAGGGTGTAACGTATGATACAGGCGGCTATTCTTTAAAACCAAAGGACTCTATGGTTGGTATGAAAGGTGATATGGGCGGTGCCGCTGCTGTACTTGGTGCGATGAAAATTATCGGTGAATTACGTCCAAATAAAAATGTTGTAGCCGTTATCGGTTCTACAGATAATATGGTGTCTGATACAGCGTTTAAACCAGATGATGTGATTACGACGTACAGCGGAAAAACGGTAGAAGTATTAAATACGGATGCAGAAGGGCGTTTAGTTCTGGCAGATGCAACTACATATGCTAAACAGCAAGGGGCTACATCACTGATCGATGTTGCTACTTTAACTGGAGGCGTTATTACTGCACTAGGTATGGATAAAACAGGTGCTCTTGCAAATGATGATGCATTTTTTGAAGCATTTATGGAAGCTGCAAAAGAGACCGATGAATTTGTTTGGCGTATGCCTTTAACAGAAAATGATAAAAAACGAATTCGAAAATCAGATGTAGCTGATTTAAATAATTCACCTGGTCGTGATGGTCATATGATTTTCGGAGGCGGTTTTGTGGGCGAATTTGTTGGTGATACACCATGGATTCACCTGGATATAGCAGGCACATCTGATGCAGTAGCTGTACATGATTTAGGACCTAAGGGTGGTACTGGTGTTATGGTCCGTACACTCGCGAATTTTGTCCAACGTTTAGGGGAAGAAAAATAATAAAGCATGTCAATCAGCGGGAGTTTATTCTCGCTGATTTTTTGTGATTTATGCACTAATCCCGATAGAATAGGCATTCTACATATGATAGATGTATCTTCCTTCATACGATAGAGTAAAAAGGGGAGGTAGCATATGCGCAATTTCGGAGGTTATCCAGGCGGAGGATTTGGAGGCTTTATTTGGCCATTTGGCGCACCGTTTTTTGGTGGTTTTTTAGGCAGTTTCCTTGGCTCTCAATTTAATCAATATCCTTACAATCCATATTATCCAAACTATCGACCGTATCCACCAGGTCCATATTTTCGACCAGGTCCGCGATATCGTAGACCATGGTAAGCACATAATTAGATCAGCCAGTTGTCGATCTTGATATCGACAACTGGTTTTTATTGTGCCTAACGAAGTATCAAATTTAGTGTTGACAGAATATACTAAATTATTTATTATTCTTATTATATTACTAAGAATTAAATATGTGGCTGACTAGCAAACTAGAGGCTTTTATTATTCATAGGCATTTTTGTGTCTAAGGATAATATTAGCCTTTTTTCTTTATCTTAATTTAGTAAAGGTTTTTGTACCGAAAGCAAAGTGTCAGGTTTAGAAAATCGAGGACCCTTATTAGTAAGTTTAATCAATCTGAAATGCCATGACAACGAGGCGTAATTGACAGAAGGAGTGAGATGAAATGGGGAAAGTTTATATTGTTGGTGCAGGTCCTGGAGATGTTGACCTCCTTACGATTAAAGGATTACGTTGCATTGAATGTGCAGATGTCATTTTATATGACAGACTCATTAATAAAGAGCTATTAGCCTATGCCAAGAAAGACGCTAAATTAATCTTTTGCGGGAAATTGCCTCAGCAACATGCCATGATTCAGGAGCAAATCAACCAAACGCTTGTTGATTATGCCCAACAAGGATATGTTGTCACAAGATTAAAAGGAGGAGACCCATTTGTTTTTGGTAGAGGGGCAGAGGAGGCAGATGTGTTAGCGAAGCATCAAATTCCCTTTGAAATTGTGCCTGGTATTACGTCAGGTATAGCAGCTCCAGCATATGCAGGTATTCCTGTCACACATCGTAACTTAGGTTCAAGTTTTGCTATGGTTACTGGGCATATGCAGGATGGAAAAGAAGATGCTATCCGTTGGGAAAGTCTTGCAAAAGGAATTGATACGATTGCCATTTATATGGGTGTTGGTAATCTTCCGTATATCCGTCAACAATTACTCAAATTTGGCCGTGATGAAAAAACGCCTGTGGCTGTTATTCACTGGGGAACAGTTTCTACTAAGCAAAGAACTGTTACGGGGACTTTAGCTACAATTGAGGAAATTGTGCGTACAGAAAATATTCATAACCCTAGCATCATATTAGTAGGGAAGGTTGTGACCTTAAGAGAAACCATTCATTGGTTTGAGCAAAACCCCGCACAGCCAATCCAAATAACGGGATAAGGTTGTGGGATTATGCAGGCTATTTTATATATTGCACATGGCAGTCGTGTCAAGGAAGGTGTAGAGCAGGCCGTAAACTTTCTTCAAGGTGTACAACAAGAAGTGACAGTACCTATTCAGGAAATATGCTTTCTAGAGCTGGCAACACCAACCATTGCAGAAGGCATTGCTAGCTGTATTCGGAAAGGGGCAACAGCGATTGCCGTAATGCCTATTCTCCTACTAGCTGCTCAACACGCAAAACATGATATTCCGAAAGAAATGGCAAAAGCTCAAAAACTATACCCATATGTAAAGTTTACATATGGTGAGCCTCTTGGCATTCATGAACGATTAATTGACACATTACAAGCTAGGATAATAGAAAAACAGCAACCTAACAGCAATGCGAGTGTTTTACTCATAGGACGTGGGAGTAGTGATCCAGCCGTCAAGAGGGATTTAGCCAAAATTGCCAAAAGGCTACGTACTAAATATCACTATAAAGCCGTTGATACATGCTTCTTATACGGAATGGGACCAACCTTTGAAGACTGGTTACTGCAAGTTAAAGGGAAGCAACAGCAAGTTTTTATTGTCCCTTATTTATTATTTACAGGCATTTTAAGACAAAGTATTGCCAAGCGATTACAAGGCTTTGACAGTCAAAACATTATGTTATGTGAAAGCTTAGGCTATGACGACAATGTGAAAAAAGTATTAGTGGAACGTATTGATGAATTACTACATTTTAAAGAGGAAGGTGTTTCGTAATGGTAGATAAAAGAACTGAAAATGTAAATCTAGCATTAGATAATGTCCGCCAAATGTTAAATACTGTGAACCACGGATCAATTACATTGATTGTTCAAAATTCCTATGTGGTTCAGATTGAGAAAAAGGAAAAAATAAGGCTTCGATAAATTAAAAAATATGAAATGAAGATGATTCGTGAGGTGGCAAAGATTGAAATTACAAGTAATAAACAGTCCATTTAATGAAGAGCAGGTGAAGTTATTAAACGAGCTTCTCCCTAAATTAACAATTGAACAAAAATTTTGGCTAAACGGTTACCTAAGTGCTCCCCAAGCAACTCTTGAAGCAATTGTTGAACAGGCACCACCAGCAGCCCAGCCGATTACCAAAACAATAACAATTTTATATGGTTCCCAAACAGGCAATAGTCAAGGATTAGCTGAAAAGTATGCAGCAGCTTTAAAAGAGCAGCAGGTAGATGTAACTGTCTCATCATTAGGGAAATTTAAAGCTAGTAATTTAAAAAAGATCACCAATCTATTACTTATTGTGAGTACACATGGAGAGGGAGATCCACCAGATCAAGCGATACAATTCTATGAATTTTTGCATAGCAAACGGGCGCCTAAGCTAGAACACCTACAATATTCGGTTCTTGCTTTAGGGGATAGCTCCTATGAATTTTTTTGTAAGACAGGTAAGGACTTCGATGAGCGATTTGCGCAATTAGGTGCAACAAGAATTGTTCCTCGTATAGATTGCGATGTAGATTATGATGACGCAGCTGCACAGTGGTTCTCTGCGGTTCAACAGGAATTTCTTCAGCACACAACTTCAGCAACGTCTACTTCAGCACACAACGAAGGGGCGCAAGTACTTGAAGAATCTACATATTCAAGAAAAAATCCATTTTACGCTGAAGTACTTGAAAATATAAATCTAAATGGTCGTGGCTCCAATAAAGAGACGCGTCATCTTGAATTATCGATTGAGGGAGCTAATTTTCATTTTGAACCTGGCGATAGCATTGGCATTCTGCCAGAGAATGATGAACAATTAGTCAATGCATTGCTGACAGCACTTCAATTTGATTCGGAGACAGAAGTGACTGTTTTTGATGAAACAATAACAATAAAAGAAGCACTACAGAAAAAATTAGAAATTACGGTGTTATCTAAACCGTTACTCGAAAAAATTGCTGCTTATACAGAGCATAAAGAATTTTCTAAGCTATTTGAAGAACCGAAAGCCTGGAAGGACTATGCAAAAGGAAGAGACTTGCTCGACCTAGTAGAGGAATTTACACCATTTACTTGGAGTGCACAGCAATTTGTAGAGTTACTGCGTAAAATTCCAGCTCGACTTTATTCTATTGCTAGTAGCCAAAAGGCCAATAGCGAAGAGGTTCATTTAACGATTGGCAAGGTAAGCTATGAAACAGCAGGTAGACAACGTCTTGGTGTTTGCTCTGGAAGTGTGGCAGAACGAATACAAATAGGTGATACATTACCAATCTATGTTCATAAAAATCCGAATTTCAGATTGCCAGAGAATAATGAAACGCCAATTATTATGATTGGTGCAGGCACAGGTGTTGCACCATATCGAGCTTTTCTAGAGGAGCGAGAAGAGTTAGGGATTGAGGGGAAAGCATGGCTCATCTTTGGTGATCAGCATTTTGTTACGGATTTCCTCTATCAAACGGATTGGCAACGTTGGCTAGCTGCTGGCACATTAAGTCACATGCATGTGGCCTTTTCACGTGATACAGACCAAAAAATCTATGTTCAACATAAATTGCATGAAAATGCCGCAAGTTTTTATGAGTGGCTGGAGCAGGGGGCTGTCATTTATGTATGTGGTGACGAAAAATCAATGGCATCTGATGTGGATGCAACCATTCATCAAATTATTGAGCAGCAAGGACAGAAAACACCAGAGGAAGCAAAAGCCTATGTGAATGAATTAAAACAGCAAAAACGCTACCAACGTGACGTTTATTAATGGAGTTCAACACAAATTTCTCGAAAACCTTCCCTTATTAATGAGTTGATCTCTTTGTTAGCAAGTAAACCCTCAGGTATGCCCAATACGCTGAGGTGTAATGGATTAAAGGAGCGATAAAGAATGACTGAAAAAATAGTGTTACCTCCACAGCCCGGGAAACCAAGTGATGTAGAGCGTATTAAAACCGAAAGTAATTACCTACGTGGAACACTCGAACGTACCATGAATAATCCATTAAGCTCTGGTATCCCAGAGGACGATAATCGCCTTATGAAATTTCATGGCAGTTACTTACAGGACGATCGAGATCTTCGGAATGAACGTCAGAAACAAAAGCTGGAACCGGCCTATCAATTTATGGTACGTGTACGAACACCAGGTGGAGCAGCTACCCCAGCGCAATGGCTTGTGATGGATGAAATGGCTAGAAAGTATGGCAATGGCTCTTTAAAATTAACAACACGCCAAGCATTTCAAGTACATGGCATTTTAAAATGGAATGTTAAAAAATATATGCAGGAAATCAATGAGGTGTTATTGGATTCTCTTGCTGCATGTGGAGATGTGAACCGTAATGTGATGTGTAATGTCAATCCAAACCAGTCTGCATTACATGAAGAGGTTTATAATTGGTCTGCAAAACTAAGTGAGCATTTACTGCCGAGAACACGCGCTTATCATGAATTATGGTTAGATGGAGAAAAGGTAGTAGATAGTCAGGATGTAGAAATTGAACCGATTTATGGAGCTCAATATTTGCCGCGTAAATTTAAAATTGGTATTGCGATTCCACCAAGTAATGATGTAGATGTTTTTTCACAAGATATCGGACTGATTGCCATCGTTGAAGACAATCAGCTTGTTGGTTTTAACGTAGCGGTTGGTGGAGGCATGGGCATGACACATGGTGATCATGAAACCTATCCACAGCTTGCTCGTGAAATTGGCTTTATAACGCCAGATAAATTACTAGAAACAGCAGAAAAAATAATAACGATACAGCGTGATTATGGGAATCGCTCTGTCCGTAAAAATGCACGATTTAAATACACGATTGATGCGAGAGGACTTGAATGGTTCCAAGAAGAATTAACGCGTCGTCTAGGCTGGGAAATTCAGCAGGCTCGTCCTTATACTTTTGAGCGTACAGGTGATGAATTTGGCTGGATTAAAGGGGCAGATGGTCATTGGCATTATACGTTATTTATTCAAAATGGCCGTATAAAAGACTTTGAGGATTATCAGTTGTTAACTGGCTTACGTGAAATAGCTAAGGTGCACACGGGTGATTTTCGTTTAACACCGAACCAAAACCTAATGATTAGCAATGTAACACCCCAGAAAAAGAAACAAATAAATACGCTTATTGAACAATACAAGCTAACAGACGGTGCGCATTATTCTGCCTTACGCCGCAATTCCATTGCCTGTGTCTCATTACCGACATGTGGCTTAGCCATGGCAGAAGCAGAACGCTATTTACCTTCTCTTATAACAAAAATTGATGCCATTATTGATGAGGCTGGCTTAAATGAAACAGAAATTGTTATTCGCATGTCTGGTTGTCCAAATGGCTGTTCACGTGCAGCAATGGGTGAAATCGGCTTTATTGGCAAAGGGCCAGGTAAATACAATATGTACCTTGGTGCAAGTTTTACAGGCAATCGCTTAAATAAAATCTATCGTGAAAATATTGGTGAGGAGGAAATTTTAGCAGAGCTACGACCAATTCTTCTGCATTTTTCAAAGGAACGTTTAGAGGGCGAACATTTTGGAGACTTTGTCATTCGTGCTGGGTATGTCACAGCTGTCTATGATGGAAGAGAATTTCATTAAAAATAAAAACCATGTAGCAAAGAAAAATTTGCTACATGGTTTTTTATATAGAATAATCCTCAGGAATAAACACCTTTAATTGTTTCGGCTTTACAAATACCTGATCGCCCACCTTCAGTTGAAGAAGATGAAATTGTTCTTTTGATAACTCCGCTTCTAAAAATTCATCAAGATCCTCACGGCGTAGTTCAATTTGAACGATAGGTCCTAGTAAATGAATGTGGCTGATTTTAACAGGAACTGTACCTGAAATACTTGTTTTCTCAATCTGAATATCATGTGGACGTACAAACCCTATCGCATTGTCCTCTGAATGTGTTAGGGCATCAGGTACATCAAGTGCAACTTCACCCTGCATGAGCTTACCATTATGTAAGCGACCTTTAAATAGATTAACATTGCCCAAGAAGTCATAGACAAACGGACTTTTGGGGTTTGTATAGACCTCATCTGGACTACCAATTTGCTCGATTTTGCCATTATTCATGACCACAATGCGATCTGCAACATCGAGAGCTTCCTCTTGGTCATGTGTCACAAAAATACTTGTAATATGAAATTCATCATGTAACTTTCGAAGCCAGCGACGTAACTCCTTGCGTACTTTTGCATCGAGAGCTCCAAATGGTTCATCTAGTAACAGTACCTTTGGCTCTACAGCAAGTGCTCTTGCCAGTGCGACACGTTGTCGTTGCCCACCTGAGAGCTGTGTTGGATATCGATCTGAGAAATTTTCAAGCTTCACAAGTTGCAATAATTCCATCACTTTATCTTTGATTTGTTGTTTTGAAGGTCTGCTTTTTCGAGGACGTACCTTCAGGCCATAAGCTACATTGTCAAAGACCGTCATATGGCGAAAAAGCGCATAATGTTGAAAGACAAAGCCCACATTGCGTTCCTTTGGATGACGATCTGTGATAGATTGACCATCAAATAAAATATTGCCGACATCCGTTGTTTCAAGCCCAGCAATCACACGTAATAATGAGGTTTTTCCTGATCCAGAAGGGCCAAGCAGTGCTACTAGCTCCCCGGACTGAATATGTACGGATATATCCTCTAGTGCCTGAAAGGACCCATATTTTTTGGATACGTTTTGAATTTGTATACTCATTGAGACCATCTCCTTTTAACTAGATTTTGATTTCCAAGCAATAATGTCTTTCACAATTAATGTAAAGATGGCCATTACGCTCATTAAGGAAGCAACTGCAAAGGCTGCTGCAAATTGATATTCATTATAGAGAATTTCAATATGAAGGGGCATCGTATTTGTCATGCCACGAATATGACCAGATACCACAGACACAGCCCCGAATTCTCCGATGGCTCGTGCATTACATAAAATCAAACCATAGAATAGTCCCCATTTAATATTGGGTAATGTGACATACCAAAAGGTTTTAAAGCCACTTGCCCCCAATGAAATGGACGCTTCTTCCTCAGATATACCTTGGGTTTGCATCAGCGGTATTAATTCACGTGCAACAAAGGGTAATGTGACGAAAATTGTGGCAAGGACAATGCCAGGTAGTGCAAAAACAATTTTAATATCATGTGCAAACAACCATTCACCAAATAGTCCCTGTGAGCCAAACAATAAAATAAATACTAAACCTGCGATAACAGGTGAAACTGCAAAAGGTAAATCTACCATAGTAAGCAATAGATTTTTCCCCTTAAAATTAAACTTTGTAAGTGCCCAGGCAGCCATTACGCCAAAGATTGCATTGAGGGGTACAGTAATGGCTACGACGATTAATGTAAGCTTAATAGCAGCTAATGCATCTGGATGTGTAATCGCAGTAAAGTAAACATCGGATCCTTTTTGAAAGGCTGTAATAAAAATAGATACTAAAGGTAGTACGATAAAGAAAGCTAAAAAAGCTAAGGCAATAAATATTAACGTATAGCGAATAATACGAGGCTCCTGTAAGGCAGCAGTCTGTGTAGCTGCTTTCCTTTTTTCTGTACTAGCCTGCTGAATAAAAGTTGATTGTTCCATATAGTACCTCCTAATGTACAAACCGACGATTGGCTAGCCATTGTATCAAGTTAATGGTGAACAACAAAATAAAGGATGTCACAAGCATGACAACAGCTATGGCAGTTGCCCCCGCATAATCATATTGCTCAAGCTTTGTCATAATAATTAACGGCGTAATTTCCGTTTTCATCGGCATATTTCCTGCAATAAAAACAACCGAGCCATATTCACCTAAAGCGCGCGCAAAGGCCAAGGAAAAGCCAGTTAAAATAGCTGGTACTAGCTCTGGTAAGATGACTTTACGGAAGGTTTGTAAACGATTGGCTCCAAGGCTTGCCGAAGCTTCCTCCACCTCAGCACTGATATTTTGTAAAACGGGCTGGACCGTTCGTACAACAAAGGGTAGCCCGATAAAGGTTAAAGCAATAATGATGCCAAGAGGTGTAAAGGCAATTTTAAAATCAAAAAATTGACCAATCCAACCATTTGGCGCATAAAGAGATGTTAAAGCAATTCCAGCGACAGCAGTAGGCAATGCAAAAGGTAAGTCTACAAGCCCATCAATGATTCGTTTAAAGGGAAATTGATAGCGAACGAGAACCCATGCAATAGTCGTACCGAAAAAAACATTTAGTAAGCCTGCAATCAGTGCAGTGCTGAAGCTCACTTTGTAGGAAGCAACAGCACGGGGATCTGTAATGATATCTATAAATGCTGACCAGCTTAAGGACATGGTATGAATGAAAATCATGGAAAGTGGTAGTAACACTAGTAAACTTACGTAAAGCATTGTATAACCAAGAGATAAATGAAAGCCTGGAATAATTCGACGCGATTTTTTAGGAATGATTAAACTGCTCATCAAAACGCTCCTTATTGTGGTACGTAAATTTCATCAAAGGTACCACCATCTTTAAAATGGGTTGCTTGTGCTTGTGACCAACCACCAAAATCATCGATGGAAACAAGTTCAAGCTGAGGGAATTGATCTTTATACTTTGCTAGAATCGTTTCACTACGTGGTCGATAATAATTTTTCGCCGCAATTTCTTGCCCTGTATCACTATATAAATGCTGTAAGTAAGCTTCAGCGACTTCACGTGTCCCCTTTTTATCTACGATTTTGTCTACAACTGCAACTGGTGGCTCTGCTAAAATACTTAAAGAAGGCGTGATGATTTCAAATTCATCTTTACCTAATTCATTGAGAGAGAGGTATGCTTCATTTTCCCACGCAATTAAGACATCTCCAATTTTACGTTCTACGAATGTTGTTGTAGCTCCACGAGCGCCAGAATCAAGTACTTCTACATTGCTGTAAAGTGATTTCATAAATTCTTTTATTTTTGTCTCATTATTGTTATATAACTTTTCGGCATAAGCCCAAGCAGCTAAGTAGTTCCACCGTGCACCTCCAGATGTTTTGGGATTAGGCGTTATGACAGATACATCATCTTGAATCAAATCATCCCAATCTTGTATGTTCTTTGGATTGCCCTTGCGAACTAAAAAAACAATTGTAGATGTATAGGGAGTCGAATTAAGATCAAATTCGGTTTGCCAATCTTTATTCAGCAGCTCACGAGTTTGAGCAATTTCATCAATATCGTAAGCGAGTGCGAGTGTCACAACGTCGGCTTCAAGACCATCAATAACTGCACGCCCCTGTTTGCCAGATCCACCATGTGATTGATTGATTGTGACGTCTTGGCCAGTATCAGCCTTCCATTTTTTTATAAAATCTTTGTTGAACTCATCGTAAAGTTCCCGTGTTGGATCATAGGAAACATTTAGTAGCTCTACAGACTTCTTGTCTTCCTGACCGCTTGCTTTTTCATCTGAATTAGCACTTCCACAGCCAGTTAAACTAAGCGTTAGAATAGTTAATAATGCCAATGATTGGAGAACATAGCTCTTTTTTTTCATAGTTAATCCGCCCCTTTTCTGTCTTAAGAATGCAAAAAGCCATCCCCCACAATGATATGACAACATTGGGTAGATGGCCTTCAGATCCTCTGATCAGCGTTTTTTAGGTCAAAGCTTTAGTAATACATTAAACATATATTTCCTATTAGTCAACAAGGAATTATAAAAAAGATTATTTATTTTGAAAATTAATAGAAGTGTCCTTAGATACCACTCATCATATGCAGCAAAGAGCAAAAATAATGGGTGTATGGAAAAGATATTTAAAAAACCTAGTTGACTGCTTGGTGTACTTTAGTATATATTTGGTAATAAGAAGAATGATTGTAGTACGAGGTAACAACTACTAGTGAACAATCATTAAATATAGAGCTGGCTAGTCAAACTAGAGGCGTTTTAACAAAGACCTGTTTTTCCTATGTCTTTTGTTAGAACGCCTTTTTTGCTATGAGGGGGATTCGATGTTAACTTACGAAAATTGGCAAGAACCGATCATTGATTTTCAGGTTGATGATATGTATAAGGCTGCACTAGAGGTTTTACAGTGGAGCTATCAAGAATATGGAGATGAAATCGTCTATGCATGTAGCTTTGGTATTGAGGGCATTGTCTTAATTGATCTCATTTCAAAGGTAAAGCCTAACGCTACGATTGTTTTTTTAGATACAGATGTACACTTTAAAGAAACATATGAAACCATTCATAAAGTCAAAGAAAAATATCCACAACTTAACATTGTCATGAAAAAGCCAGCCCTTACACTTGAGCAACAAGCTACACAACATGGTGACGAACTATGGAAGTCTAACCCAAATAAGTGCTGTGATATTCGTAAGATAAAACCTTTACACGAAGCCTTATCAGGTAAAAAGGCTTGGATATCAGGTTTACGTCGTGAGCAATCACCAACACGTCAACAAACAAACTTTTTAAATCGTGACGATAAATTTAAATCGATTAAAGTTTGTCCATTGATTCATTGGACTTGGAAGGATGTCTGGCGTTATGTTTCGAAGCACAGTTTGCCATATAATCCGTTACACGATCAAGGCTATCCAAGCATCGGCTGTGAGCATTGTACGAAACCAGCATTTACAATGGAGGATTTACGTTCAGGTAGATGGCAAGGTTCTGGTAAAACCGAGTGCGGGTTACATGAATAAAGGAGTTCTGCCATGCTTGAATATTTTGCAATAGCTATTAGTTTATTTTTTGCGATGAACATAGGAGCAAGCGGTGCAGCAGCCTCAATGGGTGTTGCTTATGGGGCAGGTGCCATCAAAAAAGCGTGGCAAGCATTGCTTTTATGCGCGATAGGCGTCTACAGTGGAGCTGTATTAGGCGGAGGAGAGGTAGTTAAAACGATAAGCTCAGGCATTATGCCCCAGGAATATATTACGGTAAAGGTTGTCATCATTATCTTGATTTCTGCGACAAGCTCGTTATTTTTCGCCAATCTTTTAGGCATTCCCTTATCAACGAGTGAAGTAACAGTGGGTGCTGTCGTGGGTGTAGGAATTGCCTATAAAGTACTATTCGTCAATTCGCTGCTTGTCATTATATCATTTTGGGTGATTGTACCGCTTGTTGCCTTTGTCATTGCTCTTGTATGTGGAAAGTTATTATATAAGTTACAAAACACAGGGTTGCTGAAAGATCGGCCAATTTTAACTGTTCTTCTCGTTTTAGCAGGATTTTTCGAAGCATTTTCAGCGGGGATGAATAATGTTGCCAATGCAGTTGGACCCTTGGTGGGAGCAGGAATGATGGATGTGACAACGGGCATTGTGCTTGGCGGTGCATTTGTCGCAATAGGTGCTCTGCTACTTGGTAAACGAGTGCTTGAAACAAACGGTAAAAAAATAGTGCGCTTTCAAAAGGCAGAGGGCATTCTCATTTCAAGTACAGGTGCACTGCTTGTTGGCGTAAGCTCAATTTTTGGGCTTCCAGTACCCTTAACACAAGTCACTTCTTCATCCATCATTGGGATGGGGATGGCGAAAAACGGAAAGCAAATCTTCCATAAGCATATTGTGAAAAAAATTATACGTATTTGGGTTGTATCACCCATCTTTTCATTAGTCATTTCTTATTTTTTAGTGCAGTTATTTTTAGAAAAAGACCTTTATGCCATTATTTTAAATGGCAGCATTATTGTTGGGACGCTAGGGGTCATTAGTCTGATGCGTACGATGCGTGAAGAAGAGCAGTCTATCTATGATGCAGGGGAAGGCATTTAAATTGAATCATATCATCACTATCTTTTGACTACAAAACTTAGTATTTTACTAGAATTAGGAGGAGATTTTTATGAGTCTACAACCACATGGTGGACTACTTGTGCAAGCATTTAATCCGGAAAAAAAAATCACAACTATTCATAAGGAAATTGAGTTGGATGCAATTTCGTTGAGTGATTTAGAGCTAATTGCTATAGGGGGGTATAGCCCAATTGAAGGTTTTTTAACACAAGTAGACTATGAGTCAGTCGTGGCACAAAGTCGTTTAGCATCAGGTGTAGTATGGAGTATTCCGATTACATTACCTGTTACAAAAGAGAAAGCGTCCATTTTACAGCCTGGTGACGAGGTGAAGCTGGTTTATGGTGATGAAGTATATGGCGTTATTGAAGTAGCAGATATTTATGAGCCGAATAAACGGAAAGAGGCTTTACTTGTCTATGGAACAGAGGATTTAGCACATCCGGGCGTTCAAAAGCTTTTTGATCGTCCTGCCATTTATGTTGGAGGGAAAATTACGTTAATTAAACGTCTTACACAAAAGTTCCCTGCTTATTCATTTGACCCAATAGAAACGCGACAATTATTTGCTGACAAGGGATGGAAAACTGTTGTTGGCTTCCAAACACGTAATCCAGTCCATAGGGCGCATGAATATATTCAAAAGGCAGCACTTGAAACGATTGATGGGTTATTTCTAAATCCACTTGTTGGAGAAACAAAGTCAGATGATGTGTCAGCTGCTATACGTATGGAGAGCTATGAGGTTTTATTAGAAAACTATTATCCTGAAAGTCGTGTACAATTAGGTATTTTCCCAGCCGCTATGCGATATGCAGGACCAAAGGAAGCTATTTTTCATGCACTTGTTAGAAAAAATTATGGCTGTACTCATTTTATTGTTGGTCGTGATCATGCAGGTGTTGGTGATTATTATGGCACATATGATGCACAAAAGATTTTTGAACAGTTTACAGAAGATGAATTAGGAATTGTCCCACTGAAATTTGAGCATAGCTTTTATTGCCAGCAATGTGAAGGCATGGCGACGACAAAGACGTGTCCACATGATAGCTCTGCCCATGTCATTCTATCAGGAACGAAGGTACGTGAGATGCTACGAAATGGAGAAGTACCACCAAGTACATTCAGTCGTAAAGAAGTCGTAGACATTTTAATTAAAGGCATGAGTAAGGAGGTAGTGAAATGAGTTCAAACATTGTTTGGCATGAAGCCTCCATTACAAAAGAAGAACGCCGTTCAAAAAATCAACATCAAAGCTTTATTTTATGGTTTACGGGTTTATCTGCTTCAGGAAAATCATCAGTGGCTAATGCATTTGCCCGTCGATTATTTGAAAGGAGCAATCAAGCCTTCGTATTAGATGGTGATAATGTGCGTCATGGCTTAAATAGTGACTTAGGATTCGATGAGGCAGGGCGCAAGGAAAATATTCGTCGAATAGGTGAAGTCTCAAAGTTATTTATAGAGAGCGGTCAAATTGTGCTAACGGCTTTTATTTCACCTTATCGAGAAGATCGTCAGGTAGTCCGTGAACTTGTAGAGGATGGTGAATTTTTAGAGGTCTTTGTAAAGTGTTCAGTAGAAACATGTGAAAAAAGAGATCCTAAAGGTTTGTATAAAAAAGCAAGGAATGCTGAAATTGCTAATTTTACAGGGATTAGCGCTCCATATGAAGAACCGATTAACCCAGAAGTTATTTTGGATACAGAACAGCATTCCATTGAAGAATGTGTGGAGCAACTGACAAATATTTTAACTGCCAAGGGATATATTTAACTAAAAAAATCTGCTCGATTTAGTAATCGGGCAGATTTTTACGTTTATTTTACACCTTGTTCCTTTTTCATTCTGTCAATTTCAGGACCTAGTTCATCACGTACTGTACCTTTCCATGGCTTAACACCAGCAATATAGGAAGAACGCGTCATAATGTGTCCGCCAACAGGACCAGTAATAAAGAGGAAGAGTATCCCCAGTAAAATACGAGGGTTGAAATGATCTTCAATGAGCCAAAAGTGAAAGAATACACCGATCAGTACACACATGACGCCAAGTGTTGCACTTTTTGAAGCGGCATGGGCACGTGTATACAAATCAGGTAAACGGACAAGTCCGATAGCTGTCACGACAATAAAGAGTACTCCAACAGTAATGAAAAAGATAACTAAACTATTAGCGAGAATTGTCACGTTTGATGATATCTCCTTTCTCTATGAATTTAGAGAAGGCCATCGTACCGATAAACGATAAAATTGCTAGCAATAAAATGATTTCAAGAAAGAAGCTTGTTTCCACTAAAATCGAAAATAGTCCGATTAGGGAAATGAGTGAAACCCCAAGTGAATCCAAAGCTACAACACGATCGGATGCGGAAGGACCTTTTACCATTCGATAAATGACCGCTATCATGGATAAGCAAATCACTACGATTACAGCAATAATAAATGTTGTCATGATTTACTCACCTCCAAAATCGCTTTCTCAAATGAATCTCGAATGGAAGCAATGGCTTCATCTGCATCATTAATATCAATTGCATGTACATACAATGTTTTCGCATCGTCTGATACATGCACTACGACTGTTCCTGGTGTTAGAGTAATAAGGCTTGATAATAAAGTGATTTCCCAGTCTTGTGTTAGAACAGTTGGATAAGCAAAAAAGGCAGGTTGCATGTCCAACTTTGGCTTTAATACTACTTTCAATACTTGAACATTTGCTAAAATTAACTCTTTTAAGAACAACAAAGTTAATTTTAGAATGGCCCATAATCGATAGACATAAAGACGCGACTTGAAAAACCTCCGCATGAGAAAGAGTAAGATTATTCCCATAATGAATCCAATGATAAAACCAGTTGCTGTGTAATTAGAGGAAAGGAACATCCAGACGAAGGCAAGTACAAAATTTAAAATCATTTGAAATGCCATAGTGTTAATCCTCCTTCATTACAGCATCTATATAGATAGATGGATCTTTTAATAATTTTGCAGCATCATCCATAAATGGCGTAATCCATTCAGAACCCACACCATATGCGATAGTAATAAGTACTAACAAGGCAGTGGGCATAAACAGCATCTTATAGATAGATTTGTCGAATGTTCCTTGTGTTTCTTTTTCCTCACCCCAAAACGCATAGAGGAAAATACGAAGCACGGATAGTAAAACAAGCAGTGAAGATGCTAAAATGAAAATACTGCTCCACATACTTCCAGCCTCAAAGCCTCCCTGAACAATTAACAGCTTTCCAACAAACCCGCTAAGTGGTGGAATTCCAGCTAAGCCAAACGCTGCTATTAAATAACACCAACCCAGTGCAGGGTATTTTTTCATCAGTCCACCCATTTTACGCAAGTCAGATGTACCAGTAATATAGATGACAATACCGATTAACATAAAGAGTGCTGCCTTAATCAGCATATCGTGAATTAAATAAAACATAGCTCCTTTTAAAGAAGCCTCATTCATTTGAGAGACACCAAATAAAATGACACCTACTGCAATGACAATGTTATAGATAATAATGAGCTTTACATCAAAATAAGCGAGTGCTCCAATACAACCAGCTACAATTGTTGCAATAGCTAATGCCATTAGTAAATCATGCGTATAGGATAAATCATGTACAAAAAATAGTGTGTAGGTACGTGTAATGGCATATACACCAACCTTTGTGAGCAGAGCGCCAAATAGGGTTAAGACAGGGATCGGGGCTGCTGCATACGAAGTAGGAAGCCAAAAATATAATGGGAAAATAGCTGCTTTTAGTCCAAATACCATTAAAAATAGTATGGCAATAACAGTAATAATTCCTGGTTGATTAATTTCAGCAATTTTTACCGCAATATCAGCCATGTTTAATGTCCCTACTACAGAATATAAATAGGCCACGGTTATAACAAATAAGGCCGAAGAAATAACATTAATTAAAATATATTTAATAGACCCTTTCAGTTGCCCCTTCTCACCACCTAAAACGATGAGTAAATAGGAAGCCATTAACAATACTTCAAAGAACACAAATAAGTTAAAAATATCACCTGTTGTAAAGGCACCATTGACCCCAGTTAAAATAAACATAATACCAGGGTAATAAAAGAAGCGTTCGCGTTCCTTCGTGATGGAACCGAAGCCATACCAAACAACAAATAGCCCAATAAGCAATGTCGTTGTAACGAGCAATGCAGACACCATATCAGATACCATTGTAATACCGTAAGGAACAGGCCAATTTCCAAATGTGACCTTTTGAATACCATCTTCTTTCACTGTTAAAAGCAGTGAGAGGGCAGAGAGGAGGGCTAGTCCAATCCCAAGTAATGAAAATGATCGCTGATAAGTTAGATTTTTTTGTCCAAACATTAAAATCATACCGAAGAAAAACGGGATGATAATGGGTAATAGTAGGAAGTTATTCATCCTCATCACTTCCTCTCATTAAGCTAATATCATCCGTGTTAAGTTCTTGATAGGAACGGTAGGCAAGTACAAGGAAGAATGCTGTCACCCCAAAGCTTATAACAATTGCAGTTAAAATAAGTGCTTGGGGTAAGGGATCAGCAAATGTTTTGGCTCCTTCGTTTAAGACAGGTGGAGCTTCACCACCAAGACCACCCATTGTTAAGATGAGTAGATGAGCACCATGACTTAACAGACCTGTTCCAATAATAATGCGCAATAAACTTTTTGATAAGATTAAATAGACCGCTGCCATAAAAAGAAAGCCGATCACAAAGGCCATAATTATTTCCATTATTCATCCTCTCCAATCGTTTGAATAATGGTCATCGTAACGCCGACAACAACCAAATAGACCCCGCTATCAAAAAGCATAGCCGTGTGTAATGACTGTTTGCCTAGAAGCGGTAAATCGAAATAATCAAAGAAATGTGTGAAAAACGGTTTGCCCACAAACATTGGGTATGCCGCAGTAGCAAGGGCTAATAGTAAGCCAATGGCTGTTAAATATGTGTAATTAATAGGTA
The DNA here is from genome assembly GCF_027557635.1 of Lysinibacillus sp. JK80. Classification (NCBI taxonomy): domain Bacteria; kingdom Bacillati; phylum Bacillota; class Bacilli; order Caryophanales; family Bacillaceae; genus Lysinibacillus; species Lysinibacillus sp. JK80. The sequence continues at coordinate 3,544,398 of NZ_CP058997.1, read as the reverse complement.
GAATATGGCGGACTGTGTTGATATCATAGGCTAACACTAAAAGAACAAGTGCACTTGATGTTAACAGCCCCCCAACAAAGCCTCCACCAGGCGTATAGTGACCAGCTAAAAAAATATGAATGGAGAAGAAGAAAATAATGAAAAATACAATTTTAGCTGTAAATTGTATTATCACATCATTTGTTTTCATGAGTGTTCTCCTTTCTATTCATACGTAACTTAATCATAGCTAAGATGCCCATGCCAGCTATGCCGAGTACTGTAATTTCAAACAATGTATCGAAACCACGATAGTCTACTAAAATTACGTTTACAATATTTCCACCACCAGCTAAAGAATAGACGGTTTCCTCGTAGTACTTAGCAATAGAGGGAATTAGTTTTTGGGAATGAGCTGATAGCGCAACAAGTGTTACCATCACACCAACCGCAATGGAAACAATGGCACGATTTAACTGGAACCTCATTCGCTCCTCGCGTTTACCAAGTTTAGGTAAATGGTAAAATGCTAATAAAAATAGTGCTACTGAAATCGTTTCTATAACGAGCTGTGTCAGCGCTAAATCAGGTGCGTTAAAAATGACAAAGAATAAGGCTACTGTATAGCCTACAGTACCAAGCCCAATAATGGCTGTTAAACGTGATTTGGCCAAGATGGTGATGGCAGTACCAATTAATAAAACTACGATCAAGATAATTTCATACAAATTAATTGGTGAGGCTCCTTGGAATGAAATACTAAATGCATCTTTCACGAATAGAGAGCCGATAACAATAATAGTTATTCCGCTAAACATATAGAGTAAATAGTGACGCATAGAACCTGTCATATAGCGTCGGGAAATACGATTTAAGCCAACATCTAATCCCTGCATGATTTTGTCATATGCATTGTTTAATGTTAACGCTTGCGGGAATCGTTGATACATCCCTTGCCATTTTGGTAAGGCAACAAATAACAATACCCCAACTATTATAATTCCAATGGTCATCAGTAACTCTGGGGTAATGCCATGCCAAGCAGATACATGAATATCAACAGCTTGAGGTGAATCATACAAAAATGGCTGTATCGCTTGAACGGCTGGTTTTACAAAGGTATTACCGATAAAGTTTGGAATAAAGAAGATTGTCACAACTAAAGCTGCTAAAAGAATAGGAGAAATTAGCATACCAATCGGCGCCTCATGTGGTTTATGAGGTAACTGCTCTGGTTTGTAATTCCCATTAAATGTTCGGAAAACAAAATAGAAACTATAGATAAATGTAAAAATACTAGCAATCCACGCAACAATAGGGAAGAGTGCTCCCCATGTTTCAAAGCCGAAGAATTCAAACTTTTGAAGTGCAAGCATCGCTGTTAAAAACATTTCTTTACTTAAGAACCCATTAAATGGTGGAAGACCAGCCATTGATAAACTTCCTATTGCAGCCACAGTAAAACTAATTGGCATAATACTCATTAAGCCACCGAGTTTACGAATATCTCGAGTTCCAGTTTCATGATCCACAATGCCTGCAATCATGAAGAGACTGCCTTTAAATGTTGCATGATTAATAAGGTGGAAAATGGCAGCAAATGCAGCAAACTTTATGGTATCGATTGAGCCATTTGCATGGAAAGCAACAGCACTTGCCCCGAGTAGTGACATAATAAGCCCAAGCTGACTGACTGTAGAGAATGCTAGAATACCTTTTAAATCAGTTTGCTTCACTGCAAAGAAGGAACCCCAGAATAAAGTTAAGATACCTACACCTGTTACAAGCCACACCCAAAGTTCAGAGGCTGCAAATATCGGCGTAAATCGTGCAACTAAATAGATACCTGCTTTGACCATTGTAGCTGAGTGAAGGTATGCACTTACTGGTGTTGGCGCCTCCATGGCATCTGGTAACCAAATATAGAATGGGAATTGCGCGGATTTTGTAAATGCTCCCAAGAGTAATAGGATAAGTGACCAAGTGAATAAAGGCTGGTCTACTAAATTTGGTGCCATGACAATTAATTCTCGAATAGAATAGGTCCCTCCCATTAAATAAAGAAGAACGAAGCCACCTAGCATCATTAAGCCGCCGCCAACTGTAATCATCATAGACTTTAATGCACCGAAGCGTGAGGCATCCCGATTATACCAATAGCCGATGAGTAAAAATGATGATATGGATGTTAGCTCCCAGAAGAAATAGAGTGTAATTAAATGATCTGACTGTACTACTCCCAGCATGGCTGACATAAATAACAGTAAGTAAACATAAAAGTTATGTAATTTTTCTTTATGTTTATCTAAGTAAAAAATGGAGTAAAGCACAACTAACGAGCCAATTCCAGTAATGAGTAATGAGAATAATAAGCTAAGTCCATCTAAATATGAGATGATGGAAATATCAAGCGATGGAATCCAAGGTAGCTCTGCAGTAAATACTTCACCTTTAGCAACTTGAGCAATATATGTTGCATAAATAACAGCAAGTGTAACAGGTACAGCAAGAACAAACCAACCTGTGTGAATATTATTCATGCGTTTATATAAAATTGGCACTAATATTGCAACAAGCATTGGAATAAAAATATAAAGTACTTGTAACAAAAAAACCCTCCTTTATGCAGGTAAGTAAATCAATTATAACGTACTTTAATTGGGAATGCATATGTACTATTAGGATTTAGCTTGCGGTCGTTGGAGAACTTTCGTTATATTATAAATAGGAAGTTATCAATAAAAATAGAGGAAAAAAATTTTTTATGAAGAACCCATATATCTATGGTTATCTACCATTAATTACAATTTTATTGTTTAGTTTGACATTTGGGATGTATGCTGTTGGTGAATCTTTACAGATTTTTCAAGCTATCGGTGTGTATTCAGGAATGCGAGAGTTTTTATCAGATTTTGAGTTACGTGTATTTCTTCTCATCGTCTTTGCCATTGTTTTTTTTATGTTATTTTCTGCCCTTAAACTTGTAGGCGAAACCATTCATGAAGTAGGAATGCTGTTCTTTTCAAAGGACAACGAAGGAGCCACAGTTAGTCAGGCTCGAGGTGGCTATATTATCTTATTTGTAGGTGCTATGTGTTCTGCATTTGCCATCCAATTTATTTATGTTTTAATAGGTATTTTCGTCATAACGATATTTACCTACTTTATTTATCTGATTTATAAAATGAGTCATTTTATATCAATGGGCGGCACAATCGGTCTATTAATCTTTGAGCTTTTTATGTGGACGATTCTTTTAACATTAGTTATTTATGTCGTATTAAAGCTATATAATGGCATTTTGGCAAGTTTGCCGTTTGCAAATTAATACATACTATTAAAATGGTGATGTTAATAGTAGAAAAAGAGAGTTTGAAAGGCGAGGGGTTGATTTCCGTTCCGCCAGCGTCCTTTCCAGGGGGCGTTCGATGAGCCGCTTCACTCATTTACATTCGCTCCAGGGTCTCCTCTGTGACGTTAAATCCCATGGATAGTGAGACAGGCGAGCCCCTGTACGGAGCGGAGGAAGCGGCTCGGCGCTCGTCCACAGGAAAACAAGTAGCCTGTAACGGAAAACCATTTACATCTTTAATAAAAATTTAATTGATGGTTTTGTTTTTTAACACTTTAAAAAGGTAGTAGTCTTAGCGACTACTACCTTTTGCATGTTTCACTACTCAAGCAACACGTTAAATAATTGGTGATGAATTTTGTACTCTTCTAATTGCTGCATCGATTGAGGTTTATCATACCCTAACCATACAGCAGCAGTATATTCATTATTGAGTCCAGCAAGCCAGTAGTCACGATAGTCATTCGTTGTCCCTGTTTTTGCACCAACGTAGCTGCTATTACTATAGACACCTTGACCCGTACCGTTTGCTACAACATCTGCAAGGAGTTCACGCATGTATTTTACTGTTTTAGGAGACCAAATTTGATCACGCTGTGTATCCCAACTATAAAGCTCTGTTCCATCTAATGCTGTGACTTTTCGAATACTATGTGCAAGTACATAAGAGCCATCAATAAAGCTAGTATAAGCATCTGCTAGTTCTAATGCTGTTACACCATAGGTTAGTCCTCCTAATGATGCAGCATAATTATAATCTTTCTCTACAATCGAGCGGAAGTGAAAGCGATTAAGGTAATGAAAGGCTGTCTCGACGCCAACGGTTTGAAAGAGACGAAGTGCAGATGTATTATAGCTATGTCGAAAAGCAGTACGAATTGACACATCACCATACGTATAGCCCCCATAGTTTTGTGGGCAAAACGAGCCCACACAATAACGCCCACCATTGACAATCGAATCAGGTGTATGAGATGTTGTTTCGAAGAATGGTGCATAGACTGCCAGAGGCTTAAAAGCTGAACCAGGCTGACGTGTTCCTTGGAATGCACGATGGAAATCAAATTTTTCATAGTTCTTTCCTGCATACAGACTGACTATTTCTCTTGATTGGTTTTCAATGGCTGCACCTGCAGCTTGCCATGGGCTAGTACCTAAAATAGCTGACATTTTTTCCTCATCATGTTGCTGTTTAGTAGGATCAAGTGCTGTGTGAATGATGAGTCCATTTTGAAATAATGTATTGAGTCGAATGTCTAATTGTGCTTTAATTTTTTTCTTTTCTTCCTCATTATCTGTAGAGCTTAGTCGATCCGCATAACCTTCTTTTTCTGCAATAAGCCATTTGAGCTCTTGAAGAACATAAGTGCTATACATTGGATAACTTTGAATTTTATCTTTCACATTTAATGTAATGGTATCAGCCTTATAGTTTTTTGCCTCTCCCTCTGTAATAGCCCCATTTGCTGCAAGGGTATCTAACAAACGCTCCTGCCTTGCTTTAGTTTGATCATAATTCTTTAAAGGATTATAAAGGGAAGGGTTATTTGGGATGGCAGCAATGAAAGCTATTTCAGCGATGGATAATTCTTGGAGTGGCTTTTGAAAATAATAGGTGGCTGCTCCGCCAATGCCATAAACTTGATTGCTGAAATAGGACTCATTTAGGTACATCGTTAAAATGGCTTCTTTATCAAATTCTTTTTCTAATTCATAGGCATAAAAAAGCTCTGTTAATTTACGTTCATATGTTTTTTCTTCGGATAAATAACGCATCCGAACAAGCTGCTGCGTAATTGTACTACCACCTTGAGAGGTTGTGTTGCTATTTGAATTGGCTACAACTGCACGAATAATAGCACTTAAATCAAAGCCAATATGTGTATAAAAATCAGCATCCTCACTGGTAATGAATATTTCCTGGGCAATTTGTGGAATTTCTTGTAAACTTAGTGGCTGCCGCCATTCGACATATTCCTCACTAAATGTTTGCCCATTTCGATCAATAAGGGTAACAGGTAGTTGGGCCTCTACCTCGGGTAAATGTATTGCATTAGTCATTTGTTCCTCATGTGCTTGTGCAATATTGATTTCTGTTTTAATGTTTGTGCTAATCCACCATAAAGCAGGAAGGGATAGAACGATAATAAAAAAACCAAAAGCCTTTTTCATGTGTGCCTCCACTCTTTCTATAAATCCTTCATCAGAATAACATATTTTGGATTGATTCCAAATACTCGCTCAGACCTATTTACATAGTTTTAAACATGAATAGTAAAAGTGCAAAAATCGTCAATACTTAGAGGGAGAAAACCAGTAGGAAGTATGTTAGACTAAAATGAGGTCGGAAAAGGTGCAAGGGCATCTTTTTCATTGAAACTGAAATTTATCATTAAAGGAGAGACTTCCATGTTTCCACAGTTAACAACAGACGTACAAGCAGGCGAAGTGCTTGTAGAAATGAACACAACATTAGGTGCTATCAAAATTAAATTATTCCCTGAGCACGCACCGAAAACGGTTGAGAATTTTTTAGGTCATGCTAAATCAGGCTACTATAACGGCATTATTTTCCACCGTGTTATTCAAGACTTCATGATTCAAGGTGGCGACCCAACTGGTACTGGTATGGGCGGAGAATCAATTTGGGGTAATTCCTTTGAAGATGAGTTCTCAGAGCAATTGTTTAACCTACGTGGAGCGCTTTCAATGGCAAATGCAGGACCAAACACAAATGGTTCTCAATTCTTTATTGTACAAATGAAGCACCTTCCAAGTGATATGCTTCGTCAATTACAAGGGGCGGGCTTCCCTGAAGAGATCATCGAAGCTTATGCTCAAAACGGTGGTACACCTTGGTTAGACCATAAACACACAGTATTCGGTCATGTAGTAGAAGGTATGGACATTGTGGATAAAATTGCAGATGTGGAAAAAGATTTCCGTGACAAACCATTAGAAGATGTGAAAATTGAGTCAATTACAGTCTTTGAATAATACGTATAAGGACGTGTAGAACATGCAGAACTTTATGTATCAATTTTTATATTTCCCAGAAGACAAATCAGGTTATATTCCAGCAGCATTTGAATTTTTAATTATGCTTATTTTATGTATTATCGTGTTTACGCTTTTCAGAAAAATTTCTAAGAAACAAGAATTAAAATCAAAAGAAATTGAAGCACGTATTTTAGCAGAAAAGAAAAACACAAACAATCAACAGAATATATAAGAAAAAGAATCCGCTTGCCACAGAGGGCGAGCAGATTCTTTTTTATTGTATCAATTTTTTTTAAAGCGTCGAATAGTATTTTGCAGGGCCTTGATGGCAGTGAAACAAACCAGTACAAGTGACAAGCCAATCCCACTCAATGCAGTAATAAAGGCTACCCATTCAAAGAGTGTATAACTACCGATGCTATCGAAATCACTGCTATCTTTCCACCCTTCAATGACTAAGTTCATCCCATAAATGCCCGATACCACAGTAAAGACTGTTAAAATAAATAGTAAATTATTACTTCGATTATCGGATTGATCTTCCTGTGTTCGATACAAACTATTCAATGTTTCTTTCGTTTCTACATAATGTTCATTTATACGGAAGTACTTTCGTAGCAATTGAGCAATTTCTCTGCCTTCTGTTCGTACGATGACTTCTTCAAAATAATAGCGTGCAGAAAACTTTGTAATCAACTCGATTAGTTCATTGACAACCTGTTTATCTTTGCCCCACTTTATTTCACTATACTCATAGGAAAGCTTTAAGAGCATCATTTTATAAAAATAATGAATGAACAAATTGTAATAGTGCGTACCCATAAATTCTTGAATACTATGTGTACATTTGGCAAACGCCCTATTTGTAATCGTTATTTGTGCTTGTGAGGAGGTGATAATATAACTGTTAGGAGCCCAGCGTGTATGGGCATGCTCTTGTACATAATTAGAGATATATGAAGGATTAGTGCTAGAAATAAAGGGTTTGCCAGCAGGTGTCCTACCGTCTACTTGTCCTAAGCGAAATAAATGCTCAGGTATAATTTTAGCTTCTTCTCTGCAATTAAATAAGCTGAGGCAAACATTCTCTCATCTTCAAAGAAAGGTAAGCCTTCATAGCTATGGTCTTGTTGATGTAATAGAAAGGGTTTTAAATAAGGTATAAATACTTAAATAATAATTCACTCGTAGAAGAACAATGACCAAATGAAAAATGATGACTTGCACCTTTTTCCTCTCTTAGTTTAGCCTCTAATACTCTAAAATAGTGGATAAAATTTAAGATATCACTTAGATCATGCGATTGATCTGTAATATTTGTTCTGACTGTTATAATCCCATTCCCAAAAGGACATAATGTCACATCAATACTCATCACTTCGTAATCATAATTGATTTGACTTTCTTGCAGATGTAAGGCGCCTTGTGTATAAAAAGCTTTCGAAAAACGAATAAAGTCAGGGTTATTCATTTCGTTTGGAAATAATTTATCCTCCAAAAAAGGATAGAAAATTGGGCAAGTTCCTCATGTATAATCGTCATATCACCATAAAAAGCGTCTTCAAGAGATGTATTGTTTAAGGTGAAAAAGGAAAAGCCCTCGTTTAGTAGTATATCACTGATTTTTTGACGATTTTTTTCGGAATAGGCGAAGGAAATAGGAATGTCATATAAGCACGTTTAATCGTTAAAGGGACAATGTCCATGTAAAATCACCTCTGTATAAATCCGATTGATAAGAACCTTTTCCACAAAATTTTGTTTTTAAACATAGAAAAAGGATAGCTCTAAGGGGAGAGATATCCTTTCAACCATTTTATTGCGCAAAGACCTTTTTAAAACGCTCGACTCCATCTTTCACAGTATCAAATGAACAAGCAACATTCATACGTAGGAAGCCACGACCTTCTTCTCCGTATTTTGTCCCTGGTTCTAGAGCAAGCTTTCCGATTTCAAGTAAGCGGTTCATGATCTCCTTCTCTTCAAGCGCTAGTTCTCGGTAATCAATCCAGATTAAATAAGTAGATTGAGGAATCGTAACACGAATACCTGAATCTGCTCTAACTCCGTTTTCACATAATCCATGTTGGCAGAAATATAAGGAAGTAATTCATCTAACCAAGGAGCCCCTTCTGTGTATGCTGCATGAAGGGCAACAGAGGCAAATGTATTTAATGAGCCTTGACCACTTGCCATATTGATGGCCTCTAGCTTCAAGCGTTTTTTCTTATCTGTTACGATCATATATGAAACTTGAATTCCTGCTAAGTTAAATGTTTTAGTAGGAGCCATACACGTAACAATGCGATTGATTTCATCACCTGCAACTTTAGCTAAAGGAATATGTTTATCCCCATTAATCATTAAATCAGCATGGATTTCATCAGAAATAATGATGACATCATATTTAGCACAAAGTCGTACAATTTCCTTTAAAGTAGCTTCATCCCATACATAGCCTCCTGGATTATGCGGGTTACATAGTATGTAGGCTTTCACATCTTGAGCTAAAGACTGCTCGAAGGCTTCAAAATCATAGACAAACAATCCGTCTTTTTCAATTAATGGGCAGCTCACAACTTCACGACCATTACTTTTTGGTATGTTAAAGAATGGCGGATAAACTGGAGGTGAAATGAGTACTTTGTCCCCAGGGTTAGTTAGGGCAACAATGCTGTTAGCTAATGCAGCCACAACACCATTACAGAATAGGATGGCTTCTTTCTCTATGTGCCAGTCATGGCGAGTATTTTGCCAGTCTACAATGGATTGTATCGCTTCTTCACTCATATAACTATAGCCAAAAATAGTATGTTCAGCATGTTGTTGTAAAGCCTTTGAAACGGCTATTGGAGCAGGAAAATCCATATCGGCTACCCACATTGGTAAGATATCTGAGGCATCGTTTAGGCCATAAACCTTTTCCATTGCGTCCCATTTTACTGAGTTTGTACATCGACGTTTGATAGTTTGATCAAAAATAGACAAGCAAATCACTCTTTTCTTTTTTTTTTACTATGGTATCATACGAGTATGATCAAAGGATAATAGGTGAGTATTTTGGAAAATATAAAAATGAATCAAGCAGCTGTCCATCTGCTAGAGGAGTGGGATCCATTCCACTTAGGTCCAGACCATTATGATACAGAAACAGCAGATGTAGTTGCAGCATTGCAAGGGATTGATGATCCATCAACACTTGCAAAAGTTATTCAAGAAACATATGAGCATTCGTTTGAGCAATGGATACCGTTTGAAGATTGTGTAGCCATTTCTTACAAACTAATTGCCATTAAATTTGAAGCGAAATGTATTATTTAAAATATTTTGCATATTCCTTATAAAAAAAGGGGTTGTCAATGGACAACCTCTTTTTTAATGCATCATGAGGCTATTACTTATTTAAATAAAGGCAAAATCCCCTGAATGAAAATAATAAAAATGGCGAGTGGGGAGACGTAGCGAATTAAAATGTACCAAATATTAAACATGAAGCTAGACGCAGCTAATTCTTTACGTGAAATATCCCTTGTATAATAATAACCTGCAAAAATTGAAATCAACAAAGCTCCAATCGGCATTCCGATGCTATTAGTCATAAAATCCACAAAGTCAAAAATAGAGCGATCTACTATTTTTACATCTGCTAATATGCCAAATGAAAGGGCACTTGGAATACCAAAGATGAAAATAATGATTCCACCAATCCAAGCAATTTTTCTACGTTTTTCTGGTTTATCACCAATAGCGATTGCCACGACTATTTCTAACATGGAAATGGAAGAAGTGACTGTAGCAAAAAGCAATAGAATGAAGAAAATAGTTAAGAATAAGCCACCAAGAGGTAACTGCTCGAATACAGCTGGCAAAATAATGAATACTAAGCCTGGCCCTTGATCAGGCGTATAACCAAGCGCAAATACTGCTGGGAAAATAACAAGTCCTGCAAGTAAAGAGATAATAATATTCATAGATGCTACATTAATCGCAGAGTTACCAATCTTCTCTGTTTTAGATAAATAGGAAGCATATGTAATCATAACCGCAATACCTACACTTAATGAGAAGAATGCTTGTCCTAAGGCCATTAAAAATGTTTCAGCATTTAAATAGGACCAATCAGGTACAAACATAAATTTAACGCCTTCCATAGCCCCGTCTAAAGTTAAAGAGCGAATAACTAGGACAATAAAGAAAATAAAGAGGAGAGGCATCATCCATGTGCTGGCTTTTTCAATTCCGCCCTTAATACCTGCTGACACAATGACTACTGTTAATAACATAAATAGTCCCTGTACAAGTACTGCTTCAAAAGGGCTTGAAATAATATCGCCAAATAAATCAGCGTAGTTGATGTCAGAGCCAGCATTCGTTAGCTTAAATGTAAAGGCACGACCTAAGTAGCTTAAATCCATCCACCAACAACGCTGTAGAATGATAAGATAAGGCCTGCAATTACCATACCGCCCCAGCCAATCAAATACCATGGCTTTCCTGGTGCTTGTTCCTTAAAGGAAGTGACGGCATCCTTTTGACCTCGACGACCTATCATGAACTCAGCAATGAGGACGGGTAAGCCAATAAAGAAAGTACATAAAATAAATAATAAAATAAAGACACTACCGCCATTCGTACCCGCCATATAGGGGAATTTCCAAATGGCTCCTAACCCTATAGCACTTCCTGCGGCAGCTAAAATAAACCCAATTTTTGTTGTAAATTGATCCCTCGATGACACGAAAATAAATCCTCCTTATACTAAAGTATTATTTTACCTCAATATTCTCATAACACAAGCAAATATCAGAAAATTGATGATAGCATGAAAGACATTTGATGGAGTAAAAATTTAGAGAGATGACATATGAGGAAAGACATTTAAATTATGTAACAATTAGGTAGAATACTTCGTTTCATTATCAAAAAGGGGGGAGAGCTATGACGGAGGTTGAACTAATAGCAAGGGCGCAGCAAGGAGATAAAGAAGCCTATATCGAGCTTATCCGCATACATCAACAAACCGTTGAAAAGTTTGCCTTTCAATGTGGCGTACATACAAATGATTTAGCTGATGTTTCACAGGAGGTATTTGTTAAACTATATCGCTTTTTACACCAATTTAAACAGGATCGATTTACCACGTGGCTCTATAAAATCACATTAAATGCTACGCGTGATTATTATCGTAAGGAACAACGGCAGCAGGCTAAAGAGGACAAGCTACAAGCCCAACAGCAAAAGACTCATTCATCTGCTGAAGAGGATGTTCTTTTGTTTGAAGAGGACAGGCATCTACATCGTGCTATTCAGGTCCTTGACGAAAAATACCGTTATCCTATCGTGTTGTATTACTTCCACGAATTAAAATACGAAGAAATCGCTGAGGTCTTAAATATTTCGTTATCGACGGTGAAAGTGCGATTATTACGAGCGAAGGAAAAGCTAAAGGCAGCATTAATGCAAGATGGGAGTGTTGAAAATGGATGATAAGCAATTTGACCAACGTATGGCACTACTGAAAAAATACTATGAACGAATGGAACCGAAGCTTGATCCACAACGTGTTCTTCATCAAATTGAAGCTGAGGATAATGTAAGGGAGTCTCTAGAAAATATGAATCCAGTTCGAAAGCCTTCTGCAAGATGGCAAAAATCGGCTGTATGGATCGCAAGTATTGCCAGTGTGCTTTTGGTAGGTATTCTAATTTCGTCTTATATGTTCCATCCTTCAGCACTCGTTCATTCAGATGAAGAAAAAATAGAAAGCAACTATGAAGATTGGTTTTCTAGATTTCAAAAGAAGTATCTTGAAAAACGTGAGAAAACACGCCTTGAGCTCAATATACCTGAGGAAAATTTTAAGAAACTAACATTTGTTGAATCTGCTGATAATATATACAATGATAAAGCTAAAAATAAAAAAATAGTTTTAAATAGAATGGCTGATGATCCAAAATATTTAACACAATTAGAGCAAGAAATATTAGACTGTTTGCAAACACCTCGAGAACTAATAGAGCAAATTGAAACGTATGAAAAACCGATGTCATTCACCGAATCTAGATATTTCTTTAGCAAATATTACTACGCAACGAAAGATGTTTTGAAATATTATACAAAGGAACTTTCTCAGTTTAATACGGTACTTTCACAAGCAAAGAAAGATTATCCTAAAGAACTAAATGAATTGATTGCAACGACCGAAAAACAATATTTCGAGTTGTCACATGATGGGAATACCTATAGTTTTAAAACAAATCCTCTATTTATGAAAGATGCACCAGTCTCTATTGACCGTCTTCATCCTGATATCTTGGGCTTGTTTAAATATTTGGCTATGGGCTCTTTATTCAATGGTGAGGACTTACGATTTTCTGTAGAAGAATCTGCTCGTATTTTAAAGTTATATGAAAGAACATTAGTAAAAGACTTATCATTATCAGGACTTGATTTCCAATTACACAATTTAAAGAAAGAGTTTGAAAATACGTGGCTCGTACTTTTAAAAGGTACAGATGACAAAAATAGATACTCCCCCGAACATATAAAGCTATTAAATGATACAGCAAATGGGAAGTATGGAGACTCGATGCGCTTGACTGCACAATTTATCCTCGAAGAATTTAAGGGAAAAGGAACATTCAAAATAAGAGAAAAACTGACAACACAGGATATTGGTATGGCGCTTTCATATTTACGTAACGATGTCTATATGGAATCAGAAGATGGTTCGACTAGCTTACGAATTGATTACCGGTGGATTATCCAAACGGAAGGTTTATACAATGCGTATACGTCAAGCAAAGATGATATGATCCTAGATTCATTAAATCCAATGAACGTTGTAAGTCTATTCTTATATGCACAAGGAAAAGGAGATCAAGAAACAGCTAAACGGTTATTGTCTCAAGATGTAGATTTAAATAAAGTGGTTCAATTTGATGGCATGGAACATTTTACAGTTCTTTATGCCATAGATGCCTCTCAAACAACCATTAAAGCAGGTGTTAAGCCAGAATCAGTTCAGATGATTGGTCAGCATTTAACCTTCCAGTTAGGTACAGTGACTACAGGAAAAGGTGAAAAACGTTACATCATTACAGCCATTTCCTAGTAAGGAGATTTTTTGCCCCGTTTTTACACGTATGTTATAATTTAAGCGATATATACGTAGCAAACAAAAGAAAGTGGGCAAAGGTTATGGTAAAAAAATATGAATTAGGAGACGTGTTGACCGGAAAAGTTACAGGTATTCAACCATACGGTGCATTTGTTGCACTAGATGACAATACGCAAGGCCTTGTGCATATTTCGGAAATAACATACGGCTTTGTGAAGGACGTTAGTGAATTTTTAGCTGTTGGGCAAGAAGTTGAAGTCAAGATTCTTGAAATCGATGAAGAGGCCGAAAAAATTAGTTTATCGATGAGAGCGCTACAGGATCGCCCAGCAACAGTAAGAAAAAAGATGCACCACCACGTAAATCATTGCAGGACCGTGTAGATGAATCGGATGCAAATGGTTTTAATTCCTTAAAAGATAAATTGCAGGACTGGATTGAACAATCTGGTCAATAAAGAAACGAGGATGCTTTCGAATGAAAGTATCCTCGTTTTTTCTATTGCTTTTTTATTTTGCGGATTCGATATTGCAGGTTTTGTCTGCTCATACCAAGTGCATTCGCTGCCTTTGTAATATTGCCCTCATATAAATTTAAGACATTTTGCACATAATATGATTCGGCTTCACGCAAATAGGCATCGAGTGGCATGACATTGTGATTTTGATGGAACATAAAAAATTCTGGTTCACGATTATTTGTATCTTGCTGCTGCACTTTGAAGCGGAAATGTAAAGGTAATAAATCTGAAGTAACAGTGGATTCCGTTGTCATAAATGAAACAATTTCATCCAGTAGTAGCTCAAGCTCTTTTAGATTTCCTGGCCAATCATATTGTAAAAATAATTCCTGTACATCTGGTGCAAGTTCAGTGACTTGTGAAGCAAATCGTTCTCGATGTCGACTAAAATAATCTTCTACAAATGGAAGAATGTCTTCTTTTCGATCCGTTAAATTAGGAATGGTAATGGCCATTGTAGCAAAGAAATAATATAGAGATTTTGACAGCTTCTTTTCGGCAATCAATGTAATGGGATCACTGCCCACACTGCCAATTAGCATATATTTGGACTGTGGAAGTGAATGTAGTATATCCAAAAGTTGCTCTTGAATGTCTAAGCTTAAAAAATCTATACGTTCGAAGAAGAAGGTGTAATCTTTATCTTCTTCTAATAATTGCTGTAATTTATCAAGCACCGATTGAGCTGAACGGCGACTAACGAGTGTCACAAAGGCATCAGGATCAGGTGAAGCGGCGTGGTGAATGCCCTCTGCTACTAAGTCTTTCCCTGTGCCAGATTCGCCAATTAATAATACTGGTAATTTTACAGCAGCTGCTTTTTTAGCGTTGTCGATAACCTGCTTCATGGATTCAGAATCAGCTTTAATCATATCAAATGTTAATGGTTCATCGTAACGACGAAGGGGTTGATAAACAAGCTTTTCCAGAGAGGTAATATCACGTGCAAATTCAATTGCGCCAATCAGTTTGCCTTCAACAAAAAGTGGAAAAGTATCATTGATTGTTGTAATTTCATGACCATTTTTATTCCAGTAGGATTGTTTAACGTTAATTTCTTTTTTTCCCGTTTGTAAAACACGCATTAACGTACTTTCATGTTGACGGAAGGAAAACATTTCAATAATGGAACGATCCGCAAGTTCATCAAAATGAAATCCTTCAATTTCTTTCATTTTCGTATTGTAAATAATCGTTTTGCCAGATAGGTCTACTGCATGAATACCAACGGATACATTTGTTGCAATAAACTCATAAAAAGGTAGTAAAGGTTCAGAATTTTTCATAAAAATGTGCACCTCAAAAATTTTTTACTTGAAATATGCAACGAAATTTTGCATTATAATAAGTGTAAGAATATTTTATACGCAAAGATATTTTGCGTCAATGTTTTTTGCATACCCAAACACATCTCACAAGGGAGGATTAAGTATGATTCCATACAAACACGAACCATTCACAGATTTTTCACAAGAGGCAAACTACAATGCTTATGTAGAGGCTTTAAATAAAGTTGAAGGTTACTTAGGTCAAGACTACCCACTAATTATTGGTGGCGAGCGCATTACAACAGAAGATAAAATCGTTTCGTACAATCCTGCAAAGAAAACAGAAGTCATTGGTCGCGTTTCGAAAGCAAGCAAAGATTTAGCTGAAAAAGCGATGCAAGCGGCAGATGAAACATTCAAAACATGGAAAAAAGTTGATCCAGCCATTCGTGCGGACGTTCTTTTCAAAGCGGCAGCAATCGTTCGTCGTCGTAAACATGAATTCTCAGCTTTATTAACAAAAGAAGCCGGGAAACCATGGGCAGAGGCTGATGCAGATACAGCGGAAGCAATCGACTTCATGGAATACTATGGTCGCCAAATGCTACGCATTAAAAACGGTCAGCCAGTCGAAAGCCGTCCAGGTGAATACAATCGTTATGACTACATTCCATTAGGAATCGGTATTGTCATTTCTCCTTGGAACTTCCCATTTGCAATCATGGCTGGTACAACAGTAGCTGCTTTAGTAACAGGGAATACAGTGTTATTAAAACCAGCTTCAACAACGCCAGTTATAGCGTATAAATTTATCGAAGTATTAGAAGAAGCTGGTCTTCCAGCAGGTGCGGTGAACTTCGTACCAGGTTCTGGTGCTGAAGTAGGTGACTACTTAGTCGATCATCCAAAAACACGCTTCATCAGCTTCACAGGTTCACGTGATGTTGGCTTACGTATCAACCAACGTGCATCTGTATTAAACGAAGGCCAAATTTGGATTAAACGTGTCATCGCTGAAATGGGCGGTAAAGATACAATCGTAGTGGATAAAGAAGCAGATTTAGAATTAGCTGCACAATCCATCGTAAAATCAGCATTTGGTTTCTCAGGTCAAAAATGTTCAGCTTGTTCTCGTGCAGTCATCGTAGAAGATGTGTATGAGCAAGTGGTAAATCGCGTAGAAGAGTTAACAAACGCTTTAACAGTGGGTGACCCAACTGATTACAGCAACTTCATGGCAACAGTAATTGACCAAGCAGCATTCAATAAAATTACAGAGTACATCGAAATCGGTAAAGGCGAAGGTCGTTTAGTAGCTGGTGGTACAGCAGACGATTCAGTCGGCTACTTCGTACAACCAACTGTATTCGCGGACGTAGATCCTTCTGCTCGTATTATGAAGGAAGAAATCTTCGGACCAGTGGTAGCCATTGCAAAAGCAAAAGATTTCGACCATGCGATTGAAATTGCAAACGATACAGAATACGGTTTAACAGGCGCTGTTATCACAACAAATCGTATGAACCTAGAAAAAGCACGTGAAGAATTCCATGTAGGAAACCTTTACTTCAACCGTGGCTGTACAGGTGCAATCGTAGGTTACCAACCATTTGGTGGCTTCAACATGTCAGGTACAGATTCAAAAGCAGGTGGCCCAGACTACCTACAGCTGCATATGCAAGCAAAAACAACTTCAGAAATGCTTTAATTTTCACATTGACGTGAGGGCTGTTCAAAGTAGGTAGAAATTGAGGCATTTTGAATGAATTTGTGACACTTCTCCAGGTAACGCTACCCTGGCTAAAACCGTAGACTTTCATGACGTAGTTTACCTTGGAGAAGTTAGCAAATTTACCGTTTGAATTGTTGCTATATTCTTAAACATTCTACTTATAGTGATACATAGTCCCTTTCTTTTATAAAGTTTTTCAACATGATTAGTAAGGAGAGAATAGGATATGACAAAAACTCAACAAGTTATTGAACAAACACAAAATTTTGGTGCAGCAAACTATCATCCACTGCCAATCGTTATTTCAGAGGCTGAGGGTGCTTGGGTTAAAGATCCAGAAGGTAACAAATATTTAGATATGTTATCTGCTTATTCAGCAGTAAACCAAGGACACCGTCACCCAAAAATTATCGCTGCTTTAAAAGAGCAAGCTGATAAAGTAACGTTAACTTCACGTGCTTTTTACAGTGAAAACCTTGGTGAATGGTATGAGCTAGTAGGGAAATTAACAAATAAAGAAATGGTATTACCAATGAATACTGGTGCTGAAGCAGTAGAAACTGCGTTTAAAGCAGCTCGTCGTTGGGCATATGATGTAAAAGGCGTAGAAGAAGGTAAAGCTGAAGTTATTGCATGTAATGGTAACTTCCATGGTCGTACAATGCTAGCTGTATCTTTATCTTCTGATGAAGAATACCGTCGTGGTTTTGGTCCAATGCTACCAAATGTTAAATTAGTAGATTATGGTAATCTTGAAGCTTTAAAAGCGGCTATTACACCAAACACTGCTGCATTTTTAATTGAGCCAATTCAAGGTGAAGCGGGTATCGTCATTCCAACAGAAGGCTTCTTAAAAGCAGCTCGTGAACTTTGCCGTGAAAACAATGTACTTTTCATTGCTGACGAAATTCAAGCTGGTTTAGCACGTACAGGTAAAATGTTTGCTTGTGATTGGGAAGAAGTAGAACCAGATATGTATATCTTGGGTAAAGCTCTAGGTGGCGGCGTATTCCCAATTTCTTGTGTGGCTGCAAACCGTAGTATTTTAGGTGTATTCAACCCGGGTTCACATGGTTCAACTTTTGGCGGTAATCCTTTAGCTTGTGCAGTTTCAATTGCATCAATTAAAGTATTATTAGATGAAAAATTAGCAGAGCGTTCACACGAACTTGGCGAATACTTCAAAGGTAAATTAAAAGAAATTAACAACCCAGTTATTAAGGAAGTACGTGGTCGTGGTTTATTTATCGGTATGGAGCTAACAGAAGCGGCTCGTCCATACTGTGAAAAACTTAAAGAATTAGGTCTATTATGTAAAGAAACACATGATACAGTAATTCGTTTTGCACCACCACTTGTTATTTCTCAAGAGGATTTAGATTGGTCAATTGAACAAATTGAAAAAGTATTTAAACTTTAACAAAATGTTCACATTTTAATTCGGAAGTATGTTACAATGATGCCGATAACTATCATTAAAAAAAACAAAGAGGCGATTTAATAATGTCTGAAAACTTAAATCTTTTCACATCAACACAAGATGTCATTCAAGATGCTCTAAATAAACTTGGCTATGATGAAGCAATGTATGAATTACTAAAAGAACCGCTTCGCATGCTACAAGTACGTATCCCAGTGAAAATGGATGATGGTACAACAAAAGTATTTACTGGTTACCGTGCACAACATAATGATGCTGTAGGACCAACTAAAGGTGGGGTTCGTTTCCACCCACAAGTGTCTGAGGAGGAAGTTAAAGCGCTTTCAATGTGGATGACATTGAAATGTGGTATTGTCGATCTACCGTACGGCGGTGGTAAAGGCGGTGTCATTTGTGATCCTCGTCAAATGTCAATGGGCGAAATCGAACGTTTAAGCCGTGGCTATGTTCGTGCGGTAAGTCAAATCGTAGGACCAACAAAAGATATTCCTGCGCCAGACGTATTTACAAATGCACAAATTATGGCATGGATGATGGATGAATATAGCCGAATGGATGAGTTCAACTCTCCAGGCTTCATCACTGGTAAGCCACTAGTACTTGGTGGTTCTCAAGGTCGTGACCGTGCGACTGCACAAGGTGTTACAATCGTAATCGAAGAAGCAGCAAAAAAACGTGGTATTGATATTAAAGGTGCTCGTGTTGTTATTCAAGGATTTGGTAACGCAGGAAGCTTCCTTGCAAAATTCATGCATGATTTAGGTGCGAAAGTAATCGGTATTTCAGATGCTTATGGTGCACTTCATGATCCTGAAGGTTTAGATATCGACTATTTATTAGATCGTCGCGATAGCTTCGGAACAGTAACTACTTTATTTGAAAACACAATTTCAAACAAAGAATTGTTAGAGCTTGATTGTGATATTTTAGTACCAGCTGCTATTGAAAACCAAATTACTGCTGACAATGCGCATAATGTGAAAGCAAATATCGTAGTAGAAGCAGCAAATGGTCCAACAACAGCTGAAGCAACTAAAATCTTAACAGAGCGTGGCATTTTACTTGTACCAGACGTATTAGCCTCTGCAGGGGGAGTTACAGTTTCTTACTTTGAATGGGTGCAAAATAACCAAGGTTATTATTGGACAGAAGAAGAAGTGGAAGAACGTCTATACAAAAAAATGGTCGAAGCATTTGATAATGTATATACAACAGCAACAACACGTAACATCAACATGCGCTTAGCAGCTTACATGGTAGGTGTTCGCCGTACTGCAGAAGCTTCTCGCTTCCGTGGTTGGGTTTAAGCAAAAAATGAAAAAACGAGTCATTTCCTTAATCGGATGACTCGTTTTTTTCATTTTTATTCTTATAAATAAGATGTTCAAGTCGCTGCTCCAACATCACTTTCTTCTCCTGTCGTACTCTCCGTACCTGAAGATATTGAAACGTAACAACCACTCCAATTAGCAGGATACAACAAAAAACGACAATCATAAGCACAGTCATAGCAAAATTCCTTTTCCTTTAAGTAACTCTAACTATACAGATGCAGCCTATACAAATTCTGAACATATGTACTATTAAAATCAGAGAGAGTCTTCGAAATTGAGCCTTTTGTTCAGAACTTGTTCAGAAGCATTATAGTAAATTAGGGTGTGTTGATACAAGAATTATAGGAGGGTGTAGCGAAAGTAAATGAACAAAAGAGTTTTTGAATGGAGGGTAAAAAATGGAGAGGAAACAGAAAAAATGGTGGCAACGTTCATTAGCACTGATGCTCTCGCTAGTGCTAGTGGTATGTAGTTTTGTGACAGGAGCAGTACCAGTGAAAGTACATGCGGCGGAGAATTCTGCAGAATTTTACGTAGCCAGCTACGGCAATGACTCCAATGATGGGAGCCATGAAAATCCTTTTGCTACCTTGTACAAAGCATATGAAGCTGTCGGGGGAACGGGAACGATTTATGTTCTGGATGAAATCAAATTGTCACCCTATACTGGAGCAAAATTCCTTGAAATTAATGGAGGTAGCAATATTACTATCACCTCGGCTGGTACAGATACGGCAGTGATAAAACGTGATGGTGTGGGAACACTTTTTGATGTTACTAGTGGTCAGCTTACCTTGAAAAATATTGTTATTAATGGTGATAATTTTCCTAACAATGGAAGAATCGCTAATGTCTATAATAGTTCTAGACTAATTATAGAAGATGGTGCCATTTTAAGAAATAATGTAAACAATTTAACAGGAAGTGCAGTCTATATTAGAGACACTACTTCAGTCATGATCATGACTGGCGGAGAAATTATAGGAAATAAACAAAGTACTACAGGTGCTGTATTCATGGATAATGGTTCATTTACTATGACTGGAGGCAAAATTACAGGCAATAGTGGTGGTGGAGTTCACGTAAAGGGCGGAGAGTTTAACCTTTCTGGCAATGCCGATATCACACAGAATACCGTAGGGGAATCGGAACAAAATGTTTATTTGGAAGGCGGTAAAATACTTAATCTAAGTGGCAACTTTACAGGGAAAGCAGGCATTAACGCTGTGGGACGTATGACTGTAGGTAGTCAGTTTGGAAATGCAACTGGTGGAAGTTGGACAGGGCTAGAAAATCTATTTGCTGACAACAATCCAGATCTCTTTGCATTTTATGGTGAAGGTAATGTTATAGAATGGCAATTGCCACCATCCTTAGAAATCAAAGTTCCAGCAGGAAATGAGGTATACGAATCACAACCTAGATTTGAAGGGACTGCGGATAAGGGTTCTACTGTTTCAGTAGAAATAAAAGACAAAGCTGGAACGGTCATTGACACACCATCTGTTATCGTCAATGCAGATGGGACTTGGAGCTTCATACCAACATCTGAATTGGATGAGGGTGAGTATACGGTAGAAGTAACAGTCATGAGGAATGGTAAGACTTCAACTGCGATAAAGAATATAATGGTGACATTACCCTCAACTTCATACCCAGGTGGAGTAAGCTCAGGTTTAATCTCTTGGATAGATGTAGAACGAAGTGCGGAAATACAAGCTGGAACAACTAAGATTACACAATTAAAAGACCTAGCAGATGATGGGAAATGGAATCCGGTACAAGAAATAGCAAATGATAATCTACCTAACGCATTTAATTTTAACAGTGGAATTCAAATTAACGCTAGTAAGGGGTATTATACACGCTCAGCAAGTGAAATTGGTTCCAATAATGATTCTTCACGAGAAGTATTCTCTGTACAGGCAAGTGAGAATTATAGTGGATTTCCATGGGAATTCGGGGGAGAAAACACTGGTATGAATGCCGCTTATGGAATAAATAACGGCAAAACTATTCGTACCTATTTCGGTAGAGCATTAGGTCACTTAAACATCACAGTTGCCGACTATGAGCTTAAAAATGGAGCGCTGTTAAACGTCTGGAGTGCAGCAAATGATTGGGCACTAACGTTAAACGGGAATAAATTGGCTCATCTTACTGAAAATACGCCGAAATTTGCCTCTCCTGCAGGCGGTAAATATTATTTCGGTGCAGGTCATAATAGTCGCTTTAACGGGGTAATAGCTGAAACGATTCTTTTTAATCGTAAATTGGGAGATAACGAGCAAAAGCAAGTCAACAGTTATCTGGCTTTAAAATACGGTCTAACATTGAAAGACGATTATATCGCAAGTGATGGTTCCACAACAATGTGGACAACCTCTACAGACTATGGCAACCATATTACAGGTATTGGTCGTGATGATAATGGTGCTTT
This sequence comes from Lysinibacillus sp. JK80, assembly GCF_027557635.1. Classification (NCBI taxonomy): domain Bacteria; kingdom Bacillati; phylum Bacillota; class Bacilli; order Caryophanales; family Bacillaceae; genus Lysinibacillus; species Lysinibacillus sp. JK80. Next base: position 3,522,212 of record NZ_CP058997.1, on the reverse strand, counting down.
ATATCAAAAACAATCAAAATCTCAAGTGAATGGTGCGAATATTACAATTGCTTTGGGAAATGAGATCCAAGCAACGAATGCAGAAAACCTTAATACGATCACAAACGACAAATCCTTTTTCGTGTTTAGTGATAACGGACAAGACGCAATATTTGCTACTCCATTATCTAAAGAAGCTGAGCAATTACAACATACTAATCGTGTCTACAAACTAGAAAAAACAAATTGGTCAGATACAGATATTACGTTACAAGTAGACAAAGTAGAAGGTGCAACAGAATGGCCGCTCTATTTAGTTATTAGTGCAGACGACCAATTTGACACTAGCGATTCATTCCACCAGCTTACAGATGGAAAAGTAACGTTAGATAGTAGTAAATTTTCGAATGGTGCATACTTTACGATTGCAGTACCTGTGCCAACATTTGAAAGTGCGGCGCTCGAGCAAGCACAAGCAGGGGGCAAACAAATTACCCTGACATTTGACCAAGATGTCACACTGTCTGATGGAAAAGGCTTTACGATTACTGTTGGTGGTAATACTATTGAGGGTGCAACTTTTACAGTTGATCCAACTGATGCGAAAAAAGTCATTATTACACTACCAGATGGAACAGACGTAATAGGCAAAAAAGTAACTGTTAAATATGTTACTACTCAAGGAAGCTTAAAAGGGACAAGTGGTGTGCCTGTAAGTAACTTTGATAAAGAAGTAACAATGCAAAATCCAGATATTGATAAAGAATATGTAGACTATATAGCAACTACAGAAGTTGCTGGGATGTCTCCAGAGGGCGTATCATACGACAGAACTGTAGGTAAATTCACAGTACCAAAAGATGTGGAGAAATTTACATTTAATGATGGTGACAAAAAAATGCAAGCGACAAAAGATGCTAATGGTGAGTGGATTATTGAAGATGTAGATACTGTAACACCGCCTTCTTATAATGATCTATTTACAATTCAGCAACCTACAGGCGTTATAAATGATTCAAAGCCAGAAATCAGTGGTACTGTTGCTGTGACAACAACACCTTCTACAGTAAAAATTGAGCTGAAAAATAGCAATAATGAAACGATATTAATAGACGGAATTGCGTTAGTTGACCCAATAACTGGGGAATGGACATTCACACCACCAAATAATTTAGATGAGGGAATATACACAATTATTGCTACAGCTACAAATGGTACAGAAACTGCTGTAAAAAAACATACTTTCACCGTTGATACATTGCAAGTAGTTGATAAAACTAAGTTACAAAACAAAGTAAATGAAAGTAACAGTTTTATTTCAAGCAACTACACTCCAGAGAGCTGGGGACAGTATCAAAAGGCTTTACACAATGCTCAAGAAGTACTGGACAATCCAAATGCAACAAAAGAGGAAGTACAGGCTACTTTCGCCGCATTAACTACGGCACAGGAAGCGCTTGTAAAGAAACCTATATTGACTACTTCAGGTCTAGGCTCACTAGTACCATCTCAAGGTGCATTAAATCCAAGCTTCTCATCAGAAGTAACAGATTATACAATGAACGTTGATTATGCCACAACACAATTATCGTTCTTAGCAACACCAATTACTTCAGGTGCTTCGGTGACGACAACGGTCAATGGACAACTAGGTACTCTTGCACAAATTCCACTACAAGTAGGGGAAAATATAATTGTGATTACAGTGGCGGATGGAAACGGCAATGTGAGACATTACACGATTAAAGTATATCGCGAAGCCTATACAGGTGGAGGTCATTCAGGTGGCGGAAGTACATGGACGCCAGACCCAACACCACCACCGACACCAAGTGAAACAAAAATAAAAATTCAAGTAGAACTCGAAATTGATGGTGACAACCCACTTGAAAAAACAACAGTGGAGATTGAACGTACGAAGCATGCGAATGGTGACGTAACAGACTTTGTCAACTTAACACCAGCACAAGCACTAGAAGCAGTAGAAAAAGCGAAACAAATTGGTAATAGCATTGCCCGTATTGTTATTCCTGATGTCAAAGATGAAGTAGATCAAGTAAAGGTAGAAGTACCAAAACAATCTCTACAAACGTTACGTGACAATGGTTTATCACTAGAAATTTCAACAGAAAATGGTCATATTGCGATTCCGCATAGCTCAATGGAAGGTATTGACGACAACTTCTACTTCCGTTTAGTACCAGTGAAGAAGGAAAGTGAGCGTCAAGCGATTGAGGAACGTGCAAAAGCAGAGCAAGTCGTACGTGAAACACTAGAAAGTGATGATGTGCATGTTGTAGCACGTCCAATGACAATTGAAACGAATATGCCAAGTCGTCCAGTTCAAGTAACACTACCTTTAAAAGGGGTGAATATACCGACAGTGGCAGCAGAGCGTCAAGCATTCCTTGATGAATTAGCTGTATTCATTGAACACTCAGATGGCGAGAAAAAAGTAGTGTTCCCTGAAGTCGTAACAATGGCGAATGGTGAACTGGGTCTACGTTTCACGGTAGATAAGTTCAGTATATTTACGATTATTCAATTTAAAAAACCAGAGGTAAGTGAGCACGAGGCTTATATTAAAGGATTCCCGAATGGTACATTTGGTCCTGATAAGAACGTGACACGTGCACAAGTGGCCATCATGATGGCTCGTATTTTAGGCTATACAGAAGGGCAAACAGTCAATAAAGCACCATTTAAAGATGTAAAAAAAGACCATAGTGCTGCAGGAGCAATTGCCTTTGTTAAAGAACAGGGCATAATGAATGGTGATCAAAACGGTAACTTCCATGCAAATGCCAACATTACGCGTGCTGAAATGGCGGCGGTCGTAGCCAACTATAAACAGCTTTCTGTAGAAGAAGGTATGGCGATTACATTCAAGGATACAAAAGGCCATTGGGCACAATGGATTATTGAAGCAAATCGCGCTGCTGGCATTATCAACGGTCTTGAGGACGGAAGTTTTGCACCAAATGCAGCGTTAACACGTGCACAAGCTGTCGTAATGATGAACCGTATGTTTGAACGCGGTCCATTACATGGTGTGACACAACCAAGCTTCCCAGATGTTAAAGCCACACATTGGGCATTTAAAGAAATCGAAGAAGCAGCCAATTCTCATAAGTATTTTATTGATGAGGATGGAAAAGAGCAACTTTCAAAATAATAATATAAGCAGGCAAGGTAGAAATTCCTTAGCCTGCTTTTAATTTTGAATGGAATGAATTATGCTTCATTAAATAATCCATTGTTCAGATTTTGTTCATGCATTCTATGTTACTATTCGAAAGGAGTTGATTGAAAAAAACATAAGCAATATGATGTTAACATACATAAGAATTTACTCGTCTACGGAGGCGTGATAATGAAAAAGAATATCCTACTCATCGTGAGTATTATCATGCTGTTTGTTATGGTCTTTTGCTTTAGCAATTGGCATTATTTCTCCAATAATCAGCCTCAACTGGTGCATGAAGGTGTTGTGAAAATAGAGGAGGAGCAATTACAAAAACCGGTCAAGCTAGAAGGAGATTGGGCTTTTTATCCAAACGTCTTAATTCCTTCGTGGGAAAAGCTTGATAACTATGAAAATCAACGGCTTACATTAGATGTTCCTTTTAATTGGGGGAAATATGTACAGCCAAATGAAGATGGGCTTGAAGTTGGCACTTATCACGTAAAAGTAGAGGTGCCAACGGAAGCGTTTTACGGCCTATATATTCGAACAATCCGACAGGCAAGTCGTGTTTTTATAAACGGAGTAGAGGTAGGATCTAAAGGAAAAGCAAGCACAGTGTTAAGCGAGTATGGCTCTGAAAATGATGATAAATATACTGTATACGCTTATAGTGATAATAAAGAATTAGACATCATCATTCATGTGGCGAACTACAATTATTTTCAGCCTGGTATCGTCTATCCTATTGAATTTGGCACGAAGAAGGTTATTCAACAGCAATTTAATTGGAAAGTGTTTTTAGATGCATTAATCAGTATTGGGCATATCGTTATTGGGGTCGTTTATACTTTTACCTATATACAGAACCGCAAACGTAAAGAAGAGCTGTTCTTTGGCATTTTTACCATTTCATTAGGGTTTTATATGTCATTTATTAATCAAAAGGTGTTTTTCCTTTTATTTTCGGACTTTGAACCTGTCAATCAATTGCGTTTACAGCTAGGTTCAATTCCGATAGCGCTACTATCTTTAACACTTTTTATTTATTCGATGTATCCGCAACTTCAAAAGAGAAAATTCATTTATATGCTTGTGGCCTTACTCGGAGTTGTCTTTGTTTTTTATGGAATTTATAATCCCATAACTCAAAATGCAAGAGCATCTTCAGATTTGGAGGTGTTCCTGAGGAAAATAGCGTATATCAGTGTAACGGCACCCGTTATTTTCTATAATGTTTGGATTCTGATCCGAGTGATGTTAAATCGACTTGAAGGTGTTCGTTATGTGTTAATCGTTATTTCCGCTATTTGTTGTTATACGATTTTACTTATTATCAATTTTTTATTTAGCGTACCCATTGATTATACAGAATTTGTGCTGTTTTTATTGATCTTATTCGGCTTTGCTTCGTTATTAAATTACCGGGCTAATCAAGCATTTGAGAAAATCCAAACTTTATCAGAAGAATTGCTGGCACACAATCAAATGAAGGATGAATTTCTACTAAAAACGTCACATGAATTACGCACCCCTCTTAATGGTATTTTAAATTTATCAAAAACCTTAATGGAAGGTTCGCAGGGACCGTTGAAGCGGACGCAACAGGAGCAAGTCATATTGATTCATAATGTCACACAGCGGTTAGGACATTTAGTAGAGGATTTATTGTTTTCATCTAACCAAATGACGGGTGAAGTAAGGGTTTCTCCTCGCCATGTCCCTATCTCAGTTATCAATGAGGTAGTAAAAGAAATTCGTAGTGTGATGCCTAAGAACAGTCAAGTCCGTTTACATGCTGAAGTTGATTTAGCGCTGCCAGCTATATGGACAGACGAGTTACGCTTTAAGCAAGTGCTCTATAATTTACTACATAATGCCATGAAATACACGGAAAATGGCGAAATCATAGTAACGGCATATGTTCATGAAGAACATATGGTGATCCAAGTGAGTGATACAGGCGCTGGCATTCCTGCACAGGATATAGATCGAATCTTCAATGCCTTTTATCAAGTAAATAATCAATATAAAAAAGAAGGGCTTGGTTTGGGATTAAGTATTACTAAAAATATTGTGGAAAAATTAAATGGTGACATTCGAGTAACAAGTGAGTTAGGACAGGGGACAACATTTACGTTTACAATGCCACTCGCAACAGAGGAATACGAAAACATTGAACAATCACCTGCGATAGGCACATATACAACTACTGAGGTACTTCAACTTAACTTACCATTGATTCATAAAGGAAATGATAAAAAAATACTTGTGGTGGATGATAATCATGTCAATATAAAAGCTTTAGCTGACGCATTAGCTTCAAAAGGATATACAGTGATAGCTGTTGATAATGGTTTTGATGCTGTAGATTATATTAAAACAAATAAAGTAGATTGTATGTTAATAGATTTGATGATGAATGGGATGTCAGGTTATGAGTTATGTAAACGGGTACGCAAACAATATGATATGCTAGAATTGCCGATTATTATCTTAACAGCAATCATGAAGCACTCCGATCTAGTTTTATCTTTAAAACTAGGTGCAAATGATTACTTACAAAAACCTCTTTCAATGGATGAACTATTTATTCGCATTGAATCTTTGTTAGCAGTTCGTCAATCTTCCATAGATGCCATAGAAGTAGAAATGAATTATTTATATTCACAGGTCACGCCTCATTTTGTGTATAACACACTTAATACAATTATTGGTTTGAGCTATACGGATATGGACAATTCCCGTGAAGCACTTTATTGTTTGGCAACGTATTTCAGAGCAAAGCTTAATGTCCATTATCGAAATAGCTTTGTTTCTGTTGAAGAGGAGATGGAGCTGGTAAAAGCATACTTATATATTGAAAAAATGCGTTTTGGTGATCGTCTAACAATTAAATATGATATTGATGAATCCATTCATTTAATGATTCCTGCATTATCTATTCAGCCATTAGTTGAAAATGCTATTTTCCATGGTATTTCTAAAAAACAAGAGGGCGGTACAGTGGAGATAAGTGTTCAGCGTGAGGGACAGTTTGTTCGATTTAAAATCTATGATAATGGTGTTGGTATTCCTGAGGAAAAACTTCATCAGCTACTAAATGAAGAAAGTACCCGTATTGGCTTTATGAATCCGTTAAAGAAATTCAAATTAATGAAAAATGCAAGTTTACGTTTATATAGTCAAGAAGGAAAGGGGACCACTATTGTCGTTTTATTACCAGAGGATGGAGAGCATGAATATAATTATTGTTGATGATGAAAAAATGGCGATCGATGTTTTAACCATCATGCTAAAACGGCTTACACAATTTAAGATTGACATCAAGGGGGCATTTACAAACGCAGCAGATGCCCTCCATTTTCTTGAAAAAGATACAGTAAATCTTATCTTTTTAGATATTGAAATGATCGAAATGCATGGTATACAAGTGGCTGAACAATTGCTACAAAAATACCCTTCCTTACAAATTGTTTTTGTGACGGCCCATGCCCAATTTGCCGTGGATGCATTTGAAGTAGAAGCAACAGATTATTTATTAAAGCCTGTCCATGAAAAACGACTGGTTAATGCATTAGTAAAAGCACAGAAAAAAATGCAATTACAAGTAGAAGCACGCCCAGTTAGTAAAGAGAATTTTATCTATGCGCATACTTTAGGAAGTTTCTATTTACTCGATGCTAAGCAGGAGGTCATAAAGTGGCGTACTAGGAAGACACGTGAGCTGTTCTTATATCTATGGTTTCATCATAAAAAGCCTATGATGAGTGTTGTCATTATTGAGGAATTATGGCCAAATATAGATTTTGAGAGGGCGACAAGTAATTTACATACTACGATCTATCAATTAAGAAAACTGCTAAAAGAAAATGGAATGCAAGTTTCCATTCAATTAATAAATAACCACTATCAATTAAATGTAGAAATTAAAAGTGATTTTGATTATCTTAACCAATTATTGGAACAAAGTACACATGACGAATCTTCCATTCAGCAATTATTAAATTGCTATGAAGGTGATTTTTTGGCTGAGGAGGAATATTCCTGGGCTATTCAAATGAGGCTTCGTTTAAAACAGTCTGTATTGCATGTGCTTGAAACATATATTGCCCATTCAAAATCTGTTAATTCTTTGTTGAAATATAATTGTCTGCAAAAATTGCTAGAGCTAGATGAGTTTAATGAAAAGTATATGTTTCTTTTGTTAAATTTTTTAATCACGCAAAATAAAAAACAGGAATGTACAAAGTGCTATGAAGCTATTCAGGAAAAATTAGCTGAGATTCATATGCCTATCCCTGAGAACATTCATAAAATTTATAATGAATATATGTCGAAAGTGTAATCTTTGCTTTCTTTAGCGTAATTATGAGAAAATCCAACTAGAAAGGGGCGAATTAGATGGATTCATTTACTTTTTTTAACCCAGTTAAACTACATTTTGGTGAGGATGCACTTGAAAAATTGCCGAAAGAATTAGAGCAATTTGGAAACAAGGTATTAGTTGTATATGGTGGCGGAAGTATTAAATCGAATGGTGTATACGATGCTGTTATAGAAAAATTACAACAGGCGGATAAAACCGTATTTGAATTAGGTGGTGTAGAGCCAAATCCACGAGTAGAAACAGCTAGACGAGGTATTGAGATATGCAAAACTGAAGGAATTGACTTAGTTCTTGCTGTTGGTGGTGGTTCAGTAATCGATTGTTCTAAATTAATTGTTGCTGGCGCTAAGTATGATGGAGATGCTTGGGATATCGTGAAACGTAAAGTGTTTGTAGAACAAGCTATACCACTAGGAACGGTATTAACACTTGCTGCTACAGGCTCAGAAATGAATGCTGGATCTGTGATAACGAATGCTGCTACGGAAGAAAAACTAAGTTGGGGTAGTCCAGCAGCCTTCCCGAAATTTTCGATACTAAACCCAGCATATACAGTGACTGTACCTAAAAATCACACTGTGTATGGAATAGTGGATATGATGTCACATGTATTTGAGCAATATTTCCACAATACAACGAATACTCCTATCACAGATGAAATGTGTGAAGGGGTATTGCGAACGGTTATTACGACAGCTCTAAAATTATTAGAGGACCTAGAAAATACAAAGTTACGCGAAACCATTCTATTAGCAGGGACAATTGGTTTAAATGGATTCCTATCAATTGGTTCACGAGGGGATTGGGCATCTCATAATATTGAACATGCAGTGTCTGCTGTATATGACATTCCACATGCAGGTGGTTTAGCCATTCTTCAACCGCATTGGATGCGTTTAAATGTACCAGTAAATCCTGAGCGTTTTGCAGGTATAGCAACACGTGTGTTTGGAGTCGAGGCAACAGGCAAAACAGTAGAAGAGGTTGCTTATGAGGGGATTGATCGTTTATCTGCATTTTGGACATCATTAGGGGCACCTAGTCGTTTGGCAGATTACGATATTGATGATTCGAAATTCCAGCAAATTGTAGATCATGCTATGCAAAATGGCCCTTTTGGCAACTTTAATCGATTGCAAGAGGAAGATGTAAGAACCATTTTACGAAATTCTCTTTAATACTTTAAGTATGAGGCTATGCTTATAGCCTCATACTTTTTTTATTGCAAGGTTAAGAAAAATTAACGATTAATGTAGAATTTTGTCGTAGAAGTTTCTTTAGTCCTGCAATATAATAAAATAGATACATAATAGAAGGAATGCAAATGTATTTTTCTTTATTTTAAGTGAGGAAAGTCATGTTTTTAATTGAGTCATTCAACCTATATTGTAGATTATTTTACTATAAGGTGATTTATGGGATGACAGAAAAGGATAGTTTTTTGTCGTAATCAGTCAATTCGTGTGTCAATGTTCAGAAGTTGTTCAGCCACCTTTACTAAAATAATTACAATATTAAACAAAGAGGAGAGGGATCAAATGTTGAAACAATTGCTACAGGATCGTATTGTTACATTAAGTTGTATAGAAATGCCATTTCAGCAACATGTATATAAAATGCAAAATTGTGTAGAGGTATTGGGGATTGAAACGAAATCATTGCAAATTGAAAATGATAAAATTATCACTGGATACATTGTAGATCAAAGTATATTTTTTAAAAGCGTGCGTTTTGGGCGAACGAATGTTATTTTTTCGGATGGTGTAAATAAAGCAATTGTACAATTATTTGTTCGTCCTTCTGGAGAAATTGTTGTAGAAGTTAAGCCGTATTTGGGGGGGGCTGAGATTGTTCCTGTTTATTATCGAACAATTTTAGCAGATACAGCTATTGCAATTGATTTAAAAGGTGCTTTAAAACATTATTTGGTAGCCCATCAATTTATGAATATAGAAGATTCAATTGCTGAAGTACATTATCAATCCATGCATCCGAATGTATTAAAGGATTCTTTTTTAGGAAATTTCGTGTTGGGTTGTCATGTGGATGGCAGAAATATTCTCAATGCAGAAGAATATGCATTAGCTAATCGTCAAGCCTCCTTACTATTTTCAAAAATCGTTATTCAGCAGAATGGTAAAAGACAAATGATTGCTTGTAATAAATTACTTACTTTTATGATTACAAACCATGTTTATGTAGGTTATGAGGATATTCCTAATTTAAAATTAGTCTAACAAATAGCCAACTGCCTGAAATACGGCAATTGGCTATTTTATAAAGTATTAAATGGAGTTGTTTGGTTTTTCACCAACGTGTATCCAACTTGTTTTCCCATCATCTTCGTCGAATAATATAGCTACTTTAGATACTCCTTTTTGGCTTAGGATTACCTCTGTTAAATGATCCCGAACATCATCTAAAAAGGCTAACGATAAAAACGGATCAGCTTCAGCCACTAATTCTACATGTAAAAACTCTCCTTCTTTAATCACTTCAAGACGCACAATATCTTTGATATTTGGATCATCCATTACGAGGTGAGCGATATGGTTTAACATCTCTTCATCAGTTTCACCAATGACACCACGTGCGTTATCAAGGAATACCTTACCTACAACATAAAACATCATGACCCCAATTATCATCGAAACTAGTCCTTCTATTCGACCCCAACCTGTAAAATAAGCAATTAAAATAGCAGCAAAGGCTAAGAAGTTGCCCCCAGTAGCAACTAAATCTTCCATAAAAACTAATTTTGTTGCCGGTTTTGCTCTATTCAAGTATGTGAATGCTTTCGGAATAGATGCGATACCTGCTTTTTCTTGACCTGATTCATGTAGCACTTCTGCAGCCGCTTTAGCTAGCACTGTCCCTTCTAAAACAATCCCGATGAATAATACTCCTAGGGCAATCAATATCCCGCTAGACTCTCCTGTGGGATGAATAAAATGATGCCAACCTTCTTTTATTGTTTCATAAGAAAGGATAGCTACAATTATTACGGCGAAAAGGCATACTAAATTGACAATACGACCAAAGCCACCGGGAAATTGTTTTGTAGGTGCCTTTTTAGAGAGTGCTGAACCTATATACACAAATAATTGGTTTGCTGCATCGCCTAGAGAGTGCATCATTTCTGCAAACATCGCAACGTTACCTGTAAAGAAAAAGGCGATTCCTTTAATAATTCCTAAAAATGCATTTACACATGCAGCCATTAGAGAGGGTTTGTTACCGTCTTTTAGTAGTTTTAATAGTTCTGCCATAAAAAATCCTCCAACTAGTTTAAAATTTCCATTTCGATTTTTTCTATATAAGATAGTGCTCGTAATGAACGATAAAATGACAACAAATTATCCGAGACGATTAAGGAAAGACGTAAATCTAACTCATGTAAAACACTATCGTTTTTTAAGTGCACATCTTTAATGCGTATATTTTCAATGATAATGTTGTTGTCCTTTAAAAATAATAGAAATGATTCTGTATGGTTGTCATCATCAATTTGGACTTTTAATAAAATTTCCCGCATACGAATTCGCTTTGGTCCGATTTTCATAAGAAAAGGTGATAGTACTTCAATTCCAAAAACAATGATCACAACAGCTAGTGTTGCATCCATGTAAAAACCTGCACCAACCGCAATACCAATACCAGCGGCTCCCCAAATCATAGCAGCGGTTGTTAAACCCGTAATGCTGTCATTCCCGCGTCTTAGAATGACTCCTGCACCAAGAAAGCCAATTCCACTAACAATTTGTGCGGCTAAACGAAGAGGGTCCATCGTAATATTAATATCTTCTCTAGCGGGGGTTGAGTAGGCAGTTTCAATGGAGATAATCGTTAATAAGCAGCTGAAAGTAGCAATAACTAAACTTGTTTTTAATCCAACTGGTTTTTTCTTTAATTCCCTTTCGATACCGATTACTAAACTTAATGTGGCTGCAATAACTAATTTTATGCCAACTTCATATGTAATCATATTTTCGAATAATGTTTCCATACACAACCCTCCATTGATATTTCGTATTGCTAAGAGATATGCAAACTGTCATTATTATATGTGCATCACTTTTTTGTATTGTACAACATGAAGTAAGGACATATAAGTATTTTTTTAGGAAGGTGGGGTTTTTTGGAGCAGCCAAAAATCCATCCATACATCCCGATTGTGATTGGTGTAATTTCAGTATCGATGTCAGCTATTTTTGTGAAATTAGCATCGGCGGAAGCGGGGATTATAGCATTTTATCGCATGCTATTTTCCGTTTTAATCATGGCGCCATGGTTTTTAAGGGGATATACAAAGGAGTTAACGACTTTAAAAAGACGTGATTGGCTATTTTCTTCAGTTGCAGGGATTTTTTTAGCCTTTCATTTTATATTATGGTTTGAATCACTCAACTATACTTCAGTAGCAAGTTCAACAGTTTTAGTAACACTACAACCTTTGTTTGCGTTTGTGGGCACTTACTTTTTCTTTAAAGAGAAAATTACGATGAAAACAATTGTAGCAGGATCAATTGCAATAATAGGAAGTGTTTTAATTAGTTGGGGCGATTTTAAAGTAAGTGGAACAGCCTTATATGGAGATGTACTGGCGCTCGTTGCTTGTGCACTAGCGACAGCTTATTTTCTATTAGGACAGGATGTACGTAAGAGATTATCACTTGTGACCTATACAATGGTTGTATATGTTGTAAGTACCATCACTTTATTTATATATGTAATGGTTAAAGGGGAATCTTTTGGTCCATATTCTTCGATGGATTGGTTATGGTTTATCTTATTAGCGTTAATACCAAATTTACTTGGTCATACTTTGTTTAATTGGTCAATTAAATACGTCAGTACGAATGTTGTTTCAATTGCTATATTATTTGAGCCTGTAGGAGCTGCTCTTTTAGCTTTGGTGATATTTAAAGAGTATTTAATCATGACACAAATCATCGGTGGATTGATTGTATTAGCAGGAATTCTATTGTTTGTAATAGATATTAAAAAGATTTTTAATTTTTTTAAGAAAAATGCTTGATTTTTAAAATGCTATATTATATATTATTACTTGTCCTTAACAAGAAGGAACGCTTGAAAATAAAATTTTGAAAAGTTGTTGACTTTTAGTCGGGGATGAGATAAGATAATAAAGTCGCTGAAAACGACTTAAATAAAATGTACCTTGAAAACTGAACAAGCAAAACGTAATCAATAAAGTTTTAAGTAGCTAGTTTTGCTAGTGAACAAAACAAAAATTTTGGACATCAAACATGATGCCAGCAAAACAATTTGAGCTAATCAAATTTCTTTTATGGAGAGTTTGATCCTGGCTCAGGACGAACGCTGGCGGCGTGCCTAATACATGCAAGTCGAGCGAACAGAAAAGGAGCTTGCTCCTTTGACGTTAGCGGCGGACGGGTGAGTAACACGTGGGCAACCTACCCTATAGTTTGGGATAACTCCGGGAAACCGGGGCTAATACCGAATAATGTCTTTTGCTTCATGGTGAAAGACTGAAAGACGGTTTCGGCTGTCGCTATAGGATGGGCCCGCGGCGCATTAGCTAGTTGGTGAGGTAACGGCTCACCAAGGCGACGATGCGTAGCCGACCTGAGAGGGTGATCGGCCACACTGGGACTGAGACACGGCCCAGACTCCTACGGGAGGCAGCAGTAGGGAATCTTCCACAATGGGCGAAAGCCTGATGGAGCAACGCCGCGTGAGTGAAGAAGGTTTTCGGATCGTAAAACTCTGTTGTAAGGGAAGAACAAGTACAGTAGTAACTGGCTGTACCTTGACGGTACCTTATTAGAAAGCCACGGCTAACTACGTGCCAGCAGCCGCGGTAATACGTAGGTGGCAAGCGTTGTCCGGAATTATTGGGCGTAAAGCGCGCGCAGGCGGTCCTTTAAGTCTGATGTGAAAGCCCACGGCTCAACCGTGGAGGGTCATTGGAAACTGGGGGACTTGAGTGCAGAAGAGGAAAGTGGAATTCCAAGTGTAGCGGTGAAATGCGTAGAGATTTGGAGGAACACCAGTGGCGAAGGCGACTTTCTGGTCTGTAACTGACGCTGAGGCGCGAAAGCGTGGGGAGCAAACAGGATTAGATACCCTGGTAGTCCACGCCGTAAACGATGAGTGCTAAGTGTTAGGGGGTTTCCGCCCCTTAGTGCTGCAGCTAACGCATTAAGCACTCCGCCTGGGGAGTACGGTCGCAAGACTGAAACTCAAAGGAATTGACGGGGGCCCGCACAAGCGGTGGAGCATGTGGTTTAATTCGAAGCAACGCGAAGAACCTTACCAGGTCTTGACATCCCGTTGACCACTGTAGAGATATAGTTTCCCCTTCGGGGGCAACGGTGACAGGTGGTGCATGGTTGTCGTCAGCTCGTGTCGTGAGATGTTGGGTTAAGTCCCGCAACGAGCGCAACCCTTGATCTTAGTTGCCATCATTTAGTTGGGCACTCTAAGGTGACTGCCGGTGACAAACCGGAGGAAGGTGGGGATGACGTCAAATCATCATGCCCCTTATGACCTGGGCTACACACGTGCTACAATGGACGATACAAACGGTTGCCAACTCGCGAGAGGGAGCTAATCCGATAAAGTCGTTCTCAGTTCGGATTGTAGGCTGCAACTCGCCTACATGAAGCCGGAATCGCTAGTAATCGCGGATCAGCATGCCGCGGTGAATACGTTCCCGGGCCTTGTACACACCGCCCGTCACACCACGAGAGTTTGTAACACCCGAAGTCGGTGAGGTAACCTTTTGGAGCCAGCCGCCGAAGGTGGGATAGATGATTGGGGTGAAGTCGTAACAAGGTAGCCGTATCGGAAGGTGCGGCTGGATCACCTCCTTTCTAAGGATTATTTCGGAATACAAACCTTGGGTTTGTAAGATTACGTTTTGCGTTCAGTTTTGAAGGTTCATTCTATCTGAATGAAACACTTCAAAACTTGTTCTTTGAAAACTGGATAAAACGACATTGAAATTGTAACAAACACATTTATTTTTTTAAGTTTTTTATAGGCTTAATAACTTGGTTAAGTTATTAAGGGCGCACGGCGAATGCCTTGGCACTAGGAGCCGAAGAAGGACGGCACTAACACCGATATGCTTCGGGGAGCTGTAAGTGAGCTTTGATCCGGAGATTTCCGAATGGGGGAACCCACTACGTTTAATCGCGTAGTATCTTGACGTGAATACATAGCGTCTTGAAGGCAGACCCAGGGAACTGAAACATCTAAGTACCTGGAGGAAGAGAAAGAAAAATCGATTCCCTGAGTAGCGGCGAGCGAAACGGGAAGAGCCCAAACCAAGAGGCTTGCCTCTTGGGGTTGTAGGACACTCTATACGGAGTTACAAAAGAGCGAGTTAGATGAAGCGACTTGGAAAGGTCCGCCAGAGCAGGTAAAAGCCCTGTAGTCGAAAGTTCGTTCTCTCCTGAGTGGATCCTGAGTACGGCGGAACACGTGAAATTCCGTCGGAATCCGGGAGGACCATCTCCCAAGGCTAAATACTACCTAGTGACCGATAGTGAACCAGTACCGTGAGGGAAAGGTGAAAAGCACCCCGGAAGGGGAGTGAAAGAGATCCTGAAACCGTGTGCCTACAAGTAGTTAGAGCCCGTTAATGGGTGATAGCGTGCCTTTTGTAGAATGAACCGGCGAGTTACGATTACGTGCGAGGTTAAGCTTTAGAAGGCGGAGCCGCAGCGAAAGCGAGTCTGAATAGGGCGAAATAGTACGTGGTCGTAGACCCGAAACCAGGTGATCTACCCATGTCCAGGGTGAAGGTGAGGTAACACTTACTGGAGGCCCGAACCCACGCACGTTGAAAAGTGCGGGGATGAGGTGTGGGTAGCGGAGAAATTCCAATCGAACTTGGAGATAGCTGGTTCTCTCCGAAATAGCTTTAGGGCTAGCCTCGTGATGAGAATACTGGAGGTAGAGCACTGTTTGGACTAGGGGGCCATCCCGGTTTACCGAATTCAGACAAACTCCGAATGCCAGATATTTATACACGGGAGTCAGACTGCGAGTGATAAGATCCGTAGTCAAAAGGGAAACAGCCCAGACCACCAGCTAAGGTCCCAAAGTAATCGTTAAGTGGAAAAGGATGTGGCGTTGCACAGACAACCAGGATGTTGGCTTAGAAGCAGCCATCATTTAAAGAGTGCGTAATAGCTCACTGGTCGAGTGACGCTGCGCCGAAAATGTATCGGGGCTAAACGATTCACCGAAGCTGTGGATTGACATCTACGATGTCAGTGGTAGGAGAGCGTTCTAAGTGCGTTGAAGTCAGATCGGAAGGACTGGTGGAGCGCTTAGAAGTGAGAATGCCGGTATGAGTAGCGAAAGACGGGTGAGAATCCCGTCCACCGTATGACTAAGGTTTCCTGAGGAAGGCTCGTCCGCTCAGGGTTAGTCGGGACCTAAGCCGAGGCCGATAGGCGTAGGCGATGGACAACAGGTTGATATTCCTGTACCACCTCCTCACCGTTTGAGAAATGGGGGGACGCAGTAGGATAGGGTAAGCGCGCCGTTGGTTGTGCGCGTCCAAGCAGTAAGGCGTGTGTGTAGGCAAATCCGCACACTGTAACGTTGAGCTGTGATGGCGAGTCCGTATGGACGAAGTTCCTGATTTCACACTGCCAAGAAAAGCCTCTATCGAGGTGAGAGGTGCCCGTACCGCAAACCGACACAGGTAGTCGAGGAGAGAATCCTAAGGTGTGCGAGAGAACTCTCGTTAAGGAACTCGGCAAAATGACCCCGTAACTTCGGGAGAAGGGGTGCTCTTGAGCGTGCAAGCGCATGAGAGCCGCAGTGAATAGGCCCAGGCGACTGTTTAGCAAAAACACAGGTCTCTGCAAAACCGTAAGGTGACGTATAGGGGCTGACGCCTGCCCGGTGCTGGAAGGTTAAGAGGAGTGGTTAGCACAAGCGAAGCTGCGAATTGAAGCCCCAGTAAACGGCGGCCGTAACTATAACGGTCCTAAGGTAGCGAAATTCCTTGTCGGGTAAGTTCCGACCCGCACGAAAGGCGTAACGATCTGGGCACTGTCTCAACGAGAGACTCGGTGAAATTATAGTACCTGTGAAGATGCAGGTTACCCGCGACAGGACGGAAAGACCCCGTGGAGCTTTACTGTAGCCTGATATTGAATTTTGGTACAACTTGTACAGGATAGGTAGGAGCCAGAGATCTCGGAGCGCCAGCTTCGAAGGAGGCGTCGGTGGGATACTACCCTGGTTGTATTGAAATTCTAACCCATGCCCCTTAGCGGGGCAGGAGACAGTGTCAGGCGGACAGTTTGACTGGGGCGGTCGCCTCCTAAAAGGTAACGGAGGCGCCCAAAGGTTCCCTCAGAATGGTTGGAAATCATTCGTAGAGTGTAAAGGCACAAGGGAGCTTGACTGCGAGACCTACAAGTCGAGCAGGGTCGAAAGACGGGCTTAGTGATCCGGTGGTTCCGCATGGAAGGGCCATCGCTCAACGGATAAAAGCTACCCCGGGGATAACAGGCTTATCTCCCCCAAGAGTCCACATCGACGGGGAGGTTTGGCACCTCGATGTCGGCTCATCGCATCCTGGGGCTGTAGTCGGTCCCAAGGGTTGGGCTGTTCGCCCATTAAAGCGGTACGCGAGCTGGGTTCAGAACGTCGTGAGACAGTTCGGTCCCTATCCGTCGTGGGCGTAGGAAATTTGAGAGGAGCTGTCCTTAGTACGAGAGGACCGGGATGGACACACCGCTGGTGTACCAGTTGTCTTGCCAAAGGCATCGCTGGGTAGCTATGTGTGGACGGGATAAGTGCTGAAAGCATCTAAGCATGAAGCCCCCCTCAAGATGAGATTTCCCATTACGCAAGTAAGTAAGATCCCTCAAAGACGATGAGGTAGATAGGTTCGAGGTGGAAGTGTGGTGACACATGGAGCTGACGAATACTAATCGATCGAGGACTTAACCAAAAAAGTTTGAAACATTCAATGCACCGTTTATCCAGTTTTGAAAGAGCAAATCTTTCTAAAAAGAGAGCTTCTAGACACAGCAGTACGCCGTGTATGGAAGGTCGACATAGTCTAGTGATGATGGCAAAGAGGTCACACCCGTTCCCATACCGAACACGGAAGTTAAGCTCTTTAGCGCCGATGGTAGTTGGGGGCTTCCCCCTGTGAGAGTAGGACGTCGCTAGGCATAATACCCAGGAGGATTAGCTCAGCTGGGAGAGCATCTGCCTTACAAGCAGAGGGTCGGCGGTTCGAGCCCGTCATCCTCCACCATATGCCGGTTTAGCTCAGCAGGTAGAGCAACTGACTTGTAATCAGTAGGTCGTGGGTTCGATTCCTATAGCCGGCACCATTTTTTCGAGCCATTAGCTCAGTTGGTAGAGCATCTGACTTTTAATCAGAGGGTCGAAGGTTCGAGTCCTTCATGGCTCACCATTTATAAATAATAATAAGCGGGTGTGGCGGAATTGGCAGACGCACTAGACTTAGGATCTAGCGCCGCAAGGCGTGGGGGTTCGACTCCCTTCACCCGCACCATTATTTTCATTGCCAGATAAAAAAGCTTATGCACATGCGGAAGTAGTTCAGTGGTAGAACACCACCTTGCCAAGGTGGGGGTCGCGAGTTCGAACCTCGTCTTCCGCTCCAAATGTGCCGGGGTGGCGGAACTGGCAGACGCACAGGACTTAAAATCCTGCGGTAGGTGACTACCGTACCGGTTCGATTCCGGTCCTCGGCACCATTTTAAATGCGCCCGTAGCTCAATTGGATAGAGCGTCTGACTACGGATCAGAAGGTTATGGGTTCGACTCCTGTCGGGCGCGCCAAAAGAACAACGGGAAGTAGCTCAGCTTGGTAGAGCACTTGGTTTGGGACCAAGGGGTCGCAGGTTCGAATCCTGTCTTCCCGACCATTTCCAAAAAGATTATGGGGCCTTAGCTCAGCTGGGAGAGCGCCTGCCTTGCACGCAGGAGGTCAGCGGTTCGATCCCGCTAGGCTCCACCATAAGTAAATTAACCAGTATAAAGATCCTGGCGGCGTAGCTCAGCTGGCTAGAGCGTACGGTTCATACCCGTAAGGTCGGGGGTTCGATCCCCTCTGCCGCCATCTTAAAGGACCTTTAGCTCAGTTGGTTAGAGCAGACGGCTCATAACCGTCCGGTCGCAGGTTCGAGTCCTGCAAGGTCCACCATTTATATATTGTAACGGAGGTATACCCAAGTCTGGCTGAAGGGATCGGTCTTGAAAACCGACAGGCGGGTAACACCGCGCGGGGGTTCGAATCCCTCTACCTCCTCCAGTTTTAAATTTTTATAAATGGTGCTTTAAAAACTCGAAACAACATAAAATTATCGCGGGGTGGAGCAGTGGTAGCTCGTCGGGCTCATAACCCGAAGGTCGTTGGTTCAAATCCGGCCCCCGCAACCAAAAGGTCCCGTGGTGTAGCGGTTAACATGCCTGCCTGTCACGCAGGAGATCGCCGGTTCGATCCCGGTCGGGACCGCCATTTTTAAAATAAAAGTCATGAGAAGCAAAAAAGTGAGCAAGCTTAGCATGGACGAAATGGGTCAGTAGCTCAGTTGGTAGAGCATTAGATTGAAGCTCTAAGTGTCGGCGGTTCGATTCCGTCCTGACCCACCATTTATGCGGGTGTAGTTTAATGGTAAAACCTCAGCCTTCCAAGCTGATGTCGTGGGTTCGATTCCCATCACCCGCTCCAAGGGCCTATAGCTCAGCTGGTTAGAGCGCACGCCTGATAAGCGTGAGGTCGATGGTTCGAGTCCATTTAGGCCCACCATTATTCCGAAGTAGCTCAGTTGGTAGTAGCACCTGACTGTTAATCAGGTTGTCGCAGGTTCGAGTCCTGCCTTCGGAGCCATTTTTTATTTTGGGGAAGTACTCAAGAGGCTGAAGAGGCGCCCCTGCTAAGGGTGTAGGTCGGGTAACCGGCGCGAGGGTTCAAATCCCTCCTTCTCCGCCATGGGCCCGTTGGTCAAGTGGTTAAGACACCGCCCTTTCACGGCGGTAACACGGGTTCGAATCCCGTACGGGTCATACTAGAAACAGTAGATGCAATTGCATCTACTGTTTTTTGATATTCATAGATACAAAATTTACTCTTGATTCAATGCATTTTCATCCATATAAACTACTTCCCAGATATGCCCATCTACATCTTGAAAACCCCAACCATACATAAATCCGTGATCTTGTGGTTCACTATAAGGTTTACCACCAGAGGCAAGTGCCTTATTCACTAGTTGATCTACTTGTTCTCGGTTTTCAGCAGAGAGACATAAGATTGCTTCTGCAGAAGTAGTAGTATCTGTAACTTCTTTTTTACTAAATCCTTTAAATCGTTCTTCAACCATTATTAATACGAAGATATTTTCATTAATAATCATTGAGGCTGTTGTTTCATCACTGAATTGTTGATTGAACTCAAAACCTAATTCCTTAAAAAAACTGATAGATTTGTTTAGATCTTTTACTGGTAAATTGATAAAGATATTTTTCGATTGAAAAGCCATTTAGTATCACCTCCAAATTGACAGTATCATGGAGCATAAAGTCGTGTCAATTATAGCAAAGCGGGGCGCAAATGGAAGCCATTAGCACTATTAGAAGTAGGCGTTATGTCAACAAAAACAGAAAGGTTATATCTTCAACCTTTCTGTTTAAAAAGTTTTAACTATTTATCCTCTGGCTAGCATTCTTTCAAGTGAACTAAGTGCTTCAGCGGTAGTATGTTCATCTACTTGTATACGGTTATGAGGTTGACCTTGCTCAATACTTTCTAAGCTCCATAACAAATGTGGAAGGTCAATTCGATTCATTGTTAAACAAGGACAAAAGTTTTCGTTTAAGGAGACAATATGTTTATCAGGATGCTGCTTAATAATGCGATTGACAAGGTTCATTTCTGTTCCAATTGCCCATGCAGATCCGCTTGGAGCTCGATTGATTGTATCAATAATGTATTTTGTGGAGCCTGCATCATCAGCCGCTGCAACCACTTCACGGCTGCACTCAGGGTGAACAATTATCCTCATAGTCGGGTGTTCTTTGCGAATAACCTCTGTATGTTGAACAGTAAAACCTTCGTGCACAGAGCAGTGACCCTTCCAAAGAATAACCTGGATATTTTCAAGTGGCTCTTTTGTTTCGAGCAAGTTCTTATGCGGATTCCAAACAGCCATATTTTCAAGAGGTATACCTAAATCATAGGCAGTATTTCTTCCTAAATGTTGGTCAGGTAAAAAGAAGATACGCTGTTTTTGGGTAAAAGCCCATTGAACAAGTTCCTTTGCATTCGATGAAGTGACACAAGCACCACCATGTCTTCCAGTAAAGGCTTTAATAGCCGCAGTTGAGTTAACATAGGTTAGAGGAATAATCGTATCACCAAAGAGTTCTTGAAGAATTGGCCATGCTTGTTCAGTTTGATAAATATCAGCCATATCAGCCATTGAACAACCAGCGCGCATATCTGGTAAATAGACATGTTGCTGTTTCGTTGTCAGCATATCAGCAGTTTCTGCCATAAAATGTACACCGCAAAATACGATGTGTTCAGCTTCCTTATTTGCTGCGGATAATTGAGCTAACTGTAAAGAATCCCCAGTTGCATCTGCAAATTGAATGACTTCATCTTTTTGATAATGGTGGCCAGGAATAAATAATTTAGGACCTAATTTTTTCTTTATTGATAAAATACGAGATTCCATTTCCTTTACAGATAGTGCCCGATAATGCTCTGGGAGTAATGTCGTCTGTTGTAATAAACTAGTGATGGACAAGGGAATGATCTCCTTTCATTTGAACGAGTGCACTAATATCAAAAGCTTTAACTGAATGTGTTAAGGAGCCAAGTGAAATCCATTGAATACCCGTTTGGGCATAAGCCTTTAAATTTTCAAGTGTGATGCCCCCAGATGCTTCAGTCGCAATAGTGGGAGGAACAATGGGAAGCCATGCACGGATTTCTTCTGGGCTACGGTTATCAAACATAATAATATCTGCTCCTGCGTTGATAGCTTCTTCTAATTGTTCTTTTGTTTCAATTTCAACTTCAATTTTTACGGTATGACCGACTTTCGCTCTAGCGGTCTGAACTGCCTTTGTAATGCTACCAGCAAAGGCAATATGATTGTCCTTTAGCATAATTGCGTCATACAGGCCATTACGATGATTAAAAGCACCACCAATTCGAACAGCATATTTATCTAGCATACGCAGTCCTGGTAGTGTTTTACGCGTATCACATATTTTTGCGTGAGTACCTACTGTTTCTTGAACGGCAAGATGGGCAGCCGTTGCAATAGCAGACATACGTTGAATAAGATTTAAAATGACACGCTCACCGATTAATAATTTTTGTAAGGGACCTTTAATCACAGCGAGTACATCACCTGACTTCACCATCTCTCCATCTTTTGTATGAAGATTGACTTCGATTGATCGATCGAGTAAGAGAAAGCCATGCTCAATAATGTTAGCCCCACAAAAAATTCCGCTTTCTTTCGCGTAAAAAGAAAAAGCTCCCTGTTGTTCGGCTGAAAAGATAAATTCACTCGATAAATCTCCATCTCCTAAATCCTCATTAAAAAATTGCTTGAGCATTTCCTCAAGTTTGATGATATTCATACAATGAGTTCCTCACTTTCATTTGTCCTTGCGAAAAAATAATCCATCGGCTTGCCCATTGTGATTTCATTTCGGATTTATCCTCCCGAATATGAGCTCCTCTTGTTTCCGTTCGCGTAATTGCTGCATGTGCCATTAATGTGGCGACTACATGCATCATAAATAATTCCAACTCAGCTAGTTCTAGACCCTTTAAATTAACTTGAATAAGTGATTGCAAGGAGGGTAGTTGCTTTACAAAATGCTGCAAGTCATCAATATTTCTAACAATACCTAGGAACCGCATCATGTGTTGCTGTAATTGGGGTTTGCTAAATAAAGGTGGCATTTTATCAGGACATTGATGCTTTTCCAGTAAAAAGTTTTTTTGATGACACCCTTTTTGAATAATGAACTGCGCCATTTTTTGACCAAATGTAATACCTTCCAATAGGGAGTTACTTGCTAAACGATTCGCACCATGTACGCCTGTACAGGCAACCTCACCGACTGCATATAAGTTCGGTATAGTAGTTCTTCCTTTGTCATCAGCAATAACACCACCCATCAAGAAATGACTTCCCGGAGCCACGGGGATTAGACCATCTTGTAAATGAACGTGATGAACATGGCACAGCTGAGCAATTGTTGGAAACTTTGCTTCAAAGTCTTGAATGTTAGTGATATCAATAAACGTTTCTTCACCCGCTGCACGTTTTGTAAATAGGGCAAGTGCAGTAATATGTCTTGGTGCTAGGTCAAGTTGAGCATGTAAACCTGTCATAATGGGCTGATGCTGGGCATTAACAAAAATACCACCAGCCCCTCTGACAGCTTCAGAAACTAATCCCTTTGCTTCATTTTTACACCACAGAAGACTCGGGTGAAATTGCATAAATTCCATATCACTAATGGCAGCGCCTGCTCGAAATGCTAATGCGATCCCATCCCCTGTATTAGTTGGGAAATTAGATGTACTTGAATAAAGGGCACCTGCGCCACCTGTCGCTAAAATAACATGATGAGCCAAATAACGTTTTGTACCTTTTTCTCCTTTAGTTAGTACTCCTACACAGTCACCATCTGTATTCCGTAAAAGCTCATAAGCCATTTCATAGCAATTGATCTTTGTTTTGGGCGAAAGTTTATGAAGCAAGTAATCTATGAAAATCTGACCAGTACGATCACCACCTGCATGTAGAATACGATGATGACTATGTGCTCCTTCAAGTCCTAGAGCAGGTTTTCCATCGACCTGCCGATCAACAGGGAGGCCATCCTTTAGATAGTTTTGCATAATCTCAGTGCCATTTTTTATAAGTGTTTTAACATGCCTTTTCTCATGATGATACTCTCCAGCTTTCAATGTATCAGCAATATGATGTTGAATATGATCCTCCTCACTGGTAACAGCAGCAATCCCACCTTGTGCACGATAAGAACTACTCATATATATAGATGATTTTGTAACAATTTGTATT
Organism: Lysinibacillus sp. JK80; assembly: GCF_027557635.1. Classification (NCBI taxonomy): domain Bacteria; kingdom Bacillati; phylum Bacillota; class Bacilli; order Caryophanales; family Bacillaceae; genus Lysinibacillus; species Lysinibacillus sp. JK80. Next base: position 3,498,544 of record NZ_CP058997.1, on the reverse strand, counting down.
TGAAAATGTTTTTCAAGCACTAAAGCAGCCTGAAGTGCAGCAATACCACTACCAATTATAAGGACGTCTGTCTTTACATCCATCGTTATACCTTCTTTACAGTTGTCTTGACACTTATCTTTACATAAAATATAAAAGAAAACAAGACCTGATGAACAAGAGAGGAAGAAGACGATGATTTATATGGATTATGCTGCAACATCACCTATGATGAGGGAATCTCTTGAGGCATATGTAGAGGTGGCACAACGGTATTATGGAAATAGTGCGAGTTTGCATGATTTAGGGGGACAAGCTTTTTATTTTGTCCAGCAATCAAGGGAGGTTGTAGCCCAAGCCCTAGGTGTAACTAGTGATGGCGTAATTTTTACGGGTAGTGGAACAGAAGGAAATCTCATAGCCATCTTGTCGTTAGCGCTAGCCTCAAAAAAAGGAAAACACATTATTTCATCTCAAGCTGAGCATACGTCAGTGCATGCGGCTTTGAATACACTTGAGAAAAAGGGCTTTACTGTAACAAAATTACCTTTGCAGAAGGATGGTTGTGTTGATCTGGGGCAATTGCAACAAGCAATCCGGGAAGAGACTGCTTTGATTACCATTCAACATGTCAATTCTGAAATTGGTTCAATCCAGCCTGTAGAGAAAATCGTAAAGATGGCAAGAAAATCAAATATATTCTGTCATGTTGATTGTGTACAATCATTTGGCAAACTAGCTATACCAAAAGGGGCAGATGCGATTACCATCTCGGCTCATAAAATAGGCGGACCAAAGGGCTGTGGTGCTATATATCTGAACCCTGCAATCAGAGTACCTGCATTAACACCAGGTTTGACACATGAGAGGGGTCTTAGAGGGGGGACATTAGATACTCCTGCAATCGTGGCCTTTGCCGCGGCAATTGAAAACTATCAATATGAATTGCAACATTATGAAACGCTAAGAAATTATTTTGAAAATAATTTACCTGAAAAATGTCAGCTCGTTGAGTGTAAACAGCAACTACCTAATATTTGTGGGGTAATGATGGAAAAAGTAGAGGGACAATATGTTCTTTTAAAGTTAAATGAGGCGGGAATCTGTATCTCTACAGGTAGTGCATGTGATATTCATAGTGAATCGGGAACAAAGGCTATTCTATCAATGGGGTTCTCTTTGGAAGCGGCACGCCAATTTTTTAGAATATCTTTTGGTCCTTCCACTAAACTTGAGGATATTGTAAAATTAAAAATAGAGCTTTCAAATATTTAACGAAAAGACGAGTGAAGGATTATCTATATTCTTCACTTGTAGTGAAATAGATTATAAGTTAATAATATCGGCAAATAAAATAATTGTTTTCTTTTGAACCAACAATTGCTATAATATTTTGCAGGGCAATATTTTCTCTTACTTAACAAAAATATCTTTAAAAAGTAATAATTTCTTTTTTTTATAAAAAAGTATTGCACAATGTTAGAAAACGTTATACAATAATTCTTGTCTTGAAGGACAGGTAAACAACTTCAAAACATGATACATAACCAAGTCTAGTGATGATGGCAAAGAGGTCACACCCGTTCCCATACCGAACACGGAAGTTAAGCTCTTTAGCGCCGATGGTAGTTGGGGGCTTCCCCCTGTGAGAGTAGGACGTCGCTAGGCATAATACCCAGGAGGATTAGCTCAGCTGGGAGAGCATCTGCCTTACAAGCAGAGGGTCGGCGGTTCGAGCCCGTCATCCTCCACCATATGCCGGTTTAGCTCAGCAGGTAGAGCAACTGACTTGTAATCAGTAGGTCGTGGGTTCGATTCCTATAGCCGGCACCATTTTTTCGAGCCATTAGCTCAGTTGGTAGAGCATCTGACTTTTAATCAGAGGGTCGAAGGTTCGAGTCCTTCATGGCTCACCATTTATAAATAATAATAAGCGGGTGTGGCGGAATTGGCAGACGCACTAGACTTAGGATCTAGCGCCGCAAGGCGTGGGGGTTCGACTCCCTTCACCCGCACCATTATTTTCATTGCCAGATAAAAAAGCTTATGCACATGCGGAAGTAGTTCAGTGGTAGAACACCACCTTGCCAAGGTGGGGGTCGCGAGTTCGAACCTCGTCTTCCGCTCCAAATGTGCCGGGGTGGCGGAACTGGCAGACGCACAGGACTTAAAATCCTGCGGTAGGTGACTACCGTACCGGTTCGATTCCGGTCCTCGGCACCATTTTAAATGCGCCCGTAGCTCAATTGGATAGAGCGTCTGACTACGGATCAGAAGGTTATGGGTTCGACTCCTGTCGGGCGCGCCAAAAGAACAACGGGAAGTAGCTCAGCTTGGTAGAGCACTTGGTTTGGGACCAAGGGGTCGCAGGTTCGAATCCTGTCTTCCCGACCATTTCCAAAAAGATTATGGGGCCTTAGCTCAGCTGGGAGAGCGCCTGCCTTGCACGCAGGAGGTCAGCGGTTCGATCCCGCTAGGCTCCACCATAAGTAAATTAACCAGTATAAAGATCCTGGCGGCGTAGCTCAGCTGGCTAGAGCGTACGGTTCATACCCGTAAGGTCGGGGGTTCGATCCCCTCTGCCGCCATCTTAAAGGACCTTTAGCTCAGTTGGTTAGAGCAGACGGCTCATAACCGTCCGGTCGCAGGTTCGAGTCCTGCAAGGTCCACCATTTATATATTGTAACGGAGGTATACCCAAGTCTGGCTGAAGGGATCGGTCTTGAAAACCGACAGGCGGGTAACACCGCGCGGGGGTTCGAATCCCTCTACCTCCTCCAGTTTTAAATTTTTATAAATGGTGCTTTAAAAACTCGAAACAACATAAAATTATCGCGGGGTGGAGCAGTGGTAGCTCGTCGGGCTCATAACCCGAAGGTCGTTGGTTCAAATCCGGCCCCCGCAACCAAAAGGTCCCGTGGTGTAGCGGTTAACATGCCTGCCTGTCACGCAGGAGATCGCCGGTTCGATCCCGGTCGGGACCGCCATTTTTAAAATAAAAGTCATGAGAAGCAAAAAAGTGAGCAAGCTTAGCATGGACGAAATGGGTCAGTAGCTCAGTTGGTAGAGCATTAGATTGAAGCTCTAAGTGTCGGCGGTTCGATTCCGTCCTGACCCACCATTTATGCGGGTGTAGTTTAATGGTAAAACCTCAGCCTTCCAAGCTGATGTCGTGGGTTCGATTCCCATCACCCGCTCCAAGGGCCTATAGCTCAGCTGGTTAGAGCGCACGCCTGATAAGCGTGAGGTCGATGGTTCGAGTCCATTTAGGCCCACCATTATTCCGAAGTAGCTCAGTTGGTAGTAGCACCTGACTGTTAATCAGGTTGTCGCAGGTTCGAGTCCTGCCTTCGGAGCCATTTTTATTTTGGGGAAGTACTCAAGAGGCTGAAGAGGCGCCCCTGCTAAGGGTGTAGGTCGGGTAACCGGCGCGAGGGTTCAAATCCCTCCTTCTCCGCCATGGGCCCGTTGGTCAAGTGGTTAAGACACCGCCCTTTCACGGCGGTAACACGGGTTCGAATCCCGTACGGGTCATACTAAGTGCAGTAGATGAATTTACATCTACTGCACTTTTTAATTTACTTGATATTTAGATTTATAACATAGCTATAATAAATGAAAGCCTACACAGAATGATTAAACTGTGTAGGCTTGTTGTTTTTTAAATTAGTGATTAAATTTTTCGTCCTTTTCCATATGGGATGCAAAGAGGTGTACCAAAGATTGGATCTGTCGTCATTTGGCAATCAAGGTCAAACACATGATTAACTAAATCAGTGGTCATAATTTCTTCTGGTTTCCCTTGACGATAGACACCACGGTCACGCACTGTAATAATATGATCGGCATAGCGACAAGCAAGATTAATATCATGTAGTACCATAACAATAGTTCTCTTTTGCTGTTGGTTCAATTCGAATAGTAAATCTAAAACGTCTATTTGATGAGTTAAATCTAAGTATGTCGTAGGCTCGTCTAAAAGAATGATATCTGTATCTTGAGCAAGCGTCATAGCTATCCAAGCACGTTGACGTTGTCCCCCTGATAGCTCATCTACTGGTCTATCTTGTAAATGCTCGGTACCTGTAGCTTTTAAAGCGTTTAAAACGATTTCTTCATCTTTTTCAGTCCACTGTTGTCGCCAACTTTGGTAAGGATAGCGACCTTGTTTCACAAGTTGTAGGACAGTTAAGCCTTCTGGTGCAACAGGAGATTGAGGAAGAATAGAGAGGTTTTTAGCCACTTGTTTTGTTGATAATTTAAAAATATCCTCACCGTCTAATAAAACGGAGCCTTTTTTAGGTTTTAATAATCGAGCAATGGAGCGTAAGAGTGTGGATTTACCACAGCCATTCGCTCCGATTAATACAGTAATTTCATTCAAAGGAATAGATAAATTGAGATCTTCGATAATATTGAAATCACCATAACTTAATGTTAGAGATTTGGTTAATAAAGATTCAGTCATGTAGTATAGACTCCTTTATTTTTTAGGGTTTCTAAATAATAAATAAATAAAGTAAGGAGCACCGATAGCAGCAGTAAAGACGCCTGCGGGTACTTCTAATGGGCTAAATGCTGTACGACCTATAATATCTGCAACCATTACAAGCAATGCACCAATTGCAGCGGATGCTGGAATAAGTACACCGAACGATGAACCAACAATGCGTCGTGCAATATGAGGAGCCATTAATCCTACAAACCCAATAGCACCAGCAAATGCTATGGCACTCGCTACTAAACTGGAACATAATAGAATTAAGTAAAGGCGTGTTTTTTGAACAGGTTGCCCTAGGCTTGATGCTGTATCATCACCTAATTCTTGAACATTTAACTGCCGAGTAATAAAAAAGGTGATAAGTAGAAGTACAATAATCAATGGAACAACGATTTGTACTTGATCCCAATCCGAACTTTTGACACTACCCGTAATCCATTTATTCGCTTCACTTGCTTGATAAATTGGGCCGATAATCATTAACATTGTAGTAATTGCTTGCATGAATGCCGACACGCTAATACCGATTAAGACAAGACGATTTGGTGTGACACCATCTTTCCAAGCAAATAGGTAGACTATACATCCGACGATAGTAGCCCCTATGAATCCTGCTAATGGCAACCACTCTATACTAACTGTTAAAGAGTGATTAGAATCACTGAAAATGGCTAAGAAACCAACAACCGCTGCCCCACCACCAGCAGATATGCCGATTATATCAGGTGAGGCAAGTGGATTTTTAATGATTCCTTGTAAAACTGCACCTGCGACGGCTAACGCCATTCCAGCAAACAAGGCCATGAAAATTCGAGGCATTCGAAAATCAATAATAATCAGTTGATCAAAATCTGAGCCGTAACCAAAAAAAGCTTGTAAAACTTTAAATGGATTGATGAATGAATCACCAAATGATGCACTAAGAAAGAACACGGCAAGAGTTAGTATGCAAATCACTGTTGATTTTTTTATAGCTTGTACATCTATTAAAAATGAAATTTTTTGTTGAAGTAAACGAATTGTTTTTACATGTTTCATTATTTTTTTCCACCTTTTCGCGCAAGGTAAATAAAGAATGGTGTGCCAATCATAGCAGTCATGACGCCTACTGGAACTTCTTGTGGCATGATAATATAACGAGCCGCAACATCAGCCAGCAATAAAAGTATCCCCCCAAGTAAAGCAGCCATAGGAATAAGCCATCGATGATCAGTGCCGACAAACTTGCGCGCAAAATGGGGAACGACAATCCCTATAAAACCAATGGGGCCAGCAATTGCAACTGCTCCCCCTGCTAAAAAAATAACAATAAGACCGACCAATATCTTCATAAGTCCTAAACGTAAACCAAGACCTCTTGCTACATCATCGCCAAGAGCGAGAATATTCATTTTGGGGGAAATGATGAGGGCAGCAATCCACCCAATTACTAGATACGGTAGAACAGATAGTAGAATTTCAAGTTTTCTACCTTGTACAGAACCTGCTAACCAAAACAAAACTTGATCAAGCTCTGCTTCATTTGTAGCGAGTAAACCTTGCGTAAATGATGCAAATAGGGCACTGATGGCAGCACCAGCTAAAGTTATTTTCACTGGAGTAACAGCATCTCTACCTGAGAAACTAATTCCATAAACGGATAAAGCAGCGATTGCTGCACCAAGAAATGCAATCCACGCAAAAGATTGCAAGCTTGAAATGTGGAAAAAAATCATGGCAAAGACAACAGCAAAGCCTGCTCCTGCATTAATGCCCAAAATTCCAGGAGAGGCTAATGGATTTTTCGTTAAGGTCTGCATAAGCACGCCTGTAATAGCTAATGAAGCACCAACGCAACTGGCAATAAGAGCTCTTGGAATTCGAACATTTTGAATAATAAGATGCTCATTTGAATTGTTAAATTGTCTAAAAGATTCATACGTAGTTTGAATAGAAGTATTTGTATAACCATACACAATACTGATCCCCATAGAAAGAAGTAATAGTATGACTCCTACTAGTAAAGCAATCATTTTAGAATAATTATTTTTTAATATCATATTTAACGTGTACTCTTTTCTTGGAAAATTATTAAATTAGTTATTGACATTGATAGTTACATACAATACGATTAATATCGTTCTTAGACAGATGAAAGTGATTTTCATTCTCGTCAAATATGCTTAAATATTTTATCATATACAATGGAGGAAGAAAAGGTGCAAAAAGCTTTTCAAAAACTATTAGTTTTACTAGCTGTGGTTGCTATTTTTGTTCTGGCAGCATGCGGTACTTCTAAAGATAATGCCAAAGAAGAAAGTACAAAAGAAAGCAATGCTTACAGTGTTGACCATGCAATGGGGACAACTGAAGTAAAAGACACACCAAAACGTATCGTTGTTTTAACTAATGAAGGAACAGAAGCATTATTAGCTCTAGGTATTAAACCAGTAGGTGCTGTTCAATCTTGGACAGGCGATCCATGGTATGATCACATCAAGGATCAAATGGAAGGTGTAGAGGTTGTCGGTATTGAACATGAAATAAATATCGAAAAAATTGCTTCTTTAAAGCCAGATTTAATCATTGGCAATAAATTACGACAAGAAAAAGATTATGCTAAACTTAGCAAAATTGCTCCAACTGTGTTTTCTGATACATTACGTGGTGACTGGAAAGAGAATTTTAAATTATACGCTAAAGCAGTAAATCAAGAAACAAAAGGTGAAGAAGTTCTAAAAGCTTACGAAGATAAGTTACAAGCTCTGAAAGAAGAACTTGGAGAACAAACCAACCAAGAAGTTTCGTTTGTACGCTTTATGGCCGATAAATCTCGTATCTATTACACAGATTCATTCTCAGGTGTGATTTTTGATGCTTTAGGATTTAAACGTGTTGCAGCGCAAGCAGATTTATTTAAAGATAATGCTAAACTAGGAAACTTAGCGATTGAAGTAGGGAAAGAAGCGATCCCTCAAATGGATGGGGATGTTATTTTCTACTTCACGTACATGCCAACAGGCGATGATTCAGCACTAGCAACTGAACAAGAGTGGACACAAGACCCGCTTTGGAAAAACTTAACAGCAGTCCAAAAAGGCAATGCACATAAGGTGGATGATGTCATTTGGAATACGGCTGGAGGCATTTTAGCTGCGAATATTATGCTAGATCAAGTGAAAGAAATCTTTGTTAAATAATTTTCTTATAAACTATGCATTTATCGATGTTCGATAAATGTATAGTTTTTTTACTTCCTAATATATACTCTCCTGGTACTTGTAAGTTAGATAGACTATGATGTAGATATTGACCATAAATTGAGGGGGATGGCGATGAAGGAAAAATTAAGGTGGGTTTATAATCAGCATTATTTAGAGCAAGATCATATAAAACAAGCAACAGCAATACTTCCATATTTTTCACTAGATCAAGTGAGGAAGGTTGGTCAATTTCAGCGTACATATGAGCAATTTGAGAAGACACCACTCCATCATCTTGAGGCACTATCTTCATATATGGGTGTAGAAAAAATTATGGTTAAGAATGAATCTTATCGATTTGGTTTAAATGCCTTTAAAGTTTTAGGAGGTATTTATGCAATTGCGCAATATGTTGCCAATAAGCTTGGAAGGAATATAGAGGAGCTATCGTTTGAACAGTTAAAAACTCCAGAAGTAAGAGCGCAAGTAGGCAATCTAACATTTATTTCAACGACAGATGGAAATCATGGTCGTGGTGTGGCATGGGCTGCAAGAGAACTGGGTTTTCAAGCAAGAATATATATGCCAGCTGGTAGCGCCGCTGAGCGGTTACTGCATATTAAAAGTGAAGGGGCTTTTGCTGAAATTACGACAATGAATTATGACGATACTGTTCGTTATACCTCACAGCTTGCACTAGAAAATGGTTGGGTTTTGATTCAGGATACATATGTGGCAAGGCTATGATGAAATTCCATTATGGATTATGCAGGGGTACACAACCCTTGTACAGGAAATTGTTGAACAGATTCAGCAAGCCCCAACACATGTATTTTTGCAAGCTGGTGTTGGGTCCTTTGCCGGAGCAGTAGTAGCATTTTTACAGCAATACTATGAGCAGGATATTACATTTGTCTTGGTTGAGCCACATGTCGCTAATTGCTATTATGAAAGCTTTAAGAAAAATACAGATCAATTTGTCACTGTTGGTGGGGAGATGCAAACTATAATGGCAGGTCTTGCTTGTGGTGAACCGAATCCACAGGCTTGGCAAATCTTAAAAGCCTACACAAAAATAAGTATCTCCTGTGAGGAAGAAATAGCAGCAACAGGTATGCGCGTTCTAGGAAATCCTTTAGCTACAGACACTCGCATTATAGCTGGTGAATCAGGAGCGGCGCCATTTGGTTGCTTTTATGAAATAATGACTAATGAACAATATAAGGAATTAAAACATGCCTTGCACCTAAATGAACAGGCAAGGGTGCTGTTTATTAATACAGAGGGTGATACAGATAAAGAGAGTTATCGAGAAATAGTATGGCATGGGAAATATGCGAATCAATAGCAAACTAGTGATTTACTAGTTTGCTATTTTCCTTTTGTAAAAGGATTTGAAAGTATAATTAAGTTTAATTAAATTTTTTTATTTTAACTCTTGACCTTAACGTTGCGTCAAAGCTTACAGTAGCATTAGTGGAGGTGATGAGATGGAATATACCATTCAGGAGCTTGCTCAACTATCAGGTGTTAGTACAAGAACATTGCGTTATTATGATGAAATTGGATTGCTGAAACCAGCAAGAACCAATGAGGCAGGTTATCGATTTTATGGCCAATGGGAGGTCGATATGTTGCAGCAGATTTTATTTTACCGTGCTTTGGATATGAAATTAGCGACAATTCAGGCTATTATTCAAGCACCAAATTTTCAGCATGCTGAGGCGCTCAAAACACATAGAGCTGCCTTGCTTCAACGCAAAGAGCAGTTGGAAACGATCTTACAGACAGTAGAAAAAACAATACAATCCATTGAGGAGGAACAACCAATGTCTAATGAAGAAAAATTTAAAGGCTTTAAAGAAAAGTTAATTGAGAATAACGAAAAGCAGTACGGCAAAGAAATCCGTGAGAAATATGGGAATGAAACAGTGGATGCATCCAATGCTAAGCTTATGAACATGACGGAGCAACAATATCAAGCGATGCAACAGCTAGAACAGCAAATGTTTGAACGTTTAGCAGAGGCAATGAAACTTGGAGATACAACAAGTGACATTGCGATGGAAGTTGCAGAGTTGCATAAACGCTGGCTCAACTTTACGTGGAAAGAGTATTCCAAAGAGGCACATGCAGGGCTGGCACAAATGTATATTGCTGATGAACGCTTTACCGCTTATTATGATGAGCGTGGTGAAACAGGAGCAGCAAAATTTTTGCATGACGCCATTATAGCTTATACAAGTAAGTAAATAGGTCTTCCTTATGCTGACATGTTTTAGAAATCGTAAAACAGGAAAAAATGAAAGCATGAGGAGGAGATTATTGTGGATCAACAAGTAATGCAACAATTAAAAAGACAACTAGAGCAAGAATTACAAGAAATAGAACAACGAATAGAAGAATCAGAGCGACCTCAAGCGACAGAATTATCGAATTATGATAATCATCCAGCTGATAATGCAAGTGATTTAACGGATCAGCTTACAGAAATGGCTATTGATGAGCATCGTGGTGATAATGCTGAAGAAATAAAAGAAGCTCTTCAAGCAATGGCAGACGGTACATATGGCAATTGTACAGTCTGTGGTAAAGAAATTCCAATTGGTCGCTTAGAGGCAATGCCGCAAGCTCTGACATGTGTGGAACATGCAGAAAAGAAAGAAGACAATTTACGACCAGTGGAAGAAGATGTTCTTTCTTCGACACCAAAATCAGATGATTTTATTGAGCTGGAGGAATTCGGCTCTTCTGATACACCACAGGATAAAATTTAGTAAGTTTTTCCTCGCAGAAGCAGTATAATAACTGTAGAGGTGAGGATATGAAGATTATTGATTTACATTGTGATGCGCTTTTAAAGTTAACTACTCTTGAAACGGCTAATTTTGCTGAGGATGTACGAATACATGCTAATCAAAAAAGATTGCAATTAGGGCAAGTAGAGGCGCAAGTGTTCGCTATCTTTATTGACCCAAAAATCCCACAAAATTTGCAATTTCTTGAGGTCATGCGCCAAATCGAAGCATTCCATACTCACGTATTACAAACAGAGGGCATGGTGCATATTACAGATTGGGCACAGTTAGATCAATTAGCTCCACACGAAATAGGAGCCATTTTAAGCTTAGAGGGCTGTAGTGCCATTGGCGAAGATTTAACAAAACTGACAGCTGTACTGGATGCAGGGGTGAAGTTGGTAGGTTTAACATGGAATGAAGAAAATGCAGTGGCCCATGGTGCTGAACAGGATGCAACTCTTGGTTTAAAGCCATTTGGTAAAGAAGTTATACAATTATTAAATGAACGCGATATTATTATTGATGTGTCCCATCTAAATGAGCAAAGCTTTTGGGATGTCTTGCCGCTTGCAAAGCATATTATTGCAAGCCATAGTAATGCACGTGCACTATGTGATCACCCGCGTAACTTAACTGATGCCCAGGCAAAGGCACTTGTTGAGGCGGGAGGACATATCCATGTAGTTTATTTCCCACTCTTTATAGGCAAAGGTGCAACACTAGACCATTTAGTGGGGCATGTGGAGCATTTAGCTAAACTGGTAGGTGTGGAGCATATTGGATTAGGCTCCGATTTTGATGGGATTGATAGGACTGTCAGTGGCTTAGCCCATGCAGGAGAGGCACAAAATTTACTAGAGGCATTACGTACACGCTTTTCAGATGAAGAAGTGTATGGTATTGCAAGCCAAAATTTCCGACGCTATGTAAAAAAAGCAGCAACCCGTTAAGGCTGCCGCATCTTAATAAAAGAAATAATGAATTAATAAACCGATTCCTAATAGGAAGCCGAAGAATGTATTTGTTTGCGCTGTATATTTCATCGCAGGCATTACCTCTTTGGCTTCTTTTTTGTCTCGGAAAATTTGAATGGCACGTAATGGTTTTGGAACACTTAGGAAGATGATTAATGCCCAAAAAGTAATACCATCAACTGCTACAAGAGCAATCACCCATAAATAAGAGACGATAAAAAAGCCTGATAACACGGAAATTGCATTATCACGTCCTACCAAAATAGCTAAAGTTTTTCGTCCGCCTTCTGTATCGCCAACAATATCACGTATATTGTTCGATAGCATAATGGCACCGACTAAAATCATGCTTGGTACAGAGAGCAAGACAGCATCTAGTGTTACTGTAAGCGCTTGAATATAGAAGGCAATTAATACAATGCCCATACCCATTACTGCGCCAGAAACAATTTCACCAAATGGCGAATAGGCGATTGGGTATGGTCCACCTGTATATAAAAAGCCAATAAGCATACAAACAAGTCCGACAACAGCTAACCACCAAGATGTTGAGGCACATATGTAAATGCCAAGAAGCATGGCAATAGCATAAAAGCTTAATGCAATCATCATAATTGTTTTTGGCTGTACACCATGACGGACAATCGTTCCGCCAATCCCGACGGAATGCTCGTTATCTAATCCTAATTTGTAATCATAATATTCATTGAACATATTCGTTGCTGCTTGTATAAGCATACTTGCAATGAGCATAGCAAAAAATAGTCCAAAATCAATTGTTTCTTTTTCAATTGCTAAGGCAATTGCTGTTCCTAGGAATACAGGAACAAATGAAGCGGTTAAAGTATGTGGACGTGTTAAATGCCACCACACTTTAAAACCCCTATCAGCTTCAATGACTTTGGTCATAAGGTCTTTCTCTCCTTCAAATGTTGTCGACTCTTCTTATTTTAAACGAAGATTGAGAAAATGGGTAGGTTCACAGCTTATTACATACTGTTTAATGAAAAAAAGTGATACAATAGAACATGCATTTATGAACTGAAAATAAAAAAGAACAATTAGCAACAGTACGAATAACGTGTTGCCAACTAAAATATGATGTGTTATTTAACCATCATTCATTATGTACATTGCAACAACGGAGGTAATTTTCATGCAACAGAAGTGGTACCAAGCCACAGAAGTAGAAGTGGACTCTTTGGGCCAAAGCCTTCATTTTTATATGGAAACAATTGAAGTAAGTCGCCTATCTGCACTGGCGTTCTATGCAGCTGGCGAGGAATGTTATAAAGGTGAACGATTTTATTGGCAAAATAGAGAAAAAACAATGACATTAGTTGGGCTAGGACATGCTCATACTATTCAAAACAACGCTAAAGAAAACCGCTTTGATGCAGTTGAAGCGGAATGGAAAAACATAACGAAAAACTGTCCAAAAGGTCAACAAGCGTTACAACCAATTTTGTTTGGCGGTTTTACATTTGATCCTCAAAATAATGTAGACGGGGAATGGACGGATTTCCCAGAGGCTTATTTTGCATTAGCAACGTTTCAACTGGTGATACGCGATGATAAAGCATACGTAAGTATTCACCTTTTGACACAAGACCAACAGGCTGAGGATCAGTTCGAAGCGCTAAGAAAAGAGCGCGATCATTTAATCCATGCAGCTCAGGTTAAAGAAGTGAAAACGTATACAAAACCTGAAATCATAAGTTATTTTGAACCATATAAAGAGCCTTATTTAGCCTCAATCGATCAAGTGACAGCATTAATTAAACAGAAAAAGGCAGATAAAGTGGTCATTGCACGATCACTTGCTTTGCAATTTAAAGAGTATGTATCCGCACCACAAGTACTTTCTCAAATTATTCATGAACAACCAGAAAGCTATTTATTTGGTTTAGAGCATAGACATTTATTATTTTTCGGAGCATCACCTGAACGACTTGTGAAAGTAGAAGATGGTCGAGCATTTTCTTCTTGTGTTGCTGGCTCAATTAAACGAGGTAAGACTGCAGAGGAAGATGAGGCTTTTGGACAAAGTTTATTAAATGACCCTAAAAATGGCGGAGAACATCAGTATGTTGTGGATATGATTGCGGAAACATTCCGTAAAAATTGTGTGGACATGACGGTGCCAGATAGACCACGCTTGTTAAAAATACGAGATATTCAACATCTGTATACGCCTGTTGAAGGTCAGTTAAATCAGGATGCAACAATCTTACAATTGACTAAATCATTACATCCAACACCCGCTTTAGGTGGTGTACCACGCAAAGAAGCATTGGCAGCCATCCGGAAATATGAGCCGATGAATCGGGGACTGTATGCTGCGCCAATAGGCTGGCTAGATGCAGAGGGTAACGGTGAATTTGCAGTTGCCATACGTTCAGCAGCCTTACTAAATGATAAAGCTTATTTATATGCAGGCGGTGGAATCGTCGCAGATTCAGAACCGCAATCTGAATATGAAGAAACATTAGTAAAATTCCGTCCAATGCTTCGTGCGCTAGGGGGACAATTACATGAGTGAACGAAAAATACTAACAGATTATGTTTATAAAATGGTCGCATCGCTAGTGCAAGCTGGTGTAGAAAATGTTGTCGTTAGTCCAGGCTCACGTTCAACACCGCTTGCTTATGCGGTTGCTTCTACTAAACAAGTAAAAATGTATCGGCAGGTAGACGAGCGCTCAGCAGCATTCTTTGCGCTAGGGCTTGCTAAGGCAACTACTAAGCCTGTGGTTCTTTTATGTACATCTGGTACAGCAGCAGCTAACTATTTTCCTGCGATTGTGGAGGCAAGCTATGCACGTGTACCATTAATCATTATAACAGCTGATCGCCCACATGAATTACGTGAGGTAGGCGCTCCACAGGCTATCAACCAACCCAATTTATATGGTTCACATGTAAAGTGGAGTGTTGATTTTCCGTTAGCAGATGGTGCTGAACCAACATTGCCTTTTATTGAGCGTCATCTTGCTCGTGCGGTAGCCATTGCCACGAGCGCACCTTTTGGACCAGTCCATATTAATGTACCTTTCCGTGAACCACTATTAATTGATTTACAGCAGGAGCTACCAGCAGTGACGTTTAAGCACAGCAGTATGGGACAATTAACCCCAACACGCGTGGATCAACAGGTACTATCCTCTATTATACAATCAACTAAAAGAGGTTTTATGATCATTGGTGAGTTAGCTCTTGGTACAGAATTATCCATAGTTTGGGAATTTGTACGTCAGCTGAAGTGGCCTGTCATTGTTGAAAGTTTATCGAATATGCGTACATCCGTACCAGAGGATTGTTTACCATTTATCGTGACAACCTATGATGCCATTATGAAGAGTGATGACTTCAAAGCACTGGTACAACCAGATACAGTAATCCGAATAGGGGCACAACCAGTTTCGAAGTTTATAATGCAATTTATTACAAAGTCACGCCCAAATGCGTATGTGATTATCGATGAAGACCCTATGTTTAGAGATGCTACAGGCGTATCTACGCATTTTATTCATGCGAATGTCGATCAGTGGCTAACAGAATTAGCTATCACTGAAACGGCTATCGAGGAAACATACTTAGCCGAATGGCAAAAAGCAAATCAGCTTGCTTCTATGTTTATTGAACAATACGCAGAGGTAGAAAAAGATGAAGGGGCTATAGTCAGTCGTTTAATCAAAATGATTCCTGACGGTAGTGATATTTTCGTTAGCAGTAGTATGCCAGTACGGGATATTGATACATTTTTATTGGCTACACCGAAAGATTTACGTGTTTTTGCCAATCGAGGAACGAACGGGATTGATGGTGTCGTATCAACAGCAATCGGTTTCAGTCAGGGAAATAATCGAGAAAGTTATTTACTGATTGGTGATTTAGCCTTTTTACATGATGTGAATGGACTCATTGCTTCCAGATATCAGGAATGTAACTTAACGATTATTGTGATGAATAATGATGGCGGTGGTATTTTTTCCTATTTACCACAGTCAACTGTTGAAGATCACTATGAGGATTTATTTGGCACACCAACAGCCCTTGAATTCCGTGACATTGCACATATGTATGATATGGACTATGTACGTGTCGAAACAATATCGGAGCTTTCTGAGAAATTTTCAACATGTAAAAACCATTCTTTACGATTAGTTGAAATATTTACAGATAGAACCGAGAATGTGAATGCACATCGAGGTTTATGGAATCGAATTAATGCGGAGTTAAAAGCATGACAAAGTGGATGATTCGTGGTCTTGAAACCCATGTAGATATATGGAATGAAAACGGTGAATATACAGTCGTTGCCTTACATGGATTTACTGGTAGCTCAGCAACATGGCATAATCTAGCACAAGCTCTACCTCATGTGCGTGTTATTGCCGTTGATTTAATCGGACATGGTCAAACAGCTATTCCACAGCACGTACAGCGTTTTTCTATGGAGGAGCAATTACAGGATTTAGAAGAACTATTTTGCCAGCTTCATTTAGAGAAATTTACGCTGTTGGGCTATTCAATGGGTGGAAGAATCGCTTTATCTTATGCCATTTCGTATCCAGCTCGTATACATCAGCTCATTTTAGAAAGTGCATCTCCTGGTTTGCGAACAATGGAAGAGCAAAATGAACGTTGTAAGCGAGATGAAGCACTAGCGCAAAAAATAATGACGAATGGTTTACTGTCCTTTGTCAATGCTTGGGAAAGCATACCGCTTTTTGCTTCACAGCAACGTCTACCTGAAACTGTAAGAGAAACTATTCGAGAAGAGCGACTTTCACAGAAGGAAGAGGGACTTGCTGGTAGCTTGAGAGGTATCGGGACAGGCGTCCAACCTTCAAATTGGGATAGATTGTCGCAACTAGAAATACCTGTCCTGTTAATTACAGGTTCATTGGATGAGAAATTTTGTAAAATTGCACTAGAAATGAAAGCGCTATTAAATACTGTTAAGCATTTAACAGTAAATGACGCTGGACATGCAATTCATGTGGAAAATCCCGCTGAGTTTGCTACAATAGTAGAGGAGTATTTAACGTAATATACGATTACGTTAGCGCCTCGCTAGAAACGAGACGAATATAATGATATAGGAGGCAATTCAATGACACGTCAATGGACAACATTACATACTTATGAAGATATTAAGTATGAGTTCTATAACGGTATCGCAAAAATTACGATTAACCGTCCAGAAGTGCGTAATGCATTCCGCCCAAAAACGGTAATGGAAATGATTGACGCATTCTCACGTGCACGCGATGATAAAAATATCGGTGTTATTATTCTAACTGGTGAAGGTGAACATGCTTTCTGCTCAGGCGGAGACCAAAAAGTTCGCGGTCACGGTGGCTACGTAGGAGAAGATGAAATTCCACGTCTAAACGTTCTTGATTTACAACGTTTAATCCGTGTAATTCCAAAACCAGTAGTAGCAATGGTAGCTGGCTACGCAATTGGTGGAGGTCACGTTTTACATGTTGTCTGTGACTTAACAATTGCAGCTGACAATGCTCGCTTTGGACAAACTGGACCAAAAGTGGGTTCATTCGATGCTGGTTATGGCTCAGGCTATCTTGCTCGTATTATTGGTCATAAAAAGGCACGCGAAATTTGGTACCTATGCCGTCAGTACGATGCACAACAAGCACTTGATATGGGCTTAGTCAATACAGTTGTGCCTTATGCGCAATTGGAAGATGAGACAGTTCAATGGTGTGAAGAAATGCTTCAAATGTCACCAACTGCACTACGCTTCTTAAAAGCAGCGATGAATGCAGATACAGATGGTTTAGCAGGTCTTCAACAAATGGCTGGAGATGCTACACTTCTTTACTACACAACTGATGAAGCAAAAGAAGGCCGCGATGCATTCAAAGAAAAACGTCAACCAGATTTCGGTCAATTCCCAAGATTCCCTTGATTAGTATGGGGTTTAAAGCTCGTATCTTTTGGAGATACGAGCTTTTTATATGTCTTAAACAGATTGAAGATAAAAATAGGGGATAGAAGTGTCTAAGAGGTGGATAAAACTCAAGAGGTGAAGGATAGAGGTATTCATTAAAAAGCTAGATACTACATGGATAATAGACAAACTAGATGGGAAAGCGTTAAGATGTAGGGTGATTGGAGTGACAAAGATGTATCCTAACTGGATTTTACAAAGAGCTTATTTAACACCTTTCCGTAAGGCACTTACTTTTAAAAAGCAAAGTTGGACTTTTCAAGAATTGAATGATGAATCGATAAAACGTGCTCGACAATTAGTGACACTCGGTATTCAACAGGGTGATCGAATTGCTATTATGGGGCCAAGTAAGCCTGAGCTTGTAATCATGATGTATGCCTGCATGCATCTGCAATGTGAAATGGTGATGCTTAATCGTAGACTATCACAGGATGAGCTGGCTTATCAGCTAGAGGATTCAGAGGCTGTAGCGGTATTAGTTGCCGATGAGGATGTAGAAAAGCTACCATCTGAAACAACCTATCATTTATTTTCAGCAATTGAAAAGGGTGCAGAGGGTGCAGTAGATATTGGCAAGGAATGGCCTCTTCATCAAACAACAACTATTATGTATACGTCTGGTACAACCGGCTTCCCAAAAGGGGTTCGCCAAACAGTTGGAAATCATCAGGCTAGTGCCACTGCCTCCGTTTTAAATATTGGGCTACAGGCTCAGGACGTTTGGCTATGCGCGGTCCCTTTATTCCATATTAGTGGGTTCTCCATTTTAGTGCGTTCACTGCTATATGGAAATCAAATCTTTTTATATGAGCAATTTGATGTGGAATCTATCGCACAAAATATTATGGATGGGGATGTCACCCATATGTCTGTTGTAGCGGTGACCTTGGAACGAATTCTACATACGCTAGAGCAACGCAATGCGAAAGCGTCATCTTATTTTAAGTTAATGTTAGCTGGAGGTGGACCTGTTCCCGTTGATTATTTAGCGAGAGCACATGCGTTAAATTTAGCTGTCGCACAAACGTATGGGATGACAGAAACCTCCTCACAAACAGCCACATTGGCAAGTGAAGATGCTATGAGGAAAATTGGTTCTGCTGGAAAGCCTTTATTTTTTAATCAAATAATGATTGCTGAGCCAAATGCTAAAGGTGAAGGGGAAATTTGCATACGAGGTCCTCATGTCACACCTGGCTATATTGGACGTTTTGCACAAAAAAATGCAACGAAGGCTGGCTGGCTTCATACAGGTGATATTGGTTATGTGGATGAAGAGGGTTATTTATTCGTCATTGATCGAAGGGCAGATTTAATCATTTCAGGGGGAGAAAATATTTATCCTGCAGAAATAGAAAATGTACTACTCACACACCCAGCTGTCAAAGAGGCGGGTGTATGCGGTATGCCTGATGAACAATGGGGTCAGGTACCCATTGCCTTTATCGTGTTAAATGAGCAGGTATCTGTTGAGCAACTAAAGGCCTTTTGTTTACAGAAACTTGCTAAATATAAAGTGCCTAAAGAAATGATTATTACAGACAGTCTTCCGCGCAATGGTGCGGATAAATTGTTGAGACGGAAATTATTACAATAAAAACTTCGTGAAAGAAGTCTTCTAAAAAGGAAGGCTTCTTTTTTATTTGAACTTTTAGCATGAAATTAATCATTTATTAACATAATAAAAAAAGAGAGGCATAAACTATTTAGTAAAGGAGAATGACTCATATGAGGAAATATATATATAATGTTGTCATTATATTATTTGTTCTACAAATGAGTCATGTGCAAGTATTTGCAAACTATGAAAAAGAAGATGTAGCAACAGCTCATTCAATTGAAACACTACAATCTCTCATTAATAAAGAAGTTATGCATCTATCATCCGAATTCTCGATTCGTTATACTGGTGACTTAGCCGAGATAAAAGATGAACTAACAGAAATTACTAAAAATGCAATTGAAAACTCTTATATTTATACTAATATTTCAAGTTTCCAATGGAAGTACGAAGGTTATAGCAATAATATTGTCATTGCCTTTGCATTTACGTACCATCTATCACAAACAGAGGCGTTATTTGTCGAGCAAACTTTGGAAAATATTATTGCACCTATGCATGGATTAAGTGACATAGAAAAACTACAGGCTGCACATGATTTTATTGTATTGTCCGCGGAATACTCTAAGGAAACAGAAGGAAGTCAATATTCTCCATATACATTATTAAGGGAGAATAAGGGCGTCTGTCAGGCATATGCTTTAGTGCTATATCGAATGTTAGAAATGCTGGGTTTTGAGGTACAATATGTACCAGGAAAAGTAGGAGAACAGCTACATGCCTGGGTATTAGTGAAACTTGATCATGCTTGGTATCATATTGATGTGACATGGGATGACCCTTTGCCTGATCGTAAAGGAGAAGTTCGCTATCAATATTTTTTAGTGTCGGATCGCCAATTAGCACAAGATCATACATGGGATTATGCAAGTTTCCCTGCTGCAACAAGCGAGAAATATATAGATTTGCAGGAAGAAACAAAAAGACAAAGTTTAGCAACACCTATACAACATCAATTGAATCAAATTATGGGGTTATCAATCATCGGAGAAAATCGGTTAGCCGTACAACAATTAGTGGAACAGCCGATGAAGCTTGTTACTCAAAAAACAAATAAACAAGACAATTTAGTTCAGTTTAACTTTACTGAGTGGCCACCGATTCTAGTAGAAAGTAGTATAATGGCTTTTGTTGTCCTTCAGCCAAAAGCTAAGCATGTGACTAAGCAAAAAACAATGAAGTGGCTAGGGTCTTTTTATCGAACGGAAAAACTGATGCCACAAGAAAAATACGTCATAATAAAGGAGGTGTCCCAATAGAGGGGCACCTCCTTACTCATATTATTGAACGCTTAAAGCTTTTTCTAATGTTTGAATATTTTTTTGCATCAATGTGAAATAGGTTTCCTTATTTTTTTCATCATCAGCTGTTAATACGCTTAAATTATGCAAGACAAGAGATTCTGCACCAACTTCTTTTTGAATAATCTCTGCTAATTTGGAAGAGACATTTTGTTCAAATAAAATATAGTGAATGTGCAATTCATTTGCTTTGTCTACAATCTTTGTTAATTCCTTTTGAGATGGCTCATTTTGTGAATTCAAGCCAGCAATCGGCACTTGAGTTAAGCCGTATTGACCAGCAATATAGCCAAATGCGGCATGGGATACAAAGAATGTTTTATTTTGTGCTTTGTCAGTCATTGCTTGGAAATCTTGATCTAAATCCTGTAATTCTTTTACTAATGCATCATAATTTGTGTTAAAAGTTGCCTCCTGAGCTGGCATTTTTTCAACTAGTGTGTTTTTAATAGCCAGTGCTAAATCTTGACTAATTGTAGGAGATAACCAAACATGCGGATCGATATCGCCATGCTCATGCTCATCATGTCCATGTTCTTCACCTTCATGTTCATGCTCTTCCTCGGTTGTACCGTGCTCATGAGCGTCTGCTTCATGTTCTTCCTCTTCTGCATGAACATGTCCTGTGCTTACAGCTAATTTTTTATCTGAAACGTCATCAGCAGTTGCCACCATTGTGACATCTTCGTTCGCTAAAGTTTTTTTAGCGTTTTCTACAAAGCCTTCAAGTCCTAAGCCAATATAGAAAAAGATATCAGCATCTGCTAATTTCATCATATCTTTTTGAGTTGGCTCGAAGGTGTGTTCATTCGCACCAGCTGGGTAAATTGAAGCTACTTCAACATAATCTCCACCAATGCGCTGTGCAAAATAGCTTAATGGATAAACCGTTGTATAAATACTTAATTTATCTTTTTCCTCAGTCTTTTGGGATGTGGACGATTTGTCTCCACAAGCGGCAGTAAATAAAGCAAGAACTGCTACTAACAATAATACAGATAGTTTTTTCATATAAGTAAGATACCTCTCTTAAATAGTAATCATTACGATTTATTTTTTAGAACAGTTATTATGATAACGCACAACTTAAAAAAGTACAAGAAAAAAATGCCCTCCGAAATTAATTCTTTTTCGAAGGCCATTTTTCAGGCACAGGATCAAAGCCACCAGGATGAAATGGATGGCATTTGGATATACGTGTAATAGTTAAGAGGAAACCTTTGAATGCACCGTGCTTTTGAAAAGCTTCGAGCCCATAAGAAGAACAGGTAGGATGAAAACGACAAGTAGGTGGCGTCATAGGTGAAATAAATTTTCTATAAAACTGGATGAGCCAAATAAAGGGGTATTTCATCGTTGCTCTTCCTTTTGCTGAGACGTAAGTTGTTCAGGCTTTGGATCAATTGTTTGTGTAAAAATATTATTTTTTTTCTTCATAATGATAATGACAGAAACACCAAACATTAGCATCATCATCGCAATCATAATGATAATTGGTAAAGGTACGCCCATTTCTTTCACTCCAAATTCAGTAATGGTATTTAATTTTCCTCTTGATGATAGTTTTGCTTCGGTTTTTCATCAACAGTATGTTTAAAGGCATAGGCACGGTTTACACTGATAATTGTCGCAATGGTGATTAAAATAACGATGATAACTGCGACTATTAAGAGCGTAGTTAAACTCATAGTATTCACTCCGTTCTTTATTCATCATACCTATTATAAATTATCTGGTCCTATTAATTGTGAAGGAAGTTTGACATAAAAGCGAATAAAACCCCACCTATCACTCCATACTATGGAAAAAGGAGTGAATCGTAAAGATGGATCGTCAGCGCGTATATTTTTCACTTGCCAATAGAACGTATTATACCAACCCATATGCAGGACCATGGAATTTCGAACTCAATGTAGATCGACAGGCATTAGATGTATTTGAGAGAATCTTTCAGCAAATGCAACTGTTAGAAATTTCGAATGCATGGCGTGCTCAGTTACCGTATATACAGTATCACCAAGATAGAGAAAATGATGAAATAGATAAAAGATTAATGAAAATCTATGCACTTGTTCATGAATATGGAGATGATGATACGAAGGCATTCGTTGAGCAGCTTCCTTATTTCAACAAGCGTGTCTAGCGAATGGGAAAAGGTCACTGAATCAGAAGTGACCTTTTCTTCTATTAACAAATGGCTTTTAAAATTGTAAAAACCGCTTCTCGGGGGACGATGATGGGGATAGTGAGTTGATCTTTAATCATGTTTTTCATTGTTGTGGAATAGCCCATACAATCAAGAATAAGCAAATCGGCTCCTTGCTCTTCTAATTGTTGTGCTTTTGACAATAAATGTTGGTTATCAAAGTGGTATGGGGAGCTTGCTGAAAAAGTTACATCGAACTGTGCTTTTTGCCATTTCTCTGCAACCGTTCGATGTTGTTCGGGTTCGGGGCCTATTAAACCAATGGCTAATTCTGTATGTAAGCCCTTCACTAAATTAGTCATCATACGATCAGGTAGTAAAAGATTTTTATAGGATAATTTATTCGTAAAATCTCCTGTACACATAAGTAGTATCCAAGTGAATTCATGTAGATCATCAATGCAGCTTTGAATATAAGGCATGAGCTTTTGTTTACTGAGCTTTACTTGTCGACCATTGGTAAGAAGTGTCACTAAAACATCTGAGTCCTCAAGAGAAGGCGAAAGTGTAGCAATTTCCTCTGAGGATAGTGAATCAAGTACACCGAATTCATGAACATGTAAACCTGCTTCTCTTAATTGCTGTATATCCTCTGCCATATCTTTACGAGGTGCCTGACCAATTGTTACAACGGCAATTTTCGAATGTTGCATTACGCTCACTCCGCTTCGTAATATTTTTGTCCATTTACATAAGTTTGTAAAACCTTTGCTTCTGTTTCAAAAATAGGGTGCGACCAAACAACAAAATCAGCATCTTTGCCTTCCTCAAGGCTGCCAATGCGGTGATCAAGCTGTACAAGCTTAGCTGCATTGATCGTAATACTTTTGAGGGCTGTGTCTTCATCTAAACCATAACGAATCGCTTCTGTGGCACAATACTTTAAGTATTGAATTGGTACAAATGGATGATCTGTCATGATAGCAAATGGAATATTATGTTCTTTAAAAACGGCAGCAATTGCTGGTGTAGAATGACGCGTTTCGTATTTAGATGGCGTTAACATATAGGGCCCAAGCGTTGCATGGAATCCACTTTCTTTAACGGCATCCACAATGAGATAGCCTTCTGTGCAGTGCTCTAAATGAAGCTTCACATTAAATTCTTTGGCAATTCTAATTGCTGTCATAATGTCATCTGCTCTATGGCAGTGAAGGCGAAGTGGCATGTCACCTCGAAGTACCTCAATAAACGGGCGTAACTCAGCATTTTGTTTAATTTGCTCAGTTTGTTGTTGTTCATTGAGTTGACTTGCACGTTGGAAACCATCTCGTAAAAGCTGTGCAATGGCCATACGAGTCATCGGCTTGCGCTTATACTGATTGCCAAAGACGTTTTTCGGATTTTCCCCTAGGGCCCCCTTTAAACCGCTCCGCTCTACTAGAACACGAGAGGAAAGGGTAGGTCCTGCTGTTTTAAGAATGCTCCAAATACCACCAATGACATTGGCACTACCTGGCCCAGTTTGCACAGTGGTTACGCCCCCTTCTAACGCATGTTGAAAGGAAAAGTGTCGGATATCTACACTGTCTAAAGCGTGCATAAGAGGTGTAAAGGGTTCGCTATATTCATTGGCATCATTAATGTCTTCAGTGACTTCAGCCCATGTTCCAACATGGGCATGAATATCAATTAACCCTGGTGTAACATAAGCTCCCTGTAGATCAACTAGCTCTGCTTGTGGGGGAAATTCTTTGGCTGGTCCAATATAGACAATACGCCCATCTTCGACCCATAACTGTTCACAAGTATCGTTTTGCTCATTGACTGTATGAAACTTTGCATGATGATAAATAATCATTGTGTAAACCCTTCTTCCCGTGCATAAACTTTTGTTCCTTTAATATAGGTTGCGACAACCTGTGCATCTAAATTTAATGGATGCTTATCCCAAATAACAAAATCAGCAAGAAGACCATCACGAATAGCACCTGTTTTATGGGAGATCCCTAGAAAATTTGCAGCCCCCGTTGTGAGAGCATATAGCACGTCCTGGCGTGCCATACCTTCTCTTACAGCTAAGCATCCTTCTAATGTTAGATGCGAGGTGCTGCTAACAGGATGATCCGTACAAAAAACGAATGGAATATTGTGCTTATACAGTTGATGATACATTTTGGGTGATAGTGCCATCATCTCATTGTGCTCAATATATCGAAATGTAGGACCAGCTATAACCGTATTAAAGGATGTTTCATGAAGGAATGTAATTTCAGTGCCATGGATAATATGAAAATCAAAAATTGACCCAAATTCTTGCTGAAGGCGGCTAATGAATTCAAGATCAACGGCTTTGTGCGCTCGAATAACGATTTTCGTAATGGAGGGCTCCTGTTGCTGAATTTGTTGTAATGTTTCTCTTAAAATTTTGGCGATGCCCATACGAGTGAGTGGTTTTTTCTTTTCAGCGAAAAATGTACTTTTTGCCTGATGTCCAATAGAGAAGGAATAAGCCACATCTTTTGAAATAACCATTTCATCAACCGTTGTATGTGTATGGTGAATAATAGCCGTTTTTGCACCTATCAAGCTTTTAGGAGAGGGAACAATATGAGATGCAGTCACCCCATGAGAAACAGCTTTTTGAAAAGCAGTATCAAATGGGTATATGCCATCAACTACAGAGTATTGCAAATGTGAGTCAAATTCATAGCTATCATCACCTTCCCAACGAATCCCTATTTCAGCTAGACCGATTTGTGAGCAGCTATCGATAAAACCTGGTGTAATATAGTATCCATCTAAATCCAACTCTGTTTCAGGTGAATGAGTAGCGGGTTCAAAGTATTGCCCTTGCACTTGAAAAGATTGCTTATTGAAGCTACGAGTCTCAGAATTAAAAACAAGTCCATTTATATAGCGTGTCATCGGATCAAATCTCTCCTTATGAAGAGAAAAGCGGAGACTGGTATCTCCACTTTTCAAGTTTAATTATTTAGTAATGGATACGTTTGTACCATTTGGATGCACAATTTGTACGGAGTTATCAGCAGAAACCTCAAAGCCCTGTACTTTTTTGTTTACACCTGCAACCGTTTGTGTTGCCTCTAATTCAATACGTGGAACATCCGCTAAAATCAGCTTTAATGCTTCTTGGTATAATTTTGCACGTTCTTCTTGCACTACTGTTTCTGATACGGCGCGTTCTAATAATTTATCCACTTCTGGATTGCTGTAGCCTTTACCATTTCCTAACGCACCAATTTGATTTGTGTGGAATAATTGATAAAGGAAGAAATAAGGATCTGGGTACCAAGTCCAGCCACCAATATTCATTGGCGCATTACCCTTTGCCACAGTATCACTGTAAGTACCCCATTCAAGCACTTTTATTTCCACATCAATATTTAAGTTCTTCTTTAACTGACTTTGGAAAATCGTTGCGTAAGGAACACGTGCTTCTGATACGAAAATCTCTGTCTTGAAGCCATCAGCGTAACCAGCCTCTGCTAGTAATTTTCTTGCTTCTTCTGGATTATATTTTGGTACCATATCAACTAACGATTGATCATATCCCCATGAACCAGGTGGTAATGGTAAATAAGAAACATCGCCGCCACCCCATTGGTTAACGCCAGAAATAATTTCCTCTACATTTGTTGCCATATAAATCGCTTCACGAACGCGTTTGTCAGCAGTTGGACCTACTTTGTTATTAAGATCAAGATAAACAATCGATAGACCTGGATTTGTTAAAAGCTCAAGGTTACTATCTTGGTTGATGATTTCTCGGTTTTGACCTTTAACGTCCATGGCAATATCAATATCACCAGAACGTAATGCGTTTGTCATCATATTTTGATCGGAGATAAACTTCATTGTTAAGTTATCAACATTTGGCTTATCGCCCCAGTAATTATCGTGACGAACTAATTTTACTTCTTGGTCTTTTTTCCATTCTGTTAGTTGGAATGGACCTGTACCAACAAAGTGTTCAGAAAAATTATCGCCCCATCCTTCAACTTCTTCTTTTGGAATAATAATATTCCCTGCATCCGTTAGCATAGCAAGTAGGGCAGCATTTGGTGTAGCTAAGTGAATCTCTACTTCATATTCCGATAACACTTTCACTTCTGTTACACCACTTAAACGATTCATAGCAGATTCTTTAGCAGAGCGTTCTAAAGAGTATTTCACATCTTCAGCTGTCATTTCACGGCCATCCTGATACTGACCTTTTTGGAATTTAACACCTTCGCGTAATTTGAATGTGTAGACTAACATATCCTCTGATACATTCCATTCAGTTGCTAACGAAGGGATGATATCAGATAGATCTTTGTTATAAACAACTAACGTATCACCCATTTGGCGCATCACCTGTGATTCATAAACCCCTGTATATTTGATAGGATCAAATGTTTTTGCATTGGCTGACAGACCAATATTTAATGTGCCTCCAGAAGTAGCTTCTCCCTCTTTTTCATCCGTTGAAGTACTTTTCTCAGTGTTTCCACCACAAGCAGCTAAAACACCAATTAGTAAAGTTAAAAAGAGTAGTAGTAAAGACTTTCTTACATTTAATTTCTTCATATGCACTAGCCTCCTTAGTTTTTGTTTCACAATATGAACCGTTGATTCAAAAATGGTAGGTTCGAGATTAAAATTAGCACACTTATAAATAGAAAGTAAATATAAAATTACAAAGATTCAGAAAAAAATATATTTACAAACAATTAATGAGTGGTGTACTATGTGATTATTCACAATATGAACCACTGATTCTAATAATGAAAAGGAGGTCTTGCTAAGATGGGCTCATTTATTTTAAAAAGATTAGTTAACCTCATCCCGACACTGCTAGTAGTAGGAATTATCGTCTTTATTATTACGCGAATGATTCCTGGTGACCCGGCTTCAGTCATGCTTGGACCACAAGCGAGTGTAGAAGATGTAGAGAATTTAAGAGAAGAGCTAGGATTAAATAAATCCATGCCTTCGCAATTTATTTCATATGTAGGAGATCTAGCACAGTTAAATTTAGGATATTCCTATTCTTATAGTGAGTCTGTCATCGGACTTATTCTCGAAAGGTTCCCTAATACAGTGATATTGGCATTGGCAGCGCTGTTAATAGCCGTCGTGATTGGCATCCCAGCAGGAATATTTGCAGCGAGAAAGCAAAATACCATCATTGATTATGTTGTAATGCTTGTGTCATTAGTTGGTGTATCTATGCCAATTTTCTGGTTGGGCATCATGCTTGTCTTATTCTTTAGTGTTAACCTTGGTTGGTTCCCAGCAACTGGGATGGGGAATATCAGCGATGGCCTATGGACCTATTTGAAGCATTTAATTTTGCCAGCATTTGCTTTAGCAACGATTCCAATGGCGACATTTGCACGGATTACCCGTTCAAGTATGTTAGAGGTTATTTCGCAAGATTATATTAAAACAGCTCGTTCTAAAGGTATTAAAGAATATTTAGTAATTGGTAAACATGCATTTAAGAATGCGCTAACACCGATTTTAACCGTGTTAGGAATGCAAATTTCTAATTTACTGGGCGGAGCGGTTTTAACAGAAACAATTTTTAGTTGGCCTGGGATGGGTCGATTAATTGTAGATGCCATTGATAAACGTGACTTTGTAGTCGTCCAAGGTACTGTTATTTTCATTGCGTTTATCTTTGTGCTTGTTAACTTAGTAGTCGATGTACTTTATAAAGTGGTCAATCCTAAGGTCAATTTAGAATCGGATGGGGGGAAAAAATAACAATGACTCAAGCAATCGTCCAAGAAACGAAAAAAAGAAATACGTTATTGCGCAAGTTGCTAAAAAATAAATTAGCGACAATTGGGTTAATCATTGTCACTTTAATGGGTATTGTTGCTATTTTTGCCCCATTGATTGCTACCCATCCACCGAATGAAATGATTGTCGGTAAATCGTTTTTACCGATGAATACAGAAGGACATTTATTAGGAACAGATAACTATGGTCGTGATCTGTTTAGTCGCTTAGTTTACGGTACACGAATCTCAATGATTGTTGGGATTGCGGCGGTGCTATTTGGTGCTGTGTTTGGCACACTGCTAGGCTTAGTGGCAGGGTATTTTGGTGGACGCATTGATTCCATTATTATGCGCACAATGGATGGTCTTTTCGCATTCCCATTTATATTACTAGCTATTACATTAATGACGGTATTAGGGCAAGGACTTGTCAATGTTATTGTTGCGATTGGTATTGCTAATATTCCAGGTTTCGCACGACTTGTTCGAGGACAGGTGTTAAGTGTAAAAGAGGAAGAATTCGTTGAAGTAACGCATTCTTTAGGTGCTACACATACGAGGATCATTTTTAGCCATATATTACCGAACTGTTTAGCCCCTTTAATTGTCTATGGAACGATGAGTACAGCTGGCGCTATTATTTCAGAAGCTGCCCTTAGCTTTTTAGGATTAGGCGTTCAACCACCGACAGCTTCATGGGGCAGTATTTTAAAAGATGGCAAAGACTTTTTAGTATTAAATCCCCAAATGGCGACATTTTCAGGCATTTGTATTTTATTAACAGTTCTTGGAATTAACCTATTAGGGGACGGATTACGCGATGCATTAGATCCGAAAATGAAAGTTTAATGGAAGGGGGTGGAGTCATGACTGAACGTTTACTAGATGTAGAAAACTTAACAGTAGAATTTAAAAGTGGCGGCTCTACAATGAAAGCTGTTAATGGAGTAAATTTACAATTAAATAAGAAGGAAACACTAGGTATTGTGGGAGAGTCAGGATCAGGAAAAAGTGTTACAGCCACTGCTCTCATGCGTTTAATTCCATCTCCGCCAGGAAAAATAACGAATGGAAAAATTCTATTTAATGGCCGCGATTTAATCGAAATTTCTGAAAAAGAAATGCGCAATGTGCGAGGCAATGACATCTCAATGATTTTCCAAGATCCAATTACAAGTTTGAATCCTGTCTTAACAGTGGGCAATCAAATTATTGAAGTCATCCAAGCACATGAAACAATATCGAAGAAAGATGCCGCTATCAAAGCAGTCGATATGTTAAAAATGGTTGGGATTCCTGAGCCAGAGAAACGATTAAAAATGTATCCTCACGAATTTTCAGGTGGAATGCGTCAGCGTGTCATGATTGCTATTGCCCTAGCTTGTAACCCGAAACTACTCATTGCTGATGAGCCAACAACTGCACTAGATGTAACTGTACAAGCTCAAATTCTTGATTTAATGAAAAAATTACAACAAGAACATGATACAGCCATCATTATGATTACGCACGATTTAGGTGTAGTTTGGGAGCTATGTGACAAAGTAAATGTTATGTATGCAGGTCGTACAGTAGAGTCTACTACAACAAAACAGCTCTATGAAAAACCTTTACATCCCTATACGTGGGGATTATTAGAGTCTCAAATTACAATGGGGACACAAGAGCAACAAAGGCTGCCGGCTATTCCTGGTAGTCCACCAGATTTAACAATGCCACATAGTGGCTGTCACTTCTCAGCACGATGTCCTTTAGCGACAGATATTTGTCGTAGTACTGTGCCTGATTTAGTGGAAGTACAGGACAACCATTTTGTAGCCTGCCATTTACAAGCAAAAGATCAAATTGTCCCTAGGAAGGAGGGGATTTTTAATGCAACAGTACAATGAACTTGTCTTAAAGGTAAGTAATTTAAAAAAGCATTTTCCCATTAAAAGTTCAATTCCTTTTAAAAAACCAACACAATTTGTGAAGGCGGTAGATGGTGTAAGTTTTGAGTTATATAAAGGTGAGACACTGGGGATTGTGGGAGAGTCGGGGTGTGGTAAATCAACGGTTGCCCGTTTAATCAACCAGCTAATTTCACCAACAGAGGGAATAGTTGAATTTAAGGGAACGGATTTAGCAAGCTTAAATTCAAAAGATATCCGCTCTGCTCGAAAATCCATCCAAATGGTTTTCCAAAATCCTTATGCATCACTCGATCCTCGTAAAACGATTGAATATCTTATTGCTGAGCCATTAGTGATCCATGGGATTGGTGATGAGGCATCCCGTAAAAAGCGAGTGGTTGAATTACTTGAAACAGTCGGATTAAGTGCATACCATGCAAAGCGCCATCCACATGAATTTTCTGGTGGACAAAGACAACGTATAAATATTGCTCGGGCTCTTGCACTGAATCCAGATATTGTGGTGTGTGATGAACCTGTTTCCGCATTAGATGTCTCTGTACAGGCTCAAGTTATCAATCTATTAAAAGATTTACAGAAAGAATTCGGCTTAACCTATATTTTTATTTCACATGATTTGAATGTGGTGAACTACATGTGTGATCGTATTGCTGTCATGTATTTAGGAAAAATAGTGGAAATTGGCACATACAAGGAAATTTATGAGAACCCTCAGCATCCTTATACCCAAGCCTTGTTATCGGCCATACCTAAGGAAAATCCTTTTGATAAAAAGGACCGTATTATTTTATCTGGCGATGTTCCAAGCCCGGTTAATCCCCCGAGTGGCTGTGCATTCCATAAGCGTTGTCGTTTTGCTACAGAAAAATGTGCAGAGGTCCAACCGACACTTGATACAGTATCAGCTACACATCAAGTATCGTGTCATTTATATAAGTCGATACAGCAAGAAGTATCATCAATTTAACGAAAGATAAAATTTATTGAAGCAGAAAAAGGAGCGGACTGATTATGTCATTGAAGCATGTTATTGAATTATACGAGGTAATGGATAGTATTTATGTAAACGGAGACACGATTAAGAAGTATTTACACAATATTGATTCCACAGCAGATGTCAAGGTAAAAACTATTCAAGGCGAAAGCGGCTCAACTGATTTTGTTCGCGTCCTCGTCAAAGGAAAGAACGGCAAATCCTCTGGCGGAAATGCACCTACATTAGGAATTATTGGTCGATTAGGTGGTATTGGAGCACGCCCTGAAATGACAGGCTTTGTATCAGATGGAGACGGCGCACTGGCATGTCTGGCAGGAGCAGCAAAAGCTATTGATATGGCCTTAAAGGGTGATCAATTAGAGGGTGACGTTATTTTCTCCACACATATTTGTCCAACAGCTCCAACCTTACCACATGAGCCAGTGCCATTTATGAACTCGCCAGTGGATATTAGTGTCATGAACGAAAATGAAGTAGAAGATACAATGGATGCTATTCTATCAATTGATACAACAAAAGGCAATCAAGTATGTAACCATAAAGGATTTGCGATAACGCCAACTGTCAAAGAAGGTTACATATTAAAAATTAGTGATGATTTATTGCACGTATATACACAATCTGCTGGCATTTCTCCAGTTGTCCTGCCAATCACGATGCAAGACATTACACCATATGGTAATGGTTTATTCCATATCAATAGTATTTTACAACCAGCAGTTGCAACATCTAGCCCTGTTGTAGGTGTAGCGATTACAACTGAATCTGTTGTGGCAGGCTGTGCAACAGGTGCAACCCATGTCACAGATGTAGAAAATGTTGTGCGATTTGTGTTAGAGGTAGCAAAAACTTACGGTGCTAATAAATGCTCTTTCTTTGATGAAACACAATTTACACATATGAAAGGCTTATATGGTAGCATGAGTCATCTACAAACGAAAGGAAACGAGGTACACACACATGAATGATTTACAAGCACTTAAAGCTCAATTAGTAGAGGCAGTTGAAAATCATCAAGATGAATTGATAGCGTTTTGTTCAAAGCTCATTCAAATTCCAAGTGTCAATCCTCCAGGGGATACGACTGAAATAACAGCTTTTATCGAAAACTATTTAAATGATGTAGGCATTACTTATCAAAAATATGAAGCTGCTGATAAAATGTTTAATTTAGTAGCTTCTATTGGAAATGGGGAAGGAAAAGAACTCGTTTATTGTGGCCATACCGATGTTGTTCCTGTCGGTGATCTATCAAAATGGGATTTTGATCCGTTTTCAGGAGAAGTGAAGGATGGCTGGATGCTTGGACGTGGGGCGAGTGATATGAAAGCCGGTTTAGCAGGTATTATTTTTGCAACAAAGTTATTAAAGAAACTGAACATTGAACTACCAGGGAAATTAACTTTGGCGATCGTACCAGATGAAGAAACTGGCGGTGAATTTGGTGTTCCTTGGCTGTTAGAGCGAGGCTATGTGCAGGGAGATGGTTGTTTAATCGCTGAGCCCTCTTCACCTTTAAACCCAACTATTGGACAAAAGGGCTCTTACTGGTTTGAATTAGAGGTGCGTGGGGAACCTGGTCATGGAAGCCTATCACCATTGGCTGGACGAAATGCCATTGTTGATGCAATCCGAGCTATACAAGAGATTCGTACACTATGGGATGTAGAAATCACAATTCCTGAAGAGGTACAGCCACTTATCGAGGTATCAAAAAAATACATGCGTGAAGTGGAGAAAGATCGCTTGAAATATCAAGAAGTTTTAGAGAAAATTACTGTAAATATTGGTACAATTGAGGGAGGTACGAAGTCAAACGTAATCCCAGATTACTGTAAGGTCCAGGTCGATTGTCGTTTACCATTTGGTATTACACAAGAAGAAGTAACAGAAATCTTGACAACTAAACTAGATGGCTTGGCTATCGATTATTCAATCCAACGTTTTGGCTTTAAAAGCGTAGCCAATTATACGCCTGCTGAAAATCCTGTATGCCAATCGATAGTGGAAAATATATCATATGTTACAGGGCAAGAGGCATATGGTGTCATGCAATGGGCAAGTAGTGACGCTCGTCATTTCAGACAATATGATATTCCTGTATTGCAATACGGCCCAGCTTATTTACCAAGTATTCATGGTTATAATGAAAAAGTGCGTGTTGAGGATATCGTACGCTGTGCAAAAGTTTATATAACTGCTGCTGTTGATTTCCTATATCAAAAGTAAGAGATTAGCTACTCTCTTACTTTTGATAAAGTGATATCAGGTGCTGACGGCTGCTAAATCTGTCGATTATTTCCCCCTTAAGAGAGAGATTTGCAGCCGTTTGTACAGATAAATAGTTCAGAAGGATGAGAGATATGCTAAAGACATTAAATTTATCAATTGCGGTTTTAAAAATGTTTACAAAGGAAAAGCCCACATGGGGTGGTCGAGAGTTAGCACTGGCGATGAACATGAATCATACAAATTTATATCGCATTCTTGAAACCTTCGAAAATAATGGGTTTATAACAAAAGATCCTATAACAAAAAAATATTCTCTTGGTATTGCATTATGGGAAATAGGTATGAATATGTATGATTCATTAAACATAGATCAGCTATGTATGCCAGTTCTTGAGAAATTAAAGGATGTCACTGGTGAAACAGCTATTTTTACCGTACTGAATGGACTGGAAGCGTTAACATTACTGAAAGCAGAGCCTGTAAATAAGGTGAAGTTTACAGTTTCAAGAGGAAGTAGATCGCCACTGTATGTAGGAGCATCTTACCGTTCAATGCTTGCTTTTTTAAATGAAGAGCAAATTGCAAAGGTCATAGATGAACCATTAACAGCTTATACAAATAATACGATGACAGATGCCACAGAAATAAGGGCAGAGCTAGAAAAAATTAGAACATGTGGCTATGCACTTAGTAACAGTGAGTATTCGGTCGATGTATTGGCGCTAGCTATGCCTATATTTAATAGTGAGGAACAGGTCGTAGCGTCTATTACCGTTTCTGGACCAATTTATCGTTTTACAGAGCAACGTGTTCCTGATTTTTTGGGACCTTTAACGGAAGCTAGAAATGAAATAGAAGGAATTATTCGTAGATATCATTTGAATTTTAATTAAGGAGCCCTATTATGCATCATTTACATGATATTGCACTAAATGTTTTAAAAGGCAATTTAAATGTTCAATCTTCTGAGTCACTATTAATTTTGACAGATAGCCACAAACAAGACATCGCGAAAATTTTTTATGAAGCTGGACTGTCAATTACTGCAAATACAATGTTCATGGTGATGCCCCTGTTAGAGAAATCTGGGCAGGAACCAATCCATGCAGTTTCTGAGCTTATGGCAAATGCCGATGTTACACTGTGTATTACCTCCCACTCCCTAACACATACACTGGCTCGTAAACATGCCTGTGAAAAGGGTGGACGTGTAGCAACAATGCCAGGGGTAACATTGGAGATGCTGGAGCAAGGTGCCCTTCATGCAGATGCACAGGAGATCGAAGCTACGGTAGAAAAATATGTCCTTTTACTTAATACGACAAAAGATATTCGTATTGTCAAGGATGGTCATGAGCTGACGTTTAGTGTAGACGGCCGTTTCGGAATTCAGTCCACAGGGGTTATTCGTCAACCTGGTGAGTACGGGAATATTCCTTCAGGAGAATCGTATATTGCACCAATAGAAACATCTGCGAATGGAGAGATATTAGTAGATGGCTCTATTGCTAATATTGGTGTCTTAAAGGAGCCATTATTATTAAAAATAAAGAATGGTCGCTTAGAAGAAGCAATCGGTCCTGATGGTCCACGACTACTGGCATTACTTGGTGAAGGCAATGGTAGAGTCATTGCAGAGTTTGGCATCGGAGCCAATAAAAGTGCTATCCTATGTGGCAATGTATTAGAGGATGAGAAGGTGTATGGGACCATCCATATCGCTTTTGGCAGTAATGCGCCATTTGGTGGAGCCAATGCGTCAGATGTTCATATTGATTGTGTTGTGAAAAGTCCTATCGTCTATTTTGACGGTCAGCAAGTAATCTAAAGAAAAGCGTGTCTTCCTATGAAGCACGCTTTTTTTCATGCTTTACAAGACTGTAGCTTAGGGTTGCTTGTCATTGTAGGTTTACAATATAGTTAATATAGATAGGAATAGGGATGATGATTAAATTCCGTCCATAAAATAGAAGTAATGATAAAGAAAGTAACTTTTGTTTTGCAACAAGAAAGAACGTGAGGTTGAAGAGATGTTAACATTTACAGATTTACATGGCCTACAAGTAGATTTGAGTTTTACAAGAGGCGAATTTAAAGTAGAACCTAAACACGTCCTTGTCCTTTTAAAGCATGAAAATAAATGGTTATGTACTGTCCATAAACGACG
This sequence comes from Lysinibacillus sp. JK80, assembly GCF_027557635.1. Lineage (NCBI taxonomy): Bacteria > Bacillati > Bacillota > Bacilli > Caryophanales > Bacillaceae > Lysinibacillus > Lysinibacillus sp. JK80. Next base: position 3,462,952 of record NZ_CP058997.1, on the reverse strand, counting down.
TGGTGTAGAAGTGCCAGGAGGGAAATTAGAAGAAGGGGAAACCTTAGAGGAGGCGGCTATTCGAGAAGTTTTTGAAGAGACAGGTGTTCATGTGAAGAATCTTCAATGGTTTGCAGAGTATGCAGTGTATGATGAAATCGTTTTTGTAAATCCGTTTTCACTGCACAATTTTTAGCGCAAGAGGATATAGAATTTGATTTAGAAACGTCAGGCATGCTTTGGTTAACCGATGAAGAATTTGCTCAGCATCCTAACTTGAGTTTTCACATGAAGGATGAGGGGATGAAGAAAATGCTGGAGGAGCTGAAACATCGTGACACACAATGGTGATATTATCGAAAAACGCCCCTATCCTTCACCAAATCCAGCTATACGTTTAACGGAAATAACCTATCTTTCACAGGGCTTACGTATAAAAGGATTATTAGCAGAGCCAAAGACTGAAGGTACATATGATGGCTTTTTATATTTAAGAGGCGGCATGCAAAGCATTGGGATGGTAAGACCATCTCGTATTGCACAATTTGCGGCGCAGGGCTTTATCGTATTTGCCCCATACTATCGTGGGAATCGTGGGGGAGAGGGGCGTGACGAGTTTGCAGGGGCAGACCGTTACGATGCGGTCTATGCCGTAGATGTACTCAAACAATTCTGCAATGACAATATCCATGTTTTTGGTTTTTCACGAGGTGGTATTATGGCTCTGTGGACAGCTATTTTAAGAAGGGATATTACTTCTGTTGTAACATGGGCAGGTGTTTCTGATGCAACGGCCACTTATTGGGAACGTACAGATATGCGCAGAATGATGAAGCGTGTTATTGGAGGAACACCTAATCGTGTACCAGAAGCGTATGATGCAAGAACACCACTTTTTGAGATAGAGCGTATAACAGCTCCCGTTCTTATCATTCATGGCTATCGTGATGAAAATGTGGATATTGAACATGCCAGACAATTGGCATTTTTTTTAGAGGAAGCAAATAAATCATTCGAAACTTGGTATGATCTTAACTATGCACATCAATATCCACCAGCAAAAAATCGTGAAACTGTCCGTGCTCTTTGCAAGTGGATGAAACAACAATAAAGCATAGAGAAAACAAAAAGACAAAGGGAACGAATAAATTGTTCCCTTTGTCTTTTATATAGACGTTATTTTAATGGACCACCAAGTGTAGTGATGGCTTCAGAAACGTTTGAGAATTTCTTGAAGTTTTCGTTGAATAAGCCTGCAAGCTCAGCAGCTTTTGCATCGTATGCAGCTTTATCTGCCCAAGCTTCACGAGGATTTAACACTTCTGAAGGTACGCCTTCAACTGCTGTTGGAATGTGTAAACCAAACACAGCATCTTGTGTTGTTTCAACATCTGCTAATTTACCATCGATTGCTGCACGGACCATTGTACGTGTGTAAGACAGTTTCATACGGCTACCTGTGCCATATTCGCCACCAGTCCAACCAGTGTTTACTAAGTATACCTGTGCACCGTGCTCGTCAATTTTTTGTCCTAACATTTCTGCGTATACTGTTGCAGGAAGTGGAAGGAATGGAGACCCGAAGCAAGTAGAGAATACTGGTTCTGGCTCAGTCACACCACGTTCAGTTCCAGCAAGTTTAGAAGTGAACCCGCTTAGGAAGTGATACATCGCTTGTTCTTTTGTTAATTTACTGATTGGAGGTAACACGCCAAATGCATCAGCTGTTAGGAAGATGATTGTTTTTGGATGACCTGCAACAGAAGGATCAACGATATTTTCGATGTATTGGATTGGATAAGCTACACGTGTATTTTCTGTTAGCGAACCATCATCATAGTCACAAATACGAGTTTCTGGATCAACAGCTACGTTTTCTAATACAGAGCCGAAGCGGATTGCATTGTAGATTTCTGGTTCTTTTTCAGCAGAAAGGTTGATTGTTTTTGCATAGCAACCACCCTCAATGTTGAATACACCATTATCAGACCAACCGTGTTCATCGTCACCGATTAGCTTACGATCAGGATCAGCTGATAACGTCGTTTTACCAGTACCAGATAGACCGAAGAATAACGCTACATCGCCAGCTTCACCAACGTTTGCTGAGCAGTGCATTGAAAGAATACCTTGTTGTGGTAATAAATAGTTCATGATACCAAAGATAGATTTTTTCATTTCACCAGCATATTCTGTACCACCAATTAAAATAATTTTCTTTTCAAGTGATACGATGATGAATGTTTCAGAAGCAGTACCATCAACCGCAGGATCTGCTTTAAAGTTAGGAGCTGAGATGACAGTGAAGTCGGCAACATGAGAAGCTAATTCATCTGCTGTTGGACGGATAAATAATTGATGAGCAAAAAGATTGTGCCATGCGTATTCATTGATAACTTGAATGCTTAATTGTGAGTCTTTGTCAGCACCTGCAAAGCCCTTGAATACGAATAACTCGTCACGTTCTTTTAAATATTTTATTACTTTTACATATAGGTTATCGAACACTTCAGAAGAAATCGGTTGGTTGACTTTACCCCAGTCAATTTGATCTTTTGTGCTTTCTTCTTCTACCGTATATTTATCTTTAGGTGAACGACCAGTGTATTTGCCAGTTTCTGCACGAACTGCGCCATCTACTGTTAACATTGCTTCACCACGAGATGTAGCTTTTTCTGCTAATTGTGGTACTGAAAGTTGAACATTAATGTTACCGCCGTTTAATAATTCCTTCAGTTCGTTTGCAATTTCTACTGAATTCATCGATTAAATACCATCCTTTTTTATAGTATTCCCTTGATTTAGAGGGATTTTTTCTTAATTTCAAAAATAGTATAACACAATTGCTTAAATAATCTATACTAATTAAGAAATTATTTTAGAGTTTTTACCACTTTTCAATAAACTGACAAAAAATAATGTTTTTCGAGTAGAATACCATCAATCCTACTGTAATTAGGCACGAAAATTGAGCCACACATATGTTACCACAAGTAGCTAGGTATGTTGTAGGGATTAATTTGCTTCTATTTACATCATCATCCAAGTATGAAAAGTTTTTGTGTAATAAGTTCGTTCTTTCCTTTCTATACAGTAATACATAAGAAAATATTTGACAACGTTCGACCTTTTCAGTAACATGAGATTGAACGGATACTCTTATCCCGAGCTGGTGGAGGGTCAGGCCCTGTGAAACCCGGCAACCTGCATGAACTATTTCACGACATGCGTTGGTGCCAACCTGATGCAAGGGAACATCCCTTGAACGATAAGAGTGAAAGGTTACGCAGTCATTATTCCTTTCCTCATGTAAAGTAACGTGAGAAAAGGATTTTTTTATTGTTAAAATTCAATGTAAAGGTAAGTATATGTAGTTCTTTCCTTATTATAATGACGGATCTTTCGAAATCCTCGTGTTAAAAGCAGCAGTAACGGCTTGAGAGTTCAATCCTTAGGAGCGGACTTGACATGGGTAATGAGTACCGTATTCATACACAACTACTTATTGTAAGAGTATTTAGGAGGAAAACCAAATGACAAACCGTCGACTGTTTACATCAGAGAGTGTAACAGAAGGACATCCAGATAAGATTTGTGACCAAATCTCGGATGCCATTTTAGATGCTATTTTAGCAGAAGATCCAAATGCACGTGTAGCGTGTGAAACAACTGTAACAACAGGATTAGTATTAGTAGCAGGAGAAATTACTACTTCTACTTATGTGGATATTAAAGGTATTGTTCGTGACACTGTAGCTGAAATTGGCTATACACGAGGTAAATATGGCTTTGATGCTGAGAACTTAGCGGTGCTTGTGGCAATTGGTGAACAATCACCTGATATTGCTCAAGGTGTTGATCAGGCATTAGAGGCACGTGAAGGCTCTATGACAGATGCTGATATTGAAGCAATTGGTGCTGGTGACCAAGGCTTAATGTTTGGCTATGCATGTAATGAAACACCAGAGCTAATGCCATTACCAATTAGCTTGGCACACAAATTAGCACGCCGTTTAACAGAAGTACGTAAATCAGGTGAACTTGCCTATTTACGTCCTGATGGTAAAACGCAAGTAACGATTGAATATGATGACAATAATGTACCGGTTCGCGTGGATACAATTGTTATTTCAACACAGCATGATGAAGAAGCAACACTTGAACAAATTCAAGCAGATTTAAAAGAATTTGTTATTGCACCAGTCGTACCAAGTGAATTATTAGATGCTAATACGAAATACTTCATCAATCCAACTGGCCGTTTTGTAATTGGTGGGCCAAAAGGTGATGCTGGATTAACAGGACGTAAAATCATTGTTGATACATACGGTGGTTATGCACGTCACGGTGGTGGTGCCTTCTCAGGTAAGGATGCAACCAAGGTAGACCGTTCGGCGGCATATGCAGCACGTTATGTAGCGAAAAACATCGTAGCAGCTGGCTTAGCAGAACGTGCTGAAGTGCAACTTGCCTATGCGATTGGCGTTGCTCAGCCTGTTTCCATTGCTGTCGATACATTTGGCACAGGTAGAGTGAAAGAAAGCGAGATCGTTGAATGGGTACGCGAGCTATTCGATCTACGCCCAGCAGGTATCATTAAAATGCTTGATCTTCGTCGTCCAATTTATAAACAAACTGCTGCGTATGGACATTTTGGTCGTACAGATTTAAATGTACCATGGGAGCAAATTGATAAAGCAGACGCGCTACGAGAAAAAGCACGTTTATAAACTATTGAACTAAAGTAATGAAGTCATTAGAAAATTATTCTAATGTATTAATAAACAAAGGAGCAACATTGCTCCTTTTGTTTTTTTTACAAAAATACCTCGCTAGGATTCGTGAACATATTCGGTACACGAAAACGCGAGGGATTTTTTCGTTAGTATTGATTTTTTGTGTAGGTTATTTATTTCTGAAGTGATTTATAATATTGACCTTTTTCTGCGTATTCTCGTACGATGCGTTCCATATCCTCTTTATCTTCAGCATTTAATTCTCGGACAACTTTTGCTGGACGACCTAATGCTAAACTATTTGGAGGAATGACTTTACCAGGAGGTACTAGGCTTCCAGCTCCAATAAATGCACCTTCTCCAATCTCAGCTCCGTCTAAAATAATGGATCCCATACCAATTAAGGCATTTTTGCGAATTGTACAACTATGTAAAGTGACTTGGTGTCCAACTGTTACCTCATCTTCAATAATGAGCGGATATTTTGGGCTTTGGTGTAAACAGCAAAGATCCTGAATACTGACACGTTTACCGATAATCGTTGGGGAAACATCACCACGAATAACCGTATTAAACCAAATGGTTGTTTCGGCGCCAATTGTTACGTCGCCCGTAACAGTTGCGTAATCAGCAATGAAAACAGACGGATCGATCTTTGGCGTTTTATCTTTAAATGGATAAATCATGAAAATCGCCTCTTTTCTTTCTATAATGTAGTATTATCGTATCAAATACGCAACTTTATGGAAATATAAAATTAAAATGTGCTATTTATTTCGATATAATCAAAGTGTAATTATTTTTTAGGAGGACTATGTAAATGTGGAAATGGGAAGCTGATGGACAAGCAAAAGCTGTGATTGCTATTCTTCATGGTGCTTATGAAAATCACCGTTGGTATGCATGGCTGATAGAGAAATTAAGATTAGAAGGCTTCCACATAGTCATGGGGGATTTACCGAATCATGGTGGTAATGCAAGATTTGCTAGAGTCCATGATGAAGACTTCAAATTGTACAATAAGTATACACGAAACCTGATTGAAAATGCTTTTTCATATAATTTACCAACCTTTGTAATAGGGCATGGACTAGGTGCAACATTAATCCTCCATACACTGCAAAAGAGACAATATGAATGTGCAGGCATTATTTTAACATCACCTTGGTTGCAACTAAAGCTATTACCAGGTAAATTAACAAATGCTTTAACAAGTCTAAGTGCGTTAACAGCCAATGTTAAGTTGACACATGATATTACATTAGAGAAATTAACGCGTAGTGTTGAAGGCAGAGAAGAAATGAAAGATGATGTACCGCTCATGTCTGTTGTTTCTGTGAAATGGTATCGAGAACTTCAGCAAATGATGAAAAATTTAGTGATGCTGCCTAAAGGTGAAATGCCTAATATGCCTATGCTAATTATGACAGCTGAGAAGGATAAAATTACGGACACTCGCCAAACCCGAAATTGGCTTCATCAACAGGAATTCACAGAATTTCAGTTTAAAGAATGGGCAAATTGTTATCATAATTTATTTCATGAGGGAGAGCGCGAAGAAATTTATATGTATACACGAGATTTTATTAATAATGCTCTTCGAAGAATTGGTTATATAATTAAATAGGTTTATCCCCTTCCATTTACTAGGTTACTTACTTAAATATTGTTACTCAAAAATAATATTGTAATTTTCTGAAAAGTGTAATACTATAATGATCTAAAGTAAGGTATTTTAAATTGGAGGGGTAAAATGGATGTAATTGTGGAGAAGTTGAATGGTATTTTATGGGGACCATGGTTTATTTATGGTATCTTATTGATTGGGTTATTTTTCTCAATTATCACAAGGTTCCTACAGGTAAGGCACATTAAAGATATGTTTGTTTTAATGTTTAAAGGGGAGAAATCGGAAAAGGGAATATCCTCTTTCCAAGCAATGTCTATCGCATTATCAGGACGTGTAGGTACAGGTAATATTGCTGGTACTGCGACAGCAATTGGAATGGGAGGACCTGGTGCTGTCTTTTGGATGTGGGCAATCGCTTTCATTGGTGCGGCTACCGCGTATGTAGAATCAACATTAGCTCAAATCTATAAAGAAGAGAAAGATACAGAATATCGTGGTGGACCGGCCTTTTACATAGAAAAAGGAATGGGTCAAAAATGGTTTGCAGTAATTTTTGCTGTGGCGGCTTTAATAGCAATGTTAATTTTGATGCCTGGTGTGCAGTCAAATGCCATCGCAGGTGCTGTTGAAAACGCTTTCGGTTTGGATACATGGATCACAGGACTTATAATTGTTGTGTTACTAGGTGCTATTATCATTGGTGGTATTAAATCAATTGCAAACGCTGCTCAAATTATTGTACCATTTATGGCATTAGCTTATATCATTATGGCAATTGTCATTATTTTTATGAATATTTCACAAGTACCAACAGTTATCGGATTAATTTTTTCTAGTGCATTTGGTGCTCAAGAAATTTTTGGCGGGGTTATTGGTTCAGCGATTGCTTGGGGTGTTAAACGTGGAATTTACTCTAATGAGGCTGGTCAAGGAACTGGTGCTCACCCTGCGGCAGCTGCGGAAGTATCACATCCTGCTAAGCAAGGAATTGTACAAGCCGCGTCTGTTTATATTGATACATTATTAATTTGTTCTGCTACGGCATTTATGATTTTATTTACAGGTATGTACAATGTACAAGATGAAAAGGCAGCTGAGGGAGCAGATCCATTTATCCATATTGGAGAATTTAATAGTGGTGGATTAGCAGGCGATGAGCAAATGACTTTTGCGAAAAGTATTGAAGCAGGAGCTGCGTATACACAATATGCAGTTGACTCATCATTACCTGGCTTTGGTGCTCCATTTGTAGCCATTGCGTTATTCTTCTTTGCCTTTACAACAATCATGGCTTACTACTATATTGCAGAGACAAATGTCGCTTACTTATTTAGAGGTAGCACAGAAAAGGTATTCATTTGGATTGCGAAAATTGCCATTTTAGTTGCAGCCTTTTATGGTACAATCCGTACGTCTGGTCTAGCATGGGCAATGGGAGATGTAGGTCTTGGTTTGATGGTTTGGATTAACGTTATAGCTATTTTAATTATCATGAAACCAGCTATTGTCGCATTAAAAGATTACGAGAAACAGAAAAAAGAAGGAAAAGACCCAGTCTTTGATCCTCGTAAACTAGGAATTAAAGGTGCAGATTTCTGGGTTGACTATAATGAAAAACGCAATAACAAGTAGATAAAGAGCAAGGCGATCAGCTAGTTTGATAGAAACTACTGATCGCCTTTTAGCATGTAATCATTGAATAGGATATTCTTTCATTTTCTCTAATGCAATGACGAAGGGTGGATCATTTTGTTGATTCAGAAATGCGTATTTTAAGACATGAACATATTTTTGTGGCAGTTGGCTTACATAATCAATGACCTTATCACGCTCTTCTTTTCCACCTGGATGACCATGATAAATAACAAGAACAATCAAACCGCCAACTTTTAAGAGCTTTAATATATTCTCAATGGCTTGGATTGTTGTATTAGGTCTTGTAATAATATCATGGTTGCTACCAGGTAAATAGCCGAGATTGAAGATTGCCGCAGTTACTGGCTTGTGTACAAACTGTGTAACTTCTTCATGCCCTTTATTTAAAACGAGTGCTCGATGTTCTAAACCATTATCTAAAAGTCGGAGGAGTGTCGCGTCAACCGCCTCTTTTTGGACATCAAAGGCATAAACTTGCCCTTCATCCCCAACAAGCTGTGCCAGAAACAATGTGTCATGGCCGTTTCCAGCAGTTGCATCAACAACTGTATCTCCCTCTTTTATATTATCTTTTAATAACTGCTGGGCATATTGTAAAACGCGTTGTAGTATCATTTCATAACCTCTGCCTTATACAACTTCCCTTGCCAACTACCACGACGTTCAAGCTCAGCATCAATGCCATTCAGTACTTCCCATTTATTTACACTCCACATGGGTCCAATCATTAAATCAATCGGTCCATCACCTGTAATACGATGAATGACCATCTCTGGTGGTAAAATTTCTAATTGGTCTGCTACTAGTTTTGTATATACATCTTGATCTAAAAATTCTAGCATACCTTTTTCATATTGCTTCACCATAGGCGTTCCTTTTAATAGATGAAGTAAGTGGATTTTAATGCCTTGGACATCTAATTGTGCAACTGCTCGTGCCGTTTCCATCATCATGTCATAGTCTTCGAGAGGCAATCCGTTAATGATATGTGAGCAAACACGAATGCCATGCTTACGCAATTTTTCAACGCCTTCCACATACGTTGCATAATCATGGGCACGATTAATAAGATTAGCCGTTTTCTCATGCACCGTTTGTAGACCGAGCTCAATCCATAAATACGTCCGCTCATTTAGCTCTGCTAAATATTCGACAACATCATCGGGTAAACAGTCAGGACGAGTAGCAATAGAAAGACCTACTACACCTTCTTGCGCTAAAGCTGCCTCAAATTTTTCTTTTAAAACTGGCAAAGGGGCATGTGTATTTGTGTAGGCTTGGAAATAGGCCATGTATTTGCCATCCTTCCATTTCTGGTGCATTTTGTCTCGGATTTCAGCAAATTGAACATCAATTGGATCTACCTTATTACCAGCAAAATCACCAGAACCTGCAGCACTGCAAAATGTACAGCCACCGAAAGCAACTGTGCCGTCGCGGTTAGGGCAATCAAATCCTGCATCTAATGCCACTTTAAATACTTTATGACCAAATTGGTCACGTAAATAGCGATTCCATGTATAGTATCTTTTCCCCTCTGAAGGAAAAGGAAAATTCGTCTCTGTCATTTATTTCACTCCTCTAACGCTCTATTCTATCATGTGCATTTCGTTCCGTCATGGGGTAAGGGTAATATCATGATTTGGATAAAGAAAAATGGAAAGGAACAAAACTAAATACGATTGAAAATAGGATAGAAGTCTTGTATAAAAGGTAAAATTATTTTCCTTGTACTTTTAAGTATTTCAGCATACACTAACTATTTAGAGAAGCGAAATAATGGAGGTCATCCTATGCCAAAACGTGTTTGGTTTTTAATTATCGGAATGCTTGTGAACACAACAGGCAACTCTTTTTTATGGCCTTTGAATGCCATTTATATGCATGATTATTTAGGCAAATCTTTAGCTATGGCTGGTTTTGTCTTAATGCTGAATTCTGCTGCTGGAGTATTAGGTAATCTATTAGGTGGTTACTTATTTGATAGAATTGGTGGCTATAAAGCTATTATGCTTGGTATCCTGTTAACGATTGCTTCATTAATTGGCTTAACAATTTGGCACGGTTGGCCACATTATGTGTGGTTTTTAACGATACTAGGCTTTAGTGGGGGTATTGTTTTCCCAGGTATGTTTGCCTTAGCTGGGGCTGCCTGGCCAGAAGGTGGACGTAAGGCTTTTAATACTATCTATTTAGCACAAAATGTCGGTGTTGCCGTAGGTCCCGCCCTTGCCGGTATAGTGGCAGATTATCAATTTGACTATGTGTTTAAAGTGAATTTAGGTATGTATATTTTATTCTTTTTCATTGCTTTATTTACATTTAAGCGTTTGGAGGCGGGCAGTATTGCACCTAAAAATGTCTTGAGCGAAAGTAAGCGAATTGTAAACAAGGCACCTTTCTATGCTTTGTTAATAATTAGTGCATCCTCCGTTTTATGCTGGCTAGCATATTCTCAATGGAGTGCAACCATTTCATCTTATACACAAGACTTAGGATTGGGATTAAAGCAATATAGCTTACTTTGGACAATCAACGGTCTTCTAATTGTCATTGGGCAACCACTCATTGCACCGCTCGTAAAGCGGTGGGAACACAATTTAAAGCGTCAGTTAGTATTTGGTGTAACGCTGATTGCACTTTCCTTTGGTATTATTGCCTTTGCAAACGATTTTAAAATGTTTGGAGCAGCGATGCTTGTCTTAACATTTGGTGAAATGTTTTATACGCCTGCATTACCAACGATTGCTAATCAACTGGCACCAAAAGGTCGTCAAGGATTCTATCAAGGGATTATCAATAGTGCTGCTACTGGAGGACGGATGATTGGTCCACTATTTGGTGGTATTATGGTAGATCAATTTGGCATGATTCCTCTCGTTTTAACATTGGTGGTCATCGTACTATTGGCGATTATTCCATGTTTAACATACGATTATCCTTTAAAGAAGAACAAAATAGTAGCAGATTAATAATGTCGCACTGAAAAGAGCAAAAACGAGTGTTAAGCACTTGTTTTTGTTCTTTTTTTAATAGTAGATATTGAAAAAATGTTGTGACAGGATTACAATCATACATATTCAAATATTTGAATGTGTAGTTATATGGAGGGGTTTTTTATGGACGAGGGCTTACAACAGTTTAAAGCGGATTTTTTCAAAGCATTAGCACATCCGTTACGCATCAGAATACTTGAACTCCTTGTAGATGGACAGAAAAGTGTCAATGAGATTCAAGATTGCTTAGAGAAAGAGGGTTCTGCTGTTTCTCAGCAATTAAGTGTATTGCGTGCTAAAAATATTGTTTATGGCGTGAAGGAAGGAAAAAAAGTTTATTATTCTTTAAGTGACCCAATGATTGGTGCATTACTTGGGGTGGCAAAGGATATTTTTAATAACCATTTGGTTAATACCATTTCGAGATTAGAGGAAATGACAAGTAATGAAGGTGACGAAGAGAATAAGTAAATCAATGATGATGAAAAATTGGGCTTTGCTTATTATTTCGAAGGGAAGATTTATCTATGAAGTCACTGTTTACAGGACGCTTTGAAGGATATTCAGTTCAACATGTAAAGAAGGATTTATTGTCAGGGGTTATTGTGGGAATCGTTGCTATTCCACTTGCCATGTCCTTTGCCATAGCATCGGGTGTGAAACCTGAATATGGGATTTATACGGCTTGCATTGCAGGTATTCTTATTTCTCTCTTTGGAGGTTCTAAATATCAAATAGGTGGGCCTACGGGGGCGTTTGTGCCAATTCTATTGGGGATTGTTCTTACCTATGGCTATGAAGATTTATTACTTGCGGGTTTAATGGCAGGGGTATTGCTTTGTGTCATGGGCTTTTTTAAGTTAGGGACTCTAATTAAGTTTATTCCACGTCCTGTAACAGTTGGTTTTACAGCAGGGATAGCAGTGATTATTTTTACAGGTCAAATCGCTAACTTTCTAGGGCTCACAAATGTTAAAAGGCATGAATATTTTATCGCCAACATACAGGAAATCATTAAGCAGCTTAGTACGACAAATACGTATAGTATTCTTACTGCTGTCGTATGCTTGGCGACAATAATGATAACTCCAAAGTTTTTTCCAAAGGTTCCAGGAGCATTAGCGGGTATCGTTGTCTCTACACTTATGGCAACTTTCTTCTTTTCAGGACAAGTTGCTACCATTGCAACGGCTTATGGTCAAATTCCTAATACATTACCTCATTTCGCCTTACCGAACATCACGCTCGAACGATTACAACAACTTATTGGCCCAGCGTTTGTCATTGCAATGCTAGGTGGTATTGAGTCTTTATTATCGGCAGTTGTGGCGGATGGGATGACAAATAGTAAGCATAACAGTAATCGTGAGTTAATCGGTCAGGGGATTGCTAATATTGTGACGCCTTTATTCGGTGGTATTCCAGCAACAGGCGCCATTGCACGTACAGCGACCAATATCAAAACAGGCGCAGTATCTCCTATGTCTGGTATCATTCATGGTGTGTTTGTTTTAATCACATTATTGTTATTAGCTCCATATGCATCTCATATTCCGTTAGCAAGCATGGCTCCGGTATTGATGGTCGTAGCTTGGAATATGAGTGAACGACATCATTTTTCACATATCGCAAAATTAAAATCAGGCGACTCACTGGTATTATTGATTACCTTTTTATTAACGGTATTCACTAGTCTTACATTAGCAGTTGAGGTAGGGCTTGTGCTGGCTGTGCTATTATTTGCAAAACGCATGAGTGAAAAGCTTGTTGTTACAAAAGTACTTCCAGATCATTCAAATAAAAGTGAAAAGGTACAGCCACATGTAGTGCATCAGCAGCATGATTGCCCGCAAATTAGTATGTACACAATTGAAGGGCCGTTGTTTTTTGGTGCTGCACAAATGTTTGAACAAACGATTGAAAGTACTTTGCATCAGCACTCAAGAGTTTTGATATTACGGATGGGGAAAGTGCCCTTTATGGATTCTACTGGAGAAGCATATTTTAGTAATATCATTGAAAATTATACAGCACAGGGCGGTACTATTTTGGTAACGGGTGTGCAAGGAGATTTAAAGGATGCTCTTCAGCACAATGGACTTTACGATAAAATAGGCGCGCAGCATTTTTTTCAGCATACTGGAGAAGCGATTACAAAAGCTTTCCATTATTTAAACGTCAATCAATGTATTGGTTGTCAGCACTTTGCTTTTCATGAATGTCAGGATTTATCAAAGTCTAAGGAAGAAAAGGATTTAATTGTTCAGTAATGGGTAAGCTGTAAACAAAGGCTTGTGCTTTTCAATACTTTCCATTAGAATAAATGCAATATCATGTAAAGACTGTGATGAGGAATAGTAGATTTGTGGTTCTTTTTAGAGAGCTAGCGGTTGGTGGGAGCTAGTAAGAATGCAAGTTGAACTCGCCTTCTGAGTCTGCCCGCGTGAAACAGCGTGTGTCGTTTCTTCCGCGTTAAGGAAGCTTGAGCCGAGTGTAATCACTAATTTGGGTGGTACCGCGGGAGTACAAATTCTCTCGTCCCTTCTATAAGAAAGGGGCGAGTTTTTTTATTTTTTAAATATTTTGTCAATTATGATGGAGAGCAGCACGATCAATCGAAGGAGGAAAAAAAATGAGTTTTAATCATGAACAAATTGAAAAAAAGTGGCAACAATATTGGGCTGATAACAAAACATTTAAAACTGAAAATGAAACAGCGAAGCCTAAATTCTTTGCTTTAGATATGTTCCCTTATCCATCTGGCGCAGGACTACATGTAGGCCATCCAGAGGGGTATACGGCAACTGATATTCTATCACGCTTTAAACGTATGCAAGGCTATAATGTACTTCATCCAATGGGCTGGGATGCTTTTGGTTTACCAGCTGAGCAATATGCACTTGATACAGGGAATGATCCAGCTGAATTTACAGCTAAAAATATTGCGACATTTAAACGTCAAATTCAAGAGCTAGGCTTCAGCTATGATTGGGATCGCGAAATTAACACAACTGATCCAGAGTATTATAAATGGACACAATGGATTTTTATCCAGCTTTATAAGAAAGGTTTAGCTTATGTGGATGAAGTAGCTGTTAACTGGTGTCCAGCACTTGGCACGGTATTAGCTAACGAAGAAGTAATTGATGGGAAATCAGAGCGTGGTGGTCATCCAGTAGAACGCAGACCAATGAAGCAGTGGATGCTTAAAATTACAGCCTATGCTGATCGTTTAATCGATGACTTAGAAGAAGTTGATTGGCCTGAATCTATTAAAGATATGCAACGCAATTGGATTGGCCGTTCAGAAGGGGCAGAAGTGACATTTGCCATTGACGGTTCAGATCAAAACTTCACAGTTTTCACAACACGTCCTGATACATTGTTTGGTGCTACATACTGTGTGCTTGCACCAGAGCATAAATTAGTGGAACAAATTACAACAGCTGACCAACGCCAAGCTGTTGAGGCTTATTTAGAGAAAGTTAAAATGAAATCCGACCTAGAGCGTACAGATTTAGCGAAAGAAAAAACAGGTGTATTTACAGGTGCTTATGCAGTGAATCCGATTAACGGTAAAAAAGTGCCGATTTGGATTGCTGACTATGTGTTAGTGTCTTATGGTACAGGTGCTATTATGGCGGTGCCAGCACATGATGAACGTGACTATGAATTCGCAACTGAATTTGGCTTAGACATCGTTCCTGTACTTGAAGGTGGAGACATTAGCAAAGAAGCATTTACAGGTGATGGTCAACATATTAACTCTGAATTCCTGAATGGCTTAAATAAAGCAGATGGCATTGCGAAAGCCATTGAATGGTTAGCGGAAAAAGGTGTAGGGGAGAAGAAAATTTCTTATCGTCTACGTGACTGGTTATTCTCCCGTCAGCGTTATTGGGGTGAACCAATTCCAATGATTCATTGGGAAGATGGCACGATTACGCCAGTTCCAGAATCAGAATTACCTTTAATGCTACCAAAAACAGATAATATCCGTCCATCAGGTACTGGTGAATCACCATTAGCAAATATTGAAGAATGGGTAAATGTTGTCGATCCAGAGACAGGTAAAAAAGGACGTCGTGAAACAAATACAATGCCGCAGTGGGCAGGTTCGAGCTGGTACTTCCTACGCTATATCGACCCTACAAATACAGAGGCGATTGCAGACCCAGAGTTACTAAAACGTTGGTTACCTGTTGATATTTATATTGGTGGTGCGGAGCATGCTGTATTACATTTACTATACGCTCGCTTCTGGCATAAAGTTCTCTATGATTTAGGTGTTGTTCATACAAAAGAGCCATTCCAAAAATTATTTAACCAGGGAATGATTCTAGGTGAAGGTAACGAGAAAATGTCTAAATCTAAGGGCAATGTTGTCAACCCGGATGAAATCATTACGTCACATGGTGCCGATACATTACGTTTATATGAAATGTTCATGGGCCCACTAGAGGCTTCTGTTGCATGGTCTACAAATGGTTTAGATGGAGCACGTCGCTTCTTAGACCGTATCTGGCGTCTATTTGTCAGTGAAGAAGATGGCGCAATTTCAGCAAAAATTCAAGTGTCTAACGATCAATCACTTGAAAAATCATACCACCAAACAGTGAAAAAAGTGACAGAGGATTATGAAGGCATCCGCTTTAACACAGCTATTTCACAAATGATGGTCTTTATTAATGATTGCTATAAAGCTGATGTGATTCCAACGACTTATGCTGAAGGCTTTGTGAAAATGCTAGCTCCAATCGCTCCACATATTGCAGAAGAACTATGGCAACTATTAGGACACGATTCAACTCTTTCATATGAGCAATGGCCAACATATGATGAAGCAAAGCTTGTGGATGATGAAGTAGAAATTGCTGTACAAGTTGCTGGTAAAGTTCGTGCTAAGATCGTCGTAGCAAAAGATGCTTCAAAAGAGGATATTGAAAAAGTAGCACTTGCTGATGAAAAGGTTCAAGAATACATGGCAGGAAAGAGCTTAGTGAAAATCATCGTTATTCCAGGCAAACTTGTCAATATTGTCGTAAAATAAAGAGATATAAAATAAAAATGTACATTACTAAATTCAATTTTAGTAATGTACATTTTTTAATTTAGAGCTTAAGCAATAAAATAAGGACTGCACCCATCTAACTGAGTGCAGTTCAATAAATAGCTCCTGATACAATTAAATAATCAATCCCACAATAATAGCTGTTAGGATACTTACGAGTGTAGCACCGTACAACAACTTTAGTCCAAATCGAGCAACGACATTCCCTTGCCTTTCATTCAAACCTTTTACAGCTCCCGAAATAATCCCGATTGATGAAAAGTTGGCAAAAGATACGAGGAATACAGAAATAATACCTAATGTACGTTCACTCATGGACTCGGCAACATCGCCAAGGTTAATCATAGCAACAAATTCGTTTGTTACTAATTTGGTTGCCATAATACCGCCAGCAGCCACAGCATCTGCCCATGGGATACCCATTAGGAAAGCGATTGGCGCAAAGATATAGCCTAATATTTCTTGGAAAGATATACCGATAATCATATCGAATAATGAATTGATTAAATCCATTAATGCTACGAAACCAATAAGCATTGCCCCAACAATGATGGCTACTTTAAAGCCATCCATAATATATTCGCCAATCATTTGAAAGAACGCTTGCTTCTGTTCATCTTCAATTGTTAAGATATCTTCTTTTTCATCCACAGTATATGGATTAATGATGGAAACAATAATAAATCCACCAAACAGGTTTAATACAATGGCCGTAACAACATACTTTGGCTCAATCATCGTCATATAAGCTCCAACTACTGACATCGAAACAGTCGACATAGCAGAAGCGCATAATGTATACATACGTTGTGGTGCAATCTTATCTAATTGCTTTTTAACAGTTATGAACACTTCGGATTGGCCTACCATAGCAGAAGCAACAGCATTATAGGATTCCAATTTCCCCATGCCACTTACTTTACTTAAAAATAAACCTACCCATTTCATCAGAAAAGGAAGAATTTTAAAATGCTGCAAGATCCCAATCAGAACAGATATAAAGACGATCGGTAATAAAACTGTTAAAAAGAAGGGTGATTCGCCTTCATTTGCTAAGCCACCAAAAACAAATGATATACCTGCATTTGCATAGGACAATAAGTGATCAAACACTTTGGTGATTCCTTTGATTAGCACATAGCCGACCGTTGTATTAAGTAGTAAAGCTGCCAATAAAAATTGGATGATCAACATAATCACTATATATTTATATTTTATTTCTTTTTTGTTTTTACTCATTAATAAAGCTAAGGCAAAAACAAGTAACAATCCACAAAAGGATATTAAGTATCTCATAAGTTCCTCCATAAGTATCTGTGATATTTTGTCCTAATGTTCCAATTTCAGAAGAACAGCTAAAGATCTTAATTAGTCAGACGTCAGACAAACAATCTCACTATAACAGTTTTTTTGCTAGTTATTCAATAGATAAAAGAAAAAAAGTATGCAACATGGCATACAAATAAATTCACTCTTAAAAATGTAGGTTATTTCTTTAGGAGTTACTATTCATAAAAAATACCCTCTTATTGTGTGAGGATTTTTTCTTTTTATGACCTTCATGTTAACGAAACTTTTCGATTTTTTTTGAAACCAACTAAGTTCGGGTTACGACTATAGGGTGAATGTTTATAGGAGGTGTTTGGATGAGTGAGCATTTAGTGGCCATTATGGAAGAACACGGAGAATATTGCTTACGAGTGGCTTTTCTTTATGTAAAGGATTGGGCGATGGCAGAAGAAATAGTCCAGGATGTCTTTTTTTCTTATTATCTGCAGCAGGATCGCTTTGAACAAAGAGCATCTCTAAAGACCTATTTAGTTAAAATAACTGTACATAAAAGTCATGATTATTTGCGAAGCTGGAAAAATAAACGCCATCAACTGTTGGAAAAATTGCATATTGGTGCAAGTAAACGAACACCAGAAACGATGCTATTAGCACAGGATGAACGGACAACATTAACAAATGCTTTATTTGAGTTACCTATTACTTATAGAGAAGTCGTCATCCTTTATTATTATCAGGAATTAAAGGTTAGAGAAATTGCAGATATTCTTACATGTGCAGAAAATACAGTTAAAACCAGATTGCATCGAGCAAGAAAAATGTTACAGGAAAAATTAGCGAATAGTAAGTGGGAGGTGTTAATGAATGACAACTTTTAAAGAGAAATTGGATCAAGAACTTGGCGAAGCACCACGATTTACGAAATCCTTACAGGAGGATATTTTACGGCAAGTGCGGCAAACAAAAAAGACAAGACGCTGGTCATATCCTTTGATTATCATAGGCGCGATAGTTATGTTTCTATTGATAATAGAAATCGGTCCATTAGGGCAGATAGAGCAAACGCAACATGCTTCAATTGTTCAATTAGCACAGCAGCAATCAATAAAGAAATATACAATGATTTACAATTCGGATGAGGAGATCTTTAAGGCTGGAAGACCTGGGTGGGTCATTGGACAACGAGTAATGGAGCAAAGTTCAGAAAAAGTGTTATTACAACAACTATTACAGCAAGCTACAGTGACTCAAATGAATGAGCGTACTTTTTTTAGATTACAACGTGATGTCTGGGTAGAATTTGAAAAAGGTCAGGTTATGAAGCTGAAAATGTTCATAAACGACGAGGATATCGGAATTGTTGATTATGATAACAATTCATTTTATAAAGTAGAAAATAAAGATTTGGCCAAGGCTTATTTAGATCTTATTCTCAATGATGATGCTAAATTTGGAATGTCAGGTTTAATCGTTATGCTAGTTATTTTTCTAGCTATCCAAATGCTTGGCGATAAACTAATGAGGAAAATGTTTAATATACCAAAGGAGTATGTCAATAGTCATCATAGACGTGCTGTTTGGGTTATTAAAATTTTGAATACCATGATGCTCATGGTGATCATAATTAAAGGGTGGATTTTATTTACTGTTATCATTGGAGGATATTTAGTTGTCAGCCTTTTCAGCTCTATTTTCATTGACTATTACTATGGTCGAGAGGAAAAAAGACATTATCTTTCCATTAGTTCGGCCATTGTTGGCTTGCTATCACTAATCCTATTTTTATTTTATATCAGTTAAATAACTTATAAACCTGAACCCGAATAATCTCGAGTTCAGGTATTTTTTTCCATCGTTTCAGTCTGAAGCATTAATTGATAAATACTCGAGATCATAAAGCTGGTAGCTAATCCGTAAAGCGTATTAAAGCTTAAACCAACACCAATTCCAATGATGATGGATAGCAGGATGACAAGCCAGCTATGCTTATGAATATGGCGATTCGTAAATAAAAGGATTAACACAAACGGTAGCATGGTAATGTGCATAAAGGCAAAAGAATAAATAACACCTAAAATCGTTAAATCGATAGATAAGAAACAGGTGAATAAAATAATCATCAGGCCGATCAAATAGAAATAATAGGGTCTTTTCGTCACAAAAAAACGTTTCGTTGCCCGCATGTCTACAAGCAAGGTTGTGACAATGGCTAATAGGACAATGACGAGAAAAGCAAATGTCAGAAAGCCTGGTTGTACTTCATATAAAAACGTAAAAATCAGTACTTGGAATTGGCCAAATGATCCGCTATATAGGGCAATCATTAAAATTGCCGTAAATGATAGCGTTAATAACGCTAAAATTACACCTGAGGAAAACAGACTGCTACGTACTTTTTTAGGTTTTATAAAGGCAATTAAATACCATGTTGATTTATCAAAAAATACTTGTCCTAAAACGGCTAGTTGAATAATGACATAGAACAGCAGAATTTCGCTATTTTTAAAATAAAATAAATAAGGGTGATATAAGCGAATACCCTCATATACTGTGCTTGCCCCATTTAGTACAAAGTAATAAATAGGGATAAAAATAAGTAATGAAAAAAGAGCAATAATAAATAAAATTTCCAACCATAGTATACTTTTCACTGACATGATGCGGTCAAGAAGTAAGATGCCGATTAAAAAGAAAAAAAGTGTAATAGGGACTGGAATATTTAACATAATTTCAGACAATACACTAATGCTTATTAATTGAATAAGCCAAAGTTCAATACCTGTTAACAAGTAAAATAGACGTATAACCTTTAAATTCATTCCAGACAATTTACGCTGTATGGTAAAGAGCAAAAAGCTTTGTGTATGCTGATTTTGTGTGTAATCGCTCTTATTCAGCAATGAGCCAAGTATGATAAATGAAATAGCTGTTGCTAATGTATAACAAATGCCCGCCATAAAACCAAAAGAAATAAGGGCTGAAGGAGAGGACAATAATAAATTACCATTAATCCATCTCGCTAAAAGAATAATGACTCCTGCTGCTGTGCTTAAACTTGCAAATGGAACGAGCAATGAAAACTTCCTTAGCATACTATTAAAGACCTTTACTCATTTTAGAGGATTTATATTGACGTGGTGATTGATTATATTTTTTCTTAAACGCAACACTAAAATAGTGCTGACTATTAAAACCACAGCTCTCAGCAATTGCAGACATACTTGTGTCAAGATTTTCATTGATTTTCTTTACAGCCATTTCTAGGCGATAATTATTAATATATTCATTAATGCCAATAGACTGCTCCTCCAAAAATTTACGACTTAAATAGCTCGGATTCAAATGAATTTTTTCAGCAATAATATTGAGACTCAGTTTTTCATAATAGTTTTCATGAATATAGGAAAGTGCGCTTTGTATCGCATCATGGTTAGAACTCCACACCTTATATTTCTCCACAATAGCATCTAATTCACTTGCAATGACTGGTTTTGTAAGATAATCCTTTACCCCGATACGCAATGCTTGTTGGGCATATTCAAAGGTTTGATAAGCTGTTACCATGATGATGTCTACCTCATAAAGCGCTTTTAATTCCTTGCTCAACGTGATTCCATCTTTCCCAGGCATTTGAATATCCAAAAAGGCGATAGTCATACGGTGCTTCTTAGCTAATTGCAGAGCTTGTGAGGCATCTTGGGCAGTATGGAAGGTCCAATTCGGAAAATGTGGCTTTAATAAATAAATCATTTGCTCAAGCTCTAATGGCTCATCATCTGCGATTAAAATATTCATGGCGAGATACTCCTTTCTCCTTCCAGTTGATAGAATGCCTAAGCGGGAACATGGATGGTAACAGTGTAATGCTGTTCATTGTTTTGAATCGAGAATAAAATATTTTCGAGCCTATAAATGAGCTCAAGCCGTTTTCTAATATTTTCGAGCCCATAACCTTGCTGCAGTTCGTCTACTACCTGTTCAGTAGTCATTTCTATTTTTTCTAAAGGCTGTGTATTTTTAATTTCAATTAATAAGCTATTATCCATTTTTTTGATTGTAATGGATAGCTCTGCAGGTCCTATATGTTTTTCAAAGCTATGTTTATAGGCATTTTCAATAATAGTCTGCAGAATAAAAGGTGGTATTTGGACGGATAGTGCTTCATCATCAACATATTTATTTACAGTCAAACGATGGCCAAATCGCAATTGTTGAATATTTAAATAACTATCGACAAATTGTATCTCGTTCTTTAACGCAATTAACACCTCATGATTATTGTATTTAAATTTAAAAAATGTTGCCAAAGCCTCAATGCCCGCAACCAAATCTTCCTTCCGATTGATGCGAGCTAGGCTTAATAATGAATTTAATGCATTAAAAAAGAAATGTGGCTGTATTTGCTGATTCAACTGGAGAATATTTGCTCTTTGTAAATCCTGCTCAAGCTCTAAATTTCTTTTTTCCTCCTCAAGGCTATCGATTTGCTTTTCGAAAATAAATATAAAAGTAAGCAGAAAAGCTCCAATAATTGGAGCAATTACACATAGGAGAATATATATGTTGAAGGTTTCTGGTTGTAACATAATGACCTCTCCGTTTATTTTGTAAGTGTAAGATACATTAAACTAAATTTTCTGCGAAATGGCAAGCTACCTTATGTGTTGCAGTGATCGCTCGTAGTGCTGGCACTTCTGCTTTACATTTATCCGTTGCGAATGGGCAACGTGTGTGAAAGCTACAGCCAGTAGGGGGATTAAGAGGTGATGGTAGGTCACCTTTTAAAATAATGCGCTCCTTACGATGCTGCTTATCAATGACTGGTATAGAAGAAAACAGTGCTTTTGTATAAGGATGATGTGGCTGAGTAAAAAGGGAATGCTTATCAGCAATTTCTACGACCTTTCCAAGATACATCACCATAATACGGTCTGAAATATGTCGAACAACACTTAAATCGTGTGAGATAAATAAAAAGGTTAAATCTAAATCTCTTTGTAGTTGTTTTAGTAAATTTAGTATTTGAGCTTGAATGGAAACATCTAGGGCAGAAACAGACTCATCACAAATAATAATTTTAGGATTAACAGCAAGGGCTCTGGCAATACCAATCCGCTGACGCTGACCACCCGAAAATTCATGTGGATAACGCTCTAAGTACTCAGGACGTAACCCGACAAGAGACATTAATTCAATCATGCGTGCTTCTTGATGCTCAGGTGGTACAATTTTTTGAATAGACATGGCCTCTGTTAACATTTTACGAATGGTTCTTCGTGGGTTAAGGGACGCATAGGGATCTTGGAAAATAATTTGAATGTCCTTGCGTGCAGCACGAAGCTCTTTTTTGTTCATATTCACTAAATTTTTACCGAATAATAATACCTCTCCAGCAGTAGGCTCATCTAATCTTAAAATAGAACGACCAGTTGTTGATTTTCCGCAGCCAGATTCTCCTACAATACTGAGCGTCTCACCAGGCATGATGTCGAAAGACACCCCATCCACAGCTTTTACAACCTGCTGTGGACCGAAGAGCTTTTCTTTTTTTAAGAAAAAATGCTGCTTTAAATCATTTACTTGTAATAGTGGTTGTGTATGTTGCGCTGTTGTCATACTGTCAGCTCCTTCATAAGTGTTTCTCCTTGCCATTCATTACTGTACATCCAGCATCTTACCTTTTTTCCTTGCTCAACAGTCAAAAGCTCAGGCTGTTGTTCACGACATAAATCTGTAGCAAATGGGCAACGTTCTGCATAACGGCAGCCAATTGGATAATTATAGGGACTTGGGACAGTTCCGTGAATAGTAGATAATTCTTCTTGGTCTTCATATAGCTTTGGTAATGATTGAATTAATCCATTTGTATAAGGGTGTAGCGGTTTTTCAAAAAGACTTTCTGTTGTGCCTTCTTCTACAACCTGTCCCGCATACATAACAGCAATCTTATCGCAGATTTCTGCTACAACACCAAGGTCATGGGTAATGAAGATAATGCTCATGCCTAGTTGTTTTTGCAGGTTTTGAATAATATCAATAATTTGAGCTTGAATAGTTACATCAAGGGCAGTTGTCGGTTCGTCAGCAATTAACACATCTGGTGTACACGCTAGTGCCATGGCAATCATAATGCGCTGTCGCATCCCACCACTTAACTGATAAGGCTCCTGCTTCGCTCTTTTTTCGGGTGCAGGAATCCCAACTAGGCGAATCATATCGACAGCCTTTTGCCATGCTTCTTTACGTGATAAGCCTTGATGCAATCGAATGGATTCAGCAATTTGCTCTCCAACGGATAATACAGGGTTTAAGCTTGTCATAGGCTCTTGGAAAATCATCGAGATTTTATTGCCCCGAATTTTGCGTAGCTCTTCATCTGAGAGCTTCAAAATGTCTGTATTATTTAATAAAATTTCGCCATTGATGATTTTACCAGGAGGCGATGGTACTAAACGAAGTAATGACAGGGAAGTCATGGATTTTCCACAACCAGATTCACCAACAATGCCCAGTGTTTCTCCTTTTTGAAGAGTAAAGGATACCCCATCGACAGCTTTGGCAACCCCTTCACTCGAATAAAAATAGGTTTGTAAATTTTTTACTTCCAACACGGTTTCTTGTTTCATCCGTTTTTCCCCTCCTTAGTTTAAATCCATTCGTTTATTAAAGAATCGGTACAATATGTCTACAAAAAGATTAATGAAAACAAATATTAATGAGGCAACAAGAACGCCACCTTGTACGACTGGTATATCACGTGTTCGAATGGCATCTACAATCATTCGTCCTAATCCGTTTACAGCGAAAACCGATTCAACTAAAACTGTTCCGCCAAGTAAACTACCAAACTGTAAGCCTACTACTGTAATAACTGGAATCAAGGCATTGCGTAATGCGTGCTTTAAAATGATGATGTATCCTTTTAAGCCTTTTGCTTTCGCTGTTCGTATATAGTCTTGGTTTACAACCTCTAACATACTAGAGCGAGTCATACGAGCGACGATGGCAGCTCCACCAGCACCAAGTGTGACAGCTGGTAGAATAATATGTTTGGCACTATCCCAGCCTGCTACAGGAAGCCAGTGTAACTGTACAGAGAATACATACATTAATAAAATTCCTAACCAGAAGCTTGGAAGGGAAATCCCTAATAAAGCGACAACCATTAATCCTACATCCATCAAAGAATAAGGACGGATAGCGGAGATAATACCCGCAATAAGCCCCAGAACAATGGTGATTAAAATACTATAAAAGGCTAGCTCTATGGTAATCGGTAATCGGGAGGTAATTTCCTCGAATACTGGTTGATTATTTTTTAAAGAGTTACCCATATCTCCTTGTAGAAGATTTTTAATATAGTCTGTATATTGAACTGCTAATGGTTTATTGAGCCCTAAATTTTCACGTAATTCTGCAACCGTTTCTTGAGAAGCTCCTTCTCCTGCTAAAATAATCGCTGGGTCTCCGGGAATCATCTGCATAATTAGAAAAACAACAAGCGTTACACCAAGTGTTACTGGAATAATTTGAGCTAGTCGTTTTAAGATAAATAATGTCATGTGTCTTCTCTCCTTTAATTTTTCATTCTTGGGTCTAGCGCATCGCGTAAACCGTCACCAAATAAGTTAAAGCCTAATACAAGTATAGAAATCATAATACCTGGGAATAGCGCCATATAAGGAGCGGTAAATAGGAAATCTCGTCCGTTAGAAAGCATGGCACCCCATTCAGGAGATGGTGGCTGAGCACCTAAACCTAAGAATGATAGTCCTGCTGCAGATAGAATAGCGGTTGCTAAGCGCATTGATGCTTGTACAATAATGGGTGATAAAATATTTGGAAAAATATGCTTAAATAAAATCGTCATATCATTTGCTCCAAGTGTTTTGACAGCATCGATATATTCTAATTTTTTAACCTCCATTGTTGAGCCACGTACAATACGAGCAAACATAGGAATAGAGAAAAAACCAACAGCAATTGTGACATTGATAAGGCTCGGCCCCAATGCACTAACAATCGCTAAAGCTAGCAAAATACCTGGGAACGCAAGCATGATATCTAAAATTCTACTAATAATAGAATCAACCCATCTGCCATAATAGCCAGCAATAAGACCTAAGAAAGTGCCGATTGTACCACCGAATAAAACAGCTGAAATACCAACACCAATTGATAAACGTGATCCATATAAAATTCGACTTAAAATATCTCGCCCTTTGTCATCCGTTCCCATTAGATGTTCAACGCTTGGCCCTTGTAATTTTTGATCTAATTGTACGTCGTAGGGATCGTAGGGGGCTAAAATGGGCCCGATAAGAAACATCAATATATATAGAAGAATGATGATGCCTCCTACGACAGCTGCTTTATTCTTTTTGATTTTGTTTAGGAAAGAAACAAGATTCTTTTTTCTAGATGCCTTGCGTGCATTCACTAAAACAGAATGATCAATTGTAGTTGTTACTTTATTCATATCGAATACTCCTTTTCTATTTGATTTGATTTCAATTTAGTGAAAAGCGTAAAGAATGTAAATATTTTATGGCTTATTAGTCAGAAAATTTAAAAAACACGTAAAAATTTTAAAAAACAAGTGAATTTTATTTCTTTATAATTCGAAATGTAAGGAACAAATCACACAAGGAGGAAATGTTGATGAAGAAAATGAAGTTGTTTTTATTCATGGCACTAATAACTGTACTTATTCTGCAAGCCTGCTCTACTGCTAGCAATAATAGTACAGAAGGTTCCAAAGAGGGATCAAAAAGCGTAGGAGGAGAATTAGTTGTTCTAAGAGCAGCAGATGCAACAAGTCTTGATCCTCACTTTATTACAGATATTCCATCAGCAAATATTATTCATGGCAAGGTATATGAAACACTTGTCGCTTTTGATAGAGATCGTAAAATTGTTCCATTACTTGCAAAAGAGTGGGAGCAAAAAGATGAAGTCACTTGGACATTTACATTAAATGAAGGCATTAAATTCCATGATGGAGCAGATTTTAATGCAAAGGCTGTAAAAGCGACATTTGACCGAATTCTAGATCCTGCAACTGGATCACCACAGCGTGATAAATTATCTATGATTAGTGAAGTAGTGGTAGATGATGAATATGTTGTAACGTTGAAATTAAAAGAACCATATGCTCCGCTTCTATCTATTTTAGCCAGTCAAGAGGGTAGCATGATGAGCCCGAAAGCGATTGCTGAAGCAGCGGACGAATTAGCAACTCATCCAGTAGGGACAGGCCCATTTGTATTTGAAACTTGGAAATCTGGTCAAGAAATCACTTTAATTTCAAATAAAGATTATTGGGCGACTGTACCGAAAGTAGATAAAGTAACATTTAAAGTTGTACCAGAGGATTCTACTCGTCTAGCAATGATTGAAAGTGGAGAAGCACATATTGCTGAACAAGTACCTGTAACAGAGATTGATCGTATTGAAAATTCTTCAACGATGAATTTATTCCGTGCAGAAGGACTAGCAGTAGAATTTATCGGATTCAATGTGAAAGATACGTTATTATCTGATGTAAAAGTACGTCAAGCTATTAGCTATGCTGTCGACCGTGAAGCAATTATTAGCGGTATTTATGATAATGTAGGAACACTTGCAAATTCTGCAATGAGTCCCAAAATTATTGGATATTCTAGTGAAACGAAACCGTATGACTATGATGTAGTGAAGGCTAAAGAATTGTTAAAAGAAGCTGGCGTTCAAGAGGGAACAAAAGTTAAATTACTGACAAGTGACCGTAAAGAGCGTATCAACATGGCGGAGGTTATTCAATCTCAATTAAAAGGAATCGGATTAGATGTTGATATTCAAGTAATGGAGTATGGTGCATTTATTTCTGAAATTACGAAAGAACAGCATCAAATCTTTATTAGTGGTTGGGGTAATGCAACGGGTGATGCTGATTATAACCAATACAATCTATTCCACACTGCATCTATGGGACCTCCAGGAAACCATTTCTACTATTCAAATCCAGAAGTAGACAAGCTAATTGAGCAAGGGCGTTCTGAAGCAAACCAAGAGGCACGTAATGAAATCTACAAAAAAGCAATGCAAATCGAGTTAGACGAAGCTGTGTATATTCCAGTGCGTAACTATGAGCATTTAGCAGTTTACAGCAATGCTGTAAAAGGTTTCTGGTTAGATGCATCTAACTACACGATGATCAGTGGCGTTGAAATTGTAGAGTAATTAAATTTGGTGATAGACGAAAAAATACCAATTGGGAGGAAACTATGAGTAAACTATTGCTGAAAAATGTGAGATTAGAAGAAGCATATGAGCGCGAAAATGAACACATTGTTGCTACTCGTACAGGTATTTATGATGTTCTAATCGAAGATGGACATGTTCAACAAGTAGATAAGGATATAGTGGCTGATGAAGATGTAGAAGTAATAGATGCACAACAGCAACTATTAGTCCCTTCATTCCGAGAAATGCATATTCATATTGATAAAACGTATTTCGGCGGAGAATGGCAGGCACCAAGACCCATTACTAAAGGGATTTTAACACGCATTGAAGAAGAAAGAACACTACTACCTAAACAATTGCCGACAGCTGCTTATCGAGCTGAGGAAATGGTGAAGTGGCTCATTTCCCAAGGACACACACATATTCGTTCACATTGTAATGTTGACCCACAAATTGGGACAAAGCATATTGAAATTACAAAACAGGTTTTAGCAAACTATCAAGATCAAATCACCTATGATATTGTAGCCTTTCCACAGCATGGCTTATTACGCTCCAATGTAGAGGGACTAATCCGTGAGGCAATGGCGATGGGAGCAACGCTTGTTGGAGGCGTTGACCCATCCATTGTAGATCGCAATATCGAAAAGTCATTGCAAACAACGATGGGTATTGCACAAGACTATAATGCAGGGATCGATATTCATATTCACACAGCGAACACGCTAGGCGAATTTGAATTTTATAAACTGATTGAGTTAACGAAACAGGCGAAAAAAGAAGGTCAAGTCACAATTAGCCATGCGATGGCACTTGCTGATTTAGAACAGTCACGTTTAGAAAAATTAGTTCAAGCCATGGCTGAGGTACAAATGGATGTAACAACAACTGTACCAATCGATTTGAACCGTTCGACAATACCAATTCCTTATCTTTATAACAATGGTGTAAAGGTATCTGTGGGACATGATAGCTTAACAGATCATTGGTCACCATATGGTACTGGTAATACGATTATGAAATTAAATGTCATGGCGGAGAGATTCCGTTTTATTGATGAATATTCATTAAGTCGAGCTTGGAAATACGCCTCTGGTGGTATCACACCATTGAATGATGTAGGAGAACGTGTTTGGCCACAAGTTGGTGATAAAGCGAATATGCTGTTAGTGGATGGCGTGAGCACTGCCCATGTGATAGCAAGAAGATGCCCAATTACTACGGTCATTTCACAAGGCAAAATGATTCACCAACAGGATGTAGGAGAGTTGAAAGGAGAATTCAGATGAAGCACTGGCTTACAAATGTTCTACTTGAAACAGGAGAATATCTAAAGGAAAATGATACAGTTGGAACGAAAGTGGAGCTTTTTCACCTTGAAATTACAGATGGCTTCATTTCGCAAATTGTACCCGCAACAGACGCAATCGATTCTCAAAACGAAGTCACAGATATGAAAGGGAAGCTGCTATTACCTGCCTTTAAGGAAATGCATAATCATTTAGATAAAACATACTTATCTTTACCGTGGAAGGCTTGTGTGCCCGTAAAGAATTTAAAGGAACGACTTGATCGTGAAGCACAAGAGTTATCCGTTCTTGCTACAACAGGTAAACAACGTGCGGCTGCAATGATTGAAAAAATCCTTAAAAATGGTGCGAATCATATTCGTACACATGTCAATATCGATCCATACATTGGATTAAAAAATTTAGAAGGTGTACTAGCGGCATTGGACGATTATAAAGATGTCGTGACATCCGAAGTCATTGCCTTTCCACAGCATGGTCTACTAAGAGATGATGTCCCTAAATTATTGCGTGAAGCTTTACGCAATGGAGCGACGATGATTGGCGGCCTAGATCCAGCTGGCATCGATAACTCGATCGAGCCTTCTCTTTATGAAGTGATGGATATTGCACAGGAATTTAATGTTGATGTCGATATTCATTTACATGATGGTGGACATGTTGGGTATTATACAATCGATAAATGGATAGACATCGTGGAGGATGCCAAATATCAGGGGAGAACGGCAATAAGTCATGCCTTTTCACTTGGTGATGTATCAATCATGGAGCAACATAAAATTGCAGATCGTTTAGCACAACAACAAGTAAAAATAATGTCAACGGTGCCATTTGATTTGCGACGATTAATTCCACCGATTGAATTACTAACAGAGCACGGCGTGGATGTCCATTTTGGTTGTGACGGCTTTTATGATTCTTGGAGTCCTAATGGCTCAGGAGATATTTTAGAAAAAGCGACTACTTTTGCAGATATTTCTCGTAAACTTGATGAACGCTCTATTCGACAAACATTAAAATATATTACAAGTGGTGTCACGCCATTAGATGCAAATGGTCAGAAGGTTTGGCCGAATGTGAAGGACGAAGCAAGTTTTGTATTCTTTGACGCAGTATCAAGCGCGGAAGTTATTGCGCGTAAACCATCCAACCGAGTGGTTATGTCTAAAGGAAAGTTTATCAATTAAGCATAAATCTAAATCCCCCTTATTTAGATAACATAGCAAACTAGAAATTTTCTAGTTTGCTATACTTATGTTTTAATAGAAAAGATGAATAAAGGAAAGGGAAGTAGATTTGCCATTACTTATGTAGAAATCTCTTTATTTGCGGGTGCGATAAAATATGAAACAACTAACAATCTATATGATTTTATTTAGCTGTGTATTTTTTTGGGCCAGTAACTTCATTATTGGCTCTATTTTAATTGAACATTGGGATCCTTTAACGGTTGCCATTTTTAGATTGATTGTCATTGTTCTCTTTTTAGGGGGGATTAGTTGGAAAGCAATCTACCGAACAACATTTACAAGAAATGATTTATTGTTATTGATCCTTGCAGGAATACTGGGCGTTTCCATTAATCACTATAGCTTTTATGCTAGTCTCCAGCACACTTCTCCTATCACTGCGGCTTTAATATTAGCCTGTGCACCGATTGTCACATCTCTGCTGAATAAAATGATCTATCATGAATCACGTAACGGCATATTTTGGCTAGGTGCAATACTTTCATTTGTTGGTGTTGGCCTCATCATTACAAAAGGGGCACTTATCACCATTTCAATCGGTAAGGGTGAGGTGCTGAGCTTAATTACAATGCTAAGCTTTGCTTTGTTCCTCATTATTGTCAATCATCTTAGTCTGAAAATGTCAGCACAGTCGATTACGTTCTATACAAATTTAATAGGTTTACTGGTGCTTGTGCCATTTTCATTTACTATTTTGCCGCAGACGAATTGGCAAGTTGCAATACCCTACTGGTTTTTGCTCATTTTATCAGCGATTATTATTCATGGGGTAAGCAATTTAATGTGGAATCAAAAAATGAAGGAGGTCGGCTCAACAAATGCGTCGTTGTTGTTAAACTTTGAGCCAGCTATAGCCATGCTATTAAGTGCTGTATTTTTAAAACAATTCCCTACAAGTGTTCAAATATATGGCTCTTTATTAATTTTAGTAGGAATTTTGTTGTGTATTTATTATAAAGAAATTAAAGCAATTGTCCTTGTAAAAAAAACAATGAATTAGCAAAAAAAGAGATGCTCATTTTTTGAGTACATCTCTTTTTTGCTGTTTCTGTAGCGAATTTAAAATAAATAGGTATGTTATTGGCAGAAAAGCAGTAATGATTACGATACCATGCCACTGAAATAATGACCAAACAGGGCTTAGTATTGTACTTCCAGAGGCCACCCCAAGGTAATAAGCGACCAAATATAGACTAGAGGCGCTTCCTTTTTGATAAAGAGCTAGCCGACTTACCAATGAGGAAGTTAATGCATGAGCAGTAAAAAAACCTAAACATGCTAGACAAAGTCCTATTACAATAATGAAAAGTGACTTGCTTAATGTAAAAAGTATTCCCACAGTTAATAAACAAACACCAAATGTTCGAATGGTATGTAATCCAACTTTTCCTGCAAGTGCATTAGCAATAGGCGACCCAATAATACCTAATCCATACGCTAAAAAAATAAAAGAAATGCTTTGTAAAGATAATAGAAAAGGAGGCGCTGTTAAGTAATAGGGAATAAATGACCAAACTCCAGTAAAGGATAATTGTAAAATAACTCCTAATCCAAAAAGTATCAATAATTGAGGGTTTTTCAAATGAAACCAAAAGCCTTGTAAATCCTGTTGAATCGTACGCTGTTGTACCGAAAAATTTTTGGATTTAGGTAGCATCCACCAGACAATTACCATAACGATGCACCCCATAATGGCTAATGAAACAAATGCCATTTTCCATGAAAAATATTCAGTGACATACCCCATCATGAGTCTACCAATTGTTCCGCCTAGTGCATTACAAGAAATATACAATGCAGTGGCAAAGCCCATTGATTGTTGATCAATTTCTTCGCTAAGATAGGCAAGTGCTGCTGCAGGTACACCTGCAATAGCAAAGCCCTGAATAAAGCGTAATAAAATAATAGTAGAAAAAGAATCAGTTAGTGGCATGAAAAAAAAAGGTATGACAGTAAAAACTATGGATAAATGAATGAACAAAACTCTTCCATAACGATCTGATAAAAAACCTAGCACGATTAATCCAAGAATTACTGATAGAGTAGTCATAGATACGGATAGACTTGCAACGGATACAGAAATATGAAATTGCTCTGTAAAGAAGGGGAGCAGGGGCTGAACAGAATACATTGCTGCAAAGACAAAAACAGAAGCCCCGCCCAAACTAATGACAATTGTCCAAAAAGAACGATCTCTTATTGAATAACCCTTTGTATTTATACCCATCTTAAACCCTTATTTCATTTGCTCTGGTAACCAGAGAGAAAGTTGTGGGATTAAGACAACAAGTGCTAAGAAGATAATCATTAAAATGATAAACGGTATAACGCCTTTTACCACTTCCCCAAGTTTTTCTTTTGCTATCCCACTTACCACAAAGAGATTCAATCCAACTGGTGGTGTAATCATACCTAATTCCATATTAATCGTCATAATAATGGCAAAGTGTAATAGATTAATATCAAAGTGTGCAAGAATTGGCAATAATATTGGTAAAGTAATTAAAATAATAGAGACAGCTTCTAAGAACATACCCATAATAAAGAACAAAATATTGACAATGATCATAAAAATCCACTTATTTAAATCACTTTCAGCAATCCATGCGCCCACTTGTTGTGGTACTTGTGCATTTGTTAAATAAAGCCCAAATAACGAAGCGGCACCTATTATTAAGAAAATCATAGCGGTAATATTAATAGATTCTACCAATACTTCGCGGAAATCCTTTAGCTTCATCTCACGATAGATAAACAAGGATACAATAAGACCATAGAAAACTGCAATTACCGCTGATTCAGTTGGTGTCACAACTCCTGAATAGATTGTTCCTAAAATTAAAAAAGGTAAAAATGCTCCCCAAATGGCTTTTAAAGATTTACGCCCACGTTCTTCCCAAGAAGCTGGTTGATCTCCATTAAATCCATTGCGTTTCGCATAAAAGATGGCAGCAATAATTAAAATTCCTGTTAAAGCTAATCCAGGAAGAACCCCAGCCATAAATAATTCACCAATTGATTGCTCTGAGGTGATACCATAAATAATTAATGGAACACTCGGTGGAATTAAAATTCCTAATGTACCACCTGCTGCTACAAGTCCCATGGAATAACGTTTTTTATAGCCTGCTGAAATCATTGCTGGGATCATAATAGAGCCGATTGCTGCTGCTGTGGCAGGTGAAGAGCCTGAAATAGCGGCAAAAATAGCACAGGCAACAATTGTAACAACTGCAAGACCACCTGGCAGGTGACCAATCCATGCACGTAAAGCTTCAATTAAATATTTGGATATCCCACCGCGCGCCATTAATACGCCAGCCAGCACGAATCCTGGGATGGCCATCATAGGGAAGGAATCTAATGCAGTGAAAATGCGCTGTGGAATCATATTCATATTAAAATCTATTTGGAAGAAAACTAGAATTGTTGATAGTGCTAAGCTAATAGCAACAGGTACTCGTAGAAATAATAGCAAAAAGAAACTAAGTAAGAGGATTAGCATATTCTTCATCCTTTCCTCGTAGAATATTAACTAATCGTTCTACGAATCTTAGTAAAAATAAAATACCTGA
Organism: Lysinibacillus sp. JK80; assembly: GCF_027557635.1. NCBI lineage: Bacteria > Bacillati > Bacillota > Bacilli > Caryophanales > Bacillaceae > Lysinibacillus > Lysinibacillus sp. JK80. The sequence continues at coordinate 3,429,232 of NZ_CP058997.1, read as the reverse complement.
AAGAGGTAGGACTAGATATACAATCCACATTGGGATCCCGATATCAAGTGAAACCATACCAGATGTATAGCGATTTTCCACTAAAACAAAACCATAGTACGTGTAAATTAAGCAAAAGGCGATGCTCAAGCCTGTTGCTACTAAATCCAATAGACGTTTTTTCGATGGCTTTAACTTGTCATATAGAATATCCACCTGTATATGCTGATTGTGGCGAAGAGCTAAGCCAAACCCCAAAAATGTACCCCAAATTATAGAATAGCGTGCTAATTCCTCTACCCATGCTTGTGGTTCATTGAATATGTAGCGCATAATAACCCCATAAAAAATGAGTACAACACCTGCTACGAAAAAAATTCCAGCAAGAATTTCTTCTAAGTAGCCCCATATTTTATAAACGGTCTTCATGTTGATGCCTCCTTTATTTAAAGTTAAAAACGGGTGCTTTTATTCCCACTGTAAATGTTGCAGTTTGAAGTGAGCTTCTTAGCACCCGTTTGTAAGTAAGCGATATACTAATAAAATTATTGATATTGACGATAACTCACTACTACGGGCAACTTCCTAACAAAGAATAGCCAAGAAATTGTTGCGATTTCCTATTCCTTACATCAACTAATTGTTGGAATAGTAAGTTTTTTAAGAACCATGTTTATTTTAAATCACGAATACCATTAATTAGTTCTTCTGTGATAACATCAGTAAACTCTTCATAAACTGGTTCCAGTTGTTTTTTGATGGCTTCTTTTTCAGCATCTGATAGCTCAATGACTTCAATACCAGAGTTTTTAATGTTTTCGAATGATTTTTCGTTTTCTTCCGCAGCTAAATCCCAAGCTAACGTTGTTGCCTCATTTAATGATTCTTCAACTGCTGTCAATAGCTCTGAAGGTATTTTTTCCCAGAATGTTTTATTTACAAAGATAGCATAGTCTAGACGACCATGTTCAGATACGGAGAAGTATTTTTGAACTTCTTGATATTTTTGAGTATCAAAGTTATTAAATGTGTTTTCTTGTCCATCTACTGTTCCTTGTTGTAAGGCAGCGTACGTTTCACCAAATGCAATGGTCGCAGAACCAGCATTCAAAGCTTTAAACTGCGATTCTAAAACTTTACCTGCTTGTGCTCTGAATTTTAGTCCTTTAAAATCGTCCACTGTCACAAGTGGGTGTTTGTTATTGGAAAAGTGTTTAAAGCCATTTTCCCAGAACACGAGACCTTTAATATCGTTAGCTGCTAGTTGGTCTGATTCTAGAATCAGTTTTGCAACATCTGAATTAAAGAACTTACGAGCATGCTCTTGATTTTCAAAAAGGTATGGCATATCAACATATTGCCAACGAGGATCGATTTTTACCATTTTCGTTACAGAAGGAGCAATCATATGCACATTTCCTGATACTAAGGCATCTAATTCATCATTATCTCCATATAATTGTGAGGATGGATAAACCTCAACTTTCACTTTACCTTCTGTTTTTTCATCCACTAGTTTTGCAAATGCCTCAGCTGCTTTACCTTTAACACTATCAATTGAAGTTACATGAGAGAATTTAATAACAAGAGGTTTTTCTTTGGTGTAGCCACCATCTCCCTCAGCTGCTGGAGCAGAAGCTGCTTCTTTTTTGTCGCCACCACAAGCCGCAAGTACTAGTAAAAGCAAAGCCATGAATGACATGAAAAGCCATTTTTTCATTCTATATCCCCCTAAAATTTATATTTATAGTTAAAAGGGCAACCTTTTAAACCCTAGTTAATGAAATTGATTTTTAGGAAGTGCCTCAATATATTTAAAACCATAATTTTCTGCATAATAGTCGTATACAGGTTTAAAGGCGTTCTCCCAATCCTCTATTTCTTCCTCCGTTAAATAATGAATTTGTATGCATTGACATGCTTCCATTTCCTGAAGTCTTTCCGTACTTAAATTCTCTGCTTGTTGCCACTCCCATTTTTGTACTTCCTCAAGAGTATCAATCAAAAGCTCCTGTACATTTTTAGGGAGGGAATTCCAAAATTCATTATTCATTAATAACAAATAGCCTAGATAACCATGATTACTAATAGTTAAGTAATCTTGAAGTGAATGTAGATTTTTGCTTGTAATATTAGTGAGCGTATTTTCTTGCCCATCAACATTGCCTTTTTGTAGTTGATGGAAGACCGTATTAAAATCAATTCGTCTAGGATAGGCACCGGCAATGGAAAATTGCTCTGCTAAAATATCACTTGGCATTATTCTCATGCGTAAACCTTGTAGATCAGTTAAGTTTTGGATGGGACGAATACTATTACTTAACTGTTTAAAGCCACTATCCCATACGCCCATCGAGATTAGATTGTGTTTATTTAATCTCTTCATTAATGATTGTCCAACTTCGCTTTCAACATATGTATGAACTTCTTGTGCATTTTTAAATGCATAAGGTAAATCCATGACAGACCATTCGGGTACAAACGTAGTAATTTTTGAAATGGCAGGGGCAATCATCTGAATATCTCCTCTTAAAAGAGCATTCATCTCCTCACCATCCTTGTACAGTACGCCATTCGGGAAAACTTGAATTTCTACATGACCATTACTTCGTTCCTTAATAAGCTCTGCAAATTTAATTGCTGCCATTCCTTTAGGTGTGTTTTCACCAACAACATGTGAAAAACGAATGACAATTTGTTCTTCATGACTTAATTGCTCATTGTCAGTTGGATAGGTCTGCTGTTGACAACCTATGAGGATGGTTAAAAAACATAAGTTTAAGAAAAGTACTTTTATAGGGTTACGCCACATGTTAATTCACTCCTAACTGTATAAGATGTGAACGCTTTCTATTGTATTTTATACGAATAAATATTCAATATTATGGTTTTAATGAACATTTTGGTATTTATGGTATATAACAATTAGTTATATTGATAAATTGTTATAATACAAGATAATTGCTAGAGAAAAAAGAATCTGCTTACTTTTCTTTTATTAATGTGCATAGTAAAGCATCATAAACCTATGCATAATAAGAAAAATAGCAGATTCTATATGAGTTTTTATTTTAATAACTATTTATGCTTAACTATTTTATGGAATAATATTTCGTTGGTCGTCCAACTGTTCCATATTGTAGTTCAATGCTAACGGTTCCTTTAGTTGCTAAAAAATCTAAATATTTCCTAACTGTGACCCTTGCCATTCCAACATTTTGAGCCAGCTGCTCGGAGGTTATAGCTACTCGATATGTTGTTAAATAATCTAATATTTGTTTCATCGTTAAATTGTTTAAGCCTTTAGGTAATTCATTTGACTCTTGTTGTATACCTAGCCAACTATCAATATCCTCTTGATTTAAGGCTGTGCAATTAGTAAACAATTTAGAGCTATTTTTATATTGCTGTAAAGCTTTTTCAAAACGTTCGAAGCGAAAGGGCTTAATGAGATAATCGCTTGCACCAAATCGTAAAGCCTCTTGAACAGTCGGTGCATCTCGCGCAGCAGTTATCAGAATAATATCTGAGGGAATCCTTTCTGAACGGAGTTTTAAAAATAAATCCATACCGGTCATATCTGGTAAAAACATGTCTAGTAAAATTAAATCTGGTTTTTTCACTTTAATTTTTTCGTAAGCATCACGACCAGTGATAGATTCGCCTACAAGCTGAAAACCAACCATTTTATTTAAAAAACCTTTATTTATTTCAAGCACCATTGGATCATCTTCTACAATAAAAACTGAAATGTTACTCATTGATCTTCTATCACCCCTACCTCAATAGTAATATTTGTACCAATATTGACCGTTGATTCCACTTGTATATTTCCGTTATTAGATTCTACAATTTGTTTAACAAGTGCAAGGCCAATACCATGTCCTTCCTTTTGTTTGGTAGTAAAACCATATTCGAAAATTCGTTGCGGTAAACCTATTATCCCCATGCCACTATCCTGTACTTCTATATATAGATAATGCTTATCGCCAATTAACGTTAATCGTACATCTTTATACGTACACTCAAAGCATGCTTCCATCGCGTTATCAAGCAAATTTCCAATTATAGTTACCAAATCACCACTAGAAAAACCGCTCATAATATCGTCTAGCTTTGAATCATCATCAATGGTCAGTTCCACGCCGAGTTCTTTTGCTCGCGAGTACTTCCCAAGTAGTAAACCTTGTATCGAGTAATCAAGTATTTTATCATGTAAATTTTGTATAATTTCCTCTTCATCCGTAATTTCATCAATAATAAGACTCAGAGCTTCATCATTACGATCTAGTTGAATTAATCCTGCAATACTATGTAAACGGTTCATATATTCATGCTGTTGAGCTCGTAAGGAATCCACAAGCATTTTAATCCCTGTTAATTCTTCAGCTAACATATTTGCCTCTTTACGATCCGTTAACATTATAAGGTATCCGGCATTTTGATCTAAAATTCGAATAGGGAAGGTGCGTACTAAATACATCTGGTCATGTATAAGTAAAGGTCTATATATTTCATGCTGCTGTAAAATGTCTTCCGCAAGCCATGTCCCATTAAATAATTCTTTGCGAGAAATTCTTTGTTCAAAGAAATGAGTATATTGCCTTGCGAGGCGGTTAATAAATGATACATTACCGCTTTCGTCGGTTGCTAATATACCAATATCCATTGCCTGTATAATGCCAGATCGCTCTTCCACTAAGCGAGCGATTTCGTATGGCTCTAAATTAAATGTTTGACGCTTTAGGTGATTAGCCACCCAGACTGAACCACCTAATCCAATAGCTAGTCCCCAAAAAAGAGAAATCAATATATCAAATTGATATTCATCTAGTAGGTTGTACCATTTTGGGGTGAGTAACCCAACTGTAATAACACCAACTTGTTGTGTACCTTCTTCATTCATTATAGGAACGAATGCACGGATGGAATAGCCAAGCACTCCCTGAGCTTTTGATATGTATTCATGCTGTGAAAAAGCTTCTATTTCGTCTCCACCCTCAAAAACTGTGCCAAGTTTGCTCTCAGAAGGGTGAGAATAGCGGATTTTCTTCATATCAATAATCACGATATAATCAACATCAGTTGTTAAACGAATTCTCTCTGCAATGGGTTGAATAACTTCAAATCCATTCGGTTTCCCAACATTATTTTGTACATCTGTCAGTTGTGAAACGGTTCTCGCGATAGCAATGGCTCGTGCTCCAAATTCTTTCTCAAATGCACCCGAAAGGTTATGGATCATGATAGCACCACTTGTTGCTATAGAAAAAAGGACAATAATAAATGAAAAAATAAACATTTTTAGACGTAAAGATATATTTTTCATAGACATATAAAAGAGCGATAGCTATTAGCTTTCTTTTATACATTCATCCCCCCAATTCTACAAAATAAGCATGTTTACCTTAAAACCTACTAAAAATTCTTAGTTTATACTAAATTACCATAAATAACAAAGCTGTTGTAATACAAGATTTGTTGAAGAGTATTTTTTTTATTGTGTAGTATAACAAAACAAATGATAAATATGATTTATATTGTTGTAGTGGCGTTCATATGCCAGAAAATTGCACTCTAATATATATATTTGAATAATAAAAAATATTTCACTTTCAATAAATAATTTGAAATATACATTGATTGTATTGTTGATTTTTTAAATAAAATAAAAAATATGGAAATAAAAGACGGGAATCAGCTTTTCATTCATACATATAAAAGTGAAAATCTTGTAGAAAATAGTTTCGAATTTCTCTTCTGTTCTTAAAAATTCTAGCGTAAATAAACTAAAGAAAACGTTCTTTCTGTAGATAAATAATAGAATTAATATTCTAATCAAGATTTTATTCATAAACAGTATGTGAATATATACACAAAAATAATTATTCAAGAATAATTAATATATAACGATAAAGTAGAGTAGAAAAATAATAAAATCTAGTATATGTAGATTTTTTAGTTTGTAAAACTTCATTTTTCTTAGAGGCTGTAAGGTTTGTTTGATTTTAATTTTTAAGAAAAGAATGAAAAACTTTTTGGAGAAATAATATTTTTTAGAAAAACATCTTGCATTTGAATAATTCTAAGTGGTAAATTGTTTTACATGGACGTTCATAGAATTTTCACAGGTAGCAAAAGAGGGGAGAAATGAGAATTTATGAATAAAAATAGATGGTTAATTGCATTATCTGCAATCGCTATTCACCTTTCAATCGGTGGGGCCTATGCATACAGTGTATACAAGCTACCGATTGTCACAGAAATGGGATGGAGTGAAACAAAGGTAACGATTGCCTTTACCATTATGATGGGATTAGCTGGTTTCTCAGCTGCATTATTTGGTAGTTTAGTAGAAAAAATGGGACCACGTAAATCGGCTATGGTAGCAGCTGTCTTATTTGGAGCAGGACAAGCTGGTGCTGGTGTAGCCATTTCAATGGATTCTGTTGTTATGTATTGGTTAACATATGGTGTTCTTAGTGGATTAGGAATGGGGATTGGCTATATTGCACCTGTATCAACACTTGTAAAATGGTTCCCAGACCGTCGTGGTCTAGCAACAGGTATGGCCGTACTTGGTTTTGGATCGGGTGCACTTATTACAGCACCAGTCGCAGCCAACTTAATGGAGGCAGTTGGCATTTCTACAACATACTTTATTCTAGGGGCAAGTTACTTCACGTTAATGATTTTAGGGGCTTCATATATAGCACCACCTAAGCCAGGTTATATGCCTGCTAATATGAAAGCAGCTGCCAATAATGGTAAGGACGTAGTTAAGAAAGATTTAGCTGTTATGTCAGCACGAGAAGCTGTTAAAACAAAGCACTTCTGGATGCTTTGGTCCATGCATTTAGTTAATGTAACAGCAGGGATTATGATGATTTCTGTTGCTTCACCAATGGCACAGGAAATTGTCGGTCTATCAGTAGCAGGTGCTGCCGCAATGGTAGGAATTATGGGGTTATTTAATGGTGGTGGTCGTTTAATCTGGGCCGCTGTGTCTGATTATATCGGTCGTTCTAACGTTTTCGTTATTTTCTTTACTGCACAGCTAATCACCTTTATCGTTTTACCACATACAACTAACGTAATTATTTTCCAAGCACTTATCTTCCTAGTTGTTAGTTGCTATGGTGGTGGGTTCTCAAATCTACCTGCATTTGCAAGTGATTTATTTGGCACAAAGCAACTTGGTGTGATTCATGGTTATTTATTAACAACGTGGTCATTGGGTGGAGTTTTTGGACCATTGTTAGTAAGTGCAATCAAAAATGCGTATGGAAGCTATATTCCTGTATTCTATGTATTCGCAGGTTTAATCGCAGCTTCGTTGATTATTTCCTTAACGTTACGTGCAGATGTACGTAAGCAAACAGCTTTAAAAGCAGCGCAAAATGTTGGAGATGTATCTGCTACACAATAATATGAACTTTCAATTTACTATATAGGTGTCATTTCGTGGATGGCACTTATATAGTTATTTTTTTGAAGTGTTTGTTATATAACAATTGTAATTTCTTTGTTTAATGTATAACAGTACATGTCTGATGTCAATAACATTACTGGAAATAAAGTGATTTCGTAATTAAAAGAGAAATTTTGTAACGAAATTCATGATGAGGAACAAACTATTAAAAATTGAATCTTTTCTCAAAGAACAACGTATATAAAGTAATTAGGGAGGGATCAATCATGGGGAAATTTTCTTTAGATGAATTTGTTCATAAAACACAGCAGGACGATAATGAGAATGATTATTTTGAATTGGAAACTGAACGTGTATTAGAGGTTAATCTAAACGGTGAAGTGTGGTCAAAAATGGGCGCTATGATTTCTTATACAGGTGATATTAAATTTGAACGTGAGCGCGTCTTGGAGCATGGTTTTGGCAAAATGTTTAAAAAGGCTTTAACGGGTGAAGGTACGCAATTGATGAAAGCTAGTGGAAAGGGCAGACTCTATTTAGCGGACCAAGGAAAGAAAGTAACTGTTTTTGATTTGAAAAACGACAGTATTTGTGTCAATGGCAATGATTTACTTGCCTTTGAGCCTAGCATCGAATGGGATATACGTTTGATGCGTAAAATGGCTGGCATCATGTCAGGTGGTTTATTTAATGTAACCCTTCAAGGAACAGGGAAGGTTGCGATTACAACTCATTTTGAACCACTGACATTATTAGTGAAACCAGGTGAAACAGTATACACTGATCCGCATGCTACTGTCGCATGGTCAGGCAACTTAACACCTGAATTTAAAACAGATATTAGCTTCCGTACATTTATCGGCCGAGGCAGTGGAGAATCCATCCAGATGGCGTTTTCTGGTGAGGGCTTTGTTATTATCCAACCATTTGAAGAAGTTTATATGTCTAGTGAAAGCTAAAAAAGCGTGTCCGTTGTTCCACGGACACGCTTTTTCTTCTATTATAATGCCGCATGCATTCCTGCAATACGTCCCGTTACGAGGGCTGAAGTGATGTTATAGCCGCCTGTATAGCCATGAATATCAAGAATTTCTCCACAAAAGAACAGTCCCTCTTTTTTCTTTGAGGCCATTGTTTTTGGCTCGATTTCTTTTACAGAGACACCGCCACCTGTTACAAATGCCTTATCAAGTGACTGTGTGCCACTCACTGTTAACGTGAAGTTTACTAGTAAACGTGCTAGCTGACGAATTTTCTCTTGGGATAATTCAGCGCCTGTCAATTGAACATCAATGTGTGATCGCTCACATAAGAACAAGAGCCATCTTTCAGGTGCTATGCCTTTCCAAACATTTTTCACAGCCTTTTTCGGATCTTCTTTTATTAATTTATTTAAATATTGTAGACATGTTTCTTCATTATAATGTACCAGTGTTTGAATACGCATTGTCACGGGCTCATAGCCTGTTTTCATTAATTCTTTCACAACGAATTGACTACAACGCAAAATAGCAGGACCACTTAAACCAAAATGGGTAAAGAGCATATCCATTTGATGGGTGACGAGTGTCTTGCCTTTTTTATTGAGCACGGAGACAGCAACATCACGCAATGCTAGTCCTTGTAGCTCACGTGCTTGAATAAAATCTTCTTTTGAAATAACAGGGACTTCTGTTGGGAATAAGGTTGTGATTGTATGACCCGCACGTTCAGCCCAAGGATAGCCATCACCTGTTGAGCCTGTTTGTGGAACCGCCTTACCCCCAACGGCTACAACGACTGCTTGACTACGGACTTCGGTGCCGTCAGCAAGACGTACACCCAAAATTTTATCTTCATCCATTAGAAGCTTACTGACAGCTGTGTGTAAACGAACTTCAATATGAAGACGTTGTAGCTGTCTAATCAGCGCATCAACGACATCTTGTGCGCGATTGGATACAGGGAACATTCTACCGTGGTCCTCTTCCTTTAGGGCGACACCAAGCCCTTCAAAAAATGCAATTATATCTTCATTATTATAAACGGTAAATGGACTATAGAGAAAACGGCCATTACCGGGTATATGCTTCACAATTTCTTCAATAGGCAAACGATTTGTAACATTACAGCGTCCTCCGCCAGAAATGGCCAATTTCTTGCCTAGTTTTGTGCCTTTTTCTAACAATAACACCTTCTTTTTGCGCTCTCCAGCAGCAATCGCCGCCATTAAACCAGATGGGCCACCACCAATCACGATTACATCATACATAGTTAGAAACTCACTTTCTGTTCAAATTAGGAATCTTTCCTATTATACATGAAGTCTATATAGAGAGGGACTTTCTTTGACATTGAAAATAATAGAAAAGTGTTTTATAATTCTTTATCTCTTCTTTTGGGATGAAGAGCTTATACAGTAGAATGAAACACAATATTCTTTGTTATACAATTGGATGAATGAAAGTTTTCCTTTATTAGCATTGTCAGCATGAAATGAATGTCTTTTCGTGCTATTATGGTAAAGGTTATGCACTAAATTATGAGGTGAAAAATAGAATGTGCGGATTTATAGGTTATATTAATGGAACAAATGTGATTGATCATCATCAGACGATAGAAAATATGATGAATACAATTATTCACCGCGGACCGGATAGCGGCGGTATTCATAGTGACGATAAAGTAACGTTAGGTTTCCGTCGATTAAGTATTATTGACTTATCAGACGTAGCGAATCAACCATTATATAGTGAAGACGGCAATATTGTGCTTGTATTTAATGGAGAGATTTTTAACTTCCAAGAGCTGCGTGCAGATTTAATTGAAAAAGGTCATACGTTTAAAACGCAGTCAGATAGTGAAGTCATTATTTATGGCTATGTAGAATATGGCGTAGATTTTGTGAAGAAACTGCGTGGGATGTTTGCCTTCTGTATTTGGGATAAAAAGAATGATTTACAGTTCATTGCGCGCGATGGCTTTGGAATCAAACCATTGTATTACTCTGAGCATACAACAGACGGTACGTTTATTTTTGGCTCTGAGATTAAATCATTTTTACCACACCCATCATTTATTAAAGAGTTAAATAAACAGGCACTTCGCCCCTATTTAACATTCCAGTATTCATCTATGGATGAAACATTCTTTAAAGGTGTCTTTAAATTACCACCAGCACACTATATGCTGATTCAAAATGGACAAAAGCAAATCGTGCAATATTGGGATAAAAAATTCCATGCAAAAGAAGCACCAATCGAAAAATATATTGAAGAAATTCGTTCAACTGTTAAAGAATCTGTAGAGGCTCATCAAATCAGTGATGTAAAAGTTGGTTCATTCTTATCGGGTGGTATTGACTCTAGTTATATTACGTCTTTATTACGCCCAGATAAATCCTTCTCAGTCGGGTTTGCGGACTATGAAGATATGTTCAATGAGACAAATCTTGCAAAAGATTTATCAGATACGTTGAATATTCAAAATGAACGTAGATACATTACCGCAGATGAGTGCTTTGAAGCGCTACCTAAAATTCAATGGCATATGGATGAACCACAATCCAATCCATCTTCAGTGCCACTTTACTTCCTTTCGGAGCTTGCTTCAAAAGATGTAACGGTTGTCTTATCAGGTGAAGGTGCTGATGAAATTTTTGGTGGGTATGCTTGGTATCAAAACTCAGGAAGAATGCAAAAATACGAAAAATTACCATTAGGTCTTCGTAAAACATTACGTGGAATGGCAGAATCCCTACCGAAAAATCAATACACGAATTTCCTTATTAAAGGTGCTCAAACAGTAGAAGAGCGTTTTATTGGGGAAGCGGTAGTTTGGGATGAAGTGGATGCTATTAATGTTTTAAAGCCAGCTTATAAAAATGCCCCATCTGTAAAATCGATTACAAAACGTATTTATGATGAAGTACCTGGCGATGATGATGTGACTAAAATGCAGTATCTAGATCTAAATCTTTGGATGCCTGGTGATATTTTATTAAAGGCAGATAAAATGAGTATGGCACACTCAATTGAATTACGTGTACCATTTTTAGATAAAGAAGTAATGGAATTAGCGAAAAATATTCCTTCAAGATACCGTGTGAATGATATCGATACAAAATATGTTCTACGTCAAGCTGCGCATCAGGAATTGCCAGAAGAATGGGCAAAGCGTCCGAAACTCGGATTCCCAGTGCCAATTCGCCACTGGTTACGTGAAGAAAAGTATTACAGTATGGTAAAAGAAATGTTTACAACTGACTTTGCAAATGAATTTTTTGATACAAAACAATTAGTTGGCTATCTAGATGAGCACTACGAAGGGAAAGCAAATCGCGGTCGTTATATTTGGACAGTTTATGTATTCCTAGTATGGTATAAAAAGTTCTTTGTGGACATGGTATAAGAAATACCTAATCGGTGGGGATGTTCAATTCCTCACCGATTATTTTAAGGCCTTTTTTCATCAAGTTTCTTTATGAATGAACTTTTTGGTGTTTTTATGCGTCTCATTTCCTATAAATATGTTAAGATTACAGTTGGTTTACTTTATTGCTCTTAGAGTGACAGCGCTTGCATATCGTTTGTTTTAAAACGAAAAAGTTTTATAAGTATCCTTTGAAGTGTTACGATAATAATATTGATTTTACAATGAATGGATGGGTATGATGTCCAATTTAATGAAAGGTACTGCGATATTAACAATGGGGATGTTTTTATCGAAGGTACTCGGATTAATTTATATTTTTCCGTTTTATGCAATTGTTGGCGAGAAGAACATTGCGCTTTACCAATATGCATATATTCCCTATTCAATTATGCTGGCAATCGCCATTTCAGGTGCGCCAATAGCCGTCTCTAAATTTGTATCCAAATATAATGCAATGGGAGATTATCAATCGGGGCGCAAGCTGATGAAATCTGGCATTCTTATTATGATGATGACTGGCTTTGCAGCATTTATTGCCCTCTTTCTACTTGCTACGCCAATTGCAGGGCTAGTTATTAAGAGTGAGGAACAGGTCTTTACAGTTGAACAAATTGCCTCAGTAATACGATGGGTTAGTTTTGCCTTAATCGTAGTGCCATTTATGAGTCTATGGCGGGGCTTCTTCCAAGGCTACGACAAAATGGAGCCTACTGCCGTTTCACAATTGGTGGAACAAATTGTGCGGATTGTTGTGTTACTTGGTGGGTCGTTCCTAGTGGTGATTGTGTTTAAAGGAAAACCAGAGACAGCCATCTCCTTTGCTGTGTTTGCTGCATTTATCGGGGCAATCGGTGGATTAGGTGTTCTTTATTATTACTGGAAAAAATATCAGCCTGAATTTAACTTATTACGCAGCCAAAGTGTGACTTCCACACAGCTACCAATGTCCAATATTTATAAAGAAGTGATTACCTATTCCATCCCAATGGTGTTTGTAGGGGTGGCGAATCCGTTGTTCCAATTAGTCGACATGCTTACGTTTAATGGAGCAATGACGTCCATTGGTTTAGCAGAAGTAACAGATACTTATTTATCGATGATTAACTTTATGACACATAAAGTTGTTATTATCCCTGTTATGCTAGCGACTGGATTTTCGATGGCGCTTGTACCAACAATTACAAAATATTTTACACAGGGGGAGTATTTAGCGCTCCGCCATGCAATGGATAAAACCTATCAAATTTTAATTTTTATTACATTGCCAGCTGTGGTTGGTATTTCTCTATTAGCCAATGAAATTTATTTTATGCTTTATTCAGAAAGCGAAATGGGAGCAACCATTTTAGCGCATTATGCACCTGTTGCGATTTTATTTGCGTTATTCCAAGTCACAGCAGCCTTACTTCAAGGAATTGATTTTCAAAAGTGGATTGTTTTTAGCTTATTATCTGGAATTTTCGTAAAGCTAGCATTAAATATTCCTTTAATTCGCTGGTTAGAGGCTGATGGTGCTATAGTAGCTACAGCTATTGGCTACAGTGTTTCGATTATCATTAATATGCTTGTTTTACGAAAAACGTTGAATTATCGATCAGAAATGGTTGTGCGTCGTGTCATGCTAATTGCTTTATTGACAATGGCGATGGCCATTAGCGTGCTGATTGTGCATAAATTATTGGAATTACTAATGGGACCAGTTGATAGTAAATTCTCAGCATTACTATTCTCAATTATTTGTGCGGGTGTTGGTGCGGCTGTTTATGGCTTTTTATCATTACGCCTAGGTTTAGCCCAAAAGCTATTAGGTGAACGATTAACCCGTATTATGAGTAAACTGGGATTGAAATAGGAGTGGAACGATGCGTTTAGATAAATTACTAGCAAATATGGGGTACGGCTCTCGTAAGGAAGTAAAGCAGCTATTAAAGCAAAAAGCAGTCACAGTAGATGGTGATTATGTCAAGGATGCAGCTTTACACGTAGACCCAGAAAAGCAAATTGTATCAGTGTTTGGAGAGCGCGTTGTTTATACAGAATTTGTTTATTTTATAATGAATAAACCGCCTGGTGTTATTTCTGCCACTGAAGATTTAAGAGATGAAACAGTCATTGATTTATTAGAGCCATTACACCAGCATTTTCAACCGTTTCCTGTTGGTCGATTAGATAAAGACACAGAAGGATTGCTCTTATTAACAAACGATGGTCAATTAGCTCATAATTTATTGTCTCCCAAAAAGCATGTGCCAAAAGTTTATTACGCACAGATTGAAGGCGTTGTGACAGAAGAAGATGCCGAGAAATTTGCAAATGGTGTTGAGCTAGATGATGGCTATGTTACAAAGCCTGGAAAGCTTGTGATCTTAAAGTCTGCACAGCAATCTGAAATAGAGCTAACGATTCAAGAAGGCAAGTTTCATCAGGTAAAGCGAATGTTTGAGGCTGTAGGAAAACGTGTAACATATTTAAAGCGTATTTCCATGGGAAGCCTGAAATTAGATGAAAATCTAGCGTTAGGTGAATATCGTGAGCTCACTGCTGAAGAGCTAAACGGTCTACAAAACAATCATTAAACATATTATTCCTCGATGCATCACATAGCATCGGGGATTTTTATATACAGTAATATGACTGTAACTGTATAATATGAAATGAGTTATTGTGATATAGTCATAGAATGTATCATATTTTGAAATATTCCCCAAAAGACGATGGTATAAAATAAGTAGAGGACAATTAAATGAAGAACCTGCGTATTAAATTATTACTATCTCTAATAGCATTTGCAGTCATACTTGTTGCTGTTATTTCATATGTGAACCGACAAATACTGGTAACAGAGATAGAAAAGCAAGTGAGCATGAATAAAATATTAATTGAAAATCATATTTTGACAGATATGCAAACTGTCGATGATGCCCATTTTTATTTTGATAATAATATTTCAGACAAAATGGAACAGGAGCTTAGACAGCTAAAAAACTATTACCATGAAAACCCTAATGTAGCTACTTGGGATTTGCAGCAAATGAAAAAGAAACATGGTATGGATATTTACATAGTGGATCAATCAAATACAGTAGTTTACACAACTTTTGTCAAAGATATTGGCTTGGATTTCTCGCTTTGCTGTCAACGTTTTTCTGCTTTATTAGATGAACGGCGCGCTAGTGGCGAATTTTTTACAGATGGACTCGATATTTCAACATCAACAGGTGAATATCGGAAATTTGGCTATCTGGCAACACATGATAAGAAATATTTGCTCGAGTTAGGTATAGACCTACTAAATGATCCTGTCTTCCAAACCTTTAATTTTGAGAAAACTGCACAGTACTTAATAGGTAAGTATATTGATTTAGTGGATGTGCAAGCTATTAATGCAGGTGGCGTTTTCTTTAATGATTCGAGATCGAAGAGAATCACTGTACAGGAGCAATCTAAGCAATTTCAAGAATACTTCGAGCTAGCAAAGAAAACAATGGAGCCAGTTGAGTATGAAAAGGCTTTAGACAATGGTTATATAGAAACACATCGTTTTCTGCCCTATGAAGCAGAGACAGTGAGAGGGGAGTCATCCAAAAGAATTGTCTATGTGAAATTTATCAATTTCACTAAAATGGAAGCTCTCCAAAAAAATACGAAACAATTTTGGATTCTACTGTCTATTGCCCTACTAACATCCTTTATTATGCTGTTAGTTATTAATAAAATTTTATCTAAAACAATACACCTAGCTACCTTCGATCCGTTAACTGGTGTCTTTAACCGTGCTACATATATTAGGAAAATTGATAATTTATTAAGAAAAAGAAAATTGAATGTGCCAGGTTTATTGTTAATTGATTTAGATAACTTTAAACAAGTAAACGATCAATTTGGTCATGTAGAAGGAGATCATATCCTCATTGAAACAGCGAAAATTTTAAAGCATGTTGTGAAACAAAGTGGTTTTGTCGTACGCTTCGGTGGGGATGAATTTGCCATTGTTTTATACGATACAACAGAGGAACAGATGCAGCACATGGCAGAGGACATTTTGACTCAAATAAGATCAGTTAGATATGATGGCCAAGCTAGCGAGAAATGGTCTGTGTTGTCTGTGAGCATGGGCGGAGCCATTTATAATCATGCTGAGGATACAGAAATGAGCTTATTTGAACGGGCCGATAAAGCGCTTTATCAATCCAAAAATGCTGGTAAGGATCAATATTCTAGTTTTGCAGAGGTCGCTGCTGACGAGGATTATATTAGTTAAAAAACGCCCCATTCTATCGATAGCATAATTAGCTATTTTGATAGCAATGGGGCGTTTATTAATGAGCAGCTATTTTTGTTCTATAAAAGATACAACTACATAAAACAAGAACAGCGATGACTGGAAACATAGCGTTCATATAATGAGTCAAGAGCCAACCGCCTATTATTGGGCCAATAAAGCCACCTAAATTTTTAAATTGTGCAGCACCTAAATAGGTTGCCTTTTGAGTATCTGGCGCAATTTCATCAATCATGACATTCATTGTAGGGAAGGCAAAGATTTCACCTATGGTAAAAATAATCATGGCAATGATATAGAGCGTATAATTATTGGAGAATCCAAACATACATAATCCAATAGCAAAGAACAGTACACCTACTAATAATGTTGCTGTAGATGAAAAGCGCTCTGATACTATACTAATAGGTAATTGTAGTAATAACACAACTGCTGCATTGAGAGAGATTAATAACGAATAAAGTTTCGCACCTTCATCAATTTTTAATTCGATAATTTGTGGTAGCGTTGAGTCAAATTGCGAGTAACCAATATTGATTAAAATGGCACCCAAAATGAAGCTAAGCAGCACACGATTTGTCAAAAGAATCGTGAATGTACTGAGTATTTTTGTTTGTGTAACCGCTTTGGGTTGCTGCATTTGATAGCGATTTAACACAAAAAATAAAAAGACTGCGTAAATAATATACATCATCCCTGTCAGCATAAAAGGGATACTTGGACTGGATAGCTGTGAGATATACACGCCAATAATTGGACCAATAACTGCTGCAATATTAATGGCTGTATAACGTAAGGAAAATAGTCTTTTTCGTTTATCGGCAGGTGTAAAATCAATCATCAATGCCTGTGTGGAAGGTTCAAAAAATGATCGACAAAGTCCATTCAAAGCATTGAATAGAATAAAAAGCCAAACAGCATGAACTGTGGCGAAGCCAAAGAACACAAGACTCCAAACGATAATTGTTAATAGAATAACGCTTTTTCTACCAAAGCGATCTGTTAAATAACCCCCGAAAAATCCACCTACTGTGGAAATGAGCGGCGCGATACCAATTGTCAATCCAATTTGTAAGGGAGAGGCTTGAATTTCATTATGTAAATAAATAGCTAAAAAAGGCATTGCCATAAAGCTTGCAATACGTGTAAAAATTGTTCCACCTAAAATAATCCAAACTAATGGATGAAACAACTTTGACAAAGTCATATAAAATCCTCCTCTCAACATTTAGAATGTTTCGAGTTTAACGGATTGTTAAGCAACTGTAAATAGTTAAAATAATCTTGAAAGAGCACAGAGCAGATAATGGCGCGCAGTTTTATGTTGCTATGCTAAGATGTGAAGCTTAGATTGAAGGGTAAAGGAGCAATGTAAATAATCGTTTTATATAGATGAATGGAAGTAAGATAAAAATCATTGCTTTGCATAGATAGATGACTAAAAAAGTGATGTAAATAATTACTTTACACAGAAAGCAAGCTGGAGAAGTCAGTAAGCAAAGTGGGAAAAAAATCTAAAAATCTTCTAACGACAAAAAAGAATGACCCCGACGAAAGGTCATTCTTTTTCCATACACAATGCTTTACGTACAAAACGTAAAACTAAGACGTTAATTTTACTTTTTTCTTCGTCGTTGTCCATCTGCCTCGACTTGGACTCGTCACCAAATCGTTAAAGGCTAACACGTTCAAATCTCTTTGAACGGTGCGAGGAGTGATACTAAACTCTTCGACTAAATCCTGTGTAGACACGGTTCCTTTGTCTAAAATAAACATGTACACGTCTTTAATACGATTAAGCATTCGATCAGTAGTTGGTTTCATTAAATGAACCACTCCTTCATCTTAATTCTCTTGGCAAAGACTAGCGGACGACAATATGTGCGGAGTGCACTTAGGCTAATAAGTAGCTGCCTTAGACATCCCCTTTTCTAATTTTATAGTCAGAACAATTATTCTGATAACTTTATTATATAGAAAAACTACTTAATTTTCTAGTGAATGCAAGAGAAATTTACAATTAATATATAAAATTTATACTGTATTTTGTGGGAATACGTGAAAAACGTGCTATATATGGTAGTGACAGTAGAAGTTACTGAAAATAGTTGTCAGAAAGCTGATTGTCATATATGTTGTTAGGTGTAGAATAATGTTAATACTTTGAAGGAGGTACATGGTATGGATTGGTTACAAGCTGCAAAAGAAAGGCAAGACGAATTAATACAAGAGTTACAGGAGCTTGTGCAAATAAATAGTGTGCTCGATGAGGATACAATAACTACTGAAGTACCTTTTGGAGATGGTCCACTTCAAGCGCTTGAATGGTTACTTGCAAAAGGTCAAAATGAAGGCCTGCTCACGAAAAATGTTAATAATTATGCTGGACATATTGAAATGGGAACTGGTGAAGATTTACTTGGTATTTTATGTCATGTTGATGTTGTCCCAATTGGAGAAGAAGCAGATTGGACTTACCCTCCTTTCAGCGGCACAGTAGCTGATGGTAAATTATTTGCACGTGGTGCGATTGACGATAAAGGGCCTACGATTGCGGCATGGATGGCCATGAAACTTGTGAAAGATGCAGGTATTCCGTTAGAAAAAAGAGTACGAATGATTATTGGTACAGACGAAGAAACAGGATTCCGCTGTGTCGACCACTATTTTAAACAGGAGGAAATGCCGACAATTGGTTTTGCACCAGATGCGGATTTCCCGCTCATCAATGCAGAAAAAGGCATTGCAGAGCTTGTGTTCTCTCAAAATAAAGTGGGTGATGCAACGAAAGAACAACTACTACTATTTAATGCAGGAAAGCGCCCAAATATGGTACCTGATTTTGCAAAAGCAATAATTCAGCACGTAACAGCATCATTCGAACAGAATTTTCAAACATTTTTAAGTAAAAATCAGCTAGAAGGCTCTTTATTAATGGAGGAGTCTCGCTATATAATAACTATCAAAGGTAAAGCAGCCCATGCAATGGAACCAGATAAAGGTATCAATGCAGCTGTTTATCTTGCAGCATTTTTACAACAAGAGTTGACGACAGAAGCAAGTAAACAATTTGTCGACTTTATTGCAGATGTTTTTTATCAGGATCATTATGGTAGTCAGCTCGATCTGCAGTTTGAGGATACAATGTCAGGACAAACAACATTAAATCCAGGGATCGTAAGCTATGATGTCCATAAAGGCGGCAGTTTAGTAATTAGTATGCGCTATTCAGTTTCCTATCCATTCGATGAAAAAATAACAGCAGCACAACGCTTAACGGTAGAAAAAGGGTTTTCTCTAGACATACAAGACGACTCCAAGCCACATTATGTCAGCGAAGATGATCCATTCATCCAGACATTAGCAGCTATCTATAGACGTCAAACGGGAGATACAGAAACACCTTTATTATCAACTGGTGGTGGGACGTATGCACGTGTGATGAAAAAAGGCGTGGCATTTGGCATGCTCTTCCCAGGGGAGCCAGATGTAGCGCATCGAGCGGATGAGTTTGTTGTCGTTGAAAACCTTGTAAAAGCAGCGGCAATTTATGCTGAAGCAATTGTTGAACTTGCAGGAAAAAAATAACTCAAAGACGAAAAGGATGAACAAAACATGGCATATTCATTATGGAATGATCAAATTGTTGAAGAAGGATCCATTGTAGTATCACCAGAAGATAGAGGCTATCAATTTGGTGACGGTATTTATGAAGTAATCAAAGTTTATAACGGAAATATGTTTACAGCACAAGAGCATATTGATCGTTTCTATGCAAGCGCCGAAAAAATTCGTCTTGTTATTCCTTATACAAAAGACGTTTTACACAAATTATTACATGAGCTGATTGAAAAAAATAATCTTGATACAGGGCATGTTTATTTCCAAATTACACGTGGTGCCAATTCACGTAATCACGTTTTCCCAGATGCAAGTGTTCCAGCTGTATTAACGGGTAATGTGAAAGCTGGTGAACGTGCATATGAAAACTTTGAAAAAGGGGTTAAGGCTACGTTTGTAGAGGATATTCGTTGGTTGCGCTGTGATATCAAATCTTTAAACTTACTTGGTGCAGTATTAGCAAAACAAGAGGCAGCTGAAAAGGGCTGCTACGAAGCAATTTTACATCGCGGGGATATCGTAACAGAATGTTCATCAGCAAATGTTTATGGGATTAAAGACGGTAAGCTTTATACACACCCAGCAAATAACTTCATTTTAAACGGTATTACTCGTCAGGTCATTTTAAAATGTGCAGAAGAGATTAGTTTACCTGTAGTTGAAGAACCAATGACAAAAGCTGATTTATTAACAATGGATGAAATTATTGTATCCTCTGTATCTTCAGAAGTTACTCCTGTTATTGATGTGGATGGCAACCAAATCGGTACTGGAGTGCCAGGTGAATGGACGCGTAAATTGCAACAAGCTTTTGAGGCGAAATTACCACTTTCTTTGAATACAAAATAAAAGAACCGTTTAAGAGAACTATCGATAAGGGTAGTTCTCTTTTTTATGGATGTAATGTTTGGTATCGTCATGTAAAATAAAAAGGATAGTAATGAATAATTTTACAGATTGAAATTTGTAGAATAATTGTCGATGTATTGAATACAATGCCTCTTTTCTACCAAAGCAATCTAGATAAAAAGAGAACTATAGATATGGTGAGTAAGAATGGAGTGACCTTTACATGGCACAATTGGTGAAATTACAAGATTACATTTCACGCTATCAAATTGATTTAGCGAGATACCCAACACAATTTGTGCGCTTGAAGAAAAACCAATGGGAGCGCATTAAGCGACAGTGGGAATTGGGAGAAGATATTAGCGAGTGGCAACATGTCGACAATGAGGTGGAAGCGGAGGCTTACGAGGAAAAAGAACGTTTTACCTTCATAAAAAAATGGTTTGCTGGACGGCAAAAGGAAACAACAGATGATGTTGAAGAAGTAGAAATATCAAATGAGCTTGTCAGTGATGAGGATATAATTCCTGAAGAAGAAACGACACTCACATTTGAACCTAAAATTGTGTATGCACCACAATCCATCCATGAGTTGAAACGAATGTTTATTGATCAGTTCTTTCATTTTCAAATGAAATGGGCCAGTTCAACATTACGGGAAAAATCATATGTAGATCCTCGCTTCATGCGTGACTCATTGCTCCGTATGCTATTGCAAACATTGCCAGATAATTATCTATTGTTTTATTATCCAATACTACAAATTAGAAAAGCACCTATAGAGCTAGATGTAGTGTTAATGTCGCCGACAGAGTGTATTTGTATTACGGTCTTAGAGGCTGAAAATCAAGCTGTATATGTAGGTGGCAGCGATCGCTTCTGGATTAAAAAAGTAGGGACGAAGGATTCTAAAGTTTTGAATCCAACGATTAACTTAGGGCGGATGGAATCGGTCCTGTCGCAATTATTTAAACAAGAGGATATTGATATGCCCATCCGTAAGGTTGTGCTATCTCGTAATGGGTATTTTGATTATCCTGGTTCACCATTTGGGGTACGCTTTGTTGATCGTCGAAATTACCATGAATGGATAGAGCATTTAAGAAAAGTTTCCTCTCCTATGAAGCATATGCAAATCCGAGCTGCACAGACAATTTTAAATACGGTCCAAACCACCTCCTTTAACCGAGATATATGGCAGCAAGCATCTCAGCCAACAGAGGAATGATGTATGAACGTTCTATTTATTGTCAATGAGGCCGCTGGGAATGGAAAAGGAAAAAAAGTTTGGCTCCAACTTCAAGAGCAACTAACGATTTCCTATCAAGTGGCTTTTACTGAATATGCAGGACATGGACAGGAAATCGCTCAACAATGGGCACACCAGCAACAAGAGAAGAAATTGCTTGTCGTTGTTGGTGGTGATGGCACCATTCATGAAGTAGTTAGTGGTGTTATACATAATAAATACATCATAATTGGTGTAGTTCGTGCTGGCTCTGGTAATGACTTTGCACGTTATTTTCATACCTTTTCCAATGCCCAGCAAATCGAGGATTATGTAAAGACTACCTTGGCTAATGTAAGAATGGATGCAGGGATCGTTCAGATTGATAATCAACGAAAAGAAATATTTGTTAATAATGCTGGCATAGGCTTCGATGCCTTTGTGACAAAATCAATTAACACTTCTCGTCTTAAGTTTTATCTCAATAAGATTGGATTAGGGAAACTTTCGTATGCTGTCGCTGTAATTAGAGGGTTATTTCGCTTTGAACGCTTTGACATAACGATACGTTCAGAGGGACAGGAATGGCAATTTCAGCAGACGTGGTTTGTGGCGATGAGTAATCAACCTTATTTTGGAGGCGGCATGAAAATATCACCTGCCGCAAAAGCAGATGATGGGCAAGTGGATATCACAATTGTACATGGTATTTCTCGTATCAAATTATTACTGGTATTTGTCACTGTGTTTTTTGAAAAACATACAAAATTTAAGGAAGTTACTTTTTTACAGGGGCAGGTCTTTGATCTTATCGTAGCTGATAAGGTTGACTGCCATATGGATGGTAATTATATTGGCATTGTCAATCAAGAGACCAATATCCACTGTACAATACAACAAAATGCTTGGCAGGTTATTGTTAAGGATTCATAAAAAT
Source organism: Lysinibacillus sp. JK80 (assembly GCF_027557635.1). Classification (NCBI taxonomy): domain Bacteria; kingdom Bacillati; phylum Bacillota; class Bacilli; order Caryophanales; family Bacillaceae; genus Lysinibacillus; species Lysinibacillus sp. JK80. Next base: position 3,406,491 of record NZ_CP058997.1, on the reverse strand, counting down.
ATCATTGTGCAATAATTTCATGCGAATTATAAGGGAATACGTTATACTATAAAAAATCAATAATTTCACAAGAAAGAAATGAGGAACAACATTGAGATTAAGAAATAAGCCTTGGGCAGAGGAAATGATTACAGATCACCCAGAGGTGATTATTCCAAATCCTGAAGACTTTAAAGGAAATTGGCAGGCTGTTTTCGGCAATGACAACCCTATTCATATTGAAGTAGGGTCTGGAAAAGGACAATTTGTGACCGGTATGGCTTTGCAAAATCCAACAATCAATTATATTGGCATTGAACTTTACGATAGTGTGATTGTTTGTGCACTAGAAAAAGTGCTAGAGGCAAAATCTCCAGCGAATTTACGTTTACTAAAAGTAAATGGCGCAGATTTATATAAATTCTTTGACAAAAACGATGTATCACGTGTATACCTGAATTTCTCAGATCCTTGGCCAAAAACACGACATGCAAAAAGACGTTTAACGCACGGGGATTTTTTGAAATTATATGAGTCGATTTTAGTGGATAATGGGGAAGTCCATTTTAAAACGGATAACCGAGGTCTTTTCGAGTATTCTTTAATCAGTATGTCTGAATATGGGATGTTATTAAAGTATGTATCTCTCGACCTGCATGCAAATATGCCAGAGGATAATGTGATGACAGAATATGAAGAGAAGTTTTCTGCCAAGGGGCAGCCGATTTATCGCTTAGAATCGCAATTTATCACTAAATTGTAGGGGGAATATGGATGGATCAGTTACAGTTTCACAATATGTCATTATCATGGCTAAACGGGGGTGTTACGTGCCTAGATGGTGGTGCGATGTTTGGTGTTGTACCAAAGCCTCTTTGGTCCCGCAAATATCCAGTCAATGAAAAAAACCAAATTGAATTACCAACAGAACCTATCCTTATTCAATTTGGGGGCAAAAACTACCTTATTGATACGGGTGTTGGCTTTAACAAATTAAATGAAAAGCAGCTACGAAACTTTGGTGTAACAGAAGAATCTTCGTTAGCTGATAGCTTACAAGAGTTAGGATTAACGACAGCAGATATTGATGCAGTGTTAATGACGCATTTACATTTTGATCACGCTGGGGGGTTAACACAGTGGGAAGGGGATGTACTTGTACCAACTTTCCCAAATGCCAAGATTTTTGTAACGAAAATTGAATGGGATGAAATGCGTAACCCCAATATCCGTTCTAAAAATACTTATTGGAAAGAAAATTGGGAGCCAGTTCAGCATTTAGTTGAAACCTACGAAGAGTCATTGGAAGTAGTACCTGGAATCGAAATGCTTCATACTGGTGGTCATAGTGAGGGTCATGCTGTCATCAAGCTAACGCAAAATGATGAAGTGTTATTGCATATGGCAGATATTATGCCGACTCATGCTCATCAAAATCCATTATGGGTATTAGCCTATGACGATTATCCAATGACAAGTGTATTTGCAAAAGAGCGACTGATGAAAGAAGCCCTTGCAAATAACTATGGCTTTATTTTCTATCACGATGCTTATTACCGTATGATTCGATGGGATGAGTCAGGCAAAGAGATTGTGGATAAACTAGAGCGTAGTAGACAAGCTGTTATTACATTTTAATCGAGCAAGCAAAGGCGAGGTATTTGGCATATAAAATGTCAATACCTCGCGTTTTTGTTCGTGAACAGGATAGAAAATATGATACACTTAACACGATACTAAAATACAAAAGAGAGTTGAAATAAACATGGCAACTGAACAACCATTTTTACCCGTTTTACTTGGATCAGATATGAATGCATATGGTATGGCACGTGCGTTTTATGAAGCATATGGTATTAAACCACTTGTTTTAGGACGTTCTCATTTAACAGCAACACAAGATAGCCATATCCTACAATTTCAAGAAATAGACCGTTTAAATGAACAAGATGTTTTTGCACCTGCCCTTGCAGAAGTTGCAAAAAAATATGCTGATAAAAAACTATTACTTTTAGCATGTGGAGACGATTATGCCAAGCTGATCATCAAAAATAAGCCAGCATTACAAGAGCATTTTACCGTACCTTATATCGACGAATCGTTGATGGATGAAATTTTATTGAAAGAAAATTTCTATAAAATGTGTGATCAATATAATTTTAAATATCCAGGTACAACAACGGTGACAGCTGACAACTATGAAAACTTTACACCACCATTTTCTTACCCTATCATTTTAAAGGCTTCCAACTCTGTAGAATATTGGGCTTGTAAATTCCCTGGGAAGAAAAAAGTATTTGTTGCACATGATGAAGCGGAAAAAACGGCTATATTAAAAGCTATTTATAGCTCTACTTATCAGGATACAATGATTATTCAAGAATTTATTCCTGGGGACGATTCCTATATGCGTGTGTTAAATGCCTATGTAGGAAAGGATGGAAAAGTGAAGCTGATGTGTCTAGGTAACCCTATTCTAGAAGAACATTCTCCTGAAGGAATCGGAAGTTATGCAGCCATCGTGACAACCTATGATAAAGAATTAATGGATCAAGTACGTTTCTTCCTAGAGGACATTGGCTATACAGGTTTTGCGAATTTTGATATGAAATATGATATTCGAGACAAGCAATATAAACTTTTTGAAATCAATTTACGTAATGGGCGTTCTAGCTATTATGTAACAGCAAGTGGGCATAATTTAATGAAGTATGTTGCGGATGACCATATGTTAAATATCGAGCAAGAAGTCACATATGTGCAGGACAAGCATTTATGGATGATTATTCCTAAAGGTGTATTATTCAAATATGCATCGAATGAAAAGCTCAAACTAGAAGCAAAAAAATTAATTAGTGAGGGTAAATACACAAATTCTCTTTACTTTAACGAGGATATGAATGCGAAGCGTTGGGTGAAACTAACACTCAATAATTTAAATTATTACCGTAAGTATAAAAAGTACTTTAATAATAAAGGTTTATCCGAATAACATAGAGAAGCCATCTTCATTTTATGAGATGGCTTCTTATGTTGTTGAATTAGATATTATGAGTAGCAGAAAAGGCCCTTTAGCAAGGTGAGGGGTTGATTTCCGTTCCGCCAGCGCATTGGAAATCTCTTTTCACCTTTCACAAAAATGTTTTGTTTTTTAACATTATAAGAAGCCATCTTCAATTTATGAGATGGCTTCTATTGTATATACATAATTAAACTTCTGTTAGTTCCACGACAACACCAGAGCGTGCATCGGCTGCAAATTCGAATGTCTGCATCTCACCTTCATGCATACGCGAGATCCCCCCACGATATACTGGGATGGTAATAATACCGTTTGTAAAATCTTCAGTTTTCATAAAAATCCAAGAACCATCAATCGGTGAATCCTTTTTAAATTCTCTTTTTATGTTTTCAAGTACTTGTCCTGCAGGTACGAACGGAGAAACTTTTTCACTAGCTTCTTTAATAATGACTGCGGCAGCTAAGCCAGTTGCGACACCAATTAAAAAATCACGTAATTTCATACTTTTTTCCTCCTTTTTCTATACCTTTATTTTAGCATAGCCTATAGAGTGAATGCACGTTCACAATTAAGCGGATTGAGGAAATGTATCAATATTTCGAATTCGGAAATAATTGTGTTACAATAGGCAAGGAAGAATATTCTACTTCGTGGGGAGAGAGTCATCATGAATGAGGAAACATTACAATTATTTAAAACATTAACAGAATTACCAGGCGCTCCGGGTAATGAACACGCAGTACGCGCGTTCATGCGTTCTGAGTTAGAAAAGTACTCGGATGAAATCGTTCAAGATAATTTGGGGGGTATTTTTGGTGTTAAGCACAGTGATGTTACGGATGCACCGAAAATATTAGTTGCTGGTCATATGGATGAGGTAGCATTTATGGTTACTTCTATCACAGATAATGGAATGATCCGTTTTCAAACATTGGGCGGCTGGTGGAACCAGGTTATGCTTGCACAGCGTGTAGAAGTATATACGAAAAATGGGGCAATTCCTGGTGTAGTTTCATCCATCCCACCCCATTTATTAACAGATGCAGAACGAGCGAAGCCAATGGATATAAAAAATATGCTTATCGATGTTGGTGCTGATAATAAAGAAGATGCTATGTCTATGGGTGTTCGTCCTGGACAATCCATCATACCAATTTGTCCATTCACACCAATGGCTAATCCGAAGAAAATTATGGCTAAAGCTTGGGATAACCGCTATGGCTGTGGTCTAGCGATTGAACTAATGAAAGAAGTACAGCACGAAAAATTAGGTTCACATTTATACTCAGGTGCAAATGTAATGGAAGAGGTTGGCTTGCGCGGTGCACAAGTATCAGCAAACATGATTAAACCAGATTTATTCTTTGCACTAGATGCTTCTCCTGCCAATGATATGTCAGGTGAAAAAAGTCAATTTGGACAGCTCGGCAAAGGTACTTTACTTCGTATTTTAGATCGTACAATGGTAACACATCGTGGTATGCGTGAATTCATTTTAGATACGGCCGAATCCAATCATATCCCTTATCAATACTTTGTCTCCCAAGGTGGAACAGATGCTGGTCGAGTGCATACAGCAAACGATGGCGTTCCAAGTGCAGTTATTGGTGTATGCTCACGTTATATTCATACATCAGCGTCAATTATTCACATTGATGATTATGCAGCTGCCAAAGCTTTAATTGTTGAATTAGTGAAAAAAGCAGATCGTTCGACATTAGAGTCAATTCACGCTAATGTATAAGAAGCTAGGAAGATGCCTTTTAGAGGCATCTTTTTCTATGGAAAGAAAGTGGGGATTAAATGAAAATAGCAATTGGCACAACTAATAAGGCCAAAACAGAAGCAGTTGAAGTAATTGTTCGCAAATACTTTGAGGATTCTCTCTTTACTCATGTCAAAGCTGCTTCTGAAGTATCAGATCAACCGATAAGTAATGAAGAAACTAGATTAGGGGCAATGAATCGTGCTAAAAACGCCTTGATTTTAACGGATGCAGAATTATCATTTGGCTTAGAAGGTGGCGTAACTGAAATCGATGATGACATGTATGTTTGTAACTGGGGTGCATTAACTGTGTCAGACGGAACAATGTTTACAGCTGCTGGCGCACAAATTATTCTGCCAAAAGAAATTGCCCAGGAAATAAGAACTGGTGGAGAACTTGGACCGATTATGGAGCAATATACAAAGCGTCGAGATATTCGTCAAGGCGCAGGTGCTGTAGGTATTTTTACGCAAGGTTTAGTTAGTAGACAGATGATGTTTGAGCATATTGTCTCGCTTTTAGTTGGTCAATATTTGTTCACATTTTCACAAAAATAGTTAAAAAGAATTAGTGGTGAGAGGATAGTTAGGTTGCATCTTATGATTAATTTTTTTAAAATAGAAAAAAGTTAGTAGTGAAAGGAAGAGAGACATGTTATTTTCATGGCTAAGAGCAATTGGCCTAATGCTTATACTTCTTGTCCTTTCTGGCTGCAATCAATCTATTGATGATCAAATTGCTAATGGGCTCCAATTAACGGAGAAGGTTTTTGCTGAAGAGCCAGAAGAACATACAGTAGAAATTGGGGATATCAAATTATACTTACCTTCAAACTTTAAAATTGAAGACAGTTCAGATGCTTATAATATTGTGATTTCAAAAGGCAAAGAAAGCTACATTCTTTTTATCAATGATCGTGAAGCACAAGACAGTAAACTTTATTATAATCTTTTAAAAGAAAATGAAGCGGACAAAATTATCGAGGAATCGACTTTTGATAAGGATGGTCGTTTTGGCTTCACAGCGGTTCTAAAAACGGACGAAGAAAATGAAATGGAGCTCATTGTTAGTAGTGGTGGTGTGAAGATGACAACCATTTCAAAAGCAAAACAAATTGAAAATAATTTGCGTGAGATGACGAAAATCGTTCATTCGGTTAAGATGAAATAAATAGAAGGAATGAACAGAACGGTTCACAAACATGTGAGCCGTTTCATTTTGAAGTTAGGATGTGAAAAAGTTGAAGCGAATGAAGTCTGAACAACTAGTCGAGCTATTAAAAAAGCAATTAACTGAAGAGAAATATGAATTTCATTTTGATAAAAAGTACGATAAATTACGCTTGAATCATAAGACAATTGAAAAAGGGATGGAGCTCTCCTTACCTGGGATCTTAGCAAAATATAATGACAAGCAAGAGTCAGCGATTGAAGAAGTTGTATATACAATTGAGCAAACCTTTAATGCGATGGTACAAGAAAAAGAACAGGGTTTCCAAACGACTACACAGATTTATCCCGTGATTCGTGCCACTTCTTATCCACAGGCATCGAAAGAAGGGCATGCCTTTATTACAACTGAGCATACAGCTGAAACGCGCGTTTTTTATGCACTCGATTTAGGTAAAACCTATCGCTTTATTGATGAATCCATGCTAGAAGCCTTACAATTAACGGTAGAACAAATTCGAGAAATGGCACGCTTTTCGGTGAAACAACTACCAACCGCCTATAAAAAAGATGAGGTAGCAGGTAATATTTTTTATTTTGTCAATGTGAATGATGGCTATGATGCTAGCCGTATTTTAAATGAGAGCTTTTTAAAAGAAATGCAGGCACAAGTAGAGGGCGATATGACATTATCCGTGCCTCATCAAGATGTATTAATTATAGGTGATATTCGTAATGAAACAGGGTATGATGTATTAGCACAGATGACGATGCATTTCTTTGCAGTCGGTACTGTACCGATTACGTCATTATCTTTTATTTATGAAGATGGAGAACTAGAACCAATCTTTATCTTAGCAAAAAACAGAGTGAAAAAGGAGCAAGAATAACAATGAACGTATTTTACAACAAAGAGCATGTAGGAGATGTCTTACTAGTTCAACTAGCAACGGAGGCTATTGTGAAAACAGAAGTAGAACGTGCTGGTGATATTGCTATTTTAAGGGAAGCTCAAACGGGAGAAATTAAAGCCTTCAATTTATTTAATGCGAGCAGTTACATCCAAACAGATGCTAAAGGCTTAGTAGAAGTGACACCAGAATTAGTAGCACAGCTAGCGGTGGCAATCGAAAAAAATGGAGCTAATATTAATCTTGATGTTGATTTTTCACCAAAATTTGTGGTTGGTTATGTAGAAACAAAGGACAAGCATCCAAATGCTGACAAATTGAGTATATGTTCAGTGAATGTAGGAGATGAGATACTACAAATTGTATGTGGAGCTCCTAATGTAGAAGCAGGTCAGAAGGTAGTTGTTGCGAAAATTGGTGCCGTAATGCCTTCGGGAATGCTTATTAAAGAAGGAAATTTACGTGGTGTTGAGTCTTACGGCATGCTTTGTTCAGCGCGTGAATTAGCGATTCCTAATGCACCATCTGAAAAAGGAATTTTAGTATTACCAGAGGATGCTATAGTTGGTAGTGCTTTTGAATCACCAACTAAATAAAAATTCCCCTATTTAAAAAAGAAATTATTAAAATTTAAATGTTTTATCATGATATTATTCCTTGTGTCAAGGTGAAATGCCCTAAATCGTTATGTTACTAATATGCTAGTAGCATAACGATTTTTTTGTTTAGAATGAGCCTCTAAATGCAAGTTTCAAGACCGTTTTTATGGTATGCTTTTTGATGTAGACATTGAGCTATTGATAAATTTAAAACTAGACAATGCTATAAATGAAGTGTAAGAGAAATGAGTGAAACGAAGTGAACTGGTTTAAAAAACAAATTAGTAAATTTATTAATAAAGAAGATGAAGACTATGAGTATGAAGAATATTATGAGGATTATGGAGAAGTTCAGTCGGAGCAATTACATACACAAAAAGAACCACCAATCGCTAAGCAAAAGACTTTCCGTTTCCCTTTGATTGACGATGATGAAGGTGAAGCATCCTATACGCACTCAAAAGAAATGTTTGATCAAATGGAAGATGATGATTATGGACAAATTGGGGATTTATCGTTACCAAAACATTTAAATCATCATATTGTCGATTCTAGTGTTTATGATGTTGAGGTTTCAGGAATTCGAGATTTACTAGCAAATCGCTCTAAACGTACAGGTAGAAAAACAATGATGAAAAGTCAGCCTTCAGAACAAGAATTTCGTTCAAGAGCAAGCTTAGTCTTTCGAGATGCACAAAATGAAACAGCTACTATAAGTCCTATGACTGCACCTGCACCAAAAGAAAAGAGTCAGCGAAAAGAACAAAAAGTTGAAAATATTATGCCTGAGAATCGCAAACGATTTGTTCCAACAGATGTGCCTTCACCTGTCTATGGTTTTGCAAAACCAAGTCCCATCAAAGATTTATTAGATAAAAGAAAAGAGGAATATGAGAAGCAAGAAACCGATGTACAGGCAGTTGAAAGGGTTACTGTTGCAATGCCTTTAAAAGAAGCGACAACAAATGAGGTCAATGAAAATATACTAGAAGAAAAAGAGCCGGCTAGCACAAACCAAACGGTTTTAACGGAACACCATGAGATTATTCAATCGAAAGAACTTTCGACAGTAAGTGAACCAATTATTTTTGAGGAAGAACTGTTGGTTGAAGAGAACGATGATAAGGAAAATTTGTCATCAAATGTAGCTGTGCCTCAAACGACTTCTTTTGCTATGGATTTTGAAGGGCAAGAGAAGGAAGCTGTTGTTCAAGATCAAACAGTTCAACAACTTTCAGCAGATCAATCGGAAATCCATGTCAAAGAAATGATTGTGGAACAAGTACAAATAGAAAATTCTACGATCCATATTGGAGAAGTTACTGTCGTTCAACCGTCAATGGATGACCAATCTCCTGATACTGCATCGAGGGAAGAAAAAAGTCGAATTCCATTTAATGTACTAATGTTAAAAACAGATAAAGAAAAATGGAGAATCCAACAGCAATTGAAGATGGCTCAGCAGCCTATACGTGTAGAGAGCATGCCAGAAACAGAGAAAAACAAACTAGTGGATGTGATGCCAGAAAAATCATCGTCCTTAGACAGCATGACAACAAATGAAATGTCCGTTTCACCACCAGAAGATGACAACGATTTCCATATGTCAGAGACTGTTCAATTGCAAGTAGATGGTCCAGTGCAACTTGAGGTAAAAGATGAAGTAGAAAGTGTCCCTACAAAAAGTAGTGCTGAAGAGCCTATTGCTGTAATTACAATGGCTCCTGTTACATCCATGTCAAGTATCTCAACAAATGAAAGAATAGAAATTGAAAAAGCAGCTGCTGATGAAATTTCTGCAACTATTGAGCCAGAGCTTGAGTTAGAACCAGAACTTGAACTATCTTCAGAACGGGACCAAGTGTCAGAACCAGAACTAGCTATCGAACCTGAAGTAGTTTCAGAAATTGTAGAGTATGCTCCGGTAGAATCTGTTGAGAATCAAGTAGCACCACAAGAAGTAGAAGTAGAAGTAGAAGTAGAAGTAGAAGCTGAGATACCAGCAAAGCCTGTACACGTTTATCAAAAGCCAACGGATGAATATCTAGAGCCACCAGAGGAAAAAACACAGGATACGGATTGGATGGAGCAACAGGGCGACACATTAGTCGAAGCACTATCTTATTTCCAAGTTTCTGCGCAAATTGAATCGATTATGCAAGGTCCTGCTGTTACTCAATTTGAAATAACGGTGAGCCATGGTACAAAGGTGAGTAAAATTCGAAACTTAGCAGATGATTTAAAACTTGCCCTAGCAGCAAAAGATATTCGTATTCAAGCACCAATTCCTGGGAAAAGTTCGATCGGTATTGAGATCCCAAATCGAGTATCACGAGCTGTTCGCTTATCTGAGGTAACAAATAGTGCCTCCTTCGTTGAGTCAGATTCACCATTAGAGGCAGCATTAGGACTTGATTTGACTGGAAAACCTGTTACGTTAGATTTACGTAAAATGCCACATGGCTTAATCGCTGGTGCAACGGGTTCGGGTAAATCCGTTTGTATTAATTCTATTTTGGTTAGTTTATTATATAAAGCTGCACCACACGAGCTAAAACTTATGCTGATCGACCCTAAAATGGTAGAGCTGGCGCCATTTAATCATATTCCGCATTTAGTTAGTCCTGTCATTACAGATGTAAAGGCGGCAACGGCGGCACTAAAATGGGCAGTTGAGGAAATGGAGCGTCGCTATCAACTATTCGCTCATGCAGGTGCACGTGATATTACACGTTTTAATGCCATAGCTGATAAAAATAATGAACATAGCCTGAAGTTGCCTTACATTTTAATTGTCATTGATGAGTTAGCAGATTTAATGATGATGTCTCCAGCAGATGTAGAGGAGGCCATTTGCCGTATTGCTCAAAAGGCACGTGCATGTGGTATTCATTTAATTGTTGCAACGCAAAGACCTTCAGTGGATGTTATTACAGGGTTAATCAAATCAAATATCCCTACACGTATTGCCTTTGCAGTTTCCTCTCAAATTGATTCTCGTACCATTTTAGATGGGCAAGGAGCTGAAAGGTTACTTGGTCGAGGGGATATGCTATATTTAGGTAATGGTATGTCAGCGCCCGTGCGTTTACAGGGAACTTTTGTTACAGATGATGAAATTGAATCGATTATTGAGCATGTTCGTGAACAGGGTGAGCCTGATTATATTTTCGATCAAGAGGAATTATTAAAGAAAACAGAGGTGTCCGCAGAACAGGACGATTTATTTGAAGATGTTTGTCGATTTGTCTATGAGCAAGGTGGCGCTTCTACCTCATTGATTCAACGAAAGTATCATATTGGCTATAATCGTGCTGCTCGTTTAATTGACATGTTAGAATCACATGGTTTTGTTTCGGAAGCAAGAGGAAGTAAGCCACGTGAAAGTTACATTACAGAAGAAGATTTAATTACTATGTTTGAATAAGAATTGCATTGTTTTCGTCTAGATTATCTAATTTACGTCGAATTTAGTTTTTTTAGAAAAGTTACACATCTATCCTTATGCATAAAAAGTGCTATAATAGACAAGATGTGTTGAATAGTACGTATTTTTTAACACTTGTGAAGGTATTAATACCTAACCATTCGTGAAATAATACGATACACCTAATAGATGATAGATGGGATATTGAAATTCCCGGGGGGTTTAATTAATGACAGTTTTTCATTTCACAGGCATTAAAGGTTCTGGCATGAGTTCGCTTGCACAAATCTTATTTGATGCTGGTGAACAAGTACAGGGCTCAGATGTCGATAAATATTTCTTCACGGAGCAACCGTTACGTGAACGTAATATTCCAATTTTTACATTTAATGCAGATAATATTAAAGAAGGTATGACAGTGATCGCAGGTAATGCATTTTCTGATGATCACCCTGAATTAGTACGTGCTCGAGAAATAGGTGTAGAAGTCATTCGTTACCATAAATTTTTAGGTGAATATATTGGCAACTATACATCTATTGCCATCACAGGTGCACATGGTAAAACATCTACGACTGGTTTAATGGCACATGTGGTAGGTGGCTATAAACCGACATCTTATTTAATTGGTGATGGTACTGGGGCAGGTCATGAAAATGCTGATTTCTTTGTAATGGAGGCGTGTGAATACCGCCGTCACTTTTTAGCATATAATCCTGATTATGCTGTGATGACGAACATCGATTTTGATCATCCAGATTACTTCGCTAATATAGAGGACGTATATTCTGCATTTCAATCATTAGCATTACAAGTGAAAAAAGCAATTATAGCATGTGGTGATGATGAACAGCTTCAACGTATTCAAGCAAAAGTACCAGTTGTGTATTATGGATTTGGTGCTGAAAATGACTTTGAAGCTCGTAATGTTGAAAAAACAACTGAGGGTACAAAATTTGATGTTTTTGTACGTAATGAATTTTATAGCACTTTCTTTATCCCATTATTTGGGGATCATGCTGTTTTAAATACATTGGCGGTTATTACGCTATGTGAATATGAAGGCATTTCTCCAGATATTATTCAGGAGCGTTTACACACGTATAAAGGTGTAAAAAGACGTTTTACTGAGACGGATATAGGGGATAATGTTTTAATAGATGACTATGCACACCATCCAACGGAAATTCGCGCGACAATTCAATCAGCACGACAAAAATTTCCTGAACGTGAGCTAGTTGCGATTTTCCAACCACATACATTTACACGTACACAAGCTTTTTTACAAGATTTTGCGGATAGTTTGAGCCTTGCAGATACAGCCTATTTATGTGATATATTTGGCTCTGCGAGAGAAACGCAAGGCGCGCTTTCTATTCATGATTTAGCGTCACTTATTGAAGGCAGTGCAGTGATTACCACTGAAGGAATTGATATATTAACAAAACATAATGGCGCAGTATTTTTATTTATGGGCGCTGGTGATGTTCACAAGTTCCAAGATGCTTTTGAAGACGTGCTTAAAAACAATGAAACAGCTTAGTCCGTAGGGGTTAAGCTGTTTTTTCTCAAATTTAAGCAGGAATTCCGTTTTTTTTGTCGAAGATAGGGAAAGTAATAGTAAAGACAATTTACTAGCAGGAGGTCAACTTATGGAAGTGATTTTGTATATTGCAGCCATTATTGCTGCAATCGGTTTTTTAATTTTATGTGTGAGCGTGGGCATGACATTATTCTCGCTTAAATCCATCTTAAACAGCTTAGCAGGGACATTATCTGGGATTGAAGGCCAAATGGAAGGCATTACACGCGAAACAACTTCTTTATTATCAAAAACAAATAGCTTAGCAGAGGATATTCAACATAAATCTGAACAATTAAATTCAGTTGTTCAAGCTGTTAAAGGTATTGGTGACTCCGTTAATGGTTTAAATAATTCTGTTCAGCAGATTACTACTTCTGTCTCTAAAAGCGTAGAACAAAATGAAGAAAAAATTGCACAAGTTGTACAATGGAGTAATGTTGCGATGGGTATTGCTGATAAATGGAAAAAGCGAAAAATCATCGAGCAGGAAACGGTATCACCTGATGCCTATGCATTTGAAACTGTGCAAGTAGAAGAAACACCAAAAAGAAAATGGGGTCGTAAAAAATGATAATTATTCAGTGAGTATTCTATGCTGGCTGAATAAAAATAAAGTCTTAGACATATAAGTTGAAGATGCATCTGTGAAAATAGATGGACAACCAGTCTAGACAAATTTGATAATTAGATGGGGAGGAATTGTTGCATGACAACTCAAAAGCCAAATTTTAACGAAGTAAAGGAACAGCAGCTTGAAAGTTCTTTGCCTCAGCTTTATCATCCGCAAGACTCGATTTATGAAGAGGAGCGTGTAAACATGAAAGATTTTGTGATTGGCGCATTAGTTGGTGGAATCGTAGGGGCTGCTGCAGGTCTACTGTTAGCTCCAAAATCAGGAAAAGATTTACGCAGTGATGTGGCTGTACAAGCTGTTCAGCTAAAAGATAAGAGTGCAGACTTCTCGACAACTGCAAAAGATAAAACAGTTCAACTTTCTAAACAAATTCAAGAGCAATCTACACAATTAGTAGAGAAAGTAAAAACACTAAAAACAGCAAAAGCACCAACTGTTTTTGATGATGGTACGGTTTCCTTTGAAGGGGAAGAACCATTAGAGGATTATATTCCAAGTGAGGAACCAAAAGCCGAAGAAACGACAGAAAAAGCAGATCAAAAAGAAGAAACAAATGAAGAAGTTCGTGCATAATGCATAATATAAAGGGATACGTTACAAGATAAAGTTGTAACGTATCCCTTTTTTTAAATGATAGGTGTAGCTTCTAATATTATTTCTAATTGATCACCACCAAATATCTCTGTATCAAAGCTCGCTGGCTGACCATTTCTTAAAATCGTAAAATTCCCCTTAAAGGCACTTGGCAGCTGCCAATTAGAGAATCGGAAAACATCTTGATAAATCCAACGACTACGATCCTTTTCTTTAAATACTAAAGTCGCTCCATTGGGTACAGTGGATTGTGGTGACACAACCATTTTATTAACAATCGCTTCATTTGCAGTCTTCTTTAGTTCCAAAACTTCCTGTTGGAAATGAATAATGATTTTATCCTCTAGCAAAAGATTCATTTGGTCTGCGATATGCTGTACTGTTGGTAGAGATGGTTGTTGGAAGCTTATCACATCTCCATTTTGTACAGCATAGCTCAATTTGGCTACTTTTCCATTAATCATTAGCTGAGAAGAGAACTCTGGTAAATATAAAGGTTGTCCATCTACTTGAATCGTATAGGACTCAAATTGCTTTAATAAATGCCAATTATTAGTGATTTTGAATACATCCTCAATTGTTTCGGCAATATCAAAAACGACGATATCACGATCATTTAAAACGGTATCGAGTGATGCAGAAGAGTTATTGACAGAAATTTTGGGCTCAATCACATATTTGGTGTTTTGGATTGTCACAGTCTTTATTGCTGCATCATCTATAAGATCTCTTACTGTAGCCGTCGCCTGTTGCCCATCTTGGCCTTCTATTAACTGAATGGCATCTCCAGTTTTAATCAGGCTTTTTGTTGATGCCTGTTGCCCGTTTACCAATATTTCAGCAGGCTGACCATGTCCACCTGGTATAAATATGTCCTGTCCGTTGACACTGATAGATAGTCCATGTCCTGGTTTTCCATATAATTGCTTTGCACGAATATTTGCAGCTAGAAAGGCATCTGCAACAGTCATTTCTTTTAGTTCAAAAAGGCGTACCACTTGGTTATTGACTGTTAAACTCATATATTGAATCGGCATTTTTTTAGCAGCAATGGCAATACCAATAGGTGTGACTAATTCAGGTGAGGCTTTTATATGATCTTCTTTTGTTAAGTTTTGAATAGCATCAATGCCTCGAACAGCAATACGATTAGCTGGTAAATCTAGAACTTGACCTAGTTCTGTAGTAAGGTTGGGTGTTAAACTACCGCCACCAACCAGCATAACGGCTTTGGGTGCTACTCGATTATTGAGTCGTAGAATTTCTTCTCCGATAGACTTCGCCAACTGTTTAACTGCAGGCTCAATTGCTAAAAAAACCTCTTCCTTTGGATAGAACTGATCAAAGCCTAGAATATCTTGAATCAATATCTCTTCAGAGGTTTGTAGCTGACGTTTAGCCTGTTCAGCTACAGGGAAGTCTAGCAAATAGTGGTCGCTTAAAGCTTCTGTTATTTCATCGCCAGCTGTAGGGACCATGCCATAAGCTACAACTGTACTTTTATCCGTAATGGCAATATCTGATGTACCTGCTCCTATATCAACAAGTGCCACATTTAGGCGACGCATCGTTGGAGGAATCAGCACATTAATGGCAGCAATCGGTTCTAACGTCAATGCTTCCATCTCTAAATCAGCTCGTTTAAGAGCGGCAATCAATGATTCCACAACTACACGAGGTAGAAACGTTGCTATCACTTCGATTTGGGCTTCATCCCCTTGTTGATCCAACAAGCTTCCGATCTCCTCGCCATCCAAGCGATAATACAGGACTGAGTAACCTACACAATAATAGTGGCTAATTTTTGCATCCTCTTTTTGTTGCAAGAGTTGCTGCTGTGCTTGTTGAACAGCCTGAAGTTCCAAGCGACTAATATCTTCTTCAGTAAAAATTGGTCGATTACGAATATTGATGGTCACACTAGCTTGTTCAGTTTTCAAAGATCGACCTGCTGCAGCGACACTTACCTTTGTGAGAGGCCCATGTTTCTCTTCAAGTTCACGTTTTATTTCATTAATTAATTCTGCCACATACATGACATTATGTATTTGTCCATCTACCATGGCACGTTCTTTATGCTCTTTTACTAAAATATCTTCCACATGAAAATGATCATTTTCTTCTTGGAGAATAATCCCGACCACTGAGCGAGTGCCAATATCAAGTGCGAATAGTTTAGAACTCAATGTAATCGCTTCCTTTCGCGTCATACTTGAAAATAATTTAGCGAGTTGAAGCGCTAAATTAAAAATGCGTGACATTCTGAACAACATTGATTATAATAATGCTATTATCTAAAAATGTAACATACATTTCAGAGTTCTGAAAGTGTCTGTCATGAGGAGAGGAGCAAGAAAGCATGAGCCAAAAAGATTTAGAAAGCTTACGTAGTCAAATAGACGGTTTAAACTTAGAAATTCTTCGTCTAATTAATGAACGTGCAGCTGTAGTTGATGAAATCGGTAAAATTAAAGAAAAACAAGGTGTGAATCGCTATGATCCGCTGCGTGAAAGACACATGCTTGATCTTATTAAAGAACACAATCAAGGTCCATTAAACCAAATGACGGTTGATTATATATTTAAGCAAATCTTTAAAACAGCTTTAAAACAACTTGAGGCTGATAAAAAGAAAGAGTTGCTTGTATCTCGTAAGAAGAAGTCAGAAGATACAATTATTAATATCAATGGTGAATTAATTGGGCAAGGAAAACCATCTTTCGTATTTGGTCCTTGTGCGGTTGAGTCTTATGAGCAAGTAGCAGCAGTTGCTGCTTCTATTAAAGCAAAAGGCGAAAAGTTAATTCGTGGTGGTGCTTATAAGCCACGTACTTCTCCTTATGACTTCCAAGGTCTTGGATTAGAAGGTCTGAAAATCTTAAAACGTGTGTCCGAGGAATATGGTTTAGGTGTTATTACAGAAATCGTGACACCAGGTCATTTAGAGGAAGCATTGGATTATATTGATGTCATCCAAATTGGTGCACGTAATATGCAGAACTTTGAATTATTAAAAGCAGCAGGTGCAACAAATAAACCTGTCTTATTAAAACGAGGTTTAGCTGCAACAATTGATGAATTCATTCATGCTGCAGAATACATTATGTCTAAAGGAAATGAAAACATTATCCTTTGTGAACGTGGTATTCGTACTTATGAAAAAGCAACTCGTAATACATTAGATATTTCAGCCGTACCAGTTTTAAAACAAGAAACGCATTTGCCAGTATTCGTAGATGTTACACATTCAACAGGGCGTCGTGATTTATTATTACCTTGTGCAAAAGCAGCTATTGCAATTGGTGCTGATGGCGTCATGGCAGAGGTGCATCCAGATCCATCTGTGGCATTGTCTGACTCACAACAACAAATGGACATCCCAACATTTGACGCATTCTATGAAACGCTACAAAAATTCATGAAAAACCATGAAATTCATGCTTAATTGTTAACAGCGAACACCGCTTGCTTACTTCGGCAGGCGGTGTTTGTTATATCGTGACAAAATAATGTCTAGAATAGGACTATTAGTACTTGGTTTTTACGTAGTTCTTCTTGAAAATAATATGAAAATTATCGTATGATAAGGCTATAATAGGAAAAAAGGGAGGCACGTACGATGACTGTTACAATTTATGATGTTGCAAGAGAAGCAAATGTTTCCATGGCAACGGTCTCTCGTGTAGTCAATGGTAATCAAAACGTAAAACCAGCAACACGAAAAAAAGTACTAGAAGTAATTGAACGATTAGAATACCGTCCAAACGCAGTAGCGCGAGGTTTAGCAAGTAAGAAAACAACAACAGTTGGCGTGATTATCCCAGATATTGCAAACAATGTTTATGCGGAGCTGGCTCGTGGTGTAGAGGATATTGCCACAATGTATCGTTACAATATTATTTTAGCCAACTCAGATCAACATGAAGATAAAGAGTTACAGCTACTGGATACAATGCTTGGAAAACAGGTTGATGGTATTGTCATGATGAGTGATGAGGTTACAGAAAAGATGCAGCAAACGATGGATCATTCGCCAGTACCAATTGTGCTTGCAGGCTCTGTGGATGAATCCCAAACAATTGCAACTGTGAATATCGATTATTTCCAGGCGGCTTATGAAGCTATTTCATTACTTATTCAAAATGGCCATACACGGATTGGTTTTGTAACTGGCCCACTTTCGTATACAATTAACGGAAAATTCAAGCTAGCAGCCTATAAGAAAGCATTGCAGGATGCTGGTTTACCAATAGATGAAGCATTAATTGCTGCAGAAGAGTCCAGCTATGATATGGGCTTAGAGGCTTGGGAGATTTTATCTGCTCTTGAACAGCCACCAACAGCTTATTTTGCAGGAAGTGATGAATTGGCCATCGGTTTAATTCATGGCGCACAAGATGCGGGCAAAAATGTTCCAGAAGATATTGAAGTTATCAGCTTTGAGAACTCAAAGTTAGCACGAATGGTTCGCCCACAGTTAACAAGTGTCGCGCTACCGCTTTACGATATTGGAGCTGTTGCAATGCGCCTGCTGACAAAATTAATGAGCAAGGAAACTGTCGAGGACGAAGCGGTTATTTTACCACACCGTATTGAGCATCGACAATCTGTCAAAAGTAAATAATGATACTAACACGTAAATCGCTAATGAAGGATTTGCGTGTTTTTATTTGCTGGATGGAACGTCAAAAATAGAGGATAGCGTTTCAAAGGTGAGGGATAGAACAAAAGAATTGATGGATATACCACCAAAAGCATTCATCTAATTTAAAAAGCCTCACGAATATCGTGAGGCCAAGAAATTAATCCCGTCTTTCATTCCGAATAATATGTAGCGATTTGGCTAACATTTGAGCATTCTTTTCCTCTATTTCCGCTTTACGAGGAATTGGCTCATATAAAGGAATCGGATCCTCCCATGTTGGAATAAAAGGAACAGGTGCTTCTGGTTGCCAGCGATCCAGCCATGCTTGAGGGAGTGGCCCCATTGGTAACGCTTGGTCAGTCATTTCCAACCATAACATGGACCAGGCACGGGGCACCACTCGCCAAATATCGTAGCCACCGCCCCCCACTGCAATCCATCGACCATCACAATACTCATGTGCTAATTGATGAGCTAGCTTAGGAATTTCGCGATAAATATTCATTGTTCCATGTAAATGTGTTAATGGATCAAAATAATGTGCATCTGCACCATTTTGTGTTAATACAACATCTGGCTTGAAAAATTCAAAAATCTCTCGCATTGACTGTTCATAGATCTCTAGGAAACTTTCATCCTCAGTAAACGCATCCATTGGAAAATTAAAGGAGGTTCCATAGCCTTGCCCATTGCCGCGCTCAGTAATATTTCCAGTTCCAGGGAATAGATAACGACCAGTTTCATGTATGGACAGTGTACAAACATTAGGATCCTCATAAAAGCTCCATTGGACACCATCCCCATGATGAGCATCTGTATCTACATAAAGTACACGAGCGTTGTACTTTTCCTGCAAGTAACGAATAGCCACTGTGCTATCATTGTAAATACAAAAACCTGATGCACGACCACGGAAACCATGATGGAGTCCTCCACCAAGGTTAAGGGCGTGTTCGGCTTTTCCTTCCATTACATAATCAACAGCGGTTAAAGTTCCACCAACTAGCTGTGCACTTGCTTCATGCATATTTTCAAAAATAGGGGTATCTTCAGTGCCAATCCCATAGCTTTCACATTGTGCTTCTGATAATTCACCATGTCCTGCTTTTTTTACAATATCTATATATTTTGAATCATGTGCAAGCAATAGCTCTTCTTCCGTTGCAACACGTGCTGGTACAATATCTACATCATCGAGTGCATTAATATTTTTTAGTAGATCCATAGTTAGCGTCAAGCGTTTATGATTGAAAGGATGTGTATCTGAAAATTTATATCCGAGTTGTTCTGGCGAGTATACGAATACGGCCTTTTTCATTATAGCGAAACACCCGGTAAATTTGGCCATAGGACATCAAAGCCCTCTTTGCGTAGATCTTCAATCATTGCTAAAGGATTTAGTGTTTTTACTCGGACGCTTAAAATTTTGTTTTGTGTATTTTCAGAGTCAGGATAAACTAAGACGCTTTGGACATTGGCATGATGTTGATGAAATATTTTGGTAATTTCAAATAAAACTCCCGGGGTATCGGATACCCGAATCTCGATTTTTGACCCAGGCTCTGTAGCACCAGTCAGCTCTATATATGTATAGAGTAAATCTGTTGTCGTAACAATGCCTACCAATTTTCCACCAGAGACAATAGGTAAACAGCCTATTTTTGATTCGTAAAACGTAAGTGCCACCTCTTCAACAAAATCTAGTGGATGACCTATAAGGGGGTCTTTCACCATAATATCCTCTACTTTTGCATTAAAAATAGGAGAGTTTGGTTCATCCTGCAAAGATGAGGGCAAGACCTCTTTAATATCTCGTTCAGTAATTACACCTAAAACGTGGTGTTCATCATCTACAACTGGTAAATGACGAACTTTCTTTTCACGCATTAACTTTAGTGCCTCCTGCACGGTATTGGTAGGAGCTAATGTATAAGGCTTATCATTCATAATTTCTTCTACAATCATATATGCATCCCCTTTGTATTAGTTTTAATACATGAAACGATTTCTAAAACGAAGTCTATCAAATCTTTCCATTGTCTCAGGAGGCACCCTTTTTCCTTCGCGCGCCATCAGGCAATTGGCTGGATGTGATGTAATTTCAGGATCATCTGTTGCAAAATATTCGAAACCAGCAGAGCTCATCATTTTCTCCATCATTTTGCGGTAATCCCAAACATTTAAACCAGTTCCTTTTAAATCCCAATGCCAATAGTACTCGGTAGTAATCACAAGATAATCTTCCATTTCATCCCCCATAAATGAAACGGCTAGTAGTGCCTTCCCAGCACCAGTACCACGGTAGTCTGGAATGACTTCAATGGCACCTAATTCAATCATGTCATCGATACGATCTTCTGCCCATCGTTCAAGTGGATCAGGGTAAAGATAGGTAACATAGCCTACAATAATATCTTCGTTTCGAATAATAATAATACGGCCTTCGGGTAGTCCAGCAATTTCTATAATGGCCTGCTGTTGCTGTTTTGGAGGTCTGAAGGCAACCAAGCCTTCATGGAATGAATATGTAGCTAATTTTTCTGGAGGCACAGGTCCTTCCACATACACAGTACCATGCTTTGTTTCCTTTGTGACAGAAAAAAAAGTTTTTTTATGTTCCATAATTACACCACCTGAGTTTAATAATTCCATTATAGCTGATTTTTTGCGTAAAAACGCTTATTTTTGCAAAATATACCTGTATTTTTGGAAAAATAAAAATATTGAGACAATCTATCTGAATTCGTGTAAAATAAGATTATATTGCTTCTGTTATTTAACAGATAAAAGTAGTGCTATTAGGGATTCGAACATTAATACTATGGATAACTGTTATATAACAATTGCTACATATCAATTTTGCTTTTGGGAAATTCTCTGAATTTCAACAGGGGGGATTGTTGAAATTTAGTCAAAAACAAAAGCAAAGAAAGGGGTATTTTCATGGGGATGAAAATGAAGGAGAAGTTAATGGCTTTACCTGGTCAACACCATTTAACGAATTATGAAGAAGTGGCAGAATCTCATAATTGGGCAGATACGGAAAAGGCATTTAGTTGGAGCGAAACAGGTTTAGTGAATATGGCATATGAGGCTATTGATCGCCATACAGAAACACATCGCAAAAATAAGGTGGCATTGTATTTTAATGATGGTAAACGGAAAGAGGCATATTCATTTAATGAAATGAAAAGGTTAACAAACAAAGCAGCAAATGTTTTTAAAGCGACTACTAATCTGCAGAAAGGTGATCGTTTATTTATTTTTATGCCTCGTTCACCTGAGCTTTATTTTTCATTATTAGGTGCGTTGAAAATGGGGGTTATTGTTGGACCATTGTTTGAAGCTTTTATGGAAGGTGCTGTGTATGATCGACTTGCTGATAGTGAGGCGAAAGTATTAGTCACGACACCTGCTTTACTTGAACGTGTACCTTTAGCTAAATTACCTAAATTGGAGCATATCTTTTTAGTAGGGGAGGGCGTTGAGGAAACAGCTCAAATACTAGACTTTACTAAACATTTAAAAGAAGCTTCAGCTCATTTTGATATAGAGTGGGTAGACAGAGAAGATGGGATGATTCTTCACTATACCTCTGGATCAACAGGTGCTCCAAAGGGTGTATTGCATGTCCATAATGCTATGATTCAGCAATATCAATCGACACAATGGGTACTTGATTTACGTGAAGATGATATTTATTGGTGTACAGCTGATCCTGGATGGGTTACAGGAACAGCCTATGGCATCTTTGGTCCGTGGTTAAACGGTGTAACAATGCTAATCGTCGGAGGAAGATTTTCACCACAAGCATGGTATCAGGCTATAGAAGATTATAGTGTGACAGTGTGGTATAGTGCACCAACAGCGTTCCGTATGCTGATGGGCGCAGGTAGTGGCTTGCTTGAAAGCTATGATCTCACATCTTTACGCCATGTGCTGTCTGTTGGTGAGCCTTTGAATCCAGAAGTTATTCGCTGGGGAGTAGAGGAACTAGGTCATCGTATACATGATACATGGTGGATGACAGAGACGGGAGCACATATGATTTGTAATTATCCATCGATGGATATTAAGCCAGGTTCAATGGGGAAACCTCTTCCTGGTATTCATGCGACGATTGTAGATGATGCAGGCAATGAGGCTCCACCATTTACAATGGGGAATCTAGCTATTCGTCGTGGTTGGCCTGCCATGATGCGCCAAATTTGGGGCAATCCAGAGCGCTATGAATCTTATTTCCTAAAAGGAGAATGGTACGTTTCTGGAGATTCAGCCTATATGGATGATGAAGGTTACTTCTGGTTCCAGGGGCGTGTGGATGATGTCATTATGACGGCTGGTGAACGTGTAGGACCTTTTGAAGTAGAAAGTAAGCTACTTGAGCATCCAGATGTGATTGAAGCGGGTGTTATCGGGAAACCAGATCCGGTGCGAGGTGAAATCATTAAAGCCTTTGTATCCTTACGAGAAGGGATTGAACCTTCTGATGCATTAATTGAAGATATACGTGATTTTGTTAAAAAAGGTTTATCTGCACATGCAGCACCACGTGAAATAGAATTTAAAGATAAATTGCCAAAAACACGTAGTGGTAAAATTATGCGTCGCGTTTTGAAAGCTTGGGAATTAAATTTACCAACTGGTGATTTATCAACCATGGAAGATTAATTATCTACAACATCAATTGATATTTATACAACATGTGCATAAAAAGAAGGCAGGGATTCATTCGATGGGCGAAAGGATTCTTGCCTTCTTTTTTCTGGATTTACAATAGTATAGAGGTGAGAGTAGGTGAAATATTATCTATTTCAAAAAACAATGAATTAAATAAAAATTCAGTTGACTTAATAAATATGCAGACGTATACTATTTTTAACTTATTTCAGAGGTGAGTGCAGTGAAAGTAGGTATTATTGGAGCAACTGGATATGGTGGTCTAGAACTTATTCGATTTTTACATAATCATCCAGCTGTAGAACGAATTGATTTATTTACTTCTTCAGAAGAGGGTGTCCAATTTTCTTCGAAATTTGGCCATCTTGTTAGGATAGCTGATACACCGTTACAAAAGATAGCGTATGACACTTTAGAAAAATTCGATGTTATTTTTACGAGTACACCATCTGGGGTGACAAGTGAGCTATTACCGCCTTTGGTTGGGAAAGGACCAAAGTTAATCGATTTATCTGGTGATTTTCGGTTAAAAGATCTAGCAAGCTATGAAACCTGGTATGGCAAAAAAGCTGCACCGTTCCATAGTGTTCAACAAAGTGTATATGGTTTAACAGAATGGAATGAAGAGCCTATACGTCAAGCAACACTTGTTGCTAATCCGGGTTGCTACCCAACAGCAGTTTTATTATCCTTACTACCACTTGTAAAAGAACGTTTAATTGATCCTAGTTTTCTAGTTATTGATGCAAAGAGTGGCATTTCAGGAGCAGGCAATAAGCCCTCACAAACTACCCATTTTAGTGAGACAAATGAGAATTTTTCGATCTATAAAGTAAATACACATCAACATATTCCCGAAATTGAACAGGCACTTTCCATGTTTGCTCAAGCAGATACAAAGGTTACTTTTAATACGCATCTGGTTCCAATGACCAGGGGAATTTTGGCGACATCCTATGCACCAGTAATGCAGGGAATTACAGAGTCGCAATTGATCACTTGCTTACAGGCAACCTATGAGAATCATCCATTTGTTCGAATCGTTACGGATGCATCGAGTTTAGGGACAAATCGTGTCAAGGGATCAAATTATTGTGACATTCTAGTGAAAGTAGATTCCCGTACAAATCGCGCCACAATTGTTAGTGTAATTGATAACCTTGTCAAAGGAGCAGCAGGGCAAGCTATCCAAAATATGAATGTGCAATTTGACTTACCACAAACGACAGGGCTAGATGTTGTACCGTTCTTTATTTAACAGCATGCAGGCAACTGTATGCTTCTCTTATTTATTAATCTAAGGAGGAATTTCGGATGACAGTTACCACTTCAACGAATGTAATGAAAAAATTATCAAGTAAAAATATTGTTTCACCAAAAGGCTTTAAGGCAGCCGGATTACACTGTGGTTTAAAACATAAGAAAAAGGATTTAGCCCTTTTAGTAAGTGAAGTCCCAGCAAGTGTTGCGGGTGTTTTTACTACAAATGCTGTGCAAGCAGCACCATTAAAAGTCACGAAGGAAGTTGTTTATGCAACTAAGAAAATGCAAGCGATGATCGTGAATTCAGGCAATGCGAATGCTTGTACAGGTAAACAAGGTGTAAAAGATGCCCAAACAATGCAAGCGCTAGCTGCTGAAAAATTAGGGATTGCACCAAATTTGGTGGGAGTTTGCTCGACAGGTGTTATTGGAGAAATGATGAAATTAGAGCCAGTAGCAAATGGTATTCTTCAGTTAGAGCCAAAGGACAATTTAGAAAGTGCGATTGACTTTGCGCAGGCTATTTTGACAACAGATACCGTCATGAAAAACACAAGCTATAGTACAACTGTGGATGGCAAGGAAGTTATCATTGCTGGTGTAGCAAAAGGTTCAGGTATGATCGAACCTAATATGGCAACAATGCTAGGCTTTATTACAACAGATGCCAACATTGAATCTGATGTGTTACAAGCAGCTTTATCGACTATTACTAATTTAACATTTAACGCTATTACAGTTGACGGGGATACATCCACTAATGACACAGTGGTAATATTGGCTAATGGCTTGGCAGGGAATAATTCTTTAACTCCAGAGCATCCAGATTGGCAAAATTTCTTTAACACTTTGCAAACAGTAGCGGAAGATTTAGCAAAAATGATTGCCAAAGATGGTGAAGGAGCAACGAAGCTTATCGAAGTGGAAGTTGTTGGTGCAATTTCAGACGAGGAGGCACGTAAAATTGCAAAAACAGTCGTTGGTTCACCACTTGTAAAGACTGCAGTTTTCGGCTGTGATGCCAACTGGGGGCGTATTATTGCAGCAGTAGGGTATAGTGGCGCAACAGTTGATCCAGATAAAATTACTATCCAAATCGGTGGTGCTACTATGGTAGAAAACGGTGAACCAATTCCCTTTTCTGAGGACGAGTTAATTCAAATATTAAAAATGCATGAAGTAAAAATCTATGTGTCCCTTGGTGTGGGTGATGGTAAGGGGCATGCTTGGGGATGTGACTTAACATATGACTATGTCCAAATCAATGCATCATACCGCTCATAAACGTGTGGTCATTAAGCTTGGGGGCAGTACACTGGAAGGTTTAAATGAGGCTTTCTTTGATAATTTTAAAAGATTACAAGAGAGTGGGGTAGAGCTTATTATTACCCACGGGGGTGGGCCAGCCATAAATCGAGAACTAGCTGCTCAAGGCCTACAATCACATACATTAAATGGAATACGTGTCACTAACGAGGCTGCAATTAAAGTTGTCCAATCGACCCTAATAGGGCAAGTAAACACTGCATTAGTTCATGAGTTAACAACAGCTGGTATAGCAGCCATCGGATTAAATGGCTTTGATAATCAGTTGATAGTCGTAGACTTTTTAGATCAAGAGACTTACGGGTATGTAGGAGCTATTAAAAATATCAATACATCCTTATTGGAAGCTTTAATGGGTGTAGGGATTGTACCTGTTATTGCCTGCGTAGGTACGACCGAAGCAGGTCAGGCTCTTAATATTAATGGCGATACGGTAGCAAGTGAAATTGCTTTAGCCGTCGGAGCAGATAGCTTACTACTCGTGACAGATGTGAGTGGTATCCGTATTGAAGATGAATATCAAGCAATAGCTACACCTAGTCTTATAGATCAATGGACAGAGCAGGGCCATATTTACGGTGGAATGATTCCGAAAGTGCAAGGAGCGATTGACTGTTTACGGGCAGGGATTCCTTCTGTACAAATTGTAGGCGCAACTTTAATTGGTACAACAATTGTAGCCACAAGTGAACTTCTTTCTTCCTAGTGTTCTAAATAGGATAGCTTGAGAAGTATAGTTGTTGAAAGAAACTATTTTAAATGATAGTGGAGATGATAACATGAGTGTTTTATTTGAGAATTACGGCAAGCGTCGTGCACAAATTGTTAAAGGTCAGGGGACAATTGTTGAGGATTCAACAGGGAAGCAATACTTGGATTTTACTAGTGGCATTGCTGTGGTGAGTCTTGGTCATGCCCATCCAGCCGTTGTACAGGCACTTCAAGAGCAAAGCCAAAAGCTATGGCATATTTCAAATCTTTTTGAAATACCAGGTCAGGAAAAGGTGGCAGAAAAATTAATTGCTAATACACACTTTTCACATGCCTTTTTTTGTAATAGCGGGGCTGAGGCTAATGAAGCGGCCATTAAATTAGCTCGTAAGCATACAGGCAAACATCATATTATTACATTTGAAAAATCATTCCACGGTCGTACTTTTGGAGCAATGTCTGCAACAGGTCAAGGCAAAGTACATAATGGCTTTGGACCACTCGTAGAAAAATTTTCGATTTTGCCATTTAATGATGCTGCTACACTTGAAGCAACCGTTGATGATTCAGTTGCAGCTATAATGCTAGAAATGATTCAGGGAGAGGGTGGCGTCAATAGTGTATCAGCAGAATTTGCCGCAGCTATTGCAAAAGTCTGTGAGGAGCAAGGTGTACTACTAATTGTTGATGAAGTGCAAACGGGCATTGGAAGAACAGGAACACGCTATGCATTTGAACAAACGGTATTAAAGCCACATATCGTAACTTTGGCAAAAGGCTTAGGTGGTGGTTTCCCTGTTGGTGCAATGCTCGGAACTGCTGAGCTTCATGCTACATTTAGTCCAGGAACACATGGTACAACATTCGGTGGAAACCCTCTTGCGATGAATGTGGCACAAGCTGTTTTAAATCATGTGTTTGAGCCAGATTTTTTACAGCAGGTACGAGAAATATCTGCCTATTTTGTGGCACAACTAAGGGCTCATTTATCTTCTAGCTATACTGTTCAAGGCCAGGGTCTCTTGTTAGGGATTGGCTGTGGGGACACTGAAGTTGCGCCTTATATCGCGGCAGCGGAAGAAAGTGGTCTTTTATTAGTAGGGGCAGGGCCAACAGTTATTCGTCTTTTGCCTCCATTAACGGTCACGAAGGAAGAGATTGACAAAGCAGTAGCTATTTTAAAGAACATATTACCGTGATAATACACTTTCGTTCAGCAATGAAAGTGAGGCATTAGCGGCAAAAATGTCTAGACATTAGGGATGAACAAAGAATCTGCTAGATATGAGCAGATTCTTTGCGCTATAAATGCTATTGTAGCTGTTTTACTAATGTTGTCACTAATTTTGGTAACCAATCTTCAAGCTGACTAAACGTAAATCCTGCCTTCTCAGCCTTAGCATTGGACATATACCAATCAGCAGGCACCCCATAAGGAGACTGTGATTCCTCATCACCACCAATGAGGGAAATTTTTGCGCGCTGACCACTTGCTTCTTCAATTAGAGCAATTAGATATTTGAGAGATATGGCCCCTGATGCGGTAGCATTGTATGGTCCCTCAATAGGAGTAACGCCCGCAAAGTATAAAAATTCAGCAGCTTCCCCATCTGTAATATAACTCATCTTTGCATCTATGTTCGGTAAAGTAATTGGCTGATTCTGTAAAATATGTTCAACGTGGAAATGTAAACGTCGAGTATAATCATCTTCACCCATCACAATTGGGAAACGTACAGCTACGACTGGGAATGAAGCTTCTTTGAATAAGACTGCCTCTGCTTGTCGTTTTCCTTCTCCATAAGAAAATTCCTCTTGATGTCCCATACGAATTTGATACTGGTATGGATCAAAGTCTTCTTCCTTTTTCATCTTACCATCTACCTCATATGTTGAAAGAGTAGAAGTAAAGACGAGCTTTTTCGTTTTTCCCTTTAATATCTCGCAAATCGCTTGTGCCTCTTTGGGCGAATAGCAAATATTATCATAGACAATGTCCCATGTTGTATTGGCTAGTGCCTGCTCTAAAGCATCACGATCATTACGATTTACTACTAATTGCTTAACATGTGTACCAAAGGGATTGCCACTTTGACCACGTGTTAAAATTGTTACATTATGTCCATTTTGAATACAAAGATCAACTAGCTTTTTTCCAAAAAAACGTGTGCCTCCTAAAATCAATATGTTCATATATTTTCACCCCTTCAAAATAGTAGTCCTCTTAATAATGACAAAAAAACAGACTTACTACAATTCATAAGTAATATGCAGTAAGTCTGTTTAATTGATTATCTAATACAAATGCTTTTGCTAAGGCATAATGGATTAGCGCCTTGATGTTTCAGTTGGAGTAGTGGTATTACCATTGTCTCCTCCGTTTGTGCCATCTCCGGGGTTATCAGATCCATCGCCATTGCTTCCGGAGCCATCCCCGTTATTGGAGCCGTTGCCATTGTTACCAGAACCATCACCATTATTGGAGCCATTGCCGTTATTACCAGACCCGTTCCCGTTATTGGAGCCATTGCCGTTACTACCCGAACCATTACCATTGCCATTGCCATTAGTAGGTGGTGTTGTAGGTGGTATTGGTTCTTGGTCGTTTTCCTCTGGGTCAGGTTCATTTTCACTACCGCCAGTAGACACAACATTGGAGTGTGGTGATGTTAAACCTGTAATATCTACAGCGACCACTACATAAGCTTGTCCACTAGCAACGGTAATGCTTTGTGTTGACTCTAGTACGGACGTTACAAGTGTATTACCGCCATTCGTAACGTTGTAGATACGATAACCAACAACATCATTCGATGACTCTGACCATGATAATGTAGAGCCATTTACTGAAGCTGAGACAGCTGCTGGAGGGCTACCATCCGCTGGGAAATCAACTGCTGATACAGATGAATTCGACAATGTAGAATTCTTTGGTAACAGACTAGCAGGGTTCCCGCCAAGTCTACCTAACATTCGTTTAATAAAGTCTTGATTAATGCCTGCGCCACCTGCTTTTACAAACTCTGCTGGTGTATTTGGCAACGCATTATAAGTTTTTCCTTTAATCGTCACAACACTTGAAGATGCTAAGCTATCATCAGGTTGTGATGGTAAAAATACTTTCGCATTAAATAAATCTGAGCGTACAAGACCTGCGCTAGCACAAGCTGCAGAAGGGGCCATGCCGGAAATGCCACAGAATGATGCTGTCACAACATTTTTAGGCGCCTTAAAACTTGTTGGAGGGTCAATTAGCTGAGGGTCCGCATCGTAAACAGCATTCATTAAAGTACCCCATAGCTTATTCACCCGAACGCTTGGCTGTAAATAGGTGTTGTTAAATGCATAAAGTGTACGAGGTTGATCGTAACCCATCCAAACACCAAGAGATACATTAGGGTTATAACCAACTAACCAAACATCTTTATATTCTTGAGAAGTCCCTGTTTTTGCAGCGAAATCAGAAGAGAATTTTAATGTATTTCGTGCCATTGTCCCTGTTCCTTTAGTGAGAACATCACGTAGCATATCTGTCACGATATAAGATGTCTCTGGGCTAAATACTTGAACAGGTTCTACTTCATGTTGGTAAACAATATTTCCTTCTTGGTCTTCAATTCGATCAATCATATAAGCGTCAATGAATTGGCCACCATTTGCAAAGGTAGCAAATGCATTTGTATTTTCTTCAACAGTAGTTCCTTCGCTTAAAGCACCGATCCCAGTTGCTAGGTTAGTAAAATCATCTGGATGTAATTTTGAGAATCCCATTTTTACTAACAAATCTGCAGGGCGTCTACTAATAATATCATTATATAAACGTAGTGCTGAAATATTTTGAGAATCTGCTAAAGCTTCACGTGCTGGAATAAGACCTCGCTCATCACTCGTAATATAGTTACTTGGACTCCAAGAACCGATTGAGAATTTCACGTCAACTAATGGACTACCCGCACCGATTACGCCATACTCAATGGCAGGTCCATAAACAAGTAATGGTTTCATTGTAGAACCGTTAGAACGATAAGCTTGTGTTGCATGGTTTACTTGAGTGGTTTTAAAGTCTCGACCACCGACAAAGCTTAAAATACGACCTGTCGTATTCTCTATTAAAATACTACCTACTTGTACCGGCATCTCAATATCAATTTCTTCACCAGTAACAGGATCTTTCCCTTTACCAGTATACGTATGACCATAATACTGGAAGTCTTTTGCTGCTTTTTGCATCGCATCATACATATCTTTATTAATGGTTGAATAAATACGATAGCCTTTTGAACGAACATCACGATCTGCTAAAATCGTATATTTATCCTTTAATTTTTTTTCTGACTTTAAGCGCTCTGGGTCAATCCCATCATCTTTTGCTAATTTTTCAGCAATAATATCTTTTGCACGAGCTTCAAGCTCATAAGTCAACCAAGGATAACGATCCTCCGCGCGCATTTCTGGTCCACGGAAATCGGCAGCAATATCATAGTTTAACGCTTCATTATACTGTGCATCATCAATATAACCAGCTTCTTTCATACGATAAAGTACTGTTTTCATACGATCAATACCTGGTTTCAAAGCTTCTTCACTTTTCAGTTCACCTGTATTTGTAAATGGTGTATAAGCAAATGGTGCCTGTGGAATACCAGCTATGTACGCAGCTTGAGGAAGAGTCAATTCTTTTGCTTTTACGCCAAAAATTCCTTCCGCAGCTGTTTCAACACCTGCAATATTTCGTCCTGAAGAGTTACGACCATAGGGAATGATATTTAAATAAGCCTCTAATATTTCTTCCTTCGTCATAAAATGTTCTAAACGCATCGCTAGTAAAATTTCCTTAGCTTTACGCTCGTATGATACTTCATTAGTTAGTACTTGGTTTTTAATAAGCTGCTGGGTAAGTGTAGAACCACCTGTCTGCGTTGCAGAGTTTGTGACATCTTGTAATAACCCACGAATAACTGCTTTAGGAACAATTCCGTTATGCTCTCGGAAATATTCATCTTCTGTTGCCAGAACAGCATTCACGACCTCTGGTGCAACATTGCTAAGCGAAGTTTCACGTCGATCTAAATCTGTCCTTAATTTCCCAATATAAATATCGTTGGCAAAATAAATCTCACTGGTTTCTTCATAGCTAAAAATTTGATCCCTTAACTCTTGTTTTGAGCGTAACGGTTCTTCTTTTACAAGAGAAGCAAAATAACCAGCTCCAACTGAACCGACAAATACAGTGCCAACCAATGCAAAGACTAAAAATAGTAAAAATAAGTTCCAGGTAACACTACCTGAAATACGTAATTTCTTCATCCATTTTTGTTCAAGTAATTCATCGATCTTTGCATTGATTTTTTCAATCCAATCTTTCAATGTATCGACCTCCTAAAATCTTGTCTATTATAGCACATATTGTTTTAGCACGAACATAGTTATTGACTTTGAAAAAGAATCGTATAAAATTATGTTTATAGTTTTCTGGTGATGAAGAGCTTGCAGTAGTGTCTATATTCCCTGTTTAGAGAGCCAGTGGTTGGTGAAAACTGGTCATATTGTAGAGACGAATTACGTGCTTGGAGCTTAGACGTGCGCGCCTGCGATAAAGGCGGCTGAATGAAGTGGAAGGTGGATGACATCTTCAAGCTGGGTGGTACCGCGTTAGTTTGCAACTTAACGTCCCTGCATGCAATTGTTTGCGTGTAGGGACTTTTTTTATTTAAACATGTCCATGCACGTAATGAATTTAACCATTTTAGGAGGAATGAACATGACAAACGAATTATTACAAGATTTAGAATGGCGTGGTTTGCTATACCAACAAACAGATGCGGAAGGCATGGCAAAATTATTAGATGAACAATCTGTATCTTTATACTGTGGGGTAGATCCAACAGCTGACTCCATGCATATTGGACATATTGTTCCATTGTTAACACTTCGTCGATTCCAAAAAGCGGGCCACCGTCCAATTTTACTTGTTGGTGGTGCGACAGGGATGATCGGTGACCCATCTGGCCGTTCAGAAGAGCGCCAATTACAAACAGTAGAGCAAATCGATAAAAACGTTCAAGGAATCCGTAGTCAATTAGAACGTATTTTCGAATTTGCGGAAGATGGCAATGGTGCTCAGCTTGTGAACAATCGTGACTGGATTGGTAATATAAACACAATTGAATTTTTACGTGATTACGGGAAACTAATTAACGTAAACTATATGTTAGCAAAAGATACGATTGCTTCTCGTCTTGACACAGGAATCTCGTTTACAGAGTTTGCCTATACGTTAATTCAAGGTATTGATTACAATCATTTATACAATCACTACAATTGCCGTATTCAAGTAGGTGGCTCTGACCAATGGGGTAATATTACAACAGGGTTAGAGGTTATTCGTAAAACACACGAGGAAGAAACGAAAGCCTTTGGAATTACGATTCCATTAGTAACAAAGGCAGATGGTACAAAGTTTGGTAAAACCGCAGGTGGTGCTGTTTGGCTAGATAGTAAGAAAACATCTCCATATGAATTCTACCAATTCTGGATCAATGCAGCTGATGCAGATGTCATAAAATACTTAAAAATCTTCACGTTCCTATCTCGTGAAGAAATTGAAGCTTTAGCCGTATCTGTAGAGGAGGAGCCACATTTACGTAAGGCCCAAAAGGCGCTAGCTGAAGAAATGACTCGTTTAATACATGGTCAAGAGGCATTAGAGCAAGCCATCCGTATTACAGCTGCTTTATTCTCAGGAGATCTAAAAGCACTTTCAGCCGAAGAAATGAAGGACGCTTTTAAAGACGTTCCTTCTATTGAAATGGCTAAAGAGGATAAAAACATTGTGGACCTACTTGTGGAGGCCGGCATTTCCTCTTCAAAACGTCAAGCACGTGAAGATGTATCAAATGGTGCTATTAGTGTAAACGGTGAAAAGGTAACAGATTTAGAATATGTAGTCGATGCGAAGGATCGTTTAGAGGATGCATTTAGCATTGTCCGTCGAGGTAAGAAAAAATATCATATGGTGAAATTTATCTAATTTCTATTTGCAAAACCACATCCCCAAAAACACTGGATGTGGTTTTTTCATCATAAGAAACTTGGAGGTTTTATTTGTTCATATTCTTTAGGATGCAGTATTTTTCCAAGCTTTATAGCACCTTCAATAAGTCGTGGAGAAGGGCGACAATACAGCCATTCTTCCATTACATGGAGCTGTTCCGATTGAATGGCATGTAACTCTTTGGCATTTGGACGTTTTAATAAATTAGCAGGTTGGATACGCTCAAATGCGACACCAACCCAAGCCATCATGATATAGTCAGGCTGGCGTTTAACAACATCTGTCCAATCTGTTTGAACACTAGCAAGCTCAACATCTTGAAATAGATTTATGCCACCAGCAAGAGCGCTAATTTCTGTTAGCCAATTTATTTTCCCAGGAGTGAAAATAGGGTTCGGCCACCATTCCCAATACAGGGTAGGTTTCTTCGGAATTGTTTGTGCAATGGAATACATTTTTTCGATGGAATGCATGTACTCTTCAGCAATTGTCTTTGCTTGTTCCTCCACTTGACAAGCTTTCCCGAGTGTCAGAAGATCTTGCGCAATTTCTTCTAATGAGTTTGCATTAAAAATAATATGAGGAATATTTCTTTCTTTTAGTGCCTCAATGTTTTTTTCCATACCAGGTACACTCAAGGAAGCCAGAACAAGATCAGGCTGTAATGCCTCTAATGCATCCATGTTAATTGATAAATCAGGCCCAAGCTGTGGTAGATCTTTAACCGATGATGGCCAATCAGAATAATCATCAACTCCAACGAGCTGGTCTGTCAGCCCTAAATAGGCGACTAATTCTGTATTGCTAGGACAAATTGAAATTAAACGCATATTATTTTCTCCTATTCTTTTTAAGAAAAGTATAGCGAGAGTTCCCGTGATAGACAATGTGTGTGTATCGAGTCCATAAAAAAGTGGAGAAAACATTTGTTTTCTCCATCCTTTGTATAGGCTTATAGGAAACCGTCGATTAAGAAAGGGCAACTGCCTCGAGTGACTCTTCTTTTTTCACAATAGGACCCATTGCATTTGTGATGATTTGTTTGATATCCTCTAGTGTTGCTTTACGAGGGTTCGTCTCAGCACACACATCTAATAATGCATTTTTTGCTAAGATCTCAATATCCTCATCTTTTGCACCTAATTCACGGAAGCCGCTAGGAATATTTAAATCTTGTGATAACTTCTCAATAGCTGTAATAGCCTTTTCAGCCGCATCTCGCTTACTTAAACCTTCTACATTTTCTCCTAATAATTCAGCGATACGAGCAAAGCGCTCTGTACGTGCTGTGACATTAAATCGACAAACATGTGGCAATAAAATAGCGTTGCACACGCCATGTGGTAGGTTATAGAAACCACCCAATTGATGAGCAATTGCATGAACATAGCCAAGTGATGCATTATTAAAGGCCATTCCCGCTAAAAATTGTGCATATACCATTTGTTCACGCGCTTCTATATCAGCTCCATTTGCATAGGCACGTGGTAGATATTCAGGAATTAGCTGAAGGACCTTTTCAGCACATGCGTCCGTGATTGGTGTAGCATTCGTAGAAACGAATGATTCAATAGCATGTGTTAGTGCATCGACCCCAGTAGCTGCCGTAAGAGCAGGAGGTAAACCAATCATTAATTCAGGATCGTTTATAGAAAGTAACGGTGTCACATGCTTATCAACAATGGCCATTTTTACTTTGCGTGCTGTATCCGTGATAATAGTGAAACGAGTCATTTCACTGGCAGTACCAGCAGTTGTATTAATTGCAATTAATGGCACAAGTGGATTTTGTGATTTATCAACGCCTTCATAATCATGAATGCGTCCACCATTCGAAGCAATAAGTCCGATACCTTTTGCTGCATCGTGTGCGCTGCCTCCTCCAAGAGAAACAATAGAATCACAGTTTTCCGCATGATACACGGAAATGCCATCTTCTATGTTTTGATCTGTTGGATTTGGTTCTGCTTTAGGGAAAATTGCTACATCAATTCCAGCAGCTGTAATGATGTTTGCAATTTGTTCTGAGAGACCTAATTTGTGTAGACCCTCATCTGTTACGATTAATGTCTTTTTCACTTCTAAATCATTTAAGCGTTTACCAACTTCTTGAATTGCTCCAGGTCCAAATAAGTTTGTTTTCGGCATAACAAATTGCTTTAGAACGTCTGACATATTTCCAACCCCTTTTAAAAAATTATTATTGCTTGAATGATGGTGAACCACCTTTCGCAATTCATCGTATTCTATTTTTTGTAAAAGTTCAACTCGTATTTTTATTAAAATTGTTAAATTTCTTCATGTTATTATTTTACAAAAAAGTTAAGGTGATGATAGGAGCATTGGAATGTTGTTTTGTTGTAGAATATTGAATTTAAAAAGGTTTTAAAAATATTTTACTATGAAAGTAAAATATATTTTTTGGAAAACAGTTCTATTTTGATGATCTAATGAATAGTAAATAACTGATATTTTGTTTTTATTATAAAGGTAGTGATTATGTTATTTTGAAACTATGTAATTGTTATTTTAAAGTACATAAAATTGCCACAATATAAGAGAAAAAATTATTGTTGGTTATAATAATCTGGGCAATGCGTCTGCGCTAAAAAAGTAGTGCATCATTTTGAAGAAATCAGTGAAAATAAAAATTCTTGCTTTGGATTAAATTTATAGTTAGAATAGTTGATAGTTAGATAATCTAATTAAAAGGTGATTGTAATGACAAAAAGTAAGAAAACGTACACACATGAAGATGATTTACCTGTATTAGGGGTAGAGCCGTATATTGAACTGATTCAAATGTCTTCTTCAAGTGATACAAATCGAGAAGATGCCAAGCTGGGATTAATGTTGTTATGGTTAAGTGATTATGTGCTGGATGTAGCAGACAATGAGTTAGCTCCTTTTGGCATTACGGAAAGTAAATTAGACTTATTACTATTGCTGACTCTACATGAAGATAGACGAGCGACTCCATCAGCTTTAGCTCAACGATTAGGAATTACGAGAGCATCAGCAACGTCAATGCTTGATTGGCTAGAAAAGAGAAATCTTGTTGTACGGAATCATAGTAAAGAAGATCGGAGGAAGGTCTATGTAAGTTTAACGGATGAAGGTCGTGCTTTTATAACGAAAGTGTTACCGACTTATTGGTCGTCATGTGCTTCTAATTTAATTGATTTGGAACCTGATGAACGAAAAGTATTTGAAAAGCTAGTGAGTAAATTATTAAAATCTATTCAAAGAAAATTAAAGGTGGAACGTTAAACTGTAGCTATGTTGGTACAGTTTAATTTTTAATCGTTTAATTAGATTATCTAACTATAAGTTAATCGAACTAAAAAGGTGATGTATTTAAATGAACATTGTAATTTCAGGAAATCGAGCAAATTATGCTTTAATGACAACTATTTTATCCTGGACAGGTATGGTAGTGATGTCGAGTCTCTATTTAACAATACCTCTGATTAGTGTATTCAGTGATTATTTTCATATTTCATTGACTAAAGCGGGTTTTACATCTAGTGTTTTTTCACTTGGATTTGCACTAGGGTGTTTTTTTATGGTGCGATATCAGAAAAATATGGTCGTAAAAATATCATTGTATTTGGGCTTTTTTCATTAAGCGTAATAACGTTACTTCTAGGCTTAGTTAATGACTTTTCTTTTATCCTTCTATTGAGAGGATTACAGGGGCTTGCGGCAGCAACATTTTCACCAGTAGCACTTGCCTATATTCTTGAGTTTTTTCCAAATGATCGAAAAGTTGGGGCAGTAGGTTTTATCAGTACGGGATTTCTTGTAGCGGGTATAGTTGGTCAGGTGTTTAGTGGATATGTAAGCGACCATAGTCATTGGCACGTCATCTTTTATGTACTTGCTGTAGTGTATGTTATGACTGCTTTGTTAGTCGTGTGGATCTTACCGAAGGGAATAATTCAGAATGAAACTAAAAATATATGGGCTCCTCTGAAGAGAATTGGTATTATTTTCACCAATAGAAATTTGATCTTTAGTTATATCATTGCGTTTGCATTATTAATGTCATTTGTCAGTATGTACATTATTCTAGGGGCTTATTTAACGAGTGATTTCTTTGGTATGAAAAGTCAGAACCTTATCTACATTCGTATCTTTGGGATAGTGGGGATGGTTATGTCACCATTTGCGGGGAAAATAGCAAAGCGTTTTAATGTGCTGTTTGTACTGAAAATGGCCTTAACTCTTTCGATTATTGCACTGACCGCGATGAGCTTTATTTCAACTATAGCCGGTTTAACAATCAGTAGTATTTTATTTGTTGGTGGGATTGCACTTGCTGTTCCTTCATTAGTAACGCTTGTTAGTCAGTTAGGTTGGAATATGGGAGGGATTGCAGTTTCTATGTACACAGTAATTTTATTTGCTGGAACAAATGTTGCACCGTTCATATCTGCTTATTTCATACAATTTGGTAGCTTTACTGTAGCCTTCCTCTTACTTGCTACAATACTCGGTACTGGATTAGTTTTTGCGCTAATGATTAAAAGCGGAAAAAACGTAGGTTCTAATTGATTGTTCATAGAAAAAAAGCCCTGAAGCCTTGGTATACAAGGGATTTCAGGGCTTTTATTAGCATCAATTGATTAACGAGAGTAGTACTCTACGATGAATGCTTCGTTGATTTCAGCTGATAATTCAGAACGCTCTGGAAGGCGAGTGAATGTACCTTCTTTTTTGTCAGCATCGAATGTTAAGTAGTCAGGTACGAAGTTGTTTACTTCGATTGCTTCTACTACTACAGCAAGGTTTTGAGATTTTTCACGAAGAGAAATCGTTTGACCTGGTTTTACGCTGTATGATGGGATATCAACGCGTTTGCCATCTACTAAGATGTGACCGTGGTTAACTAATTGACGAGCTCCACGACGAGTACGAGCTAAACCTAAACGGTAAACTAAGTTGTCAAGGCGAGTTTCAAGAAGGATCATGAAGTTTTCACCGTGAACACCTTTCATTTTACCAGCGCGGTTAAATAGAGTACGGAATTGACGTTCGTTCATACCATACATATGACGAAGTTTTTGTTTTTCTTGAAGTTGTAAACCGTATTCTGATAATTTTTTACGTTGGTTTGGACCGTGTTGTCCTGGTGCGTAAGGACGTTTTTCGATTTCTTTACCTGTACCGCTTAGTGAGATACCAAGACGACGTGATAATTTCCAAGATGGACCTGTATAACGAGACATATTGTTGTCTCCTCCTTTAAATTTGGTTTTTTGTTGTAAAACAAAAACCAGTAGTACCCATTCTTACACGCATTTTATTTTCATGTACTTTCGCCTATGCAGCCGTTAGGTTACACAATACACCATCTAATTTTCATTGCTGATCATCTAAGTGGTTGTACATCAGAAAATAGAGGAATAAAATACAATCATAAGCTTATACCACTGCTGCGTTTATTTTACACAACCTCCATTGTAACTGCTTCGGACAAGGACGTCAATTATTAGCTAGTAAAAAAATTTAAAAGAACATAGTAGGAAATTCCTCACTACCTATTTAAAATAATATGGGAATAGTTAATGATACGCTGTGTTATGTAAATTGTAAAAGTAAGGGATAATTACATAGTCAAAATGACACAAATTATGTATAATATATTATAAGTTAATAGTAATTGATTTGGACGTTATATAGAAAAGGTGATTTCATGACAGACCATTTACAAACGCTAAAATATATAAAATCTGATGTTTTGAGCTTTTGGGTGAGTTCTTATGAAGAACAAACTAGTTTTAATGGGTATTTTTGTTCATTGAAACAGTTTCTAAAGAAGCGCTTGAAAATTGATAATGCTGCTTTTCTTAGTTTTGAAGGTAATTCCTTAATCCCAATCGAAGAGATGGCTTCATTAACAATTGAAACAAAGCTAAATGCTGTGTCATGGCTGATGATCGAAGCTAGTTTTTATCAACAAAAAGTAGTGAAAATTCCTTATATATTGAAAGCAAGACAGGCCTATTCAATGATGACAGATATGGTGCTTTTCCAAGCAGAGGGCAAAAATCCCATTGGTATATTACTTGTGGAGGCAACAGAGTCTTGGACAGACTTTATGACCTCGGAGTATGGTGAAGAGTGTATAGAAACACTTTCAAAGGTTCTTCAAATGATTAGAGACAATTTAGATGTCAAAATAAATGAAGACCAATATAGAAAACTATATAACATGACTGACTTATTTCATTCAACAATGGATATTGATTTAATTTTAGAAAATGTATTAAAAAATATACGGGATAATTTTCCTGAGTTTAATGTGGAGCTTATTTTATCGAATGATCAAGATCGACACACGACCATCGATATTAAGCTTTTTGATTATTTATCAGAAAGACCTGCTACAATTGAAGCCTTTGTATCAGGAGAGTTGACGACAGAGCTAGCGAGCGATTTAAATTGTCGGTTGTTAAATGCGCCGATTAAGGGCAGGCAAGCTATTTATGGCATCTTGCAAGTAAGTGCACCCACCACTTATCTTTTTTCAACAACCGAAAAAGATTTTGTACGGATGCTGGCACAAGCTTCAGGAAATGCTCTTGAAAATGCAAAGTTATATCATCAATCGCATCGCCTCGTAAGTGATTTACAGCTCATCAATGAAACTTCGCATCGTTTAAATATGCGAATTGACATTCATGAAATGTTACTTTTCCTACAAAAGCAGTTACTGAAATCCTTTCAGCCAATGGAAGTATGTTTCGCATTTAAAAAACACGATACATTTGAAATAACAGGTGCAAGTACCTCCCTGTTCCATTCAGAAAACGGTCAAAGTTATATAAAACATGTTGAACAGCACTTTGCTCAAACGAATGATCCACTATTTGTTGCCGATTTCAGCCGTCTAACTCCTAATCAAATTGAGTATCGCTCTATTATGGCGATTCCTATACTTATGGAGGAAAAGATTAATGGTTTTAGTATTGTCTTACATAAAGAGCCATATTTCTTTTCATTCGATAGTTTCAAATTAATGCAATCTTTAATTCACCATTCATCATTAGCCATTGCAAACTCAATTTTACGAACACAGCTTCAGGAAATGGTCGATTTGGATCATTTAACGAAACTGTATGCTCGTAGTTACCTCGATCAGTTTGTAGAAAAATCACTTGAATATGATCAATCTGGTATGTTTTTGTTAATTGATATTGATAATTTTAAACGCATTAATGATACGTATGGTCACCAAGTTGGAGATAAAATTCTTGTTCAGATTGCGGTTCAATTAAAAGAGACTATTGGAAGTCGTGGGATTTGTGCAAGATGGGGTGGAGAAGAAATGTCTGTCTATGTCCCTAACATCGATGAAAAAGAAGCTTTAGAATTAGCATCAACCATTGTGGAAGTCATCCCAAGTACCACAGATCCACAAGTAACCATTTCTGCGGGTCTTATAACATGGGATGAGCGAGATCGACCAGCGTTCCAATCTGTGTTTTTACATGCAGATACTGCCTTGTATGAGGCGAAAAACAGCGGGAAAAATCGCTTTTGTACTCACAATGGATCGTTCCAAACGAATTCATAGGATTATAAAGCAAAACGTAAATGGTTGTTTAAATAAATCGCCCTGAAATGACAATATAAAACATTTCAGGGCAATTTTTATATTGTATTATAAATGGTTAAGAAGTGTTTTAACAAATTCCTCTAGGCCATTACGATCTTCCTCTGAAAATCGATTCACGATAGGACTATCGATATCTAACACACCAATAATTTCACCTTGCTTCATTAGCGGTATAACAATTTCAGACTGCGATGCAGCATCACAGGCAATATGCCCTGGAAAATCATGTACATCTTTTACAACAACTGTTTCTCTTGTTGCCACAGCTGTACCACAAACACCACGCCCAATAGGAATTCTAACACAGGCAGGAAGACCCTGGAATGGTCCTAACACAAGCTCATTATCCTGCAAGAGATAAAAACCAACCCAGTTAATGTTAGTTAAAAATTGATTTAACAGAGCAGAGGCATTACTTAAATTGGCGATTTGATTGGTTTCGCCAGTTAATAGTGCATCTAATTGTTTTGATAATGTCAGATACTGGTCAGCAATTGATCCTTCGTAATTAATTTGTGTAAACATACTAAGCACCTCGTTTAAAAGTTATTTATATTGGTAATATAACATTATAGTGTTGATGTAAATCTTCTGCGCAATGTGCATCTGAACCAAATACATATGGTAGTTTAATAGTTTGACTATAATTGATAAGGGCAAATGGTGGATAAGGCTCCTGACAATATTGTTTACTTAAACCAGCACTATTTAAATCTAATTCATAGCCCGCGAATTTCATGCTGTCTAATACTTCTTTGATACGTGGGGTGTCATTGATTTTTTCGTTGTGCGCTAGTTGGAATTTATGAATAAGTGATGGATGCCCAATCCGTTTCGGTTTGTATGGTCCAAGATCTGCTCTAATCGATTGTAGGACAGTATCATAATATAAATCATATAGCAGTTCAACAGAGCCAACTTTTTTTGAAAAATCAATAAAGCATTCAGAAGAAAAGTCGATACATACAAAGGTATCTTGCCATTTTAAAAAATGGACTGATAAAATAGCGTCATCTAAAAGATGTCCATAGGTATCAAGGAATTGACGAGTTTCTTGTTCGTAGCCTTGGATGTAGTCAACTTCTAGTCCGATGCGGATACGAATATCTTGTGCATACTGTTGTTGTAGATGTTGCAATTCTTCAATGTAAGACATGAGATCATCAGGATTCATGCCACTATCTTGTTGCGGGGTTGGATCGACAAAACTTTTGGGCAATGGGGCGTGTTCTGCAAATGTTATATCTGTGAAATGTTGAGAAATTGCTTTTTCAATATATTGCTTGAATGAGTCCGTAGTGCCATGTGGACAAAAAGGACTATGTATATGCCCATCACGTTTCATAATTTACCACTCCTTTAGCTCTATAGATACGCTATTTAAATATTTCACAATAGCGAAAATACAGTTTTCTGAAAAACACTTAAATTTTAGTACAAAAGGCGAAAACATAGTATATAATAAATACAACTAGCCAATTCGTTTATTGTAGAATAGGAGGCTTACGATGGAGTATATCATCATTCCGATTATCCTACTATTAATTTTAGCCATAGTAGGATTTATGATGCGAAGAAAACATGTTGCAATTATTGCAAAACTAGAAAATGAAAAATTACAAATACAACATAATCCTATAAATGAAGAAATTTCAAAAGTAAAATCTTTAAACATGAACGGTGAAACGGAAGAAATGTTTGAACGATGGCGCAATACTTGGGATGAAGTCATCGACGTACATATGACTAAAATCGATTCTCTTCTATTTGATGCTGAGGATCAAATTAATCGACTTCGTTTTAAAAGGGCAACTTTAATAGAACGTGAAATTGAAGATTACATTGAGAAATGCGACCAAGATAAAAATAAAATTTTAGAAGAACTGAATGAATTAATTGGCAGCGAAGAAAAAAATCGAATTGAAATCGAACAATTAAAAGAATACTATCGCTCTGCAAGAAAGACATTGCTGGCTCATCAGCATTCATTCGGTGTAGCATTACCTGCATTAGAGAAGAAGCTAGAGACATTTGTTCAAAAATTTGAAGAGTTCGATGTCCTAACAAATGAAGGTAATTATTTGCAAGCGCGAGAAATTGTCATTAGCTTAAATCAAGAATCGCAGCAGACATTCGAATATATTAATGATGTTCCAACCATCTTAACGGAAATTCAAGTAAAGCTACCAGGTGCGGTTCAGGAATTGCGTAATGGCCAGCGTGAAATGGAAGACCAATCTTACTATTTACAGCATTTAGAATTGACAGATGCACTTAATAAATATGAAAAAGAATTTGAGGCATTAAAACTCGAACTTGCAGAGCTGAATTTAAAAGTTGTTAAACCGCGTGTGACAGAAATAAATGAAGAAATCGACCATTTTTATGATTTACTTGAAAAAGAGGTTATTGCTAAAAATTATGTAGATCAAAATTGTGATCGTTTATTAAGTTCTATTACCAATGTCATTTCTTCAACAAAATTAGTGAATGACGAGGCAACGTATGTACAGCAAAGTTATCATTTAAATGAAAAAGATGCCGAAATTCCAAAAGCCGCTTTAAAACAATTGGAAGCACTGCAACGTCGCTATGATCTATTAGCTATGCGAGTAAGGGAAGAAAAATCAGCTTATTCTAGCTTACAGGAAGAGTTAATCGAAATTAGTGAAGAGCTTGAACGAATTCACGAAGAACAAGGTCATCTGTCGAATACAATGAAGAAACTTCGAATAGATGAAAATAAGGCACGCGCTCAAGTCGAAAACTTAAAGAAAATATTACAGGATACGGATCGTTTATTGAACAAGGCAAATATTCCAGGAATTCCTGAGGAGATGGATGCACGACTTGATGAGGCAGCAGAGCACATCTATGTTGTCATGCAAAGCTTGCAAGAAGTACCACTTAATATGGGTACTGTTCATAATAATCTAAATGCAGCAACACTCTGTGTAGAGGATGTTAAAGTAAAGGCACATGAGTTAATAGAAAATGTGATGCTCATTGAGCGTATTATTCAGTACGGTAATCGCCATCGTGCATCGAACCCAAAATTGAACGGACGTTTAAGAGAAGCAGAAGAGGCTTTCCATCAATTCCGTTATGCAAAGGCTTTAGAAGAAGCAGGTACAGCAGTGGAAGAAATGGAGCCAGGTGCCTTAAAGCGTATTCAAGAAATGGTTGCCGAAGAATTCATAGCAAAATAATTCAAATAACATTTTGAGCTGTCTAAAAAGTATAGCGATTACTTTTTAGACAGCTTTCTATTTATGCTTAGATTAGGATGTGATTCAGTATGAAATTGTCAATCAAAGAAATGAATGAACATTTCGCAAGTGAAATTTTACAATGGCAATATGTAGCACCTTACGATTTTTACAATAATGAATTATCGGGTGAAAATGTACAAGAAATGCTTGATAATCCTTACTTTGCGATCTTTAATAATCATAGTGAATTAATTGGCTATTATTGTACAGGTAAAGCAGCCCAAGTGCCAAAAGGGCAAGGTTTTGGGGCGTATGAAGAACACTGTATAGATATTGGAATTGGGTTGAAGCCAAATCTAACGGGTCAAGGATTAGGAACGGCATTTTTTTCGTTTATTGTTCAAACAGTTCAAGAAGAATATCAGCTGCCATTACGTTTAACAGTTGCACTATTTAATAAGAGAGCAATCCATCTTTATGAAAAATTTGGTTTTGTTAAAGCAATTGAATTTAGTACACCAACAGAGTTTGTCACGATGGTGAAAAAAATGTAGGATATCAATTAAAATTTAAATAATTGTTATAGTTAGTGGTCAATCGCCAAAGATTGCGTTATGATAAATACCGTTAAATCAACGTTTTGAAAGTGTGTGAAAAGTTATGGTTAATACAATTTATTTGGATAATAGTGCAACAACTAAGCCTTTAAAAGAGGTTATGCAGGCTTTTATGGTTGTAAATGAGCAGTATTATGCCAACCCTGCTTCCATCCATGC
Organism: Lysinibacillus sp. JK80; assembly: GCF_027557635.1. NCBI lineage: Bacteria > Bacillati > Bacillota > Bacilli > Caryophanales > Bacillaceae > Lysinibacillus > Lysinibacillus sp. JK80. The sequence goes on along the minus strand of NZ_CP058997.1, from coordinate 3,361,512 downwards.
TATGGGTGTTGAAGCAAATGATTTATTAATACGTGCGCGTGAGCAAGTAGCAGATATTTTGCAGACAGAGGCAAAAAATGTGCTATTTACTTCAGGTGGTACAGAATCAAATAATGCAGCTATTTTTGGCATAGCACGTAGTAATACGCATATAGGAAAGCATATTTTAACGACTGAAATTGAACATCCCTCAGTGCTAGAAACAATGAAACAACTTGAAAAAGAGGGCTATGATGTTGAATATCTTCGTGTCGATCGAAGAGGGGTGATTTCTCTAGATGAGCTTCGTACTAAAATACGAAAAGAAACAATTTTAGTTAGCATCATGCATGTGAATAATGAAATGGGCGCAATTCAGCCTATTAAGGAAGCAGCAAAAATGATTCATGAAATGAGTCGTGCTGCCTTTCATGTTGATGCTGTGCAAAGCTTTGGGAAATTAGCAATATCCTTTAAAGAAGAAGGACCTGACTGTATTTCTATCTCTGGTCATAAAATTCATGGCTTTAAAGGCTCAGGAGTGTTAGCATTCCGTAAACCCATAAGATGGCAGCCCTTTGCTCTTGGTGGAGGTCAGGAATTTGGTATGCGTAGTGGTACTGTAGCAGTTCCGCAAGCTGTTGCTTTAGCGAAAGCGGCTCGACTTGCTGTTGAAACAATGAACGAACGCACAAATAAATACCGTCAATGGCACGATGAAATCCGAACTCAGCTAGAAAGTTATGGCGAAGCAGTCCATGTTTTATCAACCCCACAGGGAGCTGCGCATATTGTGTCATTTAGTGTTCGTGATTTAAAAGGGGAAGTCATTATTAATGCTATGCAAAAACGTGGTGTCATTGTGTCGACATCAAGTGCATGTTCTTCCAAGCAAACGAAAACAAGTCATGTTGTCGAGGCGCTTCACCTTGATGAGCATTATAAAAAAGGCGTGATTCGCCTTAGCTTTGGCGCACATAACACAATAGAAGATATAGAAAACTTTAAACAAGTACTAGCAGAAGTAATGTTGGAACTCAAAGGAGAAAATAAGTAAATGATTTGGAAAGAAATTTTAATTAGATATGGTGAGCTTTCTACAAAAGGTCGCAACAAAATGGATTTTATCCGCCGTTTACGTGAAAATATTCGTCATGCCTTTGCAGATTTAGGACAACTGCATATTCGCACAGAACGTGACCGTATGTTTATTGCCATAGAAGACGAAGCACAAATGCAAATGCTAATTACAGGTTTACCTAAAATTTTTGGTATTCAATCATTTAGCCCTGTCGCTGCATGCGAAAAAGATATGGACAGTATGAAAAAGCTCGCTATCACTATTATGGAGACATTTAAAGATGAGCCACATACATTTAAAGTAGAGGTAAAACGTACTGATAAAACATTTCCTTTAGAATCTCATGCCATCCAACGTGAGATCGGTGGCTATGTTTTACCACAATTTCAAAATTTATCTGTTAAAGTGAAGCAGCCTGATATTGAGCTACGTGTAGAAGTTCGCCATGATGCAACTTATATGATGGCACAAGTCATTCCTGGTGCAGGTGGAATGCCTGTAGGATCAAATGGCAAGTCTTTATTAATGCTATCTGGCGGTATTGATAGCCCTGTCGCAGGTTATTTAATGATGAAGCGTGGTGTGCGATTAGAGGCAATTCACTTCTTTAGTCCACCTTATACAAGCCAAAATTCATTGGAAAAAGTTAAGGTGCTTGCCAATGAATTAACAAAATTTGGTGCTAGTATTCGCTTGCATGTCATTCCTTTTACTGAAATACAAGTTCTTATTAAAGAAAAAGTACCTTCTAATGTATCGATGACGACAACACGCCGAATGATGTTGAAGGTTGCTGATCAGGTGCGTGAGGAAATTGGTGCACTTGCTATTGTAACGGGCGAAAGTCTTGGACAGGTGGCGAGTCAAACGCTTGAAAGTTTAACAGCAATAAACGCAGTAACAAATACACCTATCCTTCGTCCGCTGATTTCAACTGATAAATTAGAGATTATTGATATTGCAGAAAAAATCGGCACATACGAAACATCTATTCAGCCATTTGAAGATTGCTGCACGATTTTTACACCAGCAAGTCCAAAAACAAAACCGAAGCTTGAAAAGGTTGAGCATTATGAAAGCTTCTCTGACTTTGATGAATTGATCGAGCGAGCAGTGAAGAATCGCGAGGTCTATATTTTCCCTAAGAAAGAAGAACAACAAGATAAATTTGCAGATCTACTATAAGGATTCAAAAGCCGTCTCAAAGCCCATTTTGAGACGGCTTTTTTGTATGGATATTGTTATTCCAATAGAGGTACAATTTACCTCTAAATTTTTTGTATTAAAAATCTAATATCGCACATTCTATATTCACAAGGAGGTGAGAAACATGGCTTCAAACAACAACCGTAGTTCAAACCAGCTTGCAGTACCTGGTGTACAACAAGCACTAGATCAAATGAAATACGAAATTGCACAAGAATTTGGTGTTCAATTAGGAGCTGAAGCTTCAGCTCGTGCCAACGGTTCCGTTGGTGGTGAAATCACTAAACGTCTTGTACAAATGGCAGAATCTCAATTAAAAGGTATGCCAAACAACAACCAATAAATGCTGATTAAGCATTTATAAACTTAAAACCAGTGACCGTAAAAGGCACTGGTTTTAGTTTGTTTATTGATCATTTATTTATACGAGATAGGGATCTAAATGTAGCTACTGTATGATCAACATCTTTGCTTTGACAAATAGCTGAAATAACAGCAACACCATCAACCCCCGTTTGAAATACAGAATGAGCATTTGTGAAATTAATTCCACCGATTGCTACAATTGGTAATTCAGGATGTAATGAATGAGCCTCCTGTAAAAAAGATGTACCACATGGTGGTTGTGCATCACTTTTAGAGGATGTTGGAAAGATTGGACCGATACCAACATAATCAGCTTGATGGTTAATAGCTATTTGCAATTCTTCCCCGCAATGGACAGATACACCAAGAATCATGTTCCCGATTCTTTTACGTGCTACACTTACAGGTAAATCATCTTGTCCGATATGAACACCATCAGCTCCTAGTCGTATCGCTAGATCAACATCGTCATTAATAATAAAGGGCACTTTATAATGATGACATAATTTTTGACATTGGCGTGCAAATTGTTCATAGGCAAGTCCAGTTAACGCGTGAGGACCTTTTTCACGAAATTGAAACATTGTAATGCCTGCTTGCAAGGCTTTTTCTAGGATATAGATGGGTTGTTCTTGAGAAGGAACATTGCTCGTACCCATAATAAAATAAAGCTCCAAATCCTCACGTTTCATGAATAATCACCTCACAGCCTTCCTTATACTGTTGATAAGCAAAATGATTAGTGGGTCCATGACCATTTCCAATCGATAAATCATACATAATAGCTAATTGGATAAATTTTTTAGCTTCTATAATGGCATTTTCCAGAGCAAATCCTTGTCCAAGAAAAGCAGTAAGTGCTGCGGAAAATGTACATCCAGTACCATGCGTATTTTTTGTTTGGATTCGTGGAGACTGCAAAGAAAAAGAACGTCCATTTTTGCAAAATACATAATCAATGGCATAAAGTGGATCTGCTAAATGACCACCTTTAATGATGACACATTGTACACCTAGCTGTAACAAGCTTTGAGCTACTTCTTTCATATCTTCAAAATGATGAATAGATCTCCCAGTAAGTGTCTCTGCCTCGGGTATATTGGGCGTAACAACCGTAGCAAGTGGTAATAAAGTTGAGCGTAAGGCATCGATAGCTTCTTGCTGTAATAGGCTTTCCCCACCTTTTGCAATCATCACCGGATCAACAATCAGTGGAATGTTTAGCTCCCTGATCTTGTGTGCAATTGCTTTGATAATTTCTGAGGAATAAAGCATTCCTGTTTTAATCGCAGCGATTGGAAAATCTTCTACTAAGGCCTCGAATTGTTTTTTTATAAAGGAAACGTCAATAGGGTAAACACCTGTTACACCCAAAGTATTTTGAGCAGTTAGAGCAGTAATAACAGAAGTACCAAACACTTCTAATTCCTGAAATGTTTTTAAATCAGCCTGTATACCCGCGCCACCACCACTATCTGAGCCAGCGATTGTTGTTACAATATGCATGAAGCTGCACCATCCTTTGATAAGCGATGTATAGCATTGAGTAAGGCTATTTGAAAATCACCAATGTCTGCAGTAAATGCGGATGCCAGTACACCTGCTTTTTTATAGTAAGTAAGTGTTTCTGTTAATTGTTGGTAAGGATTATGGCTTACACTATAGGCTGCGCTACAAATTGCGCTAAGTAAACAACCTGTACCCGTTACTTCCGTCATTTGTGGATGACCACCAGCGATCCATTGGCTATGCTTGCCATCAGTTATAAAATCGCGTTCTCCTGTGACAATAACAATGCATTGATAGCGTTGAGCCAATGATGTGGCTTCTAATTCCATAGCGATAGTGCCATGACCACTATCGACACCCTTTTGTTGCCAATTTACACCAACTATTGCTGCTAGCTCGCCGAGATTACAGCGAATCACGGCAAAGTGTATGTTTTCAAGTAAGTATCTTACGGTTTCCTTACGATAAGTTGTGGCTCCAACTCCGACAGGATCTAAAATAACAGGAATACCAAGTTTATTGGCTTTTTCACCTGCTAATAACATGGCACTTTTTGTGCGATCATTAAGTGTTCCAATATTAATTAATAATGCTTGAGCAATGGCCACCATCTCCTCTACCTCTTGGTAGTCATCGGCCATTACTGGTGAAGCACCTATCGCTAATAAACCATTTGCTTGAAAATTTGCCACTACATAATTGGTTATACAATGGATAAGTGGTTGCTGTTGACGAATTGTTTGAAAAATCATTGTAGTCCTCCTTTAGGGATGGACGTAAGCATGCAAAAAAGGCTCTTTTTGTGTAAAAATGCACGAAAAGAGCCTTTCATCTGAAAACGATGTTTATTGCTCCCTACGTCAGTATTAACTAACAGGTTCAAAGGGTCAGGTTTTACCTTCTCAACTCTTACGAGTCCCCCTGCAATCTTGCTTTTAGTTGACCAAAATGTACCATACTTTTCATTTGTATTCAATAGCAAGTTTTCCTATAGATAAAATGTGACCGATGCCATATAGGAGGGTATGATAGTTGTCATGACTTTACCGAAATTAAGCACAAACCATTGAAAATGCTGAAAAAAGAGTTTTATAATGTGTCATAACAAAAGGGGGCAATTGCCATGAAAAGACAAGATTTAGTTGCACCAGAATGGTATAACATAGTAGAGGAAATTGAAAAATATGCTCAGGATGCAGCCAAAAATGCTTTAATCATTTATGAAGAAAACCAAGACATCCAATGTATTACATATGCACATTTATTGGAAAAAGCAAATCAAGCAGCACATGTATTCACCAAGCAAGGTTTAAAGAAAGGTGATGTCATTTTAGTAATGGTACCACGTTCGGTTGAAGCATATATTGTGTATATTGCTGCATTGAAAGCGGGTTTAACTATTATTCCAAGTTCTGAGATGTTAAGAACAAAGGATATTGAGTATCGAATTCATCATGCAAATGCTAAAGCAGTTATTGCATTTGAACCCTATATTGAACAGTTCGATAAAGTGGGGAATTTACAAGACATACTGCAATTTGTCATAGGGAATGCACATGAACCTTGGCAGAACATACTTGAAAAAATGAATAATCAACCTACAACCTACATAAATCCTATCCCAACAAAAAGCACAGACAATGCATTTTTAGCCTATACAAGCGGAACAACAGGAAATCCAAAAGCAGCAGTGCATACGCATAGTTGGGGCTATGCTCATTTACGAACAACAGCACCACATTGGTTGGGTGTACAAGAAAATGATATTGTTTGGGCGACTGCAGCACCAGGGTGGCAAAAATGGATTTGGAGTCCATTTCTAGCTACTTTAGGCAGTGGTGCTACTGCATTTGTCTACAAAGGTAAATTTGAAGCAGCTTCTTATTTAGCATTGCTTGAGAGATTCAAAATCAATGTACTATGCTGTACACCAACTGAATATCGTTTTATGGCAGCGCTTGAAAATTTACATGAATATGATTTAAGTGCAATTCGCCAAGCTGTATCAGCTGGTGAGCCATTAAATAGTGAGGTTATAAGAGTATTCTTGGAAACATTCAAATTACAAGTGCGAGATGGCTATGGACAAACGGAAAATACATTATTGGTAGGCACAATGGTAGGGATGGAAGCGAGAGTTGGCTCTATGGGAAAACCTACTCCTGGCAACACTGTTGAAATTATTAATGATTTGGGCAAACCTGTTACAATCGGAGAAGTTGGTGATATTGCTGTTCATCGCGAAACGCCAGCACTCTTTAAAAAATATTTAAATGATCCTGAACGTACAAATTTACAGTTTCGTGGGGATTGGTATATTACAGGAGATCGTGCCTATAAAGATGAAGATGGCTACTTTTGGTTTGACGGACGAGGAGACGATGTTATTATATCCTCAGGCTATACAATTGGCCCTTTTGAAGTAGAGGATGCTTTAATGAAACATCCAACTGTAAAAGAGGCTGCTGTTATAGCGAGCCCTGATAAAGTAAGAGGAAATATTGTCAAAGCATTTATTGTTCTGCGCAATGGTGAAAAAGGTGATGGAGCGCTTATTCAAACACTCCAAAGTCATGTTAAATCATTGACCGCTCCTTATAAATATCCACGTACTATTGAATTTGTAGAGGAACTACCAAAAACATCTTCTGGGAAAATTAGACGTGTCGAATTACGGCAACAAGAAATCAAACACCTCCAATTATAATCATTTCCTAGGAAATAATGTCGAAAATCAAAGTTCATCAAAGGTATGGACTTTGATTTTTTTATTTTTTTTAGGTAAGGTAATATGAGGAAATACATAGCTTAAAGCTTTTTGTGTTTAATTATTGCAAAAAAATGAAACAAATTGGCAAGTCATACGTATTACGTGTTGAGGAGGCGGAAAGACATGAATGTAAAAAGGTGGGTTGCTTTAGTAGTGGCTGGTGTTCTTTTACTATTTTCGTTAGGAATTAATACCATTTTTGCGCTATTTAAAGCAGATTTCCTAGGTAATTTTGATAGCTTGATGGCAGGTAATAGCTTAGATGTATATGAAAATGTCATTGAAGGGGAGAATTTTGATAAGCGAATTGCTTATTTAAAGGTAGATGGAACGATTCAAGATATCGGCTCAAGTACATTGTGGCAACCAGTTGCCTATGATCATCAATTTTTCTTAGAACAATTGGATAATATTTTATATGATGAGTCCATACAGGGTGTTGTTTTAAGCGTTAATTCACCAGGTGGTGGTGTAAAGGAATCTGCAGATATCTATAAAAAGCTACTAAAAATAAAAGAAGAACGACAAATTCCAATTTATGTATCAATGGATTCTATGGCAGCTTCAGGTGGTTATTATATTTCTGCACCAGCAGATAAAATATTTGCCCATCGTGATACAATAACAGGCTCTATTGGTGTCATCATGCAATCAATTAACTATCAAGAGCTGGCTGAAAAAGTAGGAGTCAAATTTGAAACGTTTAAATCGGGAGAGCATAAAGATATGCTAAGTCCAATGCGTGAAGTGACAGCAGAGGAACGTGCAATGATGCAAGATATGATTAATGAAACGTACGAAGAATTTGTAGATATTGTAGAACAGGGACGTAATATGTCTGAAGCAGAAGTGAAGAAGGTTGCAGATGGTCGTATTCTTGGCGGTACAAAAGCACTTGAAGCAGGGTTAATTGATGAAATTGGTGATGAAGAAGCGGCCATTGCAGCTCTTCGTGAGGATTATGGACTTGAAGATGCGGCTTTATTTGAGTATTCATACGATATGGGTGGCTGGCAATCATACGTAGGTATGAAAATTGGCTCCATGTTCGGTCCCTCCGCCGAAGAAAAAATGCTAATGAAAATCATGACGGACTATAGCGCTCCGAAAATGATGTATCTATATGGGGAATACTAAGGGGGGAGCACAATGACAAACAATAAAATTGTTATGCAAGGTTCACCCTCATTGGAAAATGGCTTCTATATAAACACTTCAGGAGAATCAGCACATGAAAAAAACTATGCATTAAAAACTGCTGGTTTTTGGGTACGATTTTGGGCATTTTTATTAGACGGATTCATCATTTCTGCTGTAGGTGGAATACTCGTCAATCCTATCTTCTATTTAATGGATTGGTCTTTATCTGATTCGGTTTGGTATGCGCCAATTTCTATTATTACAGCAATTTTCTACTATAGCTATTTTGTGCTGATGACCAAGTTCTTTGGGCAAACACTAGGGAAAATGGTGTTCGGATTACGTGTAATTTCATTAAAGCACGATCAGCTAACTTGGTCAGATGTGTTATTCCGTGATTGGATTGGTCGTATCATCAATAATATTTTTATGCCACTGTATATTTTGGTAGTGATTTTGCCAGAAAATCAAGGCTTACATGACTATTTTGCCGATACAACAGTGGTACACGAAAAAATCTTTATTGAAAAGGCTTCAACACCGACTACTTTACCAAAACAAGAAGAACATATAGAAATTACTGTGCAAGAAGAAAAAATAGACTTAGCCAAGCTAGAGGAAAAAAATGAACAATAAACATAAGACTGTCTCAAATTAGGAGACAGTCTTATCTATTTCTAAGTATGTAAGCTATCATAGTTGCAATTAATTCCCTTCATTTAGTAATATTATGTACATATGATGATTAGGAGGCGTTTAGATGGCACAAGTAACATTTAAAAATGGTCCAGTGACACTAGTAGGAAATGAAGTAAAGGTGGGCGATCAAGCTCCAGATTTTACGGTATTAGCGAATGACCTATCACCTGTAACATTAAATGATTCAGAAGGAAAAATTCGTTTATTTAGTGTTGTACCATCATTAGATACTGGTGTATGTGATGCGCAAACACGTCGATTCAATGAGGAAGCAGCTAACTTAGGTGATAATGTAGTCATTTATACAGTATCTGTGGATCTTCCATTCGCTCAAAAGCGTTGGTGTGGTGCAGCAGGTATAGATGCAGTCCAAACTGTATCAGATCACCGCGACCTTTCATTTGGTGAGGCATATGGCGTATACATTCAAGAATTACGTCTTCTGACACGTGCAGTATTCGTTGTGGATGCAAACAATAAAGTAACATATGTTGAATATGTACCTGAAGCTACAGATCATCCAAACTATGAAGCGGCCATTGCAGCTGTCAAAGCACTAGCATAATAAGCTGCTTTTAGGCTAAGATAATACTAGACAAAGGGGCTGTGACAAGTGTTTGTCACGGCTCTTTTCTGCGTGAAAGGAAGTTAGATATGGAAAATATCGAAAAGTTATTTGGTTTGCTAAATGAGCATGCCGAAAAAATCGAAAAAGAACACAATATAACGTTACTAGAAGGATTATTAGATGGGTTAGAGGCATGGCTTGATGGCGAAGTTGATTTTTCTCAAAAAGATGCAACAAAAGAGGATATTCGTAAAGCTATTCAAATTGCTATTTTAAAAGGGATGCGCAAAGGCTCACAGCCGAATCATCAAATGACTCCTGACACGTTAGGGCTATTAGTGGGCTACTTTGTGGAGCAGATTTTTGCAGAGCGTCTTGAAAATGAAAAGATCTCGATCATGGACCCAGCAGTAGGCACGGGCAATTTATTACTGACGGTTATGAATTTATTAGATGGAAAAGTGGAAGCAACAGGTGTAGAGGTGGATGAGCTACTTATTCGTCTTGCTGCGGCAACTGCTGACTTAACAGAACAACCTATTTCTTTATACCGTCAAGATGCCTTAGAAGATTTATTGGTCAATCCATTGGATGCCGTTGTTTGTGATCTACCTGTAGGTTATTATCCAAATGAAGAAGTGGCGCTCGATTATGAATTATGTCCAGCGGAGGGGATGAGTTATGCCCATCATTTATTCATCGAGCAATCAATGAATTATACAAAGGATGGCGGCTATTTATTTTTCCTTGCACCATCTCATCTGTTTGAGTCAGAGCAGTCTAAGCAATTACACAAATACATTCAAAAACATGCGTGGATTCAAGCGATTATTCAATTACCTGACTCGATGTTTGCAAATAAATCATTAGAGAAGAGCATTGTGATTTTACAAAAACAATCGAAGGAATTGAAAGCACCTAAAGAAGTCCTATTAGCTAAAGTACCAAATATGCAGAATAAGCAGGCACTTGCGCTATTCTTTGAAAAAGTGAAGATGTGGAAAGAGGGCAAGTAATTGCACTTGAGTGCAAGTAAAAAGGTATCCTATACAAGGATACCTTTTTATGTATTACAAATTAGTTTTCAGGCGTACGGATAACTAGTACGTCACATTTAGCTGAACGTACAATAGCCTCAGATACAGAACCGATTAGGAAGCGTTCTACTGCATTTAGACCAGTTGCACCACAAATGATTAAATCTGCGTCTACGATGTTAGAAAGCTCTTTTGTTATGATATTTTTTGGAGAGCCATACTCGATGATAAGATTAACATTCGTTAAACCTTCATCTTCAGCTTGCTTTTTGTAACCATTTAATAGTTCTTCAGAAAATGCTTGAGCACGCTCTGCAATGGAACGGTCATATGCTTCGATAGCAGCAAATGAACGAGTATCGATTACATTTACTAGATTTAACACTGCACCTTCGTTTCGTTTTGCAACATCAATTGACTTACGAAACGCGTATTCAGCTTCTTTTGAACCGTCTACTGCAACAACAATGCTTTTATAATGATTAGCCATTTGAAAAACCTCCCTGATTTGTATATGTTGATTATACCAAATGATTTTCTAAAGGAAATACTTTCCGCAAGAAAAATTATGAAAATGTGAAGGCATTTCATGTAGAAATGTTAATTAATTATAAATATCTAATTCCCACTATTTGCAGTGTGTAAACGTCTTTTGATTGGTTTCAACTACACATGAATCAGTTCCATTAACTGCTACCTATACTCCTTTTTAGTTTTTAAATATAGTAATTTATAATGATATACAACGTTTGAATATTTGTTATTTTGGAAATCTTATAAATTTTATCTGTATTTGCATTAGTTAAAGCTTTTTTTGCAATTGTTTGGTAATATGGAAGTGCAAGGGGTGCATCAAGTTTAGTTACATAAATGATGCTTATTTCTTACGTTATGGAAGGGGATAGGAAACAATGAAGATTGGTATTCCAAAGGAAATTAAAAACAATGAAAACCGTGTAGCAATGACACCAGCAGGAGTTGTCACTTTAACACATGCAGGGCATGAAGTGTATATTGAAACAGGAGCGGGGCTAGGTTCAAGCTTTACGGATGCTGATTACATTGCAGCAGGTGCTCATATTGTTCAAACAGCTAAAGAAGCTTGGTCCCAAGAAATGATTATGAAGGTAAAAGAACCTGTAGCTTCTGAGTATGATTACTTCTACGAGGGTCAAATTTTATTCACTTATTTACACTTAGCGCCAGAGGTTGAATTAACTCAGGCACTTTTAAATAAAAAAGTTGTAGGAATTGCCTACGAAACAGTACAATTAGCAAATGGTTCATTACCTTTGTTAACACCAATGAGTGAAGTCGCTGGTAAAATGGCTACACAAATTGGTGCACAGTTCTTAGAGAGAAACCATGCTGGTAAAGGTATTTTACTAGGTGGTGTATCGGGTGTACAACGTGGAAAAGTGACAGTAATTGGCGGTGGTATTGCGGGTACAAATGCTGCAAAAATTGCTGTTGGCATGGGTGCTGATGTGACAGTTATCGATTTAAGCCCAGAACGTTTACGTCAATTAGAAGATATGTTTGGACGCGATGTTCAAACATTAATGTCTAATCCATATAATATTGCAGAATCAGTGAAAGATTCAGATTTAGTTATTGGTGCTGTATTAATTCCAGGCGCAAAAGCACCGAAACTTGTATCGGAAGAAATGATTCAATCAATGCAAGCCGGCTCTGTTGTAGTTGATATTGCAATTGACCAAGGTGGTATTTTTGCAACATCTGATCGTGTGACAACACATGATGATCCAACATATGTGAAGCATGGCGTTGTACACTATGCAGTTGCAAATATGCCTGGTGCGGTACCACGTACTTCTACAATTGCTTTAACAAATAATACAATTCCATATGCACTTCAAATTGCCAACAAAGGCTACAAACAAGCTTGCCTTGATAATGCAGCACTGAAAAAAGGTGTGAATACATTAGATGGACAACTTGTTTATAAAGCAGTGGCAGATTCGCAAGGACTACCATTTGTCAATGTGGATGAGTTAATTCAATAAACTTTGCTAGACAGAGAAAAAGGAAGCACACTAGTTGCTTCCTTTTTTGCATTATAGAATGATTAAATCTTTCGGGAATTTTGTTAATACTTCAACGCCATCTTTTGTAACGACAACATCATCCTCAATACGTACGCCTGTTACATCTGATTTATAAATGCCAGGCTCAATCGTAAAGACCATACCTTCTTCCATCGTCATCTCATTGGCACCTGTAACAGATGGGAATTCATGCACAGAAATACCAAGACCATGTCCAAGGCGGTGCGTGAAATATTCACCATAACCAGCCTCTGTAATTGTATCACGCGCAATTTTGTCTAAGTCCATCGCACGAACACCTGGTTTTACTGCTGCGACAGCATTTGTATTGGCAGCTAAAACAGTTTGATAAATTTCTTTTTGTGCTTCACTAGGCTCCCCAAAAGCTACAGTACGTGTAATATCTGAGCAATAGCCATCGTAAATAACGCCAAGGTCAAATAGTACCATATCACCTTTTTCAATTTTACGTGCACCTGGCTTCCCGTGAGGAGAGGCAGTTTTTGGACCACTCAATACCATTGTTTCAAAAGACATTTTACAGCCTTTATCTTGAATGGCACTTTCGATTGCTGTTAGGATTTCCATTTCTGTTTTACCTTCAGCAATTTCCTTGCAACCGATTTCAATTGCATAATCGGCCAATTCAGCAGCTTTACGTAATTTTTCTAATTCACTTTCATCTTTGATTACGCGCATCGCATTAATTTTTTCGTCAAGACGCACAAAGCTAGCTTGAGGGAAAGATTGCTGTAAAGCTTCCAAGCGCTCAACAATGAGTTGTGCTTTTTCAATAGCAAATGTAGCTGGGGTGATTTGGCGTGCTACAATCGCTTGAGCAAGAACTTCCATCGAATTTTCTGTATCTTGATGACCAATTACCTCATAAGACCAACCAGCAGCCTTTGCATCTGGAATCTCCATTTGTGGACAAATTAGAAAAGGCTCCGCATCTTTAAAAATCATGACTCCTAGTAATCTTTCATGTGGATTACTTTTAAAGCCTGAAACGTAAAAAACATTGTCAGGTGTTGTTACGAATGCTGCATCGATATGATTTTGCTGCAAGTAACGTTGGATTTCTTCAACCTTTGACATTAATATGTCCTCCTTTTAGTGCATGGAAAATTTTTTACGTAAGAAAGCTTCGACTGCCGAAAAAAGTAGCGAGGTTTCTTATCGAGTACTGAATAATTATGCTCTAACAGGGTATAAAGTTGTTAGAGAATACTACCATTATTCTCTGTACAAGCATATCAAAAAAAGGGAAAAAGCGCATGGGTAGCGAATTAAAATGTTGGACTGTACTTTGTTAATCGAGGAGGATGTTAAGATGAAAATAAGTTATCATGGACATTCAGTTGTCAAAATTCAAACAAATGGAAAAACGATATTAATTGACCCTTTTATTAATGGCAATGGGCAAACAGACTTAAAAGTGGCTGACGAAGCGCCAGATATTATTTTACTTACACATGGCCATAATGATCATGTTGGAGATACAGTAGAATTAGCGAAGAAAAAAGATGCGCTAGTCATTGCGCCAAATGAGCTGGCTAATTGGATTTCTTGGCAAGGTGTAAAAACACACCCAATGCATATAGGTGGTGCGAAGGAATTTGACTTCGGTAAAGTAAAGTTTACACAAGCCTTTCATGGCTCTTCTTATGTAACAGAAAATAACGAAATAATTTATATGGGCATGCCGGCTGGAATTTTATTATTTATTGAAGGATTAACAATTTATCATGCGGGCGATACAGCTCTTTTTGGTGATATGAAACTAATTGGTGAACGACATCCAATTGATATTGCATTCTTACCAATTGGTGATAATTTTACAATGGGGCCAGAGGATGCAGCGTGTGCGGTTTCGTTTTTAAAGCCGAAAATTGTCGTACCGATTCATTACAATACATTCCCACCAATCGAGCAAGATCCACAAATTTTTGCAGATTTAGTACAAAATACAGAAGTTCAAATTTTGAAAGCTGGCGAAAAAGTAAACTGTTTCTAATCGTTGGTAATGCTGTACTATATGAATTGACACCACGCTGGTAGTTGAAATGATGGGGAAAGTTAAACAATTTCATCACTTTATATTAAATATTTTCATAAAAAATATGGTACACTAAGAGCAGAATTGAAGCTTAGGAAATAGGTGATATTTTGTCTACAAAACATGAGAAAATTTTACAATACATCGAATCACTACCCGTGGGCGATAAAATTTCAGTACGGCAAATAGCAAAGGAAATGCAAGTGAGTGAAGGAACAGCTTACCGTGCAATTAAGGAAGCTGAAAATCGTCGCTTAGTAAGTTCTATTGAACGTGTTGGAACAATTCGTATTGAGAAAAAAAAGAAAGAAAATATTGAGCGCTTAACTTTTGCAGAAATTGTTAATATTGTAGATGGCCAAGTTTTAGGTGGTAAATCAGGTCTACATAAAACACTAACAAAATTTGTTATTGGGGCTATGCAATTAGAGGACATGATGCGTTACACTGATGCAGGTAGCTTATTAATTGTTGGTAACCGTATTAAAGCACATGAGAATGCCCTTCGAGCGGGGGCAGCTGTTTTAATCACCGGCGGTTTTGATACTACGGAAGATAATAAGTTGCTTGCAGATTCATTAGATTTACCAATTATTTCAACAAGCTACGATACGTTTACAGTAGCAACAATGATTAACCGGGCAATCTATGACCAATTGATTAAAAAAGATATTCTTTTTATCGAAGACATTTATGTACCGATGACTGACACTGCAGCATTAAAAAATGATGAAACAATTCATCATTTCCAGAAGCTGAATGAACGTACAACCCATGGTGCATTTCCTGTAGTTACCCACCAAAATAAATTGGTCGGTATGATTACCGTAAAAGACGTCATTGGTCGTGAAGAAAACGAGCTTATTGAAAAAGTAATGACGAAAAACCCAATTGCTGGCTCCATGAAAATGAGTGTCGCTTCGGCAGGGCATCGAATGATTTGGGAGGGGATTGATCTCTTACCAATTGTAGATGACGACAATATTTTACAGGGTGTTATTAGCCGTCAAGATGTACTGAAGGCGTTGCAATTAGCACAAAGACAGCCACAGCATGGTGAAACGATTGATGATTTAGTGAAAAATGAAATGAAGGTATTAGGTGATGAAGAACTCATCGTTGAATTTAAAGTTACACCACAAATGACCAATCAATATGGAGCAATTTCATACGGTGCTTTTACAACTTTACTAGCTGAGGTCGGTTCATTCGCATTAAAACGACGTAAACGTGGAGATGCAGTGGCAGAGAATATGACTATTTACTTTATTAAACCAGTCCAAATGGAAAGTACGCTAACTGTTAAGCCTCGGATTTTAGATATGAGTCGTAAGTTTGTGAAAATGGATTTTGAAGTGTATAATCAACAAATGCTTGTTGGTAAGGCAATGATGATGTTCCAACTATTAGAACGTTAAGTATTGAAAAGGGATGGCCTAGCGCAATTGCTTGGTCATCCCTTTGTTACATATATTATTGATTAATGCGGAATTCTTCCTCAACAAATTGTCCATAATGACGGGCTTTTTTTATATTTTCTACAATAACTAAGATGCCGAGCGCGGCAAGAATTGCTACAATAATAAATGTAAATAAGCTCGGGAATAAATAAGCTTGATTTAAAGCAAATGACAATATTAAGGAACCTAAGCCGATGTTCGCTTTGCTTTTATACCAATTTTTAGCAATAGGTAATGGAGAACGGAATTGTTTTGTTTTAAAATAAAAATAAAAAACAAAAGATATGATAATCGCAAACACAAATATTAAATTGAGCATAGTAAACCTCCTAGCATAACTAGACATTATTGTAACGATAATTATGTAAAAATGCTAACGGTTCTTACTATCATTTTGGGGGAAATTATTGTGAAAAGACAAATCATCGACACAATTGAGGCCAATGAAACCATTATTATCCATCGTCATGTACGCCCTGATCCTGATGCTTATGGCTCACAGCAAGGCTTAAAAGAGATTATTTTAGCCAATTATCCTGAGAAACAGGTTTTTGCTGTAGGGGAACATGATGCTTTTTTATCTTTTATGGCACAGCCTGATGAAATAGCG
This sequence comes from Lysinibacillus sp. JK80, assembly GCF_027557635.1. Taxonomy (NCBI): domain Bacteria; kingdom Bacillati; phylum Bacillota; class Bacilli; order Caryophanales; family Bacillaceae; genus Lysinibacillus; species Lysinibacillus sp. JK80. Next base: position 3,344,959 of record NZ_CP058997.1, on the reverse strand, counting down.
GATGAAGTGTATGAAAATGCTTTAGTTATTGTCACTGACACGGCTAATACAGAGCGTGTTGACGACCAACGCTACACAAAAGGTAAAATGGTGATAAAAATTGATCATCATCCAAATGATGATGCTTATGGTGATCTTTTATGGGTGGACACGACAGCAAGCTCTTGTAGCGAAATGATCTATGAATTATATGAAGAAGGCAAGGAAGTAGCAAACTGGAAACTTTCAGATGCTGCTGCACGCTTATTATTTGCAGGAATAGTGGGCGATACAGGCAGATTCCAATTCCCAAGTACAACAGCTAAAACATTTAAAGTTGCTGCGGATCTGATTACATATGATTTTGATCGAAATCAACTATTTGATGGCATGTACGAAATGGAGCAAAAATTACTTAATTTACAGGGATATATTTATCAAAACTTTACAATGGATGAGCATGGAGCTGCCTATGTGAAGCTAACAAAAGAATTACTGGCAGAGCATGACACTGTGCCATCTGAGGCTTCTTTATTAGTAGGCTGCCTTGGCAGTGTTAAAAATATATGCGCTTGGGTTGTTTTCATTGAAGAAGGGGATCAGATCCGTGTACGATTACGTTCGAAGGGTCCCGTTATCAATACATTAGCGAAAGAATTTAACGGTGGCGGACATCCGCTTGCATCTGGTGCTACTGCCTATTCATGGGAAGAAGCAGACCTTGTTATTGCAAGATTAAAAGAGATTTGTAAAGCGTATCATTAACAGAGAAAAGGAAGGGATTCATTTGACACATGTATATACAAAGATGCATACGAGCGCGGATTTATTGAAAAGCACAATTCGGCTTGAGCAATTGATTCCTTTTTTACAAGAACAAAAGACACAAGCCTGTGCAATCGTTAATACGAAATTGTACGGGCTTTTGCCTTTTTGTAAAGCATTGCAGCAAGTAAATATCCATGCGGTTATAGGGCTTTCGGTTAACGTTCAGTGGCATGATAAAACGCTTCCCCTCGTCCTGTATGCGCAGACACAGGAGGGCTATCAACATTTATTAAAGATTAGTAGTGCGATTTCAATTAGACAAGATGATGTGCTGCCTTGGAAATGGCTTGAGGGATATTCAGCAGGTTGTATAGCGCTACTTTCTTCAGACGATTTAACAGATGTAGATGACTGGCAGGCAATGGTTTCTGCTTTGGTCCAACTGTTTAACCATCACCTCTATATGGGGATTGCTAGACCTGGAGGGATAAAAGCTGAACAAGAAGATGATTTCGTTTCTTGGTGTGAAGAACATGCTATTGCACTTGTAGCCTCTCAAAGCTGTTATTTTTTGCGTCCAGAAGATCATTTTGCTTATGAAGTAGCAAGAGCAATTGATACAGGAGAAAAGCTTGGTAATACTATGCAAACAGCTGATGTACAGGGCTATTTTGCCCCAACAGCATTCGAATGGCAAAATTGGTTTGCGGATCGTCCAGATTGGCTTGATGCCAGTACGAAAATGCTTGCTTGCTGTAAAGCTGATTTACCAAAAATGCCTGTGCAAATGCCTAGATTTCCTGTACCTGAAGGTGAAACAGCTGAAAGCTTGCTTGTTAAAGAAGCATTTACTGGATTAGAAGAGCGATTCAAGCAACTGGCAATACCAGGTGCTTACCATGAACGATTACAGTATGAACTAGAAATTATTTGCTCTATGGGCTTTGCTGACTATTTTTTGGTTGTGGCGGATTTTATGCGATATGCAAAAGAAAATCGAATTTTGACGGGACCTGGACGTGGTTCTTCAGCAGGTTCGCTTGTGGCATATAGTCTTTCGATTACCCAAGTAGATCCACTTGCCTATGGTTTATTATTCGAACGTTTTTTAAATCCTGAAAGAATTACCTTACCTGATATTGATATCGATTTTGTTGATAGTAAAAGGCATCAAGTCATTCAGTATGTTGCCCAAAAGTATGGCAAAGCAAATGTCGCACAAATTATTACATTTGGTACATTGTCTGCAAAAGCAGTTGCCAGGGATGTTGCACGGGTATTTGGCTTTGATGCGGAAATGCTAGAAAAAATTTCGAAGATGATTCCAAATAAGCCGGGAATTACATTACAAAGAGCTTTAGCAGAGTCACAGGACTTTCAAGGCTGGTTAGCGGAGAATGATAAGCATTTGCGTTGGTACGAGGTGGCGTTAAAATTGGAGGGCCTACCAAGAAACTCGTCTATACATGCAGCTGGTATTGTCGTCGCTCCATCGCCTTTAGTGAATACTGTACCGATTGAAGAAGGGCATGATGGTATTTATAGTACGCAATGGCCAATGGGAGATATTGAAGCATGTGGTCTCGTCAAAATGGATTTTTTAGGCTTGCGCAATCTCACTATTTTAGAGCAAATACGTTGGTCAATTTATAAAGCTGGTGGTCCTTGGATAGAATTCGAGCGAATCCCAATGCATGATGACAAGACGTTTCAACTATTACAAAGAGGGGATACGCTGGGGATTTTTCAATTAGAATCAGACGGTATGAAGCAAGCCTTGCGTGATATCTGTCCTACAACCTTTTTAGATATTGTGGCTGTAAATGCACTTTATCGCCCAGGTCCAATGGATTTTATTCCTGTCTATGCAAAACGGAAGGCTGGCAGAGAAATGGTAACGATGCCACATCCAGTGCTAGAGCCTATTTTACAAGAGACCTTTGGTGTGATCGTTTATCAAGAACAAATTATTAAAATTGCATCAGTACTGGCAGGCTTTACAATGGGACAGGCAGATTTGCTTCGCCGAGCAGTGAGTAAAAAAAATCGACAAGTTTTAGAGGAGCAACGCACAGCATTTGTTCAGGGGGCGCTACGCCAAGGCTTTGATCAGCGTTTAGCTGAAGAAGTATACGAACTGATTGTACGCTTTGCGGATTATGGTTTCCCTAAAAGTCATGCTGTGGCCTATAGTGTTATTTCCTATCAAATGGCTTATTTAAAGGCGCATTTCCCTCAAAACTTTTATGCAGCGTTATTATCAAATGCCACGGGAAATGTAGAAAAGATTCAACAATTTGTCCATGAGGCAAAAGATAAGGGCATCCCATTTTATCCACCTTCATTAAAAAGTAGTACGAAATATTTTACGGTGGAAAAGGAAGGCATTCGCTACAGCTTATCAGGAATTAAAGGTGTGCCTCATACATTTATAGAAAAAATACATGGACTCCGTCAAACAAATCCAGAGGTATTAAATAACCTATTTGATCTAGCTGTTGCCTTAAGTGCGCAGCATTTTAAGCCAAAAGTGTTGGAATCATTGATATATGCTGGGGCGCTTGATTATCTAGAAAAAGATAGAGCCGTCCTCATCATGACAGTCGAGGCAGCTTTGAAACACGCAGAACTTTTAAGGCCAACTGAAGATATTGATTTAGCATCAGCAATGGCATTTAGTTTTGGTAAACCAAAATATATGCAGGCAGAAGCGATGTCCCAGAAGGAAAAATTGATGCATGAAAAAGAGAGCTTGGGCTTTTATATTTCTACCCATCCAGTTGCACAAGAAAGACTCTTCTGGGCGGATATCAATAGTACCTGTCGAGAGTTGAAGCAGAAGCGTGATGGTACCTCCATAAAAATGATTGGTCTGATTGAAGAAGTGAAGAAAATCCGTACGAAAAAAGGTGAGCAAATGGCTTTTGTTCAGCTACAGGATGAGTTTGGAACAGTTTCCACTACATTTTTTCCACAAACCTTTCAGTTGGTCCAAGACCTGCTGGTAGAGGAGGAAATGTTATGGATTGAAGGTGTTTTAGAAAGACGTTTTGGCAAGCCGCAAATCAAAGTAAAACATGCGCAAACGACGAAAAAGATATAAAATGAAACAAGAAATTAGAAACTGCATTAAATTTTATGCAGTTTTTTCTTTACTTTTGCACAGTTATTTTGTAAGCTAGAGTCAACGTTAAAAAGTGGTCAGACCACTTTTTTGATAAGGGGAGTTAGTCGTATGGATAAAAAAACCGAACAAAAAAAAGTGTTTTTAGAAATCGTCCAACAACTACGTCAACTCATTAAAATGGAAAAAATTCAAGCAGGTGAGAAGCTACCTTCCGAACGAGTTCTATCAGAGCGTCTAGGTGTCGGGCGATCCTCTGTGAGAGAGGCTTTGCGAAGCTTAGAGTTGCTAGGGCTTATTGAAACGAGACATGGTGGTGGTACTTTTCTTGCGTCCACACATAAGCATCAGCTCGTAGAAATACTGTCGATGTTTATATTAGAAGATGAAAAATCAAAAAAAGATGTCGAATTAACGCGACAAATTCATGAAATGGAAGCAATCCGCGTAATAAGTTGTACAGAGATTCTTCGCACACTACCTGTGTGGGATAGTTTTTTTGTGAAACTAGAAATAGAAGGTACAATTAATTGTCGAGATATTTTAAGAGAACTATTAATTACGACAGGTAATCGTCTTTCATTAAAAATCTGGTTTCAATTAGCAGCTTATGATGGCGACCGTTTAAATCGAAACTCAACAGAAGATGAAAAATTAATCATTCAAACGATGTTGAAATCGATGCAGCTGGGTTACGAAAAAGAAGCATTAAAAGCTTATGAGCAGTGGATGAGTACTGTACAGAGCATTTAGACAACAACAAAGGGGGAGTCGAACATGGCAATACGTAGCTTATTTAGTGGTAATCGAAAAAAGAAAGAGGACGGGCAAGAAAAGGCATTTCCAGAAGGGTTAATGACAAAATGTCCTGAATGTCGTCACATTCAATTAACAAAAGAATTAGAAAAAAATCATAAAGTATGTACAAAATGTAGTCATCATTTCAAAATGACTGCTCAAGAACGTGTGAACTATTTCTTAGATGAAGGCTCATTCGAATCCATGGATGATCATTTACAAACAAGTAATCCCCTTAATTTCCCAGCGTATGTTGAAAAAATTGCAGCAGACCAAGAGAAAACAGGCTTGAATGAGGCTGTCCTAACAGGCGTTGGTACAATAGATGGGGAAGAAATTGTCGTAGCGATTATGGATTCGCACTTCCGTATGGGGTCAATGGGCTCTGTAGTCGGTGAAAAAATTACGCGAGCAGTAGAGAAGGCAACTGAACTAGGTGTACCATTTATTATCTTTACCGCTAGTGGTGGTGCTCGTATGCAAGAGGGCGTATTATCATTAATGCAAATGGCGAAAACTAGTGTCGCATTAAAACGCCACAGTGATCAAGGCTTATTGTTCATCTCCATCTTAACGCATCCAACAACAGGCGGAGTTTCAGCAAGCTTTGCTTCTGTTGGTGATATAAATATTGCAGAGCCACAGGCATTGATTGGCTTTGCAGGGCGACGTGTAATTGAAGAAACTGTACGAGAAAAACTACCAAGTGATTTCCAAACAGCAGAATTTTTATTAGAGCATGGTCAGCTTGATGCCATTTTCCATCGCAAAGATTTACGTAAACAAGTTTCTTTACTTGTAAAAATGCATACGAAAGGCGGCGTACAACATGTCTAAAAATTTAGCATTTGAAGAACCAGTCGTACAATTACGTGAGAAAATTGATGAATTAAAAACAATTGCTGCTGAAGCAGAAGTTGATATGTCTGGTGAAATCGAGAAGCTTGAAACACGTTTAACACAATTAGAGCAATCGATTTATGCCAATATGAAGCCGTGGGATCGTGTGCAAGTAGCAAGGCATCCAGAAAGACCTACAACGCTTCAATATATTGAAGCAATGTGTGAAAATTTTATTGAATTACATGGTGATCGTACATTTGGTGATGATGCAGCCATTCTTGGTGGGATTGCCATTTTCGAAGGGCAACCAGTAACAATAATTGGACATCAACGTGGTAAGTCTACTAAGGAAAATATCCGTCGTAATTTTGGTATGCCTCATCCAGAGGGGTATCGAAAAGCACTACGCTTGATGAAGCAAGCTGAAAAATTCAAACGACCAATTATTTGTTTTATCGATACAAAAGGTGCTTACCCAGGGAAAGCTGCTGAAGAACGTGGTCAAAGTGAAGCAATCGCTAGAAACCTTGTAGAAATGGCTGGCTTAACTGTGCCTGTAATTAGTATCGTTATTGGTGAAGGAGGAAGTGGTGGTGCATTAGCATTAGGTGTAGCAAACCGTGTCTTTATGCTTGAGAACTCGACTTACTCTGTTATTTCGCCAGAAGGAGCGGCATCTATTTTATGGCGTGATGGTAGTCTGGCTAAGCAGGCAGCAGAAGCCATGCGTATCACAGCACCTGATTTGAAAGAACTTGGTGTAATTGATGGCATTATTCCTGAAATTATTGGTGGAGCACATCGCAATGTAGCAAAACAGGCCCTTTCTATTAAAGAATGCATTAGTGACACACTTCATGCATTAAATTCTTTAAATGGAGAACAATTAGTTGAAGATCGCTATGAAAAATTTAAAAAAATTGGACAGTATACAGAAGTGTAAATCTGTTTGTAAAAAGACGAATGTTGTTTACTTTAATAGGATATAAAATTTAAAAGCTATATATTTGCTCGTTAAGAGACAAAATTTGTTTCTTAACATATTAAAAAGCTATAAAAATTAAAGAAGATAATAGCGCATAATAAACGCCAGACTTCTTGAAAAAATGTTAGATTTAGGATGTTTTTAGGTGGAAAGAGTGTGTGAAAGCGCATTCTTTTCATTTTTTATGTAAAAGTTATGTTTTTGTATCCCCAGAACCCTTACATAGTTTGTTTTTTCATGTTAATGTGAATAATAATAGTAACTGCAGGAGGTTCGACAATGAAAAAAATTGCTGTATTAACTAGTGGTGGAGATGCGCCTGGAATGAACGCTGCTATTCGAGCGGTCGTTCGTAAGGCAGCATTTCATGGAATTGATGTTGTCGGAATTAAGCATGGTTATGAAGGCTTAGTAAAAGGATTTATGGAAGAACTTGATTTAGGTGCAGTTGGTGGTATTATTCAACGTGGTGGAACGCATTTGAATTCGGCAAGATGCCCAGAATTTAAAGAAGATGCTGTTCAGCAACGAGGTATTGAGAATTTACGAGCTGCTGGTATTGAAGGACTTGTTGTCATTGGTGGTGATGGATCTTATCGAGGTGCCATGGATTTGGTGAAAAAAGGGTTCCCAGTTGTAGGGGTACCTGGAACAATTGACAATGATATTCCTGGAACTGAATATACGATTGGCTTTGATACAGCCCTAAATACAGTAGTAGAATCCATTGATAAAATCCGAGATACTGCTACATCTCATGAAAATTCTTTCATTGTAGAGGTAATGGGACGTGATGCAGGAGATATCGCTTTATGGGCAGGTCTTGCTGCTGGTGCTGAAACAGTTTTAATTCCAGAAGAAGATTATAATTTAGATGATATTGTCGCACGCTTAGATCGTGGTGCAGCACGTGGTAAAAAGCATAGTATTATTATTGTGGCAGAGGGTGTTATGTCAGGAAGTGAGCTGGCAAAACTGTTAAAAGAAAAAACAGGAAAAGAAACACGTGTTTCAGTATTAGGTCATATCCAACGTGGTGGATCACCTACAGCAAGAGATCGCGTATTAGCGAGTCAGTTTGGCGCACATGCAGTTGAATTACTTATGGAAGGCAAGGCTGGTCGAGCAGTAGGTATTCGCAATCATCAAGTCATTGATTATGATATGCCAGAGGCTTTTGAAAAGAATCATGAGGCTGATGTAAGCCTATATACACTAATGAAAGAACTATCAATATAATTTGTTATAAAACGGAGTGGGCAAAAATGAGAAAAACAAAAATCGTATGTACAATTGGACCTGCAAGTGAGTCACCAGAAATTTTAGAAAAATTAATCGAAGCAGGTATGAATGTAGCCCGCTTGAATTTTTCACACGGATCACATGAGGAACATGCAGGGCGTATTCATTTAATTCGTGAAGTGGCACAAAAATTAAATAAACCAGTGGGAATTTTACTTGATACAAAGGGACCAGAAATTCGTACACATAACATGAAAAATGGCGAGCTTCATTTGTCAGCAGGTCAAGTAATTGATATTTCAATGACAGAAGTAGAAGGTACTGAGACGAGCTTTTCTGTCACATATGAGCGCTTAATTGAAGACGTTGAGCAAAATTCAATTATTTTACTTGATGATGGACTAATTCAACTACGTGTATTAGCAACGGATATGGAAAAAGGATTAATTCATACAATTGTTGAAAATGCTGGCGTACTAAAAAATAAAAAGGGTGTTAACGTACCAGGTGTTTCTGTACAACTACCAGGTATCACAGAAAAAGACGCACAAGATATTTTATTTGGTATCGAACAAGGTGTTGATTTTATTGCTGCTTCATTTGTTCGTCGTGCAAAAGATGTTCTTGAAATTCGTGAATTGCTTGAACAAAATGGTGGTAGTCATATTCAAATCATCCCCAAAATTGAAAACCAAGAGGGTGTCGATAACATCGATGAAATCATCCTAGTATCTGACGGTTTAATGGTTGCTCGTGGAGATCTTGGTGTTGAAATTCCTGCAGAAGAAGTACCACTTGTACAAAAGAAATTAATTTTAAAATGTAATCAAGTTGGTAAACCGGTAATTACGGCAACTCAAATGTTAGATTCCATGCAGCGTAACCCACGACCAACACGTGCAGAAGCAAGTGATGTAGCCAACGCAATTATTGATGGAACAGATGCTATCATGTTATCTGGTGAAACTGCCGCAGGTCTTTATCCAGTTGAATCGGTACAAACGATGAATAAAATTGCACAACGCACTGAAAATTCATTAGATTATCGATCAATTGTTTCTACACGTAGTCGTGAGAAAGAAGCAAATATGACAGAGGCAATTTCACAAGCTGTAGCTTATACCTCTATCAACTTAGGGGTGAAAGCCGTATTAGCTCCAACTGAAAGTGGTAATACAGCGAGGATGATTGCGAAATATCGCCCAGGAGTGCCAATTGTTGCCGTAACAGGCTCTACAAATACAGCGCATACATTAACACTAGTATGGGGCGTATACCCAATTGTGTGTCAACGAGTGACAACAACAGATGAAATTTTAGAACTAGCTGTGGATGAAAGCTTGAAGCATGGTTTTGTTACACATGGAGACGCAGTTGTCATTACAGCAGGTGTACCTGTAGGTGAAGCGGGTACAACAAACTTAATGAAAGTTCACATTATTGGAGATTTACTTGCACGTGGACAAGGGATCGGAAAAGCATCAGTTGTTGGTAAAACAGTGGTTGCTAAAAATGCTGCTGAGGCACTTGCCTACGATACAGACGGATGCATCCTTGTTACAGTCGGTTCAGATCGTGATATGATGCCTGCTTTAGAAAATTGTATTGGCCTAATTACTGAAGAAGGTGGACTTACTAGCCATGCAGCAGTTGTAGGGTTAAGCCTAGGTATTCCAGTAATCGTTGGTGTAAAAGAAGCAACTACATTAATCCGTCATGGTCAAGAAATTACAATGGACGCTGAAACAGGTGTGATATACAAAGGACATGCAAGCGTTCTTTAATAATTAACAAAAAGCTCTAGTGCGGTTTGTTGTACTAGAGCTTTTTCATAAAGGTTGTACACACACTTTATGGAAACTATTAATTTCTTTCTTTAACAGAAGTTGCTTTCTCTTAGAATAGGTCTATTCATTTTTTTATGAAACTAAACGGGCTATAATAACGTATAGAAGGTATAGCTTTTCAAGTAGAAAGGAGAAAAATATGCGAAAAATTTTTCTTGGTTTCATTGTCTACACATTAGCCGAATTGACGTTATTAATAGTCATTGGACAAAATATTGGTGTTTTAAGTACATTATTGCTCATTATTGCTACGAGTGTGATTGGGATTTATGTCATGAAAAATAAAGGTATGAACTCTGTTCAAAATGTGGAAAATACATTGGCACGCGGAGAAGCGCCAGGAGCTGCATTAGTGGATACTTTCTTAACTTTTGGTGGTGGTTTGCTTTTAGCGTTACCTGGATTTTTAACAGATGTCCTAGGTTTATTCCTACTCATGCCATTTTCTCGAAAAATGTTCCAACCCATTGTCTATTACTGGATGCGTAAAAAAATGAAAAAAGGTCAATTCATCATCGTTCAAAGATAGAGTTTTCTTTCAGTTTTACAGCTAGAAATAAAAAGATAGGGCTCAGTAATATACCATAAAAGCCAAATAATAGAATAGAGGCAGCGCTGATAAAGAATGTATGGAATGTGCGTAGCTGAAGCGTATTGGACCAAAGCATCGAATCGGCTAGCTGCCTTGTTAATTGTACAAATAAATAGAGTAGTAAAATGGCCACACATAAAAAGGTATTGCCATTGAAATAAAAATAAATGCTCATTGGCACAAGAAAAACGCCAATTCCGAAAAACGGTAGTACATCTGCAAATGCTACAATAAATGCTTTAATAATGGCTTGTTCAAATTGAAGGATCATAAAGCCAGCACAAAGAATGAGTAGGGTAATCGTAAATAATTGAAACTCTACAAATAAGAAATAATGAAAAAGTTGCATGATTTTTGCAAAATGAGATTGCCACTCTTGACGATATTTTTTAGGCACATATTGAAAGAACCAATAGCGTGATTTACGTGTTTCTAGAAGCGCAAAGTAATAAGCGACTAAAAAGATGAAAACCTCAATGACATGCTTCATTAATAATTGGAAAAGATCTGCTGTATATACGATGATGGAATCGAAAATGGACAGTGATTTTTCTTTTAAAACTTGTACAAACATGGATTCATATTCACTGAAAAATGGGAAATTTTGTAAAGTCTCTCGAATTTCTGGGAAAATGACGATAATACTGTTAATAGATATGACAACTAGTAGAAAAATACAGGTTAATATTAATACTTCCACAATAATTGCTGCAATCCAATACGCAATCCTACAATATTTGTGTAAAAAATTTATGATAGGATACGTCGAAAATGATAAAAAAATTGCGAGTGACACAGGTAATACAAACCAAAGTATGACTAAATAAAAAATAAATAGCAAAACGCTCGTAGTTCTTTCGTATGAAAAATACTTTAAATTCCTCATTTTTACAAATTCACCCCCAACCAATTGATAAATTAATGTCAAAATATACAAAAAAATCTCTTTAGGACAATTATATAGTCGTTCGGACGTCTTTTTCTTTATTTGGAGGATTTTCATTCACAAAGCTGTCAAAAATGATTATAATAGCAATGTAAGCGATTTACTTAATGGTTCATATGAGCAAAATTCGTAAATGCAACATAAAAAACGCATTTGCAACAAAAAAATAAGTATGAGGGAGCGATAATTTATGTCAGCAACTAAAGGTTTAGAAGGTATCGTAGCAGCGGAATCTAAAATCAGTTCAATTATCGATGACACACTTACATATGTTGGTTACAACATTGATGATTTAGCAGAAAATGCGTCATTCGAAGAGGTAATTTACCTGTTATGGCATACTCGTTTACCAAAAGAGGACGAGCTAGCTGAATTAAAACAACAATTGGCAGACAACATGTCAATTCCGCAAGCGATTGTCGACCAATTTAAAACATACCCACTTTCAACTGTACATCCAATGGCTGCATTGCGTACTGCAGTATCTTTACTTGGTGTATTCGATGAAGAAGCGGATGTTATGGATCCAGAAGCAAACTACCGTAAAGCAATTCGTCTTCAAGCTAAAATTGCTACAGTAGTAACTGCTTTTGCACGTGTTCGTAAAGGTTTAGAACCAGTTTCACCAAAACCTGAACTAGGATATGCTGCAAACTTCTTATACATGCTTAAAGGCGAAGAGCCAGCAGATATTGAAATTGAAGCATTCGACAAAGCATTAGTATTACATGCTGACCATGAGTTAAATGCATCTACATTCACTGCACGTGTATGTGTAGCTACATTATCTGACGTTTATTCAGGTGTAACTGCAGCGATCGGTGCATTAAAAGGACCACTTCACGGTGGAGCAAATGAGCAAGTTATGAAAATGTTAACTGAAATTGGCTCACTTGAAAATGTTGAATCTTATATTCAAAATAAATTAGACAACAAAGAAAAAATCATGGGCTTCGGTCACCGTGTATATCGTAAAGGCGACCCTCGTGCTCCGCATTTACGCGTAATGTCTAAAAAATTAACTGAGCTAACTGGTAAACCAGAGCTTTACGAAATGTCAGTTAAAATCCATGACATGATCGTAGAACAAAAGAAATTACCTGCAAACGTAGATTTCTTCTCTGCGTCAGTGTATGATTCTTTAGGTATTGATCATGACCTGTTCACACCAATTTTCGCAGTATCACGTACTTCAGGTTGGGTGGCACATATCCTTGAGCAATATGCTAATAACCGCCTAATCCGTCCACGTGCTGAGTATGTTGGACCAGGCATGCAAAAATATGTTCCAATCAGCGAGCGCTAATTTGGAAAATATGCTAGAATGTTTGGGACTGTGTTATCACTAACACAGTCCTATGATTATGAATTTAGGAGGCAACAGAATGTCAAACAAAATTGTAGTTGAAAATGGCGTACTTAATGTACCAAACAATCCAGTAATTCCTTTCATCGAAGGTGATGGAATTGGTCCAGATATCTGGGCAGCAGCATCACGCGTAATTGACGCAGCAGTAGAAAAAGCTTATAACGGTGAAAAGAAAATTGAATGGTTAGAAGTTTTAGCTGGTGAAAAAGCATTTAACCAAACTGGTGAATGGTTACCACAAGAAACTTTAGACAAAATTAATGAATACTTAATTGCAATCAAAGGTCCTCTTACTACACCAATCGGTGGTGGTATCCGCTCTCTTAACGTAGCATTACGTCAACAACTTGACTTATATGTATGCTTACGCCCAGTACGTCACTTTGATGGAGTGCCTTCTCCAGTTAAACGCCCAGAAGACGTTGATATGGTTATCTTCCGTGAGAACACAGAAGACATCTACGCTGGTATTGAATTCGAATCTGGTTCAGAACAAGCTCAAAAAATCATCAACTTCCTACAATCTGAATTTGGTGTAAATCAAATCCGCTTCCCAGAAACTTCTGGTATCGGTGTTAAACCTGTATCTAAAGAAGGTACTGAACGTTTAGTACGTTCTGCTATCGAATACGCAATTAAACATAAACGCCCATCTGTTACTTTAGTTCATAAAGGTAACATCATGAAATTCACTGAAGGTGGATTCAAAAAATGGGGTTATGAATTAGCAGAAAAAGAATTTGCTGATCAAACTTTCACTTGGAACCAATACGATGCTATCAAAGCTGAACAAGGTGAAGAAGCAGCAAACAAAGCTCAATCTGATGCTTTAGCAGCTGGCAAAATCTTAGTGAAAGATTCTATCGCTGATATCTTCTTACAACAAATCTTAACTCGTCCAACTGAGTTCGATGTAGTAGCTACAATGAACTTAAATGGTGACTATATTTCTGATGCTTTAGCTGCACAAGTTGGTGGTATCGGTATCGCTCCAGGAGCTAACATTAACTATGTTACTGGCCATGCGATCTTCGAAGCTACTCACGGTACAGCTCCAAAATATGCTGGTTTAGATAAAGTAAACCCATCTTCAGTATTACTTTCAGGTGTATTAATGCTTGAACACTTAGGATGGCAAGAAGCTGCTGACATGATCACTCAATCTGTTGAGAAAACAATTTCTTCTAAAGTTGTTACTTATGACTTCGCACGTTTAATGGACGGCGCTACAGAAGTGAAATGTTCAGAATTCGCTAATGAGTTAATCAAAAACCTATAATTTTCTATTCTACAATAGAATTTATCGCTAAAGCGGATGCTTTTTTCTGCCGATATAATTAGGGTGACAGTAAATTTTAATTGAATATTTACGATAAACTTGTTTAATTGAGGGAGTGAGATGGAAGTCTCCTCCCTCTTTTAAAATATATAACCTAATTTTAAAGGAGCGTATTCAAATGTCTCTGAAACGAAAAAAAATCTCAGTTATCGGTGGCGGTTTTACAGGCGCTACTGCAGCATTTTTAGCAGCTCAGAAAGAACTTGGTGACGTCGTATTAGTGGATATTCCACAAGCAGAAAACCCAACAAAGGGTAAGGCGCTAGATATGTGGGAGGCAGCACCAATACAAGGGTTTGACTCTTATGTGCAAGGTACTTCCAATTATGCAGATACGGCGAATTCTGACGTAGTGATCATTACCGCTGGTGTTGCACGTAAACCAGGTATGAGCCGTGATGACCTTGTTCAAATCAATCAGAGTGTTATGAAAACTGTTTCAAAAGAGATTGCTACGCATTCACCAAATGCTACAATCCTTGTACTGACAAACCCAGTTGATGCCATGACATACACAGTATACAAAGAAACTGGCTTCCCTAAAAACCGTGTAATTGGTCAATCAGGTGTTCTTGATACGGCTCGTTTCTGTGCATTTGTGGCAGAAGAACTTAAGATTTCAGTGAAAGATATTACTGGTTTTGTATTAGGTGGTCACGGTGACACAATGGTACCGTTAACACGTTATTCATTTGCTGGTGGTATTCCGTTAGAAACACTTATTTCTGCTGAACGTTTAGAAGAAATTGTTGACCGAACGCGTAATGGTGGAGCAGAAATTGTCAACTTACTTGGTAACGGCTCTGCCTATTATGCGCCTGCTGCGGCACTAATAGAGATGGCTGAAGCTATTGTAAAAGACCAAAAACGTATTTTACCATCTATTGCTTATTTAGAAGGCGAGTACGGCTATCATGATTTATACTTAGGTGTTCCTACATTACTTGGCGAAAACGGTATTGAAAAAATCTTTGAGCTAGAATTAACGGACAAAGAAAAAGCAGCTTTAGATCAATCGGCAGAAGCAGTTCGTAATGTGATGAAAATTTTAGTGTAGAATATCAGTCTAAGTCTTAAAACGAGTAGGGAATGTTCCTGCTCGTTTTTTTATGTTTCCAGGGTTGAGAAAGGTAAGGTTCTTCTGCTTTTCATTGTACTTTTAGCATAAAATTGATACTATGAATGTAGTATGATAGAAAAGGGGTTGGCGTATCTTTGCTTCAAAAAAATAGTAAACTTGGTCTCACAATCGATGAAATTACAGTTGGCGAGAAAATCCATATCACTGAAAAAATTGAAGATAGGGATCTATTGCTTTATTTAGGCCTTACAAACGATAGTAACCCGCTTTATATTCAACATGATTATGCGGCTATGACACCTTTTCAAAAGCCAATTGTGCCGACAATTATGTTAAATGGTATTATTACATCAGCTGTGTCAAAGTATATTCCAGGACCAGGTGCACGAATTATTGAGCAACATTTGAAATATTTAGGACCTCTCTATCATTATGAATTGTTCGATACGCTATTAGAGGTTACAGCAATCAATAAATATGACAATACCATCACTGTATCTGTCCACTCATATAATGAGCAGAAGCAGCTTGTAATTGAAGGTTTATTGCTTGTGACTCCACCACTTGCGCTATAGACGTCTTGAGATTTGAAATGGGGGTTTCAAATCACTAACGGAGGCATTAGACATGACAAAAACGATTTTAGTAATTGAAGATGAATTTTCGATTGCAACATTATTGAAATATAATTTAGAACAGGCAGGCTATGTAGTGGAAACGGCTGCTGATGGTCAGGAAGGGCTTGAAAAAGCAATCGACTTACAGCCAAATTTAATTCTTTTAGATTTGATGCTTCCAAAACTAGATGGCATGGAGGTCTGTAAACAAATACGACAACAACGTATGAATACGCCAATTATTATGCTAACTGCTAAAGATGACGAATTTGATAAAGTTCTTGGTCTTGAGTTGGGAGCAGATGATTACATGACAAAGCCTTTTAGTCCTCGTGAAGTTTTAGCGCGTGTCAAGGCTGTATTAAGACGTTTCACGCAAAATGTTGTCGCAGATGATAAGGATGAGGCGCAGGAAAAAATGTATGAGTTTGGACAATTGCGAGTGTACCCAGAGCGATTTGAAGTATTTTTACAGGATGAGGCACTGGAATTTACACCAAAAGAGTTTGAGCTACTCATCTATTTACTTGAAAATAAAAATCGTGTATTAACACGTGATCAGCTATTAAGTGCTGTATGGAAATATGATTTTGCTGGCGATACTCGAATTGTGGATGTACACATTAGCCACCTTCGCGATAAAATTGAAGAAAATAGCCGTAAGCCGATGTTTATAAAAACAATTAGAGGTCTTGGTTATAAATTTGAGGAGCCGAAAACGACATGAAATCGATGAGCAACCGCTTATTCTTGACATTCATGCTTTTACTTGGAACGATACTAGCTGTCCTAATGATTGTTATAGGTCAGCTTTTTCCTGTTTATATCGAGCAATATAACGAGCAAGCAACCACTGAGATACGGACATCAATGGACCAAGTAATCGATGAACGCAAAATGGATTTAACGAAGGAAGATCAGGAAGCTTTGTACGCAGCTCAGGCTATGGAACGAGACGAATCCTTATTGAACTATGTGCGTGCTCGCCTTTACGGAGTACTGGCTATTCTCTTTACCATCACGTTGATATTAATAGCAATTATAAGTCGTTATATGATACGTAACTTTACTGCACCGATTGATAATGTGACAGACACTGCCCTTGAGCTTGCAAAGGGTAACTATCGTGCACGTGCTCAAGAAAATGAGCATGAACGGATGATACCACTGAGTCATTCCATAAACATATTGGCACGGAATTTGCAAGATATTACAACGATACGTGAAGTAGAGGAAGAAAGACTGAAAACCTTAATTGAAAATATGGGGAGCTCCCTTATGATGATTGGTCGTGAGGGGAATATTTCCATTGTAAATCGAGTATTTCTGGAGCGCTTTGGAATGCAGCTTGATGATGTACAAGGAAAGGTTTTTCGTACAATAGGCTTACCTAAATCATTAGAACAATTTATCGATCATGTTTTTCTGACAGAAATGCCTTATCGACAACAAATTAAAATGGAAGTACAGCAAGAACTTTATAACAAAGAAGTTTATGGGGCACCGGTCATCGGGGACCACGGACGATGGCTAGGCGTTGTTATCGTTATGCATGATATAACGGAACTAGTTCGATTAGAACAAATTCGGAAAGACTTTGTTGCGAATGTATCACATGAATTACGCACACCTATTACATCTATTAAAGGCTTTTCAGAAACTTTATTGGATGGGGCCTATAAAGACGAAAAAATGCTGATTTCCTTTTTGGAGATTATATATAAAGAAAGTAATCGACTTCAAATGCTGATTCAAGATTTACTAGAGCTCTCAAAGATCGAGCAGCATGGTTTTACTGTCAATATTATGCCGATGGGCTTACAGGATGTTCTAATTCGTGGAGCAGAATTGACAGCTCCGCGATTGGATGAAAAAAATATGAGCTTCCAGGTGGATATCGAACGAGATGTCCAGGTTATGGGGGATGCCAATCGTATCATTCAGATTGTGACGAATTTAATTACCAATGCGATTACATATTCACCTGAAAACACGACTGTTTCTATTCGATTAAAGGAAAATGAAACACATGGCATTATCGAAATAGAGGATCAAGGAATTGGTATTGAAAAACATGAAATAGCGCGCGTTTTTGAAAGATTTTATCGGGTGGATCGAGCGAGAAGTCGTAATTCTGGTGGAACAGGCTTAGGCTTAGCGATTGTTAAGCATTTAGTCGAGGCGCATCATGGCCGAATTCAAGTAGAGAGTGAAGTCGGCATAGGAACTAAAATGATTGTCATGATTCCGAAAAATTAACAAATCCTTTACATGAACAACATGTTACATTCATATTTGGGCACTATACTTATTTCTAGAAACCCCCAATATGATTGTTAAGACGATGACCATAAAAATCTAATAGAAGATTTTTAACTGCTTTATATTCCCCACAGAAAGAATTTAGTGTTTTTTAGACACTAGGTTCTTTTTCTGTTTTACAGGGAACGTAAATAGGTGTAAAGTATAGTAGCATAAAGTTTAACAACCATCTTACCCGCGATTGTCTGTTAGACGAACGCTTTGACAGTCAGTGAATCAACCTTCTTATCATTCGAATCGTGTTTTCCTGACTGTTGAGGCAGAGAAAAAAATGAGAGAAGGATGACCATGAAAATCGTCAAAAGTATCGTGCAAATCGGCTATCTTTATATCCTATTATTAATCGGAAATACTATTGCACGCCTACTTCACTTGCCGATTCCAGGGAGTATAATAGGACTTGTCCTATTATTTTTGCTGTTACAGTTTCATATAATCAAGCTTGAATGGATTGAATTAGGAGCAGCCGTACTATTAAGTGAACTCTTATTATTCTTTATTCCATCTGCCATCGGTGTTATTGATTATCATGCCTTATTTGGTGTGCAAGGAATGAAGGTTGTGCTGGTCATTGTCGTGAGTGCCATTGTGGTAATGTTTGTAACGGGGTATACAGCACAATGGCTAGAGCAGCGAAAGAAGGGTGATGCGATATGACTTTATTAATCGCCATTGTCAGCTTACTTGGGACCGTTGCTATTTTTTATATTTGTAAAATGTTTTATAAAAAATATAAAAAAGAATGGCTGACACCTATGCTGATTACACCTTTAGTCATTATAGGTATTTTACTACTGACAGGTATATCTTATAAATCCTACAATTCTGGAGCGAGTGTCTTAACAAATTTACTAGGACCAGCAACCGTTGCGTTTGCCGTTCCTATATATAAAAATGTCAACCTATTAAAAAAACACGCATTTGAAATTTTCATCAGCATTGCTGTTGGTTCAGCGGTTGCTATTGTGTCATCTTTTATGATGGCTTTATTGGTGGGCTTAAATGATGAGTTGGTGCATAGTTTAGTGCCACGTTCTGTAACAACACCTATTGCGATGGATATTTCGAATATGATTGGTGGTTCTCCTACGCTTACAGCTGTTTTCGTTATGACGACTGGTATTTTAGGAAGCTTGTTAGCACCAATCGTTATCAAAGTATGTCGTTTTCACAGACCTTCATCTAGAGGATTAATGCTTGGTATGGGTGCTCATGGAACGGGTACATCAAAAGCATTTGAATTTGGAGAGCTAGAAGGCACATTTGCTAGTCTAGCGATGATCGTTGCTGCATTAATTAGTATTGTATTATCCACTACCATTTTCCCAGTATTTGAACATCTGGTTATCAATATCCTGTTGCCCTAAAGGTAACAGGATTTTTTTGCATTGATAAGCTTTTGTTAAGAGTGAGATACAGGGGATTCTGTCCTTTACAATCATTATATGAAAATATTTTGAAACTTTTTATAAGGGTTCACCGTAAACAATAGTACTAAGCAAAAGGAGGAACAGACATGAGTGTGAAAAGGACACTAATGATTGTTGGACTTGGAATATTTGGAATTATTGCACTTATTACAGTTTTTACTTCATGGTACACGGTAGATGAATCAGAGCAAGCTGTGGTTATTACATTTGGTCGTGCCGATGATACAGTAACAAATCCAGGTCTTCATTTTAAATTACCTTGGCCCGTCCAATCCGTAGAAATTTTGTCAAAAGAAACGTTTAGTCTGCAATTTGGTTATAAACAAAATAAAGCAGGTGAGTTAGAGGCATACGATGCCGAAACAAAAATGATTACGGGGGATGAAAATATTGTCTTAACAGACCTTGTTGTTCAATGGAAAATTACAGAGCCTAACAAGTTTTTATTTAATTCGCAGGATCCAGAAAGAATATTACATAGCGCGACATCGAGTGCCATTCGTTCTATAATCGGAAGCTCTTCTATCGATGCAGCGTTAACAGAAGGTAAAGCTGACATCGAAGCAAATACTCGCCAATTATTAGTTTCTCTTATTGAAAAATACGATATTGGAATAAGCGTTTTAGGTGTGAAATTGCAAGATGTAGAATTGCCAAATAAAGATGTGCGTGCAGCATTCACTGCTGTAACAGATGCACGTGAAATGAAAAATACAAAAATAAATGAAGCTGAAAAATATGAAAACCAACGCATTAGTGAAGCTGAAGGCGAACGTGATGCTATTATGTCGAAAGCAAAAGGAACTAAAACAGCCCGTATCGAGCAAGCACAAGGGGATGTAGCGGTCTTTAATAAAATGTATGAGCAATACAAGGGCAATCAGCAAATTACACGAGAGCGGTTAATTATAGAGACGCTTGAAAATGTCCTACCGAAAGCACAAATTTACATTATGAATGATGATGGTAGTACGATGAAGTATTTACCACTTCAGCAACTACAGCCTCAACAGACACAAACAGAGAAAAAAGAGGGGAGCGGTAACTAATGGACCAAAAAAATAAGGATCTAGAAAAATTCCTCAATTTCTTATCTGGCAAAAGTAAAAAAGCTGCTCCTTCAGAAGGTGATTCGGGAGACAATGTAGTTAAAATGTCGAAGAAAGGACCGAAGAATCCTAAAAAATATATCTCTCTAGCTGTAACCTTAACGGTCATATTCGCTCTAGTGATTACTTTATTAACGAATATTTATATAGTTAAAGAATCAGAGTATGCTGTTGTTCGGCAGTTTGGAGAGGTTGTTAAATTTGAGCGTGAACCAGGTTTAAATATGAAAATTCCTTTTATTCAAAGTGTCACAAAGTTACCAAAAAACCAAATGACATATGAGATTTCGGAAGAAGAAATTAATACAAAGGATAAAAAACGAATTATTATTGATAATTATGCTGTATGGCGTATTACGGATCCTAAGCTCTTGATTTCGAATGCTGGTACGATAGAAAAAGTTGAATCACGTATGGAAGAGTTCATTTATTCTGTTATTCGCTCTGAACTTGGCCGAATTAACTATACGGAGATTATAAATGATGAGGATTCTTCTCGAGGCAGCATAAACGATCAAGTAACTGAACGTGTTAATGAACTTCTTTCCAACGATAACTATGGTATTGAAGTAGTAGATGTACGTATACGTCGCATTGATTTACCTACTGAAAATGAACAATCCGTTTTTACGAATATGATTTCAGATCGTGAATCAATTGCACAAAAGTATCTTTCAGAGGGAGATGCACAGAAACGTCGTATTGAGGCACAAACGGATCAACACGTACAAGAAATGCTTGCTAAAGCAAGTAAAGAAGCTGCTTTAATTCAAGCTGAAGGAGAAGCAGAGGCTGCAAAGATTTACAATAAATCTTTCTCTCAAGATCCTGAATTTTATTCTTTATACCGCACATTAGAATCCTATAAGAAAACGGTTGGGGAAGATACGGTTATTATCTTGCCAGCTACTTCACCATATGCCAACATCTTGTCTGGTTATATTAAATAAACGCAGTTTAAAGTCGTCTCTGTCTTGAAGGAGACGACTTTTTGTTGCACTAGAATTATAACTATCCATGAAATCGAATTATTATAGTATGAAAATAATAGAAATTTATAAGTTTGTATTCCCGAATCAACTATAATTTGATAGAATGATAATGTTTAAAAAAGAATAGTTGGGGGTAAAGGCTTTGAAATTACAAATTAGCAAATGGCTCCAAAATTTAGGGATTGCTTGTAGTATAGCTTCGATATTAACACTTTTCTACCGTCTATCCGATTTTTCGTGGGTGACGAAAAGTGTTTATCATATACCAGTATTTTTTGTTTGTATCTTTTTAATCAGTATCATTATTGCAGATGATGTAAGAAACCTTTTTAAGAAATTATTTTGGTATGAAAAAAGAAAGGTCAAGCGTCCTATTTGGCAAGTTGGAATTGGCTTAATCTTCTTTTTGGCACAAATTAGTACAGTAATGGTATTTAATCAAGAGCTAACATATCCACAATTAGGCGGCATGCCGTTATTTCTTGTGTTTGCTTTTATGAATGCATTTATATTAACTGTCATCTATGAAGAAGTTTTTTATCGTACTTCAAATCAATAACAACTATTAAGAACTTTCATTTACAGGAGACTTGTCCTTGAATGAAAGTTTTTGCTTTTTAGTAATGGATGTAATACGTCTTATGCCTTGTTAATACGAAAATTATTAACATTTGTCAGTATTGCCCTTATTTAATCTGTAGTACAGTCAAGTTATTGAGAATAGTCAATGACTAAACTTGATAGGCAGATGCATACATACCATATTATATTTTTTAACCTAGTTTTAACCTTTAGTATGTATGATAAGCAAAGATTCATTTTAATAGGAGGTAATAAAGATGAAAAAGGTCGTGTTTGGAAGTGCTTTAGCAGTCGGATTATTATTTAGTGGGGCAGGGCAATCCTCTGCTAATAGCCTAATTCAACCAATTGATATTCAAGGCATGGATCTAGAATCAGCATTACAGGCAGTCCAATCACAGCGAGCACAGCTGTTAGAAAATCAGCTTAAGGATCAACTAGAGGATGTTCAACAACGAAATCAACAGCTAGCTGATTTGAATGCACAGCAAGGTCAAATGGATATGCTCCGTTTACAAAGCATGAATAGTAAACGAAATGAGGCTTTTGATGTAATGACTAATTTTGTAAAAAAAATGCAGGATAGTCGTTCATCTATTATAGGTAATATGCGTTAAGGAGTTAAAATATTTTAAACAAGTCAACCGCTGCGCGCGGTTGGCTTTTTTGAATGAATAGGAATGCTAAAGTAGCGGATAAAGTCTAAAAGTGGTGGATAAACCATTAAAAATAATGGATAACCTTGAGGGTGGACGCCTGCTTTTTTTACTTGAAATGTATTGTTATGATAAAGTAGAAGAAGAAGACAACGCAGGAGGATAAAATCATGACCAAGGAAAAATTACTATTATTGGACGGTAATAGTTTAGCGTATCGCGCGTTTTTTGCGTTGCCATTGCTAACGAATGATAGTGGCATTCATACTAATGCTGTATACGGCTTTACAACAATGCTACAAAGAATATTAGAGGAAGAACAGCCAACCAAAATATTGGTTGCTTTTGATGCTGGGAAAACAACATTCCGCCATGAAACCTTTACAGAATATAAAGGAGGACGTCAAAAGACACCACCAGAATTATCAGAGCAATTTCCTTATTTACGAAAGCTCATTGATGCGTATGGTATTAAGCAATATGAGCAGGAGTTATATGAAGCGGATGATATTATCGGAACGCTTGCTAAAGAGGCTTCGTCGCAGGATATGGATGTTATCATCGTTTCAGGAGACCGTGATTTAACTCAGCTGGCGACAGAGCAAGTAACCGTTTATATAACGAAAAAAGGTATTACGGAAATAGAGAAAAATACACCAGCCTTTATTGCGGAAAAGTATGGGTTAACGCCGCTTCAAATTATTGATATGAAAGGCTTGATGGGGGATTCCTCCGATAATATTCCTGGTGTACCAGGCGTCGGGGAAAAAACGGCTGTAAAATTATTAAAAGAGCATGGCTCCGTTGAATCACTTTATGAAGCAATGGATACATTGAAAGCTTCTAAAATGAAGGAAAAGCTTGTAGCTAATGAAGAGCAAGCCATCATGAGTAAGAAGCTGGCAACGATTTATACGGATGCTCCAATCACCATTTCACTGGCTGATCTTGAATATAATGGGCCAAAAGAAGATGAATTAATCAATGTGTGGCGTGAGCTTGGCTTTAAATCGCTGCTTGATAAAAGTGACTTTACAGTGCAAGAAGAAGAACAGGCGCCTCTCGATTATGACCTTGTCCAGGAAGTTCGACCTGAGGATTTAAAAGATGTGATGGCTGTGCATGTAGAGCTTGAAAACGAGCACTATCATACTTGTCAGCAGCTGGGAATTGCCTTATCAGATGGCGTAAAGACGCAATATATTCCATTTGATAAAGCAGCAAAATCAGATATTCTCCGTCGTTGGCTAGAAGATGCCACAAAAATAAAATATATATCCGATTCTAAGGCAGCTCAAGCATCATTAAAGCGAGCTGGGATTCAATTAGCTGGCGTTGACTTTGATTTGCTACTTGCCTCTTATATTAATAATCCAGCATTAAGTGGCGATGATATCGCAACACTTGCAAGGGAATTAGGCTACTATGATGTCCAAGCAGATGAAGCGGTATATGGAAAAGGTGCCAAGCGTGCAATACCTGATTTGGACCAACTTGCACAGCATGTTAGCCGTAAAGCTTTTGCAGTATGGTCATTACAGCCGAAACTGGAAGCCTTATTAAAGGAAAATGAACAATTCGATCTTTATAAAAACCTAGAGCTACCATTGGCAGGAATTTTAGGTGAAATGGAAAGCGAAGGGATTACGGTTAACCGCGCTACGTTAGAGAAAATGGGGCAAGAGCTTAATGATAAACTTGTAGTAATTGAGCAAGAAATTTATGCAGAAGCTGGAGAAACCTTTAATATTAATTCACCAAAACAATTAGGTGTGATTCTATTCGATAAGCTAGGGCTACCTGTGATTAAAAAGACTAAGACAGGCTATTCAACTGCTGCAGATGTCCTAGAAAAATTACAGTCAGAGCATGCTATCATCGAACATATTCTGTTGTATCGCCAACTTGGAAAATTACAATCCACATATATTGAAGGCTTACTAAAGGAGATTCATGTATCAGATAGTAAAGTGCATACGCGCTTCCAGCAAGCTTTAACTGCAACAGGGCGTTTAAGCTCAACAGATCCGAATTTACAAAACATCCCAATTCGTTTGGAGGAGGGCCGCAAAATTCGTCAAGCCTTTGTACCTTCAAAAGAGGATTGGATATTATTTTCTGCTGACTATTCGCAAATTGAATTACGTGTTCTTGCACATATGTCAGAAGATAAAAACCTTGTTGAGGCTTTCCGTGAAGGAATGGACGTTCATACACGTACAGCTATGGATGTATTTCATGTGTCAGAAGATGAGGTTGATAGTAATATGCGTCGCGCAGCGAAAGCTGTTAACTTTGGAATAGTCTACGGTATTAGTGATTATGGTCTATCACAAAACTTAGATATTACGCGTAAGGAAGCGGCTAATTTTATTGAAAAGTATTTCGCAAGTTTCCCTGGTGTAAAACAGTACATGGATGACATTGTACAAAATGCAAAATTTAATGGTTATGTGACAACGATATTAAATAGACGCCGTTATTTACCGGATATAACAAGCTCAAACTTTAATTTAAGAAGCTTTGCTGAGCGTACGGCGATGAATACGCCAATTCAAGGTAGTGCAGCTGATATCATTAAAAAGGCAATGATTGATATGGATGCTCGATTGAAAAAAGAAAAGATGCAGGCAAAACTGCTACTTCAAGTGCACGATGAGCTAATCTTTGAGGCACCAAAGGAAGAGATTGCCTTACTCGAAAAAATTGTACCTGAAGTCATGGAAAACGCTATTGAGCTTGCTGTACCGCTTAAAGTAGATTTTAACCATGGCTCAACTTGGTACGAGGCAAAATAAGGAGGGATTCAAATGCCTGAATTACCAGAGGTAGAGGGTGTCGTCCAGGCATTGAAGCCAACAGTTGAAGGACGTACCATTCAACAGGTTCAGCTTTCTGAACGAGTACATTTCTCTTTTAGTGAGGGTAAACAATGTATTGTCAAACAAGCAGCGCCTGATGCATTTGAAAGTACTTTGTCCCAGATGACCATTACCAAAATTGAACGAAGAGCAAAATATATTTTCTTTCATTTGCTGAAGGATGATGTTCCATATGTTCTTGTTAGTCACTTAGGGATGACAGGTGCTTGGTTTGTTGTGAATTCACCCGAAGAAATCAATGAGGCGAAATTTCAAAAGCATATCCATGCGACATTTGAAATGGCAGATGGGGGATACTTGATTTATTCAGATATTCGTCGATTCGGTGAACTTCGTTTTCTGACAAAAATTGAAGATCATGCACCATTGACAAAAATGGCACCAGAGCCATTTGATGAGCATGCATGTGATTTTTTTATAACAAAATCTAAGCTACCGAAATATGAAAATAAAGCCGTAAAAGAAGTAATTATGGATGGGCAAGTCATTTCGGGCTGTGGCAATATTTATGCAACAGAGGCATTGTTTGCTCAGAAAATTCACCCTGCACGCAAAATGAGCCGCATTAGTGAAAAGCGGAAGCGAGCATTATTTGAGGAGATTGTTGCTGTCCTACGTCAAAGCATTGAAGCGGGTGGTTCAACTATTTCTGATTATCGGAATATTAATGGGGAAGCAGGGAGTATGCAGAATCGATTAAAAATGTATGGGAAAAAGGTATGTCCAGCATGTGAAACGGCAACAAGTCAAATGACAATTGGAGGGCGTACCTCTGTCTATTGCCCAAATTGTCAACATTAAAGGGGATTTAGCAATGATTATCGGACTAACAGGAAGTATTGCAAGTGGAAAAAGTACAGTAGCTAAAATGATGAGCGAACTGGGTTTACCGATTGTTGATGCAGATGTTGTAGCACGAGATGTCGTAGAACCTGGAACTGAAACATTAGCATTGATTGCTGAAAGCTTCGGACAAGCTATCTTGCTTGAGGACGGCAATTTAAATCGAACTATGCTGGGAGATATCATATTTCATGAGCCTGCCAAACGCAAAACGTTAAATGATATCATACATCCAGCAATCAGAAAAGAAATGTTACGTCAGCGTGATGCTTATTTAGAAGCAGGACATGAACATGTTGTGATGGACATTCCTTTGTTATTTGAGAGTAAGCTTCAACATTTTGTGGAACGTATCATTGTGGTATCGGTCAGTGAAGAAGTTCAGCTTCGACGTTTAATGGAACGAAATAATTTATCTAAAGAAGATGCATTGGCACGTATGCACTCTCAACTGCCGATGTCTGTCAAAGAAAAGGGTGCACATGCGGTCATTTATAATAATGAAAATATAGAAAGTACAGAAGAACAATTAAAAAAAATCCTGCATTATTGGGATGTTATTTCATGAGTTCTTTTATAATGCGTAGCAAGCCGACCTTGCTACGCATTTTTTTATGGGGAAACGCCATAATAAAGAATAATTTTTCAGAAAATAAGAACTTTTATATTCTCAATATATAATGTTCATCTTTTTTGAAATTGTGTTATACTAATCACCATAAAGTATATAATTAATTAATCTGAGTATGTACTCACAGGAGGATATTATAAATGACAGTATCAATTGCTATTAATGGTTTCGGGCGTATCGGACGTATGGTTTTCCGCCAGGCTATCGTACAACAAGATTTAAACATCGTTGCAATTAACGCTAGCTATCCTGCAGAAACGTTAGCACATTTGATTAAGTATGACACAAATCACGGAACATTTGAAGGTACGGTAGAACCAGCAGGCGATGCTTTAGTTGTAAATGGTAAACGAGTTCAAATTATTAGTGAACGTGATCCTTTAAAATTACCTTGGTCTACAATGGGTGTAGATATCGTTATTGAAGCTACAGGAAAATTTAATGAGCGTGATAAAGCAGCGATGCACTTAGCAGCTGGCGCGAAAAAAGTAATTTTAACAGCACCAGGTAAAAACGAGGATGTCACAATTGTTTTAGGTGTAAATGATGACAAATTGGATATTGCGAAACATGATGTTATTTCAAATGCTTCTTGTACAACAAACTGCTTAGCGCCAGTAGCAAAAGTATTGAATGACACGTTTGGTATTGAGAATGGTTTAATGACAACAGTTCATGCTTATACAAATGACCAAAAGAACTTAGACAATCCGCATAAAGATCTACGTCGTGCACGTGGATGCGCCCAATCCATTATCCCAACATCTACAGGTGCAGCGAAAGCCTTAAAATTAGTGTTACCTGAATTAGAGGGTAAAATTCATGGTATGGCACTTCGTGTTCCAACACCAAACGTATCTTTAGTTGACCTTGTAGTAGATTTAAATACAGATGTAACAGTTGATGCAGTTAATGCAGCATTTGTAAAAGCGGCAACAGAAGGTCCGATGAAGGGTATCCTTAATTTCTCTGTTGAGCCATTAGTATCTTCTGATTACAATACAACAACTTATTCTTCAACAGTTGATGGACTTTCTACAATGGTGTTAGGCAACCGCAAAGTAAAAGTACTTGCTTGGTATGATAACGAGTGGGGCTACTCTGCACGCGTTGTTGACCTTGTGAAAAAAGTGGCAAATGCTTTAGAAACGGTAAACGCGTAATAATTTCTATAGATAGCACATTGAAATCGAAAAGGTTTCAATGTGCTCTTTTTTTACAGAAACTTTTCTTGTACTTCAGGTGCTTTAGATTTATCATGAGCCCACAAACGTGAATGCACTTTTCTTACATGTAGGAAATTTGTTATAATAGATATATTAAATTGTTGTAAACCAGGAGAGTAATTATATGAGATGTCCATCTTGCCAATTTAACGGAACGCGTGTTGTGGATTCGAGGCCAGTAGATGATAATAAAGAAATTCGTAGACGTCGTGAATGTGAGTCATGTGGCTTCCGTTTTACAACGTTTGAAAAAATTGAAGAGACACCATTAGTCGTTGTGAAAAAGGAAGGTTCACGAGAAGAGTTTAGCCGTGAGAAGGTACTTCGTGGGCTTATTCGTGCTTGTGAAAAACGCCCAGTGGCACTTGATGTGCTGGAGGAACTTGTTTTGTCCATTGAAAAAGATCTTCGTCGTATTGGAAATTCGGAAGTACGCTCAGAAGATGTTGGCGAAATGGTCATGGACCGCTTAGCCAAAATTGATGAGGTTGCCTATGTGCGTTTTGCGTCGGTCTACCGTCAGTTTAAAGATATCAATGTCTTTATTGAAGAAATAAAGGACATTATTCAACGTCAAACGGAGAAGAAATCATAGCAAACAGAGAGGATGAATGACGTTGATTCATTTATATAAGGAATTGCAGCCTGGCGATCCTTTCGACATTCGTCTACCTCATGCATTTTCTACACAAGAGCGTCAATTAGTTACATTATTTTATCAACCATTAACGGGATCAGAGCCAGTTAGCCTCTATTTAACATTATGGGCAGAAGCAGAGCAAATGCCAAAGCAGCAAATGACACATTATTATTTAATGAATGTGCTAGGGCTACCAATTGGTAAAGTGTTTGAGGCTCGTATTGCTTTAGAAGCTATTGGTTTGCTGCGTACATGGAAAAAAGAAAATGCTGGTGAGCGGAGTTTTTTATATGAGCTACAGCGCCCATTAGATGCAGATAGCTTTATGAAAGACCCGCTGCTGTCGATGTTTTTGTTTAGTAAAATTGGAGAGCAGGCTTATCGCAACTTACGTCAGCGCTTTATGTCACCTGTAAAGGACTCGGCGTTTAAGGATGTATCTCGTGCTTTTATTGATGTCTATAAGCCTGTTCATGCCAATATCCCATCAGATTTACAAGTGGATACGAGTCATAAGGATAAACAACAAAAAGTATATCCTTTTTATTTGGAGCAATTCGATTTTGATTTATTGCAAGCAGGTTTGTCTGAGCAATTGGTACCTTCCAATTTGTTGACATTTGAAGTGCGTGAAGCTATAGCCAAGTTGGCATTTTTATATCATTTAACAGCCCTTGATATGCAAAAAGTAGTCATACTTGCTTTAGATGATGATTTAGGAATTTCTCAGGAACGTTTACGAAAGGCTGCTGCTGATTTTTATAAATTAACCGTATCCAAGGAGCCGCCAAAACTTGCCCGTGTCACCGATCCTCTACCAGTAGCAGAAGCGGGACAAAAAACCAAGGATCAGGAACTTCAACACTATTTAGAAACAACGGCACCTGTCCAAGTTTTAAGAGATATAAATAATGGTAAAGAACCATTACAAACCTCAGTCCAACTTGCAGAAAATTTAATCGTTCAACATGGCATGCCAATTGGAGTGGTTAATGCATTGTTAGAATACGTTATGCTAACAACAGATATGAAGCTCCCTAAAAAATATGTGGAAACGATTGCTGATCATTGGGTACGAAAAAATGTCCAGACCGCTAAGGAAGCAATGGAACTTGCACGTCAAGAGCATGATAAATATACAGCTTGGAAAAACAAGCCGCAAACGTCCAATAAAACGACTCAACAGACTAAAGGACGTTCAAGATATCAACGTGAAGAAAAAGTGCCTGAATGGTTCTATAAACGAAATGACAATCAAGAGGAATCTACCTCTAGTACTATAGATTTTGAAAAAGAGCGACAAAAAATATTAGAGATGCTAGGAAAAAGCGAATAGTAAAGAAGGTGAGCAGTAATCGAACCTATAAATGGACCACTAAAGCGAGCAATTAATGTACCCTCGTTCCAAGAACGCTATGAAGCCATGCGACGTGAAATTTTAGAGCACCCGCATGTGCAGGAATTTTTAGCGCAGCATGCAGATGAATTAAACTATGACAATGTTGAGCGAAATTTACCTAAACTGCATGAGTTTATTAGTCAATCTACTGAGTGCTGTGGGTGTGATAATACCGAACATTGTACAAACTATTTAAAAGGATTCATCCCGACATTAAGGGTTGTTCGGAATTCTATTGAAATGGACTATGTGCGCTGTGAGCAAAAGATTAGGGAAGAAGAACGCCGAGATGTTGCGAATATGATTGCAAGTATGCATATGCCCAAAGATGTGCTACAAGCAACAATTCATGATTTAAGTATTGATGATGAATCACGTGTGGCGATTGCACAAAAAGCAGCTCAATTTGTTAAAATAACAAAAGAAACTGGTCAATTACCTGCAAAAGGTTTTTACCTATATGGTAAATTCGGTGTAGGGAAATCCTTTGTACTTGGGGCATTGGCCAATGAATTAGCCTCTATTAAAATCCGCTCTGTGGTAGTTTTCGTTCCAGAATTTTTACGAGAAATGAAAAATGCCATTGGCGATAATACATTGAATGAGAAAATTGATTATATTAAAAAGGCTCCTGTCTTAATGCTAGATGATTTAGGCGCGGAGACAATGACTGCCTGGACACGTGATGAAATTTTGGGGACTATTTTCCATTATCGGATGGCAGAACAATTGCCAACTTTTATTACGTCTAATTTTAACTATGAAGAATTAGAGCATCACTTAGCTCAGTCACAAAAAGGTGATATTGAGGTTGTTAAAGCGGGACGAATTATGGAGCGAATTAAAGCCCTAACAGTGCCGATCGAAATGCGAGGCAAAAATCGTCGGATGTAACATTGATAGTTGCATTTTTCGACAATCGAGCGTATACTGACTCATATACTTAATATCAATATGCATTGATGAGGACATGAATTTTGTGTATCAGCTTTTAGAGAGGGAAGTCATCGGCTGAAAACTTCCTAGTATGGGCACATTATTTACTACCTACTGAGCAGCGAAAGGGATAATCTTTCGCCGGTCCCTAGCCCGTTAGCTAGCCTTGAGCTTCGTCTGACTTTATGTAAGTCGGAAGGAAGAAGGGTGGAACCACGAGCATACGCTTCGTCCCTTTTGTGAGGGACGGAGCTTTTTTTATTTTTCTCAGATTTCATTGAAATAGTGGTGGCTCTGCTCATATAGGGAGATAAGTCGCTCGCGAAAGTGGTAAATTCGCTCATAGAGAGTAAGAAACCGCTCAGAAACATGAAGATGCCGCTCCGATTGAACAGAGAAATGCTTAAAAAAGCAATGACTCCGCTCAAACCAAGCCGTAGAGTCACACAAACATTGCTCCAGCCAATCATCAAGCATTATGTATTTATCAAAAACAAAGGAGTGCAAAGGATATGTCAGAAATGATTAAATTAACTTTCCCAGATGGCGCTGTAAAGGAATTTGCAAAAGGCACATCAACTGATGACGTAGCATTATCTATTAGCCCTGGCTTACGGAAAAAAGCGTATGCAGGTAAAATTAATGGTGTGTTAGTGGATTTAAAAACACCAATTGAAGAGGATGCAACAATTGCAATCATTACACAAGATGATGAGGCAGCACTTGAAATTTTACGTCACTCAACTGCCCATTTAACAGCGCAAGCTATTAAACGTCTATTCCCAGATGTAAAGCTTGGGATTGGTCCGGTAATTGAAGGTGGTTTCTACTATGATATCGACTCACCAACACCAATCACTGCTGAAGATCTACCAGCCATTGAAAAAGAAATGAAGAAAATTATTGCTGAAAACCTTGAGGTAGAACGCAAAAATGTAAGCCGTGCAGAAGCACAAGCCCTTTATGAAGAAATTGGCGATGAGTATAAATTAGAATTACTTGAAGCCATTCCTGCAGATGAGCAAGTATCTATTTATTATCAAGGCGAGTTTTTTGATCTTTGCCGTGGTATCCATGTACCATCTACGGGTAAACTTCGTGAATTCAAGCTTTTATCATTAGCGGGTGCTTACTGGAGAGGGAACTCTGATAACAAAATGTTACAACGTATTTATGGTACAGCGTTCTTCAAAAAAGAGGAATTAAAACACCACCTTCAAATGCTAGAAGAAGCAAAAGAACGTGATCACCGTAAAATCGGAAAAGAATTAGAACTGTTTACAACTTCCCAAAAAGTTGGCCAAGGTTTACCACTTTGGTTACCAAATGGTGCAACAATTCGTCGTGTTATTGAACGTTATATTGTCGATAAAGAATTATCACTTGGCTATAAGCACGTTTATACGCCAGTATTAGGTTCTAAAGAGCTTTATCAAACTTCTGGTCACTGGGATCATTATCAAGATTCAATTTTCCCACCAATGGAAATGGATAATGAAACATTAATTATGCGTCCAATGAACTGTCCTCACCATATGATGGTGTACAAAAACAGCATGCATTCATATCGTAACCTACCATTGCGTATTGCAGAGCTTGGCACAATGCACCGTTACGAAATGTCAGGGGCTGTTTCAGGCTTACAACGTGTTCGTGGGATGACATTAAATGATGCCCATATTTTTGTTCGCCCAGATCAAATTAAAGCGGAATTCCAAAAAGTAGTACAGTTAATTTTAGAGGTTTATAAAGATTTCGACCTTAATGATTACTCATTCCGTTTATCTTATCGCGACCCAGCAGATACTGAGAAATACTTCGATGATGATGCAATGTGGGAAAAAGCACAAAGTATGCTAAAAGAAGCAATGGATGAACTTGGCTTAGACTACTTTGAAGCGGAAGGTGAGGCTGCATTCTATGGTCCTAAACTTGACGTTCAAGTAAAAACAGCGATTGGGAAAGAAGAGACTTTATCTACAGTTCAATTAGACTTCTTATTACCAGAACGCTTCGACCTAACTTATGTTGGGGAAGATGGTAAGCCTCATCGTCCAGTTGTTATCCACCGTGGTGTTGTATCAACAATGGAACGTTTTGTTGCCTTCTTAATTGAAGAATACAAAGGAGCATTCCCAACTTGGTTAGCACCGGTACAAGTTGAAGTTATTCCAGTATCGAATGAAGCTCACTTCGACTATGCAAAGCAAATTGAAGAGCAACTTACAGCGGCTGGTTTACGTGTGGAAATGGATGATCGTGAAGAGAAATTAGGCTATAAAATCCGTGAGGCACAAATGAAAAAGATTCCTTATATGCTTGTTATCGGGGATAAAGAAGTTGAGGCAAATGGCGTAAATGTGCGACGTTATGGCTCGAAAGATTCCGAAACAATTAGCTTTGAGGATTTCCTAGCAGCTATAAAAACAGAAATTACAAAATAAGCTTTAACTAGAAACCCTCGCTTGCCAAAGTGAGGGTTTCTGTATAAAATAAATCTTGCATTTGTATAGAATAGCTTCCTTTTGGTTATGTTAGCACTGATAAGAAAATAAATATTTGACAGCTTATCATATACATGCTAATATAATTAAGGTTAATGAATACAAAGTTTGTGGTTGAAGTAGAGGCTGCCCGCTTCTCACCTGATACAACGCTTTAAAGGCTGTGAACAGGTATGACACGTTGAATTGTTTTGCGTAGACTTGCGCATGCACATATAGCGGGCGGACATCTTCAAAAATGTCCGTCCTTTTTTTATGGACATGACGAGAGGATGTACCGTTCAACCGGGCAAGGCTTTGCCCAAACCATGTATTCGCGACAACTACTTGGAGGTGGATTACTATTAGCAAAGACATGTATGTAAACGAAGGCATTCGCGCACGTGAACTTCGATTAATCGATCACAATGGTGACCAGCTTGGTGTAAAGACACGTAATGAAGCGCTAGAAATCGCCGCTCGTGTAAACTTGGATCTTGTCCTTGTGGCCCCTCAAGCCAAGCCGCCAGTCGCTCGTATCATGGACTATGGTAAATTTAAGTTTGAACAGCAAAAGAAAGACCGTGAAATTCGTAAAAATCAAAAGGTCATCGTAATGAAAGAGGTTCGTTTGAGCCCAACAATCGATGAGCATGATTTCCAAACGAAGTTACGTAATGCGATTAAATTCCTTGAAAAAGGCGATAAAGTAAAATGTAGCCTACGTTTCAAAGGTCGTGCGATCACACACAAAGAGATTGGTCAACGTGTGTTAGATCGTTTTGCTGAAGCTTGTGCTGAAGTATCAACGGTAGAACAAAAACCGAAGATGGAAGGCCGAAGCATGTTCTTAGTTCTTCAACCAAAGAACGAGAAATAATATTAGACGAACAGTTTAGGAGGAATTCGACATGCCAAAAATGAAAACTCACCGTGGAGCTGCGAAACGTTTCAAAAAAACGGGTTCAGGTAAATTAAAATACGACCGTGCTTATGGAAGCCACTTATTCGCAAACAAATCTACGAAACAAAAACGTCACCTACGTAAAGCGAACATCGTATCATCTGGTGACTTCAAACGCATCAAATCTTTACTTGTTTACATGAAATAATTGACTACAAAAAAATACTAACATTCATTTTTTAATGAAAAGCAGGAGGTAATTCATATGCCACGCGTAAAAGGCGGAACAGTGACGCGCAAACGTCGTAAAAAAGTATTGAAATTAGCTAAAGGTTACTATGGTTCAAAACATACATTATACAAAGTTGCTAACCAAGCAGTAATGAAATCAGGTCAATATGCATACCGTGACCGTCGTCAGAAAAAACGTGATTTCCGTAAATTATGGATCACTCGTATCAACGCAGCTGCTCGTATGAACGGTCTTTCTTATAGCCGTTTAATGCACGGTTTAAAAGTTGCAGGTATCGAAGTTAACCGTAAAATGTTAGCTGACCTTGCAGTAACTGATGCTACAGCATTCACTCAATTAGCAGACGCTGCTAAAAAAGCAGTAGCTAAATAATAGCTGACAACATTCACTATTATTTCTGCACCGAAAGCGTAGCGACAGGTGCAAAATATCATAAGTGCAATAAAAAGACTGATGGGTTTTTCCATCAGTCTTTTTTGTGTTAGATTAATAGTATCACGGTTTTAAAGGAGTAAGAAATGGGACAAGCATTATTAGCTTATATGAACATTGTATCAATTGTATTGCTCATATTAATGGGGATGGATAAATCACGCGCAAAGAATCATGAATGGCGTATAGCAGAGCGTACATTATTTACACTAGCCATAGCAGGAGGGGCAGCTGGGGGTGTATTGGGTATGTATTTATTCCGCCACAAAACACGTCATAATCGTTTTGCATTTGGTTTTCCCCTACTTGCAGCCATACAAATTTTTATCATTGTGCAGCTCTGGACATAAATGAGAATAATTAAAACACATCCTCATGATGGGGATGTGTTTCGCATAAGCTGTTCAATGGGCTGCTTCCAATTGATTTTGGCGCTTGGATAGTTCAATAATATTTCTTGCTGCAAATATTCAAAGTCGCTTTTGCTGAAGCCTTGTAATGTTGCAGCATCGCGCGCACCGACGAAAATGGTTACAACCTCAAATGCATCCTCTGTTGTGCCTAGGTATTTTTCACCTTCAAAAAGAGCACCTTTATAGGAAATAAAGAAATTTTTTCGGACATTTTTAACGTCATCATAGAAATAATACTGGCCTTTTTCATAGGCTTCATCAAGTTTGCGTTTAGGATCAGTTATATAACGAATCGCTTTGTAAAATACATAGATAATAAGCGCTATTACAGCAAGTCGAATTAGTAACGGCAACATGTTTAAATTTCCCCCTTGAAGAAAGGTTATTCTTTCCTATACGATTAGAAGGGTCAAATAGTTTCACTTTTTATAAAAAATTTTTTAGAAATTTAGGAGAAAAAAATGAATTTACAACAATTGTTTACCATGCAAAAAGAGCTTGATGATTTTATCGAGCAAACACAAAATATTCAGCAAGATGTGTTTCAGGAAAAGGGCTTAGCCTTACTAGTGGAACTAGCTGAGCTTGCTAATGAAACACGTTGCTTTAAATTTTGGAGCACAAAGGGACCATCAGCACGTGAAGTCATTTTAGAAGAATATGTAGATTCGATTCATTTTATCTTATCTCTTGGCTTATTAAAGGGCTATACATCGATTGAAATGTGGCCTTTCGTAGAAGAAAACAAAGATTTAACAGCTACTTTTTTAGAAATACAAAGTGTTATTTTAGCATTTATTCATCAACCTACAGAGGAGCGTTATTTAGCTATTTGGCAATACTATGGATTATTAGCGTATAATCTCGGTTTTACATTTGAGGATGTAGTTGGTGCTTATCTTGAAAAAAATCAAGAAAATTATCATCGGCAGCGTTCAGGTTATTAAATTAAGAAATACACCAATTTTCAGACGATTAAGCTAGGAATATTTCGGTAAACGAAGTATAATAAAATAGATACAAGAAGTAGGAGGCAAAAGGATGACACAACTAGATCCAACATTACAAATGTTTAAAGATTTAACAGATGCGAATGGTATCGCAGGTAATGAACGTGCACCGCGTGAGGTCATGAAAAAATACATTGCACCATATGCAGATACTGTAGAAACAGATAACTTAGGTAGTGTCATTGCTAAAAAAGTTGGCGATGAAAACGGTCCTAAAATTGTTGTAGCAGGACATTTAGATGAAGTAGGCTTCATGGTTACACAAATTGATGACAAAGGCTTTATCAAATTCCAAACAGTGGGTGGCTGGTGGAGCCAAGTTATGCTTGCACAGCGTGTAACGATTACTACACGTAAGGGCGATGAAGTGATTGGGGTTATTGGTTCAAAGCCACCTCATATTTTACCTGCGGATGTACGTAATAAGGTAGTAGACATTAAAGATATGTTTATTGATATTGGTGCAGCTTCTAAAGATGAAGTACTTGAGTGGGGCGTACGTCCTGGCGATATGGTAACACCGTACTTTGAATTTAATGTAATGAAAAATGATAAGTATCTATTAGCTAAAGCTTGGGATAACCGTATCGGCTGTGCAATCGCGATTGATGTTATGAAAGCGTTACAAAATGAAAAGCACCCTAATATTCTTTATTCTGTAGGGAATGTACAAGAAGAAGTTGGACTTCGCGGTGCAAAAACTGCTACACATAAAATCCAACCAGATATTGGATTTGCAGTGGACGTAGGTGTAGCAGGAGATACTCCTGGAGTTACAGCAAAAGAATCAACGAGTAAGATGGGTGCAGGCCCTCAAATCGTTGTGTATGATGCATCTATGGTTTCACATCGTGGCTTACGTGAATTCGTATTAGATGTAGCAGATGAGCACAATATTCCATATCAATTTGAAGCGATGGCTGGCGGTGGTACAGATGCTGGCTCCATCCACGTAACAGCAAATGGTGTACCAGCACTATCAATCGGTATTGCAACACGCTATATTCATTCACATGCAGGTATCCTACATCGTGATGATTATGATAATGCCGTTAAATTAATGGTAGAAGTCATTAAAAAATTAGACCGTGATGCAGTCAATAAAATTACTTTTGACTGATACTGCTAAATAGATATAGCATGATTTTGCCTTCTAACAAAATGTTAGGAGGCTTTTTTACTCATTCCAAGACAATTAGACTTGTTAATATGAATAGTTAATTATAAACACAAGTCCCATTCTTCTTAGTGAGTAAGACTCTTATAGAAATCAAAATATAGAGAAGTATTAATTTGTAGGTTAATGGAAAATATCTGCAAGTAAATTGATTGTTGCTGTGCTGAGCAACAGCCCATGTTAAGTTAGCTTATGACAAGAATCATTGCTAGCTTCTAGAAGCGTTTAACAAGCATAGAACTATTAAGAATGAGTAAAGGTTGACAGGTTTCAAGCTATGTATAGGAGCTACAAGTAGTTCTTGTGAAGAATAGGGTATTCCCGTTTATACCATTTCAAGAAACACCCCATTTTCGCTATAAAGAATTTTGCAAGAGCTGTAGAATATTTTTCCCCATTTCAAGAGGGTTTGTTGCTAGTATAGAGGATCGATAATTGGATAGAATCACGACACCTGTTTGCTGTTTTTTATTAAATCCTAGATAACTAGAGAAGCCTTTCGTTGATCCGTTATGCCAAATAATATCGTCTTCAAGTACCCATCCTAATCCGATGCTTACATCTTTTGAAATAGTATGAGTAGCTTGATGTGTTAATAGATAGCCTGAATTTTGATTGCCAATGTGTATTTTTAAAAATTTTAATAAATCATCAACAGTGGATCGTATAGCGCCAGCTGCCATAAATTCATTCATTTCAAGTGGGGGCTTGTTATGTCCCCGAACAGAATATCCCTTCAATACGGTATTTTCTTTAGAGGGGGGGATAGAAATAAAGGTATTCGTTAAATTTAAAGGTTCTACGATTCTACGAGTAATGGCTGTTTCAAAGTCAGTGTGAAGTTCATTTGCTAATAAATATCCTAAAAGGCCCATTCCTACATTAGAATATCTAAACTTAACTTTAGGCTCCTGGGTATGGGTTTTAAAATACTGTATTGCCTCATTCAATGAGTAGGGACAAAAGGGATCACGAGGTGTTTGGCTATCAAAAAGATTATAGATGTTCTTCAGTACATCAATTCCCGGTAGACCAGATGTGTGATTTGCCAAATGCCTCAAAGTTACAGGGTGATTATCGGGAATTTCAGAAAAGTATTTGGCGATAGAATCTTCTATCTTCACGATTCCTTCTTGAATCATTTCCCCAAACATGGATGTTGTTAAAACTTTAGAGATTGACCCAATTTCATAGACATAGGGTTTTTTATCATATGTGACATTTGAGCCGTTGAATATAAAAGCAGCATCTAGATTACGACAAATAACACCAATGGATAGGATTACATTCGGACGAGTCTTTACGTAAGGATAAGCAATTTTAAAAATATCCTTTTTTAAATCATTTAAATCCACAAATATTCCTCCTTTTCAATCTCTAATTTTTTTGATCGCTAGAGACGATAGCATGGAGTTTCGTGTATATTTCTTTTAATTGCAGTAAATCCTCTTTAGAGAGCTGTGAATAGTATTTATTGATAATGGCTAGTTCAATTTCTTCCTGTTTTTGAAAATAATAAAAGCCCCGCGTATCTAACTCGATGATGATCTCTCTACGGTCCTTTTTATTTATGGTTCTTTTTATAAAGCTCTCCTGTTCTAATCTTCCTACTAATTGACTTACAGCACTAGCAGATGTCCCCATCAACTTTGCTAATTCGAAGGTTTGCAAAGGGCCATGTGTTTGAAGAAGACT
Source organism: Lysinibacillus sp. JK80 (assembly GCF_027557635.1). Classification (NCBI taxonomy): domain Bacteria; kingdom Bacillati; phylum Bacillota; class Bacilli; order Caryophanales; family Bacillaceae; genus Lysinibacillus; species Lysinibacillus sp. JK80. The sequence goes on along the minus strand of NZ_CP058997.1, from coordinate 3,305,414 downwards.
TAAAAATAGTGCCTGCTTTGTAGTTAATGTTTCATCTAATAGGGTGGAGAATTCTTCTGTTAGCATCACATTTGTTTCATATTCTACTTGGTTCAGCTCTTTGACCAGCTGTATCAGCTCTTTTTCCATTTTTTCACCGCCTCAATAGTTAATGCATATTAATTATAAAGATATATAAAATATAATGCAATTATTTAAGAATATGAATGTTTAGTAAAAAAGAAAACATGTATAAATATTCGATTTGACGAATTTTTGACACATTTAATAACAAATGAATAATAATTAAGATTAATTATAAAAATTCAGTTGATTTTATATTTATGCATGTTATACTAATTTCAACAGCAACGATATAAGGAGCGAAGGCTATGAAATTACTCGAAGAAGTACAGTTAAAGTTAGTGTCTAGTTTAAAGGGAAAAGATTTACTAACTTTGCTAGACTATACAAGTCAAGAGGTCCAGGATCTTATTGAATTAGCAACACAGCTTAAGATGATTACAAAAGAGGGGAAATGTCCAAGATTACTAGAAGGTAAAACGCTTGGCATGATTTTCGAAAAACATTCAACTCGTACACGTATTTCATTTGAAGTTGGTATGAATCAATTAGGTGGAAAAAGCATGTTTATGCATGCGCGTGATTTGCAAATTGGTCGTGGTGAATCAATTTACGATACAGCGCATGTATTATCTGGCTATTTAGATGGCATTATGATTCGCGCAAACTCTCACAAAATGGTCAAAGAGCTTGCAGAGCATGCAGCAATCCCTGTCATCAATGGATTAACGGATATTTATCATCCTTGCCAGGCATTAGCTGATTTAGAGACGATTGCAGAAAATAAAGGCATGTTAAAAGGACTTAAAATTGCCTATGTAGGTGATGGCAACAATGTAGCACACTCACTCGTAGTAGCTTCAGCACACGTTGGCATGAATGTAGCTGTTGCGACACCTGTAGGGTATGAATGTGATGGGGAAGTCATCGCTAAAGCACAGGCCATTGCGGCAGCAAATGGCAGTACGATTATGATCACGAATGATCCTGTTGAAGCAGTATTAAATGCAGATGTCGTCTATGCTGATGTTTGGACATCTATGGGTCAAGAGGAAGAAACAGCAAAACGTTTACAAGATTTTGCTGGCTATCAAATTAATGATGAGCTAGTAGCCTATGCAAAACCAAATTATATGTTCTTACATTGCTTACCAGCACATCGTGAGGAAGAGGTTGCGACTTCAGTTATTGACGGACCTAATTCTTACATCTTTGAGCAAGCCGAAAATAGATTGCATGCTCAAAAAGCTGTATTAGCATCGATTTTAGCTTAAATTGAGACATATGCTTTCTCGAGTTGAGAAGTACGATAGATAGAGTTTACATGGACAACAGAGGGTGTTCATGTGAATAACATAAAAGTGGTAGGCAGACAGAGGGATGTTCACCACGTGCGATGTTTGTTGTCAAGATGGATGGCTACATCGCTACATAGTAAAGTAACCTGGGAGACGCTGGGTTACTTTTTTTCTTTGTCAAAAATATAAAACATAGTTTTCTTATAAGTTATAGAGAATATAAGGAATTATTTATATAATAGGTTAAATAAGTAATGAAGGAGTGAACTCCTCGTGAATATAGACCATATCGAGGCATTTTTATATGTTGTCCATTACAAAAGTATCCATAAAGCAGCCAATGCATTATTTCTTTCACAGCCGACTGTAACTGCACGTATTAAATCATTAGAACGAGAGCTAGGTGTTGAGTTATTTTACCGAGATGGAAGGAGTGTGAGCGTATCAGAGAAAGGGAAAGATTTTTTACCATTTGCCACGCAAATTGTGCAAACATTTCAGCAAGGAAAGAAGCAATTAGAAGAAACGCAGGAGACCGATGAGGTATGTATTGGTGCAAACGGTGTAACAGCCCAGTATTTTTTAGCCTATGCATTGCCTAAATGGAAAGAGCAATTTCCTTATTTGCGTTTTCAATTATTTACAGGTTCCACAACAAATATTTTAGAAAAGCTACAAAGCCATCAAATTCATCTAGGCTTTATTCAATATGTGCATGGGGATGACATTGAGAACGAGCTTTTATTGAACAATACAGTGAAACTTGTCAAACACCGTGATCACCCATTACAACTAAATGAACTTATTCAAGCAAAAGAATTAGCTCAACAGAAAATGGTGTTTTTTGAATGTGGCGCGTTTGATTGGAATTATGTGCATAAAATGTTCGAGGTAGAGGGAGTAGCAGCCAATATTGAGGTACGAACAGATCATTTAGAAGTTGCCAAAGAGTTTATTCGGACAAAAGACTATCTAAGCTTTTTACCACATCTATGCATTAAAAAGGAACTGGAAAGCGGTGAATTTGTGGAGATAGACGTTAAGCATTTGCTGGATATGAATCAACATATATTTTTAACCTATAAAGAGAAAGAGACGTTGCCATCTGCCTTTTGGCAGACAATTTGTGAAACAGCTAAGCATTTTGAAAGCATAGGAGACACGTATTGATAAAAAATTTTATCACCACATAAAATTTTTTCTATTACTGTACCTATTGCATATCGTCTAAAGGAACGGTAATATCATTCTCAATCCAACAAAACATACTTAACCACTATGTTTAGTAAAATAAAGATTGAGGAGGAATTGACATGGCTAGACAGGATAAAATTCGATTTGGAGCAATTATTCATGGGGTAGGAGGAAATATTTCTGGTTGGCGTCATCCAAAGGTGGCGAGCAATCAAAGTGTAAGCTTACCTTTCTATATTCAGCAGGCTCAGAAAGCAGAGCAGGGAAAATTTGATGTAGCATTTATTGCGGATGGTTTATTTATTAACGAAAAATCCATCCCTCATTTTTTAAATCGATTTGAACCTATTACAATCTTATCGGCTTTAGCAGTAGCGACGAAAAACATTGGTTTAGTTGGAACAGTCTCAACTTCCTATAGCGAACCATTTACAGTAGCACGCCAATTCGCTTCATTAGATCATATTAGTGCTGGGCGTGCTGGATGGAATGTTGTAACGACACCATTAGAAAGTACTGCTTTGAACTATAACAAAACAATCGACCAACATCCTAGCCATGCAGAACGCTATCTCATTGCGGAAGAATACTTAGAGGTTGTCAAAGGCTTATGGGACTCGTGGGATGATGATGCGTTTATTGCAGATGTCAACAAAGATCAATTTTTTGATCCAGAAAAATTACACACATTACATCATAAAGGGCGATATTTTTCAGTCCAAGGACCACTCAATATTGGTCGAACAAAGCAAGGCCAGCCCGTTATTTTCCAGGCTGGGTCGTCTGATGCGGGCATTCGATTAGCTGCAAAAGATGCAGATGCCATTTTCACACATGGGGCATCTATTGAAGAGGCACAGAAATTTTACTCGAGAGTAAAAAAAGAGGTGGCAACATTTGGACGAAATCCCGAAGAAGTAAAGATTTTTCCAGGTATATCACCAATTATTGGCGATACGGTGGAGGAAGCAGAGGCGAAATATCAAGAAATTGTTGAGTTAGTTTCCATAGACCGTGCTCTTGCTTATCTTGGACGTTACTTCGACCATCATGATTTTACCCAATACGATGTGGATGCACCGTTTCCTGATCTAGGGGATATTGGAGCCAATAGCTTTAGAAGCACAACCGATTATATTAAACGTTATGCTAAGCAGGAGGGTCTGACATTACGTCAAGTCGCTTTACGCGAGGCGACACCAAAAACAGCCTTTTTTGGGACAGCTGAGCAAGTAGCAGATCTTGTACAAGAATGGTTTGAAAAGGAAGCAGCAGATGGTTTTATTATTGGCGTGACAGTACCTGGTGCTCTTGAAGATTTTGTTGATAAAGTAGTGCCAATTTTACAAGCAAGAGGGCTATATCGTAAAGATTATGAGGCAGATACTTTGCGTGGGAATTTAGGTTTACCATTCAAGGAAAGTCGCTATGTTAAACAGTCTGTCTAAAAACCTAGTAAATTTATTTGAATAAAAGAAATTAGGAGGGGTTGTATGAGTTATACATTAGGCATATTAGATCAAAGCCCTATTATTGAAGGAGCAAGCAATGAACAAACATTACAAAAAACGGTGACTTTAGCACAACGAGCTGAGCAGTTAGGCTATTCACGTTTTTGGGTATCGGAGCATCATCATACAGAGTCATTAGCAGGTTCTTCTCCAGAAGTATTGGTTTCTTATTTACTTGCCAAAACCAAATCCATTCAAATTGGATCAGGTGGGGTTATGCTACAGCATTATAGTCCCTATAAAGTAGCAGAAAATTTCCATGTTCTAGCATCATTGGAGCCAGGACGTGTAGATTTAGGAATCGGTAAAGCCCCTGGTGGCTTGCCACTTTCCACGAAGGCTCTACAATATGGCACACTCAATCAAGGGGAAGATTTTGAAGAGAGACTAATATTTTTACAGCAATTAATTGAGCAATCCATACCAAAAGAGCACGAATTATATGGCATACAAGCAACGCCGATTCCAAAGGCAAAGCCGACATTATTTTTGCTTGGCGCTAGCCCTGAAAGTGCTGCTCTTGCAGGAAAACTAGGCATTGCATTTGTCTTTGCTCGATTTATTAATAGTGATAATGATGTTTTGGCGCAAGCGGCTAGAATCTATCGCAGTCATCATCCAAACGGCACTTTTGCGATTTCCATTGCTGCACTTGCTGCCCCAAGTAAAGAGGAAGCGAAAGCACTAATAGGAGATCAAAAAATTACAAAGGTGCATTTAGCAAGTGGCAGAAGCCTGACGCTACAATCAGTAGAGCTAGCAGAGAAATTTGGTCAGGAATCTGGAGAGGAATACACGGTGGAGCAGTATGAGGCTGATATTTTATACGGTACAGCAGAAGACATTAGAGCCAATTTAGATGACTACCATGTACGATTCCAAATTGATGAATTTATTTTGCATACGCCCATCTTGAAGGAATTTGAACGTCAACGTTCGTTTGAGCTTTTAAGTCCTGTCCATTTGCAGTTACAGCAAAAGGTGAAGGTAATCTAAGGGAGGTCATGATATGACAAAAAGTTTAGATATAATCATTTGGTCGAAGCAAGGTTGTAGTTATTGCGAGGAAATAAAAGCATATCTACAAGAACGACATATTTCCTACAAAACAGTTGATGTCACGTCTAATGATAATTTTAGAGACATCCTTGATATAAAGTATGGGGTTCGACATGTGCCTGTTGTAGAAATCGGGTCAAGTGAAACAGGTATCTATAGAGCTGTAACGGCAATTGGTTTAGAGCATCTACAGAAGGCACTTGCTGTGAATCTACCCTCATATGCATAACAGAAGGAGAGAGGAATCTTATGAAAAAAATATCATTTTATTTGCTACTTGTGCTAGCAGCGCTATTAACTGCGTGTGCAAACTCAGAAAAAACAGTTGGTGACGCAAGTGCTCAAAAAACAGCACAGAGTGGCAAGGATGTTCAAAAAATTATAGTTGGTACGGGAACTCAGTTTCCAAACATCTGTTTTTTAGATGACAAGGGACATTTAACTGGTTATGATGTAGAGCTTGTTCGTGCAATTGATGAGAAGCTACCAGAATATGAGTTTGAATTTAAAACAATGGAATTCTCCAATTTATTACTAAGTTTAGAAACAAGAAAAATAGATTTTATTGCCCATCAAATGGAAGTTAATAGTGAGCGTGAAGAGAAGTTTTTATTTAATAAAGAGCCGTATAATGTTTTCCCATTAAAGGTGACAGTCAACGAGAAAAATAATGCAATTCAATCCATTGAGGATTTAAAAGGGAAAAATGTGAGTGTTTCACCAACAAGTAATTCTGCTGTTTTTATTGAAAAGTATAATAAAGAGCATAATTTAGGAGCAAATATCGTTTATTCTTCTGGCTCAGTTGATGTTAATAATCAACTTGCAACGGGACGAATTGATGCCATTATTACCACACCGTTTGCTGTTCGATACTATAACGAAAGCAATGAGGCACAGCAAAAGGTTGTAGGTGATGCATTATTAAATTCAAAGGTCTACTTTTTACTCAATAAAGATGAAGTGAAGTTACAGGAGCGCTTAGATGAAGCAATCGTTGAATTAAAGAATGAGGGGGTAGTGAGTGAGCTTAGTAAAAAGTGGTTGGGTGATGATTATACAGTAGACTTCTAATGAATAGGAAAGGAAGATGGCAGTATGGAAAATAACTTTGATGTCGTGCTAATTGCGGAAGTACTTCCAACATTGCTTCAGTATTTACCCATAACTTTCGAGATTCTAGTATTCTCCATACTTTTTGGTATGATGCTTGGGATTGTGCTAGCCATACCAAAGCTACTTCACATACCGATATTGAAGCAAATTATTACAATCTATATATCCTTTATTCGTGGTACACCCATTTTAGTGCAGTTGTTCTTAGTATTTTACGGTATACCCGCATTGTTAAAGCTCATTCATATTGATGTGACACGAATGGATGCAATGTATTTTGTTATTATTACGTACACATTCAGCAATGCGGCAGCCTTTGCCGAAATATTTCGTGCAGCAATTTTAACCGTTGATCGGGGTCAAATGGAGGCGGCCTATTCAGTAGGCTTAAGTGGATCACAAGCTTTTATGCGAATTGTTTTTCCACAGGCAATACGTGTTGCTTTTCCAAATATAGCAAATACAATGATTAGTTCATTAAAAGATACATCGTTAGCATTCTCCATCGGTGTAATGGATATGGTGGGGAGGGGAGAAACCTTGATTGCTTCTACGACACGAGCGTTTGAAATCTATGTAGCTTTGTCAATTGTTTACTATGTCATCGTGATAATCCTTGAAAAAGTATTTAAATTTAATGAACGCTATTTTAATCGCTATATGCCAAAGGAGCTTGCTTCACAATAGGGGGAATATGCTATGACCATTGATATCGCTTTTATAGTAGAAGCATTACGAGAAATTAGTAAAGTAATACCGTTAACCTTATTCATGACTATTACACCTGTTTTATTAGGAATCGTTATTGGCATAATTGTAGCTTTCGTGCGCATTCAACAGATAAAAATAGTCTCATCTGTACTTAATTTTTATGTTTCATTTTTCAGAGGAACACCTATCATTATGCATATCATGCTCGTTTATTTTGGCTTGCCAATGCTAGTTGATAGTGTAGCTAATTTGCTTCATTTAAAGATACAATCAAATTCTATTCCTATTTTATTTTTTGTCATACTAGCCTTAACACTTAGTGCAGGGGCTTATGCCTCAGAAATTATTCGTTCAGGGATATTAGCTGTACCTAAAGGACAATTAGAAGCAGCATATGCGATTGGATTAACATTTCCTCAAGCGATGCGACGTTATATTTTACCACAAGCATTTGGGCAATCTATTCCCAACTTGACGAATGTTTTTATTGGTTTTTTACATGCTACATCATTAGCATTTTTCCTATCCATTAAAGAATTGACCGGTGTGGCAAATATTATTGCTTCCATGAACTTAAAGTTTTTAGAGTCATTTATTGCTGTTGGTCTTATTTATTGGGGAATTTCAATCATAGTAGAATGGGTTTCACACCGTATTGAAAAAAGAGTAACAGCCTATAGTAAAGGCGGTTTTTCATCATAGAAAGGGGAAATTAGAGTGACAGTAGCGAACATTGTGATTGAACATTTACAAAAGGAAGATTATGCAAGCTATCTTGAAGTTTTAGTTGAGAGCTATGCGCAATATGAAAAGGACTATGAAGACCCAGAGCGCTGGCAATCATATTTAAGTGATATCCGTGCTTCGGTTGGTAATCCGAATGCAGAAACAATTCTAATTGCAAAACGCGGAGATGACATATTAGGTGGATTACAACTATTTACGGATGCAGGGAAAGCGTATGGCTTGCCAGAGCTAAATATTCAATCGACGATTGTGCGCTTATTAGGTGTGCATCCAAAAGGCAGAGGGCAAGGGGTTGCTAAGAAATTATTAAATGAAAGTTTTGCCTTTGCTAGAAAAAGACAGGATCAGGCACTTTATTTACACTCAGGTGATATGATGCAGGCTGCCATAAATCTTTACTTATCATTAGGTTTTGTGCGAGATGAGTCGAAGGAATTTTACAAGGGAGATATATTAGTCAAGAGCTTCCGTTATGATTTATAATGATAAACCCGCTGATGCTCTAGTCAATCAGCGGGTTTTAATGTTAATTATAGTGTGAAAATCTTTCCTGGATTCATAATGTTAAGTGGATCAAGCGCTGCTTTTATGCTTTTCATGACGACTAAAGAGGTACCATGCTCAGTGGCTTGGTATTTCATTTTGCCAATGCCAACACCATGCTCGCCCGTACATGTGCCACCTCGAAGTAATGCATATTGCACAATTTGTTCATTGAAGCGATCCGCTTTTGCCTGCTCCTCGGCGTCATTTGGATTTAACATTAAAAGTGCATGGAAATTTCCATCGCCCACGTGGCCCACAAGCCCACCTGCGAGTCCAACATGATCAAGCTGTTCTCGTGCATATAAAATGGTTTCAGCAAGCACAGAGATTGGTACACAGACATCCGTTGACATGAGCTTCTTACCAGGATAAGCATGAATATATGCATAGGCTAAAGAATGTCGTGCTTCCCAAAGCTTATTACGAGCAGCATTATCTTGCTCGAATTCGACGGATAGACAGCTGTAGTCCTCAAAAATTTCTGTAGCAAATGCGATGTCCGCATGCATACCCGCTTCGTTTCCGTGGAATTCTAAAAACAATGTTGGTTTTTCGCTAAAGGATGTATCGTTATAGACATTGGCCTGCTTCATAGAGGATTCATCGACCAATTCCACTCGACCAATTGAAATACCAGCCTGTAATAAGGCGGTAACAGCACTAACAGCATCTCCAACTGTGTCAAAAACAGCTCGCCCCGCTGTCACAAATTCAGGTATACCATACACTTTTAACGTTAACTCCGTAAAGCAGCCAAGTGTTCCTTCAGAGCCGACAAATAGACCATTTAAATGGTAACCAGAAGAGGATTTCGCGGCTAAATTACCTGTATGGATGACAGAGCCATCTGCAAGGACAACCTCTAAATCACGAACCTGATCACGCATAACACCGTAACGCACAGCAGTCGTACCACTAGCATTCGTCGCAGCCATGCCACCTAGTGTTGCATCTGCACCTGGATCCACTGTGAATTGTAGACCGTGTTTTTTTAACTCCTTATTCAGTTGAGAGCGTGTGACGCCAGGCTGAACTTTTACAAGAAGGTCGTCAGGTCGAACTTCTAAAATCTTATTCATTTCAGAGAAATCAATAGAAATACCATGTGCAATAGGAATCGCGTTTCCTTCTAAGCTGGAGCCAACACCGAATGGTACAACTGGTACACGTTGTGCATGTGCAATTTTTAAGATGGCACTGACATCAGCTGTGGAACGGGGAAAGACAACGATATCAGGTAATCTCATCATATGATGAGATTCATCCTTTCCATGTAGCTGTCGTACCGTTTCGTTTGTTGACACTTGTTCTTCTAATAAAACCTGTTTGAGTTGATTGACAAGTAATTCTACTGCAACAGTCATTCCAATCCCTCCAAATTTTCTGATAAGTAAAACTTTATCACGCATTTATTGGAAATGGAATGCACAGTTCATTAAAAATCAGTTAGCAAATACTTTTTCTAGTTTTTGAACAAATTCATCTTGTTCTGTTGGACTGGATTGCTTCCACCATTTTTCAAAAAACACCCCAAGCCCTGGTAGTAAATGCTCTTCTCCACGATTAATAGCATCTTCCACAATGTCTTTGAATTCTGCGGCAGATTGACCATGTACATTCGCTGTAATTGCATCTCTTATTTGAAAATTCATCTATATCGCCTCCTTAGTAGTAATTTGTCCAACTATCGTTTAAATATGTATGAAATACCAAAGAAAATAGATAATTTTTGCAATAACTTTGGAGGAATTATGACTAAATATGCCAGGCATTTTATTCTTTCTGCGCGTTGAAATGTTGAAAATGGGCATTAGCTCTCAAACAACATGACAGTCTAAGATTGTGTTACCTAGGAATATTAAACTGTGCACAGTTGACAGGAAGAGTGGTATGTCCATTCGCAACAATCGCAAACTTTCATTAACACAATCGTTTGAAGAAATTTTAGAGGCTGTGCAACCAATGATTACAGCCATTTTTACGCAGCTTCATATTTACAAGGATTTTGATTACTATCGTCATATTGCTTCTATTGCGGTATGGAGGGCATGGCTAAAAGCAGATCCAGCAAAGGGACAATTTTCTGCTTATCTTTATTCTTCGATAAAAGGTGAGATTCTAAATGAATTATCAAAGGAAAAAAACTATTCAGAGCGAATAACGGTTGTTGATGGTGAAACACTCAATTTTATTCTTAGTGATATGGAGGGATGGGACAATCAAAAAAATCCTAGCTTACTTGAAATTAAGTTGTCTCAGCTTAAGCAGATAGAAAGAGAAATATTACTACTTTATTATGTAGAAGGTTACAGTGATCAAGAAATAGCTAATGCATTAGGCTTATCCGCTGTTGCTATTAAAAAAAGAAGAGGTAGAATCATCCAGAGATTGAAACATCAACTTTCCAGGGTGGAATAAAGAACTAAAAATATCAAAAGTATGCTAATATTGAAATAAAATGAATATTAGCATACTTCACATAGGTGCATACAAATTCCGATAAAAGTGTTATGATTTGTAAGAAGTCAAAGAAATATACAATTCAAATTTAAATAATCGATATAGATAGATAAAATTTCCTAGTGAATGTTTATATAGTAGTATGGAGGGTTTGGAGTGGAGAGATGGTTTAATCAGATAGAGAAAAAAGAAATTTGGTACATGGTATTACCCTTATTACTTGTCATACCATTACTGAGCTTTAGCAATCAAATATATGGTGTTTTCCAAGGTAACATGTATCAAGATATAAAATTGGTGATACAAATATTAATCATTGTTTTTACAATGGCAATTGCGATCCAATCCTATTTAGTATTTTCACACTTATTATCCAATCAAACTTTATACATAGGAAACATGTTTTTCATTATTGCCTTATTAGAATTAGTTAGCTTGTTTTTTAGCCAATCGAGAGAATGGAACTTTATGAACGAGCCCCTACATATATTAATACGTTTATACTTAGCCATTGGATTTATACTTATTATTTTAAACCCTAAAAAGCGATTAACCATGAATCATCGGATACTGACATATGGTTGTTCGATGCTTTTCGTTCTAGGAAGCGTTTTTCTGGCTTATTATTCGCCCAAAGTATTGCCTAAAAATTGGTTAGATACGATTGATAATATGGTACACTTAATTGCTATTATTCTTCAAATTTTAACCATTGCTATTGTTAGTACATATGTAAAAAAATTACCGAAGCGTTCCATGTGGCTAATTAGCGCAGCTATTTCCCTTATTGTGAGTGATGTCTTCTTTATTGTTAGTCAAGATCAAAATGCATTATGGGATTTCTCAGCACTGATTTATCAGTTTTTAGCATTCTATTTTTTCCTAAAGGCGATTTACTATACATCTGTGGAAAAACCCTTTCAGCAGCTGTTGAAAATAAAAAAGGATCTTGAACAATCTCAACAGGAGCTTCGATTTCAAGCTTATCATGATGACATTACATTGTTGCCAAATGAACATTTTTTACTAAAGACGTTAAAAGAAAATTTACATGAACATAAAGCGCAAAAGGCTATCATTGCCATAGAAATTGATCGCTTTGCGGCGATTCGTTCGTCCATTGGGATTAGTAACTCTAATAAAATGATGAAGCTTGTTGCAGAGCGAATTCAATCGATTGTACCTCCACATTATTTTGCAACTAAACTGCGTGAAGGACAATTTGTTATTTATATTGACCATGTAAAGACGATTGAGGAACTACTACAATTTTGCTTAAATCTTAAAAGTGCCATGACAGATCCTTTACAGGTCCAATTATTTTCATTGAATGGCAGTCTAAATATTGGGATTGCTCTCTATGAGGAGCAATGGACTGGTGAAGAGCTATTAATGCATGCACAGTTAGCGATGCGAGAAGCTAGACAAATACCTCAAAGATTTCTTTTTTATAAACCATACATGTCTAAAGGTATTGCAGATCGAATATTGTTAGAGCAAGACTTACATAATGCGTTAGCCAATAATGAATTTTATTTAGACTATCAACCACAGGTCAACTTAAAAACAGGCACCATTGAATCGGTCGAAGCTTTGGTTCGTTGGCGTCATCCAACTCGGGGCTTTGTTCCACCTGATATCTTTATTCCTATTGCTGAAGAATGTGGTCTTATTATCCCGCTAGGTAAATGGATTTTAGAAAACGCATGCACTCAAGCGAAAATATGGGAGAAACAAGGCTTACCTCCGATGAAAGTGGCAGTGAATTTATCACTTGGCCAGTTATTTCAACAGGATTTAGTAGAAATGGTACAAGATATTTTACATCGTACCAATTTAGATCCGTCATTTTTACAATTAGAAATTACAGAAAGTATGACGATGAATATTGATCAAATGACACAGCTATTACATGAGTTAAAGGCATTAGGCATCCAAATTGCTGTAGATGATTTTGGAACAGGTTATTCCTCTCTATCTTATTTAAAGGAATTCCCAATTGATTGTTTAAAAATTGACCGAACATTTGTGAGAAACGTGCCACATAATCCGAATGATGAAGCACTTGTTTCCATGATTATTTCGATGGCTAAACATTTACGTTTGAAGGTTGTGGCAGAGGGCATTGAAGAAGTGGAGCAATTATCTTTTCTAATAGATGGTGGCTGTGATTATATTCAGGGCTATCTATTCAGTAAGCCAATATCCCCACAGCAAATTACGGAAACCTATAAAGATTTACATCATCGTGTGGAGGAAGTATTAACACAACTTCAATATATTGAAGATTATAGTATTTAAAAAAAGAACCTGCTTATTGCTATTGAGTAAGCAGGTTCTTGCTGTTTAGTGAACGAGATATTCTTCTTTTAATTCGGATATAGCTACTTCAGATCGCTCTTCTAAAGAACGGCGTAGGTGAACTGTCGCTGTTTTTTCATCATCGTGGAGCTGATCGATCCAGATGGAAACACCATTATAGCTCACTTCAAATTCTAAAGGTGAGGCGACAATTTCTTGTGCACGTTGAAAATCCAACTGAAGCCCCCCTTATTTTTTCTGCTTATTCTTATTTTGCGTGACTGTGTTAATTAGCTCCATAAACTCTTGAGAAAATTCCTCACTCACCTTGTTTGGTGCAATCTTTTGGTTTTTTGGCGTTTGAGGTAATGAGCCTTTATTATTGCTTTGACCTTGTTTATTGTCTCTTCCCATGTGAGTTGCTCCTTTCCTGTTGATATAAATTAATATGGCTTTGAAATGAACTTTTTATCCCGTCAGCACAGATCGCACTTCACAAGGAAAAATTCGCATAGCTCTTTGTTTATTGCGAACAATAATGAGTATTAAGATTTTTTAACAGAAAAATTATCGTTTAATAAAACCCAATTTTGAGGAAACGGGAATCCTAATGCCCAATAACTAATGCCACGTAAATTGTAATGTTTAGTCATGTCGAATTTGGCTTGTGCACTTCTCGCATCTTCAAACCATACCTCGTGCTGCCTTCCTTGCTCATCAACATATCGATAAAAAGGAGATTGGGCCGTTGGATCATATTGGATTGTTGCCCCGTACTTGATGGCCCTATTGAGCGCTTCCTGGGGGCTAAACGTTTCGGCTTCTTGGCCTTTGACATGAGGTAGGAGCCAATCACGCGCATACAACTCAAAACCCAATAAGATTTTATCAGCTGGTATTTCAGTTAAAGCATACTCCACGACTCTTCGCATTTCATTAATCGGGGAAATAGCTTGTGGAGGGCCAAGACGATAGCCCCATTCATATGTCATTAATACAACAAAATCTGCTATTCTCCCATGTGCTTCGTAATCATGCGCTTCATATAATGTCCCAGTTTGTGAAGCACTTGTTTTAGGTGCGAGCGCTGTTGAAACTAAATAGCCTTTTGGATGAAGGGTATCCACAGCCAATTGAATAAAGGCATTGAAATTTTCGCGATCAGCAGGTAAAACATTTTCAAAATCAATATTTAATACTTGATAACCTTTATCTTGCATCACCTGTAATACATTATTCATGACCTTTTTACTTAACTCTGGACTGGACAAGACGACATGTACTAAATTAGAGCCTTCTTCTGTAGAAGTAAAATTAGTGAGCGTTAACATTGGGATAATATGTTTAGCCTTTGCTGCCGCTATCATATTTTCATCATTAATGGGCTGTAATGTCCCATCTTCCTTCATCTTATAAGCAAAAGGACTAAAATAAGTTAGTAGATGACCAATAGCATTAATGGAGTCTACAGCTTCATCTGAAGGTTGGTAGGAATAAGCATTGACTTCAATCGTTGGTAATTTTCTTGGAATCATCAATTGTGAACCAACATAAAGCATATTTGGAGTGTTTAGTTTATTTTCTATAGTAATGGCTTGAACGGTCGTACCATAGCGCTGTGCTATTTGCCATAAAGTTTCTCCTGGCTGCACGATATGAACAATGGGTGGAATAATTAATTTCGTTCCTGGTGTTAATTGATCGGGATTCGTTAGATGATTTTCTAATATGATAGATTGCAAGGGAACGCTAAATTTCTGTGCGATTGACCATAACGTATCTCCTTTTTGAACGGTATAAATTGTATAAGGAGAAGGGATAACCAGTGATTGTCCGATGGCTAATTGATCAGGAGTAGCTAATGCATTTAATTGGCTAATAGATTGTACGGGTACAGCATAACGATTAGCGATTTGCCACAGTGTTTCGCCAGCACTTACCACATGGATAAGCATAGAACACCTCCAACACGTTGTTGTTATTAGTGCATCATATGTTTCAAGTGTGAAAAAGAGTATTTTAGTGTGATTCTAGAAAAAAGCTGAAATTTTAAATTCTTTCTCAATGAGTTGCATAGGATAAGTATCATTGTGAGAAAGGGGCTTGATGTTGAAAAAGGCGAAGCTCACAGGAAGAATCGTCACGCCTGAAGATTCGGATTATGAACAAGCGAGAACGAATAATAATTTAAATAATCCCAAATATCCGAGTGTCATTGTGTTTTGTCAAAAAACGAAAGATGTGGTTAATGCCTTAAAATGGGCTAGAGAAAACAATGAGCCTTTCAGAATTCGAAGTGGTCGTCATAGCTATGAAAATTTTTCTTTAGTAAATAAAGGGCTTGTCATTGATGTAAGTGATATGAATGATATTTCGGTAAATCTATCAGAAATGACGGCTAGAATTGATGCTGGAGCTAATATGGGAAACGTATACCGTACATTATGGGAGCATGGTGTTACCATTCCTGCTGGTACAGAAAGTAGTGTTGGGGTGGTCGGTTTGACCCTTGGTGGTGGGATTGGGATGCTATCACGACCATTTGGATTAACTTGTGACAATCTTATTGAAATCGAAACGGTGGTAGCTAGTGAACATGAGGGTGCTCAGGTAATCAGAGCGAATAAGCAACAACATCATGATTTGTTTTGGGCAAGTCGTGGTGGAGGTGGAGGCAATTTTGGTATAGTCACTTCTTTGACATTCAAGCTTCATGCGATTAATGAGGTATCACTGTTCTCTATTACATGGGGATGGGATGACTTTGAAGTGGCCTTTGATGCATGGCAAAAATGGGCTCCCTATACAGATAAGCGTCTAACCTCACAGATTGAGCTAAAAACAAAGGAAGTAGGTGAGATAGTCGCACAAGGTGAGTTTATAGGAACAGCAGCTGAATTAAAGAAATTGCTTCGCCCTCTTAGAAAAACAGGCTTGCCAACAAGTATTTGGATAAAGGAAGTGCCATATAGCAAGGCAATAGAATTTTTTGATTTACCAAGCGGTAATCAGCCTGCCTATCGAAAAAGATCAGGGTCATTTTTGGAGAGACCGTTTCCATATAAGGCGATTCAGAGGATGAAAGAATTTTTAGCCCATGCACCTAATTCAAATACAACAATATGGCAACAGTCTTTAAGAGGAGCAGTAGGTGAAATTGCTCCCCAGCATACAGCCTATTACTATCGCAATGCGATAATAGCTCAAGAATATAATACTTCCTGGAAAAAACCGAAAGAGGAAGAACAAAATATTAAGTGGGTAGAAAATTTACGTCAAGCTTTATCACCTTATACGTCTGGTGATTATGTGAATTTTCCAGATCGATATATTAAGGACTGGCATACAGCCTATTACGGACGTAATTTTAGAAGGCTTCGTGAAGTGAAAACAAAATATGATCCGTATAATGTATTTCAATTTCAGCAGAGTATCCCACCTATTAGGAAGTGGTTGTAGCTGGAGAATGGAGCAGGTGAAGCGGCACTCCTGCTCCTTTTTGATTTTCACGTTTTAGCTTGATAAATACTGTTTAAGGGGTCACAATAAAACTATTACATATATTTCTAAAAGGATTGATTGGAATGGAAAATATTGTTGTTCGTAATAATGTAACAATACTCGGACAAGGGGACCAACCACTTATTTTTGCACATGGATTTGGCTGTGATCAAAATATGTGGCGTTTCATTACGCCTGCATTTATGGACAAATATAAGATTATATTATTCGATTATGTAGGCTCAGGTAACTCAGATATAAATGCCTATTCATCAGAGAAATATCAATCGTTACAGGGCTATGTACAAGATTTATTGGACATTATTGAAACGCTATCATTAAAAAATAGTATTTTTGTAGGGCACTCCATTAGTGCCATGATAGGACTGCTCGCATCTATCCAGCACCCTGACTATTTTAAGAAAATGATTATGATTGGTCCTTCTCCCTGTTATTTAAATGATGATGGTTATCGAGGGGGATTTGAGCGAAGTGATATAGCAGAGTTACTAGACATGATGGAAATGAACTTTACAGGTTGGGCTAGCTATATGGCACCTATTGCAATGAGTAATCCTGAACAGCCAGCATTAACACAGGAATTGAAGCAAACCTTTATAGCAGCAGACCCTATCATTGCAAAGGAATTTGCTGAGGTCACATTTTTATCTGATCATCGAAGTGAATTACCAAAGGTCTCTGTTCCTTCGTTAATTATCCAATGCTCGGAAGATAGTATTGTGCCAAGTAGTGTTGGAGATTATTTGCATCAGCATCTCAAAAATAGCACGTTACAATTAATGGAAGCAAAAGGTCATTATCCACATATTAGTCACCCAAATGAAACGATACAATGTATTGCAGATTTTTTGTAGGGAAAAATGAAAGGATTTTCAACAATGGAAAAACGACTCAACAATGCACCATGTGGATTTCTTTCCATCACACATGAAGGGCTTATTTCAGAAATCAATCGAACCCTGCTAGATTGGATCGGCTATGAGCAAGAGGAATTATTACATATGCATCTAGAAATTCTTCTATCTACGCCCAATAAGATGATTTTTCACTCTTATTTTTATCCTATGATTAATCTAGAGGGGCAAGTAGAGGAATTATTCATTCATCTCAAACAGAAGGACGGAATGTCGGTTCCGTTTTTAATGAATGCCAAATTGTACAAAGAGGATTTGGTAGAGCGCATTGATTGTATTTTAGTAAAGATGAAAAAGCGCATAGATTATGAACAAGAATTACGATCAGCCAAAAAACTACTTGAGGCTGCCTATCAAGAAAAGGATCGTGCATTAGCTAATTTGGAGCAAATTCATGTAGAAATAGAACATCAGCAGGCGAAATTATTGGAAATGAATGCTGCTTTAGTAGAATTATCAATGACTGATAAACTGACCGGCTTGAAAAACAGGAGATTTTTCCAGGAACAACTCGAAAAACATTTTAATCATTTTCATGAGACAGCAGAAACTTTTTCGTTATGCATTTTAGATATCGATCATTTCAAAAAGGTCAATGATACATATGGTCATCAAGTTGGAGACGATGTCCTCGTACAATTGGCACAACTATTACAAATACAAGTACGTCTAGAAGATATCGTCGCTCGTTATGGTGGGGAGGAGTTTATTATCATCTTACCTGAGACCGAGATACCTGCGGCAATAGAAATCGGCGAAAAAATTAGACACACCGTGGAGCAGGATGGTTGGCCAACAGGCAGTCTTACGATCAGTATGGGAATTGCCACAGTAACTTCAGAAGATACAGAGACGACATTGATAAAAAAAGCAGATAAAGCATTGTATGGATCGAAAGAGCACGGACGAAACAAAGTCACTCATTTTCATGAGATAAAGTGACTAGCCTTTACAATTCGGCCATTAATTTTTGAATAGAAGGAAGATCTGCTGGAGCAAATGGAAGGTCAAGCAATTGGTTGCGGGGAACCCATCTTGCTTCAGCATGTTCTAGAATTTGGGGTGTGCCTTTAATAATTGAAGCTTTGTATGTTTCTAAATGAACGAAAAATTGTTCGTATTCATGGAGTGTTACAGCCACTTGTTTACCTACTTGAATCGTACAGTTAAATTCCTCAAGAATTTCTCGAGAAAGTGCCTGTTTTGGTGTTTCACCCTGCTCTATTTTACCGCCAGGGAATTCCCAATAATTTGCTAATACCATTTGGGGGTTTCTTAAAGCACAGAAAATTTCTTGTTGCTCATTTTCAATTATAGCCCCTACTACATGTATTGTTTTTTTCATTTATATACCTCACTTTGTGTCTTCGTTAGATATGTATGATTATAGCATGTTTAAGTTGTACGCCACTTGCCACCACAGGAAAATAACAGTTTTCTTACTTAGCTATGAAATTTGCTATTTCGTAGGGTATAATAGTGGTCAATATATAGGAAAAAGGCGGTAAGAGGTAGCGATGAAGAGAATTGAATCTACGCAAAATGCGTTAGTGAAATATTGGAAAAAGTTAGCGACAACAAGAAAAGAGCGTGAACGTTCGGGTGATTTCCTAGTAGAGGGCTTTCATCTTGTTGAAGAAGCATTAAAAAATAAAAACCAAGTATTACAAATTATAGTGCGTGAAGGTATCGATTTGCCAATGTTATGGCCAATCGATGATATAGCTATTGTAGAGGTATCGACTGCGGTAGCGAAGGAATTTGCGGAGACAGAAACTTCCCAAGGTGTTTTTGCTGTATGTAAACAGCCCGTCTTAGAGGATAATGTGATGACTACTTGGCGAAAAGTGTTATTAATTGATGCTGTCCAAGATCCTGGTAACATTGGAACAATGATTCGTACAGCAGATGCTGCAGGTTTAGATGCTGTAATTTTAGGAAAAGGCTGTGCCGATCTTTATAATCCTAAAACACTACGTGCTGCTCAAGGTTCGCATTTCCATATTCCGGTAGTGCGTGGAGATTTAGCAGAATGGATAGATATATTACAGGATCAAGGTGTACCAGTATTTGGTACTGCATTAGATGAGGAAGCGGTGCCGTATAGTGATATTCAGCATACGGGTGCATTTGCGATTATTATGGGGAATGAAGGAAGTGGCATTCAGCCTCAGTTATTAGCGATGACAGATCAAAATATGATCATTCCTCTTTTTGGACAGGCCGAATCATTAAACGTCGCAGTAGCAACAGGTATTGTTTTATATGGCTTTGCCAAATAATTAATTGCTCATTGTGGGATTGAGGCAGTTGTCTCTTGATTTGCTACAGTCCATTATTGTATAATTTATTCTAAAATGTATGTTTAAATAATAAATGCTTTGACCGGGAAGTAGTAAAGATTGTGAATGGACGACAGGGAGCGTAGGCCAGAGATTGAGAGCCAACGCCGTATCAATGCAGTTTTGAATTCAGCCTGCGAGCAGCTACCGGGACCAGTGTACTGCTGTAAAGGTAAGCCGGCTTTATCAAGTCGTTATGTCAATGAAGTGATTGTAAGGCTTTGCTTTGCAATAACTAGGGTGGTACCGCGAAAATGTCCTCGTCCCTTTTTAGGGGCGAGTTTTTTTATGCCTAAAAAGCAGGCATTTATTTTCTGAGGAGGTTTTAACATGGAAGAGCAATTAAAACAATTAGAGCAAGAAGCACTTGCTAAAATTGAAGCAGCTGCAAATTTAAAAGAATTGAATGAAGTACGTGTTGCGTATTTAGGAAAAAAAGGACCTATCACTGATTTACTAAAAGGGATGGGCAAATTATCAGCTGAAGAACGTCCGAAAATGGGTGCTTTAGTGAATAATGTTCGTGAAAATGTAACGGCAGTATTAGAAACAAAGATTACCGTGTTGGAAGAGGCAGCCATTGCTGAAAAATTAGCGAGTGAGTCGATTGATGTCACTTTACCAGGTCGTGAAATTAAAGTGGGGAACCGTCACCCTTTAACACGTGTCATAGAAGAAATTGAAGATTTATTTATTGGAATGGGCTATGAAATTGCTGAAGGTCCAGAAGTGGAGAAGGATTACTATAACTTTGAAGCACTAAATTTACCAAAAGGTCATCCAGCTCGTGATATGCAAGATTCGTTCTATATTTCCGAGGAAATATTATTACGTACCCATACTTCACCAGTACAGGCTCGTACGATGGAAGCCAAAAAAGGTGAATCGATTCGCATAATTTGTCCTGGTAAAGTATTCCGACGTGATAATGATGATGCAACACATTCACATCAGTTTATGCAAATTGAAGGTTTAGTCATTGGCGAAAATATTCGCATGAGTGACCTAAAAGGAACATTAGATACGTTAGCGAAAAAAATGTTTGGTGCAGACCGCGAAATTCGACTACGTCCGAGCTTCTTCCCATTTACTGAGCCATCAGTAGAGATGGATATCTCTTGTTTCAAATGTGGTGGAGCAGGCTGTAACGTATGTAAGGGCACTGGCTGGATTGAGATTCTAGGAGCAGGTATGGTGCATCCAAACGTATTAGAAATGGCTGGCTATGATCCAAAGAAAGTTTCTGGATTTGCATTTGGTATTGGTGCAGAACGTATTGCGATGTTGAAATATGGTGTTGACGATATTCGTCATTTCTATACAAGTGACACTCGCTTCTTATCACAATTCGAGCGAACAGAAGCGTAAGGGGGATAAAACATGTTAGTATCATTAGAATGGTTAAAAGATTATATCAATACGCAGGACTTAGCACCTGAGCTATTAGCAGAAAAAATTACACGCTCTGGGATCGAAGTAGATGCAGTAATTGATCGTGCTAATGCTATGGATAAAGTTGTAGTTGGTTATGTAGTTTCTAAGGAGAAACATCCAGAGGCTGATAAGTTAAATATTTGCCAAGTTGACGTTGGCGAAGCAGAGCCTCAACAAATAATTTGTGGTGCACCGAATGTTGATGCTGGTCAAAAAGTCATTGTTGCTCGTCCAGGTGCACATTTACCAGGTGGCATTAAAATCAAAAAAGCAAAACTTCGCGGTCATGAATCGAACGGAATGATTTGTTCCTTACAAGAGCTTGGAATCGAAGGAAAGCTTGTGCCTAAGGCATACTCAGAAGGTATCTTTGTCCTACCAGCAGATGCAGAAGTAGGCACAGATGCACTGGCTATATTGGGCCTACGTGATACAGTGTTAGAACTAGGACTAACACCAAACCGCTCAGATGCCCTTTCAATGCTAGGTGTAGCGTATGAAGTAGGTGCCATTCTTTCAGAGGAAATTAAATATCCAGAAATTTCCTATCAAACTGCTAGTGAAAAAGCACAGGATTACCTGAAGCTTCATGTAGAAGATTTACAAGCAAATCCTATGTATGTAGCAAAAGTTGTCAAAAACGTAAAAATCGGTGAATCACCAATGTGGCTACAAAATCGTCTAATGGCTGCGGGAGTACGTCCACACAATAATGTCGTAGATGTAACGAACTATGTATTAATGGAATATGGTCAACCTTTACATGCTTTTGACTATGATAGTCTAGCAACGGGTGAAATCGTTGTTCGTAAAGCAACAGAAGGTGAAAAAATTACAACATTAGATGACCAAGAACGTACATTAAAAGCTTCAGATTTAGTCATTACAAATGGCAAAGAGCCAGTAGCCATTGCTGGTGTAATGGGTGGTGCTAATTCAGAGGTAACAGATTCAACAACGACTGTTGTCATTGAGTCAGCCTATTTTGATGGTTTAACAGTGCGTCAAACGTCTCGTCATCTTGGCCTACGTTCAGATGCATCGGCTCGTTTCGAAAAAGGGGTAGACCCAAATCGTGTCTTACCAGCTGCTGAACGTGCTGCCGCTCTACTTGCTGAATTAGCAGGAGGCGAAGTATTAGAAGGTACATGTTTAGTAGATGAGTTAGATAAAACACCAGCGCGAGTAGTCGTTTCCCCAGATTTTATTAATGAACGTTTAGGTATGAAGATTGCATTAGAAGATATGCTTTCTATTTTAGAGCGTTTAAAATTTGGTGTAGAGGCAGCAAATGGTTTATTAATTATTGATGCACCAACACGTCGCCAAGATATTAAAATTGAAGAGGATATCGTGGAGGAAATTGCTCGTCTTTATGGTTATGATGAAATCCCAATGACATTACCAGAGGGTGCAACACAAGTAGGTAATTTATCACCTTACCAAGCAAATCGACGTGTTGTTCGTCATTACATGGAAGGGGCTGGCCTATATCAAGCGGTAACTTATTCGTTAACGTCGGATGCATTGTCACAACGTTTTGCTTTGAAAGCAGAGCCGGTAACTCGCTTGCTTATGCCAATGAGTGAGGAGCGTTCTACATTACGTCAAAGCCTTATTCCACATTTAATCGAAGCGGCGGCTTATAATGTTGCACGTCAAGCTGAAGGCGTGGCTTTATATGAAATTGGCTCCGTGTTCCTTGGTCAATCAGATGAGGGGCAACCATATGAGGAAGAGCATGTGGCAGCAGTACTAACTGGCAAATGGCTAGACCATGCTTGGCAAGGTGAGAAAAAAGCTGTAGATTTCTTTGTGCTAAAAGGTATCATCGAAGGTGTCATTGGCAAACTTGGCTTAGCAAATCGCATGACATTTGTGAAATCACAAGTGGATGGCTTACATCCAGGTCGTACGGCTAGCATTTTATTGGATGGCAAGCAAGTCGGCATCATTGGTGGACTTCACCCAGCAGAGCAAAAAGCATGGGGTGTAAAAGACACGTATGTAATGGAAATGAATTTAGTGGCGCTATTAAGTGCAACGGCACAAGAAGCACCACTTGCCTATACACCAGTACCTCGTTTCCCAGCTATGTCTCGCGATATCGCTCTTATAATGGACCGTACAACAACAGCGGGCGAAGTAATGGAAGCTATTGATGCAGCGGGTGTGAAACTATTAAAAGATATCCGCGTATTCGATGTTTACGAAGGGGAGAAAATGGAAGCAGGTAAAAAATCGGTTGCCTTCTCACTCACATACTTTGATCCAGAACGTACTTTAACAGACGAAGAAGTAGTGGCCGCACATAACAAAGTGTTAAAAGCCATTGCTACGATTGCAGGCACAGAAGTACGCTAATATATGAAAAAAGACTGTCTTACGAGGCAGTCTTTTTTTGTTTGAGAATGGTGAAGATGATGATCCAAAAGGTGAAGAATGAATGATCCAAAAAATGAGGAAAGCGCTCAAAAAGGTTCCTAATGCGTCTCACGCTCATCAGGAACCCCAAAAAAGCTTTTTTAAGCAACCAATAGTATGATTTACTTCATCTTCCGTGCTTTATCAGTGTTGGCGAAATGCCATTTTGTGATGGAGCGTAGAAATTCTTCGCCCTGATTACGCCAGATTCGGGCTGCTTGCACATCTACCTTGTTAGAGGCGCCCTTCATTAATGTAAGCCCTGTAATGTCACTCAAACGGTCCATTTCCTTTAAAAAGGCAGCACGAGCTAAAATAGATGCTGTAGCCACAGCTACATGTAATTGTTCTGCTTTAGTAGAAAAGTAGACATTCTCTTGTACAAGTTCACGTTCATTTTTTAAATAATTGTAATAGACACCACGTTCAGCAAACTGGTCGATTAAGATAAATTCAGGTTTTTCAGGTGCCATTTTTGATAGTGTGTTTTGTAGTGCCTTGTTATGCATCATGGCTTTCATTTTACCTTGGGAATAGCCTTTCGCTTGTAAGTTGTTATATTTCTCGTTGCGTAAGACGAGAACACTATGGACACAGGCTGCACGCAAATCAGGTGCAATTTTCCTCATATAGTCATCTGTTAGCATTTTTGAATCTTTTACGCCAAGCTCATTCATGAGTTCGATTTTGGAAGTAGGTACATATACTGCTGCTACAGTGATTGGACCAAAATAATCACCTGTGCCTGTTTCGTCTGAGCCTAAGACAGACATGGTTGCGAAATTGTTAGGCAGTACATCCCCTTTTGCCCCGATAGTGGAGAGTGGAGTACCAGTTTTTTCAACAGTTCCCCAACGTGCTGCCTCACGTTCAGCACCGCCCCCCTGAAACATTAATTTGCCTGATTTATACATAGTTATGGCTGTATCTGGTAGTTTTGCCGCAAAAATGACTCCCGGAGCCTTTCGTTCTATAAAGTGCGATGCATAGTAAGCCATCACCTCTTTTTGAATATTTGTTGAAATGGAAAGCACAATATTTGCCATTTAATCGTTCCTTTCTGTCCTCGTTGTTCACAATTTTATACCTTTCATGGTATGATAATAAATAGCTTTTTTGTGTGATGGTGCTCACAAGCCTCTAAAATCGTGTGTGCATCGAATTTATAGGAGGGTGCGACTATGGAAAAACAAGAAAAGAATAAAATTTCTGTTGAAATATATGGTCATACATATAAAATGGTCGGCTCTGAATCCATTGGCCATATGCGACTTGTTGCTTCGATTGTTGATGACCGTATGCGCGAGATGAACGTACATAATCCCTCACTTGATAGCACAAAACTTGCTGTTCTGACAGCAGTAAATACAGTTCATGATTATTTACTATTAAAAGAACGAATGGAGCAATTAGAAGAAGAATTGAAAAAGTTAAAGGGTTGAAGAGAATGTTAGATTTAATCATATTAGTGGTACTGTTAGC
Organism: Lysinibacillus sp. JK80; assembly: GCF_027557635.1. Lineage (NCBI taxonomy): Bacteria > Bacillati > Bacillota > Bacilli > Caryophanales > Bacillaceae > Lysinibacillus > Lysinibacillus sp. JK80. Next base: position 3,280,290 of record NZ_CP058997.1, on the reverse strand, counting down.
TGGTATAGGCGTCGGTGCAAAACGAGGTTTTATTGTACAGATGATGCATATTGTCAGCTTTGTAGTAGCCCTAATTGTTGCGTATATTTATTATAAGCCATTAGCACAAAAATTTGTATTTTGGGTTCCGTATCCAGGTGTCACTGACACAGGTAGCCTTGGCGTTGTCATTGATAGTCTAGATTTAGACCGCACCTTTTATCGGGTAATTGCCTTTGCTGTTATTTTCTTTGCAGTAAAAATAACGTTGCAAATCGTGGCATCGATATTTGACTTTATCGCGTATTTGCCTGTGCTAAATACAGTGAATCGTTGGCTTGGGGCGTTACTTGGCATGATTGAAAACTATTTAATTATGTTTATTTTGCTATATGTGTGCGCTTTATTACCAGTAGATGCCATACAAAATTTAATGTCGAAGTCATTGTTAAGTGGTCTGATGTTGGAGCATACACCAATTATTACAAAGATGTTCCAAAACTGGTGGTATATTTATATGCAATAGTAACTGTGCACTTCTCTCTGTCTTGAGGGAAGTGTTTTTACGATAGGAGGAATTACCAATGAATAAAAAAACAATTATTCGCACACTCGAAAAAATTGCTTTATATATGGAACTACAGGGAGAAAATCCATTCAAGGTATCAGCCTTTCGAAAGGCTGCGGCAGCACTAGAGGGGGACGAGCGTTCATTAAGCGAAATGGATGATGTAACAAAACTCAAAGGTATTGGCAAGGGTACTGCGGCTGTAATAGAGGACTTAATGTTAACAGGTGAATCGAGTTTGTTAAAGGAGTTAGAAGAGGTTGTACCTAAAGGGTTACTGCCATTGCTAAAATTACCTGGCTTGGGAGGAAAAAAAATTGCGAAACTACACCAAGAGCTTGGTATTGACTCTGCAGAAAGCTTGAAGGCAGCTTGTGAGGCAGGAAAAGTACGTGAATTAGCTGGATTTGCTGTAAAAACTGAGGAGAAGATTTTAAAGGAGCTAGCCAATTTAGCAAATCGTTCAGAACGACTACCAATTTGGCAGCTTGAGCCTGTGGTTTTACAAATTGAGGCGCTTCTAGGTAGTATGAAGGAAGTAGACCGGTTTTCAGTTGCTGGGAGTTTCCGTCGAGCATTAGAAACTAGCAAAGATATTGATTTTATTGTTGTGACAGAAGCAGTAGAGGAAGTACGCGAAAACTTGTTAAATAGCTTGGCCATTCAAGAAGTCGTGGCGGCAGGGGATACAAAAATTTCGGTGATTTTAGACTTAGATGAACCAGTTAGCGTTGATTTCCGTTTAGTGAAAGACAATGAATATGCGACTGCGTTGCATCATTTCACAGGTTCAAAAGATCATAATGTTCGTATGCGGCAAATTGCCAAAGCCCGTGGTGAAAAAATAAGTGAATATGGAGTGGAACAGGAAGATGGTACCGTTTTAACGTTCCAAGACGAGGCAGCATTTTTCACTCATTTTGATCTACCTTGGATTCCACCGAGCTTACGGACAGGAACAGCAGAATTTGACAAAACAAACATAATTCAAAACTTAGTTCGACTAGAGGATATTAAAGCTGATTTGCATATGCATACAACATGGTCGGATGGAGCATACTCTGTTGCAGAAATGGGCGAGGCGTTACTAGCACGGGGCTATCAATATAGCGTTATTACAGACCATTCGCAATTCCTAAAAGTAGCAAATGGATTAACGCCAGAGCGTTTAGAAAAGCAGCGTGGAGAAATTGAGGCGTTTAATACAGCACATCCAGATTTTCATTTGTTTAAAGGGACGGAGATGGATATTTTACCAGACGGCTCCCTTGATTTCGAAGATCAGGTGTTAAAAGAGCTCGATTTTGTTATTGCTTCCATTCATTCTAGTTTTACACAATCACAAGATAAAATTATGGCACGTTTACTAACAGCTATGCAAAATCCCTATGTTCATATGATTGCCCATCCGACTGGTCGAATTATTGAAGATCGCGATGGTTATAATCCTGATATGAAACAGTTAATTGCCTGGGCAAAGGAATATGGTAAAATTTTAGAGTTAAATGCAAATCCGTATCGTCTCGATTTATGTGTAGAACATTTAGAAATGGCATGCGCTGCAGGTGTGCCAGTAGCCATCAACACAGATGCGCATGATATTGCACATTTACGTTTTATGGATATTGGGGTTCGCTATGCAAATAGAGCATGGTTACCGAAAGATATGATTGTGAATACATGGACGCGTGAACAGTTTGAAGCGTTCATACAACGAAATAAATAGGCTGAGGAGGTGTTCTCAGTGATTGCAGAACGCGCATTGAAAACACTAGAATACGATAAAGTTAGGCAACAAGTGGCTTCCTATTGTACTTCCTCCATTGGTAAATCTGCCATTGAGGAGCTTGTGCCACAAACAGATTTTGATAAAGTAGTACAATTATTAGAGGAAATGGATGAGGGACTTTCCATTTTGCGTGTGAAGGGCAATGTACCAATGGGAGGAATTTTTGATGTCCGTCCCTCTGCCAGACGTGCTCAAATAGGAGGCATGTTAGCAACAGTAGAACTAATGGAAATTTCGAGCACGATTCGAGCAAGCCGAATTCTACGTAATTTTATTGAAGATTTAGAAGCCGATGAAGTGATTGATATTCCCCATTTCATCTCCAAAAAGGAAGCAATGCCTGTCCTAACAGGATTGCAACATGAAATTAATAACTGTATTGACGACAATGGAGCTGTCTTAGATTCTGCTAGTCAAACATTGCGCTCTATTCGCCAATCTTTGCGTGCTGAAGAAGGGAAAGTCCGCTCTAAGCTGGAAAGTTTAATTCGGGGAAGTAATGCAGCGAAAATGCTTTCTGATACACTTGTGACAATTCGTAATGATCGCTTTGTTATTCCCGTAAAGCAGGAATATCGTCACCACTATGGTGGGATTGTCCATGACCAATCTTCTTCTGGTCAAACCTTATTTATTGAGCCAGATTCTGTTGTCCAAGCAAACAATGAAATTCATCGCTTGAAAATGAAAGAGCAGGCTGAAATTGAACGTATTTTACTAGCATTAAGTGCAATGGTGCAAGAAGTAGCATCAGATTTATTTAACTTAGTGAAGGTATTAGGCGATATCGATGTCATTTTAGCAAAGGGCAAATATGGCCAAGCCAATAAATGTACAATGCCTAAAATGAATCAGGATGGCTATATCCGACTAATACGTGCACGTCATCCACTACTACCAATAGAATCAGCTATTCCCAATGATATTGAATTTGGTAAAGACATTACAGCTATTGTCATTACAGGTCCTAATACAGGTGGTAAAACGGTGACATTAAAAACGGTTGGTCTGTGTACATTAATGGCACAAGCGGGATTACCAGTGCCAGCATTAGATGGCTCAGAACTTGCTGTATTTGAGCAATTATTTGCCGATATTGGTGATGAGCAATCAATTGAGCAGTCACTTTCTACGTTCTCGTCCCATATGGTTAATATTGTTGACATCCTACAAAAATTTGATCACGAATCACTTGTTCTTTTTGACGAGTTAGGGGCAGGTACTGACCCACAGGAAGGGGCAGCCTTAGCCATCTCAATCTTAGACGAAGTACATGGGCGCGGTGCTCGTGTAATGGCTACAACTCACTATCCTGAGCTAAAAGCTTATGGCTATAATCGACCAGGTGTAGCCAATGCCAGTGTAGAATTTGATATTGAAACTTTGAGCCCGACCTACCGTCTACTTATCGGTGTACCTGGGCGCTCAAATGCATTTGAAATTTCCAGTCGTCTTGGTTTACCTGAATCCATTATTGATCGTGCTAAAGGCTTTACTGGAACCGATCGACATGAGGTTGAATCGATGATTGCCTCATTGGAAGAAACACGTCGCCAATCTGAAGATGATGCAGAGCGTTCGCATGCATTGCTATTAGAATCAGAAACATTACGTAAAGAGCTTCAAGATAAATTGCAAGCCTATGAGGAGCGTAAAGAGGCGCTTGATAAGAAGGCGAAGGAAAAGGCGCGTAAAATTGTTGATGAAGCAAAACGTGAAGCAGAAGCGATTATTGCAGAGCTTCGAGAAATGCGTAAAAATGCTGATCAAGTTGTCAAGGAGCATGAATTGATTGAAGCACGTAAACGCTTGGAAGAAGCAACACCACTTGAAGACAATAAAGTGCTAAAAAAGGCGGCACAAGTCAAAGCTCGTGCACAAAACTTAGTTGTCGGAGACGAGGTAAAGGTGTTAAGCTATGGTCAACGAGGTACTTTGTTAGAAAAGGTGTCGAATACCGAATGGGTTGTCCAAATGGGGATTTTAAAAATGAAAATCTCAGATACTGATTTGGAATATATTAAACCTGAAAAAGAGCCTGTATTACGAACAGCTGGTGTGAAAAATCGAAATAGTCATGTGAAACTAGAATTAGATTTACGTGGTGAACGTTATGAGGATGCAATCGTAAGAACAGAGAAATATATTGATGATGCATTACTCTCTAATTATGGTCGTGTGTCCATTATTCATGGAGTTGGTACAGGGGCTTTACGTCAAGGTATTCAAAGCTATTTGAAAAAGCATAAGCGCGTAAAATCCTTCCGTTTTGGTGAAGCCGGTGAAGGGGGCTTAGGCGTCACAGTTGTTGAATTGAAATAAGCTATAAAGGGGACGGAGAAAAATGCTGAATTCTGGCTTTTGGCGATATCCAATTATCGAAACGGCAGGATATTTTAGTGTTGTAGTATTATGTTTAGTCGTCTCGATGGCATTGTTCGAAGTCGTTACGAAATATAAAAATTGGGAAGAAATTAAAAAAGGTAATGTCGCTGTGGCTCTTGCAACAGGTGGGAAAATACTAGGGATTTGTAATATCTTCCGCTTTTCCATTGCACGTCATAGTACATTAAGTGAAATGATCGGTTGGGGCCTTTTTGGCTTTACATTATTGATTGTAGCGTATTTCTTATTTGAATTTATGACACCTCGTTTTAACGTTGATCAAGAGATTGCCAATGATAATCGCTCAGTTGGTTTCATTTCCTTTACCATTTCAGTCGGTCTTTCGTTTGTAATTGGGGCAAGTATTGCATAGGAGTGTCATGACATGGAAAAATTAGCAAAAGTACTAATCGTTGTCTGTATTGCATTTTTGGCAGTAGGTGTCTACTATATGTTAACGATTTAAATAAAAAACGCATTCTCTTTATGAGGATGCGTTTTTTGTTAATTGTACATAGCATAAATTTCTACTACAACCTATTAACTTTCTTTCATAAAACTCTATTAAAGGGTAGAAAAATTATTTTTATAATATAGGAATATGCTGGTTATTTTTTTATGGAGTAACTCAAGAATGAACGAGCATTCATAAGGTGTATTCAAATAAATCCCGATAAATATCAATCATATTAATGTTGTTAATTGCATAATAATTAATCGAAAATGCATTTATTTTCTATTTTCTGTTTGAAACTGTATTTCTTTTTCATTATAATAAATATAAGAATTGACAAAGTTTGGGACAAAGGGGAGAGGACGTATGACAGCAAAACCATGGCTACCAAATTATCCTGAAGAAGTACCATCGTCTTTAACGTTTGAGGAAATTCCAGTGCAAGAGTTTTTGACACGTGCCTATAAAAAGAATCCATCCAAAGTAGCGATTCATTTTATGGGAAAGGATTTGACGTACACCGAGCTATATGAGTCAGCTTTAAGGTTCGCAAACTATTTACAAGCACTAGGTGTGGAAAAGGGAGATCGAGTAGCAATTATGCTGCCTAACACGCCACAAAGTGTAATCGCTTACTATGGTGCCATGTATGCAGGTGCTGTTGTAGTACAAACAAATCCACTTTATACTGAACGTGAGCTTCAATATCAAATGGCTGATTCAGGAGCAAAGGTTATTCTCGTAATGGATATTTTATATCCGAGAGTCATGAAAATTATGAAAGAGACAGCTCTTGAAAATGTCATTGTGACAGCTATTAAAGATTATTTACCATTCCCAAAAAATTTAGTCTATCCATTTATTCAAAAAAAGCAGTATGGCTTTAGTGTCAAGGTTGAACATAGCGGCCAAAATCATCTGTTTTCAGAAATAATGCGTTCAGCACCAGTTAAGATAATTGACAATATGCCATTTGATTTTGAAGAAGACCTAGCACTCCTTCAATATACGGGTGGGACAACAGGTTTCCCAAAAGGCGTTATGCTGACCCATAAAAATTTAATTGCCAATACGACAATGTGTGATGCTTGGATGTATAAATGTGTTCATGGTGAAGAAACCATTATGGGCATTCTACCATTCTTCCACGTCTATGGCATGACAACTGTTATGCTTTTATCTGTATTTACTCAAAATAGAATGGTGCTTTTACCGAAGTTTGATGCTGAAACGGCATTAAAGACGATTGATAAACAAAAACCAACACTGTTCCCCGGCGCACCAACCTTATACATCGGCCTTTTAAATCACCCAGACATTGCGAATTATGATTTATCATCCATTAAGGCATGCTTAAGTGGCTCTGCTTCATTGCCAATTGAAGTGCAAGAGAAGTTTGAGGCAGTGACTGGTGGAAAGCTAGTAGAAGGATATGGGTTAACAGAAACCTCACCTGTAACACATGCTACGCCAATTTGGGGGAAGCGGGTGATTGGCTCGATTGGTTTACCTTGGCCAAATACAGAAGCGGTTATTTTACGTACAGGTGATACAGAAGAGCTACCTATTGGTGAAGTTGGTGAAATTGCTGTTAAAGGACCACAAGTAATGAAGGGCTACTGGAATCGTCCAGAGGATACAGCTGCGACATTTGCTGATGGTTGGTTTTTAACAGGTGATCTTGGTTATATGGATGAGCAAGGCTTCTTCTATGTAGTAGATCGTAAAAAAGATTTAATAATAGCAGGCGGCTTTAATATTTATCCACGTGAAGTAGAAGAAGTGTTATATGAACGTGAAGAGATCCAAGAGTGCGTAGTAGCAGGCATACCTGATCCGTATCGTGGTGAAACAGTTAAAGCTTATATTGTATTAAAAGAAGGATATTCGATTACTGAGGACGAATTAAATAAATATTGCCGTCAGCATCTAGCAGCTTTTAAAGTTCCGCGTTATTATGAATTTAGAGAAGAGCTGCCAAAAACAGCTGTAGGAAAAATTTTGCGTCGTACGTTAGTTGAAGAAGAAAAAACAAAATTAGCGAATAAAGAAGCGAAATAAATACGTGTGAAAGTATTGACAAGCAATGCTGTAAAATATAATATGAAAATATGAATGAATGACCATTCATATTTTCATATTTTTTTAGGTTTACACGTCATATCGACGTGCGCATGTTTTTTAGGTGGTGATATAAAAGTGAAACGAGATAAGCCAAAATATAAACAAATTATTGATGCAGCTGTCATCGTTATTGCGGAAAATGGGTATCACCAAGCGCAAGTATCGAAAATCGCCAAACAGGCAGGGGTGGCCGATGGAACAATCTATTTATATTTTAAAAATAAAGAAGATATATTAATTTCTGTCTTTAATGAAAAAATGGCTGTTTTTGTAGAGTCATTACAAGATATAATAGAAAAGGGGAGTACGTCTAAAGACAAACTTTCACGAATGATTGAAAATCATTTTAATGTTCTAGCGACAGATCGATACCTAGCAACTGTCACACAATTAGAGCTTCGCCAGTCAAACAAAGACTTACGATTAAAAATTAATTCCGTATTGCGCGAGTATTTACAGCTACTTGATCAAATTTTAATCGAGGGTATGCTTACAGGTGAGTTCAATCAGACGATGGATGTACGCTTGGCTCGACAAATGGTTTTTGGAACAATTGATGAAACTATTACGTCGTGGGTTATGAATGACTATCGATATGATTTGATGGAACAGGTTCCAAAGGTTCAGGCATTAATCCTGAACGGCATTAAAGCTTAAAAGGATGTGGAGAAATGGAATTTCTAAGTTGGAAAGTAGAAGATGGAGTAGCGATTATTACAATTGCACGTCCACCAGCAAATGCATTATCTCGCGGTATTATTGCAGAAGTTAACGCTGTGCTTGATGCTGTAGAACACGATGATGCTGTAAGAGTCCTTGTACTTCATGGTGAAGGCCGTTTCTTCTCTGCAGGGGCAGATATTAAAGAATTTATTGGGGTAGAATCTGGTGAGGAATTTACAAAGCTAGCTAGCAACGGGCAGCAGGTTTTTGAGCGTGTTGAATCGTTTTCTAAGCCTGTAATTGCAGCCATCCATGGTGCGGCATTAGGCGGAGGGCTTGAGTTAGCAATGAGCTGTCATATGCGATTTGTCACTGAATCAGCAAAATTAGGTTTACCTGAATTACAATTAGGGCTTATTCCTGGTTTTGGTGGTACACAGCGCTTACCACGCTATGTTGGAGTAGCAAAGGCTGCTGAAATGATGTTTACAAGTGAACCAATCTCTGGTAATGAAGCTGTTCAGTGGGGCTTAGCAAACCGTTCATTCTCAGACGAAGCATTGCTAGAAGAAACGTTAAAGATTGCTAAGAGCATTGCTAAGAAAAGCCCAATTGCTTTAAAAGCAGCTATTCAAACATTGCAATATGCAAAGCATGCATCATTCTATGAAGGCATTGAAGCAGAGGCTAAATCCTTTGGGACAGTATTTGTCACAGAAGATGCCAAAGAAGGAATTCAAGCATTCATTGAAAAGCGTGAGCCTGTGTTTACTGGCAAATAATTTTCCAAATGTCGATAGCAACGTTCAGTATGTTATCGGCGTTATCGAAACTGAAAATATATAATATTTATAAGTTTACTTAGAATTATAAAACGTTCCAGGAGGTATGGATATATGAACATTTTTGCATTAATTAAACGCACATTTGATACAGAAGAAAAAATCGTTGTGTCGGGTGGTAAAATCCAAGAGGACGGCGCAGAATTCATTATCAACCCTTATGATGAATATGCCATTGAAGAGGCAATCCAAGTTCGCGATGCTGCTGGTGGTAAGGTAACAGTGGTGACAATTGGTGGCGAGGATGCAGAGAAGCAATTACGTACAGCACTTGCTATGGGAGCAGACGAAGCAGTGCTTATTAATACAGAAGATGATTTAGATGAGCTGGACCAACATGCAGCAGCTTATCTACTAGCAGAATACTTAAAAGATAAAGATGCAGATTTAATTTTAACAGGAAATGTTGCGATTGATGGTGGTTCAGGGCAAGTTGGTCCACGTGTTGCTGATTTATTGGATATGAATTATGTAACTACGATTACAAAACTTGAAATTGACGGAACATCTGCGAAAATTGTTCGCGATATCGAAGGGGATTCAGAGGTAATTGAAACTTCTTTACCGTTATTAGTAACTGCTCAGCAAGGTTTAAATGAGCCTCGTTACCCATCTCTACCAGGTATTATGAAAGCGAAAAAGAAACCGCTTGCAGAGCTTGAGTTAGATGATTTAGATATCGATGAAGATGATGTAGAAGTGAAGATTGAAACAGTAGACATCTTCTTACCAGCTCAAAAAGCAGCAGGCCGTATTTTAGAAGGCGACCTTTCTGCACAAGCAAAAGAACTGGTAAATCTACTTCACACGGAAGCAAAAGTTGTTTAATTATTTGATGTCAATCGAATCTTAAAGGGTAACGGAGGGAATATGCTATGTCAAAAAAAGTATTAGTATTAAGTGAAGTTCGTGAAGGAAGCTTACGTAATGTTTCTTTCGAAGCAATAGCAGCTGCAAAACAAATCGCTGATGGTGGCGAAGTTGTTGGGGTACTTTTAGGGGATGCTGTAGCAGGTTTAACAGGTCCATTATTTGAATATGGTGCTGATCGAGTAGTAACAGTGGAACACCCGCATTTAAAACAATATACATCTGATGGCTATAGTCAAGCACTATTAGCTATTATCGAGCAAGAACAACCAGCAGGTATTGTCTTTGGTCATACAGCAAATGGGAAAGATTTATCGCCAAAAATTGCAAGCAAATTGCAAGCAGGTCTAGTATCTGATGTCACTGCTATTGAAGGTGCAGGCGATGATGTGGTATTCATCCGACCAATTTACTCTGGTAAAGCCTTTGAAAAAGTAAAAGTTAAAGAAGGCGTTGTCTTAGCTTCTATTCGTCCTAATAACATTACACCTTTAGAAAAAGCAGAAGGTAAAACAGGTGATGTGTCTGCCATCTCTGTAGAGATTACAAATCTGCGCACAATTATTAAAGAAGTTGTTCGTAAATCTTCAGAAGGTGTAGATCTTTCAGAAGCGAAAGTAGTTGTTGCAGGTGGTCGTGGCGTGAAGTCAGAAGAAGGCTTCGAGCCATTAAAAGAGCTAGCTGATTTACTAGGCGGTGCAGTAGGTGCATCACGTGGTGCATGTGACGCTGAATACTGTGATTACTCGCTGCAAATCGGACAAACAGGTAAGGTTGTAACACCAGATCTTTATATTGCAGCAGGTATTTCGGGCGCAATTCAGCATTTAGCTGGAATGTCCAATTCAAAAGTCATTGTTGCTATCAATAAAGATCCTGAAGCAAATATTTTCAAAGTAGCGGATTATGGTATCGTAGGAGATTTATTTGAAGTTATTCCGCTTCTAATTGAAGAATTTAAAGCATTAAAAGTGAATGCATAATACAGATGCAGGAAGGGGTAACCCTTCCTGTTTTTTTATATTGCTTTCCATTTTAAAAAGTACTATTTGAAAATTATTGCAAAATAAAATATTGACATAATTAACGATAGACATTATAGTGATGGATACATTAATGATTTGAAACGCAAAGATTAGGAGTAGTAAAAGCTCGTTATTCGGTGAAGAGAGCTGCGGGTTGGTGCAACGCAGACCAATAAGACTTTGAACTTGCCTAGGAGTGGTAACACAAATAGAATTATCAGATTATTCTATTTGTTTGACGGTTAACCTTCGTTACAAGGTTTTTTAAGCTGGGTTCTCAAGAGCCAATTAGAGTGGTACCGCGGTTTGCTGATAGCATATCGTCTCTTCTTTCATTTGATGATGAAGGAATAGATGGTATGCTTTTTTGATATTTAGGAGGTAAGAAAGTGGAAAAAAACAAGCAACAATTAACAAGAACAATGACCTCGCGTCATATCACGATGATGGCGTTAGGTGGTGCCATTGGCGCGGGATTATTTAAAGGAAGTAGTGCAGCCATTGATATGGCAGGACCATCTGTGTTGATTGCGTATTTAATCGGCGGCATTATTTTATTATTTGTTATGCAAGGCTTAGCAGAAATGGCCGTGCGTAATAAAGAAGCAAGAACCTTTAGAGATTTAGTGCAATCCGTGTTAGGTAAATACCCTGCGTATTTCCTAGATTGGATCTACTGGAAAATGTGGGTTTTAAATATTGCAGCAGAGTCTGTCGTGGCTGCTATCTTTATTCAATATTGGTTACCAGAATATCCAATTTGGATACTAACACTATCTGTTTCTGTGTTAGTAACAGCGATTAATTTATTATCCGTAAAAATCTTTGCAGAAACAGAATATTGGCTAGCATTAATCAAAATTACTGTTATTATTGTCTTTATCATTGCAGGACTTATTTTATTGCTTGTGACGTTTGGAAATCATAGTGCTGTTGGTTTTGCTAACTTAACGGAGCATAGTGGGTTTTTCCCTAATGGCTCGACGGGATTAATTGCTGCAATGCTTGTAGTTATCTACTCCTATGGTGGGACAGAAATCATCGGGATTACATTAGCTGAAACGAAAAATCCTGAAAAAGTAGTGCCAAAAGCTGTTCGCAGTACATTAGTACGTATTGTTACTTTTTACTTACTGCCATTCTTTATTATCGTAAGCTTGATTCCTTGGAATGAAGTAAATGGGGTTCCTGAAAGCCCGTTTGTCATGGTTTTTAAAATGGTTGGTATTCCAGGGGCAGACCATATTATGAACGCTGTTGTTTTACTTGCCATTATTTCATCAATGAATTCAGGACTGTATGGTTCATCACGCGTACTATATACACAGGCTGTAGATGGACGTGTGCCTAAAATCTTTGCTTATTTATCGAAACGAAAAGTACCAGTATATGCTATTTTAATGTGTACTTTAGCTATGTATTTAGGGGTCATTTTATCTTTATATGCGGGAAGCAAAACATTTGATTTTCTAATGGGATCACTTGGTTATACTGTGTTATTTATTTGGTTAATTATTGCGATTGCACATTTAAAATCACGTAAAAAACAAGCAGAGCACACAAGTGCCTATGAAGTAAAATGGTTCCCTTATACGACTTGGATAGCTATATTGGCGTTAAGTGCGATTCTCATCGGAATTATTTTCACCACATCTATTATTGTGACAGGCATTACGTTAGCTATTTACCTTTTTATTACGTTAACCTATGTATTGAAGGGTCGTTATCAAGTCAATTAATGACTGTGTATTGATTTTTCGACACAGATTTGCATAAAAAATACATTGTAGGCAGATTGTTCGCTCAAGTGAATTTATCCATGCTATACTACAAGCATAGTAAGTTTAAGGAGGATTTCAAATGGCAATTGTACATGCAACAGATGCTACGTTCCAGGACGATATTAAAGAAGGGTTAGTACTAGTAGACTTTTGGGCTGCTTGGTGCGGACCATGTAAAATGATTGGGCCAGTTCTTGAAGAAATGGACGCAGCAGGTAGTGCGGCTAAAATTGTAAAAGTTGACGTTGACAATAACCAAGGTACTGCAGCTCAGTATCAAATTATGTCAATCCCATCTTTACTATTATTTAAAGATGGAGAATTAGTTGACAAAACAGTAGGCTTCCAACCAAAAGAAGCTTTAGAAGCATTTATCGCAAAACATGCGTAATGAAGGAAGTTCACAAAGCCGAGCCATCAATTGATGTGTTCGGCTTTTTTTCGTTATATAATAAAGAAAATAACTAACATTATTCTAATGAGGGGAATTTTTACTTAGGGGGGCAGGTAGGTAATGAACGATTTAATAAAGCGAAAACTGGATATTTTACCAGATCAACCTGGCTGCTATTTGATGAAGGATCGACAAGGGACTATCATTTATGTCGGTAAAGCAAAAGTTCTAAAAAACCGTGTACGATCTTATTTTACTGGAACACATGAAGGGAAAACGCAAAGGCTTGTAGGTGAAATAGAAGATTTTGAGTATATTGTAACGTCATCAAATATTGAAGCACTTATTTTAGAGCTGAATCTCATCAAATTACATGATCCAAAATATAATGTCATGTTAACGGATGATAAGACCTATCCATATTTAAAAATTACGAATGAAAAACATCCTCGTCTGATTACGACACGGAAGGTAAAAAAGGATAAGGCAAAATATTTTGGTCCTTATCCGAATGCCTATGCAGCAAGTGAAACGAAAAAGCTATTGGATCGATTGTATCCGCTGCGCAAATGTGTACAATTACCTTCCAAGGTTTGCTTGTACTATCACATGGGTCAATGCTTAGCACCTTGTGTGAAGGAAATAGATGGTCAGGTTTATCAAGAAATGATTGAGGATATGACGAAGTTTCTAAATGGTGGTGTGGAGGCAGTCAAAAAAGAGCTTGAAGTTAAAATGCTAGCAGCTGCAGAAAACCTGGAATTTGAGCGAGCGAAGGAATTCCGAGACCAAATTGCCCATATTGATACGGTTATGCAGAAACAAAAAATAGTTTCAAGTGATACAACAAATCGAGATGTATTTGGCTATGCTGTTGAAAAAGGATGGATGTGTGTTCAGGTTTTCTTTGTGCGCCAAGGAAAGCTGATTGAGCGCGATGTCTCAATTTTCCCCATCTATCAAGATGCAGAGGAAGAATTTTTAACATTTGTTGGGCGCTTTTATGAAAAGCCAGAGCATATTAAGCCAAAAGAAATTTTTATTCCACAAGCCATTGATGCAGCTATCTTAACAGAATTATTAGAAATTAAAGTGCTAACACCGAAAAGAGGTCAAAAGAAGGAATTGGTTGAATTAGCTACCAAAAATGCTGAAATTGCTGTGGCAGCTAAATTCCAGCTAATAGAGCGTCAGGAAGAACGTACGATTGGTGCTTGTGAGGCACTTGGAGAAGCAATGGGTATTAGTACACCTTTAAGAATTGAAGCTTTTGATAATAGTCATATGCATGGAACGGATGCAGTATCTGCTATGGTTGTTTTCATTGATGGGAAGCCTGCGAAAAAGGAGTACCGAAAATATAAAACGCGTACAGCAGCCAAGCATGATGATTACGGTGCAATGCAGGAGGTTATACGTCGTCGCTATATACGTGTTTTAAAGGAAGGACTACCATTACCAGATTTAGTCTTAATTGATGGTGGTAAGGGACAAATGGAAGTAGCCCGTGAAGTACTAGAAGATGAGCTTGGTCTTGTTATACCGATTGCTGGTTTAGCCAAGGATGATAAGCATAATACATCTCAGCTCTTGTTTGGTGATCCACCGGAAGTGATTAGCTTAAAACGTACAAGTGATGGCTTTTATTTATTACAACGAATTCAAGACGAAGTCCATCGCTTTGCTATTACCTTCTTGCGTCAACAGCATGAGAAGCATGCCATTCAATCTGTATTAGATCATATTGAAGGGGTAGGACCAAAACGAAAGCAACAGCTGCTTAAACATTTCGGTTCAGTCAAAAAAATTCGAGAGGCGAGCGAGCTAGCATTACAGGAGGCTGGGATGCCTGCTAATTTAGCAAGCCAAATTTTTAGCTATTTTCAGCAACAATCATTGTCAAAGGAATAGGCATGTGCTATGGTTATAAATAACATTGTTTTCAATGTTATGGAGAGTCAACTGCGTGACTAGTTTGTTTACGCTAAGGCTTAATGAATTGAATACATTCACTTAAAAGTGATGATAGAGGTGCAAGATTCAAGAGTAACACGATGGAGGATGGACAAGTCCAGAGATATTGTGTGAAAGGGGAGCTTGCCGAAGTACAGTATTGTTGTTCCATTGTTGTACTGGTTTTGCATTTAAGAAATGTAAGACTGTCGATTCTAAACGTTTCGGAGAGCTATCACACATGCGCAAGTTACGATTATTGTACATGTTATAGGCAGCTTTCACGTTATGTGGAGGCTGCCTTTTAGTTTTCTAGAAACGGTTTTACCCCCCATAATTTGGTGAAATAGATGAACTGGAAGGGAGTACGAAAGAAATGGCTAAAATCGTGATGAAGTTTGGAGGAGCTGCATTAGCTTCTTCTGAACAAATCCAAGAGGCTGCTAGGAAAGCGATTGCTGAAAAGGACAAAGGATTGGATGTAGTAGTGGTCGTTGCAGCAATGGGACACACTGCGAAAGAGATGAAAATGATGGTACACCAACTAACTGACGATGTGTCGAAAAGAGAATTAGATGCAGTTTTGTCAACTGGCTCTCAATTATCTAGTGCTTTATTTGCCATCGCTTTGCAGGAAGCAGGCTATGAGGCTGTATCTCTAACTGGATGGCAAGCTGGTATACATACGGATGGTATGTATCGACATGCTCGTATCGACTATATAGATATTAGTCGTATGGAAGAACATTTTGCACAGGGACAAATTGTGGTTATTGCTGGAGAACAAGGGATTGACGAAGTGCACAATATCACCACGCTTGGGAAAGGTGGAGCTGAAACAACTGCTGTTGCACTTGCCATAGCGTTGGAAGCGGAGAGAGTAGATATGTATACAAATGTGGACGGTGTTTATACAGCAGATCCACGATATGTTCCCAATGCCCAAAAGCTTCAAGAAATTTCCTATGATGAAATGTTGGAATTATCGAATTTAGGGTCTCATATCATACATCCTCGTGCGGTGGAGTTAGCGAAGAAATTTCAAATGCCTGTTATTATACGTTCGAGTTTAATAGAATCAGTAGGCACTTTATTGAAGGAGGAAGTGGAAATGGAAAAAAATTTAGTCGTTCGTGGTGTTGCATTTGAATCAGATATTATTCGTTTAACAGTAGGGTATGATGCTTTTTCCAATGCTTCATTAGCAGATATATTTACGGTTCTTGCAGAGAACCGTATTAATGTAGATATTATTGTCCAAGCCATTATTGATGGGTTGAAGCCAACTGTATCGTTTTCCATTTTAAAAGAGGAATTTGCGGAAGCATTACGTGTTTTAGAGGATAGTAAATTATCACTTGGATTTAGTTTTGCTGACTTCGAAATTGGACTAGCAAAAGTTTCTATTATTGGTTCAGGCATGGCTTCTAATCCAGGCGTTGCTGCTCGTATGTTTGATCGGTTACGTCGTGAAAATATCCCTGTAAAAATGGTTAGTACTTCTGAAATAAAAGTGTCCGTTGTTGTACCACAGGATGATATGATCCAAGCAGCTAATGCGCTCCATGATGAGTTTAATTTAGAGCAAGCACTTTACATATAATAATAGAAGAAACAGCATTTTATGTAATTGACCGAAATAAAAGGAAGAAAAAAGAAGGATTGTCATCCCATTCTTTAATGGGAAACAATCCTTTTTAATTATTCTGAGGGAATGGTATTCATAATACGTTCTTTAACGTCCCATTTGACTGTAAACATGACGTATTGTTGCTTTTCCCGTTTTTCATTATAGCATTCTGTCAGGTAGCCTTTAGCTAGTTGAATTTGCTCTGCTATAAATCCTGCTTCAAGTTTAAAGCTGCGCTGCTTTATTTGAAGAATTTCAGGGTCATTTGTCAACTGGAAAATACGTCCATCTTTTGATTCCTTTATGAGTTCTAATGTACCCCAGCAGGCATCTGCGAAAAATGCGATAAGTTCATCTTGACTTTTACATGGGAACTTGCGAGCAAGCTCTTTACCTGCCCAATAAAGGACGTCATCTTCATGTTTACCGAGTATAGAAGATAGAATATGATCACGAATGATCTCATAGCCAAATGATGAGATTGTAGGAGATGGAGTGTTTAACATTGTTATCCTTCTTTCTTAGAATTTTCTTAAAATTTAACGGTAATAAAGTAATGATAGATTTTTCGAGAAAAAACGACGCATCATGTACTAGATTAGTTCTTTAATAAGCTCTATGAAAAACTCCGAGTTGCCTTGACGCTCGTAGCTCTTGAGAGTACAATAAACATGTCATAATATTGTACCATGATGAAATACACAGTCAATGAAGTATCATTTACAAAATGATGACTTCTTTTGTTGTGCTATTTTAAGTACTAAGGGGGGTAACAGTCTTGTCGAAAGATCGAGAGTTTTTATGGCGTCGCTTACATTCTCTACTTGGGATCATTCCAGTAGGTCTGTTTTTAACGATGCACCTGTTCATTAACTTTACAGCAACAGGCGGGGCAGAAAGTTACAACGATGCTACCGCAGTAATGGAAAAGATTCCATTCCTTATCCTAGTTGAATGGATTGTCATCTATATTCCATTAATGTTCCACGCATTTTATGGTGTCTACATTGCATTCACTGCTACACCAAACACAGGACGTTTCAGCACGTACCGTAACTGGATGTTCTCTTTACAACGTTTTACTGGTGTATTCTTAGTGATATTTATTGCATGGCATATTTTCCAAACTCGTATTCAAAAAGCACTTGGCACACACGTTGATTACGACATGATGGCGAATATTGTTGCTAATCCATTCATGCTTGGATTCTACATTGTTGGTATTTTATCAGCAACTTTCCACTTATCTAACGGTTTATGGGCATTCCTAGTAAGCTGGGGTATTACACAATCTCCTCAGTCTCAAAAGATCGCTACTTACGTAACAAACATTCTTTTCGTAATTCTAAGTGTAGTTGGTGTGGCTGCTATTTTAGCTTTCGTATAATTCAATAGAAGCTACGATAGAGCACATGCAATCATTGCAATTTTTTAAGAGGAGTGAGAAATAATCATGGCGAAAAGCAAAATAATTGTTGTCGGCGGTGGTCTTGCCGGTCTGATGGCAACGATTAAAGCAGCTGAAGTTGGTACTGAAGTTGATTTATTCTCATTAGTTCCTGTAAAACGCTCACACTCTGTTTGTGCGCAAGGCGGAATTAATGGTGCGGTAAATACTAAAGGTGAAGGGGATTCTCCATGGATCCACTTTGATGATACAGTTTATGGTGGGGACTTCCTAGCGAACCAACCACCAGTTAAAGGTATGTGTGATGCAGCACCTGGCATTATCCACTTAATGGACCGTATGGGTGTTATGTTCAACCGTACACCAGAAGGACTTTTAGATTTCCGTCGTTTTGGTGGTACTTTAAT
Organism: Lysinibacillus sp. JK80; assembly: GCF_027557635.1. Classification (NCBI taxonomy): domain Bacteria; kingdom Bacillati; phylum Bacillota; class Bacilli; order Caryophanales; family Bacillaceae; genus Lysinibacillus; species Lysinibacillus sp. JK80. Next base: position 3,262,018 of record NZ_CP058997.1, on the reverse strand, counting down.
GCACCGTACAGCTTTCTCTGGTGCAACAACAGGTCAACAATTACTATATGCGCTAGATGAGCAAGTTCGTTCTCATGAAGTAGCTGGTTTAGTAAATAAATATGAACACTGGGAATTCCTTGGTGTTATTATCGATGAAGACGGCGTTTGTCGTGGTATCGTAGCGCAAGATATGCGTACAGAAGAAATTAAATCATTCCGTGCAGACGCTGTTATTATGGCGACTGGTGGCCCTGGTATTATCTTCGGTAAAACAACAAACTCTGTTATTAACACAGGTTCTGCTGCTTCTATCGTTTATCAACAAGGTGCTTCATATGCGAATGGTGAATTCATTCAAATTCACCCAACAGCGATTCCTGGAGATGACAAAAACCGTCTAATGTCAGAATCAGCTCGTGGTGAAGGTGGTCGTATTTGGACTTATAAAGACGGTAAACCTTGGTACTTCTTAGAAGAGAAATACCCAGCTTATGGTAACTTAGTACCACGTGATATTGCGACACGTGAAATTTTCGACGTTTGTGTAAACCAAAAACTTGGTATCAATGGCGAAAACATGGTATACCTAGATCTTTCACATAAAGATCCACATGAATTGGACGTTAAACTTGGTGGTATCATCGAAATCTACGAAAAATTCGTAGGGGATGACCCACGTAAATTACCAATGAAAATTTTCCCAGCAGTTCACTATTCAATGGGTGGATTATGGGTTGACTACAATCAAATGACTGAAATTCCTGGTCTATTTGCAGCAGGTGAATGTGATTACTCTCAACATGGTGCAAACCGTCTTGGTGCAAACTCATTATTATCTGCTATCTACGGTGGTATGGTTGCAGGACCAAACGCAGTAGACTATGTAAAACACCTTAAAAAGCATGCTGAAGATCTTCCACAAGAGATTTACGATGCTCGTGTAAAAGAGGAACAAGCGAAATGGGATGCTATCATGAAAATGGAAGGCACAGAAAACGCTTACTTACTGCATAAAGAGCTTGGTGAAATGATGACTGCTACAATGACTGTAGTACGTTACAATGATCAGCTTGAAGATACATTGAAAAAACTTGATGAGCTTACTGAGCGTTGGAACAACATCAACATCAATGATACGCAAAAATGGAGCAATCAAGGCGCACACTTTACACGTCAGCTTAAAAATATGTTAGTGCTTGCAAAAGTAATGACAAAAGGTGCACTATTACGTAATGAATCTCGTGGTGCACACTATAAACCTGATTTCCCTAACCGTGATGATGAGAACTTCTTAAAAACAACAATGGCGAAGTTTGACCCAGCTACTGGTAATCCAATCATCACGTACCAAGAAGTCGACGTTTCATTAATCCCACCACGTAAACGCGACTACTCTGCGAAAGGAGACTAAAAGTTATGCAAATCGCAGCTAATACTGGAAGAATGGTCAAAGTGGAAATCTTACGTCAAGATACACAAGGCGGCAATAGCTACTGGCAAAAATTCCAAGTGCCTTACCGTCATGGTATGAACGTAATTTCAATTTTAATGGAAATTCAAAAAAATCCTGTTACTGAAGATGGTGTAAACACATCACCAGTATCATGGGATATGAACTGTTTAGAAGAAGTTTGTGGTGCATGTTCAATGGTGATCAATGGCCGTCCACGTCAATCATGTTCTACACTAGTAGACCAATTGACAGAGCCGATTAAATTGGAGCCAATGAAAACATTCCCTGTTATTCGTGACCTACAAGTTGACCGTGAACGTATGTTCAACGCGCTTAAAAAAGTTAAAGCATGGGTACCAATCGATGGTACGTATGATTTAGGTGAAGGTCCACGTATGCCAGAAGGTAAACGTCAATGGGCTTATGAACTATCTAAATGTATGACTTGTGGTGTATGTATGGAAGCATGTCCAAACGTGTCTGAAAAAGCTTCATTCATCGGACCAGCTCCATTATCACAAGTACGTCTTTTCAACACTCACCCAACTGGTGCTATGATTAAAGATGAACGTTTAAATGCGATTATGGGTGACGGTGGCCTTGCAAACTGTGGTAACTCTCAAAACTGTGTTGCTGCATGTCCAAAAGGGATTCCTTTAACAACATCCATCGCTTCATTAAACCGTGCAACTACAGTGCAAATGTTCCGTAACTTCTTCGGTTCTGACCACTACGTAGACTAATATACGGACAAGCTGAACTCCCTTACACGAAGTGTAAGGGAGTTTTTTATAGTTATAGAAATGAAATTTATCAAGTTGTTTATTTACATTTTTTCTATGATAATATAGCATTTTCTTTTATAATGAATATGTATTCATTTTGTTTGCCGTTGATTGATAAAAGACGGGCAATTACATGACAGGGGATGGTATATCATGAAGGCAAATTATATCGATAATTTTCAAGAGTGGGAAAAGGGTTTTTCATTTTTTAGCGAGGTACGAGTGCGATTTTCAGAAACAGACATGTATGGTCATATGAACAATACGATTAGCTTTACATATTTTGAGCAAGCAAGAATTGATTACTTCAGACATTTAGGAATTTTAATGCCCCCAGTTGGAGAAGAGAATGTGAAATCTATACCTATTGTAGCCGATTTACAATGCGATTATGTAAAGCAGGTTTTCTTTGATGACGTACTACGAATCTATACAAAAATCGCGCAAGTTGGGAATTCGTCGATGGACATTCACTATCTAGCAAAAAATCAAAAGGACGAAATCTGTTTCACTGGTCGTGGAACAATTGTACAAATGGATCCTCGTACAGGTAAAAGTGTGCCGATTTCAGAGGAAGAAAAAACGAAATTCATTCAGTTGGCCATTCTGCCTCACTAGTTCAATATATAAGTATATGTAAATTTATTGAAATAGTAGGTTTTGCTTTTTACGTAAAATTTATGAATGTAACAATGTAATTTTCGAAATTTTTAAGGAAACATGGAATAATCATGCAAATAGCCGTCACCGCTTCCTGCCCCTTAACATAAGTTACAATACGTGCGGGGGAGGAGGGTGTAACTGAATGAATGGCTCTCATCATCGTTCTCTTTTAACAAACCGAGAACGTGAAATATTTGCGCTTTTATTAGCTGAAAAAACAACGAGAGATATTGCAGAGCAGCTTGGTATTAGTGAAAAAACAGTGCGAAATCACATTTCCAATACAATTCAAAAGCTAGGTGTAACGAATCGATCTCAGGCGTTAATTGAGCTGTTACGCTTGGAAGAATTTAAATTAGACTAATGGACACTTGCTATTTCGTGAAAAAAACGACAAAATAGAACTATTCAACGTATTTTTAGGAGTGAAATAGTTATATGTCGGATGAAGTAACAAAGCACTCACCTGAAACCGTTGCAACGGTTGAAAAGGAATTACGCTATATAGCGGCCATCGTGAAGCAAAAGGGAAGAGAAATTGTTTCCGATTATGCGATTACGCCGCCACAATTTGTTGCATTACAGTGGTTAGAAGAGCTTGGTGATATTACAATTGGCGAATTATCAAACCGTTTATATTTAGCTTTTAGCACGACAACAGATTTAGTGGACCGAATGGAGAAAAATGAATTAGTCAAGCGTGTGCGTGATGAAAATGATCGCCGTGTCGTTGTCGTTCATCTTCTCGAAAAGGGCGAACGTATCATTCAAGAAGTAATTGAAAAAAGACAGCAATATTTGCAAGAGATGCTTGTTGGTTTTAATGAACAAGAAGTCGCGCAATTATCAAGCTATTTAGAAAAACTACATGTACACATGAAACAGGATTGAGGCGGAAAGTATGAATGCCCCGATAGGCGTTATTGACTCAGGAGTAGGCGGTTTAACCGTAGCAAAAGAAATCATGAAGCGATTGCCAAACGAAACGATTTATTATATTGGCGATACAGCAAGGTGTCCGTATGGTCCAAGAAGTCGTCAGGAAGTACGGAATTTTACTTGGCAAATGGCAAAAGCACTCGAAAAAATGAATGTTAAGATGCTCGTTATAGCTTGTAATACAGCGACTGCAGTAGCACTCGAAAGTTTACAAAGAAATATGCCTTTTCCAGTACTAGGTGTTATCAATGCTGGCGCACGTGCAGCTGTAAAAAAAACGAAGCGACATGAAGTCGTTGTGCTTGCAACAGAAGGAACAATTAAAAGTGGGGCGTATGAAGAAGCCTTATTGTCACTTAATACGTCAACACATATTATTCCACTAGCTTGTCCCACATTCGTACCACTTGTAGAAAGTGGCGAATATAAAGGTGACTTTGCAAATAATTTAATAGCAGAAGGCTTAAAGCCGTTGAAAAATCGACAATTTGATACGGTTATTTTAGGGTGTACACATTATCCTATTTTACAAAAACAAATTGAAGCTGTTGTCGGAGAAGATGTGAATGTTTTATCTTCTGCGGAGGAAACAGCAAAGGATGTACAGGAAATGTTAGCGTATAATGGCACTTTAGCAAATGCAAATGCGGTGCCTGCTCATAGATTTTTTGCAACTGGTTCTGTCCCAATTTTCCGTTCGATTGCTGAGAATTGGTTAGAGCAAGGTACTCTCGACATAAAACGTATCACATTAAAATAAAAAATCAGCTTAGCAACAGGCTAGGCTGATTTTTGCCGTTTTCAGCATTGTACATAAGCCACCGAGTACTTTTTTGATGGCACAAATTATGATAAGATGAGGGCGCGAAAGTTTTTAGGAGGAACGAAATATATGACAAGATATGATGGTAGAAATGCAGATGGGCTACGACCTGTGAAAATAGATAGTGAGTATCTATTACACCCTGAAGGCTCCGTATTAATTCAAGTAGGCAATACAAAAGTAATTTGCACCGCAACGATTGAAGACAAGGTACCTGGTTTTCTACGTGGGCAAGGAAAAGGGTGGATTACAGCCGAGTATTCCATGTTGCCTCGTGCAACCGCTCAACGGACACCACGTGAATCCTCTCGTGGGAAAGTCAATGGTCGTACAATGGAGATTCAGCGCTTGATTGGGCGTGCATTGCGTGCTGTAGTCGATTTAGAAGCGCTAGGCGAACGTACTGTATGGATTGACTGTGATGTCATTCAAGCGGATGGCGGTACTCGTACAGCATCCATTACGGGAGCATTTGTTGCCATGACACAGGCCATTGCTAAATTTGCTGAAGAAAAGCCATTTGAAAAATTCCCAGTAATAGACTTTTTAGCAGCTACAAGTGTTGGGATCGTTGAAGAACAAGGCGCTATTCTTGATTTAAATTATGTAGAAGATGTGGCTGCAGCTGTTGATATGAACATTGTGATGACAGGCGCAGGACGATTTGTTGAATTACAAGGTACTGGTGAGGAAGCTACTTTTTCTCGTGAAGAACTAAATGAATTGTTAGCATTAGGTGAAAAAGGCATACAACAATTAGTTGAGCTTCAAAAAATAACGCTTGGTGAACTGGCACAAAAAGTTGGAGGGAATCAATAATATGAAACAAGTAGTCATCGCCACAAAAAATAAAGGAAAAGCAAAAGATTTTGAAGCATTATTTGGACCACTTGGTTATGAAGTCGTAACAATGTTTGAAGTGGCACCAGATATGGAAATAGAAGAAACAGGAACAACATTCGAAGAAAATGCCATCTTAAAAGCAGAAGCATTGGCGAAGGAGCTTAATACCATTGTTATTGCAGATGACAGTGGTTTAGCAGTAGATGCATTAAATGGTGAGCCAGGTGTGTACTCCGCTCGCTATGCTGGTGACCATGACGATGAAGCAAACATGATTAAACTGTTAGAAAATTTACAAGGTGTCGAAGATGACAAACGTACAGCACGTTTTTGCTGCTGTATTGCAATTGCAGGACCTGATTTCGCAACAACAACGGTATTTGGTACATGTGAAGGCGTCATTGCCCATGAAAAGCGTGGAACGAATGGCTTTGGCTATGATCCAATCTTTTTTGTGCCAAGCTTAAATCGAATGATGGCTGAGCTTTCACCAGAGGAAAAGGGTTCTATTTCTCACCGAGGCAATGCAATTCGCAAGTTAAAGGAGCAATTACCGAATCTTATCAAATAAGAGGTGATATCCATGAAAATGCTTGTTATGAGCGATACACATGGTGACAGCCATGTCATCGAAAAGGTTAAAGGTTTTTATCCTGAAATAGATATTGTGGTTCATTGTGGAGATAGTGAACTTCCCTATTCACATGAGGCATTAGAAGGATTGAAAAAAGTACGTGGAAACTGTGATCGTGAGAAAGCTTTCCCTGAAGAAGAAATTTTCACGGTCCATGATGTAAAGATTTTTGTGACACACGGTCATTTATTCAATGTGAAAAATTCCATCTTATCATTATCCTATCGTGCTAAAGAAGTAGGTGCACAGATCGTTTGCTTTGGTCATTCACATATTCTTGGTGCCGAAATGATGGATGATATCCTATTTTTAAATCCAGGCAGCTTATTAAAACCACGTGGTCGTAAAGAGAAAAGCTTTGCTGTTGTGGAAATCAATGCGACATCTTTTAAAGTTGATTGCATGACAAATGATAATCAATGTATCGCTACATATACATTTGATCGACAATAATAGAGAAAATCCGCATAACTAGTAAAGTATGCGGATTTTTATTTGGGCTACTGATAATGGTAAAATTGCCTATGAATGATTCATGCTGAAATAGCAAAAATAAATCGTAAAGGCAATAAAGGAGAAAACATGAAAAAAACAATTGGCTGGCATTTTGATAATAGTTACGTTCAACTACCAAGTATTTTTTATTCCGACATATCGTTAAATCCTGTTCGTTCACCAAAATTGATCTTATTAAATGAATCAGTTGCAGCCTCACTTGGGTTAGACATTCAGGCTTTAAAGAGTGAGGAAGCATTAGCCGTTTTAGCTGGTAATACAATTCCAGAAGGTGGCGAACCGATTGCACAGGCTTACGCAGGGCATCAATTTGGTCATTTTAATATGCTAGGTGATGGTAGGGCTCTATTATATGGGGAGCAAATCACACCTCAAAAGGAACGGTATGATATTGCTTTAAAAGGATCAGGTAGAACACCTTATTCTCGCGGTGGAGACGGGCGAGCCGCATTAGGTCCAATGCTAAGGGAATATATTATTAGTGAAGCGATGTTTGCACTAGGGATCCCAACTTCACGTAGTCTAGCAGTAGTCACTACAGGTGAAATGATTATTCGAGAAACGGAACTACCAGGCGCTATTGTCACAAGAGTTGCAAGTAGTCATTTGCGGGTAGGGACATTTCAATATGCTGCGCAATGGGGGACAGATGAGGAGCTACAGCTTTTAGCTGATTATGCAATAGAACGACATTACTCAGCTAATATTGGCAATCAAAATCGTTATCTTTATTTGTTAAATGAAGTCATAAAGAAACAAGCCTCCCTAATAGCAAAGTGGCAGTTAGTGGGCTTTATCCATGGCGTCATGAACACCGATAATATGACCATTAGCGGTGAAACCATTGATTATGGTCCTTGTGCATTCATGGACATCTATGATCCTGCGACTGTGTTTAGCTCGATTGATCACCAAGGACGCTATGCTTATGGAAATCAGCCCAATATCGGTGGCTGGAATTTAACGCGCTTAGCAGAGTCCTTACTACCTTTAATTGATGATGATCAAGAAAAAGCCATTCAACTGGCACAAGAAACGCTACAACAGTATCCAAAATTATATGTAGAAAATTGGTTGAAAGGAATGCGTGCAAAGCTAGGCATTTTTAATGAGGAGCAAGAAGACATCCAGCTTGTTGAAGAGCTTCTTCAGCTTATGCAGCAATATCAAGCAGATTATACGAATACATTTATCGCCTTATCGTTTGAGCAATTGGAGGATTCCCCATTATTTAACGCACCAGCTTTTAAGGACTGGTATCACAAATGGCAAGCTCGATTAGCAAGACAGCAGCAAAACAAAGACATGTCACAACAATTAATGCGCCAACATAATCCAGCTGTTATTCCACGTAACCACAGGGTAGAAGAAGCTTTGGAAGCGGCTGTAGAACAAGGCGATTATAGTGTGATGAACAACCTACTAAAAGTCCTAGCTCAGCCTTATGCTCATGCGAAAGAACAACAAGAATACGCTTCATTACCTGAACACACTAATCAACCATATCGTACGTTTTGTGGCACATAAGTAAAAAACGAGAGTTATTTATTCTCTCGTTTTTTATTTGTATAAAGGCACTCTACCGTATTCAAACGCATATTCTATGTATGAATAAAAATAAAGGAGAATAAGGTCGGTGCATAAGTATTCAAAGGGTTGGTTTGTCAAAGTTTTACGTGCTCATGGAATAATGGTTCATCCTCAATTTAAAAGTCATTTAGGCTTATATAAAGAATCTGAATTACGAAACTTATATTATCGTTATGTCGAAATAGAGTCTGCTGAGCAAAATCAATAGACCGTTTGTTTGAAGAACTCCTTTCTAGGAAAAACTAGTGATTAGAAAGGAGTTTTACTATGTGGATGATGACTCAAACATGGCAAGATGTTCTATTTTTACATTGGCCGATAGCCCCTCAAGAACTTGAAAAACATGTACCTAAAGAACTGAAGCTCGATCTCTTTGAACAAAATGCCTGGCTTAGTGCTGTAGTTTTTAAAGTTTATCGACATCGGCTACGCTTTCTACCACCTCTTCCGGGGATGAATACCTATTTACAATTGAATGTCCGAACATATGTGGAGTATAACGGCATGAAAGGCATCTATTTTTTTCATTTAGATGTGACGAATAATTTCTTATCAAAAATTACGGCAATAGGTAGCTTGCCATATCGCCATTCCAACATCCTAGTAAAACAAAGAGGGAATCACTATTCATACACAAGCCATTACAAAGCATGTGACGAAAGATTGAGGGTTATTTATACAATAGGAGACAAGACCAATACTAATTTTGACCGATGGATTGTAGAGCGCTACCATTCATGGGCGAAATGGAAGGATACACTTTTTCGCATTGATATTCACCACTCCCCATGGGAATTAAAAAGAGCCAACGTAACGATTGAAAGTAATACATTAGCCTCTTTTATGAAGGGGAAACTTCAGGGTATGCAGCCTCGTGCTCATTATGCTAAAAACAAAACTGCGAGAGTTTTTCCTCCAGCAGTTGAGCATAAAATGATCATAAATCCATCAAGATTTTTGCATTAAAAGAGGTAACAAAATTGCATAACGATGGCGCTGGCTATCATATCTGACATCGCAAGTGCCTCTGCTTCAATTTCATCAAATACCTCTACATCTGCCTGATAATCTTTTTGTATCATCGTGATAGCTTCATTTTTCGTTAAAGCTAAATGCGTATAAAACATTTTTTGTACGGCCTCTCTAGTTAGGTATGGATTGATTGTATGCAAAAAGAAAGCAATATCATCTGCATTACGATACCATTCCCTCTCTTTAGCTTCCGCTGTGGTAGCGTCACCTTTCGCAGCAGCTGTCACTAATTGAGCCGCAATTACCAGATGCTCTTTAATTAAAGCTGCATAATGATCCGCCACGGAGTCACCATAAAAGGGGCGTAAACAATTCCCTAAATCGGTTGCATTGCGTAGCAAACGCTGCTGCACAAAGGGTAAATCAGGCAAATTAAACACAATGCTTATAATAGTCATCCGTGTCCAATTGACATGCTCCATCCAAAGTAAGCGGTTCATAGCCATAAAGTCTGCTTCGCCTTTACTAATACAGCGTCGGTAATCATTTGACTGTAAAAAGTGACGAATCGGAGCCGTATACTGCGTATAGGGAGCATGATACAGCTGGCTTAATGAAAAACCATTTGAATAGGGGTACAAGGCTTCACTCCTTCTTGTTCTTTCTCCTACAGTAGCATACTCTAAGGAATCTCGGAGTATGAAGAACAAGAAAGAAAAGAAGAGAGACGACAAAATTACGCCTCATACATCATTTTCTTCGTCATGCCACCATCAACTGTAAGATTAATACCTGTCACAAAGTTATTGATCGGGTTTGTTAAATAGAGACAAGCCTGTGCAATATCTTCAGGCAGACCAACCCTTCCTGACAAATGCTGCGCATGATCGATTGGCCGTAGTGCCTCGTAATCACCTGTTTCAATCCACCCAGGTGAAATACAATTCACTGTAATTTGATCTGGCCCTAAAGATCGCGCTAAAGCATGTGTTAACGCTATGATACCACCCTTTGTAGCCGCATAAGCTTCTGTATGAGGCTCTGACATTTTAGCTCGCGTTGAGGCCAGTGAAACAATGGAACCACCCTTTGCATTATGCCGCATCACTTTTGCAGCCTCTCTGGCACAGAAAAAGGTACCCGTTAAATTCGTCTGCAACAAATCCTGCCACTCATCAAACGTCACCTCATAGGGAGATTGATGCTGGAACTTCCCAGCATTATTAATTAATATATGAATGGTCCCATATTGCTCAACAGCTCGCTGCATTAAATGGATGGTATCCTGTTCCTTTGTCACATCCGTTGGAACAAATAATGCAGAGTAGCCTTGAGCAAGCATATCCTTTTCTAACTGTTGACCTAAGCCTGCATTTAAATCAGCAATCACCACTTTTGCACCTTGTTGTGCATATGCGAGCGTAATACCCTTACCAATCCCTTGTGCACCACCTGTAACAATAACGACTAAATCTTTAAACATCCGCATACCTCCTACTTTTTTATCGCCAATAGTGTAGCAAATATTTTGCTATCCGTCCTGTTAAGAGGGTGAAGAAATGGTATAATGGATGCTGTAGCAACATATGATAAAATATATGAGGGAAACCTTGCCTGCATAGTAAAATTAATGTTGACATTATGCTATAAAGTACATATAATAAATATTGTCCTTCCTATGGAATACATAAGAAACGACATCATGTCTCAGTAGCTCAGCTGGATAGAGCAACGGCCTTCTAAGCCGTCGGTCGGGGGTTCGAATCCCTCCTGGGACGTACTAAAATCAGTCACAAACCTTTGATACAATTGGATTTGTGAGAAACTAGGGATTCGGTCACTGTTTCTGAATCCCTTTTTTTATTACCCTAAGAAATTACGTGAATAGCGTACCGAAATTATCTTCCACTTCAATTGAATGGAGGATTTTTTTATGACCAAAAAGACAGGATTATTTGACGTGGATTTTACACTGACAACCAAAGAGCTTACCACTTCTATTAAAAGGGGAGAAGATTAATACCGCTCACTACAAGCCCTTTTCAGAAGCGTTAGGAACTATCATTAATCAAATGGAGGTGAGCGGTTATCGTTCTCGAACTATCAAAGATTACAATACTGTCCTGACGAATTTCTCAAAGAGTACAAGGGTTACCTATTTGGAAGAAATTACAGTAGACACGATTTACTCATGGCTCGATAGTATGCAGGTAGTGAATCAAACGAAGCTAACACGCATAAAGGTTCTAAAATCGTTCTTAGGTAAGTGTTTCACCAATGGTTGGTATAAATCTAAGTTTTGGCAATCCATTAAATTAAAAGAGGATAAGAAGGTTAAGAAAGGTACAATACATAGTAAATATTGGTATAATAAAAACATATTCAATGAATTTCATAGTGAATGAGGGGTTAAATTGGTACTACTGAAAGATAAAATAATAGATGAAAATGGAAAAGTTGTTGGTTTAGCAAGAAAAAATAGTAGTGAAATTTATTTTAGTAATTTTTTAGAAAGATATTCAAATTGGTTAGGTAATATGAAAACTGAAGAAGAAGTAAATGTGTTGAAAAAGTTGATAGAGGAAATGAAGTTTTATTCTAAAATAGATATAAAATCTTTAATTAAAACAAAAATTTATAAATTAAAAAGTGATCATCAAAACTTTGAAAATACAAATATTATTCCAATGGTTTCGAATAATAGAAGGTTTAATGGGTCGTATGATGTTATTGCACTTCTCAAAGAAATTGACCGAGAAGAAGCTATTATTGGCAGAGAAGTACTACCTTATAAAGATACTATTGTAATGGATCCGAGAGAAATTGATGAAAACTCAGATACTGTATTAATTATTGATGATATTTGTGGTACAGGTGGAACTTTAGAAGAGTTTTTTGAAGATAATATATTGTTGTTTAATAATAAAAATGTAATAGTTTTATTTCTCGTAATTAATAAGCATGCTCAAACTAAATTAGAAGAAATTAAAAGGAAATATAAGGATATTAATTTATCAATAGATTGTTGTGAAGTAGTGGATAAATTATGCAATTATAAATATCTGTCTGAACAAGAATTTGAAATATTAGAAAAAATCGAACGTTCATTGTGGCGTAGGAAACATCGGAATATTATGGGCTATGAAAATTCACAATTATTAATAGGTTTTTCTCATAATATCCCAAATAATACTATCAGTTCTATTTGGTATGAAAGCAAGTTAGGAAAGAGAAAAGAATGGAACCCACTATTTTCAAGATATACAAAGAGAAGTAAAAAGGATAGATTAAAGAAAAACTATGGAGTGAAGAAAAGTGGGAATTAAAAGTCCAATAGATAATTATAAAATTGCATTATTATTACAATATTTTAATTCAGTAGATTCTAGCTATTCTTACCAAGAAATTATGATGTTATTTGGTTATACATTTGAACAAATTGACAATTTAATAACATATTTAATAGATGAAGATTTAATATTACTTAAAGAGTATTTGAAAGTTAGTGATAAGGGTAAAAACTATCTGGATAATTATAATTTGTTAAACGTAGAATTTGAAATTGAGGAAACTACTGATGATATATTCACTGAGGAGAGAATAAGTTTCGAAGATATATATATACCAAAAAAATTTGAAAAAAAATATAAAAAGTAATATAATATAATTGCCCTAGCTTTTAGCTAACAGTAGGGATTCCCTATTGGTGTTTATGCTATTTTATAGCTATGAATGTAAGATAAATCTTACATTCACAACTAATTGGAAATACAATTAGTTGTGATATCTAAAGATATCATAGTGTATAAAAAGATAAAAAATTAAAAAGCTAGCTAATTCGTAAAAGCTTAGGGCTCTTAGGGGATAAATATGGGCTATTTAAATTTACTAGAAAAAGAATTAAATGATCAAGGTTATAACGATGAATATATTGATTTGTGTATTTCATATGCGGAGACACTCATCAGACAAGAGTTACCCGTTATATTTGACGGTACTCATCTAGCAAAACTTATGGGAGTTACAACTAGTATATTAGGTCATTATGTATATAATACTGATACCTTTTATAAGAGTTTTAAAATTCCTAAGAAAAGGGGTGGCTTTAGAGAAATAGACACTCCTAGTCTTAATTTGAAAATGATTCAAAGATGGATATTAGATAATATTTTGAAGAAATTCCCAATAAATGGTTTTGCTTTTGGGTATAGGGATGGAAAAAACATTGTAGATAATGCAAAAAATCACACGAATAAAAAAGTTGTATATAATATTGATATCAAGGATTTTTTTCCATCAATAACTAGAAAAGATATATTCTATATATTTTTCAATAAAGGATATACATCCGAGATATCATATATATTGTCTAAAATACTTACATACAAGGGGCATTTGCCTCATGGAGCTCCAACAAGTCCTTATATTGCTAACTTGAGATGCGAGAGAATGGATCATTCTTTAAGTGAATTTACAAAAAGAATTAAAGCTAATTATTCGAGATATGCGGATGACATAACGATATCATCGAATGAAATAGATTTATTAATGACGAATATAAATGTAATTAAAAAAATCGTGGCTAATAATAAATTTATATTAAATGAGAATAAGGAAAGACTTCAATTTAGTAATCAAAAGCAAGAAGTTACAGGTTTGATTGTTAATAATGGAGTAAAGGTTAAGCGTAAGTATAAAAAGGAAATAGAAAAACATATATACTATTGTAAAAGGTTTGGAGTCTATGAACACTTAAAAAAGAATAAGATAGAATATATTTCCTACTACAAAGAATATATGTATGGAATGGTTAATTATGTGAAAATGATTGAACCAGATATTGGAAATATTTATTTAAAGGAATTAAATGAAATAAAATGGCCGTATTAGTATAAGCCAACGAAGTTAAATGCTTTGGGTATACCTTAATAAACGTTTAGTATGACTGCATTGGTAGTGAAAACTATAGTAGTAAGCTAAGCGTACTGTCGGGGGTTCGAATCCCTCCTGGGACGTCAATAACAAATCAAAGGTTAATTTTTAACCAAATTAAAAAGCGCTTGAAACCTTATCAATATTGGGTTTTAAGCGTTTTTTGTTTATATAGATAATTTTAATAACCGCAGAATAACATATAAAAAATAAATTAGGTAAACAAAATTGTAAACATGGTGAGCAAAAAAATTAAGAAGAATAAACATTAATCGCTATTTCTTCATCTCGTTCTTCCATTTCTTTTAATACGTGTGAATAGTGATCACGTGTTGTTTGAATATCTATCGCGTATCATTGAAATCAAAGAGGTACATGCTTTAGTATTAAAGCTACGTTTGGTAATGATAGGCCAGCTTTGATTCAAAAGATTAAACAAGAGCTTAGTCAGATTAGGAGAAATTAGAAGTTGAACACAATCATAAATTTATTGCCTATTATTTGAAGTAAACAAATATTTTTTGGTTGAATTTATTCGAAAAGAGGTTGTTGAAATAATGTCAGAGTTACTTCAATTAAATTTTATTATTGCAATTAAACTATAATTAAAGTACAATTAAAGTGTAATTAAAATACAATTATAGGGGTGGATGTAATGAAATTTCAAAAGACGTACTCTGCTGAAGAATTTGCAGATCAAGTGGGTGAAAAAGTAGCCAATATTCGTGCTTTCAGATTATTTGCTAGGGAATTTAATTTAATTCAAAACCATGAGTTATTGACTGAGGCCTTTTTACCAGCATGGGATATTGCTCAAAAACTACACTATGAAAATAACGTAAAGTGGGAAAATGCTATGAAACATGGTCTTAGTGAAGTGTTTGGAGTAACTGTAGATCAAAGTTCATCAGAAAAAGAATCAGCTACAACTAATAATATTGATGAAAAACTTGATGAAATAATAGTTTATTTAAAAAGAATAGTTACTGCTTTAGAAAAATAACTTTAAAGCCTTCCACAATCATCTGTGGAGAGTCATTTTTATACAACAAGACCTAAGCTATGCACTGTTCCGAGCAGTGCTATTTTTATTGATGAGGTGGTTCACATGGAGCAACAAATGGGAAGATTAGAAAATGACATGACCGATGTGAAAATAAGGCTTGCTGTTGCTGAATCAAATATTAAGGAAATTCGCAAAGATATAGGCGGAATAAAGATAATACAACTTGGATATTAAGGCTGCTTATTGACGGTCTTGTAAGTGCAAGATTGGCTTTGATTATTAAAGGAGTACTGATGTAATATGAAAATTAACTGGCAAGTAAGTTTGCATCATAAACAATTTTGGGTGACATTAATCGCATTATTTCCTGTGCTCGCTAAACAAAGCGAAAGACAGAAGCACAATAAAAGACCACTCCATTATTGGGTGGTCAAAATAGATAAAATAATAATCATTCTTACATTATAACGAAGTTGACTTCCCTTTTTTCTCATCCATAATAAGGTCTTCTTCACGTTGTGGGCGAGGAGCTTCCGTAGATTCTTTACGCCCATTAGGTTTTTTTGGGTCTGCTCCACTAGCAAATGATTGTTTTGTTGACTCGTCTGTTGCAAACTCTGTATTTTTTTTGTCTCGTTTCATGTCGACACCTCCTAAAGATATTATTTATCTTATCCAATAAAATATCCCTTGTTTATTTCAGATCATCCCAAGACTATGTAAGGAAAATTTGGTAGGAAATTTCTGATGTTTGGATTTTGCATAAAATAATTCATTTTTTAGAAAAAATGAATTTTTATGTTAAAATAAACCAAATAAAACATTTTAGAAAAGTATCGGCGCTTTGATTGGAGGCTGAACAGGTGGATGAGAAGAAGAAGGGGAAATTACAAATCCTCGTAATAATTTTAATGATATTACTTTTGGTTGCAACGTTTGGTGTATTTTTCATAGGTAAATATATGTTGGCATTTATTTTATTTGGAATTTTTATGCTAATACTAAATTTTATTAGTAGCTGGAAAAACCTAGATAATGCAGATTACGTTTATCAAAAAATTCATAAGAGTAACCAGAAGTGGTAATTACTAGACATTTAGCTTAGTTACTTGTAGTGCTTATTTGGATATCTGAAAAGAGCAAAGAAGGGATCCTCACTTTATATGAAGAAATAGTGAGTTATAATATTTTTTTCAACAACTACGGAGGTGCTATTTTGCAAACATTTTTTAAATATAATTGGCTAGTTCGGGAAGATTGGTTTCATTGGTGTGAAGAGTTGACTGAAGAAGAACTTTTGCAAAACCGAACTGGAGGAATGGGCAGTATATTACACACACTCTTCCATATCATTGATGTTGAATGGAGTTGGATTCGTCTTTTACAGGGGAAAACAGACTTTCAGGAGAGCTTTGATGAATATAATAGCTTGGAAAAGGTTCGTAAATTGGAAGCTGCATTTCAGTTAGACGTCGAAAGCTTTGTAAATCAATGGGATGACAGCATGGAAGAGCGTATTCTTCATATTCCATTAGCAAATGGTAGTATGGAGACGCATACATGGGGTGAAGTCATTCGTCATACCATTGCACATGAAATTCACCATATAGGACAATTATCAATTTGGGCAAGGGAAATGGGGAGAGCGCCTGTTTCTGCAAATCTAATCAGAAGAGGTCTTTCTTCATCATTGAAAGATTCAGTAGGTGCTCAAATAAATAAAGAAACGTTTAAATAGAATGAGAGACACTGTAGAAATATATATATGCTAGAAAAATGTTGCAATAATATCCAATTGTTTATTAGCAAAAAGTGAATAGCGTACCAGAGTATCTTCCAATTCATTTGAATGGAAGATTTTTTGATGCCCAAATGAGAAAAATTGCGAGGCAGATTTCATAAAGGCATTTACTTATGGCTTATAATACCCAGTAAACATTAGTTAAAAACTAATGTTTACTGGGTATTTTTTGGACAATATATAGGTTAATTAGAAATATTTATATGAAGAATAGCTAACAACTTGACAGAAGTTTAAATGGGGAGTACTATACATTGGTCGCGAAAAAAGCTATTGTAACGTAACATTTTTTAAAGTGCCATACAGTACTTATCAGTTAAGTTCATATATATCTAGATTTTAATTTAATCAGTAAAAGGTAGGTGCAAAAATGAAAAATCTAGCAAATAAAAAAGATAACCTATTACAAAACTTTTTAGGAATTTATATAGTAGCAGTATTAATGTTATGGATTAAAACATACATCTCTCAACTATCACAATTTGACTTAGGTGTAGAAGGAATCATTCAACAATTCCTTTTACTAATAAATCCGCTGGGCTCAGCAATGCTATTTCTAGGATTTTCATTTTTATTTAAAGGAAAAAGAAAATACACATCACTCGTTGTTGTCTACACTTTGATGTCTATTGTTTTATATGCCAATATTGTATATTACCGATTTTTTAGTGATTTCATTACATTACCTACACTTTCTCAAACGCAGAACTTTGGAGACTTAGGCGGCAGTGTTCTTTCTTTATTAAAGCCTTATGATATCTTGTTCTTTGTGGATGTAATGGTTATGTTTTATCTACGATTCTCTAAAAAAATCCAAAAAGATACCAAACGTTTTGGCTATAAAAAAGGAATGGCAATCATTGCCTTTGCATTAGCGGTATCAATCCTTAATTTAGGACTAGCTGAAACTAATCGTCCTCAACTATTAACACGAGGTTTTGATAGAAACTATATTGTGAAATATCTAGGGATGTATAACTATACGATTTATGACTCAGTTGAAACGATGAAAGCCTCTTCTCAGAGAGCTTTGGCAGATAGTAGTGATATTACTGAAGTAATTAACTATACAAAGTCAAACTACGCCAAACCGAATGCCCAATATTTTGGTGCAGCAAAGGGAATGAACGTTATCTATTTACATTTAGAATCATTCCAAAACTTTTTAATCGACTATAAATTAAACGGTGAAGAAGTAACACCATTTTTAAATTCATTAGCAAAAGATAAGAATACATTGTATTTTGATAATTTCTTCCATCAAACAGGTCAAGGGAAAACATCTGATGCAGAATTTATGCTTGAAAATTCTTTATTTGGATTACCACAAGGATCTGCTTATATTACAAAAGCACAAAATACGTATCAGGCAGCTCCTAGTATTTTAAAAGATTATGGTTATACATCAGCTGTATTCCATGGTAATAACGGAAGCTTCTGGAATAGAAATGTAATTTATAAATCATTTGGCTTCGATAAATTCTTCGATGCTAGTTACTATAACACAGGTACTTCAGAGGACATGGCTGAATATGGTTTGTTAGATAAACCATTCTTTGAACAATCTCAAAATCTTTTAAGCTCCTTACCACAACCTTTTTATACAAAATTAATTACGGTAGGGAATCACTATCCATATAAAATGAATCAAGATTTAGTGACAATTGATAAAGCCAATACGGGAGATGCAAGCGTTGATAATTATTTCCAAACAGCTCGTTATGCAGACGAAGCAATTCAACAGGTCTTCCAGCAATTAAAGGAATCAGGATTATATGATCATTCAATGATTGTTCTTTATGGTGACCATTACGGTATTTCCGATAATCATAATAAAGCGATGGAACAAGTCATTGGAAAAGAGATTACACCATATGAAAGTGCTAATTTACAACGTGTACCATTATTTATACATGTTCCAGGCATACAAGGTGGGACCAACCATAGCTATGGTGGCCAAACAGACCTACTGCCAACGTTATTGCATTTACTAGGAATTGATTCACAACAATTTGTTCAATTTGGTTCAGACTTATTATCAGAAGAGCATGATGAAATTGTACCATTTAGAAATGGCGATTTTGTCAGTCCTACTATTTATTCAATTAATGAAAAATATTATGATAATAAAACAGGCTTACCATTAGACGACAGTCAATTAGAGGAAGCAAAGACGATTAAAAATGAAGTAGATCATAAATTGGCGTTATCTGATAGAGTCGTAAATGGTGACTTATTGAGATTCTATACGCCAACAGGTTATACGCCAGTTGATCCTTCTCAATATAATTACTCTCCTGATGAGAACGTAGAGTCTAAATAATTTAAGGTAGTTCAAGGAATTGTGTACGATATCAATGTCTATAGGATATCATACCATTACCTTGAATTGCTTTTTTATTGGTCATTTTTGAGTAAGTATGGCAATACCAAGGTTTTATATTCTCCTTAAGGTTCAAATAGAAAGTTGGACTAACGGAAAAAGCGATTCAAATCCTTTAATAGTAAGGGTTTGAATCGCTTTTATTAGTAAGGAGAGGAAAGAACAAACATGATGGCACTCATCATCCTTACTTATTTCTTTTTAAAGAATAATTTAGATGAAAAAAGGAAAGAAATAGGTGTAAATTTGAGGAGTTGATCGGGATGGAGTTTTATAAAGACATAGTCATTTATTGTTATAGTTGTCGTAAAAATACTGTGTTTACATGTCAAGATACACATGAAAAAAAGGGTGTCGATAGTCACTGCAGTGAATGTACAGGTATTTGGTTTGAATGGCAAAACCGAGCTGTCGAGAGAGAAATGGAGAAGTGGATTGCATATAATAAAGACTTAGTAAATAATATAAACCACTGATCTAGTTAAGCTGAATACACCTAAAAAGTGTAATTATCAAGTTAGTACGATGAGGCGTTGAAGTGCCATTTTCTTTTAAGAGAGTGGTTTTTTTTTTTGCTTAGACAAAAGCTCTAGCTAGAATAAACAAAATTACTATTTCTTTATCTCATTTGATAAAGAGAGGTGAATAATAGAATTATTGAATCTAAACTATGATTTGCCCGTATACATATTATTATGATAATTAGGGGCATCATGGACGTTTATAAAAAGATAGCAATTATCGGTGGAACAGGTAAAGCGGGGCGTTACATTGCTTCTAAAGCATTAGAGAAAGGGTATCACGTACGGATGCTTGTTAGAAACCCAGAAAAGTTAGTTTTCAGAGACAGTAGGATTGAGGTAATAGAAGGAAATGTACAAAATATCGAGGATCTTCAAAAGCTATTAAAAGATTGTCAAATCGTTATCAATACTTTTGGTCAACCAATGAAAGAAAAACCGATTTATAGTAAAGTAACGGAAAATATATTGGGAGTCATGTCTGATTTACATATGGATCGTTATATTGGGGTAACGGGTGGATCGCTAACCATTGCTGGAGATACAAAGAGTATTATAAATAGAATGGGTGCAAAGATATTTGAAATTATTTATTCAAAAATGATGATGGATAAGAAAAAAGAATGGCATCTCCTTAGCTATAATCAAGTAATCAAATGGACACTAATTCGGCTTCCATTTATCGTAGAGGGAGATGAAGTAGGGTTCATAAAGGAAAATCTTGGAGATATGCCAGGTACAAAAATAACAAATCGGGATATAGCTACATTCATCATTAACCAAATAGAAAATCAAAAGTATGTACAAAAAGCACCGTTTATCTCCAATTAATCTAATTTAAAGGAGAGGGATAGGGTCAGCGCCTCAACTAAATGACTTTATCCCTTTTGAATGCTCAACAAAATTTCCCTTTGCCTCAATCGTATTGGTACAAAAAATCAAATGATATCCTTTTGAGCAGTTTTTTAATTAAAACCTTCTCCAATAAACCTTCCAACGCCTCTCAACAACCAATAAATGATTCTAAATGGGAGGAAAAGTAATTCTGGTATCCAAATTAGTACGTCAAGAAATAAGTCAATTAATGAATATTGATCTTTACGTCTCTTATCTCTTCTCTTTTTGTTTTTCCTTCCTTGCAACCATTCCCTCACATTACTCGACCCCTTTTACAAAAAAAGTGCAGGCTCTTCTTAAGTAAGTATACGATTCATTGCTTTAGGTGGTTTCATTTTTAAAAAACTTTATGATGTAAAAGCGGATATGGGGCGTAAATGGGAGTAAAAATGTTGGCTTATTATATTTCTTTAGCGATGTGTATTACTGCAAATGTGAGAAATGGAGAATTTAAAATTAAATAAGGTGAAAGACAAGCAGGTTTAAAAAAGGGTCACATAGGCTGGAAGTGACCCTCTTTGCTGTGGATGTATCGACATTAATGTGAGTTGCTATTAATGAAGATCATCCCTTTTTCATGTTTATCAATAAATATTAATATTCTTTTTGCACGAATGTTGCTCCGACAATAATCAGAAGAATGAATAGCACAACGATTAAAACGAATGTTGAACTATTGTTTTTGCCGCCATAGTCCATGCCACAACAACCCATACTATAACCGCCGCTATAGTCATTACCATAGCCTCCATAACAACAATTGAAATTACCCATGTTTCCAAAGTATCCCATCAAGATCTCTCCTTTCTTCAGTTTATTGTATGAATGCCGTTGAAAGAGAAAAGGGTATTCGTCTAATGAATCGTATTTAGGTAATTTTAAAGAGAATCTTGGGTGAAGGATGAGTATCACTAAACACTTGATAGGATGAAACTCAAAGGCGCTTGTTACAGCCTGATGATTAGTTGTCAATCCAGTCCATAAGATAAAAAATAATTTTTTGATGCATGATGATGGAGCGGGTTTGAAACAGTAAGTCTATGTTTTTCCGTTTCTATTTTTAGCTACAATGTGTTGCTGAAAGGAATCATTTGTTTTTTTATTTAAATAATGTGAGAGTTTTCTTTCATTTGCTCGTTATTACTTGTAGAGAAGAAAGGAAAGGAGGTTTTCTAACTTCGTGTATTCATTAATTAATCAGCTACAAAAAAAGGATGAACAAGCTTTAAGAGAAGTGATTAACAAATATGGAGGTTATGTTAAAGCCATTGTAGTGAAAGTGTTACAGCCCAATCAAACAGCTATTGAAGAATGTATCAACGATGTATTTCTAACCATTTGGCAAAAGAGTATTCAATTTACTGGCGATGAGATTGATTTTAAAAAATGGATTGGCGTTATTGCAAATATAAAGCGATTGATACATATAGAAGCCTTCAAAATAAGCCTAAAACAGTCGAGTTACTTTCATCAATTTCAAATAGCAAGGATCTACCAGAAAGAATCGTCGAACAAAAAGTACAAAAAGAGCAACTATTTATCAGTCAGTATTTAAATTTAAGTAAAAACGATCAGGAAATTTTTCTCTTGAAATACTACTTAGGATATTCCAACGGAGAAATCGCTGAAATATTTGGTCTATCTAAATCAGCTGTAGAAAATCGTTTATATCGAGGTAAGTTAAAGTTAACAGAAGAGCTGGGAGGTATCTAAATGAACGAAAAGGAATTCATCGAAATAGATATTGAAGAGATTGAACCAATTGAATTATCTGATTGGGAAAAGATTAATATTGAAAAAAGTGTTTTACGGTCATCTTCAACCAAGAAGTATGTATTTAAAAAATGGAAGTGGGTTAGTATTGTCGCCATGCTCACATTTATTTTTACTAGTAGTAGCATTTGGCTACCTGTAGTGGCTAATCGAGTACCAATTGTACAGCAACTATTAAATAGCAATGATAATCCCCAATTACAAGTATTTAGTGATAATGCATCAACCATCAATCAAATAGACGAAAGTAACGGAACCTCCATTGAATTAGCTGAGGCTTTTTTCGATGGAACGATTGTATCGGTTAGTTATGAAATGAAACACGAACAATCGATAGATGAACCCCCTCTATTTTGGAAGGGCGATTTAGAAGTCAACGGAAACAAGTTAGACGTACTTAGTCATCAAATCGTTAAAAAGAATGATGCTACTTGGATTGGTATGTTTACAGCGAGAATTTCAGACAAAGTAATTGATGAAAAGGTAAATGTTCAATGGCGTCCTCAAGATTTTATAGGTATGGAAAATACGACTCTTGTAGAAGGAGCTTGGGACTTTCAGTTAGAACTTACACCAACCCGAGCGTATTCAAGAAAAGTAAATATACCATTTGGTAATGATCAATACCAGCTATTATATAATCAAATAACAGAGGGAAAATATATAACCACTCTTTATTTTGAGGGAAATCTTGACTGGGAGACAGAATTTTTAATGGTAGACATAGAAGATAATCTTGGAAATGTATATGAAAAGGTAGGAGCAACAACCATTAAAAGCGGTTCTGGGCGAGTAAATGGTTATGTTGAGGTTTTTATACCTGATTCTGATATTCGAACGCTAATCATTACGCCAACTATAAGAATTGTTGACGAAAAAACATTAGAGCGGAAAGAGCTTGTTCCGCTCCCAAGTATTAATATTTCTCTAAAATGATATGGTCTGTTCCTACAACTTGTTTTCAAAGGGCTGAAGGAATCAATTCTTACCTTCAAAGATGGATGTGTTGGCAATGAATGATATAGGTCAGCATCTTTACCATTAGCTCATATTACGCAGTGTTCAGTCAAAATAGAGCTATTAATTGTAGCTAAATATCTTTTAAGCTATTAAATTTTTAATTCTTTCTTTTAGTACCAATCATCATAAAGCCTAATAATAAATATAGAAGACTGGCCGAAATGGAGCTATACAACAGGAATGTAATAGAAGTTGGTGCCCAAACTTTAATAAATATCCAATTTAAGCCCCAAGTACTATGTTAGGCGTGATAAATAATGCTGTCAGCATTGTCGCCACAAGTATAGTATGGGCAGATAATAACAATATTCTTTTGTAATTAAGATTTGCCATACTACGTTGTTTTTTATAAAGGCTGCGTATATTTTGAACGAATAGATAACAGAAAATAATGCTGATTACGATGATGATAGCACATATGATTGTTACAATTTTATCTAGCTTTTGATAGCTGCTGATATGTTGCATGTCAATCGTTTTGCCCTCCCATAAATCCATGACACCTTGTCCAATCGCTGTTGTAGAGCTTGTATTCATATTGGCTAAAATAGCCACGCCGATTTGTTCGTCAGGTTGCAAAATGAAATACGAGGAAAAGGTTGGATTCTCACCAGCATGGTAGATATATGACTTTGTGTCCTTTTCACAACGGCCCAACCGTTTGCATAGTAAGTATTCGTATCAAAAGGCTCCACTGTTAGATCTGGAGTATGCGATTCTTGAATTAAATTGTTACTGATTGAATAGATATCACTGTTTCCTACCTGTAATTTTAACCATCTGGCTATATCATTAGCGTTACTGATGATATAACCAGCGGGGATGTTGCCACGATAGATAGGTGGTATGTATCGCTGCTCTCTCATTAGACCTATTTTATAGCCAGAAGCCATATGTGTGGAATGTACTTGGTGAATTCCTACAAAAGATTGATGCATACCAACAGGTTGTAAAATTTTCTGTTGAATATACTGATCGAATGGCTGTTTTGCAACTTGTTCAATGACGAGGCCTAAGACATCATAGTTGATGGTTGCATATTCAAAAGAACTCCCTGGTTGACGATTTAGTGATTGATCCAGCAGTGTTTTAACTGTTAATTCAAGGGCATTATCCGCTGTGCTTTCTGGGATTTGAGTAATGGAATTTGAGGGAATTCCGCTAGTATGAGACAATAGCTGCTGTATTGTCACAGCCTGATCCTCGCCTTTATAGGTTAATGATAACCAAGGGATATACTTTCGGACATCATCTGATCGTTTTAACAAACCTTGTTTTTCTAATTGTAAAATAGCGAGTCCTGTAAATGCCTTAGACGTGGAGCCTAACTCAAAAAGAGTATCAGAGGTAACAGGCGTTTTTGTTTTCGTATCTGCAAAGCCAAAGCCCCGTTGATAGACGGTTTTCCCTTTATCAACAATAATTACTGAAATTCCTGGGATTTTACTAATGGTTTGCTGCTCCTTAATAAACTGATCAATTTTACTAATTGTATTATTTGATGCTGCGTGTCCAAATCCGGGTGTGAACGTAAAAAATAGTAACATTACTGTCATCATCACCGATTTCTTCATGAATAATGTCATGTTGTTTTTCTCCTTAGAACTTAATGTGCTTGTGACAACATGGTTTACTGTAACAAGAAAAATAAGGGTAAACCATCGATTAACATGACTATTTCCGGGATAACATGACAAATTTGTCACTTCAAAAAGGGCCACTCCTAAAACCAATAGGAGGGCCCTTGAAATTTTATTTAATTTGTTTCTGGCTCTGGCGTAAAATCTTGACCGTTAAATGTTAATTTAGATGGTGAGATAAGAATTTCTCTGTTCGCTTCGTAGTAAGGGTCTAAAACTTTATAAAAGGCTTCCCATTGCTCGCCAGCTTTTTCATCTTCACCCTTTTGTTCAAGGGCAACTGCTTCTTCATAGTGTTGTTTTAATTTTGCGTAATCTGCATTACTAATGCTGAATTCGATATCTGCCATATATTCCTCGAAGGGAACTGGTTTAAAGTGTGGGCGAAGTATTTCATAGAATTCATCCCATTTCTTCATAGCCAATTCTTCGTCTTTATCTTTTTCAGCTTTTTGTGCCTCTTCATAGATTGTTTTAAGTTTTGCAAGTTCCTCTTTTGTTAAATCGACGTTCATATCCGCCATATACTCTTCAAAAGTTAAAGGTGGATATAATTCTTGGTAATAAGGTTCAAGAATAGTGAAAATTTTATCAATGTTTTCTGATGCCTCATCCGTTTTATTTTCTTTTACATACTTAATCCAGTTACTATAAAGTGTTTTTAGCTGTTCTTTATCTTGTGCTTTGATAACAATATTTTTTTCAGCGAATGCGGCTTCATTAATAAATTCTTCAAAAGGCTCAGGTTGCCAATTTGCTAATTCGTAAGGTCTTGTGATGTTATCCATCGCCTCATAGATTCGTTCCATTTCCTCATAATTCTCTTCTTTTTCAGCCTTTTTCATGTCAGAAAAGAGTTTCTCTAGTTGGACTAATTCTTCTTTTGTTACTTCTTTAGGTAAGCTTTTTTTATAGACGGCAAAGGTAAAGAAATCTGAGTAATCTTTCACAATACTACCCTCAACTAAAATTCCTGACCCTCTGCTAGCTTTAACTGCTCAATTTGTTTATCTGAGAAATTGTGTAAACCGATGTAGTAGTTTTTTCCATCTGTCCCTTTAAGGGTAATGCTGCTACCATCAAAATATTTAATGGTACCTGTTATTTTTTGTTCTATTTGAATCGTTACATTATTTGTTGTATCAACAGCTGTTGCACCAGCTTGAAGTGGTGTTAATACAGCCATCCCAAGTGTTAATGCTGAAGCTAATAGCCATGTTTTTTTAGCAGGTTTTTTCATATTTATCAATTCTCCTTTAGGTTAACTTCTGTTACCAATTATTAGACGTTTTACCAATTGAAAAAGTTTTAACTTTTTGAAAAAAATTTTAAGAAATTAAAGAGTGGAGGATTCATGATAAGACTCACTGTTTTAGTATCTGTAGTCTTTGAAAAATAGCTATTATTTACAGCACAGACCATGCAAAGGGTTGATTATCGAAGCAAAGATTTACAAGGATTAGTGCGCTTCCAGAGAAAATTCAAGGGCACGAACTAAGGCATTATTGCAGGTTATACTGTTTTAAGCTCTTTTTCTTCTAATTGAAGATTTTAGGAGAGACGCTGTCATTCTAATGTTTAATCTCATAAGATAACTTGCATCCGTTTAATCCAAGCTCTTCTACTGTTCATCCTGGAAATAGATTTTATAGAATTTGCGATTCGTTGCCTCATCATAGCCAACTTCAATTAATTCATCTATTTGGTCGATATGTTGAATATTTACTTGGATTTCAATATTGGAATCCAGTTTGATTTTACGTTTGTATTTCTTTTCAGCTTTTTCTAGCGCACTATCAGAAATGATAGTCTCATAGGGTTTGACCGAATTAATGATGATATCTTTTTGAGTAGTGTCGGCTTGCTCAAAAACAGTTTCAATATAATGATTTACTTGAAACTCCTCTTCATTTCTAAAGTAATCCAGTGTTTTATTCAAGAGCCCAAGTTTTTCTGTGCTTGTATAATTTTCTTCCTTTAAAATGAATTTTTTACATTCTGTTAATGCTAAATTGGTTTTATAATAATGTTCATCCGCTGCCTTAATTTTTAAAAATCGTTCTTGCCAATAAACAATATCTTCTTTACGTTTTGTTTTAATATACACGGCAGGAGATTGATCTGGTCCCATATCAACAATAATTGCCATATTATTAATTTTCTTAACGTTAATGCCATCCACGCCGTTCACGATCATTTGATTGTGTTCATTTTTCACATCTAAAAACATTTCTTTTTCATCAATTTTGACAATAGCGATAATCTTTTTAGCCTCATTTAATAGAAAACAATTTTCAAAAAGGCCAATAAACAGTTC
This sequence comes from Lysinibacillus sp. JK80, assembly GCF_027557635.1. Classification (NCBI taxonomy): domain Bacteria; kingdom Bacillati; phylum Bacillota; class Bacilli; order Caryophanales; family Bacillaceae; genus Lysinibacillus; species Lysinibacillus sp. JK80. The sequence continues at coordinate 3,234,528 of NZ_CP058997.1, read as the reverse complement.
TCCGCTTTTGATGTTAGGATGCTGTGACACACTATGTAAGTGTTTGGCAATATTTTGTGAGTGTTCTAGGAAGTTACTTCCCTGTTCGAAAATAGCTCTTGAATACGTAAAAACTTCATTGAGTGCAATATTGCTTTCATGGAAAAATTCATATTGCTGTTCCACATCAATTTTACTAAAAGCGAGCTGTGTAAAGGCTGCTTCTAATATGACCTCAGGTTGTGTAAAAACTTCTTCTCCTAAAATAAGCGTCTCACTCAAAAAATGCAGACTATATTGTGTTAATTTACTTTCACTGACTTCTAGCATAAATTTCACCTTCTAATTTTTCATAGTAGCTAGTATACCATAAGCTAAAGATTGCTTTTATAAGTACCAGTACTCATTTAAGGCTGGTTTTGTTATGGTCACCGAATGTTAGTGTCTTATTATGAAAGAATGTTGAGGATTGGAAGTTTAAAATACTGCTGCTTAGATAAAGATAAAAACATGTAGGGATACTCTGTACAAGTGTACTAAAGAGGGTGATCAATATGTGGGAAAAGGTGATTTCCTACATGCCACATTGGCAAGTTTTTTTACAAGGCTTTTTAGCGTTTTTTATTCCATATTTAATTTATAAATTGTTCCATGTTTTTTTATTTGTTAATAAGAGCAATGGCAAAATTGAGATGAAAGAAAATAGTGAACAAGTTGAGATGGTACACATACCTATTCAAAAAACGTTAGAGCAATTTACAGGAGATTTTAATAAAGATCTTTTACAAATGAGGAAAGAACTTGGCCATAATTGGGATATTCATTTTAGAGAATTTCAAATAGGAAATACGGATAATCGTGCAGCGATCGTTTTTCTTAAAGGATTATGCGATAAAGAATTAATTGACAAACATATTTTGAAATCATTAATGAATGGACATACAAAAAAGTCGTCTGTTTTAAGAGGTCATGAATTACAACAATCAATTAGAAATGAAATCCTACCAGTGAGTGAACTGCTAGAGGAATCGAAAGTCATGAAAGCTGTTGGGAAAGTATTAACTGGTTCCACTGTATTAATTGTGGATGGCATACAGAATGTATTTATCATTGGTACGGCACATGGCAAAACTCGAAATCTTGAGGAGCCTGTTTCTGAAGCAATGGTACGTGGACCAAGAGTGGGCTTCACGGAAAAATTAAGTGTGAATACCTCTTTATTAAGACAGCATGGTGAGAATCGAAATTTATCGATTATCGAGATGGAAGTAGGCGAACGTACGAAAAAAGAGTTGGTTTTAGCCTATATAGATGAAATTGTGCAGCCTAATCTTGTCAAAGAGGTGAAGGAACGAATTGAAACAATCCATTTGGATGATGTTGCTGAATCAGGATATATTGAGCAATTGATTGAGGATGATTACCTCAGCCCATTTTCGCAAGTGCAGAGTACCGAGCGTCCTGATCGGGTTATTGCTGCTTTACTAGAGGGACGAGTCGCAATTCTTTTAGATGGAACTCCCTTTGCATTAATTGTGCCAGTCACGTTTAATATGCTACTGCAATCACCAGAGGATTACTATGAACGTTGGTTATCGAGCTCACTTATTCGCTTGCTTCGCTATTTTGCTGCAGGCATCTCTTTATTTGCCCCATCCCTGTACATTGCTTTTGTATCGTTTCATCAAGGTTTAATTCCCACTAAACTAGCGCTGTCCATGATGGCAACAAGGCAGGGGGTACCGTTTCCAGCATTGATTGAAGCCCTCATTATGGAAGTCGCTATTGAGATATTACGAGAAGCAGGACTTCGTCTACCGAAGCCGATTGGTCCGACAATGGGGATCGTTGGAGGGCTTGTTATTGGAGAAGCCGCCGTACAGGCAGGAATTGTTAGTCCAATCATGGTCATTGTGGTTGCATTAACAGCAATTTCCTCTTTTGCTATCCCTCAATATAATGCTGGTATCACGCTAAGAATGCTACGTTTTGTGGCGATGTTTTCCGCAGCTTTATTTGGACTATATGGCATCATTCTATTTTTCTTATTCCTTTGCAGTCATTTGGTAAAGCTAAAGAGCTTCGGTGTATCATATTTGAGCCCAACTATTCCGTATCGAGCAGGTGATTGGAAAGATTTTATGGTGCGAATGCCCTTAAAGATGATGAAGCATCGTCCTAGATTGTTAAAGCCAAAAGATTCGGTCCGCAAAGGGGAATAAGAGAAAGGGAGCAAAACAGCCATGAACAGCAGTATGAAAGATAAAATAACGACGTCACAAGCAGTTGTTATTATTATTAACTATATTCTTGCCACTGGGATTCTTACTTTACCTCGTGCATCTGTAGAAAAAGTAAAAACGCCAGATGTTTGGATTAGTGTATTTTTAGGTGGAGTCGTTGCAATGATTGCAGGTGTAATCATTGTGAAGCTAAGCCAGCAATACCCTGACAAAACATTTTATCAATATAATCAAGATATCATAGGGAAGTGGTTAGGCTGGTTTATAAGTGCGTGTGTAATTGCCTACTTTTTTACCATTTCTGCCTTTGAAGTTCGCATCATGGCTGAAGTAACTTCTCTCTTCTTATTAGAAGGAACCCCCACTTGGGCGATTATTTTGCCTTTTTTATGGGTTGGACTTTACTTAATAAGCGGTGGCATCAACACAATCGCTCGTTTATTTGAAATCATTTTTCCTATTACCTTTGTTATTTTTTTACTTGTGGCCTTTTTAAGTTTAGGGATTTTTGAAATCGATAATTTGAGACCAGTACTCGGTCTGGGCGTTGTTCCGATGTTAAAGGGAATAAAAACAGCGACACTAGCATTTTTAGGGCCTGAAATTATGCTACTACTTGTGGCATTTATGTACCCCTCAGATAAATCAAAAGCTGTAAAGGTTGTACTGGCGGGTATAGCCATACCCTTGCTCTTTTATGTCATCACGGTTGTGATGGTCATTGGTGCTCTATCCATTGAGGGTGTTTTAACAAGGACTTGGCCAACAATTGAATTAATGCGAAGTTTTGAAATCCCTGGTTTAATTTTTGAACGCTTTGAGTCATTTCTTCTTGTAATTTGGATTATGCAAATCTTTGCTACCTTTACGATTACTTATTATGCCGCTACTTTAGGATTAGCCCAACTGTTTAAGAAAAATATGCATCCCTTCTTATACGGGCTACTTCCGATTATTTACATTATTGCGATGACACCTAAAAATATTAACGATCTATTTACATTTGGCGATAAGATTGGTCATGCTACATTAATTTTATTTGGTGTAGTACCGATAACCTTACTCCTTATTTCGAAATTGAAAGGAAAGAAAGCATGAAGCGAATACAGTGTTGTGTACGTTTACTTCTAGTTGCAACGGTAACCTTACTTCTTACTGGCTGTTGGAGTAGTAAAGAGATTGAGGATTTAGGCCTTATTGTAGGTACATCATTGGATTTAGAGACGGGTGATGTTTCCTCTGAAGAGCAACAAGATGCTAGGTATGCAAACAGACAGTTGCTAACAATTACCAATCAATTTGTTACGTCAGAGACTACGGTTTCTGGAACAAAAGAGGGAGCATTGCCAGAAAAAGCGTATAAAAATGTTTCTGAGACAGGTGATGCGGTGTTACCAACTTTACGAAATATGCTGTTAAAGGTTGATAAACGTTCCTTTGCTGAACATTCCAAAGTAATTATTATCGGTGAGGAATTAGCTAGTACTATCAATCTCCAACAAACGTTGGATTTTTTTCTAAGAGAATTAGAAATACGGCCGAGTGGACTGCTCTTTATTGCTCAGGATCAGGCAAGTCAGGCACTTGAAACAAATGAACCAACTAAAATTCCTGCCTTTCAATTAGTAGAAATGATGGAGGGACATGAAAGGACGACAAAAATTTTGCCTCCGATGACCGTAGCCAAACTAGAGGGGAAGCTGTATTCAGACTCTAGCTTTTTATTGCAAAATGTGAGTACGGAAAATGGAGAAGTAAAATTTGCAGGCGCTGCTATCATTGAAGGAAAAACCAAAAAGCTACGAGGATTTTTAAATGAGAGTGACCTAGAAGGAATTGCATGGATGTCTGGCGATGCGAAAGGTGGCCTTGTCAAAGGCTTTGATGAGGAGTCAGGAGCACCTATTGTGTATGAAATTATTTCAGCTAAAAGTAAAATTATTCCACATGTAAAAGAGGATCAAATCTCCTTTACGATAAAAATTCAATCAGAGGGCAGAATTGCTGAACATTGGGTTCTCTCCGATAAAGCATTTGACAATCAATTTTTGAAAAAAGCAGAGAAGGTATTTGAAAAAGAGATAGAGCGATTAGTGAGGAAAGCACTAGATAAAACGCAACATGAATTTCAAACAGATGTTTCTGGGTTTGGCAATAAACTAAGAATCGATTACCCGAAAGTATGGCAAAAAAGAAAAAAAGAATGGGATCAAACGTTTAGTGAGGTTCCTATTACATGTGAAGTGAATGTTTCCATTAAGGATTATGGCACGTCAGGTGATTAACATCGTTAATCATCTTTTTTTCTGTCCATTTAGTCTATACTGAAATGAAAGGACATATAGTAGATATTCGAAAAGATGGGGGATAAAAGACATGCAATATACTATTCAATCAATCGCTACCGTTCGTAACAATCGGCAAATGTTAAAAGATGATCATTGGGGAGAGATTATTTCAACTATTGAACTTGCTGATCATATCCAAGAGGCGTCCTTAAAAGGAATAGAAGATTTTTCTCATCTAGAAATTATTTTTTATTTTGATAAGGTTACAGACGATCAAATTCAATATGAGGCAAGACATCCGAGAAATAATCATGATTATCCAGAGGTTGGCATTTTCGCACAAAGAGGTAAAAATAGACCCAATAAATTAGGAAGTACAATCGTTGCCTTGTTAGAGGTCAAATCAAGAGGATTAATCGTTCAAGGGCTAGACGCCATAGATGGCACACCTATACTAGATATAAAGCCTGTAATGAAAGAATTTTTACCTAAAGAGGATGTTAAACAGCCAGCGTGGTCAATAGATTTAATGAAGGCCTACTGGGCGTAATAAAATTGTTAAAGTGAAGACAATTGTGGGTTACTAAAAAAGGGGAGTAGCATGCTCCCCTGATTTTTTAAAGAATGATTCCTTCTTGATAAAGAATGCTAATGGCATGAGAGCGATTTTTGGCACGCAATTTTTTGATAGCAGATTTTACATATTGTGTAATAGTTAATTCACTTAATTGCATAACATCTGCTATTTCCTTTGTACTATCTCCCTGCGCTACCTGTCTCATTACCTCTAATTCACGCTTGCTCAGAAAGCCCTCTTTTTTGCTATTTCTAGCTTGTATGATAAGCTGTCCAATCATGTTTCCAAAGGTGGTCATGTCATCTAACAGCTTATCATTTATATCGATTTCCTCTTCTAATTGAGTACTACAAATATAGCCAAAAACATATGACCCAATGAAAATAGGGACAATTAAAAACGTATTATTTTGCGAGGGAATAGAGTATTTCATACTGATATTTTTTAAATAGTCCATTCCTGTGCAAAATTTAGCCTTCTTATCTTCAATAGCAGCATAAATAATAGGGAAGCTACGAATCTCCTCACGAATTTCACCGATATGACTACCACCCGATTCATTTAAAAAAATGATTCCTTCTGCAACAAAGCCTATTGGAGAATACCTCAATAAATAGGCATCCTTGATAGGAAAAGCATCTAAATATACCTGCAAAATCTGTATCAACAGCTCTTCATGGTTGGCATAACTTTGTACTGTGTCGAAACGTTTTTGAATGGTATAAAGATTGGACATGACCTATCCCCTTTTTTAAGTATATACTACGCTTAAAATAAGGAATTTTCAATATTTTCTGTAAGTTGTAGTATTTAAGCTAAGTAAAGCCATATTTCTCTATTTTGGCGTAAGGAGGAGCAACAGGTGAGTAGTCAAACAATTAAAGAGGTGGATGCAGTTGTTCTAGGGGCTGGGTTTGCAGGTCTGTATATGCTACATCAGTTGAGGAGTAAAGGCTTTTCAACCATTGTATACGAGGCTGGAGATGGTGTAGGTGGTGTTTGGTATTGGAATCGTTATCCTGGTGCTAGATGTGATATTGAAAGCATCTATTATAACTACACATTTTCAAAAGAATTATATGAAGAATGGACTTGGACATCTAGATTTCCAGAGCAAGCGGAAATATTACGCTACTTAAATTACGTAGCCGATCGTTTTCAATTGCGATCAGATATCCAATTTAACACAAGAGTCACTGCAGCTCATTTTGATGAAAAACGACATAAATGGATGATTCATCTAAACGATGGGCAGTACATTTTAACAAGGTACTTTATTACAGGAATAGGCTGTCTATCTGCAACAAATGTTCCTAACATCCAGGGGTTGCAACAATTTAACGGAAAATGGTATCACACGGGGCATTGGCCACATGAAAAGGTTGATTTTACTGGGAAGCGTGTAGGAATTATTGGGACAGGCTCAAGCGGGATTCAGGCAATACCTGTTATTGCAAAAGAAGCAGAGCAGTTAACGGTGTTTCAACGCACTCCACAATATACGATTCCCGCTCGTAACCATGCATATGAAGAGGACTTTATCAAAGAAACGAAGAAAAATTTTGAAGCGATAAAACGTTCCATGAGAAATTCGGTTTCAGGTACACCTTTTGCACAAAATCAGCAATCTGCAATGGAAGAACTTGATGATAAGAGGCAGGCGGTTTTTGAGAAAGCTTGGGCACAAGGTGGCTTTGCCTTCTCAGCTACTTATCATGACTTGTTAACGAATGAACAGTCCAATGAAAAAGCGGCAGAATTTATTCGCTCCAAAATACGACAGATTGTGAAAGATCCTGTGGTTGCAGAAAAACTATGTCCTAAGTATATGTATGGCACGAAAAGACAGGTTTTAGATAGCGATTATTTTGAAACCTATAATAGGGAGAATGTTTTACTGGTTGATGTCAAAGAATCACCTATTCAAAAAATAACAGAAGAAGGTATTCAAACGGCGGATAACCATTTTGATTTAGAGATCATCATTTTTGCAACAGGCTATGATGGCATGACAGGGCCATTATTTAAGATTGATATCCGAGGAAGGAATGGCTTGTCATTAAAAGAGAAGTGGAAGGATGGGGCAACTGTTCAAACCTATCTTGGACTCACAACAGCAGATTTTCCTAATTTATTTATGATTACGGGACCAGAAAGCCCTTCTGTCCTCGTGAACATGCCGATTGCTATTGAGCAGCATGTCGAATGGATTGCCGAGTGCATGCATTATTTGCGTGAGCATGACATTGATCTTGTGGAACCAACAATAGAAGCAGAGGAAGCTTGGAGCACACATTGTCGAGATGTTGCTAATGCAACACTCTACGTCAAAGGTGATTCCTGGTATACGGGAGCCAATATTGAGGGCAAACCTCGAAGTTTTTTAATCTATCTAGGAGGATTTGATTATTACACAAAACATTGTAATGAGGTGGCTCAAAACAATTATGTAGGCTTTAAGTTAATGAAATTAAAATCAATATCATAGTTCGTGAGAGGGGAGCATATATCAATATGGAGCAACAAGTAGTCATTATTACAGGTGCTGGAAGTGGTATAGGAAGAGATACTGCAAAATTGCTTGCCACTATGGGCAAAGCATTAGTTTTAGTGGATTTTGATGAAAAAAGTGGACAAGACACACTACATGCTGTTAAGGAATATCACCAACAAGCAATTTTTGTCCAAGCTGATGTTTCACAAAGCAATGATGTCAAAAAATATGTGGACGCTGCAAAAGAAACATTTGGCAGGATTGATGCTTTTATCAATAATGCAGGTGTTTTAAGCCCACCTACACTACTGGGAGATTTAGAAGAGGAAACGTTTGATAGAATAATCTCGGTCAATCTTAAAGGGGCGTTTCTCAGCTTAAAGTATGTATTAAAAGAAATGGAGCAACAGCAATCAGGTGTCATTGTGAATACATCCTCAGCAGCTGGTATACAGGGACAACCCTATCTAGGTGGTTATGCTGCAAGTAAGCATGGTGTAATTGGATTAACTAAAACGGCAGCCATGGAATATGGACCTAAAGGGATTCGAGTGAATGCAATTTGTCCCGGTGGCGTGAGGACAAACATGACAAAGGGATTGGCATCAAGTCCAGAAGAAAATGGACCATTACGTAGATTAGCAGACCCTACTGAAATCGCAAATGTAATCGCTTTCTTAATTTCGCAGGAAGCTTCTTATGTGAATGGTGCTGTCGTCCCAATTGATGGCGGTTTAACATCGTAAAAACATTTTAAATAAGAGAGGAAGGATTTTAATGGAACATCGTATTGATTCAGAACTAAAAGAAACGTTAGCAATTTTTCCCCCATTAGATTTGGATAATGTACAAGCTACAAGAGAAGGAATGGCAGCCGTTGCTGTGCCAGCTCCAATTGAAGAGCACATCATAGTAGAAAATAAAGTCATTCAAGGGCCTGATAATAATGATTCTCTTCGTCTTCGTATTTATAAGTCAAAAGAGCAAAAGGAAATATACCCAGGCCTGCTATGGATTCATGGTGGAGGCTATGTCTTAGGAGCACCAGAGGGTGATGATGTGCTTTGTCAGCGTTTTGTCAATGAAGCGAATTGTGTTGTAGTATCTGTAGACTATCGACTTGCGCCTGAACATCCTTATCCAGCTCCGCTTGAAGATTGCTATACAGCGTTAAAATGGGTAGCAGATCATGCGGATGAATTAGGGATAGATCCTACCCGTTTAGGGATTGCTGGAGCAAGTGCTGGCGGTGGGCTCACAGCTGCACTTGCACTACTTACACGCGATCGAAATTATCCGAAGCTTAGTTTCCAAATGCCGCTCTATCCAATGATTGATGATCGCAATAATACCCCATCTTCATTAGAAATTACGGGACATATGATCTGGAACCACTCACTCAATCAAAAGGGATGGGAAATGTATTTGAATGGAGAAAATGGTAGCGACAATGTACCACCATATGCTGCCGCAGCTAGAGCGGATGATTTATCAGGTTTACCATTTACTTATACATGTGTTGGTCAACTTGATCCATTTCGTGATGAGACTTTACAATATGTAACCAAGCTATGTCAGGCTGGAGTAGATGTTGAATTCCACTTATACCCAGGCTGCTATCATGGCTTTGAGAGTATTGTTCCTACAGCCACAGTCAGTCAAAGAGCTGTCACAGAGTATGTAGAAGCTGCTAAATATGTGTTACATCGAAATATTTCAGTGCCTTTATAAAAAATTTACGAAAATCCCGAAACCATAATCTACTCAGGTTTCGGGATTTTTTTGTTCAGCAAAATGATCTCTTAGCTAGTTTGTAATATCGTCTTTTAGGTTAAACTTTTATCGAGTGAAAGGAGGAGAAGATAAATTGTTACAATTTGATTCAAAAATCGTTGGAAAAGAGATAGGATTTGGCTATTTACGAGATAAAATTGCCGATCGGGGTTTCACGATCGGCGGGAATTGGGAGTACTATAAAGGAAGCTTTGACTCGGTTTTATGGAAAGAGGCAGGAGAAACTATTTATTTACGTGTCCCTTTTATCGTCACATCAGGAGAGCTTGATAATGAAGATGCTCAAATTCGTTTTCAAAAGCCATTTGTCATTAAGCATGTTGAGAATATTGGTCTAGATTATGATGAGGGCTCCTTACTAGATGCAACTGGTGTTAGTCAATTTCAAACTCCGCTTGATAAAGATGGATACATTCATGATAAAAGTAGATGGATTCAAGCAGGTGAACAAGCTGTGGAAGAAAAAGTACTACCATTTTTCATTCATTAGTTAGATAAATTTAAATAGCTGCTGCAAGAAATTATATGTCTTTTATCCTTTTTATTTTGGGAACATATAATCAAAAATATAAATAGAATTGTCGTAAGAATTTTCCAACATTATAATGGTATTAGCACGTACTACTATATGAGGTGAGTTTATGGATAAAATAGCTATAGATGATTTTCAGCATTCCTATCAGAAATTGCACCAAGAACGACTCATCCATCGTAAAGAAGCCTTTCTAGAGGTGTTAAAGAAAACAAGAACATTTGGTGAAATAATCCTGTTTGAAAGTATAAAAAGTAAAAGAGGCGTCTAGGTGGCGTCTCTTTCTATTTTTCATAAATGAGAGGATGATTAATCATGAGACGTTACATACCTTTAATACTGCTAACGATGATTCTATGTGTTGCTTGTACGTCAACGAAGGATAATAACGATAATAGGTTAGAAAGTGAGGAAAATCACGCTATAGATGCCATGAATTCCTCTATCGAAATAATAGCAGATCAATTGCAGACACCTTGGTCGATTCAAAAAAGTGGAGATGTCTTTTATATAGCAGAAAGGCCAGGAAGTATTGTAAAGATTGCGGAAGGGGGCGTTGATAGGCAGCAGATTATCCTGAAAAAGGAGCTATCAACTGCTCCAGAAGCTGGTATGATGGGATTTGTGTTAGCACCTAATTTTCCTACTAGTCAAGTTGCCTATGCGTATTATACGTATGTCGAGGAAGAGGAACAATTTAATCGAATTGTTACGTTAACGTTTAACGATAATAAATGGCTCGAACAGGATCTTATTATGGATCGAATAAAGAGTGGTACATACCATCATGGGGGACGTTTGAAAATAGGTCCTGACGGCAAGCTGTATGCAACGGTAGGAGATGCAACACAACCTTCTTTAGCACAGGATGTGGAAGCTTTAGAAGGGAAAATTTTGCGCATCAATTTGGATGGCACCATACCGAATGATAATCCTTTTCCTCAATCCTATATATACAGCTATGGACATCGAAATCCACAAGGCTTAACATGGTCTAATGATGGTACGATGTATGCCAGTGAGCATGGCAATGCAGGAAATGATGAAATTAATATCATTGAGAAGGGGAAGAATTATGGCTGGCCTCTTATTGAAGGAATGGAGAAAGAGCAGGGGATGATAACACCTCTTTTTACATCCAGTTCTTCTATCACATGGGCACCATCAGGCATTGCTATTGTAAATGATCAATTATATGTCGCTGCCCTAAGAGGCAAAGCAGTCCTAGCTTTTGATATAAATAAGAACAAACACAATGAATTACTATCAGAATTTGGTAGAATTCGTGATGTCTTTGTGGATGAAAAATTTCTTTATTTTATTAGCAATAATACAGATGGTCGTGGAAATCCGCAACCTCAGGATGATAAACTATATCGAACGCCATTGTGATATAATATTTGAGAAAACATGGAATGGTAGGATGAATGGGGAGGACAAACATGGCAAACTATCTTAAGATCGCAGTAGCAATTGATTTCTCAGAACAATCATTAAAAGCATTGGAGCGAGCTAGTCAATTAGCAAAGGAACACAATGCTATTTTGCAATTGGTGAATGTCATTGATACAAAATCGTTTGGAGCAGTTTCAGCATATGACTTAAAATATGCCGAGGAATTGAAGAAGGAAAACATTCTTAAAATGGAAAAGCTAGAAAAAGAGGCATTACAGACAGGAGTCAAAGAGGTCGAATCCATTGTAGAAACAGGTTCACCAAAAGGCATTTTAACACAGTTACCTCAGGTTGATTTAATTGTTTGCGGTGCAACTGGATTAAATCGTATGGAGAAAATGATGTTAGGCTCTGTGGCAGAGAAAGTCGTACGTCATGCGCTTTGTGATGTGTTGATTGTTCGTTAGTTGTTAAAATAGTTGAGAGTAAAAGAACCTGCTTGTGCTAGTAGACAAGCAGGCTCTTTTTTTATTGGAATGTTTGAGCGTTATCAATAATGCTTTGAGGTATATCGATTGTTTTTAGATGATTAAATTCAGTATACGTAACGACTGATTTTGTATTCATTAACAATTCGTCACCTTCTACGGCCATTTTTAAGTCAAAATTCATATCCATTTTGTTCGTATCGAAAGTCTCTTTATCGATGTGTAGTACGTAGTTAATTTTTTCAATTGATAGTTGATCCATTGGATTTTCTTCTAGACCCATTTCTTGCATAGATTTATTAATCTCAGAATCGATTAGTTCTTTGAATTTATCGCCTTTTGCATCTAATGTAAGGACGTATTCATCATCCGTTTGTTCAAATGTAAAGTCCTTAATGAATTTTTTCAATTGTTCTAGCTGTTCCTTCGCATCAGCAGAAGCCGCCGTTTGATCTAATATAGCATCAAAGTTCTCATCAGGGAGCTTTAACCAGCTATCTGTTGTCGAATCCTTCATAAATAAGCCTGCATCTTTTTTCATATACATTTCAATTGGCATGTCCATTGTTTCTTTACCTTCATTCATCATATCAGGCATTGTCATAGATCCTGATAAATGCATTGCAAGTGGATCAACGATGATATCCATCTCCATTTTGGAGTCGATTGAAAACTCCATTGCTTCTTCACCAGACCCAACCTTTGTCACCTGTGTCATATCCATTTTAGCACTTGCACTTTGAATATCAGCCTGGCGATCTACTGCTTTGTCATACACTTGTTCTAAAGTGAGTTTGCTTTTATTAGTTGTGTCTTTCGTAGGCGTAGCGCTTGAATTACAAGCGGCAAGTGTCAACGCTAGTGTTCCGACTGCTAATACTTTAAAAATTTTCTTCATTACTTTCATCTCCTATTCTTGGTAAAAAACACTATCTACTACTATACGCACTAAAAAAGGAAAAGTTTCATAAATTGTTAGAAAAGAACTACTTTTTTATTAAAAAAATAACATTACTCCTACTTTTGTAATCTTTAAACGTGATAATTACCAAATGAATAGGAATAAAACAAAAAAGCTGTCATGAACTTATCGTACAAGGACGATAAGTACAGACAGCCTTTTGCTTACACCATAGTGTAATGGATCAATTATAACCCCAGATCATAGCAAATAATGTACCAATGATTGTCACAACACCTACGAATACTGAGTATAAAATTGTTGTATATAACGTTTTTTTATCTTCAGATTCACCGATGTGCATGAATAATACTAATTGTACAGTTGCCTGTGCAAGAGCAGTTACTAGTAAAATTCCAAATGCCATATTAAGAGACATATCAAATTTTACAACTGCTAAAGCTACGATTGTTAGTAATAGTGAGAAGCCGAAGCCCATCACATGTTGTTTTGGGAATAATTCCTTCATCAGCTAATCAGTCCTTTCAAGTAGACGAAGCTGAAGATGAAAATCCAAACAACGTCTAGGAAATGCCAGTACAGTGAGAAGATAAACGCTTTATTAGCCGTTTGTGGGTTTAAGCCACGTTTCGCTACTTGGATTAAAATAGCTACGCCCCAGAAGAAACCAAATGTTACGTGGGCACCGTGCGTTCCAAGTAAAGTCATTAATGACGATAAGAATGCGCTTGTTTGAATCGTCGCACCTTCGTGTACATATGTGACAAATTCATCAATCTCAATAGCTAAGAAGCCAAGGCCTAGTAATAGAGTGATGATAAAGAATGTCATCATCGCTTTTTTACGACCAATACGCATTGCATGAACACCAAGACCAATTGTGAAACTACTTGTTAATAATAAGAATGTTTCCCATAGAACGGGAGTTAATTCAAAAATCTCGGCACCATCTGGTCCACTACCTGTACGTGTATGAAGTGTGAAATACACAGTAAATAAAGTGGCAAATAACACGATTTCGGCGCCAAGGAAAATCCAAAAACCAAAGATTTTTAGACGGTTTTCCTCTGTACTATATTCTAATGGAAGTGAAGAATCGATTTTCATATTATTTATCACCTCTCAAGCTTTTCTCAGTTGCCATTACTTCCTCAACTGAAATGTAACGACCATGATCTTTTTCAAATGAACGATGGATCATGAAGCCAAATACACCAAGCATACTGATGATGGCTGGAATCCATAGATTAAATACAGCGAAGAATGCTGCAAGGAAGAAGAATCCACTCATCCAGAATGGTGTGCCTGTATTATTTGGCATGTGAATTTTTTCGATTGTACCTGCAGTAATATCGCGACCTTCTTTTTTCGCGAACCAGAACTCATCTAAGCGAGTAACGGTAGGCACTACGGCAAAGTTATATTCTGGTACTGGAGAATGAGTAGCCCACTCAAGTGTACGACCATCCCAAACATCTGCCTTTTCATTACGAGGCATATGCTTCCAGCTATAGTAAATATTGTAGACGATTAATGCAAAGCCGACTGCAAGTCCTAGAGCACCAACGAACGATAACATGTTCAATGGACCATAACCAGTAGACTCAGAATAAGTGTACATACGACGAGCATATCCATCTAAACCTAAAATGAATAGTGGGAAGAACGTTACGTTGAAGCTGATGGCAATGAACCAGAAACCAGCTTTCCCTAATTTTTCATTTAGACGGAAACCGAACATTTTTGGCCACCAGTAGTGGTAACCTGCAAGGACACCAAATACTGTACCTGGAATTAATACATAGTGGAAGTGGGCAACTAAGAACATCGTATTATGATATTGGTAGTCAGCACTTGCCATCGCTAGCATTACCCCTGTAACCCCACCAATTGTGAAGATAGGAATAAAGCCAAGTGCATAAAGCATCGGTGTTGTAAATTGAATTTTCCCGTGCCTCATTGTGAGTAGCCAGTTGAATATTTTAACCCCAGTAGGAACGGCGATTGCCATTGTTGTAATAGAGAAAACACTGTTTACCATTACACCATGACCCATTGTATAGAAGTGGTGGGCCCAAACTACGAATGATAGTAGGGAAATGACCACCATACTCATCACCATTGATTTGTAACCGTATAAGTTTTTACGTGCGAATGTTGCAATGATTTCTGAGAAAATACCGAAAGCAGGTAGGATAACGATATAAACCTCAGGATGTCCCCAAACCCAGAAAAGGTTGGCCCAAAGCATATCCATACCACCATCTTGCATCGCAAAGAATTTTGTGCCGAATTGACGGTCAAACATCATAAGAGCAAGCGCTACAGTTAATACTGGGAACGCGAATACGATAATAATGTTTGTAATTAAAATTGACCAAGAAAACATTGGCATTTTCATTAATGTCATACCAGGAGCACGCATTTTAATGATCGTCGTGATAAAGTTAACACCTGTCATTAAAGTACCAATACCTGATAATTGAAGGGCTAAAGAATAATAGTTATTCCCTACAGTCGGACTAAAATCCGTACTTGCAAGAGGGAAGTAGGCTGTCCAACCAGCGTCTGGTGAACCACCGATAATGAATGATAAGTTTAATAAACCAGCACCTGCTGCAAATAGCCAGAAGCTGACAGCATTTAGACGTGGGAAAGCAACGTCACGTGCACCGATTTGAAGTGGAATGACAATGTTCATTAAGCCGATAACAAATGGCATCGCCATAAATAGAATCATTAATAAACCGTGTGTTGTGAAAATTTCATTATAGTGTTGTGCATCAAGAAGTCCGTTATCTGGAACGGCTGTTTGTGCACGCATTAATAGTGCATCGATACCACCGCGGAATAGCATTAATAAAGCTACTGCGATATACATAATCCCGATTTTTTTATGGTCAACAGTTGATAGCCAGTTTTTGTAGAAATAGCCCCATTTTTTGAAATAAGTAAGGCCTGCTACGATAACCACTGCACCAACTACGATACTAATAGCTGCCGCTAAAATCATCGGTTCTTGCATTGGATGGAATAATTCTTCCATACTCATTGGATGCGCTCCTTTCAGAATTAAAAATTAATGTCTCGATTCGTTCAACGATAAAATCAAATTAATGACCAGAATGTTCATTATTCATGTCTTCTTCAGACATGTCCCCATGATCCATTTCATCCATATTCATGTGTTTGCCATGTTCCATTGGAGCTGGTCTAAAGTCTAAGTGTGTAGATGAGAAGCTTTGGCGACCAACATGTTCTGCCTCTAAAAGCTCATCAAATTTTTCTTCTGTTAATGGTGCCTCTTTCGCTTTAACATCAGCAACCCATTTATCGAAGTCTTCTTGTGTCATAGATTGTGCTTCAAATTCCATTTCTGCAAAGCCACGTCCATTAAAGTTAGAGTTACGTCCCATAAATGAACCAACTTCATCTGCTGCAAGGTGAATTGTTGTTAACATATCACTCATAGCATATTTTTGACCTGCTAATTGAGGAATCCAGAAACTTGTAATTGGACCAAATGAGTAAAGCTTAAATTCGATTGGACGATCCACCGGAATGTTTACATAGTTAACTGTTTCAACACCTTCTTCTGGATAACTAAAGTGCCATTTCCAGTTTGATGATGATGCATAAATCACTAAAGGCTCCTTATCGTCATAACCTGCTGGTTGAGCTTCTACTGTAGATGTTGTTCTTACTGTCACAACAGCTAAAAATGCTACGATAATAATTGGAATTACTGTCCATGTAATTTCAAGCAGATGACTTCCTTCTTCATGAGGAGGCTCATAATCTGCAGCTGCTTTTGATGCACGATATTTTGTAAGCATAAAGGCTAAAAGCACATACACGACTAGCAATATAAAGGCCATTGTAATAATGGATAAGATAATTGTGTTTGATAATGTTTCAGCATTAGGTCCTTTTGGATTGAACACTGTTAATGGTTCACATCCAGCAAGAAGAGCAATCGCACTCAATGCTACTAACATTAAACTTAATTTTTTCTTCATGTTTGACTCCTTTCTATAGAACGGCTATTCATAAAATTCATGTGTTTTTGTCAGTGTCACATTTACAAATAGTTGATACTGAGGTCACCTCTTTTATCTTGGCGTATCAATCAACAACATAAGAAATTACAATGGCATGGTTCAATATGAAACATAAAATCTAGTGTTGATTGATCTGATGCAAGCGTTAGCAAAATCAATGATTTGCGCAATCGTTTAAATACATACTTGGTTAACTACGATTGTCACAATCTCTCGTTGTTTGCACATTGGATTATACGCCCTGTTTTTAAGAAAAAACATAATTTTGTTATGAAAATGATAGTATAGCGGTATTGAATTTGAACATTTTTTGAACAAAAATCGTTATTTTAGTATTGGTATTTATAGGTTTTATTTATTAAACACTGTGGAAACGTTGAAAATACTGCATTCCTGATGTTTACCTAAGTAAATAATTTAAAATGTGAAAAATGGTATTTCACATTTTAGACGCTGTTTTGTAATAAAATCATTGTCATACCAGACCTATTGGGATTTTTTATTTGCCTTTTATCCAAAAAAGGAGTAGATGCAATGACGTTTTATGGAAACAATAGGTTGAATTTTCAATGAAAGGAATGAGCGAGGAGGGAATAAATGGAGTGAAATATTAATTATGTTAATATAATAACAGCTTTTCTTTAATATCCATATTTTTACTTCATTTGTTTTATTTGAAAAGTAAAAAGCAAACTAAGCCAGTTCTTAGTTTGCTAGTATTTTAGAAAAAATTTATGTTATCAAGAATTAAGCGGTGTAATTCAGCATTTTTAAAATTACCTGTCAATCACCAAGCTTCAGCCATTTGGCTACTTGTCCATAAATCGTATTTTGAAGCTGTGGAGCTTTATTATTCATTTTCAAAGAAAAATACAGTGTTTTCATAAAGTTTAAGGTACAAGTTCTTCCACTAAAGAAGAGCTCATTATAACCTTGTGTCATTAAATGCATTTCAAATTTATCAAAAGCCTGCTCAACAAATTCGATCAGTGCTTCCTCTGAGTAATTTTGAAGCAATAATGCATCCACTATATTAATTAAACGTTCCTCTTCATCGTTAACAAAGACTGTTTCTTTCCAAGTGACAAGTTTTAATGCATGTAAAATGGATGGTGCATACTGTAAATCGAATTTTGGATGTTTTATTGTTGTTGTAGCTAAATCTGCACCATGTGCAATACTGTGTGCCCATCCTTTTCCCTGAACATATCCTCTCATATCCTGTTCTAATAACAAATAACGGCCAATTTTTTTAAAGAACACTTGTAGGTCTTCATCTCTTAAAACAAGTAATTCAGCGTCCTTTGCAAGAAGACCTGCAACTAGTAAAGCAGAAAAAGAACGAGTAAAGACACTATCCTCTGTTTTATCTCCGATATGTAAATATAAAAAATCCTCACCTGTAACTGTATCAAACAAATATTGAAGTTGTTGAGAACTCAATAAATTATCACTTAGTAAATCAACAAAGGTGCGATAAATGAGCTGGTCTCGTAATTCGGCATCAACTGAGCCAATATGGGCTAACATCTCCTGTAATAGCCAATCACTATGTTGGAACATAAATGTCTGACGTTCAGACAGTGTCATTGTAGAAAAAGACTGTAATGTTTCTTTAATATCCATGTAAAAAAGCCCCCAACTTATTTTTGTATTTTATATTATAGCGCCATTTCATTTCGAAGGGATAAATTTGAAACCTTCATTTTAATCAAGCACAGTTAGAATGTCCTCTTTAAAACATAAATTTTACAATATTATTTCCAGAAACTATAGAAAGTTGTTATGATAGAAACGCAATAAAATGGTAAAACTAAAATGTGAACAATAAAAAAGACATACCTATTTAAGTATGTCTTTGTCTAGCTAAATAATGACTGCTGATTTAATGCCAATTGGCCATTCAGTGAGCGTGTGTTGATTTGTCTTTAACTCGACAAGAATATTGGCATTTTTGATTGCATCAATGAGCCATTCACTATAGTGACGATTTGGTTCAGGATGTTGTAAAATCTGCTGCATATCTTTTTTATCAACATGTAGCAGCTTGTAGTTACATTCAATGTTTACTTTTTGAGGAATAATGGAAAGAGACTCGTTTTGATGACCAAGTGCAATAGATCCAGGAATACACCCTTGAATTTTTAAAATATAGGTGCTGGCTTCTTGTGTGTAGACATCTATTTTGGTGCGTGTTAAAAGTTCAAATTCTATCGGCTTATCTTGAAAATGGCCGTCCGTTGTAGAAATTGAAATGACTTTAATTGATAATGCCTCGAATGCAGATGAGATACAATGATCAAACTCTGTAATTGTATCAAGTAATTGCATGGATTCCACTCCTTGTTAAGAACTTGATTTTCTTGATGCAGACAACAAAGGGGAAGCGTCTGCGAATTGTGATAAATTTTAGACTATTCTAATTATAATACAATTTATTACAAAATATGAATGCAAAAGCAATAATTTTTTGTTAAAAACAAGAAACTTGGATTTTTTTAGTAAATAGCAGAAATGAAAAATTAGAATAATGAGGTGAGAAAAATGACAAAAAGAAAGCGTCATGTCATTAAACATGACAATGTTGTTGTTTTTCCGGGCGCTGTCCAAACATTAATACGTGAAGGACATATGTTTGCTGAAAATTTTCAGTATGAAAAAGCGGTGGCAAGCTTTGAAAAGGCATTTGTGTACGAAGCTGGAGATGAATTTGCTCTTAGTGCTTATGCTTTCGCTTTGTATGAATTAAAGGACTATAGCAAGACAAAGGATGTTTGTGAGCAATTATTTTCAATGGGTACGTCATTTTATGTAGAAATCATGGAATTGTACATTACCGTATGCATGCAGTTAAAAGAATACCATCAAGTAGAGTCATTAATTTCAACGCTACTTGAAGAAAATGTTTTGCCTCAGGATCAAATTGAAAAATTTGAACGCTTAAAAAATTTGAATAGTGAAGTGTCTAAGAATCTAGAAAAAAAAGAAAATGCACAACGTTTAATAGAAGAACAAGAATATGACCTTGAGAAATTTAGGGTACTTAGTCCAAATGAGCAATCCATTCGCTTACATCGACTTATGGATACAAATGTAAGACAATTAAAAGAGCCGTTGAAAGAGATTATTGAATGTTCCACGATCCATCCGTTTGTCCAGAGTCTAGCACTTATATTATTAGTAGAACAAGAAGTAGCTATCAATGTTACAGTAGCCAAATTTAATCAAACCAAAGTTGTTAATCCTACTGAATTAGTATTGCCTAACCAGCTACCGCAGTATGGAGAAATAAAAAATATACTAGAAGTGAAGCTAGAACAAGACCCATCGACTTTGGAAATGGTACAATATTTAATGGCAAAGCATGCCATTGTAACGTATCCATTTGAATGGCACCCGTTCGAAGCAGATGATGTTGCCTATAGTTATATTGATTTTGTCTTAGCGATGCTTGGAAATGTACAAGAAATGGACTATGAAATCATTGACTTTTTACAAATGTTAGAAAAGCTAACAGAACTACATTAGGTATGAAATAAGTTGAAACTATACACATCTATGTTATACTAAAATGGTTGTCAAAATCGTAGTTACGAATGAATTGTCTAACATCTTAAACTTGATTATTTATTTGGAGGTATTTATACATGTCAGCAAAATGGGAAAAACAAGAAGGTAATATCGGTACTCTTACAATCGAAGTACCTGCTGCAGAAATCGACGCAGCAATGGACCAAGCGTTCAAAAAAGTTGTAAAACAAATTAACGTACCAGGTTTCCGTAAAGGTAAAATGCCTCGTAAAATGTTTGAACAACGTTTTGGTATCGAATCTCTATACCAAGATGCATTAGAAATCATCGTTCCTGAATCTTATGCAAAAGCAATTGATGAAGCTGGAATTATGCCAGTTGATTACCCAGAAATCGCTGGTACAGAAAACTTTGTACACGGTCAAGATTTCACATTCACTGCACAAGTAACAGTGAAACCAGAACCAAAGCTAGGAGACTATAAAGGTCTAGAAGTATCTAAACTTCCAGTAGAAGTAACGGATGAAGAAGTAGATGCACAAATTCAAGATCAATTAGCTCGTAAAGCAGAGCTTGAAATCAAAGAAGACGAAGCAATCGTAGAAGGTGATACAGCTGTGATCGACTTCGAAGGTTTCGTTGGCGAAGAAGCTTTTGAAGGTGGTAAAGGTGAAGACTATCCACTAGAAATCGGTTCAGGTTCATTCATTCCAGGTTTTGAAGAGCAATTAGTTGGTGTTAAAGCTGGCGAATCTAAAGATGTTGTTGTTACATTCCCAGAAGAATATCATGCAGCTGAATTAGCTGGTAAAGAAGCTACTTTCAAAGTAACTGTGAAAGAAGTTAAAACAAAAGTTCTTCCTGAGTTAAATGATGAATTTGCAAAAGAATTAGATCCAGAAGTTGAAGGCGTTGAAGCTTTACGCGCTAAAATTAAAGAACAAACTGCAGCTCAAAAAGAAACAGAATCAGATGCAGCTCTTCGTGATGAGCTTGTAGAAAAAGCAGCTGAAAATGCGGACTTTGAAGTACCAGCAGGTATGATCAACTCTGAAACTGATCGTATGTTACAAGAATTTGGTCAACGTTTACAAATGCAAGGTATGAATCTAGACCTTTACTACCAATTCTCTGGTCAATCAGAAGAAGACTTACGTGGCCAAATGAAAGAAGAAGCTGAAAGCCGTGTGCGTGTATCATTAACACTTGAAGCAATTGCTGAAGCTGAAAAAATTGAAGCATCTGAAGCTGATATTGAAGCAGAATTAGAAAAAATGGCTGCTCAATTTAACATGACAAAAGATCAAATCACAAGTGCTTTAGGTGGAACAGCAGTACTTGAAAATGACATCAAAATCCAAAAAACAGTTGAATTTTTAGTAGAAAACGCTAAAATTACTGAATAAGATTTTGTGTAATTAGATAGCCCAAAAAAACAAGGTACGGCATTCATCCGTGCCTTGTTTTATCACATAAACTCTTAGCAATCAGTCCCCTTAACATTTAATTCACTTTATACTTCACTTATACATAGTATTGTTTTAGTTTTTATCTTCATTCAGCAGATGTTTTTGTATCCAAAGTATTATGTCAGGTACAAAAAACTCCCATCTCACATAGATGGCGAGCTGTAAGCCTTTTAACCTTTTTAGTGTGTGTTTAAACCACGACTGAATGAAGATAGTGCCTGCTGGCAGGCGGCAAGGATTTAGATGAAGTCCTGGCGCTATTAGAGTCAAGGCGAAATTGATACGATGCTAAACTTAACTTCATTCAGAAAGGTTCTAACTAAATAAAATTTATTTTTTGAGTGATATACCCTTGGTTGATGAATGTAGTAGATTTATAAATAGAGATCAGTAGTTTGTAGTGTGTCGGAAGTGAATAAATGTAACTTTATAGCAGTATAAGGTGGCGAAGTAAGCAGGTTCCTATAGCATGCTTCGAAAGACAAATGAAGTAAAGTACATGACGATGCGTTATAATCTACACATGCATAATTACTGAGGCGTAAATGATGCAGACAATTTATTTGATAAAGGTTCAATAATCTTGTAAGATTGTTGCTTGAATAGGGGTGAAACATATTGTTCAAATTTAATGATGAAAAAGGCAATTTAAAATGCTCATTCTGTGGAAAACCACAAGAACAAGTGCGTAAATTAGTTGCAGGTCCAGGTGTTTATATTTGTGATGAATGTATCGAGCTTTGTTCAGAGATCGTTGTAGAGGAACTAGGTGTAGAAGAGGAGATCGAATTCCAAGATATCCCAAAACCGAAAGAAATCTTAACGATTTTAGATGAGTATGTAATTGGACAAGAGCGTGCTAAAAAAGCATTGGCAGTCGCAGTTTACAATCACTATAAACGTATCAATACGAATAGTAAAATTGATGATATTGAATTAGCAAAATCGAACATTGTGTTAATCGGCCCAACTGGTAGCGGTAAAACTTTATTAGCTCAAACGTTAGCACGTATTTTAAATGTTCCATTCGCTATTGCGGATGCTACCTCCTTAACTGAAGCAGGTTATGTTGGTGAGGACGTTGAAAATATTTTATTAAAGTTAATCCAATCAGCTGATTATGATATCGAACGCGCTGAAAAAGGGATTATCTATATTGATGAAATTGACAAGGTTGCACGTAAGTCGGAAAATCCATCTATTACACGAGATGTTTCCGGCGAAGGTGTTCAGCAGGCACTCCTAAAAATTCTTGAAGGAACAGTTGCAAGTGTTCCACCACAAGGAGGACGAAAACATCCTCATCAAGAATTCTTACAGATCGATACAACCAATATTCTTTTCATTGTTGGCGGTGCATTTGATGGTATTGAAACCATCATTAAACGACGTCAGGGTGAAAAAGTAATAGGATTCGGTTCAGATCCGAATAAAGTAGATGTAGATGAAGGTTCTATCATGTCCAAGCTGATTCCTGAGGATTTATTGAAATTTGGTTTAATACCAGAGTTCATTGGTCGATTACCTGTACTTGCGAGTCTGGAGCAATTAAACGAAGCAGCACTAGTACAAATTTTAACAGAGCCGAAAAATGCACTAGCCAAGCAATATCAAAAAATGCTTGAATTAGATGGCGTTGAGCTTGAATTTGATGAAGATGCTCTTGTGGCAATTGCTAAGGAAGCAATTGAACGTAAAACAGGTGCGCGTGGTCTTCGTTCAATTATTGAGTCAACAATGCTTGATGTAATGTACGAATTACCTTCACGTGAAGACGTGAAAAAATGTATCATTACAGCAAAAACAATTACGGATAAAGAAAAACCGAAATTGCTTCTTGAAGATGGCACTGAACTCGATGAAGGTAGCGACACTAAAACTTCAGCATAATGAATAGACGTGGCTGTCTACCGTTGTGAGATAGAGAGTAATTAGCTGACTTCGATTGTGCAATATTCGCACATATCGACAGTCAGCTTTTTATTCATTCCTACATAAAGCCAGCTGTAACTTGAAGAAATTTTTGGCTCGCTTCAATATCTAGTGTGAATCAACTTTTTAAACACATACTAGTAGCGCGGGATGTTAACATGAAAATTTTGACGGAGGTGAATGCCCGCATGGTGACAATACAAAAAACAACAAATGTACCATTATTGCCTTTGCGTGGACTTTTAGTATTCCCATCGATGGTGTTACATATTGATGTGGGTAGAAATCGTTCTGTAGCGGCGCTTGAGCAGGCAATGTTAGAGGACCAAATGATTTTATTGGTAACACAAAAAGAAATGCACGATGAACAACCTGAAGAGCAAGATTTGTATTCAGTTGGTACAATTGCTTATGTCAAACAAATGCTTAAATTACCAAATGGCACGTTACGTATCCTTGTAGAAGGAGTTGCTCGTGCAACGTGGAAAAACTATCGTGCGTTAGAGAAGTATACGGTTGTCGATATTGAAATTAAAGAGGAGTCAACAGAAAAAGATGTAGAAACACAAGCATTGATGCGGACATTGTTGACGTATTTTGAAAAATATGCAAAATCCTCCAATAAAATTACAACTGAGACGATCAATACTGTAACGGATATTGAAGAGCCTGGCCGTTTAGCT
Source organism: Lysinibacillus sp. JK80 (assembly GCF_027557635.1). Classification (NCBI taxonomy): domain Bacteria; kingdom Bacillati; phylum Bacillota; class Bacilli; order Caryophanales; family Bacillaceae; genus Lysinibacillus; species Lysinibacillus sp. JK80. Next base: position 3,210,140 of record NZ_CP058997.1, on the reverse strand, counting down.
GATATTATTGCTTCTCATTTGCCGTTTAAAATTGCCGACAAGCAAGAAGTTTTGGAAATGCTAAGCGTTAAAAAACGACTAGATCATTTAATTATTCGCTTGCATGATGAACAGGAAGTATTGGATCTAGAAAAGAAGATTAATTCCAAAGTAAAGCAGTCAATGGAGCGTACGCAAAAGGAATATTATTTACGTGAGCAAATGAAAGCTATCCAAACGGAGCTGGGAGATCGCGAAGGGAAAACTGGAGAAGTTGCAGAATTACGGAAGCGTATCGACGAAGCTGGTATGCCAGAAACAACAAAGGAAGCAGCACTGAAAGAATTAGATCGCTATGAAAAAATACCTGGAGCTAGTGCTGAGAGCGGTGTTATTCGCAATTATATTGATTGGCTTATTTCATTACCGTGGACAAATGCTACAGAGGATCGCATGAATATTGCCCATGCTGAAAATATTTTAAACCGAGATCATGATGGATTAGAAAAAGTCAAAGAACGTGTTCTAGAATATTTAGCAGTACGTCAGCTGAAAAATTCACTGCGAGGACCTATTTTATGCTTAGCAGGGCCTCCAGGTGTTGGTAAAACATCATTAGCTCGCTCCATTGCCGAAAGTTTAGATCGAAAATTTATTCGTATTTCTTTAGGTGGTGTTCGAGATGAATCGGAAATTCGCGGACATCGACGTACGTATGTTGGTGCAATGCCAGGACGTATTATTCAAGGAATGAAAAAAGCAGGTACGATTAATCCAGTATTTTTATTAGATGAAATCGATAAAATGTCGAATGATTTTAGAGGTGACCCTGCAGCAGCTATGCTTGAAGTTTTAGATCCTGCACAAAATAATACATTTAGTGATCATTATATTGAGGAACCATATGATCTATCTAATGTGTTATTTATTGCAACTGCCAATGATTTAAGTAGCATCCCAGGACCATTATTAGATCGTATGGAAGTAATATCTATTGCAGGCTATACTGAAATCGAGAAAGCTCAAATTACAAAAAATCATCTTATACCAAAGCAGCTTAAAGAGCATGGCTTGAAAAAAACGCAAGTGGTAATCAAAGATGAAGCAGTCACTGATATTATACGTTATTATACTCGGGAAGCAGGAGTTCGCGGTTTAGAACGACAAATTGCTACGCTTTGCCGTAAAATTGCCAAAGTAATTGTATCTGGTGAGAAAAAACGCGTAACGGTTAGCTCCAAATCATTACAAGATTTACTTGGTAAACATCGTTTCCGCTATGGACAGGCTGAAAAGGAAAATCAAGTGGGTGTCGCTACTGGACTTGCTTATACAACAGTTGGTGGAGATACATTACAAATTGAAGTTTCTTTAACACCAGGTAAAGGGAAGTTACAACTAACTGGTAAGCTTGGTGAGGTAATGAAGGAATCTGCTCAAACAGCCTTATCCTATGTTCGTACGAAGATGGAACACCTTAATGTGGATGCCGAATTTTTTGATACACATGATATTCATATCCATGTGCCAGAGGGTGCTGTACCTAAAGATGGACCTTCAGCTGGTATTACAATGGCAACAGCTATCGTTTCGGCTATTTTACATCGCCCGATTCGCCGCGAGGTAGGTATGACAGGTGAGATTACCTTGCGTGGCCGTGTATTGCCAATCGGCGGCTTAAAAGAAAAAACATTAAGCGCTCACCGTGCAGGATTAACGACAATCATTTGTCCTAAGGATAATGAACGCGATATAGAGGATATTCCTGATAGTGTACGTGAGCAACTAACATTTAAACTAGTGACATCGGCTGATGAAGTTTTAGCCTATGCGCTGGACGGAGGTTTTTAAAAAAATGAAAGTCCATAATGTCGAAATGGTCATTAGTGCGGTACGACCAGACCAATATCCAGAAGATGGACTGCCAGAATTTGCATTAGCAGGTCGTTCGAATGTAGGAAAGTCTTCCTTTATAAATCGAATGATCGGACGTAAAGCTTTAGCACGTATTTCATCTAAGCCTGGTAAAACACAAACCCTTAACTTTTATAAGATTGAAGAACAGCTATTTTTTGTAGATGTTCCAGGGTATGGTTATGCAAAGGTTTCTAAAACAGAGCGTGAGGCATGGGGAAAAATGATCGAGCGCTATTTTACAGGACGCCAGGAGTTAAAAGCAGTCGTACAAATTATAGATTTGCGACATCCTCCAACAGCTGATGATCGTATGATGTATGATTTTTTAAAGCATTACAATATTCCTTGCATTGTCATTGCAACGAAGGCAGATAAAATTCCAAAAGGTAAGTGGGATAAACATAAGAAAATTGTCAAAGAGACACTGGAGATGGAAAAAAGTGATTCACTTATTGTCTTCTCATCAGAAACGGGTCTTGGCTTTGAGGAAGCTTGGAAAACAATCGAAAATAAAATGTAATAAAAAACATCTATTGTATCTAAACCGTTAGGACAATAGATGTTTTTGTATTTTCAATCGAGTGGTGTAGAAAATTAGGGAAAATACTTGATGATGAAACTATTTGTCCGATAAATTAGATAGGAGGTGGACTAGATGGATATCGCAGCTTTATCGATGGCAATGAACCAAGCAACACTTATGCAAAATGTATCTTTAGCTGTTACGAAACAGGCAATGGAAATGCAACAGCAAAATACAGAACAGTTAGTTGAAATGTTAGATGCTCCACATCCAACAGCCGGACATACAATTGATATTCAAGTATGAAGTAGGCAAGGTAGCTTGAAGTTAAAAGCTACCTCAACTTTTGTTTTTAGAAATAAATTCAAGAAGGCCTAAAATGTAACTTTTCGAATAAGAAAAACTACCAATAATACGATATACTAATAATTAGTAAGGAGGCAGGTTTTTTGAAAAAATATTTATACATACTGATGATTACGTTACTGATGATAGTTGGTTTTTCCTTTAATCAATCTGCTAAAGCAGCCCAACTAGTGACAGGGACATTTGTTGATGTAACGTTTTCAGAATATACGAAGCCTGATGGTACGATAGAAAAGCAACTTAGTAAAATTACATTGGAAAATGATCGTGGACGAACAGTAACGTTTAATATTAATAAAAATACTAGATTATATATTAATAATACGTCTACAACGATTGAGGGTTTTAAGATGGGGATGGAAGTCGAGGCTGAAATTTCTCTTAGAAGTGTTGTTGAACTTCGCGGTACCTCTCATACACCAACAGAAACAAATGTACCATCAACAGGAAGCAGTAACGGTAAAACAACTGCTGGTGTCGTCACGAGTATTGATCCAAATGGTTTATTTATCATGGTAAAACCAGATGTTGGCGCAGAAACGACATACTATTTAAACAAAGAAACCAATTATCAAAAAGGTTCTTCTGCAACAGATATTAGTGCATTATACGTTGGGGATCGAGTTAAATTAAGTTTCAAAAATAAAACTTCCTCAATCATATCAAAGGTAGCTATCAGTGAAACAGGTACGCTCGTTGAAAACTTATATAAAGGCGAGATACAAGCGGTCAATCCTAATGCCAACAAGCTTACCGTGAAAAATCAGCATGCCTTTGTAAACTGGCAATTTGGCTCTCAAACAACAAATGATCTTTCAACTATGCCTTTTACATCCAAAGTACCAATCTATGTTGGGAATACAAAAGTCGAGAAAGGTCAGCTGAAAAATTATATAGGTAGCGAAGCATACTATGCGACCGTTAAACAATTTGGTAAGGAAGTAATCGAGAAAATTGTCGTATTAAAAAATAATGAAAGAACATATTACGAACCAATGCTGTCTGTTGATACAGATTACCAACTACTGAAACTGAAAACAGCAGGAACAATGTATTTCCATAATGGAACTATTTTAATTCGAAATGGACGATTAATTGAACCTACTGGTCTTATGGCATATGGTACTGCTTTTGTCGTGGCTGATGGTGCTACTCGTGATCACTATGCCCAAGTAATACAAGTTACAAGTGATAGCTTCATGTCACCTAATCTCGCAGGTCATGAATTATATTATGGACGCTTATCTCAAGCAGATGGATATGTAATTGAAATTGACGATGCGATGAAGATTGAATCAAATGTTTTCAAGAAAGCAGATCGTACTGTGCTGTCAGTTAGTAATTCAACGAAAGCTATGGTAGATGACGGCAATAAAACATATAGTGTCATGCCAGATATTGAACTTTACTTATCTGAGGGAGATTATGGTTATTTCTATGTGAAGGAAGGCCATGTACAAGCTCTTCATATTTTAGACAAGGCTAAACCTGTTGCCCCTCTAATGCTTGCAGGGAAACTACAGTCAGTAAAATCTACGTATCCTGCAGTCATTAATGTCAAGAGTGTTAGTCAATGGCAAAATGGTCGTTGGTATGAAGCAGGTGAAATGGTTAATATGAATATTGACCAAGCGACACTGATTAAAGCAGGTAAGGTGATTCAAGCTTCTGACTTACAGCCATCTGATCGTTTAGTTGTATTATCAGATCGATTTGTTAAAGCTCATTTTATTTTGGTAGATTAGCATAAATATTAAACTAAAAAATCTGCGAGTCTTATGCGAATATGTTTCATAATCGAAAGATGAGGAAGTTACTTCGAATAGGCTAAATTGTGTATACATTCGCAAGACGAGCAGATTTTTTAGTTATATTAGAAACAAGCTTCATTATGCACGCAAATGCACAGTGAAAGAGAGGAAAAGCGAATGCAAAAAAAATTATCTAAAATAATGTTTCTAGTCCTTGCTGTCTTTTTGATTGGAACAACTATTCCATTCAATGCATCAGCCGCTTCATTAGAAACAACAGGTGCTGTAAAAAACGAATATACATATGAAGAAGCTGTGTTCCTTTCAGGGACACCTGTTATTTTTAAAGGGACAAGTAAAGATATTAAAATTGCTCAAAAAGAATCAAAAGGTAAATTAACTGAAACGTATAGCATGAAGTTAACAGCAAGCAATGGCGCAACATTGACAAGAAATATTGCCTATGAATCAGATGTAGTGGATTATGCAGTTCTTGGTCAAAAAACATCCAATGGTGAAGTGAAGAAATACACTGAAAAAATCACAATTGGCGCCATTACTTATTCCTTAGTCGATTATCAATTTTCACAAGGAACAGTTACTGATAATCGTGCAGCCTCTGATTATTACTCAGGAAATATTATTTCTAGAAAAACCTATGCTTTTGAAACAGGAAAAGGAAAAAATGCTGTTCAAAACACAGTAACAATTGAAACAGATAGTCGACATGCAGGCTATGAGAACTTCTGGGGTGCGACAGAAACTCAAATCACGGAATCTGTTTATTCTTATAGTGATGGTAAAACAAGTCATGTGAAAAATCGTTTATCTACAAGTAAATCACGTGTTTTAAATTATGAGGAAAATCTCGGTAGCTTAGGGAGTTTTGAAGGTGGATATGCAGTCGTAAGTGAAAAGGATGTTATTTCTGAATATACATACGACCTATCTTCAGGACAAAAAGGTACACTTGATTTAGATACAGAGTACATGCCGACAATTGAACGTCTTATCATTCCTAAATTCAGAGATTTAACAACCCATTATGCGAAAGAAGCAATTGAAAAACTTTATTCTCTAGGTATTTACTCAGATTCAAGTAACTTCTTTTCTCCTAATACACCAATGAAACGTATTGATTTTACGACGGCTATTGGTAAAGCGGTTGATTTACGTGTGTTTGAAGAAAAGAAATCAAAAAAGACACCTACTACAAGTGTTTTTAAAGACTTGAAGCGTTCTATCAAAGATTACGGTTATATTGAATCAGCGTTAAATAAAGGAATAATCAAAGGTGTATCAGCTGACTACTTTAAGCCAGATAATGCTATTAATCGCGCACAGGCTGCAACTATCTTTGTCCGTGCCTTAGGACTTGAAAATAGAGCACCTGATCCTGGTTACTTAACTAAATTTACAGATGACAAACAGATTCCAAATTATGCGAGAGATGGCATCTATATAGCGAATGAACTTGGCTTAATGATTGGTGATGCTGCTGGTCGTTTTAATCCAAATAAACCGCTAACGCGTGCAGAGGCGTCAGTTGTTTTAGAACGATTCTTGAAATATTTAGAGGATGACTTAAAACAAAACTATCGTGATGACATATTGTTCTTTAACTAAAGAAAGGATGGAACAAAAATGACATATGTAAAAAAAGCATTGCTTGCTATGCTTTGCTTCATGCTTCTACTGATGACAGCTACACCTACTGTTACGCAAGCAGCTACAACAATTAGAGATGTTCCAACAAATAGCAATAATTATAAAGCTATTTCATGGGCGGTCGATAATGACCTGATGTCCTTAAATAGTGCAAGTAACTTTTTACCAAATGATCAAGTGACAGATCGCGATCTTGTTCTGATGTTTGCCAAACTAGATCGTAACTATGCTTTATCTTATATTGATAGTGTTGCTTATAATTTCTACAGTGATTTTTATTTACCATTTAATGGTACACATGTAAATACGAATCGAACAAAAGCTGTAACACGTGGCCAATTTGCCCAAATTTACGCGGCTTTTAAAGGCTTAGATTTAGATGAGCCACAGGCAGTTCAATATTTATATTCAAATGATTTATCTACAAGCTCTACAGGCAAAAACACATTCGCTAGCTTTAATCCATCCACAAAACTAACACGGGGTGATGTTGCTGTATTTTTCTATCGTGCTGTTCAAAATAGCACTTTTGCAGTACAAGGATTAAAACGTAGTCCAGCTGGTCGTGATAATGATAGCATTACATTACCACCTGGTTTTATGGGATCTAGTAGTGCTGATTTTGAAGAGCCAAAGGATAATTCAAATGATTTTACTGGACCAAATAATGTTAATAATGCATTGCAGAGTATCTTGGTGGAAAAGCCTGATTTAATTGCAAATAATGTGGATACAACACTAGTTACAGTTTCTTTAAAGGCTTGTAATGGTGATCCTATCGCTGATGATAAATCTTATTCATTCCGCGTGAAGGCATCCTACGGAAATATTGTTGATACTTCAGGTGAAGCAGTTGACATTGTCCAATCGGATGGTTCAACGGTATCTGCTATAGTGGTAGCACCAAAATTAACTAAATCAGTACGTGATACAATAACTTTTGAGCTGATTAATAATACGGACCCAGCAATGAAGTGTCTTGTTGGTGAGAAACTAAACGCAGAAGTGCGTTATGCACCGCAGCCTGAATTGCGTATTGATTACCAAGTATACGACCCAGCAAATACAGATGATAATGGGAGCGTGATTCCTGAATTTCCAAAAAGTGAAGATATTCCAGAGTTCTTTACGCAAAACTTAATTGATGTTTATAGCCCAGTTCCTCTAAATGCTAATTCAGATAAAAAATTATTTAGTATTGGGCAGCAAACAAATGTGACGGACGTTTTAGGGAATGTGCAAAACATCTATTTGCGTTACGGTGGATCTGATCCTAAATATCCGGCATTAGGTTATGAAAATGCTATTCTTCAATTTGAAAACTATGATATTTCTGTTCACTTATTTGAGGAACTTTTAAAGACACGTTTTGAGAACTCTGTTACAACGCCAGCTAAAACGGAAATAATGTATTTAATTGCTGACGATGGTCGTCCTATTTATCGCGTTCAGGGCATTGATGATGATATTGCCTCACAGGTAGAGAACATTAATCCAGTCGGCGCCATTATTCAGCTTATGAAAGAAATGCCAGACGAAAAAGATTTAACATTAGAACATTATGACAGTGTTATGAAGATTTATTCGATCTTCACTAACTTAAGTAACTATGACCGCACGGTATTATTAAAATACCAAGGCGGTAAATTACTTGGACAAGTAGAGGCGTTTAAAAAACGAGTAGAGGCCCTAAAGGAAAGTGCGGATGCTGCATCAAGACCATCAGGAAAAGATCGTTATACAAAAGTAATGGTGACTTTAGTGCGTCCTGGTGGAGAGCCTATTACAGATTATCAAGGAACAGTCAAAATTAAGTATGACGGAGTAGAAAAAACAGCTTCATTTATTACGAACACTTCTGATCCATTAAATAATACAGGGAATCCAGGTACCGCTGTAGCCTACTTTGATTCAGTTATATATGGCAAATCTAAAGTGGAAGCAAGACTTGTCAATCCAATAGACCCTCGCTATGCAACGTCCTTGAAGGGTTTAAAAGATAAAACAGTGACGAAAGATATTTTTACGAATCCATACTTCAGTAAAAACTCTTGTTCTTTAGCAACAGAAATTGCCTATGTAGTGGATTATTCTTCTTCCATGAAGGCTGTTGATCCAACAAATTATCGTGGGAAGAAAATGATTGAACTAATCAATCAATTAAAGGCTAAAAATAACATAGTCATAGAAACCAATACAAAAGCGACAGTACTTGGAGAAGGTACAACAGAAAATGTGTTGAAAAAAGATCTTTATAAAGCATCGAAAGATAAGGGTGCAACCGATATTTTTGCAGGCATCGATATTGCTTTAACAAAATTCTCGAACGATTCGAAAACATCCAAAGCGATTGTCGTTGTATCTGATGGTAAAACGAGTAAATCAAAAATGACAAAAGTTATAAATGAAGCGAAAAAGCAAGGTGTCAAAGTATACACAGTAAGTATGGGCAAAAAATCACAAGTAAATGACGCCACTTTAATGCAATTATCTTCAGAAACGGGCGGAACGTACTTCCATGCAATTGATAATTTGCAATTGCATCAAGTCTTCCAGAAGTTAATTGATACAATTTTATGTAAAACGCAAGCTTCAAGCTGTATCAATCCAGAAGATTTATTTGAAGAGACAAGTGTTTCGCTACGAAAAGGTTATATTACAATGAGTGCTCGAGTTGATGGTAACTGTCAAAACGTTGCGAAGATGAATGTACGTTTTAATTCAATCAGTGGAGATGTCCAGTTTGATTTGCAAAAGCGTAGTGATCAAGTGTATATGTTAACAAAAACTGTTCAAACTATGCAGGACTTTAAAGTCAATGATGAGATTGAGTTTATAGCATACGATAAAGATGGAAATATGATTGCAATAAAGACTGTTACAATAACAAATTAATGAGAAAACTGCCTCCGATAATGGGGGCAGTTTTTTAATTTGAAACAACACGTATAATTTGTTACACTTAGTTTATAATAATTCTAATGTAGATGACGAATTGCAGTTCTTCATGACATGTTCACAAATTATTGATGAACTCTTGTCGAACTGTGCTATAATGAGATTTGTGAATTAGAACGTGTGAGGTGTTATTCATGCATACCATCGTAGTAGGCTTGAATTATAAAACAGCGCCTGTTGAAATACGTGAGAAGTTATCATTCATTGAGAGTGAACTGCCACAAGCAATGGAAGCGCTGCAAAAGCAAAAAAGTATATTAGAGAACGTAATTGTTTCGACATGTAATCGTACAGAAATATATGCTGTTGTGGATCAATTGCATACTGGACGTCATTTTGTGAAACAATTTTTAGCCAACTGGTTTGATTTGCCTGTGGAGACATTTTCTTCGTATTTAACGATTCGTGAAGAAGATGAGGCAGTCGAACATTTATTTAAAGTGACAGCTGGAATCGATTCAATGGTTCTAGGTGAAACACAAATTTTAGGGCAAGTAAAAAAAAGCTTTTTAAGTGGACAAGAGATTGGCACAACAGGAACGGTATACAATCAGCTATTTAAACAAGCAGTAACATTTGCAAAGCGTGCTCATAATGAAACAGCGATTGGTGAGAATGCGGTATCCGTTTCCTATGCGGCCGTAGAATTAGCAAAGAAAATTTTTGGCTCATTACAACGCAAGCATGTAGCTATTTTAGGTGCAGGAAAAATGGGGGAACTTGCAATTGAGAACCTTTACGGTAGTGGTGTAGGGAAAGTTACTGTCATTAACCGTACATTTGAAAAAGCAGAAAGCTTAGCAGCTAAATTCCATGGTGAAGCTAAATCAATGAAGGAATTACAATGTTCTTTGTTAGAAGCGGATATTTTAATTACTTCAACAGGTGCTACTGATTATGTTATTGATTACGAGCTAATGCAATTTGTGGAACGTTTACGTAAAGGAAAACCATTATTCATGGTAGATATAGCGGTTCCTCGTGATATTGACCCACGAGTTGGCGACCTACCAAATGTTTTCCTATATGATATTGATGATTTACAAGGTATTGTCGAAGCGAACTTAGCAGAGCGTGAACGTGCTGCTGCTGATATTACTAATATGATTGGCGAAGAAGTTGTGCAATTTAAAGACTGGGTAGCTACTCTTGGGGTAGTGCCAGTCATCTCAGCATTACGTAAAAAAGCAAATCGTATTCAACAAGAGACTATGACAAGTATCGAAAATAAAATGCCAGATTTAACGGAACGTGAACGTAAAATTTTAAGCAAACATACAAAATCTATTATCAATCAATTGTTAAAAGAGCCAATCTTGCAAGCTAAAGAAATGGCTAATTCTCCAAAAGCAAATGAACAGTTACGTTTATTCCAACAAATTTTTGGTATAGAGGATGCTGTGGAAGCTGAAGTTCATGAGATGACAAAGCAAGAGCTTGAGCGCAAAGAACGCGCACAGGTATCTCAGACTTCTACTGAACCAAAGTACTCTTTCTAAATTATCTATTGCGCTCACGTAGAAAGCTGTGATTGTACATGGGTGTTACGCGCAATTGGATTTTCTACTGATATTACACGAGGCGTTTTCGTATCTGTATGGTAAACTAAGGATACGAAAACGTTTTTTTGTTTTCTATGCTAAAATAGTTTATTAATTTCACGACAAAGAAGGGATGTCTATTGGCTGATTTGACCATGACGAGGCTCTATGAAGTGATGATCGTCTTGTATGCGATCAGTCTAGTTTTTTACTTTACTGATTATTTTTATAAGCAAGTACGTGCAAGACGCATTGCTTTTTGGCTTGTTTCATTTGTATGGATGATTCAAAGTGCCATTATCATTTTAACGTTTGTGGAAACGAAGCGTTTTCCGATTTTATCCTTGTCTGAGGGAATACTTTTTTATTCCTGGTTACTCGTGACGTTATCCATTATCCTTCATTGCATAGCAAGGGTGGATTTACCTGTGTTTATTATTAATATACTAGGATTTTTATTCGCTAGTATATTTACTTTTATGCCGAAACGTCCTACAGGAGCTGTCGGGGATACTTTAATTTCAGAGATGCTTTTTATTCATATATCATTTGCAATATTGTCTTATGCAGCTTTTACATTAACATTTGTGTTTGCCATTTTGTATCTCGTTCTATATCGATTGCTGAAAAAGAAAAAGTGGTCGCATTTATGGACTAGATTGCCTTCCTTGCAGCAGACAAGCAGCTGGATGAATATTTCATTTTTCATTGGAATTCCGATGTTATTTATAAGTTTAATATTAGGGTTTGAATGGGCACTATTAACATTAGAGAGTCTTTCGATTTTCGATGCGAAAATCATAGGGTCCTTCATTATTTTAATTTTGTATTGTTTTATCCTATATGTGAATCGCAAAAGCAAGCTGACAGGTACAACTTATGCATGGGTACATATTTATGCCTATCTATTAGTTGTTGTAAACTTCTTCTTAGGTAGTAGTTTATCGCGATTCCATTTATGGTATTAGAAGAAAGGTTGGAGACTGTTGAGAAAAATTATTGTAGGTTCTAGGAGAAGTAAATTAGCGCTAACGCAAACAAATTGGTTCATTAATGAATTAAAAGCGGCTGGTGCACCATTCGAATTTGAAGTAAAAGAGATTGTAACAAAAGGTGACCAAATTTTAGATGTACAGCTTTCAAAAGTAGGTGGGAAAGGGTTGTTTGTAAAAGAAATTGAACAAGCCCTTTACGATAAAGAAATTGACTTTGCTGTTCATTCTATGAAAGATATGCCTGCTGTATTGCCAGATGGGCTAGTGATTGGTTGTATTCCACCACGTGAAGATGCTCGTGATGCATTTATTTCGAAAGAGCATGTTAAATTTGCTGACCTTCCTGCGGGAGCAGTCGTTGGGACAAGTTCTTTACGTCGTAGTGCTCAGCTTTTAACAGTACGTCCTGATATCGAAATTAAATGGATTCGTGGAAATGTTGATACACGCTTAGCTAAGCTTGAAACAGAAGAATATGATGCCATTATTTTAGCAGCGGCTGGTTTGAAACGCCTTGGGTGGAGTGATGATGTAGTCACTGAGTTTTTACCTGTCGAACAATGTCTACCAGCTGTAGCGCAAGGTTCTCTTGGCATTGAATGTCGTGCCGATGATGCGGAGCTTTTAGCCGAATTAGGTAAGTTGACTGATTCATTCACTTGGCAAGAAGCACATGCAGAACGTGCATTTTTAGCTGCAATGGATGGTGGTTGTCAAGTTCCGATTGCTGGTTATGCCACTTCAAATGGGGAAGAAATTACATTAACAGGCCTTGTTGCTGCTCCAGATGCATCTGTTGTGTATAAGGAAACAGTAGTTGGCACAGATGCACAAAAAATTGGAGAAGAACTAGCTGCTAGTTTAACAAAACAGGGAGCTTTCGATTTAATTCAGCGTGTAAAGGCAGAGCAAGATGCCCAGTAATTTACCTCTAAAGGGTAAAACCATACTTTTAACAGGCACATCTAAGACAACAACCATTGTCGAAAATATAACAGCTTTAGGTGGACATGCCATCGTAGCCCCATTAATTGAAACTTGTGAACGATTAGATAGCAAGGATCCTGAACTATTGAACCGCGCTAAGCAATATGATTGGTTGATTTTTACTAGTCAAAATGCTGTAGAAGCTTTTGCTAGTAAAATGCTTCGACATCAATTTAATGCAAGTCATTTCAAAGGAAAAATAGCTTCCATTGGATCTAAAACAACAACAGCATTAGAAAATTTAGGATTTCAAGTGAGCTTTATGCCTTCCATATTTAGTGCTGATATTTTCGTTAAAGAATTTCCGAGTGTAGCGGGTGATCAACCGAGATGTCTGTTTATTCGAGGAGAAAAGGCGAAAAGTACGCTGAAGGATGGATTGCCTTTTGAATTAAAAGAATGGACAGTCTATGAAACGATAGAACGACATGATCAAACATCTGTTATTGTCAGTTGCATCCAGCAACATCAAAATGTTACAGTGATTTTTGCTAGTCCTTCAGCAGTTGACGTGTATGCAATGGAAGTTGTTCCACATATTGGCTGGGAAGCAGCTCGCATTGCAGCCATCGGTCATATTACGGAAGCAGCTCTTGAACAATACGGTGCTACTGTGGATATTATGCCAAGCGTTTATACAATGCAAGCAGTCATCGAAGAAATTATGAAAGTAGGGGACAAATCATGACAAAACTACAATTTCAAAGACACCGTCGTTTGCGTGCCAATGCAACGATGAGATCAATGGTAAAAGAAACATACTTACATAAAGAGGACCTGATCTATCCTATTTTTGTAATAGAAGGCGAAAATATTAAAAATGAAGTACATTCAATGCCTGGCGTTTTTCAATTTTCATTAGATAAACTAGAGGCAGAGGTGGATGAGGTTGTAGCATTAGGTATTCCTGCAGTTATTTTATTTGGCTTGCCAGCTGAAAAGGATGCGGTTGGAACAGGTGCATTTCATGATCATGGCATTGTGCAAGAAGCGACTCGACTCATTAAAACACGTCATCCTGAGTTGTTAGTCATCGCGGATACATGCTTATGTGAATTTACGGATCATGGACATTGTGGCTTAATTGAGGGCGATCAAATTTTGAATGATCCTTCATTAGATGTTTTAGCTCGCACGGCGATATCACAAGCAAAAGCTGGCGCTGATATCATTGCTCCATCAAATATGATGGATGGCTTTGTAACGGCAATTCGCGCTGGTCTGGATGAAGCTGGTTTTGAACATATCCCGATTATGTCCTATGCAGTCAAATATGCATCCAGTTACTATGGACCTTTCCGTGATGCTGCAGATGGTGCTCCGCAATTTGGTGATCGTAAATCCTACCAAATGGATCCATCAAATCGTCTAGAGGCATTCCGTGAAGCGGAGTCAGATATCGAAGAGGGCGCAGATTTCCTAATTGTCAAGCCTGCCCTTAGCTATTTAGATATTATTCGAGACATGAAAAATAACTATCCATTACCGCTTGTTGCGTATAACGTTTCAGGTGAATATGCAATGATTAAAGCGGCTGCTATAAATGGTTGGATTGAAGAGAAAAAAGTTGTGCTTGAAACATTATTAGGCATGAAACGTGCAGGCTCTGATTTAATCATTACGTATCATGCAAAAGATGCTGCACGTTGGTTGGAGGAGAAATAAATGACACGTTCTTACGAAAAATCAAAACAAGCCTATGCTGAAGCTGTTCAATTAATGCCGGGCGGTGTAAGTAGCCCAGTACGTGCATTTAAATCAGTAAATATGGACCCGATTTTCATGGAATCTGGCCATGGGGCAATCATTAAAGACATTGATGGCAATGAATATATTGATTATGTATTGTCTTGGGGTCCGTTAATTTTAGGACATACACATCCAGAGGTAGTGAAAGCAATTGCAGATACAGCTGCGAAGGGTTCTTCCTTCGGTGCTCCAAGCTATACAGAAAATCGCTTAGCTCAATTAGTATTAGACCGTTTACCAGGAATGGAAATGATTCGCTTTGTTTCTTCTGGAACAGAGGCTACTATGTCTGCATTACGTGTAGCACGTGGTGTGACAGGACGTGATAAGATCTTAAAGTTTGAAGGGTCTTATCATGGTCACGGTGACTCCTTATTGATTAAAGCTGGTTCTGGTGTTGCCACATTAGGCCTACCTGATAGCCCTGGCGTACCTGCAGATATCGCCCGCAATACGTTGACAGTTGCCTATAATGATTTAGAAGGGGCAAAAGTGATTTTTGAGAAATTTGGCACAGAGTTAGCTGCAGTCATTGTGGAGCCAGTAGCAGGAAATATGGGTGTTGTACCTCCACAACCAGGTTTCTTAGAAGGTTTGCGTGCACTTACTTCAGAGCACGGTGCATTATTAATCTTTGACGAAGTCATGACAGGTTTCCGCGTAGATTATGGCTGTGCACAAGGGTATTTTGGGGTAACGCCTGATATGACTACTTTAGGTAAAGTCATCGGAGGTGGTCTCCCTGTAGGCGCATTCGCTGGGAAAAAAGAAATTATGGAGCAAGTAGCACCAGCTGGACCAATTTATCAAGCAGGAACATTATCGGGGAATCCGTTAGCGATGACAGCTGGTTATGAAACGTTATCCCGTTTAGACCATGGTACGTATGATTACTTTAAAAAATTAGGGGATCAGCTTGAGGCTGGTTTCCGTGAAGCAGCAACTAAATATAATATCCCGCACACTGTTAATCGTGCAGGCTCTATGATTGGCTTCTTCTTCACGAATGAAGATGTCATTGATTTTGCTTCTGCTAAAACATCAGATTTACAATTATTCGCTGAATATTTCCGTCTAATGGCAGAGGAAGGTATTTTCTTACCTCCTTCTCAATTTGAGGGACTATTCATCTCAACAGCTCACACGGAAGAGCACATTGCGACAACAGTGGCAGCATTCCATAAAGTATTTGCGCAATTAGCGCAATAAAATTTGATAGAGCATGCTAGAATTATTTCTAGCATGCTCTTCTGCTGTTGAAAGGTGAAAATGGTTTCCGTTGTAGGCTACTTGCTTTCCTGTGGCTCACCTCTTTAGCTATCCCACGGGATTCAAGCGCCTTCCACTTCACCCCATAAAAATGATTCTTAATAGCAAGGTTTTCAAATAAAGTAAAAGTGTTCACTACTCATTTTATGTAGAGGTGTTGTCACTCACGAACGCCCCCTTGGAAAGGATGCTAGCGGAACGGAATAAACCCTCGCTTTGTAAAAATGCTTTATATCCCATTGACATTACCTTTTTTAATGGATTAAGCAGAAGGCATTATAGTGCTTGAGGAATACATGAGTAAAAAGGAACAATAGCATATATTTACTAGTAAGTACGCTCAACTATACTGGATGAAGGACCTGCTTTTGTCAAAATTACATCTTTCAGCATAGCCAAATTGTGGGCGATATCGTTTATAATATAGCTATTCATAAAAGAAGGTAGTGAATTGATATGGCAACAGGCACACACACGGTCGAAGTACCCGTAGGGATTGAACATGTATGGGATTTCGTTAGTGATATGGAAAAATGGGCAAAGCTTGTCCCTGGTTATAATGCACATGAAATGATTGATGAGAAACACTCCACTTGGACTTTTAAAGGCAATGTTGGCGTTTTGAAAAAAACAGTTGAAGTAGAAATTACAATCTTAGAATGGATAGCACCATCAAAAGTTACATTTGAATTAAAGGGGCTTTCTGATAACTTCACAGGAAATGGCTATTTCCTCGCAGAAAGTATCGACGCTGAAAATACTAAAATGACAGGATTCTTAGAAGTCATTGCAGGCGGGTTAGCTGGCCCTGTTCTCAATCCGATTTTTAAACCGATCGTACCAAAGGCAACACAAATGCTAACAGATCGTGTAGCTAATAAAATTAAATTAGTAAATGTTTAATGATACGAACATCCATGGGAATGGCATGCTAGACTATTACTTCTAGCATGCCATTTTTTTAGTAGTATCTATTTTTAACTCTGTTCAAATGGCAACATCCTAGCATACTATCCTTCAAATCGTCATATGATGCAAAGGGAGGGATTATTATCGAACACAAAACTTGGAATATGCGCGAAACATTTTGTTTTCCTGGATATGGCTGCCCAACTGAAATAGCAGCTGTTCAAATTAAGCCACAGTGGCAGGCAATGCAGTTAGAGGATTCTTTGCGACTTATGGGCATCTATCATATCACCGCACACGTTCGCTTTGATTTTCAAGATATGCAAGCATTTACGGAAAATGAAGATTTAATTACAATTGATGCCCTTGATATTCAAGGAGATACTGGTTATTTTGAGTATGCCGTTCCTTTACATGTGGATTTACCAAAAGAATCAGATGTCAAAGATTTAATGGTCAAGGATATTCGCCCTAGTCTAACAAATCAGATGTGTCAGCTTGAGTGGACAGTCACAAGCGCTTTCAATGAGTATGAACCTGTTGTTGAAAAAGATGTGTTAGACAATCCGCACCTATCAACACATGCTTTCGAACAAGAGGAGACATTGGCTGCAATTGAAGAAAGTGTTCAAGTGAAACAACCTGCCGCAGTAGCAGCAGCTTCACGCCAAGAGAATTCTACAACAGTTGACCAAAAAGCTGTATTAAGAGAATCCTCAAGCCATATTGTTGTACGCGAATCCAGTACTTGGCATGAAGTGCCTTCTATGATTTGGGATCTAACAGAAGAATATACACCGCTTAAAGTTCGTGTTTCAAATGATGTCTTTCAAAAGTAAATAGCAGAGAAGTAGCAGGAGTAATAAGAAGACTAAATCACCTGATGTTGGCACAATAATGACACGGATAAACTGAAAAGCACAAATCGGCACGATGATGGTTCTGCAATAAAAACGAACTTGTCGTAGCCAAGGTGGTAAAAGCCAAGGGTTATACTTGCGTCGTCGCATTTGAATTGTCACTTCCTTTTCTATTTACTTTCCTCTTACTAAAAGATGACTAAATCACTTGAAAAATGACACGATCCTGCGGTACAATAAGGAAAATCAAATACAGATGCTATGATAGGGAAGAGTAAATTTTGACTACATTTTCAGAGAGGAAACGGTAGCTGAGAAGTTTCTATTTGTACGAAATTGAAGGTAGCCCTTGAGCAGCTTTAGTGAACTAATAGTAGTTAAAGCCGGTTAAACACCGTTACCGAATTGAGAGCCAGTAGAATAGGCTGAGAAAATATGTTATTTAATATTTATCTTAACCCTGCTGGAATTAAAGGTGGTACCGCGAACTAAAACTCCTTCGTCCTTTTAGACGAGAGGAGTTTTTTTATTGGGTAAAAAATAAATAGTATTTCTTTACCAACAGTTTTCAAACAATAGGAGGAGTCAATATGACAGAAAACATTTCAATGCCAACTAAATATGACCCACAGTCCATTGAAGCTGGTCGCTATGAATGGTGGTTACAAGGGAAGTTCTTCGAGGCACAGCCTGAAAGTGGGAAAAAGCCCTATTCAATCGTTATTCCACCACCGAACGTAACAGGTAAATTACACCTTGGTCATGCTTGGGATACAACATTACAAGATATTCTCATTCGTATGAAACGCATGCAAGGCTATGATGCCCTATGGTTGCCAGGTATGGACCATGCTGGTATAGCAACACAGGCAAAAGTAGAAGCCAAGCTGCGTGAGGATAATATTACACGTTATGATTTAGGACGTGAAAAATTCCTCGAAAAAACATGGGAATGGAAAGAAGAGTATGCTGGACATATTCGTGATCAATGGGCAAAGCTTGGTCTTGGATTAGATTATACACGTGAACGTTTCACATTAGACAAAGGTCTTTCAGATGCCGTAAAAACAGTTTTTGTTCAGTTATATGAAAAAGGTTTAATTTATCGTGGTGAACGTATTATCAACTGGGACCCAGCAGCAAAAACAGCATTATCTGATATCGAGGTAATTTATCAGGATGTGCAAGGTGCCTTCTATCATATGAAATATCCATTAGCTGATGGCTCTGGCTATGTAGAAGTTGCTACAACACGTCCCGAAACAATGCTTGGTGACTCTGGGGTAGCTGTTCACCCGAACGATGAGCGTTATCAGCACTTAATTGGTAAAAACGTTATTTTACCGATTGTAGGTCGCGAAATTCCAATTGTTGCTGATGAGTACGTTGATATGGAATTTGGTACTGGGGTTGTAAAAATGACACCAGCCCATGATCCGAACGACTTTGAAGTTGGTAATCGTCATAATCTAGAGCGCATTCTAGTAATGAATGAAGACGGCACAATGAATGATCTTGCTGGCAAATATAAAGGAATGGATCGCTTCGAATGCCGCAAGCAAATTGTTGCTGATTTACAAGAAGCAGGTGTGTTAATTCGCATTGAAGAGCATATGCATTCAGTAGGACACTCTGAACGTTCTGGTGCTGTTGTTGAGCCATATCTTTCAGCACAATGGTTCGTTAAAATGCAACCACTTGCTGATGCTTCCCTAGAGCTGCAAAAGGACGAAGAAGGGAAAGTAAACTTTGTTCCTGCTCGTTTTGAAAACACATATTCCCGCTGGATGGAGAATATACGCGATTGGTGTATTTCTCGTCAATTATGGTGGGGCCATCAAATCCCAGCCTGGTACCATAATGAAACAGGCGAAATATACGTAGGTAAAGAAGCCCCAGCAGATGCAGAAAACTGGACGCAAGATGAAGATGTACTAGATACATGGTTCTCTTCAGCACTATGGCCGTTTTCTACTATGGGTTGGCCAGATGAAGCAAATGAAGAATATAAACGTTACTATCCAACAAATACATTAGTAACAGGCTATGATATTATTTTCTTCTGGGTTTCTCGAATGATTTTCCAAGGCCTTGAGTTTACAGATCAACGTCCATTTAAAGATGTGCTAATTCATGGTTTAGTACGTGATGGTGAAGGGCGTAAAATGAGTAAATCACTTGGCAATGGTGTTGATCCAATGGATGTCATTGAACAATACGGTGCAGATTCATTACGCTACTTCTTAGCTACTGGTTCATCACCTGGTCAAGATTTACGCTATACAACTGAAAAAGTTGAAGCAGTATGGAACTTTGCCAATAAGATTTGGAATGCATCACGTTTTGCGCTTATGAATATGGATGGTATGACATATGATGAGATCGATTTAACTGGTGAAAAATCTGTAGCTGACAAATGGATTTTAACGCGCTTAAATGAAACGATTGAACGTGTAACCTCTCTTGCAGAGCGTTATGAATTCGGCGAAGTTGGCCGTGAATTATACAATTTCATTTGGGATGATTTCTGTTCTTGGTATATTGAAATGGCAAAATTACCACTTTACGGTGAAGATGAAGCAGCTAAAAAGACAACTCGATCTATTTTAGCTTACGTACTAGATCAAACAATGCGTCTTTTACATCCATTTATGCCTTTCATTACAGAAGAAATCTGGCAGCACTTACCACACGAAGGTGAATCTATTACAGTGGCAGCATGGCCAACAGTACGCACAGATCTTCATTTTGCTGATGAAGCAGATAATATGAAGCTCCTAATGGATATTATACGTTCAGTACGTAATATTCGTGCGGAAGTAAATACACCGATGAGCAAAAAAGTACCGTTGTTTATTTCAGCGAAAGATGCAGCAACAGCAGCTGTACTTAAAGATAATCAAGCATATCTAGAAAAATTCTGTAATCCTGACACTTTAACAATTGGTGAAGGTTTAGAGGCCCCAGGACAATCAATGACTGCTGTTGTGACAGGAGCACAGGTATTCCTGCCTCTTGTTGGACTGATCAATCTTGAGGAAGAAATTGCCCGTCTTGAAAAAGAATTAGAGAAATGGGCAAAAGAAGTAAAGCTTGTTACAGGTAAATTATCGAATGAGAAGTTTGTATCGAAAGCACCGGAAGCGTTAGTCAACGCAGAACGTGAGAAATTAGCAGATTACGAAAGCAAGCATGCAGTTGTGTTAAAACGTTTAGAAGAATTAAAAAATATGTAAAGACGAAGCAATGGATGACGAAAAAGTCATCCATTGCTTTTTTTATGTAGAGCTAAAGATATACATTGAATTAGGAAAAAATATATAGTATTATTTTAAATAAATTGGTCTAATAGATGATGTGCAGCGCTGAACTAATAGGAAACAAAACCTAATTTCATGTTATTTAGCCGTGAAAAACCAAATCTAAATAGATGGTTTTTTAGATAGACAGTCTTTATTAGTAAAGAAAATAAGAGCCAATGGAGGTGTTGAGAATGTCAGGAAATATTGCAACCATTATTACAAAAGTCAACAAAGCATGTGATGAATTAGACTTTGTAAGCGCGAGAGTATTGATCGAAACGAATCTCTTAAAATTATCCGAAGCAAAGTATTATCGTTTATTGAATACAAGTGGCCGTGTCCTGATTAAGCACATATTAGCAAATAGTAATCCCCAACAGGATAGCACTAAATTATCACGAACAGATTTATTAACGATCCAAAAAATTAATGAATATTGCTCAGATTTTGATATATCGATGCTAAAAAGAACGTTAAAAAATGCTTTTGACTTAGTGCAACGCCCAGATGTTCATCCATTATTAAATAGTGATGCAAAAACCATTTTAAATAATATGGGTGCTTTATTAGGTGCTCACAAAGTACACTAAAATAATATTAATACGAACACGCAGTTGCTAGCTGCGTGTTTTTTGTATTTTGTCATTTTGCTATGTTATTAAACGTTACTTGTACTAAAATAAAGATATTGCAGTAAGAAGGAGTGTTTCTTTTGTTTAACACAATGAACGAATGTACAAAATTTATTTTTACATTAAAAGCAGTTGATCATAAACGTGCGCCACTTGTCCTTATGCGGGAAGTACTAGGACATTTAGATGAACCTCACAATAAGCTAAGAGTAATCCATGTAGCAGGTTCAAATGGTAAAGGTTCTACGGTGAACGCATTAAGAGAAATGCTTCAACATGCAGGCTACACTGTAGGGGCATTTACGTCTCCACATTTAGAGCGAGTTAATGAACGTATGACCATTAACGGCCACCAAATTTCGGATGAGCAATTTCTCTACTATTTCAATAAACTTGCGAAAATTATAGAAGAACACTACAATGGTGAATTTCCAAGCTTTTTTGAGGTAGTTACACTCATTATGTTTCAGTATTTTGCACATGAAGGTGTAGATATAGCGCTTATTGAGACAGGGCTTGGAGGGCGTTTGGATGCGACAAATGTCGTAACACCGCTTTTAGCTATTATTACAACGATCTCGTTAGAGCATACAGCCTTTTTAGGCGACACTTTCGCAAAGGTTGCCGCTGAAAAAGCTGGCATCATCAAGGAAGGCATACCAGTTGTTGTAGGTGTTCATAATGAGGAGGCATTGGCTGTCATTAAAGCCACGGCAGAGGAACGACATGCGACGTGCTATGTTTTAGGTCAAGACTTCATGGTGACAAATAGTTGGCAAAGTACTGACTATCAGCATTTTACATATGAAAAGGACCCTGTCTTGATGAAGGATGTACCATTAAAAATGGCTGGTCAACATCAAATAAATAATGCAAGTTTGGCAATCACAGCCATACTAACATTACGTGAGCAGGGGGCAATTGTCATTACTGATGATTCTATTTGTCAAGGTCTACAATGTGCGCAATGGGCAGGCCGCTTTGAGCAATGGCCGAATCAAATTGTGCTAGATGGTGCTCATAATTCAGAGGGTACAGCTGCTCTGATCCAAACACTAAAAAATGTCTATCCAAGAAACAATTATCACTTTATTTATGCGGCATTAGCAGATAAGGATCATGGTAACAGTATAGAACTAATGGATGCTGTTGCCACCTCGATCACTTTTACACAAATAGATCTACCGAATGCAATGCCTGCTGAAAGCTTAGCGATGTTGTCGACTCATGCAAATAAAACGGTTCATATAGAATGGCTAAAAAGCCTTCAAACAGTATTACAAGAACGCCAAAAAGAGGATATTGTTGTCATTACAGGCTCATTATATTTTATAGCACAAGCTCGACAGTGGCTACAGGAGGAAGGACGATGATCCCAAACTTTGATCATTATAAAGAGAAATGGCAGGTTAAAAGTGAGGATATCATTAAACCAGGTCTTACAGCGATTGAAGAGGCTTTATCATATTTAGGTAATCCTGAGCAAACTTTGCGTGTTGTCCACTTAGCGGGCACAAATGGCAAAGGCTCTACGTTAACATTTCTAGAGGCAATTGCACAAGAACATGGCTTACGCGTGGGCAAATTTATGTCACCATGTATCGTTGATGTTCATGACCAAATTCAAATAGCTGGTCAACCTATAACAGAGGCTGAAATGGATCAAGTTTTCCAACAGATGCATGATGCTGGGCTGAGTGGCAAACTAACCGATTTTGAATTGCTGACGGTGGTGGCATTTTTACATTTTGTCAATGGGCAGGTGGATATTGCGCTGATTGAAGCGGGAATGGGTGGTTTATTGGATAGTACAAATGTGGTAACACCTATTGTCTCTATTATCCCAAGTATTGCTTTAG
Source organism: Lysinibacillus sp. JK80 (assembly GCF_027557635.1). Classification (NCBI taxonomy): domain Bacteria; kingdom Bacillati; phylum Bacillota; class Bacilli; order Caryophanales; family Bacillaceae; genus Lysinibacillus; species Lysinibacillus sp. JK80. The sequence goes on along the minus strand of NZ_CP058997.1, from coordinate 3,186,875 downwards.
AGCACACAAAGTTTTTAGGGGATACGCTTGAAAGCATTGCACACCATAAAGCAGGTATTATTAAACAACAACGTCCAGTTATTATTGGTGATTTGCCTGATGAGGCGAAGCGAGTTGTGGATGCAGTAGCCGTTCGAAAAAAAGCCACTCTATTTGCATTAGGTCAGCATTTTGCCATTAAGCAAACAACTGATGGAGAAAGCTATATGAATGACGTACAGCAGTTCCAAATTGCGAACCTGAATCGTTCTATGAAGGGGACACATCAGGGAAACAATCTGGCTCTCGCCATTACAGCATTTTTTGAAGTGGCGTCAGAATTAGACGTGTCTATTGATCAAACAGCTATTCGTCAAGCTGTGCAAAAGGCCTCTATTTTGGGACGCTTTGAAGAAATAATGCCTTTCGTTATATTGGATGGTGCGCATAATCCTGCAAGTGCTGAAAAATTAATAGAAACGATTCAGTGTGAATATCCAAATGAGCAGATAACATTTGTCGTTGGCATACTAGCAGATAAAGATGTTCAGCAGATTCTCGGAATTCTAGAGCAGGTGAGTGATGACTTTTACTTCGTCGATTTTGCTAATTCACGAGCAATGCCAGCACATCAAATGGTCAAACTTTCTCATGCAACATCGAAAACAACCTTGCTTGACTATGCATCCTTTATACAGGCACAATCACATAGACAGCAGAGAACCATTGTAGCAGGCTCGTTATATTTATTAACAGAGGTTCGTCATAGATTAAAACAATGAAATAACTAGGGCTCTTGATAGTGAGTCCTAGTTTTTTTATGGCTGCAAATTTAGGATTGCAATGAGTTCCGTATCAAAAAATAATAAATTCGCATTTACCCTTTGGAATGTACATATAATATCATATGATGTTGGCATAGATAGGTGGAAGGATGAGGTGATAGTTGAATGAAAATTGTAAGTCATGTGATGAAAAAACAAATATTTCGAGCAATGATTATTGGTGGATTTGTTGGTCTATTAGGTGTAGCAATTTTTCTGGGCGTTTTACAAGCCAGCACACAGTTACCTTTAAAGAAAAATGGTAGTGAAGTGGCAAATAATCAATCACAAACAGAAACGATTCCAACTGCCGGGGAGACAACCAATACATCTAATGCATCGATGTTTTATGCAAGCCAAGCTGGCGTGTATTCAAACTATGAGAGCGCAAGTTCATTTGTTGCTGAGTATCCTGCCTTAAAAGAGAGCGCGATCGTTCAAGTTGATGACAAGTTTTATGTATGGACAAGCATGGTGACGGAGGAAAGTCAGCTAAAATTTTTACAGGACCCCGCAACCTTTAAAAAGGCATTTAGCGTCAGTGGTGAAAGCTGTAAAGAACCTACCTTGGCAGAACTACCAACTGCTTTAGCAGATAAAAATGCCGCAAAATTAAATTTTAAGGAAAATGGCAAGGACTCAACGCTACCTGAGGATTGGCAGTCCATTGGCGCAGCGGCCTCTACTATTTCCAACGATATCAACATCATTCGTCTGCATGTTTTTGCACATTACCAATCTAAAAATACGTGTCTTCAAGTGAAGTTTTAACAATAAAAAATAATGAAATCTTCATTATCTTGTTTTTTTGAAAATTTTCAAATTGTGCATTCTTCTGTATCATAAGGATAAGGAGGAATGATCAGATAATGTTAAAAACAAATCATAAGCTTGTCCTTGCTTCTGCTTCCCCTAGGCGCAAGGAATTGCTTAACATGCTAGCACTCCCGTTTGAAGTCTTGACAAGTGAAGTGGAAGAAACAAGTGTACAAGCTCATACAATGCAGGATTATGTAAAAGGAGTAGCTTTATTGAAGACGCGTGATGTAGCCAAAAAAGCAGCTAATGCCACGATTATTGGTGCAGATACAATCGTTGTTTACAATCAAGAGCTACTACATAAACCTAAAACGCGTGAGGAAGCTATTTCTCACTTATTACGTTTGTCAAATAACAAACATAGTGTGATGACTGCGGTCGCTATAATCGAACCGAATGGAAAGGAAACGACCTTTGTGGAAGAGACTACAGTTGTTTTCCACCGTCTATCGCAGGAATTAATCGAAGCTTATGTAGATTCAGGAGATCCTTTTGATAAAGCGGGTGGTTATGGCATTCAAACGATTGGTACACTATTAGTTAAAAGAATTGAAGGAGATTATAACAATGTTGTAGGTTTACCACTTGCAACTTTGTTTTCGCAATTGGTGGATCTACAGATAGTCCAATTTGCGAAGGAGTGAATATTTTTGCTAGAAGACGCTTTACCAACTTTGATGATACGTGATGTCAATATAGAGGATCGCCCCCGTGAACGGCTATTACGACAAGGGGCTGAAAGTTTATCGAATCAAGAGCTACTCGCTATTTTATTGAGGACAGGCACAAAGGAAGAATCTGTGCTTGTTCTTGCAAATAGGGTGTTAAATGTTTTTGAACGACTCCATCATTTGAAGCATGCAACCATCGAAGAAATGATGGCTATTAAAGGAATAGGCGAGGTGAAAGCCATTCAATTAATGGCTGCTGTTGAACTTGGTAGAAGACTGGCTCAAAAACATAATGATGAGAAATTCACAATACGTTCTCCACAAGATGCAGCAACTTACTTAATGCCTGATATGACCTCGCTTAATCAGGAGCATTTTGTAGTGCTTTTTTTAAATATAAAAAATCAAATTATTCATAAGCAAACGATTTTCATTGGCAGTTTAAATGCATCCATCGTTCATCCTAGAGAAATATTTCGAGAAGCTGTCAAAAGGTCTGCCGCTTCTATTATATGTGCCCACAACCATCCAAGTGGGGTGCCAACACCGAGCACGGAGGACATTGAAGTAACAAAGCGAATTGTTGAAGCAGGCTATATTATAGGGATAGAGTTAATTGATCACGTCATCATCGGCGACCATCAATATATTAGTTTAAAGGAAAAAGGATATTTTTAACTCTGCATACAATATGCAGAGTTTTTTATGATGAATCCATTTTGTTGTATAGAAGATTCTATTACTATAAATGACCTTAATTATAACCAGTCATAAAATTTTTGTATTTTTTTGTGGTATATTGGCGAACCTTTTTTCTTACATAACGTTAATGTATTCATAGAAAAGCAATTATCTTCACAAAAATTGGTAGCCTGATACACATTGTCTTATGGGAATAAAAATTATATGCTAATCTATACGTACTATTTTTAGTTTAAGAGGGAATTAAAATAGTATCTTTTCTGTGAGTTGAAGTATGTGATACTACAAATTCTTGCGTTTTTCCGTTATAATGAACGGTATGAATTTTATCTTTATTCAGGGAGGACTCCCATCAAAATTGGTGGTGAGGTGAATGAGTGTGTAGTTTTTTCATAGGTGTAAACTACCAACTGACTGGAGATAAAAAAATTTGACAGGTGCTATGGACGTTGAAAGGAGTCAATTGTGTATTTACACAATTCAATTTCCTATACATTGTCGTCAAATATATTGGATGTCAACGAAAGTATGGCTTATATAGAAAGGGAGTACACAATTTGTTTGGACTAGGAAGCAAAGATGTCGGGATTGACCTCGGCACAGCGAATACATTAGTGTTTATTAAAGGAAAGGGAATCGTATTACGTGAACCTTCAGTTGTAGCAAAAAATACAAAAACAGGGGATATTGTTGCCGTTGGTAATGATGCGAAAAATATGATTGGTCGAACACCTGGCTCAATCGTAGCGATTCGTCCAATGAAAGATGGCGTTATTGCTGACTTCGATATTACAACAGCAATGATTGAGTATTATTTAAAAGAAGCATGTAAAAACTCTGGAGGCAACTGGAAAAAACCAAATGTTATGATTTGTGTACCTTATGGTATTACTTCAGTGGAGCAGCGTGCTGTTATTGATGCTGCACGACAAGCAGGTGCAAAAGAGGCGTTCACAATCGAAGAGCCATTTGCAGCAGCAATCGGTTCAAATCTTCCTGTATGGGATCCTACAGGGTCAATGGTTGTTGATATCGGTGGAGGTACAACAGAAGTTGCCGTTATTTCTTTAGGTGGTATTGTAACGAGTGAATCTGTACGTGTTGGTGGTGATGCAATGGATCAATCCATCATTTCGTATATCCGTAAAACGTATAATTTAACAATTGGTGAACGTACAGCGGAAGCCGTAAAAATGGAAATTGGTACGGCATTGGCAGAAGGACCAGAAGCACGAATGGATATTAGAGGACGTGACCTGTTAACAGGTTTACCGAAAACAATCGAAATTTCTTCACAGGAAATTTCTGAATCATTACGTGAAGCGGTTTCCTCTATTATTGACGGTGTTCGTAAAACATTAGAACAAACACCTCCAGAATTATCTGCTGATGTAATGGAGCGCGGTATTGTATTAACTGGTGGTGGGGCACTGCTAACAAACTTAGACAAAGTAATCAGTCAAGAGACAAATATGCCAGTATTCATTGCAGAAGATCCTTTAGACTGTGTAGCGATTGGTACAGGTAAGGCATTAGATCATATCGACTTAATTCGTCAACAACAAGTTAAAGGGTAAGGAGGTTTAGGCAATGCCACACTTTTTTTTCAATAAGAAAGTAATTTTGCTGCTCATAGGCATGGTTTTTCTTGTGGCATTGATTAGCTTCTCATTACGTGATCGGACGAATGCAACTTTACCAGAGCAAATTATTAAAGATACTGTCGGTTTCGCACAATCGCTTGTTGCGAAGCCGGCGAATTATATTAATGGTGTTTTTAATAGTATTGACTCCCTCTTAAACACGTACGAAGAAAATAAACGTTTAAAAGCACGCTTAGAAGATTTTGCAGTTGTACAAGCTGAGGCTACGGATTTAAAATCAGAGAATAACAAGCTTCGAGAGCTTTTGGATAAAACTGAGAGCTTAAAGGCATTTAATCCAATTCAAGCAACAGTGATTGCTAGAAATCCTGACCAGTGGGAAGAGAAAATTATTTTAGATAAAGGGTCTTCTCATGGAGTCAAAAAAAATATGGCAGTTATGACCGCGAAAGGGTTAGTGGGGAAAATTACCCTAGTTACACCTTTCACATCTGAGGTAGAGCTTTTAAATACAAATAATCCAAACTATCGTGTTTCCGCGATGGTGCTAGGAGAAAAAGAAGCATACGGTTTAATCGAGGGCTTTGATGAAGAACGTAATGAACTCATTATGAAGCGAATCGATTCTAGCATGAAGGTGAAAGAAGGCGAGCAAGTAGTTTCTTCAGGTCTTGGTGGTATTTTCCCTAAGGGAGTGCCGATAGGAGAAATTACGGAAGTTAGTACAGATGACTTTGGTTTAACGAAAATGGCGTATGTCAAACCATCTGCTGATTTTTCAATTTTAGAGCATGTTGTGATTGCCAAGCGAACATCCACAAGTATTGATGGATCAGATGGCAATGCAACGAATGAGGATTTATCGAATCCGCAAGAGGCAAGTGAAGAGGAGGCGGAGTGATGGTTCGATTTCTCATCCCCTCTGTAGCGGTTTTACTCTTCCTGTTAGAACCAGAATTTGCTATGCTTTCCCCGATTGAAATTAAAGGGGAAGTCTATTTTCTGGTACCGCGTTTTTTAATCTTATACCTTATTTTTATATCCATCTATTACAGCCGTCAACGTGCGGTAATGTATGGACTTTTTTTTGGTGTCTTGTATGATGTGTTTTACATTGATATTATTGGATTATATTCAGTACTTTATCCACTTATATGTTTTTTGGCAGGGTCTATCGTGAAAGTTATACATCAGCACTTAGTTGTAACAACTACAATTTCAGTTGTACTAGTAGCGATTTTAGAATTTATTCTCTATCAATTCTTTTTCCTAATCGATTTTACAGCAATTCCTTTAGCGGATTTCTTACGTTCACGACTACTACCAACAATCATTGCGAATGCTTTATTTTTAATGATTCTTGGGTGGGCCTTCAAGTATCTAATTAATGCGCGTGTCTTACAGAGAGCACGTGAGGTTTCTTAACAAAGAACAACGTGAGGTGAGGCATTCATGAAAAAACAGTTAGTTAATATGAAGGGAACGAAGGACGGTTTTGTACTACGCCTAGACGACCAATGTGCGTATGGTGAACTAGTGGAAGAATTAAAGAATAAGGTTTTAGAGGGCGGTATCGATGGTAAAGTTGATGTACAATTATACTTAGGCTATCGATACTGTACTGAAGAACAATTAAATGAACTTATAAAAATTATAGAAGAAACAGAACAGCTTATTGTATCGAAGGTGCAAAGTGAAGTACTGACTGTCCACGAAAGCAACCAGAAGATGTTTGAAAGCCAACAAGATACATATATAGGAGTGGTCAGATCAGGACAAATTCTGCGTTCATCCGGGGATATTACTATCATAGGAAATGTCAATCCAAACGGTCGTGTTGAGGCTGGAGGTAATGTATATGTCCTAGGTAGACTTAAAGGGATTGCACATGCTGGTATGCAAGGCAATAAAGAAGCAATCATTGCAGCATCTCGATTTGAAGCCACGCATATCATGATTGCCGATCAAGTTCAGGTAATGTCAGATGAACATGTAAAAGCGATTAATCAAGTAGAAATGACTTGTGCATTTATTGGCTACGATGGACGCATTACGTACGATCAAATTCATGCCTTAAAAAATATTCGACCATTGTTAAATGTGTCTAAGGGAGGAAGCTAGTGTGGGAGAAGCGATCGTCATAACTTCAGGTAAAGGCGGTGTCGGTAAAACAACGACAACGGCTAACCTTGGGACTGCATTGGCTCTACAAGGTAAAAAAGTATGTTTAGTGGATACAGATATTGGCCTGCGTAATTTAGATGTGATTTTAGGCCTTGAAAATCGTATTATTTATGACCTAGTCGATGTGGTGGAAGGACGCTGTAAAATTCATCAAGCATTGATTAAGGATAAACGCGTAGATGAGAAACTATTTTTATTACCTGCTGCTCAAACAACAGATAAAAATGCTGTTACCCCTGAGCAAATGAAGAGCTTAGTAGAGGAATTGAAAAGAGACTATGATTATGTATTAATCGATTGCCCAGCGGGAATTGAGCAAGGCTACCGTAACGCTGTTGCTGGTGCAGATCATGCGATTGTTGTCACAACACCTGAAATTTCTGCTGTTCGTGATGCAGATCGTATTATTGGTTTACTGGAGCAGGAAGAGATAACAGCACCTAAACTCATCATTAATCGTATTCGACAACATATGATGAAGAGTGGTGACACACTGGATGTCAATGAAATTACAACTCATTTATCTATTGATTTATTAGGCATTATTATAGACAGTGAAGGCGTCATCTCATCTTCTAATAAAGGTGAACCAATTGTAATGGACCCCTCAAATAAAGCGTCATTAGGCTATCGAAATATTGCCCGTCGTATTCTTGGTGAATCAGTGCCATTAATGGCTATACAAGATGAGCAAAGAGGGATGTTTTCAAAACTTAAAGCCCTTTTCTCAAAATAAATTAAAACCTTTTCGTGCAATTGTACGAGAAGGTTTTTTCTTGTGCATGTTTGGACATGCAATCACATATAGTGAGGAAAAAAGGATGAGGGCTTGTTTAAAAAATGGAAATGGTTTGTCACGATACTTCTTGTGGCGGCGATCATGCTTGTAATTCGTTTAGAGGACCAGGGTGTAGTGGATACACCTGTTCGGAAGCTTGTTACAACCTCTGCTGATTTAACGTATTTAAGTGAGCTTGGACAAAGCTGGTTCGAAAAAGAAAAAGAGACCATCATGGTTTCTAGTGATGTAGGGCAGGCAGATCTTTTAACATTTGCGAATGCCCAAGTGTTTAAAGAAGGCTATCTATTGCAGTATGATGTTGGCTTACCTATCTATGCTGGTCAAAATGGATTAGTCGTTTTTACTGGCCATACAAAGTACACAGGTAAGACCATGACCATCAGCTATGAAGATGGTACAACCGTTTCCTATGGTATGTTAGATAGTTTAGCTCAACTACCATACACATCTATTCAAGCAAATGATTTAATTGGCACGAAAGAAGCGGGTCAACTTTATGTGTCCATCGAAAAGGGAGATGCCCATTATGATTTAGAGCAAATTGTACAATGGCTTGAAACGACGGAGACCAATGAGGATTAAATTACATCTTCTGTGTATCCCTCTCGTATTTGTCATGATTTTTAGTGGCCAATTAGCCTATTACGCGATCATTCTGTTTTCCTTACTGTGGCATGAGGCTGGTCACTTAGTTGCGGCAGTAATGTGTGGAGTGAAGGTGAAATCCTGCGTAATTACACCATACGGGGGAGAAATTCAATTTGAAAATCCAGCGGTTGTGCAAGCTTCGTCACTCCTATGGATTGCATTAGGAGGGCCAATCGCTACGATTATTGGGATTGGCCTCGCTTTTTTTATGCCTGATTTACTCGCTACTAAGCTTATAAATGTACAACTCGTGTTATTGGCTGTAAATATTGTACCCATCATACCGTTAGATGGTGGAAGGATATTGTTAGCCTGCCTATTTTTAAAATATCCAAGAGCTCACGTGATAGAGCTATATTATTGGTTATCATTCATCGTAGCTACTATACTATTACTTGTCACTTTCAAGTTCTTGCCACAATCTATTTTTTTAGCCATCATAAATTTATTCATTTGGTTGCAAGTGTTGAAAGAATGGCGTTATCGAAAATACCGAGTTGCTTTTGAAAAATATGTTATGAATAGATTGACTTGAAAAAATTCGTGTGGTAATATTTTAATGTTATTGTTTGTAGCACCCGTGCTACTACAACCGCTCTGTAAAGGTTTAAGTGTCTAGTAAGATCACCTTATGAAACAGGCGAGTCTGAGTCTAAGAGGAGGTGCAGTAAAATGTACGCAATTATTGAAACTGGTGGTAAACAAGTCAAAGTAGAAGCTGGTCAAGAAATCTATGTTGAAAAGTTAGGCGTAGAAGCTGATGAGGTTGTAACTTTTGATAAAGTTTTATTCGTAGGTGGCGAAAACGTTAAAGTTGGCGCTCCATTCGTAGAAGGCGCTACTGTAACAGCTAAAGTTGTTAAAGAAGGCCGTGCGAAAAAAATCGTTGTTTTCAAATTGAAAGCTAAAAAGAACTACCGTCGTAAACAAGGTCACCGTCAACCTTACACAAAATTAGTTGTTGAAGCAATCAACGCTTAATTGTGAGGTATAGCGAATGATACAAGTTACGATTCATCACGATGAAAATAGACATGTGTCAGCATTCGAATTTTCAGGACATGCTGGTTATGATGAATCTGGTAAGGATTTAGTATGTGCAGGAGCATCAACTATAGCCATTGGTACAGTGAATGCTATTTATGCATTATTACAAATTCAGCCAGAAATCGAACAAGCTGCTGAAGGTGGAGGATATCTCAAGGTAGATTTACCATCAGACATAGAGCCTGAAGTAGATGCAAAACTACAGTTAATTGTTCAAGTAATGACTGCCCAAGTGTATTCTATGGTGCAAAATTACGGACAATACATCCAAATCAACTACAACCAAGTAGGAGGTGGAACTCGATGAAATTATTATTAGCATTAGACCTTCAACTTTTTGCATCGAAAAAAGGGGTAGGTTCTACTAAAAACGGACGTGACTCTGAGTCTAAACGACTTGGTGCAAAACGTGCTGATGGCCAATTCGTAACAGGTGGTTCAATTCTTTACCGTCAACGCGGTACAAAAATTTACCCAGGTACAAACGTAGGTCGTGGTGGTGACGATACACTATTTGCTAAAGTTGACGGCGTTGTTAAATTTGAACGTTTAGGTCGCGATCGCAAACAAGTATCTGTTTATCCAACAACACAAGAAGCTTAATCTTTTATAAGATAACATAAAGCGGAGGACTGCATTTATTGCAGTCCTTTTTTTGGCTAAATTTCAAAAAAGCCGATTGGACGCAATGACACCAAGGTATAATTGATTAAAGAATTAAGGGAAAAATACAGCAAAACTTGTTATACTAGTAAGGATAACTTTATTGGAGTGAATGGGATGAACAATCAATCACTAACCATTAGTGAAGTATTACGTTTTGCAAATCATGATTATGTGAATCAACTGCAACTGATTCGCATGAATTTAGATTTAGGTAGAATCGAGGAATCGAAAAAACTTATTCAACATTATTCAGAACAATTACGAGTATTTTCTATCCTCAATCGACTACAATTACCACAAACAATTGAATGGCTTCAAACAGCAGGATGGCGTTACCCATCATTAGCTTGGAAGCTAAGCGGTGAGATAAAAAAGCCTGTGACCAATGATATTGATCAGGAAGTTGTAGATTATTTAAACAAAACAGTTATGCATGTTTATGATACATTAGATCCATTTACAGAGCAGATCCTAACGCTTGATGTACGTGTTGACGATCATACATTTGCCGTGACATTCACGCTAAATGGGTTATGGAGTGCTGATGCATTCACCGAAAAAGGTTTGAAACAATTCGACATTCAAACAATTGAGCAGACAACTACACGCTGGCAATATGTCTTGAGTGCAAATAGGGAGTGAACTAAATGTTTGTCGATCACGTAAAGATTTATGTTAAAGGTGGCGATGGCGGAGACGGTATGGTAGCCTTTCGCCGTGAAAAATATGTACCAAATGGTGGTCCAGCTGGTGGAGATGGTGGACACGGTGGTAACGTTGTATTTGAAGTAGAAGAGGGCTTACGAACATTAATGGATTTCCGCTATAAACGCCATTTTAAAGCACCTCGTGGCGAGCATGGGATGAGTAAAGGCATGCATGGTAAAAATGCGGAGGATTTAATTGTTAAAGTACCACCAGGCACAGTGGTTATGAATGAAGAAACAAATGCCGTTATTGCTGACTTAGTCGAGCATGGGCAAAGAGCAGTTATTGCGAAAGCAGGCAGAGGTGGACGAGGTAATTCTCGCTTTGCTACACCTGCCAACCCGGCGCCAGAACTTTCTGAAAAAGGTGAGCCAGGACAAGAATTAAATGTTATATTAGAGTTAAAAGTTTTAGCAGATGTAGGGTTAGTTGGTTTCCCAAGTGTTGGTAAATCAACACTTTTATCTGTTGTTTCCGCGGCTAAGCCAAAAATTGGTGCTTATCATTTCACAACAATTGTACCGAACTTAGGCATGATTGAAACGGATGACCATCGAAGCTTTGCGATGGCTGATTTACCAGGGCTTATTGAAGGAGCACATCAAGGAGTTGGATTAGGTCATCAATTTTTACGACATATCGAACGTACACGCGTTATCGTTCATGTCATTGATATGTCAGGGATGGAAGGCCGCGATCCATATGAAGATTATTTAACAATTAATGAAGAGCTAAAACAATATAATCTTCGTTTAACAGAGCGTCCACAAATTATCGTAGCCAATAAAATGGATATGCCAGATGCAGAAGAGAATTTACAAGCATTCCGTCAGAAGGTTGGAGAAGACGTTCAAATTTTCCCAATTTCTGCTGTTTCACGTCAAGGTTTAAAAGAGCTACTTTTTGCCATTGCCGATCTATTAGAAGTAACGCCTGAATTCCCACTATATGATGATCTAGAGGAGCAATCAGACGCAACCGTAATGTACAAGCATGAGGCAAAAGGTGAAGATTTCGAAATCACACGTGATGATGATGGTACATTTATTATTAGTGGTTATGCAATTGAGCGTTTATTTAAAATGACAGACTTTAGCCGTGAGGATGGTATACGTCGTTTTGCTCGTCAATTGCGTGCAATGGGTGTGGACGAGGCTCTGCGTGAGCGTGGAGCGCAAGATGGCGATACAGTACGCCTACAAGAGTTTGAATTTGAATTTGTCGATTAAGACATGAGTTTTAGGGGGAAGCGTATGAAGAATGTTGCGAATCAGCGATATTATTTAGTTCGTGAGGATGTTTTAACGGATGCAATGCAAAAAACTTTGGAGGCGAAACACTTACTATCAAGTGGTTCAGTATCTTCCATTTGGGATGCGGTAAAGCAGGTGGATTTATCGCGAAGTGCGTTTTACAAATATCGTGATGCGGTTTTTCCTTTTCATTCAATTGTGCAGGAACGCATTTTAACAGTCTTTTTACAGCTTCAAGATAGAAAAGGAACACTTGCCAAGCTTTTAGAAACTGTGACAATTACACATTGTAATGTCTTAACGATTCATCAAACAATCCCTATTCAGGGACGTGCGAATGTTACATTGTCATTAGATGTAACAAGCATGACTTGTGATCTTGATGATCTTATTCAGCAATTAAAACGCTTAGATTTTGTGGAATCAGCGGAAGTGATTAGTTCTGGAGCATTATAAGCACAGAGAGTGTTCAATCCTTTAATTTTTGACAAAATGACAAACATCGTGTTGAATAACCCCAATGGGTAAAGATACGATAACAAAGCTCAAATAAGGAGCTGTCCCAAGCGTTTTTCATCACGAGGGACTGCTCCTTATTGTGCCATAAAGGAGGTATTTGCAATGACAAAGCAACAATGGGAAAATCGAATCGCCTATCTAGGACCAGAAGCATCATTTACATACTTAGCAACAAAGGCTACTTTTCCAAATGAGTGGCTCGTACCGTGTGCCACGATTCCAGAATGTATAGAGGCTGTTGCAGAGGGAAAGGTAGATTTAGCTGTCGTGCCGCTAGAAAATGCTCTAGAGGGCTCTGTATCATTAACATTAGATTACTTATTCCATGAGGCAACACTTTATGTAACTGGAGAGTTATTGCTGAAAATTCAGCAGCATTTAATGGTCAATAAAGCGCAGAAGGATGATTGGCAGTCAATCGAAGGTGTTTATTCTCATCCGCATGCACTAGCTCAATGTCATAAATATTTATTTTATCGTTTTAGTCATGTACCATTACATCAAACAACTTCAACTGCAGCAGCAGCAAAATATGTATCAGAGAATCCACAAGAGTGTATAGCGGCAGTCGGTAATGCAGCCGCAGCGGAAAAATATGGTCTTGAAATAGTGGAGCAGAATATCCATGATTTTCATTTTAATCATACACGATTCTTTGTACTGTCTAAGCAAAATAAACGATTGCCACAAGAGCTATCAGATGGGCAAGCAAAAACAACATTTATGATTACCTTACCAACAGATCGTTCAGGTGCATTACATCAGGTGCTTTCTGTTTTTGCATGGCGTCAGCTAAATTTAAGTAAAATCGAATCACGTCCATTAAAAACTGGATTAGGTGATTATTTCTTTATGATTGATGTATTAGCAGATGAAAAGGAACCGATGATGCGTGGGGCAATGGAAGAATTAGCTGCGCTAGGCTGCAAAGTAAAGTCACTGGGTACCTATTTTACTTATGTAACATCAGACGAAGCATAGTAATGTGAAGGAGGAGGAAAGAAGATGGGTGGGATTATTTTATTCGATGGTGTCTGTAATTTTTGTGATAGCACTGTTCAATTTATCATCAAACATGATCAAGCTGGCTATTTTCAATTTGCATCGCTGCAAAGCGAGGCTGGTCAATCGCTTCTCACTCAATATCATATACCAAAGAATATAGATAGTGTAATTCTTATTGAACAAGGGAAAGTGTCTGTTGAATCTACCGCTGCGTTAAACATTTGCCGTAAATTTGATGGATTGTGGCCTTGTTTCTACGCCTTCATTCTTGTACCACCATTTATTCGCAATGCATTATATCGATTATTTGCAAAGCAACGCTATCGTTTGTTTGGAAAAAAAAGTGAATGCTTATTGCCTACGCCTGCTCAACGTCAAAGATTTCTTTCCTGATAGGGAAATACTCGCCTTTAAAGGAACAATACAATAGCTGCGGACGGAAGCCCGCGCTTAACGAGACAAAACCAGCATTAAAAAACAGAAAGCACCGTTTGAAATCAATTTTTCAGACGGTGCTTTTACTATTCATTGATCTGACACTAAGTAGCCCTTTTTTTGTAAAGCTCGCTCAATTAATGTTAAAACTTCAACAGAGGGTGCTGTGATGACATGTAGATGGATGCCGCCAGTGAGAGCAGATAAATAGTTGGCCTGTGTGGCATTCACACGTTCGATAAATTGTTTCACCTCATGGCGGTTGGATACCATGATAGAGGCTGTCAGTTCACCATATATTGGATGTTCGACAATGACATTTTTGACGGTTCCGCCACAGTCTACAATCGTCATTAATTCATCTTCCGTCTGCTCTGATGTATGCAAGCAAGGGAATGTTCGTTCAACGGTTTGCTGTATTTGTTCTTGATGCATATAAAGATAACCTTGGCTTGTGGCAATAATGGGCTCATTTCTTGCCTTTAATAAAGTCATATCATTGACGATTACTTGTCTAGAAACATTGGCGAACTTTGCTAAGTCTGTCCCAGTTATAGGTGCTTTATTTTTTTTTAATTGCGCTAATAGTTGCAGTCGGCGTTCTTCGCCTAACATTTTTTTCATAAGAGATCACCCCTGCTCGTAATAAAGGAATCAGCGTTCCTTATGAATTAGTGTACCATGAAGCTTTTCTAACTTGCTGAAATTTTTGTATCCAAATGAAACATTGAACATATGATACGTAGAGAGGAAGGGAGGAAAAAATTGCGTATTCATATTGTTCAAAAGGGAGATACCTTGTGGAAGATTGCGAAAGAGTACGGCATTTCGTTTGAAGATTTGAAGCGGCTCAATGTCCATCTTGCCAACCCAGATTATATTGTTCCAGGCATGGAAATTATATTGCCTGAAAAAATAAACAAAGAGCCGCATAGAGATTCACATAAAGAAATGCCGAAAAAGGAAACACAAGTGCATAAGGAGACACCAAAGGAAAGTCCTAAAAAAGAGGTACAGCGACCAATGCCACCACCACCGCCAATTGTACCGCCACCACCAGCTCCTATGCCAATGCCAGAACCACAAATGATACCGATACCAATACCGATGCCAATGCCAATGCAGATGCCACAACAGCCGATGTGGGTACCGCAGCCTGTGGAAATGAATTGGCACCAGCAATTGGTGATGCCACAAATGGAGCAAAATGTTACAACACCACCTGTACAAATACAGCCACCACCACCGCCAGCACCTACACCGCCACCACCGCCTGTAGCTAAACCAAAGCCAATGCCAATGCCACAACCAGCACCACATCCACCAATGCATATCATGCCACAAATGCCTGCCGTACCACATTGTTCAAGTTGCCATCAGCCAATCTATCATCAGATGTGGTGGCCGATGCCAATGCAGCCGCAGGTTGAGCATTATACGATGCCACAGCAGCCAATGTCCTATGACATGCCAGATCATAAAGTAGGTGGAATGGAAGACTTTTTAGAGTCCACATCACCATTCTTCCATACGCAAGATCACCAAAAGCCACAAATGGATATGATGCCCGATATGAATATGGGGCAATCCTGTGGTTGTGGCACACAACCAATGATGATGCCTGATATGAACATGGGTCAATCTTGTGGCTGTGGCACACAACCAATGATGATGCCAAATTGGCAAATGGACCCTTGTCATTGCCCGCCACCACCATGTCCGACACATTGTCCACCACCATGCCCATCAGCAGCAGGTCCTTGGATGTCTCCGCATTATTTCCCAGGCGGGATGACGCCTTATCGATGGTGAAAAAGCGTATATTGTAGAAGAAGTAAAGCCAAATATTTGGAAATATAAATATCGATCGAAAAATTATTTTGTCAAACGTGCAAAGCAAGTGGAAATTGCGGAGAAGGTAAGAACCATTCATCGCCAATTAGGACGTATGGAACCTTCTTTGATCCTACCATTAGTTCAGAGCGATGATGAGCAGTTAATTGTGCAAATGTGGCAAGAAGGAAGCCACGGTGCTAACTTTGCACATAAAAAAGATCGTAAGGAATCTCTTAGACTACTAATCGCTTTACATGACACACATAAAAAGATTGCTTGGCAGCGCGTGCCAGGCTTGCATACCTACTCACAGCTTTTAAAATGGCAAATGCGTCATATGCGTTTTAAAAGTAGAAGAAATGAGTTTCGAACATTTTTAACGAAAGAAGAAATTGATCAAATATTGCATTATAGTGATAAGTCATTACAATTGATTGCATTGGAAGATGCACCTGAAAAAGAGATTACGCTATTGCATGGGGATGTAGTTCATCATAATTTTTTATGGTGCTCCGATGGACAATTACGTTTAATTGATTTTGATTTAGCGCACCTTGGTGAAGCGGATGACGAGTATATTTTATGGTTACATCGTGTGTTACCTGCTGTAGATTATGATCTTGGAAAGATTTTTGCAGAGTTACCTGAGCTGAAACGACTGGATAAAAGAAAGCTTCATCGCTTGAAATACCCGAATGAGTTATTACGAGAATGGCTGTTTGC
The DNA here is from genome assembly GCF_027557635.1 of Lysinibacillus sp. JK80. Lineage (NCBI taxonomy): Bacteria > Bacillati > Bacillota > Bacilli > Caryophanales > Bacillaceae > Lysinibacillus > Lysinibacillus sp. JK80. The sequence goes on along the minus strand of NZ_CP058997.1, from coordinate 3,170,450 downwards.
TATAGATTTACCACTAGAGCAACAGCTAGTATTTTTAGATTATTTAGTACCATTTACAAAACGAGCCCTCACCTACTGGCCAAAACTGTGGTACGATATTGATAGATTTGTCAAGAAATGACCGTCAATTGGCGGTCATTTTTGTCTGCGAATGGAGTTTAGACGCTACTTTTTGTCGAGCATTCGTTCGCTATATGCTATAATCGAAGACGATGATTGTGAGGGATTATAGATGTATGATTATTTAAAAGGACAAATTACTCGTATTACACCTGAATTTATTGTGCTGGAACAACAGGGGATTGGGTGGCAACTTAATACGCCCAATCCATTTGCTTTTCGAACATCTGCCCTTGAGCAACAGATATATGTTCATTTGCATGTGCGAGAGGATGCGCAAGTTTTATATGGCTTCCCTAACCTAGATCAGCGTGAGTTATTCCGTAAGCTTATTTTAGTGTCAGGAATAGGACCAAAGGGCGCTTTAGCGATTTTAGCTACAGGTAATCCACAACAGGTTATTAGCGCAATTGAGCGGGAGGACGAAGCGTTTTTAGTGAAGTTCCCTGGAGTTGGTAAAAAAACAGCACGTCAAATGATCCTCGACTTGAAGGGTAAACTTGGTTCATTATTAGATACACTTGAATTACCTAGTGCAGAAGATGAATTACCTTTGTTTGGTGTGCATGCCTATAAACACGAATTAGAAGAAGCCTTACTTGCCTTAATGGCTCTTGGCTATTCTGAAAAAGAGCTAGAAAAAATTAAACCACAGCTAGAGGATAACGATAAACTTGAAACGACAGATGCCTTTATGAAACAAGCATTGCAACTACTGCTAAAATTAAAATAAGGAAAGGAGGAAAGGTGCATGTCTGAACGTATGATGGCAAGTGAAGCAGGGAGCTATGATGAGCAGTTTGAGTTATCTTTACGTCCTCAAAAATTAGCACAGTATATTGGGCAACATAAGGTAAAGGAAAACTTACAAATATTCATTGAAGCGGCAAAGCTTCGCCAAGAAAGTTTAGATCATGTGTTGTTATATGGACCTCCAGGACTTGGTAAAACGACCTTAGCGGCTGTTATCGCAAATGAGATGAATGTTAACGTACGCATGACAAGTGGCCCTGCGATTGAGCGTCCAGGAGATTTGGCAGCTATTTTAAGTTCACTAGAGCCTGGGGACGTTTTATTTATTGATGAAATTCATCGACTGCCCCGTGCTATTGAAGAAGTATTATATCCAGCAATGGAAGACTTCTGCTTAGATATTGTGGTAGGAAAAGGTCCTGAAGCACGTTCTGTACGACTTGATTTACCTCCCTTTACCCTTGTAGGTGCAACAACAAGAGCGGGTGCTTTATCAGCTCCTCTAAGAGATCGCTTTGGTGTGTTGCTGCGCCTAGAATATTATGATGACCGATCGCTTGCTGAAATTGTTGTGAGAAGTGCACATTTATTTGAGGTAGAAATAGAGCAAGTAGCAGCAATGGAAATGGCGAGACGCTCACGTGGAACACCTCGAATTGCCAATCGTTTATTGAAACGAGTGCGAGATTATGCACAAGTGCTTGGAGATGGTATGATAACGGAGGGTCTTGCACAGCAAGCATTAGAGCTGTTACAAGTAGATCCTAGAGGGCTTGATCATATTGACCATAAACTTGTAACCAATATGATTGAGCGATTCCGAGGAGGCCCAGTAGGCTTAGATACTCTTGCTGCATCAATTGGTGAGGAACGGGTTACGATAGAAGATGTATACGAGCCTTATTTGATGCAAATTGGCCTTATTCAACGTACCCCGAGAGGAAGAGTAGCCACACATTTAGCCTACGAACATTTTGGATATGAGTATCCCCAACAAACATAAAGAAGGAAGTTATTTTCATGCGTGTAGAAGATTTTGATTTTGAATTACCAGAGGAGCTTATTGCCCAAACACCATTAGTGGATCGTACAGCAAGTCGATTAATGGTCGTGACACCGGGCTCAAATAAAGTGGAGCACCACCATTTTGCCCATGTATTAGACGAGCTACATGCTGGAGACTGTCTTGTACTAAATGATACAAGAGTTTTACCTGCTCGTTTAATGGGTGTAAAAGAAGAAACCGGTGCACATATAGAAGTATTGCTACTGAAGCAAATGGCTGGTACAGATGAGTGGGAAACACTTGTAAAACCGGCAAAGCGTGTAAAAGTAGGAACAGTCATCACATTTGGTGACGGTTTATTAACAGCTACATGTACAGGTGAGCTTGAACATGGCGGACGTACATTTGAATTTCAGTATGATGGTATTTTTTATGAAATATTAGAGCAACTTGGTGAAATGCCATTACCTCCCTATATTCGTGAAAAACTTGAGGATAAGGATCGTTATCAAACCGTTTATGCCAAAGAGCGTGGTTCTGCTGCAGCGCCTACAGCTGGGCTGCATTTTACAGAGGAGCTATTAGCTCAAGTGAAGGCTAAAGGCGTAGAGGTTGTCTTTATTACGCTACATGTCGGTCTTGGCACTTTCCGTCCCGTTAGTGTAGACTCGATTGAGAACCATGAAATGCATGCGGAATTCTATAGTGTTACAGAACAAGCAGCAGATACAATTAATCGCGTAAAGCGTAACGGTGGCAAGGTAATAGCTGTTGGGACAACCTCTACTCGTACATTAGAGACAATTGGTTCTAAATATGAGGGAGAAGTGCGAGCAGAACAAGGTTGGACGTCTATTTTCATCTATCCAGGCTACAATTTTACGGTGGTGGATGGGTTAATCACAAACTTCCATTTACCAAAATCAACACTAGTCATGCTTGTTAGTACGCTAGCCACTCGTGAGACCATTTTAAGTGCTTATCAGCAAGCTGTAGAAGAAAGATATCGCTTCTTTAGTTTTGGTGATGCTATGTTTATACGTCCCAAAAAATAATAGTGGATAAAATCGGAGTACTGTTTTTACTTCAGATAAGAAAGGATTATTTATTTTATGACACAACCAGCAATTCGATATGAACTACTTCATACATGTAAACAAACAGGAGCACGTCTTGGCATCGTCCATACACCACACGGCTCCTTTGAAACACCAGCATTTATGCCTGTTGGCACACAAGCAACGGTGAAGACCATGTCACCAGAAGAATTAAAAGAGATGAATGCCGGTATTATTCTGTCCAATACGTACCATTTATGGCTTCGTCCAGGTAATGATATTGTCAAAGAAGCAGGCGGACTTCATAAATTTATGAACTGGGATCGTCCAATTTTAACGGATTCAGGTGGTTTCCAAGTATTTTCACTTAGTCAATTCCGGAAAATTGAGGAGGAAGGAGTTCATTTCCGTAATCACCTCAATGGAGATAAATTATTTTTGAGCCCAGAAAAGGCAATGGAAATTCAAAATGATTTAGGCTCTGATATTATGATGGCTTTTGATGAATGTCCACCGTATCCTGCGACACATGACTATATGCTGAAATCAGTTGATCGAACAACTCGTTGGGCAAAACGCTGTAAGGAAGCACATCAGCGTCCAGAGGAGCAAGGTTTATTTGGCATTATTCAAGGTGGAGAGTACGAAGATTTACGCCGCCGCTCAGCAGAAGCGTTAGTAGAACTAGATTTCCCAGGCTATGCAATTGGTGGATTATCCGTTGGAGAACCAAAAGATGTGATGAACCGCGTTTTAGAATTTACTACGCCAATGATGCCTGAAAATAAACCTCGTTATTTAATGGGTGTTGGCTCACCAGATTCTTTAATTGATGGGGCAATTCGTGGGATCGATATGTTTGACTGTGTACTGCCAACACGTATTGCACGTAATGGAACACTGATGACATCAGAAGGACGTCTAGTAGTGAAAAATGCAAAATATGCACGTGACTTTGGGCCGATTGATCCGAACTGTGACTGCTATACATGTAAAAATTATTCTCGTGCCTATGTTCGTCACCTTATTCGCACGGAAGAAACGTTCGGTATTCGTTTAACATCCTATCATAATCTACACTTCCTATTAAAATTGATGGAGCAAGTACGTGAGGCAATTCGTCAAGATCGCCTTGGTGATTTCCGTGAAGAGTTCTTTGAAAAATACGGCTTTAATGGGCCAGATGCAAAAAACTTTTAAACTAGACGAATAGGATCATTACATGCGCTAAATTAAAAAAGGACATTAGGCATCCCCTAATGTCCATAATCAATAGCAATAGTTTTGCAAATCATTCAAAACTTTGTAAAAAGTGAATATTTCTAGCAAAATATTGTCAATCATAGAAAAAATATTAGTAATTGAGAAAATTTTTGGGCTTGTCCATCGCTTTTTAATGGTGGAATAGTCTATACTAAAAAAGTGAGATTTGGAAAGGGGGCAAGATGCTATTATGGATCAATTATTAGGATTAGCACCAATATTATTAATGTTCGTTGCAATGTGGTTTATCTTAATCCGTCCAGCTAAAAAAAGACAGCAGGAAACACAAAATATGCAAAGTAGTTTGCAACGTGGAGATAAAGTCATTACGATTGGTGGTTTACACGGTGTTATTGATGCAATTGAAGACACAGCAGTGACATTAAAAATTGCTGACAATGTACGAGTGAAATTTGACCGTCAAGCAATTGGACGAATTGTCAATGACAATCAGTAACAAAGAAGAAAAGGCTTACAATAGGCGATAGCTATATTGTAAGTCTTTTTTATACAATATTAGAAGGCAGTGTTTAGATGTTTTTTGCAGTTGTAGTTTTTAATTTATGAATGAATGCCTCACCAGTATCATTGCCATTAATCGTTATTCGGCTTAACGTAAATAGGGAATCGCCTTTTTTCACATGTTTATTTTGTATGACAAAGGCCATCTTAAAGCCAGCTTCCTTGGCTAATTTGATGGTGGAGGGTGAGTAAATCCCATAAGGATAGCTTATTGCTATTGGTTCATATCCTAACTTTTCTTTGATTATTTTTCTTGAATGAATAAAATCATTTCTTACCCTTTCTTCATATTCAACCTGACTCTCTAGTTGCCCATTTACAATACTAGGACCAAATACTGCGCCATTTAGTTTACCATTTTTTGAAGGTAATTTATAATGTAAGTCCCAAGTATGACTCTGGATTGTAATATAATCCTTCATTTCCTTTAATTGATCCCAACTCATCTTTGCTGTTTCATTTTGATAGTAATTGTTTCCATTCATCTCTAGGATTCGGCTTGCAATCACAAAGATTTCTGCATGCATATCATATTTTTTCAATATCGGGTAAGCTTTTTCATAATTACTAAAATACCCATCGTCAAAAGTAATTAACACGGGCTTTTGAGGTAACGGCGCTTGGTCGTTTAAGTAATCATATAATTGCTGAGCAGAAATGGCCTGATAGCCTTCCATTTTAAGTAATTTCATTTGATTTTCGAAGCTTTTGGGTGAAATAACTGTAGTATTGTTTATATTGTCCTCTAAATGATGGTACATAAGAATAGGTATTTCCTGTTCTTGATACCCGTAAATAGGATAAGGTCTAATAAGAAAAAGGATATAAACAAAAACGAAAACGATTATTTTTTTTGTCATGTCCTCACCTTGTTTGCATGTTTATTGTGATAAGCATCTAAGCTCTATGTTAGTGTGTACGAACAAGTAGGGACTATTCCTTGAAAACTGTATAAAAAACAATAAGTAAGGTCACCTTGATAGTATGGGGGTGTTTATATGGAAGAATATTACCATATTATTTTTAGAACTTGCTTTTTGTATGTGTTTATCATCATCGTTTTCCGTTTAATGGGTAAACGAGAAGTAGGTGAATTATCAGTCATCGATTTGGTCGTATTTGTATTAATTGCAGAAGTAGCGGCCTTTGCGCTAGACGATTATAAAAATCCTCTCTTTAATGCCATACTACCTATCATTATTTTGCTCTTTATTCAAATATTAAGTGCCTTTTTGTCATTAAAGTTCAAAAAAATACGTGACCTAGTGGATGGTGACCCTGCTTTATTAGTAAAAGACGGTGTTATTTTAGAGAGTGAGATGAGAAAACACCGCTATAATTTAGATGATTTATGTCAGCAATTACGAGAAAACGGAATTGCATCTGTGACAGATGTAGCCTTTGCGTATTTAGAGCCTTCAGGCAATCTTTCTGTCTATAAAAAAGATGAAAAAGCCTTTGTGTATCCATTGATTATCGACGGTGATATCCAAGAGAGACATTTATTTACCATGCATAAAGATGTGGATTGGCTAAAGGGTGAGCTAGCAAAAAATAATATTACTGACAGTGAAACAGTATTTTTTTGTATTTGGGAAGACAATAAGCTGCATATTCAATTAAAGGAATCCTAGACTTTCTTCGCCAATTTTTTAATGTAACGGAAATCTGTAATACGCAACTGATTGGTAAATAATAAAAAGGTAAATAGCAAAAATAATGTCACACCACTACTTAAAATAAATGGTAGTGATAGTATTGGAATAAGGAAATACTGGGCGACGCAAACAGCAATAAAACAACTATAAGGCACGACAAACATTCTGAAGCCAGCACGGAGGTTTTTACGTTGTCTAACTGTTGCTATATGCAAGAATGACGTTAGTAATACCCCAAAGCCAATAGCTACAACGGCTCCTTTTTCTTGGATACCTGGTTGAGAGGCAAGTACAAACATCACGAAAAGTTTACCTAGCCCACCATAGATGGAGTTCATCATGGCAGCTCTTGCCTCACCAATTGCCTGTAAGATGGAGTGTAGAGGACTTTGAATATAATAAAAATAAAAAATAGGTGCTAAAATTTTAACGTACCCACGATTTTCTTCTAAATGGAAAAGCTTCATCGCTAATTCATCTCCATGCACAAAGAAATACGTAGCAGCAAAGCAACCCACTAGCGAAGACAATCTTAGGGACACTGAAATTCGTTCCTGTAATAGCGGGATGTGCTGACGAGCGACGGCATCACTAACAGCTGGAATGAGCACAATCGATAAGGCTGTTGATACAAATGCAGGAAATAACAGTAATGGCACCAAAACACCGGAGATGACACCATATAAAATAGTGGCAGCAGAAGCGGTTAAACCGGCCACAGTTAAAGCTTTTAAAAAGATAATCGGCTCTAAAAACCAAGTGAAAGAACCAAAAAGCTTACTGCCTGCAGAGGGAAGGGCAATACGTAACATTGGTGATGCAGGATACCCTTCAATTTTAGTTTTTCGTGTCAGTAATTTCTTTTTGGAAACGATATAGTGTAGCCATAAATACAAGAATGCTACAACTTCGGCTAGCAGTGTAATGCCCATTGCCGCCGCAGCCGTGACAGCAGCATTATTGTAATTAGCCACATAGGGTAGCATTAAAGTAATGAAGCTAATACGTACAATTTGTTCGATCATTTGTGCCCATGCTGTCGGTGTAATCTTTGCAACACCTTGTAAATAGGCACGTAATAAGCCAGATCCAACTGATACTGGTACAGCAAAGAGTGCAATCCATAGTGTAAATGTTGTCTGTTCATTATGTAATAGAGTTGTTGAAATATATGGTATTGTTAGTGCAACGAGTGGCATAAAAATGATCATGCCAATGAATGACCAAAGAATAGCTGTACGCATGACACCAAAGATGTTCTCACGTTTATTTTTTGCTAGTAATTCAGCCACTATTTTAGCCACAGCGATAGGTAGTCCTAGTTGAATGAGTGAGATGAAGAAAATAAACGCTGGATAGACGGTCATATAAATACCGACAGCCTCTTCACCAGCAATCCGCATAAATTGCATTCTATAAAAGAAGCCAAAAAGTTTAGATAAAAAAATCACAAACATTAAAAATAATGTACCTCGTACAAAAGAACTCATGCCATCCGTCCCTTCTCAAGCCGCAAAAATTCATTTACACTATTTGTATGCAAGCATGTCTTACGTTACGACTTTGATTGGAGATGATTCAAAATGAGTATGCAATATGAGCAACTATTTGAAAAGATTCGTCCGGCAATTGATAGTAAGATAGCAGAGTTCCAGCATTATCAATATAATGCTATTACAGCCGAAGAACTCTGGCGCTACTGTATTGAAAAAAAATGGCGTAAAAAGAAAGTTGAGCAACTACGTTTACATGAAGTCATTTCTACCATTTTTTCGGTATCACCATCTGATATCGTCTCATTTAATCAAGTAGAGTTTTTACAAAGTAATAATTGGTTTGAAGAGGTCAATACAGACGAGTTACAATTACTGCTTGGTCCAGTCAGAACGTAATCAATGATGTGTCAAATTTTACAATAATTCTAAGAATCCTATACGTGTTGAATTGACACCAAGCGCAACCTGTTTCATAATAAGTGTGTTGCGCTTTTTTTATTTTGAATAAGTTCTTACTTACATAAGTCTTCATTGCTTTTATTGACATTTAGAAGGCTAGTACCTAATAATACTAAGATAAACTTGCGCGTTATGAACGATTGAAATAAGTAAAGCAACCTTTTTGAAGCACAGGTAACACGATTCTAGATGAAAAGGAGGATTAAACGTTTCAAAAGGTATTGCTAGTTACTTGTTTGGCGTGTAAGGACAGCCCTTACACCAATTCGAGGAGGATTTATTGATGAAACTAAAAAGTCGTATAGTTGCATTCCTACTGATTATCGTGCTATTGGCAGCAGGTATTAGTACGACTGTAAACGGCGTCTTAAAGGACATCAAGCTTGGTCTTGACTTACAGGGCGGGTTTGAAGTGCTTTACGAGGTAAATGAATTAAAAGAAGGACAAAAAATTACACCAGAAATTGTCACAGCAACATCCACTGCACTTGGTGAACGTGTAAATACGATGGGGGTTAGTGAACCGAGTATTCAGGTTGAGGACAAAAATCGTATTCGTGTGCAATTAGCTGGTGTTGAGGATCAGGAATCGGCACGTAAGTTATTGTCTACTTCTGCGAATTTAACATTCCGTGATGTTGATGATAATTTATTATTAGATGGAGACGATTTGAAAGCTAACGGTGCTAAAGGCTCTTTTGACCAACAAAATCGTCCGATTGTATCCTTAACTTTAAAAGATGCGAAAAAATTTGCTGATATAACAAGTAAAATTGCAGCAAAACCCGCAGGTCAAAATTTACTGGTTGTATGGTTAGACTTTGAAGAGGGTGTCGATTCCTATAAAGCGGAATCACAAAAAGCAAAGCCTCGCTATGCATCTGCAGCAACAGTTAGTCAAACATTAAATACAACAGATGTTATGATTAGCGGTAATTTCTCTGTTGAAGAAACAAAAAATTTAGCAGATATTTTAAATGCTGGGGCATTGCCTGTAAAGCTAGATGAAATTTATTCAACTTCTGTTGGTGCTCAATTTGGTGATGCAGCACTGAAAAGTACTATTTTTGCTGGTATTGTCGGCGTAGTAGTTATTTTCTTATTTATGCTATTCTACTATCGTTTACCAGGCTTTATTTCCATCATTTCACTGGTTGTGTTTACATTCCTAGTATTAGTAGTCTTTGACTGGATTAATGCGGTATTAACACTCCCAGGTATTGCGGCCATTGTACTTGGTATAGGTATGGCAGTAGATGCCAATATTTTAGCGGCAGAACGTATACGTGAAGAGCTGCGAGTGGGCTATTCCGCTAAACAAGCCTTCCAAATTGGTTCTAAACAATCTTTATCAGCCATTGTCGATGCGCAGTTGACAACTTTATTAGCTGCAGCAGTATTGTTCCAATGGGGAACAAGCTCTGTTAAAGGATTTGCGACAACTTTAATTATTAGTATTTTATTGAGCTTCTTAACAGCAGTTTGGGGCTCACGTGTCCTATTAGGACTACTTGTAAACAGTGGCTATTTCAACAGTCCAGCATGGTTTGGTATTGCAAAATCAAAACAGCATAGTTTAGATGAAAATATTGGTACATTAGATTTATCAACGAAATTCGATCGATTTGACTTTGTTCACAACCGTAAGAAATTCTATACATTCTCATTAGCCATTTTAGTGGCTGGTTTAGTGGTTCTTGGTATTTTCCGCCTCAACCTAGGTATTGACTTCTCAAGCGGTACTCGTGTCCAAATTGAATCGGACCAAACATTAACAAAAGAAGAAGTATCCAAATATCTAGATAGCATTGATTTTTCATCAGAAGATATCATACTCTCTGGTGAGAAAAGTAATACAGCAGTCATTCGCTATAAAGATGACCTTACACAAGCAGAAATTATAGAATTTAAAAAAGAAGCTGGCGAAAAATATGGTCATGAACCAGCAGTAAGTACCGTATCGCCTACAGTTGGTAAGGAACTTGTAAAAAATGCGATTAAGGCTCTTTCTCTTGCAGCAATAGGGATCATCATTTATGTAGCAATTCGCTTTGAATGGCGCATGGGTATAGGTGCGATTGTTTCATTATTGCATGATGTATTCTTAATTGTTGCCGTCTTTAGCTTCATGCGTTTAGAAGTAGATATTACGTTTATTGCGGCTGTATTAACAATTGTTGGGTATTCCATCAATGATACGATTGTTACCTTTGACCGTATGCGGGAAAACTTAGATCGTTATGATACCATTAATGACCGTGAAGTATTGGCGAATATCGTGAATAAATCGCTACGCCAAACAATGGGTCGTTCGGTTAATACAGTATTAACTGTAATTATCGTTGTTGTAGCCCTATTAATTTTTGGTGCACCATCTATTCAAAACTTCTCTATCGCGTTATTGATTGGTTTGATTACAGGTATGTATTCTTCAATCTGTATCGCAGCTCAAATCTGGTATTCATTAAAAATTCGTGAAATGAAAAAATCAGATGGGAAGCTACGTAAAAAAGAGAAGAAACAATGGGGTACAGACGAGCCTACTGTATAATATAATGAGCAGAGAATGGAAAACATATGGTTTTCTATTCTCTGCTTTTTTCATGCAAAAAAACTGCTGCCTTTTATAAAAAGCAGCAGATTTTTCATATAGTATTTACAATTTAAATTGCTGGATTAAGCCTTGTAGCTGTTGCGCATTTTCACTTAATTCTTCTGCGACAGTATTTACCTGCTGCATGGTCGCAACTTGCTCGTCAACAGATTCTGCAATCATATGAGAATTCGTTGCTGATTCGTTAGAAACATTGGCAATTTCCGTGACAGAAGCTGCAACCTGCTCTGCACTAGCAGAGATTTCTTCAGATGTGGCAGAAATTTCTTCAATTTGCTCTGTGAATGCAGCAACAGCAGAGGTGATGGAGTAGAAAGCATCTCCAGCCTCATGAATTTTGGCTACACCATCCTTTACAGAAGCTAAACCATTATTTACTGATGCTGCAACATTTTGTGTATCTGTTAGAATTTCTTTTGTAATAGCAACGATTTGATTGGCAGATTGATTCGATTCTTCAGCAAGCTTTCGTACCTCATCCGCTACGACTGCAAAGCCTTTCCCATGTTCTCCTGCTCTTGCAGCTTCAATAGCTGCATTTAGTGCGAGTAAATTTGTTTGTTCTGAGATTGCTGTAATCACTGTTGTAATTTGTCCAATTTCTTCTGATTGCTTACTTAGTTTTTGCGTTAATGTTGCAATATCAGAAGTTGCTAGTGCGATCATATTCATCTGTTCTTTTGCTGTTGCAATCGTTGCACCACCTGTATGGGCAAGCTGAGTCAGATTTTCTGCATTATGATGAAGACTTTGAGTCGCCTCCGCAATGCGTTGGACACCTGATGCAGTTTCATCCATTGCCACAGCACTTTGCTGAGAGGCACTAGCAGAAGAAGTGATATGTGTTACATTATTTTGAATTCGTTGAGCAATATTATCAGAAGTTGCTGTTACTTCTTCTGTACTAGCAGAAAGCTCTTCTGAAACAGCCGATAGATGGGATGCACGATCTTGAATGTTAGTCATTAAACCAGCTAGATTTTGTTTTAATGTATTGACTGCATTGGCAAGTGTACCGATCTCATCTTTGGATTGATGGTCAAGCTCAGCAATTGTTAAATCACCTTGTGCTAATGTATCTGCTGCTCCAATAACCTTGCGTAGGGGCAGGACAATGGAGGCTTTGACCATATGCATAAAATATAAACCAATAATAATACTTGCAAGGAAAAGGCTAATAGTAATGATAATAGCGCGTGAAACGGTTTGATTAACAGATTGGTCAACATTTTGAAGCTGTTCATCGTGATAAGCTAATAATTCAGTTGTTAACTTAAAAATGTCCTTATTGTATTTTGTAACATCATTATTGATGATTGAGAGTGCTAGATCCGTGTTGCCACTATTAAACGCTTGTAAAGCTTTCTGTGAATTTGATAGTAACTCTTTTTGCAATTCCGTGATTTGCTGCATAATATTTTTTGTATAATCTGATCGAACAATAGTAGAAAGTTCATGAACTGTTTCAGGTAACAACTTTTCATAGCGCTCTAAATTGGCCTTAGCTGTATCGTCCTTCTTATTTAAAATATAGGAACGTAAAAATAAACCTTGAGACGCAAGTTGTTGTTGGATTTTATCTGTTAATTGGATTTGCACCATCCGATGCTTCAATACTTCTTCTAAATCATTCTGTGTTGTTTTAAATTGAATAAATGATACGATGCTTGAGATAAAAAGTAAACATGTTAAGGAAATGAATCCTATATTTAATTTTTTGCGAACGGACATAAACTTCCTACTTTCTTTTATTATATGGAAAAAATTGATGTTCTGAAATTACTATAACTTGATATATTTACATGGTCAATAGTCAAGGAATTTTCAATCGTAGGAAATCTTGTTCTCCAATAAGTTTTTATAGAAGGATAATATACCTACTTTTGATTCTTCTGATAAAATAGGAATTTCAACTTTTTTCGTCAGAATTGATTGACAATAGTATTGGATTGGCATAGAATTAAGGCTAACTTTTTGTTCGGTCAAGGTAGAAGATCTCGGGAGCGAGGTCAGCCGCAGAACAGATGAGCTGAGTTTAGATGAGAATAGCTGAGAAATTGTTGAATAAGAGTAGTAGCCTAAGTGTGTAATAAAGAGAGTCAGTGGCTGGTGTAAACTGATTTACAGCTTATGTGAATGGACTTATGAGAGTCGCTTATAAAAAAGCGAACGTGATTCCCCACGTTATAGGGGTGCTTTCATGGTATGGTTTACCATACCCATGATGTAAAGCACAAAAGTGAGAGCATATGCTCTAATATGAGGTGGCAACGCGGTCATAATCGTCCTCTGCAATTAGGAATAATCCTTTTTGCAGAGGGCTTTTTTATTTTCATTCAGCATTCGTCTAGACATTAGCTAAAGGAATCTTTGAAAAAGGAGCAAAATAGCTATGCAAATAACGAGTTCAAGAACAAAAATGAAAACGATCAATGGCGATTCTTTAACACCTATTTTGATTTTTAGGCGTTTACAGGGAAAACATAAATTTTTATTGGAAAGTTCTGCCCAACACGAAGGAGCTGGAAGATTTTCCTTCATTGGTGCTAATCCACGAAAAACATATAAAGGTGTGGGCCAAGAAATCCAAGAGGTTTCCTATAAAACAGGAAAAACATACGTGCATCAAGGGGAACTTTTTGTTCTTCTTAAACGCCTCATGCCACGTATTTCCAATACGACGCAATTTCCATTTTCAGGTGGTGCCGTTGGATATATAGGCTTTGGCGGTACAACGATGTTCGTAGATAAAAAAATAGAACTGCCTGATGCTTATTTTCATGTCTATGAAACGATTATTGTCTTCGATCATCAAACAGATGAAGTGACATTGATTCATACAAATATAGATGCAGAAAAGCAGGAACCTGATTTGGAAGAATTGGCTCAGCAAATAGTAAACGGGCATATCAGTGACGAAGCATCTTATCGTTATCAACCGCTTGATACTACAACAAACGAATCATTTGCAACGGTTTTACAGACAATGCAAGCCAACTTACATGATGACATAACAAGGGTAGTTTTGCCGAACCGCAATGTAGCCAATTTTCAAGGTGATACGTTGGCTTTGTATCGACAGCTACGTAAAAAAAAGCCTGCAGCCTATATGTATTATATTGAATTTGACGATCATGTTGTGTTAGGTACTTCTCCTGAAAGTCTAATCCGAGTAAAAGGTGAAAGCGTTATTGCGACTCCTACAGAGGGAACATATCCGCGAGGGGAAACAAAAAATGAAGAACTAGAAAATGAACGTAAATTATACAACCATGAAAGCATTAGGCAATCACATGCACTTCTTGTTAGGGCTATTCAGCAAGAATTACAGTCGGTTTGTTTCCGAGATTCTGTTCAGGTCATGGAGGCTATGCGTATCCAGCGGTCCAAAAAGGCACTGCACATGACGACTAGGGTGGAAGGAAAGCTTTTACCAATGCTTCATGCTCTGGATGTTTTAGCAGCAACCATATCCCCACTTTCAGCAACGGAGCATCCGTATGCAGCTGGTTATTTTGGTGCTCTCGGCTTTATTGGATTTAATGGTCATTTGGATTTTGCCTTAACAGGTCAATCTATTGTAGTTAAACAGGATACCATGCATTTGCAAGCAACAATAACTGTTACCAAATATACAAATGTGCAAAACGTTTTACATCAAGTGCAAGAGGAAGAACAGGCATTTTTACAGTTACTGGTGAACAATGGGGGGCAAAACTAATGGAACGATTACAAGGGAAAGTACTGCAGGGAACACATCTCATGTACGAAGAAATGCTACAGGCAGCGCAATGGTTATTTCAGGATGATACTCCTAAAGAAGAAATAGCAAGCTTTTTAACAGCTTTAGCTACGAAGGGAGAAACTGCACATGAAGTAGCCGCATTAGCAACTATTATGCGATCTTTTGCTCTTGATATAGCCGTAAAAGAAGGTAGCTATATGGATAATTGCGGTACAGGTGGAGACGGTCTTCATACTTTTAATATCAGTACAGCTTCTGCTTTCGTGTTAGCTGGGGCAGGTGTCAAAATTGCCAAGCATGGGAACCGTAAAATTTCTTCCTCCTCTGGTAGCTCAGATGTGCTAGAGGCACTAGGTATTCATACAGCTATTTCTATCCCACAAACAGCCCATTTGCTAGAGAGAGAGGGAATCGCTTTTATTTATGCACCGAATGTTCATCCGAAATTAAAGAGAATTGGTGAAGTTCGCCGTTCATTAGGAAAACCGACAATCTTTAATCTTGTTGGTCCTTTAACAAATCCGGTCCCATTATCCACACAATTTACAGGCATTAATCGACCGAATTTTGTCATGGAATATGCCTCAGTCTTACAAATGCTTGGACGTGAGCGGGCCATTGTCGTCTCAGGACCACAAGGCTTAGACGAGGCTTCATTAGCAGGTCAAAATACATTGGTTTTAGTAGATAAAGGAGATCTAATTCCCTTTTCCCTAACCGCAGAAGATGTCGGTCTTCAAATGGCCCCTTTAAAGGCCATCCGTGGTGGCAATGCAGATGAAAATGCGGTGATTATGCAAAAAATATTGGCTGGCGAACGGAGTCCTTATTTAGATACAGTAGTATTAAATGCTGGCATCGGCTTATTTGGCTATGGTCAAGCGGAAACCATCAAAGAGGGTGTTGCTATGGCAAAGGAAAGTATTTTTAGCGGTAGAGCACAACAAAAATTAGAGGCGGTTGTAACATATAGCATGCAAATTAAAGAAGTGGAGGTAGGGTAATGAATATACTCAATAAAATATTACTGCAAAAAAAGATTGAGGTAGGTGCTTTATTAGAGCAGCCAGATCCTTTAGCAAACTTTACAGAAACGCCACGTCGCTCGTTCATTGAATCATTGTGTCAAGCTCATACACTGCAAGTCATCGCGGAAATGAAGCGTGCTTCCCCTTCAAAAGGGTTAATAGCTGGCGGAGCAGACCCAGTTTCTCAAGCAAAAGTCTATGCACTAGCAGGAGCAGCAGCTATTTCGGTCTTAACAGACAAGGAATTTTTTAAAGGCTCCTTTGAAGATTTAGCAGCAGTTGCTGCTGCTGTAGATACCCCACTTCTTTGTAAGGATTTTATGATTGATCGAGTGCAGATTCGATTTGCCAAGGCGGCAGGTGCATCCATTATTTTATTAATTGTGGCAGCCTTAACAGACGATGCCTTACGTGATTTATATAGCTATGCAACGGGCTTAGGCCTAGAGGTTTTAGTGGAAGTACACGATTGTGAAGAGCTTGAACGCGCTCTTGCGGTAGATGCAAAGTTAATTGGCGTTAATAATCGTGATTTACGTACCTTTGAAGTAAGCCTAGAGCGCACCAGAGAAATTGCTAATGTGTTTCCATTTGATGAGAATCGAGTATTAATTAGTGAGAGTGGCATATGGACGCAGGACGATGCGAAGCTAGTAGCCTCGATGGGGGCTAGTGGTGTCCTAGTAGGTGAAGCTTTAATGAGGAGTGGAGATGCGGGGCAAGCACTACGAGATTTGCAAGTAAGTAAAGAGGGGGCATCGGTATGACAAAGGTCAAAATTTGTGGTCTACAGGAGCAAGAACATGTCAAAACAGCTGTTCATGCTGGTGCAGATGCTATAGGGTTTGTTTTTGCACCGAGTAAACGTCGTGTATCCATTGAGCAAGCCCAACAGTTAGCGAAGCATGTACCACAAGGCGTTTTAAAAATAGGTGTCTTTGTGAATCCAACGTCAGCCGAATTAAAGGAAGCAGTAGAGCGAGTGCCCTTAGATTATGTGCAATATCATGGGGAGGAAACGCCAGCATTTATTCAGGAGCAAGGTTATCCCGCCATAAAGGCATTATCGATACGAGAAAAAGAGGATGTTCAAGCGGCTGCCAACTATCAGGTAGATTATTACTTATTTGACGCGCCTGGTACAGAGTTTAAAGGCGGGAGTGGTCACACTTTTGATTGGACACTCCTTGAGCAAGTAGGGATTCCCAAAGAAAAATTACTATTAGCGGGTGGTCTCAATGTAGACAATATTGAAGCGGCTATTACGGATGTAGGGCCTTTTATGGTGGATGTTTCAAGTGGTGTAGAAACAGATGGAAGCAAGGATTCTACCAAAATACAAGCTTTTTTACAGGCAGTAAAGAGGGGGAGCAGATGATGGGAATATCAATAGCAAATAGTGTACCGACAAAAGAAGGGCGTTTTGGACAATTTGGTGGTCGGTTTGTGCCCGAAACATTAATGACAGCCTTGCTTGAATTAGAAGCTGCTTATGAGCAAGCATTACTAGACCCTGCATTTACAGAGGAGCTGTCCTATTATTTAGAAGACTATGTTGGCCGCGAAACACCGCTCTATTACGCAGAAAATTTAACGAAGGCGCTAGATGGAGCAAAGGTTTATTTAAAGCGTGAAGATTTAAACCATACAGGTGCACATAAAATTAATAATGCGATTGGGCAAGCACTTCTAGCCAAACGCATGGGTAAAAAGAAAATCGTTGCTGAAACAGGAGCTGGTCAGCATGGTGTGGCAACAGCTACTGCATGTGCATTATTAAATCTAGAATGTGTTGTTTTTATGGGAGCAGAAGATATAAAACGTCAGCAGTTAAATGTCTTTCGTATGGAGTTGCTTGGCACAAAGGTTCAATCGGTGGAAAGTGGTTCTAAAACATTAAAGGATGCTGTGAACGCTGCCCTACGTTACTGGGTGACAAATGTTGAGGATACACATTATATTTTAGGCTCTGCCTTAGGTCCTCACCCATTCCCAAAAATTGTTCGGGACTTTCAGCGTGTCATTGGAGTAGAAACAAGAAGGCAAATCGTGCAAAAAGAGGGGCGTTTACCTGATGCAGTTGTTGCCTGTATTGGAGGTGGCAGTAATGCAATCGGTATGTTTCACCCATTCGTTGATGATGAATCAGTTGCCTTATACGGTGTTGAAGCAGCAGGAAGTGGTCTTGAAACTGGGAAGCATGCTGCGGCCATCGCAGATGGAAAATTAGGTGTATTACATGGCGCCTACATGTATTTATTACAGGATGAAAACGGCTTTGTTCAAGAAGCACATTCTATTTCAGCTGGGTTAGATTATCCAGGGAAAGGACCAGAGCATTGTTATTTACATGATATTGGTCGAGCTCAATTTGACTCCATCACAGATGCTGAAGCACTGGAGGCACTAAAATTATTAAGCCGAACAGAAGGGATACTGCCTGCACTTGAAAGTTCTCATGCTATTGCTTATACGGCAAAACTTGCAAAGACCATGGCAAAAGATCAGATCATTGTTGTGTGCTTATCTGGCCGAGGAGATAAAGATGTTCACACAGTTCGAGCAGCACTAGGAGGGGATGTAAAATGACAACTTTACAGCAAGCGATCGATCAGGCAAAAGCTGAAGGCCATAAAGCTTTTATACCTTATATCATGGCAGGTGACGGAGGGCTAGAGACCATTAAGCCAACTATTTTAAAACTGCAACAATTAGAGGTAACAGCTATTGAAGTAGGGATTCCTTTTACAGATCCTGTTGCCGATGGTCCAACAATCGAACGAGCAGGAGAACGTGCACTCAAAGCTGGTGTGACATTAAGAAACGTGTTGCAAACACTCGCTTCATTTAGAGATGAAATAACAGTGCCTCTCGTAGTCATGACTTATTTCAATCCAGTATTAGCATATGGCTTAAAGTCTTTTGCGCAAGCCTGTGTAGCTGGAGGAGTTAAGGGATTAATTGTACCAGATGTCCCTTTGGAAGAGAGCGAGTTGTTACGTGATGCATTAAATCCATATGGCATTGATGTGGTACAGCTTATCTCATTGACAAGCCCTCCAGAGCGTATAGCACGCATCGCAGCAGCTAGTCAGGGTTTTGTTTATGCAGTGACCGTTAATGGGATCACAGGAGCAAGATCGCGTTTTGCCGATAATTTAGAACAGCATTTTGCAAGCTTACGTCAAGCAAGTCCAATCCCTGTGCTTGCAGGCTTTGGTATTTCAACACCTGAGCAAGTGAAAAAGATGGGGGCTTTGGGAGATGGTGTAATTGTCGGTAGTGCCATTGTGACGGCATTGCATCAAGGAGATTTGGCAACGGTGGAAGCATTAGTAGCCGCCTCGAAAGGTATGTTAGAAAAGTCTACTCTTTAGAAGAGTAGGCTTTTTTGATGATGAAAGAAATGGAAAAGTGACCGAATAGAAATTAAAAATCGATGGATAAAACTATCAATCTAACGGATAGTGCGCAACCTATAGAAATTCGGTATAATAGCTTTCGTAAGGAAGTGAGCAGATGATTCTATCGAAAAAAAGATGGCAGGTGGAGCGTCCTGACGCGACACTTGTACAAGCATTACAAAATGACTTACAACTTTCTGCGATTGCAGCAAAAATTTTAGCAGCACGAGGCTGCGAAACAACGGCTGAGGCAGAAAGCTTATTAAATATGACTGAGGCAAATATCCATGACCCATTTCTTATGCATGGTATGGCTGAAGCGGTAGCACGGATTGAACAAGCACTAGAAAATGGTGAGAAAATTTTAGTGTATGGTGATTATGATGCGGATGGTGTGACAAGCACAACCGTTATGTTACATGTTTTACTAGATCTTGGAGCAGACGTCTCCTTTAAAATTCCGAATCGTTTTATCCATGGCTATGGTCCGCATGAAGCCCTATTTCGGGAGGCCTATGAAGATGGTGTACAGTTAATCCTTACAGTGGATAATGGTATATCTGGTATTGAGCCTATTCGAGTAGCAAAGGAGCTTGGTATGGATGTCATTGTGACAGATCACCATGAGCCAGGTGAGGAGCTACCACCAGCAGATATTATTCTTCATCCCCGAATACCAGAAGGGCAATATCCATTTGGCGAGCTAGCAGGAGTAGGGGTAGCCTTTAAGCTGGCACATGCTCTTTATGGTGAACTACCAAGCCATCTAATAGAATTTGTGGCGATTGGCACTGTAGCAGATTTGGTTCCGTTGGTGGATGAAAATCGCTATCTCGTGAAGAGGGGCATACAAGAAATGCGTCGTTCCCTTAGTCCATGGGTACAAGCGATGTGTGACATAGCCAGTACAGAGCAGACGAAAATTACAGAAGAAACGATTGGCTTTTATTTTGGTCCACGATTGAATGCTGTTGGTCGTCTAGGTGAAGCAGCTCCTGGTGTCGAATTATTAATGGCGGAGGATAATGCTAAAGCAACCGCATTGGCAAAAAAGCTAAATGCCTGCAATACCGAGCGCAAAGATATTGTGAAAAGTATTACAGATGAAGCCATCGCACTGATTGAAGCAGATGAAAAAATCGGCAATTCCTTAGTTCTTGTTGTTGCTGGCGAGGGCTGGAACGCAGGTGTTGTAGGAATTGTAGCCTCACGTCTCGTTGAACTGTATTACCGTCCAACGATTGTGCTGTCACTCGATCCCGAAAAGGGCATAGCAAAAGGTTCTGCTCGAAGTATTGAAGGTTTTCATCTATATAATGAACTAGCTAAAAATCGAGATATTTTACCGCATTTTGGTGGACATCCTATGGCTGCAGGTATGACCCTATCATTAGAGCATGTGGATGAACTACGTACTCGCTTAGATGCTCAGGCAAGAGCCTGTTTAACAGAGGAGCAATTAACACCTGTAGTGCATATTGATATACCGCTCAGCATAGACGAAATTTCAGCGGATGCTATTGAGGAAATTTCAACACTAGGACCATTTGGCACAGATTTCCCTAAGCCTGTGTATGTGCTAGAGGATGTAGAAATCGCCTCCATGCGTAAAATTGGAGCGGGCGAGAATCATATTAAAATGGAAATAACAAACGGCTATGATAAATTGGATAGTGTTGGTTTTAACAAAGGGCATTTACATGATGAATTAACGTATGGCATCAAAGTTTCCTTTATAGGCGATTTGCAAATTAACGAATGGCAGGGACGTAAAAAAGCCCAATTTATGATCGAGGATGTCCAAACTACAGAATGGCAGTTATTTGATATTCGTGGTATCCGTCAAACAGCTCGATGGCTGAATACGGTACCGAAGGACGTGGCCCGGTTTATCGCCTTTCGTCCAGAAACGATGACCTATTATCAATCATTAATCGGTGCACCTATTACACTGGTTGACCCAGCCCTTTCAAATATTGAACAAAGTGATTACATCGTGCTCTTAGACTTGCCACACAATGTTCAAAAGCTAGAGGACGTTTTACAGAAGACAGCCCCTTCACGTATTTATGCTCATTTTTATATGCCTGACTCGCAATACTTCAGTGGTCTACCTACTCGTGAGCAATTTGCTTGGTATTATAAGTTCTTGAAAAATCGACCAGCCTTTCCGCTTGATATGCATATCGCAGATTTAGCGAAGCATACGGGGTGGCCATTAGATACACTAAAATTTATGACACAGGTGTTTTTTGAGCTTGATTTTGTTAAAATGGAGAGTGGACTGACGACTGTCAACGTGAATGCTCCAAAACAAGCACTAACAGAGGCACCGTCTTACAAACAACGTTCAGAACAGATTGAAATGGAGCAAAAGCTTGTCTATGCTCCTTATATAGAATTAAAACAATGGTTTGATGAACGTTTAACATCAGCGGACGAATAACGTTTCGTAGGAGGAGCAATAACATGGATTTAAAGCAATACGTTACAACGGTTGAAAATTGGCCGAAAGAGGGCATTACCTTCAGAGATATTACAACAATTATGGATAATGGTCCTGCATACAAATATGCAACAGACCAAATCGTAGAATATGCAAAAGAAGTGGGCGCTGAAATTATTGTTGGCCCTGAGGCACGTGGTTTTATTATCGGTTGTCCAGTTGCCTATGCACTTGAAATTGGCTTTGCCCCTGTTCGTAAACCTGGTAAATTACCACGTGAGGTAATTAGTGCAGACTACGGTCTTGAATATGGTAAAGATACGTTAACAATGCATCATGATGCAATTAAGCCTGGTCAAAAAGTTTTAATCTGTGATGATTTACTAGCGACTGGTGGTACAGTTGAAGCAACGGTTCGTTTAGTAGAACAATTAGGTGGTCAGGTAGTAGGCTGTGCATTCCTGATTGAACTTCTAGAATTAAATGGTCGCGAAAAGCTTGGCGATTTAAATATTAAAACACTTATTCAATATTAAGAGCATGGCAAAAAGCGCCCTATACTGTGGGCGCTTTTTTTATACTTCGTCATAGGCTTGAATAATTTTTTGCATTGTTCGCAAGGTATCGTAGAAATCTGCGTATTTTTCGGTTCCAATATCCTCGATAATTCTATCTTGAATGCCTTGCCAAATAGGTGCTGCTTCATGCAGTTTTTCTAAACCTTTTTCAGTGAGCGTTATTTTTTTGGTACGAGCATCATTGGTATCTCGCTTTAACTCAACATAGCCATGTTGCTTTAATAGATTAATATTACGTGTTATAGTGGTTTGATCCAGTTGTAAAATTTCACCTAAACGGCTGATTGAGACAGCTTGTTGAAGGTCAATATGTGCAAGCATTGAATATTGTGTAACTTTTAAACCTGTAGGCTGTAGCAGCTTATCATATAATTGTGTGACTACCCTTGTTTTTTTTCTAAGGTTAGCACAAACACAAATTTGTGTATAATCAATATTTTTAAGTTGATTCTTCATCGACAGTACTCCTTTAAGGGGATTCTACTAATTATAAGTATACACCCAATAACTAGAAATTACTTCTTGACAGCTTTATGAACGATTACTATGATTATACATGTATATACATATAAATGAAATAAGTAGACTTAAACATGTATATACATGTTTTGTAGTCTATCAAAGAAAAGAAGGTGTTGAGGTGAAGCGTGTTCATTATAGTTGGTTTATTTTAATCGTCACATTTTTCTCGATAATTGTCGCAGGAATTACAATGTCATCATCTGGCGTGTTTATCGACCCTCTTGAAAAAGAATTTCACTGGGATCGTTCAACCATTGCTTTAGCTTTTGCTGTAAGTTTGTTTTTATATGGCATATCTGGACCATTTATGGCTGCGTTGCTTGAAGTCATTGGCCTAAAGAAAATGATGCTAGGTGCTATGGCAACTTTAGTATTAGGAATGACTTTAACATTTTTGATGAGTGAATCCTGGCAGCTAATCGTTATTTGGGGGGGCATTATTGGTCTTGGAGCAAGTCTTTTTTTAACTGTCCTTAGTCCATATGTTGCGAATCATTGGTTTGTAAAACGCAGAGGATTAGCGGTTGGTATTTTAACGGCAAGTACAGCCACGGGCCAGTTAATTTTATTACCAGTTCTAGCTATCATTATTGAACACTATTCTTGGCGATGGGCTATCACATTAATGCTACTCCTTAGTATCATAATGTTTTTCATGATTGCGCTTTTTATAAAAAATAGACCTCAGGATATGGGGTTAACTCCTTATGGACAAGAGGAGGCTATAGAGGAACAACAAATACAGCAAAAGAAGAATCCAATAGCTATGGCTTTTAAAGGTTTATTTGAGGCGATTAAGGTTAAAGCATTTTGGCTCTTAGCAGGTAGCTTTTTTATTTGTGGGCTATCGACAAGCGGATTAATTGGTACTCATTTTGTTTCTTATTGTATTAGCTTTGGCGTTCCTTTAGTCACTGCCGCATCATTCCTTTCTTTTATGGGCATTTTTAATTTATTAGGTACAACTGCGTCTGGCTGGTTATCTGATCGCTTCGATAATCGGTGGTTATTGTTTTGGTATTACCTGTTAAGAGGCGCATCTCTATTATTGCTCCCTTATGCACTTGCACAAGGATCATTTGTTTTATTAACGATTTTCACGATCTTTTACGGACTAGATTGGATTGCTACAGTGCCACCAACCATCAGTATTACACGACAAATTTTTGGTATGCAAAAAAGCAGTATTATCTATGGGTGGATATTTGCTTCACATCAAGCAGGAGCGGCGGTTGCAGCGTATGGTGGAGGGTTAATTTATAAATTTTTTAACTCTTATACATGGGCTTTTTTTCTTGCAGGAATGTTTTGTGCAATGGCCAGTTTATTCGTCATCATTGTTAAAAAACAAACACCTCAGCAAGCATAAACAAAAAAAGTTGAACCTCAGTAAGATGAAGTTCAACTTTTTTAATAAAGAATCTTTTGACATAACGCAAACAAAAGTTTATAATATAAACAAATATAATAAAAGGTGATGCTATGAATGAAAGAGAACAGGCGGTGCTTGCTTTAATTCGCCAGAATCCGTTTATGTCTCAGCAAGAAATGGCAGATGTAATGAATCTGTCGCGTCCTGTGCTTGCTAATTTAGTGTCTAGTTTAACGAAGCAAGGAAAAATTGTAGGTCGTGCTTATATATTACCCGAAGAAAATGAAATTATTTGCATCGGTGGCGCTAATTTAGACCGCAAATTCCATGTCAAGGGCAATGTTCAATTTGGAACATCTAACCCTGCCAGTTCTTCCTTTAGTGTAGGTGGCGTTGGTCGAAATATTGCTGAAAACTTAGGCAGATTAAACCACCAAGTGACGTTACTGACAACGGCAGGTAAGGATGCTGATTGGCAAGTGATCCAAGAGGCTTCGGAATCCTTTATGAATCTACGTTATGTAGAGCAGCTTGCAGAGGCTTCTACAGGTTCTTATACTGCCATCATGGATGAACAAGGTGAGCTAGCACTAGCTGTAGCAAATATGGAAGTTTACGACCTTCTGTTACCGAGCTTGTTGAAAAAACATGAAACAATGCTTGTAAACGCAGGCTGTTTTATTTTGGATTTAAACTGTCCAAAAGAAACAGTGGCGTATATCCAGCAAGTAGCCCTTGCTCGTGATATTCCACTTGTTATTGTGCCAGTATCTTCGCCAAAAATGAATCGACTACCTGAAACATTACAAGGCGTAACTTGGTTTATTTGTAACACAGATGAAGCGGAAACGATTGTTGGACATAAAATTGAAAACGCTACCCATTATGAAAAAGCTTTACAACAGCTCCTACAATTAGGTGCGGAGCATGTCATTATCACGGCTGGTAGCAAGGGCGTTTATGCAGCATCTACAACGATTGCCCCTTGTCATGTTGCCGCTAAAGTGATTGACAAAATTGAAGATGTAACAGGAGCAGGAGATGCCTTTGTTAGCGCTGTTATTCACAGTTGGCTGACTGGACAATCTTTTGAGACATGTATTGATGCTGGATTAACCAATGCAAAAAATACATTGGCATCTCCTTATACAGTAAGACCTGAATTATCAGTAGATTTGTTGAAAAATGAAATGGAGGAATAACAACATGAAAGAATTCATCGTATTATCAGAAGAAGTAAAAGCAGGACAAGCAAAAGGTCTACCAATCGTTGCGTTAGAATCAACAATTATTTCACACGGTATGCCATACCCACAAAACGTGCAAACTGCGCGTGAAGTTGAGCAAATTATTCGCGAGAATGGTGCAGTCCCAGCAACAATTGCATTAATTGATGGAAAAATTAAAATTGGTCTATCAGATGAAGAACTAGAAATGTTCGGTAATGCTCAAGGTGTTGCAAAAGCTTCACGTCGTGACTTAGGCTACTTACTAGCAACGAAAAAATTAGGTGCTACAACAGTTGCAGCGACAATGATCTGTGCAGAGCTTGCAGGTATTGAAATCTTTGTTACAGGTGGTATTGGTGGTGTACACCGTGGTGCGGAAACAACAATGGATGTCTCTGCTGATTTAGAAGAATTAGCACAAACAAATGTTGCCGTTATCTGTGCGGGTGCAAAATCTATTTTAGACATCGGTCTTACATTAGAATATCTTGAAACAAAAGGTGTGCCAGTGGTTGGTTATGGTACGAATGAATTACCAGCATTCTACACACGTCAAAGTGGATTTGATGTAAACTTCCAATTAGATACGCCAGAAGAAATTGCAGCAATGCTATCTGCGAAATGGCAATTAGGCTTAAAAGGTGGCGCTGTCATCGCAAATCCAATTCCTGAGTCTGAAGCATTAGAGCATGCATTTATTACAAACATTATTGAAAAAGCTTTAGTTGAAGCTGAAGAGAATGGCATTCACGGTAAAAATGTTACACCATTCTTACTTGGCAAAGTTAAAGAATTAACAGAAGGTAAAAGTCTTGATGCCAACATTGCATTAGTGAAAAACAATGCAGTAGTCGGCGCGAAAATTGCTGTAGCTTACAATCAATTACATTAATCAATTTGTCGAAACAAGGACTCTTTGTGACGTGAAGTCGCAGAGGGTCTTTTTTATTAAAAAGAAGAATATTTTTTCCATTTTTCGAACTGTTCACGAGATTAACTAAACTAAATGATACAGTCTCTTTACAATAGACCACAATATTTTATACAATTAAGTTTATATCTAATCTGAAAAATTTGACGAGCAAGGTGGACATGTTATGGCGAAAGAGCAAATTTTGACTCCTGAGGACGTTTTTGAGTTAGTCAAATCCTACATGAATGATGAAAATGTCGCATTCGTGAAAAAAGCATATGAATTAGCAAGGGATGCCCATATTGAGCAGTTCCGTAGCTCTGGTGAACCGTATATTATTCACCCAGTACAAGTAGCAGGTATTCTAGCTGAATTACAAATGGACCCAGAAACTGTAGCGGCAGGTTTTTTACATGATGTTGTCGAAGATACGGATTTTACACGGGATGATTTGGTACGTGAATTTGGCGAAGAGGTGGCCGTGCTTGTTGATGGTGTTACCAAACTAGGGAAAATTAAATATTTATCTAAAGAGGCGCAGCAGGCAGAAAATCATCGGAAAATGTTTGTGGCTATGGCCCAAGATATTCGTGTCATCCTCATTAAGCTAGCAGACCGTCTTCATAATATGCGTACGTTAAAGCATTTACCTGCTGAAAAGCAACGACGCATTTCAAAAGAGACGCTCGAGATTTTTGCACCACTTGCTCATCGTCTTGGAATTTCGACTGTAAAATGGGAGCTTGAAGATACAGCACTGCGCTATTTAAACCCACAACAATATTATCGTATTGTCAGTCTGATGAAGAAAAAACGTGATGAACGTGAAGCTTATTTAGAAAATGTGATGGCTGAGATGAAATCACAACTGAATGAGGTTGAAATTGACGCAGATGTCTATGGTCGACCAAAACATATTTACAGTATCTATCGAAAAATGGTGTTACAAAAGAAACAGTTTAATGAAATTTATGATTTATTAGCCATTCGTGTTCTTGTCGATAGTATTAAAGATTGCTATGCCGTATTAGGGATTGTGCATACACTTTGGAAACCAATGCCAGGACGCTTTAAAGACTATATTGCTATGCCAAAACAAAACCTGTACCAGTCCCTACACACGACTGTTATTGGACCATATGGTGATCCGTTGGAGGTACAGATTCGTACAAAGGAAATGCACAAAATTGCAGAGTACGGGATTGCGGCGCACTGGGCATATAAAGAAGGCAAAAACGTTGATCATCAAAAGCAGAATGTCGACCAAAAATTAACGTGGTTCCGTGAAATTTTAGAATTTCAAAATGAATCTTCCAACGCAGAAGAATTTATGGAATCCTTAAAATTTGATTTATTTTCTGATATGGTTTATGTCTTTACACCTGAAGGTGATGTCATTGAATTGCCAGCAGGTTCTGTTCCTATTGATTTTGCCTACCGTGTTCATTCCGAAGTGGGAAATCGTACGATTGGAGCGAAAATCAATGGGAAGATGGTACCGCTTGATACACCATTAAAAACGGGCGATATCATTGAAATTTTAACTTCTAAACAATCCTTTGGTCCGAGTCGCGATTGGCTAAAAATAGCTCAATCCTCGCAGGCGAAGAATAAGATAAAGCAATTCTTTAAACGACACCTGCGTGAAGAAAATATTGTCAAAGGTAAAGAAATGATTGAAAAAGAAATCCGTGCTCAGGATTTCGATTTAAAGGAAACGATGTCCTCCGAAAACCTAAAACGGGTATGCGACAAATTTAACTATACGAATGAAGAAGATTTGTATGCTGCAGTTGGTGTGAATGGTATTACTGCGCAACAGGTCGTAAATCGTTTAGCTGAAAAACGTCGTAAAGAACGTGAGCAGGAAGAAGCACTAGAGAAAATTGAACAAAAAATGAAAAATCCAATTCCACAAAAACGTACGGAATCGGGTGTTATTGTAAAGGGTATTGATAATATGCTCATTCGACTTTCTCGCTGCTGTACGCCCGTTCCTGGTGATGATATTGTAGGTTTTATTACGAAGGGTAGAGGTGTTTCTGTCCATCGTGAGGACTGTCCAAATATTCAAATTGAGGATGAGCAGGAGCGCTTAATTGAAGTAGAATGGGAGCATGGTGTCATTCCTGAGAAAAAGGAATACCCTGTTGATATTGAAGTTTCAGCTTTTGATAGACCTGGCATTTTAAATGAAATCATGCAAATTGTTAGTGAAACGAAAACGAATATTTTAGCAGTAAGTGGTCGTGCTGACCGTGATAAAATGGCAACAATTCATTTAACAATTTCTATTTCAAATATTTCACATTTGCATAAAGTAGTTGAGCGAATTAAACAAACACCTGATATATATTCGGTGCAACGTGTCATTAACTAATTGATAGGCAATATAGAATTGGGGTTTAGTACATGAAAGTAGTATTACAGCGCAGTAAAGCTGCCTCTGTAACAGTGGACGGAACTGTTACAGGAGCAATTGATCATGGCTATGTTCTTTTAGTGGGAATCACACATGAAGACACACAAGAGGATGTTGCCTATTTAGCAAAAAAAGTAGCCAATTTACGTCTCTGGGAAGATGCAGATGGAAAAATGAATCATTCGATCTTAGAGCATGGGGGCGCTATTTTATCCGTCTCACAATTTACATTGTATGGGGATGCAAAAAAAGGGAATCGTCCAAGTTTTATCAATGCAGCTAGACCAGAAGCAGCTGAGCCACTGTGGGAGGCTTTTAATCAAGCTTTACGCGAGCAGGGCTTACATGTGGAAACAGGTATTTTTGGTGCCATGATGGATGTAGCACTAATTAATGATGGTCCAGTCACAATTCTTCTAGAGTCAAAATAATGGAACATTTCCTATAATTCCTACATATACTAAAGAGTATGGTTAGTTTTATAGGAAGGAGTGTCTTAAACATGACGCAGACGAGAAGTATAACAAATCCATATTTATACGAAACTCTTAACATGATGATTGGTCAGGCAGTAGTTGTGCAAACAGAAAAAAATATTCAACAAGGTATTTTATTATCCATACTACCTGACCATATGGTTCTTGAGATAAATCGTACGCCTTTCTTCATTCGGATGGAGGAAATTGTATGGGTGACATTGGAAACTACAAAAAAATGAGAAAGTATGAACCTTCAAATCATAATAAATGATAGAAGGTTTTTTTATTTGTTTAGGGCAAACAAAAATACCTAAATAACAAATTTATTTCGAAGAGATAAAAACTATTAAAACAGTTGCTACTCTTTGAATATTATTTTTTTAAAAAAATATAAACGATATGTAAGAATGTCCATTTGATTCATCATGGATAGCTACCTACAATTTTCCATTCTACTTACAACCTTTGATGTCTTTCATCCCACTAATAAGGGGATCTTTATGAAGTTCATGAATAAAAAGCATTTAAAGACAATCCATACAAACTTTATCATTTCTAACACCGCCGCATATTGCTCCTGCCTTAATAAAAAACAATTCGTCATATAAGATGAAATTATTATTTTG
This sequence comes from Lysinibacillus sp. JK80, assembly GCF_027557635.1. NCBI lineage: Bacteria > Bacillati > Bacillota > Bacilli > Caryophanales > Bacillaceae > Lysinibacillus > Lysinibacillus sp. JK80. Next base: position 3,140,737 of record NZ_CP058997.1, on the reverse strand, counting down.
GAAAACAAAAAATAACGTTGAAAATGCCCATTATTATTTGAGTATGTGTATAAAATTTTCTATGTTTATAGGAGAGGAACAAGAGGTTTAATTAGGAAAGGTAGCGTGTGCTTTCAGAAATAATAGAAAATTAATACTTTACAATAAATTTAAACTCATGTATATTTATTTTCAATTAGCGACAAATAGCGACAATATACTGCTAATGTCTAAATCAGAAAAAGGAGCGTGGTTTAATGGAAAATGAACAGGGGGTCAAGAAGAAAAGCTGGTTGAAAGTACCTCATACATATACGATTATTTTTGCTATTATTTTTTTAGCAGGTATTGCAAGCTATATTATACCAGCGGGTGAGTTTGAACGTGTAGAGGATGAAGAAGGGCGAATGCTCGTTGTAGATGGAAGCTATCATCATATTGAGAGTGAGCCAGTTTCCTTTTTTGAAATGTTTACAGCGGTTCCAATGGGTCTCGAAAAAGGGGCTCAAATTATTTTCTACATTTTTTTAGTCAGTGGTGTATTTGGTATTATTCGTTCTACAGGTGCTATTGAGGCTGGTGTTTATAAAGGGGTAAAAGCTTTAGAGGGCCGAGAGAAATTACTGATTCCTTTATCGATGATTTTATTCTCTGTTGGTGGTTTTACAATGGGGATGGCGGAAGAAACTATTATTTTCGTACCAATTGGTGTGGCCATTGCACGTGCGATGGGCTTTGATGCTGTAACAGGAACAGCCATGATTACACTTGGTGCCGCCAGTGGATTTTTTGGAGGAATGCTTAATCCCTTTACGGTAGGTGTTGCACAATCATTAGCTGATGTACCATTATTCTCAGGGATTGGCTTCCGTGCTGTTGTCTATGTTTTTGTATTAAGTTTTGCTATTTTTTATGTCTCTCGCTATGCTTTTAAGGTGAAAAAGAATCCTCAAGCAAGCGTTATTTACGATATTGAGCAAAAAGCTAAATCCAATGTTTCAGCGATTGACATCCCTGCATTAACAGGCAAGCATAAATTCGTGTTTATTGTCATGGCTTGTGGGATTGGCTTTAATATTTATGGTGTCTTTAACTGGGGCTGGTTCTTAACGCAGCTAACTGCATCCTTTTTAATTATGGGGTTAATTGCAGGGTTAATTGGTGGTTTAAAACCTGCTACTATCTTTGATTCCTTTATTGAGGGAGCCAAGGCCGTAACATTTGGTGCTTTAATTGTAGGTTTTGCCCGTGCTATTACAGTTGTTTTAGAGCAGGGGAAAATTATTGATACAATCGTTTATGCAGCCTCAGAAACAATTGGACATTTGCCACATGCTATCAGTGCAATCGGCATGTTATTTATCCAAGCTCTTTTGAATTTATTTATTTCATCTGGTAGTGGACAGGCAGCTGCAACAATGCCGATTATGATTCCAATCACAGATTTATTAGGATTAGAGCGACAAGTGGCTGTTTTAGCCTTCCAATATGGGGATTCCTTAACGAACTCTATTATTCCTACTTCGTCTGCATTAATGGCGTATTTAGCTGTTGCAGGTATCCCATATGAAAAGTGGATTAAGTTTATCTGGAAGATGATTCTTGGGTGGGCATTGATTGCCTGTCTGGCGCTAATTGCTGCGGTAGCATTAGGAATATCTTAAATATAAAAAAGCTGTGGATGTTATCATCATCCGCAGCTTTTTTTTGCTTATTCATCTTGTTCATTAAAGTAGTTGAGAATTCCCTGATAAATACCAAGAGTCGCTTGTTCACGGAATTTAGCTGTTGTAATGACGCGCTCCTCACTGGAATTACTTAAAAAGCCTAACTCAATAAGGACGGCCTTTTGACGATTCTCTCGTAAAACTAAATAATTCCCTTGTTGTGTACCACGGTCTCTTAAATCTAGTTTACTGGAAAGACCATCATGAATTGCTTCAGCAAGCCCTTTTTGATTGCTATTCATATAATAGGATGTGAAGCCGTTAATGGAGCTATCATCTGTCGCATCATAATGAAGGCTAATAAAGGCATCTGCCTCATATTGATGGGCAATCGATACACGCTTACGCAATGCCACATATTCATCCGATTCTCTCGTCATGACAACGTTTGCGCCAGCAGCACTTAACTTGGAAGCAAGCAAAGTAGCCGTTTTTAAAGTAATGCCCTTTTCCTCTGTACCTCGTTGTCCAGTTGTGCCATGATCATTTCCACCGTGACCAGCATCAACAACGATCGTTAATCCAGTTAAAGTACCTTTTTTGCGAGGCTCTTCCTTTTCTTTCTGTGGACTTGTCGCTTTATTGGAACTTGTTGTGACCACCCAGTTCGCGACAAAAGCTGTTTTTTCGTCGTCTATTTGTATTTCATAAAAATCATTTTTAACGCCTACTATCGGGTAATTTACACCAGCATCTACACGTTCAACCACTTCTGCTGCTGTTGAGGCATCCGTTCGTAGGTTTGTCCCATTATAGATAATCGTAACAGACTCTAACTCTTTGGAAGTTGATGTTTTTGAGGTACTTTTTACTTTATTGGAGAATGTACCGTAAAAACTATAGACCCAACCTACTTTTTTATCATTGTACTGAATTTGTACCCAATTATGCTCATGTGCGAGGACTTTAAAGGCTTGTCCTTTTGTTGCTGTGCCGATTTTTTTAGCGTTCAAATCGGGCTTCTTACGAACATTAAGGGTGTCCACTAAAATGGTGAAGGTTGTATCTTTGTTAGCGGGTGCCGTCGTTGTAGTAGTTACTTCTACAGCATCTTCTTTGGGCTCTGTTTCTTTTTTAGGGTTATCGTTGATCGTGACATAATCCTTCGATACCCATCCTGTTAGTCCATTCCAATCGATTTTTGCCCATTCTCCATTTTCTTCAACGAGGTTTGCTTGGTTACCAGTAGAAAGTTGACCAAGAACCGCTGAAGAGATATCTGGTTCTGTTCGAATATTTAAACGGTCAACTTGTGAAATGACGGTTTTGTCGATCACTTGTTTAGCATTAGTAGGTGCTGTCAGCCAAGAGGCAACCCAACCTTCGTAATTACCTGCTTTGACTTGGTACCAATCACCTTCTCGACCGATTGAGGTTAAAGGGTCACCTTCTTCTAAAGTCGTAATAATGGGATAAGACAATCCAGGACCCTCTCGCAAATGAAGAATCGTTCCAGCGACTTTTAGATCACTGGTATCAGCGGAAGCTCTTTGAACAAAGTTCTTATTTGGCATCGCCATCGTTACCATTAGTACGAAGATGATTATACTATGTAAAATTTTTGTCCTCATCAGATTCCTCCTATTCCTTGTGCTATTTTACCATGCTTTTATCATAAAATTCGTGGTAAAATGGTAACAGAATTAGTTATTTTCAACATAGACTGATGAAAAATACAAAAATAGTTGACATTGCTTTGGCTAGTGACTAACATAAAGGGTAATCGAAAAATGATTAATCGCTTATGACCAAGCAAGTAGCGTATACCACTATTGGAAAAGAGAGGGAAAGACTTAGGCTGCAATCTTTCCTACAAAAATGTATCACGTGAATAACACTTGAGAGGCTTTTTTCTGAAAAGTAGTGCCTAGTAGGAAAAAACGGAATCGGCCGTTATCCGATTAAGAGGAGGACACATGTAATCATTTGTGTCAACTAGGGTGGAACCGCGGAAGCTTATACAGCTCTCGTCCCTTGCTATTGCAAGGGACGAGGGCTTTTTTGTTGTTCAAAAAGTAATGAGTTTTTTAAGAGGGATTGTTGTTTTTGCTCAGAAAAGAGGGGGAAGGCGCTCTAATTAATATGAAAAGCGCTCATCAAGGCTGTAACCCGCTCCAACCGGACAAAAATTTGCTCAACCAAAGCATGCATTCGCTCAAAGTGGGACTACAGCTGCTCTATCATAAGCAATCAATATAGGAGGGAATTACATGAGTTTTAAAGTGCCACGAGGGACACAAGATATTTTGCCAGGTCAATCTGAAAAATGGCAAAAAGTTGAAGCGATTATTCGTGATATTTGTCGTGTTTATCGCTATAACGAAATTCGCACACCAATTTTCGAGCAAACGGATCTATTTGCACGTGGTGTTGGGGAAACAACTGATGTTGTACAAAAGGAAATGTATACATTTGAAGATCGTGGAGGGCGTTCATTAACACTACGTCCAGAAAATACGGCTGGTGTCGTACGTGCCTATGTGGAGCATAAAATGTTTGGTGCTCCTGATCAGCCAGTTAAGCTTTCTTATTTAGGACCAATGTTCCGCTATGAGCGCCAACAGGCTGGTCGTTATCGTCAATTTGTACAGTTTGGAGTAGAAGCAATTGGTTCAGCAGATCCTGCGATTGATGCAGAAGTCATTGCTCTTGCTATGGACGTCTACGAATCAGCGGGTTTAAAGGATTTAAAATTAGTGATTAATTCTCTTGGCGATAAAGAAACACGTGATACACATCGTACTGCTTTATTACAGCATTTTGAGCCACATATTCATGAATTTTGCTCAGACTGTCAAAATCGTTTACAAAAGAATCCATTGCGAATTTTAGATTGTAAGGTAGATCGTGAGCATCCATTAATGCAAACGGCTCCAGCGTTAACTGATTTCTTAACAGAAGAGTCAGCTGCTTATTTCGCTCAAGTGAAATCATACTTAGATACATTGGGTATTTCATATGAGGTCGATCCAAATCTTGTACGAGGACTTGATTATTATAATCACACAACTTTTGAAATTATGTCCACAGCATCAGGCTTTGGTGCTATTACAACATTATGTGGTGGTGGACGCTACAATGGATTAGTGCAAGAAATTGGCGGTCCAGATGTACCAGGTATAGGTTTTGCATTAAGTATTGAGCGTTTGTTGCTGGCACTTGAAGCGGAGGGTGTTGAATTAGACACAGCTTCAGGGCTAGATGTTTACATTATTGCAATGGGCGATGAAGCGAAGCAAAAGGCTGTTGAGCTGACAAGTACTTTCCGAGCGAAGGGACTTGCGACAGAGATGGATTATTTAGACCGTAAAATGAAAGCTCAAATGAAATCAGCGGATCGACTAGGTGCAAAATATACGCTTGTTCTTGGCGAAACAGAACTTGAAGAGCAAGCAGCGGCTGTAAAACATATGGAATCTGGGGAGCAGCACAAAGTGGCGTTCTCAGAGCTAGTGAACTATTTAACACAAAAAGCTTAAAAATAGACAGAGGGCATTTCTAGGAAATGCTACATAAATTGAAGATATTTTGGAGGAATTTAACAATGGCTACAAGAACACATGCTAGTAACGAGCTGTCAGAAGCGTTACAAGGCGAAAAAGTCGTATTAAAAGGTTGGGTACAGCGTCGTCGTGACCTTGGTGGTTTAATTTTTATTGATTTGCGTGACCGTACAGGTATTACGCAAGTTGTGTTTAGTCCAGATGTTGCAGAAGCACACGCATTAGCGGATAAAGTGCGTAGTGAATATGTGATCGAAGTGGAAGGCACAGTCATCCTTCGTACAGAGGATCAAATCAACCCGAATGTACCAAACGGTAAAATTGAAGTGGAAGCAACAAAATTAGTCGTAATTAATACGGCAAAAACAACGCCATTCCAAATCGAAGATCGTACAGATGTATCAGAAGATTTACGTTTAAAATATCGTTATCTAGACTTACGTCGTCCCGTAATGTTCGATACTTTCAAAATGCGTTCTGATGTGACACGTACAATTCGTAACTTCCTACAAAATGAAGGATTCTTAGAAGTTGAAACACCAATTTTAACAAAATCAACGCCAGAGGGTGCTCGAGACTATTTAGTTCCTTCACGTGTACATGAAGGTGAATTTTATGCCTTACCACAATCACCTCAATTATTTAAGCAATTATTAATGGTTGCTGGTTTTGAAAAGTACTTCCAAATTGCGCGTTGCTTCCGTGACGAAGATTTACGTGCTGACCGTCAACCAGAGTTTACACAGGTGGACATTGAAACGAGCTTCTTAACACAAGAAGAAGTATTAGAAATGAACGAACGCTTAATTCAAGTGGTTATGAAAGAAGTAAAAGGAATTGACATTCCTGCACCATTCCAGCGCATGAAATACCAAGAAGCAATGGATCGTTATGGTTCAGATAAGCCAGATGTACGTTTTGGATTAGAGCTTGTGGCGTTAAATGATATTTTTGAAGGCTGTAATTTCAAAGTATTTGCTGATACGGTTGCACAAGGAAAACAAGTGAAAAGTATCAATATTAAAGGTGCAGCTGACAAATATTCCCGTAAAGACATGGACGAGTTAACAAAATTCGTTGGGATTTACGGAGCAAAAGGTCTTGCCTGGTTAAAGGTAACAGAAGAAGGTTTAAACGGACCAATTGCGAAATTCTTTGACGAGGCATTAGCAGCAGCCTTAATCGAGCGTATGGGAGCAGAAGTTGGCGATATTCTAGTATTTGTAGCAGATAAAGCCGATGTTGTAGCAGCTTCATTAGGTGCTCTTCGTACAAAATTAGGACAAGATTTAAATCTGATCGATGAATCACGATTTGCTTTCCTTTGGATTACTGATTGGCCATTATTCGAATACTCTGAGGAAGATGGACGCTACTATGCAGCACACCATCCATTCACACGCCCGTTTGATGAAGATATAGCGTTAATGGACACAGACCCTGCAGCAGTACGTGCACAAGCATATGATATCGTTTTAAACGGCTATGAACTTGGTGGTGGTTCATTACGTATTTACGAACGTGACCTACAAGAGAAAATGTTTGAATTACTTGGCTTCTCAGAAGAAGAAGCACAAGCACAATTTGGCTTCCTATTAGAAGCGTTTGAATACGGCGTACCACCACATGCAGGTCTTGCCTTTGGTCTTGATCGCTTCGTTATGCTATTAGCAGGTCGTACTAATTTACGCGATACAATCGCATTCCCTAAAACAGCTAGTGCAAGCTGCTTGATGACAGAAGCGCCAAGCGAAGTATCTCCTGAGCAACTAAGTGAACTAAGCCTGGCTATCAAACCATTTAGAAAATAATGTATAATTCAAAATACCTGGATTACCTAGCAAATACTGTTGGGAATCTAGGTATTTTTTGCGTTTTCGTAAGAAATTATAGATTATTAGAGAAAATCGTTTGAATTATCAGAAAAGTGGTGTTATGATAACTGTAATACGAATCCTGATGTGTTTGTCTAACTGCTAACTCTACTTCACAGTTTTGACCGAACATTATAGAATCGGGAGCCTTCATTTTGTAGTCGCAAACATGCCCCTAACAAAGCGGGACGTTTAAAGTTGCAAAGCGGGCACCCACCTGCAAATTGCGGGTTCAAAACGAATGTTTCTTGGCATTACGGCACAATTGGGATTCGTCCTATACATAGGATTGAGAGGAGCTTATTAATAGCTCCTTTTTTTTACATAAAATTAAACAAGAACTAGTGGAGTTTTTTGAGTGAATGTTTAGAAAATATGAAAAATTACTTTTTATTTCTGATGAAGCAGCATATAATTGGTATAGACAACTATACCTTTTGAGAAGCTATATCCGCTAAAGGAAAAGATACATTATATCTTTAGGCAGATATTACGAGGATAAACACTTTATTTAAATGATTTTGAAAGCGTTTTAATTGTGATTGATACAAAACACATGAGGGAAAAGCCTATTGAAAAGAAGGCAAATTGGATCAAAACTACGAGACGGTGATTAGTCAGTTGAGAATATAATGGTACAATGATTGAGCTCAGATGCTACAATGATAGTGAGAAAGTTACCACATCAAGCGACTGTGTAAATATGTCCTTTTTACACTGTTATCGTGGATATCATTTAGCTTTGTTTAATCATGCGAAATACAAAAACCGATCTAACGAGGTAAAGTTGTATGGAGAAATCATAAAGGCGATAAGGAAGGTGTAAGAATTGTTAGAGAAAAATTCTCATATACCTATTTATATACAAATAGAAGAGATTATTAAACAACGAATTTATTTAGAAGAATACAGAATTGGTGAGACTATCCCATCAGAACGAGAGCTTTCTGCACAATTTGATGTAAGTAGAATGACTGTTCGTCAATCCATTACCAATCTAGTAAATAGTGGTCTATTATATCGTGAAAAAGGGAGAGGAACGTATGTTGCAAATCCAAAATTAGAGCAACCGTTAAAAGGCTTAACGAGTTTCACGGAAGATATGCGGGCAAGAGGAATGGAACCAAGCAGTAAGGTATTACGATTTGAGAAAATCATACCACCAGTGGATATTGCAAGAGATTTAATGATAGAGTCTGGCGAAGAAGTATTTTTTGTAGTGCGCATAAGAAATGCAGATGCGCAACCAATGGCAATCGAAAGAACATATATCCCAGTTAAAATTTATCCGGAGTTGGATGAGAAGCAAATAATGGGCTCGCTTTATGCCTTAATCGAAGCAAAGTTCCATCAAAAAATAGGAAATGCGGTACAACAGATGGAGGCAGCCATCGTATCGAAAGAGGACAGTAAGTTTCTACAAATTAATCAAACAGCACCAGTTTTAATTATCAAACGTACAAGTTATTTATCAGATGGTAAGCCCTTTGAGCTTGTACGCAGTACGTATCGAGCTGATCGTTATAAATTCATAAGTGAAATTAAAAGGTGATTTTATGCATGCATATTTTTCTGAAATCGAAAAGCTTATCCAGGTTGTGAAGGAACAGGAGGCATCACATATAAGTGATGTGGCTCAAATCATTGTCCAACGTCTCCAAAAAGGTGGGATAATTCAATTATTTGGTTGTGGTCATTCACAGCTATTGGCACAGGAGGCATTTTATCGAGCAGGTGGTTTAGTACCCGTCCGTCCTATATTTATTGAACCATTAGCTTTACATGCTGGAGCATTAGCTTCTTCAATCAATGAGAAAGATTCAACTATTGTTGAACAGCATAAGGAACAGTTTGACTTTCGTGAAAATGATGTTTGCATCGTCATTTCAACCTCAGGGAGAAATGCAGCACCTATTGACGCCGCTTTATTAGCAAAGGACTCAGGGATATTTGTGCTATCCCTCCAATCGCTCCACTATAAGGAACAGACTACACGTCATCACAGTGGGCTGCGGCTAGAAGATGTGGTAGATTTTGTAATTAATACCCATATACCGATTGGTGATGGTGTACTAACTATACATGACATACAGTATGCGCCAGCATCTACTGTTATTGGTTCATTACTATTAAATGCTTTGTTCAGTGAAATCATAGAAACACTAGCAAAGTCCTCAATAGAGTTACCGATTTTTGTCAGCAATAATGTTGATTCGGATTGGTCACATAATGAGAAAATGATTGCCAAATATCAACATCGGATTAATTTCACGTGAAAGAGTGGAGGTATGTAAATGAAGAAAATGTATAAAATTACATCTACTGAAGGTATTCATGCCAGACCGGCTGCATTACTCGTAACTGCAGTGACACCATTTCAAAGTGATATTAAATTAACATACGAAGAAAAATCCGTTAATTTAAAGTCTATTATGGGCGTGATGTCATTAGGTGTTAAACCAGGAAGTGTAGTGGAAATTTCAGCAGATGGGCCAGATGTAGCAACATTATTTCAAACTAATACTGAAGTCATGTTGTCTAAAGCAATAGGAGAAGAATGGCAAGAGGGATAAAAGATTCTTGCAGTGGTTGTGATTATGCCACTGTAAAAGAATCTTATGAATAATTATCTGAATATTGGGAATTAAAGGGGTGGTTAAATGGACATTCACATCGTCTCGCCTAATGATTATGGGCAGATTCATCGATTGAGAGACTATTGCTTTCCAAATAAGTACTCAGGGGCTCGTCGAGAGGATTTTCATTATTGGATTGAGCAAAGCACGACCTTAGGTGCTTATGATGACAAAAAAATTGTTGGGCAGCTATTAATATTACCGCTAAATATTACAGTGCATGGAGTTTCATTTAAAATGGGAGGCATTGGCTTTGTTGCAACGTATCCTGAGTATCGACAACAGGGTATTATCAAAAGGCTTATGACAGAAGCGCTGCAAAAAATGCGAGACAATGGACAAACGATTTCAGTATTAGCGCCATTTTCTGTGTCCTTCTATCGTTATTTTGGCTGGGAATTATTTTTTGAGAAGCTCCATTATACAATCCCTCAAACTATGTTTCCCTCTTTAGGGAAACAAGTAGACGACATGAAAAGGATGAGCTTTGAGTGGTTAGATCCTGTGCTCTTTCAGATGATTAAGGATTTTCATAATGCACAGGCAATCATTCGAAATGGTGGCATGGTAAGGGATGATGGATGGTGGAAAAGACTTGAAAGAAGGAGTCCAGATAGTCACTTTGCTGCCTATTTTCAAGGCAGTAACATAGAAGGCTATATTCGTTATACGATTCGAGATGGGACATTTACTATCCAAGACTTTATTGTAGCAAATTTCTTAGCTGAACAAGCCATGTGGCGTTATATGACATCTCATGCAGCAAGTGTCAGTAGCATAACGGGAGTTACTAGTAATCATTATCCTTTTGGCTTTTATTTCAAGGAGCCACAATTCAAAAGGGAAGTCATACAGGATGTGATGATTAGAGTAGTAGATGTTTATGCATTTATGCAGCAGTATCCGTGGAAGGATATTCAAGAAACATTAACGATTCGTATTGAAGATCCATTTTGTCTCTGGAATGAGCATATTTATCAAATAAATAAAAATGGTCAGGTCGCAATAATTGAGACAAGTTCAGTTTCTGACAAGCATATGTTAACACTACCAATTAATCTTTTTTCTGCGATGATGGCAGGTTATCTTTCTGTCAAAGAAACAGTTGTCTATGCTAATCAACCTACGGTAGAAAAGGTGATCGAACAGTGGCAATGGGCAATCCCTACTGAAAAGCCAGCATTTTATGAGTATTTCTAGGTATTGAATAATAAGAAAATTTAAAAATTTTTTGGCTTTTTTTCTGGACTATACCAGTTGATTATAATCATTAATTTCACGACAAAATTGATATAGCCCAATTTTGTAAATAACTTGATATAAATAAATTTAATGTAAAATTTATATTGTGGTATATACCAATAGGTGCTATTCTCAAAATAAGTAAGCGATTACACAATCGAAGAAAATAAAAGGAGTGTATCGAATGAAAAACATCATGTTAGTGTGTGTAGCAGGTATGAGTACTAGTTTATTAGTGTCGAAGATGCAAAAAGCAGCGCAAGAGCAAAATATTGACGCCGATATTTACGCCATTGCTGAAGGAGAGGTGGAAAAGATCTTAGCGACAAAGAAGGCTGATGTTCTTTTATTAGGCCCACAGGTTCGTTATTTGAAAGGTTCATTTGAAACAAAATATAAGGATAAAGGCTTTCCAATCGATGTGATCAATATGGCGGATTACGGCATGATGAACGGTGAAAATGTCCTGAAACAGGCTCTACAACTAATTGGATAAAAGAAGGGGCAATGGGGAATGGAAGATACAGCATTAATGGCATCCATTATGGGACTGATTGTGCATAGTGGAAATACGAAAAGTGAGTGTATGGAAGCTATTCAGCTAGCAAAAAAGGGGCAAATTGAGGCAGCAAAAGAAAAAATCAAATTAGCGAATGAGTCATTAATTGAAGCGCATCATGCTCAAACGGGGTTACTGTCTCAAGAAGCAAGGGGAGAAAAGGTAGAGGTTTCGATGTTATTAATTCATGCCCAGGATCATTTAATGAATGCTATTACTTTTCGAGATTTAGCACAGGAAATGATTGAGCTATATGAACGAATCCAAGGGGAGTAACATCAAATTTTGATGTTATCAATAAAAAGCAAAGGGAGTGTATGTGAGTGTTCCGTTTTTTAGAAGAAAAGTTTGTACCGGTTGCTGCTAGGGTAGGGAATCAGCGTCATTTAGTTGCCATTCGTGACGGATTTATTACGATTATGCCTTTAACGATTGTGGGATCTTTGGCTGTACTTATTAACAATTTGCCTATCAAATTTTATCAAAATACACTCGATGCCATCTGGAAACATGAGACATGGACTCAATTTGGCGGTAATATTTGGAGTGCTACATTTAATATCATTTCACTGCTACTTGCCTTTACTGTTGCTTATCATCTTGCTAAAAGTTATCAAAAAGATGGTCTGTCTGCTGGAGTAATTAGTTTATCAAGCTACATGACGTTTGGGACTTTCGGGGAAGGCGGATTAACCGGCTTAACAACAGGCACGGGTGGTATATTTATTGCTCTGATTGTTGCACTACTTTCTACAGAATTGTTTTGTAGATTGTCTGGCAATCCTAAACTACTAATCAAAATGCCAACTGGTGTACCACCAGCTGTTTCCAAATCATTTGCTGCGTTACTTCCTGCCATTATTACGATTGGAATATTTGCTTTAGTACGTACAATTATTTCAGCAGGTTTTGATATACCAGATATTGTCGGGTCCTTCTACTCTGCGATTCAAGAGCCATTTATGGGTCTTACAAATACATGGCTTGCTGCTTTAATTTTGGCATTTATACCTACATTTTTATGGACACTTGGCGTACATGGAGCAAATATCATCGAACCATTCATGCAAACGATTAATTTACCAGCTATTAATGAAAATGTTGCAGCAATCTCTGCTGGTAAAGTTGCGCCTTACATTGTCAATAAACCATTCTTTGATGCTTTTATTAATATGGGAGGCTCTGGTACGACAATAGCACTTATTATTGCGATTTTCATATTTGCGAGAAAGAATAAGCAATATAATACAGTTGGGAAACTATCCGCAGCACCTGGGATTTTCAATATCAATGAGCCATTACTTTTTGGGTTACCAATTGTATTAAATCCAGTTTTATTTGTTCCGTTCATTTTGACACCAATGATAAACGTAACAATTGCATTCTTTGCAACGAAATGGGGTTGGGTGCCAGCCGCTACCGTTTCACCGCCTTGGACAACACCGCCGATTATTAATGGTTTTTTAGCAACTCAATCTTGGCGTGGTGCTGTTTTGAGTATGGTCTTAATTATCATCGCTGTTTGTATTTATCTGCCATTTATCTCGATGGCGAACCGTATGGCAAGGCAGAATGAGCAAAAAGCTGCTTTAGCGGCACAGAGTGAGGAATCTGTAGTGGAATCCAGAGGACAAAAAGTGGAAGTATAAGCATCAATTAACGGAGGGTTTGAAGTGAAAAGATTAGGAATCTCGCTATATCCGCAGCATAGTACGCTAGAGGAGATGAAGCGCTATGTTCAGCTGGCTCATGATAATGGCTTTGATCGTATATTCACATGCCTAATGTCATTAAAACAGGATGAGGAGCGTCAAAAATTACAACAAATCAACGAATTTGCGCAACGCCTCGGCTTTGACATATCCGCTGATATTGCACCAGGTGTTTTTGATGATTTAGGCTTAACTTATAGGGATATTGGCTATTTAAAAGAACATTATTATTTGGCAGCCTTACGTTTAGATATGGGATTTTCAGGTCAAGAAGAAGCGTTGATGTCACTCGATGCAAGTCATCTAAAAATAGAATTAAACATTAGTAATGGTACGAAGTATGTAGATAATATTATCTCTTATCAGCCCAATAAAGAGAACATTATCGGCTGTCATAATTTTTATCCAAAACGATTTACGGGGCTATCTCGTCAGCATTTTGTACAAACGTCACAACACTTTAAAGAGCACAATGTGAGAACAGCAGCAATGATCTCCTCACAACATGGTCAATATGGACCTTGGGAGCAAACAGAGCACGGGTTACCTACATTAGAGGAACACCGTTATCTCCCAATCACTGTACAGGCGAAAGATTTATGGCATACAGGGTTAATTGACGATTGTATTATTGGCAATATGTTTGCTTCTGAGGAAGAACTACGTGCATTAGGACAATTAAATCGTAATAAGCTTGAGTTAAGGGTTGTCCAGTCTGAAGACACAAGCATTTTAGAGGAGACGATTCTTTATAAAGAGCCTCATTTTAATCGGGGTGATGTGTCTGAATACGTGATTCGGAGCACCCAATCCCGCGTAAAATATAAAAATGGAGATTTTCCTGTGCATGATATACGGCCATTAAAAAGAGGAGATGTCACGATTGATAATAATTTAGATGTTCGTTATAAGGGAGAGCTACAGATTGTGCTAAAGGACATTCCGAATACAGGATCGAGTAATGTCGTAGCTAGCATTGTCGAGGAAGAACTATTTTTATTAACATGCATTCAACCATGGGCATCATTTGGTTTTACAAAGTAAAGAAGAGTGAGAAAGAGATTGAGTCATCAATCTCTTTTTCTTTATGTGGTTGAGCATAATGTTATATAAGATTTACCTGATTAATGAACTAATTTTAATGTGCCATTTTACCATATATAGCAGAATTGGATGGAATTTTTTTATGGATTATTATCTCAAAGGATTTAAGTAGACAATTTTGACTTTTTCTTTATATTTTTATCTTGAACAATAACATGATAAAATGTAAGATAGGTTTTGATTTTATCTTAGTATATAACTAGGTTTACTAATAAAATTTCATAGATGGAGAGTGTCAGGATGTTACATCAATTTTCACGTAACGAGCTCGCAATAGGAACAGAGGGTCTCGAGAAATTAAAAAATACAACGGTTGCCATTCTTGGTGTGGGTGGTGTCGGTTCATTCGCGGCTGAGGCATGTGCACGAAGCGGAATCGGCCGTATTATTCTAGTCGATAAGGACAATGTAGATATCACAAATGTCAACAGACAACTTGTTGCATACTTATCAACAGTTGGTCAATCAAAATCAGCTGTCATGAAAGAGCGTATTGCAGATATTAACCCAGCATGTGAAGTGATTGACATGCACATGTTTTATACGGAAGAAACTTATGAAGAATTTTTTGCACAAGGCATTGATTATGTAATTGATGCAAGTGATACAGTGATGTATAAAATTCATATAATGAAGGAATGTTTAAAGCGTAATATTCCTATTATTTCAAGCATGGGTGCAGCAAATAAGATGGACCCTACTCGCTTCCAAATTGCAGATATTTCAAAAACACATACAGACCCATTGGCTAAAATCATTCGTACTAAGCTACGTAAAGAAGGTATTCATAAGGGTGTTACGGTTGTATTTTCAGATGAAAGTCCAATTGTCGTACGTCCAGATGTTGTCGAACATGTAGGTAAGCCTGATGCAGCAATTCGAAAAGCAAAGATGCCACCTTCATCTAACGCTTTTGTACCGTCAGTAGCAGGTTTAATTGCAGCAAGCTGGGTAGTCAATACCATCCTAAAAGATGTGAAAATTACGCGCGTACAAGGTTAATACCAAATACGGTGCTTTGGTAATAGTCAAAAAACAGCATAAATGTTCATTTTCGTAGAAGTAGCTGCCTTAATTGTATTTAGAGGTAGCTACTTTTTCTATGTTACAATTAGACCGTTGTAAAAAAGGAGGCGTATACAAATGGAAAAAATTTATCAAATGGAGTATAGAGGTTTAAATCTTTTCGACGAGATTAGCACAGTAGAGTTAGCTATAGATGAAGAAAACCAAACTATACATATTTTTGATGTTGGACAGGTTGTCAGCCCCATTTTTAATTTTGATGTATCAGCCTACGAATTGTCAGATGGTTTTTATAAAATGGCTGATGTTCTGCGACACAAAAAAATCTTAACGAATCAACAATCAGGTAGTGATTTAACATTAAGTGAATGGTTAATTATGAACAATGCTTATTTTTATATACCTCAAAAGCGCATTAAAAAATATGTGCATGGAAGTATTATTGAAATTATCGATCGAGCAAACGAACCATGCTTATTTGATGATTATGTACAAAGGGTATAATTTTACCAAAATAGTTCCTCTTATGTACATAAAATGCTATTAATTCACGAAATTGTCTTATTTTTTTCATGTCCACACTACTTCATATGGTTTATTGCTATAATTTGAATCATCCATTAGATAATCGATCAGTTTGTTTGGGATGCTTGGTGCTACTCAGTGAATAGCCAGAAAGCTAAACAGCAAATGACATATGGGAGAGTGGGAAAATGGAAATTCAAGTAATTCGTGATCATTTAGATATTGTTAAACTTCAAGAGAAAATGAATGCCATTGTATTTGACTATTTGGATACATCCAACAACTATCCGAAAGCCATGAGAGAATTGAATCCTTTATATATACAAGTCACTACCTATTATAAGGAATATGTTAATCAGCGGGCAGGGGAATTACCGAAAGCAAATACGTATTGGCATTTATTTATCGATTGTTGTGCAAAATTATGCTACTTTTTAGCTGCATCGACCTATTATTCTTCGAATGCTTTGCAAAAAACGCCTGAAAAAGTAGAGCATTTATTAAAAATAGCAGCCTATTCCTTACCGAGTATTGAGCAGGAAGAGAATGAGCAATTATTAGAAGATATCTTGGCTCTTTTAACTGAAGTGCTAGAGGATGAAGAAAAAGCAACAAACATACGCAACGAAGTACTGTCACAAAAAGGTGAAGTGAAGCAATGTCTTCAACAATTTAAATTATTTGTGGAACAAGAACTTCCTGCATAAACTTTAGACAATAATAGACTATCTATTTTCTGAAAATAGCCTATACGTCAAGAATCTACGTAACTTATTGGGATTTAAATCAGTTTTTTCTACAATGTTCGATGTGGAAAGAGAGTGATTTATTTGCCTCTTTTAGTAGCGTGGGTTCTTTTTTATTGTGAGGAAAGTAAAAAGGCATATTTTCTTGAAAGGTATTTATGTTTTTTTGTCGAATTATAGTTAGAAAATTGGTAATATATGTGCTCACGCTGTAAGAACTTAGCTGTAAGAACTTATTGGAAGGGGGCTAAGCAATGATTGTAAATGGAATAGAAATAGATTTGGCGAATTTGGAAAAGCCGCTTTTATTAGTTAGTGAGGAAGATGAACTTTTATTTCTACAGCTTATCCAACCGACAATTGAACAGGAGCTTATTCAATGTCAATTAGCGCTCTCAACAAGGAAATCTATTTCATTGGTCAAAGATATTTGGTTGGCTATGTATAGAGATCGAGAAAAGCTTTACATCAATAGCGGTCATGCCATGCTTTATCCAATACGTTTAATTCTTTTTGAACTAGTCACACAAGCAGAATATTTCCAACGCTTAGCAAAAAAATCACGTGGCGATGAATGTCTTTCCCTTATCTATGCAGTTATTCTTTTGCAATTTGTCTTGCAATGGTTAAAAGATCGATTTAGTGGAAATAAAGAGGTATATGGTGCATTAAAACGGTTATACAGAGTGTCGGATGACGAATTAAGTAAGGAGCCCTCCTGTGAAACAAGAGAACAAAAAATTGCACAAGCAATTGCTGTAAAAGCAATTCGCTTTGAGGTAAGAGAAAACAATCAAGAGTTCGCCAGCTTGTTGTATCAGTCGTATAATTTGATTGTTTTTTTGCATAGTAAGGCAAATGAAGGAGATGTGAAAGAGTCCATTTTGCCATCACTTCGACATTTGGCAGAACCATTAAATTTGTTTTACCATGAACGATATACAACAAATAACCCGAGCTTTACAGGATGATTGCTAGAGTAGCCTATCCTGTTGTTATATAAAAAGCAAAGTCATTTCAATTACTTAAGATAGTGACTTTGCTTTGTTTTATTATTTCTTATCTTGAAATGATTTTAGTTTGTCGTAGATGCCAGCCATGCGCTTTTCCTCACCAGCAATAACAGGTTTGTAGAATTCAGTTCCTACAAGTTCGTCTGGCAAATATTGCTGGTCTACCCAACCACCAAAAGTTCCGATCGGTGTGTTATGAGGATATTGATAGCCAACGTGTCCTAAATCTTTTGCACCCTCGTAATGAGCATCTCGCAAATGATGAGGTATATCACCTGTTTTGCCTTCATGAATAGCCTTAATGGCAGCATCAATAGCCATAATGGCTGAGTTGGATTTTGAGGCAAGGCACATTTCAATGACAGCACTGGCAAGTGGGATACGTGCCTCTGGTAATCCTAGTCGTTCGGCTGCTTGAATAGCAGCTAATATATGAGGTCCGACTTCGGGATTAGCTAGACCAATATCCTCATAGGCCATAACAAGTAGGCGTCTGCTGACAGCCACTAAATCGCCTGTTTCCAATAAATGCGCTAGATAATACAGAGCAGCATTGGTATCACTGCCACGCACAGACTTTTGCAGGGCTGATAGTAAATTATAAAAATGTGATCCTTTTTTATCGCCATACACACCAATTCGACTAATGAGATGTTCAATGACATGGTCGGCAGCAACCGTTTGTCCATCCACCTCATCACTGGCATAGTAAATGGATTCTAGCAAAGTTAACGCCTTTCGTGCATCTCCATTTGCTGCGGCGGCAATTTGTTCAATTTGTGATGGTGTTAAGGCAAAATGATATTTACCTAGTCCGCGTCTTTCATCAGCAAGTGCTTTTTCAACTAGTTCGATTAAATTTTCCTTCGTTAAGCGTTTTAGCTGGTAAATTTCGCCACAGCGTGAACGAATCGCTGGATTAACATCATGATAGGGATTTTCTGTCGTGGCACCAATTAATACAATTGATCCATTTTCTACATGTGGTAACAGTGTATCTTGCTGTAATTTATTGAAACGGTGAATTTCATCTAGGAAAAGTATTACTTTCCCTGAAATTCTTGCTTCTTGTACAATATCTTCCACATCTTTTTTGCCAGCTCGTGTGGCATTAAGTGCGAAGAAAGGGAGCTTGGAACTTCCTGCAATGGCATTGGCAATGGATGTTTTACCGATTCCAGGTTCTCCATATAGCAACATGGAAGGGACGTGTTCATTTTGAATCATTTTATAAAGGGCTGTGTTGGGACCAATGAAATCCTGATGACCAACAATCTCATCAAGGGTTAAAGGTCGCATTCGAAAAGCGAGTGGTTCATTGTGCAAAATAACTTCCCCTTTCTGTCGTTGTCATTTTTTGCTTCTTACATTTTTTTACGCTAAAATAAAGCTCTCATATGGATTTTGAACGATTATGAATCGCTTTAATTAGTATATCATATCCTTCTAGGTGTATTTCCGAGTTCATCAAGAGGAGATTATGATATACTGTTGGTAGTATTTTGACTAGACTAATTGAGGGTGATAAAATGAAAATTTCAACAAAGGGCCGTTATGGGCTTACAATTATGATTGAATTAGCAAAGCATTATGGGGAAGGGCCAATTCCCTTGCGTAAAATTGCGGCGGAAAAGGAACTTTCAGAGGCATATTTAGAGCAATTAGTATCTCCGCTTCGTAATTCAGGCTTAGTAAAAAGTGTACGTGGTGCTTATGGTGGTTATATGCTAGCAAATCCACCTAGCGAAATTTCAGCAGCCCATGTTATTAGTGTGCTAGAAGGGCCGATTCAACCAGTAGAGGGTATTGAAAATGAAGAAGCCCCGCAACGTGAGTTATGGCTACGTATTCGTGATGCAGTAAAAAACGTGTTAGATACAACGACAATTGAAGATTTAGCACAATATACAGAGGAAAATGTAGTGGAAGGCTACATGTTCTATATTTAAAATAGTTTAAGCTAAAGCGCTACTCCTGCATTCACTTCATCTTATTGGGGGATTGTGAACTATTCACATCTCAATGGCTATTTTTACGATGAGTGATGTGGGTTTTGTGCTTTTATCTCGATTCAGCAAATGTTTTGTACTAAAATGAACCACTAAGTACGGAAGACTCCTCACTTATAGAGGAGCGAAGAACACTTTTATTATTTTGCAAGCATTAACTGAATCAAGCGAAAGCCTCTGGCGGATGTCACAGAGTTTAAAAAGGAGTTTTCAACATGAATTCATATATCTATCTCGATCATGCGGCCACATCTCCAATGAATGGCCAAGTAATAGAAGCGATGACAACTGCTATGCAAGAGGTATTTGGCAATGCATCGAGTATTCATAAAGCAGGTCGAGAAGCAAGGAAATATCTAGATGATGCACGTGAGCTATTGGCGAAATCCATTGGTGCGCAAGCAGGGGAAATTATTTTCACAAGTGGTGGCACAGAAGCTGACAATATGGCAATTTTAGGAACTGTCTATGCCCGTGCAAATGAAGGAAAACACATCATAACAACGCAAGTAGAGCATCATGCAGTATTACATACGTGTGAAAAACTTGAACGTGATGGCTTTGAGGTGACCTATTTACCTGTTGATCAAAAAGGGCGTGTCGCGATTGAGGATGTCCAAAAAGCCCTTCGTGATGATACCATTTTAGTGACAATTATGTATGGAAATAATGAAGTTGGAACGATACAGCCAATTGCTGAGATTGGCGCGCTATTGCGTGAGCATAGTGCCATATTCCATACAGATGCGGTTCAGGCTTATGGCTTAGAGTCCATTGATGTAAATGAATTACAGGTGGATTTATTGAGTGTATCTGCTCATAAAATCAACGGTCCAAAAGGTGTTGGATTTCTTTATCAAAAAGCAGGAACACCGTTAGCAAGTTATGCTCTTGGGGGCGCACAAGAGAAAAAACGTCGTGCAGGTACTGAAAATATACCTGCCATTATTGCTTTTGCGACTGCAGTGCAAGTTGCAAATGAGTTGCGTGAAGAAAAGCGTTCACTATACAATCACTTTAAGCAAATTATGCTTGCTGTTTTTTCACAGGAAAAGCTAGCATTCCATGTAAATGGTGATGAGGTGTATTCGTTGCCTCATGTCTTAAATATTAGCTTTGCAGGCATGGAGGTAGAATCATTTTTAGTGAACCTTGATATGGCAGGTATCTATGTTTCGAGTGGTTCGGCATGTACTGCAGGATCGATTGATCCTTCTCATGTGTTAGTAGCAATGTTTGGACAAAGTGCAGAGGAGCTACGAAATTCAATCCGATTCAGCTTTGGGCAGGGTTTAACGGAAAAGGATATACAAGATGCAGCAGAAAAAACGGCTCTAATTGTGAAAAAACTAGCTAAAAAATAATTTGCAAAATACTTATGTTATGTTTCGTTAAAATATTGAAACATAAACTGTAATTAGATAAAAGAAAAGGTGACCACAATGAAAGAAACACGTGACCCCTCTCAAATTCGAGTTGTTGTCGGCATGTCAGGTGGGGTAGATTCATCGGTGGCGGCATACTTGTTAAAACAACAAGGGTATGAAGTAATCGGGATCTTTATGAAAAACTGGGATGATACAGACGAAAACGGTGTTTGTACGGCAACGGAAGATTATGACGATGTAATAAAAGTATGTAATCAAATTGGTATCCCATACTATGCTGTCAATTTCGAGAAACAATATTGGGATAAGGTTTTCACATACTTTTTAGAAGAATATAAAGCAGGGCGTACACCAAATCCTGATGTTATGTGCAATAAAGAAATTAAATTTAAAGCATTTTTAGAGCATGCCATGAACCTTGGTGCTGATTATTTAGCGACAGGTCACTATGCACGAATTGATCGTAATGGTGATGGTGAAGTTAGAATGTTACGTGGCGTTGATGATAATAAAGATCAAACATACTTTTTAAATCAATTATCGCAAGAGCAATTGGCGCATGTAATGTTCCCAATTGGTGATATAGAGAAAAAAGAAGTACGAAAAATTGCAGAAGAAGCTGGCCTTGCTACGGCAAAGAAAAAAGATTCAACAGGCATTTGCTTTATCGGTGAACGTAATTTCAAGGAGTTCTTAAGTCAATATTTACCAGCTCAACCTGGGAAAATGGAAACAATGGATGGCGTTGTAATGGGCCAACACGATGGTTTAATGTACTATACACTTGGTCAACGACACGGGCTTGGTATTGGTGGGGACGGCGAGCCTTGGTTTGTGCTAGGAAAAGATTTAGCGCGTAATGTTCTACTTGTCGGACAAGGCTTTGACAATGAATATTCGTATTCAACATCATTAACAGCTGTGAAAATGAACTATACTTCGACAAAAAAATTGCCTGGGAAATTTTCTTGCACAGCAAAATTCCGTTATCGTCAAACCGATACACCAGTAGAAGTTGAAATTTTACCAGATGGGCGTGCACACATTACATTTGCAGAACCTGTACGTGCAATTACACCTGGCCAAGCTGTAGTGCTATACAACGGAGAAGAATGTATGGGTGGCGGAACGATTGATGAAGTCTTTAAAAGTAATGAAAAACTAACATATGTTGGATAAATTGCGTTAAGACTGCTTTTATGGCCTCTTGGCTTCCTAAAAGCAGTCTTTCGCTACATAGAGGTGAAGAACAAATGAATTATAATGAACAGGGCATCCAAGCATTTCAAGAAAAACGTTATGAGGATGCTGCTCAACTATTTACAAAAGCAATAGAGGCAGAGCCTGAAAATGCTATTGGGTATGTAAATTTCGGCAATTTATTAGCCGTATTAGAGGATATTGAACGTGCAGAGCGTTTCTTCCAAAAGGCAATCACTGTAGATGAATCAGCAGCTACAGCCTATTACGGTCTAGCGAATTTATATTACAATGCTGAACGCTATGCCGAGGCCGTGAAGCTATATGAGCAAGCGCTAAAACATCATATTGAAGGTGCCGATGTCTATTATATGATGGGGAAATGCTTTGAACGGTTGGATAACTCAAAATTGGCATTACCTTATTTACAACGTGCGGTAGAAATTGCTCCAGAAGATACACAGATTCGTTTAGCCTATGCGATAGTGTTATGTGCATTAGAAATGTTTGAGGAAGGGAAGAAGGAACTAGATCTCTTAATTGAACAGGATTGGAATAATGCAGATGCACATTATAATTTAGGCGTACTATATGCCGTGTCTACCGAACAAACAGAGGATGCAATGTATCATTTGAAACAAGCCTTTACCTTACAACCTGAATATGACCAGGCACGTTTTATTTACGATATGATTGCTCAACGATTTAACTGATAGATAATAAGCAGCGAGTGAATGTTGATTAACATTCTTGCTGCTTTTTTATTGATTTTATCTAGTAAAACAGAAAAAATTGTTTATTTTTTCATAAATTGATTCTCTTTCTCTTTTAATTCTAGTTCAAACTTGGTAATGTATGTCATGCGGGAAAGGAAAAGGTGACAGAATGAATAAAGTTTTTATTGCACTATTACTTGTAACAGCACTTGCTGCAATTGAGGGAACTATTGTTAGTACTGCTATTCCGAGTATTACGGCTGATTTATTAGGTGTAGACTTAATAAGCTGGATTTATTCTGCTTATTTACTAGCTTCAGCCATAGCGGCGATTATTTTTGGTAAATTAGCCGATTTATTTGGTCGTAAACGGATGATTATTACTGGGATCATTATTTTTTAATAGGTTCTATGTTATGTGGTTTAGCTCAATCCATGGAGCAATTAATTGTTTTTCGAGCAATTCAAGGTATTGGCGCAGGTTCAATTTTACCGATTACATTAACAATGGTTGGTGAATTGTTTAAGACTGAAAAAGAGCGTGCCAAAGGACAAAGCTATTTAAGTATGGTATGGGGCGTTTCTGGTGTAGTAGGTCCGTTATTTGGAGGCTTTATAGTTGACCAAGTATCTTGGCATTTTATTTTCTTCATTAATGTACCGTTTGGTTTAGCCTCTATTTATTTAATTGCTAAACATTATAAAGAACAACTAGAGGCAGTGAAGCGTAAAATTGACTACCTAGGTGCAGTGTTTTTTACAATTGGCATGGTTGCGTTACTGTTTGTTATTATCGAAAACAGTAAAACACAAACCTGGTTATCAGGTCAATCGCTGCTAATGTATGGTGTTGCTCTTGTATTCTTAAGTATTTTTATCTGGGTGGAGTTACGAGCAGAGGAGCCAATTATTCCGTTAACACTATTTAAAAATGGACGACTAATGGTCATTAATGCATTAACTTTAAGCGGTATGTCTATTGTCATTGGTGTAACCGTTTATATTCCTATATTTGCTCAAAGTGTTTTAGGCAAAAATGCAACGCAGGCTGGTTTATTATTAACACCAATGTCTATTTTTTGGACGGTGAACTCGATTATGGCAGGTTATTTAATCGGTCGTTTAACAAATAAACGCATTATCCAAATGGGTACGATTTTACTTGTTACGGGTACACTATTGTTGGCAAGACTATCTTCAGATTCTAGTGATTTCAGCGTTTATTTCGCATCATCATTAATTGGACTAGGGATGGGCTTTATTATGCCGATGTTGATGATTTCCATACAAAAGGTGGCAGATCCAAAGCAACTTGGTATTTCAATTGGTTTGAACTCTTTTACAAATACATTTAGCCAAGCGATTGGTGCAGCACTATTTGGTATGATTTTCAACCTAGCAACGAGTGAAAAAATGGCTTCATTAGGAAAAGGTGAAATTCAATTAAATGGTGAATTTGCAAAAGGTGGGTTTAAATTAGAAGAAGTAAGCTTTTTAAAGGATACTATTGCGAATGGCGTCAGTTATGTATATATAGCTACCTTTATTTTTGCTATTGGTGCTCTTATTTTCTCCTTTTTTGTAGCAACGAAATCTACAAGGAAAGCGCAATAGTGAACAAAAAGTAAAATCCACCTCACATTCTGTGATCAAGCAGCGTGTGAGGTGGGTTTTTCATTTGACGACTAAACCATAGAATAAATTTACTTTTTGAATAGAGTGTCATCAATTATTTGATTGCCAGGTAGTTCCGTTAAGTATTTCGCTAAATGTGCGATGGGGGTACTGTCTAGCAATGAAGGCTCGGCTTCATTTTCTTTTAAAATATTGATTTCCTTATTCAGTCGCTCCATTTTTTGATCTAATTCAGCTGCTTGTAGTGCGGCTTCCTTTAATTCATGTCGAATATGCTCAGGTACTTCTTTGTTATACTTATAATAAATTTTGTGTTCTAAGCTTGCCCAGAAATCCATTGCAATTGTACGAATTTGGATCTCTGTATAGACCTTTTCCATATGGTCTGACATAAAGATAGGAATTTTAATAATAAGATGTAAGCTTTGGTAGCCATTTTCTTTTGGATTGGCTATATAATCCTTCACCTCAACAACTTCCATGTCATGCTGTGCTTGTAACATGGCACTTACCTTGTAAATATCCTCCACAAAGGAACAGGTGATGCGAGCACCAGCTATATCGCGGATATTTTCACGCACGGCCTCTATTGATGGAGGAAGCTCTTTTTTCATCATCTTCGTTAAAATACTTTTAGGTGATTTTACACGTGTAGAAACATGCTCAATTGGATTATATTCATGAATTAACTTAAATTCTTCTTGTAATATATTAATTTTCGTTTCCACTTCCTGTAGAGCAAATTTGTAAGCTAAAAAGAAGCGTGTTAATTCAGTTTGAAAAGATTTTAAAGTGTTTACTTCTAGTTCAGTTTTCATCGTTTGTAAATCCTTTCTTTTACGGTTTATTCAATTTTTATTTTTTGTATAGCTGTGATGGCAACGAGATACTTCCAAATGGAATTTTCTATAGCTCTCCATAAAAGAATGTTTGATGCACAAGCAAACGTAATGATTTGCCCTGCATCTGATTCATTAATAATATACCTTCTATGAGGAACTTCAATCCTATCGTCAATGATAAATTTTTATTGATTGAAAGCTTACATAAATAAACAATTAATATAGGCAAACTAATACGAGCTATATAGAAATTAAACGGACCAAAAGTTATCCACCATGTTCTGTATCCACTATGAAAGCCTACACCATAGGGGATCACGGTGATCATCTCTATAAGAAGAGCGGAAAGCATAAAAATAAGGTTGGAAAAAAATATGTAGTTTAGTCATGTAAGCCCCCTGTGGTTTATGCTATACAATATATAACTCACATGACAATGAAAAGGTTTCAGAAATAGGGGCAAGGAAGAAATGCAGAAGAGGGTTTGAGGTTAAACAAGGGAACCATTTGTCCCCTTGTTTTAACTAATAATTTCAGCATTTAAGTTATAGCGCTTATTAAACTCATCAACGAAAATTTGTAAATCAATATAGGTTCCAATATAAGGCTCTGTTTCTTGATCGCGTAAGAACCCACATGTTGCCTTTAGTGATTTTGAAAATTCCAATAACATTTGTTCGTTGTCAAGTTGTACATGAATCGCAAGAGAATGATCCTTTTTATTCACTTTAAAATACTTACCATCTATGATTCTCTCTAAATTAGTTTCTTGAAATGGAAAAACATAATCTTTATAAATGAGCTTCACAAGATCCCGCCTTTTTTACAATATTCTACTACATCTGTATAAGGTAAATCGCCACCAAAAATTGAGAGCGCACTTCCAATGGTTATATGAAGTTTTCCGTGGGCTAATTGATTAAATTTTTCTAAGTCTTCGATTGAACGAACGCCACCTGCATAGGTAGTTGGAATAGATGTCCAGGCAGCTAAATCCTGTACCAAGCTTTCCTGCATACCACCCTTTTTTCCTTCAACATCGACAGCATGTATTAACAGCTCATCACAAAAGTCTTCAATATAGGCAATCGACGCAGCATTGACTTCGAAATGACTAAATGTAGTCCATTTATCTGTCATGACAAACCACTTTCCGTCACGCATCTTACAACTGAGATCGATAACAAGGTGTTCTTTACCAATTAATTGATTTAAGCGCTTTAAACGCGCTAAATCGAGCTGACCATCATGAAAAATATAGGATGTGACAATGACATGCGAAGCGCCTGCGTCAATATACTTTTGAGCATTGTCAGCTGTAATGCCACCACCTATTTGCAAGCCTTGAGGATAGGCTGTTAAAGCGGATAGGGCAGCTTCTTCATTACCAGAGCCTAGCATAATAACGTGTCCACCTGTTAAACGATCTTGGGCAAACATTTGTGCATAGTGGCTAGCATCATGTTGAGAAATAAAGTTTTCTACAACTGCTTGATTTGTATATCCCAAAGTGCTACCTACAATTTGCTTTACTTTGCCATCGTGTAAATCGATGCAAGGTCTAAATTCCAATAATTTCACAATCCTTCCGTGCAACTAATTCATATTAATCATAGCATGGAACGGAGGATAAAGGCAGAGAATTGTCATTTGTCAAAATAATGTAAAAATAACAAAGTGGATATATTTTTGTCTGCGATATTTTCATGTGGCTATGGTAAAATAAAAAGATTGAAAACTATAAGAAAGGACGGACCGAACATGACAGATCATTTAGATTTATTTGAACTCAATAAATTTTTTATACTCGGACGTCCGATCGTCTCTATCTTTCATAATGCGCAAAATATGTATTCGATTGTACGTGTGAAAATTCAAGAGACGAATTTGCAATATGAAGATAAAGAGATTATTGTTGTTGGTTATTTTCCCCCACTACAAATGGATGAACAATATCGATTTACTGGTATTTTAAAACAGCATCCTAAATACGGTGCTCAATTTCAAATTGAGACATTTACAAAAGAGGTACCTGCAACTGAGCAAGGAATTATTCATTATTTATCTAGTGACCTCTTCGTAGGGATCGGGAAAAAAACAGCTGAAACGATTGTTGAAAAACTAGGTGCTAATGCACTCCGTGTTATTTTAGAAGATCCTAGTGCCCTCGATGCTGTTCCGCGTCTATCCGCTGAAAAAAAAGAAGTCATTCACCGCACCATTGAGCAAAACTTAGGCTTAGAGCGGGTCATGATTCAATTGAATGAGTGGGGATTTGGTCCACAGCTTGGGATGAAGATTTATCAAACCTATCGAACAGAAGCCATTGAATTACTGACAGAAAATCCATACCGCTTGATTGAAGATGTGGAAGGGGTGGGTTTCTTTCGAGCCGACGAGCTAGGTGCGAAATTAGGTATAACTGGTAAACATCCTGATCGTGTCAAAGCAGCGATTTTACATATTTTAAATACAGCAGCTTTATCGGATGGACATGTTTATCTAGATGCAGAACAGGTTTTACCGCTCGTTAAGGAAATGCTTGAACAAAGCCAACGACAGGAGATACCATTCGAGGATATTTCTCAAGCCTGTATCGGACTCCGTGAAGAAGGCAAAATTTGTGGTGAAGAGACAAGGTTATATCTGCCATCACTCTATTTTTCGGAGGTAGGGATTGCATCGAAAATCTTATCGCTTATCGAGCGGAATAATAAGGCTGAACATTTTAGTAAAGATGAAATTCGAAAAGCCATTGGAGAAACAGAGGAGCTACTCAATGTTACCTATGCAGAAACACAAGCGAATGCCATCGAACAGGCTTTAAATTCAGCTGTTATGATTTTAACGGGTGGTCCTGGTACGGGGAAAACCACTGTTGTACGGGGAGTCGTAGAAGTTTATGCAAAGCTTCATGGGCTATCCTTAAATCCAAAAGAGTATGCTCAAAAAGAGGAGCCTTTTCCGATTATTCTTTGTGCGCCGACTGGACGTGCTGCTAAACGATTAGCCGAATCAACAGAGCTTCCTGCGATGACCATCCATCGACTGCTCGGTTTTACAGGGCAAGAAAAAGAGGAAGAAACAGAGCGGGAAGTAACAGGTAAGCTGATTATCGTGGATGAAATGTCAATGGTTGATACATGGCTTGCCCATCAATTATTAAAAGCTTTACATGAAGATGTTCAAGTTGTCTTTGTTGGAGACCAGGATCAGCTTCCACCAGTAGGTCCAGGACAGGTGTTAAAGGATTTATTAGCATCCAAGCAGCTACCAACTGTCGAGCTAACAGATGTTTATCGACAAGCAGAAGGCTCAACGATTATTGAACTTGCGCATCAAATAAAAAAAGGAACGATTCCACAAGAGTTAACAGCTAAAACCTCTGATCGTTCGTTTATTAAGGCTTCAGCAGACCAAGTTGCCAACGTTGTAACTCAAGTTGTCAAAAGTGCTGTCGCAAAGGGCCAGGAAATCCGTAATATTCAAGTGTTGGCGCCCATGTATAAAGGACCAGCTGGTATAGATAATTTAAATAAAATGATTCAAGAGCTTATTAACCCAAATGATACTGGCACACGAAAAGAGCTAGTCTTTGGGGATGTCACCTATCGAATAAAGGATAAAGTTCTTCAGCTTGTCAATCAACCTGAAAGCAATGTCTTTAATGGAGATATGGGTGAGGTCATTAGTATTATTAAGGCGAAGGAGACGATCGAAAAACAAGATTTACTGATCGTATCCTTTGATGGCATTGAAGTGACCTATCAACGAAGCGACCTCAATCAATTGACACTAGCTTATTGTTGCTCCATCCATAAATCACAGGGCTCTGAGTTTCAAACGGTCATTATGCCAGTGGTTAGAGGGTATTCCAAAATGTTACGGCGTAATCTTTTATACACAGGTATTACACGTGCTAAAAACTTTTTGATTTTATGTGGTGAACCAGATGTGCTTGCGGATGGTTTACAACGTACAGATGACCTTCAGCGTTTCACCTCTTTACGTGCAAGACTTAACCCAATGGAAATTGAGGAAGAACTTGTGGAAGTCGAGGCAGTGCCAGTAGATAATGAAGGGATGCAGGAGCCTGTTTCCGTTGAACAAAAGCTAACAGTAGAAACAGCCCCTTATATTCATCCAATGATTGGTATGAATGATGTCTCTCCATATGATTTTTTGGATGAATAAAATATATATTCCCGATTAGACTGTCTAATCGGGTTTTTCTAATTGATGTATCGTCACCTAATATTTGGACATTTCATATACTAGATGAGTACAAAAACATAGGGAATGTATAGGGGTGACAGCATGCCAATAATGACAGGGCAACAGTATATTGAACGAATTGATGCTTTAAAAACGTATATTTCGATAGATGGGAAAGTCGTGACAGGAAAGGTGTCAGAACATCCTGCCTTTAAAGGAATTATCCAGAGTCAAGCGAAACTTTTTGATTTACAACATCAAGAGGCACTTCTTGAAAAAATGACCTATGAATCGCCAACTAGTAAACAGAAAGTTGGCATGTCATTTCTTCAAGTATTGACGCCAGAAGATCTTGTGAAGAGGCGCCAAGCGGCAAGGGAATGGGCATTATCTTCTCAAGGCTTTATGGGGAGAAGCCCTGATTATATGAATACAACATTAATGGCCCTTGCATCAGCGTCAGATTTTTTAAAAGAGAAGCCAAATTGTTTCCCAGAGCATTTGCTAAAGTTCTATGAGTATGCTCGCGAGAATGATATTACGATAACACATACCTTTATCGAACCACAGGTAAATCGCAAGCGCTTTTACTATGAGGATGAAGAAGTAACCATTGCAGCTAAAATCATTGGGAAAACAAGTGAGGGCTTAGTCATTAAAGGAGCAAGATTACTAGCGACACAGGGTGGCATAACAGATGAGCTTCTTGTTTTATCAACAAATGGCTATGATGAGGGAAAAGGTTTCGGGTTTTCTATTCCAAGTAACACGCAAGGCTTAAAGTTTTTATGTCGGCAATCATTTGTAGGCGGAGATTCTACCTTTGATTATCCGTTAAGTGCACGTTTTGAAGAAATGGATGCAATCGTTGTGTTTGATGATGTAGTTGTCCCGTGGGAACGGGTATTTTATTACGAAAATGTTGAAGTGGCCAATCAATTTATGAATGTTAGTGGCTTCCAAGCGTATACTTTGCATCATGTGCTGTCACGTCAAATTGCTAAGACGGAATTCATCCTAGGGGTTGTACAAATGATTGTGGATTCCATAAATATTGGGGATTACCAACATGTCCATCAAAACGTGGTAGATGTCATCGTAGCATTAGAAACGATGAAAGCATTGCAATTAAAATCAGAAATTGAGGCACAAAGGGATTCCTTTGGCTTTATCAGACCAGACCAATCCACATTACAGGTCGCTATTCATATTTTCCCGAAAGTATATCCTACCTTTACAGATATCATACAGC
This sequence comes from Lysinibacillus sp. JK80, assembly GCF_027557635.1. Classification (NCBI taxonomy): domain Bacteria; kingdom Bacillati; phylum Bacillota; class Bacilli; order Caryophanales; family Bacillaceae; genus Lysinibacillus; species Lysinibacillus sp. JK80. Next base: position 3,109,834 of record NZ_CP058997.1, on the reverse strand, counting down.
AACTGGGAGCAAGTGGATTAATGTCCATACCGAGTGCAAAAGCTTTTGCAACGGATGATGGGGATCTTGATCATTATCTGCAATCATTTCAAGACAAAGGGGAAGAGCGAGTAAAGAAATTCCGTTTAGCTTGGGATTTAACGATGAGTAGTTTTGGCACAAGACAGACATTGTATGAACGCTTTTTCTTTGGTGATCCTGTACGTTTATCTAGCCTGCTCTATCAATCTTATCAACGAGAGCATTTAGTGCAAAGAGTGGAAGACTTTTTGAAAAATGATTGATAGAAAGTTTGACAGTTGTGAAACTATCCGTTATCATTTACAGGAATAAAAAAATAAGACTCCCTTCGTTAGGTGAGGCTCCTATGCTGGAGATACGCTACTACCCAAAAATGTCGAGAGACGCCAATGGGTCAACAGAAATCATCGAAATAAGGTGTTTTTTAACGTAGCTGGACATATTCCTATGCCGCATAGTGCTAAAACTCAACGTTTGAAGGTAACAAGCATGCAATGTATTTTATTGCTATTTTTTGATATGTGTATTCAACACGCCTTCATTCGTAGAAGGCGTGTTTTTGTTATGGAAGGAAGGTGATGAGAAATGGATAGTAGTCCTGAACCGAATAAGTATCATTTAGGCAAACGGAAACACATAAAAAGTCATCGATTTCTGATCACCGATGCAGACAAAGGGTGATTAAGGATGACCTTTTGTTTCCCTCAATAACAAACACGAGGTGAAATGCAATGATTAAAATCCACTATTATAATAGCAGCAGTAAGACAGTCCAACATGATTTCAATATGATTGATTTACAACTCCCTATTCATAATGAAGATTTATTATGGGTAGATTTATATGCCTATAGTTATAATGAATTGAATAATATAGCTGATGTATTTGGCTTTCATCCACTAGCAGTTGAAGATTGCTTACATGAAGGCTCACGTCCAAAAATGGATAGTTATGGTGATTATAAATTTTTTGTGCTCCATGCACCAATTTATAATGAGAAAAGTAACAATGAAATTACAACCGTTGAGTTAAATATTTTTATGGGACCAAACTATATTGTGACTGTGCATAAGCAAAAGTTGCAATGGCTAGGAAAAATGGAAAATGTTTGTGTCAATAGCCCAAGATATTTGGAAAAGGGTACTGATTTTTTATTGCATACAATTATTGACGGTATTACAGACGAATATTTCCCAGTATTAGAACGAATTCGCGCGCGTATAGATGAACTAGAAGAAGAAATTTATGATTATCAACCAAAAGTGGTGACAGAGGAATTTCTTGCATTGAAGCGGACAATTATTTTAATTCGTCAGGCCATTATGCCACAAAGAAGAATTTTTTCTACAATCAATGGCCAGTGGAAATTTGACATTCAAGAAGAAAATATTCCATTCTATAAAGATTTGAATGACCATCTAGAACGTATTGTCGACTCCACAGAGACATATCGCGATTTAGTGAACAGCACGCTTGATACGTATTTTTCAATTATCAGTGGGAAATCCATTGAAAAGCTGAATTTATTAACGGTCATTTCGACAATTATGTTACCACTATCAGTAATTACTAGTTTTTTTGGAATGAATGTACCTTTACCTTATCAAGATACCCCTTATACAACTATTGCAATTAGCGCCTTCTTAGTTTTCTTTACATGGGGTATGTGGATATATTTCAAAAAAATGATTGCTTAGTTAGTGTTAGTCAGACTAGTACTAATTGACAGCGCAATAGATTTTTTTTATAATTTTCGATAGAAAAAGTAAAAACGATGATGGAAAAAGTACGTATTTGTGTGTGCACAAGAAAGGGATTTCTAGGCTGAAAAAATCCTCACAACAGCAAATGCCGAAAGCTACTCCAGAGTGCAGCTAATCCCTGCCGTTCACTGACGTTACAAGTGCTAAAGAGGTAAGTAAGGTTTTTACTTACAACTAGGGTGGTACCGCGAGACTAATGACAAGTCCTCGTCCCTTTTTGGGGATGAGGGCTTTTTTTATTTTCTTCGGTAAATCGCAGGATTCGTATCGTGATTTTACAATATAAAATAGGAGGAATTTATCCAATGAAAGCAGTAGATATTCGCCGTATGTATTTGGAATTTTTTAAAGAAAAGGGGCATCATCATGAGCCATCAGCACCACTTGTGCCAATAAATGATCCATCACTTCTTTGGATCAACTCAGGTGTTGCAACTTTGAAACCATATTTTGATGGCCGTATTATCCCTGATAATCCACGTATTACAAATGCACAAAAATCGATTCGTACCAACGATATTGAAAACGTTGGGAAAACAGCTCGACACCATACATTCTTTGAAATGTTAGGAAACTTCTCTATTGGTGACTACTTTAAAAAAGAAGCAATTCATTATGCTTGGGAGTTTTTAACAGATAAAAAATGGATGGGCTTTGATCCAGCGTTATTATCCATCACGATTCACCCAGAAGACCAGGAGGCATATGATGTTTGGCATCAGGAAATTGGTATTCCAGAAGAACGTTTAATTCGTTTAGAAGGGAACTTCTGGGATATAGGAGAAGGCCCATCTGGTCCGAACTCAGAGATTTTTTATGATCGCGGCGTAGAATACGGCTCAGATGAAAATGACCCTGAAATGTATCCAGGAGGAGAAAATGAGCGTTACCTAGAAATTTGGAACCTTGTGTTCTCTCAATTTAACCATAATCCTGATGGCACTTACACGCCACTACCAAAGCAAAATATTGATACAGGTATGGGCTTAGAGCGTATTGTGTCCGTCGTGCAAAATGTACCAACAAACTTTGATACTGATTTATTTATGCCAATTATTGAAAAAATCGAGGAGTTTGCCAATCGTAAATATAAACGACCTGGCGAAGTAGACTTAAATGAAATCTTTGGCTCAGATGAAGATATTAATACACCATTTAAAGTGATTGCAGACCATATCCGTACAGTAGCATTTGCTATAGGCGATGGTGCCCTGCCTTCAAATGAAGGCCGTGGCTATGTATTACGTCGCTTACTACGTCGTGCCGTTCGCTATGCTAAACAAATTGGTATTGAAAAACCATTTATGTTTGAACTTGTACCAACTGTGGGTAAAATTATGGAAGACTTCTATCCAGAAGTTACAGAGAAATGCGAATTTATTCAACGTGTCATTAAAAATGAAGAAATTCGTTTCCACGAAACATTAGATGGTGGTTTAGCTATCTTTAATGAAGTAGTGGAATCTCAAAAAGCAGCTGGTCATGATTACATCCCAGGAGCAGATGCTTTCCGTTTATATGATACTTATGGTTTCCCAATCGAGCTAACGGAAGAATATGCAGAGGAAGTAGGCATGAAAGTAGATCATGAAGGTTTTGAGGCAGCGATGGAAGAGCAACGTGAACGCGCGCGTGCTGCACGACAAGATGTTGATTCGATGCAAGTACAGAATGAAGTATTAGCAAACTTAACGGTTGCAAGTGAATTTGTTGGCTATGATACGTTAAGTGTTAATACTGAAATCGCTGCAATGATCGTCAATGGTCAAGTTGCGAAAGTCGCTTCGGAAGGTCAGGAAGCATTGGTTATTTTAGCGAAGACACCATTCTACGCTGAAATGGGTGGTCAAATTGCTGATAGTGGTACTATTTCAAATGATAGCTTTACGGCTGTTGTAAAAGATGTTCAAAAAGCACCGAATGGTCAACCGCTTCATACAGTAGTAGTTGAATCTGGGGAAATGCATGTGGAAGATGCAGTGCAAGCAGTGGTCAATCGTGATGACCGTAATTTAATCATTAAAAACCATACGGCAACACATATTATGCAACGTGCATTAAAAGATGTGCTAGGTGATCATGTGAACCAAGCTGGATCATATGTAGGACCTGATCGTTTACGTTTTGATTTCTCTCACTTTGGTCAAGTTACAAAAGAAGAATTACAGCAAATTGAACGTATTGTAAATGAAAAAGTGTGGGATGATATAGAGGTCGTTATTGAAGAAAAAGGTATTGATGAAGCAAAAGCAATGGGTGCTATGGCATTATTCGGTGAAAAATATGGAGATGTTGTACGTGTAGTATCCATCGGAGATTATTCGATTGAGCTATGTGGTGGTATCCATGTTAAACGCTCTTCTGAAATTGGCTTCTTTAAAATTGTTTCAGAAGGTGGTATCGGTGCAGGTACTCGTCGTATTGAAGCTGTTACAGGAAAAGTTGCTTATGAAGCAGTAAAAGAAGAAGAAGCATTATTAAATGATGCAGCGACATTATTAAAAGCAAATGCTAAAGATATTGTCACAAAAGTACAGGCATTACAAGCAGACTACAAAGAATTACAACGTGAAAACGAAGCATTATCTCAAAAAATCGCCAATGCACAGGCAGGGGCAGTTGTTGATGCCGCTCAAACAATTGGAGATGTGACAGTGCTATCTACAAAAGTGGAAGCGAAGGATAACAATCAACTCCGTCAAATGATGGATGACCTGAAAGCAAAAATGCCAAAAGCAGTCATTGTTCTTGGAGCAGTTGATGGTGAAAAAGTTATGTTATGTGCTGGTGTTTCAAAAGAATTAGTTGGTGGCAATTACCATGCAGGGAATATTGTGAAAATGGTTGCGGAAGCATGTGGTGGTAAAGGTGGCGGTCGTCCAGATATGGCGATGGCAGGTGCAAAAGATGCATCAAAACTTGATGAAGCACTACTTTCTGTGTATGATTATGTTAAATCCATTTAATTAATTCACCAAAACATGTTATAATAAAGAGAAATTGGAGATGAGCTTGTTTGCACATCTCCTTATTTCTGAAAGCGAGGTGCTGGTCATGAGTTCATTTGATCAAACGATGAAATTTAATTTTCCAGAAGAATCAATGGAACAGGAAGTCAAGCAGGTAATGTTGAAAGTTCATTCTTCATTAGAGGAAAAGGGATATAACCCTATCAATCAGATTGTTGGTTACTTACTTTCTGGTGATCCGGCGTATATTCCTCGCCATCAGGATGCTCGTAATTTAATTCGCAAGCTTGAGCGTGACGAAATTCTAGAGGAGCTTGTTAAATTTTATATCAAAAAGAATAACGAGGACTAGAAATGAGAATTATGGGATTAGACGTTGGGTCAAAAACTGTGGGTGTTGCTGTAAGTGATGCACTTGGTTGGACCGCCCAAGGTATTGAAACCGTAAAAATTGATGAAGCTAATGGTGAGTTCGGTATTGACCGTATCGCTGAGCTAGTAAAGGAATATACTATAACAGAATTTGTTGTAGGTTTTCCAAAAAACATGAATAATACGGTTGGACCGCGTGGAGAGGCTTCTGAGAACTATAAAAAGCTATTAGAAGAGCATTTCTCACTACCGGTCAAATTATGGGATGAACGTTTAACGACGATGGCTGCTGAACGTATGCTGATCGAAGCGGACGTGAGTCGCAAAAAGCGCAAGCAGGTCATTGATAAAATGGCAGCTGTGATGATTTTACAAGGCTACTTAGATAGCAAAAATTAATTGATGAGGTGACAATGCATGGCACACGAGCATAACCATGAAGAAGAACTACATGTTCAACACATTACAGTGATTGACGAAAACGGAAACGAGCAGCTTTGTGAAGTGATTCACGTTCATGAATCTCCAGAGTTTGGCAAATCATATGTGTTTTACTCAATGGTAGGCGCAGAGGAAGATGAAGATGGCTCAGTTGAAATCTTTGTATCTTCATTTGTACCATCTGAAAATGGTGAAGATGGTGAATTAACACCAATCGAAACTGAAGCAGAGTGGGATATGGTAGAGGACGTTTTAAACGCTTTAGAGGATGAAAACGAAGACTAATCTTCTAACTCAAAGCTTGGAACAAGGATCGCAGCTTGCAGTCCTTGTTCCTTTTTTATTGAAGCTTTTCTAATGTAGAAGGATTGTTAAATTGAAGAATGAATGCATTGTAGATGTGTGAATTTGATCCACAATTGTTGGGAAACGTTCATAAAGTTTGTGGATTCGCTTAGAAATAGAGTGTAACCGCTCCAAGCCCCACTCCAAACATCGAGAACCTGCTCAAAGGTAGAGAAGAAATGCAGGGAAAACTTGCTCAAAATAGGAGAAGCTATTCTAAAGTGTCTAACCTCAAAAAAACGATATAATAAATGACATCAAATTGTCATAAAGGAGGAAACAGAATGAATGAAGAAACGCAAGAATTTATGATCATTGGGAAAGATGGTAAGGAACAGCAGTGTCGTGTGGTCTTTACCTTTGATGCGGAGGACAAGTCCTATGTGTTATTTTCCCTTCTAGATGAAACCGGTCAAGAAATTCCAGGAGACCTTTCCGCGATGACTTTTGATTATGATGACAATACAGGTGAGATGACAAATTTACAGCCTGTTGAAACAGATGCCGAATGGGAAATGATTAATGAAGTGGTGTTAACATTACTTGATGAATTTGAAGAAGAACCACAGCTAATTACTGTGACAGACGAAGAAGGAAAAGATCAAGTGTGCGAAGTCATTCATACATTTTCATCTGAGCAATTCGGTAAATCGTATGTATTATATGTGCCAGCAACAGATGAACCGATTGATGAGCGTGATATTTTTGCAGCCCAATATATAGCTGGAAATGAAGGCCAGATTGAAGAGTTATACCCGATTGAGTCAGATGAAGAATGGGAATTTGTAGAAGAAGTATTAAACACTTTATAGGATAAACTATTTCTAGAATGCTCAAAAATCTGCTAACGAAAGTTGTTGGCAGATTTTTTACATATGTAATTTCTCCTGAATTGTCGATTTCTGTTTGTCGTGAAAGTTGATTTCTAGTATGATATTGAATAGTGATAGGGGGGAAACCCGTGGATAACGGTTCAAAAAAACAAGAAATGTTTTCAAAAATGCAAGAAAGAAAATCTGAGGTAAAAATGGTGAGAAAAATCGTCGCAATTATTGCCATTGTTTTCGTACTAATAATTGGAGTTGTTGGTTTATTTGGGTACAATTATGTAAAAGGTGCTTTAAAACCATTAGACCCTAATGCAACGAAAACAATTGCAGTAGAAGTACCAATTGGCTCTAGTTTGTCCTCCATTTCAACACTACTAGAGAAAAAAGGTGTCATAAAAGATGCACGTGTTTTTAAATACTATGCAAAATTTAAAAATGAATCACAATTTCAAGCGGGAAATTATGATTTAACACAGGCAATGACATTTGATGAACTCATTGAAAGCTTGAAAACAGGGAAGGTATATCGTAAGCCTGTTTTTACGATGACAGTCCCAGAAGGCTTAACACTTGAACAAATTGGGAAAGTGATTGAAAAGAAAACACCGTACACACAAAAAGAATTTATGGATCTTGTGACGAGTGACACATTTGTTCAGCAAATGATGGCTAATTATCCTGAGCTAGTTACAGAGGCTGTTTTAGCTGACAATATTCGCTATGACTTAGAGGGCTATTTATATCCAGCTACGTATTCTTATTATGAAGAAAAACCATCTTTACAAGCGATTGTTGAAGAGATGATAGCAGCCATGAACAATGTAGTGAAGAACTATAGTGATGTATTAGCTGAAAAACAAATGTCCGTACATCAGCTGTTAACATTTGCGTCATTATTGGAAGAAGAAGCGACTGCTCAAACGGATCGAGAGACTATTGCAAGTGTCTTCTATAATCGAATCAATGAAGGGATGCCACTCCAAACAGACCCAACCGTGCTCTATGCACTGGGTGATCACAAGGATCGTGTTCTATATGAAGATTTAGAAGTGGATAATGCCTATAACACTTACAAAAATAAAGGTCTACCACCTGGTCCAATAGCAGGTGCAGGTAAAACTTCGATTGAGGCATCATTAAATCCAAGTCAAACAGATTATTTCTACTTCCTAGCAGATAAAGAGGGTGTCAACCACTTCTCAAAAACCTATGATGAGCATTTGCAGAAGGTAGAAAAATATTTACGAAAAGAAGAGTAAACATATAGGAAGAACAAAAATCGTATAGCAAACAGATGGATAGAAGGAAAGAAAAATAGCTTTCCTTCTATTTTCATGCTATTATAAAGTGTGATTTTTGATCAATCCGTTCATTTATGCGGGACAAATATGCGTGGTGGCAATTGTTTGAGCATATCGAAGCAATTGCTCATTTTTGTATGGCAAAGTACCAAGACATCACGTTTGGTCTTTTTCTTTTTGTTGATAAATGATGAAGTACAGACAACGGCAAACGCTCGTTGCCTTTTAAATGAGGGTGGAAACAATGGAATTATCAGATGCATATATACAATCATTTATACAGCCACGTAATGAATTGCTTTTAGAAATGGAAGCATTTGCGGAGGAGCATCACGTACCGATCATGCAGCTGGCAGGTATTGATGCATTAAATCAACTGTTGCGTATTCAAAATCCGTCAAAAATTTTAGAGATAGGTACAGCAATTGGTTACTCTGCTATTCGTATGGCAGAGGCATTGCCTTATGTCCAAATTGTTACAATTGAACGTGATCAAGATCGTGTAGCAAGGGCAAAAGCCTATATTAAACGGTCGACTGTATCCGATCGAATTACGGTCATTGAGGGTGACGCTTTAGAAGTGGATGACGAGGCCATTAACACAACATTCGATGCGGTCTTTATTGATGCTGCGAAGGGACAATACCAACGCTTTTTTGAAAAATATGCACCTTTAGTAAAATCAGGTGGGGTATTGTATATCGATAATATGTACATGCATGGTTTGTCTGATTTAGAGTTGAAGGATGTTCCACGTCGTAAGCGAACAATGATTCGCAATTTAAAAAACTTCACGGATTGGATTATGCAGCACCCAGATTATACAAGTGCTTTTTTACCAGTCGGTGATGGTTTATTACTATGTTTGAAGAGGTGACTACTATGAAAAAACCAGAATTGCTTGTGACACCACAATCATTAGAACATATAAAAGCACTTTTAGTCGCTGGAGCAGATGCTTTTGTTATTGGTGAACAACAATTTGGTCTACGTCTAGCAGGAGAGTTCTCCGTTGAAGAAGTAGAAGAAGCGACAAAGCTTATTCATGAAGCGGGTAAAAAGGTATATGTTGCAGTCAATGCACTTTTCCATAATGAGAAGCTAGAGGCACTTGCTGATTATTTAAATGAAATGCAACGTATCGGTGTGGACCGTTTAATCTACGGTGATCCAGCGGTTCTCATTATTCGTAGAGAGCAAGGTGTTACGATTCCGTTACATTGGAATCCAGAAACGACAGCTACAAACTGGTTTACGGCTAATTACTGGGGGAAACGTGGTGCAACGCGTGCCGTGTTAGCGCGTGAGCTTTCTCTTGATGAAGTATTAGAAATTAAAGAAAATACCGAAATGGAAATTGAAGTACAAGTACATGGAATGACATGTATGTTCCAATCAAAACGTCCATTACTTGGCCATTATTTCTTATATCAAGATAAAGTAATGGCTATTGAAAATCGCCAGGAAAATCGTAATATGTTCCTACATGATGATGAACGAAATAATAAATATCCAATATATGAAGATGTAAATGGTACACATATTTTCAGTCCAAATGATATGTGTATTATTGATGAACTAGGCGAATTATTTGAAGGTGGCATCGATGCTCTGAAAATTGAAGGTGTACTTCAAACGCCAGACTATGTAGTCGCGGTAACAGAAGCTTATCGAAAAGCGATCGATACGTATTTTGACGAATCAGAAGAGGCATATGAAGAAATAAAAGACGATTTATTAGCAAAAATTGAAGATATTCAACCAGCTATTAGACCATTAGATACGGGCTTTATCTTCAAGGAAACAGTTTACTAGGAGGGGACAATAACATGGCATTAGCGTTAGAGCAAAATGACAAAATCCGTGAGATTGTCAACGGTAAACGTGTCATTACAAAAAAACCAGAGCTACTTGCACCAGCTGGTAGCTTAGAGAAATTAAAAATAGCTGTCCATTACGGAGCAGATGCTGTATTTATCGGTGGGCGAGAGTTTGGTCTACGATCGAATGCGGATAACTTTTCAATTGAAGAGATGCGTGAAGGTGTAGAATTTGCCAATCAATATGGTGCGAAAATATATGTAACAACAAATATTTTTGCCCACAATGAAAATATGCATGGCTTAGAGCGTTATTTAAAGGATATTGAATCAGTGGGCGTAACGGGTATTATTGTAGCAGACCCGCTCATTATTGAAACATGTCGTACAGCAGCACCTAAGCTTGAAATTCACCTTTCTACTCAGCAATCATTGTCCAACTGGAAGGCCGTGCAGTACTGGAAAGAAGAAGGTTTACATCGTGTTGTATTAGCACGTGAAGTGGGCGGAGAAGAAATGAAGCTGATGAAGGAAAAGGTCGACATTGAAATTGAGGCCTTTGTTCATGGAGCAATGTGTATTGCCTACTCTGGTCGTTGCGTTCTTTCTAATCATATGACGGCTCGTGACTCAAACCGAGGGGGATGCTGCCAATCATGCCGTTGGGACTACGATCTATATGAATTAGAAGATGGGGAAGAAAAAGCACTTTTCGATGAGAGCCATGCACCATTTGCGATGAGTCCAAAAGATTTAAAATTAATTGAAGCGATTCCTCATATGATTGAGCTAGGTATCGACTCGTTAAAAGTTGAAGGTCGTATGAAATCCATTCACTATGTAGCGACAGTTGTTTCTGTGTACCGTAAAGTGATTGATGCTTATTGTGCAGATCCTGATAACTTTAAAATTAAACGTGAATGGCTAGAGGAATTAGACAAATGTGCTAACCGTGATACGGCTGAAGCATTCTTCCATGATGCACCTGGCTTTGAAGAGCAGATGTTTGGTGTGCATGGTCGTAAAACAACCTATGAATTTGCTGGACTTATTTTAGAGCATGATCCAGAGACAAAAATAGTGACAATGCAACAGCGTAATTATTTTAAACCTGGTGACGAAGTAGAATTCTTTGGTCCTGAAATTGAGAATTTCCGTTTAACAATGGGTGAAATTTGGGACGAGGATGGCAACAGCCTAGATGCAGCTCGTCATCCATTACAAATTGTAAAATTTAAATGTGATACACCATTGAAGCCGCATAACATGATGCGAAAGGAGAATAACTAATGGCAGTGAAGCGCCCTGTTGTCATCGGAATCGCAGGTGGCTCATGCTCGGGAAAAACGAGTGTGACGCGCGCCATTTATGAAGTTTTCCGTGAGCATTCTGTTGTGGTAATTGAACAAGATTTTTATTATAAGGATCAAAGTCATTTAACATTTGAAGAACGCTTAGGAACTAACTATGATCATCCGTTAGCTTTCGATAATGATTTATTAATTGAGCACATAAAAAAGTTGTTAGTGCGTCAACCAATTGAAAAACCTGTGTATGATTACGTCCAGCATACAAGGGCAGAAGAAGTTATACATGTTGAACCAGTAGATGTTATTATACTAGAAGGTATTCTAGTCCTTGAGGATGCTGATTTACGTGATTTAATGGATATTAAATTATTTGTGGATACAGATTCAGATTTACGTATTATTCGCCGTATTATGCGTGATATTAAAGAGCGTGGACGTACAACGGATTCGGTGATTGAGCAGTATTTATCAGCGGTTCGACCGATGCATAATTTATTTATTGAACCAACAAAACGTTATGCTGATATCATTATTCCTGAAGGTGGGGATAATGAGGTGGCGATTGATTTAATGGTAACGAAAATTAAAACTATTCTTGAAACCGACAACGTATTGTAATAAGATAGAGTGGTATTGACAATATTTACATGCATATTTTGAAAAAGCATGCATACTATTAGGTCAAAGCGTAATTTGAAAACGTTTAAAAATAATAAAATTCGATTAAATGCATCTTCCGTGCATTTAGTCGAGTTTTATGTTTTTATATTGAAGAAACAAGGAGTGAAGGACTTTGGCAAATGAAAAACAGTACCCTATGACAGCTGAGGGAAAACGTAAATTAGAAGAAGAATTAGTAAAATTAGAAACTGAAACACGAAAAGAAATCGTTGAACGCATTAAAATAGCACGTGATTTTGGAGATCTTTCTGAAAACGCTGAGTACGATTCTGCTAAAGAAGAACAAGCCTTTTTAGAAGGTCGTATTTCAACATTAAAATCAATGATTCGCAATGCAGTGATTATTTCTGAAGACGAGACAGATAACAGTGTAGTATCACTAGGGAAAACGGTTACATTCGTAGAAATCATCAATGGTAAGCCATCAACAGATGAAGAATCTTATACAATTGTTGGTTCTGCTGAGGCAGATCCTATGGAATTCCGTATTTCGAATGAATCACCGATTGCAAAAGGTCTACTTGGTCGTGCTGAAGGTGAAGAGGTTGTCGTTCAAACACCTGGCGGCGAAATGAAAGTGAAAATTGTCTCAATTAAATAATATGTATATGTACAAGCAGTTAGCCTTTGGCTGACTGCTTGTACCATTTTTAGCGTGAAAACTATGTAGTAAAATAGTGAGTAGAATTATTTTGCAAGTGCTGTCGAACTTGATAGAATATTGCCTAGAGAGGGGGAGACATTATGAGTGAACGACAAACTCGAAGTGGTCGTCATTTGCAGCCATCTCGTAATAAAAAGCTAGATAAACTATTGAATGTTCTAATTGGTGTTGTGGTTGTACTCATTATTATCACAGCAACCTATGTGTTTAAATGGCAAGATGATGCAGATCAAGCAGTGAAAGAGGAACCCGTTCAAGAAGAACAGAGCGGTGATGATGAAAAAGAAGTAGAAAAAGAACCGACGGATGAAGAAAAAGAAGATCTTGCTGTAGAAGAAGATAAACCTTCAGAAGAAGAATCAGAACCTGAGACATCCCAGGAAGAACAAGGCACAGCAGAAGAATCAGCATCAGATAATCCTATTGTTGAGAAGGTCATCACGAATAAAAATTGGCAACCAACACCTACAACTCAAACAGGTCAGCATGTGTCTTCATATGACGACACGTCTGTAGACTGGGCTGAGAAAGTAGCAACAGTATCTACTGTGACAGGTATTGACCAAAGCAATATGATCATCTGGCGTATGCAAAATAATGGTGGTCCTAATTCATCCATTGCAACTGTTTCGACCAATGATAAATCTCAAATGTATCGTGTAAGCATGGAATGGGTTGATAATGAAGGGTGGAAGCCTGTGAAGCTAGAGCAACTAAATACATTAGAAGGCGCCTATTGACGAAAATCACTCTTTTGATTATTTTTAATAGAGTTGATAAAAGAAGGGAAGTAACAGTACATGAAAATTGCAGTAATTGGCGCAATGGAAGAGGAAGTGGAGCTTCTAAGAGCAGCATTAGACGATGCACACAGCACAACGATTGCAGGTAGTGAGTATACAACAGGAACTTTTGAAGGCAAGGAAGTCGTATTATTAAAAAGCGGTATTGGTAAAGTAAATGCTGCTATGTCTACGACAATTCTTTTACATGAGTTTAAACCAGATGTTGTCATTAATACAGGCTCTGCAGGTGGATATGATGAAGCTCTTGAGGTAGGCGCTGTCGTTATTTCTGATGAAGTTCGTCACCACGATGTGGATGTCACAATCTTTGGCTATGAAATTGGACAAATGGCTGGTATGCCAGCAGCATATAAATCAGATGAGAAATTGATGAAGGTAGCTGAGGAGGCTGTAAAGGCAGTTGGAGAGCATCAGTATGGCGTTGGTTTAATTTGCTCTGGGGATGCTTTTATGAATGATCCTGAACGTGTAGAGGCTGTTCGTCGCCATTTCCCTCAAATGAAAGCTGTAGAGATGGAAGCGGCTGCAGTTGCACAAGTTTGTTATCAATTTGCTACACCTTTTGTAGTCATTCGTGCATTATCAGATATTGCAGGTAAAGAATCGAATATTAGCTTTGATGAATTTTTACCAGTTGCTGCAAAACATTCGACACAAGTCGTATTAAAAGCAATTTCCTCACTATAAACTACACAGAATGGTCAAAATGTGTGGTTTATTCTGTGAGAAAAATCACAGTTGATACAAAAAACAAATGCTACACTGACATTAATAAATCTCTTCATAATAGAATGGGAGGCATTCATGATGTTATTTTTAACAGCAGGTGTAGTGATTATTACAACTTTAATAGGTACGTTGATTTCAGCAGAACTCTCTGAATCAGCACACTAGTATGACGGGAAAGCTCCTTTGCGACATAGTCATGTCGCAGGGGAGCTTTTTATATGCCATGAAATAGGCATATTCTTCCGTCATTGAAGGATTGAATTTTTTTCATAACCATTTTACAATATATTATTCAATAGTTTTTTGGTCTCGTTTATATAGTTGATAGAGTTTAATAAGTGCCCGTTTTTCAATGCGAGATACATAGCTACGTGAAATATTTAAGCGTGCTGCAATTTCCTTTTGCGTAAGTGCATCCTGTTGATTTAATCCATAACGGAGTGTCACAATTTCGAGCTCACGTTCATCGAGCATATGCAAATAGTGGTATAGTTGTGCTACATGCTCTTTATGCTCTAGCTTCTCTGTGGCACTTTCTTCATCACACTGAAGTAAATCGCGAATTTGCAGTGCGTTCCCATCTTTATCAGTTCCAATCGGCTCAAATAGCGAAACGTCTTTTTGCACTTTCTTTTGGGTGCGTAGATGCATTAAAATCTCATTTTCAATGCAACGAGCTGCATATGTGGCAAGTCTAGTTTTTTTATCAGGGGTATAGCTCTCAACGGCTTTCATTAGTCCAATTGTTCCAATAGAAATATAATCATCGAGTTGCTCATGTTTTGGATGGAATTTTTTAACGACATGTGCGACAAGCCTCATATTACGTTCTATTAGATCAAGACGCGCCTGCTCATCGCCACCTAAAAATCGTTCAATACAAGCAGCTTCCTCTTCTTTTGAAAAGGGTTTATGGAATGTTTGCCCCTTTAAATAGCCAAGCAACGCAGGGATTTCAAGCCATAACTGCAAAATCGATGTAAAAATTCCGCTCATTGAATGATTTCATCCTTTCCCCATTTTTCGACAGTATATGTTTAAAAGCCGTGGGAAATGAAAAAGTGCAACAGCAAATGTGCTGTTACACTTTTTTTAACGTAAATGTACTAATCATGAGTAAAGCTAAAATGGGGAAAAGGAAAAGATAAAATGCCGGATGGAACGTATAAGCTGCGAAATACGTTAAAGTTAAGAACGTACCTGCGGCTGTAATTGGTAAACCTGTGAAATAACCGTTCGCTTCGCTAATATTGAAGCGAGCTAAACGCATCGCGCCACAGACGATAAATAATACGGCCATCATCATGCCGACAAAACCAAAATCAACTAGAACAACTTCATACATTAATAATGCAGGCGCCACACCAAATGATATAATATCACTCATAGAATCTAATTGTTTACCTAATTCTGACACTTGTCCGAGCGCTCTCGCTACCTTACCATCGTAGCGATCAAGAAGAGCTGCTATAAAGATAAACAAGACACTATAGCTATAGTATTCATGTAGAGTGGCCATAATAGCCGCGCCTCCAAAGGACATATTACTAATTGTTATGAAGTTAGCTGCGTGCGATTTCATTTTCTTAACCGTGGTATCCACCAACTTGTGATAAAAAAACAAGGGGGATCACTCCTTTGCACTTAAGATATTGTACCATTATACTTCGAATGCGAAAAAATTGACAGTCTAAATTAATGGATAGGGGTTTTACTGTATGAAAGAAAAACTATATCAACGCTTGATAGAACTAACGAATGGTAAGCAATCTTCCCATCTTTTGCAGACAATAGCAAAAGCGAAGTGGAGTAAACGTATAATACCAAGCTACATGAAGTTATACGATATTAACCTTGAAGAAGTTTCAAAAAAACAACAACAATTTTCATGTTTACATGATTTTTTTACAAGAGAACTTATTGAAGAAGCTCGACCTATTGAAAAAAATCCAACTGTCTATGCCAGCCCAGTGGACGCAAAAGTGGAATCCTTTGGACGTATTGAATGGGACATGACATTTCTTGTGAAGGGTAAGCCTTATGCATTACAAGATTTACTCGGCAATACAGAACGAGCTGCACAATATGCAGACGGACATTTTATTGTTTTTTATTTAAGTCCTGCTGATTACCATCGTATCCATAGCCCGATAGATGGAGAAGTCTTACGACAATATACACTTGGTCAGAAATCTTATCCTGTGAATCAGTTAGGTCTTACATACGGTAAAAAACCAATTTCTCATAATTATCGTTTAGTGACTGAGCTGAAAGCAGCAAATAATCAGCATGTTGCATTTATCAAAGTAGGTGCAACCTTTGTGAATTCCATTGTACTTACCAATACAACAACGAAATGGCAGAAAGGGCAGGAAGTTGGTTATTTCTCATTTGGTTCCACTGTTGTGATGCTGTTTGAAAAGGATACAATTAAATTTACGGATAATGTTGTAAAAGGAAGCCCAATTCGAATGGGTGAAGCCTTTGCAAATATGCTATAATGGTCGAATAATACGTTAAGATTAGGGGTCGCTATTTTGTATAATTTTTTATTACCGAACGAATTTGTGACGAATATTTTTGAAATTACGCCGGAAAAGTTACAAGAATTAGGGATTAGAGGAATCATTACGGATTTAGATAATACGCTTGTTGAATGGGATCGTCCAGATGCAACAGAAGAGCTAATCATTTGGTTACGCATTATGAAAGAATCAGGTATTCGTGTTATTATTGCGTCAAATAACAAGGAAGCTCGTGTAAAGCATTTTGCTGAGCCGTTAGGTATCCCTTATATTCACAAGGCGAAAAAGCCGCTTCGTAATGCTTTTTATAATGCACTGATTCAACTAGGCTTACGTCCAAATGAAGTAGTAATGGTAGGAGATCAACTCCTTACGGATGTAATGGGCGCAAATCGCTTAGGCTTACACACAGTGCTCGTGAAGCCTGTTGCACAATCAGATGGGCTTGTAACAAAATTGAATCGTTTCATTGAACGTCGCGTATTTAATGATTTGAAACGAAAAGGAATTATAACTTGGGAGGAACAAGAATGATTGAAATGCCAAATTGTATTGGCTGTGGTACAACAATTCAAACAGAAGATAAAACAGCAGTTGGGTATGCACCCCCATCATCATTAGAAAAGGATGTGGTCATTTGCCAGCGTTGCTTCCGTTTGAAAAATTACAATGAAATTCAACCAGTATCGTTAACAGATGACGATTTTTTACGTATTTTAAATGGTCTTGGCACACAGCAAGGCTTAATCGTAAAAATTGTTGATATATTTGATTTTAATGGAAGCTGGCTACCAGGGCTTCATCGTTTTGTAGGGAAGAATCCTGTCCTATTGATTGCCAACAAAGCTGATTTATTACCAAAGTCTGTGAAGCCAAAAAAAGTTATCAACTGGCTGAAACGTGAAGCAAAGGCTCTTGGACTACAGCCTGTCGATGTCCTATTAGTCAGTGCCCATAAAGGCAAAGGGATGGCAGAAGCAATGGAAGCCATCGATGAATATCGTAAAGGACAAAATGTATATGTTGTTGGCTGTACAAATGTTGGGAAATCTACGTTCATTAACCGAATTATTAAGCAGGCAACAGGTGAGGGTGAAGTGATTACAACCTCACATTTCCCAGGTACTACTTTAGACATGATTGATATTCCATTGGATGATGGTAGTGCATTATATGATACGCCAGGTATTATTAATCATCATCAAATGGCTCATCATATTGATGCCAGTGAATTAAAATATATTATGCCGAAAAAAGAAATTAAGCCGAAAGTCTATCAACAAAATGCTGGGCAAACTCTATTTATTGGTGCATTAGCAAGATTTGATTTTATTCAGGGTGATCGTTCTGCCTTTACCATCCATGTGGCAAATGATTTACCAATTCATCGTACAAAGCTTGAGAAGGCAGATGCGCTATATGAAGAGCATAAAGGAGAATTATTGGCACCCCCAACTGCGGACTTTATCGACCAGTTACCGCCATTGGTTCGTCACGAATTTTCCATCAAAGAAGCGAAAACAGATGTAGTATTTTCTGGGCTTGGCTGGATTACCGTTCAACACGCGAATGTAGTAGTAGCAGCTTACGCACCAAAAGGTGTACAAGTTTCAATTCGTCCTTCGCTGATCTAAATGGAGGACATAGTAGAGAGAGGGACTAAAAATGAAGAAATGGTTTGCAGTTATGGGTGATCCAATTGAACATTCAAAATCACCTGCCATGCACAATGCTTGGTTTGAGGACATGTCAATTGATGCGACATATATTCCTTTACATGTAACGCCTGATCAATTAGAATCTGCTGTTGCTGGTTTGAAGACATTAGGGGCAAGTGGCTGGAACGTGACCATTCCTCATAAAACAGCAATCATTCCGTATCTAGACGAGCTAGATGAGCTGGCACAGAAAATGGGCGCAGTGAATACAGTCGTACGAACAACAGAAGGAAAGCTGAAAGGCTATAATACAGATGGTATTGGATTTGTTCGATCACTCGAAGAAGCCGTTGGGGTTTCTCATAAAGACAAGCCTGTATTACTTGTCGGTGCTGGAGGTGCTGCTCGAGGCATTGCCTTTGCTATGCAGCAACAAGGCTATTGTCATGTAACCATCGCCAATCGTACGGTGACGAATGCACAAATGATTATTGATGAAATGGGTATGGGACGTGCCATTTCATTACAACAAGCGGAAGAAACGCTAGCTGATTTCAGCATTATTGTGCAAATGACATCAGCTGGCCTTTCCACGGGCAATTTTTCAATGCCATTTTCATTAGATCGGCTGATGAAAGAAGCAATTGTTGCGGATATTGTGTATAATCCATTAATGACGCCTTTTTTACAAGCGGCTGAAGAAAAAGGAGCAACGATTGTCACTGGCTTAGGAATGTTTGTCCATCAAGGAGCCATCGCTTTTGAACACTGGTTAGGAAACTATCCAAATACAAATTCAATGATTGCGCAACTGAAGGCGCAATTAGGAGGAAACTAATTTTTATGTTAACAGGTAAACAGAAACGTTTTTTACGTGCAGAAGCACACCATTTAACACCTATTTTCCAAGTGGGAAAAGGTGGCGTTAATGATGAAATGACAAAGCAAATTCGCGAGGCATTAGAAGTACGTGAATTGATTAAAGTACGTATTTTAGATAACTGTGAAGAGGATAAACATGAAGTCGCAGAAGCATTAGCCACAGGCGCTCATGCGGAGCTTGTCCAATTAATCGGTCTGACAGTTGTTTTATATAAAGAGTCACGCAATCATAAAAAGATTGTATTACCAAAAGTAACGAAATAAGGTGAAACGATGAAAAGGGTCGGTTTACTTGGAGGTACATTTAACCCACCACATATGGGTCATCTTTTAATGGCAAATGAAGTATTTCATGCGCTAGAACTTGATGAAATCCGCTTTATGCCTAATGCCATCCCACCACATAAGCATGCACGTTTTGATGCTAGTAATGTTGAACGACTTGAAATGGTAAAACGTGCGATTCGTCCATTTCCTTATTTTTCAGTAGAGTCGTATGAGCTTGAGAAGGGTGGCGTATCCTATTCCTATGAGACACTTTCTACATTGTGTAGAAGAGAGCCCAATGTGAAATTTTACTTTATCATCGGTGGCGATATGATTGATTCGCTACATACATGGCATTGTATAGATGATTTAGTGAAACTTGTTCAGTTTGTCGGAGTAAAGCGTCCAGGGACAGCCGCGGCAACAGAGTACCCTATACGTATGGTGGAAATACCTCAAATCGATTTATCGTCCACACTGATTCGTGAACGCCTGGCTACAGGAGGAACGGTGACATTTCTACTACCAGAAGCTGTAGAGACGTTCATACGAGAGGAAGGTCTTTATGGAACGCGAACAGTATTTAGCGGCGATTAAGCCAAGAATGCCTGAAAAACGTTATATTCATACAGTTGGAGTGATGGAAACGGCCATTAACCTAGCTCATAAATATGGCGAGGACGTAAAAAAAGCTGAAACAGCAGCTATCCTCCATGATATTGCTAAATATGCTGATATTGAGTGGATGGAGAATATCGTTCGTGATGAAAAATTAGATGAAAGACTAATTGGATGGGGTAGTGAATTACTACATGGTCCAGTAGGTGCATATATAGCACAAAGTGAGTTTGGTATCACAGACGAAGAGCTGTTGAATGCTATTCGTTTCCATACAACTGGGCGGGCTAATATGAGCCGTTTAGAAAAAATTATTTTTGTCGCAGATATGATTGAACCGAACCGTCGATTTGATGGAGTTGATCGTCTGCGCAAAAAAGCACAAAAAAATTTGGATAAGGCGATGAGTGCATGTGTACGCCATACTTTGGCATTCTTAATTGACACAAAGCAGCCGATTTATCCTTTATCTATAGAATGTTATAACGATATGATGAACAGAGAGGATAGTGAAGGATGACTTCAACTTTATTACAAGCAGCGTACAAAGCAATCGACGACAAACATGGTGAGGATATTGTCGTTTTAAATATGCAAGGAATTTCCCTTTTAGCAGATTATTTTATCATTGCTCATGGTAACTCAGATCGCCAAGTGCAAGCCATTGCACGCGAATTACAGGATGTAGCTGAACAACAAGGCTATGAAATTCGCCGTGTCGAAGGATTTGATGGAGCTCGTTGGGTACTAGTTGACCTAGGCGATGTTGTGGCACATGTATTCCATAAGGATGAGCGTGCTTATTATAATTTAGAACGTCTTTGGGGCGATGCACCGCAACTAGACATGCCAGAGGCCTAAGTGAGTTACGAACGCTTTGCTCATGTCTATGATGAGCTGCAAACGGATATTCCTTACAATCTTTATGTAGATTGGGTTGTACAGCATGCACCAAGCAGCCAGTACCCAAAACTGTTGGATATTGGTTGTGGCACTGGTGTACTTAGCTTGTTATTTGCAAAGTCTGGTTATCAAGTCAGTGGAATCGATTTATCAGAAGAGATGCTGTCCATTGCCGCAGAACGCTTTGCTGGTGCAGGCTACCATGCACCATTATACTGTATGTCTATGGTCGAACTAGATGGATTTGAGGAAATCGATGTTGTCACAATCACAATTGATTCCTTGAATTATGTGGTAGAGGAGCACTCTGTTTATACGACATTAGAACGTATCTATGCGGCGTTGCGTGATGGAGGTCAGCTGTTTTTTGATGTTCACTCGTTATTTAAAATGAATGAGATTTTTTTAGATGGTCCGTTCACATATGATGATGGTGACATTAGTTATATATGGCATACGGAGCCTGCCGACTTTGAACATTCGGTTATTCATCAAATGACCTTTTATGTACGAGATGACGCAAGTGAATTATATGAACGCTTTGATGAGGAGCACGTGCAACGTACTTACACTATCGAGCAGTATATGGCTTGGTTGCATGCCATCGGTTTTAGTCATGTGGAAATTACAGCAGACTTTACAGATGAGGC
Source organism: Lysinibacillus sp. JK80 (assembly GCF_027557635.1). Taxonomy (NCBI): domain Bacteria; kingdom Bacillati; phylum Bacillota; class Bacilli; order Caryophanales; family Bacillaceae; genus Lysinibacillus; species Lysinibacillus sp. JK80. The sequence continues at coordinate 3,088,279 of NZ_CP058997.1, read as the reverse complement.
ACCTGATGAGGAAAGTGAACGCATTTTTATTCGTGCGCTGAAATAAAGAAAAGGGAGCTACACTGTGTAATACGCAGTGTGGCTTTTTTGATGGATAGAAAAGCTAAAGTAGTGGATAGAAAGATTAAAATAGCGGATAGAACACTTGAACAGGCGGATAAAGAGGCTAAATTGTCGGATAAATTGGATATAACTAAGAGGATAGCTCTCTTCAACAGGTAAATTGAAACTTCTGACGTTTTTTTATCATTTTCAACCACCCATCCATAGTGTAAGATATATATAACTCCATATGATGACCTTTCGCAAGGAAAGGATGGTACTGTGCTACAATCTTTATGGCAAAAGTACAAAAAAAGTATGTTATTCCCCAGCATACTAGTCGTCAGTGGACTTTGTTACTTCTATTTTTCGAGTTCTGACTCTTCACCTCCCCAAGAAGAGCTCATCGAAACAATCCAACCTATTGAAGAAAAAAATTTGAGTGAATCTGCTGAGGAAGCGGTTTTGCAGCGGGTATTTGTGGAAATAAAGGGTGCTGTAATGTATCCAGGCGTTTATGAACTTGAGCAAGACCAACGTATAAAAGATGTTGTACAGCTTGCTGGTGGCTATACAGAGAATGCTGACACACAATTTATCAATCATGCCCAAAAGGTACAGGATGAAATGGTAATCTATATTCCTATCAAAGGCGAACAGCTAGAGGAAGGAGCCTCTTCTCTGTTAACGCTACCTACTGAGACTAATAAGGAGCAAAAGATTAATATCAATAAAGCTGATGTAGCAACGTTAGCAACATTGCCAGGAATCGGTCCTTCTAAAGCACAAAGTATCCTTACGTATCGAGAGGAAAATGGGCAGTTTCAAACCATAGATGACTTAAAAAATGTTAGTGGTATTGGTGATAAAACATTTGAAAAGCTAAAGGATGCGATTACTGTAAAGTAATGCTTTTAAAGGATGGTATATTGACGCCCCTTTTCTAAAAGGGCTACACTGTAGTAGAAAAGCAAGAGAAAGTTAATTAGTTAGACAATTTTTGGAGGTAGTCATATGGAGCGAATTACTTGGGATCAATTTTTTATGGCACAAAGCCATTTACTCGCATTACGTAGTACATGTACAAGACTAGCTGTAGGAGCAACTGTTGTACGGGACAAACGCATCATTGCAGGTGGTTATAACGGTTCCATTACAGGGGACGAGCATTGTATCGAAAAAGGGTGCTATGTGGTTGATAATCATTGCGTCCGTACCGTGCATGCTGAAATGAATGCCTTACTGCAATGTGCTAAATATGGAACACCGACAAAAGGTGCTGATTTGTATGTAACACATTTTCCATGTTTACCATGTACAAAATCTATCATTCAAGCTGGCATAGAACGTGTGTATTACGCAACGGATTATAAAAATAATCCATATGCACAGGAGTTATTTGCAAAAGCTGGAGTGGAAGTAGTTCATGTACCCTTTGATGAACGTAAAATTGATTTTTTACGAGATGACAAACTAGCTTTGTATACAGAAATGCTGCACGAGCTTCGCGAGAGTGGGGTATCTGCTGAAAAATTGCTCCCATATGAACAGAAGGTGAGTGCATTATTTGGCATCAAGCTTTAAAGCATAGATGGATTATGGTAGCTCTTGCTGTATTGATAGCTGCTATTGCAGTATACAAATCAGCATGGCTACTCATTTTTTTACTGCTACTAGTCCTGTGGCTCACCATAAAAGGTGAGTCACGTTTTCTTGCAATTTTTGTGCTAACTAGTGGTCTACTAACTTATTTTTTCCTTTCTATCAATCATCTGACGGAACCTTCCCCTTTACCGTCAACCTTCCCTATAACTTGGTCAAGTGACTATAAAATAAACGGGCAAAAACTCCGTGGGTTTGCTACAACAACAAATGGCCAAAAACTTTACGTAGTTTATACCTTTTCCTCGGAACAAGAGAAAAATTTTTTTGAAAATACCTCATTAACTGGAATGACGTATTCTGCAAAAGGTGAACTCGTGACTCCCTCTCCATCTGCACATGCTTATGCCTTTTCCATGTCAAACTATTTAACGAGCAAAGGAGCAACAGGCGTTGTTGAAATCACGAATTGGCATTATGTAGGAAAACGAACCTCCATCTTCACTATTCTTGCCGAAGTAAGACACAATATGAAAAAGCATATAGAGAGGACTTTTCCAAAATCACTTGTAGCAGAGGCTCAAGCACTTTTAATAGGGGTGCAAGATCAGATGGAGGATGAACTGCAGCGTGCCTATCAAAAGCTCGGTATTACCCATTTATTTGCGATTTCTGGGCTACATGTCGCGCTGATGTCTTGGCTCTTTTTTGAAGGATTACTTAGAATAAGAGTTCGCAAGGAAATGGCTACTGTCGTGCTATTGATCCTCTTACCGGTTTATGGAGTTATTGCAGGGGGAGCACCTTCCGTATGGCGTGCTGTTTCTGTAGTAGAATTGATGATGTTACTGCGCTTTTTTAAGTGGGTTCTTTCGATCGATGATGCATTAGCTATTAGCTTTATAGGCTTTGTTTTGCTTGAGCCAGGTGTTATTTTCCAAATTGGTTTCCAGCTATCCTATTTAGCAACCGCTAGTCTTCTTTATTCTGGTATTATTTTTAAGCAGACAAGAACTTGGCTAGGTCGTTCTTTTTTTATCACATTCGTGTGCCAACTGCTCGTTTACCCACTATTACTCCATCATTTTTATGAATTATCTTTATCCTCATTTTTTGTCAATATTGTTTTTGTTCCACTGTTTTCCTTTATTATATTACCCTTTAACATGATTGCCTTTGTGCTATCTTATCTTTCTTTACCACTTGCTAATGTCCTATTTGCTGGCTATGAACCGCTGCGTAATTGGCTGACCGAAGTAATCTTTTATATGCAAGAGCTTCCTTGGCAATTATGGTCACCAGGCAAACCATCTATTTGGCTGAGCTGCGTGGCGATGTTAAGTGTTTTAGCAAGCTTCTATTATTTGGAAATAAAAAGATTCAGGAAAGCTATTTTGATCCTTGTCATCCCTGTTATTTGGATTCATTTGGCACCCATGTTGTATAACGAAACAAAGATTACCTTCTTAAATGTAGGGCAAGGAGATAGTATTGTCATTGAATTGCCTTTTAGACGGGCTGTCTATGTTATAGATACAGGTGGAGTATTGCGCTTTGAGCAGGAATCGTGGAAGAAAGCAGATAGTCCATATGAGGTAGGGAAGCAAGTTGTCGTCCCATTTTTAAAAGGCAAGGGAATACGAACTATCGATATTTTTATTGCTTCGCATGCAGACGCAGATCATATTGAAGGAGCAGAGGAAGTCTTACAAGAGATTAACATGAAGGAAATACACGTTACACCTGGTTCATTGAATGAGCCTTTAATGGATGATTTATTGCGAGAAGCAAATAAGCGACATATTCCTATTAAAGAAAAAATGAAGGGGACTTCGTGGCATGTAGGGGATACAGATTTTTATTACTTATGGCCTGATGACGCCTTGTATGAGGGAAATGATGATTCTCTTGTCCTGTACATGCAGCAAAAGGCGTTTACAGCGTTATTTACAGGGGATTTGGAGCAATATGGCGAACAACAGCTGATCAAGCGTTATGGACCTTTATTGGCCAATCTCACATTGCTGAAGGCAGGGCATCATGGGAGTAAGACATCAAGCACAGAAGAATTTGTCGAGCTGCTACAGCCCCAATTAACGGTTTTTAGTGCAGGTCTCCATAATCGTTATGGTCATCCACATGAAGAAGTAGTACAACGTTTTGTCAGTAGAGATTTAGTGACATGGACAACAGGGGTGAATGGATCAATCGAAATACGTATTCGTGATAATCGCTGGTCCGTTAGCGTAAATGAAAAGGGCCTTGTCCAATGACCAAGGCCCTTCTCCTGCATAAGTCCAATTACTGTGATACAAATTCTACTATAGTTGCAATAATAAACATAAGCGTGAAAACGCCAAATGATACACCGAAGCCAACACCAGAATCGATGGCATCGTTACGTCGACATTGTATGTTTTTTCCTTCAAATGGATTCATTGTTATCCCTCCAATTCTGTTATTTATTATAAGACAACATGGTCATAAAAGCTATATCGAAAAGGTGATTTCCCCGTCTGGCAAGGAATCGACACAATTCGGTCAAAGACACAAAGGACTATGAAATCATGTATACTAATAGTATTGCTAGATGGAGGGGAAATTATGATTTCAACGGTTTGGAATACAATAAAAAAAGGTGAGCTTGCACCAGTATATTTGCTTGTTGGTGAAGAAAGCTATTTTATAGATGAAACCATTAAACGTTTAAAAGAGGCATTGGGTCCAGAAGAAGATCTGGAGATGTCCACATTTGATTTAGAAGAAGTACCAGTAGATGCAGTCATGGATGAAGCAGATACCATTCCTTTTTTCTCAGAACGTAAGCTTATTATTGCTAAAAATGCTTCGTTTTTAAAAGCAACCGAGAAAGGGAAGGAAAAAATCGATCATGATGTGAAACGATTGGAAACATGGTTGTCGAATCCTTCTGATTTTTCCGTAACGGTTTTTATTGCTCCTTATGAAAAATTGGATGAGCGCAAAAAAGTGACTAAAATGATGAAAGAGCATGCATTATTTGTACAAGCAGAAACACCAAAAGAGCAGGATTTAGCCGTATGGATTCAAGGCATTGTCAAAACACAAGGTAATAGCATTACACAAGATGCTATTGAATTGCTTGTTACGATGGTCGGAGCCAACATGCTACAATTACAGATGGAAATTGACAAGCTAACCCTTTATTTAGGTGATGGTGGCGAAATTACAACTTCTTTAGTGGAGGATTTGGTGGCAAAAACATTAGAGCAAGATGCCTTTAAAATGCTTAACGCATATTTGGCAAATGACTCTGTCGGAGCCTTGTCTATCTATCATGATTTATTGCGACAAAAACAAGAACCTATTATGTTAGTGGGCTTGCTAGCATCCAATGTTCGTACCATGTCAAATGTTTTTTATTTATTGAAAAAAGGTTATCACCCTCAACAAATCGCTAAAAATTTAAAAATTCATCCGTATCGCGTCAAACTTATGATTGAGCAACGGCATCGGCCTTCAGAAGAAAATTTGCTACGGGCATTATATCAATTAGCAGAGGTTGATTTACAGCTAAAATCGTCTGGTGGAAATCGAGAGCGCTATCTAGAGCTATTTTTATTGCGCCAACTATAGGCAAAGAAAGCTGTCCAATAAGGACAGCTTTTTATGTTCTCTATAAAATTAAAAAGATCAGCTACTCCTAATAGAGTATCTGATCCTTTAAACAATTACGCTTTTTTAGCAAGGCGAGACTTTTTACGAGCCGCCGCGTTTTTGTGGATAAGTCCTTTTGAAGCTGCTTTATCTAAAGATTTGAAAGCTGCTTGTAAAAGTTCTTGTTTGTTTTCAGCGTTAGCAGCAACAGCGTTTTCAGCTTTTTTCACTGTAGTACGCATTGCAGATTTAGCTTGAGAATTAGCAATGTTAGCTTTTTCGTTAACTTTTACGCGTTTAATCGCAGATTTAATGTTTGGCATATATTTCACCTCCTAAATTAGGTACGAGATGATATCTTCTCATTGATTTCTTGTGTCAATACAACAAAAATCATTTTAACAAACGCTTGGCCAAATTGCAATAGATAAATGCAAAGAATATTTACTTGACAGTTTGAACAAACTACAGCTTGAGGTGAACTGTATGCAAAATTTTAATTGGCAACGAACAGATTTAATCGATGAATCAGAAGAGGTAGTTGTCCATCAGACCAAAGAGCAAAAAGAAAAGCTTGAACAATCAAGTGGCATTCAAATTGAAGATCGGAATGCTGGTAGAGTAAAAATTACAGATGTTCTTGTAGATGCTGAAGGGGAAAAGCAAATTGGTAAAAAAGAAGGGCAATATATTACCCTTTCTGTCCCGACACTAACATTAGAAGATCAAGAAGGCTTTGCACAACTTGAACAAGAATTGCTTGTAAATTTCAAAAAAATGCATGACGCACTTTCTTGGCAAGAAGACGATAAAATTTTAATAGTCGGTTTAGGAAATCGCACTATTACACCCGATGCAATAGGTCCCTATTTAATTGACCATTTGCATAGTTTAGATGTCATTGATGAAAAATTTGTCATGTATGCTCCTGGTGTAACAGGACAAACAGGCTACGAAACTGGTGAGTTTGTGGCTGCTATTGCTGAACGTCTACAACCGAAATTAATCATTGTAGTAGATGCACTTGCTACAAGAGCGAGTAATCGACTCTGTAAAACAATTCAATTAACAGATACAGGCATACATCCAGGTTCAGGAGTAGGCAATCAACGGCAAGAGATTTCCTATGAGATGCTTGGCATTCCCGTAACAGCAATAGGGATCCCTACTGTAGTGGATGCACCTGTATTAATTGCGGATGCGGTAGAAACTATGCTCCGTTCGATAGCTGCTCGCGTGGCTGAACGCAGTAAACCGTCATCGAAGCTTTCATTATCCTCATGGCAACCAGATATCAACAAGGAACTGGATATGACATTAGTACAACCTATATTTGGAGAATGGGCGACATGGACGAAGGAGGAGCGGCAGCAGCTATTTGAGGAAACCTTCGCTGGCTCCCACACACAACTGATGGTTACACCAAAAGAAGCAGACTATTGGATTGATCGCTATGCAAAATTAGTGGCTTCTATGCTAATGAATTGGGCAAGTGATTTATAAAATAATGAAGAAACAACGCTTAGAGTAGTCCTTCTAAAACACGCTTATTTATGCGTAAAACAAGAAATTTATTTTCGTTCTAATTAACATCCCCCCTCCATACGATATGGGGAGGAGGGTGTGACTTTGCTAAAAAAACTACAATGGTCATTTGGTATATTATTGTTCTTTTTCGTATTACCTGTCATTGCTGGGCAACTTCCGTTCAACAAGCAAGCATCGACTCCGATCAAACAATCAGAAGATAAGCAAGTCGTGTTTGCTGCTACCAATTTAGCTGAACAAAGTGTACTGGAACAAACGAAAGAACCTGAACCAGATCAAGCCCTAGACCCGGACCCATTTAAAGTGTTAGTGTTATTTACCCATACGCATGAAGCATATGAACCTATGGTGAAAGCAGTGAGTGGTAAGGTAGCGACTTCTCATGAAACGGTCAATATTATGAGCCTGAAGGATAAGATTGTGAATCATTTTAATGTAAATGGTTTAAAGACGGATGTTCTTGATGTAGATATTATGAAGAAATTACAAGAAGAAGGTAAAGGCTATCATGAATCTTATAATGTGATGAGGCCATATTTAAGTAAGCATTTAGAAACAAATAATTATGATTTAATAGTTGATTTACATCGTGACTCATTAAAACATGATCTTACAACAATCTCATATAATGGGGAAAATTATGCGAAAATCGCTATTGTTGTTGGGGCAGAACATGCTAATTACCGCTGGAATACAGCCTATGCTGAAAGTTTATCATCCACACTAAATGCCATCGTTCCAAAAATTTCTAAAGGGGTTATTTCTAAAAGTGGTGATGGGGTTGATGGGCGATACAATCAGGATTTAGCAAAGCAAATGATGATTATTGAGATTGGTGGAATTGGTAATACTGAGGAAGAGGTTAATCGTACGATTGCTGTAATCGGTAAGGCAATATCAAAAGCGTTTGTCAATGATTCAACAAAATAGACCAATCATATTAAAAAGTGGGACTCTTGTGGGCTCACTTTTTTAATATTGTATGATAATAAAATTTCCAGAAATAATTCTCATTAATTGTCTTTCCATTGCTCCATTCTTGTCTTATAATTTTCAAGTTGGCTCGCGAATTTCATGATAAAACGTTAAATGAAGGCATATGCAAATAAAGCAAACTTACTTTTGGAGTATATACCATTTTTGGGAATGCCTCTATAGCAAATATACATATGAATTTTTAGAAGACTAAAAATGATAACGTTTCATTTTTCTCTCAAACTTTTATCGTATTTCAATCGTCAAACATATAAGTGAATAAGCAAAAATAATAGAGAGGGGATGGTTATCAATCCAAAAGGTTTATTACGTGACAACAGGTTTTATCTTGATGCAGAAGGGAATACCTTCAAAAAGCGATACTCCTTGTAGCATTTGGATGTAACTAACATCATTTAACCAAAGCCGTGTGCGGTTATTACAGATTTGTGACAGCGCTTTTAGATTGACTTCTACTTTGTACAGCTAGAAAAAACCAACACATTATACCGAAACGAAATTGAGAGATTATTGAAGGAAGGAATAGTATGTCAGGCAAGTCATTAAATCATCGTTATATTCCTGGACTAGACGGGATTCGAGCATTGGCTGTATTAGCAGTTATTGCTTATCATTTTAACTTCAGTTGGGCTAGAGGTGGCTTTTTAGGAGTAGATATCTTCTTTGTATTATCGGGCTATTTAATCACCTCTACCATCTTACCTTTAAAGGGCAATCAATTAACAGTCAGCCTAAAGAAATTTTGGGTGGGACGATTTAGAAGGCTACTACCAGCTGCCTACGTTATGATTGTTACATCATTTGTTTGGGCAATGCTCTTTCATAAAGAGCTTCTCCATCCTTTGCGCGGGGATGCATTGTCCTCCATTTTTTATTCAAGTAATTGGTGGTTCATTTTTCATAAACTCTCTTATTTTGATAGTTTCGGTTCTCCATCACCTTTAAAAAACCTATGGTCATTAGCTATTGAAGAACAATTTTACTTGATTTGGCCATTGCTCTTAATGATTGGACTTTTTGTTGTTAAAAAACAAAATAAACTAGCAAATATCATCTTTTGTGGTGCCCTTTGTTCAGCATTCGTAATGGCGTTACTCTATCAGCCAGGCGCTGATCCTAGTCGTGTTTATTATGGAACGGACACACGTTGTTTTGAATTATTAATAGGCTGTTGGCTAGCACTCGTTTGGCCTATGAAAAGATTATCTTCTCAAAAATTATCAGCGAACCATGTGAAGAAACTAAATACGATGAGTTTCATTGCACTTACTATTTTTTTAGTAAGCATAGTGTATGTGGATGAATATCAATCCTTTCTTTATAGAGGAGGCATGTTTTTATTTTGCTTGAATGCTGCTGTTTTGATTGCATGTATTTCTCATCCAGTCAGCATACTAGGAAAAATATTAGCATGGAAGCCATTATGTTGGATAGGCTCTCGTTCATACGGCATTTATCTATGGCATTATCCTGTCATGGTTTTAGGGACACCCATTCATGAAATTGGTAATCCTTCCTATTGGCGAATATTCCTGCAGCTTTTACTAATCCTGATGATTGCAGAGCTATCCTATCGCTTCATTGAGATGCCCATCCGGAAAGAAGGGTTCCGAGTCTATTGTCAAAAATATCTGATTTGTAATAAAAACAAGTGGGGAAGCCTTACTTTTCCACGAAAAATATCAACGGTTATGGTTCCTCTTTTTCTGCTTGTATTTTTCACAGGCATGACAGGTGTAGTGGGTGAAAGTCAGCAAAACCCATCTAAAACGCTGCCAACAACGATAAAAATTAATGGCGATGAGCCTACACCCAATCTGAACAAGCAGGACAAACAAGCTGAAGCCTCAACAGACAAGCCTTCTCAAAGTAAGGAAGAGGGAGTAGAGGATGTTCAGGAGATAGAAACGCCTAAGCAAGAAGAAAATAACACCATTATAGAGCCTGAAAAAGATGAGTTTTATCGTGGCATACTAGCCATTGGTGACTCCCTAATGATTGATATTGCACCGAGCTTACATAATATGTATCCGACTATTACAATCGATGGAAAAATAGGCCGTCAAGTTTCGCAAGCTGTAAAACTTGCACCAAATTATGCAAGTTTTAATCAACCTAATCATGCAGTCATTCTACAATTGGGGACAAATGGTTATTTTACGACTGACCAAATGGATGCACTCCTTGAAGCTTTTTCAAATGCCGATATTTATTTAGTGAATACACGTGTGCCGCGATCTTGGGAAGCAAAGGTGAATGAAGCTTTACTGCAAAAAGCACAGGAACATGAGCGGATAACACTAATTGACTGGCATGCAGCAGCAATCAATCACCCTGAATACTTTGCCCCTGACGGTGTACATTTAGAGAAAAAAGGGATAGAAGTTTTAACAAAGCTCATTCAACAATCCTTAAACAAATAAAATAAAAAAGGTCAGTATACACAGTTTTATCTGCGTAGCTGACTTTTTCTATATCTTAGAAAGGGAGCTATTTGCTCTACCTCTATTAGTTGTTCCTGTATGGTAAGCTTGATATTTGATCTGTTCCATTATATGGAAGATGGTGCGATGTCCATTCTTTCTTTTACTAATCATAGTTTAGGTTTAAAAAAATGGGATTGTGTTCACGCTTTTTAGCAATATGAATGATGATATCTTTTGGAGATAGCGTGCTTTTCTTGGTTGATCAGGCGAAGATTCATCCATCGAATCTCTCCTCATGTCGAGTAGACGCATTTTCATTTCAACTGCTACACATCGAGTACTACTATAGCTGATTTGTCTGCATTTATATACTTAATACTGTAAAATTTAAAAACGACATGAAACACTGAAAGTATTGATATTATAGGCTTTCAAGTCTAGTTGCTGTTGTACTTTGCGTTATGTTCATAGTATAATTCATTATAGTTTAATTAGGAGTGGAAAAGATGAACCGAGAAGCACGTTTAAAACGACAAGAGAATATACGAAATTTCTCTATTATTGCACATATTGACCATGGGAAATCAACGCTTGCTGACCGTATTTTAGAGCAAACAAAATCTTTAACTTCCCGTGAGATGAAGGCACAGCTCCTCGACTCAATGGATTTAGAGCGTGAGCGAGGCATTACAATTAAGTTAAATGCAGTTCAATTAAAGTACGAAGCAAAAGACGGCGAAGTGTATACATTTCATTTAATCGACACACCAGGACACGTCGATTTCACATATGAAGTATCACGTAGTTTAGCTGCTTGTGAGGGTGCCATATTAGTTGTGGACGCAGCACAAGGTATTGAAGCACAAACACTAGCAAATGTTTACTTAGCACTTGACAATGATTTAGAAATTTTACCTGTAATCAATAAAATTGATTTACCTGCAGCTGACCCTGAACGTGTACGTCAAGAAGTAGAAGATGTTATTGGATTAGATGCCTCTGAAGCAGTATTAGCTTCTGCGAAAGCAGGTATTGGTATCGAGGATATTCTAGAGCAAATCGTAGAGAAGGTACCAGCGCCAACTGGTGATCCAGATGCACCACTACAAGCTTTAATTTTTGACTCTGTTTATGATGCCTATAAAGGTGTTATCATTTCGATTCGTGTCATCAATGGTACTGTTAAGCCTGGCGATAAAATTCGCATGATGGCAACAGGTGCAGAATTCGAGGTTATTGAAGTTGGGGTACATACACCAAAAGTTGTGCCACAGGCTGAATTAACAGTGGGTGATGTAGGTTACTTAACTGCATCTATCAAAAATGTAGGTGACACACGGGTAGGGGATACTGTAACCTATGCAACCCGTCCTGCAGCTGAGCCATTAGCTGGTTATCGTCGCTTAAACCCAATGGTCTACTGTGGTTTGTATCCAATCGATACAGCCAAATACAATGATTTACGTGAAGCGTTAGAAAAGCTAGAGTTAAATGATTCAGCTCTACAATATGAGCCAGAGACATCGCAAGCACTTGGTTTTGGTTTCCGCTGTGGATTCTTAGGATTACTACATATGGAAATTATTCAGGAGCGTATTGAGCGTGAATTTAATATCGACTTAATTACAACAGCACCTTCCGTAATTTACAATGTTCATATGACAGATGGTACTGAGCTGAAAGTCGATAACCCTTCCTTTATGCCAGACCCGCAAAAAATCGATCGTGTCGAGGAACCATATGTGAAAGCAACAATCATGGTACCAAATGATTATGTGGGAGCGGTTATGGAACTTTGTCAAATGAAGCGTGGTAATTTCATGACGATGGATTATATTGATACATCGCGTGTAAGTATTATTTATGAAATGCCATTATCAGAAATTGTCTATGATTTCTTTGACTATTTAAAATCAAATACAAAGGGCTATGCATCATTCGACTATGAACTTATTGGTTACCAGCCATCGAAATTAGTGAAAATGGATATTTTATTAAATGGTGAGCAAGTCGATGCCCTAAGCTTTATCGTACACCGTGACTTTGCCTACGATCGAGGCAAAATCATCGTAGAAAAATTAAAAGAATTAATCCCACGCCAACAATTTGAAGTACCAATTCAAGCAGCAGTTGGACAAAAAATCGTGGCGCGTTCAACAATTAAAGCCATCCGTAAAAACGTATTAGCGAAATGTTATGGTGGAGATATTTCCCGTAAACGAAAACTTCTTGATAAACAAAAAGAAGGTAAAAAACGTATGAAACAAGTAGGCTCAGTCGAAGTCCCTCAAGAGGCATTCATGGCTGTGCTGAAGATGGATGATTCGAAGTAATATTGATATAACAGTGTTTATAGGGGTTTTAATCAAATAGTTTTTTAACAGTTGGGTGGAGATTGCCACCGATTTGCCACCGCATTGAAAATTGTGCCAGCAATTTATAAATTCTTAGCGATGGAATCAAAAATATCGGCAGCATCTCTTGCCATCTTCTGTGTTAAATGGACATAGCGATCTTCAGTAATTGCTGATCTGCTATGTCCTAATCTTTTTGAACTGTTTTTATTGGTTGTCCATTTTCAATTAGCATCGTTAATAATAATGCCGAGATACTCGTATTTATTGAATACCTGGGTATTTGGCTACTATCAGCTACTTTTTTTCAGGTAGTTGGCTAATTTACAGTGAATCTTTTCACAGAGTCTCGAATCTCCTACTTTTAATTAAGTTATCTTCTCCTTACTCTTTTTCTTTTCTCTTCAATTTTTCTGAATAATAAATAAACTATTGTAATTATAAGATAAAGTATGACAAAATTTGGTATCACATTATTATCACTTTTACTGGCTATATATACATATACCCCTACTACTACCGCTAAAATTAATGGCTTATATATTGAATTCATAATCAATCCACCTTTTCATAGTGTTAGACATAATTCACAATATTCTCTTGGATTTTATATAGTTTATATATTAATATTTTAAATGTTAATCTATTATTAATTATCATATATGGAAATATTTATTTAAATTATTTTTTATGAGGTTTTATTAAACTGAAAGAGTTTAATTAAGAAGTATATTATTTGTGAAAATCATATAGAGAGGGGAAGTTTAATTTAAATGAGAAAAGTGTACTTTTTATTTGCGATTATCGGCACAGTATTCCCGTATTATTTTTTGGTGCAATTCTTGAACAAAAACGGATTTGATTTAGGGTTATTAGTAGATTTATTATTTGCAAACTCGATATCGACCTTCTTCGCTGTTGACTTTTTTATTTCATGCTTTGTTTTTATAATCTTTATGTTTAATGAGTCAAGAAAGTATAACATTAAAGAAAAGTGGATATGTCTATTAACTTTGTTTACAGTTGGTTTATCGCTGGCATTACCTTTATTTTTGTTTTTCAGAGAGACATACATAAAGAAAGAAGTGTTGTTAAACTCCAATGAAAGAACGTGAAAATCTTACATTTTCTATGATGTAGTATTGATTTTGTGGTACATGGATGGCAAACGGGGCAGGTTAGTTTAACAACCGTAAATAATTCTACAGTCCTTATTTAGATAGAGAATATATTAATTAGGGGGAGAAAATGAGTGATTTTAGAGGGATAATCTTAGAAGGCTATTCGAATGCTGGAAAAACATCAGTCTTAAAAGCGTTGAAACAACTTCACGCAAGTGATGATGCCGAACGTAGTGTCATAGTTCTCAGTGAGCATTATTCGCAAGTATTACACAAAGTAAATGGTGAATTAAAGTCGTTAAATCGAGAGGAACACTTACAAGTCTTAAGAGAAAGAGTCACGATGTTGAAAATGTTATATAATTGGTCAAGAGAAATTAGACAAACTCAACGTTCAAAAGGCTTATTCTTTATTTTGGAAAGGTTTCATTTAAATCATCGAGTAGCATTTTCTCATTCAATATCAGATGAAATTAAGGAATTAGAAGCCCAGTTACTTGGAATGGGAGCAAGATGTACTTTGTTAACTGTATCACCAGAGAATTTAGAGGAAAGAATAAGTAGTAGAAATCCCAATGAATGGGAAGGGAAAACCATGCAAGAAAAGAAATTAGCGTGTGAATTATTATTAGACCAACAACAAGAGTATAGGAGTCAAGCTGAAAATTCAATCATACCTACAATTGAAATAAATACTGATAATAAAGATTGGGATTCCTACGCAAAACAGATTTACTTATTCAACTAACGGAATGCTTTAATTAAATACACCATAAAAGACCACTCCAAAATGGGTGGTCTTAAATTTTTCCCCATCAAACCTATAGCAAGGCTGGGGAGCGGTCTAATATGAAGTCTAATCATGCATTTCATATAAAAGAAACCCCATATAAAAAACGTTCAGTAACTTTTAATAATTGATTAAATATAAGTGATAGTCTTCCAAAAAATATAAATAGACCTAATTTGGAGAATTGGCTTTTATAATAAATGGAAATAGTTATCCAAATAAACTTTATTTGAGGTATTATTAAAAGAGTTCGAACAAAATTGAACTAGAGGGAGGAGTATGTAATATGAAAATACAAAGCGTTATTATAACAATTGTCACACTTTTATTTGTAATTATTGCAGGGTGTAGTTCAGAGACAGAAGAAGAGTCCATGGGCGAAGTTGAAAAGGAAATTCATACGCAAGAACTAGTAGAGTCTATGTTCAGTGAGGACAGCCTGGAGGCAGCGAAAGAAAGAATAGAGGAACGGGGCGGCTCAGTTTATATGATTCCACCACCTGAGCATACTGCTATCGGCGAAAATCAATCAACTGTAGTAGAACTTAAAGAGTCGGACATTTTAGACGGAGAAGATTCTAGTTTTGAAAATTATGACAACGTAGGAGAAATACGTCTTGATACGTTAGAGCTGGACTCTACTTTTGAGGAGCAAGATACATATATAAATGTCATGCTTACAGAATTAGGAATGGAGAAAGCTTATTATGCAATGCGTAAAACTTTATTGTGGACAGCCGGTAATCCTCCAGATGGACTCGAAAAACATAGTGATGGCACTCTATCTTTTTATCTAAGTAAATACTCTGAGCTTATAAATTGTCACTTTCAGAGCGCTAACCCTGACGTGAAAGAAAAAATTATCAGAAACATGCAGAACGCTTATAAAAACAATACACCTATAATTGTCTATGGAGAATTTGAGGAGTTTCTAGACGAAGAAGGATACTCTGGCTATCGTCTTATCATACATCGAATAGGCTTTAAAGAGGTCATAAATTAATAAAAGAATTTGATAAAAATCTGGAATTATTCATGGAAATGATGTTTAGAAACCTGCCAATTAAGACTACTCTGTTGTGGGGGCTTCAATGTTTTCTTCCACCTTCATGTCACCGTGTTCAGAGAAGAAACATGACCTATAGAAAAATATAATGAGCATTTCTGCGAGCTTATGAAAATTGTGTTGGAAAAGGTAATCGGTAATATGATAAATGCATATAAAAAAGAGGAACTTCGGAATAAAATTTGGTGCTTCCTTTGATTCCAAAAAAACCATTATTTAACTCTTCAAAATGGTATAATACATACACAACATGGTAATTAGTCATAATAATGCCCAGTTACTTGTTTTTAATTGAGTACTTGGGCATTTTTTGTTTTGGCTACTATCCTCTGCTTTTTTTCAGATAGTTTACAGTGAATCTTTTCAAAGGTCTCGAATCTCCTACTTTTAATTAAGTTATCTTTCCTTACTTTTTTCTTTTTCAATTTTTCTAAATAATAAATAAACTATTGAAATTATCATATAAAGTATGACAAAATTTAGAAGCACGCTATTTTCACTTTTACTGGCTATATATACGTATAACCCTATTACCACTGCTACAATTAATGATTTGTATATTGAAATCATATTACTTCCACCTTTTCTCAATATTAGAAATAATTTTATAGTACTTTCATATAAATTTATATTAATAGCCCTTTGTAATTGCAATCTCTTCAATTTTTAGAAAAATCAAATTATTCGCGAAGTGCAATTTAAAGATTTTACGAAACGCTCCGTAGCTACTTGCTTTGAAATATGGAATTCAAAATCCCTAACAATACATTCATCTAGATTATTTCTATTACTATGTAGGAGTTTATGACATGACTATTAAATGGAACAGAGAAGAAATACTTTTCGATACTCTATATAAGCTGACACCTGGGCAAATTCAATTGCAAATGAAATATATGGAAGAATTTACAACGGATATGATACTCTAGATTACAAAATAGCCTATTCGCTTGCTTTTAGATTAGCTTCTATAAAAGAGTGTAGAGTTTATACAGAAAATAGTATTGAAGGTAGATATAAAGTTTGAGTCATTTTTGAAATTGAATAGTAATGATGAGGTGCTCATTTAATATTGAGTAGTTAATTTTTAGTAATTTAAGGTTCTTCCTTTTCATTTATTTAAATGTAGTGGTGTAGAAACTAACGAAGCAACAGTATGTCCTGAGCTTCTCTCACTCTCTCTTTCATTTCCTGTAGCTTTAAGGTATATAGGCACCCACAACTTTTAAACGTTAGTTTGTCATCAACAATAATATATTTTATATCTATTTCTTTATCAGATTGGAACAACAGAATGTGTACTATTTGGATAACTGTTTCTACCTGAGCTTGCAGCGTATTGCAGTTAATTATGGTCACAGTTAAGTAGAGTTATTACTTTGGGATTGTTGGTTTAAATAGTTCACATTTGTTTCATGAATAGATTGGGTGATTGTTTAAATGAAACCAAGCATAGAATTAGCTTGATGGTCATGTTGAAGAATTTTATAATATCGTTATAGAACAGTATTTGGTAGTTGAGTTTAGATTAGTAAGTCAAGAAAGGTGAGAGATCGTTGGGACAAATTAAAATTTATGGTGTTAAGGGAAGGTTAAATCCCATTAAGGAAACATTATCGAATATTATCCATTCTTGTATGGTGGACGCACTTGAATATCCATTAGATAAGAAATTTCAGCGCTTTTTTCCTATGGACAAAGAGGATTTTTATTTTGCAAGTGAAAGAACTGAATCATATACAATAATAGAAATTAGTATGTTTGAAGGTAGAACGATTCAAGCTAAAAAACAATTAGTAAAGCTACTATTTGAACGCATAAATAACAAATTAAATATTTCACCTCAAGATGTTGAAATTACAATTTTTGAAACGCCTAAACATAATTGGGGAATAAGAGGGTTACCTGGGGATGAATTAGCACTTAATTACAAAGTAAATATTTGATATAAAGCTGCTAATTTTTTAGAGTTAATTCGACTATGTGAAATGTGCTCTGTCTTATTAATTATCTGACCACTAAAAATCGGTAAATGAAGAACCTATAAGGACTAAAATAATCTACATAACTTTATTTAATGAATGATTCTAAATAATGCTTGAAGCAATGGGTTTGTCGCTATTCACAATTTATTTACTATTTTTAGGGAGGAGAAAATTGTATCAGTTATATCATAGACATTTCACATCATCAAGGAGATATTGATTGGTCTGAAGCGGTTAAAGATGTTGATTTGGCTATCATCCGCACTCAATATGGTACAAGCACAATTGACCGTAAATACGTTCAAAATATAGAAGCTTGTATGAAGTACAAGGTACCTTTTGGTGTTTATATTTATGTTACCTTTAAAAATGATACTGAGGCATTGGAACAAGCAAAAGACTTCTATAACAGAGCAAAAAACTATAATCCGCTATTTTATGTTGTAGATATCGAAGAAAGCTTTGGTGCTAGTGTCCAAAATATCGTACAAGGCACACAGGTGTTTATTGATTATTTAAAAAGTAAGGCTGTAAAAGTCGGGCTATATACAGGCCATCATTTTTACAAACCTTATCTGATGGATACCGTTAAAAATTATGATTTCCTGTGGATTCCTCGCTATAGTGGCTCTAGCTCACCTGGACTAAAGCCAAACTTTGCCTGTGATTTATGGCAGTACACAGACAAAGGGATTGTAGCAGGTATTAAAGGAACTGTAGATTTAAACCAATTAAATGGATCTAAGTCTTTATCCTGGTTCACAGATACTGATAAGAAGAAGGAAATATCATTGTCTCAGTATGAAGAATTAAAGAAAGAAAATAAACAACTAAAACAGGAACTTACTGAAATGAAAGAGTTATTAGTTGGGATAAAATCAAATGCTATGGTATCACCAGCACATAAAGAAGATTGGGAGTGGGCCATTGAAGAGGAAGTTATACGAGGCGATGGCAAGTGTATGAATCCTACAGATACACTCACAAGACAACAAATGGCAACGATGCTCAAACGGTTCTATGATAAATTTATTAAATAATAGCATTGTCTCGCCCATAAGTACCTGAGAACTAGCAGCAAAATATTTAGCCTAATATTGAGTGTATTCGTCATAAAAGGAATCACTATTTATAGTGATTCCTTTTATAGTGCGACCAACCTGTTTGAAATTTAGTGAAACAATAGGAAAAACTTAGCTAATAAAAAAATGGGTACTCCTACAATTATTACGCCTGCAAAGAAATAACAAAACAACATAAAAACATCGAAAACCGCACCCGCTAAATCATCAATGAATTTTAACATTTCATTCCCCTCCAAACATAATAAGTATTAGCATTTATAATCTCTTTATTGCTTATCAATCATCATCCTGATCCAAAGTCTTTTTTAGAGTCTTATCCCACATATCGAGAGTCCCGTAAATTGTTATTAGGATATTTTCACCAGATGGTAACACTTGAAAGCTAAGTGGAAATCATACTGAGTATTCATTGTAATTTGTCATACCCTAAACCACGAACCTTATGTGTAATTCCTAATAACACCCTGTAAATCATTTGGGAAAGTGTTTTATATTGTATGCATAAAGCATGTTATTGACTAAAGATTTGTTTTTTACATTGAGGTTCTTGTGTAATCTGATAGAGCATTTTTTACTTCTATATTCGAAATGGTAGTGTTCGTTTCCATATAAATATGGTGACTATTTGCTCCCCAATAGTTCTCAAGGACAAAATCAGGCTGTCCAAATTTCTTCTGCCAGATCATTTGCGCTTGTTTATATCCACTATCTAAACAAAAACTAGGAACCCTTCGATTTTCTAACGTCAGGAGCATTTTCTGTAGTAGCATGGTGCCAATCCCACGATTTTGATAGTCAGGATGAACAAAAACGGTACCGATTTCTAGACAATTGAATAGTTCCTCTTTGATCGTTTGTTGAATGATTTCGTTGGCTGCACCGCATTCGATAGTGCCTATTATGTCATTGGTTTCTTCATTTAAAGCTAACCAGAAAAATCTTTTTTTGCCCTGGCTTTCTAAGTCCATTGCTACATACTGTTTTTTCGTTTCCCATTCATCCTGTTGATCGTCCACTAGCTCGGCAATTCCTTCTTTTTTATAAGTATCCCGAATGACAAGATCAAAGAATTCGTGTAACGCCTGGATGTCCGACTGTTCTGGACGTCTAATAAGTAATTTCATGATTGCTTGCTCCTTATAATGGATGTCGTTGGTGATTTAGTAAGGATCGAGCTCGTTGCACATCCACATCTAGTAAGTCATTTATATCTTGCTGTCCTGCGGTCAATGGATCAAGTGCCAGCTGTAACCAATGATCGGAGGCATCATATTTTTCAGCGTGCCATAGCAACTCTCCATAACAAATGGCAGCACGAATAAATGTGATATGGTCATTCAGCAGATTTGCCAAATGGGTGGCTTGTTTGAGACATGCTTCCCCTTGTTTTACCTTGCCATAATCTAAATAGCGAAGTGCTTTCAAAAATTCCGTGTTGGCTTGCTGTATTATCTGTTCATTCGTATGTTGCATGACAGATCGCTCCCATCCGTTATTTTTGTTCACGTTATGCATACTACCAGTCTATTTTAATGATTATAACATGTTCCCCTTATTTGGTTAATGATGGGGTATGTTAAAATGCAAGAAAGACACTTGGTCATCAAAAGGAGAGAATTCCATTGAAAGATTTAGAAAAGAAACTCGATGCAGTATTACAGCAAATGCGTGATTTTATTGATGAGCTTCAGGAGCGGGAGTCAGCCTATCCCATGGTTTTTTATCATCACTCAGAAGAGGATATTAGCCAATTTGTGGATGGTGGGTGGTCATTGCCAGCAGAGTATGTTTATTTTTTGAGACATTATGTTGTTGAAAGGGTTACATGGGCTACAGGTGATTATATTAATCTAAATATCTATGGCGCAAGAGATTTAATACGTGGGCAGGAGGGCTATAATTATAATCCAGTGACAGATGAGATGATTGAGGATTGGCCACATGATTATTTAGTCATTGCCACAGATGAAGGCGATCCCTATTGTCTAGATCTATCAAGAGGTGATACGGCTGTTTTTACCGCTCCCCATGGGACAGGCAATTGGCATTTTTCAATGGCTTATGACAATTTAATTTTGTTCCTTGAAAGTGTACTGATTCCGCCTGGTTTAGAAGAAATGTTGCCTGAAGAAAGTTCTGTAGCGTACTATGAACTAACTATTACTGGAGAAGGAAAAGATAAACTAAAGACATTATTGTTGCTAAAAAAATTATTATCTTATGATTATTCACAAGCGAGAAAGGCTTTAGAACAGCCTCCGCTAGTAATTTATAGGGGAGTTGAAGCAGGTGCCTTAAAGTTAGAAGCCGAGTTACAGGCTATCCGTGCAGATTTTCAAAAAAGGAAAATTAGCTTAGCTGAATTTATTGAATGAGGGAAATTGACAAGAATGATGGATATCCCTCCTCTAAAGCAGGAAAGGAAGTGTAATGATGAAAATTAACAAAGCATTAGCACAACACTATCAATGGGGTGCACAGTGTGATGGCTGGCATCTTGTACAAAATAGGGAGCTTAGTGTGATACATGAGCGGATGCCTGCTCAAACAGCTGAGGTAAATCATTATCACCATCATGCACAGCTACAATAGAACTGAATGACCAAAGAATTGAGTTAAAGCAACATGAGGGAATTGAAGTACCTCCAAATTTACCACATCAAATGCGAAACGATTCACAAGAAGATGTAGAATTCCTCGTAATATCGCAGCCAAATAGCAGGGGAGATCGAGAGCTTCTCTAACTATACGAAAGTAAACTTCATTCTTTTGCATGAAGCCATTCTAATCAGCTACTTGTATAGTAGGGAGTGTAAAGGGGTGCTTAAAGATGAAGATTACGAAGGTAAAATTATATGTCCATGATATGCAAAAAATGGAGCAATTTTATGTTGATTTGTTAGGTTTTACTTTGTTAAAGAACAGCTGACTATTTTACAATAGCCGTGGGAGAAAGCAGGATGACATTTGAAAAGAAGCCTTCTAAAATGCCAAAGCAGTATCATTTTGCATTAAATATTCCTAGTAACTTATTTCAACAGGCAAAGATTTGGGCAGAAGAGCATGTAGGCTTGCTGGATTCAGAGGGGCAGGATGAAGTCTATTTTGAGTTTTTAAAAGCATATGCATGCTATTTCTACGATCCAGAAGGCAATATAGTAGAGCTTATTGCAAGACAGGAAATAAATCCGAAACATGCTGAAGTTAATTTTTCTGTAGAGCAAGTGTTACATATTGGAGAAATCAATTTAACGTCAGATGACATTCAAACAATTGCTGAAAAATTAAAGAAGTATGCTATAAACCCTATAGCAAACAAGGAAATTCAACTGGATGGCCTTAATTTTCTAGGAAACTATGAAGACGGAGCCAATATCCTATTAGGACCAAGTGGACGTCTGTGGTATTTTTCTGATAAGAAAGCAGTTATCAGCCCGATTAGTATTGAAATAGACGAAGCTTTACAATTAAATATGGATGAAGAAGGGCAATTAAAGCTTCTGCAACTCTAACATCATAAACTTATTGTTGATTAAATATATGTTATTTTGTATATTTATTCAAAATAAGGAGGGTGTTATATGTATATAATCAAAGAAACAAATCCGACGATAGACTCGTATAAAGCATTGCACCAAACAACTGGCTGGAATGCAAAAGGGCAGTATACGTATGAACAATTATACAAGGCTATTTGTAATAGCTGGTTCAGTACATCTATATATGATGAAGGCAATCTAATTGGCTATGGACGTATTATCTCTGATGGTATCTATCAAACATTTATCTGTGATGTGATGGTGCATCCTGATTATCAACGAAAAGGAGTTGGCACAATGGTGATGGATGCTCTTTTAGAGCAATGTCAGAAAGAAAATATAAAATGGGTTCAATTATTTTGTGCCAAAGGTAAACAACCTTTCTATCAGAAGCTAGGATTTAAGGAACGTGAAATAGATGCTCCTGGTATGATGTTGTTCTATACAGAATGAATAAAGGAGCTAGGATCGTTGAAAGCAAAATGCCTAAAAATTTATGAATTTGGAAATCCGCAAGAGGTTGTAAGGCTAGAGAATAAAACAATCGAGCCTCCTCAAGGTCAAGAAATTCTTGTTCGCATGCTAGCCAGACCGATTAATCCCTCAGATTTAATACCAATATGGGGGAAATATGCTCATAGAATCACTTTACCAACTATCCCTGGCTATGAGGGAGTAGGAATAATAGAAGCTGTTGGACCGCTTGTTTCACCAAAGATTATTGGTCAGCGCGTATTACCGTTACGGGGAGAGGGAACTTGGCAGGAAGTAGTGAAAACGCAAGCAGATTTTGCAGTGACTATTCCTGACACGATGAATGATTTTACAGCAGCACAAATGTATATTAATCCAATTACAGCCTTCGTAACATGCTCAGAGGTACTTAATTTACAATCAAACGATGTCTTATTAGTAAATGCTTGTGGCTCTGCCATTGGACATCTCTATGCTCAACTTGCGAAATTGCTAGGCTATCAACTTATTGCTGTGACACGAAGTAATCAGCATACTGAAGAATTACTGCAACTTGGTGCAGCTTTTGTCATTGATACCTCTCATATGCCACTTTACGAAACCGTTATGGCATTAACAAATAGTAGGGGAGCAGATGCAGCAATAGATTCGATTGGTGGAGAGGCTGGCAATCAGCTTGCCTTCTGCGTAAAGCCCGAGGGTATTTTTTTAGCTATTGGTCTTTTATCGGGTATTCAGGTAAATTGGACAAACATTGTGAAGGAAGCAAAGGTACAAGCGAGGATGTTTCATTTACGCCATTGGCAACGTCAGACGTCAATTGAAAAATGGCAACAAACGATGCAACAACTTATACACCTTGTACAGGAAGGCTCCTTAAAAATGATGAATGTACATGCTCGTTTTCCATTATTGGCTATCCATAAGGCAATCGATGCTGTTGAGGGAACTAAAAAAGGAAAAGTATTTTTAACGAATGTTGATTAAATAACATACTACCGTCGTAGTTGAGCTACTACGTGTAGTATGTTTTTTTATAGGGACATGAGTGTTTTTAGCTCTGGAGAAAATAGTTCATACATTGTCCTGCCCCAAAAAGTGAGCAAGTGGCTCAAAAGAAGTGAGCCTCCGCCCAGATTAAAGAATTCACTAGCAATAGTAGTAACATATCTTTAAAACTAACTAAATTAGTAATTTGAGGTAATAAAGAGGTATGATAAGGTTAGGTGTTTTTAAATAAAGGAGTACAGATGATGGAGAAGATCAACCAACTAAAACAATCAATACAACGATTGAGTGAAGCTGATGCGAAGTCGATGCTTCTTTTAACTTTAATAAATGAACAGTCAAGGGACAGCATGTTACAGTTTTTATTACAGCAAGCTGAGGAGCGGGATTCTTCAATGGTACAAACGGTGCATATTGTATTCGGTCATTCACCTGGGGGGAGCTTGAAAGCAGCCTTTCGTAATCCTGACTATGCTAAGTCCGAGGAGATTATTGTTGTGCCAGGTAATTTTTCTGTTGGTCCTTTGAAAGATGGACATACAAGGGACGGAATTGAAGCTCGTTTTCAATGGTTGGAACAGCGCTATCTAATAGAAGATGATGGATTGATCATATGTGAGCGGGAGATGAAGGAAGCAATAGAGAAAATTAAAAATATCCCCCCTCATCAGGATATACTGATTTGGACTTGCCAAAATGCTCATGAGCAAATAGGGCTTCGACTCGTTTTGGCGATGCTCGAACAGAAAACAAATGATATCTATGTATTAGATACTTTTCAGTTATTTCATGAGTTATATACTTTACCACAGTTAGCAGAGGATCATTATCCAAGATCGACTGGAGAGGTCAGCACAGAGGATTTACTTTACTTTTATGAACATTTCCAAAGATGGCCATTAAAAGAAGCATTGAGGCACTCCCTATGCAAAGAAGGGCTAAATCTGTTAATGGATGATTACGATTGCATACATACATGGAAATATCATGAACTTTGGGGAAATAATAATGAGGATAGAGAGGATGACTTGATCATTACCTGTGCTAAACGTTTACAGGAAGAACAAGAGGAAATTCATTACGAAGTTGCAGCTAGGTTAATTGGAGAGGTACTGGGGCATATGGAAGAATTGAGAGAGGCTGAATGGATTGACTATCGTCTGCGTCAATTAATTCAGCAAGGCATTTTTTCTTATGAAGGTGAGTTAAAGGGAATATTACACTATAAAGTAAAGTTAGCAGATGCAACGAACTATAATCCTTCATGATTTTTATGATATAATTTTTTTGATATAGACGGTTAGAAGGAGTGAGATCATTGTTAAAAACAGAAGTATTTGAACAATTAAAAACGGCAATGAGAGAAAAAGATACGTTAGCGAAGGGTGTATTATCTCTTTTAAAGTCAGCATTAGATTCAGCTGAAAAAGAAAAGGGAGAGGCTTTAACAGCTGACGAAGAAATAGCTATTATTAATCGAGAGGTCAAACAAACAAATCAGGCTTTAGAAGGTGCACAAACGGCTGGGCGAGCAGACCTGATTGAAAAAGAGGAAGCCAAATTGACACTTTTGAGATCCTTTTACCAAAGCAATTATCAGAAGAAGAAATTGCAGAGAAATTAGTGGCAGCGGGTGTTGGAAAAGGAATGAACATGGGAGAAGCCATGAAAATTGCAAAACCATTGCTGACAGGTCAGGCTGAAGGTGCCGTTATTTCAAAAGTTGTGAAAAATATTATTGCCTAAACTTTTACCATTTTGGTAGGAGAGTTTTTATGGAAAGAAGAATCCGCTATGCCGAAAATGTGCATAGCGGATTTGTTATTTTTATAACTGGAATTTTTGAATGATATTGCGGAGCTGTTGAGCCATTTCAGCTAAGTTATTAGAGGAAGCTGTTATTTCTTCGATACTTGCAGATTGCTCCTCAGAGGCAGCAGCTACGTTTTGAATATTGCCTGAAGCTTGAACAGCTACGACCCCCACTTGTTCAACAGAACTAGCAATACTGCTAACACCTTCATTGATATTGGACATCACGTTATTGACATGGTCCATTTCTCTCGTCAGTGCAGTGACTTGGGTATAAATTTCAGCAAATGCCTCTCCGGATGCATTGAATGTTGTTGAGCTTTCGGCAAGATTACTGCTACTGATAGCCATTGATTTGACGGCTTGTGCAGATTCTTCTTTAATCGTTTCAATGCGTGTACGAATACTGTTAGTTGCCTCTAAAGATTGATCGGCTAATTTACGGACTTCCTCCGCTACAACTGCAAAGCCTTTACCGTGTTCGCCTGCACGCGCTGCCTCAATCGAAGCATTTAATGCAAGTAAATTCGTTTGATCTGTAATTTGGGTAATCAATGTCACAATATCTCCAATTTCATTTGTGTATGTGCTTAAACGTTCTACTACAGCTGCTGACTCTTGAATAGCCTGAGATGTTACGGCCATTTTTTCAGTAGCATCTTGGATTGTGGTGTTGCCTTTTTCTGATATAGCAGATGCTTGGAATGCCTTATCTGTTACATCGGTTACACTTGTCACTACCTCTGACATTTTGTTAGAGATGGTTGTAATATGACTATCCACTTCTTCAATTGAAGAGGTCTGCTTTTCTGAACCCGCTGCAACCTCTTGCATAGAAGAGGTTATTTGCTGAATGGATGCACTTGTCTGTTCAGAGCTTGCTGTTAATTCCTCCGACATTGCGGCCACTTGTTCAGCATTTTGAGCGATTTGTTTAATTAACGAACGCAAATCTTCCGTCATGTTTTCAATGCCTGATGAAAGCTGGGCAATTTCATTGGAACCTTTTATGTGAAGAGGTTCAACAGCCAAATCTCCCTGTGCAACTTGACCAACATAACGTGTCATTTTTTTAATTGGCTTCGTAATGCCTACACTAATAAAGTAAGCAACGATTATACCAAAATTACAAATACTATCGTTAAAATAATACAAATCCAAAGTGTTTCCGTTTGAAGCTTAGAAATGAAGGAAGCATCCATATCTAAACCGAAAATAATATCTGTATCTTTAAATGGGATAAAAATGGATTTATGGATACCATATTCATCCTTATAAATATCACTTGTTTGTGTGTTACCACTAGCTACGGCTTCATGCATTTCTTCACTAAATACATAATCTTGCTGATGATTGTCGGTATTACTTAGAGCGACGATATGTTCCTTACCATTTGCTTTAGAAAGGATATAGGCGTTTTCAACATCATATTTTTTAACCGTTGCATTCAATTGATCTAAAAGCTTTTTGTATTTGTCAGGGCTACCATTATCCGCTGCCTTTACATCATTTTCTCAATATCTTCAAAAATCGTTGTCGATGTAATCTCTAAAGTAGATTCAAATTGTTTAATAACAAAGTTGTCAATAATGCGGTAAGAAACGGCAAATAACACAATACTAAAGAGCAAGGAAATAATCGCTATTGGAATGGTGAAACTGGCAATATATTTGTAGAGTAAAGACTCTTAAATTTAGTGACGATACGCAATGTGGGACGCCTCCAGTACTTTAAGCTTTTGCTGTAAGAAATGAATCATATTAGAGATGTGTTCTGTCTCCGTATAAGGTGAGATAGAGAAAAATTTTGCCGCTGCAACTGGTACTTGTTGTGTTGTATCACTATTACTAACCGTGCAAACACGCGTTGTGTCAAAAGAATACTTCGTCTCGACCTTCTCCAATAATTTCAAAGAATGAAGCTTGATATCGTCAAAAGCTCTTTTGCATACTTTCTCCATGTTTGAAATGGAAAAGCATCGATATCAATAGATCCTGGATTAAAATCGATTTTGTAAGACTTTTTCTTAGGATATTCATTAATGGACGCCATAGTATCTTGTTGAATGTAGGGCAGTTCATCTATTTCTTCTACAAAATAGCCAATACGTGATTTGGACATAATATAGCCTTCAGCTAAAAGCTGAGCATAGGCAATTTCAATTGTTGTTTGGGAAATGTTTAAAAAATCAGCTAATTTTCTTTTTGAAGGCAGTTTTTCTCCTACAGTTATTTTTTTAGAAATAATAGCTTCTTTAATACCGTTATAAAGCTGATCATAAAGCGGTTTATCACTATCTCTTTCAAGCTGGAATAAAAGCATATCCATGATCTGGAACCTCCTGACCCTATAAATATTTTAAAAACTGGATATTTTGATATGGTCAATTTCTATTATACTAAACTTCATCATAAAGGTGGAGGTTAGAAAATGAAACAAACAGGTACAGAGCTAGTAAAGCGTGGAATGGCAGAAATGCAAAAAGGCGGCGTCATTATGGATGTCATTAATGCAGAGCAAGCAAAAATTGCAGAAGCTGCAGGTGCTGTAGCAGTTATGGCATTAGAAAGAGTACCGTCAGATATTCGGAAAGCAGGTGGCGTTGCACGCATGGCCGATCCTCGTATTGTTGAGGAAGTGATGGGGGCTGTAACTATTCCTGTGATGGCCAAAGCACGTATTGGTCATATTGTTGAAGCACGTGTCTTAGAAGCAATGGGTGTTGATTATATTGATGAAAGTGAAGTTTTAACACCAGCAGATGAAGAGTACCATTTATTAAAAAGTGAATACACAGTACCGTTTGTGTGTGGCTGTCGCGATTTAGGGGAAGCAGCCCGTCGTATCGGGGAAGGTGCCTCGATGTTACGAACTAAAGGTGAACCAGGTACAGGGAATATTGTGGAGGCCGTTCGCCATATTCGTAAAGTAAATGCACAGGTTCGTAAAGTCGTAGGAATGACAGAGGATGAATTAATGACAGAGGCGAAATTACTAGGAGCTCCTTTCGAGTTATTAAGAGAAATTAAACGTCTTGGTCGTTTACCAGTAGTAAACTTCGCAGCAGGAGGAGTGGCAACGCCTGCTGATGCAGCCTTAATGATGGAACTTGGAGCTGATGGCGTTTTCGTTGGTTCAGGTATTTTTAAATCTGAGAACCCTGAAAAATTTGCACGTGCCATTGTAGAGGCGACTACTCATTATAAAGACTATAAGATTATTGCGGAAATATCAAAAGAGCTCGGAGTGCCAATGAAGGGGATTGATATTGCACAGCTTGGACACAACGAGCGTATGCAAGAGCGAGGTTGGTAGCATGAAGCGAATTGGTGTATTAGCATTACAAGGAGCAGTTCGTGAGCATATACAAATGTTAGAAGCTCTTGGTTGTGAAGCAATTCAAGTAAAACAAAGAAAGGATTTAGGAAACCTAGATGGACTTGTGTTACCAGGTGGAGAAAGCACAACAATGAGAAAATTGCTGGATCGATTTGATCTGCTAGAGCCAATTCGTGGACTTGCTCAGCAAGGATTACCGATGCTTGGTACATGTGCGGGATTAATTTTATTAGCCAAGGATCTAATTGAAGTTGAACCACATTTGGCTGTGATGGACGTGACTGTAGCAAGAAACTCATATGGACGTCAGGTGGATAGCTTCGAAGTACAACTAGATATTCCTAAAGTAGGTGTAGGGATTCCAGCAGTATTTATTCGTGCACCTCATATTGAAGCGGTAGGTAAAGGTGTTGAAATTCTTGCACAACATGAAGGGAAAATAATCTTGGCACAAGATGGCCATTTATTGGGTTGTTCGTTTCATCCCGAATTAACAGAGGATACACGAATTCTTGAATATTTTGTAACCTCTATGGTATGACTTGCAAAATTTGTTTTCATATAGTACAGTATGTTTAAATTTTAAATAACTGAACACGATGATGGGAAGTAGTAGCAAGCACGTTTTTTTTAGAGAGTCAGCGGTTGGTGGAAGCTGATAAAAGCACTTGTGAATCCGTCCTGGAGTTGCACAGTCGAAGTGAATGAAGTAGGCTGTAGCCGGCTGAAATGCCGTTATGAAATAAGTGGATTAGGCAGAAATATGTCTAGTCAATTAGGGTGGCAACGCGGGTAGCTCTCGTCCCTTTTTAGGGATGAGGGCTTTTTTGTGTTCATTTCGCTGCAACGATTTTCCATCATGAAGAAACTATTGGAGGTATGAAGATGTTAGATATTAAACGCGTCCGTGAGAATTTCACGGAAATTAAAGAGATGTTATTAACACGTAATGAGGACTTGGGAAACTTAGATGACTTTGAAGACTTAGATGCAAAACGTCGTGAATTGATTGCCAAAACAGAAGAATTAAAAGCAGAACGCAATAAAGTATCTGAACAAATCTCAGTTATGAAACGCAACAAAGAAAATGCTGATGAAGTCATTGCTCGTATGCGTCAGGTTGGCGATGAAATTAAAGAATTAGATGTACAATTAAATAATGTTGAAGAACGCTTTAAAGATATGATGATGCGTTTACCAAACATCCCACATGAATCTGTACCAGTAGGCACAACAGAGGACGACAATGTTGAAGAATATACGTGGGGTGAAATTCCGACATTTGATTTTGATATTAAAGCACACTGGGACCTTGCTACGGATTTAAAAATTGTAGACTTTGAACGCGGCGCGAAAGTAACAGGTAGCCGTTTCTTATTCTATCGTGGTCTTGGTGCTCGTTTAGAACGAGCATTAATGACATTCATGATGGATTTACATGCAGAGGAGCATGGTTACGAGGAAATGCTACCACCTGTCATTGTTAATCGAGATAGCCTAACAGGTACAGGGCAACTTCCGAAATTTGAGGAAGATGTATTCAAATTAGAGGAAACAGATTATTTTATGATTCCAACTGCAGAAGTACCAGTAACGAACTTCTATCGAGATGAGATTTTACCGGCTGAAGCTTTACCACAAGGCTTTGCAGCGTATAGTGCTTGCTTCCGTTCAGAAGCGGGATCTGCAGGTCGTGATACACGTGGTTTAATTCGTCAACACCAGTTCAATAAAGTAGAATTAGTACGTTTTGTAAAACCAGAGGAGTCATACGAACAATTAGAGCTCTTAACAAGTCATGCAGAAAAAGTATTACAATTACTAGGCTTACCATATCGTAAGTTAAAAATGTGTACAGCTGATTTAGGTTTTACTGCAGCGAAAAAATATGATTTAGAAGTTTGGATTCCTGCACAAAACATGTACCGTGAAATTTCTTCTTGCTCTAACTTTGAGGATTTCCAGGCACGACGAGCAAATATCCGCTTCCGTCGTGAGCCAAATGCAAAACCAGAATATGTGCATACATTAAACGGCTCAGGTCTTGCCATTGGTCGTACAGTTGCTGCTCTTCTAGAAAACTATCAACAAGCTGATGGCAGCGTAGTAATTCCTGAAGTTTTAAGACCTTATATGGGCGGTAAAGAAGTAATCGCACCAAAATAAACGACAGATAAAGCTATTTTAGACAATTCCTTTATGGATGTTCTAAAATAGCTTTTTTGTGTTGCTAAAATTGAAATCTCTCATAATTTTTGAAAATTCGTTATAATGGGTAATATTCATGGGGACAAGGGGGAGAAATTCATGGAATTGCAACAATTTGCACAGGCTTTCAGTGAATTTGATAATGTTTTAATTACAGATGATAAAGGCTGTGCAATCTTTTATGATTTAGCAGATTTAAATATATTATTGGAAATCGGCTTAACACCAGATGAATTTTTTCACAGCACAGTGACTGATAATTATCAAAATTTATCACCTGAGACAAGTACTGTTTTTCAAGTCATACAAACAGGGCAGCCAGTTTTATACTATGAACAACAACTGACAACATTGAACGGTTTTAGTTATTTATCACTGAGTTCGACCTATCCCATTATGGAGCATGGAAAAGCCATTGGTGCCATTGAATTTTCAAAACATTTTTATGAAACTAAGCAAATTAAATATTTAGATAATTTCCTGGGACATAAATTATATCGAGATAATCATACAACCTATCGTTTAGAGGATTACATTACAACAAACGCCGAAATGAAAACTCAACTTGAAAAGGCACGTCGTAGTGCTCAAAAAAGTGCACCAGTTTTACTAACTGGGGAAACTGGAACTGGGAAAGATATAATCGCACAAGGCATACACAATGAAAGTGAACGCTATACAAAGCCGTTTATTACTTTGAACTGCTCAACATTAACAGAGGATAATATATTTACTCAGCTATACGGCTCGGACAATGAAGCAAAAAGTGGAAAGTTACAGGAGGCTAATGGAGGGACGCTACTCATTGACCACCTTAATTTATTGGATATCTCTTTGCAGGCGAAACTTTTACATGCGGTAGATATAAAAGTGTTAAATGGTGAGCCCTTGGATATACGGTATATTACTACTGTCAATGAAGATGTGGACAAACTATTAGCTGAAAAAAGGCTACGCGAGGACTTATTTTATCGCTTAAATGTTCTTCAAATTGATTTGCCACCGCTAAGATTAAGGAAGGAAGATATTCCACTTATCCTTGATTTTTATATACAATTTTACAATGAACATACACTACAGAAAAATGTAAGCTATTGTAATGAAGTAATTCAGTTGTTTTATGCCTATCATTGGCCGGGGAATGTGCGTGAACTAAAAAATGCCCTTGAATCGGCATATAATAATTTGCTTGGGGATGAAATACTTGTTGAACATGTTCCAGAGAGGATTAAAAAAATGTTCAACATTCAACTCAATCGATCATGCAAAACAACCAATCTGGACATTTACGAGATTTAACGGAAGCCTACGAGCGTCTAATTATAGCGGAAAAGTTGCGTGAAACTGATGGGCGATTAGCGGAAACAGCTAGACGTTTAGGTATTTCTCGTCAATTACTAAAATATAAGTGTTTAAAATATGAATTGTTGTAAAAAATTTTTTACAAAAAGGGGATAAAAATTTATCTCCTTTTTTCGTGTTATTAAATTTTTTATTATTTAGATAAATCTTCTGTAAACGATAATAAAGGGGTTGAGGATATGTCTAAAGTTATGCAGCATACGATAATCGTGGGGCTAGCCTTATTTGCTATATTTTTTGGTGCTGGGAATTTAATCTTTCCGCCATCCATAGGAAATAGTGCAGGGGAATCATGGATCTCCGCTCTGATGGGCTTTAGCTTAACGGGTGTTATTTTACCTGTGCTTGCGGTGTATGCAATTTATAATACTGGGGGAACTGTGGAAGCGCTCACAAGACCAATCGGAAATTGGTTTTATAAAGCCTTTAATACGGTCATGATGGTTTGTATTGGGATGGTTGTCACAATACCGAGGATGTCAGCGACAACTCATGAATTAGGGGTATCACAAATTATTCCGAACGTACCTTTAATTGTGTCAGTATTAGCATTTTTCGCGATTTGCTTTTACTTTGCGATGGACCAATCAAATGTGATCGATAAGATTGGAAAATGGTTGACGCCTGTTCTTGTTCTTATACTTATTATCCTCATTGGTAAAGGGGTATTAGACCCAATAGGAGCGGCAATTAATACAGGAGCAGAAAGGGTTTTTGCCAACTCCATAATAGCAGCCTATCAAACAGGAGATGTGGGAACAGGTATTCTTTGTGCGCCAATCTTTTTAGCAGCAATAGTTGGCTATGGCTATAAAGGGAAACAATCTAAAAAGGTCGCGCTTGGTGGAATGGCTATTGCTGCAATAGGGTTAATTGCAGTATATGGTGGCCTGCTCTATTTAGGGGCTACAAGTAGTGGCATCATCACAAATCCTGGCAGTGATACAGAACTATTAGCGGGCATTGCCTTTAGTGTCATTGGTAATTTGGGTAAAGCGTTACTAGCTATATGTGTTATTTTTGCCTGCTTAACATCAGCGATTGGCGTCATGGTCATATCCTCACAGTTTTTAAATGAACTAACAAAAGAGAAGCTTGGCTATAGAACGTGGGTCTTTATTATGTGTGTAGTAGGCGCAACTATTGGCTCCTTAGGTGTAGGTGCCATCGTCGAAATTACATTGCCGATTTTCTTGGTAATTTATCCAGTCATTATTGTACTTGTGCTACTGGGAGCCTTTGATCGTTTTGTACCAAATGCAGGAGCCTATAAAGGAACTGTACTATTTGCATTTCTAGTAAGCATCGTTGAAACATTTGCTAGCTATGAAATTACGATACCTGGTGTGACACAGTTGGTCATGCATTTACCATTGCAGTCTAGTGGATTTGCTTGGATTATGCCATCTATTGTTGGCTTTATTATCGGTACTATTTTGCATAAGGTGCTGAAAGCAGAAGATCCTGAAAAATCTACTTTTGGTATAGAAGAAATAGGAGTTGAAAAATGATGAAAATTATTTGTAACGCAAAGATATATACAGCAGATACTATTCAGCCATCTGCGACTGCTATGGTAATCGAAGGAGGAAAGATACTTTGGATTGGACAACAGGAAGATTTACCCCCCTATCAGGGAGAAATAATAGATGTACAAGGAAAGGTCATTATTCCTGGGATTATTGACGCTCATATGCATCCGATTATGTTAGCGGATGTTTTGGAACAAGTGGCTTGTTTACCTCCATATATTTATTCTATTGAGGATATAATTAATGCATTAGCAAACTATGATGCAAGTCAGCGGAGATGGCTATTAGGCTGGGGCTATGATGAAGGGAAACTAAAGGAAAGAAGAGCGCCTTTAAAAGAGGACTTAGACCGTGCCTCTACAGAGTTACCTGTCATTGTTATGCGTACATGTGGTCATATTATATCGGTTAATAGTAAAGCATTAGCAATCGCAGGTATTACGAAGGATACGCTTGATCCACAAGGTGGACAAATCGATCGGGATGAAAATGGAGAACCTACAGGCGTACTGCGTGAAAATGCACGTAATCTAGTACTACAGCATTTACCTACACCATCTGAAGAAGAGATTGTCAAAAGGCTCCTAAAGCTATCACAAACTTTGGCATCCTATGGTGTAACAAGTATTACAGAATTAATGGCCACGGTAGCACCAATTGATTATTTAGGCCTGTATCGTAAAGCCCGAGAAAAAGGCTTTAAGCAACGCGTAGCAGTTTA
Organism: Lysinibacillus sp. JK80; assembly: GCF_027557635.1. NCBI lineage: Bacteria > Bacillati > Bacillota > Bacilli > Caryophanales > Bacillaceae > Lysinibacillus > Lysinibacillus sp. JK80. The sequence continues at coordinate 3,053,633 of NZ_CP058997.1, read as the reverse complement.
TTATATCTGGGAAGATATTCAACGATATGAGCTGTTGACAGCAAATACTATTGATCGTTCTGCAGGAGCCTATATCGGAGGCATTAAGCTATTTTCGGATGGCAGTGTTTCAGGACGTACAGCACTTGTTTCTGAGCCATTTTTGGGAAGTGATGAAAAAGGCATAGCAATGACTTCGAAAGAGGAGCTGCTAGCGGCTGCTGCGGTAGCAAAAGAATATGGTATTCAATTAGTGGTTCATGCAATGGGGGACAGAGCCATTGATCTAATTGTCGACACATTTTATGAGGAAAAGGCTTGGTTAACAGATGCACCGTCTGTTCGTATTGAGCATGCAGCCATGCCATCTAAAAGTGCCTTGCAAAAAGCTGCTGAATGGGGGATAGGCTTTGTGCCACAACCCATCTTCTTATTTTGTGAAATTGAGAGTTATTTAGAGAATCTAGGGCTAGAAAAAACACAGACATTATATGGTGTACAAACATTTCTCAAGAGGGGGATTGCGACAGCGCTCTCTTCAGATGCGCCTGCTACATCATGGGCAGAAGCGGCTAATCCCTTTGTTACGATACAAGCAGCTGTTACACGAACAGCCTATGATGGAACAGATTTAGGTACCGCAGAAAAAATCTCTGTAGAGGAGGCATTACAGCTATACACAGTTGATGCCAAGACGATGATTCGTATGGAGAACGTTGGTCAGTTAAAAGAGGGCTATGAAGCTAATTTTGTTGTACTAAAAGACGATTTGCTGACGCTTTCACATAACCAGCTTATGCATGTAAAACCATTCGCTACATATATCGAAGGAGAATGTGTTTTTACACAATCCACTATTCAAGCTCAATAAATTAGTTATGAAGATGGTCGCTGCTACGACATATTTCATATATATCGCCATTCCCTTAAATATAAAAGGAAGGTGTCTCATTAGGAGGCACCTTCTTTAATGACCATTTATATCGTTGGAAGCTAATCGTGCTTTTTTCTCAGCTTTTTTACGGTCTCGTAATGCCTTAAAAAAGTCTGTTAAAATTTGACCACATTCCTCGGCTAAAATCCCTTCTGTTACATCACATTCATGATTAAAGCGTTCATCATTTAATAACTGGTAAAGAGAATCTACACAGCCAGCTTTTTGATCTCTTGCCCCATAAACAACTCGGGGTACACGTGATTGGAGAATGGCTCCTGCACACATTGGACAAGGCTCCAATGTAACATAAAGAGTAGTATCCTCCAGTCGCCAACTCCCTATTTTTTTGCAGGCTTCTTGAATCACTAACAGCTCCGCATGTGTTGTTGCATTTTGCGTTGTTTCTCTTAAATTATGCGCACGTGCAATGATTTTTCCTTCATAAACAATTACTGCACCAATTGGTACTTCCCCAAGTAAGGCAGCCTGTTGAGCTTCCTCTAATGCTTGTTTCATAAATAAACGATCTGCGTCAAAAATATCCACTCATATCTCTCCTTAACAGTAGTGTAGCGTGCTGAATTGGTAATTGCTACTTTTAACTTCTTTTCGGATGTTATATTCATCTAAAATCATTGCAGCCATGCGTAAGCGATTGATATGTAATATGTCGAAGCATAAATACTTGTTGACATTCCTTATATATCCATATATATTTGTATATGAACACATGCTCATATAAAAATATTGGAGAATGGGGTAAACTTCTATGGATGAAAAATTAAACAGTTCAGAAATGCAAAAAAATATTGATCAGCATTTAGATGAAGAGACATTATTTGTAGTATCTCAGACTTTTAAAGCATTGAGTGATCCAACTCGAATTCGTATTTTAAACTTACTTTGTTCAGATGAACATTCTGTAAATGATATTGCAGAAATTTTAGATTTAGGCCAATCAACCGTTTCCCACCAATTACGCTTTCTTAAAAATTTACGATTGGTGAAATTTAGAAGAGAAGGAACAACCATATATTATTCTAAGGACGATGATCACATTATGAATTTATTGAAGCAGGCTATTGAGCATGCGGCTCATAACTAAAATGAAATGGGGGAATAACAATGGGACATCAACATGACCATGGCCATGATCATACACATGGTGCAAATAAAAAGGTATTATTACTGTCGTTTATTATTATTACAGGGTATATGGTAGTGGAAGCCATTGGTGGCTTTTTAACAAATAGTTTGGCTCTTTTATCAGATGCAGGGCATATGTTAAGCGACTCTATCTCTTTAGGCATAGCAATGTTAGCTTTTATGTTTGGGGAAAAAGCTGCAAGCTATAGTAAAACATACGGCTATAAACGATTTGAGATTTTAGCTGCAGTATTGAATGGCATTACATTAATAGGAATCGCATTATTTATTTTCTATGAAGCAATTGAACGATTTACAAACCCACCAGAAGTAGCTACAACTGGAATGCTTATAATTAGCATAATTGGTTTGTTCGTTAACATTTTAGTTGCATGGATTATGATGCGTGGAAGTGATACAAAGGATAATTTAAATATGCGCGGAGCATTTTTACATGTACTAAGTGATATGCTAGGGTCTGTAGGAGCTATTGTTGCGGCACTATTAATTATGTTTTTTGGCTGGGGCTGGGCAGATCCTCTGGCAAGCGTTATTGTTGCATTATTGGTCGTACGAAGTGGCTACCATGTCACAAAAGCCTCCATTCATGTCTTAATGGAAGGGACACCTTCAAATGTAGATGTTCAGGAGATTATTCAGTTAATAGAGCAGACTGATGGAATAGAAAGTATCCACGATTTACATATCTGGACAATTACTAGTGGAACGAATGCATTATCCTGTCATGCGGTTGTAAATGATCAATTGAAAATAGCTGAGAGTGAGCATATCTTGCGGAAAATTGAACATAATCTTCAACATAAGGGCATTAAGCATGTAACAATTCAATTAGAAACATCCTTACATCGACATGATAATTCTATTTTATGTAAATTAGAAAATGACCATGAACATCATCACGATGAAAAATAAAATTTTTTATGACTTGCATACCCTTCTTGGGTATAGTATGATAGTTACAAATAGGAGGTGTAGTGAATGGAGGAGACAGTAAAAGAGGAAGCTTGTCATACAGAGGAAGCTACGTCTTGCCGAAAAAGTCATCACCCTGAGCGTGTGAAAAAGGATTTAACAACTCGCTTAAATCGAATTGAAGGTCAGATTCGAGGTATTAAGGGAATGATTGATAAAGACGTTTACTGTGATGATATTATTACGCAACTATCTGCTACACAATCTGCATTAAATAGTGTGGCAAAAATATTATTAGAAGGTCATTTAAAGGGCTGTGTTGTGGATCGTCTATCAGAGGGCGATGAAGCAGTATTAGATGAGTTAGTAATAACGATTCAAAAGTTAATGAAAAAATAGATTGAAAACATACAAAAGGAGAGATTTTATTATGCAAAACGTAACATTAAACGTACAAGGAATGTCATGTGGTCATTGTGTAAACGCGGTTGAAAAAAACGTTGGTGCTTTAGCTGGTGTTGAACAAGTAAAAGTAAATTTAGCAGAAGGTTTAGTTGATGTTGCATTTGACGATGCACAAGTATCACTTGATCAAATTAAAGAGACAATTGATGATCAAGGCTATGAAGTAAAATAAAATTTGTAGAGTGCTTCTGTGGCACTCTCTTATTTTCAAAAATATATACCCCTAGTCGGTATAAGGAGAGGTGAAAGGTAAATGAGTTCTGATCATAAGGAAGCTAATTTGCAAATTACAGGGATGACATGTGCGGCCTGTGCCACTCGAATAGAAAAAGGGTTAAAAAAAATGGATGGTGTAGAACATGCAACAGTAAATTTAGCACTTGAAAAATCATCTATTAAATATGACCCAACTAAACTAAGTGAAGCAGATTTTGAAAAGAAAATAGAAGCACTTGGCTATGGTGTTGTTAAACAAAAAGCTGAACTTGATATTACAGGTATGACATGTGCAGCCTGTGCGACTCGCATTGAAAAAGGGTTAAATAAACTAAGTGGTATTTCCTCTGCTAATGTCAACTTAGCACTGGAAAAAGCGATGATTGAGTTTAATCCTTCGGAAGTATCCATCGCAGATATCATTACAAAAGTTGAGAAGCTAGGCTATGGGGCACATCAAAAGGCAGATGAGCAGGAAACAGTGGATCATCGTGAAAAAGCTATCAAACAGCAACAACATAAATTTATTTTATCGGCAATACTTTCTTTACCACTGCTTTGGACGATGGTTGGTCATTTTTCCTTTACGTCATTTTTATATGTTCCAGAATTTCTAATGAATCCATGGGTCCAAATGGTATTGGCTACGCCAGTGCAATTTATTATTGGTAAACAATTTTATGTAGGGGCATATAAAGCATTACGCAATGGTAGTGCAAATATGGATGTGCTTGTTGTGATGGGGACATCAGCGGCCTATTTCTATAGTGTCTATCAAGCGATTGTAACGATAGGATCACATCATGGTCCACATCTTTATTTTGAAACGAGTGCTGTATTAATTACACTTATTTTATTAGGTAAATTATTTGAGGCAAAGGCAAAAGGACGCTCATCTGAAGCCATAAAAAAACTAATGGGACTTCAGGCAAAGACAGCAATCGTTATACGTGACGGTATAGAAAAGGAGGTCCCATTAGAAGAAGTTATCATTGGCGATGTTATTTTAGTGAAACCAGGTGAAAAAATTCCTGTAGATGGTGAGGTAATAGAGGGGACAACAGCTGTTGATGAATCGATGCTAACAGGAGAAAGTCTACCAGTTGATAAAAAGCAAGGTGATCTATTATTTGGCTCAACTATTAACAAAAATGGTTTTATTAAAATGACTGCAACAAAGGTTGGACGTGATACAGCATTAGCACAAATTATTAAAGTGGTCGAAGATGCTCAAGGATCGAAAGCACCTATTCAACGTTTAGCAGATCAGATTTCAGGTATTTTCGTACCTATTGTTGTGGGCATAGCCATTGTAACCTTTTTAATTTGGATTATTTGGGTCCGTCCAGGGGAATTTACACCTGCTTTAGAGGTATTAATCGCAGTTCTTGTCATTGCTTGTCCATGTGCGCTTGGGTTAGCAACACCAACTTCAATAATGGCAGGCTCTGGACGTGCAGCTGAGTTTGGTATTTTATTTAAAGGGGGAGAACATTTAGAGCAAACACAAGGCATAGATACAGTTGTTGTAGATAAAACAGGAACAGTGACACATGGTAAACCTGAGCTTACAGATGTTCTGTTAGCGCCAGAGCAAGATGAAGCACGTTTTTTATCCTTAATCGGGGCAGCAGAGAAGCAGTCAGAGCATCCACTAGCAGAAGCCATTGTTCAAGGCATAGAAAAACGCGGCATAGCTTTAGGTAACGTTCAATTCTTTGAAGCAATACCGGGTTATGGTGTGCAGGCAACTGTCTCAGGTCAAGGTGTTATCATTGGCACACGTAAATTAATGCAACAATATGGTATTCATATTAATGATATTTTACCAACAATGGAGCAACTAGAACGAAATGGTAAGACAGCCATGTTAGCAGCCATCAATGGGCAATATGCAGGTTTAGTAGCTGTGGCTGATACCGTGAAAGATACATCAAAAGAAGCTATTCGTCGTTTACAGGATATGGGTATTACGGTCATCATGATGACTGGTGATAACGAGCGTACTGCTCAAGCAATTGGAACAGAGGTAGGCGTGAATCATGTTATTGCAGAAGTCTTACCAGAAGGTAAAGCTGATGAAGTAAAAAAACTTCAAGCCCAAGGGAAAAAAGTGGCGATGGTAGGTGATGGTATTAATGATGCACCTGCCTTAGCAACAGCGAATATTGGGATGGCAATTGGTACAGGGACAGATGTGGCAATGGAAGCAGCAGATATTACGCTTATTCGTGGAGATTTAAATAGTATCGCTGATGCCATTCTAATGAGTAGAAAAACAATGCGTAATATTAAACAAAATCTATTTTGGGCATTTGCTTATAATACATTAGGTATTCCAATTGCTGCACTCGGTCTGCTTGCTCCATGGGTAGCAGGCGCAGCGATGGCCTTTAGTTCAGTTTCGGTCGTATTAAATGCACTTCGTTTACAACGAGTGAAATTATAAATAAGTATAAAGGCATCGGGAAGTAGATTCTCGATGTCTTTTTTCTATGTCACCATGAGAAGAATATCCCAGGTAAATTTACTAGAACAATAGGTTGATTCTGTTTTTCATTTTCCTACTATGATAAAATGAAAGGTACTGATTCATTTTATGTAGGACACAATGATCGAATCCATAGAACAAAAGGAGGAGCTTCTGGTGACGGTTCCATTTGTTACGGTAGAAGGTCCGATTGGTGTTGGTAAAACCTCTTTATCGAAAGAGATAGCAGCGACATTTAATTACCATCTATTAAAAGAAATTGTAGACGAAAACCCTTTTTTAAATAAGTTTTATGAAAACATTGAGGAGTGGAGTTTCCAAACGGAAATGTTCTTCCTCTGTAATCGCTATAAGCAACTAACCGATATTAAAAAATTTCGTTTAGCACATGCCAAACCTGTTGTAGCAGACTATCATATTTTTAAAAATTTAATATTTGCGAAGCGTACATTGGCATCAACTGAATACGAGAAGTATGAAGAGATCTATAGAATTTTAACGAAAGACATGCCTGTTCCAAATGTGGTGGTTTATTTACATGCCAGCGTTGAGACATTAATGAAGCGTATCGCCATGCGAGGGCGAGAGTTTGAAAAGATGATTTCACGTGATTACATGGAGCAGCTTGTGGCTGACTATCATTCTTTTATCGAGCACTTTGAGAGCATGCATCCCGAAATTCCAGTTATCCGATTTAATGGAGATCAGCTTGATTTTGTAAAAAACCCCAATGATTTAAATCATGTTTTAAAAATAATTAAAGATACGTTACAACAAAGGAGTTTGCAATAATGAATTTAAGAGAGAAGTACGATATTCCACCACAAACGGTTATTACGATTGCTGGTACTGTTGGGGTAGGAAAATCGACTATGACAAAGGCTTTAGCAGAAGCATTGAACTTTCGTACCTCGTTCGAGAAAGTAGACACAAATCCATACCTTGATAAATTTTATGAGGACTTTGAAAAATGGAGCTTTCATTTACAGGTCTACTTTTTAGCAGAGCGTTTTAAAGAACAGAAGCGTATTTTTGAATATGGTGGAGGATTTGTACAAGATCGTTCTATTTATGAGGATACTGGCATTTTTGCTAAGATGCATTATGATAAAGGAACAATGAGTCCAACAGATTATGAGACTTATACAAATTTGTTTGATGCAATGGTGATGACACCTTATTTCCCACATCCAGATTTGCTTGTCTATCTTGAAGGACCTATTGATGCAGTTATTGGACGTATTCAAGAGCGTGGACGTACAATGGAGCAACAAACACCGAATGATTATTGGATAGAAATGCATGAACGCTATGAAAATTGGATAAATAATTTTAATTCTTGTCCAGTTCTACGTTTAGATATTAATGATTATGATTTATTAAAAAATCCTGATGCCATTGAAGCAATTGTAAGCCGTATCAGTCATATGCTAAAACAAACAAGCCATTTACGAAAATAAAAGTAAAATAAATGACCAAAAAACGTGAGACAATATATAGCCGATTGTTTCACGTTTTTTGAATAGGAGGGATTATTATAAGAATCGCAGTGTATTGCGGATCCGGTTTGGGTAAAAGTCCGATTTATGCAGAGAAAGCTGCTGAGCTTGGTACAGCACTGGCAAAAAACGGTCACGGGGTTGTCTATGGTGGTTCTAAAACAGGCCTAATGGGGAAGGTAGCCGATGCTGTTTTAGCAGCTGGAGGAGAAGTGATTGGTGTGATGCCAACACATTTACAAAAGCGTGAATTGGCCCATGCCTCATTAACAGAAATTCATATTGTAGACTCTATGCATATTCGTAAAGCTAAAATGGCCGAGTTAGCAGATGCTTTTATTGCTCTGCCAGGTGGCGCAGGGACTTTAGATGAATATTTTGAGGTATTTACTTGGGCTCAGATTGGACTTCATACAAAACCTGTCATTTTATATAATGTCCATGGATTCTATGATGCACTTCTACAGCATTTTAAAACAATGCTAGAGGAAGGCTTTATACGTGCAGAGCAAAAGAAGTTCTTACGTGTAGCGGCTACCTCTGAAGGGATTTTACGTTTATTAAAAAAACATGGATGAACATTCTCCATGTTTTTTATCTTGATGCAGCAGGTACACTAACATCTGCTGCAATTACACTGAGGCATAATTAATGTAATATAAAAGTAAAATAATTAAATTTTAAGTAAAAAATTAGTAACGGATGGGGTGTTCTTTATGCATAGTGTAGAGGCTCAAGTAACCGATGATTTAGTAGTACAGGCTATTGAACGCAATATAGCCATTATCCACTTCGATATGGATAGAAGAGTGGCGTATGTCAATGAACTATTTGCTCAAACATTAGGCTATACAGTGCAGGAAATGCTAGGAAAACATCATAAAGACTTTTGTTTGCCTGATTTCGTTAATAGTATGGAGTACGATAAATTTTGGCGCCACCTAACGGCAGGAAACAGCTATCAGGACAAAATAGAAAGAATTGATGCTAGAGGTAATATAATTTGGCTAGAAGCGACATATATGGCTGTCTTCGCAAATAATACAAGAAAAGTAATAGGTGTATCCAAAATAGCTACCAATATCACTGAACGTCAACATGAGATAGTTAGTGTTGCCGACAAGTTGAAGGGCATGTCTAATAAGCTTTACCAGCGTTCAGAGGCGGGCATTCAAAATAGCCAAGATCTACTAGAAACCATTAAAGTGGTTTCAAAGGAATCAAATGAAAATGTAAGTAATCTTGTACAGCTTCAGAAACAAGCAGATTCTATTAAAGGGATTGTCAAAACTATACAAGAAATTGCCTCACAAACTAATTTATTGGCATTAAATGCAGCTATTGAAGCCGCTAGGGCTGGAGAATATGGTAGAGGTTTTGATGTAGTGGCGAAAGAGGTACGTAAGCTTTCTGTAAGAGTTGAACAATCTATTTCAGAAGTGAAGGATAATGTGGAGGGTATTGAGCGAGAAATTGGTCAGGTGACTGATAGTATTACAAAAATAGCAGAAAAAATAGATAAAACAAATGAACAAATTACTGTCACAGCAAATGACTTTAGTGAAATAGCATCTGCTGCTGAAGCCTTAGACGAGCAATCAAAGCAATTTATTGAAATTATTTAATTCTAATAATGACTACTATTTTCGAGATATATTGAAATAGGATATATTTTTTATTTACAATACTAGTGTAAGTCATTAATCATAATAGGGGTGTTATGTATGACAAAAGTGGAAGTAAGCTTTCAGCATTTACCAACAACAGCTATTTCAGATGCAACTGGCGGGCATACCAATGTGCGAAGTGATATTAAGCCGTTAGCAGACCATTTTAAAGTTGCTGGGCGAGCTGTAACTGTACGTTTACCAGATGGTGAAAATGGGGCAGTTTTGGAAGCGATTAGGGCTGCAAATGAAGGGGATATTTTAGTAATTGATGCAAAAGGAAATACAAACCGAGCTGTTGCTGGAGATTTTGTGATCTCCTTAGCAAAAGGGATAGGTGTACAAGGTTTTGTTGTGGATGGTGTAATCCGTGATATTGCAGCAATTCGCGAATTAAATTTCCCTGTATTTTCGTTGGGCACTACTGTAGCAGCAGGCAATAAAAATGGCGGTGGTCAAGTAAATGTACCGATCGCCATTGGAGGAGTTACAGTTCATCCTGGTGATTATATTATTGGGGATGTGGATGGTGTAATTGTTGTGCCACAGCAAGATGCTGAAAAAATTGCTGTGGCGGCAGAGGCTAAGCTTGAAAAAGATGAAAAACGCGCTCAAGAAGCACATGCCAATGGAAAAGAATCAATTATCGCTTATTTAGATAAAGTGTTAGCAAAATAAAAAAACCCTCACGATGCCATCCAACATCGTGAGGATTTTTTTAAATTACGCTAGATTTTCATTATCATTAAAGTAATTTTTCATCTTTTCTCGATCGAAACGGCCTTCCCATTTAGCCATTACTAATGACGCTAATGAGTTACCAATTACGTTAACAACTGTACGTCCCATATCAAGAATACGGTCAATACCAGCAATGAAGGCTAGTCCCTCAAGTGGAATACCTACAGTACCTAAAGTTGCTAGAAGTACTACGAATGATACGCCTGGTACACCTGCAATACCTTTTGATGTAACCATTAATACAAGCATTAACGTAATTTGTTCACCAATGCTTAGGTGAATACCGTACATTTGTGCAATAAATAATGCTGCAATGGCTTGATATAGTGTTGACCCATCTAAGTTAAAGGAGTAACCGGTCGGTATAACAAAAGATACAATATCCTTTGGCGCCCCTAATTTCTCCATTTTCATCATAATACGTGGTAACACAGCTTCAGAACTTGCTGTTGAGAAGGCTAAAATTAGCTCATCTTTTAATACTTTAATTAAATAGAAGATGCTGATTCCTGCGAATTTTGCCACAAGTCCAAGAACGACAAAGATAAAGAATAGCATTGTTGCATAAACAAGAATTGCTAATTTGGCAAGCGGAACCAGTGAAGCAAACCCATATTTGGAAACGGTTACACCAATTAAACCAAATACCCCTAGTGGAGCGAATTTCATTACGAGGTTTGTTACCCAGAACATAGCATCTGCTACCCCTTGGAAGAAGTCTAAGACTGGTTTCCCTCGATCTCCTACTGCAGCAACCCCTAAACCGAAAATAACTGAGAAGAAGATAATTGCTAGCATATTACCTTCAGCCATTGACTGAATAATATTTGTTGGGACAATGCCTACAATGATATCAAATGGTCCCTCATGCTGAACTTCCTCAGTTGTTGATACATACTTCGAAATATCCCCTTGAGATAATTCATTCATGTTAAGACCTGCACCAGGTTGGAAAATGTTTGCGGAAAGTAATCCAACTACGATTGCAACTGTAGTAATAATCTCAAAGTAAATTATAGATTTCCCGCCTAATCGTCCAAGTTGCTTCATATCTCCAGTACCAGCAACACCAACGATTAATGTCGAAATAATAATCGGTACAACAATCATCTTAATAAGATGTAAAAATATATCCCCTAATGGTTGTAGATATGTCTCAATTTTGGGATTTCCGTAAAAGATACCACCAACAATGATCCCTAAAATCAAACCGATTAAAATCTGAGCGGCTAAACTGACTTTAAATTTCTTTTTCAAATCCTTTGTACCTCCCCTAATATTAAATTTTTAGGACACGCCTTACTTTAATAATACGGAGGACTTATGGAATCCGACAAAATCCGAGAAAATTAATTTACTTTTGTTAAAATGTCTGAATATAACACTTGAATAAACTTCTTAATATTTACCTTTGCTTTACGATTATCGTGATCTTCAATCTGTGTCATGAGCTGACGAATTTCTTTAAAATCAAAGTAGCGAGGGGCATAGTACTCGAATTCTGAGTTTGTGTAATCAACAACCCCTAAATTAGCGAGATTAATCATGGCAGCTAATATTGTACGACGCACACGCTGCTCGATGGCTTTACTCTCTTTTAAAATTTCATCTGGCGTAGCCTTGGTCACAGCTGCAATTTCTTCATAAAGCTCTTTTAATGGAGGAAGGGGGGCAATCTTGTGCTGGTGAGCAAGTAATGTTTCTATAATGGCAATGATATCCTCACTACCAATTTCCCCGACAATCCCCATATCATTCAAAATAGATTGAATATGGTCTCGTGATGTAGCTTTATGAGTCTTTTGTTCACTTAACTCAATATTTGTAAGTGATTGACGTATCACTAATAGTGAATTTTTAAGTCGAAATTGTTCAGTTGTTTTTTTCAAAACATTTTCGACTTCAATACGATTGATTGGTTTATGAATGAAGAAATCAATTCCTTGCTCATATGCTTCGCCAACCATTTCCTTATTCACTACCTGTGAAATCATAATAAATTGTCCCTCGAAACGATTTTGCATAAGTTGTTCCACAGTTGCTATGCCATCAAGCTTAGGCATCAGTAAATCAATAAGCACAAACTCTGGCTGTGTCATTAAAATTTGTGGAATGGCATCCTCACCATTGCGAGCCTCACCAATAACTGTTCCTAACCCGCTATCTTCAATAATTTGCTTTAACATAACGCGACTTGCACGATCATCATCTACAATAAAATACCTCATTTAAGTCTCTCCCGTTTGAATAGTTTGCGTAGGAATTATGATTTTAAACGTTGTGTATTGATTGTTTGATTCAACGGTTATTGAGCCTTTTAATTTTTCTACTAGTTCAGCAACATGTGAAAGCCCAATGCCAGTTGCTGCAACACCATCAACATTGAATTTAGTGGTGTATCCAGGTTCAAAAATAACAGAAATATCTGCTTGTGAAATCCCTTGTCCATTATCACATACGGTTATTACAGTATTATCCTCTTGGCGCTCAATAGCAATAGAAATGATCCCTTGCTTTTCAATAGCCTCAACAGCATTGGCTGATAAATTATTTAAAAGAGCAAGGAGTGCAATATGATCTTTCGTTTGAAAATCGAAGTCTATACATGTATTAAATTGTATTTCCTTACCGAGTAATTCTGCATATTTCCTATTACCTTCTTCAATATAATGCAATAATTCAGATAATACAAAAGGGCCAAAGCTCTTTTCACCGACAATCTTTGAAATACCAGCATATATCCGTTGAGAATCCTTTTTCACTTCATGGATTTCCTGGGCAATATGAAGTGCTTGTAAACTTTCCGCTCGAAAACCTAGCGTCTTTAACTGACGATATAATTCATAACCACTACCTGTAATTGTTTCAATATGATTCATTGATTTTTTTAAATATAGTGTCTCCACATAGAGATCAGATCCAATATTCAGCATTTCTTGTACTCGTTTTTTTTGTTCAGCTATCAAAATAGAGCTGTAAATCCCTACTACAAAAAAGCTTCGTAATAATGCTACCGCTAATAGGATCAAGAGATCATGGAGAAATAAAAAAGTATATGTTTGGACAAAAAAGCGGAAAATTTGTTCAGCTAAATTACTGATAACCTCACTAAAAGCAACGAGTAAACCAAGTTTTAGTGGTTTTTCTCTGTATTGTTGAATATCTAAAATTTGCAGGCATACTGCAAACAATACATAAAATAAACCAGCTGGTAAATGGTTAAATATACTCTCGGGAATCGGAACATCATGTAATGTCGAATTAATAACCCGAAAAATAGTTGTCACAATACTGGTAGCTACACCGGCTAAAATAATTGGTGTAGGTTTAATTAATGTGCATAAAAAGAAGACAATGGTTCCTAAACCAAAACGGAAAGTTGTATTAGCAAAAGGCATAATTTTAATTTCACTACCTATTGCGGTCATAACAGCAATAATGAAAATCCAAGTAAGGGAAGCACGCGTCATAAGTAATTTCGATTGCAATTCAACAACCTCCCATCATTGATATAATAAAAAATACCACAACCGGGGCGGAAGTGGTATCTAACAAGTAATACATACAATTTGGGCAAAAAAAAAACGGCTACATTCGTAGTCGGAAATTTAAAACTGGAGGAGGTAGAGGGATTCGAACCCCCGCGCGGTGTTACCCGCCTGTCGGTTTTCAAGACCGATCCCTTCAGCCAGACTTGGGTATACCTCCATGTTATATTGCTTTACTGTCTTATCGACAAAAATAAATTTATCATAACTAGAAACGAACGTCAAGATAATTTTTGAAAAAATATATAATTTTTAAATTGTCACTTAGAAATAAATAATTTGTGCATTAAGTTGCATTTTATACAAACAGTCAGTATACTAGTTATTGCCGTGCTAGGTGGGAAGGTAGCGGTGTCCTGTAACTCGCAATCCGCTCTAGCGAGACTGAATTCCTTTTTCGAGGCTGTCCGTATTGTTTGGTCTGCCTTTTGCACGTAGTGTTGACGATTGGGTCCTGCGCAATGGATACCCATGAACCATGTCAGGTCCGGAAGGAAGCAGCATTAAGTGGTCTTATTCATGTGCCGCGGGGTTGCCTAATCTGAGCTAACGACAAGAGTAACGCTTATGTGCGGCTGTCAAGGAAAGGTGCACGGCATTAAATTGCCAATTCAAAGCATCCGTCTATTATAGGCGGATGCTTTTTTATTTTAAATTTAGCATCTTCATTTTCTATATAATGCTGCAAATGCTATAATAAAACTATTCAATTAAATGGAGAAGGAGAGAGGAAATCAGTGACGTATCAAGCATTTTACCGTGTGTATCGACCGCAATCTTTTCGAGAAATGTCTGGTCAAACACATGTCAAAAGAACGCTACAAAATGCTCTCCTAGCAAATAAAACAACACACGCTTACTTGTTTTCTGGGCCCCGTGGTACAGGGAAAACAAGTACTGCTAAAATCTTTGCGAAGGCCTTGAATTGTGAACATGCACCATCGAAAGAGCCTTGTAATGAATGTGCTACATGCATGAGTATTACAGATGGTTCTCATCCAGATGTAATTGAATTTGATGCAGCCTCAAATTCACGTGTTGAAGAGATTAGGGATATCATAGAAAAGGTTCGTTTTGCTCCCGCAAGCAGTAGATATAAGGTGTACATCATAGACGAAGTGCATATGCTTTCTACAAGCGCTTTTAACGCTCTTTTAAAAACGTTGGAAGAACCACCTCCTCATGCTGTGTTTATTTTAGCAACTACAGAGCCTCATAAATTGCCTGCTACGATCATTTCTCGTTGTCAGCGTTTTGATTTTAAACGACTTTCTACTAATGATATTATTGAACGTATGAAGGTTGTTTTGGAAGATATTGACTTGCCATATGAAGAAAAAGGTTTAAAGGTGATTGCACAATCAGCCGCAGGGGGAATGCGTGATGCTTTAAGCTTATTGGACCAAGTTGTGTCTTTTAGTGGCGAAAAATTAAAACTTGAGGATACGTTATTAGTTACAGGTTCTATTAGTCAGGATGTTTTTTATGATCTTGCGGAGGCACTTAAAGTAAAAGATGTTGCGCAAATGCTTGCCCTTTTAGAGCAACTTATAGCTGACGGTAAGGACCCTTTGCGGCTCTCAGAGGATTTAATTACATTTTTCCGCGATTTATTATTACTTCAAACAAGTGATGATTTAGCTGAACTTTTAGAGCTTGTATCTCCTGAGGAACGTGTATTCACTTTAGCACACGAATTTGCACCAAATATGCTTTATGGGTATATTGATATACTTGCAAAGACACAGCAAGAGATGCGTTTCTCTCACCATACCAAAATTTATTTAGAGACGGCTTTGCTTAAAATGGTACAGTTTTCAGGAGGGATAGCCCATCAAACGGTGACTACAAATGAAATGGGAGAAAACCTTGATCTCACTCAAAAAATTGTGGCTCTTGAACAGCTGGTTCAGCAACTATCCTTACAACTGCAAACGGGGACTCCAGTGCAAACGCCGACAGCACAAAAAGAGCAACGGCCCCGAGCTAAAAGTCCGAATGGTTATAAAGCACCTACAGGTCGTATTCAGGAAGTGCTGAAAGATGCCACAAAGCAAGATGTACAACGCATTAAGTCCATTTGGGCGCAGGCCTTAAGTCAAATGCAAAAATCACAATCTGCTCTTTTAGCAGAAGCCGAACCTGTTGCGGCATCTTCAAGTGCTTTTGTGTTAAAATTCAAGTATGATATTCATTGTCAGATGGTTGCCGACAACCAGTCTTTAAAGGCTCACTTTACACAATTAATTGCAGGGCAAACTGGTACAATGTACGAGATGCTATGCATACCAGAAGAATCATGGTTAAAAATGCGTGAAGAGTTTATTCGTGATCATGGTCTGCAGCAAAAGAAATCACAGACAGAATCAGAGCATGGAGAAGAATTATTAGAGCCACCACCGGCAGAAATGCCAGAAGAACCATTTATCGATGATGCCCAACCTCTTGCTTCACAAGATCCACTTGTGACAGAGGCTGAAAAGCTCTTTGGTAAAGATTTTGTTGAAATTATTGAAGATTAAATTTTTAGGAGGAAACATTTATGCGTGGAATGGGAAATATGCAAGGTATGATGAAAAAAATGCAAAAAATGCAAAAGGAAATGATGGAGGCTCAAGAAGCTTTAAATGCTGAGCAATTTGAAGGTGTTGCAGGCGGCGGTATGGTGAAAGTAACAGTTTCTGGTCAGCGTGAAGTAGTTTCAGTAGATCTTGATGAATCTGTAGTAGACCCTGAAGACATCGAAATGTTACAAGACCTAATTGTTATTGCAACAAATGAAGCGTTGAAAAAGGTAGAAGAAAAAACAAACTCAACTATGGGTAAATTCACGCAAGGCTTAAACCTTCCATTCTAGGAGGTATTCATATGTACTACCCAGAACCAATATCTAAATTGATCGATAGTTTTATGAAATTGCCAGGTATCGGGCCGAAAACTGCGGCTCGTCTGGCGTTTTTTGTGTTATCAATGAAGGAAGACGATGTATTATCTTTCTCTAAAGCACTGATTGATGCTAAACGAAACCTAAGCTACTGTTCTGTTTGTGGCAATATAACGGATGTAGATCCATGTCACATTTGTACAGATAAGCAGCGAGATCATTCTGTTATTTGTGTTGTGCAAGATACAAAAGATGTGATCGCAATGGAAAAAATGCGCGACTACAATGGTATGTACCATGTACTTCAGGGGGCTATTTCGCCAATGGATGGTATCGGTCCAGAAGATATTAATGTTGCTTCTTTGTTAGTGCGCTTGCAAGATGAAAGTGTCCAAGAGCTTATTTTAGCTACGAATTCAACAATTGAGGGTGAGGCAACCGCTATGTACATTTCTCGCCTAGTCAAACCGTCAGGTATTCGTACGACCCGTATTGCGCATGGATTACCAGTAGGTGGAGATCTAGAATACGCAGATGAGGTTACGCTATCTAAGGCAATGGAAGGCCGACGCGAGTTATGAGTGAGGGATTAATATGTTCTTCCGTAGTAAAGGGAAACTAAAAAAAGAATTCGATGATAAGCTTGTGAATCTGATTAAAGAAACAAAAGAGGATTTACAACAGGCAAAGATAATAGAAGAATTAATGGATGATTATGATCTAGGTGTGATTGCTCAACGCAAAACTGCAGAAAGTATTCATTTCTATTTGTTTAAGGAAGCTAGAATTCGTAAGGTATTAATAAAATAGTTCTTTGTAAAATATTCATAGAAGCAAAACAGGAAACATAAACTTTCATAATTATTTAATTGAGGGGGCAACTATATGTCTGGGTTAGTAATTATGAGTATTTGTATTCCTGTTGGGCTTCTTTTTCTTTATGTAATAATAAGACATGCTAAACTGGGTAAAATCTTAGAAGGATTATCGGTGTTTTGGTTTAGATTTGCATTTGCTTTTCTATTATTATTCGTAATTCATTTAGGTATTGGTTATATAGGATATAATGTGCCAATCAATCTGTTTTCTGTCTTAACAATCGCTGTCTTAGGTATTCCAGGTGTATTAGGAATAACAGCTTTAATATTTTTTTTATAAAAAGCTTGCATTATAAAAAGATTCTGGTATAGTTATAGAAGTCGCTAATACAACTGGTTGAAACGAAAAAAATAATTTAAAAATTATTGTTGACACAATGTATAGCACATGGTATTATATAAGAGTTGCTGCTGAAACAGCGGCAAACAAATGAACCTTGAAAACTGAACAAGCAAAACGTAATCAATAAAGTTTTAAGTAGCTAGCTTCGGCGAGTGAACGAAACAAAAATTTTTGGACATCAAAATTGATGCCAGCAAAACAATTTGAGCTAATCAAATTTCTTTTATGGAGAGTTTGATCCTGGCTCAGGACGAACGCTGGCGGCGTGCCTAATACATGCAAGTCGAGCGAACAGAAAAGGAGCTTGCTCCTTTGACGTTAGCGGCGGACGGGTGAGTAACACGTGGGCAACCTACCCTATAGTTTGGGATAACTCCGGGAAACCGGGGCTAATACCGAATAATGTCTTTTGCTTCATGGTGAAAGACTGAAAGACGGTTTCGGCTGTCGCTATAGGATGGGCCCGCGGCGCATTAGCTAGTTGGTGAGGTAACGGCTCACCAAGGCGACGATGCGTAGCCGACCTGAGAGGGTGATCGGCCACACTGGGACTGAGACACGGCCCAGACTCCTACGGGAGGCAGCAGTAGGGAATCTTCCACAATGGGCGAAAGCCTGATGGAGCAACGCCGCGTGAGTGAAGAAGGTTTTCGGATCGTAAAACTCTGTTGTAAGGGAAGAACAAGTACAGTAGTAACTGGCTGTACCTTGACGGTACCTTATTAGAAAGCCACGGCTAACTACGTGCCAGCAGCCGCGGTAATACGTAGGTGGCAAGCGTTGTCCGGAATTATTGGGCGTAAAGCGCGCGCAGGCGGTCCTTTAAGTCTGATGTGAAAGCCCACGGCTCAACCGTGGAGGGTCATTGGAAACTGGGGGACTTGAGTGCAGAAGAGGAAAGTGGAATTCCAAGTGTAGCGGTGAAATGCGTAGAGATTTGGAGGAACACCAGTGGCGAAGGCGACTTTCTGGTCTGTAACTGACGCTGAGGCGCGAAAGCGTGGGGAGCAAACAGGATTAGATACCCTGGTAGTCCACGCCGTAAACGATGAGTGCTAAGTGTTAGGGGGTTTCCGCCCCTTAGTGCTGCAGCTAACGCATTAAGCACTCCGCCTGGGGAGTACGGTCGCAAGACTGAAACTCAAAGGAATTGACGGGGGCCCGCACAAGCGGTGGAGCATGTGGTTTAATTCGAAGCAACGCGAAGAACCTTACCAGGTCTTGACATCCCGTTGACCACTGTAGAGATATAGTTTCCCCTTCGGGGGCAACGGTGACAGGTGGTGCATGGTTGTCGTCAGCTCGTGTCGTGAGATGTTGGGTTAAGTCCCGCAACGAGCGCAACCCTTGATCTTAGTTGCCATCATTTAGTTGGGCACTCTAAGGTGACTGCCGGTGACAAACCGGAGGAAGGTGGGGATGACGTCAAATCATCATGCCCCTTATGACCTGGGCTACACACGTGCTACAATGGACGATACAAACGGTTGCCAACTCGCGAGAGGGAGCTAATCCGATAAAGTCGTTCTCAGTTCGGATTGTAGGCTGCAACTCGCCTACATGAAGCCGGAATCGCTAGTAATCGCGGATCAGCATGCCGCGGTGAATACGTTCCCGGGCCTTGTACACACCGCCCGTCACACCACGAGAGTTTGTAACACCCGAAGTCGGTGAGGTAACCTTTTGGAGCCAGCCGCCGAAGGTGGGATAGATGATTGGGGTGAAGTCGTAACAAGGTAGCCGTATCGGAAGGTGCGGCTGGATCACCTCCTTTCTAAGGATTATTTCGGAATACAAACCTTGGGTTTGTAAGATTACGTTTTGCGTTCAGTTTTGAAGGTTCATTCTATCTGAATGAAACACTTCAAAACTTGTTCTTTGAAAACTGGATAAAACGACATTGAAATTGTAACAAACACATTTATTTTTTTAAGTTTTTTATAGGCTTAATAACTTGGTTAAGTTATTAAGGGCGCACGGCGAATGCCTTGGCACTAGGAGCCGAAGAAGGACGGCACTAACACCGATATGCTTCGGGGAGCTGTAAGTGAGCTTTGATCCGGAGATTTCCGAATGGGGGAACCCACTACGTTTAATCGCGTAGTATCTTGACGTGAATACATAGCGTCTTGAAGGCAGACCCAGGGAACTGAAACATCTAAGTACCTGGAGGAAGAGAAAGAAAAATCGATTCCCTGAGTAGCGGCGAGCGAAACGGGAAGAGCCCAAACCAAGAGGCTTGCCTCTTGGGGTTGTAGGACACTCTATACGGAGTTACAAAAGAGCGAGTTAGATGAAGCGACTTGGAAAGGTCCGCCAGAGCAGGTAAAAGCCCTGTAGTCGAAAGTTCGTTCTCTCCTGAGTGGATCCTGAGTACGGCGGAACACGTGAAATTCCGTCGGAATCCGGGAGGACCATCTCCCAAGGCTAAATACTACCTAGTGACCGATAGTGAACCAGTACCGTGAGGGAAAGGTGAAAAGCACCCCGGAAGGGGAGTGAAAGAGATCCTGAAACCGTGTGCCTACAAGTAGTTAGAGCCCGTTAATGGGTGATAGCGTGCCTTTTGTAGAATGAACCGGCGAGTTACGATTACGTGCGAGGTTAAGCTTTAGAAGGCGGAGCCGCAGCGAAAGCGAGTCTGAATAGGGCGAAATAGTACGTGGTCGTAGACCCGAAACCAGGTGATCTACCCATGTCCAGGGTGAAGGTGAGGTAACACTTACTGGAGGCCCGAACCCACGCACGTTGAAAAGTGCGGGGATGAGGTGTGGGTAGCGGAGAAATTCCAATCGAACTTGGAGATAGCTGGTTCTCTCCGAAATAGCTTTAGGGCTAGCCTCGTGATGAGAATACTGGAGGTAGAGCACTGTTTGGACTAGGGGGCCATCCCGGTTTACCGAATTCAGACAAACTCCGAATGCCAGATATTTATACACGGGAGTCAGACTGCGAGTGATAAGATCCGTAGTCAAAAGGGAAACAGCCCAGACCACCAGCTAAGGTCCCAAAGTAATCGTTAAGTGGAAAAGGATGTGGCGTTGCACAGACAACCAGGATGTTGGCTTAGAAGCAGCCATCATTTAAAGAGTGCGTAATAGCTCACTGGTCGAGTGACGCTGCGCCGAAAATGTATCGGGGCTAAACGATTCACCGAAGCTGTGGATTGACATCTACGATGTCAGTGGTAGGAGAGCGTTCTAAGTGCGTTGAAGTCAGATCGGAAGGACTGGTGGAGCGCTTAGAAGTGAGAATGCCGGTATGAGTAGCGAAAGACGGGTGAGAATCCCGTCCACCGTATGACTAAGGTTTCCTGAGGAAGGCTCGTCCGCTCAGGGTTAGTCGGGACCTAAGCCGAGGCCGATAGGCGTAGGCGATGGACAACAGGTTGATATTCCTGTACCACCTCCTCACCGTTTGAGAAATGGGGGGACGCAGTAGGATAGGGTAAGCGCGCCGTTGGTTGTGCGCGTCCAAGCAGTAAGGCGTGTGTGTAGGCAAATCCGCACACTGTAACGTTGAGCTGTGATGGCGAGTCCGTATGGACGAAGTTCCTGATTTCACACTGCCAAGAAAAGCCTCTATCGAGGTGAGAGGTGCCCGTACCGCAAACCGACACAGGTAGTCGAGGAGAGAATCCTAAGGTGTGCGAGAGAACTCTCGTTAAGGAACTCGGCAAAATGACCCCGTAACTTCGGGAGAAGGGGTGCTCTTGAGCGTGCAAGCGCATGAGAGCCGCAGTGAATAGGCCCAGGCGACTGTTTAGCAAAAACACAGGTCTCTGCAAAACCGTAAGGTGACGTATAGGGGCTGACGCCTGCCCGGTGCTGGAAGGTTAAGAGGAGTGGTTAGCGCAAGCGAAGCTGCGAATTGAAGCCCCAGTAAACGGCGGCCGTAACTATAACGGTCCTAAGGTAGCGAAATTCCTTGTCGGGTAAGTTCCGACCCGCACGAAAGGCGTAACGATCTGGGCACTGTCTCAACGAGAGACTCGGTGAAATTATAGTACCTGTGAAGATGCAGGTTACCCGCGACAGGACGGAAAGACCCCGTGGAGCTTTACTGTAGCCTGATATTGAATTTTGGTACAACTTGTACAGGATAGGTAGGAGCCAGAGATCTCGGAGCGCCAGCTTCGAAGGAGGCGTCGGTGGGATACTACCCTGGTTGTATTGAAATTCTAACCCATGCCCCTTAGCGGGGCAGGAGACAGTGTCAGGCGGACAGTTTGACTGGGGCGGTCGCCTCCTAAAAGGTAACGGAGGCGCCCAAAGGTTCCCTCAGAATGGTTGGAAATCATTCGTAGAGTGTAAAGGCACAAGGGAGCTTGACTGCGAGACCTACAAGTCGAGCAGGGTCGAAAGACGGGCTTAGTGATCCGGTGGTTCCGCATGGAAGGGCCATCGCTCAACGGATAAAAGCTACCCCGGGGATAACAGGCTTATCTCCCCCAAGAGTCCACATCGACGGGGAGGTTTGGCACCTCGATGTCGGCTCATCGCATCCTGGGGCTGTAGTCGGTCCCAAGGGTTGGGCTGTTCGCCCATTAAAGCGGTACGCGAGCTGGGTTCAGAACGTCGTGAGACAGTTCGGTCCCTATCCGTCGTGGGCGTAGGAAATTTGAGAGGAGCTGTCCTTAGTACGAGAGGACCGGGATGGACACACCGCTGGTGTACCAGTTGTCTTGCCAAAGGCATCGCTGGGTAGCTATGTGTGGACGGGATAAGTGCTGAAAGCATCTAAGCATGAAGCCCCCCTCAAGATGAGATTTCCCATTACGCAAGTAAGTAAGATCCCTCAAAGACGATGAGGTAGATAGGTTCGAGGTGGAAGTGTGGTGACACATGGAGCTGACGAATACTAATCGATCGAGGACTTAACCAAAACGTTTGAAACATTCAATGTGCCGTTTATCCAGTTTTGAAAGAATAAATCTTTCAATTAAATACAAAGTCTAGTGATGATGGCAAAGAGGTCACACCCGTTCCCATACCGAACACGGAAGTTAAGCTCTTTAGCGCCGATGGTAGTTGGGGGCTTCCCCCTGTGAGAGTAGGACGTCGCTAGGCAAAAAGTAACCACTGAGAAATCAGTGGTTTTTTTGTATGTTTTGAAATCTAGAAAATGTTAAAGTTTAATAGAGTGATCAAAATATTCAAAGGGGTGCAATGGAATGGCAACAGGACAATATAGTAAGGTAATCAATATACAGAAAAATAAATTAGAGGGTTTTATTCATAATAAGGAACAATGGGCTGTTTTAATACCAGGTTACTTACATCACGAATTACTAAATGAAGACGATATGATCTGGGTCTTCCAAGGAGACTTTGGTATAATTCAGAAAGCTGTTAAAGTAAAACTTAAAGTAAACAATTCAGATGCTCATCAAATACAGTTTGAATTAGAGGGTTTATCTGATCCTATAAATGGTAATGGTTCTTTTGAAATCATACAAAATCAAAATGAATCACCACAACTGACTGGTAATTTAACAATGAAAGCAAGTGGATTTTTAGCAGGAATGATGAATCCAGTATTAGATAATTTTGTACCTGGGTTGATTGAGCAATTAGTGGAAGCAATGGCCATTCAAGCATTACAAGACTAGTTATATGAAAATAAGTGGTGAGCCGATTATTACAGATAACAGCAATAATCGGTTTTATTTTAATAAGCAACTCTTATTGCTACAAAAATGATGGTTTAGGTATAGATGACTCTTTTTTTGGGTGAGGCGTCAACGATAATGACATCAAGCTGTGATTAACTTTGATGAAAAGGTTTGTTACTAAATAAAAAGTGGATTACCATGCGGAGGGATAGCTTTTTTCTCTCCTTATAATTTCGTATAATTAAAGGAGAATCTAACGAAAATGGGTGTTTGTTTTGCATAAGAAAAAACCAATTATAGAAGGGTTAGAACGTTTTCGACAGCAACAAAATATTTCTTTTCATGTCCCAGGTCATAAGCATGGTGAACTGTCCCACCTTCCACAAGCATTTAAGGATGTAATGCGTTATGATGTAACTGAGTTATCAGGATTAGATGATCTACATTACCCTGAGGAAATGATATTAGAAGCCGAGAATTTATTGGCAGATACATATGGAGCAACGAAGAGTTTCTTTTTGGTAGGAGGGTCTACTGTTGGAAATTTAGCAATGATTTATGCTACTTGTAACAAAGACGATACCATTATAGTTCAGCGTAATGCACATAAATCAATTTTCCATGCTATTGAACTTGTTGGGGCTAAGCCAATTTTTGTGTCGCCGCTATGGGATGAACGGACAATGTCGGCGACACATGTAGCTTATAGAGATTTAAAAGAAGCCGTAGAAAATTATTCAGAGGCGAAAGCAGTAGTGTTAACATATCCTACTTATTATGGGATGACTTCGAATGACATACAGCAACAAATTGCTTATTGTCATGAGAAGGGAATACCTGTATTGGTGGATGAAGCACATGGCGCTCATTTTAATGCATGTACGCTATTTCAGCCATCCGCATTGACACTTGGTGCAGACGTTGTTGTTCAATCAGCTCATAAAACTTTACCTGCTATGACGATGGCCTCTTTTATGCATGTTAAGTCGGCATTGATAGAGGCTGATAAAATACATCATTACTTACGCATGTTACAATCTAGTAGTCCATCTTACTTATTATTAGCATCATTAGATGATGCTCGCTATTATGTACAGACATATATGGAGAGTGATGGGGCATATATAATAGAAAAAAAGAATCAATGGGTAGATGCATTACGAGCAATTGGATCATTAGAAGTAATTGAAGTAGATGATCCACTTAAAGTATTGCTACGTGTTAATGGTTATAGTGGCTTTCAATTACAGGAGGCATTAGAGGCAAAGCATGTATATGGGGAACTTGCAGATGCCAATCAGGTTTTATTTGTGTTACCTTTGCTGAAGCAGGGACATACCTACCCATTTGCTGAAATCAGGGTTCGTATAAAAGAGGCCGTAACAACGCTATTAAATACAGCTAAAACAGATAGCATAACGGCTTCTCAAACAGCCTATCATTTTGTACCGATTACTGAGCCTATATATACCTTTAATGAGGTTGCATCATTAAAGAAAGAATGGTTACCATATATGCGTACAATGGGGCGAATTTCAGCGAATATGATCATTCCTTATCCACCTGGTATACCATTATTAGTACCAGGTGAAAGAATAACAGTAGCTAAGTTAAGTCAATTGGAAGAGCTACTAGCAGCAGGTGCAACATTCCAGGGGAATCATCGTTTAGCAGATAAAATGATTCAGGTTATTAAATAGTTGGAGGCAATAACAGCATGAATAGCAATTTATTTATTACATTTGAAGGACCAGAGGGAGCAGGAAAAACAACGGTCATTCAAATGATAGCAGAGCGATTAAAAAAAAATAATATTGAAGTTCTAGCAACAAGAGAACCAGGTGGAATTGAGATTGCAGAAAAAATAAGAACGATTATTTTGAATCCTGCACATACTGCTATGGATGAACGAACAGAAGCATTGTTATATGCTGCAGCAAGAAGCCAGCATTATTTTGAGAAAGTACGTCCTGCCTTAGATGCAGGGAAGTTAGTGATATGTGACCGTTTTATCGATTCCTCTTTAGCTTATCAAGGATATGCAAGAGGTATAGGTGTCAATGAGGTACTTTCTATTAATGAATTTGCTATTGGGAAGAAATTACCTGACGTGACCATACTATTTGATCTTGCTCCAGAGGTTGGCTTAGCGCGTATTCATGCAACTGGCAATCGGGAAGTAAACCGCTTAGATGTTGAAAGCTTGCCGTTTCATCAGAAGGTACGTGAAGGATATTTACAATTAGTAGAGCAGTACCCAGAGCGAATACGTGTAGTCAATGCAGATCAAGATATTGAAAATGTTGTTGAAGATGTATGGTTATTATTATTGGAAGCAATGCAGTAAATGCATGAAGTTGTCTACAACAATGTGATATAATGATACTATCCATTAATTTATCTTCACTAGAAGGGCAACAATTGTCGAAGTACCTATTAGGTCAGACACACCTTCGTGTAAGATACATTATGTGTTTAGGGAACCTTGTAGATGTCTCTTTTAAAACTTTCTTATAGAGTTTTTGTATCAACATGATGATGTTCCTCTAGTTCAACAGATGAACTAAGATTAAGTATAGAATTGAAATCTATCTAGGTGAATTTTATAAAAGGGGTGAGTGCGAATGAAGTTAGTCGTAGCTGTAGTGCAAGATCAGGATAGCAGCCGCTTATCAAATGCTTTAACGAAAAATCAGTTTCGCGCAACTAAATTAGCGAGCACAGGAGGATTTTTACGTTCAGGAAATACGACATTTCTTATAGGAACTGAAGACTCTCTCATACCCAAACTTTTAGATATTATTCGGGATAATTGTCGGGCAAGAGAGCAAATGGTTGCACCCGTTTCTCCGTTAGGAGGCAATGCTGATTCCTATATACCTTACCCTGTGGAGGTAGAGGTGGGAGGAGCTACCGTATTTGTTTTACCGATTGAACAATTCCATCATTTTTAAAAAGTAGCCTCCGAAGCTAAATCATTGATTATTTGTTACTATTAAACATTTTATTTAAAATCGATTATGCGTAGGAGAAATAGATGAAAATTGTGGGGGCGAAACCAGCTTGAAGATTAATCAAGATATACGTGTCGGGTTAAATACAAATCGCAAAGAGCCACTACAAAATAATAATCAAAATAACCGATTTGGAGATATGGTCGTCAAGCAAGGTAATAAGCTGCAAACAGAACAACTCACGCGTTTGTTAGGAGATATATCTACTGCAGGGGACCGAGTAGCTAGATCACGTAATTTACGAGAACTTGCTAGGTTTAAAATGCTTGTTAAACGATTTCTACAAGAGACAGTAGAACATGGTATGGAGTTAAAACAATCACATACCTGGAATCGTTTTGGTGAAGGAAGACGTCTGAAAATCATTGAAACCATTGATACACGTCTTGTCGAGCTTGCACAGGATCTCTTAGACGAAGAAAAAGAAGCAATAGATCTTCTTGATAAAATCGGTGAAATTAAAGGCTTACTAATTAATTTATATATGTAAAACCCGTGTCTCGTTCTCATTTAGGCGCGGGCTTTTTTCAAATGTTGATGTGGCTACTCGCCATAAAGTAAACAACTGTAATCTTTACAAGAGTGCAAGAAAGTATCACCTTTTGTTGTAGAGACAGGAAGGAATTTAAATGTATGGCCAAGAATGTTGAAGAGCTACTCACACTGCAACCAGTCGTAATGAAGCAGCTTCAAACAATATTTGACAAGAATAGATTAGCACATGCATATATTTTTGATGGCGAAAAAGGGACAGGCAAGGCAGATATTATGCACTTTTTTGTCAAATTAATGTTATGTGAGCAACCAAGTGGAAATGTTCCATGTGAAACATGTCGAAATTGCAAACGTGTAGATTCGGGAAATCATCCAAATATTCATCAAATTTATCCAGATGGTCAATTCATAAAAATTGATCAGATGCGAGAACTCATCGGAGAAATGAAAATGGTGGGTGTAGAAGAAGGACGTAAGATTTATGTGCTTCATCATGCAGACCGTCTTAATACAGCCTCTGCAAATATGATACTTAAATTTTTAGAGGAGCCAGAAGGAGAAGTAACTGCCATATTACTAACTGAGCAAATGCAGTCAATTCTTCCAACTATCCGTTCTCGTTGTCAACATATCAAATTTCAAAAAATGCCACGTCATGTTTTGTTGAAGCATTTACAGGAAAATAATATTTCATATTCAATGGCCTCAACAGTAAGCATGATGACAAATGAGCTCGAAACAGCGATTTTTTTAGCAAATGATGAGCAGTTTGCACTCGCTCGAAAAACAGTGTTAAAATTAGTAGAGGCTATTCGGCAAAATGTACACGAAGCATTGCTTATTGTGCATGAAGAGTGGTTGCCTCACTTTAAAGAAAAAAGCGAGATGGAGCAAGCATTGGATTTACTACTATTTGCTTACCGTGATATAGTGTCAATAAAAGCTAATCCCGAGGCAGCTTGTACTTATCCAGACATGTTACCACTATTTAAAGAAGTTGCGTTATATTCCACTTATGAAAGATTATCAAATCAGATGGAATCTATTTTACAAGCACGCGCCTCTTTACAGCGTAACATGAATAGGACGTTATTGATGGAGCAGTTAATGCTAAATCTGCAGGAGGGATATACATTTGTATAATGTAGTAGGAGTCCGCTTTAAAAAGGCGGGTAAAATATATTATTTTGATCCGGCATCATTTCTACTAGAGGATAGTCAATATGTTATTGTAGAGACAGCCCGCGGTGTAGAGTATGGAAAAGTAGTTGTCCCTCAAAAAGTTGTGGGTGATAATGATGTTGTATTACCACTAAAACAAGTACTTAGACCAGCAGATGATCGTGATCGTATACAAGTAGAGGAAAATGCAGCGGAATCAAAGCGTGCATTTGAGCTCGCTAGTACTAAAATTATAGAGCATAATTTAGAAATGAAACTTGTAGATGTTGAATATACATTTGATCGTAATAAAATTATTTTTTACTTTACAGCTGAAGGACGAGTTGATTTTAGGGATCTAGTAAAAGATTTAGCCTCGGTTTTTAGAACACGTATTGAACTTCGTCAAATTGGTGTGCGTGATGAAGCCAAGCTTTTAGGTGGTATCGGTCCATGTGGTAGAATGCTTTGTTGTTCCACATTTTTGGGTGATTTTGAGCCCGTTTCGATTAAAATGGCTAAAGATCAAAACCTATCATTAAACCCTTCAAAAATATCTGGCCTTTGTGGACGTTTAATGTGTTGCTTAAAGTATGAAAATGATGAATATGAAGAAGCAAAAGAGGGCATGCCAGATGTTGGTGAGATAACAATGACACCAGATGGCCGTGGGAAAGTAGTAGGGCTAAATGTGCTGGAAAGACTTATTCAAGTATATTTACATGAGCAGGAACGCACAGTTGAGTATACACTAGAAGAACTGCTAGCATGCGAAAAAAATCTTATTTAAGATAGAGAATTTAACGAGGTGGCTTGGGTGAAGGACCGTAATTTCTTAGATACCGTTATGGAGTTCGAACAACAGCTCGAAGCAATGCAGGAGCAATTTGGTGCATTGAAACAATTTGTAGCGTTAATGATGGAAGAGCATAAGGCGCTTGAAACAGAAAATCATCACCTACGTACACGTCTGGAAGAACTACTTTCTAATACAAACTCCGTACAAGCTGCTGAAGTAAAGAAAGAGAGTCCGCTAGATATTGGTGAGGGATATGATAACTTAGCTCGCCTCTACCAAGAGGGCTTCCATGTTTGCCATGTTCATTTTGGAAGTTCACGTAAGGGTGAGGATTGTCTGTTCTGTCTATCATTTTTAAATAAACAAAATGTGTAATAAAAGGCTGATTCCCGCTACGGTGGTGTCAGTCTTTTGTTTTGTAGCGTAGGAGGAGTAAGCATGGAAAAATGGCTAAAAGGCGACGAGCGGTTAGATTATTTGTTGGCTGAGAATTTACGTATTATTCAAAGTCCCTCTGTCTTTTCGTTCTCATTAGATGCAGTATTGCTTTCGAAATTTGTCAGTATTCCTTATCATAAGGGAAAAATCGTTGATTTATGCTCAGGAAATGGTGTGATTCCACTTTTTTAAGTGCACGTACAAAGGGACAGATAACAGGCGTAGAAATTCAGCCACGTTTATTTGAGATGGCAGAGAGAAGTATCCGTTACAATCAGCTAGAACAGCAAATTCAAATGATTCTTGGAGATGTTAAAGAAATACCAAAACAACTTGGCATTGAAAAGTATGATGTGGTTACCTGTAATCCACCCTATTTTTTAGCACATGAAGCGAGTGATAAAAATCTCAGTGAGCATCATGCCATTGCACGCCATGAATTGTATTTAACATTGGAAGAAGCGATTCAATCCGCAAGTAAATTATTAAAGCAAGGGGGCAAGGCCGCATTTGTTCACCGACCTGGGCGATTATTAGATATTGTGACAGCTATGCGAGCAAATCGCTTAGAGCCCAAACGGATGCAGCTCATTTATCCGAAGGAAGGGAAAGAGGCTAATACATTATTAATAGAAGGAATAAAAGATGGAAAGCCTGATTTAAAAATTCTGCCGCCGTTGTATGTTTATGATGCCAATAATGAATACACGACAGAAGTGAGAGAAATTCTTTATGGAAAAGAGCAATAATCACTACTTTTATGTGTTAGAGTGTGCTGATCAAACTCTTTATGCAGGGTATACAAATAATATAGAAAAACGTGTTGCTGTACATAACGCTGGTAAAGGAGCAAAATATACAAGAGCTAGAGGTCCAGTGAAATGTATTTACAAAGAAATATTCGAGACAAAGCAAGAAGCAATGCGTGCTGAATATGCCTTTAAGCAATTAACAAGAACACAGAAAATTAATTATATAAGGAGGGGTGAATCGTGAAATCACAAAAAAGTACAATACACGATCAGACAGGTTGTTTATATCTGGTAGGAACACCTATTGGTAATTTAGAGGATATGAGTGTGCGTGCACTTCGCATTTTAAAAGAAGCAGATATTATCGCTGCAGAAGATACTAGAAACACCAAAAAGCTGTGTAACTACTTTGAGATTGACACACCACTAATCAGCTACCATGAGCATAATATAGCCGTAGGTGGAGAAAAATTATTAACATTACTACAAGAAGGAAAAACAATTGCATTAGTAAGTGATGCAGGTTTACCTTGTATTTCTGATCCAGGTGCAGATATAGTGGAAAAAGCAATTGCCCAAAACTTTTCTGTTGTACCAGTGCCAGGGCCTAATGCAGCAATTTCAGCATTAATTGCATCTGGGTTATCGCCACAGCCATTTTTCTTTTATGGATTTTTGAATCGCGGAAAAAAGGAACGTCGCCAGCAATTAGAACAATTAAAAAAACGCCAAGAAACGATTTTACTATATGAGGCACCACATCGCTTAAAGGATACATTAAAAGATATGGAAGCTATACTCGGGGAACGTCGTATTGTTTTAGCTCGAGAGCTGACAAAGAAGTTTGAAGAGTTTTTACGAGGTACTTTGTCTGAAGCTGTAGAATGGTCACAAACTGAAGAAATACGAGGAGAGTTTTGTATTGTTCTTGAAGGTAATAGCTGTGTAGAAGAGGAAGATCATGAAGAAGCCTATTGGCAAAACATGTCCATTGTTGAACATGTTGATTTCATTATCAATCAATCGAATGTATCTTCAAAAGAAGCCATTAAAGAAGTAGCTAAGTTAAGGCAAGTGGCAAAGCGAGATGTTTATAATGAATATCATAGTGAATAATAGTAAAGAGTTACCTTATTAGGGTAGCTCTTTATTTTTATTTAGTTAATGACTCGAAACTTAAAAGTTGAAAAGTAATAATTTTGAGACACAATTTTAAATTGATAATAATTGTAAATAATAGTAACCTTAAATAGAAAGGTCTGACATGGACATTATAAGGGGTTAAGAAATTGGTTATATTAATAAACAGAAACACCTAAATCACTGTTTTGATCTAGGTGAGAAACTAATTATTTTTTTAAGTTAGATTGAATTTCTTTAACTAACATTTCTGCGCCTTCTGGACTTAAAATTAATTTGCCTCCAACTAGACGGAAGTTATCATCTGAAACTTCACCAGTAACAGCACATGTCATATTAGGCATATATTTTTTTAAGATGATTTTATCATCATCCACATAGATTTCTAAAGCGTCCTTTTCAGCAATACCTAGCGTACGGCGTAACTCGATAGGAATTACTACACGACCTAACTCATCGACTTTACGAACAATCCCTGTTGATTTCATAATAGATTTCCTCCTAATTTATAAAAGTTATATTGGTATTTCGTCAAATTTCGACATTATTTCTTTGTCTGATAGTTATCATACCAAGTAATGCCATAAACGTCAATTAATTAATGCACTAATATTATGGTTTTTAAAAAAATTTTTTGAGAAGAATGCAGGTATTTTAATTTTTTTAAAAGGTTTTTAATAAATATTTTTGTTAATAGTAAAAAAGGTTCTTATTTAAGTCATTTAATGGATTAAATATATTATTCGACAATTTTCGCGTTTAATAAACTTTCATTGAAACGAATTTCGTACTTCGTTAGAATAGAAAGTATATTGTAAAACAATGGAGGCAGTTCTTGTGAGTGAACAACAAAAAACATTCTATATAACAACACCCATTTACTATCCAAGTGGGAAATTTCATATTGGTACGGCATATACAACAGTAGCATCTGATACTATTGCACGCTATAAACGTTTAAAAGGTTATGATGTACGCTTTTTAACAGGAATGGACGAACATGGCCAAAAAATTCAAGAAAAAGCAGCTGAAGCGGGTAAACATCCTCAAGATTATGTAAATGAAATTGCCGATGCTGCGAAAAAACTTTGGGGTTTAATGGATATTTCTTATGATGACTTTATTCAAACAACGCAGGATCGACATACGAAAGCTGTCGAAAAGATTTTCCAAAAGTTTTTAGATAATGGTGATATCTATAAAGGTGAATATGAAGGCTGGTACTGTACACCGTGTGAATCATTCTTTACTGAGACTCAACTAGTTGACGGGAACTGTCCTGATTGTGGTCGTCCGGTGCATAAGGTTAAAGAAGAATCGTACTTCTTTAATATGAAGAAATATGCAGATCGTTTATTAGCTTATTATGAAGAGAACCTTGAATTCATTGAGCCAGAATCACGAAAAAATGAAATGATCAACAACTTCATTAAACCAGGGCTAGAGGATTTATCGGTATCAAGAACATCCTTCGACTGGGGAATTAAAGTACCAGGAGATCCAAAGCATGTTATTTATGTATGGGTTGATGCATTAACGAATTATATTACAGCCTTAGGTTATCTATCAGAAGATGAATCATTATTCAATAAATATTGGCCAGCAGATGTACATGTAGTTGGCAAGGATATTGTTCGTTTCCACACGATTTATTGGCCAATCTTCTTAATGGCATTAGATTTGCCATTACCGAAAAAGGTATTTGCTCATGGTTTTATTATGATGAAAGACGGTAAAATGTCTAAATCAAAGGGCAATGTAATTTATCCTGAAATGTTAATCGAGCGTTATGGTCTAGATGCGACACGTTATTTCCTATTACGAGAATTACCATTTGGCTCTGATGGGGTATTTTCACCAGAATCATTTATTGAACGTACAAACTTTGATCTGGCTAATGATTTAGGGAACTTATTAAATCGTACAATTTCAATGATTAATAAATATTTTGATGGTATTATTCCGACAGAAAATCTTCAACCGACAGAATTTGATGCAGCTTTAAAAGAGCAAGCTGAGTCGGTACGTATTAAATATGAAGAAAGTATGGAAAAAATGCAATTTAGTGTCGTTCTTGCTGACTTATGGACGCTTGTTTCACGCACAAATAAGTATATAGATGAGACACAACCATGGGTGTTAGCAAAGGAAGAGTCAGACAAGCCAAAATTAGGTGCAGTTATGCGAAATTTGGCAGAAAGCTTACACCAAATCGCTGTCATGTTGCAACCATTTATGACAACAACTCCTAAACGTATGATCGATCAGTTAGGATTAGATGACAAATTCTTAGCATGGGATACAATTGCAACATTCGGCAATACTATTCCAGCAAACATTAAAGTGGTAGAAAAAGGGATACCGATTTTCCCACGCTTAGAAAATGAGGTTGAGATTACTTATATTCGTGAGGAAATGCGTGGGTCTGTGAAAACACCACAGGATGAAGAAATTAAAAAGGTAGAAAAAACTGAAGAAAATCCAGAAATTCCTGAAATTACTATTGATGATTTTATGAAAGTTGATTTGCGTGTAGCTACTGTGACTGCATGTGAAACTGTTCCGAAAGCAGATAAATTATTAAAGCTACAAGTTGATCTAGGATATGAGCAACGTCAAGTAGTTTCAGGTATTGCGAAATTCTATACACCAGATGATTTAATAGGTCAAAAAGTGATTGTCGTAGCAAATTTAAAACCAGTAAAATTACGTGGTGAAATATCACAAGGAATGATTTTAGCTGGTGAGAAAGATGGAATTTTAAAATTAGCATCAGTTGATCCTAAACTTGAAAATGGTGCAAAAGTAAAGTAATGAACTTAAGGAAGGCCTGCTGAATATGAATTATTCAGCAGGCTTTTCAAATCTGTTAGAGAAATCGGGATTAAATTATTTTGATATAATTTATGATGCGTGAAAAACTTGGTTTTATGGGCCTGAAGAACTACTTGTGGTAATGTCGATTAAGTGGAATGTCACAATGTCGAATAGTTTGTAATGAAATTGTAATGATCACGAAAAATATGAAATAATAAATTTTAATAAAATCAATGTTAGGAGAATGAAGATGTTTATAGATACACACGTACATTTAAACGCAGATCAGTATGAGGAAGATCTTCAAGAAGTGATTGATAGAGCTCTTGAAGCTAAAGTAGAACGAATGGTAGTTATTGGTTTCGACCGTAAAACCATTGAGAGAACAATGCAATTAATAGAGCAATATGATTTTGTTTACGGTGTCATTGGCTGGCATCCAGTAGACGCTATTGATTGTACTCAACAAGATTTAGAGTGGATTGAGCAATTAGCTTCACATCCAAAAATAGTTGGCATTGGTGAAACGGGATTGGACTACTATTGGGATAAGTCTCCAAAAGACGTTCAACAGGAACTTTTTCGCAAGCAAATTCAATTAGCTCAAAAGATCAATTTACCAATCGTTATTCATAATAGGGATGCAACAGGTGATGTTGTACAAATTTTACGTGAAGAAAATGCTGCATCCGTAGGGGGTGTTATGCACTGCTTTAGTGGAAGTGTAGAAACAGCGCGTGAATGTATAGCAATGAATTTTATGATTAGTCTTGGGGGACCAGTGACATTTAAAAATGCACGTCTACCAAAGGAAGTAGCTACAGAAATAGCTCTTGAGCACTTGATGATTGAAACAGACGCTCCTTATTTAGCTCCACATCCACATCGAGGTAAGCGCAATGAACCCGCTTTCGTGCCTTTAGTTGCTGAGGAAATCGCACGTTTGAAAGGGTTGACAATTGAGGAAATTGCACAAGCAACTACAACCAATGCGAAAAATTTTTTTGGGATTGACAATTAACTAGCTTAGATGCCTCCAATACAGGGTTTGTGGTTGGCAAAAAACAAGAAGTCAATTTTCAGAGAAATACTTTCGGGTTGACAGTGCCAAAACTAGTCCGTATAATCCAACCTTGTATTAAGGAGGCGTTTTTTCATGTCAAATAATTCCATGAAAAACTTGTTCTTAGGATCATTGAGGAGTAAGCAAACAGTGATAAGAATTATCTCACTTGTCCTGTTTGTGTCTGTAATCTCTTTCGTGCTTTATCAAGGTACGAAAAAATCCGTTAAGCTTGAAGCAAATGGAGAAACAATCGAAGTATCAACACATGCCAAAACTGTAGAACAATTATTACAAAATCAAAATATAGATATAGCAGAGC
Organism: Lysinibacillus sp. JK80; assembly: GCF_027557635.1. NCBI lineage: Bacteria > Bacillati > Bacillota > Bacilli > Caryophanales > Bacillaceae > Lysinibacillus > Lysinibacillus sp. JK80. Next base: position 3,018,291 of record NZ_CP058997.1, on the reverse strand, counting down.
ATGACAAAATTTCACCCTCTCTGAACACCAAAATTGTTAATGGATTAGCAATTACATGGGAACAGGCAAAAGAAGTAACTATTTCAGTTGATGGAAATCAGTCAAAAGTTTGGACAACTGAAACACTTGTGAAGGACATTTTGAAGGAAGCAAATATTAAAGTATCTGAACATGACTCTTTAGCGCAAGGTCTAGATACTGAACTAGGAGCAGAAAACAAAATCGATATTCAAAAAGCGTTTCAAGTAGCGCTTGTCGATGGCGTAAATAAAAGACAAGTATGGTCCACTTCGACTACGGTCGCTAACTTTTTAAAACAACAAGGAATTCAGCTAAATGAATTCGATCGTGTCGAAAATAACCTGGAGAACGTTATTACTCCGGAGAGTAAAATCACAGTAGTTCGCGTAGAAAAGGTTATCGATGTAGTGGAAGACTCTTTAGATTTCGCAGTTGAAAAGAAGCAGGATGCTTCATTGCAAAAGGGGAAACAAAAAGTAGTAGCAACGGGCGAGAAGGGTTCGATTTCTCGTACGTATGAGGTTGTCAAAGAAAACGGTAAGGTTGTGGCAAAAAACCTACAATCTGAGAAAGTGTTAAAAGAGCCGAAGAAGCAAGTGGTTGCTGTAGGCACAAAAACAATTGTTGCAAGTGCAGCAACTGTGTCACGTGGTTCTGCAGAGCCTACTAACGGAAAAGAATTTTATGTAACGGCAACAGCATATACACCATATTGCAACGGTTGTACTGGTACATCAGCAACTGGTATAAACCTACGTTCAAATTCTGGCTTGAAGGTGATCGCAGTTGACCCTTCTGTTATTAAGTTAGGATCAAAGGTTTGGGTAGAAGGCTATGGAACTGCTATAGCTGGGGATACTGGTGGGTCAATTAAGGGTAATAAGATTGACATACTTGTACAAACAGATGCCCAAGCACGTAACTGGGGACGTAAGAAAGTGCGCGTTAAAGTATTAAATTAAAAAAATTGTAAAATTAATCAAAATGTTTTTCACAAATGGAGCTTTCCTGTTTTGACTGGCGGGAAGGCTTCTTTATTATTTTTTAGCAAATGATGTTGTAAGGTATGTAGAGAGTAAGTTGAATAAGATAAGCTCATCTGAACCTTGTATTCCTGTACAAATCGTATAGAGCAGTTGTAAAATGGTCAGAAGATAAGGTAGATAGAAAAGAGGAGCCTTTTTGCAAATTAAAGAAATTATTGTTGTTGAAGGAAAAGATGATACGACAGCTATTAAACGTGCTGTACAAGCAGATACTATAGAAACGAATGGATCTGCAATTTCTGAAGAAACGTTAAAGCGAATTCAGCACGCCCAAGAAAAACGTGGAGTTATTGTATTTACTGATCCAGACTATCCAGGACGTCGAATACGCGCCATTATCGAGGAGCGTGTAAAAGGGGTGAAGCATGCCTTTTTACCAAAAGCGAAAACGATCGCTAAAAACGGTAAAGGGTTAGGGATTGAGCATGCTGCTGATGAGGATATACGTGAGGCATTACAACATGTTTATACCCCTATACATGAGGTGCTAAACGAAGCGGTAATTACACTGGAAGATTTAATGACTGCTCGTTTAATTGGACATCCACAATCAAAGCAGCGTCGTGATAGACTAGGGGAAATTTTAAATATAGGTGCTACAAATGGTAAACAACTTCATAAAAGATTGAAAATGTTTCAGATTACAGAGGAGCAATTTGGTGCGGCTATCGCACAGTTAGATCAGGAGGAAAATGATGCATAAGGATATTGCTACACCAATTCGAACACAAGAAATATTAAAAAAGTATGGTTTTTCATTTAAAAAAAGTTTAGGTCAAAACTTCTTAATTGACCCGAACATTTTAAGAAATATAGTGAGTCACGCCAATTTAACTGAGAATAGTGGCGCAATTGAAGTTGGTCCTGGGATTGGGGCATTAACTGAGCATTTGGCGAGAAGCGCTAAAAAGGTAGTTTCCTTTGAAATTGACCAACGTTTATTACCTGTACTAGAAGATACGCTTAGTCCATATAATAATGTGTCTATTATTCACTCTGACATACTTAAGGCAGATGTGGAGAAAGTAATTGCAGATGAGATGCCAGGTATTGATGATATTATGGTTGTAGCAAATTTACCGTATTATGTAACGACTCCAATTTTACTGAAATTACTCAATGACCGATTACCGATCCGTGGTTTTGTTGTGATGATGCAGAAAGAGGTAGCAGACCGTATAACAGCTAAGCCAGGGACGAAAGAATATGGTTCTTTATCAATTGCAATACAATATTACGTGAAAGCAGATATTGCGATGACAGTGCCAAAAACCGTTTTCATGCCGCAACCTAACGTCGACTCTGCAGTAATTCGCCTTATTAAGCATGAGGAACCACCAGTAAAAGTAATAGATGAGGATTTTCTATTTGTTGTAACGCGTGCTTCATTCGTACAGCGAAGAAAAACAATCTATAATAACCTGCAATCTGGTTTACCTAATGGAAAGGCACAAAAGGATCAAATTTTACAGGCATTAGAGTTAGCAAATATTGAGCCAACTCGCCGTGGAGAAACACTTTCAATTCAAGAGTTTGGGAAATTAGCTGATGCACTTCATCCTGTATTTGCAAAGTAAAAATTTTTGTTAACAATTTTTCGGATATGTAAAAAAATATATATTTTTTTATAAAAAATAAGTTGACAAGATTTATAAGAGGCTGATAAAATATTATATTTTGTTGACATTTTTGGGCCATTAGCTTATACTTGTTATTAGTGAGGTGTAAGCGAAAATGCCAAAAACTTTAGCGGACATTAAAAAGTCGTTGGATTGTCATTTGGGTAAACGTTTGCAATTAAAAGCAAACGGTGGTCGCAAGAAAACGGTTGAGTGTGCAGGGATACTACGTGAGACATATCGCGCCATCTTTGTAGTAGAGCTCGATCAAGAAGACAATACGTGCAAGCGCGTATCGTATAGCTACACAGATATTTTAACTGAAGCAGTAGAGATTACATTTTTAGACGAAGCAAAGGCTGCTGTCGCAAAATAGTTTCTAGTACTTATTTCTATATTTTAGAAACACTCATGTATATTAAAAATACATGAGTGTTTTGCGTTTTCACGGGCATACTAAATTCGTCAGTTGTTAAAGGAGGAGTTTATATGCCTAGAAAAGGTATCATGTCACCTCGTTTAAAAGAAGAGATCGCAAAAGAACTTGGATTTTATGATGTTGTGCAAAAGGAAGGCTGGGGCGGCATAAAAGCTCGTGATGCTGGTAATATGGTCAAACGTGCCATAGAAATGGCAGAACGGGCAAGTAGTGAGCAAGAGCGTAAGTAGACTGTTTTTGCTAAAATAGTCATCTTATAAAGTTTCATTCAGCAGGGATGAAAATCCTTACTGACACAACAAATACAACTGACGAGAGAGAGCCGTTACTCCGAATAGGGTAAACGGTTCTTTTTTTCCATTTTCGTATTCTCAATATGGTAAAATAAAATGAATAATCTTGCGCGAAAAAAAGAACTGTTTATACGTGTAGCTATAAGGAGGAAGAAAGATGCTTTATGTAAAGGCGCCTGCAAAAATCAATTTAACATTAGATGTACTTTATAAAAGACCGGATAATTTTCACGAAGTGGAGATGGTTATGACAACAGTCGATTTAGCTGATCGTATCAGTCTTGAATCTCGAGAAGATGGTGTTATTCAAATAATTTCAACAGATAATTTTGTACCAAATGACCATCGTAATTTTGCTTATCAGGCAGCGCGTCTCATTAAAGATACATATGGCATTAGACAAGGTGTATCCATTACGATTGAAAAGGAAATCCCTATAGCAGCAGGACTCGCAGGAGGTAGTAGTGATGCAGCTGCAACATTAAAAGGGCTAAATGAACTGTGGGATTTAGGTTTATCAATAGATGAATTAGCGGAACTTGGTGCTAAAATTGGTTCGGATGTTTCGTTTTGTGTTTACGGAGGCACGGCACTCGCTACAGGACGAGGCGAAAAAATAAAGGAATTACCAGCTCCACCTAATTGTTGGGTTGTACTAGCTAAGCCTAAAATTGGTGTGTCGACAGCAGAAGTTTATGGGGGTCTTAAGATTGAAGGACTGCAACACCCCAATACACAGCAGATGATACAAGCTATAGAGACAAAAGATTATGAGCTATTATGTTCTTCATTAGGAAATGTTTTGGAAACTGTAACATTTAAGCTACACCCAGAAGTTGTGATGTTAAAGGAACAAATGAAGCGCTTTGGGGCAGATGCCACGCTAATGAGTGGAAGCGGTCCAACTGTATTTGGGCTAGTGGATAGTGAAGCTCGTGTAAGTCGCATTTATAATGGTTTACGTGGTTTTTGTGAGGAAGTTTATGCAGTACGAATTTTGGGTGAGCGAAATACGCTTGCTTAGAAACGCAAATTTGTGTTAATTTTACCTATAAATATTCGTGTTTAGGAGAGGGTCGCATGAAATGGAAGCGTAGTGAACGACTAGTTGATATGACGTACTACTTACTAGAACATCCACATCAGCTGATCCCGCTAACTTATTTTTCAGAACTATATCAATCTGCTAAGTCATCCATTAGTGAAGATTTAACGATTGTAAAAGAAACATTCGAAGAAAAAGGAATCGGGTTATTGATGACAGTGCCGGGTGCTGCAGGAGGAGTAAAATATATTCCGAAAATGTCCGAGGCTGAAGTACGTTTAGTGATTCAAGATTTAAAAGCAGAGCTAGAACATTCAGATCGATTGTTACCAGGTGGTTACTTATTTATGACAGACTTGCTTGGAAACCCAGATTTAATTAATCGTGTAGGAAAGGTCTTTGCTTCGGCCTTTGCAGATCAACAAATCGATGTCATAATGACAGTAGCAACTAAAGGGATATCCATCGCTCATGCCATTGCAAGACATTTAAATGTACCAGTGGTTGTTGTGAGAAGAGATAGTAAAGTAACAGAAGGTTCTACAGTAAGCATTAACTATGTATCTGGTTCTTCCAGAAGAATTCAGACAATGGTATTATCAAAAAGAAGCATGAAGAGTGGACAACGTGTATTAATTACTGACGACTTTATGAAGGTCGGCGGTACTATGAATGGTATGAAAAATCTCTTAGAGGAGTTTGACTGTCAGCTAGCAGGCATTGCAGTGCTTGTGGAGGCTGAGCATGCGGACGAAACATTAGTAGACGATTATTATTCACTTGTAAAGCTTCATGAAGTTAATGAAAAAGATCGAACAATTGCATTAAGTGAAGGTAACTATTTTTCTAAAAGGGGACATGACAAATGAAAGTAGTAGCAACAACAAATGCACCAGCAGCAATCGGACCATATTCACAAGGTATTATTGTTAACGGTATGTTTTATAGCTCTGGTCAAATTCCATTAACAGCTACAGGTGATTTAGTGGAAGGAGATATAACTGTACAAACAAATCAAGTATTTGCTAATTTAAAAGCTGTTTTAGCGGAAGCTGGAACTTCTTTAGATAATGTTGTGAAAACAACGGTCTTTATGAAAGATATGAATGACTTTGTAGCGATGAATGAAGTTTATGCAAATCATTTCGGTGATCATAAACCAGCTCGTTCAGCTGTAGAGGTAGCCCGTCTTCCGAAAGATGTAAAAGTAGAAATCGAAGTAATCGCAATCGTAAAATAAATAAAACTTATTAAGCTCACTAAAGAGAATCTTTATTCTTTTTAGTGGGTTTTTTTACGCCGACAAACAATTGTCAAAAATTACGTATATAAGAAAAAATATTATTCTAATAAGTATTCAAATTTTTTAGAAAATTTGATAGACTATGAAAAGGAAAATATTCGGTAATTGAGAATATAATATTTTCATTTAGGCATCCAAGAAGAGAGGTGGTGAGAAAATGGAAGTTACTGATGTGAGATTACGTCGGGTACAGACGGATGGTCGCATGCGTGCGATTGCTTCCATTACACTTGATAATGAGTTTGTTGTTCACGATATTCGTGTCATTGATGGAAATACTGGTTTATTTGTAGCTATGCCTAGTAAACGAACACCAGATGGGGAATTTAGAGATATTGCTCATCCAATTAATTCTGATACTCGAAATAAAATTCAGGAGATCATTTTAAACCAGTATCATAACTCTAGTGAAATAGAGGAAGCTGGTAAAGAAGAAGAATTAGAGGGAATCGGTGTGTAATAAATAGTAAATAACTTACTTTTTAAGGATATGTTACAAACTTACGGTAAAAAAGATAGGAAGAACTCTTCTAGTTGGAAGGGTTCTTTTTATTTTGATAAAAAGATAATATGAGCAATTTCAGGATATACTTCATGACATTCGAGCATAAGGTGCATTGGATTTAGGAATTCATGTTTTTGTCAACTCTACATGCCTTGAAAATAGATGAATTTTGCTATATAGTCATAAGAGAAAATGAGCGTATTGGAGGACTTACAGATGAGCAATATTTTTGCTGTCATTTTGGCTGCAGGTCAAGGTACACGTATGAAGTCCAAATTATATAAAGTGCTCCATCCAGTATGTGGGAAACCAATGGTACAACATGTGGTGGATCATATTCAGACGTTAGATGTGAATCGCATTGTAACGGTTGTCGGACATGGTGCTGAAAAAGTGCAACAACAGCTTGGTGATAAAAGTGAGTATGTGCTGCAGGCTGAACAACTAGGTACAGCGCACGCTGTGCAACAAGCAGAGGCCATTTTAGGTAATGAAGAAGGTACAACATTAGTTGTATGTGGAGATACACCACTAATTCGTCCTGAAACGATGCAAGCTCTATTCGAACATCATCAAGCAAAGAATGCTAAAGCAACTATTTTAACTGCAATTGCTGAAAATCCAACTGGCTATGGCCGTATATTACGTGGCAGTAACGGACAGGTGGAGCAAATTGTTGAACAAAAGGATGCTTCAGCAGAGCAGCAATTAGTAAAAGAAATAAACACAGGCACATATTGCTTTGATAACAAATTATTATTTGAAACATTGAAGCTTGTGAAAAATGATAATGCTCAAGGTGAATACTATTTACCAGATGTCATTGAAATTTTACAAAAGCAAGGTGATATTGTTGAAGCATATGTCACTGATGATTTTGAAGAAACACTAGGTGTTAACGATCGCGTGGCTTTATCACAAGCCGAGACATTAATGCGTACAAGAATCAACGAGAAGCATATGCGGAATGGTGTAACAATTATCCATCCTGAAACAACGCATATTAGTGCAGATGCAGTTATTGGGCGTGATACGGTGATTCAACCTGGCTCAATGATTGAAGGTGCTACTGTGATCGGTGAAGATTGCATTATCGGGCCAAACACTCAAATCATAGATAGCCGCGTTGGTGATCGTACAACTATACATTCTTCAGTTGTCCGTGAAAGCGCTATTGCAGAGGATACTGCTATTGGGCCATTTGCTCATATTCGACCACTTTCAGACATCGGTAGTCATGTCAAAATTGGTAACTTTGTAGAAGTGAAGAAAAGCAAGCTAGATAATGGCTCGAAAGTTTCACATTTAAGTTATATTGGCGATGCTGAGATCGGTAGTAACGTCAATATTGGTTGTGGTTCCATTACAGTAAACTATGATGGAAAAAACAAGTTCAAAACAATTATTGAAGATGATGTATTTGTAGGATGTAATACTAACTTAGTAGCGCCAGTGAAAGTTGGAAAAGGTTCATTTATTGCAGCAGGTTCTACAATTACAAAAGAAGTTCCTGAAGATGCACTTGCCATAGCTCGTGCAAGACAAGAAAACAAACCGAATTATGTAAGCAAATTAAATTCAAAATAATTATCAACTAAACAGGAGGCCATCATGCCGTATCATTATGCAAACTCACAATTAAAAATATTTTCACTTAATTCTAATAATCCATTAGCTCAAGAAATTGCGCAGGAAATGGGCGTAGAATTAGGTAAATCTTCTGTTAAGCACTTCAGTGATGGAGAGATTCAAATTAGCATTGAAGAAAGTATTCGAGGTTGTGATGTGTTTATCGTGCAGTCTACTTCTGCACCTGTAAACGAACATTTAATGGAGCTTTTAATTATGGTAGATGCAGTTAAACGTGCATCTGCTCGTACAGTAAACGTTGTAATGCCTTATTATGGTTATGCACGCCAAGATCGTAAAGCAAAAGCGCGCGAGCCAATTACAGCTAAATTAGTGGCAAACCTACTTGAAACTGCTGGTGCAACACGTGTTATCGTATTAGATTTACACGCACCTCAAATCCAAGGTTTCTTCGATATCCTAATCGACCACTTAATGGCAGTACCATTACTATCTGATTACTTCAAATCTAAAGGTATTCCAGGAGATGAGATCGTTATTGTTTCACCAGATCATGGTGGGGTAACACGTGCTCGTAAAATGGCTGAACGATTAAAAGCACCGATTGCAATTATTGACAAACGTCGTCCGAAACCAAACGTTGCGGAAGTGATGAACATTGTTGGTAATGTTGATGGTAAAGTGGCAATCTTGATTGATGATATTATTGATACAGCAGGTACAATTACAATTGGGGCAGATGCGTTACGTGCTGCTGGTGCAAAAGAAGTTTACGCTTGCTGTTCACACCCTGTATTATCTGGTCCAGCAATTGAACGTATTGAAAACTCTGCTATTAAAGAATTAGTGGTGACAAATACAATTCAGCTTTCAGACGAGAAAAAATCTCCAAAAATTACAGAGCTTTCTGTAGCTAAATTAATGGCGGATGCTATCTCTCGCGTTTATGAAAATAAATCTGTAAGTACTCTATTTGATTAATAAATATTGTAAGTATAAGACCAATCTACTCTTTGAGTAGATTGGTCTTTTCTATATAATTGGACACTATTTCATCAAGACGAAGAAATAGATGAGTGTTTTATGTGTGAGCCTTCTCACAAAGGGGTATAATAATAATGTGTCTTAATAATATTTACTCTACCTTAAACAAATAGAGCTAAGTATTATCATAGCCTACAACGAATTATTGTTGAGGCGTAAATAATTTTCTTGGAAGGGGAATAAAGAAGTATGAGTACAGTATTAAGTGTTACAAAGCGCGAAACTGGGCATCGTTCAACATTAACCCAACTTAGAAAAGGGGGAGCCATTCCTGCAGTTATTTACGGCTACAAAGTAGATTCAACCCCAATTTCTATTGCTGCAAAAGATTTTAAAAAGTCCATTCAAAAAAATGGGCAAAATAGTGTGTTTTCGCTAGAGTTAGAGGGGAAAAAGGTGAATGCTGTTGTGTCAGAGATTCAGCAATGTTCATTGAAAGATGAAGTAAATCATATTGACTTTTTAGCCATTAATATGGCGGAAGAGCTAGAAGCTGATGTCCCGATTAAATTACTTGGACAGTCAGTTGGTGTGAGTGAGGGCGGTATTTTAATGCAGCCTAACTTAGAATTAAAAGTTAAAGTAAAGCCAACAGAGTTACCCGAATCAATTGATGTGGACATTTCATCGTTGAAAATTGGGGAATCCCTAACAGTAGCAGATATTCGCGATGCTACATCTGTTGAAATTATTAGTGAAGATGAGTATATGTTAGTAACCATTGTGGCGCCTGTTTCTGTAGAGGAAGAGACTACAGAAAATGAAGAAGGGCAAGAGTCAGTATAAAAATAAATACGCTTAAGGCTAATAAGAAGGCTATAGCTTTCTTGTTAGCCTTATTTTTTATGCCTTTTAACAATTGTACAAAATGCTTTCTAGGCGTGCTATATGGTAAAATAATGACTATTAGATTTGAAAGAAGAGAGGTACTTATGAAAATTATCGTTGGTTTAGGAAACCCAGGTAAACCTTATGAGCATACAAGACATAATATCGGCTTTGATGTTATTGATGCGTTAGCAGAAAAATGGGGAACACCTTTAACAAATTCAAAATTTAACGGGATGTACACAACTGTACATCGACCAGAAGGAAAGGTTCTACTTGTTAAACCATTAACATATATGAATTTATCAGGGGAATGTGTTGGTCCCCTAATGGACTATTTTGACATAGAGGTAGAAGACTTAATTGTCATTTATGATGACTTGGATTTAGAGACAGGTAAATTACGTCTGCGCCAAAAAGGGAGTGCAGGTGGTCATAACGGCATTAAATCATTAATTCAACATTTAGGCACTCAGGAATTTAATCGTATTCGAGTGGGCATTAATCGTCCACCAGCGGGCATGAAGGTAGCAGACTATGTGTTAGCTAAATTTTCGAAGGAAGACCAAGTTCTTATGCAAGACGCCATTGTAAATTCTGTAAACGCTGTTGAAGCATCTCTTTCAAAGCCGTTTCTTGATGTGATGAATCACTTTAACGCAAGCAAATAGATGGAAGTAATAAAATTTATGTTAAAGTTTTTGGATAATTGGCATGGTGTAAGGTGAGTAATGAGCTGCCTTACACTATTATTACAGCTAATACTTGTAGTGAATAGTCTTAGCTACAGGTAAAAATTAATTCTCTAATTTTTAAGTTATTGCAATGAGGATGACAGTGAAAAGTGCATAATCCTTTTTATAAATGTCTATACTTTAAGTAGAAAGTTGCTTAAAGGAGGATGATTTGGAGATGTCAGTTCGCTATCGATGTCGGCATTGTGAAGTAGAAATAGGGACACTACCATTTGATGCAGATGATACAATTCGAAAGTTGCATATTTTCGAATTGGGAGAAGCGGATGATTATGTTGAGAAAGATCAACATGGTCAAACGACTGTGCACTGCATTTGTGAGCAATGTGAGGATTCGCTGAGACAATATCCAGATTATCACGCACTCAATAAATGGATTCAATAATTGGAAGGATGCTTTGACACACTTATGTGTGTTCAAGGCTTTTTCCATTTCATAAAACAGCCATTAATAGAGATATGTAAAATAACACTAGAATAATAGAAATAAAAATATAGAATTTATGCTGAAAGGAGCTTTTGACTGTGGAGGTTTTACGACAGCTTGTGTCGCAAGATAAACATATTACATCATTTTTAAAGGAAATTCAGAGCGGTCAAACTGCATCACAGCTTATTACAGGTTTAACAGGAAACGCACGCCCCGTAATGGTCGATGTGTTATTTGAATATGTAAAGAAGCCAATCTATATTATCTCTCCTAATCTATTGCAGGCACAAAAAATGGTTGATGAGCTTGCTGGATTGTTAGGTGAAGAACATGTTCATTATTACCCAGCAGATGAATTTATTGCAGCCGATCTTTCTGTGGCTTCACCAGAACTTCGCGCGGAGCGAATCGCGACGCTCGATTGCTTAGCTAGAGGGGAGAAAGCCGTATATGTAATACCTGTGGCTGGTCTACGTAAAATAATGCAACCAAAAGAACACTGGCTACATTATTTTTTACAAACCGCATTAGGCGAAGATGTTGAAATTGATAAATGGTTGCAAACGTTAGTTGAGATGGGCTATGTACGGAATTCAATGGTGACATCACCTGGAGAGTTCGCATTACGTGGGGGAATTTTAGATATTTATCCACCTTATTTAGAATCACCAATTCGTATTGAATTATTTGATACAGAGGTTGATTCCATACGAACATTTTCAGCAGATGACCAACGTTCTATTGATAAATTACAAAAAATTCGTATTCTTCCTGCTTCTGAGGTCATTCTTACGAAATCAGAAAGACAGGCATTAGCAGACCGTTTAGAAGTGGCATTAGCAGCCAGCCTAAAGAAGGTGAAAAAGCAGGAGACGAAAGAACTTCTGTATCAGCATATTCAATATGATATTGAGTTGCTACAGCAAGGAAATTTACCTGATTATGTAAACAAATATGGCTCATTATTATACGATAAAACAGCCTTTTTGGGAGATTACTTTGAATATGATGGTATTGTGCTTTTTGACGAACTTGGACGTATTCAAGAGGTAATGGATGCATGGGAACGTGAAGAGGATGAATGGTTTTTATCTTTAATCGAAGAGGGAAAAATGGTTCATGATGTCAAACCTGCCTTCTCATTAAAAGAAATATTGGCGATGTTGTCACAACAAAAGCTTTCATTTTCATTATTTTCGCGAACATTTGCAGGGATTACGTTTACTAAAACAACCAACTTTTCTTGCAAGCCAATGCAGCAATTTCATGGACAAATGTCCTTGCTTCAAAGTGAGGTTGAACGCTGGTTACTTGGCAAATTTACAGTTCTCATCATAGCAAGGGATAAAGAACGAGTGAAAAGAGTTCAGCAAATGCTTGAAGAATACGATATTCATACAGCGATAGGTGAGCCAACAGAACCTGGTATTTATATTGTAGATGGTGGCTTGTCGAGTGGCTTTGAATTGCCTCTGCAGCGTTTAGCGATTGTAACAGAAGACGAGCTCTTTAAACAGCAGGCAAAGAAAAAAGCACGCACACAAAAAATGACCAATGCTGAACGTATTAAAAGTTATACGGAAATTAAGCCAGGTGATTATGTTGTACATGTTCATCATGGGATTGGTAAATATATTGGTGTAGAGACATTAGAGGTTAATGGTACACATAAGGATTACCTGCATATTCGATATCGTGCAGACGATAAATTATATGTACCCGTAGAGCAAATAGACTTAATCCAAAAATATGTGGCGTCAGAGGATCGAGAACCAAAGCTACATAAATTAGGTGGAGCAGAGTGGAAAAAGGCGAAAGCGAAGGTATCCTCTGCTGTACAGGATATTGCGGATGATTTAATAAAGCTGTATGCAAAGCGTGAAGCAGAGAAAGGGCATGCTTTTACACCTGATAACGATGACCAGCGTAATTTTGAAGCGATGTTCCCCTATGAAGAAACAGAAGATCAACTACGTTCAATTGTTGAAGTAAAACGAGATATGGAACGTGAACGCCCTATGGACCGCTTAGTCTGTGGTGATGTAGGCTATGGTAAAACAGAGGTAGCCATTCGTGCCGCATTTAAGGCTATTCAAGATGGAAAGCAAGTGGCATTCCTTGTCCCTACAACTATTCTAGCTCAGCAACATTATGAGACTATTCGTGAGCGCTTTCAGGACTTTGCCATTAATGTTGGATTGTTATCTCGCTTCCGGACGAAAAAGGAGCAAACAGCTACATTAAAGGGCTTAAAAGAGGGCCGAGTCGATATAGTTATTGGAACACACCGTATTTTATCTAAAGATTTAATTTTTCAAGACCTTGGTCTGCTAATTGTGGATGAAGAGCAACGCTTTGGTGTGACGCATAAGGAAAAAATTAAGCAGTTAAAGACAAATGTCGATGTCTTAACATTAACAGCTACACCCATCCCAAGGACACTTCATATGTCCATGGTAGGGGTCCGAGATTTATCTGTTATTGAGACGCCTCCTGCTAATCGTTTCCCAGTTCAAACATATGTGATGGAGCACAGCGGGGCATTAGTACGAGAAGCTATTGAGAGGGAAATGGCACGTGGCGGACAAGTATTTTATTTATATAATCGGGTAGAGGATATGGCTCGAAGGGTTGAGGAGATTCAAGTGCTGGTCCCTGAAGCACGGATAGGCTTTGCTCATGGAAAAATGACTGAATCAGAGCTAGAATCCGTAATTTTAGCCTTTTTAGAGGGCGATTATGATGTGCTTGTTACGACAACAATTATCGAGACTGGTGTCGATATACCGAATGTAAATACATTAATAGTCCATGATGCTGATCGCATGGGCTTAGCACAGCTCTACCAATTACGCGGGCGCGTTGGACGTTCTAACAGAGTAGCTTATGCATATTTTATGTACCAACGCGACAAAGTTCTGACAGATGTAGCGGAGCAACGTTTACAAGCAATTAAAGAATTTACAGAGCTTGGCTCAGGCTTTAAAATTGCGATGCGAGATTTATCTATTCGGGGCGCAGGAAACTTACTTGGAGCGCAGCAACATGGCTTTATTGATTCAGTTGGCTTTGATTTATATTCACAAATGCTTCAGGATGCCATCGCGGAACGTCAAACGGGCGTGAAAAAAGAAGAAAAGCCAGATATAGAAATTTTGCTGAGTATTGATGCTTATATTCCAGACGCTTACATTCCAGATGGTTATCAAAAGATCCAGATGTATAAACGAATTAAAGCCATGGATCAGGTGGAGGAGTATGACGAAATCATGGAGGAATTAGAGGATCGATTTGGCGATCTTCCAATTGAAACAGAGCGTTTACTTCGAATAGCACGAATGAAAGTTTGGGGCTTAGGTGCGGGAGTAGTATCTGTAAAGGAGAAGCAAAAACTTATTACAATACTATTGTCAGAACAAGGGACGGCAAGTGTCGACGGCAGTAAGATTATTGAAGAATCGATGAAATTCGAGCGTGCTGTTGGTTTTGGTATGGATGGCATGCAGTTAAAATTAACAATAGATGAACGCAAGAGTGGGAAATATCAACCCTTTGATATGTTGGAAGAGCTAATGCAAATTATTGATAAAGCAAAAAAGCAGCCATAGTAGTTAAGAGGCTAATCTTATCTTTTACCGTAAAAGATAAGATTAGCCTTTTTCATGTTGCTTCAGTAATCATCATCTCTAACATATTTGCTCACAGGAATAATTGATTTTTTCCAATATTTTTTATGAATTAATTATAGAAACTTATTCCTTGGGTAATCTAATAAAGAGTTGATTGATGTAATACCGTTTTTTGAAAAAAATTGATTGATGGTTGTGAAATCCTTTTTCTTCAGTTTTTGCATAGATTGCTCAAATAAAAACCATACTATCATTGAATTAAAATTTCATTGTAGCGAAAGCGAGGCATTAGAATGAAGGCAACAGGAATTGTTCGTCGTATTGATGATTTAGGGCGTGTAGTTATTCCAAAAGAAATTCGTAGGACGCTACGTATTCGTGAAGGCGACCCGCTTGAAATTTATACGGACCGTGAAGGCGAAGTCATTTTAAAGAAATATTCTCCCATCAATGATTTGGGGGAATTTGCAAGAGAATATGTTGAAACACTTTATGAAACGATGGGCACACCAGCATTTGTCACTGACCGTGATGAAGTAATCGCTGTTGCAGGGATAGGGAAAAAGGAATATATAAATCGTCGCATTACGTCCTTTGCGGAAAGCTTTATGGACGAACGCTCCACAAAAATAGAAAAAATGGAGACAACGATTGAAATTGTCCCTGGACAATATGAGCAAGTAAAATCATATTGTGCGACACCTATTATGGTGAATGGTGACCCAATAGGCTGTATTATCGTCTTGTCTAAAGTACACTTTGTTGGTGAGGTAGAAGTCAAAGTAGTGGAAACAGCTGCAAACTTCTTAGCAAAACAAATGAATAGTTAATGCATGTAAAAGTTATTGCGATGACCTTTAAGGCTGAACAATAACTTTTTTGCGTACATAAGGATGAATCATTATAGGAACAGTAGTGCCACCTTGCACGTCAAACTTTTGAGATATGCTATACTATTGGCATTGTTAAGAAGGAAAGAGGGCAATTTATGTCGCAACGTTTTGGTATGAAAAGCTACATGAAGGGTGCCGCCTTATTGACGATAGCAGCCCTTATTGTAAAAGTTCTTAGTGCCATTTACCGTGTGCCTTTTCAAAATCTAGTAGGTGATGAAGGCTTTTATATCTATCAACAGGTATATCCAGTTATTTCAATCTTCGTTGTTTGGACATCTAGTGGCTTTGCTATAGCCATTTCTAAAATGCTTGCAGACAATGATTGTATTGTTGATACAATAGAACGTGATGAAAGACGTCGCACTATAACACAGGTAGTTTTCAGGTATTTAACGGTATTATCACTACTGTTTTTTGCCATTTTATTTGGAGGTGCTGAAAAGATTGCCCATTTAATGGGAGATATTCAATTAGCACCACTTATTCGTACAGGCTCCTTAGTAGTATTGGTTATGCCGGCGCTGGCTATTTTAAAAGGTAGCTTTCAATCTAGAGCAATTATGGAGCCTATTGCTTATGCCCAAGTACTTGAACAAGCAGTGAGAGTAACTGTCATATTAGCAGGTACCTTTCTTATTATGACAACGACTAAATCTCTTTATGGTGCAGGAAAAATGGCTGTTATCGGTACAGTAATTGGAGAAATTACAGCCTTGCTATTACTTGCTTATATCTCATATAAACGATTTGGTCTACAGCAAGTTAAACAACATCTACAAGGTAATCCAAGTTTACCTATCATTAAAGAGGTCACTTGGCTCAGCTTGAGTGTCAGTATGAGTGGTCTACTACTCCTTGGCTATCAATTGGTCGATTCATTTACAATCTATTCTTCATTAATTGATAATGGGATGACTCCTACAATTGCAAAGGAAACGAAGGGTATTTATGATCGAGGACAACCGTTAGTTCAACTAGGTGTTGTCATTGCATCCTCATTGTCGTTGGCCATTGTGCCACTTGTCGCCCATTTGTCGAAAAAACAAGCGGGACGTAGTGCAGTGCCATTCATACAATTAACATACAAAGCATCCGTCCTGTTCGGCTGGTCTGCTGCACTAGGCTTAATGCTAGTTATGCCTTATTTAAATGAAATGCTTTTTAAAACCAATTCCTTATCGGAAGTATTGATTGTCTATGTATTTCAAATTGTCCCTTTGTCGATTATCCTTACATTTACAGCGATCTTACAAGGCTATGGAAAATTAAAAAAACCAACTTTATTTCTCATAATTGGTTTTCTAATAAAAATTATATTAAATGTACGTTTAATTGGTGGATTAGGTGTACTAGGAGCTGCCATCGCAAATGATATAGGATTATTATTAACAGCAACCTTGCTAATTATTTATTTAAAAACATTGACTGGCATTCAATTAGCTTCAGGCGCATTTTATAAAAAAGTAGGTATAGCCTCCTTCAGTATGACAATCGTCGTTCTTATATGGTTACAGCTAGTATCGTCCTTGTTAAACCATTTGATGTCTTCACGTATGATAGCCATGGTGGCGGGTTTGACAGCAGTATCTATTGGGGCGTTTGTTATGCTAACAATTATTGCAAAGAAAAGAGTACTAATAGAAAAAGAATGGTATTTACTGCCGTTTGGACGTAGAATGGCTGTTTACCAACTTTGGCTAAATTCAAGGAAGTAGGTGTAATATTGAATACATTAACAATTATTGGTTTAGGTGCAGGTGACTTTAATCAGCTGCAAATGGGTGTTTATAAAAAATTAAAGGCTGCTAAAAAATTATATGTACGAACAGTGGATCATCCGGTTTTAGAGGAATTAGCAGCAGAGGGTGTGGGATTTGAAAGTTTTGACGACGTTTATGAAAAACACGATACATTTCAACCTGTGTATGCAGAAATAGCTGATTCACTTATAGAAGCTACCGCTGTTGAGGATGTTATGTATGCTGTGCCAGGGCATCCACTAGTTGCAGAGCAAACAGTGCAATTACTTATTGCAGCCGCAAATGAAGGGGAAATTGAGCTAGTCATTGAGGGTGGTCAGAGTTTCTTAGATCCCATTTTTGGTGCGTTAAAAATAGATCCAATTGAAGGCTTTCAATTACTTGATGGTACTAGTTTTTCAATGCATGACATTAACATGCGTCAGCATATCTTGATCGCTCAAGTATACGATACATTCAGTGCATCAGAAGTGAAGCTAACGTTGATGGAGAAATATGATGATGAGTATCCTGTGACAGTTGTGACAGCGGCTGGATCTTCACAGGAACAGATTGTCACAGTGCCACTCTATGAACTCGATCAAAGTGTAGAAGTAAATAATTTAACAACAGTCTATGTACCACCTGTAAAATCACAGGAGGAGTCATTAAGAGATTGGACAACATTCCGTCAAATCATTGCAACGCTGAGAGGTCCAAATGGCTGTCCTTGGGATCAAAAGCAAACACATGAGTCGTTGAAAAAATATTTACTTGAGGAAGCACATGAATACTTGGCTGCGGTCGATGCTGAGGATGATTTTGCTATGATTGAGGAACTTGGTGATGTGTTGTTACAAGTATTTTTGCATGCACAAATTGGAGAAGATCAAGGTTATTTTACACTTGAAGATGTGTTAGCTTCGATTAGTAAAAAAATGATTCGCCGCCATCCGCACGTTTTTGGGGATGTTGCAGTAGAAGATGCAGATGATGTTGTGGCTAATTGGGAGGCTATTAAAGCTGAGGAAAAAGAAACTAGCGACAAACCTTTATTAGACGAAGAATATAGAGCATCTTCGGCATTACAGACAGCCTACAATTATCAAAAAAGAGCTGCAAAAGTGGGCTTTGATTGGCCAGATGTGGAGGGAGCATGGGATAAATTTACCGAGGAATGGCAGGAATTTCGCCATGAGGTGACGAAAGGCTCTAATGCGTCCCGTCTTGATGAATTTGGCGATGTATTGTTCACATTAGTAAACTTAGCACGTTTCTATAAATTATCACCAGAAGAAGCCATGCTACATGCAAATGAGAAATTTGCAAGACGTTTCGGCTATGTTGAGCAACAGGTAAAGGCAAGTGGAAAACCATTTTCCGATTTTACATTAGAACAATTAGATGCATTTTGGAATGAAGCAAAGCAACTAGAAAAGGAGTAAGATTATGAGATTAGATAAGTTTTTAAAAGTATCCCGTTTAATAAAACGCCGTACTTTAGCCAAAGAAGTGGCCGATCAAGGACGTATTACAATCAATGAAAAGATTGCAAAAGCAAGTAGTACAGTGAAAGCTGGTGATGAGCTTGCTATCCGTTTTGGTCAAAAAATAGTAACGGCACGTGTAGAAGAAATACGTGATACTGTGAAAAAAGAAGATGCAGCAAAAATGTTTACCATTTTGAAAGAAGAACGACTTGAAAAGATTGAGCCTGAATTTATTGATGATGAGGATTAAAGCTAAATTTATTTTCTAGCCCTCCTATTGTTGTCCCGCCTTTCTTTTTGTAGGTGAAAGTATGACACAACTTAAATAAAGTTGTCATGCTTTGAAGGTTGTCCGCATAAAGTGAACAGAAGCTAGGACGACTAAAGGAGGAAAAAAATGACGCTACATCAAGAAAGTAATCGTTACACAATTCCATCTGGAGAGCATATTTTAACGATTCGTAATCGTAAAAGAATGGACATGACTTCTGTAAAATCAATTGAACGCTTTGATCAGGAAGAGTTTTTCATTAAGACGTCCCAAGGGCACTTGTTAATCCGTGGAGAGGAACTGCATATCGTTCATTTAGATGTTGACAAAGGATTATTGACACTTGAAGGAACTGTAAAAACCTTACAGTACGACGAGGAGGAAAGTGGCTTCTCGAAAGGTTTCCTTCATAAGTTATTTGGATGATTGTCAGTGAACAATTTTATCAATTAATTGTCATGGTTTTGAGCGGTATAGCAGTTGGTTTCATAATTGATAGTATAAGGCTTATTGTTTTTTCAACTCCAAAAAGGTCAAGCCTTCGAAAGTGGATGATGGTTGTTGAGTTAATAACTTGGATTCTACTTGGAGGGTTGACATACTATTTATTATTTTGGCTAAAAGATGGCGCTTGGCGGGCTTACGACCCGCTAGCGCAAATAGCCGGAATTTTTTTGTATCAATCATTTTTTCAAACCTTTTTACGTTTCGTTGCTAGAATTTTGGTGAATATAACATGGAGACCCTTTTGGTTCATTGTGCGTTTCATAATTACGGTTATTCGACAAATTTTGCAATTATTAATAAATATTGTTATGTTTGTTATAAGACCTTTTGTCAAAATTTATTCGTATTTGTCCTACACTTTTTTTAAAAAATTACGATATTTGAAGTATAATAAAAAGCAACAATAATTATCGGAGGTGCGGACATGACTAGACGTCATTCATCAAATGATGAATCCCAAAACTTCACTAAGCTTGATAATGACTATGTCCGTAACACGGATAGAGCTATAAATCGCAAACAACAGGCTCGAAAACGTAAGATGCGTCGTATTGTCTTTTTTGCGATTGTACCAGTCATTATTATTGCTCTTCTCTTAAATGTGCTGTCACATCAGAATGAAACATTAGCAGCAAAAGAGAAATCCAAAGAAGAAGCGAATCGGCATCTCACTGAATTGAAAGAAGAACAAGATACATTAAATCTTAAAATCAAACAATTGCAGGATGATGAATATATCGCAAAGCTATTAAGAAAAGAGTACTACTTATCGGAAAAAGGTGAGATTATTTTCATCATTCCAGATAAGGAAGATAAAAAAGACGACTGAAAAGCTATGTATTGTTGACACTCTTTTATTGTTATATATAATGAAAAGAGAAGCTTATTGCAGTAAAAAGTTTGATTAAATTGATTACATGGCTCAAAAGAGTCGCTTAATTTTTAAGGAGGAGCATTTTTTTTATGTCAATTGAAGTAGGCAGCAAGGTACAAGGTAAAGTAACAGGAATCACAAATTTTGGAGCATTCGTTGAGCTGCCAGATGGCAAAACAGGCTTAGTTCACATTAGTGAAGTTGCTGACAATTATGTAAAAGATATCAATGAGCATCTAAAAGTTGGAGATGAAGTTGAAGTAAAAGTGATGAATGTTGAAGCGGACGGAAAGATTGGTCTTTCAATCCGTAAAGCAAAGCCTCAAGCTGAAAGACCAGAGCGACCAGAGCGTCCAGCACGTCCACGTCGTGATAATCGTTCCAATGATCGCAACGAACGCCACCAGCCAAAAGAAAATTTTGAGCAAAAAATGGCACGCTTCTTAAAAGATAGTGATGAACGTCTAGCAACACTTAAACGTGCTACAGAATCAAAACGCGGAGGTCGCGGAGCTAGAAGAGGGTAGTTTGCTGACTGTTTTAATCGTAGAAAAAGTGTATGAAATAGAGTTGGGAGTGGCTTTTTAAAAAGCTACTCCCTTTTTTAATATACCTATAAAGTAGAAGAAGGTCTCTTTTTCTTTTTTGTGGGTGTTATCGTTTTTTCATCGGTAAGACCAATGGATTCTTTCTTCACAGGATGGATAACCATTTTGACAAGTAAAGCAACACCATATACACTCACAGCTAGTCCGCCAAGCAATAAGATTATTTGAACAAAAAACGGTAAGTTTATTAGAATTGAAATAAGAATAATCATTGAGCCACTTCCACAAATTAAAGCAGCTTTTGTTAATGCACTCAAGGGAATTAAACCTCCTAAAAACGTTGTTTTTACTAGTATGCCATACTTTTATATTCTGTCACATAGCTTTACTTGAGCGGACGGATAGAATTTGCAAAGAAGTAGATAGATGGATAAATTAAAAATAGGTATCTCAGAATCTAGTTCTGAGATACCTATTTGAGATGACCCGTACGGGATTCGAACCCGTGTTACCGCCGTGAAAGGGCGGTGTCTTAACCACTTGACCAACGGGCCTATATGGTGGCGGCCGAGGGGATCGAACCCCCGACCTTACGGGTATGAACCGTACGCTCTAGCCAGCTGAGCTAGGCCGCCAAGTTTAGAAATGGAGCGGAAGACGAGGTTCGAACTCGCGACCCCCACCTTGGCAAGGTGGTGTTCTACCACTGAACTACTTCCGCATGTCGTTTAAGCAACAAGTTAAATAATACAAGCCAATCGTGCTAGTGTCAAGTAGGTTTGAAAAAATATTTAAAGATATTTCAGGACATTTAACTATAGAAGAATATTTTAGCGGATTTTTTGTTCTTACGTAGAAATATATCCTAGAGAAGAGTTGAATCAAACCATTAATAGTACATAAAATCCCTTCAAATTAGGCTTTAAGATGAATAGTAAATAATTATTATATTGATTCAATAATTGAATTTTCCGATATTTCTATTGATCAAAAGCCTTTTACTATAGAAATTGTTGCCAATTCTCGTATTTATGAATAGCTATTAGTCGAAATATTTATATTTTTTTCTGTCAACGTCAGACAATCTTTCCACACATAATTTTTTATAATAACCAAAAGTGCGGAAAGGGGATAGTTAAATGACAAGTATTGAATGGTATAATACAACGAATGTAGATGACCAAAAAATAGGTTTGAAAAAGAAGCAGATCCTAATAGGCTCTCTCTTTTTTTTAACCGCCTTTTTCTTGGCTCAATCTGTTGTATTTGAAGCGGCTGTACCGTTCTCAGTTCCTTTTTGGGCCATTATTCGAACAAAATATAGGGAGTATGCTAAATTCGTATTATTTGGGAGTTTAGCGGGTTGCTTTTTCCTAGGCTTTGGACAAGTCCTAATTCTCGCTTTACAAATTATCCTGTATGAATGTATTATGCGTTTTCGTTACTGGCAACTGCCCCAAAGTATTGCGGTGTCTTTAGCTGTATTACTAGTACAAATAATGTGGCAAGGGGTGATGTATCAAGGCTTACCACCAGTGCTTGTACAATTTTATGTGGGCTGTGAAGCAGCTTTAGCTCTTATTATGACATTGTTTATGCAAGTATTATTTGTTAATTCGTATGAATGGTTTACGACGCATTGGACATATGAAAAGCTAGGTTCAGGATTAGTCGTCTTTGCAGCCATGCTTACTGGAATGCAAACGGTTGTAATAAGCTATTTTTCACTCCCTATTTTTTTACTGCAGCTCTTTATCTGTTTTGGCGCATTGGTTGGAAGTGTGCCCTTAGCAACTGTCATTGGAGCAGTGTTAGGAACGCTGATAGGTGTGGCCAAGCTTTCGTTTACCGGTATGCTTTCGGTGGCTACCTTAACTGGATTATGTGCGGGTATGGGAGCGAAAGGTGGTAGATTTGGCGTTGCTATTGGTAGTATTTTACCTAGTGTATTTTTTTTATTTTATGACGCCACATTGCCCTTGGATAGTGTTTATTTCACCTCAATTGCCATTGGTAGTATTTTATTTCTAACCATTCCAAAGAAATATTCAGATAAGGTAAGGGACAAGCTCTTTCCACAACGAGAAGAGGTTTTACTAGCCCGACAGAATTGGTTAACAGAACATGTAACGTATAAATTAGAGCACTTTCAGCATTTTGTGCAATTCATGAAGGAACTTGTGTTTGATCGCTTTATGACAGCACCAGTTGAAGCGGCAAAGGAAGTAGCACCAATGAATACTTGTTTAAGTTGTTTCCGTTATGATCATTGCTGGGGTGCGCAAAATAATGGTATGGACAAGCTGATGACAGATTGGTTTCATATGAAAGGAGTAGGCAAGGAATCAGCTATTCATCGTGTTGAAGAACAAATACGCTATAAATGTGTGAAATCCACGAAAATCTTTGAGGAATTAGATACAGAACTTTATAGAGAACGAATTAACGGGCAATATTTCCATGGTAAAAAAATGATTGCCCTTCAACTGCGAGATATGAGCAATCATTTAAATCAGTTAATTGCTGAGATGAAGGAAGATACAATTTCTTTTGTAAGTGTTGAGAAGGACATTGTTGAGCGCTTAAAGGAAGCCAATATTGAATGTTTTCAACTTGATGTCTTAAGTAATAAGCCTGGGGCAAGAAAGATTGTTTGTGCCTTAGCACCAGCACGTGTCAACTGGGAGAAAGATACGACATTAGCTGAACGTATGATTTTGCCGATTCTTTATGAAATTTTTGATGAACCTTTTGAAATTGAAAAAGTAGTAGCCTGCGAAATACCATTTCGTCATGTTCAAATTTGCTTTAGATCAGCTATTAGCTTTGAAGTAGAGTATGATATATATAGCATGTCTAAAGATGCAACACTATATTCCGGTGATTCTCATGCCCTTTTCCAATTGCATCCAGGATTATTTGCGATATTGCTGTCTGATGGTATGGGGCAAAGTAAAGAAGCACAACATGAAAGTAGAAAATTGATTCATTTAATGAGAGAGTGTCTAAATTACAATATGAATCCCGAAACTGCGATGCATACGCTCCATTATGTCATGGCATTAAAGCAGCAAGATGATATGTATGCAACCCTTGATTTTGCACTTGTCGATTTACAGCACGGAGATTTGTGGTCGTGGAAAGCGGGTGGAATGTCAACCTACATTTTGCGTGGAAAAGAGGTACTGAAAGTAGAAAGTAATGCAGCACCTGTAGGATTCTTATCTATTTCAGCGGTCGAAGCTGAAAAAAGAAAACTGAAGGCAGGTGATGTTATTTTAATGCATTCAGATGGACTGTTTTCAAGTGTAGCTGATTGGGATGAACAGGAGGAAACATTTTTAGCTTTCGCACAGCAGGTAGCAAGTACAAATAAAACGATTCAAGAAAAGCTAACAACCATTATGCAATCATTCCAAGGATATTTTGAAATAGAGGATGATTGTACAGTATTAATGTTAGAGGTGACACATGTTGTACCGACATGGGCTGTCTTTAGACCAGCTCAGTATTCTTCAATGAGTAAATCATCTTAAACTAACAACGAAAAGGGGA
Organism: Lysinibacillus sp. JK80; assembly: GCF_027557635.1. NCBI lineage: Bacteria > Bacillati > Bacillota > Bacilli > Caryophanales > Bacillaceae > Lysinibacillus > Lysinibacillus sp. JK80. The sequence goes on along the minus strand of NZ_CP058997.1, from coordinate 2,993,864 downwards.
GGAGAAGCGTTTGTCATTTGAATTAAAGGTCAAAACATTTATAGAAGAAGAGCAATTATTACAGCAAGGCGACCATCTTCTCATCGCCGTTTCGGGTGGGATAGACTCTATGGCTTTACTTCATTACTTTATTCAAACACAGGAGCATTGGAACATTCAGGTGGAAGCCGTACATGTTGATCATATGTTGAGAGGAGAAGCTTCTGCTGAGGATAGGGCTTTTGTTCAAAAATATTGTGACGCTAATGATGTTTACTTACATGCCAAGGAAATTCCAATACCTACAATATTGGCACAGGAAAATGGTAATACACAGTTAATATGTCGTAGGGAAAGGTATCAATTTTTCAAAGAAGTTCTGCAAAAAACAAATGCTAATAAGCTTGTAACTGCACATCATGCGGATGACCAACTGGAGTCAGTATTAATGGCCCTTACAAAAAATGCAACAATGAATAGCATGCAGGGCATACGTCCTCAAAGAATTTTTGGAGGAAAATCATTAATTCGTCCGTTTTTAACGGTTACAAAGTCTGAAATAGGGGAATATTTACTTAGAAAAGGTTTAGATTATCGAGAAGATGCTAGCAATTCTAAAGATACCTATGTACGTAATCGTTTTAGACATCATGTGGTGCCTTTATTGGAGGCAGAGAATCCGCGAGTGACTGAACAGGTGACCCATTTCACAAAGCAATTGCAAGAAGACGATACCTTTTTAATGACATTGGCCCAAGATGTATTTTCCCAAATCATCATAAGAAATAATGAAAATACATATCGCATGGAAATTGAGGCATTTCAATTGGTACCACTTGCTTTACAAAGGAGGCTCATTTTAATACTATTAAACTATCTTTACAAAGATTCAAATACGATACAAAGTTATGCCTTATTGACTTCAATTTTAAAGCTTTGTGATACAACAGCAGGGTATGCTGAAATTCACTTACCTGAAGATTTTCTAGCAGTTCGCCGTTATGGAAATTTAACGATTCAGAAAAAGGAGCCGTTAGAAGGCCTAGCTTCTCCTGAGAAACAGGTTATTTCGACTGCTAATGGCTGGACAACACTGACAAATGGTGAGCGCTTACGCGTAGTCAATTTGCATGATTTATCGTCTGAATTGCTGACGGATACTGCACAACTTTTTTATTTTAACGCTAGCAAACTCCACCTACCGTTTTATGTTCGGGCACGCAGGGATGGAGATAGAATGCTGTTAAAAGGAATGGATCAGCCAAAACGCTTATCTCGCCTTTTTATAGATGAAAAGATTCCTTTAAATGAGCGAAATAGCTGGCCGTTACTGATTTCTCAATCTGATGAGGTGGTAGCGGTAATTGGTGTGCGTATGGGAATATTTTTTTCAACCACTCCGCAACCAAACGATGATACAGTGCTCATCGTAGACTAAGGTCTTTGTAAAATATTTCACCGAAATAGGGTGAAGATTTTTTGATACATCACGAGGAGGAATCGATATGTTACAAAACGACATCGAAAAAATTATGATTACAGAAGAACAATTGCAAGAAAGAATTGCAGACTTAGGCGCGCAATTAACAGAGGAATACAAAGATGCATTTCCATTAGCTGTTGGCGTACTTAAAGGGGCAATGCCATTTATGACAGACCTAATGAAACGTTTCGATTCTTTCATCGAACTTGATTTTATGGATGTGTCTAGCTATGGTAATGCTACTGTGTCATCTGGTGAAGTGAAGATTTTAAAGGATTTGAATACAAGCGTTGAGGGACGTGACGTATTAATTATCGAGGACATTATTGATAGTGGTTTAACTTTAAGCTATCTAGTAGATTTATTTAAATATCGCAAAGCAAAGTCCATTAAAATTGTTACATTACTTGATAAACCATCAGGTCGAAAAGTAAATTTATCTGCTGACTATGTTGGTTTCGAAGTGCCAGATGGCTTTGTTGTAGGATATGGCTTAGATTACGCTGAAAAATATCGTAACTTACCTTATATTGGTATTTTAAAGCCTGAGGTATATTCTTTCTAAGAACTAAAGACCAGCTATAAAAAGTAAAGGTCTCCAGCGCAAGTCACGTATTTTTAGTTATGTTTAACATAATTCAAAATCTTGACACAATGTTTAGCTATATCGAGCCCGAGGAACAGGTACAATTACGCTGGGACATATAAAGATGGCCTAAAAACTGTTGTGATAACGGCAATAAGTGAACGAAACATTTTTTAAGTAGGGCTTTTCGTTGTATGATGAAATCATGATATGTTAAGATTTTACTTATAATTTTTCTGTTTGTAATGAGGAGGCTGGAGATGAATCGAATATTTCGATATACCATATTCTATCTACTGATTTTCCTAGTGATTATCGGTATTTTTGGTACTTTCAATGGTGGAAATTCACCAACGAAAGAATTAACTTATCATGAGTTTCAAGAAGCTCTAGATAAGAAAGAAATAACAAGTGCTACAATTCAACCTGATAAATCAGTTTACGTCGTTGAAGGAACACTGAAGGGGTATGAAAAAGGGGAAAGTTTTACTACAAACATCCCTCGTGAAAACCAATCTTTAATGGACCGCATCGATGAGGCTGCTAAGGATAAAAATAGTAATATTAGTTTTTTAGCAGCACCAGAAACAAGTGGATGGATTCAATTCTTTACAGGAATTATTCCTTTCATTATCATCATTTTCTTATTCTTCTTCCTAATGAGTCAATCTCAGGGTGGCGGTAATAAAGTGATGAGCTTTGGTAAAAGTAAAGCTAAACTGTATGATGATCAAAAGAAAAAAGTGCGTTTTACAGATGTAGCAGGTGCTGATGAAGAGAAAGCAGAACTTGTTGAAGTGGTAGAATTCTTAAAAGACCACCGCAAATTCACTGAAATTGGTGCCCGTATTCCAAAGGGTATCTTACTTGTAGGTCCTCCAGGTACAGGTAAAACATTACTTGCACGAGCAGTAGCAGGTGAAGCGGGTGTTCCATTCTTCTCTATCTCAGGTTCTGACTTCGTAGAAATGTTTGTCGGTGTTGGTGCTTCTCGTGTCCGAGATCTATTTGAAAATGCTAAGAAAAATGCTCCATGTATCATCTTTATCGATGAGATTGATGCAGTAGGTCGTCAACGTGGTGCTGGTCTTGGTGGAGGCCATGATGAGCGTGAACAAACATTAAACCAGTTATTAGTTGAAATGGATGGTTTCGGTGCCAATGAAGGGATTATTATCATTGCTGCAACAAACCGCCCGGATATTTTAGATAAAGCATTATTACGTCCAGGTCGTTTTGACCGTCAAATTACAGTAGGTCATCCTGATGTAAAAGGACGTGAGGCAATTCTTAAAGTACATGCACGTAATAAGCCTTTAGCAGATACAGTTGATTTAGCAGCTGTTGCTCAACGTACGCCAGGTTTCTCAGGTGCGGATTTAGAAAATCTACTAAACGAAGCAGCGCTTGTAGCGGCTCGAAAAAGTAAGCGCACTATAAATATGGCAGATATTGATGAAGCATCAGACCGAGTAATCGCTGGTCCTGCAAAAGCCAGTCGCGTATATTCTGCGAAAGAGAAGAAACTAGTATCCTTCCATGAAGCCGGCCACGTAGTCGTTGGTCTTGAGCTAGATGAGGCTGATACAGTACACAAAGTAACAATTGTTCCTCGTGGGCAAGCGGGTGGATATGCGATTATGTTACCGAAGGAAGAGCGCTTCTTTACGACAAAGCAAGAGCTTTTAGATCGTATTGCAGGTCTTCTGGGTGGTCGTGTAGCTGAAGAAATTGTTCTTGGTGAAGTTTCTACTGGAGCACATAACGATTTCCAAAAGGTTACAAGCATTGCCCGTGCTATGGTTACTGAATACGGAATGAGTGAGAATCTTGGAGCTATGCAATTTGGTTCAAGTCAAGGTGGTAATGTATTCCTTGGCCGCGACTTTAATTCTGACCAGAACTATTCTGATTCAATAGCCTATGAAATTGATAAAGAAATGCAAAAAATAATTGATACACAATATGAGCGTACTAAGCGTATCCTTACGGAAAAACGTCACCTGCTTGATTTAATTGCCAATACACTAATGGAAAAAGAAACATTAAATGCACAAGAAATTGAGCATTTACGTGATCACGGTGTGTTACCGGAACCAGAGGCTGCAGAAAAAATTGAGGAGAACACTCCAAAGATTGAAGCAAAGCCTACATTAGATACTATTGGCGAACCAGTTGTTGAAAAAGAGCTACTAAGTAAAGAGTCAAATCCAACAACTTTGGATTTAGCAAAAGAACGTAAAGAACCGAATGATGCACCTAAGGGTATCGATGAAAAACGTGATTAAAAATAGGGAAGACTGTTTACTAGTTCAGTAAGCAGTCTTTTTCTTTGCCTTTTCTTACTAATAAGCATTAGGATAGAGTAGTAAAAAAGACAAGCTGCATGCAACTCTGCCATTTAGAGAGATGTTAGCCAAAAAAGATAGGAGTGTATATGCGTGGGAAATGTTGTATTGAATAATGGTCTTAAAATGCCATTGGTTGGATATGGTGTCTTTCGAGTACCCGAAGGAGATGACCTAGCTGAAGCAGTCAAAACAGCTATAGCAAAAGGATATCGTAGTATTGATACAGCACAAGTATATCGAAACGAAGAAAGTGTTGGACGAGGAATACGAGCAGCCATTGAAGAAGGCTTGGTAACTCGTGAAGAATTATTTATCACATCAAAAGTTTGGAACGATGGACTTTCCTATGAAGAAACACTTGCGGCATATGACAGCAGTCTAGAAAAAATAGGATTAGACTATTTAGATTTATATTTAGTACATTGGCCTGGAATAGACCAAAATTATATTGAAGTTTATAAAGCACTAGAAAAGATTTATCAAGATGGTCGAGTACGTTCAATTGGTGTTAGTAATTTCCATGTACACCATTTGGAAAGCCTTTTGAAGGAAACGACTGTCGTCCCTGTTATAAATCAAATTGAATTCCATCCGCATTTAATACAGGAGGAAGTACGTGCCTACTGTAAGGATAAGGGCATACAGGTAGAGGCATGGTCTCCGTTGATGAATGGTTCTCTACTGGAAGAGGCATTGATTCAAGAGCTAGCATCTAAATATGGCAAAACGCCTGCACAGATTGTATTACGCTATGATGTGCAACATGATGTTGTCACGATTCCAAAAACGATGACACCTGCACGTATGACTGAAAACCTAGCTGTTTTTGATTTTACGTTAACTGAGCAAGAAATGACACAGTTAGATGCAATGAACGATGGACTACGTTGTGGTCCAGATCCAGAAAAATTTAATTTCAAATGATTGTAAGAGAGGCTACCATATTTAGGGGGCCTCTTTTTAAAGAAGGATGATAACATGTATAGGTATTTATCTCCACCTGTAGTAGAAGGTGATGTACCTAAGACTATCCCTACAGTACAAACAACATCTGCTGAATCAAGATAAAAAGTATGGTATCATTTTCTAAAGTGTTTTATCCTCATTCCAGTTAGAGAGAATATTGTAATATGGGGATTGTGAAAGTTACAATGACGACATGGGAGGTGTCATTCTTGATTTTAGTTTTAGATGCAGGGAATTCCAATATTGTATTAGGTGTCTATGATGACAACGATCAATTAGCCTTCCATTGGCGTATGGTGACGGATCTTCATAAAACAGAAGATGAATATGCCATGCAAGTTCTTTCATTTTTTAATCATGCAGGCATTTCATTTGAACAAATAACAGGCATTATTATATCCTCAGTTGTGCCACCAATTATGTTTTCACTAGAGGCGATGTGCCAGAAGTATTTTCGAAAAAAGCCATTGATAGTAGGACCAGGTGTGAAAACAGGTTTAAATATTAAATACGAAAATCCTCGTGAGGTTGGGTCTGATCGCATAGTGAATGCCATAGCAGCTCTAGATTTATATAAGGCCCCTTGTATCATAGTTGATTTTGGGACAGCAACAACCTATTGTTATTTGAACGAAAAGGGCGATTACATGGGTGGAGCTATTGCGCCAGGCATCACTATTTCTACAGAGGCTCTTTATACACAGGCTGCAAGATTGCCGCGTATTGAAATCGTTCGACCTACACATATCGTGGGGAAAACGACCGTTTCTGCCATGCAGGCGGGAATTTTTTATGGCTTTGTCGGGCAAGTTGAGGGCATTGTTAATCGTATAAAAGCACAAAGTAAAGAGGAGCCATTAGTTATTGCTACAGGTGGATTAGCAAATCTAATTGCAGGGGAGACACAAATTATAGATGTTGTAGATCCATTTTTAACGTTAAAGGGTTTATATAAGCTCTATAAACGTAACCAATAGGAAATGAGGGACATTCCATTTATGAGTGATTATTTAGTAAGAGGTTTAGGATTTAATGGACAAGTTCGTGTGTTTGCAGCACGTACAACAGCCACAGTAGGAGAAGTGCAACGCCGTCACGATACATGGCCAGTTGTATCAGCAGCTTTAGGTCGTTCAATGACAGCGGCAGTTATGATGGGAGCCATGCTAAAAGGTGAAGAGAAAATCACTATTAAAATTGAGGGCAACGGTCCAATTGGCCCAATGGTAATTGATAGTAATGCACATGGAGAAGTGCGTGGATTTGTGACAAACCCTCATGTACACTTTGATTTAAACGAGCAAGGTAAACTAGATGTTCGAGCAGGTGTTGGAACAGAAGGTGCTCTTACAATTGTTAAAGACCTTGGTTTAAGAGATATGTTTTCAGGACAAACACCAATTGTTTCAGGCGAAATTGCTGAAGATTTTACTTATTATTTTGCTACATCTGAGCAAGTACCATCATCTGTAGGTTTAGGCGTATTAGTTAATCCAGACAACACTATTCTTGCAGCTGGCGGATTTATACTTCAATTAATGCCAGGTTGTGAGGAAGAAACGATAACTGAAATTGAGCAACACCTTGCTACAATAGAGCCTGTTTCCAAAATGATTGAAAAAGGCTTTACACCAGAGCAAATTTTAGAAGCTGTATTAGGAAATGGACATCTACAAATTTTAGATTCCATGCCAGTTGAATTTAAATGTCAATGTTCAAAAGAGCGGTTTGGTGCGGCAATTTTAGGTCTAGGAACAGCAGAGATTAGAGAAATGATTGATGAGGACGGCGGTGCAGAGGCACAATGTCACTTCTGCTTAGAGACATATAGCTTTTCTAAAGATGAGCTAGAAGGGTTTATCGATGAGCTCAACGCGTAATCGGCGACCTTCAACCAATGTAACACCAAACCAAACTCCTTTATTGCAACGTCGTTTAAAGACAAAGCCTGCTTTAGCTGTCATAGCCGTTTTGTTATTAGGAAATGCATTATGGTTCATTAGTTGGTTGATCCCGAACAAAGGTCAGGAAATTGGTAGCGACGAACAAGTCGCTGCCATTGACGGGGATGTTATCACACGCCAAGAGTGGATGATTGCTATGGAAGAACGATATGGTAAAGAAACACTCCAAAATTTAGTAAATGAAACGGTAATGGAAAAGGCCGCAAAAACATATAAAATTAAAGTTACTGATAAAGAAATTGATCTTGAATTAGCGTTAATGCGATCTGCTCAAGATAAGTATGATACAGCCATGCAAAATCTTTCGGCAGAGCAACTACGCCAAAAGATTCGATCACAGCTTATATTGGATAAGGTACTCACTAAAGATGTAGTGATAGAGGAAGAAAACGTTGAAAAGTATTATGAGGAAAATCAAGGCTTATATAATACAAAAACAAGCTATCGTACGAATTTTATTGAGGTCGATTCAAAAAAAGCTGCTGATGAGGCACTGGGTGAATTAAAAAATGGCTCTGATTTTACAGTGCTGGCACGAGAAATTTCTGTTGATAGTGCTTCAGCGAGTTTAGGAGGGGATATTGGTTTCCTTACAGAAAATCAGGAAAATGTAGACCCTGCAATTATTAATACTGTAAAATCACTAAAGGCAGATGAGGTAAGTAAAGCCTTTAAGTTAGATAATGGTCATTATGGCATTGTTCAAGTACAAGAGATATTAGAAGGACAATCCTTTACATATGACGATGTGAAAGAACATATTGAGCGTGAATTAGCTTTAGAGCAATTACCGCAATCTGTTACGCCAGAAGCATTTTGGTCGGAATTTAATGCTACTTGGTATTATGGAGAGACTAAAAAAGAAAAATAATACATGAAGAGAGTCTGCAGGTTTTGCGGGGTAAAATGAGTCTGATCAAACTTACAGGCATTCGTAGTGAATTACCCAATAAATGCAGGTTCTTTTTCTTTAGTGAGGATAAGATTTTTCCTTTTCATAGCAATGATAAATATTCTGAAAATATTAGTTTTATTTATTGACAATCGAATGGAAAAATTGATAAAATACAAAATAAGTAAAACCTATAAAAATAGTAGGGATTGGGAGTGGATTAGTAAATGAGTAGATTAGCAAACTCGGTAGCTGAATTAGTTGGTAAAACACCAATTGTAAAATTAAATCATGCAACAAGTGAAAATGAAGGTACTGTGTATGTAAAATTAGAATATTTTAATCCGGGAAGCTCGGTGAAAGACCGTCTAGCTTTAGCTATGATTGAAGCTGCGGAAAAAGACGGGACATTAAAACCTGGTGGTACGATTATTGAGCCGACATCTGGTAATACAGGTATTGGTCTTGCAATGATTGCAGCTGCTAAAGGTTATAAAGCCATTCTAGTTATGCCAGAAACTATGAGCTTAGAGCGTCGTAATTTATTACGTGCTTATGGTGCAGAGCTTGTATTAACACCTGGTCCAGCAGGTATGAAAGGTGCAATTGCTAAAGCAGAAGAACTATCTGAAGAACATGGCTACTTCCTACCACAACAATTTACAAATCCTGCGAACGCGGTAATTCACCGTTTAACAACAGGCCCAGAAATTATAGAAGCATTTGATGGCCTGACACTCGATGCTTTTGTAGCTGGTGTCGGCACTGGTGGTACAATTACTGGTGCTGGTGCGGTCTTAAAAGAAAAGTATCCAAACATTGAAATCATTGCAGTTGAACCAAAGGATTCACCAGTTCTTTCTGGTGGTCAACCAGGGCCTCATAAAATTCAAGGAATTGGCGCTGGATTTGTACCAGCAGTTTTAGATACAGAAGTCTATTCGTCAGTATTCCCTGTTGAGAATGAGGTTGCTTTTGAAGTAGCACGTAAAGTAGCACGTGAAGAAGGAATCCTATGTGGTATTTCATCTGGTGCTGCAATCTATGCTGCAATTGAAGCGGCAAAACGTTTAGGTAAGGGTTCGAATGTCCTTGCTATTGTGCCTTCTAATGGTGAGCGTTATCTATCAACACCTTTATATCAATTTGAAGACTAATTCAATTTTTTTATGTAAGGGCTCCTTTATAAAGGGGCCCTTTTTTAGTGTGAAAACTAGGGCACTATGAAAATTATAAAAACATTCGCTTCTATGTAATAATCAAGTTAAGATGGAATCACATCATATGTTTAAAGGGGAAAAATAACTTGAAAACAATACTTACAAAAACATTAACGATGGATGCAGATTCATTTTTTTATAGCTATAAAAGGCAGACAGAGACGCAGCAAGCACATGTGTTTTTAGAGAGTGGACGTGGTGGACATTTTTCAATAGCTGCGTGGAATCCATTAGCTACCGCACGATCAGTAGAGGGTGGGCTTTTCGTAAATTGGAGAAATGGCAGACAGGAAGTTTTACAAGGGGAGTCCCTCGACTTACTGGAAGAGCTTGTGGCGGAATATCAGGTTTCTTATAATGCAGAGCTACCTGTTTTTCAGGGAGGGGCTATTGGATTTGTGTCGTATGATTATGCTCGTAAAATCGAGGAGCTTCCTAATACGGCAACAGATGATTTACAAGTGCCTGATATCTATTATTATATCTTTGATTGCTGGGCCGTACATGATGTGAAAACGAATACAGTGACACTTATGAAGTTAGAAGAGAATGAGGTTAACTTGGAAGAATGGGCTAACATCTGGCAGGTTGCTGCACAGGCTGGATTAGACGCGCGCAAATTTGAGAAAACAACTGCTATAGAAGTTAAGAATGATGAAAATGAGTTGCTTGTTTCATTTGCAGGCGGCGATTTCGAGGCAGCAGTTAAAAAAATTCAAACGTATATCGCACAAGGCGATGTCTTTCAGGTGAATTTATCTGTTCGTCAGTCTAAGAAACTCAATGCAAATGCACTAGATGTCTATGAGGCACTACGAGCGTTTAATCCGTCGCCATATATGGCTTATATTGAAGCACCTGATTTTTCTGTTGTTTCTGGATCGCCAGAGTTACTAGTCAAGCGTCAAGGCAATGAGTTGTCGACGAGACCAATCGCTGGCACTCGGCCAAGAGGGAAGTCTGAAGAGGAAGATTTAGCGTTGGCTCAAGAATTAATTGATAATGATAAAGAGCGTGCTGAGCATGTGATGTTAGTGGATTTAGAGCGCAATGATTTAGGACGTGTATCCACCTATGGAACAGTGGAAGTGGATGAGTTTATGGTCATTGAGCGCTATTCACATGTTATGCATATCGTTTCGAATGTGCGTGGAGAAATAGCAGAAGGTAAAACGAATGCAGATGTTATTCGTGCGATGTTCCCAGGTGGGACAATTACAGGAGCGCCTAAAATCCGCACTATGGAAATTATTGAAGAATTGGAGCCTGTACGACGTGGTTTATATACAGGCTCAATCGGCTGGCTAGGCTTTACAGGTGATATGGAGTTTAATATTGTAATCCGTACAGCGTTTGTAAAAGATGGGGTTGCGCATATTCAAGCTGGAGCAGGCATTGTCATTGACTCTGTTCCGGAAAGAGAGTATCAGGAATCTTTAAATAAAGCGAAAGCAATGTGGCAGGCAAAGGCAATGGCAGAGGAGCGAGTATTATGATTTTGATGATCGATAACTATGATTCATTTATTTATAACATCGTCCAATATTTGGGTGAATTTGGTCATGACATAGTAGTAAAACGTAATGATGTTATTACAGTAGAAGAAATAGAACAACTTTCGCCAGATATGATTGTTATTTCTCCAGGGCCATGTAGTCCAAATGAGGCGGGGGAAAGCCTGAACATTATTAAATATTTCGCGGGAAATATTCCGATTTTAGGAGTTTGTCTTGGACATCAGGCGCTCGCACAAGTGTTTGGTGGTCATGTCATACAAGCGGAACGTTTAATGCATGGGAAGACATCACCCGTGCTGCATGCTGAAGTGGGTTTGCATAAAGGCATGCCAAATCCATTCCAAGCAACTCGCTATCATTCTCTTATTGTAGAAAAGGAGACATTACCAGCGTGTCTAGAAGTAACAGCTTGGACAGAAGAAGGAGAAATTATGGGTTTACGTCATAAGGAATATCCTATTGAGGGTGTACAATATCATCCGGAATCCATTATGACAGAGCAAGGGAAACAACTTCTTCGCCAATTTATAGAAATGTATATAGAAGGAGTGAAATAGATGCAGTGCTGGATGAACGGAAACTATATGGCGGCCCAGGATCTGAGAATTTCGCCATTTGATCATGGATTTTTATATGGATTAGGATTTTTTGAAACGTTCCGAACATATGGTGGTCAGGTATTTTACTGGGAAGCACATATGGAAAGATTACAGCATGCTTTATCACAATATCACATTCATTTAAACTATCCTGAAAGTGTATTACTTGAGGCTGTGCAACAACTAAATCAACTTGCTGGCGGTCAGGATGGTTACTTCCGTTTAAATGTATCTGCGGGTGAACATAATATTGGATTACAGCCAACAGAATATAGACAACCTAATATCATCATTTTTCGCAAGGAACTTCAAGACACACCGCGTGGTACTGAAAAGTTTGCACAATGGCTTACCATACCACGCAATACACCTGAACAAGCATTTCGTGTTAAATCGCACCATTACGGCAATAACGTGCTTGGTCGCTTTGAAATGCCATCACTGGCTCAACAAGAAGGTTTCTTTTTAACAGAATCAGGCTATGTAGCTGAAGGTGTGACATCAAATATATTTTGGATAAAAAATGATATACTATATACGCCTTCTTTGGGGACAGGTATTTTACCAGGAATTATTCGTGCATGGGTTATAGAAAAGGCTAGTGCGCTAAACCTTGACGTACAGGAAGGCTTTTATACAAAAGAGGATTTACTACAAAGTACGGAATGCTTCATTACCAATTCAGTACAAGAACTTGTGCCTATTAGTAGCTTGGAGAACCAGCGATTTTTAGGCAATAAAGGACCTATTTATTCCATTTTGCATAGCGCATTTGTTCAAGAAGTGGAACGAGGATAGAAGGAGCGTTTACATGCTAGAAAAATATACGAAACCATTAACAATTAATGGTATTACATTAGACTATAGACAAGAGACATTTGTTATGGGGATTCTAAATGTTACACCGGACTCCTTCTCTGATGGAGGAAAGTATAACAATGTGGAGGCTGCAGTTACTCAAGCAAAAAAAATGGTGGCTGAAGGAGCAAAAATTATCGATGTAGGTGGAGAATCTACACGTCCTGGGTACGAACGAATTTCAGATGAAGATGAAATTGCACGCATCGTGCCTGTTATTCGAGCGTTAGCACAAGAAGTAAAGGTCATTATTTCAGTTGATACGTATAAAGCAAGTGTGGCGCGTGCCGCAATTGAAGCCGGCGCACATATCATCAATGATATTTGGGGAGCAAAGGCAGAACCAGAAATAGCTCAGGTTGCTGCAGACTTACATGTTCCAATCATTTTAATGCATAACCGTGAAAATATGGATTATGGTGTTGATTTTTGGACGACTGCAAAGGCAGATTTAGAAAAAAGTATTGCCATTGCACAGCGAGCGGGAGTTCCCGATCATCATATCATCTTAGACCCAGGTATCGGCTTTGCTAAAAATACTGCACAAAATATAGCTATGATGCAACACTTATCGGATTTAGTGGCTATGGGCTATCCCGTATTATTAGCAACATCACGTAAATCAATGATTGGTAATGTCTTAAACTTACCTGTTGAGGAGCGTCTTGAAGGGACAAGCGCCACAGTGGTTTATGGAATTGAAAAGGGTTGTCATATGATAAGAGTTCATGATGTAAAGGAAATGGCGCGGGCAACATATATGACGGATGTATTAGTGGGTAAACGTTTGTTTAAGGAGGAAGCGTGATGGATTATATTCATTTAAAGGACATGCAGTTTTATGGTTATCATGGTGTATTAGCAGCTGAAACCACTCTAGGCCAACGCTTTCGAGCAAATGTTTCGCTTGCAGTAGACATGACAAAAGCCGGTGAAACGGATGATCTTTCTTATACCGTAAATTATGCAGAGGTATATGCGTTATGTCGGGATATTGTAGAGGGTGAACCGTTTAAGCTTATTGAGGCTCTTGTTGTGAAAATAGCAAATGTGATTTTAGCAACCTATCCTGATAAAGTAAAAGGAGTTTTTGTAGAGCTTATTAAACCAGACCCACCTATTCATGGTTATTATAAAGAAGTCTCTGTTGAGGTTACGAGGGGGGATTTCTAATGAAGGATGTCTATTTATCTATCGGAACAAATATGGGGGAGAGATATGAGAATCTTCAGCATGCAGTAGACCTTTTAAAAGAAAAGAAGGAACTAGAGTTGATTCGTGTTTCATCTATTTTTGAAACAGCTGCTGTAGGTTATACGGATCAGGCCGATTTTTTAAATATAGCTGTTCATCTAAAAACAGCTATATCGTCTGTTGAGATGTTGAATATTTGCCAAGAAATCGAACGGGAATTAGGGCGTGTAAGAGAATTCCGCTGGGGCCCAAGAGTTATTGATCTTGACATTTTACTTTACAATCAAGAGAATATTGAAACGGAGAACTTAATTGTTCCTCATCCAAGAATGTACGAGCGAGCGTTCGTCCTAGTACCACTTGTAGAGATCACACCATCACCTTTCGATGAACAGCTACAACAAGCGCATGATCTGTTACAGCAAATGGATTGTGAAAAGGAAGGCGTAATCTTCTGGAACCACTTTAATGAGCCGTCAGCGGTGAATTAAGTATTTGTATAGGAATGAATTATCAGCGTATAGCATTAACGATAGATAGAGAAAATAGGTAAAGCCTATAGAGGAGGAAGAAAAACGTTGAGTCAGTCAACAGAGAAGCCATTTCAAATTGGCGATATTGTCATGGACAACCGAGTAGTATTAGCGCCAATGGCTGGGATTTGTAACTCTGCTTTCCGATTAACGGTTAAGGAGTTTGGGGCAGGTCTCGTATATGCTGAAATGATTAGTGATAAGGGCATTGTCCAAAAAAATGAAAAAACATTAGGTATGCTTTATATCGATGAACGTGAAAATCCTCTTTCACTGCAAATCTTTGGTGGAGATAAAGAAACCTTAGTGGAAGCAGCAAAATATGTGGATGAAAATACGACTGCTGATATTATTGATATCAACATGGGATGTCCTGTTAATAAAATTATAAAATGTGAAGCGGGAGCACGTTTACTACTTGATCCTAATAAAGTATATGAGATGGTAGCGGCTGTTGTGGATGCTGTTAAAAAGCCTGTTAGCGTAAAAATGCGTATTGGTTGGGATGAAGAACATATCTTTGCGATTGAAAATGCTCAAGCTGTTGAGCGGGCAGGTGCAGCTGCAGTAGCAGTTCATGGTCGTACACGTGTACAAATGTATGAGGGTAAAGCGAACTGGGATTATATTCGTCAAGTGAAGGAAAATGTCAGCATTCCTGTGCTGGGTAACGGTGACGTGGAAACACCCCAAGATGCTAAACGAATGCTGGAAACTACAGGTGTGGATGCAGTAATGATTGGACGTGCTGCTTTAGGTAATCCATGGATGATCTATCGTACGGTTCAATACCTAGCAACTGGTGAATTAAAAGAAGAGCCAAGTGTACGAGAAAAAATGGACGTATGTTTACTGCACTTTGAACGACTTCTTCAATTAAAAGGGGAAGGAATTGCAGTACGGGAAATGCGTAAGCATGCATCATGGTATTTAAAAGGAATTCGAGGTAATGGTAAGGCCCGCAACGCTATTAACCAAACAGAAACTGCGGCAGAACTTCGGGTACTATTAAATAGTCTTGTACAGGAGTATGAAGAAAGCGAATCTAAATTAATTGTTCCAGAAGTTAAAGAATTAATGATATAGTTTTTATTATGGGCGTCTCTATAATTTGATAGAGGCGCCTTTTCAGCAGCACTTTTAATTTTTAGAATTATTAATTATTTTGTGTTGGATTGAAAATAAATTGAAACAGATGATTACAGCACTAAAATTGTGTACAATAGAAATATTATGGACGTAAACGCGGACAATTTACTTAAGGAGTGGAACAAGTGTCAAATATAGAAGAATTAAATGATCAACTATTGGTGAGACGCCAAAAGATGACAACGATACTAGAAAATGGACAAGACCCATTTGGAAGCCGTTTTGAGCGTACACATTTATCAACAGAAGTACGTGATCAATTTGCAGATCAAACAAAAGAACAGCTTGAGGAAAACCTTCAAGAGGTAATTATTGCGGGCCGTATTATGACGAAACGTGGTAAAGGAAAAGCTGGCTTTGCACATATTCAAGATTTAAATGGTCAAATTCAAATTTATGTTCGTCAAGATCATGTAGGCGAAGAAGCGTATGAATTATTTAAACAAGCTGATTTAGGAGATATCGTGGGTGTGCGTGGTAACGTGTTCCGTACACAAGTGGGAGAACTTTCTGTAAAGGCTGAGGAATTCACATTCCTTACAAAAGCGCTACGTCCTATGCCAGAGAAATTCCACGGCTTACAGGATGTTGAGCAACGTTATCGTCAACGTTATCTAGATTTAATGACAAACGAAGATAGCAAAAAGACATTTATCACGCGTTCGAAAATTATTCGTGCAATCCGAAATTATTTAGATAATGCTGGATACTTAGAAGTAGAAACACCAATGCTTCACACAATTGCAGGTGGCGCAGCAGCTCGTCCATTTATTACGCATCACAATGCCCTTGATATGGAATTATATATGCGAATTGCCATCGAATTGCATTTAAAACGTTTAATAGTTGGTGGTTTAGAGAAAGTTTACGAGATCGGACGTGTGTTCCGTAATGAAGGGATTTCTACACGCCACAACCCTGAATTTACAATGATTGAACTATATGAAGCATATGCTGATTATCAAGATATCATGTCTCTAACTGAAAACCTTATTGCACATGTTGCTCAAGAAGTTCTCGGTACAACTTCTGTTCAATATGGTGAAGATGAAATCAACCTTGCTGTAGGCTGGAAACGAGTTCATATGGTTGACGCTGTAAAAGAGGCAACAGGTGTAGACTTCTGGCAGCCGATGACAAAAGAACAAGCACAAGCACTTGCTAAAGAGCATGGAGTTGAAGTGAAGGATGTTCACGAAGTAGGTCATATTATCAATGAATTCTTCGAACAGAAAGTAGAAGAGACGCTTGTACAGCCTACATTTGTATATGGTCACCCTGTAGAAATCTCACCTCTTGCGAAGAAAAATCCAGAGGACGAGCGTTTTACAGATCGCTTTGAGTTATTTATCGTTCGTCGTGAGCACGCCAATGCCTTCACAGAGTTAAATGACCCTATCGACCAACGCCAACGCTTTGAAGCACAATTAGCAGAAAAAGAAGCAGGTAATGATGAGGCACATGAAATGGACAATGATTTCATTGAAGCATTAGAATACGGTATGCCTCCAACAGGTGGTTTAGGTATAGGTATTGACCGTTTAATTATGCTACTAACAAATTCACCATCAATTCGTGATGTATTATTGTTCCCAACAATGCGTCATATTACAAAATAAATTACTGCGTAGGCTCTTTATAGAGCTGCTAAAGAGCATTCAATGAATTAAGAGGAGAATTCACAGGATAGGTGAGTTCTCTTCTTTTTGCTCAATGAAAAAAATTAAGTTGTTTAAACGTAGATTATATTTAGGTTATACTTTTATAGTTCTATGTTTTTCAAATCAAATATAATAAGTATAAAAAGAAGTATTTTATTGGGGGCTTATAATGAATTACAAAATTATTAACAAACAAGTATTTGAACAGGCACAATTACGTTCTGTTTCTGATGTTCCATTTACGGAGGAAGAGCTCGAGCATGGTATGAAATTAGTCGTTGCTAAAAAAGACGAGAATCTTACTTTATATTTAGTAGAAATAGATGGCCATAAGAAATTTGATGTTCGTTGGGACGATTCTTCTGAAATCTTTAGTGGCTGGTATTCTGCATGGGATAACTTCTTGTGGTGCTTAAATATAGTTGACCCTCAAGGTAATGAAATAAAATAGGGACTATTAGAAATAAGCAGGCGCTAAAGTACTTCTACTTTAGCGCCTGCTTATTTTCATAATGCAATTTTTAAAAACCTTCTTTGACCTAAACAACTAAGTGGATTTGTAGTTTTATTTAGGAAGTAATTTTACACTAAGTTTTATGAGCTATATTTAACTTGAAAAGTAAGTAGTATTTTAATTTAAGATATTGAGATTTAATAGAAAGAGATGTATAGTAAAACAAATAATAAATAAGGAAAGATACTATGATTTACGATTCTCGTAAATACACAAATTTGCTTATTAAAGCAAGTTTGTTAAATTAAATTAGATTTTGTATAAAAAACACTTGCGAAGTTTTTTCTAACGTGATAAATTATTACTTGTCGTTAAGACGATGCAATCAACAACATTGAACTTCAAAAACAATTTGAAAAAAAGATGTTGACATGAATAATTGATTATAATATAATTTAAAAGTTGTCTCCGCTGATTTGAAAAAACATTTTAAAAAAATGTTGACAACGAAGTGAAGAAATGTTATAATTTAAAAGTTGCTGTCGAGAGATGGTTGCTAAATGAACCTTGAAAACTGAACAAGCAAAACGTAATCAATAAAGTTTTAAGTAGCTAGTTTTGCTAGTGAACAAAACAAAAATTTTGGACATCAAACATGATGCCAGCAAAACAATTTGAGCTAATCAAATTTCTTTTATGGAGAGTTTGATCCTGGCTCAGGACGAACGCTGGCGGCGTGCCTAATACATGCAAGTCGAGCGAACAGAAAAGGAGCTTGCTCCTTTGACGTTAGCGGCGGACGGGTGAGTAACACGTGGGCAACCTACCCTATAGTTTGGGATAACTCCGGGAAACCGGGGCTAATACCGAATAATCTCTTTTGCTTCATGGTGAAAGACTGAAAGACGGTTTCGGCTGTCGCTATAGGATGGGCCCGCGGCGCATTAGCTAGTTGGTGAGGTAACGGCTCACCAAGGCGACGATGCGTAGCCGACCTGAGAGGGTGATCGGCCACACTGGGACTGAGACACGGCCCAGACTCCTACGGGAGGCAGCAGTAGGGAATCTTCCACAATGGGCGAAAGCCTGATGGAGCAACGCCGCGTGAGTGAAGAAGGTTTTCGGATCGTAAAACTCTGTTGTAAGGGAAGAACAAGTACAGTAGTAACTGGCTGTACCTTGACGGTACCTTATTAGAAAGCCACGGCTAACTACGTGCCAGCAGCCGCGGTAATACGTAGGTGGCAAGCGTTGTCCGGAATTATTGGGCGTAAAGCGCGCGCAGGCGGTCCTTTAAGTCTGATGTGAAAGCCCACGGCTCAACCGTGGAGGGTCATTGGAAACTGGGGGACTTGAGTGCAGAAGAGGAAAGTGGAATTCCAAGTGTAGCGGTGAAATGCGTAGAGATTTGGAGGAACACCAGTGGCGAAGGCGACTTTCTGGTCTGTAACTGACGCTGAGGCGCGAAAGCGTGGGGAGCAAACAGGATTAGATACCCTGGTAGTCCACGCCGTAAACGATGAGTGCTAAGTGTTAGGGGGTTTCCGCCCCTTAGTGCTGCAGCTAACGCATTAAGCACTCCGCCTGGGGAGTACGGTCGCAAGACTGAAACTCAAAGGAATTGACGGGGGCCCGCACAAGCGGTGGAGCATGTGGTTTAATTCGAAGCAACGCGAAGAACCTTACCAGGTCTTGACATCCCGTTGACCACTGTAGAGATATAGTTTCCCCTTCGGGGGCAACGGTGACAGGTGGTGCATGGTTGTCGTCAGCTCGTGTCGTGAGATGTTGGGTTAAGTCCCGCAACGAGCGCAACCCTTGATCTTAGTTGCCATCATTTAGTTGGGCACTCTAAGGTGACTGCCGGTGACAAACCGGAGGAAGGTGGGGATGACGTCAAATCATCATGCCCCTTATGACCTGGGCTACACACGTGCTACAATGGACGATACAAACGGTTGCCAACTCGCGAGAGGGAGCTAATCCGATAAAGTCGTTCTCAGTTCGGATTGTAGGCTGCAACTCGCCTACATGAAGCCGGAATCGCTAGTAATCGCGGATCAGCATGCCGCGGTGAATACGTTCCCGGGCCTTGTACACACCGCCCGTCACACCACGAGAGTTTGTAACACCCGAAGTCGGTGAGGTAACCTTTTGGAGCCAGCCGCCGAAGGTGGGATAGATGATTGGGGTGAAGTCGTAACAAGGTAGCCGTATCGGAAGGTGCGGCTGGATCACCTCCTTTCTAAGGATTATTTCGGAATACAAACCTTGGGTTTGTAAGATTACGTTTTGCGTTCAGTTTTGAAGGTTCATTCTTCTGAATGAAACACTTCAAAACTTGTTCTTTGAAAACTGGATAAAACGACATTGAAATTGTAACAAACACATTTATTTTTTAAGTTTTTTTATAGGCTTAATAACTTGGTTAAGTTATTAAGGGCGCACGGCGAATGCCTTGGCACTAGGAGCCGAAGAAGGACGGCACTAACACCGATATGCTTCGGGGAGCTGTAAGTGAGCTTTGATCCGGAGATTTCCGAATGGGGGAACCCACTACGTTTAATCGCGTAGTATCTTGACGTGAATACATAGCGTCTTGAAGGCAGACCCAGGGAACTGAAACATCTAAGTACCTGGAGGAAGAGAAAGAAAAATCGATTCCCTGAGTAGCGGCGAGCGAAACGGGAAGAGCCCAAACCAAGAGGCTTGCCTCTTGGGGTTGTAGGACACTCTATACGGAGTTACAAAAGAGCGAGTTAGATGAAGCGACTTGGAAAGGTCCGCCAGAGCAGGTAAAAGCCCTGTAGTCGAAAGTTCGTTCTCTCCTGAGTGGATCCTGAGTACGGCGGAACACGTGAAATTCCGTCGGAATCCGGGAGGACCATCTCCCAAGGCTAAATACTACCTAGTGACCGATAGTGAACCAGTACCGTGAGGGAAAGGTGAAAAGCACCCCGGAAGGGGAGTGAAAGAGATCCTGAAACCGTGTGCCTACAAGTAGTTAGAGCCCGTTAATGGGTGATAGCGTGCCTTTTGTAGAATGAACCGGCGAGTTACGATTACGTGCAAGGTTAAGCTTTAGAAGGCGGAGCCGCAGCGAAAGCGAGTCTGAATAGGGCGAAATAGTACGTGGTCGTAGACCCGAAACCAGGTGATCTACCCATGTCCAGGGTGAAGGTGAGGTAACACTTACTGGAGGCCCGAACCCACGCACGTTGAAAAGTGCGGGGATGAGGTGTGGGTAGCGGAGAAATTCCAATCGAACTTGGAGATAGCTGGTTCTCTCCGAAATAGCTTTAGGGCTAGCCTCGTGATGAGAATACTGGAGGTAGAGCACTGTTTGGACTAGGGGGCCATCCCGGTTTACCGAATTCAGACAAACTCCGAATGCCAGATATTTATACACGGGAGTCAGACTGCGAGTGATAAGATCCGTAGTCAAAAGGGAAACAGCCCAGACCACCAGCTAAGGTCCCAAAGTAATCGTTAAGTGGAAAAGGATGTGGCGTTGCACAGACAACCAGGATGTTGGCTTAGAAGCAGCCATCATTTAAAGAGTGCGTAATAGCTCACTGGTCGAGTGACGCTGCGCCGAAAATGTATCGGGGCTAAACGATTCACCGAAGCTGTGGATTGACATCTATGATGTCAGTGGTAGGAGAGCGTTCTAAGTGCGTTGAAGTCAGATCGGAAGGACTGGTGGAGCGCTTAGAAGTGAGAATGCCGGTATGAGTAGCGAAAGACGGGTGAGAATCCCGTCCACCGTATGACTAAGGTTTCCTGAGGAAGGCTCGTCCGCTCAGGGTTAGTCGGGACCTAAGCCGAGGCCGATAGGCGTAGGCGATGGACAACAGGTTGATATTCCTGTACCACCTCCTCACCGTTTGAGAAATGGGGGGACGCAGTAGGATAGGGTAAGCGCGCCGTTGGTTGTGCGCGTCCAAGCAGTAAGGCGTGTGTGTAGGCAAATCCGCACACTGTAACGTTGAGCTGTGATGGCGAGTCCGTATGGACGAAGTTCCTGATTTCACACTGCCAAGAAAAGCCTCTATCGAGGTGAGAGGTGCCCGTACCGCAAACCGACACAGGTAGTCGAGGAGAGAATCCTAAGGTGTGCGAGAGAACTCTCGTTAAGGAACTCGGCAAAATGACCCCGTAACTTCGGGAGAAGGGGTGCTCTTGAGCGTGCAAGCGCATGAGAGCCGCAGTGAATAGGCCCAGGCGACTGTTTAGCAAAAACACAGGTCTCTGCAAAACCGTAAGGTGACGTATAGGGGCTGACGCCTGCCCGGTGCTGGAAGGTTAAGAGGAGTGGTTAGCGCAAGCGAAGCTGCGAATTGAAGCCCCAGTAAACGGCGGCCGTAACTATAACGGTCCTAAGGTAGCGAAATTCCTTGTCGGGTAAGTTCCGACCCGCACGAAAGGCGTAACGATCTGGGCACTGTCTCAACGAGAGACTCGGTGAAATTATAGTACCTGTGAAGATGCAGGTTACCCGCGACAGGACGGAAAGACCCCGTGGAGCTTTACTGTAGCCTGATATTGAATTTTGGTACAACTTGTACAGGATAGGTAGGAGCCAGAGATCTCGGAGCGCCAGCTTCGAAGGAGGCGTCGGTGGGATACTACCCTGGTTGTATTGAAATTCTAACCCATGCCCCTTAGCGGGGCAGGAGACAGTGTCAGGCGGACAGTTTGACTGGGGCGGTCGCCTCCTAAAAGGTAACGGAGGCGCCCAAAGGTTCCCTCAGAATGGTTGGAAATCATTCGTAGAGTGTAAAGGCACAAGGGAGCTTGACTGCGAGACCTACAAGTCGAGCAGGGTCGAAAGACGGGCTTAGTGATCCGGTGGTTCCGCATGGAAGGGCCATCGCTCAACGGATAAAAGCTACCCCGGGGATAACAGGCTTATCTCCCCCAAGAGTCCACATCGACGGGGAGGTTTGGCACCTCGATGTCGGCTCATCGCATCCTGGGGCTGTAGTCGGTCCCAAGGGTTGGGCTGTTCGCCCATTAAAGCGGTACGCGAGCTGGGTTCAGAACGTCGTGAGACAGTTCGGTCCCTATCCGTCGTGGGCGTAGGAAATTTGAGAGGAGCTGTCCTTAGTACGAGAGGACCGGGATGGACACACCGCTGGTGTACCAGTTGTCTTGCCAAAGGCATCGCTGGGTAGCTATGTGTGGACGGGATAAGTGCTGAAAGCATCTAAGCATGAAGCCCCCCTCAAGATGAGATTTCCCATTACGCAAGTAAGTAAGATCCCTCAAAGACGATGAGGTAGATAGGTTCGAGGTGGAAGTGTGGTGACACATGGAGCTGACGAATACTAATCGATCGAGGACTTAACCAAAAAAGTTTGAAACATTCAATGCACCGTTTATCCAGTTTTGAAAGAACAAGTAAGCTTTTAAAAAAAGCTTGCATTTATACTGAAATATGGTATAATAAATCTTGTCTTTTAATAAGTCTAGTGATGATGGCAAAGAGGTCACACCCGTTCCCATACCGAACACGGAAGTTAAGCTCTTTAGCGCCGATGGTAGTTGGGGGTTTCCCCCTGTGAGAGTAGGACGTCGCTAGGCATAATACCCAGGAGGATTAGCTCAGCTGGGAGAGCATCTGCCTTACAAGCAGAGGGTCGGCGGTTCGAGCCCGTCATCCTCCACCATATGCCGGTTTAGCTCAGCAGGTAGAGCAACTGACTTGTAATCAGTAGGTCGTGGGTTCGATTCCTATAGCCGGCACCATTTTTTCGAGCCATTAGCTCAGTTGGTAGAGCATCTGACTTTTAATCAGAGGGTCGAAGGTTCGAGTCCTTCATGGCTCACCATTTATAAATAATAATAAGCGGGTGTGGCGGAATTGGCAGACGCACTAGACTTAGGATCTAGCGCCGCAAGGCGTGGGGGTTCGACTCCCTTCACCCGCACCATTATTTTCATTGCCAGATAAAAAAAGCTTATGCACATGCGGAAGTAGTTCAGTGGTAGAACACCACCTTGCCAAGGTGGGGGTCGCGAGTTCGAACCTCGTCTTCCGCTCCAAATGTGCCGGGGTGGCGGAACTGGCAGACGCACAGGACTTAAAATCCTGCGGTAGGTGACTACCGTACCGGTTCGATTCCGGTCCTCGGCACCATTTTAAATGCGCCCGTAGCTCAATTGGATAGAGCGTCTGACTACGGATCAGAAGGTTATGGGTTCGACTCCTGTCGGGCGCGCCATAAGAACAACGGGAAGTAGCTCAGCTTGGTAGAGCACTTGGTTTGGGACCAAGGGGTCGCAGGTTCGAATCCTGTCTTCCCGACCATTTCCTAAAAATAAAAATATGGGGCCTTAGCTCAGCTGGGAGAGCGCCTGCCTTGCACGCAGGAGGTCAGCGGTTCGATCCCGCTAGGCTCCACCAATTCAATTACATGAACCTTGAAAACTGAACAAGCAAAACGTAATCAATAAAGTTTTAAGTAGCTAGCTTCGGTTAGTGAACGAAACACAATTTTGGACATCAAACATGATGCCAGCAAAACAATTTGAGCTAATCAAATTTCTTTTATGGAGAGTTTGATCCTGGCTCAGGACGAACGCTGGCGGCGTGCCTAATACATGCAAGTCGAGCGAACAGAAAAGGAGCTTGCTCCTTTGACGTTAGCGGCGGACGGGTGAGTAACACGTGGGCAACCTACCCTATAGTTTGGGATAACTCCGGGAAACCGGGGCTAATACCGAATAATCTCTTTTGCTTCATGGTGAAAGACTGAAAGACGGTTTCGGCTGTCGCTATAGGATGGGCCCGCGGCGCATTAGCTAGTTGGTGAGGTAACGGCTCACCAAGGCGACGATGCGTAGCCGACCTGAGAGGGTGATCGGCCACACTGGGACTGAGACACGGCCCAGACTCCTACGGGAGGCAGCAGTAGGGAATCTTCCACAATGGGCGAAAGCCTGATGGAGCAACGCCGCGTGAGTGAAGAAGGTTTTCGGATCGTAAAACTCTGTTGTAAGGGAAGAACAAGTACAGTAGTAACTGGCTGTACCTTGACGGTACCTTATTAGAAAGCCACGGCTAACTACGTGCCAGCAGCCGCGGTAATACGTAGGTGGCAAGCGTTGTCCGGAATTATTGGGCGTAAAGCGCGCGCAGGCGGTCCTTTAAGTCTGATGTGAAAGCCCACGGCTCAACCGTGGAGGGTCATTGGAAACTGGGGGACTTGAGTGCAGAAGAGGAAAGTGGAATTCCAAGTGTAGCGGTGAAATGCGTAGAGATTTGGAGGAACACCAGTGGCGAAGGCGACTTTCTGGTCTGTAACTGACGCTGAGGCGCGAAAGCGTGGGGAGCAAACAGGATTAGATACCCTGGTAGTCCACGCCGTAAACGATGAGTGCTAAGTGTTAGGGGGTTTCCGCCCCTTAGTGCTGCAGCTAACGCATTAAGCACTCCGCCTGGGGAGTACGGTCGCAAGACTGAAACTCAAAGGAATTGACGGGGGCCCGCACAAGCGGTGGAGCATGTGGTTTAATTCGAAGCAACGCGAAGAACCTTACCAGGTCTTGACATCCCGTTGACCACTGTAGAGATATAGTTTCCCCTTCGGGGGCAACGGTGACAGGTGGTGCATGGTTGTCGTCAGCTCGTGTCGTGAGATGTTGGGTTAAGTCCCGCAACGAGCGCAACCCTTGATCTTAGTTGCCATCATTTAGTTGGGCACTCTAAGGTGACTGCCGGTGACAAACCGGAGGAAGGTGGGGATGACGTCAAATCATCATGCCCCTTATGACCTGGGCTACACACGTGCTACAATGGACGATACAAACGGTTGCCAACTCGCGAGAGGGAGCTAATCCGATAAAGTCGTTCTCAGTTCGGATTGTAGGCTGCAACTCGCCTACATGAAGCCGGAATCGCTAGTAATCGCGGATCAGCATGCCGCGGTGAATACGTTCCCGGGCCTTGTACACACCGCCCGTCACACCACGAGAGTTTGTAACACCCGAAGTCGGTGAGGTAACCTTTTGGAGCCAGCCGCCGAAGGTGGGATAGATGATTGGGGTGAAGTCGTAACAAGGTAGCCGTATCGGAAGGTGCGGCTGGATCACCTCCTTTCTAAGGATTATTTCGGAATACAAACCTTGGGTTTGTAAGATTACGTTTTGCGTTCAGTTTTGAAGGTTTATGAAATTTAATAAAACTTCCAAGAGGGCCTATAGCTCAGCTGGTTAGAGCGCACGCCTGATAAGCGTGAGGTCGATGGTTCGAGTCCATTTAGGCCCACCATATATACCTCTTGGGGCCTTAGCTCAGCTGGGAGAGCGCCTGCCTTGCACGCAGGAGGTCAGCGGTTCGATCCCGCTAGGCTCCACCATTTTTTTGTTCTTTGAAAACTGGATAAAACGACATTGAAATTGTAACAAATACATTTATTTTTTAAGTTTTTTTATAGGCTTAATAACTTGGTTAAGTTATTAAGGGCGCACGGCGAATGCCTTGGCACTAGGAGCCGAAGAAGGACGGCACTAACACCGATATGCTTCGGGGAGCTGTAAGTGAGCTTTGATCCGGAGATTTCCGAATGGGGGAACCCACTACGTTTAATCGCGTAGTATCTTGACGTGAATACATAGCGTCTTGAAGGCAGACCCAGGGAACTGAAACATCTAAGTACCTGGAGGAAGAGAAAGAAAAATCGATTCCCTGAGTAGCGGCGAGCGAAACGGGAAGAGCCCAAACCAAGAGGCTTGCCTCTTGGGGTTGTAGGACACTCTATACGGAGTTACAAAAGAGCGAGTTAGATGAAGCGACTTGGAAAGGTCCGCCAGAGCAGGTAAAAGCCCTGTAGTCGAAAGTTCGTTCTCTCCTGAGTGGATCCTGAGTACGGCGGAACACGTGAAATTCCGTCGGAATCCGGGAGGACCATCTCCCAAGGCTAAATACTACCTAGTGACCGATAGTGAACCAGTACCGTGA
Source organism: Lysinibacillus sp. JK80 (assembly GCF_027557635.1). Lineage (NCBI taxonomy): Bacteria > Bacillati > Bacillota > Bacilli > Caryophanales > Bacillaceae > Lysinibacillus > Lysinibacillus sp. JK80. The sequence continues at coordinate 2,967,493 of NZ_CP058997.1, read as the reverse complement.
GGGAAAGGTGAAAAGCACCCCGGAAGGGGAGTGAAAGAGATCCTGAAACCGTGTGCCTACAAGTAGTTAGAGCCCGTTAATGGGTGATAGCGTGCCTTTTGTAGAATGAACCGGCGAGTTACGATTACGTGCAAGGTTAAGCTTTAGAAGGCGGAGCCGCAGCGAAAGCGAGTCTGAATAGGGCGAAATAGTACGTGGTCGTAGACCCGAAACCAGGTGATCTACCCATGTCCAGGGTGAAGGTGAGGTAACACTTACTGGAGGCCCGAACCCACGCACGTTGAAAAGTGCGGGGATGAGGTGTGGGTAGCGGAGAAATTCCAATCGAACTTGGAGATAGCTGGTTCTCTCCGAAATAGCTTTAGGGCTAGCCTCGTGATGAGAATACTGGAGGTAGAGCACTGTTTGGACTAGGGGGCCATCCCGGTTTACCGAATTCAGACAAACTCCGAATGCCAGATATTTATACACGGGAGTCAGACTGCGAGTGATAAGATCCGTAGTCAAAAGGGAAACAGCCCAGACCACCAGCTAAGGTCCCAAAGTAATCGTTAAGTGGAAAAGGATGTGGCGTTGCACAGACAACCAGGATGTTGGCTTAGAAGCAGCCATCATTTAAAGAGTGCGTAATAGCTCACTGGTCGAGTGACGCTGCGCCGAAAATGTATCGGGGCTAAACGATTCACCGAAGCTGTGGATTGACATCTATGATGTCAGTGGTAGGAGAGCGTTCTAAGTGCGTTGAAGTCAGATCGGAAGGACTGGTGGAGCGCTTAGAAGTGAGAATGCCGGTATGAGTAGCGAAAGACGGGTGAGAATCCCGTCCACCGTATGACTAAGGTTTCCTGAGGAAGGCTCGTCCGCTCAGGGTTAGTCGGGACCTAAGCCGAGGCCGATAGGCGTAGGCGATGGACAACAGGTTGATATTCCTGTACCACCTCCTCACCGTTTGAGAAATGGGGGGACGCAGTAGGATAGGGTAAGCGCGCCGTTGGTTGTGCGCGTCCAAGCAGTAAGGCGTGTGTGTAGGCAAATCCGCACACTGTAACGTTGAGCTGTGATGGCGAGTCCGTATGGACGAAGTTCCTGATTTCACACTGCCAAGAAAAGCCTCTATCGAGGTGAGAGGTGCCCGTACCGCAAACCGACACAGGTAGTCGAGGAGAGAATCCTAAGGTGTGCGAGAGAACTCTCGTTAAGGAACTCGGCAAAATGACCCCGTAACTTCGGGAGAAGGGGTGCTCTTGAGCGTGCAAGCGCATGAGAGCCGCAGTGAATAGGCCCAGGCGACTGTTTAGCAAAAACACAGGTCTCTGCAAAACCGTAAGGTGACGTATAGGGGCTGACGCCTGCCCGGTGCTGGAAGGTTAAGAGGAGTGGTTAGCGCAAGCGAAGCTGCGAATTGAAGCCCCAGTAAACGGCGGCCGTAACTATAACGGTCCTAAGGTAGCGAAATTCCTTGTCGGGTAAGTTCCGACCCGCACGAAAGGCGTAACGATCTGGGCACTGTCTCAACGAGAGACTCGGTGAAATTATAGTACCTGTGAAGATGCAGGTTACCCGCGACAGGACGGAAAGACCCCGTGGAGCTTTACTGTAGCCTGATATTGAATTTTGGTACAACTTGTACAGGATAGGTAGGAGCCAGAGATCTCGGAGCGCCAGCTTCGAAGGAGGCGTCGGTGGGATACTACCCTGGTTGTATTGAAATTCTAACCCATGCCCCTTAGCGGGGCAGGAGACAGTGTCAGGCGGACAGTTTGACTGGGGCGGTCGCCTCCTAAAAGGTAACGGAGGCGCCCAAAGGTTCCCTCAGAATGGTTGGAAATCATTCGTAGAGTGTAAAGGCACAAGGGAGCTTGACTGCGAGACCTACAAGTCGAGCAGGGTCGAAAGACGGGCTTAGTGATCCGGTGGTTCCGCATGGAAGGGCCATCGCTCAACGGATAAAAGCTACCCCGGGGATAACAGGCTTATCTCCCCCAAGAGTCCACATCGACGGGGAGGTTTGGCACCTCGATGTCGGCTCATCGCATCCTGGGGCTGTAGTCGGTCCCAAGGGTTGGGCTGTTCGCCCATTAAAGCGGTACGCGAGCTGGGTTCAGAACGTCGTGAGACAGTTCGGTCCCTATCCGTCGTGGGCGTAGGAAATTTGAGAGGAGCTGTCCTTAGTACGAGAGGACCGGGATGGACACACCGCTGGTGTACCAGTTGTCTTGCCAAAGGCATCGCTGGGTAGCTATGTGTGGACGGGATAAGTGCTGAAAGCATCTAAGCATGAAGCCCCCCTCAAGATGAGATTTCCCATTACGCAAGTAAGTAAGATCCCTCAAAGACGATGAGGTAGATAGGTTCGAGGTGGAAGTGTGGTGACACATGGAGCTGACGAATACTAATCGATCGAGGACTTAACCAAAAAAGTTTAAAACATTCAATGCACCGTTTATCCAGTTTTGAAAGAACAAATCTTTCAATTAAATACAAAGTCTAGTGATGATGGCAAAGAGGTCACACCCGTTCCCATACCGAACACGGAAGTTAAGCTCTTTAGCGCCGATGGTAGTTGGGGGCTTCCCCCTGTGAGAGTAGGACGTCGCTAGGCAAAAGAAAGATCAGAGAATAAATTCTCTGATCTTTTTTGCTTTTTTGTTGTCTCAAATTAAGAAGATAGTTTAAAGTAGGCTGTCCCCGGAAAAAGACAGCCGTATATACTAAAACTCAAGAGCACTCCGAAGATCATTTAAATAAGATTGACTTACTGGTAACTCACTTCCATCAATTAAAGTGACAATAAAATTTGACGTTAAATCACGTGCCATTTTTTTTATGAAATGTATATTTACAATGTAAGATCTATGGATACGAATAAAATATGATGGTAATCGTAATTGAAGTTCTTTAAGTGTAATACTTGTTTTATACTGATCCCCCTCTACATAAAACCATGTTTTTTTCTGTAGGCTTTCAATATGAGATATTTTATTAATTGCTACAGGATTCCATTCCTCCTCTTGCTTTCCAGTTAAAAATTGAAATGGTTCTGCTCTTTTTGCTGTAAATGATGACGGTAGGACAATGACGAGAGCAGCAGGCTTATTTTGAATGTATATGGGATAACCAATGCCATAATATGGCGTATCGAAAAGGGAATTATCTAAAATAGCATCTGTTTTTTTTTGAGTCTTTAACACTTGGTCGGCAATACTCCCAGGTAATACTTGTTGACCTATCTCTAAATGAATACTTTGGTGACCAGAGTGAAAATAAACATAAGCATTTTCAACAGCAATAGCAATGGATGAATCAGCAGGTATCCAGTCTTTCAACATAAAAATATATTGTTGCGAAATATCTTTTACGAAAGAATTTAACTCATTGTTCATTGTGAATATCCCCCTTGTTTGTAAACAGTCTTCCAAATTTCATCGTCAAAAAAGGTAGTTTTATCCTTAAAATTTGATCTTTTATCGAAAAATAATGAAAATTCAAATAGTCTGTTATATATTAATTTACAACAAATAAACCTGTTATGGAACAGATAATTAAAAGTTTTTTAACAGAGTATATTGTACACAAAGGGGAAGGTGGAATTTCAATATGTCAACTCGTCAAGAAAGAATCGAAGCTTTAGAAAAACAATGGGCTGAAAACCCACGTTGGGCTGGTATTGAACGCACATATTCAGCTGAAGAAGTTGTTAAATTACAGGGGACAGTAGTAATTGAACAAACACTAGCACAAAAAGGTGCTACTCGACTTTGGAATTCATTACATGAGGAACCGTTTATCAATGCATTGGGGGCATTAACGGGGAATCAGGCAGTACAACAAGTAAAAGCTGGATTAAAGGCTATCTATCTATCAGGCTGGCAAGTAGCTGCTGATGCAAACCTGTCTGGTCAAATGTATCCTGACCAATCATTATATCCAGCTAACTCTGTACCAGCAGTAGTAAAACGAATTAATCAAGCGCTTCAACGTGCAGATCAAATTGATCATGCTGAAGGACGTGTTGATCAATTTGATTGGTTCGCGCCAATCGTAGCAGACGCAGAAGCAGGTTTTGGTGGGCCTCTAAACGTATTCGAGCTTGTAAAAGGTATGATTGAAGCAGGAGCAGCGGGTGTTCACTTAGAAGATCAATTAGCATCTGAAAAGAAATGTGGACACCTTGGAGGTAAAGTATTACTTCCAACACAAAATGCTGTTCGTAACTTAGTAGCTGCACGTTTAGCAACAGATGTTATGGGTGTAGATACAATTTTAATTGCACGTACAGATGCTGATGCTGCTGATATGGTTACATCAGATATTGATCCACGTGATGCAGAATTCATCACTGGTGAACGCACACCTGAAGGCTTCTTCCGTACAAAAGCTGGAATCAAACAAGCAATTGCTCGTGGTTTAGCTTACGCTCCATATGCAGATTTAATTTGGTGTGAAACTTCTAAACCATCACTTGAAGAAGCTAGAGAATTTGCTGAAGCTATTCATGCTGAGTTCCCAGGTAAAATGCTTGCATACAACTGCTCACCTTCATTCAACTGGAAGGCAAATCTTTCAGAAGAAGAAATTGCAGAGTATCAACGTGAACTTGGTAAGTTGGGTTACAAATTCCAATTCGTTACTTTAGCAGGTTTCCATGCACTTAACCACTCTATGTTTGAGCTTGCTCATGACTATAAAGATAATGGTATGGCTGCATATTCTAAGCTACAACAAGCAGAATTTGCTTCTGAGTCTAAAGGCTATACAGCTACACGTCACCAACGCGAAGTAGGTACTGGATACTTTGATGAAATCTCTCAAGTTATCTCTGGCGGTACTTCTTCTACAACAGCAATGGCAGGTTCTACTGAAACAGAACAGTTTGTATAAGTCGTAGTTTAAATACGTGTTTTCCTAAATTCATAATCATAGAATAGTCTCCTCCGCTCCTCCTAAAGCGGAGGATGACGAAACTAAAATGGCAAAGGTGGGTAAACAGCTAATGGAACAAGCAACGACAGGTAAGCTTAAAATTGTTGGAGAACAAAATGAGCAAACTAATGAAATTTTGACACCTGAAGCTCTTGAATTTGTTCTTGCTCTGCACGAAAAATTTGATGCTCGTCGCAAGGAGCTGTTGGAGGCTCGACAAGAACGCCAAAAACGACTTGATGCGGGAGAGAAGCTGGATTTCCTACCAGAGACAAAGCATATTCGGGAAGGTGATTGGGTAATCGCACCACTTCCAAACGACTTGCAAGATCGCCGTGTTGAAATTACAGGGCCAGTTGATCGGAAAATGGTTATTAATGCGTTAAATTCTGGAGCAAAAATGTTCATGGCATGCTTTGAAGATGCATCTTCTCCGACATGGGAAAATATGATTGGCGGTCAAATTAATATGCGTGATGCTATTAATAAGACGATTGAGTTTACACAAGAATCCAATGGTAAAACATATAAATTAAATGATGAGACAGCAGTGCTGTTAGTTCGTCCACGAGGTCTACACTTGCTTGAGAAACATGTCCTGGTGGATGGAGAGCCGATTTCTGGCAGTTTCTTTGACTTCGGTTTATATCTATTCCACAATGCCAAAAACGCACTTGCACAAGGTACAGGGCCATATTTCTATCTACCAAAACTTGAAAGCCATTTAGAGGCTCGACTATGGAATGATGTCTTTGTGTTTGCTCAAGATTATATTGGTATTCCACAGGGGACAATAAAAGCTACTGTATTAATCGAAACGATTTTAGCAGCGTTTGAGATGGATGAAATTTTATATGAGCTACGTGAACATTCAGCTGGTTTGAATTGCGGTCGTTGGGATTATATTTTCAGCTATATTAAGCGTCTACGCAATCAAGCTGATGTTATTTTGCCAGACCGTGGGCAAGTAACGATGACAGTACCTTTTATGAAAGCCTATACATCTTTATGTATTCAAACATGTCACAAGCGAAATGCACCAGCAATGGGCGGAATGGCAGCTCAAATTCCAGTTAAAAATGACGATGAGGCGAATGCAGTGGCATTTGCAAAGGTGGCAGAAGATAAACGTCGTGAGGCAACAGAGGGGCACGACGGTACATGGGTAGCACATCCTGGTATGGTTGCAACAGCGATGGAGCAATTTGATGCTATTATGACAACGCCTAACCAAATTCATAAAAAGCGTGAGGATGTACAAGTATCTGCCGAAGATTTAGTAGCTGTACCAGAAGGAACAATAACAATTGAAGGTCTACGTATTAACTGTAGTGTTGGTGTACAATATATTGCTTCATGGCTTCGAGGTAACGGAGCTGCACCAATTAATAACTTGATGGAGGATGCTGCAACAGCAGAAATCTCTCGTACACAAGTATGGCAATGGATCCGTCATCCGAAAGGAATCTTAGATGATGGACGTGGTATTACACTAGCATTTGTTTTAGAAATATTGGAAGAAGAACTTGTGAAAATTAAAGAGGCTGTTGGGGAACAAGCTTATAACAGTGGTCGCTATGAAGAAGCTGCTGAACTGTTTAAATCCTTAATTGAACAAGATGAATTTGCGGAATTCTTGACACTTCCAGGGTATGAAAAATTAGCGTAAAATACAAGTCTACTATCCAACATATCAAACTTTCCTAATAACTATCTAAGGATTGCACTCGAGTACAATCCAGCCTATTCCACTAACATAACGTGACGGGGTCTGTTCCCCCGTTTAGAGAGATGAGCACGATTGAATTAAAAGGGGTCTATAAATAAAAGTTAAGAGATTTTAAGGGGTAAAGATGTCTTACTAGCTTAGATGGGGAGCAGTAAGGCATCTTTTATATAGTACATCCGCGTAACTACTTTTTTAGTTACGCGGTTTTTCTATGCTAATTTACTACGGCTAGTACAAAGCCGTCATACCCTTTGACACCCACTGTTTGTATAGCCGTTGCTTCAATTCTTGGGTTTGCTTTTACTAAATCTATAAATTCTTGTACGCCTCTAACACGTTCATCCTCACTATTTTCATTAGTTACCTCACCATTACGTACAACATTATCTGCAATGATAAGAGCGCCAGATTTTGCTAATTTTAAAGCCCACTTCAAGTAAGCGGGGTTATTAGGTTTATCAGCATCAATAAAGATAAAGTCAAATAATAGTCCAGCGTTTTTTAAGTTTGGTAATGTATCTAGGGCATTTCCTACAATGACCTCAACCTTTGGTCCATACCCTGCATTCGCTATATTTTGCTTGGCAACTTTGGCGTACTCTTCATTAATTTCTAATGTCACAACTTTTCCTGCCTGAGGAAGAGCTTGGGCTAAACAAATACTGCTATAGCCTCCAAGTGTGCCGATCTCTAAAATATTTACCGCACTTTTCATTTTTGCGAGTAAATATAATAGTCTCCCTTGAGTAGGAGATACATCAATCTCTGGAATACCTGCAGCTTTATTAGCCTGTAGTGCAGTATTAAGATGTTCGTTTTCTGAAAGGAGCTTAGTCATGAAATAGTCATCTACGTATTGCCAAACATTTAATTCTGTCATTATACAGTCCTCATTTCATTATGCTTTAAAGTGCAAGCTTGCCAATCAAGTGTATGATAGAATGAATCATAATAAAAATATATTATTATTATTAATACATAACTAAAGATTATGAATTGAGGTTAAATCATGAATAGTCATGGCTTAAAATTGTTTTATCAAGTTGCGGTTACAGGCAGTTTTACAAAAGCTGCAGAAATGCTATGCATAAGTCAACCTGCAGTTTCAAGTCAAATCAAACGTTTTGAACATGAAATTGGAGTCCAGCTATTTCAACAACAGGGACGTGGTGTAGTACTTTTACTGAATTCGGTGTGACACTAGCAGAAAAAGCTCAAAATCTTATTGCTCTTGAGCAACATATTGAAACATTTATAGAAGATTATCGACTTGCAAGAACTGGGAATTTACACATTGTTGCAACTTTCTTACCTGCTAATTTTTTAATTCCTAAATGGGCGGCTACTTTCAAGGCTGCTAATGAACAGGCGAATTTAATGATTACAACAACCAACACAAAGGATGCCTTTGAACAGTTAATAAACTATAAAGCGGATATGGCTATTTACGGTGGGGGAATGTCTGAAAGACCTAAGGAAATAGAGTGGGAGGAATTATATGAGGATGAATTATGGTTTGTAGTATCGCCAAATCATCGCTATGCACATCAATCTATTACATTAGTTGAAATGTTTCAGGAGCCTTTTATTATGAGAGAAGTAGGTAGTTCGATGAGGGAGCATCTTTTCTCATTATGTCAAACATACCAAGTGAGACCACCAAATATCGCACTCCAATTTAATGGTATTCATGAAACCATTCGCTCAGTCATGGCGGGCTATGGTGCAAATTTTATTTCTTCTCTTGCGGTTAGAGAGTATGTAGAGAGTGGGCAATTGGCGAGAGTTTATGTGAAGGATATACATGCCATTAAACATAAAATTGCAATTTGTACAAGGAATAATGAGAAGCAGAATTTACTTGTGCAAAGGTTTATTGAAACCATAAAAAATTCCCCCATTTAAACATTTGAATCTCATGCAAGGTGGAGAGAAATTTGTTATATTAGTTGTATAACAAATGTGGAGCTGATAAACATGTTTATTCAAATAGAATTTCAATCAGACGTACCTATTTATGAGCAGGTAACACGTCAAATTATCGAAGGAATTGCTAGAGGAGAAATGAAGCCAGGTGATACTTTGCCGTCTGTGCGGAGTTTAGCTGCCGATTTAGGTGTTAATATGCATACTGTTAATAAGAGTTATCATGAATTAGAGGCGAAAGGGATTATTACCATTCGGCCAAAATCTGGAGCTATTATAAGTTCAGCAGAGGAGAGAGCTTTATCACCTGAGCAACTACGACAAATCGAAAAGAATTTAAAACCTGTTGTGGCAGAAGGAATGGTGCTCGGCGCAACAGCTGACCAAATTGAGCACATGATGAAAAAAGTATTTGCTGATTTGCAAATTCCAGCAGAGGGAGTGTAGCAAAATGCTACTTGGCGTTTTTATAACCATTTACATCATGACATTAGCTTTGCAAATAGTCGTTCCCTATATTGTAAGAGAGACTATCGTTTTTGGAGTCACAGTGCCTGATCAAATTATTAAGCATCCCATCTTAGCTCAGTTGAAAAAACAGTATGTGCAGTTCGTAGGGGGAACAGGGATAGTTTTTCTAATCATCATGATTATAAGTTACAATCAATTTGCTCCTTCTGAAGCTATTCAAAGTATTGTTTTATTAAGCTGTTTGTTTAGTATGCTTACAGTAAGTATGGCGTTGTATTGGATAAATCATCAAAAGGTATCGAAGTTGAAAAAACAAGAGCAGTGGGGTGCAAATATTAAACAAGTACGGGCAGTGGATTTAACTGCAAGAAGTCGTGATGAAATGCTTCCTTGGTCTTTTTTTGCTGTACCATTAGGAATATCCGTATTTTTGATCATTTACACATACCTTCATTATGATCTCATGCCAAATGATATAGCAGTACATTGGGGGCCAAGTGGCGAAGCCGATGCCTGGAGAAACAAGACCTATTTTACGGCTATTTCACTGCCATTGGTAATGCTAATGATGCAATGTATGATGTGGGGAATTACCGACTCCATTAAACGTTCTGCAATTAAATTAGCTGTAAATCGCAAAGAGGAATCGTTGGAGGATCAGCTAAAAACACGAAAATACATGAGTTGGCAAATACTACTGATAAGTTCTGCGTTAACAGCTTTATTAACAATTTTACAATTAAGCAACATCTATCCTTCTATGACAGTAGGCTATAAGCTATTACCAGTATTTATTTTGTTCTTAGTTGTTTTGCTGGGTTCATTACTGATATATGTGGTGAAAAAGTATAAACATAAAGTACGCTATGAAGCAAATATAGATTCCCAGGTAATGGACGTGGATGAGGATCGTTATTGGAAGGGCGGCTTAATTTATATGAATCGACAAGACCCATCCGTTTTTGTGGAGAAACGCTTCGGGGTAGGATGGACCATGAACCTTGCCAATCCTAGAGGCTATATTGTGATTGGTTTACCTTTTCTCTTATTGCTGTTGATTTCTATATTTTCGTTATAAAATAATAGTAATTTGTGATGAAAAAATTCGTTCTATATGATCGGATTTTTTCTTATTAACTGGAGGTGGGCAGATGAAGATCCTTGTTGTCGATGATGACGTTCATATTTTACAGCTAGTCAATATTTATCTTACAAAGGAAGGCTACCAAGTGCTACTTGCTGAAAATGCAAAGCAGGCACTAGCCTTACTCGAAGGGAATCTGCCTGATTTAGCTGTAGTCGATGTGATGATGCCAGGAATGGATGGTTTTACACTAACAGAGTATTTAACTCAAGATTATGATATTCCTGTTTTATTATTAACAGCAAAAGGTGAGCTAGAGGATAAAGAACGTGGCTTTTTAGCAGGATCTGACGATTATGTTGTAAAGCCCTTTGAACCAAAGGAATTATTATTTCGTATAGCTGCAATTTTGAGGAGATTTGATAAAAAAAATCAAGTAACTATTCAAGTAGGTAAACTAGTAATTGACCGACGAAGCTTTGAGGTTGTAATAGGGGAAAATACACTTATATTACCTTTAAAGGAATTTGAATTACTGGCTTTGTTAGCATCACGCCCCCATCAAGTATTTACTCGCAGCTATATTATGGAACAAGTATGGGGCTATGACTATGATGGAGATGAGCAAACGTTAAATACGCATGTGAAGCGGATTCGTGAAAGATTAAACCGATATGACACGGCTGTTGAAATTACAACAGTAAGAGGTGTTGGCTATAAGCTAGAGGAAACAACATGAAAACGTTATATAGTAAATTTGTTGTAACAACAATGCTAGTAATGATCGGAAGCTTATGTATGGGCTTTTTGGTAACGAATACCTATTACCATCAAGTTGTAAAAGAAAAAAATGATGCGAAAAACGTTAGCATAGCACAGGATATTGTGCATTATATTGAGACAAACAAACCAGAAGATTTAAATAGCTATCTAACAACCTTGGGTGAAATCGGCTATCAAATATATGTGACAACTGGTGAGGAGGGGCATTTTTTTGGCGGTCCATATCGTGATAAAACATTGTCAACATCTGTTGTGGAGCATGTTTTAAATGGGCAAACCTATCATGGTATGCGAGATTTTCCTAAAGAAACCTTTGTAACAGGATTTTTTGCTAACGAACTGAATAATACAATTGGTGTGCCATTTACCTATGAAAGTAAGTCCTATGCACTATTCATAAGACCAGATATTCGTTTATTGTTTTCTGAGGTGCATACAATACTTGCAGGATTAATGTTGGTTATGACAGTACTGAGTCTTCTTGCCATGCTACTATTTGCTAAAGCATTAATTCGCCCCATTACGAAGTTAACAGCAGCCACTCAACAGCTAGCACATGAAAAATTTGATACAGTTCTAGATATTGATCGTGCAGATGAAATTGGTCAATTAGCATCAAGCTTTAATAGAATGACCGAGAGATTACAGGAAAATGATCGTACACGGAAGGAATTTATTAGTAATGTATCACATGATTTTCAGTCGCCTTTATTAAATATTCAAGGGTATGTAGATTTACTGAAAAATCCTTCCCTTACTGAACAGGAAAGACAGGAATATGCAGCAATCATAGAGCTAGAAACAAAACGCCTATCTACATTAACCAAACAGTTATTATTATTAACTTCCCTTGACCAATCGACAAGAATTGTAAAACGAGAGTCTTATCGTTTAGATGAACAGTTAAAGGAAACCGTACGAAAGTATCGCTGGCAAATGGAAGAGTCACAGCTTCAAATATCATATAAGCTTGAGCAAATTATTTTTGATGGCGATGCAGGGCTTTTACAAAATGTATGGGATAATTTACTGACAAATGCCATTAAATATAATGTAGAGGGTGGGCAAATACATCTACATTTACAAAAAAGATCTGCCGCACTTGAAATTCTTGTTGAGGACAGTGGGATAGGAATGACTGAGGATCAATTAGCAAAAGCATATGACCGTTTTTATCGCGCCGATGCGTCTAGAACCAAGCAAGGGACAGGGCTAGGCTTAGCGATTGTCAAACAAATTGTTGAGCTACATGGAGGGACCATACAGATGCAAAGTACGATGCATGCGGGCACAAAGGTTTATATCCATCTACCAATTTTGTCATAAGGAGTTCATATAAAGTTCATGTTCACACGATAAACTGCTACTTAGTTGAAACACAACTAGGGGGAGTTATCGTATGGAACAAAAGTGGAGCATACGTCTTATTCGATTAGCGGCAATTTTTGCTTTAATCGGCACATATTTAGGTTCACATATGTCGGGATCAGGTAGCTATGAATATAGACCGATACATGCACATATTTTACTGGTCGGCTGGCTTAGTATGTTTGCCTGGGGTATTTTTTATAGAGCCTTCAAAGTGAAATCACAAAAATTAGTAACCATTCATGGTTGGACAGCTATTGTGGGTGTTCTGGGCTTAACGTTAGGCATGTGGTTTTACAATATAAATCCATTTAATTTTGGTAGCACTTTTACATTAGTCTTCTTTATTGTAGGAGGAACTACACTATTAATTAGCTTTGCTTTATTTATTGTTGTAACATTTATGATTCAACAACAAAAGGATAATAGCAGTCTTTAATAAAACCTACCGTGTCATTCGTGATGCGGTAGGTTTTAAAATATTTATTTAATTTCTTCAAGTGACTTTTTCAGCCATCTTGTCGCCTCTTGATAGTCTTGTGCAACACCATGCCCTTTTTTGTATAGCATACCAAGCTGGAATTGGGCTTTTTGATGTCCTTGATTAGCAGATAGTCGATAAAGCTGGGCTGCCTTTGCAAAGTCCTTTGGTACGCCCTGTCCATGAATGTGCATTTGGGCTAATTGGTATTGTGCTTTCATATGTCCTTGTGACGCAGCCTGTTCAATCCATTTAGCTGCCTCTGTGTAATCCTGCTCTACCCCTTTACCTTTATCAAATATATTGCCTAGTTGATACTGCGCACCTGCATGGCCTTGAATGGCTGCTAGGCGATAACATCTGCGCGCCTCTTCAAGATTTAAGGCTACCCCTAATCCCTGTTCATATAGTAGACCTAATTGATATTCAGCTTGAATATGTGATTGATCAGTTGCTGCTCGCCACCATATCACGGCCTCCTTATAATTTATAGGAACACCATTTCCAGATGTCAGTAATAGGCCAAGCTCATACTGAGCATCTGCATAGCCTTTTTCTGCCGCAGACCTAAAATATGACATTGCTTTGGCTGGATCTTGAAGCTGATATACATATAGACGTCCTAGCTCGAAGCCAGCGCTGATATGGCCATGGTCAGCAGCTAGCAGTAGCCACTTTTCTGCTGACACAAGATTCTGTTCTTTTTCATACAGCAGGCCAAGACAGTATTGAGCATTTAAATGTCCTTTATGTGCCGCTAGCTTGAACCATTTTAAAGCTTCTATATGATCTTCTATCATTCCTTGCCCAGTATTATAGAGCATGGCCAGTTGAAACTCTGCGTTCACATGGTCCTGTAAAGCAGCCATATGAAACCATTTTGCCGCTTCTTCTTGGTTTTGGGGAATACCACGCCCTTTTAGATGCATATAGCCGAGATTGTATTGAGCACTTGCATCTCCAGTTAAGGCAGCCATTTTGAAATAAGCAACGGCTTTATCATAGCTTTGCTCCACACCCGTGCCATTATGATAAAGGAAGCCTAGATTGTTTTGGGCACTTGTATTACCTTGATTGGCTGCTAAGGTATACCACTTGGCAGCTTCGTTAAAATTTTGAGATAGGCCTAAGCCTTGATTATAGAGTACACCTAAATTGTATTGAGCGTCAGCATTCTCTAAATCAGCAGCTATTTGGTAATGTCGTGCAGCCTCTAGATAATCCTGTATAACACCTTGGCCTAGATGATAAAGTACACCGAGGCTATAGTGAGCATTTGCGTCATTTTGTGCGGCAGCTCGTTCATACCACATTTTTGCAAGCCGATAGTCCCTTTCTACCCCTCGACCATGATTGTAAAGAGCACCTAAGTTATATTGAGCACTTGCATCTCCGTTCTGGGCAGCTACTTCAAACCATTTGACAGCATGTTCGTAAGCCTCTTGAGACTGCTCATGCTGAAGTATATTTTTATCAAATATTGAAGGAAGTTCTGTGACATGAGAAGACATGCGGTTCGATTTGAAACTACGATCATAGCGCTTCATAAACCATTCAACAATATCGCTAAGATAATCTAAAACAATTTTAGCTGCTTTGGCTTCTACAATGTCATTACTAGTATGGCTTGTCATTTTATGAATTAGATTCATCAATAAATAAATCCGACGAGGATGAATTTGCGCCACAAAACTTCGATTATTTAATAGCATTCGGACATTTTTGAGTTTAGGTTCGGTATGCATTTCCAATCGGTAAATCTCATATAAAATTTCCTCTAATACAAGAAGTGACTTCTGTAAGGATTCTGCTGGGGTTGAAATGGCGAGCAAACTAGCATCCTGTAAATTTTTAGCTAATATTGTGAAGGACAGCTGTCTTAATTTTTGACATTGTTCTTCAAGATTTTCATAATGCATGACGAAAGTACTCACCTCTTTCAGTTAATTACCTCGGCGTCGTTGCAAGCAATTTCTTATTCAACCTTTTTACAAAGCGCCTCTTCATCTCTTTGTTCATATATCGGAGAAAAATCGATATTATTGATATGTTTTAATGGGATTCATCAGTTGAATTGTTGCTGTTACATGATACTATTTGATATAAGGGAGATTCGTAGCTACGGAGAACCTGTCAGCCTTTAGGTGGGGGATCGAAATGAAAAATATTGCAGCTATTATACCAGCATATAATCCACAACAATCACTCATTACCTATGTACATCAATTGTTAGCAACGACTATTACACAAATCATCATTGTCAATGATGGGAGTGATCAAAAATATAAAGATATTTTTGAAAACCTAGATAAAATTGAACGCTGCCAAGTACTACAGCATGATTGCAATATTGGTAAGGGTGGCGCACTTAAGACCGCCTTTGCATATATACGAGAACAACAAGCGAGGTGCCATGGTATCCTTACAATTGGGGCCCATGGGCAACATACTTTACAAGATGTGAAGCTTGTTTTAACGATGACAAAGGTGTTTTCTGAAGGGATTGTGCTAGGTGTACGTAACTTTCGTTCAACTGATAGTACATTTCTTTCTTACTGGGGAAATCGTGCAACAAGCTTATTTTTCGAGATACTGTATCATAAGAAATTAATGGATACACAAACAGGTTTACGTTATATTTCCATCAAAGAGTTGCCTTGGTTAATGAAAGTAAAAGGTGAACGCTATGATTATGATACAAACATGTTAGTTGCTGCACTTAAAAGAAAGTGTCCAGTTTTCGAAGTTGAAATTGGGCAATTACGTATAAAGAAGAATTCAATAATTCAGTACGATGAAATAACAAACGCTGGTACCATTATTACGAGAATGCTCATAAATTATCTAAAGCCAAGGAATAGTAATGGCTAGGTTTAAATTTAAAATAATGAGCTAGGATAAAGAATAACGATCACTCATTAGAGCGTAGCGAGTATAAGAGAAGGAGCAATGTATATGGAATATTCAGATCAAGTGAAAAATCGTGTGAAACGGATGGAAGGACAGCTACGTGGCATTTTGAAAATGATGGAGGAGGAAAAAGACTGTAAGGCAGTCATTACACAATTATCAGCAGTACGCTCTGCTGTAGACCGTACAGTTGGGGTTATTGTTAGTACAAACCTATTGGAATGTGTACAGAATGCTGAAGGGGATGGCGAAAAAATGAACGAAGCCATTCAGGAAGCAGTTAATTTAGTGGTGAAAAGTAGATAATTTTCTAAACTCCTGAACAATTACAGAATCTAAATCGAAATAAAACTCACTATTAATTAGGTGAGTTTTATTATTTTGCAAAAAAATAGTTATATTCGCTAATTATATTTTATTATTAGGTATTTTATATTATATAAAATTTAATATATTTTTAGTTAAAAGTCTTAGTTAGTGAACTTGTATGATAGCTTAGTAGGTACATTCTTTGCTATGCTAAATAGTGAAGAAAGAATCAAGGGAAGGTGATGAGTGATGAAAAAATTATTGTTATGTGGTGCGGCTTTATTGATATTAAGTCCAACTGCGGTCTATGCAAAACAAACAGAAAATACCTCCCAAATTTATCCTATGGTAGCGAACTCAACAGTAGCAAATTGGGATCAATTAACAGAAGAACTTGCAAAGCAAATACAAAACTTTGAGACCGATATAAAAATTACGTATACAGGCAAAATAGGCGACCTCAAAAAAGAAATGATGGACGCACTTGAAAAAGCTAAGCAACAAGCCGTTTATGCAAGTGGACATATAGAAAGTACCATGGTTTCCGCAGATTCTCTAGGGAATGTAACGTATAAAATGAAGTACCTGACAAGTCAAACTCAAGAAGTAGCTGTACAAAAAAAGATTAATCTAATATTGAAAAATATTATCAAACCTTCTATGACAGATTTCCAAAAAGTAAAAGCTATTAACGATTATATTGTATCCAATACTATGTACGGGACTAAAACTAAGGCAAGTCCACATAGTGCTTATGCTTTGTTTTTTGAAGGACAAGCTGTATGCCAGGGTTATGCATTGGCAGCACATGCTATGTTAGAGCAGTCTGGGATAGAGACAAAATATGTTGTAGGTTTTGTAAATGGGAATGAGGCACATGCTTGGAATTTAGTAAAGGTTGATGGGAAATGGTATCATTTGGATACAACATGGAACGATCCTTTGCCAAATCGCGTTGGTGCGGCGTCCTATGACTATTTTTTAGTGTCGGACAATCAAATTAGCAAAGATCACACTTGGATTAAAGGAAATTATCCTCCTGCTACAAGCACTAAATACAGTTATTTGCTTAATGTTCATTTCGCACATCAGTTAAATAATATTGTTTATTTTAGTAATACTGCAGATAACGATAAACTGTATAAGCTTGATATGACTAGTGGTAGCAAGTCAAAGGTATTAGATAAACGTGCGTTGTATATTACAGGGACTAATCAAAACCTATATTATAGTGATTACAGTAACGGTGGGTATTTGACAAAGCTAGATTTAAAAACGTTAAAAGCTGAGGTGCTAGTGAAGCAGCCAGTAACAAATTTAAAGGTTAGTGACAATTATTTACTGTATAATGTCCAGACAAAAGAACATAAACTTAAAATTAATTAAGTCAACAAACAAATATTAACAGGCACAAATGGACCCTTAAGTGAGTTCTTTGTGCTTTTTTTGTATATAATGTAAGGAAGACGGTTGGAGGTGAGGAGTTTGTGGAAGAAATTAGCTATAATTGCCATTATTATTATTTTTATTGATCCTATTTATACGGCTGGTAAGGCTGTTGTTCAGCAGGTGGTCGATTGGACAAATAATGATGACATAGAAACTATGCTACTTTCAACAAAAGAGAAGATCGTAGATGTTACTGCAAGACTTTCAGATAATGCCTCAATTGAAACAGCCCTACCTATAGAAGATGTCCATGAAGCGGAGGTAGCCCCTACAGCTCCACCTATTCAGAAACCTGAAACAAAGTTAGTCGTGACAAATGCCAAGGAACTGGCTGATGCGATGTATGCGTACTATAATAGCTTTTCACCAAAGTTTGAAATTCAATATAAAGGGAATACACAGCGAATTGAACAAATTGTAGAAGAGGCCTATAACAATGCTATCAAACGCGATGACTATGTTTACGGCCATGTAAGTAAACATTCAATTCGATATGAATATGGGCGAAATAAAGCAACTATTTTTGGAGAACAGAGCTATTTAATGACGCCAGAGCAGGCGGCATATGTGGAGATGAATGTTCAAGAAATTATTGCTAAGATTAGTAAAAAATCTATGACGGATGTAGAAAAGGTACGAGCTGTCAATGACTATATTGTTGCCAATACTTCCTATACAGAACAAACGAATTCTAGCCCACACAGCGCTTATACCGTTCTTGCCGAGCACGGGGGAGTATGTCAGGGCTATGCTTTACTTGCCCACTCTATGCTTCAAAAATTGGGTATTGAAACAAAATATATCGTAGGCTATGTAGGTCAAGAGGGACATGCGTGGAATCTAGTCAAGTTGGATGGACAATGGTATCATCTCGATACGACATGGAATGATCCAGTACCAGATCGTAAGGGCGCAATACGCTACCAATACTTTTTAGTAGATGACCGTACAATGGCGAAGGATCACACGTGGATTGCTGAAGACTATCCAAAAGCAACAAGCACACTGTATAGTTATTATCATGATATAGACTTCCCAGCACAGGTTGGAGACCAATTGTTTTATAGTAATATTGCAGATGACAATAAGTTATATGTACTAGATATGAAAACTGGTAAAACGAAGCGTGTCACAAATTCACGGGCACAATATATCGTTTATTCGGATGGTTGGCTCTACTTTAGTAATTATTCCCGAGGGGCGTATTTAACAAAGATTCGTCCAGATGGTAGTGGAGAAGAGGTACTAAATAGGGAGGATTCGAAGGATTTATTTATAAAGGATGGGTATCTCTATTTTACGACGAATGAATTGAAGAGACTGGCACTTTAAAAGCAAGAAAAGGGCAATGACTTATAAACAGTCATATGCCCTTTTTGTTCGTTCAATTAAATAGGTAATAGGCTGATGCTGACAAAGGATAATGTCCACTTGAGGATACATGAAGGTTATTTCCTCTGTAAAGAACTTTAAAATGAGTGGATTATGCTTGATGGCACCACCATTGCAATATAGATTAAATGGTGTATTCTGATAGTTAATTTTTTTCAATACAGCGTTTGCTAGAATAGCTAGTTCGTGGGCTGCTTGTTGAGATATTTCGATGGCACAAGCATCTTTTTGCTCGACTGCCTTTGCCACAAAGGAACCCATCTTGGCCAGTTGTGCATTGGTATAGGAAGGGCGGAATAGCCATTCAGCGAGCTCTGTAACATCTTGTATACCTAAAGATTGATAGACGGCTTCCTTTAAGATTGTTGGTTTCCCACGACCATCCTCCATTTTAAATATAGCTCTTACGACTTCCTGCCCTAACCAATACCCACTTCCCTCATCGCCAGCCCGATGTCCCCAACCCCCTACACGTACAATCCGCTGCCCATCAAAGGCATAGGCAATAGCTCCTGTTCCAGCGATGAGTAGTGCACCTGCCTGTCCAGCAGTCACACCTAATAGTGTGGCCTCCGCATCATTTTCAATAATTAGTGTATCGATTTGTAACTGTGTGGTCTGAAGAGCATTTTGAACAATGGTTACGACGGTTGCATGATCCTTCGGAGAATCAATGCCAGCTAAAGCAAAGGTAGCTACAGCAATTTGAGAATTAGGATACTTTTGCAAAAATGTTTCAACATTTGCTAAAAGCTCTTGTAAAATTGCTGTAGCTGATTCAACACCAATGGCTTGATAATTAGAGCCTTTAGCGGATATAGAATATTCAATGTCACCAGATTCAGCATGAACAACTGCACATGCTGTTTTTGTCGCCCCACCATCAATAATTAATAACCATTGCTTCATTGATTCCATTCCTCTAGAAAGGCTGTTAGTTCTTTTTCTGCTTCAATAATGGAACTTTCCTTTAAGCGAATCCATTCATAAAAATCATGGGCATTCAGTTTGGAGCGTTCAAGGGCAGCTTTCATAGTGGCTGGAGCGGGTCCACCTAGTAATGTTCGTACACCAACAAAAGATTCTGGTTTTAATGTCTTATAGAAATCCTCTTCTGAAATAGTTAATTCCTTGCCCGTGATCAATTTCGATTGTGTATTTGCAAGTCCCCATGTAAGACTAGCTAATGATTCCTCTCCATGAGCAAGTAGAACCTTAATACATTTACTAACAATACTATGTGCTTGACGGAAGGAAATGCCCTCTGAACGGACTAATGTATCAGCGAGCTCAGTGACATTCGCAAAGCTATTTTCAGCGCGATTTTTTAACTTCTTCTTATTGACATCCATTGTAACAACAAGCGAACCAAACAACTTATAAATACCAATTAAGCGGTCAATGGCACGCCATAAATAAGGCTGCATATCATCCTCAGTGTCTACGATATCGCCAAAAGGTGTATTATGTACCATCTGTAATACTGTACTTGCATCTCCTACAACCGCAGATAGTAATGAGCGTGTATGTTCTATAGAAACAGGATTACGCTTTTGAGGCATAATAGAGCTTATTTGCACATATGGACTTGCGAGTGTAAACGCATTAAACTCCTGAGTAGCCCATAATAAAAAATCTTGAGAAGTACGGCCAAGATTGAGTGCTGCAAGCTGTACAATACTTGCAGCCTCAGCTATATAATCTGCTCCTGCAACCGCATCCCATGCATTTTCGATAATATCATCAAAGGCTAGTAGATCACGCATACGTTCTCTACTAATATTAAAGCCTGTCGTTGTTAAGGCAGCGGCTCCCATACTGCTACGATTGACGGTTTTATAGACATGCTGCATTCGTTCAAAATCACGCTCTAGCTGATCGATGACGGCCTTTAAATAATGGGCGAAGGTTGTAGGCTGGGCCTGCTGTGTATGTGTGTAGCCAATCATAATGGTATCGATATGTTCCTCTGCAGCAGCGATTAAATCATCACGTAATGTTAGTAACTCGCGCATTAATAGTAATAATTTTTTTCTTAATGTCATTCGATAGATGGCAATACCCATATCATTTCGGCTTCTGCCAATGTGAAGATTTCCAGCAACATCACCAGCAAGCTCTATTAATTTATTTTCAATGCGGAAAAATAAATCCTCATATTGGGGACTGTAATCCTCTAAACGATAATAATTTAAGTCAATTTTTTTTAGAGCTATCCCAATTTGCTTTGCTTCATCTTTTTTTACAAGTCCTTGTTCTTCTAACATTTTTAAATGAGCAATATTGATTTGTAGCATAATTGTTAAAAAATTTTTTTTTGCCTCATCATAAGCTGGCTGTAAAACGATTTTTCGATAGATGTTAGAAGGGAATATCATCCCATCTTCCAGCTGTGTTTTATTGCGAAAATCTTCAAACATTGTCATGGCCCCCTAATAGATTGGCAGCTAAATGGCTGTACCAGCACTGCCTTTTGATAGTTTTTCAGAAATAATAAGGACAACTAAAATTAAACAAATTTGTAAGACACCATAAGCACAGGCGGTCCCAAATTTAAATGCATATAATTTTTGGAATATCGCTACAGACAATGGAATAGTGGATGTACTGTAAATTAGAATGGATGCAACGAATTCACCAAAGCTTTGCACGAGGGCTAAGAGTGTCCCTGCTAAAATCCCGGTGAATGTTAAAGGCACAACAATACGTCTAAATGTATACCACCAGTTGGCTCCTAAGCCACGTGATGCCTCTTCAATCGATTGATCTAGCTGTACAAGAGAGGCGGATGTTGATCGAAAAACAAGTGGTAAATGTCGAATAAAGTAGGCTAATGGCAAAATCCAAAATGTCCCGATCAATACTTGGTTAAAACTAAAGATACTTTCTGTACTAAAAGCAGCAATTAAATTAACAGCAACAACTGTTCCTGGCAAAGCCCAAGGTACCATTATCAAAATATCGAGCAAGGTTTTCCCTTTAAAATTTAAGCGCACCATAGCATAAGCAGCCGCGACACCAAAGATAATATTGCCCAGTGTTGCAATGACACCCATTTGAATAGAGTTCCAAATAGGTCGCCATGTGCGCTCATCGGTAAAAAGGGCAATATAATGATCAATTGTATAGTCGGTCGGGAGAATTTGCGTTTTCCAAGCGCCATCCACAGAAAAAGAGATCAATATCAGCACTAAAATAGGCAGTATCAATATTAATGTGCCAACAAAAGAAGCAATTGTTGCTATAATTTTTACCTTTTTCGAGGATACCTCTGAACGATGAACACTAATTCCCTTACTTAGATTTTGATAATTTCTGCGATTTTGATACCAGCGCATAATGATTAAAAAAGTGATAGATACAAAAGATAATATCATCGACTGTGTTGCAGCCATCTCAAGATTCCCATTTGTACGTGATAAATAAATTTGCATCGTCATAGTACGCTCTACACCAAACATCAAAGGTGCAGTATAAGAAGCCATAGAAATCATAAACACCAATAAGGATGAGGCAACAATAGAAGGTGTGAGCATTGGTAAAATAACCTTTGTCCATACGCGAATACGCCCTGCACCCAGACTAGTAGCTGCCTCTTCAAGAGCAGGATCAAGCCCCTTAATGGCAGCAGAGGCAGTCAAATAGAAGTACGTATACATTGTGAATGTATGAACAACGATGACACCCCATATTCCCTTCAAGGCAAAAGGAACGTGATCCAACCCAAATAGATGCTGAAAAATTCGTGGGAAAATCCCGCTATCACCATATAAAAATGAAAAGGACAAAACACCTACTAGAGGAGGAAGTGCCATTGGAACCAAAACTAAAACAGACAATATCCGTCTCCCAGGGAAATTATAGCGTTCTAGTAAAAAGGCCATTGTTACCCCAACAAGTGCACAGCAAATAACACTGATGAATGAAATATAAATACTGGTCCACAAGGCCTCTAAATTTGCTGGACTAGCTATATCAAAAAATTTCTTATAGTGCAAGAATGCTTCATCGCCAGCAAAGCTTTGGATGAAAGTTTGATAGAAGGGGTAAACCACATAGGCGAATAACACTAAAAATAATGGCGATATTAAAACATAGACAAACCAATTAGCATGAAAAATTCGCGTCCACGTACTTTCAGACTGTTTCTCCATATTGGCTTCCTCCTATTCCCCTAAAAAGTATAGTGAATCTTGTGCCATATGGATTGTAATATCTTCACCGATCTTTTTGATTTGGTCATAAGAATTAATAAGCATTACTTTAAGTGAGAACGCAGTAAAATCTACAATGTAATTAACGCTAATGCCTGTGAATTCAACAAATGTAATTTTTCCTGTTAATGTGTTTTCACCAGTACCAAGTTGAATCGATTCTGGACGAATAGAAATAAATACTTTGTCTCCAATCATATGCGTTAAAGAGGGAGAGCTTTGTTGCTTTCGCCCAGTTAAATTATGTCCATTCACTGTTCGTACTTGTACATTTTCCCCATCAATAGCTTGGATTGAGCATTCAATTAAATTAGTTTCACCAATAAAATTTGCCACAAAACGATCCTTGGGTTGATGATAAATTTCCTGAGGAGTACCAATTTGTTTGATATAGCCATTTTCCATGACCATAATTCGATCCGACATAGACATGGCCTCCATTTGATCGTGAGTAACGTATATCGTTGTGACTCCAAGCTCAGATTGGATTCGTTTGATTTCAATACGTGTTTCCTCACGCAATTTTGCATCTAGATTGGATAGAGGTTCATCAAGCAATAAAATATCTGGCTCTATCACGAGTGCCCTAGCTAAAGCAACACGTTGCTGCTGTCCACCAGATAGCTCATTTATTTTTCTGTTGCCGTAAGCAGCAAGATGCACTTGGCCTCTAATTCGATCAACCTTGTGCTGAATCTCAGCTTTTGAAAATTTTCGAACTTGTAAACCAAATGCAATATTCTCATCAACTGTCATATGGGGGAAAAGGGCATAATTTTGAAATACCATGCCGATATTGCGCTTATTGGGCTGAAGTCGAGTGACATCTCGCTCATCAAAAAGAATTTTGCCTTTAGTAGGGTAATAAAAGCCTGCAAGCATCCTTAAAGTGGTTGTTTTGCCACAGCCGCTAGGACCGAGAAAGGTAAAAAATTCACCAGCTTTTATTTCAAGATTTAAGTCTTTCACGCCATACACTTGACCAAATTGCTTCGAGACATTTTCAATTCTGACACTTCTCAATCATTAGCTCCTCTCTAACAAAGAATCTAGATGATGCAGGAAGGTAAAAATTCGCTGTATAAGCCGAATTTTTACCCGTTCTACTATTTACCGCGCCCTTTAATATTGTTATCCCAGTATTCCATCCATTCGGCTTCTTTGTCAGACATTAGCTGCCAATCAATATCAAATGTTTTTAAATCTAATTCCTGATACCATTCTGGCATGGAGGCTTTGTCGATATCAGAACGTGTAGGAATTTGATAGTAATCATTAGCTAATTGTGTTACCATCTCTTTTTCAAATAAAAACTCTACAAATAGTTTCGCATTTTCTAGGTTTTTCGCATTGTTTACAACTGCTACACCGTCTACTAAAATAGGTGCTCCACTTTCAGGATAAATATAATCAAAAGGATAATCTGTCGTATATTTTTTTAACAAAATATCTTGTAGATTCCATAGGGAGACACTGCCTTCTTGACGTGTTAGCTTTAAATACAAGGCATTAGGGTCTTGTGTGTACTCCTTTGTATTGGCATCTAATTTTAGTAACCATTCATAGCCTTTATCTGGTGAATCTGCATCTTGCCGTACAATCATGGAAGAATAAATCGTACGCATTGTGCCTGACGCCAGTACACCTCTGATTAAAATTTGATCCTTCCATTTAGGATCTAATAAGTCATCCCAGTCCTGTGGACCAGTTTCTTTTGTTAGTAAATCACTATTAATCATAATTACTTCTGGTAACAGCATCTCGCCGAACCATCGTCCTTCAACATCTTTGTGTGTGGTATCAATAGAGTCAATAAAGCTCGGCTGCCAAGCATGTAGTAAGTCTTCATTGGCGCCAACAATGAGCGCTGATTGGGTTCCGCCCCACCAAAAATCTGCTTGAGGATTGGCTTTCTCTCCACGAAGACGTTCTAAAATTTGTTGAGCACCCATCGTTAGAAATTCTACTTCAATGTCTGGATATTTTTCATTAAACTGATCGATCACATTTTGCACCATTTCTTCGTCACGTCCAGTGTAAATTACTAGCTTGCCTGAAGGCGACGTTGCTGCTACTTCTGTTTTTTTACCATCCGATGCCTCGTCATTATTTGCTGCATCATTTGTAGAATTTTGCTGATCTTTGCCATTACAAGCAGCTAAAACGAAAAGCATTAACATAAGGAAAAAACCAAGAATATAGGCTTTTTTCATCAACTTCCCCTTTCTTAAAGTAAGTTACTTGCATATTGCAGTATAATACCGAAGGGGAACATTAATGTTAGAATTATTAAAAAATTACATTTGCATTCATCATAGCGAAGTGCATAATGGTAAGCAATGGCATTTCATTAAAGTTCAAAAAAACTCCTTAAAAAGGAATCATTCCATTTTTAAGGAGTTTTTTGTCGTTTTATGAATGTGCTTCTAATAAGCTATCCTTTTGTTGACGTTGTGCAACAATGGTTGGCAGCATCATACCAGCAATCACCAGTACAATCCCGATAATTTGTACAGCAGTTAAAGGTTCATGCAAAACAATAACGGAAACAGTAACAGCCACTGGTAATTCAATGGCACTTAAAATAGAAGCAAGCGCACCACCGATTTTAGGGATAGCAATTGAAAATAGATAAATCGGTAAAATGATACCGAAAAGACCTAGTGCTAGTCCGTATTTCCACAGGCCTTGCATGAATAGTTTACCGTTCCAAATAACCTCGGGGCTTAGGAAAATACTGATCAAAATAAGGGCTACAGAGGAAACGATTAATACCCTTGATGTGGTAGTCACGCCCTCGACGGGTCGAGAATTAAATTGAATAAAACATGCAAAAGTAACGGCTGCTGTAAAACCGAATAGCCATCCTTGAATAGGAATGTCACTTAAATCTACATTTAATACACCTGCAGCTAGAATCGTTCCTATAAATAAGATAACGATTGAAATTACTTCAGGTCTACTTGGTAATCTTTTATGGAGGGCACAATCAATCAGTAGACCAATCCATGTAAATTGGAATAACATGACTACTGCAAGAGAAGCAGGAAGATACTTTAAAGATTCTCCGTACACGATACCTGTTGTCCCTGTAAAAATTCCCGCGCATATTAAAATAAGTAAGCCCTTCTTGGACGGTCTTGGTAATTTTCTGTCAGTAAAAATAAAGATGGATATTACGAGTAAAAAGCCAATAATATATTGGCTTGATACAGCCTCCGCTGATGTAAAGCCATGCTGCATAGCTACTTTGACAATAGTCGACAAGATCCCGTAACTACTAGATGCAATAACAATCAAAAGAGGGTAAATCAAATTGTTTTTCATATATTAGTTATTCACTTCCTAAAACTGTTTAACCATATGGTGAAAAGGCTCATCAATAATTGACCAAGGCTCCGTAATAACAAAGCCTAGTCGTTCATAAAGACGGCGAGCTTCTTCTTTTTGGGTTTCAACATTTAATGATAATTTTGTATAGCCACGCTGCTTTGTCAGCTCTTCGGCAAATTGTAATAGCAATGTTCCGATTCCTTTACCACGTGCAGCTGGTGCAACACAAACTGTATCAATGTAAG
The DNA here is from genome assembly GCF_027557635.1 of Lysinibacillus sp. JK80. Taxonomy (NCBI): domain Bacteria; kingdom Bacillati; phylum Bacillota; class Bacilli; order Caryophanales; family Bacillaceae; genus Lysinibacillus; species Lysinibacillus sp. JK80. The sequence goes on along the minus strand of NZ_CP058997.1, from coordinate 2,940,876 downwards.
CCTCATCTTCATGGGCTTCTTGGTCAATAACAATGGATGGCGCATTTTTTGCTTCAAGCCATTTAACAAGGTTAGCGTCCATGTGAACGGCTTGTTCGCCGTGATAATAAACGAGAATCCCCAAAATCTGTTCATTTTCAGTAGCAACAAAAGTATTTAAATAAGAATGTCGATTGTCTTCTTGGTGAAAAAGAACAGTCAGCTCTCGTATAACAGCCTCCGTTGATTGCTCACCAGTTAAGCGATTAGCAATATCGCCAATGGCGTCGATAATTAAAGGCACAACGGCATGGGCATCTTGTGGTTGCGCTTGTCGAATTGTAATACTCATTTTGATAATCCCTACCTTTCTATAGGCAAGTATAACAAAGATAGGGGATGACTCAAGTTATCCATCCTCTCATAAAGAAATGCCAAAAGTAAAAACCTTTATAGAATGACAATTTTCGTGTTAATCTATAATGACTAGACTTTCAGGAGGACTATCATGACAAAGCAAGAGAAGGATTTTATATTAGTCTATGGAGATGCTTTTATTGACTATATTGCTGATGATGTAACAAACACATCATTTACTAAATATATGGGTGGCGCAACGGTCAATGTTGCAGCGGGTATTAGCCGCATTGGTGCGCCTTCCGCATTAATTACAATTACGGGGGATGACGAGGGCTCGCAATTTGTGCGAGATGGGCTTGCCCAAGAGGGTGTGAAACTGGATTATGCCGTATTTGATTCAGCAAAACGAGTAAGTGGTGTATATGTGCATCTAACAGAAGCATGTGAGCGAATTTTTAAGGATTATGTTGATGAAACACCTGATTTACAAGTTGAACCATCACAGCTAAATGAAGCAGCTTTTAAGCATGCCTCTGCTTTAACGGTGTGTTCGGGCACAATGTTCCATCCGACAGCTCTTGCTACAACACGAGCTGCAGTAGAAATGGCTAAGGACAAGGGTGCGATTATTGCAATGGATGCAAATATTCGTCCTTTACGTTGGAGCAGTGAAGAAATTTGTCGAGATACGATTACATCATTTTTTGAGGATGTCGATATTTTAAAGGTGACGGATGATGAGCTATTCTTCCTGACAGAGACAAGTAGCTTAGAAGACGGTATCGAGCAATTAAATAGCTATTTAGTGCCTATTATTTTAATTACCGTAGGAGAAAACGGGACTTATGCAGTCCTTAATGGTGAAGTTATACATGTACCGACTGAGAAAGTAGTGCCTGTGGATACAACAGGTGCGGGAGATGCATTTATGGCAGGTGTCCTACGTGATGTCCATTACAATGGTTTACCTACAACAAAAGAAGAACTAGTGCGTTGTACAAGCTTTGGCAACAAATTAGGAGCGTTTGCCGCAACAAAAGCAGGTGCTTTAACGGCTCTACCATATTATGAGGATATTAAGCATTTACTAAAATAAACATGTGAGGCGTGGAGAATATGGGGAAAGACTACGATGTTTTAGTAAAGGATCAACTGTTCTTTGGCGGTGCAAAAGATGCAGAGGCTGCATTTACACAAGAATCCGTTGATGTTGTGATAGATGTTCGTGTTCAAGGGCTATCCCCTCAAGACCAGGAGACAGTTCCTTATTCTTATAAACATATGCCTATAGCAGATGAAGATAGTGAGGTAGCATCATCCATTCAACAAGTCGCGCAAGAAGTTGCTATAGCCTTTGAGACAGGGCAAAAAGTATATGTTCACTGTGGAAGTGGTGGTGGACGTGCAGGTGTTGCAGCTACTGCTATATTAATGGAGTTGGGAATGGCTGATTCATTAGAAGCAGCACAGGCAGCTGTCAAAAAAGCTCGTCCATTGGTGACGATACGCCCTAAAATGGAAGACGCGCTGCAAAAACTTTATAAATAATTGAGAAGATGTACTAATTAAGGTACATCTTTTTTTATGATGTAAGAGATACTTTGTTCTATACATATTAGAACAAAGTTGTTATAGTTAATGTATAACAAATAATGAGGTGATCTGTATGATGGAGGAATTAGCAAAAGTTCCATGGGCAGTAATAGTACCGCTCATCATCGTTCAAATTATTTTGATGATTGTAGCACTTATTGATTTACGAAAAATTCATGCAACAAACGGCCCTAAAATTCTTTGGGTGTTTATTATTCTTTTTGCTAATCTATTTGGATCAATTGCGTACTTTATAGTGGGGAGAAAGCAGTCATGACAACTTTACTTCAAGTTATAGGTTTGACCAAGCAATTTGCAGAGCACAAAGTTGTAGATGCTATTCATTTTAACTTAGAGGAAAAAACTTCTACGGCTTTAATTGGTCCAAATGGAGCTGGCAAGACAACCACTTTATCTATGTTAACGGGGCTTTTAAGACCGACTGCTGGAAATGTAAAGATGCTAGGTAATGATTTACGTTCGAATATAGGTTTTTTACCCCAATATCCACAATTTCATCCTTGGTTAACTGCGTTAGAGTTTACAGAAATGGCTGCAAAATTGAATGGTGTAGCAGCCAAAAAGGCTAAATTAGAAGCACAAAAAACCTTAGAATTTGTAGGGTTAGGGGACGTCCAACATAAAAAAATAGCCTCTTTTTCAGGTGGAATGAAGCAGCGACTAGGTATTTCCCAAGCAATAGTGCATAAGCCTAAATTACTGCTATTAGACGAACCTGTTTCAGCATTAGATCCAGTTGGCCGTAGAGAAGTACTTGATTTATTAAAAGGACTACAGCAAGAGACGACTATTTTATACTCAACGCATATTTTAAATGATGCTGAAGAAATGACAGATCAACTATTATTCTTGCAAAATGGAAAACTAGTAGAGCAGGGAACATTACGTGAAGTACGGCAACGTTTTGATGAGCAAAATTATGTCATTGAATTTGGCAGTGAAGAAGAGGCTAAGCTTTTTGCAAATTCCTCTAATCATGTAATAGGTTGTAATGTGTATATTGAGATCGTGAATGAAGAGCCGACGATGAAAATGTTGTTTCAACGGTTAAGTGAATGTCCTTATACAATTAGAAAGGTAGAGCGACAGACAGCATCTTTGGAAGAAATTTTCATGAAGGTGGCGAAAAAGGCATGAGAGGATTCAATGTACTTCTGCAAAAGGAATTTAGAGAAGCATGGCGGAGTTGGAAGTTTCTATGGATTCCTCTAGTGTTTGCTCTGCTTGGAATGAGTGATCCACTAACAAACTATTATATGATGGATATTTTAAATGCTGTTGGAAATGTTCCAGAGGGCTTTGAAATGTTGATGCCAGAATTAATGCCACTGGATTTAATTCAAGCTTCTATCGGGCAATTTCAAACAATTGGCTTATTGGTGATGATGGCTTCGTTTGTAGGAGCTATTAGTAAGGAACGTGCTAATGGTATGGCAACATTACTATATGCTAGGCCTATATCATTTGGCGCATATTTTTTGAGTAAATTTGTTGTTATGAGCACCATTTGTTTTGTTAGTATTTTAGCTGGGTTTGGTGCAAGTGTCTATTATACAACTATTCTATATGGAACGTTGGACGTGGGTGCACTGTTAGTAAGCTTTTCTACGTACTATATTTGGTTGCTATTTGTGATAGCTGTTACGTTAATGATGAGTGCCAGCTTTAAAACAGTTATTGCTACAACATGTGCATTTACAGTGATCTTTGTTGGGCAAATTATCGATATGATTATAGGAATCTTTTGGACAATATCTCCGTGGAAACTAGCAAGCTACGGAATTGCAAAATTTCGAGGAACAATAGAGATGTCAGATTACTGGTGGAGCTTAGTCATTACGCTAGCATTGACAATTATCTGCATCGGCATTGGTATCGTGATGATGAAAAGAAATGCGTCTATGACAAAAATCTGAAGAGAAAACGGTAAAAATCCATTTTTACCGTTTTTTATTTTAAATCATCCTACCATTTATAAGCAAAATCAATCCTACAAAGAACATAATCCAAGAAAGGGTCGAGCTTGTTCTTTGATCAAAAAGCGTTTGAATTTTTCTTAAAGGTTTATTCATAAATCGGCGGAATAATAGATGAAAGCATAGTAGGATGATCCCTGGTGCAATCATTACTAAATTGTATCCTGCCAATAAAGGTAACCATTCATAAAACACTATTTGATTACTCGTTAAAATACCTATTGCCGCGAAATAAGGAAGAGCGGTTGCAACTTCTAAAATAGAAGTTGTGAAACCTAAAGCTACCATAGAGCTCACATGTAAAGATTTTGGTTTAGGGGATCCATTTGCCTTTCTTTTTGGAACTAACCAACTGCCAATAAATAAAATTCCCCCTACTATGGTCATGATTAATCGAGCTGAGTAACTATCTAGCAAATTAGAAATAGGGTTGAATATGACACCTAGACCTAATATTAAAAAAATCCCAGTACTAAAGTAAAACAACCCAACAGTCATTAAATAGGTTAATAAAAGGCGGATCTGCTGTTTTTTAGCCACAAGCAATACATAGACGGATACGCCAATTATAGAAGGACTAAACATGTCTAACAAAGCTAAGGTACCAATCAGTAGCAACATTTCTATGTTCATGATTGTGATTTTCCTAACGCCTGTTTTTTTGTTTCATAAACATGAAAAGCCTGCTCTATAAAATGTAGAAATTCTTCCTCTAAAGGATATAATCCAATTTGTTCAGATTTATAAGTAGATTTTCTTATGGTCCACATCTTCTCTAAAAATTCATCATTTCCGTTATATTCTACCTCGGCTTTTTCCATCATTCGTTTAATAATAAACTGAACGGAATCGGCTTCAGGACTTTCATTATGAAGCTGCTTTAATTGACCTAATAAACCAATCCACTCTAAAGAATTAGGATCATTTTTATTTAAATTGGGTAATTTTCTAAGTAGTTCCATTTCTGTAGCTGCAAAAATCTGCTGGCGGAAGGCTTGCTTATTATCTCGTTCTTGATTTGAAAGCTTAATGTACTTTTGGATAAGGGACTCTGTCAACCCACCTTCGATAGACGAAGCATTCTTTAATCCAAGAATAGTGTTCTTCATTTGCTGTAGTTTCTTTTGCTCTTCTGCTACAAAAGCTAACTGATGGTCTAAACTTGCTTCCCAGTTCCATGAATTATTGATAAGTGTCTGAATTTCTTTCAACTTGAAGCCCAATGCCTTTAAAAATACAATCTGTTGTAACGTTTTGAGCTCGTTCTCTCCGTAAATCCTATGTCCCCCCTCAGTCTTTGCTATAGGAAGTAACAAGCCGATCTCCTCATAGTAACGTAACGTTCGAACAGAAATGCCAGTTTGTTTTGATACATTGTGAATCGTAAGCAAGGTAATCACTCCTCCTCTCTGTTAATGACATTATATAAAATGACGTAACGTCACTTTCAAGAGGGATTGTAAAACTCCTTTCTTGGAATCTCTATAACTTAGGAATATAATGGGTGTGTAACTCGAAATTTGTCAAATAACTCGGAAAATATATAGACTACTATAGAAAGAAGGGACATGAAAAGTGGGAACTGAAAATTCCGATCGTTTCCTGACAGCGTTTAATCGAATAGATCATAGACTGAGAGATATTGTAGGTGCGAAGGATTTTATGCCTTTTTATCGGCTGATTGATCAAGCAAAGAAAAAGGATGTCTTGGTGAAGAAATATGAAGATGATCTCCGCTCATATGCAGACTTACGAAATGCGATTGTGCATCATCGTACATCATTACATTATGTGATTGCAGAGCCACATACTGATGTTGTAGAACGAATTGAATACATAGATGCTACCCTTGCTAAGCCAACGCTTGTGGGGCAAATGTTCCGTAAAAGAGTATTGATTTTTCAAGAAAACGATTCTTTAAAACATGTTTTAAAAGTGATACGTCAGCGCAAATATACACAATTTCCTGTTTATTATAATAAGCAGTTTAAGGGGCTAATCACAACAGTAGGAATCACAAATTGGCTTGCGTCAAAGATGGGTGGTGATCATTTACCGAAAAGAATACCAACACTGCATGATATCTTATTGCATGAGAAAAATAGAGTGAATTACAAATTTGTCAGTAGAACGATATCCATCTATGAGGCTGAGGAAATATTTAAACAAGGAGTCGAAAGAGGGAGACGCTTTGAGGCATTATTAATAACGGAGCATGGTCAACCACATCAAAGATTACTCGGTATTATTACGCCCTTAGATATTGTCAAAATTGATTAACAAAAAAACGAGACTAGACAAGCATTAAGGGCTTGAATGTCTCGCTTTATCTTTTAAGCTGATGTACAAGGAACCATTTGTTTGGACTTGAGCAAAATAAACTTCTTCTACAGAATGCACATTTTGCTTTTTCAATTTCTTTATTACCCAGTCTTCTGTCAGCTCAAGTTCAACAATATTCTCGGTAATAAGTTGACCATCAGAAATAACTTCAGTAGGAAGGTAGGTAGGTGGTGATACATCGGCTTTAACATCCTGCTTTGTAGCCACTTGTTCAGAGGTTTTTTGTAGCACACTGAGCTTTCCATTTGTTTCTAGTAAAGCATACTCAACATCCTGTACGGAGAAAATGGCTTGTTCACGTAACATCATTGTAAGCTCATCTAGATGAAGACGGTTTTTTTGTAGTGCTGATTCTAATATAAGACCCTTTTGAATAACAATTGTTGGTTTATCATCAATGAGAACGCGAGCTTTTTTAGATTTAATCGTAATAACGGTCATCAAATACGTTAAAGCACTCCACCAAACGAGGGAAATCATACCATCTAAAAATGGTGTTTCTTCCTGAGAGGCAATCTCTGAAGCAATCGACCCAAATGTAATACCTGTAATGTAATGGAAAAATGTTAACTGGCCTAATTGTTTTTTTCCAAGTATACGTGCCAGAATTAGTAAGGCAAAAAACGAAAGTGTTGTTCGTAGAATCATTTCCCAAAAGTGAGCATGAATAAAACTTTCCATGCATATATCAACTCCTTTTACAGCTGTCGAACTATAGCTTGTGCAAAAAGGTCGATAGTATGCGACAATCATGTTTAAACAAAATAAGAGTGAGGTGGCAACATGAATAAACATTTAAATGTAACCAATCCAATCTATCCAATAATGATTGCAATCGGTGTTGCTCACCTAATTAATGATACGATGCAAGCTGTTATCCCAGCGATGTTTCCGATATTTAAGAGTGAATTAGGATTGACCTTTACACAAATTGGAATGATTTCTTTTGTATTAAATATATTTGCTTCTGCATTGCAGCCTGCGGTAGGCTTTATCAGTGATAAAAAACCAATGCCTTATGCTTTACCTATCGGTATGATTAGTTCATTTATAGGGATTGCTATTATAGCGTTCACAACGCAGTATTGGATTATTATTATTGCGGTATTATTTATAGGCTTCGGGTCAGCTATTTTTCACCCTGAGGGATCGAGAGTTTCCTTTATGGCAGCTGGATCTAAACGAGGACTTGCGCAGTCTATTTATCAAGTGGGGGGAAATTCAGGGCAAGCACTAGCACCATTAATTAGTGCTTACATCTTTGATATTTTAGGGCAACGTGGGGCTGCGATCATATTAGTAATTGCAACGTTTGGTATTATTTTATTAAGTAAAATTGCTACATGGTATAAAAAACAATTGGAGCAGGAGCGTGCAACTAAGAAAAAGCGTGTACTCGTCTCAACATTGCCTCCATTAACAAAGAAACAAGTAGGAATCGCATTAACATTATTATTTACAATTATTTTTGCACGATCATTTTATACAACAAATATAACAAGTTTTTATGTGTTTTATCTAATGGATCACTATGAGGTCAGCCTTCGACTAGGGCAAATATTAATATTCACCTTCATGGCATTTGGTGTAGTAGGTACCTTTTTTGGAGGTTCTTTATCAGACCGTATTGGTAGGAAAAATGTCATTATCCTTTCTGTAGTTGGCCCTATGCCATTTTGTTTAGCACTGCCATATGTACCATTATGGGCGGCTATGATATTTTTAGTTATTATTGGTACGTTGATTATGATTAGCTTCTCCGTAACGGTGGTCTATGCGCAAGAGTTAGTCCCAACAAAAATTGGCACCATGGCAGGTTTAACAACAGGATTTGCTTTTGGAATGGGCGCAATAGGGGCAATGGTTATCGGCGTTTTAATGGATCATAAAGGCATTGATTTTACAATGATTGTTGTTTCATTATTACCTTTATTATTACTAGTTGCCTTCTTCTTACCGAAAGATAAACCAGCTTCAGCTGCTGTCTAATAAAAAAAACGCGTATCTACGCGTTTTTTTATTGTCTTAATGGAGCTAAAAATTCTGCTGGCAATTTTTCCTGATCAATTACATAGCCCTCTGAAATATGAACTTCATGCATTTTATCGTTGTAAGTAAATTTAAAGATGCCATTGTCAAAATCTGTGCCAATTTCTTTGAAGAATATACCTTCAATCGATACATACTTAGGACATGTAAATGCTACTTTAAAGTTCTCCTGTTCTTTAATTAAGTAAGCACGTACTCCTTTTTCATATGTTTCATTTGCATCATCATCGGTTGGGCGTTGAACAGCTACGATATGAAAATCAACAAAAGGAACTTCCTTTAACAGTACGTTTAAGAACGAACCTTTAGTGATTTCCTCCCAACGGCTTTGTGCGCTTTGCCCTACGATAATTTGTGAAATACTATAATTCTTCGCGACCTCTGCAATAACCTTTTGTATGGGGCGTTTTTCATTATCTTGCAAAATAAATTTTTCAACCTCAAGTTCATCTGATAACTTTTTCCATTGCTCTATATAACTAGATTTCTCTGCGTCAAATGCATCAAGGGGTTGCGAATCGACTGAAAGAATATAGAGTGGGCAATCAAGCATTGTGGCCATCTTATGACCACGACGAATCAAACGTTCGCCATTTAAGCCGTAATAAACACAAACTAATATACTTTCATCCAAACGCCCTTTTACATGCTTCATAAAAAATGTACACCTCTTATCTGTTGGTATTTTGTTAATTTCACTGTTGATTTTGAAAAAATTATCCTAAAACAGCTAAAATCGATGCTGTTACAGTGCATTATGCTCATTTATATTGTATACTTAAAAATGTATAAAAGTTAACGAAAATGTATTGGAAAACCCTTGAAGGATTAAGCTTAAATCGATAATTAGAGATTATTTAATTTATGCATTCTGTGCATCTATGCTAATTTGCTTTCATATGCCACACTATTATGCAGTGAGTTAAATAGATAGTCAAGTGTCTTCATTATGCTGATATTAACTGAGTTGTAACTGTATAAATTATCTGATTTTCCACAAGTTATTTAGGCTTGCATCGGGTTAGAAGTGACTAAATAACTAAAATAACCGTTTTTATAAACAATTAGGCACTTTAATACCCCACCACATTCCATTAATAAATTTCAAGAATACATCTAATATGTTCCTTAGCTTGAACAAATTTCTAAAGTCTTAGCACTTTACATGCCCATCACCACAAAAATTTGCTAGATGATTTAGATAGTAGGAGGTTTTCATTTGGTCACAGTTCTCATTGCGATACTTTTGCCATTTGTTTGTGCTGCTCTAATTCCATTGCTTTACAGGCGACTAAGGCGTGTCACACATCTTGGCTGGTTTGTTTTATCTGTTCCATTCATCTTGTTTCTTTTACTCGCTCGCTATATTCCTCAATTAGCCGAGGGTAAAACCTTTATTCATACATATGAGTGGATTCCCTCTTTTAATATAAATTTCACAACTTACCTAGATGGACTCAGTATGATTTTTGGTCTGCTGATTACAGGTGTAGGTAGTTTAGTCATTTTATATTCTATTTTTTATTTATCAACGAAAGAATCTCTTCATCATTTTTACTGCTATTTATTACTATTCATGGGCGCTATGCTTGGCGTTGTTTTTTCAGATAACCTAATGGTATTATACACATTTTGGGAATTAACGAGTGTGTCATCATTCCTATTAATCGCATTTTGGCATCATAGAAAGGCTTCTCGGGCAGGTGCTAAAAAAGCGATGATGATTACCGTCTTTGGCGGACTCTCAATGCTTGCGGGTTTCTTAATGCTCTATGTAGCTTCTCATACATTTAGTATTCGTGAAATTGTAGCTAATGTAGAGGTTATACGAGATCATACCTTATTTACGCCAGCGCTTATTCTAATTTTACTAGGGGCTTTTACAAAATCTGCACAATTTCCATTCCACATTTGGTTGCCTGATGCTATGGAGGCCCCAACACCTGTTAGTGCTTACTTACATTCCGCAACAATGGTGAAGGCAGGCATTTATTTAGTTGCTCGTTTTTCACCGGTTTTTGGAGGAGAGGCAGTATGGTTCTGGCTAGTTAGTGTTATCGGCCTAGTTACATTATTCTGGGGCTCCTTTAATGCTGTCCGTCAGACGGATTTAAAAGCATTATTAGCCTTTTCAACAGTGAGTCAGCTTGGTTTAATTATGAGTCTCTTTGGTCTTGGGTCTGTTGGTCATTATTATGGCTATGAGGAAAACTCGATTCTTTACACCCAAGCAAGCTTTGCAGCGCTATTTCACCTTGTGAATCATTCGACCTTTAAAGGAGCTTTATTCATGATGGTTGGAATTGTCGATCATGAAGTAGGTACCCGTGATATTCGTCGTTTAGGTGGCTTAATGTCTTTCATGCCTATCACTTTTACAATTGCTGTGATTGGTAGCTTCTCAATGGCAGGACTGCCACCATTTAATGGCTTTTTAAGTAAGGAAATGTTTTTTGCAGCAGTATTGGCTATTCGTGATGTAGAAGCATTCTCTATTGCTGATATAGGGCTGTTTTTCCCTATAGTAGCATGGGTGGCAAGTATCTTTACCTTTGTCTATAGTTTAATTTTAATTAGTCGTACATTTTTGGGTAAACTACAGCCAGAGAAGATTGATAAAAAACCACACGAAGCTCCACTTGGCATGTTAATATCGCCAATTATTTTATGCTTGTTGGTAGTTGGTATCTTTTTCTTCCCTAATATATTAGGTCATTATATTTTAGAGCCTGCTATGGCTAGTATTTATCCAACATTCCCAACTACAAGTGAGTTAACACCACATATTCATGCATGGCATGGCATCAATGCAGAGTTATTGATGACAGTAGGTGTCATTATTATTGGAATTATCTTATTTAAAACATTAAAAAGCTGGAAGCCACTTTATCGTCTATTTTCACAAAAGTATACGTTTAATACGTATTACAATCGAATGATAGAGATGAGTGAAAATGGCTCACAGAAGCTTACCAATAAATATATGACAGGTAATTTAACACATTATTTTGTCTATATATATGTATTTTTTGTTGCACTTATCGCTGGTTATTTTGTTTGGTCAGATGCCATGACCTTTAATTTTGACAAAGATTCCGCTATAGAATCCTACGAGTTAATCCTTGTGTTTGTCATGATTTTTGCTGCTGTTTGGATGATTTTCGCAAAGGGTCGGGTGACAGCCATGTTGCTAAATGGTGTACTAGGCTATTCTATTGCCTTCTTCTTTGTTATTTTCCGTGCACCAGACCTAGCTTTAACACAATTAGTTGTTGAATCGGTCACAACAGCTTTATTCCTTTTATGTTTTAAATATCTGCCAGATTTAATGCCAGAGCTACCACGTAAAAGGGTTCAATGGTCAAAAGCATTAATTTCTATTTTTGTTGGTGCAACCGTAACTATTGTTGGTTTAGCAGTAGTACACTATGATCGCTTTGAACCAGTGGCTACTTACTTCAATGATGCCTATGAATTGGCTGGCGGTTCCAACATCGTTAATACAATACTAGGGGATTTCCGTGCTTTTGATACGATGCTAGAGGTTGTTGTTCTTCTAATTGCTGGCTTAGGGGTCTATGCTCTGACAAAGCTTAAGCCACGAAAGGAGGAAGCAGATCATGAAAATTAATGATGTGATTTTAAGAACCGTCACCAAAGCCGTTGTGTTCATTATTTTAACACTCGGCGTGTATTTATTCTTTGCTGGGCATCATGCTCCTGGTGGTGGCTTTATAGGTGGTCTGGTGTTAGCCTCAGGCATTGTTTTGTTATATCTAGCCTATGATATTGAAACTGTTCATAAAGGGATGCCTTTCGACTTCAAAAAAGTTGCAGCTCTTGGTGTATTGCTAGCAACTGGAACAGCAATAGGTTCGTTGTTTTTTGATGTCCCATTTTTAACACAAGCACATACGTATATAGATGTTCCTATCTTTGGGAAAATGGGCTTTTCAACTGTCACTATTTTTGAAGCAGGTGTGGCTTTAACAGTGGTGGGGGTTGTTGTAACAATTATTTTAAGTATAAGCGAGGATGAGTAGCCAATGGAGTCTTTAATACTTGTTTTAGTAGGTATATTAGTAGCTGTTGCGACGTACTTAATCCTCTCGAAGCAGTTATTGCGTGTTATTTTAGGCACCGCTGTTTTATCTCATGCTGCCCACTTACTGATTTTGACTATGGGAGGTTTAAAAAAAGGGGATGTCCCGTTATTAGGAGAATCAGAGGGACCATATACAGATGCATTACCTCAAGCATTAATATTAACAGCGATTGTGATTAGCTTTGCTGTCACTGCTTTTGTTCTCGTTTTAGGGTATCGCGCGTACAAAACAAATGGTTCAGGGAATTTTGATGAATTGAGAGGTACGCCTGATGAGTAATATGATTGTTTTACCATTAATTGTACCAGTAATTACGGCTATTTTACTGGTGTTTTTAAAAGAGCATGTGACGCTACAACGTATCATCAGCTTATTGACATTGAGCTTTATTATTATCATTAGCGTCATTTTATTAGTAGAGATTCAAGAACAGGGTGTGATGCGCATTGATTTTAGTGGATGGGCACCACCATTTGGAATCTCATTTGTAGCCGATTCATTTGCGACACTATTAGTGTTAGTTGCAAATATTGTAGCCCTCATTTGTATGCTATATGCAATTTTTACAATGGAGCTAAGATATGAAAAAATGTATTTTTATCCATTTACCTTGCTGATGATAGCAGGTGTCAATGGCTCATTTTTGACGGGCGATATTTTTAACTTATTTGTGTGTTTTGAAGTAATGTTGCTCGCTTCCTATGCATTGATTAGCTTAGGTGGCGAAAAAATTCAGCTACGTGAAGCATTGAAATATGTGCTCATCAACATTGTTGCCTCTTGGATTTTCTTAGTGGCACTAGCTTTTCTGTATGGAACGGTAGGCACATTAAATATGGCACATATTTCAGTTCGTGTAATGGAGGCAGGAGCTAATCCTCTTATTACAACAGTAGCGCTTATTTTCTTAATCGTCTTTAGCTTGAAGGCTGGACTTTTATTATTCTTCTGGTTGCCAGGATCTTATAGTGTACCACCAACTGCCATTGCTGCTTTATTTGCTGCTTTATTAACAAAGGTAGGGATGTATGCACTTGTACGTTCCTTTACATTGCTGTTCCCTAACAATCCTGAAGTCACACACACAGCTCTTGGCATCATGGCTGGACTCACAATTATAGCAGGCTGTATCGGTGCACTTTCAGGTCGTGATGTTAGAACAATAGCCTCTTACAATGTACTAATTGGCGTTGGTTTTATAATAATTGGGCTAGCTGTAGGCACAGAGTCAGCCTTACAAGGTGTTATCTACTATTTAATGCACGATATGATAGCTAAGGCTATGTTGTTCTTAGCTGTTGGCATGATGATATATCTCACTGGGGAAACAGTAATTGATAAGATGAGTGGCCTTATTCGTAACTACCCCTTTTTTGGATGGTTGTTCTTTATAGCAATGTGTTCACTAGCTGGTATACCCCCACTGAGTGGTTTTTTAGGAAAGGTTTTAATTGGACAAGGTGCGATAGAAGGTGGCCATTTCGTTCTATTAGGTCTAGGGTTTTTCTCTAGTTTAATTGTTTTATATTCATTGTTAAGGATATTTCTTTCTTCCTTTTTCGGCGAAACCATTATTAGCTTAGAGGATGAAAAACCTTTACCTAAACGTATATTGTTGCCATTAACATTACTAGCTGTTTGCACATTTGGGTTAGGTATTGGGGCAGAAAAACTGGCACCATTTGTCACAGATGCAGCTGAAACACTTTATACACCATCTATCTATATCGATGCAGTTTTAGATGGCGAACAATGGCAAGGTGAGGTGAATAAATAATGGCGATGCAGTTTATTTTAAATTTATTTATCGCAACACTTTGGTTACTTTTACAGGATGAAGTGACACCACAATTTTCAACATTTTTAATGGGTTTTGTTGTAGGTATGGGTATTCTATATGCGATGCATCGCTTTTATGGTACTCAATTTTACATGAGGAGAGTCTTTTCCATTATCAAGTTATTATGGCTGTTTAACTGGGAGCTATTTTTATCAAGCTATAGTGTATTAAGACAAATCACTACACCTAAGCTAAATATTACACCGGGTATTTTCACATATAAAACTGTATTAGAGGGTGATTGGGAGATTACAGCTCTTGCCTTACTGTTAACGTTAACACCTGGCTCTGTCGTCATGGAGGTATCGGAAGAGGGAGATGTCTTTTATATTCATGCTATGGACATCGAACAGTCAAAGGATGCTGTTATACGATCAATTGGAAAATTCGAACAAGCGATAATGGAGGTGACACGCTAATGATTAACAATATATTACTTCTTGCACTTGCTTTCTTCAGTATTTCCATTGCGCTGTCGTTATATCGTGTTATCCGTGGTCCGTCAATGCCTGATCGAGCGATAGCTCTCGATACAATTGGTGTTAATTTATTATCGGCTATTGCCATTGTCTCTATTATATTGAAGACTAAAGCATATTTAGAAGCTATTCTTATTTTGGGCATTTTAGCGTTTATCGGAACGATTGCATTTACAAAATATATAGAAAGAGGTGTGATTGTTGAACGTAAATCAAATGATTGAATGGGCAGCAGTTATCCTTATTCTTATAGGTTCCATTGTGAGTGTTATTAGCGCATTTGGGATGATTCGCCTACCAGATGTCTATACACGATCACATGCTGCTACGAAAAGCTCTACATTATCGGTTTTAACCTGTTTGTTAGGAGCGTTTATCTATTTCTGGGTGCATGACGGTTTTGTTAGTGTACGGCTCATTTTAGGTATTCTTTTCGTCTTTGTGACAGCACCCGTTGCAGGGCATTTAATTTGTCGTGCTGCCTATCGTTCTCACGTTCCATTAGCAAAGGACTCTGGTGAAGATGAATTAAAGTCAAAATTGTTCCCTGAAGAGCATACGATAAAATAGAAGGAGGACTGTTTGCCCTAAAGCAAACAGTCTTTTTAGTGCAAAATAATGAAAATAGTAGAACTGCAAAATTGATGAATAGATTGTTCAAAGAGAGTGGCGAAATCCCTGCACAAAAGATGAGAGAGCACTGGCTTAAGATAGCAAACATTGGACATTTCTTAACATTCAAGTGGATTCTAAATAAGTGAAAGGGAAGTTGATTGGTTAAATCAACTTCCCTTTCAAATTATTCTTGAAAAACCAATTGATACCCAGAGCCTCTTACCATAACGATTTTAGCTGTATGACCTGGAATCGTTTCAAGTTTTTTTCTTAAATTGCTGATATGAACTCGTAAGGCTTGTGTTTGTCCAAAGCTATCCTCGTCCCAAATAAGTCGGTACAGCTCAGCAGCTGGAAAAGCTTGATTGCAATGCTGTGCTAAAAAGAATAAAATTTGGAATTCCTTTGTTGATAAAGTTAATACAGTATCACCAATTGAAACTTTTCCTGAGTGTATATGGAAGTGTAATGTATGAATAATTTTGATTCCCTCATTTACGGAAGTATGTTCAATTGGTTGCATCAACTTTTTATGTTGCTTTCGTTCAAGTAGCCGCTCAATTGTTTTTAAGAGTCGGTTGTGGTCAATGGGCTTTAAAATATAATCTATAGCCTGTACATTAAAGGCCTCTAAAGCATAATTTTCGTAAGCTGTAACAAAGACAATATCTATATAGCTTGAGACATCTTCTATTTTAGAAGCAAATTCAAGTCCAGTCATTTCAGTCATTTCAATGTCTAAAAACAATATATCAGGTTTTAACATATCAATATTTACTAAACCATCTTTTGGATTCTGGAAGGTTCCAATAATCTCAATAGAGCCACTTGCCTTTAGCATGGATTCTAATAAACGAATGGCTAAAATTTCATCATCTATAATAACTGCTTTTAACAAGCTGCTCACATCCTCTATAAAGTAATTATTGGAAATCTAATTTCAACAGTCGTTCCTTTGTTTTCGTGGCTATCAAAATGGATAGTAGCGTTGTCGAATTTTTTTAATCTTTTGGAAATATTTAAAATACCAATGCCTTGACTAGCTGTTTTCTCACCATTTTGAATTTGCCTTAAAAGCTCTGAAGATATCCCAATGCCGTTGTCAATCAGTTGGAAAATCACCATATGCTCTTCCTGCCTTATAACTAATAGTAGCTCGCTAACCTCTTTTCTGACTTTCAAACCATGAAGAAGGGCATTCTCTACTAAAGGCTGAAGCAGTAAAGGAGGAATAAGACATTGGATAGGCTCATCCATGCAAATATTAAATTCTAATTGCTCAGGATATCTAGTACGATGAATATTTACATATGCCTCAATAAGACTAAGCTCCTTTTCCAAAGGGACAAGACTGTTGGCATTTTCAAAGGCAAAACTGTTACGTAAAAATGTAGCAAAATCTGTAATCATTGCCCGTGATTTATCTAAGTCTAAATAGCTTAGGGACAGAATGGAATTTAAGACATTATAAATAAAATGCGGTTTTATTTGTGCTTGTAAAAACGCAGTTTCCATTTTCACAGCTGTTTCTGCAGACTCCTTCAATAAAAGAAGATTGCGAACCCTTGTCATTAGCTCGGTAGCATCTAAAGGTTTATGTAAAAAATCATTTGCTCCAGATTGAAAGGCTGCAATCATATCCTCTGGGCGAACCGCCGCAGTCAACATTAGAATAGGTAGCTCTGTAGACGTGTAATGTTGCCTAACCTGTTGACAAATCTCATAGCCAGAAATTGTGGGCATCATTATATCTAAAATTAATAAATCAATACTAGGTTGTTGTGTAAGGTACTCAAAAACATGGTGTCCATTATCAATTGCTATAATGGAATAGTTTTCTTGTGTCAATATATCTATTAGTACCTTTAAATTAACAGCATCGTCATCTACAATAAGAATTTTTTTCTTTCCTATTTTCTCAACAATATGTGGGAATGTTAGGAAAGGATGCTGGTATGTTTGGATTGGCATTGATGGTAATTCCTCATTTGTCGGCTGACCTTTTCGTAATTTGAATGAAAAGGTAGCGCCTTGTCCGACAATAGAATCAACAAATATTTTCCCACCCTGCCGCTCGACAAGCTCCTTTGTAATATGTAAACCTAATCCACTGCCACCAATTGAATAATTGAATTGTTGGAACGGGTTAAAAATGGTTTTTAAATTTTCTGGTGCTATCCCACACCCAGTATCCTTAACTTCAATCACAAGGAATGACTGTTTCTCATAACAAGTTATATCAATTTTTCCTTCATTTGTATACTTCACTGCGTTATGAATTAAATTATATAAAATTTGGCGAAGACGGTTTTCATCAGCTAGGACAAAGGTTCCCCGTTCTATATGATTATAAATTTTGACATTCTTGCTAATCGTGTAGGAAAGCACTTCTACAGTCATATGTGTAATGGCATATAAATCAACAGATGCCATCCGCAATGTTAATTCATTCTCCTTCAGCTTTGAAAAATCAAGTAAATCATTGACTAAATAGGATAGCCGTTCTGCAATATTGAAAATAAGTGATACTTTTTCTTTTTGTTCGTCCGCTGAGATAGGTAAACTATTATCCTTCAGCATAGATTGTGAAATGCCTATAATGCCATGTAAGGGCGTTTGGAATTCATGAGATGTTTTAGCGAGAAACTCATCCTTTAATTTATCTACACGTATCAGTGCCTCCGTTAGCTTGCCTTTTTCTAAATAAGAATCTGCAAAACGATGAGAAATATATAGGGAAAGCATTGTCAGGCAAATAAATGGCAACAATGGTGGTAGAGCACTCAGTTCAAGATTAATATTTGTATTTAAAGTAGCAACGATAAAATAAAGCAAAATGGCTAGAGAGCTTAACGTTAAATACATTACTCCAGTAGCACGTTTGTAAATTGCTATAATTTGTACATAGAAGATATAAACAATATTTGCGAATACATACAATGAGTTGATATTCTGAAATAGTGAATTAATGGATGTTGGAAGCAATGCAACCAGCATTAGAAGGGTACCTATTGCACAAAACACTTTCACAACTAAACGATTCATATGTTTTATTAGAGCACGATAAAAATACAACAATATAAAAAGGCCTACAGCTATACTAGAGATCATTTGCATTTTCTGAAATGGAGCATAGGAAATATTTATAAAGTCTAGTAATAACTTTTCGCCATGAGTAAGGGTGTAAACCCCACTTGCGAAACAAAATATAGAGAAGTAAAGCTGTTCTATACCAAATTTTGAATAAAGATATGAGCCAAAAAAGTAGATAAACATTGTTAAAAAACCTGCTAAGGTAATTAAATCGTAGAATATGGCACCCTCTCGAAGCTTTGCAATACTAGATTGATCCCCCAAAAAAATGGAGCTAATAATTCCTCCTCCTGGTGCATAATCAAAATTGGCTACATGAACAATCAATTCAAGTTCTTTTTTATCAGGCGAAAAATAAGCGGTATATGGGGTATTGTGGGGTATATAGCTGCTATCCTCAGCGGGCTCTCCACTATGTCCAACTCGCTTTCCGTTAATATACAATGCGTTCGACATTCGAATGTTACTCGTTTTAATTCCTAAAATATCTTCGGTATCATCGATTAAAACCTTGAGACGATAAGTCCCACTTTCAAATACAGGTATTTGTTGCCCATCAATTGTATATTTTGTCCAAGCTGAAGGGACATTAACAAGATAGCTTTGATAGGAATCAAAGGCTTCACCGTCCACTAAATGATTCGGGATAAATTCCCACTCCCCATCTAATTTGATAGGCGTATTATCGTGAAATGAATGATGACGTAAATCCATCACACCTTCAATCGCTTGCGGCCCATGCGACTTAGGTTGAGTTAAGAAAAAGGTAATGCCTGCTATCAGCACTGAGCCAATAATAATTGCGAACAATAACGATAATTTTTTCATCGTAAAAATCCCTTTCAAATGATTTATTTGGATTATACAAGATAACTTACGGCATTAATACAAAATTCCTACTAGCGATGAAATCTAAATATTGCGAGCTTAAAGGATGGCGATAATCTCTATCTCTGAACTGTTGAAATTAAGTTGTTTTTATGATGGAGGAATAAATAATGCTAAAACTGAAAATAGTAAAGTTACTTTGTAAAATGAATGAAAACAAAAATAAATTGACTTATCAGAAAATTATGCATATAATATTTAGCTAAAATTTTTTTAGTTTATCTTGATTATTATTTCAAAAGAGTATATCTTAATTAGCAGATAGATTTTTTATTCTTCAATATGAATAAATATCCAATCAACTATATTCGAGAAATGTATTCTCATACACAATAAATTATAAATAAAAGGAGTTACAATTTATGAAGAACAAGTTATTCATCATGATGCTGGTACTAGTAATAGGTGTACTTGCAGCATGTGGCACTAAAGACAATAATGCAAGCGATACAGGATCTACTACGGATACAGAGGGTAAGCAAGTATTAAAAGTTGGTACATCAGCTGACTATGCGCCATTTGAATATGTGGATGCAGCAAAAGGCGAAGAAATTATTGGATTTGATATTGATCTAATCAAATTAGTTGGAGAAAAAATAGGCGTTGATATGCAAGTGCAAGATATGGACTTTAACAGTTTAGTGCCAGCACTTCAAGCAGGGAAAATTGATGTCGTTATTTCTGGTATGACACCGAATCCAGAGCGTGAAAAAGTGGTAGATTTCTCAGATAAATATAATGAAACAGAGCAAGTAATCCTTGTTAAAAAGGATAGCGGTATTAAAAAAGAAGCTGACTTAGCTGGTAAAAAAATAGGTGTACAAACTGCATCTATTCAGGAAAACTTAGGTAATGAAATTGCGAAAAAGGTTGATGTAACAGTAGAAGGACGTACGCGAATCCCTGAGATTGTGCAAGATATGATGTCTAAACGTTTAGACGCAGGTATTTTAGAGGGTGGCGTTGCGAAAGGCTATTTAAAAACGAATGATCAATTAGAGGCTTTCCCAGTGGAAGAACAGCCTGAAGATTTCAAAGCAATCGCTGTTCCAAAAGGAAGCGATTTAAAAGATAAAATTAATAAAGCTTTAAAAGAGCTAGCTGAAGAAGGCAAAATCAAAGAGTTAGAAGAAAAATGGTTAGAAAAAGTTGAATAATAATTTCGTGCGATAGCTCTACTTTTGGGCTATCGCTTGTGCTTTTCATTATTATCCTTTAAGCCTCTTCTAAATTTGTGTTTGGTACAAAAAACAAAGCTACATCATGATGAAAAAGAAAGGAGGGAGCGCTGTGAATTTAGATTTTACAGCTATCGTTCCCTCTATTCCTTATATTTTAAAAGGGATAGGTGTTACACTTCAAATTGCAATCGGTGCATCCATCATTGGTTTTATCGTAGGTATACTTTTAGCATTATGTAAAATTGGTAAAGTGAATTTTTTACGTTGGTTTGCTGATTTCTATACGTCGATTTTCCGCGGTACACCTCTTGTATTACAATTACTAATTATTTATTATGCAGTACCGCAATTACTAGATATCCAAATTGAGCCTATTCCAACCGCTATTATTGCTTTTGGTTTAAATTCAGGTGCATATATTTCGGAGATTATCCGTGCTGGTATCAATGCAGTTGATAAAGGACAAATGGAAGCTGCACAAGCATTGGGTATTCCATATGCAAAAATGATGAAGGATATTATTATTCCGCAAGCAGTAAAAAATATTTTACCATCCTTAGTAAATGAATTTATTACATTAAATAAAGAAACAGCAGTTGTGACAGTAATCAGTGCATTAGATATTATGCGTCGTGCCTACATTGTAGGAGGTTCGACATACCGTTATCTTGAGCCACTACTTTTTGCAGGGGTAATCTATTACATCATGACGCTTGTTTTAACGTTCCTTGGTAAACGAATCGAGAAAGGAATGAGAAAAAGTGATTAAAATTGAAGATTTACACAAATCTTATGGGCAGAATGAAGTATTAAAGGGTATATCAACTGAAGTTAAAGAAAAAGAAGTAATTGCTATTATTGGACCTTCAGGATCAGGTAAATCGACATTTCTTCGTTGCTTAAATTTATTAGAAACTCCGACAAGTGGGAAGGTAACGATTGCAGGGGAAGTCCTGACAGATAAAGGGACAAATATAATGAAAATACGTGAAGAAGTAGGTATGGTATTTCAGCATTTTCATCTTTTCCCTCATAAAACTGTGCTTGAAAATTTAACATATGCGCCAATCAATGTGAAGGGTTTGGATAAGGCTACAGCTATCAACAAAGCAGAAGAGTTACTAAAGAAAGTAGGTCTGTTTGAGAAGCGTCTAGAATATCCAAATCGTTTATCGGGAGGACAAAAGCAACGTGTTGCTATTGCGCGAGCACTTGCCATGGACCCTAAAGTTATATTATTTGATGAGCCTACATCGGCACTTGACCCTGAAATGGTTAAAGAGGTATTGGCTGTTATGAAAAACCTCGCAGATTCTGGGATGACCATGTTGATTGTGACACATGAGATGGGCTTTGCTCGTGAGGTTGCTGATCGTATTCTTTTCCTTGATGGCGGCAAGCTCATTGAGGATGCTCCTCCAGAACAGTTTTTTTCAGCGCCATCAACACAGCGTGCAAAGGATTTTTTAGAGAAGGTTTTATAAAAAATAAAAGGCATTTAGCTCCCCGTCTAGGCGAATGCTAAATGTCTTTTTTATTGAATGGACAGTTCAAATTGAGCCTGTAAGGTTTCTAAAGTAAATAGCTCCTCAATATGATAGGCTCCTGATGGATGATTGTTGTTAAGGAGTTCTTTCGCAATAAATGCTGCAACTTTCGCTGTTACGAGAGATTCATCGCGTTCTAGAAAGTCTAATGTATAACTTGTTTCTTTGTGATGTTTTTTTCCAATGGCTTGTATTTGTATACCACATACATCAGAACCAATTTTAATTTTTTGAATAAGTGAAGCGAGCAAGGTTTGGATACGGTCAAATTTTAATAAGTAAGCAATTCTACTTTTTTGTAAAAAGGATACAAATCTATTGAGCGACTCTACATCAAAACCTAATCTTGTTTCGATAGGAATAGAAGGAAAATGCTTTGTTAATGTGTGCTGGTCAGAGAAATTAAATTGATACACACTACGCTTTCCAAATTTCTTAAATTTCACGGTTCTCTTATTAGTGAAATTAGCAACTCTCTGATTGTTGTAGCTACTGAACGGTGTATTTAATTGATGCAATATCCAAAGAATTGCTGCAGTGCCATGCGTATCGCCTGCGCCGAGTAAGATAGAAATATGCAGCTCCTCTACGGAGGATAATTGCTTTGCAGCATGCATGGCCATTAAATTTGTCAATCCTGGAGCCATACCAACACTAAATACGGCTGTGGAATGATTCTGTTCAGCTAGTAAGTGGAGTGCCTCTAACTTTTTAAGAAAGGTATAGCTTGCAGTAATATCGATATACATAATCCCTTCATTTAAGCAAAGCTGCGCAAATGCAGTATCTTTTTGCTCTAAACACATAATGACCAGTGCTACATTATCTAATTGCTCTGGGTGCACTTTTTTCGACACATCCAATTGTAGAGGTCTTACTAAGTTATTGTGCTGGGCGCAGAAATGCTTTGCCTTTTCTATATTTCTTCCGGCAATCCATATTCTGTTAGGATAGCTTTGCAACAATAATTTTGCAATTTTCCCTCCCACTTCACCATAGCCTCCGATGATTAAGATATTCCCATTTTTCATAAAGTAGTTTCTCCCTTAATAGCGACTAAAGCGTCAATCATATGTGTTTTAAAATATGGAAGGATTGTCGTAAAACCAGCCTCTTTCAGCAAATCAATAAGCAATTCAAGAGTAATCGGGTGAGTTGTCATGCGAAAGGATTGTTCAAAGCGTTCCCAATGATCCTCGCTTATTCCGTTATGAAGCATGGAACTTCGCCAATAACGAAGCTCGTGTTTGAATGTTTGGGAAGTTAAATCAGCATTAATCGATGAGATAAATAACACACCATTTTCATTTAAGCTATCCGCAATTTTTTGAAGCATTGCCCTCTTCTGGTCCAAGTCTTCAATAAAATGTAAAACTAAATGACAACTAGCTACATCGAATAACTCATTCACTCTTAGGGAGAGTAAATCCTTCTCAAGCCACTTAATAGTAAGCTCGTGTGGTAGCGATTCAATTTGTTTAGCAGCCAGATCCAGCATTACCTTTGAGATATCGACTGCTGTGAAATGGGCAGAAGGAAAGGATTTGCCTAATGTGAGTAATTCCTGTCCGCCACCAGCACCTACTACTAAAAATTTATTTGCAGCAGTAAAATTGTGAAGTATACTGGCCATCATGTCATAGATAAGATCATAGCCTATGATTTTTTGTCGAATGGACTGTTGATATGTGTTGACAGAAGGACTGTCCCAGTTATGTAAAGATCTATTCATTAAAATACCTCCAAAATAATTAATTTCTATGCGTTAAGATTCCGAGAGCAATTCCTTCATCTTTAAGCAATCATTCGGATGAAAGGCTGATGATTGTTTAGTGAAGTCACCCAGTATTTGTGTAGGACTATTCCCAAAAATAAGTATTCGTTGTCCAAGAAAAAGAGCCTCGTGTAAATCATGTGTCACTAATAAAACGGTTGGTTGATAGTCCAACCAAAGTGTATGGACTAACTGCAACATTTCCTTTTTTAAACGGACATCCAGTGACTGGAATGGTTCATCCATTAATAAAAGAGCTGGTTGATTAACCATCGCTCGAATAAGTGAGACTCGCTGTTTCATACCTCCACTTAATTGATGCGGATAGTGTGCTTTATTGTGATAGAGCCCTGCAATTTTTAATAATTGATTTATCCGTTCCACATCAACTGTCTCACTGACCCATGCAATATTTTCAAATACGGTGAGACTAGGAAGAAGACGTGGCTCCTGAAAAACATAGCCTAAAGATCCAGTAGGAGAGCTTATTAGCCCTGAATCGGGTGATATAAACTTTGCAATAAGCCTTAATAATGTCGTTTTTCCGATACCTGAAGAGCCTAAAATACATGTCACTGTTTGAGGGGCAATTTGTAATTGAAACTGCTGAAAAATTTCCTTTTGATTTCTTGAAAAGGATAGATTCTCAAGGATTAACATAGGCTAAGCTCCTTTCTAAAGATGTACAGGAATAATACTAGATAGATTGCTTTAGTAGTCTTTGTAGGAAAAACTCCATAGCTAGACCAACTAATGCAAGTATGATCGTCCAGGCAAACACTGTTGGGGTATCAAAGAAAACACGTGCTTGACTAAGCTGCTGACCAATCCCTCCA
This sequence comes from Lysinibacillus sp. JK80, assembly GCF_027557635.1. NCBI lineage: Bacteria > Bacillati > Bacillota > Bacilli > Caryophanales > Bacillaceae > Lysinibacillus > Lysinibacillus sp. JK80. Next base: position 2,916,196 of record NZ_CP058997.1, on the reverse strand, counting down.
TGACCCACAATTAACTCTGACATGACAATTGTCTTCCACCCCATTCCAACTGCTATTAATAGGGCTGAATGTAAGTAAGGTGATAATTGTGGAAAATAAATATCTCTTATCACTTTCTTACGAGAAACTCTAAAACATTGAGCTATTTCGAGCAGTTCTTGAGGAGTTTGAAGTATCCCTTTCATGACATTAAAGAAAAAGATAGGCACTAAAGTGACGAAAATAATAAAGATTTGAGCACCACCCTGTTCTCCAAACCATAAAACCGTAAATAACATCCATGAAACGGGAGGGATGGATTGAGCTAATGTAATAAGCGGTTTTATAAAATCCTTTAACTTATTTGATAAACCTGCTGCGATTCCTAAAATACTACCCAATAACAAAGACAGCAGTATTCCAATAAGAAAGGACAGTATTGTAATAAAAAAGGCGGACCAAAACACAGGGTTTCCTAATAGTTTGAATAAGACAGAAACAACTACAATAGGGCTAGGTAATAGTACGTCAGGATAATTAGTAGCTAATATAATCCAGAAAAGTATTAGTACGATCATGCTACCTGTTGAACGAAGTAGACTATTCATTGTAATAGAAGTCTTCATTAGGTAATGCACCACCTATAGAGTCAGGTGCAATCTCTAGTAAAATCTTAAAATAAGCTTCTGTTTCATTCCGCGCTTGTTGAGCTGTTTGAAAGTGTAAGGAGCTATTTGTTAATGCACTTTCCATGATTTTTTCATTGCTTTTGAAAAAATCACTCAATAAGGGCAAGGAAACATCAGGCTGTTGATATAAATCAGTAATTGCTTGTTCAGAAAGCGCTTGAAATTGTTTAATAGCATGTTGGTTACTAGATGCCCAAGCCTTATTTACAAAAATACCGGTTTGAGGTAATTGTTTGCTAAATTGTTTCTGCCATACTTCTTCAAAATTGATGGCAATATGTAAATCTGTCTGTAAATTAGCTTGCACTATACTTAACAATGGCTCTGGAATAACAACATGTTGAATAGCTCCTGATGCTAGTTGTTGACCAATTTCAGATAGATTGACAAAGGAGAGCTTAACACCTGGGATATTATTTTGAGCAATTAAGTAATTTGTTAAAATATCTGGTGGACCACCTTGACTAGGTACGAAAATAGTTTGATGTGCTAAATCTTCTAATTTTTGAACCTTGTCATCCGTAGAAACAAGAAACATAGAGCCAAATGTATTGACTTGAATAAGCTGTAAAGGCATACCTTTTGCATATAGATTTGCCCCCATATTAAGAGGAAGTGCAATAAATTGTGCTTGTTTTTTTTGTATTTGAGCTAAAAGGGTATCTGCTGTTTCCCAGGTAATAAGTTCAATATCCTTCTGTTGCTCTGCCAATAAGATACTTGGAAAAATAGCTGGCGATTTAGGTGCACTAATAGTAGCTTTAAGAGTTTGCTGTTCTTCTGAATTCTGATCCCCCGTGGTTGCTTGAGATGATTTCTCTGAGCAGCCACTAATAACGGCAGTTGTTAGTAAGACAATAAAAAATAAAAAATAAAATTTCTTCAAAATAGTATTCCTCCTTGTTGAACTTCTGTACAATTCAATTAAGAATTATTCTCAATTATAAACTTTCGGAAAAAAAGAACTATCCCATATTTCTGGGGGGAGGTAGGTTTTTATGAAGGAAGCACACTATTGGCAAAGAAAATCTGAACAATGCTTCAAGCACAGCAAAAATTCATTTGAATATCGTCAATTGATGATAGAAGCTCTAAGAACACATATAAATTTTGATGCTTATTGCTGTACATTAACGGATGCACATACACTTTTTTCAGTAGGAGCAGTCACAGAAAAATCAATAGAGGCGATTCATCAGAAGATTATGGAGTTGGAATATACGACAGAAGATGTAAATAGATATGGATTCTTAGTTCAAAGTGGGCAAAACATAGGCAGGTTAAGCGATTCCTCAAGTCGAAGCTTTCGCTATAGAGAAGTTTTAATGCCCAATGGTTTTAGTGATGAAATAAGAGCTGCATTAATTTATCAAGGACAATGCTATGGTTTTTTAACACTATTCAAAAGAGCTGAAAATGAACAGCCTTTATTTAAAGATCAAGATGTGATGCTTATAAAAAGACTGATGCCAATTATGGGTGAATCATTAAAGAAGTTCTATCATTATATTATTGAGGAGAGGATTCCAGCTGTAGAACGGGAACAAGGCATTGTTATTTTTGATAAAGGGTTAAAAATTCTTTCAAGTAATACCAAAGCTTGTGAATTGCTAGCCATTTTAAGAAAGTATGAAAGTTTAGCAGAAATTCAAGTTCCTAAGCCTATTCAAGCTATCTGTGCAAAATTACTTGCTGACAAGTACAATTCAAATACTTCTTTAATAGTACCTATCAAAGATACAGGCTATATTGCTATTCGGGCTTCACTTTTGCTGACAAGCCAACAAGAACAGCAAATTGCTTTATTAATAAATGAAGCATCATCAAGAGAAATGCTCAATTTCTTAATAACAGCCTATAATCTTACCCCTAGAGAAAAGGAAGTAGTATTTGAAGTTATTAAAGGGATTCCTACAAAAGAGATTGCTTATAATCTTGATATTTCAATCTACACGGTACAAGATCATTTAAAGGTAATTTTTCAAAAAGTAAATGTCTCAAATCGAAATGAGCTAGTATGGAAGATCTTTTCCCGATTCCAATTAGATTAAAGGTGGACTAACAAAAGAAACTGCTATCTTTCTAGCAGTTTCTTTTGTTTATTAGCATTTTAATCAGTAGATTTGTATTAGAAGTTAAAAGGTTAAGAAAAATTAACCTAAAAAAGGGAATGAACTCATAGCGGAATCTATGGACCTATAATATAATGAAAAAAAGTTATAAAGAACCAAAAAAATGTAACCTTTAGATTTTTTATTAGGTAATAAGAATTATTTGTTTTACATAAATTAATTTCTGAATATTAAAATATTTTAATTGGAGGTATCACACTTATGGCATGGACATTTAGTTTTAACGTTACAAATGACACAGATCGAGATTTAGAATTGGTGGAATCACAATTGCACTGGGGATACTGGAATACAAATGGTGAAGAGGATAAAGGACCCCAATCAATTAAAGCAGGACAAACAATACAGGCCGTTGGGGTCAAATCTGCCTTTGGTCCGAATGGTTACGAATTTTCTTGTTCATGGAAGGATAATAACAAGAATCATGAAGGAAATATGCAGGAACCATATGGTGTTGTAAGCCTTTATGTTAATGTGCCATATAACAATCCCAATGAAGCAACTTGCAGAGCGAATGGGTATTTTGAAGTGAATGAATGGAAGGGTATTACTCATGATGGACATAACTTTGTTCGAGATATACGGATTTCGAATAAGATGGACAGGATTAGAAAAAAGGAAGTACCTAATAGTTTATATACAGATTGGTCCAAAATAGACACATTAAAGGTTGTTGAGAATGTAGAAACTATTGATCTAAATCAGTATATTCCTAGTGGAGTTAACTTTGAAAAGAAAGCAATATTTAAAACGTCTATATTTAAAATTTCGAAAAAACTTTGGGATGGGGTTAATGATGTAGATTTTGATAGCCTTTATTTGAAAAAGCGTGAAGTGAATGATTATTTTTCTGTTGAGGTTACTTGCATAAGAGCAGATGCTTCAAAAGTTGAAACTGTCACTAGAAGAGGAAAAATAAAAGTAAAAGATGAACAGTTTATATCGACTACAAGTAAAAAAGTAGTAGAAAAGGTTAGCACGATTGAAACCGCACTGAAATTTTCGGAAAAAGCTTCAGTTTCTGAAGAAAAGATAGTGAAGGCGAGTGTTGAGCAAGAATTACAGACGGAATTAAGAGCGAAGTTTAATATATTAAATTCTGTGACCAAAGAACAACAACAAACAGAAAGAAAGTCAATTGATAGAGAATTTGAAGCACCAAACGATAAAGATATGGATGTTGTACCTTGGATTTTTAGTAAAATGATTCTTTTATATCGAACTGATAAAGATAATGTGACAACATTAATCGGAGCATCCGAATGGGATTACGCAATTTTGAACCGTACACATGAATTCGATGTTATGGATAATGCAAAGATAAAAGTAACAACAGGAGGGGAGAATTAAAATGGCAACTTGGACTTTTTCATTAATGATAACAAATGCAACAGATCGTGAATTAGAAGTTTTTCATAAGGAGAGAACTTGGGGTATTTGGAATACAGAGGATATTGAAGGCAAAGAGCCTATGAATGTTCCGCCTAATACAACTATTCAGGCTTTAGGAATTAAGGCTTCAACAGGGCCTAATGGCTATGAATGTTCTTGCTCTTGGCGAGATAAGGTACCGCCAGGTGAAAAATCCTATGGTACTATCTCGTTATCATTAGACGTACCGCAAAAAAGTCAAAATAGAGCTGAATGCTTGGCTGATCATCAATTTCATATAGATAGCTGGGAAAAACTACCGGAAAAAGGGCATAACTTTGTGCGTTCCATCATTGTTACAAACAAGAACTCCTAAGCGCAATTAATATTTGTATGGTGATAAATATGAAACGAATTACATGTGATTTTTCTGACGATTTGATAAATTTTGATGAAATAAGCTTACGTCTCGCTACAAAGGAAGACCAAGCGGTATTATATCGAATATTTGAAGAATCACGAATGGAGTTATCTTTTATAGAGGATGAAAATGTAAGGAAAAGTATTGTACAACAACAATATGAATTAGATAATGTGCAGACTAAGAAGATGTTCCCAAGGGCAGAAAAGATAATTGTTCAATATAAAGGGAAGCCAATCGGGAGATATACCATTGATAAAACAAATATAAACTATCGATTAATTTGGATAGGATTCCTTCATACGTGGAGAAGCAAAGGTATTGGGAAGTATATTATACAATCTATGATGAAGGAAGCAACCCATTATTTGAAGGGCATGGAACTTGAAGTGGCTAAATTTAATATAGCTGCCTATCAGTTATATAAAAAGCTAGGGTTTAAGATTGTAATGGATAAAGAAGCAACATTTGAGATGTACTGGAGAAAATAAACTTAAGGAGAGATATTTATGGAAGCATTTATAGGAGTAATTTTACCTTGGGCAGGAACATACGCTCCAAGAGGATGGTTGTTTTGTAATGGACAACAATTACAAATTAATCAATACCAAGCTTTGTATGCAGTGATTGGATTCCAATACGGAGGGGATGGAAAAACGGTTTTTAATTTGCCAAATCTTAATGGCCGCGTTCCAGTAGGTGCCGATATGGGGGGACAAAGAGATGCAGGAATATCATCTTATTCGAATGGTAGTAAGGGTGGTACAGAGCAGACGACTTTAAGTATAAATAATTTACCAAGACACAATCATCTTTTTAGTAGCGCAGGTGGTATCCTTAAAAACGCTAATGCTACTGTTGCTATTCCCGTTGTAAATAATGATGGTACGACTAATATTCCAGATGATAACAGTACCCTCGGAAAAGGCATTTCTAATGGCAGGGACGCTAATATTTATAGTAAGAATACTTCAAACGGCACTCTAAAGTCCTTTGATGCTCCAGTAACTGGTGATGTATCAATTAGTGGGATAATAGGAGAGACAGGTAGTGGTACTTCATTTGATAATCGCCAACCTTATTTAGCAGTGAACTATATTATTTGTATCGAAGGACTATATCCACCGAGACCTTAGTAATTGAGGGGCGTGTTATGATGAAAATATTTTCTAGGTTAAAGATAGGCATTCTGTGTATTTGTATGATAGTACTAAATCTTTCTTCGATGACAATTGTGGAGGTTCCAAGAGTTTCAGCAACTACCTTTCCATCAAGCGAGGATTTTGAATCTAGTGACGGCGTGGGTACAAATCCCCGTATTATAGGGGATTGGGAATTTGCATTATTAAAAATTGATGGTACTTTGGATGATTCAAATAATAGTAACAATGATATTGACGATTTTTATCCAACTGATAAAAGTTTAGGGATGTCGGGTTACCCTGGTATTGTTACTACAGCTTCTATTAAGTCCATTAAAGGAAATTTCAAGCTAAACTCATTACGATTAGAAAGTGCGGTTAATGAAATTGTAGAACTCAAAATAGAAGGATATAGAGATAATACATTTGTTACCGGAGCTGTAGTTATAAATCAGTACATGCCTTTTGAAAAAATTGATGTCCCTTTAACGGGGGAACCATGGCAAAACATCGATGAAATTAGAATTAGTAGAACAGATGGAGTTGCAGATATATTTGTGAGGATTTATAATTTGGATGTAAGTGCATCAGTTACGAGTACAGAAGATTTAATACCTCCAGAAATAAGCAATCCATCTATTAATGTTATGAATATTAGTAATAATAGCGTGACATTAAACTGGCTAAAAGCAACAGATAATATTACTTCTACAGAAGATTTAGAATATCAAATCTATCAATCTACAAGTAACAATATTGATACAGTTAGTCATATAGAGACAAATGGCATTGCTTTAGGAAACTATTCAAAGGATATCGCAACATTTGATATACCTGATTTATTACAAAATACAACCTACTATTTTAACATCATAGTGAAGGATGCAGCAGGAAATAAAACAGCCTATACTATGGTGAATGTAACTACACTTAAAGCGTATTCTGTAAGTTTTAGTGTGGACGGAGGAAGTACAGTCCCAGCACAAACAATAGCTCATGGAGAAAAAGCAACGGAGCCACCTCCACCAACGAAAGCAGGACATACATTTGTCGGCTGGTACACAAGCAGTATGGGAAATACACCATTTAATTTTGATACTGCGATTACAGGAGCCACAACGATTTATGCAAAATGGAATCCTGTGACGCATACAGTGAGCTTTGATGTAGATGGAGGAAGTACAATCCCAGCACAAACAATAGCTCATGGAGAAAAAGCAACGGAGCCACCTTCACCAACGAAAGTAGGACATACATTTGTCGGTTGGTACACAAGCAGTACGGGAAATACACCATTTAATTTTGATACGGCGATTACAGGAGACACAATCGTTTATGCAAAATGGAATCCCTTGACGTATACAGTGAGCTTTGATGTAGACGGAGGAAATACAATCCCAGCACAAACAATAGCTCATGGAGAAAAAACAACGGAGCCACCTTCACCAACGAAAGCAGGACATACATTTGTCGGTTGGTACACAAGCAGTACGGGAAATACACCATTTAATTTTGATACTACGATTACAGGAGACATAACGATTTATGCGAAATGGAATCCTGTGACGCATACAGTGAGCTTTGATGTAGATGGAGGAAGTACAATCCCAGCACAAACAATAGCTCATGGAGAAAAAGCAACGGAGCCACCTCCACCAACGAAAGCAGGATATACATTTGTCGGCTGGTACACAAGCAGTAGTGGGAATACACCATTTAATTTTGATACTGCGATTACAGGAGCCACAACGATTTATGCAAAATGGAATCCTGTGACGCATACAGTGAGCTTTGATGTAGATGGAGGAAGTACAATCCCAGCACAAACAATAGCTCATGGAGAAAAAGCAACGGAGCCACCTCCACCAACGAAAGCAGGACATACATTTGTCGGCTGGTACACAAGCAGTATGGGAAATACACCATTTAATTTTGATACTGCGATTACAGGAGCCACAACGATTTATGCAAAATGGAATCCTGTGACGCATACAGTGAGCTTTGATGTAGATGGAGGAAGTACAATCCCAGCACAAACAATAGCTCATGGAGAAAAAGCAACGGAGCCACCTTCACCAACGAAAGCAGGACATACATTTGTCGGCTGGTACACAAGCAGTATGGGAAATACAGCATTTAATTTTGATACTACGATTACAGGAGACACAATGATTTATGCGAAATGGAATCCTGTGACACATACAGTGAGCTTTGATGTAGATGGGGGAAGTACAGTCCCAGCACAAACAATAGCTCATGGAGAAAAAGCGACGGAGCCACCTCCACCAACGAAAGTGGGACATACATTTATTGGCTGGTATACAAGCAGTACGGGAAATACACCATTTAATTTTGATACTGTGATTACAGGGGACACAACGATTTATGCAAAATGGAATCCCGTGACACATACAGTGAGCTTTGATGTAGACGGAGGAAGTACAATCCCAGCACAAACAATAGCTCATGGAGAAAAAGCAACGGAGCCACCTCCACCAACGAAAGCAGGACATACATTTGTCGGCTGGTACACAAGCAGTAGTGGGAATACAGCATTTAATTTTGATACTGCAATTACAGGAGACACAATGATTTATGCGAAATGGAATCCCGTGACACATACAGTGAGCTTTGATGTAGACGGAGGAAGTACAATCCCAGCACAAACAATAGCTCATGGAGAAAAAGCAACGGAGCCACCTCCACCAACGAAAGCAGGACATACATTTGTCGGCTGGTACACAAGCAGTATGGGAAATACAGCATTTAATTTTGATACTACGATTACAGGAGACACAATGATTTATGCGAAATGGAATCCTGTGACTGTGACACATACGGTAAGCTTTGATGTGGCTGGCGGTAGTGCTGTCTCCAATCAGATGGTAGTACATGAAGGAAAAGCAAGTCAGCCAACAAAAGCGCCAACGAAAGCTGGCTATACATTTGGTGGCTGGTATACAAATAATGCCTACACAACACCATATAACTTTAATACTGTAATTACAGCAAACACAGTGATCTATGCAAAATGGATTAGTAATAATACAGGTGGCGGTAATACTGATCCTTCACCAAATCCTGATTCAGGTTCATCAACACCTTCAACCAATGTAGAGGAAATTGTAGTAGATGTAGAATCTGGCAATGGTGATGTAGTTTCAAAAACAACGATAAAACGAGCAAAAGATGTAGATAACACGATGAATGATGATGTCACATTAACAGCAGCAAGCGCAACAGAGACAATTAGGAAATTAAAGGAACAAGGGAATGATAAAGCAAGGATTATCATCCCAGACGAGAAGGATCAAGTAAATCAAGTCAAAGTGTCCATTCCGAAAAATGTGCTGTCAATTTTGCAAAATGGAGCAGTCCATCTCGAAATTGTTACCGATAACGTTAGAATTGAAGTGCCAAAAACTTCATTGGAAATGTTTAATGAGAATCTATACTTCCGACTGGTTCCTATAAAAGAGTATGATAAACAGCTAGAGATTGAAGAACAAGCCAAAAGAGAAACCGTTGTGCAGCAATTGGTAGAAGGTAGGGTTGTAAAGTTGCTTGGTCGTCCGATGACCATCGAAACTAATATGCAAAGCCGTCCTGTTAAATTAACATTGCCGTTGCCTACAGATTTAACAGATGAACAACTTGCCAATTTGGCGATCTTTATCGAGCATAGTGATGGCACAAAAGAAGTTGTACGTGGGAAGGTTGTAGAATATCAAAAGGGAATAACAGGTTTACAGTTTGAGGTGAATAAGTTCTCCACCTTCTCCATTCTCTACTTACCAGAGAAGGAAGAAGTGAAGGAGCCAACTACTGAGGGGGTTACACATCTACCTTACATTCAAGGCTATCCAGATGGTACCTTCCGTCCAAATGCTCCTGTTACAAGGGCACAGATGGCAAGTATGTTTGCTCGTCAATTAACAGGTAACGCCATTCCGCAAGCAAAGGCAACCTATACAGACACATTCCAACATGATGCTAAAGATGCAATCGAATTTGCGAAGGAGAAGGGTCTGTTTAAAGGGGTTACAGCAACGAACTTTAATCCAAACGGCTTGATTACGCGTGCACAGATGGCTACAGTGGCAGCCCGCTGGATAGAACAGCAATGTGTAGAACGTCCTGATGCAGATTTCTGTCCACCAACCTCACAAAGTGCAGTATTCAAAGATGTGAGTGTCCATCATTGGGCAGGGCAAGCAATTGATACTGTCAATGCAGCGGAAATTATGACAGGAATAACAGCAGATACATTCAATCCAGATGGATTATTAACACGTGCACAAGCCGTGAAGGTATTAAATCGACTGTTTGAACGCCAAGTTCTTATTGAAGATCAAACACCATTATTTAAAGATGTTCTAAAACACCATTGGGCATTTTATGAGATTCAAGAAGCCGCAAAAAAATAACCAAAAAGAGGGTACGCGATTCGTAATGTAATCGCAGTGCCCTTCTTTTTCATGGCTCGAAAAGGAATTTATATCCCGAACCCCTCACTGTTATAATCTTTGCTCTATGGCCAGCAACGGATTCTAGCTTTTTTCGTAAATTACTAATATGAACCTTCAATGCCTGTGTATGCCCGATACTTTCCTCTGCCCAAATAAGCTTATACAGCTCTGAGGGGGGAAAAATTTGTCCTGGTCGTTGTGCTAGAAAGAAAAAAATTTGAAATTCCTTTGTAGATAGGGCTAATGCTGTGTTACCGATATATACTCTTCCAGAATGAACATGAAAGTGAAAATCCTCTATTATATGAGCTTCTTCCTCTATGTGGTGTACAGCAGCTTTAACTTGAAATTGCTTTCTACGCATGGATATTCTCTTGATTGTCTTCATTAAACGCTCTTTCTCAATAGGCTTTAAAATATAGTCAACAGCCTGTACATTAAAAGCTTCTATTGCAAAACGTTCATATGCAGTGACAAATACAATGTCCATTAAAAAAGGAAGGTCTGCAATCTTACTAGCAAATTCAATACCATTCATTTCGGCCATATCTATATCTAAAAAAAGAATATCAGGTTTGAGTGTAGGGATGTTTGCAATAGCCTCTAGTGGATTTACGAATTTTCCGATAATAGTAACATCGCTATTATCATGTAACGTGGCTTCTAATAAATTGATTGCTAAAATTTCATCATCTACTATGATGGCTTTCAACATTTTTTCACCTCTTATCATCTAAATTTAGAATATTATGTAGCCCAACTGTACTAAATAAATTTTTCGTCATCAATTTTATACTTGCCTGTAGCAATGGAAGCTGGATTCTGAAATTATTCGATTCTGTAAATTATGTAATTTATTAGTATGTAAAACGCATTTATTGTCCAATCTAACTGGATCATTACCTACAATAAAGCAATTCTTTTCTCCTTTAACTGATTTAAGTTTATTAGTATTCTCGCACTTTAGTAAATGAGATGCATTTCCCAAATCGTGATGTATTATGAGGGGATAATAAAATATGCCTTTCTACCCATAGTATAGCATGCCAATAGTTAACAAAAAATAGATTAAAGCGTGTATCATAATCTAATGATAAAAATTTTAAGCTAAGTGTATTTGTGCATTTTGTGTATTTAAAGTGCATATACTTACAATCACTCTGTTTTTTGCTTATAATGAGATAGTCAGAATTATTTCTGAAAAAAGTAGCCACAAAGTGAGCGATTGCGATTGAAAAAATTATTATATGGTATCTTCTTTGTTGTTTTTATAGTCATTTTTTTGTACGTAAACAATCACTGGCTAGTCGTAAGTAAACATGTGTTTGAATCAGATAGTGTGCCTGACAGCTTTGATGGGCTACGCATTGTACAAGTTTCGGATTTACATGACGCTGTCTTTGGTGACAAGCAACAAAAATTGATTGCTAAGGTAAAGGATACAAAGCCTGATTATATTTTTATCACAGGTGACGTGATCGATAGTAATCGCTATAATTTAAAACAAAGCCTACAAGCAGTGGAAGGACTAGTTAAAATAGCGGATGTTTATTATGTACTAGGAAACCATGAGGTAGCGACGAATAAGGTGAATGAAATTTATGAGGCGCTGTCATCGTTAGGGGTACATATTATGGCCAACGAATCGACCGTGTTAGAGCGCGACGGGGAGCGCTTGGCGATTGTTGGTATTGAGGATCCGTTAATGGGTAGAACAACAGAAGATATGCTGGACATTGCAACGGCCTATTTGCCAGACGATATGTTTAAGTTGTTACTAGCACATAGACCAGAGTTATTTAATACGTATGTAAATTATCACATAAATTTAGTATTTTCGGGACATGCGCATGGTGGGCAAGTTCGTATTCCTGGGCTTGGAGGACTTGTGGCACCAGGACAGGGGCTGTTCCCAAAATATACAGCTGGTGTCTACGAAGCAGGCGCGACGAAAATGGTAGTTAGTAGAGGGTTGGGTAATAGCACAGTACCATATCGTATTTTTAATCTACCAGAAATTATTGTGATGGATCTAAAGAAAAAATAAGCACTGCGTAAAATTTACGCAGTGCTTTCAATTTGTTTGCGTTCTATACGTTTAACGAGGTAAATACTTATTTCATATAAAATAATCATCGGTATTAATACGAGTAACTGACTTATAAAGTCTGGTGGTGTGATAACAGCGGAGCCTACGCCCATTGCGATATAAGACCAGCCTCGTATTTTTTTCATGGATTCAGCAGTCAGTACACCAATGGCTGATAAGAATAGGGCAACAATCGGTAACTCAAATAATAGACCAAGCGGTACTGTAGTCATGATTAAAAAGTGCATATATTCATTTGCTGATACCATGACATCGAAATTGGTAGCCCCAATGCTTACTAAGAATGTATAGCTAAGTGGGTTAACGACGAAATAGCCAAAAGCTACTCCTACTAAAAATAGAACTAACATGATTGGTGCATAGAGGCCTAAAAATCGACTTTCCTCTTCTTTTAAGCCTGGTTTAATAAAGCTCCAAAGAAAGTGGACGAGGAAAGGCATTGCAAGACCAAAAGCTAAAGTTGTTGAAATCGTCATGTAAAATTTAACTACTTCTAGTGGTCCTAAAATAACGAGTGAGTGACCTCGCGTTATGAATGGAAACCAAATATTAATAGTAGAAAAGACAACAATGAAAAATAAAATAAAAACCGTTAACCCTTTGATAATTTGCTTACGTAAATCACTAAGATGCTCCAATAATGAGGTAACAGGTATCAGGGGTTCATCTGACACATGATCCTCTTCAATTGCTACCGTAGGTATTTCAACTAAAGCCTCCACTGGCTTTGGAGGCTCGGCTTGTGGTTTATCTAGAGGGCTTAAATATTTTCTTTTCCCGTCTTCATATGGATCCATAGGAAACCCTCCTACGAAGCATCAGATTTTTTTTCGACCTTTTTCACGGTATCATCTTCATCATCCATAAGTCCCTTAGTAGACTTTTTAAATTCTGCAAACGTTTTGCCAACCGCTCCACCGATTTCTGGTAATTTTTTTGGGCCAAATACAATTAATACAATCACTAAAATAATGATTAATCCAGGTACTCCAATTGCTCCTAGACCTCCCATAAGTCTTGCCTCCTTTAGAATAATTTTTTTATACTAATGAACCACCTGATTGACTGTATTTGATGACTCCCTCAGCACAACGGTAGGCAAGTGCCCCTAATGTGCCTGTTGGATTATAACCACTATTGTGTGCAAAGTTGCCTGCACTTACTGCGAAAAGGTTATCAACATCCCAGTGCTGTAAATAATTATTCACAACCCCTTGTTCTGGTGTTAAGCTCATCACCGTACCACCTGTATTATGCGTTGTTTGGTAAGGTACGATATTGTAATCGGTAATTTCCGCGTTAGGGACAATAGTTTTTGCACCCATTTCCTTCATAATGTCAGCTGCACGTGCAGAGATATATTTATGAAGAGCTCGATCCTGATCAGTAAAATTGTATGTTAACTGAGTTAATGGCAGCCCGTAAGCATCCTTATAGGTAGGGTCCAGTGATATATAGTTTTCCTTATGTGGCATAGATGCTCCTTGCGCACCAATCCCAAATGAACGTGTATAGTAATAAATAGATTGCTTTTTAAATTCTGGTCCCCAAGTAGGCGTATCAGGCGGAGTTGGATTTGAGCCGATTGGTCGCGTACCTGTCTGTGTAAGTGCAATATTACCTCCGTGAATAAAATCTAAATCACTATGGTCAAAATTATCCCCATTGTAATCGTCTATACACATGCCTAACGAACCTGCACCCATAAATGTATTGTATTGTTCCTCGAAGAACCCAGCAGCACCAGGCAAAATTTGATAGCAATAGTTTCTGCCAAGTGTTCCTTTGCCAGTAGTAGGGTCATATCTTTCACCAATGTCAGAGACCATTAATAGCTTGGCATTATTAAAGACATAACTAGTTAATACAACAGCATTAGCTGGCTGAATGAATTCTTCTCCCGAAACAGTATCGATATATCTTACACCTGTAGCCTTGTTACCCTGCTTTAAAATTTCAACAACATTGGAATTAAAGCGTAAATCAAAATTCCCTGTCTTCAAAGCTGTAGGGACAACAGTAATTTCTGCGGACGACTTTGCACCATATTCGCATCCAAAGCGTTCACAAAAACCACAATATTGGCAAGCGTTGATCGTTTCGCCATCTGGATTTTTATAAACTTCTGATACATTAGCTGATGGAACCATATAAGGCGTTAGCTTCAGGTTTGTTGCAGCTTTTTCGAATTGTGCAAGCATAGGCGTTTTTTTCATAGGCGGTGTTGGATAGGGATTCGAACGCTTTCCACTAAATTTATTTTTATCATCACCCGAAATACCAGCTGTTTTCTCGAACTTATCGAAATAGGGCTCAAGCTGATCATATGTTAATCCCCAATCCTGAATCAGATAATCTGGTCCAAGCTTATTTGGTCCATAACGTTTTTCTGTTAATGTCTTAATTTGAAAATCATAGGGTAAAAATCGATAAGTCATTCCATTCCAATGTGTTCCTGATCCACCCAGACCCTCTCCAAGTAAGAAGGAGCCAAGCTGACGCATTGGTAATGCCTTCATATTGCGATCATTACGAAAGCTTACGGTCTCTTTAGAAAGATTTTGCATTAAATCATATCGGATGGCATAACGGTATTCGTCATGAACATTTAAATAATCCTCGGTCCCACGCTTTTGACCTCGCTCTAAACCGACTACCTTTAAGCCAGCTTTAGCACATTCAGCAGCGACGATACCGCCAGTCCAACCTACACCAACTGTTACAACGTCTACACTCGGTAATGTTTTAGCCATTTTGTATCCCCCCTTAGTGGTTGCCTAATGGATTAGGCTTAATTTTTTGGAACTTGGCATCTTCTATTTGTGTAATATAAGCCATCTGGTGACCAGGGAAGCCCTTCATACGCCAGCCATCCATATTGCGATTTCCTCCATACATAGGGTCAGAATAAGCTCCCTCTAATGTAGCTGCTCGTAATAATGTAAAGAAGAACGCGGAAGTAACCCCAACCATTTCTATGTCACCTTTTTGGAAGGCAGTTAATATTTCATCCATTTGTTTGCCATCTAAATCGTTAAAGCTTTTCTTATAACGCTTTTGTGCTTCATCCTCCATTTTTTGAATACCCTGTCTAAAAATTTCCGCTCGCGTTAAACGGCTCTGATAGCCTTGAGTTGGGGCACCAACATCAAATGGACCTTGCATATATTCTTTAGAGTTACTTCCATAATTTCCTGCAAGCTGATGATCGATAAAATAGGGAACGTCTAAACCAATAGCTCCTGGTCCCAAATCGTCCTCTGGGAAAATACGTTCCGTGGCCTTTGATAAGATACTAAAATCTTTTTCATTTCTGAAGAACATCTTAGCTTTTGGTGAGCCTGTGGCCTCATTCGTTGTTTCATGACCACCATGCTCTAGGGTAGAAGTACCTTTACCATGGATGTTGTAACCAACTAATCCTCCAATTAAACCACCACCGACTAATGTACCAGCAGCAATACCTGTAGTTTTTAAAAAGTCTCGACGAGAAACATTATTTTTGTCTGAACTCATGGAAATCCTCCCCTCAAAATGTGTTAAACGGATCCTATCTTTAATAATCAGCAAAAAATGTGAATTATAATCAATTTTTGTTGGAAAATGTTTTAATTACCTCTATTAGCATGGTGTACTCTCCTTTTTAATGACAAGAGGGATCCATGAATTGAAAATTTTGTAGAAAATTGTTAGCACTATAAAGGTAGTGTAAATGGTATTATTATACATTTATTAATCATATTGGAAAACTTTTGTTGACTTCTACTTTTAGTGACTTTACTCTGAAGTTATGTAAAAATATGCGGATTGTATAGCTAAAAATGGAAGAAGTGAGAAAAAGAGAAATGTGGTTAAAAGGTATTGGTGGTAAATTAATTGTTGCAATTATAGCTCTTGTATTTGTAACATGTGGCACGCTTGGGCTATCTACTTGGATAAATAGTACAAAAGCTGTGAATGAGCAAGTGGAATCTAATTTGGTATCTAGAGCAGAGGATGTTTCCCAATACATAGAAGAACACTTCCAATTAACACTAGTGGAGGTGGAAGCCATTGCAGAGCAAGAGGCAGTTCGGAGCATGGACTTTGAAAAGCAGAAGCAGTATCTATCGAAACGTCTTGCCAGTAATGAAAATTACTTAGGTTTTGGCATTATCAATGCTAATGGAGTTACCCATTATCTGGATGATACAACAGCTGATCTAGGGGATCGTGATTACGTAAAAGAAGGTTTTACTGGTAAGTCTGTCATGTCTGACATTACGATTAGTCGTGTAACAGGTGAACCAGTCATTTTAATCGTTTCTCCAATTGACACAGTGACAGGTGAAAAAGCTTTATTATTAGCACGTATTGACGGCTATTACCTATCTAAAATTGTAGAAGGCATTAAGGTTGGAGACAGTGGCTATGCATTTATGTTAGATGCTAACGGAACAATTATTGGACATAATAATCATTCGTATGTGAAGGAGCAATACAATCCAATTAAGGAAGCAGACGAAACAGGTATCAAGACAGGCAGAGCAATGGCTGCTAAAGAAATGATTGCTAATGATAACGGTTATTTTTCTTTTGAAACGGAAGATACAGGAACTAGTCTAATGGGCTATCATACCCTCGATAATGGTTGGAAAATGGGGGTTATCGCATTAGAAGATGAGATGTTTTCAGGGCTTTCTAAGCTTAAGACGAACTTCATTGTCACTACGATCATAGTTTCAATACTTGGGCTATGCATCTCATTTGCCATTTCTCGCTCTGTTAGTAGACCACTTCGACATGTACTTCGCATTAGTGAGGGCTTATCGGAAGGAGACTTTACACAGGAAATTCCAGAAAAATATTTGAAACGTATTGATGAAATGGGAACGATGGCACGTGCATTAGATCGCATGACTGATAATATGCGGGAAATGATAGCCAAAGTGAGTCGAGAAGCAACGGCAGTGAATGAAGCTGCGTGTGATTTAATGGGAGATGTAAATGGAGTAACAAAGCGTTCAAAGCAAATTGCTGGTGCAATAAGTGAAGTAGATCGAGGGGCACAAAGCCAAACTGTGATGGCAGAGGAAAGTGCCTCAGCAATGGAACAAATGGCGATAGGGATACAAAATGTAGCTGAAGTTGCCTCCACAATTGCTTGTAATACAGATTTTATTTCCCAGAAAATTAGTGAAAGCAATCATGCAGTTCAACAATCCGTTTTACGTATGAATGAGATTCAGCAAGGCACAACAGATGAACTATCAATTATTCACAAGCTAGAAAAAGAGTCAGAAGAAATTAGCTTAATTTCAAAAATGATTACCGATATCTCCGATCAAACAAATTTATTGGCATTGAATGCCTCTATAGAAGCAGCACGGGCAGGAGATGCTGGTAAAGGCTTTGCCGTTGTAGCAGAAGAAGTTCGCAAGCTATCGGAGCAAACAGCAGAATCAGCTACTAAAATTAATGTGCTTATTGAAAGAGTTCAATCTTATACATTAGAAGTAGTAAAAGCAGCTGAATTTGGTGAAGATAATGTTGAGCGTGGTTTAGCTTCTATTGAGGCAGTGGGAGAACGCTTCGAGGAAATGGTTCAAGCAGTAGGAGAAATAGCAGGTCAAATTGAAGAAATGAATGCTTCAGCTGAACAAATGTCTGCCAATACGGAGGAAGTTTCCGCGTCTATGGAAGAAATGGCAGCTACTGCACATGCGGCAAGTGATTATGTGCATGAGGTAACAGATGCAACAGCGGAACAGTTGAAGACGGTAGCAGTAATGAACAATCAAACTGAAAAACTATCAGAAATGGCAAAACGTTTATATGAAGCCATTCAAAAATTTAAATATTAAAATTAGAGAGGAGCTGTCTATTAATGACAGCTCCTCTCAGAGTGTTGAAAAACAAAACCATCCATACAATTTTTGTGAAAGGTCAAAATGGATTACCGCTCCATGCAGAGGATCGTCTGTCTAGCTATCCCACGAAAGTCAGGAATCCATCCACTCCACCTCATAAAAATGTTACCTTTTTAGCGAAGGCTTAATTGAAGGTGTTCACTACTCATTTTATGGAGAGGTGTGGTCAATCATCATTTCTCCCATTGAAAATAAGAGTCTATCCTTTCTCAAATTATACATTTGCTATTTTGTTCACAACGACTGTATGAAAGATAAGGAAAAGCCACTTTTACAGAATGGTTGATTGGAGTGGAGCCAGTGTCACTCCTAGGGGATTTAGCGTCACAGGTGAGACCCTGGAGCGACCGTAAGTGAATGAAGCGGCTCACCGGACGCCCCCTGGAAAGGACGCTGGCGTAACGGAAATCAATCACTTACCTTGTCAAAAAGTCTTTTTCGGCTAGTGACATTGTCTTTTTTCAATAACATAGGAGGAGCTGTCTATTAATAACAAACAGCTCCTCTATTATAATGTAATTAAGCGTCTTGCATCGCTGCTAGTAATTCTTCTTTCGAAACGGTGCAATCGCCACCGCCTTGTACCATTTGGTCACTTCCGCCACCCTTACCATTAATAAGAGGCAGTGCCTTTTGGGCAACATCCTTCATGCTTTTTGAAACATTATTACCTCTTGCTGCAACGAATTGTAGTTTGCCTTCATTTTCAGACACAAGTAGAGCTATTACATCTTTCTGTTCCGTAACAATCATACGGGCTATTTTTTGCAGCTCTTGCATTGTTCGCTGATTAAAAGCAGCCGTTACGACACCTTCGCTATTAACAAGTGCCTTTGCTTCATACGTGAGTAATTCCTCTTTCGCAGCAGCGAGTGCTTTTTCTGTAGTTTTTTGAGTAGATAAAACTTTTGTAAGTGCTGTGGCAGCATCAATTTCAGGTACACTTAATTGACGAGCAACGTCCGCTAATACTTTTTTTCGCATGCCAAGCTCAGTCAAAACGCGTTGACCACACACAAAAGAAACGCGCACATTGCCCTTCATTTTTTCAGTCCCTAATATTTTGATGGAACTAACTTGCCCTGTGGATGTAGGGTGAGTGCCACCACAACCGTTGTAATCAAAATTAGGGATAATCACAAGTCGAATGTCTCCCGTCACTGCAACTTCTTTACGAAGATTATAGTTGCCCAGCTCTTGCTCTGTAACCCAGATAGTTTGAATGGGGCGGTTCTCTAGAATAATGTCATTGGCTCTTGCTTCTGCCGCTGCAAGCTGTTGCTCAGAAATCGTTTCTATAGCAAGATCAATTGTTACTTGCTCACTGCCTAGATGAAAGCTTACAGTCTGCGCATTAAAAAGCTCTACAAAAGCAGCTGTTAAAATATGTTGCCCAGCATGCTGCTGCATATGATCGAATCGTCTTGGCCAATTTAGCTTGCCATGTACCACACCATCTAAAGTCGATAGATCACCTTCAATATAGTGACGAATTTCATCATCCACTTTTTCAACATCTATGACCTCCAACGCATTCAATGTACCTGTATCGTGAGGTTGACCACCACCAGTTGGATAGAAAGCGGTGTTCGATAGTACAACATAATGACGGTCGGATTCGTCAGTTCCTTTACTAATAATAGTTGCATCAAACTCTTGTAACATAACGTCTTGATAATATAATAGCTCTTTCATGAAAAAGCCTCCTCGTATGTAGGGAAATTTAGTTCTAAATTAATTCCATTTCATTGTGGCATAATTACTTACAGGTGTATACGAGTTTTCTAGTTGACCCATGCTGAAATTGATTTAATATAGAAAAGAACAGCTAAAGAAAAAGGAGCAAATATAATGGAAATTACACAATTCTCAATGGAAGAGATTTTAGACCCAACAAATATTATTGAGGGTAAGCGTTATGAATTTATTTTGGATGTAGAAATTGATGAAGAGGATGAGCTTTACCACGAAGCTGGCATTGAAATTCGTGTCCTAATTGGTGAAAAAGACGAAGAACCATTTATATTAAATTACTTCATCATGGAAAAGGCTGAAGGTGAATATTTAGACTTTGCATTAGAGGATGATGAACTAGAAGAAATTTTGACATTCTGTAAAGAAGAAATAGCGAAAGCATAGTAAGTAACAGGTAGAGAGTATAGATTCTTTACCTGTTTTTTTATTGAATTAAGGATTATGTAAGCTTGATGAAATATACATGTAGTATTGAAGGTCTAAACTTAGTTTTAGTGTTCAGAAAATAGGGCAATTTAAAGAGAGAGGTGTTTCTATGTCAACGTACACGCAATCCATTTTTATAGCATTTTTCATAACTATTATTTTATCTTTTGTACTATTTATACCATGGCTGATTTATACGTATCGTAAGTATGGATACTTATCGATGTCCAAAACCATTATCATGTTCTCATTTATTTTTTACTTTTTATCTGCGCTTTGTTTAGTATTACTACCATTTCCGTCTACAAGAGATACTTGCTCACTTCAATCCGCGGACACCGTTCATACTAATTTGCGACTTTTTCAATTTGTTGATGATGTTTTAAAGGATAGTGGCGTTGTTGTCACAAATCCATCTACATGGCTTGCTATCACAAAACAGCAGGCATTTTTTCAAGCCTTCTTTAATTTCTTACTACTAATGCCATTCGGCGTTTACTTGCGATATTTTCTTAAAGAAAGAAGGTACTGGAAACGTGCATTTTTAATTAGCTTTTTGCTAACATTGTTTTATGAGGTCACACAAAGAACAGGCATTTATGGCATCTTTAATTGCGCATACCGAATCTTTGATGTCGATGACTTATTACTAAACAGTGTAGGTGCGCTCCTAGGTTTCTTCTTAGCACCAATTGTTTGGGCATTATTTCCCTCTCATGAAGAGGTTGAGGCTAAAGCTGCTGAAATGGAAAAAAATGATATTGTTAAGCCGATTTCTATTTTACTAGCATTGGCCATTGATTTATTTATCGTCCAATCAGTTTGGATGATTATTGGTGTTCTGACAGGGTATAGCGGTACTTTTGAATTCTTAGTGAAAATGGCTCTGTACGTGGTACTCTTTGGGGTGTTACCAAGTATGATGAATGGTGCAACACTCGGTATGAAGGTGATGCGTTTTACAATGGTCAACAAGAATGGCAAAAGTATTGTAAAGCAATCATGGCGTCGTTGTATTGCTATTATCGCTACCTTGTGTTTATCAGAAGCCATTACAACATTAGGTGACATCCAATTAGATATGGATTCACCATTTTATGTTCTACAAATTGTCATTTCTCTACTTGCCGCAATAGCAGGTTTTGCACTTACAATGATAATAGCTATTCATGTGGTACGGGTCATCATAAGTGGTGGAAAACGACGTTTGTATATCGATCAATATGCAGATTTAATGGCAACAAGGAAAAAATAAGGGGGCTTGTAGAATGAAATACGTCATCATTGGTGGAGATGCTGCAGGTATGTCTGCAGCAATGGAAATCTATCGGAATGTTCCAGGAGCAGAAATAACTACTTTAGAACGTGGTTTTATTTATTCATATGGGCAATGTGGATTGCCTTATGTTGTAGATGGTCGTATTTCATCAACCAAACGTTTAATTGCAAGAGATGTCGAAACTTTTCGAGATAAGTATGGCATTGATGCAAGAGTTGGCTATGAGGTAGAGAATGTAAACATAGAGAAGAAGGTTATTACAGGTACACAAGCAAGTGGTGATAAATTTGAGATTACCTACGATAAACTTCTTATTGCAACGGGGGCTAGTCCAGTCATGCCTGTGAAAAGGGGGAATGAGCTAGATGGTATCCATACGGTAAAAACAATTCCTCAACTGGAAGATTTGATGGCAGATTTAACACCAGAGATTGAGCAGGTAACAATCATAGGTGGTGGCTATATTGGTTTAGAAATGGCTGAAACCATACATGCCTGTGGGAAAAAGGTAAGGCTTATTCAGCGCGGAAGTCATGTGGCCCGTATTTTAGATGAAGAACTTGCTCAGCATGTTCATGAGGAAGCGAAAAAGAACGATGTAGAGCTGTTATTAAATACGAGCGTCGAAGCTTTTGAAGGAAATAAACGAGTGGAACGTGTTATTACAGATAACGGCGTTTTAGAGACGGATTTAGTCATTGTCGCTTCAGGCATAAAACCAAATACACAGTTTTTAAAGAATACTGGGATTGCACTTGCAAAAAATGGAGCGATCATTGTAAATCGCCATTTAGAGACTTCCCTTGAAAATATTTATGCAGCTGGCGATTGTGCAACTCACTTTAATATTGTGAAAGAACGTTTAGATTATATACCTTTAGGAACGACTGCTAATAAGCAAGGTCGTTTAGCAGGTCTCAACATGTCAGGCAAATTTGCTCCGTTTAGAGGAATTGTGGGCACTTCTATTTTAAAATTTTTCAATTTAACTATTGCTACAACAGGTATTAATGAGCGCGATGCTAAAGAGCTTGGTTTTGACTATGAGGCATTTAAATTATCTGCACGCCATATAGCCGGCTATTATCCAGGTGCACAACGTATGTTTATAAAAGTGGTCGTTCGCAAGCGTGATCAATTGTTATTGGGTGCACAAATCGTGGGACCAGCGGGAGTTGATAAGCGTATCGATGTGTTTGCGACAGCATTATATAGTAAAATGACCTTACCTGATTTGCTAGATTTAGATTTGGCCTATGCACCACCATTCAACGGTGTTTGGGACCCTTTACAGCAGGTGGCAAGAATGAATGGACGTTTATAATAGGAGGTAGAGAGATGAGCATTTATGATATTAATGTAACTTTAGAAGATGGTACTATCTATAGCCTTGAACGTTATAAAGGAAAGCCGATGCTAATTGTTAATACAGCTTCCAAATGTGGCTTTACACCACAATTTGAAGAATTAGAAGGTCTCTATGAAAAATATCAGGAGCAAGGTCTGGTTGTACTTGGTTTTCCATCAAATCAATTTAAACAAGAGCTAGCGTCAGCTGAAGAAGCGGCTTCCCAATGTCGACTAACATATGGAGTGACGTTCCCGATGCATGAGATCGTGAAGGTGAATGGTAAAGAAGCACATCCTATTTTCGATTATCTTACTTCCCATTCCAAAGGATTTTTAGGCAATAGTGTTAAATGGAACTTTACAAAATTCCTAGTAAACCGTAATGGAGAGGTTGTTGGACGATACGCCTCAGCAGATAAGCCAAGTAGCTTTGAGGAAGATATTCAAAAAGTATTAGCACAATAGATTAGAAAAGATTCATGCACAGTTTGTGTATGAATTTTTTTTGTCTACAAATTTCAAAAAGCAGATGATTTAAGGTTGTTGTAAGCTTGCGACAAATTTGCTGTAAGTTTGAGGTCGTATACTAAAGTCAGAAAGAAGAGGTGAGCGTATATGACGCCATTATTAAAGGTACAAAACGTTGGGAAAAATTACGGCAAAGGCGCAAATACTTTTACAGCGCTATCGAATATATCATTTGAAGTAGAAAAGGGAGAGTTTGTTGGGGTAATGGGTCCTTCTGGGGCTGGAAAATCTACGCTTCTTAATGTATTAGCAACGATTGATACGCCAACAACTGGTGAAATTATTATTGAAGACACTAATTTGGCACGTATGAAGGATGCTGAATTAGCGGATTTTCGTCGAGATAATTTAGGGTTTATTTTCCAGGATTATAACTTGCTCGATTCTTTAACAGTGCGAGAAAATATTGTTTTACCACTAGCGATTGCAAAAATGCCGACAAAGGCTATTAATGCAAGAGTTGATCGAATTGCTGCATTGTTTGGAATTAGTGATTTATTAAACAAATATCCTTATCAAATTTCAGGTGGGCAAAAGCAGCGTACAGCCTCGTCGCGAGCATTAGTGACAGAACCAAAACTAATTTTTGCCGATGAGCCTACAGGTGCGCTAGATTCAAAATCTGCAACCGATTTATTAGAAAGCTTAAGTGATTTAAACCAATCTCAAGCCGCAACGATTATGATGGTTACACATGATGCCTTTGCAGCTAGCTTCTGCCAGCGCATTCTATTTATTCAGGATGGACAGCTATCTAAGGAAATTCAACGTGGGACTGTAACGAGGAAGCAATTTTTCCAAGAGATCTTGCAGGTGCTATCTAGCATCGGGGGTGGAGTAAATGACGTTATTTAGTTTAGCGCGTAAAAATATTCAACGCAATTTATCGAATTACTTTTTATATATTGCCTCAATGGTATTTAGTATCGTTATTTACTTTACGTTTGTGACGCTCAAATATAATGATGATCTTTCAGCCTTAAAGCAATCGTCACAACAAATTAAAGGATTGATGAGTGCCTCGTCAGTCGTACTTCTGTTCTTCATTATCATCTTTATGGCCTATTCCAACTCGTTTTTTATGAAGAAGCGGAAAAAGGAAGTAGCCCTTTACTCGTTACTAGGTGTACGTAAGCAAAAAATTGGCTTAATGCTCTTTTTTGAAAATTTAGTCATAGGGCTTGTCTCTCTTGTGTTTGGTATCCTTCTAGGTTTCTTTATGTCCCAAGGGCTATTAATGATACTAGTACGCTTAATGGGCTATGAAGTGGTTGGTAGCCTGACATTTTCAATGGAGGCACTAATTAATACAACGGGCATTTTTACACTACTGTTTTTATTCACATCCTTACAAGGTTACCGTGTGATTTATCAATTTAAACTAATTGATTTATTCCATGCAGACAAACAGGGAGAGCAAATTCCACGTGCATCATTAGTAGCTGCTTTACTTGGCACTGTACTTATTGCATTTGGTTATTATACAGCTGCCTCTGATATGTTTACGAGTGAAATATGGAGATTCTTTACGGTTTTAGGTACGCCATTAATGGTTATAGGGGTAACAATTGCAGGGACATACCTTCTATTCCATAGTGTGAGTGTCTTTGTATTAACAGCATTAAAGAAAGCAACATCATGGTCCTGGAAGGGTTTAAATTTAATCGGTGTTTCTCAGCTATTGTATCGTATTCGAGCCAATGCCAAATCGTTGTCAATCATTGCAATTTTAAGTGCCACTACGATTACAGCAGGTGGCGGTGTCTTCGGTATGTATTATAATGCAGAAGCTTCTGTACGTCAGATGCTGCCAAACACATTTATGTGGAAAGGCGAGACAGTAGAATTTTCACAACAGGATGTCTTATATAATGAAGCACTGGCTGTGAAAAATTTACGTGTGGATAATGAATTCTCATTTTTCGAATATACATTACTTAAGGAATCGGACTATAATCGCTTAGCGAAATTACAAGGCAAGGATAAAGAGCTACACATTGCAGAGGGTTCTACGGTTTTACTGGATGCAGCCTACGATGAACGATTTTCACATAATTTTACAGGTGAGGACTTTAAGCTACAAAACGGAGACTCCTTCCATGTAGAAAAGATGTACACGGAAAGCGTGTTAAACTTTATAGCAGCTGGAACAGTTCTCGTTGTGAATGATCAAGAGTTTAAAGCTACTGATGCCGATGAGATTATGATGCAGGTTGTTGGATTGGACAATGATTTGAAACAACAGGACGTGTCGAAAGACATTTACCAGCAGTTGTCTTCTGAACAACAAGAATCATTTTCTAGTGTACCGCAAAGCTATGAGGATAGTTTAGCAACAGTTGGTGCCCTATTGTTTGTGGGAAGCTTCCTAGGATTGGTCTTCCTAGCGGCAACAGGCAGTATTATCTACTTCAAAATTTTAACGGAAGCCGAAGAAGATCAGGCAAAATATGCTATTTTAAATAAAATTGGTGTAAATAGTAAGCAAATCTTAAAGACAGTAGCAGGACAGGTCGCTGTTATCTTTAGTGCGCCACTTATTGTGGGTATTGCACATAGTGTGTTTGCATTACTAGCATTTTCACAGCTATTTAACATGAATATTACAAAACCAGTCATCTTGTGGATGATTGCTTATTCAGCTATTTACTTTATTTATTATATCTTTACCGTTCGTTCGTTTTATAAAATAGTGAGACAGGGGAATTAATATGAAAAAAGTATTTTTCGGAATAGGTGCATTGTTTATCTTATTCGTAGCAGGGTTAATTGTATTGATGACTGTAGATTTTAACCGATTAAATAAAGATACCTACTATGTTCATATCACGGCTGATGGTGAGGTAGAGGAGTATAAAGCAGATAGTGGTGAAATCTTTAAAATGTATTGGTACGAGCTACCTACTTACGATAAAAATGGGGAAGAGAAAACATTAAAGTTTTCCGCTCATAAAAATTTACGCCAGGATGCTTATTTAAAGCTTTACGTGAAAAAGGAAACAGAAGTTACTTCATTTGATGAAGTGAAATTCCATGAATTACCTGCTAAAGTACAGGATCAAATGAAATAGCACAAAGAGGGAGTCTCAAATTTTGAGACTCCTTCTTTTCCACACGAAAGTTCAGTGCAAAGTATTTAGCGTTTAAATTCAACTGGTTAAATTTAGTTTATTTATTTAGTATTCCTTTTGTAGATCAATAATAACGCATGTACCTTTTCCTTTTTCCGAGGTGATGGTCACTGTTCCTCCATGGGCCTCAATGATATCTCTAGCAATAGCTGTACCTAAACCAGTCCCAGCAGTATTGTCCGTATTTGTGCCTCGGTAATAGCGTTCAAAAATATGTTCTAGATCCTCTGGGTCTATCCCCTTGCCATTATCAGAAATTGTAAGAGTATGCTCATCAACAGACAAATGGACAGATACATCGGGAGCATTATGAAGCAATGCATTGTGTAAAAAGTTCATGATAGCTCTGCGCATAAAATGTTCATCGATTAGATGAAGACTGTTCGCAGTTGTCGCCTCAAACGTTAGATTAGCCTGTTCATATTGTGGTGTATTTAATGTTTCAATCACTATCTCTCGAATAAAAGGCACCATGTTCACTTCATTTAGTGTAAGTGGAAGCTGTTGATGTCTTAAACGCATCGTTAAATTTAAGTCATCCAGTAGATTTTGCATATGCAATGATTGTTTTTCTATAATTTGTGCATACTCCATTTGCTCAGTATTTGTTATTTGTGCATCATTCAATAGTTCTGCATAACCTCGAATAGAGGCAAGTGGTGTTTTCATATCGTGTGAGACATTACTAATCCATTCTTCACGCATAATCTCTAGTCTCTTTCGCTCCTGTTCATGGGCTGCCAATTCTCGTGATACTTCATTTAAGTTTTCAAAAACCGGCTTGTAGACACCACCAGGAGACTTAATAGACGTATGATCATGATTCTTTAAATGATGAATGCGATCTATCATCGCATAAAGAGGTTTCGTTAATGTACGACCAAAAAGCCACCCTACTAATGTAGCTACTAACAAGTCCGCAATCACGATGAACAAGCCAAATTTCCCTATAAACTGTAAGAGTGATGTGCCAGAAACATGCGTAACAAACCTTGTAACACCGCTACCTTTAATACCGATTAAATAACTAATGGAATCCTTACTGCCAATATACACCGTAGTATCAGAATCGAATTCTTTATATTTATATACTTGAATTAAGTCGATAGGTGCATAGTGCAATGGTGCTTTATCTGGTGCAAAATGAGCATCAATCACTTGACCATTTTCATCAAGCAATTGTATCCACGCATTTCTTTGATGCAATTGTTCGATTCCTTCTGCACGTATGGAAGTTGCTCCATTTTTTATCTCGATATATTTTTGAAATTCCCGCACAAAGTGTTCTTCTTCTGTGGCAGAAACGCCTTCAGAGTCAGTTGCTAGCCGATAAGTAAGGAGTCCCATGAAGATAGCTGTATTGACGAAAATAACAATGATGACGATAGAAAGTACGGAAAGGAGAAAGCGAGCAGTTAATTTCCACTTCATTCTTGTGCCTCTTTTGGCATGACAAACTTATAGCCAAGTCCTTTTACAGTTGTGATATATAGAGGATTAGAGGCATCCTCCTCAATTTTTTCACGCAATCGGCGAATATGCACCATAACAGTGTTATCAGAACCGAAGAAATCCTCTCCCCATACACGTTCAAATAATGTTTCTTTACTTAAGATTCGATTGGGATTGTGCATAAAGCACGCCATTAATCCAATTTCCTTAGCTGTTAACTCCAATAATACGCCATTTTTATGGACTTCAGTTTCATCGGCATTCAACTGAAATGGCCCAATTTGGAGTGCTTTTTCAACAATATTCGTTATGGTATCTTGTGTTTGATAGCCAGCTCTACGTAATTGAGCCTTCACACGATAGGCTACTTCTTTCGGGCTAAAAGGTTTTGTAATATAATCGTCTCCGCCAATGGCTAGTCCTAAAATTTTATCAATTTCCTCATTTTTAGCAGACATAAAGAGCACAGGGACATGCGATACTTCACGGATACGTCTACATAAATCGTAGCCCTCACCATCGGGAAGCATGACATCTAGAAGTATAATATCGGGTGTTGTTTGTTGAAAGCTTGTCCAAGCATCGTGAATGGTACCAGCTGTATAAATTTGTTTGTAGCCCTCTTTTTGTAAGCTTACTTTTAGTAGATTCGCTAAATCTGCCTCATCATCCACTACTAAAATGGTTGGTTCTTGCACTTGTTCACACGACCTTTCGATTTGGAAGAATCTTTACTGACAATTATTATAAATGAAATGTATAGAAAAGAGGAAATGTTGGGTTGTATAGCTTAACCAGTAAATGCTTTTATTCTACAAGAGAAGAAGAACATTTTTTATATAAATCAATACATGGTGAAACCTTTACAGATTCTAAAGCGTAAAAAGAGTATTACAAATTAGGAGGAATGACGATGTTTAAAAAAATAGCAGCAGATGCTCTTGGACTTTCAGATATTGGTGTGGTTGTGCCAAGAGAGGACTATGATAAGACAGATGCAGATGATTTTATCTTACATGAAATTGATGAAAAAATTTACTTTTTAATTAAAACAAAGGCAGATGAGTATTGCTTTACAAATCGTGCGATTATTCATGTAGATGGCGAAAGTGCTATGAGCAAGAAACGATTACTGCGACGCTATGACTATTCAATGTATAATGTGACAGAAGTTTTTCTTGAAACAGCAGGAACAATCGACCTTGATGTCGAAATTAAGTTTACAATCGGCAATTCCCCACTATCCATCGACATTCATAAACGCTTCATTGATGACATTAAAGATTTATATAAAGCACTACATGCCATTAGCTATGAACAAAAGAACAATGCTTATAAGCTAGAAGTAGCGGAAAAAAGTTTAAACATAGCATCATCATCACTTGGTCGAATTGGCAATGACAATATATCTCCTGCGTCGTCATTCAAAGAAATTACAAGCTTTGCGAATACTTGGATGATCGATCATAAAGATAAGTATAAAAAAGAAGACTTCTCACATATTTTTGATTTATATATGAACAATTGATAAAAATAGCTCTCTGCAAGTGTAGAGAGCATTTTTAACATATAACGATATACATAAAAATTATTCTAGGAGCGTGATTAGAAAATGACAAACGACATGCATGTGCTAGAAAAAGAAGAGGTAGAAAGTGATGATTTTATACAGCAACCTCAAGCCGCTGAAACATTGTTCGTAAATGAGTTTATTGATGGTATTTTAGATCCATCACAGAAGATGTTAGGGCCGCTTAAGGATGGTGGAACGATTATTGCCAATACAACACCTGGATGTTGGGGACCCATGCTTACTCCTACTATTCGTGGAGGACATGAAGTAACGAAGCCCGTGTTTGTAGAAGGAGCAGAGGTGGGTGACGCCATTGTTATAAAAATTGAATCTATTCAGGTCACATCTCTTGCAACTTCGTCTGGCCATGATGAAGCAATTGTAGATCGATTCATTGGTGATCCGTTTGTTTCTGTAAAATGTCCAGGCTGTGGCAAGCTTCATCCAAGCACAGTTGTAAAAGGAATAGGCCCACATGCAATTCGATGTTCTACATGTGATACAGAAACGGCACCCTTTAAAATGACAAACGGCTATACGATGGCACTAGATCATAAAGGGCAAATGGGTGTAACTGTTGGACGAGAGGGTGCTAGACGAATTGCACTTGATGCTAAAAACTACATGAGAACACCTGAAAATTCTGTACAAAATCCTGTTGTTGCATTGGCTCCAAGCGACTTAGTAGGTGTATTGGCGAGAATGCGACCATTTTTAGGTCAGCTTGGGACAACCCCTTCTAAAGCGATGCCTGATTCACATAATGCAGGTGACTTTGGTTCATTTTTAATTGGAGCACCACATGAATATGCTTTTACTCAAGAAGAATTGGATTTACATCGTACCGATGGACATATGGATATCAGCCGAGTACGAGAAGGTGCGACTATTATTTGTCCAGTCAAGGTACCAGGCGGTGGTGTATATATTGGAGACATGCATGCTATGCAAGGGGACGGCGAGATTGCAGGACATACAACCGATGTAGCGGGTATTGTGCAGCTTCAAGTTAAGGTATTGAAGAAAGTAGCTTTGGAAGGCCCAATTTTACTACCAAATGTAGAAGACTTACCTTATACAGCAAAACCCTTTACCAAGGAAGAAAAACGTCGCGCACGTGAGCTAGCGGAGGAGTTTGGTGTTAAACAGGTAGAGGATGCATTCCCAGTGTCGGTGATTGGTTCTGGTAAAACGTTAAATGAGGCGACTGATAACGCGATTAGTCGAGCTGCGAAGCTATTTGAGATGAGCGAACCAGAGGTTTTAAATAGAGCAACTATCACAGGTTCCATTGAAATCGGACGCCATCCAGGGGTTGTCACAGCCACTTTCCAAGTACCTAAAACTGTATTGAAAAAGGTAAGAATATATAAAACTATTAAAAAACAATATGACTAATAATGATTTCTTGAAAAAGCAAACTTTTAAAAGTTTGCTTTTTTGTATGAGCTACAAGTCAGATAAGTAAATGTTTGTCTGAAATTTGAAGTTTGGATTGAAATCTATTGTTGTGTTGATATAATAGTTAAAGTTTAAAAATGAATAACAGGACCTTATATAAAACAGATGAGTATAGAAGAGAAAAGTTGGTGTCTAATGACAGAAATTATAGGTGTGGAAAACAAAATAGAGAAAAAGAATAGTATAAAACCTTTTATATTAAAAATGAGAGGAGGAGGTCATGCTCCATCTCGAACAAATTTCGCTGATGCCTTTACTGGAGCAATAGGAGGATTAATATGCATTTTTGTGTTGCTATGGTTAACTAACATTACCAATTCACCTTGGTTAATGGCATCATTAGGCGGTAGCTGCGTTCTTGTATTTGTCGTCTGGAATGCACCTTTGTCCCAGCCCCGAAATATAATTGGAGGTCATTTTATTTCGGCATTTATCGGTTTGGCCATGTATTCATTACTAGGCTCCAATATATTGTCTATTAGTCTTGGTGTCGGATTAACTATATTTTTTATGGCCTTTTTAGGTGTCATACATCCTCCAGCAGGCGCCAATCCTATAATTATTATTTTAGGAGGTTATGGTTGGAGTTATTTACTAACCCCTGTATTAATTGGAGCAGTCATAATTGTATTTTTCGGTTTGTTGATCAATAATTTACGAGAAAAAAGAAAATATCCGTTGTTTTGGTAAAGATGATATCCATCTATAAAGTGTGTTCACTTATATAGGTGGTTTTTTATATTGTTAACGTTTTTGCTATGCATACCCATATTTTTTTAGCATATGTTAGTTAAGATTTGTTATATTGAAGAAAGAGTGTAAAAATCATGTATTTGAATGATAGGGGAAGATCTTTGTTGGTAGAAATTGATGGGAGGATCCATTTTTATGCTGTTGGACTGTGATGAGCAATTATTCATGGCTTATAAACAAAAAAGTAAAAAGGGTGCTGAAAATATACTAGCAACTTGGCTGGAAGCAGAGTCAAATCTGCAAGAAGATCCAAAAATACTTGGTACTTCGCTTTCACCCAATCTATTTTTAGTAAACGAAGAAACGGCTAAGAATATTGCCTTTTCCACAGCACGTAAATATTGGGGTCATGTATCAACAGAAATGCAAATATATTTTGACAAATATGGTTTAGATTCAAAATTTGTGAATGAGCGTCTCAGTACTTTTTTCTATACTCAAAAAGGTAAAGATACTTTTTTTGAGCAGCTTTTTGCACAACATACAATAGACTTGGAACGATTAATTTGGTTAGTCTTTGGGAAACGAATGCAAATAGCTATGCCAGTTAATGAGCTACAATCAATTATTTTATATAAATTTCAAGATGAATATTTAGTGCATATGTTGTATAAAGAGCATGCATCTTTTTGGCATTGGCTTTTCACAAAAAAAGTTTATTCACTGCTTATCCACAAACCTTTAGAGCAATTCACATTTCTTTATGAAATAATGGGACATTTCGAGCATTCTGTGAGAGAAAATTGTGAACATGTGGATAACTTTGTGAATAACTATAAAGCGATACTGGATAAGTGTATAACTCATGTGGATAAGCATAATGCTAGCTGTTTGGCAAAGAAACAGTTACGTCTTTATCAAATTGTTACTCATTATTGCTTATCAGAAGGTGATTTTAATAGTGTCAAATCGTTTATTACCTCATTTGAAGCGGAATGGCGCTACTCGATGTATGCACTATCAGAGAAGGAAAAAGTGTTAATTGCCTATATTTTATTTCATATAGCAAATAGAGAACAGCAGAGTGAAAAGGTTATACATTATGGTGAATATTTATTAGAGGATGAACGAATAAATAATTATGCCATTGAAATATTACTAGAGTATAAAGAGCTATTACCAAATCGTAAACCAACACCACCTGCCATTATTAAAAATTATCAGTTAAATTATTTAGAAAATTTATATGCCATTCTACTAGAGCACTATGTAAAAATGGCACGTTATGAGGATGGCTTACTTTTATTAAAAGAGCATGTTTTAGCATCGAATAAAAAAATTAATTCTTCATTAGTACAAAAAAACTTTAGTAGTGAACAGCTTATTGCAATTGAAGCATATGTTCAACAGGATATAGCACTTCATGTGAATAACTCTCTACAACATATTGGTTTGTCTGTGGAAGAGTGGCGACGCAATTATCGTCAACCAAATGCACCATACTATGTTGTAGCACAAAGTGCCTCCCTGCATATGTTAAATATTTTAAGAGTTTTGTTTGTAACAGAGCAGTACGAGCTTTTTGAAAAGTTAATGGAGATTTACAAAAAATATCTACTAATAGATGATCATTTTGAAAACCTACGTATGTTTATTAGTGCGTATGTATAAAAAAGGTGTCTAATACATCACAGTATTAGACACCTTTTTTACTCTAAAACACCTTTTTCCTTCAAAGCCTTGATTTGTTCAGCATTAAAGCCCAGAGATAGTAAAACTTCCTCATTATGCTCGCCTAATTTAGCACCAACATGCTTGTATTCAGGCTGCGTACCATCAAATTTAAACGGAGAGGCAATTTGTTTTTGCATAGTGCCATCGCTTTTGGGTATAGTCACAATCATTTCTCGTGCCTTTAGCTGTGGATGCTCACATGCTTCAGGAAATGTTAGAACTGGCTCTACACAACCTTCAAAATCCTCGTTAAACACTTCAAGCCATTCTTCATATGTCTTGGACAAGAAGGCATCGTGAACAGCCTCTTTAAAACGAATTTGCGTATAGTAGGAGTCATTGAAGGTATTATCGATCAATTCGGGAATATCGAGTGCTTCACAGAGCAATTTGCGAAATTGAGGCTCTAAACTACCGACAGAGAAAAAGCGCCCATCCTTTGTTTTGTAAAAATCATAGTAACTGCCTCCATTTAAAATTTCTTGCTCTGGTTGTGGTACACGTCCACCTCCAATAAATGCTGCCCCATACATAGCATTAAGTGAAAAGACAGCATCTGTCATACTAATATCGATGAACTGTCCTTCTCCTGTTTTTTCACGATGAAGGGCAGCAGCAAGCACACCTATTGCTGCATGCATTGTCCCTCCAGCTATGTCTGCTAGTTGAACGCCCATGGAAACAGGCTTTTTATCCTTATGGCGGGAATAGTCGAGTAAGCCAGCTAAGGATAGATAGTTATTATCATGTCCTGGTCGATTACTATAAGGCCCTGTTTGTCCGTAGCCAGTAATCGCACAATAAATAACCTTAGGATTTATTTCTTTAAGCGCTTCATAGCCAATGCCAAGTCGCTGCATTACACCAGGTCGAAATCCTTCGATAATAACGTCATACTCCTGTACAAGTGATTTAACAATGTCGATAGCTTCTGGTGATTTTAAATTTAGCGTTATAGATTTTTTTGATCGATTTAAATGTTGATGGATATATGCCTCGTGATCATCGTCATAGGGAGGCATAATTCGTGTTAAATCAACCCGCTTTGAAGATTCAACATGGATGACATCTGCTCCTAAATCAGCAAATATCATTGTTGCCATTGGTCCTGGTAGTAATGCAGAAAAATCGAGAATTTTTAACCCCTTTAAAATGCCCAAATCTTCCAACCCCTTTTTGTGTAGGCTACACAACCATCTGTATGATGATGGCGAGTAGCGCTTTTCTCATAATCCCCATTGTGTGAAAAGCGTATTCTATATACTGTATTATTACAGTTTATTATATTTTAATGAGTATTATAACAGATTAAATCTTAACTTGCCTATGCTAATTTTTATTATAAAATAAACGCTTCAACTTTTATATGTCAGAATAACAATAAAAGTAAAAAAATTTAGAATTTAGATTTTCTATCAAATTTCAGATAATTAGCGTCAGCTGTTGCAATTTTTAATCTAAATAACTAAAATGTTGGAATTTTGTTTGCCAGATTCTATATGATACATCCACGTTTATTGATACAATCCTAGAGGTGTGTTGGATTCTTCTTACACAATTAATACATGTTACTTTTACCTATAGGAGTCTTTGCTTATAATAGGCACTAATTGTTTAAGAATCTCTCAAAATATACATATAAAAAAACATAAATAGGAGGGGAAAAATGAAATCGCACCGATTAAAATTAAAGCATCTTATAATGGGCGTAGCAATGGCAGCATTCTTTTTAACAAGCATAGGTAGTGTTTGGGGCGGCTATAGGATGAACATTGATTCCATTAAGGAAAATACGCTAGAAACGAATAGAGTTTATGCTCAAAAATTGGCCTCAACTGCTGATTCCTATCTAAATGAAGCTTTTCAAATCTTAGGATATAGCGCGGATCAGGTCAGGACGAAAATGGATGATGAACAAATATTAAATGATGAAACAGAGCGTTTGAGATTGCAAAATCAAATGTTCAATTCGGTGGTTATAACAAATGCAAAGGGACTTGTTTTATCTGTCTCTCCGCCATCTATAGAAATTAAAGGAGAGATTTTAACATCAATTGGCGCTAAAGAGGCATTAGCCAAAAAGACACCAATTATTTCTAAGCCATATGAGGCGATGACAGGGCGGCTCATCATTTTTATATCGCATCCTATTTTCTCGGAGTCCAATGAATATCTAGGAATGATTGCTGGCACTATTTATTTAAAGGAACCTAATGCCTTTAAAACCTTGTTGGGAGAACATTATAGTAAAGATGGTTCTTACGTATATGTAGTTGATTCAGATGGACGAGTTATCTATCATCAAGATCCAAGTCGTATTAATGACATTGTAACGAAAAATAAAGTCGTTCAAGCTGTTACATCAGGCAAGGATGGCGCCCAACTAGTTGAGAATACAAAAGGAGTGAAAATGCTAGCTGGCTATAGTGCAGTGGCATCGACAGGGTGGGGAGTTGTTGCGCAGAAACCTTTAGAAGTAGCATTAGCCCCTTCATTTGATCGTGTACAGGAGGTCATTATAAAATCTGTCCCTCTTATGTTTGTTTCGATTATCATTGTA
The DNA here is from genome assembly GCF_027557635.1 of Lysinibacillus sp. JK80. NCBI lineage: Bacteria > Bacillati > Bacillota > Bacilli > Caryophanales > Bacillaceae > Lysinibacillus > Lysinibacillus sp. JK80. Next base: position 2,880,032 of record NZ_CP058997.1, on the reverse strand, counting down.
CTTTGGGCTGCAGCACGTATTGCGAATCCCTTACAACAACTAGCATCATTAACAGAAGAAAGTTTAGATAAGAAAAATGTAGAAGGTTTAAAATCTGTTAGTGGATGGTACTTTGAAGCCTATTCTTTGAAGAATGCATTGGTTCGAAGTTTATCGTTTCTACATGGACAGGTCTCCTTTTTCAAAGATCAATCTACTGTTGATCCACTGACGGGGATTACGAACCGACGTACAATGGATTCGATGCTTGCTGAATGGTTAGCAAGTAAGGTACCGCATGTCATTATTTTGTTAGATTTAGACCACTTTAAAAGTGTGAATGATACATATGGACATGCGGTAGGCGATAAAGTTTTACAATTTTTGGCTAGACAAATGGAATCAGTAGCTCGTGAAGGCGATGTATGTTGCCGGTACGGTGGCGAGGAATTTGTCATACTTCTGCCGAACACGACGATAGAGGAAGCCACACTAGTCGCAGAACAATTACGAAAAACTTTGGCCGATACGGTCAGTCCATGTGGTAGACCAATAACATTATCTGCAGGAATAGCTGCCTATCCAGCAATGGCACATACAACTGAAGCGCTAATTGAAGCGGCTGATGACGCACTTTACCTTGCGAAACAAGAAGGGCGAAATCAGGTAAAAGTTGGAGTCTCAAAAAAGGAATAAAAAAATATAACAAAAGAGCTTACAACCCTAATTTTTGGGGTAATGATTAATGCAAACATCATTTGGGCAAGCTGTATATAAGTCATCAGCCACATGACTTTTAAATTATGTTCAAATGATATGTAACTCGGGCCACATCTCTTGATCGACTTGACAAGACGTAAGGTTATCCCCCTTTCCCTTATGACACCCCAAGTACGACTAGATGTATGCCTATATATCGTCAAAAGCCAAGCGAGCACCGATGCTCCTTGGCTTTTTTACATTTTGTGGGATATTCTAACAAAGTGACAAGCTGTGGTTTTGATACGAATTATAGAAAGGTGATTAGTAATAAGAGCCTTGAAGGAAAACTTAGCTTTCCTTTTGATGACAATTAATTTGTTGCTCTTTGGCAATTCCCTTTAAACGTGCATAATCATTTCCCCATGTACACATTGTATTTAAAACGGGTATAAATGACTCTCCTAAGTCTGTTAAGCTATATTCTACTTTTGGTGGTACTTCTTTAAAAATTTCTCTCCGAACAAGTCCGTCTCTTTCTAACTGCTTCAATTGATCGGTTAGAACTTTTTGCGTAATTCCGGGTATTAATTCATAAAACTCTTTCGTCCTTACTGATTGTTGACTCAAGAAAAATAGTATTAAACCTTTCCATTTGCCACCTGCAATATCCATAAAAATATTGATTCCTGTATTATAGTTAACCATGTGCTTCCTCTCCTAAATAGGCACAAAAAAGTGGCTATACCACTTTTTTGTGCGTTATTTTCTTATTTATTATTGCTTACTATAATTAGAGGCGCAATACAATAAAAACTTAGGAGTTGTTCATAATGAATGTAAAAGATATTTTAGAAAAAAGACGTTCAGTTAGACATTATGATTCAAATTATAAAATTAGTTCAGAAACATTGACTGCCTTAGTTGAAAGTGCAAGTAAGTCGCCTAACGGGAATAATATTCAAGCAACGCGATACTTAATAATCGAGGATGCGAACTTAAGAAATTTATTACTACCTATAGCTTTTAATCAACAGCAAATAGTAGAAGCTTCAACGTTAATCGTCATGTTGGGCGACTATCAGGCATTTAACAAAGGTAATATTATTAAAATTCATGAGGAGGGGTACCAAGCAGGTTATTTTGATGAATCATTAAGAGACTATCTTGCGAATGCTGCAATAAATTATTATGAAAGTAAGACAAAAGAAGATCTAAAGTTAGAGTTAACTAGAGATGTAAGTCTTGCCTCAATGTCCTTAGTTTTGTTAGCGAATGAAGCTGGTTTTGACACAATTACGATGTCAGGCTACGATTCTAAGAAATTGAAAGAGATCTTAAATATTTCTGATAGGTATCTTGATGTTATGCTGATTGCTATTGGTAAAGGTATAAAAGCAGGTCATAAGACTGTTAGGCATAATGTAAACAAAGTAATTTATAAAAATGAAATAATTTAGTGTTTTTAAACTAACCGAACTTTTAAAAGTCCAAAATTAATATCTAATAAAGAGAAGCCAATTATGAATCTATCTTTAATGGCTTCTTTTTTATGTATTGCAAACTATGAATTTTTAAATATTCAGTGATGGAAAGCTTATGGACTCGCATAGTAAAGAAATCGTATTTTAGTCTCTAACTCTAGAAGAAATTTACCCTACTATTTTAGATTTATCTATGAAGGTTCACTAGTCTTTGGTCGATATAAAGGATATGAGCAAATGATATTTGTACGTATCAAAATACATAAACGAAAGGAAGAGTGGAATGGATAAATCTAAAATCCAAAAAGTAAATAAAGCCTTGATTGCAACAGTATTTGCTTCAAGTGGGATTGCTGCAGTAGTATCACCACCAAAAGCAGCAGCGGCTACTTCTCCCTTTACGGATATTAACCAATACTCGGATAATTATAATGAAATATTAAAACTATATTCTCAGGGCGTAATGAGCGGTTTTGCGGATAATACTTTCCGTCCTGATGTCAGTGTAACTCGTGGAGAGGCAGCGAAAATGCTGGCAACTGCGTTAAAATTGGATACAAAAAATATCCAAGATCCTTACTATAAGGATGTTCCAAAGGGCAATCAATATTATAAATACGTAGCGGCATTGCAAAATGCAGGTATTATGTCGGGCTATTCAAATGGCATGTTTATGCCGAATGAAGTGTTGACTAGAGGAGAACTAGCCAAAATGGTTGTAGTTGGATTCCATCTAGAGGTATCCCCTACGTACAATAATATTTTCAAAGATGTGAATAGCAAAACAAACAATGCCATCTATATTCAAACTTTAATCGATTTGAATATTACAAAGGGCACAACTCCTGTTACATTTTCTCCATTTGATCCTGTTACTCGCGGACAGTTTGCTTCGTTTGTAGTGGGTTCACAAGAGAAGAAAAATAATGAAACATCTTACAAAATCACAAATGTGGATGATGACGCAGTTTATATAAATGGCCAGTCATATACAATTCCAGAGAGTCTTGCTCATATTTTTAACGAATATAATGCTCCGGTGTTAAAAGGTGCATTCATTGAGGGGGATTTATCGAGTAAGGGAATTCGCTCCATTTCAAAATTGACCCTTAATGCAAGTGGGACAAGCACACGTTCTCTAGATTTTGATGGAAATTACGGTTCTTTTGGTGCAACGATTGTAGTAAATGGTAATTATATAGAATTCTCGAATATGACGCTGACAGGGACAATGTTTGTCAACGAAACCGTTCGCCCACCATTGCATTTAGGGGCTACTTACAATCTACCATTAGCTCTTGGTCGTGTGGCAAGTAACAATATTTCATTTATTAATTGGTCAAACCCAGATAACAATAAAGGCGATGATTCGTCAAATAACAATTCGAACGATCTTCAAAATTGGACAAAACCAAATACTGAAAATGATAAGCCATTTGTTAACTGGTCTAAAGAAAAAGAGGAAATGAAAAACGTTGAGAAGTACCTAGAATTTTATAACAGCAGTGTTTCTCGACTAGTAGTATCTCAAACAGGTACAAAAATTGAAACAAATACAAAACTACCACGTGTAGACATCATTGGAAATGTCCGAGAGTTTGAAATTCAAGGCAATATTGACACGTTAAATTTAAATACTGAAACAAAGCTTACAATTTATGGTTCAGGAAATATCGATTGGATTAATTACAATAGCTACACAGATCTAGAGCTGTATATTGATGGACGAATTGGCACATTATTTGTTGATAATTCATATGGCAAAATTGATATTGGAGATTATACGTATATTGATAAGGTCATCTTACCTAAGGATGGATCACCAAATAATATCTTCGACGATTTCCTCGATGATAAAGATAATATAGGCATTATTACTGATCCAGATGGCAAACCAATTGATAAAGAGGAAAATGAGAATCAAAATCCTGATGATAAAACAAAACCAATCATTAGTATTACGAATGTAAAAGTCCTAAATGGCAGCGAAATTCAAGCAGATTTCACTTCTGATGAAGTCGGTACGTACTATTATATTGTGCGTGAAAAGGGCGCAGAGGCACCAAATAAAAGTGAAATGGTTAACCGTCTCTCAAATAAGAACGTAGCACATGGAACTGCGGCAGCCATCAAAGGAACAAACTCAATTAAGGTTTCTAATTTAGGTGAGAAAAAAGAATATGTTATCTACATCATGGTTGTGGATGGCTCGAAAAATGCATCGGACATAGTTTCTCAAGAGTTCCAAATGAAAGATGCTTCACCACCAGTAGTGAAATCCCTCCAAGTTACGCCATTACATGGAGGAACACGTGCTGAATTTACTTTTACAGCCAGTGAACCAGGAGACTATTACTATTATATACGTAAGAAAACAACAGCAACTGATCCAACAACGGCTGACATCGTTGCTAACCCAACAGGAAAAGGCGAAGCAAAAGCTGGTGAACTAGGGATAGAAGGAAAGTTAACAGGTTTAGAGGCTGAAACAGAATATCAGCTTTATGTTGTTATGAAGGATAATTCAGGTAACTTCTCGATAGACCCTCCTGCAGTAAAAGATTTTAAAACTGGTGCGCTTGATAGTGTTCATCCATATGTAGAACAAGGAAAGTTAGTAAGGAAAAGCAATAATCAGTTTGAACTTACTGTTAGTGAAGCATTAGATCCAGAAAGTGCGAACGATATTAACAATTATTTATTAACGGGTACAGTTATTGTTAACGTAACTGGAGAAAAAGGAATCAAACCATCAGCTGTAGAGTATAAAGCAGGAGATAAAAAAGTTTTATTAACAATACCATCTGATACGGGGTTTGTTAATGGTGATACGTTGCGTGTTACAGTATTACCAGGTGTTAAAGATTTAGCGAATAATGCGTTTGAAAATACGGGCACAGTGAAGCCAGGTGACCCGGTTCGTAACTATGCTGAGTATAGACACGAAGATACTGTAATGCCTGTTATAACAATTGAAAATACAATTAATAAAGCAGATGAATCTGATGGTTTCCGACGTGCAGAGATTGAATTTAAGCCAAATAAGGCCGGGACGTATTATTATATGATTCTTCCCAATACAGTAATAGATAATGGCGAAACGAAGACCTTCCAACAATATTTAACAGATCATAAAATTACTGAACGAGATTTCATTAATGAATTTGCAGGTGACACTGGTAAATCTGGTTATTTCCAAATTGGTGGAAAAGATATATATATTCAACGTGGCTCAGGGACAGCAGATTTAGAAACAGCTACACAAAAATTCCCTGTATCTGTGGAACAAAATAAACTCGATCCGTTTAATAGCTATTCTATTTATATGGTACTAAGAGATCGTGGAGGAGAACTTTCTAAAATCGCAGGTCCTAAGACAGTATTCGAAGATACTAAGGCACCTTTAATTCGTAATTTAGAGATTAAGCCAAAAGAGAATGATGATACAAAAGCAACTATTAGCTTTGAGACAAATGAAACAGCAAAAGTTCATTACTGGTTTGTGGAAAAAAGAATTAAAGATAAGGATGGTATATTAATTGATAATCCTGATGCTAATTTAACCGCTCCAGCAGATGAAAAATATTTAGAAACAAAACTCAAAAGTAGTCCATCTGTTGAAAAGATTGGAAAAGGTCTGTCAGGGACGGTTGATGCCAGAGGCGTTACTTTAAAGCCACATACTGAATATGTGGTTTATGTTGGAGCAGAGGACACACCTGGAAACTTTACAATTTATAAAGCTAATGTTCCATATAATGATCACGATAGAACTTCAACAGGATTAATGAAACAAGATTTCTACTCTGATGGAACACCACCAAGCATTGGCATGGTTTCCCCATTGGATAACAAATATTATCCAGGTCTTATTTATCGTAACAGCGACGATACATTTACCATTACTTTTAGTGAAACAATTATGCGTGATGAAAATGGTAAGTCTAAACTTGTAAGTACAGGTGATACAGTTGTTGTTAATTTGGCAGATATTATGACGATTACGACAAAAGATTCCAATGGTAATGAGATTGATGTGACAGCTAAATATGCCCCTGTTACTTATACTACTGGAACAGATACAACGAAAGCTAGTAAGCTCATTATTAAATCGAAAACATCTAATGACGCAAATCAAACAATAACAGTTACAATGAAAGATAGTACTCGAGACTTTGTGATTCCAGGCTATGAAGGCCATAAGTTCGTTGATAAGGCACAATACTTATACAGAACATTGGATGCGAAGTTTATGGAAATTAAACTCGGCTACCTGAATACATCGGGTGACGATAGAAAAGTTCAAGCGACATTTGATTTACTAGGTTCTGCTCAACAATTCTATGAGAATGGCGAATCACTGAAGTACTATTATTTATCCGATACTGCAGGAACAAATGAAACAGTTATTGCTAATAGAACACCTTCACAAGTGATTCAAGCGGTTGTACATGGTACAGACAGTTCTTTAGCAAAGGGAACAGGAACAGTTGCTACTAATGTTGCTCGTGTTACAAAAGAACTAACACATCCAGCCAAATTCTTCAACGGAGACTGGGTGACAATTGTATTAGAAGACAAGTATGGTAATTTCCATAAGTTCTATGCAAAGGTTGGTTATAAAGACCCTTCAATACAATAATTATTAAAAAACCAAGTAGATTTATACAAGTCTACTTGGTTTTTGTTTATTATTAATTTCACTTTATTTCCTTGAGTTAGAATCCAAAAACCGTGGAAGGCGGCCAAGCATACAAGGTAGGACACTCACATGGTCCTCCTCATCAAACTTCACATAATTAGTATGAATGTTTTGGTCGCTTAAACGCTTCAGTCGTTCAGCCGCTAGATCAGCTCCCTCTAACATATCTGGCAACTCGTTAGCACCGATTGTGAGTAAGAGATTAATAGCATGCTGACCGTTCCAATCATCAAAACATCTGTCTATAACTTTTAATACTGCATTGTCAGCCCACCAAACAGAGGGACTGCCAGCTACAATATGGCTGAATAAGTGAGGTTTTGCACATAAAGCATATAGTGTGAAAAGACCGCCTAAGGAATGACCAACAATCGCTTGCTTCTTTTTATTGATAGGCCATTCCTTTGCTATAGCAGGCATGAGCTCATGTTCAATAAAATCTAAGAACTCATTAGCTTTGCCATTTGGAGGCCAAGGCGTTCCATCTGGACGTGGTGGCAGATGTTCTTTGGTAACAGGTAGTGTAAAATCGAGACAGCGTCGCTCCATATCAAAAGGTTCCTTTGAGGGATAACCGATGCCAATAACAAGAATAGGATCATAGCCTTTTGGTTTACGTGTTTGTAATTTCACTGCCTCTGCAAGTGTTGGAAAAAGGGCGTCCCCATCTAAGGCGTATATGACAGTATAACCATCTGCTGGTGGTTCATCTGTTGGGCTTGCAATTAAAATGCGATAATCTAGCTGTTGACGAGATGTCATGGCAATTTCAAAGTAGTTTTCTGATGTATAAGGTTTCTTTGTCATTGTTATCATGGCGCTAAAAACTCCAATACATCTTCTATCACTTTTCCTTGAGCATGAATACCGCCATTTAGCCAGTAATCCGCGGATGTCTCAAATACTTGATTGTTTTTGAAGGCTGCTGTACTTTGCCAAATTTTACTGTTCTTCAACTCATTTAAAAATTCATCCCCAAGATTACCATCATTGATTAGGAAAATATAATCGGCATCCAGTTCAGGTAGAATCTCCAATGATACTTCGAAGGCACCATTTTTCACGTAGCTGCTTTGTTCAAATCCTAATTCATGTGTTAAGACATACCCACTAAAATACTCATCTGTCATGAAAAACATACCTTTTGCATTAAAGCGAATTAACGCAATTTTTTTACCCTCTGTTATAGAGGATAGCTTTGTTTTTGCTACATCTACTTTTTCTTGATAATCCTGTATGGCTTGCTCAGCCTTGTCTGTTTCATCAAGCAGTTGCCCTAAAACTTTAATAGAGCCTTCTAAATCACTTGCAGCATTATTAAAAACATAGGTTGGTGCGATTTTTGCATATTTTTCATAGGTGCCATTTTCCACATAAAATGAATTGTGCAAAATAATTAAGTCTGGTTTATCTGCCATAATGGCTTCGGCTGATGGGGGACCGCTTGCAAAGCTAATTTCTGGTATACCCTGTAGCTGATCTTGTAAATAAAGCTGTGGCTTAACACCATTAGACCATTGCATAGTAGGCTTGATACCAAGAGCTAGTAAAGAATCCTCCATGACAGGTGCAAAAATTTTAGTAGGCTTAGCTGGTAGTGTTACCTCATTACCAACCTCATCTTTTAGTGTTAATGGATAAATACTTTGCTCCTTTGTACTTTCTGAGGATGCCTGCAATTCTACCTGTTCCACTTTATTGCTTGATTGGGTATTGCAGGCGGAAAGTATGCCGATAGTAAGCAAAAACATCGCTGATAAATAGGCAGATTTTATAATTGTATGACATTGAATAGGACAATTTTGTTTCATTGTTCATCAAAGTCTCCTTCCAGTGATAATCATTCTCAAATGGAATTATAAATCACTGTCTGATACGTTACCATGGACGGGGACAGGAAAAGGATTTGGATTTTTTCCGGTTAGCATAAGTAACATTTCATCTACCATTCGGTTTATAGCAATAGCTGAGTATTCGAACCAAGGATTCGAAGGTAAAACATAGACATGTCCATTTTTTACAGCACGGAGCTCTTTCCAACGATCAAGGTATTGTAGAGTAAGCCAATAATTTCGGGTTGGTGAATCGGGACAAATGATAAATAGCAAACGGTCAGGGTCTATATTTACTAGCTGATCAAGTGTAATATGCTCATTATATGTTTGTTGGTGAGTAACGACAGAGCGAAGCTGTAAATCTGTATACAGTACATCCTGAATCCCTTTATTACAATACATAAATAATTGATCACCGCATAAACGAAGAACAGCAAACGTATCATTTTCAGCAACTTGATTAATTTCTAATCTCGCCTGTAATACCTTTTGTTCATATGTTTGAATGAAGTGCTCACCTACGCTTTGCTTTTTAACAGCTACAGCTATTTCTCTCAGCTGTGTTCGCCAATCCTTCGCGTGTATAAAGACACTTTTGATGCCAATAGTTTGAAGCCAATTAAGCATGGAGAGGGAGGGTTCCTCTTGAAAAATATGAATATCTGGCTTAGCGGAGGCTAATTTTTTGAAGTTATCCTCTGATTCTGTATCAAATATATTAACATGCACGGGAATTTTCTCTTGATAATGATTGTAATAATAAGGACTCCATTTAGCATTCAGCGGAGCCGCAACTGGTATGATACCAAGCGCTAATAAATTTCCAGTAGCGGAGACGGAAAAAGTAGAAATACGCTGGCGAGCCATCTCACTATAAGCAGAAGGTGAAATCCCAACTTCCTTTTTAAATTTTCGGCTAAAATAAAATTCGTCACTGTAACCTACTTTTCTAGCAATCTCACGAAGTAATAAATCGGTATCACGCAGTAATTGCTTGGCATGTCCGATACGTAGCGCCGTTAAATAATCTGTGGCACTTTGACCGAATGCCTTTTTAAATGCCTCTCCAAAGTAACTGGAACTCAGACCCGAAATGAGTGCTAGATGTTTAATCGTGAGAGGTTGATGATGGTTTTTAGCAATATAATCTCGAATATCCTTTAATGATATTTGAGTTGTCGTATCTGTTATACTTCCCTTTTTCATATAAATGTCACCCCTTATTATAAGTATGAGAATTACTTGGCAGTAACCAATAGTTTTGGTAATGCACCGAGTAACTTCTCTCTTGTAAAGGCATCTCCGTAATTCCACTTTGTTGCATCCACTAAATAAGCATGGTTAGTTTGTACAGCAGGAAGTCCTTTCCACATATCGCTATTAATCAATTCCATCGTAGCCATTTGCGATTCGGGTTTATCAGATAACAACATAAAGATACGGTCACCAGCATACTGAGGTAAGTGATCTATTGGTATTTCTCTATACCCTTCGCCTGCTTGAAGTAGCTTTTTGACTTGTGGGTGAGGTTGAAAACCATCTGGATGAAAAAGAGCAGGAGATAGACCTGTACAGCCCATAATAAAAAGGCGTTTGCCATGATCAAAAGTCAAAACAGATGCTGTTTCGCCAGGCTCTATCACTGTTTGTAGCTGCTGCCACATAGTATTTTCTTGGATTTTAAAATATTCTAGCCAATCTTCTGCACGCTGTTGTTGGCTAAGCCACTGCCCTAATAAAAGAACGCGTTCCTCCAATGAATCCCAGGAATTTAGGGTAACTGTTGGTGCAATAGAAGATAGTGCTTGATATTGCTGCTCGTCATTATTTGTAAAGATAATTAAATCAGGGTTCAGCTTTGAAGATTTTTCAAGATTGATTGGAAAGGCAACATCTTGAATATAGGGAACATGGTTTTTATAGAAGGATTTACTAATAGAGTTTTTGTTACCACCTATTGGCTGCACATCAAAAATCAACATATCCCCAAACGTTTCTCCATGATAAATAACACGATGCGGTGAACGAGGAATGGCTACCTCGTGTCCTGTCCAATCTTTTACAACAGTTTTTTGTTTATATTGTCGTGCAAACTGTTTTGGAGGAATTCCAATTACCTGTCGGAAGCGGCGATTAAAATAATATTCATCATCAAATCCCACTTGCTGCGCAATATCTTTTAATGGCTCATTTGTTTGTAGTAATAATTCCTTGGCATTTGTAAGACGTAAATCTGTAATATAATCAAGCGGTTTCTTCCCAGTTAAGGTTTGGAAGATCGTACTATATTGCCATTGAGCTATACGAGCGAGTTCCGCTAGCTTTTTCACTGTTAAAGACTGTTGAAAATAGTTATGTATATAGTCGATAGTTTCTTCAACCGCCTTTGTCATTGTCAACTGGTAGTTCATATGAAGCTGATGTTCAAATAATAAATTTAAGAGTTCATACAAGACTCCTTGTTGTTTAAGAAAATCCAATTTAGGATTTAAATTATACAGATCTTCGCTAAGACGAATTAATCGTGTATACGGATAAATTGTATATTCCACTTCATCAGAAAAAATAGATCCTAGATGTGGGGAAGGGTGCTTATGTTTTAACTGAAAGGCTGAAAAGGCAATTTTATAGAAACGGTAACCATGATTTATATCCGATAAATCAATCATAGAATGGGGCTGAACAAGAAAAATTTTTCCTTTCGTCACCAAATAGGGTATATCATCAATCGTTAATGTCCCACAGCCATTTGTAAAAAGTATCATCGTATGATGAGAAGTCGAGATAAACGGAAAGCTCTGCGAAATACAGTCAATATCTTCTAAATGAAATAGTAAATCATTGTTAATAGAAGCTGATTTATTGTCTTCCATCTGTTCACTTCCTTAGTAAATGAAAATGATTATCAATTAACTGTATTGTATAAAAAGTAAAGAGACATTTCAACAAAGATGAAATGTCTCTTGTTAGTTATTTTTTTAACATAGTAGGTAATTGTGATAACAGCCATTCTCTTGTTGAGGCATCGCTATCACTTTTTTCAATATCAAATGTGTAGACATGACCGTTCTTCACTGCCGGTAGGTTCTTCCAAATTGGACTTTCCATCATTTCTTTTGTCGATTGTTTTGCTTCATCATCGACTGGTGTGAGGATGAAAATTCGATCACCAGCATATTCAGGAAGAAGTTCTGTGGAGATTTCAGCAAAGCCTGTTCCATCATTAAGAATTTTTTGTATGTTGTCGCCAGGCTTAAGCACATTTGAATCGTATAAAACTTGAGAAAGTCCAGCACGTGCCATGACAAATAATCGATCTCCTGGATAATATGTTAAAACCGATGCCGTTTCATCTGGTTTAATGATGTCATCAGCTACAAGCGACTCCCACATTTTATCCGCTTTTTCTGTATAAGCATCCATCCATTGAGTTGCTTCTTCTTTTTTATTAAGTATATCGCCCAGCTCTGTTAAACGTTGGTTTAAGGGCGCAAAAGTATCAAACACGATAGTAGGAGAGATTTTAGAAAGCTGTGAATATGTTTTTTCATCTGAAGTACCAATAATGATAAGATCAGGCTTTAATGACAATGTTTTTTCCACATTAATAGGAAAACCAACGTCCTCCACATCTTTTACGCGATCTTCCCAAGCGTAATTTGTAATCCAAGAGAAGCCAGCACCGACTGTTTTGATATTCAATGCAAGTAAATCACCGAATCCTTCTCCATGATAAACCACTCTCTCAGGATCTACAGGAATTTCAACCTCATGACCTAAATAATCCTTATAAACACGAGTGGTTGATGCTGATGTTGTTGTCTCTTCCTTCTTTGTTTCTTCATTGGTAGAACCACAAGCAGCCAGTAGGATACTAACCAGTAATAATAGGCTATAAATGAGCAAATGTCGCTTTAATTTTTTCATGTCTCTTCCTCCGTAAATGATAATCATTATCGATATAGGCTAGCATAAATTAGTCAATGGTCTAGAACAATGGATAAAATGAAAAAGGGCCATTAAGGTTTATCCAAAAATCTAACTGTAACCTTAAAATAAAATCCGTTTTACCTTATAAGTATCCTTCCATTGGTGGAGAATGGACCTTTCATTGGACTAAGATTCGTGTAATGAAAGGGGGTTAAAAATGAAAAATTATTGGATGTTTGTCATAACAGGAATGCTATTAATTGTTACAACTACGGGATTTGGTAGCATGGCATATGAAGTTATATTGCCGTTTATGCAGGAGGGAATGAATTTTACGACCACTCAATCTGGTTACTTAGTTAGGGTTAATAGGACTGGTGTTTGTTGCAAATTTCTGGTGGGCTGCCATCACACTGTTCCTTGCAGGTGCTGGGAGTGTACTTGTCTATACGCCACTACTATCGATAGCCATTAACCTGTATCCTAAGAAACGAGGTACTGTCATGGGACTGTTAATGAGTGGAGCTGGGATAGGAATGCTTTTAACAGGTTTGATGGTACCTTTCTTGCTTCATCAACTTCTGAGTTAGGTTGGAGAGGAGCATGGCTAATTTTCGCGGTTTTGACACTAATCGTCGTATTGTTAGCGTTTTGTACAATTAAGCAACCAAGTTCTATACAGAAAAACAACGTTTGGAGAAGGCATGTTATTTGTTACAAATTGGAACAATGAATATTATGGAAGTAGCGAATGCTGTTGGGTATTCTAATCCGAGTCATTTTGCAGAGGTTTTTAAGGAGAAATATGGGCTGAATCCGCGAGACTTTGTCAGATACAGATCACAATAAAACCCTTCAGCTTTTGGACAAAGCTGAAGGGACTTTTTTTACTTCACTATGCTATCCAATACATTTTCAATAATTTGGCGATTGGCAATTGCACCTGAATATAACCAACTTGAACTTGAATCGAATTCATAAACATGACCATTTTTAATGGCAGGTATATTAGCTAGCAGAGGATCGCTTAGCAATTCAGAGCTACCTGCACTATCACTGTTAATAACAAAAAGATAGTCAGCATCTATTTGAACGAATTTTTCTAAAGAAACTTGCGACCAATCACCAGCAGCAGAAGCTGACATCTCTTTCACAAGGCTTGGAGTTTGTAACCCAAGATCCTCATAAAGAACAACACCGCTAGAAGCTGTGTCACTTACCATATAGATTGAATTTTTGATATTCCAGATCACAGTGGCTGAAGGCTTCCCGACTTTGTTGTGAATTTCTTCTTTTGCTTCTTTAGCGAATTGATCATAATCTGCTAGAACTTCCTTTGCCTTATCTGTTTGACCAAAAATTTCGCCCATTTTTAATAGTTTATTGCGCCAATTATTATCCTCCGTTCCCATCACATACGTAGGTGCAATTTTGCTATATTGCTTATATTTTTCACCTTCAGCAATTTCAGGAGAACCGATTACAATTAAATCTGGATTAAAGCTTGTCACAGCTTCATAGGGAAGATCGAATTCAATTGTTGGAATATCCTTTAATGAATCCTGGAGATAGTCTTGGATAGAAGTCCCACCCTTTACGGACCATTGTGCAACGGGCTTTAAACCTAATGCTACAAGGTGATCTTCTAGATAAGGAGCTATGATGCGTTGGGGATTTTTAGGAATGGTCACTTCATGTGCTATTGAATCTGTTAATACTCGATTGGGGTTTTCTTCCTTTGCCTTCTCTATTGTGGAAGAAGATTGAGTTCCGCATGCAGTCAAAAGGATGGAAATAATTAAAATGCCAGTTAAAAAGGCATTCTTTTTTATAAATTTTTTCAAAGCTATAAGCCTCCTATTTCAATTGATTTCTATTATTCTATTTCATTATAATGAAAATGATAATCAATATCAATTTGATGTTTAGGAGATAGAGTTTAAATGTACAAAGACAATCAGCTACTGTCCCATATTTTTTATCAACCTATACAAATAGTGAAATTAAATGAAATGTTAAGTGACATAGAAACACAATTCACCTACCCATTTATGGTCATAGTATATGAGGGATATATAGAGTGTACGCTTCAAGGTAGGCACATTAGGCTTAGTTCAAATTCTGTTATGCTTTTAGATAATACTGACGATTTTCATCTTCTAGAAACATGTGAAAGCAGAGGGATCATCATTCAATATCGTGTTTATGGCTACAAAATTGATCGTTTATTGCAAGCTTCTATCTTAATTGAGCAATGCTCCTATCGACTGATGAAATTAGCTAAAGAAGTAGAAAAAGAAGCAAACACTGAGAGCAATAATCCATTTCGTTTACAAAAATTATTTGGTGAAATGCTAGAAGTGCTATACAGCCTTTTACGTGAAAATAATCAAAAAAAAGAAGGACTATGGATTGATAAAGTACTTCATTATATTCATCTACATTTCCGTGAAGAATTAACAAGAGAGCAGATGGCCAAAAAAGCACAAGTAAGTCCAGAGCATTTTTCTCGGACGTTTCATAAGCACACAGGCTATACATATAGTGAATATTTAACATTGCTAAGAATACGAGAATCACAGAAAAGGCTATTGTTTACAATGCCTAAATTAGATGAGCTTGCCGAGGAAGTTGGCTACAATGAGGGAACTTATTTAAGTCGGAAATTTAAAGAAAAAGTAGGTGTATCACCAACAGTCTATTATCAGAAATCGAAGCGTGTCCTTGCACTCAATACCAATCATACAGCATGCTTACTAGCTCTTGGTATTACGCCGGTGTTGGGTGTATACTCTCCATTTCTAGAGGGTATCAAGCCTGTCCCTAATACGCATAAACTGAAAGGCTATGAGTATGATATTGCTTCAAATTATCAGGCAATCACCGAAGCGTGTCCTGATATCATTATTAACTACAGTGGTGGTGATGAAAAACCATTATTACTGTCAGTAGCTCCTATATTCGAGCTACCATGTAGAGAATTAAGCTGGCGAGAGCAATTTGGGTTGATTGCCCATATCGTTGATAGACAAGAAGTATGTAAGAGCTGGCTCCAGCAATATGATGAACAGATAGCTCAGTGTAACGATATTCTTGACCAACAACATGGAGCAAGAGGGACTGCTATTGTTTGGGAAATAGGTAGTCATCAAGCATATTGTTTAAATAGTAGTCATGGAAGAGGGAGTCATATACTGTACGAAGATTTGGGCTTTAGTCGACCAGCTGCGATTGTCACACGAAATATTGAACAAACAGGTTACTTAACAGTAGATATTGAAGATATTGCTTATTTTCAAGCTGATTATATATTCGTCACTGCTCTTCCTACAAAAGATTTTGGAAAAGAGCATCTCTTGAGGGTATTACATTCGGAAAAATGGCAGTCACTTACAGCGGTTCAAAAGAAACAGGTGTACTTTTTGAATCAGTATGAATTATTTTATGGCTATGACCCATTATCTACAGCTATGCAATTACAAAAATTAATGGAAGTATTAACATCATAAATATACAGAGCAACAAATCACTTTCATACATAGACAGTTATTTTACAATCTTCTACAATTAGTGAGAATGATTATCAACTGGTATGTATGGAGGGAAAAAATTGCTGACACAAAATAGAAAATTCATAGCGCCACTATTTCTTTTAATATTACTTCTGTTAACGGCTTGTGGAGAAAAGGAGAAAAATTCTAGTCCGACTACAGTGCAAGATACAAAAGAAGCAGAGGCAAAAACTGTTCAGACGACAAATGGTGAAGTTGTTATTCCGACTAGTCCTCAGCGTATTGTAGCAGAGGAGTATATTGCAAGTTTGCTTGTATTAGATGTAAAACCTGTGGGGGCTCCTGGGTTGGCACTTGAAAACTATTATTTAAAGAATGCATTAAAAGATGTAGAAGAAATCGGTGACTATGGGAAACCGTCGATTGAGAAGATTATCGCGCTCAAACCTGATTTGATTATTACTGGCAATGGGGAAAATTATGATGCTTTAAGTAAAATTGCTCCTACAGTTGTCATTCCCTTTGGTGAATTAAAGGATGCGCACGAAGAACTTACTTATTTCGGTGAGTTGCTTGGCAAAGAGCAAGAAGCTAAGGATTGGCTTACGCAATATGATCAAAAGATTGCCGATGCCAAAGCACAGGTAGATGCGATTATTCCAAAGGATGCAAGCTTCTCTATTATGGAGGACGCAGGCAAAACGTATTATGCATATGGTGATAATTTTGGACGTGGTGGGCAACCAGTCTATCAGGCACTTGGTCGCAAACCACCTGCTAAAGTAGCAGATGAAATGATGGAAAAGCAGTGGGCTGAAATTTCCGAAGAGGTGCTGGCAGATTATGCAGGAGACTACATTATTTTGACTTCAGATGATCGTACAGTTGAAGATTTTAAGAAAGATCCAATATGGGGTAGCTTGCCAGCAGTAAAAAATGATCATCTTTATGTTTGGCCTGAGGAGCGTTCATGGTATTATGACCCAACAGCCGTGTTGGCTCAGGTAGAGGAATTAACAAACTGGCTCACGAATAAAAAATAAGCTAAATAATTGAAAATGCTAGTACAACATACTAAATAAAATTAAATGAAATTCCATAAAATCACTCAGGCATTGGATTGTTTGAGTGATTTTTCTATGCTTATACAGGTTTATATTGAGAACGATTATCAATTATAATAAACTTGTAGGTAGTGAAGAATTGGAAGGAATGATGTAGGATGCTACCAAAAGAGGAGTTTCTATTTCTTTGGAATCACGCAACGATCAAAGTGCTCGATATAAGATATGAGCTATTCAAACCTGAGGAAATCGGAAAATCATATAAATTGCCTGCAAATATGTTTCTTTATGCCACAGGTGGTGGTGCGGAAGTTCAAATCGATTTAATAAACTATACACTAGAGGGCTTTCATCTTATTCACGGTGGAAAGGGCACCACACTACAAATAATGGCTACAGACAAAGGCTTTGAATATTTTTTAATATTTTATCGAGCTTCCATTCCTTTAACCTCAAATAAAATGATAGCAAGGGCGTTACAAACAAATAATCCTTTCAACTATCAATACAGTCTTGTTCCTAACTCGCCTATTACAATGTTTGAAAAAATATATTTTATGTATAAGAAGTGGGAAAATGCCAATAGCCTCAGCAAATTTACTGTTAAATCGCTATTCTATCAATTATTAAATGAAATTTTCATGCAGCTAGATCAGGACAGTGTCGACATTCAAAAACTAAATGTCTCTAGTCAAATTAAAGCCTATCTAGAGCAAAATTATGCACAGCCATTGACCTTAGAATCCATTGCGAGGGCATTGCGCTATAGTCCATCTCATTTATCCATTCAATTCAAGCAACAATTAGGTTGCAGCCCGATTGAATATTTAATTCAACTACGGATTGAAAAAGCTTCTATTTTGCTTGAGAAGACGAATGCTAGCTTACGCGATATCGCTATGGGTGTGGGCTATAGTGATGTCTATTATTTTAGTAGACTTTTCAAAAAGAGAGTAGGCGTTTCTCCTACAAAATTCCGTCAAAAGCAAAAAGTAAGTGATCTGATAAAAGATAGTCCTTCAATGTCTGAAAGATACTCCATTGTCGATTGGAGCTTCCAAGATTATATTGAGAATGGTTATCAATATAATGAAAGGAAGTATGAACCAATGAATAAAAGAGGTTTATCAGCTTTTACAACACTCTTTCTATGTCTGACGCTTTTATTAAGTGCTTGCAGTAGTGGGGCATCAACCAGTACACAGGGCGGGGAAAAACAAGCCTCTACCACTCAAACAGTAAGCGAATCACAAACAAAAACTGTCTCTACTATGAAAGGAGACGTAGAAATACCTGTTAACCCTGAGCGAGTAGTGGTGATGTATTATACAGGTGATGTACTAGCATTTGATGTGACACCAGTGGGTTCTTCTAAAATACAAGAGGGAGCAGCATTTGAGGAAGAATTAAAAACAGTTGAAAGTTTAGGTGAATGGTTTGAACCAAATGTCGAGGCAGTAATCCAATTAAAACCTGATGTCATCATTATCCCAAGTAAGAATGAGCTTTACGATCAAATGGAGAAAATTGCACCTACTGTCATGATCGATTTCTCAACCTCTCTAGATGAACGTTTAACAAAGATTGGTGAAGTACTAGGGAAAGAGAAAGAAGCAAAAGAGCTTTTAGCTAATTTCTATACAAAAGTAGAGGATAGCCAAGAGAAGCTAGAAGAGGCAGGTATTTCAGATAGAACGGTTAGTATTATGGAAGGCGGCAAAGGAAAAATGTCTGTTGTAACAAGCTATACCTTTGGACGTGGTTCTCAAGCTATTTATGAGTATTTAGGAATAAAAGCACCAGATATTATTCAAAAGAAAATAGATGATAAAAACAACACCAATGAGGCAATCGATGTTTCATTAGAAGTATTAACAGATTATGCAGGAGATTATGTGTTCCGCTCATCTTATGAAGGAATGGTAGATTTAACAGATCATCCAGTTTGGGCTAACATTCCTGCCATTAAAGAAGGAAGGCTTATCGAAATGGATTTTGGTTTTTGTTACTACAACGACATTTATTCATTATCAAAACAGCTAGATTTCATTGTGGATCAACTAGTTGCTACAACTAAATAAGTTAAAAATGGATGGTTTACCTCATAAATGTTTATTGATACATCACATCTATGGATCGATTATATTTTTATTTACGATGAGATAAGTTTGATTATTTGACTTTGTCTATTCTTTTTTAAAGTGAACTTGTAATAATAGAGATTATTTTTCAAAAAGAAAGCACTAAAGAAACCAACATTGTTTCTTTAGTGCTTTAATTTAATTTCTTACGATTTGGAACGTGCCAGGAGTAGTAGTTTGGATAATATGACGATTTCCACTGATGATAAAGTCAGCTGGAACTTGCTTGCCAAAACCATTTGAGCGATTGAAGGAAGAATTGGCTGGTAAGCCTTCTATAATGATTTCCATATTAGCATCAAAAGTTACTGGTTCTTTGTTTAATGTTGCTATAAGTGTAATGCGATTGCCCCTTTTTGTAACTTGAATGTCCATCACCCCTTCATCTTCATTCAC
Source organism: Lysinibacillus sp. JK80 (assembly GCF_027557635.1). Taxonomy (NCBI): domain Bacteria; kingdom Bacillati; phylum Bacillota; class Bacilli; order Caryophanales; family Bacillaceae; genus Lysinibacillus; species Lysinibacillus sp. JK80. Next base: position 2,860,290 of record NZ_CP058997.1, on the reverse strand, counting down.
AAGTGTATAAAGTGGAGGAATGATAATGGTCATTTTGTCTTTTGTTGTTAGAATAAAACGTTCCGTGTCATTTTCTGATGCGGCTACATTAATTTTGGCTTTATAGATATTTTTATTTTTTGTCATAGCTGTAGTTTTCCCTGGGACAGCTGCTGCATCAGATAAAACAGGTGTTTTAGGGATGTTATCTTTTGTAGGAAGTGTGTGTTTTCCTTGTACAAAATCCACTAAAGTCCATACATTTGGGACGAGTTGCTGTTGAACAGGTGTTAATGCTTCAAAAGAAGTTTTGACTGCCTGCACATCCTGAGCTGTCGATGTTTTTGGTGATAAAGCTGCAATAGCGTTTTCAACTTCTTTAGCTGCTGCCTTATCCTTTACAACCAGCTGTTCTGCATCAAGTAATTGTTGCTCGATACCTACAGGTAAAGAAATATTTGAAAACCTACGTAATGCATTAAGCTCTGCTCGGGCATTGGCTACATCTTTATGGAACGAGAGACGAGATGAATTAATCAATTGAATTTTATTAACCACCTTGTCAACAGATGTATTTGGCGCGATATAGGAAGTTAGAATTTTTTGCGCAGATGCACTTACAAAGGTTTTTTGCGCTGCATTCAGGGTATTATACCAATCTTTTGTTTCAATAACATTTTGATAATAATTAGAGGACGTAGAATCCACAGAATACAATTTCTCTTCAATTTGTGCTGCAAGCTTACGATAAGCAATTCTTGTCTGCTGATGTGCTGACAATGTGGAGTAGTTCGTAACATACTGTTTTTCTGTTTCCGTTAAAGCATTGTAAGCCTTCAAAGCTGCCTCTAAATTTGTTTGGAAAGTAGCAGTTGTATTGTTAATGTTGTTAATTAGTTGTACAACATTTGCCACGTTAGCATTGTAGCTAGCAAGTATGTAGGCTGGCTTTGATATTTCAGTAGCCGATGCTGGCGCGCTGTAAAGAAGGGAGGGAACTGCCAATAAAGACAGTAATACTAATTTTTTTTTATTTTTCATATGATGAGAAACCTCCTATTTCCATAATAATTATAGATAAAATTGGCCTCGGTTCGCAGAGGTTTATCCAATATATGGTGTTGTTTTAATTTTATCATAGCCTAGGATATTTTTAAGCATTTTTAGATGAATAGGTAGATAGTTGATAGTTTTTTTGCCTATCTTTCGACTCTAAGTGAAATACTCATTGTGACTTATTGAAACAAATCGTACAGCCAATTTCATTAAGGGCTTAGATGATGATAGCTTCAACCCAAATGCATCCTTAACACAAGCCAAGCAGTTGTGGTGATGAACCGTATGTTTGAGAGCGGGTGTGTGAGGAGGCCACAAATTCTCACTTTTATTTTATCAAGATGTGACAGAACAGCTTTCAAAATATTAAATATTAGTGGCAAGAGGTGCTTGTTAATGTTTAGAAATTGTTGAGGAGGTTATGTTAATTTTTTATTGTTGTGATTATTGTGAGAATCATAGCGTACAATTTGAAGAGGGACTAGATATGCTATTATCTAGTTCTTTTATTTTTTAGTAAGGGATTGCTAAATTTATGAACGATATCTACAAGTAAGTTATGTTGGTATGGTGGCTGTTTTATTGAATTACTTAACTTGTTCAGGATTTGTTTAGAAAAGTGTAGTAAGCTATTATTTGTAATCTTGTCAATGTCTTAAATCTTAAATAAACCGAGAAAGACTTGGCTTTTTTGTAAGCCTAGTCTTTTTTGGTTACTAAAAATGAATATTATCCTAATTCAAAAATCAGCTTATTGGAATGAGCCTCCTTCTTGTAATAGTAAAATGCTATGCTGAATAGCATTTTTCACAAGAGTTTGTATCGACAATGGAGGAACAAATAGCTTTATTTTTGGGGGTACGGCCTATATGATTTGTACTCTGTCACCAAAGCGTATTTGTTCTATAGGCGCGTCAAGTTTTAATTCGTAGTCAATCGGTACAGTTAAATCGACATTCTAAAATCAAAGCTCATTTATAGATAATCACTAAAGGCGAGTAACAATTCCTCCATCTTCTCTCATTATCAACACCATGTTAGGAAATAATAGAATTCAGTGTATTAAAGAAAAAACGGATCGGAGCAGCTAAAATAAATAATAATAGGTAGCACAAATCAATGGTTTGAATTCGCATATTTTCCTTCATCAATTCAGGTAGGAATAAAAATAGAAAAACTAAGCATACTGCTAATTAAGTTCCTTTAGAAAATCTCCTAAAATTATTTCTCTATTAAAGCCACCTTGTATATAGTGATTGGCATGAATGCCATAATAATGTCGCTTTCGGTGGTATTTAGCGTAAAATAATATGTAACAGGTCTATTTATAGGAGCATCCTTTGCTTACATGCTAGAGCATAAAAATGAAATGATTTTCCGTGATACGCTTCTAGAGTTATTTTGGCCAGAGTCTGATGTTGATAAAGCATCAAAACAGCTTTATACAGCCACTTATACCATACGGAAAACATTAAAAAACTATTGGGTTGAGGGCGTGAAGATTTTAAGTCCATTGCTGAGTTCTGGCTACAAACTAGTAGTTGAAAATATTGTAGTGGAAGTAGAACAATGGCTATCTCGCTTAAAATCATTACCTTCAATACAGCAGACAACAGTCGATGAACATGAACAAGTATTCCAGATGTATACGGGTGATTATTTAGGAGACTGTGGTTGCACCATGCTCAGCGACTAAGCGAATTTTACATAAGAAATGAAAGTTACAATGCTGCTATAAAGGTGCAGGAAAAAGTGCAAGAACTATACGTTGATGCAGAAGATAACTATTTTACTTTAATGAAGCTTTATGAGCTACTGAGTAATTCAGCTGCCGTTGAGGAGCAATACTGGCTGTTAAAAAAGATGCTTCAAGAGCACTTGGCAGTGGAACTAAGTGAGGAGGTTGAGGTTTGGTATCGTAGATGGAAGCAGGCAAATGCTATAATACAAGTAGATGCTTTTAACTAGATAGTTTTTTAAACAGGACTCTGTAGCTTTCAGAGTCCTGTTTTTAACTTCAAACAGCCTAATTTTTACCTGGCTTATACTGTCCCGTGTAGGTAGAAATCGCACTATTTAATTGATCTACCGCATATGAAACATCCGATTGAGTCGAATTGCTATTAACTAAAAGTGATTCAGCGTGTGAAATGGCTGAGTTAAAAATATACCACTCATTGTATGTTGTCCAATTAGTAGTTGATGGTATACCTATCCCATTTTCTGAAACCATCACGTACATATCTTTTGCATGATTTACAAGTGATTGTAGATAAGTTTTATCAACATATTGTCCACTATTTCCAGGTTTATAGGCATTCTTATAAGTCCAAATAGCATTATTTAAATTATTGATAGCATTGGCAATATCTGCTTGAGTAGCATAATAATTATTTACGACTGCTTGAGCAGATGAAACAGCAGAATCAATTGCGTTTTTCTCTGATTGAGTAGTCCATTGAGAATTATATGGAATATTCGATCCATCCCAAGACACTGTAACATATTGAATAGAATTAATTAAAGACTGTAGTGATGCCTTATCACCGTAGCCATACTTTGTGCCATTCTTTTGTGCAGCCTGGTAGACTACCAGTGCATTTTTATATTGAATGATGGCGTTCTTCACTTGTTCTTGAGAGGCGCTATTATTGTTCGCTACAGCTCTTGCAGTCACTACAGCAGAATCAAATACTGCACGGTCTGTATGTGTTGTCCATTTATCCGTATTTAATATATCATAGCCGTTTACAGATACTTGTACATATGGCGGGGATGCAATTAGTGCATTAAGTTCTTTTTTATCAATGACAGGGAGCGTTACTGAGATACGGCTATCGTTCACCTGTACATTATTTACTAGATGCCCTGAATCTAAAGCTACTTTAGCTCCATCTTTTACAACGATTTGCTCAATTTTACCTTCTCCATAAAGGTTGAAATCTTTTGTTACATCAATTGTAAGTTTTTCAATATTAGCCATTGCTCCAAAGGATTCTACTTTGCCTACTACCTCTACTTTGGAAAGAAGTTGATCAGACGATACGTTGACTTTAGTACGGGCTAAATTGATGTTTGATGATTTCATATCGATTAAAGTAACGTATAGCCAACTTACCTTTTTCGTTACAATTGGTTTTAGTGTAATTGTTTCACTTACTACTACATCATCAAGTGTAACAGCTTTTTTTACTCTGTTTGTAATGATAAGCTGACCATCCACACTAACGTTTTGAACTTTTACATAGTCCGCGTTAACAGTGAGGTCTCCAGAGATTTGTGCGTTACCTCCATCAAAATAAACAGATTTTTTGCTAATACCTGCTTTGTTTAATATTAATGCTGTAACGTCGGTAATTTGTCCGTTTTTCACGACAATAGTTGCTCGGGCATTGGATAATGCTGTTTTATTTGATGTATTGAATAGGGGCTTTAATGCAGATTGAATTCTAAATGTACCGTTAGATGTTATCACAGTATCTTTTGTTATATTTTTGATCGTTACGGATTCACCTATTACCTTTTTGGCTGCTGCCACCTGTGTCTCATATAAATTTGATTGTATTTGAGATATTGTGGCACTTGCCGTAGACATTGGTAATACTAGTGTTGCTGTAATAGCCGTGACCATTAATGTTGATAGCGCTTTATTTTTCAATTTAAGTCACTCCAATCATTCTATTTAATAGTTAATATATCATATTTTTCCATAATTTAGAATTAGAAGAGGATGTTTTACTATGAATCTCCATTCAAATAAGTCATTAGTCCTTTATATTGAAAAATAAATGTTTGGTGAAGTATCGGTATTTTTCTCTATAATTCTGTAAATTTTCTACTTTATTCGCTAAATATTTTATTGTGATACAATCATCCATCCATTATTATTAGTATAAAAGTGGGGGTGTTAGTTATGAAAAAATCAAGAGGAATTGCCTTAAAACTTTCTTCCCTTATAATAGGATTATTTCTTATTTTATTTTTATCCTATACTGTCATAACGGGGATTATTATAAAAAAGCAAAGTGTTGAAGACGCAGAGCATGGAACATTACAATCGGCTGAATCTTCTGCAGCTATTATGAGTGAAAGATTTAAGAAAGCCAATACGACATTACAAACAACAAAGCGTATCATAGAAAGCATGGAGAAGAATAATACGTTGTCTACCAAGGGTGTCATAGACGTAATGGAAAACAATTTAGCTAGCAATAATGACATTCTTGGAGTAGGAGCAATCTTTGAGCAAGATTCTATTATTTTAGAACCAACTGAAGCTGCTTTAGTAGATACTAAAAAACGTTTTATCCCTTATTTAAGTAAGAACGGAAATGATATCTCGACTGCTCTAATCGAAGGTATTGATGATAAGAGTATTTCTGAATGGTATTGGGTACCAAAAGAAGAGAGACGTGCAGTTTTGACAGAGCCCTATGATTATAATGTAAACGGCCAATCCGTATTAATGACAACCATTTCAGTGCCATTAATCAATGCTTCCGGGACATTTTTCGGTGTATTGACTGCCGATGTATCAATAGATTTTTTAAATGATTTAACAAAATCGAATGCCCCAGAAGGCGGTTATGCGGCAATTATTACGAATAAAGGTGTGCTAACAGCTAACAGTTTTGGTGATGAGCTAGTTGGGCGCAATATGCAAGAGGATCCTACTTGGACAAGTATTAGTAAGACAATGGAAAATGGTGAACTAACAAGTATGTACGTTGACTCTAATCAACTGAAGGAAAAGGCCTATAATGTTTTTGCTCCAATGATTTTAGAGGGTATTGACGAAACATGGACTGTTCAAGTCGTGTTAGCTGAATCAAAGATTCTAGAAACATATAATCATGTATTTGTATTTACGATTATTGCTTCCATTATTATGGTGGTTTTGATGACAGCTGCAAGTGTGTTATTCATCTATAAACAATTAAAACCACTTAAATTTTTACGTGCATCGATTGAAACTGCAGCCGAAGGGGATTTAACACAAAAGGTAGAAGAGCGATATATTAAGCCTGATGAAATTGGTGCAGTTGCTGTGGCCTATAATAATATGTTAGATAAAACCAATAGTGCGATTCAAACTGTACTAAATTCCGCGAGGTTATTGAACCAATCTTCTAATCAGGTAAATGAGGCATTTAATGAGGTAGTTGCTTCTAGTCAGGAGGTTTCCGTAGCTATCAACGAGATTGCACAAGGAGCTTCGAAGCAATCAGAGGATACAGAAGAAACAAATTATCGAATGATGGATTTATCAGATCAGATTGATGCTATTACGGCTCTTTCTAATGAAATGGATGAGCTATCTCATAAAACAGGTGTAACAACGGAAAAAGGATTGCATGAGGTTGAAAGTTTAAGAGAACGTAATATGGAGACAAATGAAATGAATGGGCGTATCCAGCAGCAAATGGAATCATTAGCTTCTAATATTGCCAATATTAATCAGATTATTGCTTCGATTCAAAGCATTACCGAGCAGACTAATCTGCTAGCTTTAAATGCAAGTATTGAGGCTGCACGTGCTGGTGAACATGGTAAAGGATTTGCTGTAGTTGCAGAGGAAGTTAGAAAGCTAGCAGAACAATCTAAGAATGAAACAGAAATTATTAAGAGTACAGTAGAAAGTATTCTTGAAAATTCTCAGCAGACGGTTGCTGTGATTGCATCTAATGCAGATTTAATGCAATCTCAAAATGAGTCCGTACAAAGCACGCAACTAGCATTTAAAGATAGCAGTGATTTGTCGGGTTCAATTGCAAATTCTATTAGTGATTTAATGAATAAACTATCTAGCATGTTAGAGCATAAAAATCAGGCAATCATGGCTATCCAAAGTATTTCGGCTATTTCAGAGCAAACAGCAGCCTCTGCGGAACAAGTAAGTGCTTCTGCAATGGATCAACAAGTAGAATTACAAAAAGTAGCAGAGTCTATTCAAAATATGAACGATATTTCAAACGAGCTACAAGAAGTTGTAAACCGATTTAAGCTTGCTTAAAAAGAAAGGCTGCCTTCAATATAGAGGCAGTCTTCTTTATGGTGAAAGCCGGAGAAATTGACCTAGAAGGAATTCAACACTACTATTAACACTGGAAGGGGGACATTGATATGATATATCTCGGAATGATTTTCTTTCAAATTGTTGTACCTATTTTAGTGTTACTTGTAATAGGCGCTATACTACAAAAGAAATTTCGCTTTAATTTAAAAGCATTGTCTCAGCTTATTACATATTGCTTTATGCCAGCAGCTGTTTTTGTAAATTTATATGAAACACATGTGGAATTAACTGTACTGGGAGAGGTCGGATTATTTATTGTACTCTTTATCGGTAGTCAAATGATACTCAGTCACTTTATGGCAAAAGGGTTAGGTTTAGCTAGAACAGAGGCAGCTGTCTTTAAAAATAGTGTTGTGCTCATTAACTCGGGTAATTACGGTATTCCAGTGGCTCAAATGATATTTGCCACGCAACCTATTGGAGTAGCCATTCAGGTCATGCTCGTAATCTTTCAAAATATGACTACGTATACATATGGTTTATACAATTTAATTTCTTCTACAAAGTCAGGTATGACAATCATCAAGGATTTCTTTAAAATGCCTATTATTCATGCGCTTATTATAGGTGTCGCTATGAATTATTTTGATATCGGTATTCCACAGTTTATCAAAATACCAGTAGAACATGTGGCAGATGGATTTATTGCTGTGGCTCTAATTACTTTAGGTGCGCAATTATCACAATTAGAGATGAAATCAATGTTTAATAAAACCGTCTTTATCAGCTGTTTGACGCGATTAATTATTGGACCATCTGTTGCATTGGCCATTATTTATATATTGGGATTAGATGGAGTCGTCGCACAATCACTGTTTATAGCTAGTGCTTTTCCAACATCCCGCAATAGTTCTAGTCTAGCATTGGAATATGATGTAGAATCAGCAACAGCCGCGCAAGCTGTTTTATTTTCAACCATTGTAAGCTGTATAACTGTAACCATTGTGATCTATTTTGCAGAAGTATTATTTACCTAGTAAGATAAAAAATAGCTTCCATCTCTTAGTATTATCTGCTACACTAGCATCAAACTAAATAGTATTAACTAGGGGAGTCTGATGAGTCAGGCTGAGAGGGAAACGCTACGAAGTTTCTTGACCCTTTGGACCTGATCTGGCTCATACCAGCGTGGGAAAGTTAAGAAGCTATTGCAGAGTATGCAATCAATAGACCTTTACATTCGTGGCCGGATCCAAATAATTATTTTGGATTCGGCCTTTATTTTTTGGATTGTTGGGGTGAGCTAGAATCGGTCCTTATATCAAAATAAATTTAAGGGAGAGAAGTAGCTCATGTCAGCAATTAGTGAAAAGAATATTACCATTATGTCCAGCTTTGAAGGAAGCAAAAAAGTATATGTGGAAGGATCACGCCCAGATATTCTAGTACCTATGCGAGAAATTGCATTAAGTCCGACAACAGGCAGTTTTGGAAATGAAGAAAATGCTCCTATTCGAGTATATGATACGAGTGGGCCCTATACAGATCCAGCCTACCAAGTAGATATTACGAAAGGTTTACCTGCCTTACGAAATGCATGGATTCAAGAGCGAGGGGATGTAGAAGCATATGAGGGACGCTCCATTAAACCGGAGGATAATGGCTTTCGTCATGTTGATGACCCGCGTATTCAAGAAAATGTCTTCCCTGAGTTGGCGAGAAAGCCTTTGCGTGCTAAAAAAGGTAAAAATGTGACACAGCTTCACTATGCACGAAAGGGAATTATAACGCCTGAAATGGAGTTTGTAGCGATTCGTGAAAATATGGATCCTGAATTTGTACGTTCAGAAATTGCAGCTGGGCGTGCTATAATGCCTTCTAATATTAATCACCCTGAGGCAGAGCCAATGATTATTGGGCGTAATTTTCATGTAAAGATCAATGCGAATATCGGGAATTCTGCTGTATCTTCTTCCATTGCAGAAGAAGTTGAGAAAATGACCTGGGCAACTCGATGGGGCGCAGATAATATTATGGATTTATCGACTGGTAAACATATTCATACAACTAGAGAATGGATTATTCGAAATGCGGCAGTGCCAGTGGGAACAGTGCCAATTTATCAGGCTTTAGAAAAGGTAAATGGTGTAGCAGAGGATTTAACGTGGGAGGTTTATCGTGATACTCTCATTGAACAAGCTGAGCAGGGTGTGGATTACTTCACCATTCATGCAGGTGTCCTTTTACGCTATGTACCACTAACAGCAAATCGTGTGACAGGTATTGTATCTCGAGGTGGCTCTATAATGGCACAGTGGTGTTTATATCATCATCAAGAGAATTTCCTGTATACACACTTTGAGGAAATCTGTGAAATTATGAAAGCCTATGATGTTGCTTTTTCCTTAGGTGATGGTTTACGCCCAGGCTCAATTGCAGATGCCAATGATGAGGCACAATTTGCAGAGCTTGAAACACTAGGCGAGCTAACACAGATTGCTTGGCAGCATGATGTTCAGGTAATGGTTGAGGGACCAGGTCATGTACCAATGCATTTGATTAAAGAAAACATGGACAAGCAATTAGAGGTTTGTAAGGAAGCTCCCTTCTATACATTAGGACCACTCACAACAGATATTGCTCCAGGTTATGACCACATTACATCAGCCATTGGGGCAGCCATGATTGGCTGGTTTGGTACAGCGATGCTTTGTTATGTGACACCGAAAGAGCATCTTGGTTTACCGAATCGCGAGGACGTTCGTGTGGGCGTTATCACTTATAAAATTGCTGCACATGCTGCTGATTTAGCAAAAGGTCATCCAGGTGCACAACAACGAGACGATGCACTGTCTAAAGCGCGCTTTGAGTTCCGTTGGCGTGATCAATTCAATCTGTCACTAGATCCCGAGCGTGCAGTGGAATATCATGATGAGACACTGCCAGCAGAGGGAGCAAAAACAGCACACTTTTGTTCTATGTGTGGACCTAAATTCTGTAGCATGAGAATTTCACAGGATATTCGTAATTATGCGAAAGATAAGGATTTGAATACGACTGAAGCGATCCATCAAGGTATGAAAGAAAAGGCTGAGGAGTTTAAAAAAGCAGGCAGTCAAATTTACCAATAATGAAAGAAAAGGCTTATGTCAAAAAAATAGACATAGGCCTTTTCTTAATAAAAAAACTCCATGTGAATAGTGGATTCACATGGAGTGAAAGTTGGATTTGGATATCAATAATAAAGTGGAATATTAAACGTTTGTTGGTTGTTTTACATATGGATTTGTAAGGTCCATACCTTCTAAGGAAAGACCCATCGCTTTAGCGACACCTTCACCATATGCTGGGTCAGCTAGATAGCAGTGAAGGATGTGACGGCGTTTGATGAATTCTTCAACAGAAGCCATATCGTTCGCGGTATTTTCAAATAAGCGTTGCTGCTCTTCCGAAGTCAATAGACGGAATAGTTTACCTGGTTGTTCAAAGTAATTATTATCGTCTTCACGGAAATCATGAATACCTGCATGACCATCAATACGTAATTCAGGCTCTTTATGGTCTAAATTATGCTCCCACTCACCATAGCTATTTGGTTCATAGCTTAATGTCGAACCAAGATTGCCATCAAAGCGCATTGCTCCATCTCGGTGGAAAGTACGGAATGGACATTTTGGTGCGTTGACAGGAAGCATATAGTGGTTTACACCAAGACGATAGCGTTGGGCATCCGCATATGCAAAGATACGACCTTGTAACATTTTATCTGGTGAGAAGCTGATGCCAGGAACAATGTTAGATGGTGCGAATGCAGCTTGTTCAACTTCTGCAAAGTAGTTGTCTGGATTTTTGTTTAACTCGAATTCACCTACAGGAATTAATGGGAAGTCTTTTTTATACCATACCTTTGTTAAATCAAATGGGTTGTATGGTAGCTCACGAGCTTGTTCCTCTGTCATTACCTGAATGTACATTTTCCATTTAGGGAAATCGCCTTTTTCAATTGCTTCATATAAATCACGTTGTGAAGATTCGCGGTCTTGACCAATAATCTCATTAGCCTCGGCACCAGTTAAGTTCTTAATGCCTTGCTCTGTACGGAAGTGGAATTTAACCCAAACACGTTCATTATTAGTATTGATAAAGCTATACGTATGAGAACCAAATCCGTGCATATTACGGTAACCAGCTGGAATACCACGGTCAGACATAACAATTGTCACTTGGTGAAGTGCTTCAGGTAATGAAGTCCAGAAATCCCAGTTAGAGTTGACATTTTTCATATTTGTACGTGGGTCCCGTTTTACCACATGGTTTAAATCTGTAAAGTGTAACGGGTCACGGAAGAAGAATACAGGTGTATTGTTCCCTACTAAATCCCAGTTTCCATCTTCTGTATAGAATTTAAGGGCGAAGCCACGAATATCTCGCTCTGCATCTGCTGCACCACGCTCACCCGCTACTGTAGAGAAACGTGCGAACATTTCAGTTTTCTTGCCGATCTCTGAGAAGATTTTCGCTTTAGTATATTGTGAAATATCATGCGTTACAGTAAAAGTACCAAATGCACCTGAGCCCTTTGCGTGCATACGACGTTCTGGAATTACTTCACGGTTGAAATTTGCTAGTTTTTCAACTAACCATACATCCTGAAGTAAAAGAGGGCCACGTGGACCTGCTGACATAGAGTCATGGTTACTTACTACTGGAGCACCACCTGCTGTTGTAAAGCGACGGCTACGATCATTTGCGTTTGTCATATTAGTTTACCTCCTGAAAAAAATGTGAGTCAAACTCTTCGTCTATAACTATAACAAATATAAAATAGAATTGCTAGTACATTATAATAATTATCGTTAAAGAATTTTTATATTTAAGTATAAACTATAAATATATGCGCTAGACATAGGGTTTATACATAGTTTTTAACTTAAATTTATTTTATTTAATCTCAATTTTATAGATAATTGTCATATTAAGATCAAGATAATGACATCATGATAAAATCTTTATTGAAAATAAAATCAACTAATTGAAAATTAATCTTTTAATTTTTTCTATATCGGTTAGGCGTAATACCAATTTGTTGCTTAAATAATTTTATGAAATAATTTGGATCATCAAAACCGTTTAAATGAGCGATTTCGCTAATAGCAAAATCTGTTTCTCGCAGCATTTTTGTGGCATGATGAATTCTTACTTGCTGTAAATAGCGCTTAAATGGCAAGCCTTGTTTTCTTGAGAAAATTGTACTTAAATAATTGGGGCTTATTCCAAGCTTATGAGCGACAAAGGGAAGAGACAGTGCGCTATCTTTAAATTGTTGATCAATTATTTCTATAGCTAGTTCAACATAATCAGCTCGTTTCTCTATTCGAGCTTCCCTTGCTAACTCAATTAATGTCTGCGTGAAAGAAATAATCCCATTGAGTATCGTATAAAATATAGGATGCTCAATGATTAAATGAAATAGCTGACGGTAGTGTTGTTCGATAACCGCTTTTTCATGTAATTTATATTTCAGCATAAAGCGTCTAATTTGTGCTAAGACACTCGTCAAATGAATGCGTAAATCGTCTTGCTCATAATATATGCCTTCATTAGAAAGCCGATATAAAAATGTTTTAACGGCCTCTAGGTTTCCATCTTCCAAACTACTTATTAGTAATTGTTGCTCTTCTGGTGTCAATAAGGGATCAAAGGGCTGAGTTTCATATTGTTTGCTCGCATAAAAAATATGGCCAAAGCCCTCATAAAAACTTTGATGTAGTGCACGCTTTGTTAATGTATACATAGTTTTAATGGTTGTAGGTGTTCCATCATATATGCCGATATTTAAAGAACTATTACTAATCAAACGCCATTCCTTCATAAGTGTACGTACATCTTTTTCCACAATCCTTATATCATTTGTTTGAAAAAGACATACGATTCTATTAGATAGAGGATAGGTTTTCATATGAAAGTGAATCGGTGTTTGTTGAAGCCAATTGTAAAGCTTATTGAAGGTTTCAGTATGCTCGGGTTCAATCATTGTGAAATGTAATGTTGTCTCAATTGAACTTGATTTATTATCTAAAAATAATTGATTATAAAAGGAATCGTTTGTAGTCTCTTGAGCATCTTCTGTAATCTGTGGTGTGCGAAGAGAAATGGTTGTGAGTTTTTTCTTTAATAGCTCTAAATCAATAGGCTTCACAAAAAGATGAGCAACTTGTAAATCAATTGCCTTCAAAGCATTTTTAAATAATGGCTCAGTTGTCATTGCTAAAATGGCACCAGAAAGCTTTTGTATATCGCGATAAAGAGCTGCTAAGCGATTATTAGGGAATATATCGATATTTAACAGTATGGCATCAGGTTCAAATTGTTTAATGCTATGAGACACCTCTGAAATACTTGTGCACATTTCAATAAAAACATCTCCAGGGAAATATGTATGTAAAAACCACTTTATTCCTGCTAGGTCGGTTGGATCGCGATCAATTAATAACAGCTTCATACCATCAGCCCTTCTTAAAATATTCTAGTTTCATATAAAAGTACGGTTATATTAATAAAAATAACATATTAATCTGAAAAAAGTCTTGTTTTCTCTATTAAAATTCTCTATATTCTGAAAAAGGTAGTTAGTACAATGTAAATAGAGTAATTGATCATCAGCAGAAGCCAACTTTTGTTATGAAAACGCTTAAAAAATTTGAGACTGATGTTTTCATATTACGAAAATATGAATGAAGATAATTTTTATTTACATAGCCATATAGGGAATAGGGGGATGTCATGTGAAGTCAATCATCGAGCTTGATGGCAATACATTAACAAGACAACAAATAGAGGAAATCGTGAAGGGGCAAGCAACAGTTGCGCTTGCTACAGAGAGTTTGGAACGTATTCGTTTAAGTAGAGAGCGTATCGAAAAGCGTTTAGCTGAAGGCCAAACAATTTATGGTGTGAATACAGGGTTTGGTAAACTCAGCAATATAAAAATTGAAGAAGAAGACATTGAGCTATTGCAGCTAAATTTATTACGATCAGATGCAACCGGTGTTGGTGAACCATTCCCAACAGATGTTGTACGTGCAATGATGGTGTTACGTGCCAATGCTTTGGCCAGAGGATTTTCTGGCATTCGTGAGGAAACTGTCCAACTATTGTTGAATCTTATTAATAAAGGTGTTCATCCAATTGTTCCGTCACAAGGTTCAGTAGGAGCAAGTGGTGATTTAGCGCCTTTATCACATTTGGCATTAGTGTTAGTGGGAGAAGGAAAGGCTGAGTTTAACGGAGAAATCATGAGTGGTAGTGACGCGCTAAAGCAAGCAGGATTAACCCCTGTTAGACTTCAAGCTAAAGAGGGGCTAGCATTAGTTAACGGTACACAAGCTATGACGGGTATAGGTGTATTAACGGTCAATGAAGCTGAACGAATCGGTCTTGCAGCGGATATGGCTGCTAGCTTAACACTGGAAGCTTTAAAGGGCATTACCTCGGCATTTGATCCAGCACTTTTAGCAGTAAGACCACATCCAGAGTTAGAACTAGTGGGCGGGCGTATTCGTAAGTGGCTCGATGGCAGTAAACGTGTGACAAAGCAGGGTGAAATTCGCATGCAGGATGCTTATTCACTACGTTGTATACCGCAAGTACATGGTGCTTCTTGGCAGTCATTTTTCTACGCACAGGACCGTGTTCAAACTGAAATGAATGCAACAACTGATAATCCAATCGTTTTAGAAAGCGGGGAGGTTTTATCGGGTGGGCATTTCCATGGACAGCCAATAGCCTTGGCAATGGACTTTTTGAAAATAGGTGTATGTGAGTGGGCCAATATTTCAGAACGACGTACAGAACGTATGGTAAACCCTCAACTTAATGAAGGGCTGCCACCGTTTCTAGCAACAAACCCTGGGATTGAATGTGGGCTTATGATTGCTCAATATACAGCAGCCTCTATTGTCTCAGAAAATAAAGTTTTAGCACATCCTTCGAGTGTGGATTCTATTCCTACATCAGGTAACCAAGAGGATCATGTAAGTATGGGAACAACTTCGGCACGTCAAGTACGTCAGATTGTTCACAACGCTGCTCGCGTTATAGCTATCGAATTGATTTGTGCATCACAGGCTATTCATTTAGACAAGGCAGAAGAGCAATTATCTCCTACTACAAGTAAATTCTTAAAGAAAGTGCGAGAATTTTGCCCACCATTATTAGCCGATCAACCAATTGGCGATGAAATTGAAGCATTGGCGAAATATTTACTATCAAGTAATGATTTAGTAAATGAGTATGTGTAAATTAGTTTAAATTTTGATATGAAAGAGCAAAGGCGTCGCTCGGTTATACACCGAGTAGCCTCTGCTTTGAAAATATTTATATGTATTTAAGTCTGAATATTCAGTTATTAATAGCTTTAGACAGCAACATTCACATTTTTTTAATAGGAAAAGGAGCGTGTTTTTAATGGTATTTAAGACAGATATTCGTGCACCACGTGGAAATGAACTAACATGTAAGGGATGGACACAGGAAGCAGCAATGCGTATGTTAATGAACAATCTTGACCCAGAGGTAGCAGAGAATCCAGATGAACTGATAGTTTATGGGGGTATTGGTAAGGCTGCTCGTAACTGGGAAAGCTATGAACAAATCATTGCATCTTTGAAAGAATTAGAGAATGATGAGACTCTATTAATCCAATCTGGAAAGCCAGTAGCTGTATTCCGTACACATGAGCATTCCCCTCGAGTGTTGATTGCCAACTCAAACCTTGTACCAGCATGGGCAAATTGGGATCACTTTTATGAATTAGAAGAAAGAGACTTAATGATGTATGGCCAAATGACTGCTGGGAGTTGGATTTATATTGGTGCTCAAGGAATTTTACAAGGAACTTATCTGTCCTTTGTAGAAGCAGGCAAAAAGGTATTTGGCACTGCTGATTTACGTGGTAAATTCATCCTTACAGGTGGTATGGGCGGTATGAGTGGTGCACAGCCATTAGCAGGGAAAATGGCTGGGGCTGTAATCTTAGTTGTTGAAGTTGAACGTGCTCGCATTGAACGTAAAATCAAAGAAGGTTACTGTGATTATATTGTAGAAACTGTAGATGAAGCAATTGCATTAGTTAATAAATTACGTGACCAAAATGAGCCAGCATCCATTGGCCTTGTTGGTAACTGTGCTGATGTTAATCGTGAGTTGTTGAATCGTGGAATTATTCCAGATTTTGTGACAGACCAAACATCTGCACATGATCCGATTAATGGTTATGTACCTAATGGCATGACCTTTGAAGAAGCGCTAAAACTTCGCAAAGAGGATGTAAAAACATATGAGCGTAAAGCAAAAGAAACAATGGCAGAGCATGTTCGTACAATGCTAGAGTTCCAAGAGGCAGGCGCAGAAGTATTTGATTATGGGAATAACATTCGTGCCTATGCCAAAGAAATGGGTGTGACAAATGCCTTTGATTTCCCAGGCTTTGTACCAGCGTATATTCGTCCGTTATTCTGTGAAGGAAAGGGCCCATTCCGTTGGGCGGCGCTTTCAGGAAACCCTGAGGATATATATAAAACAGATGCACTGGCAAAAGAGATGTTTGCTGAAGATGAGGGTCTAGTCAATTGGATTGATATGGCACAAAAAATGGTGAAATGGCAAGGGCTACCTGCACGCATTTGCTGGTTGGGTTATGGTGATCGTCATCGTTTTGCATTAAAGGTCAATGAAATGGTTGCAAATGGTGAATTATCAGCACCAATTGTCTTTGGTCGCGATCACTTAGATTCAGGTTCTGTAGCATCACCAAATCGTGAAACAGAAGGAATGCTAGATGGTTCGGATGCGGTATCGGATTGGCCAATTTTAAATGCTCTTGTTAATACTGCGAGTGGTGCAAGCTGGGTAAGCGTACACCATGGTGGTGGTGTAGGAATGGGTTATTCACAGCATGCAGGTCAAGTCTTAGTAGCAGATGGATCAGAGCTTGCCGCTGAAAAAATTGCACGTGTATTGGTTTCAGACCCTGGAATGGGCGTTGCTCGTCATGCTGATGCAGGCTACGATATTGCTATCAATACAGCAAAAAACAAAGGTGTCCATATACCAATGTTAAAGGGTGATGTGAAGTGACCATTCTAATAAAAAATGCAAATGAAGTAATTACCTTGAAAAGTAATGTACAAGGACCACGTACAAAAGAACAAATGCAGGAAATTGCAGTAATAGAATATGGCAGTGTTCTAATTGAAGAAGAGCGTATTGTAGCAGTAGGAGCGTATGAGCAATTAGAAGCTGACTTCCCAGAATTAATAAAGAAGGCAGAAACGATTGATGCTACTGGTAAGATTGTTATGCCTGGCTTAGTGGATTGTCATACACATTTAGTGCATGGTGGAACACGCGAGCAAGAGTTTAATATGAGATTAAATGGTTCTACCTATATGGAAATCATGAATGCAGGCGGTGGCATTCATGCTACAACAAAGCATACACGAGAAACAAGCTTTGATGAATTATATGAAAAAACGATGCAGCATTTAGATGTATTTTTAAAGCATGGCGTAACAACAGTTGAAGCAAAATCAGGGTATGGCTTGGACTGGGAAACGGAAAAGAAACAGCTAGAGGTCGCAAAAGAATTACAAGCTGCACATCACATTGATGTCATTAGCACGTTTATGGGAGCCCATGCAGTTCCTCGTGATTATAAGGGGCGTGAGGATGAATTTGTGGATGTGGTGGTCCATGAGATGCTGCCAAAAGTAGCAGAACTAGAGTTGGCTGAATTTAATGATGTATTTTGTGAAAAAGGCGTCTTTACACCCGAACAATCCCGACGCATTTTAGAGGCTGGAAAAGCACTAGGCTTAACGCCAAAAATACATGCGGATGAAATCGAACCTTATCAAGGCGCCGAGCTGGCTGCGGAAGTAGAGGCCATTTCTGCGGAGCATTTGTTAGTTGCTTCTGATAAGGGAATTCGAAAAATGGCTGAAGCGGGTACAATTGCTGTATTGCTGCCAGGTACTGCATTCTTTTTACGTGCACCTTTTGCAAGAGGGCGTCTAATGATTGACGAGGGAGTGCCTGTGGCGATATCAACAGACTTTAACCCTGGGTCATCCCCAACAATGAGCCTACCCTTCATTATGAATTTAGCTTGCATGCATATGGGTATGACATTGGAGGAAGTATTAACGGCAACAACAATTAATGCAGCATATGCCCTAAATCGAGGCGAGCAAATTGGTTCCCTTGAAGCACATAAAAAAGCTGACGTACTTATCCTTGATGTTGCTAATTACAAGCAACTGCAATATTTCTACGGCATGAATCATACACATACAGTAATCAAAAATGGGCAAGTTGTTGTACAAAACGGAATTCTGCTGAAAGATCAATAATAATAATGGGCATAAATAAGGCGGAGTAGCTTTATTTATGCTTTTTTTATAAATTAGTTGCAAATGCTTTGATGAAAGATTATAATTCTAATAAATAGTAATTAACGAATTACAAATTACCTGAACCTTGTAATTATAGAAGGGGTTATACAATGACAAAATTTCGTACCGAAGAAGAAGTGCTTGCACATTATGATTCTTCAAAATATCAAACACCCGATGGATATACCGCAGATATTGCTATTTTTACAATTACCTCAGAGAAAACAGAGGAAAAAGCACCGCCAAACATGACGCTAAAGATTATGTTAATTAAGCGTGCTACTAGGGATGCTGAAGGAAATCCCAATATTGAAGGAGGAAAATGGGCACTTCCTGGGGGCTTTGTAGATGCAAATCAAAAAGAAACTGCCTTTATCGCAGCAAAGAGAGAATTAAAAGAAGAAACAAATGTAGAAGGTTTACATGTTCAACATTTTGGTGTTTATGATGAGATCGATCGAGATCCACGTGGTTGGATGATTTCAAATGCATTTTATGCCATTGTTCCTGAGACATATATTGAGCAACGTCAAGCGAATGATGATGCAGACGATGTAGAACTGTTTGATATAGAAAGTGTATTTACGCTTCCATTAGCTTTCGATCACCGAAAAATCATTTCCGATGCGTTGCATTTTATTAAAAGGGATATGATTCAGACAACTGTTGCTAAAAACTTTTTACCACAAGAGTTTACATTATCAGAATTGCAACGAGTACTTCTAACAGTTGGAGAAGATCCACGAATCTCTAACGATTCCGTATTCTTTACAAAAGCACCTAAATTACCATTTATCGAAAAAGCATTGGATGAAGAAGGAAAACCAAAGAAAACAAAAAGAAATTCGTTCCGGCCTTCCCAGCTCTATACATTTAATGATTTCGAAATGGTAGAGTCTATATATCATTAGGAAAGATCCGTCTTTCCTGATTATTTTAAAGAAAGTAATTTGTAATTTAAGTATTACTAATTAAAAACTGGAGTGATGAAATGATGAAAAAGCGTGCATTAATTAATATTGATTATACAGTGGATTTCGTAGCGACGGATGGGGCTCTTACTTGCGGAGAGCCTGGGCAATTGCTCGAACGTGCAAATGTTGATTTAACAAAGGAGTTTATTAAGAGGGGGGATTTTACAGTATTTGCGATAGATGTTCATGAAAAGGGAGATGTTTATCATCCAGAAACAAAGCTATTCCCACCTCATAATATTCGTCATACAGAAGGTAGAGAGTTATATGGTGCATTAAACTCATTATATGAAGAAAATAAAGACCAAGATTTCGTCTATTACATTGATAAAACGCGTTATTCTGCTTTTGCAGGAACAGATTTAGAATTGAAATTGCGTGAAAGAGGAATTGCTGAGCTGCATTTAATCGGCGTTTGTACAGATATTTGTGTTCTTCATACAGCAGTAGACGCTTATAATAAAGGGTTCGATATCGTCATTCATAAAAATGCTGTCGCCTCCTTTAATGAAGCTGGACATGAGTGGGCGTTAAATCATTTCGAGCATACTCTAGGTGCCACTATTATTTGACATGAATGGAGGGGAAAATATGAAATATGTAGATGATAGTTTCATGTTACACACGGATCTATACCAAATTAATATGGTTCAAACTTATTGGCAAGATGGTGTTCATCAACGTAAAGCTGTTTTCGAACTATATTTTAGAAAGCTTCCATTTGGCAATGGCTATGGAGTTTTCGCTGGATTGAAAAAAGTGATTGAGTTTATTAATAACTTTGGTTTCTCTCAAAGCGATATTCAATATTTACGAGAAGAGGGGAAGTATCCCGAGGAATTTCTTGAATACCTAAAAGAACTTAAATTTACAGGGACAATTAAGGGGATGAGAGAGGGAGAACTGGTCTTTGCAAACGAGCCTATCCTGCGAATTGAAGCACCATTAGCAGAGGCTCAATTAATTGAAACGCCGTTGTTAAATATCGTTAATTACCAAACACTGATTGCGACAAAAGCTTCACGTATCAAACAAGTGACGGGTGAGGATGTTGTAATGGAATTTGGAACCCGCCGCGCACATGAATTTGATGCTGCTATTTGGGGAACTCGTGCTGCTTATATAGGTGGATTCTCTGCAACAAGCAATGTAAGAGCAGGAAAATTATTTGGTATTCCTGTGTCAGGAACACATGCCCATGCGATGATTCAAACCTATCGAGATGAATATACTGCGTTTAAAAAATACGCAGCAGCCCATAAAGACTGTGTTTTCCTAGTAGATACTTATGACACACTACGTTCTGGTGTTCCTAATGCTATCCGCGTAGCGAAGGAGCTAGGGAATCAAATTAATTTTATTGGTATCCGTTTAGACAGTGGAGATTTAGCCTATCTCTCAAAACAGGCAAGGAAAATGCTAGATGATGCAGGATTTACTGCAACTAAAATTATGGCTTCGAATGATTTGGATGAATATACAATTATGCATTTAAAGTCACAAGGGGCGCAAATTGATGCTTGGGGAATCGGAACTAAGCTGATTACAGCCTATGATCAAGCAGCTCTTGGTGGAGTATACAAATTAGTTTCGATAGAAAACGAAAGTGGAGAACTAGTTGATACCATTAAAATTTCAGCAAATCCTGAGAAAGTGACTACACCTGGACGTAAACGTGTTTACCGTATTATTAATGCGGAGAATGGTCATGCTGAAGGAGATTATATTGCGTTAGATAATGAAAACATACAGCAAGAAGAAAGATTGAAAATGTTCCACCCTATTCATACGTATATTAGTAAATTTGTTACAAATTTTACGGCGAAAGAGTTACATGAAAGTATTATAGAAAATGGAAATATTGTTTATGAGGAGCCAACTATTCAAGAAATACAAAAATATGTACAGGAAAACTTACATTTATTGTGGTGTGAGTATAAACGAACAATGAATCCTGAAGAATATCCAGTCGATTTAAGTCAAGTATGTTGGGACAATAAAATGGCAAGCATACAGGCAATAAAAGAAAAGGTTTCACAACGTATTTAAAAGTAACTGCTAGGAGGTAGAGACGATGGCGAGAATAGGTATTTATGGTTCATCATTTGATCCCATTACCAATGTCCATCTTTGGACAGCAAGCACTGTAGCACATCGGTGTAAGTTAGATAAGGTTATTTTTTTGCCTTGTTCAAATAAACGCAAAGATAAAACCATCAAAACAGCTGATACACATCGTTGGAATA
This sequence comes from Lysinibacillus sp. JK80, assembly GCF_027557635.1. Classification (NCBI taxonomy): domain Bacteria; kingdom Bacillati; phylum Bacillota; class Bacilli; order Caryophanales; family Bacillaceae; genus Lysinibacillus; species Lysinibacillus sp. JK80. Next base: position 2,838,566 of record NZ_CP058997.1, on the reverse strand, counting down.
TGCTTCAGTTAGCTATTGCTAAGGATGATCGTTTTATCGCAGATTCCTATGAGATGGATCAAGAAGGCTGGAATATCTACACATATGACACTATGAAATACTTTAGAGAAAAGAACCCAGAGGATGAGGTGCATTTTATTATGGGTGCTGATTTACTAGTGGATATTGGTGCAGGTTTATGGAAAAAGGGCGACGCATTAGTAGCGGAGAATAAATTTATTGTAATGGCACGACATGGCATTGATATGCTATCAACCATTAGTCGTTCTCCGATTTTAAGAAATAATGATGATGGAAGATTTCATCTTATAGATAAAGGGCTAGCGATGGAAATTAGCTCTACCTATATTCGAGAAGAATTCGCAATGGGAGGAGAACCGAGATACCTCTTGCCTACTGCTTGTTACAACTATATTAAAGAACATCATCTTTACCAAAAATAAAATAGTGAAGCTATCATTATAAGTGTGGATGACTACCACACTTATTTTAATTTTGAAAAGATGGTGAATTTTATCATATAGAGCTCAGGGTAAGCTATAATAAAAATAGTAATGAAGTACAATTTTTTGCTGTCAATTTTTAATAATGATTAATGTTAGAAAGGAATTCATGAATGTGCAGCTTACATTAACATTTCTTATTTTAGGAGCAACAATTTTCGCATTTGTGACCAATAAAATACGAGCAGATCTTGTAGCAATTGTGTCACTATTAGCATTTGTCATTATGGATATTTTGACGCCCGCGGAGGCATTAGCTGGTTTTTCAAACTCTGTAGTTTTAATGATTGCAGGGTTATTTGTCGTGGGTGCAGGGATTTTACGTACGGGCCTGGCAGGCATGGCGGGGCAACTCTTACTAAAATGGTCAGGCAATAGTGAGCTGAAGTTATTTGTGCTACTGCTTATTATTGTAGGGTCGGTTGGTGCATTTATGAGTAATACGGGTACTGTCGCCTTAATGATGCCAATCGTTGTAAGTATAGCAATAAGTATGAAAGTCAGCCCTTCTAAATTTCTACTACCACTCTCCTATGTAGCAAGTCTTTCTGGTCTGATGACACTGATTGCGTCCCCAACCAATTTAATTGTCAGTCAGTTATTGGTTGATCGAGGCTATAACAAACTTGGCTTTTTTGAAGTAACTCCTATTGGTATCGTGGGGATGATTGCTGGCATTTCCTATTTAGTACTTGTAAGAAATATTTTATTACCAAAGGATCAAAACCGTACACAGACCAATGAAGGCTATAAACTTTCGCCGAAAAAAATTATTAAACAATATGATTTAAATAATCGTCTATTTAAAATCTCCGTTCCTGAGGAGTCACCTATTATTGAAACATCGTTAGCGGAATTAAAACTACCAGCTAAGTATATGCTTTGTATGATGAAAATTCATCGGAAATCACAGGAGGGCATTAATTTACTACCGATGACTTATCAAGAAATGGCAGGACCAACTAGTGTCATTCATGCCAAGGATGAGTTATATGTTCAAGGAGAAATAGAGGATATTCGGCGTTTTGTTGAGGATTATCATCTTGAGATGCAAGGATTAGTTGAAGGAGAAGCCGATGAATTGGTATCGAAGCATCTGGGTATTGCAGAGGTATTGCTTACCCCAAATTCGAGCTTTATCAATGAAACGGTTAGTTCCCTTGGGTTCCGGGAAAAATACAATCTAAATATCATTGGTATTAATCGTAAGGGTGGTTACAAGCTTCAGGATATGGTGTCTCACAAATTAAAATTTGGGGACGCAATATTAGTACAGGGAGCATGGGATGAAATTCTTTTGTTAGCAAGAGAAACGCAAGATGTCGTGGTTGTAGGACAGCCGAAAGAACACGCAAGTGTGGCAGCAGCTACAGGCAAAGCTGGAATTGCGGGGATTATTATGTTATTCATGATTATTTTGATGGCATTTGAAGTTTTCCCTGCTGTCATTTCTGTGATGATTGGTGCTGTACTTATGATTTTAACAGGCTGCTTGAGAAACATGGAAGATGCCTATAGCAATATGAATTTTGAAAGTATTGTGTTAGTGGCTGCCATGTTACCAATGGCGACAGCGTTAGAAAAAACAGGGGGCATGACCATTTTATCTGATGGTATTATTAATGCTTTAGGTGGTTTCGGACCATACGGTGTACTCATAGGAGTTTATATTTTGACAGCTATTTTCGGTCAATTTATTAGTAATACGGCAACTGCTGTATTGTTTGCACCCATTGCCATGAGTGCAGCCATTGCAATGGAGGTTAGTCCCGCAACATTTATGATTGCAGTCGCAGTTGCAGCAAGTATGGCATTTGCTACGCCAATTGCTTCCCCTACGAATGCACTGGTAATGACGGCGGGGGGCTATAAATTTATGGATTTCGTAAGAATAGGGGTTCCGTTACAGCTTGTTATGTTTATTGTGATGATGATAGCCATCCCGTTCTTTTTCCCATTTTAAAAACTCGGTTTCTTTACCGAGTTTTTTGTTTTTTTAAAGATCTATTATTTTTTTGTAGGAAATTATGATAAAATTATTTTCTAGTTCATGGTCTAATATTGAACTAGCTTGTGAATAGATTTTATAGTTACTAATATAGGAAGTTTTACTTTGGTAATAAAAATAATAAAGTTTTTTATTAAAAAGTGTTGACCTTTTAAAAATAAGGGTGTAGTATTATACAAGTCGCCAGGGTGACACGCTAAAATAAAGCAAAACATGAACCTTGAAAACTGAACAAGCAAAACGTAATCAATAAAGTTTTAAGTAGCTAGTTTTGCTAGTGAACAAAACAAAAATTTTGGACATCAAACATGATGCCAGCAAAATTTGAGCTAATCAAATTTCTTTTATGGAGAGTTTGATCCTGGCTCAGGACGAACGCTGGCGGCGTGCCTAATACATGCAAGTCGAGCGAACAGAAAAGGAGCTTGCTCCTTTGACGTTAGCGGCGGACGGGTGAGTAACACGTGGGCAACCTACCCTATAGTTTGGGATAACTCCGGGAAACCGGGGCTAATACCGAATAATCTCTTTTGCTTCATGGTGAAAGACTGAAAGACGGTTTCGGCTGTCGCTATAGGATGGGCCCGCGGCGCATTAGCTAGTTGGTGAGGTAACGGCTCACCAAGGCGACGATGCGTAGCCGACCTGAGAGGGTGATCGGCCACACTGGGACTGAGACACGGCCCAGACTCCTACGGGAGGCAGCAGTAGGGAATCTTCCACAATGGGCGAAAGCCTGATGGAGCAACGCCGCGTGAGTGAAGAAGGTTTTCGGATCGTAAAACTCTGTTGTAAGGGAAGAACAAGTACAGTAGTAACTGGCTGTACCTTGACGGTACCTTATTAGAAAGCCACGGCTAACTACGTGCCAGCAGCCGCGGTAATACGTAGGTGGCAAGCGTTGTCCGGAATTATTGGGCGTAAAGCGCGCGCAGGCGGTCCTTTAAGTCTGATGTGAAAGCCCACGGCTCAACCGTGGAGGGTCATTGGAAACTGGGGGACTTGAGTGCAGAAGAGGAAAGTGGAATTCCAAGTGTAGCGGTGAAATGCGTAGAGATTTGGAGGAACACCAGTGGCGAAGGCGACTTTCTGGTCTGTAACTGACGCTGAGGCGCGAAAGCGTGGGGAGCAAACAGGATTAGATACCCTGGTAGTCCACGCCGTAAACGATGAGTGCTAAGTGTTAGGGGGTTTCCGCCCCTTAGTGCTGCAGCTAACGCATTAAGCACTCCGCCTGGGGAGTACGGTCGCAAGACTGAAACTCAAAGGAATTGACGGGGGCCCGCACAAGCGGTGGAGCATGTGGTTTAATTCGAAGCAACGCGAAGAACCTTACCAGGTCTTGACATCCCGTTGACCACTGTAGAGATATAGTTTCCCCTTCGGGGGCAACGGTGACAGGTGGTGCATGGTTGTCGTCAGCTCGTGTCGTGAGATGTTGGGTTAAGTCCCGCAACGAGCGCAACCCTTGATCTTAGTTGCCATCATTTAGTTGGGCACTCTAAGGTGACTGCCGGTGACAAACCGGAGGAAGGTGGGGATGACGTCAAATCATCATGCCCCTTATGACCTGGGCTACACACGTGCTACAATGGACGATACAAACGGTTGCCAACTCGCGAGAGGGAGCTAATCCGATAAAGTCGTTCTCAGTTCGGATTGTAGGCTGCAACTCGCCTACATGAAGCCGGAATCGCTAGTAATCGCGGATCAGCATGCCGCGGTGAATACGTTCCCGGGCCTTGTACACACCGCCCGTCACACCACGAGAGTTTGTAACACCCGAAGTCGGTGAGGTAACCTTTTGGAGCCAGCCGCCGAAGGTGGGATAGATGATTGGGGTGAAGTCGTAACAAGGTAGCCGTATCGGAAGGTGCGGCTGGATCACCTCCTTTCTAAGGATTATTTCGGAATACAAACCTTGGGTTTGTAAGATTACGTTTTGCGTTCAGTTTTGAAGGTTCATTCTATCTGAATGAAACACTTCAAAACTTGTTCTTTGAAAACTGGATAAAACGACATTGAAATTGTAACAAACACATTTATTTTTTTAAGTTTTTTATAGGCTTAATAACTTGGTTAAGTTATTAAGGGCGCACGGCGAATGCCTTGGCACTAGGAGCCGAAGAAGGACGGCACTAACACCGATATGCTTCGGGGAGCTGTAAGTGAGCTTTGATCCGGAGATTTCCGAATGGGGGAACCCACTACGTTTAATCGCGTAGTATCTTGACGTGAATACATAGCGTCTTGAAGGCAGACCCAGGGAACTGAAACATCTAAGTACCTGGAGGAAGAGAAAGAAAAATCGATTCCCTGAGTAGCGGCGAGCGAAACGGGAAGAGCCCAAACCAAGAGGCTTGCCTCTTGGGGTTGTAGGACACTCTATACGGAGTTACAAAAGAGCGAGTTAGATGAAGCGACTTGGAAAGGTCCGCCAGAGCAGGTAAAAGCCCTGTAGTCGAAAGTTCGTTCTCTCCTGAGTGGATCCTGAGTACGGCGGAACACGTGAAATTCCGTCGGAATCCGGGAGGACCATCTCCCAAGGCTAAATACTACCTAGTGACCGATAGTGAACCAGTACCGTGAGGGAAAGGTGAAAAGCACCCCGGAAGGGGAGTGAAAGAGATCCTGAAACCGTGTGCCTACAAGTAGTTAGAGCCCGTTAATGGGTGATAGCGTGCCTTTTGTAGAATGAACCGGCGAGTTACGATTACGTGCAAGGTTAAGCTTTAGAAGGCGGAGCCGCAGCGAAAGCGAGTCTGAATAGGGCGAAGTAGTACGTGGTCGTAGACCCGAAACCAGGTGATCTACCCATGTCCAGGGTGAAGGTGAGGTAACACTTACTGGAGGCCCGAACCCACGCACGTTGAAAAGTGCGGGGATGAGGTGTGGGTAGCGGAGAAATTCCAATCGAACTTGGAGATAGCTGGTTCTCTCCGAAATAGCTTTAGGGCTAGCCTCGTGATGAGAATACTGGAGGTAGAGCACTGTTTGGACTAGGGGGCCATCCCGGTTTACCGAATTCAGACAAACTCCGAATGCCAGATATTTATACACGGGAGTCAGACTGCGAGTGATAAGATCCGTAGTCAAAAGGGAAACAGCCCAGACCACCAGCTAAGGTCCCAAAGTAATCGTTAAGTGGAAAAGGATGTGGCGTTGCACAGACAACCAGGATGTTGGCTTAGAAGCAGCCATCATTTAAAGAGTGCGTAATAGCTCACTGGTCGAGTGACGCTGCGCCGAAAATGTATCGGGGCTAAACGATTCACCGAAGCTGTGGATTGACATCTACGATGTCAGTGGTAGGAGAGCGTTCTAAGTGCGTTGAAGTCAGATCGGAAGGACTGGTGGAGCGCTTAGAAGTGAGAATGCCGGTATGAGTAGCGAAAGACGGGTGAGAATCCCGTCCACCGTATGACTAAGGTTTCCTGAGGAAGGCTCGTCCGCTCAGGGTTAGTCGGGACCTAAGCCGAGGCCGATAGGCGTAGGCGATGGACAACAGGTTGATATTCCTGTACCACCTCCTCACCGTTTGAGAAATGGGGGGACGCAGTAGGATAGGGTAAGCGCGCCGTTGGTTGTGCGCGTCCAAGCAGTAAGGCGTGTGTGTAGGCAAATCCGCACACTGTAACGTTGAGCTGTGATGGCGAGTCCGTATGGACGAAGTTCCTGATTTCACACTGCCAAGAAAAGCCTCTATCGAGGTGAGAGGTGCCCGTACCGCAAACCGACACAGGTAGTCGAGGAGAGAATCCTAAGGTGTGCGAGAGAACTCTCGTTAAGGAACTCGGCAAAATGACCCCGTAACTTCGGGAGAAGGGGTGCTCTTGAGCGTGCAAGCGCATGAGAGCCGCAGTGAATAGGCCCAGGCGACTGTTTAGCAAAAACACAGGTCTCTGCAAAACCGTAAGGTGACGTATAGGGGCTGACGCCTGCCCGGTGCTGGAAGGTTAAGAGGAGTGGTTAGCGCAAGCGAAGCTGCGAATTGAAGCCCCAGTAAACGGCGGCCGTAACTATAACGGTCCTAAGGTAGCGAAATTCCTTGTCGGGTAAGTTCCGACCCGCACGAAAGGCGTAACGATCTGGGCACTGTCTCAACGAGAGACTCGGTGAAATTATAGTACCTGTGAAGATGCAGGTTACCCGCGACAGGACGGAAAGACCCCGTGGAGCTTTACTGTAGCCTGATATTGAATTTTGGTACAACTTGTACAGGATAGGTAGGAGCCAGAGATCTCGGAGCGCCAGCTTCGAAGGAGGCGTCGGTGGGATACTACCCTGGTTGTATTGAAATTCTAACCCATGCCCCTTAGCGGGGCAGGAGACAGTGTCAGGCGGACAGTTTGACTGGGGCGGTCGCCTCCTAAAAGGTAACGGAGGCGCCCAAAGGTTCCCTCAGAATGGTTGGAAATCATTCGTAGAGTGTAAAGGCACAAGGGAGCTTGACTGCGAGACCTACAAGTCGAGCAGGGTCGAAAGACGGGCTTAGTGATCCGGTGGTTCCGCATGGAAGGGCCATCGCTCAACGGATAAAAGCTACCCCGGGGATAACAGGCTTATCTCCCCCAAGAGTCCACATCGACGGGGAGGTTTGGCACCTCGATGTCGGCTCATCGCATCCTGGGGCTGTAGTCGGTCCCAAGGGTTGGGCTGTTCGCCCATTAAAGCGGTACGCGAGCTGGGTTCAGAACGTCGTGAGACAGTTCGGTCCCTATCCGTCGTGGGCGTAGGAAATTTGAGAGGAGCTGTCCTTAGTACGAGAGGACCGGGATGGACACACCGCTGGTGTACCAGTTGTCTTGCCAAAGGCATCGCTGGGTAGCTATGTGTGGACGGGATAAGTGCTGAAAGCATCTAAGCATGAAGCCCCCCTCAAGATGAGATTTCCCATTACGCAAGTAAGTAAGATCCCTCAAAGACGATGAGGTAGATAGGTTCGAGGTGGAAGTGTGGTGACACATGGAGCTGACGAATACTAATCGATCGAGGACTTAACCAAAAAAGTTTGAAACTTTCAATGTATCGTTTATCTAGTTTTGAAAGAATAAGTCTTTCAGCTGAATAAGTGAAGTGATGATGGCAAAGAGGTCACACCCGTTCCCATACCGAACACGGAAGTTAAGCTCTTTAGCGCCGATGGTAGTTGGGGGCTTCCCCCTGTGAGAGTAGGACGTCGCTTCGCTTATTTTTTGTGGAGGATTAGCTCAGCTGGGAGAGCACCTGCCTTACAAGCAGGGGGTCGGCGGTTCGAGCCCGTCATCCTCCACCATTTTGGTCCCGTGGTGTAGCGGTTAACATGCCTGCCTGTCACGCAGGAGATCGCCGGTTCGATCCCGGTCGGGACCGCCATTATTATTGCCGGTGTAGCTCAGTTGGTAGAGCAACTGACTTGTAATCAGTAGGTCGTGGGTTCGACTCCTATCGCCGGCACCATTCCCTTGGAGGGGTAGCGAAGTGGCTAAACGCGGCGGACTGTAAATCCGCTCCTTAGGGTTCGGCGGTTCGAATCCGTCCCCCTCCACCATTTTAGGGGCATAGTTCAACGGTAGAATAGAGGTCTCCAAAACCTTTGGTGTGGGTTCGATTCCTACTGCCCCTGCCAGGTATTGAGGTACTCGTTCATAATACAGCTAATATAATCTATATAGTGGCGATTGTGGCGAAGTGGTTAACGCATCGGATTGTGGTTCCGACATTCGTGGGTTCGATTCCCATCAGTCGCCCCATTTTAAAATTGGGGTATAGCCAAGCGGTAAGGCAACGGATTTTGATTCCGTCATGCCTAGGTTCGAATCCTAGTACCCCAGCCATTTTTAATTTCACGAGCCATTAGCTCAGTTGGTAGAGCATCTGACTTTTAATCAGAGGGTCGAAGGTTCGAGTCCTTCATGGCTCATCATTTTTTAATTAACATGCGCCCGTAGCTCAATTGGATAGAGCGTCTGACTACGGATCAGAAGGTTATGGGTTCGACTCCTGTCGGGCGCGCCAATAAAATCATGTTTACGGAATGTAGCTCAGCTTGGTAGAGCACTTGGTTTGGGACCAAGGGGTCGTAGGTTCGAATCCTGTCATTCCGACCATCTTTCATGATAAATGGGGCCTTAGCTCAGCTGGGAGAGCGCCTGCCTTGCACGCAGGAGGTCAGCGGTTCGATCCCGCTAGGCTCCACCATTGTAATATTTTTGGAGGTATACCCAAGTCTGGCTGAAGGGATCGGTCTTGAAAACCGACAGGCGGGTAACACCGCGCGGGGGTTCGAATCCCTCTACCTCCTCCATTTTTCGGGTCAGTAGCTCAGTTGGTAGAGCATTAGATTGAAGCTCTAAGTGTCGGCGGTTCGATTCCGTCCTGACCCACCATTATTGCGGGTGTAGTTTAATGGTAAAACCTCAGCCTTCCAAGCTGATGTCGTGAGTTCGATTCTCATCACCCGCTCCAAAATGGGCCTATAGCTCAGCTGGTTAGAGCGCACGCCTGATAAGCGTGAGGTCGATGGTTCGAGTCCATTTAGGCCCATATTATTCCGAAGTAGCTCAGTTGGTAGTAGCACCTGACTGTTAATCAGGTTGTCGCAGGTTCGAGTCCTGCCTTCGGAGCCACGGCCCGTTGGTCAAGTGGTTAAGACACCGCCCTTTCACGGCGGTAACACGGGTTCGAATCCCGTACGGGTCATCAAGCATGTAGCACAGATGTGTGTTACATGCTTTTTTCTATTCTCCTGTTCTTTAAACGATAAAAGATAATGCAATAGCAGAAAAAGACCTATTTGCAAGGTGAGGGACTGAATTTAATTCCCTTAGCATCTTACTATGGGCTCCTATAAGCCGTTTCACTTACCACGTACACTTCCATGGTCAATACTTTTGTGAAGGCTGCTTGACTTCTCTAGTATAGCGATACAGGCGAAATCCTGGCCAGAGAATTTGTGAAACTGGTTCTGCTCTATGCGAAAGCGAAGCAACAGCAGCAAGTAAGTAGCCCAGAACGTATAGCTTTTTCACCATTTACAAAAATTCTATTGATTTCTTTGTTCTACAACCCCCTGAAAAAGGCTACATGACTACTGTAGCCTTTTTATATTAATTAAAATCTTTCTCCCTTACATTCTCTTACAAAGAGAGTCTATAGAGTAAATATGAACAAACTATTTCATATATAAAATATGTATGTTTTTTCAATTACTATTTTCATGGTGCTTGTTGTTTTGTTCCTCTAATATGAGGATAAGTGGAGGAATCGATATGAATATACAGGAGATACAGCAATTTTTAAGTCTATATCAGACAGAACAAAATGAATCAGAACTTTGGTTAAAGAATAGATTACAGGCAGTTAAGGATGCAGGTGAATATCACCCAACAACAGAGGAGCTAGTTTTTGGCGCACGGGTGGCATGGCGAAATAGCAATAAGTGTATTGGACGTCTGTTTTGGCAGTCACTGCATGTGGTGGATGCACGTGATGTTTTAGATGAAAAGGCTATTTTTCAAAAATTACTAGAACATATTGATTATGCGACAAATCATGGGAAAATTCGTCCAACTATAACAGTGTTTGCTTCAGATAGAGTACGGATTTGGAATCATCAACTAATTCGTTATGCAGGCTATGAAACAGATGCAGGCATTATTGGAGATTCACAGTCCATTAAATTTACAAAAGTGTGTGAGTCGTTAGGATGGAGGGGTAAAGGAACTGATTTTGATGTACTACCACTCGTTATACAGGTGGATAATCGTGCTCCTCAAATGTTTGTAATTCCTGAAGAAAATATAGTAGAGGTCTCAATCCGTCATCCAGAGTCAATCGATGTGGAGAAATTAGGAATGAAGTGGTATGCCGTACCTATTATTTCGAGTATGCGTTTTCAAATGGCTGGAATTGATTTTCAAGCAGCTCCATTTAACGGCTGGTATATGGGAACAGAGATTGGTGCACGAAATTTAGCAGATCATGATCGTTATAATATGTTACCTGCAATTGCAGAGATTTTTAATCTTGATACAACCAAACATGCGTCTCTTTGGCGTGATCGTGCTTTAGTAGAACTTAATATTGCTGTTCTTCACTCATTTAAAGAAGATGGTGTGAGCATTGTTGATCATCATACAGCAGCTCAGCAGTTTAAATTGTTTGAGGAGGCAGAAAAATCAACAGGAAGAGAAGTTACAGGCAACTGGACATGGTTAATCCCACCACTTTCCCCTGCCACAACTCATATATTCCATAAACCCTATGTAAATATTTATCATACACCAAATTATTTTTACAAAAAACCATGCTATTAGTGTAAAGGAATTGTTTACTTTCAATACTTTTGATGAGAGAGGGCGCTTACTATGTTAAATCAGCAAATTCCCAATATCCCATGGAGACAATTGACGACACCTTATGGTAGAGGTACAGCCATTCCTAAGCTGATAGAACAGGAGCAATACACACAACTAGCTGAATTAATTGAACATCAAGGTACACTGTGGCAGGTGACACCATGGGTTTTGCTTGTCCTGCTAAAAAAGCTTACTCGTAAAAAATTAGAGGCTGTCTCCTTACAAGAGGTACAGTTATATTTAGCTGTGGCACATGCTATTACCAAGGATTATCTCGACCCAGTCAATACTGTTAAAAATATGCAGGAGCTATTAGACGTCAACTATTTGTGGATAGAAAATGAGGATAATGATGAGCAGGAGTGGGAGAAAGAAACGCCAAAGGGCTATGAGGAGCAAGCTTTTGTAGGCTATTACTATTATAGTTATATGCTTTTACAAGAGGCTGTTCCTATTTTTTCTACTATAACAGCTCATAATAATGAAGCATCAGAATGCCTTGCTGAATTGCTAACATTACTCCGCAATCCGACAATTAAGTAATGTGTAAACACTATATAGAAATAGAGCAGATGGAGGAATCTAATCCACCTGCTTTATTTAATTTTAATGCACATATTCATCCTTAGAGGCTCTCATTGAGCAAAAGAAGAGTAACATTGCTACAACGACAAAGAGCCATCCCGCAATATTCCAGCCGCCAAATAAATCATGCAAGTAGCCAAAAAGAATAGGACCAATTGCGGCAAATAAATAACCCAAAGATTGCGCAAAGCCTGATAAATCTGCTGCTTCAAATGCAGTACGAGTACGGAGAGTGAAGAACATCATTGCTAGGGCGAATGAAGAACCACCTGCTAACCCTAGAAGAACCATCCACAGTACCCCAAGACTTGTCCATTCCATGACAACCCCAACAAAGCCTACTAAATAGAAGGATGTAAACATCAATACAAGTGGGCGTTGAGAAGTCATTTTACCAGCAATAATAGGCACTGCTAAGGCCATTGGTACTTGTGAGAATTGCATGATTGAAAACATCCAGCCAGCTTTATCAGGTGCTAAACCTTGAGCAATATAGATCTCAGGTATCCAAGCTGCTGTTGTGTAGAATAATAAAGACTGTAAACCCATTGCCCCTGTGACAGCCCAAGTAACAGGTGATTTCCATAAAGGTGTACTGGTCTTCTTAGATGTAGTAACTGGTTCTGGTTTATTTGATTTTAGTTGAGGTATCCAAATTAAGATTGTAATTAGAACGAGTATGAGTGCAATGGAAAGTGCACCTTGCCAGCCTAACGATGAATTAGCTATCGGATAGCTAATACCAGCACCAAGGCCAGCAGTAAAATTCATGGACATGGTGAAAAAGGCCATTAATAAACCCACATGATAGGGAAATTTCAACTTCAATAATCCTGGAATTAGTACATTTCCAAAAGAAATGGCTACGCCAATTAGCACAGTACCCAATAGAAGTAATTCTGTAGTACCAAGTGAACGTAGGACAATTCCTAAAGCCAAGAGAAAAGTGGATAAAAATAATGTTAGCTCAAGCCCTAGTTTGCGTGCTACAACTGGTGCAAATGGAGATATAACAGCAAAAGCCAGCAATGGTATCGTTGTTAGAAAGCCTGCCAAAACATTAGATATTCCAAGATCTTCACGGATAAAGGATATAATTGGGCCAACAACAGTTAGTGGCATTCGTAATGTAGAGGCTATAAAGATAACTCCAAAGACTAAAAGTAAGGTTGTTCCTTTCCAGCTAATTTTTTTACTTGGAAAACTAGTGGAATGATCATTTGTAGTCAAAATAAAATCCCCCCTAATAATAACCATTCTAATTGAACTACTATAACACTTTATCACACTATTAAAAATAGTAGAAGATTCATAAAATACAGAACATTTGTTGTTGTATTGAAATGTCTATGGTCTTATGTTAGTATAATAAACATCATAAATTTAATAATTATATGCCTCATGTTTGTATTGAGGTAGAGGTCGCGATATTTATAAGTATGCTAATTGAAATGACAAGCATTGATGAAATTAGTTGAAAGGAAATATTGCCGAAGTGTGAGGGGACTTGAAAACCTCATGCTGGGGCTGTCTCCGAAAGGAACAGAACTGTCACGTTTGCACAACGTGTTGAGCTATCATGTAGGAAAAACTGAGGATTAATGTAGCCATCACAGTGTATATGTGATGGCATTTTTTTGCCTCATAAATAGGAAGGAAGCTATATCGTGAGTGAAATAAAAGTAAATCAGCTCGGACATAAAGCACCGAAGCTGAAAAAAGAATTAAAAAGCCGTCATATTACAATGATTTCTTTAGGCGGTACAATTGGTACGGGACTATTTTTAGCCAGTGGAGGAGCAATTGCTCAGGCAGGTCCTGGAGGAGCATTGCTTGCCTATGCTTTAATTGGTATTATGGTGTATTTTTTAATGACAAGCTTAGGGGAAATGGCTGCCTATATGCCATCCTCAGGTTCATTTAGTACGTATGCAACCAAATTTGTAGATCCTGCTTTGGGCTTTGCATTAGGCTGGAACTACTGGTATAACTGGGCAATCACCATTGCTGCCGAAATTGCTGCTGTGTCATTAATTATGAAATATTGGTTCCCAGATAGCTCATCAGCACTTTGGACAGTATTATTTATTGCTGTTGTATTGACGTTTAATTTACTATCCGTAAAAAGTTATGGTGAAAGTGAATATTGGTTTGCCATGATTAAAGTAGCAACGGTTATTGTTTTTATTATCATTAGCTTACTAATGATTTTTGGTATTTTAGGTGGGCAGGCTCCTGTAGGTTTCACTAATTTCTTTGTTAGTGATGGGCCATTCCATGGTGGCTTCCTTGCTACATTTGGTATTTTCCTAGCTGCAGGATTTTCATTCCAAGGAACAGAATTACTAGGAATTACAGCTGGTGAAACAGATGATCCTGGTAAAAATATTCCGAAGGCTGTTAAATCTGTATTTTGGCGTATTCTTTTGTTTTATATTTTAGCGATTGGTGCAATTGGGATGTTAATTCCATTTACAGACGAACGTTTATTATCAGAAGATATCGCAGTATCACCGTTTACACTAGTGTTTGACCGCCTAGGTATTGCCTTTGCTGCTTCATTAATGAATGCCATTATTTTAACGGCTATGCTGTCAGCAGGAAATTCAGGACTATATGCATCTTCTCGTATGTTATGGCAATTAGCAGTGGATGGACATGCACCTAAATTTTTTGCAAAGCTAAGTCGTAGAGGTATTCCGATTTATGCACTTATGGCAACATTAGCTGTAGGCTGTTTAGCATTTTTGGCATCCTTCTTTGGCGATGGAGTGGTTTATATCTGGTTATTAAATGCTTCTGGAATGTCTGGGTTTATTGCATGGCTAGGTATTGCGTTTAGTCATTATCGTTTCCGCCGAGCGTTTGATGCACAGGGCTTAGATCCAAAGTTATTACCTTATAAAGCCAAATTATTTCCGTTTGGACCATTATTTGCTTTTACAGTTTGTATGATTGTAGTCATTGGACAAAATTATACAGCCTTTACAGGCGATAAGATTGATTGGTACGGTATCCTTGTTTCGTATATTGGGATTCCATTATTTTTAGCATTATGGTTTGGCTATAAAATAAAGCACAAAACAAAAATGCTTCCACTTAAAGATTGTGATTTAAAAGTTGAAGATTAGATAATAGAGCTGTTCTATAAACCAAAGAGTGATGGTTTATGGAGCAGCTCTTTTTTCAACACTCATAAACAAATCACTAATCAAACATCATAAATATGGTAATGTAATATACATATGGAAATTGGGTTTTGATAGGAGAGGTGCATCATAGTGCAAAAGCATATTTTACTTGTAGAAGACGATGAAGCCATTCGTGAAATGGTTTCTAATTACTTAACGATGGAAGGTTTCCATGTCACAACAGTGACTAATGGCGAAGAGGCATTACAAAATTGTTTGCAAAAAACCTTTGACTTAGTCATCTTAGATATTATGATTCCTAAATTAAATGGATTGGAAGTATTAAAGATTATTAGAGAGCAGGCAGCACTTCCTATCATTATTATGTCTGCAAAAGACAGTGATGTTGATAAAGCATTGGGCTTAGGATTAGGGGCAGATGATTATATTGCTAAACCCTTTTCTATGCTGGAATTTTCAGCACGTGTAAAGGCTGTTATCAGAAGAGCTACGAAATACTCTAGTCAAGCTGAACAAAAGCAAGAGGTCCTAGAAATTGATAATTTAAAGATAGATATTGTTAATTTTTCAATAACAAAGAGCGGACAAGAGATAAAGCTGACATCAAAGGAATTTTCCATTTTAAAATTGTTTGTGACAAATCGCCACAGAGTTTTTACCAAAGAGCAAATTTATCAGACGATATGGAAAGATGCCTATTACGGAGATGAAAATATTATAAATGTACATATCAGAAGACTACGTGAAAAAATAGAAGATGATCCGTCACATCCTCAATATATTAAAACCCTATGGGGAATCGGCTATAAATTTGAAGGGTAAAACTATATGATATTTCTATTATTATTAATCATTGTATTGCTAATCGGCATTCTTATTTTTCAATGGAAAATCAAGAAGGAACAAGAACGTGCTATCCAATATATTCATCGAAAACTACACGTAATTGTGAATGAACAGACGTATGAAAAGATTCTAGTAACAACTACAAATTCAGAAATTCAACAGTTACTTATTACACTGAATACTTTGCTAGATCAACATCGAAAAATTCAGGCTACGCATCGTAAAATGGAAAATTCCATGAAAAAGATGTTGGCCAATATTTCACATGATCTTAAAACGCCTTTAACCGTTGTACTTGGCTATATTGAAATGCTTCAACTTCAAAATGGGATTAGTGACGAGGAACAGCAACGTTTACTTAAGGGTGTACATGCTAAAACATTAGAAGTATTAAAAATTATTCATACATTTTTTGACTTGGCAAAATTAGAGGCTGGGGACACAGATTATCCAATCACTAAAATCAATGTCAGTGAAATATGCCGAAAAAATGTTTTGTCTTTTTACGATTTGGTTACTTCACTGGGATTAGATATTAAAATTGATATCCCAGAAAGCTCCATATATGCACTTGGTAATGAAGAAGCATTAAATAGAGTGTTAAACAATCTACTGTCTAATGCTATTGCATATGGAGCAGATGGCAATGTAATTGGAATTACCATAAGAAATGATGAAGTCAATATTGATATTGATGTGTGGGATTGTGGCAGGGGCATTGATGAATATCATATCGATCGCGTTTTTGAAAGAATGTATACGCTTGAGGATTCTCGAAATAAATCTTTCCAAGGTAGCGGTTTGGGACTAACGATTACAAAGAGACTAGTAGAAATAATGAATGGCTCCATCCGTTTATCGAGTATTCCCTATGAAAGAACTATTTTTACGATTTCGTTAAAGCGAATGATGTATTAAATCGATTATGCTTGTAGAGCTTTAATGCTTTGCAGGCTTTTTTACTTAAGAAATATGTAAGAATGCAGTAATAAAATAGAGAGTTTCATTTTTTATAATGAAGCTAGTCACAATTGAGGGAGAGAATTACATGACATACATTGTAAAAACAAATCAGCTTACGAAAGTGTACGATGGAAAGGAAGTTGTTTCTGCTGTCAATATGAACGTTAAGAAAGGTGAGATTTATGGATTTTTAGGTCCTAATGGTGCGGGTAAAACGACTGTTATGAAGATGCTAACTAATCTTACGAAACCTACAAGTGGGGATGTAGAAATTTTGGGGGCGAAATTGACGGACAAATCCTATGAAATACTAAAAAGAATGGGGACAATTATTGAATATCCTATTTTTTATGAAAAATTAACGGCTAGAGAGACCCTGGAATTACATTGTGAATACATGGGTTATTATGATAAGAAAGAAATTGCACATGTTCTTAATTTAGTAAAGTTATCGAATACAGAGAATAAGCAGGTTAAAGATTTTTCTCTGGGGATGAAGCAAAGATTAGGCATCGCAAGGGCCATTATTACAAAGCCAGAGTTACTTATATTAGACGAACCAATTAATGGATTGGACCCAGTAGGGATAAAGGAGTTAAGAGAGCTTTTCAAGATGCTTTGTAAGGAGTACGGCATAACCATTATTATCTCTAGTCATATTCTAGCTGAAATAGAACAATTGGTCGATACAATAGGTGTTATTAAGAATGGAAGGCTCATCACTGAGGTAGCAATGGATACTATTAATCGTGATCAGGTCAATTATACTGAAGTGATCGTAAGTGATGGGAAAAAGGCAGCGTTTATTATTGAAAGCGAATTAAACATTACGAATTTTAAGCTGATGGATGATAACTCTATACGTATATACGACTCAACAGTATCCCAACAAAGCCTATCGAGAGCATTAATTGAACATGACGTTGAGATTGAAGAGATTAGTAAAAAAACTAGTTCATTAGAGGATTATTTCTTAAAGCTAATCAATGGAGGTGTTGTCCATGCTTAATTTAATGCGTTTAGAAATGAAAAAATTTCATTTAGGTTCATATGTTAAAGGAGCCATTATCGCTAATTTTGTTATTCTTGGTTTTTTGTTTATGATTTTATTTATTTCTAAAGTGGAAGGAGACCCAGGGCTTGAAAATTATGAGGTTGCATTCAGTGTTATTGATTCATTTGTAAGAGCAGTTTTTATGATTTTTGCTTCTACGTTAATAGCTAAGTTAATCATCGGAGAATATAAATTTAAAACCATTACATTAGCCTTTATGTATCCTATAAGTAGAAAGAAATTAATGGTCGCAAAGCTTGCTATTGTCATGCTATTTACTTTCAGTATGATCATTATCTCCAATGCTCTTATTACAACCATTTTTTGTATCATAAGCGATCGATATGAATTAATTCCTGATGTACTATCTAGTTCTTTAATTATCCAGCAAATACCTTCTGTATTGATGAATGCGATTGCTGCCTCAGGTATAGCTTTAATCCCATTGTATTTCGGGATGAGAAAATACTCTATACCGACAACTATTATTTCATCTATTATAATTGTGTCTGTAACTTCGTCAAATTCAGGTAACTTTACTTTAAACGATATAATTATTATTCCAATTACTTTAGCAATCGTGGGTCTTGGTATTGCTTATTTAGCCATTAGAAATATCGAAAAGGTGGATGTTTAATCAAAAAGATACCAGGTGCTCATTACTATAGAGTACCTGGCTTTTTGTTATCCAAAAATTGTTTCCCACAGTAAGTAAATATTTAACGTAACAACAACGACTACGACAAACCAACCTAAAACAGTTGTAATACGGTGATTAACTAGGCTTCCCATAATGTCTCGTTTACTTGTAAACATAACAAGAGGGACAAGTGCAAAGGAAATACCAAATGATAAAACAACTTGACTAAGAACGAGAGCATAGGTAGCATTCACACCAGAGGCAATGATTGCAAGTGGTGGCACCATGGTAATCGCTCTACGTAAATAAAGAGGTATTTTTCTTTGAATGAAGCCCTGCATGACAACATCACCTGCTAAAGTCCCTACAGAGGAGCTAGCAAGCCCTGCAATAAGTAAACCAAGACCAAAGGAAATGGCAGCCATTGGGCCGAGCGCCTCTTTTAAGCCATTGTAGGCAACATCTAAATCTACAACTACAACGCCTTGGGTATGGAATACTGCTGCGGCAATTATGAGCATGCTCATATTGATGGCACCAGCAATAATCATAGCGATGATAATATCGATAAATTCAAATCGAAAAATGCGTCTTTTTTCTTCTTCATTACGACCAATAATACGGCTTTGTGTTAAAGAGGAATGTAAGTAAATAGCATGAGGCATAACGGTTGCACCTAAAATACCTGTTGCTAATAATAGTGAATCTACACCTTCAAAGTGTGGCGTGAACATGCCAATCGCTACATCACCCCATGCTGGCTGCGCTAAAAATGTTTGGAAGGCAAACGCCAATACAACAATTAAAACCATGCCAGAAATACCTGCTTCAAAGGCTCTAAATCCTCTTCTTTGCAACTCTAAAATAGCGAATGAACCCACTGCTGTAATCAATGCGGCGGGAAGCATTGGGATATTAAAAAGTAAATAAAGCCCTAGTGCTGCTCCGATAAATTCCGCGAGGTCTGTGGCAATGATGACCAATTCCGCCTGTATCCATAAAAAGATAGATGTTTTTTTAGAAAAATGCTCGCGTGCGACTTCAGGTAAATTTTTTCCTGTGGCAATCCCAAGTTTGGCAGACAGGGACTGAATTAACACGGCCATTAAATTAGAAAAGGCTATAACCCAAAGTAGCAGGTAGCCGTATTGAGAGCCTGCTGTAATATTTGTAGCAAAATTGCCAGGATCAATATAGGCGACTGCTGCAATGAAAGCAGGTCCTAAAAATGGCAAAAATCTTCGCCAACCTTTTATATCTCCATCTAAAACCGCCTCTGCAGACGATTTTGTGACTCGTTTGTAAACCATATTGTTCCCTCGTTTCAAAAAGTATCATTAGTGAAATAAAGTTTCCTATAGGAAAATTAGATATTAGTATTCTAACGCTAGGAATAAAAAAAGTGAAGTAGTTTGCTTTATCCTTCTAAAATAAGTATGCTCTTTTGGATGAAGTGAATGAGTAGAAAAATTAAATTGCAGGAAAAATTCGAAATTTATAGAACTAATGAAATGAAGAAGGGAGACAGGGTGATGGATATGGTATGGGTAAAATCAAAAGTAACAATTCCACGTACAGTGCCAAATGTATTAGAGAGGAAGAAATTATTTTCTATTTTATCTAACAATCGAATGAAGAAACTAACCATTATACGGTCAGCCGCAGGATACGGAAAGACGACTCTTTTAAGTCTGTGGTTGAAGCATATTGATGAATCGGTAGCATGGTTTACTATCGATCAGAATGACAATGATCCTGTGAAATTTTTAAAGTACTTAATACATACATTATCTTTTAGCATATTGAATGTAGAACAAAAGTTAAACAATATACTAGATGAAACACCACCTTTTGAAATAATTATAGATACACTGTTAAACGATTTGAATACATATAAAGAAAATATTCATATTGTTTTTGATAATTTTCAAGAAATCCACAACCCTCAAATTCATCAAATTATCAATCGACTTATTGAATATTTACCAGCCAATGCACGGATCTATATAACCACACGAACTAATTTAGAACTTTCACTAGCAAAATGGCGTGTAAAAGGTTGGATACTAGAAGTCGGGACGGGTCAATTATGTTTTGATTTAGAAGAGCTACAATCTTTCTTTAATTCTGTTACTAATGATGAACAGAAGGATGCGCTGAAGCCTTTATTAAATACTACAGGGGGCTGGATAGCAGGTATCCAACTGATAAAGCTATCAACAGGTGGAATGATAGGTAATCTTAGTAGTGAAGAAATTTTAGCCAAAGCTAGTTCATATATACATGAGTACTTCATGCAAGAAATTCTTTTAATATTACCTCAAGAATTGCAAGATTTTCTACTAAGAACTTCCATTTTAAACTACTTAGATCCGAGTGTTTGTACATCCATCACGAACGGATTAGATAGTTTAACTACATTCTCAGAGCTGGAGAAAAATTGTTTGTTTATCGAACAAGTACAAGCTCATCCACCCGTTTATCGTTACCAAACTTTATTTAGGCATGCCCTACAGGTAGAATTTCAAAGGCAATATTCCTATGAAATGATTACCTCTATTTATTACGAAGCAGCCACTAATTTATGCCAAGGAGAAGACTATGTAGCGGCAATTGAGCTTGCTTTAAATGGCGAATTATACAAGCTTGCACATGAATGGATTCAAAAATATTTAGTCGAAATATTTGCCGAGGGACATACTCTATTATTCGGGCAGTGGATACAGAAATTAAGGAATGCGCAGTTTCCAGTAGATATTAATATGCTTGTCTTATATATTACTACTCTGTTTTCAACCCATGAAATTGATCAGGCGAATAAAATCATAGAGGAACTACTTTTAAAACAAAATAAATTGAAATGGATGGATGGTTTTCAATTTATTGCTGTCTCAAAAATCTTTGAAATTTTGAATGCTTATATTGGTTATATGGAAGATGGAGACATTGAAAGGGCAAAAGTAGGCTTACAAACACGTGTAAATGTAAGAAAGAATAAGTCATCTTTATATGATATTTCATTAAAATATAATCAATTTGAACCTAGAATTTTACGTACTTTTATAGGTGCAAAAGGAAAATTCTTACCAGTAGAAAAAATGGATGAACTGATTAGCGTGTTGAATGAAAGTGAAATAAGGGAGCGAAATATTACAGGCGTTACCTATGGATTACTAGCTGAAATTTTGTATGAAATAAATGATTTAGATAGGGCAAGTAAAGAGTTAGAAATCGGTTTACAATATGGTTTGCATTTTCAAGATCCAGGATTATTTATGCCAATGTACTTATTAAAGGCACGTATTTATATGACTAAAAAACAATTCGAAGAAGCACATCTGTTATTGATTGAAGCTATGAAGGAAACCGATAAACCTTATTGGATCGGAATGCTCTATATTATGAAAGCACAATCTTATTTATTGGAAGGAAATATTTCATATGCACAACAGGAATTTTTTAGAGTGACGGATTTTATCAATTATAGAATTGCATCAAAAAATCCATTTTATTTATTAGTTCAAGGTAAAATTCTATATGCTAAAAATCAACTGGAGGAAGCATTGCAAATTGCTATTCGTTTAAAAGAAGGAGCAACTCAGGAAAAGCAAATCGTTACGCTTATTGAAGCGGGCTTGCTAGAAGCCATTTGTCATTTTTCACTTGGTAAAGAGGATTTCGCTTTAACAGTATTACATGATGCTCTTGAACATGGAGTGTCCTATGGGTATTACCGTACATTTATAGAGGAGGATTCTATCTGGCCATTACTTAATAAATACTGGCGTCTACGTCAGCATAATAAGGGAGATACATTTAAGTCAGTGCCGTTAGCCTATGTAAATAAACTATTACTAAATGACAGCACAGAAGATGAGTTTTTCACTAACTTTACTGCAAGAGAAAAAGATGTTCTGCAATTACTCGCAGAAGGTGCTTCTAATAAGGAGATTGCACAACAATTGCAGCTGACAGAGGGAACAATTCGTATATATTTAACAGGAATTTACAGTAAAATAAGTGTGAAATCTCGCACGAAGGCCATTTTATGGGCAAAAGAATGGCTAGGCTTTTAAAGTTGTTAAAGAGAAAGGAGGTCTGCATGTGCCAAATATTTTATTAGCCTCAAAAACAACAGTCCCTCAAACGGGCAAGCAAATTATTGAGCGAGAACGATTAAATGCCATTCTACTCCAGTCAACAGCAAAACTTATAGTAGTACAAGCACCAGCAGGGTATGGTAAAACCACTTTTCTAAGTTGTTGGTTTCAGCAACTTGAGACGGCAGTTGCATGGTATACGGTGGACCAAACAGACAATGATCTAAATCGCTATTGGAAGTATTTAATTCATGCTATTGGTCACTCATTACAGCCAGAAGCTGCCTCTCGGATTAATTCTATACTCCATGCACAACCACAGTTACCATTAGAGTTTTTAGTGGACTCTCTCTTATATGAATTATCGCTATCTACTAAAAAGATTCATATTATGATTGATGATTATCATCATATTCATAATATTGCTATCCATCAAGCGATGACTCGACTAATTGATTTCTTACCTGAAAATTGCTTTATTTATTTGACTAGTAGATCAACTATTTCATTACCTATTGCAAAGTGGAGATTAAACCATTGCTTGCTTGAAATTGGTTTAGAGCAACTTCTTTTTACGTATGAAGAGACAAAAGAATTTTATAAAAATTTAAATAAAAAGCTGGATGTAAAGGTATTTCAAAAGGTTTTTGAGATAACAGAGGGCTGGCCAACAGGGTTGCAATTAACTAATTTAGCGGATTTTCATAATGTAGAAAAAGAGTTAAAAGAAAGTAATTTATATGTGTTCCAATATTTAATGAGTGAGGTTTTTTCCAAACTAGCACCATCCCTCCAAATTTTTCTTCTTTATACTTCACTTTTGGAACAATTAACCGCTGATACATGTAATGTCCTAACAAACCGTACTGATGCTCAACTAGTCTTATTAGAGCTTGATCAACAAGGATTATTTATTAGTAGAGTAGAAGCAAAAGAGCAGGTTTTTCGATATCACAATTTATTTAGAGAAGCATTGCGCCAAGAATTGAGCAATCGTTTTACTCAGCAGGATATTTTGTATTTATATGAAAAGGCAGCTGTAGCTTTATATAATAATGGAAATTTTTTATCTGCTATAGAGCTTGCTTTAAGCGGCAACGTATTTATGTATGCTGAACAATGGATTCAGGAGCATCTTGTAACATTTCTTTCCTGTGGACATTCAACATCTTATGTAAAATGGATTGATACATTTTTGTCTAATGGCTATGAGGTACACCCAGAGTTGATGGTAATGTATGCATATACACTCGCAGCATTACACAATTTAGAAGATGCTTATCGGACGATCCTAGACCTAGAACAAAAGCATAGGTCTAATCACTGGATGAATAAAAGTGAGTATGCATCTGCTGTCGATGATTTTCTAGGTGTGAAAGCCTATGTCTTTGTCATGAAAAACGGAGATCTTTCTCAAGCTGGAGAATATATTCGACAAAGACTGGAGAGAAATCCAGTTGATTCCAAATGGGACGCAATATTTATACAATATAATCAAACAGAGCCTATGTTGTTTAGAACAAATATCGGATCTCGAGGAAAGTTACTTTCAGATGAA
This sequence comes from Lysinibacillus sp. JK80, assembly GCF_027557635.1. Lineage (NCBI taxonomy): Bacteria > Bacillati > Bacillota > Bacilli > Caryophanales > Bacillaceae > Lysinibacillus > Lysinibacillus sp. JK80. The sequence continues at coordinate 2,814,818 of NZ_CP058997.1, read as the reverse complement.
CAGGCTATGTCTTATTTTGCTAAGTTTAGAACAGGGAAATTTAAAAACTTAAGTATGACGGGCTATAGCTATGGCGTGCGTGCAGAAAAATTATATGAGTGGAACCAATTTGCTGAGCTATCAATAGAATTAGAGGAAGCTATACGTTCTGGACATCAATTTCAAGATGCAGGATTGTTAGTACCGATGTATATTCTTAAAAGTAAAATAGCCGTGTTAGAAGAGCAATATATAGTTGCTCAAGGCGTTTTAGATCATGCAATTGAAGCTGTCAATGAACGCCATTGGATTGATAGTATAAGAGTAATGAAGGCACTTTTATTTTTACGTGAAGATAATGTTGTCCAAGCAGAACAGGAGTTAGCTAAGGTCAAAGTAGATAAGGATTTTACATTTTATTTGCTAGTAAAAGCACGTTATTTACTCATGAAAGGACATCCACTAGCAGCACAGCAATTGATTAGACAGGTACAATCGCAGGCACAACAACAAGAACAGCTATCCACTCGTATAGAAGCCACAATATTATTAGCCATATGTTTGGTTGAGCAAGGACAAGCAGATGAGGCGTTAGAAACGTTACACCAAGCATTGAAATTAGCTGAACCTTATAACTATATAAGAACTTTTTTAGATGAGAATAAAATTATTCCCCTTATGAGGGACTATATTGATGTTTGCCAGAAGCATGCTAAAGAAGACTGGGATGAAGTAATCATTAGCTATGTCTATCGATTACTGAATTATGTTCAAGAACTAATACCTGTATTAGAAGTTCTTTCTACTCGTGAACAAGAAATATTTTCACTACTTTCAGAAGGTGCTTCAAATAAGGAAATAGCAGAGCAACTATTTTTATCTGAAGGGACCATACGCGTGTATCTTTCAGGAATTTACAATAAGCTAGGAGTAAAAAATAGAGCCCAAGCATTGTTATTAAAACAATCCAAATAAAACAAACCGCTATCAATTTATTGATAGCGGTTTATTTTTAGTTAGTGAAAAATTAACATTCCTCAATAGTAGAAGTAAATTGATTTTTTTAAGATAAAGAAGAGTGTTTTTCTTTATAAGGATAAATGTATGGAAACAAAGGAAAGGGGCTATTTGAAGCTGAAAATTTACAGAAGGAGAGAGGATGAATGAAGAAAAACATTACCATTATGCTTATTGTATTACTGCTCTTTTTCCAATGGGGACAATCCCTGACCTATGCGAATGAACAAAATGACATAGAAGAAAAAGCTAAAGAAGCAGGGGGAAATGAAGTAGATAATAAGAGTGAGGTTGATGTTCATGAGCAAATAGATAACGATCGTGATTTAACCAATTTCAATACAAGCGAATTTGAGATACAACCAAATAGCGCAGGTGTAACGATTGTAAAATATTTAGGTGCGGGGGGATCAGTGGTTGTTCCTGAAACCATTGAAGGGAAACCCGTAACAATAATAGGAAATCTCGCGTTTTATGAATCTAACCTAACAGAAATAGTGATTCCTGAAAGTGTAATAACGATAGGCGATTGGGCTTTTGCCAACACTCAACTAAGCACGATTGTGATTCCCGATAGTGTGGAGGATATAGGACGTTGGACATTCCAAAATAGTAAATTAACAAGCGTAACCATTTCAAAAAACCTCACCACCATAGGAGCTCAAGCATTTTATGGTAATCAGTTAGTACATGTGGACATCCCTGATGGTGTTACGGCTATAGATTATCAGGCTTTCTTTGGAAATCGATTAACAACTGTAAATATTCCTGATAGTGTAACAATAATAGGAGCCCAAGCTTTTACAAACAATCGGATAACAAATATAAAGATTCCAAATAGTGTAACAAGCATAGGAGATGAGGCTTTTGGCTATAATCAGTTAATTAATGTCGAACTTCCAAACAGTATAACAAGTATAGGAAATTATGTATTTGATAGTAATAGGTTAACAACTGTAAATATTCCCAATAGTGTTACTAGTATAGGGATAGGAGCATTCCAAGCTAATTACTTAACGAATGTAGAACTTTCAACTAGTCTTCTTAGTATAGGGAATCTCGCGTTTTTTGGTAATAAGTTAAAAACTATAGTCGTTCCTAATAATGTTATAAGTATAGGTGATTGGGGATTTGGTCAAAATCAACTAACATCTATACAACTTCCTAATAGTCTTCTTAGTATAGGAAATCTGGCATTTTATGATAATCAATTTTCGACTGTATCGTTCCCAAACAGTTTAACGAGCATTGGGGATAGGGCATTTGAATATAATCGGTTACAATGGGTTCAATTTAATAGCCCATTAATGTTGGGAGTAAATGCATTTAACAGCCAAGGTAGTACTTTTGACGGTTGGTACCAAGATTTATCATGGGTAACAAAATGGGATGTAAATGTAACACAACCCTTGAGAATTTATGCCAAGGGGAATGTCCAACAGTACACAGTTACATTTGAAACAAATAGTGATAGTACTACCATAGAAGAACAGAAAGTATTGTCTGGGGAAAAGGTGGTAGAACCCGATGTTCCAGTGAAAGCAGGTTTTACATTTGATGGTTGGTATAAGGATGAAGAATTGAATAAACCCTGGAATTTTAATACAGATGTGATAACAGAAAATAAAATCTTGTATGCAAAATGGTTAAAGAATTCGCATACTGTCACATTTCACTCTGATACAGACATTACAACTGTCGAAGTACCAGAAGGAGCGCTACTCAGCAAACCGAGTATTCCAATAAAAGAAGGACATAAATTTATTGGCTGGTTTAATGAAGAACGTACTACAGAATGGAACTTCGACACATTTAGGGTAACGTTTGATATAGATTTATATGCTGTGTGGTTGAAAAATGTATATGGTGTCAGATTTGAAGCAGGAAATAGTACTACCCCTATAATAATTGTCGCAGAATATGGAGATAAGTTGGAAGAGCCAGAACCGCCAATCTTAGCAGGACAAATATTTGCGGGCTGGTATAAAAACCCTGCTTTAACTAAACTATGGGACTTCGCAACAGATGTGGTCACAGAGCACACAACTTTATATGCAAAATGGGATATAGTGCAACAACAGTATGTGGTTCAATTTGAGTCAAATGGTGGAAGTCCGTTACCTAGCCAAACTATAAATTCTTATATGACGGCTACTAAACCAGAAAATCCCGTAAAAGTTGGATATACATTTGCAGGCTGGTATAAGGATAAAAAATTCACAACCCTATGGGAATTTGAAATAGATAAAGTGACAGAAAATATAACCTTATATGCGAAATGGGATTTAGTACAGCAATATGAGCTTAAATTTGAGTCAAATGGTGGAAGTTCAGTTCCAAGTCAAACTTTTACTTCTCCTATGAAGGCTACTAAACCAATTAATCCAACAAAAACGGGGCATCTATTTGTAGATTGGTATAAAGACGCAGAACTCCATAGTCTATGGAATTTTGAGATAGATAGGGTGACGGAGGATACAACTTTATATGCAAAATGGGAAAAGGTCATCCCACAATATACGGTGGATTTCGAAACAAATGGAGGTAGCACAGTAGTATCACAGAAGGTAACTGAAGACACCTTAGCAATAAAGCCAGCAGACCCAACAAAAGCTGGATATGAGTTTGCAGGTTGGTATACAGATGCTGTATTCAGTACACCATGGAATTTTACAACGGATAAGGTAACCGAAAATACAATTTTATATGCAAAATGGGAAAAGGTCATCCCACAATATACGGTGGATTTCGAAACAAATGGAGGTAGCACAGTAGTATCACAGAAGGTAACTGAAGACACCTTAGCAATAAAGCCAGCAGACCCAACAAAAGCTGGATATGAGTTTGCAGGTTGGTATACAGATGCTGTATTCAGTACACCATGGAATTTTACAACGGATAAGGTAACCGAAAATACAACTTTATATGCTAAATGGAAAAAGGTAGTCGTACAGTATACGGTGAATTTTGAAACGAACGGCGGAAGTGCGATTCCGTCTCAAAAAGTTACTGACAAAGCTAAAGTGACTAAGCCAGCAGATACTACAAAGGCAGGTCATATATTGATAGGGTGGTATAAAGATAAAACGTTGAGTATCCCATGGGAATTTGATATAGACGTGGTAACCGAAAATACAACTTTATATGCAAAATGGGAAAAGGTCATCCCACAATATACGGTGGTTTTCGAAACAAATGGAGGTAGCACAGTAGTATCACAGAAGGTAACTGAAGACACCTTAGCAATAAAGCCAGCAGACCCAACAAAAGCTGGATATGAGTTTGCAGGTTGGTATACAGATGCTGTATTCAGTACACCATGGAATTTTACAACGGATAAGGTAACCGAAAATACAACTTTATATGCAAAATGGGAAAAGGTCATCACACAATATACGGTGGTTTTCGAAACAAATGGAGGAAGTGCAGTAACATCACAGAAGGTGATTAAAGATACCTTAGCAACAAAGCCAGTAGATCCAACAAAGGCAGGTTATTTATTTACAGGCTGGTATAAGGATATTGAACTGACGATACCATGGAATTTTTCTAAAGATGTAGTGAAGTCCAATATCACATTATATGCTCATTGGGTAACAGACGGTTCATCGGGTGGTGGAGGAAGTATATCTCCGAATCCAACCCCGATACCAGAGCCAGCCATACCTGAAAAACAAGAACCTAGACCTGAAGAACCAATTGATCCACAACCAACAGAGACAACACCCCAACCAGAGCCAGATATCATCTTCTCAGATATTTCTAAAGGACATTGGGGCTGGACAATGATTCAGGAGATGGCAAGGCAGGGCATTATTACAGGCTATCAAGACGGCACCTTCAAGCCAAATGCACCAATTCAGCGCCAGCATGTTGCCCTGATGTTAACCAGAGCATTAGAGCTAGAACCGAAAAAAGAGGCGTTTATATTTGAGGATATTCCTGAAAGTCATCTCTATTTTGAGGAAATTAAGCAAGTGCAACAAGCAGGACTGTTTGATGGCATAGATGGAAATTTCCAACCAAAATCTAATATGACACGTTCACAAATGGCAAAAGTATTGGTAGAGGCTTTAAACTTAACTGCCCATAAGAAAGAAACATTTAATGATGTATCTGCAGCTCATTGGGCATACAATTATATTGCTATTCTTGCGTCAAACGGTATCACAATAGGTGATCAAGGTAATTTTAGACCTAATGATGCTGTTACAAGGGCAGAATTCGCAATCTTTTTATATAGAGCCCTCTCTCAATAAGAATAAATCCCATCACTGGTGTGATAAGACTACCAATGATGGGATTTTTGTATTTACCTAAAAATAATTAACATTCCTCAATAGTGGGAGTAAATAATTACCTTTAAGATGAAGAAGAATTATTTCATTTTTAAAGAAAGGAGAGACTATATGAAAGCAAAAAGTGTTAGATATGGAATATGGTTTACACTATTTATCTTCATGATTTTATTGAAAATCCCTTATACTTTTGCTAATGAAGCTGATTATGATGTGGAAGATAGCCCTGATGGATCGATAACTATAAAGACATACACAGGTATTGGCGGAGACATGGTAATTCCTCATCAAATACAAGGGAAAATCGTAACAGGGATAGACGCTTGGGTGTTTACTAATAAAAATCTGACAAGCCTCACGATACCAGAAACAATAACAACAATTGGTGCTTATGCTTTTTATCAAAATCAGTTAACAAGTGTGACACTGCCAAGTAATCTAACGAACATTAGTGATGGTGTATTTTCCTTAAACCAACTAACAAATGTGATACTTCCAAATAATCTAAGTAGTATCGGAAATTATGCATTTTCCGGAAATTTGCTAGAAAGCGTAGATATACCTAAAAGTGTTATTAGTATAGGAGATCATGCATTTTCAACGAATGATATTGTCAATGTGAAAATCCCAGAGGGTGTAAAAATAATAGGGTCAAATGCATTTGCAAGGAATGATATTGAAAGTTTAGAGATACCAGAAAGTGTGAAAAGCATTGGAGATGAAGCCTTTTCAAATAATTACCTAAAGGAAATCATTATATATTCTAAAGATGTAGAAATAGGTGATGATGCTTTTATAGGGCATAGTCCTAACCTTGTTATTTATGCTCCAGAGAATTCTTCTGCAAAAGAGTATGCAGATAGGTTGAATATAAACTTTCAAGGTATAAATTCTCCAGATCCTGTCAATGAAGCGGATTATGAGTGGACAAAAAATAGGGATGGGTCAGTAACGATTAGAGATTACATAGGTACTGATATGGCAATAACCATTCCAAGTCAGCTAGATGGCAGGGTAGTAACAGCAATAGGTAGTGGAGCATTTGGTGAAAAAGGTCTTACGCAGGTAATTATACCAGACAGTGTAACAAGCATTGGAGATGTGGCATTTGCAGAAAATCAATTAACGTATGTGAAACTACCAAATAACCTTAAAAAGATAGGTGAAGGTGTATTCTTTACAAATAAACTTACTGCTATAGAAATACCAGATCAAGTTACTCAAATTGGCTCATATGCATTTTTAGATAATGCACTTGCTACAGTTAAGCTGCCAAATCAACTTAAGACAATTGGGGATTTCGCATTTATGGAGAACCAATTAACAAACATTGAGTTACCAGCAACTTTGGAGACTATAGGAGAATGGGCGTTTTCAGATAATCACATAACCTCTTTAGTAATACCTACTAGTGTCGTAAGTATAGGAGCGTATGCATTTGCTACCAATGAACTTTCAAATGTAACGATTCCCTCAAGTATAACAAGTATAGCGGAAAGTGTATTTCTCGATAATCAGCTTACAAGTATAGAGATTCCTAGTAGTGTAACGAATATTGGTAGATGGGCCTTTGGGAAGAATAGACTTAGTAGCATTGAAATTCCTAAAAATGTAATGACTGTAGAGGATAATGCCTTTAATGACAATAATCTTAAACAAGTGAAAATATTATCGGATGCAACGATTCTTTTAGAAGATATTTTTAATGCAAATCCAAGTAATTTAATTATTTATGGTCATGATGCATCGACTGCTCAAGCCTATGCCAATCAAAATAATCACCAGTTCGAGTTACTTACTTATCGAATTATCTATCATGGAAATGGCTCTGAACAAGGAAATCCACCAGTAGATATGAATATGTATCCAAGAAATACTCCAGCAACGATCTTAGATAATATAGGATCTTTAGAAAAAACTGGCTATACATTTGATGGTTGGAACAGCACTAACGTGGGAGATGGTATAGATTATACAGTCAATAGCATTGTTGATATTGAAGAATCAGATCTTGCCTTGTATGCGAAATGGAAAGCAAATTCATATGTTGTCACATTTAATACAAATGGGGGGACAGCAATCAATCCTATTACAGTAATTTATGAGGCACTAGTAAGTAAACCAGTAATCCCTATAAAACCAGGGTATACATTTTTAGGCTGGTATAAGGATGCTCAATTCACCACACCATGGAATTTTACAACGGATATAATAACCCAAAATACGACCTTGTATGCAAAATGGGAAAACGTCGTCGCACAGTATACGGTGGATTTCGAAACAAATGGAGGAAGTGCAGTAGCATCACAGAAGGTAACTAAAGATACCTTAGCAACAAATCCAGTAAATCCAACAAAGGCAGGCTATACATTTACAGGCTGGTATAAGGATATTGAACTGACGATACCTTGGAATTTTTCTAAAGATTTAGTGAAGTCCAATATCACCTTATATGCCCATTGGGTAAAAGACGGTTCATCGGGTGGTGGAGGAAGTATATCTCCGAATCCATCCCCAAAACCAGGGCCAAACATACCTGAAAAACAAGAACAAAAACCTGAAGAACAAAAACCTAAACCTGAAGAACCAATTGATCCACAACCAACAGAGCCAGATATCATCTTCTCAGATATTTCTCAAGGACATTGGGCCTGGGCGATGATTCAGGAGATGGCAAAGCAGGGCATTATTACAGGCTATCAAGATGGCACCTTCAAACCAAATGCACCAATTCAGCGCCAGCATGCTGCCCTGATATTAACAAGAGCATTAGCGCTAGAACCGAAAAAAGATGCGCGAGAATTTAACGATATACCTAAAGACCATCTCTATTTTGGGGTAATCGATCAGGTGCAACAAGCAGGTCTGTTTGAAGGCATAGATGGGAACTTCCAGCCAACTACGAATTTGACACGCGCTCAAATGGCAAAAGTATTAGTTCTTGCCTTTAATTTAACTTCATCGAATAAAGATACTTTCGAGGATGTGCCAAAAACACACTGGGCACATAACTTTATCGCTATACTTGCAGGAAATGGGATCACAATTGGAGATAATGGCAACTTTAGACCAAATGATCCTGTAACACGTGCGGAGTTTGTAACATTTTTGTCTAGAGCTTTGCATCAATAATTAAAAACCTCACCAATGGCTATCCATAAAGCTTTTGGTGAGATTTTTTTGTTCAAATTATTAACATTACTCAATAGTGCGTAAGGATGTAAATTATTATGCTAATAGAAAAGGAAGTGTTTCTATTGAAAATCGTTCGTCTTACCTTCTTCATATTATTCTTAAGTTTAGCTTTTGTATCGATTAAACTTTCAATTAAAACGGATGAAAGGAATTATGATTGGCGTAATAACTCTGATGGTACAGTGACAATTATTCATTATAATGGTCCACATATTGAGTTTCCCTTTCCAAGCCGTTTAAATGGCAAAAAAGTTGCTAAAGTAAGCTCAGGAATTTTTGAGAAAAGGGATATTTACAGCTTTTTACCGAAAGTTTATTAGTTAAAGACGTACCCTGTGTCAAAAAAAGAAATGTATTGTCTTTCTCATCATTTTCTAATTAGACTTTCACCACTTGTATCGTATACGATGAAAAGAAAAGGCGAAGGACGGATTCGACATGACACATCGAATTTTAATTATAGAAGATGAAGAGAATATTGCGAGAGTGCTACAACTGGAGCTTCAATTTGAAGGATATGAGGCAGCAATGGCTCATACAGGAGCAGAGGGCTTACTACAATACCGTGAGCAGCAATGGGATTTAATTTTACTTGATATCATGCTACCTGAGATGAGCGGTATTGATGTGCTAAAGCGTATTCGTGCAACAGAATCCCAAACACCTGTTATCATGCTAACTGCTAAAAGTGAAGTAGAGGATAAGGTAAAGGGCTTGGATTTAGGAGCCAATGATTACGTGACAAAGCCTTTTGAAATTGAGGAGCTACTGGCACGAATTCGCAATGCACTACGGTTTTCGCAGAAGGTAAATCCAAAGCAAGTTGCACTTACATTTGGCCATTTATCGATAAACGAGCAAACAAGGGAAGTTGTGTATTTTGATAAGGAAATTCAGCTGACACCTCGTGAGTATGATTTGTTGTTCTATTTACTAAAGCATCCTAAACAAGTACTGACAAGGGAGCAAATATTAGAGGCTGTGTGGGGCTATGATTATTATGGGGATACAAATGTTGTGGATGTTTATATACGTTATGTACGGCAAAAGCTTGAGGCTGCTAATCCAGCACCTCTTATCCAAACAATTCGAGGTGTTGGATATGTGCTAAAGGAACATAGTTATGAGACTTAAAACAAAAATTCATCTACTAACAACATTGCTTATGCTAGTTATTATAGTGGCAACAAATAGTGGAATTTATTTGTTGTATGAGAAATTTGCCTATGATACGGAATATAATCAGCTCCAGTCACGAGCAAATGATTTAAGCTCTACACTGAGTCAGTTAAATGCACAAACCAACCTACAGCAAGTATTAAGAGCTTATATGCCAACGGATGGTGCTGTTTATATTTATGATGGTGAACGCTTGAAAACAAAGGTTCAAGCTACCCTTGAAATGCAAGAAGTCCCTGCCATTACCTACACTATGCCTGCTATTTGGATCGACGGAACGGTAGTGGACATAACATTACAGCAATCTATGGAAGAAGTAGAACGGACATTAGATTTGTTAAAGGTCATCTTAGTTGTTGTATCTGTTGTTGCAACGATTCCAATTTTCCTAGCGAGCTTGGTACTTGGGCGACTTATTTTATTACCGCTAGAACGTTTAAATGAGACCATGCGCAAAAGTGCATCTACTGGGAAATATGAAAAAATAGATACTACAGAAAAAGGAGGGGACGAGTTAATAAACATTAACCGCACTTTTAATATAATGATGGAGAAGCTTGAACAACATTATCAAAAGCAACAAGAATTTGTATCAAATGCCTCTCATGAGTTAAAAACTCCTATAACTGTCATTGAAAGTTATGCAAAACTACTTCTAAGAAGGGGTTTTGATAATCGTGAGGTTGCTCAGGAATCCTTACAGGCCATTGCCAATGAATCATCTCGTATGCATGAAATGGTGTTGCAATTGCTAGAGCTAGCTAAAAACAAAGAGCAATTGGACGTTCATTTCGAACAACTAGAGCTTGCCCCTTTCTTAAATAAAGTAGCTTCACAAATGGAACAGGCTTATCATCGAACATTTAGAATTGATGCGCAGATACCAAAATTTATTTATAGTGATGAAAAAATATTGAAGCAACTACTTTTTATTTTGCTGGATAATGCTAGGAAATATAGTGAGGATGAAGTACGTATTCAAGCCACTGAAACAACCAACCATGTACGTATTACCATCCAAGATTTTGGTATTGGTATTCCAGTCGAGCATATTCCTCATTTGTTTGAGCGTTTCTATCGTGTAACAGAGGATCGTAATCGTAAAACAGGTGGTTCAGGGCTAGGGCTAGCAATAGCACACGAACTGGCACAACAATTAGGTATAACGATAGATGTGAAAAGTAAGCTAGGGGAAGGCTCAAGCTTTACTTTATGTATACCAAAGGAGGGACAGCAATGAAAAAGTGGATGTTAGTAATTGTTGTTATTATCCTTCTTTGTAGTGGAGTAATTTGGTTTGTTCAACATCGTTATTTTTACGTTCAACCTCTTAGTGAAGCGCAGGCTATTCGGCATATTGAGACTATCTACAATGGTCATGTTACACAGGTTGAAAAACAAGGAAATAACTTTGAAATGCTTTTTACGCGTGACGATGTCAAGTATGCAGCTATACTCGATGTTACGACACAACAGGTGACTGATCTAATCCTGAAAGAAGGACATAGTAAATTACTTTTAACAGAAAAGCAGATCAGACAAATGGTTAAAAAGGAATATGGAGATATAGAAAGCGTTATGCTTACAGACTCCATTTACACTGTACGTGTTGAAAATGAGGAAATTCAAAAGGATTTAACGTTTGATGGTTATACTGGCGAACTACTGGCTGAGAAAAAGGTTGAGCCACAAGAACAACCTATCGAAGAGCCTATTATTACTGAGCAACAGGCCATTCAAATAGCTCTTAAGCAATTAAAGGGTGAAGTGGATTCAGTTGATTTTGAAGAAACCCCAGAGGGTGGTTACTATTTAGTTGAGATTGAAACGCAGGAGGACGAAGCTACATTTCAAATTCATGCTGTTTCAGGAAAAGTACTGTCTGTAACATGGGATGACGATCATTAAATCATTCTCATGAAATTCTAATGTTTCTCTTATAGTTCTATCATCTTCAATTGGTAAGCTAAGTTTAGATAAACCAAAGGAGAGATGAACATGAAAAAAATGATCATGATTCCAGCACTAGTAATTACACTGGGAGTGGGTGCAGCGATTGGCTCGACGACTTTATTATCAGGAAATGCCCAAGAAAAAAAGGTCTTATCCATGCAGGAAATTGAGAAGAAGGCTCTAGCGGTAGTGGATGGTACAGTTGCCAATATCGAATTTGACCAAAATCAGTTTAGCTCTAATTATGAAGTAGAGGTGTATACAGATACAGAAGAATATGATTTAAAATTTGATGCTTATAGTGGAAAATTGCTCAAGCAGAAAAAGGAACGTCTAGATGACGATGATTGGGATGATCATATTCCTGCTACGACTGCTACAACAAAAATAATTACAAAAGAGCAGGCTATCAAGACAGCCCAAACAAAAGCAAAGGGTAAAGTGACAAAAATTAAGCTTGATGATGGTGTATATGAAATTGAACTGAAAGACGGTCAATATGAATACGAAGTAGATGTGGATGCAGTCTCTGGGAACATTATCGACTTTGAACAAGGCTTTGATGACTAATATAATAAGCTGTCTTGAAGGTAGAATATACCTTTAAGGCAGTTTTTATTGTTTATATTGTGGGTATTGACTAGGTATTCAGGAAATTTTCTTTAAGAAGCGGTTATTTATATGTTCAAAAAAAGCCTATGCTTTTACTCAAAAAAGAGAAAAATTTTCTTCTTTACTTTTTCAATTAGCAGGCGTAATATGACATCATTATAAAAGTTTCAAATTTCTAAATCGCTGAAGCAACTAAACGCGGGGGAACCAATTTTGATGGATGGCATAGCCATTCTTGGGGTGAATCTCTTCCTTGTGGAGGAGTAGGGCTACTCAGGCCCGAATCCGACAGCTAACCTCGTAAGCGTTAAGAGCAGAAAAGTGGAGCTTGGCAGACGGATGAGCGTCTACAAGTCTTATTTAGTGATGACTTGTAGGCGTTTTTTGATGTAATTTAGAAAGGCGAAACACATTCTATGAAACTAGAAGGTGTTTATCAATGAAATCCTCATTCAAACGTTATGTAATCGGCAAACCATTAAGATCCGATGCGTTAGGGGAACAAAAGCTAAGTAAAACAAAGGCACTGGCCATATTATCATCAGATGCATTGTCATCAGTAGCCTATGGACCAGAACAAATTTTAATTGTCCTAATGACGGTAGGTACAATGGCGTTTTGGTATTCTTTACCTATTGCCGCTGGAGTGGTTATTCTACTCGTGGCACTGATTTTATCCTATCGTCAAGTTATCTTCGCCTATCCACATGGAGGAGGCGCCTATGTCGTATCACGAGAAAATTTAGGCGTGAATGCAGGTCTTGTTGCAGGGGGTTCTTTGCTTGTTGATTATATTTTAACGGTAGCAGTAAGTGTGTCGGCCGGGACAGATGCCATTACATCTGCATTTCCAAGTCTTCATGCTTATAATGTACCCATTGCTATTATATTTGTGATTTTCTTAACGATTTTAAACTTGAGAGGTGTAACAGAGTCAGCCTCTATCTTGGCGTACCCAGTTTATCTATTTGTAGGCGTTATGCTGTTGCTAATCGGGATTGGGCTCTATAATGTGGCAACTGGACAGGTGCCTGCAGAGCTACATCCAAAGATTGGCACACCAGTGGCAGGGATTAGCCTATTTATTTTATTAAAGGCATTTGCTTCAGGAAGCTCAGCGTTAACAGGAGTAGAGGCTATTTCTAACGCCATACCTAATTTTAGAAATCCTGCTCCAAATAATGCTGCTAAAACGCTTTTAGCAATGGGTGCCATTTTAGCCGTTTTATTCATCGGGATTGTTAGTCTAGCTTATTTTTATGGCGTTGCACCAACAGCAGAAGCAACAGTCGTTTCCCAACTAGCAGAAGCTAGTGTTGGTCGGGATTTTCTTTATTATATTGTCCAGGGGACAACGGCAATGATTTTAGTACTTGCCGCAAATACAGGATATTCAGCTTTTCCCTTGCTTGCTGTGAATTTATCGAAGGATGGTTTTATCCCAAGAATCTTCCAAATTCGTGGGGATCGTCTTGGCTATTCAAATGGTATTTTAATGCTAGGGATTGCAGCCATTTTTTTAATTATACTTTTTGACGGGGCCACAGAGCATTTAATTCCGCTCTATGCAGTAGGCGTATTTATTCCCTTTACATTAGCGCAAACGGGAATGATGAGAAAATGGTGGCGCGAAAAACCTAAAGGCTGGGTAGCAAGATTTACAATCAATACAATTGGGGCTGTTATCTCTTTCATCGTGGCAATGATGTTTTTTGTGACAAAAATGCCTCAAGTATGGCCAGTGTTTATCTTTTTACCAATTATTATTTTTGTATTCCATCGCATTAAGCAACATTATCAAGCTGTTGGAGAACAGTTAAGATTAAATCATGAAGAACTGGCTACTATTGAGGGGAATGTTTTCATTGTGCCAGTAGCTGGTATAACAAAGGTGGTTGAAAACTCCCTACATTATGCCAAATCACTTAAGGTTGATAAAGTGATAGCCTTTTACGTAGCTTTCGATCAAGCAGATGCAAAAGCTTTTGAAGAGAAGTGGAACGCCTGGCAACCTGATGTACGATTAGTTACCTACTATTCACCATATCGCAGCATTACACAGCCATTAATTAAATTTATTGATAAAGTAGAACATCAATGTACGAAGACAGGTCATAAAGTTACAGTTGTTATCCCTCAATTCTTACCGAAAAAAGGGTGGCATCATATGCTACACAACCAATCGAGTCTTCTCATTCGTACATCACTGTTATTTCACAGAAATGTCGTCATTATGACAGTACCGTTCCATTTATCAAAATAATGCTAGCAAGCTAGAAAATAGTCTGTTATAATCAGTACGTTGATTGAAAACACGAACGTTTACAATTAAAAAGTTCCAGAATACCATTAAATTCCGAAAAATCAAACTTTTTTTGGTGAGAGATAGTAGCCCTTACCGAATAAAGTGATAAATTGGTTATTCTGATAGTTTCATACAAATCCACTCATATAATAGCGAGAATAGGGCTCGCAAGTTTCTACCGATTTACCGTAAATGAATCGACTATGGGTAGCAATGCTTTTAGAGAACTTCAATTTTAATGATGTTTTCTATTCATTTCGACGTTTTTGCGCTGAATGCTTTGCTCCACTCGTAGCAGAATGGAATCAAAGTATTCAGCGTTTTTTTATAATTTTTTACGAAAGAAGGATATGAAAGAAATGAAGTTATTACAAGACAAAATTATGCAAGAGGGTAAAGTATTATCTTCATCCGTATTAAAAGTTGATTCATTTTTAAACCATCAAATTGATCCGATGCTAATGAAGGAAATTGGTCATGAATTTGCAAATCGTTTTTCTGATCAAGTGATTACAAAGATTTTAACAATAGAATCTTCAGGTATTGCCCCATCCGTGATGTTAGGCTTAGAAATTGGCGCGCCTGTCGTATTTGCTCGTAAACGTAAATCATTAACTCTTTCAGATAACCTTTATTCTTCAAAGGTACATTCATTCACAAAAAATGAAACAAATGAGATCTCTGTCTCACGTAATTTCTTAAGCGAAGATGACAATATTTTAATTGTAGATGATTTCTTAGCCAATGGTGAGGCTGTCAAAGGCTTACTTGATATTGCTGCACAAGCGGGTGCGAATGTTGTGGGAGTTGGAATTGTTATTGAAAAGGGCTTCCAAGATGGCGGAAAATTATTGCGTGAGCAAGGTGTTCGCGTTGAGTCATTAGCAATTGTAGATTCTCTTGAAGATGGCAAAGTAACATTTGCTACGGAGGCTCGCGCGTAATGAATACCTTTAAATCGACTGCGCTAGCGATTCAACATTTACTTGCTATGTATGCTGGAGCCATCTTAGTGCCACTGATTATCGGTGGGGCAATTGGCTTCGATTCAACACAAATGACGTATTTAGTAGCGATTGATATTATGATGTGCGGGATCGCTACACTTTTACAGGTTTATTCAGGTAAATTCATTGGTATTGGCTTACCTGTAGTACTTGGCTGTACATTCACAGCGGTAAGTCCAATTATTGCGATTGGTACAAACCCAGAGCAGGGTATTACGGACATTTATGGTTCTATTATTGCCTCTGGTGTAATTGTAATGATAATTGCGGGCTTCTTCGGCAAGCTTGTGAAATTCTTCCCACCAGTCGTAACAGGGTCAGTTGTTTCAATTATCGGTATTTCCTTATTACCAGTAGCATTAAACAATATGGCAGGTGGACAAGGTGCTGAGGATTTTGCCTCTGCTTCTAATGTAGCTTTAGCCTTTATTACATTGGTTATCATTTTAGTCGTTTATCGCTTTTCTACGGGCTTTGTTCGTGCTATTTCAATTTTAATAGGATTAGTAGTAGGTACTGTTTTAGGTGCTTTCATGGACAAGGTGGATTTCACCCCAGTTGCAGATGCTAATGTATTTCACATGGTACAACCTTTCTACTTTGGCATGCCAACATTTGATGTAACGGCGATTATTACCATGACACTTGTAGCAATGGTATCTTTAGTAGAATCATCTGGTGTCTATTTTGCGCTAAGTGATATTTGTAATAAAAAAATAGATTCAAAAGATTTGGCTCGTGGCTACCGTTCAGAAGGTCTAGCTTCAGTAATCGGTGGTATTTTCAATGCCTTCCCATACACAACATTCTCACAAAACGTGGGATTAACGCGTATGTCTGGCGTAAAAGACCGTAAAGTCATTTACATCACAGGTGGTTTACTAGTAGCACTTGGCTTCCTACCAAAAATCGCAGCATTAACAACGATTATTCCAACGTCTGTACTAGGTGCGGCAATGCTTGCGATGTTCGGTATGGTGATTACACAAGGTATGGGAATGCTTGTACCTGTTATGAATGAATCAGCGGAAAACGCAATGATTGCAGCGATTGCAGTAAGTTTAGGTGTCGGTGTATCAGTGGTTCCTGGCATTTTTGATGCACTGCCAACAAGCGTTTCAATCTTAACGTCAAATGGTATTGTTTGTGGTTCAGTCACAGCGATTATCCTAAATATTTTATTCAACATGATTGGGCCTAAGCATAAAAAAGACCCGATGCACGGGGAAGTGTAAAGAAAAATATTAAAAATTATCTAAGTGCTCCATTTCTAATTAAAACAATATTGTCACCTGCTTTTATCTATTGCTATAGATTTGAGGAGGTGGCATTTTTTTTGAAGGGCTATTTAATGATGATGTATTTTAAAGTGGGATAATGGGCGTACTTACTTGCTTAAACGAAAAGATTGTCATGTATAATTAAATAAAGGAGAGATGCAGATGGAAAATTTTGAAGATCTTTTGCCAAGACATAAATCTGATAATGCGAGAGTAGAAATGATTAAGAAAATGGAAAGAGATAAAATAATGCCTTTACTACCTAGCCTCCTTGAATGGGTTCAAGATATGAATTGGCCAGTGGCCCCAAGTGTATTAGAGTTACTTTTAACTTTTCCAGAAGAAATTGTGCCACATGTGCAAGAAGTCTTATCTTCAGATGATGATAACTGGAAATGGTTTATTTTAAACTATTTAGTTATTGAATTACCAGTAGAGTCAAGAGTTCAGTTTAAAGATTATTTAACAAGAGTGGCTGAAACACCTACACAGAATGAACTTGCAGAAGAAATGAATGAAATTGCAAAAGAAATTTTGGAGACAATCTAAAATATAGTATGTAGAGAAATATTTAGTTTAGTTTCTTATTATTTTTGTCACGTATAATAATTTCATATGGAATTTCCTCGATGGATAGTTCTTCTCTTTTCAATTCTATTATCTTATCCACATAATACATTAGCTGCTTAACCTTTTTGTTAGATTGCCAAAACCCTTTTGGTTTTTCTAAGTCCGTTTTAATAATAATTTGTAAGGGTTCAGGATGAAATGAATAGGCGAATCCACTATATTCTTTGAATTCTTTTTTAGTTTCATCTCTTATTGCACTAAATACAGGTTGCCATTCTTGGTCTTTGATTTTACTTTTGCTTTTTTCTGTAATAAAAACCTTAAAGTTCATACTGGTATTAGAAAAAACTGAATTGGCGATAAGCTTTTCTAATTCATTCTTATTTATCAATTCCCTGTTCGTTACCTCAATAATGATTCCCTTACCCGGGTCAATAGTTAATGAATAATTTGTTTTATCATAGCCATTCGCTTTTAATAAATCTGAAGTTATTTTTAGTACTTCATTTAGCTTACCTTCTTCCTCATTTAATTCGTAACTATCCAATATAATATAATCCACTTTGAAGTTATTGAAATCCGTCTCTTTTGCAATATTTAAGACGATATTTTCAATAGTACTCTTATTCCTTTCTATAAAATCCTTATCTTTAGCTTGAATAGTAAATACACGGTCATCATGGGTAAAACCAAATCCTATTTGATCGAATCCATTTTTATTAAACTCCTGGGAAATTTTTCTTAATACCTCGTTAATCCTTTCATATTCCCTTTTAGTTTCCTTCATGCTTTTAACTAAAGCCATTTCCAATTTTTCTTCAGAATGAGCAGACTTTGATTTATCTAGATTTGTCGTTATGACAATGGCTGTAATTATAGTGGCAGTAATAAAACCAATTAAGGTTTTTTTCATAATAGTCACCCCTTAAGTAAAATTGTATGTTTTTAACTATTGATTATGATATTAGTTGAAATTTGTTTTTTAAAAATAACTTTAGACAGTCATATGGAATGTTTAACATTAGATTAAAAGGGAATTTAAAATAGAGTTGTTGAAATCGCATGTAACTCTCTCTTTCAACATATACTTATATAAAACTACTCTCAGAAAGGTCTAGCACAAATGCAAAGTATTGTTTTAATTTTAATCCTACAATTAGTATATGTACCTTTTTTAACATTACGAACAATATTTTTGGTAAAGAATATCACATTCCTTGCAGCGATATTTGGTATGCTGGAGATGTTGGTGTATGTATTTGGCCTTTCACTCGTTTTCAGTGGGAAGCAAAGTATGTTATCTATGGTTGTCTATGCAGTTGGGTTTGGATTAGGTATATTTTTAGGAGCAAAAATAGAACGAAAGCTAGCGATAGGCTATGTTTATACAACCATTAATACGCAAAATAAGAATGAAGAGCTTGTGAAATTTCTTCGCCACGAAGGGTTTGCAGTCACGATTTATATAGGAGAAGGGCGAGATAGTAACCGCTATAAATATGAGATCTTAACGAAGAGGAATCGTGAAGGAGAGCTCTTTCAAATAGTAGAGCAATTTGAGCCGAATGCGTTTATTATCTCGTATGAGCCTAAATCATTTAAGGGCGGCTTTTTACTTGCTCGTATGAAGGCCAAGCAAAAATAATATTCAATATGAGAGGACCTTCGCTAAAAGCGAAGGTCCCTTTTTACATTTTTGTTTCAACCCAGTTTTTGAATAAGTCATAATCTGTATAGACGGTTTCTTTGTAGCTCATTGCTTGTAAAATTGTATGTTCTATAAATACATTCTGTTCTTTACCGATTGCTTTTAAAATCTCCTCCTCGCTGTGATAGGTAAAAACATGAGAATAATCGATGTCAGCTCGTGCATGTATTTTAGCGGCAATTTTCCCCATAAGTGATGTTGTTGTAAAGTAATCCTCTACATCCTTATAGTTTTTAGGCTTAATCTTCTTTTTATAAGGAGAACGTTCTCGAATATAAAATTCCTGACCATTCATTGTAATAAAGGCTAAATGTGGATCCTCTAAGTGGTGCATGGCTTTTTGAGTTCCAACTACTCGTGCTCCTTGGTGCTCATAATGAGCCCAAAATAGATCCTGATAGGGAAGAAAGTAGGCAGGAATGGCTGTGCGTACTTCTTTCATTTCTAACACTAAATTTTCAACCCCTGATGCACCCTTTTCATCTTCCACTAAAATATAGTAACGTTTTAAACCGATTGAAGCTGTACCAGATCCATACTTATAAGCTATGTCTCTAATTTTATATGTAGAAAGTGCGTTTGAAATGGCACTGTATTCCTCAGCAGTGACTGGTTGAATTTCTTCATTCCATAAGAAAGCGCGCTCGCCGTCTTCATTGAGATACGTAATATCCTGTAAAAAATGGGATCGTTGGCGTTTCTCAAGCTTTTTCAATAACCTCTTTGCGGGTCCCTTGGTATTGTTCTTTGTGAAAATGAGTGTTAGAGGATCATCCTGTTTACGCTCAAATCGTTTTAGTTGATTGATATAACTATTAAGAAAATGTTGAATAGCCGTTTCTTGGGTTGTCTTATGTAAGCCTTGTTCTTCTAAATAAAGTGCAATACTAATACTCATACGAATAATATCGTATAAATATGAACCGACATAGCCCTCATCGAAATCATTGACATCAAAAACAATGGAGCCAGCTTCATTTTGAAAAGCACCGAAGTTATCCATATGCATGTCACCTTGAATCCAAGTCGGTTTTCTATCAGGAGTATGGAAGATTGAAGCGGATTTTGTCATATCAAAATAAAAGAGATAGGCACTTCCACGGAAAAAGCGAAAAGGACTTTCAAGCATTTTACGGTATTTCTCCAAGCGCTGTACCTCTGTTAAGTGCATTCGTTGACCATCAAACTCTTCAAAGATTGTTTCCAATTGTTCTTGTCTTAAAAAAGTTCTCGTATGTTTAACTTGTTCCAATAAAGCATGCTCCATATCATAATCCCCTTTGTTAATTTAAAATTTATCTGTATATACGGAAATAAATTGAATAAGTTTCGAAGAAATTTAGCAAATGCACTCGATAAAAATGGCTAATCATCTAAGGTTATTTCATAACATGTTCAATAACCTATTTTCATACTATAAGACATGCATAGACACGGAGGGGGGTTGTATGTATTTCTTTACAAAAAGTCTAGTCATTATAATAGGAAGTATTTCATTGTCGTTAGGAATAAACTTATTTTTAACGCCCTATGAAATTTTAGATGGGGGAGTAGTAGGGTTAGCGCTAATTTTACATTATTTATATAAGCTCCAAATTGGTTTAATGATTATTATCATTAGTATTCCAATTTTTATTATTGCGTGGTTTAAATATAAAACCTATTTTTACAATAGTATACATGGCTTACTAACGTCTTCCTTCATTATCGATTTTTTAAAGCCTGTCCGCAATCTTGTGCAAATTGATGCGCTCTATAGTGCCATTTTTGGAGGAATACTTGTAGGCTTTGGTATTGGTCTAATGCTGCGATTTCAGACAAGCACAGGGGGGACTGACTTGATAGCACAATTTATCTGTGATAAAACGGGTATCAATGTTGGGATATTAATATTTTTTATTGATTCCATCGTGATTGTTATAGGCGGCTTCCTCCTATCCACCTCGACCTTGCTATTATCTATAATTACAGTGCTAGTTGTGGGGATTACGACAAGCATTATTACTAGTCGAGTTTAATAAACATAAAAAAAGTTCCAGTATAAACTGAAACTATTTGGGGGTCTGATTATCGAGTGCTTTCATTAGCTTCTTTTTTGGATGTGCGGGTTTCACTTCGGCAATTAGTATAGCTAGTAAAATAAGGACGGCACCAACGACCATACGGCTTGTTAGCATTTCATGCAAAAAGATAACGGATAAAACCATGCCGAAAAAAGATTCCGTTGATAGTATAATCGCAGCCTTTGTGGCAGTTGTATATTGATTGGCCACATTCTGGAAAAGATAAGCTATTGTCGTAGAAAAAATCCCTAAATAAACAAGCGAGTAAATTGCCTCTTTTTCAAGCGACGTAGGAATTTCACCTTGACTAATGACAACGATAACACCTATAAAGGATGCTGTGAGAAACTGAATAATAGTTAGAGCAATGGCATCTTCTTTTTGAACAAAAAGGTTTGTACAAAAGATATCAAAGGCAAAAGCAACAGCACAAGCTAATGATAGGGCATCACCTATATTCATTGTCAATGAGCCTTGTAATGATAAAAAGCCAATGCCCACAATTGCCATTATCGAACCAATGATTTCGTAGCCATCAATACGCCGTTTATAAACGGCATATGCTATTAAAGGAACAATAATGACATTAACTGCGGTTAAAAAGGCATTTTTAGATGGTGTTGTATATTGCAGTCCGACTGTTTGAAGGGCAAACGCTATATACAAAATCGTACCTAATAAAGCTCCCTTCCAAATCACTGATCTCGAAGCCTTTTTTAAGCGGGCGCCAAATAAAACGGTTAATATGATTGAAGCTAATAAAAATCTGCCAGCCATTACTTGATAAGCTGTTAAATATTCTAGAGCAATGGCCGTTACAACAAATCCACTACCCCACACGATTGCAGTAACTAATAACATGCCATCAGCTATGTAAGTTTTCATGTGTTCTTCCTCCTAACTTCAATAGAATAGCATAAGAGAGAAGAAAAGAATTTGATTTTATTTCTAAATATTCAGGCGTTTTTTTGTACTTATTCCAAAGCGATTAGTCACTGGTCATTTTGCTATGTAATAAGTACAATTTAACGGCTGCAGCTAGGCGTTCATAAAAAACATAATCATTATCTATGGGTGCTACTAGCTGACGTATTTTAGCCATACGATAGCGAATTGTATTTGGATGACAGAATTGTGCTACAGCAACTTCCTTAATATTTCCTTTTTTAATGATATAAGTTATGGCGGTCTCCATTAAGTCTGGATCAGCCTTATCATCAAGTAGAGGGGCTAAAAAGGAGGTAACATAGTCCATAGCGAATGTTGCATCTTTACGGTATAACTCGATTAATAAACAATCAGACGCGAGATTCTTATAATGACAGCTAGGGAGCATATCGATTTCAGCGAAAATATTGGCAAAAAAAGCTTCGCGTAATGCCATTGGGAATCCAGTCTGGGTATCATTACAACTGCTATAGCCGAAAGTGATTGTATCAGTGGGTATGGCATATAATGCTAGCCATTCATGTAAAACCCTTTCAAATTGGAATTGCTGAGATGGATGTGTCATGATGATAAATAGACTTTTTTTATAAGAACAAATCATACCCGATTTTAATAGTGGCTCCAACGAGTAAAAGGGCTGCATCCAGTTCGGATGGATTGTGTCACCAGCTCGTAAATTTGCTATAAATACATATTTTTCAAAGGGCTTATTTAGCTGTTGTAAAATGGATTTGATTTGCTCCTGTGTTACATCTTCCTCCATTAACCTTCGTAAAATCGTCTCTAAAAAGTAGGAATAATCCTGTGTCTTAGCATAAGCCATTGTTTCTAAAATGATTTTTTCAAAAAACTCATCTCCACCAAAGCACAATATAGGGAAATTATGCTGCTCTGCATACGACAAAACTTCTTCAGGTAATTCCTTAAAAATAACAGGCTTATAGGCTAAAGCACTCGCCCCAAGCTCAATTAGATTTTTAACAGCATTGAATAAATACTCAGGCTTTTGCTTTGCAAATAATAAACTACTTAACACAACACTGTTGGGGGTAAAGATAGTATCCCTGACATGGTGGATATCAGGTGAAAATTCAAAGTCTAATATTTCTACATTTTGAACAGCTTTATTTAAGCCGTTGTGACCAGCAATAACAGTGAAGTCTTTTGTAATAGGTAGTTGTAAAAATTTTTCTACATTCATGAATGGATCATTGCCTTTCCTGTAGTAAGCTTCTAGCTTCTATTATAAAATTACTTGTTCATAAAAAACCATTACTATGAATGCTAGCAGGTTTCCCCCACAAAAAAATCTGCTCATTCAGTGGTATACCGTGAAGTGAGCAGATTTCTAGTGCTTATCGTTTAGATATTAGCAAAAATATTTGGTTTTCTATTTCTCTGTGGATTTGCTTGCTCAACAGCATAGCCTACATTTAAAATGCGTCCTTCTTTAAAGGCTGGGCCAATAATTTGTAGACCTATTGGTAAGTTTCCTTTAAAGCCACAAGGAACCGAGAGGGCAGGTAAGCCTGTTAAGTTACTAGGGCCTGTAAAGCGGATAATATTATCAATTAAATCTACTTTTTGACCGTTTAACTCTGCAAAATCATCCCCAATTGTACTAGCTACAACAGGTAGGGTAGGGGAAATGAGCACATCTACCTTATTAAAAATCTCTGTAAACTCCTGCTTGATTTGACGACGTACCTGCTGAGCCTGCAAGTAATCGACTGCAGAAGGCAACTCACCAAGCTCAAATAGCAGACGAATATCGTCACCAAAATCTTGTGGTCTCTTTTGTAAATCTGAATGGTGTATAGCTGCTGCCTCTGAAAGAGACGTCACAAGCTCTGCCCATTCTGCATATTGTAGGGAAGGAATACGCACCACTTCTACTTTAGCGCCTGAATCCACTAAGCTTTGAATACTTGCTCTAACAGCCTTCTCTACATCAGCATCAACATTATTAAAGAAATATTCTTCATTGATACCAATCACTAGATCTTTGATATTGCCAGTAAGCTGCTTCTCATAGTTGTCTACTGGAACATTCACGCAAGTAGGGTCTCGATGATCAAAACCAGCAATGACTTCGAGCAAGCCCGCTGCATCCTTAACTGTCTTTGTCATAGGACCAATGTGGTCTAAGCTCCATGCTAGCGGGTAGCAGCCGTTTTTACTTACACGACCGTGTGTAGGTTTTAAACCTACAATGCCGCAAGCAGACGATGGAATTCGAATAGAGCCTGCTGTATCTGTCCC
This sequence comes from Lysinibacillus sp. JK80, assembly GCF_027557635.1. NCBI lineage: Bacteria > Bacillati > Bacillota > Bacilli > Caryophanales > Bacillaceae > Lysinibacillus > Lysinibacillus sp. JK80. The sequence continues at coordinate 2,790,442 of NZ_CP058997.1, read as the reverse complement.
TAGTGAAGCAACACTTGCTCCAGCTGCAACAGCCGCACCAGAGCCTCCACTTGAACCACCAGGAATTTTATCTAAGTCCCATGGGTTACGAACAGGGCCGTAATGAGGGTTGTTATTGGTAATTCCCCATGCATATTCATGCATACTTAATTTCCCAGTGAAAATAACACCAGCATCACGTAGCTTTTCAACCACTGTCGCATCATAATCAGAAACGAAGTCCTTATGAATTTTTGAGGACATCGTTGTTATTTTATCTTTAAAATACAAGTTGTCCTTTAAGGCCATAGGTATCCCATGATACATACCCTTATAATGACCTTGGAGAATCTCCTGTTCAACTTCTTTTGCCCTTGCTAAGGCTTCTTCCCGATAAAAAGCCATATAGGAATTAATTTTAGGCTGACTTTCCTCAGCAAAATCTAAAATAGCTTTCGTTAATTCCACGGGAGATAGCGACTTTGATGCAAGTAAAGGTGCCAACTCTTCAACAGATTTTAAATGTAAATCAGTTGTCAATGTGATCACCTCCAGGAATACTACGTACGGCGATGTCTGCATCATCGATCGCAATACCTTCTAAATTGCTGCGAAGTGACTGCATACCTTCCCAGCGTGTTTTTAATAGTTCAAGGTGTTCAGGTTTCGGTGTAATTCCTTTGTTCTCCAATAATTGTTGAATAGACAAGCTCATTAACAGGATCCTCCCTTGAATAATTTTTATCTAAATAGGTTTCCCTATTAAGACCAATACAGTAAAAACACAAAAAAATATAATAGGTAATATAAACCTATTATTACAATCATACACTAATATCATTTTATATCAAATAAATTATTTGTAATAGTTTTAATATTGTGAAATATTAACTAGAAAAGAGTTTTGTTAAAACCTATTGCTGGAACTTGCTCTTTTTACATTCGATTCACAGTCTGTTTACAATCAAAGCGTACAATGAACCATAATAACCAATTGAAGAGGTGCAGGGATGGAGTCTGTAGTGGGACAAAGTATAAAAACAAGTAATATATTTTCTTTTTTTAAATATTTATATGGTCAGCATCAAAGTAGTTCGTTATATATGAAACGTTTAAAGGCATTGAAACAAATTATTCAACATAACGATTTACATACATACTTTCAACCTATTGTAGATTTACAGTCACAGCAAACAATAGGATTTGAAGCCTTAAATCGACCATTACCCTCAACATTATTTAACAGTGTGGACCAGTTTTACGAGTTTGTAGGACAAACAGATTGCGTTTTTTTATTTGAATGTTTTTGTAGAAATCTTTCCTTGAAACGTTTCAAGGAACGTTTACACAAAGACTTGGTGAATAAAAACTTTTTAGTGTTCCTTAATATACATCCGAATGTTTTATTAGATAAAAAATATCACAGTGGCGAAACACTACAATTATTGAAGGAGCTTGGAATCAAGCCTCAGCAAGTGGTTTTTGAACTAACTGAGCGAAGTGCAGTAATAGATTTTGTGGAGTTTGAACGTGTATTATCGCATTATCGATCACAGGGCTATCGCATTGCCGTAGATGATGTAGGATCAGGTTATAATAGTTTAAAAACGCTCATCTATTTAAAGCCGGAATTTATTAAGCTAGACCGTTCATTAATTCAATTCATAGACCAAAATAGTGAACAACAGCAGCTTGTCACATTGTTAATGAAATATGCTGAACAAGCCAATACTAAAATCATCGCTGAAGGGATTGAAAGACAAGAAGAGCTTGATTATCTCCATCGTATTGGCATTCATTATGCACAGGGATATGCGATAGGAAAGCCTGCAAAGGAAATATATATGGGGAAAACAAGGGTGGGTGACCATGAAGATAGGGGAAGTCATTGAGAAAGTTCCATGTATTGATGAATTTGTGAAAAATAAAGAAGTAGATGTACTTTTTACAAGTAATCCATCGTTGCGTAGCGTTGTTGTTGTGCGTGATGAAAAACCAATTGGACATATTACACGCACACATTTCTATCAAAAAATCGGTACTCGGTATGGCTATCATTTATTAATGGAACGTCAAAATCAGCTGATGATAAAGAAAAACCCTTTAATCGTTGATCGTAATACACCGATCACAGAGGTTAGTACATTAGCTATGGCTAGACCTCCTGAGGATTTATATGATGATGTCATCGTCACGAAAAACAATCTTTATTATGGCATGGTTAGTATTCGAGAGTTATTGTTAAAGCTTGTTGATACACAAGTAGCCATTGCAAGCTTCCTGAATCCATTAAGTAGTCTTCCAGGCAATAAATTAATCGATGAAAAATTAGAAGAAGCATTACAGCTATCGCAATATAGTTTAATCTATTTTGATTTAGATCACTTTAAATCCTACAATGACACATATGGCTTTAATAAAGGCGATAAAATTTTACGGTATTTAACAGAAATACTAAAAAGACATATCTGCGGCGTAGAGGATTTTTTAGGACATATTGGTGGAGATGATTTTGTAGCCATTCTACCTTATTACGAGGTAGAAAAGATGTGTCAAAAAATTATTGATGACTTTGATGCCAACATACTTAGTTTTTACGAGTTAGAGGATCTAGCATATGTTCAGGTAGCTAATAGATCTGGCGAACTGGAACCTTTAACATGCACATCTTTATCTATTGCCGTTATTACGAATGAATATCAGTATTTTGACTCTGTGGAACAATTATCCAATGCGGTAACACATGTAAAAAAGCAGTGTAAAAAAATAGCTGGTAGTTGTTACCTCATTAATAAACAACAAAATTATTTTGTTCATTAGCAAACTATGTTAGATTTGTGGAACTAATATGTAAAATATATGAAAATTTAAATAAAATTGATATATATTTTGGTTACAGGAGGTTTAGATGGATTCAAGAAGACTGCACATTTGGCAACCTGTCACTTGCTTAAAAAGAGCCCAAATCGTTAATGCCACATTGAATTATACAGATTGAGGACTATGCTTAACATTAATAGATCGAAACAATGCGATAAAATGTCACCTAATTCAAAATTATGTTTGGTCTTTTCGCTATACTGGAGAAATCCCACGATCTGATTTAGTAGACATGGTCACTGAAGCCATGACCCAAGAACAATCTAAAAATTCTTCAGCAGAATGGTTTTATAAAATGAGCAATTCAGATTATATAGAATGGTTTGATCAACTCCCGTGGATTGGAAGCAAAGAAATTCTTACCGTAGAACATCATATCTACTGCTATAATGACGGTGTGTTTGACATCATTAGTGACTACGAACCAAGATTTGTAATTAGAAATAATGCTTAAAAGGCTGCCCCTGCACTGTTAAAAACTAACAGTATAGGGGCAGTTACTCATTTGTCACCAAATGTAGTGGCATTGATTAAACTAGCTATACATTTACAAACATTTTTTATGAGCTTTTCCGTGATTAATCCATTGCCAGAGGATGATTGTTACTCCATTTTTCGGGGTATAATCCTTAGCAAGAAAGCATTTTGTTATAGGAATTTATTAATCTTAATAAAACATACTTGAATTATAGGGATTATGGGTATATAATTCGATTACATTATTATAAAACATCTTAGGAGGCATTCCATTGTCGAATTTACAAATCATTCTTAACGTAGCAGTGTTACTTGTGTTCGTTGGAATTTTATATGTTATGAATAAAAAGCACGTTAAGTTTTCTAATCGTGTTTTTGCCGGTTTAGGCTTAGGGATTGTACTTGGTCTTGGACTTCATTTTATTTATGGTCTCGATTCTGAAGTATTAGCCAAAACAACATCTTGGTACAATATTATCGGTACTGGGTATGTGAAATTGCTCCAAATGGTAGCAATGCCATTAGTATTTATCTCCATTTTAATTGCATTTACTAAAATGAAGATTGGTAAAAATTTCGGAAAAATGGCAGCACTTATTTTAGCCATTTTAATCGGTACAACAGCCGTTTCGGCAGCTGTAGGTATTCTTTCTGCAACAGTCTTTGATTTAGATGCAACACAAATTTTACAAGGTGACGCAGAAACTGCACGTGGTCAATACCTTGAAGAAAAAACAACGGGCTTAGCAGCTCCTGATTTACCAACACAAATTATTGAGTTATTCCCAGCAAATCCGTTCCTTGATTTAACGGGTGCTCGTTCTACTTCAACGATTGCGGTTGTAATTTTCTCAGCATTCCTTGGTTTTGCTTATTTACGTGTGGCACGTAAGGATGAGGGAACAGCAGCTACAATTAAAAAAGGCTTGGATGCCATCTATGCCCTTGTAATGGGTGTTGTAACAATTGTATTACGCTTAACGCCATATGGAATTCTAGCGATTATGGCTCGTACGGTAGCAACATCTGATTTTGGAGCTATCTATAATTTAGGTAAGTTTGTTATTGCTTCTTATGTAGCTCTATTTATTGTTTTAATTGTACACTTATTAATCATTACATTAAGTGGTTTAAATCCATTTACGTATTTGAAAAAATCGGCAGAAACATTATTATTCGCCTTTACATCACGTTCTAGTGCTGGTACTTTACCGATGAATATTAAAACGCAAACAGGTCGTCTTGGAGTATCTGAGGGGATTGCAAACTTCTCAGGCTCATTCGGATTATCAATCGGTCAAAATGGTTGTGCAGGTGTATATCCTGCGATGTTAGCCATTATGATTGCACCAACAGTCGGCATTAATCCACTTGACCCTGTGTTCATTATTACAGTTATTGCAGTAGTAGCAGTTAGCTCATTTGGTGTAGCTGGTGTTGGTGGTGGTGCAACATTTGCAGCTATCCTTGTATTATCAGCACTTGATTTACCAATTGCTCTAGCAGGTGTATTAATCTCTGTTGAGCCTTTAATTGATATGGGTCGTACAGCGTTAAATGTAAGTGGTTCAATGACTGCTGGTGTTACAACAGCGCGTATTACTAAAGAATTAGATACAGAAATGTATAATAATAAAGAATTAGGTGCTCAAGTAGCAGACCTATAAGATCAAAAAAGCCCCGTTAAAGTTTTAACTTTAACGGGGCTTCAGCTTTATACGATTTTTACATAAAAATCTTTACCGTTGATTAATTCGGATATCTCAATATTATAATTTTGTTTATAGTACTCATAAATATTGTAGGCTAAACCGGAGTGTCCATTCAAATAGGTTCCCTTTTTAATCTCTTTACGTGGATTATGGAAATCAAAATATAAGCGTGAATCATGACTCATTGTATTTAAAATAGCAAGAAATTCTTGTTCTTCAATATGAATTCCCCGTGTATACCGACATTCTCTACGATACGTATCATGTGACACATTTACGGGAGAAGCTTCAAGAATCATTTCAATATGTTTATTCAAATGATGACAGCTCCTTTCAAATTATAGGTAAAAACCATAAGAACAATCAGCTTTTATTACTTCTAGTATATAATTGTCAGAAAATTATATCAATATTTTTCTACCAGTTTTGCTGTTGAATTTCTTCAGCTATTAATTGTAAGTCATAGGCAGTTACTGTTAAAAGATTATAATCATGGGACTCCATATATTTTTCTGCAAGCCGTTTGATATATTTGGGTGAACCCTCATTTTCTTCATCATAAATTAATAAAAGTCCATCTGTATTTTGGATAATAAATTTGTCCTTCTCAATAAATTGCCAAGGAGCTTCATAGGGTTTTTTGGTCACGCTTGTGACAAAATCAGCTTGGGCAATTAATGCTTGATACTTTTCTTTTTTATGATCTTGCCAATTTTTCTCTTGCTCTAAAAAAGGTGTGATCACGGCGTATTTTAAAAGTGGGAATTCTTTTTTTAACATTAAAACAACTTCAGCACTCCAAGTTTCTACGCCCTGCTGACCGCTGATAATAACCCATTCGAGTCCTTCATCAAGCAGTGTACGTAGATGAGCTTCCAGTGCTTTCTTTATGATGACAATACCAGGATGTTTGTCATTAAAGATACCAAGCTCATGTGGTTTATAGCCAGTAATCATAATACGATGTAACAACAAAATACCCCCTAGGCTGTATAGTTGTAATACTAGTATACAGCAAGGAGGCAAATGAAATCGATATTGTCTATGAAAAGGCAAATAGTGTTAAAATTACTGCTACAGCTGCACAAATGCCTAAAAACCACCATGAGTCTGTAAAGTCTTCTTTTGTGTCACTATTCATAAAAAATATTCCTTTCTAATTTGCTTGTTTGAGGGGTTTTATTTTACTTGACCAGTCCAAGACCAATTTGTCCATATTCGTAAAATTGTTTCAAATGGACCACGTTTAAATTTCTTTAAATAGGCAAGGCTGAAAACACATTGCAGGCTATAAACAACGATTCCGAAAAGGATTCCGCCAAAGACCCCTAATTTGCCATATAAGCCAAGGCCATAGCCATAAAAAACAGTTGTACAAATGATGGTTTGTAGTAAATAATTGGTTAGTGATAGTTTGCCAACGCTCTCAAATGCAGGAGCCAGTAGTTGAACTGGACGGGTGTTATAAATGTATGCTGCGAGGCAAACATAGCCAATCGCTAATAACTGGGAGCCGCCCATTAATAAAATAGAAGAAAATGCACTTTTACTTTCTATAAAACTTACACTTTTACATACGAGTCCTATAGGTACAAGGAGAGCACCAAGCTTATACCATTTCATTTCCTTATTCATCTCTACGAAGGCTTGCTTCTTAGCAAGCGCCATCCCAAACAGGAATAGTGGTGCGTAGAACATAGGTGCAAAAATTAATATAATGAAAATAAATGAAGAATCATCCATTCCTGGTACTTCGGCATTAGCTCTAAAATCAAAAATTTCTAAGTAGCTACCGTTAGCGTAAACATCATCCGCTTGCTCGATGTATGTGTCTATCTCTTTTTGTTCTTTTTTAGACGTTTCCATAGAGCCGTATGTTAACGCCGTAGTTAGTATAAATAGGATACCAGCCCAAATAAATAAAGTTTTTGGTTTACGATTAATAAATGGGATTAAAAATAACATCATACAGCCATAAGAAAATAGAATATCGCCTTCCCACAATAAAATAGAATGTAATAAGCCAAGGGCAATTAATCCTGTTGCACGACGTAAAATAGACCAACGGCTTTTATTCTTTTTTCTGCGGATGGATTCAATTAATTTAATAAGTGAGAAGCCGAATAAAATAGTGAAGATGGGCATGAACGAGCCTTCAATCACAACTTTTACAAAATATAAAGCCCCGTTATCTAAGGTAGAAAGATTTTTTAATTCATCTTTGCCATACATCCCGAATTGGAAGATTAGCAAATTTGCCATTAAGATGCCAAATAAACTAAATCCACGCATTGTATCAATGAAAGTAACACGATTAGTTGTCATTGCGTTTTATCTCCTTAATTGGTTATCTTATACATATAATAAATAGGGAAGCTTATGGTGAAATAATGACTACCTTAAAGTAATCTTAAAAGTAGGTGAGGAAATGCAGGAAGCATCAATTTTAGTGTTAGAGGATGAACGTGCCATTGCTGAAATGATTGAAATCATTTTAAGAAAAGAAGGAAATAACAATATTACCTTATGTAATACAATTGAAGAAGCAAAAGATGAAATGAATACTAAAACATTTGATTTTTATCTATTAGATATCATGCTACCAGATGGAAGTGGGTTGGATATTGCGAATAGTATTCGAGAAAAAAGTGATGCCCCTATTTTTTATTTAACCGCAAAAAGTAGTGATGCAGATAAGCTTCGTGGTTTTATGAATGGTGCAGATGATTATATTACAAAACCATTTAACCCCTTAGAGCTTGTAGCAAGAGTAAAGGTGCAGCTAGTCCGTTATATGAAGAAAAAAGGCGTACCAGAAAATCACATATTTACTTGCAGCCGTTTTACATTTGACATTGATGCAGCAGAAATTGAGGTAGACGGTGTAAAGGAAATAATCAGTGGTCGCTTGTTTCATTTATTAAAATATTTATGTGACAATGCAGGGCAAGTGTTATCAAAAGAGCAAATATACGAACGTGTATGGGGTGATTGTTTATTTGATGATAATACAGTGATGGTACATATAAGAAAGCTGCGAGAAAAAATAGAAAAAAATCCTGGAAAACCGACATGCATTATTACTGTCAGAGGCATTGGCTATAAGCTTGTTGGGGACATTTCTTCATGAAGCCTGCAGGAAAATTAACACTCCGCTTTGTTTCGTATTTCATCATATTCTATCTATTGATCATTTCAGGTTTTATTATGAGTTTGGTGTTTTTTGCTATTTTTATCAATGACCGTGTTGGTGACAACATTCATGTGATGAGCTCCTTTGAAATCGAAGATGATGCAGTTGTAGAGCAAGGGAAGACAGTTAAAATTGCTGATTATTTAGTGAAGAGAGCTGAAGAAAATGTTGGACAGCTTTATTTATTTGATCTAACCATGAAGATTGTTGATTATACAGGAGATACATGTGGTCTATGTGGAAAGTCAGATAGTGAAATATTGGCATTGCAGCAACCAGGCATGCATACATGGGAATTGCCAAATTACTACTTATTATTTCTTCCAACTACTCCTGTGCAACCACTTTTTGAGGATGCGCTTGAAAACTGGACAGCGACAGGGGACATTTCAGCTGTAACACGGCAACGTCTAAAAGAAAATAAAGCTAGTGTTGAAATTTATGACGAGCAATGGAATCGGATTGAGGTCATAGGCGAACGTTATGAGAAGCTAAATAAGCCACAATTACTAGAGGAAAAATACGATATTTTCGAGCATGCGGAGCTGAAGAAAAGTACAGCCTTAGCCAACGATAGGACATTTGTTGTAAGAATGCCTAATCCATCGTATAAGCCATTTGAAGAGCCTTTTAATAAGGCAATGGTACTGTTTGTTTCTATCTTCTTTGGGGGACATATTATTTTGCTGTTGGGCGTTATTTTCTTATCTATTAGTATTTCACGTCAATTCGTGCGACCACTTGTCTATGTGATATCGCGCATTGAGCGACTTACCCAATTCGATTACAGTGAGATTAGTGACAAAAAAATCCATCATAAAAAGACAGGTAAGTTGAAAAGAAAATTTAAACTGTTCCAACCTGTAGAAGAGTCACTCAATCACTTATCAGAGCGACTTGATTCAAATGAAAGGCAAATCAAGCATGCAGAGCAATTACGGGAGGAGTGGATAACAGGTTTATCGCATGATTTAAAGACCCCGTTAAGCTCAATTTACGGTTATTCAACGATGCTGGCATCGGAGGATTATGAGTGGACAAAGGATGAGATGCGTATTTTTGCACAGACCATGCAGGAAAAGGCAACCTATATGGATGCACTTATTCAGGATTTGACGTATACGTATCAATTAAAAAATAAAGCCATACAGCTCGAGAAAGTGGTACTGCCGCTAGCAACATGGCTACCACAATTTGCAGACGAACAGGTGTGTGTGAAGGTGTATGGTGATGTGTTGTTACAAGCGGATGAGCTTTTACTCAAGCGAATAATGGATAATTTAATTACCAATGCGAAAAAATATACTCCTGAAGGCACGAAGGTAATTGTGGAAGCACAACATACTGGTAAAGAAGTAATGCTTACCATTGCTGATCAAGGACCCGGTATTCCACAGGAGGAGCTCGATAATCTATTCGAACGCTATTATCGAGGTACGAATACAACAGACGATATAACAGGAACAGGGCTAGGACTAGCCATAACGAAGCAGCTCATTGATTTACACAATGGAACAATTAGTGTCCGTTCAGGTCAGGATGGGACAATCTTTGTGCTAAAATTTCAATGTCATTAAGGTGAATCTCTGAGCTTTCTTAAGACTGTACAAAGGTCTGTCATAGAACTTAATTTCATTCAACAGAGTAAAGAGGTATCAAAGTGTTCATTTGATACCTCTTTTTTTATTTATTTTTCGTACATCGTTCAGCGGGCTGTTCAATTTTTACGTAACGCCATAAGTTATTGGCGATGTCACGGGCCTCTGCGATATGTTCTGTGCCGACGAAAGCCTTACGGAAAGGTGTAAGAAGTGATTCGATGATAAAAAGCTTTGGTTTTTCTTTCTGCAATTCTTCTAATAAGAATTGTGCATACTCCAAACCTTCCATTGTTTCGTTATTCGATAATCCCTTTGTAAATCCTTGTAGTTGTTCAATAACCATTCCTTTTGTAACCGTTTTATAGTTCACGACATTTTGAATGGTATTGATCATTTCAACACTTACGATAATCTCTTTTGACTCAAGCATAGTGGGTATAATTACGCTAATATTGCGCAATGCTACACGTACAATAGCTTCTCGATTGATATATTTATAATCGGCAATAAAGACAGCGCGTAGAGTGAGGTTAATCATTCCAAGTGTTTGAACAGCACATTCATAGCTAATAGGGCTAATCTCTTCTCCAAAGACTTGTACTAGACGATTGGCGAGCCATTCTAGCTCTTGTAAATGGTAATTAATAATAATTTTTTTTAGTTCTTTATCTCTTGATTGGAAGATGGATTCGAATATCTGTACTAAATTATGTTCACGATTGACATACATGAGAACAGCTACTTGCTGCGTCAATACCTCTAAATCTGTAGGGTCTTTGCCATAAATGAGCTCATGGCGACGATTACTAGCTTCTTCGCGACCTTCATCTAAGATGGCGATTAAGCATTCATTTTTCGAAGTAAAATGATTATAAAATGTACCTTTAGAGATTTTAGCGGCATTGATGATGTCATTAATTGATGTATCTAGAAAGCCTTTTTCAATAAAAAGTTCACGTGCTGCTGTTATAATTTGTCTTTTTCTTTTGTTCATAACCTCACCTTTTTTATAATATTATACTCTTATTCTACACTTGGAATGCTTTTATATCAACGTTTATAAAAAATATAAACTTATTTGTTGAAAAAAGTAGACTACGAGTATAAAATAAGTTTTATCGTAAAACACAAGAAAGAATTGAGGGATATAAATGAATAGTGAGCAAACAATGAAAAAGCCCCCTTATGGCATGATAGCTATTCTATTTGTGGGTGCTTTTGTTGCTTTTCTAAATAACACATTGTTGAATGTGGCATTACCAACAATCATGAAAGATTTTGGGATCACCTATTCAAAAGTACAGTGGTTAGCAACAGGGTATATGCTTGTGAGCGGTATTCTAGTGCCTGCTTCAGCATTCTTTGTGACACGCTTTAAAAATAGACATTTATTTATTACAGCGATGTCTATCTTTACAATTGGTACAATTATGGCAGGTTTCGCTCCTAATTTTGGCGTGCTGCTAGCAGGTCGTATGGTGCAAGCAGCCGGAGCTTCTAGTATGTCACCACTTTTAATGAACGTTATGCTAACAAGCTTCCCGAAAGAAAAGCGTGGGGCAGCAATGGGGATCTTTGGTTTAGTTATGATTATGGCGCCAGCAATTGGTCCTACATTATCAGGGTATATTGTGGAGCATCATGATTGGCGTATGCTTTTCCAAATGATTATTCCATTTGCTTTAATTAGTTTATTATTTGGTGTTTGGAAATTAAGAAACGTGATGGAGACACGTGAAGTTCACTTAGATTTCCTTTCAGTACTTTTATCAACAGTTGCATTTGGTGGTATTTTATACGGCTTTAGTACAGCAGGAGATAAAGGTTGGTCAAGTCCATGGGTATATGGCACAATTACAATTGGCTTCATCGCTTTAATTATTTTCGTTGTTAAACAGCTGAAAATGGATGAGCCATTACTGGAACTACGTATCTATAAATATCCAATGTTTGCTTTAGGGTCTGTTATCTCAGTTATTGTCTCTATGGCAATGTTCTCAGGGATGATTTTAACACCAGCATATGTACAGTCTATCCGTGGTATCGAACCATTTGAAGCAGGCTTAATGATGCTTCCAGGAGCACTTGTCATGGGGATTATGTCACCAATCACTGGTAAGCTTTTCGATAAATTTGGTCCACGTGTGTTAGCCATTATTGGATTAACGATTACAACAATCGCAACTTTCGGTTTAACAAAGTTAGAAATTGATTCAAGCTACACATATATCGTATCGATGTATACAATTCGTATGTTCGGTATGTCGATGGTCATGATGCCTATTATGACAAACGGTTTAAATCAACTACCGCAAATGATGAATCCACATGGTACAGCGATTAACAATACATTACAGCAGGTATCAGGAGCAATCGGTAGTGCGATCCTTGTAACATTTATGAATAATCGTACAAAAGTTAAAGCGGAAGAATTAATTGCAGAAGCCAAAGCGAATGCTGCACAATCAGGAGCAACGCCTACAGCAGAGCAAATGCAACAAATGCAAGATCAGATTATGCAAACCGCCTTATTAGATGGTATTACGCATTCCTTCTTAATTGCAGCTGGTATAACAGTGATTGCAGTGGTACTTGCATTCTTCTTGAAACGCGTAAAAGTTGAAAGCGCAGCAGCGTCAATGGATTTAAAAAAACCAACTAAATAATCAAAGTAGCCCTAGCCAGGGCTTTTTTTATTGAGTACACATGAAAAAAAATTTTAGGATTGGTGTAATTTTTCATCATTTTATTTTATATGATAATACTAATTTACAGAAAATTTAGATATTTAATAGTGGGGTGCTTCCTTGGTAGATGCATATATAACTGGCTTAGTGAAAGAACAGAAAATTCCAGGTGCTGTATTAATTGTTCAGCAGCAAGAAAGAAGGCTATTTTCATGCAATTATGGAGCCTATACTGCTGAGGATGGCAGCGAGCAAGCTATTTTAAGTAATACGTTGTTTGATTTAGCCTCCTTAACAAAAGTTGTCGCAACACTCCCAGCTATTTTACTCCTGATGAGTCGAAATCAAGTTTATATAACAGATCCAGTCCAAACCTATTTGCCTGATTTTAATTATCCTCTTATTACAATCCAGCATTTATTGCAGCATTGCTCAGGATTGCCAGCAGATTTAACACCTGTAGTTAAAAGACATCATAAGCGTGACATCCTGCAGGAGGTACTGGCAAGTGATGTAGTATGGCAGCCAAATGAACAAGTGCAATATAGTGATTTAGGTATGATTATTATAGGAAAGGTGATTGAGGAAGTTACTGGCATTTCATTAAAAAGTTTTGTAGAGCAAGAGGTTTTTAAGCCATGGGGCATGCATCATACATGTTTTCAACTGCCTGTGCATACAAGAAGGCTTGCAGCATCTACAGAAATGGTGGCAGGTCAATTTGTACAGGGAATAGTCCATGATGAGAAAGCTTTATTACTAGATGGTATTGCTGGTAGTGCAGGTTTATTTTCATGTGTAGAGGATTTAGCAAAGTATGCGGAAATTTGGTTGGGGATCAAGCAACAAAGTGTAATTCCATATGAATGGTTAGAGCTTGCCTATACGAAAACTTTTAAAACGAGGGGACTTGGGTTTGAAGTATGGGGAGGAGATGAAGCATCATTTTGTTTTGGTAGGAGGTGGAGCAAGGGCTCATTTGGTCATACAGGATTTACAGGCACGAGTATTTGGATGGACCCTGTAAAAAAGGCATTTGTCATTTTACTAACGAATGCTGTGCATTATGGGAGAAATACAAACATGGGAAGGATTAGAGAGAAGCTTCATACGATGATTTATGAAAAATTACTGATATGAAGGGTGGATCTGCTGGTATGAGACAAAAGAGTAAATGGTTATTGTTGCTTCTTTTATTACTGGTTGTGGGTTTGGTAGGCTGTAACACGAACGAGAAAATAACGACCTCAACAACACCTGATAATGAAGAGAAATCGAAAACTGAAGAGGTTTCGCTAACAATAGGGAGTTGGCGCACAGAAGATGTTGCCAAGTATGAAAAAGTGATTGCTTTATTCAATGAACAACATCCTGAAATACATGTTTCATTTAACCCAACTAAAAATACTGAATATAATACAGTCCTCAATACGGCATTACAGGCTGGAGAGGGTCCAGATATTTTTCACTTACGTCCTTATGCAGCTGGATTGAAGCTTGCGGAGGCAGGTTATGTTGAGAAAATAAACGGTTTAAATGGATTGAATGTATTTCCTGAAGAAGCATTACAGGCTTCTCGTGATGACCAAGGGAATCAGTACGGTGTACCAATTAACTTAAGCTCTACACAATTTTTCTATAATAAGAAGATTTTTAAAAATAATAATCTTGAAATTCCTACTACATGGGATGAATTCATAGCATTAAATGACCAATTATTAGAAAAGGGTATTACACCAATTGCAATGGGTACAAAAGAAGGCTGGCTATTATCGTTGCTACACGGTATTGTCGGTCCTGCTGTTTATGAGGGCAATGACTTTTACCAAGCAGTGCTCGCAGGAGAAAAGGATTTTACAGATCCGAAGTTTATTGAATCCATTCAAGTAATGAATGACTTGAAAAAGTATTTTCCTGTCAATTCAGAAGGCTTAGGAATGGATGATATCCGTACTTTGTTTGCACTAGAAGACGCGGCAATGTTTCCGTTAGGTAGCTGGGAAATTCCTGTTGTATTAGAAATGAATCCAGATTTAGATTTAGGTTATTTTCCTATTCCATCTAAAGAGAGTAATACAACAGTGACGACTTGGGTAGATGGCTCATTTGCGATTAATGCTAATTCGAAAAATAAAGAAGCAGCTAAGGTATTTTTAGAATTTTTAACAACTAAGGAGTTTGGCGATTTGTTTGTAAAAGAGTTTTCTATGATCAGCGCTATTCCAGGTATTACCTCTGACGATGCATTGTTAAACGCTATTAGTCATTCGACTGCAAATGAAGCAACGCCATATATGTGGGTAACTAATTTTACTGGTGGGGACCCAACAACAAAGAGCTTGCTTGAAAGTGAGCTACAAGGCATGTATTTAGGTAAAGTAACGCCTGAAGAGGTTGCCACAAAAGTACAGGAAAACGCTAAAACTTGGTTTACGCCATTTCAAAAATAATGAAAGTATCAAGTCAGTAGACCCCTGAAGTGCTATAAGGAGTTTAGGGGTCTTGTTGTTTCATGATTAGTAAAAGGAGGCTGCTCATGATAAGAGAATATACAGCTCCATCAGTAAGAAGGAGGAAATCGAGAGTAAGGTGGACTATCCATCTTTTCCCTATTCCTGCACTAATAATCTATGGGTTGTTTGTGCTTTATCCGATAATAGCGGCATTATCCTATAGTTTTTTTGAATGGAAAGGGATGGCTCGTGGTGATTTTATTGGTTTCCAAAATTTTGTGACTCTTTTTACGACAGAACCCTATGGCTCCATGTTTTGGAATGCCTTTAAACATAATGTCCTTTATTTTGTTGTGCAAATGATTGTTATGAATGGATTAGCCTTCTTTCTTGCCTTTATTATTTATCAAAAAATTAAAGGTGCAGAGTTTTTTAAGGCTGCTTTCTTTCTACCGCGATTATTATCAGTGATTGTTGTAGGTTTCTTATGGAAGCTCATTCTAAATCCGAATTTTGGTACTTTAAATGTCATTTTGGAGAAATTAGGTCTTGAAACTTTACAAAAGGCTTGGCTTGGTGATCCCAACACGGCGTTAATCGCCATTATTTTAGTCAATTGTTGGTTTGGATTAGGTTTTGGTGTCTTAATTTTTCTTGCTGGCTTTCAAGGGATCCCAAGTGAGTTAGTCGAAGCTGCAAAGTTAGATGGCGCTAAGGGTTTTACTTTATTGCGTACGATTTACTTGCCTTTAATGGTGCCATCAATTATGATCATGGGCATTTTAACATTTATCCAGTCATTTGAAGCATTTGAATTAGTATATGCAATGCAGGGCTCCATGGGAGAGCCATACTATTCTACAGATACGTTAGCTGTGTTTTTCTATCGTTTAGCATTTGGTAGCTCTACCGCTTCTGGGGCAACAGCTATTGGGTTGGGTTCGGCGTTAGCTACAGTACTATTCTTATTTATATTAGTTTGTACCACGCTATTTTTACGCTTTGCCAATAAAAAGAATGTTCAAATGTAAGGGGTGATTATAGTGAAGCAAGGCGCTATTTGGGTTCGACCATTTTATTATCTTGTGGTGTTTACGGTGGCGACCATTAGTTTATATCCAATTTTGTTAATGATTTTATCTTCATTTAAAAAGAGCGTGGATATCTATAAAAATCCATTGGGTTTACCGACTAGCTTTAGCTTAGATACTTATCGTACATTATTAGCAAAAATTCCATTTACCACATACTTTCTAAACAGTCTAATTGTCAGTATTGTATCTGTGATACTAATAGTGGTTGTTTGTTCAATGGCTGCATTTTATATTGCTCGCTTTAAATTTTCTTGGAATCATGCATTGTTCTTTATTTTTTTATTAGGCATGATGATTCCTATAAAATTGGGGATTGTCCCGCTCTTTATATTAATGCGTGATTTAGGACTGATAAATTCCTTATGGTCTTTAATTTTGATGAACATGGCGACAGGTATTCCATTATCCATGCTGATCTTAACTGGCTTTTTTAAAACAATGCCTTATGAATTAGAGGAAGCAGCCCGTATAGATGGGGCGGGGAACTTAAGAGTTCTTTGGCATGTAATGTTACCGTTAATGAGACCTGCCCTTGGAACAGTGGTTATTATAAATTTTATTGCTTCATGGAATGATTTCTTCTTCCCACTTATTTTTATTACAGAAAAAATGAAACGGACGATACCTGTTGGAATGATGTCACTTTTTGGTGAGCATTCGGCAGATTGGGGCTCTCTTTTTGCAGGTTTAACATTAGCTTCATTACCAATGATCCTATTATTCTTTATTGCCTCAAAGCAATTTATGGAGGGGCTGACGGCTGGTGCCATTAAATAGGGAATACATTATTGGGGTCGATGGTGGTGGGACTAGAACTCGTGCAGTGATTGGGACAAGAAAAGGGGAAGTGCTGGCTTTTGTTGAAGGAGCTGGAACGAATATAAAATCAACGCCACCTGACGAGGTAAGGCTACATATTATCAAGCTCCTTGCCACGTTACTACAAAAGATAGATGCAACAAATAATGATATTGCTGCGGTGTTCTTATGTGTGGCAGGGGGCGATCGCCAGTTAGATAAAGAACGCTGGGAGCAATGGATTAGCTTCCTTTTCCCTGCTAGCTCCTGTAAGATAACCATCACCAATGATGCGGTAGCGGCACTTACTAGCGGCACATTTACACAGCAAGGGCTCGTTGTGATAGCAGGAACGGGTTCCATCGTATATGCAGTTGGAAAAAATCATCAAGTTAGTCGTGTTGGAGGATGGGGTTATTTATTAGGAGATGAGGGCAGTGGCTACTATATTGGGCAAGAGGCATTGCGATTGATTACGCGACATTATGATGCTATTGGCGTGAATGAGGATCTGTTTACAGCGACTATTATGGAGCAGCTAGCATTAAAGAATCCTACTGAAATTATTACGCATGTTTATGAGCATCCACAGCCACGTGTACTCATAGCCTCCGTAGCTCGTGTGGTGTTGCGTTTAGCAGAGCAAAATAATGATAGGGCACAAAAAATTATTGAACACGCTGCTCATCATTTAACTCATTTCATCCAAATAATGTTGAAAAAAGAGCCTCAGCTAAAAGGTGACTCTATTGTCCTATGTGGAGGTTTATTCGAAAATTTTTATTTTGTTCAATGCTTTCGAGAAAAATTACAGCTTGCTAAAATATCTAATCAACTAATACAACCAGAGGTGCCACCTGTTATAGGAGCTTTCGTTAATGGACTTCTCAGTGAAGGAATTCCAATCACAGAGGCTTTACAACGAAAGGTAAAAGGAACTTGGATGAGTATCCATGAAAAATAGTGTGGAGGGATTTGATTTCAATGGAACGAATGACAAAACTGACGACTGAAGGCTATCATCCAGATACGACAAATCTAGATTTAATGTCCACTATTGAAATTGTAAAGCTGATGAATGAAGAGGATAAAAAAGTACCATTAGCCATAGCAAAGGTTTTACCTGAAATCGAGCAGGCTGTCACAGCTGTTGTGGATGCACTAAAGAAAGGCGGTAGATTATTTTATGTTGGTGCAGGGACAAGTGGGCGAATTGGTTTGCTAGATGCCGTAGAATGTCCACCTACATTTAGTACATCACCAAAGCTTGTGCAGGCAATATTGGCTGGAGGAGCAGATGCAGTAATGATTGCCATAGAAGGTGCAGAAGATGATCTTTCATTAGGAGAGGTTGAACTACAGAAACAACAGCTAACAAACCGAGATGTAGTGATAGGGATTGCAGCAAGCGGTCGAACGCCTTTTGTCAAAGGAGCATTAAATTATGCTCAACAACTAGGGGCAAAAACAATCAGCTTAGTGAGCAACGCTCATTCTATTATTAGTAAGCATGCAGATATTGCAATAGAGGTGATTACAGGACCAGAAATTTTAACAGGTTCTACAAGACTAAAGGCTGCAACAGCTCATAAACAAATATTAAATATGATTACAACGACAACCATGATTAAGCTTGGAAAGGTCTATAAAAATTTAATGGTGGACGTTCATGCTAGTAATTTTAAATTGCGAGAGAGAGCCAAACAAATCGTCTGTGAGGTAACGGGAGTTTCTTATAATCAGGCTGAAAGTGTTCTGGAGCAAAACAATTATCAAGTAAAGCTCGCGATTGTGGTGCTACTGACGAATACAACGATTGAAGAAGCGACGGAATTACTTGCTCAATCAGAAGGGCATGTGCGGAGAGCGGTGTCTCTAAAGAAATATTGATGAAGGAGGTACATGGATAACTTCCTTTTATCTAGAGATGGAGCTGGAAAAATGGAAAAAATAAATGCGGGTTTAATTATGCTTGCTGAAATGTGCGAAAAGCTTCCACTCTCCGAAAAAAAGGTGGCAAGCTATATATTAGCACACCCAACACAGGCTATAAAAATGACAGCGGTTGAACTAGGAGAGGCAAGTCAAACAAGTAGTGCCGCAGTTATTCGGCTGTGTAAATCGTTAAATATTAGTGGTGTTCAAGAGCTGAAATTGCGCATTGCTGGTGATTTACAACATGCTAAAGTTGAAGATCGAGATATTGAGGCGAATGAAGCGCTGCCATCGATTGTAGAGAAGGTAACGATGCAAAGTAGTGAAATTTTGACACAAACAGCTAATTTAATAAATATTGCTGAATTAGAGCGTGCCATAACGGCCTTATCACAAGCTGATAAAATTATATTTTTTGGAGTGGGTGCATCAGGTATAGCAGCAATGGATGCAGATCAAAAATTTTTACGAATCAATAAAAATAGTAGGGCATTTGTGGATTTGCATTTAGGAGCTACAGCCGTTGTCAATACACAGAAGGGGGATGTGGTAGTAGGTATCTCCTTCTCCGGAGAAACGCATGAAGTGGCTAAAATCCTTGAAATAGCTAGCCAAACACCAGCCACTACAATCAGTTTAACGCGCTATGGTAGTTCACTAGTGTCTAGCCTAGCAGACATTTGTTTATATATCTCTCCCAATGTTGAAGCAACTTTTAGAAGTGGTGCCACTTCCTCACGTCTAGCGCAGTTACTCGTCATTGATATTTTATTTATGGGGGTAGTGACGAGTGCCTATGAGCAAACAGTGGATCATTTAGATGAAACACGTTCAGTTATTCAAAGGTTGCATAAAAAAGTGGCTAAAAGAAAAAATAAAATAAAAACATATTAGTGTTAGTATGTTCAGACTGTAGACAAAAGCTATCGAGAAGTTTTCTCTCGATAGCTTTTGACATTTTTATTCTCAGAAATAAAAACGAATTCTGGTTTTAGGTATTTAGTTTAATATATTTATAGATGTAATATCATTACCCACTTTTATCTCTTAAATCTTTCTTATAAGCAACAACATTGTATTGATATTTTGGATTAAATGGTAGGTGGGTTAGTCCATTTTGGAAAAAATATATTTTTTAACCTAATTTTAACCTTGTTATTGTAATGTGCTAGGTAAAGCAATATTTTGTAAGGAGGTTTTAAGAATGGAACAATATGTTGGAGAAATTCGATTATTTGCTGGCGATTATGCCCCAGACGGCTGGGCTCTTTGTAATGGTCAACTATTATCTATTTCCGAAAATGAAATACTTTTTTCTTTGATTGGCACAACCTATGGGGGAGATGGTCAATCAACCTTTGCATTACCAAATTTTCAAGGCAGGGTTGTAGTACATCAAGGACAGAATCCAACTACTGGTACTACCTTTGTCAATGGTCAAATGGGAGGGGTGGAAACCGTCACTTTAATCTCGTCACAGCTTCCTGCACATACACATCAGGTAAAAGCTTCTTCTCTTGATGGCACAACCCCTAGTCCAGAAAATGCTGTTTGGGCAAAAAATATACAATATTCGACACAACCACCAAATGGCACAATGAATGCCGCCATTGTTTCAAGTGTGGGAGGAAACGCTTCTCATAACAATGTAATGCCGTTTTTAACAATTAGTTACATTATTGCTCTTTACGGTATGTATCCAACAGAATAGGGGGTTTGAAGGATGAGTGAACAATATGTAGGTGAAATACGATTATTTAGCTTTGGGACAGTTCCAAGCGGATGGGCGCGATGTGATGGACAAATATTACAAATTAATACAAACCAAGCGCTGTATTCAATTTTAGGAGCAACTTATGGTGGTAATGGCTCTACGACATTTGCATTACCTGACTTAAGGGGAAGAGTCCCAGTTCATGTAAGCAGTAGTATCACACGTGGACAAAAAGCAGGAGAAGAGGTACATGTATTAACAATTAATGAGATGCCAACTCATACACATATTGTTAATGGTAGTTCAGAAAGTGCTACGGTGAAAGTGGCTACTGGAAATGTGTGGGGTACATCTGCTAATAATATTTATTCTGTCAATCAACCAAATACTAATATGAACACGCAAGCATTGTCAACATCAGGAAATTCGCAGTCACATCAAAATATGCAGCCATACAGTGTCGCTAATTACTGCATAGCTCTAGTAGGAATTTATCCATCAAGAAATTAGAAAAAAGGGGTGGGCAAAGTGTCAGAAGCATATATAGGAGAAATTAGAATATTTGGCGGTAATTTTGCACCAAAAGACTGGGCTTTGTGCGATGGCCAGATAATAAACATTGCCTCGAATAGTGCACTATACGCTATTTTGGGTAACAGATATGGGGGAGATGGAAAAACAACGTTTGCATTACCAAATTTAAATGGAAGAGCAGCTATTCATCAAGGAACAGGTGTAGGATTAACGCCTAGAATTATAGGCAGTACGGGCGGTGCATCCTCTGTAACACTGTTGGAAAATGAGATACCTAGCCATAACCATCTAGCAAATTGTAACAATCTTCAACCCCCTAATAATGATCCAACTGGTGCAATATGGACAGATCAGCAAGGGAAAGGCAGCATCCCTGTTTATACACCTCAAGTAAATAAACCAATGAATCTAATGACCGTTAATGCTGTTGGAGGAGGTCAACCACATAATAATATGCAGCCATATTTAGGACTGAACTTTATTATTTGTTTATATGGTGAATGGCCTCCTAAGAGTTAACGATTCATTAAATGAAGGGTGTGAAACCAAGAAGGAGAATATAGAATGGGAAAAAAGATATTAACCATAACCTTGTGTTTGCTGTTAATCGCATATAGTCAAATGGTAGGAATAGGGTTCGTGTCACCTTTAAAAGTGGAGGCGGCTGCATGCGATTCGCCAGATTTTCCAAGTTGTATACAGGATTTAAGTCAAGCTTCGTGGAAAGATGACACAAATAATGGCTTTGTAGTAAGCGGTATTCCTGGTGATAATGGTATTGATCTATTCACGTATAGCAATGGATCACAATTTCCAGCTGGTTATTATTTTGATGCAGATGAATATTCACCACCAAAATCAATTAGAATTTCTGCTGGGGAAAGCTTTGCAGGCGGGATCTTCGATTTAAAATCAATAAAAATTAATACGATTAATAAACATCTTGAAAACGATGCATTGTCCTTAACAATTCAAGGGTATGATGGGGCAGGAAACCCAAACGGAAATCCTGTAACTTTTAAGACAGTTGCAAATCATGAGCCTATTTATGATATTCCTATTAATATAGAAGGAATCAACTCATTTGTCATTACTGCGAGTGTAAATTTTATACCTACTGTACAGGCGGGACTATGGGATTTAACGTTTACCCAATTTACGATTGATATCCCAAATAATAATCCGCCAACAATTACAAATGGTGCTATAACTCCTTCAAATATTACTACCCCAGGCGTACAACTGGACTGGGCTAAAGCATCTGATGATATAACAGCTCAAGAGGATTTAGAATATCAAGTCTATCAATCTAGTAGTAACAATATTGATACGGTTAGTACCATAGAATTGAATGGGACACCGTTAGGCGGCTATACCAAAGATAGTAACTCCTTTAATGTTACAGGTCTTGTAGCCAATACAACCTATTATTTTAATGTCATTGTCAAAGATACCGATGGCAATAAGAGTGCATATACGATGCAGCAGATAACAACCCTTGCCTTAAATAAACCACCGACATCCAGTAATGGAACCATAGATGTAAACGAGGGTCAAGTGTATACATTTAATAGTACTTCCTTCGCATTTTCTGATGAAGATGCAGGAGATACTTTGCAACAGATTCAAATCTCTACTATCCCAAATAGCGGACAGCTCTTTCTTGATAGCAATAATAATCAGCAATTTGATGGTGGGGAAGCTATTACAAATGGTATGACAATCAGTAAGCCTAATTTAGATGCAGGTAATTTAAAATATATTACAGAAAGTGGCTCTTCTTCATCTTTTACATTTAAGGTAAGCGATGGTATTGATTTTAGTACTGTCTATACGATGAGTCTAGTCGTCAATGCACGTCCAGCAGTGACAATTTCAACAAATAAACCTAGTCCAACAAATAGCCTTCCAATTTTTATAGCTATTGTTTTCAGTGGGTCAGTAACAGGCTTTACGGTTGGGGATATAGAGGTTACAAATGGAAATGTGACAGCACTGTCAGGAATTGGTAACACATATACAGCCCTAGTATCACCTATTACAGATGGAGCTGTGAAAATCAAAATTCCTGAAAAGGTTGTTGCAACTAGTGGAGGTGCATTAAATAAAGCATCAAATGAATTACAAATATTCTATGATAGTACACCACCTACTGATATTGAGCTCAATAATACTACTGTACAAGAAAAGAAACCTATTGGTACAACTGTTGGAACATTGGCGGCAGTGGATACAGGAAGCTCACAAACATTCACGTATTCATTACAGTCTGGAGATACAAGCTTCTTTACGATTGATGGGAATGTATTAAAGACAAAGGCAATGTTTGCATACGATACGAAAAATAGTTATAAAATTACGATAAGAGTAACTGATGAGGCTGGTAATACGTTGGATAAGGAGTTTACAATCCAGATTACTAAAAATTATGCACCATCAGGTTCTATCATTGTTAACGGTGGACAAATCTCGACAAGTTCTATAAATGTTACCTTAAATTTGACGGCAACAGATTTAGAAGGAGAAGCGATAGAAATGCGCTTTTCGAATGATGGTATTACTTGGTCCAGTTGGGAGTCAAAAATATCTACGAAAAGTTGGACTTTATCCCATGGAGAAGGTAGTAAAACAGTTTATATGCAACTAAGGGATACTGCTGGCAATATATCAAATACATTCTCAGATACAATTGTTCTAGATACAACTCCACCAGTCATAACAGGGGTTACAAATAACGGTGTTTATAACACTGATGTAACGATTAGTTTTAATGAAGGAACTGCTACCCTGAATGGAGCAACCTTTTCAAGTGGAGCCACTGTAAGTACATCTGGAAATTATACTTTGGTAGCAACAGATAGTGCAGGGAATACCACAACCATTACATTTGTGATTGATAAAGCTCTGCCAAAAGCTGTAGAGGTGGAGATCAAATCGAATAATCTGGATCCTACAAAGGCTAAGGTAGGAGATACGATCACCTTAACAATGAAAACAGATAAAAATATACAAGCACCTATAATTACCATTTCGGGGAAAGCTGCTATTGTAACAGGAGCATCCACAAACTGGCAGGCAACATATGTTATAGATAATGGTGATTTAGAGGGAACAGCACCTTTTACAATTAACTT
Organism: Lysinibacillus sp. JK80; assembly: GCF_027557635.1. NCBI lineage: Bacteria > Bacillati > Bacillota > Bacilli > Caryophanales > Bacillaceae > Lysinibacillus > Lysinibacillus sp. JK80. Next base: position 2,766,251 of record NZ_CP058997.1, on the reverse strand, counting down.
TAAAGATCTGTTAGGTAATTCGGCAATAGAGGTAACGGATGTAACTGATGGAAGCTATGTCATTGTCGATAGCGTAAAGCCAACAGTAAAAAAGGTGACAATGGCTTCAAATAATGCTAACCCAACAGTTGCTAAGGTAGACGATGTAATCACAATCGACTTTGAGACAAGTGAGGACATTCAATCACCGAATGTATCAATCCTAGGACAAACAGCAAATGTCAATGATAAAGGTGATGGGGATGCTAAAACATGGCAAGCAAGCTATACGTTAAAGTCCACAGACTCAGATGGACCTATCAGTTTTACAATTGATTTTCAAGATATAGCAGGGAATGAGGGCTTACAGGTAACAGAGATTTCATCAGGGACAATTGTGATATTTGATAAAATTTCTCCTGAAATAACAACCTATTTCCCAGCGCATCAGGCAATTAATGTACAGCCTGCAGATAATCTTGTATTTACATTTGATGAAAAGGTCTTACCTGTAACTAGTAAAAATATTGTCATAAGAAATGCTACAGATAACCAAATTGTCGAAACAATTGCTGTTACACAAGCAAATGTTTCTATCACTAATGAAACTGTGACAGTAAATCCTACATTGGATTTAGTCCATAACACCACTTACAGCATTCAAATTGACACAGGTGCATTTACTGATGTAGCAGGTAATGCGTATAAAGGTATTACTAATAATACTTCCTGGAATTTTACGACTAGTGCACTGCAAACATATACGGTTACGTATGACAGTAACGGGTCTGATGGGGGGATAGTACCAACAGATTCAAAGCAGTATAAAAACCAGGACACTATTACAGTACTGGGCAATACAGGTAATTTAATGAAAGCAGGCTATACATTTGTAGGATGGAATACGAAGGCTGATGGAAAAGGTGTTACTTATAAAATTGGGCAAACGATTCAAATGGGGAAAGGGAATTTGATATTGTATGCTTTGTGGTCTAAAAACAATGTACCAGGAGATGGAGGATCATCAACGCCTAGTCCTACACCAACACCTGATCCTGTTGCACCAAGTAATCAGCTAAAGATAAATGTTGTAGATCAAAGTATGCCAGATGATGTGCTCCTCCAAACCGTGTTAACACGTGTATTGAGTAACGGTAGCTTTCAAGATACAGTAAACTTTACAGTTGCAAATGCAAACGAGTTTCTTCGGATATTAGGGAATAAGGAAGATAAAAGATCTCGACTTGTGATCCCTAATATGGAACCTCCAGCAAGTGAAACAACGGTGATACTTGATAGAGGTGCTGCTAAACGATTAATAGAGGGCAAATCACATTTTAGTATAGCTATGGGAATGGTCAAAATAGATGTTCCTTTTACTTCAATGAATGATTTCAATGAAGATATTTTCTTCCGAATTGTACCGATTAAGGATGCATTGCGACAAAAAGCTATCGAGGATCGGGCTAAACAAGCTGAAATAGTTTTACAACAGGGTAATGGAGCTAATATAAAACTCGTTGGTCAGCCGATATCTATCGACACAAATCTACAAAACCGTCAAGTAACATTGCTACTACCATTACCAGCGAATCTCACATCAGCTCAACGAGAAAATATGATGGTCTATGTAGAGCATAGTAATGGAACAGTTGAAATAATACGTGGGCGTTTTGCAGAATTTACGAGAGGGCAAACAGGTATAGTCTTTGATGTAGAGCACTTTTCTACATTTTCTCTACTTTATGTAGAACAAGCGCAGGAAGAAGTGCAACCAGAGAAAGAACCAATAGAGGTAGACAGCACTTTTGCTTCCTATATTCACGGCTATACAGATGGCACTTTCCGTCCGAATGTAAATGTCACTCGTGCCCAAATGGCAGCAATGTTGGCAAGAAACCTAAGTGACAATCATGTACCAGAAGCGTCTAACCTATTTTATGCAGATACAGCTACTTCATGGGCAAAAAACGATATTGAATATATTCGTAAAGAAGGAATTATGCAAGGACGTCATGATCGTTCATTCGGGCCGAATGAAATGATTACTAGAGCCCAAATGGCGGTTATTGCTGTGAGATGGATTGATAAACAATGTGTAGAAGGGTCTACAGATACCTCGTATTGCGAAATAAATACAAGTGGAGAAACATATCGTGATGTGGCGGTCACACATTGGGCAGCAAAAGAAATCAATCGCATAAGTGCGATAGGTATAATGGTTGGCTCAGGCAATGGTGAATTTAGACCTGAAGAAAAACTAACACGTGCACAGGCAGTAAAGGTACTGAATCGAATCTTTAATCGTCCAATACCAACTGAGGACACAGAACAAATCTTCAAGGATATACCTAAAGAGCATTGGGCTTACTTTGAGATTCAAGCCGCGGCAAAATAAGATTAATAGAATAAGCACGCTAGGTGGATAATGCCTAGCGTGCTTTTAATTCGTTTGAAGAAATCAATTAATTTCTTATTTAAATTACCAGATGTAGAAGTTTGAACATAATTCGATTGCCATCAATGGTATATACAGCTGGCTTTCTCTTCCCGAACTCATGGATTCGAAGCAGGCTTTAAAGACATTCCTCTGTTTGAGGGTCGAAGAAATGGATCTTTTCTTCCTTCATAAATAGGAAAACCTTGTCGGATGGATGAAAATTGTTATCAGCCTGTACTCGAGCAATAAAATTCTGATTTACTAAAGAACAATAGAGATAAGTTTCTGCTCCTAGTAATTCTGCAACATCAATCGTTGCAGTGAAAGTGTAAGGGGAAATAACATCAGTCATTTGTAAATCCTCAGGTCGTATACCCATAATAATCTCTTTCCCTAAATAATTTTTTTCCTTTAACAATGGTAAATGCATGGATGGGATAGGGAAGCTTTGCTCGCCTAAAAGGATCTCGTTATCTGTTAGACGACAGTGGAAGAGGTTCATGGATGGTGAACCAATAAAGCCTGCCACAAACATGTTAAGTGGTGTATTATATACTTCTTTAGGTGTCCCAATTTGTTGTATAAGGCCATCCTTCATCACTACCAGACGGGTAGCCATCGTCATAGCCTCTGTTTGGTCATGTGTGACATAGATCGTTGTCGTTTGAATTCGTTGATGGAGCTTCTGGATTTCTGCTCGCATTTGTACACGTAATTTGGCATCCAAATTAGAAAGAGGCTCATCCATTAAAAATACCTTAGCATCTCTGACAATTGCTCTTCCCAGTGCTACACGCTGACGTTGTCCACCAGATAGAGCTTTTGGTTTTCTTTTTAAATAATCCTCTAATCCTAAAATCTTAGCAGCTTCTTTAACACGACGATCTATTTCCTTTTTATCAACCTTTCGTAGCTTTAAGCTAAATGCCATATTATCATAGACTGTCATATGTGGATATAAAGCATAGCTTTGAAATACCATTGCAATGCTACGATCTTTTGATTCCACATCATTCATGAAAACATCGTCAATGTATAGTTCTCCCTTTGATATATCCTCTAAGCCAGCAATCATACGTAAAGTTGTGGTCTTACCACAGCCAGAAGGGCCTACAAACACAATGAATTCTTTATCATGGATATGCAAATTAAAATCAGTTACGGCCTGGATATTTTTATCGTAAATCTTATAGATATGCTTTAACCGTAATTCAGCCATACATACTGCACCCCTTTACAAGTCATATTTTCATTGTAAATGACTTTAGAATAGAGTGATATGGAAAGCTTGCACAGTGTTGAAGGCATAATTTGTGCAGTTGGTCTTAAAGTGATTCTAAGAAAATAATTGCGAGATAAACTTCTAGCCGATGGGAAAATTGCCGAATATCCTTTTGCGTCATTTGTTGAAATTTTTCTAAGCGATTTTGTAAGGTATTACGGTGCATATACATTTTTTTAGAGGCTAATGTAATGTTTCCATCACATTCAATCAATTTCTTAATTGTATGGAGTAATTCTGGCTGAGAAGTGGCTTTTTTTAGGATAGAGGAGATAAAAATTTCTTTCTCATGATAGGCTAGATGCTGCGTTATATAAGGCACTAAAAGCTCTTGCTGTGTGAGTACATGCTTTGGTGTATAAGTCCAAATGGATGGTAGAAGGTGAACATACCAGTTAAATCGTTCCTTGGTCGTGGTGATGTTGTGTATAATATCAGAAACAAAAATTTTAAAATGAGTCTCTAAGTCTGCCATTATGGGATTAACATAATGAGTCAAATCTAAAAACTCCTCATTGTAGTTGATACATTCGATTATGACAAATAATTGTGGCTGAAGCGATAGCAGAATAATATCCTTCCCAAGTAAAGCTTCGAAGACTGAACGCAATAATGTAGGTGTTGTAAAGTCTTTATCAAAATGAAGAAATAACAAACGATGCATAGGAAGATTAGTTGGAGCAATATCTGTTTTATCTGTAAAATAATCAAGCCAAATCATATCATTGTTATCGTATAAGACAGTGGGGCCTGAGAATATTCGCAATAGCTCATATTCATTTTGTGTCATTGTGTGTATGGGAATTTCGTAAAGCTGATTGTCAAAATTAAATACATAATTTCCATCAGTTTTACCTGAGAAGGGGCTTAATAATGGGAAACGTTGCTGTAATTTTTGAAGATCCATACATGCCACTCCTTATTTAATGTAATAAGGTTAATTTACTATAATTATATGATGAAATGCTTATAGTATTAATATAAAAAAACACGGACATGAGCAAGTATGACAATCATACCTAGCTAATGTCCGTGTTGTCTATTTAGGCATCTTTTTTAAATAACTTACCTGGCCAGAAAGCATATTTACCTAGTACTGTTGTGATGGCTGGTACAAGTAATGGTCTTACAATAAATGTATCGAGCAATACACCAATGGCTGTCACAACACCAAATTGAACAAGCACTTGAATCGGTAATGTTGCCAGCACCGCAAATGTACCTGCTAGGATGAGTCCAGCAGATGTAATAACGCTTCCTGTTCGGACAACACCTTCTTCTACAGCTGTTAAATGGTCAGTGGTTTTGCGCTTTTTCCAAATCTCTGAAATCATAAAGATATTATAATCCTCTCCGAGAGCAACTAAGAACACAAAAGCATACAATGGAATAGCTCCAGAAATTGCCTCGGCCCCCATGATATGATGTAAGATTAACCATCCAGCGCCTAATGCCCCAAAATAAGAAATAATAACAGTCGCTAATAGATAAACAGTTGCTGTAATAGAACGTAAATAGACAAATAATAATAATGCGATTAAGGCAATCATGGTTGGCATGATTACTGTTTCATCTCGCTTAGTTATTTGTTGTGTATCATATTGACTAGCTGTTTCTCCACCAAGCCAAACATGTTTATCAGCGTTGTTTAGACCTTGTGCCTCTAGTATTTTAATAACCTCTTTTTGTAGTTCAGGAATATGAGCTAATGACTCCTGTGCATAAGGGTTGGCATCGAAATTGAGTTCATACAAGTGTATATTCTTATTTTTTTCGCCAATTTGTACATCTGCCACACTATCAATATAAGAGATAGCTTCAAGTTGTTGCTGGATATTAATATCAGTACCTTCTGTGTCTATTACTAATTGAACAGGTGCTAGTTCTCCAGGCGAAAAATTCTCTTCTATTAATGTAAATCCTTCTCTAGACGGCATATCTTTTGGGAAGGATGAAAGCAAATCAAATGTATATTGAATTCGCGGAACAAATGCCGCCAACCCTCCAAGTAAGATTACAGTTACAGCGATAACGACCCAAGGTTTATGGGTAACAAAATGACCAATTTTATGACTAACCTTATGTGAAGGCTTATGCTGTTTCTTGCCCTTTTTCTTGGCCATTTCCTCCGTTCGAGGAGTGAAGGGGAAGAACGCTACTCGCCCAATAAGGACAAGAATTGCTGGTAGGACAACAAGTGCTGCGACCCCCATGACAAGCACACCAAAACTAAATGGTACGGCAAAGCGTTGAAATGCGCCATAATGGGCAAGACTAAGGGTCGCTAAACCTATAACTACTGTTAGGGCACTCATTAAAATAGCACCACCCGATTCTTTAACAGCTAGCTTCATTGCGACCGTCTTATCCTCAACATCAAAGAGTATTTCTCTATATTTTGAAATTAAAAATAAACAATAGTCAGTACCTGCACCAAATAGTAAAACAGTCATAATGGAGACTGCCTGTGAATCTTTATCTATCCATCCCTGTTTAGCAAAAAAACCAAGTGTCGGGCTAATCACACCATAGGCAAGCCCTACAACAATTAAAGGAATAATAGCTAGCAATGGAGAACGATAAATAATAATAAGTAATACTAAAACGAGTAATACAGTTGCGATCAATAGCTTCACATCTGCTTGTGAAAATAAACTGACAGCATCAGTGGCAATTCCCACTGGTCCAGAATAGCGCACATGGAGTGCATCGCTTGATAATTTATCATCTAATTGGACTTGATAGCCTTCCATTATTTTTGTCAGCTTATCTAAACTATCCTGTAGCATATCTGTTGCGACACCTTTTTCAAAAAACACAGGTGTAACAATTGTTGTACCATTTTCAGAAGCGGAAGCCATTAAAGCCTGAGGTGGCATTTGATCAAATGGTGGAACCATTGTTTGATGGGCTAAGGGCTTTGCTTGCAGCTCGTTGTATACACCTTGTATAGCCGAAAAATCATCAGGTGTTAAGCCATTTTCACGATGCCACACCAACAATAGAGGTGTTCCAGCATCATTAGGAAATTGCTCTGCAATAATGGACGCAGCTTGCTCAGACATTTCGGTATTAGGTAAGTTTTTGCCTGACTCACTTTCTATACTATTGATTTGTGGCCAAGCAAATGAGAATACAACTACTAATAGCACCCAAAAAGCTAGTGCTAATAATCTTCCCTTTTTACTTGCAACCATTGAGCCCCATTGCTCAAGTGGATGTTTTTTCATCAAAAGACCTCCATTTCATGTAAGTGATTTAATTATATATACTAGAAGGTTAATTAATCAATCCATAAATATTAATATGTTATAATATGCGTAAAAAGAATGCTTAATTAAGGAGGCGAACTTGTTGAAACAATCACCGCGTGTTCTCGGGAGACCTCGCCATGATGAAAATGCGAAACCTACAAAAGATATTGTCCTTGAAACGGCCACAAGACTTTTTATTAAAGAGGGCTACAAAAATATTTCAATGGATGATGTAGCAAAGGCTTGTAACGTAACAAAGGCGACTGTCTATTACTACTACCCAACTAAAGGGGATTTATATACATCTGCTTTAATCGCTATGATGGATCGTATCAAGCTATCTATTCTACAAATTTTAGAGCAGCCTAAACCATTTAAAGAACGACTCGAACAGCTCGTTGAGGTTCATTTATCAGCCACTATCGATATTGATATGAAAAATTTTATGAAAGAGGCTACCATTAATTTATCGGAATCGCAGCTGAGACAAGTTCAAGCATCCGAAAATGGTATGTATCAAACAATAGAGCAGGCTATGCAAAAAGAGATGGAAAAGGGCACAATTCGAAAAGGAAATGCAAAGTTTTTCGCTCATAACTTTATGGCATTGATGACTGTAGGGTATTTTAAAGATGGGGATGGTAAAACTTTGCTAGGCTCAGTAGATGTGACGGCAAAGGAAGTAACAAATTTCTTCTGGCTTTCTGTTGAAAAACGTTAACACAAAATAGGTTTGTAAAAGGAGCTATCTCATTCATTTGGGATACTTCTTTTTTAGTGATGTAAGTCACAGACAATCAGAGTGATTCTTCATTATAGTGGGGGTGTGGCCTAAAAAGTAGTGGAACATCGTAAATCAAAAGAACCTATAATAGCATAAAAACAGTGTAATGGAGGAATGACAATGACAATTATACCAATCCAAGCAATGCTAGAAGAAAAGACAAAACATATTGGTAAATTAGGGAGTATCGCTGGTGCAGATATTTTGAACATTCAATTGCGTGCAGGTGAAAAAATTCCTGAGCATCGTGCGGACAATGAAGTGCTAATTATTGTTCAATTTGGTGAAGTTCGCTTTATTGTTGAAGGTGTGGAAGAAATTTTAACACAAGATACAATTTTAACTTTAAAACCATCTGAAAAGCACAGCTTAGAAGCAGTTACAGACGTTCGTGTTATTGTCATTAAATTAAAATAAAAAAAGCTCCTATATTCTAAAATCTACTTTGTTAGCCAAGAGGGATACATTTCTATTGACACTAACAAAAAAGATATAGCGTCCTTATTGAATATTACTAGAGAAACCTAAAGCCGTCGTTTATTCCAAAGAGAAGGGGATATAGAGATGACAGGAAAAGGAATTATCAATAAAAATTATGATGCGTTGGAAAATTTATTATAGCAAGACAGTTAATAGTTGATGAAATCAATGAATTTTGAAAAGATTGTCGAAATTGTGATATAGCTCATTGAAATAATGTACAAACAGTCTTATAATGAAGGTTGTAATGTCACCAAGACAAGATAAGGATGGTATTATGATGCGCTTTTTGCGATTTAAAGTAAACATTGTAATAACAAGTCATACGAATCGCTATCCAGCCCTTGTGACTGGTGATTGTGTAAGATATACGCTGTAACGACTGTTAAGTTTTACCTTAATGGTCTTTTTTACATGTAAGCAATAAAAAATAGTACTAGTGATGGCAAAGGAGAGTTCAAAATGTCAGAAACGAATAACCAAACACAGGCTGAACAAGTAACTGTGAGTAAAGAGCAATTAGATGTACTAGATCAATTATTAAAGCCTGAAGTTCAAGAATCACTAACAACTTTAGTTGAGCAATTACCAAAGTTAACTGAAATGATGACATTATTAACGAAATCATATGAGTTTGCTCAAGCTGTTGCAACAGACGAAGTGCTTAAAAACGATACTGTTGGAGCAGTAACAGAAATCGCTGGTCCTGTAGTGGGCTCTGCGAAAAACCTTGCAGCAACTGCAATTGAAGCGAAAGACCGTGCATCTGAAAGCCATGAGGTAATTGGTTTATTCGGTCTTGTGAAAATGTTAAAAGACCCTCAAGTTCAAAATGTTTTCCGTTTTGTTAATGCTTTCTTACAAGTAAGCTCAGAACGCAAAGCCAAATAAGACTCAAGGTAAATTCAATTCGTAAGGACGGAGGATTAATTAATCATGTCAAAAGAAATCGTCATCTTAGGTGCAGGTTACGCTGGCGTTTTAACTGCATTAACAGCACGTAAGTATTTATCAGCTGATGAAGCTAAAATTACTGTAGTAAACCAATTCCCAACACACCAAATTATCACTGAGCTTCACCGTTTAGCTGGTGGTACAATTGCAGAAGGTGCTGTTGCATTACCACTTAAAAAAATCTTTAAAGGTTTAGATATCGACCTACACATTGCGAAAGTATCAAAATTTAATGTAGATACTAAAAAAGTTGATTTAGATAATGGTTATACATTAACTTATGACACACTTGTAGTATCTTTAGGTAGCCAAACTGGATTCTTTGGTATCCCAGGATTAGAAGAAAACTCTATGGTTCTTAAATCAGTAAATGATGCCAATAAAATCAACAAACATATTGAAGACCGCATTAAAGCATATGCACAATCTAAAGATGAAGCAGATGCAACAATCGTTATTGGTGGTGGCGGTTTAACAGGTGTTGAGCTTGTTGGTGAAATCGTGGACAACTTCCCGAAAATCGCTGCAAAACATGGTGTTAATTTTGCTGATCTTAAAATTAAACTTGTTGAAGCTGGTCCAAAAATCTTGCCAGTTCTTCCAGATACACTTATCCAACGCGCTACTGAAAGCTTAACTAAACGTGGCGTAGAATTTATTACAGGTACACCAGTAACAGGTGTTGACGGCAACGTTATTTCTTTAAAAGACCGTGAACCAATTGTTGCAAATACACTTGTTTGGACAGGTGGGGTAGCTCCACTTCCAATCGTAGGCGAATCAGGTCTAGCTGCTGATCGTGGAAAAGCAACTATTAATGAATTCTTACAATCTACGTCTCACGAAGATGTCTTTGTTATTGGTGATGCATCTGTTGCACTACCAGCTGATGGAGGTCGTCCACTATACGCTCCAACAGCACAAGTTGCATGGCAAATGGGTGAATGTGCTGGTTATAATGTATTTGCACAATACAAAAACCAAGACATGAAAGCATTCTCAGCTGTAAACTCTGGCACACTTGCAAGCTTAGGTCGTAAAGATGCTGTTGCTACAATTGGTGCGAGCAACACAGAGCTTAAAGGCCTTCCTGCAACATTAATGAAAGAAGCTTCTAATATTCGTTACTTAACACATATTAAAGCTTTATTTGGTTTAGCCTATTAAAAAACAAAACACTCACTACTATCACGCTATGTCGTTGTTAGTAGTGAGTGTTTGTTTTTTTCTAAAGATGTATATTAATTACTTTAAATCCAGTAAAATAAATACATATTCAATATTCTATTTTCTGAGGTGATGGCTGTGTTAACAATGTTCCAATCAAAAAAAGTAGATATAGAGCAATTTAAGGCTAAAATTGATGAACTGAATGCAAAGCTGGATAAGAAAGATCATGAATTTCAAATTTTTTTAAATGAGTTACATAAGGAAATCATTGAAACTATTGAACAACATAACAAGGTAAATGACCAGCATACTATTTTAGGAGAAATGGTCGCAGATATTGTAGGAGAGTTTAATAAAGTTGAGGATAGCACAATTCACTCCAATAAAATTTCTGAAAATGCCCTAGATAAAGGAAATTTATTAATCTCTTCCTCGGATCAAATGATGACATTATCGGTTGAAAGCAAGCAGGCTGTTCAGGAAGTAGAGCATTTGATTGATGCGTTGGGAGAGCAGTCTCAAAAAACGTCTTTAAGCATGAGTAATTTAAGTGAGCGCTCAAAGCAAATAGCTGAAATTGTAAATGTTATTGGAGAAATATCAAATCAAACCAATTTACTAGCTTTGAATGCATCTATTGAGGCAGCAAGAGCAGGGGAGCATGGTAAAGGCTTTTCGGTTGTTGCCGAGGAAGTTCGCAAATTAGCTGAAAATACGAAAACAAGCACAGAAGATATTGCTAATTTAACAAAGATAATCGAAGAACAAATTGGACTTGCTTACGAGGATAATAAAAATAACATGCAGCTAGTAACGGAAGGCATTGATAAAAGTGCTAAAACATCAGTAAAAATTGATCAATTACTGCACATTATGACAAATGTTCAAACGGGAATAAATGAGCTATTAGCTTCAATTAAAGATCAGAGGCTATCAAACGAAGATGTTATACATAAATTTAATAGGACGACAGCCTTATTCGATGAAACAAATCGCGTTCTAACAAGCCATATTGATGAATCAGAAATTGTAACAAAAAAATTATTAGAGGCAGTTGATCAAGTAAAGCATTTCCCAACTGAAAGATAGAGATTTTAACTTCATTCTATGGAAATTTAAAAAGCAAGAACCCTGCATAGCAGCAACTTTTCAACTTCTTAGTGACTACTACAGGGTTCATTTAATTATTTCAAGTCGCCAACTTTTTCTTTTAATGCGGCTAATTGATCTGGATAGTTTTTTTCAGTTATTTCATTCCACAATTCTGCATCTTTAATTCTACATCTTTCGGGAATAAAGACTGGGTCAAGCCCCAACTTCTTTTGCTCTTCATAATCTCTTAATGTAGCTATACCTGGCTTTGTTAATAAAATAATAGCAATTAGGTTTAACCATGCAAGTATACCTACACCAATATCAGCAAGATTCCAAGCAGTTGCTGAGGAACGAATCGTTCCAAAAAAGATAGAGATAACTAGTAGTACTTTTACGACAATAGCAATAGTAGCAAAGTTTTTATTGTTTCTAAATAAGTAAGCAACATTACTTTCCGTGTATACCCCAAAAGCAAGCATAGTAGTTATTGCAAAGAAAAATACTGCGATAGCAACAAAAGGACTTCCTAAACCAGGAATGAATGAGTTAATTGCTTCTTGTGCAAATGCAGTACCTGCTTCAACTCCTGGTAGATTCTCAACCAAAAATCCCCCATTAGGATGGGCAATATTGTAACTGCCTGTGGAGATGATCATAATGGCTGTAGCTGTACAAACAAGTAGTGTATCTACATAGACCGAGAATGCTTGGACAAGCCCTTGTTTAGCAGGATGAGATACTTCTGCGGTACCAGCTGCCTGTGCCCCAGTACCTTGACCTGCTTCATTTGAATAAGCCCCTCTTTTTACTCCCCACATAATTGCATTTCCAAAAACAGCACCAAATGCAGCATTTAAATTAAAGGCAGAGCTGAAAATTAAAGCAAATATTGCAGGTACATCTTTTATATTGATCAATAAAATAATGAATGCAAGAAGTATGTAAGCAGTTGCCATAAACGGTACAGCATATTCAGCAACTTTTCCAACCCTTTTAATACCACCAAAAATAGCAAATCCAAATATTGCAGAAACAATAATACCTGTAATCATTGGTGAAATCCCGAAGGCATTTTTAGTTGAATCAGCAATATTAAAGGCTTGAACACCTGAACCAGTGAAACCAGTTGCTATAATTGTAGCGATAGCAAATAATATAGCAAATGGCTTATTTTTTAACCCTTTCTCAATATAGTATGCTGGCCCTCCACGATACTCTCCTGCGATTTCTTGTTTCCAAACCTGGGCTAACGAGGACTCAATATAGGCAGCACCAGCTCCTAAAAAGGCTATGACCCACATCCAAAAGATAGCCCCTGGTCCTCCAAAATAAATTGCAGTAGCTACACCAGCTATATTCCCAATTCCGACACGTCCACCCAATGCCATTGCAAAGCTTTGAAAAGATGAAACGCCATTTGCCGAAGTTTTTCTATTAAATAATTGTTTAATCATATCTTTGAAGAGACGCAGCTGTGGAAACCTCATAATAAGCGAAAAGTAAACGCCAGCTCCTAAGCAAAGATAAACTAATGCGTTACTCCAGATAATCCCTGCTATTTTACCTGTTAAAGCGGCAAAATCCATATAACAACCTCTTTCTATTTTGTACTGTGTCATCTTAGATTATTAGGTAACAATTTAAATGAGAGGATATGAAAGCTATTTTGAATGAAGTTTCTTTTATTTAAAATAAACTTTTAATCAATGTATCAATCATAACAGGCATCTCTTTAAACGCACTATCCACATGCAATCGCTCTGTTTTTTGATGGGCATCCTTACCAAATGGACCGACATTTAAGACAGGACCTTGTAATGCCGCCATCTCTTTGAATGGAATATGATACGTATCGCCCCATACAGGTGTGTTCCGTTCAAATGCTAGCCACTCATTGGATACATCTGAATAGTTGACATAGCTTAAATCACAGATTCCGTTAAAGTAGTGGATCTGCTCCACCTGAATATCAAATGTTTGAGCTGTTTGCTTCATTAATTCAATCGACTGTTTCACTAATGGATGGTTGGATGAATTAATGGCTGGATAGTAAGGTGGTGCATATAACAGAACTGTGGCAGGTGCTAATTCCTGACAGCGAATCATGAGCTGATCCACAATACGAATGGATTTTTCACGATCATCCCATGCAGGATGCTGCTGAACCTGGTGCTTAATCGCTTGTACTTCCTCAGCTCCTAACTTATGGATCGCATGCTCCAATAATGCCTCGTAGCGTAAGACCTTTACCTTGCCCACACCCTGAACATTTTCGCGTGTACAAATGTCCTGATAGTGCGCATTGCAAGCAGCCATTGCCTGTAACGCAACTTCCTCAAAAATAGCCATCACCTCAGCCGCTGTACGTTTTAACAAAAAGACATTGTAAAGTGCCGCCGCACGGTATGGTGTTTGTGTAGAATACTCCATTTTTAAATCTTTTAATTGTAGAGAGACGGGTAGTGGTGTGCTTTCGCCTAAATCTGTTTCACGGAAAAGGGGATTCCACTCCATATGCTGTGTCATATAGGAAGCGATAAAGGGAGCCGTCATCCCTTTTAATGGCTCACCAACATGTGTCTCTTTTCCGTAGAACAAAGCAGCAGGCATGATTTTACCAATTGTACCTGAATAAATATATTCATTCGTATCCGAAGGCCCTTGTGAAAACGATGGCTCACTATTTAAAAATAATTTATAGGTTAAGCCATGCTGTTCCCGCAGTCTCACCAGTTCCACAACAGCCGCTCTCATACCAGCAGAGTTGACTTCCTCATCAGGAACCGTAGTTAAAATTAAATTAATCGGCCATTGCTCAAAGCTTGCCTTTTCAATCAACTGCATGTGTAAGGCAAGACCCATTTTCATATCCATTGTGCCGCGTCCAAATAAATAATTCCCAGACGCCAAATCAATGCGAGCTGCCTCTGGTAAATCTTTTAGGTATTTAGGTTCCATTAGCTTTTTCGTTAGTTCTTCTGGAGAAAAGGCTAACGGCTCTAGTTCACCATATTCCTCTGTATGCACGGTATCGAAGTGACTGATTAACACAACGGTTTCAGTTGCGGTTGGATGCTTATAGAAGGCTGTCACTGCATTTCTGCCAAGTCCTGCATCATGTAATTCAATCAAGTCTGGGTGCTTTTCAAAATATGGAAGCATTAACAATTTATCTTTTAGTCGAAAGGCAAATTTATTTTCACCCTCCGTTAATGTACGGCTTTCCCAGCTCACAAGTTCACATAATAGGGCACGTAGTTTTTCGGGTGTATCCCACATAAAAGTATTCATGATTTTTTCTCCTTTTATAGAAAAATTTTTTATTTTCAAGATGATATAAATAGATAATTAGTAGAGAAATACATATTTTTACTGTTACATATTTTTCACTATATGAAATTAAATCTACATAGTGGAATATAAATTCATCGTAAATGCAAAACAACAAATTGTCAATTTGGATTTTTATGAATACTCGTAATTTTCTGCGCTAATTGAGTGGAACTATGTATATATTTCATGTAGCATCTATTTATATGCATAAAAATTAGTTAAAATAAAATGAAACTACATTTAAAAGCAGGGCTACATGTAAAAAATTGAAGGTACATAAAAATTTGATAATTTGCATGAATTTTAATTTCATAATGATCCTAGTAAAAGCTAAATGGATCTATAAAAACCTTAAGATAGTGATCATATGGGGAAATGAAAGGGAGTAATTGTAATGATTCAATCAATCGAAAGAGCAATGTTAGTTATAAATATACTGGCGAAGCATCCGAAGCGTTTTTTTACTGTGCAAGAAATTTTTAATGAAACAGACTTGCCTACTAGCACAATTTACAGATTATTATATACATTAGAAAGTTTTGATTTAGTAGAGAGAAATGAGAATAAAAAAGAATTTCGATTGGGGTATACATGGCTGCAACTTGGCATGAAAATGTATCATGAGACGGATATTAGAGAAAAAGCGCATCCTCTATTAGAAAACCTTGCATATAATGTTCGAGAAACAATCTATTTAAGTATTGCTAAACAGTTTGCATCCATTATTATTGATCGAATTGATAGTCCTAAAAATGTCCGTATTATTGATATGATTGGTGAAAAAATTCCATATCCTATAGGAGCTCCAAATAAAGTATTACTTGCGTTTTCTAAAAGCGATGTACAGCAACAATTTTTCCAACAACTTGAGGAGCCTGAGAAAGAAAAATTGATAGAGAGCCTCAATGAGGTAAGAGAAAAAGGCTTTGCCATAAGCGTTGGAGAAAAAACAAAGGGGACAGTATCCATAGCAGCACCTATATTTGATTCAAATAAACAAATAATTGCAGCCATTAGTGCAGAGTGCTTTGAATATGATACAGATGCTGAAAAATTAGAAAGTATAACACAGGAAGTCCTTAAAACTGCACAGCAGCTATCCTTTGAATTAGGGTATATATAAAATTGCTTATTTCGATAAAAACCATCTGATGTCAGTAATTAGTAGACATTAGATGGTTAATTTTTATATGAAAAGTGAGATTACTGTTGCTTGCTACTTATCAACCTTTTATAATAGTGGCTTTTCGAAGGTTTTATATTTAGCCATAGTAGAATGACAGCTACAAATGCCATCATAAAGGATGCACTAATGACAACTGAGCGTATAGTAATCCATTCAGCGAAAATCCCAAAAATAGTAGTAAAAATAATAATAAAAAGTGCTTCAAAAAATCCATAAATACTTCCTATACGACCCATGCTCTCAGAGGGAATATTATTTTGATAAAATGTATAAAATCCTGTATTCGCAAAGGCAGTTGCAAAGGATAATACAAAGCAACCTATAGCAGCTATAAGAAAGGAAAAGGATGAGGTAAATATTAAATAGCCCAGTGCTGTTACGAGAGACCCCATACCTATTAACCAAGAAGTTGGTATTTTTTCAACAATAACAGAGTTGGTTAGCGAGCCAAATAAAACACCTACCCCTGCGATACTGACTAAAATCCCATATTCTCCTTCGGATAAAGCTAATATCTGTGTTGCAAAGGCAGCCTCCAAAGAATCAGTAGCTGTCATCAAGATGATGATAGCACTAAACAACAAATAGACTACCATAACATAGGAATTTTTTAAGCTAAAGCGTATGACCATTTGCCAATCCAGAAGCAATACTCGAAAAAGGGATGCTTTTTCTGTACGATTAATAAATTTTTCAAGGGCTTCAATGTTCGGCATTTTGAACGTTATACAGGCTGATAGAAATAAAGCAATCGCGTTTAAATATATGGCCATATAGGGTGTTCCGACTGTGAACAAGAAACCTGCGATTGCTGGTCCAGTTAGAAATGCACCAGAGTCGAGTAAGCTGCGTAATGCATTAAAACGTTTCCTTTGTTCGACAGGAATTAACTTAGTGATATAAGTCATAGATGTCGGCTGATACATAGAGCTAGCTACTGTAATGAGAAAAACAAGGACATACATCCACAAGAGGCTAGAAAAGCAGGGGAGTATGACAATGAGTATAGATTGAACCAAATTTAGAAAAATCATTAGCTTTTTCTTATTAAAACGATCGATTAGGCTTCCTGACCAAAAATTAGTGAACAAGGAAGAGATCGCTCTTACAATATACAATCCAGAGACAGCCAGAGCAGATTCTGTGAGGTTTAACACAATTAAATTTAAGGCGATAAAATAAATCCATTCGCCAACACTTGAAACACCAATACTACATAATAGGATGGCAGGATAACGCCAGCTTTCTAAAGCTTTTCTCATATAAATTCCTCCTTAAGCAAAGTGACGATTTGCAAAATAAAAAACCCCACCTCCAAGACGATTAGTCTTAGGGACGAGGTTGTAGAATTTATATACTCACGTGGTGCCACCCTAGTTCACTATTATGTCACCATAATAGCCTTTTCAGTACGGCATAGAGCCTATGCTTATACTGTAACTCTATAACGGGAGTTCCCGTCGCACCATCATTCAAAAAAAATCCAATGCGCTACTCCGAGGCTTGTTTCAATAATTCGTTCTTACTCGTTTTCAGCAATCCGAGCTCTCTGGGAAGAACAGCCTTATTTACTCTTCTCTTCAATGTATTTTTGCTAGTGTAGCATATGTACACGATTTTGGTAAATAGTACTATAAAAATATTACTAATTATTTTGTAGGAAGATTTTTAATTGTGTTATCAGCGATTGGCAGTGCTGTATGGATAAAACAGCATTCAAAGGAATTTCAAGTGAATGATTAAGGTCCTCAAAAACAGCAAGCTGAAGGGTAGCAAGTTGCGCTAGCTTCTCCTGTGAATAATGAGGGTCCGCTGTACCAATTGCCAAAAATGCATGTTTGTCTAATAGATTTGTCATTGTATGTTGAAGAGAAAGTAATGGGGTGAAAAGTACATAACGAGCAGGAATAGAAGGAGTCTGCTGCATATAATAATCGACAATAGGCATAGTACCTAAAGATTTTCCTAGATAAACGACTTCTCTATAAGGCTTTGATTGCAAGCTATTTTCTACAATAGGGTTGGCAACACGATAGACCATTTTTGATATGGCTTGGGAGTCCTGTTCGAATTGCTGTTGCTCAAATGTATAATTGATTTGGACGACATCATAGCCAAGTTCTAACAGTAATGCCGTAGAATAATAAAGTATAGGTTTATCATAGGTATAGCCCGTGCCAGAGAGCATAAAACATACCTTATCGCTTGTTCCATCAAAAAAATTGTAGGATATACCATTGTACATGGCGTGCTTAGGTTTGATTTTCATGAATATTCCTCCATCATTTCTATATATAGTATATAATTTTACCATAGCAAGGAGGGAGAAATTTATGAAGGCTATTATTATCAATGAATTTGGTACATCGGATGTTTTAACTTTTATTGATTGTCCAAAACCGACTATTTCTGAGGGTGAAGTCTTAATAAGGACAACCCATACAAGCGTAAATTTTGCAGATATTAAAAATCGCACAGGTAATAAAGCTAAAGCAAATTTTCCGATGGTTCTTGGTTTAGATGTTGCAGGGGTAATTGAAGAAGTTTTTAATGATAGCAGTGGTTTTCAAAAGGGTGACCAAGTTATCGCATTCCCGAAAAACGGTGCTTATGCAGAATTTGTAGTAGCAAAGGAACAACTAGTTTTTAAAATTCCTAGTGGGGTACCAATCGAGAAGGTAGCAGCTGTACCGACAGTTTTATTTTTATCATATATGTTAACACATCAAATAGCGGCCATTGGTCAGCAGGATGCCGTCTTAATTCATGCTGCTTCTGGTGGGGTAGGGACAATGCTTGTCCAAATGGCCAAAAGGCTCGGAGCTAAACAGATTATAGGTACGGTGAGTAATTTAGAAAAAGCCCCAATTGTTTATGAGCTTGGTGCGGATCATGTACTTACATATGATCAATTTAGTACAAATGTCAATGAACTTACAAAGGGTCAGGGTGTTGATATTGTGTACGATTCTATTGCAGGAGCTATCACCGAGGAGAGTTTAACTTGTTTAGCGCCTTATGGCACTCTTGTCCAATTCGGGAATAGTGGAGGAAGAGTAGGAAATATAAAAACAGCAGATTTACACAATAGCTGCCGCAATATAAAAGGATTTAGCTTAGGTACGACAAGAGCTTTGAAGCCAGAACTGTTACAACAGGTGGCGCAGGATATTTTCTCTTTAGTAAACGAAGACAGTTTTCAGGTGCCAATTGCTAAAATATTTGCCTTAGAGGAAATGAAAAAGGCTCATGAATTTATGGAAAGTCGTCAGCACCAAGGAAAAATACTTATTAAAATATAAAGCACAAAAAAGATGACACCCATATTTGGAGTGTCATCTTTTGTCGATCAACAATCTAGTTCAGTAAGTTTTTCATAAATACGTCTTTTACGATAAAGCATAATACCAGTTTCGGCTACATCCTGAATCATGCCTTTATTAGCATAGGCTCCAAAAACCATCCCTGCGATAGGGATCATTTGAAACAGCTTTTTCCAGCCTAGCTGATCACGGTATGTGTAAAATACCTCCTGCCATCCTTGAAGCTGAGAAATCATGTTATCTGAAGCCTTTTTTGAGCTATTCATAGTAGAAAGTTCCTGTAAGATTGCTTCTTTACCAACAATATCAGCAGAGGTAAATTGTAGACATTTTACAATAAAAATACGTTCCATTTTATCGTTCGGATCATAGCCATGAATAATTGCTATTTCTTGCAAAGTTTTTAGTGCAGTCCCTAAAATCATTGGAATATCAATAGCTAAAGTAAAGATGCCTCCAAAGCCAGTAGAGGCTCCTTGTACAGTAGCAAATTTCACACGTTCATTTTGTAATTTGTCACTGAGGGAGATCATGTCCTCTAAAGGAATCTGACCAATATCAGATATAGTTATAATATGCTGAGTGGAAGAATGGTCACGAATTTTTTGTATCATGGCTTTTTCATTGATTAAATACTTTCCACCGGACTGAATATAATTGCCTAGTTCATCTACCAATAAAGCAATTTTATTTTGGAGAAAGGCAGGTGTCATTTTATCTAATAATTTAAATGGTATTCTCCCTAATTTCTCCCAAAACCATAAATCTTTTTGATCTTTTTCCCACACTTGAATCTCTTGTAAATGCTGCTCTAATAACTCTCGATTCTCCATTATTGTCTTATCCCCTTATGTGTCCATTTAACTTTAAATACGAAAAAAACTATATAAAGTTTCGCTTTATTTAAATGAGATTTCGACAAACTAATGAATCACATGCTATTGCCAAACGGACGCAAGGAGTGCAATTCCTTCATTTATTTGCTGAAGTGTCAGTCCACCATACCCTATAATGATCATGGTTTCATTTGTTCCATTCTGATAGGAGGTAGAGCATGGATAGACTTGAACCCCTACCTCTTGAGCAAGCTGGATCGCTCTACTCTCGGTGAGATGTTGTGGTAGCTTGATGACTATATGAAGTCCGGATTTTTCACCGATTACTTGAAATTCATTTGAAAAATGTGAAGAGATGGCGGTCAATAATGCTTGTTGTTTTTTACGATAGATTGTTCGCATTTTTGCCAAATGCTTATCGAATAGACCTTGTGCAAGAAAGTCTGCTAAGACAAGTTGGTCTACTTTGGAGACAACCGATTTTTGCTCAGAATGAAAAGTCATAAACGGCACTACTAAAGACTTTGGAAGGATCATATAACTAATGCGTAAGGATGGAAGCAATGTTTTTGAAAATGTTCCGAAATAAATGACACGCTGAAGCTGATCCATTTTTGCTAAAGACGGGATTGGTAGCCCCTTATAACGAAATTCGGAATCATAATCATCTTCAATAATAAGCCCCGCGTTCGAGTTAGCCCATTGTAACAATGCCACTCTTCTTTCTATGGTCATAATCATGCCTAATGGAAATTGATGAGCAGGTGTTGTGTATAACATGTGAATTGGTGTTGCAGGGAGTGTAACCCCTGAATAGTCCACAGGAATCGCCTCTGTGGACAATCCACATTGCTGTAAAACGGCACGCACTCTTTTAAATCCTGGCTCCTCTAACCCAACGCGTATCGCAGACCCAAGAAAATGACAAAGAGCCTGAAGCTGGCTTTGTGTACCACTGTATATAAATACCTGTGAAGCATCACAGCTAACCCCACGAGAACGCTCTACATAGCGGGCAATCTCTGTGCGTAAAGTTGTCTCTCCCTCCCAAGGGCTTGTTGATAAGTTGTTACTATTAAAATGCTTTTTTATAAGCTTGTGCCAAGCAGCATAGGGAAAAGCCTCGTTATCCACATGTCCATTTGTAAAATCAAATTGTATATTGTTAGGGATATTGTTACTTGGAACAGATACATGCCGGGGTACTTGCTGTAGCCAATCAAATTCAAAGGGCGCAATAAAATAACCAGAACGCTCTTTACTATAAATATAGCCTTCTGCAAGTAACTGCTCATAGGCTTCCTTTATGGTGTGTACACTCACATTCAATGTTAGGGCGAGAGCTCGTTTAGAAGGCAGTTGTTCATGAGCAAGTAATTTTTTAGTAATAATCTTATGCTTTATTTCTTCATAGATTTGAATGTATTTCGCTAGATTGCCTGTAAATATAATGGAGAGCTCCAGATAATTTCCTCCTCCTCTGGTATGGTTGATTTTTTAGTAATTGGTTATATATATCATATCAATTTTACCGTTAAATAAGTAAAAAGGAGTGAAGTGTAATGGAATTTATAACATTAGAAAATGAAGTGGTTAAACTAAAGCCTTTAGAATTGAGCGATTTACCAGGAATTTTAGAGACAGGAAGTTATCCAGAAATTTGGTCACATATGTCCACAACCATAGAAAAAAAGGAAGATGTGAATAAATTTGTGGAAAACGCATTAAAGGCAAAAAACGAAAAAACAGAATTTCCATTTGTGATTGTGGATAAACAATCAGGGGACATTATCGGGTCTACACGTTTTATGGATATTGATGACAAGCATCAGCGATTAGAAATTGGCTATACATGGCTAACACCCGCATACTGGCGTACAGCTATTAATACTAATTGTAAGTATTTGCTATTACGATACTCTTTTGAGCATCTTCATTTACAACGTGTACAAATAAAAACGGATCATGAAAATATTCGTTCTCAACAGGCAATTGAGCGAATTGGTGCTACAAAAGAGGGAATATTGCGTAACCATATGATTCGCAAAGATGGGACAACTAGGCATACCGTTATGTATAGCATTACAATAGAAGAATGGCCACAGGTGAAAAAGCATTTAGAAAGTCTACTAGTGCAATTGGGATGTTAATAGGTATAAAAAGGGATTTATATAACCCGTAAAACCCTTTTTTCTTATAAAAAGTGTCAAAAAATAAAGGGGAGGGTAGAGTAGAGTACCGAAAAATTGAAAGAGGGTAATCTACTTGAAACCTAAATACACGTTAAGACAAATTTATGGTGATAATGCTGTGTATACACCAAGAACACCGTATAGCGATAATCCGTGGATGATGGATGATCCTCATAAGCTAGATGCTTTAACCTCAAGAGAAGTTGCTATTGCTGATATCCCCGTGCTAGTACATCGAGCAACACAAACAGAAAAGGCGCAAGAGCTTCATCAATTAGCAGGATTACCATGGGTAGAACAGCCTTATAGCTATGAGACTCAAGAGGAATATCTGGCACAGATCCAAACATGGTGTAAGGAAGGGAAGACCATTGTATGTCAATATATACACGACCTGGAGCATATGGATCGTCAATGTTATTGGATGGATGCGGAGAAATTTAATGAGTTGAATACAAAAGCTTATATTGATCATTTAATCGATAGTAAATATGTGCCAAGTCGTCTAAATGTGGAGACGTATAGACTTTCAGATGCCATTAAAAATTGGCAGCCCCCTGTAGTATTAAAGCCTGGTGATGATTCGCCAACCTCGGGAGGATATGGCGTTACCATTTGTCATAATAAAGATGAATTAACGGAAGGTTTACGACAATTTCGCATGACAGGAACTGAAAGTATAATTATTGAGGAGCTTTTACAGACAAAGGACAACTATAGCTGTCAATTTGTTTACTCAGAGGAGCTAGGGATTCAATACTTAGGAGCTTCCCAGCAAATTACGGATGATAACGGCATTTACGAAGGGAATATCATTGTAGATAAAGTACCCGAAAAAGTAATTGAAGTAGGAAAGCATATTATGGAACGTGGCGTTGAGGAAGGCTTTGTCGGTGTGGCAGGCTTTGATTTAATTGTCACGGAAGCTGGTGATGTTCAAGCAATAGACTTAAATTTCCGCCAAAATGGTTCAACCTCAATGCTGATGTTTCATGATGCTTTAGGAAAGCCCATCAATAAATTTAGCTCCTATTCATCACAAAGCCCACAACAGAATGATCATTTCTATCAAACAATTAAGAAATATATAGAAAAGGGTATGTTATTTCCTTTATCTTTCTATGATGGTGATTATTTTGAGGAGTCCGTCCCTTCAAGATTTGTCGGTGTATGGTATGCAGATACGTTAGAGGAAATTGAAAAACGGGAGAAGGAATTATTACCTGAAGAAAAGAATGGTCTTTAATCGACCATTCTTTTTTTATAGATAATTGCTGCGAAAATCCAAGAAAGAAGAGACCATACAATTATCGTAATCATAGGAATAAGAACATCTGCCATAGAATACTTACCTTCTAACGCCTCTGCTAAAAGTAATAACTGTGAGCTTGGTAGCCATTCAGCTAATTTTAAGATTGGGTATGCCGAAGATAGAGCTAAGGCCAGAGGACCAAATGAGAAGATAACCATTACAGGCAACACAATAATAGATGCTTCCATAATAGATTTAGCAAATAAACCACATATTGTACCTAGAGCAATATAAAACACAGCAGAAAGCAATAATGCAATTGCTAAGATAAAAAGGTTTGCAGGTTCGTAGCCAACTAGAAAAATAGCCATTGTTACAGATACAATTGTAACAATTAGAACAAACAGGCTTTTACCAATTAAAATATCTCCAAGTGAGGCAGGGGAGAGCATAAGACTGCGAAGAGTGTTTTTTTCCTTTTCTTCTGCAATTAAACTACATTGTACGTAAGTAGTCACTATGGAAAATGTCATGTTAATTGGTAGAAAATACATGCTAATAGTATTTGCACCTAATTGATTATATAAAAACGCCATTATAAGTGGTAGTAATACCATAGTTGATACGGCATAGTTACGTGAGAATTCCTTATAATCCTTCATCAATATAGCTTGAATACGTGTCATTGAAATATTCATACTAAATCACTCCCTGTTATTTGCATAAAAATGTCACCTAGTGTTGGCTCGTTTGTATAGATACGTGTAACTTGATCGGATTGCATCCATTGAAATAACTTCTCTGCATCTTGAGAACCATTTTCTATAATTTCCTGTTCACCATTTTTAAGCTCTACTGTAATAGTGTCAGAGCCAAATTCTTTTTTTAGATCTTTTGGAGCGCCGATTGCTCGGATTTTCCCTTTATGCAGGAAAGCAACACGATCACAAAGTATTTCTGCTTCGCTCATATCGTGTGTTGTTAAAAAAATTGTTGTACCCATAGCATTTAATTTTCGTAAGCCATTATATATATGTTGTGTATTTACTGGGTCCAAAGCAGAAGTAGGCTCATCTAAAAATAATAATTCGGGCTTGTGCATAATTGCACGAGCAAGTGTAACACGTTGAATCATTCCTTTGGAAAGCTGACTGATCTTTTTCTTACGTTCTGCATATAAATTGACAAAGTCCAAAGCTTCTTTTACAGCAGATTGAGATAGCTGATATAAATTACTATAAAGTATTAAATTTTCTTCAATTGATAGTCTCGTATACAAGCCACTATTATCTGTTAAAATACCAAAACGTTTACGATTTTGACTTTGCTTCATTTCAGATGCATGTTGCCCAAATAATAGAACATTACCTGCCGATTTATCTGTTTGTGCGGTTAATATTTTAATTGTAGTAGTTTTACCAGAACCACTTGGGCCAAGAAAGCCGAATATTTCCCCTTTTTTAATGGTAAAGGAAACATCCTGTAATGCTGTTTCATTATTAAAAATTTTTTTCAAATGTTGCACATCAATCACTGCGTTCATGTGTAACCTCCTGTTTGTTGTTGATGTCTACACTATAAACAACAAGGGTAAGGCTCACAGTAAAAATCATGTGAAAGGCAGAAAAAGAACCTTCAATGGAATTTTATTAAAGGTGACAGGAGTCGATTATTTCCTGGGAAATCTACTAAATTCCGAGTATTTCCTTTAAAGTTGCCAATTTATTTTTCGACAGTGGAACAACTGTCTTTTCTGTACTGTTGAGTGCTAAGCTATAGCTATTGCGTGTCCAAGTAATAATCTCTCGAACCTTTTGTAGGTTCACAATATAAGAACGATGGCTTCTAAAAAAGCCGAATGGTGTCAATTTTTGCTCTAACTCATTTAGCGATAGAGTACATGGATAAGCTTCACCTGCTACATAAATAGATACTTCTCCTTCAACACTTTCAATATAATCAATTTCGGGTGGATTAAATAAAATAATCTTTTCATTTTTCTTTGTTGGGATTTTATCTAGTCGAATTGGTGCATCTTCAAGAGGCTTTGGAGCTTGCTCAAGGCTACCCTCTTTTACGTCTAAAGGATGTAAGTCTGCCCCATCTAATCGATGTATAGTTGTACTTGCAACCATTAAGTCTTCTAGATTATTTGATAACAAAATGATAATTTTATGCTCTTTTGCGAGATTTTTTAATAACTGTTGGATAGTTTGCTTTGAAAATTCATCTATATTTTGAAAGGGTTCTTCTAAAATTTGAATAGATGCCGGATGTAGGTACATATTCAATAGTTTTAATCGCTGTTTTTCACTATTAGAAAGCTTACTAATTCTATTGTTTTTTTGTTCAGTAAGTTTAAAAAGCTTCAATATGTTCTCTGTTTCATTAGTTGGGCGGTTAAAAAGCTTTAAAATGAACTGGATATACTCGCGCGCTGTGAGTCGCTCATATAACGAGCTTTCACGAAAAGAAGTATACGTATCATCTCGTTTCATAAACCATTGCATTAATGTATGTATTTTGGAAACATCTGTATAGATGCCTATAATCGTGCCAGGTTGTAGAGAAAGATGGAAGCTTGGATAAATAACATTGCCTGCTTCAATATATGGATCAACCTGAATATCAATATTTTGTTCCACGTTTATTCCTCCTATAGCTTGCTAGCTTGTAAAAAGTATTGAATGTCGTTGAGTGCTTGCGAGTGGCTCAACTGACAGTAGTTTGAGTTAGAGGCATCCATAAAGCCATGTAAGCCTTGAAATTGTTTGATTTGAACATTCGGTATGTTTACAAGAGTATCCTTCAATGATTGAATATCAAAACTATCTTCATGGCTAGGTAAAACAACCAAAGTTGGACAAGATGGAATGTTATCAAGGTATTGGCGGATCCGTGAGCCATATACACAAATGACACGGTGTAGGGGGAGTGTAGTTAATCTCCAGGCTAAAGTTGCACCTACACTATATCCAATTAATATTACCTCGTTGTAGTTTTCACAAGCCTCCAATATTTTTGGGGAAAGCAACTCAAGAGGAGCATCAAAGCCAACTGTCTGTAAGAAAAAGTCATAGGCTTGTTTTTCCTGGTCATATGGAAAGGAAAGCCCTTCTGGATAAAGTGAAATAAGGGAAACGGCAGTGTCCTCATCGCTGTATATTTGTATTTGTTCTTCAATAAAATGATTAACTCCATAGATTTCATGTAATATAAAAATTTTTCTTTTCATTGTGCCCTCGATCTTTTTTCCAATAGTGTATCAAAAAGTAAGTAAAACGTATAATCTGCTTTTAGAATGAATAGTGCAAAAGCATAATGATGAAAATTTTTAGGGACAAATACATAAATTTATTTTTTTACTAATTACATAAATGAAAATATTAATAAAAGGTGACCACATCTGTTATTAATATCATGATTTGTTATAATTTTATTTGATAATGATTATCATTATCGTATAATGGAGTTAAGGAGGATTTTCCCAAGCAATATTTACATTTAGACATTTACGATTGAGCTGTTATGCAGTACGAGCTAGTCCAATTGTTGAGATAGTAATGACCAAATGAAAGGTGTGTTAGGAATTGTTAGAACAAGAATTGTATGATGTAACCATTATTGGTGGTGGGCCAGCGGGTTTATATTCAAGCTTTTATTGTGGTTTACGTGAAATGAAAACCAAGCTAATTGAATCACAACCACAGCTAGGCGGTAAAATTCATGTTTATCCAGAGAAAATGATTTGGGATGTGGGAGGTGTAACGCCTATATCAGGGGGGCAACTAATTAAACAATTAGTTGAGCAAGCCTTAACCTTTAATCCTTCTATTTATACAAATGAAAAAGTGCTGTCCATTGCTAAAAATGAAGATGGTATATTTGTCATCGCAGCAGAGTCAGGGAATATTCATTATTCCAAAACAGTTATCGTTGCTATTGGTGGTGGCATCCTAAATCCTCAAAAAATTGAAATTGAGGGGGCTGAACGCTTTGAAGTATCTAATTTAAATTACACAATTAAATCCTATGAAAAATTTAAAGATAAGGCAGTTATTATTTCTGGTGGTGGTAACACAGCGGTAGACTGGGCATTAGAATTAACGGAGGTAGCATCCAAGGTCTATTTAACTTATCGAAAAGATACATTGTCTGCACATGAGGCTCAAATTACAGAGCTTGCAAATAGTTCGATCGAATGCCATTTCAATTCTGAAATTACTAAGCTGATTGCAGACGATCAAGCAGGAATGATTAAAGCTATTGCTTTAACAAATCATGAAACTGGGACTGTAACAGAAATTCCTGTTGATGAAGTTGTTATTAGTCATGGGTATGTGCGTGATAAAGAATTGTTAGATAATAGTCCATTAGCCATTGAGCGCAAAAATGATTATTTTATCGCTGGTACGATTAATAGTGAATCATCGATCCCAGGCCTTTATGCTGCGGGTGATATTTTGAGCCATGATGGTAAAATTCATTTAATTGCAGCAGCCTTTCATGATGCACTTCATGCAGTGAATAGTGCGAAGAAGTATATTCAACCTGATGCTTCTGAGGGAGGTATCGTTTCCTCACATAATGATATTTTCAAACAACGTAATCGTAAGCTATTACAGGAAAGTTTAAAATAATCGATTTTAGGAGCACTAATATATTATTGGTGTTCCTTTCTTTTTGTCTTGATGTATATTTTAGAAGAAATACTTCTGATGGACTATCAATATAAAAAAGAAAACATAACGCTGATTATGGAGTATATATAAGAAAATTATACAGAGAATATGATTGTCATGGATATCGCGAAACATTTTAATAAAGAGTCTATCTATTAGAGAAAAAAATGTTCGTCAACTCAAAAAATCTAAAATGTACCTGAGAAACTCTCATTTATCATTAAAGAATTTGCTGAAAAAATCTCCAAAACAATTCCGTAAATATATGAATTAACAAATACCTAATGAAAAAATAACTTTCATTAGGTGTTTTTCATCTAGAAATAACATAGCTTTTCCTTTTTTGGACACCCTAAACTAGAAAAAATGACATGGGGTGATGATCATGAAAATAGAAAGGTCGTCCGAGTGGGAAGAGGGCTTTATCGATCGATTAAATCATCTTGAAAAATGGGATAGCTGGACATTGTACAAGATGAACTATGATATTGTGAAAATGAAACTAATTCCTGATTTTACAGGATTGCAGGCTACAAAGTATTTACCTAATTTACAACCTTTGAAACACCAGTTAGAAGCAGCCGAAACAGTTATTGAACGTATGAATGGGAAAGCTATTTTAGCTGATGAGGTGGGGCTAGGTAAAACAATTGAAGCGGGCTTAATCTTAAAGGAATACCTTATTCGAGGTCTTGTGAAAAGAGCATTAATTTTAGCACCTGCTTCTTTAATTAATCAGTGGATTGAAGAGTTAAATATAAAATTTCATATTCCTGCCGTCGCATATAAAAAAAATTGCCCGATAGAGCGCTATGATGTCCTCATTATGAGTATGGATACGGCAAAAAAGAGTCCACATAGAGAGCGCATTTATGAGCAGGATTATGACATGATAATTATTGATGAGGCACATAAATTAAAAAATAATAAAACACAAATTTACGAGTTTGTACAAGGCTTAAAGAAAAAATTCTGCTTATTATTAACTGCCACACCTATTCAAAATGATATCTTTGAATTGTATTATTTAATCTCCTTATTAAAGCCTGGGCATCTTGGTAATTATGATGCCTTCCAATCGGCTTTCTCTGCTAGCAAGCATGATTTAGAACATGATGATTATTTAAAAGAGTTGGTTAATCAGGTAATGGTAAGAAATCGTAGGGAAGATACGGGGATTGATTGGACAAATCGTCGTGTTCAAATTGTACCGATTACATTTACGGACGAAGAAAGAGAAGTTTATGAAATGCTTGGCAACCTTCAAAACACAGGGTCATTTTCATTAATTACGTTGCAAAAAGAAATGTGTAGTAGCAAGGAAGCTACGGCATTAACATTAACGAATATGCTAGATGATCATGTACAACCACAAGAAATTGAAGCAATTATTACTAAATTAATGACCTTGGAAGTGAATTCAAAGGCGGAAAAGACATTGGAAATTGTTAAACAAGCAAATGACAAGGTTATTATTTTTACAGAATATCGTGCTACGCAAATTTATTTACAATGGTATTTACATTCTAATGGCATATCAAGTGTGCTATTTAATGGTAAGTTTAATAAAAGTAAACGAGATTATATGAAGCACCTATTTAAAGAAAGAGCACAGGTGCTCATCGCTACCGAGGCAGGTGGAGAGGGGATAAATCTTCAATTTTGTCATCATGTAATCAACTATGATCTACCTTGGAATCCAATGAAGCTAGAGCAACGTATTGGTCGTGTCCATCGTTTGGGACAGGAGCATGATGTCCATATTTATAATCTTGCCATTGAACATACAATTGAAGAGAAAATCTTGGAATTGCTTCATACAAAAATTGATGTGTTCGAGAAGGTGGTTGGCGATTTAGATGCCATTTTAACAAACTTTAAAGAATCTGTATAAGGTAGGGAGGTGCAGCTATGTATCCACAGCAAGTTCACCACTATTTAAAGGAATTTTTTATGGAGAATGACTGTGCAATTTTAGGAGAAGAGAATCATTATCTAACCGTTCAATTAACGATAGACATAGATAAAAGAATTATGAATAGGCCATTTTATTGGCAATATGTTGAAGCAACGAATAGCGAACCAAACCCAGCCCAAGTAACCTTTATTACAAATCAAACAGCAATGGCTGGTAATTTATTTGGGGAAGCTATTCATTACGGCTCTCCACGTTTAAATCAGATATTTTTAGCTACAAGGGAACTAGGAGCTTATGTTCAGTTGTTTGAAAAAGTGGATCGTGATATGGGGCAGGTTATTTTAACGCCCTGGTTAGGTGTTAACTTTAAAGTTTCTTATTGCTGTGATCGTACAAAAGAAATGCTTTACTCATTTGGCATTAATTTATTGACGGGCGTCATCAAGGAGGGTTTTCATGAAAGGATTTGTTCTTCGGACTTTAACATAGAACCTGAAGAAAATGTATTTCATGTGCAATATATTATTAAGCCTGCCAGAGCACTGGAAAGATTGAAAGCTACAATTGAGTCAATTATTGAGCAGGATGACCATTCCTGGGCAACGGAAGCACAAAAACGATGGCAACGTGATCAACGTGTGTTGGATTATTTTTATGAGGATATAGAGGATAAACCAGAGTGTTATGAAATTGAAAGAAAAGCATTAGAGGAGCAATATGAAGCAAAAATTAAAATAGAAGTCATTAATGGAGGATTATTTTATCTCTTTTAAATGAGGAGCTGTCTGACAAAAAGACAGCTCTTTTTCTGCTTTAATGATCTTCAACCATGCTTTGAAGCTGAGCCAATTTATTATCCCAAAATAAATGAAAGTATTGGAGCCAATCTTCAATCTCCTTTAAACGCTCCCTATGCAACGTATAGATTTTTTCACGACCTTTTTTTTGAGCAGAGATTAGCTCCGCCTGTTCCAATATTTTTAAATGCTTTACAACAGCCGTTCGACTAATCGTAAAATGCTCGGAAATATTGGAAATAGGTCTGTCACTTGCTGCAAGGATCTGTAAAACACTTCTTCTTGTGGGATCAGCAATTGCTTGAAAAACATCATACTTTATGGCTGCTTCAGTCATTAGAATTCAGCAGCCTCTTTTAATTTATGATTAATAATCATTGTCCATCCGTTATCCATATTAGTACGTACGGCTTCAGTAGCAGTGTTTGCTTTAGGAATAATATGTGAAGCTTCCTTCCAGCCACCATGTGTTAAAGTAAATTCAGTATGCTCGCCTACTTCTTTTAACTCAAAAGTTACGAACCAGCCATCTTGATCCCAAGCAAATCGTAGAAAGTGCGGTGCATCTACACGTTCTACTTTACAGGGTGATGGGCCGAACGGTGATTGAATAGTGAATTCGTATCCTTCGATAGGTTGAAAATCATTTGGCATAAACCAAGCAGCTATTTTGTCAGCTGTTGCGACAGTCTCCCAAACTTTTTCGATAGGGGCATTTAATGTAATTGTTTTGACAATATCCTGTAATTTTTCAGTCATGTTCTATTACTCCTTTTTCAACGTTATTAAGTCCACTAGCAGAGGAATCTGTATAAAATATAACCATAGGGTGTTATGAATATATAACACCCTATGGTTATATGTCAACGGAAAAATTTTGTATCTTTCTGTTGGACTTGGCGTATGTTACAATTACTTTTATAATTTTCTGACAGAAAGGGTGGGCGTAATATGGTCAATATATCTGTATTCTTAGTTATGTGCATTTTACTTATTATTTTACCTGGCCCTGATACAGCGATTGCAACAAAAAACACACTGACTGTAAGTAGAAAGGGCGGTTTACAAACAATCATAGGTTCTTGTTGCGGTTTATTAATTCATACTTGTGCGGCTGTTATTGGACTTTCGGCGATTATTGTAAAATCCGCCTATATATTTGCTGTTTTAAAATATGTTGGTGCGGTTTATTTATGTTATTTAGGAATCAAGACCTTGTGGACACTTCGAACAATTCGAACACAATCTCCAGTTGTAGACGATGTAGGAAGTATAGAACACAAATATTCTCACCAATCTTGCTTTAAACAAGGGTTTCTCACAAATGTGACAAATCCAAAGGTCGCAGTATTTTTCCTAACATTTCTCCCTCAATTTGTAGATGGAAATAGTGGAACATTTTTCCCTTTTTTAATAATGGGTCTAATTTACACAGCATTAACAATGCTATGGTTTATCTTCTACGTGTACCTTTTAGATCGAATTAGTGCATTTATGAAAAAGCCATCAACTAAGGCAGTAATTGAAGGATTAACAGGTGCAATATTAATTGCATTTGGCATTAAATTAGCATTAGAAAAAGCTCACTAAAAAATACACACCTTTATAGAGTTATTTTTTACTATAAAGGTGGTGTATTTTTTGTTGGCACTTAATAAGATAAGGTCATTTCTCTTTGAAAAATTTTTATTTAAGTTGGCTTATATTTGTCAGTAGAAGGTTTTTAAGTCTTTCTTGTAAAAATTTTTTCTTTTCTGCACGCTTTTTATAGAGAGAAAAAGATTTTATAACAAATAAAGCTACTAGTATGATGACAATCAATAAAATAAATGAAAATAA
The DNA here is from genome assembly GCF_027557635.1 of Lysinibacillus sp. JK80. NCBI lineage: Bacteria > Bacillati > Bacillota > Bacilli > Caryophanales > Bacillaceae > Lysinibacillus > Lysinibacillus sp. JK80. The sequence goes on along the minus strand of NZ_CP058997.1, from coordinate 2,733,455 downwards.
CATCGTAAAATCCTCTATCCAATTAGTTACATAGAAAGTTCGTTAGTAACAAAAATCTTATTCGTAATAACAAACGTTAATAATATATTTAAAGCAATTAATTTTGGTATGCCTTGTTGCTGAATAATAATGTGAGAAAACTTTAAATTAGCTATACGGTTAGCTAATGTATACTCCTCGGCTCCTGTTACTTGTCTACCATCGGGTGTACACCCTAAAACAAAATGCCCAGCATAAGAATTCTTGAGCACATAGGGATGCATGGATTGATAATGAACTTCCATGATCGTATCTGCTTCAATCATATAATGATGAGTTACTAGGAATTTTTTTAATGCGCCTTTTAGGTCAATGGCAATGGCAGTATCAGCTAGAATTGTCCGGAAATAAACAGGCACGATGTTGGCATGTTTAATATAAGGTTTCACTTCAATGCAAATTTCACCAGAATGTTGTACAAATAGCTGAACAATTGCTTGATGAATTCCATCTGTTAAAGTGACCATGGTATTTCCGAAATGAGCACTTTTAAAGAAAATACTGTCATCAGCAATATAGCCAACAGCAATATGACGATTCTCAATATGTAGCGATTTAGCTTTCACTCCTAAAACTTCCTCACAGTTCTTTAATTCATAAACATGTTGCTGAAATGTAAGACCTAAATAATGCCTATTAACTATTCGATTTTCAAGCAATTGCTTCAACATCTGTTACATCTCCAATCTTTGATAAATTATGACAATATTTATAATTGATTGTAGGTCATATAACTCTCAAAAAACTCTCCAAAAGTCGAAAAGATACGTATAATGGCAGGGGTGAAAATATCTAAATTTTATAGTTCAACACATTGCAAAGGATTAAAAAGAAAGGATGGAGAATTTATTGCTAAAGGGTAGTACTTGTAGATGCTTTTATAACAAATACGAATAAATGGAGAAGATAGTGATGGAATTAAGAGATTTAAAAGCCTTTATGGCTGTTGTTGAGCATAGGAGTTTTACAAAGGCTGCACATGATTCATTTGTATCTCAGCCTTCATTAAGCAAAAGTATCAAAAAATTAGAAGCATCATTACAAGTTGAATTGTTGAACAGATCAACGCGTAATGTAGAACTTACTGATGCAGGTAGTATTGTTTATCATCAAGGACAAAAAATAATGCAGGCTGTCCAAGAACTACATATTTTGCTAGACGATTTATTAAATATTAAGACAGGTGCTATCAAATTAGGGATTCCACCTTTAATTGGAACTTTATTTTTCCCTGAAATCGCTAGGAGATTTCATCAGCTATATCCTGAAGTACATTTAGCGCTTATCGAACGTGGTGCAAAAATGGTAGAAATGCTAGTTGAAAATGGTGATGTTGATATGGGCATCGTTGTATTACCAGTAGACGAAAGGAAGTTTGCTGTTCAATCCTTTATAGAAGACCAGTTTTATGTCTTTATGAATGAATCTCACCCCTATGCACACCAGGAATCCATAGGTTTACAAGATTTAGAAAATGAAACGTTCATTATTTTTGCAGAGGAGTTCACGCTTCACGACTATATAATTAAATCATGTGAAAGTGTTGGCTTTACACCTACAATCGGCTATAAAAGTTCACAGTGGGACTTGATTGTAGAGTTAGTATCCTCCAATTTAGGGGTTACATTGTTACCCCACTCCATTGCAGCTAAGCAAACAAATACCAATGTGAAAATAATTCCATTAAATGATTTTGAAATGCCGTGGCGTTTAGGGATTATTACGAAGAAAAATGCCTATCAATCTTATGCATTAAAACAGTTACTTGAAATGATAGGTAGGAATGGTGAAAATAGATTTATTCGATATAGGAATAAGTAGTATTCTAATTAATTCCTTTACTTGTAAAATAGCAATGATGTAGAATTTTCCTTAATAAACGAGCAATTCAGGGAGGTTTCGAGATGGGGAATGGCAAGGTATGGAGTTCGTTTGAAGAGGCGATTGTGGATATTAAGGATGGAGATACATTAGCTGTAGGTGGCTTCGGGCTATGTGGTATACCCGAAAAATCAATCGCAGCATTAGTGCAGCAGGGAACTAAGGATTTAACCGTTGTCAGTAACAACTGTGGTGTAGATGACTGGGGATTGGGTCTACTATTAGCAAACAAGCAAATAAAAAAAATGGTTGCTTCTTATGTAGGAGAAAATAAGATTTTTGAACAACAATTTTTAAGTGGTGAGCTAGAAGTAGAGTTGACACCGCAAGGAACTCTTGCAGAACGTTTGCGTGCAGGTGGAGCGGGAATTCCTGGTTTTTACACAGCTACAGGGGTTGGCACACCAATTGCTGAAGGAAAAGAAGTGAAGGTTTTTGATGGCAAAGAATATATATTGGAAGAAGGTATCGTTGCTGACTTTGCGCTGGTCAAAGCATGGAAAGCCGATAAGCTAGGAAATTTAGTTTACAGAAAAACATCACGCAATTTTAATCCATTAGCTGCTATGTCAGGGAAAATTACAATAGCTGAAGTGGAGGAAATTGTAGAAGTAGGCGAGCTAGATCCTGATCATATTCATACACCAGGGGTTTTTGTACAACGTGTATTATTAGGTGAAAATTATGAGAAGCGTATTGAGCGTTTAACGGTGAAGAAGGGGGAAGCATGATGGATACAAGACAAAAAATTGTTAACCGAGCAGTAAAAGAAATAGCCAACGGTATGAATGTCAATTTAGGCATAGGTATTCCAACACTTGTTGCGAATGCGATCCCAACCGATTATGACGTACTCTTACAATCCGAAAACGGTCTTCTCGGTATTGGTCCTTATCCAGTAGAAGATGCAATAGATCCTGATTTAATCAATGCAGGTAAAGAAACAGTTACGGCAGTTCCAGGGGCATCCTTCTTTGACAGTGCAGAATCATTTGCGATGATTCGAGGTGGACATATTGACCTTGCCATCTTAGGAGGTATGGAGGTATCTGAAACAGGAGACCTTGCTAACTGGATGATTCCGGGGAAAATGGTGAAGGGCATGGGTGGGGCAATGGACCTTGTCGTTGGTGCAAAGAGAGTGATTGTCGTCATGGAGCATGTGAATAAAAATGGTGAATCTAAAATAAAAAAACAATGTGAACTGCCACTAACGGGTAAAGGTGTCGTACATCGTTTAATTACAGATTTGGCTGTATTTGATTTTACGAAAGAGGGCATGCAACTGATAGAATTAGCAGATGGTGTTTCTTTAGAGGAAGTAAAAGAGAAAACAGCTGCTTCTTTTAGCGTTGCTCTTATCCAATAACTTCAGACTTAGGACTGTTTCCAGCGTTATGGTCTCATTTTACAATAGTCTAAAAGGGGATTTCATAACAATGGAACAGCAATGGACAAATGAATTAGCAGTCGCACAGGTGCGTGTGGCAAGACCAACCGATCAGCTAAAGGAAGTAGAACGATTTTACTGTGAAGGTGTCGGATTAAAGAAAATTGGTTCGTTTACAGAACATCGTGGCTATAATGGTTTAATGATTGGTCTTCCAGATGCAGGTTATCACTTAGAATTTACTGAGCATAGTGACGGTAGCCCTTGTCCAGCACCAAGTAAGGACAATCTTCTCGTACTTTATATCCCAAACAGAGATACCATTCGTCATATTGCCGAACGTCTTGCGCTCATGGGATATCCCGAAGTTGAGCCTGAAAATCCATATTGGGCTGAGAAAGGGGTAACCATTGAAGACCCTGATGGCTGGCGTCTAGTATTCATGAATACGGAAGGCATTTAAATAGAAAATTTTAAGCACGAGCACGTATGTAGTCTCGTGTTTTTTTGTAACCTAAAATACCCCTTGTAGTATATAATCTGTTTAGGGGGTTACTAAATGCAACGAATAACGACATTAAACAAATGGTGCGAGGTTTTAGAGCAATCGAAGTTCAAACCTTGTCTTGTGTTAAAAATTAGCATGACATGTATAAGTAGTATTTCAGCATTAAAGGAATATAAAGAATTACAAACGGAATTGCCTAAATATCTTGTCATTGTACAAATGGATCGGGTAATTTCAAATGCTATTGCCTGTGATCTTCAAGTGAAGCACGAATCTCCTCAACTAATAATCCTGCAGGGTGGGAAAGGAATTTGGCAAGCAACTCACTACAAAATAAAGCACTCTCTTTTGGAAAACGCTATAGAACAATATGTAAAAAAAGATACTCCACAATAGGTTGTGGGGTATCTTTATGTGATTAATCTTCTAAAGCCTCATCTTCATGATAATTTGTAGCGCTAGACTCGATATCGACCTGTAGATAATTGGCCCAGTCTATTTTGTGAAAATCCTCTTCACTAAAATAAATATTCAAAACCTCGGTCATTGTTTTGTCCCCATCAGGTTCAGTGAGAGGAGCATACCAAGTAATAGCAGGTGTCTTCACATTTTTTAATTTGGACAAATCAGCGAAAATTTTAGTAGAATCCTTTAGCATCTGGCTTTTCGATCCTTCTGTTACATCTGTATCTTGAATGGAAATTGTGACAACACCGTCTTTCGATTCATCAACAGAGAATTCGTTTTTCACAATCGCGCCTACAATATCTTCAACATTCGTATTTTGATCGACTGCCACTTCCTTTGGTTCAGCGCTCTTTCCACAAGCTACTAACAGTAGTGAAGTAAAAACCAATAGATAAATTATTTTCTTCAATGTCATAACCTCCCTTGTTACTCCATCTATGCGCAAAATGGGAGGGAATTATACAAAATACAAGAAGGTTGTCCTTACTTTTTATGAATGGTTAGGAAGTGATTGAATAAGGAGAAGAGGAGAATAGGTTGAATATAAAAAAGCACCTTAACCTAAATAGCTAAGGTGCTGTATCAATCATGTATAAAAAGCCGCGTATGCCGTAGTTATTATAGAAAGTTTTAAACCACCACTCCTCAAAGTGGGTGTTCGCAGAAGTTTTCCTGCTTATCCTCATGCACCGTAGTGTGAGGCCCGTCATTCCAACTCCAATAATAAAACTCCCTTTTACAGCTTAAAGGTTAAAACTTAATATTATACGAACAATGCAGCCTTTATGGATATAATAAAGCATGATTGATAAACATGCAAGTAAGATGATAATGGCAAATTAGTCAATGGGCAAGTGTTCCAAATAGCGTTATAAACATCTTGTACTACCTTCAAAAAGGTGCTGATGTTTCATATTTTTTTCACAAATGCGAACGGAAAATACGAACAACCTTTGCTAAATAAGGTCGACTATGTAAAGATAGGAGCATAAAGAGGATTTTCCTAGTAAAAATATAAAAGGAGGAAGCAAAAATGGCAGCTTATCCAAATTGTCCAAAATGTCATTCAGAATATACATATGAGGATGGAGCAAATTATGTATGTCCAGAATGTGCGCATGAATGGAGTATGGACGCAATTGAACAGGAATCAGATGCACTTATTGTAAAAGATGCAAATGGTAATCTGTTAGCTGACGGCGATTCAGTTACTGTTATTAAGGATTTAAAGGTGAAGGGCAGTTCTTCCACTTTAAAAATTGGGACAAAGGTAAAAAGTATTCGTCTAGTGGAAGGCGATCATAATATCGACTGTAAAATTGATGGCTTTGGTGCCATGAAATTAAAATCAGAATTTGTGAAAAAGGCCTAACAAACAAAATGCACCTCAACTTTGGTAAAAAAGTTCAAAGGTGCTTTTTTGTTTATTGAAAAACCCTACGTAATAGAATGGCAAAAGCTGCGCCAATTAAAGCGAAAATGGTATGTAAAAGTGCGATGTAGCCAGCTCCAATCACAAGCGCCCCTATTTCAGTTAAAGAAAAGATTGTAATATAGAGCTCGTTATTAAGATTATTAATGATAGCCCAAACGAATACAGGCAAAGAGCTTATGATAAAAACAATCCAGATATTTTTATAGAAAAGGTAAGAAAGACAGCCGAAAAGAGCATATGAGATGACGAAGCCCTTTTGATTGCCAAGTAAGGACGAGTTAATGGCAAACATAAAGGATAATACAATAAATATGATATGAAAAAAGGATACTGTTCTTTTCATGGGTAAGTATGCGTTCTGAGTTGATGAATTGGCTACAAGCTGCTGACATTGCTGACAAGTTGTTAGATGCTGTTCGACAAATTCTATTGTTGATGCTTGAAGCAGTTGTTTTTTATAAAGAGGTATTAAATCTTCTATAATTGAGCATTCCTGTGACAATACTTTCCCTCCATTCAATCTCTCCTCATTATACGACTTTTTGCGGAAAATAAAAAAAGCCTTCCGTGAATTTTTCAATCGGAAAACTTGTACATGCACCCTATTAGTTTGATGTTAATACTTCATTTGTTAATGCTTGAATATCGATATGTGTTTTTTCCTTTACTGCATCCTTTAAAATTTCTGTGCGGAAATAGTGGACGGTCGCTTCAAGTGGAATCGCCAACAGTTTTGAAAGGGCTGATTGATACATATAGACAAATTCTTTGTCAGTATTACCACGCTTTAATTCTGCGAAAGCCTCATAAAACTGGTCGAGTTTATCCGCAAATTCAAGTAGCCGACCCTCTAAAGTCTGATCCTTTCCTTCTTTCATCCGTTCAAAGAAAATTGCCTGAAATTCTTGAGGGATTTCATTGATAATGAATTTTTCCATCATCTTTTCTTCCACATGTGCGAGCATTTGCTTTAACTCTGGGCTAGCATGTTTTACTGGTGTCTTAATGTCACCAATAAACACTTCTGCAAAGTCATGATTGATTGTCTTTTCATATAAAGATTTCCAATCAACTGTTGCACCGTGCATTTCTTCTAACGTTGCGAAAAACATCGCATATTGGGACACTTTCCATGAATGGGCTGCCACGTTGTGCTCTTCAAATTTGAAGCGACCTGGGCAACGAATAATACGCTCTAAATCATTAAGACTTGTGAAAAATTGGTGAATACCTATAAAAATCACTCCTTTTGTTCTATAAGTGCATGTTACTATAAACAATACCCTCTTTATACGGTTTTCAAACAATTTAACAATGATTCAGGCTGTGTTTACAAAGGATTCACAATTGCTGATAAAGTAAATTCAGCTGAATGCTATAATGAAGGGGACTGATGAAAAGGGGAGTACACAGTATGTTTTCCATTTATACACTTCTTCTTTATATACATATTTTAAGTGCTATTCTTTCGATTGGGCCTTTGTTCGTTGTGCTAACCATTGTAAAAAAAATGCGCATAGCTTCCATGGATGACATGCCACCATATATAGAAGCCTTTAAGGGGGCCATTACGCTGGTCAAGCATTCAGGGCATGTACTAGTAGCCTCTGGTATTTTGTTAATGTGGCATGCGGGCTATCATTGGAATACCTCGTGGATTGTATTAACCTTCCTCGTGATGTTTGCATCGATCGTATTTCTAGCAAGGGCGTTTAAACCGACGTTGCGTACTTTTAACACACCAGCATTTAATCATCTACAATTTGTTTCACTGTTGCATCGTAAAACATGGATGTATATAGTATTATTGCTTATTATGCTATGGCTGATGGTAGCAAAGCCCGTTCTTTGGTAAAAAAGAAAATGTCATCTGCAGAAAAAGACCTTTTCACAAGGCGAGAGGTTGATTTCCGTTCCGCCAGCGTCCTTTCCAGGGGGCGTCCGATGAGCCGCTTCACTCACTTACGTTCGCTTCAAGGTCTCATCTGCGACGCTAAATCCCCTAGGAGTGACGCTGGTTCCTCTCCAATCAACCATTCTACAGAAGTGTCTTTTCCTTAGCAGCAGTAGCGATCAAATCGTTCATTATTTGAATTATGGCTTTTATTTTCAATGAGGAGAAGAGATGAGTGACGACACTCCTCACTAAAATGAGTAGTTAACACCTTCACTTTATTTGAAAAACTTTGTTATAAGCCTTTCATAAAGATTCTATTAATTGGTTTGTTTTTCAACACTATGAAAAAATCGCACCCCTTAAGGAGTGCGATTTTTTAGCTTACTAAGCGTTTAAAATAACTTTTTCGAATTAATACATAGCTAATGAGGAAAAGCACAAAGAAACAACAAGAGCTAGCTATGGAAACTTGTAAAAATGCTGTAGAAACCATTGTTTGTATAGCAAAAAGTGTAATTAGCAAGAGTGTAATAGCTATGGTGAATGGTACAAAAATAAGAATCGCCAATTCTTTAGTGATAATGGTAGCTAATTCATTTCTAGAAAGTCCTAACTTACGTATACCAATATACTTTTCCTTCTCTTGTTGTAATGTTGTTTGTAAATAGAAGTACAATATACTCATGGCTGCACTTAAGAAAATTAGACTTAACATGGAGCCGATAAAGAACATGACGCTTTTAACAAACATCTCTGTGTTATATAAATCAATTTTGGATGTTACATAACGTTTTCCAGGTAAAGAGGGTAAGTCACTGGTAATAATTTTTGCCAAATCTGTGTGGGCTGTCCAATCTTCCAGTTCATAGATATACGTTTTATAAATAGGGTAGTCAATGGTTTTGTAAATGTCATCAGGTACAATGAAATAACTTTGTTGGAAGCCGGTAGATAGCAGATTTTGCTCATGGGTGCTGGCTAGTTTGAAAGATTTTATATACAGATCGCTGGCATTGTTTGTTGTAGGCGCTACATCTCGACTGCCAGCGACGGCAATAAATTTATCTTTACTTAGTTTGTTGTCCTGATGCTGGATCAGGTTATAATCCGATAACGCCATATAGCCAATGCGTTGATCTTCGTTTGATTTAAATTCAATAAAATACCTGTGAGCTTGAACAGTTGATAAAGTATCTTCAAGATAATCAAGATCATCCTTTACCATGTTGTCATCAGCTTTTGGATCAGCAATATATTGAAAGCTATATGGATAATTTTCTTCACTAGTCTTTTTTACATTGTAATAAGAGCTAAATAAAATACTTGTACATAGAAAGACACCGCTTAATAGGATAGTAATTAGAAACAGCATATTTGCATGTGATTTCATTTTTGCATTTAAATTGGACGCCAAAAGCATATTTGTTTTTTGAAGATAGACAGGAGACTTTTCATATATTTTTAAAAACAAACGAAATCCTTGTGTAATAACTAAATAAATCGTACTAAGAGTGCTAATAAAAAATAACAGATAATAAAAGACACTTAAAGTGTCTACAATGGAATGCTCGATTTTTAGCAAGTAAGCTAAAGTGGCAGACATCAAAATACTTAGTATTAATAACCCATAATGAGGCTTAATAGATTTCTCGATAACTGTATCGCTTTTTAAAAGTTGGATAGACGCTTCTTTATTAATGAACCTCGTAACAACTGTCGATATTACAACAAATAAAATCAGAAATAATCCTATGGTTATGCTGATTGCTTGAAGAGGGATGTACATACCAAATGTTTCTGCCTTTAAAATGACTTTTGCACCCATTAAGAAAAGAGGTGTAATAACAAGGCCGAGAACGATAGCCGCCAGAATAGCTAAAATGCCAATCAACAGATTTTCACGGAAGACCAGCTTACGAATCTGCTTCATGGAAGCCCCAGTAATCATAAATATTCCTAAGGTCTTGGTCTTCTTACGTAAAAATGCTGTGATTGAATAGGTAATGTAAATAAAAGAGAATAAATAAACGAGCATACTAGCTAGCATTAAAGAAATTCCAAGTGTAGAGTTTGGATCTAGGCTTTTCAGATTTGGATGAAAGACGATAACAGAAAATAGAAAGAAAATAATAATAGAAAACATACTACTCAAGAAGTAAGAAACATACGTCCATTTGTCACGTAAAATATTTTGAATCACAATATGATTAAAGCTCATGCTGTCCACCACCTAGAAAAGCAAGCGTGTCCATAATTTCCTGATAAAAATGCTTACGGTTGTTGCCTCGATGTATTTCGTTATATAATTTCCCATCTTTAATAAAAATAATGCGATTGGCAAAGCTTGCTACATAAGGATCATGTGTCACCATGAGAATAGCCGTATCAAGCTCTTGATTAATTGAGGAAAATAAGTTCATGACATCATTGACAGCCTTTGAATCCAAGTTTCCAGTAGGCTCGTCTGCTAACAATAAACTTGGCCCATGTATAACGGCACGAGCGATAGCTACCCGTTGTTTTTGTCCACCTGAAATTTCATAAATACGTTTCGACAATAGTTCCTCGATACCAAGAAATTGAGCGACATCCTTTAAACGTTGAAGCATTTTTGAAGCAGGTATGCTATCTAATGTTAATGGCAATAAAATATTTTCTTTCACTGTTAATGTATGCACAAGATTAAAATCCTGAAATACAAAACCTAGTTCAGAGCGTCTAAATTTGGCGAGCTCCTCATCATTTAATGCGTAAGGATTATGATTGTTTATGAAGATATCGCCAGCGGTAGGACGATCAATAGTGGATACACTATTTAAAAATGTTGTTTTCCCACTACCTGAAGGTCCCATGACAGCTACAAATTCCTGTTGCTGTAGCTGAAAATCGATACCGTTTAACGCTTTATAGGTGATCTCACCGATGTATTCCTTGTGCAAATTGGTTACTTGTAGTATTGTGTTACCCAAATTAAAACAACTCCTTTATGCTCATTAGATAACTTTAGTATAGAAAAGGAGCGGCACATAACCTATTTCTCTTGATGACGTGAAGATGACAACTTTGTCATCTTCATTTTTTAAGACTATTTGAAAAATTAATGGAAAAAGTAGTGACATGCTCAGAAGATTGTAAAGTGAAGGGGTGCTCTAGTGTAGTTAAAATCTTTTTCACTAAATATAAGCCTATACCTGTTGCTTCACCACTCGTTCGCCCCTTCATACCTGTATAAAATAAATCAAAGACTCGTGCTATTTCACTAGTAGGGATCGTCTCACCAAGATTTTTTATGTGCAAAGCCGTGTTGTCATAATGGATATGAATGGTGCTTGCCATTTCACTATATTTAATGGCGTTATTTAATACTTGATAAAGTACAATTTTTAACCACTTTCGATCTGAATAAATGATTTGGTCTTCAGCGAACGTCAGCTTTGGAAAAACTTCTCTTATGATAAAGAAATCCTTCAAATCATTGATGACTTCTTGCACGAGTCCTTTTAAAATAATAGGTTCAATTTTTAAATCAGCTACTAAATGAGATGTGCGCTCATACGTTAATAACTGATTGAGGGTAAATGTCAATTTATTGCACTCTTTATTGATGGTATACCATTGCTGCAATTCGTCAGTGGTCTTGTTGGGTGTAGCTTGAACGATTAATTGAATAACAGATAAAGGTGTCTTCATTTGATGTGCAAAATGTGATAGAACTAGTTGCTTCTCATGTGCTTGTTCTTCCAATCTTTGCTGTTGGGTTAAAAATAAATACTGTATTTGCCTTAGTTTTTCACTATAGTATTGCTCAATAGCTGCACGTGGTTCAAATAAATGAAGATCATCCTGTGTGTTGATATTTTTTTGTAAATGATGATAAAACTTTCTTCTTCGATAATAACGACCAAGCAGCCACAGAATAAATAGAAAGCTGACAAGAAAAATAAAGTAGGCATAGTGTGAGGATAGGTCATCTAATACATGAATTATCCAAGGTAATAGGAGGAAGCTTATGCTATAGAGAATAATGATACTAAGATGATCTCGAAAGAATAGCTTCATTCACTTTCCTCCACTAATTGATATCCAAGACCACGGATCGTTTTAATCTCAAGTTTAGAGTGTACGGCTTCCAATTTTCTACGTAATCGACCAATATTCACAGACAAAGTATTTTCCTCAACAAAGGTTTCATCATCCCAAATAGCACTTAAAAGCTTTTGACGCGGTACTACATTAGGGTAAGCTTCGAATAATAACTTACTAAGCTGCATTTCTTTTAGCGTTAACAGGCTCTCTTTGGCTTTTGTTTGAAGACGAACTGTATCTGGATTTAATGTAGTATTGGCTATAGTTATGGTTGTTGTCTCGGTTAAAGCATATTCACCATAGGTACGCCGAAGTAGTCCATTTACTTTTGCCATGAGGACATCCAATGAAAAGGGCTTTGTGATAAAATCATCGGCACCATTTTCAATTCCATATACTTGATCAATATCATTTACTCTGGCAGAGACAATGATGATGGGACATGTTGAGAGTTGACGGATTTTCCGTGACCAAAAATAGCCATCGTAAGTCGGGAGATTGATATCCATAATTACCAGGTGTGGTTGTATAGTATTAAATTCTTCAATAATGTGTGGAAATTGTTGTACAGTAAAGCATTCAAACTGATACTTAGCTAAATGCTCGACAATCAGTGAAGCTATATTTGCATCGTCTTCTATTATGTATATTTTGTACATACCTATCGATCCTTCCTTTATTCTATATGTATACTGTACCCTCATTTCGAAAAATCTATATGTAATTGGAAACTTGAGAAAAGAGTCACTACAAAAATGGCGTTGTAATGACTCCGATTTTTAATCTTTAGGTATAAGGAAAGTAACATTTGTACCTTGGTTTATAGTACTTTGAATTTGTAATTGTTGGCCATAAATTCTTTTAAGTCGTAGATTTGTATTTCTTATTCCTATACCAGAGCTTGTCCCTTTGTAATCTTCTTGCAATTCCTCTAATAGAGTGGGGCTAATTCCCACACCATCATCTATTACGCTAATGGATACATAAGTTGTGAAATCTTTAATACGAATACAAACAGTACCGCCTTCTTCTTTCTTTAATATACCGTGTCGAATGGCATTTTCAACTAACGTTTGTAAAGAAATTGGAGGAATTTCAATTTGTATCGTTTCATCAATATCCCATTCAATCTGAATTAATTCTCCAAATCGCTGCTGTTTAATGTAAAGATACGAACGAACTAAATCGAGCTCATGCTGTAGTGGTACTACTCTTTGAAGATTTCTGACATCGAAGCTGGCATGTAAATATTCACCAAAGTGATGCATTAAATCGATCATTCTATCTGTATCAATAGTACTAAGTGAGGCAATGGTATTAAGTGTATTAAATAAGAAGTGTGGTTGGATTTGAGATTGCAGCCAAGCACTTTCTAAATGTAGACGTTGTTGAATACTATATTTTAAATCAATTAAAGCTCGACTTCTTACTTTTAGCTCTAATGCATTAATAGGTTTTGTTACATAATCATTAGCACCATAGGCAAAGCCTGTATAAACATCTTCAGGGTGCTTTCTTATCGTCAATAATAAGATAGGTAATTCCAGCAATGAGTATTGTTTTCGTATTTTTTGAATTACAGCATAGCCTGAAATATACGGAAGCATTGCATCAACAATTACTAAATCCCATGATTCTTGCTGAATCAGAGCTAGAGCTTTCTCACTGGTTGTAACAGTAGTAATTTCGTATTCAGAGATCGAAAATATACTTTTCATCGTTGCTAAATTCATAGGGTCATCATCAATTATTAAGATCCTGAAATGCTTATCTGACACCATGGATAACTCTTGTTCATTTGTGGATAGCTGAGTTTTAGCTTGTGCATTAAAGGTTGCGTATTCCTTATTTTGTCTACTTTCATCTGCAAGAGGTAATGTAAAATAAACATTCGATCCTTTGTTAGGAATAGATTGTATATTTAACGTACCTCCATGTAATTCAATCAGTTTTTTTGAAATAAGTAGGCCAATACCAATGCCTTCATCATATTCTTGGCCCTGTTCATAGGGCGAATACAAAAGACTTTGTACAAAATTGTCCATGCCTTGTCCAGTATCACGAATGTGGATAATAGCCATATGCTGTTCTTCACGAGCAATAATTTCTATAGAGCCTTCACCTGTATACTTTAGGGCATTATGCAAAATGTTAAATAGGATTTGAATAAGGCGATTTTCGTCGGCTAATACATTTGGGAAACTTGGAGGTACTAAAGATACCATATGTATTTGTTTACCATTTGCAATAAAGCGGAGGATATCGAAAACTCCATAAACAGCACCTTGAAGATTTACACTTTGTGTATGGAGATGTAAATCTCCTTCTTTTAAACGAGTAAAATCAAGTATGTTGTTTAACGTAAAGGACATACTTCTACCTATATCGATAAGGTGTTTAAGATTTTTTTCATCTTCAGTAACAAGTTTGTTCTGTGGGTTGTCATAAATGGATTGACCTAGGGTAATCATCCTATTCATTGGACTCCAAAGTTTTTCTGCATTACTTGTAAGGAATTCATCTTTTAAAGCATCCTCGTGTTGTAGTTTAGTCACTAAGTTTTGAATTTGCTGAGAGTTCTCATGAAAACGTTTGAACCAATAGCTAGAAAAACCAAGCATGATAAATAAATAATCGAATGGATAAACGGGAATATCGAATACGTAAACAGATTTAATGAAACCCCATATAATACCATTTGTGGTGCCGATAGCTGTTAGTGCAATAAAAGCAGAGCTCCTTTTTTGGTTTTCTAAATACTCTCTAAGAGCCAGTACCACTACGTAAAGAAAGGATACTAGATAAAGTACGAAGAAAATATTCTTCGTAGGTATCAGCCATGTCATTGGTAAAACAATCGTGAGTATTGCACTTAAAACATAACAAGCAAAAATCCATTGAAATGTTTTAGTGTTGTGATATTTGACTAAGAGGACTCTCATAAACTGAACAAAGAAAAAGGAGGCTCCTAGAAAAATAATAGAAGAAAGCTTATATGACCATACATAATTCAGATGCAACCAATCCAGTAGTGAGCGATCAAACGTAATTAATTCATCTGCTAAAGGCAAAAGAAAGCCAAATGTGAAAAGTAAAACGATAGATTTTCGATAGATGAACAAATATACAAGTATGCTAAAAAGAGAGAATATGATTAGCATAACTACAATAGTTGAAAGAGATAGCCCTACAATTAATTGATGATGCGTCATCGCTGACGCAGTGCCAAATAAAATCCTTTTATTAATAATAGGACTTGTAGGTGTATCAAAATTAGATACATGAAGTATGAGATTAATTTCAGATTGTGTATTAGTAAAATAAACAGTATAAGGTGCAGCTTGACCTTCATGGTCTTCTGCATTATCTGCTACTTTGCCTGATTTTCCTACTATCTTTCCATTTATATATAAGGTTGATGCAGTTGAGATAGCAGGTATACGAATGGCATATCGATCATTATCTAAATTGTTTGGTAGCAGAATTTTTAACTGATAAGTGCCATAGGGTTGAGTCGTTCGCTCATCTTTTGGCGCAGGAATATTTTGGGTATTATACGTATTGCTATGACTCTCTTTGTTACCCCCCTTATTTTCAGAATTCACAAATTGTCCAGGATAATAGATCCATCCTCCATCCAAGGAAATAACTTCTTCTTCCGATGTAGTCAAATTGTTTATGTGGACCACACCATCTTTGGCACTAGGTTGATGTGTAGAGGGGAGGAAATAGTTTAACCATAATAACCTTAGAAAAGTAAGGACTATAAAAATGGCAATTATAATAAGTAGATGTTGGGTAGAAGCTTTTCTCAACACAGCAATTTTTCCCTCCTAATAATCTCTATCTACCATGCCACGAAATTGGAAAAAAGAAAATATAATGGATAATAAAAGAATGCTTTAAGCCTATATAAATAGAACAATTTGGAGTTAGTAGTACTATCGATTTTTTCCTTTTAAATTGAAGGAGGAAAAAATCATTAGTGTTTAAGTTTTCTTTAAGAGGTTTGACGTATGATGATTGAATAAGTATATCAAAATTTAAACATAGATAAGATTAACGAAAAAACATCTCAATGGGAGAAATGATCTATTGTGGGTAAATTCAAGTTAAAGTTATCGTTTCTTATTATTAGTATGACAACTATTGTTGTCCTCATGACATCTAGTATTAGTATTTGGAGTAGCTATCGTAATTTCAATGAAATTTTGAAGGAACATAAAACAAATATACAAGAAACTTATGTAATGGAAGTCTCGACAATTACGGAAAGCTATTTACAAGATGCTAAGATAGATGACCATTCATTAAAGCTGTATACGCAACAAATGGTTGATACTTTACTTGATGAAAGAATAGTGTCCTTCAATTTGTTTTTTAAAAAAGTCCTAGGCCCAATCATAATAGTTATAGCGACTATAATGGGATTTGCTATTTGGTTTGCTATTAAAATTACACAGCCTCTCATAGAGCTATCGAAAAGAATTGAAGTAGATGAAGGAGCACAAGGGATTGAGGAAATTGCTGATTGGTATGATGAGGTAAATTTATTGAAAAAGAATATTCAAAATATGATGATCTGTTCGGAAAGTAAAATCAATGACTTAACAGAGCAGTTGAACTTAGATTCATTAACAGGGATTCTTAATCGCAGAAGAATGGATCAAATTTTACACAAATTAATTATTGATAAGGTTCCTCATGCCATTATCTTAATAGATCTAGATGATTTTAAAAGTATAAATGATACATATGGTCATACTGTAGGAGATGAAGTTTTAAAAGCCTTTGCGATTACTATGCAGAGCAGTGTCGGGGAGCAGGGGTTATGCTTTAGATTTGGCGGCGAAGAATTTATGGTCATCTTACCTTCGATGAATATAGAGGATGCAGTCCAATTAGCGGAAAGTCTCCGAATCAAACAAGCTTTACAAGAAACTGTGTGTGGAAGACCTGTGACAATGTCTGCTGGAATTACGGCTTTTACACCAAATGTCCAAAGTCCCAATCAACTGATAGAAATTGCAGATCATGCTTTGTATAAGGCTAAAAAATCTGGAAGAAACTGTTTATGTGTTGTAAGTAATATGAGACAAATGATTGTTAAATAATTAAACTATATAAGCATGCTAGCACTGGACGCTAGCATGTTTTTTCATGTCCTTAGGGGTAAACGCTTGTTTCATGCTCTTTTTCATGTTCATGTAAGACGTTTTGAAAAAGTTCTGTGGTTTCCTGAGATGGTGACACATTTAATTCTGTTAATAGAAGGCTATTAAAAGAATGGTATATTTTTATAGCTTCTGCGCGATTTCCAATTTCAGTATAATATTGGATTAATTGTTGCACGATTTTGTCGGAATACGGATTAAACTCTAAAGCAAATAACAATGAACGCTCTCTGTTTTTAAGGTTCTGATTTTTAGAGTAATAAAGTATCAATTCATCAAGTAGTTGACTAAATTGTTTATTCATCAAATTTGCTTTACTAGTAGTCCATGCATAGTCCATTGTTGCCATAAATTCACCATGGTAATTTTGGATGAGTTCCTCAGCTTTTTCAATATTTAATCGTCCTGTTTCAGCTTTGGTATTTAAGATATCCTCCAAATCAAAGGCATCACATTGAAAATCGTTTAGTTTCAAAATATAGCAGCCATTTGCATATTCAATGACATCCGTGTAGCCATAAGATGAAAGTGTTGTACGTAAGTAGGAGACAGTAGTATGCAATTGTACTCTGGCTTTTTTTACATCCGTATCACTCCAAAGTGAATCTAAAATGTTATCACGAGGTACGGGCATATGAAGCTGTAAAAATAGAAAGGCAAACAATTCTTTGCTTTTAATTGTTCTCCAATGAATTACTTTTTCATCAAAAGAAACGACAAACTCTCCAAAGCACCTGATTTGAAGCATAGGCTTTTGATGCGTTCGAGTTTTCTCCGATGATAGATTTTTTTGGAATAGCTTTTGTATTCTGTTAATGGTTATCTCTAAACGAGATTTTGAAACTGGCTTTAATAAATAATCAAGTGATTGTACATCAAATGCCTGAACAGCATAGTCTCGATAGGCAGTTACAAAAATGATACAGATATTTTTATCCCATGTTTTTAACAGTTGTGCTACTTCTAATCCGCTCATACCTGGCATTTCAACGTCTAAAAATGCTACCTGAAAGTCTAAGGTAGGTCCTTCTTTCAATACATCCTTTGCAGTAGTAAAAGTTCGAATGACCTCTATGTTATCAAATTCATTTAAATGTTTTTTCATACTAACCAGAGCTAATGGCTCATCGTCCACGATAATTACCCGAATCACATAAGGAACCTCCTTTCGATAAATATGGCTGTATGATCAGATTGAGATATCTATTATGGATCCTTTATATGGGTGAGTAGGAGCTGTTTGTTGCTGAGGTAGTTCTTTCAGTAATTCAATTGCAGTAGTTGTGTTTAAATTAAGAGCATTTTGCATGACACTCATCTGTACTGTTTGTTGGAGTTCCATCAGCTGGGATGACATAAGTGAATTAACTTCCATTTTTATTCCCTCCTTTTCTTTTTTTTATCGGCTAAATATAGCAAATATCTAATATAAAAAAGTCCTAAACAGACCTACTAAATTATAGTTTATACGCAATAAATTGATTAAATTACTAAAAAATTAATTGAAATTG
The DNA here is from genome assembly GCF_027557635.1 of Lysinibacillus sp. JK80. Lineage (NCBI taxonomy): Bacteria > Bacillati > Bacillota > Bacilli > Caryophanales > Bacillaceae > Lysinibacillus > Lysinibacillus sp. JK80. The sequence continues at coordinate 2,715,066 of NZ_CP058997.1, read as the reverse complement.
TATATTTTTCCGTTTTTATAGTAATAATTCCTAATATCAGGCAGCTAGTCCTGAGTTATTAATTTGCAAACTTATGGTTGCTTACATAATAGAGCTTTTAACTCTAGTGTGCTAGCAACAGATTTGCAACAAATAATAAAATGATGGAGGTATTACTAAACATGAAGAAAAGAGCATTAGCTTTAGCGGTAGTATTGACATTTGGTGTGAGTCTCTATGCTAGTCCTTCCTTTGCTAAGGACAAATCGCCAGGCAATATACTATGGGCACTCCCGCAAATTTATAATTTAACAGTAGGTGAGTTCCAGCAATTAAATGAAAAGGATTCATTATGGTTTTACCCAGAGCAAGACTTAGTAAAAGACACGTCAAAAGCAGAAGAACCGTTGGGGGATGAATATGTCATCAAGGGTGGAGATACTTTATTTTCAATAGCTCGTATTAATAATGTAACAGTAGACGATTTGAAAAAATGGAATCACCTTGCGTCAGATTTGATTTTAGCTGGTGAATCGCTAGCTATTAAAGCTTCAGCTGCAAAACCAAAACCAAAAACTTCCGAGGGGATTGCAACAGCTACTAAGCCTGCTGCACCAGCCAAAACAAAACCAGCAAGTGCTCCAGCAACTGTTTCTGGTAAAACATTAACAATGCGTGCTACTGCCTATACAGCCTATTGTGAAGGCTGTTCAGGAATTACAGCAAATGGAACAGATATAAGGTCTAATCCTAATTTAAAGGTAATCGCTGTAGATCCACGGGTTATTCCACTCGGTACGAAGGTTTGGGTGGAAGGTTATGGCGAAGCAATTGCTGCTGATACAGGGGGAGCTATTAAAGGAAATAAAATCGATGTATTTATTCCTACTGAAGGACAAGCACTTCAGTGGGGTGTTAAAACAGTAACGGTAAAAATCTTAAATTAATTATGGAAGGGGTTTCCCGAACTTTGGGAAATCCCTTTTATCTTGGTTGAATTTCCATTCAAGCTCCAATGAAATAAGAGCCATTATAGAAGCATAATTGATTAGTTGTGCATAAGTACTGAAGAAATTGGAAATCATCAGAAAGAGAGGAGGTATTTTTATGAAAAAAATAAGCTTAATGGGCCTTTCTTTACTACTTTTTGTTGCGGGTTGCAGTTTTTTTGATAAGAAAGAGGAAAAAGTAGCTGTCAATGCTTCTTCCCCTTTAACAGCTACTGCAAAAGTGATTGGTGCTAATAATGAAAGCTATGGTAATGCATATCTTCAAGAGGAAGATAATGGCGTTATGATGACGCTCGCGTTAACAGGCTTACCACCAGGCACGCATGGTATCCATATTCATGAAGTAGGCAAGTGTGAACCACCTAAATTTGAATCAGCAGGTGCCCATTTTAATCCAACAAACAAGGAACATGGTAAATTAAATCCTAATGGCTATCATCTGGGGGACTTACCGAATTTGGAGATTGGTGAAGATGGCAATGTGGATCTTAACTTTTTAGCTGAGGGGTTAACTTTACAAAAAGATCAACCTAATTCGTTATTAGATAGTGATGGAAGTGCTATTGTCATTCATGAATCAGCGGATGATTATAAAACAGATCCTGCTGGTAATTCTGGAGCAAGAATAGCTTGTGGAGCCATTCAATAGTATAGAATGTATGACTGTATCTGTTTGTTTTCAGATGCAGTTTTTTATATTCTATTCATTATTTATACAGTTAGAATAGTTATTTTATTTTATTAAAAAAGAAAATATGGGTTTATTTTAGATATAAAGGGGGTAATTAAATAAAGCTATAGCTCTGTAAATTAATGGGTGGTAAGTAGTTTTGTATAATTATAAAAGTCTGAATTTACTATAAACATATTGACATTATTATACTAAGTTTGTTAATTTTAAATAGATTCTTAAAAATAACCAAAGGGGGAAGGTTACTATGAAGAAGAAACAATTTAATCTAATAATGCTATTAAGTATCTTTGCGCTTATGATATTAGCTGCATGTGGAACAGGTAGCGGCAGTGGATCAAAGGAAACGAGTGGAGATGACTCTGCATCATCCGATAAACCAGCTTCGGATATTAAGTTTTTAAGCTTACTAACAGGTGGTACGCAAGGTACTTACTATGCACTTGGCGGAACTTTTGCTGATTTAATTACGACAGATACAGGTATTAAAACAACTGCAGAAGTATCTCAAGCATCGGCTGCCAATATGACGGCTTTACAAGAAGGAAAAGGTGAAATTGCATTTGTTCAAACAGATATTGCTTATTATGCTACTGAAGGTAAGATGATGTTTGATGGCAATAAAATTGATACAATTTCAGCTTTGGGTGCGCTTTATCCAGAAACAGTGCAACTTGTTACAACTGAAGCTTCAGGTATTAAAACATATGCAGATTTAAAAGGTAAAAAGGTATCAGTGGGTGCGCCAGGCTCTGGTACTTACGCAAATGCTGAACAATTACTTGAAATCAATGGTTTAACAATGGATGATATCAAGGCACAAAACCTTGATTTTGGTGAATCAACAGATGGTCTTCAATCAGGTCAAATAGATGCTGCATTTATTACAGCAGGTACGCCAACAGGTGCTGTTGAAGCATTAAATGCTACCACAAAAGTGAATATTATTGGCTTAGATGCGGGTAAAGCTGATGAAATCATTGCTAAATATCCTTACTATGCAAAAGACACAGTAAAAGCTGGTACTTATGGAATTGCAAACGATGTGGAGACTGTTTCAGTACTTGCAATGCTAGCGGTGAAAAAGGATCTTCCAGAGGATGTTGTCTACTCAATGACAAAAGCTATTTATGATAATACAAATAAAATTTCCCACGATAAAGGAAAATTTATTAAAGCTGAAACAGGGTTAGATGGCATTAGTATTGAGATTCATCCAGGTGCTCAAAAATACTTTGATGAACATAAATAATGTGAAATGCCGTTGAAATTTGCTTTCTAAAAAATACGAAGAGGCTCGATTGCATAAAGCTTCGAGTCTCTTTCTTACTGTAAGTTTTAGTATAGGCGAGTAGCTTTTAAAGTGGGGGAATAGATCAAATGCAACAGAGAAAATTCATCATCATATTATCTCTATTGAGTATCTGTCTATGTATTGTCATATTTCTTCCTCTTCAAAAGGTGTTCACCTTTACAGAAACACGTATAGCTCATCCGAAAGTGCACTACATACCTATTTCAACTGAGCATACATTTCAAATAAGATACACTCATTCCATCCATAAGTCAGATGTATTGGAATCCTATCAATATATAAAAGGAAATCGTATTGAAATGTTAGAAATGGAATATGAAGACTTAGCTATTGGCATGCCAGGCTATGCAGAGGAAAATCAAACACTAATTCAACGAAACGGTAAATATGTTCTCCAATTTAACAATAATGCCATACTTGATAATTTTACGATCTATATAGGTGATTTAGATTTGGATTTGGAATTCAATTATGCAGATGGAGAATATGATTTAAAAAAAGATTTACGTAGGGGGAAATCCTATTTATTTGAAATTAAGCGATTGTCGCTTTATGAACAGTGGAAAGGAGTAAGGATGAAATGACAACACAGGAAAAATCAAAGAAAAAAGAAAAAGTAGAAGAATTCGAGCAAATTTCTGCTGAAGAGCAACAAGCCATACTTGAAAAATATGATATAGAGTCTAATGTAAGAACAATTTCAGGTGTAATGAAGCATGTTATTTTCTTTGGCCTTTTAGCATTTTCACTATTTCAACTTTACACAGCCATTTTTGGGCAATTTCCTGCTCAAATTCAACGTACCATCCACTTAGGCTTTGGTTTAACATTGATTTTCTTGTTATTTCCAGCGCGGAAAAAGGCACCCAAGCATAAAATTGCCTGGTTCGATTATATTTTAGCATTACTAGCTATTGCAGTAGGCTCATATTGGTCTATGAACTATACAGAACTTGTGAATCGCAATGGCTCCATTACACAAGTAGACTTTATTGTTGGGCTAATAGCTGTTGTACTAGTACTTGAGGCTGCTCGACGTGCTGTAGGGTTGCCAATTACAATTATTGCAATCGCTTTCTTGATTTATGCTTACTATGGTCCATATTTCCCAGCATTTATGGCACATAGAGGTCAGGATTTAGAGAGTATCGTCAATCTTATGTACTTTACAACTGATGGGATATTCGGCACACCGATTAGTGTATCAGCCACATTTATTTTTGTATTTTTACTATTCGGGGCATTTCTTGTGAAAACAGGGGTTGGCCAGTATTTTAACGATCTAGCAGTTGCACTAGCTGGAAAATTAATTGGCGGTCCTGCGAAGGTAGCTGTATTCTCAAGTGCACTTCAAGGTACAATTTCTGGAAGCTCTGTAGCTAACGTAGTAACGTCAGGCTCTTATACAATTCCAATGATGAAAAAATTAGGCTATCGAAAAGAGTTTGCTGGTGCAGTGGAAGCAGCTGCATCGACAGGTGGTCAACTTATGCCACCGATTATGGGGGCTGCTGCCTTCCTAATGGTTGAATTTATTGGTCGAGGGATTACGTATTGGGATATAGCAAAAGCGGCAGCTATTCCTGCTCTTTTATATTTTACAGGTATTTGGATTATGACACATTTCGAAGCAAAAAGAGTTGGTCTAAAAGGTCTGCGAGACGATCAAATGCCAAATCGTCAAGAGGTATTTAAGAAGATTTACCTTCTCTTACCGATTGTGGCGATTATCATATTAATGCTAACGGGTACACCAGTTATGCATGCGGCATTATATGGAATTATTATATCAATTGGTGTGGCTATGTTTAATAAAGAAACGCGTCTTAAACCAAAAGATGTGATTGATGCATTGGTGGAAGGTGCTCGAACTGCATTAGGTGTCGTTGCAGCTACTGCTTGTGCTGGGATTATTGTGGGTGTCGTTGTAAAAACAGGACTAGGTTTAAGTTTAGCAAATAGCTTAGTAGCTTTAGCTGGTGGGAGTATTATTTTGACACTTATTTTTGTCATGATTGCATCGCTTATTCTGGGGATGGGTGCACCAACAACAGCAAACTATGTGATAACATCGACAATTGCTGCACCAGCAATTGTGGCTTTATTATCTCCAAATACACCACAAGAATTAGTGCCAGTAGTTGTATTACTATCTGCTCATTTCTTTGTGTTCTATTTCGGTATTATTGCTGATATTACACCACCTGTAGCACTGGCGGCGTTTGCGGCATCAGGTATTTCTGGTGGTGACCCTATCAAAACGGGTGTGAATTCAGCGAAACTTGCGATTGCGGCATTTATTATACCGTATATGATTGTTTTCTCTCCAGCATTATTAATGATTGATACAACCATTCCGCAAATTTTATGGGTAGTATTTACTGCTATCACGGGAATGGTGGCAATTGGTGCAGGGGTGATCGGCTACTGGTATCGTAAACTTTTCTGGTTTGAAAGAATTATTTTGATTGCGGCAGGACTATTACTAATCTATCCAGAAAAATTCTCGGATTGGGTAGGTTTAGGAATATTTATTGTGATGTTTGTAATTCAATTTCTATCCCATAAAAAAGGAAATCATCCCGATAATATGAATGGCAAAACGGGAGTTTCAGTCTCGTAAATTTTTGGTTTGCATAAAAATCTGCTCAATTAATAACTATTAATGAGCAGATTTTTTTTAAAAGATAAAATTCGTTTTAGAAATCATAAGAATCAGTGGCATTTTTAATCTAATTTTGTGATAGGTTTTATATTTATAATGCATAATGTATATAATTTATTGCAATTTACTAAAAATCTATTGTATAATCCTTTTATCAGAAAATTCAATTAATAAGGAGTGGTACAATGGGGAAGTTGTTAAATTCAAAGTTTGAAACGTATTTAGTGGATCAAGAATTCGATTTACGTGAAGAAGAAGAGAAAAATGAGGAGCAAATGGTGAATATTCAGTATGAAGAGTATCCAGAAGGATTTTTTACAAGTTTATGATGAAAATTTGATGGGCTATGTTGAAAGTATACTAACTTTTAGCATAGCCCATTGTATATTATACCTCTATTGATAAATGACTTTTCCAGTGCATATGAACGTAATATATGATTAAAATAAGTGTAATAGGTCTGAAGACATATGTACTTTTCTGAAAAAGATTCATGTATAATGGGAAACAAAAATGCGTATAGAGGTGTAGTTATGTCGAAAGCTTTAACAGTAGAAGAAACGATTTATCAATGGTTTGATCATTTTCATCAATATCCCGAAGTAAGTTGGAAAGAGTTTGAGACTACTAAAAAAATTGCTTCCATACTTGATGAATTGCATGTTAGTTATCGTTTATTAGGTGATATACCAGGATTAATAGCTGAAATTGGGACTGGTAATGAAATTGTTGCAGTACGTGCTGATATTGATGCCTTATGGCAGGAAGTTGATGGGAAGTGGCAAGCAAATCATTCGTGTGGACATGATGCGAATATCTCCATGGTTCTTGGTGCATTATTACTACTGAAAGATCGCACCTTACAACATCGTATTCGTTTCATCTTCCAACCTGCTGAAGAACTAGGAAATGGCGCATGTGCAACGTTTGATAGAGGCGCGGTTGATGGAGTATCACATTTATTTGGTGTTCATTTAAGACCAATAGAAGAATTACCACTTGGCAAAGTTTCGCCTGCGATTCATCATGGCGCTGCTTATTTTTTAGAGGGATCTATTCAAGGTATAGATGCACATGGTGCTAGACCACATCAAGGTAAAAATGCCATTGATGTTATTATGGCCGTGCAACAAATGCTACACAGCATTCATTTATCACCATTTGAACCACATTCTGCTAAGTTAACAAAAATCATTGCGGATGGTGGTAGTACAAATATTATTCCAGGTAATGCTAGTTTCTCCATGGATGTTCGCGCACAGCATAATCAACAACTTGAATTGTTGCGCAGTAAAATTGAATCTGGCCTGAAATCAATACAGCAACAATTTGAAATTGATATGAGTTGGAAGTGGATAGATTTCACACCAGGTGCTGAAGTTTCCCCAACTGCTGCGAACATGGCAAAGAATGCCATCATTGAGGCTTTGGGAGAAGGGCATTTAGCAGATGAAATAACTACACCAGGTAGTGATGATTTCCATTTCTATACAGTTAAAAAGCCAGAATTAAAAGCGGCAATGATTGGAATTGGTGCAAATTTAACACCAGGATTACACCACCCTAAAATGACATTTGATCGTAGTGCCTTAATTGATGCTGCGAAAGTACTTGCATGTGTATTAGAAAAAAAGCCTGAATAAAAAAATATTAAAAGCTATATGAAAAAATGTAACTTTTTTTTCATATAGCTTTTTTGCATGAACATTTTTAATGATGCATGGATATTCAAGGGTTTGCATTGTTTTTTATTGCTACTTGAAAGCGTTTTATTACGCTAAAATAAAGGGATTTGCTAGGGAAGCATAAATTTTTTGCGTTGACTTTTAATTTTTTGAATATTAAGCTAAAAAACGTAAAAAATTATTTGCGTCTTGAAAAAACCGAAAAGGGATTTGGTGCAAAAAAAGGGGATGGAAAAATGAAAAAGGATATTAATGCGGGCTGGGCACTACTAACTTTTGCAATTATGATTATTACTATGTTGATTACAGTAGTTGTTTTAGAGCAAAGTCCTCACGTACCTCTTCTTGTTGGCACAACTGTAGCAGCAATTGTTGCCAAAATGCATGGATATAAATGGGCAGAAATTGAAGAGATGATGTATAAAGGAATTCGTCTGGCATTACCTGCCATTGTTATTATTATTTTAGTAGGTTTGACAATTGGGGCATGGATTGGCGGCGGTGTCGTAGCAACGATGATTTTCTACGGTCTAAAGTTAATTTCTCCAGCGTGGTTCCTAGTGACAATCATGCTGTTATGTTCAATTGTGTCATTAGCTATTGGTAGTTCATGGTCTACAATGGCGACTATTGGTGTCGCAGGGATGGGTATTGGTTTAAGTATGGGTATTCCAGCGGCTATGATTGCTGGTGCTGTTATTTCGGGTTCATACTTTGGAGATAAGATGTCACCCCTATCAGATACAACGAATCTAGCGGCAGGATTAACAGGTACTAATTTATTTGATCATATAAAGCATATGCTTTATACAACAATTCCAGCGTTGATTATTTCACTTGTTGTTTTTGGATTTTTAGGTAGAAAATTTGCAGAAGTTTCAATGCAATCTGAAGAAATTTTAACAACTTTAAAAGTGATGGAAGAAAGCTTTGTTATTTCTCCTTTACTATTACTAGTTCCAGTTGGAGTTATTGTATTAGTAGCTAAGAAAGTGCCAGCAATTCCAGCTTTAATTATAGGGATTGTTTCAGGTTTCTTACTACAAATTTTTGTACAAGGTGGTTCAGCAGCAAGTGCAGTACATGCATTACAGGCTGGCTTTGAAATCTCTACAGGTAATCAAATGGTAGACGAGCTATTTAACCGCGGTGGTCTAGATTCGATGATGAATACGGTTTCAATGACGATTGTAGCGATGACATTTGGTGGTATTTTAGAGTATTCAGGAATGTTAAAGGCATTGATGAATGTAATTGTGAAGTTTGCTAAATCTACAGGAAGTCTTATTGCTTCAACGATTGCAGCTTGTGTAACAACCAACGCAACATGTTCTGAGCAATATATCTCAATTGTTGTTCCTTCACGTATGTTTGCAGGTGTCTATCAACAACGTGGTTTACATTCTAAAAACCTCTCTCGTGCATTAGAGGATGGGGGAACATTAACATCTGTTTTCTTCCCTTGGAATACTTGTGGTGTGTTTATTTTAGCTACCTTAGGTGTAAGTGCAATGGAATATGCACCATATGCAATTCTTAACTTTGCTGTACCAATTATTTCTATTATTTATGGATATATTGGATTTGCTATTGTTAAATTAACGCCAGAAGAAATAGCAGAAGCTGAGAAGCGTAAAAAGGCGATAGAAGCAGAAAATGCGGATAATATGGTAATGGCTGACTAAAATAAAAAATTCTCGTAGATCCACGTGTATCTACGAGAATTCCTTTATAGAGCAGTTTAGTAAGTTGCAAAATTCAATTGATAAATTTTACGAGGTCGTCCTTGTTGATGGGTCATTTCTTCACCAACAATATTTACATAGCCATTATCAACTAATTTTTTAATAATACGCTCTGTAGTACGTCGTGTTACTTGGAGGTATTCAGAAAGATTTTGAGATGTAAATTGAGCTGACTGTCGTTCGTTACTGAAATTGATTATTTTAGAAATATTTAATGGACTTAAACTTGTAAGCTTAGCCATTTGTAAAACATAAGGATCATCGGTTTTTAAAGAAATTTTACCTTCTGTATTAGGGAAAGGCCCTAATAAGTTTTTATGTTCATCAAGAATATAAATCTCAAAAGGTTTAGTAAATGTTAAAGCATGCTGAGCATTTTGTGTGGCCTCCAAAATGGAATAGCCATAGCCAAATGCTAGCTTAAAAGGTTGTTCAACTTGCTGTATGAGCTGCTCTAAGTTTTCCTTTTCGAGAGCATTTTGAAGATGTCCAGCAGTTGTGTATAGCTCAAAGGAATGCGTTGAAATTTGCTTAAAAGTTGAAAAGGTAGCTTTCGCAATTTGACTTAAAACAGTTGATTCAATGGAAGTATTTTTAGGGATTTCTAAGAGACCCACTACAGCCTTGAAAGCTTCTGACTTGGTTAATAGTGATTTTGATTTTGTTTCTTCAAGGCATTGAATAATAGATTTGGTAGCATCTAACATACGCATTGACGGTATTTGAAGTGCTTGTAATTCATCAAATACACTATGAATACTTGTAATGACAAAATCAATACTTTTTGAATTCCACAGGGCGATATGGCGTTTTAAAATATTCTCAGTTGGTTCAGTAATCGAAATATGCTGAACATGTGGCTTTTGACCATGAAATTCTATTTCTGCTAAAACATTATCAACGAATGCAGGATTCATTACATCAATGGATATCCTGTCGATAGCTACAGCATGTTTGGCTACTAATGATAACAATGTTGTAGAAATGGTTGTTTCATCTTGCTTAATATAATTCCAAGGTATTGGAACTTCTGAAAGTAATGATTGTGTGTGTAGATAAGGTAACGTTCCTCCAAATAATATTGCATCACACGGTTTTATTTGCTTCATTAAAGTAGGCGCTTCAGAGGGGTGGCTGTAAAGATAAAATTCTAATTGAATATCGGTTATGTTTTGTGCGATACTAATAATACGTTTCATAAATGCTTTTGAACATATAATCGCTATTTTGGTAGACATGGACATCACTCCTTTTCTATTTTTTTAAACATTTAGCGACGTATTAGCGACAACTTTAACGACAGAGGAGACTGATTACGATGAAAATTAAACAAGTAGAAATTTCTGCTATACATTTACCACTAATTGATCCATTCATCATTAGTTATGCTACATATGATACAATGCCTTCCATTATTTTAAAAGTAACTACCGATACAGGTGTGGTAGGGTATGGTGAAGCTGTTCCTGATGAACATGTAACAGGTGAATCATGGGAAAGTACATATGCTGTACTAAAACATCAGCTAGTCCCAGCTATTATTGGGGAAAGTCCAATGGCCTTTGAAAAACTACACGATAAAATGAATAAAGTTGTGAAAGATGTACCAGCAGCAAAAGCAGCGATCGATATTGCTTGCTTCGATATTGCTGGAAAAGCCTTAGGGGTACCTGTATACCAACTTTTAGGTGGACGTTATCATGAAAAATTCCCAATCACACATGTACTAAGCATTGGAACACCTGAAGCAATGGCAGAGGAGGCAGCTAATCGAGTAGAAATGGGCTATCGCTCTTTTAAAATGAAGGTAGGTACAGAGGTACTTCGTGATGTAGCCCGTATAAAAGCGGTACGTGAGCGAGTAGGCGAAGACATTGCTATTCGAGTGGATGTAAATCAAGGTTGGGGTAATGCAGCCACTACTTTACAAGGTTTACGTGCTATGAAAGATTTAAATATCAATTGGCTAGAGCAACCTGTCGATAGCGAAGACATTGATGGAATGGTGGAAATTAAATCAAAGTCTGATGTGACATTAATGATTGATGAAGGACTACGAGGCGTACGTGAAATGCGTGAAATTATAGCCAAGCGTGCAGCAGATAAAGTAAATATTAAATTAATGAAGTGTGGTGGCATCTATCCTGCTATGAAGCTTGCTGTTATGGCGGAAATGGCAGGAATTGAATGTCAAGTTGGTTCCATGGTAGAGTCGTCAGTTGGTTCTGCTGCAGGCTTCCATGTAGCATTTTCTAAGAAGATTATGACGAGTGTAGAACTAACGGGTCCATTAAAATTCTCAAAGGATGTTGGGAACTTACATTATGATGTACCATTTATTTGTTTAAATGAAAAACCCGGATTAGGGGTAGATGTAGATGAAGCTGTCATCCAGGAATTATGTAAGTTTTCAACTGTTGTCACAGCCTAAGGAGGCGTAATATGGAAATTATCTATGATGGTATGCTTGGTGAGACACCGTTTTTTGTTATAAAATTAACACTCCAACATTTACAACAAATTGAAGAGCTACAAGTTGAGGTTTATGAAGCTTTAGCAGACCAAAGTATCCTACAACCCTTAAGCACAGAGGAATTTGAGTATATTTTAAATGGTCATGGAATGATGATGGGTGCTTATGTAGGGGAAGAATTAATCGCCTTTCGTGCACTGTTAAACCCGCCAATTGATGAAGAACACCTTGGCTATGATTGTGGGATTGCAGAAAACGAATTTCAACGTGTTTTATATCAGGAAATATCGAATGTTTCACCAAAATATCGAGGTTACGGATTACAGAAAACATTAGCTACAGTAGTGATGGAAAATATCGATTTAGAAAAATACGATTATGTTTGCTCCACTGTAAAGCCATATAATATTCCGAGCTTAAAGGATAAATTCTCGCAAGACCTCGTTATTAAAGGATTAAAAATTAAATATGTAGATAAGCTTCGTTATATTTTTATAAAGACTTACGACAAGAGATGTCCCCGAATTTTACTGAAAAACAAGTGATATCGATGGGAGACACAACTGCGCAACAGCAACTTTTAAAACAAGGTTTCCTTGGCACGTCTATGTTTGAAGAAAACAACGATTGGTTTGTAGTATACGAAAAATAAAGCACAAAGCCTTACCATTCACATGAATTTGTGGAAGGTAAGGCTTTTTTAAAAGGCTCTATTATTTTTTCATTGGGCAAAAACCACAAGCCATTAAACCTGGGATATCTTTAGAAAAACAGCATGATTTTCTTACAGGAACGTTGACTAAATTAGTCGGGCTAAGACCACCTGTATATTGTGCCCACCAAGATTTATTGGAGAAGCGTGCCCATGTTTTTGGGTCCTCTAAAGCCTCAATATCCTCCATGGCTTGATCGGCTAAGCCAGGATTAGATAATAATATATGATAATGCCATAGCAAATAGCCGAAGAAATTTTCCCAAATGGTAAGGGGGGAGATGGAGGTTACTTTACGAAGCTGTTGGACAATGACATGGCCATCGTAAAGAATTTTCTCAATAACAGCTTGGCGTTCATCTTCCTCAACGTAGCGCCAATCATTTGGATTGGCAAACATGGCAACAGTAAAGCTATTAAATTCCTTTGCAGCATCAAAACGCAATTCAAGTGGCTTACCATCCCATACTTCGTCATAAGCGGCAAGCATATAAAATTGCATAGCAAAAAACATTCCATAGCGGCGTGCAAAGTGAGAAATAGCTGCTGTTTCTGTTGCTGCATCTGTTATACCCATCATAAGGTTTAAAAAATCAGGATGGTAAAAGTCTTTATGTATATCAGCTAAAGTAAATAAAGTCCGCTTAGGTTCAGTTGTATAAATACTGTACGAGTTTAATTGTTGAACTTGATCCATTGTTAAAGCTGGCATAGTTATCCTCTTTTCCTTTGAACATCTGTTAACTTCATTATAAAGTAATCATTTTTGCTTCACAAATGGAATATCATGTAGTAAAATACATTAAACATATCAGAAAAGTGGGTTTTAGGGTGTCGCAACTTCATACAATTCCAAGACCACTTGTTAGACTGAACCAGTGGACTATTCTTCTGAGTGTCATTTTATCATGGGTAACAGGAATTACCTGGATATTAGTAATTCCACTAGCTGCAAATTTACTAGGTATTTTATGCAACTATAACCCGATACTTCGTGTAGGGAAGCTCTTTTTAACAAAGGCTCCATCTACATATATACCAGAGGATGCTCAGCAGCAAAAATTTAATTCAAGTATTGCTAGCCTTTGTTTAGCAGCTGGTTTATTAGGTTATCTGTTACATTGGCAGGTTGTTGGTCATATCTTTACTGGCCTGGTTGCAATTGCATCGGCCATCGCAATAGCAGGCTTTTGTATAGGCTGTTTTTTACATTTTCAGTTGAAGCAATGGCAGTACCGACGCTCATTAAAAAAATCTTTTTGAAAAAGTAAAAAAATTATAAGATTATGATTGACATTTTAATTGATAATGATTATCATTATCGTATAAAGATTATTCCTCGTCTACAATACAGTGTAGAGAGGATGAACTTTAGCTACTTTTCTCCAGAAGTTTGCTAGTTCATGATTACGCTCCTAAAACCCCCCTCATTTTTTGGGAACGTGAAAATCTCAGACGACTTATTCTAAATTTAGAATAGAGTCGTCTTTTTTTTGTAAAAAAACAGCCCATAAAATGGACTGCTAAGAAGTTGTGTTTTGTTGCACAGCATTCTTTTTCCCGATAATCATTGTATAGTAACTATGTAATAGCATACCAACAATGATAACTCCGAGACCTGCAAGTGCAATAGGGCTAGGGAAGGCGATTCCTAATAGTAATACCTCACCTATAATAACGAAAAGAATTTCTGTTGACTGAGTTGCTTCCACAGCAGCTAGCTTGCCTTGATGGTCTCTTACGCGATCCGTTGCTATGAAAAATAAAACTGTTGCTATAACGCCTGAGCTAATTCCAACAAGCAATGATTGAAACATTTGACTTGCTGAGGGAAGTCCTACTGTAAGAACGGCATAAATAGCTATGATGATCCATGCTGGCATTGAAGCAATGGTCATTCCTAACACCCGCTGAAAAGTATCGATTCGGCCCCCACAAACTCCCATCATTTTACGATTGCCGAGAGGGTAAGCAAAAGCTGCAACGATGACAGGTAAAATACCAAGCATTAAACTTCTAAACGATACTGATTGTGCATGAGGTATTTGTATAAGCAAAATACCTACTAAAATGACGCATGAAATAAGCAAGGATATGAAAGGTATTTTTTGTCGCACTGTTTTACCAGCAATGATCGATACAAAAAGAGGAGCTAATAATACACCAGCAACGATTGTAAACTGCCATGTACCTGAAACCAACCAACCTGGACCAAAAGCAGCAGCAAATGTTAATGGCGCGTAAAATAAAACAAATCCAACAAAGCTCCAAAGTAGCCATGCTATAGGCTGTGCTTTTATTTCACCAGAAAGCTGTGAAAAGCCCTTACGATAAAAGACAATGATAAGCAAGAAAGGGAGCATAAAAAAATAGCGTAATGATGCACTCCATAGCCAACTACCACCTTGCATTTCCATTGCGTGATTTAAAATAAATGTCACGGCAAAGAAAAGGGAAGCTAAAATACCTAATGCAATTTCTTTCATAAACATCACCTCAATTTGAGTTTATAACCTCAAACCCTTTATGTAATTTGAAAATTCAGTATTTATGGCTGAAAAAATTACGAAGAGAGGAAAAACCCCTCTTCGTAGCTATGAAAATTTTTCATGATTCCTTTGGTAAGCTCACTCAAAATAAAAACTGTTATTTTGCTTGCTGTTCAAAAAGCTGAACGATTTCTATGATAACTTGAGTTGCTTTTTCCATTGTTTCAGCGGATACAAATTCGAATTTGCCATGCATGTTTTCGCCACCAGCGAAAATATTTGGTGTCGGTAGGCCCATATAAGATAATTGTGAGCCATCTGTACCGCCACGAATTGGCAGGGTATTCGGTGTAATATCTAATTTTTCCATTGCAGTACGTGCAATGTCAACAATTTCTTTTACAGGCTCAATTTTTTCACCCATATTGTAGTATTGATCTTCAATGGTAATACTCAGTGCATGCTCACCAAATTGTGCTTGAATTTTAGCTGCAGCATCACGCATTAATTGTTTTTTCTCTTCAAACTTTTGGCGATCATGGTCACGCACGATATAAGATAGCTCAGAATGCTCAAGAGCCCCTTTAAAGCTCATTAAATGAATGAAACCTTCATAACCTTCTGTCTTTTCAGGAACTGCGTCAGCAGGCATTTCATTTTGGAAGGCAATAGCCATTGTAATAGCATTCACCATTTTATTTTTTGCTGAACCAGGATGGACGCTAGTGCCTTTTGTAATTACTTTTACGCCAGCGGCATTGAAGCTCTCGAATTGTAGTTCGCCAAGTGGTCCACCATCCATAGTATAGGCATAGTCTGCACCGAAAGCGGCGACATCAAATTTATGTGGTCCACGACCGATTTCTTCATCTGGCGTGAAGGCTACACGGATTTTACCATGCTTAATAGTAGGATTTTTAATGAGGTACTCCATTGCCGTCATAATTTCAGCAATCCCTGCCTTATCATCAGCGCCTAATAAAGTAGTACCATCTGTTGTAATAAGTGTTTGGCCTACATAGTTTTTAAGCTCTGGGAAGTCAGTCGGAGACATAACTAAGTTTTCGTTTAACTGAATATCTCCACCATCATAATTATCTACACGCTGTGGCTTCACATTTGTGCCTGTATAGTCAGTAGCTGTATCAACATGGGCTAAAAAGCCGATAGTTGGTACTTCTTTTTCTGTATTAGCTTCTAATGAGGCAAATAAATAGCCATTTTCATCTAATGTAATGTCTGTTAAACCAATTTCGGCAAGTTCGTCTTTTAAAACATGTAATAGGTCAAATTGTTTTTGTGTAGAAGGAGTTGTTTCGCTTGTGAAGTCTGATTGTGTATCAATTTTTGCATAGCGTATTAATCGCTCAATTACTTGTTCTTTCATAAGTATGGCCTCCTAATGTATATATGTTAAAATTCTTTGTGCTTTCACAAAGCCGATTCCAGGCGCAATTATGCCTTGGCATAATCGATATTATTGTAACACTTTACTTCGGATTTCGGAATATTGAAGGATACTTAAAGCAATAAGTAATTGGGCGCTATAATAAGTCAGCATGATAATTTCATGAGAAAATGCTAGTGGCATGACAAATTTGTTAATAGCTAAATAAGAATCAGATGCAATAAATAATATTGCACCACTTGTTGCCAGAGTAGATCCAGTTTTAATAGCTGTCCATCCCATTGTGAGTATCACAGAAATGTAGGCGATTACTGCAATACCAAGTATGGTTTCACCTGTTTTAAAGACTGATCCCGCAATCCATATAGCCATACTTGCTCCATAGAGTAATAATAGTATTTTAGCCCAAGTTGGTACATGCCGCTCATTTGCAGTAGTGAAAGCAAAAATATAAAAGATATGCCCGATAAGAAAGCTAGTTAGACCGATTAAAAACCACTGCAATGTATAGTCTCCAATCATGCAGAATACAAGCCCAGCAATAATCAAAAGTTGGTATTTTTTAATATGTAATGGCTTCTGAATCGCAGCTAAAATAATGATGAGCAACATAGGAATCACTTTAAAGATGAGTTTTAAACTTTCAGCAATATGGGAAAAGAGAAAAATATAATAAAGACCCAATAAAATAATGACACTGATTAATAATTTTTTTAACAAATTTTTCAGCTCCTTTCCTTTTGAAATTCAATATTTATGGTAGAATTCCTTTCTGTACAACGTATGTATGAAACTTTTTTAGTATGTAACCGTAAAGTAAGTAGTGAGAAAGAAGAAGAGAGGATGAACCAAATGACTAAGCTACTGATAGCTTCAGCAGTCATTGCATTGATCGCAAGTGTGCTAGTGACACCGCTTATTACGAAGAAGCGAGAAGATGGACAATCGAAAAAGGTAATAGGATACTTTTTTATTGGAGTCTTCGTACTAGGGTTTTTAGCCACAGGGATTACGTTATATGTAACAAAAATTGATGTAAATTGGCTTGTTTTTTGGCCTGCTATTATTTTATTAACGTTAGTGGGTGCTCTGCTAGCAAGTGGTATCGAAAGGAAAATAAAAGGTGTTTTATTTTTAGCAAGTCTAGGTGTAGCTGTGTATGTTTTATCAGCACCTTTATGGAATGCTAATGAAAAATTTAAGTCATCCGAAATGAAGGAAGAAGTTGAAATAAAACCATTCGATGAGACACAAACACCTGCAAGTGTACCACCGAAATTTGCTCGCAATAAAATGAAAAAGGCTTTCGGTCAAGTGCCAAATACGAGCTACTATGAATTAGGACGCTTACAAATTCAAAAAGTGAAGGGCGAATATGTTTATATCGCACCAGTTGAATTTTCTGGATTCTTTAAATGGATGAACGGTGGTACAACACCTGGTTACTTCATAATGAGTGCTACAGATTCTGCGGATAATCCTAAATTTATAAAAGAGGAAATGAAATATGTACCTTCCGCATATTTAAATGCTAATTTAGAACGTCATATTCGTTTACAACACCCATTCCTTATTTTTTATGGTGACGTACAGCTGGAAGTAGATGATGAAGGAAAGCCATACTATATTCGCTCATATGGGGAATTTATTTCTGCGCGTAATGGCTTTGATGTAAAAGGAATTGTCTTGGTTGATGCGCTGACGGGGAAATCAGAGGTCATTAAACTGGATCAAATACCTGAATTTATTGATGGTGCTGTATCACCAGAGACAGTAAGTTTACAAAACAGTTATTTCGGTAATTATGTACATGGTTTTTGGAATAGTATGTTTGGTAAAAAGGATGTAAAGATTCCTTCTGATGAAGGAACAGAATCGAATGTTAGCCCGATTTTCGATGAGAAGGGTGATATGTATTACTTTACAGATTTTACAAGTCCTAAAGAAGGTGTAGATTCAATGTTAGGCTATTCACTAACAAACGCACGAACAGGGGATGCAACATACTATACAGGTAATCAAGACTCAAGTTATATGGATTCACAAGGTAATTTACAAATAATAGAGAAGAAATTTATTGAGAAAAAGTGGAGTGGCGAAATGCCAGTGTTGTATAACTTTTATGGAGAAGCGAGCTGGCTGACAGCGGTGCTAGATTCCAATGGTTTCTTACAAAACTATTTTATTGTTTCTGCAGCCAATCCTGAAATTTCCGTTTACGCTACTACTCCTAAGGAGGCATTGAAATTATATAAAACAGCCTTAAGTCGAGGAGGAAATACTGTAGATGGTAGCTCAAGTGCTGAGGAAAAACAAATAAGTGGTAAGGTATTACGTGTATATAAAGAACGTCTAGGCGATTTTACAACTGTATCTTTCTTATTAAACAATGGTGAAAATTATTTAGTGAGTGCCGAAACAGAACCTTTAGCAATTTATTTACAGGAGGGTGATGAGGTAATACTCACTTATGGAGATACAGGAGAGCAGTTCCTACCAGTTCGCTCTCTTATAATTAGAGGACTACAATAAAAGAACAAAAGACGATCTTGTTATTACGAAGATCGTCTTTTTTATGTAGCTTGCCCTTGAACATAGGTAAGCATCTTTTCTCTATGGTTCATAAATAGTCTTTTTGCATGATCATTTAGTGTAAAGATTTCTTGTATATACCCCTGTAACAATTTATCTTCATATTCAAAAGCATGGCTTTGAGTGTTTTCTAAAATATAGGATAATAAAAGAGCATGCAAGACAACTACTTCTAAATTCTGTGTATTCGTAACGAATTTTAAATTGAGTATAGTAGTATGAGAAACGAACTGATTGACATAATCAATGGGTTTTTTATATACTTTCAAATCAATATGTGGCTCGAGTCTTTTTCTTAATTGGGTGCATTCATTATTTAAGTCTTCAATTTTTAAGAATAAACCTCTTACACTTCTCTTATGCTGTTGTTCTAAGGTGCGAGCAAGATGTTTATTGATATTGGACATTGTTTCTAAAACTCCTTTCTTTAATAGGTATCATTTATTAATATGAATGGAATAGCTGGAAAAGGAAAGAGTCTTTTCGTTTAATTTAAGGTTAGATTTATAGAAGTAATTGTGGCAATATCCCTAGATTGAATATATATAGGTAATATTTTTATGTAAAAAATGGAATTATTATCATACGATAGTAACTCCATTCTCGTTAATTTATTTCCAATTAAACCCTTTAGTTGCTAAAAACTCTTTGATATGCGGACGTCGTTGTTCAATTAAAAAATCAGCCATCTGTTTTGTCCAGTTATCAATTTTTCTGTTAGACGAACGGCTGTTATAATATATTTCCATTTCCTCGTTGTAGGCTGGTAAAAGTTCTTCATATTTTTCAACATTGTATTCATTTTCATGTAATACAGCAGATACAGGTAAACGAGGTTTTACCTCATTGCGACGTGCAGGAACGCCGATTGTTAGCCCGAATAATGGGAAAACATGGTCAGGCAGATTAAATAATTCACTGATTTCAGAAGGTTTATTGCGTACACCTCCAATATAGCAAATGCCATAACCCATTGACTCTGCCGCAATAACAAAATTCTGTGCAAACAATGATACATCTGCTACCCCGACAAGGACATTTTCAGCTGAATCAGCTACAATATCCACTCCTTCTAGTTTCCCAGCCATTTGAAGTCGCTTGAAATCTACGCAAAAAACAAATGCCCCACCTGAAGTTTCATATTGACGTGGATTACCAGAGAGTAAGCCTAATTTTTCCTTTTTATCTGCATCTGTTACCCATATTACACTATAGGCTTGCACAAAATGTGATGTTGCAGCCATTTGTGCTGTTCCAATTAAATCTTCAATGATTTCTTTTGAAATCGGTTCTCCATCATAGATGCGTACCGAGGAATGGCTACGTAATAGTTCTTTAACCATTAAAAACTCTCTCCTTTGTGTCTGTTCTATACCTTGAGCATAGCACGCTTTTCTAGCAAAATCGAATAATGAGGAACAAAAAGTTATTTATAAATAATTTATAAATGACGAAATTATCTCGTAAAGTAAAATATTTCATTTGATATAGATTAAATATTCTAAATAGTATAAAATTATAGAAGCGACTGTTTATTTGGTTGTGCTACCAAAAAATTACATGATCTTTATTCACAAATGTTTAGACAGCATTAGCTATTAGGTAATGAAATCCTCCTGGAATAAAGATACATTCTCTGACGGATGTCACAGATTTACTGGAACCAAATATGCAAGTTGAACAAAAATAAAGTGGAATGGAGGAATAGGGAATGGAAGAAAAGTTAGCGAAAAAGCTTCGTCATGAACAATTACGAAGCAAGGTTGTAACAGCAGAAGAAGCAGCTTCTTGGATTAAGGATGGCATGGTATTAGGGATGAGTGGATTCACACGTGCTGGTGATGTAAAGGTTGTACCTCTTGCACTTGTAGAGAAAGCAAAAAAAGAGGATTTTCAAGTAGATGTCTTTACAGGTGCATCACTTGGACCTGAGGTAGACCAATATTTAGCAGAAGCAGGGGTCATACGTAAGCGCGGTCCTTTCCAAGCAGATGCTGGCATTCGTAATAAAATCAATAGCGGTGATATCACATTTGTCGATGCCCATCTTTCCCATAATGCTGAGCTTGTTCGTCAAGGCATTATTGGACCAATTGATTTTGCGATCATTGAAGCGGCTGCAATTACAGAAGAAGGCTTATTAATTCCTACAACTTCAGTTGGTAACTCTCCCATTTTTGTGCAAGAAGCAGACCAAGTCATCATTGAATTAAACGTAGCACAGCTTGATGCATTAGAAGGTATACATGATATTTATGTACCTGCACAACAAGGAAAACGTGATCCAATTCCTTTACAGAATGTCTCTGATCGTCTTGGTATAATTGGAATTCCACTAGATTTAGATAAAGTAAAAGGCATCGTCATTTCGGATATATTAGATGCGCCATCAACGATTGTCCCTGCAGATGAAGAGACAGATGTTATGGCTAATCACTTATTAAATTTCCTACGTGAAGAGATTAAAGTAGGTCGCTTAACAACAAGTTTGCGTCCAATTCAATCTGGGGTAGGTTCAGTAGCAAATGCTGTATTGCTAGGCTTTAAAGACTCTGAGTTTGAGAACTTAGAAGTTTATTCAGAAGTTCTCCAAGATGCAGTATTTGAATTAATGGATGCAGGGAAAGTGAATTTTGCATCTGCTACTTCTATTACCCTTTCTGAGCAAGTAGGAAACCGTGTTTATGGGAATTTTGAAAAATATGCTGATAAATTAGTGTTGCGCCCTCAAGAAATTTCAAATCAGCCTGAAATTATTCGTCGACTCGGATTAATTTCAGTGAATACGGCATTGGAATTAGATATTTACGGCAATGTGAATTCCACACATGTTTCTGGTACAAAGATGATGAATGGTATCGGAGGGTCTGGTGACTTTGCTCGTAATGCACGTTTAGGAATTTTTGTAACAAAGTCTTATGCTAAGGGTGGAGATATTTCGAGTATTGTCCCAATGGTCTCACATGTGGATCATACGGAGCATGATGTTGATGTCATTGTAACTGAACAGGGCGTAGCAGATTTACGAGGACTTGCTCCAAAAGAACGAGTGGGACTTATCATTGATAATTGTGCACATCCTGATTATAGGGAGCAGCTTTGGCAGTACTTTAATGATGCCAATGAGGCAACGGGTGGACATCACACACCACATGACCTAGAAAAAGCACTATCATGGCACGTTAACTATGCGAAAAACGGTACGATGAAGGACCCTGCTTTTACGAAACAATAGTCTTATCTTAAAAGCCTTGAAGGACAGATAGTCTGTTTCTTCAAGGCTTTTACGTTTTAATTTAATGAAAGTTCTATAATAATCCAATCCATTTCCAATAAGTTGCAGAGAACAAAAGTACGAGAAGGAAACCGATAATGGTTAATGGAATTCCAGATTTCAAGAAATCCTTTGTTGTAAAGGAGCCTGTACCATAGGCAAGCATGTTTTGTGGTGCACTAATTGGTAATAGGAAGCCAAAGCTTATGACGAATTGTTGCACAATAACAAAACCAACTTGATCAACATTAGCCGTTAATGTGGAGGCTAAAACAATAAACACAGGTATAAGTGCTGAGGCTAAGCTAGTTGCGCTTGCAAAACCTAAATGAATCAAAATGTTAAATAAAGTTACGAGTGCGATGGTTGCTAGTAAAGGCATAGTATCTAGCCCAAGTGAACCAAAAACTTTATCTGATAACCATGCAGCACCTTGCGTATTTAGTAAAATGGTTCCTAACATAATGCCTACCGCAAAGACGATAATTGTCCCCCATGGAATATGAGGCTCAACTTCCTTCCATGAATACACACCGATTTTAGGCATTAATAGAATCGCGATAGCAATAATTGTGACTGTTGTCGTATCAAATGGATGTAGCTTCCCTTCAGTTGCCCAGAAAAATAGTAAAACTACGGATGTAATGATTAAACGAATTTCAGGAGCCTTTAATGGGCCAAGCTCTGCAAGCTGTTTTTTGATGACCTCTTTACCACCTTCGATATTGCTAGTCTCAGGTTTAATTAAAGCAATCATAATGAAAAATAAAAAGATCGACATAATAATTGAGAAGGGGGCTGCATAAAGTAGCCAAGCACCCCATGAAATATCCACATTAAATTGCTCTTGGATAAAGTTTAAAGCCACCATATTTTGAGCTGCTGCAGTTTTAATACCAATATTCCAAATGGAAACGGCTTGTACCGAAGTAATAACTAATAAGGCAGCAAGCCGACTATCACGTGGTAAACCAAATGCTGCCACCATTCCAAGCAAAATCGGTACTACTGCGCCAGCTCGTGCTGTAGCAGAAGGTACAAAAAATGCGAGGACGATAGAGACTAAAATAGCGCCAAATACGATAGCTTTTGTTTTCGTTCCTACCAGTGAAAGAATCCAAAGTGCAAGTCGTTTATGTAGATTAGTAATTTGCATTGCTGCCGCTAGAAAAAGAGCTGCTGCTACTAAAGCAACGGCAGAATTACTAAAGCCACTTAAAGATAATTTTAATGCGCTAGCTGTTCCTAACTCTGTAGTTGGATTATCCATTGACGGAGCGAGTCCTAGTAAAACAGTTACTAGTGCAATGATCATGGCCGAGCTCACAGGATATGAAACGGCCTCTGTAACCCAAAGGATGACTGCAAAAGCTAAAATGGCTAAAGCTCGTTGCCCAGCTATAGGTAAATCACCATTGTTAGGTAAAAAGGTAATAATGATTAGTAACGCGAATGCCAAGCCAATCCATAGTGGCTTTAAATTAAGTTTTGTAGCTTGTGAAGACATATTTTCTCATCCTTTCTACGATAAAAATGACGATTATTATCCATAACATCGGCCTGTATAATGTTTTATTGAGATAAGAATATGTCTATTTTATTGTAGAAAAAAATCTATGTGAAAATGGTGTTTTTTACAGCAATATGAGTAGATAAAGAGAAAAAATACGGTCACAAAAAATACAAAAATATCCATTAAATATTATTTCTTTTTCTTAAAGGCAGAAGTTACTTTAGGCTCTGTTCCATTGACTAATCGTTTAATATTTTCGAGGTGCAGGATGATGGCTATGCCAAAAAGAAGAAGAGCTATAATGGTTGGGCCAATGCCAGGAATCCATAAATAAGTTGCTGTACAAAACACGAGATAAAATTCTAGAACACCTACAATTAAATAATTTGTTGCAAAGGATAAAATAACAAATAAAATAAGTGCAAATAAACCAATCTTCCAATCAACAGCAAGTAAAATACCAATGATGGAGGCCGTTCCTTTCCCGCCGTTGAAGCCCATGTAGAAGGGGAAATTATGACCTAAAATAACCCCAGCAGCCATAATATAAGTAAGCAGCCAAATTTGTTCTTCTGTTAAATGAATAGCGTCCGCTAGATAAAAATGTGCACCTATAATAGCGACAACGCCTTTGCCTATATCAATGAGGGCTACTAAAACGCCATACTTCCAGCCAAGGGAAAGAGTAGCATTAGAGGCACCAGCATTACCGTGGCCAGCCTTTTTTAAATCAACCCCCGATAAAAATTGAGCCACTTTAGAGCCGTGAATACAGCCTATTAAATAGCCAATCATAAGAAAAATGATCACGGCCTTTACCATAAAAATACTCCTCTCAAAATTTTTTCTAAAATAGTGTATGCGTTCATATTACGTATAAGAGCAGACAGAAGTTTCGGAAAAAATAAAATTTACATGTTGACAGAAAAAAACTCTATGTTTATACTGTGTAACAACGATGGAAATTGAATCTCATACTCTTATCAAGAGCGGCGGAGGGATAGGCCCTATGATGCCCGGCAACCAGTAAGCAATGAGCTTACTAAGGTGCTAATTCCTACAGATTCTTACTTGGATCTGGCAGATAAGGGGAGGAAAACTTGCAACCGCAACCCTCTTCTTAGCTGAAGAGGGTTTTTGTTTTCTACAGAAAAATCCTCCTCATCTCCGGTACCATCGTAAAAAAAATAACCATTTGGAGGTACACAATGACAAATTTTAAACCAGAAACATTGCTGTTGCATGGTGGTCAAGAGCCAGACCCAGTGACGGGATCTCGCACAGTTCCAGTCTATCGCTCAACTGCTTTCGTATTTAAAGACACTGCTCATGCGCAACGTCTTTTTGCCTTAGAGGAAGCAGGGAACATTTACACACGAATTACCAACCCAACAGTTGATGTATTTGAAAAACGTGTGGCTTTATTGGAAGGTGGAACAGCAGCAGTAGCACTTTCATCTGGTGCAGCAGCTATCGCATTTTCCTTTTTAAATCTAGCTGGAGCTGGTGATGAGATAGTAGCAGCTAGTTCTTTATATGGTGGTACGTATAATTTATTTGCTAACACATTACCAAACTATGGTATTAAAACAATTTTTGTAGATGAAACAAACCCAGAGAATTTCAAAGCAGCGATTACTGATAAAACAAAAGCTGTCTTTGCAGAGGTTTATGGTAATCCAAGTTTAAAGGTTTTAGATATTGAGGCAGTAGCTAAAATTGCACATGATAATGGTCTACCATTAATTATTGACAGCACGTTCGCTTCTCCTTACGGTTCTACACCTATTGAATACGGCGCAGATGTTGTAGTTCATTCAGCAACTAAATGGATAGGAGGTCATGGTACAACTTTAGGGGGCGTTGTTGTAGACGCTGGTAAGTTTGATTGGACTAGCGGTCGATTCCCTGGTTTTACTGAACCAGATGCCTCTTACCATGGTCTACGTTATGGAATTGATACAGCTTCTGCTGCCTTTGCTACAAAGCTACGTGTACAACTATTACGTGATTTTGGTCCAACATTAAGTGCTGATGCTGCCTTTAATTTATTGCAAGGGTTAGAAACGCTTCATCTGCGTATCCCTAAACACAATGAAAATGCATTGGCAGTGGCTGAGTATTTACAAAACCACCCATTTGTGGAGTATGTAAATTATAATGGCCTAGAAGATTTTCCGACACATGAGTTAGCAAAAAAATATTTAAGAAATGGCTTCGGTTCAGTGCTTACATTTGGCATAAAGGGTGGACGAGAAGCTGGGCGAAAGCTTATTGATAGCGTGAAATTATTTTCACATGTAGCAAATGTAGGTGATGCAAAGTCATTAATTATTCATCCAGCTTCCACTACTCATCAGCAACTATCAGCAGACGAATTAGTTCAAGCTGGTGTAACCGAGTCGCTCATTCGCTTATCCATCGGTTTAGAGGCAGTAGAGGATATTATTGCTGATTTAGATCAAGCCATTACACAGGCTACAACAACTGAACAAACAGTAGAAGCTTAAAGTTTAAAGAAAATGGTAAGATGTTGTGACGTTAACGTATTTTCTCATTCGATTAGCCTCATTTGGTAATGCGTTAAACGTTGCTACATCAATCTATTACTGCACCCGTTAATTATCAGAACCTTATAAAAAATAATACCAAGTAATTTTATATGTATTATTGACTTTGTTAAATCCATGTTATATACTAGGAAATAAGTTAACAGTACGAAAATTTTTTTAAAAAAGGTAAATGTTTTCATAAGTGCTCCCCCACTTTTGAATATATAGAAGAGTAGTTGCCTAGCCAGTGACTACTCTTCCCAAAAACTGATGATAAAGGAGTGTTTAAAATGGGTAACATCTATAGTGCGCAAAACATTGTATCCTATCTAATATATGAGCTAAATGAAGGGCATGTATTTGTCAACAATAAATCCATTCAACACCTTCTTACATCAGTCGAAAGAAAATGGCAGGAAGTATTTGGTCATACAGCATTTCAAGAACATGTTTTTACTGAAAAGGACTTTACTGTAAAGGAAGTATTTGAGGCATATGAACAGTACGGTGTGAGCCATATCTCACTTCCTGCGACAGAGTTTTACTTGAAGTATGGTACATTTCAATTAGTGGAACGTACGTATGCAATACCTAATTTTACAGAAGAAGAGATTAATCTTGTTCAACAAGCTTTAGCACAATATCGTTATCAATTGCTTTCAAAAGCAAGTTAAAACCCCCTCATATTTTTAAGCTCATTCTCTGCTGCTACAGGGAATGAGTTTTTTCTTTAAAGGGATTGTTATGAGTGTCTGAGCATACATATATATAATAGAAGAAAGACATTCATATATTGAAATGTAAATAGTCAATATTTGTTCAAATCTTATAGATTGATTAATAAAACGTATAATAAAGGGAATGAAACCGATTTCTTTTGCACATCTAGAGAAAACAAATGTCCTTCCTAGAAAGATTTTTCTTGTGCAAAGCGTGTATTTGCGTTACAATTTTCTTTAAGTTAAATTTTGAATTATTTGAATTTGTGTGTGTCCTAACACATATAGAAATAGCGAAACTCATACAAAGAGAGTTGTTGGCTAAAGACTGCGGTGGGTGTCAAATTGTCATGACACAACCCCATGGAAAATTAGCTTTAATGAAACTGCGGAATGTAAGTTGGAGGGAATAACAAGAATGGCAACTATAAAGGCAGCGATTTTAGGATTTGGAACGGTAGGTCAGGGGATTTACCATATTTTAAATGAAAAACGAGAAGAGCTAAAAAATAAATTAGGTATTGAATTAGAGGTAGCGAAGATTTTAGTGACAGATGCTAGTCGTGAACGTGTACCAGGTACAGCACATTTAATGACAACAAGTATGGATGAAGTCTTAGCAGAGCCAGGTATGCAGGTAGTGTTTGAAGCAATTGTGAACGAAGAACCTGCATACAGTTATTTAAAGCGAGCGGTGGAACATAAATGTCATGTTATTACTGCCAATAAAGTGATGTTTGCCAAACGAGGTTTGGAGTTGCAGGATCTTGCAAAAGCTAATGGTGTTTTTGTAGGCTATGAGGCTACTACCGCTGGTGGCGTACCTGTTATAAAAACAATGAAAAATATCTTACTTGTAAATGATGTAAGTCGTATACAAGGTGTCTTAAATGGCACATGTAATTATATTTTAACAAAAATGCGTGCACAGGGCTGGTCGTTCGAAACAGCTTTAAAAGAGGCACAAGGCTTAGGTTATGCCGAAGCAGATCCATATAATGATATATCTGGGCAGGATGCATTTAAAAAATTAATGATATTAAGTGCCTTAGCTTTTCGTGAGCAGCCAGACTGGTCAGATGTAGAGGTAATTGGGATCGATAGTATCTCTGCTGAACAAGTTCATGAAGCATGTGAAAAGGGTCTTCGTTACCGCCATGTTGCTGAAGTGGAAAAACTAGCTGACGGTAAGATTATTGCAAAAGTAGGTCCTCAACTAGTTGATAAAGAGCATCCACTTTATCCAGTCGATGATGTGTTCAATGCGGTGGCATTAGAGACTAACTATATTGGTACATTAACATTAATCGGTCCTGGAGCAGGGATGTATCCAACAGCAAGTGTCATGGTAGAAGATTATGCTGAAATCATTGGGAAAAGAGCAGGATTTGTTGTGACAATCTAATAAAAGCTTTAAAAAAGGCCCGCCATTCAACAATGTTCAATTGTATGAATGGTGGGCTTTTAGTCTTCATCTTTGACGTCTATGTCCTCTGGAATAGGAGTAGCACGCCAAATTTCAATTTCCTCTTTTATACGTTCCAATTGTTTAAAATAAGTGCTGAATTGTCCACTATTGATTAAAATTTGTTGGCCATCGTAAACAGAACGGATGCGTCCTTCGTAAATTAGACGCATTACTTGATCCTCAGGCATACCAAGATCAATAGCTGTCTCTTCAATTGATTTGTACATACGATTCGCTCCTTTTACTGTTTTTATTATAACGTCCATTCATGAGAAAACATACTATTGGAATTAAAAGAAAAGTAAAAATGATAATTGTTTGATTTTGGATAAATATGTATGATTAGTATGGAGAAAGATGTGAAGCGGGGATGAGCTGAAAAATGTTAAATTCATTGTTTGTATTACTAGCAGCTATTCTATGGGGAATGACAGGTACTGCCCAGACATATTTGGATGAAGAGGTATCTCCAATAGCTGTAGCCACGATTCGTTCTGCAATTGGTGGCAGTTTATTATTAGCTATTACGATTATAATGAGGAAAATTAATTTTTTAAGGTGGTCATGGAAATGGACAATTTTAGCTGCGGCTAGTATTGCGTTTTTCCAAGGTCTTTTCTTCTCATCCATTCGTCTAACAGGTATAGCCATTGGAACTGTTGCTACTATTGGTAGTGCACCAGTGTTTTCTGGTGTATTAGAGTGGCTAGTATGGAAAACACGTCCCACAGCAGTATGGGGACTTGCTACATTGATGGCCATTATCGGATGTCTTTTATTGTTTATGAATAATGGAGAGGAGTCTGTTCACGTTGGCGGATTCACATTAGCGCTTTGTGCAGGTTTATCCTTTGCATTTTACACAAACATAAGTAAAAAATTAATGGCACAAGAAGAAGCGTTACCCGCAGTTGCTATGACATTCTCCATTTGCGCTTTGTTTTTACTGCCGTTTTCTATACAAGGTGGATTTTCCTGGTTAGTAAATGTGCACAACTTATGGACAATGTTATTTATGGGGATTATGTGTACAAGCGTAGCGTATTTCCTGTTTTTAAGTGGACTACAAAAAATTAGTTCATCCACAGCTGTAACACTTTCATTAGCAGAACCATTGACTGCTGCAATTCTTGGTGTGTTTTTAATTGGAGAACACTTAAGTATAGTTTCCTGGCTTGGAGTAGCGATGCTTTTAGGTGGCATTGTTGTTTTAACATTGGGTGGGAGAAAAAAGCTAAAACCTTAAGAAATTCTTCATTTTTATAATAGCTGGTTTTTAAGATTTAAAAGATACACTTATATTTGAGAGCGAGGTGTATATCATGACGAAATTAACAGTTCTTGTTACAGATGACGATCAAGATATTCGTGATGGTATTGAAATCTATTTAAAAAATGAAGGCTATCATGTCATTAAAGCAGCAGATGGCTTAGATGCATTAAAAAAGCTAGAGAACAATGAAGTACATTTAATAATTTTAGATATCATGATGCCAAATATGGATGGAATTACAGCAACCTTTAAAATTAGGGAAGAGCGCAATATTCCCATTATCATGCTGAGTGCAAAGGCGGAGGATGGCGATAAGATTCATGGATTATCGGTTGGAGCAGATGATTATGTAACAAAGCCATTTCATCCATTAGAGCTGTTGGCACGTGTAAAATCTCAGCTGCGCCGTTATGTTCAGCTAGGAACGTATAGTGAGGGAGCTACAAAAGTGGAAATAGACGGACTTATTCTTGATGAAGAGGCAAAAGAGGTTGTACTAGAAGGAGAACCAGTTCGACTAACCCCGATAGAATATAAAATTACAGAACTATTAATGAAAAATGCAGGGCGTGTGTTTTCGATTCGTGAAATTTATGAACGTGTTTGGAATGAGGAAGCTTATAATGCTGAAAATATTGTAGCTGTTCACATTCGGAAAATACGTGAGAAAATTGAAGCTGATCCGAAAAATCCACGCTATCTAAAGGTGGTATGGGGCGTTGGCTATAAAATGGAAAAATAAATTAGAGAAGTATATGACTATTGCTGGATTTATTGCAGGTGTTATTGGGCTTATCTATTTTGGAATTTATGCCTATCAAATCGTCGATTCTCGCTCCTCAGAGGTTTTACAATTGTTAGAAAGAATTTTTTAGAGGAGTGTAAAAAGGGATGATAAAAAAATGGAAATCTCTTCTCGTATTAATGTGTTTAATCTGGACAATTTTCGGAGTCTTTACTTTTTATAATGTGGGCTATCAGTATATTGGTAAATCATATTTTGATTCGGAAAATTTCCAACATGAAATCGATAATTTCACGGCAGAACTAGGACCGTTAGTAATTAATGTACCAAATGCAGAGGAATTGAAAAATAAAATTGAGATTACTCAAACTGAAATAGAAGATCATCGTAATTATTATGGTACATTAGGACAGCAAATCGATAATATTAAGGCACAATACGAACAACGTATTCAGGAAGCTATAGATGCCAATGCAACAGAATTAAAGACAAAGCTAGTGTCTGAACGTGATAATAAAATTAAAGATATTACAGCAAATTTTGAAGATGATGAGCATGTAAGAAAAAAGATTCTTGCTGAAAAGGAAGCCCTCATTGATAAATATATTAAAGCAGCAAAAGGTGAATCCAAAAACTTTGGAAAAAACTATGACTATTGGTCTTATGAGTTGACTAATACAGAAACTGGTAAAACGTACCGTGCAGGTGATGTTACCGAAAGTAGTGCCTATAAAATTAAGTATACTGATCGAAAACCGCTATATGCATGGAATATCAGTGAGAATTTAAGAAATATTTTTTACAATACCGAAACATACGTAAATGTAGATGATCTTTACGAAACAGCTGAATATACAGGTGTAATAGCTATTTCAAAAAAAGCAGCAATGTCAGAAGATGTTATACAGGGAGGGTATCAACAATTTCAACAGTTTCAACGCAATCAATATACTCATTACTTTATTTGGCTCACAAGTATTTTAATGGCCGTCTTTGTATGGAGGGGGCGTAAAGACTTATTACAGATAGTTACGAGTATGAAGGAAAAAGATCTTTTAACAAAGTATAAAATCGATGTACAAATTATTCTTTTGTTAATAACGAGCCTTATGTATTTCATTTCAGCCCAGGTTGTTTTTGAATCTATTGAATATAATTCTGTTTATAATTATAATTATGTCCGTTTTATACTCGATATTGGCTTTAAAATACTTGTTTTAATGGTAATTGGTAGTGCTTTCTTCGTGCAATTAATTTGGTTGTATACAAGAGTAAATACTTTGAATAAGCTAGAGGAAAATGTGAAATCGAGCTATTTATGGTCACTTGGGGATTCGTTGACTGACTTATTTATTAATCGTTCGATCGCATTACATTCAATTGTAATGCTAGCCGCAGCCTTCTTTGGAGGTGGTAGCCTTGTTGCTACCATGATAGGAGGCGGAGCTTTTCCAGTCCTTGTACTTGGCATTTGTATGTTTATAGGATTTCCTGCTATGATTGTTTTCCTATCAAGAATGGGTTATTTAAACCGTATTATGAAAGATACGAAGGATATGGCTGAAGGACGTTTAAATCGTGATGTAAAGGTAAAAGGTAAATCTCCGCTTTCAGGTCATGCAGAAAACCTCAATCATTTACGAGAAGGTGTGCGTACGTCCATGCATGAGCAGGCGAAAAGTGAGCGGTTAAAAACAGAGCTGATTACAAATGTGAGTCATGATTTACGTACTCCTTTAACCTCTATAATTACGTATACCGATTTACTGAAGAAGCCAAATATTACAGAGGAAGAACGGAAACAATACATTCATATACTAGATAAAAAGTCTGAACGTTTAAAAGTGCTGATTGAAGACCTTTTTGAAGTATCGAAAATGGCTAGTGGTAATATTGAACTTCACCGCAGTCGAGTAGATTTAACACAGCTTATCCAACAAGCTGTAGGGGAGCATAAAGAGGATTTAACACAGTCACAACTAGATTTACGAATGACCATGCCTCATGATCCAATCTTTGCATATGTGGATGGTCAAAAATGGTGGAGACTTATTGATAATTTAATTGTCAATGTTTTGAAGTATGCGCTAGAGGGAACGCGTGTTTATGTGACATTTAAGCGTACGGCAGATGGCGATGCTGAATTTACGGTGAAAAATGTAGCAAAGTATGAAATTAGTGAAGATGCTGAGGAATTATTTGAACGCTTTAAACGTGCAGATGCCTCACGTCATACAGAGGGCTCAGGGCTTGGATTAGCCATTGCACAATCCATTGTCGATTTACATGGAGCAAGAATGAGCATTGATGTAGATGGCGATTTATTTAAAGTAATCGTTCGAATTCCAGCAGTTTAATGGTAAAAAGGCGGCAAACTTCTGCCGCCTTTTTTATTATAGGCCTAAATTTTTGGCGATAATAACCTTCATGACTTCATTAGTACCAGCATAGATCGACATAACAGGTATATCTCTATATCTTCTAGCAATCTTATATTCCTCCATATAGCCATAGCCACCATGCAATTGCATACATTGCGTAGCAAGGTCACGTGCATTTTCGGTAATCCAGTATTTTGCCATAGAAACTTTTGTCACAACATCATTGCCTGCAATATGCTCTTCAATCAATGATTCTAAAAAGGATTTACCAAGCTCGATTTTAGTAGCCATTTCAGCTATTTTAAATTGTGTATTTTGGAAGTCACCAATTGTTTTGCCAAAAGCCTGACGTGATTTCACATAGTCCAGCGTTAGTGTAAGCATATCCTCAGTGGCTGTTTGTGCGGCAATCGCTACTGCTAATCGCTCTTGCTGCAGTTTTTCCATCATATAATGAAAGCCCTTGCCTTCTTCGCCAAGTAGATTTTGAACAGGCACTCGACAATCTTCAAAATAGAGTTCAGCTGTATCTTGGGCATGCATACCAACTTTTTCGAGCTGTCTTCCTTTTGTAAAGCCAGGTGTGCCCTCTTCAATAACAAGTAGGCTAATACCACGATGTTTTTTCTCAGCCTGAGGATTTGTTTTTACTGCGACAACCGCTAAGTTTGTATGGATGCCATTTGTTATAAAGGTTTTTTGACCATTTACAATATAATGGTCCCCATCGCGAATGGCTGACGTTTTGATATTAGCCAAGTCTGAACCTGTACCTGGCTCCGTCATTGCAATAGCTGTTATATAGTCGCCTGTAACACATTTTGGCAGCCAACGAGATTTTTGTTCGTGTGTCCCATATGCTTCGATATATGGGACAACAATATCATTATGCAGGCCTACCCCGATAAGACTTGAGCCTATACGTTCAAGTTCTTCTTGTATGATGACGCCAAAGCTGAAATCCAAGCCCAGCCCGCCATATTGTTCTTCTACTTGTGGACAAAGATAGCCCATATCGCCAAGCTTACGCCAAAAAGAAAGCGGAATAAGATGATCTTTTTCCCACTGTGCATAATGCGGTTCAGCTTCTTCAGCTAAAAACTTACGAAAGGTTTTGCGAAATAATTCATGCTCTGTTGTTTCAAATTTATAACGTGTCATTTGAAATAGCACCCCTTTTTCTTCGTAAATACGCGAATTTGCTCGTTCATCTACTATGTTACTGGAAGGAATGTGAAAATAAAAGTAGCGTTTAGTATGTAAATGACGAAAATGTCATCTATATACAGTGAAATGTCATGTAAAACGAGAGTAACGAATGAAATGAAAAGGTAAACTTAAATTTGTCATAGAATAAAGGGACAAGTTCCTACTTTCTTTAGAAGATTATTCAAGTGCTTTAAGCAATATGATTGATAAGTATAATGGTATAATCAATTAAATTATAGAAAGAAAGTAGAGGGCTTGGTTATGCCAAAAGTAATCGGCGCTGTTCTTTTAATTAGTATTTATAGTGCTTTGACTTTCTATTTAGGGTGGGGAGTAAAGCAGTGGCTTGTAGCAATGGGGTGGTTTCGTTTTCCAGTATTATTTTGGATCGTGCTGTATATGGTTGCTTTTAGTATTATAATCGGAAGATTACACGAGTCATTACGTGTGTTTTCTGTAATCAGTAATTATTGGATGTTTATCTTTGAATATGGCTTATTGCTATGTTTAGTTGCACAATTCATTATTTGGCTTACACCTTTTAAAAACGTGCAAATAATAGGTAGTATAGTAGTAGCTATCCTATTCTTGTTAAGTATCATTGGCTCCTATTTAGCCTACTCTCCAGTTGTTCGTCATTTAGAAATAACTGTTGATAAACAAGATAGTGACTTAAACACACTAAGAGCTGTTGTAGCATCTGATTTTCACTTAGGTGTTTTATCCCATAAACGACATTTACAACGTTTTGTCAGCTTAGCTAATGAAGCACAACCAGATATCGTGTTGTTAGCTGGGGATATTGTGGACGATGACCCTAAATGGTTTGTTCAAGAGGGTATGGCAGATGTCATGAAACAATTAACATCTACATATGGAACATATGGTATATTAGGTAACCATGAATATTATGGCAAAAAAATTCCTGAATTTATTAAGGAAATGGAAAATGCCAATGTGAAAATGCTCCTAGATGAAACAATTCTTATAGAAGATGCGTTTATATTAACAGGGCAAGAGGACAGAACGAATAAAGAAAGAAAACCACTTGAGGTGCTAAAGCCTTCTGCTAATTTACCATGGCTTGTAATGAATCATACACCTGACGATTTAAACACGCCTTCCCAAATGGGCGTTGATTTACATATGTCTGGTCATACACACAAGGGACAGCTGTGGCCGAATCAGTATATAACAGCTCGTGTATTTGAACTGGATTATGGTTATAAGTTGAAGGAACAGATGCATACACTTGTTTCATCAGGCTATGGCTTCTGGGGCCCACCGATGCGAATTGGCAGTAGATCAGAGCTTTGGGTAGTAGATATAACATTTAAATAGTATGTGATAATCTAACAATCGGCTTCTTAGGTGAAAAGGCAGTAGTATATAAAAACTTAGTATTTTATAATAAGTGGGTATTTGATTAAAAAAGGTAAGGTGACATGGTGGAAATTATAGAGTTATTAAAAGCATTAATATTAGGCTTTGTCGAGGGTATGACAGAATTTGCACCAGTATCTTCTACGGGACATATGATTATCGTGGATGATATGTGGTTAAAGACTGAGGAGTTTTTAGGGAAATATCCTGCCAACACATTTAAAATTGTTGTACAACTTGGTTCCATATTAGCGGTTATCGTAGTTATGTGGAAACGTATGCTAAGCTTAGTTGGTTTATATAAAATTGAAGGTCAAGCTAAGTCCATAAATGGCCGCTTTAACTTATTGCATGTTATTGTTGGTATGCTACCAGCAGTTGTCTTAGGTTTTGCATTCAAGGATTTTATTGACGACCATCTTTTTAAAGTAGAGCATGTTGTTTATGCACTAGTGGCAGGAGCAATTCTGATGATTGCTGCAGATAAGTTGGCACCGAGAAAACCAAAAGTTGATTCTTTAGATAAGATTTCCTATGGTTTAGCATTTAAGGTAGGACTTGTACAATGCCTATCACTATGGCCAGGTTTTTCTCGTTCAGGTGCGACGATTTCGGGTGGGGTACTATTTGGTATGAGTCACCGTGTTGCAGCCGATTTTACATTCATTATGGCTGTGCCAATCATGGCAGGAGCTAGCCTCGTATCCGTTTTGAAAAACTGGGATACTTTATCGATGGACTATTTTGGCTTTTATGCTGTAGGATTCATTAGTTCGTTCGTCTTTGCATTATTGTCCATTAAGTTTTTCTTAGCGCTTATTTCAAAGGTAAAATTAATGCCTTTTGCCATTTATCGTTTAGTTTTAGCAGCAGTTCTTTGCGTTATCATTTTCATGTAAACAATAAGTCACGCTTCTTCTTCAAGAAGCAGTGGCTTTTTTTGCGTTAAGATTATTGAACCATATATCCATTTTTTCAGTAAATTGAGAGAAAATGAGTATAAAGAATCATGTTAAAGCATAAATTAATAGCGAATTATAATAATATTAGACAACATTTACCTACATATTGTTCATTTAGATGTTTTGAGATTATAATTGATACATAAAGTGTCTAATTATTTGTTGTTTTTTATAAAAAGTAGGAATATAGACTTATTAAGATATATGATTAAATATATGAGGTGGAGAAAATGTTTCAACTTATCAATAGATCTAAGAAAAATACAATTGAAATAAGCAATGAAACAACAATCGGTATTTTTATAGAAGATCCAGACCGTTTACTACAATTAAATCTTGTAGGGTTAAGTGTGCATGATCTTCAGCTGATTAATAGTTTAAAACCATATGTAGAAAGAAATGTAGTAGAAGTGGTAGCGGCATTTTATCATGCAATAGAAAGTGTTCCTGCCTTACAAAAGGTTATTCAATCACATAGCTCCAGCGAACGTTTACGACAGACATTACGTCACCATATTATTGAAATGTTTGAGGGGAGAATAGATGAAGCCTTTTTAGAAAAGCGAAGACGTGTGGCCAAAATGCATGTAAAGATTAATTTATATCCGAAGTGGTATTTAGCTGCTTTTCAAATACTTGAGAAATCACTTCGCAAAATAGTCTATGAACTACGATTACCAAAGGGCGAAGAAGAGAAGTTTTGTGATGCTATCAGTAAAATATGTAATTTTGAACAACAAATCGTTTTAGAAGAATACGATAGCTATGCAAGTATACTAATTGAAACACAACGCAATAATGTTCGGGACCATGTAAAGGATGTTATCGGCGGAGTTTCTACACAATTAGAGGTTCAATCACAAACTACAACTGAAACAGTAACAGAACTTGTATATAGCGCAAAGCGTGTCAACGCTTCTTTGAAGGAAAGTATGTATGAAGCAGAATCAATGCAAAAAGTGTCTAATGAAGGCTATACTAAAATAATATCTATTAATGAACAAACAGGGAAGATTCATCATAAGACCGTTGAAATGGCAAATATGGTGGAGCAATTAGATGCATCCTCTTCGAAAATAAATGCCGTTGTAGAAATTGTGAAAAGTATTTCTGGGCAAACAAATTTACTTGCGTTAAACTCTGCAATTGAGGCGGCACGTGCCGGTGAGCATGGTAAAGGCTTTGCAGTTGTTGCAAACGAAGTACGCAAGCTTGCGGATCAAACAAAAAGCTCTGTTGAACAGATTGCTGAGTTAATCATGACGTCAAATGGTATCACAACACAAGTTGTACAAGCAATTCAGAACATACAGGAGCTTGTAAATAGTAGTATCGAACGTAATGCTGAATCTCTAAAAGCTTTTGATGCGATTTCGGGTTCTGTAGAAGTTTCAATCTCAAATTTCCAAAAAGTTGATAATCAAGTATCTGAATTAGCTACTATTATTGAATCGATTGGTGAATCTTCGGAAGAATTAGCGAGGGTCGCTAATCGCTTAAATACAACAATAAGAGAGTTTTAAAAGAAATATAGCTATGCATACTATCTATGCATAGTTTTTTAGTATGTGAATTAGGATAAAAGGTCTTATTTTATGGATAAATCAACTAAGAGGCTGATGAATTAGCTAATAGCAAATTTTATAGAAAGAGGAAGATTACAAAAACCTAGAAAATGCTTGTTTTAAGTGTTACGCTATAGGCGAATTAGGGAATTGAGTAGAGGGGTGTTTGGAGCATGAAAAAGAAATTATTTATAACACGTAAGTTTCCTACACATATTGTTGAACTGCTACAGGAGTTTTATGAAATCTCACAATGGGATGAGGAAGAAATTGTGATTCCACGTGAAAAATTGCTCGCAGCTGTCGCTGACTGTGAGGTACTGTGGGTAACGATAGCTGACCAAGTAGATGAAGAATTACTTTCGCATGCACCCAACTTAAAATTAGTGACGAATTTAGCAGTTGGATATAATAATATCGATGTGAAGGCTTTAAAAAAACGAGGCATTATGGCGACAAATACGCCTGGAGTTTTAACTAATACAACTGCGGATTTAGTATTTGGCTTACTGCTTGCAACTGCTCGTAGAATTCCAGAAAGTGAAAGATATTTACGTGAGGGTAAATGGAAAAGCTGGTATCCAATGCAACTGGTTGGCAAGGATGTTTCAGGAGCCACAATTGGCATTATTGGCATGGGGAGAATTGGCCAAGCTGTTGCTAGAAGAGCAAAAGGGTTTGATATGAAAATCTTGTATAATAATCGCAGACGTCGTCATGAAGCAGAAGAAATGTATGGCTTCCAGTATGTTTCGCTGGAGGATCTATTAAAGCAATCTGATTTTGTTGTGATTATGACACCTTATAATAGTGATACGGAAGGACTCATTGGTGCAAAGGAACTTGCTTTGATGAAAGAAGATGCGGTATTAATTAATGCCTCACGTGGTGGAATTATTGATGAGGATGCGCTATACGATGTTCTTAAAAATGGGAAGCTTTGGGCTGCAGGACTAGATGTGTTTGAACAAGAGCCGATTGCGATGGATCATCCCTTATTAACACTTCCAAATGTAGTAGCTCTGCCACATATCGGTAGCGCGTCATTAGAAACGAGAACGGCTATGCTAATGTTAAATGTAAAAGCTTTGACTGCTTATGGACAAGGCAAGGCAATATCCAATCGAATTGATTAAAAAGAGGAGCATATCGGTGAAAGATATGCTCCATTTTTTTATCTATTGAATAAATCGAATAAGCCGCCGATACCGCCTTCACCTTTAGATTGACCGCCTCCACCTTGCGAAATAGGTGCAGCTGCAAAGACACGACTGGCTAAACGGCTAAATGGTAATGATTGTACCCACACTGTTCCAGGACCACGTAATGTAGCAAAGAAGATTCCTTCGCCTCCAAACAGGGCTGTTTTTACGCCTCCAACCATTTCAATATCGTAATCCACATTGGATGTCATTGCTACAAGACATCCTGTATCCACACGTAAAACTTCACCCGGTTGTAATGTTTTTTCATGAATGGCTCCTCCTGCATGAACAAATGCCATGCCGTCACCTTCTAGCTTTTGCATAATGAAGCCTTCACCACCGAAGAAGCCTACTCCAATTTTTTTCTGAAATTCAACGCCAACAGAGACCCCTTTAGCAGCAGCTAAGAATGCATCTTTTTGACAGATAATTTTACCGTTTAATTGGCTTAAATCCATCGGAATAATCTTCCCTGGGTATGGTGATGCGAAATAAACATGCTTCTTACCTGAGCCAACGTTTGTGAATGTTGTCATGAATAAACTCTCACCTGTTATTAGGCGTTTTCCGGCACCTAATAATTTACCCATTAGACCACTTTGTGAGCCACCTCGTGAGCCGTCACCAAAAATAGTTTCCATATGGATCGAATCATCCATCATCATTAACGCTCCTGCTTCTGCAACAACTGTTTCCTGAGGGTCAAGCTCAACTTGCACATATTGCATGTCGTCACCAAATAACTTGTAGTCAATTTCATGATTATTCATAAAGGGATTCCTCCAAAAATAAATTTAATGATATTGTATACGATTATAAGTTACATTGGTTTCAATAGAAAATTAAATATTTTAGAAAAAAAGGGAATTAGTTAGAAAATGTCGAATATAAAAAACTAGAATGTGTATTATTTATTTTCATTTAACTAAGGGTATTGTGAATATACATAACCTTAAGAGGCTTCTAAATTTAGAAGTCATCCTCTATATTGAGGTAAG
Source organism: Lysinibacillus sp. JK80 (assembly GCF_027557635.1). Taxonomy (NCBI): domain Bacteria; kingdom Bacillati; phylum Bacillota; class Bacilli; order Caryophanales; family Bacillaceae; genus Lysinibacillus; species Lysinibacillus sp. JK80. The sequence goes on along the minus strand of NZ_CP058997.1, from coordinate 2,675,055 downwards.
GAAGTTAAGTGGAAATAAAGCCTCTGGCAGTTGTCACCGATTATTATTGAAATGCTAGTATTACAAGGTGTGGTGTATATTGAAAATTCGGAATTTTGACATATTTTATCTCCGCTCACTCCAAGATTCCTAATGAGACATTTTTCTTTTGGTGGGGAGCAACTATTGATGTATGGAGATAAAGCCACTGGTAGCTGTCACGAATAGTGAAACGTGTAAGCACATTCCACTGCTCGGACGCAATTATTCCAAGGCGAAGTGGATTCTGGTTAAATTCATAGACTTATACCTATGGAATACGACTGGTACAACAGCTGAGGCATCATAGAGTATTTCAGGGGGTGTATGTAGTGGAGATTAAAAACTATATCGGTGGTAAATGGATCACACATTCACATTTACAAAGTATAGCAGTGACGAACCCTGCAAACGGTGAGCAGCTTGCTACCATTCCACGCTCTACTTCGAATGAGGTAGACGAGGCTGTAGCTGTTGCTAAACAAGCACAAAAGAGCTGGGCACTTATACCAGCACCAAAACGTGCAGATTATTTATATGCCATCGGTCAAAAAATGAAAGAGAAAAAAGAACATTTGGCGACCGTTTTAACAAAAGAAATGGGTAAGGTCATTGAAGAGGCTAGAGGAGAAGTCCAAGAAGGAATTGATATGGCATACTATATGGCTGGTGAAGGACGTAGATTGTTTGGTGAAACAACACCGTCTGAGCTTGCCAATAAATTTGCTATGAGTGTAAGGGCACCTATAGGCGTTGTAGCACTCATTACACCTTGGAATTTCCCTGTTGCTATCGCCACATGGAAGTCATTTCCTGCCATTGTTGCAGGGAATACATTCATTTGGAAACCGTCTAATGAGACTCCAATGATGGCCTATGAAATGGGTAAAATCTTTGAGGAAGTAGGCTTACCAGATGGTGTCGCTAATATCGTATTTGGTACAGGACCTACAGTAGGCACAGCATTAATTGAACATCCTGACGTCAAGGTTATTTCTTTTACAGGTTCTACAACAACGGGCAGTAAAGTAGCTGAGCTTGGCGGGAAGCATTTGAAAAAGGTTTCTTTAGAGATGGGTGGCAAAAATGCTGTTATTGTCATGAATGATGCTGATTTACAGCTAGCTACAGAAGGGATTTTATGGAGCGCATTTGGTACTGCTGGGCAAAGGTGTACAGCATGTAGTCGAGTCATTGTGCATAAAGATGTAAAAGAACAATTAGAGAAACGTCTCTTAGATGAAATGCAAAAGCTCACAATTGGGGATGGTCTAGATGAGGGAGTAAAAATCGGGCCAGTGATTAATAAAGCAGCATTGGAAAAAATTAATCACTATGTACAAATAGGTAAACAAGAGGGTGCTACATTATTAGCAGGTGGCAGGATACTAAATGAACCACCTTATGATAAAGGGTTCTATTATGAGCCAACATTGTTTACAAATGTGAAGCCTGACATGATTATTGCTCAAGAAGAAATCTTTGGTCCAGTCGTATCTCTAATTGAAGTGGCAAGTTTGGAAGAAGCAATTGAAGTAAATAATGGTGTGAAATTTGGCTTATCTAGCTCAATATTCTCCCAAGATGTCAATACAATTTTCCGCGCACAACGTGATTTAGATACAGGTATTGTTTATGTAAATGCTGGCACAACAGGTGCTGAAATCCATTTGCCATTCGGAGGTACTAAAGGGACAGGAAATGGACACCGTGATTCAGGTGTAGCAGCCCTAGATGTATACACAGAGTGGAAGAGTATTTATGTAGACTACAGCGGTAAATTACAAAGAGCACAAATCGATACAGAGTAACAGATCAACGAAAGGGGATGTTCTTGATGAAAGTTGTTGTATTAGGTGCAGGTTTAATGGGGAAAGAGGTAGCTCGTGATTTAATAAAAAACGATAAAGTGGAGCGTGTGTATTTAGGGGATATCGATGTAAAAGTTGCACAGGACTTTGTAGATACGCTAGATACAAATAAGGTAGAAGTGGTAGAGCTACACGCAGAACGTGACGATTCATTAATGAGTGTTATTTCGAAGGGGGATGTTGCCGTCAATGCATTGTTTTATTCGTTCAATGAACGAGTAGCAAGAGCAGCTATTGAGGCAGGCGTCCATTCTGTTGATTTAGGTGGTCATATCGGTGGCGTTACAGAGAAGATATTAGATTTACATGAGGAAGCAAAGGCAAAAGGTGTTACAATCATTCCTGACCTAGGTGTTGCTCCCGGCATGATCAATATTCTAGCGGGCTATGGTGCTTCAAAATTAGACGAAGTAGAATCTATTAAACTATTTGTTGGTGGTATTCCAACTGAGCCAAAGCCTCCGCTTCATTATACACGCGTGTTTTCTTTAGATGGCGTTTTCGATCATTATACTGAGCCTTCAAAAACGATTCAGAAGGGCAAGCTTGAAGAAGTTCCATCCCTATCAGGCGTTGAACCTATTTATTTTGATGATTTCGGTGTGCTTGAGGCATTTTATACATCTGGTGGTATCTCCACATTGTATAAGACATTCCCGAATGTCCGCACATTAGAATATAAAACCATCCGTTATAAAGGCCATGCTGAGAAATTTAAACTTTTAGCAGACTTAGGCTTCCTTGATTCTGCGAATAAGGTAGAAGTGGATAATCAAGAAGTGCCTGTTCGTGCAGTCGTACGAGAGGCACTCAAAAAGAAGCTTGAATTGGGCTCAAAACCTGATGCTGTATTGTTACGTGTTATTGTAGCAGGTGAAAAGGCCCAACAGCAGGTGACATATGAATATGAAATGGTTGTACGTAAAGATATGACAATTAATGAAACAGCTATGGCCCGTGCTACGGCAAATACGATTTCAGTTGTTGCTCAGATGATTGGTGCCGGTGTTATTACAGAGCATGGTGTATTCCCGCCTGAAGCAATCGTGCCAGGTGATACGTATATTGAAGAGATGGCTAAACGAGGTGTGGTCATTAAAGAGACATCACATAAGTCTGCTATGATTGTGAAATGGTAGGTGCTGACCATGAACTTTGAAATGTCCACTGAGCAGGAAATGCTAAGAAAAACAGTAAGACAGTTTGTTGATGTCGAAATCATTCCCTATATTGCAAAATGGGATGCTGAAGGTGGCTTTGATGCTAAAATTTGGTCCAGACTTGCTGAGCTTGGCTTAATGGGTGTTTGTGTTCCTGAACAATACGGAGGTAGTGGCATGGATTATAATGCACTTGCTATCGTATGTGAGGAGCTTGAACGGGGAGATACGGCATTTCGCACAGCCGTATCTGTTCATACAGGTTTAAATAGCATGACCTTAATGCAGTGGGGGACTGAAGAGCAAAAGCAGCGATACCTTGTTCCGCAAGCTAAAGGTGTACGGATTGGAGCTTTTGGTCTCACAGAACCAGGGGCTGGGTCTGATGTAGCTGCCATGTCAACAACTGCCGTCCGTGATGGAGATCATTATATCCTCAATGGGCAAAAAACGTGGATCTCTTTATGTGATATTGCAGACCACTTTATCGTATTTGCCTATACAGACAAATCGAAAAAACATCATGGAATTAGTGCGTTTATTGTAGAACGTTCCATGGCTGGCTTTACATCTAAAGCGATAAAAGGAAAATATGGTATTCGTGCTGGTAATACAGGTGAGCTCTTTTTTGAAGATTTACGCGTGCCAATTGAAAACCGACTTGGTGAAGAGGGCGAGGGTTTCAAAATTGCCATGTCTGCGCTAGATAATGGTCGATTTACAGTAGCAGCAGGTGCTGTTGGTTTGATCCAAGCTTGCATAGAAGCTAGTGTGAAATACTGTCATGAACGAGAGACATTTGGTAAACCTATTGGTGAGCATCAGCTTGTCGGACGAATGATTGCTAATATGGAAGCAGGCTATCAAATGAGTCGTCTCCTTGTCTATCGTGTTGGAGAATTGAAAAATAAAGGTGTTCGAAATACTCGAGAGACATCATTGGCAAAATGGCAGTCTTGTGATTTTGCGAATAAGGCTGCGGATGATGCGGTCCAAATTCATGGAGCCTATGGCTATTCAGACGAGTATCCAGTTGCCCGTTATTTAAGAAACTCCAAAGCACCAGTCATTTATGAAGGGACTCGCGAAATTCATACTATTATGCAGGCAGATTATGTATTGGGAAGACGACAAGATAAGCCATTAAAAAATATGTTGCCTAAATGGCCATTTGAAGAATAGACGAGAGGGAAGTGTTTCCCTCTCGTTTTTTATTGTGCCTCAACTTACTTAGAAAATTTCAGAAAAATGTAACTTTCCTCTTTTTTACTAGTCTAATTAATAAACAAGTATATGAAGGAGAGGAAAAATGATGAAAAGTAAATGGTTCGCAATTATGCTCATTATCGTTCTAGCTATCGTGCCTGGAATTTTTACATTGATAGTGAATACAGATGTGACGGCAAAGGCGGCTAGCGCAAGTATGGCAACACAAAACTGGCAAGCATCTTTTTCAGTTGCTTTAAAGAAAAACAAAATAACTGAGGAATATGTCTATATCACTACGGAAAAAGGAAGCAAAGTACCTGCAACAATTGAATTGTTGGAAGATCAAAAAACGATAGTAGTGAAAAAGTTAGCACCAGGTAATTATCAATTGCATGTAAAAAAGGAGGCCTTTGCACAAGGCGGACTGAATGTAGCTTCACAGACAATTCCATTTACAATTATTGAGACATTAACAGCCGTTAAATCGGAGAAAGAGTTACAGCAGTATTTTAAAAAGTTGTTAACAACTCAAAGAGTAGAAATTAGAGAAGAAGAGAGCTTACAAAGTACAGCAAGTGAAGATAAAGCAACAGCTAATAATGAGTCTACAACTAATAATCAAGTAGAGGGGGTAGAAGAGGGTGACATTGTAGTAGTAAAAGATGACTTTATTTACACTGCAAAAGATCAGAGCATTACAGTGGTGAATGCTAAAGATCCTAAGAATTTAAAGATGGCTACAAGTATCAAATTAAAACATTCCCAATATATTTCTAAGCTTGCCCTATATGACAATCTATTAATTGCCATCGGGGATCAATATATTGAAAAAGCAGGCACAGCTATGGTAACAGCCTCAATTTATGATATTTCAAATCCAAGCAATCCAAAGCATGTACGTGATGTTGGGCAAGAAGGCTTCTTGCAGGATATTCGCATAACGAATGACACATTATATTTAATCGGTAATATGTATCCAAATTACTGGATGCTACAAGAAGACAATAAAACCGATTTAAAGCCTAAAACATTTGATAGTATGGCAGGAACAGAGTACCAAAGTCTTCCTTTAGAAAAAATCTCAATCTTACCAAATACGATGGATGGTACCTATAGTTTAATTACAGCTGTCGATTTAAAAAATGGAGCTAAGACAACGGCCAATACGAAAGGGTACTTAGGTGGAAGTAGTGGTCTTTATATGTCAGAGAAAGCCCTGTATTTAACGACACCAATGTATGAAAGTAGTATTGATGTTTCATCAGAAAAGCGCGTTATGGATATGATTTGGTTACCGAGGTCAGCCGACACTCAAATTTTCAAGTGGAATGTAGATGGAACGACTTTGAACTTTGTCGGAAGTACGGAAGTAAAGGGAACTGTGTTAAATCAGTATTCAATGGATGAATATAAGGGGAACTTCCGGATCTTTACAACAGAAGGTAATACGTGGAATGAGAAAAGTACTTCCTATAACCATCTCTTTATTTTGGATGAACATTTAAAACCGCTTGGTGCAGTAAAAGATATGGCGCCTGGAGAAAAGATATATTCAGCTAGATTTATGGGAGAAAAAGCATATGTGGTGACATTTAAACAAGTGGATCCACTATTTGTCATTGATGTAGCGAATCCGAAAAAGCCTGCTGTACTAGGGGAATTGAAGATTCCTGGCTTCAGTAATTACCTACATCCATTAGATGATACGCATTTAATTGGTATTGGTTATGATACGGAGCAACGCTATGATTCGTATACGAAACGTAATTTTACTGTGACAACCAATATGAAGATGTCCCTATTCGATGTATCAGACTTCCGAAATCCGAAAGAACAATCAACCGTAAAAATTGGTGGGAAAGGTTCTTCCTCTGAAGTGCAATACAATCCTAAAGCGCTATTCCGCAATAAGGAATACAACTATTTTGGCTTCCCTGTAGTACTGTATGAGGCAGGTAAGGGAGACGAAGTTGTCTATCAAGGTCAAGGTGCTCAAATTTATGAAATTACTGCAGAGAAAGGGATAGTATTGAAAGGAAATATAATCAATCGTAATAATAATGAGTCCTATGAGAATGGGGAGCAAGTTGTACAACGTGTTGTCTATATAGATAATACGCTGTATACAATAGCGCGTAACGAGATAAAAAGCTATCAGTTAAATGACTTCAAGCCTTTAGATACATTAACAATAAAATAATAAGAAAAACAAAACAGTCAATTGAAAGGTATCAAGTAGCCTTTACTCCAATCCTGTATCTTTAGCAACGGTTTTCAAATATAGTGAAGGTGTTCATTATTCTTTATGAAGAGGTGTTGTCACCCATCATCCTCTGATAATGGGCTATTTGATCACTATGCTACTATGAAAAAAGTAAAGACAATTTGCAGAATGGTTGATTGGAGTGGAGCCAGCGTCACTCCTAGGGGATTTAGCGTCACAGATGAGACCCTGGATGAACGTAGGTGAGTGAAGCGGCTCATCGGACGCCCTGGAAAGGACGCTGGCGGAACAGAAGTCAACCTCTCGCCTTGCAAAGTTGCTTTTTCTGCCGTTGACATCATCTTTTTCAACCAAAAAGAAAGTCCAATGAATATGGAGAAATTCATTGGACTTTTTGTTTATTACTATTGTCGATATGGCAGTATCTCGGATACAGTCACAAATTCATAGCCCTGCTCTTGTAAATAGGCAAGAACAGCGTCAAGTCCGTCTGCAGTGGATTGATGAATATCATGCATTAAGACAATGGCATTATTGTGTAAATTATTTTTTACGTGTGGCAATAGCTGCTGTGCATTTCGATGTTTCCAATCCAATGTATCAATTGTCCATAGCACAACAGGGATAGGAATCTCGGCATTAATTGTGTCATTAGTTGCACCGTATGGTGGTCTAAAAACTGTGGCACCTTGATTGATTGCCTTCTCAATTTCAGTGGCAGTCGTGTTATATTCTTTCATCACTTGTTCCTGCGTAAGCTTTGTTAAGACAGGGTGGTTCCACGAATGGTTTCCAATTTCATGACCGCGCGCAAGAACATCTTTTACGATGTCAGGATAGTATTGTACACGACTACCGAGCATGAAGAAAGTAGCCTTTGCGTGATACTTATCAAGAATATTTAAAATTTGCTCCGTGACTTTTGGATGTGGACCATCATCAAATGTTAAAGCAATACGTTTTTTATTCGGATCACCAGTTGGTGGTGGATTAATTGGTTTTACATTTTCCATTGCGATTTGAAATTCGGAGGCTAACAAAGGGTTAATAAGCGAAAGGGGTAGTTTCACTATTGGGGTACCTGCTGCTCCACTAGCAATCTCATATTCATCGAAATAGATTTGTAATGAATCATCAACAATAGCAAAGCGATTGAAGTTAGACCATTTTGGTTCGGTAGCTTTTAATAGTTCATCGTTGAAAAGCTCATCCTTTAATTGGAGGTTTTTTTGCAAATCTTTTCGGACGTTTACAGCCAACGTAGATAAGTTATTCTCATCATTTTGTAAGAGCGTTTGGATCGTAATTTGTTCGCCCGTTTCGTTGTTAATGAAGAATGTTTTTGTGGAGACCTCGTGATTGGCTCCACCTACATATAGCATTTTTGTTAGCACAAAGGAATAGTAATGCTCTCGGTACGGAAAAGTTTCTAGACTAATATTTAATTCACCCATAGCATCTGTATCTTTATTTTTCTTCATCGATGTTAGATAGTTTTCTTTTGAATCCGATATGTATTGTAATACGGCATCATTAAAAACCTCGTTATCTGTTTGTGGGTAATGTATAGCAAATGGTGTTCGTTTGTCATTTGAAACGTCTGTAACAATACGTATGCCTGGAAACGCAGAACTTTCGGTCGATAAATGACTATTCACCGATTCCGTCTCGGATTCTTTTGAAGCACTAATCTTTTGAAACTTAAAGTCATCCTTTGAAAGGATAATAAAAAGTATAATAGTTGTTAAGGTCACAATAAGGCTAAGTAATAAGAAATCAATTATTGGACCGCGTCTTTTTCTACGTTCCTGCATGGTTTTGGATACGCTCCCCTCTTTTTTTATTTTCTATACAATCAGACGTGCCAGTCATTAAAAAAGTTATACAAATCTAGAATCTTTTTATGTAATTTTGTGGAAAATTATTAAGATCACTTTTTCTTCAAAAATCAGCGAATTAATTGTAGTTGTACTTCTATTTAAGAGGTTGTAAAATACCTACTAAAATAGAAAAAACACATGCGTAATATTAGTGTAACTGTAAAAATAAATTGAAAGATAATCCATTGCTTAAGAAAAAAATTTTCAGTTGAGTTTTTATTGGCAGTTCGTTAATATTGGCAAGGAACCTTTTGAAGGAGGCAGATAGCTGCAATGGTCTTACAAGATGCGGATAATGAACTTACGATTGACTGTTTGTTGCTTGCAGGACGCATTATGATTGAAAGTGGTGCCGAAACATACCGTGTTGAGGATACGATGCTGCGTATGGCACATTCTCAAAATATGCCAAATGCTCAATGTTATGCCACACCAACGGGCATCATTTTTTCGTTAGGCAAGACACAGCCAACAAGAATTACATCAATTCCCAGTAGGGTTACAGATTTGCAAAAAATCGCCTTGGTAAATTCAGTATCTCGTAGACTCACATCTCAAATCATAACATTAGAAGAAGCTTATGACGAGTTAAAGTCGATACAAAAAACAAATTATTTTTTACCAACTTATTTGCAAGTTTTGGCAGCTGCGCTTGCTAGTGGTTGTTTCCTTATTATGTTTAAGGGTGGATGGTCGGATTTTCCGATAGCTTTTTTGGCAGGCGGGCTCGGTTTCCTAGTACTGGTAATCATTAATCATTTAACAAGGGTAAAGTTTTTTTCTGAATTTACTGCATCACTCGTCCTCGGCTTTGTTGCCTTCTTTGCAGTAAAGTATGGTTATGGTACTGAACTTGATAAAATTATTATTAGTTCCGTCATGCCACTAGTACCAGGTATTTTGATTACAAATGCTGTACGTGATTTAATGGCAGGTCATTTTATGTCAGGGATGGCAAAGGGAGCAGAGGCCTTTTTAACAGCCTTTGCTATTGGTGCAGCAATCGCCGTCACACTAGGATTTTAGGAGGCGGATAATATGCAGATGATGGACATTATTATACAATTAATAGTTAGTTTTTTTGCGACAGCTGGGATTGCCATTATTTTTAATGTTCCTAGAAAAACACTACTTCATTGCGGACTCGTTGGGGTAATTGGCTGGATTATATACTATGTTCTAACAGAGCAAGGCATGGATGTTGTCAAAGCTTCTTTCTTTGGCTCATTTGTCATTGCCATCGTTGCTCATTTATATGCCCGACGCTTTAAAATACCCATGATTATTTTTATTGTTGGGGGAATTATACCATTAGTACCAGGGGGCATGGCTTATAATGCAATGAGAAATGTGGTAGAAGATGATTACTTACAAGGCTTGCAATATGGCTTAAAGGCATTTTTAATTACAGGTGCTATTGTTATTGGACTAGTTTTTGCAGAAGTAATTATCCAACTCATATTCCGCTCAGTTCGTTCCAGTAAAGTAAAATTACAAAAGGTTTATAAAAAATAGAAGGAGACTGCGTGCAAAATAAACGCAGCCTCCTTCTTCATTATTGTTATTTTGTCAGCAATAGTTCAATCTCTTCAGGTGTAACAGGTTTACTAATATAATAGCCCTGAATGGCATCGCAGCCGTAAGTGATTAATAGATCTGCTTGTTCAGCTGTTTCTACACCTTCAGCGACCACTTTCAATTCCATTGATTTACCTAGTTGCACCATACCATTCATAAGCTTTTGGCTCTTTTCGGATTTCAAGAGTGAATTTGTAAACGTTTGATCGATTTTCAATGTACTTATCGGTAAAATTTGCATATATCTAAATGAGCCGTAGCCAGTACCGAAATCATCTAATACAAAAGAAATGCCTTCGTTTTCAAGCTTACGCATTTGCTGTGCAATAGACGTTGCGGCTTCAGCTTCTAAAGCAAATTTTTCAGTAATCTCAATTTGTAATAGGTTCGCTGGACAACCTGTTTTTGTAATCATTTCAAGTATAGATTTTGCCATATTCTTATCACGGAATTCGCGTACAGAAGAGTTAATAGATACTTTTAAATCATAGCCAGCCTTTTTCCAAAGTAATGCTTGTTCACATGCCTTTTCCAGCATGAAGGACCCAATATTATTAATTAGACCTGTTTCTTCAGCGATAGGAATTAACTCATCAGGCGTTACGACACCTATTACCTCATCTTCCCAACGTACAAGTGCTTCAACAGCAGTAACTTTTCCAGAATACACATCGATTTGTGGTTGATAGAGTACCTTCAAGTTCTTTTGGTCAAGTGCTTGGAGTAAGCGCTTTTCAATTAATGCTTTACGATTTAAAGCTTTATGTGTTGCTGTTGATAAAGAAACAATTTTATCTCCGCCAGCCTCACGGACTGTTGAAATAGTAGCAATGGATGCCTTCATAAGCTGAGAGAATGTTGATTGATCCTCAGGATATCTAGTTATGCCACCACTAATAGAAATTGGTACAGCAATATTGCCGCTATAAATCGGATGTTGTTGTAAGTAAGATAAAAAGCCTTGAATAAACCATTCACTTAAAGGCGTAATGACAACAAAATCATTTTCATTTATACGAGCCATCGTGCTATCTTGGAAATACATTTTTATACGATTTGTAAATTCAACAATAAGGCTTTGATCGATTTGTTGATCATGTAATTCTTTAAGTGTATAAAATTTATCAATACTTAGATAAACAAATGAAAAGTGTCTCTCATCGTCAATCATATTGGTGATTACTTTTTCAAGTCGATGTGCATTCATCAAACCAGTTTCTGTATCGATGTAAGCAATTTTTTCAAGTTGGTGTTGAATCGTTTTTGATTTAGTTACATCCTTTTCAATTAGGATAAACTGTTGTTCATTTGTTTCAAGATTAACGAGGGGGATAGCCGTTAGTAGCACCCAATAGGATTGCCCCGTTTTTGTAATTTTTTCAACTTCTCCTTGCCATGTATGACCATTATTTAAATTACGCCAGATCGTATGTGTTATTTTTTCACTCATTTCATTATCAGGGAACAGTTGCCAAAAGGTTTTGCCGATAACACGCTTTGGTGTCCATTGGCTTGTTTTTAGAAATTCATTATTACATTCCAAGATAAATCCATCGTGATCGAGTGTAACGGTCATAAAGGTTGCATCTAAACCTTGCTTAAGGTTTACAAAGGTATTGCATTGAGAGATAGCCTGCGTCATTAATTCTGGGAGCATAAAAATCAATAGAATAAAACGTTCTCCCTCATCTGTAAAAGGTTTAGCTAGCAGAGCTGTTGTTATTTCTGCATTTGAAGTTGTGTGTACTTGAATTTTTTCTAGATACGTACTGTCCTCATTTTGTAAAATAGATTGAAGTGTTTCGACAGGAAGCTGACGCAGTAGATTTTCGTGTATAGATGGAGTAGTATTTCCTTTAATATCATTAGCTGATAAGCCAATCAGATGTTCAGCACTCTTTCCCCAGACTGTTGCTTGTCCATCTTGATTAATGATAATTGCAGGAAAAGGAAGTGAATTTAAATAATGTTCATCAATCGTAAATGATTTATGCATATGACTCATGATTATTCGATCTCCTTGGGTAATCAATATATACTAATATTATAGATAATAATCGGGAATTAGTCATTATGAATATATTTGTAAATATTTGATAGTAAAATTTAATAGGACTTTTCTAGTGAAATATAAGAAATGATTTGAAGAAAAGTAACAATTTTTAGTACGTATATAGGAAGCAGGATTGGTATGAAACGTTTAAAAGGAATAATATTTATCGTCTCGGGTGCTATGTTATGGGGAGCAACTGGCCCTTTAATGGAGTGGTTGCTTAATCATACACCTTTGACTGTATCCTTTATGTTAACAATCCGTTTATCGGTTGCAGGTATATTACTACTTACATATTTATTGTTAACAGGAAAAAATATTTTTGGAATTTGGCAGCACAAGCTATGGGGGAGGCAACTCATAGTTTTTGGTATTGCAGGTATGCTTGGTGTCCAATTTACATTTGTTGCTGCAATTAATGAAAGTAATGCTGTGCTTGCTACCTTACTACAGTTTTTAGCGCCAATATTTGTTGTCGCGTATGTCTCTCTTAGTTTAAAGAAATGGCCACCAAAATATCAAGTGTTAGGTATTATTGGTACCCTTATAGGGTTATTTCTGTTACTAACGAATGCATCATTTGAAAGTTTACTTATTAGTCCAAAAGCCTTGTTATGGGGAATAGGAGTAGGCTTAACATTTGCATTTTACACCTTGTATCCTGCACGCTTAATGAAGGAGTGGAGTGTGCTTTTAGTAGTGGGCTGGGGGATGCTGGTGGGTGGCTTCACTTTGGGCTTAGTAAGCCGTGTTTGGCAGCAGTCCACTCAATGGGTTGTTCTAGTAGATTTTAAAATTTTAATGTTATTAGTTGCTTTAATATTTTTTGGAACAGTAGCTTTTATATTGTTTTTAAGTAGTATGAAATACATTACGGCAGTTGAAACGAGCATTCTTTCTAGTATTGAACCATTAACAGCAATGGTGATCTCTGTTATTATTTTCGGTACTTCTTTAGGTTTTTGGCAATTAATAGGAGTATTCGTTATGCTTGTTTGTGTAACCTGGCTTTCTATAGCAGGAGAAAAAGCATAAATATACTATAGTGTTAGTAGTTTTTAACTATCATTAAATTTTATCTACCAACAAGGGGGAAAGAATATGAAAGAAGTTTTTTCCTATGTAAAGCCATATAAATGGACAGCTATTTTTGCTTTATGTTTAATGCTTTTAGAGTTATTTGTAGAGCTTGTGCAGCCACTCATTATGGCAAAAATAATCGACGAGGGAGTAAGGGCACAAAATCAAGGAATGGTTTTGCAATGGGGGGCTGTTTTACTTGGGCTATCTTTTGTTGCCTTTCTGGCGGGCGTTATCAATTCTTATTTTTCTTCACATACAGCTCAAAGCTTTTCATATGATCTTCGAAATGCCCTGTTTGATAGGATTCAATCCTTTACGCTAGGAACCTATCAAAAATTCTCCACTGCATCGCTTATTACTCGATTAACAAATGATGTTACACAGGTACAAACGGTGCTGTTTATGAGCTTACGTATTATGCTTCGAGCGCCACTTGCTGTGATAGGAAGCATTATTATGGCTTTTGTCGTAAATCCGAAATTAGCTTTATTTTTAGTTATTGGTGCACCGATCATTTTTATTTTTCTTCTTTTTATGGTGGCAAAAGGTGTGACTTATTTTGGGCGTGTACAAAAGAGGGTCGATCGTTTAAACAGAGTTTTACAGGAGAATTTACAGGCGATACGATTAGTAAAGGCTTACTTAAGAGGGGCATATGAGGCTACACGCTTTGATGAAGTTGCATCACGGTTAAAGGTTGATACTGTGAAGGCCTTACGCATAATGGAATATATTATGCCGGTTCTTTTGTTCATTATGAATATGAGCCTGCTCGCAGTTTTATGGTTTGGTACAAAACAAATTGCTACAGGAACAACGCCACTTGGTGATATTGTGGCTATTGTGAATTATGCAATGCGTATGACAGGCTCATTTTCAATGTTCGCTTTTATTATTATCTTCTACGCACGTGCGAAGGCATCTGCAGAACGTATGGCAGAAATCCTTTCCGTTGAAAATGAGGTTGAAGATACATCTCTTTTAGAAGAAGTAGGTCATGCCACACAATATGGAGAATTAACCTTTGACCATGTTAGTTTTACTTATCCAGGAGGAGATGTTCCTGTTCTGTCAGATGTGAGCTTTCAAGTTAAGTCTGGCGAGAAACTAGCGATCATGGGGGCAACTGGTGCAGGAAAATCAACATTATTACAGCTCATTCCTCGGTTCTATGAAGTAACGCAAGGCAGAATACTTGTGGAAGGTCAGGATGTGCAACATTGGGATTTACAAGAGTTGCGGGAAGTGATTGGCTATGTCCCCCAGCAGTCATTGTTATTTACAGGAAGTATTGCAGATAATGTGCGTTGGGGAGATACACAGGCTGAAATGGATGCTGTATTACAGGCTACAATGCAGGCGCAAATTCATGCATCTGTTGAAGATTTTCCAAATGGTTATGATACCAAGGTTGGGCAAAAGGGTGTCAATTTATCTGGGGGGCAAAAACAGAGGTTATCTATAGCTAGAGCTCTTTTGAGAAAGGGACATATTTTAATGCTTGATGATAGTACTAGTGCTTTAGATGTGAAAACTGAACAGTCTTTGTGGGCGGCACTGAGTGAAGAAAAAGCAACGATGCTTGTTGTTACACAAAAAATACGTACAGCTAAAGGTGCAGATCGCATTTTACTGATTGATGCTGGAAAAGTAGTTGCTTATGGCACACATGAAGAGCTTTTAGAGACTTCCTCGCTTTATAAAAAAATAGCTATCTCTCAACAGGAGGTGGAGGATTAATGGGATTTTTCCAGAAACCTTTTGGCTATGAACCGCTTTTGACAAAAGATGATCTGAAACAGGGTGTGAAGAAAAAGAAGGGGCCACGTGCAGCTGATTGGAGAAGTACATTGCTGCGGTTATGGAAAATTGTCGACGAACAACGTGCACTGCTTATTGTGGTGCTCTTATTAGTGATGATTAGCTCCATATTAGCTTTAGTTGGTCCTTATGTAATCGGTCAAATGATTGATCACTATGTTATGCATGGCGAGCTTTCAGGCTTAGATAAAGGGATTGGCTTATTAATTGGTATTTATGTGTTATTAGCCGTTTCACTTTTCCTACAAAACTATTGGATGATTGGCATCGCCCAGCAAACGATCTATAGATTAAGGACAAGTGTATTCACTCATTTTCAAAGACTGCCAGTGGCATTCTTTGATCGTCGTCAGCATGGAGAATTGATGAGTAGAATGACGAATGATATTGAAGCTGTCAGCTCAACATTGAACAGTTCCTTTATTCAGGTATTTTCAAGTGTTCTTACGCTTGGTGGAACCGTCATTATTATGCTCAGTTTAAGCCCATTGCTGACAGTTCTGACGATGATCATTATTCCACTGATGTTTTGGGCGATGCGATGGATTACACGTCGTACAGCACCACTATTTAAAGAACAGCAGGTAGCTATTGGCGCCTTAAACGGGATGATCGAAGAAACAATTTCAGGACAGCGGATTGTGAAGGCATTTTCACAAGAGGAGCGAATGAAAGCAGAATTTCGTGAAAAAAGTTTGCGCTTAAAAAGAACTGGTTTTTGGGCACAGACATACTCAGGTTATATTCCTAAAGTTATGAACTTCTTAAATAATATGAGCTTTACCATTGTAGCAGGTGTAGGAGGAGTTCTTGCGTTATATGGACATGTATCGATAGGGGTAATTGTTATATTCACTGAATATGCACGACAATTTACACGTCCTTTAAATGATTTAGCAAACCAGTTTAATACAGTACTGTCAGCCATTGCTGGTGCAGAACGTGTATTTTCCTTGCTTGATGAACAACCAGAGGCAGAAAATGTGTCAGCACAAAAGCATCAGCTATTGGGACATGTAACGTTTAAGCAGGTGTACTTCAAATATGAACTAGAAGAAGAGGGGTACACACTAAAAAATGTAGACTTTAAAGTGGAACCTGGTCAAACGGTAGCCCTTGTTGGTGCAACTGGGGCTGGTAAAACGACAATCCTTCAACTTATTGCAAGATTTTATGACGTCTCAAAGGGAGAGGTATTATTTGATGGTATAAATGTACAGCAAATTGATCGACAATCCCTTCGTTCACAAATGGCCTTTGTCTTACAGGATCCATTTTTGTTTGAGGCTTCTGTTCGCGAGAATATCCGATATGGTAGACTGGATGCGAGTGATGCAGAGATTGAGGAAGCGGCCAAGCAAGCTAATGCACATGAATTCATTATGAAACTAAAGGATGGGTATGATACTATTCTTGCAGCGGATGGACGTGAGATTTCCCAAGGCCAAAAGCAATTACTTTCTATAGCAAGGGCACTTATTGCTGATCCGAAAATTTTACTATTGGATGAAGCGACAAGCAGTATCGATACTGTGACAGAACTGGCGATACAAGAGGCACTCGATACGTTAATGCAAGGGCGCACGAGCTTTGTGATCGCGCATCGTTTAAATACTGTCCATAATGCCGATATGGTCTTAGTGATGCAAAAAGGGGAATTAGTGGAGGCTGGACCTCAGCAAAAGCTAATCGAATCAGGTGGTCTTTATGCACAAATGCTGCATTCATCCTCACACCATCTTGAGGAATAGATGGAAAAAGAGCAATTTCATTTGAAGTTGCTCTTTTTTATTGAATTAAAATGTTATTAATTTGAATAAATGGTATAATTATTATATAACATTATTAAAATATGAAGCAGTAGATAGTTTAAAAGTAATGGGTTGTGAAAGAATAAATATCTCTATTTTAGAAAAAATAGTATATTATTTCTAGTAAATTTCAGTCATTTTACTGAATTTTTATAGTATAAATCCTTTTATTTTTCTAATATTTGAAGTAAAATTCTGATTAATAGCGGGTATTAATATATTTTGTTGCCAGCTTATTTTCATTCTTGCTACAATAGGGCAATAGTCTGTTACAGGAACGGAGTAAATGATGAATATTTCAGTGATGACAGTGTCTTTTCCATTAGATGGAGAAACATTGAAAGAAGTAAAGTTATTATGTGAAGAAGCAACAGTTCAAGATTATCGAGTATATGAAACCATTATGAATGTACCAATGGCTAGCTCTTTCGAGAATAAAGGCTTCATGGTACTAGCGTATGAGGATGAAAAGGATTTACTAGTTGGTGCTGCTAGTGCTATCGACTTAATGGGACTTCATACATATGAGTGGTCATTAGTGGTGACACCTGCATATCGACAAAAGGGTATTGGAACTGCCTTAGTTGAGGGTATACAAGTAGGGCTAAAAGAAAGAGGGGCAGAGGGGCAATTAGCTGTAGTAATTGATGGTTCCCCTTATGGGCATACATTTATTGAAAACAAAGGGTTTACCTATAGTTTTTCAGAAACGACCCTAGAAACAAAAGCAGAGCCCGTTACATTACGAAGTGATATAAATATTCAAGCCTATAACGGAGAGCAAGCTGAACTGATTACTATTTATTGTGAGGCTTTTGGAGATCTACCCGAAGAATCAGAAGAGCTTATTGCTTTTAATACATCAACAAATGGAAGAGAGCTTTGGATTGCTTACAGAGATGGTGCAGTTGTTGGCACAGTGACTACAGCTAAGGAAAATGAAATCCAGTGGGTAACTGCACTTGCTGTACATCCAAATTGTGAAGGACAAGGTATTGGGACAGCCCTTCTTTCCTTTTCAAAGGATTATGCGAGTAAGGTTGGTGCAACGTTTGTCATGCTAGATGTAGAAGTAGACAATAAAAAAGCACTTTCAGTCTATGAAAAAGCAGGCTTTATGAAAGCACAGCAAATTGATTATTATGTAAAACAATAGAAAAAAGGGTGATGAGAGGTATTTAATATCAACTCATCGCCCTTTTTTATCATAATCACCTACTATCTTCATATAATATTAATAAGCTTTAAGAAAGGAGTCGTGATCATGCGCATGCCAGCATTGCCAAAGAAGAAGTCTCCTCCGAAGGAAGCCCCTAATTCATGGTGGAAAGTTGTGAAAGCTTATTTATCCAAAGGGAAGTTTTATAAATTACCCCCAAGAAATTAATGATGCAAAGAAAAAAGTCGCCTTTTAGCGACTTTTTAATTTTCTAATAAAAATGTCTTTTTGGATGGACCGATTAAGTATAGCTCGTGCATGGCTCGTGTAAGAGCTACATAAAGTAGCTTTCGGTCAATGGGTGTATCGTAAAATGGTGTATCGTAGGCAGCTACAATGACAGCATCAAATTCAAGTCCCTTAGCTAAGTGACTTGGCACAACAAGTAACATTTCTTGATTAATAGATTCATTTTCCGTTAGTAGTTGTGAAGCAATATCATTGTCTTTTAATGCCTGTTGCATAGTAATGGCTTCTGCAGTAGTTTTGCAAATTAAAGCGATGGATCGATGGCCATTTTGACGAATAGCTTCAAAGATCTCTTTAACTTTGAAGGCATCAAATTGCTCCGCTTGAATAAAACTTGGTACGCTACCGTGACGCACAACGGGTTCTACTAAAGGTAGCTGTTCATTCATCTGTGCTAGAATTTGATTCGCGACTTCCATAATTTCAATTGTTGTTCGATAGCTTTTTTGCAAAGTGCGGAAGCTTGCACGAGGAAATAAGCTTTGGACAGGTTCCCAGGCTGTTAATGAGCGATAGCTATGGATACCTTGTGCTAAATCACCGACCATAGTAAACATATCTGTATCAAGACCTGCTTTTAAAGCAGCAAGCTGAAATAAACTGTAATCTTGGACCTCATCGATAAAGACAACACGCATCTTCCATTCATCTGCAATGCCTTTTAAACGTGCTTGTAAATAGTATAGTGCAGCTAAATCTTCGAGTGCCCATTGTTCTTTACGATGTGCCTGCAAAAATTGTTGCTGTTCAAGGTAATGCCATTCAGGGGCGAGTTCTGCTAATAATTCTGCATCGGTGAGAAGGGTACGATAGAGTGTTTTAATATTATGTTTGGGAAAGCGACGCATATAAGCTGATGCCGTTGTCTTCGTTTCTTTTTCAATGGCAGGAATTCGTTCATCACGCTCATCAATGAATTTTGTGACAACACGTCGCCGTTTTTCATCATCTCGAATTCCATTTAAGGCTTTACCCAATGCTTCATCATACTTTTTATGGAGTGTAGCTAAAACAGCCTGTTTTTTTTGACGTACATGGCTTGCTAAGACCTTTTTAATATGTTCAAGTCGCTTTTCGATAGGCATATATGAGAATTCATATAAAAACAGCTTCTTCAGGTGGGAAGCACGCATGATACAGTATTTTTCAATATAGACATCTTCGAATTGCTCTGCGATCTTTTGTTCCAGCTTTTGTACGTAGCGTTCGATGACATCACGATAGTAAAGTGAGCCTTTCATTTCAGCAATCCAGGCAGTAGGCTGACTTCCTCCAGCAACGAGCAATTCTAATTGTTCATTTGGATTTTGAAGCTTAAGCTTTAATTTAGTGGCAGAAAGAACGTAGTCTGTAAAAGTAGTTTGGCATATTTTATCGACGCCAAGCTCTGGTAAAACATCGCCTATATAATCAATAAATAACTTATTCGGTGCTAAAATCATGAGCTGCTCAGGATTAAAATGTTCACCCATTGTATAAAGGAAATAGGATATTCTGTGTAGAGCAATGGTTGTTTTTCCACTACCAGCAGCACCTTGCACAATAATTGGTTGACGAAGATGTGCTCGAATAATTTCATTTTGTTCCTTTTGAATGGTTGAAACAATTTCAGTTAGACGGACATCAGCTTTTCCAGCTAATGCTTCTTGTAGTAGTTCATCATTTGTTGTTAGATCAATATCTCGTATATCGAGTAATTCGCCATTTTCAATCTTGTATTGCCTTTTAGCAAAGAGATGTCCTTTATGAACTTCACCACGGACATCGTACTCCATGTCACCAAGACGTCCATCATAATAAACATTAGCTACGGGTGAGCGCCAGTCAACAATAATGGGCTCATGGGTTTCACGATGAAATAGTGATGTTTTCCCAATATAAAGGAATTCTTCTGGGTCACCGGTTTTTTGGAAATGGATTCTAGCGAAATAGGGCTTCTTGCGAACGGCCTCTAGACCTTCTTTTTGATTACGTGCCATTTCAAAAAATCTGGCATTTGTTAAGATATTTAAATAACTTAAACTCGAATCTAAGTAATCAAGATCGGCCATAGATTTGCGGATATTTTCTTGAGCAGACTTTAAATCTTGTTGTGATTCGTCTAATATTTGTTGCATATAGCCTTGGGTATACGCTAACCGCTCTACTTCAGCCTGAAAATCTGGATGTTGTACAGTCATTTTTTAGCACCTCCTAGGTACTTACAATTTCAAAGTAGATTATCATACTACTATATATAATATTTACCAGCAAGTGAAAGCTAAAATGTTAATTATGCTACTATTACATGGGGCTGGAAGGTTTTTCTTTGAATAATAATAGAGGAGGTTATTGAATTTGGACATATTTGCACATAGAGGTGTTTCGATAAACTATCCAGAAAATACGATGGCTGCCTTTCAAGCAGCATCAAAGCTTCCTATAGCAGGGGTAGAGCTAGACGTTCATTTAACCGCAGATAAAGAGGTAGTAGTGATTCATGATGAGACCATTGATCGTACCTCCAATGGCTCAGGCTATGTAAAAGATTTTACATTACAACAATTACGTACATTTGATTTTGGCTCGTGGTTTTCACGGGAGTTCGGAGATGAAGTAATTCCAACCTTAGGGGAAGTGTTGGAGTTATTTGCAGGTACCAATCACCGTATCAATATTGAACTGAAAACAGACATTATTGCATATGAAGGAATCGAAGCGCTCGTGCTCAAAGAAGTAGCAGCACAGCAAATGACAGAGCGGGTGATCATTTCATCTTTCAATCATGAATCATTGCAAACAATATCAAAAATAGCGCCTTATATAGAAAGTGCAGCATTGTTTGCAGAGGTGCTGGTGGATTTCCCAACTTACATTGCTCTTATACCAGCTAAGGCGTTACATGTAAGTTTGCCAACTTCCTTCCGTAAATCAGTTAAACTAGCTCTCGCTGAAGGTGCAACTGTACGTGTGTATACCGTCAATGAACAACGCGATGCTCGAAGTTTACAACAGCTCGGTGTACAGGCGATATTTACAGATGATCCAGAAAAAATATTAAGAGCCCTTAGTTAGAGCAAAAGTGGACAGTTAGGAGACAAAAGCTTCCGTGGAATCATTTGCATTTTCAAAATACCCACGGAAAGCAACGTCTTCTAGAGGGTTTTTACCATTTTGCACGATGTTCCTCAATACATCCGAGCATTTGTTGAATAACCAGTGTTTCACCATTGTCGAGTAAAATAGAACCGTCGTAATAGCCAAATAGTTGATGTACCTCTGATTTAACTAGTTTGGCATTCGTTTGGGCTATACGCTCAAAAAAGGGTGAAAAGGTTAAGGAGACCTGATTAGAAAATTTTGTTTTCACTTTCCAACGCTGCATATAATCTTCAGAATCATATTGAAATAATAAATCCTCATGTATTTTTGTCATTTTACCATCAACAAAAACAGCATTTTCAGTCATGCCTGTGCCATCTGTCCATTTACCTCCTAAATTAAGTCCGATGCGTCGTCCACGTACTCGTTGAGAGGCCATTCCCCAATTCCATAATGCTTCACGTGGCCATACACCTCGTCCATAATCCAACACAGCAAAATTCTCCTCAGCTGAGAAATTAAAACGCCGAGTACCAATTGTGACAACACCTGATGTTGGCAATATGTGATGCTTGCCTGTGAACTGAAATGTTTTGCGATTCCAAGGAATGACTACATTTAAGGTTTCGTCCGCTGGTGGGTGCTGAATGATAAGCTTTGCTCGTAAAACATCTCCGTCAAAGTTTGGTATGGAAACAGATAGATGTGTTTCATTTTGTATATATAATAAATCAATCATCATTTCACTATTTTTAAATGAAACAGATTCTAAAACCTGTGTAGGCATTTTTAGTTTACCACCAAAGGGGATTGTGATCGTTTTTTCAAAATAGCGCTGTGTTTCATATTCAAGGAAATAAACGAAGCAGACTGCTGCGTAATCTAGATGACTAATCGTAGCTGAAAACAAGATTTCATCACCGTAGACACACCAATAGTTCCATTTCTTTTTGCGCATGAGATGGCCGCTTAAATTGCTATTAATAAGTGGTTTGCGTGCAAATCCGATGGCTGCTGGATTTAAATTACCTTTTTTATCGCATAAAAGAGTTGGCTGTAAAATCTCTTTTTCAGCATGCTGCCTCACATTCAACATCCCTTCTGGTCATAAAATAAAATTGACATATCTTTAATCCTTATTGTAGCAAAAATGTTCTTGAAATTGGAAAGGAACATGCTGAATATAATGGATTTCAATAAGAATTATGAGGAAGGACCTAACTAATAGAAATGCTTAAATAGACATATGATGGCATGAGGAGGTTATGTATGGCAAAAATGTATAATAGGCAGGCTGCAGTTCAATATGCTAATTTGTGGTGGAACAGACGCAATCCTGCTTTTCCAAATTTTGATGTAGATTGCACGAACTATATATCTCAGTGTTTACTTGCAGGAGGGGCACCGATGCGAGGTGCACCAAGTAGAGAGAAAGGCTGGTGGATTCAGCAAGGGAATTGGAGCTTTAGCTGGTCTGTTGCCCATTCATTACGATGGTATTTAGAAGGATCTACAACAGGATTGAAGGGTAGACGTGTTCAATATGCAGAGGAACTAGAGCTTGGAGATGTCATTTTTTATGATTTTCAAGGGAATGGTAGAATTGACCACTCCGTTATTGTTACAAGTATTCAAAATGGTATTCCTTATGTGAATGCCCACACCTCAGATAGTATTAATCGACCTTATTTTTATGAGGATTCCACCGCCTATACGCCAAGCATGACCTACTTTTTCTATCATATAGATGACAGCTTTGCTTAGGAACAGGTAGTTTTAAAGCATACAAATATATGATAATGTGAAAGATAGAAGAGATAAACTCTAATATGTTGTCTTATGGTAGAAGGAGAATTGATATATGAGCGAACAAATTTTATCTGTTAGAGATGCAATTATTCAACGTCGTTCCATTAAAAAGTTTAATGGCCAGCCTGTAGAGCGTGAGGATTTAATGGCTATTATTGACGATGCAGTATGGGCTCCCAATCATGGTAATCGTGAGCCGTGGCGATTAGTTGTTGCCTGTGGAAAGGAATTAACAAATCTTCACCAGCTATTACGTGACTTAACAATTCCTAAATGGCAGGAGCTTTCAAGCGAAGATTTAGCGAAGCAGATGTTGAAATTTACATTACCAGGTGGCTATGCCTTTGTTATCGTTCCAGAGGATGCGCGTCAAAAAGAACGTTTAGAAGATTATGCAGCAGCAAGTACATTTATTCAAAACATGCAGTTACTGGCATGGGATAAAGGCATAGGCTCTTGCTGGAAAACACCAGGATTCCTAGATAATCCAAAATTCCGTGAAGCTTTAAAGGTACAGCCAGGTGAGCGTGTCATTGCTATGCTACAAGTTGGTTATTTTGATGAAGTGCCAAAAGGTAAAGAGCGCAAACAAGCAGCTGATATCGTTACGATTTTTGGTGAGTAATCAAATAAAAAAATCCCTTCACTTTGACAGTGAGGGGATTTTTTAATTAATCGATATTTATTTTTGTAATCCTGAAACCTCATATAAATAATCACTAAGAACACGTAAGCCTTTATCAAAGTTTTCTAAATGGAAGTGTTCATTTGGTGCATGGAAGTTTTCACTTGATAGACCGAAGCCCATTAGCACTACAGGTAATTCTAGAATTTCATCAAACGCAGCGACGATAGGGATGGATCCACCGCCACGTGTGTACGCTGTTGGTACATTATACACTTTTTCATAGGAGCGTCCAGCAGCCTGGATAAATGGATGATCGAAAGGCGTTAGGAATGGACGGCCTTTATCGAATTCAGAAATGTTGATTTCCACACCAGCAGGTTTGTGCTTTTCAACATGTGCTTTTAAAAGTGCTACAATTTCATCGGGCTCTTGATTTGGTACAAGACGGCATGTGATTTTAGCGCCAGCTTCAGCGGGCAGCACTGTTTTGATGCCTTCACCTGAGAAACCACCAAATACACCGTTAACCTCTAGGGTTGGGCGGGCCCAAGTACGTTCTAAATAAGAATACCCTTGTTCACCGAATAATTCTTTTACGCCAACTTCCTGTTTAACAGATTCTTCATCGAAGCCAAGCGCAAGATAAGCCTCACGTTCCTCTTCTGTTAATGGCAACACTTTGTCGTAGAAACCTTCAACTTGAATCGTACCATGC
This sequence comes from Lysinibacillus sp. JK80, assembly GCF_027557635.1. Classification (NCBI taxonomy): domain Bacteria; kingdom Bacillati; phylum Bacillota; class Bacilli; order Caryophanales; family Bacillaceae; genus Lysinibacillus; species Lysinibacillus sp. JK80. The sequence continues at coordinate 2,650,646 of NZ_CP058997.1, read as the reverse complement.
TCATCACGGAAGGATGCTAAAATTTCAGCTAATGCGTGAATAGCGTTTTGTACGCCACCACCATAAAGACCGGAGTGTAAATCTCCCTTAGCTCCTCGCACATCAATTTGAATGCCCGTTAAGCCCCGTAAACCATAGCATACCGCAGGCTTCCCAGGACCATAAAGACCTGTATCGGAAATTAAAATTAAATCTGCCGCTAGTTTTTCTTTATATTGTTCAACATAGGCAGGTAGATGTGGACTACCAATTTCTTCTTCACCTTCATAAATGAACTTAACATTGACAGGTAATGTCCCTGTTGTGGCAAACAATGCCTCAATCATTTTTAAGTGCATAAAGACTTGTCCTTTATCATCACTCGCACCACGAGCAAATAATTTATTGTCTCGAATTGTAGGATTAAAAGGCTCACTGTCCCATAAATTTAATGGATCAACAGGTTGAACATCATAATGACCATAAAATAAAATAGTTGGTTTACCCTCTGCATGTAGCCAGTCTGCATAAACAACAGGGTGCCCAGCTGTTTGTGTAATGGAGATATTTTCAAGATTTAGTTTTTCAAACGCACTGGCTAGCCATTCAGCTGCATGTTGAATATCCTCTTTATGCTCGGATAAAGAACTGATACTTGGAATTCGTAAAAATTCATTCAATTCATTTAAATGTGCCTCACGGTGTTCTGCAAAATAAGCATCAATTTGCTGTAAATTAGTCATTAAGAATCCCTCTTTCTAATATTTCGATAATAGAAATAGTATAGCACAATTTACTTTTAGGAATCTTAAATTGAATTGAAAGATTACACATAGCACCTACAAAATAAACCACAAGAGCTAAATAGCAATTGTGGTTGAGTCTTACTTGAGTGGATTATAAATTCGTCATTTTTCAGTGAAGGGTTCAGATACAACAGCCAGATCGCTTCGCACTTTTAACGGCTAGAATGGCATCATTAAATGCACTAGCTTTTAGGCGAGTCTATTCAAAGCCTCATTAGTGAGCAGTATAACCACCATCAACAAGAAGCGTTGTACCATTAACAAAGCTTGCGTCATCGCTTGCTAAAAAGAGAACGGCTTTAGCGATTTCTTCTGGTTTACCAAGTCGACCTTGTGGGTGAAGGGATGCTAAATATTCTTTCTTCTGAGCATCGACCTCAGCTAATAGAGGAGTGTCGATATAGCCAGGACACACCGCATTTACACGAATACCCTGTTTAGCGTAAGCAGTACATAGGTTTTGTGTTAATAATTTAACGCCACCTTTTGCAGATGAGTAGGCTGTAGGGTTTGGTAAGGCAACGAAGCTATGAATTGAACCAGCGTTAACAATGACGCCACCTGTTCCTTGGGCAAGGAATTGTTCAATAGCATATTTATCTGATAGAAATACACCTGATAAATTAATATCAATTGTTCTTTTCCATTTTTCAAAAGAAAGCTCGTGTGCTGGTGCATCGTCAGCTACGCCTGCATTTGCATACATAATATCAAGTTTACCGTATTTAGTAACGGTTTCCTTTATCATGTTTTGAATGTCCGCTTCATTTGTTACGTCTGTTTTTACGAAAAGTGTATCAAAACCATTGTTATTTAATTCTTCAGAAACGCTTTGTCCACGATCAGAAAAATCGGCAATAACGACTTTAGCGCCTTCTTCTACAAAGAGACGAACTGTGGCTTCACCGATACCACTAGCCCCACCTGTAACAATTGCTACTTTATCTTTTAGTTTCATATAAATGACCACCTTTAATGTTATTTTGCTGTTGCTCCGCCATCAATAACGAATTCTGCACCTGTTGAAAAGGAAGATTCATCAGAAGCTAAAAACAATACAGTTTGCGCTACTTCCTTTACAGAGCCTAAACGTCCTAATGGGAATAAGTTTTTGCCTAATTCATCTTTTGAGCTTCCTGTTGTTGCTGATGCATAGTCTGCCATACCTGTATCAATGTAGCCAGGATGAATGGAGTTGACACGTACGCCGTATGGAGCATACTCCATAGCAGCATCTTTTGTCATAATGCGAACAGCCCCTTTACTAGCGCCGTATAATACGTGACCAGCAGCACCTGTTAAGCCTGCAATAGAGGAAGCATTAATAACAGAACCATTATGTTGTTTAGCCATAAGTGGCATAATATGTTTCATGCCTAAGAACACACCTGTCACATTGATGGACATTAAGCGGTTCCAGTCAGAAAGCTCGATTTCTGCAAGGGGTTTTATGATATAGATACCTGCATTATTGAAAAGAATATCCACTTTCTTAAATGTTTTTATTGATTCATCTGCAACCTTTTTCCAGTCTTCTTCATTACTAACATCGTGGCGGATAAATACTGCCTCACCGCCGATAGTTTGAATATCACGGACTGTATCGTTCCCAGATTGTTCATTTATATCAGTAATAACTATTTTTGCTCCCTCTTTAGCAAATAATAGTGCAGTTTCTTTCCCGATTCCTGTACCTCCACCTGTAATAATGGCCACTTTGTTTTCTAATCTCATTTCAAGCACGCACCTTTCATTATTTCTGGTTATATGGTTGCCTTAGGATTCAAAAGTATTCGCATTGTTTAGCGATACCTTCATCTTACTCCTTTCAATTTGAAATACTATCCTATAAGATGCTGTATAATATAGTGAGTGAATATCCTCCATTTATAGGGGTATTTTTAGTGTGAAGGAGAAGAATTTCCTATGACGCATCCATTTCAATCAATTGAAGAAGTAACACTTCAAGAGTTTGTGTTGTTTATTAAAATCCATCATCAGCAAATTGAAGAGAATACAATTATTTACCTTAATCTAGAACCTTCTATAACTGGTGCAGATCGAAAAAGAACAGCAATGCTATTAGATTCATTTTTGCGTTTAATGACACATGCAAATATCGATGAATTAAATAATGATGAGAAGTATTTTTTCAACACATGGCTTCAATCACAGTTGTCCATTATTGATAGGAAGAGCTTTAATTTATTTCAATTAATATTTGAGAAATCGTTGATTACTTTTATGATTCAACAGAAGAGTAGTCGAACGAACGCCATCTTCATGTATGTATTATCGACATTTACGTTACTTGTAGAGCTTTATTATGACTGTGAGGGAGATAACCAAACTAGTAACATAGCTAGCGAAAATCAGAAAATTAGGCACTTACAATTATTAGATAGGCTTGATAAATTGCTTATTAGTTCCTCAGGTTATCAGGATTTAGCGCTGATTTTAAAAAAATGTGAAGAGTATTTTAGTTATAAAAGATGTGTATTTTACGCATATGTCCCATGGTCCAATCAATTTTATGGAGTTATTGGCGCAGAGCTGCCTAAGGTGCAAAGCATGAAAGGGGAGTTGACTGGGGAAAACACGATACTTAGTTCAAGAAAGCCCATTTATTTAAAAAATCCTAAAAATTACGTGAAAGAAGAGCATATCCAATTATTTAATTTATCCTCGATTATTTTTATTCCCATTTTGCGTCAAGAGCAATTATTTGGATGGCTAACATTTGATCAGCTAGGGGAGGAGTTTGATTGTACAAAGGAAGAATTAACACTCCTTGAGGAAGTAGGGAAGCGTTTAGGTTTATTTTTATCACGTAAGGGGGAGAAGGTAGAGAAGAATACAGAGCTTCATTTAACTGAAAGGGAATCGATGATACTTGGCCTGCTTGCCGAAGGATATGATAATAAAAAAATTGCTGGTTTATTATTTTTAAGTGAGCATACTGTCAGGGATTATGTGAGCAGTCTTATGACAAAGCTCAAAGCAAAGAATCGAACACAGGTCGTTGCCTCAGCCTTTCGTCTAGGACTGTTAAGCTAAAACACCCAATGCACTTCTATTAGGAGTGCATTTTTTGTTTCTTCAAATGCTAATTAATATTCTGACAATAAATACTATTAAAAATATAGTTTAATTAATAGGTAACTATTGTCATCAAAAGCTTTTTTGGAGGGAAAGCAGTATAGTAGTAAAACAATTTTTACGAATATTACAAGTGAAAGCGATTAAGCTTACACGATTGTAATGAAATTGAAAGCCAATGCGATAGAGTGTAATACATTATTTTGCGAGAATGTGTATAGAAGCAAGAACAAGAAGCGGAGGCATACACAATGAATGAAAAATTAGAAGGCGTATACGAGGAATACAATCGTTATATATATCATTTATGTTTAAAACTAACTCGCAATAATATAGAAGCTGAAGATTTAATGCAAGAAGTTTGGGTTAAGGTTGTACGCTATGAAGATAGCGTGGCCGAAGTAGAGCATATTAAAGCTTGGCTGACAACTATTACAATGAATACATTTAGAGATCGCTATCGTAAAAAAGTAAGACGTAGCAAATATATGATGAATCAACCTGAAACATTAGACGTGCCGATTCTAGATTTGGTTCCCAATAACGATATTTCTACAGAAGAAAAAATTGAAAAGGACATTGTAACAAAACTAGTCCAGGATAAAATGGAGCAATTAGATGCTATTTATAGAAAGACTTTATGGTATTTCTACATAGACCAATACTCACTTGCAGAAATCTCTACAATTATGAAAGTTTCCATTGGTACTGTGAAATCTCGTTTATTCCGTGCAAAGGCTCGATTAAAAGAAATGCTCATGTCAGATACAGCTATTGTGGAATCTGTGCTTCCAGCGTAATAAAGCAGATTGGTCGCACATCACAGTACTTAGACGGAAGTATTTGGTCGACTAATCAAAAAAGATGCATTCGCAAACAGTTGCAAATGCATCTTTTTATTGTGCTTTAATCTGGTCGATTTGTCTCCACATCCAATAAACATTTAGAGAAAATAGTTCGTAAGGTTTGCAGTTCCTCCGCTGTTAGCATACCAAACATATTATTAATGATTTCGCTCACTTGTTGACGAGATTCTTTTAATATGTTTTCACCGTCAGCCGTAATGACTAGTTGAGAAGCACGGCGGTCTGTGGCATGCTGTGTTTTTTCAATAAAGCCACCATTTATCAGCTTGGTTGTTAAAACAGTGACACCACCAGTAGTTACTTTTAACCGCTCAGCAATAGCAGAAGGGCGTTTTGGGCCCTCCTGCGATAAGTAGTCTAAAATTAAAATATGGGATTTTGAAAAGCCGAGTACATTATGATTATTCCACTCGTTTGCCCACTTACGCTCAATAGATGAAACGACTTCAAACAACGAGGTAATGGCTTTTTGTTTTTCTTGGTCCATAGAAGGTCATCTCCAAAACTGTTTTAACTTTCTTGTGCCAATCTTGTCATCGCATTTAATTCGTAAGCACGTACTTTACGTGGGATAAAACGACGGATGTCCATCTCATTGTAACCAACTTGAATACGTTTTTCATCTATTATAATAGGGCTACGCAACATTCTTGGGTGTGCCTGAATGATAGCAAATAGCTCTTGAATAGAAAGTTGGTCGATGTCGATATTTAAGTTTTTAAAGTCATTTGAGTTTGTTGCAATGATTTCATCTGTGCCATCTTCAGTCATACTTAGAATTTCTTTGAATTCTGCAAGTGTAAGTGGATGAGATGTAATACGTTTTTCTTTATATTCTATGTTGTGATCTTTTAACCATTTAAGTGCTTTTCTGGATGAAGAACAGCTCGCTTGTGAGTAAATTGTAACTGTCATTCTTCATTCCTCGCTTTCTTTTTTAGATTATATTTTACAAATAGCTTATTAGTAAGTTAATAGTTTATATATATATCTTACTAGTAAGCTATATATAAATCAATAGTTAATTGAAAAAATTTCTCAATCGAATTATTATTTTTTCAGTTATATTAAAATATACGAAGATAAGCGTAAAAAGTTTCGTTTATTCAGCTTACAATGATGTAAGTTATGTTAACTCTATAGAAAATGTCTTTTTAAGCTATAAAATCCATGTTGAATTAATAGGAACTACTAGAATTCTAAGTTGTCTCGTAGGAGAGAGTTAGTTGGAAGTAGGGGTAAAATTGTTAGTCCACTGATTATAGTATGTTTAAATGAGGCTATTTATACATAGAAGTTAAAAAAATTTAAAAGAGCAGCCCCATAACATGTTGGAGCTGCCCTTGAAATAATTAGTCTTGGCCTTGTTGTCCAGAAGTAAACCAATCTTGAACATTCCAGACTTTTGTTACGAGTCCTTCATAGAAATCAGGTTCGTGACTTACTAGCACAATGGTACCTTTAAATTCTTTCATGGCACGTTTTAATTCATTTTTTGCATCTACATCTAAATGGTTTGTCGGTTCGTCGAAGAGAAGCCAGTTAGCTTCCTCCATCATTAATTTACATAAACGCACTTTAGCTTGCTCGCCACCAGATAAAGAATTAAGCGGACGTGTAATATGGTCAGTTTTTAGGCCAGCTCTTGCTAAAGCTGCACGTACTTGGGCTTGTTCCATAGAAGGGAATGCATTCCAAACATCATCAATTGGCGTGATTTTCTCAGCTTTTACTTCCTGTTCAAAATAGGAAGGATATAGGTAGTCACCACGGACTACTTTCCCACCAAGTGCATTAATTTTACCTAACATTGTTTTTAATAATGTGGATTTACCAACACCATTCATACCGACTAAAGCAATTTTTTCTCCTCGTTCAATCGCAAAAGAAAGTGGAGGAAGTAATGGCTTGTCTTTATCGTAACCAATCACTAAGTTCTCAGCCTCTACAACATAGCGGCTAGATGAACGGGCTTCTTTAAAACCGAATTCTGGTTTTACAGCTGTTTCTGGGCGATCAATTCGCTCTAAACGATCAAGTTGCTTAGCGCGTGATTTTGCACGACCAGTAGTGGAGTAACGAGCCTTGTTTTTGGCTATAAAATCTTCTTGCTTCTTGATGAACTCCTGTTGCTTTTCATAGGCTTCAATATGCTGACGTTTATTGATTTCAGCAAGTTCAAGGAATTTTTCGTATGTTGCAGTATAACGAGTTAATTTAGAAAATTCCAATTGGAAGATGACATCCACTGTTTCGTTCATAAATTCTGTATCATGTGAGATTAGAAGGAAAGCATATGGATAGTTCTTTAAATAAATTTTCAACCAAGTAATATGTTCCTCATCAAGATAGTTCGTCGGCTCATCTAATAAAAGTACTTTTGGCTTTTCTAATAAAAGCTTAGCGAGTAGTACTTTTGTGCGTTGTCCACCAGAAAGAGCAGCTACATCACGTTCTAAGCCAATGGCATCCAAGCCAAGTCCACGTGCCACCTCTTCAATTTTCATATCTAATGAATAAAAATCTCCTGCATCTAATGCATCCTGCACTTCTGCCATTTGTTCTAAAAGTACTTCTAATTCTTCAGGCGTTGCGTCTGCCATCTTGCCTGTAATTTCATTCAGTTCTTCTTCTTTTTTATATAATGGTAAAAAGGCATCGCGTAACACTTCACGCATTGTTCTACCAGCCGTTAGTACGGTATGTTGGTCTAGATAACCATAGTGTGTACCAGGCAGCCACTCAACTTTTCCTGTATCGTGGATCGTTTGACCTGTAATGATGCCCATTAATGTAGACTTACCGACACCATTAGCCCCTACGAGTCCAATATGATCACCCTCCACTAAGCGAAACGATACATCTTTAAAGAGTGTACGATCACCGAAAGAATGACCTAAATTTTCTACTGTTAATATTGCCATATCTGTTCCTCCAACTATCTTTCTTGTTTACATTTTATAGTTCTGCAAGCTGCTTGTTAAGTTCTGCTAATTGAGCTTCCATATTCGCAAGACGTTGCTCTGCCTTAGCTACTTGATCGTTGTGTCCAGTAGACTCCAACTTTTCTATATCACCTTGTAAATTCATATAGTCCATTTTTAACTCTCTAATTTGGTATTCAATATTACTTTTTGTTGGCATGAAGACTACTCCTTTTGAGAATATTTTTATAGTGAATGCGTGTAAAAGCGATGGAGGTTTTAAGAATCCCCCACCGCTTATTCTTTAAAATCAATCGGGTACCTGTTGAATATACTGATGTCCCAACTTCTATAAGAGGAGTTGGAGTGAAAAATTCTTATATATTGTATCATAATCATCTTGGAAGTAGCACTAAGTAGAAGCGATATTATGACGATCATAAGCAAAATCTAAGAGTAATGCTTGGAGTGTTTCATTATTACCAGCAAGATTGAGCTGTCGCTGTTTTCTCACTGCTCGTTCACTGCGAGCTTCGTGTAAAAGAAATTCCATGACAGCATTTTGGATTTGTGATTGCTTCATTTTACGACCAAGTCCTAGATGGATAAAGCCATTATGCTCACGAGGAAAAGCATGTAAAAGCTCAGCTTCAGTTTGCGCAAGTGTAATGCATGGCACGCCATAAGAGGCAATTTTATAAGGTGTATAGTTAGCATTACAAATAATGACATCTGCTTTAGGTAGTAGTTTGAGGAGTGCATCTTTATCTCGAAGAATAGCAGTATTGCGACGACTAAGTACCATCATTTGCAAGTCATCCGTTGCATGGCGATAGCTGTCGTCAATCATAACTGTAATTTGTAGTGGTATTTGTAGTTGAGTTAGGTGTCGAAGTGTTCGATACGTTAAATTATGCTCGTCCCCGTCCTCAAAAGCGACAACGATATGAGGCGGATTTTCAGGTGTTTTACTATCAGGTATATTATCGAAATGTTGATAGGCATCTGGAAGAGCAAAAACAAAGCTTCCACCAATATAATGCGATGGTAAATAATCTTTCACTTCTTGATAGAGTGCTAGTAATACACAATCACAGGCTTGGCCACCTTCACCAAAATCATCAAAATGAATAATTGTTTTGCAGAAAGGTCGTAATTCCTCTACTTGCCAGCCTTCAGAATTTCGCCCATCTCTAACAATTAAATCAGGTTGAAGTCCTTTGATTTGCTTAGGTAATTCGTTAAAGTGATCAAATAGAATAGGCGTAACTCCTTCATTCATTAAAATTTGAATTCCGTCATTTGAAGGAGTCTTTACAAAGATAAAAACCTTCTCATTCGAAAGTAGTTTAGCTAATGTTGAAACCCGTTCAAAAGGATACAGCCCTTTATCAATACAGCTTTCAATAATGAAAACAATCGTTTTTTTTGGTTCAATTGCGTGTGTTTCGTTTTGCAAATGTATCCCATCCTTTCCTCTGTCTCTTTAAATTATGGCGAAGAAAGAGCAAGTATGTGTAAAATTTAGGATTTGATCATGATTGTCTCTAGCGGTATCTTCTAAAATAGCTATCTTTAATCAGTTTTAAACATCAAAAAAATGGTCGATATATATAGTAAGGCGAATTGTAGGAATATACATAACAATTGGAAGTTCTTTATCTTGGTTCGAAAAATCCCTCTACAAATGGAGATGATGGGATGTTTTTTAAATCCGATGTGTCAAGATAAGCGTAATTGATATACTATCAATAAGTAGAAGGACGGGAGAAAAAATGAGTATGCGTGCAGCGATTGTTGTAGGGGCGACTGGTTTAACCGGCTCCGCTCTAGTTGAACAATTATGTGAACATGATGAGTATATTTCAGTAACAGTTATTGCACGAAGAAAGCTAACTTATACGCATCCAAAGTTAGAAGTGAAAATTCGTGATTTTGATAGAATAGAAGAAAACGATATAGGATTTGCTCATGAATTGTATTGTTGCTTAGGTACAACCAATAAAAAGGCAGGCTCTCGTGAAATGTTTGAAAAGGTAGATTTTGAATACCCGTTAGCAATTGCCTCTTTAGCAAAAAAACGGGGAATCCCTCATTTTCTTGTGATTACTGCAATGGGAGCTAATGAAAATTCTCCATTTTACTATAATCGAGTTAAAGGTAAACTTGAGCGTGATTTAGAGGAACTAGGCTTACAAAGGCTTTCCATTATTCGCCCATCACTCTTAGTAGGGAACCGTGATGAATTTCGATTAGGAGAAAAGGCAGGAGAAAAATTATTAAAGCTTGCACAGCCTTTATTAATTGGACCTTTAAAACGTTCTAGAGCAATTGAAGCCACACAAGTGGCAAAGGCTATGATTATCATTGCCCTATATGGTAAACAACAGCCAGTCACTATTTATCCATCAGATGAGTTAGCAACATTAGAGTATCCGGAAGTACCAGAAGAGGACATTTCAAGAGAGATATTATTTAATTGGGATAAGCTGAATGAAGGCGAGAAAGTTAATCGTGAGGTTGTCATTAATCGAGATAAATATAAGCTTGAGGAAACGGTCATTGATAAGGAAGTCCATTTCCAACAACGTGATCAGGATAATTAATTTAGGGATTAAATTTGTCGTTCCGTCTAAAGACTGAATTTATATCAATTGTCATGACAATCCTTTCCGAGCCACTTTTCATTTGTTACAATATTATTGTAGAAGATGAATGTGGAGGCAAAGTAAAGATGAAAATTTTACTCGTAGATGGCACGATGTTTGGTCGTAAAACTGGTGCTATTTTAGAGCAAGTAGAGCAATATATTAAAGAATTAGATGCTAGTTTCGAGTTAGAAATGATGCATTTTAGTCAATATAAGCATCAAATTGTGGATGGTTCTCCATTAAATGATGATATGAAAAAAATGATTCAACAATTTGAGGAGGCAGACGCTTACATTATTGCAACGCCTATTTTCCAAGCGTCTATTCCAGGCGTTTTGAAAAATGCCTTTGACTTCTTACACCCTAAAACAATGCGCTATAAGCCCGTATCCATTGTTGCAAATGGAGGCACATATCAGCATCACCTTGTAGTCGAAAATCAGCTAAAACCTATTTTAGACTACTTCCGAGCGCTTGTTACGCCAAATTATGTGTATACACATACATCACATTTCGATGCAAATAATACTATTGTAGATGCAGACGTTCATAGTCGTTTACGTGAATTAGCTCGTGTATTTGTTCAATACTGTGAAATGAGCAAGAACTTGCCCAAAGAAACAATTGACCAACATTAAGATAGCCCTTGTACGGTGGTAAGAAATCACTGTGCAGGGGATTTTTCTTTGTAAGTATTGTTTTAGTATGTGATAAAATAAAACTTTAGTGACTCAGGAAGGAGGGCTGCTCATGCAGGACATCGCTTTACTAGAAAAACAACGCTGTAATCTTATTTTGACCAATAAGGCGAAGGAAGCGGTAGAGGAATGCTCAGCAAACGAGCATGCCTTTTTTGCGTTACAAAGATCTTTTACTGTCTATATTGAAAAACGAAAAGCAAAAACAGTTGGTGAAACCTTTTTATCCATCTATTTTAATGCGGAGGACAATGAAAAATTAATCGATATTCTTACTGAGAAAACGGTTATTATGGATTGTGTGCTAAAGGTGGAAGGATTGCTGGCAACCAATATTCGATTTGTCCATATGCGTGGACCTATTAACACAAATCGTCGCTTAGCAGCCGCATTACAATTTGTGACGAAGCCTAATAATGGAGCAGGTATTCCACTTGAGCTTCACACCAAAATAAGACAGCTACCGATTGCAGAGGAACGTACAGAGTATGTAAAAAAACGTATAGCCAGCTGGGAAGGCTATTTAAAAATACAAGAACGAGATGCAACCATTGATGATATTCATACAGAATTTAAGCAAAGCTATTTCAATGAAGATTTTACACGCTTAACCATTGTATGTCCCTACATAAAGAGTAAAGAATGGAAAAAGCTAGAGGGGTTAAGTGTTAGCATTCAAGGAATTCGAGGCGAGATAGGACAGGTTATTAAGGCTAATGCAGGAAAGCAAACGGTAGAAATTGATGTAAAGCCTTTTATACAGGATTTGGCTCGCAAGGACCAGCTGAATCTTCGTTCCAAACAAGCGAGCTTTAGTAATTTTGCAACATTAAGCCAAATTCGACGACTACGTAATGGTTTTACAAAGCTAGAAAAGGGTGAGGCAGTAAACCCTAATTTAGAAACCATACTGTTTGAGCGGCGTCCTGTAGTTCGGGCATCTAAGCTACGCGAAGATATTGAGTTTCATAATAATTTAAATGAATATCAACGACGAGCCGTTTTAGGTGCACTATCTGTTGAGGATTTGTATGTCATTCAGGGTCCACCTGGTACGGGGAAAACAACTGTCATTTCAGAGATTTGTCAGCAAAATGTTAAAGCAGGCTTAAAAACACTTGTTGCCTCACAGTCTAATTTAGCTGTAGATAATGCATTAGGACGCTTACTGTCCAATCAAGAAATTCGAATTTTACGCTATGGTAGAACGGAAAGTATTGAGGAAGAGGGTAAAAAATTCATAGAGGAAAATGTTGCGCTTCAATGGCGTGAGCAGACACTTGCTGCGATTGAAGAAGCAATTACAATATTTCCAGAACTTCAGCAAGAGCTAGAAGCAAACCTTGTAAAAGCAAAAGATGAGCTAGAGAAATTAGAGCAATGGCTAGAGCAATTAACACAGGAAATTGCTGCAAAAGAGCAGGCAGCTATGGAAGAACCCATTTTACAGCAAGAGATTCAAGCATTAAAAAAAGAATTGAAGGCTGTTAAAACAGAGCAACAAACATGTGAGACTCAAAAAGAGCATTATGAAAAACAGCTCGCACAAATTGAGCCAATTGTACAGCAGCTTGAACAGACACTTGCTGATTACCCTTCAGTCGAGCAACTACAGCGTACGATTGAGGAAACTACTGAAAAAGTGAAACATCTAGAGGCTGCTGCTCAATATAAAGAACTACAAGAACAAAAGCACCAGTTAACACAGCAATTTGAAGAGATACAGCAGAAATATGAAATCGAAAGTAATCGTCTAGTAATCATGAAGGAAGCGCAAAAATATATATACACCTTAACCTCATTTGAGCTTATTCAGCGTTTTTTACAACATTATCAAATTCGCCCTTCTCATGTACTTTCGCAACAAATAGGTCGCTTGCAGCATTTAGAGGATGCGAAAGATTTAGAGGCATGGTCAACGATTAATGCTCGTTTACAAAAGGCAATTGTGAAGCTAGAGGCTTTGGTTACGCATGAAGTCAAGGAGCGTGCCCTTGCTAAAAGTAGACTACAACCAGTACAATCGTTTTCTTTGCAAAACCTTACTGGTGTATTTGCACAATTAAACACGGCTTTTCAAGATGGTCAAGCACCAGCAAGTGATGTTATTGAAAGTTATTTGCTCGGGCTATATATGCGTCGTGATTTTGTTTGGCAAAAGGGAATAGCACTAAAGCAACAGCAAGAGCATAAAGATCAGGAATACGAAACTTTTCGTAAAAATCTAGTAACTTTAATTCATCAGGAGTGTGCAATAACTAGCTTCGATGTGCAAAGTTACCAGCGGCAGCTCCAACCATTTATACAGCATACTGAGCGGTTACAACAATTAGCAAACGCCTTTCAAATTACTGAAGAACCAGAAGAATCTGTAGAATATTTAAAAATTCTTGCCTCACAAGCTAGAGAGTCTCTTCTACAAGCAAAGCAGCAACTGGAGGCAGTGGAACAGGCTAAAGTACAACTCATTCCTAAACAAGCCTCTTTACAGACTGTCCAAACAAACTTGCAGGAAGTAGAACAGCAGCTAACGCTTATAGAAGAACAAATAAAAGATATTAATATAGCAGGATTGAAGAAAGAAAAGCAACTAGCTACCTATACAAAGCTCTTACAATCTATGCCAGAACGAACGGCTGAAGAGGTGAAAGAAGCTATTCAAACTGCAAAGCAAGCAATCGAAGCATTCCAACGTCAGGAAAAACAGCTACCTCTTCACAAAAAACTACAAGAACAATGGCGTGAAAAATTACAAAACGCAACAGAATATGATTTAGATGAAATTCGAAAATTGTATGTGCGACATGCGAACGTTATTGGTACAACATGCGTAGCTTCTGCCAGTAAGGAGTTTATGGAAAATTATCCGACCTTTGATGTGGTTATTATTGATGAAGTTTCAAAGGCAACACCACCAGAATTGCTCTTACCAATGCTAAAGGGGAAGAAAGTTATTTTAGTAGGTGATCATCATCAGCTACCACCATTACTTGGGGATGATACGCTGGAGGAAACATTAAAGGCAATGCTAGAAGAAAATCCAAACTTTGAAGGCGCACAGGAATTAAAAAATCTGTTGCGTGAATCATTATTTGAGCGTTTATTTAATAATTTGCCACCAACACATAAGCAAATGCTAGCATTGCAATACCGCATGCATGAGAAAATCATGCAAAGTATCACACCGTTTTATGCGGAAGAAGAAAATGGCTTGCAATGTGGTTTACCAGATTCGGATGCAGCAAGAGATCATGGCTTAGAAGGGCAGTTTATAAAACGTGATGACCATTTACTGTGGATTGATATTCCAACAGAAAAACCTTATTTAGAGGAGCAAGTAAAAGGGGGAACGAGTCGTTTTAATGAAGGAGAATTGCTCACAATTAGACGTATTTTACTAGATCTCAATGAAGCTGTGAAGGCAGCAAAAGAAGCAGGCCGTATGCCGCAGGATGCTCAAAAAAGCGTTGGTGTCATCAGTTTCTATGGTGAGCAGGTAAAGAAAATTAATCGCCTTCTTCAGCAAGAATTACAGCTACCACATCTGCAATTTAGAACAGGGACTGTTGATAAATTCCAAGGGATGGAAATGGATGTCATTTTAGTGAGCATGGTTCGTAATACACCTAAAGGCGGGGATATTGGCTTTGCTAGAGATTATCGTCGATTAAATGTCGCGCTATCTCGTGCCCGTGAGTTACTACTGCTTGTTGGAAGTGCAGAAATGTTTGCAAAACGTGCAAAACATCAAGAGACAAGAGAGATGTATGCGAATTTGTTAAAAACAGTAAAATCCTACGATGGCTTACGTAATCATGAAGGATTGGTGATATAGATTGTCAAAATTACAACAACGACTAATGCGTGAGCTTCAGCAGAATCGTAATATTAAGATTGTCAAAACGGCTGAATGGTGTATTCCCATTCGAACAGTTGATGTGACCTATGAGCCTGTTCGTCGTTCAACAATGGATGTCTTAATGACAATGCTTCTGCTTAGTATTCAAGAGGCGGATTTTAGCAACGCACAGGAATTGAGCGAGTTATTGCTTGTAGACCCGTTATTTATTGAAGACTTGGTTTCTTTAATGATTCGAGTAAACCTTGTGAGGAATGAAGATGATTTCTATAGGCTAACTGAAAAAGGACAGAGGCAGCTAGAAAGAGGTATTTTTGAAGAAGAACTAGAGGAAGAAACCTCCACGCTTTACTTTAGTCCTTGCCATCAATCGTTTCTCACTATCGATACGAGGAATGATGAATATGATGAATTGCCAGAGCTTTATCGTTATATTGACAAAGAGGCAGAACAACAGGAACAATTTGAGGAGTCCATGGTGATTGCAGCTTTGCAGGAAGCGGATGAAGAAGAGGAAGGTAGCTCTCAGAAAGTCATCGCAAAAATTGTTCGAACAGAAGCTCAACAAATTAATGATAGCCCATGTTTAGAGTTTGTTCTTTATGATAAGGAACAGGATATAGTATTTGTACGAGTATGGAATACATTACTCAATCAATGGGATCATCATTTAGAGCAACAGCTTACAGACAAAGAACAATTAACATGGCGTGAGCAATATTTATCTTGATTCAATAGGATTTCAATTGCTAGAAAAAACGAACGTAAATCGCGTTCGTTTTTTTGTTTTACATTATAAATTTACAGAGTTAGGTGATAATCGAAAAATTTTTTCGATAAAATACTACATTAGCATAAATTAAACCATTGCTAAGGAGGGGACAGATGTTAACGATTAGTTTATGTATGATTGTTAGAAATGCACAATGTACGATTGAAAGATGCTTAGATTCGGTTCAGCACCTCGTGGATGAGATTAATATTATTGATACTGGTTCAACTGATCGTACAAAAGAGATTGTTCAAAATTTTACCTCTCGAATTTATGACTTTTCCTGGTGTAATCATTTTGCCAAAGCACGAAATTTTTCCTTTCAGCAGGCAACAAAAGACTATATTTTATGGCTTGATGCTGATGATATTATGACAAAGGAAAATCAGCACAAGTTCAGCCAACTAAAGCAAACATTATTTCCTTCTATTGATGCTGTAACAATGGATTATTATTTGACGCTTGATTGTGATGGGGAAGTGGAGTGTAGTGAACGAAAGTTTCGTCTAGTAAAAAGGGCCAATCATTTTCAATGGGAGGGTACTGTTCATGAGAATTTAAAGGTGTCAGGGCAGCTCTTTCATAGTGATATAGCTGTCACACATTTACCGTTAACGAAAGATATTCATCGCAATATAAATATTTATGAGGGATTAATAAAGAATGGACATTCTCTTTCAGCAATTGAGAAATTTCATTATGCCAATGAACTAAAATTGCATCACCGTTACCTAGAAGCTATTAATCAATACAACCTATTTTTGGATAGCAACTTAGGCACTACAGATAATCGCATTGAGGCTTGTTTACATGTAGGGGAATGCTATCGACGTTTACATGATGATCAACAAGCACAGCAAGCTGTTTTGCAATCTTTCTTATATGATCGACCAAAGCCAGAAGCATGTTGCCGAATGGGCCAATTTTTTATGGAGCAATTAAAACATAAAGAGGCTATTTACTGGTACTCTCAAGCCTTGCAACAAGCTCCTGCCGATACAATGACTATCCAAAAGCGTGCTTATTCAACATGGATTCCTCATTTACAATTAAGCCTTTTATACAGGGAGTTACGGTTATTTGAAAATGCCTATCAGCATAATCTAGAGGCACAAAAATGGAAACCGAATCATCAGGAAATAATCAATAATGGGAAATATTTACTTAGTCAATTAAAGATATAAATCTTTCTTATGGAAAAGGTACATCAATAAACAAGACATAAATAGCTTGGCCAATTAACACAGAGACACCTACAACAACCGTCATAAAAATTACATTACGTGGCCTAAAATTTTTTGCTTCCATTAAAAACCTCCCTCGATATAGAATATTCAGTCAATTCAAGATATGTAAAAGAAGTTTGAGTATGAATCCTACGTAAATATTTTTTTGAAGAATTAGTCAATAAAAAAACTAGCGGATGAAAACCGCTAGTTCTGCTGAAAATTACTCATACTTTGTTTTATACCACTCGACAGTTTGGTAAATTGCCTCCTCCTGAGGTGTATTAGAAAACGAAAATTTTCTCTGAAATTTTTCTGAATCTACAACAAAATCATGTAAATGTTGATACATTAATTCTTTAAGTTCTCTCATGTCTGAGTTAAATATTCCTGCTATATTAACAATGAATTTTCCAGCAACCCTAAACTTAGCTGTAGTTCCCAGCTCTTCTGCAATTTTTTGTACTATTAATCTTGTTGTAGTAGGTTCATTGGTTGGTATGTGCCAAATTTCACCAAATGCTTCTTCATTTTCCCCCAATATTATAAGTCCTTTAGCAAAATCTCGTATAAAAATATAAGAGTGTTTTGCATCAGGATTACCTAAAACATCTGCTGGCTTGCCGAGCATTAAATTTTTTATTACCTGCTCACCTAAGGCAGATGTTTTGACACGTGGTCCAAAAAAATCCGTACCTCTTCCAATAGTTGCTTTTACTTTACCCGCTTTATGAGCATTCATTAATTTTGTTGCTACCTCAGCTCTTACTTTAGTTTTTTTACCAATAGTATTATATGGATCATTTTCATGTAGAGATTTGTTTTGTGGACCGTATGCATAGAGATTATCTGCATAGACTATTTTGATATTATGGATTGACGCTGCCTCAATGATATTACTCATCATAAGTGGGAATAAGTCAGACCAAGATGAATAGGGAAGACCTAGGCAATGATAAATGACTGAAATTTTGTAAGAATTACAAATATCTATTACACTTTCAAGTTTAGTAGCATCTCCTTTTATGATTTTTACAGATTGTGGAGCATTTGCTTTTCCACTCCTGTTTACTAAGAGCACTTTTTTGTTTTCTTGAATAAGTTGATCCATAATTGCTAGTCCCAGTGGACCCGTCCCAAAAATCGCATGATACTCTTCGCTCATTAAATTACCTCCAAAAAATATATTTGCTTCAATAAATTATTAACTAAATAGTAATAATAAGAATTTTATTCTTAATTTGTAATTTTATCAATGTTTTCCTATTTATACCTAATTATAATTTAACTAATTATTACAAAAAGATGAAATATATAAAAATTCTAAAATATTTTTTGTAAATATGTTATATTATAGAAAAAATTCTAAAAATACCATAAGTTGTAAATTAAATATTTTATCCCTTAAATTGAATTTTATCAATAACTTTCTTCTTATAACTAAGTTTAAATAAGTAAAATATTACAAATTATTGAAAAATGAATAATCAGGAAAAATAAAATTTACAATATGTTATATTTTTTCTATAAAATTACAAAGGAGATGGGTGCATGAGCGAAAAAAATGAACCAATTGCTATTATTGGGATGGGATGTAGATTTCCCGGAGGCAGTAATAATCCAGAGCAGTTTTGGAATAACATCAAAAATGGGAAGGACTCTATTACGGAGATTCCAAAGGATAGATGGAGTATTAATCGTTATTATGATACTTATAACAAAAAAAGAGGTAAAACTAGAGCTAAATGGGGAGGATTTCTCGATAAAGTTGCAGAGTTTGATGCTGAGTTTTTTGGAATATCGCCAAGAGAGGCTAGCTTATTAGACCCCCAACAACGTTTGTTGTTAGAAGTGACACATGAAGCAATTGAGGATGCTGGGTTACCAACTGAAAATTTAGCCGGAAGAAACGTAGGCGTTTTTATAGGAGCATTTACTCTAGATTGGAAATTGTTGCAATTTACAGAAAGTAACCGACGCGGAATTGATTCACATTCTGCCACAGGTTCAATGATGACATTATTATCTAACCGCATATCCTACGCATTTGATTTGAAAGGACCCTCACTTTCTGTTGACACAGCATGTTCCGCTTCCTTAGTAGCTTTACATCTTGCTTGTCAAAGCATATTGCAAAATGAATCTTCAATGGCAATAGTCGGCGGTGTAAATGTTATGTTAAAGCCAGAATATTTTATCGCTGAATCAAAAGCAGGAATGCTTTCACCAGATGGTCGTTCAAAAACCTATGATAGTCGTGCAAATGGGTATGTTCGTGGGGAAGGCGCAGGAGTAATTATTTTGAAACCACTTTCTCAAGCTATTGCAGATGGAGATCATATACATTCACTTATTCGTGCATCAGGAAGTAATCAAGACGGTCATACATCGAGTATTACAGTACCTAATGGTCAAGCCCAAGAAGATTTAATGAGAAATACATATGAAAAAAAACAATATTTCACCTTCTAGCATTCAGTATATTGAAGCCCATGGTACAGGAACACCAGTTGGGGATCCAATCGAGGCCAAAGCAATTGGAAATGTCTTTTCAAAAGGACGTATAGATGGTGAAAAAATGTTAATAGGTTCTGTCAAAACAAATATAGGCCATACAGAAGCAGCAGCTGGCATAGCAGGTGTTATTAAGACTGTTATGAGTATGAAAAATAACTTAATTCCAAAACATCTCCATTTAAATAAAGTCAATCCAGATATTGATTTTGAAAAATTAGGCTTAACCATTCCAAAAGAAAACACACCTTGGCCAGAAACAAAAGGTCCTAAAAGAGCAGCAGTAAATTCTTTTGGATTTGGTGGAACGAATGCACATGTATTAATTGAAGAATATATCCCTGAACAAAATAATCTCTATGAAAATGATCAACTTGAGAAAAATTTATTAATACCGTTATCCGCTAAAAATAAAAATGCATTGCATGATTTTGCAAGTCAATTAAAAGCATCTCTTGATAGCAATCAAACTTCATTGAAAAGTTTAAGATATACATTAGCTTGTAGAAGGGATCATTATTCGCATAGGTTGTCAATTATTGCTAAATCGATTAAAGATTTAAAAAATAAACTTAATGCCTATATATCCGATGAATCAGATTCCTGTATATATGAAGGGGTTGTAACTAATAAATCTCCATTAGTATTTGTATTTACAGGTATGGGACCACAATGGTGGGGGATGGGCCATGAGTTGTATCAGAAAGAAGAAATATTTAAAAACACAATTGATAATATTGATCAAATTTTTCAAAACTTATCTGGTTGGTCTTTACGCGATGAAATGATGAAAAATGAAAGAGATTCATTAATGTCACAAACAAAGATTTCTCAACCCGCAAATTTTGCCATTCAAGTGGCCCTTTATGAATTATGGAAATCAAAAGGGGTTCTACCTGCTGCAATTATTGGCCATAGTGCTGGAGAGGCAGCTGCTGCATTTGTATCAGGCATCTTAAGCCTAGAAGATGCTGTTAAAGTTATCTACACAAGAAGTAGGTTGCAACAGCTATTAACTGGAGAAGGGAAAATGTTAGCGGTTGGCATGTCAGAAGAGACTATCCAACCCTATATTAAAAATTATGAGGATGTTGTATCTGTCGCTGCTATTAATAGTCCCACTTCAATAACACTTGTAGGAGATGAGAGTGCGCTAGGTGAGATTTTTGAATTATTAGATGCTAATAAAGTTTTCAGTAAATATTTACAAGTAGATGTACCTTATCATAGTCATTACATGGAGAGTATTAAAGAAGAATTATTACATTCTTTAAAAGACATCCGTACTCATAAACCAGTAATTCCAATCTATTCTACTGTTGATGGGGAAAAATGTAATGAAACATATTTCGATGCTGAATACTGGTGGAAAAATATTAGATTACCAGTTCGGTTTGCTGAAGGCTGTATAGAACTTATTAAAAATGATTTCTGCTCGTTCCTTGAAATAGGTCCACATCCTGTTCTGACTTCGTCCATTTATGAATGTTTAAAACAATGTGGAGTTGATGGGCATGTTCATTCTTCTCTTAGAAGGAAAGAATCAGAAACTCAATATGTTAATCAAACCTATATGCAACTGTATGTCAACGGAATTGAATTAGATTGGGGAATAATGGATGGTTCTAATGCTTTTTCTACTAAGGTCCCATCGTATCCTTGGCAAAAAGAGTATTATTGGGCAGAAACAGAACCAGCGATGCGAGATAGATTAGGAAATAGTGAAACACATCCAATATTAGGTGAACGGATAGATACCATAAATTATATCTGGAAAAACGAGTTAAATATTAATAATTCACCATTTATTGGTGATCATAAGATTCAAGGTACAATTGTTTTCCCAGGTGCTGGGTATGTAGATATGGCTTTATCCGCTGTAAGAGAGATATATGGAAAAGATGATGTGACATTAAGTGTGGAGAATGTTCAATTCAAAAAAGCGCTATTTTTAACACACGAAAAGGATGTTGAAATGAATCTCACATACAATGACAAAAAAGGTGAGTTTCAAATCTTTAGTCGTGGTTATGAAGAAGAAACTCCTTGGGATCTTAACGCTACAGGGGTTGTTTATCCAGTTTCTACAACAACAAGGAAGATAGAAATTGAGGCTTTAAAAAAACGAATTACAGATGCAGTTAGCAAACAAGCATGTTATCAACATTTTAAAACATTAGGCTTAGAGTATGGTGAACAATTCCAAGGAATAGAACAGTTATGGAGAAATCAAAGTAAAAATGAATCTTTCGGCCGCATTCAAATAAAAGCAGAACTTTTAAAAGATATTAACGATTATACTATTCATCCTGCAGTGTTGGATTTGTGCTTTCAAGTAATGGCTGCAGCCTTGCCATTCGAGCAAACCCCTACCGTATATATGCCTATTGAAATCGGGAAAGGTAAAGTATATCACTCTCTAACTAAAGATATGTGGATATACGCAAAAATAAGTGAAAAATCTGAAGGTAATCTAATTGGTGATATTTATTTAGTAAATGAACAGGGTGAAGTAATTTTAGAAATTAATCAATGTAAAGCAGTTTCTTTACGAGATGCAAATCATTCATCATCCGATCAACAAAGAATTTATGAATTACAGTGGAAGGAATCGAAACTGAAGAAAGAAGAGAAGAAAGTAGCTATAGGTGAAGAATATTGGCTTATTTTTGCTGATAAAGGGGGAGTTGGATATAGAATAGCTTCTTTACTAGAAAAGGTAGGTGAGAAGGTTAAACTAGTACATCATTCTTTAGAAAACGCACAATCCACTACAGTTATTGATGCTAAAGATCAAGATTCATATAAAAAATTATTGGATACATATAATTGTAAACGGATCCTTCATTTATGGAGTCTTGATTTATTAGACAATGAAGCATTAGATTTGAATCTTTTAGAAAGAGCAGAGACATTAACGACAAACTCAGTTTTATTGTTATTAAGAGCTCTCTCAGATAGTAAAGTAACCAACAAAGAAGGACTAATCTGGCTGATTACTAGGGGCGCGCAACAGATAGTAGATAATGATTTAGTAAACGTTTCCCAATCCAGTATATGGGGTATGGCGCGAGTTATTGGTCATCAAGAATTCTACCACCTCTTTGGAGGAATAATAGATATAGATATTCATGATTATGATGAAGATTCAAAAAACATTTTAAATGAAATCTTATATGAAGATAACGAGGATCAAATTGCTTACAGAGATGGGAAAAGGTTTGTAGCTAGATTGGAAAAGAATCTTTTTAGTGAAAGTCACCCAAAGCCTTTCCCTGTTGTTTTTAATCCATCAGTAACGTATTTAATTACAGGAGGACTTGGTTCTTTAGGAATCGTTACAGCAAAATGGATGATTTCGAAGGGGGCACGCCACTTTATTCTAATGGGGAGAACTCAACTTCCGGATAGAGAAAGTTGGGGGGAGATAGACAGTAATAATCCTCATTATACAAAAATTAATTCTATTATTGAGTTGGAACGATTAGGGGCAACTATTCATGTATCATCTGTTGATATTACTAATAAAGAACAATTGACTGAATATATGGATAAATTCTATAAAATGGGCCTACCAGAGGTCAAAGGTGTAATTCATTCAGCAGGTACTGCAAAGCCGCAGTTAATGAAAGACATGGGAGTGGAGGAATTTAATAGTATTCTACGACCGAAAATCTGGGGTGCATGGAATATACACGAGTATTTTAATGATAAGGAATTAGAATTTTTAATATTGTATTCTTCAGTTGCTTCACTTGTTGTTTCTCCAGGTCAAAGTAATTATTCAGCAGCCAATGCCTTTCTCGATGCACTATCTTATTATAGAAATTCTATTGGAAAACGTACTATTAGTGTCAACTGGGGACCTTGGAAAGAAGTAGGGATGGCTACAAAATTGGATTTAAATACCTTCTTTACTGACAGAGGTTTATATCCAATGATTCCAGACGAGGGATTAAAGTGCTTAGAAATGATTCTAAGTCAATCAAAATCTCAATTAGCAGTGTTAGGTGCAGATTGGGATAAAATCGCAAAAAGAAATTATCCAGTCGAGTATACACCACTGATGATTTCTAATTTAATCGATTCAGCCTCAACTACAAAAACAATGGATTCGAAACAGACAGAGAGTATTTTAGCAAAAATTCACAGTTTAGAAGAAGATAGTGATAAGTTAAGTGCCATTCAAGAATATTTGCTAGACACTGTATCGACTGTTTTAAGGATGAGTAAAAAGAAATTAAACCTTTCGCAATCTTTAACAAGTTGGGGGTTAGACTCTATGATATCCATTGAATTAAAGAATTTTATCGAACGCGACTTAAATGTAGAAATGGCTGTTGTAGATTTATTAAAAGGAATTAATATTTTAGATTTATCCGAACAGATTCTTATAACCATCTTTGAATCAATTCAGTTAAAAGAGGATGTTGAACTTTCTGAGCTTATAAGTGAGATGGAATCGTATTCACAAACGGAAATAGAGGCAGTCTTAAAAGAAATTTCAGCAAGTGAAGAAGGAGAATAGGTGTGACGAATAGATTATTGGATAATATATCTAAGTTATCAGAAGAGAAAAAAGAGTTAATAAAAAAAGAGTTACAAAAAAAACTAAATAAAGAAAAGAAAAAGATTGTTCCGGGGGAAAGAGAGAAAACTTCTTTCCCTCTATCTTCAAGTCAACAAAGGCTATATTTTCTAGAAAATCTTGATTATGGAAATCCTTTTTATAATATTCCTGGTTGCTTAAGATTCAAAGGCTCATTAAACCCAAAAGTTTTGGAAGAAGCACTTAATCTAATAAACCAGAGACATGATATTCTACGTATGCATTTTTGGGCCGACGAAAATGGAGAAGGATACCAAAAAATTAATAATCAATTAAATCGGATAAATTTAGAGTTGAACGACGTACAAGGCTTTTCTAATGATCAGATTCAACAACGTATTACTGATATTCTTCAACAGCCATTTTATTTAGAACAGGGTCCCTTATGGAGCACTACTCTTTTACAAATAGAAGAACAGGAATTTCTACTTATTTTATCCTTCCATCATATTATTTTTGATGGTTGGTCACTTGAAAACTTTATCAAACAGCTATTAACAACTTATAAACAGTTAGAGGAAGGAAATATAATACAAGCCGTTGATAGTAAGGTACTTCAATATACTGATTATGTTGAGTGGGAAAAATCCTATATGACGGAAGAAAAAAGGGAAAAGCAGTTAGTATTTTGGCGGAAGGAATTAGAAGGGTGTACAGAATTACTTAATCTGCCTTTAGATTATAAACGGCCAAGGGAACAGCATCATAAGGGAGATTTATACTCGTTAGAGATGCCTAGAGATATCTACAATCAGTTAGCCGGTGTATGTAAAAAGAACGATACAACATTATTTATGATAACTCTTGCAGCATTTAAAGTCCTGCTTAGTCGTTATACAAACCAGAACGATATAACTGTAGGATTCCCCATCTCATGCCGGGATCAATCAGAGATAGAAGACTTGATTGGTTTATTTGTGAACACTTTACCTATTAGAACAAAATTATCAGACCAAATAACTTTTACAGATTTATTAAAGCAAGTAAAATCTAATTCCTTAAAGGTTTTTGAAAATAAAAATGTTTCATTTGATTCCGTCGTAGAATGTATACGACCGACTAGAGAGCTAAGTTACAATCCAATATTTCAAGTGCTATTCTCTTATCAAAATGCCATTCCTTCCATACAATTAGAAAATCTAACTGTTGATTTCGAACATGTAAATCCAGGAACATCCAAATTTGATTTATCATTAGATATTTTCGAAGGAAGTGGGGATGTTCTACCTAAAATTGTATTTGAGTATAATACAGAATTATTCGAAAGAGATACAATCGAAAGGATGGCATCTCATTATTTACATTTATTGGGTCAAATCTCGGAAAATCCAGAACAGAATATCTTTCATTTAAATTTAATGTCAGAAAAAGAAAAAGAAGAACTAGTTGCATTAGGAAGTGGTCCAAAAATACCTTTTAACGCTTCTAATACTGTAATGACATTGTTTGAGAAGGTTGTTCAAGAAAACAAGGATCATATTGCTCTTTCTTACAAAGATCATTCAGTAACATACGATGAATTAAATAAGGAAGTAAACCGTTTATCTAACTATTTGAATATAAAGGGTGTCAAAAAAAATGTTTTGGTTGGAATATCAGTTGATAAATCAATCGAAATGGTTACTAGTATTTTGGCAGTATTAAAATTAGGGGCGACTTATATTCCTATAGATCCTCAGTATCCTATTGAAAGGCAAGAATTTATTATAAAAGATAGCGGTATCAAAGTCCTTATTACTTCTTATAACTTCAATCCAGATGTATCTCTGGGTTTAAATGAAGTTATTGTTCTAAACAACACAATTAAAGAAAAATTGAGCGAAATGAATGAAAATTATCAAGGGGAAGAAATCGATTTAGATGACACTGCTTATATCATCTATACTTCGGGGACTACTGGACAGCCTAAAGGAGCGATTATTTCTCATGGAAATCTTCTTAATGCTTACTATGGCTGGGAAAAAGCATATGCTTTGAATAATGGAATAAAAAATCATTTACAAATGGCGAGCTTTTCCTTTGATGTTTGCACTGGAGATATCATTCGTGCGCTTTTATCTGGTGCAAAACTTGTTTTATGTCCTCCAGAGTATTTGACAAACTCAAGAGAATTATATGAATTAATTGTAAAGGAAAAAATTGATTTTGCAGAATTTGTCCCAGCAGTTTTCCGTCATCTTATTCAGTATTGCGAGGATAGCAAACAAAAACTAGACCAAATAAAAATTATAGTTCTTGGCTCTGATATTTGGTATATGAACGAATATAAATATTTTCGATTATATTTGAATGCAGAAACAAGATTAATCAACTCATATGGCTTAACGGAAGATACAATCGATACATCTTATTTTGAATGGAATGGGGAGTATTTACCTGAAGTATCTACTGTTCCCATTGGAAAGCCCCTTGCTAATAAACAAATGTTTATTTTAGACTCTAAGCGAAACATCGTACCCTATGGTGTAGTTGGGGAACTATACGTCGGTGGGAGAGGAGTCGCTAAAGGTTATAAGAATCGAAAAGAATTATCAAACGAAAGATTTATCTATCATTCACTAGGGAAAGAGAACTCATTTATTTATAAAACAGGAGATTTAGCTAGATTTTTACCTGATGGGAATGTTGAACTTGTTGGTAGAATGGACAGTCAAGTAAAAATTAGAGGTTTTCGTGTTGAGCTCAATGAGGTGAGCTCTGTTCTTCTAAAGCTTGCTCATTTAAAAGAAGGTATTGTAGTTGATGTTGGTGAAAATGATGAAAAACAACTAATCGCCTATTATGTAGAAAGTGAAAAAGAAGTTTCAACAAAAGAAATAAGAGCCCATATGAAAAAGTATGTACCTGATTATATGGTTCCAAATCAATTTATTAAAATCGATCATATTCCACTCAATGCTAATGGAAAAGTTAATCGCAAATTGTTACCACTTCCTGATTTAGAAAAGTATATATCCTCCTATATCTCGGGAAGAACCTTAGTTGAAAGTATGTTACAAGACATTTGGGAACAAACATTTAAACAACCAAGAATTGGAGTTAATGATAATTTCTTTGAGTTAGGCGGCCACTCGCTTATGGCGATGCAAATCACTAGTCAAATTCGTAAAGCTTTTCATATAAATGTCCCACTAAAGGCAATATTTGAAAATGCAACTATATCAAAATTAGCTAAATACATTTCAAAGCTTGAGGGGGAGGAGCAGAATGAAGAATATGATCTTCCTGAATATCAACCTAGAAAGGAAGATAAGTATAAGCCTTTCCCATTAACTGATGTACAGCAAGCGTATTGGGTAGGCAGACAGGAAATATTTGAGTTAGGAAATGTTACAACACATAGCTATGATGAGTTAGAAGCTGAAGATTTAAGGATTGAGGCTTTTGAGCAAGCATGGAATCAATTAATTAACCGTCATGAAATGCTGCGGACGATTATTACAGAAGATGGGTACCAACAAACTTTAAAAGAGGTTCCGTATTATAAAATTAAAGTACAAGATTTAGAGAATTTAAATGAGGAACAGTGTGCTAGTGGTTTACAAGAGGTAAGAAATGAAATGTCTCATCAACAATTATGTGTGACTGAATGGCCAACCTTCGACCTTCGGATCACAAAGTTACCTCAAAATAAAGCACGAATTCATTTTTCAACAGATGCCCTTTTTTGGGATGTCTGGAGCTTTGTCAATTTAGTTAGAGAGTTGGTTGTTCTATACGAAGGTAAGTCAGAGATGCTACCTGTATTAGATTTTTCATTTAGAGATTATGTATTTGCCGAACAAGAAATTATTAAGAATTCCCCAAAATATAAAGAAGCAAGAGAGTATTGGTACAAAAAAGTCAAATCATTGCCTCCTGCTCCTGATTTCCCAATAGCAAGAAATCCACGTTCAATTCATAATCCAAAGTTTACTCGATATCATCGAGTCTTAGAAAGGGAACGGTGGGAAGTATTAAAGAAAAAAGCGAGTAGTTATGGAATTACTGTTACTGCTTTATTATTAGCCATACATGCAGAAGTATTTGCTGCTTGGAGTAAGGAATCTGCATTTTCATTGAATTTGACGTTTTTAAGCAGGCATGCCGTTCATCCGCAAGTTACAGACATTGTAGGAGAATTCACTTCATTAACGCTATTAGCAATTAATCAACAAATGGATATTACATTTATTGAAAGGGCTCGAAAAATTCAAAAAGATTTATGGATAGATTTAGAGCATAATTATATTTCTGGAGTGGAAGTACTTAGAGCTATGACAAGTGTCCAAGGAGAAGCAACCCAAGCAAAGATGCCTGTTGTATTTACCTCGGCACTTGTGGTCCCAGTGCCTGATCAAGAAGATACACCGATTCCATTTAAGCCTGTAAGTGAAGATGGAATTACACAAACATCCCAAGTATGGCTCGATTGTGGTGTTTGGGAAGATACTAAACGATTGCTGTGCAATTGGGATGTTGTAGAAGAAGTATATCCTGATGGGTTTATTAAAGAAATGTTTGAATCTTATTGGTCGTTTGTTGAGAAGTTAGCTATAGAAGATGAAATCTGGGAACAAACTGTAATTTCTTTAATTCCGAATAATCAGAAAGAATTAAGAGCCCTAATAAATGATACAGAACAAGATTGGGAAAAGGAACTCCTGCATACAAGCTTTGAGAGGCAAGCATTACAGTACCCAAATGCAATTGCAGTTGAGACCACTAATCGTAACTTTACGTATCATGAGTTAAATAAAAAATCAAATTCTCTTGGTAATTATTTAATTGATTTAGGAGCAAAGAAAAATCAGGTTATCGGTATTTTCATGGATAAAGGATGGGAACAGGCCATTGGTGGATTATCCATACTTAAAGCAAATGCCGCCTATTTACCGATAAATCCAGAATTACCTAAAGAAAGGATCGATTATTTAATTCAAAAGGCAGATGTTAAGATTGTTCTAACTCAATCATGGTTGGATTTAAACATTGAAGAAAATCGTTCAATACATTTAGTTGAAGTGGATACCTTTGATTTCTCTTCGTATAGTGAGGATACGATTCCAGCAAGAGTTAATCCTGATGATTTAGCCTATGTAATTTTTACATCTGGTTCTACTGGTGATCCAAAGGGCGTTATGATTTCTCATCAGTCAGCAATGAATACAATTTTAGATATTAATGACCGTTTTTCTATAGGTGCACAAGATAAAGTTTTAGCGTTATCTAGTTTTACATTTGATCTATCTGTATATGATTTCTTTGGAATGTTAGCAACAGGGGGGACAATTGTAATTCCGGACAAGGAGAAAGTTTTAGATCCTATCCATTGGTTTGAATTAATAAATGAAAAACAAATTACTATTTGGAATTCAGTACCACAGTTTATGTCGTTATTAGTAGAGTATGTCTATAGTAATACATTGAGTCTTCCAAAAACTCTTCGATTAATTATGTTAAGTGGAGATTGGATCCCACTATCCTTACCAGATCAAATAAAGGATTTATCGAAAAATACTAATCTACAAGTTATTTCATTAGGTGGTGCTACAGAAGCGTCAATTTGGTCTATTCTGTACCCTATAGAAACTATTGAGACAGATTGGAAGAGTATTCCTTATGGTAAGCCGATGAAAAACCAGAAGGTATATGTTTTAAATAAATTTTTAGAGCATTGTCCTATTTGGGGGTATGGAGATATTTATATCAGCGGTCTAGGGGTTGCGAAAGGTTATTGGAAAGATGAAGAGAAAACCCGAAATAGTTTTATTATTCATCCACGAACTGGAGAACGGATTTATAAAACAGGAGATATCGGGCGATATCTACCGGACGGTAATATTGAACTGCTAGGTCGCGAAGATAATCAAGTAAAAATCCAAGGTCATAGAGTAGAGCTTGGAGAAATTGAAGCAAACTTGATCAAACATTCAAAGATTGATAAATGTACTATATTAGCTTGCAATAAGGAGGATAATAAAAGCCTTATTGCATTCTATATAACCGAGTACGATATTGAAACTGAGGACTTATACCGTTTCCTTGAAAACAAGATAGCAAGTTATATGATTCCGTCTCAATTTATCCGTATTAAGTCAATTCCACTAACACCTAATGGAAAAGTAGATTATAAAGTATTGAATTCACTTATAAATGAGACAACTCATTTGGTGCAAAAGTGGGAGCCTCCAGTTACAGAAATGCAACGACTAATTGCTAAATTATGGTCTGAAATTTTAAAAGTTGAAGTGGGGAAAATAGGGATAAATAACACTTTCTTTGAAATAGGTGGGGATTCGATGCAGGCAATACGAATGATGACCAAACTGCAAAAAGAATTGTCCATTGAACTATCATTAAGGGATTTTTATCAAGATCCAAGCGTTCGTTCTTTAGCTGATTATATCGAACCTAAATTAATACATGTATAAAATCAAACGACTTTCAAAATTAGAAATAAAGATTTGAAATAAGGTACTGCTCTTTTCGTAGTTTTAAGAGCAGTACTCCTATCAGAGTAAGGAGTGAACTAATTGCAAAATAAATGGGTAATAATAGATGAGAAAAAAACAGAGGCACGATTGAGGTTGTTTTGTTTTCCTTATGCTGGTGGTGGATCTAATATTTATAAAAGATGGAATGAATATTTACCGGATGATATTGAATTGGCTTGTATAGAATTGCCAGGAAGAGGGAGACGAATCAACGAACCATCTATTCGTCAAAAAGATATTTTGGTGGGATCGTTAAAAAAAGCGATTATTCCTTATTTAGAGGAAAAACCGTTTTGTTTCTTTGGTCATAGTATGGGGGCTTTAATTGCCTATGAATTGATTCAGTCTTTAAATAAAGATGAAGGACTGTTGCCAAAGTACTTCTTCCCTTCAGCTCATCGAGCACCCCATCTTAATAGAAGTACTAATAAAAAGACGTATGATTTATCAGATAAAGAACTTATTCATAGATTAAGAGAACTAGATGGAACGCCAGAGACGATACTGAATAATAAAGAATTATTAAATTTAGTACTCCCAATTATGAGAGCTGATCTTCAAATTTGTGAAACTTACCAATTTTCTAATGATAATGATATAATTCCTGTTCCTATTACAGCTTTTTCAGGGATTAATGATAAAAATGTTACAGTTCAGTCCATTGAGGAATGGGGTTCACTGACAAATAGAAGCTTTGAAATAATTAAGATGGAAGGGAATCACTTCTTTATCCATCAGTTTGAACAATTAATTGTGCAACAAATAGTAGAGAAATTAGAATTATCTTTGGTATAAACAATGAGTATTGATTTATATCTAGTAAAAGTAATGGATTCCTTAGATGATAAAACAATAAATAGAGCTACGTGTTTTCTTCCTTTTGCCATAAAAGAGAAAATAAAATCATTTTATCATAAAGAAGATAAGGTCAGAAGCTTACTAGGGTATATGATGTTGAAAAAAATTCTAGAATATGATCAGTATTCCAATGCGATTAGTTTTACGAAATATGGAAAACCGTTTATTAGGGATCAAGAATACTTTCATTTTAATATTTCTCATTCGAGAAATTGGGTAGTATTAGCAGTTTCTAAAGAAGAGGTAGGTGTAGATGTTGAATATGTAAAGCCTGTTTGTTTAGAAACAATGGAAGGTGCTCTCACAAAGAAAGAGTATGAGAAATTAAAATCTCTTTCTAATCATGAAGCAATAAAGTATTTTTATATGATTTGGACCATAAAGGAAAGTTATTTAAAAATGATTGGCAAAGGTCTAAGTTTATCACCTAATCGTTTACAAACAAATGTTTATGCTAAAAAACCAACGATTATGTTAGATGGAAAACAACAAAATGTAAATATTCAAACCTTTCAAATTGAAAGTAGTTATCAAATTTCTCTATGCGTAAGAGAAGGGGGAAATATACAAATAGAGACATTAGATGCTAAAAAATTACTAAAGGATTTGATTAAAAAAGAGGAAAAATATAAATAAAGTTAAATGTGCAACTCTAAAAGTTTATTTTTACTAATAGTACATACAAATCGTTAGAAGTAATAAACATTATTTGGGTTATCCTAAAAGAGGAAGGTGGTCTTAATTTTTGACAGAACCTAGTAAAATAAAAATACTTTTTAAGTGGCTTGTGTTTGTATTAGGTTTTAGCATCGTCATATATGCTATTATTCAGTATGGGATTATAGGTTTGGTTAACTCTGGATTTTATTTTGTTAAAGTGTTTTATTATAAGGAGAAACTTTCTTATATATGGGATACAATGATTCTTATTCATATTATTGGGTCTTCTATTTCGTTACTGATTGGTCCCTTTTTATTTATTAAAAAGCTACGGAGAAAAAAAGTGACTGTCCATAAATACTTGGGTTACACGTATGTAGCGGGAATTCTAATTGGAGGAATATCAGGTTTCTATACAGCTTTATATTCAACAGGAGGGATTATTTCGCATTTTGGTTTTGGTATCCTCGCAATTTTATGGATTTACACAGGTTTGATGGTAACTTACTTTGCTATCAAAGGTGAGAAATACTTGCACAGAGCTTGGGCAATTAGAAGTTATAGTTTAACATTTGTAGCTGTTACATTACGTTTATGGCTTGGTTTATTTGCTCTCATATTTGGTGGTGAAGCATATGCATCCTATTATGTAGTAATTTCATGGTTATGCTGGGTCCCGAACTTAATTATAGCTTGGTTTTATACAGCTCCATTAATCAAAATGGGGAAAATATATGCTAAATAATATCTGATTAGTTTCCACGAATAATTAGGCTAATAAAGTAAAAATATAAGAGTGAATGCTTAGGCTGTTCACTCTATTTTTTCTTATTCGAGGAAGTTTTTAGATTTACCTTATAATGTTTTTAATTAAGAGGCTACAACTTTTTACATACATATACTGTTTTTGTGATTACACATTATTCAAATACACACAATTGATCATTTTGTAGATATTCGATCAATTGTGTGCTTTTGTTTAAGACAGGATATTTAATTAATCTAATTTTAATCCTTTTAATAAATCTGCAAACGCGTTATTAATTGGCTCAGCTTCTTTCTCTTGCTGTTTCAAATACTTTTGGACACTGCGTTTATCCACTTTTCCGCCGCCTTCTTTTTTGCGTCTTGCTTCAAAGGCTGATAATTTTTCGCGATAGCCACATTTACAAACGAAAATTTGACCATCACCTTCTCCGCGAAGCTCTAATTTTTTATGACATTGTGGACAACGTGCATTTGTGGTACGTGAGACATTTTTCCGATGACCACATTCGCGATCTTGGCAGACAAGCATTTTTCCTTTCTTGCCATTCACTTCAAGCATTGGTTTACCGCAATCAGGACATGATTTGGTAGAGATATTATCATGCTTATACTTTTTGTCA
Organism: Lysinibacillus sp. JK80; assembly: GCF_027557635.1. Lineage (NCBI taxonomy): Bacteria > Bacillati > Bacillota > Bacilli > Caryophanales > Bacillaceae > Lysinibacillus > Lysinibacillus sp. JK80. The sequence continues at coordinate 2,617,261 of NZ_CP058997.1, read as the reverse complement.
CTACCCTTAATCTCTGTAACAATTTCCTTTGTGTAATTTTTCATCTCGCTAATAAATACATCTTTTTTTAGCTTGCCCTTTGCAATAAGTTCAAGCTTTTGCTCCCAATCTGCTGTCAGGGCAGGGGATTTTAATTCCTCTGGCACTAGGTCGAGTAGTTGACGACCTTTAGAGGTAATATAAATATCTTTGCCACCACGCTTTTCTATTAAGAAGGAATTGAAAAGCTTTTCAATAATATCTGCACGTGTAGCGACTGTGCCAAGACCGCCCGTAGATTTTAATGTATCGGCTAATTTTTTATCATTCGTTGCCATATATTTTGTTGGGTTTTCCATGGCTGATAAAAGAGTAGCTTCATTAAATCGAGCAGGTGGCTTTGTTTGACCAGAAGTTTGGGCAATAAGCTTTACTTTTAATATATCGCCCTTATCAATGCGTGGTAGTATTTGTTCCTTTACGTCATCTGCTGTGTCCTCATCATCAAAGCGATGCTCATAAACTTCCTTCCAGCCAGATGATAAAATCGTTTTTCCACGAGCAATAAAGCTTTCATCGCCAATTTTTGCACGCAGTGTTAGTTGTTCATATTCAAAAGCAGGCAGTAGAACAGCTAGGAAACGCTTTACAACAAGATCATAAATTTTACGTTCCTTATCTGTGAAAGCTGAATAATTTACATAGCCCTCTGTTGGAATAATCGCATGATGATCTGATACTTTACTATCATCGACAAAGGCCTTTGTTGGCTTGATTGGTTTAGTAAGCAGTTTATTGGCGATGGAGCGATATTCACCAATACCACAGGCCTTTAAACGTTCTGGTAGTGTAGCAACGATATCCTGTGAAATAAAGCGAGAATCCGTACGTGGATAAGTTAACACTTTATATTGCTCATAGAGTTTTTGCATGATATTCAATGTTTCTTTCGCTGAGTAGCCGAAGATTTTATTGGCATCTCGCTGCAATTCAGTTAAATCATAAAGACCAGGTGCAAATGATTTTTTAGGTTTCTTTTCAATGTCCGCAACGATGGCATTGTTATTTCCTATTTTTTTCACCAGTGTATTGATTTTATCTTTATCAAAGCTACGACTATTACCATTTTGGTCTTGCCATGTAAGCTTTAAGTTATCAGTTGTTTGCGCTTCAATACCATAATAAGTTTGTGCCTTAAAGTTTTTAATTTCATCTTCACGTGCAGCAATTATTGCTACTGTTGGTGTTTGTACACGTCCGCAATTCAACTGTGCGTTAAAGCGGGTAGTTAAAGCACGAGTAGCATTAAGCCCGATATACCAATCTGCCTCTGAGCGAGCTACAGCAGAGGCATAGAGATTATCATATGCATTGCCTGGCTTTAGATTAGCAAACCCATCTTTTATTGCCTTATCGGTAACAGAGGAAATCCATAAGCGTTTCAAAGGCTTTTTAATTTTCACTTTATCAAGTATCCAGCGTGCTACTAATTCACCTTCACGTCCAGCATATCTCCATATGAATGTACATAAATATTTTGCACATAATAAGTGTTTTATGTTATCTTAAATTATCAGATTTTTCTAAAATTAAATGGAGGAGTGATTTTATTGGGGAATGATAATTTAATATTTCTAAAGAAAGAAGATATTAAATTTATTTCAATACCTATATGGATTGATTATGTAATTTACAATGATGGAAAAATAGAAAAAAGGCAAATATGCGCGATAGGAATTAAAGGCTTAAAACTTGATATTCATTTAATTCATCCTATAACTGAATTTATTATGAGCTTTTGGCAGAATAAAGCGTTTAATACACAAAAAAAACATGCTAATAATATTGTGAAATTTTTAAACTATTTAATTAAGAATTACAAGAGCCTCAGGATTGACTCTATTTTAGATATACAATTAAATCATGGAAATATGTACTTAAATACTTTAACTGAAGAAGGATTAAAAAAAGATACTATAAAAAATGCTGAACAAACCCTATCTTATTTTTATAAATGGTTATCAGAGAACTTTAATACTCAGTTACCAAGGATAAACGTTAAGTATGGGAAATTAGGAGAATTTTTAGAGTCACCTTTTTCACCTGTTTACCCAGCAGCTACTCCGAAAAATATTGAACATACTTTTCCACCTAGCTATATACCTTTATTCTTTGAGGTTGCCATAGCTGTTGCCAAACCAATTGCATTAGGAATATATATGCAATTTTTAGGAGGGTTAAGGGTTGGTGAAGTTGTTAATTTAACAAGAAATCAAGTATTAAAAACAGTTTCTCAACATGGCATGACTTTAAAACTAATGAATAGAAACCTTCGTCCAGATTTAAAAGAAAATAGTAGCGTTAAAAAGAAACGGTTTCAACTAGTTTTTGAATTAAATAATTGGACAAACTCGTTAATAAAAGACCATTTGGCAATATATAAATCTTCAGATCCATCTAACCCTCTTTTCGTTAATGCAGCAGGAAACGCCATGTCTGTAAGAAGCTATAGGCAATATTTTGAAAAAGTAAAAAAAGCATTCATAGACCTTTTAATTAATAGCTCAGATATAGAGCAAAAAATGTTAGGGTTGCATTTAAACCAAATAAAGTGGTCTACGCATATAGGAAGAGGTACATTTTCAAACTTATTAGCTGAGTTTGCTGAAAATCCTTATGAAATAGCCCAGCCGCGTGGAGATAATGATCTTAACTCCTCGTTAGCATATATAAAGCGATCTGTTAGAATTCATGAAAAAATACAACAGAAGTTTTCTAATCTTCATGAAGTATATATACCTAGCTTAATTGAAAGAGATGATTAATTATGGAGGAATTTTTAAGCTTAAAAGAAGTCCAGAAAAAATTAGGTTATAGTAGCCCTACCAGTGTTAGGAATCTTATAGGTAAAGGTTCTTTAATAAATTCAAAAAAAGTAAAGGGGAAATGGTTAATTTCTAAAGAGGAACTAGATTCTTTTTTAGAAGGGTTAAATAACAAAGAATATTTTACTTTAAAAGAAGCTGCGGATAAATTAAATAAAGATCCTCAATATCTGGCTAGTTTATGTAAAAGGGGTGTTATTTTTCCTAATGCTAAGAAGCACTCTCGTCTATGGAAAATTCCAATTAGAGACATAACAGAGTATCAAATGCAATTAGAAGCAGATGCAAAAAAGGATTATTATACACGAAAAGATATTTCTAATCTATTGAGCGTACAAGCTGTAACAGTAACACGTTTAATTACAAATGGTAGTATATCTAATAATATAAAAAAATTAAGGGTGAATATAGAATTCCAAAAGTTGATTTTGATCTCTTTTTAAATAAACAAAGACTATATAATGAAGAATATATTTCTTTAAAAGAGGCGGCTTCAAGAATCAACAAAAACTCTACGGCTATAGCACAGCGAATAGAAAAATACTTTCCTAATGCTGTTAAAGATTTTAGAGGTATTTGGAAAGTCCCCCCTCATGACCTTGAAAACTATTTAAAAGCAAAAGAATATAACTCGAGTATAGCTTTAACAGAATTACTAATATTCATTAATGATTGTTCCATGAATTTTAAATATAAAGAAACTCTAAATTTATTTAAAGAATTTGTAAGGATTCAATTTAATAAAATGAGAGGTTCCATTTCATATATTAGAGATAGAGAAGGCACATACAAAAAGATATTTATTTATCTACAACAAAACCTTAAAAACGAAATTTATCTCTTAAAAGTTAATGAGCTGGATATATTTCTTAATGAGTCTAATACAAAGACAAATAAAGTGTTAATTCTCAGATTTACAAATTATTGTTATTCAATTAAAGGAATTAATAATGATGAGAAAATAACAATAGATTCCTCCAATAGAAAAAAAAACGACACTCTGTATTCCCCAGCTATATTCAATAAAATCTATGATTACACTAAAGAAGTTAAATTTCATAAGAATGAGGCTATTGAAAATCAAGGTTATGCGAATATGTGGGCATACACACTTCTCCTTCTAACTGATTTTATACGTGGAGCAGACTTAATACTTCAAGCACCTAATATCTATATAAAGGATTTAACTATCAAATCATTAGAAGATTTAAATTCAACTAATCTTAAGTTAAGAGAATCACATTTGGTTATTAACCAACTTTATATTCATTTTAGAAACAAAAGAGCTAGTAAAAATGAAGAATTCTTAACTTTTATAGTTTCCCCTGATTTAATTGAGCCTTTAGCCCATGCATTAGTCATCAGTGAATTACACAGACAAAAAAATAATAACCCCCTATTACTAAATACATTTGTTAGTGATTCAAAGTTTCAAACTGTATATACTAGTGGACTTCGTACTCACAAGGAGTTTTTCAAGAAATGTAAATTACCAGATGATTTTAAGTTTCATAGTCAAACAATGAATAGAAGTGTTGCAACATATTTATTTTTTAGTATTGTGGAGGAGGATTCAGAGAATTCAGATTTGGCATTAACATTAACGCAAAACAGCAGATCACATGTTGATTCTAACTCTACAGCTATTTATATCCAATTAACTAATAAAGATGGCTATATTAATCGTGTCTCTATTAATTTATTTCGGAGAGGGTACTTTGGTTGGTTATATAACTATTTAATTTTATTTGCCTTACAAGATGAGAATGTAAAACATACCTTAGAGGAACGAACAATCGCCATTGAAGAATTGAGAAAAAGGTATTCTCCTATTAAAACCGAAGAAATAGCTCAATTGTTTTTAGATTACACATCATCAGGAGATATTGAAAGATTTTTTGAAGAAAGCGAGAACGATGATTTCTCAAAGTTATTAAATGAAATATATTCAAAGTCCAACAGCGTAGTCGAAAGATTAAAAAAATATTCTAGGGATGAAATAAAAAAATTAATTGTTAAGTTAGCTAAAAATGAACTTCCTTCCAAGAATGAATTTGGTCAATGTTTAATAAGTCCAACCTGTGAATATCCACTATTGGAAGGTTGTTTTAAATGTGAATATTTTATACCACAATATTTAATTTTGATTGAACTTAAACAGAAACTTAATGAGGTTATAGATCTTATTCATTTGTCGAATAATGCAGCTATAATCCGAAAACATACTTATTTTTTAAAGCATTATCTATTTATCTGGAAAGAGGCTCGATTATCATACGGAGAAGATATCTGTAGCGCATATTTACCCAAAGACCAAATCACACATAAACTTAAAAAAGTAGCTCATAAGCTTGTAATTAACTAAATTTTGAGGTGATTTATAAGTGGAATTAAAAATAAATATATCTAATATTTCCGAAAATTTAGTCATGCAAAGAGTAAGGAAAGTCAGTGTTTTAACATTTAAAGAGAAAGAATACGAAGAAATGTTTAATAATCTATCACAAATAAACTTAATCAAAGGTAAATATAAATTACCCAAATGGAAGATATTGGACGAATTAGAAGACATGTATAAGGAATTTTCTTTTGATACAGGTGGGGATAATTTTTTACAAAACTATTTAAAATGGTATGTCTTATTAAGGTTACAATCTAAAAAAAAACCTATGACTGTGTATAACGAAATACAATCTATTAAGAATTGTATTTTGCGTAGTGATGGTTTAAAAGACAGTGTAAAATTAGAGATATTTTTAATGAGGAATATACAAAAAGTAAAAATCAAGGTGGGAATTTAGCCAGTGATTTAAAACTATTTTTAAAGTTTATCCAGATTAAAAATAAAGAAGAATTAATTAATATTTGTAAAAAATTTCCTGGCGAAAAATATTTAAATAGAGAATTACCAAATCTAAAAGATGTTCTGAAATTTGACGAAATTATCAATGAATATTTTAGAAACAATTCGATTGATAACATTTTTAGATATTTGCCAATAATGTTGTGGTGGTTAATTACAAACATTATTCCTCAGAGACCAACTGAATTCCTACTTTTGAGGAAAGACTGTTTACTTACTTCGCAAATTGATGGTGAAGATAGGTATTTCATTACGATTTATAGAATTAAGAACAACAATAACAAAGAGTCGATAGAAATTGATGAAGCAACTTATAATATTTTAAATAATATCATAAATAAAATTACTACCCAGATTCCTAACAATTCTCCTTATCTATTTAATATCGATTTTTATTATTATCGTCGTCCTCGAAAACACAATAGAAGAAAATCAAACCAGAGATTAAATAGAAGGGATTTTTATTCGATTTTGGATGACTTTTATAATGAAGTAGTTAGTGGGATATATCAGGTTAATGAGATTGAAAGAGTTAAATTTGGAGATACCAGACATTTTGCAATCATTAATATGTGTTTGCAAGGGTTTAATATGCTTTCTGTAGCAAATATGGCAGGTCATCAAAGTATTTATACACAAAATGAATATTTCTCTCATGCGAAGCATTTTGCCACATCTTATGTATATATAATGGCTCAGGAAAAATTAGGATTTTCATTTTCTAAAAACTTTTCTGGTGGATTAGTCGGCTGGAAACGCTATATGTACGATGTTGGTAAAACGATTTCTTATGAAGAATTAGATTTAGAACAAATTGTTGGACAAGTTGATTACGGTATCTGTAAAGAGTTAGAGAAAGAGTTTCCTATGAATTGTATTGAGGACTGTAGATTCTGTAATAAGTACTATTTCAAACCTGCTGTTTCAGAATTTAATGAAGGAATGGAATGGTTGGTTAATGGATCTAACCAAATGAAAATTAAAATTGAAAACGCAATTGATTTCATGAAAGATATAGTTACTAATAGTATAAATAATGACAATAAGGCTGCTCAGAATTTATTACAAACCACATCACAAAACCTTGTGAGTTACATGGATTTAAAAGCTATAGTCGACGCAAAGATATTGGAGAGTGATAAAAATCATGAGTTCTAAAGAATATAAAAAAGGACCTGGAAGACCAGAAAGTTACACTGATTCAGAGCTAAAAGAGCTAGCAGTTAAAATAAAATATAAATTTAAAGGTGTGAAAATTACTCCTTCGTTACTGGACCAAGAAACAGATATAGGTAGAAACACTTGGAGTAGAAGATTGAAAGATTTCTTACAGGAATTAAATGACCCTATTTTGCGCTCAATTCCTTTAAATGGTTCAGATGAAATTTTTCTACCTAACATAGAAATGATTTTTGAAAAACATGGAGATAATAAAATCGGTATAATAAGAGAATTATATTCTTTAGAAGAAATGATAGATACTTTATATTCTGAAGTAAAATTATTAAGAGATGAAAATAAAAAGTTAAGTAATTATAGAATTGAAGCTATCAAATACAAAAAACAATCTACAGAGCAGCTTCAAAAAGCAAAATACTACGAGGAATTATACAATAAAACAGTTGCTTCAAGTTTATATCCACATCTATATTCTAAATCTCCTCTTTTGAAAGAATTTAACATCAATAACAAGCTTATAGATGTTAAAAATAATACGGATAAACATATGATGTTTAAGAATATTAAGCTAGATGTCGATGTAGAAGAAACTTATGAAGAGAGTTTGTCTTTAGATGAAATAAATAAAAAAGAGGATGTAATGACTCTTTTAAAAGATGAATTTGATTTATAAATGTAGCATGGAAATAACGGTTTATAAACAAATATATCGATAAAAGTGCGTTTTACGGCAATTTAAAAAAACCCCTTTTGATAGAAGTTTAATCAAAAGGGATAATTATCTAACATTATTTAAGCTTCTTTTTTATAAAAAGAAAGATTTATTTTTTTGTCTTGTGATCTTCAACAATCGCGCCCGATTGTTGAAGAAAGAAATACTCTACAAAATAGTTTTTTTATCTTCAATGCCCTATTTTAAAACTGTCTCGGCTGGGGTAAATGCTTCCCATGGATTATATTTCGTTGTAATTGATGAAATAAACCAATACTCTTTAAATGGTTCTAAATTTTTCACCACGATTATAATCTTCTCCCCACCACCAAAGTCTCCATATGATGCCCATAAATCGTATTTAACGGTATATTGCATTTTTGATTCGCTGAGCTTTTCTACTTTAGTAAAACGAAAGTTACTAACCGAAGGACTTGACTGACCTGTTATCCAGTGAGTTTGCTCGAATTTACTCCTTGATTGCTTTCGAAGCGCAGGGGACAGCATCGCATATTGAACAGCACCACTTCGATTATTTACTCCTGATATCCACAATTCAACAGCTTGTTTTGGTTCGGTTACCATCAAACCAGTCATAAAAGACATTAACTGGCTTTCTAAAGGAGTGAGTTGTTTGCCTTCAGTAATCTTTTCCTCAAAGGAAGGAGGAGTATCATTCGATTTTGCTTTTACTGTTCCATAATACAAACCACAAATTAGTATACTAAATAAAACCAAAAGAAAAGGTTTACTTTTATTCAATTCCATCACCTTAAATTATATATGGGTTTAGTATATCCAGTTCAATTACAACAATCCCCATTCAAGTAAATTGCCCTTAATGAGAACGCGATCAATTACGGAAAAGCGCCCGATTGTGGAAGATCATAAGGATATTTTTTCTTAAACAAAGCAAGTTTAACTCTTTTGATTGTTTATAAAGTTTAGCTATTTACAAAATTCTTAACCATAAATATCCCTGTTAGCATTGTCCTTACGCAGTTTAAATCAATATTTCTGGAACATAATAAGTTGTGTTGAAATAAAAATAAAAAATAATTAAGGAGTGTACAATGAGAAAAATTTTATACACGTCACTAGTCTTTATTTCTTTGATTTCCATTTTTTTAAACAGTTCAATTTCTGCAAAATCTCAGACTACAGAAAACGTTGAAAATTCTTCGTATATAAAAAATAGCGATGAAGGAAAAGTTGTTTTTAGTTACAAAAGAGATTTTAAATCTTTAGCAAATTTTTTCAACCTTTCTGAGAATGAATACTTCCAAATGCGGGAAGATAAAAGCATGATTGAAATTGCTGAAATTCAAGGTATAAACAAAGATGATCTATTTTATTATTTGGTTGCTAGAAATTATGAAGCTCTGGAATCGGCGTACAATAAAGGACAAGTAGATTTACATTTTGTTATGGATTATGTTTTATATTTAAAACAAGATGTGGAGCAAGAAATGCAAGCTAAAAGAGATATTGATTTTTAATACGAAGATTAATTAGTCAACTCTACTTTAAACACTAAATAGCCATCTGTTGAGAAATCAGCCAGATGGCTATTTCATTTTATAAGGTCCCAATGATTTTCATCTAAATTATTATTTAAATTAATTATTAAATTGAGTTAGCTATTAGAACAAAAGTTTCAGGTGTTACTTTGTTGGCTACTTTATTATAAATTCCAAGTATATACTGCAAATTATTTTTTTCAAATACAAAAAAGTTAAATAGTTGATGCTCAAAATAAATGGCTTTTGCACCATCTTGAAGTGTATACTCTTTTCCATTTAAGTTCAGTTTATCTGCAAAGTCCAATTTGTTTTTTAAAGGACGAATATCAATTTTATAAATATTATTACTTAAATCTTTGTTAATAAACCTAATTTCCAGGGAATCATTCACATTATAGTTCTTATCTTCAAAGAATCTTCCATATTGATGTGTGAAAGAAATAGAAGGCAACTTTTCGGGTACCTTTACATCACATTTACAATGATTTTCAAATTCCTTAACAGCAGCTTTTACAGATTTATATCCAGCTTCAGTGTACTTTTCCTCAAAAGAGGGAGGAGTATCACTCGACTTTGCATTTTTTACTGTTCCAAAACACCACACGCAAATTAATAGACTAAATAAAACCATTAGAAGAGGAATACGTTTATCCAATTTCATCACCCTTATTTTTTATTTAGATATAGTATGTCTTGTTCATTTACAATAATTCTTTCTTCAACTATTACTATCCTGCACCTTTAGAAAGTGATAATCTTCATAGTATATTTGCTTCATAATGATTCTCTTTAAATGTGTTATTCAAGAAAATGACCCTTTCCATGAAGAAAGACGCTTTCCTATTTCAGAAAAGCGCCCGATTGTTGAAGATGTTTTTCTGTGTCCCCAAACTTTTATTTTAGAACTTTTTTTGTATCGAACCCATCTGGTGAATTTTTCGTTGTGCTTTCCACAAAAGATCTTTCATTTTCGATTTCAACAATTTCTCCTGTAATTGTGGTAGAACATCATTATCAAATCCGACATTTTGAGTAGAGAAACGTAGTAACTATTAAGTTCAAGAAATATGTATAAATTTAAAAACTTTTTAGTAAATTCATATAGTGGAGTAAATTTTTTTAGTGTTACGTAGATTGGAGGGGAAGTTATTAAGAAGAAAATAATTATTATATTTTTAGTCTTAATATGTGTATTTTTCGCAGCATGGAAGTTAAATAAACAAGATGATAACTTGGAATCGACTGTTACTAAAAAAGTGAATAGAGAAGAATTTATTTCCAAAGGAGTAAATCCTGGAAATTCCAGTGATTATGACATTAAACTAACAATGGATACTAACGGAAATTTCCAATTTGAATTAACCGGTTTAATCAAAAATCTATCTACCGATGATTGGGAACAATTAACCTTCTATTTTATACCAAATATATTTACAAAAAGTGTTTCACCAGAGCTGGAAAATCCCTCTACGGTTAATTTTCATAACATATCTATTGATGGAAAAAAAGTCGTTTACACATTAGAAAGAGATACTTTAAATATTCAACTTCCCCATAAGTTGAAACCTAATCAAGAAGTTAAAGTTTATTTTTCCTATGAACTCACCTTTCCTGAACAAGGCTTAAGATTTACAAAGAGTAATAATGGTAATTTTCATTTAGCTCAATTTTACCCAATGCTTGCAACATATAGGAACTCTCGGTGGAACAAGGAGTCTTACCGAGATAGAGGAGAGACTTACCATACTGGATTTAGTAATTTTAAATTAACATACGATATTCCGAAAGGTTTCACCTTTGTATCTTCATCTGATAAAGAAGTCTTTCCGAGTTCAAACGTTGGTTCCATTGAAGCAAAGAATATAAAAGAAATATTTGTCGCTATTTTAAAAGATCCTATACTTGTGGAAAATGATGGGGGCCCTTCCGTTAGAGTATTTGGATTTAATGAAAATAAAGAAAAACTATATCGAGAAATAGCAGATGAGGCTATAGCTGCAATAAACTATTTTGAAGAAATTATGGGGCCTTATCCTTTCAAACAATTTGATATTATAGTAGATGGAATGGGGATGGAGTATCCAGGAATAGTTACAGTTGGTTCGATTTATAATACTGGTCCTAGTAATTCTCAAGAGCTAAAAAATATGGTGATACATGAAATTGCTCATCAATGGTTTTATGGGATCGTTAGCAACGATCCTTATAGTGATGCATGGTTAGATGAAGGTTTCGCAGTATTTGCAGCGAGTTTATTCAAACTTTCCAAATTGAAAGAGACTGAAGATTATAATTCAATGTACAGACCAGATCCTAATTTAGAGTTACCAGTAAATTTACCTCTCAATCAATATGAATCCAACATGAGTTCCTATGTTTATGGAAAATCTGCCAGAAAGTTATGGGAATTATTTAAAGATAATGGAGAGGTTAAAGAAGCTGAAAAATTTTTAAAAATATATTACCATTTTTATAAATATAAAGAAATTGATACTAAAGAATTTGTGAGATTCGTAAAATACTATTTTGATTTAAAAGATGATACCCTATTTGAGGGTTGGTTAGAACTAGAAAAATAAAACCTAATAGTCAAAAGAGACGTAAAAAAGCACCCTTTAAGGCTGCAGTGAACTTTAGATAAAAGGTATCTAGAAGAGTATTCTCGATACCTTTTTTGTCATTCTTATTTTTCATCATTTAGATTACTCCTTTTAGAAGTAACGTAACGTACCCTAAATGTTCTTTACTATCCTGCTCTGTTGGTTTAAGTGAAAATCTTCAAAATTTCATTGCCTATTACGATTTTCTTTAAATGTATTACTCAAGAAAATGTCCCTATTCATGAAGAAAGACGCTCGTCATTACAGAAAAGCGCCCTTTTGTTGAAGATAGTTTTTTAACTAAATTAAAAGGAGAACCCAAAAAATACTGTGAAAACAACATTTCCCTAACTTTGATTTGGGAACGTTTTTTTGTTTATTGATGTATGCGTTATAAATCCATGTTACACTAAAGTATCCCGTTAGTTTAAATACTAACCTACCATTCTTAGGGACATCGTTAGTTGCATAAGGAAATGCTTATTCTTCTTCAACTTTGAGATTTTTATAAAAGCTATCAACTATTGGATAAATATCAGGCTCTGTATAATAGTAATAGTCATTTACATAATTTTCTGTAAATATAAAAGTCATTTGTTCATCTTCATAAAGGGTAATGGAATAAAGGAATCCAGCTCTATCTTCTTGATTTTCTTCAGGTATAAATTGTACATCCTTGATTTCACTCAAAAACTCATCAATTACTTTTTTATCTGTTGTGATTTTTGAATAACCTGTACCTCCATCTTGTACTTGAATTTTAGTAACATCTTCAAGGTCGTTTTTATAAAATTCCGTAAGTGTTTTCGTTTCTAATCCACAGCCTGTTAAAAGAAAAATAAATAAAAATAAAGCTAACATTATTTTTTGAGTATACATTTCAACACCTCCGTATCAAAATCGCTATACTTTTAAATTAATTAAAGTATAACCTTCCCAAAGCGAGATTTGGGGACTTTTTGCTCTTAACGTTGTAAATCCAAATGAACAACAATAAGTAATTATTTTTTATTTTTTAGTTCTAAAAGTATAGGTGTTATATTTAGTAAAATAGAAACAATTGTCAGAAACCATAACGCCTTTTCCATAGTAGGTGCAACATCCAATAAAGCCGTCCAATCTTCAACTTTTACCCAATTAGATACAAGTCTATGTTCTGCACAGAGTGTCAGTGCTGTAAATGATAACCCGGTTGTCATCGCAAGTTTATAATCTTTACCTGTTGTATACATATAAAGATTTATAAAAGTTGCTACTATAGCAATAAGACCTAATATTAACCACAAAATGACACCTCCCTTTTTCAATATAGACATAAATTGTAATTAAATTGTTCCCAAACCCTTACTTGGTAATATTTAGCGAAAATTTGTTATTCAACAATCTGGCCCGATCGTAATATGAGGTTAGCCAGTTTTTTCTGGTTGACCTTTTTCTTTTAGGTCTTATTATAACGGTAGTCGGGGTAGAACGTCTGGCCCGTGGGACTAGATCCCGTCCGCAAAACTGTTCACCCCCTACTTGTATAAACATGTTTCGAGCTGGTTGGGACAAGGATCCCGTTTAACAAGCGAACCTATGACATTACAAGCAGCTTTAGGGGTTACCGACGAATTTAGTTTTCTTTAGGAGGAGATGTAATTATGAATCCAGTCGTTGGTCTGGATGTTTCAAAAGGAGAAAGTCAGGTTCAAGCCTTTTTAGATAAAGGCAAACCATATCGTAAGAGCTTTAGTATTAAACATACTCTTGATGGTTTAGGTAGTTTATTAGAATTTCTAAGGGAAATAGAGAAACTAGCTGATGGTAAGCAACCTTCGGTTATTTTAGAATCTACAGGTCAATATCATATGCCTGTCATTCAATTTTTGGAGGAGCAACAATACGTTTATATTATTGTAAACCCACTCATCTCTCATCGAGCTAGAAGTACAAATTTACGCAAAGTAAAGAGATGCCATTGATGCCTATCAACTATGTGAACTGTATTACAAGGAAGAGTTAGAACCATATAAAAAAGAGGCATACACCTCTTAAATCTTCGTAATCTCACTAGACAACAAGAAACAGTATCAAGCACAGCTGTACAAACAAAATTACAGCTACAATCAATCTTAGATCAAATATTTCCTGAATATAGAGGTGTCTTTGGGGATCTCTATTCAAAAATTTCGTTACAGATTCTATCAATCTTCCCAACCTCCAAAGAGGTTTTAAGTGTTAGCGAATCGGATCTTACTAATAAAATTGCAGAATTATGTACAACCCGTTCAGAAAAATGGGCAAAAGAAAAGGCAATTAAATTGAGAGAAGCTGCATTACGTAATCCATTTCAAAACAACTTGTACCAAAGCCATATCTTTAACCTAAGAATGTTTATTAACATTGTTCTTCAATATCAAGAGCATCTATCGAAGTTAGCAGCAGAAATAGATGCCCTCGCTAAAGAAATTGAAGAATATGAGATAATCCAGTCTATCCCTGGTGTTGGAGAAAAGATTGCGGCAACAATCATCTCTGAAATTGGAGAAATAGAACGGTTTAACCATCCTAAAAAGCTAGTAGCATTCGCCGGGATAGATCCTAGCGTTTACTCTTCTGGCCGGTTTACTGCTTCCATCAATCGCATAACCAAAAGAGGTTCTAGCAGGTTAAGACAAGCGTTGTTTATGGCTGTACAATGCGGTATAAGAGATGCACGTAAGCAAAAAACAAGTGAAGAAATAATCCCTAGAAATAAGAAATTAAGAGAGTTCTACAATAAAAAACGCGAAGAAGGGAAGCCTTTTAGAGTAGCCATAATTGCATGTGCTAATAAGCTTTTACATTGGATATATGCCCTACTAAAAAGAAAAGAAGCCTTCCAAAATTCGGTTTAAAAATCACATTTAAGTACATTGAGAAAAACCTTCCAATTTTAAAGAGGAAGGCTTATTTGCTGTACCCTTTTTTAGTATATCATGCGAGTTTTAATTTTTTTATTGAAAAATCTTGACAACTATTAGCTGGTTTTGTTGAACACAAGTTAAAAAATTACTTAAACTAACCAGCGCCGTTAGTCTAAATGCGTTTCTTCACTATCTTCATTGTTGCTTTAATAAAAATACCCAATAAAAATCATCTCTCAACAAAGAAGTCTCTAGTCGGGAGATGATTTTAATTAACCTATATTTAAAACTATCTAAATTTGTAGTAAGTTATCGACATTAATAAAAAGGCTACATTTCAAAAGATAAATTATATTATACTTTTGGAGTCCTTTAAATTTACTAAGTTATTTCAAACAATTTCTTATGTCCTCAGCTAAAATTTTTGACCCCGATATTCCTTTTAAAAATTTTAAATCTCCATTTGACGACCAATCGATTTCTCCTAAACTTTGCAGCTTTTTTGCGATTTTAACAGAATCTGTTTGTTGTGATTTTTCTGAGTAAAATTCATTCACTAGCTCATTACCTACTATAGCAAGAGCGTTTAAACATGTTATATGTGTGAGTCGGTAATTTTTATAATCATTCCATTCATCAGGTAGCAATTCTTTGATTAAATTAAAGTAAAATAATGTAATATTCAATATTTTTTCCTTTGGTAACTTTGCTAAAGGTGATTTTTTAGTTAATAAATTTACAATTTGATATAAATTTTGCAAAGTAATGTGTTTTTCCTTTGTACGTCTACCAATTAATGTTCCCTTACTAAAAAAGGGGCTTTCCGGCTTTATAATAAGATTAGTGGCTATCCATCCAAAATCGTCATTATTCCGATTTAAATAACGACTCAACGAAGTACCGATTCCTTTAGCTTTTGTATTAATGACATCGAAAAGTTTAATTTCATCATCATCATCTAAATAATGAAAAGCTAAAAATGGCACAGTCAATGTACTATCTGTTTCGCTAATATATTCTTTAATTCCTCCTAAACGATGCTGCCCGTCCATCAAGGTTCCCTTTTTTCGGCAGACTAAACGGCCATAGCTTCCTCTGCTTCTATCATATGCATGAAATTCCCAGTTTCCACAAGCATTTAGTAGTATAGGTGTATATAATGAATCTTCACCTTGCGATAAATAATCAGCAAAATCCTTACATCTCTTTTTGTTTATAGGACGTTGATAGCCTTTACCTGAAGGATCATTAAATAATTTAGAATAACAGAAATTAATAGCTATTTGTGATGATACAGCACCTTGATATATTACTCTTCCCCTCATCTTTGATTGGATAACATTTTCTATAACTATATTTGAACTTAAATGACTGTTCATATAAGTAAACACTCCTTAAAAATATTTCAAAGTACATAATAGTACTTATAAGTAATAAAAACAAATAAAATGTACTTTTATGAAACTTCATGTGAATTTGCGCCTCACATAGTCTTTAAGTGAGGTGATTAAAATGGAACAGTTAGTAGATATCGTTGGTGTTAATATTAGAGAAATTCGAAAGCAAAAAAAGCTAACCCAAGAAGAGCTAGCAGAAAAGTGTGGATTACAAACTTCTTATTTAGCAGGAGTTGAGCGTGGAGATAGGAATATTACTTTACAAACGTTAGAAAAAATTGCTTTAGGGTTAGAAATTAACGCTAAGGAACTATTTGAACTGGAATCACCATTAATTAAGCTAGCCTTGGAAAAACAACAATTACTACAAATATTCACAAGCTATATGCAAGATAAATCTGAAAAAGAGATTCAATTGTTAATAAATATTGCGAACAATATTTTTGAAACATACAAGTAATGATTTTATATAGTTTGAGCAAATGATAAAAAAGGCTCATAACTTATTTGAGAAAGAGTTCTATGTTATATTTGCATCATAAGAAAGGGTGTTTTTATGTCAAAAATAGCGGTGCTAGCTGAAAAACCTTCAGTTGCAAGAGATATTGCAAGAGTATTGAAGTGTAACAAAAAAGGAAATGGATATCTTGAGGGAGATAAATATATAGTAACTTGGGCTTTGGGCCATTTAGTAACACTTGCCGATCCCGAAAGCTACGATATAAAATATAAAACTTGGGATTTAGAGTCTTTACCGATGTTACCTGAAAAGCTAAAGTTATCGGTAATCAAACAAACAGGAAAGCAATATAATGCGGTCAAGCATGTATTAGAGAGATCGGATGTATCGAGTTGTATTATTGGTACCGATAGTGGTAGGGAAGGTGAGTTAGTTGCAAGGTGGATTTTAGAAAAATTAAAGTACAAAAAACCTATTCAACGATTATGGATTTCATCTGTTACCGATAAAGCAATTAAAGAAGGCTTTGCAAACTTAAAGCCAGGCAAAAATTACGATAATCTATATCATGCAGCGGTTGCTCGTAGCGAGGCAGACTGGTACATCGGTTTAAACGCAACACGTGCTTTAACAACACGCTTTAACGCTCAACTAAACTGTGGACGTGTACAAACACCGGTCGTTGCAATGGTTGCAGCACGTGAAGATGAAATAAAACATTTTAAGCCACAAACGTATTATGGCATTGAAGCGCAAACTAACGATAAATTAAAGCTAACATGGCAGGATGCAAAGGGCAATTCACGTAGCTTCGATAAAGATAAAATCGATACAATCGTTAAAAAGGTTAGCAATGACAATGCTAAGGTTGTCGAAATCGAGCGTAAACCGAAAAAAACATTTGCTCCTGGCCTATATGATTTAACTGAGCTGCAAAGGGATGCAAATAAAATTTTCGGCTACTCTGCTAAAGAAACATTGAACATTATGCAAAAGCTTTATGAGCAGCATAAAGTTCTAACTTATCCACGAACAGACTCGAGATTTATTTCAAGTGATATCGTTAACACATTACCAGAGCGTTTAAAAGCTTGCGGTGTTGGCGAATATCGTTCACTTTCGAATAAAGTATTAACGAAGCCGATAAAAGTAACTAAAGCATTTGTAGACGATTCTAAAGTGTCTGACCACCATGCTATTATTCCAACAGAAGAACATGTGAACTTTGCAAACTTTAATGATAAGGAACGTAAAATTTACGATTTAGTTGTAAAACGTTTCTTAGCGGTATTCTATCCTGCGCATGAATTTGAGCAATTAACGCTACGTGCAAAAATTGGCAATGAAAGTTTTATTGCAAGAGGTAAAACAATTGTGACAGCTGGTTGGAAGGAAGTATATGAAAACCGTTTTGATGATGAAGAAAATCAAGACGATTTAAAGGAACAGGTCTTCCCTCGTATAGAAAATGGTGCAACACTAGAAGTTCGTTTAATAGCACAAACATCTGGTCAAACGAAACCTCCTGCACGTTTCACTGAGGCCACATTATTGTCTGCAATGGAAAATCCAACAAAGTATTTACAAACAAATGATAAGCAACTAGCAGATACTTTAAAATCTACTGGTGGATTAGGAACGGTTGCAACACGTGCTGATATTATCGACAAGCTCTTTAACTCGTTTATGATTGAGCAACGTGGTGGCAAAGACATTTATATTACTTCAAAAGGTCGCCAGCTATTAGATTTAGTCCCAGAAGAGTTACGCTCACCTGCTACAACTGCTGAGTGGGAACAAAAGCTAGAGTTAATTGCCAAAGGGAAAATGAAAAAAGAAGTATTTATTAATGAAATGAAGCAACATACGCAAAAAATAGTTGCTGAAATTAAAGCAAGTGATAAAAAATATAAGCATGATAACATTTCAACAAAATCATGCCCTGATTGCGGAAAGCCGATGCTTGAAGTAAATGGTAAAAAAGGTAAAATGCTTGTTTGTCAAGATCGTGAATGTGGTCATAAGAAAAATGTTGCACGCATAACAAACGCTCGCTGTCCTCAATGTAAGAAGAAGCTTGAGTTACGTGGTGAAGGAGATGGCCAAATCTTCGTATGTAAATGCGGTCACCGTGAGAAGCTATCTGCATTTGAAGCTCGTCGTAAAAAAGAAGGCGGTGGTAAAGTGGATAAGCGAAGTGTTCAAAAGTACTTGAAGAAGCAAGATAAAGAGGCAGAACCTTTAAATAATCCTTTTGCAGATTTATTAAAGGGCTTTAATTCTGATAAATAAGCTCTCCAATTTTAATTAGAAGGTTGGGACCGAAGGCAGACTCGAAGGAATTTGAGTTTGTCTTCAGTATATTTTATTTTAAATTAATGTAACAAGTTGATTACCATTCCGAAGGAATAGTTTCGCAGGTAGGTGCCATTCTTCTTCATCACTTCACACCTGCAGACCCTCAATTCCCATAAGAATCGCCCCATGGCAGTTTATTTAATAAAAACGGAAATTAAATTATAAATGAAAGGTGAATGTTAATTTGAATACTCCATCTTTGATTATTTTTTTAAAAACTATTGGTCCTAAATTTTTTTCGTATCTGCTTCCTAAAGTTACAAATACAAAAATCTTTCGTGATATTAAAGATAAATGGGTAAGAGACAATTATACACAAAAAACTACACTCATTTTTAAAGCAGCTATTGAAGACGCAAAAGCAGTGTTGAATATTCCTGATGAATTAGCAGTAGCTTTATTAGAAGATTCTATAAACAGAGATGAGGTATTTCGCTGGATTTTAGAAGAGACCCCAGTAAGTATTAATACAGACGAACTAAATCTCGACCCCTATATGGAATCTTATCGAGAGTACCAAGATTTAATTAAACCCTTTTTTGAATTAATAGCTCTTTGTATGAATGACTATAAAACAAAAAATTGGGATCCAGAATTTTTAGAACTACTATACAAAATCGGAAATTTAGAAGAAACAATTAAAGAAGGCTTTAATACAGTGATTGAAAAGCAAGCTTTAACTACTAATTTAGTTGAAGAGAATAATAGTTACTTAAAAGAAATAATTACCCCTACTGAATTAAATGATTTAAATGATCTAATGAAAAAAGGTCTCTTAAATAGTGCTCGAGAAAAAGCTATTGAAAGATTAAATAAACCAAATCTAAAGCCCGACGAAACTTTAGAGCTACATATAGTAATAGCAAATACTTTTATTGAAACTAGAGAATTTGAAAAGGCTATTCGACACCTCTACACTGCCATCACACACTGCAAAGACGAAGCTAGAAAAGAACGTTTTTTAGCTCTTATAAACATATTTGAAGAACGTTTTAATAAAGCAGAAATTCACATTGGAAAAGCTATTGAAATAGGTGGAAAGACTTCTGAAAATCTTAGTGTCTTATTAAATGTTTTAATAGGCCAAAATAAATATCAAGAAGCTATTGATATTATTGAAAGTCAATCAGACGGAAAATTCGAGGAAACAAAAGCTAGTATATGGATTCTTTTGCAAGAGTTTGGAAAAGTCATTAATCTTGCAAGTGAAAAACTAGAGGATAATCAATTTAATATGGATTGGTTATTAATAAAAGCTGAAGCATTAGTATTACAATTAGAGACTAATCTGTCTAGAAATGAAATTGTATATCCAGAACTTACATTTAGAGAGGTGCTACCACTTCTTGAAAATATTGAAAAGCAAACACCCGAGAACTTTTATATTTTAGATAGAATAAAAGAGTTAAAAGCTTGTCTTTACTTTAGAACAAATAGGTTTTCAGAAGCTAAGATACTGTATGAAGAATTATTTCAAAAAGACAAAAATTATAGTAGTAAAATATTTGACAATCTACTTCTTAATATTATTGGTTCTAATGAATGGGAAAAATCTATAGTTTTATTAGAAGAGAAAAAAACTATCGATGGTTTAGACCTAGATGAAATGTTAATTTTAGCTGATTCATATATAAATTCAAGCATTCCTGCTAAAGCAGTACAACTTCTGCAAGAAAACCAATTACTGAGGGAGCCTAACTATACTAACTTTTCTTACTATTTTAAATATATTGATGCGTTGTTTGCACAATTAAAGCATGCGGACATTATAGAATTAATTAATTCATTTAATATCGACGAGTTTAATAGTTCGTTCAAAGACATTTTAAATGGATATTATTCATTTAAAAAACAAGATTGGGAAAAGACGATATCCCTTTTAGAACCCAATTTAGATAAATTCAATTATCAAGATAAGGTATCTATAAAAGTAATCTTAAGTATAGCTTATTACAATAAGAACACTAAAGATGATTATATAAAGATAAAAGAAATTATAATTACAATTCCTAATTGGATACAACACGAATCTATAGTTAATCGCTATATCCAAACTCTCTATGAACTTGGTGAATACAAAACTATAGTTGACTTTGAGGAGAAATTGCCTTTTAAATCTATTATCCTATCTGAGGTAATTGCAACTATTTATTTCAATTTTGGGTGGTATGAAAAGGCAAAAATTAATTATTTATCACTATACCAACAAACTAGAGAATTAAAATACCAATTAAGTTACGCAAATTGTTTTTATCAACAAGGGGATATCCAAACTTGCCTTGAAATTTTATCTGCTGCGGAAAATGAAGTAAATAAACGTGGAAATATAGAAGATTACCAGTTAATAAGTTTTGCATATAAAGAAGCAATGGAATATAGGAAGTCAATGGAATATGCGTATAAAACTTTCATGGCAGGTAAAAATTCCGCAAAAATATGGGGATTTTATTTTTACAATTTTTCAACGCTGAATCAGTTCATTAATGACCCTGAAGAAAACTGGATAAAAGAATACCAAAATATTATTAAAAACTTTGAAAGTACATTTCCAGATGATGATCCTATTTTAAAAAAATTACAGTATTAGAAAATGATAAAATATCTTCCGAATTAATTTCTAACTTAAAACAGCCAAAGGAATCTACAGAAGAACCTATTTCATTATTTATTAAGTATAAACTACCTATAAATTTTCTAGTCAACATCTTAAATCGAAACCCCTTTGAAACATGGGCATATGTAATTAATAATAAGGATCTCCCAATAAAGGTTATAAACGGGTCTGTTGAAGAATTAGTGTCAGGTTTAAAAATTGCTTTAAATTCAAAAGGAATATTATGTGATTTTACTACCTTACTAATGTTAAATCATTTAAATTTACTTGACATGCTTAAATCAGAATTCAAGTTATATATTCAACAAGAACAATTTGATTCAGCCTTACATGAATATTACAATAATAAACTTTCTATGCACAATGGTATTAAGACAATGTCATATGAAAATGAAAAAATACAAGTAATCGAATACTCTCCAAGCCAAGTAAAAGAAGCAGTACAAAATCAAGAGTATATACTTAACTGGATTAAAGAAAATTGCATAATGGTTGGTAATATTATTAAAGATCAAGTTTCTAATTCTAAAGAAATTCCATTCTTGGAAAACATTTTTGAAATATGTAAAAATCAATCACTAAATCTGTTAATCGATAGTGTAACTGTAAGAGATATAGCTAAAAATGAATTTAATATTAACTGTATCTCTACGCTAGATATAATGAATTTATTAAAATTCAGAAAAATTCAAACGCAACAAGAACAAAATTTCTTGATGGGTAAACTAATAATGGCTGGTTATACATTAATACCAATTACAGATGAAGTTTTCACTTGTTATATAAAAGAGAAAAATTACGTTATGGATTATGAAATGCAACTACTCTTTCATTATTTTAAAAATGAAGATTTAAAGGTAGAATTTTTGATAGATTTAGTCTCAAATATTCTTTATTGGCTATGGACTACAATAATCCAAATAAACGACAAACATACAATAACTGGTATTATTTGTGAGTATATTTGCTTTAACCGAAATAAAGACTTTATCATTTCTAATATACTGGTGAGGTCTGAAACAAAATTCAGTCCTTTTTCTGTACATCAAAAATTACTGATGAAACAATTTTTAACTGAATGGCTTGCCAAATCCTAAATACTTTTAAATGAAAAGAGGCCCTTAATAAATCATATTAAACGATTAATTAAAGGGTCTAGTTCTTAACATAACTCTATGTAAAGTATTATAGTCCCAATTATTTATGTGCAAAATTTAAAAATAATTATGTGCATTTTTACATCGAAAGATAATTAATATTTAACAATCTTTTTATATAATTAGGATTTATGTACATGATACTTTTATGGAGATACACCTGTATCTGTAGCAATGATGATTTCATTAACATCATTACGTGTAAGCTGACTTTTGACCGCATTAAATTGCTTTCCAGTTTGCTTTATAACCGTTAATTTTAAGCGTTCAGGTAACATGGGGAGATCTTCAAGATTCCATGTTTTATATTTCACATCATAGCTTTCTGGGTCAGCCAGTGTTACAAGATGTCCAAGCGCCCAAGTCACAATATATTTATCTCCTTCAAGGAAGCCATTTCCTTTTTTATTACACTTCAGCACACGTGCAATATCACGTGCTACAGAAGGTTTTTCAGCAATTACTACGCTCTTTGCCATTGTTAACACCCTTTCATAGTTCCATGGTTTTAAATATAGCATAGGTTGAGTGGGTTCGCAGTTTAACTGAAGCGAAATTTATTAAATGTCGGAGGATAGATTTAGGCAGGTAACAGTAAGGAAACATAAATTTCAGAAAAAATATTGAATTCTGAAAATTATTATGTTAGTCTAGTGTACATGAAAATGAAGTAACGACTTCATAGTATAGATAAAAAAAGGATGAGCTTCTTTTATGAGAGATCAAACAATTCAGCAAATGATTCAAGAGAAATATCAAGAGTTGTCTAAAAGTCAACAAAAGGTAGCTACATTCATATTAAAAAATTTACAGACAGTAGGAATCCACTCTGCTTCATATGTAGGGGAAAAGGCCGGAGTAAGTGAAACGACAGTTATCCGTTTTTGTTACGCATTAGGCTTATCTGGTTATGCACAATTGCAACGTCAGGTAACCATGCATTTATTTAATGAAGGGAATGCAAGTAGTTTGCAGAATTATTTGCAATCGAAGCAAGCTCTTTTTGAAAATCCACGTTTTTATGTAAAGACGATGGAAAAGGATGCATCTCGCATTTTAAATATGGCTAAAAACATTAACGAGGAAGACTTTAATCGAGCTTCAGTATTGCTCCATGAGAAGAAAAAAATATATATTGCAGGGAATGGCTCTTCCCATTTAGCTGCACAGTGGCTTCATTTTACATTAAATCTTTTGCGACCGAATGTTGTTTTATTAAATTTTGAAACAAGTGAGGTCATACGTGCTATTCAAGAGATTGATGAAAATAGTGTAGTAATTATTTTATCATTCCACCGTTACTTTAAAGAGCCGATCCAATTTGCAGCCGAATTACAAGAAAAAAAATGTGAGATTATTGGCATAACCGATTCTCAGATTGCACCTATAACTCAATATGCAACTATTACCTTTGTGAATGAACAACAACAAGAAGTTTCAACAATTGATGCTATGCCAGCACTCATAGCATTTTTAAATACACTAATAGCAGGAATGACTGCTCAAGATCATGACTATTATGAAAATCAGCGCGTAAAATATGACGATTTTCAAAATAGCTTTTTAGCAAACCGATGGAGTTGACTAATATGAATCAAATTTTACAAGAGTTACAGCCACTTCTTACAGATATTTTTAAACATTTACATGAACATCCAGAAGTTAGTTGGCAAGAGCACAATACAACTCAATATATAGCAAATTTATTAAGAGAGGCCCAAATGGAGCCACACCTTTTTGAAGATATGACAGGACTTTATGTTGATATAGGGGAGGGAACACCTAGAGTAGGGTTCCGCACTGATATAGATGCACTTTGGCAGGAGGTTAATGGTGTCTTTCAAGCTAACCATTCTTGTGGACATGATGGTCATATGACGATGGCTATTGGAACTGCATTGCTGTTAAAGGACATGGAGCATTTACTGTCAGGTGCTGTACGCATACTATTTCAGCCTGCTGAGGAAAAGGCCCAAGGAGCACGCGCATTTGTCGAAAAAGGTATTATAGATGATTTAGATTATTTATTTGGTGTCCATGTTCGACCATTAAAGGAATTACAGGATGGTTCGTATGCACCAGCATTATACCATGGAGCAGCAAAGCTTTTTACAGGGACCATTATTGGGGAAGAGGCACATGGCGCACGACCAGAACTCGGCATTAATGTAATTGAGGTTGGAGCAGCTATAGTCGAAGGTCTTCAAAAAATTTGGACGGATCCAACTATCTCTGCCTCTGTCAAAATGACACAGTTTAATGCAGGAGGTACCTCCACAAATATTATTCCTGGTAAAGCTAGCTTTAGCATTGATGCACGAGCTCAAACAAATGAAGTGATGCAGGTAATCACAGAGGGGGTAGAGCGTGTAAAAGCATCTGTTGAAGCGATGTATGGTGCCAAGATATTCTTACAGGTAGATGCTCATATAGTGGCAGCATTGGTGAATGATGAAGCCTTACAACATATGAAGGCAGCTATTATTGATGTAGTTGGGGAAAAGGCTTGCGCTCCATCAGTTGTTACACCAGGAGGGGAGGATTTTCATTTTTATACCTATGAACGTCCGAAGCTTAAAGCTACAATGCTTGGATTAGGCTGTGGGGTTACTCCTGGCTTACATCATCCGCAAATGACCTTTAATCAAGACCGGCTGTTAGTAGGAGTAAATATTATTACAAGGGCTATTTTGAGAGCATTATAAAGATATAGAAAGAAGAGATAGCTATGATAGAGATAAGAGAAATCAAAACAATAGAACAACTTGAGCAGGTTCAGCAATTAGAGTTGAATGTATGGGGAATGTCTGCTATTCCTCTCCATCAAACGCTGACAGCAGTGAAAAATGGGGGCATCGTTGTAGGTGCTTATCAAGAAGATAAATTAGTCGGATTTAGTTATGGTTTTGCGGGTTTTCGAGAAGGAAAAAGCTATCTATGCTCTCATATGTTAGGGATTGATGAAAAATATCGATCACTAGGCATAGGAGAAAAGTTAAAGTATGAACAGCGAGCTATTGCTATTGAACGTGGCTATGACTTAATGGTATGGACATTTGACCCTCTTGAAACCCGAAATGCTTATCTTAATTTATCTAAATTAAAGGGTATTTGCTATACCTATATAGAAAATTGCTACGGTGAAATGCAGGATGGTTTCAATAAAGGGCTACCCTCTGATCGATTTGAGGTGAGCTGGCATTTAACTTCAGATTATGTGGTGAACGACATTACAATAGAAGTAGCGGATGCAAAACCAGTGGCAAGCTGTGAACTTACAAAGCAGGGCTTATTATGTTTAAAAATAACTGAAAATTTTGAATTTGTAGAAGAGTTGTATACGCTACCTGTTCCTAAGGACTTTCAAGCCTTAAAAGCACAAAATCCTAGCTTAGCATTGGATTGGCGTTTCAAAACAAGAACTATACTAAAGCAACTATTTTCAGCAGGGTATGCAGCAATTTCACTGCAACAACGAGAATGCTATAACGAATATGTTTTAGTGAAAAAAGCAGCTTTAAATTTGGAAGGAGCATTTTAATATGAAAATTACAGAAATCACAATACGACAATTGAAGATGAAATTAAAAGCACCGTTTACAACAAGCTTTGGCACGTTTGATGAGAGGGACTTTTTAGTCCTCGAGGCAAAAGATGAGACAGGCTTAATTGGTTGGGGAGAATCAGTTGCCTTTCATTCACCTTGGTACAATGAAGAAACACTTCAAACAAACTGGCATATGCTTGAAGACTTCCTCATTCCTCTTATTTTAAATAAAGAGATTCATCACCCCGATGAAGTGAGTCAACTATTTGAGCCGATTCGCAAAAATAATATGGCGAAATCGACGATAG
Source organism: Lysinibacillus sp. JK80 (assembly GCF_027557635.1). Lineage (NCBI taxonomy): Bacteria > Bacillati > Bacillota > Bacilli > Caryophanales > Bacillaceae > Lysinibacillus > Lysinibacillus sp. JK80. The sequence goes on along the minus strand of NZ_CP058997.1, from coordinate 2,590,791 downwards.
AAGGAGCTATTTGGGATATATATGCACAGCAAACTGGTCAATCCCTAGCAACAGCACTTGGTGGTAAAAAGGATAAAATTGAAGTAGGTATTAGTATCGGCATACAAAATTCGATCGAGGAGTTAGTTACATTAGTTGACGGCTATGTAAAGGAAGGCTATAAGCGCATGAAAATTAAAATAAAACCGGGCTGGGATATAGAGGTTATGCGTACATTAAGGGAAACATTTCCTGATGTAGCCTTTATGGCGGATGCCAATTCAGCCTATCGTCTAGAGGATACTGAAACATTGAAACAACTGGATGCATTTAACTTAACAATGATTGAGCAACCACTGGCTTCAGATGACATTATCGACCATGCTTCATTACAAAAATTAATGGAAACACCAATTTGTTTGGACGAAAGTATCCATTCGTTAGAAGATGCACGAAAGGCTGTAGAACTAGGGAGCACCAAAATTATAAACATAAAAATTGGTCGTGTTGGTGGCCTAACAGAAGCAAAAAAAATACATGATTATTGTGAGACACATAACATCCCAGTATGGTGCGGCGGCATGTTGGAATCTGGTATTGGTCGTGCGCACAATGTAGCCTTAACAACGTTGTCAAATTTTATATTACCGGGAGATACTGCTGGCTCTAATCGATATTGGGAAAAGGATATTATCGAACCAGAAGTAGTTGTAAAAGATGGTTATATTGAAGTACCACAACAAGTAGGAATTGGTTATGAAATAAATAGGGAAACGGTTAATTCCTTCACAGTCGCACAGAAAACATATCAATAAATAGACTTAAATTTCTTATATTAGAATAGTAGGTGGGCTATGAAAAAAAGTTGGCAGATAGGTGGAGCATTTGTAGGCTTAATTGTTGGAGCAGGGTTTGCATCGGGTCAGGAAATAATGCAGTACTTTACTAGCTTTGGCTTGTACAGTATGGTAGGTGCCATTGTTGCTACCCTTGCCTTCGCATTTTTAGGAATGAGTTTAGCTCAATTAGGAACAGATTTACAAACAACATCACATAAAGAGGTGATCTATCATATAGGAGGGCGATATGTTGGCATTATTTTAGATATCGTTATCACGTTTTTCTTATTTGGCGTTGCTGTTGTCATGTTTGCTGGATCAGGCTCAACATTTCATCAGATGTTTGGCATCAATCCAGTAGTTGGTAGTATTTTTATGGTTGTTATAACTATACTAACCTTACTATTAAATGTTAATAAGATTATTAATTTAATAGCATTGGTTACCCCTTATTTAATGGGTATCATTTTTATTATTTTGATTTATTCTATCTTTACGATGGATATATCTATTGCAGAGCAAAATACTTTAGCGAAAGCACAATCATCTGCAGCAGCATCTAATTGGTTAATGGGAGCGTTACTTTATGTTTCCTATAATATCGCTGCTGGTGCAGCAATGTTAATTGTAATGGGTGGAACAGTAAAGGACCGCAAAGTTGCTGGCAGAGGTGGACTACTTGGCGGCTTAATGCTTGGTATCTTAATTGTATTAATCAATATAGCCATGTTTGCTAAAATAAATGTTATTGATGGAGTAGCAATGCCAACATTAGAATTAGCAAAACAAATTCACCCTATAGTAGGTGTCTTAATGTCTATTGCTTTATTAGGCATGATGTACAATACCGCGGTGGGGATGTTCTATTCATTTACAGTTCGATTTATTGCGCCAGACCATCAATATTTTAAAGTAGCTATTGTAGTTATAGGATTAATAGGTTTTGCTGCAAGCCTAGTAGGATTTACTACATTAGTTGGTAAAGTCTATTCAACAATGGGCTACTTAGGTTTCGCCTTAATTGTTGCTGTTATTATTTCGTGGCTACGTAAACTACCAAAAACTTTATAAAGTAAAAATTTCCCTTTTGTGAACGTAAGGGAAATTTTTCTATTTTTTTGTGATGAAAGCAAGATATATATCATACAGTTAATTTGTGTTTGCAAAATCTATCCATGCTGTTTTAAGTAAAAATTATGCTCGAAACTATAGAAAAAAGCTATTCGGTGCTAGACACCAATTTTTGAGAATGTTATATTTGTATTGTCATAGTATTTTTATAATTAGGAAAAAATAGAATACTTTATGGGTTTAATGGTTTTTCCTGATTATAAGGAGTGATGAAGTATAGAGCTAGATGAAGGATGATAGGGCCTATGGTAAAGAAAACGTTAAAACAAAGAATTGTAGACGCTTCAGTTGAATTGTTTCAACAAGATGGTTATCACAATGTAACCGTGGATCGTATTGTGGAATATATTGGGGCATCAAAGGGTGGATTTTATCATAATTTTAAATCAAAAGATGAACTGTTGTATGAAATTCATGATGTCTTTATTTCATATGTCATTCAACAATCGCAAGCTGCATATGACAAATTCGATACACCCATCACACGTTTGTGTGCCATGCTGCAAACACTGACACAAGTATTTGATATGTATCAAGCACATATTACGATTTTTTATGAAGAAAGTCGTTCACTCTCAGATGAATATAGTGACATCATCCATAAAAAGCGAGATCACTATCGTGATATTTTACAAAGAGTGATAGCAGAGGGTCAGGAAGCAAAGGTTTTTCGTACCGAATTACCTTGTACAATTGTAACAATGGCAATTGTTGGGATGATTAACTGGACGTACAAATGGTTTAAGCAATCAGGACCATTAACGATGGAGCAAATCACAGATGTTTTTACCGATATGGTATTACGGGCAATTGTGACAGAACAAGCCATGGGAGAAGCGAAGCAATTTATAATAAAGGGGTAGCCAGTAGGAAACACTGGTTTTATTATTTGTTTTTACAAACCGACTAGTCGGTATTACACTGTAAGCAATTGTTCTTGAGCTACATCTACTATGGCAAATTCAACAATAGGGGGATTAGGGATGAATTTTGAATTAACAAAAGAGCAAGAAATGATTCGAGACATGGTGCGTGATTTTGCTGAGAAGGAGATTAAACCGTATGCTCGTGAGGTTGATGAGACATCAACAATGAGAATAGAGAGTTTTAAGAAAATGGCAGAACTAGGCTTATTGGGTATCCCGTTTCCTGAGGAATATGGTGGATCAGGTGGTGATACGGTGTCCTACGCTTTAGCTGTAGAGGAGATTGGTCGAGCATGTGGGGGCACAGGGTTAAGCTATGCAGCTGCTGTTAGCTTAGGAGCCTCACCAATTTACAACTTCGGCACAGAGGAGCAAAAGCAAGAGTGGCTAGTTCCATTAGCTAAGGGTGAGACATTAGGATCATTCGGTTTAACAGAGCCAAATGCAGGTTCAGATGCAGGGGGCACACGTACTACAGCTGTTATTGATGGTGATGACTACATTATTAATGGAGAGAAATGCTGGATCACTAATGCAGGATATGCTCGACAAATTATTGTAACGGCGGTAACAGGTAAACGTGAGGATGGTAAAAAGATTATTTCTTCTATTATTGTGCCAACAAACACACCAGGCGTAACAATCAACTGTAATTATGACAAAATGGGTGTACGTGGCTCCAATACATGTGAAATTGTGTTAGAAAATGTCCGTGTCCCAAGAACAAATCTATTAGGGGATGAAAAACGTGGCTTTAGCCAGTTTTTAAATACATTGGATGGTGGTCGTATTTCCATCGCTGCTCTTTCTGTTGGAATTGCCCAGGCTGCTTATGAAAAGGCACTAAAATTCGCGAAGGAACGTGAGCAATTTGGTGCACCTATTTCGAAGCTACAAGCGATCCAATTTAAATTAGCGGATATGGCGATGGAAATAGAGCTTGCTCGTACGCTAGTACATAAAGCGGCATGGTTAAAAGATCAAAAGAAGCCATTTGGCAAAGAAGCTGCGATGGCTAAACTATTTGCTTCTGAAATGGGCTTCCGTACATGTAATCAAGCAATCCAAATTCATGGTGGTTCTGGATATATGAAAGAATATGATGTAGAACGTCATTTACGTGACATTAAATTAATGGAAATCGGTGAAGGAACATCTGAAATTCAACGTCTTGTTATTTCTCGTCTAATTGGCTGTTAATCATCATCAGTTAAGTTAAATAGCATAAATAAGGGGGATCTTCATGGCAGAACTTGTGTATCAAACAATTGGTCAATTGCTAGATGAACAATCAAAAAAGTACCCGCAGAATGAAGCATTAGTCTATGCTGACAGAAATTTACGCATGACTTATGAACAGCTAAATCGTCAAGCACGATACGTAGCGAGAGGTTTAATGGCTCTAGGAATTGAAAAGGGAGACCATATCGCAGTATGGACGACGAATGTTCCTGAGTGGGTACAGCTTCAATTTGGTACAGGGAAGATGGGTGCTCCAATTGTAACGGTAAATACGAATTACCGTGCGAGTGAGTTGGAGTATTTATTGAAGCAATCTGATGCTAAAACGATTTTTTTAATTGAAAATTATCGAGACCATTCTTTTATCAATACACTGCAAGAGTTATGTCCAGAGCTTGAACATTGTGAACCAGGTAATTTGCAATCAAAGCGACTACCTTTATTAAAAAATGTTATTTTAATCGGTGAAACCAAATACCCCGGCGTACTTAATTGGTCAGACGTTTTAACTGCTGCCGAGCAAGTAACCGAGGAACAGTTAGATCAGAGAGAGCAGTCTCTTCATTATGATGATGTCATTAATATTCAATATACTTCTGGTACAACAGGCTTTCCTAAGGGAGTAATGCTAACGCATTTTAACTTAGTCAATAATGCTGTTAACATTGCAGAATGTATGCGTTTAACGGCAGAGGATCGTCTATGTATCCCAGTCCCATTCTTCCATTGCTTTGGTTGTGTCATAGGAACATTAGCCATTACAACAAGAGGTGGAACAATGGTACCAGTGCAGGAGTTCTCACCTGAAGAGGTACTAAGAACCGTTCAACAAGAGAAATGCACTGCATTACATGGCGTGCCAACGATGTTCATTAGTGAACTGAATTTATCGAATTTTGCATCTTTTGATCTTTCAACTTTACGTACAGGAGTCATGGCAGGATCAAACTGTCCAATTGAGGTTATGAAAGCGGTCATTGAGAAGATGGGCATGAAAGATATAACAATATGCTACGGTCAAACAGAATCATCTCCTGTTATTACACAGACAAGAACGGATGACCCGCTAGTGTTAAAGGTGGAGACGGTTGGCCGCGCTTTACCTAACCTAGAAGTAAAGATTGTTGTTCCTGGAACTACCGAGGAAGCTCCGACAAATGAACAGGGAGAGCTGTGTACAAGGGGCTATCATGTGATGAAGGGCTATTATAAAAACCAGGAGGAAACAGATCTGGCTATTGACGAGGATGGTTGGTTGCATACAGGTGATTTAGCAACGATGGATGAAGCAGGTTATGTCCGTGTAACAGGTCGTTTAAAGGATATGATTATCCGTGGTGGCGAAAACCTATATCCTCGTGAAATTGAGGAGTTCCTTTATACACATCCGAAAATTTCAGATGTTCAGGTTGCAGGTGTCCCTGATCCTGTTTATGGCGAGGAGGCGGCAGCTTGGATTGTTTTAAAAGAAGGAGAGCAGGCCACAACGGAAGAAATCCGAGATTATTGTCGGGATAAAATTTCAAGACATAAAATTCCACGACATATTTTCTTTATTGATAACTATCCAATGACTGCATCTGGAAAAGTTCAAAAATATAAATTACGAGAAGATTTCGTTATGACTGTAAAGTAAGGAGGGGCAGTGGATATGTTCAACAAGGTATTAATTGCAAATCGTGGGGAGATTGCTAGACGTGTGATCAGAACATGCAAGCGCCTAAATATTCATACGGTTGCTATCTATTCAGAGGCAGATGCTGAAAGCTTACATGTGAAAGATGCAGATGAGGCTTTCTGTGTAGGGAAGTCCCCTGTTGCACAGAGCTATTTAAACATCGACCGCATTCTTGAAATTGCACTAGAAAGTGGCGCAGAGGCTATTCATCCTGGCTATGGTTTACTATCAGAGAATGCAAATTTTGCGAAACGTTGTACAGAGGCAGGTTTAGTGTTTATCGGGCCAAGTGCTGATGTGATTGCTTCAATGGGCAGTAAATTAGAGGCTCGTAAAACAATGAAAGCTGCTAGTGTACCGATTGTAGAGGGTGTAGAAGCGCCAGTGAAGGATGTAGAAGAAGCCACTGCCATAGCGGAGCGTTTAGGCTATCCGATTATGTTAAAGGCATCGGCAGGCGGTGGCGGTATCGGTATGCAGCTAGTTGAAAATGCTGAGGAACTAGCCAAAGCTTTTGAGGGCAATCAAAAGCGTGCACAATCATTCTTTGGTGATGGCACGATGTATATGGAGCGATTCATTGCTAACCCTCACCATGTCGAAGTGCAAATTATTGCTGATCATCAAGGTAATGTCGTTCCATTATTTGAACGAGAATGCTCTATTCAACGAAGAAATCAAAAAGTAGTAGAAGAAGCACCATCACCGTTTATCTCACAAGAGACCAGAGAAAAAATGCTAGAAGCGTCAGTTAAGGCGGCGAAGCATATTGGTTATGTCAATGCTGGAACAATCGAATACTTGGTTGATGAAGATCAAAACTTTTATTTTTTAGAAATGAATACAAGACTACAGGTAGAGCATCCCGTTACCGAAGAAATTACGAAGCTTGATTTAGTAGAAGAGCAATTAAAAATTGCGGCAAAACAACCTCTTACGTTTACTAGAGAAAGTATTACTAAAGAGGGGCACGCGATTGAAGTGCGCATATACGCTGAAAATCCTTCGACGTTTTTCCCGTCTCCAGGTACTATTACGACTCTTGAATTACCGACAGGTGAAGGAATTCGACATGAGTGTGGTGTAGAGTCTGGTTCAGTGGTAACACCATTCTATGATCCAATGATTAGTAAATTGGTGGTGTGGGGGGAAACAAGAGAAATTGCCTGTGAAAGATTAGCACAAGCGCTAAAGGCGTATAAAGTAGAGGGGATTCAAACGAATATCCCGATGCTGTTAAAAACCGTCACACATGAGCAATTTTTAAAAGGCTATACGACAACAAAATTTGTAGAGCAATATTATTTACCGCAATTAGCAGAAACAAAATAACAATTATCATGTATTCGTGCTTCTATAGAGGGACGAATACATGATAAAAAAATAGGAGTGAATGATTATGGCAACAGTAAAAGCAAGCATGGCAGGAACAGTATGGAAAATCGTCGTAACAGAGGGCGAGAAAGTGACAGCAGGTCAAGATGTAGCTATTTTAGAATCGATGAAAATGGAAATTCCAATTGCAGCAGAAGAGGATGGCGTAGTGACGAAAATCATTGCCAATGAGGGAGACTTCATTAACGTTGATGATGATATTTTAGAAATTGAATAAGAGGAGGCTTGTTTATGCAGCTACCTAAGCAAGTCGCAATCAAAGAAGTTGGTCCCCGTGATGGCTTACAAAATGAAAAAACGCATATTTCAACAGCTGATAAAGTGCAATTAGTAAATTTATTAGGTCAAACAGGATTAAATTATATTGAAGTGACATCTTTTGTGCATCCCAAATGGATTCCTCAATTGGCAGATGCAGTCGAGGTTCTGCAAGCCATTAAAAGACATAAGGATATTACCTATGCGGCACTTGTACCCAATATGAGGGGCTTAGAACGCGCATTACAGGCTGAAGTAGATGAAGTAAGTATTTTTATGTCTGCTAGTGAAAGCCATAACCAAAGTAATATTAATAAAACCATAGAAGATACATTTCCTATATTAGAGGAAGTTGTAGTAGGAGCTCAGGCTGCAAAAAAACATGTTCGAGGTTATATCTCAACGGTTATTGGTTGTCCCTATGAGGGGTATATACACCCTGACAAGGTATTACGAGTAACGGGAAAATTATTGGAGATGGGTGTGACTGAAATATCGCTTGGTGACACAATTGGTGTTGGTGTACCGACGCAGGTTGAGTTTCTTTTAGAGGAATTGCTAAAAAGGTATCCTGCTGAAAAATTTGCCATGCATTTTCATGATACACGTGGGACAGCATTAGCCAATATTATGAAGTCCTTAGAGATGGGTATTACCAAATTTGATAGTGCGCTTGGTGGGCTAGGGGGCTGCCCATATGCGAAAGGTGCCTCAGGTAATGTAGCCACAGAAGATTTATTGTATTTATTCGATGAGATGGGCATTGAAACAGGCGTAGATCGACAAAAGGTGCTAGAGGCAGCACTCTTTATTGAAGAGAAGTTAGGCAAAGCGGTTGCATCAAAGCAAATGGCTATTGTCCGCAATGAAAGGAGTGCAAATCAAGGATGACACAACTCGTTCGATTTGAATTACTAGAGGGTAGTATTGGACTTATTACTCTTTCAAGACCAGAAGCTGCTAACGCTATGTCGGTTCAATTACTGCATGAGCTGTCTGCCACACTTGACCAAATCAATGGTGATCCAGCAGTGCGTGTAGTCCTTCTAACAGGTGCAGGCGAAAAGGCATTTTGTGCAGGTGCTGATTTAAAGGAACGTAAAGGAATGTCTGATCGACAAGTGAAGCAGATCGTGCAACTGATTGGTGCCACTGTGGCAAAAGTTGAAACGCTTGCACAGCCTGTCATTGCTGTCCTAAATGGTGTTGCCTTTGGTGGAGGCTTGGAGTTGGCACTAGCTTGTGATTTACGAATTGCGGCTACACATGTAAAGCTTGGCTTAACAGAAACATCACTCGGTATTATTCCAGGAGCTGGGGGAACACAGCGACTTCCACGTCTAATTGGTCTTGGTAAAGCAAAGGAATTAATTTATACAGCACGTAGGCTCAGTGCTAAAGAAGCTGAAAATTATGGCATTATCGAGTATGTTTATGAAGGACATGAGGTATTAGATAAGGCACAACAGCTTGCACTGGAAATGGCAAAAAATGCACCACTCTCTCTAGTGCAAGCCAAAGTTGCGATCAATCAAGGTGTTGAGGTAGATTTAGCTACCGGGTTAAAAATTGAATCACTTGCATATAGTGCACTGATCCCAACAGAAGACCGATTAGAGGGCTTACTTGCCTTCCAAGAGAAGCGAGCGCCACAATATTCAGGGAAATAAAACGCCAAGAAATAATTTTGGTGTAATCGATTGGGCAAAGGGAGGAAAAAAACATGAGCAATATCTCGACAGAAAATACACCACCTACAATGAAAGATAAAATTTTAGCAGGTGGATTACCAAAATATCATGACAAAAATGCACAACAAGGCAAGCTATTTGTACGTGAGCGTCTTGAACTATTACTGGATGATGGTCTTCAATCAGAGGATGGACTCTATGCGAACTGTTTAGCAGGGGATTTACCAGCAGATGGCGTTATCACTGGTATTGGTAAAATCCATGGTCGCACAGTTTGTGTGCTAGCGAACGATTCAACGATTAAAGCTGGTTCTTGGGGAAAACGCACGGTTGAAAAAATGATTCGCATTCAAGAAACCGCTGAAAAGTTGAATTGTCCATTACTTTATTTAGTAGATTCTGCGGGTGCGCGTATTACAGATCAGCTTGAAATGTTCCCGGGACGCCGAGGTGCAGGACGCATTTTCTACAATCAAGTCAAACTGTCAGGAAAAGTTCCGCAAATTTGCTTATTATTTGGTCCTTCCGCAGCGGGTGGCGCCTATATTCCTGCATTTTGCGATATCGTGGTGATGGTAGAAGGGAATGCTTCTATGTATTTAGGATCTCCTCGAATGGCCGAAATGGTTATCGGTGAAAAAGTAGATTTAGAAACAATGGGTGGCGCAAAAATGCACTGTTCCGTTTCTGGTTGTGGAGATGTGCTTGTTAAATCCGAACAGGAGGCTATTACTTATGCGCGCAAATATTTAGGATATTTCCCGAATAACTATGCAGAGCGTAGCAAGGTAGAGGCTCCTAAACCACCAGCTTCATTTGATAAATCTATTGAAGAATTAATTCCTCAAAATCAAAATGTACCATTTGATATGTATAAGCTAATTGATCGTATTATTGATGAAGATTCGTTTTGTGAGGTTAAGAAATTATTTGCACCAGAATTAATTACAGGCCTTGCACGAATTAATGGACAATCCGTTGGGATCATCGCTAACCAACCACGTGTTAAGGGAGGCGTGCTATTCCACGATTCTGCTGATAAAGCGGCGAAATTTATTTCACTTTGTGATGCATTCAATATCCCACTGTTATTCCTAGCAGACGTTCCAGGCTTTATGATTGGTACTCAGGTAGAAAAAGCAGGAATCATTCGTCATGGTGCTAAAATGATTTTTGCCATGAGTGAGGCAACTGTTCCTAAGCTAACGGTCATTGTGCGTAAAGCGTATGGTGCAGGATTATATGCAATGGCTGGCCCTGCGTTTGAACCAGACTGCTGTATTGCCTTATCAAATGCACAAATTGCCGTAATGGGACCAGAAGCTGCTGTCAATGCCGTCTATGCCAATAAAATTGCAGAACTTCCAAAAGAAGAGCAAGCAAGCTTCATTGCCGAGAAACGTAAAGAATATCAAGAGGAAATTGATGTGTATCGCTTAGCTTCAGAGCTTATCATTGATGATGTGATTGAGCCTAATGAGCTGCGTAAGGTACTAGAAAATCGCTTAGAACTTTATATGTCAAAATACTTATTATTCTCACAACGTAAGCATGGGGTAAACCCAGTTTAAACATACTTATTAAAAGGCTGTCTCTGCTGGTAGGAGACAGCCTTTTTGGATGATAATTTTTTCAGCTACTTGCAAGCTATAGTTGAGCATATTAAAATATGGGAAGGAATAAAAGGGAAGTGGGTGTTAAGCTTGTCTAAAAACAACATAGCGGATGTTCAAAATAATGCCAAGCTCCCATTACCATATCGGGATGTCATTGATACATATCATTTGCCGCTAAAGATCGCAGGTTGGATTTTATTTAGTATCTATTCATTTATGGCTTTTTATAAATTGGTTGTTGATCGCTTAGTAGATGTAGTCGTCATTTTATTAAAGGGAGATTACTCTATAGGTGACTTAGGATTGTTTGATTATAGTAGCTGGCGATTAACTACTAATTTTATTCCCTTCGAAACGATTCTCCGTTATATAAACTACTCTCAATATTTTAATTGGGAAATTATAATCGTTAACTTACTTGGCAACTTATTAATTTTTACTCCAATGGGCTTTTTACTGCCATTGCTATCGAAGAAATTCCGAAAAGCGTGGGTTATTATTTGTTTAGGCTTTATTTCTAGTCTTGCTGTTGAAACCGTTCAATTTATTTTTACCGTTGGTTCTGCGGATATTGATGATTTAATTTTGAATACAATTGGTGCATGGCTTGGTTACTTAGCCTATAAAGGGATATTGATTAGACCCAAAAAATAAGAAAAGCAGTCCAGTATGAAGGGCTGTTTTTTTACGTTGATTAACACTATTTGTGCAGTGTATATGGTAATAAATTTTATTGAAAAGGATATGGAGCTAATAAATGAATATGAAAACATTAATTAGATGAGATTCTTTATACCTATTTTTGAAAATAATTAGTATCTCTTTAGGAGGTTAGTAGTAATTAGTGCTTGAATTTAATAGTGAAAATTCCGATAATAAGTGTACAGAAACTTATAAAATGGTATAGATAGAGTGTGAGGAAGAATGTTCATATCTATTAACTTATTAGCATATGTAGATAGAAGGGCGAGGTGAAAACTATGAAAATATCAAATTTAATGGAACAAGAAAGAATTTCATCCCAGCATAATCGTAAAAAAATACTTCAGCGTAAAGAGGCAGGAGATGCCTATAGAAAAAATGCGATGTATTTTCAGCCGAAGAAAAACCCATTATTGATTGAACTTGAAAATTTATTATTAGGACGTACTGACCAAGATTTGTATGACCAGCAGCAAGAAGAGTCAAAAGAAGTAACTCCTCAGCAGAAAGCCATTATGGAAGATTTACAGCAAACAGAAAAGAATGTACGGGCACATGAGCAAACCTATAAAGTAGGAATGAATGATAACGCTGATCCCTCGAATATATCCGATTCAGAACTAGGTGACACACTGCACATTTTAGAGCAGGTACGTAATGCAGCATTGTCATCAGCAGAGCCTTCTCCTCAAGATTTACGTGTGGCGCAAAGCGTTGATGCTCAAATACAGCATATGTTAAATAATTCAAATGTTGACGAGGTTACCACAAATGAAAGCGAACCATCTTTTGTACGTGACATCATTGAAGTGAAGGTTCCTGAACGTTACTCGAAGGAATTGAAATTGGACCCATTTGCAGATACAATTTTCGGTAAGAACTATGAGACTGCATTCAAGTTAAGAGCATTTAAACAGGCATCGGAAAGATATGCGGCTCACGTTCAAATGACGAAAAATGGCTATCGTCCAGACAAGGATTCTATGTTCTCTTTGATAGCCTGATGCTGTAGATAGGAGATTGTTGACATGGCAAAGGCAAAGCACGCGAAAACGAATGCGATTCGTTTATTAGAACAACAAAAAATTCATTTTGATGTGATGGAATATGAAACAGGGGACGGTCAAGTTGATGGTGTTTCTGTAGCTGAGAAAATAGGACAGCCTGTTGCTCGGGTATTTAAAACATTAGTAGCAAAAGCAAGTGCACAAAGGTTATTTGTATTTGTTATTCCAGTGGCTGAAGAGCTGGACTTAAAAGCAGCCGCGAAGGTAGTTGGGGAAAAGAAAATTGAAATGTTAGCGGTAAAAGATCTACTTAGCCATACTGGTTATGTTCGTGGTGGATGTTCACCAGTAGGGATGAAGAAGTTATATCCAACGGTCATCGATGTATCTGCTCAAGAACAAGGTAGTATAATCGTTAGTGCTGGGAAAATTGGTATGCAAATTCATGTACAAATAGATGATTTGAAGAATATAACAAAGGCACAACTTGCCTCAATTACAACTACCCATGAGTGAGAGAATGGGTAGTTTTTTATGTGGTAAGATAAACGGTTTAGTTTAAGCACTATAGCTTAATTTTGGTTGAAAGTATGATAAAGTAATAGCAATATTATTCATAGAGAGAAGGATAAGGAATGCGTAGAATAATGGGGTGGCGTTGGACCTTTTTTATTGGTGGCTTAATGGTGATGTCACTTGGAATCACGATGTCGATAAAGGGGAAAATCGTTGGCACAAGCCCATGGGATGTTTTACATGTAGGTCTCTTTCAAAATTTTGGGTTAAGTATCGGCACATGGTCTATTGTAACAGGACTCTTTATAGTTGCTTCAACATCCATTGTATTACGTCAATGGCCAAAGATAGGTACTTGGCTCAATATGCTGTTAATTGGCTCGTTCATTGATGTATTTAATTGGATGTTGCCCTCAACGGATGTATATGGCTTACAAATTACATATTTTATTATTGGCTTATTTGTTTTGAGCTTTGGCTGTGGGATGTATATTGCACCGAATATGGGCGCAGGACCAAGGGATACCTTAATGATGATACTTGTCGAAAAGTTTGGTGGATCTATTAAAACAGCAAGAATGGGAATTGAAGTACTTGTAACCATTGTTGGCTGGCTTCTAGGAGGACCAGTTGGAGTAGGGACTGTATTGATCGCTTTAACTTCAGGCTATATTGTGCAATATTCATTACCGTATTGTCGTAAAATATTGATGAAATGTATTGGAAATATGGAAGGCATGAAGCCATTCTATTAAACCAAGAAGCTACTTATATCTGTAAAGGATAGAAGTAGCTTTTCATTTTTTTTAGCGTTCTTTCATATAATGCAGGGCACAAGCTAAAGGAGGAACGACATTTGAACGGAAATGTAACGTATTATTTTGGACACGCATTGACTGGCCAAGGTGTGAAGCATTTATATAAAGAAATGATGGAAGAGGCGTCTCTCGTTTATTTTTTGCAAGGGCCTGCCACATTTAAAGGTTCAGAACTGTTAAAAGAACTAGGATACTTCTATGTGAAACAGGGCTTTGCTGTCGAGTGGTTTAAGCATGCTTTATTAGAGGAGGTTGTTGAGGCCGTTTATATAAAAGGCTGTAACAGACTTTTTGTATGGGCATCTGAGTGGAATATCGAGCCAACTTTACTCGGTACAAAGCATCGTGTCATGTCTTTCTATGAATGCTTAGAAGACATACAGCTTAAAAAGGTAGGAGAACAGCTTGCAGAGGCGATGCAAGAGCGTGCAACATGGCGTGAAAAATGCATAGCGAAACTGGATCAAGCAATCAAGCTACATGATGACTGGGAGGTTATCACACAAAGCTGTATGAACTGGCAGGCATTAAATGAACAGGTGGAAAATTTAAAGTCGGAAGTGTTCCAATCTATTATTCTGAATAAAACAGGTATGCGGACACATCGTTTACTGGGAACGCTAACTCCTAGAGGTGCGGAAAATACAGTGGATAGTATCACCAAAAGTATCACGACTCGCTTCATGATTAAAGGTAAGCCAGGTACAGGCAAATCTTCACTAATGAAAAGCTTAGCCGATGAAGCAAATGCAAGAGGGCTTGATGCACAAATTGTTTGGTGTGGCTTAGATGCGGGATCTGTAGATATGGTCATTATCCCAGAGCTTAATTTCTGTATTTTTGATAGCACAGAGCCTCATATCTTTGATCCAGAGGATGGTAGGTTAGGGGATAAGATATTTGATATTGGTCAACATTGTGCGCTGTCAGAGGAAGCAGAAACTGCGATCGAGGCAGTGCGAGCACAATACAAAGAAGCTATACAGGATGCGATGGGCCATTCCAAACGATATGCAGAAGCTGAATATACCGTTCGTCGTTTATTAGATAATTGTCTATCGGCTTCTTTATGGCGCGAAAAAACAGCGCCACTATTCGAAAGATTAACAAAGTAATGTAGCTAATGGCTTGCATGTGCTAAACTAGGAGCGAGAACAGTTTTCCTAGGAAAGGATGATACGCTTGTCAAAAGTATTGAATGCATTTTTAGATGAAAACCTACAAGCCTTACATGAACAAGGCTTATACAATGAAATCGATCCAGTAGAGGGAGCAAATGGCCCAATTATTCAGGTCCGTGGCAAAAATCTTGTTAACTTATCCTCTAACAACTATCTTGGTTTAGCAACAAATGAAGAATTAAAGCGTATTGCCAAAGAGACAATTGATAAATACGGTGTTGGAGCAGGTGCTGTTCGTACAATCAACGGGACACTTGACTTGCACGTAAAATTAGAAGAAAAGCTTGCTGAATTTAAAGGAACAGAAGCGGCTATTTCTTATCAATCTGGATTTAATTGTAATATGGCAGCTATTTCGGCTGTAATGGATAAAAATGATGCCATTCTATCTGATCAATTAAACCATGCCTCTATTATTGATGGATGTCGCTTATCAAAGGCAAAAATCATCGCGTTTAATCACTCTGATATGGAGGATTTACGTGCAAAGGCAAAGGCAGCAAAGGAATCAGGTTTATACAATAAAATCATGGTTATCACAGATGGTGTCTTCTCAATGGATGGTGATATTGCTAAATTACCTGAAATTGTGGAAATAGCTAAAGAGTTTGATTTAATCACGTATGTGGATGATGCACATGGTTCGGGTGTAACAGGTAAAGGAAAAGGAACTGTGAAGCATTTTGGATTAGAAAAAGAAATTGATTTCCAAATTGGTACATTATCAAAAGCCATTGGTGTAGTAGGTGGCTATGTAGCAGGTAAGAAAAATTTAATTGATTGGCTAAAAGTTCGCTCACGCCCATTCCTATTCTCAACAGCATTACCACCAGGTGATGTAGCCGCTATTACAGCAGCCGTGCAAATGCTGATTGATTCAACAGAGCTACACGATAAGCTGTGGGATAATGGAAATTATTTAAAAGCGGGGCTTGAGAAGCTTGGCTTTAATATTGGTGCGTCTGAGACACCAATTACTCCATGCATCATTGGGGATGAAAAGTTAACACAGGAATTTTCAAAACGTTTATTTGAAGAAGGCGTTTATGCAAAATCAATTGTCTTCCCAACAGTTCCAAAAGGTACAGGTCGCGTTCGGAATATGCCAACAGCGGCACATACAAAAGAAATGCTTGATGATGCAATTGCGATTTACGAGAAGGTTGGTCGTGAATTAGGGGTTATTCAATAAGAAAAAGGCTTCCTCATGGATGGGGAAGCCTTTTTTTGCATGATAGAAAGGAAAAAGTGAAGGATAGAATCGAAAAAGTGACCGATAGAAGCTTAAATCTAATTGATAGCGATCTAAAAATAGACAATCTCTTTATTTTGACCCAATTATTTTGCCTGCCTTGAGCTGTTGAATAGCTTGATCAGAAATATTTAATGCCTGTAAAATTTCTTCATTATGTTGTCCTAAAGTGGGTGCTGCACTTGTTAGCTGTCCAGGTGTTTGTGAAAACTTAGCTGGGAAGCCCAATGTTCTCATTGGTCCAGCAGTCGGATGCTCATAGGACAGTACCATGCCACGCTCTAGTATATGAGGGTCATTCAATGTTTGGTCATAAGAATAGATTGGACTAGATGGTACACCATGCTTATCTAATAGTTCGAGCCAGTAGATAGCCTTATGCTTAATTAGCTCGCTTTCAATTTCTGCTTCCAGCTCCCTCACATGTTGGGCACGTGAATAGTTGGTAGCAAAGAGAGGATTGTCTAACCAATCAGGTCGATTGACAACCTTTGCCGCAAAAATCTCCCATAGCTTTTGATTGCCAGCACCTACTAGAATATAGTCATCCTGTGTTTTGAAACCTTGATAGGGCGCAGACACACGATGGGCGGTTCCTGTTCGCTCAGGTAACTCACCCTTTCCGAAGTAAGCAGCGGCCTCCCAAACAGTCCACGCAAGACCTGACTCCACTAAGGACACATCAATATATTGACCTTCACCACTACGAAGCTTATAAATATAGGCCATTAAAATCGATTGTAAGGCTGTTTGTGCAGCAGCAATATCATTCACCGCAAAGCCAACTTTTACAGGTCGTCCATCTGCTTCACCTGTCATATGCATTAAGCCACTCAGACCCTGAGCCATAATATCATAGCCACCCTTTTGACTATAAGGACCTGTTTGACCATAACCAGAAATAGAGCAGTAAATTAGGCCAGGATTGATGGCTTTTAATGTGTCATAATCAATACCAAGCTTTTTCGTGACACCTGGTCGATAATTTTCCACAAGTACATCAACAGATTGAATCAATTCTTTAAATAAAGTCAGTCCTTCAGTCGTTTTTAAATTGATGCAGACACCTTTTTTATTACGATTAACCATCATATACATATGACTTTCTTCATTAACGAATGGACCCATTGTACGGGTATCGTCTCCATTTGGGTATTTTTCAATTTTGATAACTTCTGCACCCATATCTGCTAATACCATGGTGCAATAGGGACCTGCTAAGACTTGTGATAAATCGATAACCTTTAATCCTTGTAATGCTTGTTTCATTTACCCTCAGTCCCATCCTGTTTGACTAATGTGATGTTGCGTAATCCTTTGACAGAGGTAGCACCGGCTAATGCGATAGAAACCTTTAATTCATCATAAAGATTGGTCATCACCTTTTCGACACCTTGTTGTCCCTCAAGGGCTAGTCCATAGACGAAAGGACGTCCAATTGCAACTGCATTCGCTCCTAAAGCAAGTGCTTTTAAGGCATCCATGCCACGATATATACCACTATCTAATATAATAGGAATTTGTCCATTCACAACTTTCACAATAGCAGGAAGGGCATCAAGTGAACCAATCACACCATCTAATTGACGGCCACCATGGTTTGATACAATAATGCCATCAATACCATTGTCGATAGCATGTTTTGCATCTTCAGGATGTAAAATTCCCTTCAATAATATAGGAAGGTTGGTGCGTTTTTTTAGCTCTCGAACATGCTCCCAATTAAGTGTTGGGTGGAAGACATTTTGCAAGACACCTTGTACGTAGGATTCGAATGAATCATCAGGTAAAGTGGCTGTAAAAACAGGATCATTCATATAATTTCCTCTTGCATAGCCTAGCTTCAATGGTGAAAATTGATTGCGTACATCTTCTTCACGCCAGCCTAGCATTACGGTGTCGACAGTTAAAACGATCGCTTCAAATCCAGCTTCCTCCGCACGTGCAGCCATGCTAAAAGCAATTTCTTCATTAGTAGACCAATATAATTGAAACCATTTTGTTGCAGAAGGCGCAGCTTGAGCAACTTCTTCAAGAGCAAAAGTGGACACAGTGCTTTGTATATAAGGGATATTTAAAAACTGGGCGGCACGTGCAACGGCAAGCTCACCTTCATCGTGAACCATTCCGTTCATGCCCACAGGAGCAAAAAGCAAAGGAGTTGGATATGTTTTACCAAACAAATGAACCGATGTATCAACGTGTGACACATCATTTAAAAATCGGGGAACAATGGAATACTTCTCAAAAGCTGCACGATTATTGCGCAGTGTTTGTTCACCGCCAGCACCTGAACGGATGTAGCCAAAAGGGCCAGCATCGATTTTTTCCGCTACGGCCTTTTCTAAATCTGCAAAGCAAATGGGGAAGGGGGCTTGTGCAGTTATATTTTTTAAGAGTAGATCGCCATCAGTTATGTTTGTCATCGTTACTACCTCACTTATTTATTGAAAATAGGCTTTCTTTTATTTAAAAAGGCTTGAATACCTTCGTTATAATCGTCTGAACTAAATGAATCCAAAACTAACTGTGCCAGCTCATCGTTTTCTTCAATTTCACCATCAACAATTGCTTGGATAATTTTTTTGATGCCTGCGTTTGCAATGGATGATTTACTTAATAAATGTTCAGCGAATTGCAATGTCGCCTCATCAATTTCCTCTGGTTCGTGTAGGGCCGTGATTAAACCAATATTTTTTCCTTCTTCAGCTGTAAAAATAGTTGCTGTGTACAAAATTTCCTTTGCCTTAGCGACACCAACAATATTGATGAGACGTTTCGTGCTTTCTAAATTATAGACAATACCTATGTTTGCAGCGGTAATGCCTAGCTTACTCTTAGGCGTTGCTATTCTAAAATCACAAGCATTTGCTAACTCTAAGCCACCACCAATTGCTAAGCCCTGAATCATAGCAATTGTCGGGTGTGGAAATTTATAGAGAGCATCGATCGCCTTTAGAGCCAATTCATTATAGGCTTTAGCATTGTCTGTAGCATAACGAACATCTAAAAACTCGCTAATATCTGCACCGGAAGAAAAGGCTACTTCATTGACACCGCGAACAATTAAAAGTTTGATGGAAGAATCTATACGGAGCAGCTCTAGTTGGTCTACTATGGCTTGAAACATTGCCCTTGATAAAGAATTCCGTTTATCCGGGCGGTTTAATACTAACGTTGCAATATAGCCATTTTTCTCTACATAAATTTCGTTTGTCATCTTCATTCTCCTCTTAATCTTTTTTCAACTTCGCGGCGAAGCGGTTACCAATGGATTGAATGCTCTGCACAAGGATGATTAAGATAAAGACAGTTGCATACATCACATCAACCTCATAGCGCAAATGACCATAACGATAGGCAAGGTCACCTAAACCGCCAGCACCAACCATTCCTGCCATTGCTGTTGCACCAATTAATCCTATTGTGGCAATTGTTAAGCCTAAAATAATAGATGGTCGCGCTTCACGTAATAGGACATGCCAAATGATATGGCGACGTTTAATACCCATGGCTGTGTAGGCTTCTACTACTCCGGAATCCACTTCTAAAAGCGCAGACTCCATCAGTCGTGCAATATAAGGAGCTGTGTAAACAACTAGTGGAACGATTACACCTTTAACACCAATTGTTGTACCTACAATTAACTTGGTAAAAGGTAAGATGAAGAATAGTAAAATGATAAATGGAACAGAGCGAACAATATTGATAAATAGATTAAAAAACTGATAGAAAAATTTATTTTCAAAGGATTGTCCTGGTCGTGTTAAAACGATTAATAGCCCTAATGGAATGCCAATCAGAATGGAGAAAAATAATGAAATTCCGACCATTTGAAATGTTTCGATAATTGCTTTGCCAATAACATCTGACCAATCTGTAAAGAAGCTTTGGATACTACTCATTGAACGCACCTCCTAATTCTTCCACTGCCACGCCATTTTCTGAAAAATACGTTAACGCCTTTTGGACAATCTGCGTTTCGCCATGTAAATGCACCACAATATTGCCGACAATACCGTTTTTTAATTCAATAATATTAGCTGTTAAAATATTTGGTTGCACATCATATACCTTAGTGACTTCTGCTAATAATGGCTTACCAGTACTTTCACCAAGGAATGTTAAACGGATTACACTTCCT
Organism: Lysinibacillus sp. JK80; assembly: GCF_027557635.1. NCBI lineage: Bacteria > Bacillati > Bacillota > Bacilli > Caryophanales > Bacillaceae > Lysinibacillus > Lysinibacillus sp. JK80. The sequence continues at coordinate 2,570,416 of NZ_CP058997.1, read as the reverse complement.
GAAACATTTAATTGCTCAATAAGAGAAGGGGATAAATTACGTTGTGAAATTGTATTCAAAAACTTTCGCGTTGTAGGGTGCTTCGGTTTCGCAAAAAGTTCAATCGCTGTGCCAAATTCCACAACTTTCCCTGATTCTAGAACAGAAACCTCATCGCAAATTTTTTGAATTACATTCATTTCATGTGTGATGAGCAGAATCGTAATGCCTAATTCACGATTAATTTTTAACAACAATTCAAGAATGGCTTCCGTTGTCTCAGGATCAAGTGCACTTGTTGCTTCGTCACTAAGTAAAATCTCTGGTTCCTGTGCTAAGGCACGTGCAATAGCCACACGCTGTTTTTGACCACCTGAAAGTTGATTTGGGTAACTATCTAGTTTATCTGTTAAACCGACAATTTCAGCATACTTAGCTACTCGGTTTTTTACTTCCGCCTCTTTATAGCCTAGTAGCTTTAAGGGAACTGCAATATTATTGTAAACTGTTGCTGTTTTTAAGAGATTAAAGTGCTGGAAGATCATCCCGATTTTTTGGCGTGTTTGACGTAATTCGTGAAGAGAAAGGGTCGTAATGTCTACATTGTCTATCACTACTTTTCCTGCTGTAGGACGTTCTAGTAGATTAACGCAACGAATGAGTGTACTTTTACCAGCACCACTATAGCCGATTACACCATGAATTTGTCCCCTTTTTACGTGAAGGTTGATGCCATCCACAGCTTTTATGATGCCTTTTTTCGATTTAAATTCTTTTGAGATATTTTGTAATTGAATCATGCGATTGTTTGCTCCTTTCTCAACCTTCTAAAAAGCAAGAATCTGCTCGTCTTCCCATTGGGGAATTTCAGCAGATTCTTCGGCTTTATAGAAGCTTTCTGAACATATTACCAGCTAGGGATTACAGAACCTTTGAATTCCTCTTCGATGAATTGACGCACTTCGTCAGATTGGTAAGCCTCAACGAACTTTTTAATTGTTGGATCATTTTCATTTTCAGCACGTACAACAATATAGTTCACGTATGGAGAATCAGTAGATTCCAATAAAATAGAGTCATCTTTAGGGTTAATGCCAGCCTCTAGTGCAAAGTTTGTATTAATAGCTGCTACATCTACTTCACTAAGTTGTTTAGGAATTTGAGCTGCCTCTAATTCAATGAATTTTAAATTCTTTATGTTTTCTTCTACATCACGGATCGAGGCTGTTAAGTCTGCACCCTCTTTTAACTTAATATAGCCAGCTTCCTGTAAAACAAAGAGGGCACGTGCTCCATTCGTTGGGTCATTTGGTAGGCCAAACGTTGCACCGTCAGGAATGTCATCAAAGGATTTATATTTTTCAGAGTAGATACCCATTGGATTTAAAATCGTCTTGCCCACTGGTACTAAATCTGTATCATGGTCTTTATTAAATGTATCTAGGAAAGGCTCGTGTTGATAGCTGTTCGCATCAAGATCACCTTCAGCTAAGGATGTATTAGGTAAAACATAGTCAGAAAATGATTTTAGTTCAACTTTTAGCCCATTTTCTTTTGCTACTTTAGCGGCTACTTCTGCAATTTGTTCGTGTGGACCAGAAGTGACGCCTACAACGATTTTCTTTTCATCAATTCCTTCAGCTTGGCTTTTACTATCTTCTTTAGAGCCACAGCCTGCTAAAGCCGCTACTAATGTTAAACTTGCTAAACCTACTAAAAATTTATTTTTCTTTTTCATGAAAATACCTCCAAGATTGTTTTTATCGGTTTTTTGAAAATAAAAAAACTCTCTTACAAATTAAGAGAGGCTCATGAAAAGATGTCCTCTCTTATCTATCAAACGAAGATCGTTTGCAGGATTTAGCACCTTCCTTTAAAAAGGAGGTTGCCGAGCTTCATAGGGCCAGTCCCTCAGCTACTCTTGATAAGAGATTTATAATATTTTTTTGTAATTCCGATAGAACTAATATAATTTATAGGGTATAGTAAGTCAATAAATAATTTTTAAATTTTTTATATAATTATAATATTTCGACGCAAAAGAGGGATAACAATGTCTGTAAGAGTTAATTATGGTATAGGTTCATTTGGTAAGGTTATTAGTGCTCGTTTTCTAACGGGAACAGATATCATTGAAGGGATTGAAGCGCTTTGCGAAGAGAATAGTATAGAGTCAGCAACAATTGTAAGCTGTATTGGCAGCTTTCAAAAAAGTAGCTTTGTTTATTTAGTGCCAGATGCAACAGTTCAAATTCAAGTTCGTTTTAGTGATGTGATTGAAAAAGAGGGACCATTAGAATTTATTCAAGGTTCAGGTGTGGTGTGTAAGCGAGATGGTGGATATGAGACACATTTCCATGGTTCTATGAGCGATCAATGGGGTGTTGTATCAGGTGGGCATTTAATAAAAGGGGGCAACCCTGTTATTACTGCTGATATCGTGTTGGCAGAGGTACAAGGGATTCAACATATTCGAAAATGGGATGATGAAACAGGTCATGTTCAATTTTATCCATTAGAAAATGGTTTAGGGCAACCAAGGAAAATTGAATAATAGTAATAATCCTGTAGCTAGGGATAGCTACAGGATATGGCGTCATTATCTTTTAAACAATTGTAATTGCTCGATTCTATGGATTGCTTCACGTAAGCGCTCCTCACTAACCAGCAATCCTACGCGAACATAGCCTTCACCATATTGACCGAAGCCATTACCTGCTGCTACAGCGATATCAGCTTTTTCGAGCAAAAGATCAGCAAACTGTTCACTTGTATAGCCTAATGGTACAGGGAGCCATGCGAAGAAGGAGCCTTTTGGAGCCGTAACATGCCAGCCAATTCTTCGAGCTTCTTCAATGAGTACATTGCGGCGACGCTCATAAGTAGCTCGTAGTTCACATGCACATTGTTGGGAAGCCGTCAGTGCTACTGCTGCGGCTTGTTGAATGGCAGGGAATTGACTACAAAACAGATGATCCTGGATTAGATTAATAGCAGCAATAATCTCGGCATTCCCTACAGCGAAGCCTATACGCCAGCCAGCCATATTATAGGTTTTCGATAATGTATACATTTCAACTCCTACTTCTTTTGCACCCTTTGCTTGAAGGAAGCTAACTGGTTTATTACCGTCAAATCCTATTGCCCCATAAGCAAAATCATGTGATACGATAATATTGTGCTCCTTCGCAAAGCGAACGGTCTCTTCAAAAAACGCAAGTGATGCTGTACCACCTGTAGGGTTGTTCGGGTAATTTAAGTAAAGAAGCTTTGCTTTTTCTTTCACTTCATCAGGTAATGCATGATAATCAGGTAAGAAATCATTTTCAGCAAAAAGGGGCATTACTTCAAAATTGACGTCTCCTAGTACAACACCTGATAGGTAATCTGGATAGCCAGGATCTGGTAAGAGCATCGTGTCACCAGGGTTTAACACAGCTAAAGGTAGCTCAACTAGACCAATTTTTGTTCCACCAAGAATCGCTACCTCTGTATCTGGATTTAGTTCTACCTGATATTCACGTTGATAAAAGTCCGCAGCAGCTTGGCGTAATTCAGCGAGACCTCTAAATGGTGAATATTTGTGGTTTTGAGGATTTTCAGCTGCTTCCTGTAATGCTTGAATGATGTGAATAGGCGTTGGCTGATCGGGATTTCCTTGCCCAAGGTTAATGACATCACGCCCTTCTTCTAGAGCCAAGTTTACTTTTTGAACGAGTGCTGCAAAAAATTGAGTGGGTAGTTGCTGTAGTTTTTTAGAGAATTCCATGCATGATCACCTTTTTCAGAATATAATAATTATTATTGAAGAATATGAAGCAAATAGTATTACTTTTTCTGTTAATTGTCTAGAGGAGGAATAGAGATGAAAATCGGTTGTATTCAATTAAATGTTGGCTTTGGCAAAGTTGAAGAAAATTTTGAACGTGCCGAGGATAAGATTCGTGAAGCTGCAAAAAATGGGGCAGAAATCATAGTGTTACCTGAAATGTGGAATACAGGCTATGCTTTAGAGAAACTGCCTGAGCTAGCAGATATCAATGGTGAGCGGACAAAGGCCTTTTTGGCTAAACTTGCTAAGGAACTTGATGTACATATTGTAGGGGGCTCTGTTTCAACAAAGAAAGGCGATAAATTTTATAATACGATGTATACCTTTGATCGTAATGGAGAACTTGTTGGGGAATATAGCAAGGCACATCTTTTCCGTTTAATGGACGAGCATCTTTACTTGGAAGCAGGGGATGAAATGAATCGTTTTGCTTTAGATGATATTGAAGCTGCTGGTGTCATTTGCTATGATATTCGCTTCCCAGAATGGTTACGTGCACATGCATTACAAGGAGCAAAGGTATTATTTGTACCAGCGCAGTGGCCAACTCCAAGGATTGACCATTGGAAAACGTTGCTACAGGCTCGTGCAATTGAAAATCAATGCTTTGTCATTGCAGTAAATCGTATTTCGAAAAAGGTAGAAAATTTTAATGGGCAGTCTATGATTATTCAGCCTTGGGGAGAAGTATTATGGGTAGGTGCTGAGGATGAGGAAGTAGCAGTGATCGATGTAGACTTTTCTATTGTCGATGAAGTACGTGGAAGAATTCCTGTTTACGATGATCGTAGACCAGGACTGTATCACGATGTAGTTGTGAAAGGGTAATAAAGGGCACGCTTAGGAGGGGAGTTAACCTTTTAAGCGTGCCAACTTTTTTCTAGCTCTTATCCTCGATTAATGAATTGGCTAGTAGCATAAATTCAAGTGTAATGCGGTTATGCCCGTTCATAAAATTTTTACCAAGTAAACTTTCAAGCTTTTTTAAGCGGTGATAGAGTGTTTGACGAACAATAAACAATTGATTCGCTGTTTGCTGTTTAGAGCCATTTGTTTGTAAATACACCTGCAATGTTTCGAGAAGCTTACTATTATATTTTTCATCGTATTCAATAACGGGCTGTAAATAGTCGTAAATCACTTCCTGTAAATCCACCTGCATTTGTAATTTATAGATTAAATGATATAAATGCAGATCATCATAAAAGAACGAGGACGTTTGTACTTTTCGACAAATATATAAGGTTTCCAGTGCAGTTTGATAGCTTTTAGGAATTTTATCCACATCACAAACGACCTTCCCAATAGCTATCTGATAACCTTGTGCCTGCTGCTTTTTATAAAATTCAGTTTTGACCAAAGAGGAAAACATGTTGTTTAACATATCACGAATGGCTTTACTATCTTTTGTATGCAGTAAAATAAAAATAACATAGCTTTTTCTTTCAAATAAAAATGGAATAAAGCCATGTTGCTCAAAGAGATTACGATAATAAAGCTTACTATAGACTACATCCTCCTGTGCCTTTGTCAAGGTATTAGGAGAAGCCAAAATAAAGACAGTGCCACTGGATTGTGTATAGTTAGTATAATGTGTAACGATAAATTTATAGATTTCCTCCTTAGATAGTTTTTGATCAATCCAATCAGCTAAAATCGAAGCATCCTCAATATTCTTTTTTTCCTCAATATAGAACTCTCGCATTAAAAGCTGTGCCAACGCTGTTGCCGTGCGATCTAATATTAATAATTCAAATTCGGAGAAAAGCCCATCTTCTCGATAAATTGATAAATCGGCATAATGTTGATCAAATAGAAAAATAGGCTCATGTTTAAATTGCTGAGACGATGTATTCAATGTTAGGAATTGCTGCCGCTTTTTATGAGCCATATTCGGGAAAAAGACAGGTTCTCTTCCCTTAATGGAAAACATAATTTGTATTTTCAATTCATTAAACATATTTTGTAAAATATCGTCCGTATTTTGTCCCAATACTGCATTTTTGTTCAATGTTTGTGAGTAAGCTTCTAGTGAAGAAATCAATAGATATTGCTGATTGATAATTTGACTATGTAAATCCTGTGTAATACGAACAAAAGGAACTGCTTCATGGAAAACAATAATAGGAAACTGGTGGCGGTTGGCAAGTGTTAAAATCGCTTCAGGTACTGCTTGAATAGAGGTGCCATATTCAATACAAAGTGCTGCACAATTTTTTTGAATGATGGCTTCTATAAAGGATACAAAGTCCTCAATACTATGTTGGAGACTAAGCCCTGTAGTTAATACTAACTCTTCACCAACTAAAAAATTATCAACATGTATGATTTCTAGTACATGTGCCCATTTAACGCTCCTTGTTAATCCCTCATGACCTGCAACTACCTCTGCATTTTGAAAATATTTATTCTGTAAAACGTCTAGTACTTTTAGTTGAAATGGGCTCATTTTTGCCCCTCCTTTTGACATGCGTGTCTGTGGTTGGAATTCAATAATTTCTGCTTGGCGCTAAAAATTTACTCATAAAATCGTTTAAAAATTATTTTAAGAATATTTAGTCTATTTTACATTATGTATAAAACAAAAGTATAGAATTTTACAGTTTGTCTATTACTTCAACGTTATGAAAGATGTAAGATTTTTGTAAGCGATCAAGCAATCTACTAAAAGAGGTGACAGATATGGGGCAACAAACGCATTTACAAAGAGGATTAAAGAAGCGGCATATGACGATGATTGCGATTGCCGGTGTAATCGGTGCTGGACTATTTATGGGGAGTGGCTCGGTCATTAACCTAGCTGGTCCAGGGGCAATTTTATCGTATATATTTGCAGGAATTATCGTTGTATTAGTTATGCGTATGCTAGGTGAGATGGCGGCAGTCAATCCAACGAGTGGATCGTTTGCTCACTATGCACATGAAGCCATTGGTCCGTGGGCAGGTTTTATGATTGGATGGTTGTACTGGTTTTTCTGGGTGATTGCTATTGCTTTAGAGGCAACAGCAGCAGCTGCCATTATTCAATATTGGTACGATGGGATTCCTTTATGGCTTTTAAGTCTGTTATTAACTGTAGCACTTACATTAACAAATGTTCTTTCTGTCAAAGCTTTTGGTGAGTTTGAGTATTGGTTCTCTCTTATTAAGGTTGCAAGTATAGTCGTTTTTCTAGGTCTTGGTGCTTTTATTATCTTTGGTATTGCTCCAAACTTTAATGCTGTTGGTATGACCAATTTAGTTGAACAGGGTGGTTTTTTACCAAATGGTTTTGGCGCTGTTCTAATGGGTGTCGTTATCGTTATTTTTTCATTTATGGGGACAGAAATCGTTGCGATTGCTGCTGGTGAATCGGATGAACCGTTAGCCGCTGTCACAAAAGCTACCAATTCTATTACTTGGCGTATTTTAATTTTCTATGTAGGCTCTATTGCAGTTGTAGTGACGCTATTGCCTTGGCATTCCTCAGATATTTTAACAAGTCCTTATGTAGCGGTACTTGATTATATTGGTATTCCTGCAGCCGCACAAATTATGAATTTTGTTGTTTTAACTGCTGTATTATCATGCCTAAATTCAGCACTATATGCTACATCAAGAATGGTATTTTCTTTAGCGGAAAAAGGAGAAGCACCAAAGGCATTTTTAAAATTAAATAAAAATGGTGCACCTGTTAATGCCATACTTGCCGCAACATTTTTCTCATATATTGCGGTCATTATGAACTATGTGTCGCCAGATAAAGTATTTATGTTTTTATTAAGTTCTTGTAGTGCTATTACGTTGATTCTTTATTTAATCATTGCCTTTTCACAGTTAAGAATGCGACGGAAGATTGAGCAAGAAAATCCAGAGCTATTAAAGGTGAAAATGTGGCTATTTCCATATTTAACATATTTAACAATAGTAGCAACAACAGCATTACTCATTGCGATGTTCTTTATAGAGTCTATGCGCTCACAAATTTTATTTACATGCGTTATTGTGGCCATTGTGATGATTTTCTATATGCTGACTCAAAAGAAAAAGGTGATCAAACAAGCCGATGAATCAAGTTCCCTTTTCACAAAAGACAAGTTTGATTTTGAACAATAAGACGAAAAAAAGGAGTGGTCAATTATGACAGTTCAACAAGAAATGAAAACGCTAACACATTTTATCAAAGGAGAAGAGGTAGCAGGTACAAGTAACAGATTCTCTGAAGTATATAATCCGTCAACAGGTGAGGTTATTGCAAGAGTACCCCTTGCTTCAAGAGCCGAGGTAAAGCATGCTATTCAGTTAGCTAAGGAAGCCTTTCCAGCATGGAAAAAAACATCAATTGGGAAGCGGGTAGAAGTGCTACATCGTTTCCGTCAGCTGTTAGTAGAAAGACAGGAAGAACTTATCAATGTGATTTGCCAAGAGAGTGGAAAAACTAAGGAAGATGCGAAAGGTGAAATTGTTCGTGGTATTGAATCTGTGGATATGGCGATCAGTGCCCCACAAATGCTAAAAGGAGAGTATTCCGTCAATGTAGGTGGAAATATTAATGCTTTTTCTGCCAAATCGCCTCTTGGTGTAGTAGCAACCATTGCACCATTTAATTTCCCTGTTATGGTACCACTGGCTATTACAAGTATGGCTGTTGCGGTAGGAAATGCAGTTATTCTAAAGCCATCTGAACGTGTACCTATTTCAGCATTATATTTGAGCCAATTATGGAAAGAGGCAGGTCTACCAGACGGTATTTGGACAGTGGTTAATGGAGATAAAGAGGCAGTCGATGAACTATTAGAAAATAAAGAGATTCAAGCAATTTCATTTGTTGGCTCAACGCCTGTTGCTGAATATATCTATCAAACTGGGACAAAGCACAATAAACGAGTCGCTGCATTTGGTGGTGGAAAGAACTTTATGATTGTTATGCCTGATGCCAATTTAGAACAGACAGCAAATGCCTTTTTAGGAGCAGCATATGGCGCAGCATCTCAGCGTTGCATGGCTATTTCTGGTGCACTCGTTGTAGGGAAGGATACGGAGCAACGATTTACGGAAATATTGAAAAATAAAATTTCCGAACTAAAGGTAGGGCCTTTTACAGAGCAAGACGTCGATTTTGGTCCTGTTATCACTAAACAATCAAAGGAAACGATTATACGTTATATCGATGGGGCAGTCAGTGAAGGAGCGAATCTTGTCATCGACGGAAGAAATCCAAAAGTATGTGAATCGTCAAATGGTTTTTATCTTGGTCCTACATTACTTAATCATGTCACACCAGAAATGACGATCTTCAAAGAGGAGGTCTTTGGTCCAGCACGTATTGTAGTAGGGGTTGATTCACTACAAGAGGCTATTGATTTAATAAATGATCATGAGCTTGGCAATGGTGTCACAATGTTTACAAGCAGTGGTGCGGCAGCGCGTAAATTCCAAGAAGAAATAGAGGTGGGTATGGTAGGGGTAAATGTGCCAATCCCAATCCCAGTTGGCTATCATAACTTTGGTGGGTGGAAACGCTCTAAGTTTGGTGAAGGGCATATGTTTGGTCCAGATCAGGCGAGGTTCTTTACAAAGGCAAAAACGATTTCTGAACGTTGGCCCGATGAGACAGAGGATACAGCAAGCTCCTTTGCGTTCCCAAGTAATAACGATGCGAAAAACTAAAATAATAATGAGGGGTGTTTGGCGATGACGCAGATCAATCTTAAAAGTGATGTATTAGCAAAGGATGAGCAATATGTATGGCATTCGATGAAACCCTATAATCCACAAGCCACGTATGTAGTAGAGAAATCTGATGGTGCAAGAATTACTGATACAGATGGTGTGGAATATATTGATGCGATGGCTGGGCTATGGTGTGTCAATGTTGGCTATGGTCGTAAAGAATTAGCGGATGCAGCCCATGAACAAATGATGAAAAATGCTTATGCACCTTTATCTCAGGGACATTTACCAGCCGTGGAACTAGCCGAAAAACTTAATGAAATGCTTGGTGGAGATTATGTTATTTTCTTCTCTAACAGTGGTTCAGAAGCGAATGAAACAGCTTTTAAAATAGCTCGACAATACCATCAGCAAAAAGGACAAAGCTCGCGCTATAAAATCGTCTCTCGCTACCGTGCTTATCATGGGAATTCCTTCGGTGCATTAGCGGCAACAGGGCAGGCGGAGCGTAAATATAAATATGAGCCTCTATCACCTGGCTTTATCCATGTTGCACCACCTGATCAATATCGTGAGCATGAAAGTGAGACTATTGCGCCATTAGATTTAGCGAGTGTAAGGGCCGTAGACAAAACGATGACATGGGAGCTGAGCGATACAATTGCAGCAATGATCTTAGAGCCTATTATTACAGGTGGGGGTGTCATTATGCCTCCAGAAAACTATTTAAAAGGTATTGAAGAAGTATGCAAAAAACACGGCGCTTTAATGATTGTGGATGAGGTTATTTGTGGCTTTGGTCGTACAGGGAAGCCATTTGGATTTATGAATTATGGTGTAAAGCCTGATATTATTACAATGGCCAAAGGAATTACAAGTGCCTATTTACCATTATCAGCTACAGCGGTAAAGCGTGAAATATATGAGGCGTTTACTGGATCAGATGCATACGGCTATTTCCGCCATGTAAATACATTCGGTGGCTCACCGGTGGCATGTGCAGTCGCATTAAAAAATATTGAGATTCTTGAGCAAGAGGCTTTATTTGACCGTTCCAAGGAAATTGGTGCAGCAACACTAAAAACACTGCAACAAGAATTACAGCCTCACCCAAATGTAGGAGATGTACGAGGCAAAGGCTTATTGATTGGAATTGAATTAGTGGTAGATAAAGTTTCGAAAGAACCTTTACCTGTGGAGAAAGTGAATGCTGTCATTGCAGCATGTAAAGGGCAAGGGGTCATCATTGGGAAAAATGGAGCTACTGTAGCAGGGTTTAATAATGTCTTAACGTTATCACCACCACTTAATATTGCACAAGAAGATCTTGACCGCATACTAAATGTGGTTGTGAATAGTATAAATACGCTATAGCAACTATTCATGTAGGTTCTAAAAGCCATGTAATAAGGGCTTTTAGAACTTTTATTATTGGCCTTTGAGGCAACAAAAATTCTAGGGATAATTATTATAGTTCTATAAAAATAATTATAAAATTCTGAAATTTATTTAAAAAATAGTGGAAATAATAGATTTCATAGTTTATAGTTGTTAAAAAATAATTAATTTTCTGATAATAAAAATGTCCTGAGAGGGAATATTTTTTTAATCATTTATTTTCAGCAGTGGAATAAATACACCTTGTATTTTGAACTATACTTTCTGATTAAAAGCAATTGTGATAGTTGAGGGAGCAATTTTTCCTGAATTGAATTGTCTAATCGTAAGAAAATATAGTTTATTTTTTGCCTACTTATTTTCATCAGTGGAGAAAATAAATGTTTTTTGGTAATTATATTTCTTAATTTAAGTTTTAAGAAATATTCTTATAGATTTTTACAAAGGGAGTAGATGAGATGAATTATGTTAAAAATTGGTTTTTGTAATTCTATGTACGTTGCTTTTAGCAGCATGCGCAGAGAAAGACAATTCTAACGCATCAAATACTGGGGACAAGTCTACTACAGATTCAGGTACAGCTAGTTCAAAAAATGAACTTGTTATCGCTGTAAATGAAAACTTTATTTCAATGGATCCACATAACACAGGGGATACGAATTCGAGTTCTGTACAGGAGACAATGCTAGAAGGATTGTTAGGCTTTAATGCAGATGGTCAAATTATTAAGGTTCTAGCAGATGACTATTCAATTAGTGAAGACGCGCTAGTCTATACATTCAAACTTAAAGAAGGAGTTACTTTTCATGACGGGGAGCAGTTTAATGCTGAAGCTGTAAAGGTCAACATTGAACGAATCATGAATGATGAAAGCTTACGTTTATATTCTCGTGGTTTTAGCTTAATCAGCGCTGTTGAAATCCTAGGCGACTATGAAATTAAAGTTACTTTAAAAGAACCATATGGACCAATGATTACACGTTTCGGAGTTGCCAAAATGATTAGTCCAAAAATGATTAAAGAAAATTCAGCAGACATACCTAAAAAACCTGTTGGTACAGGACCATATAAATTTGTTGAATGGGTACAAGGAGACCATTTAACAATTGAAAACTTTGATGGCTATTGGGATGGTGGAGAACGTGTTGCTAAAATCACCTATAAACCAGTGCCAGAAAACGGCTCGCGCGTAGCGATGCTAAAGCGGGCGATGCTCAGGTTATCTATCCAGTGCCAGCACAAAATATTGATGAGCTTTCTAATAGTAAAGATGTAGAGGTAAATAAGGTTCCTTCTACAATTGCCCATTACGTTTCATTAAATACCTATAAAAACCTTTGGATGATATTAAAGTTCGACAAGCCTTTAACTACGCCGTGGACAAGGATGCTTATTTAAAAGTGGTGAATGCAGGGCTTGGTTTACCATTAGACTCTATTATTCCTTCCAAAACCGTTTATTATAAGCAGCAAAAAATGTATGAACACAATATTGAAAAGGCAAAAGAATTATTGGCTGAGGCAGGCTATCCAGATGGTTTCGATATTGAAATCTGGGGGAACACGAACTCGGATACGATGAAGGGTATGCAGTTTATTCAACAACAGTTAGGTCAAATCGGTGTAAAAGTAGAAATTAAATCGATGGAAGAAGGAACTTTATCAGACGAAATCTATGGTGCACAAACACCAGATGATGCGAAATTACAAATGTGGTATGTGAGTTGGTCAGCGTATGCTTCGGATATAACGAATGCAACAAAGCCTCTTTTCCATAGCGTATCATTCCCACCGAATGGTGCAAATACAGCTTACTATCATAACACGGAGGCAGATCAATTAATGGATGAAGCTAACTCCATTTCAGATGTAGATCGCCAAGCTGAATTATATGAAAAATTACAGGAAATCGTTTATCAAGATACACCTTGGATTTTCTTAGGGGTAGATGAAGTTGTATATGGTGTACGTTCAAATGTGAGCGGTGTGCTAGTAAACCCTACAGGTGGGCTTGATGTGAAGAATGCCAAAGTGGAGTAATGAACAGTAAAAGGAATTGATGCTCGTCAATTCCTTTTCCATAAAAATAGAAAGGAGGAAGGCCACATGTGGAAGTATATAGCAAGAAGAACTGTTGAAATGATACCGATATTAATTGTCATTTCTATATTAACATTCTTATTTATTCATTTCATACCAGGTGACCCTGCAAGATTAGTAGCTGGTAAGGATGCCACGCTAGAAGATGTTGAAAATGTACGCCATGAGTTAGGTTTAGATAAACCCATTCTTAAACAATACATGGATTATATGAAAAATCTTGTGACGGGTGAGCTTGGAACATCTTTAACAACAGGACTACCTGTCATAGATATGTTTAAAACAAGGTTTATGCCTTCTCTTCATCTTACTTTCCTTTCCATGTTTTGGGCTACATTAATGGGTTTGGTGATTGGTGTTCTTTCTGCCATCAATAAAAACAAATGGCCTGATTATTTTGGTATGGTAACGGCTGTTTCTGGCATCTCAATTCCAGGATTTTGGTTGGGCTTATTATTAATTCAATTATTTTCAGTGCAGCTAGGGCTATTTCCGACAGGTGGATTAGATGGCTTTTCTAGTTATATTTTGCCCTCCTTGACTTTAGGGGCTGGCATTATGTCAATGATTGCGCGATTTACTCGTTCTTCCATGCTTGAAACGTTACAAGCAGATTTTATAAGAACAGGGAGAGCAAAAGGATTGAAAGAACACTCCGTTATTGTGACCCATGCTTTAAGAAATTCCTTGATTTCTGTGGTAACAGTAGCAGGTCTGCAATTCGGATTTCTCTTAGGAGGATCGGTGGTAGTGGAGACAGTCTTTAGTTTTCCAGGGATGGGACGACTTTTAATTGATTCGATTGCCTTTCGAGATTATCCCGTCATTCAGTCTGCACTGCTGTTATTTGCATTTGAATTTATTTTAGTCAATTTAATCGTTGATGTGCTTTATACCGTGTTAAATCCAAAAATCCAATTAAATTCTTAAGGGAGGGAACAAAATGACTTCACCAACTACTGTGCAAAATAGCCAAGTGCAAAATACACAAAGAAAATACTCTCCTCTTAAAGAATTTTGGAAGTCTTTTAAAAAACAAAAGGCTGCTTTGGTAGCAAGTATCTTTATAGGATTGTTAATTGTAATCGCTATTATTGGCCCTTATATCGCACCTTACGATCCTTTTGAACCGAATTATAATGCTTTATTAGAGGGACCAAGTGCAAGTCATTTGGCAGGAACGGACGAGTATGGTCGAGATATTTTTAGTCGTTTAATAGTAGGCGCAAAAATATCCTTAATGGTGAGTTTCAGTGCCGTATTTTTAGGCTTAATACTAGGAACTATTTTAGGTTTAATTAGCGGTTACTTCGGTGGGTGGGTTGACAAAATCATCATGCGTAGCTGTGATGTGTTGTTTTCATTCCCTGATTTATTATTAGCGATTGCCATTGTAGCCTTATTGGGCCCTGGTATTAATAATGTCATCATTGCTGTGATGATCTTTAGTGTGCCATCTTTTGCTCGTTTAGTCAGAGGTGCTACATTGAATGCGAAGGAGAATGTCTATGTAGAAGCAGCACAATCTATGGGAGCATCGCATGTTAGAGTGCTGTGGAAACATATTTTCCCTGAAACAATTAGTGAGTTAATCATTTTTGTCACAATGCGTATAGGGACAGCCATTTTAGCAGCTTCTGGTTTAAGTTTTTTAGGCTTAGGTGCAAGCCCTGAAATGCCTGAGTGGGGAGTAATGCTAAGTAGTGGGCGCGACTATTTAGGGACATCTTCGCATGTAGTCATCATGCCAGGTATTGCCATATTTTTAACCGTACTAGCATTTAACTTAATAGGTGATGGATTACGAGATGTGTTAGATCCAAAAATAAAAAATAATTAAGGAGAATGCCTATGCCAGAACATGTATTGCGAGTAATTGACTTAGAAACGTCCTTTACGCGTGATAATAAGGAAATCAAAATTTTAAGAGGTGTCAATTTTTCCATCCGTAAAGGAGAGATAGTAGGCTTAGTGGGAGAATCGGGCAGTGGAAAAAGCTTAACATCGTTATCCATCATGCAATTATTTCACGGTACTACAGGCAAAATCGTCAATGGCTCTATACATTTTAATGGACATGACTTGACGAAAATGTCCGAATCAGAAATTCGGAAGATTCGTGGCAAGCAAATGGCCATGATTTTTCAAGAGCCCATGACTTCTTTAAATCCTGTCTTAAAAATAGGCAAGCAGTTAATGGAAGCAATTGAGATGCATTTGAAGCTGCCGAAAAACGAAAGTAAGCATCATGCAATCCAAATGTTAAAAAGCGTGGGCATAGGAAGAGCCGAGGAAATCATTTATGAATATCCACATCAGCTCTCAGGAGGAATGCGCCAACGGGTAATGATTGCAATGGCTATGGCCTGCCACCCTAATTTACTTATTGCCGACGAACCAACCACTGCGCTTGATGTCACGATACAAGCTCAAATTTTAGAGCTAATGAAAAAGCTAAAGGAAGAAAATGAGACAGCTATTTTATTAATTACACATGATTTAGGTGTTGTGGCAGAAATGTGCGATAGGGTAGTGGTCATGTATGCAGGGCAGGTTGTAGAGGAAGCAGATGTCTTTGAATTATTTGCTAGCCCCAAGCATCCCTATACAAAAGGTTTAATTGCATCTGTACCGAAAATTGGTGATAACAAAGAAGTATTAGATTCTATCAATGGTCAAGTACCATCCCCACAAAATATGCCGAATGGTTGTAAATTTGCTCCACGTTGTAATCAAGCGATGTCTATATGCCATCAGGAGAGTCCACCGACAGTAAAAATTTCAGCTACACGCCAATGTAGCTGCTGGCTATATGTGAAAAAGGATGTGGAAGTAAATGCCTAACAGTATATTAAAAGTGGAGAATTTAAAAAAGAGCTTTCAAATAGCCGGAGGGTTATTTCAAAAAAAGCAATATGTTAACGCAGTTATAGATGTCTCCTTTGAAATAGAAGAAGGTACGACATTTAGTTTAGTTGGGGAAAGTGGTTGTGGGAAATCTACTACGGGCAGATTAATTACTAGATTAATAGCACCAACGAATGGAAGTATCGTTGTGGATGGGAAAGAAGTAGCTACTGCAAAGCCATCTGAATTAAGGCACTTAAGGCAAACTGTTCAAATGATTTTTCAAGACCCATATGCCTCATTGAATCCAAGAATGAAGGTCAAGGAGCTTGTTGGAGAGCCTTTAGAAATTCATACAAAACTTTCGAAAGTAGAGCGTGAAAAACTAGTGCTTGAAATGCTGGAAGTCGTTGGATTAAATGCTGAACATGCTGATCGCTATGCACATGAGTTCAGTGGTGGACAAAGACAGCGTTTGGGTATTGCCCGTGCTTTAATAACAAAGCCAAAATTAATTATTGCTGATGAGCCTGTGTCTGCGTTGGATGTATCTATACAATCACAAATATTGAATCTATTAAAGCAATTGCAGCAAGAATATAAAATATCTTATCTCTTTATTTCTCACGATTTAAGTGTTGTAGAACATATTAGCCATTATATTGGGGTTATGTATTTAGGATCCATTGTAGAAATTGGGCGTAAAGAAACCATATTTAATGAACCAAAGCATCCCTATACACAAGCGCTCATTGCTTCCGTACCGATTGCAGACCCAACATTACGAAAAAAGAAGATCGTTTTAACTGGTGATATTCCAAATCCTAAAAATCCGCCGAGTGGTTGTACCTTCCACACAAGGTGCCCCTTTGCATCAGATATATGTAAGCAAGCTATACCAGAAATGAGGAAAATTAACGAAGAGCAAAGTGTTGCATGTCACTTTGTTAACTAATGGAGAGGATGTTTATAAATGAAAATAGGGTTAAGCACATACAGCATGGTTAAAAAAATGAGACAGGGAGAGATGGATGTTCTAGATGTTTTACAATGGGTAGCAGACAACGGTGGTCAGCATGTAGAATTAGTGCCCTATGAATTTACGGTTGTAGATAACTATGAACTTGCAACTGAAATTAAAGATAAAGCAGCAGAGCTAGGATTAGAGTTATCCGCCTATTCGTTACCTGCTAACTTTATTCAGGATACGGAGGAAGCTTTTTTAGAAGAAGTTGAACGTTTAAAGAAACATATTGATGTAGTACATCACATGGGTATTCACATTATGCGCCATGACGTTACTCTCTTTACCTTACCAAAGGAGCAAACATCCATTCATTATTACAACGAGCATTTTGAAGAAATGGTTAGAGGCTGTCAGTTAATTGCAGATTACGCGAAACAATTTAATATTACGACAACGATTGAAAATCATGGCTTTAATGTTCAAACAAGTGATCGTGTACAACAATTAATTCATGCGGTAAACAGAGACAACTTTAAAACAACTTTAGATATCGGTAATTTTTTATGTATTGATGAAGAGCCTCTCATTGGTGTTATGAAAAACATTCCTTATGCTGCTACAGTGCATTTCAAAGATTTTTATATTCGTCCTTATTATGAAAATCCAGGTGAGGGCGAGTGGTTCCGTACAGTTCATAACAACTACATCAGAGGTGCTATTGTCGGGCATGGTGATATAAATATTCGAGAAATTATTAAACTCGTAAAAGGCAGTGGATATGATGGCTATCTTACTATTGAGTTTGAAGGGATGGAAGATTGCCAAGTTGGTTCAAAAATAGGGATGGATAATGTACGTCGTTTATGGAATGAATGCAAGCTCTAAAGGAGGAAAGCACATGGACAAATTAAAAGTTTGTGTAATTGGCACAGGTTCTATTTCAGATTTTCACTTAGGTTCCTATACGAATAATCCATACGTTGAATTATATGGCGTGTATGATGCTTCCATTGAACGAGGCAAAGCAAAAGCAGCCCAATTTGGAGCAACACATGTTTTTTCTTCAAAAGAAGAGCTATTCGCAGATAAAAATGTGGATGCTGTCAGTATTTGTACATGGAATAATACGCATGCAGAATTGGCGATTTTTGCTTTGGAAAATGACTTACATGTTCTAATAGAAAAGCCGCTATCTATGACTTATGCAGAGGCTCTAAATATCCAAAAGGTTGCAGAAAAGCATCAGAAAGTATTTCAAGTGGGCTATGTAAGACGATTTGCAACAAATACCAAAGTACTGAAAAGCTTCATCGACGATAACAAATTGGGCGATATTTATTATGCCAAAGCTTCCTGCCTAAGAAGATTAGGGAATCCAGGAGGCTGGTTTGCCGAAATTGATAAGTCTGGCGGTGGACCTTTAATTGATCTAGGGGTACATGTAATTGATATATGCTGGTACTTAATGGGTAGACCAAAGGTGAAACGTATAACAGGTCATACTTACAATCAATTAGGAAATCGAAATCATATAGAAAATTTATCCTTCTACAAGGCTGCAGACTATGATGCAACGAAAAACACAGTAGAAGACTTAGCAAATGCCCTCATTACATTTGAGAATGGAGCATCGCTAATGGTAGACGTTTCCTATACACTACATGCTTTAAAAGATGAAATAAGTATTAAGCTATATGGCACGAATGGTGGAGCAGAGCTAGAGCCTGAATTAAAAATTGTAAGTGAAGAGCATAATACGATTTTAAATATTCATCCTCAAATTAACGATCTAACTTTTGATTTTGCAACTGCCTTTCAAAATGAAATTAATTCATTTGTTGATTGTTGCCTTCATCATTATGATTCAGTTGCACCTGTGGAGGATGGGGTAGAAATTATGAAAATCTTAGAAGGTATTTATATTTCTGCAACTGAAGGAAAGGAGGTTGTTTATTAAAATGGTGAAATTGGATAATAAAATCGGTGTGATAGTAGACAGCTTTCGTTTACCTATTCGTGAAGGTTTGTTAAAGGCGAAAGAAGTTGGGGCACAGGGGGTACAAATGTATGCCGTTTCAGGTGAGTTGGACCCCGATAACCTAAATGCTGAACAAAGAGCAGAATTGAAGGCGTATATTTTAGGGTTAGGTCTAGAAATCTCCGCCTTATGTGGAGATTTAGGAGGACATGGCTTCCAAGATAAAGCAGAAAATGCTTGGAAAATAAAGAAATCGAAAGAAATACTGCAATTAGCCAAGGACCTAGGAACATCCATTGTTACAACCCATATCGGTATTATTCCTGAAGATGAAAATGACCCAATCTATCAAACAATGCTGGAAGCTTGTGAAGAATTAGGACAATATGCTACATCATTAGATGCTTATTTTGCGATTGAAACAGGGCCAGAAACGAGTAAAACATTAAAAGAGTTTTTAGATAAGCTATCAACGAACGGTGTATCGGTTAATTTTGATCCAGCCAATATGGTGATGGTAACAAAAGATGATCCTGTAGCTGGAGTCAAACTATTAAAGAAATATATTGTACATACACATGTAAAGGATGGTATTCAACTGCAGTTAACGAATCCTAAAGATGTGTACGGGTACTTAGGATACGATTCTGGAACATCTCATGATAAAATAGAAGAAATGGTGGAAAATGGAGAGTTTTTCAGAGAACTTCCATTAGGTCATGGAGATGTCAATTTCGAGCTTTATTTTTCAGCTTTACAAGAAATCGGATACAATGGCTATTTAACTATTGAACGAGAAGTGAGATCAAATCCCGAAAAAGACATCAAAGAAGCTGTACAATTCATAGAAAAGTTTAAATAGGGGTTGAATCTAATTTGAAAAAGCAAGATCAAGTACAAATGCGAAGACAAAATAAATATATTGTGCTTGACGCAATAAGGCAGATGGCGCCAATTTCAAGAATTCAATTATCAAAATATACAAAAATGAGCCCTACGACCATTACTCGTATTGTGCAGGAGCTAGAAGCGGAAGGCTTTATTCTTGAAGGGGTATCGGAAGAAACAGCCATTGGTAGACGTCCTACGTTAATTCATATGCGAGAAGATGCTTTATATACGATTGGGATAGAAATTGACTGCTTTACTATTCGAATAGGTATACTAGATTTCTTAGGGAAGCTTATTGCCTTTCAGGAAGTCAAATGTAGCATCAAGCATCAATACGAAGAAGCTATATATCTACTTAAACGATCTATAGAAAATATCATGACAGAATATCAGATTGCTCAGGATAAATTACTAGGCATTGGGATAGGAATTCCAGGAGTAATCAATAACGAGGAAGGAATTATCGTTTCCTCTGAGCAATTGAAGTGGGAAAACTGCCATATAAGAGAAGATTTAAATGGTGTTTTTGGTTGTGAAGTCATCGTAGATAATGAATTAAAAATGCAAATCATTGCTGAAATTGGTGATATCTATACGCCACTGTATTCAAATTGTATTTTAGTGGGAATTGGAACGGGAATAGGAGCATCCATATTATTAAATGGAGAAGTGTATCGTGGCATTCAAAATAAAGCTGGAGAAATAAGTCATATAACGATTAATCCCTTTGGTGAAATGTGTCACTGTGGTAAAAGAGGATGCTTATCGATGTATGTTTCTGAAGTTACGCTTTTAAAAAGAACGCCTAAAAATCTTAATATTCAATCAATAGAAGAGATTTTGCAGTGTGTTGATCAAGGTGAGCAATGGGCGATCGATATTCAACAAGATGTAGCTACTTTTCTAGCTATAGCCATCAATAATCTAGTTTGTTTATACGAACCAGAGGCTGTCATCGTCAGTGGAGAAATTATTGAGCACAATGTGACATTTCAAAAACTACTTAGTGAAAAGTGTAAACAGTATATATGGAAGGAATTACAACCCTACTTTGATTTGCAGTTTTCCAATCAATTAAAAGAAGGGGTTGTTAAAGGAGCGGCATTACAAGCACAAAAGCAGTTGCTGTCTGTTTAAAGAAAGGTTGGTTGATTCGTGGCTTACTCAGAATTTTTAAAGGAGTATCGTTCAGGATTAATGGAAAATGTGCATTATGGACAAATGAGTGCTGTGAATCTAACGAAGGAAGAATTCGTCTCTGTAGGTCAAGACTATGAGCCTGTGTATTTTCGTTCTGCAGCAAAACCATTTCAAGCCATTCCCATTTTTATGACTGATTTTATAGGAAAATACGGGATTACTTCAAATGAAAGTGCATTATTTCTGGCTTCGCAAAGAGGCGAAATTTATCATCAAGAGGCATTAGTCTCTTTGCTGGAAAAACTCCCTATTAATGAAAATGATTTAATTTGTGCAGCATCCTATCCATTAAATGAGGAACCTAAAACACAGTATATTCAACAGGGATTTGAAAAGAGGAAACTCTTTCATAATTGCGCGGGCAAGCATTTAGGATTTTTAACTGCATGTTTAGCAAATGGCTATGATGTCAAGCAATATTGTCATCCAGAACATCCACTGCAACAGATGATAAAAAAATATATTGCTTATTTAAGTGAATATGAAATAGAGAGAATTCGTACAGGGATTGATGGCTGTGGTGCGCCTGTCTTTGCGATTCCGCTAAAAAACATGGCCATTGCCTATTTAAAGTTAGCACGACCAGAATTGATTGATGATGAACTAATTCGTGAAGCAGTAATAAAACTTACAGCAGTAATGAATCAAGAGAGTCATATCATTGCAGCGCAAAACTTTATTTGTACAGCATTATTAAAGGACCCTAATATTGTGGCGAAGGGCGGAGCACAGGGTGTATACTGTTTTGCTCTAAGAAATGAAGGAGTAAGTTTTGCCTTGAAAATTATGAATGGCTCCGAAAGTCCGTGGCCCAATGTAATTGCTTCTGTATTGGAACAAATGCAGTATACAAATCAAGAAACAATTGAGCGTATTAAAGCATTGTCTCCTGCATTTGTGCGTAATGATGCAGGGGTAGAGGTAGGAGAAATTGTATCTACAATTAAAATTGTATAGAGGTGAAGGCACTTGCATGTTTTGGCAATAGATGGCGGTGGAACGAAAACGATTGCAACAATCTCAACATGTCATGGGCAAATTATGGCGCTAGCAGAAACAGGCAAAAGTAATCCCACATCCATGAGCTTCGAGCATTTTACAGAGACGATAACAGAATTAATAAATAATTTAAAAAGACAACAGCCTCACGAATTTCAACACATTACAAAGTGCCATGCTGGCCTGTCTGGTGTAACAGAAAATAATAATGAGAAAATTACCTATGCATTATTAACCTCGCTTTTACCGAAAGACTGTCAACTATCACTATCGAATGATGGAATGAACGCGCTGTATGCGGGAACCTTGGGGCAGCCAGGCATTGTACAAATTTCTGGTACGGGTGCGATTACACTCAGTATAGATGCATCTGGAAGAATTGAGCGTACAGCAGGATGGGGTTATATTTTTGATGATGAGGGCAGTGGCTATGATATTGGCATTCGCACATTAAAAGCGGTATTTAAAGCATTCGACAAAAGAGGTCCTGAAACGCTTCTAACAGCAGCGGTATTAGAATATTTTCGATTACAATCCGTTCCGCAGATAATTGAAGTGGTATATGGCGAAGGACATCCGCGGGATACCATATCACCTTTAAGTAAGGTTGCAATTGAATGCGCTAAACGTGGTGATGGAGAAGCCAATACAATTATTGATCAAGTGTGCCATGTTTTTTATCAAAGTATAGACGCTTGTTACAAAAAAAACCCGTTTGCACATAAGCAAGTCAAAGTAGTGCTAGCTGGTGGCGTTTTTAATGAATTGGAGCTATTTACTAAAAAATTAATCGCTATTGATAAAAAGAATAGTAATCAATATGACTTCGTGGGTGCTTATAGCTTACCGGTAGGTGGTGCCGCTTTAGCTGCTTTAAGATTACCATATAATGAGGCAAAGCTATTTATCGATCAATATAATGCAAGTATGAATAAGTTTTTAACGAATTAATCCCCCCTTAACTTAGCAAGTAGAGAATAGCATATACATGTCTCTACTTGCATTTTGTCAGTCTCCTACTTTAAACATATACCCCTTATATGAATTATGAATGATCATGACGATTCCGATAAGCATAAAATTGGATAATAACGAACTTCCGCCATAGCTTAAAAAGGGTAGGGTGACACCTGTGACAGGTAAAAGCCCAATGGTCATGCCGATATTTTGAGTAATTTGAAAGGCTAGTAAGCTTGAAATACCTGCCCCCATTAAAGTCATAAAGGGGTCTCGCGCTACTACCGTAATAACGACAATACGATAGATAACAAAAAAAAGTAGCGCGATTACAAATGCTCCTCCAATAAAACCTAGCTCTTCTGCAATAGCAGAGAATATAAAATCGGTATGTTTTTCTGGTACATAGACATTGTTATGTAGATAGCCCTTGCCCACAAATTCTCCTGACCCGATAGCCATAAAGCCTTGGCGTACTTGAAAAGAAGAATCTGTATATTCATAAGGCTGAAGCCATCCATAAATTCTAGAAATCTGATGTCCTGATAGAGCACCTAAAACCTTCTCTGTAAAAAATTCATTAAATCTGACATAGAGCACTACCAGCGTACTGATGATAACTAGAGGAACAGCCGTAAATACGACAAGAAGCTTTCTATGAATACCTGAAAAGAAAATCATCGGTAAAATCATTGCCATATATAACATGACCATACCTGTATCGGGTTGTCTATAAACGAGTAGCGTAGGAGGAAGGACAATTAGCCCGATTTTTATAAGTAACCAAAAATCTGCTAGATAGGAGGGGCGGACATTTTTCTCTTGATGAGCAATAATGACCTTACTCACAACTATTAAAAAAGCAAACTTTAAAAATTCCGAGGGTTGGAGAGAACCTAAAAACGGGATTTGATACCATGATTTTGCCTGATTGATCGTTCGAGCAATGCTTTCAGGAGCAACAATAAGACCAGCCGTTAAAGCAACTATTAGGAAGTAAAATGGCCATCCAATCTTCTTCAACTGTTCAATATCAAGCAAGGATATTCCAAGCATGATGGTTAATCCGATGACATAAAATAAAAACTGTTTGATAATAAAGGAGCTTGAATACTGTTCAAAATTTACACTACTAGAATGGACAAAAAGGCAACTAATAGCGCCGAGTAAAAGAAGACTTATTACTAAACTCCAATCTAACTTCTTGAATTGCGTCAAATGTAACACCTCCATTCTCTAGTATGAACGCTTACAATGTATGGAAGGTTGCGAATGTTTTTCTAAAAATAGTATGAATAAGAAGCAATAATCTGGCTAATTTAGCGAGTTAAATTACCTAAATAAAACTAAATGATGGGTATAAATTCTTAATATTTCGATTAAAATTTACAAAAATATAACACTGGCTTTATATCTCTATACTATCATTATTGGTAAGAGTTGGAGGAGGAGCCAAGGATCATGCATTTTTTCCGTTTCATTAAGGTGAAGGACAAGTTACTTGTACTCATGATTGTTTGTGTATTATCGAATGTATTGCTAGGTGTATTCAGTGTAGATTATTTAAGGAAAATGTCGTGGCATGCAAGTGAGAGTTACACACAGGGACTTGTCCCAATTGGATGGCTAAATGAGCTAGAAGAATCACAGCGTCGATTAGATTTTATAGTAGATTCGAAGGGTGACGATAAAGAAATGACAGCCATTTTACAAAACATGGCGCAGCCTTTAGATCATCTAAATAGCCAAGAAATTGACAAGAAGATGAGTCATCAAATTAAGAAGTATAAGTCATTGCTTAAGAAGCAGGAAGAAGCCATTGAGAACTTTAAGCAATTGAACCATGGTGAGCTAGATCAGTTTTATGTGCAAACATTTATACCAATTAGTCAGGAGAGTCATGCATTATTAGAAGACACGCAAAATTATTTGGTTCAACGAGCAAAAGACCAACAGCAGGCTTATCAAAAAGATGTACAATTTGGCTACTGGTTACTAGGTGGCGTATGCTTAGCGGTTGTCTTGCTAGTTATCCTTATCGGCTTTATTGCAACGAAGGCAGTCAATGTGCCAACCCGTCAACTAAAGTCATTATTAAAACGAGCAGAACAAGGTGATTTCACTGCCAATGCAAGTTATGTAGCTCATGATGAGCTTGGTGAAGTAGTTCTGTCATACAATCAAATGGTAACAGAGGTGAAACGACTACTCCATACTGTCACAGACAGTGCTTATGAAGTAGAAGAAATGACAGGGAAATTGCAGAAATCCTCTGAGCAATCATCAACAACGACATTAAAAATAGCGAAGGATGTACAATCTATTTCAGAGTCAACGTCTGCTTCTTCTAGTAAATTAGCTTCGAATACTGCTTCCTTAGAGGAAGTTTTAAATGATGTACAGGTTATTTTAGAAAAGGTTCAGGTTGTAGAAAGTTTTGCACAAAAAACGGCCAGAGATGCAGAAAGTGGAACTGAAATTGTACAGGCTAATTTAACACAAATGCAAGCTATTAAGCAGGCGGTTGAAAAATCTAATACAGCTATCTTTAATTTAGTAGAGCGGGCTGCATCGATTGATCAAATGATTGAAGTAATAGAAAGAATAACAGCGCAAACTAATTTACTGGCTTTAAACGCTTCAATTGAAGCCGCTAGAGCAGGAGAGCATGGTAAAGGCTTTGCAGTAGTGGCTAATGAGGTTCGTAAGCTTGCAGAGCAAACTGTTCAATCGACACAAACGATTACATCCATTGTACAGAACATCCATTTAGATTCGAGTTATGCGGTACAAATGATGGAAGGGGTTTTAGTAGCGACTGAAAAAGGTGTAGCTGTTACAGGACAAACTGCGTCAAGTTTTGATCAAATTTTAGAAAAAGTACATACTATTAAGCCATATATTATGGAAGTATCTACTACGGTTCAAGAGATTGCCAATCACACGAAGAAGGTAAGTGAAGATGCGGGTATGCTGACAGCCTTATCCGATACGAATGCCGTGTCTACTAAGCATGTTGCTACGTTAACAGCTGATCAATTAACAGCTCAGCAACAGTTCCATAATTATATTAAGGAATTGCGCAAAGTATCAAAAGTTTTGCAAATAGCTGTCAAACGTTTTTCGATATAATTTAATATTAAAGAATAATATTCAAAAAGGGTCTTATTTGCAAAAAATAGCAAAGAAGATTCTTTTTTTGCATGGTTACAAAACTAGCTTATGAAAGTGTGAATGATTTGTGTTTTTGAGATGTACAAATGTGTTTTGTATATTTTTGTAGCACAATATTTTTCTTGTTCTCATATACTGTGAATAAGGGATTGTATGTTCTTTGTAAGGAATATTATTAATATAATTGTTGTATTTTCAAAACGAACACATTATAATGAATTTCATTGAAAGTGTTATTAAATCAATGTTTATTAATGTATTTTTGTACTTTCAGAAAGTACAATTGTTCACATGTGGAGGTTTTGGGAAATGAAAAAGATTATTGTTACTGGAGCACTTGGTCAAATTGGTTCTGAGCTAGTAGAAAAACTTCGTGGTATTTATGGAGAGGACAATATACTTGCTACAGACATTAGAAAGCTTGAACATACTAAGGGCCCATTTGAAATATTGGACGTGACAGATGGACAAAGAATGCATGATTTAGCAAAGGACTTCGGTGCAGATACGATGATGCATTTAGCAGCACTATTATCAGCTACAGCAGAGAGAAATCCATTGTTAGCTTGGAATTTAAATATGGGTGGATTAATGAATGCGTTAGAAGTTTCACGTGAGTTAAATATGCAATTTTTCACGCCAAGCTCAATTGGTGCGTTTGGTCCGTCTACACCTAAGGAAGATACACCACAGGATACTTTGCAAAGACCAACAACTATGTATGGGGTAAATAAGGTAGCGGGTGAGTTATTATGCGATTATTACTTCAATCGTTTTGGTGTTGATACACGCGGAGTACGCTTCCCGGGGCTAATTTCTTATGTAACACCTCCAGGTGGTGGTACAACAGATTATGCTGTAGAAATTTTCTATGAAGCCATCGAACAAGGCAAATATACATCGTATATTCAGGAAGGTACATTTATGGATATGATGTACATGCCAGATGCCTTACAAGCTATTGTAGATTTAATGGAAGCAGACGGTAGTAAGCTTGTTCATCGCAATGCTTTTAATATTACAGCCATGAGCTTCGAACCTTCGCAAATCGCGGCTGAAATCAAGAAACACTTACCAAATTTCACAATGAGCTATCAGGTAGATCCTGTTCGTCAAGCCATTGCAGATAGCTGGCCAAACTCTTTAAATATTGAAGCGGCTCAAAAAGAGTGGGGCTTCAAAGCAGAATATGATTTAGCTAAAATGACGGTAGATATGTTAGAAAAATTGAAAATTAAACTGCATAAAAAAGCAATTTCATAATAGATAGGCAACGGGTGAAGACTAGACTTCATCCGTTTTTTTATATATAAAAGAAAATTATTGGAATATATAGATTAAATTATGAAATTAAAATATAATAATATTCGGAATATTAATAGTATTCTGTTAAATTGTTTCTATGATATTTTCACAAGGGGAAATTCACAAATGAAGGGATGATGGGTTTTATGATGCAAGCACCATTAGTTTTAACTAGTTTTTTTAAACGAGCAGAGAGCTATTTTGCAAGAAAATCAATTATTTCACGGACAAGCCCACACAAAATACATCGTTTAACATATGGGCAGTGGGCAAAAAGAACGCGTCGTTTAGCAGATGCCCTTACGAAGCTTGGGATGACAAGAGGAACAAAAGTCGGCTCCTTTGCGTGGAATCAGCATCGACATTTAGAAGCTTATTTTGCTGTGCCTTGCTCAGGGGCAATCTTACACATGGTAAATATTCGTTTATCAGAAGAGCATTTGATCTATATTATTAATCATGCAGAAGATGAGATTTTAATGGTCGATGTAGATTTATTACCGATCATTGAAAATATTGCGCCAAAACTTGAGACAGTGAAACATTATATCATTATGACGGATGAACCAGCTTTGCCAAAGACTACATTACAAAATGTTTTATCCTATGAGGACATATTAGCTACTGCTGATGAAGAATTTCAATTTCCAGAGGATATTGATGAAGAAGCACCTGCCGGTATGTGCTATACAAGCGCCACAACAGGGAATCCAAAGGGGGTTGTCTATTCCCATCGGGGTTTAGTACTACACAGTATCATGCTGAGTATGTCTGACTCTATGGGAATTGCGGAAAGAGATGTCGTGATGCCGATTGTACCCATGTTTCATGCAAATGCATGGGGCTTGCCTTTTGCTAGTGTCAATGTGGGTGCTACACAAGTTCTACCAGGTCCGCAATTTACTTCAGCATTAATAATGGATTTAATCGAACAAGAAAAGGTTACATTAACTGCTGGTGTTCCAACCATTTGGATAGGTGCCTTACAGGAGCAGGAAAAGAAAGAACGAGATATTAGTTCTTTAAGAGCGATATGCTGTGGTGGATCGGCTTCACCAACTCGACTCATTCGGACATTTGAAGAAAAATATGGGATTCCTTATATTGTTGTCTACGGCATGACGGAAACTACACCAATCGTGGCATTGTCTAATTATATGTCATGGATGGAAGATTGGCCGATTGAAAAACGTATTGAAGCTCGAGCGATGCAAGGGATGACAATGGCAGGTATCGAATCTAGTATTATTAATGAGGCGGGTGAGGTACCTTGGGATGGCGAAACAATGGGGGAATTACGTTTAAAAGGCCCATGGATTTCCAACGAATACTATCGTGATGAGCGAACAGCAGATGCCTATCGAGATGGTTGGTTATATACTGGTGATATTGCTGTACGAACAGCAGATGGCTTTATTAAAATTACTGACCGTACGAAGGATCTTATTAAATCAGGTGGGGAATGGATTTCCTCTGTTGATTTGGAAAATGCGCTGATGACTCATGATGCCGTTTTAGAAGCGGCTGTCATTGCCATGCCCCATGCTAAATGGCAGGAGCGTCCATTAGCTTGCGTTGTATTGAAAGAGGGACAATCAGTAACTGAACCAGAGCTTCTTGCTTTTTTAGAAAATCAATTTGCCAAGTGGTGGGTACCAGATGCAGTCGTCTTTCTAGAAGAAATTCCAAAGACATCTGTCGGAAAATTCCTGAAAGCGAAGCTGCGAGATAATGTAGCAGAAATTTATCCTAAATCATTGGTATAGGTAAAAGAGCGATTTCCGTAAATGGAAGTCGCTCTTTTTTGAGTTATTTAGTTAGCATGTGGAAGACTTGTTCAACGTCTTTATCGCCACGACCAGAAATATTAATAATAATGCTTTCCTCAGATGATAAAGTTGGTGCTAATTTTAGAGCATGTGCGACTGCATGTGAGCTTTCAAGGGCAGGAATAATACCTTCAACCTTAGAAAGTACTTGGAAGGCATCTAAAACTTCTTCATTTGTCACGGTCACATACTCAGCACGACCGATTGTTTTCAAATGGCTATGCTCAGGCCCCGCACCTGGATAATCTAAACCAGCTGCTATTGAATAGGTAGGGAGTGGGTTACCTTCTGCGTCCTGAAGTACTAAACATTTGAAGCCGTGTAGCTCTCCTGGTGTTCCTTCGTTTAAGGTAGCAGCTTTGTCTGGCTCTATTCCAATAAGACGAACATCTTCGTCTGCAATATAATCAGCAAATGCCCCAATGGCATTACTACCGCCTCCTACACAGGCAAGAACAGCTGTCGGCAGCTTTCCTTCCTTTTCTAAAATCTGTTCACGACTTTCGCGGCTAATCACTGATTGAAAATGTTTAACCATTGATGGGAAGGGATGTGGTCCAACTGCTGAGCCTAATAAATAGAAGGTTGTTTCATAGTTTTCTACTAAATCAGCGAATGCCTCATCTACTGCATCCTTTAAGCGGCCTTGCCCTTTATCGACAGCTACAACTTTCGCTCCGAGAAGTTCCATGCGAAATACGTTCAATGCCTGGCGTTTTGTATCTTCCAAGCCCATATAAACCGTGCAATCCATTCCAAACATGGCACACGCTGTAGCTGTTGCTACACCATGTTGACCTGCCCCTGTTTCGGCAATCACGCGATTTGCTCCCATACGTTTAGCTAGTAAGATTTGTCCTAATACATTATTGATTTTATGGGAGCCTGTGTGGTTAAGGTCTTCACGTTTTAAATAGATTTTTGCGCCACCTAATTGCTTTGTTAAATTCTCTGCAAAATAAAGAGGGGATTTACGACCGACATATTCACGGAAATAGTAATCTAATTCTTGCTTAAAATCATCATCCTCTTTATACTTTTGAAAATTCTCATCTAGTCTATTTAAAACATTTTGAAGCTCCTTTGGAACAAAGCTTCCACCAAATTCACCGAAATATCCCTTTTTTTCTACTACTGTACTCATCTTAACTCGACTCCTCTATGCTAATTTTTCCAAAAAAAAAGCCACTCCAATCCCTCATAAAAAGGACGAGTAACCGTGGTGCCACCTTCATTCGCAATTTTTGCGCGCTTTCCTGCTCCGGTAACGGGGAGCGAAACGGCCTTACATTTGATAAGGCTGCTCTGAAGTCCATTCACAAGTCTGTACTACTGGTTTGCACCAACCACCAGCTCTCTAAAAGTAACAATGCTTGCTACTACTCTTCTTCCTTGCATTTATTAGAAAGAATTGTAGAGTATTTTCAGAATAGTGTCAAGAAAAAAGACGAATCTAAAAAGATCCGTCAGTTAAATCAAATTTTTAAAGTGAAGGCGTTTGTTTAAAACATACATAATCGGTGCACCTACAGCTAATACAACAAATTCACCCGCCGCGACTGTTAGCCAAGTCCAGAAAAATGGCAACTCTAAAGCCAAGTTCAGCTCAAAGGCAATGATAAACATAGTACATGTAAAGAGCAATGTATTAATAATTAAACGTGCCCAAATATTTTTGACAAATTTACAGATTAAAATAAACAGGCCAAGAGTAATCATTGAATGACCTACACCAAAAACTAAATCGTAAATGCCAAGTGGTGAAAAGAGATTAGAGATCAATACACCAATAATAATCCCTACGGCAAAGCGTGGATTAAAGGCCACTAAATGGTTAAACATCTCAGATACTCGGAACTGTACCTCTGTAAAACCAAATGGGGCAACAAGCATGGTTACAGCTATATATAGAGCCGCAATGATACCACTTGCTGCTAAAAATTTTATCTTCATATTCATTTCTCCTTAGTTTTTTTTCGTGGGATGGTTACGAACCACGGTGCTTTCACACAAGTAAATATTCTATTATAGATATCTAGTAGAAGTCAAATGTCAGACTTTGTCTATAATGTCCTATCGTCGCAAAATTGTCATAAATATTTTTTACTATGTTGAAAAAAGAAATCGATTAACTAAAACAGCGTAGTTTAGCGGTTTAAAGCGCCAAATTAAATGAAAAACTAAAATATTTTGTCACTTTTAAAAGTCAGAACATTCATAATGTTGTTGACGGAGCTCGATAATAACGATAATATAGCGATACATTCACACTTTGTTTGGATAAAGTGCGATAGATATTCGAGAATATAATCGGGGGGATTATTTGTGAAAAGCAATGTAAAGAAGTTGTCATTCCTTCTTTTTGGATTAGTGTTGCTTCTTGCTGCTTGTGGTAGCGGTGGCTCAGGTACAGCAGATTCAAAAGGAAATGAAAAAAACAATGCAAGTGAGAGCGGAAATGCAGATGATAAAACATATAAAATCGGGATTACTCAAATTGTTGAGCATCCATCGTTAAACGCAGCAACGGAAGGCTTTAAAAAAGCAATTGAAGATGCTGGTTTAAAAGTTGACTACGATCCACAAATTGCACAGGGAGATAATAGCCTTAACACAACGATTGCTAACAATCTAGTAAGTGCAAACGTAGATTTAATTTTTGCAAACTCTACACCTTCTGCACAAGCCGCTGCAACAGCAACAAGTGATATTCCAATTATTTTTACATCTGTTACAGATGCTGTTGGTGCACAGCTAATTGACTCAATGGAGAAGCCAGGGAAAAATATTACAGGCACAATCGATTTACATCCAGAAACGATTTCTAAAACTGTAGCATTCCTAAAAGAACTTGGTGCGAAAAAAGTAGGGATGGTCTACAATGCGGGTGAGCAAAACTCAGTTGCACAAGTTTCAGAAGTGAAAAAGGTTATGGACGAACAAGGTTTAGCGGTGGTAGAAGCATCAGCATCTACTTCAGCGGATGTAAAACAAGCGACAGAGTCTCTAATTGGTAAAGTAGACGCTTTCTATATTATTACTGATAACACAGTTGTTTCTGCATTAGAATCGGTAATTGATGTTGCCAATACGAATAAATTACCATTAATTGTAGGAGAACTAGATTCTGTAGCACGTGGCGGTTTAGCCGCTTATGGTTTTGAATATTTCGATATCGGTTATGAAGCAGGTCAAATGGCTGTGAAAATTTTAAAAGGTGAAGCGACACCTGCCGATACACCAGCACAATACCCACAAAATCTGAAATTATTAATCAATAAAAAAGTTGCAGATGATTTAGGCATCGAAATTAAAGATTCTTGGGGTGCCGAAATTCTAGAACAGTAAAACGAAGCGGGGTGCACTATCCCCGCTTTATCTTCATTTTACAAGTGATATAAATAATAAAGAGATTTAGGAGATGATTCAACGATGTTTTTAGCATTATTTGGCGCAGTGGAGCAAGGAATCATCTATGCAATTATGGCACTTGGTGTATATTTAACATTTCGGGTGTTAGATTTTCCGGATTTAACGGTTGATGGAAGCTTTGTAACAGGGGCGGCAACTGCAGCAACAATGGTTTTGCTTGGCTACCACCCAATCTTAGCGACTTTAGTGGCAATTGTTGCTGGATTTATTGCTGGATGTATGACAGGAATTCTTCACACGAAAGGAAAGATTAATCCGCTTTTATCAGGAATTTTAATGATGATTGCTTTATACTCGATTAATCTACGTATCATGGGGTTAACTGCAGAAAATACGATAGGTCGCCCGAATATTCCACTACTAAACTCTGAAACAATCTTTTCAAAGTTTCAATCTTTTTGGAGTAATTTAGGGATCGATGATGCTATCAATAACCTATTAAAAAGCATAGGCTTTCAGCATGTACCAGGTACATGGAGTGTGCTGATTGTTGTATTAATCATCACGATTTTAATTAAGTTAATAGCAGACTGGTTCTTAAAGACAGAGGTTGGGCTAGCTATCCGAGCAACTGGTGATAATAAACGAATGATTCGCAGCTTCTCTGCAAATACAGACACACTTATCATTTTGGGGCTAGGTCTTTCCAATGCGCTTGTCGCATTTTCTGGAGCTTTAATCGCACAATACTCGAAGTTCTCTGATGTTAGTATGGGGATTGGTATGATTGTGATCGGTCTCGCATCCGTTATTATTGGTGAAGCTATTTTTGGGACTAAAACTATTATCCGTACAACGTTTGCAGTTATTGCAGGAGCCATCATTTATCGTATTATATTAGCTTTAGCATTACGTGTAGATTTCCTTGATTCAGGAGACATGAAATTAATTACAGCGATTATCGTTATTTTGGCGCTGATCTTACCGCAATTTATTAATAAGAGTAAAGAACGTAAACGTAAAGCTAAACGTGCTGCAGAACTTTCACAAGTAAAAAAAGTAGAGCAGGGAGGTAATGGCCTTGCTTAAATTACATGGTATTAATAAGGTATTTAATGAAGGAACACCTGATGAGAAGATTGCACTTGCGGAGATAAACCTACATTTAAAGCCCGGTGATTTTGTGACAATTATAGGTAGTAATGGTGCAGGTAAATCAACGATGATGAATATGATTTCAGGTGCTTTAACACCCGATTTCGGTACAGTATTGATTGATGGTAATGATGTGACAAGTTTGCCTGAATATAAACGCTCTCAATACATTGGGCGTGTCTTCCAGGACCCAATGGCAGGAACTGCACCTACGATGACAATTGAAGAAAATCTAGCATTAGCATACTCTCGAAATAAGCATAGAGGACTACGCAATGGTGTGGACAAAAAGCGTCGTGAATTTTTTAAAGAATCACTAGCGATGCTTGGTTTGAATCTTGAGAATCGTCTTTCTGCTAAGGTAGGTTTACTTTCAGGTGGGGAACGTCAAGCTTTGTCGCTCTTAATGGCTACCTTCACAAAGCCATCTATTTTATTGCTAGATGAACATACAGCTGCACTTGATCCATCACGTGCAGAATTAATTACCCATATTACGAAGTATTTAGTGGAAAAAGATAATTTAACGACATTAATGGTAACGCACAATATGCAGCAAGCATTAGATTTAGGGAATCGTCTTATTATGATGGACAAAGGCCAAATCATTTTAGAAGTTGGTGAAGATCGCAAACATGAATTAACAATTCCTGATTTAATGTCCGAGTTTGAACGTATTCGTGGGGAAAAAATGAATTCAGACCGTGCTCTATTAGGTTAATATCGAAACGCTCATACACTTGTATGGGCGTTTTCCATAGTGTAAAAAATTTCATCCATAGTGTTTTTATGAATGGTGTAAATGAATGACCGTTGCAGGTTCCCTAATTTCATGTGTGGGGGGTGCCGATCTATCTTATGGGAGTCTAGTAGCCTTCCAATCCAGCTCATTAATTTAGCAAAGGTCCTCACTACTCTTTATGGAGGGCGTTGTCACACATCGTTTTTCCACATTGTTAGTATGATAGAAAATGAAAGGGCACAGTTTTAAAAGGGTTGATTGGAGAGGAGTTGCCCCTTAGGGGATTTAGCGGCTCATCAGACGCCACCTGGACGCTGGCGGAACAGATATCAATCTCTCGCCTAGCCAGAATGTCTCTTCCCGCAGACGATATTGTTTTTTCAACATCAACTAGTTTTAATAATTTTTATTTAGGGAAATTAAACGATCAATAAATTTTATCGCATAAAAAAGCCTCACTTTCAGAGAAGTGAGGCTCTTCATTTTAAACGAGTAAACCAAATAGTTGAATATCGTTGTTTACTTCTTTGTATTTGAAGCCGAATTCATCCATTCGGGCAAGTAGTCCTTCATATTCAGCACGATCACCTAACTCAATGCCGACTAGTGCAGGGCCACTTTCTTTATTATTTTTCTTGGTATATTCAAAGGTAGTAATGTCATCGTTTGGTCCAAGTACACTAGTGAGGAATTGACGTAATGCTCCGGCACGCTGAGGGAAGCTGACGATGAAGTAGTAAAGTAATCCTTCGTGTATAAGTGACTTTTCTTTAATCTCCTGCATTCGTCCAATGTCATTATTCCCACCACTGATGATGACAACGACTGACTTACCTTTAATTTCTTCTTTATAAAAATCAAGAGCTGCCACTGATAATGCTCCTGCAGGCTCAGCGATAATCGCATGTTTATTATATAGATCTAGAATGGTCGTACATACCTTGCCTTCAGGTACAAGAACAATATCATCTAAATAGCGACGGCAAACATCATAAGTATGATGACCGACGCATTTTACTGCAGCACCATCAACGAATTTATCAATCCAATCAAGAGCAACTGCGCCACCTTCAGCAAAGGCAGCCTTCATACTACCAGCACCAGCAGGCTCCACACCAATAATTTTACTAGCAGGAGAGAGATTTTTAATGTAGGCAGACACGCCTGACATTAAGCCACCACCGCCAATACTTCCGAATACGTAGTCGATTGGCTCCTCCATATCATTCATAATTTCTACCGCTACCGTTCCTTGACCAGCAATGACATCAAAATCATCAAATGGATGAATGAAGATTTTACCATGCTCTTCACAATAGCTCAACGCGCTTTCAGCAGAATCATCGAATGTATCTCCTGCTAAAATAATTTCCACATATTCACGTCCAAACATACGTACTTGGTCTATTTTTTGCTTCGGTGTTGTTTGTGGCATAAAAATGCTTGCTTGAATTTTTAATTGGGCACAGGCATAAGCTACACCTTGTGCATGATTGCCTGCACTTGCACAGACAACCCCAGCATCGCGCGCTTCATCCTCGATTTTTTTAATTTTATAATAGGCACCACGAAGCTTGAATGAGCGTACATGCTGTAAATCTTCGCGTTTAATATAAATATTAGCTCCGTATTTCTCGGATAAATAGTCGTTTTTTTGTAGTGGTGTGTGCACAACTACATCTTTTAAAAAATGATGTGCAATCAGGACATTCTCCACTTGCACGGTTCTAGTATCAGCAACTTCCATAGTATTCATCCTCCGTTATACGTTTAAAACATTTATCTATGATAGCACACTTTATTTGCTTTTTGTGATTAATTTTTAGTAAATTCTAAATTTTCCGTGTCTATTTTATGATGTAAGCGTTTTATCTTGATATAGCTAATTATTTTATAAAGAAGCAATGTCTCAGACCTAGAATTAGCTCAATTTAAGGGGAGAAAATCTGTTGTTTCAATTCTAAAAAATACTACTCTCATAACAAAAATGGTCAAGCATATACTAGATTAGCTTAGGACAAGTAGGAGGGTATGTAGTGGAAATCATTCAAGGAATTTTATCAACATATTGGAAGTTTTTTGATTTGGCGATGTGGCAAGAAGTACTAATGGACCCTGTCTCCTGGGGACTAATATCCTCATTAATTATTATAGAAGGTTTGCTGTCGGCAGATAATGCACTGGTATTAGCGGTACTAGTGAAACATTTACCAGATCAACAGCGAAAACGGGCATTAATGTATGGTATGCTAGGTGCCTATTTTTTTAGATTTTTATTTATTGGCATAGGTGTTTATCTAGTAGAATTTTGGTTTATTAAAGTATTAGGTGCTTTGTATTTAGGTTGGCTTTGTGTAGCTCATTTCCTTCACATAGGGAATGAGGATAGTGTAAAAGAGGTAAAGAGGTCAGGATGGATGGTGCGTCTTTTCGGCACGTTTTGGGCAACTGTCATTTCTGTTGAGCTAATGGATATTGCTTTTTCAATTGATTCAATCTTTGCTGCGTTTGCGATATCAGATCAGGTCTGGGTGCTTTTAATTGGAGGGATGTTAGGAATATTAATGATGAGGACGATTGCAGGTGTATTTTTAATCATCATTGAAAAAATACCAGAACTTGAAGCAACAGCCTTCATAATTATAGGTGTCATCGGCTTAAAAATGTTAGTAAGTGTTTTCAATATCCACATCCCTCATTATTTATTCTTCCTTTTCTTAGTGATTGCTTTTTCCATCACAATCATTGTGCATATGATGAAGAGAGTAAGATCTGCCTAATTAAAAAGTACTGTTCTCCAAAAATGAGAACAGTACTTTATTTATTTTACATATTTATCTGGGTCAACAATATAGAACTTTTCAACATTAAGCCAGCTCTCGCTCATTGGTTCGCCGTCATCAATACGTTTTTCAGTCTCCTGCATCATCCAACCAGTCTGAGACGCATGGGCTTGTAATGCTTTTAATTTGTCCATTCGCATTTCCCGAATATCATAGACCACATGTGGTTCACCATTTTTTTCAATCGTATCATTGGCGAAGGCACAACCGAATATTTGTGGACGAGCAGCCTTTGGCATACGACGTACAGCTTCAATTACAGCACGTGCTGTTGCTTCATGGTCTGGGTGGACAGCAAAGCCAGGTAAAAATGTGAAAATTAAAGAAGGCATTAGTTCTTCGATTAGCCCTTCCATTAATTTTACCATTTTCTCATCATCTTCAAATTCAATTGTTTTATCACGTAGACCAAGCATGCGTAAATCTTGAATACCCATCGCCTCTGCCGCTGCAACCAATTCCTTACGACGGATTTCAGGTAAAGACTCGCGTGTAGCAAAGGGTGGATTACCTAAATTACGTCCCATTTCGCCTAATGTTAAACAGGCATATGTAACAGGTGTATTCATTTTCTTTGTATAGTAGGCGATGGTCCCCGCAACTGAGAAAGCCTCATCATCTGGGTGAGGGTACACAATTAAAATATGACGTTGTGGTTGTAAATTCAAATAGTCGTCCCCCTTAGTAAGTAAATGGCGTTTCACTAATTTCAAGCGCAATCGCCAATTTTCCAGAGTAGTCTAGTCCAGCCATTAATAAACGGCCTAAATCATCTAATTCAAAATGTGTAATGCCTTGAGCATAAACCCAGCCATGAGGTAATTTTAAACCCACACGATGAGGTGCATTATCTACAACCTTAGCAAGCTCATAGTTAATTTTAGCATTGCGAATAAAAGCACCTGCATTAAAAAACTGTTCATCATAGTGTGCTGCATAAGATCCGTTTGTCGTCTCAAGATGAATATAAACGTCTTTGTTGGCGAAAGAATTCAGCAATTTTTGCAACGTCTCTACTTGTACTTCTTGCATCTTAACACTCCTCTCGATCATTTCTCCTTTAAGTATAGTAAAAAAAATTCGCAAAGGGAAATTGATTGCTTTGATAAAAAAATTGATGATTTATATTTACAAACCTTAGCGCCATTTTGTCCAAATTTTTGAGAGTGTGAAAATGAATCCTAGCATCCAGAGAAATAAATCATCATCTCTAAACCTATGACAAGTTCTTAAGCAATATTCTTGAAAAAATTATTGTAATGTATCAATATAGGGAGTGTGAAAATAAATATGTACAAACTGTGTCGTTTCGCATTGTATCCGTTTTCACATCTGAAAAGATATTGCAACCATGACTTCTTCCTAATTTGTGTGTGTAGACAGCTCCACCTGTTGAAGGTAGTATTATTTCAGAAATAATGAATTCTATCTTGGTACAATAGATGACGTTCCTTGAACAGGTTATGCAAGGTAGCTGTGAAAAAGGGAAGAAAAATGAAGCTCATTATCATAGTATAATAAAAACCGCGACTCTCTTTATGACGGAGAGTCGCGGTTTTTTATTGAAAATTAATGTAGGCTATGTATTTGTTAGTATCGATTGAGCTTTCGTTCTATTGTATCTAAACGATTATTAACATTTTGTAATTGTTTAAACATTTGCTTCATATAAAGATTTTGATCTTGGGTTTCAGTAGTTTTGGCTTGTGCCAATTCTTCCTCCTCCTGCAGAGCCAATATTGTGGCAAGGGTGGATAATGAGTAACCAAGTGTTAATATGATGGAGGCAATTACTTCAACTTTTGAAGAGGTGATTTCTCCAGCTAGTAAACCTGATTCTTCCGTTAAGTCTTCTACCTTGTTTTTTTTCATTTTTTCCCCTCCCATACAGCTAATATATGGGGTATGAGGCATTAACGTATCTTGTCCAATTTTAATCTTTATCGGATAAATACTCATCATTAAATAATTGTTTAGTATTTGTAATTTTCTAATAATTACATTGATTTTTCCATTTAAATATAGCATTATAGTAGGAATAAACAAGACGTTTAGAGGGGGAATTGGTGTGAATAAGGACTTTAAATATTGTAAGGAATCAAGAGTGATGCGTACAAGTCGTGTATTTCCAAACGATGTGAATAATCATAATACATTATTTGGCGGACGATTGATGAGCGATATTGATCAAGTTGCTTCCATTTCAGCTGCAAAGCATAGCAGAAGAGATTGTGTTACAGCCTCAACTGATTCAGTAGATTTCCTACATCCCATTCGCCCAACAGATTCGGTTTATTTCGAATCCTATGTAACTTGGACGGGAAGGTCTTCTATGGAGGTTTTTGTTAAAGTCATTTCTGAAAACTTGAAAACTGGGGAGAGAAAGGTGGCAGCGACTGCATTATTAACTTTCGTGGCATTGGATGAAAATAACAAACCAGCACTGGTCCCACGAGTAATACCTGAAACAGTAGAAGAGACAAAATTGCATGAAACAGCTTCAGAACGAGCGAAGGCCCGTGCTGAACGTAAAAAGGAAAGTAAAGCATTAGCGCAATTTATATCTATGAATGATCCATGGGATTATCGGCTAGAAATGATGGAGAATTATATGTAAAAAAAGAGGGATGTCTCAAATGACTTTGAGACATCCCTTTCATTCTTATATTTCTGTTACTGTTACGTGTGGAGCACCAAAGCGTGATTTCGCTCCATGCATGATAGGACCTACATATTCATTTAGCGCCCAGCCATGTGCAATAGCTGCCGATACAAACTCTTTTGCTTCAATGACAGAATCTTTAATAGTAAGACCATTCGCAAGATTCGCTGTGACAGAGGCAGCAAAAGTACAGCCTGCACCGTGGTTATTTGTAGATGCAACTTTTTCAGATTCTAATAAGTAGAATGTTTCACCATCAAAGAATAAGTCTATTGCTTTTTCAGTAGCTAGGGCTTTTCCACCTTTTATGACAACAGCTTTAGCTCCTAGTTCATGGATTTTACGAGCAGCAATCTTCATGTCGTCAATGTTTTTTGGTGTACCTGTGCCAGCTAATTGTCCAGCTTCAAACAGGTTTGGTGTTGTTACCGCTGCTAGCGGTAAAAGATGCTGAATCATGGCATCTGTGTTACCTGGATTCAGTACTTCATCGTCACCTTTACATACCATAACAGGATCGATGACAACATTTTTAGTCCCTGAATTTGCAATAGCCTTTCCAGCAATACGAATAATTTCTTCTGTTGAGAGCATTCCTGTCTTAATGGCATCAATTCCTGTGGAAAGTGCTGTGTCAATTTGCTTTTGTAGTAAATCAGTTGGCAAAGGTGTGACGTTATGTGTCCAGCCGTTAGGGTCCATTGTTACGACAACTGTTAATGCCACCATCCCATATGTACCGTGCTCTTGGAATGTTTTAAGGTCAGCTTGCATTCCTGCACCGCCTGATGTATCTGAACCAGCAATTGTTAATGTTTTTTTTAGAGTCATGTAAAGGATCTCCTTTATCGTTAAGAGTTATAAAATTAACATCTAGTATAGTCCGATTCTGATTCTATAAAAATAGCCAGAATACTATATTTTTATATGGTCAGTTTCAACTGATGCTTGAATTCATCTTTAATTTTTTGTACCGTTGTAAGAAGAGAAAGGGGCTTAATGAACGATGAAACAAGTATTCCCGAATGATTGGCAAGAAGTACTCAAAGAAGAATTAGAAAAACCATATTATCAAAAACTACGTCAATTTGTCGCAAATGAATATTCGACACAAACTATTTATCCACCAATCAATGATGTGATGAACGCATTCTATACAACAGCATATCATGATGTGAAGGTTGTTATTTTGGGACAAGACCCTTATCATGGGCCTAATCAAGCACATGGGCTAAGCTTTTCTGTTAAACCAGGTATTCCACATCCTCCTAGCTTACGGAATATGTTTCAAGAGCTACAGGATGATTTAGGCTGTCCAATTCCTCAAAATGGAACGCTAACAAAGTGGGCTGAACAGGGTGTTATGCTATTAAATACGGTGCTTACAGTTCGAGCAGGACAAGCGAATTCCCATAAAGAACAAGGGTGGGAGCAATTTACCGATGCTGTTATCGATCTATTAGCTGCAAGGGAAGAACCACTAATTTTTGTATTGTGGGGCAAACCAGCGCAACGCAAAAAGCAATTAATCCGAAAATATAAAACACCACATGTCATACTCGAAGCGCCACACCCAAGTCCATTAAGTGCTTATCGAGGATTCTTTGGTAGTAAACCTTATTCAAAGATAAATCAACAATTAGTGGAGTGGGGCAAGCAGCCGATTGATTGGTGTTTAGAATAGATTGGCACAAATCGTTTGCTTTATACGCTTTAGCAATCATGTTACATTTAATATAGAAGAAAGTGAGGGACATTGATGAAGGTGAATTGTTTTAAGTGTCAATTTTTTAAAGTAACCTGGGACCCTCAAAACCCACGAGCATGTGCAGCTTATGGCTTTAAAACAAAGCAAATACCATCCGTTGTTGTGAAGCAATCCTCGGGTGTAGATTGTTTAAAATTCGTACCAAAAGTAGAAAGTGGGAGAATGTAATGATTTCTTATCAGGCCGTTATACAGCAACTTGAAAAACAATTATCTTACGCAAAAAATGCGGGAAATGATCAGCAAATTCGTGAGGCACTTACAGCCATTCGAGCATTATGTGATGTGGTGTTAGATTCTTCAAGTGATGCACCATCTATCACTCCTCATAAGCATGTACCGCAAATGCTTGTATCAGAGTCAAAACCATCCACTTTATATACAGCAAAGATTGAAGAAGATGGAGCCAATGGCGATTCCATTTTTGATTTTTAATCCATTTTAAAGGTAGGGTAACGAAAATGAAAAGATTTATCGTGACAGGTGCTCTTCATGGCCTATTAGCAGTAGCATTCGGTGCATTTGGTGCACATGCTTTAAAGGAAATTTTAGATGAATATAGTCAAGGTATTTGGGAAACGGCTGTTCAATATCAAATGTTTCACGCTACAGGATTACTAATCATTGGTCTGTTAATGAGCTCTAAACTATTAGGTGAAGTGAAACAATTAAATCTAGCAGGTATTTTCTTTAACCTTGGTATTGTTTTCTTTTCTGGGAGCTTATATGTTCTGGCGATAAGTGGTATTAAAGTATTAGGAGCTATTACACCAATTGGTGGCGTACTATTTTTAGCTGGATGGCTACTTATTATTTTAACTGCTCTCAAGCATGCTCGCTAATTTTAAGCTGACTCTCTTACATTATTTGTAGGGGGGTTTTTCTTTGTTATGAGTCATCTTTCAAAGATAGGGATTTAAATCCTATCCATTTTGTAAGAATTTATAGTACACTACTAATATTACTTGCAATATTTCGAAAATACCAAAAGTGAGGTTACGTAGTATGGAAAAACTATTTACATTACTGGATGCTAACTATAATGAGATGGTAGGGATTCGTCGCCATTTACATGAATACCCTGAATTATCCTTTGAAGAAGTCGAAACGCCATCCTATATAGCTACTTTTCATAGAGAATTGGGTCATGTGGTTCGAGAAGGAGTGGGAGGACGTGGCGTCGTAGCGATATTACGTGGCGGAAAGCCGGGCAAAACGGTGGCTTTACGAGCTGACTTCGATGCATTAGCGATTCAAGAAGAAAATGATGTACCTTACAAATCTAAAATAGCTGGAAAAATGCATGCATGTGGACATGATGGACATACAGCTACATTGCTTGGGCTAGCTAAGGCATTGAATGCGATGAGGGACCAAATTGAAGGCAATGTCGTATTTATTCATCAGCATGCAGAGGAAGTGGCACCAGGTGGAGCTAAGCCGATGATTGAGGATGGTTGTTTAGAAGGTGTAGATGTTATTTTTGGTACACATTTATGGGCACCTACACCATTAGGAGAAATATTAGTGAAAGATGGAGCTATCATGGCTGCCGCGGATAAAGTAGAAATAACGGTACAAGGAAAGGGTGGTCATGGCGCAGAGCCTCATCATTCTATTGATGCAGTTACCCTAGCCTCCCAATTTGTCGTTAATGCTCAACAGCTTGTTTCAAGACGAATAGACCCATTGAAATCAGCTGTTTTAACAATCGGTCATTTTGAGGCAATTAATCCATTTAACGTTATAGCTGATCGGGTAGTTTTAGCGGGGACAATTCGTACATTTGAAGAAGAAGTACGCATACAAATGGAACAAGAGTTAGAAGCAGTATTAAATGCGACTTGTCTGGCATTTGGGGCAAGTTACGAATATCGTTACACAAGGGGTTATCCACCTGTTTATAACCATCAGAGAGAAACCGAGTTTTTGGCACAATTGGCGTCGACTGTACCAGGGGTAGATCAAGTAATAACATGTCCGCCATTTATGATTGGGGAAGATTTTGCGTATTATTTAGAAAAAGTACCAGGCACATTTTTCTTCACAGGAGCTAAAAAGCCAGAATGGGAAACGGCCTATCCGCATCATCATGCACGCTTTGATTTTGATGAACGTGCCATGCTAATTGCAGCAAAAACCTTAGGTAAAGCAACCTTAACGTATTTAAAAGAAAATTGAACATAGCGAATGATAAAAATCCGCATACGCCCATCGACTTTTGGTCAGTGAGTGTATTGCGGATTTTTACTTAGAGATAGAATTATGGATTTTGATTAAAGTAAGCCATTTCCTCATCATACTCAGCAAAATCGAAATAAATCATAGGGAAAAGAAAACGATGATTAGACTTAAGCTCACGAATAATGACATGATCTCGACCAGCTGCTTCTACCACACCACGAACAGTTTTTGTGTTTTTTCCCTGCTCTACTGCGTGCTCAAAAGAAAAATGGAAGGTAGCTGGTTTTCCACGGTTCAAACGCAAAATATTTTCTATATAGGACTCCTCACGGCCAGGTGGTCGTCCGCTCGGAAGTGTGACTGGAGGAGGAGTCATTTGTTGTTGCGTTGTTGGTGTCCAATAATAAGGCATCATCAATTATCAACCTACTTTCTTTTTAAATTTGAGGACAATCTTGTTCAGTTGGCGAGAAAAAACAATGGGATTTGAACCTGCCAGTATTCCATTGGCCATACCATTGTGCAGGACAATCACCTGCTGGCATGAAAAACCACAAAGAGCGGGTAGCTGGATGAAATCTTTCACCCTGAATCACCCTTTTAGCTAACCG
The DNA here is from genome assembly GCF_027557635.1 of Lysinibacillus sp. JK80. NCBI lineage: Bacteria > Bacillati > Bacillota > Bacilli > Caryophanales > Bacillaceae > Lysinibacillus > Lysinibacillus sp. JK80. The sequence continues at coordinate 2,525,973 of NZ_CP058997.1, read as the reverse complement.
GATATCTTGATCACGTGCTCTTTGATAAAAATAACCCTTTTGTGTTGCCTCAAAGCCTCCCGGACGCTGATAAACCATTTGTTCAATTGTTCGAATATCACCAAAATCTAAACAATCACCTCTTACACGATTAACACCAACATTCCCAACCATCAGCATGCCTAACTCTCCTTCGCCTTCTGCTTCGGCACGCATTAGTCTTGCAAGTAGGGCTGTCTGTGCATCATTCGTCTTAATAACAGCGATTTTCATACCTCCTCGCAGACAGTATATGCACGAAGGTATAGTAGTCATGTTCAATTTTGTTAAGAAAGACAATCACATATTAAAGTTACTATGCATATAGTAGTAATAACGACAAGTACGTAGAAAATACTTCAAATCCTGCAAGGCCCGATAGTTTTTATAGCAAAAAGGGTAAATAGAAAAAAATAGATTTAGGGGAACGTGAGATCAATGAATTGCATGTGTATCTAATACATGTGAGGTGATGGCTTATGGAAATTGGCGTTTGGTTTGGGATCTTATTAAGTGCAGTTCTGGCTTTTCTATTAGGGGAGTTTTATGGACAGCCGCTCCACTGGTATCTCTTTATTGTTATTATAGTGATTGGTTTTTTTATTCAAACGGTTATCTTAATTTTAAAAGTAAAGAACGAGAGCTCTTAATGAGGTATATAGAAGAAACGTGTTGAGGTTAAGAAAGTGTCATCGCTAAAAGATGGCACTTTTTTATATTGTGAGTAAAAGGGTGGAAAGCAGGGCATCAGGAAAAATGCCTTTACAATGCTTGTTTTAGCTGACATCCAATAAGACATAATTATTCTTGCCTAGTAAGTATATTAAAAATATAGCGTGACATACTAAAATTGACTTTATTTTTGCTTTTATGAAGGAGCGTTTCCATGCGTATTTTTAGTATGTTTGTAGCGATCATCATCAGCGCTTTTCTGGCAGTTGGAATAGCAGAATATTATCATCAACCATATAATTGGTATTTAGTTTTTCTTATGATTCTAACTGGGATTTTTATTCATATTATTATTTTAATATTCGAATCCGAGAATGCAGAAGAAAACGAAATTTAAAAATGCGAGTCCATATTGACGGACTCGCATTTTTAATTAGATATTAAACAGTTAAGAATTTAACCAATTTATCTTTATCAAGAAGGTTTCCGACGAAAAATTCCCCGAATTCGCCATAGCGTGCTGACACTTCGTCAAAGCGCATTTCATATACTAATTTTTTGAATTGCAGTACGTCATCAGCAAATAAAGTTACGCCCCATTCGTGATCATCGAAGCCTACAGAGCCAGTGATAATTTGTTTTACTTTACCAGCATAGCCGCGACCAATCATTCCATGTGAACGCATTAATGATTTACGCTCATCCATTGATAGCATGTACCAGTTGTCGTTCCCTTGACGGCGTTTATCCATTGGATAGAAGCATACATATTTAGCGCGCGGAAGTTCAGGATATAGACGCGCACGTACATGTGGATTTTGGTAAGGATCTTCATTTGACTCGCCAGCTAAATAGTTTGAAAGCTCTACCACAGATACATAAGAATATGTAGGAATTGTAAAATCTGCAATAGCTAATTTATTGAATTCTGCTTCAAGCTCTTGTAACTCATCCATTGTTTCACGCAATGTCATAATCATAAAGTCAGCTTTTTGACCAACGATTGCATAGAAAGCATGAGCACCTGTTTTAGCTACGTCTGCTTCGTTCAGTTTTTCTAAATAAGCAATAAATTCCTCTACTGCTGCTTGACGTTCCTCTGCAGAAACAAGTTTCCAAGATGCCCAATCAATTGAGCGGAAATCATGTAAAGCGTACCAACCATCTAACGTAATTGCTGCTTCATTCATTATTGAAAACACTCCTTTATAAGTGAATACCATTCAAAAATTAGTTTATCATAGTTTGTACAAAAACCCTAAGTTCATGATAGTAATTCACGAATTTGACACCATCTAAAGATCATGTATTCTAAAGAGAAGAGATGTAATAAGAGGAGTACCAAAATGAAACATATTTTACAACAGCCAATTTGGCGTTATTATGATCAATCCATTAGTGCGAAGCAAAGATCACCGCTTGAATCTTTTGCGACGGACGATACATTGTGCCAATTAGTTGGCCAATTGATGTCTCCTCCAACAATTCGTACATGGGTCCATGAGGCATCTGTTGTGCTAGGTATTCAAGACCATCGGTTACCTTATGTTCAGCAAGGTATGGAATTACTAGAATCTAGAGGCTATCATCCTATTGTTCGTAATTCTGGTGGACTAGCGGTTGTGCTAGATGAAGGGATTCTTAATATTTCCATTGTATTGTCTGAACAAAAAGAGTCGCTCAGTATAAACGATGGCTATGATGTGATGGTGGACCTTGTGAAGGGATTGTTCCCAGAAGTAGCTGAAAAAATTGAGGCTTATGAAATAGTGGGCTCTTATTGCCCAGGTTCTTATGATTTAAGTATTGATGGGAAAAAATTTGCTGGTATTTCACAAAGACGCTTACGTCAAGGGGTGGCAGTGCAAATTTATTTATGTATTGAGGGGAGTGGCTCACAACGCGCGGCACTTATCCGTGACTTTTATGAAGAGAGCTTGCAACAAGAGGAAACAAAATTCGCTTACCCTCAAATCGTGCCAGAAGTCATGGCTTCGCTATCGGAGCTTATAGACCCTCATTTAACAGTAGAAGCGGTTGTTATTCGTCTACAGCAACTACTTAATCAGTCGGCCGAGGAAGTACGTCCACAGTCCTTTTATGACGAAGAATTAACGTTGTATGGTTTTTATTTACAGCGGGTTTTTGAGCGCAACACCAAAATGCTTGAACGTAAGTAAGTTGGTTGATTATATGAAACAGAAAAAGCGATGCGGCTAATTTAGCGCATCGCCATTTTCTGGTTGATAAATAGAACTGCTAGTTACAAGATTTCCGTTCTTTTCCATTTTAAAAACAGGTGCAATTCGCTCTTCCTCTTCATCAAGCGTAACAAGACGTCTAGCACGATTCATAATTTGTACAAATTGCTCGTAATCTTTGCGAATCGCTCGATTTTCCTCTTCTAGTTTTGTAATGGTTTTCTCTAGTTTTTTATTTTTCTCAGATGTTACATGTACAAGTTGTCGCCATTTTGAAGATTCATTTCCTACTTCACCAGAATGCTGTAAACGTAGTAAATAAGCTATGACAATATCAAGAGAAAGGGCAGATAGTGGAATTGATTTTCCTTCTGCAGCACTATTATTTACGGTAAACATACTAGAAGCACGGCGTCTTGCTGGCGCTCCCAACACTCGCATTCTCTCTTTTCTTTCCTTTTTAGCTTCTGCTAATTGTTCCTCGTATTCTTTACGAACAACGGCATTCCAACGAAAACCACAGGCTGCCGCAGTACGATTTAATGCATCGCCTGCTTCCTCAAAGGCATTAAGCTGTGTGCTTCCTTCTGTTACATGACGGATTACAGCCTCTGCTAGTAATTCATCGTTTTCTTTTAACCAAGCATCTTGTCTTACTTTACTCATATTAAAATCCTCCCACCTTTATCTGGAACTTGTTATTTAAGACTAGCATGACCAATCTTTTAACCTTTTATTCATCTATGTAGAAGGAATTATGCTTGAATAGAAGGGGAAAAGTACGATACAATACCCGATGTAGGTTTGCGCACATGCTGCATACTTAAATATGTGAAGGTCATGTGTGCAATAGAGCGAGATTATGTTTGAAAAATACTATATAGAAAGGGTTGTTGACAAAATGGCAAACGAATTTAAAGTTTGCGATGAATGTCAGGCCGTTAACTTAAAAACGTTAATTCCAAAATTAAAGGAAATCGATCCTGATGCAACCATCGAAATTGGCTGTCATTCTTACTGTGGTCCAGGACGCAAAAAGACATTTACCTTTGTAAATAGCCGACCTGTTGCTGCATTAACAGAAGATGAACTAATGGAAAAGGTTTTAGCAAAATTAAAAAAGTAAAACTAAAAGCTATCTCTACTTGGGGGGATAGTTTTTGTTTTGCTTTTTTATATGTTGAGAAATTAGACCAATATAAATATAAAAATAATGATAAAGGTAATCGAAATAGGTTGTTAATATCTATAGAAAAATGGCAATAAGTATGCTAGTCCTAGATTTATCGCATATAATAGAACTATAACAAAATGGGGGTGCTATCCAAATGACATATGCAAACGCTAAATTAGAAGAAGAAAAGGTATTTAAAGATCCAGTACACCGTTATGTACATGTTCGAGATCAAGTGATATGGGATTTAGTGGGTACAAGAGAATTTCAGCGTTTACGTAGAATTCGTCAACTAGGTACCACATTTTTAGTATTTCATGGAGCAGAGCATAGTCGCTTTAGTCATTCTCTGGGGGTTTACGAAATTGTACGTCGCATAGTAGATGATATCTTTGTAGGGCGTCCAGATTGGGATGAAAGTGAAAGATTATTAGTGTTATGTGCAGCCCTTTTACATGATTTAGGTCATGGCCCATTTTCCCATGCCTTTGAAAATGTATTTGAGCTTGATCATGAATATTTTACAAGGCAAATTTTGTTGGGAGATACGGAAGTAAATGCGATCTTAAAAAAAGTGGCAGCTGATTTTCCTGAAAAGGTATCCCAAGTAATTGAAAAGACATATCCAAATAAGCAAGTAATTAGTTTAATTTCGAGCCAAATTGATGCAGATCGTATGGATTACTTACAACGTGATGCTTATTTTACAGGTGTAAGCTACGGTTATTTTGATATGGAACGGATTTTAAGAGTAATGCGTCCAAGAAAAAACCAAGTAGTAATCAAAGCAACAGGCATGCATGCGGTGGAAGACTATATAATGAGTCGCTATCAAATGTACTTACAAATTTATTTCCATCCTGTTTCACGAAGTGCAGAGGTAATTTTAAATAATATATTAAAAAGAGTAAAACAATTAAGCTTAGCGGGCTATACATTTAAGCATGAGCCTACTCATTTCCTAGCATTTTTCCGAAATGTTATTACATTAGAGGATTATCTTGCGTTAGACGAGAGTATACTTTTTACATATTTTCAGTTATGGATGCAAGAGGAGGATGCCATTCTAAGTGATTTAAGCCGCCGCTTTGTGAATCGTAAGCTATTTCAATACATTGATTTAGACCCTGGAGTAGAGCTCAATAAATATCAAAAACTCCAAGAGCTTTTCAAAAAGGCAGGATTAGACCCCGATTATTATCTTGTACATGATACAACAGCAGATCTGCCATATGATTTTTACAGACCAGGAGAGGAAGAAGTGCGTGTACCAATTTTTTTAGAAATGAAAAATGGTGAGCTACGGGAGCTTTCACGTGAATCCATTATTGTGGATGCTATCTCAGGGCGTATGAAACGAGATCATAAAATCTATTTCCCATTAGATTTCTTAGAGGACGATTCAACAAACTCAACTGTAAAAAAACAAATATTAATGTTATTAAGGAAAGACAATAAATAAATATAAATTTTAAAAATAATAAAGCAGTAAACACGTTCCAGGGGGATGTTGTTTACTGCTTTATTATTTTTAGATAATTGTTTAGAAACTGTTAAGTTGAATTAGATATAATTAATCAATAATTTTGAAATGGAGGTGGTGCCCATTGATTGTTGTAATACAAAAGTGCCGTAAAGATATGTGGAAACATCTGTGAATAATTCTAATGACCTATATTAAGATAATGGTTGAATTTTATTTGAGATGTTTCCATAAAAATTAAAGGAGAGAGTGTGACCTATTGTTTGTTCATTCCTTTCCTAAACCTGAAAGGATCAATCTTGTAGCAAACAGTATCAGGTATCTCTCTAACTAAAAAAGGAGAGAAACATGAAAAAATTAAACATAGCGATAATTATATTGCTACTTGTATTTCAAACAGTACTTTCACCAATTTCAGTGTTTGCCGACGAGAGTCAACCACCTGTGACTCCTCAAAATGAATCTAGCGAAAATACTGTGATTGATTCTGATGGAGAAGTAGGAAACCAAAATACTACAAGTGAAATACCAAGTGAAGATGCTGCTGAAGTGACAACTCCAGAAGATGAAACAAAATCAGAAGAGCAAACAGAAGGACAGCAAGAAGAGCAGCCAGAAGGACAGCAAGAAGAGCAGCCAGAAGGACAGCAAGAAGAGCAGCCAGAAGGACAGCAAGAAGAGCAACCAGAAGAACAGCAAGAAGGACAGCCAGAAGAACAACAAGAAGAAGAGCAGCTAGAAAACCAGCCACAGCTAATAATGCCATTAGGTGCGCCAGTAGGTTACCCTGTTGAAAATATGCAAGCAGATGTGACGATGTCATTTAGTGGCTTAAAGCTCTTTTCACAAGGTGGAGCATTAATTACAAATGCTACAGATTTAGCAAATTATTCAGGGCCAAAACCTAAAAAGGGTGATGTAGTATATCTAAACTACACATTCTCTTTGGATCCAACAATTGATTATGGAATAGGTTCTACGTTCACATTCCAATTACCTGCCAATATGATTGAAGAGTACACAGCAGGTTCTTTTAATCAATCAAGAACATTAACAGAGACTGGTGATTGGTTAGCCTATTCGTCAAGCTATAACAGTGCTACAAAAACAGTAACAGTCACAATAGATAGTGAATTAGAACAAGGGCAATCAGGTAGTATGAACTTTGAGTTTATGGCGAAATTTGATAACTTTGCTGATGAAAGTGAACTTGAACAATCATTAATAATCCCTGTGCTTGGAGGAGCAGATGTTCAACTAGACTTTGAATTTGCACCTACAGATAGTGGGGAATTACTAACAAAAAATGCTGGTTCTATTACACGAGACGCAAGTGGTGAAGTAACGATTCCATGGACAGTTTGGGTGAATACTGGTGGGCAAAAACTTGAAAGTGCAAGTTTGAATGATGTACCAGATGCAAAGCATGAGCTGGCTGGAAATATTACAGTTGAGCGATACAAAATTGGATTGAATGGGTTTAATTCAAATAGCCCAGGTGCTGTAGACGATACAAGCATTGAAACCTCATTCCCTATCTCATTGACAGATGGATACTATGCATACAAAGTAACATATAACACTGTTGTAACAGCAGATCCAACTGCATCAAGTATGTCCTATACAAACGTAGCTACTTTGACAGGGACAAATATTCCTGCTAACACAACAGCCAATGGAACACAAACTGTACAATATGGACCGAGCTTAGATAAAACAAGAAGTGGCGATAAATATAATTCGACATGGACAATTAAGTATAACTGGCTAGGTCAAAAAATACCTGCTGATAAAGCGAAATTAACAGATACACTGACAGGCTCGTCGCCAACAACTGGTAAGCATAAAATTGATTACAGTAGTTTTAAAGTATATCGTGTAATATTATCAAGTGATGGTCAAAGTGAACAATCTTCAACTCTTTTAACTAAAGACACAGACTATGCTTTAACTGAACATGACTATGATTTTGAGATTGACTTTGATAAATCAACTAACACCTCAGGTCCAAATGGTGAAGTAACATCTGCCTTTAAAATTGTTTATGATTCGGAGCTGGAAGATGAATTTGTTACAGATGCAAATACGGGCACGATTACAAATACTGTAACAAGAGGAGATAGTGGTTCAGACACAGCAACTCTAGACCTGGCTTCAAACATCTTTAATAAAGCACGTGGGGCAATTGACTATGTAAACAAAACAATTACATGGACTTTAACCATTAATGCTGAGAAAGATTTGAAAAACTTTGTAATAGAAGATGACTTTACAACCACAAATAAAGCCGGAGAAACGTTAAAACACACATTAACACCATGGAACGGTACTGACTTCTATGAGGTTACTGGTGCAAATGGTTTAACGTACTCGATTACAGATAAAGCGGGTAATGCCCCAACTATAGGCAACGAAGGTTTTAAAATGGAAATTTCAAGTGACATTCCAAAAGACCGCACAGTTACTATTCGATACAAAACAAAGTACGATATTAAGCCAAACGGAGGTGTAGCAACCTCGTATATTAATACGGCTGATGCAACATGGGATGGCGCAATAGATTCTCATAACCAAGCATTAGATAGAACTGCTAATTATACGCCAGATTCTACTTCTCCAACAAACAATAATGGCTACAAAAAAGTTGTCGTAGATAACCAGACACAAGAGTTTTCTTGGCGTATTGGGGTTAATATCAATAAACAAGATATAAATAGTGCTACCTTAACAGATACATTAGGTGCGGGTCATTATATTCCTGTTCCAGATGGTCAAACATTAAAAGATCAAATTACCATATCTAAGCTAAACTTAACAACAGAAGAGGGAACAAAAAATGGTACATTAGATCCTGCTAAATGGACTGTTACAGAAACACTAACAGATAACAAGGTTACAGGTTTTGAAATTACGTTTATTAACCTAGATCCAATTACTGATAACAACGAAGCGTATTTAATTGAATACAAAACAAAAGATGCTGACGATATTTTTGGTCAAAACTCAACGAATGCTCCAAGAGATTACACAAATACAGCGACTCTAGATACTCCACACAATGGAAGCTATAATTATAATGCAACAGCAAAAATTAGTAATCTTGCAAATGAGTTAATTAAAAAAACAGCGACACCTGTTCCAGCCAGCGATATTATTAATTGGGCAGTTACAGTAAATGCTTCTAATTCAAAATTAGGAAATATTACATTAACAGACAAACCATCAAGTAACCAAAAAATATTAACAAATACGTTCAAGAAACAAGAGATTAAACTAAATGCAAATGGGACTTCTCAAAATATAGGATCCCCTATTACTGTGGATGCTAGCGAAATTGTCTTAAATCAAGATGGTAGTTTTAGTCTTAATTTGGGAGAATTAAATGGCAAAGGTTATGTTGTTACGTATTCCACATTCTTTATGGGGGATGGTAACGCGGGTGAAACAATTTCTAATAGTGCCTCTATTGGTTACGCTGGAGCAACAGCTGCAGGTACAAGTGACCACGGTGGCGATAGCAAAACATTTAAATATAGCTCATCTGATACAAGTGCATCAGGTGTTAAGGGTACATTGCAATTAAAAAAATATAAAGTAAATCCTTTAACAGGTAAACGTGAAGAGTTTGCTGGTGTTAAGTTTGAATTATGGAATAAAAATAACACAATCAAACTTGATGAAGGAACAACAGACGCAGATGGTACATTGACATTTGAACAAGTGCGTTATGGAAAGTATACGTTAAGAGAGGAATCACCAGGGGGCTATATTGCGATTGCGCCAATCACGATTACAATGGGAGCAAATATAGATATTACTCCAGGTGTGGATGGTAAAGCATATGTTATTGATAACATTGAGGATGTTAATTTAACAAATGCCTGTCCAGCATTCACATTAACAGTGAAAGATATTGATGGTAATGCTATTGCTAATAAAAATATTAAATTAATTGATAGCAACGGCAATGCAAAATACACGGGCACAACAAATGCTGCGGGGCAAGTATCAGATATTAAGCGACCTGGTACAGGTGGTAAAGAAGTCCAAGCAGGCGTGTATACATTAGTGGACGAAAATGACATTCCTTTAGGTACTGTTACCGTTAAATATGGTACTGGAGAATGTCAAGATACAGTCCAACCTACAAATTCATGTCCTAACTTTAAAATTACTGTAAAAAATGAGAATGGAAATCCACGTCCAAATGTATCAGTTACACTTAAAGATCTAAGTAATACTGTTATAGCTACTGGCACAACAAATAGTGATGGTCAATTCATCATTGATAAAACAACTCCAGCAGGAAAATATAAGCTATATGAGGGTACCCAGTATTTAGGTGAAGTAAATGTTACGTATCACAATGATAATTGCCAAAGTGAAGTACAGTTAGCACCAAAATGTGAAACGTTTGAATTAACTGTCTATGATGTTGATGGTAATTTAGTTGCAGATGGTACTTCAGTAACGGTTAAAAATAAAGATACAGGTAACATTATAGCTACAAAAACTACAAAAGACGGTGTAATTGAATTAAGTGATTTAGAGCCAGGTGTTTACACAGTTGTAGTTGATGGAGAAGAAATTGATGAGTTTGAAAGCAATATCGATTGTAAAGCGAGCGTTCAACCAACACCAAAATGTGAAAACTTCACAGTAATAATCAAAGATAATACTGGCATCATCAAGCCAGGTAACGATGTCATTATTAAAGATAAATCTGGAAAAGTAATCTCAACAAATAAGGATAAAGATGGAAATTTAATATTTGTATCTAAAACAACTCCTGCGGGTAAATATGATGTATATGATAAAAATATTTACTTAGGTGAGATAGAAGTTTCTTATGCGAGTGTTCCTTGTGAAATTACATTATCAATTGCACCAGTTTGTCCAGCCTTTACATTGACAATTAACAATATGTTTGGTCAACCACGTGTAGGCGTAAAAGTAACAATAACAGGTGAAGATGGTATACAGGTTGAAGATAATGGTTCAACAGAGTTTATAACAGATAGTAAGGGTCAAATTACGATCAATAATTCAATTATTAAGCCAGGTAAGTATATTGTAAGGGAGAATGGTAAGACAATTATTGGTACAGTTATCGTGGGTAATACATGCGAGGCTAAAATTCAGCCAAGTCTACCAGTAACACCTCCTACAACTAATCCAGGAAATCCAGATCCAGACCCAGAAAAACCAGTGGATCCGAACAAACCGAATCCAGATCCAGAGAAACCAGTGGATCCCAACAAACCAAATCCAGATCCAGAGAAACCAGTGGATCCCAACAAACCAAATCCAGATCCAGAAAAACCGGTGGATCCGAACAAACCAAATCCAGATCCAGAAAAACCGGTGGATCCGAATAAACCAAATCCAGATCCAGAGAATCCTGTAGAACCAAACAAACCAAATACAGATTCAAACAATTCGGCCAATCCTGGAAAAACTGAGGGATCTAAACCTTCTGTTCAAGGTGTCATTGATCAAGGGAAAAACTTACCGCCTTATAATCCAACTAAAGCTACAAAAGATACACTAGATGCTTATAAGGATTTCTTGAATAAATATAGTCAATTAACTAAAGAGGAACAGGAAGCTGTTGCAGAATCACTTGATATTAACAAAATTAAATCGGATGCAAAACGATTAGAAGCTCAATTAAAAGCACAAGGTAAATTACCTCAGACAGATGGTGCCGATCAAACAGCACTAATGCTGATTGGAGTAGCACTTATTCTTGGTGCATTATACTTCTTACGTCGCCGCAACGCTGAAGTTAAATAATTACTTAAAAGAAGAAGCCCCTAAGACTCTTAAATCTTAGGGGCTTCACCTATTTCTAAAATGCTTCTGATAGCTTTTCAGGTGCTTTATCAAATGGATATTGTTGAACAAAATCAGCTTGTATGGCAAGACGCTTTGATCCATTATCAGCACATGTAATGAGTGTTAAAACAGTTTTATTTGGAATATCATCGATTACATAAATATCTGTTGCCGCAATGACTTTCTTAGAAGCTAAATGATATTCATAAATATTGGTTAAATCCGTTACATAGACTGTATCTCCTATACTTGCTTTATATAGAGGACTAAATAAGATATCCTTTTCTTCAAAATAATGTCCTGCTAAGGCGTAATTTCCCTGCCCGAGGCTTTGATTTGGCTTCATGGTACCTGCCCCTACGGCAAGTGCAGCATTTCCAACACCTTTGACAATCGGAAGTTGCATGTCAACACTTGGTATGGCGATACTACCAATTATGGGCATTTTATTGGCCTTTGTTTGAGCCTTTAATACCTCCGCTATGGACAGCGATTGTACATCCTCAAATACATAATCTGCATTAACCTGATTATTCTTTTCAATCTCTTCTACACTGATTTCAGTAGTATTTAATTGATGGCTTAAATGGGCAATGATCGCATTTTGAATGGGGCTGATAAATACAAGTATTAGGCCAAGGACGAGCATAGTGATGAGCAATATTATCTTCAGTTTATTCATGTCGTAGATCACATCCTTGTTTTTGAAATAGAAGGTTTTATTCCAGCAAAAGATGGTTAACTTATGACCATTTTAAAAAAATGGATAGAGCGTTAAGATGCTTGCTCTATCCATCTTACTACTATTTGTCGCTAAAACGAACGCCTGCAACGCCGTAATGGTTTTTAGACATTTCTTCAATAAAAACTGTTACATTTTCTGCAGGTGCATTAACTGTGCGAGATACTGCTTCTGTTACTTCTTTTACAAGAGCACGTTTTTGTTCCTCTGTACGACCTTCAAGCATTTTCACTGTTACGTATGGCATAATATTGCCTCCTTTATAGAATAATGTTGTATAGTTAGTTTATAAGAAAGTATAAACTTCTTACTTGCGTTGAGGCATATACGCAATGGCGAAAATAGTGATTGTTTCGACAAAATATGCGTTGATATGCTTTCCTTTATAATAGCAGAATGGAGGATATTTAAGTATGACAAATGAAGAAAAACCAAAACAAAAAATGGGTTTTACCATTATAAAAAACGATCCAACAGATGGACATAAAGGGTTTGGTATCGGTTCACTTTCATTAGAGAATGTATCGCCTGTAATAGTGGACGTAGAAGAGGGGACGGCTTCTGTTGAAATTGGTGCCATGCATGCAAGAAGTGACGTAGAGCGTGGTATTAAATTTACAATGGACCGTGCTGATTCAGAGGGCGGGAAACCGTATTGGCTCGTGTGGGTGACGATAGACCATAAAGAAAATGGGCCATATTATGCAGGAGTTACAGCCTGTGAGATGGTTGTAAATCGTGAAAAACGACGTGGCTATAAAATTCTAGCTGATCATGTAAATAAAATGGATAAATCCATGAAACGTCATATTATTGTAGAGCATATGGATGCACCGTCTAAAAAAGTGTTAGCTTCTTTCCTTAAACAACTTAATCCAGAATTGTGGGAACGTAGTGAGGAACAATTGCGTCAAGACTTATTTGTCGAATAGACTCGTAATGATTGAACAATCTGTGACATTTTGCAATCGCTTTCGATATTAGGTTGAAAGTGTGTTTGAAACAAAGTACACTTGATGCAGAGCTTACATTTTAGTAAGCTAGGACACTTGGTATCGCGAATGTGATGAGCGCTATGCGGCATTTGAACAACCCAAACCCAAGCCAAATGCCCCATGATGCTCATACTTCGCGGACCATAAAAAAAGAAAAGCTTTCTGTTCCCACGGACACGTCTCCGGGGAAGAGAAAGCTTTTCTTTTTTTTAGTATATCAGTTACTTTGTCGAGAGCCTTCATAGCTAAAAACGTATTAGGATTAAAAAGGTTTCCGAAATTATCTTGTTTTTAGTCCTTAAATATAGAGAATGGTAGCATATTCCAAAATTCTCCCCATGTATTACTGTCGAGAATATCGAAGTTTGTACATTTTTCAGTAGGTACATCCTTCGACTCTACATAGACTAGACGTTGTTTAGGACAAGCGTCAGTCGCTAATTTACCTGTTTCAATATCAATGACAACGCCCTCTACACCTTTAGGTTTTTTGAAATCCTCATTTTTTGTACCTTTGTTGACAGTTTCCATAAAGTCAATCCAGATTTGCTTTGTTGCAGCAGTATCTTCCTTCGTGGTAAGGTTTTTACCCTGATCATAGCCATTCCATACACCAGCAGTTAGTTTTGGAGTAAAACCAATTAACCATTGATCACTATTCGTAGAACCTGATTTAGCAGCATATGTGTGTGTCATACGTGAACGAATACTGATTCCTGTAGCGGGTGAATAGTCACTGAAAACCGGATCAAAAATACCTGTCATCATTTCTGTTAAGATGTATGCATTTTCTTTAGAAATGGCTGTTTCAGCTTTGCTTGCTACATCTTTGTTTTCATAAATAACATCTCCATGTGCATTTTTAATGGATACAATGGTTGTTGGTGTTGTTTGCTGTCCTTGCGACGCCAAAATATTATATGCATTTGTCATTTCGTATAATGTCGTTTCAATCGTTCCTAGTGCAATGGATAAATTATCCTTCGCACCAATTCCTACATTAAAACGGTTTGCCATATCATGAAACTCTTTGAAGCCAATGTCCTCTAAGGTTTTTACTGCGTAAATATTATCTGAGATAGCAATAGCTTGTGCCATCGTCATATCATGATCTGCAAATTGACCGTTGACGTTTTTAGGTGCATAAGTGCCACGCCCATTATCATACGTAAAAGTTGTTTCACCAACATCTAAAAAAGTTAGTGGCGTGTAACCATTTTCTAGCGCCGCTGCATATAAGATCGGCTTAATAGTAGAGCCTGGTTGACGTTTGGCTTGTGTAACTCGGTTAAATGAGCTTACTGAATAATCACGACCACCGACTAGTGCAGTGACAGCTCCTGTTTTAGATTCCATACTTACAAACGCAGATTGCAGATCATTGGCAGGCATATTTTTGGCTACTGCTTCTTCAGCTGCTTTTTGATGCTCCAGATTAAGCGTTGTTTGAATTGTCCAGCCACCTTCACTAATATCAAGGTTTTTTGATTTTAAGATTTCACTGGCTTCTTGCCAAGCCACATCTAGGAAATAAGGGGCAACAGATTTGGTTGCAACCCAGCTATCATTTTTTAAGACGAGCTGTTCATTTTCAGCACGCGTTTTTTCTTCTTGTGTAATGGCACCTTGGTCTGCCATAAGTTTTAAAATAACGTGTTGACGATTGGTAGCCTTATCTAAATTGGCAATTGGTGAGTAAATACTTGGTCCTTTTGGTACGCCTGTTAGCATTGCTGCTTCAGCAAGCGTTAAATCACTGGCAGATTTTCCGAAATAAAAACGACTTGCAGCTTCTACTCCATACATGCCATGACCGTAATATACCGTATTCAAATAGCCCTCTAATATTTCGTCCTTGTCATAAAAAACTTCTAATCTATAAGCATACAGGGCTTCGTTTAATTTACGTGTCCAAGACTTTTCATGGGAAAGATAAAGGTTACGAGCATATTGTTGCGTAATGGTACTAGCTCCTTGAACCTTACCACCAGCCTTAATGTCCACTAAAATGGCACCAGCAATACGTGAATAGTCGAAACCGCCATGTTGATAGAAATCTTTATCTTCAACAGCAACAACTGCTTCCTTTAAATAAGGTGACATCTCATCGAGGCCGACCCAATATCGTCGTTGATTTGTAAAGTGATCCCCAATTTGGTTCTCATTTTCATCTAAGAAAATAGAAGCCTTTGGTACGGTTAAAGGCGGTGCACCAGCCACTTGAACATAGATGCGGAGTGCGACAAACGCTACGACAATTGCAGATGTAAAGGCCACGAATAACGTAAGGCTTTTGCGTGTGCGCTTTACACGTTGTTGCTTTCGATGATAGCTTTTTCGTTTCATCCGACTTCACCTCGTTTTCTCACAACTTCGAACTTAGCTTTAGTATGTGTTCGAACATTCATCTTTAATCGAAATTCTAACTAAAAACTATTGCACTTTATTCAAAAACATCTATACTTTTTTTGTACTACTTGAAATGCTGGCATTCGACAAAAAAATCGCACCTTGTAGATTTTAATCGAAATTTGCTAGACGTTCCAATAATGTATACGAGGATAAAAGGATACAGGTTTCATTACAATCCTGTAAGCCATAATAGAAGAAGACAAAAAATGATGATTAATTATATGGAGGGCTAGCAATGAGATTTGATGAAGCTTATTCAGGAAATGTTTTTATAAAAAGTCATCCTACATATGACGACGCACAGGCAGTAATTTATGGTATGCCAATGGATTGGACAGTAAGTTACCGTCCAGGATCACGTTTCGGTCCACAGCGTATCCGTGAGGTATCCATTGGTCTTGAAGAGTACAGTCCATATCTAGATCGTGAGCTTGAGGAAGTAAAGTACTTTGATGCAGGGGATATTCCACTACCATTCGGTAATGCACAGCGTTCTTTAGATGAAATTGAGAAATTCATAGAGAAATTATTAGCGGATGGCAAGATTCCTGTCGGCATGGGTGGCGAGCATCTAGTGTCTTGGCCAGTAATGAAGGCTGTATCAGCTAAATATGATGATCTTGCTATTATTCACTTTGATGCACATACAGATTTACGTGTGGAATATGAGGGAGAGCCACTTTCGCACTCTACACCAATCCGTAAAATTGCGGAACATATAGGACCTAAAAATGTCTATTCATTTGGAATTCGTTCAGGTATGAAAGAGGAATTTGAATGGGCAAAGGAAAACGGCATGCACATTTCAAAATTTGAAGTGCTTGAACCGTTAAAAGAGGTCCTACCAACACTAGCTGGACGCAATGTGTATGTAACAATTGATATTGATGTTTTAGATCCAGCACACGCACCAGGCACTGGTACAGTAGACTGTGGTGGTATTACTTCGAAAGAATTACTCGCTTCCATCCATGCTATTGCAGCAAGTGGTGTAAATGTAGTAGGTTTCGACCTAGTTGAAGTAGCACCGATCTACGATTCTTCAGAAATGACAGCAAACACAGCTTCTAAATTATTACGGGAAATGATTTTAGGCTGGGTAAAATAAATAAGATTGGTTGAATGGGGTTAGCTATGAGCAAGCCCCATTTTAAATTTTTGAAATGAGGAATGAGCCTTAGCATAAAATTGAAACTTATTTTACTTTGTAGCGTAGATAAGTTAGGTAAAATGTATGTTTCTTCAATTTTAATAAAGGGAGGAGGAGTATTATGATTTGGTCACTTCTCATGAATGATTTATTCATTTTTGTCAGTACAATGGAATACTTTTGGCTATTAGCATCTTTGGTTTTAACTGTATTAAGTGTTCATTTGCATCTGTATCTCGTCAATAAAATAACCGTTCAAGATGTGAAGGACGAGGAGTTTGAAGTTGACTATACTATCACGAATACTTGGACTCCACCTATGCTAACGTGGTTTGTTCTGTGTATTAGAATGTCCGAAGACAATGAGGAAGAAAGTGTATCTCCTAGTTTGATTTAAACTTTAAAACTAGGAGGACAACCATTGTTAACATTTTTAGCACAACCTATTATTAACCTCATTCATTTCATCCATTCTTTTACAGGTAGCTACGCACTTAGTGTCATTGGTATTACGATTGCAGTCAGATTAATTCTTATGCCGTTATTTATTCGATCGGCAAAACACCAAAAGCACTCAAAAGAATTAATGACTACCATTAAGCCTGAATTAGATGCGCTTACAGATAAATATAAGAATAGTCAAAGCGAATCTGAAAAAAGAATGGTACAGCAACAAATCCAAGAGCTAACTTCAGATTCATTGAAAAGCTCTTTACTAGGTTGTTTACCAATCATTATTCAATTACCGATATTATTTTCACTGTACTACGCGATTAGGCTAGATTCAGTGATTGCCAGTGAAAATTTCCTTTGGATGAATTTAGGGACGATTGATATTGGGGTTTCGATGATTGCTTGTTTGATTTATTTCTTTCAAAGTTGTATAGCCCTAGAGAAAAGTCAACCATTAAATATGAAGATAATGGTATTTATTAATCCTCTCATGATCCTCATTTTTAGTCTGTTCAATCCAGCGATTATCCCCATCTATTGGACTGTTAGTGCTTTATTGTTAATAGTTCAACAATTGATTATAAAAAAATGGTATAGATAAAAAGAAATCCTCTCTTTCCGTTATTGGAAGAGAGGGTTTTTATTTTCTCGAATAAACTTGTTGAGGAGCTTTACATCACTTCTATCTTGAAAAACCATAAGTATTCATCCTATAATAAAAAGGTTATAGTAAAAGACTAAAAAGGGGCATCCGTTATGGCGAACGAAGTAAGATCGCATGTGAACATAAAGCTCATTTCTACCATTCGTCCAAGTGATGGGGAGTCCGAAAGTTATGAAATGTGGCTCAAAGGGCAGCTACTTGAAAAGGCAGGAAGCTTGTATTTGAAATATGATGAGGTGCAGGAGGATAAAATCGTCCGCACAACGATGAAGTTAGGTCATGAGAAGGCACTAATTATGCGTGCTGGAGCGGTTAATATGCGATTACCGCTGAACATAATCGAACAACAAAAAGGGCATTATGAAAGTGAGTTCGGTTCTATGCCCCTCGTGATTGATACGAAAAATATGACGTTTACAAAACTGGCAACAAGCGGAGATTTCCATGTACAGTACGATTTACTAATGGGTGGGCAATCCGTTGGCAACTATACATTAGATATTACATTTACGGAGGTACAATGATGAACGCAGTAGAACAAGTACAACAGGCTATTAAAGCAACGATCGTGCAGGCTGTTGAAAAAGCTGGTCTAGTTGAGGCTGGCACAGAATTATCGATTCACCTAGAAACACCAAAGGATAAAGCAAATGGTGACTATGCAACAAACATTGCGATGCAATTAACGAAGTTAGCTAAAAAGCCACCACGTGCTATCGCCGAAGCTATTTTAGAAAATCTTGATCCATCAGGCACTGATATTGAAAAGATTGATATTGCTGGCCCAGGCTTCATGAATATCACAGTGCGTAAAGATTTCCTCACAGAGGTAGTGACACAGGTGCTTGAGCAAGGTACGGACTATGGCCGCTCAAATGCTGGTGCTGGGGAAAAGATTCAAGTGGAGTTCGTTTCAGCAAATCCTACTGGAGATCTTCACCTAGGTCATGCTCGTGGCGCTTCTGTTGGTGATTCCTTATGTAATGTGTTGGATATGGCTGGTTACAGTGTCTCTCGTGAATATTATATTAATGATGCAGGTAATCAAATTAATAACTTAGCTTATTCATTAGAAGCTCGTTATAAACAAGCATTAGGAATGGAAGCTGAAATGCCAGAAGACGGCTATCATGGGCAAGATATTATTGATATTGCGGGTAAATTAGCAAAAGAGCATGGGGATGCAATTTTAGCAAAATCAGATGATGAGCGTTTTGCCTTCTTCCGTCAGCACGGTTTAGCTTTAGAATTAGATAAATTAAAAACAGACCTAGCAAACTTCCGTGTAAATTTTGATGTCTGGTATTCTGAAACGTCTCTATATGAAAACGGGAAAATCGAAGTAGCTTTAGATAAATTAAAAGCTAATGGACATGTGTTTGAAGAGGATGGTGCTACTTGGTTCCGCTCTACAACATTTGGTGATGATAAAGATCGTGTGCTAATTAAAAATGATGGGTCATTCACGTATTTAACACCAGATATTGCTTATCACGAAGACAAAATTGTCCGTGGCTTCGATAAATTAATCAATATTTGGGGAGCTGATCATCACGGATATATTCCACGTATGAAAGCAGCGATTCAAGCACTTGGTTATGATCGAGATACGTTAGAAGTGGAAGTTATTCAAATGGTTCAGCTTTATAAAAACGGTGAAAAATTCAAGATGTCTAAGCGTACAGGGAATGCAGTAACTATGCGTGAGCTTGTAGAAGAGGTTGGTCTTGACGCAGTTCGTTACTTCTTTGTAAAAACAGCTGGCGATTCTCATATGGACTTTGATCTTGACCTTGCAGTATCACAATCTAATGAAAACCCTGTGTACTATGCACAATATGCGCATGCACGTATTTCATCTATTTTACGTTCAGCAAATGAACAAGGCTTTGCTGCTACAACAGAACATCTCAATTTGTTAACAGCAGAAAAGGAAATTGATTTACTGAAAAAGATTGGTGATTTCCCGAAAGTGGTAGCGGAAGCAGCGAAACACCGCACACCGCACCGTATCGCAAACTATATTCAAGAAACAGCAGCTGCATTCCACAGCTTCTATAATGCAGAAAAAGTATTAGATGCTTCAAATAAAGAGTTAACAGAGGCTCGTTTAGCATTAATTACGGCTGTCCGCACAACAATTGCGAACGCATTACGCTTAATCGGCGTATCTGCACCTGAAAAAATGTAATTAAACTTTAGGCTCCTAACATGAAAAGTGTTAGGGGCTTTTTTTAATGGATAGATGGCTGAATATGAGAGATAAAGTTCCGAATGTGTCGGATAGAAAGACAAAAGAAACGGATAAACCGTGGGAAATTAGCTGTCCCAAACTTTATTTTTCTGTTAATTCCGAAAATTTTGTTGAAGTTTACGTTAACGTCAATGGTATACTGTTGCCAATTAGGAAAGGGGAGATGGTTTTGAAGACGATTCAGGAGGTAGCAAAGGAGTTTAATGTGTCTACGCGGACAATTCGTTATTATGAGGAACTTGGGCTTCTTTGCCCCCATCGTTCATCTACTAACCAACGAACCTTTTCCAAAAAAGAATTGGCGAAACTCAAGCTTATTTTCAGAGGCAAGCGGTACGGATTTTCTTTAGAGGAAATAAAAGAGATGGTTTTACTATTTGATTTTGATCGCTCAGGAATTCAGCAATTAGAGCGAACGGTTGAATACGGGGAACAAAAAATTCAAGAGATTGACAGTAAAATAGCTGAGCTGACGCAGATGAAGCATGAGTTACAACAAATGCATGGCATGTTTAGCGAAAAATTAGCGACTTTAAAGGGAGAGATGCAAGATGAATAGTTCCAATTTATTAGCACGTAATGCCCGTAAGTATCCGAAAAATGAAGCCGTTATTTGTCATGGCAGAAGAGTAACCTACCAAGATTTAGATAAGCAGGTGACATGTTTTAGTCATGCTTTACTAGAGCAGGGAGTAAAGCAGGGGGATAAGGTTTTAATTTTTATGCCAAACGTTTTAGAGTTTGTAGTCAGTTACTTTGCTATTCAGCGTATTGGAGCAATCGTTGTGCCAGTCAATGCGAAGTTTACATTGCAAGAAGTAGAGTACGTGGCGCAGCATGCCGAGGCGAAGGCAATTGTCGTACATGAGGTTATTTTTGCAGCAGTTGAACAGCTAGCCGGTATTCCGTTAAAAATTAAAACAGGTCAAGAAAAAGTGGGATGGCATCAGTATGAATCAATGCTTCAAAATGCTAGTACACAAACAATTGATTGTCAGTTACAAGAGGATGACCCTTCCACGATTTTATATACATCTGGCACGACAGGAAAACCAAAGGGTGTGTTATTTAGCTACCGTAATATTTTAACAGTGGCGCAAATGATAGCTGTTGAAATGGAGGTAAAGCCTGAGAGCCGTATTTTGCTTATGATGCCATTAACACACTCTGCACCATTACATTTATTTTTAATGGCGGGTGTATTGGTAGGCTCAACAAATGTATTAACACCAACTTTTACACCCGATTTATTCATTGATTCCATTGAAAAGGAGAAAACAACACATTTCTTTGGTGCACCTGTTGCTTATTTATTAACGGCACAACTGCCAAGGCTACATTCGGCAGATTTGTCTTCTATGAAATGGTGGGTCTATGGTGGGGCACCGTTATCTCAAAGTGAGGTTCGGTTCATTCAGCAGGCATTCCGCACAAATAATTTGACTTGTGTATATGGATTAACAGAGGCAGGTCCAAGTGGTTCATTATTATTTGGCAAGGAGCATGAAGCAAAGGCAGGAAGTATTGGTCAGCGGGCGCCACTTGGTACAGAGTTGCGTATTGTGAATGACAGTGGAGAAGATGTAAATGTAGGCGAAGTAGGGGAAATTGTCTTGTTGGGTGAGGGCAACATGCTTGGCTACTATAAGGATGAAGTAGCTACTAATGAAGCCTTTATTGATGGTTGGTTAAAAACAGGAGATCTAGCTCGCAAGGATGAAGATGGTTTTATTTGGATCGTAGATCGTAAAAAGGATGTCATTATTTCGGGAGGTGTCAACATTTATCCGAAAGAAATTGAAGATTGTTTATTGAGCTTTGAAGGTATATTCGAGGTTGCGGTAATTGGTGTACCACATCCGCAATGGGGGGAAACTGTAAAGGCGGTGTATTCTGCTAAACAAGACATCCATGAGGAAGCTTTGAAAGCTTATTTAGAGGAACATCTTGCAAAGTTTAAAATACCACGTATTTTTGAAAAAGTAGAAGCGCTACCACGCAATGCATCAGGCAAAATATTAAAACAAAATTTAAAGGGGCAAGAGGTGAGATAGCATGAAAGTATTACAACAAGAAGCAATGCGTACTACGAACTTTTTTACTGAAGATGACACGCTTCAAAAAATAGTAGAAATGATGTTAGATAAAGAGTTTTTATCCTATGCCCAACGAGAGTTAACAGATTTTGGTGAGCTATGTGCAGGTGATATTGATGCAAGGGCAAAGCATACAGATCGACAGGGTGAGCCTCGCCTTCAAAGATATGATGCCTATGGGGAAGAGATATCGGAGGTTTGGGTTAATGATGGCTATAAAAAAACGATTGAAGAGACATATAATACTGGGATTGTAGGCTATGTACACAAGCATATTCCGCAGCTAGGACACAAGGGGAATTATGTTTATAGCTTTGCACAAGGTTATTTGCTATCACATGCAGAGCCCGGTTTTTATTGTCCAGTAACATTGACAATGGCAACTGCCTATCTATTAGATCATTATGCAGATGAAGAGGTAAAGCAGCGTTTTTTACCACATGTGTGTGCAACAGGTGACACAGATTTATATGAAGGTGCGACCTTTTTAACAGAACGTCAAGGGGGCTCTGACGTAGGTGCAAATGTGGTGGAGGCGAGAAAGGATGGCACTGCTTATCGTCTATATGGTGAAAAATATTTTGCATCCAATGCGGGCATGTGTGGTGTAGCGATGGTATTAGCACGACTAGAAGGTGCGCCAGCAGGTTCCAAAGGCTTAACATTGTTTGCAGTTCCTTGGCGCAAAGAAGATGGAACAACAAATCATTTACGTATTCGCCGACTGAAAGATAAGCTAGGCGTTCGGGCAGTTCCCTCTGGTGAGGTAGAATTTGATGGTGCACTTGCCTATGTTGTAGGGGAGCAAAATAAAGGGATTTATTATATGCTAGAAGCACTAAATCTCTCTAGAATTTGTAATGCAGTCGCTTCAATTGGTATTATGCGTCGCGGCTTCTTAGAGGCAAAACATTATGTAAGCAATCGACATGCATTTGGCAAGCCCTTAACACAGTACCCTATGATTCAGGATACTTTAGGGAAATTTGCAGCTAAGTTGCACGTGGAAGTAGCGACAGTTTTTGATCTTATCCAATTATACGATAAAGTGACAAGTGGACAGGGAACTCAGCAAGATCTTATTATGAATCGTTTATATATTGCCATTATGAAAAAGGAAACAGCAGAGCAAGCTGTTCATTATGCTAGTGAGGCAATTGAATTACACGGAGGTAATGGCTATATAGAAGACTTTGTAACGCCCCGCTTATTAAGAGACGCCCAAGTGTTAACGGTGTGGGAGGGTACGGCTAATATTTTGGCCTTAGAACTCATTCGTTTAGTAGATAAGTTTCATGCTCATGAACTTTTTGTACAGGAGATGGAGGAACGATTAGACAAATTAGCTGACAGCTCACTAGTACAAATCGTTAAAGAACAATTGGCGAATATGTCTGTGAAACTGCAAATTTTTAGCGCTTTAGACGAGGCAACGAAAACTTTTGAAGCTAAGGGTATGGCGGAAAAAATGGCTCACCTTTATGAAAGTGTCATAGCGGTTGAGTGGGCACATAAATTTGGTGGGAAATATGAAAAACTAGCGGACGTTTATTTAGAACAGACATGGTCATTAAGAGAAATGGGTGCTCAAATGAAAACAGTCCAATACTTTTCTGAAATTGTATAATGGCCGGGGAGTCGTCTTGAATGGAGGCGACTTTTTTCATTTTCATGTATAATGAAATCAACTGAATATTATAAAGGTTCTTTACTTAAGTAAAGTGAAAAGGGAAATCGGTGTAATTCCGATGCGGTCCCGCCACTGTAAGTGTGAGTTTTTTCAAATGATGCCACTGAAGATTTCGGGAAGGCTTGAAAAATCGCAAGTAGCACTAGCCAGGAGACCTGCCTTTATAACGACATGACAACCTACGAGGATAGGGTGGTGGATTTTGTATCAGTTTTTTTGGTGCGATTTTGCCCCCTCATCGATCAAAGATGAGGGGTTTTATTTTGATGTAGAATAAAGCGAAATGTCGCACGGATCAACGAAGGAGGATTCACATGAAGAAATTTTGGAAAATAGGATTATCAGCATTTTTAGCAGTAGGCTTGCTAGCTGCTTGTGGGCAGGAAGCAAAAGATAACAAGCCATCTAACGAGCAGCAAACACAGCAAGAAACAGCACAGGTGGATGAAGCGACATTCCCAATGACGATAACAGATGCCCTTGGTAAGGACATTACACTTGAAGCACCTCCTGAGAAAATTGTTTCACTTATTCCGAGTAATACGGAAATCCTTTTTGGATTAGGTTTAAATGATGAAATAGTTGGTGTTACTGACAACGACGATTATCCGCCAGAGGCAACTGAGAAGGATAAGGTTGGCGGTATGGAATACAATATTGAAAAAATTATTGCCTTAAAACCAGATATCGTTTTTTCACACGAATCTAGCATGTCTCTTTCAGAAGAGGCTATTGCACAGCTTGAATCAGCAGGTTTAAAAGTATTTGTAGTAAGAAATGCACAAGACTTTAATGAAACATATGCAACAATTGAGCAACTTGGACGTGCTACAGGGAAATTACCAGAGGCAGAAAAAATTGTTGCGAATATGAAGGCAAAAGTAGAAGATGTTTTGTCTAAAGTCAAGGATGTTGAACCCAAAAAAGTGTTAGTTGAAGCATCAGATGAGCCAGATATTTATACAGCTGGTAATGGTACATTTATGAACGCGATGCTTGAGATGATCCATGCAAAGAATGTAGCTGTAGATGGTGATAATTGGTATAAAATTGATGCAGAACAAATTATCGCAAAAAATCCAGATGTCATCGTGGTGACATACCATTATGTACCAGATATTTTAACGAAAATACCAAAACGTGCGGGCTTTGATACGATTAATGCCGTAAAAAATAATGCGATTGTGCAGGTAGATGAAAGTACAACAAGTCGTCAAGGGCCACGTCTAGCAGAAGGTCTAGAAGAATTAGCCAAAGCAATCTATCCTGAGGTATTTAAGTGAAAAAAATAGCACTAGCCTATACACTAACATGTACGCTTCTTCTTATTAGCATCTGGTGTGGCGTAGCGATAGGCTCGGTTCATATTCCATTAGAAGTATTGTGGAATAAGGCGGTTGATGAAACAGCCGCCAATATCTTTTGGAAAATTCGTTTACCTCGTGTGTTATTAGCGGGACTAGTAGGCGCATCTCTAGCTATTGCTGGAGCAGCTTTCCAAGGTTTGTTAAAAAATCCATTAGCAGATCCATATACACTAGGGGTTTCATCAGGGGCTTCTGTTGGTGCTGTTTTAACGATCTTTTTTAGTATTTCTATACCTGTTGTCGGTTTGTATGCGCTGCCAACCTTCAGTATGATTGGTGCTATCATCACGATGGTAGTTGTTATGAGCTTTGCTAGACTCGTAGACCGCTCATTAAAAATGGAAACGTTGATATTAACAGGCGTTATTTTTAGTTCATTTTTAGGTTCCCTCATTTCATTAATGATTGCCTTATCTGGTGAAGAATTACGTCAGGTAATAGGCTGGCTACTTGGTTCTGTTTCGATGCGTGGTTGGCCATATGTCCAGATGATCATTCCATTTGTGATTGTAGGTTCAATAATGCTATGGACACAAAGACGAGAATTAAATGTCTTATTGTATGGTGAAGAGCGAGCAAAACATTTAGGTGTTAATGTAAAGCGTAGTAAATATTTGATATTAGCAGGGGGCTCCATGCTAACTGGGGCAGCTGTAGCAGTTTCTGGCACAATTGGCTTTGTAGGATTAGTGGTGCCGCATATGACAAGGATGATTTGGGGTTCTGATCATCGCCACTTATTACCATTATCTTTTTTCAATGGTGCAACATTACTCATTATTTGCGACTTAGTAGCACGAACAATCATTGTGCCAAGAGAGCTACCAATTGGTGTTATTACGGCATTTATTGGAGCACCTGTTTTCTCCTATATTTTTTATAAGCAGCGAAGAAGCAAGGGGGTACGGGCATGATTGTTGTTGAACATCTATCAGGTGGCTATGAAGATGTACCAATCGTCAGGGACATTAGTTTTACTGTTGAAAAAGGAAAAATTCTTGGCATTCTAGGGCCGAATGGTAGCGGGAAATCCACATTATTAAAAGTAATGAGTGGTATTTTACCAGCTACTGCTGGAACCGTTTCGATTGATGGACAAAATATTCTTTCTTATAATGCTCGTGCTTTGGCGAAAAAAATGGCTGTATTACCACAGCTTCATGCAAATGCTTTCTCGAACAGTGTGAGAGAGGCAGTTTCACTGGGGCGCTACCCGCATCAAACAGGCTTTTTCTCGAGTTGGTCTGAACAAGATGAGAAGGCAGTTCAACATGCAATGCTTCAAACAGGTGTAAAGCGATATGAGCATACACCGATGGAATTTTTATCTGGCGGTGAACAACAAAGAGTTTTTGTTGCACAGGCATTAGCTCAAACAGCTGAAATCTTACTGCTGGATGAACCAACGAATCATCTTGATATTGCACACCAACGTCAAATTTTAGATATGGTTCGGAAGGAAGCCATGGAGTGTGGTTTAACAGTCGTTATGGTACTACACGATATGAATTTAGCCTCTCTTTATTGTGATGAATTATTGCTGATGGAAAGCGGACAAATGAGAGCACTTGGTGCACCACATGAAGTATTAATTGCCTCCCAAATTGAAGAAGTTTATCAAGCACGGGTGACTACATATGCTCACCCTGAAATACCAAAACCTCAAATTACAATGATGCCCGCAGCTACAGACTATCAGCAGCGAGCTGTCATCAAAAAAGAGCACTTTACGATAACTGAACAATATATCCAACTTCAATCAGAGCTTCCTCTGAAGACCGTATCTTCTGCAGTTCATAACCCAGGTATTGGCTGGCATAATTGCTTATTAAATCGCTCAGTTCCTGGTGATTATGTCATTAGCGATGTGAAACGAGAAGTTAAAGAATTTTTGAAAAGGGAAAATTTTTCATCTACAAATACTGTTGTTATGCTAACAGCAGTACCAACAGCTCTAGTGGCCATCAATGAATTTTCAGCACCTTTTGGCAGTATAATCGTAGCTGTAACAGCTGGCGTAGGCAATGCAGTTGATGTATCTCGAGTACACGAAAGACAAGATGATCCATATATTGGTACTATTAATACATGGGTTATCGTTAATGGTTGTTTATCGGAAGAGGCATTTTTTCAGGCATTGATGACAGCAACTGAGGCAAAAACAAAGGCGTTGCAATCAGAAAATATTCGTGATGAGCGGAGTGGAACAATTGCAACAGGTACTGCTACAGATAGTCTGTTAATTGCTGCAACTCAAAAAGGAGAAGAAATGCTGTATGGTGGCCCTATTACGGAAGTTGGTAAAATGATTGCAAAGGGTGTCTATGAAACAACAGTTCAGGCGATTAGGAATTATAAAAACCAGTTTTAGGAGATGAGAGAAATGAAGCTTTACACGAAAACAGGCGATACGGGGAAAACAAGTCTTATTGGAGGACGGGTTGATAAAGATAGTTTACGTGTGGAAACATACGGGGCAATTGATGAATTAAATTCCTTTATTGGGAAGGCCGTAAGTGAATTAGATCAAGCGCTTTTCAAGGATATTTTAACAGACCTAGAGACAATTCAGCATGAGTTGTTCGATGCTGGTGGAGACCTTGCTAATGTGATGAAAGAACGTCATTATAAATTAACAGAGCAACCGATTGAAGTACTTGAAGCTCGTATAGATGCTTTATCAGACGAAGCGCCACCTTTACAACGTTTTATTTTACCAGGAGGTGCACCAGCAGCGGCAACTTTACACATTGCACGCACGGTTGCACGCCGAGCAGAGCGTGAAATGGTGACACTTATGAAAGAAGTTGAAGATGTACCAAAGGTTGTACAAAAATATTTAAATCGCTTATCGGATTATTTATTTGCAGCTGCACGTGTTGTAAATGCTCGCTTAAACGTAGCAGATGTTGAATACATTCGCAGTGGGAATGTTTTTAAAAAATAAAGTTTGATTTAAAAAATGTTTTTGTACAAAAAATGAATTTCCAGATGTTAAGCTACGGGGCGGTATAGGTTTGTATGCAATTTAGCAGATTTTCAAAAGTCTACTGAATATGGGACATCCCCCCTAAGTATAATAGTTAAGGAAAGTAAAAATTGCTACTTTGAAAAATTCAGGGTGGCTTTTTTTCTTGTAAAATGTAAGAATATAAAATTATCAGAAATATTTCCGTTTTATGTTGACTGAATGCTCACTCATTTATTAGAATAGGAATATAATGATAAAGTGAAGTACATTTCTGTTTGAACTAGCAAATTCGTCACAAAGAGAGAAAATTACGACAAACTAAAGGGGGGACCAACCATGAGTCCATTATTAATTGCTAACATTGTCTTAACAGTCGTGGTTGTGCTTTATGCAGTAGGATTGTTCTTCTACCTGTTGAAAACACGCTATAAGTATGTGCAATTGGGGAAAAAGGTTGAGTTTGATGAAAGTGTTAAAGAACGACTTCGTTATATTATGGTCAATGTATTTGGTCAAAATAAGCTATTAAAGGATCCAAAGAGTGGTTTAATACATGTTATGTTTTTCTATGGATTTTTGATGGTACAGTTAGGGGCCATTGATTTAATTTGGAAAGGACTAGCACCAGAGTCACATCTGCCACTAGGCATTTTCTATGGTGTCTTTACATTCTTCCAAGAACTGGTGGTTTTAATGATTTTAGTCGCGGTAGTGTGGGCATTTTACCGCCGCTATGTTGAAAAGCTAGTGCGTCTAAAACGAGGATGGAAAAACGGCCTTGTATTAATTTTCATTGGTGGGTTAATGGTATCTACATTAATCGCTAATGGTATGGGATTAATTTGGCATGGTGAGGGATTAACTTATACGGAGCCAGTTGCTTCAAGTATTGCTGCTATTTTTGGCTTCCTACCTACATCAGTTGCCGCTGGTGTGTTTTATGTAATGTGGTGGGCACACCTTTTAATTCTATTAACATTCCTGGTATACGTACCGCAGTCTAAACATTTCCACTTAATTGTCAGTCCACTTAATGTTTACATGAATCGTTTAGATCGTACGGGTACATTAACACCAATTGATTTTGAGGACTTGGAAGAAGCTGGAGAAAATGCTGAAAGCGAAGAGGATATGCCTTCTATTGGGGTAGGACGCATACAGGACTTCACACAAAAGCAAATGCTTGATCTATATTCTTGTGTAGAATGCGGACGTTGTACAAACATGTGTCCAGCAACAGGAACAGGAAAAATGCTGTCTCCTATGGATTTAATCGTAAAATTGCGTGACCATTTAACATTTACGGGCGCAGTCGTAACAAAACAAAAACCATGGGTGCCTTATCAATTCTTTGCCAATACAAAGGGTAACCAGCTTGCAATTGCAGCTGGTGCTGAAGGTGCTGTAATTGAGGATATCTACAGCCCATCTTTAATTGGCGATGTCATTACAGAAGAGGAAATTTGGGCTTGTACGACATGTCGTAACTGTGAGGATCAATGCCCTGTAATGAATGAGCATGTTGATAAAATTATTGATCTACGTCGTTATCTAACAATGACTGAAGGGAAAGTAAATCCTGATGCTCAACGTGCAATGACGAATATCGAACGACAAGGTAATCCTTGGGGCTTAAACCGCAAGGAAAAAGAAAATTGGCGTGATCTAGATCCAACAATCCAAATTCCAACTGTAAAAGAGCTGAAAAAATCTGGCGAGGAAATGGAGTATTTATTCTGGGTTGGTTCGATGGGAGCTTTCGACAACCGCTCTCAAAAAATCGCTTTAGCATTCTGTCGTCTATTAAACGAGGCTGGTGTGAAGTTTGCAATCTTAGGTAATAAAGAGAAAAACTCTGGGGATACACCTCGTCGTTTAGGGAATGAATTCTTATTCCAAGAGCTAGCTACAGCAAATATTGATGAGTTTGAGAAAAATGACGTGAAGAAAATTGTAACAATCGATCCTCATGCCTACAATATCTTTAAAAATGAATATCAAGACTTTGGCTGGAAAGGTGAAGTGTATCATCACACTGAGTTATTAAATCAGTTGATTGAGGAAAATCGTCTAGCGCTAAACTATGAGGTTCATGAAACGATTGTTTTCCATGATTCCTGTTATTTAGGCCGCTACAATGATGTGTACGATGCCCCACGTGAGATCCTTCGAGGAATCCCTGGCGTGAAGCTTGTTGAAATGGAACGTAATCGCGAAACAGCGATGTGCTGTGGAGCTGGTGGTGGATTAATGTGGATGGAAGAGCATGTAGGAAATCGCATAAACGTAGCGCGAACAGAACAGGCTCTTGCAACAAATGCATCAGTTATTTCATCAGGCTGTCCTTACTGCCTAACAATGCTAGAGGATGGTACAAAGGCTAAAGAGGTTGAAGACTCTATTGGAACATTTGATGTTGCAGAATTACTAGAACGTTCTGTATTCGGTGAAAAAGTAAAGGCAGTTAATCCTTCTTCCGAAGAAACAGAAGAAACATACGAAGAAGTGGTAGCGTCTATAGAAAATGTTCAACAAGACGAGAATACGGAAGCGAACGCAGAAAAATGATTGCTATTGCAGAAATATTTTAGTTATCTGAAAAATATAAATTGCACAATAAAAAATTGTTTTGTAGAATAAGATTAAATGGGAATGGGAGTTGAGATAGTAAACTCCCATTTTTCCTCGATAGAAGTCGAGCGAGCGTTCAGTCAATAATGCTTTGCATCTTCATCGAGAACGTAAAACAAAAGGGGTGTTTTACTTGAATAGAGCTGTAATTTTAGCAGGAGCAAGAACTGCGTTTGGTAAATTTGGAGGTTCATTATCAGCATTACATGCAAGTGATTTAGGTGCGATTGCCATTAAAGGGGCATTAGAGAAGGCAAATCTTGCACCTGAGCAAGTGGATGAGGTAATTTTAGGTTCTGTTTTACAAGGGGGACAGGGGCAAATTCCTTCTCGACAGGCTGCGCTGAAGGCCAATTTACCAACAGCAGTAAAAACAGAAACAATCAATAAAGTTTGTGCTTCAGGGATGCGTGCGGTGACATTAGCAGATCAATTGATTCGTTTAGGGGACGAAGAAGTGATTATTGCGGGTGGCATGGAATCTATGTCCAATGCACCATATTATCTTCTGAATGGTCGAAATGGTTTGCGTATGGGAGATTCTACAATGGTAGATGGCATGCTATATGACGGCTTAACATGTGCTTTCGATAAAGCAAGACCACATATGGGTAGCTATGGTAATGCAACAGCTAAAGAGTTCTCGCTAAGCCGAGAAGAACAGGACACTTGGTCAGTACGCAGTCATGAACGCGCGTTAGCCGCAATTGAAAAAGGTTACTTTGCTGAAGAAATCGTACCAGTGGAGATTCCTCAACGAAAAGGTGCACCACTTATTGTAGATACAGATGAGGCACCAAGAGCAGGGACGTCTTTGGAAGTACTGGCGAAGCTAAAACCAGCCTTTGACAAGGATGGCACGATTACAGCAGGTAATGCACCTGGGGTTAACGACGGTGCATGTGCACTTGTCGTTATGAGTGAAGAACGTGCAAAACGTGAAGGTAGAGAACCATTGGCAATAATCATTGGTCACGAAGAACTTGCGCTTGAGCCAGAAAACTTCCCGCAAACACCAGGTCTTGTTATTAATAAATTACTGAAAAGGACTAACAAATCATTAACCGATATTGATTTAATTGAAATCAATGAAGCCTTTGCAGCGGTAGCTTTAGTCAGCAAGCAGTTGGCAGATTTAGATGCAGAAAAAGTGAATGTTAATGGCGGTGCAGTTGCTTTAGGTCATCCGATTGGGGCATCTGGTGCACGTATAATATTAACACTTGCACAGGAATTGAAGCGTCGTGGCGGCGGCATTGGCATTGCCGCAATTTGTTCAGGCGGCGGCCAAGGTGATGCAATTATGATTGAAGTACCAAAAACAGGGGGACTGAACTAATGGGAATTCAAAAGGTAATGGTCATTGGTGCAGGGCAAATGGGCTCTGGTATTGCCCAAGTTTGTGCACAAGCAGGCTTTGATGTGAAATTGAACGATATCAAACAAGAATTTTTCGAGCGTGGATTAGGGGTTATTACGAAAAATTTATCACGTGATGTAGAAAAGGGTCGTAAAACTGAAGATGAGAAGGCTGCTGTTCTAAGTCGAATTAGTATGTCGCTAGATTTACAAGATGCTAGTGATGTAGATATTATCATTGAAGCAGCTGTGGAAAATATGGAAATTAAGCAATCCATCTTTAAGCAACTTGATGGCATTGCGCCAGCACATGCTATTTTAGCTACGAATACATCTTCACTGCCTATTACAGAAATTGCAGCAGTAACAAAGCGTCCAGAGCAAGTAATTGGTATGCATTTTATGAACCCTGTACCAGTTATGAAACTTGTTGAAATCATTCGAGGTTTAGCAACAACAGATGAAGTGTACAAAGCTGTCGAAGAGATGACGGTTAAATTATCGAAAACACCAGTAGAAGTGAATGATTTCCCAGGATTTATTTCAAACCGAATCCTACTACCGATGATTAATGAAGCGATTTACGCACTTTACGAAGGTGTGGCAACAAAAGAAGCAATTGATGATGTGATGAAGCTTGGTATGAATCATCCGATGGGGCCATTAACATTGGCAGACTTCATTGGTTTAGATACTTGTCTTTACATCATGGAAATTTTACATGAGGGTCTTGGAGACAGTAAATATCGCCCTTGCCCACTGCTACGTAAATACGTTGCAGCTGGCTGGTTAGGTAAGAAATCAGGAAGAGGTTTTTACGTTTACGAATAATCCTATGGGGATGGGGTTATTTAGATGTTTCGGGACAACTTAGAGGGGTGACATTATAGATGCATTTGCAATTTACAGATGAGCAAATTATGATGCGCGATATGGTTCGTCAATTTGCTCAGGAAAAAATTCAACCATGGGTGGAGCGAATGGAAGCGGGAGAATTTCCACGTGAGCTTCTACAGCAAATGGGTGAACTTGGCTTAATGGGGATTACGACTCCAGAAGACTTAGGTGGCTCTGGTATGGATTTTACATCTTATATTATTGCGATTAATGAACTATCAAAAGTAAGCGCTGTAATGGGTGTTATTTTATCCGTCCATACTTCAGTTGGAACGAATCCAATTATTTACTTTGGGAATGACGAACAAAAGAAACGTTATGTACCAAAGCTTGCAACAGGCGAATATTTAGGTGCATTTTGTTTAACAGAACCAAGTGCAGGCTCAGACGCTGGCTCTTTACAGTCAAAAGCAGTGCGTGATGGCAATGAATATGTGATTAACGGCTCCAAAGTATTTATTACAAATGGTGGAGAAGCTGATGTGTATATTGTATTCGCATCTACTAACCCAGCTGAAAAAACAAAGGGTATCTCAGCATTTATTGTTGAAAAGGGAACACCTGGTTTAATCATCGGAAAAGATGAGCATAAGATGGGCTTACACGGCTCACGTACAGTTCAGCTGACATTCGATAATTGTCGCATTCCAGCCGACAACCTACTTGGGGAAGAGGGAGAAGGCTTTAAAATTGCGATGGCCAATTTAGATGTTGGACGAATCGGCATTGCGGCACAGGCGTTAGGAATTGCTGAGGCGGCACTAGAGGCGTCTACTGCTTATGCTAAAGAACGCATTCAATTTGGTAAGCCGATTGCCGCACAACAAGGTATTGGCTTTAAGCTTGCGGATATGGCAACGGCTGTTGAATCTGCAAAACTGTTAGTCTATCGTGCAGCCGATTTACGTGCAAAAGGTTTACCATGTGGAGCAGAAGCTTCAATGGCTAAACTTTTCTCATCACGAACAGCGGTACAAACGGCAATAGAGGCTGTTCAAATATTTGGCGGCTACGGCTATACGGAAGATTATCCAGTAGAGCGCTATTTCCGCGATGCAAAGGTGACAGAAATCTATGAAGGTACAAGTGAAATTCAACGACTAGTCATTAGTAAACATTTACTGAAATAAAGCCTGATATTGCGAATGGTACAAAGTGATGGAAACCGTTCAAGAGTGAGGGAAAAACGTTTATAAAGGGTGTAGAACTGCTCTGAAATAAGGCAAACCCGCTCAATCCAACCTAACAATAATCAGGTAACACAAAACAGAGTCTAACTAAAAAGGGGAAATGGACAATGAACTTTCAGTTAACAGAAGAGCATGAACAATTACGTGAAATGATTCGTGATTTTGCTATAAATGAAGTGGCGCCAACAGCTGCTGAACGTGACGAAAATGAAGAATTTGACCGTGCGATTTTCGACAAAATGGCGGAGCTTGGGCTTACTGGTATTCCATGGCCTGAGGAATATGGTGGTGCAGGATTTGATTACCTTGCATATGTCATAGCTGTTGAGGAACTTTCACGTGTTTGTGCTTCGACTGGTGTAACTTTATCTGCACATACTTCACTGGCAGGTTGGCCACTTTACAAGTTCGGTACAGAAGAACAAAAACAAAAATACCTTCGTCCAATGGCTGAAGGCAAACATATTGGTGCATATGGTTTAACAGAACCTGGCTCTGGCTCTGATGCGGGTGGCATGAAAACTTATGCAAAACGTGATGGCGATGATTATATTTTAAATGGCTCAAAAATCTTTATTACGAACGGTGGAGTAGCAGATACATATATTGTATTTGCAGTAACAGATCCTGAAGCAAAACATGGCACATCCGCATTTATCGTGGAAGCTGGATTTGAAGGTTTCTCTGTAGGGAAGAAAGAAAAGAAATTAGGAATTCGTTCATCTCCAACAACAGAGATTATTTTTGATAACTGTCGTGTTCCAAAGGAAAATCTATTAGGGGCTGAAGGGGAAGGCTTTAAGATTGCCATGACGACACTAGATGGTGGACGTAATGGTATTGCGGCTCAAGCAGTAGGAATTGCACAAGGAGCACTCGATGCAGCAGTTGACTATGCCAAAGAACGTGTGCAATTTGGTAAACCGATCACTGCAAATCAAGGCATTTCCTTTAAATTAGCCGATATGGCAACTCAAATTGAGGCTTCTCGACTTCTTACATACCAAGCGGCATGGTTAGAATCTAATAACCTACCATATGGTAAGGCATCTGCAATGGCGAAATTAATGGCTGGCGATACAGCAATGAGTGTAACGACAGAGGCGGTTCAAGTTTTTGGTGGCTATGGTTATACAAAAGATTACCCTGTAGAGCGCTTTATGCGTGATGCTAAAATTACACAAATTTACGAAGGTACGCAGGAGATTCAACGTCTTGTTATCTCGCGTATGCTAACGAAATAATTGATGACTGATAAAGATAAAAGGCCCCAAGTACAGTCAACCGTAAAAGATGAAAATCTAATCGCCATTCGTCGTGAACAAATGATTCAAGGAGCTATTAAGCTATTTAAAGAAAAAGGCTTTCACCGTGCCACGACGAGAGAAATTGCAAAAGCTGCTGGCTTTAGTATCGGTACTTTGTATGAATACATCCGAACGAAGGAAGATGTTCTATACCTTGTTTGTGACAGTATCTATCACCATGCAATGGAGCGTCTTTCAAGTTATGAGATTAAAGCAGGAACTATTGATGAGTTAAAAGAAATGATTCGGGAATACTTCCTGCAAATCGATAGTATGGTTGATGAGCTAACAATCATGTATCAAGAAACAAAATCATTGTCAAAAGAAGCACAACGCTATGTTTTTAGTAAAGAGTTTGAAATGGTTGCCACATTTGAACGCTTGTTACAGCGATGTGTCCAGTCTGGCGAACTAACTATGACAGAGAAGCAAATCCATTTAGCAGCCAATAACTTAGTTGTTTCAGGACAAAGCTGGGCGTTTCGCAAATGGGCTTTACATCGTCAGCATTCAATAGACGAATTCATTGACATGCAAATCACCTTGTTCATTTCAGGCATAAAGGGGTTTTAATATTTGTAAGGGGTTTGTCGGCAATTGCATATAGCGATATTGCAATGCCGGCTTTTTTTATTCAATAAGGGGAGAAAGTGGGGATTTCATATGACAAAGGTAGAAGTATATCGTCCAAAAAATCACGTACGTTTTGTGACAGCATCGAGTCTTTTTGATGGACATGATGCTTCAGTCAATATTATGCGACGCATTTTACAATCGAGCGGTGTAGAAGTAATCCATTTAGGTCATAATCGTTCTGTTGAAGAAGTCGTGAATGCTGCGATACAAGAAGATGCACAAGGGATTGCGGTTTCTTCTTATCAAGGCGGACATATGGAATACTTTAAATATATGTATGATTTACTGCGTGAAAAAGGAGCACCACATATTAAAATTTATGGCGGTGGTGGAGGAGTTATTTTACCTCGTGAAATTAAAGAGCTTCATACGTATGGCATTGCAGGGATATTCTCACCAGAGGATGGCCGTGTTTTAGGGCTACAGGGAATGATTAATGAACAAATTAAAGGTACAGATTTTCCTACTGCAACAGGTAATTATTTAGAGAAATTAAAGTCTTTAACGACAGAGACGCCTGAAATTTTAGCCAATCTAATAACAGCAGCTGAGTCAAATGACGATGAAGCTACGAAAGAAATGCTAGCAGAGGCAAGAAAGCTTTCAAAAGGTACGCCAGTAATGGGGATTACGGGAACAGGTGGTGCAGGGAAATCATCCTTAACGGATGAACTGATTCGCCGCTTCCTAAAAGAATTCCCAGATAAACGTGTAGCCATTCTATCAGTCGATCCAACAAAGCAAAAAACGGGTGGAGCATTGCTTGGGGATCGTATTCGCATGAACGCTATTTTTAATAACCGTGTTTATATGCGTAGTTTAGCAACACGTGGCTCACGTACAGAATTATCTGCATCAATTGGTGATGTGCTAGATGTAGTACGTGTAGCAGGTTATGACTTAATCATCGTAGAAACAAGTGGAATCGGTCAAGGTGATGCCGAAATTACTAAATACACGGATCTATCTATGTATGTCATGACAAGCGAATTCGGTGCACCTACACAACTTGAGAAAATTGATATGATTGACTTTGCAGATGTTATTGCGATCAATAAATTTGAGCGAAAAGGCTCAGAGGACGCCCTTCGACAAGTACAAAAACAATATCAACGTTCCCGCGAGCTTTGGGATGAATCACTTGATAACATGCCAGTCTACGGTACAATAGCTAGCCAATTTAATGACAAAGGCACAAATGCGTTATTCGCCGCCCTCGTTAAAATAATTAACGAAAAAACAGGTTTTAATTGGGAAACAAGCTATGAGCAATTTGCGAAAACGCAAAAGCAAGATGTTATCATTCCAAACGATCGCCGTTATTATTTACGTGAGATTACGGACACTGTCCGTGGCTATCATAAAAAAACTGAGCAGCAGGTGGCATTTGCTCGTCGACTATTCCAATTAGAAGGTGCTATTGCAGCTGTCCAAGAAAAAGCTCCAGATGATGTGCTTGTGGCATCGCTTACTTCTTTAGCAGAAGGTGTTAGAGATGAATTAACAGCAGAATCCAAGCGTATATTGGATAATTGGCAGGCATTAAAAGAAGCGTATGCTGGCGATGAGTTTGTGACTAAAGTTCGCGATAAAGAAATTCGTACCATCTTAAAAACAACTAGTCTTTCTGGCACGAAAATTCCAAAAGTAGCATTACCGAAGTTTGAAGACTATGGGGAAATCTTGCGTTGGGTTTATAAAGAAAATGTTCCTGGCGAATTCCCATATACGGCGGGTGTATTCCAATTCAAACGTGAGGGTGAAGATCCGAAGCGTCAATTTGCTGGCGAGGGAACACCAGAACGTACAAATAAACGATTCCATTATTTATCAAAAGATGATGATGCAAAACGTTTATCTACAGCTTTTGATTCTGTAACCTTGTATGGGGAAGACCCAGATTACCGTCCAGATATTTACGGTAAGGTTGGAGAATCAGGTGTATCGATCTGTACACTAGAAGATATGAAAAAACTTTACGCAGGCTTTGATTTATGTGCACCGTCTACATCTGTATCAATGACTATTAATGGACCAGCACCTATTATTTTAGCAATGTTTATGAATACAGCAATCGATCAACAAGTTCAATTACGTGAGCAAGAGCTAGGACGAACTTTGACAGTTGAAGAGTTTACCGAGACACGTGAAAAAACATTGCAAGTCGTACGTGGAACAGTACAAGCTGATATTTTAAAAGAAGATCAGGGCCAGAATACATGCATTTTCTCAACAGAGTTTGCTTTGCGTATGATGGGCGATATTCAGCAATACTTTATAGACCATAAAGTACGTAACTATTATTCTGTTTCCATTTCTGGTTATCATATTGCGGAAGCTGGAGCAAACCCAATTTCCCAATTAGCCTTCACCTTAGCTAATGGCTTTACGTATGTAGAGTATTATTTAAGTCGTGGCATGAATATCAATGACTTTGCACCAAATTTATCATTCTTCTTCTCAAATGGACTAGATCCAGAGTATACAGTAATCGGCCGTGTGGCACGACGTATTTGGGCTATTGTAATGCGTGATAAATACGGTGCTAATGAGCGCGCTCAAAAGCTAAAGTATCACATTCAAACGTCTGGGCGTAGTTTACACGCACAAGAGATTGATTTTAATGATATTCGTACAACATTACAGGCTTTAATGGCATTACAAGATAACTGTAATTCATTGCATACAAACGCCTACGATGAGGCCATTACTACACCTACGGAGGAATCTGTAAGACGTGCTATGGCAATTCAAATGATTATTACAAAAGAGCATGGTTTAGCAAAAAATGAAAACCCACTACAAGGCGCGTTTATTGTTGAAGAATTAACAGATCTTGTGGAAGAAGCGGTTCTTGAAGAGTTTGATCGTATTAATGATCGTGGCGGTGTGTTAGGTGCTATGGAAACACAATACCAACGTGGTAAAATTCAAGAAGAATCTATGTACTACGAAATGTTAAAACATTCAGGGGAGTTACCAATCATTGGTGTTAATACTTACTTGAACCCAAATCCACCTTCAGATGCTGATATAGATAATATGGAAATCGCACGTGCATCGACAGAAGAAAAAGAGACACAAATTCGTAATTTACAAGCTTTTTGGAAAGCCCATGAAGAGGAAAGTGAAGCTGCGATTGCACGTCTACAAGAAGTGGCTGTCAATAATGGTAATATTTTTGCTGAGCTGATGGAGTCAGTAAAAGTAGCAAGTTTAGGACAAATTACAAAAGCTTTATATGAAGTTGGCGGACAATATCGTCGTAATATGTAAGCAAGGTTGATCAAAACTTCTTGTTTTCTATTCAAGTATCATGCTTCTCTAATTTCTAGTGTCTAGTCTTAAGATTAGGCACTTCTTTTTATTTTCGTTATAATAGAAATGTAAAAAAAGGGGAGGCGCAGTAGAGGATGAAATCAGCTATTCACTACATAATTATATTAGCTTTAGTATTGGGAGCCTTTTTCCTGTATAATAAGCAAATTGGCGCTATTCCTTTACTACTATTATCTGTCTATTTGTTTTATCTTGGAATAAAAAAAATGCGTAATATAAAAAACAGTAATTGAAGCTAGCAAAGGGGCTAAAACTTTGTATATAATGGGTATTATGCTTATTGTATGGAAAGAACCTTTTGCGTGGCCTTTTTTGCTGCGCTTGGAGAATAAAGCACCATGTAATTTTAAAACGTCCATTGTGATGAGGGAAAGGAAGTGCACGAATTGAATTTTCGTGAAATGACAAAGGAACAATTAACAGAAGAATCGTTAATTAAC
This sequence comes from Lysinibacillus sp. JK80, assembly GCF_027557635.1. Lineage (NCBI taxonomy): Bacteria > Bacillati > Bacillota > Bacilli > Caryophanales > Bacillaceae > Lysinibacillus > Lysinibacillus sp. JK80. The sequence goes on along the minus strand of NZ_CP058997.1, from coordinate 2,485,994 downwards.
TTAGCTTATGCAATTTTAAATGAAAAACGTGCCTCAGTGTCTTTTAATGATTTATTAAAATTAATTCAAGAGCTTGTGGGCTATAGTGATGCAGAAATGAAATCCCGTCTGTTACAATTTTATACAGATATCAATATTGATGGTCGCTTCTTATATAATCAAGAAGCAGGCTGGGGCTTACGTGAATGGTTTAAAGTTGAGCAAATCGAAGAAGAAACAGCTCCTTCTGTTAAGACTCAAAAGAAAAAATCTAAAGCTGCCTTTGATGATGAAGATCTTGATGAAGATGTAGACTTAGATGAAGAAGATATCGACTTTGATGAAGACTTTGAAGAGTTCATTGATGAAGAAGAACTTGATGAAGAAGATGATGAAAAAGAAGATATCGACTTTGACGATGAAGAACTAGAAGAAATTGATGAAGAAATCGATGAAGAGTTTATTGATGAAGAGGAAGAAGAATTTGAGGAAGAAGAGGAAGAGATCTAATACAGTACACTTAGAATTTTCTTTCTTTTAAGCTAGAAGCAAAAAATCTTGACTTCTATCACGGTTACGTTTAATCTTTTACTTGGGCTCCTTAAAAGAAGGAGAAAGACCGTGTATATAATACGCTCCCCCTGCAAACCTATGCAGGAGGAGCGTTTTTTTGTTTTTAACTTTAATCATTTTAGTTCTCCCATACTTTTAATACCGATATGAATATAAATGTTTTTAATTATTCATGATGTATAGTAAACGGTGACTGAAAAGTTATTAGAGTTTTATGGTTTAAAGGAAAGTGGAAAAGAGATAGAACCGATTACAGCTTCGAATCGACTACATTTTGTAGACATTCTCGGCTTTTCTTTTTTTAGGGTATTAGAATGTAAATGGTTCTGATCCCCCCTAAACGCACTAATATTTTAGAACATCATAAGGAGGAATTTATTCATGACGAAGTATATTTTTGTAACAGGTGGGGTTGTATCATCACTTGGAAAAGGGATTGTTGCAGCATCTTTAGGCCGTTTATTAAAAAATCGTGGGTTAGAAGTGACGATTCAAAAATTTGACCCATATATCAATATTGACCCAGGTACGATGAGTCCTTATCAACATGGTGAGGTTTTTGTAACAGATGATGGTGCTGAGGCTGATTTAGACTTAGGACACTATGAACGTTTTATTGATATTAACCTAGGGAAACATTCTACAGTAACTTCAGGTCGTGTTTACCAATCTGTATTACAGAAAGAACGTCGTGGAGATTATAATGGTGGAACAGTCCAAGTAATTCCTCATATTACAAACGAAATCAAAGATCGTATCCAACGTGCTGGTCGTGAAACAAATGCAGATGTTGTGATCACAGAGGTTGGTGGAACAGTAGGTGATATTGAATCATTGCCATTCCTAGAAGCCATTCGCCAAATGAAAACAAATTTAGGGCATAACAATGTAATGTATATTCACTGTACACTTATTCCTTATATTAAAGCAGCTGGTGAACTTAAAACAAAACCTACACAGCATTCTGTTAAAGAATTACGCTCTTTAGGTATTCAGCCAAATATTATCGTAGTTCGTACTGAACAAGAAGTACCACAAGAGATGAAAGAGAAATTAGCATTATTCTGTGATGTTCAACCACATGAAATTATTGAATCTCGTGATGCTGAGCATTTATATGAAGTACCATTAAACCTACATGCGCAAGATATAGATGATATCGTTTTGGATCATTTTGGTATGGAAGCTCCAGAAGCAGATATGGAAGAATGGCGTGACCTTGTAGAAAAAGTGAAGAACTTACCAAATAAAAGAAAGGTAGCATTAGTAGGAAAATACGTAGAACTACAAGATGCTTACATTTCTGTAGTTGAGGCATTAAAGCATGCTGGATATGCATTTAATTCTGATATTGAAATTGACTGGATTAATGCAGAACACGTTGATGCTAACAATGTGGCCTCTCTATTAAAAGGTGCTGACGCTATTTTAGTACCAGGCGGCTTTGGTGATCGTGGTGTTGAAGGTAAAATCTTAGCAACACAATATGCACGTGAAAATAATGTTCCTTTCCTAGGCATTTGTTTAGGTATGCAATTAGCAACAGTAGAATTTGCACGTAATGTACTTGGCCTAAAAGGTGCTCATTCTACAGAGCTTGATGCAAATACGGAGTATCCAATTATCGACTTCCTACCAGATCAAAATGATACTGTAGATATCGGTGGTACTTTACGTTTAGGTTTATACCCATGTAAATTAAAGGATGGTTCAAAAGCTAGCCAAGCCTATGGTAAAGAGCTTGTTTATGAGCGTCATCGTCACCGCTATGAATTTAACAATGAATATCGTGAGGCAATGGAAGCAGCTGGCCTTGTCTTCTCAGGTACAAGTCCTGATGGCAAATTGGTTGAAATTATTGAGCTACCAGAAAACAATTTCTTTGTAGCATGTCAATTCCACCCAGAGCTAGTGTCACGTCCAAATCGTCCACAACCATTGTTCCGCGATTTTATCGGCTCAACATTTAAATAATCAAAAAGAGTTGTCTCGTGATATACGAGACAACTCTTTTTAATTTGATGACTACAATTCTTCTTCATCCAACCCAAGCATTTCATCATAAGCAATTTTGACAGCTTCATATACAAAGAGTCCTGCAAGTGCATGTGGTACAACAATACGTTGACCTAGATCATTTGGTATTAAACCGCCTTTAATGCGTGTAGAAACATACGTATAGGCTAAATCAGCAAGAGGGTTATCTACACTAGCTGCTTCACTAGCTATAGCAGCAAAGGGAATAAATTGCGTATTTAATTTTTGTGCTAAGACGAGTGCTTCTTCATCATATGCACTACGAGTAAAAATGCAAACCCGATCAGCTTCTGTTAAGCTTGTGTCTGTAGTCCAAGGTGCTAACTTGCTAAAGGGTTCGACTGCTTGAAGTGCATTTAATGCCACAACCTGCATTTCTCCAAAGCAAGCAAAATAGACATTTCCTTCGCCAATTGCGGCTTGTGCTAATAACCTTGCTGTTTCCTCGATAGCATCTTCTTCATTTTGTATAATTCTTTGTAATAATCCACTTAATTGTGTTGTTAGAATTTTTGACATGTTCCCACCTCTATTCATATTATAGGGGGTAAAAGGTAGAAAGCAAAAGCAGATAATTTATAATACTAGAAGGTATTAAGCTGAAAAAGGAGAATTATACATAATAAAGAAAGTTTTTGTGTAAGAATAAAACTAAAAAGGGCGGAATGCGATGTGAAACGATTACTAATTGTCGATGATCAGCAGGGAATTCGTTTACTTTTAAATGAAGTGCTGAAAAAGGAAGGATATATTACATATTTAGCAGCGAATGGTTCAGAGGCATTAAAGTATGCAGACGAACAAGAGATGGATTGTGTTTTACTGGACATGAAAATTCCAGGAATGGATGGTATTGAAATTTTGAGACGTTTAAAAAAGAAGTTTCCGAAGCTGCCTGTTTTTATGATGACAGCATACGGAGAATTGGATGTTGTGCAAGAAGCGTTAGAATTAGGAGCCATTCGTTACTTTACAAAACCGTTCGATATTTTCGAAGTGCGTGATGAAGTAAATAAAGCTTTACAAGTTTAAAAAGCAGGCAGTGGACACACGGCCTGTTTTTTTATGTAGATTAATAGCCCTGCTTTTCAGGGGCTATGACTTCGTTACGTAACACTTCACTTCGTCACCCCTGCCGCTACGTTACACTCCGCTTTCGGGTAGAAAATAATAGCCCCTGCTTTTCAGGTGCGAGGACTTCGTTGTGTTACACTTCACTTCGTCACCCCTGCCGCTACGTTACACTTCGCTTTCGGGTAGAAAATAATAGCCCCTGCTTTTCAGGGGCTATGACTTCGTTACGTAACACTTCACTTCGTCATCCCTGCCGCTACGTTACACTCCGCTTTCGGGTAGAAAATAATAGCCCCTGCTTTTCAGGGGCTATGACTTCGTTACGTAACACTTCACTTCGTCACCCCTGCCGCTACGTTACACTTCGCTTTCGGGTAGAAAATAATAGCCCCTGCTTTTCAGGGGCTATGACTTCGTTACGTTACACTCCACTTCGTCACCCCTGCCGCTACGTTACACTTCGCTTTCGGGTAGAAAATAATAGCCCCTGCTTTTCAGGGGCTATTATTTTTGCTATGATTGAGGAGCATGTTTATGTAGAAAGAATAGTCCTATGAGGAGGATTTTTAGTATGGCATTAGTATCTATGAAAGAGATGTTAATTAAAGCAAAAGCAGAAGGTTATGCTGTTGGTCAATTCAACATTAATAACCTTGAATGGACTCAAGCAATTTTACAAGCAGCTGAAGAAGAAAAGTCTCCAGTGATTCTTGGTGTTTCTGAAGGTGCAGGTAAATATATGGGCGGATTTATTTCTGTTGTTCATATGGTAAAAGGTTTAATGGAATCTTACGGTACTACAGTTCCTGTAGCAATTCACCTTGACCATGGTTCTAGCTTTGCAAAATGTAAAGAAGCAATTGATGCAGGCTTTACTTCCGTGATGATTGATGCATCACATCACCCATTTGAGGAAAATGTGAAAATTACTTCAGAAGTAGTAGAATACGCACATGCTAAAGGCGTTTCTGTGGAAGCAGAATTAGGGACAGTTGGTGGAGATGAAGATGGCGTAATCGGTGGTATTATTTACGCTGATCCAGAAGAATGTCGCAAAATGGTTGAACTAACAGACATCGATTGCTTAGCGCCAGCACTTGGTTCTGTACACGGTCCTTACAAAGGAGAGCCAAACTTAGGCTTTAAAGAAATGGAGGAGATCTCTAAATTGGCAGACCTTCCACTTGTTTTACATGGTGGTACAGGTATCCCAACAAAAGATATCCAACGTTCTATTTCGTTAGGTACGGCTAAAATTAACGTCAATACTGAAAATCAAATTGAAGCAACAAAAGTAATTCGTGAAATTCTGGACAACGACAAAGTTGTTTACGACCCACGTAAATTCCTTGGTCCAGCACGTGAAGCCATCAAAGCTACGGTTATTGGTAAAATTCGTGAATTTGGAAGTGCACAAAAAGCATAATTTTTGCATTTAATATGTTACAAAAGCATAGATAAATACACATAATAAGAGAAGTGTTGATGCTTTCAATCGACCTTCTCTTGTTTTTGAAATAAAGAAATTTTGGAAAATATTTAATAATATAAGAAAAATGATCAGGAGGAAATAATATGAAATTTTTCATTGATACAGCAAACTTTGAAGAGATTAAAGAGGCACATACATGGGGTATTTTATCAGGAGTAACGACAAACCCATCGTTAGTGGCTAAAGAAGAGAATGTTTCTTTCCATGATCGTCTTCGCGAAATCGCTGAGCTTGTTGATGGCTCTGTAAGTGGGGAAGTTATTGCACTTGATGCAGAAGGTATGATTAAAGAAGGTTTGGAATTAGCTGCGATTGCGCCAAACATCACAGTAAAGCTTCCTATGACACCAGCTGGATTAGAGGCATGTCGATTCTTTGCAAACAAAGGAATTAAAACAAACGTGACATTAATTTTTAGTGCTAACCAAGCATTAATGGCTGCGCGTGCAGGTGCTACATACGTATCACCATTTATCGGCCGTTTAGATGACATTGGTCAAAATGGTGTTGAGTTAATTGAAACAATTGCAGATATTTTTACAATCCATAATATCGATACACAAATTATCGCTGCCTCTGTCCGTCACCCGCAACACGTTACAGCAGCGGCTTTAGCAGGTGCACATATTTCAACTACTCCGTTTAAAGTATTAAAGCAGCTTTTCCACCATCCATTAACTGAAAAAGGAATTGAAGGATTTTTAGCGGATTGGAATAAGAGAAAAGGCGAATAATAAGATTATAAAGTGTGCAAATTGCAAAAATACTACTTTCCAATCATGAGGGAGAACGCAAAATGGATGTTTATAAAATTACTGGCGAAAATCGTCTACAAGGTACAATTAAAGTTAGTGGCGCAAAAAATAGTGCAGTCGCCTTAATTCCTGCATCAATTTTGGCGAACTCTCCAGTGACTATTGGAGGGATACCCGAAATTTCAGATGCTTGGACGTTAAAGGCTCTACTAGAGGAAATTGGTGGAGAAGTTTCATTTGAGAATGGGAAAATGACAATCGATCCAACAGAGATGATTGCATTGCCCTTACCAAACGGCAACGTTAAAAAGTTACGTGCTTCTTATTATTTAATGGGGGCTATGCTTGGACGTTTCAAAAAAGCAGTTATTGGTTTACCTGGAGGCTGTTTTTTAGGACCTCGACCTATTGATCAACATATAAAGGGCTTTGAGGCTTTAGGAGCTAAAATTACTAATGAACACGGAGCCATTTATTTACGTGCAGATGAATTGATAGGGGCAAAAATTTATTTAGATGTGGCAAGTGTTGGGGCTACGATTAATATCATGCTTGCTGCTGTCCTTGCTAAGGGGCGTACTGTCATTGAAAATGCTGCAAAAGAACCTGAGATAATTGATGTGGCGACACTTCTAACAAATATGGGTGCCAATATTAAAGGTGCAGGTACAAGTGTCATTCGTATCGAAGGCGTAGAAGAGCTACATGGTACTGAACATACGATTATACCTGATCGCATTGAGGCCTCTACATTTTTGATTATGGCTGCAGCAGTTGGTGATGGTATAACAATCGATAACGTTATTCCACTTCACTTAGAAGCAATTATCGCCAAGCTTCGTGAAATGGGTGTGAAAATTGAGATTGGTGAAGAAAGTATTTATGTACCAAAAACAGACCTCTCAACATTACAGGCAGTGGATGTCAAAACATTGGTATACCCTGGATTCCCAACGGATATTCAACAACCGCTTGCCGTGTTAATGTCACAAGCATTCGGTTCCTCAAAAGTAACAGATACTATTTACACAGCTCGTTTCAAGCATATTGATGAGCTTCGTCGTATGAATGCAGATGCTCGTGTAGAAGGAAACACAGCAATTATTAAAGGGCCGAGTAGATTACATGGCTCAACTGTCACAGCTACAGATCTTCGTGCTGGAGCAGCTTTAGTGTTAGCTGGACTCTTAGCAGAAGGAGAAACTGAGATTCAGGATATCTATCATATCGAACGTGGCTATAGCTCACTTATTGAGAAATTACGTGATTTAGGCGCTGATATTCGACGTGAAACAATTGTGGCACGTGTAGCTGAGACAAAGGAATAATGAGAGCTAAAAGTTTTCAACCAATTATGTTACAATAGAGGTAATTTGAATGTTTTGGCACGAAAAGGTGCCCATAACGGGAGGCAAAGCAACAATGGAACGTAGTTTATCGATGGAAGTAGTACGAGTAACAGAAGCAGCAGCAATCGCATCCGGGAAATGGATGGGGCGCGGTTTGAAAATTGAGGCAGACGATGCAGCAACAACAGCGATGCGCAAAATGTTCGATACAATTCCAATGCATGCTACAGTAGTAATTGGTGAAGGCGAAATGGATGAAGCACCAATGCTTTATATTGGTGAAGAACTTGGTTTACGAAATGGTGGGCCTAAAGTAGATATTGCAGTAGATCCTTTAGAAGGTACAAACATTGTAGCAAAAGGTACAAATGGTGCTATGACAGTTCTTGCTATTGCAGATAAAGGGAATCTGTTAAATGCACCAGATATGTACATGGAGAAAATTGCTGTAGGACCAGAAGCGGCGGGCAAAGTGGATATCAATGCTTCCGTCACTTATAACTTATTACAAGTAGCAAAAGCTAAAAATAAAGATATTTCTGATGTTGTAGCTACTCTTTTAGATCGACCACGTCACCAAGCGATTGTTGATGAAATTCGTGAGGCTGGTGCACGTATTAAATTTATTCAAGATGGCGATGTTGGTGCAGCAATCAATACGGCTTTTGATGAAACAGGCATTGATATTATGTTTGGAACAGGTGGTGCACCTGAGGGTGTTATAGCAGCAGTAGCTTTAAAATGCCTTGGTGGTGACTTCCAAGCAAAACTAGTACCAGAAGATGAAGAGCAATTAGAACGCTGCACAAAAATGGGTGTGGATGTTGAAAAAGTTCTTTATTTAGATGACCTAGTAAAAGGTGACGATGCTATTTTTGCAGCGACAGCAGTAACAGATTGCGAGCTTTTAAAGGGTGTTCAATATAAAGGTGCTTATGCCTTAACTCATTCAGTAGTTATGCGTGCTAAATCTGGTACGGTTCGCTTTGTTGAAGGCCGTCACGCTCTTGAGAAAAAACCTAGATATTAATGTTATTTTCTTCTAAAATATACCTAGTACATCTATTGTGCTAGGTACCTTCTTCTTTAAATAACCATCCCATATTTTTAAGGCAATGTTTAGTTATATGGTGGAAGTATTTCAATAGATATTATTAAAGGCAACCATATAAGCGTTAGCAGAGCCAATCGTAAACTTCAATGATAACCCCATTAAATTGAATTATATTTTGAAAAAGACTGGAGTTGTGCATATGTCTGCATTGACAATCGCTCAATTAGAAAACATGACGTTAAAAGAGCTTTACGCCCTTGCACGCCAATATAAAATTTCTTATTATAGCAAGCTAACGAAAAAAGAATTGATATTTGCTATTTTGAAAACGCGTTCAGAGCAAGAGGGCTATTTCTTTATGGAAGGCGTACTAGAAATTGTTTCGCAAGAGGGCTTCGGCTTCCTTCGACCAATCAACTACTCACCAAGTAAAGAAGATATTTATATTTCTGCATCCCAAATCCGTCGCTTTGATTTGCGTAATGGGGACAAGGTGTCAGGAAAGGTGCGTCCACCGAAGGAAAATGAGCGCTATTATGGCCTATTACAAGTAGATGCTGTCAATGGCGAAGATCCTGAAGTAGCGAAAGAACGAGTTCATTTCCCAGCACTAACACCTTTATATCCAAATCGACAAATTAAACTAGAAACAACACAACGCAATTTATCCACACGTATAATGGATTTAGTGGCACCAGTAGGCTTTGGACAACGTGGATTAATTGTAGCTCCGCCAAAGGCAGGGAAAACGTCTTTATTAAAAGAGATTGCGAACGCTATTACAACCAATCATCCGCAAGCGGAGTTAATTGTCCTATTGATTGATGAACGACCTGAGGAAGTGACAGATATTGAACGTTCTGTCAATGCAGATGTTGTCAGCTCAACATTTGATGAAGTACCTGAGAACCACGTCAAAGTGGCTGAAATAGTATTAGAACGCGCACGACGTTTAGTGGAACATAAACGTGATGTAATTATTTTAATGGACTCTATTACACGTTTAGCTCGTGCTTATAACTTAGTAATTCCACCAAGTGGACGTACACTATCTGGTGGTATTGATCCTGCTGCATTCCATAGACCGAAACGTTTCTTTGGTTCGGCTCGTAATATTGAAGAAGGCGGTAGTTTAACAATTTTAGCGACGGCTTTAGTAGATACAGGTTCTCGTATGGATGAAGTTATCTATGAAGAATTTAAGGGAACAGGGAACTTAGAGCTTCATCTTGATCGTCAGTTAGCGGAACGCCGTATATTCCCTGCGCTTGACATTCGTCGTTCGGGTACACGTAAAGAAGAGCTTCTTCTGGAACCAGAACAACTTGAAAAGCTATGGGCAATTCGTAAAACGTTTTCTGATGCACCTGATTTTGCAGAGCGCTTCCTGAAAAAAATACGTACAACAAAATCAAATGAAGAATTTTTTGAAAAGCTAAACGAAGATATGAAAAAAGCAACAAAGGGTAAGGGACTTTTATAAAGGGCATCACCATTGACAATCAAATTGTCAGTGGTGATTTTTTTTTGTATATGTTTATTTTATAAATGTATATTGAAATTGATAATCATTATCAATATAATGGTAAGTAAATATGTGTTCTGAAGGAGACGAAGATGAATTATGATGCCTATATGCTTCTTTGGCAAAATGCATTTATCCAGTTGAAGCAAATCGATTACATAAATAAATCAGACATTCATGTGTCAAAGGTTTTAACATATAGCTCGTTTCTTATTGTCACAGCAGGCGGTGCACAGATTGTCATTGATGATCAATCTTATCATGTGCAGCGCTTCAGTATTTTTCATCTAGGTAAATCTCAATCTCTTCACATTAGGGCACAGCAGAGTATTAGCTATTTTCTCATTAGCTATAAAGGAGATGTCATGTACAAAGATGCCTTTATGCAGCATTTGCACATGCACTATCAACCATTCCAAACACATTTCTCTTGTGTACCCGCAAATCCGATAGTCATTCACAGCATCCTTCAGGATATGTATAGCAAATGGCAATCTGGCTCTATACAGGAGCATTTATCTGTAAGGGCATCCTTCTATGAGCTTATCTATCATGTCTTTCGAGAATTAGCAGAAGGACAAGGGAAACCACATGAAATTGATAAGGCAGAAGCTGCACGATTATTTATAAAGCAACATATTCATCAACCATTATCTATCCAGACATTAGCAGATATGCTTCAGATTAGTACACGACATTTATTACGCATCTTTAAAGCTCGCTATGAAATAGGTCCACAAATATATTTACAACAATTAAGAATAGAGCAGGCTAAGCAGTATTTATTAACCAATCAATATGGCATAAAAGAAATTGCCATATCTCTTGGATTTGAAGATGAATATTATTTTAGCCGTGCTTTTAAAAAAGCAACAAAACTGGCTCCAAGTAGCTTTAGGCTGAAATATACATCTAATATGTCCGAAATTGCCATTACAAATGAGAATCATTTTCAATACAATAATAATCAGCTCGCGCAAGCAAAACGATTTGAGAATGGAGAAAATGAAATCATGATGAAGAAGATGATTCACCATATAAAGCTACCTTTTTTATTAAGCCTGTTCGTTTTACTGGCAGCGTGTAATGAAGAGACAAGCCAATCTAAGGTTGATGAACCAACTTCGCCCGAGAAGGCAGAGACTAGAACCGTAACAGATGATAGTGGACGCGAAGTAGAAATTCCAATGCAGGCAGAGAGAGTCGTAACTGATTGGTATCTGGGGCAAATTTTAGCGTTAGATGTTGTACCAGTTGGAGGCGTAACGGCTAATCTTGATTATGCTGCTTTCTTAAAGCAACACTATAAGGATGGTGAAATTACGAATATTGGTACAGATGGTAAGGTGTCATTAGAAAAAGTTTTAGAGTTAAAGCCAGACTTGATTATTACTTGGAATATTGAAGATGTAGCGAAATATGAAAAAATTGCCCCGACAATTGTCTTCGCTGAAGATGCCCATCAATCAGCGATTGAGGAGATTAAGGCAATGGGGAATTACTTAGGAAGACAAGAAGAGGCTAAGGCCTTTACAAAAGAATTTGAAGATCGGATCGCAAAAGCTAAAGAAAAAATCATGGATGTGATTCCAAAAGGATCTACATTTACTATTTATGAAATGTTTGAAAAAAATGCAACGATTATAGGGAAATCTAGTGTATCGGGCGGTAGAGCACTCTATCAAATTTTGGGCATGAAACCTCAAGAAAAGGTGCAGGAGATTTTTGATACAAAGGAAGCAAGTAATGGACGTTATGAGATTTCCTATGAAGTAGTAGGTGATTATGTAGGTGACTATAACTTCATGATTAATTTCTTTAACAAAGATGGCCAGTTACCAGCAACATGGACAAACTTAGATGTCGTTAAAAGTAATCAAGTATTAGAGCTTCCATCTGAATATTATTTTGCTTCTGATCCGCTCTCTGGCTTACACCAAGCTGAAGAACTAGCTGACAAAATAGTTGAATTTACAAAGGCTCATCAACAATAACTAGATAACAGGAGAGCTATTGTAGATAGCTCATTTATAGATACGTAAAACGAGATCACGATAGGAGGCTACACCATGTTATTACGGCGATTTTTTTCATATTATAAGCCCTATAAAGGCTTATTTATTTTAGATTTTAGCTGTGCCATATTAGTGGCACTAATAGAGCTTGCGTTTCCGATTGTTTTAAATAAAGTAATTGATGATATTCTGCCAGATGGGGAATTGAAATGGATTATTATGGCGAGTTTATTGCTGTTTGGATTATATATTTTTAACTCCATTCTTCATTTTATCGTTTCATATTGGGGACATATGCTGGGCATTAATATTGAGACGGATATGAGAAAAGAATCCTTCAGCCATGTACAAAAGCTATCCTTTAGATATTTTGATAACAACAAAACAGGGCATCTTGTTTCTCGTTTAACAAATGATTTGATGGATATTGGTGAACTTGCTCACCATGGTCCAGAGGATATCTTTATTGCAGCGATGACGATTATTGGAACATTTGGTGTCATGTACTATATTGATCCAACCTTTACGATTCTTATTTTCTTACTTGTTCCGATTATCTTAATCTTAACCATTATTTTCGGGAAATTAATGTCCAAGGCATTCCGTCAAATGTTTGGAGATATTGCAGATTTTAATGCACGTGTTGAAAACAATGTAAGTGGTATTCGTGTTGTACAAGCTTTTACAAATGAAGATCATGAGATTAAACGCTTTAAAGTAAATAATGAAAGATTCCGTATGACAAAGCTGTTTTCCTATAAAGTAATGGCTTGGAATGAAGCTATTTCAGGCATACTCACGAAGGTATTATCACTCTTTACTTTATTTGTTGGGGCTTATTTTGTATTAAATGGGCATTTAACAAATGGCGATTTTATCGCATTTATTTTACTATCAGGTATTCTCTTAGGCCCAATTAACAAAATCAATATGTTTATAGAAAGCTATCCAAAGGGCATGGCAGGATTTAGGCGCTATATTGAATTCCTCGAAACGGAGCCCGAAATTGCGGACCGTCCAGAAGCGAAAACAATCGATGAAATTGATGGTGAAATTACTTTTTCTAATGTATCGTTTGGCTACGCTGCCAATAATCATGCCTTACATCAAATTAATTTAAAGGTACGTCCTGGTGAAACGGTTGCCTTAGTAGGCCCTTCTGGTGCAGGGAAATCTACCATCTGTAGCCTATTGCCACGTTTTTATGAGGTGAATGAGGGTTCCATTAAGATTGATGGTGTTGATATACGAGATTTTAAACTGCAATCTTTACGTTCGCATATCGGGATTGTCCAGCAAGATGTCTTTTTATTCGATGGTACCATTCGAGAAAACATAGCCTATGGTGATTTAAATGCCAGTGAAGAAGATATTTGGTATGCCGCACAACGAGCACAACTGACGGATGTAATTAATGCTTTACCAGAAGGCATGGATACTCTCATAGGTGAACGTGGTGTCAAATTATCAGGTGGACAAAAACAAAGATTATCAATTGCGCGTATTTTCTTGAAAAATCCAAAAATCTTAATACTAGATGAAGCAACATCTGCATTGGATACAGAAACAGAACAAGCTATCCAGCAAGCCTTAAACGAGCTTTCTATCGGTCGTACTACATTAGTGATTGCCCACCGTTTAGCAACGATTAAGGATGCAGACAGAATTGTTGTGGTATCGAAAAAGGGCATTATTGAAGAAGGCACACATGAGCAATTAATGGAACGCCAAAATGCTTACTATGGCTTGTATACAGCCCAATTTGGTTTACAAATTTAAAAGTAAAAGCATTCTCAAAAGTGAAAGGAAGTTAAAGATGTCAGTACTTGAAATAGATCATGTTGCGATTGGTTACTCTTCAGCGCTCATCGTCAATGATTTAAGTGTGGAGATTCCGAAAGGGGAGATCTCCACGATTATTGGTCCAAATGGTTGTGGCAAGTCTACTTTATTAAAGGCTGTAGCACGTGTATTACGCACACAAAATGGAGCTGTCTATTTAGATGGCAAAGCTATACATCAATTGAAAACAAAAGAAGTGGCCAAAAGAATGGCTATTTTACCTCAAACAGCAACAGCACCAGGAGGATTAACGGTTTTTGAACTGGTATCCTATGGTCGTTTTCCTCATCAAGTAGGGTTTGGTACATTGCAAAAGGAAGACTATGAATATATCCATTGGGCTATTGATGTTACGGGACTAAGAGAATTTAGTGATCGACCAATCGAAGCATTATCAGGTGGTCAGCGTCAAAGAGTATGGATTGCTATGGCATTGGCGCAAGGCACGGATATTTTAGTACTGGATGAACCAACAACTTATTTAGATTTAGCACATCAGCTCGATATTTTATTGTTGCTACAAAAACTAAATAAGGAAGAAGGACGAACAATTATCATGGTTTTACATGATTTAAATCATGCATCTCGGTTCTCTCATTTTATGATGGCCATGAGAGACGGCAATTTAATGGTGAATGGCAGTCCAAAAGAAGTGATGACAAAAGAAAATTTACAAAGGGTATTTAATATTGATGCAGAAATGGCTGTATGTCCCTATAGTGAAAATCCAATCTGCCTATCTTATCAGTTGTACGATATGAAAAAATAAAAGCTAGTTGGAAGTTATGAGGAGGAAATAAAATGACTACGTCGACAGGAGTAGGAGAGCTCCACGATTTAGAAGAGCTACAGAAGCGATCTCATCCGATCCGTGGAGTAGTGGCTTTAATCGTAGGAGTAATTGGATTAATAGTTGCCATTGGCTTATCAATTTCTTTTGGTGCAGCAGATATTTCATTGGTTACTGTTTGGACAGCTGTTACCCATTTTTCACCAGAATTAACAACACATCAAATTATCCATGATATTCGCTTACCACGGGTACTTGGAGCAGCATTAGTCGGTGCAAGCTTTGCGGTAGCGGGTGCGATTATGCAGGGGATGACACGTAACCCTTTAGCAGACTCAGGGTTATTAGGCTTGAACTCAGGAGCTGCCTTTATGTTAGCCGTATGTTTTGCCTTCTTCCCTGGGTTGCCTTATATGTATTTAATTTTATGGTCCTTTGTAGGTGCAGGTCTTGGTGTGGCCATCGTTTATGGTATTGGCTCGCTTTCTAAAGGTGGCTTAACACCTATGCGACTAGTTTTAGCAGGAGCTGCTGTTAGTGCGTTACTTGGGGCGCTCGGAGAAGGAATTGCTCTTTATTTTCGTATCGGACAAGACCTCGCATTTTGGTATGCGGGTGGGGTTTCGGGCACAAAATGGAGCCATCTACAAATCTTATCTCCATGGATACTTGTTGCGATGATAGGAGCTCTTATCCTATCACGCTCCATCACCGTACTGAGCTTAGGTGAAGAAATTGCAGTAGGGCTAGGGCAACGTACTGCTGTGGTAAAAGTATGGGGAATGATCATTGTTTTAGTTTTAGCGGGTGCAGCAGTTTCTGTTGTCGGTGCGGTTGGTTTTGTAGGGTTAATTATCCCTCATTTAACCAGATACATAGTTGGTCATGATTATCGCTGGATCATCGCTTGTTCCTTGGTATATGGAGCATTGCTTGTTGTGTTAGCTGATTTAGTAGCACGTGTTATTAATCCACCATATGAAACACCCATTGGTGCGCTCATAGCCTTTATTGGAGTACCATTCTTCCTTTATTTAGCTCGAAAAGGAGGGAAAGAACTATGAGTAACAGCTATTTAACACCAAGTCAGCTAAAGGCGAAAAGGAAACACTTTTCCATCCTTGCTACGCTCATTGTGTTAATTGTTATTACCTTTGTCATAAGTATGAATACAGGTGTCATTAAACTGACACCAATGGAGGTTCTTCGGACTCTTTTTGGTCAAGGTGATGCACAACAGCAGCTTATCTTATATGAATTCAGACTTCCAAGAATTGTGATTGCTGTATTAGTAGGTATGGGGTTAGCTATATCAGGCGCTATTTTACAGGGCATTTCTAAAAATGCCTTAGCAGACCCAGGAATCTTAGGGATTAATGCAGGAGCAGGACTAGCGGTTATGCTCTATGTGTCATTTTTTCCAACTACGAAAGCAGCACCTGTTTATTTACTGCCTATACTGGCTTTTGTAGGAGCAGGTTTGACAGCTGTACTGATTTATTCACTTTCTTATCGACGCCATGAGGGGATTACACCAATGCGTTTAATCTTAACTGGGGTAGCTGTGGCAGCAGGGATTAGCTCGGCTATGATTGTGCTAACACTACGTCTATCACCAGAGAATTATCAATTTGTAGCAACATGGCTAGCGGGTAGCATTTGGGGCTCAAATTGGAGATTTGTTCTGTCGTTATTACCATGGTTAGTTATCTTATTGCCATTCGTCTATTCAAAATCACGTGTATTAAACATATTGAATTTAGGCGAATTAACAGCAGTAGGACTAGGTGCCTCGATAGAAAAAGAGCGACGCTGGTTGTTGGCTGCTGCTGTTGGTTTGGCTGGAGCTAGTGTTTCAGTAAGTGGTGGAATTGGTTTCGTTGGCCTTGTTGCGCCACACTTAGCTCGACAGCTTGTTGGGGCTAAACACCAGTTTTTATTGCCAACCGCAGCATTATTAGGAGGTTTTTTAGTGTTAATGGCTGATACAATCGGTCGTTCCATTTTAGAACCTTCAGAAATTCCAGCAGGGATTGTGGTAGCAGTTTTAGGAGCACCTTATTTCTTGTATTTACTAGCACGATTAAAAGAGTAAATAGCACTCTTTCCTTTGTGTGTGAATAGTATTGCCATGAGGGGAAAGAATAGACGGTTATTAGATTAATTCTTGTCAAACAATTTACGTTTGAATAGATTAGAAGGGGATGGAGAAGAGGAAATGTCAGAGGAACTATATGATGTAACGATTGTTGGTGGTGGTCCAGCAGGGCTTTATACTGCCTTTTATAGTGGAATGCGAGATTTAAAAACGAAAATTATCGAGTATAGCTCACAACTAGGTGGTCGTATGTTAATATATCCTGAAAAAATGATTTGGGATGTAGGTGGAGTAACACCTATTTTAGGTGGTCAGCTTATTAAACAACTTGTGGAGCAAGCTGAAACCTTTGATCCAACGATTGTCTTAAATCAAAAAGTGGAAAAGTTAGATAAGCAACAGGATGGAACATTTATTTTAACATCCTCTACAGGAGAAAAGCATTATTCCAAAACGGTTATTTTAGCAGTAGGCTATGGCGTCCTTTCTATGCAAAAGCTTGAAATTGAAGGAGCGGATCGCTACGAAGTAACGAATTTACATTATACAGTTCAGGAATTAGAAATCTTCCGAGACAAGCATGTGTTGATTTCGGGTGGTGGTAATTCTGCGGTTGATTGGGCTAATGAGCTAGAGTCAATTGCCGCAAGCGTCACGATTGTTCATCGGCGAGATGATTTTGGTGGACATGAAAAAAATGTCTTACGTATGAAAGAATCCTTAGTTCATGTAAAAACGCCCTATGAAGTGGTTCAATTGCATGGGGACGGTGATTTAATTCAATCTGTATCCATTGTTAATAAAGATACCGATGAATTGGAACGAGTAAAGGTAGATGCTGTCATTGTAAATCATGGTTTAAAATGCGATTACGGTGCGCTTGAAGAATGGGGATTAAATATTCAGGATGGCGTAGCAATTGTTAATGAGAATCGGGAAACGAACGTAGCGGGTATCTATGGAGCTGGTGATTTTATTGATCATCCTAGTAAAGTTAGATTAATAGCTGGTGCATTTACTGATGGAATACTAGCATTAAATAGTGCAAAACTATACTTGGAGCCAGATGCACCGAAAGTAGCCTATGTATCTTCACATAATATTCGCTTTAAAGAACGAAATGAGAAAATTGGGTTAGTAGACAATGATTATCGTGAAGTTCGCGGTTAGGTATTAGGGATGGTTTGCTTTTAATATTTTTTACTTGAAAATGATAAAATGTCTATGCTATACTTCAAAAGTATGCAACGTGTACATATGTAGCTGACGTTCCACTTCGACACAACTTTTGTAGTCGACATATTCGGGCTATGTAAGGTACAGTTCGATAATACTCTGTTCCAGATGGTTCAGGGCGAGAGGAGAAAACGAATATGAAACAAGGAATTCATCCAGACTACAAAGAAGCAACAGTAACTTGCTCTTGTGGGAACACTTTCAAAACTGGTTCAGTAAAAGAAAACATCGTTGTCGAGTTCTGCAACGAATGTCACCCATTCTACACTGGCCGTCAAAAATTCGCGTCTGCTGATGGTCGCGTGGATCGTTTCAACAAAAAATACGGTCTTAAAAACTAATGTTAGTTTAATACCTGCCAAGCATGCGCTTGGCAGGTATTTTTTTCAGTAAATAATACACGTTGATGCAAGTCTTTTCAAAATCCAGATTGACACAAAGAAAGGGAGAAGACAAAATGGCACAGCTATATTTTAAACATGGTGCAATGAATAGTGGGAAGTCAATAGAAATTCTAAAAGTTGCCCATAATTATGAAGAACAACAAAAACCTGTAATGATGTTTACTTCAGGTCTAGATACACGTGATGAGGTGGGCTTCGTTTCCAGTCGAGTAGGTTTACGACAACAAGCCATTCCTGTTTATGAAGATACAAATATTTTTGAAATAGTGAAAACTAATGCTGTCAAACCTTATTGTGTGCTTGTGGATGAAGTTCAATTTCTAAAAAAAGCACATGTTTTACAGCTAGCTAACATTGTGGATAAATTGGACATTCCCGTAATGGGCTTTGGTTTAAAAAATGATTTTCAAAATGAGCTATTTGAAGGTAGCCAGTACATGCTTACATATGCAGATAAAATTGAGGAAATGAAAACAATTTGCTGGTTCTGTCATAAAAAAGCAACAATGAATTTGCGAGTAGATGAAAGTGGAAAGCCAGTTTACACAGGAGATCAAATTCAAATCGGTGGCAATGATTCGTATTATCCTGTTTGCCGAAAATGTCATGCAAATCCACCGCTTTAAAGCTAAGTAGCTTGTTAAAGCGCTAAGAAAAAGTAGCATACATGTGAAAATTTCCTTATACTAAGTAGTGGAAATAAGAAATGAAAAAACCATTACGCCTTAGCGTAATTTTGATGAAAGCGGCTTCTCTGTAAAAAAGGAGCAATTTAAAAAACTAAATAGAGGTGAAATCCATGTTTGATCGATTACAAGCAGTGGAAGATCGTTATGAAAGGCTTACTGAGCTTTTGAGCGATCCGGATATTGTTAATGATAGTAAGAAATTACGCGAATATTCTAAGGAACAATCAGATATCCAAGAGACAGTAGATACTTATCGTGAATATAAAAGTGTTAAAGAACAGCTAGTAGATACACGAGAAATGTTAGATAGCGAAAAAGATCCTGACATGCACGAAATGGTAAAGGAAGAATTTAACCTTTTAAAAGCACAGCAGGAAGAGCTAGAAGAGCGATTACGTATTTTATTAATTCCAAAAGATCCGAATGATAATAAAAACGTTATTATGGAAATCCGTGGGGCAGCTGGTGGTGACGAAGCTAATATTTTTGCAGGTGACTTGTTCCGTATGTATTCTCGCTATGCAGAAACGCAAGGCTGGAAAATTGATATTATGGAAGCTACACCAAACCCAATGGGCGGCTATAAAGAGGTAATCTTTATGATTAATGGACAAGGAGCCTATTCAAAATTCAAATTTGAAAATGGCGCACACCGTGTACAACGTGTCCCTGCTACAGAATCGCAAGGTCGAATTCATACATCAACAGCAACAGTTGCTTGCTTACCCGAGGTTGAGGAAGTAGATGTTGAAATCCATGAAAAAGATATCCGTGTAGATACATTCGCATCTTCTGGTGCGGGTGGTCAATCTGTAAATACAACAATGTCTGCTGTTCGTATGACCCATTTACCGACAGGTGTTGTGGTTTCGATGCAGGATGAACGTTCACAAATTAAAAACCGTGAAAAAGCAATGAAAATTCTTCGTGCTCGTGTTGCAGATATGTATATGCAGGAAGCGCAAAAAGAGATTGATGCTACACGTAAATCAGCTGTTGGTTCTGGTGACCGCTCTGAGCGAATTCGCACATACAATTATCCACAAAACCGCGTAACCGACCACCGTATCGGCTTAACGATTCAAAAGCTAGATCAAATCGTTGAAGGCAGACTAGATGAGATTATCGATGCTCTTATTTTAGAAGAACAAGCATCGAAGTTAGAGCGTTTAAATGATGACTTATAAAAATGTGATGGAGGCCCTTGAGTGGGCTTCTTCTTTTTTAGTGGATAATGGTTGTGAACAAACAGCAGCGCGGATTGTTATGCAACATGTGCTTGGTACTAGTTATGGAGAAGTTATGTTGCATTTGCAAGATGAATTAACAGCAGCGCAGCAAATGAGATTTAATGAGCTCATAGAAGAACATGTCAATGGACGCCCTGTCCAATACTGTGTTGGGTATGAGGAGTTTTATGGCCGTTCATTCTTAGTCGATGAATCTGTCTTAATACCACGACCTGAAACAGAGGAATTGGTGCTTGGAACAATTAATCGACTACCTAAATTATTTACAAAGCAAACATTGAAGCTGGCTGATATCGGTACAGGTAGTGGAGCCATTGCTATTTCAATGAAGCTGGAATGCCCAGCATTAACGGTCATAGCTACCGATTTATCAGAAGCTGCACTAGCAACTGCTCAAAAAAATGCAAAGCAATTAGAGGCAGATATTGATTTTAGATTGGGAGATTTAGCTGCTCCACTTGCAGGAGAAAAATTTGATATTGTTTTATCGAACCCACCGTATATCGCATTTGATGAGGCACAAGCAATGTCAAGCGTTGTGCTAGAGCATGAGCCGCATAGTGCCCTCTTTGCCGAGGAAGATGGTCTTATTTTATATAGAAAATTAGCCGAACAATTACCAGCTTATATGAATAGGCCAGCGTTGATTGGATTAGAAATCGGTTATACACAGGGGGAGAAAGTAGCCAAATTCTTTCAAGATAGTTTTCCACAGGCGACAGTTTCAGTAGAAAAAGATATTAACGGTAAACCTCGAATGATTTTTTGTGAGCTACATGTATAAAGTTTCTTATTCTTGCCAACAATGTTGAGCAAGGAGGGATTTTTATGTTGAACGAATACAAGATTATTAGATTACCTAAACAAAATATCTTTCTAGCTTTTGCTAGACTAGTATTAATTGCGATTGTTTTACAGTTATGTGTTTTATATATTCCAACATTAGTAGGTTTGGCGAAGGAATCTTCCGGTGATGTGCAAGAAAAAGATTTTCGTATACGTGTTATCGCAAACAGTAATACTGCACAAGATCAGCTAGAGAAACAGCAGCTTGTCCAAGATTTAAAGCCATACTTTCTACAACTGGGTACGGCTGGATTTGCTGGGAATGAGCAAATTCTTTCGTTAAAACAACAAATTGAAGCTGAACTGAGCGAAAATTATCCACAATTGGATGCACAAGTTGTTGTTGGGGATAATTTATTCCCACCAAAAAGACAAGGTGCTGTACTTTATCCACAAAATGTCTATCAATCAATTGTTGTAAAGATTGGTGATGCCCGTGGAGATAACTGGTGGTGCAGTATCTTCCCATCGATATGTGAGCCTGATAAAGAAGAGGTAAAAGAAGAAGTAGAAGTAGAAGAAAAAGAACAAGTTACATTCTTTATATGGGAATGGATTAAAGGACTTTTTGAATGAATTGTGCACAAATTCAGACAACTTATACACATTTTTTATTAAGTTATAAACAATATGTGGATAATTCAGTAAAAACGAATAATTGAAGGTAGGTATTAATCATGAAAACTGTTTGTAAGGTTGTGGACAGTAATGTGAATAGTCAGATTAATTATACACAAGCTGTGGATATCTTAAATGCAGGAGAGGTAGTCGCATTTCCAACAGAGACGGTTTATGGCTTAGGTGCGATTGCCACAAATGATCTGGCAGTTAAAAAGATATTTGAAGCAAAAGGTCGACCTTCAGATAATCCTTTAATTGTCCATGTTGGTACAAAAGAGGAAGTAGCGATCTATATCGAACATATTTCTGACATAGCTAAACAATGCATGGATTTATTTTGGCCAGGACCATTAACACTGGTGATGCCAGCGAAGCCAGATGTATTAGCTAAAAGTGTCACAGCTGGGTTATCAACAGTTGGCATTCGAATGCCTGATCATCCAGTAGCGCTCGCCTTACTACAACAGCTCCAAAAACCGCTTGCTGCACCGAGCGCTAATCGTAGTGGAAAGCCAAGTCCTACAGAAGCCGTTCATGTTTTAGATGATTTAGAAGGGTACATACCTTATATTTTAGATGGAGGTTCTACAGGCATAGGGCTTGAGTCTACTGTACTAGATGTGACACATGAACCTCCAGTAATTTTACGTCCAGGTGGCATTACGAAGGAAATGCTTGAGGCTAAGATTGGTCCAGTGATTCAACCAACTAAAATAGAACAGAAGCTAGACGCAACGCCTAAGGCACCGGGAATGAAATATACGCATTATGCACCAAATGCTCCCGTGTATTTAATAGACTGTGATGTTGAGGAAGTCAACGAAGCTGTTCTGCATTTACAGAGACAAGGACATAGTGTAGCACTACTTGCACCTGAGAACTTTGAAGAAATTAAAGTGGATTTTTACTTCTCTATTGGTGAAGCAGGAAGTAAAGAAGAAATGGGTGCGGCCTTATATAATGCACTTAGAGCATGTGATAAAACTACCGCTACCGTAATATTAGCAACAACTACTTCAATAGAAGGAGTAGGTGCAGCTATTATGAATAGACTTGAAAAAGCCTCTGGAGGTAAATGGTATTCATTGTAAATAATAATAGAACAATTATAGGCAAAAGACATTGAAAAACCACATGTTTTTTGTCTTTTTTTGTCTAATTATTATATGTTAAAAATGAAAAACAATAGTAAACAGTTATGATAATAATGTATTTTCGAGCATAAAATGATAAAATATTAGGGAGCGAAGGAGTGCGTTCTTGCAGGGAATTCTTGCAGGTATATTAACGTCTGTTGATGTGATTGGTCTATATGTTTTGCTGCCAAATGTTAGATATCGATTATTTTTATCATTATGGACGGCTGCATTACATATGCTTTTTCCTTTATTAGGGTTTGAATTAGGAAGCTATTTAGTTCGATTTCTATTAGAATGGGGACAATGGATTTCAAGTATTTTATTATTTTGTATCGGGATGCATTTATTATTATTTTCTCACAGAGATGAAAAAGTAACGATTTCACCTGTACTTTTAGCAGTGACTGCAAGCCTAGACACCTTTTCAGTTAGTGTTTCTTTTGGTATGCTTAACTTAGAAAAAACGATTTTTATTATGAGTGCAGGCTTAAGTGCATTAATTTGTGCTTATGGGTCATTAGTTATAGCACGTAGGAGCCAAGTCTTTTTTGGCAATAAAATTCAAATCATTGCTGGCATTATATTTATAATCATGAGTATTCTAGCTATTCAACAATAGATAAAATTGGAGAGTGATAAGTGTGAAAATATTATTTGTTTGTACAGGCAATACTTGTCGCAGTCCGATGGCAGAAGCTATTTTAAAACATAAACAAATAAACAATGTAGAAGTGCGCTCAGCGGGTATTTATGCGATGCCTAATGCACAAATGTCAGCACATGCACAACAAGTGTTAAATGAAGCCCAAATGTCCCATCAACATTTTGCGACGCAATTATCACAAGCTGAAATGGCATGGGCAGACTTAGTTTTAACGATGACGACTGCTCACAAAGATACCGTCATTTCCAATTATCCAGAAGCTGAGCATAAAGTATTTACATTGAAAGAGTATACAAATGAGGGCAGTTTAGAAAATGTAGTGGATCCTTATGGTGGTAATAGAGCAATTTATGAAGCAACATTTGCAGAATTAAAAGAACTGGTTGATCAATTAATACAAAAACTAGAAAAGAATTGAGGGGTCCTATGAAAAAACAATTTGGTTTACGCCTAAAGTTGGTGTTATTTGTTAGTGTTCTTGCACTAATCACCTACAGTGTCAGTTTTATATTCATTGAGTTTTTACAACCTACCTTCTTCCCTGACACAAATCGAAAAGTTTTTGAAGTGATTACGTATGCGTTAGGCATAACTTGGTCAGGGATATTAGCTGCCTTTTTAAGTGTAATCCTCATCAAGCCGTTACAGCAGCTTGAACATTCAGCAACACTTGTGGCAGAAGGAAAAATAGGACAGGATGTACAAATGCCTAATACAAATGATGAGATTCGATCTGTTGCAGAGGCATTCCAACAAATGGTGTTAAACTTGCGTCAAATGGTGGAAAGTATTGATCATAACTTCCAACAAACGAATCAATCGATTATTCAGCTTTCAGATGAAGCAGGAGTGGCAACAAGAAAGGCAGAAGGCATTGCATCTACCGTAAAGCATATTTCTACAGGAGCAGAAGCATCTGCAACTGCTGTACAAGATACTGCTGAAGCGATTGAAGATGTAAGAACGCTTGCAACAGAGGTAAATAGTAGGGCAGAAGCATCAGCATCACAAACTAAAGAGATTCTACATAATTTATCGACAACAACAAAAGCCATTGAAACATTAGTGAAT
The DNA here is from genome assembly GCF_027557635.1 of Lysinibacillus sp. JK80. Classification (NCBI taxonomy): domain Bacteria; kingdom Bacillati; phylum Bacillota; class Bacilli; order Caryophanales; family Bacillaceae; genus Lysinibacillus; species Lysinibacillus sp. JK80. Next base: position 2,461,491 of record NZ_CP058997.1, on the reverse strand, counting down.
AGTATTCAACAAATTGCGACAGGCAATAATGAGGCATTAAAAAGCATTCATGCGCTAGAAGAGAATGCTGGACAGGTAGAACGAATAATTAGCTTAGTTGGTGACATTGCAGCACAAACCAATCTGTTGGCACTAAACGCCTCTATAGAAGCTGCTCGTGCAGGAGAACATGGGAAAGGCTTTGCAGTAGTAGCTGAAGAAGTCCGTGGTTTGGCTGATGAAAGTGCAAAAGCAGTGCAAGGAATTACAGCTTTAATTCAAACCATGCAGCAAAACGTAGAGGTAGTTGTGAAACAAATGAACGAACAAGTTGCCTTTGCAACAAAGGAAGCCGATCGAGTGTCTGAAACAACGACAGCAGTAGAAAATATGGCTTCTAATGTACATGAAATGGCAACATCAATTGTTGAGATTTCTTCTTTAATTGAACAGCAAATGCATAATATTGAAACGACAGCTCGACAATCACAGGAAGTTGCTGCCATTGCGGAACAAACGTCAGCAGGTGCACAGGAAGTTCGTAGTGCTGCTGAAGAGCAAGCCTATGCAATTGAACAAGTCGAGCATCTGGCTCAAAGTTTGAAAAAGCAATCGGAAGCATTGCATAAAATGATCCAACAATTTGATAGACAAGCATAGTCCTGAAGGTTATACATAAATCCCATGAAAAATCGGATTTATGTATAACCTTTTTTATTAAAGGACAATTTATGTCCACTGTAAGTAAAAAGCTAAAAAAACTTCAGTAGATGGAATATTACAACAAAAGACCATTATCCGAACTTATTAACATGATATTCACATTATCCACAAAAAAATAAGTTTAAAAGTGAATAATTTTGTGTTAACATACAATTAATGTTCGTCTTTCAGGAAAAATCAACGTAAAAACATAAGAAAAATCGTGTTATTCTTCAGAAAGAAGTGGTACACTAAGGTTGACTATAATTCGAAAAGAGGGAACCCAGTGAGAATAGCAATTTCTTCTGATCACGGAGGCAATAACTTACGTCGTGAGATTATGCAGCTATTAGATGAACTTCAAATTAGCTACGAAGATTTTGGTCCACAATCTGCGGATTCAGTAGACTATCCAGACTATGCAAAACCTGTATCTGAGGGTGTTGCTAACGGAGAATTTGATAAAGGCATTTTAATTTGTGGCACAGGAATTGGTATGTCCATTGCCGCTAACAAGGTCAAGGGCATACGTTGTGCATTAGTGCATGATGTATTTAGTGCCAAGGCAACGCGTTGCCATAATGATTCAAATATTTTAGCAATGGGCGAACGTGTAATTGGCCCTGGCCTTGCACGTGAAATCGTACAAGCATGGCTAGAAACCGATTTTGAAGGTGGCCGCCATGTACGCCGTATTGAAAAAATTACTGAACTAGAGCAATAATAGTTTTGTTATGCCATATATGGCATTCCTATAGGATGTCATATATGGCATGATTTTAATGGATATAGATGAAGGAGCTGAGCTTAATGGTTGTAAAACAAATACGAACACATTTGACTCAGTTACTCAGTGAATTTGAAGAGCAAGTAACATTACGACCCCATACAATTTTTGTAGTAGGGTGCTCTACATCTGAAGTGATTGGTCAGAAAATTGGCACAGCGGGAGCATTGGAGATAGCAGAAGCCATTTTTGAGCCGTTACAAGAATTTGCAGCAAAGCATCAATTGCTTTTAGCATTCCAAGGTTGTGAGCATATAAATCGCGCCATTACTATGGAAGCATCAACAGCTGAAAAATTTGGCTATGATCCAGTAGCGGTTGTCCCAGTACGTACGGCAGGCGGCTCAATGTCAGCATATGCCTATACGCAATTTGATAACCCAGTGATTGTTGAAACAATACAGGCACATGCAGGTATTGATATTGGACAAACATTAATCGGTATGCATTTGAAAGCAGTAGCTGTACCTGTTCGAACATCGGTAAAAATGGTAGGAGAAGCTGTTGTGACGATTGCAACAACACGTCCTAAGCTAATTGGCGGAGAACGTGCAGTATATAAATAATTACCACCCTATTTAGTGGTAGAGATGAATAACGATACTTTAGGAGGCTTTTTCAAACATGGCATATGAAAAATTAGCAGTACAAGACAAAGCAGTACTAGATGGAATTCTTGCAGAAAAAACACGTCAGCAAGCAAATATTGAATTGATTGCATCAGAAAACTTTGTATCCGAAGCAGTGATGGAAGCGCAAGGATCAGTACTGACAAATAAATACGCTGAAGGTTATCCTGGTAAACGCTATTATGGTGGCTGTGAGCATGTAGACGTAGTAGAAGACATTGCACGTGATCGTGTAAAAGAACTCTTCGGAGCAGAATATGCAAATGTGCAACCACACTCAGGTGCACAAGCAAACATGGCTGTTTACCATACGATTCTAGAACCAGGTGACACAGTTCTGGGTATGAACCTTTCACATGGTGGTCACTTAACACATGGTTCTCCAGTAAACTTCTCTGGTATTCTATATAATTTTGTAGAGTATGGTGTAACACAAGATACACAAGTGATTGATTATGAAGATGTACGACAAAAGGCTTTAGAGCATAAACCGAAACTGATTGTTGCTGGTGCATCTGCTTATCCACGTGAAATTGACTTCTCTAAATTCCGTGAAATTGCAGACGAAGTCGGAGCCTATTTCATGGTGGATATGGCACACATTGCTGGACTTGTAGCTGCTGGCGAACATCAATCACCAGTGCCATATGCTGATTTTGTTACATCAACTACACATAAAACATTACGTGGACCACGTGGTGGATTAATTCTTGCTTCAAAAGAATGGGAGCAAAAACTAAATAAATCTGTATTTCCAGGCATTCAAGGTGGCCCATTAATGCATGTTATCGCTGCAAAAGCTGTAGCATTTGGAGAAGCTTTACAACCAGAATTTAAAGACTATGCAAAACAAATTAAAGCCAATGCAAAGGCATTAGCAGAAGTATTAATTGCTGAGGGTGTTGAAATTGTTTCTGGTGGTACAGATAACCATTTATTACTGCTAAATGTTAAATCTCTTGGTTTAACAGGTAAAGTAGCAGAGCACGCACTAGATGAAGTAGGGATTACAACAAATAAAAATACAATCCCTTACGATACTGAATCCCCATTTGTCACTTCTGGAATTCGTATTGGTACTCCAGCGGTCACTTCTCGTGGCTTTAAAGAGGAAGATATGAAAGAAGTAGGAGCAATTATAGCGGCTGTTCTTAAAAGCCCTGAAGATGAGGCAGTTAAAGCAGATGCAAAAGATCGTGTGAAGGCATTAACTGATAAGCATCCACTATATGTATAATCAATAGAATAAAAGCTGTATTTAAAGTACAAAATTTACTTTAAATACAGCTTTTTATTTTGGAAATGGAGGATTAAACTGTAAAAAACATCTTTTTTCTAATAAAGTAGAATAATCCTCTTATTTTTGAATAAATTTACATAAAAACGGTATAAAGGGATATATTATAGTAGGCAGAGGACAGATAGTGTCCTAGAAAAGAAGTTTTTTTTAATAAAAGTGAAAATTTAATTAAATTTTATGTACAATGGAAATGAGATGAAGTGATAGAAAAGGAGGGGTTGGATGGTCACTAAATCGTTAAACACAGATTATGATGTATTATTAAACAGCATTCGCAAATTAGGTAATAATTCGAAAGAAAGCTACGTTATTTTTGATGCGACGAAGCATCATTACATAGTAGAGTGTAATGATTCTTTTTGTATGCTTACTAATGCTGCACGTTCACAAATTCTAAATACTGATTATTTTTCATGGCTATCAATGGACGAAAAAATGACAACCATTGAAATGATTAAAGAAAAAATACATAACGGCATAATGGTGCAGGCGAAGCTATATCATAATGGCATCGATAAACCTCCCTTTTGGGCAGAAATACAAGCATTACCTTTTTGCAATGAGGCAAATGTAACGCAATTTGTTTTAGTATTAGTGAAGGATGTTACATATTATCATACAGAAGACTTCTTAATGCGTTTAGAAAATGATATGTACAGGGCAATTGAGAAGGAGTTTACTTTTGAGCAAAAGATGAAGCTTATTTGTCAAGGCCTCGATGAATTTTTCATGCCAAATATTGCAAGCATGGTGCTTATAAAAACAGAAGTAAACCAATTACAAGTTTTCATAGGAGATAATCAAACAGAGAGCGTACCAAAATGTTGTACAAACAATGATTTCTTTAATAAGGTCATGCAATCAGAAACGTCTACTTTCATAGAAAATTTAGATGAAGTGAATATTCCTAAAGAACATAAGCAATATGCTTCGCTAGCTAAAAAGCCGCATGGATGGTTTATCCCTATACGTAATCAACAGCGGCAAGTAATAGGTGTTTTCTCGATATTTAGCCAAAAAACACAAAGTGACCAAATGCTTAAAAATATGTTTCGAAAAATGGGTGCTCTTGTTGCATTGGCTTATTCATATGCAAGGACGCAGAAAAAAATTTGGGATTTAGCCTATACAGATATTACAACAGGTCTGCCTAATCGTCACAGCTTTGTTAATACGATTGAAAGGGAAGTCCAGCAGGGGCAAAGCGGCTTTATTAAAATATTAAAACCTAGTGAATTTCATCAAGTAGTTGAATTATATGGCCGTGAAATTGGTGATGAACTTTTAAGACAACTTGCCAAACGTCTTGAGCAAGACAAGTCAGAAAGTAATGAGTATGTTGCTAGATTCACTAGCTCTAGTTTGATTATGACTACAATATCACTTCATGAAGATTTGAATGATTATGAGATGAGAATAAAAGAAACGATTCGCCAGCCTTTTATTATAGGAGGAAAGCAAATCTATATTACATTAAAAACAGGCATTGCTTCCTATAATGATGACATAAATATTAATGATGCGATTCGTTTTGCAGATAATGCGTTATCCTTTGCAATCGATAGGCCAGGCACACATACTGAAATATTTACAACAGAGAAAAATGATGTGCTTGTACAGAAGATGACGGTTTTAAATCATTTGTCAGAAGCCATCAAAAATAAAGAAATAACAGTCCACTTACAGCCTAAAGTAGATTTACGCAATGGGGAAATTCAAAGTATTGAAGCACTTGCAAGATGGATTTCTCCAAAATTGGGTTTTGTTTCACCGGCAGTCTTTATTCCAGTAGCTGAGAGTGCTGGTAAGGTTCGGGAAATTGATGTACTTATTTTAGAGACGGTACTCTCATGGCTTTCAGAACGACAACGCCTGGGAAGGAAATTAGTGAAAATAGCTGTCAATATTTCACCTGACCATTTTTACTACACGCACTTTGTTCAGGATACACTGAAACTTGTGCGGAAGTATAATATTGACCCTAGCTATATTATCTTAGAGGTGACAGAAAATATTGGTTTAGTAGATTTCCAATCAGCCTATAAGATCATTCAAGAGCTGAAGAGCTATGGCTTTAAAACATCCGTAGATGATTTTGGAACAGGCTTTTCTTCATTAAGCTATTTACAACAACTACCGTTTGCTGAACTAAAGATTGATCGTAGCTTCATCAATGCTATTGAAGATCCAGCAACACTGGCTATTGTTCGCTCTATCATTCAGTTAGCATTAAATTTAGGGATGATTTCAGTGGCAGAGGGTATAGAGACAGAGGAACAGGTTGAGATTCTACGTGCGCTAGGATGCACAGTAGGACAAGGATACTTCTATTTCAAGCCAATGCCAATTGAACAATTAGATATAATCCTTGATCAATAACTTAGTTTTGACAAAAGAATAGATGATAAATGGAGTTGTCCTAAATTTATTTTTGAGGCGACTCCTTTTTTCTGTTATACTAGTTGAGATAAAAATGAATCCGAACGGTGAGGAGAGAATCCCTTTGAGCAAAGTCTATGTATTTGATCATCCACTAATCCAACACAAATTAACTTATATTCGCGACAAGAATACAGGAACAAAAGAATTTCGTGAGCTAGTAGACGAAGTGGCAACACTAATGGCATTTGAAATTACACGTGATATGCCAGTAGAGGAAATTGAAATTGAAACACCTGTAACAATTGCAAAAACAAAAGTACTTTCTGGTAAAAAACTTGCAATCGTACCGATTTTACGTGCAGGTATCGGTATGGTAGATGGCGTATTAAAGCTTATCCCTGCTGCAAAAGTTGGTCATATTGGTCTTTACCGTGATCCAGAAACATTAAAACCAGTTGAATATTACGCAAAACTTCCTGCAGATGTTGAAGAACGTGATTTCATCATTGTAGATCCAATGCTTGCAACTGGTGGTTCTGCAGTGGAGGCAATTCATTCACTGAAAAAACGTGGAGCTAAAAACATTAAATTCATGTGCTTAATCGCTGCACCAGAGGGTGTGAAAGCTATTCAAGAAGAACATTCGGATGTAGATATTTACATTGCTGCACTTGATGAAAAATTAAATGACCATGGTTATATTGTACCTGGCTTAGGTGATGCCGGAGACCGTCTATTCGGTACAAAATAAAAATCCATACATGAAATTTCCTCATTTAGGAAACTAATAATTTGTGAAAGCGTCCTTCAAATTGAAGGGCGTTTCATAGTATGTGTAGGTAAGTAATCCCTCATCAACAGGAGATTGATCTTACTATACAATAACAAAAAGGACGGTGCAGATCGTTTTGACAAAGAAATGGAAAGTAATGACGATTTTTGGTACAAGACCAGAAGCAATTAAAATGGCTCCTCTTGTTTTGGAGTTACAAAAGTATCCTAAGCAAATAGAATCTATTGTAACTGTAACAGCACAGCATCGCCAAATGCTCGATCAAGTATTAGAGACGTTTAGTATTACACCAAACTATGACTTAAATATAATGAAGGATCGCCAAACATTAATTGATGTAACGACAAACGCATTACAGGGTTTAGATAAAGTAATGAAGGAAGCACAACCAGATATCGTTTTGGTACATGGTGATACAGCAACGACTTTCATTGCAAGCCTCGCTGCGTTCTATAACCAAATTGCGATAGGACATGTAGAAGCGGGACTTCGAACATGGAACAAATATTCACCATATCCAGAGGAAATGAATCGCCAACTAACAGGCGTGATGGCAGATTTACATTTTGCGCCAACTGAAGTATCTAAAAAGAATCTTTTAGATGAGAACAAAAATCCAGCGACGATTTTTGTTACAGGTAATACAGCAATAGACGCATTAGCAACAACAGTCAGTGAACACTACACGCATCCTGTATTAGATAAAATTGGCGAGGATCGCATGATTTTATTAACGGCACATCGTCGTGAAAATCTTGGTGAACCAATGCGCCATATGTTTAAAGCGATTACTAGAATACTCGCAGAACATGAGGATGTTCAAGTTGTTTATCCAGTTCATATGAATCCGGCTGTAAGAGAAATTGCTAATGAAATTTTAGGGAATAATAAACGAGTGCATTTAATTGAGCCTCTTGAAGTATTTGATTTCCATAACTTTGCGGCTAATTCATATATGATCTTAACGGATTCAGGCGGTGTACAAGAAGAGGCACCTTCATTAGGAAAGCCAGTGCTTGTTCTTAGAGATACGACAGAACGTCCAGAGGGGATTGCAGCAGGAACATTAAAGCTAGCAGGAACAGAAGAGGAAACAATTTACGCCTTAGCAAAGGAATTACTAACAGATAATAATGCCTATGAAGCAATGGCTAAAGCATCAAATCCATATGGAGATGGACATGCATCTAAGCGTATTGTTGAAGCATTGCTAGGATTTTTACAAAAAACTAATTAAAATACTATATTTTATATTAAAAATAAGTCTAATGTACCTGTTGAAATGGGTAAGCTAATTTACGAGCATAATCTTGTCGTAAATTAGCTTTTTTTATGCGTGAGAAGGTTGAGAAATTTTGAAACTATGAAATTTCATACACAAATTTGTCAACAATTTGACAAGAGTATAGAGGCTGTGAAGTTTTTCTCCTTTACCAATTGACTTCAAATATCACCTATTGTATGCTTACAAAGGGTAAGAATGATAAGGGTTTCTGTTCATAAATAGGACGTTGAAACACTTGTTATATCAACTTTCTACTAAATTGACAGTTCAAAATAAGACTGTCGATTTGCAACGTTTTGTGCGTTTCGGTTTTTACCGAGTCGGTAAGGGGTGTAAGTTATTTTTTTGGGCATTTACACCTGTAATTGAAATGACTCTCCCATTACTATTCCGCTGTGAGTAGTGCTTTTCACTGCTCTTTTCTGATTTCACATAGTGGTCAGCAAACGTTTTCATTACTCGAAAAAATGATTCAGGAGATTACAACCAATGCTAGATTTGCATCACATTTTTGCTGTGCAGAAGAGGGCGTTATTTTTTTTGCTTGCACTCTGCGCATTAGGCTGGGGATTTACCCCCTATCAAACTGTTTTTGCGGGCATCGCAGTCGGTGCATTCTTTGGTACGTATAATTTTTGGATTTTAGTTCGGCGTATGGAGAAGTTTGACAGATCCATTAGTGAAGGGAAGAAAATAGGCTCACTTGGTACAGCGCTTCGCTTTGGATCAGGTGTTGCGGCAGTCGCAATAGCCATTTCGTTGCCAAACTATTTTCACTTAATTAGCACGGTTATAGGGCTAATGATTCCGTACGTTTTTCTCTTTGTCGAGAGAATTGTGTCACATGTAAGGAACCGCTAATGTGCTTTAAATTAGAAAGAGAGGTGAAAAATAACAATGAATCATGAAGCTCCGTTACTAGAAGTCGGTTTTTTAACATTTAACTTATCAACAGTTATGATGTTACTAGTTGCAGCAATTATCGTATTTTTAATTGCCTTTATTTCAACTAGAAGCCTAAAGTTAAAACCTACTGGTATGCAAAACTTTATGGAATGGATTATGGATTTCGTTAAGAATATCATTAAAAGCAACATGGATTGGAAAACTGGTGGTCGATTCCACGTTCTAGGTATCACACTAATTATGTTTATCGCAGTATCTAACTTACTAGGTCTTCCTTTCTCAATTGTCTATGGGCATGAGCTATGGTGGAAATCACCAACAGCTGACCCTACAGTAACGATGACATTAGCAGCAATGATATTAGTCTTAACGCATTTCTATGGTGTAAAAATGAAGGGTACAGGTCATTATGTTGGTACATTCTTCAAACCAATGTCATTCATGTTCCCACTTAAAATAGTAGAAGAATTTGCAAACACATTAACATTAGGTTTACGTCTTTACGGTAACATTTACGCGGGTGAGATTTTACTTGGCTTACTTGCAGGTTTAGCATCATCAGGTGCTGTGGGATTCATCGGGGCAATCGTTCCTATGATGGCATGGCAAGGTTTCTCAATTTTCATCGGCTTTATCCAAGCCTTTATCTTCACAATGTTAACAATGGTTTACATGGCTCATAAAGTGAGCGATGACCATTAATATAAAGCATATACCCTATGCTTGAACAACAAAAACAAACAATTCCAAGGAGGAAATTTTCAAATGACAGGTTCATTAGGTTTATTAGCAGCAGCAATCGCAATCGGTTTAGGTGCACTTGGTGCAGGTATTGGTAACGGTCTTATCGTATCAAAAACAGTAGAAGGTATCGCTCGTCAACCAGAAGCTCGTGGCGTTCTTCAAACTACAATGTTCATCGGGGTTGCATTAGTTGAGGCCCTACCGATCATCGCAGTAGTAGTAGCATTCATCGTAATGAACAAATAATTCAGTTGAACACTGAATTTTACTAGTGGCGAAGCAGGATTCTCCAGATGAAACTTCGCCCTTCATTTTGGAACTGATAAAAGCTATGTGTAAATATAGCTTTTTAAAATAGGTAGTTTTTTAGTCATTAAATTATGTTGAAGTTAAAGCTCTTGAAGGGAGTGAAACAATCGTGTTTTTAGATAATCTTGTACTAGGTGCAGGCGGTGCTTCGTTAAATAGTGGAGATATCATCGCAACATTAGTTATTTTCATCGTATTAATGTTACTACTTAAGAAATTCGCTTGGGGTCCACTTATGGGCATTATGCAACAACGTGAAGAATTAGTAGCGAGTGAAATCGAAGCAGCTGAAAAAGCGCGCAAAGAATCGCACCAATTTTTAGAAGAACAAAAGAGCCTTCTTAAGGAAGCTCGTACAGAAGCACAATCGATTGTTGAAGGCGCTAAGAAGCAAGGCGAATTACAAAAAGAAGAAATTCTTACTGTAGCTCGTAATGAAGCAAATCGCTTAAAAGAATCGGCTTTACGTGAAATTGAGTCTGAAAAAGAAAAAGCTATTGCAGCTGTACGTGATGAAGTCGTTTCATTATCTGTACTTGCAGCATCTAAAGTCCTTAGCAAAGAGATTTCTGAGGCAGACAACCGTGCTCTAATTGAAGAGACGATTGCGAAGGCAGGGGAAGCTCGATGAGTAATTCAACTGTAGCAAAACGTTACGCTCAAGCGCTTTTTGAATTGGCGCAACAAAAAAATATTCTTACTGAAGTAGGAGCAGACTTAAGTGAACTAACAAAAGTAGTAAAAGAATCGCCTGATTTTTTAACGCTTTTAAATGCACCTAAGTTCTCCGTTGAACGAAAAAAACAAATGGTAGCTGATATCTTTAATGGTGCAACACCAGAAGTTTTACACACTGTTCAACTTCTAGTTGAGAAAAAACGTGTAAACGAGATGACACAAATTGCTAAGGCATATGCTGAACTTGCTGCGCAAGCACAAGGCACTGCAGATGCAACAGTATTTTCAACACGCGCACTTTCTGCAGAAGAAAGCGCTAATATTTCAGCAGCGTTCTCGAAACTTGTTGGAAAACAATCATTAAATATTACAAACGAAGTTGATCCATCTTTACTTGGTGGTATTCGTGTTCAAATCGGTAACCATATTTATGATAGCTCAGTAGCTAATAAACTAGAGCGTCTAAAACGTGAATTAATCGGTTAATAATTTAGAAATGTGAGAGGTGACATACATGGGCATCAAGGCTGAAGAAATCAGCAGTCTGATTAAACAACAGATTGAGAATTATGAATCTGAACTTAAAGTAAGCGAAGTTGGTACAGTTATCCGTATTGGTGACGGTATTGCTCTTGCTCATGGCCTCGACAACGCCATGGCTGGAGAACTACTAGAGTTCTCTAATGGTGTTATGGGTATGGCTCAAAACCTAGAAGAAGGTAACGTTGGTATCGTAATCTTAGGTCCATACACTGACATCAAAGAAGGCGATGAAGTTCGTCGTACAGGTCGTATCATGGAAGTACCAGTTGGTGAAGAACTAATTGGTCGTGTTGTAAACCCACTTGGACAACCAGTGGATGGACAAGGTCCTATCAACACTACAAAATCTCGTCCAATCGAAAGTCCAGCTTTCGGTGTAATGGCTCGTAAATCAGTACACGAACCACTACAAACTGGTATTAAAGCGATTGACGCATTAGTACCAATCGGTCGTGGTCAACGTGAGTTAATCATCGGTGACCGTCAAACTGGTAAAACATCGGTAGCTATCGATACAATTCTTAACCAAAATGACCAAAATATGATTTGTATCTACGTAGCAATCGGTCAAAAAGAATCTACTGTACGTGGTGTTGTAGAAACTCTTCGTAAACATGGCGCTTTAGATTACACAATCGTTGTGACAGCTTCTGCTTCTCAACCAGCTCCATTATTATTCTTAGCACCATTTGCTGGTGTATCTATGGCTGAAGAATTCATGTTACAAGGTAAACACGTATTAATCGTGTATGATGATCTTTCTAAACAAGCATCAGCTTACCGTGAACTTTCACTTCTTCTTCGCCGTCCTCCAGGTCGTGAAGCATATCCTGGTGACGTTTTCTACTTACACAGCCGCTTACTTGAACGTGCTGCGAAGTTAAATGAAACATATCAAAATGGTTCGATTACAGCTCTTCCATTCGTTGAGACACAAGCTGGGGATATCTCTGCATACATCCCAACTAACGTAATCTCAATCACTGATGGACAAATCTTCTTACAATCTGACTTATTCAACTCAGGTGTACGTCCAGCGATTAACGCCGGTCTTTCTGTATCACGTGTAGGTGGATCTGCTCAAATTAAAGCGATGAAAAAAGTTGCGGGTACACTTCGTCTTGACTTAGCTGCATTCCGTGAGCTTGAATCATTTGCTCAATTTGGTTCAGATTTAGATAAAGTAACACTTGCTAAACTTGAGCGTGGTAAACGTACGGTTGAAGTTCTTAAACAAGACCTTAACAAACCACTAAAAGTTGAAAAACAAGTTGCAATCCTTTACGCATTAACTAAAGGTCATTTAGATGATATTCCAGTACAAGATATCGTTCGCTTCGAATCAGAATTCTTAAGCTGGTTAGATTCAAACCACACAAACGTTTTAGATCATGTTCGTACTACTAAAGAGCTTGCTCCTGATGCGGATTATGAAGCAGCAATCAATGCATTCAAAAAAACTTTCGCTAAATCAGAATAAGTCTTAGCTAGTCACTTGATTAAAAAACAGAAGGTGGTGAAATACCAGTGGTAAACTTACGCGAAATTAAAGGTCGTATTACTTCAACAAAGAGTACGAAGCAAATTACAAAAGCAATGCAGATGGTTTCTTCTTCTAAGTTACGTCGTGCAGAGCAAAATGCTAAAGCTTACGTTCCTTACATGGAAAAAATTCAGGACGTAGTAGGCGCGATCGCTTCAGGGACAAAAGACAGCGGACATCCAATGTTAACTGCTCGTCCTGTTAAGAAAACGGCTTACTTAGTCATTGGTTCTGACCGTGGTCTTGCAGGTGCTTACAATTCAAGTATCCTACGTCAAGTACAACGTACGATTAACGAGCGTCATAAATCAAAAGACGAATACGTTATTTTAGCAGTAGGTCGTGTTGTTCGTGACTACTTTGTGAAACGTGATCATAATGTCATCAGTAATGTTGTCGGTCTACCTGACCAACCAACATTTGCTGATATTAAAGAAATCGCTCGTAATGCTGTTGGTATGTTCATTGATGGTACGTATGACGAACTTTATATGTACTATAATCACTTTGTCAGCGCTATTGCTAGCGAAGTGACAGAGAAAAAACTTCTTCCATTAACAGATATTGCCCCTGCAAGCGGTACTGCTTCTTATGAATTCGAGCCATCTGGTGAAGCAATTCTAGAAGTGTTACTTCCACAATATGCGGAAAGCTTAGTTTATGGCGCATTATTAGATGGAAAAGCAAGTGAACATGCTTCTCGTATGACGGCTATGAAAAATGCAACAGATAATGCAACTGATCTTATTTCAGACCTTTCTTTGCAATATAACCGTGCACGTCAAGCGGCGATTACACAAGAAATTACAGAAATCGTTGGTGGAGCTGCAGCCTTAGAATAGGCAAGCAGCTTCCCAATGTCGTATAAGAATACGATAGGAGGGTACACAGTAATGAATAAAGGACATGTTATTCAAGTAATGGGTCCAGTTGTTGACGTTAAATTCGACAATGGCCAATTACCAGCAATCTATAACGCTTTAACAGTTAAGATTGAACGTCCTAATGAAGAACCAACAATTCTTGCATTAGAAGTTGCGCTTCATTTAGGTGATGATTCTGTTCGTACAATTGCGATGTCATCTACTGATGGCTTACAACGTGGAGCAGAAGTAACAGACTTAGGAAAAGCTATCTCAGTACCAGTTGGTGAAGTTACACTAGGTCGTGTATTCAACGTACTTGGAGAAGTAATTGACTTAGGTGAAGAGATTCCAGCAGACGCACGTCGTGATTCAATTCACCGTGAAGCACCAACTTTCGAGAATCTTTCAACTACAGTTGAAATTCTTGAAACAGGTATCAAAGTAGTAGACTTACTTGCACCATATATCAAAGGTGGTAAAATCGGTCTATTCGGTGGTGCCGGTGTAGGTAAAACTGTATTAATCCAAGAATTAATCAACAATATCGCACAAGAGCACTCTGGTATCTCTGTATTCGCTGGTGTAGGTGAGCGTACTCGTGAAGGGAACGACTTATTCTTCGAAATGAGCGATTCAGGCGTTATCAAGCAAACAGCGATGGTATTCGGTCAAATGAACGAGCCACCTGGTGCACGTATGCGTGTTGCTTTAACTGGTCTTACAATGGCGGAATACTTCCGTGATGAGCAAGGTCAAGACGTACTTTTATTCATCGACAATATCTTCCGTTTCACACAAGCAGGTTCTGAGGTTTCTGCCCTATTAGGTCGTATGCCTTCTGCGGTAGGTTACCAACCAACACTTGCAACTGAAATGGGTAAACTACAAGAACGTATCACATCTACGAACAAAGGATCTGTAACTTCTATTCAAGCGATTTATGTACCAGCCGATGACTATACTGACCCGGCTCCAGCTACAACTTTCGCCCACTTAGATGCAACAACTAACCTTGAGCGTAAATTATCTGAAATGGGTATCTACCCTGCGGTTGACCCATTAGCTTCGACTTCTCGTGCATTATCACCTGAAATCGTAGGCGCTGAGCACTACGCAATTGCTACTGGTGTACAACGTACAATCCAACGTTACCGTGAATTACAAGATATCATTGCAATCTTAGGTATGGATGAGTTATCTGATGAAGATAAACAAACAGTAGAACGTGCTCGTCGTATTCAATTCTTCTTATCACAAAACTTCCACGTAGCGGAACAATTCACTGGTCAAAAAGGTTCTTATGTACCTGTAAAAGAAACTGTTCGTTCATTCAAGGAAATCCTTGATGGCAAATGGGATCACCTACCAGAAGATGCTTTCCGTCTAGTTGGTTCAATTGATGAAGTAGTTGAAAAAGCGAAAAGCATGGGCGTAGAGGTTTAATACTAGGGACGAGGAGGAAAAAATATGAAGACAGTTCTAGTCAATATTGTCACTCCCGACGGCCCAGTATACGATTCTGAAGTATCAATGGTAATCGCTAAAACAACTTCAGGAGAAATCGGTGTTCTTGCAGGCCATATTCCAATGGTTGCTCCACTTGCAATTGGTGCAGTGAAGCTTAAAAAAGAAAACGGTTCGACTGATATTGTTGCAGTAAGCGGTGGTTTCATTGAAGTTCGTCCAGAAAAAATCTCAATTTTAGCGCCGTCTGCTGAAATTGCTGAAAGCATCGATGTTCAACGTGCTAAAGAAGCCGTTAAACGTGCTGAAGGACGTCTTCAAAGTAAACAAGACAACATTGATTTCAAACGTGCTGACCTAGCATTAAAACGTGCGTTGAATCGTATCAACGTTCATGAGGGTAATATCTAATTCATTTTTAACGGGCAGATATCGCATCTGCCCGTTTTTTAAGGTGAATAAACATATTGAAGGAGAAATGGAGGATGCTACATGGAAATATATGAAGCGATCGGACAAGAAGCTTTATTGGGTATTTTGTCTCACCTATTTTTTATTGCTATTACTTTTTACGCATTACAAGCTTTTATGATCGAAAAACTATTTAAAAAGAATCGAGTTTTTCAAATTCAGCTCATTTATATTTTACTTAGTATTGCGATAGGCTCAGCAGTATCTAATTTCTTTCTTCAAATATCTAGCTGGTCAGGCAAACTTCCTTATTTATTTTAAAGAATTCGTTGCTTTCTTTCATAAATTTATAGGTCTACATACTTCAAAGGACTTTATAATACCATTTGTGTGGCCCTTTGAACTATGTAAAAAGACGCTAATACATTAAATTCTTATGAATTTTACGCTATTAGCTACCAAGATACCCATTGATAAATGTACGATAATAGGGCCTGCCACTTCATTTTTTATAGAAAAAAGTGAAAAGTTGTTTTTTATTCATATATCTTTGGGTATGTATTAGAAGCGAACGGGTTATTGGTCATTCACAAAAAAAATTTAGCAGCGTACAATAAATAAATAGCAAAAAATCTAATAATGGCTTAAAATAGTGATTTGGACGCTTGAACGAGCGTTAGAAAAGTTGTACTATAGAGTTGTTTGTTTACTGATTATGACATTATACTTCTTTATTAAAATAAAAATTTGGTAGGTTAATAGATTGAATTCGGAGGGACATAGGGTGGATAAAATAATAGTGACTGGCGGTCAAAAACTACAGGGAAAAGTACGTGTAGAGGGCGCAAAAAATGCAGTGTTACCAATCCTTGCAGCTGCTTTACTTGCTTCAAAAGGAGAAAATGTAATTAAAGAAGTCCCTAATTTAGCAGACGTCTTTACAATAAATGAAGTACTTAAAAGTTTAAACGCAGCAGTTACATATATACCTGAAGATAATGCCGTATATATAGATGCAACAAAAGAACTTTCAAGTGAAGCTCAATTTGAATTTGTTAGTAAAATGCGTGCATCTATTTTAGTAATGGGATCTCTACTTGCTCGTAATGGCTATGCTCGTGTAGCACTTCCTGGAGGCTGTGCAATTGGATCACGTCCGATTGAATTACACTTAAAAGGTTTTGAAGCAATGGGTGCAAAAATTTCATTTGGCCATGGCTATGTTGAGGCGAAGACAGAGGGTCGCTTAAAAGGGGCTAATGTGTATTTGGATTTCCCAAGTGTTGGGGCAACTGAAAATATTATGACAGCTGCATCTTTAGCTGAAGGGACAACTGTAATTGAAAATGCAGCGAAAGAGCCTGAAATCGTGGATCTTGCAAACTTTATTAATAGTATGGGTGGCCGTGTAATCGGAGCGGGGACAAATACGATTCGTATCGAAGGAGTCGATACATTATATGGAGTAGAGCATCATATTATTCCTGACCGTATTGAAGCTGGTACATTTATGGTGGCAGCAGCTATTACGAGAGGAGATGTGGTGATTGAAAACGCAGTTCCTGAGCATATGACTGCTTTAATAGCTAAAATGCGTGAGATGGGCGTAGAAATTACTGAGTTGGATGAAGGAATCCGTGTACGAGTTCCCAAAACACTAAAAGCAGTTGATATCAAAACAATGCCACATCCTGGTTTCCCAACAGATATGCAATCACAAATGATGGCGTTAATGCTTACTGCTGAAGGTACGAGTATTATTACAGAAACGGTATTCGAAAACCGTTTTATGCATGTTGAGGAATTCCGTCGCATGAATGCTGGTGCTAAAATAGAGGGACGTTCTGTGTTTATCGAGGGGCCTGTGGATCTTCAGGGAGCTGAGGTAATGGCAACGGATTTACGAGCTGCGGCTGCATTAATTTTAGCGGGTCTTGTATCAGAAGGAATGACACGTGTCACAAAACTTCATCATTTAGATCGTGGTTATGTTGATTTCCATGGAAAATTAGCATCTCTTGGTGCTAATATTGAACGTATTACAGAAGAGGTAGTGACAATTGAAGATGTAACAGTTGAATTGCCTACAAACTAAATAGATTTTAAAACCCTTTGCTTTTTATGCAGAGGGTTTTTGTTTTCTCATAACTACAAGAAATCTAGCATATTATTCCTTATGAAAAAATGGATGATTAGTATAGGTGTCATTTGCTTGATTGGGGCATTATATATGCTTCCTATAGTAGGGTTTAGTGAAAGACAAGAGGCTATCATACCTCAAACTAGTGATAAGAATGCTTGTGAAATATTTATAGAAGTGGAGGGGCAAGAAGAAAAAATCCCTTTGGAAACGTATATTACAGGAGTAGTTGCTGCAGAAATGCCCGTTTCTTTTAAAAAAGAGGCATTGAAGGCACAAGCTATTGCAGCACGCACATATGCGTTGAAAACGACAAATTACGGAAAAATTGCGATCGCCCCAACTGTGGCAAAGCAAGTCTTCTATGATGAAGAACAAAGAAAGGCGAATTGGGCTAGCAATTTCCTGGGAAATGAAAAGAAAATTGTCGAAGCTATCAATGAAACACAAGGACAAGTTATTCTTTATAATAATGAATTGATTACAGCCATGTTTCATTCAACAAGCAATGGTAAAACAGAAAGTGCTTATGGATATGGTGGAAATGATATTCCATATTTGCAAAGTGTTGCAAGTATATCTGATCAAACATCTCCTAAGTTTGAGGCTGAGCAAGAATGGACTTTAGCTCAATGGAATAAGCTCTGGCCTATACAATGGCAACCTAGTGATTTTAATCGTATCCAGTTATTTTATAATGATTCTGGACGAGTAGAACGTTTACAGCTAGGGAATAACGTCTGGACAGGGAGAGAGGTAAGAACGCTCCTTGGTATACCATCAACTGATTTCACAATCATCTTTAATGCCAATAAAAGAAAAGTTCAAGTGAAAACTCAAGGTTATGGGCATGGAGTGGGCATGAGTCAATATGGAGCTGAGGCAATGGCAAATGAAGGGAAAACAGCTGCCGAAATTTTACACTATTATTATCAAGATATTGAAATAAAAAAAATAGATGCATGTTTAAAATAACTTCTAGTTGTTCACACTGCAACTAGAGGTGATGAAAATGAGAGAGGATAAAAATAACAAAGCTTCTCAAAACCAAGATCCAAATCAAAAGGAAAATGGCCAATTACAAAAGAAACCGTGGTTTTGGCCAGTAGTTTACACAGGTGGTGCACTTGTTCTAGCAGGATTGTTATTTGGTTACAATAGTCTCGTATCAAAAGTAGAAGAGGCTCCTTTACCAGATTTAGCTGAAGTAGATCCAGGTCCTGTAGTGGAAACTAATGCACGAACTGAAAACATGAAGTATCCATTCAAAGAAGAGAATTTTAGTAAAGTACAAGTCTTACAAGAATTTTACGAGTTAGAGGCAAATGAAGAGTCTCGTGAAAATGCACTAATGGTATTTAATCAAACATTTACTACATCTTCAGGAATCTCTATTGCTATGAATGGTGAAGAGTTTGAAGTACTAGCTGCTATGAGTGGTAAAGTACTAGAGGTAAAACTAGACGCATTTACAGGCAATAAGATCGTGATCGAGCATCCAAATGGTATGCAGACACATTATAGCTCTGTGAAGGATATCGCTGTTAAAGAAGGCGATGAGGTTACACAAGGTCAAGCATTAGGAAAAGCGACTGACAACGAGTGGAATCAAGCGGCTGGCGTCCACATGCATTTCGAAATTCTTGAAAACGGAAAATATATCAATCCGAAAAAATTACTAGCTTTTTAATGAGAAAAGCTAGTAACGCATAAAAAGTCAGCATTTTATCAAGAAAATGCAAAACGTGTTCTGAATAGCTTTGTCCTCACATAAGGTGAAGAAATGCGCAAATGTGCATCTGATTGCCAAAGCATTTTGTGAAATTGTGTGGAAAGGACGAAGAACGTGCATGAGCACATTCGGAAGCGCTGCATACGCCTCGGTGAATTACTGATTGAGACGCGTGAGACTGTGCGTGTCCTCGCGAAAATGACTGGTTATTCAAAAAGTACGGTGCACAAGGATTTAACAGAGCGATTACCAACAATTCATGAAGGATTAGCTGACCAAGTGAAAGAAATACTCGCCTACCATAAGGCCGTACGTCATATTCGCGGAGGAGAAGCAACGAAAAACAAGTGGAAAGAAAGAGCGAGTCAAGAATGATTCGTTCTTTTTTGCTGTGTTGGACAAGCATAAGTAATGATTTTCTAAGAATAGTAATTCTATATTATAGCCGTTCACTGCCTAAAAAGAAAACAGTCTTATTCACTAAATTTAGGTGAAATTACCAATAGAATATGATAAAATATTCTAGATAAAGAGATAAAATGAACGTTATGTAGTTGGAACTGGCGGGAAGGAGAAATTATAAAATGTTTTCGAAAGATATTGGCATTGACTTAGGGACTGCGAACGTATTAATCCACGTTAAGGGGAAAGGGATCGTCCTCAATGAACCATCTGTTGTGGCGATCGATAAAAAGACAAATAAAGTATTAGCGGTTGGGGAAGAAGCCCGCCAAATGGTAGGGAGAACGCCAGGTAATATCACAGCTATTCGTCCACTAAGAGACGGAGTCATTGCAGATTTTGATGTGACAGAGGCGATGTTAAGACATTTCATCAATAAATTAAACGTAAAAGGATTTTTGGCGAAGCCACGCATATTAATTTGTTGTCCAACGAATATTACAAGTGTTGAACAAAAGGCAATTCGTGAAGCTGCTGAAAAATCCGGTGGTAAAAAAGTATATTTAGAGGAAGAGCCAAAAGTTGCAGCAATAGGTGCTGGAATGGATATTTTCCAACCAAGTGGAAATATGGTAGTCGATATCGGGGGCGGAACGACAGATATCGCAGTTCTATCAATGGGTGATATCGTAACAAGTGAATCCATTAAAGTAGCAGGCGATGTGTTTGATAACGATATTTTGCAATATATTAAAAAAGAATATAAATTGCTGATTGGAGAACGTACTGCAGAGGCAATCAAAATGACAATTGGTACAGTTTTCAAAGGTAGTCGCAATGATACAATGGATATTCGTGGCCGTGATATGGTAACAGGTTTACCACGTACAATTACAATTGAGTCTGAAGAAATTGAACGTGCACTACATGAGTCAGTAGCCATGATTGTCCAGTCAGCTAAAAATGTCTTAGAAAAAACACCACCTGAACTATCAGCCGATATCATTGATCGTGGAGTGATTATAACTGGTGGTGGTGCATTGTTACATGGAATGGACCAGCTATTAATAGAAGAGTTGAAGGTACCTGTTTTCATTGCAGAGAGACCTATGGATTGTGTAGCCATTGGTACAGGTATCATGCTTGAAAATATTGATCGTGTGCCAGCATCCTTATAAAAATAAAATGAGGTGATTTCTTTGTTTAAAGGATTTTATACAGTTGCAACAGGTATGATCACGCAACAAAGAAGAACAGAATTACTTACCAATAATTTATCAAATGCGAATACACCAGGATTTAAGGCAGATCAATCTACGATTCGCTCATTTCCAGATATGCTAATGTCTAGCATTGGAAAAACAAATGCTCCTGCTCACCAACAAGCCGGCGCAGAATATATGAGTCAAGTAGGAGCTTTAAATACAGGGACATATTTACAAGAAACATTGCCAAATTACATACAAGGCCAAATCTATAAGACTGATTTTACAACAGATATGGCATTGATTAATGGAAACTTACCACAAAATGAAGATGGTGTGACGGGTTCAGTTTTCTTCCGACTAGAGCATCCTGCTGGTGGTGAGGCTTACACACGTAATGGTAATTTCACGTTAGATGGGCAAGGCTATTTAGTTAATGGTCAAGGATTATATGTACTAAATGATGCTGGGCAACGTATCCAGCTACCAAATGATGATTTCCGATTAGATGAAAGTGGCGCTATCTTTGTAAATAATCAACAAGTAACTCGTGTTGGTGTATCATTTGCTGCTAACCCGAACATGCTACAAAAACAAGATAATGGCCTTATTCGTACAGAAAATGGTGAGAACTTGCCAACAGCTTATGGAGCGAATGGTGTTTCCTTTACACTACGTCAAAACTTTTTAGAAGGGTCAAACGTAGATTCTGGTCGCACAATGACAGATTTAATGACTGCCTACCGTGCATTTGAAGCAAATCAAAAAGTATTACAAGCTTATGATCGTAGCATGGAGAAGGCTGTGAATGAAATCGGAAAAATTTAATGGGCGAACAGGGGGCTTTTATCAATGCTACGTACAATGATTACAGCTACAAACACAATGGGGCAATTACAAAACAAACTGGATACCATTAGTAATAACATTGCTAACAGTAATACAACGGGCTATAAAACAAAGGAAGCATCCTTTAATGAATTACTTTATCAGCAATTTAATAATGATAAGCAGGATCGTGCAGAACGACAAACACCTGTTGGTATTCGCTATGGATCTGGCGCAATGATTGGGCAAATTAAATCCAATGAAAAGCAAGGTTCATTACAAACAACTAATCGTGATTTAGACTTAGCTTTCACAAAAGCGAAACAATATTTCAATATTTTGATGCCAGATGGTGAAAATGGAACTGAAACAGTGTATACTCGACAAGGTGACTTTTATTTATCTCCATTGAATAATGGAACAGTTATGCTTGTAACAGCAGAGGGTTATCCAGTAGCTAATGCTGCAGGACAAGCTATTACATTACCAGACACGGTTCAAAAGTTTGCTGTTCGAGATGGTGGCGTATTAGAAGCATCTTATCCAAATGGGGATATTATACGTACGGATTTAGCTGTAACAGAATTCCAAAAGCCGCAATTAATGGAGCATGTTGCCGGTTCTTATATGGGATTACCTAATAATTTAGCTGAACTTGGCTATACGCAGGCAGAAGTTTTGACAGAGCTTGTGGGAGCCAACCGTCAGCAAATTGGCATGCAAAGTGGTACTCTAGAAATGTCCAATGTTAACCTCTCGAAAGAAATGACAGAACTCATTCAAACACAACGTTCTTATCAATTCAACGCAAGAGCGGTGACATTAGCAGATCAAATGCTAGGACTAATTAATGGCATTCGATAGGAAGTTATCCAAAAACGCATAGTAAGGAATGAAGAGGAGTACAATCTATGACAAACGATTCACGTCGACGTTCTGTGCCGACACAAGAAACCGATACGCAACTGCAACCAGAAAAGAAAGAACGCCGCTCGACTGGAGAGCAACGCGAGGTTCGATGGGTGCAAATCCGACTGATTCCGATTTGGTTACGCATTGTAATTGTTCTCATTTTAGTCGTTGTTGCCGCAGCATTAGGCGCAATGTTTGGCTTTAGCGTTATTGGAGAAGGCAATGCTATGGATATTTTTAAACGAGAAACATGGCAGCATATATTTGATATTATGAATGGTAAAGAATAACATTATTCTTTACCTTACTTTGTGTATACATACTTAATTTTTGAGGGGGAAATGACATGTTAACTGCAGAACAAATTCAAGCAATTTTACCACACCGCTATCCTTTTTTATTCGTCGATCGCATCATTGAATTAGAAGAAGGGAAACGTGCAGTAGGATTAAAGAACGTTTCAATTAACGAAGATTTTTTTAATGGGCACTTCCCAGGTTATCCAGTTATGCCAGGTGTGTTAATTGTGGAAGCTTTAGCTCAAGTAGGTGGAGTGGCTTTATTAAATGCTGAAGAATTTAAGGGTCGTTTAGCGTTTTTAACGGGTGTTGATAATTGTCGTTTCAAGCGTCAAGTCGTACCTGGCGACCAACTTAAATTGGAAGTAGAATTTGTAAAACTTCGTGGCGCAATGGGTAAAGGTCATGGTGTAGCAACTGTAGATGGAGAACTTGTATGTGAAGCCGATATTCTATTTGCAATTGGGCCTGAACAGCCTAAACAAGCTTAATTTGCATTTGTAGACCAAAAGATATAAAATAGATAAAGTCAAGTCAAAAATTGATTAGTAGGTTCTTAAATTGCGATGGTAAATATGCGATTGTGAATTGAAATAGATGTAATTTTTAGGTTTTACAAACGTAGGAGGATTATTAAGATGTATAAGGAATTGTCTTCAGGTATTAAAATTAGCATTACTCGTTCGATTTCAACATCTTTTGAAACATACTTAGCAAGTATTGGTTGGGATGAAGAGCGCTTTTCCATGGAAGACTTCATTGCAAACTGGCAGACTTATTTTCAGGAGAATGCCGCGTGGATCGAAAAAATCCCTGCTGATACATTGATGAGCGCACAGTTTCATGAAGAAATGGCACAAAAAATCGATGAGGTTATTGCCAAAATTTTAAATGAAGAACCAACAGCACAGCAAGTCGAAACAATCGAGGCATTGCAAAAAGAGCTAGGCACAAACTATAGCTACGACTGTAAAGCAGAGGCAGCATATATTGAACAGTTATTAAAAGAAAAACAAAAATAGTTTGTACAAAAATCGGATAGTTCCCTCCTTTCTCGGGCAATCTATGTAGGATCACAAATACAGTAGATGTATTTGATGACATAGTACCCAAGAAAGGAGGTTTTTTACTATGTGGAAAATGTCATTTTTAACCATTGTTCTT
The DNA here is from genome assembly GCF_027557635.1 of Lysinibacillus sp. JK80. Classification (NCBI taxonomy): domain Bacteria; kingdom Bacillati; phylum Bacillota; class Bacilli; order Caryophanales; family Bacillaceae; genus Lysinibacillus; species Lysinibacillus sp. JK80. Next base: position 2,437,488 of record NZ_CP058997.1, on the reverse strand, counting down.
GCAACTGCATTCCTTGGAGGTTGTAACTGGGGAAATAATGCAGTAGAAGATCACCCTGTTCGAGAAGTCGAGAATGACGTACGTCGAGGAGTCGACGATGTCGAGGACGCATTAGATCCGAATAATCGTGACGATGCATACGATCGCAATAATGTAAATGGGAATGGTGTAGATCGAGGTACTGTTAACGATAATACAACATTACCTGAAGCAACAACACCTGGTTCAAATGCCGATATCAACAGCACAAACGGCTATGACAACACACCAAATGCAAACGGTGTAAATGGTGTTGAACGTAATGACAACATGAACGGTAACAATAATAATGATGTTGTCGACGATAAAGTAAACAACACTGAAAAATACCGTGATGGTATGAATAACCGATAACATAAAAAGAGTGTTTCCTCTGCGGAAAACACTCTTTTTTATACCCATGTAAGCGGGAAATGCCAGAAGCAGAATACTCATGAAGAGTAACTAATCACTAATCAAGCATTGCCCTGAGAAAATTCCTATACTCCTATAATGACAAAACGAACATTTCCAACAGCCTTAAAGGCCCCCCTCATAGCAACCACCAAATGAAACCCTCCTTTTTCAAATTGTATTGTACAAAAAAATTACTGCTTGTCCAATAAAAAAACGATGCAAAAATTCGCATCGTCAGTCATTTTTTAATTTTGGTCGCTTTTTCATATCTTGTGTAAAGCGATCCAGTAAATCCTCTAAAGAAACACCCTCAGCAAGTAGCTCGGAAAGTAATTGTTCTGCATATTTTGATCGTTTAATTTTAAGCGTACCTTTTAATAGGACTGAAACATGATTACCGATTTCTTCAACAGTATGTACGATCACCTGAAAAGGAGCGGGTTCATTATCTGGAAATGAAATAACTGCACGTACATTGAAGACTGTAGCATTTGCTAAGAGCTCATCAAAGGTTGAGCGATATTGTTTTTCCATAAACAATTCAAGTACCCAAGATTGATGGCTATTTTCCTGATTAATAATGATGCCATCGATTAAAGGGAATGGTTGCACGCCATCTTTTGTGACAAGGTCAAAGGAAAGCATTTTAAAGGTTTTCAATATGTATATTCCTCCTAAGTCTGTCATTCTTTTAGTATAACACATGAGGCAGCAGTTGTTTGTGATGCGCACCTGTGACGTTTTTTCAAAAACTGCGAAATTGCAGATTTCATGAAATAGCATTTGCCATTACAGCCTAAAGCATTCAGCTAGAAAATTAAAAAAAAATAGAAAAATAAAAATGCCAATTTACCTAATTTATGCACAAAAACTGAAGGAAATTAACAATATCGATTTTTGCGAATGCCGGAATCATTTTGTAAGATGAGAGCAATCAAAAGCAAAGGAGGTGAATGAATGAATCAAGTCGGATTGGTTGGAAGGTTTACAAAAGACCCGGTGTTACGTTACTTATCTGGAAATCGTATGCAGACCCATTTCTCACTAGCCATTAATCGTAATTTTAAAAACAATCAAGGGGAAGTAGATACAGATTTTGTTTTCTGTACAGCTTGGGGAAGGCTTGCAGAGAATATCGTTAAATATTGCGGTAAAGGTTCATTAATCGGTGCCACTGGCCGTATTCAAACAAGGTCATTTGTAAATGAGGAAAGCACAAAGATTTTTATGACAGAGATAGTGGTTGAGGATGTTAGATTTTATCAACTTAAACAAAGAGATAGTGACGAAGCAGTTACTGTACCGCCTCAGCCACCGAATGAACAGGAACACTTAAAGGATTTTGTTTTACCTTAGCAAGTATAGTTTACATACGGGGCAAGAGTACTAATTGTCTGATCCGCCATTCTCCTTATATTGCTTGCACCGTAACAAACAGAAAGGAATGATGTGTAACACTATAATAAACATTGCTGAAGACCGCACAGCAATGGAATTTTCAACACAACTAAATACGAATAATGAAGTAAGTAGGGAAAAGAAGTAGCAAGTTCCACTAAAAGAGCGCCAAGAACTATTTGCTCTTGGCGCATCTCATTATTATATATCTAATGTTATTAAATCGCGGAGTTCTTGATCTTCTAACTCGGTCAACCACTGGCTTGACTGAATAAGCTCTTCGGATAATGCAGATTTCTGCACCAGCATCTTATCAATTTTTTCCTCGATCGTGCCAATTGTCACAAATTTATGGACCTGCACAAATTGTGTCTGTCCGATGCGATATGCTCGATCTGTTGCTTGGTTTTCAACAGCAGGATTCCACCAGCGATCTGCATGTAAAACATGATTAGCTGCTGTTAAATTAAGTCCTGTTCCACCAGCTTTCAAAGAAAGGATAAATATAGGGAAATCTCCTGCCTGGAAAGCCTCTACTAAGCGGTCTCGCTGCTGCTTAGGCATGGCACCAGTTAAAAACGGTGCATCTACATTATATATTTCACTAAAGCAATGTTGTAGCAATTGTCCCATTCCAATATATTGTGTAAAGATGAGACATTGCTCGCCATTGTCCACAATCTCAGCTGCCATTTGTACAATGCGCTCTAGTTTAGTCGAACGCGCAAGCATTGTTTCGGCATCCTCGAAAGGTTCCTTTAAATATAAGGCAGGATGATTACATAGTTGCTTTAATTTACTGAGCATCTTTAAGACGCGTCCCTTTTTTTGAAAGCCTGTTAACTGCTCCAACTGATCAAGCGTCTCTAAAATATAGCCCTCATAGAGTGAAGCTTGCTCTGTTGTTAATGGACAATATTCATTCGATTCTAGCTTATCTGGTAAGTTAAGCTGTAAATGTGGATCTCGCTTTGTACGACGCAATAAGAATGGCTGAATTTTAGCTCGAAGCTTCTGCTTATGCGACTCTGATTCGTCTCGTTCAATAGGCAAAATAAATTCTTCATTGAAGCGACCAAAACTACCTAGATAGCCCTTATGAATGAAATCAAAAATAGCCCATAACTCAGATAAACGATTTTCTACAGGTGTCCCAGTAAGAGCTATGTGATGGTCACCTAGTAATTTACGAATGGCTTTTGATTGTAATGTTTGCATATTTTTTATGTTTTGTGCTTCATCAAGTACTACCGTTGCCCATTCGATATCCTGTAAAAATTCAGTATCCTGTGACACAGTACCATAGGTTGATAAAATGACATGTGGCCTTTCTGCTGTCACTAGCTTTTTAAACTCTTCATCCTTTGCTCGATTTGCTTGATAATGTGTATGCACAATCAAGGACGGGGCAAATCGAGCAAGTTCTTTTTGCCAGTTCCCAAGTACTGAAGTGGGACAAATAATGATGGATGGCTTTGTGTAAGTTGATGACTCATAAATATGGAGCAAATAGGTAATCAATTGAACCGTTTTTCCAAGTCCCATATCATCAGCTAGACATGCACCGAAACCTTGTTGGCGCATAAAGACTAACCATTCAAAGCCTTCTAATTGATAAGGGCGTAATTCGGTTTGTAGGGACAATGGAATCGAGACGGCAGGTAAGCCTTTCTTCTCCAAAAGTTGCTCCATGTATGCTTTTAATGATTGTTGTATTTCCAATGCAAAGATTGGATCATCTCTCAGTGCATCATCTGCATCTTCTTCCTCAAGAGGGGCAGACAGGTCTTCTGGTAACTCCCTAAATAATAATTCTCGAACAGTCCAACTTTCATCTTCTGCCTGTTGCATCAATTCACGCATTTCTTGCATCCAATTAGCATCTACTCGGAACCATTCAGTACCAATACGAATAAATTCACGTTTCTCATCCACAAGTTTTTTAAATTGCTCAGCTGAAATCGTTTGTCCGTTCATAGAAAACTGCCATTTAAACGTTAAAATATCATCTAAACCTGCTACCTTCCTTGTAGAAACATTGCTAGTTGTAACGCGTACTCGGATTTTGGATTGTTTTAAATCCTTTAGCCATGCTGGCAGCACAACATCAAAACCAAGTGCCTGCAATCTAGCAAGATCTTCCCGTAAAAAAGAGCGAACTTCTAAATCTTCCAGTGTCACACGAATAAAGATATCACTATTGATCGTATCGGTGGATAGAAGTTCTATAATTTGCTGTTGTTGCTGTGTAATTTCAGTCGCAAACATTCTCCACTTTGTAGGTAGTGCCTCTTCAATAGGTAAGGATTGTTTACGAATAGCAGGTGTCCAGTAGTTTTTCGTTGTAGCAGTGCTTAGCACCGTTTCTAATAACCATACATCGGCATCTTCTTCTGGCTCACTTAACCGTAAAGAAACGGAAACAGCTCCAGCTTGACGAGCTTGATCCAATGGCCAGCCTCCACGTAGGAAAAAGGGTAATAACTTTGGTAAATCAGCTAGTATTAGCCCAACCTGTGAAAGCTTCTGCTGTACAGCTGTTTCCAATAATGCTGAATCTATATGATCAATAGGGAAAGTTAATGATGAAAAATCATCTGCAATCACAGCATGTGACCAAAGTGATGGCTCTTGCCAGTATGCTTGTAATGCGGAAACTTTTTTTAACCATTCTATACTTTCTTCATTTGCACCACTCCAATTGATGAAAGGGTGCTGGAAGCTTGTTGAAAAAATATCGAGTAACTCAGCTGTAGAAACTTCAATTGTAAAATCAGCTCGATTTGTTAATAATCCATAAACGTTTGCCTCATAAGTAAAGAATAGCGAAGAAATTAATGTATCAACATCGATTGTTGTACCATTTGCAGTAAAACCCTGCAACGTAAAATATCCTTCCCGAGCTACTTCAATACGGAGCTGTTGTGTTTTGGAAAAAGGGGAAGGAGCATTTATTGTCATCATACTAAGTTTCCTTTCTCAATTTCTTCTTGTAACGCACGTAGTCGTTTATATTCTGCACGAATGGTTTGCATATATGTTTCAAAATAAGCTGCTTTACCAGCTCGCTTTGCAGCGCTACGCATACTTTTCCAAATACGCACAGCCTGTTTATAATTTAAGCGTGATTTTTGCGTAATTTCAGCCATTGCATAGACATGATATAAAGGTAAAACAGTTGCAGGTTCAACCTGTAATACATCCTTTAATCCACACATTTCTAAGTAAGAGAGGGATGATGGGTTTAGTTGATGCAGAGCTGCCCATTCCCGATAGCGACCTTTTTTTATTAAAAAACTTGAGAACGGCTGTAGTCCATACACACCAAAGGCACTATACAGCGTTGCTTCCTCTTCCTCCGAAAGCTGAATCTCGTCAAATAAAAGTTGGAATTGCCTTACGTATTGGGCACGCTGAACGACTGGAACGACCTCCTGTAGAAACACTTCAGTCAAAGGTAAAATTGCTCGTAAAATGACTGCTAATGAATTTGACTCTCCAGCACGTTGAGCAAAAGTAGCCAGTTCAAACAAATCCTGCATTTGTGGTAAATCAACCTGTGCCAACTTTTCAAGCAGTAAATCCTCTTTCTGTAATAGCACATAAAATAATAATTTTAGTGATTGTAGAGAAATTTCTGCTGAAGAGTGAACAAGATTATTTATAAATGCCAATTCCTGTTCACGACGAGGCTTCTCATAAAAAAGTACTGCCCATAGTAGCATATATAGACGAAGGCGATTGGCAAAAAGTCCTTGTCTTTCTAATAAAAATTCTCTTACTAGCTCTTGGATGGCATCATAAAATGGATCTGTTGCAAATAGTCGTGATCGATTAGAAAGCTCTGTAAGAATGCTCTCAAAAGATTGCGTGCTTTGCTCGATAAAATATTTCATATAAGGTGAATCTAACGAATGTCCAGGTGTTTCATTTAAATGTCGCCATATCGAATTAAAAATGGCTAGCTCCATATAGAGCTTATAAAGAGGTTGCCATTCACGCTCAAAGGGCATATGTCGACGAAGACGCTCCAAAGCATCGGTTCTTACAGCGGAAAGCCCATAGCCTTCTAGTATGCGCCCAGGTGGTAATAATCGTTTCATCACCTCATCCACCATCATCGACCAGCTTTGCGGGCTGCGTTCATCTGCTAAAGATTTTAATTGAACAGATTTTTGTGCACGCCAAGCACTCGACCAATTTTGAACCGAATCAAAATATTGGTAGAGAGCGAGTAAAGCACCTATTTGATGTCGACACCATTTTGCTTGAGGACAGCTACAATGTAGCTCTTCCTTTGAAAAATCAATTTCAACAGAAGCGGGTCTGACATCTTGAACACTTGCATATAATATAGAACTTGCTCCATTAAATCGTTCAAAAACAATGGACTTATTCCTTACTGAAAAGACAGCACGGCGCACTAGTTCCTCATCTTCGGTAGAGGAAGGATGTAACCCTTGTTCAGCTTCTTTTAATTTAGTCAGCACAAATGCTTGATGTTCCTTAGCTAATTGCGATATAGACAATGCCATAACCTCACTCCTTTCATCATGTATGGCTATAGTTAACATTGTTAATTGTAAAAAGGAAAAAAAGACTGTCCTTCCATTATACGATTAAAATGCAGTAATGATAAGCTGAATGATCAGAAAGAAAAAAATGAGGTAAAGATAGTTAACAAGGCTTTTGATTTGTGTTAAAATCTGAATAATCAGATAAATAGGGAGGGATGAAGGATGATGCAAGTTCAATACATGAAGCCGTTTTACACAAAAGTTACTGGAGATAAATTACGTCTCGTATTTGCTTATCAATATTTCTCTATTTTAAAAGAGAATGAGATTTTCCATTTCATTCCCATAGAAGGTAAAGAGATGATCATCAACATGAAGACACAGCAGATTGAAAATTTATCTGAGGTTTTTGTTTTCCAAAAAGGAAATCGCTTTATTCGGTTACCACTTTATCAACTATTGCTTATTACTAATGTTCATGAGCATTTAGCACCAATACTTGAAAGCGCTACACCAAAGCAACAAATTCCGATGGTTTCTACTGTGACGGTTGGTGAAATCGATCAGCTTATTGCAGAGTTAGAGGAGAAAAATTTGGATCATTTGATTGATCAGGCATTACTAGAGAATGATAAAGAACTCTTTTTCGAATTGCTACAGCAAAAGAGCCATCAACTTGGGGGTTTCAAAATTGAATAGATGGAATGTCCAGTAAGCACCTACTTATCATAAATGACAAGCAGGTGCTTTTATTTTGTATACGCTGATGTGATTAATCTTACTATAGCTATTAATAGTGAATTGCCAAACAGGACTGGCTAACAGTGTTGAATGCGCCACTTCAGGATGTTTCTTAAGCGAAATATAAGCAATATATGACGTAAGTATCAATGTTCTTGTTAAAACTCAATAATTTTTACTATGGAAATACAATTGTCACAATACAAAAGTTAGTCGCAAAAAAAAGATGAAGTATATTGTAAAGCATGTTAACCATTAGGTCTTAACTTTAAAAAAAGAAACGAATTAAATTCCCCTTATTATGTTGTCTTACATATTAATACGCTCATTTAGGTACTAAGATGTTCCATTTTATAGCGTATAATAAATTTATAAATATAATCATATGTATTGTTATATTAATTTACATATGTATAATCATATGATAACATAAAGTGTAAAATGATATAGGGGGCTTTAATATGGTTAATTCACTCCAAGAAAGTATAAGAAGGAAATTGAGTGCAGGAAAAGAAGAAGGTGCTAATAAGCAAATTTCTCTTACACTTAATGAACACACACTGCAAAAGGCAGATGCTATTGTGGAACAATTTAAAATATTAACAGACGGTAATGGAGATTTACCTTCTTCTCGTAATCAACTAATTGAAGATGCTATTGAAGAATATGTAAATGCTGCATCAGATGTATTATTAAAAGATTATATGATCAACATAGAGGAAACTATGGATAAAGATGCCGATGATAATGAAGATTCAGCTGTAAGTACAGATTGGGATTTATTCTTTTGTCCAGCAAGAAATGAGGGATTTGAAGAAGTTTTTTTAGGAAAAAATCAGTGGTATTCGGTTCGTATTGCATCTTGGCGCATTCCTCAAATAAAATATATTGCTTGTTATCGAGGGGCTCCTTATAGTGCAATCACCCACTATGCGAAAGTAAAAGAGATCAAACTATACGATGATGGAAAGTATATTATTTATTTTGATGGTGAAGCAATCCCTTTGGAAAACCATGTTATTCTTGGGAATAGTAATGTTATGACAGTAAGAAAAACACGATATACAAGTTTGGAAAAACTGAGAAGTGCTACAGAAGTATCTGAACTTTGGTTAGACTAATAAAAACGGTTTAATAATTCAAATGACGAAAAGGCTATCAAAAATTAAGTGATAGTCTTTTTTGCCTTCTAAGAAAATATTTAAGGATTTATATAAAATAATTCATTTCAAATTTCCAATTGCCTATTAAAATTCATTTAGTTATATTTCCATTTTTGATTATATCAATTACTTTTTTTGGAAAAAAATACAGTCCGTTGATTAATAGATTAAAGAATAGAACGATATATAAGTCAAGAAGGTGGTGAAATCATGCTTGGTAAGTGGTCAGCAACAGGGATGTCATTCCTGAATAATATGAATCGTCATTATGGGGCGATGAGTAAAGCCATGCTACGAATTTCTTCCGGATATCGAATTAATAGTGCAGCAGACGATCCAGCTGGACTGGCGATTTCTGAAAAAATGCGTGCTCAAATTCGTGGCTTGAATATGGCAGCTAAGAATATACAGGATGGTATTTCGCTTGTGCAGACGGCAGAGGGGGCACTGAATGAGACACATGCCATGATTCAGCGTATGCGTGAGCTAGCAGTGGAGGCAGCCAATGATACATTAACAGATGATGATCGTAAAAAATTAGATTTGGAATTTCAAGAATTAAAAAAGGAAATCCAGCGCACATCAACCGATACAGAATTTAATACAAAGACATTACTTAATGGGGATTATGAAACAAATGGCATCAAGATTCAAGCAGGCGCCAATGCAGGACAGAGTATAGAATTATTTATCAATGGGATGGGGTCCGAGGCACTTGGGTTGAAGGATACTTCTATTGCTACTCGTGAGGAAGCGGAAAAAGCCATGTCTTCGATGGATGAAGCCTTAAAACGTGTTTCCAATGAGCGCTCACGTCTTGGTGCCTATCAGAACCGCTTGGAACATGCCTATAATGCTAATGTGAACACGGCAGAGAATTTACAAGCAGCAGAGTCTCGTATTCGAGATGCAGATATCGCAAAAGAGATGATGAATATGGTGAAGGCGCAAATTTTAATGCAAGCAGGTCAATATGTTTTAGCCATGCATATGCAACAGGCCCAGTCCATTTTAAAATTATTAGAAGTAGGAAAAAAATGATGAATTTCAATTAACATTGAAATTCATCATTTTTTAATGTTTATTTTGACAAAGCATCAATTGCTAATTTAGCAGTTGCAGTTGCTTCATCTTGCAATGGGATGACGGCCTGGCGCATTTTTTCTTGAACTGTTGTATAGGATTCAAGAATTGCTACAGCTTGTTCAAACAATGTTACACCATTCCAATCATCAACCTCGACATGACCGATGACAGGCTGATCAACGATATCAGCAAACGCATCAATTTTCGGATCATACGAAATGGCAATAAACGGTGTTGCATAGATTGCTGAGAAAATTAAGGAGTGCAGTCGCATACCTATTAATAGTTGAGATTGACCAATCACTGCGATTTTTTCTGCAATAGATAAATCAGCAGGAGCAATCAAGCTCTTTTCCTTCATAAGTGCTGCTACTTCCTGTGAAGTAATAAAATCATGCTCACCATGCATAGGCAGGAAAACGATTTGCTCACCCTGACGTACTAATTCATCTAGGCTGTGTGCAATTTTTTCCTTGTAGGCAACAGCGGATGGCCAATCTCGAACGCTTACAGAGATATAGCTATCGGCTGACAAAGAGACATTTTCTAGCCACTCACAATGAAAGTCATTACCGTTAAGTCCCATAACAGGATCTGGTACGATCTTTGTTTCTTTTCGCACACCGATCTCTGTTAAAAGAGCTAGAGAGGCTCTGTCTCTAACTGTTATTTGTTCGACCTTATTAAAAACTGTACGAACAATAAATTTACTAAGCGGGCGATTAATCGGGCCCATACCTTGGGCGTAAACAAATACTGGCTTCTTCAACCATTTTGCGATTTGAATAACGCCCGCATAGTAAGGAATCGTTTTCATGCCTGTTTGATCCTGCATAAGACTACCGCCACCACTAATCAGTCCATCTGCTGTTTTAAGTAATTGACGAATTTCTTTCATTTTCCAACGGTTAATGGCTTTGACACCATATGTTTGCTCAGTAGCTGCTGGATTATTAGATAATACCGTGATCTCTATATCACTTTGCCACTTTTTTAAAGATTGGATAATGGACAGTAGAATAGCATCATCTCCGACATTATCAAATCCATAATAGCCAGATAAAACAACGTGCATTATGACCACCTCGCGATTGCCTTAGAAACCCAACGATAACCGATTTTGAAGATTAGGATAAACACAAGTCCTACTACAAGACCTAGAGATACACTGTATAGTGTACGTAATACAGAAACAGCTACTGGGATGTGTAGATGAGTAAATGTATTCATGATGGATAAGAAACCGATAACACCTGGTACTAGGAGAATACTTCCCCATTTTCGATTAATACCCATTACATATAACGCTAAAATGAAGAATGGGAAACCAATTAAAAATTCCTTTGTTCTTGGTCGAACATACAATGTATTTTCTAGCCATTGTCTAAAGGCTAATTCCATATCACTTACAGAGCCAGAGTTCCCTGTTCGGCTAATGTAAAATAATCCGACACCTGCCAACACAACGAGTAGTAGCACATGCCAATATTTTAATTCTTTATTTAACAATGTTACCGTATTTGATAAAGAGTTCTTAATGTTTTGTTCAGCTAGTCGGTTTATCTCAATCACTGTAAATAGTAAAACACCCATAATTGGAATAAGATAAACAAGCTTAACCCCTTTAAATACAGCAAAGCCTGTCATAAAGGCATTACCATTCAATAAGCCAATGACAATAACAATGCCAATTACACTAATTGCTACTGCCTTTAAGTATTGGATCAATATGTTAGACACCTTCGTAGAACCTTGCGCTGATTTGATGACTGCATAGGTTGGTGCAAGGACTGCAATAATGAGTGCAAATGCTTGTAAAAACAGAGTACTTTTCAGGATAAAGTACGCAATTGCTAGTACAGCCATAAAGCCAGCTGCCGCGATACGAAGAGGCATCCATTTTACTAATTCAGAAATGATAAAGGTAAATAAAATACCTGCTACTAATACGGTTGCTGTGACCCAAGCTGGCACTACTACTTTATCAAATAGCTTTGGTTCACCTGCTTTGAAATGATCTGGCATTGTGTCATGCACACCATTTAAATAATCAATCGTTTCTTCTACATTTTCTTTGGCATTACCTGTTGTTTTAATATGATAGAAAATAGAGCGAATATTACGCTCTTTGACAGCTCGTGTTGTACGGTCAATACTTGCATTTAGCTTTAATTTAGTCTCTCTATTGACATTGATACTATGCAAACGAATCATATTATAATCCGTCATTTGAGCGATTTTACTTTCGCCTTTAAGTGGGTTACTTTCAATTGTGTAGAAGTAATAGCCAGCATCATTTAATTTTTCAACTAATTGATTGCCGTCTTCTTGTCCAAAACCAATAGCTTCATCACCTTGACCAAGTAAGCGTCCTGCTGAAGCCTCTTTTAAATCGACTAATTGATTGACCAACTTTTCATTAGCTACTTCATTATCCGCATTTTCCACTTTAAAGATGTGAGCTAGTCCATGCTTACTAATCATGTCAATAGCAGGCTGATCATAGCCAATTGGAGTTTTTAAATCAAAATTGTGGTTAGAAGCAGGAAGGAAATAGAAAGCTTCTTCTCCTATTTGTACTTCCTCTGGTTCAACGCTCTCCATAATCAGTTTTTGGTAGCTTTCGTTTTCAGGCACTCGAATATAATAGCCGCTATTAGTGATATCAACAGCATCTTTATAAGGTGTAAACAATAATTGGGCTGCTAACTCACTTTCTTTATAAACAGTAATTAAGTTTTGCTTTTCCATTTCCTTTAATGTTAAGGGCTCTAGACTCACAGTATTCAGCCCAGCATCCTTTAAGGAGGAAAGAATTTCATCCATTGTTAGGTCGCTATTTTTTTCTGCGGTTTGTATTTCATCATAGGGAATAACAATCTCATAAGCATCATTCGATTGCTCCGCATTCCACCTCTTCATGATACCTGTAGAGGAAACGACAAGTAAAAGAACAATGATTCCCCAAAGCCATTTCTGTTTTGACATAAGTGTCCTACCTCTCTTATTTATGAAAATCTTTTTCCGATAACAGGGATTTTCTTTAAATCTTGTTTATGAATAGCTTTCATCAGCCATAGTAGAAGGAAGTAAAGAGCTCCACCAACTACGATTGCGACAGTTAGATAGCCCATTGCCGACATTCTTGACCAATGTGTAAAGTCAAGCCAAAGTGTTGGTAATCCAACTGCTGCTCCCATTACAATTGAAGACACAATCATTTTCACCGTATCTTTTCCAAGAACAGTAAAGCGAATCGTACGATAAATTAAGACAGAATTCACAATAAATAACACAAAATACACTAGCAAAGTTGCATAGGCAGCACCATCTAAACCAAATGCTTGAATAAGGAAGATGTTAGAAAAGACCTTAAGGACAACACCGCTCAAAATAATGAGAGCTCCTGTTTTGGCAGCATTCATGCCCTGTAGAATACCTGTTCCTAGCAAAGTCAGTGATGTAAAGACAGAGCTTAGATTGATGATGGCTAACATTAAGCTTCCCTCTAAGTCTTTAAAAAGAGCTAGATTTAAAGGCAAGGTTAAGGCTAGTAGCCCAATCGCAGCTGGCCATGAAATAAGATGTGTCATACGATGAGTTTGCTCAATAATAGTGCGTGTTTCATCCAATTTACGCTCAGCTAGCTTCGTTGTAATCAACGGCACAAGCGGCAAGATAATTGAAGAAGCAAAAACAGTCGTAATTTGAACTAATGTAAGTCCTCGACCATAAATACCATAAAGGTAGCTAATTTCACTTGCATCTGCACCAGCACTTCTTAAGCCATATGTAACCGTAAAGGAATCTACAAAGTTAAAGAGTGCCATTGTCACAGAACCGATCGCAATGGGAATAGAAATCTTTAAAATGGTTTTACTGTATTTAGAGAAATCCTTACCAGAATATTTCTCCTTACTCGTCACTTTTACCGAAGAACAGAAATATTTAAAGAGTAAATAGAAAAGTGAACCGAGGGCTCCTAATACAGAACCTGCCATAATTCCACCAGCTACGATATCATTTGAATAATCCATTGCTACTAGGAAATACGCAACAATTAAAATTAATGCAACACGTACTAACTGCTCAATCACTTGAGAAATGGCAGTAGGTCGCATATCCCCAAAACCTTGGAAAAATCCACGATAGACAGCCATATAGGGGGCTACCAGTAATGTAAGGGCAACAATAATTAAGGCAATCTCTGTTGAAGGTCCACCAAGTGCATTCGCTATCTGCTCTGAAAAGCCGTAAATGATTGTAAAACTAATGACGCCAAAGGATAATGCAAGGATTCTTGCAGTCACATAAATTTTCTTAATTTTGGCAGTATCATGACTCGTCCTAGCTTCGGCTATTAGCTTAGAAATAGCGATAGGGATACCCGCAACGGATAAATAAAGTGCTACCATATAAACAGGATAGACAAGACTAAAAATACCAAGTACTTCATCACCAGCAATATTTTGAAGTGGTATACGGAAGATACTTCCGATTACTTTGGAAAGTAAGGTGGCAATCGTCAGGATGAGTGTGCTTTTAACAAATGTTGACTGACTCATTTTGTTTTGCCCTGACCTTTAAATTTTAATGCAAATACCTTTAAAGCAAAGCGAGGGAGTACAAGCATTCTTCCAAACCGACTCGGCTGGCGTAACAGTCGATAGAGCCATTCAAGATTTAACTTTTGCCAAATTACTGGTGCACGTTTTACAGTACCAGCGATGACATCGAAGGAGCCACCTACACCGATAAATACACCCTTTGAAAATTTTTCAAGGTTTTCTGTTATCCATTTTTCCTGTCTTGGTACTCCTAATGCCACAAATACAAGATCAGGCTGTAAAGTTGCAATTTCTTTTGCAAAATCATTATTATTCCAGTCGAAGTAGCCATCATGATAGCCAACGACATCAACGTTTGGATAGTTCTTATTAATATTGGCAACCGTCTTTTCGATGGTTTCCTTTTGAGCACCTAGTAAATAGATTTTAAAATGCTTTTGCTGACCAACCTCTAACAGACGTACCATCGTATCATAGCCAGTTACGCGCTCTGGAAGTGAATCTCCAAGGATTTGTGCAGCCTTAACGACACCAATGCCATCTGCACAAATGTATGTTGCCTGCTTTAAGTAATTCATGACAGTTGGATTTTCATTTGCCTGCATGACAACTTCAGGATTGGCTGTCACAACGAAAGTTTTTTCTTGCTGTTCAATACGATTAACGAGTAAATCAACAAACCCTTGTTGACCAATATGTAAAAAGGGTACGCCCATAATCGTTACATGCCTCATATAGTGTTCAAACCTTTCTGTAATTCCATTTTCACTGCAATCTATCATACCACAAAAGCAATATTGACAGGAAATTTTCGATAATGGTTTTAACGGGGACTAACTAGGGTATAGCGCTGATAACTGAACGAATTTTAAAAGGAACAGTACTCGTCCTATTAACCTTTTTAGGACACTATTTTGACGTGGAATTTACTAAATTTTAGGGGGATAGTTTGAAAATTATATCCTAAAATTTCGAGTTTCTTCTATTATATAGCGCTTTCATCTCGGTGATAAAAAATGACTAACAAAAAGAGTGCGAATCATCTTCGCACTCTTCTTTTGCGCATCCTATTAAAATCATTTTTTTACAATATAATCGCCATGTACCCAACCTGTTTTTCCGTTGTAAAGCACCTGATACCAGGCACCATTTTTTATAAACTCACCTTTATCGTCTACAACACCGATAATAAAGCCATTCGGTTTAACAGTACCTAAAATAGCACTTGTCGTAGATGGTTCACTTCGAACATTAAGTGTAATGTTCATATTAACAATTTGTAAGCCATTTTCAAGACTCACATAATCATCTATCACCCAGCCCTCTTGTCCATTGACACTTACTTTCAACCAACCACCATTTTCACCAAGAACTTTAAAGGAGGTATCCTTTGGCAAATTCGTAATAATCGAAGCATTATCTGCTGTATTTGGATACGTTCTCATATTGAGATTAATCGTCGTTTTACCAGTAGCTCCAGCTAACCCTAAATCCAATGCGTATTGCTTCGATGGACTCGGTAATGAAGGAGCGGAAGATTGACTTTGATATGCAGGCACATCAAACACTAGGTTTGTTGTCGTATGAGCACCAATTAATTCATAAATATCATAGATCTTTTTCGCTTGAATGACAGCCCACATCACATGTGTTGCATACTGGTGGACTGTCGGATTATCAGGATTCCAACGCATTTTATAGAGCGTATCCTGCCCCCTGCTAATATACTGATCCTTTACAAATTGAGCCCCGCCGATAATGGCATCCTGAACAGTAAACCAGCCATTTGTATAAGCACGCTCCGCACCATACTTATTAGCATCGGCATCTATAGCGCCAATACCGTAAGCATTGTAGGTTGTCTTAATAGCAGTTAATTTATCGCGATTTTCTGGTGTTGCTACCATTGGCTTGCCATTTGTATCTAAGCCAACCTCGATCCCTTTAATTAGTGCAGAACCACCATTGGCTGTTTCATGCAAGGCATGCGAGACTAAATAAATAGCATTGATTTTATTGTCTACACCAGCTTGAATGAAGGCATCCGCTGTACCTGCTAAGCTTCCTTTATTGGCAAGTACTTTATCATTTAGCTCTTTTGCACTCAGATTATTGACGACAGTAGATAATTTTAGGAATTGATAATAAGATGGGCTATCCTGCATAAAGCTTTTTGGGTGTACATAGTATGACACTAGTGCCTCGCTAGCCGTGAAAATGCCCGCACCATCGACCTTTGGATTATTCATTGTTTGTTTACTTACTACAGAGGAGTAATCATGTGAGTAATTCGTCGTCATATATTGCTTACCGCCTGTCCCAGGCGCCTCTAAATGGATTAAACGATAGAGCACGGTAGCTGCCTCAGCACGAGTTGTTTGAGCAAGAGGTGCAAATTGATTATTTGGCTTCCCAACAAGTAGTCCTGTTGTGACGACAGCTTGTACATCTGCATAGGCCCATTTGGCAATGCGAGCATTATCACTAAAAGCAATAGGGGAGGAAGATGTATTGATATTTTGATAAGTGAGAGCTCTTTTTAACATAGCCGCCATTTCCTGACGATTAATGTGATTATTCGGATGGAATTTGCCTTGCTCGTCACCTTTAATTAGCCCGTGATAGCTTGCTTGCTCGACTACTCCGTAATACCAGTCACCTTTTTTAACATCTGTAAAGGTTGCCTGACTAGAAGCTGCTGGTAAGTTCAGTGTTCTAACAAGAAAGGCTGCAAATTCAGCACGAGTGACAGCATCATTCGGACGATAATGGCCGAATTCATCACCCTTCATTAAATCGTTGGTAATAAGATAGTTCATTTCATGGTAGGCCCAGTGCTTCGAAATATCTTCTGCTGAAGCGGTAGTTGGCGCAAGATATAACATGCCTGCTAGCACGGCCCCGTAAAGAGGAAATTTACGTTTCATTTTTTAAGCTCCCTTCAATAGCTGATATGTTCTATCAAACTATCAAAAGTGTAGCATAAAAAGTGGCAATCTATTATTACAACATGAGGACAGATAGATTTAGCTTTTACTTAATAAAGAAGAAACTCATAAAGTTGGTGGGGAAGAGGCGGAATTCGCTAAGAAACGCCTTCTATATTTCGGTTTCTTTACAATTATAACTAAAATATTACGGGAGTCTTTAATTTTTGACAATTTAGTAACCATTCCAGAAAATGCTTGGTTATTATTGAGAGTAAGGTATAATAGGTAACGGAACTATATGTTACCAATCCAAATGAGGATATAATTAGTTGTAATTTTAATGGTTTCTACTAAATACCATATTAGGTATGGTAAAAAAATCTTCTATAACTAAATTTATGTCCCAATGCTTGAATTTCGGAAAAGATAGTGTTATATTATTGTAGAAAGTGAATAAACTTACTAGAATGGTATTCTACTACGCTTTTTCTAGTAAATTTACTAACAAATTTGCTTTAGTTTTGTATTATTCAAGAAAGCTATAATACATACATTTAGGTAACTAGGCGGTACTATAGTTTTCGTTGGATTAATATCAATTTAAGGAATTTTAGGGAGGAATACATTAATGGCAAAGCAAAACAAAGGCCGTAAGTTCTTCGCGGCATCAGCAACAGCTGCATTAGTTGCATCGGCAATCGTACCTGTAGCATCTGCTGCACAAGTAAACGACTATAACAAAATCTCTGGATACGCTAAAGAAGCAGTTCAAGCTTTAGTTGACCAAGGCGTAATCCAAGGTGATACTAACGGGAACTTCAACCCACTTAACACAGTAACTCGTGCACAAGCTGCAGAAATCTTCACTAAAGCTTTAGAATTAGAAGCTAATGGTGATGTAAACTTCAAAGACGTGAAAGCTGGCGCTTGGTACTACAACTCAATCGCTGCTGTTGTAGCTAACGGCATTTTTGAAGGTGTTAGTGCAACTGAATTTGCACCAAACAAATCTTTAACTCGTTCTGAAGCTGCTAAAATTTTAGTAGAAGCATTCGGTTTAGAAGGTGAAGCAGATCTTAGCCAATTCGCTGACGCTTCTCAAGTAAAACCTTGGGCTAAAAAATACTTAGAAATCGCAGTAGCTAACGGCGTTTTCGAAGGTACTGATGCAAACAAACTTAACCCTAACAACTCAATCACTCGCCAAGACTTTGCACTAGTGTTCAAACGTACAGTTGACAAAGTTGAAGGTGAAACTCCAGAAGAAGCAGCATTTGTTAAAGCTATCAACAACACAACTGTTGAAGTAACATTTGACGAAGAAGTTGCAAACGTTCAAGCTCTTAACTTCAAAATCGATGGTTTAGAGATTAAAAATGCATCTGTTAAACAAACAAACAAAAAAGTAGTTGTTTTAACAACTGCATCACAAACAGCTGAAAAAGAGTATGTTTTAACTCTTGATGACGAAGTAATTGGTGGCTTCAAAGGTATCGCAGCTGTAGTACCAACTAAAGTAGAATTAGTATCTTCTTCAATTCAAGGTAAACTTGGTCAAGAAGTTAAACTTCAAGCTAAAGTTTCTGTTGGTGAAGGTCAATCTAAAGCTGGTATTCCAGTTACTTTCAACGTACCTGGTGATAACAATGATGCTGTTGTACCAACAATCGTAGGTGAAGCAGTAACAAATGAAGAAGGTATCGCTACTTATTCTTATACTCGTTATAAAGAAGGTAGAGATGATGTAACTGCTTATGCAACAGGTGATCGTTCTAAATTTGCATATGGTTATGTATTCTGGGGCGTAGATACAATTCTATCAATCCAAGAAGTAACTACAGGCGCTACAGTTAATAACGGTGCTAACAAAACTTACAAAATCACTTATAAAAATGCTAAAACTGGTAAACCAGAAGCAAACAAAGTTCTTAATGCATCAGTTTTAGAAAACATTGATGTAACATCTGATAAATTACAAAATGTTTCAGTAAACGGTGTAAACGTTGCTCAATTAAGCAATGGTTCTATTACACGTGCTGCACAAATCACTACGGATTCTAAAGGTGAAGCTACATTCACAGTTTCAGGTACAAATGCTGAAGCTACTCCAGTAGTATACGAAGCAAACAATACTGTAGTAAATAATTCAACTGTTTATGACTACAAATATGATGCTTCTGATTTACAAGCAACTGCAGCTAAAGTGAAATTTGCAGCAGTACAAGCAGACTACTCTATCGAACTTACTCGTGATGGTGGCGAAGTTGCTGCAATTGGCTGGGCAAATGGACGTAAATACAATGTAGTTGTTAAAGATAAAGACGGTAAACTTGCTGCAAATGAAGTAGTAAATGTAGCAATAAATGAAGATATTGATCGAGTAATTAGTACTACATCTGATGCAGAATTCATTAAATTAAATGATGATGGCGATAAAGTTGGTTACAATGGTAAGAAAATTACTGTTAAAACTAACTCTAAAGGTGAAGCTAGCTTCTATATCGGAAACGAGAAAGAAGATACTTATGGTACACCAGTAGCATGGATTGATATTAATACTTCTAATGCTAAAGAGGGTCAATTAGATGAGGGTGAACCTAAAGCAGTTGGTGCAATTTCATACTTCCAAAGCCCAGTTGTTGATGGTGCTGCTATTAAAGTAACTGATGAAAATAATAAGAAAAAATCTTCATTCGATGGTGAAGGTCCTGCTGTATTCAGCGTTAACCTAACAAATCAAAGTGGTGAAGAATATAAACTTGGTTCTGACGAATCTATCAAAAATGTATCTTACACAGTATTTAATACTGGTGCTAATGATATCAAAGTTGGAGAACGCATTATTTCACCAAACCGTAGCTATACATTCACTAACTATGGCACTGGCGATTTAAAAGTATACTCTGTTGATGGTAAAACTACTTCTGTACGTGTAGAAGCTGCAGGTGTAGCTAGATACTACGATAAAGATGCAAAAACGTACAAAGATTTCAACTTCACAGCAAAAGAATCAACTGCGAAATTCACAGCTGTTAATGATATCACTAACCCATACACTGGTGTTATTGATTTAGCTAACATCAACAAAGATAAAAAAGAAATTAACTTTGTTGGTAAAAAAGCAATTAAATATGCTGGTGAAGAAGGAAAAACTTACAAATACTATGGTATTGGTAGCACACCAATCACAACTGCTGCTAACTTCATTGAAGAATTAGAAGGCTATGTTGGTCAAACAGTTCGTGTAACGTACGAAGTAAAAGATGATGTTGTATCATTCTACATTGTAAGTGTTGGTGCTGGTACAGGTACAGGTGGCGCTGATTCAACTGTAGTAGGCAAAGTAAATGCTGCAACTACTCCAGCACAAGTACAAACAGCATTAGCTGGCTCAAACTTCTTTAAAGCTTTAACAGCTACAGAAAAGGCTGCAGCTATTACAGCAGTACACACGCATGTTACTGGTGTAGGTGCGTATGTAAGTATCGATGAGTTAAATACAGAATTAAAGACACATAGTGCTACTACATTCGGTGATATTAATGCTGTAGCTGCTTATACAGCATCTGTTGCATCTGTTGCTGAAGTAAAATCAACTGATTCTGCAACACTTGGTACTAAAACTTTAACAATTACATCTAAGAAAGCTGGTACAGCTGGTAATGGATATAATGTAGTGATTGATGGATCAGACACAGCAAATTCAACACTAGACTCAAAATATGATACAGCAACAAAAACATTAACTATTAAACTAGGATTTGATGCTGCTGGTAATGTTTCAAATACTAATAAACAAGTTATTGATGCAATCAAAGCTGCAACTGATTTAGATGTAACAGTTACAACTGATTTAGCTGAAGCAAGCTTTGCAACAGAACTTGCAACAGCAGGTACTACTACTTTAACTACTGCAGGTGGTACTAATGCAGAAACTGTAAAACCAGCTGAATTACAATTAACATTTGACCAAAGTGTATCTGCAACAGTAGGCTCTACTGTTACATTAAACTTAGAAAATGGCGGTTCAACAGTTGCATTAACTGGTACTGTTAAAGAAGTAAAAGATGAAGTATTAACTCTTGTATTAACAAATGCTTCTAAATTAACAGTATCTACTACTTACACTGTTAAATCAATTTCTGGAGTAAAAGCATTTACAGATAGCAAATTTGTTCTAACAACTAATGTAGTAACTCCAGCAGCTCTATAATTATATTTTTAAATTATTTGTAGTAACTTCATTGTCTAGTAAACATATTGAATTTATTGCAAAAACCTACGCATAAATATGAAGTGACTCCTAAAAGTTAGACACGTTATTTCATTAGAAGCTTGGGTAAAATGAGTCCGGTATTGCACCGGACTCATTTTTAATTGTTTCTTATTATTTTAGAGAATAATATATTCTTCTAAATCTATTTTAAAATTCTCTAAACTTTCAAAATCCCTCATTTAAAAGAATTCAGATTTCATAATGCCCAATAAATTCTCCATGACAGAGTTACAGTACCACTTTCCTTTACGAGAAATACTTTGAACAATCCCTCTTGACACTAGGACTCCACGATATTTCTTCACTTGATAGTGTCAGCCTTGATTGATAATCATAAGTAGCTGACCGTGCTCAGATAAACGTTCAAATGTGTTTCCAACATGTCTGAAATAAGTGGTATAAGTTGATCTAGAGCCCAATTGTATATGTTATAATTTCCTGGTGAATTAAATCCAATATAGGCGATAAATATAGCTTCTCTCCGAATAGTTTAAATTCTGTGATATAAGTAACGCTCAACAGCACTATTTTATCTTCCGCAGTATATTGACAATAGAAAAAACTGTTCCTTCAATTATTAGATGGTGTCCAACAGTTGGGGAAGTTCAATATTTTGCGTAGTTTTTTATACTCAACCTAAAAGTAATATTTCTTATTGAGAGCCTAGAATATAGAAATATTAACTGTGCATGTACATTTTAAGATGAAGGTTTTAGGATGAATATAGAGACTGCAAAAGAAGCAATAGTAATAGCAATACGTTACTTAAGATGTTCGTTACATATGATAATATCTAGTATTATCCTTTTATAGTTATCATCCATTTAATAAAATAATATATAAAATATAAGTTGAACCAACAGTCAAGTGGGATTTTCAAGGAAAAAATTTGTAACTTTTTATAGTTTAACAAGTCTAATTAATAGAATAGTTCGATATTCTAATAGAGTGTATATGAATAATTAGGTAATCATTTCTTGGATTATCCATATATAGAATCATTTGGATTAGAAAAAAGCTAGTTTTATTACCTTAAAACTAAATGTAATGGAGGGTGTATAAAAGATTTTTCGAGCAGCAATATGTTTGATAGAAAATGTTCATGGAATTTTGGAAATATCATTAGCTGCATATGAAGCTTTCGAAGGAGAAAGGCTAGCACTCTAGTACCGAATTCTACTCTTTTCGATATAAATCCCACATTTTAGGGGTTTTTCGTGTTAAGATGATAAAGACTATTGTAAGAGGAAAAAGGAGATTAAGATGTTTAAGAAACTTAGGACTACATGTATTGTATCAGCAGTTGCGTTGGCTACGATTTTGCCAGGACAAGCGTCTGCATTAGCGACTAGTAACAATGGAATTCAGATAAAAAACAATGTTTCGATTACGATTAATGGAGAGACGATTCAAGTCAATGATCCTATTTTAAATAAATCGGATTTCTTATTATTACCAATGCGTGCATTATATGAAGCGGTTGGCGCAAGTGTGGATTGGGATAAGGAAACATTGACTGCATCGGCGATGCGCAATGGTAAGATGGTTGATTTAACGATCGATTCGATGACTGCTTTAATAGACGGAGAAGAGGTTGCAATGGATGTTGCACCATTTATGTATAAGGATCGTACTTATATGCCATTACGTTTCGTCAGCGAAAACTTTGATGGTATTGTAAATTGGGATGAGGCTACCCAATCGGTAGATATTACATTATCAGATGAAACAACAGCACCACCGCAGGAAGATCCATATATCTTACATATCAATAACAAACGTATTGTCATGAAAGATCCGATTGTTTCAAAAGATGGAAGAACCTATTTACCTGCTAGCTATATTTATGATTATTTAGATGATTCATCTGGTACTTGGCAACCTGATGGTTCCTTTGAATTGTTAATTGGTGGGATGAGCTTTATTTTTAATGATAACAGCAATCAGGCTTTGGTTAACAATGAAGCAGTGACAATGATCGAAAAGCCATTTATACAAAAAGGCAAAATGTACATTCCTACCAAGTTTCTTGTGGATGCATTAGGCGGAAATTTACGCTATATCACAGAGAAAAAAGAAATGTATATTTATGTTTACCGTTATATGTTCACAAGCCCCTTCCTAGATAAATCATTTGGTTCTACGTCCTATCCAGAAGCTGTTCCTTCTGCTCGTGTAGAAGGAGATCGTGATTTATTTATTAGTGATAATCCAGAAACGTTAACACGTAAGCTTGTGCCACTGAACAATGCGACACTTGCCCAATATGATGTGAAACCAACAGCGGCAACAAATAAGCATCGTATCTTTGGCTGGCATTACAACACATTAGGTACAGATGTCAATCTTGGGATTACCGTTCAAAACAAGTCTACGACAGAAAGCATTAAAGTCACAGACTCGAAAGGCATTAACCAAAAAACAGGTAATAGCTGGGTAGGTCATGATCTTGGCTTGACGATTGCGGATGCTGTTTTAAATAACAAGCTTCAAAAATCGGACAGCAGTGGCATTGTCATTGCACCAGGTGAAACAAAGGTCATCGAAACATATGAACTAAACTATGATTATATTATTGGCTTTTTACATGATTTAGATATTCAAGCGGTTAATGGTGGAAAGCCAGAATATACGATTCGCACAGTACTTACTAAGGATAATAGTGATTTAACAACAATTCAATCTGAGCAGGTGGCAGTTGATCAGTATGCTAAACACCCTAGAGGTGCATGGTCTAGTGCGTCAATTCTAGCAGAACTACCAGCTTACACAGTAGATTCTCCTGAGGTAGGCTACAATATTTCTAACGGTCGTACTGACCATTTACAAACGGCTGAAAATTCAATGTCGCAAATTAATGGCTCAGTAGGAAATCCGGGACATTTTGGTGTGAATTATAAAGTATCCATTCCTGTTGTCAATCCAACAGGCTCTACAAAAACGATTAAGCTGAAGTTGGCTGGTCGAGGAGGATTATACAGTGGAGCGATTAAGGTGAATGGCAAAGTGTATTTAGTGCCTTCTTTAAGAGTAGGGGCAGAGTATGTTGAATTACCAGATTTCAAAATGAAGGGTTCAAAAGATACGATTGAATTAGAGCTAATGCATGCTGGTGGTGTGAACCTTCCAGTAGCGATCTATGTAGAAACAAAATAAAAAAGTCACTGGCACGGGTCATGTGACATGGTACGTGCCATACTTTGAATTAATTCGGAGTGAAAAATGGCAAGAAAACTAATAACGATTATTGTAGTCCTATTCATGCTTACACTAACAGTTAGCCCCATCAATGGACAAGCTGCTGGTTTAGGCAATAAAGTCAGTGAAGTTAAAACAGAGGTTTCACCACAGGTAATACATTCACAGCAAAACTATACGTCAGGTTCGATACGTCAGTTTGTAAATGTTTTAGATGTCAATTTAAATAATACATATACAAAACTAGAAATTGGTATGCCAAATCCTATTAATTCATTAAAAACAACATCAGCGATGGCCAAGCAAAACACATATGATGGGCATCGTGTTGTTGGGGCTGTCAATGCCTCTTACTTTTTAGGAAATGGTATGCCTGCGAACTTGTTAGCAGAAAATAATGAAATTGTGAACTATGGTATTTTGGGAGATACATATGATAGCCCAACACAAAAGCCAGTTGCATTTGGTTTATCGAAATCAGGGAAAGCGATTGCAGATTATTATTCTACGAATCTAACTTTCCAAGTGAATGGCAAAAGCTATCCTATTGATCTTATTAATAGTGAACGAGGAACAAATAAAAACGTTTTATATACACCTGAAAAAAAATCAACAGGGACAAATACATGGGGGGTAGAACTCGTTGTGTCGGGCGCTAGCCAAGATACAAGTACCTTGCATTTTGGTGATCAGTTCTCAGGTACAGTATCTCATGTAACAGCTTACGGAGCAGAAGGTAACTCTTCTGTACCAGCAGATGGCTTTGTTATCTCTGTCCAAAATAAAGAGTTAGCCGCTGAATTAAGTAGCATTACAGCAGGTACAAGCGTGGATGTCAGCTTATCAATCGATCAAAAATGGATGGATGCACAGTTCATCTTAGCTGCTGGACCAATGCTTGTGCGTAACGGCAAAGTGGATATTTCTATGCCAACGAATTCAGGGTTTGCTTCTACACGTAGTCCACGTACAGCAGTAGCTATAGATGCTACAGGTACAAAGGTATCTCTTGTAACGATTGATGGTCGCATAAGTGGTCATAGTAATGGTGTTAATTTATCAGATTTAGCTGCTCATTTAATTTCAGTGGGTGCTTCTTCGGCTATTAACCTAGACGGAGGCGGCTCTACAGCAATGGTGGCGCGTAACCCAGGAGGTTATTTCGCCAACCTAGTGAATAGACCGTCAGAGGGTAGTGAACGTCGTGTATCTGCCATTTTACAGGTAGTGAATACAGCGCCACCAGGGAAAGTAAAATCAATTACGTTAAGTAGTGTTGGTCAGGTAATGAAAGGTTCTTCTGTAGATATGCAGGTTGTAAGTGCCTATGATCAATACTTGAATCCAATGACCATTAACCCAGCAAATATGAGCTGGACAGTTGAAGGTAATATCGGCAAAATGGATGGTGCAACCTTCACAGCAACACAAAAGGGTGAAGGGAAAATTATTGGAGAGTATGAAGGAATTCGTACGTCTACAGCTGTGAAAGTAGTAGATCTAGCAGAAAAACCTATTGTACTAGATAGCTTTGATAATACGTCATCTTGGACAACAGAAGTGGCGAAAGCTAATGCTTCATTAGCAAGCTCTAAAGAGTATGCAAGACAGGGAATGGCTAGCTTACAATTAAACTATGATTTCACAACAGCAGGTACAGGTACAAAAGCAGCCTATATGGTTGCGAAAACACCAATTGCTATTTCAGGGCAGCCTAAAAATATCGGTCTTTGGGTATTTGGCGATGCTGGTAAGCATTGGCTAAGAGGCGTTGTCATTGATGGTGCTGGAGCTAAGCACACAATTGATTTTACAAGCCAGGGTGGTTTAGACTGGAGTGGTTGGAAGTACGTGACGGCGAATATTCCGAGTGACTTACCACAGCCATTGAAATTCGAGCGTTTGTATGTTGCTCAGCCAACAGCATCTCTTCAGAAGAAAGGACAGCTGTATTTCGATCAATTACAAGCCGTTTATAAAGATAATCATGAGGAATTAGTTTATACAGATGTAACAAAAGGACATTGGGCATTTTCCGAAATCCAAAGTCTATACGATCAATCCCTTATTAAAGGATACTCAAATGGAACGTTCAAACCAGAGGCATCCATTACACGTGCTGAGGCAGCTACGATCATTGCCAGAGCTTTAAATCTAACTACAACGAAGGATTCTAGCTTTAATGATGTGAGTAAGAGCCATTATGCATACAGTGCCATTGCCGCAGTTGAGCAGGCTGGTATTATTAAAGGGCAAGAGGCAGGGAAGTTTAATCCAAACGGACAGCTTTCACGTGCAGAAATGTCTGCCATTTTAACAAGGGCCTATAAATTAACGGGTACAAGCAAAGTAAGCTTCTCTGATGTGAAATCAACACATTGGGCATACAGCCATATCCAAGCACTTGTGGCAAATGATTTAACTGGCGGCTTCCCAGATAACACATTTAGACCAGATGCACAAATTACACGTGCGCAATTTGCAAGCTTCTTAAATAGATGTTTATCATTAAAATAAAAATGACGAATCCCCTGTAGTAATCTACAGGGGATTTCTTTTGTAAAAAAACCACCTTGTCCATAAAAAGACGAGGCGGATTTAGGTTAGAAAACGATATATTTCACATATTGCTTCCAAGTTAGCTCTTTAAAATGGCTCCAATGAATTTTCTCAACAGGTAATGTTCTGAAGGTATAGGCTTCGAGATTACGTTTCTCATTCGAGAGCATTGGCGTACCTTCATCAAGATAATCCATAAAAATAGCTGACTTAGCCGTTTTAAATTGCACATTGACATCAATTAGCTGAATTTTACCGTCCTGATTGATGATATATAACTTTTTGTTCCCTTTTTTAGCTGTGGCTAGCCACGATTTATCGACTTTATAGGAATCGAATGCTTCGTTGACAATAATAGAGGCTTTGCCAGTTGTCGAAAACGGGATGTCCTCGAGTGGGGCATCTTGCTGTAAGGTCACTTCATAATTAGTTGGTTGTGGCAAGGCAGTCGTTTTGGCTAACTCATTTGCCCAAACTGTCTGATCGTCAGTAGCAATCGTTTGTTTTTCTAATACGATGCCAGATAGATCATCCTTGACATGTTTCACCTCGAAATCTACAGTTTGCCCTTCCTCCACCTTTTGCCATTCCTTTTCTGATAAATAGGCATACATTGCTTTTTCATTCGAATAGATTTCAAAAGTTAGCGCACCAGCTTCTTCCTTAATCGCTGCCACAACACCATCAATAGGGCTGACAATACCCTGACGAGATTGAATTTGTGTAATTTGGGCTTCAAGTAACGCAATTTGACGATTTGTTTCAGCAATATGTCGATTTAACAGGGCAACCGCTGTAGATGCTGAATTTTGTTGAGCAAGCTCTAATTTTAGCGTTACAGATAGTTTGTCATTGATTTGATCCGTATTAATGGAGCTTTTTGGATTAGAATCATCACCATATTCATCCTCAATTTGATCAAGTGCATCCTGTAAATCTTGTAATTCTGTTTCATAGGCTGTGCGTTCAGATTCAAGCTTTGTTAACTCCTCATCCACCTCATCTGTTTTATAGGTAGCAAGTACATCATTCATCATCACTTCTTGGCCACGCTTTACATTCACAGCTGATAAGCTAGTTGCATCAGCAGTAATCGTGTATGTCTCAGCAGGTGCTACAATAGTTTCTTTATGAACACGCTCTGTATTCGTGCCGATATAAGCTTTTTGAAATTCATCGATAAAGTAGGATCGTGTCACGTTGCTATTATCTTTAAAGACAAAATAAGCATTTATGCCGATTACTAGCATTGCTAACACGATGGTCGTAGTTGTCCATGGTCTTGTTTTGATAAATGCCATCATCCTAACCCCCTAGCAATCCATTCTTTAATTGGTAGTACACTAATCAAACCAACAAATATGGCCATAAATAGCTGTACACCAATCAATTTGACTACTAACATTTTTCTACTAGCCTCTTCCTCCCATTTTGATAGGAAGAGATACTGTACAATAATGATTAAAACAGTTGTTACCGTCAACTGATTGAGGGTAAATAATACGAAATCTGTTTCAATCACCTGTAAGGCAGCAGGAGCTAAGGAGAAGAAAGAAAACATGGTTGTATAGCCTACAGCATAGAAAACAGCAAAGAGGATTGCTTTTTCAATTAATAGAAAGGCTACAACATAAAGCTGCACTCTTTTTATCCAAGTATAAGGAATGTCCGTTAATAGATGTAAAAGATAGGTAACACCATAATAGTGGAAGCAAAAATAGACGATTGCCCATAAAACGGCACCAAGCATCGAAAGTATACGTGCTACATAGTATTCATTTTGTAAATCCTTTGCGAATAAGGACGTTAAATTTTCTGTCCCCATTCCCCAATATTCGCGAGCAGCAAACAACAGGATGAAAAGAATGAACACCGTTAGTACTCTTTTTTTATATCCGATGACCTCGCCTTCCTCTACGATGCTAGTAAAGTAGGTAGGATTTTTTAAGCTATGCCAGAACTTATAATGGTAAAACATAAAACAGCGTCCTTTCTTCCAAAATAGGATATCAAAGTTGTAGTATACACCTTGTAAAGATATTATGACATATGAAAATAGCTGTTTTTTTCCAATAAATTCATTGAAAAAACATAATCTCTTATTATATGTCAATTGGTGAAAACCTTATATAACACCATTGTATAGTATAATTGAAATAACTTCCTGTTTTTCTAGCTAGTAATTTAGAAAAATTACTTTTGATATGTCTCATTTTGTAAATATATTAGAATGGCTTGAAATCAAGCAATTTACACCGATACTAAAGTCATAAATTCTAAATGAAAATGAACACAATCATTTTCCTATACATAAACGATGAAAGGGTGGTTCGATTGAATCGAAAATTGACAGCAGGGGTCATAACGGGTCTTTTATTGGCACCTACGGCTATAGCGAACGCACACGCACAGGACAACGAAGGACAGTCGCACATCTCAATACAATCAGAAAAGGTAGCTTATGCAAATGAGGTTGCAGCAACTATAGCAAGGGAACAACTTATTGCACAATTTGGCAAGCTATCAGAGAATTCATCAGATAATGAAATGGTTATTGCAGATGGTGATATAACGATTGTACAAAATTCAGCTGATTTTAATGCCGATGAAAAAGCTTTTATACAAGCGAAATATGACTATGTAGTTAAGCAACGACTACTGTTAAAGAAGCTTAAGGAAATTAGCGATAAGATGGGTACTATTTCATATACCAGCAAAACATTTATTAACGATGTGAAAAATGTACAAAGCCAATATGAAACATTTTTAGGAGATGAATCAACAGCGACATCCTATCAATATGTGCAAGACCAATTCAACCAAGTTGTTCTTGCTGCACTTAATAATGGGGCGAAGGATATTGCCTCAACAGTTCGTGGCACAGTGTTGCAATATGGCTATGATGAAACAGCACGCAATGTCTATTTTAAAGGCAAGGGAATGGATGTTGACAAGTTAAGTAAGCTGAAAGTGGACGTAGCAAAAGTAGAACCGGTCATTACAGAATTAGATCAGTTAGTTGAGTTATTGGAGAAATCTACGGATTATTCAACTATTTCTCCTGGAATGAATAGTTTTACCACGAATTATAATGCGCTGACAGCAGAGCAAAAGAAAGTGGTCGAAGCTTATAATCCAAATGATGATAAAATCACACCTTTTAAGAAGTATAAGGATGCCTTGTCAGGTTTATCTGCTTTAGATAAAGTGACTTCCAGCATTGTACAGTTAAAAGGTAAGCAACCTGCAGATTTCACTTCAGCCTCAAGCTTTATTAGTGCTGTGACGGCTGTTGAGAAAGCCTACAATAGTCTGGATGCAGCCTCCAAACAATTATTAAAAACGGAATATGAAAGTATTGCTCAATATCTTAAAGCAGCAAATATTTCGAAAAGCATTTCAGGGTTGCGTGTATCCAAAGAAGATGTATATCGTACAACAGTCAAAGACATAAAAGCGCAATACGATCTCTTAACGGATGGTAAAGGTTTTGTTAAAAACATAGGGGATCTAGATCTGGCGTTAGCAAATATTGCATATGCAGAGGATATTGA
The DNA here is from genome assembly GCF_027557635.1 of Lysinibacillus sp. JK80. Classification (NCBI taxonomy): domain Bacteria; kingdom Bacillati; phylum Bacillota; class Bacilli; order Caryophanales; family Bacillaceae; genus Lysinibacillus; species Lysinibacillus sp. JK80. The sequence continues at coordinate 2,407,063 of NZ_CP058997.1, read as the reverse complement.
AGGAAAGATTAAAGCCATTAATGTTGTAGAAGAAGCTAATAAAGTAGCTGCTATTAAAGCTGCACGCGAAGCCTATAATAATCCTTCAGGCACAAGTATCAACGCGTCCAATGTGAAAAAAATCGTCAATAATCTAGCAGAGCTCACAGCTTGGGAGAAAAATTTAGGTGCTGCCTTAAAGGTAGATAAGTTAATTGATAGCCTTGATCCTGCCGCCAAAACATTTGAAAGTAAAACTTTATCTGCGTGGACTGCCTTTAATAAGCTGACTGAAAATGATCAGAAGCTAGTGCAGGGAGCGACAAAACTAATGCTGTTTCAAACATACGCAGAAGCATCGAAAACGATTAATACATTAAAGCCGACAGTTGACTACGGTACACAGCTTACCAAGTTGAAAGAGAAAGTGGAGAAATTAGATACGACTTTGCAAGGGCATGAAACAGCTCTTACTAATTTGAAAACACATCTGCAAAACAAAATAGATGCTTTAGTGAAAGAGGATGAAGCGGTACAGGCTGTTATAACGGAAATTGATCTGCTTAATAGCAATATAGCTATTGAAAAAATATTGGATGCACGAGCAAACTATAATGCGTTATCACCAACAGCTAAAAAGCGAGTAACGAATATCAAAGAGCTAACAGATTTAGAGAAAGCCTATAAATCGGTTGTTAATGTCATCTCTCAATTTGAAAAATTGGATCCTTCCTCTAAAAGCTATATTTCTAAAGCAAAATCAGCTTATACGGCTTACGCGAAGCTAGATGATAAGAATAAGACGTTTGTCCAAAATTATAAAGATTTAAAAGATATAATTCCTACGATTGATGTAATGGTACAAATTAGTGCATTAAGCCCTTCTAAAAAAACGTATAAAGATGATGTGGTAAAAGCACAAGAAGCGTTTAATAAATTGGGTGAATCTCTTAAGGCAAAGGTAGTAAACAGCCAGGACCTAACAAACGCACAAGGCTATATCAATACGGCTAAAGCATTTGATGACCGTATTATAGCATTAGCAAATGAAGGCCCTGACACATTTGTCAAAAAGGTAGCAGAACTTACATTAGAATATAAAGCAATGGATAAGAACGCACAGAAGCTAGTGGAGCAAGCCAAAATGTTAAGCTCCTATGAAAAGGATAATAAGGCAGTAATCAAGGTGATTCAAATGATCGATGCCTTAAACCCAACAAATAAGGATTATACAAAAAAGGTTCTTGATGCACGTAAAGCCTATAATGCACTTGATCAAGTTTCCCAAAAGCGAGTGACAAACTATGCTAATCTCACTGCTGTAGAGGATGTTGCTTCCTTGATTGGTCTCATTGCGTCGTTAAAGCCAACAAGTAAAACTTTCTATCAAGATATGAAAACAGCGCGTGAGCTTTATGATTCCTTGCCAGCAGAGAAGCAGCAAGCGATCGTAAACTATGATGCACTGGTAGCAGCAGAGAATGAACAGGGATTAGCACAGAGTGTAGTCGAGCTAATTAAATTAACAGAAGTGCAAGATGCTGACTATTTAACGAAGCTGATGAATGCGCGTGTAGCATACGATAAGCTGTCATCGGACCAAAAGAAATTAGTGACGAATATTAAAGATTTAACAACACGTGAAAAAGCAGTGAAACCAATTTTAAGTGTGATGGTTCAAATTAATGAACTAGATCCAGAATCAACAAGCTTTGTTAGTAAGGTAAACTCAGCACGTAAAGCGTATGATAAATTATCGAAAGATCAAAAAAAATACATCGATAATATTAATATTCTCTTAAAATTTGAGCCTGTCTCTAATGTGATGGAATTGATTAGTAAACTTAAATCTTCAAGTAACACATTCCTTCAAGATACATCACGAGCACGCTCACTTTACGATGCACTACCTGACGATATGAAGCAATATGTGACAAACTACTACTTATTGCAAGCAGCGGAGTCTAGTATTTTAGGGGCTGGTAATGTCATGCAAATGATTGATGACTTACCATCCGTTGATCCAAAGCAATATGTGAAACGTATTCAAGAAATCCGTGCTGCTTACAATGCTTTACCAAAGGATCAGCAAAGGGCTGTTCAAAATTATAAAGTGCTACAAGATCAGGAAAAGCTAATAAAGCCTGTAATGAGTATTGTAGAAGATATAGACCGATTGCTAACGGCAAAAGATATGAATAGCCAATACCAAAAGATTTTAAAAGCCTATGATAAGCTCAATGCGGATCAACGTCGCTATGTTTATAACGACCAGCTATTGCTTTCGCTAGATAATGTTATAAAGGTTTATAATAATATTGCTAAATTGAATCCAAAGGATAAATATTACTTTGGCATGGTGGAAGCGGCGCGTAAAGAATATGATAGTTTGAATACGACAGATAAACAACGTATCTCCAATTATGCTCTTTTACTCGAAGCAGAGAAAAGTTTAGCTGATGTGAAGAAGGTTGTGGAGATCATAGCGGGACTGTCTCCAAGCTCTTCAACGTATATTGAAGATGTGGCGAATGCCGTTGCTGCCTATAAGGCATTGGACTCTAAAATTAAAGGACAGGTCATTAATGAGGATGTCTTAAAGCAGGCTGAAAAAGATGTGGCTGCCGTTCTCAAAGTTGTTCAAGCGATCGGAAATATTGATCCAGACAGCTCCTCATTCGAGAAAAAAGTGTTAGCTGCTCAAAAAGATTATAGTAATTTGTCAATTGAGCAACAGGGCTTAGTGTATAATTACCGCATTCTAGAAGACTATCTTAAAATGATTCAATAGTATGATAAAAAAGGAGTTTTCCCAATCAATATAACGGGAAAACTCCTTTTATAAGTAAGAAAAAATGAATCCTAATATTAATTTCCAAAAAAGTGAAACTATATCATCTGAAATTCGTATCTTATAGTATAAATGGTCGCTTTGACTGGGAGGTACCATTTGATACATTTTCATTTTGCCAACGTGAGGAGGTCGCCCTGTTGAAAAAATTATTGAGTATAATGGTACTTTCAATAGCTGCAACCGTAGGAAGTTTAACTAGTTTTAGTCAAGTAGAAGCAGCGTCTGCTAAGGCAGTAGATGTGACAAATTCATACTGGGCAAATGCCTCGATTCAACATATGCTCACAAAACAATATATGACTACATACAACGACAACACTTTTAAGCCAGAGCAAGCTATTACAAGGGCAGAGGCTGCTGCTGCCATTGCTCGCTCTCTTCAAACAAACATTGACATTGAGAACCCTGTAAAATTCAAGGATGTTCCTACAACACATCCATATTACAAGGAAATTTGCCAGCTTGTTAAACTGGGAGTTATTCAAAAAAGTGATGCCTTTCATCCAGAAGAGCCTTTAAAGCGTATGCAGGTGGCAAAAATGCTAGCACTAGCTTACCAAATTAAAGTAGATGGCAAAAATAATAGCCAGTTTGCGGATATTACGCGTACGCATTGGGCAAAAGACTATATTGAATCCTTAGCAGATATCGGCATTATTAGTGGAGTGGATGCTAAACATTTTGCTCCTGACCAATTGGTAACACGTGCACAGTTTGCTGTATTTGTTGAGCGAAGCATGGTTTTTCAACAAAAAATTAAGGCATTGGAAGTAGCCTATGACTATCTAGCAAAGGATTATATCCCAACTGTAAACCTTTCTTCTGAGTGGTCAAAAAAGGTGATTGAATTAATAAATGTTGAAAGACAGAAGAATAAGCTAGAACCTGTTGCTTATGATTCGGAACTTACACAAATTGCCATTATTAAAGCGCAGGACATGGTAAATCGCCATTATTTTGAACACGTTTCTCCATTTTATGGGGCACCCTGGGATTTAGCGACATTATTTGATTACAACTATACAAGTTTTGGAGAGAATATTGCTAGAAATATTAAAACACCTGAAATTGCTGTTAAGGCATGGATGGCTTCACCTAGCCATCGAGATAATATTTTAAAAGAGCACTATACGAACACAGGTGTTGCAATAGCCCAGGATAGCAAAGGAAATTACTATTGGGTCCAAATGTTCTCTAGTCAATAAGTTGTTGTGTAACAAAGAATCGCTAATATTACAGAAATATTACGAAAGTTCCAAATTACGATAAAAAAATCCCCTTTTTAACGCTGGAAATACCACCAAACGTTGGTATTACAGCGTTTTTTTGCTGTCTAAAACCGTTACACAATTGAAAAATAACATTCGCCTCTTTTGTGATAGTCTATGTATAGGCAAAAAAGTTTTGAGAGGGGTATAACAAAAGTATGAATAAGAAATGGTTATTACCGATTTTTGCATCATTTATGTTATTTTCAACTACTAATATTAATACTGCTGAAGCAGCGTCTAAAGCAGATTTAACTGATACAGCTTCTAAATATTTAGGTGTTCCATATAAATACGGCGGTACAACAACAAGCGGTTTTGATTGCTCTGGCTTTACTTCTAAAGTATTTTCAGACTTAGGCATTCAATTAAACCGTACGTCGGGATCTCAATATCAACAAGGTACTGCAGTTGCCAAGAGTGATCTTCAAGTTGGCGATTTAGTATTTTTCAATACAAGTGGTAGTGGTATTTCACATGTGGGGATATACATAGGTGATGGTAAAATGATCCACTCTCAAACTGGTCAAGGTGTAAGCTACTCAAATGTTAATGACCCATATTATTGGGGCGATCGTTATGTAGGTGCTAAACGTGTAGCAACATTTGATGCTCAACAACAGGCTGAAGTAAAACAAGCAGCTATTGACTTTTCCGTATATGCTTCTCGTGCAGAGGTAGCAGTACAAATTGCAAAAGCTTTAAACTTAGATACATCTGATACTACTACTAGTTTCGTAGATGTAAAACCTACATATGCTCATGCAGGTGCTATTGCAGCTGTAGCAAAATTAGGTATCTTTGAAGGCGATGCAAATGGTAAATTCAACCCGTCTTCACCAATTACGCGTGCACAAATTGCTAAAGTATTAGTGCTAGCATTTGGTCTTGAAAATAATGGTGGAAGTGTAGCTTTTAGTGATGTGCCTCAAAAGAGCTGGGCTAATGAATATGTTTCTACTCTAGCGTCAAATGGCATTACAAATGGTGACGGAGACGGTAGCTTCGGTTCTGATGAATTACTAAAAATCGAACAATTAAAAGTATTTATTGAAAGAATTCAACAATAAGTTCATAAAGTTAACACTTTAATTGTGTCATAGATTGCAAGAAATGATCTTTTGAATAGCGTATAATGGAAGAAGGGTTTGCAATAGCAGACTCTTCTATTTTTATGATAATTTTGTAGGAAAGGATGTGAATTGGAAAATTAAAGTTTAACAGTTCTATTGTATGATGCTTTATTTAGCTAATTTTGTTAAAATGGACACGTTAAGAGAACAAGAAGGGAGGAAATAAGACATTGAACATCAAAAAAATTAGTCTTATCTTGTGCGTCTTATTCATTTCGGCTTCTATGTTTACGATACATAGTGCAAGTGTCAGTGCAGCTAACAATTCAAATATAACATTTGAAGATGTTACTAAAAATCACCCAGCCTATGAAGAAATCAATTATTTAGTAAATTTGGGGGTAATTCAAGGTTACTTTGTGAATGGTAAGAGAGTCTTTGGACCAAATAATAGTGTTACAAGAGGACAAGCAGCTAAAATGGTTGTTGTTGCCTCTGGTAATAAACCATTAGTTGTAAATAAATCTAGCTTTTCAGATGTTACAGTCGGCACTGAAATGTCAGGTTATATAGAACGTGCTGTACAGCTAGGATTTTTCGACAAAAATATAAAAGGTCAATTCTTACCAAATAAGCCTCTAACTCGTGGAGAAATGAGTTATGTATTAACAAAAGCTTTTAATTTAGATACTAGTGAGTATGAGGGGATCGACTCGCCTTTTACTGATGTAGGAATTACACATGAATATGTGAAATACATCAATACAATCTATTATAATGGCATTACCAACGGAACAGGTAATACGTATTTACCGAATAGCACTGTAACACGTTCTCAATTTTCATTATTCGTTGCACGTGCAAACAGTGAAAAATATCGATTAGAGCTTCCTGTAAAAGGTGTACAAGTTCCAGATACATCACAAGTCATTGGCTTAGTGAAGGTCACTACAGATGGGTTAAACATCCGTAAGACAAAAGATTCTACTTCAAGCACGAACATTGTAGGCAAAGTCAATACAGGCGGTAAATTATCAGTCTACGCTGTTGAAAGTAATTGGCTAAAGGTTACTTATAAAGGCGCATATGCCTACATCTATAAGCAATATGCAGAATTTGTAGATGCAGATGGTAATCCATTAGGAACAGTCGAAAAAGAAGTAACGACAAAAAATGCTGTCAATTTATATGTGAAGCCTACATCTTCAGCAAAAGTCATTTCATCGATTAAAGCGAACGAAAAGCTTCCCGTTTACAAAACAACTGGTGGCTACTACTTAACACAAGTAAATGGTTTACCAGGTTATATTGTAGCGAATAGCACTACGGATATTGTGGAGGAAGAAAAGCCAAATCCAAATCCAGATCCAACACCACCAGCTTCTGGTGATGTGCTAGGAAGAGTAACGGTAGCTAATTTAAATGTTCGCAGTCAAAGTAACTCTACATCAGCCGTGTTATTTAAGCTGAATAAAGGAGAGTATGTCCAAGTTAATAACATTAGTGGTTACTGGGCAGAAATCACCTATAATGGCCAATCAGGCTATGTTCACAAGTCTTATTTGAAACTACTAAATCAAACAGCTAAACCTTTACAAAATCGTATTATCATCCTAGACCCAGGTCATGGTGGTAAAGATCCAGGTACAGTAAAGGGCTCTGCTTCTGAAAAGAACATTACATTAAAAGTCAGCACACAAGTGAAACAATTACTAGAGAATGCTGGTGCAAAAGTTTATATGACACGTACTGGTGATACGTATCCATCCTTACAAGATCGCGTAGACTTTACTCAAGCAAACTATGGTGAAATTTTTGTAAGTGTTCATGTCAACTCTGCTGCTAATACGTCAGCGTCTGGTACTGAAACATATTATGCAATATCTACAGGAGATATGTATCAGGAAGACATTGATTTAGCGACATATGTTAATAATCAAATTGTCAACAATTTAAATATGAAAAATCGTGGTGTCAAGCAAGAGCAATACTACGTAATTCGTAATATGGTGATCCCTTCTATTCTAGTAGAACTTGGTTTCTTAACGAATGCAGAGGATAACAGTAAAATGACAAATGATCAATACGTTAAATTATTTGCAGAATCTATTTATAATGGTATTTTGCAATATTATAAAAAACAATAATTGATTAAGAGACGATTCCAAAGATGTACTAGCCTTTGGAATCGTTTTTCTTATTCTCTATATACCCATATAAGAAAAATACAAACTAATTGATAAAATGGCCATAAAATTTTCTCTAATCATACAAATAAAAGCTAATTAGATTGCTTGCTAGCTAGTATGAAAGATAAGGAAAAGACACTTTTGCACATGGGTGATTGGAGAGGAGCCAACATCACTCCTGATTGAGCGTCACAGAGGAGAGCCTAGAGCGAATATAAGTAAGTGAAGTGCTCATCGGACGGCCCCTGGAGAGGTCGCTGGCGGAACGGAAATCAACCTCCTGCCTTATAAAAAGGCCTTTTTGCCAGTGACTTTATCTTTTTTCAACAACAGTAAATGGCTGTCTCATTTATTAAGAGACAGCCATTTACGTTATTTCACGGTATTGATGAATTTAATATAATCCTTACTTATATATCCAGGTTCAGTGTTTAGTTTATCTGAAACAATTTGATACCAACCATTTGAGCTTGTATCTGTAACGATGACAGGCATATTACTTTTACTAAATGTGAAAAGTGGACTTTGACTTGTTGATGCATCTGCACGAACATTTAGTCCAGCAGTTGTTGTGAGAGCGATTTTATAAGGATTATTTGCATCTTTAAAGCCTAAAGCTTTTTCTGCACGATAGTAATGTCCTGCAATTTTTGCCCCCCAGAATGGATCTGAAGCGTATTTTACGTTGAAGCCGATAGCCTTAGAACCAACAACTGCGCCATTTGTATAACGTCCACCTGGCGTAATATAATTTGGCTGAAGGAATTTTTCAACTAGCTCATTAATATTGGCTTCCACACTATCAAACTTCTTGTTTAGTGGATTTGTATCATAGACATATAAGCCAAATAGATTGTTTAGATTTTGAGCGTGATCACTCATACCATAGGCACTCTCATGCTGTGCTAAGGATAAAATAAGCATAGCATTGATATGAGAATTGGCTTCCACTTCTTTTAATACAGAGCCTAAACCAAGTAGTTTACTTTTAGTTGTGGCATTTTTATAAATCGAAGCACCTGAGCTTTCAACCTCTGCTAATTTTCCCACAATATATTGATCTAGCTCATCTGCTGTATATTGAGTTGCTGCACGAGCTGGTAAGAACTGATAGTAGTTATAGGCTTCTCCCTTTGAAGAACCATCAGCATTGGTAAAGTTGATGCCATCCCAGCTAAAGTATTTCTCACCCTGCTTCATAAAGCTAGGTGCCTTGCCATACACGTAACTAGCAGAATATTTATTAGTTTTATAATCATATAAAGTATGTTTTATTTCACCGTACTCATTTGTGTAATAAGAACGGCCTTTCACTAAAGCAGAAGGAATTAAGGTAACGTCAGCCTGCTTTAAATAGCCAGTATGACCAGCTAAGCGTACTTTTACTTGTGTGGCATCACTACCTAGATACTCCATTTCTGTATTACCCGCAACTGCGATTTGATCCTTAATCGTTTCAGAATTTAGAGCAACATAATTATTCGTTACAACATAACCTGAAGTCATTTTAATAATTTTATCATTTTGAGTAATCACTAAGGAACTAGTCGTCATCGCCTTTTCAGCTGCTTCAAAGCTAGTAAAGGTTTGTTTGTCTACCAAGTTACCATTGGAAACTTCTTTGACGATATATGCGGTAGTATTACCGTTATTACCAGTATTATTGTTGTTCCCATTATTAGTATTACCGTTATTTTCGGAGTTACCATTGTTTTCATTTTTACCAGCGTCAAGCTGATCAGCAAGAAGTATTAATCGTAGAATAAATGTCGATGCCTCACCAATTGTGGCACTGTCTCTTGGTAAAAACATGCCATTGGAGCTTCCTTTAATAAGTCCTAATTGTGCACCGATTGCAACATCCTCACGGAAATCTTTAAAAATAGTTGTATTGTCTTTGAAGGTAATAGAAGAAGTACCTTTTGGTATTTTTAAATAATCAACTGCTCTGATTAGCATCACTGCCATATGCTCTCTTGAAATACGGTCATCTGGCTTAAATGAGCCATCCGTATAACCAGTAATAATTCCAGCAGTTGCGGCAAGCTTAATTTCATTTGCAAATAAATATGTGTCTGACACATCTGTAAACGTTATCTCGTTCTTCGTGTCCAAATTTAATGCTTTTGCTATGTATGTGGCGAATTCACCGCGTGTAACCGTAGCATTTGGACGATAGCTTCCATTTGCATCCTTTAGTAATGCATCTTTCTGAATTAAATAGCGTAGACCACTTTCATGCATATGTCCTGATAGCTCGTCTGCATAGACAGATTGAGGCTGCCAAATGACTAGACTAACAAGCATCATGAGCAACATAAAAATTGATAGTTTTTTCATAGTTTTACCCTCCTAAACTGATATCATTTTAACAAAGTTATACAATCAAGATAAGGGTCAAATGTTAGAAATGCCATAAAATATACCAGCGTTTTATAGGCAATAAGTATGCTTTTATAATTTGGTGTGAAAGTTAGTTTTAAATAGGGGAAGGAAAGTGAACCGAAATTCACATGAGTTTCTTCTATTATATATGTCATTTGTGTTACCCCCAAAAAATAATGCCGTACATTGCTTACTAAGAAACAATGTACGGCATTTTATTGAAGTAATTATTAAAGCATTTCTGAAGTTGTTTTTGCTTGCATATGCAGCTGTAGGTAGTCTGGGCCACCTGCTTTTGAATCTGTACCTGACATGTTGAAGCCACCAAATGGTTGGTAACCTACGATTGCACCTGTACAGCCACGGTTGAAGTAAAGGTTTCCTACATGGAATTCTTCACGTGCTTTTTCTAGGTTCATACGATTTGTTGTGATAACAGCGCCTGTTAAACCGTATTCTGTATCGTTTGCAATTTCAATCGCATGGTCGAAATCTTTTGCTTTTGCAATGGCTACCACTGGTCCGAAGATTTCTTCCTTCATAATACGAGCAGAAGGATCTACGTCCGCGAATACAGTTGGTTGTACGAAGTAGCCGACTGAATCGTCTGCTGTACCACCAGCTACTAAACGACCTTCGCCTTTACCGATTTCGATGTACTCTGTAATTTTATTGAATGCTGCTTGGTCAATTACTGTTGCCATGAAGTTGCTGTAATCAGTTGGGTCACCCACTGTTAAAGCGTTTGTTAACTCTTCTACGCGATTTACCACTTGCTCATATACATCTTCTACGATGACAGCACGAGAACATGCTGAACATTTTTGACCTGAGAAACCAAATGCTGATTTCACGATGGATTGTGCAGCTAATTCTAAATCTGCTTCTTTATCCACTACGATTGTATCTTTACCGCCCATTTCAGCGATGACACGTTTAATCCAAATTTGGCCTTCGTTTAATACAGATGCACGTTGGTTGATACGTAAGCCAACATCACGTGAACCTGTGAAGCTGATGAAGCGTGTTTTTGGATGATCGACTAAGTAGTCACCTACTTCAGCACCAGAACCTGGTACGAAGTTCACCGCACCTGCTGGAAGACCAGCTTCTTCTAATACTTCGATAAATTTATACGCTATAACTGGCGTTGTAGAAGCTGGTTTTAATAACACTGTATTCCCTGTTACTAAAGCAGCTACTGTTGTACCAGCCATGATTGCAAATGGGAAGTTCCAAGGAGAAATGACAATACCGATTCCTAATGGAATGTAGTCATAACGATTGTATTCACCTGGACGGCTTTCGACTGGCTGACCGTTTTTAATGCGTAGCATTTGGCGACCATAGTATTCCATGAAGTCGATTGCTTCCGCTGTATCTGCATCAGCCTCTGCCCATGGTTTCCCGGCTTCTTTTGTTAATAAAGCTGAGAATTCATGTTTACGACGACGAACGATTGCTGCCGCTTTGAAAAGAACGTCCGCACGAATGGCTGGATCAACTTTTTTCCATGTTTTGAATGTTTCATCTGCCGCTTGCATCGCTTTTTCAGCTAAATCTTTACTTGCTTTTGAAACGCGACCAATGACTTCTGTTTTCTTTGCAGGATTGTACGAAACGATTTTATCTTCTGTTGTAATGCGCTCGCCACCAATAATTAGTGGGTAGTCTTGACCTAAGTAACCTTCAACTTTATTTAAAGCCTCTACATAAGCATTGTAGTTTGCCTCTTGTGAAAAATCTGTGAATGGTTCGTGTTTGTATGGAATCATGTCAGTTTCCTCCCAGGTATAAGTAGTGCCAAATGATTATGCACCTTTTAAGATTGCGTTAATTATATAATGCAATATAATTTGGCATTAATCAACTCAAATTTTAAAACTTTTTTAATTTTTGCATCTGCTTTTCATATTGGTGTTAGAATAAGCTTAATGGACTACAGGAGGACAAAATGGATAACAATGTACTACTAAGTATTTATAAATACGTCATTGAAAAAGGCGATATGGGAATTTGCGTTGTAGACACAGAGGGCAAATTGCTTATATACAATAAAAAAATGAGAGAATTAGAAGGCGTTAATGAGGATGAATTTGAGGAGAGGCGAGCCTTAGAGATTATTGATTTTGAAATTGAAAAAAGCGATATTTATAAGGTCCTCAGCTCTGAAACGCCAGTGCACAATATAAAAAAAACGTATTGGAATAAAAAAAATCAAGAAGTGACCTACATAAGCAATATTTATCCGTTGCACTATGAAGGCTCTTTAATAGGCGCTGTGGAATTTGCCCGAGATATTACACAGCTTGAATACATGATGTATCAGCCATTGCGAAGGTATGGCGCTCCATTGACATTTGATATCATCACGGCTGTATCACCAGTCATGAAGGATGTCATTGAAAAAGCAAAAATTGTGGCACTAAGTAGAATGCCTGTTGTGTTAATAGGGGAATCAGGTACTGGGATTGATATGGTTGCAGAGGGAATACATCATGATCTAAAGGTACAAAATGATATGTTTATTGCTTTAATTTGCCGTCGAGATGAGAAAACGGTATTAAAACAATTTGAAAAATATATTGTGGAAAAGGAGAAAATAACCTTCTTTGCTGAGCGCATTGAATATTTATCTTTAGAAGCACAAGAAAAGATTGTTGAACTTTTTAATAATCATCCTAATCATCAGCATGTTTTAATTGCTAGTGTTGGCAAAGATCCAATTGATTTGATTCAAAAGCATGAGCTATCCAAAAAGCTTTACAGACTTTTTTCAGGTATTACGATTTATGTACCTCCTTTACGAGAAAGAAAAGAAGATATTATGCCCTTTATCGATGATTATTTCAAAAGACATCGTGATAGCTTTGGCTCATCTATTCACGGGCTTTCAGAAGAAGTACGAGATACCTTTTTAAAATATGATTGGCCAGGAAATTTAAAGGAATTAGAAGTCCTGCTGGATGAAATAACCTCATTAATCACCAATGAAACGATAGTTGAATCACATATGCTGCCAGTGCATTTCAAATGGAAAATCCAAAGCTCTTGTGAGGAGACGGAAAAAGAGGTTTCTACGAGTGACTTGTTTGTCATTAAAAATCAACAGGATATTCGACCATTAGATGTCTATATGAAAGAGGTAGAGGAGTACTATATTTCGAAGGCGTTGGACTTTCATCAAGGCAATATCTCCAAAACGGCTGCTGCGTTGGGGATTCGGCGACAAAGTTTACAGTATCGAGTTAAAAACTATAAGCTCAATAAAAAAAGCGAAAACATTGATTAACAATGTTTTCGCTTTTTTGGATAGTTTCCCGAAAGTGAAGGATAGAACGATCTAACTGAAGGATAAAAACACAAAACTGATGGATAGCTTCAAGCTTGTATAATTATTTTCCTTTTTTCGAAAGGCGACCAAGCGCAAATGCAGCTGCTCCTAAGCCAATTGCCATGTTCGTTTTTTTGTTAAACACTTGTTTTGTCACAAGTGCAACATTTTGTGGACGCTCAGCTAAACGACGCATAAAGTAACCGTACCAGTCATTACCGAATGGTAGGTATGTGCAGAAATTATAACCTTCACGAGCAAGGTCTAGCTGCATTTCTTTACGGAAACCATATAGCATTTGGAATTCGAATTTTTCATTTGGAATATTATGTTGTTTCACAAATTGTTTTACATGGTTGATCACATTATGATCGTGTGTCGCAATCGAAGTAAATTTACCATGTAGCAAATGATATTCAATTAGTTTTAAGTAATTATGGTCAATATCAGTTTTAGATTGATAAGCCACATTTTCAGGTTCTTTATAAGCACCTTTTACAATACGTAAGCGGAAGTTTTTATATTTCTCAATATTTTCCTCTGATTCGAAGAAGTAAGCTTGAATAACTGTCCCTACGTTATCATACTCTTTGTGTAATTCCTCTAATAATTCAAAAGAGCTATGTAAACGCTCGTAGTTTTCCATATCGAAATTCACGAAAATATTATATTGATGTGCAAGAGCTACGATTTCTTTTAAGTTTTCATAGCAAAATGCGTAATCAATATCTAAACCTAATTGTGAAGGTTTAAGAGAGATGTGTGCATCAAGCTGTTCATCATGAATAGCTTGTACAACAGCTAAAATGTTATTTTTGGCAGCAGTTGCCTCTGATTTTTCGTAGACGAACTCGCCTAGATTATCGACTGTACAAGAAATATTGGCCTTGTTTAATTCTTTAATCGATTGCACAACTTCTGGTAAACTTGTGCCAGCAACAACACTTTGAGCACCCATTTTTAAACCATATTTTTGTGCAGCGCTGTTTAATAATTTGTTCTCTGATAAGTAAATGAAAAAGTCACGTAATACCATCATATGCCTCCAAAAATGAAAATTTTAAATTCTTGGCGATTATAACACTTTTTTTGAAAAGTAAAATGGTTTGATTTTCAGAAAAAAATTTTTCGAAGCCAGTTAGTGAGATAAAACTATTGCAGTCATTGACTTTTTCATGATAAAAATTTAAATTAAAAAATTTTTTCAAAAAAAAAGGACTTTTCAAAATAAAAGATTTGCTTTATGTTAATTAGTATATGTCTAAATTTGCGAATATGTATAATATTGGACTTTTCGAGAGTGATTTACTTGAATGGCATGATAGTATTTCAGAATTATTTATATTTTAATATAATTTATTAGTGGGTATTCTTAGAAGTGATTCTTAGATATCCGCTTTTTCATTTTTCAATTTAAATATCATATTAATAGTAGTTTATAGTAAAAAAAAACAGGGTGTATTATAATAAAATGGTATATAATCAAGATTAAATTATGTACGTTTTGTGAATTTGTAGTTACTTTTGATTTAGAATAGTGTGTCTATATAAGCAATACAAAAGGGAATATGACTACTCTAAACTAAGATAAGGTGGAAAGTATGGCAAGAGGCAGAAAATTTAATTCAAATGGCGAACAAAGTAAACAACTATTACTTGAAAAAGCGATAGAGCTATTTTCTGATAAAGGTTATCATCACACAAAAATTAGTGACATTGTAAAGGCTGCCAATGTAACTCAGCCTACTTTTTATCTCTATTTTAAAAGCAAGGATGCCCTTTATAACGATTTGAATGCGCAATTTCAAAGCGGATTCTTGGCAGTAATGAATAGTAAGTCAACTGACATTATTGAATATGGATTACAGGGTTTTATCACGCTCTTAGAGCAAAAGTTATTGAACTTGTTCGTATACATAATTGAAAATCCTGAATTAACAAAAATAGGTTTTATTGAATCAAAGCAAGCACATTTGGTGAAAAACCAAATGACACAGCAATTGATCCACCTTATTTATCTGCATGATTGTGACAAAGATCTACAATTGTATAGTGTGGATATAAAAATCATGATAGATAGTTTAGTAGGCTCAATAGAAAGACTCATCATTACGAATTTATTAGAAGAAAAAAGGTTACCTGCAGAACTTGCAAATGATATTGTACAATTATATTTTTGGAAAACCAAAGAAGTGATATAAAAAACTGCCATCGATACTTATTATCGATGACAGTTTTTTTAATTGCTTATTCTTATATGCTGATAGTAGCCTTTTTGATCTTTGCTCTTTGGGTGAATAAGTAGCATATATTCCTGATTTGGTGATAAAGCACTCTTAGGTGTAACAGTTAATGTACGACCTTCAATTTTAACTGCTACGGGTACTTCCTTAGCTCCTAAAGCAGCCAGTTGAATGTTGCTTTTAGCAATTTGAGAAGTAAGCCCAGCAGGAATTTTTACTGTAAATTTTTGTGTATCAGCTATATTTTTTACCGTGGAAAGTTGTTTATATTTAGGATATTTCTCCTTCAATGCATCATAATGTGCCTGGAAAATAGGTGCTGTTGTGGTTTGAACATTTGGCTTAACGCCTACTTCATGAATAGTATGACCCGCAGGACCTGTAAATTTACCAACTGTAAGCTTTAAATAGCTACCATCCTGTAATGTGTAAAAGCCTTGCATAGCGCCTTTCCCATAGGTTGTTTCTCCGTATAAAATAGCAGCTTTCTGGTCTTTCAATGATGCGGAAAGCATTTCAGAAGCACTGGCACTATAGCGGTTTACAAGAATACGGGTATCTTTAGGAAACTTTGTATCTTGTTGAACTGCTGGGATGGTATAAGAGTTATGTGCTTCTTCTAACAAATACGCAACTTTAGCAGATTGGAATAATCCTGTTAGTTCTTCAGCTGTTGTCACATAACCTCCACCATTATTTTGTAAATCTAAGATGAACGATGTTGCACCACGTTTTTTTAAGTCAATCAGCGCATTTTTAACAAGTTGTGCACCATCCTCTGAAAAGGAAGCCAACGAAATATAGCCCACATTTCCAAATAGTAGGTCAGTTTGTACATTTGGTAATGTGAATTTTTTACGTGTAATAGTTTTGGTAGTTTTTGAACTGTCACTATTCTTTAATGTAACTTCCACCTTAGTCCCTTCATTACCGATTAAAAGGGAAGAGGCCTCTTGAGTAGAACGCCCGATAATGGATTCACCATTAACCCCAATGATGATATCTCCAGCCTGAACACCAGCCTCAAAAGCACCACTGCCTTCGATTACTTGTAAAATATGAATTCCATCTTCGTGTTCTTCAATCACCACACCTATACCTATAGTAGATAGGTTGATGCTATTCATATAATTTTCAAATTCTTGCTTAGTGAAGTAGGTTGAGTAAGGATCAAGCATACTCATGATTTCTGAGATGGATGTAGCCTTCTCTAAATTTCCATTAATTGTTCCAACGTAAGTATCTTTCACAATCTCCTTAATTTCCTTAATAAGCTGTTGATCATTTTCAGCAGCGTGAGTAGTTGTAAAAGGGAGAAGGAAGAAACCTAGAACAAATACGAATGACCATATTAACTTTTTCATTGGACACCTCTTTTCTAGAACTCAAAATAGAATGTATCATTATTAGGTATTAAATGGATGGTTACATTATGCAATTGAGTATCTGATTTTTATTATACATGAAGCCATCGTTATAGTGGTGGACTTATATGAGGTAGAAAAAGAATCTACTTGTCGCTATGGGCAAGTAGATTCTTGTAAATTATTTTTTTATCAATTTATGAATAATAAAACCAATTGATGCGCCAACAATTGCTGGTAAAAGCCATCCTAAATTTTGCTCATACATTGGCAATGCTTTCAGGATAGTTTCATAAGGTGTAATTTCAACTTTCATTTGTTTTAAGCCATCATATAGACTGACAAGGAAAGTTGGAACGAGCGCTAAAATATAAACAATTTGTCCACCTTTAAAGAAATGATCTGCTAGTGACAATACCATCAATACCATAGCTAAAGGATAAATGATTAATAGTACAGGTAGTGATGCACTAATTATTGTTGAAAGTCCCACATTTGTAATAGCTGTACTAAAAATAGTGAAGACAACTAAAAACGTTTTATATGAAATTTGAGGGAATAGCTTATGGAAAAATTGTGCATTAGCAGTTAATAAACCAACAGCTGTGGATATACAAGCTAGTAAAATAGTCGCAGACAAAATAATACTTCCTAGGCTTCCAAAGAGCACCTCAGCTGATTTTGCAATAATATTTCCGCCATTATCAGAAATACCGATTGCATTGATACTTGTATTACCAATATGCCCAAGAGAGATATAGACAAAGGATAAACCTATTGCAGCAACGACCCCCGCAAAAATCGTTGTTTTTACTTGCTTTCGTGTATCTTTCATACCCATATCACGCAAGGCTTGTAAAATGACGATACCAAAAACAAGAGCACTTAGAACGTCCATCGTTAAGTAACCTTGTACAAAGCCTTCAGCTAAAGGTGACACTTTATAGTTTCCTACGGCTTCTCCTGGTTCTCCCATAGGAGAGATAAAACTTTTAACAGCAAGCAATAAAATAACAAAAAGCAGGGCAGGTGTTAAAATTTTACCTACTCGATCAACGAGCTTCGAAGGGTTAATAGATAAATATAGAATTAACGTGAAAAACAAAATAGATGTGATAAAAAGTGGCGCCCAATGATCCCTCATCGCTTCAGAGAGAAATGGCGCAATGCCTATTTCATAGGACACAGATCCAGTACGTGGTACAGCAAAGAACGGTCCAATTGCTAAGTAGACAATGGAGGTGAAAATCACCCCAAAAGCAGGACTAACACGGTTAGCAAGCAGTTGTAAATCGCCTCCTGCTTTGGCAACAGCAACAATCGCTAATAGTGGAAGACCAACACCTGTTATAAGGAAACCAATCATGGCTACAGTGATGTTTTCACCTGCTTGTTGGCCTAATAATGGTGGGAAAATAATATTACCAGCACCCAAGAACAAGGCAAATAGTAGTAATCCTACTGCTAAATTTCCTTTGATGAAATGCAAGATGTTTTTCATAAGTATAATAACTCCTTTAAGATTGAAAAGCTAAAACTTTCTAAAAATTTTAAATACAGAAGTGTATGTTATCATAGGAACACTAATCTTGCAATGAAAATAGTATTTCAATATAGTCGGATTTCGTCGTATTCTATAAGTTTCCTATAATGTTTGAAAAATAGTCAGTTTTTCCGATTTTTCATGCAATAGTTATCTAGTATGATAGACACACAAGGGAATATTCTAGCACGAACGGAGGCACTTTGGTATGCAAAAGACAAAAAAATGGAGAATTCTTGTTCTAAGTACTTTAGCAACTTCATTTTTAGCATTACAAACAGCGGAAGCAGCAACATATACTGTACAAAAAGGAGATACTTTAACGAAAATCGCCCAAAATCATCAAGTCACGATTGGGGATATTATGAAGTGGAATAATCTATCGAAAGATACGATTTTTGTAGCTCAAAAGCTTGAGATTCAAAAACAATCAACGAATGAGGGAGTAAAGCCCACAACTCCATCAACTTCTGGAAAACCAGCATTTAGTTCTCATACAGTAGCAAAGGGTGACACCTTATCAAAAATTGCAAAGCTATATAATGTGACAATTAAGGATATAATGGATTGGAATAAGCTTGAAAAAGACATGATTTTTGTTGGACAAGTACTGAAGCTTTCTTCAGCTGCAGTGATACCCGATGGTGATACTATACATAATAATGTGACTTCAGGTACGGGCACTCCATCAAAAGTAATTGCGAAAGATCCTACAGCTAATGGACAAGCGATTTATAACAAAACCGTTGAAGTTGCCAATACATTGGTTGGAACACCCTATCTATACGGTGGAAATACACCTGTAGGGCTTGATTGCAGTGGCTTTATTTTTTATGCCTTTAATCAAGGTGGTTTAAAAATAGGAAGAGCAAGCAGTGAGGGCTATTTTTACGGTAATACTACCCATGTAGAAAATCCAGTACCCGGCGATTTAGTGTTCTTTGAGAATACGTATAAAGAAGGTATTTCTCATATGGGAATTTATCTCGGAGATAATAAATTCATTCATGCGGGTACAGATGGTGTAGAAGTTTCGGATGTTACGTACTCCTACTGGTCTTCTAAATTAGTAGCCTATAAACGTTTTGATAGTGTGAAATAAAAAGTAGCGATTTTTGCCTAGGCAAAAATCGCTTTTTGTTTTAACAAACCCCCCTTTCTACTAAAAGAGAAAGGGGGGTTAGGTTATTGTGTTACACGAGCTGTCCAACGAGAAAGGTCAGCGTTTTTAGCATCAACAAGCTCTGCTGGGAAAATAAATGTCCAAGGCTTTGTGGAGTTTGGTTGGACAGTTAAGATTGGATCCATCTTAAAGGAACCTTTGGCAATTTGTTTACCTGTAGCATCGACAATTTCTAATGGTAATTGTTCTAGATTGATTGCTTTATTATGTCCATTACGAATAAAGATAGATACGTTTAAATTACCATTGTCAGCTAGTTTGGCCTGTAAACCTGTGAAATTCACTTCTGTCTCACCTAGCTTTGGTAATGTTTTAACGATTTTCTCAAGTTCTTCTTTTTGTTCTGCTGGTAACTGTTTTTCCCATGACGGATCTAATTCTAATTGATGACCGCGAAGGGAAACAAGATTAAAGGCAATTTTCCAGCCATCTTCAGGAACTTCATCTACTTTAATTGTAGACTCTTCAAATTCAAATACCCATGGACGAGCACTTTCTGCTGGGATTGTACCAAGTGCTTTAAAATCGAATTTTTTAGATGCAACAAGCTCATCATTTTTATCCATAATGAAAAGCTCAATTTCACCTAGCTCAATAGCTTGAGGTAGAGAGGAACGGAAAAATGCACGAACTAACCATTTTCCACCTCGACCTTCTTCAATACTAATTGAAGAAAGCGATAATTGATTTGGTTTCAACGGCTCTAGCTCATTCGCTAAGAAGTTAAAAATGTATTTTTGCTCTTGTGGGACATCCCATTCAGGATGGAATGATAATTTTGTTTCCACATCGCGATTATCACCTGTATTTTTCGTTGTATTCCCTAGTAAATCTTTTGAGTCAATTGTGTTTTCCTGAACAACTTTATCTGATTTTTTAAAAAATGAAAATAAGCCCATTATTGTTCCTCCTGTTGTGCCTCAACTGTTTTCATGAAGCCTGTAATTTCTATAATAATAGAACGACGTAATTCTTGGAAATTTTTACCGAATAATTCTAGCCCTTCACGTTGGTAAATTCGCATTGGATCTTCTTGCTGATAATGACGTAGACCGATTCCTTCTTTTAAATGCGTCATGGCCTCTAAATGCTTAATCCAGCCGCTATCAATATGGCTAAGCATAATTTGAGGAAGTACTTCTATGACTCTTTCGTTTTCAGCGAATGTCTCCATGCGATCAAGCAGTTCTTGTTCAGAAGGTTGAATTTCAGCAAGAATTTGTTTTGTTTTTCCTATTTCTCGGTTGATTGAAACAGGTGTGATGAATAATGAGTTAAGCGCATTCTCCATTTGTTCGTAATCCCATTCAATTGGAGATACATCTTCTGGCGCGGCGTCATGAACAGCAAAATCAACCGTTTCACGTAGCATTTTCTTCAGTTCACCCATTAAATCTTCGCCAGCTAAAATTTTGTCGCGAAGTCCATAAAGAACGGTACGTTGGTCATTGATAACATCGTCTAATTTTAGGTTATATTCCCGCATGCCATATTGGGAACCTTCAACAATTCGTTGTGTTCGGTCAATAAGCTCTTGAACCTCTTTATTTTGAATAATACCCTGATCATCTACAATCATTTTTGCAGAGAATTTTTCTACTTCTTCTTTTGCGTAACGGCGGAACATATCATCTTCAATAGAGAGAATGAAGCGACTTTCGCCTACATCACCTTGACGGCCTGAACGCCCACGTAGCTGATTGTCTACACGACGGCTTTCATGCTTTTCTGTCCCAATTACATATAAACCACCAAGCTCGTGTACATCCTCACCTAACATGATATCCGTACCACGACCAGCCATGTTTGTCGCTACTGTAATACGACCTTTTTGACCTGCCTGTGAAATAAGTTCAACTTCTTGTTCAACTGTTTTTGCATTAAGTAATTGGAATGTTAATTTTTCCTTTTTCAGATAGTCAGCTACAGTTTCAGACTGTAAAATTGATGTTGTCCCAATTAAAATTGGCTGGCCTTTTTCATGACGTTTTTTAACCTCTGCTGTAACATACTTATATTTTGCTTCCTGTGTGTTAAAAATAAGATCAGGCTGATCAATACGCTGACGCGGACGGTTTGTTGGGATTTGCACAACTTCCATGCCGTACACTTCGCGAATTTCTTTTTCCTGTGTTTTCGCTGTACCCGTCATCCCGGAAAGCTTTGGATACATACGGAAATAGTTTTGAATTGTGACCTGGGCCATTGATTTATTTTCATCTGTAATCGTTACGCCTTCTTTAGCTTCAATCGCTTGATGTAAGCCATCAGAAAGTGAACGACCTTCTAAAATACGACCTGTAAACATATCAACAAGCTCGATTTTGTCTTCTTTGACAATGTAATCAACATCGCGCTTAAACATAACATGTGCACGTACTGCTTGGATTACGTAATGGAAGAGTGTTTGGTGTTCTAAGTCATATAAATTATCGATATTGAAGGCAGCCTCTACCTTTTCAATACCTTTATCCGTTAGAGAAGTAGCCTTTGTTTCATCGTCAAAGTCATAATCTTCATCTTTCTTGAATCGTTTCGCTAACATAGCAGCAATTCGGTGTAATTCTTCGTTGGAAGGCATTTTACCTGCGATAATTAAAGGTGTTTTCGCTTCGTCGATTAATACACTATCCACTTCATCAATAATGGCGAAGTGATAAGGACGTTGCACTTTATCTGCAAGGCTATAAGCCATATTATCGCGTAAATAATCGAAACCAAACTCAGTACCAACACCATATGTAATATCGGCATTATAAGCTTCTTTTTTCGCATCAGCTTCCATCATCGGTACATTTAAACCAACAGTTAAGCCAAGGAAACGATGAATTTGACCGACTAGCTCATAGTCACGCTTTGCTAGGTAATCATTAACTGTGATGACATGAACACCTTTACCTTCTAATGCACGTACATAAGAGGGAAGGGAGGCAACTAGAGTTTTACCTTCACCTGTTGGCATTTCAGCAATATTACCTTCTGTTAATACTAGACCACCGATAAGCTGCACATCAAAATGACGCATTCCTAATACACGCTTTGAGGCTTCGCGTACAACAGCAAATGCGTCTGGGATGATTGATGTAATAGGCTCACCTTGTTCTAATTGATTTTTGAAAATAAAAGTCATTTCTCTTAATTCAGCATCTGACTTATCAACATACTTTTCTTCAAGATTATTAATTTGATCTACTATTTTGTAGTAGCGTTTTAATTGACGAGCACTTGTTTGCTCTTTGTTACTTTTGAAAATTGAGAACATGAAATATACGCTCCTTTAATGTTGTCTACATGCTAGACACACCATTATTCTATCAAATTTTACTTATGGTGACTACAATTGACTGTATAGGAATCTATTAATGCTAAAATGTACAAAATATTTGTGAAATCGTGGAAAATGTTTAGAAAAAGTATATTTCAATGCTTGTTCATGCTATAATCAATTTGGATTTCAATGTAGATTATATATTTGAGGAGGAGAGACATGCTTTACGTGTCTTTAATAGCAGCGTTCGTTGCATCCATTTTGTTAACTCCATTAGTGAAACGTTTAGCGTTTAGAATAGGTGCAGTTGATGCACCAAACTATCGAAAAGTACATGCTCGAATTATGCCAAGACTTGGCGGTTTAGCCATTTTCCTTGCCTTTATTATTGGCGTGACGATTTTATACTCATTCTTAGTTCATACAAAACATGGTAGTAATGAGGCTTTATTAGCTATCATTTTTGGTGCTTGTATAATCGTAATCACGGGTGTTATTGATGATATGCGTGAGATTTCTGCGAAAGCAAAAATGCTTGGTCAGCTAGTTGCTGCACTGATTGTTGTTTTTGTAGGCGGTATTGAAATCGAAATGGTTAATCTACCGTTCTTAGGTACATTAGACTTTGGGTTACTGAGTATTCCATTAACAATTATTTGGATCATCGGTATTACGAATGCCATTAATTTAATTGACGGTCTAGATGGTCTAGCTGCAGGTGTTTCTACGATTGCACTGATTACAATAGCTGTCATGGCGTTTATTTTGAGCAATGTGTTTGTTTTAGCGTTAGCGGCCATTTTAGCTGTAGCTTCACTTGGTTTCTTATTTTATAATTTCCACCCAGCAAAAATCTTTATGGGTGATACAGGGGCATTGTTCCTAGGATTTATGATCTCTGTGTTAGCGTTACTTGGTTTTAAAAATATTACATTCGTAGCTTTAATCATCCCAATTATTATCCTTGGTGTTCCGATTTCTGATACATTCTTTGCCATTGTTCGTCGTGTTCGCATGAAGAAGAAATGGTCTGACCCAGATAAATCACATTTACACCATCGATTACTCGATATGGGCTTTACACATCGACAAACAGTCCTAATTATCTACGGAATTGCAGTAATGTTTGGATTAGCAGCTATCATTTTCTCTATGGCAAAGGTTTGGGGAGCTATATTACTTGTAGCGGTCATCCTAACAGCTATTGAAATCTTTGTAGAGGTCATCGGATTGGCTGGTAAAAACTATAAACCATTATTAAATTTTGTACGGATATTTAGTAAATAAAATATAAGCAATCATACAATTTGTATGATTGCTTTTTTGTTGTTAAATAGGGTTACTATTAAAGTTAGACACTGAGAAACTCTTTTAAACCGATTATATATAGGGAATGGAATAGAAGGTAAACTTAAATAAGCTTGTTTATCGATTACTAGGAGGGGTAAATGAAAAGGGTAGTCAATCAATGGAGAAGTCATATAAAAAGACCATAGACAAGTTGTTTGTCTATGGTCTGAAAGCTCTATTCAGTAACTGAATTGTCATCGCTACTAGCAGCACTATCTGTTCCTGTATTGCCACTTGTTAGACTTGATGATTGTTCATTTAGGCCAAGATGGTTTTTGAAAATCTCCTTTGTTTCTTCAACAGAATCTTGATTTAACTGGTAATAATAAATACCAGTAGATGTATCATCCGTGCCATCTAATGTTAAGGAATCGATACGTGGTGCGCCTTTTGATAAATAAGATAAGAAGGACTTCATTTCAGTGAATGTCATATCTGTTTTCATATTATCACCAAGAGCTTTAATGACATCATCATATTTCGTAACGGACTTAACAGAAGCGACTTTTTTAATAATCGCAGATAGAATTTCCTGTTGACGTTTACCACGCTCAATATCATTATCTTGTTTACGTGTTCTTGCGAGTGCAAGTGCCTCACTACCATTTAAATGTTGTAAGCCTGGCTGTAAGTTAATTGTAAACTTATCAAACTCATCTAATTCATGCAATGCATATGGTACTTCAGCTTCAATACCACCTAATGCATCTACAACATCTATGAATGCATTAAAGTTCATGCGTACATAATAGTCAATAGGAATATCAAATAGTTCTTCTACAGTTTCGATCGTAGTAAGTGTTCCACCCATAGCGTGTGCATGAGTAATTTTATCTTTATAACCTACTTTAGGAATATAAACGTAAGAATCACGAGGAATGCTTAGCATTTTAATTGTATGAGTTTTGTTATTTAATGTAGCTAAAACGAGTGCATCGGAGCGTGAATGATCCGAACCTTGCCCTCGATTGTCACTATCATCAACACCTACAAATAAAATAGAGACATTGTCTTGTACAGGCTCTACTTTCTCTACACGTTGCGTTGAAACCTCTCGACCTTCTAACTCCTCATATGCTGAGTCTGCAGCATGCTCTACCTGTTTAGTAAGGTAAACAGCATAAGCCGTTACACAAATTACCAAGCTGGCAACTAATAGAAGTGTAACTTTTATAATTAATGAAGCTTTAGAAGACCTCTTTTTAGTCGGACTAACAGATCTTTTTTTCATAATAGATATATTCTCCTCTAATTATTGGGAATAATAATGCGATAAAGCTAACTTTTATTCAATTTTAACTAAGTAATTGTGTGGACAATAAAATAGCTTAACAAAAAAATTATACTATGCATATTTAGTTTCGACAATTAAAACTATTTAATTGACAATAAATTCTACAAATTGAGCATCTTCGAAAGTGATGGAAGCTTGTCCATTAGTCATTTCTGTTATCCAACTTCGGAACTGTTCTTCTTCCTCTTTTAGCACAGAAACAATGATTTCAACACCCTCCAAATAACGTATTTCCTCTAAAGAATATGATGAACTTCTTATTTCATTTTCGACTTTTCCTAGCCATGTATAATCAATAGCTACTTTCATGACATGATGCAATTTACGTTCAACTATCTGTGCAGCAGTTAATCCCTCTGTAGTTGCTTTTCCATAAGCACGAATGAGACCACCACCACCGAGCTTAATGCCTCCAAAATAGCGGGTCACAACAACGACCGTATCTTTTAACCCTTGTTTTTTTAAGACCTCTAACATAGGGACGCCTGCAGTACCACTAGGTTCCCCATCATCATTTGCCTTTTGAATATGATCATGCTCTCCAATAATATATGCAGAGCAGTTATGTGTTGCATTATGATGCAATTTTTTTATACCATCTATAAAAGAAATTGCATCCTCTTCCGTTTCTGCACGTTCTATATAAGTGAGAAAGCGAGATTTGGAAATGACAATTTCGCTTTCACCATATCCTTTTACTGTTAAATAGTTTTCTCTCATTCGTATCAATCTCCTTTTAACTAGAGTTCTATTCTATAATTTTCATGAAGAAAAAGCATTAAATTTTAGCATGGTAATGCTATAATAGGTGTAGACTATGGAATATGTGATTTTAGTCTATTAAATTAGTAAGTAATCATAAGACATTAGACTGGGGAGTATACTATGTTTTCAAATGATACCTTCGATTTAAAGTCGCTTGATGACATTTTTAATCGAATGTTAGATACAATCATGAGCTCAAAGGATGATATCTTTATTATAAGTGAACAAAGCCGCAGAAGCTTTGAAGATATGCAAAAAGAGCTGGAAATTGTTCGAAAACAAATATCAATCGTAATTGATGATGGCGATGCATTGGAAAAAAGTACGCAGCTTGCTAAGCAACGACTTGTGCTAGTGAGTAAAGCTTTTGATAATTATACCGAAGAACAAGTTAGAGAAGCCTATGAAACTGCACATGATTTTCAAGTAAAGCTCTCCGTTATTAGAACACAAGAAAAACAGCTACGGGATAAAAGAGATGATCTAGAGAGAAGATTAAGAGGATTACTCGATACGATTGAACGTGCTGATCATATTGTTAATCAGGTAAATGTCGTTTTGAATTACTTAACTTCAGATTTAAGAAATGTTGGTTTAGCCCTTGAACAAGCAAAAATGAAACAGGATTTTGGGATACGTATTATTGCAGCTCAAGAGGAAGAGCGTAAGCGTTTATCAAGAGAGATTCACGATGGACCTGCTCAAATGCTTGCAAATGTCCTTATGCGCACTGATTTAATAGATAGAACGTATCGTGAAAAAGGTATTGAAAAGGCTTTGGCTGAAATTGCCGATTTAAAGAAAACGGTACGTAATGCCTTATCTGAGGTGCGACGTATTATTTATGATCTACGACCAATGGCACTTGATGATTTGGGAATTATTCCGACATTAAAGAAGTATTTATCGACAGTGACTGAATATAATCCAGGTGTTGAAATTCATTTCCAATCGAGAAGTACAGAAAAACGTATACCTTCAAATTATGAAGTATCCATTTTCCGATTAGTACAAGAATGTGTAACCAACGCCATGAAGCATGGAAAGTGTAAAGACATTTGGGTAAAGCTTGAATGGTTAAAAGATGCCGTCAACATTGTTGTAAAAGATGATGGCATAGGCTTCGACCCACAAGTAGTGAAAGATCATTCCTTTGGAATATTAGGAATGAAAGAACGTATTGAAATTTTAAATGGTACAATCACCATTACGAGTGAAATCAATCGAGGGACAACGGTGTTATTTAAAATACCGTTAGAAGTAGAATGATGTAACTGTCGCAGAAATCTAGGGGGTAAAGACAAATGACAAAGATTATTATTGTAGACGATCACCAGCTATTCCGCGAAGGAGTAAAACGCATTTTAGATTTTGAAGATACGTTTGATGTAGTAGCAGAAGGTGACGATGGTACAGATGTGGTTACGTTATACGCTGAAAACGAACCAGATGTTGTACTTATGGATATTAACATGCCAGGCAAAAATGGAGTAGAAGCAACGGCAGAGTTAATTACTGAATTTCCAGATGCAAAAGTGATTATGCTGTCTATACATGACGATGAAACATATGTTACGCATGCATTAAAATCAGGTGCTCTTGGCTATATGTTAAAAGAGATGGATGCAGATGAAATCGTTGAGGCGATTAAAGTTGTTGCCAACGGCGGTTCTTATTTACATCCAAAAGTAACGAAAAACCTAGTAGCAGAATTTAAACGACTTTCAGAACATGAAAATAAAGGAAACTTCCATCAAACTGAAATTCGTCGTCCATTCCATTTGCTAACTAAGCGTGAATGTGAAGTATTACAATTATTAACAGATGGTCAATCAAACCGTACAATCGGTGAGACACTGTTTATCTCTGAAAAAACAGTTAAAAACCACGTATCAAGTATTCTACAAAAAATGAATGTGAATGACCGTACACAAGCAGTTGTAACAGCCATTAAAAATGGCTGGGTTGAAGTACGTTAATTGCTAAAACTGTTTTTAAAAGCTACTTTTTATTGAAGTAGTTTTTAAAACAGTTTTTTATTGTTTTTTGGTAATAATTTGTATTGGGCTTACATGATGAAGAACAGGTCATTCACAATTTTGTAACATTACTAATCATTAGTATGAATATGATAACTAGCAATTCATGCAACATTTTACAGCCTAATGCGTCATAAGGAAGATGTAGCACTTAAATGTTGAAAATGCACAACAAAATTCCTACGAAAGCATTTATATGCTACAATATGCGCGGGAGGTTTTTTGATGTTAAAGAAAAGTTTTCTAGCAGTTCTAATCTTATTAGTGTTAACTGCCTGTGGTAATAAAGATGAGAAGATGAGTGATGAAGAACGAGATAAAGTAATAGAGGATGGTACAGTTGGCTTTGAAATGATGGGTGGAAACGTAGAAAAGGCTGATAATGTACCAGCGGAAGATGAAAAGGCAATTTTAGCATCTTTTGATGAGTATATTGCTGCATTAAATGCTGAAGAAATTGATCGTTATATGAATACAATCTCGAAAAATCCAAAGGGTTTTAAATACGATGAAGAAAAAACATATGCATCAGAAGTATTTGATCAATTTGATATTAAGCGTGAAGTAGAAAATGTAACAATTGCAAAGTATGAATCAGAAGAGGCGCAAGTATTTGCCAACATGAAAATGCACTCACTTCAGCTTGAGACAAATGTCGAACATGAAAGTGCAGGACGTCAGGTAACAGTCTTTGTGAAAGAGGACAATGATTGGAAAGTAACAAGTGTCTTTTATATTGGTGACGACTCACAGTCAAGTACAGGAAATTAACAGAAGCTATCTTCATTCAACATAACAATTGAGTGAAGATATGCCTATTTATACATAGACAATGAATGTGAAATGGAAGCTAGCTTACTAGCACGACTCTAGAAGGGCGAGAACGGGAATCCGACGTTCGTCATTCATTTCACATTCATTTCTTTTTGTTTTCCGTCATTTATGCAAAAGCGAAGCGCCAGCAATAACAACACAACAACAACAATTGCACCAAGTAGAAATAGATTGTAAACTAAAAATTATAGGAGAGTGGACATGGATGAGGACGGCAATCGTAACAGATAGTACTGCATATATTACAGCTGAGGAACGTGCACGCTTAAACATTCACATGATACCTTTAAGTGTTAATATCTCAGGTCAATTATTTGCAGAAGAAGTAGATATCACAGCATCTGAATTTTATGATAAGGTGCGTGGAGCTAAAGAATTTCCTAAAACAACACAACCTCCAATTGGAGAATTTGTTGCTCTTTTTGATGAGCTAGCAAAGGATTACGATGAGATAATTTCTATCCATTTATCGAGTGGTATTAGTGGAACATACCAAGGTGCAGTGCAGGCCGGTGAAATGGTGGAAGGTATTAATGTTTATGCCTTTGACAGTGAAATATCCTGTGCTGTTCAAGGCTTTTACGTATTAAGAGCAGCGGAGATGGCGAAAGAGGGCCATTCAGCAAAAGACATACTTGCAGCATTAGCGGACATGCAACAGTCTATTCGTGCTTACTTCATCGTAGACGACTTAGCACATTTACAACGTGGTGGGCGTTTATCTTCTGCAGCTGCATTAATCGGTGGCTTATTACAAGTAAAGCCTGTTTTACATTTTGTGGATAAGGTAATTGTACCTTTCGAAAAAATCCGAACACGTAAAAAGGCATTAAAGCGTGCGGAAGAATTGCTAGCAGAGGATGCAAAAAAGTATGCAGCGATGGACGCTGTTGTCATTCACGGAAATTGCCCTGCTGAAGCCCAAGAATGGCTAGAGCAATTAGCCGCAACGTACCCAAACGTAAACTTTAAATTGAGCTATTTTGGTCCTGTTATTGGTACTCATTTGGGTGAAGGGTCAATGGGATTAGGATGGACAAAAAAATAACGAATTGTGAGAAGTCTCTACAGCAAAAGTAGAGGCTTTTTTCTGTGAAAGGGGAGGTTTTAATGAGATATAGGGGTTGGTTGATGCCCCCAGCATTACGTGATTTTCATGAAGGGCGCATTTGGTTAAAAGAACATTCGCCATTTTCATCTGAAGATATTGAGAAAGCAATAAAGCGAAAATACGTCAGTATAATAGAAGGAATTCAAATAAAGCCAGCTATTAAATGCAATCGTTGTCACAATACAGACCCGCACTTATTCACAAAATTCGATTGCTCAAAATGTCAGCAACAATGTGTGTACTGCCGACACTGTATTAAAATGGGGAGAGTAAGTAGCTGTACAAAATTGATGATTTGGACAGGTCCCAAGACGATTAAAATTAACAAGCATTCATTAAAATGGGCAGGGCAATACACCGAACTCCAGCAACAGGCTGCTAATGAAACCTTGGCAAGTGTGAAAGCAAAACGCTCCCATTTAATTCATGCAGTTTGCGGTGCAGGCAAAACAGAGCTGCTTTTTCCTACTGTCTATGATGCATTAAAGAGAGGGCTACGTGTTTGTATCGCTACACCACGGACAGATGTAGTGTTAGAACTGTATCCACGCTTTCAAGAGGCTTTTCCTGATACAGTTATTCATGCTTTATACGGTGGAGCACCTCACCAAAAGGGCTATGCGCAGTTTATTATAGCAACGACGCATCAGCTCTACCGATTTGACAAGGCATTTGATGTCATTATTGTAGATGAGGCAGATGCTTTTCCTTATACATTTGATGAAACTTTACAAAGAGCAGTAGATAAGGCTAAAAAGGAAAATGCTCCTCTGGTATTTGTGACAGCAACCCCATCAGCATCATTACTCCATACTTTCCAACAAGAAAGCTACTCTTTTATTCCAAAACGCTATCATAATCATCCATTACCAGTCCCACAAGTTCGTTCTTTATGGAGCTATGATAAATGCTTCAAGCGAGGTAAAATCCCTAAAAGGTTAAAAAAGTGGGTGGAGGAGCGCTTACACCAAAAGGAACCCTTTTTACTATTTTTCCCGACAATTGACTTAATGAAACGTGCAACTCCTCTTTTTCAAGGGTTAAATGAAGACATATTAGCTGTGCATGCAGCTGACCCAGAGCGGAAGCTGAAGGTGTTAAAGCTACGAAATAAAGCAGTTCCGGGCTTATTAACCACTACGATATTAGAAAGAGGCATTACAATCAGCAATGTACAGGTGGCTGTTATAGGGGCAGAGTCATTGATTTTTACTGCAAATGCTCTCATTCAGATTGCAGGTCGAGTTGGGCGAGATGTTCAATTTCCTGATGGGGACGTCCTATTCTTTCATCACGGTATTACGGCAGAGATGGATGAGGCATGTGCAAAAATTCATTTTTTTAATAAGAAGGGATTTCTGAATGAATAAAATAGAACCTCGTTGTTTAATATGCGCACAGCCGTTAAAAATAACTATTTCCTGGAAAATGATTCTAACCAAGCAATTCTCGCCGACTATATGTGAAAGATGTGCTGCTCGTTTTGTGCCTTCTCAATCTGCTACATCCCTTTATCAATATAATGAGGCGATGAAGGATTACTTACACCAGTTAAAGTTTCTTCAAGATGTGGCTCTTGCAAAGGTATTTCGGCAGGAGCTTCATAATCGTCTCACCAAAGAAAAAGCGATAATTCTACCCATTCCAATGCACCCTCTCAAACAACAGGAGCGTACATTCTCGCATACGGATGAACTATTAAAGGCAGCGCATATTCCTTTTATACAATTATTAGAAAAGACAACGACAGAAACCCAAAGCTCCAAAAATAGAGAGCAACGTATACAAGCAGCTCCACTTTTTCGCTTAAAGGAGGGTGCAGAAGTCGAACATAAAAATTATCTTCTTTTTGACGATATAAAAACTACGGGGACAACTTTACAGCATGCTGAACAGGTTTTAATGCAATCGGGTGCTAAAAATGTCCAATACTTCACATTAATTGAAGGATGAAAATACCAATACATTATGTATAATAGTTAATGAGACAGCATTCGTAGATAAGTTTTCTAGAAAGAGGAGGAAGGCCAATGGCAGAGGTTCGTAATTGTCCGAAATGTAATGAATTTTTTAATTATACGGGAGTCCGAGAAGTGTGTCATAAGTGTGCACAATCAGAGGAGGAGCTTTATCAAATCGTTTATCGTTTCTTACGTAAACGTGAAAACCGTGCGGCAACAGTAGAACGAATTGTGGAAGCAACGGGGGCAGATAAAGACTTACTGTTTAAATGGGTTCGTAAAGGCCGTTTACAGCCAGCTATGTTTCCAAACCTAGGTTATCCATGTGATAACTGTGGTCATCTAACGACTACAGGAAAGCTCTGCTCGAAATGTCAAGATGAATTAAAAGCAGACTTACGGACATTTGAAGCTGCCAAAGAGTTTCGCCAAAGTGTTGAAGAACGTGACCGTGTAACCTATCACTCAGATCGTAAACGTTAATTACGCTAAGTGTGTTAATTTTAAACAAAATTAGCACACTTTTTTCTATGTGAAAACTTAACATTATGTGAGACAATCCGAAATAATAGTAAGATAGGATTTAGAGATGGGGGGTATTGAAATGAAAATTACATCTTATGGAGTTAATGCAGTAAACGCCTATAAAAACCAAGTACGCAATGCAAAATCAAATACAAACAAGGCATCTTTCGCCGATAAAATTGAAATTTCAAAGGCTGCGCAGGAAATGCAAGGGGTTTCAACATACAGTACAGAGCGAGCAAACCATGTTCAACAATTGAAAAAGGATATCGCTTCTGGTGAATACAAAGTAGACGCTCGTAAAGTGGCAGAGGATATGCTGAAATATTATCGTTTCTAGGGAATAGCAGAAAGGGTGTATAACGATATGTCTGTAGAAGCAATTAGTTCTACACTAACAATGCTAGAGAGAATGCATAAAAGCTTACTCGAACTAGCCTTTAAAAAAACAGAAATTATTAAAAGTGGCGATATCGAAGCTTTAGACCAATTGCTCAAGGACGAGCAGGCACATGTAGCGGCCATCGATAAGCTCGAGCAACAGCGTCAGAAACAGGTAACGGACTACCTTGAAGCAAAGGGACTTGCTTCATCTGACAAAACAACTGTCGCGGATGTCATCGAGGCTGCTGAACAACAAGCAGACAAAGCAACACTTTCAGCAGTTCGCGAACGTTTAATGCAAATTATCAATGACCTACGAAAACAAAATGATCTAAATCAAAAACTCGTTTTCCAATCATTACAAATCGTCAACCTAACATTAGATGCAGTAAGACCCCGTACAGAGCAAATGAACTATTCCAGCAACGAAGTACGTGGAACTAATACCATAGCTAAAAAATCATATTTCGATTCACAAGCATAACAAGGGAGGAAGAAAAATGCGCTCAACATTTATGGGCTTAGAAGCTAGTAAACGTGGCCTCTTCACACAGCAAACTGCTTTATATACAACAGGTCATAATATTTCCAACGCCAACACACTAGGCTACTCTCGTCAACGAGTAAATATGCAGGCAACACCAGGTTTCCCAACTGCTGGATTAAATTCACCTTACTATCCTGGCCATCTAGGGACTGGTGTCGAAGCGACATCTATCCAACGTATTCGCGATGAGTTTATTGATCGCCAGTATCGTCAGGAAACAAATCGACTAGGTTATTGGGAATCCACAGTAAAATCTATCTCGCAAATAGAAGATGTAATGAATGAACCCTCTCAATATGGAATTAACCAGGCATTCACTAATTTCTGGAAATCTATGGAAGATATTACTAAAGATCCACAATTAATGGCTGGGCGTCAGGTGTTGCTTGCTGAAGGAAGAACTCTTGCAGACTCCTTCAATTATATGGATCGGCAATTAAAGAAGATTCAAGGGAATATCGGGAATGAAATAAAGGTTACAACAGACGTCGTCAACTCGCTTCTTAAACAAATTGCTCATATTAATAAGCAAATTGAAGAGGTTGAACCGAATGGCAATGTGCCGAATGATTTATATGATGCACGGGACTTGTTGGTAGATGAATTAAATAAAAAATTGCCTGTGTCCATCCAACGAGAAAAATCTGGTGGGTTAGCAAACGATGTAGCAGAAGGTACTATTACAATTACCTATGAACCATCAGATGGTAGTCCACCAATCACCTTAGTAAACGGCAGGGAATATGCAACACTTGCTGCTGTGGATAGAAACGGTAATCGTATAGATGGTGAAGAAGACGATCCAGCAACAGGAAGTTTTGCAGAGTTTTTGGAGTTTAGAATTTCTGATATTGGGGAACCACCAACTGATCCGATGGTAGGTCCTTCTACTATTAGCTTTGGTCAACTGCATAAAGAAGGTGGGGGTTTTCGAGCGTTAATCGAAGCTTATGGTCACAGTTATAATAATGGCACAGGACAAGGACTCTATTCCGAAATGATAGCTAATCTGGATAAGTTAGCTAATGAATTTATTACCGAATTTAATGCGATTCATCGAGCAGGTTTTGGACTAAACGACACTGTTGGCAATCGTGATTTTTTCAGTGGTACAACAGCCCGTGATTTTAAAATAGTAATTACAAAACCAGAAGAAGTGGCTGCGTCTGATACAGCAGGTGAATCTGGTAATAATAAAAATATGCTTAAATTAGCAGAGTTACAGTCAAAGACAAATGCCAATTTAGGCCAAGCCACATTCCAAAACTTCTATAGAGGAATAACAGGGGACTTAGCTGTCAAAGGAAAAGAGGCAGAAACTAATTTTAAGAACTCACAGGCATTACATTTACAAATCGCTAATAATCGAGCTGCGATGAGTTCAGTTTCTTTAGATGAAGAGATGACCAATATGATTACATTTCAACAAGCATACAATGCTAATGCACGTATGATTACCGTAGTGGATGAAACACTAGACAGAATTATTAATGGAATGGGACGAGTAGGACTATAATCGCTACCTGAAAGGAGAGTTATCGATGCGTGTTACACAATCCATGTTATCTAATAACATGTTACGGAATTTAAATAACAGCTATGGAAAAATGTCCAACTATCAAAATATGTTGACTTCTGGTAGGAAATTCAACAAACCATCTGAGGATCCTGTTGCAGCAGTGGTGGGCATGGGATACCGTGTAGATCTCGGTAAAAACGAACAATACCAACGTAATCTAAGTACAGCGAATTCATGGTTGGATTCAACGGATTCAGCATTTAATGAAGTTGGTTCTGCATTAACCCGTGTCAAGGAACTGATTGTCCAGGCTGCAAATGATACAAATGGGAAGGAACGTCAAAAAATTAATGCAGAAATGAAACAAATTAAGGAGTCTCTCCGAGATGTTGGTAACACACAAATTGCTGGGAATTATATTTTTTCAGGTACACATGTAGATCAGCCGCTCTATACGGATAAAATAAGTCCACAAAATCCAGCTATTACAACATTGGGAAAAGAGAAAAATATTGAGATTGATGTGTTTGACGGAATTAGAATGTCAGTGAATACACCAGGTGCTGAGTTATTCGGGGAACTCGATGACTTTATGGCTCATGTGATAGCTACTTTAGATGATGATACTAAAACAAGTGATGAAGTGAGCGCAGCACTTGGCTTACAAGTAACAGATGGTGGTGGGGCAACAATCCCGGCACTAGATAGTGTTCATGAAAAGACATTGAAACTACAAGCTGATGTTGGAGCACGTCAAAATCGAGTTGAACTGATGGGAAATCGTTTGAAAATTGGTGAAGAACATGCCACAAAGCAAATGTCGCTAAACGAGGATACAGAATACCCTGAAACGATTACCAATATGGTAACACAAGAATCTATTCACCAGGCAGCTCTATCCGTAGGAGCAAAAATTATTCAGCAGACTTTAGTCGATTTTATTAGATAAAATCGACTAAAGCTCTTTTAAAAAGTAATATAGGATGAATTAATCGATTATCCAAATGATGAATTTAGATATTTTAAGAAAGATGTGATGCGTATGAAATTGCCACAAATTCAAATTCGCACAACAGATATTCAAATGGATTGGCAAAAACAGGATCCTATCCAATACATTAAACAACCTTCAGCTGAATTATCTATTTCTCAGCCAGCTGCAATTCTTGAAATGAGTACAACACCAGGTAAATTGACAATTGACTCTTCGGATGCAAGAAGAGATTTAGGATATTTTCCAACTGGTGAAATGATAGAGCGCTATGCACAGGAGGGGAAGAACGAAGCTGCAAAAGGTCTTGTGCGCCGAATGCAAGAAGGACGACAAATGAGAGAAAGTGCTGGTAAAGGTCAAGAAGGCGCTGTTATTCAACAAATCGCTAAACAAAATCATGGTCCAAAAAGAGCAGGTCCATATAATATTGAATTTGTTCCTTCTGTCGGTTCAGTGAAAACGAATTATCACCCTGGCAAACTAGACATAAATATTACACGTCGTTATCCACAAATTAATGTACAAGTAAACAAAGTAATACATGCTTACACACCTGGTAAAATAACAGGAACAATGATACAAAGACCACGTGTTGATATCGATGTTCTTCGTTAAAGAGAAAATACACAAAAGAAGGGTTTCTATAATGAAAATAAATTCGATTTTTTTGGGGAAATAGAAATTGCGGAACAAGATATATTAGTTTTTGAACATGGCTTAATGGGCTTAGAGGAGTATAAGAAATTTGTTCTTCTCCCTCTGGATGTTGATTTACCATTAATCCTATTGCAATCAATAGAGTGTGCAGAAATTAGTTTTATTCTTGCGTTTCCTTATGCTTTTAAAATAGATTATCATTTTGATATAAGTGAAGAGGATAAAAAGGAGCTACAAATTGAAAAAGAAGAGGATGTAGTTGCTTATGTAATCATTACATTCAAAGAACCCTTTGAACAATCTACATTGAATTTATTAGCACCAATCGTTATGAATAATAACAAAAAGCTTGGTAAACAAATAGTACTACACGATAAAGATTATCCGCTGCGCTATCCAATCCCAGTGTTAAAAGGTAGGGATAAATAATGCTCGTATTATCAAGGAAAAAAGATGAATCTATTATGATTGGTGATCAAATTGAAATAAAAATATTAGCTGTTGAAGGAGAACAAATAAAGCTTGGGATTATCGCTCCAAAAGCAGTAACCATCCATCGTAAAGAAATATTCGAAGATATTCAAAGACAAAACAAAGAGGCATTAGTATTAAATGTTGATTTATTAGATCAATTAAAAAAATATAAATAATATGGACAAAGGAAGCCTGAAAGATTTCTTTCGGGTGTTTCTTTGTGTGGTAAATACTAAATGAAAGAGGATTAACAATGAAGAAACAAGTATTGCAGCCTACTTATTTTGAAAAATTCTCTTGTATAGGTCCAGCGTGTGAGGATACTTGCTGTGCGGGATGGAAGTTAAGTGTTGATAAACGCACTTTCCAAATGTATCGAAAAGTAACAAGTGGATCGATTGCTAAAGATTTACGCACGAACGTAACAAGAGAGCGCGCAAACCCATCAGATAGTAACTACGCTAAAATAAAATTAGACGAAAATATGAACTGTTCATTTTTAAATGAAGATAAATTATGTAACATTTTTATTGAGCTCGGAGAAAATTTTTTGTGTGATACATGTACATTTTTTCCAAGACAAATTTCAGCTATCGAGCAGCGTGTAGAAAGAGATTTGAGTGTAGCATGCCCTGAAGCTGCGAGATTAATATTGTTAAATCCAGATGGCATTGACTTTGTGATGATGGAAGATGAATTTGCTAAACATACACTATTTGCATACCCGGATGTGACGAGTCGTTTTTGGGATATGCGTATATTTGTTATTCAAATACTTCAAAATCGCCAAGCTTCCATTGAATCTCGTTTACTAGTATTAGGAATATTCATGAGAAAAATGCAAACTACTGAAGAGGGTGACTGGGAACAGCGGCTACCTCTTTATATAAGCGAATGTAACGATATTTTAAATCGTGCAGCGTCTTTTGGTATACACAAATATTTACCAAGCGATGAAGAAATGATTAATATTATATACCGCCTTCTAGAATTCCAAAAAGAATATGAGCTATTTAATCGCCGTTTCGATGAATGTATCGCACAGTTAGAAGAAGGTTTACAATTAAATGGTGGGGATACAGTAGAGCAGTCAGTTGCTTTGTACAAACAGTCCGTACAAAACTATTACAAACCTTTCTTTGAAGAAAAAGACTATATTTTAGAAAATTATTTAGTGAATTATGTGTTTAAAAATAGCTTACCACAAAGTCAAATGAGCTTTGTGAAGGAATATGAGCAATTGTTTATGTGGTTTTTATTTATTAAAGGTACGTTAATAGGTTTGGGAAGTTATCATCAAGGCTTATCGGAGGAAATCGTATTAAAATTCATCCAATCTTTTACGAAGACATTAGAAAATAATAAGGATTTTAGAAAACTAATGAAAAGTATATTGGAGAGAGAAAATGACTAGCATTCGATCACCATATAAATGAATGTCTATGTTTGACGAAGTAGTGAAGTTTGAAATAAATTAATAAAATAATTTATTAAATATATTAAACATTTTAAAAGCATGTCGATATAGAAATTGTGGGAAATAAAAAGTTGAAAAACGCTTTGTTTCCAAACAACCACAAGGACGTGGAAATAAAAAACATTCAAGGAGGAATTCCAAATGAGAATTCAAAATAACATTGCAGCGTTTAACGCACACCGTAACTTAGCAAACAATACTACAAATACGAGTAAACACCTTGAGAAATTATCTTCAGGTTTCCGTATTAACCGTGCTGGAGACGATGCAGCAGGTTTAGCGATTTCAGAAAAAATGCGTGGACAAATCCGTGGTCTACAAATGGCTTCTAAAAACGCACAAGATGGTATTTCATTAATCAAAACTGCTGAGGGTGCGTTAGAAGAAACACACGCAATTTTACAACGTATGCGTGAGTTAGCTGTTCAAGCATCTACTCAAACGAATGAGCGCGGTGATGATGCTACTAAAGCAGCATCAGCAGCAGCAAAAACAGCATCAGCAGCATCAAAAACAGCATCAGCAGCAAGTAAGGGAGCGTCAGCAGCTACTAAATCACAATCTGCTTCAAAAAAAGCAGCATCAGCAGCATCAAAAACAGCATCAGCAACAGTTAAAAAAGCATCAGCTGACGCAATGAAAGCAGCGGGAAGCCTTGCATCAGCAGCAGCTTTAGAAGCATCA
The DNA here is from genome assembly GCF_027557635.1 of Lysinibacillus sp. JK80. Taxonomy (NCBI): domain Bacteria; kingdom Bacillati; phylum Bacillota; class Bacilli; order Caryophanales; family Bacillaceae; genus Lysinibacillus; species Lysinibacillus sp. JK80. The sequence continues at coordinate 2,367,765 of NZ_CP058997.1, read as the reverse complement.
GCAGCAACACTTAACGGTTCAGCATCGACAATTAATGGTTCAGCAGCTGTACTTCAACAGTCAGCAGCAGAACTTAAAGGCTCAGCTGATAACATCAATGCATCAGCAGCTGTACTTAAAGCATCAGCAACACTTATTTCAGGTAAAGGTGCTGGGAATAAAGATACTGTAGCAAATAAAGACGTAGGTAAAATTCAAGAAGAATTATCAGCATTACGTAATGAAGTAGATCGTATCGCTGAACAAACTGAGTTCAATAACATGAAGTTATTAGATGGTACGTACCAAGGTAAGAAATTCCACATCGGTGCAAACACAGGTCAAAACATTGAAGTAAATATTGCTGAAATGGGTCTTAAAGGTCTTAATTTAACAGATGATCAAGGTAAAAATTTAATGGAAATTACTTCTCGTGCAGATGCGGATGCAGCAATCAAGAAAATCGATGATGCTGTGACAAAAGTATCTGTTGAGCGTTCTCGCTTAGGGGCAGTACAAAACCGTTTAGAACATACAGTGAAAAACTTAGGTACATCAGCTGAAAACTTACAAGATGCTGAATCTCGTATCCGTGATGCTGATATGGCAAAAGAGATGATGGGCTTCACGAAGAACAACATCTTAATGCAAGCAGCACAATCTATGCTTGCACAAGCAAACCAACAACCTCAAGGTGTTCTTCAATTATTACAATAAGAAATTTAGAAAAAGCCTTCTTTTTGAAGGCTTTTTCTTTATATTTATAAGAAATAACCGATATACATAGGGTAGGAAGGTGAATTTAATTCATTAATACATAAAAAATTAGGAACGTGAAGGAGAAGAGAAAAGGTGGCACATTTAGAATCAATCATTATTCCTGCACACCATACAATATGGAATGGCTATAATAAAAGAGAGTTAAGAATCGAATTTGCGCTACCTGAAAAAGGGACGAACGAGGAAACCGGATTCTTTATTTTTGCTCCTGGTTTTGGTGGACATATCGACTCTAACGTTTATAAAAAAATGCGGAGTCAATTTTCAGATTTATATAATGTAGTGACAATACAATGTGATTATTTTGGGAATCGTTTTATGCAAGGCGTTGACAGATTTACATTTAACGATGAAACTGCTTTTTTAGCTAAAATATTTTTAGATCATGAAATTGCACAAATCCAAAATGATTCATCAAATTTAATACCATTATTGCAAAATAAAGATGCAGAATTTCCTGTCTATGCAAAATTAGACGAAACTTTAGATGAATTTGCGGATATGAGTTATATGCAGGCAATCGACATTATAACCGCTATTGAAGCTGTTAAAGTTGTTTTAACTAAAAATGGTTTTCAATATAATGAACAGCGAATTATCGGATTTGGACAATCGCAAGGGGCCTATTTACTGCATCTTAGCAACCGCTTAGTGCCGCATTTGTTTTCTCATATTGTTGATCTAGCAGCGTGGGTCTCCCCAGTGTATTTAAAGTATGAGAGATGCCTATATACACAAAAATTATGTGTTTCCTTCAATTACTTAGCAAAGGATATTATTCAAGATCAAGAGGCATTAACGTTACACCAACTTTATAAAAATTTTGAAAATGGGGCATTTATTTATTCAGCTAACGGCACAACAGATAATTTAGTGAATCTGGCGGATAAGAAAAAAAGTTTAAGCGAGTTACAACACGTTCAATTTGAAATTATTGACAATACAAAAGTAGATAATGTAATTTTTAAATCGACAAATCACGGTATGGATGCTGATTTCCTTGAACTTGTAAAGTATGTATTAAAAAAGAAACCCCAACATCATAATATAAATGAACGCCAACTATGCTATACAGTTACGAGTGCTAATACGAAAATCCATGTAGATTATCGTTATGGGTTACCACTCTTTCAGTTAGAAGATGGATATGTGAATATAGATGTAGCACTAGATGAGTTGGCAAAACAAACGAAGCGAAATACAAAGGCTTTGGAAGACTATACATTGAAATCGAAAAATATTATTGCAGAAATAAAACAACAACAACCGACAATAGAATATATCGATACAAAAATTGGTTCTCCAACGATTGCATTAGGTGGTTATTTATTACATAGTAAATATGACCCTATAAAAGAGGCAGAAAAAATAGCTGAAAAGGAAATCGAAGAAGATTATTTACATGTATTATTCGGCTATGGCTATGGCTATGTTGCACAAGCGTTAAAAGCGAAATTAAAGGATGCCCCATTACTCGTTTACGAGCCTGCCATGAGTGGCATTGAAAAAACAATGACTGTTGAAGGTGTGACAGTCATTTCTAATAAAAAACTGTTCCAAGAGCAGGTTAGAGCTTATCACAATGAATATGATACAAATATGAAATTAATTTGTTCTCCTAACTATGATAAATTGTTTCCGATGGAGCAGCGCAATATAAATTTAATTGTGAAAGAAAGCTACTTAGCAGATCGAATGAGAAGAAATACGATTAGTTTCTTTAGTGATATTTGGCAACAAAATGTTCGCCGTAATCTTCAATACTTGAATGGTGCAGAAAGCTTGAATCGTTTATATAAACGCTATACACAGCCTGTTATTGTCGCTTCAGGTGGGCCATCATTAACAAAGCAGCTTCCTTTACTAAAGAAAATTGCAGATCAAGTTGTCATTATCGCAGCAGGTTCTACGACTAAATCCTTACTTGCAGCAGGCATTGAACCAGATTATGTCTTGACAATTGACGGTGCACAAATTAACTATGATTTGCATTTTAAAAACCTAGAAATAGGAAAATCAAAATTAATTACGGCGCTTAGTAGCCATTACAAAATAACTGAGAAGTATCAAAATAATTTGTATTTTTATGGTATGGGGATAGAAGATACAATTTTAGATTATTGCGAGGAAAAGTTAGGGATTAAAATACCGATTATGCTCAATGGGGGGAGCTGTGCACATACAGCGCTCCATGTTGCTACGTTTATCTCAAGTGGTCCTGTCGCATTAATTGGACAAGATTTAGCATTTACAAATAATCAAACACATGCAGCAGACAATGCTGGGTATGTAGAAATTGATGAAAATTGGCTAATTAGAAATCATGCTTATGAAGTAGAAGGGTATAATGGAGATAAAGTTTATACAGATTTAACGTTTAATTCAATGCGCCAGCAATTCGAGGAAATTTATGAAGTGTTAAAAAACAACCATGTCATTTATAACTGTACAGAGGGTGGCAGTAAAATTGAAGGAATGCCGCAAAAAACATTCCAAGATTTTTGTCAGGAGTATGCGGACCTTTTACAAACGAAAGAATTGCAAGATGCCAGCTATGAGAAACAAACAGTCTCTTTAACGCAATTAAAAAAATTCTTTGAAGATGAAATGGATGTATATCGTCAATTGGAACATCAACTTCAAAGAGCACTTTCGATATTAAGGGAAAAGAAATCTAACATTCAATTTACAAAACCTGTTCTCAAAAAGCTAGATAAAATTGACGAGAAATTAATTGAATTGTATGATCAAGTACTTCTAGATAGTGTCATATACCTTATTATTTTAGAAACGCGTAAAGATTATAAGAAAGGAAAAAATGAAACACTAGAACAGACATATGAGCGTGTTTATAATCAAAGTAAAGCATTATATGAAAAATTATTAGTGGTATTCCAGAAAGCTAGACGTTATACACAAGAAGTATTATTAGAAATCGAAGAGAGAGGTACACGTTCATGACAGACTTACAAGAAGTGATTGCAAGTTATAATGAGTATATTTACAATATCCCCCACGGTGCACAGTATATAGCAGAACAATTAGCAGCTGGGAAGCATGATGAAGCACTATTAGCTATTCAAGATTTTTCTGAAGGTATGTTATGGTTGATGGAGTTAAAACCATTGTTGAAGGAACATAATATTGAACTTAATTTTCCTATAGAGCAAATTCAAATGTTTTTAACGGAAATTAATGAAGGATTGAGTAAAAAAGATTGGGTGTTAGTAGCAGATTTATTTGAATATGAAATCACACCATTCTTTGAAGAAGAAGTGCAAATAATACAATAATAAGCAGGGGATTTTTTATGGCGAAAATATTAATCACTGGCGCCGACGGGTTCATCGGCTCACATCTAACAGAGCAGCTTGTACGTGAAGGTCACGAAGTACGAGCATTTGTTTACTACAATTCATTTAACTCTTGGGGATGGCTTGACCAAGCGCCGCAAGATATTAAATCACAACTTAACGTATTCTCTGGAGATATTCGCGATCCTTACGGTGTGAAAGAAGCGATGAAAGGCTGTACACATGTGCTAAATTTAGCGGCACTTATTGCAATACCTTATTCATATCACTCACCAGCGACGTATGTTGATACTAATGTAACTGGGACGTTGAATATCGTGCAAGCGGCAAAAGAATTAAATGTAGAAAAGGTTGTCCACACATCTACGAGTGAAGTATATGGTACAGCTATGTACGTGCCAATTGACGAGAATCATCCACTACAAGGACAGTCGCCGTATTCAGCATCGAAAATTGGGGCAGATCAAATGGCGTTATCATTTTATCGCTCATTTGACACACCTGTTTCTATTATTCGTCCCTTCAATACGTATGGCCCACGTCAATCAGCACGCGCGGTAATACCGACAATTATTAGCCAGCTCGCGAGTGGTCAAACGACAATTAAGCTTGGTGCAGTGAGTCCGACTCGTGATTTTAACTATGTGAAAGATACTGTGCAAGGCTTTATTTCTGTTATGCAATCTGAAAAGTCGATTGGGCAAGTTATTAATATCGGTTCGAACTATGAAGTATCGATTGGTGAGACAGCTGAAATGATTGCTGACATTATGGATGTAGATTTGACGATTGAGACAGATGAACAACGCCTACGTCCCGAAAAGAGCGAGGTTGAGCGTCTTTGGGCCGATAATCAAAAAGCGCGAGAGCTATTAAATTGGACACCACAATACGGTGGGAAAAAAGGCTTCCGACAAGGACTAGAAGAAACGATTGAATGGTTTACGAATCCTAAAAATTTAGCACAATATAAGGCGGATGTGTATAACATATGACGAAACAATGGATAGAATTTGCTCATAACATTAAACAGTTATACGGGAAAGAATTTGTTCCATTACACGAACCAACATTCAATGAAAAAGAAGTCGAATACGTAACAGACTGTATAGAAACTGGCTGGGTGTCGTCTGTGGGGGCATATGTCACACGCTTTGAGGAAGACTTGGCGAAATTTGTCGGTGTGAAACGTGCGGTAGCTGTCGTGAACGGTACGGCGTCACTGCATATCGCCCTAAAGGCAGTTGGAGTTGAGGCTCAAGATGAAGTACTCATGCCTTCTTTAACATTTATTGCGACAGCGAATGCAGTGAGTTACTTGCAAGCTGTGCCGCACTTTGTGGATGTGAATGAAGAGACACTTGGTGTAGACCCTGTGAAGCTTGAGCAGTACTTAGTACAAATTGGCGAAATGCGCGGTGGTGTGCTTTTTAATAAACAGACGAACCGTCGTATAAAAGCACTTGTGCCAATGCACACGTTCGGTCACCCTTGTATGATGGACGAGCTCGTCGCTATTTGTGAAAAGTATCATATTGTTCTCGTAGAAGATGCGGCAGAATCACTTGGTAGCTATTATAAAGGGAAGCATACAGGGACATTTGGTAAAGTAAGTGCGATGAGCTTTAATGGCAATAAAATTATGACGACAGGTGGCGGCGGTGCAATTTTGACAGATGACGAGGAGCTCGCTAATTATATGAAGCACATCACAACAACTGCCAAAGTGCCACACAAGTGGGAATTTGTCCACGATGAAATCGGCTATAACTATCGTATGCCAAATATTAATGCTGCGCTGGGGTGTGCACAGTTAGAAAAGCTCCGAATATTTATTGAGCAAAAGCGTTCGCTCACAAACTTCTATGATGAGCTTGTCGCAACTATAGATGGCGTGCGCTTAATGAAAGAACCGGTTCATACGTCAAGCAATTACTGGTTACAGACGATAGTGCTTGATGAAACGTATAAGCGAGATGAAGTTTTACAGTTATTAAATGATGAAGGTATCATGAGTCGACCTATTTGGACGCCGATGCATGAGTTAGGGATGTATAAAGGTTGTCCGAGGATGGATTTGATGGTGACGGAGAAATTAAAGAGAAAGGTTATCAATATACCTAGCACAGCAATTGAGGTGAAATTATGAATAAATTTGATGAAACAAGTCAATGTAACTGAAATTAAAAATAAGAGTGATATTTATTCATATGAGATGAATGAATATAGACGTTATGTCAAATATTTATTTAATTTTTATTGGTCAGAAGCAAAGTCGTCCTTATTTAGAGAGGAAAGTAACTTCTATTTATCACACACTTGAAAACTTTATAGAAGAATTTTATTTATCAGAGAGAGAAATTCTTGAGATGGATGCTAGTGGTATGTCTATAGGTGTTCATAGTGTGAATCACTTACCATATGAAGGGAATCCACAGGGTTTTTATGATAAAGAAATACGTGGTTGTAAAAACTACTTAGAAAAATTATTGAATAAAGAGGTGAAACTGTATACACCGTCTTTTGGTGGTGGTGAGCAGTCAATTCAAATGCAAGTGGAATTGTTGCCGATTTTAATTGAGAATGGTTTTATTTTAGGATTCACTACAGAAAAGGGTTTTACAGATATGAGAAATGGATTTTGGCATAAGCGAATTGATTGTAATCAATTAATTCTAAATGGAGTTGTTTGATATGAAAATATGCGTTATGACAGGTACAAGAGCAGAGTACGGTTTATTATATCCATTGATGAAGAAGATAAAAGAAGATGATGCATTCCAGTTGCAGTTAGTCGTAACTGGGATGCATTTATCTCCTGAATTTGGCAATACATACGAACAAATTGAACGTGATGGCTTTGTGATTGATGAGAAAGTAGAGATGCTGCTGTCGGGGGATAGTGCGAATAGCGTGGTAAAGTCAATAGGGCTTGCGACGATTGGCTTTGCGGATGCCTTCACTCGATTACGACCAGATTTACTCATTATATTAGGTGATCGCTTTGAAATGTTAGCTGCTGCACAGGCCGCTCTCATTATGCAAATCCCAATTGCACATCTGCACGGGGGAGAGTGTACGTACGGCGCATATGATGATGCGATACGGCATTCAATTACGAAAATGGCAACATGGCACTTTACGAGCACAGCATCTCATCGCAAGCGTGTTATCCAACTTGGTGAGAATCCAGAGCGTGTGTTTAATGTTGGAGCGATTGGCATAGAAAATGTTATGACTATTGACTTATTAACAAAAGCTTCGTTATATGAGCAGCTTTCTGTAGATGAAAATAAACCATTGTTTTTAATTACATATCATCCAGAAACGAACGGGGAAACGGGAGGAATCTTTAAGCTTTTAGCAGCATTAGAAAATTATCCAGAAGTTAACTTATTATTTACAAAATCAAATGCAGATAATGGTGGCAGAGCGATCAATGAAGCGATTCAGCAATTCGTTAATGACCACCCAAATGCGCAATTATATGATTCATTAGGGCAATTGCGCTATTTAAGCGCTGTAAAACATGCACAAGTTGTCATTGGTAATTCTTCAAGCGCATTAATCGAGGTTCCATACTTGGAAACACCGACAGTTAATTGTGGGACAAGACAAAAGGGACGAGAGCGACCAAGTTCCGTGTTCGATGTGGCTTTAAGAACGGAAGATATCGTGGATGCGATTGAACAAGCCCTATCATTTAATGAGCCGTATGAACAAATATTTGGAGATGGTCAGGTGTCTAAAAAAATTATAAAAATTTTAAAAGAGTTACCGTCATTTACAGTAGTAAAGGAGTTTTATGATCTATGACTAAAACATACATCATCGCAGAAGCCGGTGTAAATCATAATGGTTCGCTAGAGTTAGCAAAGGAGCTCGTCCTTGTCGCAAAAGATGCAGGCGCGGATGCTGTAAAGTTTCAGACATTCAAGGCTGAAACTTTAGTGACGAAAGAAGCACAACAAGCAGACTATCAAGTTGAAAATCTAGGTGAAGCTACATCACAATATGCGATGCTCAAAAAACTTGAGCTAACATTTGACGAATTTGTAGAACTTCATGCATTTTGTGATGAGCAAAACATCGCTTTTTTATCGACACCTTTTGATTTTGAAAGTGTCGATTTTTTATTAGACCAATTAGCGATGCAGACTGTGAAAATTCCATCTGGTGAGCTAACGAATTCGCCCTTCATCCATTACATTGCGACAAAGCAACGTCCAATTATTTTATCTACAGGTATGGCGACGGTGGATGAGATACATGAAGCACTAGCGTTTATTGCATATGGTCTAGCTTATCCACAGCAGAGTGTTGATACTACTGAAGTTGAAGCGTTTTATAAAACATTGATAGCGAAAGAACTGCTACAAAAATATGTAACAGTGCTACACTGCACAACACAATACCCAGCACCTGTACATTCTATTAACTTAAAGGCTATGGATGCAATACGTACAACATTCCAAGTGCCTATTGGTTTTTCTGATCATTCGGAAGGCATTATTATACCCATCGGAGCTGTAGTTATGGGTGCAACAGTTATTGAAAAACATTTTACTTTAGATAAGAAAATGGAAGGACCTGACCATGTCGCATCATTAAATCCACAAGAATTGAAAACGATGGTACAGGGAATACGTGAAATTGAAGAGGCACTCGGCGATGGTGTAAAAGAGCCGACAGCAGTTGAGCTGCAAAATCGCCAGCCAGCCCGTAAAAGCTTAGTCGCGAAAAAGGCGATACAAGTAGGAGAAGTATTCTCAGAAATGAACTTAACCGTGAAACGTCCCGGTAATGGGATCGCGCCATCAAAGTACTGGGGATATATTGGTAAAACTGCTACTAAAAATTATGCAGAGGATGCGATGATTGATGAATAAACCGCTTATTATTATTGGCAACGGTGGACATGCATCGGTTTTAACAGAAACATTACTAGCGCAAGATGAGAAAATTATTGGCTTTACCGCACTGAATGAAGAAGATAATTCTTTTAACCTTCGTTATTTAGGGCAAGACGATATTGTGCTGCAATATAATCCAAAAGAGATTGATTTAGTGTTAGGAATTGGTATGGTGGGACCTAACAGTTTACGCACTAAAATTTATCAACATTTTACACAGTTAGGTTACAGTTTTAAATCTGTCATCCACCAGACTGCCATTATCGCCTCTTCTGTTACTTTAGGCGAAGGTGTACAAATGATGGCAGGTACAATTGCTCAAACAAACGTCAAAATTGCCGATAATACTATTATTAATACAGGTGCTCAAATTGATCATGATTGCATGATTAGAGAGCACATACATATCGCACCAGGGGCTGTATTATCTGGTGCAGTGACTATAGGTGAAGGGACGCATATCGGTACAGGCGTTACTGTTATTCAAAATATAACGATTGGAAAAGGCTGTTTAATAGGAGCTGGAGCAGTCGTTTTGAAAAATATAGAAGATAATAAGACGGCGTATGGTGTGCCAGCGAAGGAAGTGTAAATAATGAAACAGTGGCAACAAATTATTGTGAAAAAAAATTATACACTACTAGAAACAATGCAAGTTATTGATGCATCTTCACTTCAGTTTGCAGTTGTTGTAGACGACGAACAGCATTTGCTTGGTACTGTGACGGACGGGGATATTCGGCGTGGTATTTTGCGCGGTGAAGGGCTAGATGTATCGATTGATGAAGTGATGAATACAACACCTATTACCGCTCTAGCTGGGCAAAAACCTTATAAGTATAAACAGTTGATGCAAAAAAAGAAGCTGAAGCAGCTACCGATTGTAGATAGTGCAAAACAATTAATCGATATTGTATTTTTTGATAAGTGGCAAAATATTGGTGAAAATAAAAATAGTGTTATTTTAATGTTGGGTGGTTTAGGCACACGTCTACGTCCATTAACGAATGACGTACCGAAACCGATGTTGAAAGTGGGGAATAAGCCAATTGTCGAAACAATCGTTGATAGCTTCAAGCAACATGGCTACACGAACTTTATTTTTTCGGTTAATTATAAAAAAGAGATGATTCAAGAGTATTTCCAAGATGGTGAGCCTTTTGGAATTTCGATTGAATATATAGAAGAACAAAAGAGGATGGGGACAGCCGGGGCATTGTCGTTATTAAAAGAGCGCCCGGTAGCACCTTTTTTTGTCATGAATGGCGATTTGCTGACACAAATTAATTTTGATCAACTCATGCAGTTTCATAAAGAGCACGAAGCGATTGCGACGATGTGTGTGCGGGAGTATGAGTTTCAAATTCCGTACGGTGTGATTGAAACGAACGGCGCGAATCTTGTCAATATAAAAGAGAAACCTATACATCGTAGTTTTATAAACGCAGGTATTTATGTTTTAAGTCCTGAGGTATTAGATTTTATACCACAATATGAGTTTTATGATATGCCGACATTGTTTGAGCAATTGATGGCAAGAGGTAAAAAAACAGCAGCATTTCCAATTCATGAATACTGGTTGGATATTGGGCAGATGGATGATTTTTATCGGGCGAATGAAGAGTTTGGGAGGTTGGATATATGACTGCAAGATGTTTAGCTGTAATTCCTGCGCGTGGAGGATCAAAAGGAGTACCGGGTAAAAATATAAGACTACTAGCAGGAAAGCCACTCATTGCTTGGACAATTGAAGCGGCTAAAAGATCGAAATATATTACGACAACAATTGTTTCGACGGATGATGAAGAAATTAGTACAGTCGCTATTGAATACGGTGCAGAAGTTCCTTTCATTAGACCCGCCCATTTAGCTGAGGATGATACACCAGGTGTAGCGCCCATTTTGCATGCGTTAGAACAATGTCCAGATTACGATTATGTAGTAGTGCTCCAACCAACTTCACCATTAAGAACAGCTGAAGATATTGATGGGACTATCGAAAAAATGTTTAAAAATGATGGGGATTTTTGTGTTTCTGTTGCAGAGGCGTCACAATCGCCATATTGGATGTACACATTAAATAAAGATGATGTTATGCAACCATTAATAGATTCGCCATTAGTAGTAAGAAGGCAAGAATTACCGAAAGCATATATTTTAAATGGCGCTGTATATGTGGCGAAAGTGGAAGAATTAAAGAAAACGGAAAGCTTTATTACCTCAGAAACAGTTGCATATGAAATGCCAGAAGAACGATCTTTTGATATTGATGTGGAGAAAGATTTTTTGGTTTGTGAGAATATCATGCAACCGCTCGTTGAATAAAATATAATTCCTGTGGCGCTTCCTGAAAATTGTGGGGAATTTAGCCGTTTCGCAAAAAAACATGAAACTTATAGAAATTACTTCCGATAATAGAAGCAAGTAAAAAAATATATATGTGAGGTGAATTCAATGCGTATTACATCGCAAGGGCAGCCTACAGAAGGAGGCAACGTAACTCCAACCAAAGCATCAGAGAAAATAACATCTACCGATTATACTCATATAAGTTCAACACCAAGTGGAGAAACAGCGTTAGTTACTGTAGAAGAAAAAGAAATTTCAAAAGAAAAACTACAACAAGCAGTTGATACGATGAATAATGTGTTGGAGGCAAACAGCAATACGGCAAAATTTGTTTATCATGAAGGGTTAGATCGCTTTTATGTAACGGTTGTAAATAAGGAAACGGATCAGGTTGTAAAAGAGATTCCACCTAAAAAGTTATTAGATGCCTTTTATGAAATGCAAAAGATGCTTGGGTTGATAGTAGACGAAAAAATCTAAACGTATTCAATATTAAGGAGGAAAATGATTATGGTAAATCGAATTGGCGGTTTGGTCTCGGGAATGGATATTGATGGACTTGTACAAAAAATGATGAGAACACAACGAGCACCATTAGACAGACTATTTCAAAATAAGCAAATAGGGGAATGGCAACGTGATGCTTACCGAGCTGTTAATACAAAAATCAGAGCATTTGATACGTATATGGCTGACAATTTAGTGTTAAAGGAACTTAATAGTAAGACGGCTTCTAGTTCTAACTCTAAATTAGTCGATGCTAAAGCAACTGGAAGTGCGTCAGGTACAATAAGCATTGAAGAAGTAAAACAACTAGCAACTGCAGGTCGTCTAGTAGGAGCAAAAACAGTAAAAACTGAAACAGCAACAGGCTCAACAAAATTAAGCGATTTAGGTGTAACAAGTTCAACGATAGATATTAAAGCGATTCAAAATAATGGGACACTTGCAAAAGAAGCTACAAAAATTAGCATTATAGAAGATATGACAGTGGATCAGTTTATAAATAAAGTTAATACTAGTAATGCTGGTGTGACAGCCATTTTTGAAAATGGCCGATTCTCCTTTACCGCTAAAAATACAGGTGATGTAATAAATGGGGAGGAAATCGAGCTTGTCGGTGCAGATGCTCTAGGATTTTCAGCAGCTGATTTTGCTAATCCAGATACAAGTAAAAAAGCTAGTGCAACAGCGGGACAAAATGCTGTTTTCACAGTTAATGGTATCGAAACGGAACGTACATCCAACACCTTCTCCATTTCTGGTTATAATATTACATTAAAGGAGAAATTTGACCAAGGTCCTGCCGTTACAATCACTGCGACAAGCAATGTAGATGAGATGGTAGATAAGGTGAAAGATTTTGTGAAGACCTATAATGGGTTTGTCAAAGACTTAATGGATCAAACAAATGAAACAAGATACCGAGATTATCCACCACTAACGGATGAACAAAGGAAAGAGCTGTCTGAGAGTGAAGTAAAACTTTGGGATGAAAAAGCGAAAAGTGGTTTACTAAGTAGAGATAGTATTTTGCGCGATGGTTTATCTAATATGCGCTCTTTACTCTACCAGTCTAATCCCGCAGTCGAGGATACAAACTATAACACCCTTTATAAAATTGGGATTACTACAACTCAAAATTATAACGATGGTGGTATGATTGAGATTAATGAGGAGAAATTGCGTCAAGCCTTAACAGAAAATCCAGATGCTGTTGAGCAACTCCTTACAAGTACTGGAAATAAAAATGGTACTGTGACAAAAGTGAACCCAGATACTGGTGTAGAGGAGACCATTACAACAGATACACGTGGTTTTGTTAAAAAACTACGTGATTCATTGGAAGGTTTTAAACTTGCTATTGAGGATAAAGCTGGACGAGCAAATATGGCCGATGAAAAATTTAGTATTGGTCGAGATTTGAAAGCAACAACTGAGCGAATGGATAATTTAAAAAGAAGATTAGAAACGATTGAGCAAATGTATTGGAAACAATTCACAGCTATGGAGCAAGCAATGAACAAAGCCAGTGAACAATCAAGTATTTTTATGCAAAGGTAAATAAGAGTCGTCATTAAGTGAAATAGAGGTGTACTATGCAACTAGTAGAACAACTATTACAAGTATCGACGAACTTATATAAAGTTTTAGACGATACACTAATTAGTGAAGAACGTGATGAATATATTGCACATATACATGAGCTTCTGGATCAACGTAAAATTATTATAGATATGTTAGTACAAGAAGGTGGTTTTCGCTTTGACAAGCAAAATCGTATTCATTGTAAATTACTAGAATTAGATAATGGAATTAAAGAAAGATTGGAGATTGTAATAAATTCCATTAAGAAGGATTTAACAAATCTACAAAAAGCTAAAAAAAATGAATCTCAATATTATAATCCTTTTGCTAGTGTGCGAGTAATGGATGGGATGTATTATGATAAAAAAAATTAGTAAATTTAAAGATGTGATGTGACTTACTATTGAATAATCACAAATAACATTTAGATAACCAAAATCATATAATCACTGATTCTTTAGATAAGGAAATTGATGTATATAGATAGGTATAAGTGCAAATTGTACAAATCAATGTTTACGAATTTATATATTACGACTTTTCTCAAAAAAGTAGAAATTTGATGGGAGAGCTTTGTGATATATATTATATATGGTAATATTCGAAAAAATAAATGTCAATATATTCTAAAAAAGGGGTTGACCTTTTATGTCAGCTAATTTATCGGCGCAAAATGCCTATAAACAAAATACTGTTTCTACTGCTTCTCCCGGAGAACTAACACTGATGCTCTATAATGGTTGCTTGAAGTTTTTACATCTGGCTAAGATAGCTACTCGAGAAAAAAAGATTCAAGCTAAAAATACCAATATTCAAAAAGCGCAAGCTATTATTCAAGAGTTAATAGTGACATTAAACATGGATTATGCTATTTCTAAAAATATGTTAGCATTATATGAATATATGAACCAACGTTTAATGGAAGCCAATATGCTAGATGATGTAGCCATTATTGAAGAAGTGGAAGGATTGGTGACGGAGTTTCGCGATACGTGGAAGGAAGTTATTCGCATTAATCGACAACAGCAATTTGGTCAGGGAAACAGCGGACAAATTTAGACACAATTAGAGACCATCGAAAGTGATGGTCTCTTTTTTGTTAAATCGATATTATCATGAAATAGTCATAAATTAGGCTATTCAACGGTAAAATATGTTACTTATTCCCTGTGGCTGTTAGTTGGGCATCATGGCATAATCAAAGCAATAAACATGTTTAAAAGAGTACTGGGGTGGGAATATGATTTTTAAGCGTCAAGAAGGTTTCCGATTTAAATTTAAGGAGCCTATTCAAATAACTTTTGCTATTTATGAGAATGGGAAGGTTAATCATGGACAAACGGCTATGGCTGACTTGTTGGATATAAGCCCACGTGGATTAAAGATGTTTACGGAAGTGGATTTAGGTATAACCCCTCCTCCATTAGATATCCATTTTGTGCTTGATACACAAGAAGTTCGCGCTTATGGAGAAGTGATTTGGAGTCGTCCATTTGGGAGTGGCAAGCAATATGGCATCTATTTCAATAATCAAGGACCCGTGGAAGATTTGATTGTTGAAGAACTAAAGCTTCGACGAAAAAAGGAAGCAGCAGAAGCGAAAAAACAAAATAATAATTTATAAAAATTTTTGTAAAAAAAAGAATGATTTTAGAGGAATTTCACACACTTGTGTAGAAATAGATAGTATAGCAGTTATAAAGGAGGAGTTTACATGTTAAACTTTAACATTCGTGGTGAAAATATTGAGGTAACTCCAGCTATTCGAGAGTATGTTGAGAACAAAATCGATAAAGTTGAACGCTATTTTAACGAAGATGTTAATGCCAACGCTAATGTCAATTTAAAGGTTTACAATGACAAACAAACTAAAGTGGAAGTTACTATTCCAATGAAGAATCTAACTCTTCGTGCTGAAGAGCGTCATAATGATATGTATGCTGCTGTTGATCTAATTGTTGATAAATTAGAGCGTCAGATCCGCAAGCATAAAACAAAAGTAAACCGTAAATTCCGCGAGCGTGAAGGTGCAGGCCTTTATTTTGCTACTACTCAAGCAGCCGCTGATGCTGTGTCAGAGGAAGAAGAATACTCAATTGTTCGTACAAAGCAATTTGATTTAAAACCTATGGATCAAGAAGAGGCAGTTCTACAAATGAATATGCTTGGACATGATTTCTATGTCTTTACAGATGCTGAATCGAACGGCACAAATATTGTATATAAACGTAAAGATGGAAAATATGGCTTAATTGAAACAACTTAAAACTTCATGATGACGAAGGCTCTCGCGATGGCGAGGGCCTTTTTTTGGTATGACAATCATATGTAGCCGAGGTGACAGTTTGCATGAAACTGTTACACAATGGTAAAATGAAAGTTGAATCTATATAGGAAGTGAAAAACATTCATGGCAAACCTATTAAATAAATTATTTGATTTCAATAAACGTGAGCTAAAAAAATTAGAAAAAATCGCTGACCAAGTTGAGCGTTTCGCTTCTCAAATGGAACAGCTTTCAGATGATCAACTACAAGCGAAAACAGATGAATTTAAAAAGCGCTATGCTGAGGGTGAGCATTTAGAGTCGATTCGTGCCGAAGCGTTTGCTGTTTGTCGAGAAGCGGCAAAACGTGTATTAGAAATGTACCCATTCCGCGTTCAAATCATGGGGGCAGCCGCTCTTGATGAGGGGAATATTGCGGAGATGAAAACCGGGGAAGGTAAAACTTTAACAGCGACAATGGCTGTTTATTTAAATGCCATCACTGGTAAAGGTGTACATGTTGTAACAGTCAACGAATACCTAGCGAGTCGTGATGCTGCTGAAATGGGACAACTTTATAATTTCTTAGGCTTATCTGTTGGGCTTAATTTAAATAGCCTTTCAAAAGATGAAAAACGTACTGCTTATGAGGCAGATATTACGTATAGTACAAACAATGAGCTAGGATTTGACTACTTACGTGATAACATGGTGCTTTACAAAGAGGAACGTGTACAACGTCCATTGCACTATGCTGTCATTGATGAGGTGGACTCGATCTTAATTGATGAAGCTCGTACGCCATTAATTATTTCGGGTCAAGCTGGGAAATCAGCACAGCTTTATAAACAGTCTAATGCGTTTGTGCGTATGTTAAATGCAGAGACAGACTATACGTATGAAGAGTCCACAAAAGGTGTTACGTTAACAGATGCAGGTGTGGAAAAGGCAGAAAAAGCATTTGGCATCGATAATCTATTTGATTTGACACATGTTCGTTTAAATCATGCGATCAATCAATCATTAAAGGCGCATGTTAGTATGCATAATGATGTCGATTATGTTGTGCAGGATGGCGAAATTGTGATCGTTGATGGCTTTACTGGTCGTTTGATGAAGGGTCGTCGTTATTCTGATGGCTTACACCAAGCGATTGAGGCTAAAGAAGGCGTTGAGATTCAAAATGAATCGATGACAATGGCGACAATTACCTTCCAAAACTACTTCCGTATGTATCAAAAGCTTGCAGGGATGACAGGTACAGCGAAAACAGAGGAAGAGGAATTCCGTAATATTTACAATATGAATGTTGTCGCTATTCCGACGAATAAACCGATTGCTCGTGATGATCGTGCTGACTTGATTTTTGCAACGATGGAAGGGAAATATAAAGCAGTTGCTGCTGATATCGCAGAGCGTCATAGAGCTGGTCAACCTGTTCTTGTTGGTACAGTTGCTATTGAAACGTCTGAGATTATTTCTAAACTATTGGATAAACATAAAATTCCTCATAATGTATTAAATGCGAAAAATCATGAACGTGAAGCTGAAATCATTGCGAACGCTGGTACAAAGGGTGCAGTGACAATTGCAACTAACATGGCTGGACGTGGTACCGATATTAAACCTGGCGAAGGAGTACTCGAAATTGGCGGTTTAGCGGTAATCGGTACAGAGCGACATGAATCACGTCGTATTGATAATCAGCTTCGTGGACGTTCTGGTCGTCAAGGGAATCCAGGGGTTACACAATTCTACCTATCCTTAGAGGATGATTTA
Source organism: Lysinibacillus sp. JK80 (assembly GCF_027557635.1). NCBI lineage: Bacteria > Bacillati > Bacillota > Bacilli > Caryophanales > Bacillaceae > Lysinibacillus > Lysinibacillus sp. JK80. The sequence goes on along the minus strand of NZ_CP058997.1, from coordinate 2,350,297 downwards.
ATGCGTCGTTTTGGCTCTGATAATATGAAGTCGATGATGATGCGCTTAGGTATGGATGATTCCCAGCCATTGCAATCTAAAGTTGTGTCGAGAGCTGTAGAATCAGCGCAGAAACGTGTCGAGGGTAATAACTTTGATGCGCGTAAACGCTTATTACAATATGACGATGTACTACGTCAGCAACGTGAGATTATTTATAAAGAGCGTTATGATGTACTAGAAACAGAAAATATGCGTGTGCTTGTTGAGTCTATGATTCAAGAAACAATTGATAATGTTGTTAGCCTGTATACTCAAGGTGAACAGAAGGATTGGAACCTAAAGGCTATTGAAGACTTTGTAGCGGCTAATCTTTTAGAGGAAGGTCAACTTAAAGTATCTGATTTCCAAGGCAAGTCTGCTGAAGATATTAATCAGCTAATCTCTGATGCTGTTCATGTTCGTTATGATGAAAAAGAGGCAGAACTGACACCAGAGCGTATGCGTGAGTTTGAAAAGGTTATTTTATTACGATCAATCGATACAAAATGGATTGATCATATTGATGCAATGGATCAACTACGTCAAGGTATCCATCTGCGTGCTTATGGTCAAAACGATCCACTTCGTGAATATCAACAAGAAGGCTTTGCGATGTTTGAGGATATGGTAGCCTCTATTCGCGAGGATGTTGCGAAATATGCGATGAAAGCAGAAATCCGCAATAATCTGGAGCGTGAAGAGGTGGCAAAGGGGCAGGCTGTTAATCCAAAAGAAGAAGGTGGCGCTTCGCCGAAAAAGCAACCAGTACGTAAAGCTGAAAACATTGGCCGTAATGATTTATGTCCATGTGGTAGCGGCAAGAAATTTAAAAACTGTCATGGCACAGCTCAATAATATCTAGGTGAAAAAATCATTTTAACTACGTGTTGAAATGATTTTTTCTTTTTAAAATTACTTAAAAATGAAGAAATTTTAGTATAAAAAGTCAGAATTTATAGACAATTGAAAAATATGGGTATACAATAGCTGTAATAATAGGTATATAGTACAAGTTATTTATCCTATTATTATCCTGAATTTTTGATGGTGATACTAAGTCTTAAGGAGGATCGGAATTTTCAAGCAATCTTACTCATTGAAAATAGCGGGAATGTACGCATATTTGTATATTCCTTTTTATTTTGACTGGAAGCAACATAAAATGTATAAAGGGGGACTATAGATGCATAAAAAAGATATTATGAATAGTGAAACAATGATGTATATGCCTGTGTATGATTCCTTTGGAAATTTATGTACGCAGGTGTATGAGAAAAATAATGAGTATATATCTACGTTACCACCAACGAAATTATTGGACTTTAATCTGCGTTATTTTGGTTCTAGTTTAAGAGGAGCGTTCGATGGTTCGAAAATGATCCTAGGCAAGCTTAATAAAAATCCTATCGTCGTGCACGAACGTTGTAATATTTTATGGTTTCCTAGTAGGTCTCCTTTACACCCTGACTGTATCTGGTTCGCAGTTCATCATATAGATGACTATGTCGCTGTGGATAAAAAGAGGACAAAGGTTACTTTTATGAATGGCAAGGAATTTATTGTGGATGTCAGTGTCAATGCGTTAGAGTCTCGGATTCAAAGAGCTTTTTTATTAAAATATAGACTAGAGAAACGAACAAAATATTTACTTGTTCAGTATGACCGTGTGAAAGTATTTCAACGTCTTGCCAAGAATATGTTTGAGGACGAGACGCAGGATAGTTGACTTAATTCCACAAAACATCTGCTAGATAGTATGTTTTCGTTTCTAAAAACGTTATAATAAAAAGATACGGAGCTTTATGAATAAAGTGTTAGCTCCATGACTAACGTTCGGAGGATTTAACGATGATTGAATTAGCAGATGTACGCAATGTGTTAGACACTACAGCCAAAAAATTGGCGGACTTTAGGGGGTCTCTTTGACTTAGAGAACAAAGAGGCACGTATTCAGGAGCTAGATGAAATGATGCTAGAGCCAGGCTTTTGGGATGATCAGCAAGGTGCTCAGGTGATTATCAATGAAGGAAATGGCTTAAAAGCTATTGTCAATGAATATAAAGATTTAGTGGAAACACATGAAAATTTAGATATGACACTGGAACTTTTGCGTGAAGAACCAGACGAAGAATTACAAGAAGAACTAGGCAAAGAACTAGCAGAATTCCAACAAAAGATGGCTGATTTTGAGCTTCAATTACTGCTAAGTGGCCCATACGATCAAAACAATGCCATTTTAGAGCTGCATCCTGGTGCTGGTGGTACGGAGTCACAGGACTGGGGTTCAATGCTATTACGTATGTATACACGATGGGCTGAGAAGCGAGGATTTAAAGTGGAAACAGTGGACTATCTACCAGGAGATGAAGCTGGGATTAAATCTGTAACATTGTCGATTAAAGGTCACAATGCTTTCGGTTATTTACAAGCGGAAAAGGGTGTGCATCGTCTAGTACGTATTTCTCCATTCGATTCGTCTGGCCGCCGTCATACGTCCTTCGTTTCCTGTGATGTTATGCCAGAGTTTGACGACAATATAGAAATCGATATTCGTACAGAGGATTTAAAAATTGATACGTATCGTGCAACAGGTGCAGGTGGTCAGCATATTAATACGACAGATTCTGCAGTCCGTATTACGCATATTCCTACTGGTACGATCGTACAATGTCAAGCTGAGCGCTCCCAGATTAAAAACCGTGAAAAAGCGATGACGATGTTAAAAGGGAAGCTATATCAACTAGAACTTGATAAACAGCAGGCACAATTAGATGAAATACGCGGTGAGCAAAAAGAAATAGGCTGGGGCTCCCAAATTCGTTCGTATGTCTTCCACCCATACTCGATGGTGAAGGATCATCGTACAAATGAAGAAACAGGTAATGTGGGTGCTGTGATGGATGGCGACTTAGATCCATTTATTAATGCCTATTTACGTTCAAAAATAAATTAATACCCAGATTCCCCAAGAGTGAGATGCTCTTGGGGAATTTTTGTTAAAAGGGTGGATGATAGGGTGCATCTTGGCTCAGCTGTTTTCGTTCATTCATGTAATATTTATACAGCATAGATGCGTTAAGAAATTGTTTACTAATGGAAGCATAACGAATAGGTAGTTCGATTTGTTTATCATTTTTTAACGTTACAATACACCCCAATTCACTAGGTGTAATATTAATAATTGCATGAAGCCCTATCCATATATTGTGAATGGAGCTGGGTGAATAAGTTGGCAGAAAAATACAGGGATAACCATAATCAAAGGCCACGACGATTGGTAGCTTGTGTTGATTGCCGAAAAAACGTTTAGCCGATTGTTTTGCGGCTTCATAAGTTGATCCTAATGAGAGACAGGATTTTCGAAGGACATGCATCGGTTTGCGTGTAACAATCAGCTCATTATGCTTATCAATCACATGCGTGAAGACTTTGGAGTCATGCTGAATAGGTTGCAGCAAATAAGTATTGAATGAAATTAAGTAGCCGTTTACAAAGTTAGTTGTCATATAGGGAGTGCCTCCTTTTTTCTAGTGATAACGGTAGTGTAAAACAGAATATGACTTTCTTAAATTAAATGAAATAGTTGAAAATCGTTCAGAAAAGCACGAAATGCCTAGAGAATTTGCTCTAAATATAAAATGATTAATAGCTAATCCAAGATATTTTCGAATCGTAAGCATTGCTTTTTAAATTCAATTTTCATATAATTTAGAAAAGGATCGAGGTGGGATCGTTGGATAAATATTATTCGTATACAGATTTTCTGAAAGCCGTTGGTCAGTCGAAAAAAGTTGATGAGGCAGAGAAATTATTAAACGAGATTTATTTAGATTTATTTTTAAATCGTATCCAGCGTATGCATCGGCAAGAGCAGCTCATGGTTCTGATAGATAGAGCACTCGATGAAAAAGATGAAAACGCATTTTATCAATACGCATCCGAACTAACTTCCTTACACCAAACAGAAGATGAATCATGTTGACGAACCCGCTCTCCATATCTATTGGAGAGTGGGATTTTTTTGCTTTTGAAAATATTTGCAGAGGATGTGAAGATTGTATGTTTTGGTTAGAAGAAGTGATCTTGCTTATAGAATGGGGAAAGTCATTTAAAAAGTTTGAGACGCTGTTTATAAAAAAGTGAGAGTCGCTCTAAAAGTACATAGCCCGGCTCCTGAGAGAGTGTGAGCTGCACATAAAGCAAAACAGGAAATCCCATCCATCGATGAAGCTTGAAAACCTAATAAAACGGCTATTATAAGAGTAACAAGTTAAATTGACTGTATTGTTATGTAATAAAAATTTTAGAGATGAAAAAAAAATTTACAAACATTCGTTCGTTAAATGTTCGAAATTTTAATATTGCTATGCTAAAATATATGTACAAATTGGAAGAAAGGACGGGGACATGAGTGCAAACATTTGATTTACAAGCGCCATATCAGCCTAACGGGGATCAGCCACAGGCCATTGCGGAATTAGTGGAGGGTGTGAAAGCAGGCAAACGTCATCAAACATTGCTTGGTGCTACTGGAACAGGTAAGACGTTTACCATTTCGAATGTCATCCAGCAAGTCAAAAAACCAACACTAATCATGGCACACAATAAAACGTTAGCTGGCCAGTTGTATAGTGAATTTAAAGAGTTCTTCCCAAATAACGCCGTTGAATATTTTGTCAGCTACTATGATTACTACCAACCAGAAGCTTATGTACCGCAGACAGATACCTATATAGAAAAAGACTCTAGCATTAACGATGAAATTGATAAGCTGCGTCACTCTGCTACTTCTGCATTGTTTGAGCGTGAGGATGTCATTATTATTGCATCCGTGTCCTGCATTTATGGTTTAGGTTCTCCCGAAGAATATCGAGAAATGGTTGTTTCCATTCGTACGGGTATGGAAATTGAACGTAATCAGCTACTGCGCAAGCTTGTAGACGTTCAGTATGAGCGAAATGATGTTAGTTTTACTCGCGGAACATTTCGGGTACGTGGAGATGTAGTGGAAATCTTCCCAGCCTCTCGTGATGAGCATTGTATTCGTGTGGAATTTTTTGGGGATGAAATCGATCGCATACGTGAGGTAGATGCACTAACGGGAGAGATTTTATCGGATCGAGAGCATGTTGCTATTTTCCCTGCATCTCACTTCGTTACACGAGAAGAGAAAATGCGTAAAGCGATTGAAAACATTGAAAAAGAATTAGAGGAACGACTTGCATTATTACGTGCAGAAGATAAATTACTAGAGGCACAGCGTTTAGAACAGCGTACACGCTATGATTTAGAGATGATGCGTGAAATGGGCTTTTGCTCTGGGATTGAAAACTATTCACGTCATTTAACATTGCGTGAAGCAGGTGCTACTCCATATACTTTGTTAGATTATTTCCCCGAAGACTTTTTACTTGTGGTTGATGAAAGTCACGTAACACTTCCACAGGTTCGAGGAATGTACAATGGTGACCAAGCACGTAAAGGAGTGCTCGTAGAACATGGCTTCCGATTGCCATCTGCTCTAGATAACCGTCCATTACGTTTTGAAGAGTATGAAAACCGCGTACATCAAGCGATCTATGTATCAGCCACACCAGGTCCTTATGAACTGGAGCATACACCAGAAATGGTAGAGCAAATTATCCGTCCAACTGGATTATTAGATCCATTAATTGATGTACGTCCTATTGAAGGTCAAATTGATAATTTAATTGATGAAATACAAGATCGAATTGCGCGTGATGAGCGAGTTTTAGTGACAACGCTAACGAAGAAAATGTCTGAGGATTTAACGGCTTACCTGAAGGAAATGGGCTTAAAAGTAGAATACTTACATTCAGAAATTAAGACACTAGAACGTATTGAAATTATCCGTGAGCTACGCAAAGGAACGTATGATGTGCTAATAGGTATTAATCTATTGCGTGAAGGTCTTGATATCCCTGAGGTGTCCCTTGTGGCAATTTTAGATGCTGATAAAGAAGGATTTTTACGTTCAGAGCGTTCATTGATTCAAACCATTGGTCGTGCTGCTCGTAACGCGAATGGTCATGTCATTATGTATGCGGATCATATAACAGACTCGATGAAAAAGGCGATTGATGAAACGCAACGTCGTCGTGCGTTACAAATGGCTTATAACGAGGAGCATGGCATAACACCTCAAACGATCATTAAGAAAATCCCAGATGTGATTCGTGCAACACAAGTAGCAGAAGAAGAGGAATCCTATGTAACAAAGGCAACAAAAGGCAAAAAGCTGACAAAGGCGGAAAGAGAACAGCTCTTGGCTTCTCTAGAAGTCGAAATGAAGGAAGCAGCAAAAGCGCTTGACTTTGAACGTGCGGCTGAGTTACGAGATACAATATTTGAATTGAAGGTAGAAGGGTGAATGACTTGTGAAAAATACTGAAATCGTCGTGCAAGGTGCACGTGCTCATAATTTAAAAAATATTAATGTCACAATTCCACGTGACCAATTAGTCGTTTTAACAGGATTATCGGGCTCTGGAAAGTCTTCTCTAGCATTTGACACAATTTATGCGGAGGGCCAGCGTCGTTACGTTGAGTCCCTTTCCGCCTATGCCCGTCAATTTCTTGGACAAATGGATAAGCCAGATGTCGATGCGATAGAAGGTTTATCGCCTGCTATTTCCATTGACCAAAAAACGACAAGTCGTAACCCACGATCTACTGTCGGTACGGTAACGGAAATCTATGATTACCTACGTTTACTTTATGCACGTATTGGTAAACCGATTTGTCCAAATCATGGCATAGAAATCACTTCCCAAACGATTGAGCAAATGGTGGATCGTTTATTAACCTATCCTGAGAGAACTAAGATGCAGCTCCTTGCACCAATGGTTTCTGGACGTAAGGGTACACATGTTAAACTGCTAGAAGATTTAAAAAAGCAGGGGTTTGTTCGTGTACGAATTGATGGGGAATTGCGTGATTTAGATGATGCTATCGAACTTGATAAAAATAAAAAGCATTCCATCGAAGTAGTAGTGGACCGTGTTGTTATGAAGGAAGGGATTGCTGCTCGTCTGAGTGATTCTTTAGAAACGGCTTTACGCCTGGCAGATGGACGTGTGCTTGTCGATGTGATGGAACATGAAGAGTTATTATTTAGTGAGCATCATGCCTGCCCATTATGTGGTTTTTCTATTGGTGAGTTAGAGCCTCGTATGTTTTCATTTAATAGTCCGTTTGGTGCTTGTCCAAGCTGTGATGGCTTAGGTTCAACACAAGAAGTAGATTTAGATTTAGTGGTGCCTGATTGGGATCGTTCTTTGTTAGAGCATGCCATCGCACCATGGGAACCAACAAGTTCGCAGTACTACCCACAATTACTAAAAGCTGTATGTGATCATTACGATATTCCAATGGACGTGCCTGTGAAGGATTTGCCAAAGGAAAAGATGGATAAAGTTTTATATGGCTCTGGAAAAGACAAGATACACTTCCATTATGAAAATGAGTTTGGCAATGTGCGAGATCAAATGATTGAATTTGAAGGGGTGGTGCGCAATGTTGAGCGTCGTTTTAAAGAGACGACATCCGATTATGTTCGTGAGCAGATGGAAAAATACATGGCACAGCAGGCTTGCCCTTCATGTAAAGGGTATCGTTTAAAGCCTGAGACGCTAGCAGTGAAAGTAGCTGATAAACATATCGGTGAGGTCACACAATATTCAATTCAGGAAGCAGACACTTTCTTTAAAGAGCTTGATCTCACTGAAAAGGATATGCAAATTGCTCGATTAGTTTTACGAGAAATCGAAGAACGATTGGGCTTCCTTGTGAATGTTGGTTTAGACTATTTAACATTGAGTCGTGCAGCAGGTACATTATCTGGTGGAGAGGCACAACGTATTCGCCTTGCTACACAAATTGGTTCACGATTAACGGGAGTCCTCTATATTTTAGATGAGCCTTCGATTGGTTTGCATCAGCGAGATAATGATCGACTGATTAGCACATTACAAAATATGCGTGACATTGGAAATACGCTGATTGTGGTAGAGCATGATGAAGATACGATGCTTGCTGCAGATTATCTCATCGATGTAGGACCTGGAGCAGGCGTCCATGGCGGTCAAATTGTGGCAGCAGGTACACCACAGGAAGTTATGAATAATGAAAAATCCTTAACTGGACAATATTTAAGTGGTAGAAAGTTTATTCCTTTACCAATTGAAAGACGCCAACCAAATGGTCGAAAGCTCTCCATTAAAGGTGCCAAGGAAAATAATTTACGCAATGTTAAAGTAGATGTTCCATTAGGCTTATTTGTAGCAGTGACAGGTGTGTCTGGTTCAGGGAAATCTACACTGATAAATGAAATTTTATATAAATCTTTGGCACAGAAGCTTAATCGTTCAAAGGTTAAGCCTGGCGAGCATAAAGAAGTGACAGGTATCGATGAGCTTGAAAAAGTAATCGATATTGATCAATCGCCAATTGGTCGTACACCTCGTTCAAACCCAGCAACTTATACAGGTGTTTTTGATGATATTCGCGATGTTTTCGCAGCAACAAATGAAGCAAAGGTACGAGGCTATAAAAAAGGACGCTTTAGCTTCAATGTTAAGGGCGGTCGCTGTGAAGCATGTCGTGGTGACGGCATTATTAAAATTGAAATGCATTTCCTTCCAGATGTTTATGTACCATGTGAAGTATGTCACGGCAAACGTTATAACCGTGAAACACTTGAAGTGAAGTATAAAGATAAGAGTATTGCAGATATTCTCGATATGACAATTGAAAATGCAGTAGTGTTCTTTGAAAATATTCCAAAGATCCAGCGTAAGCTACAAACGATTGTTGATGTGGGGTTGGGTTATATGAAATTAGGGCAACCAGCCACAACCTTATCGGGTGGTGAGGCGCAGCGTGTAAAACTAGCCTCTGAATTACATCGACGCTCAACAGGGAAATCCTTCTATATTTTAGATGAACCAACGACAGGATTACATGCCGATGATATTGCTCGTTTACTTGTCGTTTTACAGCGTCTTGTTGAAAACGGTGATTCGGTATTAGTTATTGAGCATAACTTGGATGTGATTAAAACAGCTGATTATATCATTGACTTAGGTCCAGAAGGCGGAGACAAAGGTGGTACGATTGTTGCAACTGGTACACCTGAAGAGGTAGTAGAAGTAGCAGGCTCCTATACAGGCAAATACTTAAAACCAATTCTGGAACGTGATCGTATGAGAATGGATGCATTGCTAGCAGAAGCTACTAAGTCTTAAGATTTTTACATTCGAACGGAAATGATTAATCTGGATTGAAAGGTGATCTTAAATTGGGGAAAGTCGCTCAATCCAGATTGAAAATGATTCGAAATGTGAAGAACCCACTCAAACAGAGGTCAGAAGTGATCCAACTAATCTAAAAAACGAGCAATAAAATCTTCAGAGGTAAAAGCCTGTCGATGTTGAAATGAAAAGACCCAATTTATTCAATTTTGCAGTGAAACTTTTCACATGATGAATCGTATAAATAGTATAACGAACTGAGGGAGGCTATTTATTTATGCAAAATGAACGTCAACGAATTTTAGAACTTGTAGAAAAAGGAACAATTTCGGCACAAGAGGCGATTACATTATTAGAAGCATTAGAGCAACCTGGCAAGTCTACTCAACATGTTATGAATGATGTGTCGAAAGAGACGCAATCCTTTTCAAATGAAAAAGAGCCATTATTTGAAGAAAAATCAAAAGATGGTGACAAGAAAAAAGATGATTTTATGAAATACTTCCAAGATGAAATGCAGGATTTTCGTAAGGATTTAACGCAAATCGGTTCTCTTTTTATGGATATGATGAATACGGCTGTTAAAAAGGTAAAGGAATTTGATGTAGCTTCTCCATTTGGAGATAAAATTGAATTTACCCATACAGAAGAAGTGGCTGCTGCCAATGTGGACAATATTATTGTTGAATTACCGAATGGTAACTTCTCATTGGAATCCAGTGAAGGAGAAACTATTCAGGTGATTTGCAAGGTAAAGGCACCTTTGATGAACGAAAGTGAAGAAGAAACTCGTAATCACTTCTTAGAGCAATTTGTTGTGAAAGAAGAAGCGCAATCACTTCGTATTTTGAGCCAATTAAAGCTTGTTCAAGTCAATGTGAAGGTGCTAGTACCAAAGGATAAACTTGAAAAATTATCTGTTCGTCTAATGAATGGTAGTGTTTCATTACAGGATACAGAATTTAAAGAATTAAAAGTGAAAACGTTAAACGGTGCCATTAAAGGTACGAAATTTAATTTTGGAAAAGCTGAAGTGGATTCTTCTAATGGTTCCATTGAATTAACGAATGTTCGAGGTAAGGATTTAGAGGCTGAAACATTGAATGGGCGTGTTTATTTGGATGGTGCATTGGATGAAGTTGAAGCTAAGTCTGTCAATGGACATGTAGTCGTAACAACATGCTCGACAAATTCTTCTAAAATTAAAGCTCAAACAGTTGCTGGAGCAGTGGAATTATATGTCCCACGAACAATTTCATTGAGCGGTAAAGTCGTAACGAATTTCGGTAAAGTGGATGTGGGTATCCAGGATGTTTCTAAAATGGAGTCACAAGATCAATTCTTATCCAAAGTAGTCCGTTTCGACAAAGAAGTTGAAAATGCGAATCGCCTATTTATCGAGGGTGAATCGAAAACTGGTGCTGTTTTAGTGCGCTACACAACAACAGATGAACAACAAATTTAACAGTAGAAGCATTCAAGGTAAAGCTTGAATGCTTTTTCTTTTCAAACAGGATTCGACCTAGCACATAGAGGCGAATCTTGTTTTTATTTTTGTCATATTTTTAAGGATAATGGCAAGGAAAGAATGAAATAGAAGGAACTGCCACGGATTGAAATGAAACTGTAATAAAAAAACAGAAATAGAGTGCTATAATAGTAAAAGAAATACCTCTTACATAGATGAGAGTTTTAGGTGGTTTAATCATGATAGAAATGAAAAATGTGACAAAGAAATACCCAAACGGTGTTGTTGCGACAAATGGTATTTCCGTTAATATAAAGCAAGGCGAATTTGTGTATGTAGTTGGCCCAAGTGGGGCAGGGAAATCCACATTTATTAAATTGATGTACCGTGAAGAAAAAGCAACATCAGGACAAATAATTGTAAATGGTATTGATTTAGCAACTTTAAAGAATAAGAAGGTCCCTTTTTTGCGCCGTCAACTTGGTGTAGTTTTCCAAGATTTCAAATTGCTACCTCGTTTGAATGTCTATGAGAATGTAGCGTTTGCGCTTGAAGTAATAGAGGAAAAGCCAGATGAAATCCGACGTCGGGTTATGGAAGTGCTAGAACTAGTTGGATTGAAGCATAAAGCAAGAATGTTTCCAAATGAACTTTCAGGAGGAGAGCAGCAACGAGTATCGATTGCTCGTTCAATCGTCAATGTCCCAAAAGTGGTGATTGCAGATGAACCTACAGGGAATCTTGACCCTGAAACATCATGGGAAATTATGAATTTATTTGAGGAAATTAATGCACGTGGGACAACGATTGTAATGGCAACCCACAACCGTGAAATTGTAAATACGATTCGACGTCGTGTTATTGCAATTGAAGGCGGCTTAATTGTCCGTGATGAACACGGAGGTGAATACGGCTATGAAATTTAGTACAGTAAAGCGCCACTTCCGGGAAAGTATCAAATCACTTGGTCGAAATAGCTGGATGACCATTGCCTCTGTCAGTGCCGTTACCGTTACGCTCATTCTAGTAGGTGTTTTTGCGCTTATTATGATGAATTTAAATAAAGTAGCAACGGATTTAGAAAATGATGTCGAAATTAAAGTGTTAATTGATGAAACAGCAGATGAAGCTGCTGAAAAAGCACTCATCGAAAAAGTCAAAAAATTGCCTGGTGTCTCCGAGATGACGTATTCCACTAAGGAAGATGAGTTAACCAAGCTAGTAAAAGACTTCGGTGATGATTTTAAACTATTTGAACAAAGTAACCCTTTACGTAACGTTATTTATGTAAAAGCTGCTGATCCACAGCAAACAGCAAAAGTTGCGAAAACCATTGATAAATATGAGTATACATATGATGTAATGTATGGCGAAGGAAAAGTTGAAAAACTATTTAACTTCTTAAATATTAGTCGTAATGTAGGAATCGTACTTATTTTAGGGTTATTATTTACGGCAATTTTCTTAATTTCGAATACAATTCGTATAACGATTATAGCTCGACGTGATGAAATAGAAATTATGAAACTTGTAGGGGCTACAAATTCATTCGTGCGTATCCCATTCTTATTAGAAGGTATGTGGCTTGGAATTTTAGGTTCAATTATTCCGATTGCGGTTGTCACGACCCTTTACCACAATATTTATAAAATTATTGCACCACGTTTACAAGGAGAGCTTGTTCAATTACTAGATTTTTCTCCACTTGTGTATCAGGTAAGCGGTCTTCTGTTACTCATTGGTGTACTGATCGGTATTTGGGGAAGTTTCATGTCAGTACGTAAGTTTTTAAAAATTTAGTCACAACGGATATTTGTGAAAAAGAAAAGAATAGTCGAAGGGGAGTTCAATCGGTGAAAAGTAAGGCGAAAAACATATTAAAAACACTTGCAGCAGCATCTGCTCTAATTCTTTTTATCCAAACCCCATCAGCATATGCAACAAGTTTATCGGATTTAAAAGAAGAAAAGAAACAAGTTGAAACAAAGAAGAATCAGTTAAATTCATCTATCAGCAATAAATCAAATGCAATTACAGCTAATCAAGAAAAGCAACAACAAATCTTAGATCAAATTCAAGCATTGAACGCTGAAATCGACAAAACTAATAGTAATATTAAAAAAGTACAAGCAGATATTCGGGCAACAAATGAGGAAATTAAAAAGTTAGAAGCTTCTATTGAAGAGCTTTTGCATAAAATTGAAGAGCGCGATTTATTGTTACAAGAACGTGCACGTGCCATTCAAGCTGGGGGCTCTGTAAGTTATTTAGATGTTTTGCTAGGCTCTAATAGTTTTGTAGACTTTATTGATCGTTTCTCTGCAGTTAATGCATTATTGGAAGCGGATCGTCAAATTATTCAAGATCAAAAAGATGATAAACAAAAATTAGAAGAGCAAAAGCAAAGTGTAGAAGAGAAACGTAAAAACCTAGAAGGTAAAAAAGCTGAGCTTGAACGATTAAAAGCATCATTAGACAGTCAAAAAACTGAGAAAAATAAACTAGTAGACCAATTAGAAAAAGAGCAAGAAAAGCTGAAATCAGAAAAGGTATTACTTGAAAAAGAATACTCAGAGGCTTTGGAAGTAAGTCAGGAATTGCAAGATCAAATTATTGCTGAACAAAATCGTTTGGCTGAAATTGCACGTCAGCAAGAGGCAAAACGTAAAGCAGCCGCCGCGGCCGCGGCAGCTGCTGCTGCTAACAATGGTGGCGGATCATCTGGTGGTACAGTCCATGCGCCTCAATCAAACGGAACTTGGATAAAACCAACGAATGGTCGCTTAACATCACCATATGGTTGGCGAAATCTTGGAGCAGGTCCTGAATTCCATTATGGTGTCGACCTTGCAAATGCAACGGGAACACCAATATGGGCAGCAGCAGATGGCGTTGTTTCTTACGCAGCACCACTTAGTTCGTATGGTAATGTTGTCATTGTAACGCACTCTATCGATGGACAAATTTACACAACCGTTTATGCACATTTAAGTGCATTTAATGTTAGTGTAGGACAAGAAGTAACACAAGGTCAACAAATTGCAGCCATGGGTAGTACAGGTCGCTCTACTGGCCCACACTTACACTTTGAAGTGCATATTGGTCCTTGGAAAGGACAAGCAGTCGGCAGTGTAAATCCACTGAAATATATTCCATTGTAAACATAAAAGCTATACACTAGCGTTTTCTAGTGTATAGCTTTTAATATTTCATCGAATGTTTCACCATTCATCAACTTATAGGTTTGCCCATTAATAGCCAATAAGCCATTTTTGAAGAACAGTATTTTTAATGTATGGTCAAAATAAGTAAGATCCAATTGATAGACAACATCAGCTTTTTTGTTATTTAATAAGGTTCTTTTTACTTCCAAAGTACGTAAGTCTAAACGCAAACATCTTAATCGTAGATTTTCACGATTGATAATGGTAAAGCTTTTATTGGTACCAATGTCAACTTTCCAAATCGTTATCTTATTTACTATTTCTAGAAGATATTTATTAGGTGAAAAATCTTGTAGTAAATTCTTTGTTCGATACTCTGAGTACAGCATCAGAACACTAATACTAAGACAAATAGCAGCAATCCATAGTATAAGTCGCTTTGAAAGCATAACTCCTCCCCTTTTCTCATTTTACGAAATATTCCATTGAAAGTTTCATCGCTATTATAAGATTCTAAATAATGTTATGATGAATATATACTTAGTGGGGTATTTTTATTTTGTTATTTCTGAAGATTTTCTTAAAACAGTGTGAAATAGTCTTTTTTTAAAAAGGTTCTATGCTATGCTTTCGGAGGAGGATTCGTTGAATTGATAAATACAGAGTGGTACTCAATCCGAACATTAACTTTACCAGCTACTGCAGTCGCTTTACTTATTACTTTTTTTATTGTGTGGCTTATCTTGCGCTTACAATTTTCTAAAAAGTGGTCTGAGCTATATAGTGATGCCATTTTCACCTTTATTATTGTTTGGAAGTTAAGTTTGCTTGTAACAGATTTCAAAACGGTAGTAAACAATCCAATTACATTGCTTTATTTTAATGGCGGAACAATGGGTGTTCTTCTCGGTGTCATTGTAGCATCTTTGCAAATATGGAGAAAGCGACAGAGTCTACAGCTTGAGGAACAAGAGATGATAGCTGGTAGCTGGGCTATTATTCTCACGCAATCCATTTATCAAATGCTTGCTGTGCTATTTAATGACAACAACACATCAAGTGAAGTTATAACATTAGCTGTGCTAAGTGTAGTCACGCTCGTCATATTATGGAGATTAGTAGCGGTGAAACAAGCTCTCATACTCTATACAATTAGCTATTTGATAGTGGCTATCTTCCAGCCGCTTGGTATAGGGCAAACAGCTGTGGCTGTCAGTGTAATACTACTTTGTTTGGGCTTAACTATTCAGCATGAACGAATCAATGTGGGAGGTAAGAAATGAAAAAAAATATTGGACTGCTGATCGTTGTGCTATTAGTGGTTGCGATGATTGGTACATATGTAAAACAACAAATTGACGAAGAACGTGCTATTGATAAATCGGCCCTAGGTAAGGATATGGAGGAGCTAGAAACCGGCTTAAGCAAAGGCGATATACCGCCTGATTTCACCTTAACAAGCTTAGACGGGGAAGATATCACGTTAAGCGATCTTCGTGGAAAAAAAGTCGTTTTAAATTTCTGGGCGACATGGTGCCCACCTTGTAAGGCGGAAATGCCTCATATGCAAAGCTTCTATGATGAGTATGCAAAAGAGAAAAACGTTGAAATTATAGCGGTCAATTTAACAGAAGCCGAACGTGATGTGACCGCTGATGCCAAAGTGGACACAGTGATGACATTTAGAGATAGCTTTGAGCTAACGTTCCCTATTTTATTGGACCCTGACAATGAAGCTGGCTTGAATTATCAAGTCATCACGATTCCAACCACTTATTTTATTGATTCCAAGGGCCTCATTCAACGCGCCATCAGAGGACCAATGGACGTGGATATGTTAAATGATTATGTAGATGCACTAGATTGATTCATAAAAAATCTGCTCGTTTTCTATAGTGGAAACAAGCAGATTTTTTTATTTTTCATAAATCAAGGTGAATACTCGCGGGAACCAAGGTATATCCGTGCGAATCAACAGCCAACATCCATGTGTAAAGTGAAATATTCTCTCTTAACAAATTTGAAAGGTAATTTTGTATGTTTGAAAAAATAGAGTCATACAGTAAAAGAGACGGAGGAGGGAAGATTTGCGCAAATTAACAGCCGGTGTCGGAGTCCTACTTAGTAGTTTGGTGGTGGGCAGTGGTATTTACTTTGATTGGTTTAATATTGGCGATAAAAAGGAGCCTGTTACGGAGGTTGATACTATTGGTGAGGCTATGACAATCATTGAAGAAAAATCAGTATACAGTACAAAAAAGGATGAATTAGTGGAAGGGGCTCTTCGTGGGATGGCTGATGCCATTAAAGATCCTTATAGTACGTATTACTCCAAGGAAGAGGCTGAGCAACATCGGCAAATGCTAGCTGAAGAACGAGTAGGCATCGGTATTGAACTAACCGAAAATAAAGGGAAGTTTATCGTTGTGTCACCTGTTCGCTCATCACCAGCAGAGAAAGCAGGCATGCGTTCACTCGATGAAATTGTACAAGTTGATGGGGTACGGATTGATGGGAAAACGATGAGTGAATTAATGCATTTAATTCAAGGTGAAAAGGGAACGAAAGTAACCATTGTTGTCTATCGTCCAAGTGAAGATAAGCATATTAAGATGACGATGGAGCGTGCAGCAATTTCCAATAAAACGGTAACTAGTGAGGTAGTGAAGGTAGAAGATACAGCTATTGGCTATGTAGTGATCTCATTATTCGGTGAAAAAACCGCCAATGAATGGGTGGCAGAAACGAGTAAATTACTTCGTAAAGATGTGGAAGGAATTGTGATCGATGTACGGGATAATCCAGGTGGTTATTTACATAGCGTCGCAGCGCTACTGAGCACAGTATTGGACAATGGCAAAGTATTTGCATATATGCAAAATGCGGAAGGTGCTATGGAACCATTAAAAACGCAAACAAAAGGCTTTGATGAAAAATATATAGAAACGATGAATAAAATTCCAATTGTTGTTTTGCAAAATCAAGGTAGTGCATCTGCTAGTGAAGTATTGAGCGGTGCTTTAAAAGGCTGGGGACGCGCTTCACTTGTTGGGGTTAAGAGCTTTGGAAAAGGGACTGTACAAGAATCTTGGGAGCTTTCCAATGGCGGCGAGCTTAAATTATCAACCAACAAATGGCTAACACCAAAACGTGAATGGATTCATGGGCAGGGCATTGAAGCTAGTTTAATGATTGAGCAAAATGAATTATTTGCTTTTCAACTTCATCCACTAACAGGTAAGTTTAAAGTGGGTGATATGAGTGAAGAGATTTCCTATTCACAAAACGCCTTGCAGAAACTAGGCTATCAAATCGATCGTTTAGATGGCTATATGGATGAAACGACCGCAGAGGCCGTTAATCTTTATCGTAAACAGAAAAAATTAAAGCTAGCAGAAGATGAATTTTATATGGACACGACTTTCTTTAATAGTTTAAACGAAACGTTAAAGGATTTTAAAGCCGATCGTCAAAATGACCAACAATTCCAAATGGCCACTAGTTTTTTACTGCATACGATTGACCAATAAAACTCGCAGACAGAACAAAAATACCATAATACAAAGCTTTCTATGAGTTTGTACTACGCAAGCGTGTAGTCCTTTGATACAATAAATTCATAGTATTCAAGATAGAAATGGCGGGTGTTCGTATGGTTAGTGAGATATTAATAGAAATTGTAACAGCGATTGGCCGCTTTTTACTCAACCCATTACTATATATAGTCATAATATTTGCTATTATTTTAGGTTATCGTCGAGTAAAACAGGAGCGTAAATATTTTAATAGACGTATTATTTGGGGCTGGACGGAGCTAATCGGACAATGGAAAGATGGGTGGCTCTATGCACTAATTATTTCTATCATTAGTATTGGAGCAGGTCTAACTGTCCCAAAGGAATTTTTAATCATTTTAACGGCAGTTTCTATAGTAGCACTTATCTTATTTGTCATGAATGCAATGTCGCCTATTTTGACAATGGGGATTGCCACACTTGCCATATGGGGTATGTCCTATTACAATTGGTCATTTTCCTGGTGGAAAATTTCAGTAGAGGATGTCCATTTAGAGAGTGGCGCAATTGTGACAATTACCATTCTTGCGGGCCTTTGTGTTATTGCAGAAGGGCTATTAATTCGACGTATGGCGATGAAGGTTACAACACCTTGTATTGAGAAAACGAAGCGGGGTATGCAGGCAATTGTCTATCGGTCAAAAAATGTATGGGTATTACCTATTTTCTTTGTTATTCCTGGTGATGCGATCTCGGCTATATTCCCATATTGGCCACAGTTTACGATAGGTCATAATAGCTTTGCAATTGTGTTATTTCCACTTGTCATTGGCTTTACTAAACTGACAAGAAAGGAATTACCAGCTTACATGTATCCAAAAATTGGCCGACCTGTCTTTTTACTAGGACAGCTTATTTTAATAGGAGGATTGGCTGCGTATTTTGAGCCAGTGATTGGCTTCATTACACTTGCTGTTGGTGTAATTATCCGCATTATAATTGCTATCTACTTTGCACAACAGGAAAAAACAGATCATTATGCAGTTGCGCCAAGTACGAAGGGTGCTATTATTGCAGCTGTTCTTCCTGATTCACCTGCTGAGAAGATGGGCTTACTTGCAGGAGAATGTATCCGCAAAGTAAATGGTGTGTCAATTTTTACAGAAAATGAGTTATATGAAGCACTGCAATTAAATGCAGCTCATTGTCGTCTAGAGGTTTTAGACCGAAACAATGAATTACGTTTAACACAACATGTGATTTATAGCAATGATCATTACCGTATTGGATTATTATTAGCTGAGCCGAGGGAAGTATAATGGACGTTTTTGGGAAAATGATGCTAGCATTATTCATACCAGCTTTATTGGTATTACTATTCACTAGAATTACCTATAACCGCTATGTTGCATTATTATTAGCCATTGCACTTATTGCTGCCTCTGTATATGCAGGCTATACATCCCCACCTATTATTTTCGTTATCGATGCATTTTCATTAACAGTAGGCTTTTGGCTAGCAAGTAAAATGAATAAATAAGGAAAGGTCAGTCCAGGCAATAGGACTGACCTTTTTACATGAAAAATCGCACTGTTGCCATAATGATTACTCCTGCAACTACTGTAATCGATAAGCTTTTTGTGACAAGGGCAATAATAAGAGTAGGAACAAATGTAATAAAGACTGGCCAATCAAGTGTCACTACTTTGCCGCTTTCAGTATCTATTAAATTTTCAATGACAAGAGCACTTAATATACAAACAGGAATAAAACTAAGCCATTTTAGCACAACATCAGGTAGTGTTACACTACGCACAAAAATAAATGGAATGACACGCGGTAGCCATGTTACAAGTGCGCAGCCGATAATAAGCCAGACCATATAAGAAGTTGTTGTCATTTATCTGTCACCACCCCAATTGTTGCGACAATCACGGTTGCCAGTAGCACAGCCACATGTGAAGGGACTACATAAGAAAGACCGTACATAATAACCGCCATATAGCCAATTAACTTGATATAATGCATGATTTTACTTTTACCAACACTGCTCAATTGCAAAACTAAAAGTGCAACAAACATGGCAACCAAGGCAAAATCTAAACCCCATTTTTCAGGATTTGCTACCCACTGTCCTAAAAAGGCACCCGTAACACAGGAAAGAATCCAGAAGATATAGGCTGTTATATTTAACCCATCCATCCATTTACCATATAATTTACCTGTTTGCATTTGCTTTGTGACTGCTACACCAAAGGTTTCATCCGTTAATAATGTACCAAAGCCAACATTTCTAAGCATGGAGTAGCGCGTAAAGTGAGGTGCTAATGTTAAACTCATTAATAAATGACGTAGATTCACTACGAAAATGGTTACAATGATAGCAGAGGCAGGGCTACTTGTTAAAAGAAGTGCACAAAAAATAAATTGTGCAGAACCTGCGTAAATCAGTATTGTTAATAGCGCAATTTCAAGGACAGATAACCCTGAAGCGGAACCTACAACCCCAAATGCAAGTCCTATACTAATATAACCGAGTAATGTAGGCACGCAATCTTTCACGCCTTGTAAAAAACTGTCATTGGAAGAGCTTGTTGTGTCATCATGTTGAAGCTCTGTTGTACTTGTCATAAATAGGTCATCCTTTCTTGATAATTTCCATGTATACTATTGATGGAATTGTTTGATAGTTCTTGATGTTTATTAAAGTATACATATGTCTGATAAAATAAACAATAGAAATTGGTGAGTAAAGATGGAACAAATGAGTCGAAATTTAGCATTTCAATTAAAGAAAATTAGACAGCAACGTCATTTAAGTCTCGATGATGTGGCCAAAGCGACAGGTGTCAGTAAAGCACAGCTTGCACAAATCGAAAAAGGAGAGGCCAATCCGACTGTTTCAACAATTTGGAAAATTGCAGCGGGTATGCGTATGTCATTCTCTTCATTATTACAGCCGCCAACTGCCCATTACATGCGTTATAGCAGTAAAGATGTACCACATGTCGATGAGGATGAGGGACGCTATCGTGTCTACTCCATAATTCCGTACAATCCAGAGCGAGGCTGGGAGTTTTATAAGGTTGAAATGGAGCCAGGGGCAGTTAGTAGGAGTGAAGCCCATACAGAAGGGGTAGAGGAAACTGTAATGGTTATTAAAGGACAAGCAGTTATTTCTGCTGGAGACATGCATGAATTACTAGATGAAGGGGATACACTAGTATTCTCAGGGCATCAACCCCATGAATATCGCAATACTTCAGAAGGGTTAACAATTTTTCATTTAATTTTACAGTATAAATAGAGGTGTCGATATTGAATGAATGGTTTACTGTAGAAAATATTGAACAGGTTGCGGCACAGTATCGAACGTTCGGCCCAATCATTGGTTTACTGCTCCCGTTTTTAGAGGCGTTTTTACCATTCCTACCATTAGTCGTATTCGTTGTGGCGAATGCCAGTGCATTCGGCTTATGGCTAGGATTTCTATTATCTTGGCTGGGCTCTGTAGCTGGCTCCTATGCGGTTTTCTTACTTGTGCGTCATTTTGGCAAACATCCAAGATTACAATTTTTAACAGGTAGTAAAAAAGTACAGAAGCTTATTAAATGGGTGGATATGAATGGCATCAGCCCTCTTTTTGTCCTCCTCTGCTTCCCTTTTACACCATCTGTGATTGTCAATATTGTAGCGGGATTGTCACATATCCATAAAAAATTTTACTTAATCGTTTTGCTTGCAGGAAAGTTTGTCATGATTTTAGGTATGAGTGTATTGGGCTATGATTTAAAATCGCTTTTGACAAGCCCAGTGAGATTGATAATTGCAGCTGTGGCCATTGTTATTTTATGGTGGGTTGGGAAGTTGATAGAGAAGCGTTTGAATGCCCGTGTAGAAAGAGATTTAAAGCAAGCGCGAAATTTGACGAAAAAGCAGGATCACCATGCCAGTTAGTAAAAATTTGTAGCCTCTTTCATTATCTGAAGAGGCTGCTTTTTTGTGTAATAAATTAACCTTTTTATAGGTAGGTGAAGGTTGATAGATAGTATTTACTAGTTTTTTTCGATAGAATTTAAGATAGATGATTTATGTTGTTTTTAGTAGGCTGGGAAAACTGCTTCACCATAGATGAGAAGCGATCAATAGTCTGGAGAAGCCGCTCCAAAATAGATGAGAAGTAATCAATTCAGTGAAAGAATCGCTCAAATAAAAGTATAAATCTTTATTTCATTAAAAGAGACACTCGCAACAGCAAGTTAATGAGGAGGGGGAAAGCAAATGACATTGCGTATTGTTTCAGGACGTTCGGGAACAGGGAAATCGGCATTTATTCATCAGGAAATTGTTGAGCAATTAAAGACGGATCCATTGGGGCATCCGATTTTCATGATAGTGCCTGACCAAATGTCTTATTCTACGGAATATGAGCTGACAAATAAGCATGGTTTACAAGGCTTGATTCGAGCACAGGTGATGACGTTTAAACGTTTAGCATGGTTGGTTTTACAGGAAACAGGAGGTATTGCTCGTAAAGAAGTAAATGGCTATGGCTATCGAATGCTTATTCGTAAGCTTTTGGAGGAACAAAAAAGCGAGTTTTCCTTATTTCGACAAGCAGCAGGAAAACGTGGCTTTACGGAGGAAATTGAAACCCTTTTAAGAGAATTTAGTCGCTATAGCGTCAATAGCTCAGTCTTGGCAGAGGTAACGGAATCGTTAAAGGCTATAGATGCACCAAATACATTGCAGGCGAAAGCGAATGATTTACATGTTGTTTTGCAGGCACTAGAGGAACGACTTGGTACGACGTATGTTGACAGCGAGGGCTATTATCCGATTTTAACGGAGCACCTGAAATATGCAGAAACGATGAAGCAAGCGACCATTTATATTGATGGTTTCACCGCTTTCACTGTGCGAGAGTTAGAACTGGTTCGTGAATTGTTGAAGGTAACGAAGCAAGTAACGGTCGTCCTTCCCTTTGATCATATGGATGAAGCCTTTGATGAACAAGCTTTATTCCATGAAGCAGCCTTAACGAATCAACGTCTTCATGATATGGCAAAAGAAGAGGGCATTGATGTTGAATTACCATTACATTTTTATAACACTCAAAGATTTCATTCTAAAGATTTACAGCATGTGGAGGCAAAATTTGCTGATTTGGAGCCCCAAACGAAAAAAACTTCAGGAGATGTAACCGTGCTTGAAGCATCCAATCGTCGAGCAGAGATACATGCGATTGCCCGGGAAATAACAAAACTGACAAGAGAAGACGGTTTTCGCTATCAGGATATCGTACTTTTGTATAGACAAGCAGATCTCTATGATCCACTTATTACAAGTATTTTCCAACAATATGAAATTCCTATTTTTACAAATACAAAAAAGACAATGCTACATCATCCATTAATAGAGCTAAGTCGTTCAGCCTTGGAGGTTATGACCTCGAATTGGAAATATGAGCCAGTTTTCCGTAGTGTTAAAACCGATTTGTTTTTCCCATTACAAGCGGAGCTAACAATTTGGCGTGAGCGAGCAGATCGATTAGAAAATTATTGCTTGGCACAAGGCATCTATGGTGAACGATGGTTTGAGGAGGCACGTTGGTTTTATAAAAAATATCGAGGTCTAGAATTCCATTCGCGTGTACAAACAGATGAAGAGCGTGCAATGCAGGCAGAAATCGAGGCCATTCGAGATGAAATTCGCCAACCTCTAAAACTTTTACAAGACAAACTTGATAGCGCCAAGAATGGCAGGGATATTGCGACTGCTTTATTTGAACTTATAGAGTCATTACAGGTATATGATAAACTACAAGCCATGAAAGACCGTGAGCTAGAGCGAGGTGACGCATTAGCTGCAAGTGAACATGAACAAGCTTGGAATGAATGGATTGCTGTTCTGGACCAATTCGTTTATATGTTTGGTGAGCAGGAGATGTCTGTAGAGCAAGCAGCCAAAATTCTTGATGAAGGCTTTGATACATTAGAATTTTCAAGAATTCCGCCAACCCTTGATGAAGTAATGGTGGCTACTGTTGATTTAGCTCGTTTATCCAATATCAAAGTCGCTTTTGTAATAGGAATGAATGATGGTGTTTATCCAACTCGGATGGAGTATGAGGGCTTGTTGTCAGATATCGAACGTGAATGGTTTAGTCAAATTGGCTATGAACTTGCCCCTACCTCTACTAATCGTTTATTACAGGAAAATTTCTTGTTCTATCGTGCTATTACAACGCCATCTAACAAATTGTATATGACCTATCCCACGGCGGATGAGGAAGGCAAGGCACTCCTAGCCTCACTTTATATGAAGAAAATAATAGGAAATGACAAAAAGGCTGGGTTATTAAGTGGTGTATCAATAGAACGAGTGGTAATCGACCCGATTGAATTACTAGATGGAGATGTTTTACCATATTTACGCCATCCAAGGACTGCATTGGCACATCTAATGGTACAGCTACGTCAAGCTGAACATAGCCGTGAACTAGCTCCAGAATGGCTAGCTTTACAAAGATTTTATAAACAAGATCCTTATTGGGCACTCATTTTCGACCGCGTACTTTATCCAATTACCCATAAAAATGAGGCTGAGCCACTTGAAACCTATATTACACAGGAATTATATGGTCAGAAGCTAACATCCAGTGTGTCGCGAATTGAGAAATACTTCAGATGTCCTTTTTCTCATTTCACTACGTATGGCCTACGTCTAGAAGAGCGAGCTGAGTATCGTCTAGAAACGTTTGCAATGGGTGACTTATTCCATGAGGCATTAAAGTGGATTACAGAGGAAACACATCGTCAGCAATTATCTTGGATTCGTTTAACAACAAAGCAAATTAAACAATTAGCACGTCAAGCAGTAGAACAAATTGTTCCAGTCTTTTCCCATCAAATCCTATTATCCAGTGCCCGCTATCGCTATATTCAGCGTAAGCTAATTCGAATTGTTGAGCGTACAATGACAGCACTGACACAGCATGCAAATGTATCACACTTCAAACCAATTGCAATTGAGGCGTCGTTTGGTCCTGGACAACATGAACAGCTACCACCACTAGAGATTGATTTGACTGGTGGCAAGAAAATGTTTATGCGTGGACGTATTGATAGAGTGGATAGTGCAACGATAGATGACCGCTCTTATTTGCGGATTGTCGACTATAAATCCTCAGCTCGTGACCTTGATTTAAATGAGGTTTATTACGGATTATCCTTACAGGTCCTAACGTATTTAGATGTGGCAATGGAAAATAGTTCATACTGGCTATCAGGTGAAGCAGAACCAGCAGGGGTACTGTATGTCCATGTCCATAATCCGATGCTGAAGCTGGATAAAGATTTGACGGACAGTGAAGTAGAAGAGGATCGTTTAAAGCAGTATAAAATGAAAGGTTTGCTATCTGAAAATGCTGAAGCGATTTTATCGATGGACGAGCAATTGGAAGAAAGTAGCGGACATTCAAAAATCATTCCTGTCTATATGAAAAAAGATGGGACACCGTCTGAGTCACAATCGCGTATAGTTCCTGTCAATGATATGAAAAAGTTGCAGCATTTTGTTCGTCGTAAACATCAGGAGGCAGGGAATGGTATCTTATCTGGTGATACGGCCATTAGCCCCTATAAATTAAAAGCCAAAACGGCATGTGATTATTGTCAATTTGCTGCGGTTTGCCAGTTTGATCCATCAGATGGTAAACAAAACTATCGTCAATTAATGCAAGCAAAGCCGAATGATATTGTCGATAAAATTCGGAAGGAGATAGAATAGCATGGTACAAACAATTCCTGTTAAGCCAGTAGATGTCACATGGACAGACGATCAGTGGAAGGCTATTTATGCTAGCGGTCAAGATACACTCGTTTCGGCTGCAGCAGGGTCGGGGAAAACAGCGGTTCTGATCAATCGTATGATTGAAAAAGTCATTGCTACTGAAAACCCGATCAATGTAGATGAACTATTGGTAGTGACCTTTACAAATGCCTCAGCCGCTGAAATGCGCCATCGTATGTCTGAGGCATTAGAAAAGGCGATAGCAGAAAATCCAACATCTAATCATTTAAGACGGCAGCTAAGTCTTGTGAATAAAGCACAAATTTCTACGCTACATTCCTTCTGTTTAGCAATTGTGAAGCAATATGCGTACTTACTTGATATAGACCCAGGCTTCCGTATTGCCAATGAAGCAGAAATAGCATTATTGCGAGATGATGTTTTAGCAGAAGTTTTAGAAGATGCCTACGATGCTGAGGATGAGGCTCACGTACAAGCCATCTATCGTCTTGTCGATAGCTTTACCTCAGATCGTGATGATCAAGCCATCGAAACGCTGATTAGTAAACTTTATGATACGTCTCGTGTCCATGCAGAGCCTCAAAAATGGCTTTGGAGCCTGCCGAAAGCATATGAATTAGCTGAGGAAGTGACAATCGATGATTTAGAGCTATCTCAATATGTCAAATTAACCGTACGTCATAGCCTGGAAGAGGCGTTTATGTTAATTTCTGAAATGCGCGCAATTACATTACAGCCAGATGGACCTGCACCCTATGCAGAAACGGCAGAGGTAGATTTTGCTATGATTCAGGAAGGTATTCGCATTAGTCAAAGTGGGACATGGCAGGCGCTATATGATTATTTTGCTACGGTAAAATGGTCTACCTTAAAGCGGGTATCGAAGGATGCACTAGTTAATGTAGAGCTACAGGAGCTCGCGAAGAAAAAACGAGAAGCAGCCAAAAAAATGATGAATAAAATCAAGGAGACATATTTTGTTCGTACGCCTGCACGGCTACTTGAGGAAATAAGGTTAATGGCACCGACCATTACTACGCTAGTTGGATTGACCACTACATTTAGTGAACAATTTCGACTAGCCAAGTTAGAACGGGGAATCATTGACTTTTCAGATTTAGAGCATTATGCACTTCAAATTTTAACGGTAGAGATAGATGGTGCACTTCATCCATCACCGGTTGCGCTAGATATGAAAAAGCGTTTTAAAGAAGTACTTGTGGATGAATATCAGGATACCAATATGCTACAGGAAACCATCTTACAGCTTGTCAAAACGGGTGAAGAACAAGATGGCAACCTTTTTATGGTTGGGGATGTTAAACAAAGTATTTACCGTTTCCGATTAGCTGAGCCAAAGCTTTTTATGAGAAAATATAGTGAATACTTGGAGTCACCTAGTGTAACGGGGATGCGTATAGATTTAAACGCTAATTTCCGTAGTCGAAAAGAAGTATTAAATGCTACAAACTACGTTTTTGCACAAATTATGGGTGAGCGTGTTGGTGAGATTTCGTATGATGACAATGCGTCACTAAAGCCTGCTGCGCCCTATGATGATAAAGAAATACCTGTTGAGCTGGTCATATTGCATCCACCACAGGAAGAGGAAACACCAGAAGAACTGGAAGAACAAGGTAATGAGGAAACGGAGCTAGAGGAATTAAAAAAATCACAATACGAGGCACGATTTATTATCGATCGTATACGTCAGATGATGGAAGATGGAACAACCGTATACGATACGAAAACAAAAACAGAGCGCCCATTAAAGTATAGTGATATTGTGATTTTAATGCGTTCGATGACATGGTCAACAGACTTAGTGGAGGAATTTAAGCTGGCAGGGATCCCACTCTATGCAGAATCCTCTAAAGGCTATTTTGACGCACTTGAAGTAATGATTATGTTAAATGTCCTGAAGGTAGTCGATAATCCCTATCAGGATATCCCCTTAGCCTCTGTACTGCGCGCACCGTTTGTTGGTTTAACGGAAAATGAGCTGGCGAAAATCCGTTTAGCCGATCAAAAGGTACCTTTTTATGATGCTTTACGACAATTTATTCGTAGTGAAGGACATGGTGTGCAAACCACTACATTTGAGAAGTTGCAACGCTTTATGCTGGCCTTTGAAAATTGGCGTGATTTAGCACGTCGTGGATCATTATCAGATTTAATTTGGAAAATTTATTTAGATACACATTATTATGAAATGGTTGGGGCAATGCCGAATGGCAAACAGCGTCAAGCAAATCTACGCGTATTACATGATCGTGCGTTAATGTATGAAAAAACGGCATTTCGTGGACTATTCCGTTTTTTACGCTTTATTGATCGTATGCGTACGCGTGGCGATGATTTAGGTACTGCCAAATCAATTGGCGAAAAGGACGATGTAGTACGTCTGGTGACAATCCACTCTTCCAAGGGTTTAGAATATCCAGTCGTCTTTGTTGCAGGAATGGGACGTCCGTTTAATAAAATGGATTTTCATCAGCCCTATTTGTTTGATCAAGATTTTGGACTAGCTGTTAAGGCCATTGATCCCGAAAATCGTATCACCTATACATCGTTACCGTTTTTAGCATTGAAGGAGAAAAAAGAACTGGAGATGCGTGCAGAAGAAATGCGTGTCTTATATGTTGCGATGACTCGTGCGAAGGAGCGTTTGATTTTAGTAGGCTCAGTGAAGAACTGGGAGAAAACACGCGACAACTGGCAGGACGCCCAAAGTTTACCAATGGATGCACCGCTTCAAGAATATTTACGTGCAAGAGCTAATAGCTATTTGGACTGGGTTGGCCCAGCAGTAGCAAGACATGGAGATTTTGCAGCAGTAGCAAGCACATCTTATAAAGAAGTGGAGGATCAATCACATTGGTGGGTTCAAGCCATCGATACAAAGCATTATTCATATGAGATAGAGGCGATGGGCGATGAAGTACAGCAAGTGCTTGCGATGCAAGAGGATGAGGACTTGCTGGCTGAAATCACTACCCGCTTTCAAGCGCAGTATGTCTATCAAAAATCTACAAGAAAGCGCTCCAAAACATCTGTTAGTGAAATAAAGCGATTAGAAAATTTACAGCGCCAGGAGGAACCTGAATTTTATTTTGCCTCTCCTATCAAGCAAAAGGCTTCGTCCATTGCACCTCGACCCGCTTTTTTACAGGAGCAACAGCTAACTGGTGCTGAAATTGGTACAGCTGTGCACACAGTGATGCAGCATGTTCCTCAATATGGCTTTAGTCATATCGATGCTGTAAGGGACTTTGTGGAGGATTTAGTGGCAAGACAGCTTTTAACAGAGGCGGAGGGCAAAGTAGTTCCGCAAGCGAAAATTTATCGTTTTTTTGAGACAGAAATAGGGCAACGCTTTCAACGCGCAAGGCAGATACGTAGAGAAATGCCGTTTACAATTAGTAGAATCGATGAAGATGGTGATGCTCAAATTGTGCAAGGGATCATTGACTGCCTATTTGAGGATGAATACGGTAATTGGGTCTTGTTGGATTATAAAACGGATCATATACAATCTCATTTTGCGCAGGAGCCAGCCCTGTCAAAGGAAATACTAGGTCGTTATGCCGTACAGCTTCGTGTTTATAGCGAAGCCATTGAATCTATTTTACACATCAAGGTGAGCGATAAAGTATTATTTTTATTCGATAATGAACAGACAATACATGCATAAAGAACTTGTTACGGGCAAAGTAGGGCAAAGTTTTTTCTTGCCCTGCTTTCACCATAGCTGCTAGTTAAGAGGAGGCTATTTTGTGGAGTTAAAACCAACAATGTTGCAGGAACGAATAGCAACATTAGATATTTTACGAGGTATTAGTTTAGTAGGTATCTTACTTGTAAATATGTATACCTTTTATTTGCCAATGCCGCATATTGATTTGGCATCATGGTTTACAACCCCATCGGATATTGTTTGGCAGAAAAATATTGATATTTATGTGCAAGGTAGCTTTTACCCGCTTTTTGCCATGCTATTTGGTTATGGGCTAGCCATGCAGTGGCAAAAGGCACAAAGTCGTGACCAAAACTTTTATACGCTGGGGCTTCGTAGACTGTCCATCCTGTTTGCCTTTGGCTTTATCCATGCTGTGCTAATTTGGTGGGGCGATATATTAATGATGTATGCATTTTGTGGCGTTTTCTTAGTGCTTTTACTACGTTTGAGTCCTATCTGGCTATTAGCGAGTGCTTTGATTATTAATGGCTTGATGCAAGCTTTTATGCTCTTTGTAGTAGGGATTGTAAATTTTAATACAAAAGTAGATGATTACTTAGATATCGTATCAGTAGAGAAGGCCATCACGGCTTATGGGACAGGGAACTGGGTAGATGCCTTTATGCAACGCTTAACAGATTTATCGACGCAGGCAGGCATCGAGATGTGGTTTGTTGCACTGTTCACGATTTTACCGTATATGTTAATAGGTGCTGCTGCCTCTAAATGGCGTTTAGTAGAACGGGCTAAAGAATTGAAGTGGCTCTGGCTGACGTTTGCAATTGCTGGATTGGTCATCGGTATTGGTATAAAAAGCTTATCTATAATGTTTACAAGAACATATTTACTAGATTATTTAAAAGTATACATAGGGGGACCAGTTCTATCGGTGGGCTATATTGGGGTTATTGTGTTACTTTGCTTAGTGCCAATAATGCCAAAACTACTTAGTCCTTTTGCTAAAATTGGACGCATGTCATTAACGATGTATATTCTTCAATCTATTATAGGTACTTGTTTATTCTACCAATTTGGCTTTGGTTGGTATGGTAAAGTAAGTGTAGAAACAGGGGTATTAATTGCTGTCGGCATTATTGTTGTGCAAATGATCATAGCAGAAATTTGGTTATCTAAGTGGAAACAAGGGCCGTTAGAGACAATATGGCGTAAATTAACATATAAGCAAAAAATAGAAGTGCGTTAATATATTCCTCTTTACATGCATATTTTATGAAGATATAACAACTTATAAAAATGTTGTCGCAAAAATGAGGTAATTTCTATCATATTGTTGTATTATGTAGAAAAAAGAAGGAGCTCTTTCAATCATGAAAATTTTATCATTCAAATTAGGTGGACATGTAAGCTTTGGACCAAAAGTAAAAAAAGAAGAAGCTGTATGGGATGTACTCGCTATTCAAAGTGAACTTCAAGTTCTCCCTTCTTTTTCAAGTTCAATCGTGGATGGCATTGCTTTAGGCTTTGATTTTGTGGAACAGATTCGTAAATTAGTAGAAGCAGCAGAAAAATCAGATAATGCTAATAGTTTTAAACGTGAATTTACAGAGATCGAATGGCTTTCACCAATTCCACGTACCCCTAAAAATATTATGTGTATTGGTAAAAACTATGATGAACATGCAAAGGAAATGGGCGCAGAGGCAGCACCAACGGATTTAATGGTATTCACAAAATCACCAACTGCAATTGCTGCAGATGGACAAACAATTTCCATTCATGCAGATCTTTCTTCAAAAATGGATTATGAAGGTGAGCTAGCTATCGTTATTGGTAAACGTGGCAAAAACATTCCTAAAAACTTAGCGTTTGATTACGTATTTGGTTATACAATTGCCAATGATGTAACAGCTCGTGATTTACAAGAGAAACATAAACAATTCTTCTTGGGTAAAAGCTTGGATGGTACTTGCCCTCTTGGACCATACCTTGTGACAAAGGATGAGATCCCAAATCCACAAGACTTAACAGTAGTGACAAAGGTCAATGATGAAGTACGTCAAAATGGCTCTACGAAAGATATGATGTTCTCTGTTGAAACGTTAGTATCCATCCTATCTCAGCATGTAACATTAGAGCCAGGAGATGTGATTTTAACAGGTACGCCAGCTGGTGTTGGCAAAGGGATGAACCCGCCGCAATTCTTAAAAGCTGGAGATACAGTAAAAGTATCTATTCAAGGAATTGGTACTTTAGTCAACCATTTTGAATAATGATGATATCAATCCGCGAGAGTCTATACTCCGCGGGTTTTTTTACTGCTTTAAGGCATAGTAACAGAAGTAAAAACTATGAGATGCAAGGATTCCAAGTTTTAAATGATGTAAATTGTGTGAACACTATTGTAATATTTGAAACCCTTTCCATCGCATGGTAGGATAGAGTTTGATAGAAAAAGAATGAGGGGGACAAACATGAGTTTTTTAACTAGCCAAACGCATTTGCATATTACTACGTGGGTAGTAGGTATTGTCATCTTTTTAATTGCGGCACTAATGGGCAAGCAATCAAAAGGCTTACATATGACATTACGTCTGTTTTATGTACTAATAATCATCACAGGTGGGGCATTATTTATCGAGGCAATGGACTATGGTAAAGGTATGCTTTACGGATTTAAGTTCTTAGGTGGCATACTTGTAATTGGCATGATGGAAATGGTCTTAGTACGTCAAAAGAAAAATAAACCAACAGCTATGTTTTGGATTTTATTTGCAGTATTCCTATTAATCACTTTGTTCCTAGGATTTAAACTGCCAATGGGTCAAGATTTCTTAGCATAATGATTTAAAAGTCGTGAAGTAGTTGCTTCACGGCTTTTATTTTGTAAACGAAAACGGAAGACGGAATTGACACCTTTTTGTCGTAATTCATTTCGCTTTTACGCAAAATCTTTGGAAAAGATAGCGACGTGACAGAGTTATTTGGTAAAATGACGTTGATTGGTTTGAAAGAGAGGGAATAACAGTGAAATTTAAGAAGTGGATAAGTGCGACGGCTGCATCACTTTTATTAGCAACTTCATTAGTAAGTACTATACCAGTAGCACATGCGGATGAATCAGCGACTAGAACAATAGCAGAAGAAAGCATCTATGATTTACTCGTTGACCGTTTCTTTAATGGCTCGGGCACAAACGATTTTGATACAAATACGCAGGACCCTTCGAAATTTGCGGGGGGCGATTTTACAGGTTTACAGGATAAACTGAAATTTATCGGTGAGATGGGCTATACAATTGTTTCCATTGGGCCTATTTTTTCTACAGAGAAGTATGATGGATCAATGTCCACAAGCTATACTACAATAGAACGTCATTTTGGAACAACGGAAGAATTCCAAAGTACTGTAGAGGCCTACAAAGCTAAAAATATGTCCATTATGGTGGATTTTCCACTTACAAATGTGAGTCCAAATCATGAGTGGGCAAAGGATGCATCGAAAGCGGATTGGATTGCATCTACCAATAATGGACAAGTACAGTGGGATTTATCGAATAAGGATGTGCAAGAAGCACTTATTCAAGCAGTAACTGAATTTGTTTCTACATATGACATCGGTGGTATTCGTTTAACAAATATCGCAGGGGCTGATACAGCGTTTATCAATGCAGTAATAGCTGCATTAAAAGAGACAAAAACATCACTTTATGTGATAGCAAATGAAGAAAGCGATGCTGACTTTGATGCAACTTTCTCACCTGTAACGGCAGATATCTATCGTAATATATTTAAAAACGTGGATATGGATTCTTCTAAATTAATGGAACCCTTCGCAGGAGAAAAACCGACACAAATTATGGTGGATTCACTTGAAACTCATCGTTTTACATTTGACTCTGCTAATGAAAATATGTTCCCACCTACCCGCTTAAAAATGGCGATGGGTGCTTTATTTATGCTACCAGGAATTCCTGTCGTACAATACGGGACAGAAATTGCTATGAATGGGGAAGCAAAACCAGATACACACCAGCTTTATAACTTTAAAACAGACGAGGAACTGATAGATTATATTAAAAATGTTCAATCTTTACGTAATCAATCAGCTACTTTACGTAATGGTGATTTTGAAGTCATTACAAATGAAAATGGCCTTCTTGTCTTTACACGTTCTTCTGACGAAGAAAAGTGGGTAATCATGGTTAATAATACTGGTAAAACACAACGCGTCGACTTAACACCTGAACAACTTGGTGAAGGGAAAATGCTGAACGGTATTTTACATGAGGAAAAAGTTCGCATAAATGAAAAAGAAGTCTATCCTGTTATTTTAGACCGAGAAATGGTTGAAATTTATCAAGTTCGCAATGATGAAGGCTTAAACACTCCTTATATGGTGGCTCTTGGCTTAGTATGGGTGATCTTTATTGGCTTTGTTGTCATCATCATTAAACGAGGGAAAGTTCGTCGTCAGGAGCAAGACGTCCAATAATAATAACACGACAAAAAAGCATGCCAGGAGCCATCCTAGCATGCTTTTTATTAGCCTTCAAAGCTTTTATTTGTGAAGAAAATTGCAATAGTCCCAGGTCCGACATGTGAGCCGATCGCAGAACCTATCATGGTAATTTGCACAGCTTGAGGTGAAAAACGCTCCTGGATAGAGGCTTTTGCTTCATTCGCAAAGGCAGCGTCGTCACTATGGCTAATACCTACGATTTTATTTGTAAAGCTGCCACCACGCTCCTGCATTAAATCTAACATACGATTAAGTGCTTTTTTTCGACCGCGTGACTTTTCAATCGGTACAAGTTTGCCATCTTCTACATTTAAAATAGGCTTAATACTAAGAAGGCCACCTAAAAATGCACTAGCTTTTGATACACGACCACCTTTTGCAAGGTAATCTAAGTCTTCTACAGTAAATAAATGCTCGACCTGAGGTGCAAGGGTGTTTATTTTAGAGGCCATGTCTTCTAAGGATACTCCTATATTTCGCAGTCGTACAGCTTCTTCCACGACAAGGCCATGGCCTAGTGATGCGCATTTAGAGTCGATAATGACTAGTTTTAAGGAAGGATACTGCTCAAGTACCTGATTGCGAATCATTTGAGCAGTACTATATGTGCCTGATAATTCTGATGAAAAAGCGATATAAATACCTTCTTCATCATTTTTGGCTAGCTCCTCAAAATGCTTCAAAAAGAGCTCAGGTGACACTTGTGATGTTTTTGGCTGAGCACCTTGGCGTATTGCATCATAGATCTCTTTGGAATCAATTGAAATCACATCTTCATATTCTTTGTTGTTCAATTGCACTCGTAAAGGGAGTAGCACGACATCATTTTCTTCATAGTAAGATTTTGGTAGATCACATCCACTATCCGTAAAAATCTTCATTCTCTTGTCCCCCTAATTTCAACTTACTTTTAAAGCTTTTTAACTTTATTCAGTAGATACTCACTTTAGATAAATGGAAGGGGTACCACTGAATAAAGTTAAACTGGTAAAAATGGAATGTTAACTTGAACTTACTACTTAACTATGATAATTTCAAGCGTTCAATGAGTATTTTTGCAATTCCATCGTCATTATTCGTTGTTGTAATTTCATTGGCAATGTTTTTAAGACTTGAAATACCGTTCCCCATCGCTACACCAAGTCCAGCATATTCGATCATTTCTAAATCATTGTCTTCATCACCAAAAGCGATGATGCGCTCACGAGGAATACCTAAATATTTTGCCACATGTGCAATACCCACAGCTTTATTTAAGCCGCGACGCACAATTTCAATAATATGAAGTGGCGCGCCCCATCGACGATGTTCAATGACTTCTGCGTGCACAGCCTGCAAATGATCACGTATAATAACTGAATTCGCTTCATTTGCCTGAATTAATAAACTTGTGGGATTATCCAGGAGGTGTGTGTATAAATCCCCAAGTGTAATTTTTGGATTACCCATATTAAAAATATTTAAAATACGATCGTCTTCTGTGTGGACATAAATATCATCTTTTACCTCAGCGATAATATTTTCGTATTCATAACTGTTAATAGAATCAACAACATCATGTACGACACTTAAATCAATTGGTGTGTGCATATGTTGCCAAGAGACATTTTTAGGATGATGCACATATGCGCCATTAAAATTAACAATGGGTGTAGTGAGCCCAAGTTCATGATAATAAAGATCGCTTGCACGGTATGGACGTCCTGTCGCAATCATCACTTGATGCCCTTGTTCCTTAGCCTGCAATAATGTTTTTTTCGTTTTTGCAGAAATTTGCTGTTGATCTGTTAATAAAGTTCCATCTAAGTCTAATACGATTAAATGCGGTTTCATAGCTCGTTGCCCCTTTCCTATAGTTTGAATAGTATCTCTTTGTCTTACATTCGTCAAAATTTTGTCACAGTGAAAAAAGTTTGCTAACATAAAGATGAGAGAATAGTTGGGAGTGACAATAATGTTTGTAGAAAAAGAAGTGTGGGGAAATATTCCTTTATTACATATACATACAGACAATATGAATGAAGAAACCCCGGTAGTCATTTTTTTGCATGGCTTTATGAGTGCAAAAGAACATAACTTACACTATGCATACCAATTGGTGCATAAAGGGGTGCGTGTCCTATTGCCAGATGCAAAATTTCATGGTGAGCGTAGCGAAGGCCTAACAGAAATGCAAATGAATTTAAATTTTTGGGACATTGTTTTAAATTCTATTCATGAAGTACAACAATTATATGATGAATTAAAGAATAAAAATTTATTAGCTAGTCATAAAATTGGCATAGGAGGCACTTCAATGGGTGGCATCGTGACATCAGGCTGTCTGAAACTTTATGATTGGATACAAACAGCTGCAATATGCATGGGTGCACCTGGTTTTATAAAATTGGGTGAATACCAATTGCAACAATTTGCAACAAGCGGAGTTAACTGGCCGATGTCAGAGGAAGACGTTGAAAAAATTAATGAAGCCCTTGCTAAATATGATGTCAGTTTAACACCAGAAAAATTCGCGGGTCGCCCTGTATTCTTTTGGCATGGAGAATTAGATAAAACAGTTCCTTTTCACGAAACGTATAAATTTTATGAAACATTACGGGGATACTATAAAGCAAACCCTGAATATTTAAAGTTCATGGTTAACAAAAGGGCTGGACATGCTGTACCACGTGACGGTATGCTAGCAGCCACAGCATGGCTTGCACAGCATTTGGCATAATAGGGTGCATCTGCTATGATAAGGTTAACACTATGATGGAAGGAGAAATACGAATGGATCAGGATATGAAAGATAGCATGTTAGGTGCTTTAGAAAACGTAATTGATCCTGAGCTTGGCATTGATATTGTCAACTTAGGTTTAGTATATGATGTGGAATTAGATGATGAAGGTGTTGCAACTGTTACGATGACGCTAACATCTATGGGCTGCCCACTTGGTCCAGTCATTGTGGATCAAGTGAATACGGCGTTAGGTGAACTTCCAGAAGTGAAAAGTACAAATGTTAATATTGTATGGAATCCACCTTGGTCGAAAGATAAAATGTCACGCTATGCCAAAATGGCATTGGGCGTACGTTAAAATGGCTTATTTAAAACCCTGCTTATTGAAAAATAAGCAGGGTTTTTGCTTGTAACGAAACTAATCGATACGGCATATTTGTAATGGACAATTTTCACAGGCAATTTCATTTTTTAAAAATTGTAAATCATGAATGGTAATAAATCCTTTATCAAAAGTGATAATCTCATGTTTTTTTAAATCATTCAGCATACGATTAATCATTTCCCGACTTGTCGCACACAAATTTGCAATTTCTGTATTTGTTAGCTGAAAATCAATAAAAATCGAGTCATTTTCTACAGGTTTACCATACGTATTGGACAGCCGAATGAGCGTTGAAAATAGAGCACCTTTTTTCCCGTTTAACACTAAATCGCGCAAACGACTCTGATGCTTTAAGTTTTCTGTTTGTAGCCACTTCATGTATTCCACCATAACTGTCGGCTGCTCTTCTAGTAAATGCTCCAAAGATTTACGACTCAAAACATACAACGTAGAGGGTTCTAAAACTTTGGCAGTCATCGAATTATAGACGAGATTACAAAATAACGAACCTTCTCCTATTATGCTGTCAGGGCCACAAATACGAATGGTTAATTCCTTACCCGTCTCGGATTCTTGGCTAATCGAAATAACACCTGATTGGATGTAATAAATTTCTTTTGCCCGTTCACCCTCTAGAAAAATTTTATTTCCTTTATTCACTTTGATAAAAACACCGTGGTTTTGAAAAAGATCTTTAATTTTTTCAAACATATTATCCATTAAAACCATATCTCCAACACATCGCTTTCTTTTTGTAATAAATGGCGATTATTACAAAAGGATAGTGGATTTCGATACTAAAACATAGAAACATACCATTATTATAACGTAAACTTCCATAATAAGTGAAAAAATTTTAGGGCGATTTCTTTGCTAAGCATTGTCGAGTGATGTAAAATAAAGTTAGTCAAAAAAGGTCAAACTTTTTTCTAATGAATAAGAATGGGTATATAAATAATGAGAAATATGAAAAAAAGGAGTGCTAGCTATGCAATTTCAACAAACAGACAATAAAAAACCATTAGAACAATTTGGACGCAATTTAATTGAAGAAGTAAAAAACGGCAAGATGGATCCTGTTATCGGGCGTGATGAAGAAATTCGAAATGTAATTCGTATTCTAACACGTAAAACAAAAAATAATCCTGTATTAATCGGTGAACCAGGAGTTGGTAAAACGGCAATTGTGGAAGGTTTAGCACAGCGTATTGTTAAAGGTGATGTACCAGAAGGCTTGAAAGAATGTGTATTATATGAATTAGATATGAGTGCGTTAATCGCTGGTGCAAGTTATCGTGGACAATTTGAAGAACGCTTAAAAGGTGTGCTAAAAGAAGTAAAAGAATCAGAAGGACAAATCATTCTATTTATTGATGAAATTCATACGATCGTAGGTGCAGGAAAAACAGATGGCGCTATGGATGCAGGAAATATGCTAAAACCTATGCTAGCACGTGGTGAATTACACTGTATTGGTGCTACTACCATAGACGAATATCGTATGTACATTGAAAAGGATCCTGCCTTAGAACGTCGATTCCAGCAAGTACTAGTACGTGAGCCATCTATAGAGGATACGGTATCCATTTTACGTGGTTTAAAGGAACGCTTTGAATTACATCACGCAGTACGTATTCATGACAGAGCAATTGTTGCGGCAGCAGAACTATCCAATCGCTATATTACAGAACGATTTTTACCTGATAAGGCCATTGATTTAATTGATGAGGCTTGTGCAATGATTCGTACAGAAATTGATTCAATGCCACAGGAATTAGACGCAGTCACACGTCGTATTATGCAGCTTGAAATTGAGGAACAGGCATTGCGTAAGGAAAAGGACGAGGCAAGTAAAAAACGTCTGGAGCAATTACGCGAAGAATTAACTAAGTTAAAAGAATCATCTAAGGGCATGCGACAACAATGGGAAGCAGAAAAAGAAAAACTACACGATATTCAGAAAAAACGTGAAACATTGGATAAATATCGTCGTGATCTAGATGAGGCAGAAAGTAAATATGATCTAAATAAAGCTGCTGAATTACGTCATGGTAAAATTCCAACACTTGAAAAAGACATTCAGGTACTTGAAAAGGAATTAGAGAACGGTGCAGAATCTCGTATTTTACGTGAAGAGGTAACAGCAGATGAAATCGCTGCAATTGTTTCACGTTGGACAGGAATCCCTGTAACAAAATTAGTAGAGGGTGAGCGTGAAAAACTATTACGTTTAAAGGATACATTACATGAACGTGTGGTTGGACAAGATACAGCAGTTCAATTAGTGACAGAAGCGGTATGGCGTGCACGTGCAGGTATCAAAGATCCACACCGACCTATTGGTAGCTTTTTATTTTTAGGTCCAACTGGTGTAGGTAAAACAGAACTTGCCAAGGCACTTGCTGCACAGTTATTTGATTCAGAAGATCACTTTATTCGGATTGATATGAGTGAATACATGGAGAAACATAGTGTGTCTCGACTTGTTGGGGCTCCTCCAGGCTATGTGGGCTATGAGGAAGGTGGACAGCTAACGGAAGCAGTTCGCCGAAATCCTTATTCTGTGGTGCTACTAGACGAGATTGAAAAAGCTCATCCTGATGTGGCGAACATTTTATTGCAAATTTTAGATGATGGGCGCATTACAGATAGTCAGGGACGAATGGTGAATTTTACAAATACAGTAGTCATTTTAACTTCGAATATCGGATCAAGTTATTTAATGGAGGCAAAGGAAAATGATGCGGCTGTGGAGGACTTAGTCATGTCAGCCCTACGACAACATTTTAAACCTGAGCTATTAAACAGAATGGATGATATCATCTTCTTCCATGCATTATCTACTAAACATTTTACTGCGATTGCCTGGAAGTATGTGGAGCAATTGATTAAACGTGTCGCAGAGCAAGAAATTACTTTATCTGTCGAGCAAGAAGTCATTGATTGGGTAGTAGAGCAAGGTGCAGATGCCCAATTTGGAGCAAGACCACTAAAACGCTTTGTACAGCGACATATCGAAACAGCCGTTGCTAAAGAACTATTACGCGGAGAAGTTTTACCAGGGGAGACGTTGCATGTGAAAATGCATGAGGGTCAATGTGTTGTGGAAAAATAACAGAAAAAACCTGTTCGGCATGAAGCTGAACAGGCTTTTTCTAGCTGAATTAATGATGGTCTGCAGCTTCTGGTGTAGGGTCGTTTGGAATGATTGCTCCAATAATAAAGATAAGGATGGAGAATACAACAGAAACGATTGCCCCAGTTTTGAAATCAAATGGTACACCAAGTACAGAGCTGACTACGTAGTTTAACATAGAAACTAGTAGGAATGACCATATGAACGTTACGATATATTGCATTAATTTCACCTCAACCGAACTTTTTTCATCATAAGGTTTTACTCATATTCATTATCATATCATAACATAAATCAAAAAAAAATGAACCATTTATGTGAAACATGGCGATTTTGTCACAACAAATATGAGATTTAGTATTTTATGTTTAGTAATGTAAAGTATTTAGGAACAGCTCTGAAATAGGGGAATGCGCTCCTAAGCGGGTGAAAAGTGCTCCAAAAGGGAAGAACACCGCTCATACATGATGCAAGGTGCTTTGAAAAATAATGAACAAGCTCAACAAAGTACGATAGATAAAGCTCTAAACAGAATAACCTCATTCCATAAAATTCTTCACTTCTATATTCAAAGAACACTACCCTCAGCCGCATAAATTTTAAATCATCTTGCGTCATTCCTTTTATATGCGTTATAATTATGACCAGTTACTAATAATTGATAGTAAGAAAGCTGAGGGGTTGCTATATGAACGCTGGTATTATAGGAATAGGCAAATATGTTCCTGAGAAGGTCGTTACAAATTTTGATTTGGAAAAAATCATGGATACTTCTGATGAATGGATTCGTACTCGAACAGGCATTGAAGAACGTCATTTTGCGGCAGATGATCAGGAAACTTCAGATTTGGCAGTAGCTGCTGCAAAAGAAGCTATTGCAAATGCGGGTATTACGCCTGAGGAAATTGGTTTAATTCTTGTAGCAACTGTCACACAGGATCAAACTTTTCCAAGTGTAGCTTGTATGATTCAGGAACAAATCGGAGCAGTAAATGCTGCAGCAATGGATCAAGCAGCAGCATGTGCAGGATTTATATATAGTTTAGTGACAGCAAAGCACTTTGTTGAGGCAAATGCTTATAAATATGTCTTAGTAGTAGGTGTTGAAAAGCTGTCGAAAGTCGTTGATTGGGAAGATCGCAATACAGCTGTATTATTTGGCGATGGTGCCAGTGCAGCTATCATTGGGCAAGTCTCTGAAGGTAGAGGTATTCTATCCTTCGAACTTGGTGCAGACGGTACAGGCGGAAAGAATCTTTATTTAACGAAGCAAGATACAATTGCGATGAATGGTCGTGAAGTGTTTAAATTTGCTGTTCGACAAATGGGTGAATCGGCTGTTAATGTATTAGAGAAAGCGGGATTAACAAAAGAAGACGTTGATTTCCTAGTGCCACATCAGGCAAATATACGTATTATGGAATCTGCACGTGAGCGTTTAGAGCTACCACCAGAAAAAATGTCAAAAACGATTCATAAATATGGAAATACTTCAGCAGCATCTATTGGTATTTCCTTGGTAGATGAGCTCGAAGCAGGTAAGATTAAAGAGGATGATTTATTAGTCCTTGTAGGTTTTGGTGGCGGCTTAACATGGGGTGCCGTAGCCATGAGATGGGGAAAATAAGTAGGAAAAATGCTTGAGGGGAGTAAGACAATGAGTAAAAGACGAGTAGTAATTACAGGAATTGGCGCAGTTACACCACTAGGAAATAGCATCGAAGAAACATGGGCAAACATTAAAGCTGGTAAATCTGGCATTGGTGAGCTGACACGTTTAAATAAAGATCTTTTTGCCGCAAAAATCGCCGCAGAAGTGAAGGATTTTGATATTGAAAAATACATTGATCGTAAGGAAGCACGTAAAATGGATCGCTTCACACAATACGCATTAGCGGCTTCTATTATGGCAATGGAAGATGCACAGCTAACAATTGATGAAGAGCTAGCTCCACGTGCAGGTGTATGGATTGGTTCTGGTATCGGTGGAATGGAAACATATGAACAACAATTTTTAACATTCCAAGAGCGTGGCGCAAGACGTGTTAGTCCTTTCTTTATCCCAATGATGATTCCTGATATGGCATCGGGCCAAGTCTCTATTCACTTTGGTGCAAAGGGGATTAATTCTTGTTCTGTAACGGCATGTGCTTCAGGCACAAACTCTATTGGTGATGCCTTTAAAGTAATTGAGCGTGGAGATGCTGATGTTATGATTTCTGGTGGTGCTGAATCACCAATCGTAACAATGGCGGTTGCAGGTTTTTGTGCCAATACAGCACTATCATTAAATCAAGATCCACAAGCAGCATGTCGCCCATTCGATAAAAACCGAGATGGCTTTATTATCGGAGAAGGAGCGGGTATTGTCATTTTAGAAGAATATGAACATGCAAAAGCTCGTGGTGCCAAAATCTATGCTGAAGTTTTAGGTTATGGTGCAACTGGGGA
The DNA here is from genome assembly GCF_027557635.1 of Lysinibacillus sp. JK80. Taxonomy (NCBI): domain Bacteria; kingdom Bacillati; phylum Bacillota; class Bacilli; order Caryophanales; family Bacillaceae; genus Lysinibacillus; species Lysinibacillus sp. JK80. The sequence goes on along the minus strand of NZ_CP058997.1, from coordinate 2,308,128 downwards.
TGCGCATCACATTACGGCTCCAGCTCCAGAGGGTGAAGGTGCAGCACGTGCGATGACGCAAGCATTAACAGATGGTGGCGTAGAGCCATCACAAGTTGATTATATTAATGCCCATGGTACAAGTACGCCATATAACGATTTATTCGAAACACAAGCTGTGAAAACTGCTTTTGGTGATCATGCGTATAACCTTGCAATGAGCTCAACAAAATCTATGACGGGTCACTTATTAGGAGCAGCAGGTGGTGTGGAAGCTATTTTCACAGCATTAGCCCTTAAAGAAGGGATTTTACCACCTACAATCAATTTAAAAGATCCTGATCCTGAATGTGATTTAGATTATGTTCCAAACGAAGCAAGAGAAGCAAATATTCAATATGCAATGAGTAATTCTCTTGGTTTTGGTGGTCATAATGCAAGTCTCCTATTCAAAAAATATGAAGCATAATAGATAAACATAAAAAAACGTCAGCCAAATTTAAATGGCTGACGTCTTTTTTTATAGTTTTGTGAATAAATGATAAGTAAGAAGAAATAGAAAGGATGCCCTTACTATGTTTCGTCTCTTTTTATTTTTAGTAAGTTATGGCTTAATGATCCTCTCTGTAGGGAATCTCATATTGTATTTAAATTACCGCACACTAGGTTATTCATGGAAGGTTGTTTTCAAATTTATTTTTCAAACAACAGAATTTTATATGGCGGTAGGAGCCTGTATCATCATCTGCGCAGTTGTGCTTGATTTGGGCTTTGATCGATCCTCAGACAAGCCGTAAGTTTAGCGACGTGCGCGACCAAGACCCATAGCATCTTCCATACGTTTTAATGTAGCACTAGCAATCGCATTAGCCTTTTCAGCACCTTCATCTAGAATGACATCTAATTCTGATGATTCTACTAGATGATAGAATTTCTCTTGAATAGGTGTTAGGTGTTCAATTACTGCTGTTGCTACACCCTGCTTGAATCCACCATAACCAATTCCCTCATATTTTTTGACTAAATCTTCAACGGCTACCCCTGAAATAGCTGATTCGATTGTCAATAAATTTGAAACACCTGGTTTATTTTCCACATCAAATGCAACGATGCCGTCAGAGTCAGTTACAGCTGATTTAATTTTTTTCTCAATGTCTTTCGCAGTATCTAATAAGCGAATTGTCGCTTTCGTATTTGGATCTGATTTACTCATTTTCTTTGTTGGCTCTTGTAAGGATTTAATGCGTGCGCCAGCTTTAGGTAATTGAATTTCTGGAATTGTTAAAACATCGCCAAAGCGTTTGTTAAAGCGTTCTGCAAGGTCACGAGTTAGCTCAATATGCTGTTTCTGATCATCGCCGACAGGGACAATATTTGTGTTATAAAGTAGAATGTCTGCAGCCATTAGTGGTGGATATGTTAAAAGAGCAGCAGATACGCTTTCCTTACCATGTGATTTATCTTTGAATTGTGTCATACGTTCTAGCTCACCGATAGACGCAACACATTGTAACATCCATCCTGCCTGAGCATGCGCTGGCACCTCTGATTGAATAAATAATGTCGATTTTTTAGGGTCAATGCCAGTAGCAATGTAGGTAGCAGCAAGCTTACGAATACTTTCTCGTAATTCTTTAGGATCTTGTGCAACAGTGATGGCATGTTGATCAACGATACAATAAATAGCGTTTCCTTCATCTTGTAGTGCCGGGAACTGCTTGAATGCTCCTAAATAGTTCCCTAATGTTACGATACCTGTAGGCTGTACGCCAGAAAAAATAGTTGTCATAAAAAATTCCTCCTCGAATTCAATTGCTGTAACTTGTGTCACAGCGTTGTCTTCACCTTTCAACTTGGTGATGAAGACAAAAAAACATCATGCGTCCTCATTAGATTTTTTCTAATGAAGGGACGAATGATGTTTGAATCCGCGGTACCACCCAGCTTGCCTAAAAAGGCCACTCAGCTTCGTAACGTGAAGGGACGAGCTTTGCTAATAGCTTCAAGTAGCGTTCACAAAGCTAACTCGGAAGTCCATTCCACATGCATCCACGATCTGTTTACAGCAACCACAGACTCTCTATACGTGAATTAGCATATGTACTACTCTTCGTCAGCGTTTTTATCAATTTAAATTGTTCAAATTGATTTGATTGCAAAGAATTATATTATAAAGATTCCTTTGTGTAAAGTCAGACTTTTGACGGTGTTTTTTTTCTAGAAAAAATTATATGCTTTTTTTGTTATGTAATTTTGTTATAAATTTATAATTTTTTATTAAAAAATTGTTTAGATGTACACGTGGGATTGACAATTTTCTCGATTATTTTTCTTAAATGAGAACAACTGAGATATCTGTTTAGATGTTTAAAATGCTTTAAAAATGGGAATGGTAGTAGTAGCACATAAGTTTGAAGAAAATACATCATATTTGAAAGCTGTATGAATAGACAGAATATTTATGGATAGGTTCAGATTTTTTTTATTGGAACTATATTCAAATACAGCTGAGTACTGTATAATGGTACTGTGTATTTTACATTACATTAATTCTAATTTAACACATTGGTTCTGGTTTATAGATAATGATTTTTAAATGAAAGGATGTGTCAGAATGATCGTAACCCTATTTACATCACCAAGTTGTACCTCTTGTCGTAAAGCAAAAGCTTGGTTAGAGGAGCACGAAATTCCATATACAGAACGTAATATATTTTCTGAACCGCTTAGCATAAGTGAAATAAAAAAAATTTTACGAATGACAGAAGATGGAACTGATGAAATCATTTCCACTCGTTCTAAAATATTCCAAAAATTAAATGTGGACGTTGAAAGCTTACCATTACAACGTTTATATGAATTAATTCAGGAATATCCTGGCTTACTACGTAGACCAATTATTTTAGATGAAAAACGTCTGCAGGTTGGCTACAATGAAGATGAAATTCGTCGTTTCCTACCTCGAAAAGTTCGAGCATATCAATTACAAGAAGCGCAACGAATGGTGAATTAAACCTTTCTATTCTGAATAATATATGTAATAGATGTTACAGATGTGGAATACATGTTGTGACATCTTTTTTTTATGTTTTACTTCTGTAAAACCTTCTATATGAAGTATAATAATTAATAGGGAAAAGTCATATATTTCCGTAAAAGTATGTTAAACTTGATTTAAGTTAAATAGTTTACTACAATTTCAATAATTCAAATATCTTCTGTGAAACGGTGTATATCCTTTTCATTTTATGACAGAACAGCATACAATAGAGTTAGAGACAACTGTGAACACAAAAATTCATGTTTACGGTTACTCGATGGTTTTACTGTAGTGTGGTCAAAGGTTGAAAAACAAATGCAGTATGAAGGTTAAAAACAAAGAATAAAAGCATACTAATGAAACAAACTGTTTTTCGACATATGACAGTGAAGGGAGATGAGGTCTAGTGGACATCGAACGTGTAAATGAAAATACACTCAAGCTCTTTATTACGTACAATGATATAGAGGATCGCGGCTATAGTCGTGAAGAAATTTGGTACAATCGAGCAAAGGGTGAACAACTTTTTTGGGATATGATTGATGAAGTAAACACGGAGGATTATTTTGATGTAGAGGGTCCGATTTGGATTCATATCAATGCATCTGAAGTAGGCTTAGAAATCATTGTCACACGTGCACATATTTTAAAAGACGGTGAAACATTAGATGGTCATTCGAATTTTGATGAACACAAAGATATGTTTGCACCATTCGATGAAGTTGGAGAGGATCTTCTTAGCCAACTAACTCAATTTGGTGACATGGATGAGTCAGAATTATTTATGGATACAGACATTTATGTTTATAAATTTAAAGATATTGATGAGTTAATCCCTGTCGCAAAACGAATGACAGACGAATTAGTGGATTCCTCATTATTCAAATATGAAAATTGGTACTATCTAGTTGTTGATTTCGGAAACGCAGATGAGGATTTAAATCGTCATGATAGAAATGCAGTTATCAAGGAATTTTTAACACCATCCAATTTTACAATTCATCGTCTAGAGGAGTACGGTGAAAAGATTATGGAATTCAATTGCTTTGAAACAGTTCGAAAATACTTTGCATAGGCAATGAAACACTAATTATTTTAGACTGTAGTGAAACTCGTAAATGAATCGAGTTTCGCTACAGTCCTTTTTTATGTTTTCAGCATCAAAGAGCTTGAATAAGAGCGCATTTTTAAAATTTCAAGAAAAAGGTGCTTTATTTTTGTTAGTGAAAATCCATTCTATTATAGTTGGCTAAAAAGGAGCTGATACTATGCTGATTGCCTATAACAATCAACAGCAACTATTTCTCCCATATCAATATACGAGGAAAGCTTTACAGCGATATAGGCGGCAAATGAAATTTTATTGCCCTCAATGTTTAGAACAAGTTCAATTGAAAATAGGTAACTATAATATTCCCCACTTTGCTCACTTCACAAAAAATCAATGTTCACAGCTGTTCGCAGAAAATGAATCTAAAATACATTTACAAGGTAAAGTGCAATTATATGAGTGGCTCCAAAAGCATGGACATCAGGTGAAACTAGAACCATATTTAAAGGAGGTTTCTCAGCGCCCAGATTTGCTTGTTACACTCGATAAGGAGCAGTTTGCAGTTGAATTTCAATGTAGTACTATCTCTCATGAAAAATGGCATCAACGAACAATGGGCTATGAAAGAAACGATATACAAGCAATTTGGCTTTTTCAAACTCCACAAGGCAAAGAAGCTGTCAACGGCATCAGAAAAATTAGAATCTCTCCACTCTTACAAAAGGCGTTTATAACGACAACGGATTTACCATATTTATTGACGTACAACCCGGTGACAGCCCAGTTTGTTTATTGGACGAATCTTCTTCATGTTCATGGGCATACTTTCATAGGTAAAGTACAGAAAATTTCGGTCGATCTACAACATTTCCCTTTTTATAGACCTCAACGTATTACCCCAGAAGAATTTCGACGCTATTGGCAGCTCTATAAACAGACTTGTAGGCAATTTGCGCATAGTCGTCTTTTACATAGCAAGAAGGGGGCACAAGATCCATTTTTACGTAATTGCTATGAATTAAATCTTTCTCTTACTGCTCTGCCACCATACATTGGTATTCCAGTGAAAGAAGGAGCAGCTATCCCTTTGTTTACGAGCGAGTGGCAAATAATGCTGTTTTATTTTAGTAAACAATTAGGACGTCTTCCATTTGAATTAACAAAGGGGCAGATGGAAAACTTTTTATGTAAGCATCAGCTGGAAGTAACCGAACAAGCACTCAGGGCTATTCAAAATTATGGGTATCTTCTTAAGCGTATGCATCATGAGGATGGTTTACTAGATAATTGTGAGCAAGTCTATGTACATTTATTTGCAATTGCCACAATATACTGAGAAAATATGAGAGTAAAAGGAAAAAAGCACATATAAAGGGGGCTGGCATATATGGCTAGTAACAGTAATCAGGTTTTGGTTCGAAAAGAAGTACCAGAAGAATTAACATGGCGCTTAGAAGACATCTTTGCAACAGATGCAGCTTGGGAAGAGGAATTGAAGGAGGTTGCAGAGCTTGCTAAACAAGCACCTAGCTATGCAGGTACTTTAAATAATGGGGCAGAGGTATTATTAGCAGCTTTACAGTATCATGATCATATATATGAACGTGCAATGAAGCTCTACACATATGCTCATATGCGCTATGATCAAGATACTACAAATAGCTTTTATCAAGATATGAACAGCCGTATTCAAACATTGGCAACGAGTATCTCAGCTGGCCTTTCCTATTTAACGCCAGAAATTCTGTCATTAAGTGAAGAAACGATTGAACGCTACTTAACAGAAAATCAAGACCTAGAACTATATAAGCAATCTTTAAAAGAAATTACAATGGCACGTCCACATGTATTACCAGCCGAACAGGAGGCATTGCTAGCGCAAATGTCTGAGGTGACAGGTACAGCTTCGAATACATTCAGCATGTTAAACAATGCCGATATGGTATTCCCTCATGTGAAAAATGAAGAGGGAGAAGAAGTACAACTTACGCATGGTAATTATATCAAGTTTTTAGAGAGCAAGGATCGCTCTGTACGTGAAGGCGCATTTAAGGCTATGTACGAAACATACGGCAAGTTTAAAAATACGTTCTCGGCTACGCTAACTGGTAATGTAAAGAAGCATAATGTAAGTGCTCGAATTCGTCATTATGAATCTGCACGCCACGCTGCCATGTCTAATAACTTCATTCCTGAAAATGTCTATGATCAGCTGGTGGAAACAATTCATAAGCATTTACCAGCTATGCAACGTTATATTTCGTTGCGTAAGAAATTATTGGGTGTAGACGAATTGCATATGTGGGATTTATTTGCGCCACTAGTTAAAGAGGTGGAAATGAAGGTCTCTTATGATGAAGCGAAAGATATTTTAGTAAAGGCTTTAGCTCCATTAGGGGAGGAATATCAAAGCATCGTTCAAAATGGACTGGATAACCGCTGGGTCGATGTTTTAGAGAATAAAGGGAAGCGTAGTGGAGCCTATTCTTCAGGCGCCTATGGTACGAATCCGTATATTTTAATGAATTGGCAGGATAATGTGAACAATCTATTTACATTAGCACATGAATTTGGCCATAGTGTTCATAGTTATTATTCACGTAACAACCAGCCTTTTGTTTATGGAGACTACTCTATTTTTGTGGCAGAGGTCGCTTCTACTTGCAATGAAGAGTTATTAAATGACTATTTACTGAAAACAATTGATGATCCACAACAAAAAATATACTTATTAAACCATTGGCTAGATGGCTTCAGAAGTACGGTATTCAGACAAACAATGTTTGCAGAGTTCGAACACCTTATTCATCAGATGGATAAGAACGGTGAATCCTTGACAGCAGATCGTTTAACAGAAGTTTACTATGAATTAAACAAAAAGTACTTCGGTGATGATATGGCGGTTGATGAGGAAATAGGCTTAGAATGGGCTCGTATTCCACACTTCTACTATAATTACTATGTTTATCAGTATGCGACTGGTAAATCAGCCGCTACAGCATTGAGTAAACAAATTTTAGAGGAGGGTGCACCAGCTGTAGAACGTTATATTAATAACTTCTTAAAAGCGGGATGCTCTGATTTCCCTATTGAGGTATTAAAGGCAGCAGGCGTTGATATGAACGTAGCTAAGCCAATTGAAGATGCATGTAAAGTATTTGAAGAACGTTTAAATGAATTAGAAAAATTATTGTTAAATAACTAATTAATTGGGCTATAGGAATGTTCCTATAGCCCAATTATTTTTATTAACAGCATAAATTAAAAGGAAAGAATAATGTTTTTTTTTGATTTCTAAATAGTTTAAAAGTGTGCATCTTGGAAAAATACTGTTTGTAATCGCTTTCTATTTGACAAATTTGTGAATCTAGTATTGGTTTCATTGCTAAATATATTATTCCATGATAGAGTAATTCTTGTGAAATAAATCACAAAACAAACATACACCCCTTTGTTTGAACGTGAACATTTCTCCCATCCCCTTTGTGAAAAAGAAGCGTCTCTATCGGTCGAGGATAGAGGCGCTTCTTTGTATTTTGCGTTATCTTGAAAAAGGGACTCCATCATGATGATTGGAGTCCCTATTGTTTATTTTATTATTTAAGACGCCATAACGTAGCGTGAGTAGTCTGGATTCGTTCGATCTTTTGTTGCAGCATGCGTTTCTTTAGTTCACGCTCTGCTGCTTGCTCTGTTAATGAATAGATAAAAGCTATTTCATTTGTAGAAAGAGTATGGAATTTAGAAAATAAGTCCTCTATTGATGGTAAAGGCTGACGGACAAGCTGTTCGTTCAGCATTTCTTGTAAAATATGTTCATAAACTTCATAGGAATAGCTACCACTAACTTTTAGTCCCTCATCTTCAATACATTCATTGAAAAATACGATACTTGGTACTTCATCTACTTCCATTTCGCGTTTAATATATAAATCGCATTGGAAAGCACGTGCTGCCTCTTTTGAACCAAAGTCAACAGTAAACTCATTCATATCGAGTTGAACATCCTCAGCTATTTTTAAAAGCGTTGCATAGGAGTTTACATCTTGATGACTTAATAATACGTATTCTTGTAGTTTCGACAAATAACGCGCACCTGCACGTTTCCCCTGTAATTCAGCTGCTTTAATAGCGATAGAAGGTAAAACAGGGTGATTAATATCAAGTTCGATTCCTGAAATACAGCCTTTGACACGTTTACTTAAGCAATTTAAAGAAGTAAGTTCTGTACTTAAAACAAAGCGCCATGTGAAGTAATGGTTGTATTCAAGCTGTAATTTACGAAGAGTTGCTTGCATACTGAAAGCTTCAGGGCAAAGTGGATCTACGAAAATATACAATTCAATTGGCTTGTTTGCAGTAGAAATCGTTGGCGTTGGCTCTTGCAACATTTGAATATTATTCACGTAACAATTCCCCCTCATCGTCATTTGGCGTATTAACCATGTGATGAGCTGTTAATACTAAACGTTGATAATAAGTTTCACGGAACTTCCCTTCCAAACCTACCTCATCCATTGCTTCTGACATACACTCTAGCCAAGCTTGAGCGCGGTCAGGTGTAATAGGAAAATTCATGTGACGTGCACGCATCATCGGATGACCATGCTCCTCAGTAAAAAGATTTGGCCCTCCTAAATACTGTGTTTGAAATTGAATTTGTTTACGGGCTGTTTCTGTTAAATCCTTTGGAAAGATTGGAATAAGATCAGGATGCTGAGCAACTCTTTTATAGAACGCATGAATGAGTTCTGACAGTTTTTCAGCTCCCAGCTCCTCATAAGGAACAGTGTATTTTCGACTCATAAGTTATATGCTCCTTTAATTCTTTATATCGTAAAGTACCATATTGTATACTTCATCCTCATCAAATTGTGAAATTCTTGTGACTACCTTCATTCTATCAACGTCTTTTCGTTAACACAAACAAAGAGCTCTTTCGAATTGCTGTTCGCTACAAAAGCACAAATTTCACCACTATGGGTGAAATTTGTTGGAAATGACATAGATAACAGGTAAGATGCGATTACACTGTAAAGTAATTCATCACTTTTTTGACATAATTCTGTGTTTCTTTGAAAGGAGGGATTCCTCCATATTTCGTAACACGAGATGCGCCAGCATTATAAGCTGCTAATGCTAGTGAAGGGTCATTATTAAACTTATCTAGCATTTGACGCAAATATTTTGCACCAGCCATAATATTCTGCTCTGGATCAAAAGCGTTAGTCACACCCAAATATTGTGCTGTTTTGGGCATGAGTTGCATTAAACCTTGCGCACCCGCATGGCTTACTACAGTTGGATTAAAATTAGATTCTTGTTTAATAACCGCTGCAATAAGCTTCGCGGGTATCTGATAAGTAGCGGCTGCTTTTTCAATAATGGCAGTATACTCATTTGATCCTGCTAGTGAATTAGCATATGCTGTAGAGCCTATTACATCGTCTGAAACATAGGAATCAAGTTTGTTATTAGCATATGTGTTTGCTAAAGCTTGTTTGACTGATTCAGGTATAAACACAGCATTAGACCCTTTGTAAAGTAATGATTCTAATGGACTTTGCTCCAAAGTAGCTAATTCTTTGACGAAATTTGAATTATTTGCTGTTCCTGTAGCAAGCAAGCTTGATAATTTAGCATTACTTGCTGTCGAAGTTTCTCCTAATAATTCGTTAATCATATCAGAAAAAATAGACTCATTGTCTGTGGGTGAACTTTCGCTTGATCCAAGTGTTTGCAAAGCCCGAATTTCTAGTAAAGATTTGAATGATTGAATATCCAAGGAGTCAGACACCTTCCTTTTTTCTACTTTTATAAATTTTGTGCTTTTAGTGCCTTCATAAAACGAGCAATTTTTTTATCAGTTGGTTGCTTATCAATACCATATTGTTGTAAAAATTCGTCGAAAATTATATTTCCTTTTATTGCATCTTTTGCTTCATATTCTACCTCATAATCGTCACGCTGCAAATAGAAAGAATGATCAAAAACGAGAAGTCCCTCTTTGTAGGGAATTTCGACACGATCTGTAGTGAGAGAACCAAATACATGCAATTGTTCTAAAGGAATGTGATGAAGAGCTAATCTTTTAGCTACCTCTTGAGCATAAAATCCTTTGCCATCTAACATTTGTTGCGCCTCTATTGCTGTTATTTCATCCGTCGTTTCAAGGTGAGCATGCTCGGCGTTTTTTTCTTTGAGCGTACATTCGAAATAATCACCAATTTGTCTAATACGAAGACCACTTTGTAGGTTGCGAATTGCTTGATTAGGTGTGTCAAAATAATGATTTGTTTGACGATGAATAGCATTTTGGCTAATGTGGAACTCTTGTAATAATTGCTCGTATTGTTGTTTTGTTAATAGATTTTTAAATTCAATTTCAATTTCTTGTGTCATTTATAGTCACCTATTTATTTTTTATTTTTCATCCGTTGTTTCGCTCGAATTAATATTTACACACTGCAACTATTTACCCTGTGTGCTAAAATAAGAGGAAGAGTACAACGAAAAGGGGAACCGCATGTGCGTAAAATTTATACAATAGATACATCGAATTTTGAACAAGATCAACTTCATTTTAGTTTAAACGACAATGAAGTAAATTTACAGTTAAAACCTGCTGGACAACTCATTGCAGATTCAGATGATTTTGCATTCATTTATTTACTTGATGCAGGTGAAGACTATCATTACTTGCGTTTTCCACCGAGTAGTTGGGAGAATCTTGTACATATTTTACAAAAAGGGAAAAATCCATTGCTACGAATAGGTGAAGAAGTGATTGAGCTGACAAATTTCTACGAGGAATTGGAAATGCTCGTGTATAATATTGAAGGAAATTACAATTATGGGGCAGAATTTGTCCAGGCAGTGGAACAACACTTCAAGGCTATTCTTGCTGAATAGAAAGACAAAACGAACAGACGGTGGTGTTCGATACCGATTGTCGGGAGGTTTTTACAATGGGACAATGGGAAATTTTTTTAAGTCCTTATAAACAAGCAGTAGACGAATTAAAAGTAAAATTAAAGGGCATGCGTTCGCAATTTGGTATTGTTAATGCCAATTCGCCAATTGAATTTGTTACAGGACGTGTCAAGCCTTTAGCAAGTATATATGACAAAACGTTAGAAAAAGGACTAGCTTTTGAGCCTTCTAAACAACTTGGTGATGAACTTGGTGATATTGCTGGCCTTCGGATTATGTGTCAATTTGTTGATGATATTTCAACGGTAACTGAGCTAATTCGTCAGCGAAAAGATATGCGTGTAGTGGAAGAACGCGATTATATTACACATAATAAGCCTAGTGGCTATCGCTCCTACCATATGATAGTGGAGTATCCTGTTGAAACAATTCAAGGAAAAAAAGTAGTATTAGCGGAAATACAAATCCGTACACTAGCCATGAATTTCTGGGCTTCAATAGAGCATTCTTTAAATTATAAATATAAGGGCATGTTCCCAGAAGAGATTAAGAATCGCTTGCAAAGTGCTGCCGAGGCAGCATTTCGGTTGGATGAGGAAATGTCATCCATTCGTAGTGAAATTCAAGAGGCACAGGCCTACTTTAGCGAATATAAAGAAGCATCGAATCCTAATTTACTAACGGAGAAGGAGCGTGACGCACAATGAAATTTTCGATTCAATCACGTAGAGATGCACAATCCAACGAGCTGATGGAACTTGCTAAAACCTATTTACAGGATTTTGGCTTGACCTATGATGAAGAGACGCCAGAAATTGTTGTTTCGATTGGAGGAGATGGCACACTATTGCATGCCTTTCATCGATACTCCCATTTATTAGATCAGGTAGCCTTCGTTGGTATCCATACAGGGCATTTAGGATTTTATGCGGATTGGAAACCATCTGAATTAGAAAAATTAGTTTTGTCCATTGCTAAGAAGGATTTTAATGTTGTGGAATATCCACTGCTGGAAGTAAGGGTAGAGCATCATAATGCCGAATCAAATACGTATCTTGCTTTAAACGAAGCAACTGTCAAATCGCCAGATGTTACACTTGTGATGGATGTAGAGTTAAATGGCAATCAATTTGAGCGTTTCCGTGGTGATGGTCTTTGTGTATCCACTCCCTCGGGTAGTACGGCTTATAATAAAGCTCTAGGTGGAGCCATCATACATCCTACACTAGCGGCACTCCAAGTCACTGAAATTGCCTCAATTAATAACCGCGTTTTCAGGACAGTAGGATCGCCATTAATCTTACCAGCACACCATCATTGTGTATTGCGTCCTGTAAATGAACAAAATTTTAATATGACTGTTGATCACTTGCAAATTACTCAAGGTGATGTCAAAGCCATAGCGTTTAATGTAGCAAATGAAAGAGTACGTTTTGCCCGTTTCCGACCATTCCCATTTTGGGAGCGAGTGCATGAATCATTTGTTGCAAATGAATAACGTGGATACAAGATTTACATTACAATTTGAGGCAAAGAAAAATGGCCAATTATTACGAGAGGCTCTTCAAGAGTGGCGTATTTCTAAGCGAGCTCTAACAGCTATTAAGTTTGATGGTGGCATGTTGACTGTGAATGATGTCGAACGTAATGTGAGACATATCCTGCAAGTTGGAGATTGTGTGAAAGTAACGTTTCCTCCTGAAGAAAAAAGTGAAGGGCTTGCTATCGAGCATGGAGATTTGTCCATTGTATACGAAGATGATGCCATCTTAGTGCTCAACAAACCAGCTCATCAAAGTACGATACCCTCACGAGAGCATCCAACAAACAGCATTGCAAATTTAGTTTGTGGCTATTTTCAGCAACAAGGATTGGCCTCTACGGCTCATATTGTTACAAGGCTAGACCGAGATACATCAGGTTTACTATGCATAGCTAAGCATGCTCATATTCATCATTTAACAGGGCTTGCTCAGCGTAAGAGAGAGATTTCAAGACAATATGAAGCCATTGTACATGGGCATGTCGAACAAAACTTTCAATCGATTATAGCTCCGATTGGTCGTAAAGAAGCTAGTATTATTGAAAGAGAAGTACGAGAAGATGGACAATATGCACATACGGATGTAAAGGTTCTGAAGCGTTTTTCACTGGGTGCTGAACCAATGACACATGTACGACTTCAATTGCATACAGGGCGTACACATCAAATTCGCGTGCACATGTCACATCTTGGACACCCACTTGTGGGGGATGACCTTTATGGTGGTAGTCGTCTTCAGATTGATCGACAAGCATTACATTGTGTATCTTTAAGTATGGAGCATCCTTTAACAAGTGTGCCATTACACTTTACAAGTATGCTAAATGAAGACATGCAAAGATTACTGAAGGAATCTTCAGCATAAATTTTTGATAAAAGGAGGTGTTCGCGCAAACGAGCATCTCCTTATCGTTTTTTGAATTAGGTTAAACTGCGTATTTCTTCACGAGGGAGATTCTTAATATCACAGGTTGTATGGTAGGTGAAAATTGGATATATTGTTTATCTGCGCGTCAACAACAACTATCTTGGAGTTTGGCTAGAGAAGTAGATTATTTTTTACACCTTATTCATAACAAAGTGACAAAGGTAAGGTATAGTAAAATAGAATCGTCATGATTTTAGGCGTAATATTGAATTTTATAAAAATCTGCCCAATTGCTCATAAATATAACTTAAAAAAGAGTTTGCAGAAAAGGTACATTACACTCTATTATATAGAAGGTAGATTTACGGCAGCATTGCCCGTAAAATGATTGAAAGCTCGGAAGGAGGGGACAAGCATGATAGAGGAAAGAAATGAAAAGGATGATGTGCAATTTGATGAGGCACATCTACGAGAAATGCTGGAAGCACATAATATTGACGCATTCCGTGATGAGTTTTTAGAACTTCATCCATATGATCAGGCAACGTTTTATGAAAAGGTGGAACCTGATATAAGGAAAATCATCTATTCGTTCTTGTCTCCGACAGAAATGGCTGATATTTTTGAGGCAATCGATATTGAAGATGATGAGTATAAAGCATATCTTGCTGAAATGGATCCATCATACGGTGCAGAAATGCTATCTCATATGTATGCGGATGATGCGGCAGATGTCTTAAATGAACTGGATACAGCACAGCGCGAAAGCTATTTAGAAATGATGGATGAAGAAGCGGCAGAAGATATTAATGAGCTACTAAGCTACGATGAATATACTGCTGGCTCTATCATGACCACTGAATATGTCGCTATACCAGAAAATTCAACAGTTCGTTCAGCTATGGCTATTTTGCGTAAAGAGGCACCAGATGCAGAGACCGTTTATTATATTTTTGTTGTGGATGAAGAACATCGTCTAACGGGTGTTATTTCGTTACGTGATTTAATCATTGCTGACGAGGATACACTTATTCGGTCAATTATGAATGAACGTGTCGTAATGGTACATGTAGGCGATGACCAAGAAGAAGTCGCGCAAATTATGAAGGATTATAATTTTTTAGCGACACCTGTTATTGATGATAAAGGAGAATTACTTGGTATTATCACGGTTGACGATATTATTGATGTTATTGATGAAGAGGCTTCTGAGGATTACTCTAAATTAGCTGGTATTTCGGATATGGATAAATTTGATGTAACACCATTCCAAGCAGCTAAAAAACGTTTGCCATGGCTAGTAGTTCTACTGTTTCTAGGTATGTTAACAGCTAACCTAATGGGGCAATTTGAGGATACTTTAGATAAGGTTGCCTTACTAGCGGTCTTTATTCCATTAATTTCAGGAACTTCAGGTAATAGTGGAACACAGGCATTGGCCGTGGCCATTCGAGGGATTGCAACAGGTGATGTAGAAGAACATAGTAAATTGAAGTTACTATTACGTGAAGCAGGTACTGGCTTAATGTCAGGCATTGTTTGTGGATTAATTGTTATTGGGATCGTTTATTTTTGGAAACATGAACTTGTCCTAGGTATGTTAGTAGGGGCAGCGCTTTGTGGTTCTATTTTAGTGGCAACATTAGCTGGTTCATTTATTCCATTGTTAATGCATCGACTAAAAATTGACCCTGCTGTTGCATCAGGACCCTTTATTACTACATTAAATGATATTACAAGTATTTTAATTTATTTGGGCTTAGCGACAGTTTTCTTAAGCCAAATAGGCTAAGAACCAATTTGCTTACTTTCGCATATTGTATGGAAAAAAGGGAAGTGAGTAAAGTGGATCAAGAACCACGCTTGTTTATAAAATCACCATCATATTTTTTAAATATTTCTAAGGTGTTACATGAACTTGATTTGGATGAAAGTACATCTGTCTATGTAAAGGACACTATGTTCGATGAGCAAATAGTTGAAGAAAAAAATGAGACAGTGGATGAAGTACAAATAGATCCTTATTTACTGAAACAGCTCCAGTTTTTAGAAAAACCATTTCGTCAGAGAGCCTATCAGCCATTATTAGTTTGTTTAAAGGATGGTAGAAAATTAACTGGGACAGCTTCAGATGTACAGAATGATTCTTTAATGCTCACATCATTAGAATTAAAAATACAGGAAATCATTCATTTTGAAGATATACAGCAAATACTTTGGCGAGGAAGAAAATTGCCAACTTTATAAAAAAAGTGTACAGCAGAGGATGCTGTACACTTTTTTTATGTGTGTGTGTCAAAGGTGAAAGAATTAGTCACAAATCCCTAAGTCAACATCAGCGATACATTGTACAGCGCAGAAGCAAGATAAATCCACAGTAATACAGCTATCTGTTGAGCTCCAGTCATCTACTTTACAGATTTTCTTCATGTTGATACAACAACCATCTTTGCTTAGTAAGTCTACTGTACTTTCACTAGAGTCAAATGTACATAATGGCTCTAAAACACGTAAAGTAGCACAGCATTCATCAAACATATCTTCTACGCGGAAGAATACGGATGTACAAATACAAGGATCTGCTGTTGGAGAGTTAAAGAATGCTTTGAAAGGAGTACCATCTTTTGTAATTAACATGAAAACACGTGTATCTGCTTGTGAGCGTGCAGGACTAACAATCCCGCCTAGTGGCTCTAAGAAACAGTTTGCTGTACATGGAGAACACTCATCTCGCACCGCTTGATTTTGAATATCTAAAATAGCGCGAACTACGTCACAAACGCAGCCTGCTGAATGGATTGGTCCAATAGGATTTGTTGGCTTACCACAACCCATATTGTCACCCCCTTTCCTTGTTACTACTTCTACAATATGTACTTTTGAAAACTGGACTCGGGCTTTTGTGTATTTCTTTGAATGAATAGTTTTTTTATGTGTGGAGAAACTGTAAAGAAAAGGAGGGTAAAACTTGAGGCTACTAGGAATGACGTTACCTCTCTTAGTTGTTTTATCGCTGTTAAATGGTTGTGCTGAAAAGGAAAAATTTATCGTATATGGGTCTCCACAAAATGAAAGTGAAGTCGAAACCCTTATTAAAGAAGAAGACTATGTTGATCGCTCAACGGTTATTCAATATGACGATAGTATGCTTATCGCAGTACAAATTAAACCATGGGAAAAGTGGAAAAAAACTAAGTTAGAGAAAAAATTGCAAAAGAAATTTGAAGAGAAATATCCAAACAAAGAAGTGTTTGTCTCCGCTGATTACAAAATTTTTTATGAAGCCAATAAAATAAAAAAGGATCAGATGGAAGATAATAAATTAAGCGATAAAATTACAGAACTAAAAGAGCTTGCAAAGGAGGAGACATAAATGGAAAAAGAGCAGTATCAACAGTTAGAGCAAAATGTTACACCAAAGCCCCCTTATTTAAAGAATGTAGCAAAAGCCTTTTTCGTTGGCGGTTTTATTTGTGCAATCGGTCAAGCTGTCTCTTTTTTATATTATTTTCTTCAATTTTACAGAGGCAACAGCAGGAAATCCTACGGTTGCAACGATGGTATTTTTCGCAATGATATTAACAGGTCTTGGCCTTTATAAAAGAATTGGTCAATTTGCTGGGGCTGGATCAGCAGTTCCAGTAACAGGCTTTGGTAATGCTGTTATTTCGGCAGCAATCGAGCATCGTTCTGAAGGGCTAGTATTGGGAGTCGGAGGAAATTTATTTAAATTAGCAGGATCAGTTGTTTTATTTGGTGTAGTGTCAGCATTTTTTGTAGCGCTCATTAAATATATCCTCGTAACGATAGGAGTGGTTTCATGGTAATTGTATTTCAATCGAAGCCCTCTCTTTTAGCTGGTGGAGTGGTAGCGGGTCCTTTAGAAAATCGGAGTGTTTTTAGTCAGTATTTTGACTCCGTTTATGATGATGAACGTTGGCAAATGAAAACAAATGAACAGGGTCATCGCAAAATGATTGAAGAGGCCTGTGAATATGCTATGAAAAAAATGGGCGTACAAAAAGGTGATATCAATTATTTAATGGGCGGAGATTTAGTCAATCAAATGACACCAACTAATTTTGCCGCTAGGGATTTAGAAATCCCTTTTATTGGACTATTCTCGGCATGTGCCACTTCCGTATCTTCAGTCATTATTGCATGTCTGTTAACTGAGTTAGGTGCTGCTAATTTTTCATTAGCAGGTGCCTCTAGTCAACATAATGCAATTGAACGCCAGTTTCGTTACCCGATCAATTATGGAGCACAAAAACCACAAACAGCTCAATGGACTGTAACTGCTGCTGGTTATGCGCTAATTGGCAAACATCGCGAGGAGTATCCATCTATAGAAGCAGCAACAATTGGCAAGTCCGTTGACTATGGTATGGATGATCCTTTCCATATGGGTGCTGCAATGGCACCTGCTGCTTTTCAGACGATTCAATCTCATTTACAACAGAGAAATCAAAAAATTTATCATTACGATTTAATTTTAACAGGCGATTTGGGCCAGCTTGGCTTAAAGCTATTGAAAGGAATGCTTGTGGAAAATGGCGTAAAAAATGAAGAGCTCACGTTATTACGTGATGCAGGTGCTGAATTTTATGGACAGGATGAAGCATTCCAATCTGGTGCAAGTGGTGCAGGCTGTTCGGCAGCTGTTTTTTTTAGTTATGTTATTCAACAAATGCGTGCAGGGAGCTATAAGCGAGTATTACTAGTAGCAACGGGTGCGTTATTATCTCCGCTATCCTATCAGCAAGGCGAGACGATTCCATGTACGGCACATGCGATAGAAATTACGATGAAATGAGGCAAAAAACATGGTTATGACTTTTGTATTTGCATTTATTGTTGGAGGCATTATTTGCGTCATAGGCCAATTATTAATGGACGTTGGCAATTTAACACCAGCACATACATTAAGTACGTTAGTGGTTGTAGGTGCGATTTTGGATGGTATGGGCTTATATGAGCCATTAATTAATTTTGCTGGAGCAGGGGCGACAGTGCCCATTACATCCTTCGGGAATTCATTAACACATGGTGCCCTGGCGGAGGCAGAAAAACATGGACTTGTTGGCGTATTAACAGGCATGTTCGAAGTAACAAGCTCAGGAATCAGTGCTGCTATTGTGTTCGGCTTTATTGGTGCCTTAATATTTAGACCAAAAGGAAATATTGACTAGACGAATACCCCTCCCATTTTTACGACCGAAACATATTATAGGTTGTAGAAGGGAGGGGTGCTTTTATGGGATACCAAGGCTGGGGCTCACAACCGTACGGAAATAACGTTGGTGGGTGGAACAATAGCTACTGCGGAGGATACTCTGGAGGCAACAACTATGGTTATGGTTCTACATTTGTTCTAATTGTTGTACTATTCATTCTATTAATTATTGTTGGCGCTACTTACATCTAATTTGATGAACATAATAAAGGCTTTAGCTTTTATTTAGGAAATTCTAAATAAAGTTAAGGCCTCCACCATTTGCGAAATGTTTCGTGCAAGAAGCAAGGTCATATTGAGTTTTAATGATAGGAGGGAAAACATGCATCGCTCGTTTTTTAATTCGATTGAGCAAAAAACAGGTGTATCGATGGATGAAATCTTCGCATTAGCCAATGCCATTCAACATGCGGATTTTACCAGTGAAAAACAAGTAAGAAAAATTGTACGACGTGTTGCTAAAATATCTAACAGATCAATTACGCAAGAGTTAGAAGATAAATTAGTACAATCTATTATTCAAGATGGCGCATCACTAGATTTCGATAAAATCACTAGAATGATGAAGTAGCGCATGGCATATCTACTTGGCAATGCAGCTTGTTACGATAGAGTAGATAAATGGTGGCAAGCGAATTCGTCTCATAAAAAGGGGTGTTACGACATTATAAATATCGTAACACCCTTTCATTAAATATTCTTCTCCATAGCACGGTGTGGAATACCTGCATCCATAAACTCAGGTGAGGTAACTGTAAAGCCTAGCTTTTCGTAAAAGGGAATTGCATAGCTTTGTGCATGAAGTTTTAAGGCTTTTTTATTAATAGAAATGGCATGCTTCTCCATTTCCTTCATAATTAAAGCGCCTAATTTTTTGCCGCGTTGGGATTGTAAAATACAAACACGCTCAATTTTAGCTGTATTGTTGTCAATACTGCGTAAACGTGCTGCTCCTACAGGCTCATCGTTATTATACATAATGAAATGTGTTGCAGTTGCATCCTCAGCATCACATTCTAGATGAAGCGGAACACCTTGCTCTTCAACAAATACTTTTTTGCGAATGGCAAAGGCATCATCGTGCTCTTGCTTTGTTTCAACAATTTTAACGGTATACAACAATCACTCAGCTCCAGACAAACGGAATGTTTCGTATGTTGTCCATGAACCATCTTCTAATTGATATAAAAGATGAATGCGATCAATTGTATCTTTTTCATCAACGCCCGTCATGCGTAATTGACCAAAAATGTCATCATGCTCTGAATCTGACATTTTTTGAGCGATTGTAATGTGTGGTACAAATACATGCTTCATTTCCCCATAAGGGATTTTTTCTTGAAGTTCATGTTGGAATGCTGCTAATTGTTCTGTTGGTTCAATGCGGAAGTAAATCGCATTTGTTGTAGGGAAAAACGAACTAATGCGAGATGCATGAATGTTTAAAGGTGCATATTTAGCAGCAAGTTCATCTAATTGCTTGACGATGGTTTGAATCTCTTCTTCAGACGCATCGAAGCTGTCCTTTAATGTCATATGCGGTGTAATCTTTGCATAATGAGGATCGTATCGTTTGCGATAAGTATTCGCTAAATCTTGCAATTTTTTTGATGGAAATGCCACAATACCGTACTTCATAGTCCATTACCTCCCGAAAATAAACAATTTTTCTAATTAAGTATAACAGAAATTTCAGTTTTCGTAATTTGAATCGCTTCATATTAATTGAAATTTTCAATTAATGCACGTCGAAGGTCTGGTTTCCAATATTTCCATGTATGATTGCCATCAAACTCGTCATAAAATGTAGTAAACCCTTTATTTATCATGAGATCATGCAATTGACGATTAGGTGTTAAAAAATCTTTGATGGTTTTATCCATTGTCACAACCTGATCTTCGCCTTTGCCGACGATATGGTAGATAGAAATAGATCCTGGATCTTTAAAATTTTCCACAGCCTTTAATACATCAGCATCTACATAAGGTGATTGTAGGATGACTTTGCCAAAGATGCTTGGATACTTTAAAGCAGCCATTAAGGAAGCAGTGGCAGCCATAGAGTCACCAATCACTCCACGACTCATACCCATTTGGTAAGTGGCATACTCCTGATCTAAATAAGGCACTAGCTCATGTGCTAAAAAGCGAAGATAGGCTTCATGTTGCTCACCGCTCGGGATATATTTATGACGTCGATCTTTTATGTCTTTGTAAGGAACAAATGCAATAATTAAATTTTCGATTTCATAGTCATCAATCAGTTCATCAGCTAGCTTTGTAATACCACCAAGTTGGAAATAATCTTTACCGTCTGATGCGATTAAAATGTTGTATTTATATAGTGGAGAATAATTTGCAGGAACATAAATATAGAGCTGTAATTCTTCCTGTAATGACTCACTGTAAAATGTTAAATCCTGTACTGTTCCCTTATCCAATGATGACACTCCTTCTTGTGTTTGTAACAAAATTGTACCATATTACGTAAGTAAAGGTATAATAGGTTGGGCTAGCATTATACTAGCAATAAAAATCGAAATGAGGGTTAATATGCATAATAAAAGTATTCGTGTGCACTCTGACGAAGTAGCAAAGGCAGCTCAAGCCGCGTTAATTCGTAGAGGTGTAGCGATAGAGGATATCGCACAAATTGTTTACGAAATGCAAAAAACCTATAATGAAGGTTTAACACTAGAGCATTGTGTTCATTCTGTTGAACGTGTATTACGTAAGCGAGAAGTGCAACATGCTTTATTAGTAGGGATTGAATTAGATGAATTAGCAGAGAAAAAATTATTATCTTCACCACTACAACAAATTATCGAATCAGATGAAGGTCTATTTGGTGTAGACGAAACAATCGCACTAGGATCTGTATTTACATATGGCAGCATTGCCGTTACTACTTTTGGTCATTTAGACAAGCAGAAAATAGGGATTATTAAAAAACTGGATACAGAACCCGGACATCATGTCAACACGTTCTTAGATGATTTGGTTGGTAGTATAGCAGCGTCAGCAGCTTCCCGTATTGCACATCGTATGCGTGACCTAGAAGAAGAAGGCGAAACATTCGCTGATATCGAACCTGAAGAGCTAGGACCAAAACCAAAATCACATAATGAAATTTAAAATGAGTTTCTTCTATATAAAAGTGAGCCTTCTCAAATTTTGAGAAGGCTCTAATTTGTATTACTTTTTATCGTTATATGCTTTTACCAATTCTTTTACTTTTTCGCTATCTGCTTCAAGTTTTAAACCAGTATCAATTAATGGAGAGACTGTGGATACAGCTGGTTTTTTATTGCCTTGATAATAGCTAATGAATTCATCTTGGTTAATAGAGTATAGAATTGCTTTACGTAAATCTGCTGAATCAGAAACCGCACGGCCAGATGTATTCATTTGTAGGTAAGACACAGCATTACTATCTGCCGTATTTAATGTTAATTTAGCATCTGATTTGACAATATCCAGTTTCGTTTCTGGTACTGTTTGCAGAACATGAATTTCACCATTACGTAATGCAGATAGGGCACTATCAACATCAGAGATAAAACGGACATTGATTTTAGCAATTTTTGGCTCATATTCGCTACCAGCTCGATAAGCAGGATTTTTCACAAACTGTACTTCATAATCATTTTTCTTCACTAAAATGTAAGGACCACTTGCATATAACTGGTTATTGAATGTAGCTGAACCTTCCGTTACAGTAGCTTGATCACCATAGGCAATGTCCTTGTCAGGGTTGTAGTTAGCCACATCATACGTATTAATACTTGTTACTTGTTTTTCAGATACGATACCACCAGATTGGTGTGCTAAATAGTTTAATACTTGTGGGAAAGGTGTAGGTGTTGTAATTTTAACAACTTGGTATGCACCTGCTGCATTATTAACAGCACCTTTATCTTTTGCTAATTGCGCTACAGAAGCAGGTAGGTTTTGTGATAATGCTTCTAAAACGGATTGCTCAGAGCCTGCTACTTTTTTATTTTGTAATTCAGTTAAATCTGAAACGATTTCGACTGTTTCAATGTTTTCATGAATGCTGTAAGTACGATGATCTGGTACTGAATTAGCGTCTTTCGCACGGTTTAATGAGAAGACTACATCTTCAGCTGACACTAATTCACCTGTATCAACAGCTGCACCATCTTTCACTGCTGCAAAATTGATATCATCTCGTAAAATGAAGTAATATTCTTGATTCCCTTCAGCCATTACATGGTTGTAAGATAATGAACCATCTGACACAACTTCATCTGTGTCTGTTAAGTTAACAAGACGAACATACATATTCGTGTTTAATGTGTTGATTGAACCATCATTCCCTTTGATTGGGTCTAGTGAAGTAAGAGAATTGATTGTTTGGTGTAAAATTAAAGGTTCTGTTGCATTTTTAGATGTATCATTAAATTCTATTTTTTCCCAAACTTGTGCACGAGATTTTGGTAAAAGTACTGTTTTAGGGTTTACAAGTTCAGAGTAGATACCTTGATACTTATTGGAAATATATAAAGGCGCAATATAAGCTTGATCGAATACTAATAATTGTTCTAAATCTTTATATTTAGCTGCTGCTTCTTCACCAGTCAATGTACTCGCTTCATCAATCAACGCATCTAGTTTTGAATCTGCCACCACACTGTAGTCACCCCCAGTTTTAAATAAACCACGAACAGCATAGTCGGGGTTCCCTGTAACTGTCGTCCAGCTTGAAAGAGCAAGATCGTAGTTACCTGCTTCTTTTTGAGCAGAGAAAGAACCGTAATCTGGTTGAATATTTAGCTTAACATCAAAACCATTTTTTACTAATTGGTCACGCACAATATTCATATCTTCTTCAGAAGCTGCCATCCCTAATACTTCAATGGCAACCTTGCCATTGCTCTTGTCACTATCTTTTGAATCTTTACTGCCTTCTACGTCAGTTTTTGTTTGTACACAGCCAGCCAAAGCTAGTACTGCAACGAATAAAAATACAAGTAATTTCTTCATAGTTACCTCCGATTAATTTGTTTTTGGATCTAAAGCATCTCGTAAACCATCTCCTAAGAAGTTAAAGGAGAGGACAAGAAGCATAATACAAAGACCTGGGAAAATCGCGACATATGAATGTGTTTCCAGGTACGTACTACCAACTTTTAAAATATTGCCCCATTCAGGAATGTGTGGCTCAATACCTAGCCCTAAAAAACTTAAGCTACTTGTGGAAATAACAGCTCCGCCAATCGTTAATGTTGCTTTCACAATCATTGGTGCTAAAGAATTGGGGACAATGTGCTTGAAAATAATAGCTGCATCAGATGCACCTAAAGCTCTAGCCGATTCTACAAACTCATAATTAGCAAGCTGCATAACATTTGCCCGCATTGTACGGGCATAGGTTGGAATTGCTCCAACACTAAGTGCAATAATAAGATTCACAGTATTAGCACCAAATGCGGCGATAATAGCAATGGCTAACAATATCCCAGGAATGGCATATAAAATATCGAGACTTCGCATGATGATATTATCGGTGGATTTACCATAATAGCCTGAAAATGCTCCTAATGCGCCACCAATAACTGCGGGGATAATCGTGGAGAAAAATCCGACGATTAATGATATTTGTGCCCCAAACACAATACGAGAAAATAAATCTCGACCATAGTTATCTGTACCTAGTGGATATTCTAATGTCGGTGTTTGTAGCAATGCTCCATAATTATTTTCAGTAGCGAAATCATAGTCGAAAGTCCAAGAACTTGTAACGGATAACGAGAACATGAAAATAATGAAGAATAAGCCGAATACAGCCATTGTATTGCGTAAAATCTTCTCCCATATTTTTTGCCATTTCTCAATAGAAGATGGATTTGCCCTTCGAGCCTTTTGGATAAGGCTATATCCTAGTAAAGTCGCAAATAGATTACCAGTGAAAGTCGCTAATAATAGGACAATACCTGGAATGAGCATCCATTTAGGTGCCTCAGTTGCTGTGACATATTTCGTACATAAAATGGCCATCACGATATAGAGAAGCGAGAGTACTAAGAAAACGCCCATTGCCAGTACAAAGGTATCTGTGACATATGGCTTAAATAAATTCAATGCTGCAATACCTAAGATGAATAGCTGTGTTATAAAGGCATAGGCAGCAAAAGTATATTCAGCAGTCTTTCTTTTTGACACAAGCATAAATGCAAAGGATGTCGAAAAAATATTGCCTGACAGTATCGTTATTAAAAGAGGATAGCCAAACATTCGAGTATTTTTTTGAATGTCACCATACGTTGCTAAATCCTTTTTAATTCGTAAATTGACGAAGGCAACATATGCCGTAGTGATGACATAAATAACAAAAAGAAGCAGAACCACTGGTCGCCAGCTATTGCTGGAAAAATTATAGCTATAGGCTAGAAATAGTAAAGAAAACAGTAAGGAAAAGACAAAAGTAAAATGAGAATTGACATATTCCTGTGTAATCTTCAAGAGTAGTTTGACATGTAAGATGTTTTTCACAGGTGATCCTCCTTTAAGACTTCTTCATTTTCGAGCGTATGCGTGGATCAAAAAAGGCATACATGATATCAATGAATAAATTGACAATCGAAATGGTGATGGCAATATAAACAACGCCCCCAAGAATTGCCGGAATATCAGGGATAAATTGTTTATCGACGATATAGCTACCTATACCACTAATGTTGAATACCTTTTCTGTTACAGATGCGCCTCCCAACATACCTCCAAAAAGAAGTCCAATCACCGTAATAATCGGAATCATAGCATTGCGAATGGCATGTTTTGAAATCACTTTGAATTCATTTAAGCCCTTAGCTTTTGCTGTAATAATGTAATCCTCATGAATCACCTCAAGCATACTTGACCTTGTCATCCTAGCAATAGAAGCCGTAATGGATGTTCCTAAGACGACAATTGGCATGATAAGCGAGAGCCAATTATGAGGGTTATAGGTAGCTGGAAACCATTGTAGCTTTAGAGCAAATGTCAAAATAAAAATTAAACCTTGCCAAAAGCTTGGGATGGATAGACCAATTAAAGCAATGAACATAAATGTATAATCCAAATATGAATTTGGACGAACAGCTGAAATAATTCCAACTGGTATGGCAATAGCAATAGCCATTAGCAACGACAATACGGCAATTTCAAGAGTGACAGGAAATTTTGTAGCAATGCTATGTGTGATATCTTCTTTACCTGCAAAGGATGTACCTAAATCAAATGTAAATAGACCAGATAATGCGTTCCATAGCTGTGATAAATAAGGTTGATCCAAACCATGAATGCGATTAAAGTTTTCTATTTGCACAGGTGTTGCTTCAACTCCGAGTAGGTTTCTTGCTGGATCAAAAGGTGATAAATATAAAATGGTAAACACTAATGTAGCCACTCCAACAATCACAATGAAGCTTTGTAAAATACGTTCAATGATAAATTGCAGAAATGGATTCGCAAATAAGATAAGTACTACATAAAATAAAACAGCTGGTAGAAAGGTAAGAGCCACAAAACGTTTGTTAGTTAGTTGCTGATTAAAAAATTGGGCATAGGATAGTTGTTGTATGTCCTCTTTTTGTAAATCCTGATCCACTTGCTGTTGAAGCTTCCTTTGAGCTAAGTGCTTGGCTGTGAACTGAATTTGTGACTCCAATACAGCCTCTTTAAAAAATGTAGCTTTTGCTATTTCTTGTTGCTCAAATTCCTTTTGCCACTGGGCAACCAATCCATGCTCTATATAGTACTGACTACGCAATGCAAAAGCCTGATCATAAGTGTTTGAAAGTTTCCTTTTCCGATAGATAAAGTATGTAAAAGGGTGAACTAAAATACTAAAAAGAAAAAGAAGTAGATGATAAGGCTTTTGATGCATTAGTTTTTGATAAACCGTAGAAAAGAAAATAAATTTCTCTGGTTTTAAATGATTTTTTGAAGTAACCATGCATTTCCTCCAAACGTAAATAAAATATTCAGTATTATATTGTATAATTCCTATCAGTATTGTAAAGTATGGATTATACTTGAAAGTAAGTCAATCACAAATTTTAAAAAGGATGGGTCGAATGAGTGAAAAGCTTTTAGAAATCAATAATCTTCGCGTATCCTTTATCACAGGGGAGACAGAATTTGAAGCCGTTAAGGACGTTAACTTCCATCTAAATAAAGGTGAAACACTAGGAATTGTGGGAGAGTCTGGGAGCGGGAAAAGTGTAACGGCTCGCTCCATTATGCGTTTATTACCATCGCCACCTTCATTTTTGAAATCTGGCTCAATTGTGTTTAAAGGGCAAGAACTCACTGAATTTAGTGAAAAACAAATGGAAGGGATACGTGGACAAGATATTAGTATGATTTTCCAAGATCCGATGACATCCACAAACCCTACTATTCGAATAGGTGATCAAGTGGCTGAAAGTTTAATCAAGCATCAGTCAATGTCAAAAAACGAAGCCTATCAACAAACAATAGAATTATTAAAACTGGTTGGTATTAGAGACGCAGAAGAACGGTATCGACAATACCCTCATGAATTTTCAGGTGGTATGCGTCAACGGGTAATGATTGCTATGGCGCTTGCTTGTAATCCCTCACTGCTTATTGCAGATGAGCCAACGACAGCACTGGACGTTACTATTCAAGCTCAAATCCTAAAATTGATGCGCGATATGCAAAAGAAAATGGGAACGTCTATTATTTTAATTACACACGATTTAGGCGTTGTTGCAGGTATGTGTGATCGCATCATAGTGATGAAAGAAGGAGAAATAGTTGAACAGGGCACAACAGAAGAAATTTTTGCAAATGCCCAGCATCCGTATACCCAGAAATTATTGAATGCCTTACCAAAACTGCATGAGAAAAAGCAGCCAAAAGAGATTGCTACTATTCAGCCAGGTATCGATCGACATAAACCGTTAATCGAAGTGACCCATCTATCCAAAGAATTTCCATTAGGTCGTGGTCAAACGTTGAAAGCAGTGAATGATTTATCGTTCTATATATATCCTGGTGAAACATTGGGCTTGGTTGGTGAATCTGGTTCAGGTAAATCGACTACAGGTAGGACGATTCTTCAACTTCATCAGCCTACAAATGGAGAGGTTCTATATCAAGGAATACCTGTAACGAGGCTATCGAAAAAACAGCTAAAGGCAATGCGTCGCCATATGCAAATTATTTTCCAAGACCCCTATTCATCGTTAAATCCTCGCAGAAAAATCTTAGATATTATTGGCGAGGCTCTTGATATTCATGGTCTGGTGAAGACACATGTGGAGAGGCGACAACGGGTAGAGGAATTGCTTGAACTTGTTGGTTTGAAAAAAGAGCATGCCATGCGTTATCCTCATGAATTTTCGGGAGGTCAGCGTCAACGAATTGGTATTGCGAGAGCATTAGCGGTTGAGCCAAACTTTATTGTTTGTGATGAACCCTTATCGGCACTTGATGTTTCCATTCAAAGGCAGATTGTTGATTTATTAAAAGAATTACAACAAAAGCTTGGGCTGACGTATTTATTTATTGCCCATGATTTATCCATGGTGAAGCACATCAGTGATCGTGTAGCTGTCATGTATGGTGGAAAGATTGTAGAACTGGCAGAAAGTGAAGAGCTATACGCTAACCCACAACATCCATATACACGTGCATTACTACGTTCTATTCCTATTCCAGATCCTGCAATTGAGAAGCAGAAATATACTGATGCTGATCATGCAGAAGACGTGAAAATACGTTATGAGGTAGAAAATAGTCAGTTAGTAGAGGTTTTACCAAATCACTGGGTAGCAGTGACAATATGATAGCTTGAATGTAGTAGCTTGATATTTTACAATAGAAACATCGTGAAACTTGTTGTCTTTCTGATGATGAGGTGCACAACTTATACGAATCGTAAGTATAAGCAATGATGATTAGTTGTGAGGGGCCTACTACATGAAAATGCAAGATATAAAAACATTAATAACAAGTGGTACGATTATTTTGGCTGTAGCATTGTACATGATATTTGGCAGATCACCTGCGGAAGATCAAAGTACTAAATCAGTTACAGATCAGCAAGGTACTATTACCATTGAACAAGTGGAAGGAAAAACAGGTAATAAACGCTTTGAGATAGACTATATTAAAGCATATGATGGGGATACGATTCAGGCGACAATTAATGGTGAGAAACGAAAAATTCGTCTATTAATGGTGGATACTCCTGAAATGAATTACAATAAAGGTGGCGCTCAGCCATATGCGGAAGAAGCAAAAGAGTATACGATCAATTTATTGGAAAAGGCTAAGAAAATTGAAGCGGTCTATGATGTTGGACCAGAAACAGACAATTATGATCGCCTTCTAGCCTACGTGTTTGTAGATAATGTCTTATTGCAGGAATCTTTATTAAACGAAGGGCTTGCAGTTGTACGTTATATTCATAAACCAAACAATACATTTGAAGATGCATTTAGAGCTATTCAACAAAAAGCTCAGGATGCAAAATTAAATATTTGGTCACATGAGGATTACTTCCAAAAAGATGGTTTTCACCCTGAAGTAGTTCAATAATCTATAAATCCATTACTATACGCTTTTAAGTTTAATTTTAGCTAGGAAGCTGCTTCCAGTATCTTACTGGTAGCAGCTTCCTATTTTAAATTCCCTTTGCAAAAGCTTTTGGCATGAGAGGGTGATTCCCTTTTCTAGGGTCGTCTCTCTGTATATAATGCACTCATGATATTGGTCGTAAAAATCTACTGTAGAGGTTCAGCACACGGTAGCGGAAAGCGATTGCACAAAGGAAAGCAAGATACCAGCAACGTTTTGTTTACTTAACAGTGGAAGACGGCTACTGATAAATGAAAAAATCATTTTTATTAATGTTGACAATTTATATGATAATGATTATCATTATCATATAAAGAATATTCCTTGTTCTACAATACAGTGTAGAGAGGATGAACTTTAGCTACTTTTCTCCAGAAGTTTGCTAGTTCATGATTACGCTCCTGAAACCCCCCTCATTTTTAGGAACGTTAAAAATTGTAGACGGCTCATTCTATAATAGAATGAGCCGTCTACTAATCTATTTACTAATGAGAAGTAAATGGGTTCTCTTTTTATGCTTGTACATCTTTCGTCCATTCGGCTACTTTATCTTGATTATTGGCAATCCATTTTTTCGCAGCATCTGTGGCACTCATGCCTTCCATTATATCAAACATTACACTTTCTATATCTTCAGCAATCCAGTTGAAACGGTCAAGGACGCTATAGGCTTCAGGGGCATCCTCTTTTAAACCATTCCGCGCAAAAGTGCCAATATATTCTTCGTCTCCATATAAACCTTTGGGGTCATCTAAGTACTTTAAATCATAGGCATTAAAGATCCAGTGTGGTGACCAGCCTGTGATGATGATTTCTTCATTATTAGAGATAGCTTGACTGAGGGCTGCGGTCATTGCACCAGCAGACGAGGTCAATACATTCCAACCTTCCAGATTCTTATATTCCTTATAGGCATTTTCTGTCGTAGCCATCATATTAGCTCCTGGTTCAATGCCTGTAATGGTTTGATTAGCTTGGTTTGTTAAATCTTCAATAGAATCGACATCCATATAACTTGGTACAACCAAACCAATCTTAGCACCAGTTAGGTTTTCTCCTAAGTTCTCTATCTTATTGTTGTATTTTTCTACTTGTGGAGCATGTGTTTGTGGCAACCAAGCAGATACCATACCATCGACCTCTCCGTTTGCAAGTGCTTCCCACATGATTCCATTGTCTAAAGGTGTCAGTGTTACCTTATATCCTAAATCTTCTAGTACTTGTCCTACTACATGTGTAGATGCAACCTCAGTATCCCATTCAACATATGCTAAATTGATTTCACCTTTATCAGTATTCTTTGTGTCTCCATTTTCTGAACCACATGCAGTTAACACAATAAGGCATATAAATGCTATTCCTATTTTCAATAACTTGATGAGTTTCATATTACATCTCCTTTCTATTATTTCTTACATAAAAATAAAAATATTAACAAGTAACAACTTAATTTTATAAACAAGTTGTTACTTTTGTCAAATTGATGGTTTAGTCACACCGTGCTAAAAAGATGAAACATAATCAACTAACTTATTTGAGCCCATTAATTTTTTTATTGTTGTCATACGATAGGTGAAAATGGAGACGGAGATTTGAGGAGGCTTAGTATGCATTGGATTACAATTATTCTAATAGGAATCGCTGCGAATTTAGATAACTTGGGGATTGGTCTAGCCTATGGAGTTAAACAAGTTAAAATTCCAATTTTATCAAATGCTGTGATTGCTGTTATGTCGATGATTGTCACATATGTCGCAGTAACAGCTGGTAGCACAGTTGTTGAGTATATTTCACCGCATACTGCCAATTTACTAGGGAGTTTACTACTGTGTGTGATTGGTATATGGACTTTGATGTCCAATAATTTTTCTAATCAGCGGATAGCAGGAAATCCCGAATTATTTGATGAAGATAAAAATCTAGTAATCTCAACAAGAGAAGCAATGGCACTTGGCTTTGTCTTGTCAGCAAACTGTTTAGCAGGGGGGATTGCAATAGGCGCAAATGGCATCTCAGCCCTTTGGACAGTCATTTCCATCGGCGTATTTTCCTTTATCACAGTTGGAGTAGGAAGTAGATGTGGCTCTTTACTAGCAAAAACGTTTATTGGCAAGCATTCTACAGCAATCTCAGGATGGCTACTTATCATGATTGGTATTTTTGAGGTTTTTGCAAAATAATATATTGCTGCGGCTAAATATCACCAAATATTGGTGATATTCTTTTTATTACATAGAGAGGGATGTACCGATGACTCGACTTTTTTTATGTTTTAAAAATTTATTTTTAATTACTTGACGTAACTAAATTATTAATATATAGTAGGTTACAGAAAGTAATTAAAAACTTTTCATAAGCTAAGATGTAAACACATAAGTAACTACAAATGTTTATCCTATCCAATTTTGGGTAACATAAAAGATGTAGTTGCTTCATATTTTAAAATATATCTCGAAATCGAGATAAAATCAACCAATTGGAGGAATTTATAATGGCAAAATGGAACATTGATTTAGGACACTCAGCAATTAACTTTCAAGTAAAACACATGATGGTATCAAAAGTTAAGGGTGTATTTGACAGTTACTCAGCTGATATTGAGGCAGCAGATCTTGCAGATTTAACAACTGCTAACATTAGTTTTACAATCGATCCAGCAAGTATTAATACACGTAGCGAAGATCGCGATAATCATTTAAAAGCAGCAGATTTCTTTGATGCCGAAAAATATCCAACGATTACGTTTAAATCTACAAATATTGCTAAAAAAGCAGGCGATGAATATGCAGTAACTGGTGATTTAACAATCAAAGACGTTACAAAATCAGTAACATTTGATACAGAATTTAATGGAAAAGGCACAAATCCATGGGGTCAAGAAGTATACGGCTTTGAAGCTGAAACAACAATTAATCGTGAAGACTTTGGTCTAACTTGGAATGCGGCATTAGAAACTGGTGGGGTCCTTGTTGGGAAAGATATTAAAGTAACGGTTGAATTAGAAATTAATCCAGCTTAAAAATAGATAGCTAGGGCATGTTTGAAGTAATCTTCAAACATGCTTTTTATATAGCTCAAAATAGATACTTGTGAATGAAGAAATCTAGTAAAAAGAATTTGAGAAAAATTTCCAGTAAATAAGTTTCTTGCATATTTTTAGTAATTACTGCATATAAATCATCATATTGTTTTTGGGGGCGATAGGATGAATGTATTAGTGACAGGTGGCTATGGTTTTATTGGCAGTGCAGTAGGTAGGCGCTTTTTTGAAGAAGGTGCAACGGTTTATATTATTGATAATTTAAGTACGGGGCATTTACGGAATGTTGACTTTGAGCATAAATCCTATCTTTTAAATGTTGAGGATGAGGTTTGCGAGCATCTCTTTAAGGAAATAAACTTTGATGTGGTCGTCCATTGTGCAGCGCAAACGAGCGTGCAGCAATCTATCCAGGAGCCAGTAAAGGATATTTTGACAAATATAGTTGGGCTTAGCCAAATGCTTTTTTTATCATCCAAGTATAAGGTACAGCACTTTGTCTTTGCCTCCTCAGCAGCTGTTTACGGGGATAGTCACTATCCTCCATTAGAGGAATCAGATGTCTGTGAACCAATATCTATGTACGGATTAAACAAGAGCATTGGCGAAACCTACTGTGAGAAATGGCAAAAAGATTATCGTTTGCCCGTTCTTATCTATAGATTTGCCAATGTTTTCGGGCCAAGACAGCAAATGCAAGGTGAAGCAGCTGTGATTCCAAGTATGTTAAAAAGCAGTATGGCAGGTAAACCATTTACAATTTATGGTGATGGTGAACAAACACGTGATTTTATTTATGTAGACGATATTGCTGATGCTATTTACGCAGGTGTATCTGCACGTTTACAAGGCACGTATAATGTATCTACTAATGAGGCTTGGTCAATTCACCAGGTCATCTTACTGCTCCAACACTTAAACCATCCACTTGAAATTCAATATGCCCCAGCACGAGAAGGAGATATTGAGCATTCATTTTTAAATAATGATAAATTAGCCAATGCAATTGGTTGGAAGCCTAAAATTTCTTTTGCAGAAGGCATTGAACGTACATTGCATGCGCTACAAAATGAATCATTAGCAGAAATTCAACAAAAAAGTGGATAAAGTAAAAAGACATATTACATTGAGTAATATGTCTTTTTCTATGTCTATAGTATAATAATTTATTAAAGAAATGGTTGTGGACGGAGGCTTACATATGCTTGTAGATTTTAGAGTAAAGAATTGTTTAAGTTATAAAGATGATACGTTGTTTTCAATGGTAGCTGGAAGTCGCCTACGAAAATGGAAGGATACCCATACAATTCAGTTTGATACACTTCGTCTTGTAAAAAGCGCATTTATTTTTGGTCCAAATGGAAGCGGAAAATCTAATCTGTTTACGGCTATTAAAGTATTACGTTCCTTGCTTTTTAATTTTGAAAACTTAAATAATGTAAAGCAATTACGTCTACCCTATCAACCGTTTAAGTTAGGAAGTCAGCAAGACAAACCAACAGAGTTTATGATATCGCTTTTTTTGGACGGAGCTTTATATGATTATGAAATTCAGTATAATGCTTCTCAAGTTCTCTATGAACGTCTTGTGAAAACGAACAAGTCACTGAAGGAAGAATTATTTGTCAGACAATGGGATGGTACAGAATATTCTTATGAGACATTTCAAACAGCTTCACAGGAATTGACAAAATATACACGTAATAATACAGCCTTTCTATCCGTATTACATGTTTTTAATGATCCAGACGCTTTAAAGATATTCGATTGGTTTTTACATAAAATTCTTTTCCTAGATGAAGCAAATCGGTTATCAAGTCATCCTCTTATTCGTAAACTTGAAGAGGAGCCCTTTAAAAAGGAAGTGATCAAACTGCTAAAAATTGCAGACCTCTCCATTCAAGATGTCACGGCTAGACGTGTGGAACGCAGAGAGAAAAATACAATTGGCTATGAGTTTGATTCGCCTGAGGTGATTCAAGAAGTAGATATTGATCTACATTATTTATCATTTGATGAAGCAGGTGCACCGATAGGGACAAAAACAATTAATTGGACAATGGATTCTAAGGGCACAGTGCGAATGCTACATTTAGCCTGTGTGATGGTGGATGCTTATAATAAAGGAAAAACCATTTTTATAGACGAATTCGACACAGCCTTCCATGTATCGATTTGTGAGTTTTTAATGGCTATTATGAATAGCAAACGCAATAGCAGTAATCAATTTGTCGTGACAAGTCATGAAATAGAATTACTTGATCAGCCACTACGCGCCGATCAAATTTGGTTTGTTAATAAAAGCTTTAAAAATGAATCGGAACTATACTCCTTATTTGATTTTGCAGATTTACAAAGGAAACGTGGAGATCTTTCTTATGCGAAACGCTATATGAAAGGGGAATTTGGTGCAACGCCTGTCATTAATGAGTATTTATCTGAACAATACTTAGAAGAAGCGGAGGTATCTGAGCAGTGAGAGTACGTCAACAAGGGAGCCGAACACTGCGTAAAACTATTTTAATTTATTGTGAAGGTGAAACAGAACGCATCTATTTTGAACAAATGCGTATTTTAAAGCGCTCTAAGATGGTTAGCGTCAAAATAAAAAACGTTAAACGTTCAGCGATTAAGCTTGCCCAACATGCTTATCGAGATTCCAGCTACCAATACTTTGATGAAGTTTGGATTGTTTTTGATAAGGATGATCTAACCGAAAAGCAACTAGAGGAAGTAAATCAATTTTGTGAGGAAAAAAATATTCATATTGCCTATACAAATGAAGCATTTGAATTGTGGTTACTCTTGCATTTTGAGGAAGTTGATAGTACAGAAAAGTACCCTCGTGCTGTCCTTAATGACAAAATGGAACAGCACCTTGGTGTGAGTCGTTATTTCCGGCATAAGGCTGATGAATCCCTCATAGCCCCCATTGCATTACGACATGAGTTAGCGATTAAAAATTGCACAGATATGATGGCACTTCGAGAGACAGAGAGCCGTGACAACCCATACTGTAACATACATGAAATGATACGATACATATTTTAAGATTGAGCAGGTTTTCTATTAACAAATAGAAGCCTGTTTTTTATCTTACATAATGCTTTATCGGAATGAAGGCATGTTTCTTTTTCCGAAACATATAGTGTATATGGAGCGAAATTAGTACATGTATGAAAGGGGATTGTGTGGATAACTCAAAGTCGAATCAATCCAAAAATGGAGAAGGAAACCCAAAGGATCATCAATTAGAGCCGTTTCGTGTCGAAAATGAGGGTACGAAAATGACAACGAATCAGGGACTAAGGGTGTCCAATGATGAGGATTCGTTAAAGGCAGGTGTTCGTGGTCCGACAATTATGGAGGATTTTCATCTTAGAGAAAAAATTACCCATTTTGATCATGAACGCATTCCAGAGCGTGTTGTACATGCCAGAGGTTTTGCAGCACATGGCGAGTTTGAATTATATGAATCCATGTCGGAATATACGAAGGCAAAATTTTTGCAGGATCCGAAAAAGAAGACACCTGTGTTTGTCAGATTTTCGACAGTGGTAGGGAGCTTAGGTTCAATGGACACAGCTCGTGATGTACGTGGGTTTGCAACAAAATTTTATACGGATGAGGGGAATTATGATTTAGTTGGTAATAACATCCCTGTATTTTTTATTCAGGATGCCATTAAGTTTCCCGATTTAATTCATGCCGTAAAGCCTGAGCCTCATAATGAAATGCCACAAGCAGCCTCTGCACACGATACTTTTTGGGATTTTGTAGCCAGTAATCAGGAAATTGCACATATGGTAATGTGGGTAATGTCTGACCGTGCCATTCCACGAAGCTTTCGTATGATGGAAGGTTTCGGTGTGCATACATTCCGTTTCGTCAATGACAAGGGAAGATCAAGATTTGTGAAATTCCACTGGAAGCCTGTGCTAGGAGTGCATTCTCTTGTTTGGGATGAAGCACAAATAATTGCAGGGAAGGATCCAGATTTTCAACGGAGAGATTTATGGGAAGCCATCGAAATTGGAGATTATCCAGAGTTTGAGTTAGGCATACAGATACTAGAACCTGAGGATGAATTTAAATTTGATTTTGATATTTTAGATGCGACAAAGCTTTGGCCAGAGGAATTAGTACCTGTGAAGAAAATTGGAAAGATGACCTTAAATCGCAATGTGGATAATGTCTTTGCTGAAACAGAGCAAGTTGCCTTTCATCCAGGTAATGTTGTACCTGGCATAGATTTTACGAATGATCCTCTACTACAAGGTCGATTGTTTTCCTATTTAGATACACAATTGATTCGATTAGGTGGACCAAATTTTGCAGAAATCCCTATTAATCGCCCGATTTGCCCAGTGCATAACAATCAACGTAATGGCTTTAGTCGACAGACCATTAATTTAGGCAGGGTAAGCTATCATAAAAATTCGTTAGCAAATAATACACCAGCTACCTCTACTGCAAGAGAAGGCGGATATGTTCATTATGAAGAAAAGGTTGAAGGAAGAATAACGAGAGCGCGTAGTAAATCCTTTGACGATCACTTTTCACAAGCAAGGCTATTTTGGAACAGCATGTCTCCACCTGAAAAACAACACATTATCGATGCCTTTAGCTTTGAAGTAGGAAAAGTGAAAAGTAAATCTGTTCGACAGCAAGTAGTGGATATGTTTGTTCATGTGGATAAAGTAATGGCTACCACAGTGGCAGACAACGTTGGTGTTAATCGACCTAATGGCGAGCAGTCTAAAGTAACGGCCTCTTCACCTGCACTAAGTCAAGCCAATACCGTTAAATTACCCTATACGTTGAAAGTAGGCGTCTTAATTGGTGATGGCTTTGATGCAAATGAAGTCGGGGAAGTATTGAAAT
Source organism: Lysinibacillus sp. JK80 (assembly GCF_027557635.1). Lineage (NCBI taxonomy): Bacteria > Bacillati > Bacillota > Bacilli > Caryophanales > Bacillaceae > Lysinibacillus > Lysinibacillus sp. JK80. The sequence continues at coordinate 2,270,940 of NZ_CP058997.1, read as the reverse complement.
ATTTAACAAGACAAGGTGTTCGCTATAGCATAATCTCTGATCGACTAGGTGTGGTAATAGGGAATAATGGTGTGCAATTAACGGCTACTGACACATTTATTACAACCGATGCTGTATTATTTGACTCATTATATGTTGTTGGAGTAAAGGCAAGTAATCAGGCGAAATTCAATACTTATATCGTCAATTATATAAATGAAGCATATCGCCACTTTAAGCCTATAGGATTTGCTGCAACTGGCACAACCTTCTTCAATATGTCGAATGCCAATGTAGGGCCAGGAATCGTTTTAGCTACAGGTAATAAAGATTTTCCGAAAAAGTTTGTAGCTGCCATTGCCCAGCAACGATTTTGGCAACGAAATATTTATTAAAAAGATCAATGAGCGTCGAATACTCATGAAAGAGAAGCAAATACCCGGGGAGAGAAAGCCTTATACCTGCGAAAGAGAAACGAATGCTCATAAACGTATATAAATAAGTCAAAAGGCCTTTCATTGTAATGAAAGGCTTTTACTATGTCTGTCATTGCATTCAAAATTTGCAAATGATATGGTGGTACATGAGGTGAAAATTATGGAAAATTTTGATATTGCTATTATTGGAGCGGGACCAGGTGGCTATGTGGCTGCCATACATGCAGCCAAGAATGGCAAAAAAGTAGCACTCATCGAACGAGATAAATTGGGAGGAGCCTGCTATAATGTTGGCTGCATTCCATCAAAGATTTTATTGGAGCATAGTAAACTTGTGCAGGAAATAAAAAGAGGGAATAGCTGGGGAATAGAAGTGCCTAAAGTGGAAATTAATTTTCCTCGACTAATGCAACGGAAAGATACAATTATTCATGAACTACTAACAAACCTTGAGCAATATATTATCAATAATCATATAACTTTATATCGTGGTGAAGCTTCAGTCGTAAAGGACTTAACGATAACTATCGGGAATGAGACGATAATGGCATCAGATATAATTTTAGCGACAGGTAGTAAACCCTTTGTTCCACGATTCGAAGGGTTAGAGACATCCACCTACCATACGACGGACACATTTTTTGAGATAGACAAGCTTCCAGCACAGCTAACAATCATTGGCGGGGGCGTAATTGCCATTGAAATGGCGTTTAGTTTAGCACCACTTGGTACAAAGGTAACAGTGCTTAATCATAGCGAGGATATTTTACAAACGGAAGAGGCGGAAGCAAGACCGCTGATTCGAGAAAAGATGAAGAAATTTGGTATTGAACTTGTGACAGATTTTCATTTTGAAAAATTTGAAGGTAATATCATTCATACATCTAAAGGATCTTATACATATGAAAACCTTTTATTTGCTACTGGACGTCGTCCCAATATAGAAATTGCTGAGCAACTAGGATTAGCTTTTGATGGTCGATTAATCGCTGTTAATGAGCATTTTGAAACAAGCCTGCCGAATATTTATGCGATAGGTGACTTAGTGGGTGGTTATCAACTTGCACATTCTGCCAGTGCTGAAGGAATTTACGTTGTCGATTATATTGTAGGAAATCAACCAATACCAATTGATCAAACAAGCATTCCACGTTGTGTTTATACAAACCCTGAAATTGCTACATTTGGTTTACTAGAAGAGCAAGTCAAGGCACCGTACATTGTAACGAAAATGCCACTACAAACAAACCCAAAGGCATTAATGGAGGGGAATACTGAAGGCTTTGTCAAGCTAATTTCATCTAAGGATAATGGGCAAATTTTAGGGGCTTGTGTAGTAGCTGATGGTGCAACAGAAATACTTAATGCACTATTAGCAACAAAAAATGCTGGGGGTACAGCTCGAACACTTGCACATATGATTTTTCCACATCCTACTGTATCGGAGCATATTGGAGATGTGGCTAAAGCTGTGTTTGGGAAAGCAATACACCAATAAAAAGCTGTTGACATTCTAGAAATTTATGTTAAATTAATTTTATAAGAATACTAGGAATTTAAGTTAACTAGACATCTAGAGGCTTCTATTTTACAAAACGGTGTTTCATCGATTTGTAGAATAGGGGCCTTTTTTATAACATTGCTAAAAGGAGTGGGCAAGATGACAAAAGCAGTCATTATTAATGGAAGTAATTCGAAAAATTCTAGAGTTACCGCCATTCATGAAAAGGTGGAGAATCATTTTATTGCACAAGGAGTAGAGGTTCACTCAAATTATATACATGAGCTCCCAGCTACAGATTTATTAACAGCGAATTTTTCTAGTAAGCAAATACAGTCTGAAAATGAGCATGTTAAGGAAGCAGATTTTATTGTCATCCTTACACCAATTTATAAAGCATCCTATACAGGTATTTTGAAGACTTACTTGGATCTACTACCGCAAAAAGCCTTGCTCGATAAGGCTATACTCCCCATTGCTGTAGGAGGTTCGATTAGTCATTTGTTGGCATTGGAATATGCATTAAAGCCAGTATTAGCTGTACTAGGAGCCACTTCCATTACCAATTCTGTTTACATTGTAGATAAACAAATTATACGTTTGGAAGAGGGCGGCTTTGCGATAGAAGAAGAGGCTATCAGTAGACTTGAAGCACAATTAAATCAGTTGCAGCAAGCATTCATTGTTAATTAGAATAAATAAAAACGCATTATAGGGGCATCCTATAATGCGTTATTTTTTAATTTCCTTCTGGATTTTCTTCATTCTCCACAGGTATTGTAGAGAGATATAAGAAAGCCTCATCTTGCAATAGCAATATTTTTTCTTCACAAATTCCATGCGATAATGGTCCAGAAAAAATGGACTCCCACCATGTTCCTGTTGTTGTTGTCATTCATCTACGCCCCCGTTTCGGTTTTAATATGTAGTTGTATATTTCCCGAGATGAAAAAACTAAAACATTTCATTTCACATATTGCTATTTCACCCCCTCGATGTAGAAAGAGGATTTTTGCCTCTCGATGTTGTATCGTATAGACAAAGATAGTTTGTTTCAAAATGAAAAAACTATGTATGCCATTTTAAAAAAAGGGGTGCTTTATTGATGAATTTTACGTCAAAAGATGTGGAAAATATGATTACAGAGCAACGTCAATTTTATTTTTCACGTGCTACAAAAAGTGTGAAATTTAGAAAAGAGCAATTAAAGAAATTAAAAACTTCAATTTTGAAATATGAGAAGGAAATATTAAATGCGCTTTACTTAGACCTTCGTAAAAGTGAATTTGAAGCGTATGCAACAGAAATTGGCATTGTATTAGATAGTATTTCATATATGGTAAAACATGTAGAAGAATGGATGGAACCAGAAGCAGTCAAAACACCAATACAATATCAAATGGGCAAGAGCTTTATTGTTCGTGAGCCCTATGGCGTAACGTTAATTATTGGGCCATTTAATTATCCATTCCAACTTGTAATGGAGCCACTGATTGGCGCCATAGTTGGAGGAAACACAGCAATCGTCAAACCATCAGAAACCTCTGTACACACAGCAGTCATTGTGAAAAAAATCATTGAGGAAACATTCCCGTCTTCATATGTACGTGTCGTGGAAGGCGAAAAGGAAGAGGTTACGGCTCTTATTCATGCTTCCTTCGATTATATCTTTTTTACAGGTAGTGTAGCCGTTGGTAAAGTAGTAGCAAAAGCTGCTGCAGAACGTTTGACACCAGTTGCGTTAGAGCTTGGTGGCAAAAGTCCAGCAATTGTCGATCAAACAGCAAATCTAGAGGTAGCAGCAAAGCGGATTGTGTGGGGTAAATTTACTAATACTGGACAGACATGTGTGGCCCCTGATTATCTGCTTGTACACAAAGACGTTTATGACCGTTTTATGAAAATATTAAAAGAAACAATCCGTTCGTTTTATGGCAAAAATCCTTTAAAAAGCCCTGATTATGGACGTATCGTTAATTTAAAACAATTTGATCGTTTACAGCAAATAATTGTGGACGAACGTGATGCCATTACATATGGTGGACGAATAGATCGGGATGATTTATATATTGAACCTACAATAGTTGAATATGTAAAATGGACAAGTCCATCCATGCAGGAAGAACTATTTGGTCCTATCTTACCTGTTATGATGTATAATGATTTGCCACTTGCCATTCATCAAATCCGGCAATTACCAAAGCCTTTAGCGGCATACTTCTTCTCAGAACATGAAAAAGCCATGCAATACTTTTTAGAAGAATTACCATTTGGTGGGGGATGTATTAACGACACCATCACACATGTTGGAAATTTACATTTACCATTTGGTGGTGTAGGTCCATCAGGTGTGAAAGCATACCATGGCAAAGCGAGCTTTGAAAACTTTACTCACCCGAAATCTATCTTGAAGAAATCTTCCAAGCTGGAGACAAATGTGTTGTTCCCGCCATATAAACAGAAAGTGAAAATTGTGCGCTCAATTATGAAATAGTTTAACAATGGAGGTATCTTCTTGATGCCTCCATTGTAACTATAAGCTTACCATGCATAGACAAGTGTTCTCTAAATAACCTTTTCTCGTTATGTCGAAAAATGCCGATTGGTGATTATAAATGAAAATTTGAAGAAAACATGATTTTTTCCTCAAATGAAAGCGGTTTCGTTGAAAAAACACTAGAGAGGCATTTTATTTATCATGAAATAAGTAGTAAAATAAGTTCAATAGAACGTGGGGGATTTCATATTGTCGTTTTTTGTCGATTATTAAGAATGATGACATGAGTGTAGAGATTGATTGGAGGATTATGAAATGTATGCAGAGGAATTGTTAAGCGCATTACCTTTGAAAAAAATAATTGGCGTGCTGCCAGATCAGGTTAGCGATATCGTAGTAGATTCAAGAAGTGTGCAACCAAATAGCATGTTTGTTTGTATCAAAGGGTATACAGTAGATGGGCATGATTATGCGCAAAAGGCTGTAGATGGTGGCGCAACAATTGTTGTGACGGAGCGAGAATTACCGCTAGGAGAGACAATCGCACAAGTGATTGTGAAAGATACAGATCGTGCAGTAGGTTTACTAGCTGCAAAGTTCTTTGATTATCCTTCAAAGGACATAACGATGATTGGTGTAACGGGAACGAATGGTAAAACATCCGTAACAGGAATTATTCAAAATATAATGCATGGTATGGGCGAGAAATCGGCTTTATCCGGCACAATTGGCTTTAATTTAAATGGAATTTTATATGAATCAGCTAATACAACGAGTGATGCGTTATCGACACAACAAATGATTTTCCGTGCAAAAATGGAAGGCTGTCGATTAATGACAATGGAAGTTTCATCACACGGGTTAGCACTTGGACGTTTAGCAGGTGTTGATTATGATATCGCTATTTTTACGAATCTAACGCACGATCATCTTGATTTCCATGGTACGATGGAGGAATATGGCCATGCAAAAGGCTTATTATTTTCCCAACTTGGACAAGATTTAGAAAAAAATAAATTTGTTGTGTTGAATGCAGACGATGCTTGGTCAGAGAGATATGCTGCAATGACACCATTTCCAGTGTGGACATATGGTTTAAAAAATGAAAATGCTGATTTCCGCGCCATTAACTGTGAATATCACGACTATATGACATCATTTGACGTGGAAATGCCTGAAGGAATTTATCGTGTAAAAATGAATTTGCTTGGGGAATTTAATATTTATAATGTATTGGCAGCCATGATTGCGTTTTATGGTAGGGGCTATTCAATGGAGTCCATTATTGAACAAATCGAGCAACTACCGCCAGTCAAGGGTCGTATGGAGAAAGTATGTTCAGATCTACCTGTGCAAATTTTTATTGATTATGCCCATACTCCAGATGCAATTGAAAAGGCAATTCAAGCAGCGCAACCTTATAAAAAGGGCAAGTTGATTTTCTTAGTTGGAACAGGTGGCAATCGTGATAAATCGAAGCGTCCTGCCATGGCTGAAAAAGCGTCTGCTGCGGAATATGTTATTTTAACGACAGATGATCCACGCTATGAAGACTACGATAGTATTACAGACGACCTTGCTAAAGGTATGCTTCATGATAATTATGCTTGTATTGGAGATCGTGCAGAGGCAGTGCGCCATGCGATTGAAATTGCTGAACCAGGTGACATGATTATTTTTGCTGGTAAAGGCCATGAGGATTATCAAATTATCGAAAATACCAAATTTCCACATAGTGATGCAGAAATTGCGATAGAAGCAGGCCGATTAAAATTCGTGTGATGAAAGCTAAATTCTTAGGAAACCCTTTTAGTTGTAACTAAAGGGTTTTCTTTTTTGAGATTTCATGTAAAAAGGTTGTACGAAAGGCAAGTCTTCTTTTATTATTATTAAGTATGAAAAAAGGAGAATGACGAGATGAATTCAAATTTAGAACAAGATATACTATCGCGTCGTACTTTTGCCATTATCAGTCACCCTGATGCTGGGAAAACGACGATTACAGAAAAGCTTTTACTTTTTGGTGGTGCCATTCGTGATGCAGGTACAGTAAAAGGTAAAAAAACAGGTAAATTTGCAACATCGGACTGGATGGAGATCGAAAAACAACGTGGGATTTCGGTTACTTCATCTGTCATGCAATTCGATTATAATGGCTCTCGTGTGAATATTTTGGATACCCCTGGTCACCAAGATTTCTCGGAAGACACATATCGTACATTGATGGCTGTAGATAGTGCCGTCATGGTAGTGGATGCTGCCAAAGGGATCGAGGCACAGACTTTAAAGCTATTTAAAGTTTGTAAAATGCGTGGTATTCCTATTTTTACATTTATTAATAAGTTAGACCGTCAAGGGAAAGAGCCGCTTGAATTGATCGAAGAGCTTGAAGAGGTATTAGGTATCAATGCATATCCTATGAACTGGCCAATCGGTATGGGTAAAGAGTTCCTTGGTATTTATGATCGTTACAATAAACGCATTGAGCAATTCCGTACAGATGAAGCGGAACGTTTCTTACCAATTGACGACAATGGGGAGCTTGCTGTGGAGCATCCAATGAAGGTGACTTCTTATTACTCACAAGCAATGGACGATATTTTACTTTTAGATGAAGCGGGAAATGCATATTCTGAGGAAAAAATTCGTCGTGGGGAATTAACACCTGTATTCTTTGGTTCAGCATTAACGAACTTTGGTGTTCAAACTTTCCTGGAAACCTATTTACAATTCGCACCGACGCCGCAGCCAAGAATTACTGAAGATGAGCAGTTTATTGATCCTGTGGAGCATGATGAGTTTTCAGGTTTTATTTTTAAGATTCAGGCCAATATGAATCCAGCACACCGTGATCGTATTGCCTTTGTACGTATTGTTTCTGGTAAATTTGAACGTGGAATGAATATGACGTTATCTCGTACAGGGAAGTCATTTAAAGTCACACAATCTACACAGTTCCTTGCAGATGATCGTGAGACAGTAGATGAAGCAGTTGCTGGCGATATTATTGGTTTATATGATACAGGAACATACCAAATTGGAGACACTGTTGTAGGTGGCAAGAAAACATTCCAATTTGAAAAATTACCACAGTTTACACCAGAATTATTCGTCCGTGTCACGGCGAAGAACGTTATGAAATCAAAGCAATTCCATAAAGGGATTTTACAATTAGTGCAAGAGGGTGCTATTCAATACTATAAAACGCTGCATACAGAGGAAGTTATACTTGGAGCAGTTGGTCAATTACAATTTGAAGTATTTGAACATCGTATGAAAAATGAATACAATGTGGAAGTAAAAATGGAGCCAATTGGTTCGAAAATCGCACGCTGGATTGAAAATGAAGAGGATGTCAAAGAATCAATGTCATCAGGTCGATCAATGCTTGTAAAAGACCGTTTTGACAATCTTGTTTTCCTATTTGAAAATGAGTTCGCTATGCGTTGGTTTGCAGATAAAAACGAAAACATTAAACTTTATAGCCTTTTATAATTATAAAACACGAATCGACAATTTTGCGATTCGTGTTTTTTTGCAAGGAAAAATGACACTGTTTGTAGAATATATACATTATTAGGAAATATAAGTTTCCTTAGAGATAGTATCTCAATAACGGGAGCTTATTTATAAAATAATCTCCTTTTCGGCTATCATAGAAAGGAAGAGGTAGAAAAGGAGTTTGTTTATATGAATATTAGTCATTTTTCTATTAAAAGACCTGTCTTTACGATTGTTACTATGCTTTTTGTCATCATACTAGGCGGTGTATCTTTATTAAAAATACCGATTACGTTAATTCCAGAGTTAAATCCTCCTATTGGAGTGGTTGTCACCTCTTATCCTGGGGCAAGCCCGACGGAGGTAAATGAAAAGATAACGAAGCCATTAGAGGCTACACTTGCCACCTTACCTGGTATCAAAAAAATCCAGTCAACCTCCCAGGAAGGCTCCAATTTAATTGTGCTTGAGTTCAACTGGTCCACAAATATTGATGTTGCCCAACTTGATATTTTACAGCGAATTGATATGACCCCATTGCCTAATGATGCTGGCAAGCCTAGTTTCCTAAAATTTGATCCGTCTCAATTTCCTATTATTCAGCTGTCTTTACGTGCGGAAAATAATCAAGTAGATGTACGTGTATTAGCAGAGCACTTAGAGAAGGAACTGCTACGGACAGAGGGTGTTGCCAGTGTGAATGTTTCTGGCAAATTGATTGATGAAATCCAAATAGAATTGGATGAAGCAAAGCTAGTTGAAAAAGGCTTGACTCAGACAGACGTGATGCAAATAGTTCAAGCGAATAATGTGTCTCTTCCTGGTGAGCCTGTTTCAACAGATGATGGCAAAATGCTAACAACACGTATAGTTAGCACATTATCTTCTCCGGAAAGCATTGCCAATTTAATTGTTTCGGTGGACCCTTTAACGGGCAAATCATTAACCATTGGTGATCTTGCAACCGTTGAGAGGACAGAACAACAATCTATTACCACAACACGAGCAAATGAGCATCCAGCTGTTCTTATGTCTGTATTACAGGAATCTGGTGCAAATACGGCAGAGGTTTCTAAGGATTTCCAGAAGGCCTTAGAGACATTACTAAAGAAAGATCAGTATAAAGGTATCACAGCAGATATTTTAATTGATCAAGGTAATTATGTGGATTTAGCGATTAGTAATATTGGCTCTTCCTTACTTTTAGGTGGATTATTTGCGATGTTCATCCTATTTGTTTTTTTACGTAGTGTAAAGAGTCCGATCATTATTGGTATTGCGATTCCTTACTCCGTTATTGTCACATTTGTTTTGATGTTTTTTGCGGATTTTTCTCTCAATATTATGACATTAGGTGCTCTGGCACTTGGAATTGGTATGCTTGTGGATAATGCCATAGTCGTTATTGAGAATATAGAAAGACATCTAGGACTAGAAAAAGACCCGATAACTGCAGCAAAGGAAGGAACAAAGGAAGTAGCCCTTGCCATTACAGCTTCCACTTTAACCACAATAGCAGTATTCATTCCTGTTATGTTCATCGAAGGATTGATTGGTCAAATATTTACAGAGTTTGCCTTAACAATCTCATTCAGCTTAATTGCATCTTTAGTAGTTGCGCTTACAGTCGTTCCGATGCTAGCAAGTCGACTTTTAAAAATGAAAAACAATAATTTTTATGTACAACGCAGTAAATCACGTTTTTATAGGCATTACAAGGCGTCAATTGTATGGGTACTAAAGCATCGAATGCTTATACTGCTTTTTACAGTGGTTTGCTTTAGTCTTTCTTTGTTTGGACTGACTAGAATAGGTACTGAATTTTTACCGCCTACAGATGAGGGGTTCACCTCTATAAGTGTCAATCTTGAAAAAGGTGTCGCTGTATCAGAAACAGAAAAGATTGTTAAGCAAATTGAGGAACGTTTAAAGCAGGAAAAGGATGTAGATGTGTATGTTAGTTTAATTGGCGGTACACAACAATCCCAAGCACGTGGACAAACTAGCGCCAACCAAGCTGAGATATATGTAAAGCTTGTCCCATTAGCAGAAAGGCAACGTTCCATTTTTAAATTTGTAGAAGAGCTAGAACAAGATATACAGGGAGAGCTTGAAGAGCAAGCTGAAATTACATTTAATGTATCGACAGCTACAGGATCGTCACCACACACCTTAACATTCCGTTTAACAGATTCCGATGAACAGAGGCTACAGCAAACTGTTAAGAAAGTGCAGCAGGAACTACTAGCGATTCAGCAAGTGACAAATGTCTCTACGGATTTAGATAATACTGTTCAAGAGATTCAAATTGAGGTTAATCGTGAAAAAGCAAAAGACTATGGTTTTGCTCCAGCACAAATCGCTCAAACTGTAAATCAAATGACAAAAGGTCAATTAACGTCCCAATTGATTACTGATGACGGCGCAGTATTACCCGTTTATACAGGTTTTGGGCAGTCATTTAATACGAGTATAGATGCTTTAAAAGCCATGCAGCTGCGTTCGCCAGCAGGATTATTTGTAAAATTAGAGGAAGTGGCTACTGTTTCTATACAAGAGGGGCCGGTATCCATTCGTCGTTCTGATCAAGCAGCAGCAGTGGCCTTTTTTGTAGATTATGAAACAAAGGAATCGTTGGGAGGAATCTCTGCAAAAGTAGATAAAGCATTAGAACAAGTTAATTTACCATCTACTACTCAAATTGTGTTCAGTGGGGACAGAGAGCTCTATGATAGTGCAATTGATGATATGTTACTAGCTGTGATGCTAGCCATCGTGCTTGTATATATTGTGATGGCAGCTCAATTTGAGTCATTTAAATATCCGTTTGTTATCATGTTTACTGTCCCATTAATGATCATTGGTGTGGCGATAGCTATGTTCCTAACAAATACTTTAATTGGTGTAACCTCAGTTATCGGTATCCTAGTGCTAGTAGGAATAGTCGTAAATAACGGTATTGTGCTGGTAGATTATATTAATCAGCAAAAGGCAATGGGCATGCCAGCTTATGAGGCAATTTTACTTGCTACCCAAGATCGGCTTCGTCCAATTTTAATGACAGCCTTAACAACTATTTTAGGGCTTTTACCACTCGCACTGGGCATTGGAGAAGGGACCGAGATGAATCAGCCAATGGGGATTGCTGTTATCGGAGGGCTTGTGACCTCAACTTTATTGACGCTGTATATTGTACCGATCATTTACAGTTTAATGGATAAAGATACAAGAAAGATGCACTAGGGTCAAGGGGGAATGGGAGATGAAGGTTCATTTTTTTACAGGTTTTCCTGGTTTCATTTCGAGTCAGCTAATTCGAGCATTATTTCAAAAGAAACAAGCACAACAAGTAATTACCATCGTATTGGCTGGTGAAACCATAAAGGCACATAAAGAAAAAAACAAAATATTAGAGGATTTTCCTGACTGTTCGATTCGAATTGTGGAAGGCGATATTACACTACCAAACCTTGGATTAGAAAATCAAATCATCAAAGAAATTGTACCGCAAATTGAAGTGCTTTGGCATTTAGCTGCTATCTATGATTTAGCTGTACCACGTGATATTGCCTGGAAGGTAAATGTTCATGGTACAACAATGGTTAATGATTTTGTTCGCACCTTACCAAATATACAGCGCTATATGTATTTCAGCACTGCCTATGTGGCTGGTACACGTGAGGGCATACTGCGTGAAAATGAATTAATCCGACCAAGAGCATTTAAAAACCACTATGAGGAAACAAAATATGAGGCTGAGCACCGAGTAGAAGATTTAAAATCGGAAATACCATTGACAATAATTAGACCTGGAATTGTTCGTGGTCATTCCCAAACTGGTGAAACCATTAAATTTGATGGTCCTTATTTCTTCTTAAACTTAGTTGAACGTTTAAAGGGTTTACCTTTTATTCCGTACATTGGTCAAACTTCATCGACAATTAATGTAGTGCCAGTTGATTATATTATAAATGCTTCTACTTTTCTGGTTAGTGAACAGAGTGCAGAAGGGAAGACACTTCATTTAACTGATCCTAATCCTCACCCTGTACAGGAGGTATACCGTACAATGGTGAAACTAGTTACAAATTCTTATCCAAAAGGACGTTTACCATTTACATTGGCTAAGCTTTCATTGCAGATTCCATTTATTCGAAAAAAATTAGGTGTCGAACAAGAAACATTAGATTATTTAACATGGAATGCTTCATTTGATACGACTGAAGCACATCATATCTTACAAAAAGGTGGTATTACATGTCCTGATTTTATACAGACGATGCCAAAAATGATTGAGTTTTATTTAGCACATAAGGAAGAGAAGAGCTATCAAATTCAGATTAAGTAACGAAAAAAACATATAGATATTTTTGTCAGTTGTAAATGATAGTGCTATAATATTTGAAAGAAGATACCTTCGACAATTTGTCAAAGGGGAGTAGCTAACAGGTAATTAACTTTCCCTGGTTTCACATTCGTCAAGACATGGTACAACCATCGGGTGTGATAGTGAATGGCTCTATACGTATGACGTGTAGATTGAAGTACCATAAATAGAAAGGGTACGAATTTACTTAGCGAGACCTTTGCCTGAATTAGGGCAGGGGTTTTTTTCTTTTATACTTGAATGACAGGGTCATTGAGGGTATAGAGAGCTTAGAGGAGGCACTAGAATGGAAGCGATTTTATTACAATATGGCTGGGTGTTAATTGTCCTTGTTGTATTAGAGGGATTACTAGCAGCTGATAACGCGGTAGTAATGGCTGTTATGGTGAAGCATTTACCACAAGAGCAGCAAAAAAAGGCATTATTTTATGGACTATTTGGAGCATTGATATTCCGATTCTCCGCATTATTTGTTATTACAGTTTTAGTGAATTATTGGCAAATACAAGCGGTCGGTGCAGCTTATCTATTATTTATGTCTGCGAAAAATATATATGATTTACGAAAACATAAAGATGAAGAAGAAGCAGCAACCGAAAATGGTGGAAAAAAGGGTTCTGGTTTCTGGTTAACAGTACTAAAAGTAGAGGCTGCCGATATAGCATTTGCTATTGATTCGATGTTAGCAGCCGTTGCAATTGCTGTAACTTTGCCACACTTAGGTGAATTTGATATTGGTGGCATCAATGGCGGTCAGTTCATTGTGATGCTCCTTGGTGGATTTATTGGTGTCATTATGATGCGGTTTGCTGCCCAATGGTTTGTAAAAATATTAAATGATTACCCTTCACTTGAAACAGCGGCATTTCTAATCGTTGGCTGGGTAGGTGTGAAGTTAGTTGTCTTAACATTGGCACATGAGAAGGTGGGAATATTGCCTAAAGAATTTCCACATTCCACGGCATGGGAGTTAACATTCTGGATTGTCCTAGTAGGTATTGCTTTTGTCGGCTATTTAGTCGGTGTAAGAAAGAAAAAATAAGTAGATGAACGTTGGAGGAATAGTTATCACTATTCCTCTTTCTTTTTTATGTATTTTTTCTATACTATAATCTATCTAGTTGGGCATCATATGTGGGAGGAGTTGTTAAAGTGCCTTGGAAAAAATCATCAAATAAACTAGTCACACCATTTCAGGTACTTGTTTCTTATTATTTTATAGCGATAGCGATTTCCTTCCTGTTATTACGGCTTCCAGGCGTTCATCAAGAAGGTGTAAAAGTCTCTTTTTTAGATAGCTTGTTTACAGCAGTAAGTGCAGTAAGTGTTACTGGGTTAACAACCATTAATATTTCGGAAACCTATACTACCTTCGGGCTTGTAATGATTCTTGTTATTTTACAGTTAGGCGCCATTGGTATTATGTCACTTGGTACCTTTGTATGGCTGCTTGTTGGGAAAAAAATAGGCATGCGTGAGCGTCAGTTAATCATGATTGATCATAACCAGTACAGTGTCTCTGGTGTTGTTAAATTAATCCGCGAAATTTTAAAAATTTTATTTGGCATTGAATTAACGGGTACCATTATTTTAACGCTACATTTTACCAATTATTTTGATACGTTAGAAGAAGCCTTTTTACATGGAATTTTTGCCTCTATTTCTGCTACGACAAATGGAGGATTCGATATAACGGGAATGAGCTTACTCCCATTCCATGATGATTATTTTGTACAGATGGTTACCATGGTACTGATTGTATTAGGTGCTATCGGATTTCCGGTATTAATTGAATTGAAGACTTTTTTGCTTAATCGACGCGAGAATTTCCGTTTTAGTTTATTTACTAAAATTACTACTTCAACATACGCTATTTTATTTATAGTTGGTGCGCTTGTCATTTTACTCCTTGAATCATTCCATTCTTTTAAGGAAATGTCTTGGCATGAGGCATTATTTTCAGCAATGTTCCATTCTGTATCAACGAGATCAGCTGGATTGACTACTTACGATGTCACGACTTTTAGTGAAGCTACAGATATATTCATGAGCTTCCTGATGTTCATTGGCTCTTCCCCAAGCTCAGTTGGTGGAGGTATTCGCACCACAACTTTTGCCTTGGCCATTTTATTCTTAATTACCTTTGCTAGAGGAAGAGAGGATATCCAAGTATTTGGACGAGAAATTCATTGATTGATGTCTTCCGATCATTTGTTGTAATTTTATTAGCATTTTTCATGGTATTAGTTGCAACCCTTATCTTGCTTATAACAGAGCCACAAGCATCTCTTATTCAAATTATTTTTGAAATTACTTCAGCGTTCGGTACATGTGGTATGTCGTTAGGCATAACATCTGATTTATCAGTGGTTGGTAAAATCATTATCATTATTTTAATGTTTATTGGTCGAGTTGGATTAATATCATTCCTTTATACTCTTGGGGGTGGCGGAAGAGGAAAGAAATCAGGCTTCCACTATCCGAAGGAACGCGTAATTATTGGTTAAATTTTTAAAGTATGTGAGGCATTAAGTAAGGAGAAATTCCATCGTAACCTCATATAAAAGTAAAAATTATTATCTTGTCATAAAATATTCAAAAAATTTAAACTTTTATTTCCTGATTAGATAGATTGTTTTTTGGGCATTTTTTACAAAGTTTTATCAATCTTTGTTTAAGGAATTTGACCTATATTGGTAAGGCTGGCTATGAGTACTTAACTAACCGAACAATGAAGGGCAGAAGGAATAAATTTAGCAGTCTTTATTGTTACTATGAGGATTTAAGAATCGTTTAAGTAATAAAAAAAGCTAGTCCTGATAGTTATGACAGGACTAGCGTTTCTTATTAGTTAGAGTAGATTGTTGCAAAGTAAGGTGCTTGACCATGTCGGAAATAGGTTAACAGATAGCCATTTTTTTGTACAATTTTGCCATTTGCAAACTCTTGGTAATCAAGAGCATGAGGGATAATCAAGGTATGCTTAAACAACTCTTTTTCAGTTAACTTAAAGTTAGCAAATTCCTCGCCTGCGATAGCTGGATCTTCTCGTAAAGCGTGATAAAGGGCTTTTTGTTGCTCTTCTGTAGGACGCTCATTCCACCATAGCTTCCGTGGTTGGAACTGCTGAGCCATTAAGTAATCAAGCTGCATTAAACTCTGGACAATGTTTAAATTCACATCATCAATCGTTTCTAAAAACATTAATAAACGACGGAATAAATCCTCTAGCTGATGGCCAATACGAGACCAACCTTTTGTTTCCCAATATGTTCCGAAGTTTTGGAAGAAATCAAATGGTGTATCAAAGACCTCTGTAACCAAGTATTCAATCGTATGATCCATACGGTGATCATTCCAATACTTTTCAAGAACATCCTCTGCATGCTTAATACGGACGATATCATCAAATGTTAGAACATTATTTGAAAAGATTTCGTAAGGAGATAGATCCACATAGGTATAGCCAAACTTCTCGGCTTCTAATCGAAGTCCTGTGCCGCGTAAAAGTTTCAAAAATCCAAGCTGTAACCTCTGGCCGCATTGCAAAGACATCATTAAATGTTTGACGAAAACTAGCGTAATCTCCTCTGGTAAACCAGCAATTAAATCTAAATGTTGATCTTTTTCCGCCATCTTTCACCATAGTAACTGTTCGCTTTAGTTTTTCAAAGTTTTGACGACGTTTTACAAGAGTATTTGTTAATCGTTCGTAGATTGAACACCTATTTCGAATCTGAACAAACCTTTTGGTGCATTATCATTTAAGAATTGAATGACTTCAGGCGCATTATATCAGCCGTGATTTCAAACTGGAATACAACACCAGGTTTGTGTTCATCAATAAAAATTGGAACATTTCCATTGCGTAGCTACGACTGATATTGAAGGTGCGATCCACAAATTTAATTGTTCGAGCTCCGTTATCCAGTAAGAAACGAATATCCTCTTTTATTTTTTCACGGTTAAAGTATCGGACGCCAACTTCAATAGAAGATAAAAAAATTGGCAGCTAAATGGGCAGCCTCGGCTTGTTTCGATATATTGAATTCGCTTACCTAGATAGGGAAGATCCTCCTCAAAACGAAAGGACTTGGTAATTCGCGCAAATCAATTTTAGGTGGCATAGCGTGAATCTTGACTTTCTCGTCCTCTAAATAACAAATACCAGGAACATCTTCTAACAATATTTCACCGTGGAAATAGCGCAGTAATTGTTTAAATGAAGTTTCTCCTTCACCCATCACAATGAAGTCTACCTCAGGTATTCGACGTAACCAATGGTGACAATCATAAGAAACCTCAGGTCCCCCGAGCAGAATTTTAACATTTGGACAGACAGTTTTTAACATCTTGATAACGTGAATTGTTTCTTCGATGTTCCAGATATAGCAACTAAATCCAACGATATCAGGTTTTTTTTGGAATAAATCTGATACAATATTAAAAGCAGGGTCTTTAATAGTATACTCTGCTATAATTGGATTAAACTCCGGTAAAGCTGCGCCTTTTAAATAGCGCAATGCTAAATTTGTGTGAATATACTTTGCATTCAAAGTAGTTAAAATAGTATTCATGCAATAATCTTCCTTTCAACATCCTATTGTATCAGTCAAGTATCTGACATACAATATAATTCTTTTTACCTATTTATTTTGTGAACGGTTCGTGAAATAATTTAAAATACTTAAATTTACTAAATTTTGTAATAATAGAATCGTGCTGTCATAAAGTATAGTAAAGGCTCAAAATTCGATTTTAGAGGTTTTTACTCTTTTGAAAGGTTCGGTGAGAAAGTTGAAGCAAAATGATATTAATCAATGTTTTGGAAATCTTATGAAAAGTACTTCGTCACCAACACTTATACTCAATAAAGCAGGGAAAATTTTAAACGTCAATGAGGCTGCTATCAATCTTTTCAATCTTAATTTAACCTATATTGGCTATTTAGCTATGGACGAGCCATCTAATTTTAAATGGACTAAGTTCGTCAAACAGTTACAAAATGATTTACGTTCAGAGGAAATTTTCAATATTCGCACAGTTGGAAATGACTACGAAATGTTATCTTTCAAATGCTTTTACGATCCTAAAACAGAGGAAATTGTTGCGCAAATTTCAACATTAAATGATGATGTTGCCCATAAATTATATGTTAGCCAAGCACATGAGAGAGCGCAATCTTTTAATGCCTACGATTACTTACCTTATGCTGTTATTGTTAGTGACGCTAGTGGTATTATTCTTGGGCTAAATAAATATGCGGAAATGTTTCTGAAAGTTGAAAATTCGCAGCTTCTTCATAAAGCGCATCAGCATATATTTGATTCATTTACATTGAAAAAGGGGCAAATTACAACCTACCTTTCTAAGTTAATGGGTGAAAAACATGCAAGCATTCATGTAGTCGATGAAACACAAGTAAGCAGAACTTGCTATTATGAAATTTCAAGTATTTTTGATGAATACAATAATATTATTGTCACTGTGATTAATGATGAAACAGAGAAGAAGCAACTTCAACATAAAGTTGAGCATCAGCAAGCATTAAACGTTGTGGGACAGATGGCAGCGAGTATTGCACATGAAATTCGTAACCCATTAACTTCTTTAAAGGGTTTTACTGAATTACTAAAATTAAATGCTGATGATGAATCACGCATGTATCTCTCTGTTATTGACAGTGAGCTTCAACGGATGGAACAGATCTTATCCGAATTATTAGTATTGTCTAAGCCAACAACGATGAAAGTGGAATTATTAGAACTGGATCATATTGTAAAGCAAGTCATTGAGTTTATGCTACCAGATGCACTCATGAAAAATATTATGATTCAGTATATTTCAACCTCTAATCAAGTCTATATTGGCGGCAACGAGAATCGACTAAAGCAAGTGCTGATGAATTTAATTAAAAATGCAATGGAATCCATGAATAATGGTGGTACGATTACCGTCGAAATGGCAACAAATGACTGTGCGATTGTCGAACTTATGATAAAAGATGAAGGTGTTGGCATGGACAGCACGACACTTCAAAACCTATTCCAGCCTTTTTACACGACAAAATCAACAGGGACAGGACTGGGCCTTGCTTTCGTGAAAAAGGTGATTGAAGAACATGAAGGAGTAATTGGCGTTAGTAGTGAACTACAGAAGGGGACATGCTTCCATCTGCAGTTTCCAATTTACACATTCAATCAGATGGATACAATGGAAGTATCCACAAAAGATTCTGCTTATTTAGTAACATAAAGAAAGTAAAAATGGTTGCATAATGAACAACAAAACCTTCTAAATCATATATTGCTTTTGACAATGCTTTTCTAATGTCGCTATAATGTCATGTATAAAGAGCGAAGTGAGAGGAAAAGAATATGCCGTCAGAAGATCTAAAACAATCTTTAAAATTATATATTGTATTATCACGTGCACTAAAAGCAATTAATGAAACAACACATCAATTATTTCAGGATAATGGTTTAAACCCAACTGAATTTGCTGTTCTAGAACTTCTCTATCATAAAGGAAGACAGCCATTACAGCAAATTGGCAATAAAATTTTGTTAGCCAGTGGGTCTATTACGTATGTCATTGATAAGCTAGAGAAGAGAGGTTACTTATTACGAGTATCTTGTCCTGCTGATCGTCGTGTTACGTATGCAGAAATCACCCCTGAAGGTGAAGCTTTTATGGGAGAGCTGTTCCCAAAACACGAACAGCATTTGCATGAATTAATGAGTGTACTATCCCCAGAAGAAAAAGAGCAAGCTATTACGTTATTGAAGAAAATTGGCCTTTCTATCAAAGACCTATCTTATTAAAAAAGTTGTCTCATTGATTTGAGACAACTTTTTTGTGATCAAATAGAAGGACGATAGACTATGTCTATCGTCCTTAGCATTTTATTATTTTTTAGATATAGTTGCTGCCATATTAAGCATAGCATCTGTTAAATCTTGTTCATCATTATCATGAATAGTTAATTTTGTAATGAGACCATCTTTCTCAAGGACAACCCCAATTACTTTCTCAGTGTCGAAGTCCACAACATAACCCTCGATATTTTGAACATCTTTAAATGCTGTTAATTCCTCAGCAGTTAGAGCTACTGTTTCACCCACTGCGTTCATATAATCTTGCATAGTTGTTTTTACTTCTTCAAAGCTCGATTGTGAAGCTTCAATTGTTTCAATACGCATAAACACTTCGTCATCATCATTGGACACTAACATGTCTTTACCAGGCTCTTCTTGTGTCAGTGTAAAACCAGGAAGCTGTTGTAGTTTATAGCTTTGATCAACACTTGCTGATTCAGTTGCCTTTTCAGTTTTATCTACACCTTTTTGGACGTATTTTACATCTTGTTGAGGCTGTTTAGAAGCATCCTCTGTATTTGTATCATTTGATGCAGGTGTATCTTCTTCTTCCTCATTTGATTCACCTGCTGTATCATCTCCAGATGGTTTTTGATCGGCAGCAGTATTTGATGGCTCATTTTGTTGAGCATCTGAATCCCCTGTTTTATCAGATGTATTACACCCTACAACTAATACGGCTGTTAGTAATAATGCAAGAATAGAAACTAATTTTTTTTGCATAAAAAACCCTCCTTTTCTAAATTAAACGTTAGTAAAGATAAAATGTTTCCAAATATTAATGTTATGATGTTAACGGCAACACTAAAAATAATAATAGTACAAAAACGACATGAGCTACAATAACAAGTGGCATACTTTTACGCCATTCATATAAGAAGCCCCAAATAATGCTTGTTACCAATGCAGCAATGACACCAAGCATAAATCCGCTAAGGGCAATTGATACAGCACATAATACTGCGGTAACTATGACAGCCAGCGGTGGGCGCATAAAACGTTTTAACTGCTGTTGGATATAACCACGCCAAAATAATTCTTCACCTATGGCAACGATAAATACGAGTAAAACATAGTGCCAAATATTTTGTGGTCCGTAGCTTGCTAAAAATTTTTGAACGGATTGTACTAAGTTATTATTAATATATGGAGCGAGCCAGTAACCAAAGCGAATAATACCATATGTGATGGTACCGTATCCAATACCAAAGA
Organism: Lysinibacillus sp. JK80; assembly: GCF_027557635.1. NCBI lineage: Bacteria > Bacillati > Bacillota > Bacilli > Caryophanales > Bacillaceae > Lysinibacillus > Lysinibacillus sp. JK80. The sequence continues at coordinate 2,250,548 of NZ_CP058997.1, read as the reverse complement.
GTAAAAATTGCCATGTAGGTAATTGATCTTCAATGGAGCCAGCTAAGATGGCAATGGCAATACATACTAGTAGAGTGAATGCATACATGTACCAAAATACAGCTTGGTTAGCAAAGGTAAAAGCAAGCATACCATAAACGAATAATAAAGAAAGGAGAAATAGTATTGTTTGTTTCGAATTTGTTAGCATATTCGACCTCCATACCTTAATCTTATCAAAAAAATAGTCCCTTATCATCTATTAAGACAAATAGGGACTATTCAGACTATTAAGCTTCATTAGTATATAAAATTTTATATCGTTTATGATTGACGACCGTTTTTTCTTCAATTTCAAGGGAATCAAAATTCTCCATATATGTTAAGTTAACGATCACCGAATTTTCATTTACCTTTTCTACAATACCTTGGAGACCATTTTTAAACTCGATAATATTTCCAACTTCAGCTATTTTCACAGACAGTCAGCTCCTTCATCGACTAATAATATACAGTTTGCATGAAAAATTGGTAAACGTAAAGCTTTTTTTAAATAATTCATAATTTATTACACAAATGAGGCAAAGAGAGGAATAAAGTTCATGGAAAAATACGAAAATATGCTTAAACAATTACAAAATGGGGAAAGAGAAAGTATTGAAATTCAAAAGGAAGAATTTTACGAATTTCGTGAAATTCTTGTAAAACACCCATTATTTAAACATTATAGAGGTGAGGCCAAGCAAAATGGGCGAATTATCTATACTTATACTGAAACACCTAGAAGTTAATTTGTCGAACATTGTCGTAAGTTAATGCTGTAAGAAATAAAATATAAATGTATAATAATGGTATGATTATTTGTGTGTGGAGGGTTGTATGAATGGTCAATCTACTCTTGAAACAAATGGAACAAACTCGTGAGATGATGATTCGCTCAGGTGTAGAAAACGGGTTACAAAATGCAAAAACCATTCAACTGAGTCGCAGATTAGATCAGTTAATGAATACTTATTATAGACAGATGGCATTTGAAGAAGAAAAAGATCAAGAAGACTAAAAAAGATTGTTCCAGTATTCAGAGTAAAAAACATTTTAACATATATGTTTAAAATGCATTTCAATGGGGAATAACTTACTATGAACACAGCAACATTCTCATTTCCCCCTTTAGAGCAGTGATCCCCCAATCACTTGCTCTCTTTTTTTTGCTTATTCGGTATATATGCCCTACATATAAATTTTAGTACAAGTTGTGGGAAGAGTTTGAATTATTTCATTCCTTCACCTAAACTGAAAAGATATAGAGTTGGACTCTCACGGAGAGTACAGACATTCTAGAACAAAGGAGCATGTACATATGACAAAGAAACGTATTGCATTTATTGGAACTGGAGTAATGGGTGCTAGTATTATTAAGCATTTACTAAAAAATGGTCATGAAGTAACCGTCTATACTCGTACGCAAGAAAAAGCAGAGCCTCTTGTTGCCTTAGGGGCGTCATGGGCAAGCTCACCTGCTGAAGCATTTAAAAATCATGAAATTGCCTTTACAATGGTTGGCTATCCTTCAGATGTAGAGGAAGTATATTTTGGGGAAAATGGCCTCTTCCAAACAGCAGAACAAGGCAATATTGTCATTGATATGACGACTTCAGAGCCATCTTTAGCAAAGAAAATTTATATGTATGCTCAATCCATCGGTGTAGAGGCTTTAGACGCCCCTGTTTCAGGTGGGGATATTGGTGCTCAAAATGGCACTTTGTCTATCATGATTGGTGGCGATCAGGTCACATACGACAAGGTATTGCCAATTATGAAGCAATTTGGAGAAAATATAATTTATCAGGGTGAAGCAGGAGCTGGGCAGCATGCAAAGATGTGCAATCAAATTGTTATTGCCTCTGGTATGATTGGCGTGTGTGAATCACTAGCTTATGGACTAAAGGCAGGATTAGATTTACCTACCGTTTTACAATCGATCTCTTCAGGTGCAGCAGGTTCATGGTCTTTAAGCAATTTAGCCCCACGTATGATAAAAGAAGATTTTGCACCAGGCTTTTATATTAAACATTTTGTAAAGGATATGAAAATAGCTTTAGACGAGTCAAACAAAATGGGCATAACATTACCAGGACTTGCATTAGCCTATGAAATGTATGAGAAATTAATCGCAGCAGGCTATGGTGATAATGGTACACAAGCACTCTTAAAGTATTATAAATAATTCGCGATGGGATTCTGAATAGGAAACCTGAAGGCTCCTTAAATGGGAGACCTTCAGGTTTTTTTGTTTTACTCTTTCCCGAAAAGTTGAGAATCCAGTGAGAAGCTGGATGCGCCTGCGAGAGTAAAGTAAAGAGCTATTGCACCTAAAGCTAAATCTAATTCATAACCAGCCAATCCATCTGCCCCGATAAAGCCGATGCTAAGTTTTGCTGTAAAGATCGCCACAATCATTGTAATGGTTAATAAAGCACCAAATATTCTTGTTGCTAAACCTAAAATAATTGCAATTCCACCAACTAATTCAATAATTGCCACGATATACGCCATAAATCCTGGTATACCTAGGCTATCAAAGAATTCAGCTGTATAGCTAATGCCACCTTGAAATTTTTGAAAACCATGCACTGCAAAAATAACGCCTAGAACGATACGTAAAATTGTTGAACCAATATTTTGCATAATAAAGTAACTCCTTATCTTTTTTTTGCTTACAATTCGTAACTTAGTTTATTTTTAAAAACAACTTTTGTCAAGTAACTTAATGTATTTTTAGAACAAGTTTTTTTAAAAAGTGATATACTCTTAAATAGGAACTAATATACAAAGGGGGGAAGTCATTTGGATCAAAAAAATATTTGTCCGCGATTTGAAAAAGCACTCATGATATTAAATCATCGTTGGAATACACTACTTATTTATCAGCTATTAGATGGTCCGCAAAGGTATTCGACCATTAAAAATCAGTTGAATATTAGTAGTCGTGTATTAACAGAACGTTTAAAGGAGTTAGAGACTGAGCAAATAGTGCTACGTACAGTAATTCCATCAACACCAGTTGTCATTGAGTATGAACTAACGGAAAAGGGTTATGCTATTGCACCTGTGCTAAAAGCGATTGAGCAATGGTCCTCTGAATGGGTAACCATAGATATAGAATGATAAAAAGGTATTCAAGCGAGGGGCTTGAATACCTTTTTTGGTTTTACACAGAAAATAAGCGTTCAATTATCGACCATTTGGCAGTTATTTTTCAGTGAATTTACTGTTATATTGTAAATAATATTAATTTTCTTTAAAAAAAGGTATTTTTTATTTCAGAGAGAAATTAATTGTTTATTATAGAGAATGGAGAGGAGGGTTTTATGAAGAAGAGTACAGCTATAGACGTACAACATCGAAGTCAATTAGCCATTTATTTATCATTACCGATACTTTCATGGGCATTTTATGATTTTGCGAATACAATTTTTTCTTCAAATATAAATACAATATTTTTTCCCTTTTACATGGATGAGGTTTTAGGAACAAATGAAGTCATGCAACAAGTTGCGAGCACCTTTATATCTTATGCAAATGCCATTGCAAGCTTGTTGCTCGTTATCTTTTCACCCCTTTTCGGTGTGTGGATTGATAACACAGGTTATAAAAAGAGATTTATTGTATGGTTTGCATCCATATCTATTCTATTTACATTTATGATGGGAATTTTTGCTAATGTACAAACCACTGTCAATTACTCTGGTGTGCCTCTTAGTTTATTTTTGGTAGTTGCAAGTTTTGTCATAGCAAAATTTTTCTTTAATTCAAGTTTAGTATTTTACGATTCTATGATGGGTGATCTAGGGACAAAAGAAGAGATGCCACTCATTTCAGGGTATGGTGTTGCAATCGGGTATCTTGGTACACTTTTTGGATTACTTGTTTACTTGTATGTTGGTAACAGCGGTTTTCATCGAGCATTTATCCCAACAGCCATTCTGTATCTACTCTTTTCATTGCCATTATTCTTAATTAATAAAGATACACCGATCCCAAAGTCCCAACGAAAGTCCTTAAAGTTTTTAGATGGTTATAAAGAAATCATTCAAACATTTAAAGATATGAAGCAATATAAAGCAATCTTTACCTTTATGATTGCTTATTTCTTTCTAAATGATGCCATTGCTACAACGATTGCTATGATGGCTGTTTATGCGACAACGATTGTTGGCTTTAGTTCTGGACAATTTATCGTACTTTATTTGGTCTCTACTGTCTCAACAATCATTGGGTCACTTGCCTTTGGGTATATTACGAAATCAATAGGCGCTAAACGTGCCATTACAATTGTTGCACTTATTATGATTGTTGCTCTGGTATTCGCTGTTTTTGCTTCAGCACAATGGATGTTCTGGCTTGCTGGTAGTCTATTTGGTATATCACTTGGCTCAATGTGGGTGACATCTCGGACATATATTATTGAATTATCACCGAACGAAAAACGTGGACAATTTTTTGGGTTGTTTGCTTTTTCAGGTAAAGTATCCTCCATTATTGGTCCAGCTATATATGGAACTGTTACATTATGGATGAAGGATTATGGTACTATTGCTAGTCGTGTAGCATTATCAACGTTGATCGTTATGACTGTCGTTGGTCTATTGGTACATCTAAAAGTTAATGATAAAAATGGAAATAGCAAGTAGGAGAAATGTATTGCCTATGATACAATTGAATTATAAACAGATGTAGAGAAAGGAGCGGGGTTGCATTGGAACATAAAGGAATATTATTAGAAAGTGGCACAAATGAGCTAGAGATTGTTGAATTTGAAGTAGCAAACAATAAGTTTGGCATCAATGTTATTAAAGTAAAAGAAATTATTCAACCGATCCCAGTAACGTTTATCCCACACGCGCACCCGCATGTAGAAGGAATCATTCAATTAAGAGGTGAGGTATTACCTGTTGTAGATATGCTACGAGTATTAGGAATTCAAGGTGCTGAGCGTAATCCACAACAAAAATATATTGTCGCAGAATTTAATAAACAACGTGTCGTTTTCCATGTAGATAATGTAACACAAATTCATCGTATTTCTTGGAATCAAATCGAAAAGCCTTCAGATATGTATCAAGGGGGTACATCACAAGTAATTGGTGTGATTAAACAGAATGAGCAAATGATTCTATTACTAGATTTCGAAAGAATTATGGTGGATATCAATCCTGCATCAGGAATTAGTGTGGAATCTGTTAAAAAGCTCGGTAAACGTGAGCGATCTGGAAAGCGAATTTTAATTGCAGAAGATTCACCGTTATTACGTAAATTACTGTTTGATACTATGAGTGAAGCTGGTTATGACAATGTTGAATTCTTTGAAAATGGCCGCGATGCTTATGAATACTTAGAGGGAATTGCAAAGAGTGGTAGTGACATAGCAGAGCATATTCAATTGGTGGTAACGGATATTGAAATGCCACAAATGGATGGCCATCATTTAACACGAAAAATCAAAGAGCATCCCGATCTTCAAAAGCTTCCTGTTATCATTTTTTCAAGTCTAATTACAGATGACCTTCGTCATAAAGGTGATCAAGTAGGGGCTGAGGATCAAATAAGTAAGCCAGAAATTGCAGAGCTCATTTTACGTGTTGACCAACTTATTCTGTAATCACCATGGCTTACATGATACTTCTCAATTTTAATAATGGGTATCCTGCAAGTATAAATAAATGAAAGTAAAGTCGGATGCCTTAATTAAGAGGGTCCGATTTTTTTGTATATGTCCAAATATTATGAACAAAATAAATGGTAGATGCTTGAAGGATGTGATTATTTGAATGAATTAAAAACAGCTATTATTGATATCGGCTCCAATACTATACGATTAGTATTATATCAATATGATAATGAAGAGGGACTTCGTGAGCTTGGAAATATTAAGACGGTAGCACGTTTGCGTACATATTTACAGCCCTCAGGAGAGATGTCTGATGAAGGTATTCAAGTGTTATCAGAAACTTTATTAACATTTAAAGCCATGCTTGAGGATTTTGAAGTAACAGATGTAAAAGCTGCTGCGACTGCGGCTATTCGACAAGCCACTAATCGAGACAAAATTATAGAGGAAATGAAAGAACGGACTGGTATCCAAATAGAGCTTTTATCAGAAGAGGAAGAGGCCTATTTTGGCTACGTTGCTGTTGCTTATTCCATGGGTACGAAATCGGCCGTAACAATCGATATCGGTGGTGGTAGTACCGAAATTACGCTGTTTGAAAATAAAGAAATTCAGCAATCACATAGTTTCCCTTTTGGGACAGTTTCTTTAAAGCAACGTTTTGTTAAAGGTGACATTATCAATAGTAGTGAGAAAAAAGAGCTTCTTGCCTTTGTCAAAGAGCAGTTCCAAACACTCCCTTGGATAAAAAATGTTGCTCTACCTATTATCGCAATTGGTGGTAGTGCGCGTAATATTGCTCAAATACATCAACAAAAGCATGATTATCCTATTGCCAGCGTACATGGTTATGAAATGACAAAGGAAAATTTGGATGATTTAAGCTTATTTTTAGGGCAATTAAGCTTTCAGGAATTGAAACAATTGGATGGTCTCTCATCTGACCGTGCAGATATCATTGTTCCTGCATTAGAGGTATTTAGAGTGTTGATGGAGGTAGTTGGTAGTGAGACCTTCCAACTGACAAAGCGAGGTTTACGTGAGGGACTCATTATTCAACGGATTTTGCAAACAGATACAAAGGCGTTTGATAAATATAATGTATTTGAAGGAAATGCTAGAAGATTAGCACGTCAGTATGGTCGGAGTGAAGTGGAAGTAGATTATTTAATGCATTTAGCAGACCAATTGTATCGTGAATGTTGTCATTTAGGCTACTTGCAATATCATCCAGAAGATTTGCATTTATTAGCAAAAGCGGCGAAGGTTTTTAATATAGGAGAGTATATCGAATTAAGCTCTTCAAGCCAACATACTTTTTATTTAATTGCGAATCAATCCATTGATGGTTTAAATCATTTAGAACGAGTAAAACTAGCACTTCTTGCCTCCTATAAAAATAAAGATTATTTCGAACGATTTGCTGCTCCATTTGCTACATGGATGAGTCGGGAGGAACATCGTAAAATAAGAGATTTCGGAGCGTTATTAAAATTTGTCTATGCATTAAATGTTTCAAAACGCAATATAGTACATGCTATTGAAATGCACACCGAAGAAGATCATGTTCAGCTTAATATTTATGTAAAAAAGAATGCTGCGGCTGAAAAGTATCAAGCCAATCGACATAGAAAGCATTTAGAACGTGCATTAAAAATCCCAATGAAGATCAATTTTATTGAAGAAGGGTGGAACAATGGATGACAACTGAAGTAACGAAAAACGAGCTACATGGGGAAGAGTTCTCCGAAAACTACAATCTATTGTTAGAGGAAATTGCAAAGCCTCAATATTATAATAATCGTGAATTAAGCTGGCTTGCCTTTAATGAACGCGTGCTAGAGGAAGCAGAGGATATTAATAATCCTCTGCTCGAGCGTTTAAAATTTTTAGCTATATTTAGTTCCAATCTAGATGAATTTTTTATGGTTCGTGTTGCAGGCTTACAGGACCAGGTACGTGCTGGTTTTCATAAGCCCGAAAACAAATCTGGCTTAACGCCAAAGGAACAGTTGGCCAAAATAGCAGAACGCACACAAGCATTAGTGCGTCGACAAACTGAGGTGTATAGACATTTAATCTATGATTTACTACCTCAACATAATGTACATATTGCGGACATGAAAGATTTAAATAGCAAGCAAAAATCATTTATCAATGAAATGTTTGCAGAAACTATCTTCCCTGTTTTAACCCCTGTTGCAGTGGATGCATATCGTCCTTTCCCAACCTTGCTTGGTAAAACTTTGAATTTATTAGTGCTGTTAGAGCAGGATGAGTCAGATCTTGAAAGTCGTGAAAAAGTGGCGATTGTCCAGGTTCCATCTGTGTTAGATCGCTATATAAAAGTACCGTCCGAAGAAGGTAAGACAGTTGTAGTTTTATTGGAGGATGTGATAGTAGCGCATATTGAAAAGCTGTTTTATGGCTATAGCGTAAAATCAGCACAAGCCTTCCGCTTAACAAGAAATGCAGATTTAACTATCCATGAAGAAGGGGCTCGAGATCTTCTCGTGGAGATCGAAAAAGAGCTGAAAAAGCGAAAATGGGGAGTAGGAAGCCGTTTAGAAGTTCGAGTTGGAGAAATGAACGAGGAAGTGCTGCAATACTTACTAGATGAATTCGAAATAGAAGAATCGGATGTTTTCCATATTGATGGTCCTTTGGATTTAACGTTTATGTTCTCTTTTGTGAAAGGTATTTCAGTAGGTCGTGAGCATTTAGAATATGAAAGCTTTATCCCACAGCCACCTTTAGATTTACAGTCTGACGAAAATATTTTTGAAAAAGCACTTCAACAGGATATATTTTTCCATCATCCATATGAATCTTTTGCCCCTATTGTTGATTTTATTTCTGAGGCCGCTATCAACCCGAATGTGTTGGCTATAAAACAGACATTATATCGAGTAAGCGGAAATTCACCGATTATTCAAGCGTTAAAGCTTGCCGCTGAAAACGGTAAACAAGTAACGGTATTAGTGGAGCTAAAGGCTCGATTCGATGAAGAAAACAATGTGCACTGGGCAAAACAATTAGAACAAGCAGGTTGTCTTGTGATCTATGGGATGAATAATTTAAAAACGCACTCAAAAATCACGCTAGTCGTTAGTCGTCGTAACGGCAAAATTGAACGTTTTGTCCATTTGGGTACAGGAAATTATAATGATGCTACTGCAAAAATTTATACGGATATGGGCATAATAACGACAGATAAAGAGTTTGGCATTGATGCGACAAATTTCTTTAACTACTTAAGTGGCTATACAGAAAAGCCTACCTTTAATCATTTAGTCGTTGCACCATTTGATATACGCGATGAGTTTATTCGGTTAATGGATGAGGAAATTGCCTGTCATAAAAAATATGGAAATGGTTTTATTCGTGCAAAAATGAATTCATTGACAGACAAAGATTTAATGATGAAGCTTTATGAGGCATCGATTGCGGGTGTAAAGGTCGAGCTTATTATTCGTGGTATATGCTGTATTAGACCAGGAATCCCAGGTATTAGTGAGAACATTACTGTAACAAGTATTGTTGGTCGTTTCCTTGAACATTCTCGTATTTATTGGTTCCATCATAATGGGGAAAATAAAGTATATTTATCCTCTGCAGATATGATGACACGCAATATGATTAAACGTGTAGAAATTTTATTCCCTGTATATGCAAGTGAAGCAAAAACTCGTATTATTGACATAATGAATGCACAATTAATGGATACTGCCAAAGCCCGTATTCAAGACTCTAATGGTAAGTATCATTATAAAGAGTTTGATCGTAGCGAAGATCCATTAAATAGCCAGGAAATTTTCTTGAAGGATGCATTAAAGCCTACGCTTGACGAAGAATAGAGCAAACACGCTACTTAGTGAGGGATAGAATGAAAAAATGTAGAGAAAATGTAGCGCCATTTGCAGAATATCAACAGCTCATGCAACTGAATCCATTTGATGCAATCATTTGTTTGAGACAAGTTGATAAGACAGTGTTTGAGGTCGTTGAATTTAATGAAAAGCTATCGTCAATGATTGAGCTGCAGGAAATAACAGCCAAAAACGCTGAGAACTTTTTTACTAAGCAATGCTGGCTGCAATTGTCGGGATTTCTAATTGAAGAAATCAATAAACAGCATACTCTAAAATTAGGTAACGGTCTTCAAGAGAAAACATTTATGCTTCATGTTCAGCACTTTTCTGAATCAATAGTTGCCATTATTCTTCGAGCAACATCATTTGAAGAAAATCCCTATTTACAGTTCATTGAACAACATATAAGTCCAGTGTTAACGACAGATTTACAAGGTCGAATAATTCATCAAAATATTGCTGCTACTGCTACACTATCGAGAGAGCAGCACAGTCTAATTGGACTAGATATTTTTTCATTACTCGAAAGTAAATATCTCAATGAGTTTAAACTATTATTTACCAAAACAATCGAAGGTTCAGCGTTTGGCATGCCTAAATGCTTATTGAAAGGTGATTTACTAAGCAAAGAGCCCTTTTATTTAAGAACGCATCCAACCTATTATAATGGTGAAGTTGTGGGTGTCCACCTATTTGTTAAAGATGCTAATTCATTTATGAATGATCATGAAGCATTCTATTACCTAGCACTAATGGATGAATTAACAGGTATTTGGAATCGAAAAGCTTTTAAGGAGCATTGGCTACAGCATTTAAATGATAAAAAGCAAGAGCATAAGCAAGCCGCTCTTATTTTAGTTGACATTGACCGTTTTAAAAAGTTTAATGAATCCCTTGGCGAGAGCAAGGGAGATGATTTAATGCGTATGTTTAGTCATAGGTTACGGGAGCTTTGCTATTCAAAGTGTTCGCTATATCGATATAATAGTGATGAGTTTATTTTTGTGCTAAAAGATGCAACCATCCAAAAAATTGAACGAACTGCAAACTTGATTATGGACGTATTAAAACAGCCATTTATGATAGATGGACAGGAATATTTTATTAGCGTATCGATTGGGATTTCACTTAGCCCAGCAGATGGTAAAGATATCGAGACACTTGTACGGAAAGCAGATAAAGCTTTATTTTCTGTTAAAGAACATGGTCGTTCACATTATCGCTACTACCGTGAAGATATGACGGCCATTTTTCCAAACGAAGCATTAATGGAGGCACATTTACGTCGAGCAATTGAATTTAATGAGCTAAGTCTCCATCTACAACCGCAAATGGATTTAGCAAATAATAGCATCAATAGCTTTGAAGCATTATTACGATGGAATAACCGTAAATTTGGTTTTGTATCACCAGCACAATTTATTCCTATTGCGGAAGCCTCAGGGTTGATTATTGAAATCGGTGATTGGATTATTGATGAGGTATGTCGTTACCAAAAAGAATGGCAATCAAAAGGATATCGTCCTGTGCGGATTGCAGTCAATATATCCCCAAAACAGTTTAGAAAAGAAAATTTTGCCCGAAAAATTAAAACAGCTTTAAAGAAATATGGTGTACCGCCTGAATTATTAGAAGTAGAAATTACCGAAAGTTCCATGACAAATGTACATGAAACATTTTCGATTCTTACAGAACTGAAGCAATTAGGTGTTTATGTGTCTGTGGATGACTTTGGGACAGGCTATTCCTCATTAAGTTATCTCAAGCGTTATCCGATTGATATTATTAAAATTGATCAGTCATTTATTGCAGATATAGCGAAGGATGACAAAAATGAAGCCATCATAAAAGCCATTATTTCGATGTCTCATAATTTAGGATTAGAGGTCATTGCTGAGGGAATTGAAGAACCAATACAAGTTGATTTTCTCAAACGCCATCGTTGTCAAAAAGGGCAAGGCTATTTGTATAATAAACCATTACCAGTTGAAACGATTGTACAACAATATTTTGTAAGCTAGAAAACGGGTAGCACTTTCATCACAAAATAGATGAAGTGCTACTTTTTTATTTGCCGTTTTTAAGACCGTTTAAGACAATTGCTGTGAATTGCGCCATCTCAGAGGCTAGGTCAAAGTCTTCACTATGTATCAACCAATCATAGACATTGGCACGCATACAGCGCTGAATAAGTGTTTGTATGGTAGCAGCAGAAACATCTTGTCTAAATTCCCCATGTTGAATTCCTTCCTCGATATATGTATTCATTATCTGAAAAATCTTACGTTGTGGATTGATTAAATAATGATCCTGTTCTACTTGGTTTGTCATAGCTGCCGTATATACTGTACGTAATAAATCCTTTCCCACAATATTGGTTAAATATCTCATTTGCTCTTGATACACTAAGAGTATTTTTTCACTTGCTGGTAATGTGGGATCAATATTTTTTTCAACTGTACGATAAAAATTATCAAGCTCCTTAAATTTTTCTAAAATAACATCATATTTAGATGGGAAATGTGTATAAAATGTACCCTTTGAAACATTACATGCCTTTGTAATTTGTTCAACAGAAACATGTTCATAACCATGCTTGTTAAATAAATCTAAAGAAGTTTTCAATAATTTTTCACGTGTTTCTAATGCCTTTTTCTGTCTGCTTGTGAGTGTTTCCATTGGTAGCTAATACCTCCTATATAAAATATTGTAAAATATCTTTTGTAAAAAATATTCTGAAAATATTAATTTTTTAATTGACGAGATGGATTTCTATTGATTATGATTTAAATGACCGAAGTCAATGACTGCGGTCAATGATGTTATCTCGTTACTAATGTTACTTTAAAAAATGAAAGTTGGCTAGTATCTCATCAAGTTTTCTGTTGTATTTTCAAGGAATGGGGAGGTCACAATGAAGAAAAAATTGGGTTTTATTGGCTTAGGGAATATGGGTTTACCGATGGCTATTAACTTATTAAGAGCAGATTATCAGGTATATGGTTTCGATACGAATGCGGAAGCAATGGAACAATTCGCAGCAGCAGGTGGTTTCGGCCTTGAGACAGCTATGGATATTGCGAAACAATGTGATGTTATTATGACAAGTTTGCCTACCCCTCAGGTTGTAGAATTGGTTTATCGATCAGAGCAAGGAATTTTACAACATGCAAAGAAAGGGTGCCTGCTGATTGATTTTAGTACTGTTAATCCCGAATTGAATGATACGTTACATACAGAAGCTATAGCTTTGGGATTACGTTATTTGGGAGCGCCTGTCAGTGGGGGTGTCATAGGGGCTATCAATGCGACATTAACTATTATGGTTGGTGGTGGCACAGATGATTATATAAGTGCTAGTGAAATATTCAGAATAGTCGGTAAAAATATTTATCATTTGGGCACATCTTCAAGTATAGGAACGCGAATTAAATTACTCAATAACTTAATGATTGGCTTTTACACAGAGGCAGTCGCTGAAACGATTGTACTTGGCGAAAAAATGGGTATTCAGGCAGACACGCTCTATGAAGTATTAAATAATAGTTATGGGCAAAGCCGTATTTATGAACGTAATTATTTGGAATATATGAAAAATGATAATTATGAGCCGGGCTTTTCGACAAATCTACTATTAAAAGATTTGAAGTTAGCTAAGGAAATGGCGGATGAAGCAGGCGTATCGCTGCGAATCGGCGAAAAGTTAGTGGATCTTTATAGTGAAATTGCTCAGCAGGGCTATGGAGAAAAAGATATGTCTGCAGCTTATTTAAGTTTAAAAGAAAAATGTAAACTAGAACAATTTTAAGAGGAGGAAATGGATATGACAACGACACAAGAGGTTAAAACATTAACACATTTTATTGGTGGCAAATTGGTTGAAGGAAAAAGTGGCCGATTCGGTTCGGTATTTAACCCAACAACAGGTGAAGTCATTGCTAAGGTACCCCTTGCAACAGTAGAGGAAACACAAGATGCAATCGAGCAAGCTCAAGCAGCATTTCCGGCTTGGCGTGATACATCAGTGGCTAAGCGGGCAGAAATTGTATTAAAGTTCCGTAACCTTATCACTGAAAATATGGAAGAGCTATTACAAATCATTTGTACTGAAAGCGGTAAAACGATTGAAGATGCCAAAGGTGAGATTACACGAGGACTTGAATCTGTTGACTTAGCCATTGGTGCGCCACATTTAATGAAAGGAGAATACTCCGTAAATGTTGGAGGCCAAATAAATGCTTATTCTGCAAAATATCCATTAGGGGTTGTGGCAGCAATTTCTCCATTTAATTTCCCCATCATGGTGCCTCTAGCACAAACGAGTATGGCCATTGCTGTAGGAAATGCGGTTATTTTAAAGGCATCTGAGCGTGTGCCAATGACTTCATTATATGTTAGTGAGCTTTGGAAGAAGGCGGGATTGCCTGATGGTATTTGGACAGTAATCAATGGTGATAAAGATGCGGTCAATGAACTTTTAGAAAACCCAGCTGTGCAAGCGATTTCATTTGTTGGATCAACACCAGTAGCTAAATATATTTATGAAACAGGATCAAAGTACGGTAAACGTGTCACGGCTCTTGGTGGTGGTAAAAACAATATGGTCGTGATGCCAGATGCGGATCTTGAACAGGTTGCTAATGCCTTTATTGGTGCAGCTTATGGAGCAGCATCCCAACGTTGCATGGCAATATCTACTATCATGCCTGTAGGAAAGGATACTGCTGATCGCCTAGTGGATATTCTTAAGGAAAAAATTTCTAATCTGAAAGTAGGCCCATATACAAACCCTGATTCAGATTTTGGCCCTGTTATTTCTCAGCAATCAAAAGAAGCAATTCTTACTGCAATTAATCGAGGGGAAGCCGAAGGAGCTTCAGTAATTTGTGACGGACGAGAACTTGATATTGTCAAAGAGTCTAAAGGGTTTTATGTAGGGCCTACATTATTAGATCATGTAAAGCCAGGCATGGAAGTTTACGAGCAAGAAATATTTGGTCCAGCTCGCAATGTTGTTCGTGTAGATTCCTTAGAGGAAGCTATTACACTTATCAATAAGCATGAGCTAGGTAATGGTGTCACAATCTTTACGAATGATGGATTAGCAGCTCGAAAATTTACAACAGAAATTGATGTTGGCATGGTTGGTGTCAATGTACCAATTCCAATTCCTGTTGGCTACCATAACTTTGCAGGCTTTAAAGGATCTCGTTTTGGTGAGGGGCATATGTTTGGCCCAGATCAAGCACGATTCTTTACAAAAACTAAGACAATTTCAGAGCGTTGGATGGCTGGCAATGCCTCCTCAGCATCCACGTTTTCATTCCCAAGCAATAACGACTAATAAAACCTAGAGCTGTAGAGTTATACAGCTCTTTTTCTAAAAAAGGGGATGGGTGGGGTGTAAATGTTAGAGTATATTGGTCTTTTTGGTAGTTTAGCATTATTAGTTTATTTAACAATGAAGGGTGTAAATCTACTTATTTCAGCACCGTTAACTGCGCTGTTAGCAGCCTTAACAAACGGTCTTGCATTTTTTCCTCAAACAGCTGATAAAGATCAGGCCAACTTTCTAACGAGCTATATGGATGGATTCACCGGATTTGTTGGTTCATGGTATTTAATGTTCATGGCGGGCGCCATTTTCGGCAAAGTCATGGAGGACACAGGCGCTGCAGATAGTGTCTCTAAATGGATTGTAGAAAAAATAGGGGTGAAATATGCCACATATGCTGTAGTTTTAGCTGCAGCAGTACTCACATATGGTGGTGTTTCAGTTTTTATCGTAGCCTTTTCAGTTTATCCAATGGCTATTAGTTTATTTAAACAAGCAAACTTTCCACGACGTTTTATTCCTGCTGCACTGGGCCTAGGTTCTGTCACATTTACGATGACATCAGCAGGCTCACCTGAGATTCAAAATTGGATACCAATTCCATATCTTGGTACAACTCCATATGCAGGTTGGCAAGTTAGTATTGTCGTGGCTATTTTTATGGCTGTTGGTGGCTCGCTTTGGCTGAATTGGATGATTAAACGCGCTGTTAACAATGGGGAAATTTTCATTGAGCGCTCCACCGATCCAGTAGCTGATGAAACAAGAAAGCTTCCGAGTCCCCTTTTGAGTCTCATACCATTATTAGTTGTTTTAGTCATTTCTTATATTTTCCATGATTCACTTGGAACCTCTGCTTTAATTGTAGCCTTAACTAGTGGCTGTATCGTTGCTTATTTAGTGAGTTACAAATATGCAAAGTCAGTTGGCGCAACATTAGCAGCAGGTGCAATGGGTGCTATTATTGCCATTGCAAATACGGCGGCTGTTGTCGGCTTTGGCGGAGTAGTAAAAGCAACACCATCCTTTGTTGCAACTGTTGATGTAATGACCAATATCCCTGGCAGTCCGCTGATTGGAGGAGCCTTAGCAATTGCGGTTATTGCTGGTTTAACAGGTTCAGCATCAGGGGGACAAACAATTGCTATGCCCTTACTAGCACCGCATTATATCGAGATGGGTGTAGATACAGAGGCGTTGCATCGGACAATTGCTATAGCATCTGGTTCCCTAGATTCATTGCCGCACGGAGGATATGTTGTGACAACCATCAATTCAGTATGTAATGAAAAGCATAAGGATGCATATATGCCATTTGGAGCTTTGACGGTTATTATCCCTATCATAGGTACAATACTTGCAATCATATTATTCTCATTAGGGATGTAGGAGGGATGAAGTATGCGAGGAAAAACGGTTTTTATTACAGGGGCAGCTCGTGGTATTGGTCTTGCTATGGCACAAGCATTTGCTGAGCAAGGGGCTAATGTTGTGATATCAGATAAAAATGAACAGCTTCTTGAGGAAGCCGTCGCACAATACCCCTCTT
Source organism: Lysinibacillus sp. JK80 (assembly GCF_027557635.1). Lineage (NCBI taxonomy): Bacteria > Bacillati > Bacillota > Bacilli > Caryophanales > Bacillaceae > Lysinibacillus > Lysinibacillus sp. JK80. The sequence goes on along the minus strand of NZ_CP058997.1, from coordinate 2,234,142 downwards.
TAACTTCCTATATATGTGATGTGACAGAAGAACAAGCCATAAGAGAAGCCATTGATTTTACGATTAATAAATTCTCAACATTAGATATTTTAATCAATAATGCAGGATTTCAACATGTGTCGCTTATAGAGGATTTTAAGACAGAAATTTTTGAGTCAATGCAAAAAGTGATGGTCGTTGCTCCCTTTGTGGCGATGAAGTATGCGTTACCACATATGAAGAAAAATCAATTTGGTCGTATTATCAATATGGCCTCCATCAATGGCGTCATTGGGTTTGCTGGGAAGGCGGGATATAATGCAGCAAAGCATGGTGTGATTGGGCTTACTAAGGTAACGGCACTAGAGGTGGCGACAGAGGGAATTACGGTAAATGCTATTTGTCCAGGGTATGTTGACACGGAATTAGTACGTAATCAGTTTATGGATTTAGCACAGACACGGGGTATTCAAGTGGAAGAAGTTCTTGAACAAGTGTTATACCCACTTGTACCGCAAAAACGTTTACTTGATGTCTCTGAAATTACAGGACTTGCTTTATATTTAGCAAGTGATGTAGCAAAGGGGTTAACCGGCCAGGCCATTCTATTAGATGGTGGCTATACAGCTCAATAGCTTAGGAGGGAAAATATGATTCAAACAAAAACCATCTTTACTGTCCATTCACCAGGAACGATTGTATATGGTCGAGATTCATTTGAAGAAGTGGGAGAGTATGCGAAAAAACTAGGTTCAAAGGCATTAATTATTAGTGATCCAATTATGGACAGTTTAGGCTTTATCAAGAAATGCCATACACTGTTAAAGACCCAAGGGATAGACGTCGTTTCATATATAGGGGTGACAACCGAGCCAGATGATACGTATGTAACAGAGGGATTGCAGCTTTTGCAGAAAGAAAACTGTGATATCATTATTTCTGTTGGTGGTGGTAGCTGTATTGATACGGCGAAGGCGATTGCAGTAGTGGCTACAAATGGCGGCTACATAGGAGATTATATGAAAATGGCAAAGGTTGCAGCTGAAGCACCTATTCCACACATTGCGATACCAACAACAGCAGGTACAGGCTCTGAAGCAACAGATGCCACTGTTATTACCAATACAAAAAGTGATGTGAAAATGATGATTAAGCAACCAGCTTTTATGCCCACTATAGCGATTGTTGATCCTATTTTAACCATTACCTCACCTCCAGCAATTACCGCAGCAACTGGAATAGATGCATTGAGCCATGCCATTGAGAGCTATTTATCACGTTTAGCTCATCCTTATTCGAATGTGCTCGCCTTATCTGCTATGGAATTAATTGTGAATAACATCATAAGGGTTTATGAATATGGAGATGATGTTGATGCTAGGGAAGCGATGTCATTGGGTTCGATGCAGGCAGGGCTGTCATTTTCTAATGCTTCTGTTGCCCTTGTACATGGAATGTCCCGTCCGATTGGGGCACTTTTCCACGTACCGCATGGCATCTCCAATGCGATGCTTTTACCAGCTGTACTAGATTATTCAAAAGACGCTTGTATAGATCGATTGGCAGATTTAGGACAATTTTTTAATAAAACAAAAGAACGTCTATCGCAAGAGGAGCTTGCTCAGCTTGCTATTATGTCCATTAAAGATATGTGTAAGTATATGAAAATTGGCAATTTAAAGCAGTGGGGAATCGAGGAGCATGCTTATTATCAGGCCATTCCTAAAATGGCTGAGGATGCACTTGCAAGTGGGAGTCCTGGTAACAATCCGAAGATACCAACTTTAGAAGAGTTAATGGAGCTATATAAAATTGCCTATACGTATGAGTTTTAATGATATTGGAGAGCTATTCATTGAATGAATGGCTCTTTTATATTTTTTCAGAAAATAAACTCGCATTCTATAGAATTAATATGACATATTCGAGAATATATAGTAAACTTTTAGTGAATCACCATTCATTTTTAACAAAGGGGGAAATGGAATGTTGCAAGGGAAGACGATTATTATTACGGGTGGATCAAGTGGTATGGGGCTGTATATGGCAAAGCAGTTCGTAACTGAGGGAGCTAATGTTGTCATAACAGGTCGTAACGAAGAACGATTAGCAGAGGCAAAGAAATTTATAGCGGAGGCTGGTCCCTCTATTGAGACATTCCAAATGGATGTACGTGTACCTGAGCATGCTGAGGCTATGCTCGAATTTGCTACTGAAAAATTTGGTCAAGTGGATGGGCTTGTGAATAATGCAGCGGGTAACTTTATTGTACGTGCAGAGGATTTATCACCGAATGGCTGGAAGGCTGTCGTAGATATTGTATTAAATGGTACATTCTATTGCTCTTCAGCAGTAGGCAAGTATTGGATTGAGAATAAGATCAAAGGGTCTATATTAAATATGGTAGCGACGTATGCTTGGAATGCAGGAGCAGGTGTGATCCATTCAGCTGCAGCAAAAGCAGGGGTACTATCATTGACGAGAACGCTAGCTGTTGAGTGGGGGAAACAGTATGGGATTCGGGTTAATGCTATTGCACCAGGTCCGATCGAGCGTACTGGTGGAGCCGATAAGCTTTGGGAATCAGAAGCAGCGGCAGCTCGTACACTAGATTCTGTTCCACTAGGCCGTATAGGAACACCAGAAGAAATTGCTGATTTAGCTACATTTATGATGTCTAACAAAGCAAGTTATATGAATGGAGAATGTGTAACTTTGGATGGTGGGCAGTGGCTCAATCAATATCCATTCTAAAAATCTTTGCATAACGAATAGCTGGGTTGACGCATACTAAGGGTAAAGAAAGGAGTTTTGCCGATGGGTATGTGGTTAATACCAGCAATTATTGCCATTGTGATCATTTCTGCTATTTCGTTTGTTTATACGTTAAAAATAGCTAAAATGACTTCTGAACGGAAATCTGAAAATGATACCCCTATTTCAGAAACAGTTGAAGAATATGCAACGATGTTGAACCCAATTGTTTGGGTCTATGCAATTTTTTTGCTTTTTTTAGGGATCATGATTTTTTACTACTGGAGTAAGGCGGGCTATTAGTTAAGAACCATCTTCATTCGGTCACGAAAAACTTGACTGGATGAAGATATTCTAAGTTTTTGCTGTAAAGGCTAAAATAATTCATTGTTCATGAAAAACTCTTCTCGGCCTGGTCATGGTCATACATAGAAAAGTTGTGATATGATGAAAGGGAAGGACTGTTCTACACAGTGAGGACAGAAAAGGAGAAGAAGTTCATGATTTCAACTAACAGCAAAGACTTATTAGCAATGCCAATTAGTGATTTTATCATTTCCTCTGAAAAAGTTGCGCATGTACAAAGTGGAAATAGTGCGGAACATGCACTCCTTGTACTAACACGTACAGGGTACTCGTCCATACCTGTATTAGATTTGAAATATCGACTTCAAGGTTTACTTAGCATGAAAATGATTACCGAATCGATTCTTGGACTTGAGCATATTGAATATGAAAAGCTACCTGATATTAAGGTTGACTCTATTATGGAAAAAGAGATCGCTGTATTGAAGCTGACGGATACTTTCCAGCGTGCTTTGGATTTAGTTATTAACCACGCCTTTTTATGTGTAGTGGACGAAGATGGTACATTCGCAGGGATATTAACAAGACGTGTTATTTTAAAGCAATTGAAAAAATATATTTATCAAAAAGAGTAGTAGCTTAAGAGGGAACTCAGATGAAAATCATGAGGCCCTCTTTGCTTGTATTGGAGGTTTACAGATTGATGGCAACAGAGGCAGAAATTTTAAAAATCTTAGCTGAAGAACGCAATATGCGGAAAGCAGCAGAACGTCTATTTTTATCCCAACCAGCCCTTTCACAACGATTGCAAACGATTGAGAAAGACTGGGGTGCACAATTATTTATTCGTTCACAAAAAGGTTTAACAGCAACACCTGCTGGTGAACAAGTTATTGCTTATGCAAAGGAAATGCTAGCCAAAAAGGAAGAAATATTTGAAACGATTCAATCCTTAACGACAAAGGTAAACGGGACATTGAAAATTGCTTGTGCTTCCATTGTTGGTCAGAACTGGCTACCAAAAATCTTGAAGGAGTTTGTGTCAAAATATCCAGAGGCTAAAATATCACTGATGACGGGCTGGAGTTCTGAAATTGTGAAGGCTCTTTACGAGGGCGAGGCCCATGTAGGCATTGTACGAGGCCAAGTTGACTGGAAAGGAGAAAAGATCCACCTTTTCAGAGATACTCTTTATTTAGTGGACAAAGAGGTTAAAACAATTGAAGATGTGTTAAAAACAGACCGTCCATTTATTCAATATAAGAGTGATTCCAACTATTATCAAGAAATTCAGCAATGGTGGCAGCAGCATTTTACCTCGAATCCAAGAAAACAAATTTTAGTGGATCAAATTGAAATTTGCAAGCAAATGGCATTAAATGGTATCGGTTATGCAATCTTGCCTTCTATTACGTTAAATGACCACGATGCCATTCACAAAATCCCTCTATCAAATGATGAAAAAGAGTTTGGTCTTACACGCGATACTTGGCTAATTGGTTATGAATCCTCTTTTGAATTAAGACAAGTAGAGGCGTTTGTGGAAGTAGTGCAGGATCATGCACGGTGTTTGTTTGATTATACTAAATAGAAAATCAGGCAGCTCCAGGTTGTTTTGGAGTTGCCTTTTTGCATTGTAGAATTCTTAAGAGTTTATGAATATTAATGAAGATAACATAAGAAATGGAACAAAATGCAATATAAATCGTATAATTATGTAACCATCTATTTACATAAAAAGGGGTTGAGCTTTTGAAAAAGACAAAATGGACGGCACTGACCTTACTAGTCATGCTGGTAATGAGCTTTATCTTGCCTACAACTCAGGCAAGTGCTGCTGCTACGCTAGAGGTGAAAGCAACAGCGGGTGTTTCTGGTAAAGCGAAATATCAATCAGTAGTACCACTCCAAGTTACAGTGAAAAATAATGGAGCTGACTTCTCAGGAGATATGGCGATTAATTCATCAAATTCTTATGAGGCAGCTTCAGCACTTGTCGTTCCAATTGATATAGCAGCAGGAGAGGAAAAGACATTTACTTTCTATCTTGATGGTTTAGCTGACTATAGTTATTCGGACACCGATTTATTTGCTTTTTATGAGGGAAGCATTGAAAAAGGAAAAAAGATTGCCTATAAGGGAACTAAACGTCTGCAATCAAATTTTTTAGACCCCTCATCAACATTCATTTATACATTAACAGATAAAAGTGATCGACTTTCAGCACTATTACGTTTATCAACATTTGTAGCTCAAAGTAATGTGGAAGTATTTAATATCAATCAATTAAAAGATTATACACTTCCAGAAGATTCGCAGGGACTTGCGATGGCCAATGTCATTGTTGTAGATGAAGTGGCTATTGCTGATTTAACACCGAAACAACAAGAAGCATTACTAAAATGGGTACAGGATGGTGGTACCTTACTTCTAGGTGCTGCTGACCAAATTAATGCTACAGCAGGGGTTTTTAAAGAGTATTTACCTTTGTCATTATCACAAGAAATGACTGCGATTTCTGCAGAAGCTTTAACTAAATTGTCAGGAGGCGGCATTTTTACACAGCCGATTTCAGTTTACTCAGCTACTAGTAGTGAAGGAAGTTTACCTGTATTAACAGAAAATAATGAAGTGTTAGCAGCAAAGAAAAAAGTGGGTAGCGGGGAAGTGATTCAAACAACCTTCTCTTTAGGTGATCAACCACTTGCTTCTATGGACGGCTACGGAGCACTTTTAGCCAAAGTGATAAATATTCAAAGTATTTCACAGCAAGGAATGATGAGACAGGGACAATCTCCTCTCGATCAAATATCTTATGAACTTCGTAACATTAATGAACTATTTCCATCATTCGAAGTATCAGTGAGCTATATGCTAATTGTCATTATTCTTTATATTTTAATAATCGGGCCAATTCTTTATTTTGTCTTGAAAAAAGCGGACAAGCGTGAGCATGCATGGTGGATAATACCGTCTATCTCTGTTGTTCTTTCCATTGTTCTCTTTATTGTCGGAGCGAAGGATCGTATTGTTCAGCCACAAGTTCAACAATCTGCATTCTATAAAGTAAATGAAGACAATAGTGTAAATGGCTATTATGTAGAGTCCATTCTAACGAATCGCAGTGGGGACTTTGTGGTCAATGCTGACCAAAATACAACTGCTGTTGCATTAAGAAATTATAATAACTTCACAGGCACGATGGGACCATTACATGAATCTTCTTATATAAAAGAAAATGCTAGCGGTTCAACACTAACATTACGTGATTTAAGCTACTGGTCTGTGCAATCCTTTGGTGGAAAAACATCAGCACAAAATATCGGGAAGATGGATATAGATATAACACTGAAAAATGAAAAACTAACAGGAACAGTTAAAAATAATTTCCCGTTTGCATTAAAAGATGTCACATTAATCTCTGGTGTGAAAGAAGTAAAACTAGGTGATATTGAAGCAAATGGAACATTACAGGTAAATAAGGAACTGAAAACAACGGTTCTTCAAAAACCATCTATTTTCAATAATTATTATTATAGTTACCCATCGAAAAAGGATGAGGTAAACCCAATGCGGATTGAACGAATGAAAACTTTAGCATTGCCGCTTGTCGAAAAGGATAACCAGCCAATACTTACAGCTTGGACAGATCAAGCTGTGGTAGGTGTTGAATTAGAAACAAGTGCCAATATGTCACCGATTACGATGCTTGTTCAACCATTTAAAGGAAAAGTTGAGCTAACAGGGCCATTTACAATGAAGCGTAATAACTTCTCGTATTCAGTAGAGCCACTATCAGCAAATGGCTATTATGAAAAGATCGAGGAAGAATTGAATAAATGGTACCTATCTGAAGGTTTGTACGAAGTAACGATGACCATGCCAGATCAATTCATGGATGCCGTTGAATCACTTAATGAGCTGACAATTTCTAATAAGGATGTCTCACGTATGCAGCTATCCATTTGGAATAATGAAACGAATATATATGAGCCTTTAGTCGATACAAAGCAAGTGTTTACAGACAAGATTTCCACATACTTTAATCAAGATGGAGAGCTTCGAATTGAAATCAAATATGGTCCCGATCCATCAGGAGAACAAACGAAGTTACCAGACATAGAGCTGAAAGGAGTGGCAAAATAATGATTGAAATTCGTGATTTAACGAAACGATACGGCTCCTTTACAGCATTAGATCATTTAAACTTATCTTTAGAAGAAGGCGTTGTATTTGGATTTGTTGGCGCAAATGGAGCAGGGAAATCAACGACATTCTCTATTTTAGCTACACTATTGTCACCGACTTCAGGAGATGCTCTGATAAATGGCAAAAGTGTTGTGAAGGAACCAAAAGAAGTTCGAAAGCAAATTGGTTATATGCCCGATTTCTTTGGTGTTTATGATCAGTTAAAAGTAGATGAATATTTAGATTTTTATGGAGCGAGCTACGGTATCCAATTAGCAGAGCGTCAAGTGTTAATTCCACAACTATTAGAACTAGTGAATTTAACAAGTAAACGCTATGAATATGTTGATTTATTATCACGTGGTATGAAGCAACGCTTATGTTTAGCTCGTGCACTCATCCATGATCCAAAGGTACTGATTCTAGATGAACCTGCATCAGGACTAGATCCGCGTGCTCGTGTGGAAATGCGAGATATTTTACGGAATTTAAAGTCTATGGGAAAAACAATTTTAATTTCGTCGCATATTTTACCTGAACTTGCTGAGATGTGTGATGAAATCGGTGTTATTGATAATGGTAAATTAATTGCACATGGAAATGTAGCCGCGATTCAGGCCCAGCTACAAGGAGAAAAGCGTATTGTGTTGAAAGTGACAGATCAATTGGATGCAGTACGAGCGTTTTTAGAGGAAGATCCTCATATTTCATCAATTGATGTCATTGAAAATCGTTTAGAAATAGCCTTTAACTATCGAGGAACAAATGCTGAACAGGTGGCATTGCTAAAAAAAGCTATGCTTACAGATTTACCAATCTATGCATTAAGTGAAGAAGAGAAGGATTTAGAGGATGTCTTTATGGCGATTACGAAGGGAGCGGACAATCAATGATGGAAAGATTTTATAATCCAGTACTTGTTAAAGAATTGAAGTTACGCTTCCGTTCTTTTAAAAGCTTTTCAGGTTTAATGTTTTATTTAGCGGTACTGTGTATTTTCATTGCAGGGTTTTTATTGCTTACAACTGAATTTACTGGCAGAGGCTTCTTTAAACCAGAGACAAGCTTTATGATGTTTGCTGTGCTAACCATCTTGCAAATGGCATTAGTTCTTTTCATTACACCAAGTTTGACTGCTGGTGCTATCAGTAGTGAGCGCGAAAAGCAAACATTAAATATTTTATTAACAACGACACAAAGTTCTACACAAATTGTTATTGGAAAATTACTATCCTCCGTAGCATTTCTAGTATTGATGCTGGTAGCGGGATTACCACTATACAGTCTAGTGTTTCTATTCGGTGGTGTGTCGCCTTCACAGCTTATTTCTATATTTTTATTTTATTTAGTCACTGTAGTAGCAATAGGTAGTATAGGCGTGATGTTTTCTACGATTACTAAGAGAACTATTGTTGCCATGATTGCCACATACGGCTCAATCATTTTCTTAGGAGGTATTACAGCATTCTTCTTCTTTTTAACAATGGCCTTTCATCAAATGGGCAATGCCATTGGAACAGGTGCCTCCTTTATGACCTATTTCTGGGCATCTATTAATCCAGGTGCCTTGATGCTGACACTTATTTCTCCAGAGATGGGGGATGCATTAGCAGAGCTGTCGGGTGTAGAACTACCTGTATGGATTACTTATTTAATTACTTATGTATTCATCATTGTGCTTTGTTTAACGATTGCGATTAAAAAATTGCGTGCCAACATGAAAAGTAACCGATGAGGAGGAATTGGTATGGAGCGTCGTAAGCAATTACGAAAATATATTCAGCGTGCAAAATCGAGATTAACTCTTGAAAGAAGCATTCCCATTGCACAATACGGTTTGTTTTTGGCATTGCTTTCGAGTGCTTCTCTCGTACTTATTTCCCGACTATTTGTCTGGCCATATTATCGCCAAATAGCGTTAGGAGCCTTTATTACCGTTATTATTTCAACCATTGCTTATATTTGGTGGAAACGGGTCAAAGAGAAAGAGGCATTGCATAAACTGGATCATTATTTCTCACATAATGAATTAGTGACAGCTTTATCATTTAAAGATGATCAGGATCCTCTTGTTCAATCATTATTATCGAAAGCTATCCAAAATGCTGAAAAAGCTTTCGCAGACTTTAAGGCTCGAAAGAAAAATCTATTTCGTCCAAAGGCGTTTATCGGTTTATTTATTACAACAGTTGTACTAGCCATTCTTTATATGTTCCCAGCAGCTACGCAAATTGAAGCAATAGAGGTTGAAAAGGAGCAAGCAGTTATCGAAGATATGAAGAAGGAAGTTGCTGAATTAGAGAAGAAGGCGGAAACAAAAGAAGTAAAGGAGCAATTGCAAGAACTTCAAAATACTTTAAAAGAGGCTGAAACAGCAGAAGAAGCTTTACGAGAAGTTGTCAAAAAGCAAAAGGAGCTAGCATTAAAGGAGCAGCAATTAAAGGATAAACAAACGGCTAGTCAAGATGGCACAACAGAAGGCCAAGGATTATCGAAGGAAGAGGTTGAGCAGCTAAAAGAGCTTGCCCAAATGCAGCAAGGGCTCACAGAAAATGCAAATGCCACACAAACTGCTATGAGTAAACTTGGTAAACCAGCGAGTAACTCCTTACAAAATGCAATTGCGAGTGCCAATAATGCCAGCAGCCACAATCAAAACAGTCAACAGTCATCTGGTAATTCCCAACCTAGTAATCAACAAAGCCAGTCTAGTCAAAATAATGCTCAAAGTGGTTCTCAACAGCAAAATGGTAGTAGCCAGAGCAATGGTCAAGGCCAGGGCCAAGGCCAAGGCCAAGGCCAGGGACAAGGCCAAGGCCAAGGCCAAGGACAGGGCCAAGGTCAAGGTCAAGGTCAGGGACAAGGTGGTCAAGGAACAGGAAGTGGCCAAGGCGGTCGGAATTTGCTAACGACACCGAATCGAATAGGTGGGGCAAGTGAGACATCAGTAGATGGTGGCGCATTAGGAGATGGTTCCCATGTATCTGAGCAACAAGGAAATGGTCCGATAACAAAAGGTTCTATTCGACCTTATGAAGAAGTAATTGGCTCTTATAAAGACAGCTATTTAGAGAGTTCAGAGCGCTTACAATTACCGAAGGATTTACAAAATGTCGTGCAATCTTATTTCACGTCAATTGAGTCGCAGTAGGAGGAAAAGAAATGGCCTTTACAGAGCAACAGTATGTAGATATGAGTACGAAATTACAACAAGTTAAAGAAGAAATCCATCGCTTCATTGTTGGACAGGAAGAAGCAATTGATTATACCCTGTATGCAGTATTAGCGGATGGTCATGCATTGTTAGAAGGTTTACCTGGTTTAGGAAAAACGATGTTAATTCGTACCATTTCAGAGGTACTGGATCTGTCGTTTTCACGTATTCAATTTACACCAGATCTTATGCCAGCAGATATAACAGGTACGAGCATGATTGAACGTACACCCGATGGGAAGCAGCAATTTACCTTTCAACCTGGGCCAATCTTTAGTCAAATGGTATTGGCTGATGAGATAAATCGCGCAACACCCAAAACCCAAAGTGCCTTGTTGGAAGCAATGGGAGAAAAAACGGTAACCATATTAGGGGATACAAAAAAAATGGCGAGACCATTTTTCGTGCTGGCAACTCAAAACCCTATTGAAATGGAAGGAACATACCCATTACCAGAAGCACAGATGGACCGTTTCCTTTGTAAAATTCTTGTACCCTATCCAGAAAAAAGCGAACTTATGGAAATTATGAAGCGAACGACAGGTGCCCAGGAAATTGGTTTACAGAAACAGATGGATACGGATGCTCTCATTCAAGCTCAGCAAATGGTAAAGGAAGTGATGGTTGCTGATGAAATGCTAGAGTATGCAACTGATCTAGTAGTGGCTACGCATCCTGAGAGAACAGATGCGCTTGATGAGGTTAAACAATATGCAATGTATGGCAGTGGTCCACGTGGTTTGCAGAGCTTAATCAAATTGGCAAAGGCAAGAGCTTTAATGAATGGTCGTTTTCATGTTTCTGTAGCGGATATTAAATCTGTTGCTAAGCCTGTTTTACGTCATCGCATGCTGTTGAATTATGAAGGGGAGGCTTCAGGAAAAACAGCAGACGATGTGATTGATGTTATTTTAGAAAAAGTTCAGCAAGGTATTAGCAAGTGACAGCAAAATACTTATTGCCCGAAGACTGGTTAGCGAAAATCAGTCGCTTTCAAGTAGCGACGGCCTCCAAACTACGCGGGCAACATAAGGGCTCGCACCGTTCTCAACGCTTCGGGGCATCCCTTGATTTCTCGGATTTTCGAGAATACCATTTAGGAGATGATGTACGCCAAGTGGATTGGAACGTCTTTGCTCGTACAGATAAATACTTTATTAAAAGGTTTTTAGATGAGCAAGAGATGCGTGTACATATTCTACTAGATGCTACCAAATCAATGGGGCAACATGCTAAGTGGTTATTTGCTCGTCAAATTGTGGCCTCCCTCGGTCTGATGGTATTAGGTCGAGATGATCGTCTATCCTTTTCTTTTGTCCAAGATGAAGTGAAGCCACCATTTCGACGGAAGGGTACCATGTATCGCCGAGCTTTTTTACAGCTAGTAACAGATATAGAGGAAGCTAATTACTCTAATCGTTTTGCCAAGGATGCACTTAAAGCTTTACCTAAAGATAGTACCGTATTATTCATTGTTACAGATGGATTAGAGCCAATTGAGGAATGGGAACAGCTATTAAAAAGGCTACCACGCTATGCTGGAGATGTTCGCATTTTGCAAATTGTAACGCAAGAAGAACTGTCACCAAATTATTCGGGTGATGTACGTCTCCTTGATCGTGAAACAGGTAATGATGTGAATGTGACGATGTCCTCTAAAGTATTAGAGTCCTACCATGCAAGACGCATACTACATGAAGAAGAATTTGAAGCCATTTGCCGTCGCTTTGGTGTTCGAAAATTACAATTGAAAGTGGAAGATGGATTGCAACATGCGATTTTCCAGCAATTATTAAAAGCACATTGGATTAGGTGAGGTGAGCCGTATTGGGCTTTAGTCAAATTATATTTAGCTGGACGGCCATCATCCCGGTCATTGTCCTACTTTATTATTTCTTTCGAAAAAAATATACAGATCAAACAGTTTCTTCGACGCTTTTTTGGTCGGAGATTATGCAGGAAACGCGAGTATCGCCTTATTTAAAGCATTTACAAAAAAATGCCCTACTATATTTACAGCTTCTTGCTTTACTGCTACTTGTTTTGGCATTGATGAATCCTTATATAAAAAAATCAACCATTGTTGGTGCACAAACCATATTTATTGTAGATACTTCAGCCACAATGCTGGCAGGTAAAGAGCAATCAACCTTTGACGCTCATAAACAGGAAATGCTGAACTTGATGAATGAATTGAATGGTCGACCTGTCACATTAATTACAACTGGTGCTGCACCAAAAGCTGTTTTACAGCAAGAAACAAACACAAGTGAAATAAAAAAAGCTATTCAAGATTTACAAGTAACCTATGAAACTGCTGAAATGAATAAGGCGCTGGATGTAGCACAGGCATTTGTGGGCGACACACCGACTTCTATCTATGTTTTTACAGATACACTTGATAAAAAGCAATTACCGATGGACAAGGATTCTGTGAAATGGCTAGTAAGAGGTGCTACAAAAGACTTAACAAATATCGCTATCACCCGCTTTGCTGCTACGACAGATGGGCAAGCTACGCTGGCACTTGTACAACTCCATAATGATACAAATACCGAGCAAAAGGTAACGCTCGCATTGAATAATGCAGAGGGTGAGGAGCTGGTAGCAGAAAGTGTCGTTGTGCCTCCAAATGAAGCCATTACGAAAACATTTAAAGATTTGCCTTTAGCAAAATCCATGACAGCTATTATTGATGCAAAAGATGATTATGACATAGACAATCAACAAACAGTTTTACTACAAACGACTACGTCAAAAATTATTGTTGATCAAGGCTTGCATCAACTGATACAAAAAGGTTTTCAAACAGTTAGTAGTGGCGTAAAAATCGTCCCTTCCTTGCAAGTCGCTGACAATCAAGATGCTACCATAATCACAAACCAATCAGCGTTATTGGAAAAGATGGACAATCCCCTCGTATTATTTGGTCGTGATGATGCAGAAAAAGTAGATGCGAATGGGACGGTAAGCACTAGCAGTGATGCATTATTTGCCTTTAGTGAACTAAAGGATGTTTATGTTAGTGCTGTTTATCCTGGTTTTGCGGACTATGAAACGATTGCTTCTGTTGGAGAAGAGCCGTTCATCCAACGCTCCCCAAAAGGAGATATCGTTGTTTTAGCCGATATTGCTGATACAGATTGGCCTTTACATCCATCATTCCCACTATTTCTATGGAGTACAGAGCAGCAGCTAACAGAATCAGTTGGGTCACTTGGGATTTTTTCACCCAATGAACAACGTGCAGTTGCTTTAGCGCAAGGAGACTGGAATGTTTATTCGCAAGAAGACGAGTTTCTTTCGTCTGTTACGAAGGGGATGCTAACTGCGCCCAAACAGCCAGGCATTTATATGGTACGCTCAAATAATGAGGAAAAACAATTGATTGTACAATTGCAAGCACAAGAACGTGTCATTGAACAAGGAACAAGTTTTACATTAGGTGATATTTCAGACAATGGAAAGGAAGAAGTGTCGATGACCTCTTTCGTGCCTTGGCTAATTGTAATTATTTTACTATTGCTTGTTTCAGAGTGGGAGGTGCAACGACGTCGTGGATTTACGAATTGATATGCCGTTAGTATTGTTGTTACTCCTTCCATTATTCTTGTATTTTGGATGGACATACTTTCATGAGCGACAGCGACTTAAAAGAAGTCATATTGTTGTACTTACTATTCGCATAGTGGCAGCAGGCTGTTTAGTTTTTGCACTCGCAGGTCCATATCTATTATTACCAATCAAAGAAGAACAAATTATTTATTTAGTAGACCGTTCTGCTTCTATGAATGGTACGGAAGATGAGATGGTTCAGTTTATACAGGAGAGCCTCCAATCAAAAAAAGAACCGCAGCTTGCGGGCATTTATTCATTTTCCTCTACTTTACAAACAGAAGCCATTTTATCTAAAACATTAAAGGAAGTACCGAAACTAACTGAAATTAAAGCTACCGATCAAACAAATATAGAACAAAGTCTACAGCTTGCTTCAGGGATTATAGATCCTAAAAAAGCAACTCGTCTTGTGCTATTAACAGATGGTAATGAGACAAAGGGCGATGCTTTAGAATTTGCTACGAAGTTGAAAGGCTCTAATATTAGTGTGGATATTAAGCCTTTTAGTCAACCAGTTGTCAATGATGTATCACTAAAAAGCTTTGTATCCCCTCAAGTGGCTTATGTTGGAGAGCAACAACAATTAGTGACAGACATACATGCAACATCAGCAGGCCAAGGTGAGCTGTTATTATATGAAAATGATGAGCTTATTCATCGAGAGGCAGTTGAGCTGACAGAAGGCACGAATGTGTTTACCTATAAACATGCAGCAACAGCTGAAGGACTTGTAAAATATGAAGCCGTTGTTCAAGTTGGTCAGGATGCCATTTTTGAAAACAATAAGTTAACTAGTGTCACAATGGTTCAAAGTGAACCACATTTATTAATCGTTAATGGTTATGAAACAGCTTCACCCATCGCAGCAGCACTTGGTAGTCAATCCATTGCTTATGATGTTGTAGCACCTAAAAGTTTACCAAATGAACTATCCAGCTATTTGCAATATAATGCTATCATTTTCGACAATGTACCAGGTCATTTAGTGGGTGAAGCAAAAATGAGTGTTATTGAGCAAGCAGTCAAAAACTTTGGAGTTGGTTTTACAATGGTGGGTGGAGAAAATAGTTTTGGTCTAGGCGGCTATTTTAAAACACCGATTGAAACCTTATTGCCAGTGGAAATGGAAATTAAGGGCAAAGAGCAATTACCTTCCTTAGGATTAGTGATTGTACTTGACCGTTCTGGCAGTATGCAAGGCTCGAAGCTTGAGCTTGCTAAGGAAGCAGCGGCACGTTCTGTTGAGATGTTGCGAGACGAGGATACATTAGGATTCATCGCCTTTGATGATCGTCCTTGGGAGATTATAGAGACAGGGCCTCTTAACAGTAAAGAAGAGGCTGTGGATACTATTTTATCAGTAACACCTGGTGGGGGAACAGAAATCTATAGTTCATTAGCTAAAGCCTACGAGAACCTTGCTGATTTAAAGCTCCAACGTAAGCATATTATCCTCTTAACAGATGGGCAGTCACAGGCAGGGAACTATGAGGATTTAATTGGTGAAGGGAAAGAAGAGGGTATAACCTTATCGACAGTAGCGATTGGACAAGATGCCGATGCGAACTTATTAGAAGCGCTTAGTGACATGGGCAGTGGACGTTTCTATGATGTGATAGATGAGCAAACCATTCCTTCTATTTTATCTCGAGAAACAGCTATGATTTCCCGCACCTATATTGAGGACAATCCATTCTATCCGGCAATTTATAATGCAGCAGGATGGAACTCACTGTTTGCTAATGGTGTCCCACAAATGAATGCATATATTGTGACAACGGCAAAACAGGGGGCTACTGTTGTAGCAAAAAGTGAGAAAGAAGATCCTGTGTTAGCGCAGTGGCAATATGGTCTTGGTAAAACATTTGCCTTTACATCTGATTCAACGGGTAAATGGACAGGAGATTGGGCAAGATGGCAGAATTGGGGAGCATTTTGGCAAACACTTATTTCTCAAATGCTACCAAGCTACAATGATGTAGCCTATGATGTAAGATTGGAAGCAGATGGTTCCTTTATGATTACAGACCCTACAAATGAAGCCGCATTTTTAGATATTGTAGCGGTAAATGAAGCAGGGGAGGAGCTAGAAACACAACTTGAAACCATTTCCGCATCTCAAGTTCGAGCTGTAGTACAAGCTGAACCTGGATTAATTTTCTTCCGTATAGCAGATGAAAAGCAGGCCATTTATCAGGCAGGGCTAAGTGTTCCTTATAGTGCTGAATACGAACTACTCCCTGTAAATAACCAACTGATAGAAGAGTTAACTCAACGAACAGGAGGCACTGTTTTAAAGGAACCACAAGATGTCTTCCGTGACTTTACGACAAAAGGAGCAGATCGGCAAAATATTGCCACATGGCTACTCTTAGCAAGTATGCTTCTTTTCTTTATTGATATTACCATAAGACGTTTTGGTTGGAATTTCCTAACGAATGCGAAGAAAAAAGAGCCGCTGGTTGAGGAAAAAACTATACCAGAAGACACGAATGTAGCACAGTTGTTAAAAGGCATGAAAAAACGATCTTAAATATAGAGGAAGCAGTGCAAACTCGAATAGTTTTGCACTGCTTTTTATATTCCTTGAAATAGAGAGTTATCCCCTTTGTAAAGAGGGTAAGAATTATCTAAAAAGTAGGCTCTTTGCTCATAAAGAGAAAAAAAGCGATCCAAATTGGACTACCCCAGCTCAATGAATGCTCATAATTCAATCTCTCTCAATAAAGAGAAGAATTAAACCTCTTTACTAGCTCTGTTTTACGCAAGCTACTCGCAACCATTACACCTAAAATAGCACCGATCGTACTTGATGTTAAAAAGGCTGGTAGGAAGAAGAATGCTGCTACAGATGTTCCCATGAATAATTTTGCAAAAGGGACTGCAATAAGTGAAGCCAGAATGCCCGTTCCGATAACTTCTCCGATACCAGCTAACCACATTTTATTGCTATATTTATAGGCAAGGGCAGCACAGAACGCACCGATGATACTACCAGGGATAGCTAGTAGAGAGCCTGTTCCAGTAAGGATACGAATGATGGCAGTGACAAAGGCAACTATAACTGTTGGTACGGGTCCAAGTATAATGGCTCCTATCACATTAATAGCATGCTGAACTGGGTAAGCACGTGCGATTCCTGTTGGGATGGATACGAAAGTAGAGCCTGCAACAGCAACGGCTACTAATAAAGCCATGACTGTTAATTTACGAATTGACATAAAGTTCACTCCTTTTGGTAAAGTTCGTGAGGAAAAATAAAAAGGCCACCCCCTTTAAACAATAGGAAGCGGCCTTACGTGTATATAGTGACAACAGCAAGTAGCGCCACTTCCCTCCGCTAGTGTGAACTAGATCAGGTTCAAAGGGTCCGTATATTACCATATACGTCTCAGCCTTTTAAAGACTCCCCTAGTGGTTAAAATCATTCAATTTTGTGAATCAACAATAATGTAACATACTGCTAAAAATAGTCAATGATTTTTCAGACTATTTTGTATCGGGATGCATTAAATGAGGTGCTTTTTTCACTGTCCAGATGAGCGCAAGGAAGAAACAGGCTAATAATATGATAGAACCGAAAATATATGGGCTATTCATATTCCAGTCAAATAATAAACCTGCCAAAGCGGGTCCAATCATATTTCCGAGGCTCATATAGGCATTATTCAAGCCCGCAGCAAATCCCTGCTCTTTCTCTGCAAGCTTTGAGATGAGTGTATTAACAGCTGGACGAATTAATGTCGTTGCTGTAGAGAAAATTGTTGCTACAACTAAAATAAGGGCAAAGCCAGAAACAAATAATATTAAGAAAATAGCAACGGATGCAATAAATAAATTTACTAGTACTACTTTCATTTCACCATAACGATTGAACAGTGGTGTAATAATAAACATTTGTACTACTACTCCAAAAGCACCACCAACAACTAATATAATCGCTATATCTACAGGTGTGTAATTAAACTTTTCTGTCACAAATAATGACAATGTCGTTTGGAAATTTGCAATTCCAAACGAGAACACCAGCATAATTATGAGCATAACAAAATAAGGCATATGTATGGAACGAGCCATTTGCTTCGCCAGATTGTCTTGCTTTTGTTTCTGTTGAGCAGTGTTTGGTTTGGTAGAAGGTAATAAAAAGTAAGATAAAATAGATGCTACAATGGCTGCAGCTCCAGCTGTGAAAAATGGGAAATGTAAGCTTACCTTTGCTAAAAAGCCACCAATACCAGGTCCAATCATAAAGCCAAGAGACATAGCGGCACCCAACATCCCCATACCTTTCCCACGTTCTTCATAGGTTGTGACGTCAGCGACAAAAGCCATAATAGGAGGTGCAACAAATGCGGAACCTAGACCACCTAAAAATCGTGCTAAAAAGAGCATCCATACATCTGTAGCAAGGCCAAATCCGATTTGTGCAAGACCTGTTACGATAAGACCGAAAATAATTAAATTTTTTCGTCCGTACTGATCTGAAAGATTCCCAGCAATAGGAGAAAATACGAATTGAGCTAAGGCGAACGTTGCGATTAGCATACCTAGAACTTGTCCTGCTGCACCAAATATTTTTAAATACTCTGGCATGACAGGAATAATAATGCCAATACTCCCCATTGCGATAAACATATTAAACATTAAAATATACAAAGCCGCCTTATTGGACTTCTGCTGGGTCATCGAATGAACCCCCTTTTTGTAATCAAATATAGTACAGTCTATCATAAAGAATTATTGCTTGGCTAATAGTTAAGATTATAGTACTGGTTCTATATTTAGAATGGTTTTCCACAAAAGTTTTTATCCACGCACCTATGCATGATGAAATAATACATTTTAGTCATAAAAGTTGAGGGAAAAGAAGCTATGGGAGGATAAATTAGTAAAGCAACAACAATTGAGGGACTTCTCTTATAAAGGGAGAATTAAAAATTTGGAGAGTCTGTCTGTAATGGTATAAAGCATGGCTATAAATTGTAGCGATGTTGAGCGTTAGAAGTTATGGACTATCAAAAATACACTAATGTGAGAATCTATTAAAATTTAGATAAAATATTTTATAAATATAATAATGCAAATAGTCGATTGAAAATGTTCTTAGTTTAATAACAGTTAGATAAGCAGAGAAAAAAACTAGCGAATTGGTGTGAAAACCAATTAGCTAGTTTAACTTATCTGATACTCATTTTAAATTCTAAAAATAATTCGTTGTATTTCCCTAAATAATCAGGTCCTAAATTTTTGTAGACCTCTAATGTATCGCGTTGTTCTTCAGAAGGATAGTAGCGTTCGTCAGAAACAACTTCTTCGTCCATTAAGTCCATAGCGGCAATATTAGGAGTAGAATAGCCTACAAAATCAGCATTTTGAGCACCTGATTCAGCACTTAGCATGAAGTTAATAAAGGCGTGGGCACCATCAATATTTTTTGATGTTTTTGGGATGACCATATTATCAAACCATAAGTTTGAGCCTTCCTCAGGTACAGCAAAGTCTAACTCTTCATTTTCATACATCATATCAGCTGCTTGGCCAGACCATGTAAGGGCAACAGTTGCCTCATTATTGATCATTAACGGTGTGATTTCATCTCCAATGATCGCTTTAACGTTTGGTGCAAGTGTAATTAATTTGTCAGTAGCTTCACGAAGTTCCTGATCATCTAGTGAATTCAGAGAATAGCCAAGACTGTTTAAGCCCATCCCAATGACTTCACGCGCACCATCTACTAAAAAGACTTTTCGCTTTAAAGAAGGGTCCCATAAATCGTCCCAAGAGGAGAAGTCTAAGTCTCCAACAAGGCTCGGATTGTAGACAATACCTACTGTTCCCCAAAAATAAGGGACAGAATATTTATTGTTAGCATCGAATGGTAAATCTAAAAAGTAAGGATCAATATTTTTTAAATTAGGGATTTTCGTTTTATCTAAAGGAATTAATAATTTTTCTTCCTTCATCTTCTCAATCATATATTCAGAAGGGACAGCAATATCGTAAGCTGTTCCGCCTTGCTGAATCTTTGTCATCATAGCTTCATTGGAATCGAATGTTTCATAGATGACATGAATGCCTGTTTCTTTTTCAAATTCTTTTAACAAATCAGGATCAATATATTCTCCCCAGTTAAAGATGGTTAACGTGTCTTTTCCACTTTTACCGCCTCCCGCACTTAAGGCATCAGCCGCATAGAATAAAAGGGCTGAAACGACAAGGATGGCGATGGTAGCTTGAATTAGTGACTTCATCGATGCCCCTCCATTCTTTTACTCGTACGACTTGTCATGAAATAATAACCAACAACAACTAAAACCGTAACAAAGAATACTAATCCAGAAATTGCATTCACCGTTAGAGAAATTCCTGCGCGGGCCATTGAATAAATTTCTACGGATAAAGTACTAAAGCCATTACCTGTTACAAAGAATGTCACGGCAAAATCATCTAATGAATACGTAAGGGCAAGGAAGAAGCCTGCAAAAATACCTGGCTGAATATAAGGAAGAATGACACGCATCATAACGTCCTTTTTCGTTGCCCCTAAATCTAATGCTGCATCGATTAATGAGTTATTCATTTCTAGTAGTTTTGGTAAAACCATTAATACAACAATCGGTACACTAAATGCAACATGGGCTAATAAAACAGATGCAAAGCCCAGTTTAATGCCTACCATTGTAAATAAAATTAAGAAGCTAGCCCCGATAATTACGTCTGGGCTGACGATTAAGACATTGTTTAAAGATAATAAAGTATTACGCATTTTAGAATCCTTAACCGTCACAATTCCAATTGCTCCTAGCGTACCAATAATAGTAGAAATGAGAGCAGAAAGTAATGCCACGATGACCGTATTTATTAATATAACAAGAAGACGCGAATCTTCAAAAACAGCTTGATAATGCTCCAAAGTAAAGGATTCAAAATTATTCATGGAGCCGCCACTATTAAACGAGTAAAAGATTAAATAGAAAATTGGAGCATAGAGAACGATAAAAACAATTGTTAAATAGACTTTGGCTGAAGCAGATAGTTTGTTCATCGTACGCGACCTCCTTTATCCTTTTGTCCCGTAATTAGCATGATAATAACCATGAATAAAATTAAGAATACAGCAATAGTGGAGCCCATACCCCAGTTTTGCGTCACAAGGAATTGCTGTTCAATCGCTGTGCCTAGAGTAATGACACGGTTCCCTGCAATTAAGCGAGTAATCATGAACAGGGATAGGGCAGGGATAAAGACAACTTGAATACCAGATTTAACGCCATCCATTGTCAATGGTAAAACAACACGACGGAAGGTTGTAAAAGCCGAAGCACCCAAATCCCGTGCTGCATAAATGAGAGTTGGGTTTAAACGATCTAAAGAATTGAAGATCGGTAAAATCATAAATGGAATAAAAATATAGACCGACACAAAGACAAAGCTAATATCGGTAAAGAGCATTTGCTTTGGATCGAAGCCAAATACTTCGATAAATGCATTAATAGGCCCGTATAACCCAAAGATGCCGATAAAGGCATATGTTTTTAACAAAAGATTAATCCATGAAGGAATAATAATAAGTAGAAGCCAAAGTTGTTTATGCTTTGTCTTCGTTAAAAAATAAGCAGTTGGGTATGAAATTAATAGTGTAAAGAATGTAATTAAAAATGCATACCAAAACGAGCTCAAAGTCATCTTTAAGTAAACAGAAGAAAAGAACGCTTTATAGTTATCGAGCGTAAAGTTGCCATGTAAATCAAGCAGGGAATAATAGACAACGAGTGCAATTGGCGCGATAACGAAAAAGGCAATCCATAACACATATGGAAATAACGCTGATTTTGATGTTTTAGTTTGCATCTTCATCGTCTCCATACGATTCTAATCGTTTATCAAACTCTTCCTCTGTTTCGTTTAAGCGCATTACGTGAATCGCCTCAGGATCAAAGTCTAAGCCAATCTCAGTCCCTACTTCTGCTTTCTTCAATGAATGGACTAGCCACTCATTACCATCTTTATCGTATGTGGATAATTCATAATGTACCCCTCGGAATAATTGTGTATCCACTTTTACCACAAGTTTGCCTTTATCGATCGTTGTCATTTCTAAATCTTCTGGTCGAATGACAATGTCTATTTTTTCATTTGGCTTCATCCCTTGGTCGACACATTTAAAAACTTTGCCAGCAAATTCAACCTTGAAATCCTCAATCATCACGCCGGGTACAATATTGGATTCACCAATAAAGTCAGCAACAAAGCGGTTAATCGGTTCATCATAAATATCCACTGGTGTACCTGACTGCTGAATTTGTCCTTCACTTAAGACAAAAATTTCATCACTCATGGCAAGTGCTTCTTCTTGATCATGTGTAACAAAGACAAATGTTTTACCAAGACGTTGCTGTAATTCACGTAGCTCATATTGCATTTCTGTACGTAGCTTTAAGTCTAAAGCTGAAAGTGGCTCATCCAGTAAAATTACTTCAGGGTCATTGACAATGGCACGTGCAATCGCGACTCGTTGTCGTTGTCCACCAGACATTTCAGATATTTCGCGGTTACCATAGCCTGCCAAATTGACAAATTTTAAGGCTTCAGCTACACGCTCTTTTATGTCCTTTTCAGGAAGCTTTTTAATACGTAGGCCAAATGCGACATTTTCAAATACATTTAAATGAGGGAACAGCGCATAATCCTGAAAAACAGTATTAACTTGACGTTCATTGGCAGGAACGGCATTAATCTTTTTATCATGGAAAAATATATTTCCTGTTGTAGGTTCCGTAAATCCTGCAATAATTCGTAAAATGGTTGTTTTACCACAACCTGATGGACCAAGCAGTGTATAAAATTTCCCTTTTTCAAGCTCCAAATTGATATTTTTTAAAACGACGGTACCGTCGCTATATGACTTTGAAACATTTTCAAAGCGGATAATTGAATTGGTTGTCATGGATGCGCCTCCTTAAGCTATAAATAAGAATCTGTTGCGACAAGTAAAATTTTTGTTTCATCATCATGTGCATTAAAAATCTGATGATGGTCTGTCGCGTCATAATAAAGTGCGTTACCTTCACTTGCGATATACTGTTCATTCCCTAAAACGAGACGAATACGCCCTTTAACAACATAAATAAATGTTTCAGAAAGCGAAGGCTCAAACTGTTTAAACTCGCCATCTGCTGCAAAGGTTAAGAAAATGGGTTCCATCTCTTTTTCATTCGAAGTAGGAATCAGCCATTGAATTTCATATTTTTTTTCTTCATCTGTATAGGTAGATTGGTCTTCCTCTGTATAAACAACCTTCTGTTCAGGTGATTCATCATCAAAAAAGTCTTTGGGTCTTGACCCTAATACTTCTAAGATTGAAAATAATGTTTCAATTGAAGGTGAGTTTAGATCACGTTCTAATTGGGAAATATAACCTTTGCTTAAATCTGTACGTTCTCCAAGTTCCTCTTGGGTAAGACCTTTTTTTAAACGAAGCGCTTTAATTTTTGCTCCTATTTGCATCTTTTCCCTCCTAAGAGAAGTTTAGCAATGATAAACTTTCGAAATATGAAGTTTACTTTAACGAAACTTTTAGTTTACTAAAACCATTACAATTATACATAATAATAAAAAATTTGCAATCGTTTTTCGTGAAAAAAATAGCTGTAAAAAGTTAAAAAATAGGGTATAAATGAAAGTGAGAAAAATTTTGAATAGAGTAGAATATTATTGTCAAAAATAGCTTGTAGATAGACAATAGCAATAATTCCAGTTATGGATTTGACGAATTTTTGTCAATCCATTTTAATCATCCAAACGGGCGGAGTTTACTTGTTTGAAAAACTGCGGTTACTCTGCTATCGTAGAAGACGAGTTCGCTAGTGCGAATGGAATATATAAACTACATATTTATTCGGAGGGATTTATTATGGCAGAACGCATGGTAGGTAAACAAGCACCTGACTTTACAATGGAAGCAGTACTTTCAGACAAATCGTTTGGTAAAGTATCATTAGAAGATATTAAAGCACAAGATAAATGGACAGTTCTTTTCTTCTATCCAATGGACTTTACATTTGTATGTCCAACTGAAATCACTGCAATGAGCGATCGTTATGACGAGTTCGAAGACTTAGATGCAGAAGTAATCGGTGTTTCTACTGACACAATCCACACACACTTAGCATGGATTAACACAGACCGTACGCAAAATGGTCTTGGTGAATTAAAATACCCATTAGCTGCTGATACAAACCATCAAGTATCTAAAGAATATGGTGTATTAATTGAAGAAGAAGGTATCGCATTACGTGGTTTGTTCATCATCAACCCAGAAGGCGAATTAAAATACCAAACAGTGTTTGATAACAACATCGGCCGTGATGTTGATGAAACACTACGTGTACTTCAAGCACTACAAACTGGTGGTCTTTGCCCAGCTAACTGGCGTCCAGGCCAAGCAACTCTATAATCTAAATAGAGTCGAATCATTATGCGAAAAATTAAAAGTCCCCACGACAAGCTTGTGGGGACTTTTAACTGAATTTTTGTTTTGGGAAAGAGTTTTTATACCGTTATCTAAATATTTGAAGACAAACGATCTTTTAGAGGAGGATTTTTATGAAACTTCGTGAACAAATGCCTGAATTAGTTGGCGCAACGACTTGGTTAAATGGTGAAGTAACTAAAGCAGAATTAGTAGGCAAAAAACCAACATTAATCCACTTCTGGTCAGTAAGCTGTCATTTATGTAAAGAAGCAATGCCAGATGTGAACAATTTCCGCGATCAATATAAAGATGAATTAAACGTTGTAGCAGTACATATGCCACGTTCTGAGGCAGATACTGATTTAGACACAATTAAAGCAGTAGCAGCAGAGCATGATATTGTGCAACCAATCTTTGTAGATAGTGAAATGAAGCTAACAGATGCTTTTGAAAACCAATATGTTCCAGCATATTTTGTGTTCGATAAAGATGGTCAGCTGCGTCATATGCAAGCTGGTGGTAGTGGTATGAAAATGCTAGAAAAGCGTGTAAACCGCGTGCTAGATGAGATGCGTAACGCTGAATAATAACGATATGTTGAAGACGGGGATTAAGATCCTCGTCTTTTTTGTTGTCCACCATTGACGAATTGGCTCTTGTTTTGACAATACATATCGCAGAGAATAGGCTACAATGGTGGTATAGTAGTTTTCGGAGGGATTTTTATGATGAAAAAAGAGTTTGCAGTCATAGGGCTTGGACGTTTTGGAGGCAGTATTGTTCGTGAATTAATGAGTCAGGGCGCACAGGTAATGGCAATTGATCATTCTTCAGAGCGTGTAGATGAGTTTGCTTCCATTGCTACACAAGCTGTTATTGCAGATTCAACCGATGAATCGGTGTTGAATTCATTAGGTATTCGTAATTTTGAGCACGTGATTGTAGCAATTGGGGAAGATATTCAAGCAAGTATATTAACAACAATCATTTTAAAGGAAATTGGTGTTGAGCAAATTACAGTAAAAGCTCAAAACGATTACCATGAAAAGGTTTTACGTAAAATTGGCGCAGATTTTGTCGTCCATCCTGAGCGAGATATGGGTATTCGTATTGCTAATAATATGTTGTCGAATACTGTTCTAGATTATTTAGAGCTATCAGATGAACACTCCATTATGGAATTAAAGGCTAATGATGCGATTGCTGGCTATTCCATTATGGATTTAGATATTCGCGCTAAATATGGCATCAATATTGTAGGAATTAAGCGTGGGGCTGATATTATCGTATCTCCACAGGCGAGTGACAAGATTTTATTAGGAGATATTATGCTTGTTATAGGCGCTGATGTTGATATAAATCGCTTTGTTAAAAAGGCCTTGAATGGATAAGAGCAAATGACGAAACGCAGATGGAGACTTGTTATATTCGCTGGTATTTTATTAGTCGGTGCTTTTATTATGCAAAACAGAGAAAAAAGTGAAGATGAAGCTATTTCTCTTGTTCTAGATCATGCCACAGAAATTGACGACATTGAATTATTCCAAGGAGATCAATCACTATTTCATGCTACAGGCGATGAAGCACAAGACTTTATTGAGAAATATCCTTTAAGTCATGTAAGGAAGCTTTCCAAAAAGGAAAGAACTATTTTTGAAGAAAAGCCTGTATATCATATCGTTTATAAAATGCAGGATAAGCCTCTTTATGAGGTAGAAATATTAAAAGTGGCTATTAGTTCTGAACTTGATGAAGAGTTACAGCAAATGGTTTTTCGTGTGGATGATGCACAATATTTGGTTTATTGGGCAAAAGAGAAAAAAGTACTCGAACAATCGACCAACACGCAACGATTACTTGAACAATACGGGCAATAATGCAGGTAGTGATACAGCAATTCATGCTGGTCACTACTTTTTTATTCTATTTTTAAGAAAAAATTGGAAAAAATATTTGATTTCATCGAGAGAGTTAGATTAAACTTTGACATAAAGAAGGGGGCTAGATGTAATGAAAATCATGTCAACTAATTGTGTAATCGAACAATTACAACCAGAGCATTTTACAGATATACAAAAACTCTACTCTAATAAACAAGTTCGAACTTATCTCGGTGGTGTTCCATCAAACAGCTATATAGAAGCATCTTTTAAAGGCATGCTAGAAGCGCCATTCCCTAATACATATTTATATATTACTTTAAAGGAGACAGGTGAATTTATAGGTCTTGTCTCAATCGATGAATACCATGATAAGGAGTTATATGAGCTTTCCTATCAATTTTTACCTCAGTTTTGGGGGAAGGGGTTAGCTTTTGAAGTGCTAACGCAGGTAATTCAGGATGGTTTGAATTATCTGAATATAGAATCTATTGTGGCAGAAACACAAACAGCGAACAAGGCATCATGTCGCTTGCTCGAAAAATTAGGAATGAAGAATGTACAAATGTTAGAAAGATTTGGGCAGGAACAAGCTGTCTATGAATTAAGTAAAAATAATCAACCGATAAGACAAATCATTGCCCTATCAGGGGGTGGGTTTTCTCAGCAGAACCCTTCATTTATCGATGAGTATATTTTACGACAAACTCAGAAAAATGAACGAGTTAAAATTTGTTTTATTCCCACAGCAAGTAATGATGCACAAGGGTATATCGAGAAGTTTTATACAGCATTCCATCATTGTGATGCAACCCATATCTTGCAAAAAGATATGCATGATAGAAGCATTCGAGAAAAAGTACTAGCGCAGCATATTATCTATGTGGGTGGAGGGAATACAGGTTATCTTCTTGAAAAGTGGCGAGAATATGGTTTTGATAAATTGTTAAAGGAAGCTTATCAAAAAGGGATTATATTAGCTGGCATCAGTGCTGGGGCAATGTGTTGGTTTGAAAAATGCTATAGTGAAAATACATATGATGATTTTGAGGAATGGAATGGCTTAGGACTATTATCAGGTACCTATTGTCCCCATTATAATGATCAAGAGAGAAGGAGGGCATTTGATCGCTGGATAGAAAATCATCCCACATTACAAGCATACACACTCATAGATACTGAGACACTCCATTTTAGGGATGAAAAGCTAGTAGCTAAAATTCAAACCTACTAGAAGGGACGAAGAAAAGTCTGAGAATTCCAGCAAAACTAACACTGGGTGATGAGATACTTTGGTGGCAAGGTCCATATAAATACAAAAGAATTGAGGATTCAGGTGACTATATTTTAGAAGGAGAGCGTGTTCAACATGATCATACGAGAAGCAACCCGACATGACAGTGAACGAATTATAGCTGTTATGGCAAATGCAGAGGCATCAAATTTTATGTTATTTGGACCAGGTGAGCGCAATTTAGCACCTAAGCCATTTGGGGAGTATATAGATAAGCTATATCATAGTCACCACTCAGCTTTGTTCATAGCTGAAATGGATGAGCAGGTTGTGGCGTACTTAATTGTACAAGGCAATGAGCCGTCAAGAATTGCTCACCGTGCTTATCTTGTCATAGGCATACATAGTGACTATAGAGGAAGAAAAATTGGGACAGCTTTATTTCAACACGTAGAAAATTGGGCAATAGTGAATGATGTACATCGTCTAGAATTAACCGTCATGGAAAATAATGAGGCTGGTGTTGCTTTGTATAAGAAAATGGGCTTTGATATCGAAGGAATGAAGCGGGCTTCGCTGTATGTAGATGGACAATATATTAATGAATACTACATGTCAAAACTATTGATTGGGAAAGGAACTACCGTATGACTTCAAAAATGAACATCGGCATTTATTCCCCGTCCTCCCCAGCAACGGTGACGGCTTTGGAACGATATGAACGTGCTAAAGCATTTCTCGAGAATAAAAATTTTCAAATCGTGACAGGTTCTCTAACTGGTAAAACTGATTATTATCGTTCAGGTTCGCCAAAAGAAAGAGCAGAAGAATTGAATGAGTTATTACGTAATCCAAATGTGGATATGATTATGTCTACGATAGGGGGCACCAATGCCAATAGTATGCTACCTTATATTGATTATGAGGCTTTTCGTCAACATCCCAAATTGGTCGTAGGTTATTCAGATGCAACGGCCGTTCTACTGGCACTTTATGCAAAGACGGGAATCTCAACTTTTTATGGTCCAGCCCTCGTACCTTCCTTTGGCGAGTTTGAACCATTGATAAATGATACCTTCAAATTTTTTGAGCATTATTTCTTTAAGCCTCAAGCATTACCATACGAAATTCCAATGCCTTCTTATTGGTCGGATGAACCTGTTAATTGGCTAGAGAAGACAGTGGATAAAAAACTCAAGAAGAATGAATGGTTAGCGATTCAGGATGGGGTTGCTGAAGGAAGGTTAATTGGCGGGAATGCCAATGCCATGTATGGATTTATTGGTACGCCGTATTTCCCTAAAATTGTGGAAGGTGATATTTTATTAGTGGAGGACTGCTTAAAAAATGCTGCTGTTGTTGAAAAGAATTTTGCAATGCTAAAATTGCATGGTGTCTTTAACAAAGTTAGTGGGATTATTTTGGGGAAACATGAATGCTACGATGATTTAGGAACGGGTCGACAGCCATATCATATTCTACTTGAACAGTTGGATGGAATAAAGATTCCTATATTAGCAGAGGTGGATATTTGTCATACACATCCTATGCATCCAATTGCGATAGGCAAACGAGTAAGGATAGATGCCACAGCTAAGAAGATATACTGTTTGGAAAGATGGTTGTAATGATAAAGCCTTGCAAATCGTAGCAAGGCTTTATTTTCTAGAAGTTCCTATAATCATCATCAGTGATAGCGTACATTTTTACATTTTGGTATTGTCCCTTAACAAGCATACTTTTCCGTAATAACCCTTCAAACTGCATACCTGACTTCTCCATAACCTTTTGTGAGCCAATGTTTTCTTCAAAGCATCGTGCTTGGATACGTACTAAATCTAATTCATTAAAACCGAAGTCAATGAGTTTTTTTGTTGCTTCTGTTGTGTACCCCTTATTCCAAAAATCCTCAGAAAGCACATAGCCAATTTCCGCGTATTTATGGGTGTCATTAATCGTCACAAAATCAATCGTTCCAATAATTGTGCCTGCATATTCAATACCCCATAACATCAAATTGCCTTGCTGATAGCCATTAAAAATTAATGCCATAAAAGCCTTTGTATCCTCTAAGCTCGTGTGTGCTTGCCATGTCACATAACGCGCCACATTTTCACTGGAAGAGTAGTCATACATTGCTTCTAAATCCCCATGTGTAATTGGTCTTAATAGTAACCTTTCCGTTTTCATAATTGGTATTTTACTCATGATTTACCCCCTTTAACAAATAGTATATAAAAAAGTCGACCCATAATTATGAATTAGGTCGACTTTTTATATTTATTCATTTTTGCAGCGATCACATTAAGGATAGCGCTTATCTGTTGCAGAGGAATCCTTAGTTTTGGTTTTATGTTGTTCATCTTTCACTTTTTCATTCAATTCTTCGACAGGTATTGGATCTACTGTTTTCATGTCCTCGTGTTTATCAAAAATGCTTTCTTTATCTGTATCCAATACATCAGGGTTATTCGTATTACGTGTTTTTGCCTGTTTTTTATCATTCATTCACTATCACCTCTTACTATTAACTTTCACTTTTTTACTAGAGTGTAAACATTTTATTTTGGGTGATAGTGTAAGCTAATTGTTTGTTGTCAGCGTCAATCCATAAGGACATAGCTTTTACTCGAATGATAATGAGTATAGTGAAACAGAGATGGCTATCATTTCTACCATTTTTGTTAGGAAGATATAGTGGTCTTTCCCTGAAGTGCACGTTCTTCCATAGCTGTGTCAAACTCTTTTTCAGATTTTGACACGACAACACAAGCTACGCCATTACCAATTAAATTTGTAACAGCTCGAGCCTCAGACATAAAGCGATCTACACCGATTAACAGCGCTATTCCTTCCACTGGTATCATTGGGAAGGCAGCCAAAGTTGCTGCTAATGTAATAAATCCTGAGCCTGTTACACCTGCTGCACCTTTAGAAGTAATCATTAAAATTCCGAGCAGTGTA
Organism: Lysinibacillus sp. JK80; assembly: GCF_027557635.1. Classification (NCBI taxonomy): domain Bacteria; kingdom Bacillati; phylum Bacillota; class Bacilli; order Caryophanales; family Bacillaceae; genus Lysinibacillus; species Lysinibacillus sp. JK80. The sequence goes on along the minus strand of NZ_CP058997.1, from coordinate 2,203,531 downwards.
ATGATTTGAATCCAAGTTAGTTCCATTCCATATGCTTGTGCGATAAACAATGCAGCCATGGACAGGTAGATGGAAGTCCCATCTAGATTGAAGGAGTACCCGGTAGGAACGACTAAACCTACAACCTGCTTCGAGCAACCATAGTTCTCAAGCTTCCGCATCATAGATGGCAGAGCTGATTCAGAAGAGGAAGTCCCAATTACTAAGAAAATCTCATCTTTGATATAAGCGATAAATTTAAAGATGTTGAATCCAAAGAACTTTGCAATGGCACCTAAAATAAAGACAACAAATAAAAACATTGTTATATATACGGCAGCCATTAATAAACCTAGATTACCTAAAGATTTTAAACCAAAATTTCCAATTGTATAGGCCATTGCACCAAAAGCTCCGATTGGTGATATTTTCATAACCATACTTACAATCTTGAAGAATATCTCTGCTACTTGCTCAAAGAATGTGATGACTGGTTTTGCGGGTGCACCGATTGAGGCAGCTGCTAAGCCAAATAAAACAGCAGAGAATAGGACTGGTAATAATTGACCAGTTGCCAATGCACCAACTACATTTTCTGGAATAATACTAGAAATGAAGGCACCCAAGCCTTGCTCAGATTCAGCTGCAGCAGTTGTATATTTTGAAATATCAGCATCAGATGCACCTGATGTATCCAAGCCCGTACCAGGACTTACGATTAAAGCAACAGCAATTCCGATTGCTAATGCAATTGTGGAAACTATTTCGAAGTAAAGCAATGCCTTACCTCCGATTTTCCCGACCTTTTTCATATCTCCCATACTGCCGATTCCAATAACAACTGTTAGGAAAATAATAGGAGCAATTAACATTTTAATTAATTTGATGAATAAATCTGCTAAGATTTTCAAGCTGGCACCGAACTCGGGGAAAATGGCTCCGACAATAATCCCAAGTATGATAGCCACTATAACCTGAACAGTCAAATTTTTCAGTAACTTCATTTTTTGCTACCTCTTTTCTAAATTTTCTCTTTGATATCGCTTTCACTAAAAGTATCATAGCGAATATTTCTTTAAAAAAGAGATTTAGAAAATAAGAAACATATCGTTCATTAAGTACATTTACTTACATTTACATATAAATATAGTAATATCAATAACTATCTCTGTTATGGTACGCTATAGTTAATTAATTATTGTTATAATACAAAAACATAGAGTAATAATTAAGTTCTTTTTAAATTATCAGTTTATAATATTGTTCATTAAATTCAATATTTTCTGCTACTTATATCGACTAAATATGTTGTCAAAAGATTTTTTTGCAGATAATCTTAAAACTAAATATGTGTGCCACTGATTATGAGAATGCAAATTTGAAAGGAAGGAATTTTTTAATGATGAAAATGCCTGTGAACGGCAAAATACTGTTAGTGACATTTTTAATCATTGCACTCTCCTTTTTACTAGGTGGTATTTTTTTACTCGGTAATCTATTATCTGAACAGGAAAAAGATTTTGGACAGCGAGCAATGCTTGTGGCAAGAACTGTATCAAATGTACCAGAGCTTAGTGTACATCTGGAAAATGCCAATATAAAAGAATCTGCAAAAAATATTAATAAAATTGTAGATGGCATTAGAGTGATTCATAAGGCCGAGTATATTGTTGTAATGAATATGGAGCGTATTAAACTATCACACCCAGTAAGTAAGGAAATAGGAAAACGCAGTGAGTCGCCGGATTTAAACGCCGCATTTAGTGAACATTATTATGTATCAAAGGCACGTGGAGAATCGGGTGTTATGATACGGGCTTTCGTGCCAATTATTAATGATAAAAGGGAACAAGTGGGCATTGTAGTCGTTGGCTATTCATTACCAGATTTTCTGGAAATGTTACAAAGTTATGAGCGAGAAATTATGATAACTATTGTTATATCACTGATTTTCAGTATTTTCGGTGCCTATACACTAGGACGACATATAAAAAAACAAATGTTTGGGCTTGAACCTCATGAAATTGCAAAAATGTATGTGGAAAGAACAGAAACCTTTAATGCTATGCATGAGGGAATAATAGCGGTAGATAAGGAAATGAATATCACCATTTTTAATGAAAAAGCGGCCGATATTTTAGGTGTTACTAGGAAAATAGAGGACTGTATTGGACAAAAGATTTATGACGTTTTGCCTGATACCCGTCTGCCTGAAATTGTTGAAACAGCAACACCTGTTTATGATCAAGAGCTTTACATTAATCATCATAGTATCTTAAGTAATCGTGTACCTATTATTGTGAATGGAGAGCTGGTTGGTGCAGTTGCTATGTTTAAAGATTTAACAGCTGTGAAAAAGCTTGCGGAGGAAGTAACAGGTGTAAAGGCCTTTGTTCAAGCATTACGTGTACAAACCCATGAGCATAAAAATAAGATTCATACGATTGCGGGACTACTGCAATTGGGACATACAAAGCAAGCACTTGAATATGTTACTGTTACTACTGAAAATGAAGCCTCATTAACGAAGTTTTTAAATGAACGCTTTCATAATGAAAATATTTCAGGTTTGTTATTAAGTAAAGTAAGTTATGGAAAAGAACTGGGTATCGAGGTTGAAATTGATCGGAAAAGTCATTTTAAACGCTTTCCACCTCTATTAGATCATCATGATTTTGTTGTGTTGTTTGGCAATTTAATTGAAAATGCTTTTGAGGCATTAAATGTACTTTCTAAGGAAGATAAATATGTAGCCATCTCTGTAGACGAGCATGATGGCGTCTTAGCGATTGCAGTTACCGATAACGGGATTGGCATGACCAAAGAGGTGCAGGAGCGTATGTTTGAAAATGGATTTTCGTCAAAGGCTAGTGAAAATCGAGGCATTGGCTTGCATTTAGTCTATGAAATTGTAAGAAAAGGCAATGGAGATATTGAAGTAACAAGTGAATTTATGAAAGGAACAAGTTTCTTAATTTTATTTGAGTTAGGAGAAGTATAGATGGATGTAATAAATGTCTTATTGATTGAAGATGATCCAATGGTACGAGAAGTGAACAGACAATTTATTGAACAAATCAAAGGTTTTTCATTAGTTGGCTATGCTAGCAATGGAATTGAGGGAATTCAAAAAATTAAACAATTAACCCCAGAGCTTGTCTTTATGGACATTTTTATGCCAGAGCAGGATGGCATTATTACGTTAGGGAAAATACGAGAAGAGCATCTTCATGTTGATGTTATTGCTGTAACAGCTGCGAATGATATGCCCACTGTGCAGCGAATATTACACTTAGGTGTCTATGATTATATTATGAAGCCCTTTACGTTTGAACGGATTGAGCAGACTTTAAAAAATTATCAAAGCTATAGAAGGAAAATAAGCGGCATGCAAGATTTAACTCAGCATGATGTCGATCATTTAATGCAACAGCGTCTTCCTGAACAAATTGTAGTAGAAACAACAGGAATGGATGCTATTCTTATAGAAGAACTCCCAAAAGGGTTTAATCGAGCTACCTTAGATAAGGTACTTGCATATATAAAAAAAAGTGGCGAGGCAGTATCAGCGGAGGAGGTATCAGCTTATATAGGTACAGCACGTGTTACAGCTAGACGCTATCTAGACTTTTTAGAAAAGCAGAAACTATTAAAAGTAGATATACAATATGGAAACGTAGGACGTCCTATTCATCGTTATTATATTTAATGATAATAGATTTATTTTAGTACAATTAGATTAAAGTCCGTATTTTAATAAGTTATGGTGAAAAATGTACAGATAAATTCTAAGCGTCCTATTTCCTAATACATATCTTTAAATTCCTTTAAGGACAACATCTAAATTTTTTGGATACCAAAGTTGTTGCGTATTGGAAGAGATCTTCATGACCATTTAAATTTTAAATAATTATAATTCAGATATTGTGGGAAGCAAGATGCTAAAGCACAAAAAATTATTCCCAAGACATAAATAAAGATGGAAAAAGCCCTGCATAAAGCAAGGCTTTTTTAACGTCAAGATTCGTTTGAGATTGTGTATAGGCTAAATTTAAATGTTATTTTTTATTAACAATTTTCTTGAAATAAAATCTTCACTTTTTTTCTAGCGAGTCAACATGCTCAGCAGTAGGTTTACCAGCTTTTAATAAGACTTTACTGCCCAGAAGGAAAAATCCTTGGATGAAGAGTAATAATCCTGTACCGATGAGTAGCCACTCAATAGCAATAATATCAGCTATTGGCCCGAAAATTAGCATTCCTAAAGGCATCATAGAGGTAGATATCATACTAAGAATGCCAAATACTCTTCCCATATAGTCACTTTCCACTTTTTCTTGTAATAACACCGTTGCAGGTGTATTAAAGATTGGCATGGCTATGCCAGTAATGGCCATGATTCCGAGGTACAACCAAAAAATAGGAATGACGCCGAGAGCCATTGTACAAAGACCAAATAACAAAGCAGATAATGTCATCGTATGCACTTTATTTTTAAAGCCACCCCATGTTGCGATTGCGATACCACCGATTAACATCCCAATGGCAAAGGCCATTTCGATGGCAGTCAAACGCCATACATCATTGCCAAAAGTTCGTGTAACTTGTAAAGGCGTTAAAAAGGCAGCAGGTGCAGCAAGCAGCATGAAAAAGGCAAAGAACAAGAATAATTGTTTCAAGAAAGCATGCTCTTTAATATAGATGAAGCCTTGTTTCATATCACTAAAATAGCCTGTTGTTTGTGGCTGATTAGCTTTTGCATGTGCAGGGATATGCAGAAATAATAAGAAGATAGCGATGGCAATAGCCGCTGTTGTCACATCAATAAAGAAAATGGATTCAATAGAAGCCATCGTTAATAATGCACCACTTGCCATAGGTGCAAGAATCATGATGAAGGCTTGAATACTACTATTTGCACCATTGACCTTCATTAAATGCTCTTCAGGCACAAATTGTGGCAAAATTGCGCCCACTGCTGGTGTTTGAATACCTGCACCAACTGCGCGTACGGCTGATATAACAAATAGTAGCCAGAGCTCATCATAGCCGATTAAAAATAAAATAGCTAGCATTAGCGTAGATAAGGCAATCATTCCATCTGCTAAAATAATAAGCCATTTACGGTTATAGCGATCTGCCCAGACACCAGCAATAGGTGCTAAGAAGAAGGTTGGTAAAAAGCCACAAATGATCGCGATGGTCATCATGCTGCCTGATTGTGTTGTAAGTGTGATATACCATGTAATGGCATATTGCACAAGAGCAGAGCCAAAAAGTGAAATCGTTTGACTACTTAAAAAAAGTATTGTGTTACGTTTCCAATGTTCCAATTTCGTCATCCCTTTCTAACAGTAGTGCCTGTGTGGAAAGTAAAAGACAACACAAAAAAAGAGGGGAGTAGAAGTCCCCTCTTTTCCAGTATTCCTAAAACAGACTAGACCTAATTCCATTTCCCTTGCACAGCAGGCAAAGTGTACACATATTTAATTAATAAGGTGAAATCGTAGTCTAATTGAAGCTGTCATTTGGAATACCCTCCGTTCTATATAAGTTGTGTTGATTGTAGCATAAAGTTCATCGATGCGTAAAGAATGAATTAAGCAAAAACTAGGTTGAATTTAAAAATTTGGAAATTGTGAAATGAATCTCATAAAATGAAACGCCATGCATCTATATTTATCGATTTCTTTAAAGGAAAAGTACTATTCATCGTCTTTTCAGTAGTTTTTTATACATATTTTGAAACTATCGGGAACGTTTGTTAGAGGTGAAACTTATTATCTGCTTGCATTGATTCCGATAAAGTTGCTTCGGAGACGTGCATATAGCGAGTACTTGTCATATACTAAAATAGAAAAATAGCAAATGGAGGAAATATGAGAAAGAAAAATAGTAAATGGAAGATCTTAACTTTAGTCGCGATGATTTTTGTGTTATGCCTATCGACAATCCCTACAAAGACTGCCGTGGCAAGCACGACACAGCCAAAAAGGGAGATGAGGGCTGTCTGGATTTCAACCGTTCTTAATCTTGATATGAAAGCAGGTATGACGAAGGAGCAGTACACGGCTTGGACACGCCAAACTTTGGATCAACTAAAAGCCAATAGATTCAATACTGTTATTTATCAAGTAAGACCAACAAATGATGCAATGTATGCCTCTGATCTAGCGCCATGGTCATCTTACATAACAGGCAAAAAGCAAGGCACGAATCCAGGCTACGATCCTCTTGCGATCATGATAGAGGAAAGTCATAAACGGGGTATGGAGATGCATGCATGGATGAATCCTTATCGTGTAACAATGTCTGGACAAAAACTGACAGACCTTGCTGCTGATAATGTGGCTAGAACACATCCAAATTGGGTTATCAAATACGGTAAGCAATATTATTTAAATCCTGGTTTACCAGAAGTACAAGACTATTTAGTTGAAGTAGTAAGAGAGCTAGTAGCTAATTATGATATTGACGCAGTGCATATGGATGATTATTTTTATCCATATAAAGTTGCTAATGAAGTTTTTCCAGATCAAGCAGCTTTTAAAAACTATGGTGCTTCCTTTAAAAAGGTGGAGGATTGGCGACGAGATAATGTCAACCGTCTTGTAGAAAATCTTTACACGGCCATTAAAGACACAAAGCCATATGTCCAATTTGGTATTTCACCATTTGGTGTATGGCGCAATAAATCGCTAGATAAAACAGGAAGCGATACAAGGGCTGGTGTTAATAATTACGATGATTTATATGCAGACGTCAGAACATGGATTCAAAATGGCACAATTGATTACATTACACCACAAATTTATTGGTCAAGAACATTATCTGTTGCGAAATATGGAACGCTGCTAGATTGGTGGAGCCATGAAGTGCAAACCTACGCAACAACACACCCTGTGCATCTATACATTGGGCTTGCTGATTACAAAGTTGGCAATGATAGTGATGCAGCATGGAAAAATAAAATGGAGCTACCTAGTCAAATACTAGCGAATCGTTCGGAAAAGGTAGCGGCTGAGGGGCAAATGCATTTCTCCTTAAGAAGCTTTCAAAACAATAAACTAGGCTATGCAACGATTGTTAGTCAACAATTATATAATTACACAGCACTGACACCAGAAACAACTTGGGATGATGACACAGTGCCGAACGTGCCGACTTTTGTGCAAGTGACAAAGGAAGCGGCAGGTCGTAAGATAGAGATTATAGACGAAAATGAAACACAACCACGCAAGTATGTCATTTATCGTTTTACAGGAAACAAAGAAGGCTCTTATGATGACCCTCGAAATATAGTGGATGTTGTTTATAATATGGATGGATTCACTAAATTTGTGGACAAGTCAGCTCTTGCTAAGCATAGCTATACATACGGCATTAAGGCTGTATCAAATACAGGTGTGGAAAGCAAGGAAGTTTTTGTAGTAATAGAAAATCAATAAAAAGCTTAGGATAAAAAATAACCACTCACGCAAAGATTGCATGAGTGGTTATTTTTTTATTAATTTTCTTCAATATCTTTACGGTTTTTCTTTAACATTTTAGATAGCATCTCATAAACAATTGGTACAACAACGAGTGTTAATAGGGTAGAAGATAATAAACCGCCAATTACAGTAATAGCTAAGTCTTTGGAAATTAACCCACTACCGCCAGTACCAAGTGCCATTGGAATCATAGCACCAATTGTAGCGATGGCTGTCATCAGGATAGGACGTAAACGTGTTGCTCCTGCTTCAAGGATCGCTTCACGCATGGCAAGACCATCATGTTCCATATGAATGATACGGTCAACTAATACGATGGCATTTGTTACGACGATACCAATCAACATCAATAGACCCATCATGACAGATACAGAAATAGTCTGCCCTGTAACGAATAAACCAATAAATGCACCAATTACTGCGAATGGTAGTGAGAAAAGAATAGCGAATGGAGCTAAACCTTCTCCGAATGTTACCACTAGAATGAAGTAAACAATGGCAATGGCTGCTAACATCGCAATACCAAGCTTAGTGAATGTTTCTTGCATATCTGCAGCAACACCAGCAACACCAAGTGTTACACCTTTTTGTAAATCTAATTTATCAATTTTTTTATCAGCAGCAGTAGTGGCTTTTGAAATATCGTCACCGATAATCGTACCAGATACTGTTGCGAAATATTCACCTTTTGAACGAGATAATGAGTTAAGTGTTGTACCTTCCTCAACATCTACTAATTCTCCGATAGTCATTGTTGTACCTAATGCTGTTTTAATTTCAGTGGCTAAGACATCGTCAAGTGAAGTCGCAGCTGCTTTAGCATCGCGTTGAACGATGACATCGATATCTTTACCATCGTTTTTCACGGTAGTTAATACTTCTTGCGATGTATTTGAATTTAATGCCATCACGATTTGAGCTGTCGTTAACCCGTATTGAAGGACATTTTTTTGTTCAACTTTTAGCACATGCTCTACGTATGGATCTTCATTATCAGATTTAATATCTTCTAAGCCATCCACTTCTTTTAGAGCACCCTCTACTTGTTTCACCGCATCTCGAAGTTTATCTAAATCATCACTATACAGTGTATAGCTGACTTCGTTTGATGACATCGACATAGAAGTGAAGTTTTGAGACTTCCATTCTCCTGATTGCCCGATGTTAAATACATAGTCTTCAACCTCTTCACGAGCTTTAGGGAAGTCTTCCATATCCGGATCAAAGATAAGGTACATTAAGGCACCGCCAGCACCTCCACCCATCATCATTGCTGATGGATCGACATTCTTCGCATCTGTAATGGAAACTTGTAAAATATCAACATCTTTACGTTTCATTAATTCTTTTTCTACTTTTTCAACATTTGCTGCCGTTTCGTCAGCCAGCTCTCCCGTTGCAGGCGTATACGTTAAGTACATAACTTTTTCTTCTTGTGAGCCCATAAAACTAAAACCAATAAGTGGTGTTAATGCAAGAGAACCAACAAGTAATAGAATCGCAAGGACAGATGTAATAATTTTGTGATTTAATACTTTTTCTAAGACACCTTTGTACCAGGTAGCAAGTTTACCAACTTCTTTATGTTGGCTTTCAGTCTTCTCACAGTATAACTTTTTACGGAATAAGAAGTGAGATAAAGCAGGTACGATTGTGATCGCAACTAATAACGATGCACCTAATGCAAATGTCATTGTAAGGGCAAATGGCATGAATAATTCGCCTACCATACCACCTACGAAAATAAGAGGAGCGAATACAGCGACCGTTACCAATGTTGAAGAAAGAATTGGTTTGAACATTTCAATTGTTGCTTCGCGAATTAGGGCACGACCTGTAAGTTTTTCTTGTTTTAAGTGAATTCGTCGGTAAATATTTTCTACAACTACGATTGAGTCATCGATAACACGACCGATTGCGACGGTAATCGCGCCGAGGGTCATGATGTTTAAAGTAATATCCATCCAGTTTAATAGGAGTAATGCCATGAAGATAGAAACTGGGATAGAAATAATTGAAATAATCGTTGATTTGAAATCACGTAAGAATAGTAAAATGATTAATACGGCAATTGCGCCGCCAAAGACTGCTTTTTCGATCATTGTAAATACAGAATCTTCAATTGGGGCACCTTGGTCAAGAGAGATCTCTACGTTTAAGCCGTCTAATCGTTTTTCCTCATCCTTCATAAGGTCTTTTACTGCATTAACAACTGTTACCGTATTCGCATCTTGGCCTTTTACGATTTGAATAGCAATGGCATCTTGACCATTTGTACGTGAAACAGATTGCACTTTACCTTCTACTTCAATTTTTGCAATATCACCTAGACGAACGAAAGGTGAAGGATTTGTAGCTGAAGGTGTAACTGGAATTAATAAGTCTTTCAGTTCATCCACTGATTTTACCTTACCATCTACTGAAACGGCTTGTTCCCCGACAGTAAATTGATATAAACCAAGTGACAGTGACATATCACTTGCCTGAATCATTTGTTTAACAGTTTCCTCTGTTAAACCAAGTGCTGCCATTTTTTCTTCATCGTATTTAAACGATACTTGTTCAATATGCTGACCTGTGATGGTAGCAGATGCAACACCATCAATCTTTTCGATTTTAGGCAGTAAAACTTCTTCTACTGTTGAAGTTAAATCAACAATATCTTCCTTAGAGCTACTTACAGATAAAGCGACTACGGGCATCATGTTCATGCTGATTGCCATAATAGTAGGCTCTTGAGCACCTTCAGGTAGTTTAAGATTATCTAAAGCTGCTTCTAATTGACGTTTTTTCTCATCCATATCAATTCCATAGTCGTATTCCACTTGAACTTGTGCTACGTTGGAAGAGGAAGTTGAGTAAACAGCCTTCACATCTTCTAAACTTTCTATGGATTTTTCGAACGGAATGGAAAGTTCATTCATGACTTGTTCAGGCGTTGCGCCAGGATATACGCCCATGACAATTAAATACGGGATCGAAATATCAGGTATCGATTCCATTTTCATCCTTGTACCCGAATAAATACCAGAGACAGTGATGATAATTGTTAATAACCACACTGCCAATTTGTTCTTTAATACGAAATTAACTAAACCTTTCACCTTCACACCTACCCTTTATTGACTATCTAAATTCAATTATTTATACTAATGACTAATCGGTCATTTGTCAACGAAATGCATTAGGAGAGAGTTAAAAATATGTTAAAAAAGCAATTAATTATGGAGAAAGCGTTAGAACTGTTTTCTGAACAGGGTTTTGAAGCTACGTCAGTACAACAAATTACAGAACGCTGCGGGATTTCTAAAGGTGCATTTTATTTATCCTTCAAAACCAAAGATGAGCTTGTTATATCTATGGTTGATTACTATTTACAGCAGTTTATTACAGATGTTGACCAAGTAGTCAGAGGAACGTATAGCAAAGAAACTGTTTTGGTTGAATTTTATAAAAGTATTTTTCAAGCATTCAAAGACCATTCTGCATCTGCACGTGTATTCTTTAATGAAAAGGTCTTTTTAACAAAAAAAGAGCTATTTCATAAAATAACAGCGTATGAAGCAGAAATGTCGAAATCAATTCTCTATATGCTTGAGCAGCTTTATCAGGATCAATTAAAAGAAATGAAATATGATGTAATGTACTGCATAAAAGGATTTATGAAGAGCTATGCTGAGCTTTTTATTTTTTCAGATATGCCACTTGATTTAGAGCAATTAGCTAAATCTTTAGCAGAAAAGACAGATATTATTGCCCATCATACAACCATTCCATTTATTACAGCAGATCTTGTGCCGTTTATTGCAAAGCCGTGTGAGGAAGACGTGTCAAAAGATGCTTTACTACAATTATTGGAGCAAAATATAAATCATACTGAGGATTCTATAGAAAAAGAATCCATTGAGTTGTTAAAGCAAGAAATAGAAAATCCTACTTATGGTAAAGCAATCATTAAGGGGCTAATTGAAAATCTACGTTTAGACCCAGCGTATCATTGGATTGCATATGTAACTGCAAAATACTTTAATATTTGAACTCTAGGATAGAATTGTTCACGTTTGGCGGTGAACAATTCTATTTTTAATGGTTTTTATCTATGGATGGGGGCATAGATTGCAAGGCCTCTAACGCACTTGCAAAGGGTTCTTGAATCCATAATAGGCGCTCAAGAAAATCTTGGACTTCGATTGGTAATTTTAATTCCTGCTGCCAAGCTTTCTCTTTTTTCTTGCTTGGCTTGTAGTCTGAGTATAGTAAAAATAATAAAAAATGGCCGACAAAATAAAGATCACTAATATGATTTTCGGCTCGTTTTGGATTTTCAATCGTAGAGATATCGATTAGCTTTTGATAAGTGGTAGCTAGACCAAAGTCAATAATATGCAATTGCTGACCCACTAACAATATATTCGGAATCCGTAAATCGCGATGTACAATACCATAATTGTGTAACTGTACAATTTGCTCTAATAATTGCTTTGTAATAGCAAGGGATTGAGCGATTGTAAATTTGGCACCATTCTGAAAAATAAGCTCCTCAAAAGTTTGCCCATTGACATAGTCCATGATAAAAAATGGGCTGTCTGAAATTGTTCCTGCTGAATGGATGGTAGGAACATAGGGTAGTGAAAGTTGCTGGAGTATGTGAATTTCTTGTTGAAATTTATGAATGGTTTTCTGGTGGTGACGATGTTTGGGTCGCAAGCATTTTAAAACAAATAGACTTGCTGACGAGCAATCTTCAATTAAATACGTACGACCATATGAGCCATAGCCAAGGAATTTTTTAAAAGAAAAATCGGGATGTTCGGCTATGTAAAGTTCTACAGCCTGGTCAAAACTTTTTTCGGAAATTCGTTTCCACCACATTAGCTACTAAAGAAACTCATAGAGCTGAAAAAACTGCGTGAGCTTTTACGAGAGCTACGCTTATAATGCTTGTGACCATAATAATTATGTCGCTTTGAATATCTGCTACGGCTACTTGATGAAGAATGATGGCGTTTGGATTTACTATTAAGTAAGGAATGAAGAATTTTATCTAGCATAAAAACGCTCCTTTTTGATGTTGTTATTACTATATACGCAAAAATAAAAAGGAGGTTTCAAAAATAAAAAAGAAACTATGTAAAATTTACATAGTTTCAGACTGTAGACAAACTCAATGAATTTTGAGTTTGCCTACAGTCTTTTTTCTTTTACAATAAAATAAAGTAAAGCCGTTGATTTCCACTACGGGCGGACGCTTTCCGCGGGCGGGGTCTAGCTGCTTCCCTCGCTTCGCTCAGTCCAGGATCTCGACTTTCCCGCTTTTCCCGCAGGAGTCGCCACCCTTCGTTCCAATCAACTTCTACATAAAGAATTCCTTATTCATCTATTGATAAAAAGTACACTTTCGAGGTGATCAACCATGATGACGAAAAATCAAATCAATGAACGTGAACAATTAGAAATGCTAACGATTGATCAATTAGTTCCCCAAGATCATTTAGTACGAAAACTAGAGGCGGCTATTGATTTTTCATTTATCTATCCTTTAGTAGAAAACCTCTACTCTGCCAAAGGACGCCCTAGTATTGATCCTGTTGTTCTCTTTAAAATGACGTTTATTCAGTACGTTTTTGGTATACGGTCCATGCGTCAAACCATCAAAGAAATTGAAACGAATATGGCGTATCGTTGGTTTTTAGGATTTGGCTTCCAGACAGAAGTCCCGCATTTCTCTACCTTCGGTAAAAATTATGTCCGTCGCTTTCAAGACACTGATATATTTGAGCAGATATTCTATCGTATATTAAAAGAGATTATGCATCAAGGACTCCTCCATGCAGACCATTTATTTATCGATTCTACGCATGTGAAAGCGAGTGCGAATAAACGAAAGTATGATAAAAAAGTTGTGCGAAAAGAAACACGGGCTTATGAAGAGAAACTTCAATTAGAGTTAAATATTGATCGTGAGGAACACGGAAAAAAGCCCTTTTCCCCGGAGAAATTTGAAAAAGAAGAATGGAAAGAAATAAAGGAAAGCACGACAGATCCTGAAAGTGGGTATTACGTGAAGGATGAACGTACGAAACAGTTTGCGTATTCTTTTCATGCAGCGACAGATGAAAAGGGCTTTGTCTTAGGTGCCATTGTGACTCCGGGAAATGTGCACGATAGCCATGTATTGCAGCCACTTGTTGAAAGAGTCATTCAAAACGTTCAAAAACCAATCGCTGTTGCGGCAGATGCAGCCTATAAAACACCAGCGATTACGAACTTTTTATTAGAGAATCAAATGTTGCCTGTTCTTCCGTATACACGTCCTAAAACGAAAGATGGATTCTTCCGAAAGCATGAGTATATATATGACGAGCACTATAATTGTTATCTTTGCCCACAAGGGCAGATATTGAAGTATGCAACAACGACGAAAGAAGGATATCGGCAATATAAATCGAATCCTTTGATTTGTGCGAAGTGTCCAAGCCTTTCCCAGTGTACAGAAAGTAAGCATCATCAAAAACTCATTCAACGCCATATCTGGGAGTCGTATGTGGAGGAAGCTGAACATTTACGCCATTCCTATGACATCAAACAAATCTATGCAAAGCGCAAAGAAACGATTGAGCGTGTCTTTGCCGATGCAAAAGAAAAGCATGGTATGCGATGGACAACCTTAAGAGGTCTGAAAAAATTGTCCATGCAGGCGATGCTTACTTTTGCTGCCATGAATTTAAAGAAACTGGCTACTTGGACGTGGCAAGTAGCTTAAGAGAGCAACTATGCTCGAAGAGTATGTTGGATTTGGTAATCTATTACCAAATATCAAGCCGACATAGGAAGAAAAATGATAAAAGCCCTCGAGAGTGAACTTCTCGAGGGCTTTTGTCTACAGTCTGAAACTATGTAAAATTTACATAGTTTCTTTACGAGGTTAAACCTCCATAATAATCGGTAAGATCATTGGACGGCGTTTTGTTTTTTCGAATAGATAAGGTCCCAAAACGTCTGTAATTTCATTCTTCAATTCTGTCCATTGAGGAGTCTTGCTTTGAATTGTTTCATTCAGATGACGGTTTAGCATTTTTTGTGCCTCATTGATCATCGTACCTGATTCACGCATATAGACAAATCCACGTGAGATGATGTCAGGGCCAGAAACAATTTTTTGGTTTTCCATATCAACACTTACAACTACAATCACTAAACCTTCTTCAGAAAGAATACGGCGATCACGTAACACGATATTACCGATATCGCCAATACCATTGCCATCAATGTAAACATCTCCTGAAGGAATACGGCCAGCTACATGTGCTTCATTGGCACTTAGTGCTAGAACATCACCATTTTCCATAACAAATGTATTGTCTAGTGGAACATCGCAATCTTCAGCTAGGTGTGTATGCATTTTTAACATACGGAATTCACCATGGATAGGCATAAAGAACTTAGGCTTCATTAAACGAAGCATCAGTTTTTGTTCTTCTTGAGATCCGTGACCAGATGTATGAATATTGTTTAATGCACCATGAATGACTTCTGCACCTGCACGGAACAATAAATTAATGATTTTATTAACACTCACGGTATTACCTGGTACTGGTGAAGAAGAAAAGATAACTGTATCGCCAGGCTGTATTTGAATCTGACGATGTGTCCCGTTGGCAATACGTGACAAGGCAGCCATTGGTTCACCTTGAGAGCCTGTACATAAAATCATCACTTCGTTTGCAGGAAGTCGATTGATGCTTTGAGCATCAATAAATGTATCCTTTGGAGCAGTAATGTAACCTAGCTCACGACCAATCGTAATAGCATTGTCCATTGAGCGACCAAAGACAGCAATCTTTCTTCCGTATTTTACGGCTGCGTCTGTGGCTTGCTGTAAACGGTGAATATTTGATGCAAAGGTAGCAAAAATAATACGGCTATCCAACTTACGGAAAATCTCGTCGATACTTTTTCCAACTGTGCGCTCTGACATTGTGAAATTAGGCTTTTCAGCGTTAGTACTATCAGATAGTAAGCAAAGCACGCCATCACGTCCGATTTCAGCCATCTTTGTTAGGTTGGCTGGTTCACCCACTGGTGTAAAGTCAAATTTAAAGTCACCTGTGTGAACGATATTACCAGGTGGTGTTTTAACAACAATTCCATAAGCATCAGGAATACTATGTGTTGTTCTAAAGAAGCTAACAGATGTTTTTCTGAATTTAATAACATCCTCTTCTTTAATTTCAATGAGTTTTGTTGTACGTAGCAAGCCATGTTCTTCTAATTTATTACGTAATAAGCCAAGTGCAAGCTTACCGCCATAGACAGGGATATTTACTTGACGTAAAAGGTATGGAATACCCCCAATATGATCCTCATGCCCATGGGTAATAAACAGTCCTTTGATTTTATCGACATTACGTACTAAGTACGTGTAATCAGGAATAACATAGTCAATGCCGAGTAAGTCGTCTTCTGGAAATTTTATACCGGCGTCAATTAAGATAATTTCATCTTGAAATTGAACGCCATAAGTGTTTTTGCCGATTTCGCCCAGTCCGCCGAGCGCGAAAACAGCTGCTTGGTCATTTTTAACAAACTTCATGTTTGTTAAATTTCCTCCAAGACGAAGTTCGGGCTTGCTTGTTCGTACTCTAAGTAGTTACCCTCAAGCAGTTGAATGAACTCGATGTTATAGTTTCGGTCTTTTAGCTTTTCACGTACTTCACGTTCTGAAGTAGCTTCTAGGTATAGACTTTTAGTATTTTCGCGAACTGGAATCTCATTTGCATTTTCTTGATAATAAACTTTGTAAATCATAGTTTGCTCTCCTTTAATTGCGTACAATTTTCTTGCACCTTTGACTACTACCACACACGTGCTACAAGAAAACAACGAATTTCTTTTATTGAAGAAATGTACGTTTGTAATACTTGTATCTCAATGCTTCAGATGTGCACTATGTTATAAAATTGTATAGGAAGTAGTGAGACAGTGGTTGCGTATAGCCAAATAAATGCATTTCCTTTATATTATCACGCACTTCCTCTAAAATAAAGAAAAGCCCTTCAAATAATGAAGGGCAAATGTTAGGCAATTGATTTTTTTCCGAGTACGCCGCGAAGTTGCTTCAATAATTTTCGTTTGAGTTTCTTCAGCATGGCACATCACTCCTTAGGATCATTATAATTAAAATTATTGTCTATGTAAAGTCATTTAGCTTGAAAGGATAATATTTATGGAAAGGGTTAATAGAATGAACAAAATTTTATTTTTTGATGTCGATGGTACTCTCTATAACAGTGAAAAAAAGTTACCTTCATCTGCAAAAGAGGCACTTTTGACAGCACGACGTAATGGTTATGAATTGGCGATTGCTACTGGTCGAGCACCATTTATGATTGAGTCATTGCTAGAAGAATTAGAGATCGATACGTATGTTACCTTCAATGGCCAATATGTTGTCTATAAAGGTGAGGTTGTCTATACAAATGGGATTGCGAAAGATGAACTAGCTAAAATTATTGCCTTTGGTGAGGCGCGTAACGAACCGGTAGTGTTTTTAGATGATAAACGGATGATTGCCTCAGTTGGCGATCATCGTATGGTAGCTGAAAGCTTAGATACTCTTAAATATCCGTATCCAGAATTAGACTCATCTTATTATATGCAGAACAATGTATATCAAACACTTATTTTTATGGAAGAAAAAGATGAACCTTTATATAATGAAACATTCCCAAATGTTCAATTTGTACGTTGGCATCGTTATTCTTGTGATATTTTGCCAAAGGGAGGTTCGAAGGCTGCTGGTATTGAAAAGGTGCTTGAAAAAATGGGCATCACTTTACAAGATGCCTTTGCTTTTGGCGATGGCATAAATGATATTGAGATGCTACAGGCAGTTGGGACAAGTATTGCTATGGGAAATGGTCATGAGCGAGTGAAGGCAGTCGCTCATCATATTGCAGACCATGTAGACGAGGATGGTCTCTCAAAAATAATGCGTAAGCTCTCCATTATATAAAAATGAAAAACAACTAGTTGTAAATTTCACAACTAGTTGTTTTTTATTGATTAATGGTCTATGCCATATTGACGGTTTTTATTTGAACACCTTTTTCCGAAAAATGTTGAATCGTCTTTTTGGATAGTCCGTCATCTGTGATAATGACATCTACGTCATCCACTGGACAAACTTGAATCGCTACATCTTTATTAAATTTTGAGGAATCTGTAGCTACGTAGACTTTTTGAGAGATGGAAATAATTTGCTTTCTAGTAATCGCTTCATCCAAGCTAAAATCAGATATGCCTTTTTCAATTGAAACGCCACTAGCGCAAATAAAAGCTTTATTGATATTAAGATGCTCGAAGCGAAATAAAAATTCATTTGATGTCACTGATTTTTCAGAATGGCGTACTTTACCCCCAAGCAGTATAACCTCAATGTTAGAGCCGATTAGATCAAATGCTACAGGTAGTGAATTTGTCACCACTGTTAGTTTTTCCTTGTCCAATAAAAATGGTGTCATTTGATAGGTAGTTGTTCCGCTATCAATGAAAATACATTCCCCATCTTGAACGAGCGAAGCACATGCTCTGGCAATGGCGATTTTCTCTGTTAACTGTTCGTGAAGTCGGTGATCAATTAGTCCTTCTACTGGCTCAATATATTTAACGCCCCCATAAAATTTTTCAATTTTTTTGTCTTGCATCAACTGTTGGACATCACGACGGATCGTTTCCATTGAAACGTTAAACTCTTTTGTAAGTGTTACTAATTTTACTACCTTATGTTGACGTATAAACTGCAAAATTTGGTGTTGCCTTTCTATCATATACATTTCATCACCTCTACTAGATATTTACTCAAAATAATCATAACTTTGTCAACAGTTGGTCAGAATTTACTCAACATTTACACAAATAAGCATTTTCCTTTACAAATAGTCTCTATACTGAAGCTAAGAACTGAGTGAGGTGACCCAATTTGTTAGAGCTAAAAAATATCTCAAAAAGCTATAAAAATAAAAAAGTTTTAGTAGATATCAATGTAACCATCGAATCAGGTGAGATTATTTCATTGCTAGGGCCGAGTGGCTGCGGTAAAACTACTTTGCTTAATATCATTTTAGGACTTGTAGATCCAACTGCTGGTCAGCTTGTCTACAATGGACAAGATATTTCCAAGCAATCAATGCAAGAAAGAGGATTTAATATAGTGTTTCAGGATTTTGCGTTATTTCCTCATTTAAATGCATACGACAATATCATTTATAGATTAAAAAATAAAAACGTGAAAATGTCCAAAGAGGAGATACAAGAATACATTGATTTTTTAGAGCTAGCTCCTCATTTGCATAAGAAGATTCATGAATTGTCTGGTGGGCAAAAACAACGCGTTTCCATTGCAAGAACACTCGTGATGCAACCTAAAATTCTATTATTAGACGAACCACTAAGTGCACTAGATGGCGTTATAAAGGAATCTATAAAGGAACGTATTAAATCCATCGCCCGTGAATTTAATTTGACGACGATTATCGTGACACATGATCCGGAAGAAGCCCTTACCTTATCGGATAAAGTCATCATTATTAATGAAGGTACAGTTGCTCAATTTGGCACACCTCATGAAATTGTTACAGCGCCAAAAAATAAATTTGTAGAAGATTTTATCTTAAGGCAGCTTCATATTAAGCGACATAACATCTATCAATTGTTTGGAGAAACATATGCTTAAAACGAATAAAATAATGAAATTAATTTTTCTACCGATTCTACTATTTTTTCTATTCTTTTTAATTGTGCCATTGCTTTATATGTTTTGGCAGTCATTCAAAATAGGCAATGTCGTTACCATTCAAAATTATATAGAAGCTTTACGGAATATCGAAATTCGTGAAGCTTTTACGAATAGTTTTAAAGTTTCTTTTGTAGCATCAGTGATTACAACCATTTTAGCCTTTTGGTTGGCCTATGCTGTTCATTTTACTACGATGCATCGCTATACAAAAAAGCTAGTTCAAATTGGCATTACCTTGCCGATGCTACTGCCAACCATCACCTATGGCTTTGTATTGATTTATACATTTGGGAATCAAGGAATTCTAACAAAATTAGTGGGGCAGCCTCTTTTTACAATCTATGGGTATAACGGCTTGGTGATCGGTTACGTCTTATACACATTACCAGTTGCCTTTATATTAATGCAAAACTCCATGCAATATATCGATAAACGTTTTTTACTTGTTTCAATATTAATGCATGATCAGCCAATGCGTCGTTTTTATCATACCGTATACCGTCCTATGGTTGGGACAATTGGCGGGGCATTTATTTTAACATTTGTTTTAAGCTTCACAGACTTTGGAATCCCTGCATCGGTTGGTGGCAATTACAGGGTAATAGCTACTGAACTCTACCAAGCTATGTTAGGTTCCATTGTGCATTTTGAACGTGGAGCAGTCATTTCAGTGTTAATGCTAGTACCTGCTGTATTAGGTGTTGTCATGCTAACGATTTTAGAGCGCTTCAATTTTCAATATAAACATGTTGGGCAAAGTGAACTTGTAAAGCATCGTTTACGAGACGCGCTATTTACAATTTATTCAATTCTCTGTGTAACAGCTGTATGTATTATTTTTTTAACCATGTTTATTGTGCCTTTTACCAAAGGCTATCCGTACGATTTCAGCTTTACATTAGAGCATGTTCAAAATGTACTCGCAGAGAAAGATTTAACAAAGGTTTACATCAATTCTCTCATCGTAGCGGTTCTAACAGCAATATTAGGTGTGGGCATAACATTTATGTCGGCGCTTCTTAATACAAGGACACCATTAAAGGGAAGAAAAAGCTTAGATGTAACTTCTATGATGACAAATACAGTTCCAGGTATGGTACTTGGATTATCCTACTTATTTTTCTTTAATGGAAGTTCTTTAAAGGGTACTTTTCTTATCATTATCGCATGTAATATCGTGCATTTTTTTACGACACCTTATTTAATGGCGAAAAATTCATTGCAAAAAATGGATCCTACGTGGGAAGTGACAGCTGAGCTGTTAAAGGATTCGTGGTTAAAAACCGTGATACGAATTATTTTACCAAATATTAGGCCAACGATTTATCAAATGTTTAGCTACTATTTTTTAAATGCGATGGTTACAGTCAGCGGTGTTATTTTTCTTGTCAGCACAAAGACAATGCTTGTATCGACAAGGATAAAAGAGCTACAGCATTTCGCAAAGTACACCGATATTTTTGTTTTATCGATATTCATTTTATGTACAAACCTCATTGTGAAATTAGGTTGTGATTATATAGCAGCACATAAAGAAAAAACGGAGGAGATTACAAAATGAAGAAGTCAACAGGCATGATGTTAGGGACAGTAAGTGCAGCAGCAGTCGTTTTAGCTGCATGTGGAGGAGTAGCAGCAGATTCCAAAGAGCAAGTCATCATTTATTCAAATGCTGATGATGAAGCTATTGAAGTGATGGAAACTACATTAGATGATAAAGGCTATAAAGGTAAGTATTTAATCCAGTCGTTTGGTACTTCTGAGTTAGGTGGCAAAATGATGGCGGAAGGGACAGATATTGAAGCAGATGTTGTAACAATGGCTTCTTATTTTATAGAAAGTGCACAAACCTCAAAATCCATGTTTGTGGATATTTCCTCAGACTTAAAGCCTCTTGATGGGAGTGTTACGTATGCATTACCGATTTTAGGCAATGTAGGCTCTATCTTTATTAATACAGAGGTATTACAACAAAAGGGGCTATCTATTCCGAAATCCATTAAAGATTTGACAGACCCTGCTTATAAGGATTTAGTGTCATTCCCAAACATTATGGACTCCTCAACAGGGTGGCTTCTAGTACAAGCTATTATAAAGGAATATGGTGAAGAGGAAGGGAAAAAAGTTCTAGCAGAGTTAATTAAAAATGCAGGACCACATATTGAAAGTTCAGGCTCTGGCCCTATTAAAAAGGTGAAAACAGGAGAAGTTGCTGCCGGCTTTGGTTTACGTATCCAAGCTATTGATGCCAAAAACGAAGGGTTACCGATTGATTATATTGACCCGACAGAAGGAAATTTCACTTTAACGGAATCTGTAGCTGTTGTAGATAAAGAAGGTGAGGAAGCATTAGCAAAAGAAATTGCAAAGGTAATTGCAACAGAGGCTCGTGATGGTCTTCTAGAGCAATATCCTGTAGCTCTATATGAAGGTGAACAAGTAAAGGACGAGCACGTTCCTACCTATTTGAAAAAATGGGATACTACCTTAACCGTAGATTTATTAGAAAAACACCAAGCCTTCTTTAAAGAAGCACAGCGATAAGGAGTTATAGCAGATGAGTAACTATAAATTATTGACGCCAGGTCCATTGACAACAACTGAAGCAGTGAAACGAGAAATGTTAAAAGATCGTTGTACATGGGATGACGATTATAAAAATGTGACACAAGTGATTCGTAAGCAACTCTTAAAATTAGCAAAAGTTGATGAAGCTGATTACACTACGGTACTAATGCAAGGAAGTGGAAGCTTTGTAGTAGAGTCTGTACTAACAACAGCAATTGGTGAAAATGATAAGGTGCTGATACTAACAAATGGTGCTTATGGTGAAAGAATTGTTGAAATGGCCAAAGCCTTAAAGTTACAGCATGTTGTTTATAGTGCTCCTTATGATGAACAGCCCTCCTTGTTAGAAGTTCAATCCTTCCTTGAAAGAGATAGGAGTATTACTCATGTAGCTCTCGTACATTGTGAGACGACTACTGGTATTATAAATCCTATTAAAGAAATTGGGGAAGTTGTTCATTCGTTCAACAAAACGTTTATTGTGGATGCCATGAGTAGCTTTGGAGGCGTACCAATGGATTTATCAAGCTTGCATATTGATTTTTGTATTAGTAGTGCCAATAAATGTATTCAGGGTGTCCCAGGCTTTGGTTTTGTTATCGCGAATACAAGAGCACTGGAAAAATGTAAGGGACAAGCTCGAAGTGTTGCATTAGATTTGCATAGTCAGTGGGAAGTAATGAAGCAAGATGGGAAATGGCGTTTCACATCGCCTACACATGTAGTGGCAGCTTTTGCGAAGGCGCTTGAAGAGTTGAATGAAGAAGGCGGAATTCATGCCCGCTACAAACGCTATGCGTATAATAATCAACTACTTCGCTCTCGCTTGTCGGTGCTGGGATTTAAAGCGTATATTTCGGAGGAGCTTCAATCACCAATTATCACAACATTTTTATTCCCGTATAAAGAGTTTTCTTTTGAGCATTTTTATCAGGAAATAAAAAATGCAGGTTTCGTTATCTATCCAGGTAAGCTGACGGATGTCGATACATTCCGTATTGGCAATATTGGTGATATTCATGAGGAAGATATTCTTGCATTATGTGAAATCATTGAAAATTATATGGTGGTGAAAAACAATGAAAATTGAGACGGTTATTTTGGACTGGGCAGGCACAGCAGTTGACTTTGGTTGTTTTGCCCCTGTTAATGTTTTTTTAACAATTTTTGAAGATGCTGGTGTAATAGTTACACTGGAAGAGGCTCGTAAACCAATGGGGATGCTGAAAATTGATCATATCCGCACCATGCTAGAAATGCCAAGAATTAAAGCAGAATGGCATCGTGTACATGGACAATCCTTTACTGAAAAGGATGTACATGTATTGTATAATCATTTTGAAACAAAATTAATGGAGTCTTTGGCGACCTATACAGATCCTATCCAGCACTTGAAAACAACAGTACAGCAATTAAGAGATGCAGGTATTCGAATAGGCTCTACAACTGGCTATACAGATGCAATGATGGAAGTAGTGACAAAACATGCTGCTGACAAGGGCTATCAACCTGATTTTCTTGTAACACCAACACAGGTTGGTGATAAAGGGCGACCATATCCATATATGATTTTTAAAAATATGGAGGCATTAGGTTCGCAAGCGACGAAGCAAGTTGTGAAGGTTGGCGATACAACATCAGATATAAAGGAAGCCTTGAATGCAGGTGTTTGGGCTGTTGGCGTTATTATTGGAAGCTCAGAAATGGGACTATCCGAAGAAGAATTCAATGCCCTATCTTCAGAAGAACAGCAACAAATCATAGAGAAAACAAAATGTGTTTTTGAAGAATCTGGCGCTCATTATACAATTGAAACAATGGCGGAGTTGCCAGCATTAATTGAAACGATCAATGCTCGGTTAAATATGGATAGACAATTAGAATATAAATAATAATTAACCTCGGCAGAAGTAAAAACTGCCGAGGTTGTTTTTAGTCGCGCTCATATGGGATTGAATCTGGTATTTCCGCGAATGGATTCTTTTCATTAATACGGTCATAAAACATAATGCCATTTAGATGATCTAATTCATGCTGAAAGGCAATAGCTGGCAAGCCCTTAAGGCGCATTTTTTTCTCTTCACCATCAATTGTTTTAAATTTTACTGTGATGCGTGCATGGCGAGGTACATACCCAGGAATATTACGGTCAACAGAAAGACATCCTTCTCCTGCTGATAGGTATGTGTTTTCAACAGAATGGCTAACGATCTTTGGATTTATGGCTACAAAGCTTAATTGTTCACCAGCCTCATCTTTTAAATGAAGAGCAAACATACGCTGTAAGCTATTTACCTGATTGGCAGCCAAACCAATGCCACTACGCAAATTATATTTTTCTGCCATTTCAGGATCTTGGCTGTTGATTAAATATTGAAGCATATCCTCAGCGAGCTTTCTTGTTTCTTCAGTTAAAGGGAATTTAACTTCCTCTGCTTTTGTGCGTAAAGTCGGATGACCTTCGCGGATAATATCATCCATTAAAATCATAATAGTAATCTTCCTTTCAACTTTGTAGTGCTTACTAATAAGTATACATCACGTTTTCGTACAATCCCATGAAAAAAGTCCTTATTTGAATATACTCAAAAAATTTTTCTAATGCTATTAGATTTTCGAGAATGGGGTATTCTACTAGGGGAAAACCTGTTGGAAAACGTAAGAGTTGTATGGTGTGAGTAAGGTGTTGTAATACAGAATTTGAATATTAGTAATACAGTATAGGACAGCGGTATTTGATTGTTATTCTAGAAAAAATCTTTGTATATAGCAGTAATAGATGATTGACCGACAGTATTTTATTCAGTATACTGAGTGTCAAGAATAAGTTGTACTAGTTAAAAAGGTGATTTATTTTAATACAGCTGAAAGGGAGATGTGACAAATGAGCAAGAAAAACAATAATATTTTTGATGCTAAACAAACGCTAACTGAAATCGAAGATAAGTTTGAAATGTTTCAAATTTTGAATGAAGAAGGCGAAATTATAAATAAAGAGGCAGATCCGAAATTATCAGATGAGGAACTAGTTGAGTTAATGACACGTATGGTTTACACACGTATTTTAGATCAACGTTCAATATCATTAAATCGTCAAGGACGTTTAGGCTTCTATGCACCGACTGCTGGTCAAGAAGCTTCACAACTTGCTTCTCACTTTGCATTAGAACAAGAAGATTGGATTTTACCAGGTTACCGTGATGTACCTCAAATTGTATGGCATGGCTTACCTCTTGAAAAAGCATTTTTATTCTCACGTGGTCACTTCATGGGGAATCAGGTTCCTGAAGGTGTAAACGTTTTAGCTCCACAAATTATTATTGGAGCACAATATATTCAAGCTGCTGGGGTAGCACTTGGTATTAAAAAACGCGGGAAAAAAGCTGTTGCAGTAACTTATACTGGTGACGGTGGTTCTTCTCAGGGAGACTTCTATGAAGGCATTAACTTTGCAGGTGCATTTAAATCTCCAGCAATCTTCATCGTACAAAATAACCAATATGCAATCTCAACACCTCGTGAATTGCAAACAGCTGCTAAAACAATTGCACAAAAAGGGGTAGCAGCAGGATTACCAAGTATTTTAGTAGATGGAATGGATGCGCTTGCAGTTTATGTAGCAACTCGTGATGCTCGTGAGCGCGCGGTTAATGGTGAAGGCCCAACATTAATTGAAACAATGTGTTACCGTTATGGACCTCATACAATGGCTGGGGATGACCCAACTCGTTACCGTACTTCTGATACAGATAATGAATGGGCTCAAAAAGATCCTCTAGTTCGCTTCCGTAAATACCTAGAAGCAAAAGGTATATGGGATGAGAAAAAAGAAGAAGCAGTTATTGAGCGAGCAAAAGAAGAAATTAAAGAAGCAATCAAAAAAGCAGATGCTGCTCCAAAACAAAAAGTAACAGAATTAATGGAAAATATGTATAAAGGCGAAATGCCATCTAATCTAAAAGAACAGTATGAAATCTATAAAGAGAAGGAGTCGAAATAACCTATGGCACAAATGACGATGATTCAAGCAATTACAGATGCACTTCGCACAGAATTAAAGAATGATGAAAACGTTCTTGTATTCGGGGAAGATGTAGGTGTCAACGGTGGGGTATTCCGCGCGACAGAAGGCCTACAAAAAGAATTTGGGGTTGACCGCGTATTTGATACACCATTAGCAGAATCAGGTATTGGTGGCTTAGCAGTTGGCCTTTCTCTTCAAGGATTCCGTCCAGTTCCTGAAATTCAATTCTTTGGTTTCGTTTATGAAGTAATGGATTCAATTAGTGGCCAGCTAGCACGTATGAGCTACCGTAGTGGTGGCGTCTACAATGCTCCAGTAACAATCCGTTCACCATTTGGTGGTGGTGTGCACACACCTGAAATGCACTCAGATAGCTTAGAAAGCTTAATGACAGCACAACCAGGATTAACAGTTGTTGTTCCATCAACACCATATGATGCAAAAGGTTTACTTATTTCTTCTATTCGTAATGACAACCCAGTTATTTTCTTAGAGCATTTAAAGCTATACCGTTCATTCCGTGAAGAAGTGCCTGAGGAAGCATACGAAATTCCACTAGGAAAAGCGGATGTAAAACGTGAAGGTACTGATTTAACAATTGTTGCTTACGGTTTAATGGTTCATGAAAGCTTAAAGGCTGCAGAAGAACTTGAAAAAGAAGGACATTCTGTAGAAGTAATTGACTTACGTACAATTCAACCAATCGATGTGGAAACAATTATCGCATCTGTTGAAAAAACAGGTCGTGCAATCGTTGTCCAAGAAGCTCAAAAACAAGCAGGTATCGCTGCGAACGTAGTAGCAGAAATTACAGAGCGTGCAATTCTAAGCTTAGAGGCTCCTGTTCTTCGTGTGGCTGCACCAGATACTGTGTACCCATTCCCACAAGCTGAAGGTGTTTGGTTACCAAACTACAAAGATGTAATGGAAACAGCGAAAAAAGTTTTAACATTCTAATAAAGCTTCTAAACTTGAACAACAGTAAATAGAAAGGATGGGTACACATGGCATTTGAATTCAGATTACCGGATATTGGCGAGGGTATTCACGAAGGCGAGATTGTGAAATGGTTCGTTAAAGCTGGAGATACAGTAAAAGAAGACGATATTCTTTGTGAAGTACAAAATGATAAAGCAGTAGTAGAAATCCCTTCACCAGTTGAAGGAACAGTAGAGGAAGTTTTAGTAGGAGAAGGAACAGTTGCCGTAGTTGGCGATGTTTTAATCCGATTAGACGCACCTGGCTATGAAGACTTAAAGCTAAAAGGTGACGATCATGCCGAAGCAAAAACAGAGGCACAAGTTCAAGCAACTGCTGAATCTGGTCAGAACGTAGAAAAAGCTCCTGCTAAAGAGGAAAAGGCACCAGAAAAAGCTCCCGAAAAAGCTCCAGAAAAAGTGGAGACAGTAGTTGATGAAACAAAACGTGTGATCGCGATGCCTTCTGTACGTAAATTTGCCCGTGATAACGATGTAAATATTCGTGAAGTGAAGGGTACAGGCAAAAACGGTCGAATCCTTAAAGAAGATATTGAAAACTTCTTAAAAGGTGGCGGCACTGTAGAGGCTGAAACTGCAAATATCGAAACATCAGAAGATACAGTTCAACAAGAAACGTCTACACCAGCAGCACCAGTAGTTCTTGAGGGGGATTTCCCAGAGACTCGTGAAAAAATGTCAGGTATTCGAAAAGCGATTGCTAAAGCAATGGTACACTCGAAACAAACGGCTCCTCATGTTACACTAATGGATGAAGTCGATGTAACAGCTCTTGTAGCACATCGTAAAAAATTCAAAGATATCGCTGCCGAAAAAGGTGTTAAATTAACATACTTACCATATGTAGTGAAAGCACTTATTTCAACTTTACGCGAGTTCCCAGAATTTAATCGCTCTTTAGATGATGCAACACAAGAAATTATCCAAAAGCATTACTATAACATTGGTATTGCAGCAGATACTGAAAGAGGCTTACTAGTACCAGTTATTAAGCATGCAGATCGTAAATCTGTATTTGCAGTGTCTAATGAAATTAATGAATTAGCGACAAAAGCCCGTGAAGGTAAGCTAGCACCTCATGAAATGAAAGGTGCTTCCATGTCCATTACGAATATTGGCTCTGCAGGAGGACAATGGTTTACACCAGTTATTAACCATCCTGAAGTAGCAATTCTAGGTATTGGTCGAATTTCAGAAAAACCTGTAATAAAAAATGGTGAAATTGTAGCCGCACCTGTGTTAGCATTATCATTGAGCTTTGATCATCGTATGATCGATGGAGCCACTGCGCAAAATGCTTTAAATCACTTAAAGCGTTTGTTAAGTGAGCCAGAATTATTATTAATGGAGGCGTAACAAAAATGGTAGTAGGAGATTTCCCAATCGAAACAGATACTCTTGTCATTGGTTCAGGTCCTGGAGGATATGTAGCAGCAATTCGTGCAGCTCAAACTGGCCAAAAAGTAACAATCGTTGAAAAAAATGTACTTGGTGGAGTGTGCTTAAACGTAGGTTGTATCCCATCAAAAGCATTAATTTCAGTAGGTCACCGTTTTGAGCAAGCTAAACATTCAGATGACATGGGAATCATCGCTTCTGATGTGAAATTAGACTTCTCAAAAGCACAAGCATTTAAAGACAGCGTTGTTAAGAAATTAACTGGCGGTGTTGAAGGCTTACTTAAAGGTAACAAAGTTGAAATTGTACAAGGTGAAGCTTATTTCGTCGACGCTCATTCAGTGCGTATCATCAATGGTGAATCTGCTCAAACTTACACATTTAACAATGTCATTATTGCAACAGGTTCTCGTCCAGTTGAAATTCCAACATTCAAATTCACTGATCGTGTATTAAATTCTACTGGTGCACTTTCTTTACAAGAAGTACCTGGTAAATTAGTTGTTATCGGTGGCGGTTATATTGGTACTGAGCTTGGATCAGCTTATGCGAACCTTGGCTCTCAAGTAACAATTATTGAAGGCGGAAAAGATATTTTAGCTGGCTTCGAAAAACAAATGACGCAAATCGTGAAAAAAGGCCTTAAAAAGAAAGGCGTTGAAATTGAAGTTAACGCATCTGCAAAAGGCGTAGAAGAAACTGAAAACGGCGTAGTAGTAACTTATGAAGTAGGCGGAGAAGAGAAAAAAGTTGAAGCTGATTACGTATTAGTTACTGTAGGACGTCGTCCAAATACAGATGAAATGGGCCTTGCTGAAATCGGAGTTGAATTCGGTGAACGTGGTCTAATCAATGTTGACAAACAATGTCGTACAAATATTCCAAACATCTATGCAATCGGTGATATCGTAGCAGGTCCACAACTTGCACATAAAGCATCTTACGAAGGTAAAGTTGCTGCTGAAGCAATTGCGGGTGAAAAATCAGTAGTTGATTATCTTGCTGTGCCAGCTGTATGTTTCACAGATCCAGAAATGGCGACAGTTGGTTACAACGAAGAACAAGCAAAAGCTGAAGGCATTGAATACACTGCAGCGAAATTCCCATTCGCAGCAAATGGTCGTGCTCTTGCATTAAACCAATCAGAAGGTTTCGTGAAACTTGTTGCTCGTAAAGAGGACGGCTTATTAATTGGTGCTCAAATCGTAGGTGCTGGTGCATCTGATATGATCGCTGAAATGGGCTTAGCAATTGAAGGCGGCATGACTGCTGAGGATATCGCATTAACAATTCACGCTCACCCAACGTTAGGTGAAATTACAATGGAAACTGCTGAAGTATTACTTGGCAACCCAATCCACATTGTAGCGAAAAAATAATTTGAATAAAGGAGTGTAGATAAAGCGAGACATTCGCTTATCTACACTCTTTTTTTAGCCAATGTTTTATATGAACAATTAATTTTTCTATTAGCTTTTTCCCGTAACAGGCTTGAATGATAATGATAAGTAATAAGTAGCTCCTCATGGAAAATATTCAATTATTATAGCTTTTAAATCGTATTTCTACCTTTTACAAGCTCCTTTGATTATTCTGAATAATCGATAAATGCTATAATGATAGCATTGTAGAAAGTAAGGGAGGATTTAATAATGGAGCTTAATTTAACAGGGAAAGTAGCAATTATAACAGGATCGAGTAAAGGAATTGGCTATTATACAGCCATGCAGCTTGTTAAAGAGGGTGCACAGGTTGTACTTTGCGCTCGTGGTGAAAAACAACTGCAAGTGGCTGCAGGATGCATAAAAAATGAAACAGGCGTAGATGTATTAATTGTTCCAACTGACATTACAAAAGAAAAAGATTGTAAGTATCTCATTGAGCGTACTGTAGAACATTTTGGACGTGTGGATATTCTTATTAATAATGCTGGTACAGCTTCAGCGAATTCCTTTGAAACGGTGAGTAGTGAGCTGTGGCAGGCAGATTTAGATTTAAAGGTATTTGGAGCTATTCATTGTTCAAAATATGCTGCTCCATATATGCGAAAGGCTGGGGGCGGTGCAATCGTTAATGTGACTGCCGTGATGGCTAAAACTCCACCTGCAAGTTCACTTCCAACTACTGTAAGCCGTGCTGCGGGGCTTGCCTTGACAAAAGCGATGAGCAAGGATTTAGGGAAGGATAATATTCGAGTAAATTCTGTATGTATAGGACTTATTCGTAGTGATCAAATCGAAAAGAAATGGAAAAAGGAAGAACCAAATTTATCGTGGGAAGAATATTCTCGTAAAGTGGGGCAAGCAATTCCGCTGGGGCGTGTAGGTGATACGCAAGAAGCAGCAAACGTTATCACTTTTTTAGTATCTGATGCGGCGAGCTATGTTACAGGTACAGCTGTTAATATTGATGGTGGCTCTGGTCACGCATTATAGAATAGTAAAAATCCACTATACTAATAGAAGTATAGTGGATTTTTAAGAATATTTATCCTTCTTCATTAATAAGAACATTTTTACCACGTATTTTCATAATCAGTGGTATAAGTAACCAAGAAATGGCAACCACTAAAAATAGTAATGATAAAGGCTTTATTATAAAAATAGAAAAGTCTCCATTCGAAATGGTTAATGCACGGCGCATATTATTTTCAATCATCGGCCCTAGTACTAATGCAAGTACTAATGGAGCTACTGGGTAATCATTTTTAGCAAATAGATAACCAAGTACACCACAAACTACTAATAAAAATAAATCAAACGTGGCGAATTGTACGGCATAAACTCCAAAAATTGAAATTGCAATAATAATAGGCAATAAATATTTTTTAGGTGTTTC
Organism: Lysinibacillus sp. JK80; assembly: GCF_027557635.1. NCBI lineage: Bacteria > Bacillati > Bacillota > Bacilli > Caryophanales > Bacillaceae > Lysinibacillus > Lysinibacillus sp. JK80. The sequence continues at coordinate 2,172,436 of NZ_CP058997.1, read as the reverse complement.
GATGATTTTGGCAAAAATGCGGACCAAAGGCATATTTAATGCTAATAACATTAAATTTCCAATAAACATACTGGCAATTAATCCCCAAGCAACTTGAGGATGTTCATCAAATAATAATGGACCTGGCTGAATATTATACATAATAAGTGCACCCATTAAAATAGCAGTAGTACCTGAGCCGGGAATTCCTAAAGTTAGTAATGGGATCATTGCACCGCCTGATGCAGCATTGTTCGCTGATTCAGGTCCAGCTACACCTGCAATATGACCTTTTCCAAATTGTTCGGGTGTTTTACTGAATTTTTTCTCGGTAATATAAGAAAAGAATGAGGCAAGTGTTGCGCCTGCGCCGGGTAATACGCCGATGAAAAAGCCTAATAAGGAGCCGCGAGCAATAGGAACAGCACTATCCTTTAAATCTTGCTTTGTTGGTAATACACGATTAATTTTGGCTAATTGACCATCCTCTTCTTCTTTTTCAAGAATGGTTTTAAATACTTCGCCTAATGCAAATAAACCAACAGCGATGGTTAAAAATTCAATGCCAGAGAACAGCATTGGCTGACCAAATGTAAAACGTTCGATACCTGATACGGCATCAATACCAACTGTTCCGAGCATAAGCCCTAAAACAGTCATAATTAAAGCTTTGGTAATAGAACGTCCTGCTAGGCCACTTACTGCTGCAAGTCCTAATAACATCAAAGAAAAGTATTCTGCGGGTCCAAATTTAAGTGCTAATTTTGACAATGGGTTAGCTAATAATATCAGACCTAGTAGTGCTACAACGCCTGCACAAAATGAGCCAATGGCCGCGATAGAAAGAGCACTTCCAGCACGACCTTGTTTAGCCATTTGATAGCCATCCAATGTTGTCACAACTGATGAGGATTCACCAGGCGTGTTTAATAGAATGGAAGTTGTTGATCCACCATACATGGCCCCATAGTATACCCCTGCAAGTAAAATAATTGAGCTGGTAGCGGCAGCCTCAGTAGGTAGTCCAGCTGTAATGGTTGCTGTAACGGGGATTAATAATGCAACTCCACTCATGGGACCTATACCTGGAAGTACACCAACTGCTGTACCAATTATGACACCAACAAGAGCGAATAAAAGGTTTTGCCATTGAAGGGCAACTGCAAATCCATCAGCTAAAAATTGCAATGTCGACATATGTTCACTCCTGTACTAAAAAATTGGGAAACTAGGCAATGACCCTCCTAGTAAACTTGTAAATAAATAATAGACGCCCAGTGAAAATCCAGCTGCAATAATAATTGAATAAATAAGTTGAGTACGTTCCATTGTTTGGAAACTAATACACAAAAATAAAAATGTTGTTATCATATAGCCAATTTTTTCAAGGAAAAATACATACGCAAGAGCGCTACCTAAAATAATTAAGAACTTTTTGAGCTCTGTTGAAGATATTTTAGAAGAAGTAGTTGGTCCTCCTGTGACTCGCTCTCTCACAGCTTTTTTCCATGATTCATAAAATAATTGAAGACTTAATAAACCTAAAATAATACCTAAACCTAATGGAAAAATTTTGGGACCAACTGTAGACCCATAAGCACTATCAGAAATCTGTGTTGCTTGAAAAATAAACAAAATACTAAGTGCTAAGAGGGTAATGCTAAATGTTTTATCAAATGTATAGCTCAACCGTTTTACACCTCCATGGAAAATAGATAAAGTTACACAAGTAGTTCTATATTTAATGGAAATACTTGTGCCTTTTTTAAAAAAACGATTCGTTATTTTTGCATACCAAGAGCTGTTAGTAGTTCAATGATTATTTTATTTTGACTGTCTAGATAAGCTGTAAATTCTTCCGCATTACGGTATTCTGCTTGCCAGCCATTACGGGTCACCTCAGCTTGCCATTCTTTTGATTCAGACATTGCCTGTAATTTTTCAGACCAATAGGCAATCGCATCTTCACTCATATTTTTTGGACCAAAGATACCACGCCAAATTGTAAACTCCTCATCAATACCGGCTTCTTTAAAAGTAGGAACCTCTGCTAGCTCACCTTCTAAGCGTTCAGAGGAACTGACAGCTAATACACGAACATCTCCGGATTTAACATAAGTAGCAATTGTGGAGGCATCTGTTGCAATTACATCCGCATTGCCACCTAATAATGCTGTAACTGCCTCACCGCCACCGTCATAAGAAACATATTTAATTGTTTTTAAGTCAATCCCCGCTTTATAAGCCGGGATAATTCCTACTAGATGATCCATCGAACCTGGTGCAGACCCACCTGCTAATGTGACATCTTTTGGTGAAGTTTTCATGGCATTTAAAACATCTGCAAGCGTTTGGAAAGGAGAATCCTTTTTAACAACGATTGCGCCATAGTCACGTGTTAATTGTGCTAAAGGTGTAGTATCCTTATAGCCAAATTTACTATTTCCTTCAGCCTTTTCATGATTTATAAGGATCGGTGGTGATTTAACCATTAATATATAATCATTATTGGCTTCCTTTGTAGCAAATGTTGCCATGAAGGCAGCACCACCACCACCTGGCTTATTCTCAATTTGAATCGCCTTATCAATCAACCCAGTATCACTCATTGTTTTTGCTACTGCACGAGCTGTTAAATCCCAGCCACCACCAGCACCTGATGGAGCAACAATGGTAATATTACTTTTCGGATAATCACTGGCATTCTTTCCCTCTGTTTTTTCTCCATTTGATGCTGAACAGCCAACCAAACTAGTAAATAGTAAGCCAGCTACCATTATTTTAGAAATGTTCCTCCACATAAAAATCCCCCTTAAAAATAAAATGGTAGCGCTATCAATTTAGCGCTACCCATACTATAACTTACTTCTCAATTTTGGAAATATTGTGATAATAATGTGGATTAACATCATTTTGTTCATAAAGTTTATGTGGAAATAAAGTATCGTCGTTCAGGACGCCCAACTGTACCATAAGTCAGTTCGGTATAGACCTGCTTTTGTGTAACTAAAAATTCTAAATAACGACGAGCGGTGGAACGGCTGACACCTATATTCTTTCCCAACAGCTCAGCTGTACTACCATTCTCCATTATACTTAAATGGTTGATAACATGATTCATTGTTGTTGGATCTATCCCTTTTGGTAATAATAACGGTGTTTCTTGAAGGGGGGATGAACCTGCTTTTGGCCAAAGGTATTGAATTTTTTCATGTGTAAATTTCTCATTATTTTTCAGCAATAGATACTTGTAACGGAATTTTTCTATACTCTCTTTTAGCTGTTCGAATGTAAATGGCTTTAAAATGTAATCAGTAACATTTTTCTGATAAGCTTTCTGTACTATATGTGCCTCTGTAGCTGCGGTAATCAAAATAATACTACTTGTTGGGCTCTCTTCTTGGATTTTATCAATTAAATCTACTCCCAGTATATCTGGCAAAAAGACATCGAGTAATATAAGGTGTGGTGAAAATGATTGAAGCCAATCTAAAGCTTCTTCTCCCGTACTTGCCCGTGCAATTACTGTAAAGCCTTCAATTTTTTCTAAAAAACGACAATGTACATCTGCTACACGTACATCATCTTCAATTACTAGCACTTCAATATTGTTCATGGATCTTAGTCCCCCTTTTGCTAATAGATACGATAAATAGGGCACCTCCTAAATCTCCTTCTTCAAGAGCAAGAGTACCGTTTAAATCATGGATACTGGAAATGACTTTCCTTAATCCATAGCCTCGATGCTTACTATCTTTCGTAGAAATATTTTCTGAAAATAGCACGTCTAGTTTTTCTTGTGCAAAACCTTGTCCCGAGTCCTCGACCTCAAAGATGATTTCCTCTCCATTATCAAATATAAAAAGCCTAATAATTGGTTGTCGCTCTTTGTTTTTTTCAACCTCTTCAAAAGCATTGGTTAATAAATTTCCAATAATAGAAATAATTAAGCTTTTTTCGATGCTTTCAGGGAATGTTTCTAAATAACTATCCTCATCAAAAATCAACTTGATTTTTAATTCACGTGCACGATTAAAAAATCCGATAATTAAACCATTTAAAAATGGGTCCTTTACACGCTTTGTTATAAATTGGGTTAGAGAAGAATGTCCTTGTACCTCTTTATGAATAATAGATAGTGCTTCATCAGATGCATTTAATTGAATAAGGCCTGATATTGTGTAAAGGACATTATTAAACTCATGTGTTTGAGCACGTAAAGCTTCCGTATATTGCTTTACTTGTGATAATTCGATAGCCATTTGTTCTATTTCTGATTGTAATCGGAAACTTGCAACTGCGCCGACAACTTTACCATTCACCTTCATAGGTACACGGTTAACAATAATTTCATGACCATTAACAATCATCAATTTATCAAGTTGTTTTTCACCCTTCATTAATACGTTAAGCAGATGTGTGTTTGGTATATGCTGTTCGATATTATCGCCCATGATAGAAGCTGAATCCGTTAAATGTAAGATTTTCGCGGCAGCATTGTTTAGGGTCGTAATTTCACCTTTCTGATTTACCGTAATAATAGCTTCACGAACTGATTCAATTAAAGTATTTTTTTCTGTTAATAGACTGGCAATTTCACTTGGCTCCAGATTAAAAATTTGCTTTTTAATGTTTCGGGATAAAAAAATAGAGCCGATAATACCAATGCCTAGTGCAATAACCATCGTATAAAAAATATTATCAAGGTATAAAAAATATAAGCGATCTAATTCACTTGTTAAGTAACCAATTGAAACAACACCAATAATCGATCCATTTGAGTCTAAGATAGGTGCTTTCCCACGAATGGATTGTCCCATTGAACCATTTGCAATGGAAATATAAGACTCACCGTTGATTAATGCTCGGTCATTATCATCTCCGACCATCGATTTACCAATACGGTCAGCGATAGGATGTGTGTAGCGTATACCATTTTTATCTCCTATTACAACATAAGTAGCTTTTGCAGCAAGCATAATCTCTTTGCTAATTTTTTGCAGACTTTCGGAAGGGTTATTTGTATGAAACGCTTCAATTACATCACCCCTGCTAGCCGTTGTTTCCGCCAAATATAGTGCCCGGTTTCCAATTTGTGTTTGCAATGCATCAGATATGGTCATATAAAAGAGGATGCCTGCTAAAATAACAATAATAAAAATTAAAAAACTGCTGTAATAGGCAAAGCGGGCTTGGAGTGTTAATGTTTTAAAGAAAATAGTGAATCCCACTTTTGTGTTTATTCTAGAAATTTTAGTCATTGATAATACTAGTAATCTTTTGTAATTTTCGATTATATAAAAAAATTTCGAAATTTGCTAGATGATCATTAAAAAAGTGATTTGAAGTGGATAGGCACAATATAAAAAAGTTGATAAGTCATAATGATAAAAAGTAAAATCATGAAGTTCTTGTAGAATAGGACTTTTAATACTGTTTCATAGAATTGCTTGGATATTTCGGTATTTGATTATTATTTTTCTAAAATTACAATAGACAGAAAATTCCTACAGATGTAGAATGAACGATATAGGGGGTGAAAAGTGGCGAAATGTTGAACGAAAATTTTGCTACGTTGTTGTTACGAGCTGTTCGGATTATTGTGCAAATCGGTATACTTACTATTTTCTATTACATGGGGGTTGGCATTGTTTCTTATCTGCACATACCTCTTCCAGGAAGCGTCATTGGCTTACTTTTATTAGCACTTTCACTCAATTTTAAAATTATTAAGGTCGAATATATACAAGATGGAGCAGGTTTTTTAATTGGCATCTTAACGTTGTTTTTCATTCCAGCAACTGTAGGTGTTATTGATTATCCAGAGCTCATGACATTCACTGGTCTGCTCATCATTTTAGCAGTTATTGCTAGTACATTAATCTCAATTTATGTAACAGGATTGCTGACACAACTCATTGAAAAAAGAGAACTGGCCAAAAAAGAAAGCTCAAAGCCTAATGTGGAAGAAGGAAAGGGGGAATTAACTGTTGATTGAAGTAACGGTTGTCCTTAGCACCATCATCATGTTTATTTTATTTACAAAGCTCTATCAACGATTTCCCCATCCTATCATGATTCCCTTGGTCACGACTACGATTGTCAGTGCAGTGATTTTACTTGTATTTGATATTCCATATTCAACTTATATGCAAGGTGGGGAATGGCTTCAGAAAATGCTTGGGCCAGCTGTTGTGGCACTTGCATATCCTCTTTATAATCAACGAGCAATTATTATGAAATATAAGTATTCTATTTTATCAGGACTTCTAATCGGCATGATAACAGGCTTAGTGACAATTTTTGTGTTACTAAAATGGATTGGTGTAGAACCTAGCTGGATGCTGACAGCCTTACCTAAATCGTTAACAACGCCTGTTGGAATGCAGGTGAGCGAAACGATTGGGGGCATTCCTCCTTTAACGGCTGTTTTCGTCATGATTGCAGGGTTTGTAGGGGCCATTATCGGACCGTTAGTCATTAAGTATGGCAAAATTGACTCTGCCGTGAGTAGGGGAGTGGCAGTAGGAAGTGCCTCACATGGGGTAGGGCTTGTGAAATTAAGAGAATATGGGGAACAGGAATTATCAGTTGGTTCCTTATCAATGGGTTTAACGGCTATTATCGGAGCCTTCTTCTGCCCTTTATTTGTGTATTTATTTTTATAATAGAATGGTGCTTTATAGAAAAAGGAGCTGTCTCAAAAAAGATAGGAAACAACCCTTTTGTTTTAAGTGAATGGTTATTTCTGGAAGCGACTATTCATTGTGAAAATGAAATGAAAAAAACTTCAGATAATATTCTATTATAACTATTTTGTAATGAAGAGAATGTTTTCTGGTTGTGTTCAACAAGAAGAATATACTCACATCTGTATTTATAAATATAAAAGCTAACCCTTCATATTGAAGAGCTAGCTTATATTTTTTAGAAAATTGGCTTACGTTCTTTGATAACACGAATTGTTTTTAATGTTGTATCCTCTGGTCCTTGAACGGGTAAACCTGCTTCAATATTCATTTGAATATAATGAATATTTTCTTGAGTAATTATTTCCCCGGGAATAAAAATAGGAATCCCGGGAGGATACACCATAATAAATTCTGCACAAATACAGTTATCTGCTTCTGCAAGGGGAACGACTTCTGTATCTGCATAAAAAGCATCACGTGGAGACATAGCAAGAGCTGGAATTTCTGGCACATTTACCAAAGCCTCTGTTATAGCCGCTTCAGAATCAAATGCTTTTGACATACGAGTTAACGCATTTATTAAAAGATTAATTTCCTTTTTTGTATCTCCTAAAGTCACTAAACATAAGATATTATAAAGGTCAGACAATTCGACTTCAATATTGGCATTATAACGCAACCATTCCTCAGCTCGATGACCAGAAATACCTAAATCTTTCACACTAATCAGAAGTTTTAATGGATCCATATCATAAGTTGCAGAAGAATGTAACTTTTCCTTACCTGCGCACTTTAAATGTGGGATTTGATTGATGCGTTTACGAGCATCCTTTGCTAAACGTAATGCATCGTCAATTAAATCGTATCCATGAATGGCTAACTGACGTCGAGCTGTGTCAAGTGAAGCAAGTAATGGATAGGATGTCGATGTAGTTGTTAACATAGAAAATACAGCTTGTACACGTTTTGCAGAAACAAGACCCTCACGTACATTTAAAATAGACGTTTGTGTCATGGAGCCACCAAGCTTATGAACGCTTGTTGCTGCCATGTCAGCACCTGCTTCCATAGCTGAATATGGAAGGTCATCATGGAATTTTATGTGTACACCATGCGCTTCATCTACTACTACCGGAATATTACGGTCATGTGCAATCTCCACAATACGCTTTAAATCAGCTGTAAAGCCAAAATATGTTGGATTAATAACAAGTACTGCTTTTGTATCTGGGTAAGCATTTAATGCTTTTTCAACAGCTTCAGGGGATATGCCATGAGAAATCCCATATTCGCTGTCAACTTCAGGATGAATAAAAATTGGAATGGCACCAGCGAATACAATCGCTGACATAATAGATTTATGAACATTCCGTGGCACTAGAATTTTATCACCTGGACCGACGACGGTCAGAATCATCGTCATGATGGCGCCACTAGTACCTTGAACGGAAAAGAATGTATGATCAGCACCAAAGGCTTCAGCTGCTAAGTTTTGCGCTTCTTTTATAGCACCCTTTGGTGAATGTAAATCGTCTAGTGGAGCAATATTAATTAAATCGATTGATAAAACGTTGTCGCCGACGAATTCTCGGAAAGCAGGATCCATTCCTTGCCCTTTCTTATGGCCTGGAATATGGAACTGAATGGGATGTCTGTTCCGATGTTTTAGTAATACGTCGAACAATGGAGTCTCTAATTGTGACAACGCAGGTACCACCTCACTTTATAATATCTAAGAAAACAAATGAATTATAGCACCTAACGACACGAAAAAATAGGCTTTTCCTAAAAAATAAAAGGATTTTTTTCAGGATACCGAGAAAATAGTATTGAACGAAAGGGGAGGTACTATGAATTGGAATACACGTGTGACGGATCTTTTACAGGTTAAATATCCAATTATTCAAGGGGGATTAGCCTATTTAGCATATGCTGATTTAGCCGCAGCTGTGTCGAATGCTGGTGGTTTAGGGCAAATAACGGCTATGAGTTTACGTGATCCTGAATTATTACGAGCAGAGATCCATAAGGTACGAACATTAACAGATAAACCATTTGGCGTAAATTTTGCGATTGGCATGCATGGTACAGGCTATGAGGATATGGTGCGCGTTGCAATCGAAGAAGAAGTTCCAGTTGTTACAATGACAGGGGGAAATCCAGCGCCTATATTTAATTTGCTGGCAGGCACAGCGATAAAAAAATTAGTCCTTGTAGCTGCTCGTAGACAAGCTCAAAAGGCTGAACAGCTTGGAGCAGATGCTGTAATGGTTGTGGGTCAAGAGGGTGGCGGTCATCTTGGGCGTGATGATGTCGGTACAATGGTTCTTGTTCCCCAGGTGGTTGATAGTGTTAGTATTCCTGTCATTGCTTCAGGTGGAATTGGTGATGGACGCGGCTGGATGGCTGCTCAAGCATTGGGAGCTGAAGGCATTGAAATGGGCACTCGTTTTATAGCAACACGAGAGTGTGTTGATGCTTCTGAGGCTTATAAAGAGGCACTAGTTGCAAGTACTGAAGCAGATACAACCATTATTAAGCGCTCAATTGGTGCGCCGGCTCGTGCATTACGCAATGACTTTACTACAAAGATTTTGGAAATTGAGGAAAAAACACCAACATATGAGGCGTTGAAAGAATATATAAGTGGTTCAGCAAATAAACGCTTTATTTACGATGGTGATAAGGAACAGGGCTTTGGCTGGGCTGGACAAGTGACTGGAATGATTCACGATATCCCAACCGTTGATGACCTTATTAAGAGAATGGTTGCAGAAGCTGAAAGTATACGGTTAAAATGGGGGCAATAACGTAAAGGTGGTTTTGTCGAATGGAATACTCTTATCCGTTTTCAACTGATTGGTCCACAGAGGAGATTGTGGATGTTGTTCAATTCTTTGAGGGAATTGAGAAAGCTTATGAAAAAGGCATCAAGCGTGAAGTTATGCTAGCTAAATATCGACGCTTTAAAGAGATTGTTCCTTCCCAAGCAGAGGAAAAATCAATTTTTCGCGAATTTGAAGAGGCGAGTGGCTACATTAGCTATCCAGTTGTAAAACAAACAAAGGAAGCCGAAGATGGGATGATTATAAAAGTTACCCCAAGAAATGGCCATTAAAAAAAGTGGATGTGAGATCAACTCACATCCACTCTTTATTTTTTTGTGTTAAAAAACGACATATTGCATAAACTACATCAATAAAAAACTTTATAAGGTTAGATTATTTTCCAACAATAATGTTGTAAAGAGGAAGTAAGCTGTTAAATGTGTCTTCTGTTAATTGATGTAATTCGCTTGCTGTTAGTTTGGTTGCTTGTTCTTTTGGAATATGACGGCCAATTAAAAACTCACCCTTTTTGACATCTCGTAGGCGAATAAGCATTTCTTCAAGCTTGTCTTCTTTTGCCACTTCGAGAGAAACGGCCTCAGGGGACATATGATCTCCTGACACGATAAAATCATCTGGAAGCTGCTCAATTAAAGATTTATGAGCTAGTAAACGCTCAGCCATAACATTTTTTTGAGGCGCTTCATAAATAATAGCTAAGACGATGAATAAATGTGTGTGCCATAGACCAATCTGAAAGTGAGGCAATGATTTATAACCTCTTTTATAAGGGGCGAAGGCAACCCAACTATCTTTTGGAGGGTTAACAGTTCTTCGAGCATGTTTAGCCACATGCGGGAAGAATTCTTCACCTAATTGGCTAGAGAAAAATGCAGAAAAATCTTCACCTAGCTGATTGAATTTTGGACGTACATGTAAATTTAAAGCATCCATTCTTTGTTCTAAACCGTCTATTGTAAAAACCTTAAAGTCTTTGTTTGTCCACTTTATTTTTGGCAATTTTATTTTACTCCTTTCGTTTTATAAGGTTTATTTTACGCTGAATTTGGGAAAAAATCTTATAACAAGAACTTTATCAAATGAGTAAAGTTTTTGTAAAAAAATTAAAAAAAGGAAGTGTTTTTTATGAAACCATTCGTAAAAATTATACGTAAAGTTGACATTGAAAAGCAATATGAGCACATTTTACAATTAGAATTAGATTATGAATTAGCTTCACTTTTTGCAGCAATGAATGAAAAAAATGACATGGAAATTGAAAAAAGTAAAAAACGTCTGGCAGAAATTCAGATGGAACTTGAAAGTTTGCACGCCTATGCGTAATCAAAATCTAATACCCATTTAAAAAATCACTTGCTGAATATTCCGACAGCAGGTGATTTTTATTGTGACAAAGGGTAAAATAGAAATTATATCATAAGGTAGTACTAGGTTTTATATAACAAAAGTTGTGAAGTAGTGGGAAAAGGTATCATAAACATACGAGAGCGATTAATATAGAAGGCCTTTTCTTATATTCGAAGGGTGGGTTATGAGTGGATTTACAACAAATTGATAAATTTGCAAAAGATATTATTTTTGAAGCTGGGCGACGTATTCGAGAGGCTTTTTCGTATAATCTAGTAATTGAGACAAAATCAGGTGCAAATGACCTCGTTACCAATATTGATCGAGAGACGGAGTTATTCTTTATTGAGCAAATTAAAGCTTTTGATCCAACCCACAAAATTCTAGGGGAAGAAGGAATGGGCGAACAGGTTAAATCACTAGATGGTGTAGTTTGGATTATTGATCCAATTGATGGAACGATGAATTTTGTTAAACAGCATCGCCATTTTATGATTTCAATCGGTATTTTTGTCAATGGCGTAGGAAAGTTAGGTTACATATTTGATGTCATGCGGGAGGATTTATTTAGTGCCATCGAGGGGCAAGGGGCATGGTATAATGATTCACCATTGCGTAAACTACAGTCTGTTACAATGGAGGAGTCTGTCATTGGCATAAATGCACATTGGGTCGCACCTAATCGACATATTCACCATGAAAAGGTGATAGATATGGTTCGTAAAGTTCGCGGTACACGGTCCTATGGCTCCGCAGCAATGGAAATTGCATTTGTTGTAAGTGGCAAATTAGATGCCTATGTCTCTATGCGTTTAGCACCATGGGATATTGCAGGAGGGACCATCATTGCTCAGGAAGTTGGAGCAGTTGCTACAAATCTACATGGTGAAGGCTTTGATTTCCTTCATCAGGATACATTTATTATTGCTAATCCCGCTATTCATAAAGAATTATTAGAAAAATATATAGTGCCATATGAATAAAAAGGAGCCGTCTATTTATTAGACAGCTCCTTTTTATGTTCTTTAAAGTAATCCTTGCGCACGTAGTTTACGCTTCATTTTAAAGGCTGTCATGAAAATGACACAAGTAGCCACAATACCAGCTATTACACCAAATACATTACTAGCTGCAACAGAGTAGCCGATAGAACACATTGCTAATACAGCTGCCAATGCATAGATGGCCATTACGATTTTTGCACGATTCATAGCCTAGCCTCCTATATAAAAAATTTGTCGATCAAATATATTTTTTAGAATGATGGAAATTCTAATAAGGACATTTCTATCCTTCTTGTGCTATAATATCACAGTTAAACATTCGAAAAAAGAATATGGAGTGGAATAATGACAAACTTACGTCAAGATCTTCGCAATATCGCAATTATCGCCCACGTTGACCATGGTAAAACTACTTTAGTCGACCAATTATTAAAACAATCAGGTACATTCCGTTCAAACGAACATGTTGAAGAACGTGCAATGGACTCTAATGATATTGAACGCGAACGTGGTATTACAATTTTAGCAAAAAATACTGCAGTAAACTATAACGGAACTCGTATTAACATCCTTGATACGCCTGGACACGCCGACTTCGGTGGTGAGGTAGAACGTATTTTAAAAATGGTAGATGGCGTTTTACTAGTTGTCGATGCGTATGAGGGTTGTATGCCGCAAACACGCTTTGTACTGAAAAAAGCGTTGGAACAAAAGTTAACACCGATTGTAGTTGTAAACAAAGTTGATAAAGATTCAGCTCGTCCTTTAGAAGTAGTAGATGAAGTATTAGAATTATTCATCGAGCTAGGCGCTGATGATGATCAATTAGATTTCCCTGTTGTGTATGCTTCAGGTGTAAACGGTACAGCTTCTCTTGATGCTGATCCCGCAAAACAAGAAGAAAATATGCAATGTCTATTTGAAAAGGTAATTGAAGCAATTCCTGCACCAGTAGACAACTCAGCAGATCCATTACAATTCCAAGTGGCATTACTTGACTACAATGATTATGTTGGTCGTATTGGGATTGGACGCGTATTCCGCGGAACAATTGAAGTAGGGCAACAAGTTGCTTTAATGAAGTTAGATGGGACTGTGAAACAATTCCGTGTAACGAAACTATTTGGTTTCTTTGGTTTAAAACGTGAAGAAATCCAATCAGCAAAAGCTGGTGACTTAATTGCTGTTTCAGGTATGGAAGACATCAACGTTGGGGAAACAGTATGTCCGGTGGAACATCAAGAAGCTTTAACACCATTACGTATAGACGAGCCAACATTACAAATGACTTTCTTAGTGAATAATTCACCGTTTGCAGGTCGTGAAGGGAAATGGGTAACTGCTCGTAAAGTAGAAGAGCGTTTACGTTCACAACTTCAAACGGACGTATCTCTACGTGTAGAAGATACAGATTCACCAGATGCATGGACGGTTTCTGGACGTGGTGAGCTACATTTATCAATTCTTATTGAAAATATGCGCCGTGAAGGCTTTGAACTACAAGTATCAAAACCTCAAGTTATCATTCGTGAAATTGATGGTGTAAAATGTGAACCATTTGAACGTGTACAAATTGATGTTCCAGAAGAAAATGTAGGTTCGGTTATTGAATCGATTGGTACGCGTAAAGGTGAAATGTTGGATATGGTGAACAATGGCAATGGTCAAGTACGTTTAACATTCCTTGTTCCTGCCCGTGGTTTAATTGGATATACAACAGAATTCATGTCTATGACGAAAGGTTTTGGTATCATTAACCATACATTCGATTGTTACCAACCATATATTCCAGGCCGTATTGGTGGACGTCACCAAGGTGTTCTTGTATCAATGGAAACTGGTAAATCGACAACTTATGGTATGATGCAAGTAGAGGACCGTGGTACACTATTTGTTGAGCCAGGTACTGAAATTTATGAAGGTATGATTGTTGGTGAAAATACACGTGATAATGATATCACTGTAAACATAACAAAAATGAAGCAAAAAACGAATGTTCGTTCTGCGACAAAAGATGCAACAAACGTTATTAAAAAGCCGCGTCTATTAACACTAGAAGAAGCATTAGAGTTCTTAAATGATGATGAGTATTTAGAAATCACTCCAGAATCTATTCGCCTTCGTAAACAAATTCTAGATAAAAATGAACGTGAAAGAATAGCGAAAAAACTAAAAAACGCTGAACAATAATTTTTTGCTTCCACGAAAGGAAGAGGAGTCTTGGATCTGAAGTCCGCTTTATTGGGTGAACTAAATGTTATTCAAGTTGCTGCACAGACAGGTACAGATGAAACAACACGAGTTTATGGGAGAATGGCTGGTATCACTAGATTTTTATATGAAAATTTACCAAGCTATGAAATAGCAGGTTATGTTGTATTTCTTCTTGTATTTGTACTTTCTGCCATTGTCTATAAACTAGGCTTTGCCAAGAAATTAAAGTTATCTCAAAATATTATTATTTATGCGTTCCTATTTTTAGGTTGTATCATGCTTACATTCTTCGCCCTATTCTTACCAATGATTGAAGGTCTGATTGTAGCGGCCTTAATTCTAATTGTCTATAAAACAAGGCTATGGCGTGAAAAAAGAGAAGAGCAACAAGCTACCAATCAATAACAATTACGTACTTTATAATAAGAACTTTTTATCTGTTATAAACAGTCTTAGCGGTTTTAATGCTAAGGCTGTTTTTTTGTATGTTTCCCCCTGTAGTCAAGCTGAGGAAAACACCCGCACTCTACACAAATTAAAAAATGATAGGCACCGAAATCTTCTTATGTGAATAAGTTAATGTCGATAGGCTTATTTTCAACACATCAAGGAGGAAAGGGAATGCGTTGGCTTACAAAAGGTTTATTATTAGGTGTCATTGCTTTGTTACTCCTTTCTTTGACGGCATGTAATAAAGCAGAGCTAGAAAAAGTCAAAGTAGGAGAAGTAACTCGTTCGATTTTCTATGCGCCTCAATATGTAGCACTTGAGAAAGGTTTCTTCGAGGAGGAGGGTCTTTCTGTTGAGCTACAAACGATTGCAGGTGGCGATAAAACGATGACGGCGTTACTGTCAGATGGAATTGATATAGCTTTAGTTGGGTCGGAGACGTCTATTTATGTCACTTTACAAGGTGCAAATGATCCCATTCAAAATTTTGCACAGTTAACACAAACTGATGGTACCTTTTTAGTGGCAAGAGATAAGATAGATAATTTTTCGTGGGATCAATTGAAGGGCTCAACGTTTTTGGGGCAACGTAAAGGTGGAATGCCACAAATGGCAGGTGAATTCGTGCTGAAAAAACATGGCATCGACCCTGTAAATGATTTAACGCTCATTCAAAATATTGATTTTGCCAACATTGCTACTGCTTTTGCATCAGGTACTGGTGACTATGTTCAATTATTTGAACCTACTGCGAGTGTCTTTGAGAAAGAAGGAAAAGGTTATATTGTAGCTTCGTTTGGAACGGAGTCTGGTAATCTTCCTTACACGTCCTTTATGGCCAAAAGTAGTTATTTAAAGGATGAAGCTTCAACTGTTCAAGCCTTTACAAATGCATTGAAACGAGCACAGGATTTTGTGCAAAATGAAAGTGCTGCTGAAGTAGCAAAAATTATTCAACCGTATTTTGAAAATGTGGATATAGAGATAATTGAAACGGTAATTGAGCGATATAAAGCACAAGGCTCTTATGCTACTGACCCAATCCTTGATGAAGGAGAGTGGGATAACTTGCAAACAATTATGGAGGAAGCAGGTGAACTTCCTCAACGAGTGGAGTATGAAAAACTTGTGAACACTACTTTTGCCAAAAAGGCTGCTGAGTAATATGGAATTTTTACAGCTGGAGAATATTCACCATAGTTATTTTTCAAGTACACAGGCAAAGGAAGTATTACGTGATATCAGTTTAGCCATTCATGAAGGAGAGTTTGTTTCGTTTATTGGGCCGAGTGGCTGCGGTAAAACCACATTATTATCAATTATTGCAGGATTATTCCCTGCCACTGAAGGCAATGTTTATATAGATGGTGAAAAGCTATCAGCAAGTAATCAATCAAGCATTGGCTATATGCTTCAGCAGGACTATTTATTTCCTTGGAAGACCATTGAAGAAAACGTCACAATCGGCTTGAAAATAATGGAGAAAAGTCATAAAACACATAAAGTAACGGCCAATGCGTTATTACAGGAAGTAGGATTACCGCATGTGGGGAACAATTACCCTCGAGAATTATCAGGAGGTATGCGGCAACGTGTGGCCCTTGCTCGTACCTTAGCTGTAAATCCTAAAATTTTATTATTAGATGAACCATTTTCAGCTTTAGATTATCAGTCGAAATTAAAGCTTGAGGATTTAGTGGTGGAAACATTAAAAACTTATAAAAAGACTGCTATTCTTGTGACACATGATATTGGTGAAGCAATCGCAATGAGTGAGCGCGTAGTTCTATTTTCTGCAAACCCAGGGGCAGTTCACAAAGTGTTTGAAATACCTAAAGCCCTTAATGAACTATCACCTTTTGATGTAAGACAGCATCCAGCCTATGCAGATATTTTCCAAACTATTTGGAAGGAGCTGGAGAGCCTTGGATAATACATTATTTAAGCAATATCAGCAATTGTTAAAAAAAGAAAAACGCTATGTTCGAATATATCAGCTTATTATTTTACTGCTATTCTTTGGTGGATGGGAGCTGCTTTCAAGATTAGAATGGATTGATCGGTTAATTTTTAGCTCGCCAACTCATGTATGGCATACATTTATTGAGAAAGTCATTGACGGTTCTTTAACATTGCATGTGAGTGTTACATTAATGGAGACAGTTATTGGCTTTTTAGCGGGGACTTTATTAGGAACATTAATAGCTGTTGTCTTGTGGTGGTCCCCGTTACTATCAAAAGTACTCGATCCCTATCTAGTAATTTTAAACGCGATGCCAAAAGTTGCACTTGGTCCGATTTTGATTGTTGCACTCGGCCCAGGTTATTTTTCTATCATAGCTATGGGTGCATTAATATCCATCATTATAACAACGATTGTTGTATATACGGCATTTAAAGGTGTCGATCCGAATTATAGTAAGGTTTTACAAACCTTTGGAGCGACAAGATGGCAAATCTTTCGTGAGGTCATTTTGCCAGCCTCATTTCCTACAATCATTTCGACCTTGAAAGTGAATGTTGGCTTATCATGGGTAGGGGTTATAGTAGGGGAATTTTTAGTAGCTTCAAAAGGACTTGGTTATTTAATTATCTATGGCTTCCAAGTATTTAATTTTAACCTTGTCCTTATGTCACTTCTGATTATTGCCTTTTTTGCTACCATTATGTATCAAGTTGTAGAATTAGTTGAAAAAACGATTATTAAAAATAATGGATAGTATAAAAAAGAGGTGTCTCAAAATAGAGGCACCTCTTTTTAATCTGTTCTTTAGTTAAAATTCTTTATCCATCTGGGGTGAAGTACGATAAAAACGGAAATTGCCTGTTTCCATTCGTGCTACAGTATTTTCCGAAATGCGATCATGACAAATATCGCACATATAAGTATGAATTGGTCGATTACGCAATTTTTTTGCTAAAGGTAAATTATCATCTAAATTATGAATCGTATCGCAAATAACGCATTTAACGCGCATTGCATTCCCTCCTATTCAGCGCGAATGGCTGATACGTTTTTAATAGGATTGTCAATATTTGAACCGTCTCTTAGTAATACATGGATGGGACCGTCTTCTAAAAGAGGCTTACCGTCTTGGCTATATTTTAAAATAAGTGTATAAGCTTCTTCAATTGTAAAAGGATATTCTTCGCCATCTTTGCAAGTTAAGACGATTTTTGTCGCTTCTGGTTTAATTTCAGCATTCTTTAAGAAATGACTTAATTCGATACCAAATGTACCTGTCTCCATTCCTTTACGGTCAAATTTCCTTTCTGATTTTAATGTAGGTGGGAAAGTTGCTCCTTCCATAATTTCACGTGACCAGTGTGCTCCTACTTCACGCATATATTTGACGTCAGCATCTTCCTCAACATTTTGAGTAGTGAAGTAAGTGTTTAAATCTAATTTACGATCATCGAAAATCCACACAGTAGGATCTAATGTTAGTTGGTATGTGACTGCACCTGTGATAGGAATTATTGTTTCCATAATAGAAATCCTCCTCAAATCTTGTATATCCATGACATAGTATAACGCTAATGCCTAGAGATAATAAAGAAATATAATTCGAATTCTCTATTTTCCAATGAAGACACTTGCATTTTTATCGACTAAAAGATAAACTTTATTAAGATAGAATCGAAGAAATATCAGATAATGGGGGCGTCCTCATGGATACGAAATCACAAACTTCTTTTCAAGAGAAGGCTTTGGAGCTATTAGTTGCTGATGCAGATAAGATTGCTCGCCTTATTCGAGTACAAATGGATCATTTAACAATGCCACAATGCCCTTTATATGAGGAAGTATTAGATACACAAATGTTCGGTCTATCACGTGAAATTGACTTTGCTGTGAAGCTTGGATTGATTGAACGTGAAAAAGGCAAAGAAATTCTCGATTCACTCGAGAAGGAACTTTCTGTACTACACGACGCGTATACAGACAAATAAAAAGAAAAACTCAAACGCTTCTTTGCGCTTTGAGTTTTTTTACTAGAACGAGGTTTTCCAATGAGACAATACTTAAAACGCTATGCACAAAATTTTGATTATCCCTTATTTTTTACGGTCCTATTATTAAGTTTATTTGGATTAATAATGATTTACAGTTCAAGTATGATGGTTGCTATTGTTCAAAAAGGTCAAGCACCTGATTATTTTTATCAAAAGCAAGTGACCAATTTAATGGTGGCATTTCTTGGCTTTATCATTACAGCATTTTTCCCATATAAACATTATGCGAATAAGAATATTATGTTATTGCTAACTGTTGTATTGGTTGTGTTATTTACATGGGTAAAAGTAGCAGGGAATGGGGCAGAAGAAGTAGGCTCTCAAAGTTGGATTGCTATCCCAGGTTTAGGGAATTTTCAACCTTCAGAGTATGCGAAACTATTTATAATTTTATATTTTGCAGCTGCTTTTTATCGAAAAGCGCAAAAATATACGTTTGAAAAGCTACAACCGACTGAAATTTTTTACCCAATTTTTCTATGGATTTTAGTGGTTGCTGGGGTAGCCTTTGAAACAGACTTAGGAGCAGTGATTATTCTATGTGGTATTGCTGTTTCAGTTGTAGCTTCAAGTGGTATTCCATTTAGAACATTTTGGAAATTTTTCGGTGTATTAGGTGCGTTTGGTACAGCTATTCTTGGTATTCTATGGATATTTAAGGGAGAGCTACTAACAGGAAATCGAAAAGGACGGATATTGTCTTACTTAAATCCATTTGAGTATGAGGATGGTAGTGGTCACCAAGTGGTGAATAGTTATTATGCCATTGGCGGAGGCGGCTTAGAAGGGCGGGGCCTTGGTCAATCCATTCAAAAATTAGGATACTTGCCTGAACCACAAACAGATTTTATTATGGCAATCATAATGGAAGAGTTAGGGATATGGGGCGTTTTGATTGTCTTATGTGGCTTGGGATTTATTGTATATAAAGGTTTTTCTATTGCATTGCGGACAAAAGATCCATTGGCACGCATGATTGCGGCTGGTATTGCGAGCTGGATAGGCTGGCAATCATTTATTAATCTTGGGGGTGTAACCGGGTTAATCCCGTTAACCGGTGTAACGTTACCTTTTATAAGCTATGGCGGTACATCTATAATCATTCTATCTTTAGCGATGGGAATATTGATCAATGTTTCTATGTTTGAAAAGGTAGAGAGGAAAAAAACACAATCATAAAGGGGGATACCTATGGAATCAATCAACAAAATTCTCGTAGCCAATCGAGGAGAAATTGCAATTCGTATTTTCCGTGCTTGTACGGAGCTGAATATCCAAACTGTTGCCATCTATTCAAGAGAAGATAGTGGTGCTTTTCATCGCTTTAAAGCAGATGAAGCTTATTTAGTGGGAGCTGGCAAGAAACCAATCGATGCTTATTTAGATATTGAAGGTATTATTGCCATCGCAAAAGATGCAGATGTTGATGCGATTCATCCAGGGTATGGTTTTTTATCAGAAAACGTGGAATTTGCACGTCGCTGTGAGGAAGAGGGCATTGTCTTTATCGGACCAACTTCTCAGCATTTAGATATGTTTGGAGATAAGGTCAAAGCACGTTCTCAAGCCATTGCGGCTGAGATTCCTGTTATTCCTGGTACAGATGGCCCAGTAGCCGATCTAGCAGAGGTAGAGACGTTTGCTAGCAATTATGGCTATCCAGTTATGATTAAGGCAGCACTTGGCGGTGGTGGTCGAGGGATGCGTCTAGTCCATACGCCAGAGGATCTTGCTTCCTCCTATGAAAGAGCAAAATCTGAGGCAAAGGCTGCTTTTGGTTCCGATGAAGTATATGTAGAAAAAGCAATCATAAAACCAAAACACATTGAAGTACAAATTATTGGCGATAAACATGGCAATATTGTGCATTTATATGAGCGTGATTGCTCAATTCAGCGTCGACATCAAAAAGTGGTAGAAATTGCGCCATCTCATTCGATTTCACAAGAGTTAAGAAATCGTATTTGCGATGCTGCTGTGAAATTAATGAAGAATGTCTCGTACATAAATGCAGGGACAGTGGAATTTTTAGTCGCAGGAGACGATTTTTATTTCATCGAGGTAAACCCTCGCATTCAAGTAGAACATACAATTACAGAAATGATTACAGGTGTTGATATCGTCCATGCCCAAATTAAGGTAGCAGCAGGCTATGGACTTCACAGTGAAGAAATTCATATGCCAAAGCAAGAAGATATGCCAATGATTGGCTATGCCATTCAAGCACGTGTGACAACAGAAGACCCTGCAAATGACTTTATGCCAGATACAGGAAAGTTAATGGTTTACCGTTCAAGTGGTGGTTTTGGCGTGCGATTAGATGCTGGGAATGGCTTCCAGGGTGCTGTCGTTACACCATACTATGACTCTTTGTTGGTGAAAATTTCTACTTCGGGTATGAACTTTAAAGAAGCTGCTGCGAAAATGGATCGTAATTTAAAAGAATTCCGTATTCGTGGCGTTAAAACGAATATTCCGTTTTTAAATAATGTGGTGACTCATGAAAAGTTTTTATCAGGGGCCTTTGATACTAGCTTTATTGATACAACACCAGAGCTTTTCGAGTTCCCTGTGCGTAAAGACCGTGGAACAAAGCTGTTAAGCTATATTGGGAATGTGACCTTAAATGGCTTCCCTGGTGTAGAGAAGAAGTCAAAACCTATCTTTGTCCAGCCAAACCAACCTAAAATTGATCCTTTAATTGTACCACCAGCAGGTACAAAGCAGATTTTAGATACACAGGGAGCAGATGGCTTAGTGCAGTGGATTTTAGCACAGGAAGACGTACTACTAACAGATACTACATTCCGCGATGCTCACCAATCCCTGCTTGCAACACGTGTTCGTTCACAGGATATGTATCAAATTGCAGATGCAACAGCTCGCATGATGCATCAGTTATTCTCGCTGGAAATGTGGGGCGGTGCAACATTCGATGTAGCATATCGCTTCTTAAAAGAAGATCCATGGGAGCGGCTAGCGAAACTGCGTGAGCAAGTGCCGAATGTGTTATTCCAGATGTTACTGCGTGGAGCTAATGCTGTTGGTTATACAAACTATCCTGACAATCTAATCCGAGAATTTATCGCTGAATCGGCTTCATCAGGAATTGATGTATTCCGTATTTTCGATAGCTTAAATTGGATTAAAGGCATGGAAGTAGCGATAGATGCTGTGCGTCAATCAGGAAAAATTGCTGAAGCAGCCATCTGTTATACGGGGGATATCCTCGATGACAGTCGTGCGAAATATTCAGTGCAATACTATAAGGATATGGCGAAAGAGCTTGAAGCAGCTGGTGCCCATATTTTAGCGATTAAAGATATGGCTGGTTTATTGAAACCGGAAGCGGCGTACCGTTTAATTTCCGAGTTAAAAGAGACGACAAGTCTGCCAATCCACTTGCATACACATGATACTAGTGGCAATGGAATTTACTTATATGCTAAAGCGATAGAAGCAGGTGTTGATATTATTGATACAGCGCTTGGATCTATGGCAGGCCTAACATCTCAACCAAGTGCAAACTCCTTGTACTATGCAATGAAGGGCGGCAAACGTGAGGTACGAGCGGATATCGATGCATTAGAAAAATTATCGTACTACTGGGAAGATGTTCGTAAATACTATAAAGATTTTGAAAGTGGCATGATCAGCCCGCATTCTGAGATTTACGTACATGAGATGCCTGGTGGTCAGTATAGTAACTTACAGCAACAAGCAAAAGCTGTAGGGCTTGGTGATCGATGGGAAGAAGTGAAACGCATGTATTCCCGTGTAAATCTACTATTTGGTGATATTGTTAAAGTTACACCATCCTCCAAGGTGGTAGGTGATATGGCTTTATTTATGGTGCAAAATGATCTAGACGAAAATACAGTCTTAACAAGAGGGAAAACGATTGACTTCCCAGATTCTGTGATTGAATTCTTCCAAGGTTATCTTGGGCAGCCACATGGCGGGTTCCCAGAGGCATTACAACAAGTAGTGTTAAAAGATCGAGAAGCAATTACAGTTCGTCCAGGAGAATTATTAGAGCCTATTCAATTTGATCAATTAGAGGCTGTGCTAGAGGAAAAGTTAAATCGCCCAGTTACGAAAAAAGATGTACTGGCTTATGCACTTTATCCAAAAGTCTTTGAGGAATATGCGAAAACAGCAGAATCCTTTGGCAATATTTCAGTTCTTGACACACCGACATTCTTATATGGCTTAAAGCTTGGTGAAATTATTGAGGTTGAAATTGAAAAAGGGAAAACATTGATTATTAAACTCGTTTCAATCGGGGAACCACAACACAATGGAACACGTGTCCTTTACTTTGAGCTTAATGGTCAATCGCGTGAATTGGTGATTCAAGATATGACTGTTGAGGTTGATGGCAATTTAGCATTAAAAGCCGATCCAAGCAATCCAAACCAAATCGGTGCTACAATGCCAGGTACTGTGTTGAAAGTTGTTGTTTCTAAAGGTAGTCCTGTTAAACGTGGTGATCACCTGTTAATTACAGAAGCCATGAAAATGGAAACAACTGTCCAAGCACCTAAAGACGGCATTGTAAAAGAGGTATATGCAAGTGCAGGAGATGCCATTTCAACAGGGGATCTATTAATTGAAATTGAATAAATAGTCATGAAAAAAAGGTTATTAGATGCTTTTATTAGTATCTACATAACCTTTTTTATTGTGTTTAAGCGATAAATCATATAAAATTTGATTACTTAATCAGGAAAATGTTTATTCAATCAATCAGGAGAATTCTATGGATAACAATAAAAATACCTTTATTCAGGAAGCAAGAAAGCAGCAAATTATTGAAGCTACGATAGCGACACTTGATGATATAGGCTATGTAAAGGCAAGTTTAGCACAAATCGCTAAACGTGCTTCTATTAGCACAGCATTAATTTCTTATCACTTTGTAGATCGACAAGATTTAATCAACCAAAGTCTGCAAGCACTAATTGAGCAATCCACAACTTTCATTTTGACAAAAACATATACTGCCAGTGACCCTGTCACACAATTAGCAAACTTCATAGAGGCAAGCATTGCTTATCAAGCGACACACCCAAAAGAAAATGCAGCATTATTAGAAATTGTCTTCAACGCTCGGACTGCACATGACATCCCTTACTATAAACTGCCAGATGAAGAGGAAGACCCACTATTGACGGCATTATGTAATATTTTGGAAGATGGTAAAAAACAGGGGACTTTTAGTGTTCGCTCTGTCAATGTAATGGCAAAAGTAATTCAAGGAGCGATTGGTGAATATATGCTTATAGGGGGACCGCTTGCGATTGCGGCAGAGGATTACAGTCTCGAAGTAACAAATATTATATGGACAGCAATGAAAGTAGAGGGGCCAAAAAATGCTTAGAGCGCTATTTAACTGGATGTTAGTCATTGGTTTAATTTTATTAGGAGGCCGTCTCGTAACGCTAATTTGTCGATATTTCGACATTCCTTTTACAACATTTTTTAAAGATTATGCACTGGTATCCATGATTATTTTAATTGTTGGAATTATAGGGACTGAAGCTATGAAGAAACAAAAATAGTCATAGAAAAAAGATTCGACACATCTTTGGTGGCGAATCTTTTTTAATGGGCTATTTCTGGGCTATTTCTTTTTCTCATTATAATTACTTCGAGCAACTAGCATGATCATATAGCATAATAAACCGAATAAAAGGGAAATAAATAATGAATGCAGTAAAGCTACCGTTAAATTCAGTTTAGTAAGAACTACTAACATACCTGCAATAACTTGTAAAACTACTATAGTAAAGGCAATTATCCATCCATAGTAGATAACACGTTGATGTTTATATTCCTTTACAGCGTGCCAAGTTATGTATGCTATCCAAATGAAAATAATAAGAACAGCTAATCGATGTCCCATTTGCACCCATTCATACATATTATTCGGGGGTGCCAAAGGTGTTTCATTATAGCAAAATGGCCAATCGGGACAAATTAAGCTCGAATCTGTATGTCGAACTAGCGCCCCAGTATAAACGACTAAATAAGAATAAATTGTGACAGCAATTGTATGCCAACGTAACTTTTTACCGATAAATACGTTATCGGCATCAAATTTCCGATCGACTTCAAATACAATCATAGAGAGAAGAAGAACAGCGGCAAAGGAAATCAGAGATATCCCAAAATGTAGAGCTAAGATGAAATCACCTTGCCCCCATAATACTTGAGCTGCTCCAATAAGAGCTTGCGCGATTAAGAAAAACATTGCTAGGAAACCTAATAGTTTTACTTCGCGAATATGTCCGAGCTTACGCCATGTCCAAACGGTTAACACAAGAATTGAAATAGATACAACTCCTGTTACGAGACGATGTGAGAATTCAATAAGGACTTCTGGTGTAATCTCCTTTGGAATAAGAGATCCATTACAATCAGGCCAGTTTCGACCACAGCCTAGGCCACTATCTGTTTTGGTAACGAGAGCCCCACCTAGTAATATAAGGAGCATCCCTACTGTAGCGGCAACAGCAAACCACTTCAAATACCTGTTGTGTTGCATAAAATGAGTCACCTACTTTATCTATCAACATTACAAGAACGTAATGTTTCTGCTACTAGATAATATCGAAAATACGTATAAAAAACAACTTGTAAAGAGAAGGGACTACTAGATGTCGATTCCATTTCACAAATTGTTCATAATTTCGTGCTTTAACCTTCACAATTCATTTTAGAAAATGTTTTACTATAGATATGTTGTTTTTAATTATATTTCTAGACAAAACTAATTTTTACAACTTCATCTAAATTTCACTTAATGTCTAGAAATCAATCGCAAATTTCGCTATAGTTATTGTTAGCGGAATATGCTTACAAAAATGAAAGGAGAGGTATTATGTCAAACGGTCGTACACTGGCGGCTACTAGAAATCCTGGTCCAGAAACAACATCTGTTGTAAAAGATTTCTTAGCACTAATAAAAATTGGAATCGTTAACTCGAATCTTGTCACAACGTTTACAGGGATGTGGCTGGCTTTTCAGTTTACTAGTAGACATTTCTTGCAAGAGCTTGATGTCATATTTTACACCATGCTGGGTGCGGCATTAATCATTGGTGGCTCAGGTGCAATGAATAACTTCATTGATCAGGATATAGATCCCATCATGAAAAGAACTAAGGCAAGACCGACAGTGACAGGCAGATTTAAGCCAAACTTTGTGTTGACCATTGCCCTCTCATTTTTAATTGTAGGTGAAATTTTGTTATTTGCGGCATCGTTTGCAGCCGGCATGTGGGGACTAGTAGGAATATTTGCTTATGTCGTTCTGTATTCAATGTGGTCAAAGAGGAAGCATGTTAGTAACACGGTTGTAGGTAGTATTTCGGGGGCTATTCCTCCTGTTATTGGATTCGCAGCGATTGAGCCTGCCTTAGGTCCAGGAGCACTAGCCTTATTCCTTATCATGTTTGCATGGCAACCACCACATTTCTATGCGCTTGCAATGAAACGGACTGAGGAATATCGTGCAGCTAAAATACCAATGCTACCTGTTGTAAAGGGATTTAAACGTACAAAGTACTCAATGTTATTCTGGATTCTTTTATTATTACCGTTACCTTTCCTTTTAACAGAGCTTGGAATTGGCTTTTTAACTCTTGCTACTGCATTGAACTTGGGTTGGTTAATACTAGCTCTGAAAGGCTTTACAACAAAAGATGATATGAAATGGGCAAATAAAATGTTTATTTATTCGTTGAATCATATGACCATACTATTTGTAGCCATCATAATATTTGCGGTGTTTAGCTAAAGTTAGGGATTCTTTCTTTTTATAAGAATTCATATAGACAGAACTGATGTCCTAGGTACACATGAAAATACAACAAAGAAAGAGGGGTTTAATTAAGCTATGATGAAAGGGCTTAAAAAATGGCGTCTTTTTTCACTTCTAGCAGTGATGATGGTTTTCCTTTCAGGTTGTGGTGAAGATTATCTTTCTACACTAAAACCATCTGGAGAAGTAGGTAAACAACAATTAAATTTATTACTGTTAACTACTGTAATTATGACGCTAGTAGTAGTAATAGTATCTGTTATCTATTTACTTGCATTCCTAAAATACCGTCGTGCACGCGTAGGTGAAAATGTTATCCCTAAGCAAGTAGAGGGTAGTCATACTTTAGAAGTGATTTGGACAGTTATTCCGATTATTTTATTATTAATTATCGCTGTACCAGTTGTTACAACTACTTATAAATTTGCAGATGTTGCTGCAATGGATGAGGTAGATGAAGAAGGGAACAAAACAGCCCTAACAATCAATGTAACGGCAAAATTATACTGGTGGGAATTCGAATATCCTAACCAAGGTATCGTAACGGCTCAAGAGTTAGTGGTACCAACAGGTGAAAAAGTTTACTTTAATTTAAAAGCTGCCGATGTTAAGCACTCATTCTGGATTCCTGCTGTAGGCGGTAAAATGGATACAAACGTGGAAAACTTAAACAAATTCTACTTAGTATTCGATAAAGAATCAAAAGATCTTAAAGATGGCGTATTTTATGGAAAATGTGCTGAATTATGTGGACCTTCACATGCATTAATGGACTTTAAAGTAAAAACATTAAGCCCAGACGCATTTGATGCATGGGTTGATGCAATGAAAGCAACTGAAGGACAAACTGCTGACAAAGCTTCAACAGATCTTGGTGAAGCAACTTTTGCAAATAGCTGCTTAGGCTGTCATGCTATCTCTGGTTCAGGAGCAGGCGGTACACCAGGTCCAAACTTAACTACGTTTGGTGACCGTAACCGTGTTGCTGGTTTCTTAGAGCATAATGAAGAAAGCTTAAAAGCTTGGATTAAAAACCCTGAGGAATTTAAACCAGGTAACTTAATGATGAATGCTGAAGGCACTGCGCCTATCTACGGTAATTTATCTGATGAAGAAATTGAAGCTCTTGCAACTTACATCATGGGCTTATCAGTAGAAAAATAATTTTCGTTCTATGTAACAAATTTTGAGGGAGGTAAAAGTTGTGAGCTCATACACACAGAAAAAGGGCTTTGGAGCAGCTGTCTGGGATTACATCACTACTGTTGACCATAAAAAGTTAGCAGTGATGTATTTATTAGCCGGTACATTGTTCTTCGCTATCGCTGGTTTTGAAGCATTATTAATGCGTATTCAATTAATGAAACCAAATAATGATTTCGTATCAGCTGGTTTTTTCAATGAATTATTAACAATGCATGGAACAACAATGTTATTCCTAGCTGCTACGCCACTACTATTCGCATTTATGAACATGCTTGTACCATTACAAATTGGTGCGCGTGACGTTGCATTCCCGTTCCTTAACTCATTAGGGTTCTGGTTATTCTTCCTAGGTGCAGTATTCCTTCACCTGTCATTCTTTATGGGTGGCGCTCCTGATGCGGGCTGGACTTCTTATGCATCATTATCTTTATACTCTCCAGGACATGGTATTGATTTCTATGTTCTTGGTTTACAAATTTCAGGGGCAGGTACATTAATTTCAGGTCTTAACTTTATCGTTACGATTATTACAATGCGTGCTCCAGGTATGACATTTATGCGTATGCCATTATTCACTTGGACTGCTCTTGTATCAAGTGCCTTAATCTTATTCGCATTCCCTCCATTAACAATTGGTTTATTAATGATGTTATTTGACCGTATGTTCGGTGGTAACTTCTTTGACCATACAATGGGTGGTAACACAGTAATTTGGGAACACTTATTCTGGATCTTCGGACACCCAGAGGTTTATATCTTAGTATTACCAGCATTCGGTTTATTCTCTGAGATTATTCCAGCGTTCTCTCGTAAACGTCTATTCGGATACTCTTCAATGGTATTCGCTACAATTTTAATTGGTTTCTTAGGGTTCATGGTTTGGGCTCACCATATGTTTACAGTTGGTCTTGGGCCAACAGCAAACGCAATCTTCGCTGTTGCAACAATGGCAATTGCGGTTCCAACAGGTATGAAAGTATTCAACTGGATCCTAACTATTTGGGGTGGATCTATTAAAGTTACAACACCAATGCTTTATGCACTTGGATTTATCCCGTCATTCGTTGCGGGTGGTGTTACAGGGGTCATGCAAGCATCTGCACCTCTTGACTATCAGTTACATGATTCTTACTTTATCGTTGCTCACTTCCACTACGTAATCGTTGGTGGTATCGTTACAGCATTATTCGGTTCAGCGCACTTCTACTGGCCAATTTTCTTCAACCGTATGTTAAACGAAACGCTTGGTAAAATTACTTTCTGGGTATTCTTTATCGGATTCCATTTAACATTCTTCCTTCAACATTTCTTAGGTTTGATGGGTATGCCACGTCGTGTATTCACTTACATGGAAGGTCAAGGTTGGGATCAATTCAACTATATCTCTACAATCGGTGCATTAATGATGGGTGTAGGGGTTATCTTAATGGTAATCAACTGCTTAATGTCTATTAAGGGCAAACCAGCAGGACGCGACCCATGGGGCGATGGACGTACTTTAGAATGGTCAATTCCACAACCAATTCCATTCTATAATTTCCGTCAAACTCCACTTGTTCGTGGTTTAGATCCATGGTGGATTGAAAAACAAGAAGGTAATAAAGAAGTAACATTTGCTGAGCCACTAGGTGATATCCATATGCCAAATAACTCAGCGATTCCATTCGTTATTTCATTAGGTATGTTTATTGCAGCATTTGGTGCACTTTACAATCCAGACGCAGATAAGCCATGGTCTATTTATGTATTAATCATTGGTTTAGCAATTACATTTGGTGCGATGATTGCTCGTTCTGTTAAAGACGATCATGGTTTCCATTTACACAAAGAAGAAATTCTTGAAATTGAAGAACATCTTTACGGCAAAGGAGGAAATAAATAATGGATTTCAATACTAAATTTACTCCTCATACTTGGCCAGATCATCCTGAACAAGCTACGATGGAAGGTAAAAATAAAGTCGTTGGTTTCTGGATTTTCCTTGCCTGTGAAGTTGTACTTTTCGCAAGTTTATTCGCTACTTATTTAGCGCTTAAGAACAAAGGGCCAGCTGGCATGGAGTTCACAACTCAAGGTTTATTTGAATTACCATTAGCATTTGCTATGACGATGTTATTATTAACATCATCACTAACATCTGTTTATGCAATTTACCATATGCGTAACTTTAACTTTAAAGGTATGCAAACTTGGTTAGCGATTACATTAGCTTTAGGTCTTGGATTCTTAGCACTTGAAATCTATGAGTTCAACCACTATGTGCACCTTGGTTTTACATTTAATCAATCTGCATTCGCAACAGCGTTTTATTCGTTAGTTGGTACACACGGTTTCCACGTAACTTTAGGTCTTGTATGGATTGGTACTTTAATGATCCGTAACGCTAAACGTGGATTAAACCTGTACAATGCACCTAAATTCTTCGTTGCTGCTTTATATTGGCACTTTATCGACGTAGTTTGGGTATTTATCTTTACAGTAGTATACTTGATGGGAGTGATCGGATAATGTCTTCACACGATACACCTATAGTTGCTAAGTCACAGGCACAGTATGAGTATGATCGTCATCATAATGCCGTTCATATGCGTAAACAAGTAATCAACTTTGCGATTATGATTTTCTTCACTTTTATCGCATTCGCAGTAGTTGCAGCTGATTTTTCTAAATACTTAATTATGCCATTCGTATTATTATTGGCTGGCGTTCAAGTTGTACTTCAACTTTATTCTTTCATGCACTTAGAAGATAAAAAAACTCACTTTGGTGGTGTTATTGGTTTCTTCATGTGGATGGGAATTTTAATCGCATTTACATTCTTCTTAGCATTTTTGACAATCATTTGGTGGTAATCACCAAAAAAGCACGTTCGTTATTTTGTACGAACGTGCTTTTTTTATGTTTTGAGGTTATTTAGGTATCCAAAGAGGCAAACACTGTTGAAACTTAACATTTGTTCACCTTTCGTTCATTGCAGTATAGCTGTAAGCGTTTTATAATAGGAGTACTGAAGTTTAAAGGAGTGCGTTCCATATGCCACTTAGTATATTTGGTTTCCAAGCATTGTGGAGCCCGTATTTAATAGGGGTTCTTGTTTTTATAACAATCATCTATTTTTTAGTCACAACAAAGTGGCGTAAAGATTTTAAAGTAAGTGAACCTTTGAAAAAAAGTGAAGCTATTTACTTTGTTTTAGCTATGATTACCATCTATATTATCAAAGGATCTCCGATTGATTTAATGGCTCATATTATGTTTACCATGCACATGGTGCAAATGGCTATTCTGTTATTGCTGGTCCCTATTTTCTTAATTAAAGGGATTCCCTGGTGGGTTTGGAAGGTGGCTATTGAGGCACCTGTAGTTAGAACTTTGTTTAAAGTGCTAACATTACCAGTTGTTGCTGTCTTTGTATTTATCGGTCTATTTTCTTTCTATCATTTACCGTCCATATTGGATTACATTAAATTAAATGAAACATTACATGGTACCTATACATTTGTATTATTTCTATCTGCAGTGTTTATGTACTGGCCTTTAATTCAAAATATGCCAAATAGTAATCAAATGAAGCCTTTGCATAAATTGGCGTATATTATTGCTAATGCTGTTTTAATTACACCTGCTTGTGGATTAATCATCTTTGCGCCAAATGCAATGTATGAGACATATACAAACGGTGATGCATGGTTAAAGGCAATGGAGCTTTGTGTACCAGCCTCTACATTGTCAGGATTATCTTTATCTGGACCAGAGCTATTTACAGACATGAAACCAGTTGCAGATCAGCAATTAGGTGGCGTGTTAATGAAAATCCTACAAGAGCTTATTTTTGGTGTACTAATTGGTACGATCTTCACAAGATGGTATCGATCTGAGCAAAAAGATCCGGATAAAATCACTGCTGACGCTTTAGCTGCCCACCAAAAGAAGTGGGAAAGTCAACAGCAACATTAGTTGAAGAATAGAAATTTACTTTGTGTAAGGGGTTTTGACAATGGAATTGCAAATATTGCCTACTATTAGTACATCGTTTATCGTTATTAGTGCTGTACTAGTAGCGATAGGGTGGGGCTTAATTATAAAAAGAAATGTAGAGGGACATAAGAAAGTGATGCTTGCTGCAGGTGTTGCAGCACTTATTTTCTTTATCATCTATGCGTCCCGTACAATCTTTATTGGAAATACAGCTTTTGGCGGTGGAGAAGATTTAAAACCATATTATACCTTCTTCTTGATTTTCCATATTATTTTAGCGACATCTGGAGCTGTGTTTGGTATCGTTAGTATTATTTCAGGTTTGAAAATGAACATTAAATTACACAGACGAATTGGGCCAATTACAAGTATTATTTGGTTCTTTGTTGCTATAACAGGTGTATTAGTTTATTTATTATTGTATATTTTATTTGAGCCTGGTGAAACAACATCAGTAATTAAAGCCATTTTAGGATTTTAAAAAAATCTCCCTCCTTATTTCTGTGTAGGAGGGAGATTTTTTATAGTTGGTTGGAATAGTGAAAGCACTACGACAACCAGTAACGGACCAATTAATATTCCAATAAATCCAAAGATTTTAAAACCAATAAACATGGCAATAAAGGTATTCAAGGAAGAAAGTCCAATTTTATCGCCAATAATTTTTGGCTCAATCATTCGTCGGACTAGAAATTGTCCAATGGTTAGTAAAATTAAGACAGCTGCATATAAATAATCGCCAGCAAAGACCTGATAGATTGCCCATGGGACTAATAAAATAAATGAATCAAGAAAAGGGATAAAGTCTAAAACAACAAGTAAAAGTGCTAACAATATAGGGAATGGTGTTTTTAAAAAATAAAATGCAGCGAATGATATAGCAAAGATCCCTATCCCTACAAGTAATTGAGCTTTCAGAAATCCAAATAAGGCTAGCTTAACACGTTGGCCAATAAAGATAATTTTTTGATGGTAATGAAAAGGAACGGGCGATAATAATTTACGATTAATTGTTGGTAATTCTAAAAGCAACATATACAACACAATCCAATAAACAAATATATCAAAAAGACGTGTGGGAATATATGTTAGTAACGTTGACCAAACATTGACGTTCGTTAAGGATAAAGAAAATTTTTCGATGGATGCTAAAGCTTTTGCAATCATAAATTGAATTTGTGAAACTAGCTCTACAGGTAAATGATAGGTGTAATTGCTGAGCTTTGATTGCATTTGAATCCATAGGGCAGACAATTGATTAAGATAATCAGGTATATCAATAATAAAGGAAGAAAATTGTTTCCAGCTTATATAAAGGATAAGTGTACATAATAATAAAGATATACTTAGAAAAAACAAAAAAAAGAAGAAGACAACGATTTTCCGTTTTTTTCTAAACCGTTTGCTCATTCGAACGATGATTGGTTCTAACAATAACGCGGTTAAGTAGGCAAGTAAAATTGGTAATGATATGGAGATTGACCAAAGGATCAGTATACCCATTGCAATAACAATAATGGGATGACGAAAAAAAGGACGATTAAAAAATGATAACATTTTTCTCACCTACATCTTGTAATAGATATAGGTAGTATGAGAAAAAAATTTTTTTTTACTCAAAATAAAAAAAGACTGGACCACCAGTCTTTTTACAACCATGAAGCTATTTACGCTTACTTGCCGTCACTTCAATGTACGAAAGATTAGCGTGCGTTAACAGGTTCAAAGTTATTTTTATTTGTAGGCTCGATTGAGAATTGATCTAACTCTAATTTAACCTTTTTTAAGATTTCTTCACATTTTTTTACAAGGTGTGCTGGATAAACCTCGTCATCGCCATATTCAACACCATGCGGATAATAGTATTTACCAAGGACTGGTTTCATTAATGTAAGGATAGCATCGTGTGCACCTACGTCACCAGAAATAGCATATGCGAATACGCGTAGGTAATAACGACCTTCACGAGTATCGAATCGTTTATCGAATGTCATACGCTCGTAATCCCAGCCGCCATCACATTCTAAACCATGTTTTTTCATAATGCTGACAAGTAGCTCTTGATCAGCTGTTAAATTTTCAAGGTTAGTATTTTCAAAATACATGTATAGTCCTCCTTTAGGTTCTCGTACAAAGTATACGCTCATTTTTATAATAGAGCATATTCGACATTGTTGCAATGACAACATTGTGTCAACCCAATTACAATTGATATAATAACTTACAATAATGGTGATGAAAAGGAGCCCTGTATGAAAGCTTTATTCCGCATTTTAATGGTTTGTGGTGCAGTTGCATTAATTGGTTTTATGTTTTTTAATACCCCTAAGGAAAATGAGCCACTAGAAGGCCCAAATACCAATTCGAATATCATACCTCAAACACAGCTAAAGCAGGAACCTGCAATAGGAGCAATGACACGTCCACAAACGGGTATATCCACATTGATAGGAAAAGGCACACAAACTGTTTTAGAACAATATGGGGAGCCTGCAAGAAAAGAGCCGTCTTCATTCGGTTATCAATGGTGGGTCTACAATGAAGACGTTTCAACTTTTTTTATGATTGGTATTGATAATAATATTGTGACACAAATTTACATAGCAGGACAAGAAATTGATGCATTTCCTTTTAAAGTAGGCCAAAAACGTGATGAAATATACAGAATGACGATCATTGATTATGAGGTAGCCGCCACTGTAGGCGAAAATATTTTCATTTTCTCAATGAGTGAAGAAGATATGCAAACAAGGCTGCTTATCAAATTTGATGGTCTTTATGCACAGCTTTACATAGATAGGGAGACAAGTGAATTGCAAGGGATACGATATACAGACAGTGAAACACTTGTCCTTCATCAGCCATATGAAATGAGCTATCAAGGGGAGCTTGTTAGACGTGCTCCACCTTCCTCTTTCTTACAGCAAGAAATTGATGTGGCTAGCGCTAAACAATTAGACGATTTGCTAAATGTAACAAGAGTCCATCATGATTTACTTCCTTTAGAAATGGATGAATCATTGGAGGAAGCAGCAAGAATGCATAGTGAGGACATGAAGGTGCAAAATTTTTTAGCGCATGAATCTCCAACCTATGGGGATCTAAAAAAACGATTACAGACGCAAAAAATCGAGTATAGTGAAGCGAACGAAAACCTGGCAACTGCTTATTTTGATGCGATTGAAGCCATGCATGGCTGGACAAATTCTCCTGAACATAGAAAAGTTCTTTTGAATGATCGATATACCCGCGTTGGTTCTGGCGCCTTTGTAGATTATTATACACAAATATATCTTGAACCTACTACACAAGAAGTGGGTAGAGAAGAGCAAGATAATGAAGAGACGAAAAATGAAAAACAAGATAGCGAAGAATCTACAGATAAATCAAATCAAACCTTACCATAACAGAAGAATATTCAGATGAAGACAAGCTTTCAACAAACGGGCTTGTCTTCATTTTTTATGTGGAGTTTTTCCTTCTTTTAGGCTTCTACATTTTTCGTCACACCGTTACAAACGCCGTCATATGATAGAGAACTGAAAGGGGGAATGAGGTTTGCAATTAGCAGAGTTATTAAAAGACTGGCCATGTAGCGTGACGGGAGGATCTATACGGACAGAAATTACTGGTGTAGAGGACTATGCACAGGCGGTACAACCTGGTGATATATTTATTGTGCGAAAAGGTAAAAAAACATCGGGAAGTCGGTTTGTCAAAGAGGCATTGGCACGTGGAGCTGCTGCCATCGTTTCAGAAGAAAGTATCTCTTTGCCAATTATAGATAAAGAAATTCCTTTTGTATGGGTTCCAAATACAGCATTATTTTTATCGTATGCAAGTGCGAAGCTTGCTGCTTTTCCAGCAGAAGCTTTAACTGTTATCGCCATTACAGGTACAAATGGAAAGACGACAGTGAGCCATTTTGTTAGTCAGCTTCTAAATGCACTACATAAACATGCAGCAGTTATTGGAACGGTTGGCTTTTTCATCAATGGTGAGAAACAACAAACGGCTTATGAGCAATTAACAACATTGCAAGCTAAAGAATTACACCCCATTCTTAAGCAATGTGTGCGAAAAGGTGTGACCCATGTTGTATTAGAAGCTTCTTCAATGGGGTTGCAGCAGCATAGGCTCGATCATTGTGACATTGACTGTGGTGTATTTTTAAATTTATCAGAAGATCATTTAGAAGATCATGGAGGTTTAGAAGCTTATAAACGTGCCAAGAAACGTTTAGCGGATTTATCAAAAAAGCTAGTATTAAATGGAGATGATAATTTTTGCCGTTCTGTTGGTATTTATGATAAGAAAAAATCTTGCTCATTTGGTTTTGATAATCACAATGATTTACATATTCAAATCGTCAGTGAATCAGTTGGAAAAACCGTACTTTGTTTACAGACTTCCGCGAGTGAGCATATTGTAGAAATTCCTTTTGTCGGTAAATACCATGTGCAAAATGCTGTTGCATCCTTAATGGCTGTATGGCGCTTAGGTGTCCCTATGGAAGATATAGTTGGACATATGTGGTCGTTAAGGCTACCAGAGGGCAGGCTAGAGAAGATTGAAAATCCATTAGGAATTGATGTTTATGTAGATTATGCCCATACAGCAGAAGCATTGCAAGCAGTATTGCAAACCTTTGATCGCTCTAAAACAATTTACCTTGTCTTCAGTTGTGGAGGAAATCGAGACAAGGCGAAACGCTTTGCAATGGGGGCAGTAGCAAGTAAATATGCTGATGTTATTTATTTAACAACAGATAATCCTCGTGATGAAGATCCTATTGTGATTAATGAAAGTATTATTGCTGGTTTTACAGAGCAACAATATTATGAAATTTATTTAGATCGCAAACTTGCTATCCATCAAGCATTAGCAAAGGCAGAAAAGGGAGACATTGTCCTTGTTGCCGGAAAAGGGCATGAACAAACACAGCAAATTAAAAATCAAAAGTTCCCTTTTTCCGATCAACAATGTATTAAAGACTATTTTGCGAGTTTAATTACGGACGACGCTGAATAACGAAGAAAGATCCTGTAGCAACGGCAAGCCTGCGACCAGTCTCATCTTCAATATCACATTCCATGACAAGCGTTTGGCGTCCCTTATGAACAAAACGACCACGTGCAATCAATTCTTTATTTGTAGTGGTAGCAATATACGATATATTCATGTTCGTAGTAACTACATTATAGCCCTCAGGCACAGAGCGCGAAGCAAGCCCTCCCATAGCGGCATCGGCAATCGTTGCAACAATACCTCCGTGTGGCACCTTTATCGTATTATGGATGACCGGTGTAATAGGGATACGGACCTCACTGACCTCAGGCTCAAATTTACCTACCATATGTAAAGTAGCATTAATATAACGACGGTGAATGCCTTGCTGTTTCTCCCGTAGGCCATTTAAAAGATGTAATAAAACTTCTTCATCTTCCTCGGTACTGTCTTGTAAAATCTCGGCCACTAACTGTTCAACCTGCTCCTTAGATGTTGTCATCATTTGGAAAACCTCTTTCATTAAAATTATCATTAATGTAAAATTACCATAAAATCTGTTATGATGGGAAAGAGATTGGGGGAATTAAAGATGATGATGACCTCTGACTGGGTAATCATTTTGGATGAGGCGGAAGCGCTTTGTGAGATGATTCTTTCCTCAGAACCTGCGATGGCGCTACAACAAGCGTATGAAGCTGTATATAGTGATGCACAAATTGTAGAGGCTATATATGCATTTAATCGCATGAAAGAGCAGTACGAAGATGTACAACGTTTCGGAAAATATCATCCGGACTACCATACAATTATGAAGTCGATTCGCCAACAGAAAAGGGCACTTGACTTAAATGAGAAAGTTTCAGCCTTGAAAATTGCTGAAAACGATTTTCAGGATTTACTGGATGAGATTAGCCTATTAATAGGAAAAACGGTCTCAGAAGCGGTAAAAGTTCCTGTTAGTAATCCATTCTTTGCATCTGGTTCATCTTGCGGAGGTGGATGTGGCTCGGGCGGTTCATGCTCTTGCTCAGCGTAAATAGGATGTGTATATAACATATCTCTTCTAGACTGTAGACAACTCGAAGGCAACTGAGTTAGTTTACAGTCTTTTTTATAATTAAATTCAAGGAGGAAGCATTAATGAAAACTTATCGAATTGCCGTAATACCTGGGGATGGAATAGGAAAAGAGGTTGTGCCAGCTGCAATAAAAGTTCTTGATCAGGCAGCTTTGTTAGATGGACGCTTTCAATTTGAATGGACAATTTTTCCATGGGGCTGTGAATACTATTTAGAGACAGGAAAAATGATGCCTGATAATGGCATAGAGCTGTTAAAACAGTATGACCAAATATTTTTAGGTGCAGTTGGTATGCCTAACTTGGTTCCGGATCATGTATCATTATGGGGCCTTCTCATTAAAATTCGACGTGAGCTACAGCAATCTATTAATGTACGACCTGCAAAGCTACTTCAAGGGTTACCATCACCTTTACGACAACCAAATGATTTTGATTTTATTGTTGTAAGGGAAAATTCTGAAGGGGAGTATGCTGAAAGCGGAGGAAGAATACATAGTGGTCAAGAAGAGGTGGCAATCCAAAATGCTGTTTTTACAAGAAAGGGTACAGAACGGGCGATGCGCTATGCATTTGAATTAGCCAAAACACGTAATGGACATGTGACAAGTGCTACAAAATCAAATGGGATTACATATAGCATGCCTTTTTGGGATGAAGTGTTTACTCAAGTAGGAAAAGACTATGAAGAGGTAGGTCAAGCATCTAATCATATTGATGCACTAGCGGCATTTTTAGTGATGAAGCCAGAAAATTTTGATGTTATCGTAGCATCGAATTTATTTGGGGATATTTTGACAGATCTAGGCGGTGCCATTATGGGAAGCATTGGTATTGCACCTGCAGCAAATTTAAACATTGAAGGGCTATATCCATCAATGTTTGAACCTGTCCATGGTTCTGCACCAGATATAGCTGGTCAAGGAATTGCCAATCCTATTGGACAAATTTGGACAGGTAAGATGATGCTCGATTTTCTTGGTTATCAAGATGTGGGAACAAGGATATTGAATGCTATAGAGCAAACATTAGCGCGGGGTATAAAAACGCCTGATTTGGGTGGAGCTGCCACACTACAAGAAGTAACTGATGCAATCATAGATTATTTAACTTAAGTATTACTGTAATGGGAAGTAATAATGGATCTAACATTTACATGAAAGGGAAGCACATCAGTTCAGTATGCTTCCCTTTCATTCCTGGTCTTATTTAGACTCTTGAGCTTGTAATAACTCAACTGCAATATCCGGACGATCTGTAATAATGCCCTTTGCCCCATTATTGAGTAATTTTTTCATCGTATCTAGGTCATTGATTGTCCAATAGTGGACAGGAATATTAAGGTTGTTTAAAAACTGAATAAATTTAGGAGAATCTAATGCAATAACCCCTGACTTTGGAGGAATTTGAAAAACATCCACTTTAGGGTGATATAAATGTCCAAACTGACTTGAGAAAGAAGCAAATGCTTTTCTGACATCTGATTCACCTGCACCAAGTGCTACTTGATTTTGAGCATATAAATTAAAACGATCTATTTGCTCACCATAAAAGCTTGTCACAACAACACGATGTTCAGCTTGAAGTTCTTCAATTAAGCGCCAAAGTTTAGAAGGCATCAGACTCCCTTCGTACGTATCAGGAGCATCTTTGATATCAATGTTGATTAACATATTTGGATAGGCTTCAAGCAACTCTCGTAAAGTTACGACTTTTAATTTATCCTCTCGATATGGGAAATTTCCTTCTAAATCTTCAAATTGGTAGCCGTGGTTCAAGGCATTGATTTCTGCCAACGTCATATCTGCAATGAGCCCATAGCCATCCGTTGTACGTTCAACTGTCTCGTCATGGAAAACAATAATTTCCTCATCTTTCGTTAGGCGAATGTCGATTTCAAAGCCATCGACACCTAGCTGTGCAGCTTTTTCAAATGCAACCATTGTATGTTCTGGTGCTAAAAGAGCTCCGCCACGATGTGCAAGAATTATGGGGCGTTCGAATTGTAATGCTTGTTTACCTTCGCGTTGCTGTGGTTTTGAAATAGCTTTACTGCCTGCCCAAGCTGCTGCACTTGCTGCTGCAATTGCAAGCGCAATTTTTGTTTTCTTACCCATATTCGTCCTCCTTAACAATTATCCTCATATAAAAAGTAATAGTGAATTCATTGTTTAATCAATAGTAGTAAGTACAGGGCCTACTATTAAAATTAGTTATATAAGTGAATGATGATTTTTTTATGCCGATTTTTGCCATCCTATTTGAAAAACAATCATTATGGAGGTGCAAATGTCTTGTAAAGGGTTCATTTGAGGCATGATCATCTTTCAGCATTCTTCTGTTCCTGTAATGATGCTACAATTGAATTTAATTAAAACAACTGATTCATCTTCACGATGTTCAACGTCGTATGCTTTTCCATTATAACGGAAAATTGAGCGTTCTGTCAGCTAAACTCTGTTGCTATCATTTTCTGGTCTATGGTATTCTTTTATGTAAGAAATGAGGGAATCCACTATGAACGAACGACAAGGGCTAATCGTTTACGTCCATCAATTAAAACATGCGAAGTCACTTCGGAAATATGGTCATGTTCTTTATATTTCTAGAAGGCAAAAATACGTAGTGCTTTACTGCGATCGTGAGGATATTGACATGATGACAACAAAACTACAACGCCTTCCATTTGTGAAAGACGTTGTGGCGTCTTATCGTCCTTTTGTAAAAACTGAATATGAAAATGCAAAACCAGATAAAGCAAAGGAATATGACTACAAAGTAGGTCTATAAACTTATGTTAATGCAGGTATATAGTTATTTAGTCTTAATATACCTATTAAGTATTGATAAAATAGTTTTGATTCCGAAAATATAGATGAGTGCTTTATTTCTACAACTACTGCTTTTCGACCGAGTTGTTCTATTTGTGCTTCAAACATTTTTTGTCGCTGTGTTGGCTGTTCTTCATTGTATGGGATGCCTTCTCGACAAATATAAATAGGCATGAACTTACTTTCGCCGACTGGTTTAAGGGCGACAGCTAAAGAAATCACCTTCTTGTCTTCTTTTGTAGATGTTAGTAAAAAGGCTTGATGAAAACGTTCCTGGTTGGTTTTAATAATTTCGAGTAGTTCGTAAACATCACCATAGCCTTCACCTAATTCTATAAATTGTTGTGGCATAATAATTGCACATCCTTTCCAATATTCATAGTATCATGCTGCGGGAGGTCAAGCACATGAAATTTGCATTAAGCTTTTTTTCTATTTTAGCACTAATCATTACAGGAACGGTATTTTTCCAATACCATGCTTATTCATCTGATTTAGAAACAGGCATAGGGGATTTTCATTATTCTCAGGAAATAGAAATTGTCTATCGCGAAAATAGCTTAGATATTCGTCAACATTTTAAAAACCTACCAAATCAAAAGGTGAAAATTAAATGGCCAGAAAAAGCAACAAACGCTAGTTGCTTTATTGAAAATGAAAAAAGCTGTGATCGTTTATCAGATGAAGTTTCTTACTTTGCAAAAGGGGAGACAAAATCACAATCTGTGTCATACATAATTCCAATTGAGGGTGGCTTAAAAAATAAGATGCTCCTTCAAAATGTTTTTGCTACACTAATAAATGGTGAAGCATCGTATTCAATTGTTTCAATTTCTACAGACAGTAAGGTGAAAGGACAATGGGTTACGGGTTTGCCCCTAGTAGGTCAACAACAACTTGTACTTGTCAATTACACCATGTTTAGAGGAAACGGTACTGTTCAAGATTTATATTGGCAAGCCGGGGAGCTTAAAGCGCAAGAACAGACACCGGTGTTATCAATTTATGCCCAGCAAGAAGTCCCTAATGATTTTCTAAAGTCATTAAAAAATTTACAGCTTCTAAGTGATGAGCATATTGCAATTATTCAAGAAAAAAGTCCAGTAGCAGTTCATGACGAAAGATTGTTATTTTTACCAACACTTACTGCACAAGCTGTAGAGCAAGAAGTAATTTTATCACAAATCAAATCACAATATAATTTTGTAGATTCCCCAGAATGGTTGCCTGAAGTTGTGGCATCCTATTTAATAAGCGATCCAATTGGTGGAGAAAAAACAAAGAAAATCATCAAGACATTAAATGATTACATGACGGATGCTCAACAACAAGCTTGGCAGGAAACATTGAAAAAGCTTGGAGATGAATCGATTTCACCAGATACAATGGACAAGTACTTATCACAGGTATTAGATGCCAAGACATCTTATTTTACATTAAATGCAGCTCAGCAAAATGGAACCTATCCACTTTTATTTGAGGATGCACGTGATGTCTATGTGGATGATACATTGAAGGAAGATGTTCATGTTATTCTCTATGAGGGACAGGTATTGTATACGGCAGATACATTATTGCCTTACCTCGGCTACTCAGCTGCGGAAGGAAAGAATGGCTATTATGTAAATAGTGAGCATCGTACATTCCGTTTCCCTAAAGAGCCTGGATTTTATGTATTCAACCAGCGTAGGTATTCGACTATCTCTGAACCAATCATTAAGATTGCTGATCATTATTATGTAGAAGAAGCTTGGTTACAGCGATTATTCCTAGTTGAACTACAAAAAAAGGATGAGCGTATTCAAATATTAAAACAAGAGCAACAATAACTTTTGCAGCGGAGGGCCAACCTTTCGCTGCAAAATACTTTATATAGACGAAAGTACGGTGAGATGCTGATATGAGAGTTGTAGCAGGAGAGCGCAAAGGAATGCCGCTTAAAGCAATAGCAGGAAATACGACAAGGCCTACAACTGACAAAGTAAAGGAGTCCATTTTTAATATAATTGGGCCATTTTTTGATGGAGGTTTAGCGTTAGATCTGTTTGCTGGAAGCGGTGGCTTGGGGATTGAATCATTAAGTAGAGGAGCAGAACGTGCTATTTTTATTGAGAAAGATCCTAAAGCATTCCAGGTGCTACAAGAAAATATAAAAAAATGCCGTTATGAAGAATATACAGAGCTTTTTCGTATAGATGCAAAGCGCGCTGTGAAAGCGCTATTAAAGCGTGATATTACATTTAAACTCGTTTTTTTAGATCCACCTTACCATCAGCAGGAATATTATGACCTCGTACAGATTTTGGTCGATAACCGTAAAATACAACAAGATGGTATTATTTTATGTGAACATGCAAAAGAGATAGGATTACCTCAAAATTTTGGGGAGTTTGTTTTAACAAGACAAGAAACCTATGGCGGAACAATTATTTCTGTTTATCGCTGTACAGAGGAAGAGGGAGAATAAGTTGTCTGAAAAAATTGCTGTAGTTCCTGGAAGTTTTGACCCTGTAACATTCGGCCATTTAGATATAATTAAACGTGCGGCTGATGTGTTTGATATCGTATATGTAGCAGTATTAAACAATTCAGCAAAGAATCCTTTGTTTTCTGTAGAGGAACGTATGGCTTTGATGGCTGAAGTGACAAAAACCTTACCTAATGTTCGTATAGAGAGTTCTTCAGGCTTATTGATTGATTATGCTAAGGAAAAAAAGGCGAAGGCAATTGTTCGTGGCTTACGAGCAGTTTCAGATTTTGAATATGAGATGCAAATTACATCTATGAACCGTTTCCTTGATGAAACAATCGAAACTTTTTTCATCATGACGAAAAATCAATATTCATTCCTAAGTTCTAGTATAGTAAAAGAGGTTGCGAAATACGGTAGTGATGTTAACGAGCTAGTCCCTACATGTGTCGTAAAGGCTTTAAAAGAAAAATATGGTTTTACACAATAAGGATGCAGAGGATGTCAAAAGAACGATGACATCCTCTTTTTTGATATTTAGAGCGATTGTTATTTTAGAAAAAATAGAGCATAAATAGTTGGTACAATGATTATGCTAAGGAGGCGGAATTTAATATAAGGTCGTACAGAAAGTTTTGCAGATTTGGCGATAACAAAAATTTGTAAGTGAATACTTATACTTTGCATCGTTAACAAAATCACAACAAGTAAATGGATATAGGGGAGATCTGGAAATGCTGTAACTGTCATTTTAAGACCGTTCGTTACCTCCAGAACAGCTGCTATGGAAAGCTCAATCGTATAGGGAAGCTTTGGTATCAGCTGATCTAAGCCTTGTTGTACAATGGTTTGAATCGTTGTGAAAAAGATGATGGTTGTACCAACTAGTAGAATGGTTGGGGCTGTTTCTTTAATACTTTCCGAAAATGGAGCACTATAGAGTGGTGTGTTGTGTACGGAGATATTAGGTGAATCAGTTTTGCGAAAGAAAAAGTAGCCAGTTACTAGGCAACAAATATTAAACGTATGTAGTAAACATAAAAACAACCATCCAAACGTATTACTGTGTAGTAAATCAAGGCTTACAAAACCTAATACAAAAAGTGGACTAGGTGCATGACAAACAGCTAGCAAGAAATTTGCCTCTTTAGGGTGTAATTGACCACTATTTTTCAAATAAACAATAGTGGTTGCGCCAGTTGGATAGCCTCCAAGAGCACTAATAATATAGGCTTGTACGTATAAAGAAGCCCTTTTTGTTTTGGTACGCATAGGGGCTGTTAAACGCAGAAGCCATTGTGTTAACACAAGATACGGCAATAAGTACGGAAAAAGTGCTTCCATGAAAAGATTTAAGCCTAAATCAGTACCACTGTGA
Source organism: Lysinibacillus sp. JK80 (assembly GCF_027557635.1). Lineage (NCBI taxonomy): Bacteria > Bacillati > Bacillota > Bacilli > Caryophanales > Bacillaceae > Lysinibacillus > Lysinibacillus sp. JK80. The sequence continues at coordinate 2,128,105 of NZ_CP058997.1, read as the reverse complement.
GCGGTTTGTGGGAATAACAAGAGTAAGAGAATTAGAATTACGCAGAGCACTATTTGAATTGTAGCAAACATGTTATCATCTCGTTTCAACTTTTTGTCATTCACATAGGCAAATGCTAAAATCAATATATGTGAGAAAGGCAAAAACATGAACGTATGGTTTTGCAAGCGTCCTAGGAGGTGTTTTCAAGTGAAGAAAAAAATTAGTATTTATGCAGTGTTGATAGTCGTGATTTGTTTTATGATGTTATACCGACTAGACGCGTATATTATGAAACCTGGAAGTGCCTATGATGTCAGTAAATTTGTTACTGTGGATAGTAAAGAGGCAGATAGTGAGGGGTCTTTAAGTTTAATGACAGTTGCTATGCAGCAAGCCACACCATTTTCGTATTTGTGGGCGAAAGTTCAAAAATATCAAAAGCTAATGGATATTGAACAAGTACGAAATCCTTTAGAGGATGATGAGGAATATAATATTCGACAGTTAAAGTTAATGTCTGATTCACAATTTAATGCCAAATATGTAGCCTTCCAAAGAGCAGGGCTAGAGACAAAGGTTCTTTTTAATGGTGTATTCATATTAAACGTTTTAGACGGAGGAGCTTCGGACGGTATTTTAAAAGCGGGTGATGAAATTGTCGAGGTTGATGGACAAAGAATAACTAGCCAGCAAATGCTTGTGGATCTATTAAAACCTAAGCAGCTTGGCGATAAGGTAACCATTCAATTTATACGTAATGAAGAACAACACCAGGAGACTATTACACTACAGGAAATTCCTAACGCCCAAGAACATAGAGCGGGTTTAGGTATTTCTTATACTGAAAGCAAATCGATTGAAACTAATCCGAAAGTGACGATGAAAACAGAGGATATAGGGGGACCTTCTGCTGGACTGATGTTTACACTTGAAATATTAGACCAATTACTTGATGAAGATTTAACAAAAGGCTATGCAATTGCTGGAACAGGTGAAATGCTAATAGATGGATCTGTTGGAAGAATTGGTGGAATAGACTATAAGGTTATTGCCGCTGATCGTGACGGTATGGAAATCTTTTTTGCACCAGATGATGAAATCTCTCAAGAAATGAAAGCGAAGTATCCAGAGCTAGAATCGAATTATGCAACGGCTGTCAAAACGGCCAAAGAGATTAAAACAAAAATGAAAATCGTTCCAGTGAAGAGCGTTGACGATGCTATCAATTATTTAAAGCAACTTCAACCAAAATAATATAAAGGGATGCTAAAAGGACTTTAGCATCCCTTTTGATGTCTTTAGCAACGAATAGGTGGTGTTTGATAATCCTTCGGCAACGTAAAATCCTTTGTTCCTTGCTCGATACTTAAATTATAAAGCTCTGCTGCATGTATATCGATAGCTAACATCGCATCATTTGTAGCTGCAACTCGACTGATTAAGGGTAACTCTATATTCTTTTTTTGCTGACCTAAATAAGCTTGTCCTGTCGAACTCATACCCAATAGCCGAATAAAAGAGGGTGCGTTAAAACTTTGAAGCTGCTTTTTGGTAAACCCTGTATAGATATGTGTTATCATCCGTTGAAGGCGGGTCCAAGTATAACGCTTAGATTTTATTTTTTCCATAAAGCTATAAAATGTAGAGCTGTTTTTGGCTGCTTTTACAATTGCGTTTTCTATGCCCTCTGTTACTTCTGCATAACGAGTAAGTTTTGAAGGGGTATGTCTTATAATGGTGAACTGTAATAACGGCCAAAATGTTTCCCAGCTTGCAAATTGGTTATACTTTGTATGCCAGTCTGTTAAATAATCAAAAGTAGCTGTAGGAACAACATTTTGTACACTTTGTAAAGAATTTGTAGAGGCAAGGGCTTTACGTATGCCAGTGGCACTGGCGATCGATGCATCTTCCTTTAATGCATCATGATATCCTGCTGCAACGCGAGGAATTGTTAATGGTTTAATGTTGCTGTTAAGTGCCCTCGCTGCTTCAAGATAATGAAAGCCCAATATATTATTTGGTTGTGCAAGATCGATGTATGGAGCAGGGTACATCTGAGAAAGCTGTTCATAGGCGTAATGTAGGCTTTTTGGGTAGCTGGCACCTGTTTTAAGGCTGTCTTTAATGAACAGGTCATATTCTGCACGGTGGCTGTCAATCAGCTCGAAAGTGTTTAGAAAGGGCTGTATAGAGCCGTCTTCACTTCCAAAAGCAAAAGAGTTGCAACCAACAGCACTTAATAAGGAAATGGCTCCTTTTGCGAAATCTGTAGCAGGTGCTGTACTATAGACATAAGGCAGTTCAATAACAATATCTACACCGCCAGAAAGCGCCATTTTAGTACGTGTCCATTTATCTACCATGGCAGGTTCTCCACGTTGTAAAAATGTGCCGCTCATAACAGCGATTACGAGATCTGCCTGTGCTGCTTTTTTAGCCTGTTCTAAATGATAAGCATGTCCGTTGTGAAAAGGATTATATTCAACAACAATTCCAACTGCTTGCATGCTTCTCCCCCTTATAATTTGTGTCTTTATTTTAAACTGTTAGGAGTAAATACACTTCTCATAGTATATAATTATAGGTGGGTTTTAAAGTGGTGACAAGAAATTATCTTGACATCTATTTTTACACATTATATAATCAACAGTGTTGTCTCGAGGTGATTAAACGAATGAAATGGTCAATTCATCAATTATCTAAATACCGCCAAAACGGGATGCCAATCGATGCCTTTGTCCAGCTGGATGAAGTGATGGAGCGAAACCAGGATATTCGAGCAATTTCGCCCGTTCATGTAAAAGGGCTATGTACTTTTGGTGCATCGCAAATGACATGTCAGTTAACTGTGACAGCAACGTTAACACTACCATGTGCTCGCACATGGGAGGATGTTGAGTTTCCAATTGAAGTTGAGACAGTTGAAATTTTTAGCTGGATTGACGAAGATAAACGAGGAGACGATGACGGAGACATTCACTATATTGACGGTGAAGTCATCGACATGAAACCGGTTCTTGAGGAATTAGTTTTGCTTGAGGTACCAATGCAAGTGTTCAAGGAAGATTCTGAAGGACAAGTGCATGGAGGTAAAAATTGGTCTTATGCAACAGATGAAGACGTAGAGCTACACAAAAAAGCTGACGAACAAAAAGTGGATCCAAGACTAGCTGCTTTAGCTAAGTATTTTGATCAAACAGACGAATAGACGATCTGTAAGGAGGTGCCATCAATGGCTGTACCATTTAGAAGAACTTCTAAAACTGCAAAAAGAAAGCGTCGTACGCATTTCAAATTATCTGTACCTGGTATGGTAACTTGCCCTAACTGTGGTGAGGCTAAATTATCACACCGTGTTTGCAAAGCTTGCGGACAATACAAAGGTAAAGAAGTAGTAAGCAAATAATACAGTGTTTGCTCACTTAAAAGGCTAGTAGAGAGACCATGGCTCTTTACTAGCCTTTTTGTTTGCTTAAAAAGACGGAATATTTCGTTGATTATGAAGTTCTTTACAATAGTGAAATAATTGTGTGATACAATTTATTCATTGCGACAAAGGGGGTAGTAATATGTCTTATACGATTGACAATCATGATGGCATTATGACGTTTACCATTAACCGTGAAGAGAAACGGAATGCTGTCAATGATGATGTGATGAACGGTCTTCAAGAAGTCATTACATATATTCGTGGGCATGAAGATGTGCGTTTCTTAGTAGTGACTGGTGCTGGCGATAAATCGTTTTGCTCAGGAGGGGATTTATCTGAGTTTCATTCTTTGGAAACAGAGGATGAGGCGTTTGGTATGTTAAGTAAGATGGGGAAAATATTATATGACCTTGCTACGCTTCCTGTACCAACTATAGCACTTATAAATGGTACCGCTGTTGGAGGGGGCTGTGAGATTGCAACAGCTTGTGATTTTCGTTTAGTAGCTAGCCATGCGAAATGTGGATTTATCCAAGGAACACTAGCCATTACAAGTGGCTGGGGTGGCGGTACATATTTATTTGAACGAGGTTTGCGTCATGATCGTGCGATGAAGATGCTCGTGGATGCGAAGCCTTACCCTGCGCAATTATTATATGAGATAGGATGGGCTATGCGTGTTTTTGAAGGCTCAAAAGAAGATGCCTTGAACGATTTTATTGAACATATGCGAAAAATTCATCCTTCTGTTCATAAAGCTTATAAGGAGATTGAGCTTAGAAAGTGGCGTGAACGAAATATGTATGAGCGTGTGATGGAAGAAGTTAGTATCTGTGCAAAGTTGTGGGAAAGTGAAGCGCACCATCAAGCGGTTAATAATTTCTTGACAAAGAAGAATAATAAGTAATGTATAAAGACAGTGTTGAGAGTAAAAACATCATCACTGTCTTTTTTCATGCAATGATTCTATTTTGCTTGCTTTTGCATATAGTAGTAAAAAATGCGAGGGTGATAGATTATGGAATTGAAAAAAAGAAAAGATCAATGGACAAAGGAAGATGATGAAAGACTAGCAGAAATCGTATTGCATAATGTGCAAAATGGCAAAACACAGCTAGAGGCCTTTGAAATGGCGGCCATAGAACTAGGTCGTACAAAACAAGCGTGTGGCTTCCGATGGAATAAAACATTGCGTGGTCAATATAGTCAGTCACTACTAGCTGTGCGAAATCAGCCCCAACAATCTATGCGAAGTCATTTGAAATTAGCGTTGACAAGTTTTGACGAATTAACGGAGGCTTATCAAACGCTTGAAATGAAGCATCGGGAATTGCAAAATGAGCATGAGAAGCTAGTGAAATGGCTTCAGCAAGGTTATTCATTAATGAAAGATTAAAATTATGATTACGTGGTTTTTGGAACGTGAATTACATTGCTTTTCTTTTATGGACATAAAACCCTTTCTGTATATCGTCAATAATCAGTCTATCCTGTATAATAAAAGAACCTGCGTAGAAGGTGCCTTAGATGTATTCTAAGGCACCTTATTCTTATAGTTTTATGAAAAGTATACTATTCAGAGGTGAGCATCAGATGGGGGGTTTAAAGTCTGTTGTTATAGGAGGCACGCCAAAAAGTGCTTGATGGTGTGAATAGTATCGTGTTGCTTCAAAGTATTACAGAGTGTTTTGAGTATTTTTGGAACAATCTGGATGTGATGACATCGAGGAAAATTGATCAGTAAAGATGGAAAGGGTGTAGACAATGAAAGTAGCGATAATTGGAGCAGGGGCAGTTGGTCAATTAACAGCAAGTTTTTTAGCGGAGTCTGGTGTACCAGTAACGTTGGTTGCCAGAAGGCAAGAACAAGTAATTGAACTAAATGCCAAGAAGTTAACACGTATCAACGTTGATGGGACTAAAACTGTGCAAAGGATTGTTGCTACTACAGATTTGGCTAATCTACCAAAACAAGATTTACTAGTGATTGCTGTTAAATACGGACATTTGCAAAAGCTCTACAATCAATTAGCCTTATTCTCAAGTGAAATGCCGTTGCTTTTTATGCAAAACGGCTTAGCGCATTTTGAGGAGGCACTACTCTTGCCACAAAAAAATATCGCCTTTGGTTCAGTGACCTTTGGAGCTCAATTGTTGGACCATTCAACGGTTCAACATAGAGGAGTAGGGCTATTTAAAATAGCAATAGAACGAGGAGAACACCAGGCTTTTCAACAGCTACTACAATTACAACGTTCCTTATTTCCTATTGAATTGGCTAGTAATGCAGAGCAAATGCTTTTTGCAAAAGCGGCACTTAATAGCTTAATTAATCCATTGACAGCTGTATTGCAAGTAAAGAACGGAGAGTTAGTGACTAATCAACAAGCATTTTTACTGCTAGAAAATATTTATCGAGAGCTTACGGAAGCTTTTGAAGATATTGAACACACCATATCTTTTAGTGATGTGATAGACTTATGTAGGAAAACGGCCAACAATACTTCATCTATGCTAGCGGATCGTCTGCAGGGGAGAAAAAGTGAAATCGAAACAATTGTTGGTGTCATTCTAAATAAAGCTTTAGCAAACGGTCATAATTTACCTACTTTGCGTACTTTATATCATCAAGTGCTTGCAATAGAGGAGAGCGGTGAAAGAAGTTGAAAGACCTTTTACATATAGTTATTAGTATCATTATTTTTTGTCCAATTGTTCTTTTCGTAATTGTTTATCTGGTTGGCAGGAAAGTTAAAATTCGAGGCACACATGCTTTTGGAGCAGCCTCTGATGTTACGACATTGTGCTTGTTTTTTTCTGTTCCGTTAGCTATCGGTGTGCTTTGGCGTGTGAATGTTGGAGCGCTTTTAGTGATCCTCGCGATAATGATGGCCATGATTTTTACATATATTGATTGGCGGACTAAAAAGGAAATAGAAGTAAAGCCGTTATTAAAGAAAATTTGGCGTTTTTTATTCTTAATACTTAGTACGGCTTACCTATTGATATGTATCGTGGGTGTTATCCAATCCATTATGGAATATTTACAGGTTGTCTAAGCATTTTCTTTTCATGTTGAAGCTTTAAGCGTTAAAATAATAGCATTAAAATAGTTATAAAAATCATTCTATGGGGATGAGAATATGGATTGCATTCATAAACCTTCGTAATTAGAAGCGTAGTTCAGTGATATAAGGAAGTGAACCAGCGCATGTTTTTTTGTACCGAAAGCAAAGTTAGGTATAGAAAATCCTTCTCGAGGGAGAATGATGGCTTTAAAATCGAAATGTCTGCTGCAACATTGTTGCCTAAAAGCCGCTAATAGATGCCGCGGATTTTTTTTGAGCAATTTGAATGTCAAGGCAACATTGAAAGCCTCATGTGCATAGTATGAATGAAATTCAATTTCTTGTTATGAGTAAGGAAATGATTTAGTGAGTAGAGGAGTTTATGTTAAATGAAACTGGAGTCAATCCAAGTACCTATAAAAAATCATGTACTAGCAGATTACTGGTCGCCAAATACTGCCATTCATCAATTTTTTGAGTATGAATACAATGATCAAGCTTTTGAGAAAAGAGCGGAGCATTTAGCGCGAAATTCCCGTGATCAAAAAGAGTTAACAACAATCATCCGTCAATTTATGGAGCCGCTGGGGTTATCCAAAAAAGCGAATGAACATTTAGAACAACTAGAGCAAGGAGCTATGGTAATAGTTGGTGGACAACAAGCAGGTATCTTAACAGGCCCTCTTTACTCCGTTCATAAAGCTATTTCAGTTATTGCATTAGCGAAAGAGCAAAGTACGAAGCTTCAACAGCCTGTTATTCCTGTTTTCTGGATAGCTGGAGAAGATCATGACTTAGAAGAAATCAATCACACCTATACGGTACATGGGGAATTGCTGAAAAAAAGAGCTTATGGGGAGCGCTCTAGACGTAAAACGATGGCTTCTGCAACAGCCCTCAACAAAGAGTCGATGACGCAATTAATTAATACAATTATTCGTGATATTGGAGAAACAGAGTATACAGAAACGCTGATTAAGCAATTAGTTGACGCATTGAACAATAGTGAAACATTTACAGATTTCTTTGCCTGTCTAATGAATCAATTATTCAAAGAGGAAGGCTTATTATTAATCGATGCCGCTAACTTTCAATTCCGTCAATTTGAACATAAATATTTTGCTCAAATCATTCAATCCAATGAAGAAATTGCTAGAGTAGTAACGGAAAAGGAGCAAGAGCTTGAACGTGCTGGCTATGGTAAGCCTATTTTAGCAACATATGAAGCAGCCAATTTATTTTACGTAGAAGATGGGGAGCGACATCTTTTAGAAAGAAAAAATGATCTGTTTGTTAATTTAGCGGCAAACCTTAAATTTACACAAGAAGAGCTATTAGAAGTGGCGCATAATCATCCTGAACGTTTAAGTAATAACGTAGTAACTCGCCCATTGATGCAGGAGATGACATTGCCAGTATTAGCGTTTGTTGGAGGTCCAGGAGAGCTAGCTTATTGGGCGACACTGAAAAATGCATTTTCAGTGTTAGATTTACAAATGCCGATTTTTGCTCCGCGCCTACATATAACTATTGTCACTCGTCATGTAGAGCAATTATTACGCGAGCATCAACTAACTGTTACTGACGTATGGGAAGGGAAAGCATTACACCTGAAAGAACGTTTTATTGCAGATGTACAGGACAGTGAAGCCAAACGCCAAATTCAAGCTATGCAGCAGTTGTTAGTAGAAAAATATGAAGAGCTAGCCTCCTATTTAGAGAAACAGCATCTGCAATTAGATAAGATTCTTGAGAAAAATCAAGAAAATCATGCGAAGCAATTTGACTATCTACAGCAAAAAATAGAACAAACTGTATTAGGTAAGCATGAAACGACGATTCGTAAATTTATGACATTGCAAAATGAATTATATCCTAATGATGGTTTCCAAGAGAGATCCTTTAATCCGTATCAATATTTCAATGAGTTTGGACCTATGTTAATTACTGAAATGCTGAAGCAAAATTATAGCATCGGTAAACACCACTATTTACTTTATTTATAAAATTAATAAACAGATACTTTTTACCTAAGTAGTAATTTGATATCCTGTGAATTTGATGAATAATGTCGAGATAAATAGTATTTAAAGAGCTATCCTACCAGGGGTGGCTCTTTTTTTGTATCATTTAGCACATGTCAAAAAAATTCCTAAAGGTCTAATTGCATATTAAGTGATAAAATGTCAAGTTTTTTTTAAAAAAAGTGGAGGAAAGTGGGGGGATGTGGTACATTATTTAATAAAGTGGGGTGAGTAGTATGTTCATGGGAGAATATCAACACTCCGTTGATGCGAAAGGGCGATTAATCGTACCGGCAAAATTTCGTGAAGCTTTAGGCGAAACGTTTGTTGTCACAAGAGGTCTCGATAACTGTCTATTTGGCTATCCTATGAATGAATGGCGAAAACTCGAAGAGAAATTAAAAGGTTTACCAATGACCAAAAAAGATACACGAGCATTTGCGAGGTTTTTCTTTTCTGGAGCAACAGAGGTAGAGATAGACAAGCAGGGGCGTATCAACATCCCAGCTACCCTTATGCAGCATGCACATCTAGTAAAAGAATGTGTGGTGTTGGGTGTTTCAAATCGAATCGAGATTTGGGCTAAGGATGCTTGGGAAGCTTACTTTAGTGAATCTGAACAATCTTTTAATGAAATTGCAGAAAATATGATTGGCTTTGATTTTTAACTTGTAATAGGCATTACAACGTGATAGTTGAATGAGGTTAAGGCCTGAGAGGAGCGAGTGGTATGTTCGATCATACAACCGTGTTATTAAAAGAAACTGTTGATGGGTTGAACATAGATCCTGATGGTGTATATGTGGACTGTACACTAGGTGGTGCGGGACACAGTGAATATCTAGTACAACAATTATCAGATAAAGGCCGCTTAATTTGTTTTGATCAAGATATGACGGCTATTGAAAATGCGAAAATTCGATTAGCACCTTATTTAGAGCGTGTTACATTTATCCATTCGAATTTCCGTTACTTAAAAGAAGAACTATTAGCTCATGGCATTAAGCAGGTTGATGGTATTTTATATGACTTAGGCGTATCTTCTCCACAATTAGATACACCTGAGAGAGGCTTTAGTTATCACCACGATGCACCACTTGATATGCGTATGGATCAAACTGCAACTCTGACAGCATCAGATGTTGTTAATCAATGGGCATACGAAGATCTTGTTCGTATATTTTTCCGTTATGGAGAAGAAAAGTTTTCTAAACAAGTTGCCCGTAAAATTGAAGAGGCTCGAAAAACAGCACCGATTGAAACAACTGGTCAACTTGTAGAATTAATTAAAGAGGGTATTCCAGCAGCGGCACGCCGAAAAGGTGGACATCCGGCAAAGCGCATTTTCCAAGCAATAAGAATTGCTGTTAATGATGAGCTAGGCGCAGCAGAGGATTCATTAGTCGATGCGATTGATATGATTAACGTAGGGGGGCGCATTAGTGTCATTACGTTCCATTCATTGGAGGACCGCCTATGCAAGACAATCTTTAAGGAAGCGTCATCATTACCGGAATTACCGCCAAATTTACCTGTAATTCCTGATGACATGAAGCCAACTTTAAAGCTTATTACGCGAAAGCCTATTATTCCTTCTGATGAAGAATTGGCAGTTAATAATCGTGCGCGTTCAGCGAAGCTTAGAGTGGTGGAGAAAATTAACGACAAAGGGCGTGAGTAAATGGCAGCAGTTCGTGTAAGGCAACAGCACCAACATCAACAAGTGCAACAACCGATAACACCACCTAGTCCACAACCCACTATCATACGTCGTAAAAAAACGAACCAGAAGTTTGAAAAGACAATGCTAATTGTTTTAATTGGCATTATTGCTGTACTAGGAATTCTTGTATTAAATAAACAAGCAGCGATTCAAACAACAAGTATAGACATTCAAAAAATCGAATCAGAAGCAGAAGAGATTGCGAAACAGAATGTTGACTTAACGGTTCGTGTAAGTGAACTTTCTACATACGAAAACATATGGAAAAAAGCCAAAGAACTCGGTTTAACTCAAAATGAGAAAAATGTAAAGGTAGTGCCGGGAGAATGAAAAAAAAGAGATTTCGATTCCAATGGGGAGCCTTTCTATTATTAATTTTTTATGGAGGGCTCTTTTTTCTATTATTCACAAGAATGGTGACATTACAGGCTACAGGTGAAGTGGAAGGACAAGAGCTTGCAGCGAGAGCAGCAGCTAAGTATGGTAAGGAAAGTGTAATTACAGCTAATCGTGGGAAGATTTATGATCAAAATGGACAAGTAATTGCAGAGGATACATTGAGTTATCGCATGATTGCCATTGTAAGCGAAAAGGCTACAACAGATCCAAAGAATCCTCGTCATGTAGTGGATTCGGAGAAAACGGCAAAAGTACTAGCGAAATATATTCCAGCGATGAAGGAAAAGGAAGACGAGATTGTTAAAAAATTGAACAATCGATATAGAAGTGATGGTGAACCTTTATATCAAGTTGAGTTTGGTAGCGCAGGCCGTGGCATTAGTCACGAGGTCATGAGTAAAATAAAGGAAGAAAAATTACCAGGAATTCTCTTTGTGAGTGACTTAAAACGGTATTATCCAAATGGTGTATTTGCCTCGCATTTAATTGGCTATGCTCTCAAAAAAGATAATGAAGATGGCACGGTTACAACCAAGGGAGAAATGGGTCTAGAATATACGTATGATAAAGAATTAACAGGCGTTAATGGCAAGGTGGAATATGAGACAGATGCTTTCCGCTATTTGCTTCCAAACAGTGAGAAAATGATTACACCTGCAAAAAATGGGGACGACATTTATTTAACACTTGATAAAACAATCCAAAGCTTCTTAGAGGAAGCAATGACAAAGGTTGAACAGGAATATAATCCTGAGTCCATGACCGCGGTAGTAGCAGATCCGAAGACTGGAAAGATTTTAGCAATGTCACAGCGTCCTACATTTAACCCAGAAACACGTGAAAGTCAAAATATGAAGTGGCTGAATGAGGTGATTGAGGAGACAATTGAGCCTGGCTCGACGATGAAAACTTTCACGCTTGCTTCAGCTATCGATACGGGAAAATGGACACCGAATGATTGGTTTATGTCAGGTTCATATACAGTATTTGACCGTACGATTCGAGATCACAATAGATATGGTTGGGGTCCAATCACTTATTTAGAAGGTTTTCAACGCTCTGCCAATACTGGTATGGCCCATTTATTAACTAAGATTGGCGATGACGTATTTATTGATTATCTGGATCGCTTTGGTTTTGGGCATAAAACGGGAATTGATTTACCGAATGAAGCAGCAGGTACTATTTTATCGAAGTACCCTATTCAACGAGTAACAACAACTTACGGCCAAGGTTCAACAGTAACACCTATTCAGTTAATCCAAGCGATGACTGCTATTGCGAATGATGGCAAGATGATGCAACCGTATGTTATCGACCGTATTGTTGATTCTTCTACAGGGAAAATTATTCAAAATCATGAGCCTGTTGAAAAAGGACAGCCGATTAAAACTGATACAGCGAAACAAGTACGAGAAATCCTAGCTTCAACATTAACATCAAAACATGGGACAGCGAAGGATTTTATATTGGAGGATTATGAGGTTGCAGGGAAAACGGGGACTGCCCAAATTCCGAAAGCTAGTGGTGGATATCTTTCAAACCAATACCTTTATTCATTTTTAGGTTTGGCTCCTGTAGATGATCCACAGCTAATTGTATATGTCTCAGTGAAAAAACCTAAGCTGAACAATGAGCTTGGATCTGTACCAGTATCAAAAGTCTTTAATCCAGTTATGTTAAATAGCTTAAAGCACCTTAATATCAACCCAGACGATGTTCAACATGTCAATAAAGTCAGTATTCAGGACTTTACAGGTCAAAGTGCTGAAGCGGTTGAAGTAGAATTAGCCAATGATGGTTTACAACCAATTGTTGTTGGTAGTGGTGGTAAAATTATTGAACAATATCCAACGAACACTCAAAAGCTGGTAAAAGGTAGTTTTGTATTTTTAAAGACAGATGGCGAGGTAACATTGCCTGACTTTACGAATTGGTCATTACGTAATTTACTAGTCTTCAAATCTATGACTGGACTAGAGATGGAAATATTCGGCGAAGGTTTTGTAGCAAGTCAAAGCGTTTCAGCTGGAACCGTCATCACTGATAGTTCCCCGATTGTTGTTAAGCTCAAAACACCTGCTGAAAGCTTTGTACAAGACGTTGAAGCTGCCTCTGAGGGTGAAGTTGAAGAAGTAGAGGATGAATAATACTGAATAGAAGTCCACTTTATTTCATACGTTGTAAAAAACAAGGTGTGATGTCGAATGAAGTGGATTTCTATCCATTCTAAAAAGCGTTTACGTATTTTATATGTGTTGTTTATGTGTGTAGCAGTGGCAATTGTTGTTAGGTTGTTCTTTTTGCAAGTGTTAGATCAAAAAGAATTGACTACTAAGGCAGAGGAGAACTGGGACAGGGAAATTCCATTTGCGAATGAACGAGGGCATATAACAGATCGAGATGGAGAGAGTATTGTAACTAATAAGCTAGCGCCTACTTTATATTTCATGCCTTCACAAAGTGATGATATTGAAGGAGCTGCTGAAAAAATTGCCCAGGTTCTAGAAGTGGATAAAGCGAAGCTATTAGAGAAAATGCAAAAAAAAGCGTACTTAGTGAAACTAGCACCTGAAGGCAAAAATATACCTTATGAAAAAGCAGTAGAATTACAAGGCATGCAAATTGAAGGATTGTATAGTGGTGTTGATTATTCTAGGGATTATCCTTATGGCACGCTATTATCTCGATTTTTAGGTTTTACGGGGTATGATGCCCAAGGATTAGCTGGGATTGAATATGAATATGATAAATTTCTGCAGGCTAATTCTTCTGCTATCCGTCTCTTTACAGATGCAAAAGGTAATAATTTGCCTAATGTTTCAAGTGCTTGGAAAGCAGGAGAAGATGGTGCTACGATTGAGCTAACAATTGACGTTGATGTACAGCAAGTCGTAGAGCGCGAAATATCGCAAGCAATGAAGCGCTATGAAGCTGACCAAGCACTAGCGATTGCGATGAATCCAAACACTGGCGAAATTTTGGCATTAGCCTCTTATCCTACTTTCCACCCAGCGGAATATCAATTAGTAGAGCCAGCCATCTACAATCGAAATTTACCTGTATGGATGACGTATGAGCCCGGTTCTACTTTTAAAATTATTACCCTTAGTGCTGCGTTGGAAGAAAACTTAGTGGATTTGGAGCATGAAACCTTTTATGATCCAGGTTATACGATGGTGGCGGGAGCAAAGCTTCGCTGTTGGAAACGTGAAGGACATGGGCATGAAACCTTTTTAGAGGTGGTTGAGAACTCCTGTAACCCAGGCTTTATAGAATTAGGTCAGCGTCTAGGCAATGAGCGATTACTACAATATATTAAAGACTTTGGTTTTGGAAAAAAGACAGGGTCTAATATAGCTGGTGAAGCATCGGGTATTTTATTTTCCAAGGATGCCTTTGGTCCTGTTGAGCAGGCCACCACTTCATTTGGGCAAGGGGTAGCCGTGACACCTATTCAACAAGTTCAAGCAGTAGCTGCTGCCATAAATGGAGGCAAGCTTTATACGCCATATGTTGTGAAAAAGGTATTTAATCCAAATACAGGTGAAGTCATACAAGAAACGCAACCAGTTGTTAAAAATCAGGTAATTCGTGAAGAAACCTCTGCTAAGGTTCGTGGTGCTTTGGAATCAGTAGTAGCGAATGGTTCAGGTCGACAAGCCTTTCGAGATGGACTGCGAATTGGTGGTAAAACTGGAACAGCGCAAAAAGTTGAAAATGGCCGTTATAAAAGTGGAGAGTACATCGTATCCTTTATTGGCTTTGCACCAGCAGACAATCCGCAAATTATTGTCTATGTAGCTGTTGACAATCCGAAAAAGACAACCCAGTTTGGTGGTGTTGTAGCAGCACCTATAGTGGGGCAAATTATTGAGGATGTTGCGCCTTTTGTAGGTATTGAAAAATCGAAGGAACAACTGGAAAAGGATTATCGTTATGGTGACCCAATTACTGTGAAGGTACCGAATTTTATTGGTCAAACAAAGGATGATATTGCCAAGCAATTTTATCCATTCCGTATTGAATGGCATGGAGAAGGGACTAAAATTGGTAATCAATTGCCTGAAGTGGATAGTGTTATCAAACAAGATGGTACCATTCATTTATATTTGGAGAACTAAAATAACTTTACCTTTAAAAAATGGGAAAGAACCACTATTATTATGAAGGGTAGTAATAATAAAATGAAAGTTAATGCTTTTTTCTTAAAGAAGAAAGTGAAACAAGATTTAAAGGAGATTTTTCAATGAAACTCGCAACAACACTTACCATTTTAGCTCTTGCTTTTATAGTAACAGTTATCCTGGCACCAATTAGTATTCCACTTCTTCGTCGTCTAAAGTTTGGGCAAAGTATTCGAGAAGAGGGACCAAAATCACATATGAAAAAAGCTGGTACACCAACAATGGGGGGAATCATTTTCTTAATATCCATCCTCGTAACAACTGTTGGTGTAGGTAGCTTTTTAGATTTATTAACGACACAGACCGTAGTACTTTTATTAGTATTAGCAGGATTCGGCTTAATAGGTTTATTAGATGATGGTTTAAAGGTTGTATTTAAAAGAAATTTAGGTTTAACCTCTCTTCAAAAATTGATTGGTCAAATTGTTATTGCTATTCTTGCGTATTTCCTTCTACATGTAGGATCGTTTGATACAACGTTAGCTATTCCATTTACGGAGTGGACTATTGATCTAGATGTATTCTATGTAGCCTTTTTAATTTTTTGGTTAGTAGGCTTCTCCAATGCAGTGAATTTGACAGATGGACTAGACGGGCTAGTGGCGGGTACTGCCTCCATTGCCTTTGCAGCATTTGGTGTTATTGCGCTATTCCAAAGTCAGGCAGATATTGCACTATTTTCGTTTGCTGTAACAGGTGCTTTATTAGGCTTTTTATTATTTAATGCAAATCCTGCAAAGGTATTTATGGGGGATACGGGGTCATTAGCATTAGGTGGAGCATTAGCTATGGTATCTGTCTTAGTAAAAGAAGAATTCTTGCTTTTACTAGTTGGCTTAGTGTTTGTGATCGAAACACTTTCCGTTATTTTGCAGGTAGGTAGCTTTAAGCTTCGAAAAAAGCGTATTTTTAAAATGAGCCCTATTCATCATCATTTTGAATTATCCGGTTGGTCAGAATGGAAAGTAGTGCTTGTCTTCTGGTCAACTGCCTTAGCAGTAGCATTAATTGCAGTCTTATCGGAGGCGTTCTAATGAAAAACTATACAGATTTACAACATAAAAAAGTACTTGTGTTAGGTCTAGCAAAAAGTGGTGTGGCCGCTGCTGAAATTTTACATGAGCTTGGTGCATTTGTAACAGTAAATGATTCAAAACCATTTGATGAAAGTCCAGATGCACAAGGGCTCTTACAGAAGGGGATTACAGTTATCTGTGGTCGCCATCCTGAAGATTTACTTGATGAAGGCTTTGAGTTAGTGGTAAAAAATCCAGGTATACCTTATAGCAATCGAATTGTGGCTGATGCCCTTAGTCGAGAGATTCCAGTCTGGACAGAGATTGAGCTAGCTTTTTTAATTAGTGATGCACCATTTATTGGTATAACAGGCTCAAATGGCAAAACAACGACGACAACTTTAATATTCGACATGTTAAGTAACGGAAGTAAAAATCCTTTAATTGCTGGAAATATTGGGACAGTTGCTTGTGGCGTCGCAAAAGAAGCTAATCAAGATGACATCATTGTAACAGAATTGTCTTCTTTCCAATTGATGGGGATTAAAACGTTTAAGCCTAAAATTGCTATTTTGACGAATCTTTATGATGCGCATCTAGACTATCATGGAACATTTAATAACTATGCTGAAGCGAAGTTTGGCGTAACTCGTAATCAAGATGACAGTGATTATTTTATTTATAATGCCGACCAACCGATAGTGGTTGGATATGCAACACAATCTCATGCACAGAAGATTCCATTCAGTTCGAAGGGGCGTACTGCAAATGGAATTAGTGCAGATGATACAACAATTTATTGGCAAGGTGAACCATACATGGATCGCGCGAACATTGCCTTGCCTGGTAAGCATAATTTAGAAAATATCCTAGCAGCCGTGGCAGCTTGTATTTTAGTTGGCTGTGACAAAGAGAAGATGGAAGAGGTTTTAGCGACATTTGGTGGAGTTAGACACCGTACACAATTCGTACGTGAATGGAACGGTCGTAAGATTTACAACGACTCTAAGGCAACCAATTGCTTAGCGACAAAGAGTGCTTTAGATGCTTTCCAAGCTCCTGTCATTTTACTCGCAGGTGGCTTAGATCGTGGACATTCTTTCGAAGAGCTTCGCCCTTGTATGAGTCATGTAAAGGGTGTTGTTGCGTTTGGAGAAACTGGCTTACGATTTGTAGAATTTGCAAAATCGTGTGGTGTCCAACATACCGTCATTGCTCAAAATGTAGAAGATGCTGTTCAATATGCAGCACCGATGTCTGCAGAAGGAGATGTTATTTTACTATCTCCAGCATGTGCAAGTTGGGATCAATATGACAGCTTTGAAATACGTGGAGATGTTTTTATTGATGCTGTAATGAAGCTGTAATGAGCCTGTAACTATTTTAGAATATACTTGACTTGGAAGGATGGCATTACTGAGAGGTAAAGAAAGCTACTTATTGCTCGTCACAACTTTGATGCTATCAATAATCGGCATTATTTTCGTCTATTCTGCAGGTACCTATTGGAGTGCCGTTCATTATAGTGGAAAAATGCCGTTTTATATGAAGCAAAGCGTATACTTTGTGGTAGCCATTGTCGTATTTTTAATCACGATTCGATTAAATATTTTGAGAGAGCAGTCCTTTTGGAAAATGGCCTATATATTTTCGTTAATTTTACTCGTTCTCGTCCTGATTCCTGGTATAGGATTAGTGCGAAATGGTTCGCAAAGCTGGATTGGTGTAGGTCCATTAACAATACAGCCGGCAGAGCTAACGAAAATTACCGTCATTGTGTACTTGAGCCATATATTAGCCCAACATAAAACGGGCACTCCTGTTGTTAACTGGCGACATGGTTTTATCCTGTTACTTCCTGTTGTTCTTATCATGTTGCAGCCGGATTTTGGCTCAGTATTTATTCTCGTTGTATCTGTGTTTTTATTGTTTTTTGTCGCTGGCTATCCTCTAAAATTATACGCCATGATTATGCTAGCTGGTGTCGCTGGATTAGTAGGTCTCATAGCGACAGCGCCATATCGTCTAAAGCGTATAGAAGCATTTCTTGATCCATGGGCTGATCCCTTGGTTAGTGGGTTCCAAGCGGTGCAATCTTTAATGGCTATCGGTCCAGCAGGGATTTTTGGGCATGGCTTTGGACAAAGCCGACAAAAGTTTCTGTATTTACCAGAGCCTCAAAATGATTTTATTTACGCCATTATTTTAGAAGAAGTCGGATTGATTGGTGGCCTCGTTATTTTAGTGCTTTTTGTACTAACGATCTATGCAGGCTATAGATTTGCTGTACAGGCTAAAAACCGAACGTCCTATTATGCGATTATCGGGCTAGTCACAATGCTTATGGTGCAGGCTTTTCTAAATATAGCCGTAGTAATAGGTTTAGTGCCAGTAACGGGTGTTACATTACCTTTTATTAGCTATGGTGGAACATCTTTAGTAACAATGTGGTTAATAATAGGTATTATTTATCAATTAGCGAAATAAATATAAAGGAGGAGTACTTTTATGGAGAAAGTAATTGATATAGAAGAACGCATACCTACGCTAAAAAAGCGACGAAAAAAGCGTACAAACCGGAAATTTATAGTGCTAATATTACTTTTCTTTATTGTGTTAGCAGTACTCCTTTATTTTCAATCTCCATACAGTAACATCAATAAAATCACTGTCAATGGTGCGAAGCTAGCGAATGACCAATATTATTTGGAGGCAAGTACTCTTGCGCCAGGAAAATCAATGTGGAGTTTCAAAGTGGAAGATATTGAACAGATTTTATTAAAGGATAAATGGGTAAAAGAAGTACAGGTTAACCGTAACTGGTTACAAGGCGTAACAATTGATATTAAAGAATGGAAAAAAGTTGCGTACTTAGCTGGGGATGGGACTTATTATCCTTTGCTAGAAAACGGCAAGCGCTTTGAACAAACGGGAAATGATACACCCATTGATGCACCTGTTTTTATCGGGATAACTGGTGAAAAGACAATTAATAAGCTTGTTGAACAGCTAGCACAATTAAAGCCCGAAGTATTAGCTTTAATTTCTCAGGTTAACACGAATAGTAATGAAGCAAATCCAAATGCAGTAAAGCTTTATATGAATGATGGCTACGAAGTACGTGCTGTTATTCAGACACTAGCGGAAAAGTTAAATTACTACCCCTCTATCGTCGCACAAATTGCTAACTTAGAAAAAGGTGTGATTGATTTAGAGGTCGGTTCATACTATCGTCCTTTTAACGAGGAATACAACAAGATTAGTATTGACATGGAAGTAAATGCAGATGGTGAAATGGTTAACCAGGAAGTGACAGAAGATGAACAACAAGAAGACGAATAGCAAAGGTAGTTTTTTTACTAGAAAACAATTCGAATTACTAATTGTTTGTGTAACAACAGGATTTATCATCGGCTATTCATACAACCAGGCGAAAGATAATCGAGAAGCAGGCACTATTAATTCTGAGCTTTTTGAGCAAGAAGATTCTTATCGTGAGGAGCTAATCACTCAACAAGAGCGCAATAAAGAACTTACGGAAGAACTAAATCATTTACAAGAACAAATTCGGAAGTATGAAAAATCCTTTGCTTCAAACGAAAAGGACTACAAGAAGCTTGTTGAGCAAGCAGAAGATTTACGGCTTTTACTCGGTGAACTAAAGAGTGAGGGGAAGGGCATACGCATAACCCTTCAAGATGGAGACTATGATCCAAAATCCTTAAATCCAAATGACTATATTGTCCATGAAAGTCATGTATTTAAATTGTTAAATGAACTAAAAATTTCAGGCGCGCAAGCTATTGCTATTAATGGACAACGTGTATTAGCGAGTTCTTATATTCGCTGTAATGGCCCAGTAATAACAATTGATGGTACACAACATCCAGCTCCGTTTGTAATCGAAGCGGTTGGTGATTCAGATACATTAATAGCTTCTTTAAACTTAAACGGGGGCGTGGTGGATCAATTATTAAATGACAATATTGTTGTGTCACTTGAAGAAAATCAGAAGCTTACCATGCCAAAAGTAAAAATAGAAAGTTAGGACAAGTTCTATACTTTAAACTTCATGTTTAATTTAGCCTTCAGTTATATAGTCGATTGTAGAAAATTATACAATTCAAAGTCGTATTCTGAGGGGCATACGATACGTCTAGGAGGGGCTATTTTGAAAAGAAATATGTACACCCGAATAACGATCGTGCTATTTATTATCGGTTTGATGATAGCGGTACAATACAATACCATACAAAAACCAGCTGAGCGAGATACACGAGATATTTGGGCAATAAGAGAGGAATTAGCACAAGAAAAACAAAGACATTCCGCACTACTGGCAGAAATTCGCTCACTTCATGAAGTAGTGGATCGCTATGAGCAATCTGAAAAAGTAAATCAGCAAGCAGCTTTAAATGAAACATTAAATCGTTTAAAGCTACAAGCAGGATTAACAGAAGTTATAGGGCCAGGTGTTGTACTTCGAGTTGAACCTGCACCTGAACTGATAGAAATGGGCTATGAAATTAAAGAGATTTCACCCGATTTGTTAACTCAATTATTGAATACCCTTTTTAAGAACAATGCTACTAATGTCTCAATTGATGGTAATCGGGTAGTACAAACAACAGCCATACGGGATATTAATGGTAAGACAACAGTAAACAGTATACCACTGTCTTCGCCTTCATTTGAGATATTTGTTGGGACAAGCGATTATAAAGCAGCACAAAAAATGTATAATTCCTTGCAGGCCTCAACATTTATAGACTCATTTTATTTAGACAATTTTAATTTAGTAATTGAAGAACCAATTGAACAGTTACAAATTCCAGCATTTGATCAGCCGTTGACAAATGATTATTTAGCAGAGGTAAAAAAAGGAGATTAATATATGTGGCTACCATTTTTAGGTTTGGTATTTGGACTTGCCCTTGGCTTGTTAACAAATATACAAATCCCCTCTATGTATGAAAATTATCTGTCAATAGCTGTTTTAGCAGCTTTAGATACATTATTTGGAGGTATTCGTGCTCAATTACAGCAAGTTTACGATGATAAAGTTTTTGTATCAGGATTCTTTTTTAATATAGTTCTAGCAGCAGGATTAGCTTTTATAGGAGTGAATTTGGGGATAGATTTGTATTTAGCAGCGATTTTCGCTTTTGGAGTACGTTTATTCCAAAATATAGCAATTATTAGGCGTATATTACTAACTCGGTTAGATGAGAAACGTCACAAGCGGAAAAAAACTTCCATAGAATGAGAGAAAAATTGACCAAAATACTCGATTTGCTTAGACATTATGCCAAATTTACAATAGAATGAAAACAAGAGCATTTTTCAAGGAGGTGCAGCGAATTGAATCAGCAAGATTTATACATTTCCCTTGATATTGGGTCCTCCTCTGTCAAGGTATTAATAGGTGAAATGAGTGACGGGCAATTACATGTAATTGGCGTCGGAAATGTAAAGTCGAATGGAGTTCGAAAAGGTGCAATTGTTGATATTGATGCAACAGTACAATCTATTCGAAAAGCAATAGAACAGGCCGAACGAATGACTGGTTATCAAATCCATGAAGTCGTTTTAGGCGTTCCAGCTAACCAGACGATGTTACAGCTAGTTAAAGGTGTTGTCGCTGTAAATAGTGAAAATAGAGAAATTACAGATGATGATTTAGACAGAGTGGTAGAATCTGCACAAGTCATGTCAATACCTCCTGAACGTGAATTAGTTAACATCATTCCAAGACAGTTTATTGTGGACAACCTTGATGAAATTAAAGATCCTCGTGGTATGATTGGCATCCGTCTTGAAATGGATGCAACAATGATAACGACATCCAAAACGCTTTTACACAATGTTCTTCGCTGTGTTGAGCGAGCGGGTTTAAGTATACGAGAAATATATTTGCAGCCATTAGCATCAGGCTACTTTGCATTAACAGAAGATGAAAAAAACCAAGGAACTGCCTTTATTGACTTAGGTGGCGGATCTACAACAATTGCAGTTTTTGAAGAGGGATTATTAACGCATACGGGTGTCATACCAGTTGGTGGTGATCATATAACGAAAGATATTTCAATCGTTTTAAAAACACCAACAGAACAAGCAGAACAAATTAAACACCAGTTTGGACACGCCTTTTATGATGACGCATCAGATGACGAACTCTTTGAAGTGCCTGTCGTGGGTACAGATTCTACTGATCAGTACAGCCAACGTTATATATCGGAGATTATCGGTGCTAGATTAGAAGAATTACTAGAGTTAGTTATAGATGAATTAGCACGTTTAGGTGTTAGAGATTTACCAGGCGGTGTAGTTTTAACTGGTGGTGTTGCAAAGCTTGAGGGGATTGCCCAATTAGCACGTCAAATTCTACAAACGCGTGTTAGAATCTATACACCCGATTATATCGGTGTTAGAGAGCCTTCATTTGCGACGGCAGTTGGACTTATTCGTTACGCCTATTTAGAAGATGATTTTTACGGTAAAAGTACGAATACGCAGCCTGTTGAATATGCAGTTGTAGGGGCTCAACCAGCTATAAGCAAAAAGCAAGAGTATTCTGCACCTTCAGAACCAAAAGAAAGCGTAATTGGGAGAGCAAAAAAATTATTTGATAAGTTTTTTGATTAACTAGAATGCGTAATGAATGATACAGAGTCGAGTTACCGTGGGAGGAAAAAGAGATGTTAGAATTTGATACAAGTGTTGATGAACTTGCAGTAATAAAGGTCATAGGTGTTGGTGGCGGCGGTAACAACGCTGTCAATCGAATGATAGAACATGGTGTACAAGGTGTTGACTTTATCGCAGTTAACACGGATGCTCAGGCATTAAATTTATCCAAAGCGGAAGTAAGGCTACAAATTGGGGCTAAATTAACGCGTGGATTAGGTGCAGGTGCAAATCCAGAAGTAGGAAAAAAAGCTGCTGAAGAGAGCAGAGAACAGCTAGAAGAGGTTTTAAGAGGCGCCGATATGGTATTCGTGACTGCTGGTATGGGCGGTGGAACGGGTACTGGGGCAGCTCCAGTGATTGCACAAATTGCACGTGAATTGGGAGCCCTAACAGTAGGTGTTGTCACACGTCCATTTACTTTTGAAGGTCGTAAACGTCAAACACAAGCAATCGGTGGAATTGGCGGTATGAAAGAAGCAGTAGATACACTGATTGTGATACCAAACGACAAGCTACTACAAATAGTTGATAAATCAACACCAATGTTAGAAGCCTTTAGAGAAGCCGATAATGTATTACGTCAAGGTGTACAAGGTATTTCAGATTTAATTGCTACACCTGGTCTTATTAACTTAGACTTTGCAGACGTGAAAACGATTATGTCCAACAAAGGTTCAGCCTTAATGGGAATTGGTATTGCAACAGGTGAAAACAGAGCTTCTGAGGCTGCAAAGAAAGCTATTTCAAGTCCATTGCTTGAATCATCCATTGATGGTGCTAAAGGTGTCCTTATGAACATTACAGGTGGTTCAAATCTTAGCTTATTTGAAGTACAAGAAGCAGCAGATATCGTAGCTTCTGCATCAGATGAAGAGGTAAATATGATTTTCGGTTCTGTAATTAATGAAAATCTTAAAGATGAAATCATTGTTACAGTTATTGCGACAGGCTTCACAGAGGAAGCTTTACAGCAACAACGACCTACAGCAAAACCGACACTTAATATGAACAGACAATCTGCTCCACAGCAACAAGCACCTATTCGTGAACAACGACAAGAAATGCATGTTCAACATGAGCAGCCACGTCAAAATCAGCAAAATTATGCACAGGATGACATGCTTGAGGTTCCGGCATTTTTACGTAACCGCAAAAATCGTGGTTAATTAACTTATAAAAAGCTCGTATTTTACATATGTAAAATACGAGCTTTTTATATTGTCTGCCATGATGTTCAAATGTGTAAGGAAACCATGTTTTTTGTCAAAACATTTTTAGGAAATGATGCGATTGTTTGACAATATTTGTGGGAGTAACGTGCTAACTTTGTAAGTAGGAGGCGGCTGTTATGTATGGAGAATGGCTGGTGCTCATTAATACGCTTTTTAATCTAGCGATACTCACGTTTACGGCAAGAGTAACAGGAGTCCTTGTAAAAAATTCAAGATTATTAATGAGTTCTATTTGTAGTAGTTTTGTAGCTGTCATTGGCGGTCAAATGCTGTGGACGACAATTCTTAGTTTTATATTGTTAATTGGTATAGCGTTTCACTTTAAGATTCGAAGCTTTCAGAAGCAAGGACCTATTGTGTTAACAGCAACGATCGTTATTGGCGGATTGTTAACAGCACTACAACCTTTTTTAAAAAATCTTTCTTCCACCCATTTCATTATGATTTGCTTTTTGCTTGCAGTTTTAAATCTTATTGCATTTTATAAGCAATGGGGTTTTGTAAAATTAGAACGCTTAAGTGGTCAATTTGTATTTGATACAACTTTAACAATCTTTGGGGCAAAGATACCACTTTCTGCCTTTGTAGATACAGGAAATCAAGCCATTGAGCCATTATCAGGAAAGCCGGTTCATTTTGTTTCCTATACTGCTTTGAGACCACATTTACCTTCAGCGTTCCGGGAATCATTAATGGAATGGCAAGAAACAGATCCGTACAATGTATCTATGTTTTCAGAAGATTATCAGCGTTATATACGATTTATTCATGTCAATACAGTACAGCAGCAAACCGTTGTCCTTGGTTTTCGCTTTGATGAGTGGCATATAAAGGGGGAGCCTTCGCAAGTGAAAATGAATGAATATATCGTATTAACCAAAAAAGCTAAAAATTTTCCACATAGCACAGCAGCAATTTTACATTTTTCAGCGCTTTCAAATAACTCATAGAGGGGGAGAACTATTGCTTCTTAGGCTACTTGCTAGCTTGAAAAAATTATGGAGTAAGTTTCGGAGTCGTGAAACGTACTATATAGGGGGAAATGATTCATTGCCAGTGCCATTAAGTCGAGAAGAAGAAGTTACAGTCATTGCATCCTTTATGAATGGTGATTTACGAGCTAGAGACACACTAATTGAACGTAATTTACGTCTTGTTGTTTATATTGCTAGACGTTTTGATAATACGGGAACGCCAATCGAAGACTTAATCAGTATTGGCTCCATTGGTTTAATAAAAGCAATTGAGACGTTCAATACGGATAAAAATATTAAGCTTGCAACATACGCATCACGCTGTATTGAAAATGAAATTTTAATGCATTTACGAAAAACAAGTCGTATGAAGGGTGAAGTATCCTTAGATGAGCCACTAAATTCTGATGCAGATGGAAATGAATTATTACTGTCAGATATTTTAGGAACAGAAGAGCATATTATTTTAGATAATGTGGAGAAAAAAATTGAACGTCAGCATATGTTCCACGCTATTAATTTACTAGGTGCGCGTGAACGTTATATTATGGAATGTCGCTTTGGTCTCAATGGAAAAGTTGAAATGACACAAAAAGAAGTTGCAGATCATTTAGGCATATCGCAATCATATATTTCCCGTTTAGAAAAGAAAATTATTCAAGATTTACGTGAAAATTTAAATCAACCAATTTCTTAGAAAGGGAAATTTATCCTACCTAAAATTGGTCGCAGCTTTTGTGCATATTCTTGTTTCTCTCGGACAAACTGATGTCACGGTTTAGTCAGAGAATAACATCCGGAGGAATCGAATATGCGAACAAAAGTAGATCTTTGCGGCTTAGATACATCGACTTTGCCAATTCTAAAGCACGAGGAAATGAAGGAACTCTTTATCCGATTACAAGCTGGAGAAACAGAGATTAGAGAAGAGCTTGTGATGTGCAATTTAAGGTTAGTGCTTAGTATTGTCGGTAGATTTGCCTATAGAGGTGAACAGGCAGATGATTTATTTCAAGTAGGCTGTATTGGCCTCATGAAAGCCATTGATCATTTTGATTTAAAGCATAATGTACGATTTTCGACATATGCTGTACCAATGATTATTGGTGAAATTCGTCGCCATCTGCGTGATCATCATGCATTACGTGTATCTCGCTCTCTAAGAGATATAGCTTATAAGGCAATGCAGGCAAAAGAGCAATGGATAACCGATAATTTGCGAGAACCAACGATTGAAGAAATTGCCGAGATGATTGACATGAAAAAGGAAGACGTTTTATTTGCTTTAGATGCCATTCAAGATCCAGTTTCATTACAGGAACCCATTTATTCAGATGGCGGAGATGCTGTTTATATGATGGACCAATTACGTGATGATGATGTATCAG
Organism: Lysinibacillus sp. JK80; assembly: GCF_027557635.1. Taxonomy (NCBI): domain Bacteria; kingdom Bacillati; phylum Bacillota; class Bacilli; order Caryophanales; family Bacillaceae; genus Lysinibacillus; species Lysinibacillus sp. JK80. The sequence goes on along the minus strand of NZ_CP058997.1, from coordinate 2,101,989 downwards.
AAGATCAATGGGTTGCCTATGTGTCGGTAAAGGAAAGCTTGCAAAAGCTAGATGAACGTCAGCAAATGATCGTTGCCAAACGATTTTATTATGGAGAGACCCAAACTGAGATTGCCAAAGAACTTGGGATTTCTCAAGCACAAATTTCACGTCTTGAAAAAAATGCAATTGAAACAATGCAAAAAGATTACAAATAAAAAAATGCGCATCGTATAATTCGGTGCGCATTTTATCTTCATTCAATGAACAAATGATACATAAATATAAAGTAACAGCAAAGTTTGATGGTAGTAGAAATGTTTATACGAAAGTAAACAATAGAGGAGGTATGTCATTGCGTTTTTCGATGTTACAACAAAAAGAAGTCATTGAAGCAGGAAATGGACGATTTATAGGCTTTGTTATAGATGCTGAAGTATCAAAAGAAACAGGCTATGTGACAGCATTTTTGATTGCAGAGCCTCGCAAATATCTTGGTTTTTTTAAAGGTGAAGAGTCTGTGAGAAAAGTGTATATGAAGGATGTGCTTGTTGTTGGTAAGGATGTCATTTTAGTCAAAGCCCTTTCCTAAGACATAGGCACATTAAAATTGTGAGAATTGTATGCTGACATAGGTCAGGCTATTCATTGATAAATCAAGCATTGCTTGTTACAATAAAAGAAACTATTGTTGTAAAGTTGGGAAAAACAGTGACAAAAATCTTAACAAATTTAAACAAGCTAAATGATTTAATAACAGCAGCAGAAAAAAAAGGGAATCGTGAGGGCGAAAAAGTCCAAATAATTGCCGTGACGAAGGAAGTTTCTGTTGAAAGAACACAAGAAGCAATTGAAGCAGGGCTCACTCATTTAGGAGAAAACAGACCAGAGGGCTTACATCGTAAAATTACTGAGATACATGCTAATGTTCATTGGCATTACATTGGGTCGCTTCAAACACGTAAAGTAAAACAAGTGATTAACAGCATTGATTATTTACACTCCTTAGATCGTTTGAGTTTGGCAGAAGAAATTGAAAAAAGAGCCGAAGAACCTGTTAAATGTTTTGTACAAGTAAATATTTCTGGTGAAGAATCAAAACATGGTTTAACTATCGAAGAAGTTTTGCCTTTTGTAGAAGCATTAAAAGGTTTTACTAAGATTCAAGTTGTAGGTTTAATGACTATGGCACCAAACACCGAAAACGAAGCAATTATTCGCTCTGTTTTCAAGCAATTAAAACAATGTCAACAGCAAATAGCCGAGCAAGGATTCGCACACGCACCTTGTACCGAGTTATCAATGGGCATGTCTAATGACTTTGAAATTGCGGTAGAGGAAGGGGCTACTTTTGTTCGAGTCGGAACGGCTCTTGTTGGAAATGAAAGAGGGGAACAGGATGAGCATGAAAAATAAGATTAAAAACTTCTTTTACCTTGAAGAAGAATTAGAAGAAGAAATCACGCAAGCTCCTATTCAGCAACAACAACCCATACAACAACAGCAACCGATTCATTCAGTTAAGCCAAAAAAAATGATGAAAGAACGCAAAGCACCTATTCATGAAATCATGCCACAAAGCACAGCAACTCCTAATAACATTGTCAGTTTGCAGGCAGCTATGAGTTCTAAGGGAGCAAAAGTTGTTTTAATAGAACCGAGAGTTTATGCAGAAGCACAAGATATCGCAGAGCATTTAAAAAATAAACGTGCAACAATTGTCAATTTGCAACGTATCGAAAGAGAACAAGGTAAACGCATTATTGATTTTTTAAGTGGCACAGTCTATGCTCTTGCTGGAGATATTCAACGTATCGGTAAAGATATCTTCCTTTGTACGCCAGATAATGTAGAAGTGACTGGTGAAATTACAAACTTTATTTTAGACGATAATTAATAGCGAGGATTGTAGTTTATATGACTTTTTTTATTATACTTGGTTATGTATCATTAGCATTTAAGATTTACTCATTCATGCTAATTGCATATATCTTAATGTCTTGGGTGCCTGCCGCTCAAAATTCAGCAATTGGTCGCATGCTTGAAAAAGTTTGTGAGCCATATTTAGGGATTTTTAGGAAATTCATTCCGCCTCTTGGTATGATTGATATTTCGCCAATTGTGGCCATCTTTATGCTGAATTTTATAGAAAGAGGGCTTTATATAGTCATTCAGAAAATATATTTTATGTTCGCTTAGAAGTAAATCCTCACGTTTTGGTGGGGATTTTTTATTTATTTTAATTTTCTATGCTACTAAAGCGACTAATAAAAAATTTTAAAACAATGACGTCCAAACGTCATTAATTGGGAATACTAAGTTTCCAACTAACAAAGCAAAATGGAACTAGTGAAAGAGGAGACAACAAGATGGAACACTTAATCCAGCATTTTCGAAAAGATGAACAGCCCTTTATTGAACAGGTAATAAGCTGGCAGCGTGAGGTTGAAGATCGTTATGCGCCTAAGCTGACAGATTTTCTTGATCCAAGACAACGTTTTATTGTGACATCGATTATCGGGCAAAATGATACCCTAAAAACTGCATGCACAGGTTTATTTGAAGAGGCGGAGAGGCAGCGTATGCTTATTTTTCCTACTTACTATGAAGCAATAGAAGAAGACTTTCAGTTAGTGGCCTTTACGATTCAATATCCAGTGAAATTTGTCCAATTACGACATCCTGATGTTTTAGGTGCGTTGCTTTCATTAGGTTTAAACCGTGGCAAATTTGGTGATATTCGTGTAAATGATCAGCAGGTGCAATTCGTTGTAGCTCAAGAGGTAGCAGAATATGTTCGGTTACATTTAACAGGTATTGGTAAAGTTAAGGTGCATATTGAGTCTTTAAAAGAAGCGGATTCCCTTATTGTAAATGAGGAAGAATGGTTGGAGGAATCTCATACAGTATCTTCCATGCGCTTAGATGTAATTATTGCGACTGTATTAAATGTATCACGCCAAAAAGCTCAAGCTTTAATTACTGGGAAAAAAGTTCGTGTAAATTGGACAGAAAGAGATACAGTTGCTTTTGAATTACAAGAGGGAGATATTTTATCGATACGTGGAAGTGGGCGGGTGAAAATTATTATGACTGAAGGCCGAACAAAAAAAGATAAAATCCGTCTTCAAGTCGGTCGATTGGCCCAAAAAAGCTGAAAGTGAAGTAAATTTCATTAATTTTTACTGCTAAGTTGTCGGAACAATTGTATAATAGGAATTACGAATGTACATGTAAAGGAGAGAAGGATTGTATGCCATTATCACCTATTGATATACATAATAAGGAGTTTACAAAAGCCTTCAGAGGTTATGCTGAAGATGAAGTAAATGAATTTTTAGATCAGATTATTAAAGACTATGAAATTCTGCTTCGTGAAAAAAAGAGGTTGATAAGCAATTAGAGATGGCTTTAGAACAAGCGAGACATTTCAACACCTTAGAAGAAACTTTGCAGAAGTCTATTGTCGTTGCACAAGAAGCGGCTGATGAAGTGAGAAGAAATTCTCAAAAAGAGGCAAAGCTCATTGTAAAAGAAGCTGAAAAAAATGCTGATCGAATTGTCAATGAAGCTTTGACGAAGGCTCGTAAGGTGACGATTGAAATTGATGAGCTTAAAAAGCAATCTAAGGTATTTCGTAATCGTTTCAAGATGCTTGTAGAAGCACAGCTGGATTTACTTAATGCAGATGACTGGGATCATTTGCTGCAATATGATATCGATTTAACAGAAATTCAAGCATCTGTTGAAGAAGCACAGGATTCTGAGGATATTTAACTTTTCTTTTTAATTGCTGTAATTGACAAATGAAACTTGACGTGATTGTTTGAATTTCATATACTTTGTAATAGTAATTATTTTGAACAGATATGCATAAAAGCAGAGACGAAGACAGTATTTGTTAGGCGTTGTTAAGCGATTTGGGGACAGTGAGAGCCCAAACATACAACTAGCATTGAACATCACTTCTGAGCTAAATAACTGAAAAAAGTAGGTTATTTCGTGATGCACGACGTTAAACGTGCTTTTAAGAGGTAGTGCAAATTTTTGTACTACAATTAGGGTGGTACCGCGAGTAGAAGCTTCTCGTCCCTTAGTGGGATTGAGGGCTTTTTTTGTTTGTTTCCGAATCGTTTTAGATAATTTTGCCAATAACTGTCTTATGAGAAAAATGTCTACCTGTTTGTGTAAAATAAAGGAGGAATTTTAATGGTTGAATACAAAGATACTTTATTAATGCCAAAAACAGATTTCCCAATGCGTGGAAATTTACCGGCAAATGAGCCAAAAATGCAAGAAAAATGGAGTGGCATGGATATTAACAAATTACAGATGGAGCGTACGGAAGGTCGACCAGAATTTGTTCTACATGATGGTCCTCCCTATGCAAATGGTGATATCCATATAGGCCATGCTCTAAATAAAGTATTGAAGGATATGATTACACGTCATCGTTCCATGACTGGCTACCATGTCAATTATATTCCAGGTTGGGATACACATGGTTTACCAATTGAGCAAGCATTGACTAACAAAGGTGTAAAACGTAAAGAAATGTCAGTAGCAGCATTCCGCCAACTTTGTGAAGAGTATGCTTATGAGCAAATTGACAATCAACGTGCCCAATTCCGCCGTCTAGGCATTCGAGGTGATTGGGAAAATCCATATATTACATTAAAGCCTGAGTTTGAAGCTCGTCAAATTGAAGTATTCGGTAAAATGGCGGAAAAAGGTTATATCTATAAAGGGTTAAAGCCGGTTTATTGGTCTCCTTCTTCTGAATCTGCTTTGGCGGAAGCTGAAATTGAATATAAGGACATCAAATCTCCATCCATTTATGTAAGCTTTGCAATTAAGGATGCGAAGGGTGTTGTTCCAGCAGATGCTAAATTTATCATTTGGACAACAACACCATGGACATTACCAGCAAACTTAGGGATTTCTTTGAATCCTGAATTTATCTATGTAGTAGTTGCAGTGGCTAATAAAAAATTCATCATTGCCAAAGAGTTATTAGAGTCAGTGGCAACTACGCTTGGATGGGTAGACTATGAGGTTGTTCAAGAGGTAAAAGGAGAGGCATTAGATCGTATTGTAGCACAACATCCATTCTACGATCGTGAATCGCTTATTATGGTAGGTGAACACGTAACTGCTGAAGCGGGTACAGGTTGTGTTCATACAGCCCCAGGGCATGGTGAAGACGATTATCATATTGGTAAACAGTATGGTTTAGGTATTCTTAGCCCTCTTGATAATAGTGGCTGCTATACAGATGAAGCACCTGGCTTTGAAGGCGTGTTTTATAATGATGCGAATAAACTCGTCACAGAAAAACTAAAAGAAGTAGGAGCGTTAGAAAAGCTTGATTTCTTTACGCACTCCTATCCACATGACTGGCGTACGAAAAAGCCTGTTATTTATCGTGCGACACCACAATGGTTTGCATCTGTTGAAGCATTCCGTGGGGAGTTATTAGAGGCTGTAAAAGCAACAGCATTTACACCAGCTTGGGGAGAAACTCGTCTTTATAATATGATTCGTGATCGTGGAGACTGGGTAATTTCACGTCAACGTGCGTGGGGTGTGCCGATTCCGATTTTCTATGCTGAAAATGGTGAACCTATTATTACACCTGAAACAATTAGTCATGTCTCAGCATTATTCCGTGAGAATGGATCAAATATTTGGTTCCAAAAAACAGCAAAAGAGTTATTACCAGAAGGCTTTACACATCCAGGTAGCCCGAACGGCGAATTTACAAAAGAAAATGATATTATGGATGTATGGTTTGATTCCGGTTCATCACACCAAGGTGTACTAGTAGAACGTGGTATGAAATATCCAGCTGATCTTTATTTAGAGGGCTCTGACCAACATCGTGGTTGGTTTAATTCCTCTCTTATTACATCTGTAGCTATTAACGGCTATGCACCATACAAAGGACTTTTAACACATGGTTTTGTACTTGATGGTGAAGGACGTAAAATGAGTAAATCTTTAGGGAATGTGATTATTCCGCAAAAAGTAATGGATCAGTATGGAGCAGACATACTTCGTTTATGGGTTGCATCTGTTGATTATACAGCAGATGTGCGCATCTCTATGGATATGTTAAAGCAAGTATCTGAAGTGTATCGTAAAATTCGTAATACTTTCCGTTTCTTACACGGCAATATTGCTGATTTCGATCCTACGAAAGATCGTGTAAGTTATGCTGAGCTTCGTGAAATGGATCAATATGTGTATATGCGCTTACAGGATGTCTTAAAAACTGTGCGTGCTGCCTATGATCGTTATGATTTTGCTGCTGTCTATCATGTAGTCAATAATTTCGTTGCTGTAGAGTTATCTTCATTCTATCTTGATATTGCCAAAGACGTAGTCTATATCGAGGGTCATGACAATAAGGATCGTCGTGCGATGCAAACAGTTATTTATGATACATTGATGACATTAGTAAAAATCATGACACCAATTATCCCACATACAACAGATGAAATGTGGTCTTATCTACATGCTCAAGGTATTGTAGAAGAAGTTTCTGTTCAATTAACAGATTTCCCAGAGGTAGATGTTCAAGCGAATTTTGACAGCCTACGTACAAAATGGGAAAAAATTATTGATGTACGCGATGATATTTTAAAAGCATTAGAGGAAGCACGTAATGCGAAAACAATTGGTAAATCACTTGAAGCAAAAGTCACTGTCTACGCGAAAGAAGATGTTGTCGCATTATTGAACGATGCCAACATTGACTTTGCACAACTTTCCATCGTTTCAGCTTTTGAGGTAGCTGCCATCGAAGAGGCACCTGCTGAAGCTTTAACACTTGAGCATGTTTCCATTGTTGTTGAGAAGGCTACAGGTGAGAAATGCGAGCGTTGCTGGTCAATTTCTGAAACAGTTGGTTCAAATGAAGCACAACCTACAGTATGTGCTCGCTGTGCAGAAGTTGTAGAAAAGTATTACGTTTAATCTATAAATAACAAGAATCTGCATTTAATGTAGAGGATGTGCAAGTCTCCTTGATGGAGGCTTGCTTTTTTCATGGAAGTTTTGCAGATTCTTTTCCATTATTTAAATAAAATTTCTGTCGTATTGCGATAGTCTGTTGGAGAGATCCCTACATATTTTTTAAAAGTTAAACTATAGTAATTTGGTGTATTGAAGCCACAGGTGGAGGAGATTTTTTCTATGGTGTAGTCGTACTTGCGTAAAAAAGGTAAGGTTTTGATAATGCGTGTATAAGCAACATAGTCAACAAAATTACGACCTGTTTCTTTTTTAAATAGTCTACTAAAATGAGTTGGGCTAAAGTTAATATATTTTGCAACATCACGAATGGTCAGTTGTTCGTCGTAATGTTCTTCAATATACTGAATAGCTTTTTGCAGCTGCTCATGCTTTGTTAAATCTTCGTAATATCGGATGTGTATATTATGGATAGGTGGTTTTCTACGTGCTTTTCTAGCCTGGCTATAGGATTCCTTCACTTGCATAGCATCCTGAAATACACCTCCAACCCCCATAAAAAGATGAATAGAACAATCCCTTTTTAGGGTCTCGATAACCTCTAATAAACAGGCTTCACCCTCAGTCCAATGTTTGAAAGAGTTGTAGTCAGTAGGAATTCGCATGAGAAGTAATAAATAGCGTTCAAAATGTAAAAAGGATAATGAGGCCTTCTCAGCAAAGTGCTGACGAAAAACAGTTGTAATACTACTACTTGCATCGTGTGAGACAGCTCTCTTATTAGCCCCATCAATATAGCCTTGAATTAAAAATACAATATTAGGGATACAGCTTGTCGATAAAAATGAAGCAGATTGTATTATTTCTTGTTCATTGTCAATTTCTCCACGGATCAGGCGTTTTAAAAATGCTTCCCTAAATGGAGAGGTATGTTGTTGAGATACTTGTTGTGATAGCTCAAGCATTGTAAGTGTACTCGCCTTTTTTTCCTGATAGGACGTATACAGTTTTTTTACGATTCGTAAAAATTTTGATTTTTGTAATGGTTTTATGAGAAGTGCAGGTAAAGCTAATTCAATTGCTATACCAGTCGAGTAGGTAAGGTGTTCTGTAACAAACGGGACAATAATACTATTAGGATAATTTCTTTTTAATCGATTAATCTTTACCCAATCAAATAACCGATTGACTTCATAGACAATAATGACCTCATCTTCTGGCTTTGGCACTTTACATTCCTCTAAAGCGTTTGGTAAAACCTCTTTTAACCATTCACTCATTTGCTGCTTGTCAAATGAGCTTTCCATATACCATACCACCTTTAAAATGCTACCAGCCCCCTACGAATAAAAAGATAAAAATATTTTAACTTAAAATAGCAATTTTTTGTACTAATACAGCAATATTTTATATCTATATTGAAGTTGAAATAGAATAGAATAATTGTAGTGAATAATAATTTGAAATTTCAGACAATTATTCACTTACCAGAAAAGGGGGAGTTGGCTTATGGCGGAAGTAGGCAGTCATGATTATGACTATGTAGAAGCAGGAACAATTGATGTGAAAGATCTACCACCTTTAGATGCAACAACAAACAAAATTATGAAAGATGAATTTACAACAGGTTTAGGTTTATCGATATTTTACTTTATTTTGATTTTTAGTATCCCTGTTATGAATTGGTTTGCGCCAGCATTTGCGTTTAAGAAGATCTGGGGTGGTATGACAGTCACATGGTTTGTGACAACGATTGTAATGATGGCTATGGCATTTATTATTGCATATGTTCACACAGCCATGTACGAGAAACGTCTAAAGCAATATGATATAGCAAATAAGTAGTTGGAACAAAGGGGGAAATGTTGAATGATGGAAGCTCTATTAGAACCAAAGATGTTAATGACCATTGCTTTAATGGGAACAATTGTATACATTACGTATTTAACAAAAAGAAATGCAACAGCTTCGGATTTCTTTGTAGGTGGCCGAAGCTTCGGATGGTTTACAAATGGGTCTGCCATTGGTGGGGATTACTTAAGTGCAGCAACATTCCTGGGTATCGCAGGGTTAACATTTCAACTTGGATATGATGGTGCTTATTATGCTTTTTGCTTCTCCATTGGGTTAACATTATTAGCGATTTTTGTGGCAGGTCCTTTAAGACGTTTTGGTGCATTTACCGTTGCAGATTTTTTAGGCTATCGTTTTCATAGTAGACGAGCACGGCTTGTAGCTGTGGCAGTGGTGTTAGCTATTTCAGGCTTTTATGCAGCTCCCCAATTATTAGGTGCTGCACAGATTTTAAGTATGTTTTTCGGTACTTCTTATGAATTCGGCATTATATTTACTTGTGTTGTTATGATTTTTTATGTAGGTATTGGTGGTATGAAAGGAACAACCATCAACCAAGCATTAGAGTTGTGGATTCGTCTTGGTGCGTTTATTGTGATGTTAATTGCAGCAGTTTATGGCGGTTTACATTATGATAAAATTTTAGCAGCCATCCATTCATTTAGCGGTCCAATTACAGGCACTTCACCGTATGCCTTAGATGGCAATGATATCAATTTTGATGGTGCTGCTTGGACAGGCACGGGCTTTTATTTCCCCACGTTCTGGCAAACAATTAGTATGACGATAGGATTAGCGCTAGGAACAATTGGTCTTCCTCATATTTTATTGCGTTTTTATACAAACCCAAGTGCTAAAGCAGCCCGTAAATCTGCACTCATGGCCATTGGAATTGCAAGCGCGTTCTTCTTGTTAGCTGTTTATTTAGGTGTTGTAGGTCGATCTATTTTCATTTCTGGGACAGCTAGTGAGGAAGTCATGCGTGATTTAGTGCTGGGTGGGAATAATATGGTCATTCCTACTACAGCCCTTGCACTAGGTGGCAAATGGCTACTTGGATTAGTTATAGCAGGAGCATTTGCAGCTATTTTCTCCAATCTTTCAGGATTGTTTATTACAAGCTCAGGTGCACTAGCTCATGATTTATATGCCAATATCATGAAAAAGGATATTACACAAAAACAACGAGTTATTGCTGGGAAAGTGGCTATTGTATTATTAGGTATTTTATATGGAGCATTGGGTTTACTTGTAAAGGATGCATCTATTGGCCATTTAGTGGCGCTCGCTTTTACTGTCGCTGCAAGTACATTTACCCCAATATTCATTTTAGGTATTTGGTGGAGAGGCATGACAGAAAAAGGAGCCATTGCAGGATTATTAATAGGACTTGGCGTGTCTATGTGGATGATCTTTTTACCAGGAACGTTACCAAGCTTCTTGCAGTTTAAAATTCCAGGTATTGTGACAGTACCTGTGGGCTTCTTATCTGTTATCATCGTGTCATTAATAGATCGCAAAGTTCCTGCTGATGTTAATGACTTCATGAAGCGAGTACATTCAAAAGAGTCTGAAACTGTCTAACCAATAAGTTATGGCTATTTCTATTGCTTAAACGTAATAGGGGTAGCCTTTTTATATTTCTTGAAGAGATTTAGAATCAGCCATATTTAGATATGATATTAGTTATTGTGAATGGTACTGTTATGGTAGAATAGGTAAGATGTTGAGTGAACGGAGGAATGTCTGTGTATAAATATTATGGATTAGCTGCTTTTGTCGTTTTACTGGATCAATGGACAAAATGGCTGATTGTGAAAAATATGGAATATGCTGAACGCATTGCTGTATGGGACCCATGGTTTGGTATTTTGTCTCATCGAAATAGAGGGGCAGCATGGGGGATGCTAGAGGGGCAAATGTGGTTGTTTAGTATTGTCACAGTTGCTGTTATCTGTGCGATTGTCTATTTTTATCATAAAGAAGCAAAGGGAAAGCCTGTTTTTCAAGTCGGCTTAATGCTCTTGCTTGGTGGTGCAGTAGGAAACTTTATAGACCGTCTATTTAGAGGAGAAGTGGTCGATTTTGTAGATGTTTTAATTCCAATTATTAATTATGATTTTCCTATTTTTAATGTGGCAGATGCTGCATTAACAATAGCGGTTGTCGTGCTGATGATTGGCTTAATTATGGAAGATAAAAAAGAGAAGAAACAGGTGAAACAATGACGCAAGTAACATATACAATCGAAGAACAGCAGCAAGGAGAGCGCATTGATAAAGCACTTTCTAGCTTACAATCTGAGTGGTCACGCACGCAAATTGGGAACTGGATTAGTGAGGGAGTCATTAAAGTAAACGGTGATGCTGTAAAGGCAAAATATAAGGTTAAAGCTGGTGACATCATCGCTATTGATGTACCAGAAGTGGAAGAATTGGATGTTGTCGCAGAAAATTTAGATTTAGATATTGTTTATGAGGATGCAGATGTTCTTGTTGTGAATAAACCAAAGGGTATGGTGGTACATCCAGCACCTGGCCATATGGGAGGTACACTGGTAAATGGCTTAATGTATCATTGTAAAGACTTATCAGGGATTAATGGTGTACTACGACCAGGAATTGTCCATCGTATCGACAAAGATACATCGGGCTTATTGATGGTTGCTAAAAACGATACGGCTCATGAATCATTAGTCAATCAATTAGTGAATAAAACAGTTACTCGTAAATATATTGCTCTTGTCCACGGGCATATTGCACATGATAAGGGGACAATTGATGCACCGATTGGTCGTGACCAAAAAGATCGCCAAAAACAGGCAGTTGTCGATAATGGTAAACATGCTGTCACACACTTCCAAGTTGTTGAACGTTTTGGTGACTATACGCTGGTGGAATGTCGTTTAGAAACGGGACGTACACACCAAATTCGTGTGCATATGAATTATATTGGCTTCCCACTTGTTGGAGATCCAAAATATGGTCCGAAAAAGACAATCGACTTTGGGGGACAAGTTTTACATGCAGCGACTTTAGGATTCGATCATCCTTCATCTGGAGAATACTTGGAGTTTGAAACACCACTCCCAGCTGATTATGAACAATTATTAAATGATTTACGAAATAGGCATTGACGTATACGAAAAGAAAGTCTATACTAACGACAGTGAATGAACAACATAACTAAATATTCACCTTTAATGGCAGTCCAGAGAGGCTGAGAAGGGACATGTGATAGTGTTGTGGAAATTTGTGCTGCAAATTTTTCCAACATGCTTTTTCAACACGTATACAACCCTCTCAGGCTATTCGCCTCGAGAGGTTTTTTTATGGACACATGGCCGATAATAGATTGAAGAGAGGAGGATACGAATATGGCACAAAATGAATTATTAGATGGCCCATCAATGACACGAGCATTAACACGTATTGCCCATGAAATAATTGAACGTAATAAAGGAATCGATGAATGTATTTTAGTTGGCATTAAAACACGAGGTGCCTTTCTAGCCAGACGTTTGGCGCAGCGAATTGAAAAAATTGAAGGTAAACCGATTCGTACAGGGGAACTTGATATTACACTTTACCGAGATGATTTAACAACGAAACATGAAAACGAACAAGCACATGTAGAACAAGTTGATATCGAGTATCAAGTGAAAAATCAAAAAATCATCTTAGTAGATGATGTACTTTATACAGGTCGGACAGTACGTGCAGCTCTAGATGCTGTAATGGATTTAGGAAGACCTGCACAAATTCAACTAGCTGTTCTAGTAGATAGAGGACATCGAGAGCTACCAATTAGAGCAGACTATGTGGGAAAAAACGTTCCAACTTCTGGCTCTGAGCGCATTGTTGTCAATTTACAAGAAGTAGACGGAGAAGATTGCGTCATTATTTACAAAGAAGACGAACAATAAAGTGAGGAAACAGTATGTCAAATGCAGTTTTAGATATTAAGGATAAACCGACCCCGCTCCAGCTAGTGACATTAAGTTTCCAGCATATGTTTGCGATGTTTGGTTCAACGATTTTAGTACCGCAGTTAGTAGGTCTTAGTCCAGCGATTGCCCTTTTAACAAGCGGAATTGCTACATTATTCTTCCTATTAATTACGAAATTCCAGGTACCAGCTTATTTAGGCTCATCCTTCGCCTTTATTGCACCAATCCTACTTGCTGCAGGTGGTTTAAATGAAGACGGTTCGAGTGTAAACCCAGGCAATGCCATGATCGGTGCTATGGCTGTCGGCATTACGTACGGAATTGTATCCTTAATCATTTGGAAAAGTGGTTATAAGTGGATTATGAAAATCTTGCCACCGATTGTGGTAGGTCCAGTAATTATGGTAATTGGGCTTGGACTTTCTGGTACGGCTGTGAATATGGCAATGAACGTTAATGGAGAGTATAGCTTTTTACACTTCTCAGCTGCTTTAGTTACGGTCTTTACAGCTATCATCTTTACGATTTTCTTTAAAGGAATTTTAAGCACTATGCCAATTTTGATGGGCCTAATTGTAGGTTACATTTACTCCATGATAATTGATATAGTAGACTATACACCGATTGCCAAAGCAAAATTCTTCGCTATGCCTGATTTCTTAATACCGGGTGTGCATTATGAGTTTGAAATAACAACAAAAATTCTACTTATCATGGTACCAATCGTTATTGTAACAATTTCAGAACATATTGGTCATCAACTGGTATTAGGAAAAGTAGTAGATCGGGATTATATTAAAGAGCCAGGACTACACCGTTCGCTACTAGGTGACGGACTTGGCACATTTGTGAGTGCTTTAATCGGAGGCCCTCCGAAAACAACGTATGGTGAGAATATTGGTGTACTAGCCATTACTCGAGTATACAGTATCTACGTTATTGCAGGTGCAGCAGTGGTTGCTATCTTACTATCATTCTTCGGGAAAGCAATGGCCGTAATTGCAACGATTCCAACCGCAGTACTTGGTGGGGTTTCCATCTTACTCTTCGGAATTATCGCAGCAAGTGGCTTACGTATGCTAGTAGATAATCATATTGATTTTGGTAACAGTCGTAACCTAGTAATTGCTTCAGTGATTTTAGTCATTGGTATTGGCGGTGCCAAGTTTGTTATCTTAGAATCATTGAGTGTTGAAGGAATGGCCCTAGCAGCGATTATTGGTGTGCTATTGAATGCGATTCTACCAGGTAAAAAAGAAGCTGATATACCCGTACAATACAATCAAAATAAAGATTCATAGTAGTACCTTTTAATGAATTGTCCAGAGAGGCAAAAAAAGGGAAGTTGTGGACAGGCTGAAGTAGGATGTATGTCTTGCTGTAGTTTGTCACGCCTCCTCATGCCTCGTTGATGACATCAACGGGGCTTTTACTTTATATACAGAGAATGTCATACAAAGACGTTCACGATTCACAACCTAATGGAGGTCACATGATGAAGAACTTATTATCGATGGAACATTTAACAACAGAAGAGATTAACCAAATCCTAGATCTTGCGCAAGCATTTGAAAATGGTGAAACATCATCGTTATCTCGCACACACAAAGTGGCCAACCTATTCTTTGAACCAAGTACTCGTACAAAAACAAGCTTTGAAATGGCAGAATACAAAATTGGCTGTCATGTTATCCCTTTTGATGCAGGGTTTTCGAGTGTTACAAAAGGGGAAACGATGTACGATACTGTCAAAACATTGGAAATGATTGGTTTAGATGCTGTCATCATTCGAGCGTCAGAAGATGAGTATTACAATGAGCTGCTGAATGGTATCAACGTAGCGATTATTAATGCAGGAGATGGTGCTGGGCAACACCCTTCACAATCCTTATTGGATCTTTATACCATCAAAAAAGAGTTTGGCTATTTCGAAGGGTTGAATGTCACAATTGCAGGAGATATCTCTCATAGTCGAGTAGCGAAATCAAATGCAACAGCATTACAAAATTTAGGGGCAAATGTTCATTTCCTTTGCCCAGAAGAATGGTCTGGCGGTTTTGAAGCGCACCATTCATGGGATAATCTGATCGAAATAAGTGATGTCATTATGTTACTACGTGTGCAACATGAACGTCATAAAGTAAATAAAAGCTTCTCAAAGGAAGGTTACCATCAAGAGTTTGGTTTAACAATTGAACGAGAAAAGCAAATGAAAGAATCGGCCATTATTATGCATCCAGCACCCGTCAATCGTGATGTTGAAATTGCTTCTGAGTTAGTCGAGTGTGATCGCTCTCGAATTTTTGAACAGGTGCGGAACGGTGTTTACACACGGATGGCTATTATGGAAACCATTTTAAAGGGGAGAGAATAACATGACAAAGGTACTTCAAAATGTACAAATGCTAGATGAACAAGGTGAATTGAAGACAGTCAATATTGCAATGGCAGATGGAAAGATTACGGCTATTGGTCAAGATGTGACTGTAGCAGGTGCAGAACTGATTGAAGGACATGGTTTAATCGCAGCACCAGGCTTTATCGATGTTCATACACATTTACGAGAGCCAGGATTTGAGCATAAGGAAACCATTGCAACAGGTTCGGCATCAGCAGCAAAAGGCGGCTTTACGACAATTTGCGCAATGCCTAATACAAAGCCAGTACCTGATTCGGTTGAAAACATGCAACTTATCAATGGGCTCATTAAGGACAGTGCGGTTATTCGAGTACTCCCATACGGTTCCCTAACAAAAGATATATCGGGTGAGGTTCGAACAAATATTGAAGAATTAAAAGCACATGGAGCAGTGGCATTCTCAGATGACGGTGTTGGTATCCAGCTAGCCTCAACGATGTATGAGCAAATGAAAGATGCGGCCCAGCACGATATGGTCGTTGTAGCACATTGTGAGGACAACTCATTAATCTATGATGGTGTGATGCATGAAGGAAAGCGTAATAAAGAGCTAGGCCTCCCAGGAATACCTTCCATTTGTGAATCCGTACAAATTGCACGAGATGTACTACTTGCAGAAGCAGCAGGCGCTCGTTACCATGTTTGTCACGTATCGACGAAGGAATCAGTGCGTGCGGTAAGAGATGCAAAGGCTGCAGGAATCCGTGTCACAGCAGAAGTTTGTCCACATCATTTATTACTAGAAGAGATGGATATTCCATCTGATGATGCTAATTGGAAAATGAATCCACCATTACGCGCAGCGGATGATAAAGATTCTCTACATGCAGCACTACTTGATGGCACAATCGACTGCATTGCAACAGATCATGCGCCACACACAGTAGAAGAAAAATGCTGCGGTATGGTTGGCGCACCATTTGGTATTGTAGGTTTCGAAACAGCTTTCCCACTACTTTATACACAGTTTGTAGAAACAGGAAAGTGGACGTTAAAACAATTAGTTGATTGGATGACAGTGAAAGCAGCTGAGATTTTTGATCTGCCATATGGCACATTAGAAGTGGGTGCTTCAGCGGATCTGATTTTAATTGATACTCAAAAAGAACAAACGATTGATGCAGAAGGCTTTGTATCAAAAGGTCGTAATACACCATTCAACGGCTGGGTGGCAAAGGGTTGGCCAGTACTAACTATTTTTGAAGGCAATATCGTATATCAGGAGGCAGAGTAATGAAAAAACGTTTACTAGTTTTAGAAGATGGCACAGTATTTACAGGGACAGCATTTGGTAGCGAGCGCGCTTCACAAGGTGAGGTTGTATTCACAACAGGGATGACGGGTTATCAGGAAACGATTTCAGATCCCTCATTCTATGGACAAATTGTCACTTTAACTTATCCTTTAGTTGGTAATTACGGCATTAACCGTGATGACTTTGAATCGATTACGCCAGCCATTCGTGGATTTGTTGTGCGTGAACTAGCTAAAAATCCTTCAAATTTCCGCTGTGATTTAACTTTAGATGATTATTTGACATCAAAGGATATCCCAGGAATTGAAGGAATTGATACACGAAAATTAACACGTATTATTCGTAGTAAAGGTTCCGTAAAAGCGATTTTGACAGCTGCTGATGAAGAAGTAAATGTGGATGAAATAGTAGCACAATTACAAGCAACGCCAGCCATTACGCACCATGTTCGTGAAGTATCACCAAAAGCGGCCTATCCATCTCCAGGGCGTGGTAAACGAGTTGTCCTAATTGATTATGGAATGAAGCATGGGATTTTACGAGAATTAAACAAACGTGATTGTGATGTGCTAGTAGTACCTTATAATACGTCAGCTGAGGAAATTTTAGCTTGGCATCCAGATGGCATCATGCTGTCAAATGGACCAGGAAATCCTGAAGATGTTCAAGAAGGCATTGAAACAGTACGTAACTTAATTGGAAAAGTGCCAATGTTCGGTATTTGTTTAGGCCATCAAATCTTTTCTTTAGCAAGTGGTGCAAAAGCCTTTAAATTACCGTTTGGACACCGTGGTGGTAACCATCCAGTAAAAGATTTACGTACAGGTCGTACAGATTTAACATCTCAGAACCATGGCTATGCCATCGATATCGAATCATTAAAAGATACAGATTTAGAATTAACACATATCGCGTTAAATGATGGAACATGTGAAGGTGTGCGTCATAAAAAATATCCAATTTTCACAGTGCAATATCACCCAGAAGCATCACCAGGTCCAGAAGATTCAAACCACTTATTTGATGAATTCATCGAAATGATGGAAGTAGAAGCAGGGAAGGGGAAACAACATGCCTAAACGTACAGATATTGAAACTATTTTAGTAATCGGCTCAGGCCCAATTGTTATCGGACAAGCAGCAGAATTTGACTATGCAGGAACACAAGCATGTCTTTCATTAAAAGAAGAGGGCTACCGCGTTATTTTAATCAATTCAAACCCTGCTACAATCATGACAGATACAGAAATTGCAGACAAAGTCTATATTGAGCCAATTTCTCTTGATTTTGTATCGCGTATATTACGTAAAGAACGTCCAGACGCGATTTTACCAACACTTGGTGGTCAAACGGGCCTAAATATGGCGATCGAATTAGACAAATCAGGTATTCTAGATGAGCTTGGGATTGAAATTCTTGGTACTAAATTAGATGCCATCCATAAAGCAGAGGACCGTGATTTATTCCGTAATTTAATGTATGAGCTAGGAGCTCCAGTTCCTGAATCTGATATTATTCATAACTTAGATGAAGCGAAAAGATTTGTTGCGAAAATTGGCTATCCTGTCATTGTTCGACCTGCCTTTACACTTGGCGGTACAGGGGGCGGTATTTGCTACAACGATCAAGACTTAGAAGAAATTGTGACATCGGGTTTAAAATATTCACCTGTAACGCAATGTCTATTAGAGAAATCAATCGCAGGCTATAAAGAAATTGAATACGAAGTAATGCGTGATGCAGCTGACAATGCCATCGTTGTATGTAACATGGAAAACGTTGACCCAGTAGGGATTCATACAGGTGACTCAATCGTTGTTGCACCAACGCAAACATTATCTGATCGCGAGAACCAAATGCTACGTAATATTTCACTCGATATTATTCGCGCATTAAAAATTGAAGGTGGCTGTAACGTACAGCTTGCACTTGATCCATATAGCTTTAATTACTATGTGATTGAAGTAAATCCACGTGTCTCTCGTTCATCTGCATTAGCATCAAAAGCAACAGGTTATCCAATTGCTAAGCTAGCCGCTAAAATTGCAGTAGGCTTAACGTTAGATGAAATTAAAAATCCTGTAACAGGCTCAACATATGCTTGTTTTGAGCCTGCACTGGACTATATCGTAGCAAAAATTCCTCGCTGGCCATTCGATAAATTCGAATCTGCTAAACGTAATCTTGGTACGCAAATGAAAGCTACTGGTGAAGTAATGGCGTTAGGTCGTACTTTTGAGGAAGCTATGCTAAAAGCGGTTCGTTCTCTTGAGACAGGTCAAGTACACTTAGAGTTAAAACATGCTGAAGAAAATTCAGATTCTTGGATTGAAAAACGTATTCGCAAGGCTGGGGATGAGCGTCTATTCTTCATCGGTGAAGCTTTACGTCGAGGTGTAACAATTGAACAAATTCATGAATGGTCAGCAATCGATCTATTCTTCTTAAATAAATTTAAAAATATTGTGGATATGGAACAAACGCTTGCTGACAATAAGAATGATAAAGACGTACTACGAACAGCTAAACGTTTAGGCTTTGCAGATAAGAAAATTGCTGAGCTTTGGGAAACAACACCAGAAGAACTGTATGCTTATCGTAAAGAGCATGGTATTATGCCAGTCTATAAAATGGTGGATACATGTGCAGCAGAATTTGAATCAGAAACACCATATTTCTATGGCACTTATGAAGACGAAAATGAATCGATTAAGTCAGAAAAACCTTCTGTGGTGGTACTCGGTTCAGGTCCAATCCGCATTGGCCAAGGGGTAGAATTTGACTACGCCACAGTACACTCAGTATGGGCGATTCAAGAAGCAGGTTATGAAGCGATCATCATTAACTCAAATCCAGAAACAGTGTCAACAGATTTCTCAATTTCCGATAAATTATATTTTGAACCATTAACAATTGAGGATGTTATGCATATTATCGACTTAGAACAACCAATTGGTGTTGTTGTTCAATTCGGTGGTCAAACGGCTATTAACCTTGCTGATAAATTAGCTGCTAATGGTGTGAAAATCTTAGGTACGTCTCTTGAGGATATTGACCGTGCAGAAAACCGCGATAAATTTGAGCAGGCGCTACGTGAATTAGATATTCCACAACCTCAAGGAGAAACAGCGGTTTCTACAGAGGAAGCTCTTGCCATTGGTGAGCGTCTAGGCTTCCCAGTGCTTGTCCGCCCTTCTTATGTACTTGGTGGACGTGCAATGGAAATTGTTTATAACCAAGAAGAATTACAGCACTATATGGAAAACGCGGTAGAGGCATCTCCAGATCATCCAGTATTAGTAGACCGTTACTTAACAGGACAGGAAATTGAAGTAGATGCTATCTGTGACGGTGAGAATGTGTTAATACCAGGAATTATGGAGCATATCGAGCGTGCAGGAGTTCACTCTGGTGACTCAATCTCTGTTTATCCACCGCAAAAATTAACACAGGCACAAAAAGATACATTAGTTGACTATACAACTCGTCTTGCGAAGGGGCTAGGCATCATCGGCTTAATGAACATCCAATATGTCATTTCACAAAACGAAGTATTTGTTATCGAGGTGAACCCACGTTCATCACGTACAGTACCGTTCCTAAGTAAGATTACAAATATCCCAATGGCTAATATTGCAACAAAAGCAATCCTTGGCAAATCCATTGTAGAGCAAGGCTATCCAACAGGCCTAGCAGCTGAGCAAAAAGGCGTATTTGTAAAAGTACCAGTGTTCTCATTCGCTAAATTACGACGTGTAGACATTACATTAGGACCTGAAATGAAATCTACTGGTGAAGTAATGGGGAAAGATGCAACATTAGAAAAAGCTCTTTATAAAGGCTTAGTTGCAGCAGGTATGGAAATACGAACAGAAGGTACAGTATTATTCACTGTGTCTGATAAAGATAAGGAAGAAGCGATTGCATTAGCAAAACGCTTCTCAACAGTAGGCTATCGCATTGTAGCAACTGAAGGTACAGCAAAAGCATTTGAAGCAGCAGGCGTACGAACAGATGTAGTAGGCAAGATTGGGGCGAAAGGACAAACATTGATTGACCTTATCCAAAATGGGGAAGCTCAGCTTGTTGTCAACACTTTAACAAAAGGCAAGCAACCAGCTCGTGACGGCTTCCGAATTCGTCGTGAGTCTGTAGAAAATGGTGTTCCTTGTCTAACATCTTTAGATACAGCAGAAGCAATGGTACGTGTTATCGAATCTATGACATTTACAGCAGAACAAATGCCAAAAGCGGAGGTAGTACACTAATATGATACGTCAAGAGAAAATGACGGTCGTCTCTCAAAAGCAAATTGCGACAAACATTTTCGAACTGACACTTCATGGTGAACTGGTTCAGGAGATGACTCCTGGCCAGTTTGTCCATGTAAAGGTGTCGGATTCACTGGAGCCGCTTTTACGTCGACCAATTAGTATTGCAAATATTGATAAAGACAACAATGAGTTTACAATGATCTATCGTGCTGAGGGGCGTGGTACGAAAGTTCTGGCAACAAATCGAGAAGGTCAGCTGGTCAACGTACTTGGACCAATTGGGAATGGTTTCCCAGTAGAAGCGGTGCAAAAGGGAGGTACTGCACTACTAGTTGGTGGTGGCATTGGTGTCCCTCCATTACATGAGCTAGCCAAGCAATTGAATGCTCGTGGTGTGAAAACAATCCACGTCTTAGGCTTCCAAACAAAAGATGTCTGCTTTTATGAGGATGAATTTAGTGCACTTGGTGAAACGCATTATGTTACGGTGGATGGCTCGAAAGGTACAAAAGGCTTTGTAACAACGGTTTTAGAGTCGCATGCTCCTGAATTTGATGTTTTTTATTCCTGTGGACCCTTACCAATGTTAAAGGCATTAGAAGGCTTTTATCCTGAAAAAGAAGGCTATTTATCATTTGAAGAACGTATGGGCTGTGGTATTGGAGCTTGCTTTGCATGTGTATGCAAAACAACTGATCAGGTTGAAAAAGACTATGTTAAAGTTTGCTCTGATGGTCCAGTTTTCCCGAAAGGAACGGTGGCACTATGAGTCGTTTAACAATTCAAATACCAGGCTTAGATTTAAAAAACCCTATTATGCCAGCCTCAGGTTGCTTTGGCTTTGGTCGTGAATATGCACAGCTTTATGATTTATCTAAACTGGGGGCTATCATGATTAAGGCAACAACGGTCGAAACGCGTGCAGGTAACCCTACGCCACGTGTTGCCGAAACAGCAGCGGGGATGTTAAATGCCATTGGTCTACAAAATCCAGGCATTGAAAAAGTGATGAATGAGGAATTAAAATTTTTAGAGGATTATAATGTGCCCATCATCGCCAATGTTGCTGGAACAGAGACATCAGACTATGTAGAAGTAGCACGCCGTATTTCAACAGCCTCAAATGTTAAAGCGTTGGAGCTGAATATTTCGTGCCCTAATGTGAAATGTGGTGGTATTCAATTTGGAACAGATCCTGCTACTGCACGTGAGCTGGTCAAGGCTGTCAAGGCTGTGTCAGAAGTGCCAGTCTATGTGAAGTTATCACCAAACGTGACGAACATCGTTGATATTGCCCTAGCTGTTGAAGCAGGTGGAGCAGATGGTATTACCATGATTAATACATTGGTTGGTATGCGTTTAGATGAGCGTACAGGTAAGCCAGTCATAGCTAATGGCACAGGTGGACTATCTGGTCCTGCTGTAAAACCTGTAGCAATACGAATGGTTTATGAGGTGTACAAGGCTGTCAATATTCCGATAATTGGTATGGGCGGTGTAACGGAAGCACAGGATGTCATTGATTTTATGTCCGCAGGTGCTTCAGCTGTAGCAGTAGGAACAGCTAACTTTGTTGACCATTTCGTTTGCCCGAACATTATTGAAGAATTACCAGCAAAGCTGGATGCATTAGGTGTAGAACATATAACAGAGATTATTGGAAGGAGCCATCGTTGATGAATACGAAACCTATACTAGCTCTAGATTTTCCAGGAGAAAAAGAAGTATTCGATTTTCTTAAAAAATTCGATGAGCCTCTTTTCGTGAAAATTGGAATGGAATTATATATGCAAGAAGGACCTGATATCGTACGCAAAGTAAAGGATTTAGGTCATGATATTTTCCTTGATTTAAAATTACATGATATCCCAAATACAGTAGGCTCTGCGATGAAGGGGCTAGCAAAATTAGGGGTAGATTTAGTCAATGTCCATGCTGCAGGCGGACGTGCTATGATGGAAGCAGCTCTAGAAGGACTTGAAGCAGGAACACCAACAGGCAAAGAACGTCCTGCACTAATAGCTGTTACTCAATTAACATCCACAACAGAAGAACAAATGCAAGCAGAACAAAAGATTGCTCTTTCATTGCAAGAGTCTGTCCTACACTACGCAGGGCTGACAAAGGAAGCAGGCTTACAAGGTGTTGTTTGCTCTGTCCATGAGGCTAAGGCGATTGCTGAGGTGTGTGGAGATGAATTTCTACGTGTCACACCTGGAATTCGTTTAGCTGGAGGTGCTGCACACGATCAAAAACGTATAGCAACACCTGATGGGGCAAAGCGTGATGGTTCATCACTCATCGTTGTTGGCCGTGCTGTAACAGGTGCACAGGATCCAGTAGCAGCATATAAAATCGTAAGTGAATTATGGGAGGCATAAATTATGACATTACAAAATGAAATTGCACACGCTATGTTAAAAGTTGGAGCAGTAGAATTAAATCCTACAGAGCTATTTACATGGGCATCTGGTATTAAATCACCTATTTACTGTGATACACGTTTAACAATTTCCGATCCAATTATTCGTAAACAATTAGCAAATGGTTTAGCCTCTGTCATCAAAGAAAATTTCGGAGCGACAGAAATTGTAGCAGGAACAGCTACAGCAGGTATCCCACATGCGGCATGGGTAAGTGATATTTTAGAATTACCAATGGTTTATGTACGCTCTAAAGCGAAGGAGCATGGCCGTGGTAATCAAATTGAAGGAAAATACGTAGCTGGACAAAAAGTAGTGGTTGTGGAGGATATCGTTTCTACAGGTGGTTCTTCCATTACAGCAGTAGAAGCATTGCGTGCAGCAGGCTGTGAGGTGCTTGGAGTTGTTTGTGTATACACATATAATCTTCCACGCGCTGAACAAGCATTTGATGAGGCTGGCATCCAATACGTATCATTAACAAATTTTGATTATCTGATTGAAGCAGCAAATGAATCCGGCGCTATTAAAGAAGAAGATATTCCATTCTTAAAAGAGTGGCATGGAAAATTAAAAGCTGGAGAGCTATAATTAGAAATCTTGTAAAAGTAGTAGTAAAACATAGAGTTACTGGAATATAAAAGAGGGCAAATGCATAGAAACAACTATCGATACTTTTGTTGATAGTTGTTTTTTTGTGTTTTTCGACGTAGTCAAAGGAAAATAAACTTTATTAACTTTTAAGAGAAGTATGGCCTATAGATTAAAGAAATTATAAAAATAATTTATTTTTTTAATGTAATATAAAACACTTCATTTGTTTAGTGCTTTAGTAAATAAAATTATTCATTAATAATAATTAGGAAAATTTAGTATCATTCTCTGAATTAAATAAACAATAAAAATCCTTTTATAATCATGTTTTCCAAATAAAAGTAAATTTTGACGTAGTATGTATGGATCAATTGAGTAGGTTATTATTATTTTAATAAAATAAAAAAATGATACTTTAGGCAAATGAAGTTGAAAATGAACTAATATTCAGTATGCTTAAACGTAAAGTGTCCAATTTGAAATGGTATAGTTGTATGGATTATTTTGTATGTAATATTATGAGAATTGTAAAAATTCACTTGATTAAATGTATTATTTCCAGATAAAATAGCATTACGCCTAATTGTCAGAATATTATATACTGATCCAGTTACTATTACATTTGGAAAATAGGATCAATTTTATATAATGAAGATGTTCTCTTTAAAATTTGATGTTTTTTTTAGCTAATATAATTTTGAAATAGGTTTAACATCTTATGATCTAATTTTTCGGAATATTGAATCTTATGAAGGAAGTCAAAAGCTAATTTCTTTTTACATCTTTTACTTAAAGAATACATTTTAGACATATGTTTCTGTTGCTTACATAAAGGATGTAGTGATTTTTAGTAAAAAAATTAAAGGTGTGATATTAAATGAGCTTAATGTTAGAAGTGAAAAACCTTAAAACTGGTTTCGATATAGATGGGGATATCTATCATGCTGTTGATGATGTTTCTTTTTCAGTCAAATCAGGTCAAATTATTGGGGTAGTTGGAGAATCTGGATGTGGAAAAAGCGTCATGTCACTTTCAGTTATGCAGCTTCTTCCAAAAGGGATTGGCAAAATTACAGGCGGAGAAATTAAGTTTGAAGGAAAAAACATCGAAAATTATTCTAGCGATGACATGAATAAGATTAGAGGAAAAGATATCAGTATGATTTTCCAAGAACCCATGACATCATTAAATCCCGTTTTTACAATTGGTTCACAAATACAAGAGATTATCTTAAATCACTCTAAAATCTCAAAGGCTGAGGCTAAAAGTAAAGCAATAGACTTATTAAAGCAAGTCGGCATACCCAGAGCGGATCAAATTGTAGATGAGTATCCTCACCAATTATCTGGTGGTATGAGACAAAGGGTTATGATTGCCATTGCCATTGCATGTCAACCTAAACTATTAATTGCAGATGAGCCTACTACGGCACTTGATGTGACGGTACAAGCTCAAATCTTAGAGCTATTAAAGACAATTCAAGCAAAAAATGATATGTCCATCGTACTTATTACACATGATTTAGGCGTCGTAGCCGAAATGTGTGATGAAGTAATTATCATGTACGCGGGGAAAATTGTAGAAAAAACAAATGTAGATAATTTGTTCCACAATCCGCAGCATCCTTATACAAAGCTATTAATGGCTTCTATACCAAGAATCGATGAGGAAGTTGAAAAGTTAACGACCATTCAAGGGATTGTACCTTCGTTGAAAAATATGCCCCAAATAGGTTGCCGTTTTGTGGATAGATGTCCTTCAGCTATGCCTGATTGTAGCAAGGTTACGCCGCAACTTTCCTTTATAGATGATGGACATGAGGTATCTTGTTTACTTTATGAAAGTTGCGATACTAGAAAGGGTGTGAGCTGATAGCATGAATGAAACAATCGTAAAACAAGAAAAGGATAACTTATTAGAAATTATTGATTTGAAGACATATTACCCAATCAAAGGTGGCTTCTTAAGGCATACTGTCGGTCATGTAAAAGCAGTAGATAACATTTCTTTTACTATTAAAAATGGCGAGACATTAGGGTTAGTTGGAGAATCGGGTTGCGGAAAATCGACAACTGGACGGACAATTTTAAGATTATTAGACTCGACGGGTGGAAAAATTATCTTTGATGGTAAAGATATTACAAACTTGAGAGGGAAATCTTTAAGAGATATACGAAAAGATATTCAAATGGTATTTCAGGATCCATACGCATCTTTAAATCCTATGCAAATGGTAGGAAGCATTGTTGCAGAGCCAATTATGAATTTCAGTAACAAATCATTGAAATCATTAAAAGGCGAGGTAATGGAGCTATTAAGAAAAGTCGGCTTACCTGAAGATGCCTATTATAAATATGCTCATGAGTTCTCAGGTGGTCAGCGCCAGCGTATTGGTATTGCTCGGGCACTTGCACTTAGACCAAAGCTTATTATTGCAGACGAGCCTGTTTCAGCCTTAGATGTATCAGTACAATCACAAGTTCTTAATCTATTAAAAGAACTTCAGGATGAGTTTGATTTAACATTCCTGTTTATCGCACATGATTTAAGTGTGGTCAAGCATATGAGCGATCGAATTGGCGTGATGTATCTAGGAAATATTGTAGAAATAGCTGATAAGGAACATATTTACGATGAGCCATTACATCCTTATACACAAGCATTGATCTCTGCAATACCTGTGCCAGATCCGAGAAAGAAAAATAGTCGTATTGTTTTAGAGGGAGATATACCGAGTCCTGCTAATCCACCATCAGGCTGTCCATTCCATCCAAGATGTCCAAAGGCAATGGCAGAATGTTCATTATCTAAGCCAGCTTTAAAGGAGGTGAAGTCGGGGCATAGTGTTGCTTGTCATTTATATTAAAAACTAAAAACGGAAAATAGTTATTGACAAAAATAAAATTACGGGGGGAAAAAAATGAAAAAATCAGCATTATGGTCATTTATGCTATTGCTAGTTATGGCATTATTTTTAGCTGCATGTAATAATGACTCATCAAAAACAGAGAAGGAAAATGAAAAGGATACAAGCGGGGATACAACGACAACAACAGATGAACCTTCTACAGAGGGTGGCATCGTAACATATGGTACAGATGTTGCACCTGAAGGCGTATATGATCCTGCTTATTCAGGTAGTATTGTAGACAGCTATATTCAAAATTTCACAATGGAAGGTATTTATGATGTAAATGATGACTTAGAATATGTTCCAAACTTAGCTTCATGGGAAATTAGTGAGGATAAATTAACGTATACGTTTACATTCCAGAAGGGTGTAAAATGGCATAATGGTGAGGAATTAACAGCTGATGACTGGGTTTTTGCTTTAGAAACTCTTGCGCATCCTGATTATGCTGGACCTCGCTACAATTATGTTGAGGGAATTAAAGGTGCCAAAGCTAAAAAAGAAGGTAAGGCTGACAAAATCGAAGGTATTGAAGTAGTAGATCCATACACTGTAAAAATCACTTTTGAACAAGTGAAAATTAATAATTTAGAAAATCTATGGTCAAATCCAATGCCGAAGAAACATTATGAAGGTATTGCTGTTAAGGATTTAGAGGAGTCAAAGCAAGTTCGTGAAAATCCTGTTGGCTTAGGGCCATTTAAGGTGAAAAAAGTTGTAGATGGAGAATATTCTGAATTAGAGCGTTTTGATGATTACTGGAAGGGCAAACCACAGCTTGATGGTGTTATTGTAAAAGTAATTGACCCATCATTAGCAACTGGTGCATTCCAAAATGGAGAAATTGACATTATGGATATTAGACCACAATCTGTAAAAGAATTAGAAGCATTAGGCAATGTACGTATTGAAGAAACTAATGGTGTGGGCTATTCATACATCGGACTTCGTTTTGGTCATCGTGATAAAGCTACATTAAAAAATGTGGCAGATTTTGATAAATTTAATGCAAAAGAATTACGTCAAGCATTATTATATGCAATTAACCGTCCAGCAATGATCGATGCTTTCTTAGAAGGAAAAGCAACAGTTGCCAACACTGTGATTCCAACTACTTTCTGGACTGCTGCACCAGAGTCAGAACTAAACCAATATGAATTCAACCCAGAAAAAGCAAAAGAGCTATTAGCATCTGCAGGTTATGTAGATAAAGATGGTGATGGTTTCGTAGAAGATCCAAAGGGACAACCATTTAAAATTTCATTTGGTCACTATGCAGGTTCAGCAGCATTTGAAGGACGTGCACAAGCAATTGTTCAATCTTGGAATGATATTGGTGTAAAAACAGAATTAGCGACAGGTAGTTTAATTGAGTTTAACTTATATAATGATATGAAAGATAATGATGATGCAGCTTTAGAAGCATTCTTCGGTGCGTGGAGTACAGGTGCTGATCCAGATCCATCAGGATTATGGGGTAATGACGCTGAGTGGAACT
Organism: Lysinibacillus sp. JK80; assembly: GCF_027557635.1. NCBI lineage: Bacteria > Bacillati > Bacillota > Bacilli > Caryophanales > Bacillaceae > Lysinibacillus > Lysinibacillus sp. JK80. Next base: position 2,073,856 of record NZ_CP058997.1, on the reverse strand, counting down.
ATGGTCGTTGGGTAGATCCTAAAAACCAAGAATTATTGGATAAAGGCTTAAGTGAAGAAGCATTTGACAAAGAAAAACGTATGGCAACATATGTTGAATGGCAAAAATACTTCAACGAAGAATTACCTGCACTTCCTTTATGGGAAAACTTAGATTTATATGGTATTAATAACCGTTTACAAGGTGTTCATGTCAACGCTGTTGGCTTCCAAACGGATGTTTATAAATGGCATATTAAAGAATAAGCTATTGTGTACTTTAATTCTTGCTAACTAAGTCCTTGAAAAGAGGACTTAGTTAGTAAATTTATAGATAAGGAGACGTTACATGCTTCAATATACACTTCGACGACTACTTGGCATGATCCCATTGTTACTCCTTATTTCGTTGGTGGTATTCTTTTTAGCGAAAATGATGCCAGGAGATGCATTTGCTGGTGAAATTGATCCTTCTAATACGAATCCACAATATATCGAAGAAATGAGAGAAAAATTAGGCTATAACGATCCTATTATCCAGCAATACGGTAGATGGATTGTTAATTTTATGCAAGGGGATTTTGGTAAATCAACTGTTTATAAGAAACCAGCAGTAGAAATTATTGCGCAGCGTATACCTAATACCATATTTTTAGCTCTAACATCGTTAATTTTTACCTACATATTTGCATTTATCATGGGCATGTATGCTGGTAGAAAACCCTATACACTTGGGGATAATTTGATTGCAACGTATAATTATCTAGCTTTAGCCATTCCGTCATTTGTTGCGGGAATTGTAGCCATTTACTTTTTCTCGTTCAAGTTAGGTTGGTTCCCATTTAACGGATCTGTTGGCGTCGGGCTAGAGCCTGGAAATTTGGACTACTATATAAGTAGATTCCACCATGTTTTACTACCTGCGCTTATATTAGGATTGATGGGAACAGCATCCTATACACAATTTTTGCGGAATGACATTATTGAAAATAGTAGAAAAGATTTTGTAAGAACTGCGAGAGCAAAAGGAACAAAAGAATCGAAAATTTATAACAAACATATTTTACGAAATTCTATTATTCCTCTTATTACGTTCCTTGGGTTTGATATCGCAACATTAATTAGCGGTGCAGTAATAACAGAAACAATCTTTACGTATCCTGGAATAGGTGCTCTCTTCCTTGAATCTGTTGGAAGAAGGGATTATGCAGTCATGATGTCGATCACAATGTTACTTTCGTTTTTAACACTTTTTGGAAATTTAATAGCGGATTTATTATATGGTGTAGTAGATCCACGTATTAGATTGGATTAAGGAGGGGGAAATATGACATTGGTAACGGATCAAGAAGTTTTAACGCCAAAATCGCCAAAGAAAAGCCCCTCGCCATGGGTAATTGCGAGACGAAAGTTCTTTAAAAATAAACTAGCCTTGATTAGCCTTATATTTCTACTGATCGTTATTATCTTATCGTTTCTAGCACCATATATTACAACTAAAGATATTGTCCGGGTTGATTTTACCCAAATAAGTAAACCACCATCTAGTGAAAATTGGTTAGGAACAGATACAAATGGACGAGATGTGTTTACAAGAATGCTCTATGCTGGTAGATCCTCCTTAACAGTGGGATTAAGCTGTATGTTCTTTATTGTTTTAATTGGAACTACTGTCGGCGCCATTTCAGGGTACTTTGGTGGAAAAATAGATCAAATACTCATGAGATTTACAGATTTTATCTTAATGTTTCCATTTATGATTTTTGTAATTGTTTTAAATCAAATTCTAATTGGTAAAGTATCTGGTCTATGGACTTTGATTTTTGTTATCTCACTGTTAATGTGGGGATCAGTTGCAAGGATTGTACGAAGTAGGGTGCTTGCTGAAAAGGAAAATGAGTATATATTAGCAGCTCAATCAATAGGATGTAAATCATCAAAGATTATTATGAAGCATTTACTACCTAATGTTGCTTCGACGATTATTGTACAAGCAACATTGCTGATGGCTGTAACAATCGTCGCTGAATCTGGTTTAAGCTTTTTAGGGTTAGGCGTACCAGCAGATACACCAAGTTGGGGGAATATGCTGTCCGAAGCTAGAAACTCAGAGGTATTAAAGGAGAAGCTTTGGATGTGGGTGCCTCCTGCAACAGCTATTACACTAGTAATTTTGTCCATTAATTTTATCGGAGAAGGCTTAAAGGATGCATTAAATCCAAAATCCAGAAGGTAATTAAAAAATGGATATTAAATAAGTGACAAGAAAATAGGGCACCTTTAAATGTAAAAGTAATCACATTTAAAGGTGCCGAATTTTATAAAGGATAATAGTTTAATACATAGTAATATTGATTGTCCTTACAGAGAAGATAGTGACCTGGAAATAATGATTAGAGACCAACTATTATGGTCTAATCACACAAGGCTTTGGACTGTGGCATGGACCTGGATAGGCAGATGCTGTGGTAGAACCAACACTAATTAATACGATTGTAAAACAACATGTAGCAAGAAGAAGTTTTATACTTTTTTTCATTGGAATACACCCCTTTATTCGTGTTAACTCTATCATAATATATTCCAAAAATTATTTAAACTAATTTTACAAAAATGGTATTTATTAACTATTTATTTTGTGTAAAATAAAAGAGTGAAGGGAATTATAGTCTACTAAAAGGTAGTAAGTTTATTTAGGTTTACACTGATGGCGATATTGGGTAATAAAGAAGTAAATTAAAAAAAACTCCCATCACAGTTTTTATACTGTCGATAGGAGTTATAGCTTTTAGCGATTAGCAACCCAAGTTTTTACTAGATCAGCAGTACCATAAACATAATGCTGGTCACCTACTTCATGGTAGGTTGCACTTTCGTCAACCTCTGTATGCTTGTACTGAATACGTTGACGGCGCTTCTCTGACATCGGATCAGGAAGTGGGATAGCTGATAGTAAAGATTTTGTATACGGATGAACAGGGTGATTGTAGATATCATCTGCTTTACCGATTTCCATGATTTTACCACGGTACATTACAGCAATACGGTCACTGATGTATTTTACCATAGATAAGTCATGGGCAATGAAAAGATATGTTAAGCCACGTTCTTTTTGTAGTTGTTTTAGTAAGTTAACAACTTGCGCTTGGATAGATACGTCTAGCGCAGAGATTGGCTCATCCGCAATGATAAACTTAGGATCTAAACTTAGTGCACGGGCAATCCCAATACGTTGACGTTGACCACCAGAGAATTCGTGTGCGTAACGATTCGCGTGCTCTTTGTTTAAACCAACAGCTTCAAGTAGCTCTTGAATTTTTGCACGACGTTCTTTTTTATCCTTGTAAAGGCCATGAATATCAAAGGCTTCACCAATGATCTCACCAGCCGTCATACGAGGGTTTAAAGAAGCATAAGGATCTTGGAAAATCATTTGCATTTGACGGTTAAATTTCTTTAACTCATTTTTAGATTTTTTTCCATGGACATTTTCACCATCGAAAACAATCTCGCCACCTGTAATATCATATAAACGAATAATTGAACGACCAGTTGTTGACTTACCACAACCTGATTCACCCACAAGACCAAGTGTTTCACCTTCGTAAACATCGAAGCTGATACCATCTACAGCTTTGATAGGATTACTTGGCGAACCAAAATGCTGCTGTAAATTTTTGATTTCAAGAATTTTTTTCGCACCAGTTTTAGTCATTTTCTTGTGCCTCCTTTGCTAAATACCCTTCAATACGTTTAGCAACCGCATCTGGAAGAGGAATCTTTGGTGCATCAGGATGCAACAACCAAGTCTTTGCAAAATGTGTTTCACTTACTTGGAACATTGGTGGCTCTTGTTCATAATCAATGGCCATAGCATACTCGTTACGAGCTGCAAATGCATCACCCTTAGGTGGATTTGTCAGATCTGGTGGTGAGCCTGGAATCGTACGTAATAGCTCATCAGTATCATTATCTAAATCTGGCATTGAACCAAGTAGACCCCATGTGTAAGGATGCTTTGGATTATAGAAAATATCATTTACAGTACCATATTCAACGATTTGTCCAGCGTACATTACTGCTACACGATCAGCGATATTCGCCACTACACCTAAATCGTGTGTAATGAAAATGATAGATGTTTGCGAGTTTTTCTGAATTTCTTTCATTAATTCTAAAATTTGCGCTTGAATGGTTACGTCTAGAGCTGTTGTCGGCTCATCTGCAATTAATAGCTTAGGATCAGCTGCAAGGGCAATGGCAATAACAACACGTTGACGCATACCACCTGAAAATTCATGTGGGTATTGGTTATAGCGTTTTTCAGGGAAGGGGATACCTACCTGAGTTAAAAGCTCAATCGCACGTTTTTTCGCTTCGTCTTTAGAAACTTTTTTGTGTTGCAAAATTACTTCAGTTATTTGACGTCCGACCTTCATTGTTGGGTTCAAACTTGTCATAGGATCTTGGAAAATCATTGCAATTTCATTTCCGCGTACTTTAGACATTTCTTTATCAGTTAATGGAACTAAATCACGGCCATTAAATAAAATTTGTCCTGACTCATAAATACCAGGTGGCTGGGGAATTAGTTTCATTAATGCATTACTCGTAACACTTTTACCAGAGCCTGATTCACCTACTATAGCGAGTGTTTCACCCTCCTTTAAATCAAAGTTAACACCACGTACAGCATGGACAAGCCCTGCATAAGTTTTAAAGTTAATTCTTAAATCTTTTACTTCTAGAATTGTTTTACTCATTTCGGCCACCTCCTTATTTACGTAGTTTTGGATCTAGAGCGTCACGTAAGCCGTCACCAACTGCGTTAAACGCAAAGATTGTCAGTGAGATAAATACTGCTGGGAAAATCAAGCGCCATGGAGCATTGGCAATAGCTTTATTACCATCAGAGGCCATTGTACCCCAAGAAGCTGTTGGAGCAGGCACCCCAAGACCAAGGTAGCTTAGGAATGATTCGGTGAAAATAGCAGATGGAATTGTTAGCGTCATCGTTACTAAGATTGCACCAAGAGCATTCGGAACTAAGTGTTTAATAATTAAATGGCCTGTACTAGCACCTAATGTACGAGCAGCAAGAACATATTCTTGATTTTTAATAGATAATACTTCACCACGAACGATACGAGCCATATTAATCCATCCAGTGATGGACAGGGCAATAATCATAGGAATTAAACCAGGTTGCATAACAACTAAAAGTACGATTACTACTAGAAGGTAAGGTACAGCTGTTAAAACGTCAGCAATACGCATCATGATGTTATCAACGCGACCGCCTGCTAAGCCTGAAATACTTCCCCATAAAACACCGATAATTAAGTCAATAATCGCTGCAGCAATTCCGATAAAAAGGGAAATACGAGCGCCTTCCCAAATACGAACGAAAATATCACGACCAAGGTCATCCGTTCCAAACCAAAATTGTGCAGATGGTGGTGCGTTGTAAACACCTAGCTGATCACTTGCTTTATATTGAGAAAACATTGGTACGAATGTAGCCATTAAAATAACAATGATTAAAATGATTATCCCAATGATGGCTAATTTGTTATGAGAGAAACGGAGAAATACTTCTTTCCAAAAGGAGACTGATTTATCAGCTAATTTTTCCGTTGCTTCATGATTTCCACCAACAATTTTAAACTTATCTTTTTCAATTTGTTGCTGTGTCATTATTTTTTCGCTCCTTTCAGTTTAATACGCGGATCAATCACACTATATAGAATATCAACGATTAATACCGCAAATAAAAGGATGATGGAATAGAACACCGTCGTACCCATAATTACTGTATAGTCACGGTTTGTAATACTTTGAACAAAGTGCTTACCAAGTCCAGGAATAGCGAAAATTTGCTCAACAATGAAACTACCTGTTACAACACCAGCTGTTAATGGACCAAGGTATGTTACGACTGGCAGAAGGGCATTTCGTAATGTATGACGGAATACGATTGTCCATTTACCAATACCTTTTGCACGAGCCATTTTTACATAATCACTATTGTTTTGTTCAAGCATACTTGAACGTGTTAATTTTGCGATAAAGCCCATATGAGAGAAAGCGATTGCAAGGGCTGGTAAAATACTATAAATAAAGCCCTTCCACCCACTAATAGGGAACCAGCCTAGCTTAAAGGCTAAGAAATACTGCATTAAACCTGCTAATATAAATGAAGGTACTGATATACCGAGCACCGCAAAGGACGTTGCCAAATAATCCGGGAACCTATTATGATATAGCGCGGAAACTACGCCAATTAATACACCGAATCCAACTGCTAATAGCATAGCTTCAATCCCTAATGTTAATGAAACAGGGAAACTTTCAGAAATCATATCATTTGTAGAACGCGCTTTATATTTCATTGACTCACCGAAATTGAATGTGGCCGTATCGATTAAATAATCTTTATATTGAATATACCAAGGGTTATTTAATCCATACGTTTCGTTTAACTTCTCCTCAATTTGAGGTGGGAAATTACGTTCACTCGCGAAAGGACTACCAGGAGCGAGACGCATTAAGAAAAACGTAACCGTTACGATGACGAAAAGCGCGAGAAGTATATACATCAGCCTTTTCAAAATATATTTAATCACATAAAACTCCTCCTTCTATTTGTCAATTTTCAGACAAATATATGCCTTCGTATTTTAAAAAGAGCTGACTCGCGCCGAAGTGGCTACGAGGCAGCTCTTCGCTGTAGAGCTAAATAAGCGAATTATAGTTGATTATTTCTCTACTTTAACCTCTTTAAGAGAGATGTTACCAAGGATGTCTGCCTTCATGTTTTTCACATAATCTTGTACTACAGATAGGTTCGTGTAGTAGTAGATTGGAATAACTGGGAAATCATTCACAGCAATTTTTTCAGCTTGTTTTAAAAGCTCAAGACGTTTAGCAGGATCTGCTTCAACGTTAGATTGATCTAACAATTTTTTGTATTCTGCACTTTCCCAACCAGTATCGTTGTTACCGTTTGCAGCAGTGTCATACATTTCTAAGAATGTATAAGCATCGTTGTAGTCACCAACCCAGCCCATACGGCCAACTTGGTAATCTAATTGGTTAAGTTTTTCTAAATATACTTGCCATTCAGAGTTATCTAGACCTACAGTGATACCTAGGTTTTTAGTCCAGCCCTCTTGAACGTATTGAGCGATAGCAGCGTGTGCTTCACTAGTGTTGTAAGAAAGGTTAATTTTGATATCTGCTGGGTTTGTAATTCCAAGTTCTTTCATACCAGCTTCAAGTGCTGCTTTAGCACCTTCGATATCGTTATCTTTGAAGTAACCACGGTCTTCTTCAAAGCCATGAACTGCGATAGGAACCATGCCTAATGCAGGTTTTTGCTCACCTTTAGTAATGTTGTCAATTAAACCTTGACGATCAACTGCTAAAGCTAACGCTTTACGGATGTTAGCGTTTCCAGTGATTTTATCTTTTGTATTTAGCTTGTACCAGTAAACAGAAGCTTGGTCATTGATATTTAATGAACCATCAGCTTTAAATGCGTCGATTGAATCAAGTGCCACAGATTGGAATGGTGCACCTAAGTAGTCAATTTCTCCAGCTTTGAAGCTTGTTGCAGCAGTTGCTTCAGACTCAACCATACCGATATTAACAGTTTCTAAAGAAACTTTATCAGCATCCCAGTACTCTGGGTTTTTCTTTAATACGATTGTATCATTGTGTCTCCATTCAGCTAATGTGAAAGGACCGTTTGTTACATAGTTTTCACCAGCATCTGCATACCACTCATCATTACCTTCAACTACTTTTTGGTTTAATGGTGCATATGTTTTGAATGCTGTTAATTCTAAGAAGTAAGGTGTTGGGTTTTCTAAAGTTACTACTAATGTTTTTTCGTCTTGTGCTTTAACGCCTACATCATCAGCAGAACCTTCACCATTGTTGTATGCTGCAGCACCTTTAATTGGGTAAAGGATTGAAGCATATTCAGAAAGATTGTCTGGGTTTAATGCCCATTTCCAAGCGTATTCGAAGTCACCAGCTACTACTGGATCTCCGTTTGACCATTTAGCATCACGTAATTTGAACGTGTATGTTTTTAAATCTTCACTAACTTCCCAGCTTTCAGCAGCAGCTGCAACTGGACGAGCGTCTGCATCAAGTGTTGTTAATCCTTCAAAAGTATTTGTTAGAATAACACCAGAAGTTGTATCTGTTGCTAATGCAGGATGAAGAGATGGCGGCTCAGAAGCTACTACTACATTTAATTCGCCACCTGATGAAGTTGTTTCTGAAGAGCCAGAATCTTTTCCTTCGTCTTTAGATTTGTCAGACGAATCTCCACCGAAGCCACATGCAGCAAGTACTAAAGAAAATACTGCAAGGACTGTTAGTAATAAAAACTTTTTGTTTTTATTCATGTGAATCCCCCTTATACAATTTTTAAGCCTTTTGTGAAGCTCCTATTTAATATACCAAAAAAATCATTGTGTACAAAATAAAAAAGATTCGAATTTATATAGTATTATCTGACATTTAGGAGAATAATAAATTTTTCCGATTTATCACGCTAAAGAGGCGAAGTGTATATATATTAAAAATTTGATATTTACTTATTCTGAATATCAAAAATAAAGTAAAAATAAAAAAATGATTTACTATACGGAAAATTCCTATTTTTTTGATAATATTATCGATATTTGAAAAATGAATCAAAAGTCATAGATGTAATACCTTGAGGAATTTGTATAGATTTGTAGAAAATCTATGTAAAACTCAGTGAATTAGATTCTTTTACAGGTAATTTCTTGTAATTTATTATCGCAAAACATGAATATTTTTATCTATTAATGATATATAAGAAACTTGTTTTGTATTTTTCTAGGATTATCCATTTGTGGGGAGGAAAAAGAAAAAAATGAGCATTTGTATGAAAAAAGGTACCCATACTAAGAAAAATTTGGATTTAGTGACAAGCTAGTTTACGAGATTAAGTTTTTTTGAAATAATTTTTGAGCTAGTTGTATATACATGCATATATGCAGTTGGTTACTGTTTTATTCATCAGTTAAAAAATAAAAGGAATGCTTCATTTCGCCTTGTATTCTTCCAAAGAGAACTGTTTAAATCGTATTGTTTTTTTGAGGATGTCATTTGTCTTACTGAAGAGGATTGATAATGCAAATAATTACTAAAAATCTGTTTATTCATCGAATGAAAACGTTAACAATAGCTATTCAGAAGGATATTCTTCCACTTTTTAAGTGGTATACCATGAAAAAATATAAAAAACAGTGCATCCCATTTATAAAATGCACTGTTTTTTATTTAAAGTTTAAATTGATTGATCTGATTCTGTAAATCTAAGGACTTTTCGCTTAGATCTGAGGCAACTTGGTTTACTTGTTGTACTGTTATAGATTGTTCTCTTGTTGCTGAAGCTACAATTTTTGTATTATCCGCGCTAGTTGAAGCACCATGGGCGATTTCTGCAACGGACGCTGCAACCTGTTCAGCGCTAGCTGAAATTTCTTCAGAGGTAGCTGATATATCTTCTATTTGATCTGTCATCGTATTAATTGCTTTCACAATTCCTTCAAAGGCTTGTCCTGCATGCCCGATGATTTTAACGCCCTCTGTGACAGAATGAAGTCCATCAAAGACTGCTTTTTCTACATTATGTGTATCCTGTTGAATATCTAGCGTTAAGGCAACGATTTGGTTGGCTGATTGTTTGGATTCCTCAGCTAACTTACGAACCTCATCTGCTACTACCGCAAATCCTTTACCATGCTCTCCAGCTCTAGCCGCTTCAATTGCTGCATTGAGTGCCAATAAATTTGTTTGATCTGTAATAGCTGTAATAACAGCTGTGATCTGACTAATCTCATCTGATTGCTTACTCAATTTTTGAACAAGATTATTAATCGTTTGTGTTGATTCATGGATGACATTCATTTGTTGCTGAGCTTCTTCTACCGTCTCATTTCCATTTGTTGCTAATTCTGAAGTTGTTATAGCATTCTGATGTAGTTGTTGAGTTGCCTCAGCTATTCGTTGAACACCTACAGCCGTTTCATCCATAGCGTGTGCGCTTTCGTTAGCTGCAACTGTAGCTGTCACTGCAGCCTCAGCTGTTTCGTTAATCCGTATTGTAATTTCATCAGCAGTGGCAGTAATTTCTTCAGTTGAGGCAGAAAGTTCCTCTACTGAAGCTGTTAAATGCTCTGCATTGTCCTGTATATGCGTTAATAAATTTTTCAGATTCCCCTTCATGGCATTAAAAGCTGCTGAAAGTTGACCAATTTCATCTTTTGATTGATGGGTAATATCTGGATGAATTAATTCTCCATTAGCTACATGGTTTGCAGCCAGAACGACAGATTTTAAAGGGCGTGAGATTGTCCGTTGTATATAGAAAATAAGGAAAATACCTAGAGCGATACCAATAATGATTGCGATAATGGAAATAATTTGTGAATTAAACACGGCCTGTTTAGATTCTTTTGTCACAATATCTAGTTGTTCCTTTTGATAGTTTCCAATTTGATCGGATACATCTTGTATACCTTTATTAGCTTGTTGTACTTCACCATTTACCTTCTGCAAAGCACCTTCTAGATTACCAGCTTCAAATAAAGCTATTGCTTCAGTTGCTGCCTTGTTAAAAGAATCATTATGAACTTTTAATTCCTGTGCATATGTTTCCATTTCAGCTGAATTCGATTTTTCAGTGATTTCTTCTACATGTGTGTCGAGCATATTTGCATATTTTGAGAAACTCTCTTTGTTAGCAGGTTTGTCTTCGATGATGATGGCACGAATGAAAAGACCTTGCATAGCCATTTCGTATTGAATATCATCTGCTAATTCTACAAGGGCAACATGTCCTTCTAATGCATTTTCAATCTTTTTTTCAATGTTTGAAAATAACAGGAACATAATGAACAAAGAAATGATTAATGTGAGAATAATTGCAAAGAAACCAAAGCTTAATTTTTTACCTACAGACATATAGATACGCCCTTTCCTGAATGCTCTATAAAAATTTTTATACTTTAATTTAGCGTTTCTCAGTAGTAGAAGTCAATATACGTTGAAGGAAACAGTGCAGATTATTCATGTGTTTTTATATTGTTATTATAATAAGGAAGATTGTCTGTAAAAATCAATCAAGATAAGGTTGTTTTCATCGTTTTATAGTACGGATTACGTGTACGCGTTATAAAAAGGAAGAAACCGATACAATTTGTATCGATTTCTTCCTTTATGACTGTTTCTTTAACTGTAAAATGACTGCCTCATCCGGGTCAATATACAGTGTCTTTTGTTCAAAATAGATGACAAAACCAGGCTTGGCACCATTTGGTTTTTTGACCTGTCGTATTTCGGTATAATCTACAGGCACAGAAGAGGATTCTCTGGCCTTAGAAAAATAGGCGGCTAGTGTGGCAGCTTCTCGCAATGTCGTTTCATCGGGTTCACTTGAATGAATGACAACATGAGATCCAGGAATATCTTTTGTGTGTAACCAAATATCAGTCCGCTTTGCTAGTTTAAATGTCAGCATGTCATTTTGTTTATTGTTTTTTCCAACAGAGATTGTTACACCTGTAGAAGAAACATAGCGTTCTGGTTCAGGTTTCGCTTGTTTTTTCTTTTTCTTCGCATGACGTAGTTTTAAGTAACCTTGCTCTGCTAGCTCTTCACGAATTTCCTCAATATCTCCAGGAGAAGCCTGCTGAACTTGCTGTGCAAGCATTTCGAAGTAAGAAATTTCATCAGTAGTTTTTTCTAGCTGCTCTTGAACCATGACCAAGGCATTTTTTGCCTTTGTATATTTTGTGTAATAACTTTGGGCATTTTCAATAGGTGTTTTACGTTCGCTTACTGGAATCGTTATTTCTTCGCCAGTTTCACTATAGTAATTTGTGACAGTAACTTCCTTAACTCCTTTTTCAAAGGCATAGATATTAGCCATTAATAGCTCACCATATAGTTGGAATTGATCGAGCTTGGAGGCACGTTCATAATCCTTTGTTAACTTTTTTGTTTTTAAAGCTAATTTGTCAATCTCATTTTGTAGCCAGCGCTCTAAATCGCCTGCTTGTTGTTTTACACGATCTCGCTCTGCACGGGCAAAGAATACACGATCAAGAAGCTCATGGACATTAGGATAGATTGTTATATCCCCATCATGCAAATGCGTTAATTCGATAGGGGAAAAGTATACTTTCTGATTGAAGAGTACGTACATAGGCTTCATTCCACCGTTCGCAAAGGAGGCCATAAAATCCTTGAAACATACTAGCGTATTTGAAGTCGTCTTCATTCGATACAATAATTCTTCCGCGTGAAGAGGTGAAAAACCAGCTAATTGTTGCACTAGCTCTTTAGAGGTTTTCCCTTCAGCAAAAAATGCTGTTAGCTCTTCATCTGTCACTGTTAAAGGATTCCATTTGTTTTGTGCGGGTGGTGCAAAATACGGTTGCCCTGGTAGTACAGTACGGAAGCTATTGACTGAAGGCGGTAGATGTTTTAGGCTGTCAATAATTTTTCCTTGCTCTTGATCAATCAACAGTAGATTACTATGTCTACCCATAATTTCAGCATGTATTTCTCTTACAATTGGATCTCCAATTTCATTTTTACTTTCAATTTCTACTATTATAATGCGATCAAAATCACGCTGTTTTATAGAAGCAATAAAACCACCCTCTATATGCTTACGCAAAAGCATACAAAACATTGGCGGCTCTGCTGGATTTTCAATCACCTGTTCAGTAAGGTGTACACGTGCATAAGAAGAGTGGATGGAAAACAGTAATTTATGATTCTTTCCGTTCGCTCGCACATGTAAAATAACTTCTTGTGCATTGGGTTGATGTATTTTGGTAATCCGACCAGTGACTAGCTGTTGTAGGTCGGCAGTTATTGAATAAGTAAATAAGCCATCAAATGCCATATGAATTCCTCTTTCCAACGATATCAAGCATCTTGGTACTTTCGTATTTTTTCTTTATGTATCTGCATGCACTATTTTTAAGCTCGCAAATACTCTTTTGGTATGTTTATCATAGCATTTTTTAGGTGAATATTAAAATATAGCTTCAATTGTGGTAGAATTAGCTTTTACTTTAACCAAATTTTTTTGGAGAGTCGTCATAATCGACAAAGCTTATGTTATAATAATCCCAGTATGCAAAGAAAGGTGTGACGAACCTTGGTGCGTAGTATGACTGGTTTTGGCAGAGGTGTCACAACAACTAGAGACTTTCAATTAACCGTGGAAATGCGCTCGGTCAACCATCGTTTTTTAGAAATTAATGCAAAATTTCCGAAAGAATGGCTTGAAGCTGAAATTTTTGCAAAGAAACTAATTTCTCAAGCTTTGTCACGCGGCAAAATTGATGTGATGGTATATGTGAAGGACTTAGAGAACGTAGAGCAATCTATTGAGATTAATTGGTCATTAATTGAAGCGTATCGTAAGGCAAAAGAGCAATTAGCAAGTAAAGTACCACTTGAAGAAAAATGGACGATGCAAGAGCTTTTATCGTTAGAGCAGGCCCTTGTGCAGCAAAAACCTCAGCTTACACCAGAGGATTTGCTCAGTGCTGTTGAACAAGCGATTTCACAAGCGATTTCACAGCTCGTTCAAATGCGTGAGCGTGAAGGGCAAGAATTACAAGAGGTTGTTGTACAATATAAAGAACAGTTAATGGAGCAAGTCAATCAGATTCGTTTGTGTTCTTCACTTGCTGTTGAAAAATATCGTACACGATTAATAGAGCGAATTAATGAAGTTGCAGATGGCACATTGCTAGAAGATCGTTTACTAGCGGAAGTAGCAATTTTTGCAGAACGAGTAGACATCTCCGAAGAATTAGACAGATTAGATAGTCACTTCAATCAGCTGGAGGAAACATTACTTGAAAAGATTTCGGTTGGGCGTAAATTGGACTTTTTAATGCAGGAAATACATCGCGAGATTAATACGATTGGTTCAAAAAATCAATCTACAGAAGCAGCGGTTGCTGTTGTTCAGGCGAAAACAATTTTAGAAAAGATGCGTGAGCAAGTGCAAAACATCGAATAACTTGCACGTGTCTGTTATAAATTAAGGGAGATATAGAGAATAAATGATAAAAGAACGTGGATTATTAATTGTTCTGTCTGGCCCCTCTGGTGTAGGTAAAGGGACAGTGCGAAAAGAATTATTTTCTCAGCCGAATACGAATTATGAGTATTCCATCTCGATGACAACACGAAATCCTCGCGAAGGTGAAGTAGATGGTGTAGACTATTTTTTCAAGACACGTCATGAATTTGAAGTGTTAATTGAACAAGGTGGCTTATTAGAGCACGCTGAATTTGTCGGTAACTATTATGGAACACCATTAGCTTATGTAAATGAAACACTTGATGCAGGTCGTGATGTATTTTTAGAAATCGAAGTGCAGGGTGCAGCACAAATTCGTAAAAAAGCACCAGATGCCTTATTTATTTTCTTAGCCCCTCCAAGTTTAACGGAATTAAAAGATCGTTTAGTTGGACGTGGGACAGAAACGGAGGATATCATTGCCAAACGAATCGCTACTGCAAGTGAAGAGCTTGAAATGATGAGCTTGTATGATTATGTTGTGGAAAATGATGAAGTGACGAATGCCTGTGATCGTATAAATGCGATTATTAAAGCCGAGCATTGTCGTAGAGAACGTGTTGAAAAAAGATATTTGTCAATGTTGAGAGGAGAATAAAACAATGCTATACCCATCAGTAGACGCTTTAAAAAAGGAAATCGATTCAAAATATTCATTAGTGAGCCTTGCTTCTAAACGTGCTCGCCAAATGCAAGAAGAGCAAGACACAGAACGCTTACACAAGTATGTTTCCCATAAATATGTTGGGAAAGCACTTGAAGAAGTAGCGGCAGGTGTACTTACGAAAGTATCACAGGATGAGTCAACTGTGTATGAGGACGAAATCTAACATCATGTAAAGAGCTTTACTATGTTTACATGCATGCTAGTCTAGTTAGCAGTAGATTTTGATTATACAGAATGCCGAAAGCTCCCAGGGAATCCTTCTTTGGGAGCTTATCATTTGAAAGGACGACACCTAGCATGAATAAAAATATTTTACTTTGTGTTTCAGGCGGGATTGCCGTATATAAAGCTGTGGCACTCGTAAGCAAGCTATCACAAGCAGGAGCCAATGTAAAAGTCATCATGACAGCCTCTGCTAGACAGTTTGTAAATCCATTAAGTTTTCAAGTGATGTCCAAAAATGATGTTTATTTTGACACGTTTGATGAAAAAGATTCAAGTGTGATTGCTCATATAGACTTAGCAGACTGGGCTGATTTAATTTTAGTAGCGCCCGCTACAGCAAATATAATAGGAAAAATGGCCAATGGTATAGCAGATGATATGATCACAACAACCCTGCTTGCTACGACCGCACCTGTATGGATTGCACCAGCCATGAATGTACACATGTACGACCATCCAGCGGTAAAACGTAATTTGGATAGGCTATCAGCTGATGGCTACAAATTTATTGAGCCTTCCGAAGGTTTTTTAGCATGTGGCTATGTCGGGAAGGGCCGTCTAGAGGAGCCAGAAAAAATCACTGCACTTGTTCAAGATTTTTTTTCGGGAAAAACTAAACCACTAACAGGTAAAACAGTTATAGTGACTGCAGGTGCCCTACATGTACCATTGGATGAACAGCATGTAATTAGTCCACAGGCAAATGGAGCCATAGGACGAGCTTTAGCACATGAAGCAAGAATGCTAGGCGCACATGTAATTGAAATAGAAAATTCTAATTTGTTTGATGCTATACAGCAACTGGAAGCTTATAAAATCCAATACTCTCAAGCAATATTGATCCATGCAGCAAATGTGCCGACTATAAAGGAAACGCCGATCATTTCGGTAGAAGGTATAAAAGCGATCACTTTCGGACAAAAAGTGCAAGGAACTCCAATGCTTAATATACTTTCTGAGAGATGGATTGATTTTAGTGAAAAAGCGCAGCTTAACGGACAGTTTTTGGCTACAATTAACCCACAACTTTTTGCTCAGACATTATGGTCATATATTATAAAGGGTGAGGAACAATGAGCTTCTTGATAGCAGAGGTCATTGTAGATGTCTCTACTTACCATGTAGACCGTCCATTTGATTATCAAGTACCTGTAGAATGGATTAGTGTTATCGAGTTAGGAAGTCGTGTTAAAGTGCCATTTGGTCCAAGGAATGTCCTGGGTTTTGTTGTTGGATTGAAGAAAGAAACAGATGTACCGTTAAATAAACTAAAGGCAATCAATCAAATTTTAGATATGGAGCCAGTCCTGACAGAAGAGATGTTGCGAATGGCGAAGTGGTTGAAGAACGATACGATTTGCTATGAAATAGATGCCTTGCAAGTGATGTTACCATCTGCACTTCGAGCCAAGTATGAAAAAATGATTAAGCTACAACAAGGTCAACAATTGCCACTAGAGGTACAGGCTATATTCGGGAAGCGTCAACGAGCAAATTTTAAAGAATTTGAGCGAGCAGGTTTACTACCCCTTTTGAAGCAATTGGTTGCAGAAAACATTGTTTCAATCGAAAATGTTGTGAAGCAACAGGGAAATGTGAAAGAAATTCGAATGGTTCAAATAACAGCAGACCAACAACTTATTGAACGTGCTTTAGAGCAATCATCCAGAGCAGCTAAACAACGGCTATTACTGCAATGGATGTGCCAACACTTAGGAGAGATTTTTACTCCCCAACAAATTTGTGACGAAGCAAGGGTCTCTATTTCAGTTTTAGAGGCAGTAATTGATAAAGGAGCTGCTCAATTTATTCAAGAGGAAGTATTTCGTGATCCATTTACGAAGGAAGTTTCACGTACACATGCCTTACAATTAACGAGTGAGCAGCAGGTTGCTCTCCAAGCTATTACTACAGCTATGGACCAGCAAATAGCGCAAACCTTTTTATTACATGGTGTAACAGGAAGTGGTAAAACAGAGGTTTATTTGCAGGCTATTCAAAAGGTATTAGAAGAAGGAAAAGAAGCCATTATGTTGGTACCTGAAATCTCTTTAACTCCACAAATGACCGAACGATTCCGCAGTCGCTTTGGTGAGATGGTTGCTGTGATGCATAGTGGATTATCTGTAGGGGAGAAATATGATGAATGGCGTAAAATCCAACAAGGCAAAGTGAAGGTCGTAGTTGGAGCTCGTTCAGCTATTTTTGCTCCTTTTACGAATATAGGGCTTATTATATTGGATGAGGAACATGAATCAACTTATAAGCAAGAAGATTCACCGCGTTATCATGCAAGAGATGTAGCCATCTGGCGTAGCGAATTTTATAACTGTCCTATTATTTTAGGGAGTGCAACACCAGCATTAGAATCATTTGCAAGAGCTAAAAAGGGAGTATATAAGCTACTCTCCTTAAAACACCGTGCTTTACATCAGGCTTTGCCGACTGTTTTTATTGCAGATATGCGTGAAGAGCTGAGACAAGGTAATCGTTCGATGTTTTCCCAATCACTGATAGAAGCAATCCGTTTAAGACTTGAGAAAAAAGAACAAATGGTGCTGTTTTTAAACCGTCGTGGCTATTCATCATTTGTACTCTGCCGAGATTGTGGAACAGTTGTCCAATGTCCAAATTGCGATATTTCATTAACCTATCATCGAACAACTGAAAAATTGAAATGTCATTATTGTGGTTACGAGGAACATGTTCCACAAATATGTCCGCAATGTCAAAGTGATCATATTCGTTATTTTGGTACAGGTACACAAAAGGTGGAAGAGGAGCTGTATAAGTTGTTTCCTGAGGCAAGAGTATTACGTATGGATGTAGATACTACGAAGCATAAAGGGGCACATGAAGAAATATTAGAGACATTTGGGGCAGGGCATGCAGATATTTTGCTGGGTACTCAAATGATCGCAAAGGGTCTGGATTTTCCAAATATTACGCTAGTCGGTGTACTTAGTGCTGATACATCCTTACATTTACCTGATTACCGCGCAGCAGAGCGAACATTTCAGCTATTAACACAGGTAAGTGGCCGAGCTGGGAGACATGACAAGCTAGGGGAAGTCATCATTCAAACGTATACACCTGAGCATTACGCAATTGAATTAGCTAAAACACAAGAGTATGAACCATTTTATGAACGTGAGATGTTTTTACGTCGCAGATCAAACTATCCACCTTATTATTTTGTAGCTCTTATTCAATTATCCCATGAAGATGTCATGATGGCTGCTGAATATGCTGGTCGAGTGGCTGATTGGTTACGAGGGAACTTATCGAATCAAGTAGCAATAATTGGACCAACAACTGCGAGTATTGCTCGTCTCCAAAATAGATATCGTTATCAATGTTTGATAAAATATAAAATTGAACCAAATCTAATTCCCGTTTTACAACGTTTACTTGCTATGTATAGAGCAGAGTGGATTAAACAAGGAATATTAATGACGGTAGATTTAGATCCGTCTACTATATAGTTAGCGTGTAATAATAGCACGATTTTTAATAAAAGTATCAATTAGCTAGTGCACTAGCTTTAAAGCAGAAATGAGGAAATAATAATGGCTATAAAAAAAGTAATTGAAAATCCTGCAAAAGTACTATCCACACCGTGTGCTGAAGTGACAGAAATTAATGATGAAATTATTACATTACTTGATGATTTATATGACACTATGGTGGAATATGATGGCGTTGGAATTGCGGCACCACAAATAGACGTAGGGTTACGGGTAGCAATTGTTGAACTAGGTGAAGAACGTGATATTTTAGAAATGATTAATCCAACTGTCGTTGAAACGGACGGAGCAGAAGTAGATATTGAAGGATGCTTGAGCTTTCCAGGGTTATATGGAGAAGTGGAACGTCCTAGTTATGTCAAAATTGAAGCATGTGATCGTGAAGGACGTGTTTATGAATTAGAGGCAGGTGGCTTTGATGCCCGTGCGATTTTACATGAAATTGATCATTTAGATGGTGTGCTTTTCGATTCAAAAATCAAGCGTATTGTCACAGCAGAAGAACTAGAAGAAATGTACGCTGAAGAGGAGGAATAAAATGACATCTATCGTTTTTATGGGGACACCTGACTTCTCCGCACCTATTTTGCGTATGCTACATGATGAAGGATATACTATTAAAGCAGTTGTAACACAACCAGATCGTCCAGTTGGGCGTAAGCGAGTATTAACACCGCCGCCAGTAAAGGCAACGGCTTTGGAACTTGGCTTGCCAATTATTCAACCTGAAAAATTGCGTGGCTCCGAGGAGTTACAGCAGATTCTTGCTTTACAGCCTGATCTAGTAATAACAGCAGCATTTGGACAGATACTACCAAAAGAATTATTAGATGCACCGGCTCTAGGCTGCATTAATGTCCATGCCTCCCTATTACCAAAATATCGTGGAGGGGCTCCGATTCACCAAGCCGTCATGGATGGTGAAAAAGAAACAGGAGTAACAATCATGTATATGGCAGAAAAGCTTGATGCGGGAGATATTATCTCTCAAAAAGCGATCCCTATTGAAGAAGATGATCATACTGGTGGACTTTTTGATAAGCTAAGTATGGTTGGCTGTGAATTACTTAAGGAAACACTTCCTTCTATTATAAATGGTACAAATAACCGTACAGTTCAAGATGAAGCACAAGTTACCTTTGCAAGTAATATTTCAAGGGAACAAGAACGAATTGATTGGACCAACGATGCTATTACTTTATACAATCAAGTGCGCGGTCTTCATCCATGGCCTGTTGCTTATACTACTTTTGAGGATGGTAATTTTAAAATTTGGTGGGCAACGATTGGCAAAAGTAAGCATGAGGCTAATCCAGGTACAGTGGTTGCCATTGATAAAGATCATTTTGAGGTAGCAGCTGGCAACGGGACAACTTTAGCATTATATGATGTGCAACCAGCTGGTAAAAAGCGCATGACCGCAGAGGAATATTTACGTGGGACAGGTTCTAAATTACAGATTGGGGACCAATTTAAATGAGTAAAAAAAGTGTAGTGATTTGGGATGGCAATGTACGAGATGCCGCATTGTCAATTCTATTAGCAGTTGATAAAAATCAGGCTTATAGCAACTTATTGCTAAATGAAACAATTAAACGACATAAAATTGAAGCAAAAGATCGTGCTTTATTGACTGAAATAACGTATGGAACTTTACAGCATAAAATGACACTTGATTATTACTTAGAGCCATTTATTCGTGGTTCAATTGATCATTGGGTTCGCTGGTTATTAAGAATTTCGTTGTATCAAATCCATTATTTAACACGTATCCCTCCACACGCTGCAGTAAACGAAGCAGTAGAAATTGCCAAGCGTCGAGGGCATCGTGGAATCGCTTCTATGGTCAATGGCATATTAAGATCCGTGTTACGGAGTGGAGTCCCTTCAACAGATGACATAGCAGATCCAATTGAGCGCCTTTCAATAGAAACAAGTCATCCAATGTGGTTAGTTCAAAGATTTGTTGATAACTACGGTCTTGAAGTAGCGACTGAAATGTTGCATGAAAATAATAGACCGCCTGTGCAGACTGTGCGTGTTAATACGACAAAAGCAACTGTTCAGCAAGCAATTGCCAAGTTAGAGGCAGAAGGATTAACGGCTAATCAAAGCGACGTTATACCAGAGTGCTTATACATTACAAACGGTCAACCAGCTCGTACAAAAGCCTTCAAAGAAGGTATGATTACTATTCAGGATGAAAGTTCAATGATACCTGCTAATGTGCTAAATCCAACTCCAGGTATGCGTGTCTTGGATATGTGTGCGGCACCTGGTGGAAAAACAACACATATTGCCGAAATAATGAAAAATGAAGGGTCTATTTTAGCAACAGACCTTCATCCACATAAATTAGATTTAATCGACCATAATACAGAGCGTCTAGGGCTTGATATTGTTGAAACAGCCCCAATAGACGGACGGAAAGCACCAGAATTTTTACAAGCAGCGTCTTTTGATGCTATCTTAGTCGATGCACCATGTAGTGGACTAGGAGTTATGCGACGTAAACCAGATATTAAATATACAAAGCGAGAAGAAGATTTAGAAAGTCTTCAAAAAATCCAATTAGCTTTACTGGATGCAGCAACGAAAGTTTTGAAAACAGATGGTAAGCTTGTATACAGTACGTGTACAGTAGACATACAAGAAAACGAAGGCACTGTGAAAGCCTTTTTAACAGCACATCCAGAAATGGAAGCTATACAACTAGAATCTTTACCAACAAAATTAGCGGAAAAGCAAGCTAATGGCATGCTTCAAGTCTTTCCACAAGACTTTGGCAGTGACGGTTTCTTTGTCGCCGCCTTTCGTAAAAAAGGAGAATCCAACTAATGGTGGATCAAGAGAAATTTAATGAACGTATTAACGATTTAGTCGAAGAAGCAGAAGAAAAGCCCGTTCGACGTGTAAAAAAAGAAAAGCCAAATTTAAAAGAATCCATTTATTCGTTACAACCTCATCAATTAGAAGAATGGCTAAAGGAAAATGGCGAAAAGCCTTTCCGTGCTGCTCAAATTTTTGACTGGCTGTATAATAAACGTGTAAAGACATTTGAAGAAATGTCAAACCTTTCAAAGGGATTACGCGAAAAACTAACTGCAAATTTTGCATTATCCACACTATCAACCATTATTAAACAAGAATCTAAAGATGGTACCATTAAATTTTTATTCCAATTACAAGATGGCTATTCAATAGAAACTGTTTTAATGCGCCATGAATATGGAAATTCTGTCTGTGTAACAACACAAGTAGGCTGCCGAATTGGCTGTACGTTTTGTGCATCCACTTTAGGTGGTTTGAAGCGACATTTATTAGCAGGGGAAATTGTGGAGCAAGTTGTCAAAGTGCAGCAAACATTAGATGAATTGGGCGAGCGAGTATCTCATATTGTCATTATGGGTATTGGTGAACCTTTCGATAACTATGATGCAATGATGAACTTCTTAAAAGTGATCAATCATGAAAAAGGTTTAAATATCGGAGCACGTCATATCACAGTTTCAACATCGGGTATTGTACCTAAAATTTACCAGTTTGCAGATGAACAATTACAAATTAACTTTGCCGTTTCTCTGCATGCGCCAAACCAAGAAGCACGTCAAAAGCTAATGCCAATTGCCCGTGCTTATAAATTGGAAGAATTAATGGAAGCTGTGCGATACTATACAAAAAAAACAGGTCGACGAGTGAGTTTCGAGTATGGGCTGATGTCTGGTGAAAATGATTCAGTAGAAATAGCAGAGGAACTATCTGCTTTAATTAAAGGAATTAAATGTCATGTCAACTTAATTCCTGTAAACTATGTACCAGAACGTGATTATGTTCGTACATCTCGTAGTCAAATTTTTGCTTTTGAAAAAACATTAAAGAAAAATGGTATTAACGTAACGATCCGCCGAGAGCAAGGTTCAGATATCGCTGCTGCGTGTGGTCAATTACGTGCACAAGAGAGATCTGAAGAAACGAGGTGACCAGTATTGGAATACACAGTCGAAAGTGATATTGGTTTAAAACGATCCATTAATGAGGACCGTGCTGCATTCTTTAAACGTCCAGATGGGCTTGCACTAGCACTTGTAGCGGATGGCATGGGTGGTCATAATGCTGGTGATGTAGCAAGTGATATGGCAATTAAACAAATGGAATCCTTTTTTTTACAGGCAGACACACATCATTTTGTATCTACAACATCAAAAAAAGAATGGTTATTACAAACAGTTAAGCAATTGAATAAAACAATATATGACTATTCTTTATCACATGAAGACTGTAAAGGAATGGGCACGACATTTATTGCAGTGTTAATCGAAGAACAACATTGCTTCATTGCACATGTGGGAGACAGTCGTGTGTATTATTTCTTTGAAGATGGTGCACAACAAATAACAAGAGATCATTCATATGTGAACGTCTTGGTCGAAAATGGTGAGATAAGCGAAGAAGAGGCTTTGACACATCCAAAGAAAAATTTCATCTTAAAAGCAGTTGGGACAGAGGACACAATCGAACCAGACTTTTATGAAGTAGATTTAGCATCAGAATCGTATTTACTCATTTGTTCAGATGGATTAAGCAATAAACTATCTGTTTATGAAATGGCATCGATAATTACGTATCCAGACTCCATTAAGGAAAAGGGGCGTAAACTTGTAGAATTAGCAAATGCCAGCGGGGGAGAAGACAATATCTCCCTCGTGCTATTAACGAAAAAGGATGAGGAGGTGTAAGAATGCTTGTAGGTAAAAGAATTAGTGACCGTTATAAAATTTTAGAACTCATTGGTGGCGGAGGTATGTCCAATGTTTATTTAGCACACGATATGATCTTAAATCGTGATGTAGCCATTAAAATATTACGCTATGATTTTTCCAATGAGGATGAATTACATCGACGTTTTCAACGTGAGGCACTGTCTGCTACAAGTCTTACACATCCAAATATTGTTAGTGTTTATGATGTAGGTGACGATGGAGATCTACACTATATTGTGATGGAATATGTTCAAGGAAAAACATTAAAGCAGTACATACAAGAATTTGCACCAATTTCTCCTGCTAGAAGTGTGCATATTATGAAGCAATTAACGTCTGCCATTGCTAATGCCCATGAAAACCATATTATCCACCGTGATATTAAACCGCAAAATATATTAATGGATGCGGAAGGTAATGTGAAAATTACGGATTTTGGTATTGCCATGACGTTAAGTGCTACATCATTTACTCAAACAAATTCTGTGCTTGGTACAGTCCATTATTTATCACCAGAGCAAGCTCGCGGCGGTACAGCTACAAACAAATCAGATATTTACGCACTCGGTATTGTGTTATATGAATTATTAACAGGTGAACTTCCATTTTCTGGTGAATCTGCTGTTTCAATAGCACTTAAGCATTTACAAGCCGAAACGCCTTCTGTCCGTGCTTTTGATGCAACGATTCCCCAAAGCTTGGAAAATGTAGTATTAAAGGCTACTGCCAAAGATTCATCCCATCGTTATACTACAGTGGAAGAAATGTATGAAGATTTGGAAACCGTACTAACACCATCTAGAATCAACGATCCCAAATTTGTCATACCTGTGGATAATGATGTAACGAAAGCTATTCCCATCATTAAAGAGCAGATGCATAAAAAAGACGAAGATCTAACTAAAACAAGAGTTATTGAACCGATTATGGAAGCTAAAGCACCTTCTCAACCACAACCTAAAAAGCCTGTAGAAAAGCCAGTTCCTGTAAAGGGAAAGAAGAAAAATTGGCCCAAATATGTTGCAGGACTATTCATTGCAGCGGTTGTCATTTTCTTATTCTTTATTTTTGCAAAAGATTTATTTAGCCCGAAAAAAGTGGCTATACCAGATGTAGCAAATTTAACAATAGAGGAAGCGACAAAAAAATTAGAAGCAGATGGATTTGTTGTTGGTGAAGAGCATCAGGAGCGAAATCATGAGGAAATAGAGAAGGGGAAAGTTATAGAAACGGACCCATCAAAAAATTCATTACGTGAAAAAGGTTCAGAGGTAGACTTAATCGTTAGTTTAGGTGTAGAGATGACGACTGTTGATAATTATGTTGGACAAAATTATAGTCAAGTTGAAGCTTTAATAAAAGGAAAGTATAAAGACGTAATAAAAGAGGATGTCCCTTCTAATGAGCCAGAAGGAAGAATTATTGAACAAAGCATACCACCAAATTCTGAGGTAGTAGCGAAAGAAGAAACAATCACGTTTAAAGTTAGCCAAGGAGTTAGAATGGTAAGGGTTGAAAATGTTGTAAATTATACGAAAGCTGATATGGATGACTATGTGAAAAGAGCAGGTCTCAATTGGCGTATATCTCGTGAAGAACATCATGAAACCATCCCAGCTGGCAGTGTAATTTCGCAATTGACAAAAGCGGGTACTATGGTAGAAGAAGGTTCTATGATATCGGTTGTAATAAGTAAAGGGCCAGCAAAACAGCCCGATAAACTACGTGTCATACCTGTAGTCATTGAGTATAAACCTACAGAAGAGGGAATAGCTCAAAATATTCGAATTGAAATTCAAGATAAAAATCATACATTGTCTGAACCTGTTGAAGTATTTGAAATTTTAAGTGATACGCCATACAACATTCAGCTTACAATTGAAGATGGCAAAGATGCGAGTTATAGAATAATTCGTGACTCAGAAATAATTTTAGAAGGCAAAGTTAATTATAATGATGTCGATTAAGGAGGAATTGGATGGCGCAAGGCCAAATAAGAAAAGCATTAAGTGGTTATTATTATGTATTTGATGGACATCAACTGATTCAATGCCGAGGACGTGGGGTATTTCGTAATCGTGGCGAATCCCCACTCGTAGGCGATATTGTAGAGTATACAATGGAAACTGAAGGCTCTGATGGGACAATACAAAAGATTTTTGAGCGCCAAAATGAATTAGTACGTCCGCCAATTGCGAATATTGATCAAGGTATTTTGGTGTTTTCTGTAAAGGAACCGAATTTCAATACCATTTTACTGGATCGTTTTTTAGTTGTGTTAGAATCCTTCCGTGTACATCCTATTATTTGTTTAACAAAAATGGATTTGCTAGAAAATGATGAACGTGATGAATTACAAAATTATATAGCAGATTATGAAAGCATGGGCTATACAGTTTTGCAAACATATAAAGATGAAGAAGAATTAGTAGAACGGTTACGTCCTATTTTAAAGGGAAAAACCACCGTTTTAGCTGGCCAATCGGGCGTTGGGAAATCAACTTTGCTTAATACGCTCATTCCAGAGTTGAACTTAAAAACGGGTATTATATCCCAAAGCTTAGGACGGGGTAAACATACTACTCGACATGTTGAACTGATAGAGGTCTGTGATGGTTTATTAGCAGATACGCCTGGATTTAGTTCCTTTGATTTTGACGAAATTGAGAAAGAAGAATTAGGTGTATGTTTTCCTGAAATGGCTAGAGTAGCGGATGATTGTAAATTTAGAGGTTGCTTACACTTGAAAGAGCCAAAATGTGCAGTAAAGGCAGCAGTAGAAGCAGGGGAAATTCGAGACTACCGCTACAAGCATTATGAACAATTTATGCAAGAAATTATGGATCGAAAGCCGAGGTATTAATGATGATACAAATAGCACCATCAATTTTAGCAGCAAATTTTGCAAAGTTAGGTGAAGAAGTAAAGGAAGTAGAGCAAGCAGGTGCACAACTTATTCATATTGATGTAATGGATGGTCACTTTGTACCGAATATTTCATTTGGTTCTATTGTATTGGATGCTATCCGTCCATTAACGAAGTTACCATTAGATGTGCATTTAATGATAGAAAATCCAGATCAGTATATTGAACAGTTCGCAAAAGCTGGAGCAGATTATATTACAGTACATGTAGAAGCATGTCGTCATTTACATCGAACAATTCAATTAATCCGTTCTTTTGGTGTAAAAGCGGGTGTCGTATTAAATCCACATACACCGATAGAATCAATTCAACACATTTTAGAAGATATTGATATGGTATTATTAATGACTGTTAATCCTGGATTCGGTGGACAAAAATTTATTCATTCTGTTGTACCTAAAATTGAAGCATTATCAACAATAATTAAGGAGCGAGGCTTAGATATTGCCATTGAAATTGATGGTGGTATTACTGCTGAAACAATTGTGCCATGTGCACAGGCTGGAGCGACAATTTTTGTAGCTGGGTCAGCTATCTATAGTAAAGAAGATCGAACAGCTGCTCTTCAAGAGATTTTACTAGCTGGTGAGGCAGCGATTAAAGGATGACGACAGTCGTTGTTTGTGCAGGTGGTCCAAAAAATGAGCTTTGTTCATTTTCATCGTTTCAGCAACAACAGGATGTTGTGTTTATCGGGGCTGATCGTGGCGCTTTATATTTAATTGAGCAAGGAATTACGCCCCATGCTATTGTTGGTGATTTTGATTCTTTAACGGATGAAGAATATCGACAAGTAATGGCACAAACCAATGATCAACAACGTTTTCAAGAAGAGAAAAATGAAACAGACACGGATTTAGCTTTGCTTAAAGCCTATACGTTTGCACCACAAGAAATTATTTTGACAGGTGTGACGGGTGGGCGTTTAGATCATTACGAGGCAGCTGTTCGTTCTATTTATCGGTTACAAAAAGAGCATCCTCAAATTGAGTTAAAGATAATCAATCATACTAATATGTTGCAATTTTTACTACCAGGTACACATACAATTTATGCAGATGATCGATACCGATACTTGTCTTTTTTTGCTCACGAGGAGCCTATTCAAGGTGTAACATTACGACAAGTAAAATATGAAACAACGAATGAGGAAATTTCCTTAGGAACATCTCGATTTACAAGTAATGAAATAATAGGAACTTCAGGGTCTATATCTTTCTCGCAAGGCATATGTTTAATGATAAGAAGCATAGATTAGCGTAAGGGGGAGAGAGTCCTGAAAGTATATACGTTCCAATTGCCGAAATTCGTGAGTAGTATCACGCGTACGTGTATTAACCTATTTAAAAAAGATAAGAAAGTAAAAAAATCCGACTAGTGTTAGTCGGATTTTTTACTTTCTTCTAGAATACTAATCAAGAAAAAAATCGATTGCGCTCAATGCGAAATCGATTTTTTAGAAGCAGCGATTAAACGCGCTCGATTTTACCTGATTTTAATGCACGAGCAGAAACCCATACACGTTTTGGTTTACCGTCAACTAAGATACGAACTTTTTGAAGGTTAGCACCCCAAGTACGTTTGTTAGCGTTCATAGCGTGGGAACGGTTGTTACCAGTACGAGCTTTACGTCCAGTGATTACACATTGTTTTGGCATGTTGTATTCCCTCCTTACTGTTGATGCTGAAAGATTATTATTTCAGTTCGGTATTTCACATACCATAATAATTTAACATACGATGGCGTTCAGTGCAACAGTTTTCACATAACCTTTCAAGAAAAAAACCTTTACAGACATAAAACATTTATGAAAAGTAGAGAAGTTTAATGGGGAATAGTTCTCCTATCCTTTTCCTCGATAACCAAGTTTCAGCGATACACGTCTACCAGTATCAACTAATCGCTCAATCAATGTATTAATATGATCTTGAGAGACATTAAAGTTTACAAAACCAATACTGACTGCTCCTATCACTTCACCAAAACCATCTAAAACAGAGACAGCAATAGAGGAAGTACCTGCAGTTCGTTCTCCATGACTTATTGCATAGCCTTGTTGTCGAATTTGGTGAAGCTGCTCCTCTAATTCGGCCATTTCATCTTTAGTTACTAGTTGCTCTAGAATTTCTTTGGATTGTAGCGCTGACATTGAGGCGAGTATGGCCTTATTGGCCGCTCCGATATGCATAGGTATGCGAATACCCAACTGATCATAAATACGAATCGGATTAGCTGCACTGTCTATCCGTTCTATAATAATCGTATCTAATCCAGCTGGTTTACTTAAATAAACGCTTTCTTCAACCTCCCTGGCTAATCGTTCTAACTCAGGTCTGATTTTGCTAATATAATCCATCGTATCATACACCTGTAAGCCAAGTTCCATCCATATGGTTCCAAGCCGATAATATTTAGTCTGTTCATCTTGCTCAATCATCCCTTGTTTAATCATGGCTTTTAAAATTCTATGTAAAGTACTTAGCGGTAAACCGCATTTTGTAGAAAGCTCTGAAATGGACAAGCTACTGTCGTTTGCATCAGCTGCTAAAACTTTGGCAATTGTCATCGCCCGCTCTAATAATTGCATTTGTCCCACCTCCCTTCATCCTATTTTATTTTTATTCTCCATCTACGTCTAGTTCCAATATTCCCGTACAAATCAGAAGTCTAAACAAATGGTTATTTTAATACACGAAAGCTACAAAAGGATCCTTTAAGAGGCTTCTTTAATAAACGATAGCATTTTTTCCAAGGGTGAACGCAATCTAGATTAAAAGAAAAATAAAAGTTTTCTAAATATATTGACAGTATAGCATAAAACGAATATATTCTTCATATAAACTTTCCTTTTAACGGAAACGTTTTCCACTACACGGAAATGAGGTGAAAGGAATGCATTATTGTTCATCAATGTATGCGCCTTTGAAACATGTTATTGTAAAAGATCCAAAAGATGCTTTCCGAAGCCAGACACATCTTAGTGAGGAATGGAAAACATTTAACTACTTATCTGAGCCTGATTATGAAGAAGCTCTAAGCGAATACGCTGAATTTATTGGGATTCTTGGAAAGTATGTTGAGACTATTGAATATCTGCCTATAGCAGATGAAGTAGGATTAGATTCTCTTTATGCACATGATCCAGTTAAATTCACTCCAAATGGTGCCATAATACTGAAATCAGGCAAAAAATTAAGACAACCAGAAGCAGCAGTATACAAGGACTTTTTACGGCAAAAAGGTATACCAATAATTGGTGAACTTACTGGAGAGGCAGTTTCAGACGGTGGAGATATTGTTTGGCTAGATGATCGAACGCTCGTTGTGGGTAGAGGTTATCGAACAAACGATGAAGCCATTCGTCAGTTAAAGGAAATGACAGCCGATATGGTAGATGAATTTATAGTTGTACAACTACCACATGATCTTGGTGAAGCTGAATGTTTACATTTAATGTCTTTCATAAGTATGGTAGACCGAGATTTAGCTGTTGTGCATTCGCGTTTAATGCCAGTATTTTTCAGACAACTGCTAATTGAGCGTGGCATCCAGCTAGTAGAAGTACCTAAAGATGAATACGATTCGTTAGGCTGTAATGTTTTAGCGCTTGCACCAAGGGTATGTGTGATTCCTCAAGGCAACAAAGAAACAAAGCAACAGCTACTTGATGCTGGAGCAACGGTGTACGAATATAAAGGCGATGAAATTACTGTTAAAGGAACAGGTGGGCCGACTTGCCTAACTTGCCCAGTAGTAAGAGGATAAAGGAGAAGATGAATATGTTTAAAAATGTTATTGTTAAAAATCCAGGTAATAGTTTTGTAAACGGTTTAACAACTAGTGATTTAGGAAAGCCGATTTTAGAAAAATTATTTGAACAACATGAACATTATGTAGAGGCTTTAAAAAAATGCGGTGTAGAAGTTACACAATTACCAGCAAATGAAGCATTTCCAGATTCAACATTTGTAGAGGATACAGCTGTATTAACGGCTGAATTTGCTATTATATCGAATCCTGGAGCAGCAGCTCGTAACCGCGAAATTGAAGAAATCGAACCAGCTGTAAAGCAATTCTATGAAAAAATTTACTATATTAAAGGTTCTGGAACACTTGATGGTGGAGATGTACTACAAGCAGAGAAAAAGTTTTACGTAGGGATCTCAGAACGCACAAATGAAGAAGGTGCTCAGCAATTTAAAGAGATTGTTGAACAAGAAGGTTATGAAGCAACTATTATTCCATTAAAAGAATTCTTCCATTTAAAAACTGGAATTGCCTATGTTGGGGAAAATCGTATGGTGCTAGCTGGTGAATTTGTCGATCATCCTGCATTTGAATCTTACGAAAAAATCGTGATTCCTAAAGAGGATGAATATTCAGCTAACTGTATTCAAGTAAATAATTATATTATTATTCCAGCTGGCTATCCAGAAACAAATCGTAAATTACTAGACCTTGGCTATCAAACAATTGAACTTGATATGTCTGAATTTAGAAAACACGATGGTGGTTTAAGCTGTTTATCATTACGTTTTTAAGTAAATCTAACAATACCCAATCAATTTAAAAGAGAAAATTGATTGGGTACTTTCATTCTTAAAATATCAGAATATTTAATATTTTTACATTATATGGGAAGTAGGGATGGATGTTGAATAAAGGGGATCAGCTTCACAATAATCAATTAAAGCGTTCGATGAAAAGTCGTCACTTGTTAATGCTTTCACTTGGGGGTGTTATTGGAACAGGCTTATTTTTAAATGTAGGCTATACCATTAACCAGGCAGGACCCGGCGGTGCACTGATTGGTTACTTATTTGGTGGCTTAATTTTGTTTATGGTCATGAATTGTCTTGGGGAATTGGCTGTTTACATGCCTGTTACAGGTTCTTTCCAAACATATGCAACACGTTTCATTAGTCCTTCAGCCGGTTTTTCATTAGGTTGGATGTATTTTGTTGGATCTGCTGCCACAGCAGGCGTTGAATTTACGGCTGCAGGTATTTTAATGCAGCATTGGTTTCCAAGTGTACCAATTTGGATATGGTGTGCTGTGTTTATGGTTCTTTTATTTGTCTTAAATGCTTTAACAACGAAGGGCTTTGCTGAAGCAGAGTTCTGGTTTGCTAGTATAAAAGTTGTTGCAGTGATTGCATTTATCATTATTGGTGGAGCAGCAATCTTTGGTTTAATTCCATTAGCAGACCGTCCTACTCCACATCTCACAAATTTAGCACCTTCTGGTTTATTCCCAGCAGGTATTACGATTATTTTTGTCACAATGATGAATGTAATTTTTTCTTATCAGGGATCAGAGCTGGTGGGTATTGCAGCAGGGGAGACCGAGAACCCTGAAAAAAATATTCCTAGAGCGATTCGTACAATTCTATTTAGAATCATCGTTTTCTATATTGCTTCCATTATTGTATTATCGGCAATATTCCCAGCATCAGAGCTTGGGCTTATGGAAAGTCCATTTGTCACGTTAATGAATTTAGCTGGTGTACCATATGCAGCTGGTATCATGAACTTTGTTATTTTAACAGCTATTTTATCAGTAGGTAATTCATGTTTATATGCATCAACACGTTTATTATTTTCCATGTCACAAGAGGGGATGGCGCCCAAGTTATTTGGTCGATTAACGAAAAATAAAGTACCTTTAAATGCGCTTATTTTTACGATGGTATTCTCACTCTTATCTTTATTAACTAGTGTAATGGAAGCTGATGCTGTATTTGTATTACTAATGTCGGTAGCAGGTATATCTGTCACAATTTCATGGATGGGAATATGTGCTTCTCAGTTAATGTTCCGTTATCGCTATGTGAAGTCGGGAGGAAATGTGGCTGATCTAAAATTTAAAACACCACTATTCCCGTTGATTCCAGTATTTTGTATAATCTTTTGTGTTTTAATTTTAGTATTTTTAGCGTTTGATCCAACGCAAAGGATTGGTTTACTATACGGGATTGGCTTCTTTATTGCCTGTATGATTTTTTATCAATTGAAATTAAAGAAAGCGGCGACTGCTGCTACAGATAGCAAAAGTGAAGAAACACTAGAAATTCGTTAATCGTACCTCTAACGAATGGGAGTTAAAGGAGAAAAAATCATGAATACTTTTATGTGGGATACACCCGAAAAACTACGTGCCCTATTATGTGAACTTGTGAGCTGGGAAAGCCGAACATTAACGGAGGGTGAAAATAAATTTGCCTTTCGACTAAAAGATAAATTGTTAACGCTTCCATATTTTGAAAAGCACCCAGACTTGATTGAATTACATGATGCAGGACTTGGCAGAAATGCAGTGACAGCTTTCTATAAGCATCCAACCGCAACTGAAACCGTTGTGTTAATCAGTCACTTCGATACCGTGCATACAGAGGAATATGGTGAACTAGAGCCGTTAGCCTTTTCTCCAGAAGAACTAACGAAAAAGCTAATGGAACCTAAATACCTAAAAGATTTACCAGAGGCAGCTCGCATTGATTTGGCGTCTGGGAATTATTTATTTGGACGCGGCACAATGGATATGAAAATGGGTCTTGCCTTACACATGCAGTTGATCGAAAAGGCAAGCTTTGAGCAATGGCCGATTAATTTGATTTTAACAACGGTCCCTGATGAGGAAGTCAACTCTGCTGGTATGAGAGCGGCTGTTGTGGAACTGGTGAGACTGCGGGAACAGCATGGCTTAACCTATAAATTATTTTTAAATAGTGAGCCATCGTTTTCACAAGGGCCTTCGGATACGAATGAATATATTTATTCAGGTACAATTGGTAAAATTATGCCTGCTGCTTTGTTCTACGGAAAAGAGACACATGTTGGTGAGCCATTAAAAGGGATGACGGCTCCCTTTATCGCTTCCTATATGACACAGCATATGGAGTGGAATCCCCTTTTCCGTGAAACAGATTTAGGCGAAAGCACACCACTACCCGTCTCTCTACAATTAAAAGATTTAAAAATGGAGTATTCTACACAAACACCATACCGTGCGGCGGCACTTTACAATGTCTTTTTGTTAAAACGTACAGCGGCTGAGGTGATGGCTATTTTTGAGGAAGTTGCGTTACAGGCAATGGCTGCTTGCAATGCGCACTATCAGGACATTTGTACACGCGAAAATGTTCAGGGTGTGGGCAAGGTAAAGGTCTTACGCTACGAGGCATTATTGGAGCATGCGATCCATAAGTTAGGAGCTGAGGAAGTACAAGCGATTAAGCACCAGGTTCAGCAGCATCCTGCATGGGATGATCGTGAAAAATCCATTCGTATTGTGGATCAGCTCATGATTCGCTGTCAGGAATTAGCACCTGCCACAGTTCTGTTATATGCACCACCTTACTATCCAGCCATTAATTCATCCAACCATCCATTAGTGAAACAGTCGATTGAATTAATGAAGCAAACAGCTCAAACATTTGATATTGAGGTGGAGCAGATCCACTACTTTAATGGAATCTGTGATTTAAGCTATGTCAATTATTCAGATGCATCCAATGAGTGGCTAGCATTTGAACGGAACACACCTGTATGGGGCGATACGTATCATATTCCATTCAAAGAGATGGCGGCATTACAAGGTCCTGTCTTAAATGTCGGTCCATTTGGAAAGGATGCCCATCAAAAAACAGAGCGATTGCATGTGGATAGTGCGTTTAAAGAGATGCCTATTATGATTGACACGCTTATTAAAAGTCTATTTTAGCCAAATAAATTTTTCGATATTTAATTGAATACAATGTAAAAAGTTGATGCTATAAAGGTATCAACTTTTTTATTTATCAGAAAAATTTAGATTGACTTGTATTTTTCGTTATCATGACGATACATATAGGACATTATAATTATTTGAAAGTGGGCATGAGGAGAGAGCATGATGGAAAATCAAGAAAAATTAGCTTTTTCTATTCGCGAAGAAATGGTTCAGTCGAATTTAAAAGGGATGAGAATAGTTGCTTGGACACTCATGTATGTATCAGTCATTATTTCGTTAATACATTATGGAGAGGTATTTTTTGTGAAGGCGGAAAGAGCCATGGTTCCCGTCTATATTGCCATTCATATCGCTATGTTTTATATAGATGTTGCAGTATTATTGTTTATCCGAGAAAAGCGAATTCATATTACTCCTGTTAATATACAGAAGTATGAACGGTTGGTTGTTGTTTATATTTACACAATAATGCTTTTGATTACTGCGATATCAGTATTGGATGTTTACTTTTTCCGTCATGCAGCACTGTATGAGGTTATTTTAATCATTATTTGTACAGTATTCGCGTTACCTTTACGAAAAATTGTCTGGATTATTTTGCTTTCTGCATCAGCCATTATTGTGAGTGCATATATGAGTGCTGGAATATCGAGTGAAAATATAAAAATTATATTACCCATGTCACTATTAATACCTATTGGTGTAATGATTCAATATCAGACCTATAAGGTTCGTAAACAAATCCATACCCAGCATATTTTATTGAATGAGGAAATGACCAAAACGAAGCGACTATCAGAATTGTTGGCTATTAAAAATAATGAATTAGCAGAGCAAGCATTAAAAGATTCTTTAACGAATCTACCTAATCGACGTGCATTTAACCAAAAATTGAATAAGATAGGACAGCAACTTTATCAAACACAGCCTTTAACAGTCATAATGATTGATATTGATTGCTTTAAAAAATTTAATGATTATTATGGTCATTTGCAGGGAGATGCAGCAATTGTCAAAGTCGCATCTCTATTGGAGGAAATTGCAGGGAAGTATAATGCATTTGTTGCCCGTTGGGGTGGCGAGGAATTTGTTATGATAAGCCAGCATACTCATAAGGTTGCTGAACCTGTATGTGAAGAAATCTTAGAAGAAATTCGACAACTTAATATCCCGCATTTACAATCTACTATTGCCCAACAAGTTACTGTTAGTATTGGAATGTGTCAAGCTAAAATCGCAAAATATGAGCATTTACAAACATGTTGTGAATTAGCTGACCAAGCGCTATATTTGGCAAAGCAAAACGGACGAAATAACTATTTCCGCAAAATGGCAATTTTTGATGAAGAAGCAAATGCGTCTATTTGAAGTCAGAAAACGTTGCTACGAAGCCCTTCAATACCCCCTTAGGTTGCTTAAATTATAACGAAAGTGTTACAATATAGTTTAGTCAAAAAGAGCCAAGGGGGCATTTCTATGTCAATTGAATTAAACAATGAATTCGGCCAAATTGATATTTCAACAGATGTACTTGCACAAATTGCTGGTGGAGCTGCTGTAGAATGCTACGGTATTGTTGGCATGGCATCTAAACATCAAATTCGTGATGGTCTAACTGATATTTTACGTAAAGAAAACTTCGCAAAAGGTGTTGTAATTCGACAACAGGACGACGATTTACATATAGATATGTACATTATTGTTAGTTACGGGACAAAAATTTCGGAAGTGGCTTATCAAGTACAATCGAAAGTGAAATATACAGTAGATAAAACATTAGGTATGAGCGTAAAATCTGTCAATATCTTTGTACAGGGCGTTCGTGTAGCGAATTAAGAGGAGGAACTAAATCGAATGCAGTCTTTAGACGGTATAAAGTTTGCTGAAATGGTACAAATGGGGGCGCATCACCTATACCAAAATGCAAATTATGTAGATTCATTAAATGTTTTCCCCGTTCCAGATGGTGATACAGGTACAAATATGAACTTATCGATGACATCTGGTGCAAAGGAAACAGAGCATGCTGCTTCAGAGCATATTGGTAAAACAGCACAGGCATTATCAAAAGGCTTGTTAATGGGAGCGCGTGGGAATTCAGGCGTTATTCTATCTCAGTTATTCCGTGGTTTTGGGAAGTTTATTGAGAAGGAGTCAACAATTGATGCAAAGGGCTTTGCTGGAGCATTCCAAGCGGGTGTTGATACGGCATATAAAGCTGTTATGAAGCCAGTAGAAGGAACAATTTTAACGGTGGCACGTGAAGCTGCGAAAAAAGGTGTAGAAGTAGCAGAAACTGAAAACGATATCATTGCCGTAATGGAAGCTTTTACAGCAGAGGCAAAGGCATCGTTGGATCGTACACCTGACCTACTGCCTGTTTTAAAAGAAGTTGGTGTGGTAGATAGTGGTGGTCAAGGCTTACTATTTGTGTATGAAGGATTTTTAGCTTCCTTAAAGGGGGAGGCTCTTCCGGAGAAAAATGATGCGACGCTAGATGATTTAATCAATGCAGAACATCATAGAGCCCAAGATTTCATGAACACTGCTGATATTGAATTTGGTTACTGTACAGAAATAATGGTTCGCTTAGAAGAAGGAAAAGAACCTTTTAATGAAGAACAATTCCGTAATGAATTAAATCCTTTAGGTGATTCTTTACTTGTTATTTCAGATGAGGAAATTGCGAAGGTTCATATCCATTCCGAGCAACCAGGTTCTGTTCTATCAATTGGCCAAAAATACGGTAGTCTTATAAAAATTAAAGTTGATAATATGCGTGAGCAGCATTCAGCAATCGTTGGCGAGGAACATAAAGCCCCTACGCCTGCTAAAAAGGTAGAAAAACATCCATATGCCATTGTAACGATTGCTATGGGTGAAGGTGTGGCAGAATTATTGCGCTCTATCGGTGCTTCCTATGTCATTGAAGGCGGTCAAACAATGAATCCTTCAACTGAAGATATCGTGAAGGCTGTACAAGAAATCGGTGCAGAGAAAGTATTAATCTTACCGAATAATAAAAATATAGTGATGGCAGCGGAGCAAGCGGTTGAACTATTAGAAATTGATGCAGCAGTGGTTCCTACTAAGACGATTCCTCAAGGAATGGCAGCGATTTTAGCGTTTAACCCAGAGGCAGCTGTTGATGTAAATAAAAAAACAATGTCAGAAGCATTTACAAATGTGAAGACAGGTCAAGTTACCTATGCAGTGCGTGATACATCTATTGATGGTGTTGAAATTCACAAAGATGATTTTATGGCATTGGCAGAAGGAAAAATTGTCCTTTCTACACCAGCACTAAAGGATGCAGCTGAAAAAGTAATTAAGGATTTAGTCAATGAAGATGCTGAGATTGTTACAGTCATTTATGGTGAAGATACAACTGAACAAGCTGCCTCTGAGTTGGTAGCTTTCATAGAAGAGAACTATCCGGATGTAGAAGTTGAATTATTTGATGGTAAACAAGGGTTATATCCATATATTATTTCAGTAGAATAATTACATGCTACTTTGCTATTCCGTAAAGAAAGCAGTGCACAAAACGTGTACTGCTTTTGTTTATGCTACAAAGAGAATGTTGGATTAAATTTATTAAAAACGTACTAAATATGAATCATTCAATGTACGTACCCACAGGATATAAAATTTGGAAATATTGGAATGTCGCCGCTTTCGTAGTTGTGTATATATGGTACGGACAATAAATAAGCATAAATATTTACTATAAATTATAGTAGTGGTAATTTTCTGAAAGTTGATAAATTAAATGCTTTACTTTTATAGTAACTATCAAGCATGATATAAATAAAAATAAATATTATTATACGGATAGAATAGAGGGGTGTTTGTATGAAGTTTACTTCAGTATTTGATATTATTGGACCAGTCATGATTGGGCCTTCCTCCTCTCATACGGCAGGAGCAGCTCGCATCGGGCGTGTTGCAAGGGATTTATTTGGTAGACAACCTAAATGGGCAAAAATTCATTTATATGGATCATTTGCAGAAACGTATAGAGGGCATGGTACAGATGTTGCGATTGTAGGAGGCTTATTAAATTACGATACATTTGATGATCGTATTAAAACGGCATTTGAAGATGCCAAACAAGCAGGATTAGAATACGAATTCATTCCTGAAACAGCTAATACCGAGCATCCAAATACGGCTCGACTTGTCATTGGAGACGATGAAGGGGAAATGTCAGTAGTCGGTATTTCAATTGGTGGCGGAAAAATTGAAGTCAGTGAAGTCAATGGCTTTAAGTTACGTTTAACTGGTGGTATGCCAGCTATTCTTGTTGTTCATGACGATCGTGCTGGCTGTATTGCCAATGTAGCCAATTGCTTGGCGATGCATGAAGTCAACATTGGGCATATGGAGGTATCACGTATCGAACGTGGTTTAACTGCTTTGATGGTGATTGAAGTTGATCAAAACATTGAGGATAAGGTGCTACAGCAAATATCTTTAATTCCATATATTACAAAGGTCTCAAAAATTAATAACTAAGGAGGTGTCCCGTGATGGACGTTTTATTTCATAATGTTCGTGAACTTGTTGAACGAGCAGAGAAAGAAGATAAATTAATATCAGAAATTATGATTGAACAAGAAATATTGATAACTGGTAGAACGCGTGAAGAAATCATCCAGCAAATGGATCGAAATTTAACAGTAATGGAAGAAGCAATTGAACGTGGATTACAAGGTGTGCAATCAGTAACAGGTTTAACTGGTGGGGATGCTGTATTACTTCAAAATTATATTGCACAAGGAAAGTCACTTTCAGGTGATTTATTATTAGATGCAGTAAGTAAAGCGGTTGCAACTAATGAAGTAAATGCTGCAATGGGAACAATCTGTGCAACACCAACAGCAGGTTCAGCAGGTGTAGTGCCAGGAACACTGTTTGCAGTAAAAAACAAACTAAATCCAACTCGTGAGCAAATGATTCGTTATTTATTTACGTCAGGAGCATTTGGATTTGTGGTAGCCAATAACGCTTCCATTTCTGGGGCTGCTGGTGGTTGTCAAGCAGAGGTTGGTTCAGCTGCAGGTATGGCTGCTGCTGCTATTGTCGAAATGGCTGGAGGTACACCACAGCAATGTTCCGAAGCGTTTGCCATTACATTAAAAAACATGCTAGGTCTTGTTTGTGATCCAGTGGCAGGCTTGGTTGAAGTGCCTTGTGTCAAACGTAATGCAATGGGTGCATCTAACTCCCTAGTAGCGGCGGATATGGCACTTGCTGGTGTAACAAGTCGTATTCCATGTGATGAAGTAATTGGTGCTATGTATCGCATTGGACAATCTATGAGTCCTAATCTTAAAGAGACGGCACGAGGCGGTCTAGCAGCAACACCAACAGGTAAGGCGATCAGTAAAGCCATTCTTGAAAATGGTGGCTTACAAAGCATTAAAGCACTTCAATAAATATAAGAAACATGCTATCTAAATAGGTAGCATGTTTTTATGTTGGTTGATAACTTACTGGAAAGAAAAAACCTCTTACGTACATAGTCGATTTAAGTATAATTAAATTTTAATAAGGAAATGTATGTATCTTAATTATATAGCAGGGACGTGAATAGAGATGGATTTGCGTAATTTGAAAACATTTCATGTTGTTTCAACTTACCTCAACTTTACAAAAGCAGCTGAAATTCTTAATTATAGCCAGCCTACAATTAGCCAACAGATTAAAGCGTTAGAGGAGGAGTTGGGGCATATCTTAATTAATCGAATGGGTAAGAAAATGTTTCTTTCTCAAGTAGGAAAAATAGTAAAGGAACATACAGATCAATTATTTGGGATTATTGAAGAAATGGAACAGGATCTGAAGAATTTCGAAAAGCCATTTGGTCATTTGACAATCGCTGCACCAGAGTTTTATTGCGGCTATTATTTATCACATATTATCGGCTCGTTTTTAAAACAGTACCCTCTGGTAAACCTAAAACTTCTTTGTGCCAATAGTAAAGAAACAGCCAAACTTGTGAGTTCAAACCAAGCAGATATAGGTTTTGTAGCTGGATCCCCTAGTTACGCTGGTGTAGAGGGGATTTTATTGGAGGAAGAGGATTTAGTATTGGTTGGAAATCCGCTTATTATAAAGGATCGTACTGTGCAGGAAATATTTGATGATTATCCCTTTATAACCTATGGAATGGATGACTGTATTGTCAGTTGCCTGCAAGAAATTAAGTGTAAGCCACAAACAATAGTGGAATTTGGAAGCGAGGAAGCAATTAAGAGAGCAGTAATGGAACAAGTGGGTCTAGCCTTGTTGAGTGATATTATTATTCAAAAAGAGGTAACAAAAGGGAGTCTTCAAGTTCTGTACCGATTCCCTAAAAAGTTACCCACTTATTTAATTTTTCCTCAAAATGCTAAAACATTTAGTAATGTAAGTACATTTATTGATTTAGTTAAAGACACATGGAAAACAATTTAATTAGTTTGTATATCGAAAAGAATGAAAAGAATGTTGCTGCCTGGTGAAATCGCAGGGATGTAACGTTCTTTTTATTTGTAATTTTTTTGATGTATCCCGATGAATTTATATGTAAATTTATCAATAGTAACTATTCAAAATAGTAATTTTTTATTTATTTTTTTATCAATTACAATGAATAAGACGGAAATTTCAAAAAAAGGGGATGGCTTTTTATGTTGGAGAGATATGTTACGTATTGATAGTGGACATAAAAATTTGTTTTTATTCAATGATTCAACTAAGGAGGATGGCGGATGAGTAAATTTATAGCTAATAAAGAAATAGAACAACAAAAAGGAATTAATGTTTATGTGTTAATCTTTTGCCTTATTGTTATATCATCCATTTTAACGTATTTTATTCCAGCTGGTTCATTTCAACGGGAAGAAGTTAATGGACGTCAAGTGATTCAACCTGGGACATTTAGTTTTACAGATATGAACCCCATTGGCTTTCTGGATATTTTTAGCAGTGTACATTCAGGCATGATGCAAGGAGCAAGTATTATTTTCTTCGTATTGATTGTAGGAGGTACCTTTGGAATACTATCAGCCACAGGGGCATTAGAATCCTTTATCGCCATGCTATCTGTAAAAATGGCAAAACGCGAAATGTTAATAATACCAGTATTAATGTTGTTTTTCGCCTGTGCTGGGTCATTAATGAGGATGTCTGATGAAACGATTGTATATGTAGGGATTCTTGCACCGCTTGCTGTTGCCCTAGGGTTTGATGCAATTACAGGTTTTGCAATTGTTATTCTTGGTGCATCTGTCGGATTTTCGGCAGCTGTTATGAATCCGTTTACAGTAGGAATAGCGCAAGAGATTGCGGGCTTGCCATTATTTTCAGGAATTGCTTTTCGAATTGTCATTTTTGTTGTCTTATACACAGTAGCAACAATATATGTTTATCGCTATGCAAGAAAAGTGAAAAATAATCCTAAACTCGGCTTTTATGGAAATTTTCGCAATGATGAGGGTGATTTCGTACAGGGGAATTCGAAAATGGAAATAAGACATAAGCTTGTTATGGCTACATTTCTTTTGAATTTTATCGTATTGATGTACGGGGTTGTAAAACTAGGTTGGTACATTACTGAAATAGCTGGTTTATTTTTATTGTTTGGTATTTTAATGGGGCTTATTGGCAAATTATCACCTTCGCATATTGCTAATTCATTTATGAAGGGTGCAGGTGATTTAGTTGGTGGCGCTCTTATCATTGGGTTAGCTCAGTCTATTTTAGTGATTTTCAATAACTCAGGATTAATTGATACAATTCTCTTTTACACATCTGCATTGCTTGATTCAGTTCCACCTGCACTAAATGCTGTAGGGATGTTTATCTTCCAGTTATTTTTAAATTTTTTAGTACCATCAGGAAGTGGACAGGCTGCCTTAACGATGCCAATTATGGCACCTTTATCAGATATGATCGGTGTTACAAGACAAACAGCCGTACTTGCCTATCAATTTGGCGATGGTATGTCGAATATTATATTCCCAACAGTAGGTTTTTTAATGGCGGGATTATCAATTGCGGGTATTCCTTGGGGTAAATGGATAAAGTGGATTTTTCCGTTTATGCTTATTCAAGTAACAGTTGCGATAATATCGCTCATTATTGCACAAGTCATACAATACGGACCTTTCTAAAGGAGTTTAACAATGGAAATAATGAATATAAAAAAATTAGCAGAAAAGGCAATAGAGGATCGCCGTCATCTGCACCAATACCCAGAGCTTTCTGGTGAAGAATACGAAACAAGTGAGTTTATTCGCAAAAGACTAGAGGAGTTAGATATAGAAATTCTAGATTATGAACCTCCAGGTGTAGTGGCGTTTATAAAAGGGACAAAGGGAACAAAAACTATTGCATTACGTGCCGATATAGATGCCTTACCTATAAAAGAAGAGGGAGACAAACCGTACATTTCAGACAGGCAAGGTGTTGCTCATATGTGTGGCCATGATGGTCATACAGCGATTTTATTAGCAGTTGCAACATGGATAAGCTTAAATAGAGAGAAAATCGAGCCGAATATCAAGCTTATATTTCAATCAGCAGAGGAAATCACGCCAAGTGGCGCTGATTTATTAATTCAAAAAGGTGTGTTGGAAGATATAGATGCTATTTTTGGCATTCACTTATGGCAAGGTTTAGAGAAAGGGAAGATAGGTTTAACACATGGACCGATGATGGCTTCTATTGATGATTTTGAAATTATAATTCAAGGGTATGGTGGTCATGGTTCGATGCCACATGAAACAATTGATCCTATTTATATAGCTAGCCATTTAATGCAAGCTTTTCAAAGTATCATAAGTAGAAATGTCAATCCTATCGATGCGGGTGTCATTACAGTTGGTAATATACAAGCGGGAACCACTTATAATATTATTCCTGATACGGCAAAATTAACTGGAACGATCAGAGCATTGACACCGAACACTGTAAAAATCATTAAAACGAAAATGGTAAGTTTAACAGAAGGGATTTGCCGAGCATTTGGAGCAGAAGGAAAAATCAATTTTATTTTAGGAACACCTCCGCTCGTCAATGATCCAACACAATCGCAATTTATTGAATCGATTGTACGGGAACAATTCGGAGATACCGCATTTAAGGTAGTCGAACCAGTCATGGGTGGAGAAGATTTTTCTTATTATTTACAACATAAGCCTGGAGCATTTGTTTTTGTAGGTATGGGTGGTGAAAAAAGCCAATATCCACATCATCATCCACGATTTGATCTAGATGAAGATGTTTTCCCTGATGCGATTCAACTATTTATAAATATTATCTTGCAACATAAATAATCAGACTATTAATACGAAAAGGAGTTTTACATCGTGATAAAAAAGATTGAAGTGTTTGCAGCACGTTTACAATTAAAGGAACCCTTCGTTATTTCTTATGTTCATTTAGATGATATGCCAACTATTCTTACCAGAATCGAGACGGATGAGGGTGTAGTTGGCTGGGGCGAAGCTGTGCCTGATCAAAATGTGACGGGTGAAACTTGGGAGAGCACGTATCACGTTATTAAACATGAACTAGCACCATTACTGATTGAAGAAGATCCATTTGCAGTAGACCGTATCCATAAAAGGTTTAATGAAAAAATTGATGGAGTCCCTTCAGCAAAAGCCGCATTGGACATTGCACTCTACGATTTGATGGGGAAAATGACTGGTCAACCAGTTTATCAATTAATTGGTGGAAAAGCACATGAGGAATTACAGGTGCCAAGAGTGATTAGCATTAAGAGTCCCGAGGAAATGGCTAAAGATGCAAGTGAATTTGTAAAATCGGGTTTCCGTAATATTAAAATTAAGGTTGGTACAAATGCTGATTTAGATATTGCTCGTATTCGTGCTGTAAGAGAAGCAATAGGTGAGGAGGTGCAACTGCGAGTAGATGCCAATCAAGGTTGGAATAGAATGGAGACACTAAAAGTAATAAGAGAAACTACAGCTTGTCATGTAGACTGGTACGAGCAACCTGTAAAAGCACATGATTTAAGAGCGTTAAAAGAAATCAGAGCCCTTTCACCTTGTAGTATTATGGTAGACGAAGGTGTTCATAATATTTATGATTTAGTCGATGTCATAGAAATGCGTGCTGCCGATATGCTAAATATAAAATTAATGAAATCAGGTGGAATCTATCCAGCTTTAGCGCTTGCAAGTCTTGCGGAGGCTGCAGAGATGCCTTGCCAAGTTGGCTCTATGGTTGAATCAGCAATCGGAACAATGGCTGGGGCACACCTAGCCGTCAGTAAGTCGATTATCCATACAAACGAGATGGTCGGACCATTAATGTTTGTAAAAGATGTGGCAAATGTTACATACTATAAAGACATCCTGCAGTTAAGTGATAAAGCTGG
This sequence comes from Lysinibacillus sp. JK80, assembly GCF_027557635.1. Taxonomy (NCBI): domain Bacteria; kingdom Bacillati; phylum Bacillota; class Bacilli; order Caryophanales; family Bacillaceae; genus Lysinibacillus; species Lysinibacillus sp. JK80. The sequence continues at coordinate 2,029,483 of NZ_CP058997.1, read as the reverse complement.
ATTAGGAATAGAAGTTGATGAGCAATATGTGAGAGAAATTACATGTTTCTCCTGTGAAATTAAATAATCAAAAGTTTAACCCTATCAATCATTGGTAGGGTTTTTGCTTATGTGTAGGGTTAGGGAAATAATTTATGGTACATTAGATAGAGAGAGTATAACACTACATAAACAATCAATGAAGGGAGTTGTGGGATAAGATGACTGAATTATATGGACCCGTCAATGAATTAAAAGGCGTCGGGAAAGAAACAGCAGCCCATCTTGAATCACTAGGAATCAATACAATAGCTGATTTATTATGGACGTTCCCACATCGACATGAAGATTTTCGTTTAAAAGATTTAGCGCAAACACCACATAACGAACGGGTTACAGTTGAGTGTAAGGTGGAGCGGGAGCCTACGATTTTATTTTTAGGTCGTAATAAGTCAAGACTCCAAGTAACTGTTTTAGCAGGAAGACATTTAGTGAAAGTCGTATTTTTCAATCAGGGCTATTTAAAGCAAAAGCTTGTACCTGGTTCCATTATTACGGTGACTGGTAAATGGGATCGAGGTAGACAAGTAATCAATGGCACTTCAGTTACATTTGGTCCTAAAACAGATCAAGTTGACTTTGAGCCTGTCTATAGTCTGAAAGGCTTGATCCCCCAAAAAAGATTTCGAAAATATATGCGACAAGTGTTAGACGATTGTGGAGAAGTACTGCCAGAGACCATTCCATATTATTTACAAGAGTCGTATAAGCTTGTTTCAATAAGAGAGGGCTTGGAGGGTATTCATTTTCCACTGGATGCTGGGCATGCTAAACAAGCAAGGAGACGCTTTGCCTATGAGGAGCTATTAAACTTCCAATTGCGTATTCAAGCTTTACGGAAAATAAGGAAGGATAGTGAACACGGTACAGTTATTCAATTTAATGTGCATAAGTTACGAGATTTTATCGCTTCCTTACCCTATGAATTAACGAATGCTCAAAAACGCGTGGTGAATGAAATTTGTAAGGATTTGAAGGAGCCGCATCGAATGAATCGCTTGCTACAAGGGGATGTAGGTTCGGGTAAAACCGTTGTAGCAGCAATAGGGCTATATGCAGCTGTAACAGCAGGTTTTCAAGGAGCCTTAATGGCACCAACTGAAATATTAGCAGAACAGCACTTAGAGAATTTGAAAGAATGGTTCCAACCATTTGGTGTTCGTGTTGCACTCTTATCCGGGTCCACTAAAACAAAAGAGCGACGTGTGATATTAGCTGATTTGGCAAATGGAGATCTTGATATTGTTATTGGTACACATGCTCTAATCCAGCCAGATGTTATTTTTCATAAACTTGGCTTTGTCATCACGGATGAACAGCACCGCTTTGGTGTGGAGCAACGACGTATTTTGCGTGATAAAGGGGAGAATCCCGATGTGCTTTTTATGACAGCTACCCCGATACCACGAACACTAGCTATTACAGCATTTGGGGAAATGGACGTATCGATGATTGATGAAATGCCAGCAGGGCGTAAGCAGATTGAAACGCATTGGATGAAGAAAGAACAATTCGGCTCTGTTTTATCTAAGCTAGAATTAGAGTTAGCTGCTGGAAGACAAGCCTATGCGATTTGTCCGCTTATCGAGGAATCCGATAAGCTTGATGTTCAGAATGCTGTGGAAATTTATGAGCAGCTAGCGACTTATTTTAAAGATCGTTATCATGTCGGTTTAATGCATGGGCGTTTATCAGCTGATGAAAAAGATGCGGTTATGCGTGCTTTTAGTGAAGGGACTATTCAAGTTTTAGTTTCTACAACTGTTGTAGAGGTAGGTGTAAATGTACCAAATGCTACCTTTATGCTTGTCTATGATGCTGAACGCTTTGGCCTAGCGCAGTTGCATCAGCTTCGAGGTCGTGTTGGTCGTGGTGAGCACCAATCATACTGTATTTTACTTGCAGATCCTAAGTCTGATGAGGGGAAAGAACGTATGCAATCGATGACAGAAACAAATGATGGTTTCCGTTTAGCTGAAAAAGATCTTGAATTAAGGGGACCAGGAGACTTTTTTGGTAGAAAGCAAAGTGGTTTACCTGATTTTAAAGTAGCTGATTTAGTACATGATTATCGTATATTGGAGACCGCTAGAAAAGATGCCTCAGAGATGCTTGAAACAAAAGAGTTTTGGCAGGATGACGACTATCAATACTTGCGTAAAATACTAGAAGATACTGGTGTTTTACAAGGAGAACGCTTCGATTAATCTGAGAAGCTTGTTAGCACAGAAAGAATGTAAGTACTTGATTTCAAAACAAGTCTTGCATTCTTTTTTTATACTCTATATACTGATATTAGTACCAAGTGCTAATAACAACTCAAAAGGTGGCGAATGAAGTTGAGACGAACGAAAAAAGAGCGACAGCGACTACTATCTGAAACGATAGCTGAAAATCCATTCGTCACAGATGAACAGCTAGCAACACAGTTTCAGGTAAGTGTCCAAACAATTCGTTTAGACCGTATGGAATTATCAATACCAGAATTACGCGAGCGAATTAAAGATGTTGCTTCAAAAAACTATGAAAATGAAGTAAAATCTCTCCCGATTGATGAGGTCATTGGGGAGATAGTAGATATTGAATTAGATCATCGAGCACTCTCGATTTTTGATGTACAAGAAGAGCATGTTTTTCAGCGTAATGGCATCGCACGTGGGCATCATTTGTTTGCGCAAGCAAATTCTTTAGCGGTTGCAGTAATTGATGACGAACTGGCATTAACCGTACACTCCAATATTACGTTTGTGAAACCTGTACGAGCTGGAAATCGTGTTATTACAAAAGCGATTGTTATCGGACGAGATGAACAAACACATCGAACAAAAGTTGAGGTAACATCTACCGTTAATGGTGAAACCGTTTTTGTTGGTGAGTTTGATATGTACCGCACGAAAGGTAAAGGTGAGTAACAATGAAATTAGCGCTTGATGGAATGGGTGGAGACAATGCACCAAAGTCAGTTGTTGAAGGTGCACTTTTAGCATTAGAGCAAATTCCAAACTTAGAAATTCAACTATATGGTCATCAAGATAAGCTGGAACCATTTTTAAAACAACATGATCGATTAAAGGTTATACATTGTGAGGAAGCAGTAGAAGGAACTGATGATCCTGCCCGTGCTGTTCGTAGAAAAAAGGATTCTTCCATGGCACGTATGATGGATGCAGTAGAAGAGGGTAAAGCAGATGCTTGCCTTTCTGCAGGGAACACAGGGGCCCTGATGGCGGGTGGCCTATTTAAAGTAGGTCGCATTGAGGGAATAGCTAGACCAGCATTAGCTACAACGCTACCAACATTAGACGGTAAAGGGTTTTTGATGCTTGATTTAGGGGCAAATGCAGATGCTCGCCCAGAGCATTTAGTGCAATATGCCATTATGGGTGATATTTATGCTAAAAAGGTTGGAGGTTTGCAAAAACCACGAATTGGCTTATTAAATATCGGTACCGAGGATAAAAAAGGGAATGAATTAACAAAAGCTGCCTTCGAATTATTGAAGGAAGCAGATTTGAATTTTATTGGAAATGTAGAAGCACGTGATTTACTTGAAGGAGTAGCTGATGTTGTTGTAACAGATGGCTTTACAGGAAATATGGTGTTGAAGTCTATTGAAGGGACAGCAGGTGCTTTATTTTCTATGTTAAAAGAGGCCTTTATGTCTTCAACGAAAACGAAAATTTCAGCAGCGCTCATGAAAAATAATTTACGTGACTTGAAAAATAAAATGGACTATACAGAGTATGGTGGCGCAGGATTGTTTGGCTTACAAGCACCTGTTATTAAGGCACATGGATCATCAAATGCGAAAGCGATTTTCAGTGCCATTCGACAAGCCAATACGATGGTAGAGCATACGGTTATTTCGACGATTACGGAGACAGTACGCCACATAGAAATTGATTAAGCAAAGGGGATTATTCAAATGACAAAAATAGCATTTATTTTTCCAGGACAGGGTTCACAAGTAGTTGGAATGGGTCAAGAGTTTGTTGAAAATGCTGCAGAAAGTAAAGCATTTTATGATCGCGCAGATCAAGCTCTTCAATTTGAATTATCTAAATTAATGTTAGAAGGTCCAGCAGAAGAGTTAACACTGACATATCATGCACAGCCAGCGCTACTTACTACTGGTGTAATGGTGGCTGAAAAGTTACGCGCAGCAGGTATTCAACCACACTACGCAGCGGGTCATTCACTTGGAGAATATGGTGCATTGGTGTTAGCAGGTGTTATGTCATTTGATGATGCTGTGTCAATCGTGCATAAACGAGGTCTTTATATGAATGAAGCTGTGCCAGCAGGTCAAGGCGCAATGGCGGCAATTTTAGGAATGGAACTAGAGGCATTGAACGAGGTAACAGAGCAGGTATCAGCATCAGGTGACTCTGTTCAGGTGGCTAATGTGAATTGTCCAGGACAAATTGTTATTTCGGGCACTAAAGAAGGTGTGGATAAAGCAAGTGTTGCTGCCAAAGAAGCTGGTGCAAAACGAGCAATACCTTTAGTTGTAAGTGGTCCCTTCCACTCTGATTTAATGCGTCCATCTTCAGAGAAACTGCAAGCAGCATTGGCAGAGATTTCTCTATCTGCACCTAAAATTCCTGTAATTGGCAATGTGATGGCGAAGGAATTAAAAGATGTAGCAGCAATACAACAAGAGCTAGTTGAACAGGTATACAGTGCTGTTCAATGGGAAGCTTCTATGCGTGAAATGCTTGCGCAAGGTGTTGACGTCTTTATCGAATGTGGACCTGGTAAAGTATTAAGCGGTCTCTTGAAAAAAATTGATCGCTCTGTTGCAACTTATTGTGTTTATGATGAAGCTTCGTTAGAAGCAGTTTTAGAAGCGTCGAAGGAGTGGTCAATTAATGCGTAAATTAGAAGGAAAAGTAGCTGTTGTAACAGGAGCTTCAAGAGGTATTGGACGTGCTATTGCTTTAAAGCTTGCAGAAGAAGGTGCTAAGGTTGTTGTGAACTATAGTGGCTCTCAGGCAAAAGCAGAAGAAGTAGTAGCGATGATTCAAGAAAACGGTGGCGAAGCAATTGCTGTACAAGCTAGCGTCTCTCAGACAGAAGAAGTGACAGCATTAATGGATGCTGCTGTGAAAACATACGGCTCTCTTGATATTTTAGTGAATAATGCTGGTATTACAAGAGATAACTTGCTCATGCGTATGAAAGAAGACGAATGGGACGATGTATTAAATACGAACCTTAAAGGTGTTTTCCTTTGTACAAAAGCGGTCACACGTCAAATGATGAAGCAACGTGCAGGTCGCATTATTAACATTTCTTCCATCGTTGGTGTAGCGGGTAATGCTGGTCAAGCCAACTATGTTGCGGCTAAAGCAGGTGTTATTGGACTAACGAAAACGACGGCAAAGGAATTAGCTTCTCGTAATATTTTAGTTAATGCTATTGCACCAGGTTTTATCGAAACAGAAATGACAGAACAATTGCCAGAGGATATCAAACAAGGTATGCTAACACAGATTCCTCTTGCGAAACTTGGTCAGCCAGAGGATATCGCAAAAGCAGTAGCTTTCCTAGCATCGGAGGACGCAAATTATATGACTGGACAAACGCTTCATATTGATGGCGGTATGGTTATGTAATTTCAATTAGGCATATAAGCTGATTTTTTGTATAATCATTTGAGGGGAGGTGAATCATTTGTCTACAGTATTAGAACGCGTAACAAAAGTAATCGTGGACCGTTTAGGTGTGGAAGAAAGCGAAGTAACGCTTGAAGCTTCTTTCCGTGATGATTTAGGTGCTGACTCATTAGACGTAGTTGAGCTTGTAATGGAGCTTGAAGACGAATTCGATATGGAAATTTCTGATGAAGATGCTGAAAAAATCTCAACAGTAGGTACTGCAATCTCATACATCGAAAGTAAATTAAACTAATTTCGTTAAAACTTTATTTAGTGAAAATAGATCACCTCTAATGGTGTAATGGTCATCGTAATCATACAATGGTTTTATGGTAGCTTGAATAAAGTAGAAATTACTTTTTCTGCATTCCTTGTTTGAAGGAGCAGATTCAATGAATGAAGATGTATTTAAAGGGGACGAAATGGATCGGTTTTCGATCTATTAACGTCCCTTTTTTATGTTAAAAATCTAATGACCAGTCAGCTTCAAAATTCTCTCTAATGGGAGATGCATGCTGTATTAAGAGGAATTTTCGGAAAAATTTCCAAAACATTGTGTTTAAGCCGAAATACTTTTGCATAAACGCCCTGAAAAAGGTACACTAAAACGGTAGAAACTATTAGGAAGGCAGATTTGTTCAATGGCTATGAAAAGAAAAGGAACTATGCAGAAATCTGGCGTACTTCCTGAAAAAGTACGCAACCAATTTGAGCTGTTACAGCATGAATTAAATATCACATTTATTAATAAAAATTTATTGTATCAAGCATTCACGCATTCATCTTATGTGAATGAGCATCGCCGTAAATTATTTACGGATAATGAGCGTCTTGAATTTTTAGGAGACGCAGTACTTGAACTGTCTGTTTCTAAATATCTTTTTGAGAAATACCCAAATATGAGCGAGGGTGAGTTAACAAAGCTAAGAGCTTCCATTGTATGTGAGCCATCACTAGTGATATTTGCTAACGAGCTAGGCTTTGGACGCTTTGTATTACTTGGAAAAGGTGAGGAATTAACAGGTGGTCGGGAACGTCCAGCGCTGCTTGCAGATGTCTTTGAATCATTTGTAGGTGCACTCTATTTAGATCAAGATTTACAAACGGTCGTGTCATTTTTAGAACGAATCGTGTTCCCAAAAGTAGAAGTCGGTGCTTTTTCGCATGTGATGGATTTTAAAAGTCAATTGCAAGAAATGGTACAGCAAACGAATAATGGACTTCTTCATTATGAGATTATCGATGAAAAAGGCCCAGCACATAATCGTACCTTTGTATCAAGCGTATTATTAAATGGACAAGAGCTTGGTATTGGTCGTGGAAAATCAAAAAAAGAAGCCGAGCAGCAAGCTGCACAATGTGCAATGCGGATGATGCGTGAAGAAGCTGCAAAAGAGGAGGCTTAATAGATGTTCCTAAAACGACTAGAAGTGATTGGCTTTAAATCTTTTGCGGAACGCATTGGAATTGATTTTGTACCTGGTGTTACAGCCGTTGTTGGACCAAATGGCAGTGGAAAAAGTAATGTCACAGATGCGATTCGTTGGGTACTTGGGGAGCAATCGGCAAAGTCGTTACGTGGAGCAAAGATGGAAGATGTTATTTTCGCTGGGAGTGACTCTCGTAAGCCACTCAACTTTGCAGAAGTAACACTTATTTTAGATAATACTGATGAGCAACTTGCTTTTTCTTATACAGAAGTCAGTGTAACAAGACGCGTATACCGTTCAGGTGATAGTGAATATTTATTAAATAACCAACAGTGTCGCCTGAAGGATATTACGGACTTGTTTATGGATTCAGGACTTGGGAAAGAGGCATTTTCAATTATCTCTCAAGGTCGTGTTGATGAAATTTTAAATAGTCGACCTGATGACCGTCGTTCTATTTTTGAAGAGGCAGCTGGCGTTTTAAAGTATAAAATAAGAAAGAAAAAAGCTGAGCATAAGCTTGTTGAGACAGATGAAAATTTGTATCGTGTATTAGACATTCTCCATGAATTAGACAACCGATTAGAGCCGCTTGAAATGCAGGCATCTAGTGCAAGAGATTATGTACAAATGTCTTCTGAGCTAAAGGATTTTGATATTGCAATTCTTGTGCATGATTTTAAAAATTGTGCACAATCTTTGCATGCGCTTAAAGAGGAATTTACGAAGCTTTCTGCAACAGAGCTAGAACAAGCTCAAAATATTTCAATGATTGATAAACAGACCGCCAATATACGTAAGCTATTAAAAGATCTAGATGATTATTTGGATGTTTCGCAGGCTGAGCTTGTCAATGCCACTATGGAGGTAGAGCGTTGGGATGGTCGTAAGGCATTAATGGCTGAAAAACGCCAAAATGCATCGAATCAACTATTACAACTGAATACAACATTACAAGAGGCTAAGGCGGAAGTAGAATTACTCCTGGTTCAAGAACAGGAGAAAAAAGAAGTGTTCTCCGAGAAGCAACAAGCCGTATCAGTATTAAAGCAGAGCATCAAGCAGTTAGAACAATCATTAAATCGGTCTGTGACAGAAATCGAGGAAGAAATAGAAGACTATAAAAATCGATATATTGATTCATTAAATGAAGAAGCAACAGTCAAGAATGAATTAAAAAATATCGATCAGCAATTAGCTCAACAAAAGGCAATGGCGGCAAAAATGTCTGATCAAACAGATGAAATTGGACAAGAGCTTATGCAAATCATTGCTGAAAAAGAAAAGCTAGTGGTTGAACATGCTTTGACAACCAATGATTTACAGAAACAATTAGAGCAATATGAAACCTTACAAATACAGTTGAAAAATGTCAATATTTCTTTTAGCGAAAAACAGGATATGTTGTACAAAGCGTATCAACACCAACAACAACTAAAGGCTAGAAAAGATACATTAGCTGAACTCGAAGCTGATTTTTCTGGGTTCTTCCAAGGTGTTAAAGAAGTCTTGCTTGCTCGAGATAAAGGTGATTTACAAGGTATTGAGGGTGCTGTAGCAGAGTTAATCCAAGTTGAAGGAAAGTATTCACAAGCGATTGAAACAGCTTTAGGCGCTGCCTCTCAACATATTGTCACAACCAATGAGCGCCATGCGCAACAGGCTATTCACTGGTTAAAACAAAAACGGGCTGGACGTGCTACTTTTTTACCGAAAACAGTCATGAAATCACGCAAAATTAATCTAGGAACTATTCAGCTAGCAACTGAACATCCTGCCTTTGTTAAAATGGCAGATGCACTCGTCACTTTTAATGAAGACAATCGAACAATTGTTGAAAATCTATTAGGGAATGTCATCGTGGCATCAAATTTAGAAGGCGCAAGTCAAATTGCCCGATTATGTGGTTTCCGATACCGAGTTGTCACACTTGAAGGAGATATTGTTAATGCAGGGGGTTCCTTAACAGGTGGTGCACTGAAACAGCAATCCTCACTCTTTACAAGAAAAGCAGAGTTAGATGATTTAATCATTAAGCTAGAATCGTTACAGGCTTCCATTTATAGTGCTGAACAGGCTGTTGCAGCCGAAAAAGAGAAGCTTGCAGTACTGCGAGATCAAGTAGAGCAATTAAAGCTTGAAGGAGAGCAATTACGAAAAGATGAGATGCAACAGTCAAGTCGTATTCGTGAGCTAGAAGTCGTAGAAAAAAGCTTATCGGCTAGAGTAACCTTTGCTTCAACTGAAACAAAAGATGTAAAAACACGTGAGGAAGCATTGTTAACACAAAAGCAAGCAGCAGAGGAGCGCTTAAATACCCTTGCTGTAGAGCTTGTCGAAATCAATGAAACTGTCGAACAATTAAGTAAGGTAAAGTTACAGGGGGAGACAGAGAAAGATGTCTTACGAGAACAGCTTGCCGAAAAACGTTCACAGCTAGCGGTTATGCAAGAACAAATGTCACAAGTTCAAATTACAACTGCTGAACTGGCACTACAATTAAACAAAGCACAACAAAAAGTTAAAAATATTTCTCAGGAAATAATGTGGCTTCAATCTGATGAATCGACAAATCATTTAAGTGATGAAGAGGTCGAGGAACAGGTTGTGACATGGAAAGCAAGAAGAGATGCCTTACAAGAGACTATTTCTGAAAAGAAAGAGCAGAAAATAGGACAACAACAAGAACTCTCTACATTAGAAGAACAACTCAAGGAACTACAGCGTATTCATAAAGGATACCTTGAAGCAATTCGTGCCAATGAGTTAAAACGTAATCGTGTAGAATTTGAAATGGATAATTTTATCGAACAACTCGAAGAAAATTATCAGTTAACATTCGAAGAGGCTGAGAAAGAAGCTCTGGCAATAGAAGATGAAGAGTTTGTGCGAAGACGTGTTAAATTGTTAAAAAGATCCATTGAAGAGCTAGGACCTGTTAATTTAAGTGCGATTGAGGAATATGATAGAGTACTAGAACGTCATACTTTCTTAACTGAACAACGAGAGGACTTGCTTGCTGCACAGGAAACATTACATGAAGCAATCAAAGAAATGGATGAAGAAATGACGTTGCGCTTTAGTGAAACGTTTTACGCTATTAGAGAGCAATTTAAACGTGTTTTCCGTGAATTGTTTGGCGGGGGGCAAGCTGATTTGGTTTTAATTGACCCTCAAAATTTATTGGAAACAGGTATTGAAATTGTGGCACAGCCTCCAGGAAAAAAATTACAGAATTTAAGTTTGCTTTCTGGTGGTGAGCGTGCACTTACGGCCATTGCTTTACTATTCTCCATCTTAAATATTCGACCTGTACCATTTTGTATTCTGGATGAAGTAGAGGCGGCTTTAGATGAAGCGAATGTTGTGCGTTATAGCCAATATTTGAAAAAGTTTAGTCTCGACACACAATTCATTGTGATTACTCATCGTAAAGGAACAATGGAGGGAGCTGATGTCTTGTATGGTATAACAATGCAAGAATCAGGTGTGTCGAAACTTGTATCAGTAAAACTAGAAGATGAACCCGTACTTGCGGAGCAAAGGAGCGAACAAGCATGAGTTTTTTTAAACGTTTAAAAGATAAATTAATGGGTAATCCAGCAGAGGAAGAGAAGCTAGACGCAACCGACAACGAACAGGAATCTGACCATTCGGAGCCAGAGTTTAAAGAATCAAACGAACCTGCTGCCATTGAAACCGTTGATCTAAAAGTGTCTGAACAAGATGAAGAGTCACCAGAAATGGCGATTGTGAAAGAAGTCGACGTGGAAGCCGAGCCCTCACCTGAAATAGAAGAAGCACAGCTAGATGTTCAGGAGCTAGCAGTAGTAGAGGATGAACCACTGGAAGAGAAAAAGCCTTCTGCTTGGTCAATAACACAAAAATTCAAGGCTGGTCTTGAAAAAACACGTAATTCTTTTACATCAAAAGTGAATGACCTTGTTGCACGCTATCGTAAAGTGGATGAGGATTTCTTTGAAGAATTAGAGGACTTACTATTACAGGCTGATGTTGGATTTGAAACAGTCATGGAACTCATGGATAAACTGCGTTATGAAGTGCAACGTAAAAATATTAAAGATACAAATGGCATTCAAGCTGTGATTTCTGAGAAGCTTGTAGAAATTTACGAGCAAGGTGAAGAAGATTTAATTGAACTAACTATGCAGCCAGATGGTGAACTAACGGTTATTCTATTTGTTGGTGTAAATGGTGTTGGGAAAACAACAACGATAGGTAAGCTAGCACACCGTTTAAAGTCTCAAGGGAAAACTGTTGTATTAGCTGCGGGTGATACGTTCCGTGCAGGTGCTATTGATCAATTACAAGTATGGGGAGATCGTGTTGGTTGTGAGGTTATTAAACAATCAGAAGGCTCTGACCCAGCAGCAGTTATGTATGATGCGATTCGTGCAGCAAAAAACAGAAAAGCGGATGTGTTGATTTGTGATACAGCGGGACGCTTGCAGAACAAAGTGAACCTAATGAATGAGCTTGAAAAAGTTCATCGTGTTATTTCACGTGAAATTCCAAATGCTCCACATGAAGTATTATTAGCATTAGATGCAACAACTGGCCAAAATGCGCTTGTTCAAGCACAAACATTTAAAGAGGCAACGAATGTGACAGGGATTGTTTTAACAAAGTTAGACGGTACTGCTAAAGGGGGTATTGTTCTTGCTATTCGTAACAAGCTGCACATTCCTGTAAAATTTGTGGGTCTTGGTGAGAAAATGGATGATTTACAGCCATTTGATGCAGAACGATATGTCTATGGACTATTTGCTGATGGTTTGGATAAGGAACTACAAAATAATGATGAAAACAGCTAACAGTGGCTGAATAGTTTTATATTGAATGCCATATATCTCTTTTCTATTCAGAAAGCAGGATGCTTAGTTTGCTTCAGCTTTTGAACAAAATTGGATAAAGTGACACTGACACATAATAGATAAAAACGCTCGATTGTGTATAGGTGAATTGACTTGTTTAAAAGAGTAATACTAGCCAAAGGCAAAAAATGCCTGAAAGCTGTAATTTAGGCTTTTAGACAAGGAGATTACCTTGACACAGACGGGCGCTTTTCGTTATGATACAAATGACTAATAGCGGGAGGAGAAACATTCGATGCTACTTGAAAAAACAACACGCATGAACTTTCTCTTCGACTTTTATCAAGCATTATTAACAGATAAGCAAAGAAGTTATATGGAGCTATACTATTTGGATGATAACTCTCTAGGAGAAATCGCTGAATCGTATGGTGTTTCACGCCAAGCTGTTTACGATAATATTCGTCGAACTGAAGCGATGCTTGAGGAATATGAAGAAAAATTATGTTTACTTGAGAAATTTCAACAACGTACCCAAATGCTGTCACAGCTAACACAGGGGATTACAGAAAAAAGTATGACAGCTGAAGAGCAGCTAGCACTTATTGAGCAGCTGAAAGAATGGGATTAGGAGGCGAAAGCAATGGCTTTTGAAGGATTAGCGGAACGACTCCAAGGAACGATCCAAAAGATTAAAGGCAAAGGAAAAGTGTCAGAGCAAGACGTTAAAGAAATGATGCGAGAAGTCCGATTTGCTTTAATCGAGGCGGATGTTAACTTAAAAGTAGTCAAAGAATTCGTGAAAAAGGTAAGTGAACGTGCTGTCGGTGTTGATGTTATGCAAAGTTTAACACCAGGTCAGCAAGTTATTAAAATTGTACAGGATGAACTAACAGAATTAATGGGGGGCGAACAAAGTCCCATTAAGTTTAATACGAAGCCACCCACTGTCATTATGATGGTTGGTCTACAAGGTGCGGGTAAAACGACCACTACAGGTAAATTGGCAAATGTTCTACGAAAAAAATATAATCGTAAACCATTATTAGTTGCCGCTGACGTTTATCGTCCAGCAGCTGTCCAACAATTACAAACATTAGGAAAACAGTTATCACTACCTGTTTTTGCGCTAGGTACTGAGGTATCTCCTGTAGAAATTGCACGTCAGGCAATTGAATTGGCAAAGGAAGAGCATCATGATGTAGTGATTATTGATACAGCTGGTCGACTTCATATCGATGAAGACCTAATGCAAGAGTTAAAGGATATTCGTGCATTAAAAGAGCCAGATGAGGTTTTCCTAGTTGTTGATGCCATGACGGGTCAAGATGCAGTCAATGTAGCAGAAAGCTTTAATGAAGCAATCGGTATTACTGGGGTTGTTTTAACAAAACTTGATGGTGATACGCGTGGTGGTGCTGCATTATCTATCCGTTCTGTGACGCAAAAACCAATTAAATTTGTCGGGATGGGCGAAAAAATGGATGCGCTTGAACCATTCCATCCAGAGCGTATGGCGTCTCGTATATTAGGTATGGGCGATGTTCTGTCCCTTATCGAGAAAGCTCAGGCAAATGTAGATGAAGCCAAGGCAAAAGAATTAGAAGAAAAGTTTAAATCTCAAACATTTACTTTTGATGATTTTGTCGAGCAATTACAGCAAGTCAAGAAAATGGGCCCTCTTGATGAAATTTTAAAAATGCTACCAGGTGCTAACAAAATCAAAGGCTTAGATAATGTAAAAGTTGATGATAAGCAAATGGGGCGTGTAGAGGCCATTATTTACTCGATGACGCCTGCTGAAAAGACCAACCCAGAAATCATTAATGGTAGCCGTAAAAAGCGTATTGCGAAAGGCTCTGGGACATCTATTCAAGAGGTGAATCGTCTCATTAAACAATTCGATGAAATGAAAAAAATGATGAAACAAATGACTGGAATGGCAAGTGGTAAAGGGAAGAAAAAAATGAAATTACCAGGCTTTGATTCATTGTTTAAATAATAATTTTTAGGTGTTAAGAAAAAACACTTTACAAACAACCTAAACATTGATAATATACTATCTTGTGTGAAACTTATTCGGAGGTGCTATTAAAATGGCAGTTAAAATTCGCTTAAAACGTATGGGAGCTAAAAAATCTCCTTTCTATCGTATCGTAGTTGCAGACGCTCGTTCACCACGTGATGGTCGTCAAATCGAAACAGTTGGTACTTACAACCCACTAACTCAACCAGCTACTGTAAACATTGATGAAGAGAAAGCTCTTAAATGGTTAGCTGACGGTGCAAAACCATCAGATACAGTACGTAACCTGTTCTCAGAACAAGGTATCATGGAAAAATTCCATAACCAAAAATTCAGTAAATAATCGGGGGCGACGTCTTTGAAGCAGCTGATTGAAGCAATCGTTTTACCGTTAGTCGATTATCCAGAAGAAGTTCGTATTGAGACGGATGAAAATGCAAATCGAATTGTTTATAAACTTTTTGTTCATCCAGAGGATAGAGGGAAAGTCATAGGCAAGCAAGGGCGAGTAGCAAAAGCGATTCGTACAATTGTTTATTCAGCGGCAGGTAGTCACCATCAAAAGAAGACCTACGTCGATATATTGGATTAATAGAAAAGATTTTCACGCTCTTGCAACAAGTACTAGTGAGTCCTGATAGGTGTGTTTACATGTCGCTTAGGAGTTCAAAGTGGCCTTTTAGTATAAAGCGTAAAATCTGGACGAAAAAGGAGGGAGCTTGTAGGTTCCTTCCTTTTTTTATCTTTTTTTAACATCAGCATATCGCTATAACTTCTATTTAAGTGGAAATTAAAGCTTAAATAAGGAGTATAGATAAAGGATATTGCTTATATTATTGTTGACAAGACAAATGAGTCTTAGCTAAAACTACATTCTTCCAAAGCACATCTGCAAGAACGGAACCTTTTTTGGATGAGCCAGATGCATTGTGAAGATAAGCATTTTTTTTTACGAGGTGAAATAGAATGGAATGGTTTAATGTAGGTCGAATTGTCAATACGCACGGTATTCGTGGTGAGGTACGTGTATTATCGACAACAGACTTTGAAGAAGAGCGTTTTGTAGTAGGAAATAAGCTTGCTGCCTTTAAAAAAGATGATAAGAAGCCAACCTGGGTAACGATTGACTCTATGCGTCGTCATAAAAACTTTATTTTATTAACTTTTGAAGGCATGAACAATATCAACTTGGTTGAGCCATTTAAAGAAGGCATGCTGAAAGTGACAAAAGATCAAATGACTGATGATCTTCTTGAAGAAAATGAGTTCTTTTTCCATGAAATAATAGGCTGCACAGTTATTTCTGAAGAGGGCGAGACAATCGGTATAGTAGCAGATATCCTGCAAACAGGGGCAAACGATGTATGGGTAGTGAAAGGGACTAAGAAAGAACACTATATCCCTTATATAGAAGATATCGTGAAAGATATTGATGTTAGGGACAAAAAAATAGTCATTCATGTTATGGAAGGCTTATTATGATGAATATTCATGTATTGAGCCTGTTTCCTGATATGTTTTCAGGTGTTTTTGGTGCATCTATTTTAAAGAAGGCACAAGAAAAGGGAGCTGTAAATTTAGAGGTAACGGATATTCGTACATTTTCAGGGAACAAGCATAATCAGGTTGACGACTATCCATATGGTGGTGGTGCAGGTATGGTATTAAAGCCTGAACCAATGTTTAGTGCAGTAGAGGCTATAACTGCAGGGAAACAGCCGCGTATCATATTAATGTGTCCTCAGGGCGAACGATTTACGCAGAAAAAAGCAGAGGAGCTAGCGCAGGAGACAGAGTTAGTGTTCTTATGTGGTCATTATGAAGGCTATGATGAGCGTATACGTCAGCATCTTGTGACAGACGAGATTTCCATTGGCGATTTTGTCTTAACAGGTGGAGAATTAGGCGCTATGACTGTTATTGATAGCGTAGTTAGATTGTTACCTGGTGTCTTAGGACAAGAGGATTCTCATATTCAGGATTCTTTTTCAACAGGTCTCCTTGAGCATCCACATTATACACGTCCTGCGGAGTTCCGTGGCATGAAGGTACCTGATGTTTTATTATCGGGGAATCATGCTAAAATTGAGCAATGGCGAGAGGAACAGTCGCTGAAAAGAACTTTTGAGCGCCGTCCTGACTTACTGGAGCAATACCCATTAACAGACAAGCAAAAATTGTATCTAGAAAAACTAAAAAACAATTGTCTAGATGCTTGATTGCCGAATCTATTTATGATAACATCTAATCTGTACTTCTATGTGGAGTACTGAATTACGGTGTTCCGCTGTGGCATAGATTGCGTGCAAGAGCATCTGTCTAAGGAGAGAAAACAATGTCAAACATTATTGCAGAAATTACAAAATCTCAGCTTCGCTCTGATCTACCAACTTTCCGTCCTGGTGATACTGTTAAGGTACACGTGAAAGTAGTAGAGGGTACTCGTGAACGTATCCAAATTTTCGAAGGTGTAGTAATTAAACGTCGTGGTGGCGGAATTAGCGAAACTTTCACAGTTCGTAAAATTTCTTACGGTGTAGGTGTTGAGCGTACATTCCCTGTACACACACCAAAAATCGCTAACTTAGAAGTTGTACGTCGTGGTAAAGTACGTCGTGCTAAACTTTACTACCTACGTAACCTACGTGGTAAAGCTGCTCGTATTAAAGAAATTCGATAATTATGACTTAAAAGTGAGGGGCTTGTGTTCAAGCCTCTTTTCTTTTTGCTTGTCATCTTTATTCACTATCATCTAAAATGGTGTTAGACAAGGGGGCAATTCTCAATGGAAAAACAAGTGAAAGAAAAAAATGAATTATGGGAATGGACAAAAGCACTATTAATTGCATTTGCGATTGCTGCAGTTATTCGATATTTTTTATTTACACCCATTGCAGTTGATGGAGAGTCCATGATGCCAACCCTTGAAGATGGCGACCGAATGATTGTGAATAAAATTGGTTATAAAATAGGTGAGCCTAAACGTTTTGATATCGTTGTATTTCATGCACCTGAACAAAAAAATTACATAAAGCGTGTAATTGGATTGCCAGGAGATACATTAGAGTATAAGGATGATCAATTGTATATAAATGGTGAGCCAATTGAAGAACCCTATTTAGATGCCTATAAAGCGCAAATCACAGAGGGAACTTTAACAGAAGATTTCACCTTAAATGACATTGATGTTTCCTTGGATAGCAATACCATTCCTGAGGGGTATATCTTTGTTATGGGAGATAATCGTCGATATAGTAAAGACAGTCGACATATTGGCCTTGTTAACCAAAAAGAAATTATCGGTAATACTAGTCTGATTTTCTGGCCATTTAGTGATATAAAAATTGTAAAGTAATGTAAGAAAGGGAGAGCATAATCACTCCCTTTTTCTTTTAGTTTAGGAGGTATAGCTGTGACGATACAATGGTTTCCAGGGCATATGGCTAAAGCCCGACGTGAAGTAACTGAAAAATTAAAGCTTGTCGATATTATCTTTGAATTAATAGATGCACGTTTACCGCTATCCTCACGTAATCCGATGATTGACGAAGTCATTAACCAAAAACCTCGTCTTTTGATCTTAAATAAAGCGGATATGGCAGATGAACAAGAAACACGGAAATGGGTAGAGTATTTTGCAAAGCGTGGCCATAAAGCAGTAGCCATTAACTCACTTGAGGGGAAGGGCTTACAGCAAGTCACAAAAGCGGCACAAGATATTTTAAAAGAAAAATTTGATCGCATGAAAGCAAGAGGAATGAAGCCTAGAGCTATTCGTGCCATGATTGTGGGTATTCCAAACGTGGGAAAATCAACATTGATAAATCGATTAGCGAAAAAAAATATCGCTAAAACAGGCAATACACCAGGTGTGACAAAGGCACAGCAATGGATCAAAGTTGGTAAAGAGCTTGAACTATTGGATACACCAGGTATTTTATGGCCAAAGTTTGAGGATCAAGAAGTAGGCTTTAAATTAGCTTTAACCGGTGCTATTAAGGATACTATTACAAATATGGAAGACCTAGCTGTCTATGGATTACGCTTCTTATCTAATCATTATCCAAAGCGTATGGAAGAGCGTTACGGTCTTGAGTTTATCCATGAGGAGTTAGTGGATACTTTTGACCATATTGGTAAGCTGCGTCGTGTGTTTGGTCCTGGTGGAGAAATAGATTATGATCAAGTAGCTCAACTAATTGTTCGAGATATCCGTGGATTACAATTAGGTAAACTTACCTTTGATTTTGTGGATGAACAATTAGAAAAGGAAACTGAACAATTATAAGTATTTAAAACTGTCACACGTTCTTTTGTGACAGTTTTTCTTTTAGGAATACATTTTTTAACCGATAATGACTATAGAGAGGAAAATAGTTTTCAAGTTAAAGAGACTACATAATAACTGAACATGATATAGTTTGAATGAATAGAAGCAAGAAGGAGTACACAATGAAAACGATTAAGGAAATTACAACTGCATTGAAAGCTGCTGAGGAATGGCAAGATTGGATGAAAGAAGTTGCAGCCGATGAAAGAGCAGGTGTACAAAAGGCATGGCTAACTTGGCAAAAGAGACAAGATAAAAAACATCAATTACTGCAAGATCATCAAAAAAAAGTTACATTCGATTTAAGCTATGGGGGAACAGATACATTTATTGCGGGTGTAGATGAAGCAGGAAGAGGACCACTAGCAGGACCAGTCGTAACGGCAGCAGTAATTTTACCGACAAATTGTGAGGCACTTGTTGGTCTGAATGACTCAAAGCAATTATCGAAGGATAAACGAAACGGCTTTGCTACATTAATTAAAGAGCATGCCATAAGCTATTTTATTCATTTTCAATCTGCCCAACAAATTGATGAACTGAATATATATGAGGCAACAAAACAATCTATGAAGGTAAGTGTTGAATCATTGTCAACGAAGCCGAATGTTGTTTTAGTAGATGCTATGACATTACCTATTACAATTCCTCAAGATTCGATTATAAAAGGAGATGCTAAGAGCTTAGCGATAGCAGCTGCATCCATTTTAGCTAAAACGGCACGGGATGAGTATATGGAGCAATTAGACGAGGAATTTCCAATGTATGGCTTTGCGCAACATGCAGGGTATGGGACTAAGCAACATTTAAAAGCGTTAGAAGAATTTGGACCGACTATTCACCATCGTAAATCATTTGAACCAATAAAATCTATGTTTTCATAAAGCTAAAAAACGGTAGACAATTACACGAAGGAGTAATTGATGAAAGGAGTATGTATATGACAGCCACATCATTTAATCCAATTCAGATGCAGCAAAATGCAATGACTTCGACAAATCAACCACTTGCTTTAAAACAAGGACAAGTATTTCATGGAACAATTAAGCAATTATATCCAGATCAAATGGCAGAAATACAAGTAGGTAATCAAAAATTTATAGCTAAATTAGAAGTGCCGTTAAAAGCTGGGGATGCCCATTTCTTTCAGGTAACAGGGACAAATCCACAAACGGAATTGAAAATAGTGACTGGACCGATGGCGCAGGCATCTACACCAAGTCAGCAAATTAATCAGTTATTAGAATCCATGAATTTGCCCAAATCTGCAGAGATGCAGCAATTATTAGGGCATTTTATGAAAGCGCAGCTACCCATTTCTAAAGAACAAATGCTGCAAGCTGAAATGTGGTTAAAGGCATTGCCAGAGGGTATATCAAAAGTAGATGCTCTACAAACCATTCAAAAAATGATAGAGCTTAAAATGCCTATGATAAACGATGTGTTTCAAGCATTGATGAGTGGTCAAAAGACATCTGGTATGACCGCTATCATGGATAACTTTGCTCAGCTTTTAGCGAAGGATACAACCCTATCTGAGTCATTGAGGCAAAATTTAATGCAACAAGTACAAGCGATTGCCAAGCCCTTTGAAGTAGAAACAGGTAGTGCAGTGCTTGCAAGGCTTTTACAAAGTTTAACGAATAGTTCTGCGACAATGAATGAAAAAATGCAAGCTTTATCAATGCTAAAAGAGTCGGGGATTCTCCCCCAGCAGGCTACATTGCAAAACTGGTCAAAAATGAATGAAGCAAAAGCCTTTCAGCCAATACAGCAAGCTGGTCAAGTTATTCAAACCATTCTTGCTACAAAGCCAGAAAATGCTAGACAACTGGTGGAACAGCTTAAATCATGGACCGAAAGTCAAAATTTATTAACGAATGAGCAAAAACAGCAAATCAATCAGCTGGTGGATCGTTTCAATCAGCTACCAGTATCAAAACAAACGCTAGATGTTTTTGCTAAACAAATGCAGGATCAGTTATTAAAAGCTTTTACTCAAAATACAGCTGATCGTTTATTTACACAGGATGCCCACACACTTTCGATGAAAGATCATTTGTTATCCTTATTTAAACAAGAGGCCAATTCTCCTTCACAGACTGAGGCACTCATGCGCAATCTGGTGAAAAATAGTATTGATTCTTCGCAACCATTTATACAGCAAGTTGTGACACAAGCAGAAGCACTAGTACAAAATTCAATGGATAGTAAAGCGATGGAACATGCACTTAAAACGGTGTTGAAAAATTTAGGAATTAGCTACGAGGCTACACTCGGAAGCAAGTCGGCTGATTTACACATGATTGCGCATCAGCTAAAGCCACAGCTCCATACATTATTGCAGGAAACTAATATACCACCTCAAATGAAGGAAGCGGCAGAGATGCTTATGACGCGTATGAATGGAATGCAGCTATCTTCAGGAGAAAATGGTCATCAACATCAGCTCATCATGCAAGTTCCACTTGAATTTTTTGGCAAGAAGATGGATGCAACCTTACAATGGAATGGTCGCATGAAAGATAATGGCAAAATTGATGCTAACTATGCACGCGTATTATTTTATTTACAAATGGCATCTATGCAAGAAACAGTGATTGATATGCAGGTTCAAAATAGAGTTGTCACAGTAACGGTCTTTAATGAAAATTCGGAAATTCAATCACTTGCTGAGCCGTTAAAGGCTGCTTTAAAAATTGGCCTGGCTGAAAAAAATTATCAACTTTCAGGTGTGTTTATTAAACAATTTGACAAAGGGCAAACGGAAAAAGTAGATCCTGTAGTAGAACAGCGAGAGGAGCAGAGTGGGGTGGATATCCGCGTATGAGCGAAGAAAAACTTACTCGAAAAGAGGCAATTGCGCTTACGTATAAGCTTGGTCAATTTGATAGTCCCACTGTTGTAGCAAAGGGAAAAGGGAAAATTGCCGAGAACATTTTGGCAAGAGCAAATGAGCATAATGTGCCGATTTATGAGGATCCTAACCTTGTGCAGTTACTTGGTCAATTAGATTTAAATGAGTCTATTCCTGAAGAATTATATCAGGCAGTAGCAGAAGTTTTCGCATTTATTTATCGTTTGGATCAGCAACATGCGCAAAAATATAGAAAAAATGAATTATTCTGATTATTTTTACAAGCTGTTTTAGTACACAAAATAGAAAAAAGCGTCATAATAAGAGAGAAAATTCGAACTAAAGACAAAGTGTAGACTTTATCAGAATCTTTCGTTAGAATAGTCTATGTTAGTAAAACAATTCTATGCAAATGTTTGATGGGAGGATGTATTATGAATATCCATGAATATCAAGGGAAAGAGATTCTGAGAAAATATGGTGTAGCTGTACCAAACGGAAAAGTTGCTTTTTCCCCTGATGAAGCTGTAAAAGTAGCGAAGGAACTTGGCTCAAACGTAACAGTAGTCAAGGCGCAAATCCATGCAGGTGGACGCGGTAAAGCAGGCGGTGTCAAAATCGCTAAAAACCTTGACGAGGTGCGCACATACGCAAAAGAGTTATTAGGAAAAATTTTAGTGACTCATCAAACAGGTCCAGAAGGAAAAGAAGTAAAACGTTTGTATATTGAAGAGGGTTCTGATATCCAAAAAGAATACTATTTAAGTCTAGTATTAGACCGTGCCACATCTCGTGTAACAGTGATGGGATCTGAAGAAGGCGGTATGGATATTGAAGAAGTAGCAGAAACAAATCCGGAAAAAATCTTCAAAGAAGTTGTAGATCCTGTAGTTGGATTAACAAGCTTCCAAGCACGTCGTATGGCGTTTAATATGAATATTCCAGCAAACCTTGTAGGGAAAGCTGTTAAATTAATGTTAGGCTTATATCAAGCATTTATCGACAAAGATGCATCAATTGTAGAAATTAATCCACTTGTTGTAACTGGACAAGGCGAAGTAGTAGCATTAGATGCTAAATTCAATTTTGATGCCAATGCATTATATCGACATAAGGATATTGTCGAATTACGCGATTTTGACGAAGAAGATGCAAAAGAAATCGAAGCTTCAAAATATGACCTAAGCTATATTTCATTAGATGGAAATATTGGCTGTATGGTTAACGGTGCTGGTCTTGCAATGGCAACGATGGATACAATTAGTTATTACGGCGGAAGCCCTGCTAACTTCCTAGATGTAGGGGGCGGTGCAACAGCTGAAAAAGTAACAGAGGCTTTCAAAATTATCCTTTCTGATCCAAACGTAAAAGGCATTTTCGTAAACATCTTTGGTGGAATTATGAAGTGTAACATTATTGCTGAGGGTGTTGTAACGGCTGCTAAAGAGATTGGTTTAGCTGTGCCATTAGTTGTACGCTTAGAAGGTACAAATGTTGAACTTGGAAAAGAAATTTTAAATGCATCTGGTTTAAACATCGTTGCAGCGGATTCAATGGCTGACGGTGCACAAAAAATTGTGGGACTAGTAGGCTAAGGAAGGCAGGGAGAACAATGGCTGTATTTATTAACAAAGATACGAAGGTAATTGTACAAGGGATTACGGGCGAAACAGCTCTTTTCCATACGAAGCAAATGCTTGAGTATGGTACTAAAATCGTAGCAGGTGTAACACCAGGTAAAGGTGGACTTGAAATCGAGGGAGTTCCTGTTTTCAATACAGTAGCAGAAGCTGTAGCTGCAACAGGTGCTACAACTTCAGTTATCTATGTACCTGCACCATTTGCGGCAGATGCAATTTTAGAAGCTGTTGATGCTGAATTAGAATTAACAATCTGTATCACAGAGCATATTCCTGTCCTTGATATGGTTAAGGTTAAACGTTATATGGAAGGCAAAAACACTCGCCTAGTAGGTCCAAACTGTCCAGGTGTTATTACAGCTGATGAATGTAAAATTGGTATCATGCCTGGTTATATTCATACAAAAGGCCATGTAGGAGTTGTTTCTCGTTCTGGTACATTAACATATGAAGCAGTACACCAATTAACACAAGCTGGAATTGGTCAAACAACTGCAGTAGGTATTGGTGGAGACCCTGTCAACGGTACAAACTTCATTGATGTGCTTGAAGCTTTTAATAATGATCCAGAAACATACGCAGTTGTTATGATTGGTGAAATCGGTGGTACAGCTGAGGAAGAAGCAGCGGCATGGATTAAGGCAAATATGACAAAACCTGTTGTAGGCTTTATTGGTGGACAAACTGCACCTCCTGGCAAACGTATGGGTCACGCTGGTGCTATCATTTCTGGTGGTAAAGGAACAGCAGCGGAGAAAATTAAAGCAATGAACGAAGCTGGTATTGAAGTTGCAGAAACACCTTCTGTAATTGGTGAAACATTGATTAAAGTAATTAAAGAAAAAGGGCTATACGAAAAGTGTAAAACCCATTAAAATGGAAGATGTAGCCATTACGGCTACATCTTTTTCATTATTTATACACTGTTTATCATACTTCATTCAACAATTACCTACTTACTTATGAAGAAATCAACAATTTTGTGGCAGATGTTATAAATAATAATGCAATGTTGTGTTGAAAATTATCATGCGGTCATTTAATTTCTTCTATTATAAAAGGAGGTTTATTGAATGATTCTCGCAGTAGATACGCAGAGATTACTAGCCTTACATTATGTGTACCCATTACCACTACAGAAACTTCAGCAATTGTTGTCCCCTGTGAATATTTTAAGCTCTTTTGAAGACATTCATTATGACGACCTCGCAAACGTTTTACAAATATCGGCACAAAAAGCACATCAACTTTCTCAGCGCTTTCGACAAATTATGACAACACCACTTGAAGAGGCCTATGCACGGGCTAATATTTTCCCCATCCCGTTTTATCATCCCTATTTCCCGGCGCAATTATTTGAAATATCAAGTCCACCTACTGTATTGTATGTGAAAGGTCAATATTCCCTGTTAACAAACAAAAAACAGATAGCTATTATAGGCTCTAGGAAGGCGACAGCGTATTCAAAAAGAGCGATAGACTTAATTGTCCCGCCGCTTATTCAACGTGATTATACGGTTGTTAGTGGGCTTGCAAGAGGTGCAGATACAATGGCACATAGGGCGACTATCGATATGGGCGGTCATACAATAGCTGTGCTTGGACATGGTTTTAATTATCTCTATCCATCAGAAAACCGCATTCTTGCTACGCAAATGGCAGAGCACCAGTTATTAATGACAGAATATCCTCCTTATATGAAGCCTGAAAAATGGCATTTCCCAATGCGTAACCGAATCATAAGTGGTTTATCTCAAGCATTAGTTGTGACAGAAGCGGCATTAAAAAGTGGCACGCTTATTACAACAGAGCTTGCATTAGAGCAAGGAAAAGATGTGTTTGTGGTGCCAGGACCTATAGACGCAACGCAATCAAAAGGGACAAATCAATTGCTTTTTGAAGGAGCAATTCCCATAGTGAATGGTCATCAAATCATTGAAACATTAGACCTCTTTTCTAACAAAAATTGAAAAAAAGTTGCATTATCTTAAAATCTGTTATACATTTTGCAACAGGTAACTTAAAAAATTAGTAATAGACCTCGCTAAGGGGGAGACATAGATGGCGGATTATTTAGTGATTGTAGAATCACCAGCAAAAGCAAAAACAATTGAACGGTATTTAGGAAAGAAATATAAAGTGAAAGCGTCGGTTGGACACGTACGGGATCTTCCACGTAGTCAGATGGGCGTTAGCGCGGAAAATAATTTCGAGCCTAAATATATTACGATACGTGGTAAAGGACCTGTGTTACAGGAA
The DNA here is from genome assembly GCF_027557635.1 of Lysinibacillus sp. JK80. NCBI lineage: Bacteria > Bacillati > Bacillota > Bacilli > Caryophanales > Bacillaceae > Lysinibacillus > Lysinibacillus sp. JK80. Next base: position 2,004,407 of record NZ_CP058997.1, on the reverse strand, counting down.
TTAAAGTCTGCTGCTAAAAAAGTAAAGAAAGTTTATCTAGCGGCCGATCCAGACCGCGAGGGAGAAGCAATTGCTTGGCACCTTGCGACTGCATTAAATATTGATATTCACTCAGATTGTCGTGTTGTATTTAATGAAATTACTAAAGATGCAATTATAGAGTCTTTTAAAAACCCACGTCCAATTAACATGGATTTAGTAGATGCGCAGCAAACAAGACGTATATTGGATCGACTTGTTGGCTATAACATTAGCCCAATTCTATGGAAAAAGGTAAAAAAAGGTTTATCAGCGGGTCGGGTACAATCTGTAGCACTACGCATGATCATTGATCGTGAAAATGAAATTAAAAACTTCCAACCTGAAGAATATTGGACAATTGAAGGAACGTTTGAAAAGGGAAAAAAATCATTTGATGCCCTTTACTATGGAAATGGTAAAGACAAAATAAAATTAACAAATGAAGCACAAGTAAAGGCAATCTTAAAAGATGTTAAAGGAACAAACTTTGATGTTGTCAATGTAACGAAAAAGGAACGTAAGCGTAATGCTGCACCAGCCTTTACAACATCATCTTTACAGCAAGAAGCTGCACGAAAATTAAATTTCCGTGCTAAGAAGACCATGATGCTAGCTCAGCAATTATACGAAGGTATAGATATTGGAAAAAAAGAGGGGACAGTCGGGTTAATTACTTATATGCGTACCGATTCCACACGTATTTCTGATACGGCAAAAGCAGAAGCGGTTACGTACATTGAGGGTAAATATGGAAAAGAATACATTGCAACAGAAATAAAACAAACAAAGAAAGCTTCAAATGCACAGGATGCGCACGAAGCAATACGTCCAACAAGTACAATGCGGACACCAGATGAATTAAAGGCGGTACTTAGCCGTGATCAGTTACGCTTATATCGCTTAATTTGGGAGCGCTTTATTGCGAGTCAAATGGCACCGGCAGTACTTGATACTGTAGCTGTAGATCTTCAAAATGGTGATGTTTTATTCCGTGCAAATGGCTCACAAGTTAAATTCGCAGGCTTTATGAAACTATATATTGAAGGTACTGATGATCAAACTGAAGAGACGACAAAACTTTTACCTGAGATGGAAATTGGTGATCAAGTAAAATCGCTTGAAATCGAGCCTAAACAACATTTTACACAGCCACCACCACGTTATTCTGAGGCGCGACTTGTTAAAACAATGGAAGAACTAGGAATTGGGCGCCCGTCCACATATGCACCGACCCTCGATACAATTCAGCGCCGTGGCTATGTTGTATTAGATGCTAAACGCTTTATGCCAACAGAGCTAGGAGAGATCGTACACCAACTCGTACTAGAATTTTTCCCAGATATCATAAACATCGAATTCACAGCACAAATGGAACAAGATTTAGATGATATTGAAGAAGGCAATCGACAATGGAAAAAAGTTGTGGAGGAATTTTACAAAGACTTTGAAGTCCATGTAAAACATGCGGATGAAGCTATGGAAAAGGTTGTCATTAAAGATGAGCCTGCAGGAGAAGACTGTGAGCTTTGTGGATCTCCAATGGTCTTTAAGCTTGGACGATATGGCAAATTTATGGCTTGTTCTAATTTCCCGGATTGTAGAAATACAAAAGCGATTATGAAGCCTATTGGTGTGAAATGTCCTTCCTGTGAAACGGGCGAAATTGTGGAGCGAAAAAGTAAAACAAAGCGTCTATTCTATGGTTGCAATCAGTATCCTGAATGTGAATTTGTCTCATGGGACAAGCCGATTAATAGACCATGTCCAAAATGTAGTGCATTATTAGTAGAGAAAAAGATAAAAAAAGGTGTGCAAATTCAATGTACGAAGTGTGACTATGAAGAAGCACCAACTCAATGATAGGAAGATGGTAAGAAACATGACTGAACAAGTAGTAAATGTAATTGGAGCAGGGCTGGCAGGTAGTGAGGCAGCTTGGCAAATTGCTAAGCGGGGTATAAAAGTTAAACTCTATGAAATGCGTCCAGTAAAGCAGACACCAGCGCACCATACTGATAAATTTGCTGAGCTTGTTTGTTCTAACTCATTGCGGGCAAACGGGTTAACAAATGCTGTAGGCGTTATAAAAGAAGAAATGCGTATGTTAGATTCTGTTATCTTAAAGGCAGCAGACCAATGTTCAGTACCTGCTGGAGGTGCCTTAGCAGTAGATCGTCACGAATTTGCAGGGTATGTAACTGAAACTGTGAAAAACCATCCACTTGTGGAGGTTATTCATGAAGAAGTCACAGAAATTCCAGAAGGTATTACAGTTATTGCAACAGGACCATTAACTTCAAAAGCTTTAGCTGAAAAAATTCAAGGTTTAACGGGTTTAGATTATTTATACTTTTACGATGCAGCAGCTCCTATTATCGAAAAAGATAGTATTAATATGAATAAAGTTTATTTAAAATCTCGTTATGATAAAGGGGAAGCGGCTTATTTAAACTGTCCTATGACAAAGGAAGAATTCGATCGTTTCCGCCAAGCATTAATCGAAGCTGAAGTTGTACCATTGAAGGAATTTGAAAAAGAAATTTACTTTGAAGGTTGTATGCCAATTGAAGTCATGGCAGCTCGTGGAGAGAAAACTATGTTATTTGGTCCGATGAAGCCAGTAGGTCTTGAGGATCCTAAAACAGGAAAACGTCCATATGCAGTTGTTCAACTTCGTCAAGACGATGCAGCAGGCACGCTTTACAACATTGTAGGCTTCCAAACGCATTTAAAATGGGGGCCACAAAAGGAAGTGCTACAGCTCATTCCTGGGTTAGAGAATGTAGAAATTGTTCGCTATGGCGTCATGCACAGAAACACCTTCATTAATTCACCGAAAGTTTTAGAAAAAACATATCAACTTCGTGAGCAAAAGAATATTTTCTTTGCAGGTCAGATGACTGGTGTAGAAGGCTATGTTGAATCAGCAGGTAGTGGATTAATTGCAGGAATAAATGCAGCTCGTTTAGCCTTAGGACAAGAGCCGATTATTTTCCCATTCGAAACGGCATTAGGAAGCATGGCGCGTTATATAACAGAAGCACAGTCGAAAAACTTCCAGCCTATGAATGTAAACTTCGGCATCTTCCCTGACTTACCACCTGGTCGTCGTTCTAAGCCAGAGCGTGCGGAAATGCATGCAACACGCGCAATAAGCACAATTCGAAATTTTGTGAATTCACAAACAATTTAATTGCCAAAAGCCTCTAAAAGTTGTTATACTCTTAGAGGCTTTTTCTTTTTGTAGACAAAATGCTTAATTAGACGTATTTTATTATTTTGTATGGAGTTTTTCTCAAAATATAACTATTTACACTTGCTATATTATGAAGATAGGTTTAGTGTCAATATGTATGTTTATTAATGATAAGGAAAACGATACAAACTTGTAAGAGATGACAAAGGATTGTATATCCGTTATATTACAAGTGTCAGTCATTTAAGAAAATTATTAATAAATTATTGGTGGTGAATCTTTCTGTGTTAGTTTCGTCCCAAGATGCACTCGAACAGTTCATGCTTTACATCCAAGTTGAAAAGAACTTCTCTGTTCATACAGTGCGAGAATATGAATCAGACCTGCTAGATTTTTTAACCTTTTTACAAACGGAGGGAATCGATGATTTAGCAAGTGTTGAATATATACATGCACGTCTTTATGTAACAAAGTTGTACGATGAGAAAAGGGCAAGGGCTTCTATTTCAAGGAAAATTTCCTCAATACGCTCCTTTTTTCGCTTTCTAAATAGACAGTACGGATTAGATGACGGAGCCTTTCGTTCGCTTTATCATCCGAAAAAAGAATCACGTTTACCTAATTTTTTCTACGAAGAGGAATTGAAACAGTTATTTGATGCGAATACTGGTGATGATTTGAAATCATTAAGAAATATAGCTATATTAGAGCTGTTATATGCAACAGGTATTCGTGTGAGTGAACTGACTTCAATTCAAGTAGAGGATGTAGATTTTCATTATTCGATTATACGAGTAATGGGCAAAGGTCGAAAAGAACGAATCATTCCATTTGGTCAATTTGCGAGTTTAGCAATGCAGGACTACATAGAGCAAGCTCGTCCACGATTGATGAAAAAAACGAATCATCTGCAGTTGTTTGTCAATATGCGTGGTGGGGAACTTACTCCTAGAGGGGTACGTCATATTTTAAACGAAATGATTGATAAGGCCTCACTCCATACGAAAATTTACCCACACATGCTTCGCCATACTTTTGCTACTCATTTATTGAATAATGGCGCAGATTTACGGACGGTGCAGGAGTTATTAGGTCACTCACATTTATCTTCTACACAAGTTTACACACATGTAACAAAAGAGCATCTTCGTCAAACATATATGAATGCTCATCCAAGGGCATAATAGAGCTAAGGAGGAAGGCAGATGGGACAAATTCATGCAACAACGATATTTGCGGTTCATCATAACGGAGGCTGTGCTATGGCTGGTGATGGTCAAGTAACATTGGGAAATGCAGTTGTGATGAAGGGTACAGCAAGGAAGGTCAGACGTCTGTTTAATGGGCAGGTCCTCGCTGGTTTTGCAGGTTCAGTTGCTGATGCCTTTACACTTTTTGAAATGTTTGAAGGCAAATTAAATGAGTATAACGGTAATTTGCAACGGGCAGCCGTTGAGGTAGCGAAGCAATGGCGTGGTGATAAAATGCTGCGCCAGCTAGAAGCAATGCTACTAGTAATGGATAAAACGACTTTATTACTCGTTTCGGGTACAGGAGAAGTGATTGAACCTGATGATGGCATTTTGGCCATTGGCTCTGGAGGCAATTATGCATTGTCTGCAGGTAGAGCATTAAAAAAATATGCAGGTGAAACAATGACTGCTCGTGAAATAGCTGAAGCGGCATTAGAAACAGCTGCTGAAATCTGTGTATTTACAAATCATAATATTATCGTGGAGGCGCTGAACTAATGACACAAAAAAATTTAACGCCAAGACAAATTACTGAGCATTTAGATCGTTACATTGTTGGGCAGAATGAAGCTAAGCGAGCAGTAGCTATTGCGTTACGAAACCGCTATCGTCGTTCGTTGTTAAATGAAGATATGAAGGCTGAAGTTATTCCGAAAAATATTTTGATGATTGGGCCAACTGGTGTCGGCAAAACAGAAATAGCCAGAAGGATTGCAAAGCTTACCAATGCACCTTTTGTAAAAGTTGAAGCGACAAAGTTTACCGAAGTAGGCTATGTGGGTAGAGATGTTGAATCAATGGTCCGTGACTTGGTAGAAGCTTCTCACCGTCTAGTTAAAGAAGAAATGATGGAGTCAGTCAAGGAACAAGCAGAAGAATTAGCAAATGAAGCAATCGTGAAACTTTTGGTGCCTTCTTTACGTAAAAAACAGGCGATGCAAAATCCGTTTGAAATGCTATTTGGTGGGAAAGAACAACCAACAAATGATGATTCATCAGCAGATGATGGAGAAGTTCGCTCGAAGCGTGCTCAAATTGCCATTGATTTACGCAATGGTAAGTTAGAAAATGAGTGGGTTACTGTAGAGGTAACAGAACAAAATCCATCCATTTTTGATGCGTTACAAGGAACTGGGATGGATATGTCTGCGAATAGTGGTATGCAGGATATGCTCTCTAGTTTAATGCCTAAAAAACAGAAAAAACGCCGTGTGCAAGTAAAAGACGCGCGTCGTATTTTAACAATAGAAGAAGCAAATAAGCTGATAGATGCTGATGAAGTAGCACAGGAAGCCATTAATAGAGCTGAGCAAACGGGTATCATTTTTATTGACGAAATCGATAAAATTGCTAGTAAAGAAGGAAATACTTCGGCGAATGTCTCCCGTGAAGGAGTTCAACGTGACATTTTACCAATTGTAGAAGGTTCTACGGTTACTACGAAGTATGGTGCAGTGAAAACGGATTATATGCTGTTTGTTGCTGCTGGGGCATTTCATATGTCAAAACCATCAGACCTAATTCCCGAGTTACAAGGCCGTTTCCCAATTCGAGTAGAGCTAGAAAAATTAACAAAACAGGATTTTGTCCGTATTTTACAAGAACCAGATCAATCATTAATTTTGCAATATAAAGCACTTTTAGAGACAGAAGGCGTAGAAATTCATTTCACGACAGATGCTATTGAACGAATTGCTGAGATAGCAACTGAAGTGAATCAGGAAACAGACAATATCGGAGCTCGTCGTTTACACACGATATTAGAACGTTTACTGGAAGAACTATCGTTTGAGGCATCTGAAATTGCGCCTGCCAGTATCCCAATCAATGCGGCGTATGTGGATCAAAAACTTGCGGGAATAGTAAAAAACAAAGATTTGTCACAGTTTATACTGTAAGATAAAGCTGATTAGTATCATTCAATAATAAAAACCTTTAGAATATTTAGTAAATACTCTTCGGATTATTTATAGGAGGAACATATAATGAATTTATTAGAAAAAACACGTAAAATTAACTCGATGCTTCAAGCTTCTGCTGGTAAGCCAGTAAACTTTAAGGAAATGGCCGATACATTAGGCGATATTATCGATAGTAATGTCTATATTTTAAGTCGTAAAGGTAAATTATTAGGTATTTCAATTCACCAACAAATTGAAAATGAACGTATGAAAAAAATGTTCGAAGAGAGACAGTTCCCAGAAGAATACACACATAGCTTATTTACGATCTCTGAAACATCATCAAATTTAGATATTAATAATGAACATACTGCTTTCCCGGTAGAAAATAAAGATTTATTCCAAAATGCTTTAACAACAATTGTACCAATCGTTGGTGGTGGTGAGCGTTTAGGAACATTAATCCTTGCTCGTTTATCTTCACAATTTGAAGATGATGATCTAATTTTAGCTGAGTATGGTGCAACAGTGGTTGGTATGGAAATTTTACGTGAAAAGTCGGAAGAAATTGAAGAAGAAGCCCGTAGCAAAGCTGTCGTGCAAATGGCTATTAATTCACTTTCGTACAGTGAGTTAGAGGCAATTGAACACATTTTCGAAGAACTTGATGGTAATGAAGGCTTACTAGTTGCTTCTAAAATTGCTGATCGAGTGGGTATTACACGCTCGGTGATCGTAAACGCATTACGTAAACTTGAATCAGCAGGTGTCATTGAATCTCGCTCTTTAGGTATGAAAGGTACTTATATTAAAGTACTAAACGATAAATTCTTAAATGCTTTAGCAGAAATTAAAATGAAATAAATACTTCTTTTAATAAGCTAATGAAAGCGTCTATGGTAAGCATAGACGCTTTTTATGTTGTTGAAAAAGACAATATTGAAAAAGACCTTTTAGAAAGGTGAGGGGTGCTTTAGGTTTCGTCATCGTCCAATCCAGAGGAGCGTACAATGAATCCGTTAGTCGAACATGAGGAAAAGTGACTTTTCAGACTAGTGATTGTAATTTTTGCTTTTAATGTAGAACGGTGGAGTAGAAGGCTAATTGATTCCCATGTGAGAAAGGGGAGACCTTAAACAGAGCGGTAGTTTTGTACTTTAAACTGAGTGAGAGAGAAGTATAGTGGCAAGCAGGTAGTGTGGAATGAAAGCCGTTTTCATCTTTCATAAAATGTATTGTTTTTCAAAACAATGATGGTGTCTATGGTAAATATAGACGCTTTTTTGTGTATTTTCGAAATTTTAGGGCATTTGTTTTTTTAGAGAATTAATATAAAAACATGGATTTCGTTGCTTTTATCCTAAAAATGTTCGATAATTTGTCACTACAATTAGCATATAAAAAATGCTGATATGTTACTTTTGAATAATGGTGAATAAACTTATAGTCACTGTATAAAAAATACTCCCATAGTGATTAAACTAGTAAAAAGGGACCTTTATTTAAAAGGATTAAAAAAGGCGATAAACCTCATAAAAAGGCATTTTTCACAATAAAATCGTAAACACTGTCGAAATGGTGTAAAATAACTAGATGATTATCAATCTTTACTGAAGCCTAGAGACGCAAAGGATGGGGAAGTTTTGTCATGGTTGAGAGGGAGAAAAAATAGGGCGTATAGACTATTAAAAAGTGACAAAAGACAATAGACACTAGGTATCATCTTAATTACAATTGTATTATTGGATAAATTAACAAGTACATAGATTTAAATAAAATGAGGTGAACAGTTTTGAATTTATTTGGAGGAACTATTAGTAGCCTGGAAAATGGACTTTCCTATGCCACTTTAAATCATAAAACAATCGCAAATAATATCGCGAATGTCGATACACCTAATTATAAGGCGAAAAATGTTAGTTTTAAGGATATGTTGGAAGAGCAGAAGAGCATAGCTATTTCTGCATACCGCACTGATAATAGACATTATGATTTCACGTTTCGACAATCTACACCAGGTGTCAATATTGTTGAGAACTTGCGATATAGAAACAATGGCAATGCTGTAGATATGGATGCTGAGCAAGCGAAATTAGCAGAGAATCAAATTTATTATAATGCTCTAATCGATCGTGTTAATGGGAAATTAAACACATTGAATACTGTTATTAAAGGAGGTAAGTAATAGATGTCTATTTTTCATGGGATGAATACCACTGCCTCCGCATTAACAGCGCAACGTTTACGTATGGACGTTATTTCTTCTAATATGGCTAACATGGATACAACTCGCGCTCGTCAAGTGAATGGGGAATGGGAACCATATCGACGTAAGTCCGTGACGCTGTCAGCTCAAGAAGGACAATTTTCTAATTTTTTGAATATAGCACTAGGTAAAAATGCAAAAAGTGGTGTTGGTAATGGTGTGAAAATTACTCGAATCTCAGAAGATCAAGAAACACCTTTCAAACTTGTATATGACCCAACTCATCCAGATGCGAATGCAGATGGTTATGTAAACATGCCTAACGTCGATCCATTAAAAGAAATGGTTGATTTAATGTCGGCTACTCGTTCTTATGAGGCGAATATAACTGTATTTAATGCGAATAAATCCATGCTTACAAAGGCTTTAGAGATTGGTAAATAAATTTAAGTAGAAAGGAAGATACATACATGGCCATTTCGTCCATTTCGCTAATGACACCTACTCAGGTTGTAAATAACACGAATAAACTGAATGCTACACCTTATGAAGCGCAACAAAGCTTCGCGAACTCGTTAAAAGAAGCAATTGCAAAAGTAAATGATCAACAAATAACTTCTGATAAATTTACTCAGAAGCTAATTAAAGGTGAAGATGTGGAGTTGCATGAAGTGATGATTGCTTCGCAAAAGGCAAGCATTACCCTAAACGCAACAATTGAAGTTCGCAATAAGGTGATTGAAGCTTACCAAGAAATAATGCGCATGAGTGTTTAATTTTATTGTAAAGATAAGAAACCTCTTTTCAATATAAATTAACAACCACAAATCAGAGTGGCTCATTATGTTCGCAAATTATTGATGGCTAGGTTATTCACTATAACCGGAGGATTCATAATGAATGAACGATTGACAAAAATAAAAAACGACACCAGTCAATTTTGGACAAGTCGAAGTAAAAAGCAAAAAATAGTTATGATTGGCTCCGTGGTAGTTGTAATCGCACTAGCAGCAATTGTGACATTTTTTGCTTCCAAAACTACATATGTTCCACTTTATAAAGATTTATCAACACGGGAAATTGGACAGGTAAAGGAAGCGCTAGATTCCCAAGGTGTGACCTATCAAATTGCTCCAGGTGGAACATCTATTTTAGTGCCAGAAGAGCAAGTTGACTCCTTATTAGTGCAATTAGCTTCAGAGGGATATCCACAAACAGGATCAATCGATTACTCATTTGCTAATAGTTCAGGATTTGGTATGACTGATAATGAATTTAACCTATTAAAAAAAGCAGCTACTGAAACTGAAATTGCTAAACTTTTCAAAAATCTGGAAGGTGTAAAAGATGCAAAAGTTATGATTACTGTTCCTGAGGAAGGTGTATTCGTAACGGATGTTCAAGGAGAGGCAACAGCATCTATCGTTTTAAATACTGATCCTGGCTATAAATTTACGGAACAGCAAATAACTACAATGTACAATTTAGTGTCAAAAAGTATTCCGAATTTAAAGACTGAAAATATAGTGATCTCTAACCAATTTTCAGAGTACTTTGATCTGAATGCAGCAACAGCTGATGGTACTTCCACAACAACAGCTGAAGGCCAATTACAAATGAAGAAATTGGTAGAACGAGATTTACAACGTCAAGTACAAAATATGCTTGGAACGTTGATGGGACAAGATAAAGTAATGGTTTCTGTCACAACGGATATTGATTTCAAGAAAGAAAATCGTGAAGAAAATCTTGTGACACCTGTTGATGAAGAAAATATGGAAGGTATTGCCATAAGTGCTCAGCGAATTACAGAGCAATATTCTGGTACAGGAGCAGCTGCCGCTGCTGGAACACCTGAAGCTGAAACAACTACTGATAACTTCACAACTTATAATGAAGGTACAGCAGGAAATGGTGATTACGAACGTACGGAAGAAACGATTAATAATGATGTGAACCGTATACGTAAGGATATTCAAGAAGCTCCTTATAAAATTCAGGATATTGGTATTCAAGTAATTGTTGAACCACCGACAGCAACTGACGCAGCGTCATTACCAGACGGTGTTCGAGAAGATATTGAGAAAATTTTAAGTACAATTGTACGTACAACAATTTCCAAAGACGTAGCAGCAGAACTTACTCAAGAGCAGATCGATGAAAAAGTGGCGGTATCTGTACAACCATTATATGGTAAGGCAACAGAGGTAGCTGATGAAAAACCAATCATTCCATGGTGGGTTTGGGTTATCGGAGGTATCTTGTTAGCTGTTATCTTATTACTAGCATTCTTCATTATCCGTTCACGTAAACGTGCGAAGGAAGAAGAAGAGTTAAGTATCCTAGAAGAACAAGAAGAATTAATGGTTGATGATATTAATGAAGAAATTGAAACGGAAGCTACAATGCGTCGTAAGCAGCTAGAAAAAATGGCCAAAGAAAAGCCAGACGATTTTGCAAAGTTACTGCGTAGTTGGATTGCTGAAGACTAACTAGGAGGTTCGGCTGTGTCCAAGAAAGATAAAGAATTAACCGGAAAACAAAAGGCCGCTCTCTTGTTAATTTCATTAGGGCCTGAAGTTTCAGCTTCTGTCTATAAGCACTTAACAGAGGAAGAAATTGAACGTTTAACATTAGAAATTTCAAGTGTTAAAAAAGTAGAATCAAATGTAAAAGAAGAGATTATTGAAGAATTTCACAATATTGCACTCGCGCAGGACTATATCACACAAGGTGGTATTGGCTATGCAAAAACAGTATTAGAAAAAGCACTTGGCGTAGAACAAGCACAAACAATCATCAATCGACTAACATCTTCATTACAAGTACGCCCGTTTGATTTTGCTAGAAGAGCTGACCCAGCGCAAATTTTTAACTTTATCCAAAATGAACATCCTCAAACAATTGCCCTAATCCTCTCTTATTTAGAAGCAGGGCAAGCGGGGGTTATTTTATCTTCTTTACCACAGGAAGTACAAGCTGACATTGCTAAACGTATAGCGGTCATGGAATCGACTTCACCAGAAGTGATTAGCGAAATTGAATCTGTGTTAGAACGTAAATTATCATCAACCGTTACGCAGGATTATACAGAAACTGGTGGTATTGATGCAGTCGTTGAAGTTTTAAATGGAGTAGATCGACAAACAGAAAAAACAATACTCGATGCACTGGAAATACAAGACCCAGAACTTGCAGAGGAAATCAAAAAACGTATGTTTGTGTTCGAGGATATTGTTACACTCGACAATCGTTCCATTCAGCGTGTTATTCGTGATTGTGAAAACGAAGACTTACTGCTTTCAATGAAGGTATCAAGTGAAGAGGTAAAAGATATTATATTCCGCAATATGTCACAACGTATGGCTGAAACATTTAAAGAAGAAATGGAAATTATGGGACCTGTACGTTTACGTGACGTAGAGGAGGCACAATCTCGAATTGTTGCTGTTATTCGTCGTCTAGAGGATGCTGGAGAGATTATTATTGCTCGTGGTGGAGGAGATGACGTCATTGTCTAGAATCATCCGTTCTATTTACACTAAGTCTGATAGCGATAATGTCAAAGAAATACAAATCCGTGATATGTTTGAAGCGATGGAAGAATACCAAGAAGAAGGACCTCCTCAGCATCAATTAACGTTGGATGAAGTCGTGGCAGAGCGAGATCGTTTACTTACTGAAGCAAGAACTGCTTTGCAAGCTGAACGAGAGATGTTTGAACAGGAAAAGCATAGGCACTATCAAGAGATTGAATATTTAAAGCTAAATTGGGAGGAAGAGAGACCCAATCGTGTTCAAGAAGCTTATGATGAGGGATTTGGACAAGGCTATGAAGATGGCGTGAATAAGGCCACTGAAGCAATGGCTCAGTCACTTCAAACAGCGAATGAAATAATGATGTTAGCGAAAGAAAATGCTCAAAAATATATTGAAGATCAAGAAGCGGTAATTTTAGAGTTAGGTTTAACTGCTGCAGAAAGAATTATTGGTACTTCGTTAGAACAGGATAACGAACTATTTGTATCGATTGTGCGTAGAGGGCTGAAAGAAGCTAGAGAAATGAAGGAAATTAAAATTTATGTTTCGCCAGCTTATTATGCTTTAATTACGACCAACCGAGATGAATTAGCAGAAATGTTCCCAATAGACGTACCATTAATGATTTTTGTTAATGAAGATTTGGATAATGAGACAGATTGCTATATTGAAACAAATCATGGAAGAATTATGGTTAGCATCGATGAGCAATTAAATGCACTCAGATTAAAGTTACATGAAATATTAGAGAGTAAGGAATGATCTTGATGAAAGCGGCTCAATTAATTGAACAAATTCCGCATATCCCAACTTTTAAAAAGTTCGGTAGGGTTACTAGAGTTGTTGGCTTAATGATTGAGTCGCAAGGTCCAGATAGTTCTATAGGTGATGTCTGTAAAATTCATGTGGAAACTGTAAATCATGGTCACCAGATTATTTTAGCAGAGGTCGTTGGTTTTAAAGATGAAATAGTCGTCTTGATGCCTTTTACCTCCTTACGTGAAATATCTATTGGCTGCCTTGTTGAAGGAACAGGAGCTCCACTGGAAGTAAAAGTGGGTCCTGAGTTAATCGGCAAAGTATTGGATTCTATGGGGAATCCAATTGATGGCACTCTATTACCTAAAGGTCTCATGACAGTCCCTACAGAACAAGATCCACCAAACCCACTAACTCGTCCACCAATTAATGAAAGGCTTGAAGTGGGAGTCAAGGCTATTGATGGTATGCTAACAGTTGGAAATGGACAACGTGTTGGTATTTTCGCTGGTTCTGGGGTAGGTAAAAGTACTTTACTTGGTATGATCGCAAGAAATACACAAGCAGATTTGAATGTCATTGCGCTAATAGGTGAGCGTGGTCGTGAGGTTCGGGAATTCATCGAACGTGATTTGGGTGCTGAGGGCTTAAGTCGATCGATTGTTGTTGCAGCCACATCTGATCAACCAGCATTAATGCGGATTAAAGGGGCATTTACAGCTACAGCAATCGCCGAATATTTTAGAAATCGAGGCTTAAATGTCATGCTGATGATGGATTCCGTAACACGTGTGGCTATGGCACAACGTGAAATTGGACTTGCCACAGGAGAACCACCAGCACAAAAAGGTTATACGCCTTCTGTTTTTGCGATATTGCCTAAATTACTAGAACGTACAGGCACCAATGAAAAGGGTTCTATAACAGCTTTCTATACTGTTTTAGTAGATGGTGACGATATGAATGAACCCATTGCGGATACTGTGCGAGGGATATTAGATGGTCATATTGTATTGGATCGAAATCTTGCCAACAAGGGGCAATATCCAGCCATAAATGTCTTGAAAAGTGTGAGTCGTTTGATGAATCATGTTGCAGAGCCAACTCATAAGAAAGCTGCTGAACGATTAAGAGAACTCTATTATACTTACGACAAATCAGAGGATTTGATCAATATTGGTGCTTATAAAAGAGGAACCTCTAAAGAAATTGATGAAGCAATTCATTATGAACCGCTCATTACTGCTTATCTTAAACAGGGTTACTTAGATAAAGTGACACTAGAACAAAGTGTCAATGAGTTAATAACATTATCGAACGGTGGTGCGAAATAGATGGTCAGTTATGTGTATCGTTTTGAAAAAGTGTTAACCATTCGCGAACAAGAAAAAAACGAAACCGAAATGGCTTATAAGGAATCTGTCCGTTCTTTTGAAGAAATAGCAACGAAATTATATGACTTGCTAAAAAAGAAAGAAGATTTAATTGCATTTCAGCAGGAGCGTTTAATGGTTGGTTCTTCCATAGATGAAATCCATCATTATAGTCGTTTCATTGATAGTCTCGAAAAAACAATTGCAGATGTACAACAGAAAGTGATACAAGCTCGTGCAAAGATGAATTGGCACGAAGAAAAACTATTAGAAAAAAACTTGGAAGTACGTAAATTTGAAAAAATGAGAGAAAAGGATTTTAAGCATTTCCAACAAGAGCAAGATCGTATAGAAAGCCTTTTTTTAGATGAAATTTCATTACAAACGTATAACAAGAAAGAAATCAGGTGATTTCATGGCAAAGAAAGACAATCGATTAGCAACAGAGTTAGTAGAAGAGCAACCAAAGAAAAAATCTGGGAGCTTTCTTAAGTTTTTTACTTGGATTGTACTGCCGATTATGTTTGTAGTAGCGGTTTTGCTTGTTGTGGCAACTTTAATGAATACAAATGTCTTTGATTTAGGAAAAAAGGCAATTGGTAGTTTACCTTTTATTCCCTCAGAAGAACAACAAGCAAAGGATGCTGTCGTTAATAACGACTCTAAAATAGTGAGTTTACAGGCAGAGGTACAAGAAAAAGAAGCAGAGATTACCCAGCTTCAAAAAAAATTAGATTCAACAATAACTGAAAAAGAGAAGCTGCTGACAGAAAAGGAACAGCTTCAATTTGAAATTGAAAAACTAAATCGTGAACAAGATGATGTGAAGCGTGACTTTAACGATATTTTATCAACATTTGATAAGATGTCGCCGAAAGCTGCGGCACCTGTGTTAATCAATATGAGTGATACAGAAGCACTGCGGATTTTAACGAATTTAAAGCCAGATAAATTAGCAGCTATTTTAGAAAAAATGGATGCAAAAGATGCAGCAAAATATACGGAGCTTATGGCTAAACAGTAGGATAATTGAAAGGAGGTGAAAAATAGTGGATGTAGCAATGATGCAAATGATTAATAAAACAGTACCTACTAAAACTGCAGCAACAAAATCAACAACAGTTGGAAACGCTGAAGGAAAAATAGGCAGCACACCGAAGAAAGAAAATTTATCAAATTTTGGTTCTGTTTTTGGGCAAGTATTAACTTCTTCAACTCAAACAACCCAGTCATCACAGACGACTTCAACAAATGAACTCGGGGATTTACAAGCGTTATTAAAAGCTGACTCAATGGAGGAAGTACTAGATTTACTGGGGATTTCTCACGATGATGGTTTATTATTGCTTCAATTTGGAGAAGACGGTAAGGCAGTGGCACTGGATGAAATGCTTCATTTAGAAAATATATTAAATGCATTAGGGATTGATGAAGAGCAGCTTCAAAAAATCGTCCAACAGCTACTAGGAGAAGAAAAGGAAGCAAGGGATGTTTGGGAGCTCTTAACTTTAGTAGATGCCCAAGCGCCGGTACTACAGGCGAATATAAGCACTGCTTTACAAGGCGAAGGTCAAGTGACACCAAAAGAGGCATCACAACTTCTTCAAGTGTTGAAATTAGCGCAATTGGTAGGACAAAAGACAGACTTAACAGCACCCCAAGAAGACCTGTTAACAACGGTGAGAAGCCTATTAACGACTTTACAAACGCAGGTAGAAACTTTGCAGGTAACAACAACTAAAACAACTGTTACATTGCCATTACAAGGCTTCCAGCAAGTTGTTCAGCAAGTCCAAATGACGAAACAAAGTGAAACAAATACAAATGACATGGTTACGCCACAAACTGTACAAACGAAACCTGACACATTCCATGTAACGTTACCTACGGCTAAGCCTGTTCAATCCGAAGCTTTACTAAAAGAAATGCAAGCCATTATCAATCGAGCGCAGATTTCGAATGCTCAAGGTATTACACGCTTAACCATAAAATTGTATCCAGAAAATCTAGGGACAGTTCGTATTGAACTTGTACAAAATGATGGAGTTCTTACAGCCCGTATACTGGCTTCTACAGCCCATGGACGTGAATTGCTTGATAACCAAGCACACCAGCTAAAACAGGCTTTTGCTCAGCAAAATATACAAGTAGATCGTCTTGATATTGCACAATCTCTGCAAGATGCCGATCGTCAACAACGTGATCAAAGCTTCTTCAATAATTTCTTTAAACAACAGCAGGACGAAGAACAGGATCAAAAAAGTGATGATGAAGATGAAGGAATGTCCTTTAGTGACTATTTAATAAGTGAGGAGGTGTAACAATGGCAGATACTACTACGAAGGTGACAAATCCGGCTATAACTGATGATTTTTATTACTCAAATTATCAGAAGCCAGTGAAGCAAACAGGCAATAGTGAGCTTGGTAAGGATGCCTTTCTACAATTGTTAATTACACAATTACAGCATCAGGACCCAACAAATCCAATGGATGATCGAGAATTTATTTCTCAAATGGCGCAGTTCTCTTCTTTAGAGCAAATGCAAAATATGACAAAGGCAATGGAATCTTTACTAGCATCTCAGCAACAAACACAGATGATGAGTTATACAACTTTTATTGGCAAAGAAGTCAAATGGCATGAGATTACAGAGGAGAAAGATGAAAAAGGTAATCCTGTGGTTAATGAAGGAACAGGCGTCATTGAATCACTTAAATTTGTAGATGGAAATGTTGTGTTCAAATTAGCTGATGGGAAAGAGATTGCTCCAGGTAATATATCTGGTATTTTAGGTGGAGCTAGCGATTCTAGTTCCAATGGCAATAATAATGTACCTGAATCTCCATTAGTGAAAGCTAGCCAATTGATTGGTAAAAATGTAACGTATAAAGACGGTGACCAAGAACTAAAAGGACGAATCGTCTCTGTTTCCAATAAAGATGGGGTCATTAATTATGTACTAGATAATGATAAAAGACTAACAGATAAAGATTTTACAGTGATTAGCGAATAAAGGTGGAGAAAAGTGATGGATAAATTTTCAATTCATCGTGTACCCTTGCATCCATCTATTCGCTCAACACAGCCTAAGCCAATTAATACACAACAATCGTTTAAGGCTCATTTACAGGAAGCTTCTAAACAAGAGCTAAAGGTGAGCAAGCATGCGAATGAACGTATTATTGAGCGTAAAATTAATATCACAGAACAAGAATGGCAGGTTGTATCGGATAAGGTATTTGAAGCACACTCAAAAGGTGTCAAACAACCATTAGTCTTGATGGATCAAGCAGCTTTAATTGTCAGTGCTAAAAATGCTACTGTCATTACAGCAATGGATCGCACGGAAGCAAAACAGCAGTTATTTACAAATATTGATGGCACGATTGTGCTTTAAAGGCTGGACCTTCTTACGTAAGGAAGCCTTGGTGATGCTGATTGATAGAAGCTCACCTATATAAAACGAAGGGAGAACGAAAACATATGTTACGTTCTATGTATTCAGGTATTTCAGGTCTTAAAAACTTCCAAACAAAGCTAGATGTGATTGGTAATAATATTGCCAACGTGAACACTTATGGCTTTAAAAAAGGGCGAGTAATTTTCAAAGATTTAATGTCTCAAACATCAGCGGGTGCTTCAGCTCCTTCAGGTACTATAGGAGGTATTAACCCAAGACAAGTTGGGTTAGGGGCAGAACTTGCATCTATCGATACTATTCACAATCCAGGATCACGACAATATACTGGACGCGGATTAGATTTAGCTATAGAGGGAGAAGGTTTCTTCATAGTAGGTGATTTAGTGTCAGGAACTGGTGAAGGAACTGGTGAAACGCCATTTACAAATACTCTCTATACACGTGCAGGGAATTTTTATATGGATGAACAAGGTTTCCTAGTTAATGCAGATGGTAAATATCTAATGGGGTCTGCGGCTGCTAGCTCTGAAGATTTAGATTTAATGTCTACTGACTTCGAGGCACCAGCGGAATTGGACGAAGTAACAAGTGAGAATTTAAATGTTGATGGCACTTGGGGCTTACCAACAGCAGCCACAGCAAACACTGGTGAATGGGGACGTATCCGTATTCCAACTGATGCAAAATCGATGAGTATTGCACCAGATGGTCAAGTAACTTTTGTTGATGCAAATGGAGACTTGAAATGGGGTGGTCAATTGGTAATGGCCAAATTCTCCAACGCAGGTGGTCTTGAGAAAGTTGGCGGTAATTACTATACAGTTTCAGCAAACTCTGGAGAACCCTATTTACAAGCAGGTGGTCAAGCAGGTTTAGGTAAACCGATAGCAGGTTCACTTGAAATGTCCAACGTAGACCTGTCTGAAGAGTTTACTGAGATGATTGTGGCACAACGTGGTTTCCAAGCAAATACGCGTATCATCACAACATCTGATGAAATATTACAAGAACTAGTAAACTTAAAACGATAATAATATAGTCCTTTCAAAACGGACGTTTTAACAAACATATTTTCATATGAGGGAGGGTCGGGCCGGCTCTCATGCTAGACCCGGCCCTAATTCATGATTGAACTAACACGTCTAAATGGCAAAGCATTTACATTAAATGCTTTATACATAGAAACAGTCGAATCATTTCCAGATACGACTATTACATTAACAACTGGAACAAAATTAATTGTTTTAGAGAGTGAAGATGAGGTGCGACAAAAGGTAACTGCCTTTTATAACAATATACAAATACTATCCAACCCGCATCTACGAGGTGAAGAAGATGAAGAATAATAAAATGCTAACAATGATTATTATTTTACTAGTAGCAGTCATTCTGATTGGGGTTATTTTGTTTGTATTGCTTACGCAATTTAATAAACCCACAGGAGCTGTTGAGCCGTCCATTGATGAGATTGTAGAGGCAACAGTGGAGATACCAGAGATCACGACAAATCTTGCAGATAAAAGAGTTGTTCGCTTGTCATTGAAAATTCAAACGACAAGCAAAGATGCTGCTGCTGAATTAACAAAGCGCGTTTTCCAAGTGCAAAATATCGCCATTCAAGAGCTTTCTGAAATGGAGCAAAAGGACTTAGAAGGTAAGCAAGGGAAACAAATATTCCAAAAATCATTAAAAACAAGATTAAATGAGTTGATGCAAGAGGGAGAAGTCCAGGAAGTATATTTTACCTCCTTCATTACTCAATAAAACAGAAACTGCTTGAATTGGAGGTGGGCAAATGGCAGGAGATGTGTTATCTCAATCCGAGATAGATGCGCTGCTTTCCGCTATATCGACAGGGGAAATGTCAGCGGATGACATAAAAAAAGAGGACGAGGGACGTAAGGTTAAAGTTTATGATTTTAAACGAGCACTTCGATTCTCAAAAGATCAAATCCGAAGTTTGACCCGAATACATGAAAATTTCGCACGACTATTGACAACCTTTTTCTCTGCACAGCTTAGAAGCTATGTACAAATTACGGTTGCATCAGTAGACCAAATACCATTTGAAGAGTTTGTTCGTTCCATTCCAAATATGACACTCATTAATGTATTTGAAGTGCCACCATTAGATGGTAATATTTTGATGGAAATTAATCCGAATATTGCCTATTCGATGTTAGATCGCCTAATGGGCGGTAGTGGGGCAAGTCATAGTAATGTAGATAACCTAACGGAAATAGAAACAAAAATTATGACAAACCTTTTTGAACGCTCATTCGACAATTTACGCGAAGCATGGGAAAATGTTGCGGAAATTGATCCTATATTAGTGGAACTTGAAGTAAATCCACAATTTTTACAAATGATTTCACCTAATGAAACGGTTGTCGTAATTTCATTAAATACGATAATTGGTGAGACAAGCGGTATGATTAATATTTGTATTCCGCATGTTGTATTGGAGCCAATTGTTCCAAATCTTTCGGTTCGCTATTGGATGCAAACCAATACGAAAGAGATGTCACCAGAGCAAACAAAAATGCTTGAAACACGTGTGAAACAAGCCCAATTACCACTCTCAGTTGAATTAGGATTAACGGACATCACTATTGAAGATTTCCTAACAATGCAAGTTGGGGATGTCATACAGTTAGATCAAAAAATTGAAGCGCCATTAGTACTAAAAGTAGGTACATTGCCGAAGTTCACTGTTCAACCAGGTAAAAAGGGCAAAAAATTAGCAATCCAGATTATCGACCCTTTGAAAGGAGGAGACGAAGATGAGTGATGAAATGCTCTCCCAAGAAGAAATTGAAGCGCTATTAAGGGGCGAGACGTTGGGAGATAAAAACAACGACACTGATGCTTCAACAAATGAAGAAATAAATGAGATACGAGTGGAGGATTACCTTGATTCGTTTGCACAAGATGCATTAGGAGAGGTAGGCAATATATCCTTTGGAAGCTCTGCCACAGCTCTTTCAGCGTTATTGGGTCAAAAAGTAGATATTACAACTCCAAGTATTTCGATGATTAATCGTAATAAATTAGAAGAGGAATTTCCTCATCCATATGTAGCTGTACAAGTTGAATATACAATTGGTTTGACAGGTATGAATTTACTTGTTATTAAACAATCTGATGCAGCAATTATCGCAGATTTAATGTTAGGTGGCGATGGTTTAAATCCGAAGCCAGACTTAGGTGAAATTCAGCTAAGTGCTGTTCAAGAGGCTATGAATCAAATGATGGGCTCAGCTGCTACATCTATGTCGACGGTCTTCAACAAAAAAGTAGATATTTCTCCACCGACAATTGATTTAATGAACATCTCGCAAGATGAAGGTCGAGAAAATATCCCAGAAGACGATTTGCTGGTGAAAGTTTCATTTAGATTAAGAATTGGTAATTTAATTGATTCGAATTTAATGCAATTATTACCGCTTAAATTTAGTCAAAATATTGTAAAATCATTATTAGGTGAAACAGGAGTGTTTGAGGAACCTGTGGCAGCAACAATTGCACCTGAGGCTCCACCAGTTACACCACCGCCTGTTCAACAGCAAATACCTGTAGCACCACCATCTGAACAACCAGTTTATCAACAGCAGTCAGCACCGATGCAGCAACCGATTTATCAGGAGCCACAACAATTTGCACAACCAGCAAGACCAGCACAACCTGTAAATGTGCAACAAGCGCAGTTTGCTAGCTTCGATACAAATGTAATCTCTCAATCTGAAGCTAGAAATTTAAATATGCTACTTGATATTCCATTGCAAGTTACTGTAGAGTTAGGACGTACGAAACGTTCTGTTAAAGAGATTTTAGAACTATCAAGTGGGTCAATTATTGAACTGGATAAATTAGCGGGAGAACCGGTTGATATTTTAGTCAATAGTCGTTTAATTGCTAAAGGGGAAGTCGTTGTTATTGACGAAAACTTTGGTGTCCGTATTACAGATGTTTTAAGTCAAGCAGAGCGTTTAAATAATTTAAGATAGTTTCAATTGGAGGAGTTAACCATGTCTAAAAGAATTTTGATTGTAGACGACGCTGCATTTATGCGCATGATGATCAAGGATATTTTATCAAAAAATGGATTTGAAGTTGTTGGAGAGGCAGCAGATGGTTTACAAGCTGTCGAAAAGTACAATGAACTAAAACCAGATTTAGTAACAATGGATATCACAATGCCAGAGATGGACGGTATTGCAGCTCTTAAAGCAATTAAGGGAACAGATCCAAGTGCAACTGTAATCATGTGTTCAGCAATGGGGCAACAAGCAATGGTAATCGATGCGATTCAAGCTGGTGCGAAAGACTTTATCGTAAAACCTTTCCAAGCAGATCGTGTAATTGAAGCGATTCAAAAAGCGCTAGGATGATTGCATGAAAATGTTAAAATCATTTCGTTTAACGATGATTTTCGCATTTCTTGTATCCTTCCTGTTTTTGTACCCGACACCGACTTCTGTCTATGCAGACGCTGATACAAATAGTGTCACGGATTGCATTAAAGACCCAGAAGCTTGTAATGGAGATACGACTGATCCAGCTGCTAAACAAGAAACAACTGTAACAGCAGCTGGAGATATATCTGCATGGGAATACATAAAAATGGTTTTGGCGCTTATTTTTGTTGTAGCTTTATTTTATGGATTGATGAAGTTTTTAAATAAACGAAATTTAAACTTCCAACGTAATCAAATGGTACAAAATTTAGGCGGTTTATCGTTAGGTGCACAAAAGTCAGTTCAGCTTTTACAGGTAGGTAAAACATTGTATTTAGTTGGGGTCGGAGAAGACGTTCAGCTTTTACGAGAAATTACAGATCCTGAAGAAGTTGAAGCTCTTTTAGCCCTATATAACGAAAGACAAGAATTTGCAGCAACATCACCGTATATTGCAGAAGTATTTTCTAAGTTTAAGAGAAAAGATAGCGCGAAGGTGCAAAATGAGCAGCAAAAGCAGGATTCATTTGGCAATCTATTCGAAAAAAAGCTATCAGAAATAAAACAGGAGCGTAGTGATGAGATAGAGAGATGGAAGCAGAAGGAGAAGGATGGTAAATGAATGATTTAATCAATATTTTTTCCAACAGCGATCCAACGAATGTCTCTACATCTGTAAAGCTCTTACTGTTACTAACAGTTTTATCACTTGCACCAAGTATTTTAATTTTAATGACATCCTTTGCTCGTATAGTCATAGTCTTATCATTTGTGCGTACAGCATTGGCAACACAGCAAATGCCACCAAATCAAGTGATCATTGGGCTGGCACTATTTTTAACATTTTTTATCATGGCACCAACCTTTCAAGAGGTCAATAAAGAGGCATTACAACCATTGTTTGCTGAAGAAATTGGTATAGAAGAAGCCTATGACCGTGCTAGTGTGCCATTTAAAGAGTTTATGAGTAAGCATACTAGGCAAAAAGATCTTGATTTATTTTTAACATATAATCAAGCAGAAAAACCAGCATCAGTGGAGGAAATCCCACTGACTATGCTTGTACCTGCCTTTGCTTTAAGCGAAATTAAAACAGCATTTCAAATTGGTTTTATGATTTTTATTCCATTCCTAGTGATCGATATGATTGTTGCAAGTACATTAATGTCGATGGGGATGATGATGTTACCGCCAGTAATGATTTCATTGCCATTTAAAATATTATTATTTGTACTGGTTGATGGCTGGTATCTCGTTATGAAATCGTTACTACAAAGTTTTTAGGGGATGATACAGTATGACAGGTGAGTTGGTTATTTCCATTGCAGAGCGTGCTATAATGATTATCCTTCTAACAAGCGGTCCGCTACTATTAGTTGCTTTAATCTCGGGTTTAGCGGTAAGTATCTTTCAAGCTACAACTTCGATACAAGAGCAAACGTTAGCATTTGTACCAAAAATTATTGCTGTCTTAGTGGCCATCGTATTCTTTGGCCCTTGGATGCTATCTCAAGTTACAAGCTATGCGAGAGACATATTCGAGAATTTAACGCGTTATATAGGGTGAGTACATGAATGAATTAATTCCGCATTTAACGGTTTTCTTATTAGTACTTGTACGTGTCTCAGCCTTTTTTGCTACGGTTCCTTTTTTTTCCTATAGAACCATTCCACCTCAAGTCAAAATTACTCTCGCACTGGTTTTAGCTTGGATGATGTACTATACAATTGATGTTGAGCCATTTGCATTCAATGATGATTACATATTATTAGTGGTGAAAGAAGCACTAGTTGGACTATTACTCGGTCTAATGGGCTATATCATCATGTCCGCAATTCAAATTGCAGGAAGCTTTATCGATTTTCAAATGGGTTTTGCCATTGCTAATATAATTGACCCGCAAACAGGTGCTCAAAGTCCATTAATCGGTCAGTTTTTTAATATGCTAGCACTGCTTTTATTGTTAGCGATTGATGGCCATCATATGATTCTTAATGGAATCTACTACAGCTATCAATTTTTCCCGATGGATCAATTCCCTAGTTTTATGAATGAAAACTTTCCTCAATTTATTATCACAACTTTCACAGCAGTTTTTGCCATAGCATTCCAGATGGCTGCTCCTGTTGTAGCGACCTTATTCTTGGTCGATTTAGCTTTAGGGATCACTGCAAAAACAGTACCGCAATTAAACATATTTGTTGTCGGTTTTCCTATTAAAATTGGTGTTAGTTTTTTAGTATTATTTACAATGATGGCCGTTATGATTCAAGTTATTCAAAAGCTTATTACGATTATGATTTATGGGATGCGTGATTTAATGGCCATTTTAGGTGGTGGATAATATGAGACTACTACTGAATTTAGAGCTACAATTTTTTGCGGGTGAAAAAACAGAAAAGGCAACCCCTAAGAAACGACAGGATGCTCGGAAAAAAGGACAAGTTGTCAAGAGTCAAGATATTTCTAGTGCCATTGTAATGTTAATGGTATTTATCTTTTTGTTTTTCTTTGCAGGCTCTTTGCGTGACGAGCTATTAGCTTTTTTCAGGCAAACCTTTATTCATAACATACGCATCGAATCACTGACTATTGATAGTGTGATGCACCTATTTACAGAAACTTTGATTCAAATGGCTTTTATCATTGTGCCCATTATGGCAATTGCATTTGTCGGAGCACTTGCAGGTAACTTTTTGCAATTTGGTTTTCTTTTTACGTTAGAGCCAATGAAGTTTGATTTGAAAAAGATGGACCCTATTAAAGGGTTAAAAAAGATATTTTCTGTCAAAGCCATTGTGGAGTTAATAAAGTCTGTTTTAAAGATTGGTTTTATCGGAAGTGTTACAACAATTATTATTTGGTCAAACTTACCAGAAGTTTTGGCGTTATCGTTTAAAAGTCCATGGATGACTCTCATTACGGTAGGGAAGCTTGTTGGTATTATGGGTATAGCAGCTTCTTTAGTATTACTTTGTGTATCCGTTTTAGACTGGATGTATCAAAAACATGAGTATGAAAAAAATCTTAAAATGTCTAAGCAAGATATTAAAGATGAATATAAAAATAGTGAGGGTGACCCTCTAATCAAATCAAAAATCAAACAACGCCAACGTGAGATGGCGATGAGACGTATGATGTCAGAGGTTCCTAGTGCGGATGTAGTTATTACCAACCCTACTCACTATGCAATTGCCCTCAAATATAATGAGGACAGTATGGATGCTCCTCGTGTTATTGCAAAGGGGACAGACTTTATTGCTCAAAAAATTAAACTGATCGCCAAAGAACATGATGTAATAATGGTTGAAAATCGACCTTTAGCACGAGCTATGTATGACCAGGTAGAAATAGGCGATCAGGTACCAGAAGAATTTTTCAAAGCAGTAGCAGAGATACTCGCTTATGTTTACCGTATTAAGCGAAAAATTTAAGGCTTTTTGTAGGAGGGACACAAATGAAAGTTCGCGATATTGGGGTTTTAGGTGCGGTTATTTTAATCGTTGCGATGCTCATCATCCCTCTTCCTCCGTGGATGTTAAGTTTTTTAATTGTCATTAATATTACATTAGGATTAATTGTACTGCTCACAGCAATGAGTATGAAAGAAGCATTGGATTTTTCCATTTTTCCTTCGGTGATTTTACTATTAACCTTGTTCCGATTAGGACTAAGTGTTTCCACTACTCGTGCCATCTTAGCAAATGGAGATGCAGGTTCGGTCGTTGAAACTTTTGGTGATTTCGTAGTTGGAGGAAATATACTTGTTGGTTTAGTCGTCTTCTTAATTTTAGTGTTAATTCAGTTTATTGTAATTACAAAAGGTGCAGAACGAGTAGCAGAAGTAGCGGCACGTTTCACACTTGATGCGATGCCAGGTAAACAAATGAGTATTGATGCTGACTTAAATGCGGGGATTATTTCCGAAAAAGAAGCGCGCGAGCGACGTGAAAAAGTTGCAGGGGAAGCGGACTTTTACGGTGCAATGGATGGTGCCACGAAATTTGTAAAAGGGGATGCCATCGCTTCAATGGTAATGGTTATTATCAATCTATTATTTGGTATCATCATTGGCGTTGTACAAATGGGGCTTCCATTTGCAGAAGCAGCAACACATTTTTCGAAACTAACAGTTGGGGACGGTATTGTATCCCAAATTCCTGCCTTGCTTATTTCGACTGCTACAGGGATTGTCGTAACACGAGCCTCTTCTAAAGGTAGTCTTGGTCAAGACATTACAGGCCAATTATTTGCTCAAGCTAAGCTGCTTTATGTAGCAGGAGGTACCATTGTATTACTAGGGCTCTTTACGCCAATACCAAACTGGGTAACGCTGCCAATAGGTCTTTCATTAATTGCGGGAGCTTATATGATGGAACGTAAGAAGCCAGAGGATGAAGAAGAATTACAGGAGATTGAAGAAGAAGTGGCTACTGACGGCATGAAGAGCCCTGAGAATGTTGTGAATTTATTAAATGTGGACCCAATTGAATTCGAATTTGGTTATGGATTAATTCCCTTAGTAGATGCCGCTCAAGGTGGGGATTTATTAGACCGTGTGATCATGATTCGTCGACAGCTTGCCTTGGAGTTAGGTATCGTGATCCCAGTAGTCCGTATTCGAGACAATATTCAGCTTCAACCAAATGAATATCGAATTAAAATAAAGGGGAACGAAATGGCACGAGGCGAACTTTTACTAGATCATTATTTAGCGATGAGCCCTGGAGACGATGATTCTATTGAGGGTATTGATACTGTCGAGCCATCTTTTGGATTACCAGCTAAATGGATTACAGAGCAAGTAAAAGAGGATGCGGAAATGTATGGTTACACAGTTGTGGACCCACCAAGTGTGGTGTCAACACATTTAACTGAAATAATTCGAGCAAATGCTCATGAGTTATTAGGCCGTCAAGAGACAAAGCAGTTAATCGATCACTTACGCGAATCCCATCCAATTTTAGTAGAAGAATTAACACCTGCACCTTTATCTACTGGAGAAATTCAAAAGGTACTGGGTAAGCTTCTTCGGGAGAATGTATCAGTGCGTAACTTACCTATTATTTTTGAGACACTTGCAGACTATGCAAAATTAACGAGTGATACAGATATCTTAGCTGAATATGTGCGTCAAGCATTAGCTCGTCAAATTACAGCGCAATATGTTGGGGATAGTTCAGTATTAAAGGTGATTACGGTTTCAGGTAAAGTAGAAAAAATGATTGCTGATAGTATCCAACAAACGGATCACGGTAATTATTTAGCTATGGACCCACAAGACTCTCAAACAGTATTAGAAACTATTGCAGCGGAAGTAGAGCGTGTTTCGTTTATGGAGCAATCAGCTATTATATTATGCTCGCCAGCCGTTCGGATGTATTTACGACAACTAACGGAGCGTTATTTCCCACAAATTCCGGTTCTATCTTATAATGAATTGGATGCTTCGGTTGAAATTCAAAGTGTTGGGGTGGTGAATGTTCAATGAAAATGAAAAAGTATTATGCATCATCCATACCAGAGGCGATGAAGCAAGTGCGAGCAGAATTAGGTGAGGACGCAGTCATTTTAAATTCAAAAGTCGTCATCACAAAGAAATTTTTTGGCATGATAAAAAAGAAAAGTTTTGAAGTGGTTGCGGGTATTGATGCAATGGAGCCCCAGCAAGTGGCTTCAGTTCCAACACCAGCTGTACTGCCTGTAGTAAAAAAAGAGAATGCAAGGTTACAAGAGATTACAAATGCTATTCAAGCAAAAATGCATCAGGAACCACCCCTTGATGTAGCAGCAGTACATGAGGACGCTAGCATGTCAGAAGAATTGAGAAAAGAAATTGCTGATTTAAAATCATTAATGCAATCGATGCATAAAAAGACTACCCAAGCTCAATATCCCGATGAACTCTTACCCTTCATTGAATACTTAAGACAGCAAGAGCTAAGTGAAGAGCTCATCACAACGATAGGTGATGAGCTTTTTATGCATTTTAGAGAAGCATCCGAAATAAATTTTTCACAATGTAAATTGATAGCAAAAAATTTATTACGTAAGAAGCTAGAAGTACTTCCAGTCGGAGGATTATCCTACGAAAGAAAATATATAAACATTTTAGGGCCAACAGGGGTTGGTAAGACTACAACTATTGCTAAAATGGCTGCTAGAGCTGTGTTAGAAAAAAAGAAAAAGATTGGCTTTATTACGACAGATACTTATCGGATTGCGGCAATAGAGCAGCTTAAAACATATGCTGGTCTTTTACAAGCTCCTGTAGAAATTGCTTACAATGCAACAGATTTTGAACAAGCAATCCAGAGATTATCACATTTAGATTTGGTTTTTATTGATACAGCTGGTCGAAATTATAAAGAAGTCAAGTATGTTGATGATCTCCAACGCCTCATAAAATTCGATGATCATGCAGAATCTTATTTAGTGCTTGCAATGACAACGAAAGAAAGGGATATGGAGAATATTGTAGATCAATTTAAGCAATTACCAATTCAAAAATTTATTTTTACAAAAATTGATGAAACAAATTCTATTGGCACAATGATCAATTTAATGATTAAATATAATAAAGGACTTGCTTACTATACGAATGGTCAAGAAGTACCAGAAGATATTGAAGAAGCTGATTTAGAAGCAGTACTTAATTTGTTTTTTCAAGGTGAAGAAAAATGAGAGACCAAGCTGAAGCATTACGCTTAAAAATGATGAAACAGCAAGGCGAACTAGGTAGAGCGATTGCAGTTGTAAGTGGCAAAGGTGGAGTAGGTAAAAGTAACTTCACAATGAACTTTGCCATGACTTTAGCCCAAAAGGGAAAAAGAGTTGTCATTGTAGACATGGATATTGGGATGGGGAATATCCATATCTTAATTGGGAAAAATGCTTCTTATAGTTTAAAAGATTACTTAGAAGGAAATAAGCTACTAGATGAGGTAATATTTGAAGGGCCTTACGATTTAAGGTATATTTCAGGTGGGTCAGGTATGACGAGTGTGCTTGATTGGTCTCATAGTATGTTTGAACGACTTATTCAAGCATTTGAAGAACTTCAAAAAAACTATGATTATATTTTATTTGATATGGGCGCTGGTGCTACTAATTGGTCATTAGATTTACTCACATCTATTGATGAAATTATCGTCATTTCAACAGCGGAACCTACTTCTATTACAGATGCGTACTCCATGATGAAATATATTCATGTTCGAGATCCAGATAAGCAGTTTTATATTCTCTGTAACCGCGCTTTCAGTAAAGAAGAAGGAATAGAAACGAATGAACGTTTACAGTTAACAATGAAACGTTTTTTAGACAAAGAAACGATCATTCTTGGTTCATTACCTGAAGACCCTGTTGTGCGTAAGGCAGTGCGCGAGCAAGTGCCATTCTCACTTGCTTATCCAGACGCATTAATATCAAAGACATTGCAACTTATAGTCGTTCGTTTTATGGAGCAACGTGCGGGGGAAATACATGCACATGATCAAACAACGAAAAAATTTTTAACGAAACTTAGAAGTATTTTCTCGAAAGGGCGTGATTAATTGGACTTTTTGCATAAAAGCAAGCTTTTAGTTGTGGATGATTCTGCTTTTATGAGAAAGCTAATTAGTGACTTTTTTGTTGGCAACTCGAAGGTGGAAGTAGTTGGAACAGCTCGAAATGGAAAAGATGCGATCAAAAAGATACAATCGTTGAAGCCAAACGTTGTGACAATGGATATTGAGATGCCTGAAATGAATGGGCTCGATGCTTTAAAAGAAATTATGATACAATGTCCAGTTCCTGTAGTAATGCTCTCAAGTACCACTCAACGTGGGACAGAAAATGCAATTGCTGCAATTGAGGGCGGGGCAGTAGATTTTGTTGCCAAGCCGAGCGGGACCATCTCCCTTGATTTACATAAAATTCAAAATGAACTTGTGCACAAAGTGGAACAAGCTGCAACGGTGCCAATTTCCAAATTGAAAAAACCTTCTGGTAGTAAACGACAACAAGAACAAGTGACAAGGGTGAGTACCGTAATAAAGGAACCACAACATCATGGACGAACAAATACGTCTATTAATGTTGTTTCTACTAAGGTAGCCGTAACTAAACCAATGGTAGAATGGAGTAAAATAGGAAAGAAGATTGTGTTAATTGGCACATCAACAGGAGGACCTCGCGCACTTCAGGAGGTTGTTACTAAAATTCCTAAGTCTATTCAAGCTCCCATATTAATTGTACAGCATATGCCTGCTGGATTTACTAAATCGCTTGCTAACCGACTTGATCAGCTAAGTGAAATTTCTGTTAAAGAAGCTGAACAGGGCGATATTTTGCAAAATGGAGTAGCTTATATTGCACCAGGTGGATATCATTTAAAACTTAGAAAAGTAGGGACAACTTTTGGCATTGTTCTTGATAATCAAGAAGCACCAAGATCTGGCCATCGACCTTCTGTAGATGTAATGTTCGAAGATGTTAGTCAATATAAAGATTTTGATAAAGTAGCAGTGATTATGACAGGTATGGGTCATGATGGCTCTAATGGTCTAAAAGCATTAAAAAATACTGGCAATGTCATTGCTATTGCAGAATCAGCTGAAACTTGCATTGTATATGGTATGCCAAAAGCAGCAGTAGAAACGCAACTTGTTGATGAAGTTGCAGATGTAGATGATATTGCACAAACAATAATGAAATATTTGCCTTAAAAGGGGTGTCCTCTTATGGAAGTCAATCAATATTTAGAGATGTTTATTGAAGAAAGTAAAGAGCATTTACAAGCGTGTAGTGAACATTTATTAGAATTAGAAAAAAATCCAGACGATTTGGCAATTGTTGGGGAAATATTCCGCTCTGCACACACATTAAAAGGTATGTCTGCCACAATGGGCTTCGAAGATTTAGCAGATTTAACCCATAAAATGGAGAATGTTTTAGATGCCATCCGTAACGAGAAGATTCATGTTACACCTGAAATTTTAGATGTCGTATTTGAATCTGTTGATCATTTAGAAGAAATGGTAATGGATATTGCTAACGGTGGAGATGGTAAGCGTGATGTTTCCTCAACTGTCGCACAACTAAAGCGTATAGAACTAGGTGAGGAAGTAATACCAGAGGTGGTAGCAACGGTTGCTGCACCGGTTGTTGAAAGTGTATTAGAATATGATTCGTTTGAACAAACAGTCATTACACAATCGGCTGAACAAGGCTTTAATGCTTTTGAAATTTCAGTAACATTACGTGAGGATTGCCTTCTTAAGGCAGCACGTGTATTTATGGTGTTTGAGATTTTAGAAAAAGATGGGGATGTCATTAAATCAAGTCCATCTGTTGAAAAGCTAGAAGATGAGCAGTTTGATCAACAATTTTATGTAGCCTTTGTCACAAAAACAACAGCTGAGGATATGCAGAAAAAGCTAATGAAAGTTTCTGAAGTTGATGAGGTTATTGTGACTACAATTGACCAAAGGAAATTTAGTGAAAAAGTATTTGAAGCGCACCAAGAAGTAGCAGCAACTGCAACAGCAGTGGCTGAGGTAGCCGCAATACCAACAAATACGCCTGCTGCTAAAGCCGAGCCTGTTGCAAAACCTGCTAAAGAAGCTACACCTTCCAAGGCTGACAAAAATCATGCACCTGTAGGTAATAAAACAATTCGTGTAAATATTGAACGTCTAGATATTTTAATGAACTTGTTTGAAGAGCTTGTCATTGATCGTGGTCGATTGCAATCTATCTCTACTGAAGTAAATCATGGAGAACTAAATGAAACAGTAGAGCGTATGAGTCGTGTGATGGGTGATTTGCAAACTATTATTTTAACAATGCGAATGGTACCTGTAGAAACAGTTTTCAATCGTTTCCCGAAAATGATTCGTCAACTATCACGTGATTTAAATAAGAAAATCAACCTTGAAATTATTGGTGCTGAAACCGAACTAGATCGTACAGTAATTGATGAAATTGGAGATCCGCTTGTTCACTTGATTCGTAATTCTGTGGATCATGGCATTGAGAATCCAACTGCTCGTCGTGCAAAAGGCAAGCCTGAAGAAGGAACGGTCGTATTGCGTGCCTATCATAGCGGAAATTACGTCTTTATTGAAATTGAAGACGATGGCGCGGGCATAAATCGAGAAAAAGTATTAGCGAAAGCTATTTCAAAAGGTATTGTTACACAAGAACAATCCTATTCAATGTCTGATAAACAAATTAATGAGCTTATTCTAGCTTCAGGCTTCTCCACTGCAGATGTTATTTCAGATGTATCTGGTCGTGGAGTAGGTTTAGATGTTGTAAAAACAACGATTGAATCACTAGGTGGCAATATTTCAATTGAATCAACACAGGATGTTGGATCCATCTTCTCGATTCAATTACCACTGACATTATCAATTATTTCAGTTATGCTTGTGGAGATTGAAAAGGAAATTTATGCAATTCCACTATCTTCTATTATTGAAACATCTATTATCCGTTCATCAGAGATTATGAATGCGCATAATCAAAAAGTAATCGACTTCCGTGGCAAAGTTGTTCCGTTGGTATTCTTAGAGGAAATCTTTGAGGTACCTCGTCAAGAGCATCAAGATGAAGAATTCCACTCAGTAGTGATCGTCCGTAAAGGTGAAAAACTTGCTGGTTTAGTGGTGGATTCATTCATTGGCCAACAAGAAATTGTCTTGAAGTCTTTAGGAAATTACTTAACAAATATCTTTGCCATTTCAGGAGCAACAATCTTAGGCAATGGTAAAGTAGCCTTAATTGTAGATTGCAACGCACTAATTAAATAAGGTGAATGAATAAGAGAGGTGTAAAGTATGACAAATGCAGTGGAGCAAGAAAGTATTAAAGTAATAGTTTTTCAGTTAGCAGATAAAGAATATGCAATTCCAGTGTCCCATGTTCAAGGAATTGAGAAATTAATGCATATTACTCGTGTACCGAAAACAGCGAAATACGTAAAAGGTGTAATCAATCTACGAGGTGTTGTCACACCAATTGTGGATTTACGTGAACGTTTTGAATTACCTATTTCTGAACATGAAGAAACAACACGCATTATTATTATTTCATTAGAAGATATGGAAGTAGGCTTTGTAGTGGATTCCGCTAACGACGTTATCGATATTCCTGCAAGTGCTATTGAACCGCAACCAGAAGTCGTTGGCTCACTTGAAGAAGAATTTATTTCAGGCGTTGCTAAAGTAGAGAAGCGATTATTAATCTTATTACATTTAGAAAAAGTATTAAATCCACTAAAGTAGGGATCGATAATGACATTTAATCAAAAAATTACATCACTACATTTAGATGTATTAAAGGAGATTGGAAACATCGGTGCTGCGCATGCCGCGACAGCACTTTCCAATTTACTTGGGAAAAAAATTGATATGCGTGTTCCAAAGGTAGAGATGGTGTCCTTTAACGATATGATGGAGTTGGCTGGCGGATCAGAAAACGTAGTTGTTGGCATTTACCTTCGTATTGAAGGTGATGCAGAGGGAAGTATGTTCTTTATTTTACCTATCGAACAAGCAAACCGCTTTATACGTCGGCTTATTTTCGATGACTCTTTTGACTTTAAAAAACGACCTGTTTCAGAGTTAGGTTTATCAGCTATGCAAGAAATGGGTAATATTTTATCGGGCTCCTATTTATCTGCCTTATCGGATTTTACTAATTTAAAAATTTATCCAACTGTGCCAGGTCTAAGTGTTGATATGTTTGGAGCTATAATAAGCATTGGTTTAATAGAATTATCTCATGTCAGTGATAATGTTATTGTGATAAATACATCCATTTTTGAAGAAGGTGTGGAAGACCATGAAACGGTGAGGGGCCATTTCTTCCTACTACCAGATCCTGACTCGTTTGATGCCATTTTTAAAGCATTAGGGGTTTCGTGATATGTTAACCAATAGTAGTGGACAAGTGATTAAAGTGGGAATTGCACAAATGGATGTAGTAAAGCTACCTAACACGATTCGAACTTCTGGTCTTGGTTCATGTGTTGGTGTTATTTTGTATGATGAGTCAAAAAAAATTGCTGGTTTAATCCATGTGATGTTACCAGATTCAAGTTTAGGAAGAGCTGAGTCAATCAATGTCGCGAAATTTGCAGATTCAGGGATTGCTGCAATGATTGATTTACTAAAGTTAGAAGGCGTTCAAAAATTTAAACTCAAGGCAAAAATTGCAGGGGGTGCGCAGATGTTCCAATTTACTTCCGACAAAGATACAATGCGTATTGGTCCCCGCAATGTAGAAGCTGTCAAAAATGAATTAAAGAGGCAGGGCATCCCTTTAGTGGCCGAGGATACTGGTGGAAATAGTGGTAGAACGATTGAATTTAATCCTGCAACGTCGATATTACATATCCGAACAGTTAACCAGGGAGTGAGTGAAATCTAATGTTTGGTTCTATATTTTACAATCTATGGGGAGCATTAATTGCCTTTTCTATTTATTTTTTTAGTACATTTCAAAAACCATTTACGCCTCTGCGAATCCTGATTGGCTCTTTTATTGTAGCAATCATCGCATTTTTTGTAATGTTTATTGTACGTTTTTTAATTGCTTACATCTTGTTTACACCAGAGGAAGATGAGGAAGCAGTTGAAGTCGATATAGAAGAAAAGGAACTTGAATCAATAGAAGGCGTAAAACAAGAAGTGCCAATAGCTAATTCCACGGTTGAATTTCAAGATGAAAATTCCGAGGAAATTGCACAAGTAGTAAGAACGATGATGAATCGAGAAGAAGATCAACAAGTAAATGCGTAAAAGTAAGAGTCGTGACTAACGACTCTTTTTTATTTTGGCTTTGGAGTTTGTAGTATACGAAAAACTTAAGTGAAATTAATTATTTTTATATTATTCATATATATAGTCCTCATGTTAGCATATTTATACAAAGGAAATAGCTTTAAATCTAAAAACTCCAAAATATAAAAATGTAGCTTGTCCGGGGAATTTATCAACTGAAAAGATATTGATTATGGCACCATTTACTGGTCTTGTAAGAGAAACACCTCAGACGGCAGTGCTTAGTTTTTCACAGGAGGATGTATTGGCAGTAGCATATTTCCAATAAATGGTCCATTTCAATATATAAAAAGAAAAGAGAATTTCGCTTTTTCTAGGAGGGGAACGACATGAAATCTCATGACTTTATGAAACAAGCACTTGAGTTAGCTAAAGAAAATGAAAGAACAAAACATGGTGCTCCTTTTGGTGCAATTGTAGTTAAAAATGGACAGATTATTGGCTCTGGTGTAAATGAGGTTGCAATCACCAATGATTTGACGAATCATGCAGAGATTCAAGCAATCCGTCAAGCTTGTCACGCACTGAAAACGACCAATTTAGAAGGTTGTGAAATGTATGCAAGTACAGAACCTTGTCCTATGTGTTTGAGTGCCATTTACTATTCTAAAATTTCTACAGTTTATTATTTTAATGCTAGTAATCCTAGTCAAGATTATATCTATCATGAACTTTCTTTACCCCATCAGGAGAGGGCCATTCAAATGGTTCATCTAGCTATCAATCTTTAATAAATTTCGGGAGGTTCAATCAATGATACCAACAGCGTATTGGCTAACAAATGTACGATTAGAAACAGGATATCATTACGATAATGGGGTCGTTATAGGAACAAAAACTGCACTTTTTAATGTACAAGTAGAAAGTGGTGAAATAAACCAAATTCTTAGCGTAGATCAGCCTTTAAAAACTGATTTGCCTAAGCGAGATGCACATGGTTACTTAATGCTCCCTTCTTTTAGAGATATGCATATTCATATAGATAAAACCTATTTTGGTGGACCATGGAAGGCTCCTTCGATTCCCACAGAAGGTCTTATTACAAGATTAAAAGAAGAAGAGATTCTACTGCCAGGGTTATTGCCTGTTGCAGAGGAACGAGCAAAAAAGTTATTAGATTTGCTCATACATGCAGGATCAACACATATTCGTACGCATTGTAATATTGATCCATTTATTGGGTTGAAAAATTTAGAAGCAGTCTTAAGAGCTAAAGAGGCTTACAAAGATAAAGTTGATATAGAGGTTGTCGCTTTCCCACAACATGGCCTCTTACGTAGTAAATCCATTTCTTTAGTAAGAGAAGCTTTGCGAAGTGGAGCGTCTCTAGTAGGCGGTGTAGACCCTGCATCGATTGATGAAAATATAGAAAAATCCTTACAAACGGTGATGGAATTAGCGGTTGAAGCTGATTCAAATGTTGACTTGCATATCCATGATCCTGGTCATCTTGGTATTTTTACCTTTAAACGATTAGCTGCATTAACGGAGGAAGCGGGTTGGCATGGCCGAGTGACAATTAGTCATGCCATGGCCTTAGCCGATGTTTCAACTAATGAAGCAAGTGAAGTGGCAGCGTTACTAGCTCATCACGGTATTGACATTACTTCGTCTGTTCCATTGGATCATACCATTCCTATTCCGTTATTAGATCAAAAAGGTGTTCAAATCTCTTTGGGTGAAGATAGTATTACAGATCACTGGTCCCCGTTTGGTATAGGTGACAGCCTAGAAAAACTAGGCACGCTAGCTGAACGCTTTGGCTTAAGTGATGAACGTTCACTTAGTCAAAGTCTAAAGTATATTGCTGGCGGCATAACACCTTTAAACAAGGATGGACAGCCCCAATGGCCGAAAATTGGAGATATGGCGAATGTCGTGTTTGTAGATGCAACTTGCTCAGCAGAAGCAGTTGCAAGAAGAGCAAGAAGAGTGGCGGTGCTCTTTACAGGGAAAATAGTTGCGGGTGAGCTTTAATTTTTGAAGAAGAAAGGATAAATCTGAAATGAATTCTACTTTTTGGTTAACAAATGTACGTCTTGAAACAGATTATCACTTTGAAAACGACACGATTACTAAAACGAACTCGGCTTGTTCTCATCTATTCATTAAAGATGGGAAAATTGCAGAAATAGTTTCTGCTGATAGCCTATTAGATGATGATTATCCAAAAAAAGATATGAAACAGCTATTAGCACTACCTTCATTTATAGAAAAACATTGTCATTTGGATAAAACTCTGTTGAGCGACAAATGGCGGGCAGTTACACCAGTGAATAATATTTTTGAACGTTGTGAAATTGAAAAAGAGGTACTTCCAACCTTACATACAACTACGCAACAACGCGCTGAGAAACTACTTAGTCGTTATGTCCAGTTTGGAGTTACACATGTACGTACGCATGTGGATTTATATCCTGAGGTAGGGTTGAAAAATTTAGAAGAGGTTCAAAAAGCTTTACAAAATTTTGAAGGAAAGTTGTCTTATGAAATCGTTGCCTTTCCTCAACATGGTCTATTACGAACAAAGGCAACCAATTTAATAAGGGAGGCTCTACGTTTTGGGGCAGGATTTGTAGGAGGTGTCGA
The DNA here is from genome assembly GCF_027557635.1 of Lysinibacillus sp. JK80. Classification (NCBI taxonomy): domain Bacteria; kingdom Bacillati; phylum Bacillota; class Bacilli; order Caryophanales; family Bacillaceae; genus Lysinibacillus; species Lysinibacillus sp. JK80. Next base: position 1,966,854 of record NZ_CP058997.1, on the reverse strand, counting down.
TCCAGCTACTGTGGATGGAGATATTGAGGCTTCCTTACAACAAATGGTGGAACTCGCTGTTGAAGGAAACGCAGGGATTGACTTGCATCTGCATGACCCAGATCAATTGGGTACTTTTACAATGAAGAGATTAGCCAAATTAACAAAGGAAGCTGGTTTACAAGGCAAAGTAGCCATTAGCCATGCCTTTGGGCTAGGAGATGTTTCACACTCTGAGGCAGAAGAAATGGCGGACATCTTACGTGATGCAGGTATTACGATTGTGACGAGTGTCCCCCTGCGTAGAAAGTTTCCACCTGTTGGTTTATTACACAGTAAAGGAGTACCCGTTGCAATTGGGTGCGACAATATCTTTGATGTTTGGTCCCCATTTGGTAACGGAGATTTATTAGAACGAGCTGGTCGTTTGGCAAAACGCTCAGGTTGGGGAGATGAACGCTCATTAGCCCAAACCCTTCAATTTATTACAGGGGGAAAAACCCCACTCAATCAATCAGGTGAGCAAACATGGCCAAAAGTGGGAGATAGTGCAAATATGGTGTTTGTGGAGGCTTCTTGCTCTGCTGAAGCAATTGCTCGAAGATCTCTACGTAAGGCAACTATATTCAATGGAAACTTTGTCTCTAGTTCGATTTAAAGCATAATTTATTATAAAGAGTGTTTTTTTTTATTGGGTATTATTGCTCTTTTGTTTAATTTGTTCTTTGCTCTACAGTAGTGCTAAAACTAAATCAAAAGAATTCAGTAGCTTCTTAGTAAAAGCTTAATCATATCCAACTGTATCCAAGTGTCATTACACAATTAGGATACAGTTTTTCTATGTCTTTCAAAAACAAAGGAATATATTAGAGACTAAGAGAAACAAATGAAATTATAGTCGATTCTTGTTATAATATAGGAAAGATGGCAACTGCTTATCGGGCTTTAACGATTCAGGCTCACGTCTAGATTAGCTTAAATGTGGATTTTTATAAAAAACAACTAAGAAATCCTGTTGAATGATAAATTTTAAGAGCGCAAGTAGTCGTTAGTAAACAGGCGTGAAAAAGCGTTTTTTAGAGAGGTGGATTTCATGACACAACCAATTCTGAACGATGAGCAAAAACTGTGGAATCGCTGGATACATGAGCGTGATCCCGATGCTGGTGATTTACTTATAAAAAAATACATTTCTTTAGTATCTTATCATGTCCAACGTATTGGTGCAGGTCTGCCCAAAAGCGTATCACGAGACGATTTAACGAGCTTAGGGATGGTAGGACTTTTTGATGCATTAAATAAATTTGACATTAACAGAGATTTAAAATTTGATACATATGCTTCGTTTAGAGTAAGAGGAGCCATCATCGATGGTTTACGAAAAGAAGACTGGTTACCACGGTCAGCGCGTGAAAAAGCCAAAAAATTAGATGCACAAATTGAACAACTAGAACAAAAATATATGCGTCATGTAACACCTGAGGAACTTGCGGAGCATATGGAAGTATCTGTTGAAGATGTTTATCAAACTGTGCAAGAGCATTTTTTTTCAAATGTTCTTTCTATTAATGAACAACAGGACCAAGAAGAAACAGATGGCAAGTCATTTGTCATACGAGACGATACAACAAAAACACCTGAGCAAGCTATCATTAAATCAGAATTGTTAGATGATCTTGCGGAAAATATTCAGAAACTCAATGAAAAAGAACAGCTTGTCCTTAGTTTATTTTACACGGAGGAGTTAACCTTGACAGAAATTGGTGAAATGCTTGAACTATCAACCTCTCGTATTTCACAAATTCATTCAAAAGCGCTATTAAAGCTACGAAAGCTATTATCTAGTGAAATGATTAATGCGTAAATATCCTTGAGGGAGAGATTCCAATGAGTTTAAAAGGTGTCGAGTTACAGATTGCTATTCCAAAAACATTTGAAGCAGGAAAAATGGTTGATCAGGCACAGCAGCAAGTATTGGCTCAACAAGCACATGCAAATGAAGCATTAAAAAAAGAAGTAGAGCGCAAACAAAAAATTGTCAACACATCAGAAGGTATGGATGAAATTAGTGAGGATGAAGATGCAGGTGGTGAGTATTTAACAGGGATTCATAAAAAGAAAAAAAAGGATCAACAAGAAAAACAGGCACAACATCCGTTTAAAGGGAATTTCGTGGATTTTAGTGGATAGGAGTTTACAATGACAACCATTCTAATAGCGGTGCTATTCTTTTTACAGCTAATTTCATTTTACTTTCTTATCATTTTAAATACAAAGTTAGCAAAGTTTAAAGATTTGGAAAAGAAGCAAGAACGTTTAATGAGAGAAATGGACGACACCATTAGTGTGTATTTAGCTGAAATGAAAGATGAAAATGACCGTCTTATTAAAGAGCTACAAAGTGTCTCACAGTCGGAAATAGCTGCTAGTAGCTTGCAGCAAACGGAACAATATATGACACCTCAGGAGCAGCCAACTTTGCCTGTAGTACACGAGGTGAAAAGTGATAGTTCTCTATCTTTAGAGAAAGATGCACGTATCTATGTACCTAAAAATATTGTCGCAAATGCTTATTCACGTCAGCAACATACAAGCTCGAAAATGGTGAAAACAGCTTCACCTCTAAAAGTGGAGGAGCAAAAAGAAGCTGAAAAATTGCTGACAGTGGAACAACAGGCTCTAGAATTAGCAAAACAGGGAAAATCACCAGAGGAAATAGCTAAACAACTGCAAAAGGGTAAAACAGAAATCGAGCTTTTACTGAAATTCCATCACTAAATTGTTGCGAATCGTTCAAAGCTATGATATAGTTGCAAATGGTGTTATTACTACACACGCATTTTGATGCAGTAAGTGGTGCTCTAAGATTAGGGTAGCTTGTTGTAGATGATAAATGCGGAGGATAAAAACCAAACATATTAGGAGGAAATTCACATGTCAGTAATTTCTATGAAACAATTACTTGAAGCTGGTGTACATTTCGGTCACCAAACTCGTCGTTGGAACCCAAAAATGAAGAAATATATCTTCGTTGAACGTAACGGGATCTACATCATCGACTTACAAAAAACTGTAAAAAAATTAGAGGAAGCTTATGACTTCATGCGTCAAGTTGGTCAAGACGGTGGTAAAGTTCTTTTCGTTGGTACGAAAAAACAAGCACAAGAAGCGATCAAAGATGAAGCTGAACGTTCAGGCAACTACTACATCAACCAACGTTGGTTAGGTGGTACTCTTACAAACTTCGGTACAATTCAAAAACGTGTTGCACGTATGAAACAAATCGAAAAAATGGAAGAAGAAGGAACTTTCGAAGTTCTTCCTAAAAAAGAAGTAATCCAACTTAAAAAAGAACACGAACGTCTAATCAAATTCTTAGGCGGTATCCGTGATATGCACGATCTTCCAGACGTAATGTTCGTGGTTGACCCACGTAAAGAACGTATTGCGGTTGCAGAAGCTCGTAAATTAAACATCCCTCTAGTAGGTATTGTTGATACTAACTGTGATCCAGATGAAATCGACTACGTAATCCCTGCTAATGATGATGCTATTCGCGCTGTTAAACTTTTAACTGCTAAAATGGCTGACGCTTTAATCGAGTCAAAACAAGGTGAAGAAGAAGCTCCAGCTGTAGAAGCTGCTGCTGAGTAATTCACGTTTACAAAAAGGTGATAAGTGGCTCAAAACCCTTATCACCTTTTTTAGAACCTATCATTAAATTATGTTCAACCAATTTGAGGAGGAAACACTAAATGGCAAACATTACTGCACAATTAGTAAAAGAATTACGTGAAAAAACTGGCGCTGGTATGATGGATTGTAAAAAAGCGTTAGTACAAACTGATGGCGACTTAGAAGCAGCTATCGACTTCCTACGTGAAAAAGGTCTTTCTTCAGCTGCTAAAAAAGCTGACCGCATCGCTGCAGAAGGTACAACTTATATTTTAGAACAAGGTAACGAAGCAATCATCCTTGAAGTAAATGCTGAAACTGACTTTGTTGCGAAAAACGACAAATTCCAAGTATTAGTTGCATCTTTAGCTGAGCAATTACTTGCTGCTAAACCTGCATCAGTTGAAGCTGCTTTAGAGCTTGCAAATACTGAAGGCGTAAAAATTGTAGATCAAATCTCAACTGCTATTGCAACAATTGGAGAAAAAATTACACTTCGTCGTTTCGAAATTAAAACAAAATCTGATGCAGATGCATTCGGTTCATACTTACACATGGGTGGCCGTATCGGTGTATTAGTAACTTTAGAAGGCTCTACTGATGCAGCAGCTGCTAAAGATGTTGCTATGCACATTGCAGCAATCAACCCAACTTATGTTTCTCGTGATGAAGTTTCTGCTGAAGAAGTTGAACGTGAGCGTAAAGTATTAACTGAACAAGCTCTTAACGAAGGTAAACCAGAAAACATCGTTGCAAAAATGGTTGAAGGCCGTCTTGGTAAATACTTCGAAGATGTTTGCTTACTTGACCAAACTTTCGTTAAAAACTCAGATCAAAAAGTACGTGATTTTGTAGCTTCAACTGGTGGTTCTGTAAACGGCTTTGTACGTTACGCTGTTGGTGAAGGTATCGAAAAACGTGAAGATAACTTTGCAGAAGAAGTAATGAGCCAAGTTAAAGGTAACTAATTTAGCTTGCATTTGATTCTAATCAAATAATATCTAGATTATCTAGACAAAAAAATGGGGAACACAACATAGCGTGTTCCCTATTTTTCCGAAGTGAATGAAAAAATGAAGATAATTTTCTATTCTGCCTTATTCACAACTAGCAATTATTGTTAGATATACTATAATGGAAAAGGGAATAGGGATGTTTTAAATAAAGTCTTACGGAGGTTTACAATGAGTGTACCGCAATATAAACGAGTAGTTATTAAACTAAGTGGTGAAGCGTTAGCTGGAGAAGCGGGCTTCGGTTTATCACCAAAAATAATCAAGTCTGTTGCAGAAGAAGTAAAAGAAGTAGTAGATCTTGATGTAGAAGTTGCTGTTGTTGTAGGTGGCGGTAATATATGGCGTGGGAAAATAGGTAGTGAAATGGGAATGGATCGTGCTGCTGCGGACTACATGGGCATGCTGGCAACCGTAATGAACTCCCTAGCTTTACAAGATGCACTTGAAAAATTAGGCATTGAAACACGTGTTCAATCTTCTATTGTGATGACTCAAGTAGCGGAGCCATACATTCGTCGTAAAGCAGTTAGACATCTTGAGAAAAAGCGTGTCGTTATCTTTGCAGCAGGGACAGGTAATCCGTTCTTCTCTACTGATACGACTGCCGCATTACGAGCAGCAGAAATTGATGCTGATGCAATTTTAATGGCTAAAAACAATGTCGATGGCGTTTATTCAGCGGATCCTAAAGTGGATGAGACAGCCATTAAATATGATACACTCACATACTTAGACGTTATCCAACAAGGCTTACAAGTAATGGATTCAACGGCTTCAACTTTATGTATGGATAACGATATCCCGCTAATTGTTTTCTCAATTACGGAGCCGGGTAACATTAAACGTGCTGTACAAGGCGAAAAAATCGGAACAGTTGTTAGGAGGAATGTATAATGGCTAAACAAGTTTTAGAACAAGCTAAAGAAAAAATGAACAAAACAATCGTAGCTTTCTCACGCGAACTAGCATCTATTCGTGCAGGTCGTGCGAACGCATCTCTATTAGATCGTATTTCGGTTGATTACTATGGAGCAGCAACACCAATTAACCAACTTGCGGGTGTTTCTATACCTGAAGCTCGTTTATTAGTAATTACACCTTACGATAAATCTATTTTAGGTGATATTGAAAAAGCAATTATGAAATCAGATATTGGTATCACACCAACAAATGATGGTTCTGTCATTCGTCTTATGATTCCTGCTTTAACAGAAGAGCGTCGTAAGGATCTAGTAAAACAAGTGAAAAAAGAAGCGGAAGATGCAAAAATTGCTGTACGTAATGTTCGTCGTGATGCAAATGATGATTTGAAAAAACTTGAAAAAGCTGGCGAAATCACAGAAGACGATCTACGTGGCTATGGAGAAGATATTCAAAAGTTAACAGATGAATTCATTGTGAAAGTAGATCAAGTAGCGAAAGATAAAGAAAAAGAAATTTTAGAGGTGTAAATAAACCTTTTACACGTCTATGATGGAACTTTTTGATGAGATGAAGGCGTCCTATACTTAACAGGACGTCTTTTCTCTTTATTATTCATAGCCAAATTGCTTACTCAAATAGAGAGCATGTATGAATGTGAAAAGGTCATTAATGATACAATCATCATTATTTAACAAACTCATTCTTTAATATGTGTATAGTTCTAAAATAAGCTAGTACATACATAGTCAATTTAGAGGGAAAAAAAAGACAAAAGGCGCTTTTGTTTGTTATGATAGGTTAGTATACGTCCGATTAGTTGTAGTGGGGGAGTTAGCATGTTTAAAAAGCTATTAGGTAAACAAATAAATATGGATACACTATCATTGGAGGAGCGTGTGGCCCTAGCTAAAAGCGAGCCGATTCCTGCCCATGTAGCGATTATTATGGACGGAAATGGACGTTGGGCGAAGAAAAGAGCTATGCCACGTGTGGCTGGTCATCATGAAGGAATGAAGACGGTGCGTAAGGTGACGAGATTTGCATCAGACTTAGGTATTAAAGTCTTAACTGTCTATGCATTTTCCACTGAAAATTGGAAGAGACCAAAACCTGAGGTAGATTTTCTTATGCGGCTACCTGTTGAGTTTTTAGGTTCCTTTTTACCAGAAATGATGGAGCGTAATGTACGTGTCGAAATGATTGGAGACCCATCTTTATTACCTGCCCATACACAAAAAGCGTTGTATGAGGCAATGGAAGAAACGAAGCATAATACAGGGCTTATTTTAAATTTTGCGCTGAATTATGGTAGTCGTTCTGAAATGGTCAATGCCATGAAAATGATGCTTCAAAAAGTGCAGGACGGTCAATTAACGATGCAAGACATAACAGAAGATTGCTTAACATCTCATTTAATGACGGCCCATTTACCTGAACCAGATCTTTTAATTCGTACGAGTGGTGAAGTGCGATTAAGTAACTTTATGCTATGGCAGCTCGCCTATACAGAATTTTGGTTTACAGATACATTGTGGCCAGATTTTAGTGAGGAAAACTTACTCGAAGCGGTGGAAAACTATCAGAAACGTAATCGCCGTTACGGTGGGTTGAAGGGAGAAGAAACAACTTGAAACAAAGAATTATTACCGCAATAATTGCAGCAGCACTTTTTATCCCATTCGTTATTTATGGAAAAGTACCATTTGCCTTACTTGTGCTAGCAATGGCTATTGTCGGTTTTTATGAAATACTTAAGATGAAAGGGATTTCCATCTTATCTGTGCCTGGCTTCTTAGGACTGATCACTTTAATTTTACTGGTTATCCCTAAAGACTGGAGTGAAAGGGTTGTAGAATTAATAGGCTATTCGTCTAATCTAATGGTAGTCTATGGTCTAATGATGCTACTTCTTATTTACGTGGTTTTAGTAAAAAATAAAATTACTTTTGACGAAGTTGGCTTTATTCTATTAGGCGCATTTTATGTGGGATTAGGATTCCATTATCTAATTGAAACTAGAAATGTTGGATTAGAGTATGTTGTCTATTGCTTATTAGTTGTTTGGACAACGGATTCAGGTGCATATTTTGTAGGTAGAAAATTAGGGAAAAATAAGTTATGGCCAGAAATTTCACCTAAGAAAACGATCGAAGGCTTTATAGGTGGAATAGTCATTGCTGTTATTTTTGCAGTAGGTATGCAACTCATTTACCCATTCGCAAATGGTTATATATCACTTGTTTTTGTAACGATTTTTGCCTCAATTATTGGTCAAATGGGCGATTTGGTAGAATCTGCTATTAAACGTCACTTTGATGTAAAAGATTCAGGCAATATTTTACCAGGGCATGGAGGAATTTTAGATCGCTTTGATAGTCTATTATTTGTTGTGCCTCTACTTCATTTTTTACATTTATTTGGTAATTAATTGTATAGGAAAAGACATTTTGCTAAATCATTTGCTTAGATAGAAAAAGGGGACAATTTGTTGTGAAAAAAATTAGTTTATTAGGTGCAACTGGTTCAATTGGTTGGCAAACCTACGATATCTTAAAAGAACAACGTGATGCTTTTCAATTAGTAGCTTTTTCATCAGGAAAGAACCTAGAGAAAACGCGAGAAATGATTGAAACATTAAAGCCCGAATTAGTTTCTGTGCAATTAGAAGAAGACGCACTAACACTAGCTAAAGAGTTTCCAAATATCCAATTCACGTTTGGAGCAAAAGGACTTGTAGAGGTCGCAACACATCCTGATTCGACTGTACTTGTCAATGCTGTGCTTGGAAGTGTAGGCCTTGAATCAACATTAGCAGCCATTCGTATGGGCAAAACGATTGCTATTGCTAATAAAGAAACGCTTGTAACTGCTGGTCATTTAGTGATGGCAGAGGCCAAAAAATACAAAGTAGCCATCTTGCCTGTAGATAGTGAGCACTCTGCCATCTTCCAATCGATGAATGGTGAGAATCCAAAAAATATCGAACGTTTGATTATTACCGCTTCTGGTGGTAGCTTCCGTGATAAAACACGAGAACAATTAAAACACGTGACGGTCGCAGATGCACTGAATCATCCAAACTGGTCTATGGGTGCAAAGATTACGATAGATTCCGCTACAATGATGAATAAGGGATTAGAGGTCATTGAAGCACATGTTTTATTTGATATGCCTTATGATAAAATAGATGTACTTTTGCATAGAGAAAGTATTATTCACTCTCTAGTTGAGTATCATGATACTAGTGTTATTGCTCAGCTAGGTACACCCGATATGCGTGTGCCAATCCAATATGCTTTAAGCTACCCAGACCGTATACCATTACAAAATGGTCAGCGACTAAATTTAGCGCAAATTGGTCAACTACATTTTCAAGAGATGGACTTTGAGCGATACCCTGCTTTGCGTTTAGCGTATGAGGCTGGTCGTATGGGTGGTACGATTCTGACAGCAATGAATGCAGCAAACGAAGCGGCAGTTGCAGCCTTTTTACAAGGGAAAATCACATTCCTTGAAATTGATGAGACGATTGAACGTGTGATGCAGGCACACCAAAACATTGCAGTACCAGATTTACAAACCATATTACATGTGGATAGTGAGACAAGAAAAATAGTGTTAGACATGGTAAAATAACGAAAGCACTGTATCGTTAACTAATCGCTATTAAAGGTGGGGTATTATGCAAACAGCCATTGCATTTATATTAATATTTGGTATGCTCGTCTTCTTCCATGAACTTGGACATTTCTTATTCGCCAAACGTGCAGGTATCTTAGTACGTGAATTTGCGATCGGAATGGGTCCCAAAATTTATGGAAAAACGCATGGTGAAACAATGTATACTATTCGATTATTACCAATCGGGGGATACGTACGTATGGCCGGCGAGGATATGGATGGCACGGAATTACAGCCAGGCTACCGAATAGGGCTTATTGTGAATGAAGATAATGTTGTTAAAAAAATTATTTTCAATCAAAATAATAAGCAGTTACCAGATTTATTATTTTTAGAAGTTGAACGCGCCGATTTAGAGAAGGAGTTATTTGTAGAGGGTTATGATGAAGAAGAACGTCTAGTTCGTTATCAAGTAGCTAGAGACTGTGTGCTTGTGGAAAATGGTCGTGAACTTGTCATTGCGCCACACGATCGTCAATTTAATGCAAAGACAGTTGGTCAACGAGCAATGACTATCTTTGCAGGCCCTTTGTTTAACTTTATTCTCGCGTTTGTGATTTATTTAGTGATTGGATTGATCCATGGTGTACCAACATACGAGCCAATTATCACAGAAGTAGTAGAGAATGATCCAGCTGCACAGGCAGGGATGCTGGCAGGAGATAGAGTAACAGCTATTAACGGACAAGCAGTTGAAAAATGGCAAGATTTAGCTGCAATCGTTCAAGATCATCCAAACGAAGATATTGCTGTGACAGTTGAACGAAATGGACAATCAGTGAACTTAAATATGACTGTTAAAGAAATCCAGCAGGATGGCGAGAAATATGGTCAAATAGGTGTACGCTATGAGAGTCCCAGAGAATTTAACCCATTAAAGGCAGTTGTTTATGGAGCTCAAGAAACCTATAATATGACAGTGAAAATATTTGAACTATTAGGTATGCTAATTACTGGTAAGTTCACAATAGACGCACTTTCAGGTCCTGTAGGTATTTATAAAGCAACAGAGCAAGTTGCCCAGTATGGTATTATGAACCTAATGAATTGGGCAGCAATGCTAAGTATTAACTTAGGAATTATGAACCTACTTCCATTACCAGCACTTGACGGAGGCCGTTTATTATTCTTTGGCTTTGAAGCTTTACGTGGTAAACCAATTGACCGTCAAAAAGAAGGTATTGTACATTTTGTAGGAATCGTCCTACTCATGATTCTAATGGTGGTTGTTACATGGAACGATATACAAAGATTTTTCTTTTAATTCATTTACAGTTAAATGAAATTTGATTTCCTAGCTTTGAGCGCAATTTCGATGAAACATTGCGCTCAAAGCTAAATTTGTTTATGCTATTGAGAGTATAAACTTATCTATTGAAAAAGGTGGAACACTGAATGAAGCAAAGTAAAACATTTATCCCAACGTTACGTGAAGTACCTGCTGATGCTGAGGTAAAGTCACATAAGCAATTACTACGTGCAGGGTTTATTCGTCAAAATACAAGTGGGGTATACTCGTATTTACCGCTTGCAAAACGTGTGCTAACAAAAATTGAAACAATTATCCGAGAAGAAATGGAAGCTATCAACTCCATTGAGCTACTAATGCCATCTCTACAATCTGCTGAGCTATGGCAGGAATCAGGTCGCTGGGAAAAATACGGACCTGAATTAATGCGCTTAAAAGACCGACATGACCGTGATTTTGCATTAGGGCCAACACATGAAGAAGTCATTACAACTTTAGTCCGTGATGAAATTAAATCATATAAAAAATTACCGCTAACATTGTATCAAATTCAAACCAAATTCCGTGATGAAAAACGTCCTCGCTTTGGCTTACTACGAGGAAGAGAATTTATCATGAAAGATGCTTATTCTTTCCATGCGTCACGTGAAAGTTTAGATGAAACATATGAAGATATGTATCGTGCTTATTCTAATATTTTCTCCCGTCTCGGCTTAAACTACCGTGCTGTTATTGCAGATGCAGGTTCGATTGGCGGTAAAGGAACACATGAATTTATGGTCCTTTCTGAAATTGGGGAAGATACAATTGCGTACTCAGATACTTCTGATTATGCAGCAAATATCGAAATGGCTGAAGTAATTGTTGACTATCAACCATCTGATGAAGCTTTAAAAGATGTAGAAAAAGTAGCAACTCCAGAGCAAAAAACAATTGAAGATGTTTCAGCATTCTTAAAAGTAGAACCTGCTAATGTCATCAAATCTCTAGTTTTTGATGTAGATGGAGAGCTTGTAGTAGTGCTTTCACGTGGGGATCATGAAATTAATGATATCAAATTGAAAAATGCACTTGATGCAGGATCTGTGGAACTTGCAAGTGAAGCAGCGATTCAAGAATTATTAGGTTGTGGCGTTGGCTCAATTGGTCCAGTGAAATTACCGGTAGACGTAAAAGTAGTAGCAGACCATGCTATTAAATCTATTCGTAATGGTATTGCAGGTGCCAACGAAGATGGATTCCATTTAGTCAATGTTAACCCTGAGCGTGATTTTGCAGTTAACGACTATTTAGATATTCGTTTTATTCAAGAGGGAGATCCTTCTCCTGATGGACAAGGTAACATTAAGTTTGCAGAAGGTATCGAGGTTGGTCATATTTTCAAATTAGGTACTACATACTCTGCTAAAATGAATGGTACTTTCTTAGATGAGCAAGGTAAGGCTCAACCATTTATTATGGGGTGCTATGGTATTGGTGTTTCTCGTATTCTAGCTGCTGTAGCGGAGCACTTCCAAGATGACAATGGCTTTACATGGCCAACACAATTAGCGCCATATGATATTCATGTTGTGCCAGTAAACACAAAAGATGAGGCACAAGTGACATTAGCGGAGGAGCTTTATGGCTTATTAAAATCATACCGTTATGATGTGTTACTAGATGATCGTCCTGAACGAGCGGGTGTAAAATTCGCTGATGCTGATTTAATTGGCTTACCTGTTCGAGTAACTGTTGGTAAAAAAGCAACAGAAGGTATTGTAGAAGTGAAATTCCGTCAAACGGGTGAAACATTTGAATGGAAAAAAGAAGAAGTAATTGATCGTCTGAATGAATTTTTCCGTAAAAATTAATGACGAGCTAAAAATTGGTGATAATTAGAATTTGATGCTTTTAATAGAGGCTTTCGTATAATTTTGATAAGATAGATATAAATAATTCGCGACACTTCTGCGGGACAGTGAGCCAAGCAAGCAACAACAGATGGTAATATATCTGTTAAACTTGAAGAGCGCCCGCAGTGTGGGAGCGAATTTTTTTCTTGAATTCATTATGCGTTTGAGACGAATTAGAACATGAGGCTAAAGAAATTGCCTCTTTCTGAAAGTAGGTGTCATTAGATTGGAACAGCAACAAGAGGCAAGAATGAGACTTCGAATGCTCTTGCAACAACTAGAGTTAATAGATGATGTATATATGTCATTTTTTGAGGAAGGTGAACTATCACGCCTGACAGTTCATAAAAAGGATAGACTTTGGCATTTCACAATTAAGTTAAAGGATATATTACCGTTTCCGTTATATCAGCTTTTCCGTACGCATTTGACAGAGAAATTTTCAGCGATAGCACAAGTTAATACGACATTTGAAACATTAGAAAAAAATGTCACAGAGGAACTGGTGCAAGCGTACTGGCTAAATGTTGTGGAACAAATTGATGAGATGGCTCCAACGCTTAAAAATTGTCTCATCACTCAAATACCAACATGGAACGGCCAAAAAATGACTTTATCCTGTATGCAGGAAATGGAATTTATGATGCTCAAAACGAAGTATGCGGACAAACTAGCAGAAAGCTATGGTCAATTTGGTTTCCCTCGTATGGCAATTGACTTTGTGCTACAAGAAGAAACGGAAGAAATGATAGCGGCACAGGAAGCATTTATGGAGCAGAAACGTCTGGAAGAAGTGGCTCTGGCACAGCAAGCGATGCAAGATTTCCAAAAACGTGAGCAAGAGAAGAAAGACAATCCGGCACTGGCCAACCTTGGCGACCGTCCATTCCAACTTGGGATGCATATTAAAGATGATGAAATCATGGAAATTAAACGGATTGTTGAAGAAGAACGCCGTGTTATTATTGAAGGATTTGTCTTTGATACGGAAATAAAAGAATTAAAAAGTGGACGCTCCTTATTACAAATCAAAATTACCGACTATACAGATTCCATCATTGTTAAAATGTTTTCTCGTGACAATGATGATGCTGAATTAATGCAACATCTGAAAAAGGGCATGTGGGTTAAAGTTCGAGGCTCTGTGCAAACTGATACGTTTATTCGTGATTTAATCGTTATGGCGAATGATATTAATGAAATCAAAAAAGAAACACGACAAGATTTAGCACCAGAGGGTGAAAAGCGTGTTGAGTTACATTTGCATACACCAATGAGCCAAATGGACGCTGTTACACCTGTTGATCGGCTTGTTGCTCAAGCTGCAAAGTGGGGGCATCCAGCAATAGCTATTACAGATCATGCGGTGGTGCAATCTTTCCCTGAAGCATATGCAGCGGGCAAAAAACATGGCATTAAGATTATTTATGGTCTGGAAGCAAATTTAGTTGATGATGGTGTACCAATTGCCTATGCTCCAGAGCATCGTTTATTGGCAGACACAACGTATGTTGTTTTTGACGTAGAAACGACAGGGCTATCAACTGCATATGATACCATTATTGAATTGGCTGCAGTTAAAATTAAAGATGGACAAGTTATTGATAAATATGAAAGTTTTGCAAATCCACATCATCCACTTTCGGCTACTACCATTGAATTAACAGGTATTACGGATGATATGGTTCGAAATGCACCAGAGGTAGAGCAGGTCATTAAAGAATTTCATGCCTTTATTGGAGATGCAATCGTTGTCGCTCATAACGCATCATTTGATATTGGCTTCCTATATACAGGCTATAAAAAATTTGGTCTTGAAGACACAGTCCATCCTGTCATTGATACATTAGAGCTAGCAAGATTGCTTTATCCTACAATGAAAAACCATCGCTTGAATACACTGTGTAAAAAATTCAATATTGAATTAACACAGCATCACCGAGCAATTTATGATACAGAGGCGACAGGATTTCTACTCCTGCAGCTATTAAAGGATGCTGATGAGCTAGCTATTAAATACCATGATGACTTCAATAAACATATTGGTGGTGGGGATGCCTATAAAAAAGGTAGACCTATGCATTGTACAATTTTAGCAGTTGATAATGCAGGCTTAAAAAACTTATTTAAAATCGTCTCCCACTCTCATACAAAAACATTCTATCGTGTTCCTCGGGTGACACGTGCTGTGCTTGAACAATATCGTGAGGGTTTATTAGTTGGATCAGGTTGCAGTAATGGTGAAGTATTCGAAACAATGATGAATAAGTCTCCAGAGGAAGCAGAGAAAGTCGCTCGTTTTTATGATTATATTGAGGTGCAACCGAAGGCTGTATATGCACCATTAATCGAACGCAATGTTGTACGTGATGAATGGACATTAGAAGATATTATCCGTAAACTTGTTAAACTCGGGAAGAAGCTAGATAAACCTGTTGTTGCAACTGGAAATGTTCATTATTTAGATCCGACAGATGGGATGTTTAGGCAAATACTTATTGGTTCACAAGGTGGAGCAAATATTTTAAATCGTTCTAAGCTACCAGAAGTCCATTTTAGAACAACTGATGAAATGCTGAAAGAATTTGATTTTTTAGGACCGGATCTTGCAAAAGAAGTGGTTGTGACGAATGCTCAAAAAGTAGCAGCAAGTATTGGGGACGTTAAACCGATTAAGGATGACCTATATACACCAAAAATTGAGGGCTCTGATGATGAAGTAACCAATTTAACTTATGAAATGGCCCATCGTATTTATGGTGAGGAGTTACCGGAAATTGTGAAAGCTCGAATTGAAAAAGAGTTAAAATCGATTTTGGGACACGGTTTTGGTGTTATTTATTTAATTTCTGCCAAGCTAGTGAAAAAATCATTAGCTGATGGCTATTTAGTAGGGTCACGTGGTTCGGTGGGTTCCTCATTAGTAGCCACTTTTATGGAAATCACAGAGGTTAACCCATTACCGCCTCACTATATTTGTCCTAGTTGTAAACATTCCGAGTTTTTCGATGATGGATCTGTCAGCTCAGGCTTCGATTTACCAAATAAAGACTGTACGGAATGTGGAACACCTTATAAAAAAGATGGACAAGACATACCATTTGAAACCTTCCTTGGATTCAAAGGTGATAAGGTACCAGATATCGATTTAAATTTTTCGGGTGAATATCAGCCTCAAGCGCACAACTATACAAAGGTGCTATTTGGTGAGGATTATGTATTCCGTGCTGGAACAATCGGTACAGTTGCGGAGAAAACAGCATATGGCTATGTGAAAGGCTATGCAAATGACCATAATTTACATTTTCGTGGAGCAGAAGTTGATCGTTTAGTTCAAGGCTGTACAGGAGTAAAACGTACAACTGGGCAACACCCTGGAGGAATTATTGTTGTTCCAGATTATATGGACATTTATGATTTTTCTCCAGTGCAATTCCCTGCAGATGCGCAGGATGCAGAATGGCGTACAACCCATTTTGATTTCCACTCTATTCATGACAATATTTTAAAGCTAGATATACTTGGACACGATGATCCAACGGTGATCAGAATGTTACAGGATTTATCGGGAATCGATCCTAAAACAATTCCGACCGATGATCCTGTCGTCATGAAAATTTTTAGTTCTCCTGAATCTTTAGGTGTTACAGAAAAGCAAATTGGCTGTAAGACAGGGACACTAGGTATACCAGAATTCGGTACGCGTTTTGTACGTCAAATGCTAGAAGATACGAAGCCTTCGACATTCTCGGAGCTTGTACAAATTTCTGGACTTTCCCATGGAACAGACGTATGGCTAGGGAATGCACAAGAATTAATTCAAAACGGTACATGTGTGCTAAAAGAAGTAATTGGTTGTCGTGATGACATTATGGTGTATTTAATTTATCAAGGTCTAGAGCCGTCACTAGCCTTCAAAATTATGGAATCTGTTCGTAAAGGGAAGGGATTATCAGAAGAATTTGAAGCCGAGATGCTCGCCAATAAAGTACCAGGTTGGTATATTGAATCTTGTAAAAAGATAAAATACATGTTCCCGAAAGCCCATGCCGCAGCATACGTGCTAATGGCAGTACGAATTGCCTGGTTCAAGGTACATTTTCCAATCCTTTATTATGCAGCGTATTTCACAGTTCGAGCAGATGATTTTGATTTAATTGCAATGGTGCAAGGATCGCAAATGATTCGAGCACGGATTGATGAAATCAATATGAAAGGCTTAGATGCATCCACTAAAGAGAAAAACTTATTAACGGTGCTGGAGCTTGCATTGGAAATGTGTGAGCGAGGTATGAGTTTCCAAAAGGTTGACCTATATCGTTCCCAAGCTAGTGAGTTTGTTATTGATGGCAATTCACTAATCCCTCCGTTCGATGCAATTCCGGGTCTTGGAACCAACGTGGCGAAAACGATCGTAGCTGCTCGTGAAGAGGGAGAGTTTTTATCCAAGGAAGATTTACAGCAACGTGGTCGTGTTTCCAAAACGCTTATCGAATACATGGACCAGCTTGGTTGTTTAGAAGGCATGCCTGATGCTAATCAGTTATCGCTATTCTAGTATTACAATTGTTTTGCATGGAAAGGTCACAATGTAAATTCAAATTCCTGACACAATATGGTTATCTATAATGAAGGAAATTTGCATTGTGTCGAGAACTGTGCTATTCTAATGGTAATAATTTGTTGATATTTTTCCAGCAAAAGAGTGGGGCATACCCGCTCTTTTCTGTTGTTTAACCGTAGCAAAACAAATTTTGACTAACAGCAGGTAAGACCGTAAAATTTCACCAAAGCAACTGGTGGAATTTCTGTTTTATTATGGTTCATTACTGCGTTAACCTGATAGTGATGAACAATTCATACGCTAGAATTTGATAAATACAGGAGGAAATAATGAGCAAAGTACCATCTTTAATTGAAGAGCTCGCTAAACCAATTGTGGATGAGTTAAATCTTGAGCTAGTGGATATTGAGTTCGTAAAAGAAGGACGAAACTGGTTTTTACGTGTCTATGTTGATACACCTGAGGGTGGAATTGACATAGATCAATGTGCTCAAGTGAGTGAACGACTAAGCTTGTTATTGGATGAAAAAGATCCAATTACACAAAACTATTATTTAGAAGTTTCTTCGCCTGGAGCGGAACGTCCATTAAAAAAAGATACGGATTTTGTCAAAGCAGTTGGCAAGTTTATTTATGTAAAAACCTATGAGCCCATCAAGGACATGAAGGAATTCCAAGGCTACTTAACGTCATACGATGAACATACATTAGTGATGGAAGTGCGTATTAAAACACGTAAAATAACAGTAACAATTGAACAAGAAAAAATCGCATTGGCACGACTTGCCATCGATTTTTCTGCATAAAGCATATTTAGGAGTGAAAACAAAATGAGTAGTGATTTGTTAGATGCGCTGAATGCGCTAGAAGAACAAAAAGGAATTTCAAGAGATGTGTTAATCGAAGCCATTGAAGCGGCATTAGTTACAGCTTACAAACGCAACTTTAACCAAGCACAAAATGTTCGAGTAGACTTAAATTTAGATAAGGGCTCAATTCGTGTATTTTCACGTAAAGATGTTGTGGAAGAGGTAGAAGATGATCGTTTGCAAATTTCTTTAGAAGATGCAAAAGTCATTAATCCAGCCTATCAGCTAGAGGATATCGTGGAGCAGGAAGTAACACCACGTAACTTTGGACGCATTGCTGCACAAACAGCAAAGCAAGTAGTTACACAACGCGTACGTGAAGCGGAACGAGGTTTAATTTATGAGCAGTACGTAGACCGTGAAGATGATATCGTAACTGGCGTTGTTGAACGTTTAGATGCTCGTAATATCTATGTAGGTTTAGGGAAAGTAGAAGCGGCATTGCCTGTTAATGAACAAATCCAAGGTGAATCTTATCATCCACATGATCGTATTAAAGTGTATATTACAAAAGTGGAACGTACAACTCGTGGACCTCAAGTGATTGTGTCTCGTACACATCCTGGTTTATTACGTCGATTATTTGAGATGGAAGTACCTGAAATTTATGAGGGTATTGTAGAGATTAAATCAATTGCACGTGAAGCTGGAGATCGCTCTAAAATTTCTGTTTTCGCTCATAATGAGGAAGTGGATCCAGTTGGTTCATGTGTTGGGGCAAAGGGAGCTCGTGTACAAACAATTGTCAATGAACTAAATGGTGAAAAAATTGATATCGTAGAATGGTCTGAAGACCCAGTTGTATTTGTAGCTAATGCATTAAGCCCATCAAAAGTATTAGATGTACAAGTGAATGAAGAAGAAAAGTCGACAACAGTCGTTGTACCAGACTATCAATTATCTCTAGCTATCGGTAAACGTGGGCAAAATGCTCGTCTAGCAGCGAAGCTTACTGGCTGGAAAATTGATATTAAGAGTGAGACTGATGCTCGTGAATTAGGTATTTATCCTTCGGCTACAAGCACTTTCATCCCTGCTCATGATGAAGAAAGTGATTTTGATGATGTAGCAGTTGACTTATATCAAGACGACGAAGAATAAGTAAGAAAGCCCGTGTGACAAGTTAGCTGACAGTATTCAGTGGGCCCCCTACGCCGACTGAATACTGTCAGAGCGTCAAGTAGAGCATGACTTGTCCACCTCTTACGACAAGCTTCAGAGAGGAATGGTGATTCTTATGGCTGTAAACAAAAAAGTACCTCTTCGTAAATGTGTAGCAACTGGAGAAATGCTACCAAAGAAAGAGATGATACGTGTTGTTCGTTCGAAAGAGGGCGAAGTAAGTGTAGATGTCTCCGGGAAAAAGCCTGGGCGTGGTGCCTATGTCTCTAAATCAGAGCAGGCAGTTGACCTCGCGCGTAAGAAAAATGTATTAGGGCACCAACTTGATGTGAAAATTCCTGAAGAAATATACGAGGAACTTATTTTGCTGATTCGTAGGGAGTCAATTTTATGATAAATCAAGCAATATTTAATTTGCTTGGAATCGCAGCAAGAGCACGTAAGGTGATTTCAGGAGAAGAGTTAGTAGTAAAGGAAGTCCGCAATGGCAATGCTAAACTAGTACTGCTTGCAAACGATGCTTCTAAAAACTCTAGTAAAAAAATTCAAGATAAGTGCACGTACTACAACGTTGAGTATCATGTAATTGGAGATCGATATGATCTAGGACATGCTACAGGTAAGGAGGCCCGCGTGGCTTTAGCTATTACCGATAAAGGTTTTGCAAGTAAATTGTCTAGTCTACTCAACGAAAACTAATCGGGGGTGAGCAGATGACCAAAATCAGAGTTCATGAATATGCGAAGCAAGTGAATAAAACGAGTAAAGAGGTTATTGAAGCACTAAGTAAATTAAATGTGAGTGTAACAAACCATATGTCTATGTTGGAAAAAGACGCTGTGGCAAAGTTAAATCAAACATTTAAAGCAACACCTGAGAAAAATGTAGCAAAACAATCAACTCAAAACATGGCACAAAAACCTCAATCAAATGGCCAGCAAAAACCACAGCATTCGGTGAAAAAGCAAGAAGGACAAAGGCAGCAATCTGCTACTTCTAAGCCAAAAGTAAACAATCAGCAACATGCACAGCAAAACTCAAATTCGTCTAACGAAAAATCTAAGAATACAAAAGGTAATCAAAATAGAAATATGACACAAAATAATAATAATAACAATAATAATCGTAGAGGTGGCGGTGGTTACAACCAACGTCCAAAACCAGGGATTCATGGAGGCAAACGTCGCCATCCAAAAACGCATCAACCATCAATTCCAGTGAAACAAAAGGAACTTCCAGAAAAAATTACTTTTGTTGAATCATTATCAGTTGCAGAATTAGCAAAAAAATTACACCGTGAGCCATCTGAAATCATTAAAAAATTATTCATGCTTGGCGTAATGGCAACAATTAACCAAGAATTAGATAAGGATGCAATTGAATTAATTTGCGCAGACTACGGTGTAGAAGTGGAAGAAGAAATTCGTGTAGATATTACGGATTTAGAAACACACTTCGAGCAAACAGAAGAAGTAAACGAGGCAGATTTATCAGAACGTCCGCCAGTTGTAACAATTATGGGTCACGTTGACCATGGTAAAACAACTTTATTAGACTCTATTCGCCATACAAAAGTAACAGCAGGAGAAGCTGGTGGTATCACACAACATATTGGTGCATACCAAGTTACAGAAGGCGACAAGAAAATTACATTCCTTGATACACCAGGACATGCAGCTTTCACAACAATGCGTGCGCGTGGTGCAAAAGTAACGGATTTAACAATTTTAGTTGTAGCTGCTGATGATGGTGTTATGCCACAAACAGTAGAAGCGATCAATCATGCCAAGGCTGCTGAAGTACCAATAATTGTGGCTGTGAATAAAATGGATAAACCATCGGCAAATCCAGATCGTGTGATGCAAGAATTAACAGAACATGGCTTAGTTCCTGAAGCATGGGGTGGAGATACAATTTTCGTTCCAATTTCAGCGTTAAAAGGTGAAGGCATTGATACATTGTTAGAGATGATTTTACTTGTAGCTGAAGTAGGCGAGCTTAAAGCAAATCCAGAACGTTTAGCACTTGGAACAGTAATCGAAGCTCAGCTTGATAAAGGTCGTGGCTCTGTTGCTACACTTTTAGTACAAGATGGAACATTAAAAGTAGGTGACCCAATCGTTGTAGGTCATACGTATGGTCGTGTACGTGCGATGGTAAATGACAAAGGTCGTCGAGTAAAAGAAGCTGGCCCATCAACTCCAGTTGAAATTACAGGTTTAAATGATGTACCTCAAGCAGGTGACCGTTTCGTTGTCTTTGAAGACGAGAAAACAGCACGTCAAGTTGGAGAAACAAGAGCAATGTCAGCGATTCAAGCACAACGTTCAGAAAAACAACGTGTAACGCTTGATAACTTATTTGAACAAATGAGCCAAGGCGAAATGAAAGAGCTCAACTTAATTGTGAAAGCTGACGTTCAAGGTACTGTTGAAGCTATGGCAGCCTCCCTAATGAAAATTGATGTGGAAGGCGTAAATGTGAAAATTATTCATACAGGTGCTGGAGCTATTACCGAATCTGATATTTCTCTTGCAGCAGCTTCTAATGCCATCGTTATTGGATTTAATGTACGTCCGGATGTTAACGCAAAACGTGCAGCAGAAGAAGAGGGTGTAGATATTCGCTTACACCGCATTATCTATAAAGTAATTGAAGAAATTGAACAAGCAATGAAAGGTATGCTTGATCCTGAATTTGAAGAAAAAATTATTGGTCAAGCAGAAGTTCGTCAAACAATTAAAGTATCAAAAGTTGGTACAATTGCTGGTTCATATGTAACAGAAGGAAAGGTAACACGTGATTCAGGTGTACGTGTGATCCGTGATAACGTCGTTATTTTTGAAGGTGAGCTAGATACGCTTAAACGCTTCAAAGATGAAGTAAAAGAAGTGGCAAAAGGATACGAATGTGGTATTACGATTACAAACTTCAACGATATTAAAGAAGGCGACATTATTGAAGCCTATATTATGGAAGAGGTTAAACGCGCCTAATGATCGTGTATGCAGAGGTTGAATTTATCATTCAAACTGCCCATTCGTTAAAGGAAAAGCGTGCTGTCTTACAGCGTATGATTACCCGCACAAAGCAGAAATTTAACGTTTCTATTGCGGAAATTGACCATCAAAATGTATGGCAGCGTACGAAATTAGCACTTGTTGCTGTTTCTTCGTCCAAAGAAGCAGCTGAACGAGAAATTAATCACGCGCTCCACTATTTAGAGTCAAATCCGTCATGGGAACAGCTTAATGTGTGGCGAGATTATTTATAAGTAGTAGTAGATAGTTGTCTAGCTTACGAAAGCATGGAACACACAACTATCTGTACATCGAAATAGAGGTGACAAATTATGTCTCTACGTTCAAACCGTGTTGCCGAGCAAATGAAAAAGGAGCTTGGTGATATTCTTGGCCGTAAAATAAAAGATCCGCGTGTTGGTTTTGTGACTGTTACAGGTGTTGAAGTAACGGGTGATTTACAGCAAGCGACAATCTATATTACATCTTTAGGCAACGAACGTGAACGAGAGGAAACGCTTAAAGCTTTAGTAAAAGCTTCGGGCTTCATTCGCTCTGAAATCGGATCACGCATTCGTTTACGACGTACACCAGAATTAATCTTTGAATTTGATTCATCGATTGAATATGGGAACCGTATTGATTCATTGTTAAGAGATTTACACAAAGAATAAGCTAAAAAAGTCTGCCACATGCATGTTTATGCAGGCAGACTTTTTAGCTTCATGGAAAAAGTTATATTGCCAATGAATAAATAAATGATAGAGTAAGCAGTTTGGGAGGAGCTATATGAACGGTATTTTACCGCTTTGGAAAGAAAGAGGCATGACAAGCCATGATTGTGTCTTTAAATTACGTAAAATTTTGCGGACAAAAAAAGTTGGGCATACAGGTACACTGGATCCAGGTGTTGAGGGCGTACTACCAATTTGTATTGGCCAAGCAACACGAATAGCAGAATATTTAACTGACGCAGGGAAAACCTATGAAGCAATCATTTCAATCGGTCGTACCACGACAACCGAGGATGCAGAAGGTGAAACCGTTGAAGAAGATCTTACGATAAAAAAATTTTCTCGTGAGCAGTTGTTAGAGGTTTTAGCTTCATTGACTGGAGTTATTGAACAAACACCACCCATGTTTTCAGCAGTAAAAGTTAATGGGAAGCGCCTCTATGAATATGCGCGAAAAGGTGAAAGTGTTGAAAGACCAATTCGCCAAGTAACAATTTATAATTTAGAGCTACTTGATGAGCTAGCACATTATGAGGGACAAGAAATCACATTTCCAGTACGTATCGCTTGTAGTAAAGGGACATATATTCGAACACTAGCTGTGCAAATTGGTGAGGCTCTTGGCTATCCAGCACATATGAAGGAGCTTGTACGTACTGCTTCTGGTACTTTTACACAGGATAATTGTTTTACGTTAGCACAGGTTGCTGAGCTAATGGAGACTGAGCAAGTAGCTTCCTGCATTTTACCTGTCGAGTATGCATTAGCAGACTATCCATATATTGAGATTACGAATGCCAATGAAAAAGAAATTTTCAATGGACAAGTGCTTCCAGCAGATGCATTATTAAATAGTCATGATAAAATTGTGTATGGAATCAATGGAAAGGCAGTTGCGGTTTATCAAGCTCACCCAACAAAGGATGGTTTGATGAAGCCACATAAGATGTTTCCGACGATAGAGTAGGAGGATTTTTCAATGGAGGTCATTCATTTAAAATACCCACATCAATTACAGCAACGAGAAAGCATGCAGCCGTATTCATTAGCTCTTGGCTTTTTCGATGGTGTACATAGAGGGCATCAAGCAGTTATCAAGGCAGCTAAGGAAGAGGGCGACAAGCGACAAATTCCAACTGCAGTGATGACATTCGATCCACATCCTTCATTAGTCCTTGGTGGACGTAACGAAAAGGTTTTTTATATTACACTCTTACAACAGAAATTACAGCTGTTTGAAGAACAGGGTGTGGATACGGTATTCGTTGTCCACTTCACTTCAGATTTTGCCAAACTTTCACCAGCGGCATTTATTGATACATTTATCCGTGGATTAAATATTCAGCATGTGACAGCTGGCTTCGATTATTCGTTTGGAGCATTTGGTAAGGGAACAATGGAAGATATGCGTTTATTAAGTAATGGTGATTATGGCGTTACAATTGTTGAGAAGAAAACAGATGATGTTGAGAAAATCAGCTCTACCCGTATACGCAAGCTATTACAAGAAGGCGATATGGAAGAAGCAACAGTTTTATTAGGGAGACCGTTTGAAATCAATGGGATTGTTGTCCATGGTGATAAACGTGGTCGTACTATTGGTTTCCCTACTGCAAATGTCCAAGCATTAGAAGGAACGTTTATTCCAGCTAGTGGTGTTTATGCTGTTCGTCTGCTTGTACAAAATAACTGGTATGATGGTGTTTGCAACGTGGGCTATAAGCCAACTTTCAAAGATCCAAATGATAAGCAATTATCGATTGAAGTCCATATTTTAAACTTTGATAAAAATATCTACGGTGAAGAAGTACATGTGGCATGGTATAAACGTATACGAAGTGAACGGAAATTCGATGGTATTGAGGCCTTGAAAACACAAATTGAAAAGGATAAACAAGAAGCAATCCGTTACTTTAACCAGCTATAAGAAGTACTTCATTACTGTAGTCACATTAGCCAAGTCGACGTTTTACTTGCTTGACTATGTGATTTATGGTAATATTCATAAGTGCATAAATGCTTAACCTTAGCTCGGTATATCGATGACTCCAACGTTTACTGTGCTAATGGGGATTAATTATAATTTAGGAGGTCCATACAAATGGCTATTACAAAAGAACGTAAAAACGAAATTATCGCTGAGTACCGTACTCACGAAAGTGACACTGGTTCACCAGAAGTACAAGTTGCAGTATTAACAGAGGAAATCAATGCTCTAAATACTCACTTACGTACTCACAAAAAAGATTTCCACTCTGAGCGTGGTCTTCTTAAAATGGTAGGTCGTCGTCGTCACTTATTAAAATACCTTCGTGAAACAGACGTACAACGTTACCGTGAATTAATCAACCGTTTAGGCTTACGTCGCTAATTAATAGCAAAAGTAATCCTATATTAGACTGTAGACAAACTGATGTTTGTCTACAGTCTTTTTTTGAGATAATCTTGTTAATTTTGTTCAACAATAAGCCATAACTTTTTTACACTACGATGAACGATAGATAAAAATGATTTGATACTTGATAAAAGGGTGATATATTCTAATCACATTTCACAGCCCATTTATAGTCATTGTGATCATCATTTGCAAGTGTAATTGAAGTAGATAAATTGAAGGCTAGATTGCTATTATATTTCATGAAATACAATCCAGCAAATTATAGGATAGAGGCTCAAAATTGGTACATAAGCGTCAATCATACAATCTAAATGCTATCATTGAATACTAGTAAACGATGGCTATGGGTTAGAAAACTTTCTATGTTAATAGTTGGTGAAATGTAAACTAAATCATTTAGAAGGGTGAGTAGGATGTTTAACCAATTATTAAGAGAGAATAATATTGTTGCAGGTATTTTAACAGTTATTCGTGTTTATTTAGGCTGGCATTGGCTTACAGCAGGTTGGGGAAAATTGTTTAATGGCTTTGATGCATCTGGCTTTTTAGCCAATGCTATTGCAAATCCAGTGACAAGTGGAGAAGAGCTCGCATACCCACTGTATGTAAAGTTTATTGAATCATTTGCTTTGCCAAATGCTGAGCTAATTAATATTCTTGTGCCTTGGGGAGAATTTTTAGTAGGGCTAGGATTAATTCTGGGATGCTTAACGACATATGCTGCATTTTTTGGTATGGTCATGAATTTTGCCTTCCTAATGGCAGGTACTATATCTAGCAATCCTTGGGATATTTTACTTGCAATCTTTATAGCCGTTGCTGGTTATAATGCTGGGAAATTCGGGCTTGACCGCTTCATTATGCCAATCATAGGTGAAAAGATGGCGAGAAATAAGAAAAAAGAAGTTGTTCAACCTGTTAAAATTACATAATAAACTTTTTACATATCTTATATTAGGAGACTACTCATTAGTCTGAATATACCCCGCCCATTATATGGGTGGGGTATTTAAGTTGTTGAAAAAAGAAATGTCACTAGCAGAAAAGCCCTTTTTGCAAGGTGAGGGGGTGACTTCCGTTTCACTGGGCGTCCGATGATCCAGTTTTACTCACTTACGCAACTTTCACAAAAATTCTATTGATGGTTTTACTTTTCAACACTATGTAAATCCCGACTATTATTTGCCTGACTTACTAACTTTCCTAGATGATCCAACTTTCTTTTACCTTATAGGATGTTGTATGATAAGCTCCATGTTATAATAAGTCTATTGTTTAAACTTGTATTTGAAAAACTAATGTTAGCGAAGCAGTTATTTCCATTTACATACATTACTTTTCGTCAAGAAGGAATCAATATAGAAAAAACCATATACCAAAAATGCTTTTTCAATAAAATAATGAAATAAATCTTAAATAAATTGGCAATAACTGAATTTAAATGTATGATTATTTCATGAAATATTATTTAGCATAGAACAAGCATTTTTGGTACACTTACTATTAGTACATACAGACGAAGTAAGTGTTTTTATAATAGAGAGGGGTTCATTGAATGAACGAAAAGAAAGTCTATTCCTATGAATGGGCTGGCCGTCCACTTGTAATTGAAGTAGGACAGTTAGCAAAACAAGCAAACGGAGCCGCATTAGTACGCTATGGCGATACTTCTGTACTTGCTACAGCAACAATGTCAAAATCACCTAAACCACTTGATTTCTTCCCATTAACAGTAAACTATGAAGAGCGTCTATATGCTGCAGGTAAAATTCCTGGCGGCTTTATTAAGCGTGAAGGACGTCCATCTGAAAAGGCGATTTTAGCAAGCCGTTTAATCGACCGTCCGATTCGTCCGATGTTCCCGGATGGTTTCCGTAATGAAGTACAAGTTATTTCTATGGTTATGTCAAATGATCCTGACTGTACATCTGAAATGGCAGCAATGGTTGGTTCATCATTAGCATTAGCGATCTCTGATATTCCATTTGATGGGCCAATAGCAGGTGTACAAGTTGGTTATATTGATGGAGAATTCATTGTAAACCCTACAGTAGAGCAATCGAATCGCTCAACAATTCATTTGTCTGTAGCAGGGAACAAAGATGCTATCAATATGGTTGAAGCGGGAGCACTTGAAGTACCAGAGGAAATCATGTTAGAAGCGATTATGTTCGGTCATGAAGAAATCAAAAAAATCATTGCTTTCCAAGAGCAAATTGTGGCAGAGGTTGGTAAAGAAAAGTTACCAGTGACACTATTTGAAATTGACGAAGCAATTCAAGCCGATATAAAAGCAGCTTGTGAGACTGATATGCATGACGCAATTCAAACGGCAGAGAAACATGCTCGTGATGAGGCAATTCAAGCTGTTAAAGAGCGAGTTATCGCTTCCTATGAAGAGCAAGAAGCAGATGACGAAACAATGAAACAAGTGTACACAATTCTTGACAAGATGGTAAAAGAAGAAGTACGCCGTCAAATCACGGAAGATAAGATTCGTCCAGATGGTCGTAAGCTTGACGAAATCCGACCACTTTCTTCTGAAACAGGCTTATTACAACGTACACATGGTTCAGGTCTG
Source organism: Lysinibacillus sp. JK80 (assembly GCF_027557635.1). Classification (NCBI taxonomy): domain Bacteria; kingdom Bacillati; phylum Bacillota; class Bacilli; order Caryophanales; family Bacillaceae; genus Lysinibacillus; species Lysinibacillus sp. JK80. The sequence continues at coordinate 1,939,147 of NZ_CP058997.1, read as the reverse complement.
TTTACACGTGGACAAACACAAGCACTTTCTATTTGTACATTAGGTGCGCTTGGTGATGTACAAATTATTGACGGTTTGGGTGTGGAAGAGTCAAAACGCTTTATGCACCATTATAACTTCCCACAATTTTCTGTAGGGGAAACGGGTCCAATCCGTGGGCCAGGTCGTCGTGAAATTGGTCATGGTGCGTTAGGTGAGCGTGCACTTGAAGCAGTCATTCCTGATGAGTCGGTCTTCCCTTATACAATTCGTTGTGTATCAGAAGTACTTGAATCAAACGGATCAACTTCTCAAGCTTCTATTTGTGCGTCTACATTAGCCATGATGGATGCAGGTGTCCCATTAAAAGCACCAGTTGCAGGTATTGCAATGGGCCTTATTAAAAAAGGTGAACATTATTCTATTTTAACGGATATTCAAGGAATGGAAGACCATTTAGGCGATATGGACTTTAAAGTGGCTGGTACAGCTAAAGGTGTAACAGCTCTACAAATGGACATTAAAATTGATGGTTTATCTCGCAATATTTTAGAAGAAGCACTGACACAAGCAAAAGTTGGACGTATGCATATTCTAGAATCAATGCTTGCTACACTGCCAGAGCCACGTAAACAATTATCTGCGTTTGCACCAAAAATTGTTATTGTAAAAATTAATCCTGATAAAATTCGTGATGTAATTGGACCAGGTGGTAAACAAATTAATAAAATTATTGAAGAAACGGGCGTTAAGATTGATACAGAGCAAGATGGTACAATCTATATTTCTTCTGCTGATGAAGCAATGAATGCACGTGCAAAACAAATTATTGAAGATATCGTACGTGAAGCAAAAGTAGGGGAATACTACTTATCAACAGTGAAACGTATTGAAAAATTCGGCGCCTTTTGCGAAATCTTCCCAGGGAAAGATGGCTTGCTTCACATTTCTGAAATTCAAGAGGAACGAACAAAGCAAGTGGAGGACGTCTTAAAACTTGGCGATCAATTACTTGTGAAAGTGATTGAAATCGACAAGCAAGGTCGTGTGAATTTATCTCGCAAAGTAGTAATTCAAGAGGAAAAAGAGCGCGCTGAACAAGAAAAATAATATTGATTAAAAGGCTGCGTAAATTGCGCAGCCTTTTTCGATAGTAGCAAGAAGAAAAGTAGAGGATTTTTATAATTGGGGGAGATAGTTTGGTTCAAGTACATACATGTCAGAATGGTGTTCGAATTGTATCAGAGCAAATTGATCATGTAAGATCAGTGGCATTAGGTATCTTTGTGAATGCTGGCTCTCGCTATGAGCTACCTGAAGAGAATGGTATCACACATTTTATTGAGCATATGTTGTTTAAAGGCACAACAACTCGTTCAGCTCGTCAAATTGCTGAAGAATTTGATCGAATCGGAGGAGAGCTAAATGCCTTCACATCGAAAGAAAATACATGTTACTATGCTAAAGTTTTAGATCATCATGCGGAGCTTGCGGTCACAATACTAGCAGATATGTTTTTCAATTCTACCTTTGCGGAAGAAGAATTAGAAAAAGAGCGACAAGTAGTATTAGAAGAAATTTTAATGAGCGAAGATGCTCCTGATGATGACGTTCATGAGAAGCTGTGGGGTGTCATGTATCCGAATGATGCACTCGGTCGTCCAATACTAGGTACGGCTGCTACATTAAAGACATTTACAGTAGATGCTATACGAAAATATATGGATAAACATTATGGGCCAGAGTCCGTTGTTATTTCTATTGCAGGTAATATTTCATCTCAGCTTATGCAAACGATTGAAGATTTATTTGGTCACTATCAACCTTCACCGCATGCTATTGCGCCTGTCCTGACAAATCCTTCATTTTATCCAGGGGAAATTACAAAAATACGCGATACAGAGCAGGCACATGTCGCGATTTCCTATCCAGCAATTGGTGTAAAAGATCCAGATATGTATAGCTTTATTGCGCTTAACAATATAATTGGAGGCAATATGAGTTCTCGATTGTTTCAGGAAGTACGAGAAGAACGTGGGCTAGCCTATTCTATTTTCTCCTATCAATCGTGTTATGCAGATGTAGGTGCTTTTACGATTTATGGTAGTACTAGTCGACAGCAATTAGCACAGCTTCAGCACACGATTGATGCCACTTTATTAGATATTGTAGCGGGTGGTGTGACAGAGGAGGAGCTTGATAATGCGAAAGAGCAGCTTAAAGGAAGCTTTGTCCTTGGATTAGAAGGGACGGGAGCTCGTATGAATCGAAATGGAACAAGTGAACTTGTCCATCGCAAGCATCGAACAGTAGACGAGGTTCTTAAATCGATAGATGCCGTATCGATGGAGTCAGTGGATCGGCTGATTGCTAAAATTTTAAAAGCAGAGCCAGCTATCTCAATCATAGGTCCTAGCGAATAAAGATATTTTAATAAGATAGTATTTGTTCAAGCTATTATTAGATAGGAGATTGGCATTTATTTTCAATGTGGATAAGTGACAACAGCCCTCCATAAAATGAGTAGTGAAAACCTTTACCCAGAAGGTAACACTTTATGAACTGGCGAGGGAAGGTACTTGATTCAAGGGGATAGCGAGACATGTCACCCTCTCTAAATGGAGAGGTAGCGAAGGAAGCCGCTCTGCACATGCTCATAGGAAAGCAAGTAGCCTGCAATGAAATCCATTTCCTTTTAATTGACTGTTTTGCTATTCAACACGATTAAAAATAGGCTGCCAAATAAGGCAGCCTATTTTTAGATGAATGTTTAGCAAATTTCCTTTGCCAAATATAAATAAAGACATTTGTGAAACACAAGAAAAGTGATGAGGATACTAACCAGTGTTGGTATGAATAAGATAATTAAATTTGCAGCTACTAGTGATAAATAATAATGAATAACAAAATTTAGCAGAATGATAAGCACAATAGCTGTAAGCATTCTAACCGTTCGCATTCTCTCTGTTTCATCAAGATGCTGAATATAAAATTGACTACAGATGAGGAAAGAGGCGCTACTTATATAAGCAAAGTACATAGCAAGATGCTCGATAAAATTTTCAGATGCATCAGGTTGTGAGAAATACATAGGCGCAAGGATAATAAAGAGCAATGCAATAAGGCCATAGCAAAATAAAAAATCGGATTGCAATTGTGTTTTCTTTGATAGAGGTAGCGTATTGACATACATTGTCCACTTTACTTGACGGTCGCCTCTATATAAATTATCTACGATGTTGGCTGAAATAACGACAACAAATAATCCGATAGAAGGACTATCTACAAAAGGTAAATGTACAAAATGAAGAAGTAAACATATCGTCATTGTAAAAAGAATAGTCCATTTTTGTACGACAATTCTTTGTAACAACAGTGCTCGCATGAGATCCCTCCTAAAACTCTTTTCTTTTATAAATAGCAGTAGAAACTAGAGAGGAGAGGTAGAGCAGTAATAGCCCGCCCAAAGGTGCTAAATAGACATATTGCTTTAAATATAGAAACGTTTGAGTCATATCAGGGATATATTCTTTAAACATCCCCGTTAAGAAGCCAGGGATAAAACAAAACGCAATGAGGACTATTCTTCCTTTAATAGAGCCAAATTTAATATAGATAGGTAGTAATACGGCTAATAAACAGAGCGCCGATGTTATGATCAAATTAAACGTTAGGAAAAATTCTGAAGTGATGTCGTTATTGGTAAAAAAATTGATAAAAAATAGGATAGGTAATGCCATAACAAGTCCGAAAATCATTAACATCACACTGAGTATATATTTACTAAAAACGATATCCGCTTTAGAAATTGGTAAAGTATTAGCGTATTTATCCCACTTACTTTGTTCATCGTAGCTAAGCGCAGTTATCGCTTGTATCGTAACAATAAAAACAATAACAGCTAGAAGCATTGCGCTTTGCTGCATAAAAATCGCCATCACAAAAAGAAATATAAGAACAAATGCTTGTGCTTTCATTTGTCGTTGAATGGTCATTAAATCTTTTAGGATAAGTCCTACCATATTTAAACACTACCTTTCACGAAAAATAGCATGATATCTTCTATAGAAGGCCTTTCAAGTCTGAAAGCCTCATTTACTTCATTTTTCAGAACTAATGCTTCTATTCCAAACGCACCAGGACGGGTTCTTAGAATAGCATGCTCTGGCAAGTCGTTTACTTCCTCACTGTTACCTTTGAAAATACCATATTCATATAATAGAGCATCTTTACTCTCGCTCAATAAAATCTCACCATTATGAATTAACGTAATATAGTCAGCAATTTTTTCTAAATCGCTTGTAATATGCGATGAAAATAAAATGCTGTGCGTTTCATCCTGCATAAATGCTAAAAATAAATCCAGAATTTCATCCCGAATAATAGGGTCTAATCCACTTGTTGGCTCATCTAAAATCAATAATTTTGGATGATGTGCCAATGCTAAGGCAATTGATAGCTTCATCCTCATTCCTCGTGATAGTTCCTTTATCTTCTTCCTCTTTGGCACCTTAAATTGAGCTAATCTTTCAAAATAATAGTCTGAATCCCATGTTTGAAATACTTTTCTCATGATTTTGTCGAGTTGCGTCGCATTTAGCGTTTCTGGTACATGTAAATCGTCAAATACAACGCCGATGTCGTTTTTTATCGATAGTTCGTGTTCGACATGATCTTTGCCAAATAGCAAAATTTCGCCATATTCTTTTTTTATTAAATTCAGCATGCATTTTATCGTTGTTGATTTGCCAGCCCCGTTTTCTCCAACAAAACCCATTACCGTGCCTTGAGGGACGGAAAAACTTATATCTTTAAGAAAAAAGCCTTCAAAGCCCTTATGTAGATCATGAATTTCAATGGCATTCATATTACTTATCCTCCTCTAACATTAAAGATAGTAGTTCTTGTAATTCTTCACCAGAAAGTCCAGCGGTTTTCGCTATTTTTGCTGCCTTTTGCAAATGCCCCTCTACTTGCCGTAATAGCTCCTCACGTAGAAAGTCTTGATTTCGTTCTGTGACAAAGCTCCCTTTACCAGCGACTGTTTCAATGAAACCATCTCGCTCTAAATCAGCATAGGCACGTTTAGTGGTCATCACACTTATTTTTAAATCCTTTGCTAAAGCGCGGATAGACGGTAGTGCATCACCAGCCTGTAATTTATTAGCTAAAATAGCCTCTTTGAGCTGTATGGTGATTTGCTCATAAATAGGTTTTTCACTCGCATTACTTAAATGGATATGCACAAATCATCACCTCTTATAACTGTATATACACACTATATACAGAAAGCGATAAAAATGCAACATATTCGTACTTTAGGTAGGGGTCACGATTTGCAAAAAGTCCGCATATATTGAGGTAACGGCTCAAGGAGGGAGATGAGGCATGCTACTATCTGAGATGGTGGATAAGGAGTTAATTCAAATTGAGGGTGGCGTACATTTTGGCATCCTGGCACATACAGAATGCCTATTAGATGTGCAAACAGGGAAAATACATGGTTTTGAAATTGTGAAAGATAAACTACCATTCCAAAAAAAGAAAATGAAAGTTAGTGAAATGATACCTTGGCACGAAATTATTTTAATTGGTGAAGATCGTATTTTATTTAATAAGACATCTACAGTACAGTCAGAATATTTACAGTGAGGTGAGCTTTTGGAAAACGAAAAATGGCTTGTTATCGGTGAGGACTCCCGATTAAAGGAACTAGCTACAATGCTAAGAAGTCCATTGAGAACAGTATTTTATAAAAGAACAACTGTATGGAACGAAGAGTTAAATAAACTTGTTTTAGAATTCCAGCCTAATAAAATCGTATTACCTATTCTTCCATTAAAAATAGAAGTTGAGCAGCTCTATGGTATATCACAAGTGAAATTTTATACAGGTCGATTAACAATGCATTGGAAGCAATTACTAGAGAAAAATGAATCTATTTGCTATTTACAACAAGAATCATTTATTTGGCAAAATGCTCGATTAACAGCGGAGGGATTTATCGCCACGTTTTACGGACTCGAGCAAAAATGTATTTACGGACAAAATTTCACAATCGCAGGTTTTGGTCGCATCGCAAAAATGCTCGCCTCTTTACTAGTTAAGATGGGTGCAAATGTTCATATTGTTGCACGTTCAGTTGTACAAGTGAGTGAAGCAAAAGCTTATGGTTATAAAGCCACGAATTTAGATGATCGCCAATGGTCTATTACAGATGGCATTTTTATTAATACAATTCCTGCTAAATGGATTACAGAGTCTTTTATAGAGCATGTTCCAACTGTTTTATATGACTTGGCTTCAGAGCCAGGATGTTTAGATATAGATTCTGATCAATTACAAACGTATGTACTATTGCCATCATTGCCTGGGAAATACTTTGCACATGATGCTGCTACAATATTGTGCAAGGCAATAGAGGAGGAAGAAAATTGTTAACGGGGAAACGAATTGGCTTAGGTATTACTGCTTCTCATTGTACGTATGAAGATGTAGTACCTAAAATCCAAAATTTTATTGATGTCGGAGCAACAGTTATTCCAATCATTACCCATTCCGTTTTACATGCAGCTACACGCTTTGGTACAGGTGAAGAGTGGATTGCCAAAATAGAAGCTTTGACAGGAGAAAAAGTTATTTCTTCTATAAAAGAGGCGGAGCCATTTGGCCCATCCAATCCATTAGATGCAATGGTCATAGCCCCCATGACAGGCAATAGCATAAGTAAATTTGCTAATGCGGCAACAGATAGTCCTGTGTTAATGGCAGCAAAGGCTACTTTGCGTAATGGTTCGCCTGTAGTTTTAGGTATTTCCACAAACGATGCACTAGGCTTAAATGGCATAAATATTATGAAACTGTTAAATGCCAAAAATATATATTTTATTCCCTTTGGTCAGGATGCCCCTCACTCCAAACCAAATTCTTTAATTGCTGATTTTGAGCAAATGGTGGATACTGTTCATGCAGCAATTACGCAGAAAAAGCAATTACAACCGCTGTTGATACAATATTTCAAATAAATAAGAGATTACACACAATTTTCAGTATTTTTGTGATACAATAGCACACATTATGGAACATGTATTCAAGGAGAGATGACAGATGACAAAGCAGTTAACAGTTGCGGTTGTTGGGGCAACAGGTGCAGTAGGATCGAAAATGATGGAGCAGTTGATTAAACGTAAATTTCCGATTGGACATATTAAATTTCTAGCTTCTGCTCGTTCAGCAGGAAAATCAATCGAATTTAATGGGGAAACATATACAATTGAAGAAGCGACACCTGAGGCTTTCGAAGGCGTCAATGTCGCTTTATTCTCAGCTGGTGGTTCAGTATCAGCTGTGCTTGCACCAGAAGCAGCTAAGCGTGGTGCAGTAGTTATTGATAATACGAGCCATTTTCGTATGGATCCAGAGGTACCGCTTGTCGTGCCTGAAGTGAATCGAGGCGACTTAGCGAAGCATAAGGGAATTATTGCGAATCCAAACTGCTCGACAATTCAAATGGTAGCTGCGCTTGAACCAATTCGTCATGCATTTGGTTTAACAAAAGTAATTGTTTCAACTTATCAGGCAGTATCAGGTGCAGGGATTTCTGCGATCCAAGAATTAAAGGCACAAAGCGAAAACTGGGATGCAGGTAAAGATGTAGAAGCAAATATTTTACCGTCTGGTAGTGATAAACGTCATTACCCAATTGCTCGTAATGTCATTCCACAAATCGATAAATTCACAGATAATGGATTTACATACGAAGAAATGAAAATGATTAATGAGACGAAAAAAATCATGCATGCACCAGAGCTAAAAGTAGCTGCTACTTGTGTTCGTGTGCCAGTCGTTTCAGGTCACTCTGAATCTGTTTATATTGAGGTAGAGAAAGACGCGTCAATCCAAGAGATTTTCGAAGTATTACGCAACGCACCAGGTGTGGTATTACAAGATGATATTGCAACACAAACTTACCCAATGCCTATTTATGCAGAAGGGGAAGACGCTACTTTTGTAGGACGTATCCGTCAAGATTTAGACAACAGCAAAGGGTTCCATCTATGGATCGTTTCTGACAATTTATTAAAAGGCGCCGCATTAAACTCTATCCAAATTGCAGAAGCAATGCTTGAGGATAACTTACTATAAGAGGGGTGTAAGGATGAATTTAGGTCGAATTGGAACGGCAATGATTACGCCGTTCAAAAATGATGGCACGATTAATTATCCAGAACTAGAACGTATTATTAATCATTTAATAGACAATGGTACTGATTGTATTGTTGCTTGTGGTACGACTTCTGAAAACCCAACTATGTCTACAGAAGAGAAAATTGAAGTTGTACGCTTTACAGTAGAGAAAGTAGCAGGTCGCGTACCAGTTATTGCAGGTACTGGGGATAATGAAACAGCTTACTCTATCGCGATGACACATAAGGCAGAAGAAAATGGAGCAGACGGCATTATGCTTGTAGCTCCTTACTATAATAAGCCAAATCAACGTGGGATTTATGCTCACTTTGAAACCATTGCTAAACAAACTAGTCTCCCTGTTATGCTTTATAATGTTCCAGGGCGTACTGGGGTCAATGTTGCCTATGAAACTTCTGTTGCATTAAGCAAGATTCCTAATATTGCTTGGATTAAGGAAGCGAGCGGTAACTTAGATCAGATGGGTGATGTTATTGAGAATGTTGATCCAGCTGATGATTTCTTAGTGTATAGTGGGGACGATGGTTTAACACTCCCACTAATGGCCATTGGCGGAGCAGGTGTTATTTCTGTAGCTGCCCATGTGGTAGGCAATGATATGCAATTAATGATTAAAGCGTTTGAAGAAGGAAATCATAAGCTAGCAGCCCAAATTCACCGAGCCTTATTACCTTTAGTACGTGCGCTGTTCGCTCAGCCCAACCCTTCACCGATTAAATATGCGATGACAAAATTAGGATTTGATACACTCAATGTTCGTTTGCCGATGATGGAAATGACAGATGAAGAGAAAGCTAATTTTGACCGAATTTGGGATACGTATCAAGAAAAAGCGAAAAGTTTTAGATAAATAGGAGCGAGGCTGATAGCATTTCAGCCTCGTTTTTTATATTTTTTAAATAAAAAGTATGTACAAAATTTGTAACTCCTCGTCCTTACAAATACTTATTTAGCTCTATTTATACAGGATAGCCAATATTTGTTTTCCATCTGCTAGTAATAAGCAAATAGCAGGAAAATCTATTTCCTACGTGAAACATGTATTTTTAATTTGTGCAAAAGCTTTGCAAACCGTATAATAAATGTTAAGTGGTTGCTGTTCGGGATATTTTTTAGGAGGAAATAAATTGACAAAAAAGAAAAATGAATTAATCCGCATCATCCCTCTTGGTGGTGTAGGCGAAATTGGGAAAGCCATGTACGTAGTAGAAATTGATGAAGAGCTATTTGTGGTGGATAGCGGCTTAATGTTCCCAGAAGATGAAATGCTAGGTATAGATATCGTGATTCCTGACATTACTTACTTAGAAGAAAATAAAGAACGTGTGAAAGGTATTTTCTTAACACATGGTCATGAAGATGCAATTGGCTCTATTGCCTATGTATTACAAAAAATAAAGGCACCTGTGTACGGATCGAAATTAACTATTGCATTAGCAAAGGAACATTTAAAAGAATTACCTGCACCACATCAAGTGAAGTTTTTTGAAGTAACAAACCGTAGTCGTATGAATTTTAACTCAACGTATGTAACATTCTTCCACACAACACATAGTATTCCCGATTCGTTAGGGGTAGTGTTCCATACATCTGAAGGCGCGATTGTTCATACAGGAGAGTTTAAATTCGATCAGTCAGCGACAGGTAAATTTAAACCTGATTTAGCAAAAATGGCACAGCTAGGAGAAGACGGCGTTTTCATTTTACTATCTGAGTCTTGCGAAGCTGAGCGACCAGGATATACGACATCAGAGATTGTCATTGAAGAACAATTATCAAAAACATTCCACTCAGCACCAGGTCGTATTTTAGTAGCTGTTTACGCATCGAATTTTATTCGAATTCAACAAGTATTTGCTCAAGCACAGAAATCATTCCGTAAGGTTGTAATTGTGGGCAAACCATTGGAAAAGGCAGTTGATTTAGGCGTACAGCTTGGTTATTTAACAGTCGAAGAAGATACAATTATTCCGATCTCGGAAATGCAAAAATATCAAGATGATGAAATTATCATTATTGCAACAGGCAACAGAGGAGAACCTCTCGATGCTTTAGAAAAAATTGTCCGTAAGCACCATCGTGACATTAAAATTAAACAAGGTGACACGGTACTAATTACCTTTACACCTTCTCCTGGCATGGAAGTTCAAATGGCGAATACAATGAACTCTATGTCAAAAGCAGGCGCTGAAATTTTGACTTCTAGCAAAAATGTCCATGTTTCAGGACATGGTAGCCAAGAAGATTTAAAGCTGATGCTAAACTTGATGCAACCAAAGTACTTTATTCCCGTACAAGGAGAATACCGTATGCTAATTGCGCATTCTAAATTAGCACAACAGCTAGGTATGCAAAAATCCCAAATTTTTATCGCTGATAAAGGGGATATCGTAGAATATAAAAATAATAAAATGCGCATGAGTGGTCGTGTACAAGCTGGTAATGTCTTAATTGACGGTATTGGTGTAGGCGATGTAGGTAATATTGTCCTTCGTGACCGTAAATTATTATCGCAGGATGGTATTTTCATTGTGGTGGTAACATTAAATCGAGCACAAAAGAAAATTGCCTCTGGGCCAGAAATTTTATCACGAGGCTTTGTCTATGTACGAGAATCAGAGGAATTAATGATTGAGGCTTCTGACATTGCGAGGAATGTGATTGAAAAGTACGTTGGGAAAGAAACCTTTGAATGGACGAACATAAAACAAGAAATTAGAGATACGCTAAATACGTATTTATTCCAAAAAACAAAACGTCGCCCAATGATTATTCCTATTATTATGGAATATTAATTGAACAAGCTCATCGTATATGCTTTGAGGAAAAAATAAATGATAAAGGATTTTCTCCCAATTGCGGTGGAAAATCCTTTTTTTGAAATATTCAAGTTCTACATGTGATGATTCGCTACATATATAGAATGGATTGCAGAAGAAGGTGAATTTGATGGCAGTTAGTAAGAGAAAAAAAGTTACTAAAAGTAAAGCGACAACAGAAAAAAAAGAAATGCATCCGCTTATGTACGAAATATTAGGGTTGCTCTTAATTGCATTAGCAGTCATTATGATTTTTGAATACGGCATGATCGGGCGGATTCTACAAACAATCGCCATGTTCCTTTTTGGTAATTTACATTTTGCTGTTCCATTTATGCTTATATTTGTTGCATTGTTAATGATGATTGGTCGTAAAAAAGTTGGGATAAAGGATCGATTAATACTTGGCATGTTCCTCATTGTTATGAGCTTAACGATTTTTAGTCATGGCATATTATTTGAACAACTATCCAAATCAGGTGGTCTACTATCTGATTCTGTGCTACGTGAATCATGGCGAATTTTGATTAATACAGATGGTATCATTCATCGTAGTAATGCTTTAGGGGGTGGCATGATTGGTGCCCTACTATTTAGTGGGCTTCATGTGCTGTTTGAAGCCTCGGGGGCAAAAGTTGTTGCTTGGGTTATTTTCTTTATTGGTTTAATTCTTGTCACTGGTAAAGCATTAGTGCCTTATTTAGCAGAAAAAACGCCAGATATATTTGGTAAATGGAAAAAAAAGCATCGTGATAAGAAAAAAAATACACCGAAAAAACCAAATAATCGTCGTTCAAGAATAGAGAGTGGGGATGAAGTAGCAGCTGTTAATCAATCTATAGATATGCCTGAACAAGAAGAAGAAATACCACATGAACCAATTATTTCTGCTTTTACACAGAATGTTTCACAGGAAAGAGAAGTGATTGATACAACTCACATGGTGGAAAATGACCTTGAAGAAGCATCGGATGATGTCCAGATTCAGGGCACAGATGCAGTAGAAAATGCAGATTATCAGCTCCCATCATATAATTTATTACAATTACCTCCACAACATGATCAAAGTGGTGAATATTCAGTGATTCAGGCAAATGCCAAAAAGCTTGAGCAGACGTTACAAAGCTTTGGCGTAAAGGCAAAGGTGACACAGGTGCATTTAGGTCCTGCTGTTACGAAGTACGAGATTTTACCAGATATTGGTGTAAAAGTAAGCAAAATTGTCAATTTGCAAGATGATCTTGCATTAGCATTGGCAGCTAAAGATATTCGTATGGAAGCGCCAATTCCTGGGAAATCTGCGATTGGTATAGAAGTACCTAATAGTGAGGTAGCCATTGTAACACTTCGTGAGGTATTAGAATCGAAAGATGGTGCTAAGCCTGAAGCATTATTACAAGTAGCATTTGGTCGAGATATTACAGGACAAGCTGTATTAGCAGAGCTCAATAAAATGCCACATTTACTTGTAGCTGGTTCTACAGGTAGTGGGAAAAGTGTTTGCATAAATGGCATTGTTGTATCCATACTAATGCGTACAAAACCGCATGAAGTGAAGCTCATGATGATAGACCCAAAAATGGTTGAATTAAACGTTTATAATGGGATTCCACATTTATTAGCGCCTGTCGTAACGGATGCACGTAAAGCTTCGCAAGCACTGAAAAAAGTGGTATCTGAAATGGAACGCCGCTATGATTTGTTTTCTCATACAGGTACAAGAAATATTGAGGGCTATAATGCACATGTCCAAAAGGTTAATGATCAAACAGAGGAAAAGCATCCAAAGCTACCTTATATTGTGGTTATTGTAGATGAGTTAGCGGATTTGATGATGGTCGCATCAAGTGATGTAGAGGATTCGATTACACGTTTAGCGCAAATGGCAAGGGCAGCTGGCATTCATTTGATTATTGCCACACAACGACCAAGTGTAGATGTTTTAACAGGTGTCATTAAAGCAAATATTCCATCCAGAATTGCTTTTGCAGTTTCTTCCGCGATTGACTCAAGAACAATTTTAGACATGGGTGGAGCTGAACGATTATTAGGACGAGGCGATATGTTATTTTTACCTGCTGGAGCTTCTAAACCAAAAAGGGTGCAGGGTGCCTTTTTATCAGATCAAGAAGTGGAGGCAGTCGTTCATTTTGTTATAGAACAGCAAAAAGCTCAGTATCAGGAGGAGATGATTCCTACTGAAGAAGAGACCATTTTAGAGGAAACAGATGATTTGTATGATGAAGCAGTCCAATTAGTTGTCAATATGCAAACAGCATCTGTCTCTATGCTTCAACGTCGCTTCCGTATTGGTTATTCAAGAGCTGCACGTATTGTTGATCAGATGGAGCAACGCGGTATTGTTGGGCCTCCAGAGGGTAGTAAACCTCGTCAAGTACTTGTTCACCAATACGATAACTAAGCAAAAAATGAAGACGAAAATGGCGAGAGCATTTGTATTTTTGTCCAAAAATTTGCAGATAAAATAAAGAAAGAATGAATTCTATAACAGATTTTACTCAAAACTGTTTATTTCATTCTGCAAAAATGTTATATTTATGAACGATTAGTAGGAATGTTGTACATCAGATGTCTGATCTCTGATTTTGGTGGTGATATATGTGACTATTAAAGCAGATCATCGTCATCTCTATCTTCAAGTAATCGATCGTTTAAAATCTGACATCGAGGCTGGCATTTTTAAAGAAAATGAAAAGCTGCCTTCAGAATTTGAATTATCGAAATCACTAGGAGTCAGTCGAGCAACACTTAGAGAAGCACTTCGACTGTTGGAAGAGGAAAATGTGATTGTGCGCCGACATGGGGTTGGGACTTTTGTCAACCCGAAGCCGTTGTTTACATCAGGCATCGAGCATTTATCTAGTATTTCTTCTATGATCGAGGCAGCAGGTATGGAGCCAGGTTCGCGATTTTTAAAAGCGACTGAGCATGTGCCTTCTGAGGAAGATTTAAAACGCTTCCAAAGTGATGGCGACGATAAAATACTCACGATTGAACGTGTCAGAACAGCGGATGGTGAGCCAGTAGTATACTGCATAGACAGGCTACCTGCAAGCTTCCTGCCTACTGACTTTGTCGAAAAAAAAGAAGTTTCACTGTTCTCTGCACTTGAGCAATCTGGCAAAATTCATGTAGCTTATGCTGTAACCTATATTGATCCAGTTGGGTATCATGAACAAGCCTCACCGATTTTAAATTGTGGACGTGAGACAGCTCTTTTAGTGTTAAAGCAATTGCATTATGATGATCATGATCAAGTAGTGCTCTATTCAAAAAATTATTTCCGAGCTGATAAATTCAGCTTCCATGTAGTTCGTAAACGGGTGTAGAACATTTCTAAATTTTTTCCTGCTAATTACAATACCTTTGGGGGGTTAATTAAATGAAAAAACGTAAATTTGGTTTAGTATTAACATCAGTATTAGCGGCAAGTGCTATTTTAGGTGCTTGTGGTACGAAAGACGACGAAAAGCCAGCGAAAGAAAATGACAATGCTTCAGGTGGCGAAAGCACAGAAGAAGCTTTCTCAGTAGCGATGGTTACTGACGTAGGTGGCGTTGATGACAAATCATTCAACCAATCTGCATGGGAAGGTGTACAAGCTTACGGTAAAGAGCATGATTTATCAAAAGGTGATGGTGGTTTTGACTACCTACAATCAGCTTCAGATGCTGACTATGAAACAAACTTAAACAACTTAGTTCGTCGTGACTTTAACTTAGTATTTGGTATCGGATTCATGATGGCTGATGCAATTGATGCAGTTGCTTCTGAAAATCCAGATAACCACTTTGCATTAATCGATGCTGAAGTAGAAGCAGACAACGTAGTAAACGTACTGTTCAAAGAGCAAGAAGGTGCTTTCTTAGCAGGTGTTGCTGCAGCGAAAACATCTAAAACAGGTAAAATCGGCTTCGTAGGTGGCGTTGATATTCCAGTTATTAACCGCTTCCACGCTGGTTTCGTTGAAGGGGCTAAAGCAGTAAACCCAGATATCGATATTCAAGTAAAATATACTGGTGCGTTTGATAAAGCAGATCTTGGTAAAATTACAGCGAACAGCATGTATTCTTCAGGTGTAGATGTAATCTTCCACGCTGCTGGTGCAACTGGTAACGGTGTATTCTCTGAAGCAAAAGAGCGTAAAGCGAAAGATCCAAATGCTGATGTATGGGTTATCGGTGTAGATGCTGACCAATACGAAGAAGGTAAAGTAGACGATAAAACAAACGTTACATTAACTTCTATGTTAAAAGGTGTTAATACAGCAGTAGTAGATATTTCAAATAGAGCGAAAAATGGTGATTTCCCAGGTGGAGAAACACTTGTTTACGGTTTAGCTGAAGACGGCGTTAAACTTGCGGATTCTCGCGGTGCGATTCCAGAAGATGTACAAAAAGTAATCGACGAATATAAAGAAAAAATTGCTAAGGGTGAAATCAAAGTTCCAGAAAAAGTGGAAAAATAATTCATCTTTTGATCATCATAAGGGACTCTTAGAAGGACCTTATGATGATTTTTCAATCTATCGTTATATTTAGATTATTCGCAATACTCTATTTAACTAGATTTATAGAAACCTTATAGAGGTAGTAATTATGATTTGAATAATGATGGTAACAAGTTAATAGAAGAAAGGTTTCTAACGATGACCTTTCCTGTATTAATTTAGCAAAACATCTACCTCTATAGGTGGGATATTAAATCGGTAATAAAATATAGCCTCTAGTAGAAAATTTATTACTGGACGTATGGCTTATCTGTACCATCCATCATGTAGCAGCAGATACTATACGCTAAGATGAAAATACTTAATAATAGTGCCTATTAAGGGAGTGACAAATTTGGATTATGTGATTGAAATGCTAGGAATCCGTAAAGAATTCGGTAATTTCGTGGCGAATAATAATATCACCCTCCAACTGAAACAAGGCGAGATTCATGCATTGCTAGGTGAAAATGGTGCAGGTAAATCGACTTTGATGAACGTCCTTTTTGGTTTGTATCAACCAGAGGGTGGCGAAATTCGTGTACGTGGGAAGGCTGTAAAAATTACAAACCCGAATATTGCCAATGATTTAGGGATTGGCATGGTGCATCAACATTTTATGTTGGTAGAAAACTTTACGGTAACAGAAAATATCATTTTAGGCACTGAGCCTACTAAAATGGGAATTGTGAATATAAAAGATGCGGCTAAGAAAGTACAAGCACTTTCTGAAAAGTATGGATTAGATGTTGATCCGAACGCCAAAATCGAGGATATCACGGTTGGTATGCAACAGCGTGTAGAAATATTAAAAACATTGTATCGTGGTGCCGAAATTTTAATTTTTGATGAACCAACTGCATCATTAACACCGCAAGAAATTACCGAATTAATTCAAATAATGCGCCGTCTTATCGCAGAGGGTAAATCCATTATTTTAATTACGCATAAGCTAAAAGAAATTATGGAAGTTTCAGACCGTGTGACGATTATCCGTAAGGGAGAAGGGATTGGCACAGTTGTAACCGCTGCCACAAATCCTGATCAGCTTGCTGAAATGATGGTTGGCCGTCAGGTTGAATTCAAAACGGAAAAAACGGATGCGACACCGACTGACGAAGTGCTTGCGATTGAGAACTTGGTTGTTACAGACTATCGAAATATTGATAAAGTGAAAGGTCTTAATTTAAATGTTCGTAAAGGTGAAATCGTAGGTATTGCTGGTATTGATGGTAATGGTCAATCCGAGTTAATTGAAGCCATTACAGGTCTACGCAAAATTAAAAGTGGTAAAGTCAAGCTGAATGGTAAAGATATTACTAACATGAAGCCTCGTAAAATTACAGAGGAAGGCGTAGGACATATTCCACAAGACCGTCATAAGCATGGATTAGTTTTAGATTTCCCAATTGGTCATAATATTGCATTGCAAACATATTACCAATCTCCAATAGCGAAGGGCTTTGTGATGGACTATAAAAAGGTGTCAGAGAAAGCTCGCCAAATCATTAAAGAGTATGATGTGCGTACTGGTAATGGAGAGATGACACCAGCTCGTGCATTATCTGGTGGTAACCAACAAAAAGCAATTATTGGTCGTGAAATTGACCGTAACCCTGATTTACTAATTGCTGCTCTACCAACACGTGGACTTGACGTAGGAGCTATTGAATTCATTCATTCTCGTCTAATTGAGCAACGTGATAAAGGGAAAGCCGTTTTGTTAATCTCATTTGAATTAGATGAGGTGATGAATGTTTCGGATCGAATTGCTGTTATCTATGATGGACAAATTGTTGATGAGTTAAATCCGAAAGAAACGACTGAACAAGAGCTAGGCTTACTAATGGCAGGACAAAGTAAAAAAAATATAAAGCGTGATGCGAAGGAGGGGAACGACTAATGTCAAATCGTGTCATTAATATCCTCGTTCCTATCATCTCTATCATTATCGGTTTAATTGTAGGGGCTATCGTTATGGTAGTCAGTGGCTATGACCCAGTGCAAGGTTATATCGCTCTTTGGACAGGTATTTTTGGAGATTCATATTCAATCGGGAACACAATTCGTCAAATTACACCATATATTTTAGCAGGTCTTGCGGTAGCATTTGCATTCCGTACAGGGCTCTTCAATATCGGTGTTGAAGGTCAGCTAATTTTAGGTTGGCTAGCCGCTGCTTGGGTAGGTTATGCGTTTGAACTTCCTAAAATCATTCACTTACCATTAGCATTGCTTGCAGCAGCAGCTGCAGGTGCATTTTGGGCCTTTATTGCAGGTTTCTTAAAAGCGAAATTTAAAGTTCACGAAGTTATTGCGACAATTATGCTGAACTACACTGCACTTTATATTGCAAATGCAGTGATTAAAAAATTGTCCGATGGCAGCTTTAAAACAGAACGTATCCATGAGTCAGCTTCTTTACGTTCTCCGTTTTTAAGAGAGCTTACAGACAATTCAAGTCTTCACTATGGGATCATTGTTGCACTTTTAATGGTAGTTGTGATGTGGTTCATTTTAGAAAAAACAACACGTGGCTACGAGCTAAAAGCAGTAGGTTTTAACAAAAATGCTGCTGACTATGCAGGTATGAGTGTCAATAAAAATATCATTTTAGCTATGACAATTTCTGGTATGTTTGCAGGTCTTGGTGGTGCGATGGAAGCTTTAGGGACATTCCAAAACGCATCCATTAAACCTGGCTTTACGGGAATTGGGTTTGACGGTATAGCCGTTGCGCTTCTTGGAGCCAATACACCACTTGGAGTAGTGTTTGGGGCATCCCTTTTTGGTTCTTTAAAATATGGTGCATTAAATATGCCAAATGCTGCGGGTATTCCAGAAGAAATCGTATCCATTATTATTGCATTGATTATCTTCTTCGTTGCATCAGGCTATATTATTCGAGTAGGCTTACAAAAGCTGAGCAAGAAAAAGGAGGGACAATAACATGAGCTTTTTAGAAATGTTATATTTCATCATCCCTTCAGCGATTCTTTATGCAACACCTTTGATTTTTACGGCCATCGGTGGGGTATTCTCTGAACGCTCTGGTGTTGTCAACATCGGGCTAGAAGGCTTAATGATTGTCGGTGCGTTTGTTGGTATTTTTGTCAATTTAGAATTCGCTTCATCATTAGGGGCAGCAACAGTTTGGGTGGCAATGCTAGCAGCTGTTGTGATTGGTGCTGTGTTCTCACTTTTCCATGCTGTAGCTTCTATTTCTTTCCGTGCCGATCAAACGGTATCAGGGGTAGCTATTAACTTACTAGGTTTAGCTGCAACCGTATTCTTAGTAAAAATGATTTATGATAAAGGTCAAACAGATATGATAGACCAACCGATTCGTCGTTTCGGTGTCCCTTACTTAGAGGATATTCCGTTCTTCGGTCGTTTACTGTTCCATGATGTTTACAGCACATCTATTTTAGCGTTCGCTGTAGCATTCGGGGCATGGTTTATCATTTATAAAACGCCATTCGGCTTGCGTTTGCGTGCCGTGGGTGAACATCCAATGGCAGCAGATACAATGGGTATAAATGTAAATAAAATGCGCTATATTGCCGTGATGATTTCAGGGGCATTAGGTGGTCTTGGTGGTGCAGTGTATGCACAAACAATTACACACGACTTCTCACATGCAACAATTGCTGGTCAAGGTTTCATGGCTATTGCCGCAATGATTTTCGGGAAGTGGCATCCAATTGGAGCACTAGGTGCAGCCTTATTCTTCGGTTTAGCACAAACATTAAGTATTGCAGGGAATCAAATTCCGCTAATCGAGAATGTTCCAGCAGTATATCTACAAATTTTACCGTATGTGTTAACAATTCTTGCTTTAGCAGGCTTTATTGGTAAAGCAAACGCTCCAAAAGCGAGTGGACAACCTTATATTAAAGGTAAACGCTAAGAAAAGCATTTTAAGGACTGGGCACTATGCTCGGTCCTTTTTTTATTATAATTGGCGTAATTTTTAATTTTTCCCATACATACTTTGGATTCCTTTTGCAATTATAGACAATAGACATGTATAGTATGTGTAGTACATCGTTATATTAAGAAGGATAGGAGGGTTTCATATGTTTAAAACAATACCTTTTGCAAAAGGTGTCAATTTGCATATCCGACAAACGACCCAATTTAAAACCGTAAATTTTTCAATTAAATGGAGAAGAGCATTAACGGCTAAAAGTGCATCAGAGCGTACAGTATTAACAAATGTACTGCAGCACAGTAATGCTAAATATAAGACAACTGCTGCTTTTCGAAGCTTTTTAGATGACTTGTATGGTACAGTTTTGTATTTTGATACATCGAAGCGTGGAAATGAGCATACGGTTCTTATGAATGTAGAGACTGTTAATGATCATTATCTAGCAAATACAAGTGTCTTAAACGAAGTCCTTGGTTTATTGCATACAGCTATTTTTGAGCCTAATCTAGAAAATGGTGTCTTTAAGGAATCCGTTGTTGAGCGTGAGAAAAAGACAGTTATTCAACGTATTGAATCTATTTTTGACGATAAATCTCGCTTTGCTCAATTCCGTCTACAACAAATCCTGAGACCAAATGAGCCAGCATCAATTTCAGCGAATGGTAGTGTCGAAGAAATTCAAAAGATTACCCCTGCCTCATTATTTGAGGCTTATCAATCGATGCTAGCTAACGACAAAATCGATATTTATGTAGCTGGAGACATTAATGAAGAGGAAATTGTTGCGAAATTAAAAAAAGCGCTACCATTTAAGGATCGTACTCCTGAGGAGGTTCCAGCAGTACTCCCCCAACAACATCCAGACAATGATTATGTAAGAGAACAGCATGAAATGAAACAAGGTAAACTTCATATTGGCTTTAGCACACCTGTTAGATTTGGTGATGCAGATTTCTCTAAGATGCAAATTTTTAATGGGATTTTTGGTGGATATCCACATGCTAAGTTGTTTATGAATGTTCGTGAAAAAGAGAGTCTTGCTTATTATGCTTCTAGTTCCTATGCTTCGCATTATGGACTTGTATTTGTTGTATCTGGGATTGAAGCTAAAAATGAAGAAAAAGCGCTATCTTTAATTAAAGAACAACTTGCCGTCATGCAGGCTGGGGACATTACAGATTTAGAGCTGGAGCAAACAAAGGCTATGCTGACGAATCAGCTAAAAGAATCCTTAGATTCGGCACGAGGTCAAATTGAAATTTTTGATCAATATAAGGATTTACCTGAAGAATTCTCAGTTCAAGCCTGGGCAAATAAGTGGAAAGCTGTGACAAAAGAAGATGTTGTTGCAATGGCAAAGCAAGTGCAGCTTGAAGCGGTCTATTTCTTATGTGGAAAGGAGCAAGCCGCACAATGAAAACAATAGAATTTAAACAATTAGATGAAATACTTTATTATGAAAAACTAGACAATGGCTTAGATGTTTATATATTGCCGAAAAAAGGCTTTTCCAAAACATTTGTTACATTTACAACAAAGTACGGCTCTGTCGATCGTACATTCGTGCCAATTGGTGAAACAGAAAGTATTACTGTACCAGATGGTATTGCACACTTTTTAGAGCATAAAATGTTCGAAAAAGAGGATGGAGACGTTTTCCAAAAATTTAGCGAATATGGTGCTTCTGCGAATGCATTTACATCGTTTACGCGTACAGCTTATTTATTTTCATCTACTGACAATATTTATAAAAGTACAGAAACATTATTGAATTTTGTCCAAGAACCATACTTTACAGAAGCTACTGTCAATAAAGAAAAAGGAATTATCGGGCAAGAAATTACAATGTATGATGATCAACCAGACTGGCGTCTATACTTTGGCACAATCGAAAATATGTATCATCATCATCCTGTAAAGATTGATATCGCTGGTACAATTGAATCGATTGATGGCATTACAGCCGAGCACTTATATACGTGCTACAATACGTTTTATCATCCTTCCAATATGTTGTTATTTGTGATTGGTGCTGTTGAACCAGAAGAAATGATGACGTTTATTCGTGAGAATCAAGGTAAAAAAGAGTTCCCAGAACCAACGCCTATTCAACGCTTCTTTGATATAGAACCAACAGAGGTAGCTATTAAAGAACGTACATTAAATATGGATGTTCAAAAACCAAAAATTTATGTAGGTTTAAAAGCGAAAGACACTAATTTATCAGGTCAGGACATGTTAAAGCATGAGTTGTCGGTTCAAATTGCACTTGAGCTTATTTTTGGACGTACCTCTGATTTTTATGAACGTGTTTACGAGGAAGGTTTAATTGATGAGACATATGCTTTTGATTTTACCTTAGAAAATGGTTTTGGGTTTGCCATGATCGGATCAGATTCAGCAGAGCCTGATAAATTGGCAAAAACGATTATGGACGAATTAGCAAAATATGAAGGAAATAGCCAGTTTGATCGTGCTGGTTTGGATCGTATAAAACGCAAAAAAATTGGGTTCTTCCTACGTGCACTAAATTCGATCGAGTTTATCGCAAACCAATTCACACGATATTCCTTTAATGACATGAATTTATTTGATGTAGTACCAGTACTTGAGACATTAACTGTGGATGATTTACAAAAAGCATTTGCTTCTATCCAAGGTGAAACACAGCAAACGGTCTTTAAAATTCTGCCAAGTAAGCAGGATGCACAGTGAAAAAATTTGCCCTTGTTTTAGGTGCATCAGGTGATATCGGTCATGCCATTTGTCAAAGCTTAGCTGAGGACGGCTGGTCCATCTATGTACATTATTCAAACAATCAAAATGCGGCACAGAGATTATGTGAAATGCTTACGGAAAATTTCCCTGCACAAGAATTTATGCTTGTACAGGGGGATTTTTCAATTGTTAAAGGAGCAGAATTAGTAGCCGCGCAAATTTTCAATGTGCAGGCTATTGTTTTTGCTAATGGACAAGCCCATTATTCATTGCTCGAAGATACGACAGTTGAGGATATGGATGCTTTATGGCGTGTTCATGTTCAAAATCCTATGAGACTAACAGCTTTACTTTCTGGAAAACTTCGCAAGCATGAAGTGAGCTATGTACTATTTATAGGTTCCATTTGGGGAGAAGCTGGCTCAGCGGGGGAGGCACTTTATGCAACTGTTAAGGGTGCGCAACATGCTTTTGTTAAATCCTATGCAAAAGAAGCGGCATTATCTCGGATTAGAGTGAATGCTATTGCTCCTGGTTTTATAAATACCTCAATGAACAGCCATCTAAATCAAGAAGAGCTTCAATACATTTTGGACGATATCCCACTGGGTTCCATTGGACAAACAAAAGATGTGGCTGAAATGGTACGTTTTTATTTGTCTGGTAAAGCTGATTATGTGACAGGACAAATCGTACGATTAAATGGAGGCTGGTACATATAATAATCTCTTTTGCACATACTACTTGTGTAAAGGAGGAGGAAGAATATGACCATTTTAGAAAACTGGCAAAAATGGACATCGTTTTTAGGACAAAACGTTATGCAAGCTGAATCAAGTGGTATGCCGAAGAAAATGATTCAAACGGCTGCTGTCCAAATTGGGGAATATTTGGCGACTAATGTCGATCCTAAAAACGAACAAGAGCGAGTGCTGTCGGATTTATGGGGCGTTGCCTCTGAAGATGAAAAACATGCATTAGCGAATTGTGTCATTAAGCTTGTACAAAATAAGCATGTGCAGTAAATAAAAGAGGAGAGCCAATCTCCTCTTTTTGCTATACAATAAACTTTTTATCTGTGAAAACGGGAACGTATGTAAGCCTATTTAACAGTCATCAAAAAAAATTAGTAAATAACACTGTAATTCCATGTATTCTAACTTTCCATTACATAAAAAATCAGCTATGATGGAACTTATAAAGGATTTTTTACGTTAACTAATAGGAAGGGAACGAGTGTGTTGAGCGATTGGTACTTTGAATATGAAATTCAGGTGAATCGCCCTGGATTATTAGGAGATATTGCTTCACTTTTAGGGATGCTTCGTGTCAATATTATATCAATAAATGGTGTAGATGAGGATCGACGTGGTATGTTAGTGCATACAGACAATGATGAGGCAATTGAGCGTTTTCGTACAATTGTTTCGACAATGGAACATATTAACGTAACCAAATTTCGACAACCAAAACTTCGCGACCGTTTAGCCATTAGGCATGGTCGTTATATTCCTCGAGATGCAGATGAAAAAAACACATTCCATTTCGTAAGAGATGAATTAGGTATTTTAGTCGACTTTATGGCAGAACTCTTTAAAAAAGAGGGACATAAGCTGATTGGTATTCGGGGCATGCCACGTGTTGGAAAAACTGAATCCATAGTAGCCGCCAGTGTCTGTGCCAATAAAAAATGGATCTTTTTATCATCTACAATGATTAAGCAAACAGTTCGTAATAAGCTTGTGGGAGATGAATTTAGTCGTAACAATATTTTTATTTTAGATGGTATTGTGACTCGACGTTCATCTGATGAGAAACATTTGCAATTAGTGCGTGAAATGATGAATATGCCTTGTATCAAAGTTGTAGAGCATCCAGATATGTTTGTTCAGCATTCAGAATATAAAATAGAGGATTTTGATTATATTATTGAACTACGTCATCACACTGATGAAGAAATTACTTATGAAATAATGGAAAAAAATCATATGTCCGAATCCGATTCTTTTGGAGGATTTAATTTTTAATTTGATGTTAAAGTAGGTGTTATTAGTGGCAGAATTAGGGACTCGACTGAAAGAGGCGAGACTGTCTAAAGGCTACAGCTTAGACGATTTACAAGAAATAACGAAAATCCAAAAACGTTATTTAGTAGGGATTGAAGAGGGCAATTATTCCATTATGCCTGGTTCGTTTTATGTACGAGCTTTTATCAAACAATATGCAGAAGCTGTTGGGTTGGATGCGGAAGAAATCTTAGAGACATATAAAAATGAACTACCGAGCACTCCAAACGATCAAGTAAGTCAATCGATGACGAATAGCCCCAGCAGAAGAAAAGTAACGAAAGGCCCTTCGAATAAAATGATGGAGGCTATGCCAAAAATCATTGTTGCTTTATTTATTGTAGTCATTATTGTGGCTATATGGGTGCTATGGCAATCAAAAAACAGTCCAGGGACAAGCGAAGAAGTAAATCCAACTCCTGAGATTGAATATGACACAAATGTCAAGCCAATTGATAGTGAGAAGGATAAAAAAGAACAAGAAAATAAAGATGCACAGAAAAATGATAAAGAAGATACAAAAGCTACAGAAGAAACACCAACTGATGAAGATGACACTGATCAAACTGAAGAGATGAAGCAAACAATTTCCGCGGGTACTGTTGAAGCAGATGGAGCGACAACTTCTTATACGTTAACAGGGACGGATACAATGAAACTGAAAATCGAAATATCAGGCCCTACATTTGTTGGTATTCGCAATCAACAGCAACAAGAAATCTTAACAGATACGCGTGTCTATAATGCCGGGGAAGTAGTTGAATTTGACGCCTCAACACAAAACTATGTTCGTATTCGTCTCGGTAATTCAACGCAAGCTAAAATCTATATTAATGACGAACTTCTAACGTATGCACAACAAATTGTAACGCAAAATATCGTCATCAATTTCAATAAAGAACAGTAGTCATCACATGATGACTACTTTCTTTCATCATGAAAGGTGTTAGAAAAATGAACATTCCAAATAAAATTACCATCTCTCGAATCTTACTTATTCCATTCTTTGTCATTGTTATGATGTTTGATTTTGGCTGGGGAACATTATCACTTTTTGGTGCAGAGATGCCAATCCATCATTTTATAGGCGCACTTATTTTTATCTTTGCTTCAACAACCGATTGGGTGGATGGTTATTACGCACGTAAGTATAATCTTGTAACGACATTTGGGAAATTTTTAGATCCCTTAGCTGACAAGTTACTTGTCTCAGCAGCCTTTATTTTAATGGTCGAGCTTAAGATGGCACCTGCTTGGGTAATTATCATTATTATTAGTCGTGAATTTGCTGTAACGGGTTTACGTTTGATTTTGGCAGGTGGAGGAGAAGTCGTAGCTGCCAATCAGCTTGGTAAAATTAAAACTTGGGCACAAATTGTAGCGATTGCTGCTGCTCTTTTACACAATACAATCTTTACATTGGTTGGTATTCCATTTGATACAATCATGCTCTATGTTGCATTGTTCTTTACACTTTGGTCAGGATGGGATTATTTCTATCTAAATCGACGTGTATTACTTGAGTCTAAATAAGAAAGGTCTTGGGATCATGAATGCTGAAATTCTTGCGGTTGGCTCAGAACTATTATTAGGTCAAATTACGAATACAAATGCGAGATTTATCTCAAGCCAGCTATCCGAGCTTGGCATCAACGTTTTTTATCATACCGTAGTAGGCGATAATGCAAAGCGTTTAGAACAAGCTATCGAAGTGGCAGAGTCTCGTGCAGATCTCATTATTTTTTCGGGAGGACTTGGTCCAACAAAAGATGATTTAACGAAGGAAACGATTGCACGTCATCTTGGTGTTTCTCTTGAGTTTGATGAAGTAGCATTGACGTATATTGAGCAATTTTTTGCTAAACGAGGACGTCCAATGACGGAAAATAATCGTAAACAGGCATTAATTTTAGCTGGGAGTGAAGTATTAGCTAATCACCATGGAATGGCTCCAGGTATGATCTTCACAAAAAATGATCGCACTTATATTTTATTACCAGGACCTCCAAAAGAGTTAGAACCAATGTTTCAATTTGAGGCTAAACCTAAACTTGCTGCGATGCTTAATGATGGAGGGATCATTGCATCACATGTTATGCGATTTTATGGAATTGGTGAGGCCGAGCTTGAAGTACAAGTTCAAAATATTTTAGATGCGCAAACCAATCCAACAGTTGCTCCACTTGCTTCTGATGGTGAGGTAACGTTACGCGTAACAGCTAAAGCCGCAACAGAGCAACAAGCTGGCCAGCTTATTAAGGCAAAGGTTGCAGAAATACAAGCACTTGTTGGTGATTATCAATATGGTGTAGATGATGATTCCCTTGCCTCAAAAACGGTAGAAATGCTACTGGATAATGAGTTAACAATTGCGGCTGCAGAAAGTTTAACTGCTGGTTTATTTCAATCTGAACTTGCGGAAATTCCAGGGGTAGGCAATGCACTTATAGGAGGCGTTGTTACCTATGCAGCAGATGCGAAAGTAAAACAGCTAGGCATTTCACAAGAATTAATTGATACACATGGTGTTGTGAGTGCTGAGTGTGCAGCGGCAATGGCAAGTGCTGTTCGTGAGAAATTTGCTACAAATATTGGGATTGGTCTTACAGGAGAAGCAGGTCCCACTGCACATGATCATCAGCCAGTAGGTACGGTTTGGATTGGTATTGCCATAAATGACGAGGAGCCGCTTACATATTTACTTCATTTATCAGGCATGCGGAATACGAATCGACTCCGTGCGGTGAAATTTACATGCCATTATTTAATGCAACTTTTAGAAGAACGTGGCTACACAAAACGATATTAAAATAGAGTAGAACATAGGAATTTGGGTAGAGGAAAACTATCCAAATTTTTATTTTGAAGAAAAATCGAATAAATGTTCGCTTTTTTCTTGCGTGTTTTCTCAAAAACAAGTATAGTAGAGATAGATAAAAACAGTGAACAGTTTTCGAAGGAGGAAAATGAATGAGTGATCGTAAAGCAGCCTTAGAACAGGCTCTAAAACAAATTGAAAAGAATTTTGGTAAAGGTTCCATCATGAAACTCGGTGAAAAAACCGATTTAGAAATTGCGACATCTTCAAGTGGTTCACTTGCACTTGATGCTGCATTAGGAGTGGGTGGATATCCACGTGGACGTATTATTGAAGTATACGGTCCAGAATCATCTGGTAAAACAACTGTTGCTCTACATGCCATTGCTGAAGTACAGGCATCAGGTGGACAAGCAGCATTTATCGACGCGGAGCATGCATTAGATCCAATCTATGCACAAAAATTAGGTGTGAATATTGATGAGCTATTATTATCACAGCCCGACACAGGTGAGCAAGCACTTGAAATTGCAGAAGCATTAGTGCGTAGTGGAGCTATTGATATTATCGTTATTGACTCTGTTGCTGCCTTAGTGCCAAAAGCTGAAATTGAAGGGGATATGGGTGACTCTCATGTCGGCTTACAAGCACGTCTAATGTCTCAAGCTTTACGTAAACTTTCAGGTGCGATTAATAAATCAAAAACGATTGCTATTTTCATTAACCAAATTCGTGAAAAAATAGGTGTCATGTTCGGTAATCCAGAAACAACACCAGGTGGACGAGCGCTTAAATTCTACAGCTCTGTCCGTTTAGAAGTGCGACGTGCAGAAGCTATTAAGCAAGGTAATGATATTGTTGGTAACCGTACTAAAATTAAAATTGTAAAAAATAAAGTAGCACCACCTTTCCGTACAGCTGAAGTAGATATTATGTATGGAGAAGGAATTTCTAAAGAAGGCGAAACAGTCGATTTAGGCGTAGAATTAGACATTGTACAAAAAAGTGGTTCTTGGTATGCATATGGCGATGAGCGCTTAGGTCAAGGACGAGAAAATGCTAAACAGTATTTAAAAGAAAATACTGCTGTCCTAGAAGACATAGCAAATAAAATCCGAGCTTCTTATGGTATTGCAGCTTCTTCTTATACAATTGCTGCCCATGATGATGAAGAAGAGATGGATGAAGAATTAATGTTACTTCTGGAAGAAGAATAATTAATGATTGCATTGTTCCCACTTTATTGAGGGGGCAATGCATTTTTTTGTCTATATTCTTAAATTTTTACACATAATAAGAGAGAGGCTATGTGTTTATTTCTTATGTACTGTTTTTTTATTAATTGTATTTAACATGAAAAATTTTCTAGTGAAATAGTAATAGGGAAAAAATTCACTGAATGGATAGGAGTTACTTTTTTTGGCTAAGGTGGCGAACATACGCCTGACTATCCTTGACAGAGCATGAGGCTAGCTATACAATTAAATATGTATAATTTCTGAATTATGACTTTAAATAGGCAGTACATTTTATCCTCATTTAGCAAATGTTTTATAGTGAAATATCCTTTAAAATGGATGTCTAAACGCCTACTGGATGAAGATAATGCCTTTGGCCAATGAAACGGGTTTTGCATAAATTATAACAAAATCTGGTGCATTTTAGCTAAGGCGACATAGATGTATGCGCCGACTGAAACTGTAATACCCAAATAGCAAGAGGAGGTGTTCATATGGATGGAATTACTATCATCTCCGCTTTGCTTGGACTCATCGTTGGTGCCGCTGTTAGCTATATCTACATGAAAAAAGTGAATGACTCAAAAATCACTGGTGCTAAACATGTCGCTGAAACAATCGTTGAAGAAGGAAAACGAGAAGCGGAGGCAATGAAGAAAGAAGCACTACTTGAAGCCAAAGATGAAACTCACAAATTTCGTACTGAAGCTGAAAATGACATTCGTGAACGTCGTTTAGAACTTCAAAAACAAGAGAACCGTTTATTGCAAAGAGAAGAGAATCTTGATCGCAAAGATGATGCTCTAAATAAGAGAGAAGCTGGCTTAGAGCGCAAAGAACAAGCTCTAGCTGAAAGACAACAGCATATTGAACAGATGGAGAGCAAAGTGGACGAGCTCATGGCATCACAAAAAACAGAGTTAGAACGTATTTCTGCTTTAACTAGGGATGAAGCTAAATCAATTATCCTCAATGAAGTAGAAAAAGAGTTATCAACTGATATTGCTGTGATGACGAAAGAAGCTGAAACACGTGCGAAAGAAGACTCAGATAAAAAAGCACGTGAAATTTTATCATTAGCACTACAACGCTTTGCTGCAGATCACGTAGCAGAAACAACTGTATCTGTTGTGAACTTGCCAAATGATGAAATGAAGGGACGTATTATTGGTCGCGAAGGCCGTAATATCCGTACATTGGAAACGTTAACAGGAATTGATTTAATTATTGATGATACGCCAGAAGCGGTTATATTATCAGGCTTTGATCCAATTCGCCGTGAAACAGCTCGACTTGCACTTGAAAAACTTGTACAGGATGGTCGTATTCACCCAGCTCGTATTGAGGAAATGGTGGAAAAAGCTCGACGTGAAGTGGATGAACAAATCCGCGAAACAGGTGAGCAAACTACATTTGAAATTGGTATTCATAACTTACATCCAGATTTAATGAAAATTTTAGGCCGCATGAAATATCGTACAAGCTATGGACAAAATGTTCTAAAACATTCAATTGAAGTCGCACATTTAGCAGGATTACTTGCTGCTGAACTTGGTGAAGATGTAGCATTGGCTCGTCGTGCAGGCTTATTACATGATATTGGAAAAGCAATCGATCATGAAGTTGAAGGAAGCCACGTTGAAATTGGTGTGGAATTAGCAACAAAGTATAAGGAACACCCAGTTGTCATTAATAGTATTGCTTCGCATCATGGTGATACTGAAGCAACATCTGTTATTGCGGTATTAGTCGCTGCAGCTGATGCATTATCAGCTGCTCGTCCAGGTGCACGTAGTGAAACACTTGAAAACTATATCCGCAGACTTGAAAAGTTAGAGGAAATTTCAGAAAGCTATGATGGCGTAGAAAAATCTTATGCGATTCAAGCTGGACGTGAAATTCGTATTATTGTACAACCTGAAAAAATTGATGATTTAGCGTCTCATCGTCTTGCGCGTGATATTCGCAAACGTATTGAGGAAGAACTCGATTATCCAGGTCATATTAAAGTAACAGTTATTCGCGAAACACGTGCTGTGGAATACGCGAAATAAATATTAAAATAATAGGCATCCCTTGACCAAGGTCAGGGGGTGCCTTTTTGTATGTGAATAAATTCGATGTGATCTACCCAGTAAGAATAAATGGATGATTCCAACAATATAGTATGGAATAAAGCATAGTGAACTAGCCTCAACATGAATACCTTTTAAAAATTAACAGCCTAGTTATACTCCATTTTTACAACTGGTTTATGTTTTGACAAGGAGTGAAGAGCATTGAAAGAAACAATCACATTACAAGATATATTGAAAATAGTCCGAGAAAACTTTCTTTTTATCATAAGTTTTACACTTTTTGCAGCGTTGGTTACAGCCTTTATTAGCATCTTTGTGTTAAAACCTACCTATGAGGCAGAAACGCAAATTTTAGTTAATCAAAAAAATATAGAGCAACCACATTTAGGTGTACAACAGGTTGAAACAGATCTCCGACTTATTAATACGTATAACATTATCATAACAAGTTCTGCTATTTTATCTAAAGTTATAAATAAGCTAGATTTGGATGTCACACCTGAAGTTTTAATGGATCAAATTACTGTATCTAGTGCCAATAACTCACAAGTTGTCAATATTAATGTTGTAGACAAGCAAGCAGGGTTGGCTGTCGAAATTGCCAATACAATAGCAGATGTGTTTCAAGAGGAGATCCAGGTTTTAATGACGGTTGATAATGTTAATATTTTGTCAGTTGCACAATTAGATAAGGAACCTGTACCGATTGCGCCAAATAAAACCCTTTATATAGTAGCAGCCTCGTTTATTGGTTTTGTTTTAAGTGCTGCTCTCATAATCATAATAGAGAGCTTAGATACTACAATCAAGACGGAGCAAGATATTGAAGAGCTAGTAGGACTACCGATTATTGGCTTGATTAGTCAAATTAGTGATGCTCACAATAAAAGCACTAGGATAAAATCTCGTAAAACGAGGAGAGGATCATAATGTTTTGGAAAAAAAAGAAAAAGAAGAAGTTAGTGAAAATGGCACGAAAACTTGTGACGATTGCAAATGGCCATTCTTTTATTTCTGAACAATTTCGAACAATCCGAACAAATATTACTTTTTCAATGCCTGATAGAGAAATTAAAACAATATTAGTAACATCTGCAACACCAGGTGAAGGAAAGTCAACCAATGCAGCCAATATAGGTGTTGTTTTCGCACAAGAAGGAAAACGGGTCGTCATCGTAGATGCAGATTTACGAAAACCAACAATGCATTATACGTTTCTATTGCAAAATGCTAGAGGTCTATCAAATTTACTAACAAGACATTTTACAATTTCCGAAGTCGTCAATAATACAGATATTGCTAATCTATATGTCTTGACAAGTGGGCCTATTCCTCCCAATCCAGCAGAGTTACTAGCTTCTACCTTAATGGGGAGTGTAATTGAGGAACTAAAGAAAGAGTTTGACATCATTATTTTTGATGCGCCACCCCTATTATCTGTAACAGATGCTCAAATTTTGGCCAATAAATGTGATGGTACATTATTAATTGTGAACAGTGGAGTTGCAGAAAATGAAAGTGTGTTAAAAGCAAAGGCAAGCCTTGAAGCCTCAAAAGCAAATATTTTAGGCGTAGTATTAAATAACTATAAGATGCCACTCCATCAATATTATGAGCAATATTATCGTTAATTCAAGTATCTAGACAGGGAAGTGAAGTACAGTGATTGATATGCACAGTCATATATTATTTGATGTCGATGATGGTCCGAAAACGATTGAAGAGACACTTTGTTTATTTGAGCAGGCAGTTTTGGAGGGAATTTCAACGATTGTTTCCACTTCGCATGCTTTACATCCATTGTATAATGTCCCCTTTGATGTCGTGAATAAGCAAATTGTACAGTTACAAATGGCAATTGACCAACGTAATATGCCGTTAAAACTTTACACGGGACAAGAGGTACGCTTGGCAGGTAACATTCTAGAATTGTATGAAAAAAAACAATTACATACATTAGCAAATTCCAATTATTTGCTGTTGGAACTTCCCTCTAATCATATTCCCAAATATACAAAGGATATCATTTACTCGTTATTAACAGCAGGCATAACACCAATTATTGCGCACCCAGAGCGAAATAGAGTCATTTCAGAAAATCCAAGTCATTTGGAACAAATTATACGCGAGGGAGCACTTGCACAAATTACATCAGGGAGTTTAGCAGGATTGTTTGGCAAAACCGTCCAAAAACTTTCGCTAAATTTAGTGCGCTCGAATCTTGTCCATACATACGGTTCAGATGTGCATAACTTAAATACACGTCCTTTCTTATTTGAAAAGGGACTTAGATTTTTAGAAAAACAAAAAGATTTGGATATGGTAGAATTTTTGCTTGAAAATAACGAACGAATCATTAATAATCTTCCATTAATTGTATATGAGCCAGATGATACTTTCACAAAAAAATGGTGGAAGTTTTTTTAAAATGGGAAAGCACCTTTAAGTTGTAAGGACATAAAAGGAAGCAAAAAGTAGCTGAAGCACTAGAGACATTCAGTGTTTAAGGGGGGGCATATGAGATGCGAGTTGTTTTTATGAGGAGTAACCCTGTATCTCCAGATCCAAGGGTTGAAAAGGAAGCACATTGCCTTGCGAAAAATAATTGGAAGGTTCACATTTTAGCTTGGGATAGAGATAAAAAATATAAAATAAAGAACCAACTGTTAGAAGGTGAACAGGCAATTCGTATTACAAGGTTTGGTATTCCGGCAACATTTGGAGGAGGTTTGAAAAAGAACTTAGTCCCACTTATAAAATTTCAACTTAAACTTTTTCAATGGTTACTTCGCCATAAAAATACGTATGATATGATTCACGCTTGTGATTTTGATACAGCGTTAATAGGTACAATATGTGGGAAATTACTTCGTAAAAAAGTAATCTACGACGTATTTGATTCGTATACATCACCATTTTATGGACCGGAGATTATTGGAAAGGTCATTGCTAGTCTAGATATACGCCTTATGAATAGTGTGGATGCAGTCATTATATGTACAGAAAAGCGCAAAGAACAGATTGCTAAAGCTTCACCTAAAAAAATAGAGGTCATATATAATACTCCACGTTATATAGATTCCAATGATTGCTTAGAGTTGAATCTGAAAAAAGTAAAAATAGTCTATGTAGGTATACTTACTGAAAATCGTTTGATTAGTGAATTGGTTGAAGTAGTAAAAAATACGCCAAGTTATGAGCTGCATATTGGTGGATTTGGTAAGTTAGCTGATACATTGCTGCAAGCTTCGAAAATGCATGACAATATACACTTTTATGGTAAGTTACCCTATGAAAAAACAATAGAGTTAGAAAATAGTTGTGACATTATGACGGCTATTTATGATCCTACCATCTCTAACCATTATTATGCTGCACCTAATAAATTCTATGAAGCATTAATGCTTGGTAAGCCTTTGATTATGGTGAAAAATACGGGAATGTCAGAAGTAGTTGCAACAAATAATTTTGGAGAACTTATTGATTACAATAGAGAGAGTTTACAAAACGGAATTGAGAATTTGGTAAAGCGTAGAAAAGAATGGCCAGAAATTTCTCGTGAAATGAAGGCACTGTACGAAGAAGGTTACAGCTGGGCGAAAATGGAGAAACGGATAACAGATTTATACAGTAATTTATAAAAGCTATGCGGAGTGTGAGCAGCAAAGGGAGTAGCTCGTAGCGGCTATCGATCCAATTTTTATCCACAAACGTAAGAGCAATATGAAAATTTACAGTAGTATTTTTAGGGGGGCTAATATGAAAATATTATTTGTTGCACAAAATTTTCAAATGGGTGGTATCCAAAAGGCGTTAATTAATATGCTAAAAGAAATCAGCCTCTACGAGAAATATGAGATAGATGTTTTCACATTTAGTGGAGGGGAATTAATGAACGATATTCCCTCCAATGTGAAGGTAACTACAGGGAACTTACTGTTACAACTAATTGCTACACCTTTTGCTGAAGTGAAAAAAAGAAATAACGTATGGCATATTATTTTACGCATTGTGTGTATGATAGTTGTTCGATTAATAGGTTCCCATAACTTCTATTCGATGCTTTTAAAAAAACATCGCAATAATTGTCATTATGATATCGCCATATCTTATTTTAATGATGTACCCAATCAATACTTCAATAAGGGGACCAATTTATTTGTAGATCAGTTTGTGATAGCAAATCGTAAGCTCGCATGGATTCATACAGATCCCATTAAAGCGAATTTTAATTATGAGGCTTGTGTCAAAACCTATAAAAATTTTGATCGATTGTTATGTGTTTCAGTAGCATGTAAGGAAAATTTAATAAATTTTCTTCCAGAATATCAACATAAAATTCAAGTGGTTTATAATTTTTTTCCAATCAAAGAGATTAAAGAACTGGCATGTCAATATACACCGTTTCATAAAAGCGAGTTGGATTTAATATCTGTCGGGCGAATTGAAAATAGTACAAAAAGGTTCGACTTTATTCCACATCTGTGTAAGTTGTTAAAGGAAGCTTCTATAAATAATTTTCGCTGGCGCATTTTAGGGGATGGACCAGACCTACTTTCAAATCAGCAATTAGCTTTGCAACTAGGTGTAGAGGATGTAGTTGAATTTGTAGGAGAAATGAAAAATCCGTATCCATTTATAAAATGTAGTGATGTATTCGTTTTAACATCTGCCTACGAAGGCTATCCAATGGTCATTGGGGAGGCATTAATTGTACAAACGCCTGTTATTACAACGGACTTTGCCGCAGCAGGTGAACAAATTTGTAATGGTCATAACGGATTGATAACAGGCTTTAACATTCAAGACATCTTTCAAGTCATTTCTAGTGTTATGAAAAATACAGAATTACTACACAATATGAAAAATTACATAGAGGAAAATCACTACACAAACAAAAAAGCTCAAGAGCAACTTGTATTGGAGTTTGATGTACATGATAGAATCTAAGAATTTTAGTGTGCTCATTTGTATAATTTCAAGTATCTTTGTCGTATTCAAAATATATACAGGTAGTAATCTATTTCTCTGGCTCTTCTTCCTTTTAACTAGTTTGGCGATGCTGCTAGATAAGCAGCAGCATCGAATTGACTATTTATTGTTTTTTATTTCGTGGGTGTATGTCATTAAATTCGATATATCAGGATACTCACTGCTTGTTGTACTTAGTTCTTTCTATATTTTGTTAAGTATTTTGACGCTCTTTTTACAAAAGCAAGGTATTTCAAAACGACTCCTATTAACCTATTTTTTATTTGCACTTTATACGGTGGCCGTAACGATAGTTAGTGGTGGTAATCTTATTGCAGTTTTAGGCTTTGTGTTGAATTATAGTGTGCTCTTTTGTGCAATATTGACCCTCGATGATAAGGCATATTTCAGAAGGTATACGTATATCTATGCATCGGGTTTACTAGCTGCTTCAATCGTTCGATTGATTAGTTATTCTATCCCAGAAATTGATCATTTCATAGAGTCAATGACCATTGTGAATACAGTGAAGACAATGAACTCGATTAGTACAAGATTTACGGGTTTAGATTTAGATCCAAATTACTTTAGTTTGCAAGTATTAATAGCTATGGCTTGTTTATTAGTGCTTTTTAATCTGGATGGAAAAAAGGAGAAAAAGTCAATTGTATTACTCGTGATATTAGCATTTTTTGGCATACTGACATATTCCAAAATGTTTATTATTACATTAATCGTTTTCATTATGATGACATTTGTTGTATTCATTAGAAATAATGTGAAGACTGCTATTAAATTTTCGTCTTTTATCGTGATTATTTGTGGGGGTGCCCTCTATTTTTTTTACGAGAAGTTATTCGAAATTTATTGGATTCGGTTTTTTGGGTCAGGAATATCGACAGATGCCATTACCACTGGTCGAGTGAGTAGTTGGAGCCTATTTGTAAATGAAATCCTTCAAAACACGAAAGTATTTGTTTTGGGTGCAGGCTTTGGCACAAGCTTTGCGAAGGTAAAGATGGCACATACAATGTACTTATCAACTCCCTATTATATAGGTTTAATCGGAATAGTCTTGTCAGTACTATACATTTCAAGCCTCTATAAAGTACTTAGAGAGAATGTCGGAATTATGAATAGACCAGGCTTTCAAATCCTTTCAATCAACGCTATTCCTCTCTATATCATGTTAATAGCGAATATAGGACTTGATTCATTTGTCATGGATTATTTTCCATATCATATTTTATTAATTATGTTTGCACTGACTATGAGTAAAAGTAAGGGAACTACTATGAATGAGAGGTGAGGTGAGTGCCATATTTAAGCATTATTGTCCCCGTCTATAATACGGAACCTTACTTAAAAATGTGTCTTGATAGTATTCTGAGACAGGAATTCGTAGATTTTGAGTTGATATTAGTAAATGATGGCTCGACTGATAGCTGCTCGGTAATCTGCGATGAATATGCCGAATCTGATACAAGAATTACCGTCATTCATCAAGCAAATAGTGGTGCTGTCAGTGCCCGTAAAGCAGGGCTAAGGGTCGCCAAAGGACAGTATATTGGTTATGTAGATAGTGATGATTGGATTGAAGTTGATATGTATAAATCATTATGTAATACTGCCCGTGTTTTTGATGTAGATATTGTTATTTGTGACATTGTAGAAAATTATCCACTCCAAGAAGTGAAGAGACCACAGCTTGTCTCGCCTGGTTTGTACAGGAAGGATAGAATGGAAAAAGAAGTATATCCAATTATGCTATATTCGGGCGAGTATTACCGTTTTGGCTTATATCCATCTTTATCTAACAAAATATTTAAAAGAGACCTATTAGAGAAAAATCTCTTTGATGTGGATGATCAAATTTGCATGGGGGACGATGTTGCTTGTACATATCCTAGCTTACTTGATGCAGAAAGTATTTATATATTAGAAAATCAGTATCTCTACCATTACCGTCAGCATTCTTCTTCCATGACGGCTAGATATGATCAGATGTTTTTTAAAAAAATACTTGTGTTGTATGAACAATTGAAAGTTTTAAAGTACAGGAAAGCAGACCAGGTTCCTAATTTTGCTGAACAACTTCAGTATTATTTTACTTATTTAGTGATGGCAGCGGTGAATAATGAATTGAATAGATTCAACCATAAGCGTTTACATGAAAAGCGTACCTTTATTAAGAAAATGTTGATTCATGAAGCGTTTCATGGATCGTTGCATGCGATTCGGATGACAAATATGCCGCTCAAATCAAAGATCTATACTTGGTTATTAAAGAAAAAACAAATTCTTTTACTTTTCATGTTGAATAGGTTTAAACGGCGGATCAGTGATTGCAAAGGTTTAATTCCTACTTTTACTAAAAGAAAAGGTGCTTACCAGCATGAGAACTAAGAGACTAGTTTTAAATTTAATGTCTAATGTATTACTACAAGTTGTTGCAGCGGTTATTAATTTCATTTTACCTCGACTATTTATGACAACATACGGCTCTGCTACAAACGGGCTTGTTTCGTCGATTAAGCAATTTTTAAGTTATTTAAAAATAGTAGAGGCTGGGGTTGGTAATGCATCTATAGTGGCACTTTATAAGCCACTAGCCAAGGGTGATAAAGACCAAATAAATGGAATTCTTTCAGCGACTAATCGTTTTTATAGACGTTCGGGTTATGTCTTTGTTGGATTAGTCGCCATTTTGGCTATTTGTTATCCGTTATTAGTAGGAGATGAAGTGAATCCGCGAACGGCTCTTTACATGGTACTTATTTTGGGGATTAGTGGCATGTGGGAGTATTTTTTTATAGGGAAATATTTAGTTCTACTGTCGGCAGATCAAAAAAGCTATGTTATTTTTCGCATTCAAACAATGTTGCTTTTTGCGAGTGCACTATTGTCAGTTACTTTGATAGCATTTGGTTTTTCCATCGTCATTGTTGTTGCTAGTTCAAGTGCCATATTGCTACTGGATGTTCTTTTTTTAAGATTGTATGTTAAAAAGAAATATCCATATTTCAATAGTAAAAAACAAGCGAATACGTTAGCAATTAAAGATAAATGGGATGCTTTAATTCATCAAATTGCCTCGTTAGTGGTGTTTAACACGCCGTTTATTTTAATAACGATTTTTCTGGGCTTAACAGAAGTCAGTGTGTTTACAGTTTATAGTATGGTGTTTAATGCAGTCACTTTGTTTATATCCACTTTTTCAGGGGCGATATTAGCAGCTTTTGGAGACATTCTTGTCAAAGAGGATAAGGACGTTCTTCGGAAATATTTTAATCACTTTGAATATATTTTTTATGGCATCATTGCTTTTAGCTACACATGTACAGCTATTTTAATATTGCCATTTATAAAGATTTATACAGCAGGGATTGAAGATGCCAATTACATAAGGCCCTGGTTAGCAATATTGTTTGTCATTGTAGGAGTAGCGAATACAATTCGGATTCCTGCCAATACGTTAGTGAATGCTGCAGGCCATTTTAGAGAGACGAAA
Organism: Lysinibacillus sp. JK80; assembly: GCF_027557635.1. Classification (NCBI taxonomy): domain Bacteria; kingdom Bacillati; phylum Bacillota; class Bacilli; order Caryophanales; family Bacillaceae; genus Lysinibacillus; species Lysinibacillus sp. JK80. Next base: position 1,900,297 of record NZ_CP058997.1, on the reverse strand, counting down.
AATCGTGCCATTATGGAAGCATTAATCAACCTTGTAGTTTCTCTTGTTTTTGTACAGTTTTTTGGCGCAGAAGGAATATTACTGGGAGGAATTTGTTCATACGGCTATCGTACTTATGATTTAATCATTTATTCTTCTAAAAAGATTTTACAAAATTCACCTAAAGATACTGTCAAAAAAATTGTGCAAAATAGTATTTTTGCACTTACTGCAGCAATACCATTTATATTTTTTATCGAGCTCCATATTACATCTGCAGGTTCATGGCTTGTAGCCGCTATATGTATTTCCTTGTGGACGATGTTTATTTTATTAGTAGGTAATTTTATTATTGAGCCTCAAACAATGCGAGATATTTTGGTGCAATTAAAGAGAACAACTACCAATAGTAAATAATTTTATCCCTGCATTGAGTAAGGTAAGTAGCATAATTGAAAGGCAAATTGATTCCTTTGAAATGGCAGGTGAGGGTGATGAAGCGAGAAGTCAAAGAAATATATTTACTACGATACGTTGCTTGCTTAGGGATTGTGTTAATGCATAGTGTTACGTTGGCATTGAACATGTATGACATAGAAGAAGGTCCACTATTCGTAATCCTGACATCTATTCAGCTGATCTTTATGTTCGGGACACCTCTTTTTATATTTATCTCAGAGTTTGTCATTGCCTATTCCTATTCAGATCGTTTGCCGAAAAAGTTTTATGTAAAACGTTATAAATATATGTTAACGCCATTTCTTTTTATTGGACTACTTGATGCCGTTCTTAAATCAATTGAATCGCCTTCTATTGAATTTGCCAAAAAACTACTACTAAATTATTTGGAAGGTGATTTCCATGGTTATTTTATCGTGATCATTTTTCAGTTTTATATCATTCATCCATTTTTTGTGAAATTTATTGCCTCAAGATACCCTGCCTATAAAGTAATAATGACTGCTTTTATCATTAATTTTGGTTACTTAGCCTTTTTTAATTTTTTGGATCCATTTAAGTATTTTCCTGATTTAGCGTATACTAGTTTACAATGGGATTTTTTTAATAAGATGCCATTTCCTGCGTGGATTGCTTATTTTGCAGTAGCTTATTACTGTGGAAAAAATTATGATAAATTTCTATCGTGGTTACAGCGTTTTCGTTATTTGTTACTAGCAGTATTACTAATCACAGTAAGTCTTTTGCTAATCACTCAATTATCAGGTATTATTACGGAAGTTCATTCAAAGAGAATAGACGTTATCCTTTATACATTCAGTGTAGCTTTTCTGTTATTTTTCATCGCGAGTAACAGAAGAAAAATGCCGAAATTTATCATTTTTATTAGTCGTTATTCCTTCGGTATATATTTATTACATCCCCTAGTTAATAGCCTACTTAAAATTTTTTTAACGAATTTTATCGAAACATTAAGTGTATTTTCTGTCATTGCCATTTCATTTATTGTCAGTCTCAGTTGCTCCATTTGTATAACATATATAATGAGTAAATGGAAATTAGGTGCTTTTTTTATAGGGCAACTCAATACCAATGGGGACTCCTCTAATAAAAAAGATGCACAATTTCCCATCCAGAAATCCTAAATAAACGGGTATTTAAACGTGTAAATGTGGTAAGGCTTGCGTTTTACTTTGCGATTGCCAAAGCAAAGATGGTAAACTAAAAGATGTTATTTAGAGAAAGTGTGGTCTTGCATAATGAAAGTTCTATTTATTGGTGATATTGTTGGTTCAATTGGTCGAGATGCGGTGGAAAAATATTTACCTCGCTTAAAAAAGAAGTATAATCCAGATGTTGTGATTGCAAATGGGGAAAATGCTGCGGCAGGACGAGGGATTACTCGTAATATTTATAATAGCTTGCTACAAATGGGTGTAGATGTTATTACGATGGGGAATCATACATGGGACAATAAAGATATTTTTGATTTTATTGATGATGCGGATTACTTAATCCGTCCGGCAAACTTTTCAAGTGAAGCACCTGGTAAAGGTATGGTTCAGATTTCTAAAAATGGCGTGACATTATCTGTCATTAATTTACATGGTCGTGTATTTTTACCGCCACATGAGGATCCGTTTGCAATGGCAGATCAATTGATTGCAGAGGCTCGACAAATATCTCCACTTGTCTTCGTGGATTTTCATGCTGAAGCGACTAGTGAAAAAATCGCTCTTGGTTGGCATTTAGATGGAAAGGCTTCAGCGGTTGTTGGGACACATACACATGTGCAAACAGCAGATGCAAGAATCTACCCACAAGGTACGGCTTATATCACGGATGTTGGTATGACAGGGCCGTACGATGAAATTTTAGGTATGACGAAGGAAAGTGTCATCTATAAATTCCAAACAAACATGCCATCTCGTTTTGAAGTTCCGAAAAAAGGGCGAGAGGTTTTGAGTGGTTTCTTTGTCGAGATGGATGATCGAACAGGAAAAGCTATTGCCTGTGAACGCATTTATATAAATGAAGACTATCCATTTCAAGGGTAGATAAGTCGAAGAATGTTTTTTTACGTTTCTTTTACGGGGATATAGGTTTCTTTGTCAAACTAGTCTATTTCCGTTTTGCGGAGCATAAAATGTGCTACGGACAATAACTTGAGGTCCAAAAAGGGGGACATGAGTTGTTGAGCGTAAACACTATTCGCGAAACGGGGAGGAATAATTGTGGATTCATTAAAAGTATCATCACGCTCTAATCCAAATTCAGTTGCAGGTGCATTAGTCGCGGTAATCAGAGAAAAAGGGCAGGCAGAAATGCAAGCAGTTGGGGCAGGTGCACTTAACCAAGCCGTGAAAGCAGTGGCCATTGCACGCGGATTTGTAGCGCCAAGTGGCACAGATTTAATTTGCGCGCCGGCGTTTGCCGATATTTTGATTGCTGGAGAAGAACGAACAGCATTAAAGCTGCTAGTGGAAAAACGTATTCGATAAAAAAGTAATGAAGTAAAATGCTCTGTCACATAATATGGTGGCGGAGCATTTTTTCGTTTTCCTGTTTTACATATGATAGATGTCACTTGAAATAGGGGCGTGATTTTGCTTAGATTTGAAAATTACAACTTTATGAACAGGATTTTCAGTCAAAGGTCTGATTTTCGCCTAAATCGTGGAGAAACAATAGTCCAGACGGTTTCTTCGTGTTAAACTTATGAAGGAAAAATAATAGTACACATTGGATTTAAGGAGTTGTTGACATGTTACATCAGCTTTCATGGAAAGTCGGTGGGCAACAGGGTGAAGGGATTGAGAGTACAGGTGAGATTTTCTCAATGGCAATGAATCGTCTAGGTTATTTCCTATACGGTTATCGTCACTTCTCTTCTCGAATTAAAGGTGGCCATACGAATAATAAAATTACAGTTCGTCCAACAGAAGTACGTTCAATTGCGGATGATTTAGATATTTTAGTGGCATTCGATCAAGAAACAATTGATGTCAATTATAAAGAGCTTACAGAAAAGGGTATTATTTTAGCCGATGCAAAATTTGATCCTGTTAAACCAGAGGATTCAAAAGCACCATTATTTGCAGTACCGTTTACAGAAGTAGCAGCAGAGCTTGGTACTTCGTTAATGAAAAACATGGTGGCTATCGGCGCAACTGCATCATTGCTAAACCTAGAAGACGCAGTATTCCAAAATGTTGTCGATGATATTTTTGGTAAAAAGGGCGAAGAAGTCGTACAAAAAAATATGGAAGCCATTACACGTGGTCGTCAAATTATGAATGAGCTGTTAGTTGATCGTATAGGCGAATGGGAGCTTGCACCTGCAGATGGTAAACGTCGTATGTTTATGATTGGGAACGATGCGATAGCACTTGGTGCATTAGCTGCTGGGACACGCTTTATGGCAGCATACCCAATTACACCAGCGTCTGAAATTATGGAATACTTGATTAAAAAATTGCCGAAATTCGGTGGAACGGTCATCCAAACGGAAGATGAGATTGCAGCAGCAACAATGGCTATTGGCGCTAATTTTGGCGGTGTACGTTCCTTTACCGCTTCTGCTGGTCCTGGTCTTTCATTAATGATGGAAGCAATTGGTCTTTCAGGTATGACAGAGCAACCTTTAGTAGTAGTTGATACACAACGTGGAGGCCCTTCAACTGGGTTACCAACTAAGCAAGAACAATCTGACTTGATGGCTATGCTTTACGGTACTCATGGAGAAATTCCTAAAGTAGTCATTGCACCTTCTACAATGGAGGAAGCTTTCTTTGATACGATCCAAGCATTTAACATTGCAGAGGAATTACAATTACCAGTAATCTTAATGACAGATCTACAATTATCTCTAGGTAAACAATCTGTTGAGCCATTTGATTATAATAAAATTGAAATTCGTCGCGGTAAAATTGTGATGGATGATCTTGAGGAAGCGGCAGATAAAGCCTACTTCAAGCGTTACGAAGATACAGAAGATGGCATTTCACCTCGTGTCTTACCAGGTACATTGCATGGTATTCATCACGTTACAGGTGTTGAACATGATGAAACAGGGAAGCCATCTGAGGCAACAGGTAATCGCCAAACTCAAATGGATAAACGCTTCCGTAAATTAGAGAGTTTGAAATTTGATAACCCAGTCTTTGTCAATGCACCACATGAGGAAGCCGATATTTTATTAGTAGGCTTTAACTCAACAAGAGGTGCTATTGAAGAAGTGCAAGAGCGACTGAATGCGCAAGGAATGAAAGTGAATCATGCACATATTCGATTAATTCACCCATTCCCATCTGCAGAAATAGCACCTCTTGTTGCACAAGCGAAAAAGGTGATCGTTGTAGAAAATAACTATACAGGTCAATTAGCTAATATTATGAAAATGAATGTTGGTGGTCACGATAAAATCGTGACAATCACTAAATATAACGGTACACCATTCTTGCCAGGTGAATTAGAAAATCGTGTGAAGGAGTTGACTCGCTAATGGCAACATTTAAGGATTTTCGTAATACAGTGAAACCAAACTGGTGCCCAGGCTGTGGAGACTTCTCAGTACAAGCAGCTATCCAACGTGCTGCTGCAAATGTCGGCATTGAACCAAATGAACTTGCTGTCATTTCAGGAATTGGTTGTTCAGGTCGAATTTCAGGATATATCAATTCTTATGGATTCCATGGTATTCATGGCCGTGCACTTCCGATTGCACAGGGATTAAAAATGGCTAATCGTGATTTACATGTTATCGCTTCTGGTGGTGATGGTGATGGATTTGCTATTGGTATGGGGCATACAATTCATGCCATCCGCCGTAATATTGATATAACTTATATTGTAATGGATAACCAAATTTATGGTTTAACAAAAGGTCAAACATCTCCACGTTCAGCTGCTGGATTTATTACAAAATCTACACCAGGTGGAGCGATTGAGCCATCATTGAAACCATTAGAGGTAGCGTTAACAAGTGGTGCAACATTTGTGGCGCAGGGCTTCTCTACAGATATTAAAGAATTAACAGCACTAATTGAAGCTGGTATTAACCATAAAGGTTTCTCATTTATCAATGTCTTTTCACCTTGTGTAACGTATAACAAAGTGAACACATATGATTGGTTTAAAGAAAATTTAACAAAATTAGCAGATGTTGAAGGTTATGATCACTCAGATCGTGGTATGGCAATGCGTACAGTGATGGAACACGAGGGCTTAGTAACAGGCATTATTTATCATGATACTGAAACAACGTCGTATCAAGAAAAAGTACCTGGCTACTCTGAGTTACCATTAACAGATATCGATATCAAAATGAGCGAAAATGATTTTAATGATTTAGTAAAAGAATTTATGTAAAATTGATAGGATCGAAGCATTTGGAATGAAGTCATTCCAAATGCTTTTTTTATGCTTGATGAAAGAATCGCGAGTATTTAGTGATCTATCGCGGGTAAACGCATAGCTACCGCGAGTATTTTGATATTGAATCCTTATAAAATCCTTATAATTGTTTCTTACACTAAGGTCATCGAAAGGAGGATGACTAATGATGAAAGATTTGATATTAAAGACAGAAAATCTTAATAAGTCGTTTAAAGGGCAAAAAATTGTGGATAATGTAGCGTTAGAAGTCCAACGTAATACGGTCTACGGTTTACTTGGACCAAACGGAGCGGGGAAATCCACAACATTAAAGATGATGACAGGTATGTTACGACCAGATGCTGGGAATATCATTTTTAATGGACATACATGGACACGAAATGATTTACAGGACATCGGCGTGTTAATTGAAACACCTCCCCTGTATGATAATTTAACAGCAACGGAAAATTTACAAGTTCGCACGATAGCATTAGGTCTACCGCAAAGTCGTATTGAAGAAGTATTAAAAATTGTAGATTTAACGAATACAGGAAAAAAACGGGCGGGGCAGTTTTCCTTAGGAATGAAGCAACGATTAGGTATAGCGATTGCGCTGCTAAACAAGCCAAAGCTGTTAATTTTAGATGAACCTACAAATGGACTTGATCCTATTGGTATACAGGAGCTTCGTCAGCTTATTCGCTCATTTCCAGAGCAAGGCATCACTGTGATTTTATCTAGTCATATTTTGTCAGAGGTGGAACAGGTTGTGGATGACATTGGCATTATTGCTGATGGCAAGCTTGGCTATCAGGGACCAGCACCGCAAGGTCAGGAATTAGAATCACTATTCATGCAGGTTGTTGCCACCAATAGAAAGGTGGGTTACTAGCATGATAGCCATTATGAAAGCGGAACAATTCAAATGGAAGCGAACTTTTATTCCCAAATTACTTTGGCTTACGCCACTTATAACCTTACTTATAAGCGCTGTACTTATGGGAGGTGAATATTTTCAAACAGGAGCTTATAACTGGTGGTATACGATGCTTCTGCCAGGTGCACTGACGATTTGCTGTGCCTTAGTGATCGAAAAGGATAAAAAAATAAAATACCATAGTATTCTTGCCTTACCACTTGATCTTAAAAGGATTTGGCTAGGAAAAATAGTAACATCAAGCATATGGCTTTTTCTGATTACGATTATTTTCTTTGGAGGAATTACGGCTGGAGGCTTGCTATTTGGTCATAGTTTACCAATAGCCAGCAGTTTACTAAGTACTTTTGTTATTTTCCTGACGTTTTTGTGGCAAATACCTTTATGTCTTTTCTTAGCAGCTAAACTAGGTACCTATTTGACCATCTTACTCAATGTAGTAGCCAATATCGTAGGGATTGTTGCCTTTGCAGATGGGGAAATGTGGTATTACTATCCATTTGCGATTGGTCCTCGTTTGTTATGTTCGACACTTGGCATATTACCAAATGGTCTATTAGTACCACAAGGTAGTCCTTTATTGGATAAAGGCGTTATACTTCCAGGCTTACTGATAGCATTAGCTTGGTTTATGATGATTAGCTTTCTTACGGCGAAGTGGTTCACAAAAAGGGAGGCGAAATAGCGGATGGACATGTTACGATTATTAAGAGTGGAATGCCTTAAAACAAAACGGACACCTTTTTTGCTGACACATATACTTGTCCCCCTTGCTATTTCTGGGCTATTTTTAGCCTACTACTCCTATTCGCCATGGAATTTTCAAGGAAAAGTAACTGCCTATTTTCAGGGGCTGGCTTGTGGACTACCAATTATAATAGGATTAGTATGTGCTATGGCATCTGAGCAGGAAGCAAACGCTGGTCGTTTCCAAGGTATGCTAGCTACAACAAACATAAAAATAAAGACATATATGAGCAAGCTTATCTTATTATTATTGTTTAGCTTTGGAGCCATCTTTCTATCTATAGCTATTTTTAGTTTTGGCTTTAGAGAACTATTACATGAAGTAGATTTGGGCTATTCATTTTATAGTATGGCTGCTTGTATTCTATTCGGCAGTCATGTGATTTTCTATATGTTACATTTATTTGTAAGCTTCCATTTTGGTAAAGGCGCTTCGATTGGTTTAGGTATTGTAGAAGCTCTGCTGGTCGCCCTATTGCTTACAGGCTTAGGGGATCGTATTTGGCCCTTTTTACCTTATGGATGGAGCGGTCATTTTGTTTCTTTATGGATTTTATCATCGACAGGAACAAATTTAACATTGCTCGAAACAAGTATCCAGACGGGCATAATGGCGTGCTTAGGGGGTATCCTATTGACTTTTACGCTGTCTTGTTTATGGTTTTGGAGATGGGAAGGTAGAGCATCTGAAAATTAGAGGGTGAATTATGGCAAATATATTAGTAGTGGATGATGAAGTGGATATTTTAATGCTGATAAAAAATGCACTTTATAAAGATAATCACTTGGTAACCATTGTGTCTAAACCGACAGAAGTAGGCAAGATGGATTTAGGTTCCTTTGATTTAATTTTGCTTGATGTGATGATGCCTATTATGGATGGCTTTACATTGTGTGGGCAAATTAGGCACGCTGTAGATTGCCCTATTCTTTTTCTTACAGCTAAATCCTTAGAAGAAGATGTGATGTATGGTTTAGGCCTAGGCGCAGATGATTATTTGATTAAACCATTTGGCATTGGAGAGCTACGAGCAAGGGTGAATGCGCATATCCGACGGGAAAGCAGAGAAAAGCGGAGCATCCTTTATAGCGATAAAGTTCACTTTAATCTTTCTGGTAAAGAACTGTTTGTTCAGAATGAGCGCGTCCTGCTAACTAAAAGTGAGTATGAAATATGTGAATTTTTAGCACGGCATCGTGGGCAGGTTTTCTCAAAAGAGCAGATATACGAAACAATTTTTGGATTTGATGGCAAAAGTGACAGTACAGCAATAACAGAGCATATTAAAAATATTCGTTCAAAGCTACATGCATTTGATATAGAGGTCATTGATACGGTTTGGGGGATTGGCTATAAGTGGAAACCGTAAAACCGAGGAAAGGAACACGTCTGCATACATTTTTCTTGAGATATTTATTTTTTCTTTGCATTGGCATCATTATTTTAGTTGCACTATTAATAGGTCTATTTATGTTTGCCTTTTCAGCTAATATTATTTTACCTGCAAATTATGCAGAGACACAAATCACTTTAGCAAAAGACAGAATTGCTACAAGCAGCTCGGTAACGGACGAGATGATCCCTGATCTTGTAGACTACGCAGTGATTTCTAATAAGGGTGAATTTCTTTCTGGTACTTTAACAGAAAAAGAGGCTTCCCATGCATGGCGTTTAAAGCAGAAGGGAGAGACGAAAAGTAATGCTCGATTTTATGCGTTCGTTGAGCGAGAACAGGAAGTGTGCATTTTACGCTATGGTTTAGTCCCTGAGTATCGCACACCTGTTATGAGAAAATATTTACCTAATCCTCAATTAACGGTTTTACTATTGTTTATTATGGGCGTTATCATACAGGCAACGGTGCTTGCTGTGCATTTCGGCAGAAGACTTAAACGAAAAATGATGGGCTTACAAGAAGCCATTGAAAAAATCCAACATCAAAATTTAGATTTTCATTTAAAACCATCTGGGATTCGAGAAATTGATGATATTGCACTTTCCTTTGAGCAGATGAAGGAAGCATTAAATACTTCATTGACACAACAATGGCAGGCAGAGCGCGCGCGCAGAGAACAAATTTCTGCCCTTGCCCATGATTTGAAAACACCTCTTACGATTATTCGAGGAAATGCGGAACTTTTATTGGATACTGTTCAAGATGAAGTACAAAAAGAATACAACACTTATATATTAAAAAATACACTAGAAATTGAAAAATTCACAAAGCAATTATTAGATATTTCCAATATGGAGCAAAGTGTTGGTGGTGTAAAAACAACTGTAGAGATGGCTTCATTTATTCAACAGCTAGAACAGCAAATGAAGGCACTTGCTTTAGAAAAAAATATTGAAGTTAGTGTAGAAAAGGATAAACTGCCTGATGTCTTTATGATAGAGGAGGAGCTTTTTTATCGGGCTTTATTAAATTTGATTGTCAATGCTATAGAGCACACGCCATATAATAGCAAAGTCACATTATCTGTTCAGGGAGAGGCAGATGTTATTCATTTTACTGTGATAGATAGCGGTGCTGGTTTTTCACCGCAAGATGTAAAGGAAGCCACAAAGCAATTTTATCGGGGAGATCCAAGTAGAAATACAGCAAATCATCATGGCATGGGTCTTTATATTGTCGAGTCCATCATTCAAAAACATGGTGGAACACTAACGTTGGCTAATGATTCCATAACGGGAGGAGGAAAAGTGATAATCACCATTGCGACGTCTTAATTATAAGATGTCTTTTTTTTATTGGATTCGCTAGTATTTAGCGATCAACCGCAAGTAAAAGCACAATTAAAGGTTTCATGTAAAAATTGTAGGGGGCGGTGCAGGCAATATTCTTTAAAAAAATGCTACAATAAAAGAAAAAAAGAGGCGATGTACGTGAATAACGTCATTGATTTTATTGCAAAAAAAAAGGAACGTGAAGACCGAAAGCGTGCTCAAGATTTAGAACGTTATGTAGCTACACAATGTAATTTTCAACACCCTGAAAATATTGATGCTCTTGTAGAGGACAAATTGATTGAGGTTAAAGATCATACGTTATTTCTTGGCTTTCTATCCATTTTAAAGGATGAGCAAATAGAACCGTTAGATATTTTTCAAGATGTCTTTTCATTAGAGCCCTCTCGTTTTGAAATGTCCTACAATATGAGATGGTGGTCAGTTGTGCAATTGGCATTTACATTTTTAACAATTCTCAAGGAAAATGAGCCGCATACATATGCTGATTTTTTAGGTCTCTCCAAATAATCTAAGTATGTGTACGTCTGTAAAGCAAACGTACACATACTTAGATTTTTCTTATCTTCCCCCGCTAGCTTTACAAGCCTACTTCATTTATTCATTAAATTCATAGATATTTATAATTCCTCAATAATTTTTACTAAATATTCTAAACACCTCCATACTTGCTTAATGTTTGTTTTATAACATAACGTTTGTAAGCAAATAAAAATAAAGCAAAACAAATGGAGGGTCCAACACATGGCAATTCAAAAACTGTGGAAAAAAGGTCTAATTGGTGCATTAGCTATTTCCATGTTGGCAGCTTGTTCTGACAGTTCATCTAGTGCAAATGAGGTAAACAAGGATTTATCGCTTGAGGACATTACAGAAAAAGCAAAGGAAGAGGGCACTGTTAATTCTGTCGGTATGCCAGATACATGGGCGAACTGGGTAGAAACCTGGGAGGAACTCGGGACCGAATATAGCATCAAACACAAGGATACGGACATGTCGAGTGCAGAGGAGTTAGCGAAGTTTGAAGCAGAGAAGGATGATGCTACGGCAGATATTGGAGATGTCGGGATTGCTTTTGGACCAATCGCTAAGGACAAGGGCTTAACATTACCATACAAAACGTCTTATTGGGATGAAATACCTGATTGGGCTAAAGATGATGAAGGACATTGGATTGTTGGCTATACAGGAACCATTTCTTTTTTGACAGATAAAAATAATGTGAAGAATGCTCCAACATCATGGGAAGACCTGAAAAATGGAGATTACACAGTAAGTATTGGGGATGCATTAACAGCTAACCAAGCACAGTTTGCCATCTTAGCAGCGGCTATGGCATTTGGTGGAGATGAGTCCAACATCCAGCCAGGTATAGATTTCTTTGCTGAATTAGCGAAGCAAGGACGTCTACAGGGAGATCCATCAGTAGCAAACCTAGAAAAAGGTGAAATAGATGTTGCGATCTTATGGGACTTTAATGCATTAGGTTATCGTCATCAAATTGATGAGGACCGCTTTGATGTAGTGATACCTAGGGAGGGATCTGTCACTTCTGGTTATGCAACGGTAATTAATAAATATGCCAAAAACCCACATGCTGCCATGCTAGCACGTGAATATATTTTATCTGATGCAGGTCAAGAAAATTTAGCAAAAGGCTATGCGCGTCCAATTCGGGACGGAGTGAAATTACCACAGGATGTAAAAGATTTACTATTACCTGCTGATATGTATACGAATGCACAACCTGTTAAAGACCAAAAGAAATGGGAAGATACAACAAAGCAAATCCCTCAACTCTATCAAGAGCAGGTGTTAATCCATGCAAAATAACAAAGTGGTTCTCATTGTTATCGATGCCTTGCGCTTTGACACAGCCTGCACACATATGGGGTTCTTGCACCATTTAGTCGAGCGTCAGGTAGCTGCTCGCTATAAGGTTTGCTCAGAGGTGCCTTCTTTATCAAGACCATTGTATGAGACGATTTTAACAGGTACACCCCCTATTGTACATGGCGTTACCAGCAATATGACAGTGCGTTTATCGAAAGGGCAAAGTATCTTTCATATCGCAAAGGAGCATGGTTTAACTACAGCAGCCTCCGCCTATTATTGGGTGAGTGAGCTTTATAATAGAGCGCCATTTAATCATATGGAGGACAGGCTACAACTCGATACACATTTACCAATTGACAATGGTATGTTCTATTTTGAGGATCATTATCCAGATAGTCATGTATTTGCCGATGCAGCATGGTTAATGGCTCAAAAGCAGCCTGATTTCCTGTATATTCATCCAATGAATGTTGATGATGATGGTCACAAATTTACGGCAGATTCTGCTCAATATCGCAATCGAGTTTTAGCGATGGATGCTTTACTATCCTTGTTTATTCCAAAGTGTATGGCGCTGGGCTATGAGGTTATCGTTACGGCTGATCATGGCATGACAAGAGATGGTAATCATGGCGGTACCACACATGAGGATCGTCATGTCCCGCTATTTGTCATTTCAGATGCTGTAAAGGCTGGCATAAAAGAAGGCATTATTTCTCAATTACAAGTTGCACCACTGTGCTGTCATTTATTAAATATCAAGCCTGCTGAAGATATGGTACCACTCCTGTTAGAAGGTGTGTTTACAGCAAAAGAGGTTTAAATAATAGTAGTCGCTCTTATTATAAGGAGCGGCTATTATCCCCATGAGCCGCAAGTCATTTATAGAAAGAAGTGAGTGTGTTGATATCGAAGCGGCAATCCATTGCTTGGCTTTCGCCTTTTCTTGTATTACTATTACTGTTTTTCTTAGTACCGCTCCTATATATGCTCATTACAAGCTTTCAAAATAGTGAGGGCTTTACTCTGAAGCAGTATGAATCAATTTTTACGAACGACTACATTCTTCAAGGTTTTAAAAATAGTATTACTTTATCTGTTATCTCAGCTATGATTGCGTTACTTATCACCTTGTTTGCAGTTTATGCCATGATGCAGTTTTCAGAGCCAGTACGGGAGAAGATTTTAATACTTACGAACTTAACCTCCAATTTTTCAGGTATTCCGCTAGCATTTGCTTTTATCGTTTTACTTGGCAATAGTGGCTTATTTACATTGTTATTTGACAAATGGGATATTGAGGCGTTGACATCCTTTTCATTATACAGTTGGAGCGGTTTGTTACTTATTTACATTTACTTTCAGCTGCCATTATCACTAATGCTGCTATATCCCATTTATGATGGAATTCAGCAACAGTGGAAGGAGGCGGCAGCTCTTCTTGGTGCATCTAGCTGGCAGTTTTGGATGAAAATTGGTCTCCCTGTTATGCTCCCAGGAATTGTGGGAACCTTTAGTGTATTGTTCGCCAATGCTATGGGTGCGTATGCTTCTGCTTATGCATTAACAAGTAGTAATTATAATTTAGTGGCGATTCGTATCGGCTCCTTAATAAAAGGTGATATTTTTGCTCAGCCAGAGCTAGCCAGTGCCATTGCAGTTATATTAGCAGTGACAATGGTGACGGCCATGCTGATCAGTGAGTGGAGCATCTCTAAAACAAGGAGGAAAGTAAAATGAAAAAGCGTGGTTTGGCTGATTTCTTTTTCCTTCTGCTCGTGGGATATTTACTATTACCTGTGTTAGCAACAATGCTCTATGCGTTTGCAACAAAATGGAATAAAACGATATTGCCAGAAGGACTCACACTAAAATGGCTTTCCACATTGTTTCAGGATACCGATTTTATTCAGGCATTTGGTCGTTCAGTATTTTTAGCAGGGGGGGCAGTTAGCATAGCACTCCTTGTCATTGTGCCAGCCATTTTCGTCATCGTCCTATACTTTCCAAGATATGAAAAATGGATACAGATGGCAGTGGTGATGGTGTATTCTTTTCCAGGAATCATTTTAGCTGTAGGGCTTATACGCGTTTATAGCCAAATAGGTATACCGATGATATTTGTTGTTTTAGGTGCCTATGTTGTGGGAATTCTTCCTTATATCTATCAAGGTACACGAAATAGTTTAAGAAATATAGATGCGAGGCAGCTACTTGATGCCGCTCAATTACTAGGCGCATCCAAAAGGCAGGCATTCACAAAAATTTTACTGCCTACCGTTTATCCAGGCTTATTTGCAGGGGCATTGTTATCCTTCTCTGTCTTATTTGGTGAGTTTGTCTTAATTAATCTTGTTGTAGGTTCTCGCTTTGAAACCGTTCAAATTTATTTAATGAAAAAGCTTAGCACAAGTGGACATATTGCTAGTGCTGTTGTTTTCATCTATCTCGTGCTAATGGGTCTTTTAACATTCGTCATTGCTATCGTAACGAAACGATCGAAAGGTGCTACAAATCTATGAGTTATCTTGTTATTGAAGGGCTGCATAAAAAATATGGACAAGTATCTGTCTTAACCAATATTCATATGGAAATTCAAAAAGGAGAATTTATCACACTATTAGGTCCTAGTGGCTGTGGAAAGAGTACGATTTTGCGTATTGTTGCAGGCTTAACAGATGCATCGGCAGGTAAGATTTTGATTGAAGGAAAAAATATGAGTGGCGTACAACCGAAGGATCGTCAAGTGGGTATGGTCTTTCAATCCTATGCACTTTTTCCTAATATGACTGTGCTCGAAAATGTTGCTTTTGGTTTGCGTATGCAAAAAGTTAATAAGGCAAATATAGAGCAGCGTGTTCATGAAATGCTAGCGCTTGTTCATCTAAGTGAGAAAGCTAATGCGTACCCGAAAGAATTATCGGGAGGTCAACAGCAGCGTGTTGCTCTAGCCCGTGCATTAATTGTCCGACCTAAAGTACTGTTATTAGATGAGCCGCTTAGTGCGCTCGATGCTCAAATTCGCAAAAAACTTCAAGTAGATTTACGAGCAATTCAGCGAAAATTAAATATGACAATGATTCTAGTTACACATGATCAGGAAGAGGCAATGGCTGTTTCGGATAGAATATTTGTCATGAATAATGGCAGCATTGCCCAAAATGGTACGCCAACGGAAATCTATACGAAACCAAATAATGAATTTATTGCTAATTTTATCGGTCATTATAATGTTTTTCCACGCCAAACTTTAGAAAAAATGCTTGGAGCATCTTTAATAGAGCAAGCCACGAAATTTGCTATACGACCTGAGGCGTTACATCTCGATCAACGAGATGGGGACTTATGTCTCTTTGGGGTTGCCAAACAATCATTAATGAGCGGCAATATTATTCGTACTACGTTTGAAGGAGAAATGGCGTTTACAATGGAACAACTGCATCAACAAGGGTATTCGATTGAAATGGGAAAATCCTATAAGTGTTATGTCGCACAAGAAGATGTGATTGCGCTATCATGACTTACGCTAAACTGGAAAGATTTGAATTTATTTTAAAACAATTAGATTCTGAAGGGAAAATTATTGTTGCCAATATTGCCGATGCCCTTCAGGTAGCACCAGAAACAATTCGCCGAGACTTTGATGAATTAGAACAACAGCATTTATTATCAAGAGTTCATGGCGGGGCTATTAAATATACGAATGTACGTAATGAACCGGTATTTTTACGCAAGCTACAAATGCACAAGGACGCAAAGAGACAAATTGCTCGTATTGCTGCAAAACGCATTTGCGACGGCGATACTATTGCAGTAGATACAGGTACTACAACAGTACATATAGCCGATTTTTTACTAGCTGTGGAAGATATAACGGTTGTAACGAATTCAATTGCGGCAGCTATTCAATTTAATTTAGCCATAGAAGAACGACGCATGACAGGCAAGGTCATATTACTAGGAGGTACGGCGAATCCAAAACAATCTTCTGTTGCAGGTGCTATGACGTTAGAAATGCTAGATAATATGAATTTTGATAAGGCCTTTTTATCGTGTGGTGGCATGAGTGAGGGCATTGTTTATGATTACGATTTGGATGAATCTCTTATTTCAAAGAAAATGCTCAAGCATAGCAAAGTGAGTTATTTATTAGCCGATGCATCTAAAATTAATGGCAAATCATTTTTTCAAATCTGTCATCTTGATGAATGTACAGAAATTCTTTGCGAAAGCACTTGTCCATTAGAATGGCAGGCGTATGAGGAAAAATGGACGATATGTAATGGAGGGAAGAGTGGATGACAATTGATTATCATGTACATTTAGAAGAGGGACCTTATTCATTTCGCTGGCTAGAGCGTACATCGCAGGCACTGGAGTTTTTTCATTCGAATGATGAAACGGAAAAAGGCTCCAAACAACAAATAACTTGTCATTTACAGCGGCTAGCAAGGCGTGTGAAAAATGGCTGTTATAGTGAGGAATGGTTGGATTTATATCTCGAACAGGCAAAGCAGCTTGGCTTACGTGAGGTGGGGATTGTCGATCACTTATATCGTTTTCAAGAAACGCGTGCCTATTTTGAGCGATTTATGAGGCTGGATGAAAGTAAAATTGGACAAATTCAGCGCTATTGGCTGGATCGTGTGATGACAGAAAATATGGATGCTTTTGTGACGACCATTCAGCAGGCAAAGGAAAAATGGCGTCAACATGGCATTACACTGAGACTTGGTATAGAGGCAGATTATTTTGTTGGTGGTGAGGAGGAATTAACTGCTTTGCTAGCAGGTTATCCTTGGGATTATGTAATTGGTTCTGTTCATTTTGTTGATGGGTGGGGCTTTGATAATCCACAAACAAAGTATCTTTTTGAGCAAATGGATCAACCCTCTTTACAACAAAATTATGAGCGTTTTTTTAAAGTAGTAGAGAAAATGATTCTTTCCAATATATTTGATTTTGTTGCCCATTTAGATAATTTTAAAGTATTTAATTATCAGGTGGAGGATCGTGCGTTTCTTGAAGTTTGGTATAAACGTATTGCAAAGGCACTAACGTCTACTGAAACCGCCACTGAAATCAATGCCGGGCTGTATTATCGTTACCCTGTACAGGAAATGTGCCCGGGTCCTCGTTTTTTACAAACCTTACTTGAGCATGGAGTTGCTTTTACTGTATCCTCTGATGCACATTTCCCAGATGATTTAGGTAAATATACATTTGCCAATACAGAGCTGCTAAAGGGTTATGGCGTTCAAGCTATTGCCTCCTTTGAACAGAGAGTGAAAAAAATGATGACGTTATAGGTTGAGTAAAGGGCACTAAAGCTTCAATGTAGTGCCTTTTATTCGTATTACATAAGTACAATTTTACTCGCATACAAATGATTAAATTCATTTTTATAATGTGAGGCGATTCAGATTGACATCTATTAAAGAACAACCCTTTTTACCTATTATTATACAATCGGGTCAGCATGCATACGGGGTAGCACGCTCATTTTATGCAGCCTACCGCATGAAAAGTCTTGTCATTGAGCCAGTAAAAAAAGGGAGGACGATGCGCTCACTCCTTTTGAAAGGCTCACAGGGAATTGCCACGCAGAATAGCGGTATTCTGGATTTTCAATACGTTGAACATTTAGATGATCCTACCCGTTTTGTACAAGCGCTAGTGGGATTGGCCATGCAGTGCCAACAAAAGAAATTGATTTTATTAGTTTGTGACTGCTACTATGCAGAGCTTATCATTGAAAATAAAGAGCAGCTTGAAAAGTACTTTATTTTACCTTACATTGATCAGGCTTTACTAAATAGGGTGCAAACAAAGGAGAAGTTCTACAGGCTTTGTGATAAATATCAGTTAAAATACCCCAAAACCATCATTATAACAAAGGAACATCATTCAAATAGAGAAATTCCAATCCAGTATCCCATTATTATTAAACCCTCCAATACCGTGGCCTATACGAACTGTTCCTTTCCTGAAAAGAAAAAAATATATCTAGTGCACGATGCAGATGAGATGCAGCACATCATTGGCTGTATTTATCGTTCTAGCTATCAAGACACCTTAATCGTTCAAGAATTTATTCCAGGCGACGATTCCTATATCCGTGTTCTAGATGTATATGTAGGAAGAGATCGAAAAGTAAAATTAATGTGTCTTAGCAACAAGCTACTCGAAGATCCATCTCCACAAAACAAAGGTATTTCTTTAGCTGTTATGACCGATTATGATGAACAGCTAATGGAATCCATTCGGCATTTTTTAGAGGACATCGGCTATACGGGCTTTGCTAATTTTGATATGAAATATGATGCAAGGGACGGGAAATACAAGCTATTTGAAATGAATTTGCGAGCAGGGGCTTCAAGCTACTATGTGACCGCAAGCGGGTATAATTTAATGCAATATGTGGTGGATGATTATTTATACCAGGTTAATCATGAACGAACATATGTCCAGACGAAGCATGTATGGTCACTACTTCCTTCAAAAACACTATTTAAATACATGAAGAATGGAAAATTAAAAATAGAAGCAAAGCAATTAATGAAAGAAGGGCAATACACGGATGCATTACTATATAAAGAAGATATGAATATCAAGCGTTGGATAAAGCTGAAATTGTATCATTCATATTTACAGATAAAATACAGCAAGTATTTTAACAAAAGCAATGGTTAGCATATGTGAAATGAAGGATAGGGCTTTAAGATTCGTATTTATTATTTCATTTTGTTAAGTGATTTAGATATTGAAAAGCGTTATGAGACATTAAATTTAGGTATAGAAAATGCTTTAATAAGAATGAATCAAAGAAAGGATTATCTTTTAGATGAAATTGTTTTAGAAAGCTTCGAATAGCTGATAAATAAAAATTGGTACCTTCAAATATAGTAAAAAAATATTGTAGTACTTTATTGGAAATAACGGATGAATTGCGCAAAAATAAAATTGAAAATGATGGGTATTTCAATTTGTTAAAAATAATTAGTGAATATAATATTGATTATGCTTATAAAATCTTTTAATAGCGAGTTCACATGTGTATGACAATAGGGTTAGGAAAGACTCTTTTGAGAGCGCTGTGGATAATATCGAACAATTAAAAGCTATAGAGTATTTTCATAAATTGTATAAATCAGAAATCAAATTATTTAAAGTTTATCTAATGAATTTAAAGATATAAAGATTGATTTGTTGACTTTAGAAGAAAAACTAAACCAACAGTAGGAAAAGATTTAACCAATAATCTTATTAATATTGAAATGATATCAACGAAAACATCTCAAAGATTTTTCGATAACTAAGGTAAAGCTCCCTTTATTTTTAATGCAAATAATACTAAAGTACTTATTGAAAAATTACTAGTTCTTGATGGAGACTTAATTCGCTTAATTGATTATCTAAGAGAAAGTAGCTATTCAGATTACAGATATAACAATTATGTATCTGATACAATACATTATATAGTTGCTGCGGCTTTTAAAAAAAGTCACTTAGATATCAAATAAAAATAGTGGGGCACTAAGGTTATTTTGAATTACTTCAAATATATTCGCTTTTAGAAGGAAGTGGAGATAGAGAGAAATGTGAGAATTATTTAGTTTCCTATAAAATTAGTAGAATTATTGGTCTTTTAAAGAAATAATTTTTAAAAATGAAATGATAGAATCTTATCTTTACAGACTGTGCTTTTTCTTTTGGTTATTTATTGCAATAACGGTTTCGGAATATTCAAACATATTTTGATGAGAATATTTAAATTTTACCGATTTATATTTGCCGAATCGACAAATCATACTTATAGCTCAATCTCTTATCACCTCTTAAAAAGGTATATTTGTTATTTTAAGTTATTCTTTAATCCCCACTATTATCATATCAATTTATGTTTAAATGACAAAATATATAAGTGAAAATGAGTGTGTATTTTATGGTAATTTTATGACATTGTAAATATAGTGTAGTATAAGAAAAGGCGTGTGCGCACGTGACCTAGAATAGCATAAAAAAGAACACTCATTTGTTTTTAACTCTAAAACAAATGAGTGTTTTTTCAGCTTTCATCGTTCTGAATAGTAGTCTGATTCAGAGGTTCTGCTCATTCCCACTTCAAAAAAATAACAATGTTATTTAATGAAATAGTGCAGAATACAATAGCACTAAAAAACTAAGTAGAGTGAAACTAAATAGAATTATTAGAGGTAATTTCTCTTTACGTTCTTTGATTCGATTCATTCTAAGAAATAGTACAATACAAAGGGTGAGTGAAATACCAAAAAGAATAATAGGAACTATAGATAACACAACTATCCCCCTTTTTTAATAATTAACATTGAGAACCTATCCAGAAAGGATCTGGATTTACTGTACCTGTCCATTTAATCCATAATCCACAGTCCTTAACGCTTGATAAGTTTAAGGCAGTTGCCCCAATATCAATTAATCCTATTGCAATAATAGTAGCTAATCCAAGAGGAGGAGCAATAAAGGCAGCGATAGCAGCTCCAAGTGTAGCTATTCCTGCTCCAATTTGAATATAAGTTATTATCTTGGAAGCTTGACAACTATCAAAGTAAGTATAGAATCCAACTGAAGTCTTTTCATACTTACTTTTACCGTTACATGCAGCTAACGGCTGGACAGAATTCATTAATTCAAAGTCTTTTGTAGTAGACTCAATTAAGTCTTCAGATACATTTTCTTTTCTAGCTGACTCTTCATCAAAATAAAAACCATTTTCATCATATGTTACAAATGGCTGTATAGCCAATGTATCGTTTATTATTTGATTATGTTCATTTACTTTTGATATTGCAAGCTTGATATCAGAATCTGTTGCACCTTGTTTTTTTGCTAAATTAGTATCTATAGCAATATAGTCTCCATCGAAACCTATTGTTTTATCAAATTCTTTATCTAATTCTAATACACTTGTAAGAATAGTCGATAAATTATCTATTGTTTCATTTTCTATTTGTGCTGCGGTTGCGGGAAACTGCGTTGTTATTGAAAACATAAAAATTATTGCAACGATTCCTGTAATAATTTTTTTCATTTTTTATCCCATCCTTTTAATAATATGATTCTCAACACTGTGTGACAACCAATATCTAGTAAACTATATTATTTCCATTTAGTAACCTCCTTCTAGTAGATTATTTATATAATAATATAATAATTTACAAAAATAAACAAATATTAACAATTTTGATGATGATTATCCAATTGTGGAATTATTAATAGGGTTTTAACCAAAGATAAAATTATATAGCTTTTCATAATCTTTATTTAACGTAGTGCTTTATTTAAATATTCGATTTATGAAATATTAAATCTGTACATTTTAAATTTAAATAATTTATTAAATCTGTGCAAATATTGCATAAGTAAATAGTTCTATATAAGGAAGAAAGAGAACGTTTGAGGAACATATTCAAATTGTCAACTACTGTTTAAAGAGCCAGAAAAATTATCAATTAGCAGCACAAGCCTATGATGTTTCGTATCAACAGGTATACCATTGGGTGAAGAAATTTGAAGCGACTGATGAAGAGGGATTACGTGATCATCGCGGTCGAACAAAAAATGAAGTTGAATTAACAGCCGAAGAAAAACTTAAGGTTAGAAATCAAACGAATCGAGCGTGAAAATGAGTGCTTACGTGCTGAAAATCTATTTTTAAAAAAGTTAGAGGTAAATCGAAAGGAGGCGTCGCTAAGCCAAATTCGCTTACAACAACGCTATTTAGCAATTCAAGAATTACACCAAGAGGAGAAACTTTCGATTCTTTTATTATGTGAAATCGTGGGTGTTTCGCGCGCCGCTTACTATAAGTGGCTAAGTCGTAAGCCATCTAACAGAGAAGTTGAAAATGAAGCCATTTCAAAGGATATTGATCTCCTTTACCACCAAGTAGATGGCATTTACGGCTATTGTCGTATGACATTGACAATCAATCGTCAGCGAATAAAGAATAATCAAGCGACGGTTAACGAGAAGCGTATTTATCGTTTAATGCAGGTGAGTGGATTGAAGTCCGTTATTAGGCGAAAGAGAAAGCCTTATCGTAAATCTCCAGCGCATCAGTGGCGGAGAACGTATTAATCGGGCATTTACCTCGGAAAAGCCAAATGAAAAATGGTGTACAGATGTCACAGAGTTTAAGTATAGAAACGGGAAAAAACCTTATTTAAGTGCAATTATCGATTTATATGATGGTTCAATTATGAGTTATGTGTTAGGTCATTCGAATAATAATTCCCTTGTTTTCAAAACAATAAAATCAGCTATTCAATCATTACAATCAGGCGAGCAGCCATTAATACATAGTGATCGAGGTTTTCAATATACATCGAAGGGATTTAAACGAATTGTGGAAACAGCCAATATGACACAAAGTATGTCCCGTGTTGGTCGATGTATTGATAACGGACCAATTGAATCATTTTGGGGCACATTGAAGTGTGAGAAGTATTATTTGCATAAGTTCGATTCATATGAAGGGTTAAAACTAGCGATTGATGATTATATTCATTTTTATAATTACTATCGTTATCAGAAACGATTAAACGGCTTGAGTCCTTTAGAATTCAGGGCTCAAGCCGCTTAATACATTTTTTATTATTTCCACTGTCTACTTGACAGGGAGCAGTTCATTACTCTGGTGTCTTTTGTTATTTATTATTGATCAATAATATCTCAATCTTTCAATGTTCGTACATTTTCGTATTCATTAGCTTTAGTTTTATAACTTTGAGGGTGTTGCTTCCAAAATAATATTAGTATAGCCTGTTTTGATTGTAGAACAAATAATCTGAAAACAAATTGTTCGACACAGTTTTACCATCAACAATAACAGTTTGAGCTAAAGCCATTATATATTTTGAACCGCCACCTTCTTTAGCTAAAAGAGGTTTAAATTCTTCACTTGTAACCTTTGATAATAATGCAATCTGTCCAAAGCTGTGCCTCCATTTACAACTAACAATTCATCTTTTGCAGTTGAATGTAAGTCATAAATTGAAGTAATATCATTATCTACTCAAAAATACCCTGGTTTGTACTCAAAATTACTTATGTCGGGTTTTCCTTCAAGATCGTTTGTAATTCCACTGATTTGTCAGCTACAACAGTAAAGCCTATAACGCCTAAACTCCTTTGTTTTATATAAATCAATAATAACAAAGGTTTGGAATTATTTATAAACTATTCTAATTATTGTTATAACTATTGAGAAAGGTGAAGTTTCATCTATTATAAAGGATTAGTAAAAATTATTTGTATGGACAGGAAATGTGACGTTTTAGTTTTGTAACAATTACTTTTTGCTTATTAATGATAAAACATAAAAATAATTGTATAATTCATTTGTGAGGAAGGAGCGTCCGTTTAGTGAGTGAAGAAATGAGAACAGGTAAGAGTGTTTTTGAATTAGAGCAAGAACAACTAAAAACATTACCGAAAAATAAAAATAAAGAATCAGAAAAAGATTATTCAACATATTTTCAAGGGCCATCAATGATTGATGGAAAAAAACGTAAAACAGTAGCTGAACATATTCAATATGCTTTAGAAAACGGTTTCCGTGGAATAGGCGAGGGAAAAAGTTATCATATCATGACTTATGGCTGCCAAATGAATGAGCATGACACAGAAGTAATGGCCGGGATTTTTATGCAGCTAGGCTACACACCAACAGAGGTGATTGAAGAGGCTGACGTTGTCTTGCTAAATACATGTGCTATTCGTGAAAATGCAGAAAACAAAGTATTTGGAGAACTTGGTTTCCTGCTGAAATATAAACGAAAAAACCCTGAGATGCTAATAGGGGTTTGTGGCTGTATGTCGCAAGAGGAATCTGTGGTAAATAAAATTTTAAGAAGCTACCCACATGTTGATATGGTGTTTGGTACACACAATATTCACCGTCTGCCAAACATTTTAAAAGAAGCCTACATGTCAAAAGAAATGGTCATAGAGGTTTGGTCTAAAGAAGGCGATGTCATTGAAAATCTGCCGAAGAAACGTCTTGGCTCCATTAAGGCTTGGGTTAATATTATGTATGGTTGCGATAAATTCTGTACGTATTGTATCGTTCCATATACACGTGGTAAAGAGCGCAGTCGCCGACCAGAGGAAATCATTGCTGAAGTTCGTGAGCTAGCGGCAGCGGGCTACAAAGAAATTATGTTATTGGGACAAAATGTCAACGCTTACGGTAAAGATTTTGAGGATATTGATTATCGTCTTGGCGATTTAATGGATGAATTAAGAAAGATCGATATTCCGCGGATTCGATTTACAACGAGTCATCCACGTGACTTTGATGATCATTTAATCGAAGTTCTTGCAAAACGTGGCAACTTAGTGGAGCATATCCATTTACCAGTACAATCGGGCTCGAATGACGTGCTAAAAATTATGGCGCGTAAATACACACGCGAGCATTTCCTTGGTTTAGTGGATAGAATTAAAGCGGCAATACCTGAAGTAACCTTAACAACAGATATTATCGTTGGCTATCCGAATGAAACAGAGGAACAGTTTGAGGAAACATTGTCCTTATACCGTGAAGTTGGCTTTGACGCAGCCTTTACGTATATTTATTCGCCGCGTGAAGGTACACCAGCTGCAAAAATGATTGACAATGTACCTGAAGAGGTGAAAAAAGAGCGTCTTCAACGTTTAAATGAAGTGGTGAGTGAATACTCTCGCAAAGCATTAGAGCGTTTAAATGGTCAGGTTGTCGAAGTATTAGTTGAAGGCACAAGTAAACGACGCGACGATGTGTTAGCGGGCTATACGAGGAAAAATCGTTTAGTTAACTTCAAAGCACCAGCAGAAGTAATTGGTCAATTAGTGAAAGTAAAAATAACAGAGACTACATCCTATTCACTTACTGGTGAATTTGTGGAAGTCGTAAAAAATGAAAAGGTGGAAGCATAAATGACACAAGTCTTATATACAAAAGAAGATTTAATTAAAAAATCACATGAAATTGCACATATGATTGCAAATACGCCAGAGGTTGAATTTTTCAAAAAAGCAGAAGCGCAAATTAACGAAAATCAACAAGTACGTGAACGTATTGCAAGCTTAAAAAGCTTACAAAAACAAGCGGTTAATTTCCAACACCTAGGGAAAGAAAAAGCATTAAAAATGATTGAAGATAAAATTGCTAAAATCGAGGAAGAAATTAATGCCATCCCAGTTGTGCAACAATTTAAAGAATCACAAGGCGATGTGAATGATTTATTGCAACTTGTTTCAAATACGATCGCAAATAATGTTACAAATGAAATTATTCGCTCAACTGGTGGCGATGTTCTTCGTGGTGAAACGGGTTCATACGTAGAAAATACTCAACCAGGTAGCTGCTCTTAACAGATTATAGAAATCAAAGCTCGAATGCTGTCATTCGAGCTTTTTTTACGTCTTCTTCTATTGAAGCATTCAGCTGCTATAATAGACCTCTCATCGAAAAGTTTTAAATGATCCATTTCATTCTCTAAAAATATATGTTCACCCAATGGGCGCTACCTGCATATGATGGAGTGAAAAGAGTCGAAGGAGGAATTGCGCTGAAACGTTTACGACAAATCGTGACGAAAGCAGTAGTTGCCAAAGGGAAGAAGAGAACGGAAGAACGTGTAACATTATCACCAACAAATAAACCGACAAGTATTTTAGGGTGCTGGGTAATCAATCACACTTGCTCTGCAAAAAGAGTCGGGAAATTTGTAGAAGTAACAGGGAAATTTGATGTCAATGTTTGGTATGCCTATAGTAATCATTCGAAAACAGCTGTGTTTTCTGAAACGATTCACTATAAAGACAAAGTGAAGCTTCACTATCGAGACGGTGAAATTAGCGTTGGTGATGATGTTCGTGTACGTGTGATACAAGAACCAAATTGTATTGAAGCGATTATCTCTCCATGTGGTACAAAGTTTGAAATTGTAGTGGAACGTGAAGTAGTTGTTGAGGTAATGGGTGAAACAACAATTTGTATTAGTGTCCATCCACTAGACTATGAAGAAGATTGGAGCCTTAATGATGAAAGTTCATCTTCATCCTCATCAAGCTCTAGTTCTAGCTCCTCCTCTTCAAGTCCTGAAGGAGAAGGTAGGTATGTGTTAGAGTCTTCATCGTTTCCTGATGAACGACCAAGATAAGTCTAAAAAACATCATTTTTTGATACATGCGAAATGCTAGCATCTTAAAAAAGGTGAATAAAGCGTTTCGCATGTATCTTTTGTTATAATAAATATATCTATAAGGCAAGAGCGAGGTAAATAGTGATATGACAACATATACACCAATGATGCAACAGTATCTACAGGTAAAGGAAGATTACAAAGATGCCTTTTTATTTTTTAGATTAGGTGACTTTTATGAAATGTTTTTTGAGGACGCAATCAATGCCTCACAAATTTTAGAAATTACATTAACAAGCCGAGATGCAGGCGCAAAAGAGCGAATACCAATGTGCGGTGTGCCGCATCATTCGGCTAAAAATTATATTGAAACACTTGTGCAAAAAGGCTATAAAGTGGCTATTTGTGAACAAACAGAAGATCCAAAGCAAGCAAAAGGTGTGGTCAAACGTGAAGTTGTTCAGCTTATCACACCAGGAACAATTATGGAAGGAAAGGCTCTTGATGGTAAATCTAATCATTTTATTGGAGCGGCAGAGCAATTAGATGACACAACATTTGGCTATGCTTATTTAGATTTATCCACAGGTGAAGCCGTAGCGTCTTCTATTGAAGGCGATGGAAAAGCCTTATTAATGCAAATGCAGGCTTACGGAATTCGAGAACTGATTGTCACGGATAGTTTGCAGCTATTATTAGCAGAGCATGCCGTCAATGCTGGGATCGTACTTTCAATTGAAGTGAATGAAATGCCTATGGACAAAGCAGCAAGTTATCTAGAAGCTGTACCAAAACCGTTACAAATTGCGTGTCTTCGATTGTTAGCTTATATTGACCAAACACAAATGAGATCTTTATCACATATTCAGGCATTCACGTTTAATGAAGTTAAAAATTATTTACGCATTGATTCTAGCTCAAAGCGCAATTTAGAGCTGATTCAATCGATTCGTGGTGGCGATCAAAAGGGTACACTCTTATGGCTATTAGATGACACCGTGACAGCGATGGGTGGACGGAAATTAAAGCAATGGCTACACCAACCGCTTGCCACACGTTCAGCAATAGAGGCTAGACTAGCGATTGTTACGGATTTATTGGAAGAATATTTTGTACGAACAGAGCTTCAAGCATCCTTAAAACAAGTATATGATTTAGAGCGTTTGGCTGGTCGTGTTGCTTTTGGCAATGTGGGTGGACGAGATTTAGCCCAATTGCGTGATTCTTTACGCCAAGTGCCAACTATTCAACAGCAGTTGGTGGGTTCAAATAAAGAAACATTACAGCAATTAGGTGCGGAACTTGATACATGCTCAGATGTCGAGGCATTATTAGCAAAAGCGATTACAGATAATCCCCCTATTACCATTAAAGAAGGGGATGTTATCCGTGACGGCTATAATGAACGCTTAGACGAACTTCGCTATGCCGCTCGTAATGGTAAGGATTGGATTGCCCAACTTGAACAAGAAGAGCGTGTGAAAACGGGTATTAAAAATTTAAAAATAGGCTATAATCGCATTTTTGGTTACTATATAGAAATTACAAAATCAAATATTCATTTAGCAGATTTAACACGCTATGAGCGAAAACAAACACTGGCGAATGCGGAACGCTATATTACACAGGAACTAAAAGAAAAAGAAGCATTGATTTTAAATGCTGAAGAAGAAAGCTTAACATTAGAGTACAACCTGTTTGTAAAAATTCGTGATGTATTAAAAACTTATATTCCGCGTGTCCAAGCACTAGCAGCAAACATTAGTGAATTGGATGTCTTATTAAGTTTTGCAAGCGTCTCAGAAAAATATCGATTTACGAAACCAGAATTTCACGGTGGACGTGCCCTTAAAATTATAGAAGGACGCCATCCTGTCGTTGAAAAAATGCTGAACAAGCAAATGTATGTACCAAACGATTGTGTGCTAGAAGAGCAGAACAATATGATGCTTATTACAGGGCCGAATATGTCTGGTAAAAGTACTTATATGCGTCAAGTAGCATTAATTGTTGTTATGGCTCAAATGGGCTGCTATGTACCTGCTGAAAAAGCGAAGCTACCAATTACCGATCAAATTTTTACTCGGATTGGGGCGGCTGATGATTTAGCGGCAGGACAATCTACATTTATGGTGGAGATGCTTGAATCGCAACATGCTATTATGCATGCAACAAAAAATAGCTTAATGCTATTTGATGAAATTGGACGTGGAACATCGACCTATGATGGTATGAGCTTGGCACAATCGATGATGGAATATATTCATGACAAAATAGGAGCCAATACGTTATTTTCTACGCACTATCATGAATTGACAGCACTTGAAAAGGATTTGCCACGCTTACAAAATGTGCATGTTTCAGCCACTGAAAAAAATGGTACGGTCGTTTTCCTGCATAAGGTGAAAAAAGGAGCGGCTGATAAATCCTATGGTATACATGTGGCACAGCTTGCTCAATTACCTGAGGAAATTTTAGCTAGAGCACGTGTATTACTTGAGAACTTTGAGGCAGGGAAAGAAGTAGTTGCCGAAACACAGGTGATAGCTGAACAACCAATACAGATGTCTTTATTTACAGAAGACGAACCGATTTCCCCAGCCGAGACAAAGGTGCTAAAGAAATTAGAAAAGGTAAATATTCTAGGTACTTCACCGATGCAGGCAATGAATATTTTATATGAGCTACAGCAAGAGCTAGTGAACGCTAAAAAATAAAGGAGTGATACGTTAGTGGGAAACATACAAATTATGGACGAATGGCTATCCAATAAAATCGCAGCAGGAGAGGTAGTAGAAAGGCCAGCTTCTGTTGTCAAAGAGCTAGTGGAAAATGCTATTGATGCTGGGAGTTCGTCCATTGATGTTTTTTTACTAGAAGCAGGTCTCACTTCTATTCAAGTAATAGATAATGGTAGCGGTATGGATGAAGAGGATGCACTAATGTCATTCTCTCGTCATGCTACTAGTAAAATTCATCAGGAACATGATTTATTTCGTATTCGAACACTTGGCTTCCGTGGTGAGGCGTTAGCATCCATAGCCTCTGTTTCTAAAATGACATTGATTACATCAAATGGTGAATCTGGAACACATTTAGAACTTGAAGGTGGACATATCCTCACTCATAAACCTGGTCCGTTACGTAAAGGGACTGATTTAACAGTCTCCCAGCTATTCTTTAATACACCTGCCCGTTTAAAATATATGAAAACCATTCAAACCGAACTAGGGCATACAATAGACCTGATGAATCGCCTCGCACTTGGTAATCCACAAATAGCATTCAGATTATTGCATAATGGTCAACAACTACTGCAAACAAATGGCCGAGGAGATGTACAACAAGTGCTAGCAGCTATTTATGGAATACATAATGCGAAGAAAATGGTGTCATTCCAAGGCGAGTCACATGATTATCGAATTTCTGGCTTTGTATCCTTACCAGAGGTAACACGTGCTTCTAAAAATTATATGTCTCTATTTGTTAATGGTCGTTGGGTCAAGCATTATTTAGTACAAAAGGCCATTGTGGATGCTTACCATACGTATTTACCTATCGAGCGCTTCCCAATAGTTGTTCTATATATAGAGGGTGATCCTTACTTAACAGACGTGAATGTGCATCCTGCAAAACATCAAATTCGTTTAAGTAAAGAGGCTGAGCTTTTAAAGTTAATAGAGGAAACCATTCGTGAAACAATACGCAACATTATTCGAGTCCCACAAATGGAAAAGAAAGAAAAAATAGTTAAACCAGCTACTGAGCAATTAAACATTTGGAAGCCTGCTCCGAAGATCGATGTGGAGAAAATGAATGCCATCGTAGAAAAATTATATGATGTCCAAACCATTCAAGAAAACAATCTTGAACAGATAGTTGAGCCTAAGCCTATTTCTATGGTTCGAGAGGAAAATTGGCAGCCTACATCACAAATAGAGGCTGAAACAATTGATGAAGTAACAATAGCCGTACAGTCGGAAATATTAGAAGAGATGCCTACGAAGGAACCCTTTCCTGAACTCGAAGTAGTGGGACAAATCCATGGCACATACATTGTCGCACAAATGGAGGATGGTTTTTATTTAATTGATCAGCATGCTGCTCAGGAACGTATTAAATACGAATTCTTCCGTGAAAAAGTCGGTCAAGTTAATCCTCATGAACGTCAGGCATTATTGTTACCACTAACATTCCATTATGCAGCAGATGAAGCACTGATCTTACGAGAACACAGGCATGAATTAGAAGCTGTAGGCGTATTTTTAGAGGAATTTGGACAGTCATCTTTTGTTGTACGTGAGCATCCGAGTTGGTTCCCACAAGGGGAGGAACAGGAAATCATTGAGGATTTAATTGAACAGGTGTTGACAACTAAAAAGGCTGATATCAAAAAACTACGTGAGGCAGCCGCAATTATGATGAGCTGTAAAAAGTCAATCAAAGCCAATCATTATTTAACAAAAGAGCAAATGGAAACATTGCTACGAGATTTACGCAATGCAGATAATCCATTTACATGCCCACACGGACGTCCAGTGCTTATTCACTTTACATCATATGAAGTGGAAAAAATGTTTAAACGGGTTATGTAAGGGAGAGGGGGAAAATGGATGGGTGAATTTATTTTAGCGATCGATCAAGGAACGACAAGTTCAAGAGCCATTTTATTTGATAAAAAAGGTCAAATTGTTCATGTAGCACAAAAAGAATTTCAACAAATTTTTCCAAAGGCTGGCTGGGTAGAGCATAATGCCAATGAAATATGGGGTTCTATCTTGTCCGTTATTGCGGCGGTATTAACCGAAAGTGGCCATGAAGCAAGTGAGGTTCATGCGATCGGCATTACCAATCAGCGCGAAACAACAGTGGTGTGGGATAAACACACAGGTCAGCCGATTTACAATGCGATTGTCTGGCAATCACGCCAAACACAGGACATTGTGAATACCTTAAAAGAACAAGGACAGGAAGAACATTTTCAGCAAAAGACAGGGCTTCGCTTAGATGCTTATTTTTCAGCGACAAAAATTAAATGGATCTTAGATAATGTTGAAGGCGCTCGTGAAAAGGCAGACAATGGGGATTTATTATTTGGGACGATTGATACATGGCTTGTTTGGCGATTATCAAAGGGAAAGGCTCATGTGACCGATTACTCAAATGCAGCTCGAACAATGCTCTACAATATTCATGAATTGAAGTGGGATGAGGAACTTTGTGAGCTTTTAGCTATCCCAATGTCCATGCTTCCAGAAGTGAGAAATTCATCAGAAATATATACAGAAACGGCTCCAAGTATATTTTTTGGAGAAAAAATTCCGATAGCTGGAATTGCGGGTGATCAGCAAGCCGCACTTTTTGGACAAACTTGTTTTACCAAAGGAATGGCTAAAAACACGTATGGCACTGGCTGCTTTATGCTATTAAATACAGGAGAGCAGGCAGTGACATCGGAAAATGGTTTATTGACAACCATTGCGTGGGGAATTGATGGGACAGTGACCTATGCATTGGAAGGTAGTGTATTTGTAGCAGGATCAGCTATTCAATGGCTACGCGATGGACTTAGGATGATTCGTACAGCAGAGGATTCTGAATCCTATGCTAGAAAAGTAGATCATACCGATGGGGTTTATGTTGTCCCTGCCTTTGTTGGACTCGGTACACCTTACTGGGATACAGATGCACGTGGCGCCATTTTTGGGTTAACACGTGGAACATCAAAAGAACATTTTATTCGAGCAACACTAGAATCATTAGCCTATCAAACGAAAGATGTACTAGATGCAATGGAAGAAGCAGCAGGTACTCCGATTGAAGTACTCCGTGTAGATGGTGGAGCTGTCAAAAATCAATTTTTAATGCAGTTCCAAAGTGATGTTTTACAGCTACAAGTAGAGCTAGCAAAACTGAATGAGTCAACAGCACTCGGTGCAGCCTATTTAGCGGGGCTGGCGACAAGCTTCTGGCCAAACCAAGAGGCTTTATCTGCATTATGGGTGAGTGGGGAAACCTATCAACCTCACATGGATGAAGAACAAGCCACAGCTCTGTATACAGGATGGCAGAAGGCTGTAGAGGCAACACGAATTTTTAAATCATAGCTATTGGGGGAGAAAGGTATGTTTTCATTTGAGCAGCGACCAAAAATTTTATATTATCTAGAGCACTATAGCTTTGACGTATTAGTCATTGGTGGTGGTATAACAGGTGCAGGAATTGCATTAGATGCCGCATCAAGAGGCCTTTCTGTCGCATTAATTGATATGCAGGATTTTTCAGCTGGTACGTCGAGCCGTTCAACCAAATTGATTCACGGTGGTCTACGTTATTTAAAGCAATTTGATGTAGGAGTTGTAGCCGAGGTAGGGCGAGAGCGTGAAATTGTTTATGATAATGCTGTACATGTCACAACGCCTGAAAAAATGCTATTACCTTTATATAAAAAGGGTTCACTCGGTCCCTTCACAACATCTATGGCATTAAAGGTCTATGACCGCTTGGCGGGCGTCAAAAAACATGAACGTAGAACGATGTTAAATGCTCAGGAAACCCTGGCATTAGAGCCTTTACTCAATCAAGATGGCTTAGTCGGCGGTGGCTATTATGTAGAATACCGTACAGATGATGCCCGTCTAACAATTGAAGTATTAAAAAAGGCTGTAGAATATGGAGCGCTTTGCCTCAACTATGCTGAAATGACGGAATTTATTTATGAAAAGAAAAAGCTTGTTGGCATTAAAGTGAGGGATCATGTGACGGGGAAAATGCTCAATGTCCATGCCGCCCAAATTGTGAATGCAACGGGTCCTTGGGTTGATGACGTACGACAAAAAGATAAAGTAGCAGATAACAAGCAATTACGTCTAACAAAGGGCGTTCATATTGTCCTCAAACAAAAGGATTTCCCGCTAAAGCAAGCTGTTTATTTTGATATTGCTGATGGTCGTATGGCCTTTGCCATTCCACGAGATGGCAAAACCTATGTAGGGACTACGGATACTGTCTATGAAGGTAATCCTGTACATCCAGTGGCAACACAGCAAGATGTGGATTATCTAATTGAGGCTGCTAAAAAGGTCTTTCCAACTGCTACTATCACAAGAGACACAATTGAATCCTCTTGGGCAGGCGTCCGACCTCTGATTTATGAAAAAGGTAAGGATCCATCAGAAATTTCAAGGAAAGATGAAATTTGGACAGCGCCAAGTGGTTTAATGACGATTGCGGGTGGCAAGCTTACGGGCTATCGCCAAATGGCTGAAACGATTGTGGATAAAATTGTGAAGTCCCGTCGCTACAAGCATGCAAGTGCCTGTTTAACACGTGAGCTAGCACTTTCTGGTGCAAAGGGAATTAACGCTATTAATTTCCCGGACTATATTGCCTATAAAGCTCGTGAAGGCGTACAATATGGCTTAAATTATGATGAAGCCAAGCATCTCGTACAAAAGTATGGCACGAATGTAGATGCCTTATTTGATCGGGTGAAATTTTTACATGAACATGGTAGTACAATGCCTCTTGCCTTACATGCGATGCTACTGTATGGCATTGAAGCCGAAATGGTCTATACACCAAGCGACTTCTTTATCCGTCGGACTGGTTTATTATACTTCGATATTGAAGCAGTAAAACTTTATAAACAGCAAGTGATTCAGGTGATGCAACAACGCTTAAATTATACAGAGGAGCAAAAAAATAGATATATTGCTGAATTAGAGCAAGCCATTAACGATGCAACAAATTTTGTGAAAGAAGGGGAGTAAGGGATGGAGCGTTATATTCAAATGTCGGATAAACAATTTGTCTTCACGCGAACATTGGAGCCTTCAACGCCATGTATTGGACATATTCACATTTTGCATGGCATGGCAGAGCACAGCGGTCGCTATTTAACATTTGCGAAAACACTCAACGCAGCAGGCTATGTTGTGACGATGCACGATCACCGTGGGCATGGTGAAACGGCAGCATATAATGGGACATTGGGCTTTTTTGCTGAAGAAAACGGCTTTGAGCGTGTAGTAAAAGATGCTCATGAAGTGATTACACAACTTCACGTACCATACGCTAATGTACCATTAATTCTCTTTGGCCATAGTATGGGTTCTTTCATTACTAGACGCTATATTCAATTATACGGAGAGCAAGTAGATAATGTTATTCTCTGTGGCACTGGAAATGTGACAGCCTTGCATGCTGTAGGAAATCTAGTAGCCAAGGCTTTAGCTAAGGGACTAGGAAAAGAAACTGAAAGTAAGCTGTTAAATCAATTGAGCTTTGGTAGCTTTAATAAGCAATTTCCTAATCCGAAGACTGCCTATGATTGGTTATGTTCAGTACAACAAGAGGTGGAAAAGTATATCGATGATCCCTATTGTGGCTTTATTCCAACGAATCAATTTTTCGTGGATTTAACAACTGGCTTTGCCACACTAAATCGTAAAAGAGAATTAGCAAAAGTAAGAAAAGACCTCCCTATTCTCTTGATTAGTGGCAGTAAAGATCCGGTTGGTGAACGGGGGCTAGGCGTTTACAAAGTTGCTGAACAGTTAGCAGCGGTGGGAGTAGAGGATGTAACGGTTTATTTATTCGAGGATAAACGACATGAAATTTTAAATGAAGACAATCAAGAAGCGGTCTTTCAAGTTTTATTACGGTGGTTAGAAAAATATGATAGAAACTAAATTGCAGCAGGCAGAGGTCGTAGCAATAGTAGGACCGACTGCCTCAGGTAAAACGGCATTAAGCATTGAACTGGCAAAAAAATATCACGGTGAAGTCATTAATGGTGATTCCATGCAAGTTTATAAAGGGCTCGATATTGGGACAGCTAAAATTACCGAAGAAGAGATGGAGGGCGTTCCTCATCATTTACTTAGCTTTTTAGAGCCTACAGAATCTTTTTCGGTAGCAGATTATCAAAAATTAGTACGTGCGAAGATCGCGGAAATACAAGCTCGTCAAAAATTACCTATAATAGTAGGAGGCTCTGGCTTATATGTACAAGCTGTCCTCTATGATTTCCAATTTACTGATGAAAAAGTAGATGAAGAAGCACGAAAAGCCTACTATGAGGAATTAGCAAAGCTTGGCCCTGAGGCAATGCATGACAAACTAAAACAACTAGACCCTCAAACAGCGGAGACAATCCATCCAAACAATACACGTCGTGTTATTCGTGCATTAGAAATGCTGGAATTAAGCGGTGTATCAAAAGCAGCTGAAGCGCAAAATCGAGGGGAAGTACCCCTTTACGACCATGTTATTTTAGGTCTAGGTCAAAACATGTCCCGTGACGTGCTATATGACCGTATTAATCGTCGTGTTGATTTAATGGTGGAAAATGGTCTTCTGCAAGAGGTGAAGGGATTATGGCAGCAAAATATCCGTGGAGTACAGTCTATACAAGCCATCGGGTATAAAGAATTATATGATTATTTAGATGGCAAATGTACCCTAGAGGAAGCCCTTGATAGCCTAAAACAAAATTCCCGTCGCTATGCAAAAAGACAGCTTACTTATTTCCGTAATAAAATGGATGTCCATTTTATTACGCCGGATGATCGATTATAAGAATAAAGAAAAATTTCTAAAAATTACTAATTGATAAATTGGTAGAACGTGCTACTATAGGAATGAAGAGGTAGAAAGTTAGTAGGGAGGCTATTTGATGAAATCAATCAATTTGCAAGATACGTTCTTGAACCAACTACGTAAAAACAGTGTTTTTGTAACTGTATTTCTGTTAAACGGATTTCAGTTAAAAGGGACTGTGAAATCATATGATAATTTTACAGTATTACTACTTGATGCTGAGAATAAGCAGCACCTAATCTACAAGCATGCCATTTCTACATTCGTACCAGCAAAACAAATAGAGTTTTTAGAGACAGAAGTATAATAAGTTTGTTAAACAGTTAGTGTTCTCACACTGGCTGTTTTTTTTGCTACAAGCTATAATGATAGTGGAATTTGATATTTTGGAGGACAAAGTTTATGAAAACAATGGAAACAACACAATTATTAGATCTGTTAGATGCAAATGAGGACCTATATATTATCGATGTACGTGAAGAGGATGAAGTAGCCCATGGCATGATCCCAGGTGCTCAACATATTGCACTCGGAACTATCCCTGAACGTTTAGAGGAATTAGATGTAGAAAAGCCATATATTATTGTATGTAAGGCTGGAGCTCGTTCTGCCAATGCGTGTGCTTACTTAGAGGCACAAGGATTTGATGTAACAAACCTTGAAGGCGGCATGCTGGCTTATGATGGAGAATTAGAATTTAAATAAATCATGAAAAAAGAAAGAGTATACACTCTTTCTTTTTTCATGATTATTTTTTCAAGGCATCCATGATAAAATTAAAATTCTCTTCAAAGTTTTTGTAGATATTAACATTTTTTTGTCCCTGCACTTTTGAAGCATAACTAGCAAAGTTTAGACCAGCTCCATAAATTTGTAGTGCTCCATTCGCCAAATCCCCTTTTTGGAGAAGCTCAATGCCATCTTTCAAGAAATTTTGACTCTCCTCGAAATGACACTCCGTAATGTATTTATCACCACTATGAAATAACTTTAAATTTTCTAGTATTTTATTTGCTGTCTCTTCACTGATCGAAGCGTCGATATTGATTAACAACTGATTGATCGGTTTTACGAGTTTGGCATAGAGGCTATCGTGCGTTTCACAGGTTTCAGCAATAGCGTTTCTTAATTGTTTTGTATTCATCGTATCTACTCCTAACTTTTCATCGTTTTACTATTGATACTTACCCTAATTTTAATCATAGAAATAATTTATGTTTACATTGAACAGATTATTAAGGTTTCAACTTTTATGTTCAACATTACTCAGTGAATTGGCAGAACATATGCTATGGAAGGTAGAGATGATGGAAAAGTCTGTAGTTTACTTGTTATGGCAATTGATTCAGTAATGGATTTTTGTACAAGCCGAGTGTTAGACATAGAGAATTCTAAAAAGCACTAATTATGGAAGACTAGGAATCAAGTGAAGGAATCATTTATTGTGACAAGCACTTGATAAGCTTATATTGGGAATACAGTATGTACTAAGTTAACACTCAAAAAAATTTTCCCTCTTGACACTAAAAAAGTTGTA
The DNA here is from genome assembly GCF_027557635.1 of Lysinibacillus sp. JK80. Taxonomy (NCBI): domain Bacteria; kingdom Bacillati; phylum Bacillota; class Bacilli; order Caryophanales; family Bacillaceae; genus Lysinibacillus; species Lysinibacillus sp. JK80. The sequence continues at coordinate 1,862,900 of NZ_CP058997.1, read as the reverse complement.
AAGTAGATTTAACATAATTACATAAAAGCAATAGGTGCCCATTAGGGAGAATAGGGAATAAAGTGAAAAGCTTTAGCGGACCCGCCACTGTATAAGGGAATTTCATAGTGTATGCCACTAGCAAATTGCTGGGAAGGTACTATGAGGTGTTGAACTTGAGCCAGGAGACCTGCCTACATGCTATAGAAGATATAGATGATGGAAAAGTCTGTAGTTTATTTGTCATGACAATAAACTACAGACTTTTTATTTTGTCTTATGAGAACGAGAGGAGAAATAATCATGCAATTATTACAAGACACGATTCAAAACATTCAGGGGGCTGATATGAAAAGTATGGAGCAAGCTAGAAAGCGGATTGATGCGCTTTGTAAGCCCCCGGGTAGCTTGGGTAAACTAGAATCAATTGCCGTACAGCTCTCTGGTATAACAGGACAATTATATCCGACGGTCAACAAAAAAGTGATGATTGTCTGTGCTGCAGATCATGGTGTTTGCGAGGAAGGTGTAACCACGAATCCACAAGATGTTACGGTCTTTCAAACATTAAATTTTCCTAAGGGGGGTACAGGCGTTTGTGCGATTGCGGGGATTACCAATGCAAAGGTGGTCACAGTAGATGTGGGTGTAAAAGAAGATATTCCACTTGATGCAGGTGTCATTATTCATAAAATTAAATATGGTACAGATAACATGGCACATGGTCCAGCTATGGCCAAACAAGAAGCCATTCAATCGATAGAAGTAGGAATCCGTGTGGCCACTGAGGAAATCATAAAAGGTGCTGATGTACTTGGGACTGGAGAAATGGGCATCGGCAATACAACACCAAGTGCTGCGATATTAGCTGTTTTAACGGGATGCAACCCTATCGAAGTAACGGGGTTTGGTGCAGGAGTAGGCCAAGGAGGCATTGCCTATAAAGCGGCAGTTATTGAAAAAGCAATTACCTTAAATAAGCCTAATCCAAATGATGTTATTGATGTTCTGGCTAAGGTTGGAGGGTTAGAGATAGGGGCTATGACAGGTATTATTCTTGGCGCTGCTGCCCATCGTAAACCCGTTGTCATTGATGGATTTATTTCAACTATAGCAGCCCTCATTGCTTATAAGCTCGAACCAAAAGTAATCGATTATATCATTCCTTCCCATGCTTCAGAGGAACCAGGGGCAAAAATTGCCGCTGCCTTACTAGGCATTGAACCAATGTTGCACATGAATATGCGTTTAGGCGAAGGTTCTGGAGCAGCCTTAGCCTTTCCGATTTTAGATGCAGCTTGCTCGATGATGAAAAACATGGCGACTTTAGAAGAATCAATGCAGTTGTTAAAAAGATAAAAACAATAAAACAGCCAATGACTTAATTTTTGGTCATTGGCTGAATGGTGTTTATGCACGATTTAACTTTCGTAATGGCAAGCGCCACTTCATCATATAGGAAAGAATACGTAAAGCTGTAATCACTGCGAATAAAATATAAAGGAAAATGTCTCCTGTAAAAACCTCGAATCCGATTAGCAATCCTGCAAGAGCTGCCCAAACACCATAAACTTCATCACGGAGAACTAATGGTTTTCTTCTAGCTAATAAATCTCGTACAATACCCCCACCTGAACCTGTCAAAACAGCAGCTACAATGACTGCGCTTACTGGCATATCAAGCTTAACAGCATAGAGTGCGCCTTGAATAGCGAATGCTGATAAGCCAATCGCATCTGTGAAGTTACCCCAACGATGCCAATGTTGAATCAGATGATGCGGAAAAATAAAGAATATCGTAATCGCAGCAAGCGCTATTTGAAACATCATATCCTGTCCCCAAAGTGTTGTGACAGGTAGTCCAATGAGTAAATTTCGGATAGCTCCTCCACCAAAAGCAGTCACAATACCAAGTATATATACACCGAATAAATCGTATTCTTCTTCCATGGCAATAATTGCCCCAGAAATAGCAAAGGCAATTGTTCCTATAATACTAAAAACCTCCCAAGCCATCCCTTTCACCCCTTCTATCAATAAATAAACTTTATTAAAAGTTAAAAGACTTTTTACGTAACAGAATCTATGAATTTAATAGCCAAAATCGGTCATTAAATACGCATCTTGAAATGAGTCCGCACATTAGCTTAGCGTAAAATCCTCTTAGAAACAATAGGCAAGTTTTACAGGTGCACATACAAATTGATAAAATGTGATTAAAATAAAGAAAAACATTCGTCAAAAGCGTTCATATACCAGTAGTTGGTTAGGGAATTCTAGAGTGATTGAAGTCAATTTAGATAGTCAATAAATCTTACTGATTGAAATGCGAGACATTGTGAAATGGAGAAGAAAGAATGACGTTTACATCAAATTTATCAACAGAAACGCTATCGTTAGCGGCAAAAGTAGAGGAGCAAGTTCGGCCTTATCATGCCAATGTAGAAGAAATGGCGTTCTACAATCAGCAGAAGGTGCTAGCAGCTTTCAGAAAGCATCAAGTAAGTGATTATCATTTACACCCATCAAACGGCTATGGCTATGATGATGAGGGGCGCGATAATCTAGAGCGTGTTTATGCGGAGGTATTTGGTGCAGAGGCAGCCATAGTCCGACCACAAATTATTTCAGGCACACATGCAATCACGCTTAGTCTATTCGGTGTTTTGCGTCCTGGTGATGAGCTGCTTTATATTTCTGGGCAGCCATATGATACATTGCAATCCATTGTCGATGGTGGTGATAAAGATACAGGTTCACTGAAAGATTATAAAATCGGTTATCGACATGTGGATTTACTAGATAATCAGGTTATTGATTGGGCAGGTGTAGAAGCGGCCATTACAGCACAAACCAAAATGATTGCGATTCAGCGTTCAAAAGGCTATGCCACACGTCCATCTTTTACAATTGAAGAAATTGCAGAAATGTGTGTAAAGGTACGTAAAATAGCTCCGAAAGCTATTATTTTTGTAGATAACTGCTATGGCGAGTTTGTAGAGGCGCAGGAACCTACAGAGGTCGGGGCTGACTTAATGGCAGGATCACTCATTAAAAATCCAGGTGGAGGCTTGGCTAAAATTGGTGGCTATATTGCTGGACGCGCAGATTTAGTGGAGAAATGTGCCTATCGTATGACATCTCCAGGTATTGGAGCAGAAGCGGGGGCCACATTAAATACACTAGGTGATTTTTATCAAGGGTTTTTCCTGGCACCACATGTTGTATCGCAAGCACTAAAAGGGGCGATATTTACAGCTGCAATGCTTGAGGAAATCGGCATGAGCACTTCTCCGAGCTATCATGCGAAGCGTACAGATTTAATTCAATCAGTATCGTTCCAAACGGCTCAGCAAATGATTGATTTTTGTCGTGAAATACAAGCGAACTCACCGATAAATGCCCATTATGCTCCTGAACCAGCCTATATGCCAGGCTATGAAGATGATGTCATTATGGCAGCTGGAACATTTATTCAGGGGTCCAGCATTGAGCTAACAGCGGATGGCCCAATACGACCTCCATATACAGCATTTATCCAGGGGGGACTAACATATGAACACGTTAAATTTGCTATTTGCAGTGCGGTTCAAGCCATTCAAAAAGCATAACAAGACAATAGATAAAGCTTAAATATGAATAGTTTTTTACAATTTTTAATCGAATTGAAAAAAATAGTGCCAACCATGTTAGATAACCTTACATGGTTGGTTGACAGTAAAAAAATTTCGTTATATGATAAGCGGGTATTGGAGGAGGACTTAAATGAGTCGTGAAATTAGACGAACTATGCCGTTATTATCGATGAGTATCGTGATGCAATTAACAGAGCTTTCGGCAAGACAAATTCGTTATTATGAAGAACACCATTTAATTGAGCCGCACCGAACAGAAGGCAATCGACGTATGTTTTCACTAAATGACGTCGACACATTGCTTGAGGTTAAAGATTACTTAGAACAGGGTATGAATATGGCGAAGATTAAAAAAATATTTGCTAAAAAGAAAAGTCCTGTTGCAACAACTGATGAGCAAGATTTAAGTGATTCAGAATTACGCCAAATTATGCGTGAAGAAATGCGTCAAGCACAGCGCATGCAAAAATCGTCCATCCGAAGAGGGGATTTATCTCGATTCTATTAATAAATAGGGTAGGGTAAACATAAAAGCTAGACAAATTATAGGAGTGTGGAAAACTGTGGGTAAATACACAAAAGAGGACATTAAACGTCTCATCGAAGAAAAAAACGTAAGCTTTATTCGTTTACAATTTACAGATATTCTTGGCACTATCAAAAATGTTGAGATTCCTGTAAGTCAATTAGACAAAGCACTTGAAAATAAAATGATGTTTGATGGCTCATCTATTGAAGGTTTCGTTCGAATCGAAGAATCTGATATGTATTTATATCCTGATCTTGATACTTTCGTAGTATTCCCTTGGACTTCTGAAAAAGGGAAAGTAGCACGTTTTATCTGTGATGTTTACACTGCGAAAGGCGAACCGTTTGCTGGTGACCCACGTAACAACCTAAAACGTATTCTTAAAAAAATGGAAGAAATGGGCTTCTCAAGCTTCAATTTAGGGCCTGAGCCAGAATTCTTCTTATTCAAATTAGATGCAAAAGGCGAACCAACATTAGAAGTAAATGACCATGGTGGTTATTTCGATTTAGCGCCAACAGATCTTGGTGAAAATTGCCGTCGTGATATTGTGTTAGAGCTAGAAGAAATGGGCTTTGAAATTGAAGCATCACACCATGAGGTAGCTCCAGGACAACACGAAATCGACTTTAAATATGCGGATGCTGTTACTGCATGTGATAACATCCAAACATTCAAATTAGTGGTTAAAACAATCGCTCGTAAACATGGCTTACACGCTACATTTATGCCAAAACCACTATTTGGTGAAGCAGGCTCTGGTATGCACTTTAACGTGTCACTATTTAAAGGCAAAGAAAATGCGTTCTATGATGAATCTACAGAATTAGGTCTTTCTGAAACAGCTATGCAATTCATGGCGGGTGTTCTTGCACACGTACAAGGTTTCACAGCTGTAACAAACCCAACAGTTAACTCTTATAAACGTCTAGTACCAGGTTATGAAGCACCATGTTATGTAGCATGGTCTGCACAAAACCGTTCACCATTAATTCGTATTCCATCTGCACGTGGCCTTTCAACTCGTGTTGAAGTACGCTCTGTAGACCCTTCTGCAAACCCATATTTAGCGATGGCTGTTATTTTAGAAGCAGGTCTTGAAGGTATTCGTCAAAGCCTAACACCACCTGCTGCTATTAACCGCAACATCTATGTGATGTCGGAAGAAGAGCGTCAAGCAAATGGTATTGAAAACCTACCTGCAGCACTTGATGATGCACTAACATTACTTGCTAAAGATCAAGTAGCACAGGAAGCATTAGGTGAGCATATTTATGCAAACTTTAAAGAAGCAAAAGAAATCGAGTTCGATATGTACCGTACAACTGTTCATCAATGGGAACGCGATCAATATTTAAAAATGTATTAATCATAAAGATACCGAGTGCCTGATAAAGGGTACTCGGTTTTTTTCTGAACATATTAGGAACGATGGGGTCATATGACAACCCCATCGTTATTTTAGTATTAGCGCATATGTTTATGATGGTGTGGCATATGGCAAGGGTTAGGTGGCATACCGCACATTGTATGTGTTTCACAGCATTCATTCACGACAGATTCTGTGCATGGGAAATAATACTGATGATCAATCATATGTTTGTTCACTGTTGTAACATGTGCAGGTTGTACGTGTGGAACAACCGTATGGATATAATTTGTGCGTACATATTGCTCTGGTGGTAAAAATTGTGGTGGATCATATTGCATTGGCATCATTTGTGGCGGACAGCAGTGTGGACCTTTTGCCGGATGGCGTCTTCGTTGAAACATGTTATTACCTCCTGTTTTGATAAGTTGTAGTTCATTATTAAGATATGAGATATACGTCGATAGGGTCTATTTATTTGCCTATTAATGCATAGGTAAATCTAACAATTAACTAAAATAGTAGAAAATCTATAATCAATTTGCCTACGTCTTTGAGTGAAATGAAAGCATGACATATTGTTGAAAATGATGATGTCAACGGCAGGAAAAGCAATTTCGCAGGGCGAGGCGTTTTCCGTTCCATCATCGTCCTTTCCAAAGGGCGATGATCCTCCTCCTCGATCATGCTGCAAAACTTCTTTCATTTCTAACAGTAGTGAACAAAATAGCACATATTTTCAAAGTGAAGATAATGAGTCTAACAACCAGCCAAATGCGTGGTTTTCTACACGATGAATAGGTTTTTCAAATAACGTTCTTCCTAGCGTCATAATGTAAAATAAATTTTTATTAAAAAAGTATGTTTTTTGAAAAAATAGATATTGTCAATAAAACAATCGTACAGTATACTCTTTAATTGATAATGATTATCGTTGTCGATTATTTCTTAGGAGGAAATGTATGCCAAAATTATCACTGCAAAAAAAGAACTTTTTTGTACTTTTCACACTACTATTAACCTTCGCGTTATTATTAGTTGGATGTGGGGAGAAAACATCGAACTCCAGTAGTTCACAAGAGAACGACAAAGCAGAAGAAAGCAACACTGAATCAGAATCTTCTAGTCGTGAGATTACACATGCAATGGGTACTACAACGATTGAAGGCACACCTACAAAAATCGTTACACTATATCAAGGCGCAACAGATGTTGCAGTTGCTATGGGCATTAAACCAGTTGGGGTAGTAGAATCTTGGGCAGAAGCGCCTGTTTATAATTATATGAAGAATGAGCTTGATGGCGTTGCAATTGTAGGACAAGAAACACAACCAAACCTTGAAGAAATTGCAAAGCTTAAACCAGATTTAATTATTGCTTCTAAAGTACGTCATGAAGAAATTTATGATCAGTTATCGCAGATTGCACCAACAGTTGCTCATGAAACGGTTTTCGATTTCAAAGGAACAGCTGAAATGATGGGTCAAGCAATGAATCAAGAAGATAAGGTGAATGAATTACTTGGCGATTGGGATACACGAGTAGCTGATTTCCAAACAAAAATCAAAGAGAAGCTTGGCGATAAATGGCCATTCCATGTTTCTGTTGTCAACTTCAGAGCAGACCATGCTCGTATTTATGTGACAGGTTATGCGGGTTCTATTTTATCTGAGCTTGGATTCCAAGGTCCTAAAAATTTAACAGATGATTCTTTAGAAATTGTGAAGCTAACTGACAAGGAAAGCATCACACAAATGAATGCTGATGTTATTTATATGTTTATGGAAAATGATGAGACAGTGAAAAAAACTTATGAAGATTGGACAAACCATCCACTTTGGAAAGAGCTTGACGCAGTGAAAGCGAATCAAGTTTATCAGGTAGATGAAATTAATTGGAATCTAGCAGGTGGTATTACTAGTGCTAATTTAATGCTAGATGATATTTATGACAAGTTTGAATTAGAAAAATAGTGAATGAAGGATGGGCTGTTAAAAGTGTTAGAGAATACTTGAATAGCAGCCCTCTCATTGTAGTGTTTGAGCATAATTGAAACCTACATAAGCTAAATTGTGGATCAAGAAAGTTGGCATAACATGAGAATTATTCTTTCCAGTACACCGATGAAACAAATAGGTTTATTCATCAGCTGTTTGATTCTTTTGCTGGCATTTATATTCAGCATAGCTATTGGTCAAACGTCCATACCTTTTTCGTCAATCTATGATGCTATTTTTCATTTTGATGCTGCTAACAAGGAGCATGTCATTATTCGAACATCTAGATTTACAAGAGCTGTGATCGCTACAGTAGTTGGCGCAAGCCTTGCCATTGCGGGCGCATTAATGCGAGCATTAACAAGAAATCCTTTAGCAGCTCCTGATATTTTAGGTATTAATGCAGGGGCCATATTTTTTATTGTCAGTGCTATTACTCTTTTTTCCGTTCAATCTTTAATGAGCTATATGTGGATTGCCTTTTTAGGGGCAGGTGCAGCGGGCGCGATGGTTTTTTTCCTAGGCTCATTAGGAAGAGATGGGTTAACACCGATAAAAATAGTATTAGCTGGTGCAGCGATTACAGCTCTATTTGTCTCGTTTACGCAGGGGCTTTTAGTCATCGATGAACAAGGTTTACAAAGTGTCCTGTTTTGGTTAGCGGGTTCTGTATCGGGGCGTAGTATTGAAATGCTCGTGCCTGTCCTACCGTTTATTTTAGGAGTGACAGTTGTGGCAATATTTCTGGGGCGTTCAATCAATATTTTACAATCAGGAGATGATATTGCCAAAGGATTAGGACAACGAACAATGCTCACGAAAATCACGCTAGGCATAATTATTATCATACTTGCAGGCAGTTCAGTAGCTGTTGCAGGTTCAATAGGCTTTATTGGCTTGATTGTCCCTCATATGGCGCTCCATCTTGTTGGCACGGATTATCGCTGGATTATTCCCTACAGTGCCGTGTTGGGAGCAATATTGCTACTGTTGGCTGATATTGCGGCAAGATATGTGATTATGCCATTGGAAATGCCGATTGGTGTCATGACAGCCTTAATCGGAGCTCCTTTCTTCATTTATATTGCACGAAAGGGGTTAGCAAAAAATGCCTAATTATGTGTCGGTTCGAACGAAAACTAATCGTATATCTTTTCAAATTGCTAAAAGAACGGCTTGGATTCTACTACTTTTAAGCTTATTATTAGTCCTCATAACGGTTCTTGGTTTATCTGCGGGGAGCGAGTTTATCCATCCTGTCACTGTGGTGAAAGAATTATTAGGCTATGGCAATGGAGATTACGATTTTGTCTTACATACATTAAGGCTCCCGCGTGTGTTGATGGCCTTATTAGTTGGTGCTGCGCTGGGAGTGGCCGGTTTAATTTTACAAGGAATTATCCGTAATCCTCTTGCTGCCCCAGATATTATTGGTATAACGAGCGGAGCATCGATGGGGGCAATTATTTTTATTGTGTACTTTATGGGATCAGTCAGCATTCAATTTTTACCGTTAGCTGCTATATTAGGTGCTGGTATTGTCTCCTTCATCATTTACCTACTATCATGGAGAAAAGGAGTCACACCAATTCGAATGGTGCTAATTGGAATTGGCATCTCAGCTTTAGCAAAGGCGGTTGTGACGATGCTGCTTGTAATCAGTAATGTAGCCGCTACAACGAAAGCCTATTTATGGCTGACAGGTAGTTTGTATGGGGCCAATATGCAGGATGTCTTTTTGCTATTACCATGGCTAGTCATTTTAGTGCCACTAACATTTATTTTAGCAAGAACGGTGAATGTGAAGGAATTAGGCGATGAAATAGCGATAGGGCTAGGAGTAAAAGTACAAGTGTATCGTTTACTTTTTCTACTCATTAGTGTCATGCTAGCTGGTTCTGCAGTAGCTTTTGCCGGTGGCATTGCCTTTGTTGGATTAGTGGCCCCTCATATGAGCAGAATGCTTGTTGGGCGTTCCTTTGCAGGATTAATTCCTGTGACAGCTATTATAGGTGGAATCATTGTCATTGTGGCTGATATGGTGGCACGCACAGCCTTTTTACCAAAGGACTTACCTACAGGAGTCTTTACTGCTGCAATTGGCGCACCATTCTTTATTTATTTATTATTTAGAACGCGCAATCAATAAAGCTTCATAATAAAAAAGTTAAAAGCGGGAGAAGAAGGTGACAGGAATTTGAAACATGTCTTAGAAGCACAAAATTTACATGTAAGCTATGGAGAAAATCTTATTTTAGAGGATTTGAATCTTCAAATACCAAAAGGAAAAATTACAGTACTAGTTGGGGCCAACGGTTGTGGAAAATCTACACTACTTCGGACATTTGCACGATTACAAAAAGCGAAGTCGGGTGAAATTTTTTTAGATGAGAATAAACTAGATGCCATTTCAACGAAAGAGGTAGCGAAACGTTTAGCTATTCTACCGCAGGGCCCTGTTGCACCAGAAGGATTAACTGTTCAGCAATTGATTAAGCAAGGTCGTTATCCACACCAAAGTTGGTTAAAGCAATGGTCTACGGAGGATGAAAAAATTGTAAACAATGCGCTTGCAGTAACGCAGATGACTGAATTTGCCGATCGTCCAGTAGATGCATTATCAGGTGGTCAGCGGCAACGTGTATGGATTGCTATGACATTAGCGCAAAAAACAGATCTTATTTTACTAGATGAACCTACGACTTATTTAGATATGGCACATCAAGTAGAAATTTTAGATTTACTATTTGATTTAAATGACAAGGAAGGGCGTACCGTCGTTATGGTATTACACGATTTAAACTTAGCCTGTCGCTATGCCCATCATATTGTGGCGGTACGTAATAAACAGGTTTATGCCCAAGGCAAGCCAGAGGAAGTGGTGACAGCAGAGATGGTCCAGGCTGTTTTTCGTATGGATTGTACCATTATTAAAGATCCGCTTTTTGGTACACCTTTATGTGTGCCACATGGCAAGGGGCGAACAGTTCAAACAGTGGAATTAGAGGAGGTAGGGATCTGTTGAGCCTATCACTGTCAGCTGAAGAAACATCCGTGTTACTAAGAGAGTATCGATTGTCGATAGAGCCTGCAGTAGATGCTACATACTCTTTATATGCCAAAAATTTATTGGACAATGAACAAGCTCTAGATTATTTACAAAAAATTGCCCATTTCTTTCAATCGCCTTCTATCCTAGTTACTGCATCGTTGTTTGCGAAGCGCTATAGCGTCTTAACGATAGCTTCAGCCTTCTATGCTATGTCCAGATACGATAAAGGACTACATTGCAGAATTGAAAATATGTGGGTAGAAGCGGAATCTTCAAAACCTTGGCTTCCTACTATTCGGCTAATCGATCGCACAGTGTCAATACCTACAGAAGACCGTGAAAAATGGCGTGATGAGGTTCTTAGAGAAATCTTTGCGAATAATTTAGCGAAGGTTTGGCAGTCATTAGCGAAAATAAGTAAAATTCCAAAAACAATCTTATGGGAAAACACAGCTATTTATGTGAATTGGCTCTATGAAACGAAAATAGGGGAAGGAGCCAGTGAGCAAGAAAAGGCTCGTATACAAGAGGATTATCACTATATTGTAAACCTAGCACCAGGCTCCATTTTTGGAGAGAGAAAAAATCCTTTGACGGACTATTGTGGTCCTAAAGTGACAATTATGGAATCGGAGCAACCTGTACGCTTGAGAAAAACATGTTGTTTCTATTATCATACCTCTGATGAAGCAAATGATTATTGTATCTCCTGTCCAAAAATAAAAAGATAATCATAACAACAAAATCTCTAAACCACCAAAAGTGAGTAAACACTTATAGCATTTCATAGGTGTTTATTCACTTTTATTTTTGCCATCAATACCTGCCATTAAATAAGGAATTGCAGGTTTGATAAATTCTTCGGGCTGTATCTCCTGATTGTTAGTTCTCCATTCTATAGAAGCGCCATAGATTCCCCAGCTTAATATTACAGCAGTCATTTTTAGCGCTTCGTTCTCTGTAGCTGCATTTTGTTTCAATAACATTTTGTAAAAGATAATTTCAAGCTGCTCTCTAATAATGCGAGCAATTGTCTCTTCATAGCCTCTATGACAACGATTAGACAATGACTTTTGAAAATTAGTTATCGCTTTAAAGAGAATAATGAAAGCTCCTTCATTAAGTTCGTTATGTTGTAGAAAGTCATCATTCAAATTAATTAATAATACTTCTGATAGGACCTTCTCTAACAAATCATATATATCTTCAAAGTGATAATAAAAAGTCGCACGATTAATCATGGCCTCTGTCGTAATATCCTTAACCGTTATATCCTTGAACTCTTTTTTACTAGAAAGTGTAATGAAAGAATCCATGATTAATTTACGAGTCCGTATAACACGAAGATCTGTCTTAGATGAGGTCATTACTTACACTCCTTTTTAAACAATTTCTTCAAAGTGTTGTATAAACAACAATTCAAATAGATTATTGGTTTATTGATGATTTTATTATGAATAAAATACAACTGTAAGGCAAATAAGAGAGTTATATATTTATATTTAATGAAAGTAAGAAAAGGGGATAGTCTATTGAAGAATCATCCAATGGTTTGTGATTTAGAGACAGGTGTATGTGGAGTAGCTGGCGAGGAGGAATTGGGGATAATTGATTTTAATCAACCAAAGAAATACATTGAAGTATACTATGTAACGGATCCAATATGTTCTCATTGTTGGGCACTCGAACCCGTTCTTCGACGTTTTATCGAGCAGTACGGACACTATTTTAACTTTCATACGATTATGGGAGGATTACTAGAAAAATGGGGTGATGGTCCAGTAGACCCTGCTAATGGAATATCTGGACCTGCTGACGTTGTAGGACACTGGAGAGAAGTTGGAGAATATTATCGCATGCCAATAGATGGAACAGTGATGATGAACAATCCAGTGCAATCATCCTATCCACCATCTCGTGTTTTTAAAGTGATTCAAAAAAATCAGCATGATGCTATAGCATTTGAATATTTGCGCAGAGCAAGAGAAGCGCTATTCGTATTTAATCAAAATATTGCAGATACATCCGTTATGATTGACATTGTAAATAGACTGGGGCTTGATGGAGTGGCTATTGTAAACGAATCAGAACAAACAAGCGGGCAACAGTTATTAAATGAAGATTTTGACCTTGCAAGAAATCTAGGCGTAAGAGGATTTCCAACTATTATTATGATGAATGAAGATAATAAAGGGTTGAAAATTGTTGGTGGGCGTCCATTTGTAAATTATGTGGAAGGACTCAAACAGGTTCTCAATTTTGAAGAGCTGCAACCAAAACAACAGCCATCTCTTTTAAGCTTGCTTGGAAAAGAAAAGCTTCTATTTTCGAAAGAAATTGAAGTCATGTATGATTTGGAAAAGTCAGAGGTTATATCTTATGTGAAAAAAGAGCTTTCATCAGATCAATATGAAATGAAGGAAATACTTGGTGAATGTTATATTACTACTAAATAATGAGGAGAATGGCAATGACATATGTATTACAGGTAGATTTTAAATTGGATGGACCATTTGGTGATGTGATGACAGAAGCGTTTTCTGACTTAGCAAAAAGTATTTATGAAGAGGAAGGACTTTTGTGGAAAATTTGGACAGAGAGCCCTGAAACAAACGAAGCGGGCGGCATCTATCTATTTGAATCAAAACGCACAGCTGAACAATATATAGCAATGCATTCAAAACGGCTAGCTGAATTTGGAATCACTACTATCAACGCAAAAATCTTTGCTATCAATTCAAAACTGACTGAAGTTACGAAAGGTCCAGTAAAACAATTAAAAAAATGCTGATGCATACTAGAATTGCTAGCTAATTCACAGGAGTCTAATTTCTAATTAAGAAGTTAGGCTTTTCTATTTTTAAGGATGAATAAATATTCAGAATATTGTGAGGTTGAACCAATTGCGTTGTAGCGTTTACAATAGTTTTATATCACGTTTATGTTATAAAAACATGAATAATTTGAGTGTTTTTCTGTTTAATGCTCAATACTTCAAAGCTTTTAAAATCGTTCTATAGCAGAAGGAGGGATGAGATATTGAATGAAAACAACATATTTTTGCTTAAATAGTAGTTCAACAATTGATAAATAAATGTTTCTTATAAACACTATTTTAATTGTTGTTATGCAAAATACATAAATTATTGAGATTAAAAGAGATGAGGTTTTATAAAAAAATGAAAAAGTATTCTGTTGCTACATATTTTTACTTCATTATTCCGTCTTTAATTGGTGTCTTTCTATTTATGACCCCCATTTTAACGGAAGAGGGCTGGAAAGTACCCATTGCCATATTAGCCAATGTTTTAGCGGGGATTGTGGCCCCGATCATTAGCTATTTTACAATTGGAATGTTTGCCATCTCTGCAATTGGTGCACTTATAGCGAAATTTATCCCTCGTAAAAATGCTAAAGAACCTAGTATGTTGGATACATTGTTTTATGTTAATTGGTTTTGGACAATTACTCGTATTATCGGTTTAGCCTTTGCTTCAATGGTGGTCTTCAATTTTGGACCTTCTGCCATCAATAATGAAAATACGGGTGGACTTCTCATGGATCCAAATGAGGGACTTGTGACGTTTTTATTTACCATTTTTTTGTTTGCGGGTTTCCTTTTACCATTTTTAACAAACTTCGGTTTACTTGAATTTTTCGGGACAATGATGGTGAAAATTATGCGGCCACTGTTTAAAAGTCCAGGGCGTTCTTCAATCGATGCTCTTACGTCATGGGTAGGTGATGGCACAATAGGTGTGTTAATGACCAGTAAACAATATGAGATGGGGAACTACACAAAAAAAGAAGCTGCGATTATTGCCACAAGTTTCTCAGTAGTGTCCATCACATTCTGTATCGTTGTATTGGATACTGTACATTTGGCACGCTATTTTATTCCTTATTATTTGACAGTAGTCCTTTGTGGAATTGTATTAGCCATTATTATGCCTCGAATCTATCCACTTGCGAAAAAGGAGGATACGTATATAGATGGGACACCAGTGGATTATTCACGTGAGAAATTACCAGATGGCTATAATTCTGTTTCACATGGTTTAGAAAATGCACTTGCTGTTGCACATGCAAATCGTGATCCTCGACAATTTTTCAAAGATGGCTCTAGAAATGTAATTGATTTATGGGTAGGTGTGGCCCCTATCGTTATGGCTTTTGGGACAATTGCCTTAATGCTTGCTGAATTTACAAGTATTTTTGCGATTTTAGGAAAACCGTTTGAACCAATTTTAACCGTCCTCGGCTTGCCTGAAGCGGCTGAAGCAGCGCAAACAATGGTCGTAGGCTTTGCCGATATGTTTCTACCTTCTATTTTAGGTGCAGGGATTGAATCGGAAGTTACTAGATTTGTTATTGCTGTTGTTTCTGTGTCACAGCTGATCTATATGTCTGAGGTAGGTGGACTTATTTTAGGTACAAAAATTCCATTGAAATTTTTGGATTTAGTCGTCTTATTTATACTACGTACGCTTATTTCTCTTCCAATTGCAGCATTGGTTGGTCATCTACTCTTCTAACTAAAATGCCAAGTCTTAAATGGACTTGGCATTTTTCAATGTTGTTGAAATATCAACGGTAGAAAATTTCTTGACGCCATAAAAAAATGGGGAGGTAGCTGGTATTGGTAGGGACGTTTCACTCCTTTTCCATTTCTACAATACGGCAACCTAACAAAATATATGAATATGCCTTCTGCGTTTGAAAATAGCTTGCATCACAAAATATTATCAAAAAATCCTAGTAACTTGGCAAGAGTTCCATTTTTGCATATGTGTCACATAACCACTATGCATATACTGTGGCAAGAGGGGGGGAGGTGAGCTTTTATGAGAATTAATTGGAAGGTTCGTCTTCAACATATTCCATTTTTACTAGGGCTATTTTCATTGTTGCTCTTACTCGCACAACAAGTGGCTGCAATTTTTGGCTATGATTTTACGGGTGTGATGAGTGAGCAAATATCATCTCTTTTAAATACAGTCTTATCCATTTTTGTGTTAATGGGGGTCATTGTCGATCCAACCACACGTGGCACTAGTGATAGTGAACGTGCGTTAATGTATCGGAGACCGAGATAAAATGAACAAAAAGTGTAATTTTACAATAAGGATAAATATGTTATAATGTTAGAAAATTGATAAAGTGGGGAGGATGATTGAATGTCCCTTGAATTGGAGCGCAGAATTGCGAAGCTCGAGGAGGAAATGGCAGATTTACGTCAGGAGTTGTCAATATTAAAAGGTTCGCAAAGCACTGAAAAAAATAATACTCTTGATGCCAGACAGTCGATGATCAAGCAATCAGAACCAATTAAACCCAAACCAGTACTGGAGTCGAAGCCTATCCAGACTAAAGTAGCGGAAAAAGAAGTGCAACCACAGCCATCGATGGAGGAACGTGTTATGTGGGCACTTCCAAAAGTATTCATGGTTATTTTAGTAATGGGCGTACTTTGGGGTCTAAAACTTGTCAGTGACTATGGCTATTTATCGGATGGCGTGAAAATCATCCTTGCCTATGTACTATCGTTGGGATTGGCGGTTATTGCCTATGTACTAGAGCGTAGGAAAGTAGGCTCATCGGCTATAACGATTTCTTTATATGGTGGGGCATTTATTGTCGGTATTTTAACAACCGCAGCAAGTGCCATATTATATGAAATCATTGGTCTTATTCCAGCACTAGGCATTACGCTGCTTTATATTGGCTATGGTATTGCTATTAGCTATTTGAAGAAAAATGAAGCATTAACTGTTTTTGTTGCCTTTACATCATTATTACTACCTTACTTACTAGAATATATGGATTTTAGTGCGGTCATTATTTTATTATTTGTGGTCGTATTGTTTGCTGCATTGCAATTAGTTATTTACCAGCACAAGCAAAAGCTAGCCCTTTATATTGCCACATTCTTTTCAGTGCTAGCAGTGAGTGTTGTAGCATTTATGAATAGTGATCAGCAAGTAGTTTTTGCACTTGGCTTACTTGTGATTCTAGCAATCTTTTATGCAATATGGTGTTTACTGTATAACGCACAATCCAAATGGAAGCCACTTCACATCGGACTCCAATTTTCTTTAGGCTCATTTAGTTTATTACTGCTGAACCTAATCATTCGTTCTCTTGAAAATGGAGAAATGCTACTCCTCATTTTTATGGCTTTATTTGGCGCTGTAGCGTTTTATAGCTATCGTCAAAAATGGCAGGAGGTACTGGATAGTGCTGTGACACTTGCGTTTATCACCTTCTGTAATATGATAATTCTATTGAATATTCCGAATAAAGTGGATGATTTATTGTATCCTTTGATTGCATTTGCAGGCGTGATGATGAGCTTACGAATACGTGCAAGTATGATGAAGGTCGTTACTTCACTTTCCCTTGTGATGACATTTACACTAAACTTTATTTTCCATGAACCAAGTCCATTTTTCAGCATCGATCATTTAAGCTTATTTATGCCAATCATCTATTTCATCATTATTTATTTATATGCAAGACGTCCAAAAGAGACACTCTCACCTTTTGAAAAGGTCATGAAGGATTTGTATGTAATCGATATTTTAGCAGTGGTCACAGTTGGCTATTTCTTAGCCTATATTAGCAAGCTAGATGCCGTATACTTTACAGCCACAAATGGCATTCCATATATGGTGTGTATCTTACTAGCTGTCTTATTTACTGGTTCTTTATTTGTAGAGGAAACTTACAAAGGACGTGCATTAACGCCAGTACTTGGTGCATTTTTCCTTCTAGTCTCCTTGATGATCAGCACTAGAGTGTCAATGTTGGAAAGCTTAAACACTATCACTAGATTAATTTATTTAGCAGTGATTGTAGCGATTGTCGCTGATGTGCTTGTAAAAGGAATTATTTATCGATTGTACGAGGACCGTCTGGGGAAATATGTGGACGCCATTGTAAGTACGGGGATTGTGCTCACGATGATTTCGATATGGGGACTGATCCATCAGTTTACATTTAACAACGCACTTGATTGGAAGCTAAGTATCGCTCTTACAACTATTACATTATTCTTAACTGCTAGTGTATCACTATGGATTAGTTCCACACGTCATTTAAAAACATTGCGCACAACAGGCTTTATTATTTTAGTTATCGCATTTATTAAGCTAATTTTCTTTGACTTATCTGCCCTTGATTTACTGATTAGAGCTGTTCTATTTATTACCATTGGTGGTATTGGAATGCTATTGTCGGGTAGGTTGTTGAGGAAAAATGATTGAATGGAAAAGCACATGGACAATAAAATTTTATTATCCATGTGCTAATTTACGTTTCTAGTATAATATCTTCAATGATATCTACTTTAGGTGGAGATGGTGCAGGAGGTATATTTGGTTGATTGTTGTTGCCGTTTCCATTTCCTCCATTTCCGTTTGAAGCATTACTTTCGCTAAAGGTGATGGAAGCACCACCATCTACAATAATTCTATCTGCAACAATTGCACCTTTAATATGTGCGCCTGCCACTACTTTTACATCGGCATTCGGTGCAATAATATGCTGCCCTTCTGAATTAAAACCACCATTAAATGTAATGTTATTTCCACCAGAATAGATATTTCCTTTAACACCAACACCGCCTGTAAATGATAAATCGGCGTCTTTTGCATAAAGAGAGCCATTAAGCTTTGTTTCATCTGTAAGAGCTAACGATTTAGAACCACTATATAAAAAATTAATTTGACTAACATCACCGCCGTCATTAAATGAGCCTTTAATACGTAGTGAGTCTTTCACATAAATATTCAACTTTCCTGTACCAATGATTTTAATATGTCCCTGTAAAACATTTAGATCCTCAATATAGAGGTCTTTATCTGTATCGCCCACATTAATGGTAATTGTATTGTTTTCAGCCACTTTAAATTCCTTAAAATGTGTATTTCCAGTTAAATTAAGTGTGTAATCCTTCGTCATCCAGTTATCTGCTAGGAAATTGCCATTGTTAATTATGTTAGTTTTATTCCATTGGCTGGCTGCTACTTCTTCATTTGGAGGATAGCTTAATTGGGATAGATCGTTTATTCTCTCATCTGGAAACGGTGCAAGTGCATTGCCAGCAGGAAAATCTTGAGCCTGAGTGGTTTGATCTTTAAATTTATTAAGATATTCAGGGACATCAAGATTTTCGGGAGAAACACCTATGTTACCTGTAATTTCTGTGCCTCCGGTTAATTTAACTTTTCCTCCAGCACTTGCTACATTACCAATAATTTTACCCCCACCATTTAGAATAATGTCACCTTTCGTTTGGACAGTATATTCTTTTGGAACAAAATGTCCGCCGCTATTTGACCCGTTATTTGATCCTTCATTAGGAGAACTACCGTCTTCTATGTCGCCATTACCATCTGAATAGTTTAATTCCACAGCTATACTTTGTTGTAATGTCCTGTTTATAGATGTTCCCTCAAACTCACCTTTTGCCTCAATTATATATTGAAGGCTAGCTGCACTTTTTAGTGTAAGAAGTACATTTGCTTTAGGGGTATGCTTAAATTGGTCTTCGAATGTAGGTGTATTAAAATCGCTAAACCTTTCCTCTAATTTTATTGGTTTTCCTTCTTCATCGGTTTTAGTAGGATATCCTAATTGTTCTAATTTTCTTTTTAAAATTTTTTCAAAATCTGGAGGATCAAGTAATGGATTTTGCTCATAAGCAATTTTTTGTTGTTGATATTCTGTAGTTGCTGAACTTTTGGCAGATTCAAATATTTTTCGAGAATACTCACGTCCATAGTTTAATCCGGCCTCTGCAATATAGTAAACTGATTGATCGTCTCGTTCATGATCAGAGGTTTTTAAAGTATTATTCGAAACCTTTAAAATACTTAATCCCAACACTGTTATTAAAATAATAGTGAAAAAAACAAGTAAAAAAGCATAACCATGCTCATTCTTCAATAATATTTTATTTTTTTTCATAGAACTCCTCCTCGTTTAAAGATTTTACTCTTATGGTGTTTTCATGCCCCGTGAAGTTAATTCTGAACTTATTTCTTTATCTGATGTATTTTTTATACGTATAGTTAGAATGATAGGCTTATTTTGAGTATTATGATTTTTATTTTTTAGTTCAAATTCTTTAATATTTGTTGCAATAATCTCTCCATTGCGGGTAATTGTATTGTTAGAAAGGATATATGTTTGTTGTCCATCTCTGGTTGTAAATGTATCAGTAGCATCATCAAATTGCGTTGCTTTCCGAAAATCCTTGGTAATTAATTTTAGGGCGTAAGAAGTATCCTGTAAATTTTTGTTTTTTTTAGCTTGTTTTTGGTGTGTTGATGTGCTGGAACTTAATATGCTAAATAGAAGAACAGAGATAATACTGATTATTACCACTACGGCTAATGTTTCGACTAAGGTAAATCCTTGCTGATGTTTTCTTCGCATTTATATCAGCCTCCTAAATTCAATTTATATCTATTTTCTATTTTACACTTGATGTTCATATCTTCTTTGACTTCTATAATAATAGGGGTTAGTCCTAAATTGTCTTGTTGTTTTAATGTTACATAAATATGTACAGCATCGACTGTTTTTACCCAAGTAATGCTATTTTCACTAGTAGATTCATTATTATAATCTAGCTGCGTTTCTAACACTGTTTCTATAGGGTCATTTCGATATTCATAAATACTTTCCATTTCCTTTTGTGCAATATATGTAGCATTTACAATATCATCAGAGGTTGCTGTGGTTTTGCTAGTTTGTAAAAACATCCCCATAAAACTTAAAAGGATAATAGAGATTAAAACGATTGAGGCAATAACTTCGATTAAGGTTAGGCCATGCTCTCGGTTTATAAGATTAGTTTTTTTCATGATTCCCTCCTAGTTAGCCGTAATTTTGATTGTTTAACTTAGTTCTTTTCAGCAGACTACATCAAATTTTTTAATTTGAAAGCCTCTTCTTATTCTATTGGTGTTTTAAGGTAAACTTATTATTTAAAACTAGATAAAAATAACTATCAAAGATATTATAACAAATTCTAAACTTGCATCTAATTAGTATTTAGATTCATTGGTAGTTCTTTTTAACTAAGTATTGAAGAAATTTTGAATTTTTGTGTAAATGTCAAAAGAAAAACCGGAACAAAGTTGCATTTTTAGTAGTGCCAGAATACCATACTTGTAGTATGATTTGTATATAAATAGAAAAACCACTAAGTTAAATAAAGGATGATGTGGATGAAAACATACATAAAAATAATTAGCTTGTTTTTGGTAATTGTTCTAATCGTGGGATTTTTTGTTCCATCATTTGTGCTAAATGACACAGTTTTTGCTAAAGAAGGTCCTAAATCTTCAACCATTGGAGGTATTGAGATCCATGATGTGAAAACCGCAGATTTAGCAACAACGCTACAAAATGCAATTTCAGAATGGCAAGGTACCGAAATGGAAATTGTTAGTGAGGGGATAGTCAAAACCATTGACTCGAAACAAGTTGCTTTTGATCCATCAGCAGCTATTGCTCAGTACGAAATGCTGACAAAAAAGCCTTGGTATGCTTTTTGGCAAAAAGAAAAAGTAGTTCATATTCCCATTCCTGTTACCGTCAATGAAGCAATTACGCAGCAAATAGATGAAGCAGGTGTTTGGGATACAGATAAAACACTACAAAAACTAATCTTACAAGCCAGCTATTTGAAGGAGCATAAGGTTGAAGCTGTTATCAATCAAGATTCCATGCAAACCGGGGAAAGGATTGCCTTTCAGATTGCCGAGCTACCAGTAAATAGTCAAGGGGTAGCGAAAATCATCCCGTTATTAAATGATGTAAATCTAGTTCCAAATCAATCCATCTCATTGCTTACACTTTTAGGTGAACAGGCTGGGGTTGTCAATGATGCAGGTTTAGATTTTGTGGCATCAATGCTATATAGTGTAATTCTTCAAACGGACTACGAAATTTTAGAAAGACATTCTCAGGAAATAAATCCAAGCTATTTGCAGCAGGGAATTGAAGCAGATATCAATGCAGCATTAGCAAAGGACTTACAATTTATTAATCGGTCTGAACAGCTCGGTAAACTGAAAGCATCTATAGAGGGTAATCAATTAAAGATAGAAGTTTTTGCAGCCGCGAAAGACAAGGACATAACAGTACGTGTTAGCAAGGATAAAATTGTAAAGCCACGCATTATTTACCGCTATTCGGAGGATTTAAAGGCTGGACAGGAAAGAGTAGAGCAAGAGGGTAAAGAGGGTTCAAGAGTCGAAGTTTATCGTTCCATTGTAGAGAATGGAGCAACAGAAGAACAATTCATTAGTAGAGATTATTATGCACCTCAAAATCGAATTGTTACGCGTTCTTCGCAGGAGCCTATTATCATCACAACGCCTACTCAGAACGTAGGGGCGGGTGCATCAGATCCGGATTTAGAAGTGGATTTAGATGGCAATGGCTTGCCTGATGTGAAACCTTCAACACCAGAGGTAACAAAGCAAGAAGATGGACCAGAAATTGTCTATGGCTATTATGATAAGGGTGGTAATTTTGTACAAACAAGTCCATAACGATGGGAGGTATGTTTATGGCAATGAAGCCAGGGCGTAAACGTTTAGGGGATTTACTGGTGGAATCAGGTGTTATCACTGCTGACCAGCTAGAGTATGCATTAACTACTAAGATGAAAAATGAGAAGCTTGGAGATTTCCTTATTAAAGAAAATTTCCTAACAGAGCAGCAGCTTATTGAAGTCTTAGAATTCCAGCTGGGTATCCCTCATATCAGCCTGAATCAGTTTTCAATTAGTCCCGAATTATTACAGCTAATTCCAGCTGAACTTGCAAAGCGGACAAATATTATGCCGATTCGCAAAGAAAAAAATAAATTGTTTATTGCAATGGAAGATCCGATGGATTATTTTGCCATCGAGGAAGTTCGTATGACGACAGGCTGTCAAATCGAGACAAGTATTGCGGCAAAAGATGATTTATATCGGACGATAACAAAATACTATGATTTACAGGAATCAATGGATGCGGCCATGTTGGATTTGGCTGCCACAAGTACGGAAACACAAGAGGAAATAGAGAATGAGGATTCACCTATTGTTCGTTTAGTGAATCAAATTATTGCCAATGGTGTCGCACAGCGCGCTAGCGATATCCATTTTGATCCACAAGAAACAGAGCTTCGTGTCCGCTATCGAGTTGATGGTGTGCTACGTACTGAGCGATCCTTGCCAAAGCACATGCAAAATGTCGTATTGGCGCGTATTAAAATTATGGGGAATTTAAATATTACTGAAAATCGTATTCCGCAGGATGGACGTATTAAAACCAATGTTAATTTTAGACCTGTCGATATCCGTTTAGCGACACTACCAACAGTTTATGGTGAAAAGGTAGTTATGCGTATTTTAGATTTAACCAATTCAGCCAATGATATTGATAAATTAGGCTTTAGTGCAAGTAATGAAGCACTTTTCAGGAAAATGATAGCCCATCCAAACGGTATGATGCTGATTACTGGACCAACAGGCTCAGGTAAGTCCTCTACGTTATATGCGGCCCTTTCCCATTTAAATGAAGAAGGCGTCAATATTATTACGGTTGAGGACCCAGTGGAATATCAGTTAGATGGTATCAATCAGATTCAAGTAAAAGAGGAAGTTGGCTTAACATTTGCGGTAGGGTTACGATCAATTTTACGACAGGACCCCGACATTGTAATGGTAGGGGAAATTCGTGATCTTGAAACAGCTCAAATTGCTATCCGTGCTTCACTAACAGGCCATTTAGTATTAAGTACACTGCATACTAATAGTGCCATCGAATCTATCTCACGGCTCCATGATATGGGGATCGAGCCATTTTTATTATCCTCTTCTCTTGTAGGAATCATGGCGCAACGCCTTGTACGAAAAGTTTGTCGTGATTGTGCTGAACCATATATATTCACTTCTCGTGAACTTGAAATACTTGAGGACAATGGGGTGGAAGGCGTAACACATGGTAAAAAAGGGCGTGGATGTCCTGCCTGCAATCATACTGGCTACAGAGGACGGATGGCGATTCATGAAATCCTCCCTGTTGATCGCCAAATAAAAGATATGATTTTAAATCGTGTTGGTGATCGCGTCCTCCGTGATTATATGAAAGAAAAAGGTTTCCATACCCTATTAGTGGATGGATTACAAAAGGTTGTAGCAGGCCAAACAACCACATCAGAAATATTACGTGTTGCAAGTGCAGACTAGGGGTGAAAAAATGACAGCATATTCAATCGTCGAATTATTAACACGTGCATTTGAAGAGAAAGCATCTGATCTTCATTTAACAAAAGGTATTCCACCAGTATATCGTATCCATGGGCAGCTGGAGCAATATGGCACAGTCCCACTTGAAACAGAGGATTTGAAGGCAATGGTAAAGGTCATTCTCCCTGTCCATAAACAACAGGAATTTGAGGATAAGGGAGAAACGGACTTTAACTTTTCATTGCCTGGGAAATGTCGATTCCGTGTCAATGCATACCATCAGCGAAATGAAGTGACGATTGCGGCTCGTTTAATTGAGGCTAAAATTCCTTCTATTGAAGCACTCAATATGCCACAGGTGTTATATAAGCTTGCGGAAAAACCACAAGGCTTAATTTTAGTAACTGGCCCAACAGGCTCAGGGAAATCAACTACCTTGGCAGCAATGATAGATCATATCAATGAAACTAGATCTAAACATATTATTACGTTAGAGGATCCAATTGAATATTTGCATACACATAAGAAGTCTGTCATCAATCAACGGGAGATTGGTGTCGATACAATGAGCTTTGCCAATGGTTTACGAGCATCGTTGCGTCAGGACCCAGATATTATTTTAGTTGGGGAGATGCGAGATTATGAAACCATTTCAACGGCTATTACGGCTGCTGAAACAGGGCATTTAGTCATGGCTACACTTCATACAAGTAGTGCACCAACGACGATCGACCGTATTATCGATGTATTTCCACCGCATCAGCAGAGTCAAATTCGTGTGCAGCTTGCGAATGTACTACAAGGTATTGTTTCTCAGCGTTTATTTGTACGTAAGGATGTAAAAGGGCGTATTGCTGCGACAGAAATTTTAGTACAGGCACCTGCTATTTCAAATTTAATTCGTAACGAAAAAATTCACCAAATTCCAAGTGTGATGCAGACAAGTAAAGCATTAGGTATGCACACATTGGAGTATTCCATGCAACACCTAATTACGACAGGTAAAATTTCTCTAGAGGATGCAAGACCATATATGAACGCTGGTGATTATAGTTGACGATATTTCGTTATAGTGGTCGTACCAAAACAGGAGCACCTAAAAAGGGCATTATCGAGGCACCGAATAAAAAGGTAGCCATGGAAAAGCTTCGAGCACAAGGAATTAATGCACGAGAACTTCAGGAGTCAAATAGCATTTTACATAAAGATATTGCTTTTGGGACAAAAGTAAAGCACCAGGAATTTGTTATTTATTGTCGACAATATGCGACATTAATTCGTGCTGGCGTTCCCGTCGTTGAAGCGACCCATATTTTGGGCGAGCAAACACGGAGTAAACCACTAAAGCGAGCATTGATGCAGGTTGAAGAGGATATTCGAAATGGTATGGCATTTTCAGATGCAGCAGGCAAACACCCAAAAGTGTTCCCATTGCTATTTGTTAATATGATGCGTGCTGGTGAGGCTACAGGGAACGTCGACGATACATTAGATCGTCTTGCAAGCACACTAGAGAAGCAATACAACATTAAGAAAAAAATTCAATCTGCCATGACCTATCCAGCAATTTTATCGCTTTTAACACTAGTGGTTGGTATGTTTTTAATGGTGTTCATTGTGCCAACCTTTATGGATGCATTTAAGGAAATGAATTTGGAAATGCCGTTAATAACGGTCATTGTAGTGGGTATTAGTGATTGGCTCATTCAGTTTTGGTACCTTGTAATTTTAGGGCTATTGGTATTAGTAGTGGGCCTACACTATTTCTATAAAAATAATAAAGAGTTTCATTATGCCGTCAATGTATTTTTACTGCGTATGCCAATCTTTGGACAGCTATTGAAAAAGGATATTATCGCGAGAATGACAAGAACCTTGTCAACACTCTTTAGCAGCTCCGTACCAATCTTACAAGCCTTAACAATTGTCGAAAAGGTTGGTGGTAATCCGGTAATGGGTAAAGTAGTACTGGAAGCGCGCGATAATTTAGAAAAGGGTGGCACATTATCAGAGCCACTTGAAAAAAGCTGGCTCTTTCCACCACTCGTTACACAAATGACCTCAATTGGTGAGAAAACAGGCTCCTTGGACTACATGCTTGAAAAGATCGCTGATTTTTATGAAGAGGAAGTAAACCGTGCTGTCGATACCATGAAGTCACTCATTGAGCCTTTAATGATTGTGGTACTGGCTCTAGTTGTAGGAGTCATCGTTGCGGCTATATTCTTACCAATGTTCCAACTATATGAAAATATGTAATGTTTACAATATTGATATGGATGCCCTTTTGTTCCGCTTAATGGGAAATATCTACTTAGATTTGCTAACAAAAGGAAGCGGCAAGTAGGTATCTTCATGGTTAAGTATTAAAGGAGAGACTGGACATGGAAATTAGGGTAAAGAACGAAAAGGGCTTGACATTAGTCGAGTTATTGGCAGTCATTGTTATTCTAGCTATCGTTGCTGCCATTGCAATTCCAGCAATAAGTAATGTCATTGATAATTCACGTTATAAGGCATTAAAGGCAGATGCCATCAATGTTATTCATGCCGCACAGTTTTATTTTATGGAGCATCCAACCGCTGATCAATGGCAAATCGTCGAAGTGGAAAAATTAGTATCCGACGGGTATCTAGACAGTGCCGGTAAAATATTAGAGGCAGATAAAGAAGGTCAGAGTGCCAATGTCCAATTTATCGAAGGCACCTACTACTTCAATGCGCATGCGATTTATTACAGCAATGGAAAATATATTAATTTTGATAATGCCACCTTACAGCATATTGCAGACGATATTCGTAAGGGCAGCAAGGGAACTGGTGGCAAATGTATTGGGCGAGATTGTGCAGCTTCGCCATAATGTTCAGAAGCGCGTGTACACACACTTCATATAAAACTATTAAGGAGGATTTCATTATGTTAAAAAAATGGAAAAATAAAAAACTATTGAAAAATGAGAAAGGTTTAACATTAGTTGAACTATTAGCTGTAATTGTTATCCTAGCAATTATCGCAGCAATCGCTGTACCTGCAATTGGTAATATTATTAATAAGTCGAAGGACCGTGCGATTTTAGCAGAAGCATCAAATATTCTAGCGGGGGCTAAGATTGCTTATATTGATGGATCTTGTAAAGCTGAAGAAAATGTATGTAATGATACTGAACTAAAACCTTTCGTAGATGGAATTAAGTTAGATAGTGGTACAAAGGTTACTTATAAAGATGAAGTATGGTCTATTAATTACCCTAAATTTAGTAATATGAAAACTGATCTTAAATTAACAAGTACTGAAGTAACTGAAGAAGAGCTAAATAAAGCATTAACAAGCGCAGGAGAAAAACCTGCGTCTACTTCAGAAACTCCAAAGCAATAATCAGTCCTCCCAACCCACTCAGAAGCGCAAGAAAATTTGCGTTTCTGGCTGGGAAATGGATGACTAATTGAAAAAATCATTTATACTGAGTAGGATAAGGAGGTCTTTTCACATGTTTAAGAGAAAAAGAAAGTCGCATGTTTCGATTGAACTGAAGGATTATGTGCTGCGTGCGATTGTGGCGAAAGGACCAGAGCCTAATCAGTGGCAGGGCTATGAATACCCTTTAGCAGCTGGAATCGTTGAAAATGGAACTATTATCGATGAGGTAGCTCTTTTTGAGGTGATTAAAGAGCAAGTAATGAAATGGACAGGGAAAAAACAGGCTGTTCGTATGTTTGTCCCTGATACGACGGTTCTATTAAAAAACTTTGAGCACCCTAAAGATGTAAAGCCTCAGGAATTAAGAGGATATGCTGAAATGGAATTGGGACATTCTATTCATTTACCATTTCAAGACCCTTTAATTGATGTGTATGATGCAGATGCCGAGGATGGCAAGGCTATCTTATTTGCTGCGCCTTCTGAAGAGATTACGAAACTAGTAGGGATGCTGTTAGATGTTTCATTAGAACCCGAAGCTGCCGATATTCGTGCGCTTTGTAATATACGCTTATTAGAGCACATGTCCTTATTAATGCCTAATAAAACATATTTAATTGCAGAATGGTCGATTAATGAACTCTCTATCAGTATTTTTTCCAATGGCCAAGTGGAGTTTTTGCGCTATCAAACCATTGAAGTAGATATGACGCAATGGCTGGGAAAGAAAGAGAATGAGTTTAGCTATCAATTTATTTATAATGGCGAATCAGAGAATTATCAAATGGTCGTAATGGATCAGGTTTTAGAGATTGATCGGATGATGAATTTCTTTAAGTTTTCTTTACATAAAGGTGAAAAAACAGTGGATGAAATTATCATGCTTGGCGATAACCCACTATTGAAATCAATTGGGAACTTACTCGCTTCTAATTTAGAACCACCACTAAGGGTTGTCGATGGGAAAAAAATTGAGAAATCGTTTCCTCGCTTTAAGCGAGAATTTTCAACGTTGCTTGGCTTAGCTTTGAAGGAGGTTCGTTAATGGTTCCAGATATAAACCTCTTACCACAACTTGAAAAAAGAACAACCTCTCCCAAGCTTTTTTATAGCTTGGTGATTGTCATTGTGGGACTTATTGTAGCTTATTTACTTTTTTTATTTTTTACATCCAAAAGTGAATTGTCACGATTGACTGCAGAGGAACAGGCATTAACAACACAGCTTGATCAATTGCAGCAAGAGCTAGACGCACGACAAAATGTCGATCAGGGTTCGTTGGAAGAGTCAGTAACTTTTATTCAAAGCGTTTCTTATCCTGTAACACCGTTAATTGATGAAACAAAAACTTTATTACCAACTCATTCCTATTTACGTAGCTATGTTTTTGGAGAGAACTCGGTGAATATTGAAGTGGATTTTGAAACGATGACAGATATATCGAAATATGTGGAGCGACTTTTAATGAGTAGCTATTTTACAGATGCTCAAATTAACACTGTCTCAAACTTTGAAATAGAGCTAGGTGAACAAAGGGTGTTAACACCCCAACAAAAATTTAAAGAAGTACCGCGATATTCAGTGTCCATTACAGCGACAATCGATTTTATGTATTTAGCTGGAGGACGACGCTCATGAATAAATTAACGAGTAGTAAAAATTCATCTATGATCTTGTTACTGGCGCTGATAGCTGCTATTTTATTTGCGCTGTATTATTATTTGCTTTCACCAAAATTGGATGAAGTGAATGAAAAAGAGAGTAATGTATTGCAGGTGCAGCAAGAATTAGCTAGTGTCAAAGAACAACTAGCACAATTAGACAAAGAGCAGGGACAACCTACTATCAATATATTAGCCTTAAGACAAAAGCTACCTGCAACAAGAGCCGTTGAAAAGATTATTCTTGATTTAGCTGAGATTGAAGAGGTGACAGGAACTCGTATACTGTCTTTAACTGTTCAAGGTGAGGACGGCACTGTGACACCTTCAGATGTATCGAATGATCTTAATATGTTGGAGCAGGCTGAAGCAGAGGTCAATGGTGATCAGGAGAACAAGGAGACTACTACACCGATTGCATCTCTTTCGAAGGACTCTTTACCAACTAATTTAAAGCTTGTTACTTTTATATTAGAGGTGGGTGCGCTTGATTTTAATTCTCTTGAAAGCTTTTTACAGGAGGTTGAACAATTAGAGCGTGTCATGAAAACCGATAAGATTGAATTTAAATTGCCTGGAGAGCAGGCACAGCTTGAGAAAGATGCAGATCTTACGTTAAAGGCAACAGTGCAAGTGACAACGTTCTATTACGAAGAACAACAATAACTTTATTGATAGGCGCACCATACTGCATTTGTATGGGCGCCTATTGGTTTAGGAGGACATAAAATTGGAAATGGCTTATACGATCTTTATTTTTTTATTTGGACTTGTCTTTGGCTCTTTTTATAATGTAGTTGGCTTACGTGTACCACAGAAGGAGTCGATTGTACATCCTCCTTCACATTGTCCAAAATGTCAGAGACGACTGACGGCGCTTGATTTAGTACCAGTTTTGTCTTATGTATTTTTAGGAGGAAAATGTCGTGGTTGTGGCAATAAAATTTCTTGGGTTTACCCAGTCATAGAATTAATGACAGGTGTATTATTTGCCTTTGCTTATTGGCAGCTAGGCTGGGGCATAGAATTGATAGTAGCACTCTTTTTTATCTCCTTATTAGTTATTATCGTTGTATCAGATTTAGCCTATATGCTAATTCCAGATAAGGTGTTAGTATTCTTTTTACCTTTGCTAGCTATTGGACGAGTGCTGTCACCATTAACACCGTGGTGGGACTCTCTAGTGGGTGCTGTGGTTGGTTTTGGCATATTATATATCATTGCTGTGCTATCAAACGGTGGCATGGGTGGAGGCGATATTAAATTATTCTTTTTAATTGGTCTCGTTCTGGGTACGATTGATACACTGTTAACGCTATTTTTAGCTGCAGTTATTGGTATGATTGTCGGGATTACCATGTTATCGAAAAACAAACAGGGGAGAAAAACACCCATTCCGTTTGGGCCATCTATTGCATTGGCCGCAGTTATTGTTTATTTCTATGGCGATGTATTAATTAATTGGTATCTAGGCTTTTGGTAATTGTGCAATTTTCAAGAATTTGGAGGGAAGCAAGTGAAACCGATTATTGGTATTACAGCCTTTGTTGAGGATGATTTATCCTCTCGATTAAATGCTGCTTACAGTAAAAGCATCATTGAAGCAGGTGGAATTCCACTGATTATTCCAATTGGAGTAGAAGAAGAGGCAGCCCAGATTTTAGCCCTTACAGACGGTTTATTATTATCAGGTGGTCATGATGTGCACCCATTTCTATTCGGGGCTGAGCCTTCATTAAAGCTTGGAAAAATTCATCCAGCGCGAGATACGATTGAGTTAGCATTGATTGAAGCCGCATTCCAACGTAAGATGCCTATTTTCGGGATCTGTCGAGGAATTCAAATACTAAATGTTGCATTAGGTGGTACCTTATATCAGGATATTGATAGTGATCACTTTAGTACCAAGTTACTCCAACATATGCAGCAATCAGGTCGAGCTGTAGCTACCCATTCTGTACAGGTTATTGCTGACAATCTATTAGCGACTATCGTTGAACAAGAGAAAATAGCAGTGAATTCATTTCATCATCAAGCGGTGAATGTTTTAGCAGAAAAATTAAAAGTAGCGGCAAAATCTAACGACGGTATTATCGAAGCGGTAGTTCATGAGGAGATGCCATTTTGCTTAGCTGTTCAGTGGCATCCTGAGGAACTAGCCATAGCAGGAGATGAGAGTGCTCAAAAGCTATTTTCAGCCTTTATTGAAGCGAGCTTAAAATTTAAGAAGGAAGCTTAGAAGAGGCATTGTACAAAGAATCCAATCATATGTGGATTCTTTTTTTGCGTAAAAAAGAGGATACATGCTCTTAGAAGGAACATAATCCTCAAAATCTGCTTTAATCGTTAATGTACACGTCTGTAAAGACCTACAACTTGTCCTAAAATAGAAACTTGATCGACTATAATTGGTTCCATAGAAGAATTTTCAGGCTGTAAACGGAAATGGTTTTTCTCTTTAAAGAAACGTTTTACAGTTGCTTCATCCTCAGCTGTCATAGCTACAACAATATCCCCATTATTAGCTGTTGCCTTTTGTTTTACAATGACTAAATCTCCATCTAAAATCCCAGCTTCAATCATTGATTCCCCCATGATTTCTAGCATGAACAATTGATCTTCACTTGTGCCATACGTATCGGGTAATGGGAAGTATTCTTCAATATTTTCAATTGCTGTAATTGGAGAACCAGCTGTAACCTTCCCGACAAGTGGGACATGGATCACCTGTTGTTTTTGAATGGATTCTTCAGGCTCTAAAATTTCAATTGCGCGTGGCTTTGTTGGATCTCGACGAATAAAGCCTTTTTGTTCTAATCGAGCTAAATGTCCATGAACAGTTGAACTGGAAGCAAGTCCAACTGCTTCACCAATTTCACGTACTGATGGTGGATATCCTTTAGCTCGTACCTCTTCCTTAATGAAAGCTAAAATGTCCTCTTGTCTTTTCGAAACTTTTTTCATGAGTGCTCACCTCTTTTTTCTAAAATCATTCTTCTTATTTGATAGTATAACAGAATGCGAACATGTATGCAAACATAGGTTCGAAAAGTGTTTGACAAAAACGTTTGTTCGCTTTATTATGGGAACATACATTCCGAACAAACATTCTTAAAAAGGGGTAATGATTATGACATGGTTTAAGAAAAACACACATATCTCAATTTTAATAGGAGCTTGTTTATTATTTGCAGCATACCTTTACATTACTGATCCAGGAAAAGTTAGTTACGCAGAAATTCAAATCGAACATGGGGATAGCTTGTGGTCGTTAGCCGAGCAATATCGTGGTAAAATGAGTACTGATGATTGGATAAAGCTTGTAAAAACTGAAAATGAACTAGCAGATATTAAAATTGTAGCGGGAAAATCTCTAGTTATTCCTGTAGTGAGTGATCAAGCCAGTCCCATCAATACTATCGAAATTGCGAGAAATGAACAATGATAAATAATCAACTATCGGCTGTTGTCTATTGTCGCGTAAGTACTGAAAAAGAAACACAAAGCTCCTCATTAGAGCGCCAGCAGGAAGAGTTGCTGCGCTATGCTAAAGAGCAAGGCTATGCGGTGAAGGGCGTGTTTAAAGATCAACATAGTGGCTATGATGTAGAACGTGAAGGCTTGCTAGAAATGCTTGATTTTATAAAAGATAAGAACATTAATGCTCTTTTTGTCCAAGATGAAACTCGTTTAGGACGAGGCAATGCAAGGATGGCTGTATTACATTTATTACAAAAGTCAGCAACTGATGTTTTTTCTATGCGTGATGCAGGCCCAGTCCAATTAAATGAAATGGATACGATGCTGCTTGAAATTTTAGCGATTGTAGAGGAATATCAGCGTAGAATCCATAATGCTAAAATTCGACGAGGTATGCGACGTGCTGTAGAAAACGGTTATCGTCCAGAAAATAATTTATCGAATCGAGGTAATCCGCAGGGGCAGGAGCGAAAAGATCTACCTGTAGAGGAAATTGTGAAACTACGCAAACGTGGATTTACCTTTGAAGAAATTTCTATAACGCTTAGAGGGTTAGGCTTTGAGGTAAGTAAGGCGACAGTACATCGTCGTTTCCAAGAGCACCAAGAAAGATTAGCAGGAAAATAATATTCCTGCTAATTTTTTTTTTGTAAAAAACTACTGAAGGGAAGAAAAGCTTTCGATGATAACATGATTTGGCAGTTGGAAAGGGTGCTCTTTATTTATTCGGTCATAAAACATGATGCCATTTAAATGATCGATTTCATGCTGTACAACGATGGCCCCGTAGCCCTGTAACTGTACAATAATTTCATGTCCATCGATGTCGTAAGCTTTGACTTTAATTCTCTCATATCTCGGTACAAAACCAGGGACAGGTCGATTTACAGATAGACAGCCTTCTCCTTCCGGTAGATAAATCATATTAAGGGAATGACTCATTATTTTAGGGTTAATCAGCATTATTTCTTGGTCATCAAAGAGTACAGCAAACATTCGTTTATCTACGCCAATTTGATTAGCAGAGAGTCCACTTCCAGGGCGAAGCTTATATTTTTTTGCTAGCGTTGGATTTTGGCTATTTTTCAGATATTGTAGCATGGCTAGGAGGGTATTTCGGTCCTTATTGGTCACGGGTATCGACACTTCTTGAGTTTGTTTTCTTAAAATTGCTGAGTGTTCTTTCACGAAGTCCTTCATTGTAATCATATAATTTGGGTGAAATTTAGTCATAGATAAATACCTCATCAATACGGCTATTAAGAACCTTAGCAATCTTAAAAGCTAATTCAAGGGTCGGATCATATTTATCATTTTCAATACTATTAATGGTCTGTCTCACAACTCCACATTCTTTTGCAAGCGCAGCTTGTGTTATGCCTAATTTTTTTCTTAAAATTTTGATGATGTTCTTCAGAAAGATCCCTCCATTTTGTCCAAAGTATTAGACATATATCGTAAGATAAGAATTAAAAAATGTCCAACTAATTGGACATTTTTTGGTGTGAAAAACAAAACAGTCAATTGAAGGGGAGAAATTGATTTCCGGTGCAGGCTGCTTGCTTTCCTGTGGCACGCTGACGGAACGGAAATCACCCCACAGCCTTGTTAAAAGTTCTCATTCTACTAATGACATCATCTTTTTTCAATAACATGAAATGCCCGATTAATTGGACATTTGGATTTTAAGTCATCACTTAATACCAATTTTCATCAAAATTTAGCTTTAACGCATGCCCGAAACAAATACCGAAAGGAATAAAACCTCTTCCTCTTGCTGTAATGATATTTCCATCTTGTACCACTAGTTCATCTGAATAGTTATGAAGTTCAAAGCATCCTAACTGCTCCATGCCATCTAAAGGTAGTCCTACTGTATATTTTTTGTTCTTTAAGACCCCTGCTTTTGCTAATAGGTAAGGGGAGCTAGAAATACTTGCAATCATTCCTCCTTTTGCAGATAGAAGACGAATGAAGTCTATTAAGCTCTCTTCAAGTTGTAATGTAGAAATATCCATACAGCCTGGTAATAGTAGACTATCAATATCGTCAAGCTCTACCTCATTCACGGATAAATCAGCTATACAATTTAAACCAGATTCTCCTCTGATAGGTTTGGTATTCGATCCAAGTGTGATGATGGGTTTACCGCCTTGCATTAATATGGACAAAGCAACACTCAATTCATATTCACTAAATTGTGGGTATAATAACACCGCAGTTTTCTTCATTTCATACACCTCTTACCTTTAGATTGTTCCATTCTTCCTCTAAAATAGCGTAATAGTATTCATCCCACCATGTCTCTCCATAAGGAATGCATTTTTTGAAAAATCCTTCTTGGCGCATTCCGATTTTTTCCATGACTCGGTAAGAAGCGATATTTTCTGGCTGGCATGTGGCAATAATTCGATGAAGTTTCATTTTATTAAAGCCGTGATCTAATAGGGCCAGAGCAGCTTCAGAAGCATAGCCATGATTATGATAGGCAGGATTCATAACCCATCCAATTTCATACGTATGGTCGCCAAAGTATTTGTGGAAAACAAGATGACCAATGACTCGCTGTTGTTCACGTAAAACAATGGCGAAATGTTTTGCTTGCTCGTTGCTATTCTCTGTTACGAAATTTTGAACCTGATCTTCATTCAACACACCCTCTGGCATATAGTGCATGACCGTTTTGTCGGACATATAGCTATAAACAGCCTGCCAATCTTGGGCTTCAAATGTTCGAATAAGTAGTCTAGGTGTTGTGATGTTCATGATAGCTCCTCCTATTATCTATCAAATTTTTCCTTTTATTATTATTTATACACCTCTAACTTCTGGAAGTCATGTAAATAATGGCTAAGAAGTGTTTTTAAGGGTTGGTATAACTGCATTTTAAGGGAAACCATGCTATACTTTGCATACTGAGGTCATTAAGCTAGGTACTGAAAGGTGTGTAACCATGTTATCAAAGGAAAAAATTAACCGAATTAATGAATTATCTGCTAAAGCAAAAAGCGGACAATTAACAGAGGAAGAAGCAAAGGAGCGAACAGCGCTTCGCAAGGAGTATTTAGATACGTTTAGAGCAACTATGCGAGATACGATTGAAAACGTTAAAGTGGTAGATGCAGAAGGAAATGATGTAACTCCTGAGAAGGTAAAACAAGCACAAAAAAATAAATTTCTAAATTAATGTGACACAATTCAATAAAGTATGTATGAAAACGCAAATAGTATAACAAAAGCATTGTTTTCTAAAGCAATGTTGACTAAACTGTAAAAGAACAATATATAGGACGAGAAAGGATGTCACAATATAATGACTCAACACGCGGATCTTTTAGCAATTAATGCTATCCGAACTTTGTCAATCGATGCTATTGAAAAAGCAAATTCTGGTCACCCAGGTTTACCAATGGGAGCAGCGCCAATGGCTTATACGCTTTGGACAAAACAATTACGCCATAATCCAGCAAATCCAAAATGGTTTAACCGTGATCGTTTTGTACTATCAGCAGGTCATGGTTCAATGCTTTTATACAGCTTACTTCACCTTGGAGGCTATGGTTTACCAATGGAAGAAATTCAAAACTTCCGCCAATGGGATTCATTAACACCAGGACATCCTGAATATGGTCATACAGTAGGGGTAGAGGCAACAACTGGTCCTCTTGGACAAGGAATCGCTATGACTGTTGGTATGGCAATGGCTGAGCGCCATTTAGCCGCTACTTACAATAAACCAGGTCATGACATTGTTGACCACTACACATTTGCGTTATGTGGCGATGGTGACTTAATGGAAGGTGTTGCAGCAGAGGCGAGTTCATTAGCTGGTCACTTAAAACTTGAAAAATTAATCGTACTTTACGATTCTAATGATATTTCTTTAGATGGTGACTTAGAAAAGTCATTTTCAGAAAACGTTCAAAAACGCTTTGAATCTTATGGTTGGAATTATTTAAAAGTGGCAGACGGTACAGATGTAGATGCTATTAATGCAGCCATTGAAGAAGCCAAAAAATCTACTGGCAAGCCAACATTAATTGAAGTGAAAACAGTGATTGGTTTTGGTTCTCCAAATAAATCTGGTAAAGCAGATTCTCACGGTGCACCACTTGGTACAGATGAAGTTGTCTTAACGAAGGCTGCCTATGAGTGGGCACATGAACCATTCCAAATTCCTGCAGAAGTTTACGATACATTTAATGCGGCTGCTGAAGTGCAAGGCGCACAACCAGAGGAAGCTTGGAATGCAAAATTTGCTGCATACAAAGAAGAATTCCCAGCGTTAGCAGCTCAATTCGAGAAAGCGATGAATGGTGAATTACCAGAAGACTTTGCTTCTGAGTTACCTGTATATGAAGCTGGTAAATCTGTAGCAACTCGTTCTTCTTCAGGCGATGCAATTAATGCTATTGCGAAGAAAACACCTTCATTCTTTGGTGGTTCAGCTGACCTTGCTGGCTCCAATAAAACAACGATGAAGGGTGCAGGAGATTTCTCAGCAGACGACTATGCTGGACGTAACATCTGGTTTGGTGTTCGTGAATTTGCAATGGGTGCTGCTATGAACGGAATGGCTCTTCACGGTGGTTTAAATGTATTCGGTGGTACATTCTTCGTATTCTCTGATTACGTTCGTCCAGCAATTCGTCTATCTGCATTAATGGGTCTTCCTGTAACATATGTATTCACACATGATTCGATTGCAGTAGGGGAAGATGGTCCAACACATGAACCAATCGAACACCTTGCATCATTACGTGCAATGCCAAACCTATCTGTTATTCGCCCTGCGGATGCAAATGAATCAGCAGTTGCGTGGGAGCTTGCAGTAGCAGCAGAAAAAACACCAACTGTTCTTGTATTATCTCGTCAAAACTTACCTGTTCTTGACGCTTCTATTGAAACAGTACGTGAGGGCGTAGCAAAGGGTGCTTACACAGTGTCTCCAGCTACAAAAGAAGTAGCAGATGCTATTTTAATTGCAACAGGCTCTGAGGTTTCGCTTGCTGTCGAAGCACAAAAAGCATTAAAAGCAGACGGTGTAGATGTAGCAGTTGTTTCTATGCCATCTATGGATCGCTTCGAAAAACAAGACGCAGCTTACAAAGAATCTGTTCTACCAAAAGCTGTTACAAAACGTCTTGCAATTGAAATGGGGGCATCATTCGGTTGGCATAAATATACTGGCTTTGAAGGCGATGTTCTAGCAATTGATAAGTTCGGTGCATCTGCTCCGGGTGAATTAGTAATGGAAAAATACGGCTTCATTGTTGAAAACGTAGTAGCAAAAGTGAAAGCACTATAATTTACAACAAATACCACAATACTCAGCGATTTAAACATCAACTGAGTGTTGTGGTACTTTTTTTAGCGGCAAACACAGTATGTGAAAACTCCATAAAAAGGGTGATCGAATGAAGAACTATAAAGTTGTGTTATTTGACCTAGATGGAACATTATCTGATCCCAAAATAGGAATCACTAAATCAGTGCAATATGCTTTACAGAAGGCGGGCGTCATGGTGAATGATTTGGATGAACTGGAACCATTCATTGGACCACCATTACAAGTATCTTTTCAAGAAATTTATGGATTCAATGATACACAAATAACGCAAGCAATTAGAGATTACCGAGAACGATTTACGGAAAGGGGAATGTTTGAAAATAAACTATATGAAGATATTCCAGCTTTGTTAGCTCATTTAAAGCAACAAGGATATATACTAACTATTGCCACCTCAAAACCAACTGTCTTTGCGGAGCAAATCATAAAGTATTTTCAGCTAGAGTCCTATTTCGATCTTGTCGTAGGAAGTCACTTAGATGGTTCACGTTCTGCCAAAGGTGAGATTATTGCAGAGGTACTTCAACAGCTTGATTCCTATCCAAAAGAGCAATTTATTATGATTGGGGATCGAAAATATGATTTAATCGGCGCTCGTGAAAATCAAATCGATGCCATCGGTGTGACATATGGTTTTGGGTCGCTAGAAGAATTAAAAAATGAAGAGCCTACATATATTGTGGACCATGTAAATGATCTCCTAAAATACCTCTAAAAACACGAAAAACTGCATGTCAGCATGCAGTTTTTTTATGTAGGATTATTTAGCAAGTCCGTTTTGGAAGGCGTAGACGACGGCTTGAGTACGATCTTGAACTTCTAGCTTTGCTAAAATATTACTAACATGTGTTTTTACCGTTTTCAAGGCAATATATAGCTCATCAGCGATTTCCTGATTGGCTTTACCCTGGGCCATTAGCAATAATACTTCCATTTCACGTTCAGTCAATTGTTCGTATAGTGGCGTACTATTGCCGTGGCGCATGCGGTGCATCATTTTGGAAGTGACCTCTGGCTCTAATACCGTTTCGCCACCCATCGTTTTTCGAATAGCATCTGCAATTTGTTTGGCATTAGATGTTTTTAAAATATAGCTTACCGCGCCAGCCTCTAAGGCAGGATATACTTTATCATCATCTAAAAAACTAGTCACCATCATGATTTTTGCCTCAGGCCATGCTGCTAATATTTCCACTGTTGCCTCTGCTCCTGTCATAACAGGCATCACATTATCCATTAAAATAATATCAGGCCTTTGCGCTAGGGCACGTTCCACAGCCTCTTTACCGTTCTCAGCCTCACCTACAACCGTAATATCCGGCTGTGCTGAAAGATAGGCTGACACACCAATCCGTACCATTTCATGATCATCCACTATGAGCACTTGTATCATCGACATTGACCTCCTCCTTTTGTAAAGGAATTTTAACCTCTACAATTGTTCCTTCACCAGGCACTGATACAATTTTATAGGTGCAGCCAATTTCAACTGCTCGTTCAGCTATATTTTGTAAACCGTATGATGTGGATTTATCTTCCTCCACATCAAAGCCTAAACCATTATCTTGAATTCGTAAAATAGCTAAGTCGTCTCGTGCCACAAGAAGTAATTCCACCTCACTTGCTTTGGCATGACGCAGCGTATTGGAGAGTGCCTCTTGTGCAATACGAAATAAATGATCTTCCTCTGCTTTAGTTAAGGCCATTTCTTCTAATTCATATTCTATATGGAAATAAACTTTTTGCTGAAGTTCAATAATCAATTCCTCTAAGCCTTGTGCCAATGTTTTATTGTGTAAAGCAACAGGCCGTAAGTGTAGCAGTAATGCACGCATTTCTAGCTGTGCCTGCTGAACGATTTTCTCCACCTGTTTTAAGCTAGTAGCATGTTCGTCATTTTCAGTTAATGCAGATAGTAACATAGAGGCAGCAAATAGTTGTTGTGACACAGAATCATGGAGTTCTCTAGCTAGTCGTTGGCGTTCAGCAATAATACGCTCCTGAATAATTTTATCATTGGCCTCAGCCC
Source organism: Lysinibacillus sp. JK80 (assembly GCF_027557635.1). NCBI lineage: Bacteria > Bacillati > Bacillota > Bacilli > Caryophanales > Bacillaceae > Lysinibacillus > Lysinibacillus sp. JK80. The sequence goes on along the minus strand of NZ_CP058997.1, from coordinate 1,823,143 downwards.
GTTCATTGGACAAACGCTGTAAACTTTTACGTTGCGTATCAATTAATTCACTCGTTTGGACAAGTGCTTTTTTTAACGATTTCGGAAGAGCTTGTTTTTTAGGAAAAACAAAATCAGGCTCGATCAGTTGTTTCACTATTCGTGTTGCCTGCGCTTCTCGTGCCCTTGCAGTCATACTGATCCAGCTAGCAAACAGGAAGCTAAGTATAAACAGGCTAACTATGATGATGCCACCTAGAGGGATATTATCGTAATTCTGCTGCCATAAGGGCTCCCATGTTTTTTCATCAGGATTGCCCCATAGTGCAACAAGAAGACCGAAAACAGCACTCATTAAAATAAAAAATAATGTAAATAATCTTGAGATAAATGCTATCATTTTCGTAGCACCTCCAAATCTCCAAGCCAGGTTGCGACATGAATAATCAGTACACGTTTAGCATCCTCAGGGTTGCCGTCTGAGAAAGTAATACTTTCATTTACTATACGTTGCGGCCCTACGTGTAAGCAGGAGAGCTCACCAAATAACGTCGTATACTGTAAACGGAATGGAATTTCATAAGGAACATAGATTTGAACTTTACCGATACCTTGTCGAATTGTAATAAGACTAGTGCCAGCTGGTAAAATCGTTTGCGTTGTATCAATGGTAATATCTCCTGCAAGGCGCTGAATTTGTACATCTTGCCATTTATAAGCTTCTATAGGCGCTGGCATTGTGCCAATTAGGTCATTTTTAATTGCAGGAAGCTTTTCAAATAGCTCTGCACCAACTACTTTTGGCTCGTTTTCTCTTTGCAAGTATTGATAGAGCATATATAAGAGCATGATGACGATAAATAAACGTAAGCTCCACATCGTGAACAAAGCAATAGCAATAAAGAAAATTCCTGTCCATTTAAAAAATCGAACTTTTTTGGAAAAACTTAAATAAAGAAGTACAGCCCCAATCAATAAACAGAAGGCACCACCATTATTAAATATAGTTAGCTCCACAAAGACGAGTAAAAAGAAGCAAAGAACCCAAAATGTGAGCTTATTTGTTGTGAAATTTTGCATGAGGGTCACCCTTCCTTCTACTAATAGTATAAGAGAGGGAATGGGACCCTCTATTCTTAAACGTGAAAGAATGCGCCTTTTAATGTTGGCGCATTGCTTTCATTATACCATGTTATTTATTTTCAATTAGCAGTGTTGAGCTTTCTTCTACTGCTTTTTTTTCTAATTCTGCCAGTCTTGCCTCAAAAGTTGTAAGCTCATGGTCTTTATCGATTTGATAAGCTAATTTATCGATATATGCTTCTAAATCTTCAAAGTTTGTTTTATTATTTTTGGCAATCATTCCATCCATTTGATGATGGGCGCGAGTTACATTTTCTTTCCCCATCAGCTGTAATTGACGTACTTTCATATCTTTAATTTTATGCTTCATTGTTTCAAATTTACGCTCGAGCTCGAAGTATTCACGAGTACTTGCTTCAATGCTAGCTTGTAATGTAAGGTTACGAGCTGAATAAGCTGTTACTTCATCCGTAGCGAAATCAATTAAGTCTTGCTCTCCGCTAGATTTTGCTAATGCTAATTGAGATTCACGTTTCGCTAGTAAATCAGCGTTTTCTTTATATTCTTGTTCTAGCTTTTCTTTTAATTGCCCTTGTCGCTCTAATAATTTGCCTGTTTGTTCTGTTTGTTTTTCTGCTTCACGAATGTATTGATTTAACATCGCAATCGGATTTTTTTGTTCCTTCTTATCAAATAATTGGTGTAAGTCTGCCTCTACTGTATATCTAAAACGTTGAAATAAGTTCATTTAAAATCGCTCCTTTTATTTTGTTAAATTTGACCATTCTTTTTCAAAGTTTGTAAACGGATCTTCTTCTTTTTTTTCTTCAATTGTAGGGATTTTTACATCTTCGCCATTCCATTTTTTATAGATAACATAGATAATGGCGATGGCAGCAAGACCTACCATTGCTGGAATGTTAGACACTGCTGATAGGACACCGATTAGACCAACTGTAAACCAGAAAATTTTACCAAAAGATGACTTACTAGCAATGTAGAAGTGCATGCCCAGTGCTACAAATAATCCAGAGAATAATAACCCCGCCAGTGGTCCAATTAACGCTAGTGCAACACATGCTGCAATGACGCCTCCAGTTAATAAAAGAAATTTTTTCATTTGTTTTAGCTCCTTTCGTTTGTACCTTTATGTTACCTATTTACAAGATTGTCTAAAACGGACTCGAAATTGATTTTGAACTAGGTCTTGAGGCTGAGATCCATCTAAGCAGCAAAATAGAAGGTTTTTAGCCGTGTTTAATAAGACTTTTTCTTGTTTTTGGAAAAATATTAATTATTTTTGGTTGAAAATACCATTTGTCATAAAGTCATTTATAGACCCGAAACTAGAATTTTTTCGACAAAAATAGAAGAGAGATCCCTCCTTCGTTTGACAAATAAACAAGATTGAATGAGCTATACTTATGAAAAAGAAACTGAGCGAAGGAGGATTTCTGGTGAGAACCTATTCTATATATAAGATAAAAGAAGAGCATTTAACGTTTATTTTTGGCAGAGAGCGTAAGTTGTTAGAGATGATGCAAGGTTGTGAAGATGCCAATGAGAAATCCTTAAAAGAGCTTGCATATATATGTGAATCCGTTCGTTTTGAGGAGATTGCAGCCATGTTAGAGCATCAACTTGATTCCAAATATGCACACCTAGAAAGAGCTCGTAATGCTTTGTTTTTAGAACATCCGATCAAAGGTAAAATGGCTATTTATTTAGTAGATCGTAAAATTTGTGTTTATTGCGAAGGTTCGCGAATGCTAGATTTAGATTTATTTCAAATGCTTGCTAAAATGAGTGAACGTTTTATTGCTTTTAATAAACAGGATAATGAGTGTGGGTGGTTAAAGCCGATGAAGTATACAATGCACTAGGAAAATTCACTACAATATATAGTAACACGCTATTATTTGGTGTATAATGGAGCGTGGAGAGTTTTTCTCGGTATATTGTAGTGGAGGAGGTTGGTTGTATGCCTACATGGGGCTGGATTATTATCGTAATTATCGCATTAGCAGCGGGCGCAGCACTTGGTTTCTATTTCGCTCGTCAAGCTATGATGAAATATTTGAAAGAAAACCCACCTATTAATGAGCAAATGATTCGTATGATGATGGCGCAAATGGGTCGTACGCCGTCTGAAAAGCAAGTACGTCAAATGATGGCGCAAATGAATAAATTCCAGAAGTAATTTGGAATGTTCCGAGCAACTAGTTCAAGCTTAACTAGTTGTTTTTTTATTTTTAATAGTATTTAAATAATTCTTAAAAATCATACAACTCTATCGGGAAACTATGTATAATGGAGTTACTATACGGAAGGGAGTTGTGTATATTGCAAAAAGAAAAAACAAATGTAGAAAGTTTTGATCTAGATCATACAAAAGTGAAGGCACCTTATGTTCGTTTAGCAGGTGTGAAAACGGGCAAAAATGGCGATGAAGTATATAAATACGATATTCGCTTTAAACAGCCAAATAAGGAGCATATGGAAATGCCTGCATTGCATTCTTTGGAGCATTTATCTGCTGACATTATCCGTAATTACTCTGATCATATTGTTGATTTCAGTCCAATGGGTTGTCAAACAGGCTTCTATGTGTCCTTGATCAATCATAATGATTATGAGGATTTATTAGCTATTTTAGAGAACACATTTACAGATGTGACAAAGGCAACCGCAGTGCCTGCCTGCAATGAAGTGCAATGTGGCTGGGCTGCTAGCCATAGTTTAGAAGGGGCCCAAGCATTAGCGAAAGAGTTTTTAGCGAAACGTGATGAATGGCATATTATTTTTGAAGATTAAATAAAATAAAAACCTTGCGAGTAAAATGACGCAAGGTTTTTCATTGCCCTAAAAATGGAATGGAATGACATTCGAAGAAGAAGAATCCCGATTGATTTTTTGATAAATAAAATTGTCTAAAAAATCATGAATTAAATCCTCATATTCATCCATATTTTCATTAAAGGACTGTGCATGTGCCCCCGTATCAAAAAGTTTTAATTTTTTTGGACCGGTTTTTTTATTGTAGAGATCGAGTGACATGGAAGCTGGAATAAACGTATCTGGAATACTATGGATAAAGAGCACAGGTTTTTCAATATGTGTGACGGCTTCGGCAGGTGTTACACTTTTAAATGAGTAACCATCTCTAAGACGAACAAAAAAGTCAGCAAAACGAATAGGAATAATGGAGCCATATTTAAATTCAGTTTTCGCAATTTGTTTGAGTAACATAGAAAAGTCCGAGAACGCGCAATCTGAGATATAAAAATCAGCGCCATCCTCGACTGTTCCTGCATAGAGGAGCATGGTTGCAGCACCCATCGATTCACCGTGAATGCCAAGTATAGCATCCTCTCCAATCATGGCTTTTACTGTTTTCACCACGGCATCAAGATCGTTTTTCTCATAGTAGCCATAGCTTGTTGTCTTGCCTCCAGATTCACCATGGCGACGGTGGTCAAATATAACAGAATTATAGCCAAGTCTTTCAAAAAGGCGAGCATATTTCACGGAATTTATTTTATTTTCGGTAACACCGTGGCAAATGATGATAGTGTTATTTGTTTGCAATGGCTGAAACATAATGCCTCGAATTGTATAGCCATTTGGAGAATCAATATTCAGTTCACATTTCAAGTTTTTATTGTACCAAGCTTCATCAAAGCGCTTTGCGGTCGTTTCTCGTTCCCGTATAAATTCAGGGTCTTTTTGTTGGATATACATTAATTTATTGGAAAGCGCGAAGCCAAACAGACCTGTTGCAGCGGCGGCTAGCGTTGTTGTAATACCAGAGAATAAAAGCATCTTCTTTTTCATCATAAAACACCTCCACATGCTGTTTCTTATTTGTAATGTTCCCAACTAAGATTGTTTAAAACACGTCAACATTTTACAATATCTTTGGCAAAACTGCGATTATTTCTATTATCGAAAATCGTCAAAATATTTGTTAAAATATACATATCTGCTAGTAGCATATGCATGCAGTGTTGATTCTTGAACGGGGAAAAGGGGAGAATGATTATGACAAACGAGGTAGTAATCGTGAGTGCGGTGCGTACAGCAATCGGCTCATTTCAGGGGACATTAAAAGACGTACCAGCGACAACGTTAGGTAGCATTGTTATTAAAGAAGCATTAGTGCGTGCTGGCGTAGCAGGTGAACAGGTCGATGAGGTTATTATGGGGAATGTTTTATCGGCTGGACTTGGACAAAATCCAGCGCGTCAAGCGGCAATTAAAGCGGGGTTACCTCAAGAGGTATCAGCCTTAACAATTAATAAAGTATGTGGATCAGGTTTAAAGGCTGTTCATTTAGCAACACAGGCGATTATAGCGGGAGATGCAGAGATTGTTGTTGCAGGTGGATTTGAAAATATGAGCCAGGCTCCATACGTCTTAAAAAATGCACGAGAAGGCTTCCGAATGGGCGACCAAAAGGTAGTAGATACAATGATTCAAGATGGCCTATGGTGTGCTTTTAACGATTATCATATGGGCTTTACAGCTGAAAATTTATGTGATATGTATCAAATCTCTCGAGAAGAGCAGGATGCTTTTGCAGCTCGTTCTCAGCAACGTGCAGAGGCAGCAATTGCAGCGGGCAAGTTTGAAAATGAAATCGTTGCTGTTGAGATTCCACAGCGCAAGGGAGAGCCACTGCTTTTCAATAAAGATGAATTTCCCCGAGCAGGTGTGACAGCAGAATCATTAGGTAAGCTACGACCAGCATTTAAAAAGGATGGCTCTGTCACAGCAGCGAACGCGTCTGGTATTAATGATGGTGCGGCAGCGGTAGTGGTGATGTCAAAGGAAAAAGCACAAGAGCTAGGCATTCAACCAATGGCGATCATTACAGCGAATGCTAGTGCTGGTGTAGATCCTGCAATTATGGGGACAGGTCCTGTAAAAGCAGTACAAAAAGCGCTGACAAAGGCTGATATTACTTTAAACGATATCGATCTAATTGAAGCAAATGAAGCATTTGCAGCACAATCGATTGCTGTAGATCGTGAATTAAGCTTTAATCATGATAAACTAAATGTTAACGGGGGTGCTATTGCTCTTGGTCATCCAATCGGTGCAAGTGGTGCTCGGATTTTGGTAACGCTATTACATGAGATGGAAAAGCGTGATGTGAAAACGGGCTTAGCCACACTATGTATCGGTGGTGGACAAGGCGTAGCAACAGTTGTGAAGCGCCCTTGATGTCAATAAGAAGGTGAATAGAAATGGGAAAGAAACGAAAACAGCAACAGCATACTGACAATAGCGTAACAGCTAGTCTACCTAAGCAAGAGGCAGTCACATTAGCAGATCAGCTAGGTGGCGATGTGCTAGCAAAATTGAAAGCAGCGAAGCAAGATTTAACTGCTAAAGAGCAGGCGGCAGAAGAAGAGCGTCAGGCAAAACTAGCTTTTGAACGTAAACAACGAGAAAAAAACAAATCGTTTGAAGAACTTTTAAACGAATACGGCGATAAAGGTACTAAATATTAAGAGAGAACAGTGAATTCACATAGGTGGGTTCACTGTTTTATATTTACAGCATAACATTTATATGGTTGTGGTCGATATATAAGGAGAGATTTTTGAAATTAATGGAACGGGAGACGCTGCCAATAACATATACCTAATTGTAGTTTAGTATCAATTAAATTATGTTAGGAGACCAACATGGTAGAATTACAAACGAAAAGAATAAGATTAATTCCTTTAAACGCTAAGTATCTTAATTTACTAATAGAGCATGAGGAGCAAATGGCGGCGGAGTTGTCATTAAGTAAAGGTGTAGGGAGTTTAGATTGCGAGCTTAAACAAGCGCTGTATTTTAGACTTTGCAAAGTATTAGAAAATGAGCCAAATTATCTATGGCATACGAATTGGTTACTTGTATTAAAAGAAAAAAATTGTGCTGTTGGTGGCATAATGCTAAAAGGTACGCCAAATGAGCAAGGGGAAGTTGTGATTGGGTATTATACTTTGCCTCCTTATATGGGGCAGGGCTATATGACAGAATCAATCATAGCTCTTAAAGACTGGTTACTCCATCAGCCAAATGCAAAATACGTTATCGCTGACACGGAAAAAGAAAATATGGCTTCCCATCGAGTTTTGGAAAAAGCAGGGGCTGTCTTGTTTAAAGAAACGAAGTCCCTCTATTTTTGGCGGTTCCACCTTTAAAATAAAAGACAAAAGGCTATAATTGAGCCTTTTGTCTTTTATTTTTGAGTATTTTTCTTAGTGCAACAACGAGACTAACAAAAACAATGGCTCCAGCTGTATCGACAAGCACATCTTGAGCACTCATTGTACGACCTGGCGTAAAGCTTTGACGAAACTCATCAAGCACTGCGATTGTAGCCGTTCCACCGATAGCAATACTTGCTGCAAAACGTCTTTTTCCCCAAGCGAAGTAAAGGCCAAGTGCGATGCATCCAAATCCCATGAAGTGTGTCAATTTACGAATTAAAAACTCTACAAATGGAAAATAACCTCGCTCTTCCACTGAAACGATGGTTCCCCAATAGGGAATTTTTAAAATAGATAGTTGTTTTTCAAAAGGTTTATTAGCGAGCAAATCTTCTAATTCTGGTAGTATACTCTGTTGCTCATAGGTCATACTAGAGGAGATTACTAGTACAACTAGACAAATGAGTAAAATTAGCCATTTTTTCATCGATGTTCTTGATAGTACTCATTTTTTGTTAGCTCATTAGCTACCTTGAAATCTGTTATAGAATTAATTTTCTCGTAGGAAGCAAGCGTTTGTGCTAGTTGTTGTTGAGAGCTTGCGCCAATGACCGTAGAAGCGATTGTCGGCTCTTTTAGATTAAAAGCGATAGCCAAAGCATGCAAGTTATTATAGTGTAAAGCTAAGTCTGTTAACGTTGTTGTTAACTCCTCAGCAGTATAGGTGTTAAAACCATTAACATGTTGTAGACGTTGTTGCCAGCTATTTGTTAATAAGCCCTTTGCCACTGTGCCACGTGTTACAACAGAAGCACCCTGTTTCGCAATAAAGTTAAACCATTCTTCAGGGCGGCGATCGAGGGCACTGTATTGCATCATGACGCTTCTAGCCGAGCTTGCAGGTAAAAATCGCTGCAATACATTAGGACGAATGGAGGATATACCATATTCACGAATGAGCCCTTCTTTTTTCAGTCCTTCAAATGTGTCAATTATCCCGTCCCAATCATCTTCGATTGTGCCACCGTGTAATTGATATACATCAATGTAGTCTGTTCCTAAACGTCGTAAGCTAGCATGGACAGCTTCTTTTATATAGGATGGTGATGCGTCCCAATGCCAGCCATCTACCCCTTCTGCCCACCGATTACCTACCTTTGTTGCTAGGATGACATCATGACGACGCTTACCTAACGTTGCGCCAATAATCTCTTCATTTGCACCATAATCATATAAATCAGCTGTATCTATATAGTTAATGCCAGCATCTAATGCCATATCGACAATGGCAGCTGCTTGTGTTTTATCTGTCGAAAGAGACATGCCCCCTAAACTAATCTCTGAAATAAACAATTCACTTGTACCAAGCTGTCTTTTTTTCATACGAATGACCTCCTTCGATTTCTCTACTTGTAATGGTACAATGAACATATCTGAAGAACAAGCGAGGTTATCGTCAATGAAAAAGTTTGAGGAAAAAACAACGAAAACGACACCGATCTATGACGGTAGAATAATAAAACTACAAATTGATGATGTCACTTTACCAAATGGACAGGTTGCAAAACGTGAAATCATTAAGCATCCAGGTGCCGTAGCGGTGATTGCTGTTACGGACGAGGGTAAACTAGTGTTAGTAGAACAATATCGTAAAGCGCTGGAGCGTTCTATTATTGAAATTCCAGCTGGAAAGCTAGAGCCAGGTGAGGAGCCAGTGATGACAGCACGTCGAGAATTAGAGGAAGAAACAGGTTATGGCGCGCATCAACTTACTTTTTTACAAACATTTGCAACATCACCAGGCTTTGCGGATGAAGTTCTTCATTTGTTTGTGGCGAGGGGATTATATACAATAGACAATAAAGCAGATTTAGATGAGGATGAATTTGTCGAACTATTAGAAGTTTCGTTGGAAGAAGCACAAGTAATGGTGGCTGACCAGCGTATATATGATGCTAAAACAGCATTCGCAGTGCTATGGCTAGCTGCAAATTTAGAAAATAATCTTTTAGCATAATAGAGACGGACGAGCATAAGCTGTACAAACCTTGATAGAAAAGGAGCATGTTTATGTCTCGTACGGTGTCTATTTTTTATCACGCTTCCATCATTGCAGTAAGTTTTGTTTGTGGCGTTATTTTCTTTCATATTATTGGTGGACCGAAAGCGGAACCCTTTATATTATTTATAGAGCCTCGTTTAGCAGATGGGGACAGGCAATCCATTTTTCGTTTAGTACTGCCTGTTGCTATTTCCATAGGTCTTATATTATTACTAGCAACACATAGCGTCTTAAAGGTGTTAGTGCGTGTGACTGTAGCCATGCGTGCCACTTTTTTTGGCTTTAGTTCGGTTTTTTTATTACAAAAACTTGAAGCTTTTTGGCTTTATACGATTTGGTGGTTTCCATTTCAGCTCATCTATTGTATATTGTTGCTAGTCCTATGCAATTTACTTGTACCCGCTTGGTCAAAGCGAAAAATCGGGAAACAAGTATCTGGTCGGACAATTTTGTTGAATTTTATCGCATTTTTCATCATAATAGTTGCTGAGTTTATTGTTATTTCTTATGTGTTAAAATGATGGATTGAATAGACCAAAATTGTGATCAGATAAAAAAGTAGAAGCATGTTAGAAATCTATTCACTATCTTGTAATAGGATTTACTCCTTTGGTATAATGGAAAGAGTTTAGGGGGGCGTCACATGGAGAGCCGAATTGATCGTATAAAAAAACAGTTGCATAGTGCTAGTTACAAGCTGACGCCGCAGCGAGAAGCGACAGTTGCTGTTTTGCTTGAGCACGAAGAGGACCACCTAAGTGCTGAAGATGTTTATCTTTTAGTAAAAGAAAAAGCACCTGAGATTGGTCTAGCTACTGTTTATAGAACGTTAGAATTATTAACTGAGCTCAAAATTGTCGACAAAATCAACTTTGGCGATGGCGTATCGCGCTATGATTTACGCCAAGAGGGAGCTGCCCATTTCCACCATCATCTTGTTTGTATCGAATGTGGTGCTGTTGATGAAATTCAAGAAGATTTACTTGAAGATGTGGAAGCCGTTGTTGAAAAACGTTGGAACTTTATTATAAAAGATCACCGACTAACTTTCCACGGCATATGCTGGCGCTGTCATGATAAAAACGACGAATCGAATGAAGAAAAATAACGAAAAACTGTCTGTTTTAATCTTTGGTATAGATTGAATCGGGCAGTTTTTTGTTTTTTTTATTGAAGTATAGACACCATTATGGTTGGTGGTTTATGTCGAATGGAGGGTCCTTTAGCACATTTCTTAAGGCCATGCTAAAATAGAGAATAATTGACAGTGAGGGGGCGTTGTGATGAATGAATTTCAATATGCAGTAGAGGACTATATCCATTTTATTCAGGTGGAAAGGCAGTTATCTGTTAATACATTAGCATCCTATCGCCGAGATTTAGAAAGCTATGTACATTTTTTAAAGGAAGCAGAAGGTATGTCTGATTTTAGTGTGGTAGAACGGACAACTATATTACGCCATTTAGAGCAATTGCGGGCACAGGGAAAGACAAGTCGTACCATTGCCCGTCATATTTCATCGATTCGAAGTTTCCATCAATTTTTACTACGAGAAAAGCGTGCAGAAACTGATCCGACAGTCCATTTGGAGATGCCGACAATTGAGCAAAAGTTGCCTAATATTTTATCTATCCAAGAGATTGAAGCTTTACTAACAGCTCCAAATAAAAGTAAGCCACAAGGTATACGTGATCTTGCCATGCTGGAGTTACTATATGGGTCTGGTATGCGCATCAGTGAACTTATTGCACTGGATTTAGCTGATATTCATTTAACCATGGGCTTTGTACGTGTATTTGGGAAGGGTGGCAAGGAGCGAATCATTCCACTCGGCAAAAGCGCACTTTCGGCAATAAATGCCTATTTAAATGGTGCTCGTAGTCAATTACAGGGAAAGTACCCCAAAACAGATGCGTTTTTTATTAATCAAAGAGGGAAACGTTTAACAAGGCAGGGTTGTTGGAAACTAATGAAGGAGCATGCGTTAAAGGCAGGCATCCAACATGAATTAACACCACATACATTGCGTCATTCCTTTGCCACTCATTTGGTTGAAAATGGAGCCGATTTACGAGCGGTGCAGGAGATGCTTGGTCATGCAGATATTTCTACTACCCAGATTTATACACATATTAGCAAAACAAGATTATCTGAGGTCTATAAGCAATTCCATCCACGTGCTTAAAAGATAATAGGAAAAAATTATTTTTCAGTCGGATGTCTGACCTTTATTTTTCGCATTTTTTTGGTAAAATAGAGTCATGAGATTAGGAGGCAACCATTATGAATAAACCTTTTAACAAAATCCATGTTGTTGTCATGGATTCCGTAGGTATTGGTGAAGCGCCAGACGCTGCTAAATTTGGGGATGTTGGCGCACATACACTAGGACATATCGCTGAAAAAATGAATGGGCTTACAATGCCAGTAATGGAGTCATTTGGTTTAGCGAATATTGAACCATTGCATGGAATGCATGCAACTACTGACCCTAAAGCATACTACGGTAAAATGCAAGAAGCATCAGTTGGTAAAGATACGATGACTGGCCATTGGGAAATCATGGGGTTAAATATTGATAAACCATTTAAAGTGTATCCAGATGGGTTTCCTGCAGAGCTAATTGATGAGCTAGAGAAACGTACAGGTCGGAAAGTGCTATGCAATCAGCCAGCAAGTGGTACACAAGTAATTGAAGATTTCGGGAAGGAGCATATGGAAACAGGTGCGATTATTGTCTATACATCAGCCGATCCTGTTTTACAAATTGCTGCTCATGAAGAAATCATTCCACTAGAAGAGTTATATAAAATTTGCGAAATTGCTCGTGAATTAACATTACAGCCTGAATATTTAGTAGGTCGCGTCATCGCACGACCATTTGTGGGTACGCCTGGAAACTTTACTCGTACATCCAATCGTCATGATTATGCGTTAAAGCCATTTGGTCGTACAACAATGAATGTTTTGAAGGACGCGGGATTAGATGTGATTGCAATTGGAAAAATCTCAGATATTTTCAATGGTGAAGGTGTAACAGATGCTGTACGTACAAAAAATAATATGGATGGTATGGATCAATTTGCAGAAGTTGTACGTCGTGACTTCCGTGGTCTAAGCTTCTTAAATTTAGTCGACTTTGATGCCAATTTCGGCCATCGACGTGATCCTCTAGGCTATGGACAGGCATTACAAGAATTTGATGCACGTCTACCAGAAATTCTAGAGGCAATGTCAGAAGACGATCTATTAATTATTACAGCAGATCACGGCAATGATCCAACCTTCCCAGGGACAGATCATACACGCGAATATGTACCACTAATTGTCTATTCACCACGTTTTAAAGGTGGTGCGGAACTTGCGCTTCGTGAAACCTTTGCAGATATTGCAGCAACAGTTGCAGAAAACTTTCATGTAGAAGCACCGCCATTCGGTAAAAGTTTCTTACATGATTTGAAATAAGGGGGTTTTTTGTATGAATATGGTTCAATTGTTTGAAAAGAAAAAACAAGGATTAGAGCTTTCTCAAGCTGAAATTCAGTATTTTGTTGAAGGCTATACGACAGGCTCTATCCCAGATTATCAAGCAAGTTCTTTATTAATGGCGATACGTTTACTAGGCATGTCTGATGATGAGACATTTTATTTAACAAAGGCAATGATCGAATCAGGCGATGTCATTGATTTAACATCTATTGAAGGCTTTAAAATTGATAAACACTCAACTGGAGGGGTTGGTGACAAGGTTACACTTGTTGTTACGCCAATTATTGCTGCTCTAGGAATTCCTGTTGCGAAATTTAGTGGTAAAGGCTTAGGGATTACTGGGGGGACAATTGATAAACTTGAATCCATTCAGGGCTTTAAAACAGAGCTTTCATCACAGGAGTTCATTGATAATGTCAATCAGCATAAAATTGCCGTTGCTGGACAAACAGGTAATCTAGTACCAGCCGACAAAAAATTATATGCATTACGTGATGTGACAGGTACTGTCGATTCTATTCCATTAATCGCAGCGTCGATTATGAGTAAAAAAATTGCAAGTGGTGCCGATGGTATAGTCCTCGATGTAAAATGTGGCTCAGGTGCGTTTATGAAGACGCAGGAAGAAGCACAGCGTTTAGCAGATACAATGACGGCTATTGGAGAAAAACTTGGCCGTAAAGTCATCGCACACATCAGTGATATGGATAATCCTTTAGGGAAAATGATTGGTAATAAGCTTGAGGTAGTGGAGGCTTATGCCCTATTAAGTGGACGTATGGCAGAAACGCATGAAGATTTGGTTGAAGAATGTGTTGTCATCTCTTCCTTGATGTACCAAATTGCGGCAGGTGTGAATGAATCGGAAGCGACAGCTGCTGTTAAGCGAGTGCTAGCAGATGGCTCTGCAGCTGCAAAATTCGAGGAGTTTATTGTGGCGCAAGGAGGAGTAGTCTCTGATATTGTTCAAAATGACACAGCTCATAAAGTAGCAGTGACAGCGGTTTCAGAGGGCACGGTGGAGACGATTAATGCTTTATTAGTTGGAGAAGCAAGTGTTAGTCTAGGCGCTGGACGTTTAACGAAGGAATCAAAGCTTGATTATGATGCAGGAATTCAGCTAATCGCCAAAAAAGGTGATCATGTTAATAATGGTGATACGATTGCTTATTTGTATTCAAATCAGCCAATTGACGAAGAGACAATTAATAAAATTCAGCAAGCTTATACAATTGCATAAAGATTATTAGCGAGAGCCCTCACTTATGAGGGTTCTCGCTTTTTTGTGCGTTCGATGAATCGCCAAAATTTAGAGCTCGATAGCGTTTAGAAATTGTAGATTTATCCCATACTGCACATAACCTAAAAAGCTATAAGTATGTCGATTAGACACTATTTCGGAAGACTTTGCACTAGTTCTGTCAGCCACAAGGATTCAACCTATTGAATGTGGAATTGCACGAGGAGGAGGCGATGTTCATGCATTATCAATTAGAAATGGTCACAAGAGAGACAGTCGTTATACGTTTGTTTGGGGAGCTCGATCATCATGCCGTTGAACAAATTCGAGCGAAAATTTCTGCAGCAATTTTTCAAGGCACTGTGACGACCATCATTTGGAACTTGGAAGGACTATCTTTCATGGATAGTTCGGGAGTTGGATTAGTGCTTGGTCGTATGCGTGAGTTAGAGGCAGTTGCTGGGCGAACTATATTATTGAATCCATCGCCAACAATGCGAAAAGTATTTCAATTTTCAGGTTTAGGACCGTGGATGATGGATGCAACAGAGGAACAAGCGATTGATCGCGTAAGGGGGATTGTAAATGGATAACGAAATGACATTAACTTTTTTGGCAATTAGTGAAAATGAAGCTTTAGCGCGTGTAGCTGTTACAGGCTTTATTGCTCAATTAGATCCAACTATTGATGAGCTATCAGAATTTAAAACAGTTGTCTCAGAAGCAGTTTCCAATGCTATTATTCATGGCTATGAAGAAGATGGTAAGGGTGTTGTGACAGTTCATGCTAAACGTGAGGATGATATTGTGACAGTATCTGTCATGGATAAAGGGATAGGAATTGAAGACGTTAGTCGAGCGATGGAGCCATTATTTACAACAAAAAGTATGATGGAGCGTTCGGGTATGGGCTTCACGATTATGGATAGCTTCTCAGATCAGCTGACAGTTATATCAAAATGGCAAGAAGGAACAACTGTAACATTCACGAAGAAATTTTACACAGTTCGCACAGCGGTAATGTGAGGTTAAACCCGTGAAGCCGTTAGAACAGTCGTCCGATAAGCTATTGTCTCAGGAGGAAATGCGTGATTTAATTGCACGCGCACAGCAGGGCGATCATGAGGCTCGTAAACGAATGGTAGAAGGCAATACGAGACTTGTGTGGTCCATTGTTCAACGTTTTACAACGAGAGGTGTTGAGCTTGAGGATTTATTCCAGATTGGCTGCATAGGGCTCATGAAATCTGTGGATAAATTTGATTTAACCTATGATGTGAAATTTTCAACCTATGCTGTACCGATGATCATTGGAGAAATTCAGCGCTTTTTAAGGGATGATGGCATGGTGAAGGTGAGCCGCTCTATTCGTGAGCTCAATTTTAAAATCCGTCATGCTACAGATGAATTTATTAAAAAGAACGAACATCCACCAACCATACAAGAGCTTGCTCAGGTGCTTGGTGTGACAACAGAGGAAATTGTTACAGCATCCGATGCATTGAGAGACCCTGCCTCTCTTCATGAGCAATTGTATGAGAGTGAGGGTGATTCCATTACACTAATGGATCAAATGAAGGATGAAAAATCGGAGCAACCATTTGATTACATCCCATTAAAAGAAGTACTAACGAGACTTGAGCCAAGAGAGCAGTCTATCATATATCTTCGCTATTTTTCAGATTGCACGCAAACTGAAATTGCAAATAGATTAGGTATATCGCAGGTACAGGTTTCCCGATTAGAGAAAAAAATCCTTGCCCAGCTGAAAAGTTGGATGGCAACTAGTGCAACAGTGGAGCAGGAAGTAATAAAAAAAGACATCTAAGAAAATGGTGACAGCATGACAAATAAATTATTTAACAGCTTAGAAGAAGCCGAAGATTTTCTTATAGAACAATTTGGTGACGGCGAATCGTTTGACGTTGGTATTAAACACTTATTTGTCAAAGATTTGCCGGTCCTTTGTGCATATATTAGTGGGCTTGTAGATGGAGAAGCTTTAACACAGTTGCTGTCTAGCATGCTTCCAGATGAGGACATTGAAATTGATGTAGAGGATGAGAAGGAATATTTTGAGTCTTACTTTAATTTCCATGGACGTTCAGAAGAAACAGAGCGTAAAGCCTATTTACTAGCCATTTTAAGTGGACAAGTCACCTTTATTACTAAAAGTGGCTATTGCTATGTTGCAGAGCTTAGAAACTATCCAGGACGCTCTCCAGAAGAGCCAGATAATGAAAAAGTTATCCGTGGATCACGGGATGGCTTTACAGAAGGGATTTCTCAAAACACAGCCTTAATACGTAGGCGAATTCGTAATAGTAATCTACGTTTCGAGCTACATAAAATATCCAAAATCGGTCAAACCGACGTGGCGATCGCGTTTATGAAGGATGTTGCCAATGAAGATATGCTCGAAAGTTTACGACAGCGTCTTGGACAAATAAATCATGATGGCTTGACGATGGCCGATAAATCATTAGAAGAATGGCTCTTTAAACAAAAGTTCCACCCAGTTCCATTTGTACGTTATACGGAGAGACCTGATATTGCTGCAGCTCATCTACTTGAAGGGCATATAGCTATATTAGTCGATACTTCTCCATCCGTTATTTTAGTACCTGTTACAGTGTTTCATTTATTGCAGCATGCAGAGGAATATCGTCAGGCACCCACAGTAGGGACGTTTGTACGTTTTATGCGATATTTTGGCTCTGTAATGGGTTTACTTTTATTGCCATTGTGGTATGTATTTGCAACGAATGAATCCCTACTTCCAGATGCCCTCTCCTTTTTAGGTACGGAGGAGAAATCGCATGTACCTTTATTACTACAAATTTTGATTGCGGATATTGGAATAGAATTTTTGAGGATGGCCGCCATTCATACACCGTCACCATTGTCCACAGCGATGGGATTGGTTGCGGGGGTAATCATTGGTCAAATTGCGATTGATGTTGGATTATTCTCTTCAGAGGTGGTCCTCTATACAGCGGTAGCAGCCATTCTTATTTTCATTATTCCATCTTATGAGCTTAGTATCTCCATTAAAATTTTTAGGTTACTGCTACTTCTGATGACGGGTCTCTGGGGTGTCAATGGGTTATTTATTGGTTTATTTTTATTGTTTACGTATTTATGTTCATTGCGACCAATGCAGGCACCTTATTTATGGCCGCTTGTTCCATTCTTTCCAACAGCAATGCTTCGCGTCATTATTCGCTTCCCAATGACAGCGGATGCACTCAGACCTTATGTAGTCGCTTCCAAACAGCGAAAAAGATCATAGGAGCCGTTGCACTCGTTTTTTTCATGTGATAAAGTTCACATATAGTATTTTGTGATTTTTGCAAAAATTATTTTCATTCAAGAAAAAGCAAGTACTATACATTTGTTTTTTTATATGTGAAGGAAATAATTTTTTGATGGAATGGTTCTAATATAGTAAAGAACCCTTCCACTTTCAAACCGTAAAAATAACAAGATGGAACGATGTGAAAAGGGAGAGATGCACATGCATTTATATGGAACACAAGCGATTTCTGAAGATGGTCATTTAACAATTGGACAGGTAGACACATTAGAGCTAGCAAAAGAGTATGGTACACCACTTTTCGTGTATGATACTGCACTTATTCGTAAGCGTGCGCGCAGCTTTATCGAAACGTTTAAAAAACTAGGTGTAAAAGCAGAAGTAGCTTATGCTTCAAAAGCATTTGCATGTGTAGCGGTGTATCAATTAGCAGCAGAAGAAAATTTATCATTGGATGTTGTATCTGGTGGCGAATTATTTACTGCCTTAAAGGCAGGTTTCCCTGCAGAGCGCATTCATTTTCATGGTAACAATAAAAGCATTGCTGAATTAGAGCTAGCTTTTGACTCCAAGATTGGATGTATTGTTGTAGATAATTTCTATGAAATACAGCTTTTAAAAGATATTTCGGAGCGCCGTCAGCAAAAAATGCGTATATTATTACGTGTTACACCAGGTGTTGAAGCACATACGCATGATTTCATCACGACAGGTCAAGCAGATTCAAAATTCGGCTTTGACTTAAACAATGGTCAAGCGGATGAAGCATTCCAACAAACATTTAACCATGAATTCCTAGAGCTACTTGGTTTACATTGCCATATTGGCTCACAAATTTTTGACACTGCCGGTTTTGGATTGGCTGGAGAAAAATTGATTGACAAAATTTCTGATTGGAACAAGACTCACGGATTTACATGTACTGTGTTAAACTTAGGTGGGGGCTTTGGTATTCGTTATACTGAAGAAGATGCACCGCTTGAACCACAAGTATATGTAGAGGATATGATTACAGTTGTCAAAAATAAAGCAACTGTTCTTGGACTGAAGATGCCGGAAATTTGGATTGAACCAGGTCGATCACTTGTAGGTGATGCAGGAACATCTCTTTATACAATCGGTTCACAAAAAACTGTGCCAGATGTGCGAAAATATATTGCTGTCGATGGAGGTATGAGCGATAATATCCGTCCCGCATTATACGACGCTAAGTATGAGGCAGTCATCGCAAGTAAGGCGAACGAGCCGAAAGATGAGCTCTATACAGTTGCTGGTAAATTATGTGAATCCGGCGATAAATTAATTATTGATGCTAAACTACAAGATGCTGCTTCAGGTGATGTGTTAGCCATCTTCTGTACAGGTGCGTATGGTTATTCGATGGCTAGTAACTATAATCGTGTGCCAAGACCTGCAGTTGTATTTGTAGAGGATGGACAGCATCAACTAGCTATTCGCCGCGAAAGTTATGAAGATATTGTGCAAAACGATCTCCCGCTAACTTTAAAAAAGGGTGAGTAAATTTGAGGAAAAATAAGTGGGTATTACTAGCGTCCATTACAACATTTATTTTATTATGGGGCGTAGTCTATTGGGTGTTGGCGTCGAAAGGTATTCTCGGACCTGGTTCGTAAGACAGAAATTGGCTTGCGGTAAAAGTACAAATCGTGTAGGATAGTCAAAGATTATGTACAGCTAGAAAAAGAGGGAATAGACAAATATGTTAATTCGATATAAAAAAGCTTTAGAGAAAATAGCAATGGGGCTACTTTCATTTATGCCTAACGAAAAAGACGTAAAAAAGCTTACAGAAACCATCCACTCCTATGAAAATGACGATAATTGGGTTTTATACTTATGGAAAAAGAATGATGAATATGTTGGCATTGTAGGGCTTGTTGTTGACGAGCATAATATAGCCACAATCCAGCACGTGTCGGTGATCCCTTCCTATAGGGGAGAGGGAGTAGCAACGGAGATGCTTCAAGAAGTGGCGGAACTTGGCCAATATGAAAGTGTGCGTGCTACAGATGAAACACGTAGTTTTGTTCAAAAATGTATTCATTGTATCGATGAAAAAGCAGACGATTAACAACGTCTGCTTTTTCTTTGTTTGCTTTCTTGTCGCTCTGCAAGAATATGTGAGCGATCTCGAAGCATATGTTTATGAAGAAGATATTTTGAGCTATTTGATGGCAAAAGCTTTATACGTGCTAGGGCTAAATCCAGCAAGTGAGGTGAGAGAGGAAGCTGGAAAGTTTGAAAGGACTTGCCCATTTCAATCGAAGTGATAGCTTTTGTTATTTGTGTTAGGAGTTCGAGATAATCAATTTCTTGGAAAAAAACATGCCCTTCATTTATTTGAAAGTTATGAAGTGCTTTTTCTAAAATTCGTTTAGCACCAGTATTGTTACCACGTCGCCAATGATAGAAACCTGTTGCCAGCTGCACATAGCCGACAAGCGGATGCATTTTATCACCAGGTGCAATTTCCTTCCAATATTCCTCTAGCACTTCATGGCATTCAAAAAAATCTTGATTGCCATTAAAATAGGCACAGTAATCTATAAATAAAGTATGATGCTGTGGATGCATTTTGGACTCCTTTCCACTATACTAAAAGAACATAGAATCTCAGGGTGGTAAAATAATGTCTTATGAAGTAAAATTAGAAGCCTTTTCAGGGCCTCTTGATTTATTATTGCATTTAATTCACAGATTGGAAATTGATATCTATGATATCCCAATGGCTGAAATTACACAACAATATATCGACCATATTCATGCAATGCAAGTACTAGAGTTAAATGAAGCAAGTGAATATTTAGTAATGGCAGCAACGTTACTGGCAATTAAAAGCCGCATGTTATTGCCAATTCACGAAGGAGAGATGGAGGACGCAGAATTAGAAGTGGACGGCCCTGACCCTCGTGAAGAACTGGTGCAACGCTTAATCGAATATAAAAAATACAAGGAAGCAGCTAGTAATTTGCAGGAGCTTGAAACAGACCGAGCACAGGTATTTACGAGGCCACCTGCTGATTTAACAGGATTAGCCTCAGAAGAACAGATGGCTTTATTTGATTTGAATGTGAATATCTATGATATGCTTGGAGCATTTCAGAAATTGATGCGTCGCAAAAAATTAAAGAAACCATTAAAAACAACTGTAGCAAGGCAGGAGCGATCAGTAAAAGATCAAATGCGCTCTGTTGTGGATTCTTTACGATTAACAGGTGGACGTGCATCATTTTTCGAGCTTTTTCCCTATGAAGATAAGCCAACACTTATTCTGACGTTTGTATCTCTTCTTGAACTGATGAAACGTCAGGTCGTCATCGTAGAGCAAGATGGTAACTTTGAAGAATTAACGGTTACCTTACAGAAGGAGGAATGGGAAGATGACGAAAACATTGATGTTACAGAGTAGAATTGAAGCCTTATTATTTGTTGTGGGAGATGATGGCTTAACGATTAAACAACTTTCACAACTCTTAGGAGAGCAGGAAGAGCTGATTCTGCAAACAATGAATACATTGAGAGAAACCTATGAAGAAGATTTAACAAGAGGAATTACGGTGAAAGAAATTGCAGGCGTTTATCAGCTCATTACAAAATCTGATTTTGCCGATACGATTCAAAGATTAGTAGAAAATCCAACCGCACAATCCTTATCTCAAGCCTCCCTTGAAGTGTTAGCGATCGTTGCATACAAACAGCCCATTACACGTGTAGCAATAGAAGATTTGCGCGGTGTGAAGTGTGAACGACCAATCCAAACATTAGTTTCACGAGGATTAATTAAAGAGGTAGGACGGTCAGAAGGGACTGGACGTGCCATCTTATATGGAACAACAAAAGAATTTTTACATTATTTTGGCTTAAATAGTATAGAAGAAATGCCTCCTCTACCTGAAGAGGACCTTGCTGATACAGAACAAGAAACAGATTTATTTATGACGAAGTTCCAAGAGACTTTTAGCGGAGCAAAATAATGGTTAGGTATAATGCGTAGCCTTCAACATAAATTTAAATCTATAATTTCCTATCACATTGAATAAGGAGTGGCTCGTTGCTTCGGTTATTTCGTTTAACACTGTTTATGATCATTGTGTTAATGGTAATGCTTCCTCAGACTAGCTTTGCAAGAGGAGGAAGCGGCTATGCTGTCTTGGATGGCGATACAGGTCGACTTTTAATTGGATCCAATAGCGATGAACGATTACCTATTGCTAGCCTCACAAAAATTTGGACAGCACTTGTGGCAATTGAAAATAGTGACTTGCAGGATGAAGTCGTTATATCCCCTAAGGCTGCTATGGCTGAGGGGAGCTCTATTTACCTACAGGCTGGTGAAACGGTGACAGTTGAAACGTTATTGTATGGCTTAATGCTACGTTCCGGCAATGATGCTGCAACAGCTTTAGCCGAACATGTAGGAGGGTCTGTAGAGGGTTTTGTCAAATTAATGAATGAAAGAGCTGTTATTGCAGGTCTTACCAATACCGTCTTTATGAATCCTTCTGGTCTTCATCATGATGAGCATTTATCGTCTGCAAGAGATACTGCTGAGATGTTAAGACTTGCGTTGCAAAATAAAACATTTGAGAAAATTGCTTCAACTGTACTTTATCGGGCAAATACAGTAAACGGAATGTTATGGGAAAATAAACACCGTCTATTAAGAGAAGGTTCAGGAATGGCAGCAGATATAGATGATGAGACAGAACAGCCTGTTAGTTCCTTAAAGTCAGCCACTGGTACTGCTTTCGCTGGAAAAACGGGCTTTACTAAGGTTGCTGGACGAACACTTGCAACGGCCTTTCAAAAGGACGGACAAATCTGCATTGTCGTCACATTAAATGAATCAGATGATTGGAATGTACATCGAGGTTTATCCAATAAAGTATGGCAAGATTATAGTCTTGAAACAGTAGTGAAAAAGGGTAAATACAATGTCAATAAAAAGTTGGCTATTCGTTTACAAGAGCCCGTCCGACTACAGTTAAATAAAGAGGAAAAAGAACAGGTGAGGCAAGTATTACATGTTTCAAGGAAACGCCAAGAAGCAGTCTTGTCTATCTTTATAGGAGAAGAACGTATTTATGCAACGCCAGTAAAAGTTGAATCAGCGGATCGTTAAAAACGATTGGCTGATTTTTTACATTATTTGATCAATTGATGTTAAATTTGGTAAAATGATAATGAGTGTAAAATTCTTAATTTTCGAAAAAAAAGGGGTGAGGAAATTGAGGAAAGCTTCAATGGAAAGTAATGGTAGGCAAATTCAATTTGGGCTAATCATTATCTTATTCTTATCAAGTTTAATTGTGCCTGTCATTCTTCTATATCCAATTCAAGAGATACTATATCGACCTAATGAATTTTATTATTTTGCACCTTATTTTAATGCTTATATTATCTTTATGGTCTCTTTATTTGTCATGGCCCTCGTACTACTAATCAATTATTTGATCATACCTAAAACGAAAAAAAGAAAGGATATAAAACGTGGTCTAGTATCTACTTCCTTATTAATTGCCTTAGGTTTCATCGCATTAAGCTTTAATACTTATAAATGGATAGATTCAAGAGGTATTCATATGAATCCATTTTTTAGTTTAAAAGTAAATTTTGTCGAGTGGGAAGAAATAGTGAAAGTTGAGCAAGTTAATCTAGAAAAAAGTGGTGTGACAAAGCCTGATCATCTGGTTTTTACATTTCAAGATGGTTCCACAATTGAGGAACCTTTGGCAGGCAACATGGTACTGGCTAAAAACTATATAGCCAATGAGTTAAAGCAACGTGGCCTAACAATTGAAAATGTATACAAATAAAAGCTGCCGAATGGTAGCTTTTTTTGTGTCAAAATAAACATTTTACAATCGATTCGCATGATTATCAAATGAGTATACTGCTAGTAAACAAAACAAAATCTCGGTTCAAATGTTAAGAAATTAACGAACGAGAAATTAGTCGGAATACTCAATTAAAAAATGTGAAATTTGTTTTTCTTTAATAATGTCTAAAAGTATGACATAATTTTCACAGATTAGCGGGAAAAATAACCCTATTCATTGGATCGAAATCGAATGATGACGAACGTGTCAATGTGAAAGAAAACTAGAGGTGAAAAAATGGAAAGATTACAAAAGGTCATTGCCTATGCAGGTGTTGCGTCAAGGCGCAAGGCAGAGCAATTGATTTTAGAAGGTAAAGTTAAAGTAAATGGTGTAGTGGTTCGTGAGTTAGGAACAAAGGTATCTAATTCCGATACAATTGAAGTAGAAGGTGTAAAACTAGAAAAAGAAGATAAGGTATATTTCTTACTTTACAAACCACGTGGAACAATTTCTGCAGTTACAGATGATAAAGGACGCAAAACTGTCACAGATTTATTTCATCATATTCCGCAACGTATTTTCCCAGTTGGTCGTCTTGATTATGATACATCTGGATTATTGCTATTGACAAATGATGGAGAATTTTCCTATATGTTGACACATCCGAAATTTAAAATTGACAAAACATATATCGCTCGTGTCAAAGGAGTGCCAACAATTGAAGGGCTTAAAAAGCTTCAACGAGGGATCAAATTAGAGGATGGAAAAACAGCACCTGCTAAGGTAAGTATGACATCTTTCGATGAAAAAGCGGGCAAAGCTATTTGTGAAATTACGATTCATGAAGGGCGCAATCGCCAAGTTCGTCGTATGTTTGAAGCGATTGGAACACCCGTTGTTAAATTAAAACGCGAACGCTTTGCTTTTTTAGATTTATTTGGTCTTGCTCCAGGAGAATATCGTGAATTATCAAAGCATGAAGTAAAGCAACTACGTGTGTTAGCAGAAACAGGAAAGCTTGATTAATGCAATGTTGCCAGAAGAAAGTGTGGATACCAATAGAGGTATTTGGATGTTTACACTTTCTTTGTGGTGAAATCGTTCATAAATCATTCATAATTAATAGCTAAGTGTTTTTGTATCATTTTGCTATAATAGGTGAGAATAGTACACCTAGTAGCAGTTTGTTCAAAAAAGCTGTAACACATTTAATCCGGTATTGTTGACGTCAATGTGAAAGAAGCTTTTACATATTTATAGACGTATAGAGAGTGAAAAAGTTCTATTTGTTTCTTCAATATGTAAAAGCAACGCAAGCCGTAATTGATAGGGGGTTTATTAACTTGGAGAAAAAGAAAAAACGTCTTGTACTGCGAACTGTCATTTTAGCTGTGTTAGCGTTGGCAATCGGGTACACAGTATATGGAACAGCAACAAAGGAAAAAGTAGAGTTAGTAGCAGTAGGCTCTGAGGCACCTGACTTCACGTTAGTAGATTTAAACGGTGAAAAACATAAATTGTCGGATTATAAAGGGCAAGGGGTATTTTTAAATTTCTGGGGAACTTGGTGTAAGCCTTGTGAGAAGGAAATGCCCGCAATGGACAATCAGTATCAAGAATTTAAAGATCACGGTGTACAAACATTAGCTGTCAATATTGCTCAAACAGATTTTGAAGTACAGAATTTTGTCGATCGATATGGGTTGTCATTTCCAGTAGTTATCGACAAAACAAAAAGTGTTATGACTGCTTATAATGTAGGACAATTACCTGCAACAGTGTTAATTGATCCAGAAGGCAAAGTGGCCAAAATTATTACAGGTGAAATGACGGAGAAAGATATTGCTTCGTACATGGAATTAGTGAAGCCAAATAAGGAGTAAATGACGATGGAAAAAATCATTTGTGCTTGTGGTCATAGTAATCCATACGGCACGAAGCTTTGTGAGAAATGTGGTCGTCCTTTAACCGAAGAAGAAAAACAAAATAAAGTTGTTGATATGCGCTATGATGGTATGGCCATTCGTTCCAAAACATATAACAAATCATTTGTTGATAAAATATGGAATTTCTTCTCAAGTGTTAAAGTTGGTATATCCTTAATTATTATCACATTAATTGCTGCTTCAGTCGGAACATTACTACCGCAAGAGTTTTACGTAAAAGCTTCTGATATGGAGAAGGGGGCTTATTACGCAGACGTATATGGTACATTCGGTAAAATTTATTATACGTTGGGGCTTTCGGATTTATATAGCTCATGGTGGTTCCAGATTTTAGTTGGTATGCTAGCAGTATCAATTATAGTGGCAAGTCTTGACCGAGGCATTCCACTTTATAAATCATTAAAGAATCAACGTGTTAAAAGACATGAAAGCTTTATGAAGCGTCAGCGCATTGTTGCAGAAGGACAAGTGTCAGCGAGTGCGGAGGAAACGCTTGATAAAGTGGCTCAAAAAATGACTGAGATGAAGTATTCTGTTCGTCGAGATGGTAGCGCTCTCTTAGCTGAAAAAGGACGCTTTTCTCGTTACGGTCCGTACATAAACCATGTAGGTCTCATCATTTTTTTAGGTGGGGTCATGCTACGTCTAGTTCCAGGCTTCTATGTTGATGAATCGATATGGGTGCGTGAAGGTGAAACACGAGCTATCACTGGAATGGAAGGCTATTTCATTGAAAACCGTGACTTTATTTTAGAAACACATGATAATACACCTCAAGGTGAGCAAGTTAAACAGGGTGTGAATGTAGTGGCTAAAAACTTCCAGACCGATATTACACTTTACAAGCAACCTGAAGACGCATTACCTGGGGATACGGAAAATCTAGAAAAAGTAAAAGACTATTCTATTCGTGTAAACCATCCTTTGAAAGAAGATGGCTTTGCTCTTTACCAGATGGATTATCGTCTAAATGAATTAAAACAGATGAACTTTGAATTAATTAATAAGACGACAGAGAAATCATTAGGTAAGGTAGAGATTGATTTAACAAATCCTAAAAAAGAATATGATTTAGGGAATGGTTCATCCGTTCAAATTCTTGTCTATACACCTGATTTTGATGGATTTGAAAATGGAGAACCTCAGACTAAAACGTCTATTCCAAATAATCCTGCATTTTTATTTAAAATGACTACACCAGAAACTCCTGAAGGAGAAGTAAGCTTTGTTGAAATTATGCAGCCTCCTTTAGAACCACTGGGTGAAAATAAATACAGAATGAAATTTGCTAGTGCAGAGATGCGTGATATGTCAGGTATTACGGTGCGAAAAGATAGTACCATCCCTATTCTGTTTGTTGGGGGGGTCATCTTTATGATCGGTGTTGCCATTGGCTCTTACTGGAATCATCGTCGTTTATGGCTTCAAGTGGAACCAGACGGCCGTGTGTTAATGGCTGCCCATGTCAACAAAAATATGTTCAGCATGAAAAAGGATTTAGATGCTGTTACAACATTTGCTGCATTGCCTCCGTATAAAGATCAGTTAGAGAAAGATGAGGCTGGCGAAGAGTCCACTACTGGTGGCATTAAAGAAAAGGAAGGTGACAACACCTTATGAGTTTGATTGACTTAAGTGGAAACTTACTATTTGTAGCGTTTATTGCTTATCTAGTTGCGACATTATTATTTGGTGGTTCAATTAAGCAAGGTAATGCTACTGGTAAAAATACTGGCAAATGGGGCAAGCTTGCCATTGTGGTTACTATTATTGGTTTCCTATCACAACTTGGCTATTTTATTACGCGTTGGATTTATACAGGACATGCGCCAGTAAGTAATATGTTCGAATTTACAACTGCCTTTGGTATGTTCATTGTCGGCGCGTTTATCTTAATTTATTTTATTTATCGTTTGACTGCACTTGGATTAGTGGCACTGCCTGTTGCGCTTTTGATTATTGCTTATGCAGCAATGTTCCCGAAAGAAGTAAGTCCATTAGTGCCTTCATTACAAAGTCATTGGTTAACAATTCACGTTATTACAGCAGCATTAGGGCAATCTATTTTAGCCATTAGTGCTGTGGCAGGACTTATTTACTTGTTAAAAGTAGTAGATTTAACGAAGCCCTCTAAACAACGTTTTTGGTTAGAAGCCGTCATGTACTGTCTTGTAGTAGTTGTTGGATTTGTCGCGGTAACATCTACATTTAGTGCTATGGATTATGAGTCTAGCTATAATTATGTGGATAAAGAAGGTACTACTCGTAAAATTATTTACAATTTACCTCCAGTATTCGGTATGAATGAATATGAAGTGATAGAAGAACATGGCATGTCGCCATTAGTAGAAATGCCAGCGTTAATTAATGCTAAAAAATTAACAACCGTTGTTTGGTCATTATTGGTAGGATCTGTGTTGTATTTATTAATTCGTTTAATTGCTCGCCGTCGAATTAGTGCCATTTTCCAACCACTTGTTAAACGTGTCAATTTACAATTACTTGATGAAATTGGTTATCGTTCAGTGCTGATTGGTTTCCCTGTATTCTCCCTTGGTGCTTTAATCTTTGCGATGATTTGGGCACAAATTGCTTGGAGTCGTTTCTGGGGTTGGGATCCAAAAGAAGTATGGGCTCTTATTACATGGTTATTCTATGCAGCATTCCTGCATTTACGTCTATCAAAAGGCTGGGAAGGTCGAAAATCTGCTTGGTTAGCACTAATTGGTTTTGGGATTATTTTATTCAACCTAATTGCTGTTAACTTAATTCTTGCAGGTTTACACTCCTACGCGTAACCTGTGAAGCAACAAGCCTTTTCGCTGTAGCGAAGAGGCTTTCTTTTCTTTTCAATATGTGTCACACCATGTACAATAGAAGTTAGAGAAAGATGGAAGAGAGGGATCGTGAAAGTGTCAGAAAATATTTCAGTATTAGTAGTAGATGACGAGGATCGTATTCGCCGCTTATTAAAAATGTATCTTGAGCGAGAAGGATACCTTGTTGACGAGGCCGAAAATGGAGAACAAGCGATCGAGAAATCTTTAGAAAAAGAGTATCACTGTATTTTACTTGATATTATGATGCCTGAAAAAGATGGGCTAGAAGTGTGTGCAGAAATTCGAGAGCGCGCAGCAACACCAATTATTTTATTAACTGCCAAAGGCGAAGAAGCGAACCGTGTACAAGGCTTTGAGCTTGGTGCAGATGACTATATCGTAAAACCATTTAGTCCTCGTGAGGTTGTGTTACGTGTGAAGGCTATTTTACGTCGTTCACAGGCTTTCTCACCAACGACTAATGCATCTTCTTCAAAAGATTTAGTGGTGTTCCAACACTTAATGATTGACCATGATGCACATCGTGTGACTGCAGAAGGCATTGAGGTTAATTTAACACCGAAAGAGTATGAATTGCTGTACTTTTTAGCGAAATCGCCAGACAAAGTATTTGACCGTGAACAACTACTAAAAGAGGTATGGCATTATGACTTCTTTGGTGATTTACGCACAGTAGACACACATGTAAAACGTTTACGTGAAAAGCTCAACCGAGTTTCTGAAAACGCTGCTAAAATGATTGTGACGGTTTGGGGCGTTGGATACAAATTTGAGGTTGTCAATGAATAGAATATGGAATAGTGTTGTCGGGAAGCTATGGGTAACCATATTGCTTCTCGTTTCATTTGTATTATTTGTTTTCACGGTATTAATGCTTGAATTTCTTCAAAATTACCATATGCAGCAAGCAGAAATTTCATTGCGACAAACAGCAGCAACGGTAGCAAGTATAGTAGATGACAATGAAACAGCCGAATCTACCTCTGAATTATTAAAAGATATTTTACCTACAGGAACCAATGCATTGATCGCTATCAGTCATGTTGAAGTGTCCTTTGCGATGCAAGAGGGTGTCAACAAAAAAGAAATACAAGATACTATATTAGCCAATAAATCTTTTCATGAAGTGTTTCAATCAGATGAGCCGATTATTAAAGAAATGATGATGCCTTCTTCAACTGATCAAGAAAAAATGGAATCTTATGTCGTACTTGGTTTTCCCCTAAATGTTGAAAATGCAGTACATGGAGCTGTCTTCATCTACCAAAGCCCAGATGCGCTACATAAAACGTCTAAGGAAACTACGAAAATTGTCTTTTTAGCAGCCTTCATAGCATTTGTGTTGACGACATTCTTCGCATTCTTCCTTTCTTCACGTATAACTTCGCCATTAAGAAAAATGCGTGAATTAGCTTTTGAAATTGCAAAAGGGAATTTTGAAGCGAAAATGCCTACTACCCAAAATGACGAAATTGGTCAGCTTGCCGTTGCCTTCAACCAAATGGGCCGTCAATTAAAGCATAATTTAGAGGTTATCAATCAAGAAAACGAACAGCTTTCTAATATTTTGACATCTATGACAGATGCAGTGATTACGTTTAATCGGGATCGTACAATATTATTAAGTAATCCACCAGCCGAACGTCTGATGCAAAAGTGGTTTGTCAACAAAGGCTCACAAAGTGCAAAACCTATTCCGCCAGAGCTGTATCATATGCTTGATCATGTGCTGATGTTTGAGGATAAACTAGAAGAGGAAATTGAAATGGATGGCAGCTATTATACATTTACCATTAGTCCTCTTTATAGTGGGGAAATGATACGTGGTGCTGTCGCTGTTATTCGTGATATGACTGAACAGCATCGCTTAGAAAAACTAAGATCGGATTTTATTGCGAATGTCTCTCATGAGCTTCGGACACCGATTGCCATGCTTCAAGGTTACTCAGAAGCATTAATGGATGACGATTTTATTCAGGATCAGGAAGAGCGAAATGAGATTACCAAAATTATTTATGATGAATCGAAGCGAATGGGTCGCCTTGTGACAGATTTATTAGATTTGGCACGTATGGAATCAGGGCATATGACGCTTTATAAAGATGAATTACCAATTAATTCTACTTTTGAACGTATTACACAAAAATTTGCACAGGTAGCAAAAGAAAAGCACGTTCGTCTGCTGTTTGAGAGTGAATTTAATGACGAGGCCATGATTAATATAGATGAGGATCGCATTGAACAAGTGCTTACAAATTTAGTTGACAATGCCCTGAGACATACAGATGAAGGGTCTGTGACTGTAAAAGTAGAGCAGGAGCCGACATTTGCTAAAATATCTGTTCAAGATACAGGACATGGCATCCCTCAAGAGGACTTACCCTATGTCTTTGAACGTTTTTATAAAGCAGATAAGGCACGTACTCGTTCCAAGGGTGGAACTGGTCTCGGCTTAGCCATTGCTAGAAATATTGTGAAGGCACACTCAGGTAATATTATGGTAGACAGTGTGTTGAAAGAGGGTACGACCTTCACGTTTTATTTACCGTTCGATTAATAACAAGTATTGCTATTAATTGGCTGTAACTTCTATGAATGTAAGACGACAAATATTATAGAACGGGGGTGGAGTGCTTTGAATGACTCCGTGTTCCATCGACTATACGATGCATATCACCAAGACGTGTTTCAGTTTTTAATATATTTAGTAAAAAACCGTACACTTGCCGAAGATTTAGCACATGAAGTTTATGTACGAGTGTTGCGCTCATACGATCAATTTGCAGGCAATAGTAGTGAGAAAACTTGGCTATTTGCTATTGCTAAAAATGTAGCAATTGATCATTTTAGAAAGCAAGCTGTACGTCAAAAGCATTCACATGATTTCTTTGACTGGGAAACGGAACAGCTCCATTCAACCACGCCATCACCGGAAGATATGCTACAGGCCAGTGATGAATTTATGCAGGTGGAATCAGCACTTGAAAACTGTACAGGCGACCAAAAAATGGTCATTATTATGCGCTATTTTCAAGATTTATCGATTGCAGAAACAGCGCAAATACTAGATTGGACAGAAGCTAAGGTAAAAACGACCCAGCATCGAGCCATTAAATTTTTAAGGCAACAGCTACAGCCGATTAGAGAACAGGAGGCGAAACGGCAATGACGCATAAGCCATTTGATGATGAACAGCTTGAACATGTCTTGAACAATGCCCCTAAGCTTTCTGACCGCCGTTCAAAAGAAGAAATATTAAATCGGTTAATGGCAGATGCTCGCTTGCAGGATAATAGTCACCTACAAGAAGCGATACAACAACCTATAGAGAATGAAGAAGCACAACAAGAAAGTAAATCTTTAATACAAGATGAACGACCATCACGATTTAAGTTCCGAAAAATGCCGATTTTTACGAGTGTAGCAGCAGTTTTCGTGATAACGGTACTCGTTGGCTTCATGTTCATGAATAATGACGCTAGCCAAAAAGATCTAGCTAGTACGCCAGAAACGGCTAATTACTCTACGTTACAGGAAGATCGTTCTGCTAAAGAGGCAGCTACCCAGGATGAGGCACTTCAATCCAGTATTGTATCGGAGCATGAGCGTATGCTATCTTTACGGTCGTCTGTCTATGAGGAAGATGTGAAAGATGCTGTCGTTTTCCGTATTGGTTTGGCAGGACGCGATGCAGAAAGTGTTCCAATGACATATGTGATACCAAATGAGCGTGTAGCAACTGATTTTGGAACAGAAAAGCCTTCTACCCTACAGATGTATGAAAAATATGCTCCTCAAATAGATGAAGAAGCCAAAGGGTTTACGGATTATCATCCTTTTAAAGGTGAACTGAAGGAGAAGGAAGACAAGCTTGTCCACGTATTACCAAAGGACAATGACTATGATGTTGCATCAGCTACCGTTAATGAGTACAAAGGGACTTTAGAGGATACCTTCTCGGATTCTGAATATACGGAAGTTGAGATTCAAAATGAAGATGGCACACCTTATGAGTTTTCTCAGGAGGGTGAGCCAAGTCAAGCCATGTCATTAACAAACGCCAAGCATTTTAATTATTATTTATACCAAGATGGTAGTGGGGCAGAATACCTGTCACCAGATTTCCGTCAAACATTTGCTAATGTTACAGAAGCACTTACACTAATGAAAAACAAAAATGATGATGTTTATGTAACAGTGGTTCCTGAAAATGTAACATATACCGTGAAAGAGGAAGCAGAAGGTGTAGTCGTAACATTCGATATTCCCTTAGATTTAGCATCGATGGAGTCAATTCGCGCTACCCAATTGATTGAAGCTATGATGTTAACTGCTGCTAGCTTTGACCAACAATTACGCTTGGATAATGTGGTCCAAGAAAGCTGGGAAGGATTCGATTTAAAAACGTATTTGCCCAAGCCTGTGGGGCCAAATAAACAATATATGCCTTAGTCAAAATCAAAAATGGAGCATTCCTGTAACATGGAATGCTCCATTTTTACAATACTTACAAATCTAATCGGAATTTTTTAAGCAGAACTATTTACTTTTTCTTAATAATTAATTATAGTAAGGTTGTAGTATAAAATAATATGATTCATCTTCGGGGCAGGGTGAAAATCCCGACCGGCGGTAATAGAGTGGTGAACCGTTAATGTTTCCATTAACTCGAATGGTTTATGCTTCGCTCTTCAGCCCGCGACCTGTGCAAATTTATTTGCATGGCTGACTTGGTGTAATTCCGAGGCCGACAGTTAAAGTCTGGATGGGAGAAGATGGAGGTACGATCGTCATTCATTGTTATGAAATAAACTATGACCGAGCGCTTTTTTTGTATGGCTTTTTAAACAGTGCTCAAAAATAGTTTAAATTGACGCTTATTCGTCATGCCTTTCTCCCTTGTGCTCTTTATGCATAAGGGTTTTTTCGTGCTAACAATTGAAAGATCGTCACCTTTCTTCTTGCGAGATTGAATCAGCAAAGAGGAGAGAGTTTTCTATGAAGAAAAATGTTAAACTTCAATCGTTTATTACGATTGGCATGCTGAGCAGTATTTCGTTTTTATTAATGCTTTTTAATTTCCCAATTCCACCATTCCCAGCATTCTTGGAAGTCGACTTTAGTGATATGCCTGCATTAATAGCAGCCATCACAATGGGGCCTGTAGCTGGTATTTTAGTAGAATTATTTAAAAATGTATTGGATTGGATTTTCTCTGGAACGCCAACAGGCGTGCCAGTAGGTCATATTGCCAACTTTGCAACAGGCATTTTATTTATTTTGCCTGTAAGCCTTATTTTTAATCGCTTTAAAACAATTGCTGGTCTTGTTGGAGGTTTAGCGACAGGAACAGTCGTAATGGCAGTAGGGATGAGTATTTTAAACTACGCAGTATTTTTACCGATGTACACATACTTCTTAGGAATGGAACCTGTTGTAGGTGACTCACTTTATAAAATGATTATCGCTGGGATTTTACCATTTAACATTGTGAAAGGTATTTTATTAACGGCTATTATGGCGTTTTTATTTACAACTATGCGCAAGTGGATCGACCGCCAGCGTTCTATCTATATAACAAAATAATTTTTACTAACCTCGGGTGAACATACCTGAGGTTTTTTGTTGGAAGGAATGATGGATAGGGAAAGGTGTGAAGAATAGAAAGGCTAAACTAACGGATAAATATAGAAAAAAGTAATGGGGTAAAAAAGCTAACTAGTACTTTATAATTATAACCTAGTCGAAAGCTATATTTTCATGTAAAATAGAGAAGAGTTTAGAATGTTTGAGGAGTTTGAAGAGATGAGTGGAAAAAAAGGACAATGGTCTAGTAAATTAGGTTTTATTTTAGCATCAGCTGGTGCGGCGATCGGACTAGGGGCAATTTGGAAACTTCCCTATGTAACAGGACAAAGTGGTGGAGGAGCATTTTTCCTTATCTTTGTATTATTTACCTTGTTAATAGGACTACCGATGTTATTGTCCGAGTATGTTTTAGGACGTGGTACACAATCCGAGGCTGTAACAGCGTATAAAAAAATTGCTCCAACTAAGCCAGGATGGGCCTGGATTGGTCGAATGGGCGTGCTAGGCTGTTTTTTATTATTAACTTTTTATAGCGTTGTTGGAGGTTGGATCTTTATTTATAGCGGGCTAGGTGTAGCTGGCGCGGTAATTGATCCAGCAGTAGATCCTGCTGAATTATTTGGAAAAATTATAGGCACGCCTTGGATTACGCTAGTTGGTCTAGTGTTGTTTACATTAGCCAACGTACTTGTGATTTCATTAGGTGTACAAAATGGGATTGAAAAGGCCAATAAATGGATGATGCCGTTACTTTTCATAATGTTCATTGTCCTTGTTGTGCGTGCAGTTACATTAGATGGGGCAATGGAAGGGGTAAAATTCTTCTTATGGCCTGATTTCTCGAATATTACGGGTAAGGCATTATTAGAAGCCTTAGGGCAATCGTTCTTTGGGTTAGCAGTAGGTTTTTCTTGTCTAGTTACATATAGCTCTTATCTAAAAAAAGATGTCAGTCTTCCGAATTCAGCGGGTTCTGTAGTGCTGTTAACCGTGCTTGTTTCATTTTTAGCAGGTTTAGCGATTTTCCCTGTTGTGTTCGCCTTTGATTTAGAGCCAGCAGCGGGTCCAGGTTTGCTATTTATGGTGCTACCAACAGCATTTAGTCAAATGCCATTTGGTGAAGTGTTTTTAGCCATGTTTTTATTGCTATTTTTATTTGCTACATTAACGTCATCATTTAGTTTATATGAGATTATCGTCGCGGCATTTATGGAGCATAGTCAGAAATCGCGTCCAATGTGGACACTTTTACTTGGTATAGTCGTGTTTATTGCAGCCATTCCAGCAGCGCTTTCTTCGAGTGTTTTATCGGATATAATGATTTTTGAGAAAAGTATCTTTGATGCAACCGATTTTTTAGTGTCGAATATCATGCTTCCGCTAGGGAATTTATTCATTGCTATTTTTATTGCCTATGTAGTGGATAAAGAATTTGTGAAGAGAGAATTGCTAACGGGAAGTCAAATGGGACAAGGGTATTATTCGACATATCGTATGTTAATGCTAGTTGTTGTACCGATTATCATTCTAGTTGTGTTTGTTAATATGCTACTGCAGTATTAAAGAAAAGGTATATTCCGCCATAGGAAAAATACCTTCTCTTAGTGTTAAAAACATAACAGTCAATAGAAAGGTAGAAGTGGATTTCTATTGCAAGGCTACTTGCTTTCCTGTGGGCGAGTGCCAGCAGCTTCCTCCGTGTAGGGGCTCACCTGTCTTGTTAATCCACGGGAGTCAAGAAGCCTTCCGCACCAACCCAAAAAATCTCAATCTTTTTAGCAAAGGTTTTCAAATAAAGTAAAGGAGTTCATTACCCTTTATGAAGAGGTGTTGTCACTCATCACTTCTCCACATTGAAAATAAGAGCCTATCCCCTCTAAGAATACAAATAATGGGTAGATTTGATCGCTATGCTACTATGAGGTAAAGACACTTTGTAGAATGGTTGATAGCGTCACTCCTATGGGATTTAGCGGCTCATCGGACGCCCCCCCTGGAAAGGACGCTGGCGGAACGAAAATCAACCTCTCGCCTTGCAAAGTTACTATTTCTACCGTTGACATCTTCTTTTTTTAACAACATAAAAAGGTGTATTCCGTCTAATAGGAATACACCTTTTATTATGATTATAGAGATTAATAATCGTTAAGTGATAGCTCACCTAGCCAATCTTCTTTAATAATCTTCCTTGCTTGTTCTTCACTTTCGGCAATAGGGAATACTTTATCAACCTGTGAAATAGCGAATAAGTTGCGAATGAAATCATCGACGACAATAATGGCGATTTTCTTATCTTTTACAGACACCTTCTTAGCAAAATTAACGATCATCCCGAATCCAGTACTATCAATATTTGTTACCCTTTGCATATCGATAATGTATCCGTGTTTTGTGTCTAAGCTAAGTGTTTGCAGCTCTGACTTTATTTCTTCAATCATCCCGTATTCTAAATCGCCTGTAAACGCAATCACAATATAATCAGCCTTTGTGTCAATATTCATTGCAATTTTCTTCTGATTCATCCTATAGCGCCTCCATTTTTCTTTTCTTGTTTGGGGATTTATTCAAACTTAAATTTATTCACTTCATTTTGTAATTTATCAGCAATTGATGATAACTCATCTGAGCTTTGTGTAATTTCGGCAACAGTCGCATATTGCTCTTCTGAGGTTGCGGCAATCTCTTCTGTAGCTGCTGCAGCGTCCTCGATGATGCGAGAAATATCTTGAATGGCTTGTTGCACATCTAGGGAGTTGTCGTTAACATGTGTAAATGCCACTTTCATTTGTTCGACACCTTCTTCAGTTTCGACAACTTTCTCCACGATTTCTTTTAAGGCACTTCCGCCTTTATTGATGATCGTTACTTGCTCCTCGACAGCTAGTAAATTACTTTCCATTGTTCGTACGGTCACAGATGTTTCCGCTTGGATATCATTAATAAGATTAGTAATTTGTCCAGCTGCTAAACTTGACTGTTCAGCTAATTGACGAACCTCTGATGCAACGACAGCAAAACCTTTCCCTTGATCACCTGCTCGTGCTGCCTCGATGGCCGCATTGAGTGCTAACAGATTCGTTTGTTCTGCGATGCCAGTGATAACGGTAATAATACCACCAATTTCTTCAGAGCGCTTGCCTAATTTTTGGATAGAATCTGTTGCATAAGACACTGTTTTCGTAACATCACTTAGATGCATAATCGCTTCATTGATGGCTTCTTCTCCTTTACGTGCGATATGAGTGGATTCGATAGCGCTATTTAAAGTGATTTCAGCTTTTTGTAAGCTCTTTGATACTTCCTCAAGCGTTTTTTGCATCATTGAAACTATTCGTTCAGCCTGATCAGATTGAGTGGTAGTACCAACGGCGATTTCATTCATTGTTAGTGCGATCTGATTAGATGCTTCGCTTGTTTGATGTGATGATTCTGCCAAAGTGTGTGATGACTTTGCAATTTGATGTGCACTACCAGCCACAATCTTTATCGTCTCTGTTAAATGATTTTTCATACTACTAAATGCGCGTGCTAATTCAGCGATTTCATCTTTGCCTTTAGGGTTTAACAGTTTAACATTTAAATTTAGTTCTGCTAGTTCCTTGGCATTGGTACTTAGAATGTTAATAGGATTAACAATTTGCTTTTGTAAGAACCAACTAATTCCTCCGATCATTACAATGGCGATCACTAAGGAAATCGCTACATTCTCCAGTGCTGATTTTGTGGCAATGCTTATATAAGGAGCGGTAGGGACAGCGGTTGCCCATACACCGATAACCTCGCCTTGACTATTTACAATCGGATCATAGGCTGCTTGATGCAAACTTCCTAAGACATTGGCAGAACCGATAAAGCGCTTTTTTTCTCCTAGTACAACAGTAGCAACCTCGTCAGAAACCTTTGTATTTAAAGCGCGTTCACCATTATCCACTATATTGGTACTTATACGCGTATCGTTTTGAAAGATGGATACAGCATTCCCGTTTGTGAGTTCTCCAACTTTATCAGCTACCTCAAAGTTTTCTACCATATTGATATCGCCCTTATAGAGTTGGTTGTTTTTAATGGACCATTCACCAGGATATTTAGCGTCTAAATATTCATAGCTCAACTGTATATCTGATAAAAGCTTTGTATCAGCACTTTCTAATAGATTGTTCTTGGCAACAAAAAAATTGACTCCTGCTAAAAGGGAAGTAAGTAAAATAATACAACCAAATATAAGCAGATTCATTTTCTTTCGTATAGATAACTTCATTAAAACGCCCCCAATTTTACGTTTACTTTATAGATGAATCTTTTTGGAAATACCAACTAAAAATTTTGTTTCAGAAATATTTTCGAACCAAATATGGTCGACCATATTTTTGACAAAAAATAAACCGCGTCCACGATCAGCATAATCAAATTTGTCTAAATCGAATTGAAGAACTTTGTCCCAGTCCTTTTCGTCAATGCCTTTTGCTTCGTCAGTGACTGTTATTTTTATCTCTTCGTTTGATTGAGTTACTTGTATTTGAATCTTCTTTTGAGCGGGTGTATTAATTTTTCCCATAGCCTCTACGGCATTGATGACTAGTTCATGAACAACAAATCTTAACTCTCGTTTATAAGGTAGATTATATATCTCTGTATAATTCTCCATTACTTGATCAATAAAGGCTATAGCTTGTGTATCAGGATTTACATTGAGTGTGAATTCCATCTTCAATCACCTACCCTTTAATGTAATTGTTATTGAAACGACTGTGATGTCATCGCTGTAATCATTATCAAATAAATTGTACTTTTGAGAAAACTTTTGTAGTGCATAGCTGTTATCCTGTGAAGCATAGGCGTAGAAAAAGTCCATATCAATTGAGTTTTGCTCGTTCAATGTTAATAATCCATCCGTATAAAGAATAATACGATGCCAGCCTGATAAAGGTATTGTTTTTTTATTTATTTGAATAGTAGGGAATAGTCCGAGGATAGGCGTATTCGCTGGGAGGAAGACTGTTTCTCCAAATTTTCCAAATAAAAAACCAGAAGGGTGAGCCGCATTCACATAGTGCAAAGTGCCATTTTTTGTATCTAGAAGTATGTAGATTGCTGTCATTAAAAAACGGTCCATATCCTCATCAGAAAATAGCTCGTATATTTGGCGGTTAAGTTCTTGGATTACTGCTACTGGATCAATTAACTTAGTAATCATTCCTTTTAATAATGATCTGATGGACATAGTAACGAGTGATGCAGCTATGCCATGCCCCATTGCATCGTACAGAAGAATGGCGGTTAAATGATCATTAATCCTAAACCAACAGTACATGTCACCTCCTAGTGTATTGGATGTTACATAAAGACCATCAACCTGTATTTGCTCAAGATTTAATGGAGGAGATAGTGCGTTCTTTTGGAATTTTTTTGCAATAAATAAATCTTTTTGAATCATACTTTCTTGCTGCTTTCGAAGCTTGGCTTCCCTCTGATATTTTAAGGCTACTTGAATTCGAGTCTTAAAATGAGTAAAATCAAACGGCTTTAAAATAAAGTCGAAAATGCCTGCTTCAAAAACCCTATCGATTGTTATGTTTTTTTCGTAGGTAGTAGATAGAAGGATAGGGACATCTATCCAATTTTTAAGTACATGAATGTGCTGACAAATTTCCTCGCAATTGCTGAGTGTCATTTTCGTGTCAAGTACGATTAATTCCAGCTCATCTTTCAAAGCTGAATCTACTAAATAGTTCATTGCTGCTTCCGTTGTTGAAAAGCAATAAATATTGGGGATGCTGATACGATGAAAATACTTTTGCAGACGTAGCACATCATTACTTACGCTGCCAATAATTAATACTGACATGCCTACTTAATTCACCGCCTTATGTATCTATAACTAAATATTTCCTGGAAGCCAACATAATGATTTCTAACCATAATTATATACTCCGTATTTACTGATAATATGAATAAATTAAAATTCTAATTTGCTATAAATTTACCAATAAATATCGCATTATACAAGGCTTTTGTGATATAAAGTAAAACTTAATCAATAGGATTTTTGACATCTTGGTTCTTGGATAGGGTTCGCGGGTTATCTTTTTAAAGGTGTTCTTGATATATCTACAATTGATGCATGGGGAAGTAGTGAATGCTTCGTCTCGTCATGATATAGACTGTTTATTTTTAGAATGACGAAGGATTTTTATAAGACTAAAGGCCTTTTGTATAAAATGGTAATTTTGCCCTTTTTTAAAGATGAAAGATCGCTATTTGAGATGGAAATGCGGTAAGAAAAATTAATCTAAAATAAGGATTAATATATTCGATAAAAAGCATGTCATAAAACCTTACATACATATTGCTTATTCTTCAAATTTAATGTATTTTTAGAGAAGTTATAAAAAACGTGTTAATTAAAATTACATTGGAGTGGTGGAGAATGAAACATTATACCAAAGAAGATATTATACGCCGAGTAAAGGAAGAAAATGTGAAATTTATTCGCCTACAATTTACAGATATTTTAGGTACAATCAAAAATGTGGAAGTTCCTGTCAGTCAATTAGAAAAAGCGCTAGATAATAAAGTTATGTTTGACGGCTCTTCAATCGAAGGTTTTGTGCGTATTGAAGAATCAGATATGTATTTAAAGCCAGATATCAATACCTTTGTGATTTTTCCTTGGACTGCTGAAAAGGGGAAAGTAGCACGCTTTATATGTGATATTGCAAGACCAGATGGTACACCGTTTGAAGGAGATCCACGCTCCAATTTAAAACGAGTATTGAAGGAAATGGAGGAGCTGGGCTTTACGTCGTTTAATTTAGGGCCAGAGCCTGAATTTTTCCTATTCAAGTTGGATGAAAAAGGGCATCCGACACTGGAATTAAATGATAGTGGAGGCTATTTTGATTTAGCGCCAACTGATTTGGGAGAGAACTGTCGTCGTGATATTGTTTTAGAGCTAGAGGGGATGGGCTTTGAAATTGAAGCGTCTCATCATGAAGTAGCACCAGGCCAGCATGAAATCGACTTTAAGTATGC
The DNA here is from genome assembly GCF_027557635.1 of Lysinibacillus sp. JK80. Classification (NCBI taxonomy): domain Bacteria; kingdom Bacillati; phylum Bacillota; class Bacilli; order Caryophanales; family Bacillaceae; genus Lysinibacillus; species Lysinibacillus sp. JK80. Next base: position 1,782,514 of record NZ_CP058997.1, on the reverse strand, counting down.
GAGTGCTATTGAGGCATGTGACAATATCCAAACATTTAAACTGGTGGTAAAAACCATTGCTGCACAGCATGGTCTCCACGCAACATTTATGCCAAAGCCACTATTTGGGGTCAATGGCTCAGGAATGCATTTTAATCTCTCATTATTTGAAGGTGATAAAAATGCCTTCTATGATGAACATGCAGACTTGCAATTAAGCGCAACCGCACGTAGCTTTATGGCAGGAATTATGAAGCATGTGCATGGCTTTACAGCTATCACGAATCCACTTGTCAATTCCTATAAACGATTAGTGCCTGGCTATGAAGCTCCTTGCTATGTAGCGTGGTCTGCTCAAAACCGCTCACCATTAATTCGCATTCCAGCAGCACGTGGCTTATCTACACGAATTGAATTGCGCTCAGTTGATCCAGCAGCAAACCCTTATTTAGCAATGGCTGTTATTCTAGCATCTGGGCTGGATGGTATACGAAAAGATTTAACACCACCAGCCGCGGTAGACCGTAATATTTATAAAATGACAGCAGCAGATCGGGAGTTGAACGGGATTGATAGTTTACCATCCTCATTAGAATTTGCGCTAATTGAATTAGAGATGGATACCATTGTTCGTGATGCATTGGGGGACCATATTTATGATAAATTTACAGCTGCCAAAGAAATTGAATGGAATAAATATCGCACACGTGTCCATAACTGGGAGCGTGAAGAATATTTAACGATGTACTAAAGGTGTTGGGGCTTTTTTAGCTCCAACTTTTTTATGTGACATGTACTTCTTTTTGCTCTATCATAAGATTAAAGGAGTGTGAACGATGACACAGATAACTCAAGTTGTGACAATTCAAAACAATGATATTGTGCAATTTGAACTTGATATTAACCGTGCTTTAGTAGATTTAAAAGGCTTTTTCATACTTGATATCAAATACAATACGCTCTTTATTGGAGAGCAGACAGTCATCCATTCTGCTTTAATTATTTATCAGCAAAACAATTACACTATTTAACAAGAGGGGTCATGTCGATGAGACGTGACTTTTTTTTATTTAAATAACGATAAGAGAAATACCCGATCTTCTGGAAATGTTAGGGGTAAAAGTGCTACTTCCTCTTTAGATTTCCATGCTATGTCATATATTAATTCATCGGGATCATGTATCATCATTTGTCCACCTATTAAGATGGTTTGAAAATAGCGAACTTCCACTACTTCATTGTACTTATAATAAATTTCCTTAATAATATCTACTGTATAGCCTGTTTCTTCATAAACTTCTCGTACACAGCAAGTCTTAAAATCTTCCGTGGCCTCTTTTCCACCTGATGGCACAGTCCAAGTTTTCTCTTCATCAACAGTTCCTTGTAAAACCATTAATAACTGATTACTTTCATTCAAACAAATAGCAGCAGCACCTAACCATTTCATCGCAAAGTCCCCCTATATCTTCTCTTATACCGTTTTACCATTTAATAGAAAATCTTGTAAATATATTTTAGAAATATTTTGGATGTTTTGATTTTTACTACAATGGAATTTTAGGGAAAAATAGTGAGTGAGATAAGAAATTAAAAGTGGGGAGCTAGTCAAAAAATGCTTTCCATTTAACCTGTCCAAAGTTAGCATAAAAAGACAGGTTATACAGCGATATCTATTTTAAGATGGAATCAAGGAGTGAAAGCAATGAGTTGGATTGAGTCGATACAAAAGGCCATTAATTATATGGAGGAGCATTTATTAGAGGATATTACGATTGAACAGATTGCGCAGGAGGTTAATTCTTCTGTCTTTCACTTTCAGCGAACATTTGCCATTTTGACAGATATGTCTATTGCAGATTATCTGCGGCGAAGAAGATTAACATTAGCTGCACAAGAATTGCTGGGTACTGAACAAAAAATAATCGATCTCGCCTACAAATACGGCTATGAAACTCCTGAAGCCTTTACTAAAGCGTTTCGAAAACAGCACCATGTTACGCCTAGTGAAGCAAGAAAGAAGCAAGGACCATTACAATCATATAATCGCCTGGTCATACAGGTAAGCTTGAAGGGAGCGGAACCAATGAAATATAAAATTATTGAAAAAGACAAGTTTCAAATTGTGGGTGTAAAAAGAACATACAACTGTCAAAATGGGGAGAATACAACGGAAATACCTCTATTTTGGCAAGAGGTAAACCAAAGTGGCTTTGATCATCAGCTATACCAATTAAATAATGGCACGGTCAATGGCGTATTAGGTGTTTGTGTACCAAATACTGAACAGGGACAAAAGGGCTTCATTGATTATTGGATTGCTACTGATCATGTAGGAGAAGTAGGGGAAGATCTCTTAACAATGGAAGTACCTGCATCCAAATGGGTTATCTTTGAAGTACATGGACCTATGCCTGATGCAATGCAAAATACGTGGAAACAAATTTATTCTGAGTGGTTCCCATCCAACCCATATGAACCAGCAGGAACAGCAGAGTTAGAGGTTTATCCTGAAGAGGATGCTTATAGCCCTGATTCGTATTCAGAAATTTGGATTCCAATTAAATAACAAGAAAGCCAAGGATGCTATACTAGTGCATCCTTGGCTTTTATTATTCTATTAAAAAAATTTACCCTTTTTTTAGTTTTGTTAAAGATGTAAAATATATATATGTTTAAAATGAACGGTTTAGCGGTGTTTATTAATCGTTACATAATTTCATGAGGGGGTTAAGAAATGATGAGAGGTAAGATTCAAAACAAACGTGTTGAAATTTCACAAGAGGATGCACAGCAATACTTAAAGTTTGGAAAAGTTGCGCATGTTGCAACAGTTGATGAGGAAGGTTTTCCTTATGTTATTCCGTTTGTCTATGTATATGAAGGGGAGGACAAACTATTCTTGCATATTGGTAATCTTCGAGAAAGTCACTTTTGGTCAAATATCAAACAAAATCCTAAAATTTGTATAGAAGTTTGTGATATGGGTGATTTACATCCAGGTAAAAAATATGCCTGTCAATCCGCACTAGTTTATCAAAGTGTTGTTTTGTTTGGACATATCGAAAGAATTGAAGAGGAAACGAAAAAAGAATGGTTCTTTGATGCGTTACTGGAGAAGTATGGCAAGCCTGAATGGACATTTGAAAGAGAAGGCTATCCGATTATGCCGAAAATTGAACTATTTGAAGTGAAAATAGAAAAGCTGACAGGGAAAATTAATCACGGCATGTATCATTAATCAAAAAGGCTAAGTATTGGTTGAATTCTACCATGCTTAGCCTTTTCTTCTTACGATTTTGTTAAAGTGTAAAGTTGTAGAGTATCTTCAGTATTGTGCTTCTCTTGGTAAATGAAATTCAATTTTTTTAAAACCTTGATTGAATTGATATTGGCAGCGTCAACTTCTGCAGCAATTGTTTCCATTTTCAAGTGCTTAAAGGCATAATCAATTAAAGCAGTTATAGCTTCTGTTGCATAGCCTTTTCCCCAATATTCCTTGCCCAAATCATAGCCAATCTCTGTTAGAGCATTGTCATAATCAAGCATATTAAAGCCACATGACCCAATGATATGATTGGATGCCTTTTCAAAAATAGAGAAGCGGATTGCCTTGTGTTGCTTAGCTAATTGTTCTAGAAGTTCAATCATTTCCAAGGCTTGCTCTTCTTGTGTAAACTGAGTAATGTTCATATACTTGGTTACATCAGGATCAGACCAAATGGTTAATAAACTTTTAGCATCAGCTTTCTCCATTTTTTGTAACCGCAATCTTTCCGTGTCGATATTTTCAATCAATACTTTTACCTCCAAAATTATGATGATGTTGGATGAAAAATATTGCTATCTGCGCATAATTCAGTCCCTTCATATGGATATAAGTTTATTATAATAGAAATGATACATACTGCAAAATACTGGAGGAAATAGCATGATAAAAGTCTCGGAAGAGCAATATCCTATCATTAAACAATTTATTTCAAGAGCCCCGACATTTGTGTATAGTATACTAGATCGAATGATAGAAGGAGCTGTCTATTCTGATACAGCTGCTTTTCAAACATTATTATTTCACACGAAATCAGGGATATACTATGTATATGGCGATGAAAATAAGACTTCGATTGATTATCAGCTTGCCTATTGTTTGCAACAGGCTATAGAACAACAGAAACGGTTTACCTTATTTTCTTATTCTGAACAGTGGAATACTAAAATCGAACAATTGTTAAATAACCAGCTGAGAAAGCTAGAACGCTATACATTTACATTTGATGAAAATATTTATAATCATAGAGAGAAGCATGGGGAACGTGATTACGAAGTCAAATCTATTACTGAACCCTTGATTAAAAATTCACTGGAATTTGATCAGACATATTATGAGGAATATTGGGGTTCTACCTCTAATTTCCTCAAAAATGGCTTTGGCTTTTGTTTCGTACATAAAGAACAAATCATTAGCGAAGCCGTCTCAATATTTAAATCAAATGAGTATGCAGAAATTGATATTATGACAGATTCGAATTTTAGAGGACAAGGATTAGCAAGTAGCATTGCAGAAGCATTTATAGATCATTGTCTTGTCAACCAGCTAAAGCCTTGTTGGGATTGTGATATTTCGAATACAGGATCCATTCACCTAGGCACAAAGCTTGGTTTTACAACACCACAAAAATATACTATCTATACAAAAAGCTAGCCCACGCGGTTATTAAAACATCGTGAGCTTTATCTGCTTTTAAAAGAAACGATTGCGTAATTCAAAAACTCGATAGAATAGTCTAGCGTCTCTAGCCATTTTATTTGGAGCGTTCATATGGGGACGGAGGCATTGTTGAAACAATTCATCACAGTATTTTGTGCTACCGTGGCGTTCATAGCATTCATCATGCAGTTTACAGCAAGCATCCACTGCATTTGTAGGCGTACCTGGTCCTGAGCAGCCAGGACCACAGTATCGGTAGCCGGGATAACAAAAACCGAGCTTGCGATTTCTATTCATCTCCTAAACCTCTCTTTTCGATGTTTTTACTATAAAATATGTAATATTTCATCGTAGAAGAGGATAAAAAACTATAAGACTATTCTTTTTGATTTGTAAGGTTCCTGTAAGCTTAAAAATAATTAGTTGTAAGGATGGGGAGTTATGCTAGCTATAGCATAAAAGATAAGGAGTTTTTCAACATGAATCCATCCGTTACACAAAAAGAACGAATCATTGCCTTAGATATTATTCGAGGATTAGCGTTATTTGGTATTTTATTTATTAATGTAGGTGCCTATCAGCTCTTGATGGAGGGTGCACCAATGCCTGATATGAGCGGAATCAATGGAGTTATTGATTCACTTATTAATATTTTTATAGAAAAGAAATTTTTCTCTATCTTTTCATTCCTATTTGGGGTTGGTTTTTATATTTTTGCTACACGTGCAGAAGCGCGGGGAGATAGACCGAGAATGCGCTTTGCAAGACGCTTATTGGCTCTATTGGTTATAGGTATTATTCATATTTTTATTTTTTGGGGCTCTATCCTAGCCATTTACGCAGTGATTGGTTTTTTATTGCTACCATTTTACTCTGCGAAGGTTTCAACCATTTCTAAATGGTTGTTTACGATTATCACACTGCATATTCTGGCATTATTAGGACAAATGTATATGCCATCTAATACAGTTTCGTCAGCTATATTTGGCTTTTTAGGCAATGATGCCGTAGCCATCTTTATTATGTTTTTAAGTGGATTTTTAGTAGCAAAAGCTGATTGGATTGGGCACATTGGAGCACATAGTCAAAAAATAAAATGGTTGCTTTATAGTACTTTCCCGTTCTTTATTGGATGCTCATTATGGATTTGGTTTGCCTCACAAGCAGATGACCAACAGCTTCAATCTATCATTGGCTTAGGGGTTGTTCCAACAACCTATTTTTATCTAAGTTGTTTGTTTATTCTATTAGAACATAAAACAATAGTGAAGCTACTTCAGCCAATTGGACGTGTGGGGCAAATGGCCTTTACAAACTATTTAGCGCAAAGCTTTATTGGAACAGCCATCATTTCATTAATGGGGCTAGAAGTAGTTTCACCATCAGATATTGTAGTGATAGCGAGTATTACGTTTATCATTCAAATAATTTTTAGCGTGATTTGGTTTAAGTTCTTTACAATAGGACCATTTGAAAAATTATGGCGATATATGACTTATGGAAAAAAAGTCGTGTCCAAACAATCATAAAATACTGTAAATCCCAAACAATCCTACTGTTTGGGATTTTTTCTGCTAAAATAAATTGTATGTTTTTGTAAAAAATGAAACCTAAAATAGGAGATAATCGTAAACTAGGTACCAGAAATAAAGGAGCGTTTATAATATGGCTAAGCAAATAAAAAAATATATGGCTGTGACAACGGCATCTTTGATGGCTGTACAGCTTGCAGCATGTGGAAATAGTGAAACTCAAACAGCAGAAGAATACCCTTTAACTACTTCTAATCGGATAACTGAAGATCAAAATCAAGCAAATACAAGTGATGAAATAGAAAGTGTTTACAATAGTGAAATGGCTGATACCTGTGATGAATGGCAAGAAGGTGATGATGGTTCCTTTGAATGTATCGATGAAAATTCACCTTACTATGCCCAGCATTTCTTTAATGGTTTGATGTATGCAACGGCTGGAGCCATGATAGGAAGTGCGATATATAAAAGTCGCAATTTAAAAAATGGTACAGATCGGGATGAGCAAAGCAATGGTGGCGGCTCAGCAGTGCCACGATCGTCATCAAGCGCTAATGATGAAAGTAAACAAACAAATGGTATAACAAACAGTACGCAAAATAAGGCTAGTTCAACTTCAGGTAGCTCAACTTCAAGTGGATCAAATTCTTATTCGAGTGGACAACGCTCCTATTCGACGGATAGTTCATCAAAGAGTTCCAATTCCTACTCCAATAGCTCTTCCTCAAGCACAGGAAAATCGGGCTTTGGTTCAGGCGGGGCATCTCGTGGCGGCTCGTCCTCCTCGTAAGGTTAGGATAGGGAGTGAAGAACATGATGAATCACACACAGCAACGACAAGCATTTTACTCAAAATTCCCTGATTTCTTTCCTGACTTTGAGGATTTAGAGTACGCATTATATGATGTTTTAGAATTGCCAAAGCAACAAATTGATCAACTTCATTATGCAACACAAATGCTTTGGCGCATCTTTTTAAAAGTCGGGAAACAATTTAAACATTTATCGGTTGATCAGCTCTTAGCCTTAGGTATTCGACCAGAAATGATCCCATATATTCAATTAGATTATTTACAGCAGCAATCAATTCTGGCACGATTTGATTTTATTTGTACAGAGGAGGGCTACATTAAATGTTTAGAGTTAAATGGAGAAACCCCTTTTCTTGTATAGTAAGTATGGTTTAGGGCGGAATTTGAAATTTAATACTTATACATAGTAGAAACCCTTGAGCCTCAATAGATTGGAGGCTTTTTTTATTTCCCCAAGTCATATGAAAAGCGGGAAAATTATGATAGTATATATATAGATATTATTGGTAAAGGAGAAAATTTATGTTATTAAGTGATCGATATAGGTGGACTACAAAAGACGTACCAATAGAAAACGTCTTAAACAATGGGCATATTGAAGATGATAGAGCAGTAATAATATGCGTTGAGGATAAAATGAAAGGGATAAAGTTTCCACATCCTATTACTCATTTTATTAAACAGATATACGCTCATAAAGGTACTTCAATAAACACACAAAAAAATGCAGCTAGGGAAATATGTAAGTTCTTGAATTTTATTAACAAACAAATTTCATCGAATGAAGAAGAATTTATGATGTTGAAGGAAGAAGGAATTCCTGGTTTACAGCCAATTCATGGTGCAAGATATATAACCTTTTTAACGAATGAGAGGGATAAAGACAACAAACAAAAAGATTATAAGTATGTTAAAAACATAGAGAGATATTTAACAATATTTTATAAGTACCTATCCGACATGGACATAATAGAAGATATAGAGTTTGTTGATCATGTAGACAAGCTAGACAGAATAATTGTAGAAACTCCTTTCGACGACCCAAAGTTTGGCATTCAATATCCGAAAAGAAACGATGGCGAAAAAATAAAATACAAATTAAAAGACTTTGGTAACGAAACGGAAAAAAGAGACCAAATGATTGTAGAATTCCTAAGGGTTGCTGAAGTTACATGTCCAGAAATTGCGTTTGGTATAGGATTACAAATATTCGGTGGACTTCGTAAAGGAGAAGTTGTAAATATAATGAGCAGTAGTCTTCCAACAAATTTTTAAATGGAGAAAATGCAATCGTAATCAAAGATAATCAAAAAACGTTATTTGAACGTCTTAAAAGCCAAGGTAAACAAGAAGTGAAGAGACCTAGATTACAACTGTTTTTTGCTAACGAGTTATTAAGAGATATGTACAAGAGTCACCTAATTAGAATTGATTCACAAAAGAATCGTCGTAATATGTATGCTTTTTTTTAAACAAGGATGGAGAAGCAATCTCCGGGGAATCATATGAAAAAAAATTTGCCAAAGTAAAACGAAAGTATATTGAAATTTTAAGAAAAACAAATGGTAGATACAGTGATTTCAAGATACTTGATGAGTCTATATGGGGAACGCATATTGGTAGAGGTATTTTTACAAATATTTTATTTGATTTAAAAATAGATGAAATACAAATGGCAATTTTGCGTGGTGATATGAGTACACTATCATCAAAGGAATACATCGACAAAAGGAATGCATTAGCTCACTTCCAAAGCGCTATGAACGGAATTTATAAAACAGATAGTCTATCTAAAACATTAAGCTTTGAGGTGAAATAATGGAACATAATAAATTTACAGAAGGACAGATGATAGCTATTTCTATTCTTAGCACTCCTGACAGAAATGGACTAACTCTGGCGGAAATAGCGGAGAAATCAGGTGTCCCTTACTGGACATTAGCACGATGGAGAAAAAATGAAATCTTCATGAAAGAAGTTTTAAAACTAAACCCTTTATATTACGAGAAAAGTTTATCAAATGTTCAGTTAGAAGTTATAGATTTATTATCAGAACCTAAATATAAACGATTAACTCAGAAAGAAATAGCAGAAAAAATGAACATCTCAGATTCCACTATTGGTTATTGGTTAAAAAATGATTTGTTCAATTCAGAACTGAAGAAGAGAACAGATGAGAAGATGATTAGCAATCCTATTAATGAAAAATTTCTGATGTACAACTTGAAGCTATTCAACTGTTAACTAATTATAAAATGAAAAATCTTACTCACAATTCAATAACGGGAAAATTAAAAATTCATAGAAGTAAATTGAAATCTTGGCTAAAAGACCCTTATTTCTTAGCGGCTATCAAGGAAGCAGAAGAAAAAAACAATACTGATTATTTATCCCCTATTCAACTTAGAGCAATAAATCTCGTTTCTAATGAATTAAAAAAAAATATCAACCTATACAGAATAGCTAGGATGTTAAAAATTTCTTATAAAACTCTTATTTCTTGGTTAGAAGATGAGGTTATAAAAAAACTAGTTATAAAAGCTGCTCAGGATAAAAATATTCCTTTAGAGAAAACCCCATTTTCCCTTCTAATTAGACAGAAAAGAAAATATGGCGAAATACTTGATGAAACAAACACGTATTCAAAGAAGCAAGTGATGGAATTATTATCAATTAATTCTGAAAATGAATTTTATAAGATTATACAACATCATCCTATCCCATTTATTTATTATAATGGTGCTTACAAATTTTACATCAAAGCAGAAGTTGAAAATTTAGTGGCAATTCAAAAGCAGTTGTTGTCAGATTACGTAACAGTTGAACAAGTACAAGATATGTTATCAGGAACAGAATTAAACTTTAGAAGTCAATCAATGAAAGATGGAATCGAGGAAACAAGCCCAGCTATAGTAGCTTTAATACGCCCTATTCATAAGAGAGTTTCTAAGCTATACAAAAAGGACGATGTCCTTGCTTGGAAGAATAAACAGTTATTAAAGATTTCGGCGAATACTATAAGCTTGGATAATTCATATGAGACTTTCCTTTATAGGTTGGAAATTAAGGAAAAGATGGATGATACATTGTATTTAAATAATTTTGGACCATTCACTAAAGAGAGTTGGTTAGCTTATGTAAGAAATAAATTAAAAAATTCAACTGCCAATCAAGAGACACTGAACAAGATGATTGGTACATTCATACATTGTACTTCAGAGCTAAATGAATTTTTGGGAAGTAAAAAAAGTCATGAAATTTATTCGTTTAATTCAAACGAAATAAATATGCTTTTTAATGGAATAGGAAAGACACATGCGGAAAGTATATATCTTTATTTAAAGAATATTTCAGATAAGTATGAAGAAGTGAGAAAACGTGCTTATAAAATAGACAATATAACTAATCCTTTTGAAATACCTCCTACCAAAAAGCATTCTAAAGAAATTTATGATTACAAAACATTTAAAGATGTTATGAAATTTTGTAACAATATTTCTTTTCAAAAGGAACGAGCTATCTCGGATATTATTGAGGAAATCAATAAAAAGAAAAAGAAATATAAATATTATGGATCGAGTTGGTTGTACATGCTTATGCATTTAAATAACGCATGGAGAAATTCAGATGTTATAACTTTTCCACGAATCAGTTTAGAAGGAACAAGTATCGTAGACTTGGAGTGGTTAAAAGAGAATGATATCCCTCCTACTGATGCAGATATTATCGTAAATCAAATTCAACGGAAAGATTTAACTATTTCTAAAACTCAAGTGAAAAACCACTTTTTTATTTCCGATGAATTAAAGTTAGCTTTTGCAACAGCAGCAGCTATTTGTGAATTGCGTGTACAAAAATTGAATCCTTTGAGAACAAATTTAATCGATTTCGGAACTAAAACTAATGTATTGACACCATCAAAGAGCAAGAATTTTCTTAAAGAATTAGATAACGAAGAATTTGTTTTTGGTTCCAAAAAGATGAATCGAACTTTAATGTCTTACGTTTATTCCATCTTGAGCAAAATGAAAGGTAGTGATTATGCGTTAAAAGTAGTCCAAAATATGCGTGGTCATGTTGATGAAGAAACCACGTTGATATACGTAGATTTAACGCAAGAAGCTGTAGACGATTTGACAAAACAATTATTTGATAGAGGGGCATTTGGGTTTATTTATGATACATTTATTGATTTCATCAATGGTGTAGAACTGAATAGGCACAAAAGAACATTGGAAATACAAAGTTTAAAAAACAATTTCGGTAGCCTAGAAAACGTAGAACACTTATCTGGTTTTATAAATTCAATACAACAAGAACGCCAAGCTATCATGGATACAATTTATTCATTAGGATTAGAAGAGGCTAGATTATATGTTAACAAAATACATGCGAATGTAATGTTGGGTAAAGATAAAGCTACACAGTGTTTGGTATATAAAAGTAAAGGATGCTTAAAACCCCATTTACCGTGTTTAAATTGCGTTTATTCTATTCCTAACTATTACACCCTTTCTGTATTGGCGGATAGCTTAGAACGACGTATAGAGGGGTATTTGATCATGTTAAGTTCAGAAGAAGCAAATTATAATGAACAAAGAAAATACATTCGCCTGCTATACACAGAATTGGAGTCGTTTTTTGAAGCAAAAGGAAAATTCGATGAAGAAGTTTATACTTTCTTATCTATTAGCAAAGAAGACTTTATAGAAAAATTAACGAACTTACCCGCTAACAAAGAAAATTTTAATTTAGAGTAAGGTGGAAGATATGCATAGTGCCAGTGGAATAGAGGATTTAATTGATGTAGAAGAATTAGCTAATGAAACGTATTCGTTAGAAGTAAGTAAAGAAAAAGCACGATACATTTTAAACAAAATAGACGAAGAAGATGTTAATTTCAAAACAACTTTCAAAGATAATATATGGACATTTTCTTGCAATACACGTATAGGCAGAACACACTCCATTAACTTTAATGATCTAGAGTTGATTTCTAAGAAACATAAGGGAATCAAAATCTTAGAACTAGTTAAATGTTGGTGTGCAGAACTTCTTGATTCTTATGTACCATCTACAGTCACACAAAAAACTAATCAGTTAATTTCAAGTATTTATAAAACAGATTTTTTTAGCGAAGAAAAACTAGATGATTTTATAAATTATCTTTCAGAAGAAGTGTTTGTTTTTAGCAATGTTTCTGTTATGGAATATGTTAACAATTCTAAAAGTAATTTGAAAAATGCTCACAAAGTTTTAAGTATCATAAACAGCGTCGTATCATTTATCAATTATTTAGATTTATCCGGACATGAAAGTTATGTACGGGAATTAGTGAATTTAAGGAGGAAAATACCTAGAGATGTCAATAACAGACTTCTTCCTAAATCTAAGGATGTTTTAACCCTAAATAATTGTATTGAACATTATTTTGAAAATGGTTTTAGTTGTGAAAAAGTAATACATTTCTCACCTATATTAATTTGGTGGAAATTAACTAACATCATTCCTATGCGTATTAGTGAGTTTTGTAATATCAGTAGAGATTGCTTAGATGAAGAAAACTGCACGATAACATTACCTAGAATAAAAAATACTAATTCGAAAAGAAATCTCCAAAAGATAAGCACTATCGCTATAAATAAAGAGATGTTTGATTTGATAAATGAATATATTATAACAACAGATTCATACGGAAGAAGCGATACATTGATTTCTTGGAAAGCTATTAACGAAACAGGTTCAAACATTTCTAGTGCTTATAGAGATTACTGGTTTAGTAAAAAGGCTCCTGAATTTATACATAGCAGTAGTTTTCATAATTTATTAAAATCTTTTTATAAAAATATCGTTACAAAATATTATCACAAAGATTACGAAAGAGAAGTTAATCCTAATGACACGCGTCACTTTGCATTTTGTTCTCTTATGTTACAAGGAATATCACCTGTTGAAATAGCTCGACTAGGAGGGCATTCAACGATTGAAGCTCAATATCATTATTCCAATCATACGGAGTATTTCATAGACATAGAAGTTAAGAAGCTTATGGAGTCATACCGAATAAAAAACGGGCAACTTAGTAATTCGACAATTAGCGGTCTTGAATTTTCCAGAAAAGATGTAGAATCGAAAAGTTTTAATTATCCTAAAAGCAGCACCCGTTTAAAAATGAATATTGGATATTGTACAGATGAGTTACAAATATGCGAAAGCGAAGACTGTATGCTTTGTAGCAAATGGTGGATTTCTCCTGAAGAACTTGTAGATAATCTTCATTTAATTGAGGAAAAAATAAATTCTAGAAAACAAAAAATAACAGAGTTATCAGCATTTTTAAAAACGTTAAATGAAAATATTACTACTACAATGTTTAAAGAGGGATTAATGAAAGAAGAGCTAGAGGCGTTCGAAACAAGCGCTAACGAGATCAAAAGCCATATTGAAGCTATAGCTCGCTTTAAGGAAATAGAGGGAGATGTTTATGAGTAAGAAAAGGAAAGGTAGACCAAGCCTAGAATACGATGAACAAGAACTGTATAAGATAGTTCAGCATTTTAGAGAGAATGTAAGACCAACTGGATTAATAAAGTACGCAGAAATATACAGATTTCATATTGAATTACATGAGAAGAATCCGGAATTATATAGCAAAACATTTAGTCAAGACTTTTGGAAACGCGAAGGACAACCAGGCAGGAAAGTGATAGATACAGCAAACGCCATTAGGACCGTAAAAATTGTTAGAGAAAACGAAATAGAGACAACAATACCGAACATTATAGATGTAATCGATAGGTACGCGAACAATAAAGAGAAACTTCATACTCATTTAAATCCGATAGTGGTTGAGTTAAGACGCATCGCAAGGGAAAACGATACTTTAAACGATAAAATGGATAAATTGAAAATCGAGTTAATAAATGAGAAGGAAGAAAAACGTCGATTAATGGAAAAGGTCTCTATACTGGAAGAAACCTTAGCTAAACTGTTTTATTATAGCGAAAAAAAAGGAACACCTTTAGAGAACTTATTAGATATTAATAACGCTAACAAACGTATTAAACGAGCTTTAAATAAAGCATTTGATTATGATAGCCTCACTGATTTTTATTTTAAAGCTTCTAACGATAATGCATCAGAGGCGGGAGAACCACCCTCTTCGGAAAACGTTGTACCATTTAAAAAACCTAATAAAAGCATAGTAGATGAATTTAAAGATAGGTTTTAAAGTAAAAAACCTCCGGTGAATATTGCGGACTAAAAAGACCAACTGTGCGCTAAATTAAGCCATACAGAGCCACTCAGTGCGACTGGAGAGCCATTTAACATTTATTGAGGGTGGTTATGACACAGTTGCAAGTACTATTATAGATATTTGATTAATCAAGTACTCAATTTTTTTATTAATCTTAATAGAAAAAAAGATGATACCATATTATGATTGAACCTTTTCAAAATTACTCAAAGTTAAAATATAAACAAATCAATTCAATGTTATATAACTATAAGTTTTTTTGTTCAATTTAATATTATGAGTTCAATTATAAATATAGAATTATATTAAATAAAGGGAAATATTTATTAGTTAGTTTAAAGAAGGGTGAATACTTATGAAAATGAAAAATTTAGTGGCTTTATTTGCAGTTATATTGATATTTAGTTTTACATTGAAAGTGCATGCTGCTTCCCAAGTATCATTAGACTCGCCAGAGTGGAGTTATACAAGTGAGAATACGGATATTCTTAGTGAATTTAAAAAATTAGGAGATTATATTTATATTCAATATAGGGAGACGATACGAGGTATGAAATATTAATGATAAGACAGGTAAAAAAACTGGGGAAATTCAATCTCAACGTAATACATATTTTGCTCTAGATAATAAGGGGAATATTTATATTATATCGAATGATGGACGTTCAAGAAAATTAGTTTTAAATATTTATAATACTCATGGGAAAAAAATTGGAACTTATAATTTCAGTGAAACAGTTGATTTATATAGTATTACAGCAACGAAAGATGGGAAAGTACTAGTTTATATTAGGAATAATGTTGCGAAAAATATAGTATACAAATTTTCTGATTCAGGAAAAATACTAAAGAAAATGGAAACATGGGATTTTGTAAACGGATATTATGGAAAATTGTATGCATATAAAAAAATAGACTCGAATAGTGGAAAGATGTCATTTTATGATGATAATTTAGTAAATAGTAATAGTTATACTAAATATGTAGAGCAGGGGTATCATCTAGGTTCAAATGCTGATGGGGTAATGTACTTTAATAAACATGAATATAATAAGCCTACATTTACAATTAGTGCTGTAAAAGAAGATGGGAAACTGTTATGGAAACAAGATTTCAAGGGTCAATTGACAGCAGATAGTTTTAATAAATTTGCTTATTTAAACAACAATTTAATTGGTACAATGAATTTTGTAGTTGCAGCGGATAATAATATTTACGTATTTAATAACAAAGGACTGATAGCAAAAAGACAATTTTCATATAATACAGATTGGCCTGAGAAAAGCATGAAAATAAAATATGGATATGACAATACAATAATGGTAGAGGAAGATACAAGCTTAACGATAGTAAATGGGAATAATCTTAAGACAATAAAAGAAATTAATATTCCAAAATTATAGAGATGATAATTATTATTATGATGAAATGGAATTATTTATGCGACATATGATGATAAAATAATTAAAAAATCGATTATAAAAAATAATAATTCTGCTGAAAGAAGAATTAAAAAACTTTTCAAGTGAAGAAAAACCATTATTGAAATTTGGAGTCATGATGGTTCAACTGCGTTCAAAAAGTGAATTTTTGGGGGTTTAGTTGATTGGGATAATGACTTAAGTTTAGTTTCGAGAACATTATAGTGAAATTGTGACAAACAAGTTTAATTCCATTTACTAGAAAACATTATGTTTGGAAAGATTTTAAATCAATTTATAAGTAAACAAAAAAGAGCCGGTAGAAGGCTTGAGTTAATATATTATAAAGACATTGGGTGACTGTAAAAAAGTTTGATCATTTATAATAAAGATTGATAATTTGTAATAAATTTTGATTAAAAACATCTCACTTCTATAGTTTTTTAGAGGTGAGGTTTTTTATTGGAATTTATGATAATATCACCTAGGGGATTGTGAAGAAATGTACTTAAACTAACGGAGCAGGATAGTTAAAGAACATTTACGGTACGTTACTTCTAGAAGGAGTAACTAAATGAGAGAAATAAGAATGACAAAAAAGGTATCGAGAATACTCTTCTCGATACCTTTTATCTAAAGTTCAATGCAGCCTTAAGGGTGCTTTTTTACGTCTCTTCTGACTCTTTGTTTTTATTTTTCTAGTTCTAACCAACCCTCAAATAGGGTATCATCTTTTAAATCAAAATAGTATTTTACGAATCTCACAAATTCTCTAGTATCAACTTCTTTATATCTATAAAAATGATAATAGCTTTTTAAAAATTTTTCAGCTTCTTTAACCTCTCCATTATCTTTAAATAATTCCCATAACTTTGTGGCAGATTTTCCATAGACATATGAACTCATGTTGGATTCATATTGATCGAGAGGTAAATTTACTGGTAACTCTAAATTAGGATCCGGTCTGTACATTGAATTATAATCTTCAGCCTCTTTCAATTTCGAAAGTTTGAATAAACTCGCTGCAAATACTGCGAAACCTTCATCTAACCATGCATCACTATAAGGATCGTTGCTAACGATCCCATAAAACCATTGATGAGCAATTTCATGTATCACCATATTTTTTAGCTCTTGAGAATTACTAGGACCAGTATTATAAATCGAACCAACTGTAACTATTCCTGGATACTCCATCCCCATTCCATCTACTATAATATCAAATTGTTTGAAAGGATAAGGCCCCATAATTTCTTCAAAATAGTTTATTGCAGCTATAGCCTCATCTGCTATTTCTCGATATAGTTTTTCTTTATTTTCATTAAATCCAAATACTCTAACGGAAAGGCCCCCATCATTTTCCATAAGTATAGGATCTTTTAAAATAGCGACAAATATTTCCTTTATATTCTTTGCTTCAATGGAACCAACGTTTGAACTCGGAAAGACTTCTTTATCCGATGAAGATACAAAGGTGAAACCTTTCGGAATATCGTATGTTAATTTAAAATTACTAAATCCAGTATGGTAAGTCTCTCCTCTATCTTGGTAAGACTCCTTGTTCCACCGATAGTTCCTATATGTTGCAAGCATTGGGTAAAATTGAGCTAAATGAAAATTACCATTATTACTCTTTGTAAATCTTAAGCCTTGTTCAGGAAAGGTGAGTTCATAGGAAAAATATACTTTAACTTCTTGATTAGGTTTCAACTTATGGGGAAGTTGAATATTTAAAGTATCTCTTTCTAGTGTGTAAACGACTTTTTTACCATCAATAGATATGTCATGAAAATTAACTGTAGAGGGATGTTCCAGCTCTGGTGAAACACTTTTTGTAAATATATTTGGTATAAAATAGAAAGTTAATTGTTCCCAATCATCGGTAGATAGATTTTTAATTAAAGCGGTTGATTCTAATTGGAAATTTCTGTTATTATCCATTGTTAGTTTAATGTCATATTCACTAGAATTTCCAGTATTTACTCCTTTGGAAATAAATTCTCCTCTATTCACTTTTTTAGTAACCGTCGATTCCAAATTATCATCTTGTTTATTTAACTTCCATGCTGCGAAAAATACACATATTAAGACTAAAAATATAATAATTATTTTCTTCTTAATAACTTCCCCCTCCAATCTATGTAACAATAAAAATAATTTACCCACTATATGAATTTACTAAAAAGTTTTTAAATTTATACATATATCTTGAACTTAATAGTTACTACGTTTCTGTTTGAACCCACAATAGGTTTTTAAATCTATATAAGTCTTACTTTAAGACTTATTATTCAATGAATATTCAGTAATCTTAAGTATAATATAGATATATACAATTATTGGAAATGGGGTATAAATGAAAAAGAAATTAAGTGTATTTTTACTATTAACAATATTGGCTTGTGGTATTTTTTCATTTTCAAATAATTCTTATGCAGTGACACAGGAGATAGAATTAATAGACGGCTTTCATTCTACGGAGTTTCAAACTGAAACAATTTTAGATTTTCAAGGTATTTCCTACTTAACTACGAAAGAATATTTACACACACCTTCTGGATTACCTATTTATACAACTGAATTATTTTATGCCGATTACCGTGAAGCACCCGAGTTTATCGAATTTACAAAAGATGTTGAAGGACATTTGTATAAAGGTACTCTAGAACTATATCAAACCGAAAAAGATAAAGTTACCTGGAAAGCTATGTATAGCGGGATAATCTCCAAAGTCGAATCGTCTAACGAATAACAGTTACATTTCATAAAAAATTTATACAAGTTGTATTCAAATAACGTTCCCAAATGGAAGTTTAGAAACAGACTTAAATGCCATGAATGTTGTGAAATCAGCGTTCGTGGCTTTTCTTATGAACATTGTTTATGCGTTATTTTATGCATTTTTGTTAAAAGTCAGTCATGGCAAAGGTTTTGAAGCATTTGAAGTGATATTGCACTATCGTCTTTGATGAATAAAATCTTGTATAAAAATTGAAGTCTTACGGCGTAAATCTGCATAAATTTTACTCCCGTCTTATTGAACTAACGGGGTGCGATTCTCAAATAAGGATTGCGTCATTTTTCATTAACTGATTAGAGTTTGGAACAATTCTTATGGAAAGACCGTTTATCTAAAATAAACCATATAATCCCAATGTAATTTACCATTTTTAAGGAGGTTGAAATTTGAATATTGAAGAAAAGAGCGTAGTATATGCGAAGAGGAATATATACAAAAAATTGCTATTAAGATTAATGATAGGTTGCCTCCTATTTATTATTTTAATTGGATACGGGGTTTATTGGGCATTTTATGATATGAATAGATTACAAACAGGAGAGTATCTCACAGAAGCAACTTCACCTGATGGAAAATATACTATTAAAGCATTTGTTACTAACGGCGATGCTACAACGTCTAATGGGATTCGTGGGGAATTAGTATTTAATGAACAGGGATACAAAACTAAAAATATCTATTGGAATTATCGTGAAGATACTGCAGACATAAATTGGATAGATAACAACAAGATGATAATTAATGGGTATACCCTTAAGGTCCCTAATGAAAAATTTGATTATAGACATCAATAATAGCTTTCTTCTTCTAGTGTGATGCTTATTTCTTATCTCTTTCCCATATATACTATTCAACAATCGGGCGCAATTCGGTACTGCACCCCAAAAGTTAGAGTGAAAAACTAACTTTTGGGGTGATTTTTATGACTAAATATAGTGAAGAATTTAAATTGATGGTGGTTCAAGAATATTTAAGTGGCTCTATAGGATATCGAGCGATAGCGAAGAAGTATGGTATAGGTGATTCTCCATTAAGGAGATGGGTACGTGCTTATAAAGAGTTTGGACGTAACGGCTTATTAGTTAAGAAAACGAAGCTGTTTTATTCTGTTCATTTTAAAATAGATGTATTAAACTTTATGAAACGAACAGGTGCTTCCTATCAAGATACTGCGATTCACTTTAACTTGAATGATCCAACTTTAGTTGCCAGTTGGTATCATCGATTTTTAAAAGAAGGGATAGAGGGCCTGCAAAAAAATTCAAAGGGGCGCCCGTCAATGTCTAAGAAACAAAAGTCAACAGCGAATAACCAAGAAAAAGCAATGTCACGTGAGGAGCAGCTAGAACGCGAAAATGAACTGCTTCGTTTAGAGGTGGCGTATTTAAAAAAGTTGAAGGCTTTTCGGGAGAATCAAGATGCCTTCCTCGAAAAGCACAAGCTGCCATCGCCTTCGAACTTAAACAAGAAGGATTTCGATTAAAAGATATTTTAAAACAAGTGGATATTCCAGAAGCGACGTATCATTATCATATCAAACAGATGGGGCAAAAGGATCCAGACGTAGAGTGGAAAGTCTTGATTTTAGAGACTTTTGAAAAACATGAAGGTCGATATGGCTACCGCCGAATTCATGCGGAATTAAGAGTGCAAGGACATACAATTAATCATAAAAAGGTACAACGAATCATGAAAAACCTAGGGTTAAAATGTGTAAAATTCGTACGTAAATCACGCTACAAATCATACAAAGGAACAGTTGGGAAAGTCGCTAAAAACCTTTTGAATCGTAGATTCAGAACGTCATATGCCCTTCAAAAATTGGTGACTGATGTAACTGAATTTAAATGTACAGATGATGAAAAATTATATTTAAGTCCGATCATGGATTTATATAATGGTGAGATTATTGGGTTTAGTATGTCAAAACGGCCAAGCCTAGATTTTGTGTTAGATTCACTTAAACAAGCACTTCCAATTATTCTAAAGCGTGCTGAATATCGGACAACAATTCATTCTGATCAAGGATGGCACTATCAACACAATACGTGGGTGAAAACATTAAGGCAGAACAGGATTTTTCAAAGCATGTCTCGTAAAGCAACATGCGCAGACAATGCGGCCATGGAGAACTTCTTTAGCTTACTAAAACAGGAAATGTATTATGGAGAACAATTAATCTCTTATAAAGCATTACAAAAGAAAATAAATGAGTATATCAATTATTATAATAATGTTCGTATTAAACAAAAACTGGCCGGCATGAGTCCGGTAAATTACCGAAAACATGCCAGCCAATTAGCTGCATAATAAAAACTCTAACTTTAAGGGGTCACTACCTCCTTGAATAGGAGAGTGTCCTTTTTTCAGTGTATATTTTTTTACATCCAAAAGCTTCAAGCTCCTTCAATTGGCGATCTAAATTTTGATCAACAGAACTAACCCTCACATAAATCCCGAGATTATTTTTTGAATTTTGTAACTTTTCAATCCTTTAAAACGACTTATATGTGAATATCTACCAATAGGGGGGATTGTATTGCATGATTTGGCTAATTTAGAAGATAGGATTAGCGAAATTTATTATAACTATTACTCAGATGTCTATAGATTTCTGATTTGTTTTTCAGGAAATAAAAGCGATGCTGAGGACATGACACAAGAAGTATTTATCCGTATTCTAAAAAATCTACCTAGTTTAAATAAAAAAAGCAAAATTAAAACATGGATATTCTCAATTGCAAAGCATGTTGCAGTGGATAACTATCGTAAGAAAAAAATTATTTCGTTTCTTACTGATGGGGTCTTAACAAAGTTAGAATCTGCGGATAAAGGACCAAGCGAAATAATGGAACAAGAAGAAATAAAGAGAATTATTCACAGTGCTATTTCAAATTTAAAGCCTAATTATAGAACAGTTGTGATTTTAAGAGGAATAAATGAATTTTCAATCAAAGAAACTTCAGAAATTCTTCAATGTAGTGAAGCAAAGGTAAAGGTAAATTATCATAGGGCATTAAAAGAACTTAAAAAGGACTTGGAGATTTTTTCGAAAAAGGAGGTATTTGAATATGCAAAAGGATAAAGACATGTTTGATTTAATAAAAGAAACTTATGAACTTGAACCGACAGAAGAGTTCGTTAAGTCAACTCATATTAAAATAAAAGAATCGGCGAGAAAATTAAACAGAAGAAAATTATTAAACAGAGTATCGATTGTTACTAGTGGGTTCGTTATATCTGCTATAGCTATTTTCTTCATTGCAATCTTTATAAATAAAAATATAATGAACAACCATCAAGTTTCTATCTACAACAGCGCTTCTGCATCTGCTCAGAATAAGCAAGAACCATTAATATATATTTATCATACAAATAATAATCAGTCATTTTATTCAGAACTTGAGGAAATGAGTTCAACTAAAGAAAGGATAGAAATGAATTCAACGCAAGTAACTCACCCTTCTAACAATATTACTTTGGTAGGAAAAAGATTTAGTGAAAGTTTAGAGAAAAAGAACATTAATAATGTTTATGATAATACGGATATTATGGGTATTATGAAGAATGAAAATCCAAATAATTATGATCCATATATGTTGTCAAGAAAAACTCTACAAGAAGCTTTAAGAAAATATAATCGTATTAGGATGGTATTCGATGTTCAGAGGGACGGTTCAGACCGAGTTACAACAACTTTAAATATGAAAGGGAACAAATATGCAAAAATACAGTTTGTTGTATCGAAGACAAGTTATAGATATGATAAAAATCTAAAGTTCGCAGAACACTTACACAATGAAATAGAGAAGAAATATCCAGATCTATCAAGAGGAGTAGTAGTTAAACCAGATTCCCATAAACAAAGCACCTATAATCAAGAACTCTTGGACCAATCAGTTCTCTTACAAATCGGTGGTGTAGAAAACACATTAGAAGAGGAATACAGAACTATAGACATTTTAACTGAAACAATTGAAAAAATCCTAAATAATAATTAGTAAAACCTAGTCATAGATATAACACGATGTTTTTTTATGGTAATATGGCTTATCTATGACCTTTACTTTCTTTTATTAACTTTTAAATAATTATAATTTATAAAAAAGTTTGATAAAAGGATCTATTTTGTAGAGTATTTCTTTATTCCACAATCGGGCGCGATTGTTGAGCAACATATTTAGAAAGTGATCAAACTTTTTTATAAAAAGGAAACTATATATGCAAGAGAAGAATCTATTTTAATCAGACTTTCTTTCAAAATGGATTCTTCTTTTTTACAGTAAAATACGGGTTTGTGAGGCATTTTTGATTAAACTTTATTACAAAGCAACAGCATTCGTTGGCTTAAAACTCCGCACTTCTTTCTCAAATGCTCCGCAGTACTCACTCCGGTTTAATGAACCGGAGGTTTTATGTTTTCGTAGATATTATTATACGAATAAAATAGGTTGGTTAAATTGAAGTAAGTAGAGTCATTAAAAAGCGCATGAGTCTGATTTTATCCCTTTTTAAAAAGGGAAAAAGTAATACAACCATTTATATAAAAGGGGTTTTTATATTTTCCCTTGATATATCGTCAGTACAACTTATTCAAGAAACCTTCAAGATGAATGACGCACTATGTCAGCATTTTGGCTATAAAAATCCCAATGATGTAACAGCCTTACAAAAAGCATTGTCGGGCGCTCTTTTTGCTGCCATTCAATATTTACATAATGTCAAAAAGCCGAAGATTGTCATCACAGGAAAAACAGCGAAAGAGGACTACGAAGAGTATTGCCAGGTACAGTTTATCAAGTCCTGTATTCCTTTTGACATTGAGTATGTGCCGATACAAGAGCTTATCATCTTTTCTAGTGACACGTCTGAGGTAGCACAAGGTCTTTATACACCTACAATGGAGAAAATTGATATTTTATTTAGACCCGCACACCCTGTAGAGTTTTTAATAGATGATGTGGCAGCAGATGGTGATCGCATTGGCTTGCATCTTTTAGAGCTTGTCAAAAAACGACAGCTAGCAATTATTAATCCACCTGCTGCCTATGTATTACAATCGAAAATCTTATTATGGTTAATATGGGAGCGGAGAAATGATCCATTGCTCTTTACTTCCGAGGAACGAGCAGCTATTTTGCAATATATGCTTCCTACATACCTTACAGCAGAACCATTTATTCGCGATGATGTACCCTATGTCAAGAAGCCTGTTTATTCTCGTGAGGGAAATACAGTAGAAATTTACGCAGGAAGTGGGCGTAGAGTAAATGCTTCTACATCCAAACACTATGATGATAATTTGTTTATTTACCAACAGTATGTGGAGATGCCTAGTATAACAGTGCAGTTAAAAGAAGGATATCGTGCTAAGAAGTGGCTAATTGGCTCATTTGTTGCTGATAATCGTGCATGTGGTTTAAGCTGTCGGGTAGGCAATCAAATTACAGAATGGGATTCACATTGGTTAGCCGTTGGTTACAAGGAATAGCAAATCTATAGTGCTGAAAAACAAAACCACCCATAAAATTTTTTTAGAAGGTGAAAATGGATTGCCGTTGCAGGCTACTTGCTTTCCTGTGGGCGAGTGCCGAACCGCTTCCTTCGCTCCGCTCCGTTTAGCGTTTTGCCTGACTCGCTATCCCACGGGAGTCAAGTAGCCTTCCACTCCAATCTACAAAAGTGTTATCTTTTTAGCAAAGGTTTTCAAATAAAGTGAAGGTGTTCACTTCTTGTCACTCATCACTTCTCCACATTGAAAATAAGAGCTTATCCCCTCTATGAATACAGATAATGGGCGATTTTATTACTATGCTACTATTAAAAAAGTAAAGACACTTTGCAGAATGGTTGATTGGAGAGGAGCCAGCGTCACTCTTAGGGGATTTAGCGTCACTGATGAGACCCTGGAGCGAACGTAAGTGAGAGAAGCGGCTCATGGGACGCCCCCTGGAAAGGACGCTGGCGGAACGGAAATCAATCCTTACCTTGCCAAAAGGTATTATTTCTCCTAGCGATATTATCTTTTTTCAACAACATGAATTGGCGAGACTTTTAAAAGTATCGCCAATCGTTTGGTCCTTATTCATTCCAGCCTTTACAGACATCAATCCATTCTTTATAGGGAGCATATGTTTCAAGTTCTGAAATGGTTACCTCAATGGCTGAATTACTACTACCGCACGCTGGAAATACTGTAGTAAAACGTTTTAAAGATTCATCTAAATAAATGGCTACGCCATCATTCACACCAAAAGGGCATACACCTCCGACATCATGGCCGATCATCGTCTCCACATCATCTTTGGATAACATCTTTGCCTTCGTACCAAATACGGCTTTATATTTTGCATTATCGATTTTTGCGTCACCAGCAGCCACAATTAAGATCGCTCCATCATTTACAAGAAAAGATAAAGATTTTGCTATGCGCTCTGGCTCACAGCCAAGCGCCTGTGCTGCTAACTCAACTGTTGCGGAGCTTTCTTCTAATTCTTGTATTTTGTGTTCTACATGCCATTGTGCTAAATGGCGACGTACTTTTTCAATTGCCATATGTACACCCTCCTACTTGTATCAATTATGCCCTAGCATAGGTTGTCGAGATTTTTTGAGATTTTCGAAAAGATCCCTTTTCTATAGTTGATATACCACCTTCATACAAAAAGCATTCATTAAATCCAGACAAAATTAATTTTACCATAATTTTCAGAATATATAGTTGTGAATGCTTTATCTTTCGGGTACCATTGGTATAAGGAGTGTAAAATTACACTAGGGAGGTCTTTGTATGCTTAAGTTTATACAAATAGTATCGATACTAATTGGTTTATCCGTTGTGACATTAATGGTTGCATTCATGATCACATTAAGTGGTGGGCTGCATTTAATTAATTTGGTCTTTACTATACCTGTTTGTTTATTTGTCTGGATTGTTTGTAGTATGTTTAAATGGACCAACACAAAAAAACGAAGGGGCTTGCTATTTGGTGTCATGGGAATCGCCCTGTTGATTGCAGCCATTAAACCGATTCAACATTATTATAAAATGAGTATTCCCACTGTTGATGCGGAAATTGATGTAACAGTCTATCAGCCATTTGTCCCTGGCAATGAAATAGTGAAAAATAAAGCTTCCTTACAATTGACAGAGTCATTACCACGACTAGATGGTGCAACAGCCATGTACCCTTTATATGCGGCTTTTGTGGAGGCTACGTATCCCAAAGGGGAATATCCTCCATATAATAGTAGAGTTCAAGTAAGTCGTACACCAGAGGCCTATCAAAATTTAATAGCTGGAGATGTTGATTTAATCTTTGTGGCAGCCCCGTCCACCTCACAAGAATGGCAGGCAGAAAAGGAAGGACTTACATTTGATATGACGCCAATTGGTCGAGAGGCATTTGTCTTTTTTGTGCATCGTAAAAATAAAATCGATAATTTAACACTTGAGCAGGTCAAAAAAATATATGCTGGAGAAATAACTAATTGGCGTGAAGTGGGTGGGGAGGATGAGGCCATTCGTGCTTTCCAACGCCCAGCAGATAGTGGAAGCCAAACGACACTAGAAAAGCTGATGGGCAATACGCCAATCATGGAGGCACCCACTGAAGATGTTGCATCAGGAATGGGCGGAATCATTCGTGAAGTGTCGCAATATCGAAATTATAAAAATGCCTTGGGCTTTACGTTTAGATATTATTCTACAGAGATGGTTGGTAACAAAAAGATCAAATTACTATCCATTGACGGAGTAGCACCAACAAAAGAGAATATTCAAAATGGTACATATCCTTTAGTGTCTGAATTTTATGCCATCACAGCAGGAACGGAAAATCAAAATGTACAGAAACTGATTGATTGGATTCTTTCTGAGGAAGGGCAGGCAATGGTAGAAAAGGTTGGCTATGTACCAGTGGAAAATCATTGAATAGTTTGCTATACTAAGAGTAATAATCGAATAAAAGTTTTCTAGGGTTCCGTAGCGCTTGCTAGTCTGGTCCGAGAGAAAACCACAAATTGATTTTGTGACACGGAAGGATAAAAGCCTGGGAGATACTGTTTAAAGACAGTTTCTTCAGGCTTTTTTTGTTTGGCTAAAATCAAGTCATTTGGCGAATGCTGAAAAAGTAGTTGGATCATCCAATTATTCGGCCGTGTCTTATAAAATGGAGGGATTTATGATGAATAAACAATGGATCAGCGTCATTATAGCGGCTTGCTTTGAAGTTGGCTGGGTCATTGGGTTAAAGCATGCAACAAGTGTACTGGAATGGATTGGTACAGCAATTGCCATTTTTATTAGTTTTTATTTGCTCATTAAAGCAGGTGAGCATCTACCAGTTGGGACCGTTTATGCAATCTTTGTCGGATTAGGAACAGCTGGTACTGTATGTGCGGATAGCTTGCTATTTGGAGAGCCGTGGAAATTAGCAAAAATCATATGTATTGTTGTGTTACTTGCAGGAGTTGTAGGCTTAAAGCTAGTAACAAGAGAGCCTAAGGAACAAGAGGTGAGTGAATAATGGCATGGATGGCATTAGTTGTTGCAGGGTTATGTGAGATGATGGGTGTATATATGATTAGTAAATATAATAAGACGAAGAGTATGAAAAATTTAGGACTGTTGATTGGTGCATTCACCTTAAGTTTTGCAGGCCTTGCCTATGCGATGGAAACATTACCAATGGGTACTGCCTATGCGATCTGGACAGGGATTGGTGCAGCTGGGGGAGCACTGCTAGGTATGCTGTTTTTTAATGAATCTAAGGACTGGCGACGCATCGTTTGTATTATCCTTGTATTAGGAGCAGCAATCATGTTGAAATTGCTATCATAATTAATCAGGCACTCCTCTTATGCAGGAGTGCCTGTTTTTATATTATTTTTTTACGTCTTTTGTCCATTCAGCCACTTTATCTGGATTAGCATCAACCCATTCTTTCGCAGCATCTTTTGGATCTTTACCATCCATTACTTCTAACATAACACTTTCTAAATCTTCTGCTGTCCAGTGGAAGTTATCGAGTACTGAATATACATCTGGTAAATCTTCTTTTAAGCCTTTACGTACGAATGTATTAATCGTTTCTTCTCCACCATATACACCCTTTGGATCTTCTAAGTATTTAAGATCATATTTCGCAAATTTCCAGTGTGGTGACCAGCCTGTGACAATTATCTCTTCCTTATCTTTCAGTGCTTTTGATAATGCAGTTGTCATCGCACCAGAAGAAGAAGTAATAAAGTTCCAATCTGCTAAATTATCATATTCTTCTAATGCTTTTTCTGTAGCAGCAGTAATGCCCGCACCTGGCTCAATACCAGTGATTGTATGATCTGCTTCATTAGATAAATCTTCAATAGAATTGACATCCATATAGCTTGGTACAACTAAACCAATTTTTGCACCAGCAAGGTTTTCACCTAGCTCATCTAAATCAGCTTTATATTTTTCATATTGTGAAGCATGTGTATGTGGTAGCCAAGCAGCAACCATTCCATCAGCCTCTCCTTTCGAGACAGCCTCCCACATGATCGCATTATCCAGAGGAGTTAATGTTACATCATAACCTAAATCTTCGAGTACCTGCCCAACAACATTCGTTGAGGCAATTTCCGTATCCCACTCAACATAGGCTAGGTTTACCTCCTTAGAATCACTGTTTTTTCCAGAACTTGAGCCTGAGTCGCCTCCACTACATGCAGCAAGCATGAAGCCTAGACCTAGAGCCATTCCTAACTTTGATAGTGTTTTCAGTTTCATCGAATCTCCCTTTCTCTTCATCATTTTGTATCCAAACTGCCGACATCCACCGGAGGATGGATGGTAGCAAGAAAGATGACATTTCTATAATGCTTTCTTTTTATTGAGGCTTTGTGTTAAACGGTCAATAATGATCGCGAAAATAACTAAGCCTAATCCTGCAACGAAGCCATTCCCAACTTGAGTACGTTGAAGGGCTGTTAATACTTCACGTCCTAGACCAGGAGCCCCAATCATAGAGGCAATAACTACCATAGAAAGTGACAGCATAACGGTTTGGTTAATCCCTGCCATAATGGTTGATTTAGCAAGGGGGATTTCTACTTTAAATAATTTTTGGCTAGCTGT
This sequence comes from Lysinibacillus sp. JK80, assembly GCF_027557635.1. Classification (NCBI taxonomy): domain Bacteria; kingdom Bacillati; phylum Bacillota; class Bacilli; order Caryophanales; family Bacillaceae; genus Lysinibacillus; species Lysinibacillus sp. JK80. Next base: position 1,753,887 of record NZ_CP058997.1, on the reverse strand, counting down.
ACTACCATAGGAGTCTGCAGCTTCCACTAATTCTTTTGGTACTTGACGAATACCGAGGTTTGTCATACGTACAGTTGGGGGTAAAGCAAAGATAACGGATGCAAAGACACCAGGTACAATACCAATACCAAAAAAGGCAACGGCTGGAATTAAATAGACAAAGCCAGGCATTGTTTGCATGAAATCTAGTATTGGTTTAATAATGTTTTCAGCTACCGTTGATTTTGACATTAAGATACCTAGTGGAATACCGATGATGATGGATATAATACTGGAAAAGATCACAAGCGTGGTTGTTTCCATAAGATGAGTCCATAATCCTTGGTTATAGATAAACAACAAGCCAATTAATGAGAATGCAGCAAGCCCTAACTTTTTGCCTGAAACGAAGAAGGCAAATATCACGACAAGAAGTATAAGAATAATGGCTGGGATACTAATTAATAAATCAGTGACCTGATTCATGAGTAGTTTTCCGAATTGCTGAATAGAGTTAAAGAACGCTGAAAAATTACTCGTCAACCAGTCCATAGCTGATTCTACCCACGGAGCTAGTGGTAATGTTGGAATATTATCTAAAAAGTTATTCATGTGATTCGGCCTCCTCATCGCTAGTTGACAGTGCTTGGATGACAACGCCCCTAATTAGTACACCAAGCAAGCGACCATCTTTCACAACGGCAATAGGAGTAGGAGAATTATAAATCATCCCTAAAATATCCTGTAGTAGCATATCTGGTGGAACAGTTAATACTTCTGATTGCACAATAGAATGGACGGTTTGCTCTTGTTTCTTCGCTGCAGCTAGTGCATCGTCTGCAGTGATATAGCCTTTTAAATGTCTATTTTTATCAACAGCCATTAATAAACTTACAGCCTCTTGACGCATACGCTTTAGTGCCACTTTAGGGCCATCAAGGTCTGTATTGACATAAACTGGACGTACCATGACATTTTCAGCTGTCAATACTTTAGAACGATCCACATCTTCCACGAATGTTTTGACATAATCATTTGCTGGGTTGGTTAATATTTCTTCACCCGTACCAATCTGAATGATAGAGCCATCCTTCATAATGGCAATGCGATCCCCAATGCGTAATGCTTCATTTAAATCATGTGTGATAAATAAAATAGTTTTTTTCAATGTTTGTTGTAGATCGAGTAGCTCATCTTGCATTTCCTTGCGAATCAATGGATCAAGTGCTGAAAATGCTTCATCCATTAGTAATATTTCAGGATCATTAGCAAGGGCTCGTGCTAAACCAACACGCTGCTGCATACCACCTGATAACTGATTTGGATACTGGTCTTTATAAGCGAGTAATCCAGCATTTTCTAAAGCCTGTTCAGCTTTTGCTTGCCGTTCTTCTTTTGAAATACCTCGAATTTCAAGGCCATATTCGGTATTTTGAAGTAATGTACGATGGGGGAATAAACCGAAGTTTTGGAAAACCATGCTCATTTTGTTTCTTCGTACAGACCGTAGACTTTCTTTTCCCATGGTAGAAATATTTTCTCCATCGATATATATATTTCCGCTCGTTGGTTCAATTAGGCGGTTTAAAAGCCGTATAAGCGTAGATTTGCCACTTCCTGACAATCCCATAATAACAAAGATTTCTCCTTCGTTGACAGTAAAGCTTGCATCGTATACTCCAACAGTTGCACCTGTTTCTTTTAAGATATCAGTCTTACTTTTTTGTTGCTTAACGAGTTCTAGTGCTTGGGGAATATGTTTGCCAAACACTTTCGATACGTGTTCTATTTTAATTTTTTCCATAGAAGCACTCCTTTCGTAGATTATTACTATGTGAGGATAATGATACCCAAAAATAAACAAGTAACAACCTTACTGTAGCAAAGGGTTGTTACTTTTGTCAAATCGACAAATAAGAAAAAACCCGCTTAAACGCTGTTATATCAGCGCTTAAACGGATTTTAATTTGGGTATAAAAAGCTTTGAACTCTAGCGAAACTTTCATCATTTCCAACAAAATAAATAATGTCCCCTTCTTCAAATGAGACATAAGGACCAGGGGATAGTAATAATTCATTGCCACGTCGAATACCAACGATAGTACTAGAAGTATTTTGCCAAAAATTTAAAGCTTGTACAGTTTGATGAATGCATGGACTATCAGTTGTCATTTCTAATTGATAGGGGATGAACGGATTGACTGACCGGTAATGCTCTGTGCGGCTAATTAGTTGCTTTGCCTTGTCTTGTAAATTAATCAATTCATGATGTTGCTTTTGAATACTTGTCAAAAGCTCATTTTGTATTTCATGAATCGATTGTACATCATGAAACTGTCTGACGAATTGAGCCGCTTTTTCATACGATTTTATAATTACGCCACTACCTTTTGAAGCTTCAACAATTTCTAAGTCTTGCAAAACGGCAATAGCTCTTCTCGCCGTCTCAGCAGAAACATTATATTGACTGGCAAGAGAGGATCTTGCATATATTTTATCGCCAATGCTGTATTTTCTTTCAACAATCTTGGAGGCGAGATCAATGGCTATTTGTTGATATTTTGGTTGCTTTAGTTGAACATTTTTTTCTAAGTTCATGTTAAACTTCCTTTCGTCATTACAGTACCACAGCTTATTATAGACTAGCCTGCACAGAAAAAATAGCATCTCCATAAGCTAGTAGTATATGATGAAAAAGTAATAATAAAATTATCATCGCTAATAATTATAATTAAGAGTAATAGCTGTCGATTGACACTTTTTAGTTATTATTATAAACTAAGTTACGTTATGTAAGTGATGTGAAAATACATGTGCTCAGTTGGTGAATTTAGCCAACTGTTTCTATAGAAGGTTGGAGATTAATATGACAATTACAACTAAAGTGATGGACTTAGTAAAAGATAAAATGACGTTAGTAAAGCATACAAATACAGAGAATATTTGCCTAGTTGGACCAGTGAAATTACCTGTAAAACAAGGCGATTTTTCTGCAACTTTTCAATGGTATAACTGGCTTAAAATTGATGCGAATTTAACTAAAGAAGAAATCATTGATGGATTAGCCGCTGCTAATTTAGCATTTTTACAACAATCCTCTGTGCTTGTATATGGTGATTTTACCCATTCAGAAGATGCTTTAATCCGAATGCATAGTATTTGTCACACAGGCGACATATTTGGCAGCCAGCGTTGTGATTGTGGATACCAGTTGCATGAGTCTATGAAAATGATAGTTGAGCATGGCTGTGGTGCTATATTTTATTTAGCTGATCATGAAGGTCGTGGTATTGGACTATTCTCTAAATCTCTTGCTTATTTATTGCAAGAGGAAGGGCTCGATACAGTTGAAGCAAACCATGCACTTGGCTTCCCAGATGATACACGTTCTTATGACGAAGCACTTGCGGTATTAGCTACACTGCGTACCAAACCAGTAACACTTATTACAAATAATCCGAAGAAATTGGCTGCATTACAGGCTCGTGGCATGGCTGCGGAAGGGCATGTTCCTTTATGGGGCGGTTTGACAGAGACGAATCGTTTTTATTTAGAAACGAAAGTTGAAAAATCTGGACATATACGTGAAAAGCAATAGGTGGAGGTTGCGATGATGATGAATGTAGATGAAAAGTATATGCAACTGGCTTTGGATTTAGCAGCTAGTGCTAAAGGAAATACGAACCCTAATCCACTTGTTGGGGCTGTAATCGTGAAGAACGGTGTGATTGTAGGTACAGGTTTACACAGAAAAGCAGGGGAACCACATGCTGAAGTGCATGCTTTTCGAATGGCTGGAGAGCATGCACTGGGTGCTACGTTATATGTAACGTTAGAGCCTTGTTCACATTATGGTAAGACACCTCCTTGTGCCAATTTAGTGAAGGAATCTGGTGTCAGTCGAGTAGTAATTGCTATGCAAGATCCAAATCCAGCAGTAGCAGGTCGTGGCATCCAATTGCTACAAGATGCTGGAATAATGGTGGAAGTAGGGGTTTTAGAGCAACAAGCGCGCCGTTTAAATGAACGTTTTATTCACAATATGCTTACGCATCGTCCTTTTGTTATTTCAAAATTTGCTATGACTTTAGATGGGAAAATTGCTACGCATACAGGACATTCAAAATGGGTAACTGGAGAGGGTGCACGTGAGGATGTTCACCATATTCGTCATGAAGTAGATGGAATTTTAGTTGGCGTGGGTACAGTCATTGCTGATAATCCTTCTTTAACAACAAGACTAAAAGAAGGATATGGAAAAAATCCAACACGTATTATTATGGATAGTTCTCTACGTACACCTGACAATGCAAATGTCTTGAATACAGAGGATGCACCAACGATTCTTGTTTGTAGTGACGACGTAAGCCAAGAAAAAATTCATTTATTTACAGAAAAAGGTGTTACAGTTTTACCCGTACAAAAAAATGAATATGGATTACAGATTGATGAGATGCTTGAAAAGCTTTATATACACGGCATAACAGATATTTTGCTAGAAGGTGGAAGTAAAATGAATGCTTCCTTTTTACAGCAAGGTGCAATCGATAAATATGTAGTATATATAGCACCTAAAGTTTTGGGTGGAAATCTATCGTTAACGCCGTTTGCCGGCTATAATCCCTCTCTCATGCATGAGGCATGGAATGTTGAGTTTGCATCATTTGATAAAATAGGCGAGGATTTGCGTATTATTGCCTATCCAAAGCAGGGTGAAAAAAAGTGAACTATCAAGCAGATGTCTGTATAGTAGGGGCAGGTCCTGCTGGTGCATTGTTATCCTACCTACTTGCTAAAAAAGGGCTGTCAGTGATTTTATTAGAGCAAAATGTAGCACTTGGTCAGGCATTTCGTGGCGAGCATTTAAATGAGGAAGGGGAGGCTGTTTTAAAAAGCCACCATCTTTTCGAAGCAGTCGAGGCACTCGGTATATTACGAATGGAGAAACTTGAGTATTATGCTGGTGGCAGAGCATTTAAAACAATTCTTCCAGATGAAGCAATAGGACATTTAGGCATTCATGTACCACAGGCAAATTTATTAAAAGGAATTTTACAAAAAGCACAGCTGTTCCCTAACTTTACATGCTTGCTACATACAAAGGTAACAAAGCTGATCGCGGATGCTACTGGTCATTATAGAGGCGTTATGGCGATAAAAAACGGGGACCCTATACAAATCGATAGTCAGTTAATTATCGGTGCGGATGGTCGTTATTCTACTATTCGTAAGCAAGCACATATTGATGTTCAGAAACAGAAGCATGGCTTTGATTTACTGTGGGCTAAAATTCCTGCGCCAGCTGATTGGGAACCATCCATAAAAATGGCACTCATCGATGATAAGCAGCTGTCATTGTTTACACAAGTTGGTGGTTATCTTCAAATAGGCTGGAATATTGAGCAAGGTAGTTTCCCTCAGCTTCGAAAACTAGCATTTACACCCTTTATCCAGCAGCTTGTGGAGGCATTTCCAGAATTAACGAAGACAGTGCAGGCACAGATAACTTCCTGGCAGGATTTTGTTTTGCTTGATGTCTTTAGTAGCCATTGTAATAGTTGGGGGACAAAGGGCCTTGTCTTGCTAGGGGACGCTGTTCATACAATGACACCAACAGGCGCTTTTGGGCTGAATAGTGCACTAAAAGATGCAGATTGTCTTGCATCATTGCTAAATAAAGACACACTAGCACAATTTAACGTACAATATTTTCAACAAATGCGTAAGCAAGCCATTGAGGAAGTATTAGCAAAACAAATTGAAAAAGAACAGACATTTGCTTCTAACTTTATAAACAAGGCTTCGTGAAAGGACGAAAAACTAGATGAAGTTTGGCTTTGATATAGATGACACATTAATTGATTTACGAGCACATGCCTTTTCACTTTATAATAAAAAGCTTGGCAAAAAGGTTTCCTTTGAAACCTTTCAAGCGATACAACGAGTAGAAATTCATGAACCATTTGGATTAACAGATGAGGAAGGAACTGCCTTGTGGAATAGCGCATTGGAAGAGATCTATTTTACGGACTGTCCATCTTTTGATGGTGCTTTAAAAGCCCTCCAAGCTTTAGCAGAGCAGGGACATGACATTTACTATATTACATCTCGTCCAAAGCAATATTGTGCGCAAACAAAAGCTTGGATGGAGGCACAGGGCTTTCCAATAACAGACGGTCATTTTTTTTGTGGCATGCAAGATGCAGAAAAGGTAGCCATTATAAAAGAGCTTGCTTTAGATATTTATGTAGATGATAAACCAGCAGTACTTGAGACACTTCATGATGTGACAACTAAGGTAATCTTAAAGAATCAATCTTATAACCAGCATGTAAATCTTCCACGTTTATATGATTGGCAAGAGTTTCAAACGATGTTAACAAAATAAAGGATTGGTGCAACGACTAACCGTTGTACCGATCCTTTTTTGCTAAAATCGACTAAGTTTAAAGGTAGATAAATCTTGTTTACTTTTGCCCTCTATAATTAAATCTGCAAGAGCTTCCCCAACGGCACTACTAAATTTAAAGCCATGACCAGAAAAACCTGCAGCAATCACAATATTCTGATGTTCAGGTAAAAAGTCGATGATGAAATCTTCATCTGGTGTCATCGAATACTTACATGTTTTTCCGTATTTAAGCGTTCCATGCTGAGGCATAAACTGATCAATGAAGTTTTGTAAGTCAACAGCATCAGACGCATCAAAAGGTCGTAGAGGGTCGTTTGGATTAACCACATCACCCCCATCGTGTCGTCCAAGTTTTAACCCCGCTCCATCAATACTTGGAAAGCCGTAGTAGGTTGAATCGGCAAATTCAAAGCAATAGGCTGGAAAAACTTTATCACGATACAGCTGCTCATCTGCCTCAAACCATGCAAAGGTTTTCCGCGTTGGTGTGACGGGTATGCTCACGTCTACTGTTTGTAATAATTCTGTTGCCCATGCACCCGCCGTTACTATTAATTGCTTTGCTTTATAGCTATTATGTACTGTTTGTACCTGTACAATATCACCAGCTTGGATAGCCAATACTTTTTCATTTGTTCGAAGGCTTGCACCCGCCTCCAAGGCTAATTTTTTATAGGCTTGGATACATGCTTCAACACGAAGGACACCAGCTGTAGGTTCAAAGCAAGCAACTAAATTTTTTGGCAAGAATAACCCTGGCCATTTGTTCATTGCTTCAGCAGGTGAATAGTGTTCAAGCGCTAAATTATAGAGCGCAGCACTAGCCTTCACATTTTGAATGAAGGCACATGTTGGCTCTCCAATATTAACTACACCAGTTTGTAAAAATAAGCTTTCATTTGCTAAAGACTCTAGCTCTTGCCAAAGCTCGCCAGCTCTTTTTACAAAAGGTACATAGCTAGCTCCTTCACCATAGGCAAAGCGAATGATTCTTGTATCCCCATGATGACTACCTTCTTCATGGGGTGGAGTAAAGGCATCTAGCATAAGTACATTTTTTCCTTCCTTTGCTAAAAAGTAACCAGCCGCCATTCCCATGGAGCCAGCACCAACTATTATGACATCATAGTCCATTTTAATCCCTACTTTTTTACTCTAGTATAACAGATTTATAGGAAAGGAAACAGAATTTTTAGAAAATAAATAGACGCAGCACCTGCAATCCGAATGGACTAGAGATGCTGTGCGTTGTAGATAGCTACTATTTTGAGCTTGGTAAAATTTTATTAAGGAAAATCGCTACGAGCGCAGCGGTTGCAATAGGCGAACCAAATAAATACTGCACGGTTGTAGGTAAGGAATACAGGAAATCATCAGGCAATAATGTCAATGCTAACGTTAAAATAACAGGAATCGCGATGACATACATTTCCTTTTCACCAATATGTTCATTTTTCATGACCTGTAAACCACTAATGGCTATTATGCCGCAGACGATCACAAATACACCACCAATAACAGCTGAAGGAATTGCTGAGATGAGTGCTGCTAATTTACCAGAGAAGCCGAAGACGATAAACCAAATACCTGCTGCTATAAAGACACGACGGCTCGCAATCCCAGTAATAGAGATAACACCTGCATTTGTTGAATAACCTGTCACAGGAGTGGAGCCAAGTAAAGAAGCAATAAAGCAGCCAATTCCTTCACCAACAACACCACGGTTAATTTGTTTATTTGTTAAAGGTTGGTCGATGACATTGCTAATGGCAAACCATGTTCCTGTTGTTTCAGCCATTAAGACAATATATATAATGACCATTGTGATAATAGCAGAAAAATTAAAGCTAAAACTAAAATCTGCAAATGGAATTTGTGGCATGCTAAACCATTTGGCTTGCGATACAGGAGATAAATCTAAAACACCCATGATATTTGCTGCAATACTACCAGCAATTAAGGCGATGATGACAGAAGCAATTCGGAATAGACGTCCTTTTTGATGGAAGACTGTGCCTAACATGACACAAATAATTAATACGAATGCTGAGATAAGTGCTAAATAAATGTTTTGATTTATGGATGCGCCTGCACCATTAAAAATATTATCACTTAAACCAACAGGCATTAAGGACAATCCAACCACAAAGATAATCGTTCCACCAACAATTGGTGGAATAAATGTTTGGACAATTTTATTGAAGATACCTGTATAGCCTAAAATAATAACCAAAATGGCTCCAATTAAACTAGCACCTAGCACAGTACTCCAACCTAAATCACCACTACCACTTGCTGCATAGATCCCAACAATGGCACCAAGTGGAACATAGGATGGACCTTGTGCCATCGGTAATTTCATACAAAAATGTGTTTGCACAATCGTCGCGACCCCAGCTGCAATAAAGGTTGATTGAATCAAGGCGCTTGCCTGACCAGTTTGTAGACCGATTAGCATGGCAATTAAAAAGGGCACCACATAAACATCCATAGCCATAACATGCTGTAAACCGAGTAGAGCAGACTGACCGAACGAAATTTTTTCATCTGGTAACACGGTTAATTGTGTTTGTTTTGTTTGATTATTTAGTTTTCTATGTTGTGTTTCCACGAAGTTGTACACCTCAAAATGATAGATTTTTATTAGAGAATAAGAGAATGATTAGCCTCTCCTATGAACTTTATTTCCTTGCACCCATACCTCGCGGATATTTTCTGGGCGTACAAGATACATGATTTTTTGGAATATATCGTGTAAATCTTCATTTGGATCAAAAATCGGAAGCCTAGCAGTAGGAATTTTTGTATCGATAATTTGTACATCCCATGTATAGTTTTCCTGTAAACGGCCAATTGGAAGACTTAAGCTTTCTCCACCACCAGCTGTCGCTAGATAGAAGGCCTCATTTATTGTAATGCGTGAATTTGGGACACCACGCTTTTCGGCAGAAATGGTTGTATCTACACCATCCTCTAGCATTCTCGATGACATAACAGCTTGTCTTGCATTATCAAAAAGACTTGGAGAAAATCCGCCTGAAACATCTGAACCTAGTCCAATATCAACGCCCATTGCATGAAAGCGGGCGATTGGAATCACGCTGTTAGCAAAATAGGCATTAGAGATTGGACAATGACCTATGGCAGTGCCAGTTTCAGCAAATAATCTGGCATCCTCATCGCTTAAGAAATTACAATGAGCCATGACAGATTTTTCACCTAACAAACCAAAATTATGTAAGGCGACGGCATCATTTTTGTTGAATCGTTCTTTGACGTAGCTGTGCTCCCAGTCACTTTCACTACAGTGTGATTGGATATGTGTATCATATTTCGCAGCTAATTCACCTAAGCCCTTTAAGGCACCGTCTGTACAGCTTGGAATAAAGCGAGGAGTGACAACGGGGTAAACACCCTGTTTAGTCGTTTTGGCTAAATTTTTTACAGCTAAAATAAATTCTTCCGTATCCTCTAATGCGGTTTTTGTGTTTTCATCTCGATAAAAATCAGGATTCTGTTCAGGATCGTCCATGACCACTTTTCCGACTAATCCTCGCTGTCCCTTTTCAGCACAGATTTTCGCTAAAAGTACACTGGCCTCCTTATGAACCGTCGCAAAATATAATGATGTAGTTGTACCATTGGCAAGTAGTGTGCTTACTAAATCCTCATAAACTTCTTGAGCAAATACTAAATCGGAGAATTTTGATTCGATAGGGAAAGTATATGTGTTTAACCAATCGTAAAGAGGAATGTCTAAAGCTGTCCCAGATTGTGCCCATTGAGGTGCATGTACATGCAAATCGACAAATCCCGGTAGGAAATATTGGCCTTCAGCTAATGCATGGAAGTTATTTTGATTTTGATATGTAATTAATATTTGTTGGTAATCAGGTTGTTCGGGAGCGATAGTTTTAACAATCATACCGTCAGCATTAATGAAAAATAAATAATCCTTTAAAATGTGAACGTCAGTAGCAGATTTACTAGTAAAAGCTGTTCCTTTGAAAATATGCGTATATTCAGACATAAAAACCACCTTAATGTTCGTTTATTGATAATAACACGGATTATTATAGGCTATAAAAACTATTAAGTCTACAAAAAAACGAATATTAATATAATGACTAAAGAAATGCATGCACCTTTTTAACTACATTTTTACAGCTTTGACAAGCGTTGATAGATAACAAAAGAAGGCACCTATTTGAGAGTGCCTTCTTTCTATATGATCGATTCATTGATGATGTGAAGAAAATTATTAAAGGATGTGGAGTGATGCAATTCATTTTTTCTGGTACAAAGGTAAATCGGTCGTTGGATATCAATGTCCTTAATAAAAACGCGGGCAACTTGCTGCTGTAGAATAAAGCTAGAAGCTGCTATGGATGGTGCTAGCATTGTACCAAAACCTGCCGCAATGGCATGTATGGATTCATTAATCCCGTCTAGTTGTAAACCTACTTTCGGTGGAGGGATTTTATGCACTTTACATAGAGCATTTAAGTATTCTTTTGTGGAACTACCATCCTCCCTTGTGACGAAGGGCTGCTGCATAAGTTCTGCAAGCGATACTGTTTGACCTGCCAGATGATGATTGTGCGGCACAATAAACCAATAATCCAAATTCATTAGAAATTGATAATTAATATCAGCATGATGTCCATCTTCTTTGACGATAAAAGCTAAATCAGCTTTATAATGGAGTAAATCCTCAATCACTTGCTGGGAATTGGCGGTCTTTAAATGAATATGTGTTGCTGGATAAACTTGTTTAAATTGAGCTAACCATTTAGGTAGTAAAAAATGGGAGGGAACATGTGTGGAGGCAATTTGCAGTTCTTCATTGCCCGTATTTTTAAGCTGTTCAACTTTATTTTCAATATCAATTTCTAGATCAAATAAGCGCTGTGCCTGTTTGTATAAAAAAGTACCATTTTGTGTTAGCGAAATGCCCCTACCTTTGGCTTCTAGCAGTGTCAAGCCTAGTTCTTTCTCTAAATTTCGAATTTGAATGGTTACAGCAGGCTGACTAATCATAAGTGTCTGTGCCGCTTTGGAAACACTATTGAGTTCAGCCACCTTTGTAAATAAACGTAGAGCATGTAAATTCATGTCGTTACACCTTTCATAAATTTTTTTTATGCTTTTATATACATTATATATTAGATTTATTAATTTGCGCTCTGTATCCTTTTAATTACAGTAGAATATATGAGAGGGGGGTTCATCATTAATCGACAACATGTAGGAATTGTCTTTGGAGGAATTTTATTATTAGTTGTTGCTATGGGGATTAGTCGATTTGCCTTCACACCGATTCTACCCTTTATGCGTCATGATGTAGGGTTTTCATTGGAAGTGGCTGGTTTTTTAGCTTCAAGCAATTATATTGGTTATTTCATTGGCGCATTATGGGCAGGGTTCATTTATCGTCAACGTAAAAATGTTTTAATGGCAAGTGTTGTTACCAATGTCCTATCTGTTATATTAATGGGCTTAATAGAAGTGTATAGTGTTTGGCTAGTTCTGCGTTTAATTGCGGGCATTACAGGGGGCCTTATTTTTGTGTTAACATCGAGTATTATTATGGATTACTTGGCGAAGCATTCATTATCACGTTGGTCTGGCTATGTATTTAGTGGTATAGGCTTAGGGATTGCTATTTCAGGTTTATGTGTACCTGCTATAGAAGCAAGATTTGCTTGGCAGGGTGCATGGTTAGGCTTAGGAATTTTATCAGCGATTTTTTTATTTATTACCTCTTATTTATGGAGAAGTTTAGTGGTGCAGGACAGCACAAAAGTTACGAAATCTCTTGATACAAAAATGACAAAGGGTTTTATGCCATGGCTGATTTTATCCTATGGTTTAGAGGGGTTAGGCTATATTATTACAGGTACTTTTTTAGTCGATATTATTCATAATATTCCTTCTCTTCAAGTTTACTCTTCCTATAGCTGGGTCATTGTGGGGCTCGCGGCTATTCCTTCAGCTCCTGTTTGGACGGTCTTATTAGAGAAGTTTTCAGCTATAAAAATTTTGTTTGTGGCATACATACTGCAAGTGGTTGGTATCCTGTTACCTGTTTTTGCACAAACGGTATGGAGCGTTTTATTAGCATCTTTTTTATTCGGTCTAACCTTTGTAGGAATTGTCACGCTAACTACTTCCTATGCACGACAGCTATTCCCGACAAAGAGCGGATTCGTTGTTTCTTTATTAACAACCTTTTATGCTTTTGGACAAATTATCGGACCGATTATCGCAGGAAAACTGGTCGAAGTTTATAGTAGCTATAAAGCAGCACTTATATTTGCTGGTGTCATAGTGTTTCTTGCATTGCTCGTTATGGTAATTGGTAGATGGCTAACTGTAAAAAAAGAAGCTGTTGCTGAACATACAATTTCTATATAACGCATAAAAGCCAGAAATCCAAATAGGATTTCTGGCTTTATCATTTACTTAAAGAAGCCGTGCCTCTATCTACATGATATTAAAAAATAAAATAAAAGTCTATATATTTTTTTCTTTATATGGAAAAATAGACAAGTGCACATAGGACGTAACGTTACGATTTTACTTTGAAATGGGGACTGTAAATGAACACAGAACAAGCTATTCAACGCTGGAATCGATATGCGGAAAGATATACAGCAAACTACGATGAGCAGGGGGATATTCATCGTGTCGTACTGTTAAATCCCACTATCTTTTCTTTGCTAGGTGAGGTAGATGGAAACCATCTATTAGATGCAGGATGTGGAGAAGGCTATTTAAGCAGATTACTGATAAAGAAGGGTGCAAGAGTAACAGCTGTTGATTTTTCACAAAAAATGCTAGACATTGCTATGGAAAGAACACCACAGCAGGAAGCTATTCAATTTTTACACGGGAATTGTGAAAATTTATCCTTTTTAGCAGATGAACAATTTGATGGTATTGTTTCAAATATGGTTCTCCAAGATTTAGAGGATTATCAGGCTGCTCTATGTGAGATGTTTCGATTATTAAAACCTAATCGCACTTTTATTTTTTCGATTTTACATCCATGCTTTGTGACACCAAATAGTGGATGGATGAGACATGAGCAGCTAGATCAACAGTATTGGAAAGTCCAACGCTATTTTTATGAAGGGGAGTATCACCAGCTAGATGCTGACCCACCAATAGTTCTATACCACCGAACATTAACAAGCTATGTGCAAGCAATTAGGCAAGCTGGATTTACTATTGAGACTATTGTAGAGCCCAAGCCATCACAAGACATGCTAAAGAAGTACCCTCAATTTGTGGAAGATTTGCATTGTGCAGATTTTATTGTTTTTAAATTAAAGAAATAAAGGAGAAGTAACCATGCGTTTATTTCATGTCAGTGAAGACCCTACTATTATGATTTTTCATCCACGACTGCCTGAGCGACCAGATTTAGATGCTAAAAAAGGGCTAGTATGGGCAATCAACGAAAGATGCCTGCCAAACTATTTAACGCCAAGAGATTGTCCGCGTGTCTGCTTTCATGCAGGAGATCAAACAACAGAGCAGGACAGACAGCAATATCTACATCAAGCTTCACATGTAGTAGTCATAGAAAACAAGTGGTTAGAAGTATTGAAAACTACAAGTCTTTACCTATATGAGTTTGATAGTAATGGATTCACTTTACAGGATGATATTGCGGGCTATTATACGAGTGAAATAACACAAATGCCCATCCATGTCTCAGAGATCAATGATATAGCTAAAGCGTTATTGGAGCGCAATGTTGAATTGCGAATCGTGGATAGCTTATGGGAAATACATGATGACATCCAAAATACAAGCTTAAATTGGTCAATATGCAGAATGCGCTTTGCACAACCAAGATTCTAAAAACAAGCCTCGTTATGCACCTATTGCATGGACGAGGCTTATTTATTATTAGACAGTCGATGTTTGTTCAATTGGTGCTGAAGAGATATTGACTAATTTCTTGTCTTGATATGTAAAAATATAATCATAGTTAGTTGTTTCATTAAGCATCTTAGGTAAATAATATTTTAAGTCCGCAATACCTACATTTTCAGGGTGTAAAATCCAAGTAAGCTCCTTCCAATCAAGAATGCCCTCAGCAACCTTTATCGGTGTTACATATGGAAAAGATTCAGGTAGTTCCGCTATAAACGCATACATACAGCCATAGTTAACAACGCCATCTGTCCAGGTAATCTTACCCTTATAGGTAATATCCTCAACCGTAATGCCTGTTTCTTCTTTAATTTCTCGTAAGGCACCAGCTAATGGTGTTTCATCCTGTTCAATTTTGCCACCAACACCATTCCATGCGCCCATCCACTGAGGCTTATCTCTATTCAATAAAAGGATATAATCACCTTTCTTCAGAAAACAAATTGTAAATTCAGCCAAGTTTGTTCCTCCCTTTTCTTTAGTTATCTGAATTGGCAGGGGACCAGCCAGTCTGCTGACTCCAATGATTTGCTTGTTTTAAAATTTCCCATATGATCGATTCTTTAGATTTTGTATAAAGTTGACGATTATATTGGTATTTCTTAGCCGATTCATATTTTACCTGCTCATAGCGACGACAGTAATCTGGATGACGGCGCAAAAAATCTCGAAATAATAAGGCTAGCTGCTCTGCCCAACTACCAGCCTGTCGAACATGAATATGTACTCGTCTATCTCCTGGAGCCTCTCGAAAATAGCGTTTAGACTTGTCTGGATTTTCTGCTCGATAACTAAAACCTAGAGATTCTAATGAAGCTTTAAATGCTGCCAATGGTGTAAACGATGTGACGGATATTTGTATATCAATTACAGGCTTTGCTGCTAGCCCTGTTACAGCAGTTGAGCCAATATGATCAATTCTCAGCGCTATGTTTCCTAAGGCCTCCCGTAATTGACAGCCTATGCTATGAAATTCCTTAGCCCATTCATCTGTATAAGGTAAAATCAAAATAGGATCAGGCATTTTATCTCCTCCCTTAGTCTTCATAAAATTATTGTAGCATGCGTGTTATAGTGGAATAAAGATAGTAGAGGGAGTGAGAAAACGATGATTTTAATAAGTGCTTGCTTAGCAGGTTTAAATGTTCGTTATAATGGCACAAACAGTATAGATGAAAAAATACAAAAGCTTGTGTTAGAAAATAAAGCTGTCACGGTTTGCCCAGAGCTTATGGGAGGCTTTTCAACGCCCCGCGAACCGGCTGAAATTGTAGGTGGCAATGGACAAGATGTACTTGATGGCAACGCAACAGTGGTTGAAAGTTCTGGACGAGATGTCACAGATTTATATCTGAAGGGAGCCTATGCAACCTTACAAAAAGCACTTGAGGTAGGGGCAACTCATGTCATTTTAAAGGAATATAGCCCATCCTGTGGCAGTGCAAAGATTTATAACGGTGCGTTTAATGGAACAAAATTAGCTGGCGAAGGAGTAACTACGGCATTGCTTCGAAGAAACAATATTGTCGTGCTATCTGAAGAGAATTTTTTTGAATAAATAAATTTGGCCCCTAAACTAGTAGGGGCCAAATTTATTTATTCAACAATTAATATGCGAGGCGACGTTTTAGCAATTATTTTGGTCGAAATCCAGCCGCCAAAAATGCAGCTATATGTGAATCAAACTCATTAACACTTAAGTAGTCCCTTATAATATTAGCTATATCATTTTCGTCTTCAACAATTAGTACTTTGATGTTCCCGTTGCTCATACATACTATCTCTCCTTAGTAAGATGTCTAAATCATTTTCTTCGGTTGACTAGGAAAAAAAACAAAACAATGATAAGGAATGCATAAATTATAATCCATGTGTATTGCCAATAAAAAACGTTGGGTATAACTTCAATTTGATCGCCCACACTCATCATTTCTAATGAAAAATGAAGAGGAGGAAGTAACCAAAGAAGTCCAGTTAGAATAGAATCTTTTAAAGTAGCGATCACGACAGAAATAATAAGGATGCCTATTACACCCCACCACGTATTTCGCCTATTTTTCACGAGTTCCCTAGTAAATAAAGCAGTGAGAGCAATGGCAAGTAACGATAAACTAAAATGAGATAAGAAACCTAGTAAAATATGTAATAGTTTGGGCTTCTCAAAAAATGCCTCTATTAGGATTGGATAGATGACAGAAACACAGCTTAGGCTAAAGGCAAGCAGCCCACAAATGATGAATATCCCTAAATTGTAGTCTATTGTTTTTCTCGTATGAAGGGTAGTAATCATTTTTTGTCCTTCATCTTCAGCATGAAATAATGTAACAGTAAACCAGCCCATTAAAAAAAAGAGCACAAGAGATGTAAATGAATAACTATCTAATATTGGATTAGGCACAAAAGTATAATTAACGATAAGACATAGAATGAAGATTGTAAAAGGTGGAACGTATTGATAGGTTCTTAAATAATTTATCAATTGATAACGTACTAAACTGCTCATCTTTTTCGATTCCTCCTTTCAAAAATGAGAAGAGAATTGTTCTTTTTTGTAGTGGACAGTAGCTAAATATTTAATTGAAGCATTGTGTTGTAATAATTTCAGTAAAATTTCATCTGAATCCTTTGCTGGAACAATCGTCACTATTTCATAATGTCCATTCACTAGAAGTTGTTTTTGTTGAATCTCCATAGAAGGTATGATTTCATCGAGTAATGACAGGCTAGCAATCTCAAAAATTAATCGATGCGTTGGATTGCGATCGAAACCCTCTATCTGAATGATCGTATTCTCTTGAATAAGTAAAACGGAGTCTACAAGGTTTTCGAGTAATTTGGTTTCATGACAGGTTAAGAGGATACTGAGTCCTTTGCTTCTTACTCTAGCTAAGATTTGTTCGAAATCATTTTGTGCCTTGGCATCAAGTCCTGACAATGGTTCATCCATTATCAGTAGATCAGTTTCTTCTAGCATCGCCTGCATAATCATCACCTTTTGCTTCATCCCTTTAGAGAAATGGACAATCCTTGTATCTTTTTCCTCTTTTAGTTGAAACATATCAAGTAATTCTTCTATCTTCTGCAAAAGCTGCTTTTTAGCCATACCTCTTATACAGCCCATGTGATAAAGATATTCTTGAGGCGTAAATAAAATATGAGAAGGAGTTGTTTCTGGTACATAGCCAACTTTTAAAGACGTTTTATGCTTCACAATAGAACCACTGTCTGGTTTAATGAATGCTGCAATAATCTTGAGTAAAGTGCTTTTTCCAGAACCATTTTTCCCCACTAGAGCAATGATTTGATTGGACGGAATTGAAAACGATACATTCTCTAAAATTTTTTTCCCATTGTATTGTTTACAGATGTTTTGTACTTCCAAAATAGTAGTCATCTTCACACACCTTTATTTTTGGATAATTCTTCTCCATAAAATAATTATAATGAA
Source organism: Lysinibacillus sp. JK80 (assembly GCF_027557635.1). NCBI lineage: Bacteria > Bacillati > Bacillota > Bacilli > Caryophanales > Bacillaceae > Lysinibacillus > Lysinibacillus sp. JK80. The sequence continues at coordinate 1,736,101 of NZ_CP058997.1, read as the reverse complement.
AATCGACCATTCACTTCAATTAAATTGGTTATATTTCCTGTTTTTAGTTATTTAAGTTACATAAAAAAGCTCTGCTTTTTAAATAGCAGAACTTTTAAGGATTGATTACAACGAACGATATTTTTTTAAACTGATAATATTTAACGTAATGAAAACAATGGCAAAACAAGCAAGAATGCTGAGATTCACTATAATATCAGAAAGTGAATAACCTTTATACATCACACCATTCAATGCGTCCGCAGCATAGTATAGAGGCATGATACGCCCAATGTTTTGAAGCCATTCCGCCATACTATCCAGCGGGAAAATACCCGAAAAGAACACTTGAGGAACAATAACAAGCGGAATAAATTGCATCATTTGAAATTCTGAAGCGGCAAAGCTAGATAGCAACGCACCTAAGGATAACGAGACAAGAGCAACCATCATATTGATGAGTAGGACAAGCCAGATGGAGCCAACATGGACAATATCGAGCACATAAATACCAAACAGGACGATAATAATTGTTTGCAGGAACGCAAATAAACCATAGCCAACCATATAGCCTGCTACAATTTCTGAACGTTTAATCGGTGTCGCTAGTAAACGCTCCAATGTTCCAGAAGTACGCTCCTTTAATAAGGCAATGCCCGTAATTAAAAAAACAAAGAAAAAAACAAAGAAGCCAATGAGCATAGGACTAAATATATCAAAAATAGCCGTATCCTGATCACCATAAACATAGTCCGTTTTCATACTGCCTATAGAGGCTTGTGTAGGCTGTAAGATTTGAGCAAGTTGCATCGTTAAAGCCTTTGCCAGAGAAGGATCATCATTTAATAAAGTTAACTTACTAACATTTTGCTCTACTGCTAGCCAACCATTATACTCTTTATCTTGTAGCTGTTTTTTTGAAAAATCATTGTCCACGATAATGGTAAAATCAGTCTCTTTTAATTTGTCGATCAATGGGGCGGGCGCATTAGAGACCACAAGTGTGACGGAAGCCTCATTACTATTGAAAATAAAATACATTAAGGACAAGACAAGAAGTGGGGCTAAAAATAATAAAGCAAGTGTCCGTCTATCTCTTTTCATTTGTTGGATGATTCTTGTGATGATAGCACTTATTCTCATTGAACGTCACCTCCAGCTTTTACAAACACCTCCTCAAAGTCTTTTGCTTGATAATGTTCTTTTAACTCTTGTGGGGTACCCTGTGCAATAATATGTCCACTTCTCAGCATGGCCAATTGATCACATCTTTCCGCTTCATCCATCGCATGCGTCGTCACTAAAATGGTTTTTTGTTCTTGATCTTTTAAACGAATCAGTTCTTGCCAAATTTCCTTTTTTAAGACAGGATCTATCCCCACCGTTGGTTCATCCAAAATGAGTAGTTTAGGATTTTGAATAAGGGCAATAGCAAGAGATAATCGACGTTTCATTCCCCCCGAATAATTTTCTACTTTTTGTCGTAAGTCATCTGTTAAACGAACGAGGCTTGCCGCATAGGCTACTCTTTCTATTCGTTCCGCTTTAGATAGTGAATAAAGCTTTGCAAAAAAATGTAGATTTTCTTCTCCCGTTAAATCTGTATAAAGTGCATCTGATTGTGCCATATAGCCAATGTCATTTAATAATTGTTTATGAGGAACATTCAAATCTAATACTTGAATAGTACCACTATCAGGTTTCAGCATGCCCATAATCATTTTGATTAGTGTTGTTTTACCACAGCCTGACGGACCGAGTAAGCCCATTAACTGTCCCTTGGGAACATCCAAAGAAAGGGGGGCAATAACTTGCTTATGTTGAAATCGTTTTTCGAGAGACTTAATAGAGATTGCCTGGTTGCCCATATGGTCCTCACTCCTTCACTGAACACAATGTTGATTTGATAAAAATTTTACGGTAGCATGTGAGCAAATACAATCAACAGTTTGCCAGCAAGTGTTAAGTAAATGGAGGGAAATATGTGTCTGTACATGAAAAAATGAATTTTGAAACGAAGCAAGCCATTAAAAATGCTTTTATCCAACAAGTAGAGGAGGTAGGCTTTGAGCGTGTGACTGTAAAGAATTTAGCGTTAGTAGCTGAAATTAATCGTGGCACGTTTTATTTACATTATTCAGATAAATATGATGTGATGGAGGATTTGCAGCAAGAGCTATTAAAGGAGTTAGAGCGCTATGTCAAACATGTTCAGCCGTTGGATGCTTTTCAAACGTTAAAAATGGGGCAACTTTATCAGCCATTTATCAAGGTGATAACGTGTATAAAAGAGCATGCACCAGCTTTTCGTATGTTATTAGGAGAGCAGGGGAGCCCTAGCTTTACACAAAAGGTGAAAATGATCTTTGGGAGTCATATTTTGGACAGATTATCGCTTATACGCAAGGAAGCACAAGATCCAGAGTTTCAACAATACTTACAAGCCTTTATAGCATCTGCCATTTTAGGGGTCATTCAGGAGTGGTTGGACAAGGGGAACGAGAACTTAACAGTAGAAGAAATGGTCGCTCTACATTTTCGATTAATACGTTTTTTAGGAAATGTAGTAGGTACTATTTAATGAAAACCGCTACAGCACTGGATCTGTAGCGGCTAGAAATTAGAGATGCAAATCTCGTTTTACAAAAAAACGAATTGCTAGACTATAGCAAAGCAAGCCAATGAGGAAAAGTGTACCTAGCATCCACCAGCAAGAGCTATTTTGTTGGATTAATTGAACGGAATCGAACAATGAATAGATTGTAATGTATTGTAATTTGTCTAGTGAACCCCCCATATTGCTCAGTGCCTCAATCAGATAAAAGGCAATGGGAATGCCAGCACTATAGGCATAGGATGTTCTTAAATCTTTCGTGCTGCAAGACATAAGAAAACAGAATCCACTAATGGCAAAGTGCAATAAAAATAGCCCGAAATTTAACAGCAGTAGGGCCGTTATGTCCAGCTCATTAGGGAATAATATTTCTGCAAAGACAATCATGACCAACGTAGTAACAGCAAGGAGTGTAAAAAGGCTGATGATCAAAAATAGTGCTTGTGTAAAGACAATTTTAAAACGTGTATTCGGTGTAGCGATTAAGTATGCCATCGAACCATTATCAATATAGCCCATGATGAGCTTATTGGCTAACATGATAGAAAATACCAAAGGAAGAATCATTAATAAAAATCCATATAAATAGGTGGAGAGAAATTCTATCAAGGTATCGCCAATGCTGGTCATACCAAAGGCTGCCATCATCTCAGGCATTGTTTCTGTTAATTTTTTTAGTGTATCCGTCATTTCTGGGTTATACATATAAATTACACTGACAATATATAGCATTAGTACACCGATAATTATGGTGAATAGTTTAAGAGAGGCAAATAACTCATGCTTGAATAAGGTAAAATTCATGATTAAGCACCTCCACTTTCGTAATAATGCATAAAAATATCTTCTAGTGACTGGGAAATAACGTCTAAGTCTATAATTTTATAGTTAGATAGCGTATGGAGAAATGCTTGAAGGTCTCCCATTATAGTAATCATAACTTTTGTAGAAGAGATACGTTCAAGTACATATTCCTCATCAAGGAAGCGAGTGAGCTCTTGCTCATCTTGAAACTCAAGCATGTATTTTTTAGATTTACGTTTCTTTAAATCTGTAATGGTTTCAGTCGCCACGATTTTACCTGTATTAATAATCGCTACACGATCACAAGTTTTCTCTACTTCTTCAATCATATGAGAGGACATGAAAATGGTCGTTCCTTTGTCCTTTTCAGCTAAAATGAATTCAATAAATTTGGTTTGCATGAGCGGGTCTAAACCACTAGTAGGTTCATCTAGAATGACAATTTCGGGATGATGCATGAAGGCACAAACTAAACCAACCTTCTGCTTCATACCTTTCGACATTTTTTTTATGAGCCCAGAAGCATCTAATTCAAAGAAATGCATTAATTCCTCGGCATGGGTGTAATCATTCATCCCTCTTAACTTAGCAATAAAGTGAATAAATTGCTTACCCGTCATTTTATCAATAAACGCAATTTCTCCAGGTAAATAGCCAACAACTTGTTGGATGGTTGCAGATGCCTCCCGACAATTTAAACCGTTAATGAAACAAGAGCCCTCAGTTGGCTGTAAAAAACCCATTAAATGGCGTATGGTTGTGGATTTTCCTGCCCCATTTGGTCCTAAAAAACCGAACACTTCACCCTTTGGAATTTGTAGATGAACATTTTGTATACTATAAAAATCGCCAAACTTTTTAGTTAAATGGTTTACTTCAATCATGGACACGTCACTCACCCCATTTTATTGATACAATAATGTTTTCAAAAATAGAAAATATTCACTAGCCTCTTCCATGCATTGCTCGATTAATTCATTAAAGAGCTCTTGATTATCTACATGCGCTTTTAATCTTTCCTCATAACGATGACTGATACCATCTGTTACCCATTGAATAGTATCAATTGCCTTTTTTATATCCAAATTTTCTCGGAATAAACTAGTATCAATTCCTTCGAATGCAGTTACATAAGCATTTTTTTGAAAAGCGGCATTGTAATGATTTAGTTCATCTCGTACCTCAGAGCTTGTTTCAGCATAGGCCTTTTTCAAAAAATCAAACAGCGCATGATATTGCTTCATGAGATCAATTTTAATTTTCATGATCTGTTCATAACGCTTAAAAATATCAGGCTCTGCTAAATCAATTTGGCGATTAAGTGCCACAGAGAATTTAGTAGTTGTATAGTCATATAAGAAAAGATATAAATTTTTTTTACTACCAAAATAGTGATATAAAATGCCTTTTGATATATTGGCATTGCTCACAATTTTGTTTGTTGAAGCGGTAGCATAGTTATTGAGCGAAAATTCCCTTAAGGCAGCATTAATAATTGCTTGGCGCTTTTCTTCGGTTAAATTCATAAAAGCTTGATACAATTTTTTACTCCTTTCCGTCATATTTTATGCCATTATATAGAAATTGACTACTGTGGTCAATGTGATTTGGGAAAATAAAAAAGAACATGATTGTGACCATTTCCAATAGTCTCACTCATGCTCTCCATTGCTTCAGTTTACTTATCATAATAATTGTTCAATGCAATTTCTAAACGTTCTTCTAAATGCTTTGAAATATAGCTTAGAACGAACTGCTCTTTGTCCATTTCAATTTGTGCGGACTTGAAAAATTTGGTGAAAAAACCGACTTTATGATTTTGGGAATATTGCTGTAATGCTTCTGTACGTAATGTAGAAACGATTTCATTTTCTATATGACGCTCTCTAATCTTTTGGACAATGTCCTTCACGCTATTTTCTTGCAGCTCGGTAATTTGATTTTGTAGATGCTCATTTTCCTGCTTTAGCTCCAACGTTTCTTTTTGAATTTCTTCCACTTGAAGGATAGAATCGGTCGAAAGACGTTGAATGTTTTTGTCAAGAAAGTCCTGATTAATGTTAACTTGTAATGTCCCTTGCTCTTCATTCGGCAAAATCTGAAAAAGACCTGTTTGAATCATTTGCTGTAGGACGTTTCCAAGCAAATCGATTTTATGTGATAAATCCTCAGAATCCATGGTCGTTGCGGTAATTTGGTGTTTCAGCAACTGACCGTTATCATCAATACCTAGCAATAATTTAATCCCCCTTACACGATACTCATCCTTCAATAATAAAATCATGCGCAATCTCAATATAGCAGGTAGGTTTAAACGAATATTGCTATTTGTATTGGGCGAAGCATTGTCAAAAATATACTGTTCAAATGGTTTTAAATAGTAGCGAAGCATGGCGTCTGTAATATCAAACCAGCCCGCGACTTCTGCAATTGTATAGTGTTTCGAATCATCGATCTCTGCTAAATACCCATCATTATAGAGGTTTTCCTCTAAAGGTGTATGTTGCAGTGCCACAAACAATGGGTCATCTTGCACAATTTCAAGTACCATTTCTTTTGCATCATTTACTTTAAGCATCCTTACACACCCCACTTTATTTTTCCCATGACTAAATGTTCCCTATATAGGTTTCTATTCGATTGGCAGCAATTGTATGCCTATTTTATGTAGGAAATAGTCATTAGAACGAAGTACCTTTTAATCTTTTATGAATCTTAAGGGAAATTGTACTGATGTTCAGGAGGAAGTTAATACAGAAGAATTACCATCCTATACATTTTATTTATTATAGATAAAAGAATATAATTAGTGTAAAATTACACTTAAATAATCATATTATATTTTTGTGGAGGTGTAGCTGAAATGAAAAGATTTATTCAAAGTATGTTGTCGCTATTTCCATTCCCGTTTTTATTTCATTTTTACGAGTATAATAGCCACCTCTCAAACCAAGAGGCTAGCTTCTTATTTCCGTTATTTCTTTTTTTCATTATTGGAGTTGGCATAGTATCTAGAAATGATCATCTACCTTTGTTCATTGTCCTAAATTTTTTGATGACTGCTTTGTCTTTAATGTTAGGCCATTTTTTTATAGATGATGATGGAAGTTGGTTTAAGCCTTTTGGAAGAGATGTAGCCATTATCTTTGTTTCATTTTTTATGTTTTAGGGCAATTAATTATAAGAGGGATTAGAAAAGGAATCATGAGACATAGAGTAAAAGATTAAAATTACAATAAGTCGTATAAGAAAGAACCATGCCTTTATAAGAAGAGAGGAAAATATGTTCATTACTATTGATACAGCTAAAAATGAAGATTATATTGCGATCAATCATCTTGGGGAAACGGATACTTGAACGTTGTAAAGAATGGGGAGGGGGCTACATCTATAGAATTAATGTGTGTGAGTTCAATACCAATGAAATTGAATTTTATGAGCATTTAGGGATGAAGAGTGTAAAAAGAAAAATGAAGATGAATATAGAAATCAAGCAATTAAGTCACTCATGAATGAACATGAGTGACTTTTTTGTTTCACCGTATGAGATCGTGTTGATCTACTAACTAAATAATGTCAATTATTAAGAAAAAGTTAAGAATTCTCCTTGCAAATCTTTAAGAAAGTCTCTTTATAGTTAAAACCATCAATAAAGAAAGCAAAGCGAGGAGACAACTAAATGCAGCTCATCACCTTCCTTACTGAATTTATAAAGCATCCAAAAACAATAGGCGCTATATCACCTAGTTCTAAGAAATTAGCGCATAAAATGGTGCAACCTATTTGCTTTGAGACGGCTCAATGCATTATAGAGCTTGGCCCTGGGATGGGGGCCTTTACAAAGGAGCTTGTGAAAAGAAAAAAGCCAGCTACATTGCTTGTTCTCATTGAACATAATGCGATTTTTTGTGAGAAACTGCGTAGGCAATTTGCTCATGTAGCCAATGTTGTAGTGATCCATGGTTCAGCAGAAAATTTGAAGCAATATTTGACAGATTTGAATATCGAAAAAATAGATTATGTTATTTCTGGACTGCCATTTACTTCGTTAAAGGCGGAAGTATCGTGTTGTATTTTAAGAAATGTGAGGGATTGTTTGTACAATGGAAAATTCATTACTTTCCAATATTCACTTGTAAAAAAATCATTTTTTCAAACCTATTTTCAGAATATTTCACATGAGAAAGTATGGATTAATATGCCACCAGCCTATGTATTGAGCTGTAGGCTAGGAAATACGAGGGTCAGCTAATGGAGCTAAAGGATCTTTTATTATTTATTGAACAATATGGCTATTTTGCTTTGTTTTTTAGTTTATGGCTAGGGATCATAGGCATGCCGCTACCAGATGAAATGATTGTCATGAGTGGTGGTTTTCTATCGTCGCTAGGAAAATTGATCATATGGAAATCTTTCTTACTTACTTATTTAGGCGTTGTTTCAGGGCTTTCTCTAGGATTTATACTTGGAAAACTATTTGGTCATCGTGTACTCGATAAACTTGTGAAAAAGAAAAAGGCAAAGTACTTAACCAAATCACAAGAATTGTTAGATCAATATGGACACTTTGCATTAGTCCTGAGTTACTTTATTCCAATTGTTCGACATATCCTCCCTTACTTGGTGGGAATGAATAATATGTCTTTTAAAACATATGCCTTATTTTCCTATACAACAGGCTTTGTCTGGACATTGATTTATTTTACACTAGGTTTATTATTTGGCAGTCAAATTGAATATATTTCTTTGATTGCTACGAAATATGGTATTTACTTTGGGTTATTCATCGTGACTGTTAGCTGTATTTATTATTTTTATATACGGAAAATAAAAAAATAGCTAAAATGGAGGAGCATTATGAATGGAAAATATTTGATTAATGGTGGGATTAGATGAGTAATGAAACAATTTTAATTGTAGATGATGAAAAAGAGATAAGAAATCTGATAGGCATTTATTTGAAAAATGAGGGATTTCATGTGTTAGAGGCATGTGATGGAGAAGAGGGCTTACAGTTAGTAAAGAAGCATAAAGTACATTTAATTGTATTGGATTTAATGATGCCTAAAGTAGATGGCATTGAAATGTGTATGAAGGTAAGAGAAATAGCAGAAATGCCTATTATTATGCTAACTGCCAAATCTCAAGATATGGATAAGATTAGTGGTTTAACGATAGGTGCTGATGATTATGTGACTAAGCCCTTTAATCCGTTAGAGCTAATTGCCCGCATTAAATCACAGCTCCGTCGCTATCTGAAAATGAGTGGCTTACATAGCAGCAATAGAGAGGAGCTGGAAGTTGGCGATTTACGTATCAATACAGCGACACATGAAGTTTTTGTTAACAATGAAAGAGTAAAGCTGACACCTAGGGAGTTTGCTATTTTGGAATTGCTTGTTAGTAACCCTGGCATTGTCATGAGTGCAGAGCAAATCTATGAAAAAGTTTGGAAAGAGGAAGCATTTCAATCGGAAAATACTGTAATGGTACATATTCGAAAAATTAGAGAGCGAATTGAGGCAAATCCAAGGAATCCACAATATATTAAAACCGTATGGGGAGTAGGGTATAAAGTTGAAAAAGTTCTTTAGGCTTTTAAAGTTCCCAAGGTTTCTGAAGCAAATTGGTGCGAAAATAAAAAATAATATTCAACGTAGCATTCGTATTCAACTATTTACAACGTTTTTATTATGTGCACTTGGCAGTTTTTTAGTGGCACGTGCAGTAGTGCCATTTTTTGAGAATAACAATGAGACAGTGATTGTGGATTATAGTGGTAGTATGAAGATGATGTATTATCATGCACAGGATACAGCAGCATTGGCAACCCAAGAAAATAGTGTTGAAGCATTAAGAGAATTGATCGATCAAGAAAATGGAAAAATAGAAAATGAGGACAATGCATTCAAAATTGTCGTCACAGATGAGGCAGGTAAGATCTTATATAAAACAAAGCAGGTAAAAGAGCAACAAATCGATTTGCATGAAGAAATAAGGCATGTCATGGGCTTTACAATGAATCAACCTTTTGAAAATGCCTATCATATGATCGAAACTTCTCGTGAAGAGTTTACTACATTAGTGCCACTAACTTTACAAGATAAAAATTATTACTTCTTTGTTAGTGGGCTTCCACAAGGAGAAGCCATCACAAGTACGAATGAAGGTCCCATACCTTTTTTCATTGGTGTTATGTTGTTTATCGTATCATTTTTCTTGATAACAAAACGCAAAATGAATCAAATTGAGGCATTAGCAGAGGGGGTTATGGAAATCGCAAAAGGAAATTTAGCCTTTCGTATTGAGAAAAAAGGCCAAGATGAAATTGCTTCACTAACGGATAATGTTAATCAAATGGCAGAAGAAATTATGACAAGTATCGAGATGGAGAGGAAAATTGAGCAACAAAAAAACGAGCTTATTACAAATGTTTCACATGACCTTAGAACACCTCTTACCTCAATCATGGGTTATTTGCGTTTATTAAGAGAAGAGAAGTATGAGACAAAAGAGCAATATGACGAATATTTGAAAATAGCCTTTTCTAAATCCGAGCAATTAAAAAATTTAATAGACGATTTATTTGAATATACTAAGCTCACGAATGATAAAAATACTTTAATGCGACAACAAGTTTGTGTAAATGAGCTGCTCTCACAACTAATGGAGGAACTAGTGCCGTTAGCAGAGGAGAAACAACGTATTTTTATAAAACATTTTCCAGAGAATCGAATTTTTGCTGCGCTGGATTCGGAAAAGATTGTACGAGTTTTTGATAATCTACTCATCAATGCGATCAATTATAGTACTGCTGAAGGAAAAATTATGGTTTCCCTTGAAGGACAAGCAAACCATGTACGTATTTGTGTAGCGAACCAAAGTGATGCCTTTACATCGGTGGAGCTTGCTAGTTTATTTGAGAGATTTTATAAAAAAGATCAATCGAGAACAAATGTAACCGAGGGCTCAGGGCTTGGACTAGCGATTGCGAAAAGCATAGTGGAGCTTCACGGAGGAACGATTCACGCAAAATACAAAAACGAGACACTGTACTTTATTATCACATTGCCGTTAGCAGCTTCATAACTGACTACAATGGAAGAATAGTAATGGCATGTTGTGTTTGTGTATGATGTGACAGCATGTCTTGCAGGGTTGCTAGGGTAGCTGTGTTTCTGATTAATAATTGGATTTCAGTATGCTTGTATTGTCGTTGAAAGTCCATAATATAATCTGCAATGATATGTAAATTATATTGATTTTTAATCTCTACCTCAACGAAAAATGGCAGTGTTAAATCTGGCAGCTTAATACTGCCACCACGTCGAATCCAAATTGCTTCCTGCACATAGTAGCGGATCGGTAATTGGCGGTTACTAGCTATAAAAATATCCATAGAAAACTCCCTTCAGTGTCTAAGTACAGCCTAATGGAAATGCATTCAGTCGTCAAAAGAAAACATGTGAAAATCTGATTGAAGATTTTTTCATGTTTTTTTTGTTTGTTTTTTGTTGAATTTGATTTGAATATGTCCGTTTTTTGGACTAATTGTAAAGGGCGTGTAAACATTAACTTAATCCATTGTAAATGATATGTACAGCTAGCTTAAAACTATTAATAATAAAGTCTGACAACAAGGAAAGGGTTGAATGGATTGGCTATCAATGTACAGGAGATGATTTTCCAATTTCTTGGAGGGTTAGGCTTATTTCTTTTCGCTATTAAATTTATGGGAGATGGCTTGCAGAAGGCTGCAGGTGATCGACTAAGAGATATTTTAGATAAATTTACAACAAACCCATTGATGGGTGTACTAGTTGGTATTGTGGTTACAGTTCTCATACAATCAAGTTCAGGTACGACCGTTATAACTGTTGGACTAGTGAGCGCAGGACTTATGAAATTGCGTCAAGCAATAGGCGTTATTATGGGAGCTAATATTGGGACAACCATCACAGCATTTATTATAGGAATAGATGTAGGTGCTTACGCATATCCAATTATGGCAGTGGGCGCGATATGCTTATTTTTCTTTAAGAAGAGTTTCATTCAAAATATGGGACAAGTATTATTCGGGTTTGCAGGTTTATTTATTGGTTTAGAGCTTATGAGTGGTGGAATGAAGCCGCTTAGAGATTGGCAACCATTTTTAGATTTGACTGTACAAATGTCTGATGTGCCGATTTTAGGGGTATTAGTAGGAACGATATTCACCCTGATTGTTCAATCTTCCTCAGCTACAGTAGGGATTTTACAAGGGCTTTATGCTGAAGATTTAATAACTTTACACGGGGCATTACCTGTCTTGTTTGGAGATAATATTGGTACAACGATTACAGCAATTCTAGCTGCTTTAGGTGCTTCTATTGCAGCAAAGCGAGCAGCTGCCACACATTTACTATTTAATGTAGTGGGTACAATTATCTTTATGCTCATATTGGGATTATTTACGAACTATGTGGAATGGATTGCAGGGGTGCTCAATTTAGAGCCGAAAATGCAAATAGCCTTTGCACATGGAACGTTTAATGTCATCAATACAATCATTCAGTTACCATTCATAGGTGTTTGGGCTTATGTCGTAACGAAACTAATTCCAGGCGAAGATTCAGTTATTGAATACAAACCAAAATTTTTGGATAAAAATTTGATTATCAAATCACCATCAGTGGCATTAGGTCAAGCAAAAATGGAAGTAGTGCGCATGGGCGAGTATAGTATTCAAGGTCTAGAAGAAACGTTAACGATTTTGAAAACGGATGATGCTAAGTTAATTGGCAAGGTCGGCCAATTGGAGGAAGCCATTAATAATTTAGACCGCAAATCAACGGAATATTTAGTGGAGCTATCAAAACAATCTCTATCAACCCATGATTCCCAAGTGCATCATGCTTTATTTGAAAATATTCGGGATATCGAACGAATTGGTGATCATGTAGAAAATATAATTGAGCTTCTGCAATACAAGGATAGTAATCGCGTTCGTTTAAGTCAACAAGCGATGCAGGAGTTAGAAGATATGTTTGTTTTTACATTAGAAACTGTGAAAATGTCTATTGAATCCCTTGATAAGCGTGATCTTTCCTTAGCACAGCAAGTGATAGAAAAAGAAAATGAAATTGATAATATGGAGAGACGTTTACGTAAGTTGCATATTAAGCGATTAAATGAAGGAGTTTGCTCAGGTTCAGCAGGTATTGTATTTGCGGATATTGTGAGTAATTTAGAAAGAATTGGTGATCATGCTTCTAACATAGCGGAAACCGTTATTGCCTAATATTAAGCTGTTCAGTGGAGATAATCTGCTGAACAGCTTTTTTATTAGGGGAAGGATAGAATTGTTAAAATGACGGATAGAATTTCAAAACTGACGGATAGAACCCTCAAACTGTCGGATAGTCATAAGCTTCTATGGCTTCTAAAAAATAAATTAGGATGGGGGATTGTACTTCGTCCTTACGATAAATAAACCATGTAGGAATATGTGCTTGCTTGTTCTTTATCTTGTGCAATGTTAATGCTTGTGTTGCCATATATTTTTCCGCAATGGCAAGTGGTAGTAAGGTAATACCTAACCCAGCAGCAACACAGCCAATAATACCGTCAAGCGTACCAAGCTCCATTCGATTTTGTGGTCGAACCCCTTCTTCATGTAACCAATGTTCCAAGATGGCTCGATAGGAACAGCCGTGGCGGAATGTAATCACAGTGCTTCCCTCTAAATCCTGTAGATGCTTAATAGGTTTATGCTTGCTAGAAGTGAGAATAACAAGCTCTTCACAGACAAACTCTTTCATCATTATATTTTCTTTATAAACAGGTCCGGTAACAAATGCGCCATCTAGTTCATAGTTTTCTACCCGTTCAATATTGTACTGAGAAGGGCTTGTTGATATGGTGATATCCACTTGTTCATGTGCTTGATGAAATGTGCTTAACAGAGTTGGTAAATGCAATGCAGCAGTTGTTTCCATTGAACCAATTCGTAAAATGCCTCGTTGTTCCTCCGTTTCATGTATGATCTCAAAGGTTTTTTCATAGAGATGAAGCATTTTTAGGACTAACTCGTAGAATTGTTCTCCTTTTGGTGTTAGCCGTATCCCTCGATGTCCACGATAAAAAAAGGTTGTTTCGTAGAGTGCCTCAAGACTTTGTATTTTCATAGAGATGTTGGATTGTGTGTAATTAAGTGCTGTGGCAGCTTTAGAAAAGCTACCTGTTTGGACGACTGTTCGAAAAATCGTTAAATCATTAATATTCATATGCCCTCCAGCTATCAATTTTATTGATACTTATTATAAAGAATTAGATCTATTTTTGATACCTAGATATTCGATATAGTGAAATAGAAGGAGTGATGATATGCACAAGCAAACCGTACGCTATTTAATCGGGGGTATTTTTGCTTTAGTTATTGCTATGGGCATCGGCCGTTTTTCGTATACGGTTATTTTACCTTATATGCAAGAAACTTTTGAATTTAGCCGAGCAACAGCAGGTTACTTAGCAACAAGTAATTACTTAGGTTATTTGGTTGGAGCCTGGGTGGCAGGCCGTTTACCAATAGGGAATAAACGTATTCTCTTTTTGCAAATTACCCTTGTTATCAGCATTTTAACAACAGCCTTCATGGGCTTTACAAATGTAATCATCATTTGGTATTTATTACGATTTATCTCGGGTGTTGTGAGTGCTTTTATTTTTGTTGTTATAACAAGCCTTATACTAGACCAGTTAGCCAGCAGTAGTCATATGCATCTATCGGGGCTGTTCTATAGTGGGGTGGGAATAGGGATTGCATTAAGTGCGGTAATTGTTTCACCAATCCAAGCTGTTTTCCATTGGAATGGAACTTGGATCGTATTAGCTTTATTTAGTATTGTATTGTTTGTCTTGATTGTACTATTCATTAAGCCTATTACACCAAGTAAACAACTAGTGGAAAGCCAGATAATTTCACAGAAAACGCCTCCTCAGTCTTGGATGAAATGGTTAATCATCGCTTATAGCTTAGAGGGGCTTGGCTATATTGTCACAGGCACATTTATTGTATCAATTGCACAGGAGTCGACAAGCTTTCATGGAGATGCAGCCTTTGTATGGTTTGTTGTGGGTGTTGCAGCAATTCCCTCATGTATCGTTTGGTCTAAGCTAGCACAGCGTTATGGCTATGTGAAAATTTTACTCATCTCTATGCTACTGCAAGCGATAGGTATTGTTTTACCTGCGCTAGCTACAAATTCGATGACCCTTTATGCTAGTGCCTTCATTTTCGGGGCAACCTTTATGGGAATTACAACTGTTTGTACAACATTAGCGAGGAAACTTGCACCAGTTAATAGTCATCAAATGATAGGTTATTTAACGGCTGGCTATGCGCTCGGACAAATGATTGGTCCATCCATTGCAGGCACACTTGCAAGTTACACAAATAGCTATCAGTATGCCTTAGTTGGGGCTTCCTTAGTAGTAATGCTGGGAGGATTATGTTTAATAGGAGGCGTAAAATATGATAGAAGCAACTAAAAAAAGTAAGTAAGGTATAGTGCGCCTTACTTACTTTGAAATTAATGGATATCTCGTTTCTTAAAGTTACCACCACGAACTTCTGACACATCAGAAATGACTACAAAAGCGCCTTCGTCGATGTCTTTAATAATCGAAACTAATTTATTTTCTTCCATACGGTTAATGACACAGTTTAAGATTTCTGTTGGTTCATTGGAGAAACCACCACGTCCATGTGTATAGGTAACACCACGTCCTAAGCGGGCTTGGATAGCGTCTCCAATCTCCTCGGATTTTCCACTAACAACACGAACTTCTTTTGATTTTTCTAAACCAACTTGGATAATATCGATAACATTTTTGGCAATATAGTAAGTTAACGCTGAGTAGAGAGCACTCTCTAAGCCAAAGATAAAGCTTGCCCCTAAGAAAATAAAGGCATTGATAAATAATATAATATCGCCGACTGAAAATGGAATTTTACGAGATAATAGTACAGCTAAAACCTCTGAGCCATCTAAAGCGCCACCATTTCGTAGGACAATTCCAATACCCACACCAAGGAGCATACCACCAGATAAGACAATTAGGAGGGGATCATTTGGGCCTAAAATGGTTTTGACGTCATGTAAAAGCACTGTAGAAATCGATAATGCTGCAATACCAGCGCTACTCATTAAGGCAAAGGTTTTTCCAACTTGCTTGTAGCCGATATAAATGAACGGAATATTTAATACAAAGAGCAGTACGCCTAACGGGATACCAAAGAGGTGCGCACCCATAATACTAAGACCTGTTACACCGCCATCAATGACAGCATTCGGAATTAACACGGCCTCTAGTCCGTATGCGGCTATAACTGCCCCAATAATGATCATAATTAATTTTCGTATATTTTCTAGTGACTTTCCTTTTTTCATAAATCTTCTCCATTTCTTTACGTCAATAGTACCTAAGGCTTTGGAATAATATTTAAAGCAATTGTTTTAGTCTCCAAACCTTTATTTGAATCGGTCATATTATAGTATTTAGTTAATAAATCGTTTAATTCATTTTCAAAGTTTTTGAATTGATCGTCCGTTAACGTTAAGTCGATTAAAGAAAAAGTTGCTAAATCTGTTGTGCTTTCTTTTTCATCAAGTGAATGCAAATAATTTTGATATTGAGATAGTAAAGCCAATTGATAGTAGGAAATATAATTTAATTTTTGCTTGGTTGTGAGTTGAGTCCAATCCTCCTTACTAAGTTTTGCTGCTCCTTCATTTAATGCATAAAACTTCTCTGTAACAGAACGAACTTTTCGCTCTTTCACAATTTTTATGATATTTTCATCGACTAAAATTTGGATATGACGATATAGAGTGGCTTGTGGTACATCTTTAATGACAGAAATCATCTCCAATGTGCTTAAACCCTCTTCTTTATTGTGCATCAGAGCTTGTAAAATTTTCATTCTCACAGGGTGCATTAATACCTCTGCTTTATTACGCATAAACCGATCCTCCTACCAGAAAATGAGATAGTATCAAGGGAAGCAATCAAATGTTATCAATTTGAGAACATTATCAAAAAATATACTATAGCGTTTTTTTAAAGATGTACAGTAAAAAGGTAATGAAATTTTTTCATTCTTTTGTTATCATTATTGATAATGATAATGAAAGGGGTTATAAAAATGAAATTACACTATGGTTTTGAAGACTTAAATCAAATTGATTGGGCAAACATACTACCAATTCTTTTACCATTTGTACTCGTAGGTTTTTTACTTATCACTGTTGCACTAATAGATTTATATAAACATAGAGATAGCAGAGAAAACATACTAATGTGGGCCATTATTATTTTGTTCTTTAATACAATTGGTTCTGTTCTATATTTCGTGATGGGAAGAAAGGATGTCAATAAACGTGCGCTTAGAAATTAATAATATTACGAAAAAATTTAAACAGAAAACGGCAGTAAGTAGCTTTTCAATGGTTATAGATTCGAATGAATGTGTAGGGCTTATTGGACCAAACGGGGCAGGAAAATCTACATTAATTCAGATTATTGCTGATATTCTTTATGCAGATGCAGGGGACATTGTACTTGATGGGCAAAAAATTTCAAAGATGAAAAATCATATTGGTTATTTACCACAGTACCCTAATTTCTTCTCGTGGATGACAGCCTCTGAAACTTTAGCCTTTATGGGGACACTTTCGGGTATTTCGAAAAATCAATTACAAAAAGACATCCCAATTCTTCTGGAAAAGGTAGGCTTAGGGAAAGAAGCATATGCTCATGTTGGAACATTTTCAGGAGGTATGAAACAGCGTCTTGGAATCGCACAAGCTTTATTACACAGGCCAGCTTTCATCATTATGGATGAACCAGTTTCAGCCCTAGATCCAATTGGTAGACGTGAAGTGCTGAATCTATTAAAAGACATAAAAAAAGAAACGACCATATTACTTTCTACACATATTTTAGCCGATGCGGAGGAAGTTTGTGAGCGCTTTGTGGTCATTAAAAATGGTTACAAAATAGAAGATGCAACAAAATTAGAGTTACTTAATCGCTATCAAGATTCAGCTATCTTTTTAGCGGTTCAAAAGAAAGATGTGAAGTGGCTAACAACGATTGAACATTTACCTTATGTAAAGAGAATCGAAAATTGTGGGGAAGGTTTTAAAGTATATGTCAATCACTTGGAAAAGGACGCCCATCGATTGCTACAGTACGGATTGGATTCAAATGTACTATTTACAAAGTTTGATCTTGGCCTTCAAGAAAGCTTAGAAGAAATATTTTTAGAATTGGTGGTGTAATTTGAAGTGAATACGTTTATAGCACTAAGTAAAAAAGAAATGAATCAAATGACAAAGGAATATAAAGTCGTTTGGCTACCAATCGTCTATATCCTCCTAGGTTTAACTCAGCCGATTATGATGTATTTCTTGCCTGCTATTTTACAATCAATGGGTGGTATAGAAGGGATTATAATTGATCCAACAATGGCAAAGCCAGGGGGAGAAGAAGTGCTTGCTTCAACCCTTAATTCGCAATTTGATCAATTAGGTATAATCATCCTTGCTATTGCAACGATGGGTATTATTCAAGGAGAAAAAGCGAATGGAATGATGGCCTTCATTTTAACAAGGCCAGTATCAATCACATCCTACTTAAACAGTAAACTCCTTACTCATTATATTTTAGCCGTCCTATGTATTTCGCTTGGCTATGCAATGTCCCTTGGCTATACATCTTATTTATTTACCTCTGTACCGATAATGCGCGCATTGATAGCTTTAGCATTTTATTGTATTTGGCTGTTGTTCATCATTACATTTGTTGCCATGATGAGTACATTTTTTAATAGTACACCATTTATTGCTTTAATTAGTATTGGTGTCTTATTTATTTGTCGTTTTTGTGCTGGTTTACATCCATTCTTAGATGTCATAAATCCAGCTAGTAATAGTTTGTATGCTACAACGATAATCATGACAGGTGACATAGAAAAATGGTATAGCTTTAATATAATTGTCACACTGTTACTTGTACTATTCATGATGGCTATCATGCATCATTTTATTGCCAAAAAGAAATTTTAATATGGAGGAAATCCTCGACAAATGAATGTAAAAGTAAATCGAAGAAGCAAAATTCCATATTATCAACAACTCACACAGCAGTTGCTTTTATCCATAGCGACTGGAAGCTTAAAAAAGGGGGAACATTTGCCTTCAATTCGCCAGCTAGCAGCACAAACAAACCTCAATCTGCATACAGTTCATAAAAGCTACAAAGAGCTTCAAAAAAAGGGGATCATCACCATTAAGCCTCAGTCTAGAGCATTTGTTATCGTAGATCCTAATAAAGCAACGACTATTTCATGTCACCAAATAGCTATGAAAGTGGAGCAATTATTGATAGAGGCTTATATTTTAGGCATGAAAAAATCTCAACTAAAAGAAATGTTTTATGACATTTTACAAAAGTATTATACGGAGAGTGAAAGAGATGGCTACTGATAACCTAGTGACCATCTCTTACTATTTTTATTAAATTAAAAATACAGCAACTATCGTTGTCACAATCAGTCCAATGACTACAGGAATTAAATTTCGTCTTGCCAGCTCAAATGGGCTGACATTACAAATAGCAGCTGCTGGGATTAATGCCCAAGGAATCAATGCGCCGCCGCCTACCCATATAGCTGTGATTTGCCCTAAAGCAGTTAAAGTGGCTGTTCCCCCACCAATGGCATTCCCGAATAGACTACCAACCGAACCTGCTAAAGAAATTCCGGAGAAGCCCGAACCATCTAACCCAGTAATGGCACCAACAATTGCCAATGTAACAACAGCAATTTCCTTTGTTAACGGAACTATTGCTGCAAGACCGACACCCAGATCATTGACAATACCGTGTGAAGTAGCGGGGAGGTGATCTCCAAGAATTTGTGTAAAGCCAGCATCTCCAAGATAGAAGAAAGCAGCAATTGGAATTACGGGTCCGAAGACTTTAAAGCCGAATTGAAATCCTTGAATCAAATAACTTGTTGTCTTTTCTAATCCCGCTGATTTATGAGCAACCATACTAAGCAACAATAAAATAAAAACAGAGGTTCCACCGATTAAAGCCGTTGCATCGCCGCCCGTTAAATTGAATACTGACATAGCGATAACGTCTAAGATAAAGGCAATAGGAATAAGTACGGCGAAGAATCGTTTTTGCCCAATTGACAGTAAGTTTTCCGCAGTTTCTTGTTCACCATCCTCCTCCTCATTGTTGCCAGTATTTAAAAGTAGCGTTCCTCGTTTCATATCACGTCTTAAAAAAATATAAGCAACAATTGTCGTTACAACGCCCATTGTGATAACAAGCGGAATACTGGCTGAAACAACATCTCCAACAGGGATACCAGCAGCATCAGCCGTTAATTTTGGAGCCCCTTGAATGACAAAATCACTCGATAATGCAATACCATGCCCAAATAAGTTCATCGCCATGGCAACCCCCAGTGCTGGGAGGCCCGCCCGAATCGCAACAGGCAAGAGCACGGCTCCTAATAGCGCTACTGCAGGTGATGGCCAGAAAAACCAAGAAATAAACATCATTAATAGTCCAATCGTCCAATAAGCGAGTGCGGGTGTTTTAATGATCTTTGTGAAAGGGGCCACCATAACCTCATTAATACCTGAAGACATCATTACCCGACTCATCGCCACAATAATCGAAATAATAAGAATTGTTGATAGCAGCTCAGTTATAGCATAAATAAAGCTGTTAAACACACCACTTATGGACGAGGTAAAATCACCAGTTGCAACAATCGCTAGCATAAAGATGCCTACTACACAAATGAGGGTGGTATCGCGACGTTTAACCATAAATCCGATGATGAGCACAATAAAAACCACGTAAATCCAATGGAGAGCTGTGAATTCAATCCCCATACGTTTCCCCTCAATATTCTGATTCTATAGAATATGAAGAGAAAAAAAGATGGTGATGATTTTAAAAAATTTTGATCCTGGTGAAAAGCAGTCTGAATTAATGGGTAATTAAAATAAATTATTTGATGTAGATCAAGTAATCATAAAAGGAGAGGAATTAGAGCTTGCCATTAAAAATGAAAGTTGAATTAAACGAGTAAAGGTGAAGCAATAATCAGCTCTATTGACTTTATCGTCTTAACAATTTATTATATAGACCAGTCATTATAATTTCGGAGGGGAAAATGTCTAGAAATCAAGAAAGTAAAATGAAAATTTTATCAACCGCGTCAACACTGTTTCAAAAACAAGGGTACCATGCTACTGGATTAAATCAAATTATTAAAGAGTCGGGTTGTCCAAAAGGTTCGCTTTATTATTATTTTCCTGAAGGCAAGGAGCAATTAGCGACAGAGGCAATTAATCGAACAAAAGATTTTGCTGCTCAAGAGTTGAGAAATTTATTTTCACAGCATGATGATGTAATAAAAGCTTTAGAGTGTTTTTTTGGTCAATGTTTAAGTTTCAATCCAAAAATTGCACATGATGGAATTCCACTAGCACTTATTTCTTTGGAAACTTGGCATATGAGTGAGCAACTTCGTTTAGCATGCAAGAATGCCTATGAAGAACTTATCATGATATTAAGAGAAAAGTTTATCCAATCAAATTGGCCCCCTGAGGAAGCTACAGAAATGGCGTATTTAGTCTTTAGCATGATAGAAGGTGGCAGTATTTTCGTACTCACTTACAAATCAAATGAGTCACTTAAAAGAATCTGTAAAAGTATCATAGAATTAATAAAGTTAAAGCAAAAGGAAATTCGCAGAAATCTTAGAAATGAGCTTTAAGATCTCGTAAAGTTCGAAAGGAGGAAGTTGGTAAATGCCATTGGATAACATTTCAAGTAACTTATAGTACAAAATAAGGAGTGCTTGATATTTGCTAAAATCATATATTCATTCATTTTTAAACTCAAAAGAAGAGGGGTTTAGTGGAAATATCTTAGTGGTTGATCAAGGAGAAAGAATATATAAAGAATCATTTGGAAAAGCTAATTATGAATGGGATATACCAAATACAGCTATTACAAAGTTCCGTATTGGATCTGTAACTAAAATCTTTACTACCATTGCAATTTTAATGCTAGTTGAAGAGCAAAAGTTACAGTTACATAATACTGTAGATAATTTTATTCCTAATTTTCCAAAAGGTAACCAAATTATGATCGAACATCTATTAACGCATACATCTGGCATTGGTAATATTACTGATCAACCTGATTTTTTATTAAAATCTTATCAACTACAATCACCAGATGATTTAATAAATTGGATTATTTCTTGTTCATTCAAATCTATACCAGGGAAAGAGTTTAATTATTCTAATTCAGGATACATTGTATTAGGTAAGATTATAGAAATGACAAGTGGTTTAAGTTATGAAGAGTTTCTTAAACAAAAGATTCTTCAGCCTCTATCTATGTTAAATACTGGTCTTGATTATAACGTGGCTATTCAAAAGTATAAAGCAAGCGGTTATGAGTTAGAAAAAAATAATATTTATCATGCTAGTTTCATCAATATGTCTAACACCTATTCTGCTGGTGGGTTATTTTCTACAGTAGAAGATTTACAATTACTTGATGATGCAATAAAAAATAATTGTTTACTATCGAAAAATATAACAACTCAGATGCTTTCATCAGGTCGTTTTGGCCACGGATATGGCTGGAACATTACTAAGACAAAAAAGAATAATACGCTCATTTTTCATCATGGAGGGATTAATGGTTTTACTTCCTCCTATTTAAGGTTGATAGAAAGTGACGCAACAATTATTGTTTTAAGTAACATATCTACATTGTTAACATCAACTGTTGCCAATCAAATTGTTAGTTATATAGAGAATAGAGACTAGGGGTACAGACTCTTTTTCATATGAGAAGAAACATGATAACGGCTTAGGAGTTATTCCTAAGTCTTTTTGAAATAGTATAATTAAAAGGTTGCATTCGGTACGCAAAGTGCTGGTAAGCCTATATAAATTGCAACAGAGAAGATTAGTGGTTCATATAGCGCAACAGTTGTTAATGGATATACATCGTCAACTCATAACAAATCACTTTAAGATGATTGGCATACAAATTGTTAGACAATAACTAGCAATTTGTGTGCATTTTTTATGGGTTAGTATTGAGTAACTCATATCGCAAATTATCTCCATATACCGATCTGATCAACTTAACACCATCTTTTTTGCATTTATAAATTTTCTCTTAAAAGGTACTTCATATTATTTAGTTACCTACCCAAAACAAGATATTTGAAAGAAATGAGTTTATAGATTAAAATACTTTTATAGATTATCGATAATCTATAATCCATAATATATAACGCTTTTAGCTAATCACCCTATACACTGAACTATGTTAAAATAAAAGGATATAAATTTATTGGAGTGGTTTAATGGGGTTTGATGAAAATTCAATTTCAAAAAAAACAATTTCTGAGCAAATAGCTGAACGATTATTATTCCGCATATTTTCTGGTTACTATGAACAAGGTCAGCGCTTAATAGAGGCAGAAATTGCAAAGGAGTTACAAGTAAGTCATGCACCTGTTCGTGAGGCTCTATATCTTTTACAAAAAGATGGTGTAGTTGAAAAAGTACAACATAAAGGTGTAAGAGTGAAGATTATAACGGATCAGGAATTAAAGGATTATTTGGAAGCGCTTTATCATCTATTGGATATTGCACTAACCAAGTGTGAATCTAAATGGACTGCCGATTTGCAAAATGAACTATTATTTCGATTTGAAGCTATGAAACAAAGAAAGTCTGCTGAAAATATTTATGAATATGTTGTTTCGTTTGCCCACTTGTTACAATTGTTTTTTGATGTTACAGGAAATATTGCTATGCTACGATTCTTTAAAGAAACAATATTTGTTACAAATGTAGCTGCACAAACAAAATGGAAGATGAATCTAGTTGAATCCTATCATATGTCCATCAATACTTTTATCAAGTGTATAGAAGTGTCGGATTTTGATCATGCACGAGTAGCTATTAAGGATGTTATTTTATGGTACCAATTTAAATAATTTTATGGGGGTAACATAAATGAAAGCTGCAGTTTGGCATGGTGTGAAAGATATTAGAGTTGAAGAGGTTGAATTACGCGCTTTAAGAGAAGAAGAAGTGAAAGTAAAAGTAGCGTGGGCTGGTATTTGTGGAAGTGATTTGCATGAATACGAAGAAGGTCCGGTTTTCGTACCAGTTAATGAAAAAGCTGATTTAACAGGTGAAGTTGCCCCACTTACAATGGGACATGAATTTGCTGGTATCATCGAAGAAGTTGGCTCTAAGGTTACTGACTTTAAGGCTGGGGACCGAGTTGTCATCAATCCTACATTAACATATAGAAATAAACATGAAGAAGTCGATCGTTATGATGGATTTAACTTTATTGGTTTACATGGAAACGGTGGATTTGCGGAATATGTTAATGTCCCTGTAACGAATATACATCGTTTAGCAGATAACTTAACATTACAAGATGGTGCACTGGTAGAACCAATGGCTGTTGCTGTACAAGCTGTTAAAGATGCTGGGGTTACATTAGGTGATTCTGTTGCTGTATTTGGAGCTGGACCAATCGGATTATTAACAGTAATCGCTGCAAAAGCATCAGGTGCTAGTAAAGTTATCGTATTAGATTTATCCGATGATCGATTAGAAAAGGCAAAAGAATTAGGTGCAACCCATGCTATTAATTCAGGTAAAGAAAATCCTGTACAAGCAGTTCGTGCGATTGTTGCAGATGGGGTTGATGTATCCTTTGAGGTGGCAGGAGTTGCTCCTACCTTTAAACAAGCAATTGATGTAACAAAACCTCGTGGTAACATGATGATTGTTTCGATTTTTGCAAGACCAATCGAATGGAATCCAATGCAACTTACAAACACAGGTGTTAATGTATTATCATCCATTGTTTATACACCGTCAATTTTCCAAAGAACAATTGATGCAATGAGCGCTGGTCAACTAAATCCACAAGGGATCATCACAAGTCAAATTGACCTAGATGAGATTGTTGAAAAAGGATTCAAAACGTTAACAAATGACAAAACACAATCTAAAATTTTAGTCGAAATAAGCGGAGAAAAATAAAATTGAGAGGAGTATGGCTGATGACAGCCATGCTCTTTTTTTATAGTCTGGAGGAGTATGGAGCTTAAGAAAAAATGACAAAAGGAATCGAGAATGAACTTCTCGACTCTTTCAGTAACTCAATCTCTTTCTCTAGCTCTCTGTGTGTCTCTAATATTCTTTTGAACCGTGATGGATGCAAATAAACTTAGAACAAATGACATACCATAGAACCCTTTTTCGCTTAAAACAATACTTCCAGCATTATATAACCCAATGCCCATTAATGAAATAGATACAATAAGTGCAACCCAGCTAATACCATAATAAATACTAGTAACTGGTATTCCCTCTTCTTTATCTCTTACTGCTTTTTGTAAGGATATTGCTGAATAGAGTCCAAATATTAAAACAGCTAGGTAATATCCTTTTTCGTTTAGTTGCATCGTTGCATTAAACAAGCCTATAAAATATGCCGTAACACCTACTAACAATGCGCCCCAGGAAGCCCCCTTGAAAGCAGCAGTTGGTTCCCCCTCTTTTCTTTCTACTTTAACTTTCGGATTAGGCTGCTTTTCCTTATCTAATGAAGACTCATTTTGATTAGACAATATCTTTCTCCTCCTTCTATCACTGTATAAAAACATTCTATCATTCTACAGGGAGGTTATGAGAATAGAAATTTTTCTAAATCTCGCTCTTCAATAATAATTTGGCTGTTATTTTTACTGGAATATAGAGTTAATATGGCTTTCTCAAATCTGAAGGCACTCTTATCATTCCTTGGTAAAAATGTGTTCTACACCGAGAACAATTTTTTGCTGTGATTTGCTGTAATTATTTTGAACAGATAAGAGCTAGGTGTATAACTTTTTTTCATATTATTCAAATAGACAGCTGAATATGTTAGGTGTATATGTCTGCCTGTTATTGCTATGTCTACCGCTTATTACGATTCGTGCCACCGATGAAAAAATAATTGAAATGGTTGATAAAGCTGTGAATACCACCGTTTATAGATTTAATTAAATCGCTAGTCCGATCACTTAGAAAGTGATTGCGCCACTGTAACCAACTTTTTTACTCCTTCTCTTAGCTGTTTTTCGTTTGCATAGGAATAGCTTAAACGTATCCAAGAGGATAGTTGTTTTAATGGATCACAAACTTGACCTGGCACAAAGGAGATCGATTGTTCGATGCTTCTAGATAATAATAATTCAGTTGGAAGATCGTCTGGGAGCTGTACCCATAAATTTAGACCGCCTTTTGGACTGTTCCATCGCCAGCCTGTTACAGCTAGCTCTTCCTCCATAATTTCCTTTCGAATCTGTAGGGCAATCCGGATTTTCTCCAAATGTTGTTGCAATCTTAGTGAGGAGAAGTAATGGAGAAAAATTTTTTGATTGAGAAGTGGTGAGCCATTATCAGCTAGCGATTTTTCTGTTAATAGTGATTTCATTAATGATGATGGACAAATAACAGTTGCAATTCTCAAACCAGGAGAGATGTATTTGCAAAAGCTTCGGATATAAATGACTGTCCCAACACTATCAAATGTATAAATTGGAGGTGGTGGGGCTTGGTCAAAATAAATGTCGTGATAGGCATCGTCTTCTATTATTAGAAACCGATAGTGCTCAGCTAATTCCACTAATCTTTTGCGCTGCTCGACAGAAATCGTATAACCAGTTGGATTATGGAAGGTAGGGTTGAGATAAAATAGGCGTGGCTTGTATTTTTTAATATAGTATTCGACCTGTTCTAAATCGTAGCCCTCAGGGTGGATATCCACCGTAACAATCTGAGCTCCTTGTGCTTTAAAGATATCAATCGCAGCACTATAGCTTGGACGTTCAAATAAAACGACGTCTCTTGGCTTAATAAAAGCTTGAGCAATTAAGTGAATGGCTTGCTGTGAGCCAGATGTTATTAACAGTTCATCTGGACTCAAATGTGTTTTATAGTGGTTGATAAAATATTGGGTCAGTGTCTCACGTAGCTCTAAATCACCCTGCACCGTTGAGTAGGTTGCCAGTACTTTCGGATATAGGTCAAACACTTCCTTCACGTAATTTGAAAAATAGTGATTAGGCAAAAGATTAGGATCAATCAATGCCTGAGAAAAATGATAGGAAACAGATGGCTGATGGATTTCGGATAAATGATTTTTTTTACGTATGCTGAAACAATGGGATTGTCCTGATCTAAACATTCAATATATTTTGTTACAATTGATTGGACAAAATAGCCTGATTTATCTTTTACATAAACTTTGTCATGCTGTTTTAATAGTTGATAAGCTTTTAATACCGTTAGCCGATGGACATTCATTTCAGATGCTAATTGCCGGACGGAGGGAAGCTTTTCATGTTCTTTCCATTCTTTACGCTCTATTCGGTGCAGTACATCATCATAGACTTTCTTAAAAAGATAATCTTCATTTTGATTTGCTTTGCCCACATCGATTCCTCCTATTCAAACCGATTGTACCACGAACCAAATTGATCTGTTCTATCCTTTTTAATCTGTTCTATCCTACTTCTTTTATGATAGAAAAAGAGGAGGAGTTTGATATGGTAATGATTAATTATTTCTTTATGTGTTTGATTTTTGGGACAACATTTTTAGCAATTAAAGTTGGTGTTGATGCAGGGGTTCCTCCGTTTTTATCAGCTGGTCTTCGTTTTTTCATTGCCGGTTTACTACTATTTAGTTATATGGCTTGGCGCGAAAAAACGACAATCCGGTTATTATTTCGAAAAGAAATGTTTTTTACAGGAGTGGCCTTAACCTTTGGAACGTTTGCCACATTATATTGGGCAGAACAGTATGTGACATCTGGAATCGCAGCTGTCTTATCTGCTACAGGTCCAATGATGATTATTGTTATTCAGACATTTATATTGAAGCAAAAAGGAGACGGAAAATCATTTATTGGTTGTGTTGTCGGAGTCATTGGTGTTACGTTCTTAATCTTACCTAGTTTTGCAATTGAGATTAGTCCCTTCTGGATGGTTGGTTGTTTCGCTATTATTTTAGGTGAAGTTTTCTATGCATCTGGAACAATTTATACGAAGCATGTCATCCAAAAATTTGGAACAACATCTCCAATTGCTTTAAATGCAGCACAAATGATGCATGGAGGGATTTTATTAATCATTTTGTCACTTTTTACTGAGAACATTCAGCTTCATTATCTTTTAAGTCCAGCTTCAATTGGTTCTCTTTTTTATTTAATTATTTTTGGTTCAATGATTGGTCACAGCATTTATTATTGGCTTGTGTCACGAACAAATCCTGTTTTTCCGTCCACATGGCTGTATATTTCACCAGTAATTGCCGTTATATTAGGTGTTACCTTCTATCATGAATATATTTCGTGGTTAACAGGAATAGGTACGCTGACGATTATTGTTGGAACGATTCTTGTCAATTTTGAAACATTGAGAGAGTTGCTTTGGCGGAAGAGGACCGTTCTTCAGGATGTAAAAGAATAATAAAATCTAATCATAAAGGGGAAGAAATGATGAAAATTTCTAGGGGAGTAGAGATTCTGGAGCTTAAATTTAACGGAGCCTTCATTCATCCAACGCTTTTATGGGATCAGGAGATGGCTGTTTTAATTGATACTGGATGTTCAGGTCAAATGGAAGATTTACGTAAGGCAATGGAAGATGTAGGCGTGTCGTTCAACCAATTAAAAGTTGTGATTTTGACACATCAGGATATCGATCATATAGGCAGTCTTCCTGAAATATTGCAAAATTGCGGTAGTCATATAAAAATTTATGCGCACGAACTAGATAAGCCTTATATTCAGGGGGATTTACCGCTTTTGAAAGACGGGCACATAGAGAATCCACCCAAGGGGAAAGTGGATGAGACCTTGAAAGACGGTCAAGAACTACCATATTGTGGAGGAATACGAGTTATCCATACGCCAGGACATACGCCTGGCCATATTAGTTTATATTTGAAGCAAAGTAAAACGCTTGTTGCCGGCGATTCGATGTATAGTGTAAATGGTACACTGGGAGGGATTCATGTTCCAACCACTTTAGATATAGAGGTTGCTCAACAATCTTTAAAAAAATATGTAGACCTAGACATTGAATCGGTGATTTGTTATCACGGAGGATTATGCACGGTGGATATTAAAGAGCAGATTCAAAAGCTTTGAATCTTAAAAATAATGATTAAAGATGAAATTTCCTTAGAAAACCAAATGTTTAGAGGCTCGCTCGAACCGTAACAGGCAAGAGTACAGCCCTCCAACGCTTGTAAAACTTCTGTTTTATTGTGAGCCAGCTCATGTTATAATGAGGCACTTAAGATACTTAAGCTCTTTTTTATAACGGATGCCAAGAAAAGCCTCCGCGGAACGATTAAATATGGAGGTGTAAGGAAATGAATAAACGTTGGACGATTGGTGAAATTCAGAAATTTGTTGAGAACAATTCAGAAAGTAAGTTGCTAACGACTGAATACCATGGTTTTTCTCAAAAGCTACTATTTAAATGTGCATGTGGTACTAACTTTGAAAAAACATTTACGAAATTTAAAAATAAAAACCAACGAAAATGTGATGTATGCCAACCGCCAAAAGAGTCACGTTAAACGTTTGCGGCCGTTCTAATACTATTAGTGAACATTAAAAACATCTCACTTCTATGTTCTTTATAGAAGGGGGTGTTTTTTTGATTGGATTATTACAGTATAAGATTTATGCTGAAGGAAATTGAGAAAAAACATTCAATTTAACATTCTTTATTAATGAAATACAAAGATAAAAGCCAAACCCTTGATACATGTGGGTTTGGCTTTTTTATCATTTTTAAAAATTAGGTTTTCCTCTACGAGAGGATTCATTATTAACGAAAAAAAGATTGTAAAATAACAATCTGTGATATATATTGGAGATTATGATTTTTTTCGACATCTCAAAATCATAAACAAAATTTCATCAATAGACAAGTTTTGAGAGGGAAGTGAATAATCAAGATGTACCTTTATCCCCTATTAGTAGTGATTGCAGCTAGTAGTTTTGGTATCGTTTCAACTATTATAAAACTGGCAATGCGTAGTGGCTTTTCTGTATCTGAGGCAGTTACAAGTCAGTTTTTCATCGGCTTTTGTATAGCAGTATGTATTTCCTTAGTTACAAATAGATCAAATTTTAGCTTTAAAGGCGTTAAAATCCTTCTGTTTGCAGGCATGTTAACAGGGTTAACAAATATTTTATATGGTCATTCTTTAAACTTTTTGCCTGCTTCCTTGGCAGTAGTATTACTGTTCCAATTTACATGGATTGGTATGCTGATTTCTTGTATCACAAAACGGCAATTTCCAAGTAGAATTGAATTCATCTCTTTAATTATATTAGTAGCTGGAACCATACCAGCTGCAGGCATAATTGATGTTGATTTGTCTCAAATACCTTTTCAAGGGTGGTTATGGGGTTTAGCAGCTGCTCTTTGTTACTCCTTATTTTTATATGTAAACGGAAAGACAACCGCAAGTATGACAACCTCTAATCGCTTAGTATTGGTTTCTTTCTTCGCTTTCATGACGACTGCGGCTTTTCAGTCTCCAGAAATTATTTGGAATGGCACTTTGTTTAACGAAGGACTGTGGATTTATGGTTTAGCATTGGGGTTATTTGGCATGATTATACCAGTTTTCTTATTCACAATTGCAGTGCCTAAAGTGGGATTAGGTATGTCATCCATATTGAGTGCTGTTGAATTGCCAATCGCGGTGATGGTATCAGTTATCCTCTTAAGCGAAACGGTTACAACTTTGCAAATAGCAGGTATTGTCATAATCGTTATCGGTATCAGTTTACCAACTTTGCTTGATAAAGATGGATTATTAAAAAATGTAAAAGCTAAATACAGAAAATCTGACAAAGTAGCAAAAGGATCTTCGATTTGAAGATCCTTTTTTTCATGTCAATTAAGCAATGTCATAGCAAAAGAATCATTGGGTCCTTTCTATTTATTGAATGACGTACTATTTTTTTGTTCATACGCTGTTCATATTGTTGTCATAGGCAGTACACCTTCATTGTATAAGCTATCCTTAGCGGTTTATAAAAGTAGCCGAGATAGATTGATAGGGTGAAGAGTATGAAAGGGAGGTGTGGCACGAGAAGAAAGGAAAACACAGTTTTCGCTTGCTGTTCTATACCCTCGTGCCAATATAATGAAAAAAACGATAACCTTTATAAGTAAAATAGTAGTAGGTTTAATTATAGCCATATTACTTTTATTAGCGGTTGTTTTCCTTGTTCATATTGTTTGTAGCAAAATGGAGCAAGGAAAACTAGAAACTTATGGTCAGTCTGTCACCGTAGATGGGAAAAAAATGAATGTCTTTATCCAGGGAGAAGGAGAAGAAACCGTCGTACTCTTACCTGGTTATGGAACAGCAGCACCAGCACTTGATTTTCAACTACTAGTAGATGAATTATCTCCATTTTACAAGGTTGTGGTCATTGAGCCTTTTGGTTATGGATTAAGTGCTCTTACCGAAAAAGAAAGAAGCACTGAGAATATTGTTAGTGAAATCCATGAAGCATTACAGCGCCTTCAAATTGAGCGTTATATTCTAATGGGCCACTCCATTTCAGGCCTTTACGGATTGGATTATGTGAACAAATATCCAAACGAAGTAAGTGCATTTGTCGGGCTGGATAGTAGTGTTCCAACAATAAGTGAAAGAAAGATTGAACCTTCAGTAATAACTACTTTAAAACTACTAAAAAAATCAGGTTTAGCTAGATTGCAGATGAAGCTTAGTGATGACCCATATGTCGAACTACCCTATGATGAGAGAACAAAAGAACAACTGAAAATTCTTAAGCTCAAAAATATGTATAATCTCAGCCAGTTAAATGAAGCTGAAATGATGTATGCTAACTTTAAAGTGGCTGAAAGTTTAATATTTCCTAAAAATCTTCCAGTTATTTTGTTTATACAAGAGAAGCATCCAGTAACGGACAGATGGATACCAGAGCATAAAAAACAAATAGCTAATTCTGTCCATGGGAAAGTGATGACATTTGAAGGGGATCATTTCTTATATCGTACAAAAGCAAAAGAAATCGTTGAAGACTTTAGAGAATTTATGAAAGAGATAAAGTGAATGTTCTAAGAAAGATTTTTCATTTCTAAATGGAAAAAAACAGATTTAATTATTGTATTGCTTAATAGTGAAGTATTTAGTGCGTATGAGCAGCAAGCATATTATTATAGACCTAATTATTAACAAATAACCAGGCGCTCAAATGAGAACCTGGTCTTTTTTTGTGAACCATATGTTTTAATCCCAATGTTTAGATCTCAGAGCGGAAGTTATTCCCAAGGTTGCTACCCAAACCAAAATAATGACGAAAATTATAAATTAGTGGACTCCATTTATTTGGATCAATATGATTTTCGTCAATAATTATTTCTTCGTGGGCATGTACTTGTGTCGTTTGGGTCTCAACGATAGCAAAATTAGGAGAATAATCTGGAATACGTATATGTTTTACCTTTGCTTCGATTTGAATAGGACACTCCATAATTCGAGTAGGAATAACCGTTGTAGACCCAATAGGTGTTAAGCAACTAATATCACATTTCTCTTTTCTAAATGTAAAACCGATCTGTTTCTTAAAATCTGGAACTGGATTTTTTCCTGTGTAAGGAGCTAACTGTTCCACGTTTTCCCAGAGAGAGGGGTCTGGGATATTTATGACACATTCAGGATGATGTTCTAAGTTTTCAATTGCCTTTCCTCCAAGACCAATCCCTAAGATAATGCAATCTCCTAATACCCAAGAAGAAGATAAAGGGCTAATATTTACTGTTCCATCCTCATTTAACGTACTTAGTAAAATTACAGGAAATCCATAATATAAAATTTTAGGATTTATTATTTTGGTATTTGGCATTTGTTGCATTATTTTCATTTTTAGTTCCTCCCATAAATGTTTTCACTGTCAGACTCATTGTAAAATATAAACATTTCGACGTTCATCGAAGTGTTGATTACAAAATTGATACTTCAATCTATAATGTTGAGCAAAGGTATAGTTTCAAGTCTCCCTATTGCGAAAGTCCTGAAAGTAACCAGTCCGACGCTTGATCATTTTGTACAAACTTATGAAGAAAAATTGTTACAAGTAGTAGCTTTATCTGAGAATCAAAGGCTTTCAGAAGCCTTCCAAATAAAATCTTTTTCACAAGAAATAGTAGATGATTTGCAAGAAATTGCTTTTAGGAAGAGGATAAAAGATAGAGAAATGAAATGAGTGAGGTTGATGGATCTTTGGGTATAAGAGGGAGGCTTCAACTTAATTGACAATGATAATCGTTATCGATAAGGTAGGGATAGGCGAGAGCCGTCATCCCTACCTTTTTATATTTTTGGTAATGAATAAGATGAAAACTATAATTCAACCCAACTACCGAGGACTACACCTTGAAAAAGCAGTAACTTATTGTGGTACGTGCAGTTTGCTGTATGACAAATATTGGTTTTCCAAACAAATTACTATTGAAATGAGGTATATAAGTATGAAAATCGACGTAAATCAGCTTGCAGAGCATTTAGCAAACACTCCTTTCCAAGTAAAAGGAATCTATCGATATTCTAGAAATACAGGTGTACCTTCCGCGGATTATACAGATTCTTTTCCAGGATTTGTTTTTCCCCTTTCTGGAAAAATAGAATTTCAATTTAATGGCACCCCTTACATCTTTTCTCCAGGAAAAGTTGTACACGGGGGAGCGAAGATGAAACTAAATCAAAAAAATTTTGATGATGCAAATTGGGAATATATTCTGGTTTTGTACAGGATATGTACGGAGAATTTAGCAGAGACAAGCTTTTCACATCAGCATTTTGAATTACCGATAGGACAATCTCCTCGTCTAATCGAGTTAATTATGCGTCTATGGCATGTATATAATCAGCGTGGAGGTATATCAATGTTTCAGACAGAAATGCTATTTCGTGATGTACTGAATGAAGCATTATTATGTGTAGCTAATCGACAAAATAGCTGTGCGTCTCACACTCTATTCGAACGAATAACTACTTATATTCATGAAAACTATTATCAAAGCCTTTCCATTACCTCTCTTGCCGAACAATATAACGTTAATCGAAATCGACTATCCTATATATTTAGAAAGCATGCAGGGATGGGTCCAGCAGAATATTTATTAAACTATCGTATAAACATGGCTCAAAAAATGCTATTTACAAGTGATGTGCCTGTACAACAAATTGCAGAAACGGTGGGAATTACTGACCCCTTTTATTTTAGTAGAGTATTCAAGAAGCAATATGGTATCTCTCCTACTGAATATCGAGATAAGTTCATCAATAATCCATGCTAAGTTCACCAAGCTTCCATTCTCCGCCAAACATGACTTTACTATACTAAGTGTATATCAGAGATTTTATGTTGGAGGAATTTCAATGCAAAAGATTAAAGGACTGCTATTTTTAATGCTACTACTAGCAGGTATATTGGGAGGTTGTCATAAATCGCCTGCTGAAAGTAAGGGGTTAACTACAGAAGACATATCTTCATCAGCAGCTAATGTAGAAGAAACTGCGTGGCCTAGAACCATTAAAGATGCCCTAGGTAAGGAATTTGTCATCGAGAAAGAACCAGAAAAAATTGTTTCATTATGGTATTTTTACCCTGAAATTTTAGTTGCATTAGGTGAGCCACCTGCAGCTTCTACTGATAAAGAATATCTATCCACTTTGTCTTATTTAAACGGTAAGCTAGATTCAACAGAGGAATTAGGTGATAAATTGTCTCCTAGTATTGAAAAAACGCTATCGATTGGTCCTGATTATATTTTAGCAACAGAACATCATGAAAAATTGTATGAATCCCTAGAAAAAATCGCCCCAGTCATTACGTTGAAATCACAGGACATCTACGAAGACTGGCAATATGGACTTCGTACAGTAGCCGAGATTATCGGAAAAGACGATGAGGCGGAAAAAGTAATTGATAAAATGATGAAAGATATCTCAACAGGACGTGAAGCATTAAAGTCAATTCAAGGAGAGTCTGTAGCGCTTATTTTGTCTTGGGACGGAAAAACGTTTAATGTTCTTGGTGAAGATAACCCTGTTTATACACTTGCTTTCGATAAAGAAAAGGGCTTGGGTCTAACACCAGATCATACATTTAAGGGGAATAATAATCAATTCGCTGCATTTGAAGGCATCTCAACTATTCAAGCAGACCATATTTTCCTTATCGGTGATATTACAAAAAAGGAAGCATTAATGAGTGAGTTAAATCAAAGCAATGTCTGGAATAATATGAATGCCGTAAAAAAAGGTAATATTCATTTAATGGATACTTCCGCTATTACAGGAGGTCCATTAGCTATCGAGTACGCTTTGCAAAATATAACAGAAGCCTTACAAAAGGACGAATAATAGGAAAAACCTTTTCCAAAAGTAAATAAGGAGAGATGAATATGCAAGATCAAGTTATCAATATAAATGAGAAATTATCCGAATTAAAGGAGCTTTGGTCACCGAAAATTATTGGTGAAATACACGATTTTCAATTCAAAGTGGTGAAGATTGCTGGGGATTTTATATGGCATGAACATCAAGGGGCTGATAAGGTATTTATTGTGCTCGAAGGGGAGATGTTCATTGCTTTTCGGGATGGCCAGGTGAAAATATCCAAAGGTGAGATGTTTATTGTTCCGGGAGAAGCAGACCACAAGCCCTTTGCTGAAAAGGAATGCCATATTATGCTTGTGGAGCCTAAGGTCATGTAGGCATTACCAGAATAACAAAAAGAGATAGATGATTTTTTATCTTACCCCTTTAGATTAATCTAAAGGGGTATTTACCTTGGGAACAGTTCGTTATTAAGCTAAACCACCATTTACGAAGATTACTTGTCCATTTACCCAACGTGCTGGTCCTGCTAAAAAAGAAACAACTTCTGAAATATCCCTAGGTTCTCCTAGTCTTTCTAATGGTACAGCATTTGCTAAATTATGAATCTGTTTTTCATCTTTTCCATGGAAGAACAAAGGTGTTGCCGTTGGTCCAGGAGCTATTGCATTAACAGTTATATCTTTTCCTCTTAATTCACGAGCTAGAATCATTGAAATAGATTCAACAGCTGCTTTACTTGCTACATAAGCACCATAGTTTGGAAATTGGCTACGAGTGACAGAGGTAGAGAAATTAATTATGGAGCCACCTCTCCTTACTCGTTGTGCAGCTAATTGTGAGATAACAAATGTACCTCTGATGTTTGTGCGATGCATTTTATCTAAATCATTTAAATTCAAATCTGCAATTGGACTAAGTAACATGATTCCTGCTGTATTTATCACGACATCTATACCACCAAAAGCGTTTTCTACTTGATCAAAAGCCATACTCATTTCTATTTCATTTGCTACATCACCTCCCACACTTATAGCATGTCCTTTATCAGCTAATATTTCTTCAACTAATTCGTTAGCCTTTGATTCACTTGAAGAAAAGTGAACGCCAACTGCATAACCTTCTTGTGCTAATTTTGCTACAACAGTATGTCCTATCCCTCCAGATCCGCCTAATACCAAAGCAACACGTTTATACATTTCTTTCACCATAAAATTCATCCTCCACAATCCGTTATTAAAAGTTACATTTTTTTATTTTTGTAACTTTGTTATTGTATGTTACACATGTTATAGTTACATTGTCAACAAAATGTAACTATGAGAAGCGAAAGGAGTATATTTAATGGCTATTCTTTCAGAAGAGAAGATTTTTTCTACGGCTGAAGCAATTATTTTAAGCAAAGGTATAAATAAAACAACATTATCAGATATTGCAAAGATGCTAGGCGTAACACATGCTGCGCTTTATAAACACTATAAGAATAAGGATGATTTGCTCCAAAAGCTTGCCCTTAAGTGGTTGGATAATACTTCTAAAGATTTGTTTGAATGGAGTCCTAAAAAAGGCGTTGATGCGGAAATCGCTTTACATGATTGGCTATGGCTTCTTCATGTCACAAAAAGAAATCTGTATCAAAATCATCAAAAAATGTTTCTGTTGTATACAAATTATATAGAAACAAATAAAGATTTAATTAAAGATCATCTCCAGCATCTTGCTAAAAAAGTTGAAGAAATTAGTGGTTGGGAAAATAAGGGGATGGCAGTTATTGTAGCTTTTACTTACTTCCATAATCCTTATTTTGCTGAACGGTGGAATCAGGGGGACCATCTACATTTGTTTGAACAGGTTTGGTCTGTTGTTAGTAGATCTCATTAAGTCTTGATCTTTCAAAGTAAGTACTGCTTGTTGTGCTTTTATGATCAAAATTATAAAACGGATTGGGAAATAAGCATTTCCCCAATCCGTTTCTTTTTATTATTAGATTCAGCTAAGGCAATCTATTTCTATAGGGGAGATAGGATAATGGGGTAAATGAAGAATTTGCAATCAAAGCATTCAGATACTCAATTGAATATTTCTAACGAGGCATAAATGGATAATAGAATCGTAGATGTAATTTCAGAAGGATAAAAATTTATGATTCAGTATATCATTATATCGAAAAAATAATGAAATCGGATTAGATTAAAAAAGGAGTTATTTGTAAATTTAATTGAAACAGCTACTTTTGCCGTTAAAGGTTATAGTATTTCTAAATTATAGAAATTTTTTATGAAAAGATTCCCTATATAACCAATGCAGTATTAAAATTACCTTATTTTTAGCGTTTATTTATTGGTAATGAAGTTATATTATTGTCTTGTAAAGCAAATTACAGTTTGATTGGGATATTTAATCATGAAAAATTTAGAAGATTGCTTTACATATAATTGGTTGAATTATTATTTGTGGGAACGATTTATACATATTTTTATAATTTTATAATTAAATAGCGCGATAATATTGTTCTCACAGAATAATATAATTTATTAAAATTCTGGAGGAATATACTATGACAAAACAAAACAAAGGTCGTAAATTTTTCGCAACTACAGCTACAGCAGCACTTGTAGCATCAGCAATCGTACCAGTAGCATCAGCTGCGGAATTTCAAGATGCAGCTAGCATTTCATCTTGGGCAAAAGAAGCTGTTCAATTTTTAACTGATAAAGGCTACATCCAAGGCGATGAAAAAGGAAACTTCAACCCAGCTGGTACACTTACTCGTGCAGAAGCGGCTGAAATTTTATCAAAAGCATTAGATTTAAAAGCTACTGGTACTGAAGATTTTTCTGATGTTAGTGAAAATGATTGGTTCTATAATGCAGTACTTGCAACTTCACCAGAATTATTTGATGGTATGGGCAATGGTAAATTTGAGCCAAAAGCTCAATTAACAAGAGAACAAGCTGCTAAAGTCATCGTTCAAGGCTACCAATTAACAGGTAAAGCAGATCTTAGCCAATTTGCAGATGCTTCTAAAGCTTCTAAATGGGCTGTATCTTACTTAGAAACAGCTGTAGAAAATGGTGTAATCAATGGTAAAGGCTCTTTATTAGCACCACAAGATAAAATTAGCCGCGAAGAATTCGCTACAATGGTAAAACGTACGATTGATGCAGTTCAAGAAGTAACACCAGCTGTAGAAGCTGTAAAAGGGCTTAATGCAAAAGAACTTGAAGTGAAATTCAACACAGCTGTTGATGCAAAAGATGCAGCAATCACAACAA
Source organism: Lysinibacillus sp. JK80 (assembly GCF_027557635.1). Taxonomy (NCBI): domain Bacteria; kingdom Bacillati; phylum Bacillota; class Bacilli; order Caryophanales; family Bacillaceae; genus Lysinibacillus; species Lysinibacillus sp. JK80. The sequence continues at coordinate 1,697,840 of NZ_CP058997.1, read as the reverse complement.
AATATGCTGTTGAAGGTGTAGCAATCACTAACGCAGTAGTATCTGAAGACGGTATGACAGTTACGTTAACAACTGATAAAGAAGTAAAATTAACAAATGGTAAAGTAACTGTAAAACCAATTAAAACAAAAGCGGATGCTAAAGTTCTAACTGAAGAGTTCAACAAATTAATCACATTTGCAGATACGACTCCTGTAAGCGTTAATTCTGTAGAAGCTAAAGGTACTACAGCTGTTATCACTTTCGACGAGCCAGTACAAAGTGAAGGAACAATCAGCTTAAATGGTACAGAACTATCAAAAGATCGTTATACTTTGTCTGGTAAGAAATTAACAATTACTGGATTAACAGCAGAACAATCTTACAAAGTAGACATTGTTGGTGCAACTGACTTCGCTAATAATATCGCAAATCCTATCGCAGTTAACTTCACAGTTTTGAAAGCAGACGTTGATAATTCAAAACCAACTGTTTCTACAGCAGTGAATGGTACAGAAATTACGTTTGATTTCTCTGAAGAATTAATGAAACAAAATCTTAATACAGATGCAGAGACTAAAGAATATGCAAAAGTAACAGTAGGATCAACTGTATTCTATTTAACAGATGCTGATATTAAAGATACAGAGGATAAAACTGTATTTACTATTGATGCTAAATCTGCTTTAGGTACAGCTACATTCATTAATACAAACATTAAAGTAGAAGGACAAAAAGATTTAGCTGGTAATGCAGGTGATGCATTTGAGTTCAATGCTATTCTTTCAAAAGATTTAACACCTGCTACACTTGTTTCTGCTGCTACTAAAATGTTAGTAGCTGATGATGTAAATGCTACTACAGACGTTGATGCATTATACCTTACTTTTAGTGAGCCAGTAAAAGTAGAAGGAAAATTAACTGTTAAAACACAAAATGGTATTGCTTACACTACTGGAAAAGAAACAGCAGTAAAAGCAGATGCAGGTTTCGATGTAGATGGTAACGGTAAAATCGAGGGTGCAGAGAAAAACACTGTAAAAGTTGACATTGATCTAGATAGCAATTCAACATACACTTTCGAGTTATCTGCTAAAGCAGTAACAGATTTAGCTGGCAATGTAACTGCTGATACTGTTACTTTCAATGTAACAACAGGCGTATTTGAAGCTACACCTGAAACACCAACAGATTCATTAGTATTCGGCGCTACTCCAGTTGTTGTAACTGACAATAACGTATTCACAGTTGAGTATGCTAAAGATGTGACTGCAACAGCTACAAATGCTGCTAACTACACACTTGGAGGAAAAGAACTTCCTGCAGGTACGCAACTTCAGTTTGTAGATGGTACTAAGAAAGTAAGATTCACTTTACCAGAAGGTTCTATCACAGCTAATGGTAATTATGTACTTGAAGCTAGCAATGTAGTAGATACAAAAGGTAACACGCTTAAAGGTGGAAAAGTGACAACTCAAGTAGCACTTAAAGAAAATATTGTTCCTGTTGCTACTAAAGTAACTGCAGTAGATAGCAAAACATTTACAGTAGATTTCTCTGAAAATATTGCTGATCAAGCTGCTCCAACAGGTGTTACTGTTAAAATTGCAGGATCAACTGTAGAACTTGCTTCTATTACAGTAGCTGGTGGTAAACTTACTGCGACAACTAAAGCTGACTATGCATTAACAGACAGCATTGTAGTTGAATTCAAATCAACAAACCTAGTTGATGCTAATAACAACAAAGTAAAAGACGGTTCTATTGCAAAATAATTAAATCGTTCAAAAGCCCTGTGGAGATTTCCGCAGGGCTTTTTTAGTGTTTAAATAAGATCATGCTAATAGGAGAGAAAGACCTTTAGGCAAGGCGAGAGGTTGATTTCCGTTCCGCCAGCGTCCTTTCCAGGGGGCGTCCGATGAGCCGCTGTGTTCGCTCCAGGGTCTCCTCTGAGACGCTAAATCCCCTAGGAGTGACGCTGGCTCCACTCCAATCAACCATTCTGCAAAAGTGTTTTTTCATACTAGCGGTAGCGATCAAAATAGCCCATGATTTGCATGATTAGAAAAAGGATAGGTTTTTATTTTCAATGTAGAGAAGTGATGCGTGATAACACCTCTTCATAAAACCTTCACTTTATTTGAAAACCTTTGCTAATAAGGTAACACTTTTGTGGGGGAGGGGAGGGCTTCTTGACTCCCGTGGGATAGCAAGACAGGCAAAACGCTAAACGGAGTGGTAGCGGAGGAAGCAATTCGGCGCTCGCCAACAGGAAAGTAAGTAGCCTGCAACGGAAATTCATTTTCACTTTTTATTGATTGCTTTTTTAACACTATGAAACCCCTTGGTATATTTCCACAGGGTCTTTTTAATTTGTTTCTTCTTATTTAATAATGCACCACAGAAGAAACATTAGTATTTCAGTAACGGTAAGCACAAAATAACAGGTTCTCAACTAAATATACACAGCCAGTTGACGGAAACAAATCGACGACTGGCTGTGCATATTGAACGGCTATTTGTAAGGGAATTTGCTCGGGATAGGTCCAAAGGCAATCCAATGATATTTAAAGAATCTGCCCATCAATAGCACGACCATCCATGTGACGAATAGAGCAAAGGTAAAGCCACCAATGCTCCATAGGTGATAGATTATACTATTACCACCAGTACTTAATTGTCTATAAAGGAAAAGGAAAAATGGATGCAATAGATAGACGCCAAATGATACTGTTCCTAGATTGATTAAGCCATTTACAAAAGCATGGTTCCATTTATCATAGATCCAGAAAGAAAGCTGTAATAAGACAATACAGGCTGTTAAAGATTGTAGCTGAAAAACTAGCTCAAATATTGTGCTGTTCACTATATAGGTTTGTGATGTATAAACAAAGTAATATAAATAAACATTATATATAGTAGAAATTAGCCATATACACCACAGAAAAAGTATCTTGATAGGAAAATTTTCTTTTTTTAGTTGAAGCCATCCTTTGTATTTTTCAAAATAAATTCCTAAAAATGCCCCTGCTAAGAAATAAAAGAGATAGGAAAAAGCGATACTCCCTCTATAGGGATACTGCCATAACTCAGCGTTTAATAGAATAAAGACCCATTGAAGAACGAACCCAATCCAAATTAAATAAGGAGATAGTGCTGGTTTTTTCTTTAAAATATATAGGAATAATGGGAACATAAGATAGAATTGAACAATAATAAAAATATAGTATAGATGCGTATACGCTTTGCCTAATAAAAGTTTTTCTAGAAATTCGATACTAAATAGAGAACGCCATGTGTCTACTAAATCATGTGTCACATAAAATTGCATCGCTGCATAATAAAAAATAGAAAAAAAGAGATAAGGAATGAGTATTTGGGTCACTCTTTTTTTATAAAAATGAATGATAAGCTCCTTTGTTAAATCCTTTTGTATATAATTGTAAAATAATACAAAGCCACTTAAAAAAATAAAAGCAGGGACAGCGAATTTAGGGGAGATATTGAAAAATACATAAAATGGATATAATTTTGAGTCACTAGATAAAGTCGTTACAGGTGTACTAGTAGAATGAATAAGAAGAACAGCTAGAATGGCTAAAGCCCGTGTAATAGCTAATTCATTAATATGTGCTCGCTTCATACGATTATCTCCAAAGTATTAATTATAGTATTGAATTCCCAGAATACTGCCTACATACTCTATTGGTATGCTTGTTAGTACAAATTTAGACAAGCTTTGTTGCCTAAATTTGTCTAAAGGAAGCAAGTTGGTTGTTCATGAGCTACAATAAAGCGCTTTTATGTCAGGGAGATGTCAACAATAAAAAAAGCTACCACGCTCGCTTTGCGTAGTAGCTGTATGTTGTTATTCGCCATCTAGAATTATTTTCTGGGAAATAGAATAAAGAAGGAAGCTTAATTAAACTCCTTATAATGCAACAAGGATTCTACCTCTTGCTTGACCCTTCAGTAAAATAGGTAAAACATCAGGAAGTTGTTGTAGTGTTACCTCTTGCTGAATAAAATCATTAAGGTTTGCTGGTTTGAAATCAGTCGCTAGTCGATGCCAAATGTTTAATCGAATGTCCATTGGGCAATAAACAGAATCAACTCCAAGTAAACTCACGCCTCTTAAAATGAAGGGAAATACACTTGTAGGAAGCTGTGTACCTGCCGTTAAACCACTACATGCAACAGCCCCACCATATTGAATTTGGCTTAATAATGAGGCAAGTGGCTCTCCACCAACAGAATCAACAGCAGCAGCCCATTTTTGTTTGCCTAATGCTTTAATTTTTCCATCATAAACCTCTTCACGATTTACTATTGTAGTAGCCCCGAGTGATTGTAAATATTCATGTTCAGATTCTTTTCCTGTGCTCGCTTCAACTTGATAACCCAGTGTTGAAAGAATAGATACGGCAAAGCTACCTACACCACCTGTAGCCCCTGTCACAAGAATTTTCCCCTTTTCAGGATGAATACCATTTTCCTCTAACTTTTGAACAGATAATGCAGCTGTAAATCCTGCAGTACCAATTACCATAGCCTCTTTAAGGGAAAGTCCTTTTGGAAGCGGTACAATCCATTGCGCTGGGATGCGGGCATATTCACTAAAGCCACCAAAATGGGAAACACCTATTTCATAGCTAGTTGCAATGACCTCGTCACCAATTTTAAAGCGAGAATCCTCAGAAGAAACAACAGTCCCAGCTAAATCAATGCCAGGAACAAAAGGATAAGACGTAACGATTTTACCATCAGGAATAGAGGCAAGACTATCTTTATAATTAATACCTGAATAACTAACTTTAATTAATACCTCACCCTTTGGTAGATCTTCTAAAGTTAACTTGTTCACTTTCACTGTAAATGCATCATCTTTATTGACTACTAACGCACTAAAATTTTCTGCCGTCATCGTAAACGTCCCCCTACAATTTTATTCCATTAAACAGTATCAAAATTATTCTGACCGGTCAACATAAAATTGGATTGTTGCTACTCTTCATGTATAATAACTTCTATCAAGTCATCGGAGGCTCCTATGAAAAAGAAAGAGGAAGAACGTAAAAAACAGATTATGAAAGCAGCCTTTAACGCTGTTTCACAATTAGGTTATGATAAGGTTACACTACAAGACATAGCCAATCATGCCAGTGTCTCAAAAGGGGTAGTTCACTACTACTTTACAAGCAAACAAAACATTTTATTAGAATTACTTGAATCCACTACGAACAAAATCTACAGCTATGAAATCCAAGAAATAGGCAAGCATCAAACAGCTATAGACAAGCTTCATGCCTACTTAAATGCTGTATTTGTATCCCCTATAGAAAATAAAAAATTTTACAGGGTTTATTTAGATTTTTTAGCTCAGGCAAATAGCAATGAAGAGTACAAAAGAATTAACTTAAAATTTTATGAGAATTGCTGGGGAATTGGACAAGAAATTATTGAATTAGGAAAAAGAGAAGGTGTCTTTAGTTCAGACATTGATTCCTTAACCTATGCAAAAATGATGAGGGCAATGATTGATGGTTCATTAATTCAGTGGTTAACCTGCGATTTAGAAGAACAACATAAATTTTATAAAGAAACCTGTTTGAATAGTATTGTGCGATTATTAAAATAGGCAATTGAAAAGCCTTATTACTATTATAGTAAGGCTTTTTTTGCCGTAAAAAAGAAGAATAATTGAATGATTTTGGAAAATATTTATTAACATATTGCATTTATAGATAAAATTACCGTCAAAATTTTCGGAAAAAACTATAAAAAAAGAACAGTTTTAATATTTTGTTTAGTAATTTTTTACAAAAATACGCACTTAAAAGGAAAAAAATGTTTTGTTATGCATTGAAATAGCGTTTATGCAATCGTTTATACAAGAATAAATCTATGTTTTTAATAATTTAAACTGTATAAAAATTTAAAATAATGTCGAGTTGAGTCAATGTTGCAATTTCTTTATACTGTGAAAGTAATTATTGGAGAGGAGAAAACATCATGAATAAAGAAGTGACAATTATTGGGGTGCCCATGGATTTAGGTCAAACAAGAAGAGGCGTAGACATGGGACCAAGTGCTATCAGATATGCGGGGGTAACTGAACGACTTGAGAGACTTGGTTATTCGATTTACGACGAAGGGGATTTAACTATCGACCTCGTACACGAAGATAAAGACGCAGAAGGAAAGACAAACTTAAAAAATTTAAAAACTGTCACAGAAAGTAACGAGAAGCTAGGCCAAAAAGTAGACCATGAAATTTCTTTAAACCGTTTTCCTTTAGTTTTAGGTGGAGACCATAGTATTGCTATTGGAACATTAGCAGGAGTTTCCAAGCATTATGAGAATCTAGGTGTTATTTGGTATGATGCCCATGGCGATTTAAATACTGGTGAAACATCTCCTTCAGGAAATATCCATGGCATGTCTTTAGCTGTAAGCTTGGGCCTTGGACATCCAGCACTTACAAATATCGGAGGTTATGCTCCAAAGGTAAAGCCTGAAAACGTTGTTATCATTGGTGCTCGAGATTTAGATCCTGGAGAAAAAAAGCTTATTAAGGAAATTGGTATTAAAGTATACACGATGCATGAAATTGATCGTTTAGGAATGACGAAAGTAATGTCAGAAACGATTGACTATTTAAAGGAGCGCACAGACGGTGTTCACCTATCATTAGATTTAGATGGACTGGATCCAAATGATGCACCAGGTGTAGGCACGCCAGTAGCAGGTGGTATTAGCTATCGTGAAAGTCATTTAGCTATGGAAATGCTGTCAGAAGCAAATATTATTACTTCAGCAGAATTTGTTGAGACAAACCCTGTATTAGATCAATACAATAAAACGGCTATTGCTGCGGTAGCTTTACTCAGCTCACTATTTGGCGATACATTACTTTAAGCCATGAATAGAAGTCATTTTGTATCCCAGAAGGAAGAACTTTTCTTAAAAAATTAGGTCGCGACAACCAACTATAAGAAAATAGCTCTCCCTATAGTAAGTTTACAATACAATTTAGCTATTCAATAGCCTTTATTTTGTCAGAAAATTGACAGTTCATAAAATATATAAAACAGTTTATCTATTAACATTCAAATTTTAGATTGTTATCTGTTTTGTACGAAAAAAAGAAAGTGCTTACACAGATAATGAATGTAAGGAGTTTTTTATGGCAGCAGAACAATATGAATTAAAAAGAAGTATGAAAGCAAGACACTTATTTATGATTTCACTTGGCGGATGTATTGGAACTGGTTTCTTTCTTGGATCAGGCTACACGATTAACCAAGCTGGGCCAACTGGTGCCATCCTAGCTTACTTAGTAGGCGGAGCAGTTATGTATTTAACAATGCTATGTTTGGGTGAATTGTCTGTTGCTATGCCGGTATCAGGTTCATTCCAAACGTACACAACGAAATTTATCGGTCCTGCTACTGGTTTTGCCGTTGGATGGCTATACTGGCTAGGTTGGGCAGTAACTGTTGCTCTTGAGTTTTTAGGGGCTGGACAACTAATGCAAAGATGGTTTCCTGATTCACCAGTATGGATGTGGTGCCTAATATTTGCAGCACTACTCTTTGTATTGAATGGTTTATCAGCAAAAGCATTTGGTGAAGCAGAATTTGTCTTCTCCAGCATTAAGATATTGGCAATTATTATGTTCCTTGCGGTTGGTGGAGCAGCTATGTTTGGGCTAATCGATATGAAAGATGGAACAAATGCCCCTTTCCTTACTCATTTTTATGAGGGTGGATTGTTTCCTAATGGTGTAACAGCACTGCTTATTACAATGATTACCGTGAATTTTTCATTCCAGGGTACAGAATTGATTGGTATTGCTGCTGGGGAGAGTGAAAATCCTGAAAAGACTATCCCTAAATCTATTAAGCAAACTGTTTGGCGTACGCTGTTCTTCTTTGTGTTATCCGTATTTGTACTTGCAGCAATGATACCAATGGATAAAGCAGGGGTGGTGGAAAGTCCATTTGTAGTCGTATTAGATAGCATAGGTATTCCATATGCAGCAGATATTATGAATTTTGTTATCCTAACAGCCTTATTATCTGTCGCAAACTCGGGTCTTTATGCTGCAACACGTATGCTGTTCTCACTATCTGTCGAAAAGATGGCAAGTCCCGTTTTAGGGAAAGTTAATAAAAGAGGTATCCCAATGAATGCATTACTAATCACACTCGCTGTAGCAGGTCTGTCTTTACTGTCAAGTGTATTTGCTGCTAATACAGTCTTTGTGTGGTTATTATCTCTAGCAGGCTTAGGTGCACAAATTGGTTGGATTGCGATTACAGCATCTCAAATTGCATTTAGACGCTCCTATATACGCCAAGGAGGAAAAGTAGAGGATTTAAAATTCAAAGCGCCACTGTATCCAGTGATCCCTATTTTAGGTTTATTAGCGAACTGTATTGTTATGGCAAGCTTGGCTTTTGATCCAGCTCAACGTTTAGCACTCTACTGTGGTGGAGCATTCTTCATTGGTTGTTATATCGTTTATTATTTAAAAGTGAAAAAAGTGACGAATTTAGAAATAAACCAACAAGAAGTCCAATTAAAATTAAATCAAAAAATATATCTTTAATATCAAAGAGTAGCTACTTACATGGCTACTCTTTTCTTCATAGATAAGCAACAACAAAGACGTATTTAACAAAGAATAGTTCCAGTAATAAGAGAAAAAATTTATTGTTTTTCGATAAATAAATATTGAAATAAGATAATTTATCGTTTATTCTTCATACAAGAAGCAATTTAATTATGAACAAGTTCATTTGAGGTGGATTCATGTTGAAGAATTTTATTAAAGACTTAGGAGTCTTTACGTATCATCAATCATTATCTTGTATTTTTCCTGTTGTGATATTTGCTACACTTGCACTCTCTAAAGTCATTCAAATACCTGGGGTAGGAAGATATGACTTTATTCTGGCAATTTGTCTATTGACTCAGTACTTGATGTATAAATTTGGTTTAGAAACAAAGGATGAAATAAAAGTCATTTGCTTGTTTCACATTATTGGGCTCGTGCTCGAACTATATAAAGTGAATTTCAATTCATGGTCATATCCTGAAGAGGCGTGGACAAAAATAGGGGGTGTGCCTTTATATAGCGGATTTATGTATGCGAGTGTAGCAAGTTATATTTGCCAAGCTTGGCGTAGGTTTGATTTAAAAATTGTAAGCTGGCCAAAAAGTTATGTAGCTATTCCACTTGGAGCCATTATCTACTTGAATTTTTTCACACACCATTTTATTTATGATTTTAGATGGCTGTTAATGGCACTACTATTTATTGTGTTTTATCGTACTGTTGTAAAATTTACAGTACGGAACAAAGTCTTTAAAATGCCCATCGTTGTATCGTTCTTTTTGATTGGCTTTTTCATTTGGATTGCTGAAAATATTGCAACGTTCTTTGGAGCATGGTCCTATCCGAATCAAGAGGTGTCTTGGTCGATTGTTCATTTTGGTAAAATCAGTTCATGGTTTTTACTTGTAGTCATTAGCATTATGATTGTTGCGCAACTTAAACTATTCTATCGTGATGTAGGTGAAAATTTGGAGAAGAAATCATTCAATATATGACATTCATTTGTAGTACTAGAGAACTTCTAAGAAAATAGTATGGGCTTTTGATAAACTAGTATTTTTACCTTGTACCCATGCCCTTTCATCAAACTGTCCCTTTTTTAACGTGCAATACTGCTGTAGACTCCTTTTTAGAAGAGGATAGGGGGAATGATAATGGTAACAGATATTCGGATGATAAATAGAGCTTGTACAGATGAAAAACAAATTAAACAATTTTTAGAAGGCGCACAAACTGCATTTCTTGGTTTGGTAGATCAACATATGCCATATGTTATTCCGCTAAATTATGTTTACAAAGACGGAAGTTTTTATTTTCATGGTGCCAACGAAGGAAGAAAAATAGATATTCTAACAAATAATCGGAATGCATGTATCACAGTAAGTGAAAATTATGGAACAATGGTAGACCCTATTCCTGCTGAGACTGATACGGCTTATATAAGTGTAGTAGCAAATGGTTTGGTGGAATTTGTTACAGATTTAAATGAAGCTACTGCTGCTATGCAGGCAATGCTTGATAAATATGTACCAGATTATTACCAAGCACCTTTATCAAAAAAGCATATCGAAAAATATCAGTCATCTTTAGGGAGCAAAACGCTTGTGCTAAAAGTGAAACCGACCAGTATAGCTGTAAAAGAGAATAAATTAAATAAACAAATGCTATATTACGCAGGTAGAGTGGTAACACAGGATATGAGTCGAAAATCTACTGCTACAGCAATCAATCCAACAAATTAATTACCAGAAAATGCGAGGCTTGGGATATAACCTAAGCCTATTTTTGATGTAGTAATAGTTCATTATGAAGCTATCTATGATTTTGTTAATATAAACCTATTAAAAGTAGAGTTGGAAAGATGTTTTCATCTAACTACCCTAATAATAGATATAGTCATGCGTAAGTGCTATAATGCCTGTGAAAAATCATTGGAAAACAAGTAGGGAGAAGGAGAGGGCAATACAGTTGAATATATTAGTTGTTGACGATGAAAAGGAAATTGCAGATTTAATAGAACTTTACTTAAAAAATGAAAACTATCATGTATTTAAGTTTTATACGGCTCAAGAGGCTTTGGCATGTATTGAGCTTGAGAAAGTAGATTTAGCTGTTCTGGATATTATGATGCCTGATATAGATGGGTTTACTATTTTACGAAAAATCCGAGAAACACTGAATTTTCCAGTGATAATGCTTACGGCAAAGGAAGAAGAAATCGATAAAATAAATGGATTTTCTCTGGGAGCAGATGATTATATAACAAAGCCATTTCGTCCATTAGAGTTGGTTGCTCGTGTAAAGGCGCAAATACGAAGATTTACTTTCTACAACCAAGGTTCGAAGCAACAGGAAGATATCATTGATTTTGCTGGCTTGGTGATTAATAAAAACACACGACAAGTCTTTTTAAATGAAAGGCCCATATCCCTTACACCTACTGAGTTCGCTATTCTTTGGTATTTATGTGCAAATCGAGGGACAGTTATTAGCTCAGAGCAATTATTCCAAGAAATTTGGGGGGAAAAGTACTTTAGCAGCAATAACACGGTAATGGTTCACATTCGACATTTACGGGAAAAAATGAAGGATGCTGCGGAGAACCCAAAGTATATTAAAACGGTTTGGGGAGTGGGGTATACCATTGAAAAATGAGTTTGGCAAACTGAAAAGGAAAATGGTTCTACAAATTATTTCGATACTTGTCATCGCTAGCATCATAGGCTTTTTTATTAATTTTGCATTTATTGATGGGGTCTTACAAGCTCCCTTTGCAGATGCTTTTATTGCTTTTTGTGAAAATGTCTTGCAGCTTGATTATTATGCTGCAAGCAATGCCTATCATGTGTTATTTCGACAAAATAAATCACTTTGGCTTGCGATAGGATTTATTTTATTATTATTGATTATTTTTTATATCGCCTTGTCTCGATTTACCCGATATTTTCATCAAATTAGTTCAAGTATTACCATGCTTGCTGATGAGTCAGGGAAGGAAATTGAGCTCCCAGCTGAACTCGATTTTTTGGAGAAAAAATTAAATAACGTGAAATATAAATTAGAAAAGCGTGCAAGGGATGCACAAGAAGCTGAGCAACGAAAGAATGATTTAGTTGTCTATTTAGCGCATGATATTAAAACACCTTTAACATCCATTATTGGCTACTTAAGTCTTTTAGATGAAGCGAGGGATATGCCGGTAGAGCAGAAAGAAAAATATGTGACGATTACATTAGATAAATCTTATAGACTGGAACAACTAATCAATGAATTTTTTGAAATAACCAGGTTTAATTTACAATCCATCATCTTAGAGAAAGATTCTATTCCTTTACAACATATGTTAATGCAAGTGGCCGACGAGTTTTATCCATTGCTGGCACCAAAGGGTCAAAAAGCCATCGTCAAATTAGATGAAGATATTACTATCTATGCAGACGGTAATAAGATAGCAAGGGTATTTAATAATATTTTAAAAAATGCAATTGCCTACAGTGATCCAAATAGTACAATTGAAATTAGTGCGCAAAGCGAAAATAATCAGACATTTATTTCGTTTACGAATACAGGGAAGACGATCCCTCCTGAAAAATTAAAAATGATATTTGAAAAGTTTTACCGCTTAGATAGTGCAAGGTCTACCCAAACAGGAGGTGCTGGGCTTGGTTTAGCCATTTCTAATGAAATTGTACAGGCCCATGGCGGAACCATTACCGCAACTTCTAGTAGTGATACAACCGTATTCACCGTGATGATTCCAACCAATTCTTAAGAAACCTTAAGAATTCACTAATAGTAAATTAAAAATAAGCTCCTTTTTTTATGGTTGAATAAAAGCATAAAGAGAAGGAGTTGTTTTTATGTTCAAGAGAAAAGGTATATTGAGTTTATTGTTCTTATCCATAATGATTTTCGTTTATTTACTATTGAAAGAATCGCCAATGACTTTACGTCAGGAAATAGATCATGCACCAAAAGTAGTACAAACAGCCAGTCAGCATATGCTCGATCTTGATATGTACAGTTCGAATGCAATTTTAGTGAATTTGGATGAAAATCAAATTGTTTTAGATAAAAAAAGTGAGGAAAAGATTTATCCTGCTTCTTTGACAAAAATGATGACGGTTCTAGTCGCGATAGAGCAGATCTCCAATTTACAAGAAGAAATCATTTTACCTAAACATATCTTTCGGGATTTATTAGAGGAAAATGCGTCAGTGGCGGGCTTTCTCCCAAATGAAAAGCTGACAGTAGAAGATTTGTTGTATGGCTCTATGTTGCCATCAGGTGCAGAGGCATCACTAGGTTTAGCTGAATATGTTGCGGGGTCAGAACGTGGATTTGTGAAACTGATGAACGAAAAGGCGCAGCAGCTAGGCATGAAAAATACGCACTTTGTGAATACAACTGGACTCCACCATTCAGATCATTATACAACTGTAAAGGATATGTCTTTACTTTTACAATACGCCTTAACAAACGATGATTTTCGAAATGTTTATACAGCAGAAAGATATTCTATAAAATCAACAAACCTTCATCCGGAAGGCATTACTTTTACCAGTCGCATGTTTCAGCATATGACGTCAAGTGCATTGCCAGGAGGGGAAATTTTAGGTGGAAAAACTGGCTATACAGAAGATGCAGGCTTATGTTTAGCAAGCTTAGCCCTTATAAATGGACAAGAATATGTGCTAGTGACAGTAGGAGCGGACGGCAGCCCTAGAACGGAGCAATATAATATTACCGATGCCATTTCGGTATATAGTCAATTATAACTAGCCCTAATAGTGTGTGATTAGAGAATAATTCATTTTCTAGTCACACTTTTTTGTAGTTGTAAAAATAATAGAATTGAATAATAGATGGGAGATTCCATATAAGTCTCTATAACCAACATGTTGTTGGTATGGCAGAAATAATTTATTAATTTTAATCTTCAGAAAAATGATATATAGTAAATATGATCAAATACATTCATCTTTAAGGAGGATACTATGGGGAGATTAGTTCATTTTGAAATTCATGTAAGTGATATGGATCGAGCTAAGGATTTTTATGGGGAAGTTTTTGGATGGTCATTTCAGGACTGGAGTGAATATGCAGGCATGCCTTACTTCGGTGCCGTGACAGGTGAAGATGGTGAACTTGGCATTAACGGTGCTTTAATGCAACGCCAAGGGCCTCCACCAGAAACAAACCAAGCGTTGAATGGCTATGCTTGTACAATGGGTGTTGAAAGTTATGATGTAACGGAAGCAAAAATTCTTGAAAACGGGGGCAAAGTAGCCATGCCAAAGTACGCATTGCCAGGAATGGCATGGCAAGGCTATTATATTGATACAGAAGGCAATGTATTTGGTATTCACCAGCCCGATAAAAATGCCAAATAGTATTGAGGGGTAAATCGCTCTAAGAAGGAGGGAACCCGCTCCTAAAGAAGCGAAAACCCGCTCTTAAAAGTGTGAGAGCCACTCCAATGTAGTGAAAAACCCACTCATTAGCAGTTGAAAGCAGTAAGACCTATGTTCGAGAAAACGAGCATAGGTCTTTTTTTGATTATCTGATAGGTAAATGGGGAGATTTGTAAATATATAATGTTTTATTTTGGTAAATTTGGTATCGTTGAATGAGGTAATTTATCAAATGATACATAGTATGCAAGGAGAAATAGCAATGAAAAAAAGAAGCTTTATGTTATTTTTATTCGCACCAATATTGATTTTAGCATCTTGTAGTAGTGAGGACGAAAGTGTTACTGCTAATGAGAAACAGTATATTTCATCGATACAGAAAAAGGAGGTCTATGAGATTCAACAGCCTGCAAAAGTCAATATTGCTAGAGGTTCAATCATCAATAATATGAATAATGCTTTAAATATTAATGAAATTGAAAGAGGACTCATGAATTTATCGGTGAATCATTTCTCAACTGACAAGTTTTATATGCAGGAAGGTCAATATCTGGAAGAGAAAATGATCAGCCAATGGTTAAGTAGAAAAACAGATGAAGGTATTGGGTTAAATCCAGCCATTGAAACTAGAAGTGACAATGTGCTAGAGGATGAAAAAAAGTATCCTTTGATTCTCTCACATGTGTTAGAACAAAATTTTATTAATAAAGAAAATAACAAAGTAGAGGGACTATCGATCGCGATCTCGTTAAATGAATTTTATGATATACGAGTTTCCGATGCCAATGGTTTAATTTACACAGGCCAAGTGAAAGTAGACCAAAAGGATGATGATATCAACGATGTTAAAAATTATGGTAAGGAAGTAGCTAAAAGGATTCTTGAGGATATTAGAAAAAATGAAAAATATCCGAGAGTCCCTATTTATTTAACTTTATATCAAGAATCTAATATAAACGATATTATTCCAGGCATATTTTTAGCTGAAACCTTTATTCCTAAAGATGCAGATACCATAACAAAATGGTTTGATATAGATAAAAAGCATTATATATTCCCATCAGATGCTTTATATAGTTTGGACCAAAATATGTATAATAAATTATTAATTTTTAAAGAGGATATTCAAGGTGGATTTAAACATTTAAATCCTAAAATCATGGGAAAACTTCGTTATGAAGATGGCAAATTAACAGATATTAATCTAGAAATACATGTACCACTGGTTAATGATATTGAATTAATTGGCTTGTTACAGCTCACTAGTACAAAAATAAATACAATTTTATTTGACTATATCCCCATCACCATTCGGGTAATCGATCAGAAGCAGGATGTTGGAATTGTTCTCTGGGACCCAACGGAAAAACAAATTTTTGCAACACCTATTTGAATAGAAAAAAGCTAAAGGGTGAAGCTCCATATTAAATTTCGTAACTTGTATTTATATCTACTGTAATTGAAGAACCATCATTATTATCAAATTTCATGAACCATTGACCAGCTTGGCTTGCATCCAACTCGTAAGTTGAAGTAAATGATTGTCCAGATTTAATGATCTCTCCGTCTATCCAAACCGTTCCATTAGGTGCAGTTAATATAAACCTAATAGATTGTGAGCTGTTATTTTTTACATAAATTTGAATTGTATCAGTGCCATTACTAGGTCCTTTAAAATTAAAGCTCATCGAACCCTGACCAGTTGGAAAGGTAGAAGACGTTGTAAGAAGAGAATCATCACTTTTTTCAGCTGTGGGGGTAGAATAAGATTCCTCAGCAGAAGCACCAAGGTTCGGCGGAATAGATGGTTGGAGTATAGGATCTTCTATAAAAGATGCTCCACCAATTGGAAATATAAAAAGAGTAACTATAAATAAAGAGGTAAATTTTCTCATGATTCCTCCGCTTAAATATTTTTGAATTATCTCAATAATGCCTTTATTTAACTTTATAGTAAATATTAGTTTGGTTGCTTATTTTTCATTTGTAGAGGACCTTCAAAAACTTAATAGTCATTCATTGCAATCTCTGCCATGAATGATTATTATGAAAATGATAATCGTTATCAATTAAAAAGAAGGAGAGTAGCAATGAAAAGACACCTTATTATTGGAATGCATTTAGCTGTTTACGGTAATCATGGCAAACAGGGTGCCTTGATAGAAGAACATATTGCATTTGCGCAGCGTGCTGAAGCAGCGAAATTAGATTTTGTATTTAAGGCGGATTATTTAACAGCTCATCCAGAATTAATGGCTAAAATGAAAGGAACAGTTGGCTTAGATCCTAATTTTTTAATGGCGATGGTGGCAAGAGAAACGAAACAGATTGGCTTAGTAACAACGATTTCCACATCCTTTACGCCACCTTATCTGATTGCGCGTCAATTGCAGTCCTTAAATTGGATTAGCGAAGGACGAGTTGGATGGAATATCGTAACCTCTATAGATGGCGCCCATAATTTCAGCAATGAGCCCATGCCTTCTTCCGAGGAGCGTTATGCTAAAGCTGCAGAATGTACAGCGGTGGTCAAGCAGCTATGGCATAGTTATCCCTATGAAACATTAGAAATGGATGGGAATTTAGAGAAAATAAAAGAGCTTGTTAAGCCAATTGAGCATGAAGGAGAATTTTTCCATATAAAAGGTCCCTTAAATCTCCCAATGCATCCAGCAGGAGAGATTCCACTCTTCCAAGCAGGAGCGTCGGATGTTGGGCGGCAATTTGCGGCTACTGTTTCCAATGCGATTTTTGCGGCTACACCAGTCATGGAGGTGGGTATTGAGATGCGTAATGATTTGCGTCAGCAGGCTATAGAAGTAGGTCGTTCAGCCGACGATATTCGCTTATTACCCGGACTCTATTTCTTTATAGGGGATACATATGAAGAAGCACTCGAAATGCACCGACAAGCACATGCACATTTAACACTTGAGCGGCGCTACAGTGCTTTAGAATCTGTGATTGGCATGGATGTTCGTCATTTGGCACTTGAAGATCAGGTAACGGTTGATATGCTGCCATCAAAAGATCAACAAGTACGTAGTAAAACACATGCAGATTTGGTACGTCGTTATATTGTAAACAATGAACCAACAGTCGCAGTATTGTTAGCACGCCCAGAGGTAATTGGCTCAGCCCACCTTGTAGCAATCGGTACACCACAGGATATTGTCGATCAAATCGTTACTTTTTATGAAGAGGGTGCATTGGATGGCTTTATTGCCATACCAGGCGGACCTGCGAAATCTTTGGATTTGTTCTTTAGCGACGTTATTCCCATGTTAGTAGAGCGGGGTTTATTCAGAGCTGAATATGAAGGTAGCACATTACGTTCCCATTTAGGCTTAGATGTGCGATCCCCCATTAATAGCTGAAAAAGGGCAAGCCATAAGCTTTGCCCTTTTATTGCTAGAAACTCATTCGAATATTAATAGGATAAAGATAAGGTGATTCAGGTTGTTCGATTGTTACCCAATCATCAATATGGATAACAGGTAAGCTTGCACCTTCATATGTTGTTTGACTAATTGTACCGACCACTTCAATCCATGTATCTTCTGTGAGTGTAGGAGCGTCCGAAAACTCTGTCAGAAAGCCGACAATACTGGCATCGGCGACGCAATGCGTAATAAGAAATCTTGAAATCACTAGTTGCTTTTCTGTAAAATTTTCTTCTTTTAAAACAAAGCCCTTCAACTGTATTTTCTTCCCCAAATAGTTAGCCAAATTTTGATTAATTTCTTCATAATAAATCGTGTAGTCCTCATCGGTCATTTTTAGCATGGATTGTTGGGATAGCTGTTGCTTTAATTGCTCATATTGTTTTTTTGTCATTTCCTGTTTTTCCTCTGTCAGTCGGGGATCAGCTTCATGTTCATCATAGATGTTTTCATCAATCGTTTCATTTGAAGTGAGGTAATCCTCTATTTTAGATGATTGATTTTGCTGGGTGAGAATAAATGCACCACCTTTTTTATCAGCGATGGATGCATCTAAAATTTTTGCTGGCACGAAGAAGCCTGTCATTATTGGTGTCATGATAATGAGGTAGGCTATCATTTTTTTTCGGGTAAAGGCTGTGTGACCATGGTCGTGATGGGAGCAGCATGCTTGTCCCGTTTGAACACATGAATGGGGAACCTTTGAAAAAGATATAATTCTTGTCACTTGAACAAGAAATAGTATAAAAAATAAAATGGCGGCTGTTTTACTCAGCCCTTCATATTTAGGGTTGATAAATTTTGTTAGTTCTCCGGTCCAATGCAGGTTGGCAATCATAGCCGAAAAGGCGAGTAACATGAAGGCTCTTAGCGCTTGTTGAACGTGAAATTTCATGGTTTTCCCCCTTAGAGATACGCTGAAAGAATCCATATACTAATGTAGACAACTGTAGCCACTAAGGCGATTAACCAAAAAACAAATTTTAAACGAAATACGCTCATCAACATAATGGTATTTTTCAAATCGATCATAGGGCCAAAAATAAGAAAGGCCAGAATGGATGGAGTGGAGAAAATAGCACTAAAGGATGCGCCAATAAAGGCATCTGCCTCAGAGCAAAGTGACAGAATGAAGGCTAAGCCCATCATAACTAGAATGGAGGAGGGTTCACCTTCTCCAATGGCTACGAGTGTTTTGGTAGATATATAGGTTTGTACAAAGGCAGCTAAAAATGCCCCGATAATTAAGTATTTACCCATATCAAAAAATTCATCGATGGCATGTTTGACCATATTTAATAATTTGGTGAAGAAGGATGTTTGTAGACTAGGGATTGTTAATGAGTAGGGCTGTAAAGAGCTCTTAAATTGGGAGCCTTTAAAAAATAAGCTGATAAGTAATGCTACTACAATAGCAATGACAAAGCCAACAAGCATTCGAAGGCTCGCTATTCTTAAATCATTTCCAAATGCCATATAAGTAGAAAGAATAACAACGGGATTAATAAGTGGACCAGTTAACATAAAGCCTATAGCTGCATGTATAGGTACGCCTTTGACAATCAATCTTCTAACAATCGGAACAATCCCACATTCACAGGCTGGAAATAATGCACCTACAAGACAACTCATGATAACTGCCATCACAGGGTTTCGAGGAATCCACCTTTGGATATGTTCCTCTGTTATAAAAATCTGTATAAAGCCAGCAATCAGTATTCCAATTAAGACAAATGGTAATGCTTCAATTAAAATACTTAAAAATATCGTATTTAAATTGAGTAGAGAGGAACTAAGGTCGTTTAAAGCTGAGACGTTGTATAACAGTAGTGGTAGAATGCCTAGGAATAAAATGAAGAGCAGCCAAAAATTCAATACATATTTAGAAAAATGGAGACGTTCCACATAGACCTCCTTAAAGTGTAATGGTTACGTTTTAATTCAAGATATGACATAGATGATATTGTTAGTACTTCAAAAAAGGAAAGAGAAAGTAAAAATTGATTTCTACCATCTTTTTACTTTCCCTCTATATCGAATTATTTATGAGAATACTTAGTTCTATATTGTTTAGGGGTAATTCCCGTAAATTTTTTGAAAACTTTAATGAAATAGCTTTGATCTGTGAAATTAAGTAATGAACCGATGTCTAGGATTGGATAGTTGGTAAATGTTAAGAGTTTTTTCGCCTCATCAATCCTTTGCTGCTGAATATATTCACTAAAGGAAGTACCTACTTCCTTTTTAAATAAGGAGGAAAGATAATTGGGGCTTAGGTGGCAAATTGCTGAAAGCTGGTCGAGTGTTAGATCTCCATATAATTCATTTTCAATAAAATGGATACAGGTAGTAATGGGTCCAGAATACTTCCTTGTATTTGCCTGTGATACACGGCTTGTATAGTCGTAAATAGCTTCCTCCATTAACGAAAGAATTTCGATTAAACTGTTTTGATCCTCTAGCTTTTGAATGTAAAAATCATTTAATGTAAAGGCTGTTTCTTCATTTAAACCACCCTCAATTGCTGCACGGCAAATAAGTGCAATGCCTGTAATCATCAAATATTGAACACTTCTTAAATTATTGCGTTTTGATAGTATTCCAAGTTCTGCTTGCTCAACAATGGAATAATTCAAAACTTCATTTAGTTTCTCTATACGCCCATTTTTCACATTGTCTAACAATATTTTTTCATAGTAAAGATTTGTATGAACAATATCATTTCTTCTTGCATAGGAGAGCTCAAGCGTAGTATTTTCCTCATGACGAATGAGAGGTCTTAATGCTTGGTTGTGATAAATGACAGCAGATTTATTTAATTTCTTTTGATAGATGGCGTAATACACAAATAAACTAATGGCTAAACTTTGTTGATAATGAAGAATAGGAATCAGCTCTTGATTAACACTTGTCTTTATGTCTTCCACTTCTGGAGAAAGGGAAGGGCCAACTACAATTGCACCTAAATATTGATCCTCTTGCTGCACATTAATATAGAAAAAATTAAACTCAGCATAAGAGAAAAAAATTGGATAGGCATTAGAATCTTTATGGTAAGGATATGTTTTCAACTGTTCCTTTAAAGAAATGTAAGATGGATTATTTGTTGATGAATAGTCAAAGATTATTTTTCCTAATGAATTAATATAAGTGACTGGAAGATGATGTGTTTCATAGATTAATTGGCTGATGTATTGAAGATCAATAGTGTTAATTTTCATGTTCCTACACTCCAGTTCGTAATAATTCTATTAAAATGAAAGCATTTACATTTTTATTGGATAGACATTGAGAAAGTACTATTTTGTGTAGAATAATACAATAAATAAAGGAGAAGTAGCAATAAAATAGACAGTGACTTTAAAATGTTAGGGAGGAATAGAAGATGGATCTTTTGAATAAAATTGCAGTTGTAACAGGCGCAGGAAGCGGAATTGGAAGAGCTAGCAGCTTGAAACTTGCTAGCAATGGTGCAAAAGTGGTGGTAGTGGATTTCAACAAAGAAACAGGGGAAGAAACAGTAAGCTTGATTAGAGAACAAGGCGGGGAAGGTATTTTCGTTCAGGCAGACGTTTCAAAAAGTGAAGACGTTCAGAAATATGTCAATACTGCTGTTGATACGTACGGACGTATTGATGTATTTTTCAATAATGCTGGGGTTATTCAGAAAATTTCTCCACTAACAGAGATTGAAGATGAAGAATATGACCGTATTATGTCAATCAATGTGAAGGGTGTATTCCTTGGCTTAAAATATGTTTTAAAAGTAATGGAGGGACAAGGAAGCGGTTCAATTATAAATACAGCTTCTACAGCAGGAGTTCGCAGTGAGCACAGTATGGCTGTCTATTCTGCAAGTAAGCATGCAGTAGTGGGTTTAACAAAATCAGCTTCTTTGGAGTATGTAAAAAAAGGTATTCGGATCAATGGTATCTGTCCAGGGGGAGTAGAAACGGCATTAACAAACAGTGTAACTGCGATGTTTGAAACAGGTGGCTATGTGCCAGAGGAGATTCCAAATATGAGAATGGGACGCTATGCAAAACCAGAGGAATTAGCAGAAATGGTAGTATTCCTAGCATCAGACAAAGCAAGCTATATGACAGGCTCTATTGTGTTAGTAGATGGTGGTTTAACTTTATAATGAAAGAAGAAATCCAGTGAATCATTTCACTGGATTTTTTGCGGTAATGAATCGAATCGCTATAGGGTGAATTTTTTGAGCTCATTCATCAACGTATTAGTCATAGCTTCAAGATCGTCTATCTTAGCACTAATTTTTTGGAAGGAAAGTAGCTGTTCTTGCGTTGATGCCGATATTTCTTCTGTGCCAGCAGCCGTTTCTTCTGTAATAGCAGAAATATTTTCAATGGTACTATTTACTTGCTGGCTCATTTCATTTGTTTGTGCCATTTCTCTTGTGAGGTTTTGTAAATCGCGATGGATATTTGTTATGTGCATGGTAATAACAGAGAATGATTGTTCTGTCTCTACCATGGATTGAGATTGCTCATTTGACAGCAGATAACCTCGTTCAGCCGTAGTAAGGATGTGCGTAATGCCATCTTGAATATGCGAGACCATTGAAGTGATTAAATTCGTAGCATTCTCCGTTTCAGAAGAGAGCTTTTTAACCTCCTCGGCAACAATGGCAAACCCTTTGCCTGCTTCTCCAGCTCTTGCAGCCTCGATGGCAGCATTTAGTGCTAATAAATTTGTTTGGCTAGCAATCGTATGGACAGCATTGGCTGCGCCTTCAATTTCCGAAGTGAATTGAGAAAATTGAGTTACAGCTTCCTTAATATCAAGTGATGTGGTTGATATATCCTTTGCAATGGAAGATTGTTTTTCTAATGAATATTGACCATTTTGAACAGCCTCCAGAGCTTGTTTACCAGTGTCAGCCGATTGCTCACTCGTACGCATAACATCCCTAAATTGATCTGCCATATTATTCATTTGGAGTGCCACTGATTGAATGTCTTCGGACATCGTATAGCTGCCTTTTGCTAATTCGTCGGTTGAGGTAGCGACTTGATTACTACTTTCATGAATATTGTTCATATGGCTCGTCACTTCTTGTGTAAACAAATTAACATCCTTTCCAATATTATCAATGGATTGTACAGTACTTTTTAAATTATTCATCATGTCTGCAAAGCTTTTTGTTAATTGATCAATCTCATATCGACTGTTTGCTTGATAGGAAAGGGTAGAAGTATCCATTGTTAAGTTTCCTGTTGCTGCAGCCTGTGCACAATCTACAATCTGATTAATGGGTTTGGTAATTCTTTTCGCAGCTACATAGGAATAAAGTATCGTAGCAATAATTAATAGCACACTACCTATGATGGTAGAGGTTGTAATGAAACCTATTTTTTGCTTCGTTACTTGGATCATTTCTTGATACCATTCGTTCGTTTCTTTTTTGAGCAAATACATATCGTTTAAAATTCCTTTAATTCTGATGGACTGCTTTTTAATTTCAGAGCGATTGTTTTCTTGAAACCCGCTTTCAGTCGCTTTTTCTAGATTTTCAAATTTACTAGCTATTTTTTCGACGATTGTCTGATGTTCAGGTATTCTCGTTAGAGAGGCTAATGCCTCTAAATTACTTTTTGTTTCTTGTAAAATAGCGAGCGCTTCGTTTTTATTGGCTTCACTATCCAGGTAGGTAAAATTATTTAAAGATTGGCTGGCAACAACTAAACTTTGCTCTAGTTCTTTCACTGCAAGTAAAAGTTTCGTATCATCCTGTGCTGTTGTTTGGATCGTGAATGTTTGTAGGATAATAAAGCCAATCATAGCCATAGCCAATACGATTGGAATCAATGTGTTCATAAATAATTTCTTACGTAGTGTCACTGGTCATTCCTCTTTTCCGCAGTAACTTTTATCGTACCTGAAATAATGGCTTCTTTGGCTTTTTCGATAGCAGTCTGTTGCTCAGCTGTCAGTTGAATTACACGAATATCTGCTAGTCCCACACCCTGATCCGCTAAACCTAATGCAAAGGATTTTTCGGAAATTTTACCATTTTCTACTAATGTCTTAGCGAGTTGATAGACGGCTAGATCAACATTTTTAAGCATGGATGTGACAACTGTTTTTTCGGCAACAAAAAACTGATCGATATCAACACCTGCTGCATAGATCCCCATTTCCTCTGCCTTTTTTATCGCCCCAAAGCCAGTAAAGCCTGCTGCATGGTAAATAAAATCAACGTTATTTTTGATATACCTTTCTGCTATTGCTGCACCAGCCTGGGTATCGTCAAAGGTACCAGCATAGTCACTCATAATTTCAATCGATGGCTGTACATAACGTGCCCCTTCGATAAAACCATTTTCAAAGTGATGGATAACAGGAGCATCTGCTCCACCAATAAAGCCAACTTTTCCTGTTTTACTTGTCATAGCGGCAATCATGCCAACTAAAAAGCTACCTTCTTGTTCTTTAAAGGTAATCGAAATGATGTTGTTAATATCAGATTGCCCGTCAATCAGTATAAATTGCTGAGAGGGATTTTGTTTTGCAGTCTTTTCTAGTGCTTCTTGTACAGAGAACCCGAGACCAATGATGATATCATATTTTTCTGCTACAAGTTCATTCAGCTTTTCCTCGTATTTACCATCAGGAGCCTCTTTGTAATCAAACAAAATGCCTAGCTCATCGCGCGCTTTTTCTAAGCCTTTAAAAGCGGAATCATTAAATGATTCATCGCCTAGTCCTGCATCTGATAGTAAAATTCCTATCTTATATCCTTCAGTTGATGTTTCTGTCGGTGCTGAGGAACAGCCTGCTATCAACAGAGTGATCAACAGAAAACTAGTGAATAATTTCTTCAAATTTTGTGTACCTCCTGTTGTGTATAAAATATATATCGGCAAAAACTTAATATTTTTAGTCTGATGTCAGACATCCGTGCAAAAAATTTTTAGGATGTCTAAGAATAATGAATCATTTCTATATACATAATAAGTTAATAATATAAAGCTAGATTACTAATAAAGTAATTGATTTATAAAGGTTTTCGTAGCACTTCTTGTATGTACAGCACTATAAAAGCCTAACGCAAATAGCGTCAGGCTTTATATGTTCTAAACAGCGCCGAATAATTTTAATAAATTAATAATAATAATGCCGATTACCCCAAAGTCTGAATCACCGAAGGTTGTGCCCTCATAGCCAATGTCTCCCATAAAGATAAGGAGTATGGCTGGAATAAAGCTAATTAATAAACCATTGGCAAAGGCTCCGGACATCGCACCAATTCTACCGCCAGTAGCATTTCCAAAGACCCCCGCCGCAGCACCTGTGAAGAAATGTGGAACAAGACCTGGCACAATGACTTTTAGTCCGATGAAGGGGAGTATAAACATGGAAACCAGCCCTGCTATAAAACTAAAAATGAAACCAATAATAACGGCATTTGGTGCAAAAGGAAAGATGGTTGGACAATCAAGTGCTGGTTTTGTGTTTGGTACAAGCTTATCTGCAATGCCTTTGAAGGCTGGAATAATTTCAGCAATTAACATCCGTACACCTGCTAAAATAATATAAACACCCGCTGCGAATGTAATCGCTTGCATAATAGCGAAAATAATAAAATTTGAGCCAGCTGATAATTGTGACTCAATATAGGAAGGGCCAGCAAAAAGGGCAACAATTACAAAGAACACACTCATTGTTAAAGAAATAGCAACTGAGGTATCTCGTAAAAAGCCTAATGCTTTCGGAACCTGTATATCTTCTGTGGATTTCATTTTATTACCAAAGAGCTTACCAATCTTTGCAGAAACATAATAGCCAACACTGCCAAAGTGACCAACAGCAAAGTCATTACTCCCTGTTATTTGTCGAACTGTCGGCTGTAAAATGGCAGGGAACACGACCATACAAAGTCCAAGAATGATAGACCCAACAAGAATAAGAGGTGTACCACTCATCCCTCCAACTGATAATGAAGCGGCGATTAAACAAGCCATAAATAATGTATGATGTCCAGTTAAAAAGATATATTTTAATGGCGTAAATCGCGCAAATAGTAGATTCATAATCATACCAAATACCATGATTAGTGCAGTAGCTGTACCAAAATTAGTCTGAGCAGCTGCCACGATGGCCTCATTGTTGGGAATGACTCCCTGTACTTGAAAGGCATGATCGAACATTTTACTAAAATGATCTAAAGAGCCAATTAAGACAGTGGCACCAGCTCCGAGGATGACAAAGCCCATTATCGTTTTTAATGTACCTGACAGAACAGTGGAATTTGATTTTTTTTGAATAAGTAAACCAATAAAAGCGAATAGGCCGACTAATATAGCTGGTGTTCCTAAAATGTCATGCATGATAACATCTAACATACCAACACCTCATCCTATCCAAATTTTTAATGCTTAAAGCAACGGTTCAAGCTTTTCTTTTATTTCTGAAATACTCATCATATTTACGATGCTCACAATGATTCCTTTGTCTTTCGCTAATTCATTCACGATATCTGCTGCCCCTAAATAAATATCTGCTTTCTCCGCCTTGGCAGACGCTAAATCTGTATGCGTTACCTCTGCATCTTTCCCCAATACTTCTAATGCTTTTTTAACATTCAATTCTAAAATAAAGCTACTTCCTAAACCGCTCCCACACACGACTAAAATTTTCATTCTGTTGACTCCTTTGTCGTATATTGTTTGATTTTCTCCCATATCATGTCCGCATGTTGACAGGCGATTAGGTCATCAATCTGATCGGGTTCTTGTAAGACTAATGCCAAATCAGCCAACACCTGTAGATGTGAAGCATTGTCAATGGCAGCTAGCACAATTAGTAGGTAGACAGGCTGATTAGGGCTAAAAAAAACAGGCTTTTGTAATCGTAGCAAGCTTATGGCTAGTTCAAGAACCCCATCAGATGGCCGTGCATGAGGAATGGCTACTTTGGGTGTGATGACAACGTAAGGACCATAGTGTTCAATAGATCGAATCATGGCTTCGACATAGCGCTGTTCAATTTTGTGTTGTTGTACTAATGGGCTAGCCGCTAAATGAATTGCTTCTTGCCATGATCGGACAAAGTTTGCAAGCTGTATACAATCTTTTGTCAACAGCTTGGTTAGCAAGGACAACCCTCCTTTCATAAAAATATCTTCCCATTCCATGTTATTACGACTGTATGTGGAATTATGTCATCGTAGAAGACATTTTTAATTGCTTTGCTATTTCATAAACCGACATTTTGACAAATTCATCCATTTTATGATCTAAGCGCGTTTTCGGATAAATCAATTGAATTTTTCTATTTAGTGTTACATCATGTAGATCTTTCTTGAGCAGTACACCTGATTTTAATTCTTCTTCTATTAAGGAAACAGATAGAAACGCCAAGTTTTTGCCAAAGGTCAGCATCTTTTTAATCGTGCTCACAGAATCCAGCTCAATTGTGTAAATAGAAGGCTGAAATGGGTCCATCCACTTTTCAATGAAGTGATTCGTGGAGCTAGAGGATGTATGCAACAATAGCTTGTACTTAAGAATATCTTCTTTGGTGATGTCGTTTTGTGCTGCTAGCTCGTGTGATGGGCTGAATGCCAATACAAGTGCATCTTCACCGATTGTTTCGTAATGAAGTAAAGGATTTTCCTGCTTAGTCTCCATGATGAGCCCGAAATCTAATTCTTGTAGTGCTACCTTTTTTTCAATTTCAGGTGCTGTTTTTACTTCTAATGAAATGCGAATCTCAGGATAGGTCGTTGAAACTTGATGAATTAAATCTGGCATAAAAATATGGGCAGGTAAGCCACTCGCCCCAAGTCGTAATGAACCGATATGGCCTGCTAAAAGATTTTCAATAAAACGATCCATATCCTTTTGAAGTTGAACCATTTGACGAGCGAAATGATACACACCTTCGCCCGCTTCTGTTAAACGGTATCCTCCAGCATTTGTTCGAAATAAATGAATACCATATTCCTCCTCTATAGAGCGAATATGAAATGATACGGTGGGGGCTGTAATGCCAAGTGCTTTGGCGACAGGGGCTAATTTTTTTAATTCTACAAGTAAGCAAAATGCCTGTAATTTACTATTGTTCATTTTATCCTCCTAAAGGAAATTAGAAAAAATCTTGTATTTGCTTTAGTTTATTAGATTTTTTTTAACGTGTTATTAATAGTAGATTAATATTTTCTAAATATCTGGAATTTATAGTTGTAAGTAACGAGGAGGATACTTATGAAAATCTCATTAAAAAATATCGAGAAAAAATATGGGCAGTCTCAAGCATTGTGGCCGATTGATGTGGAGTTAGATCAGCAATTTATTACGATTCTCGGACAATCAGGCTGTGGCAAAACAACCTTATTAAAGTTGATAGCTGGCCTTGAACAGCCATCAAAAGGAGAAATACGATTTGATGACACCGTCATTTATTCTTCGGCGTCTCGTAAAAATGTCAAACCAAATAAGCGTAATATTGCTATGGTTTTTCAAGATTTTGCTCTATGGCCACATATGACCATCTTCCAAAATATTGCCTTTGGCTTAAAGGGCATTATTCCTAAATCAGCTATTCCTGAACGAGTCGAGCATGTGATGCGATTGGTAAAAATGCAAGGCTATGAGAAACGAAAGCCAGGTGAATTATCGGGTGGACAACAGCAGCGAGTGGCATTAGCTAGAGCTTTAGCGACCAAACCGCAATTAATTTTATTTGATGAACCTTTATCCGCTCTCGATGCTGTTTTAAGAGAGCAAATGCAAGATGAAATCATGCACCTCATTCATGAGCTTAATTGCCAAGCCATTTTCGTAACACATGATCAAACAGAGGCCATGACAATGTCTGATCAAATTATCGTTATGGAGGCAGGGAGGATTGCTCAAATTGGCTCGCCTGAGGAAATTTATCGTGCACCAGCAACGCCCTATGTGGCAGATTTTATTGGCAAAGTGAATTGGCTTCACAATCGACAATCAATTGTGCGACCTGAGGGTGTTTCTAGAGTATCGCGTCCTGGTACGATTGCCAAACAAGCGCAGATTGTGAAAAGTACATTTGTTGGCGATCGTTATCTAGTACAAGCACAGGTAGAAGGACAGTATTGGAGCTTTTATGAGAAGCAGCCATTAGAGCATGGAAAAAGATTGCAAGTTTTTATTGACGAAAAACAAATCTATCAATTGGAGGGTTTACATTGAAGAAACGACATTTTAAATTATGGGCAACTGCTGGAATTTTATTGGTCTTAGCATTAGCTGGCTGTGGTAATAAAGAGGCAAAAGAGACGAATGAAGCAAGTGCAAAGACACAGGAGGAGAAAGTTCTGACAGTGTATTCTGCTGGGCCAGATGGTTTAGCTGCAAATATTCAGCAAGCATTTGAAGAAAAAACAGGGATTAAAGTGGAAATGTTTCAAGGAACTACGGGTAAAATTCTCTCTCGTTTAGAAGCGGAAAAAAATAATCCTGTAGCTGACATTGTTGTACTTGCCTCTGTTGCCTCAATGGATGGGTTAAAAGCAACAGATCAATTGCAAAGCTACGAAGCGGCTAAAAACAAGGACAAAATTAACAGTGATTGGTCGGATCAAGATGGATATTTTTATGGCTACAGTGCCTCTGCTTTAGGTATTGCCTATAATACGAAAAATACGACACAGGCGCCTACGGATTGGTCTGATTTAGCAAAAGCTGATTGGCAAAATAAAATGAATATACCAGATCCAAGTCTGTCAGGCTCTGCTGTTGATTTCTTATTTGGCTACACAGCAGCAGAAAAAACAGCTTGGAGTACGATTGATAGTTGGAAGAAAAATGGCTTACAAGTCAATGGTGCGAATAAAGAAGCCTTGGATGCGGTTATTACAGGCGAGAAAAATGCCACGATTGCAGGTGTAGATTATATGGCTTATAAAGCAAAAGCAGACGGTGAGCCAGTGAAAATTATCTATCCGACGAGTGGGACAGTAGTTAGTCCAAGAGCAGTAGGTATTTTAAAGGATGCACAACATGTAGAATCTGCACAAGCCTATGTTGATTTTTTATTGTCAGATGAAGGGCAAAAGCTAGTAGCAGATGCTTACTTATTACCAGGGAATAAAGATATTGCTGTGAAAAATCGTGCAGCATTAGATGAAATTCCACAGTTAACAGTTGATTGGATGGGTGCGGAAGCGAAACAGCTGGAAGTACTAACAAAGTTTACGGATTTATTTCGCTAAATAAAGGGAGGTTGATATACCTCCTTCTAGTTTTCATAGAGAAGGGTTGACATGCCATGATAATGGAAGGAAGACGAGCTTTTGGATTTTTACTGACAATTGTCATCATATTTGCTATCGCTCCGTTGATGGCCATTTTAGTTTATACCTTTATAAAAGAGGGACATGTTGATATATCACAGTTTAGTCGAATGTTTGCACACGATAGAATATGGAAAACACTTGGGAATTCGGTGGTTTTAGGGGTTTTTGTGATTATTGGGACAACAATTATCGCATTACCTATGGCTTTCATTCGCACGAAAACAAGTTTATATCAATATGAATGGCTCGATATAGTGTTAACGATTCCATTTATGACACCTCCCTATATTGATTCAATGGGCTGGATTTTGTTTATGCAGCACAATGGTTTTTTACAGCAGCTTATTCCAAGTGCTGCTTGGATGACAGATTCCTTCTTTTCCTTGTTTGGTATGGTAGTGATCATGAGCCTACACCTGTTTCCATTTTTGTATTTAATGCTAAAAAATACATTACTTCGCATAAATGGCTCATTTTTAGATGCAGCGCTGATTTTTGGGCGAAGCTCCTCGCAAAATTGGCTAAAGGTTGTGTTACCTCTTTTACTTTCGAGCTATGTTTTGGGAAGTCTCCTTATTTTTATTAAGACGCTTGCTGAATTTGGAACGCCAGCTACATTCGGCAGTCGGATTGGGTTTCAAGTGTTTACAACCGAAATTCATTCCTATTTATCAAGATGGCCAGTTGATATTCGCATGGCAACCTCGCTATCCTTATTCTTATTGTCAGTTTGCTTAGTCATTTGGTATTTCCAAAATCTCATTGGACGCAAATATACATATGGTGTGCTATCAGGAAAAACACCTGCTAGACGTGAGATCAAGGACAAGTGGTATATAAGAACAGTTTCGTGGACTTTTGTAGGGCTTGTTCTATTGCTATCTATCGGCATTCCTTATTTCTCTATTATCGTGACCTCTTTGCAAAAGGTACGGGGAGATGGTTTACAGGCTGGGAATTTCAGTTTGGCTTCTTATCAAGAGGTCTTCACTAGTGGAAGTGCAGGATTGACAGCATTTTTAAATAGCATCGTTTTTTCTATCATGACGGCTTTGATAACCGCCATAATAGGTTTATTCATCGCTCTTTATATTAAAAAGGGAGAAACCAGAAAGCAGCAAATATTAGACTTCTTTAGTTTAATGCCTAATATTATTCCGGGGATTGTCTTTGTTGTAGGTTTAATTATGTTTTGGAATGCTCCTTGGCTTCCCGCAACAATTTATAACACAAAGGCAATGGTAATAGTCACATACTGTGTACTGTTTTTACCTTATTCGGTGCAGTATATAAAGTCTTCTTTTTCACAATTGGATGCCTCTATTTTTCAATCAGCTGCTATTTTTGGACGTAGTAACATTGCGGTTTATCGTCGCATCATCCTACCACTTTTGATGCAGGGTATTTTAACAGGAATGATGATGACTTTTATTATTTCAATGCGAGAGCTTGTAGCTGGCCTTTTAATTTTGCCACCATCCGTAGAGACAGGGGCAACCTTTATCTATAGCCAATTTGAGCAAGGTAATGTAGGGGTTGGAATGGCAGTAGCTGTTATAACCGTCCTTATGACTGTTATTTTTATGTTCCTATTGGGTTGGCTGCAAAAACGAGGAGGGCAGGCCAATGCTTAGTGTTGAAATTTTAGGTGGTGTAGGCGAATATGGGCGCAATTGTTTTTATATAGAAAATCAGAGTCAGGCCATTTTATTGGATTGTGGCATTATGAAAAATACACAAAAAACGCCACCAAATATTACATTTAATCATATTGAAAAGCTAGCTGCTGTCTTTATTTCTCATTCGCATATTGATCATGTAGGGGCATTGCCAATACTACAGAACATGGGCTATACGGGACCGATACTAATGAGTCATACAACTGCTCAGCAGCTTCCACTGCTTATCCCACAAGTCAGAACTTTCTATCCAGATACGATTGGAAAATGGATAGAGGTCAATGAATATCTTGCCTTTCAATGGGGATATAGTGGGCATTTAATTGGAAGCGTGTGGTACAAAATTCGTTTTTTTGATGAAATGATTTTTTTCTCTGGTGATTATGTAGTCGATTCGTATTTATTAAAGGCGACCTTGCCAGAGGAGGATGGAACGGTTTATGATGTAGCGTTTATTGATAGTGGACATGCGGAAAAATGCATTCGAAATCTTGAGGTGTTACAGCAAATGGCTATGTATGTAAAGGCTCATCCCAATCATTCATTTATATTCCCCTCCTCTTTTTCGGGCAAAACAGTCGATATTATGACGTATCTTTCCGAACATACAACTCGAGCGATTAGGGTAGATGCCAAGCTACAACCTTTATTGGGGCATTATGATGAAGAACATGAAAATATTTGGCCGAATAAAGTGATGCTTTTAGAACGACTCAAGCAAAAACTGGACAGTGACCATGTACTGTATTTTGTCTCAGAGCAGGATGAGGCTCAAGTGGAGGAGCTTGCAAAGGTTTATCCGACGGCAATTTTTGTTCATACAGGCTATTCTCGTCATGCTTCCAATCCAGCTAGCTTAAAGCATATCTCTGAGGAGTTCTTCTATAAAACACATCCAGACTATTGGGATTTAGTGGAACTGTCACAGAGACTTCGTGCACGACAAACGATCTATTTTCACAGTACACATACAAATTTAACAACAACATTTCCGAAGGAGGAATTAAAGCGTGACTAAACTAAAAAAATGGGCATTTTATCTGTGTGTCTTGGGCTTAATAGTGATTAGTATGATGGGTGTGAATACAACACAAGCGAAAGCAGCCATTGAGCCAGGCCATGAAATTAAATTCAATATTAAACCTGAGATTTTTAATGAATCAACTATTGTCCAGGCTTTTCAAGCAACTAAAAAGGATGACGTAAAAGTTTATTTTTATGATACGCTTGACCAATTGTTTCTACGTCATGACTATATACACCGCTTACGTGTATATAAGGGTAGTAATAAAATGGATATAACCTACAAAAAGCGTTTTTTAAACACACCTTTAAGTGAAGCAATAGCAGAAACAATGAATCATGGTTTTACTGGTTCTGAGTCAAATTATAAGTTTGAGCTAGATATTAAGGGAGATCATCGTACATTTACGATAAGCCGAAAGGAATCTTTGAAGACTTCTGCTGAAGTCTCTTATGATTCAGTTGCTACAAATGTTGCGAAAAAACTCATTCTTGAAAATGCGCCAAAGAAAATTGTAAATTGGAACTCCGAAGCATGGTATAAAAATACGTTGTCTCAAGTTGTCGTATATGGGCCTGCTAATGCTACGAACTATAAAGGAAGCTTTTTAGGACATGAAGCGGATATAGAGGTATGGCAGTACAAAGGCGATATTATGGTTGAACTTTCTACGAAGGTAGATGATGCGGCTCAAGCAGCTACTATAGAAAAGCAATGGTATGAGCAACTATTATCCACTGGTTATCTAAGCGGGGATCAACGTGGTAAAACGGCATTTGTTATGGATAGATGAATAGGACGATAATGATTTCGCCTCATATAGAAATGAGGCGAAATTTTTCTTTGGCAACAGAGAGATTAAAAAAGTAGGTCCATGTTTGTTCTAACTTTGATAATTTCGCTTACACTTACTATAGGACGAACTTTGGGTGATATGAGGGGGAAATAACATAGCGAAAAAAATGGGCATTGTTACACTACTACTTTTCGGTGTTTACGTGCTTTGTATGTACTGGTATATTTTTCACAGCGGTGGTGGTAAAATACCAAGTGCCTTACAAGGAACGGCGGCAGATCCAGTGATGTTTATGTCTGGCAAGGAGCTTTTTTTAAGTGGTGAATATTCAAAAATACGGAACTTTGTATTCTTTGTAGCCACACCTTTAGAATGGCTTATTTACTTCTTGATTTTACTATTGGGTGTATCTCGTTATTTCGAAAATGTGACGACCTCCCAAACGAAGTGGAAGCTATTGCAAAATGCGGGTTACTTATTCCTATTATCTTTATTGCTCTATATTGTGCTATTCCCACTTGATTATTATCGCTATCATCTAAGCAAAAGCTATGGCATCAGTACACAAGCATTTGCATCTTGGATGAAGGATGGTGTCATTGATTTTTGGGTGAATTTTGGCACTAGCTTGATTATTGTTACGGTGATTTATTGGCTCATTAAAAAGAGCGAAAAAAGATGGTGGCTCTATGCTTGGCTTTTAACTATCCCCTTTACAATCTTTGTGATGTTCATTCAGCCAGTTGTCATTGATCCTTTGTACAATGATTTTTATCCACTAAAAAATAAAGAACTGGAAACAAAGATACTTTCACTTGCTACACAGGCCAATATTCCGGCAGAGCATGTTTATGAGGTCAACATGGCAGAAAAGACAAATGCTTTAAATGCTTATGTGACAGGAATTGGGAGCAATTCGAGAATTGTGCTATGGGATACTACATTAAATAGACTAACGGACAATGAAATTTTATTTATCATGGCACATGAAATGGGACATTATGTTGAAAAGCATATTTATTTTGGCATTGCAGGCTATTTATTCTTAATGTTAATAGGGCTATGGCTAACAGCGAAAATTATGCGTCGCTTGATTTCACGATATGGACAGGTTTTAAAAATTAATAAAATCAGTAGCATTCGTTCCTATCCATTATTTTTACTCATTACTTCTATTTTACTATTTGCTTCCAATCCAGTATCCAATTTTATATCGAGATATCAAGAAACGAGAGCCGATCAATATGCTATTAACCTTATGAATGATCGAGAAGCGGCTGTAACAGCATTTCAAAAGCTAACGATTTCAGGCTTAAGTGAAGTGAACCCGCCACTCTTAGTGAAGTGGTTCCGTTATACACATCCACCGATGCTTGAGCGAATCTATAAAGTTGCGGATACAGGGGAACATAAACAAAATATGCCTTTAAAGGAAGAACAGAAGAAAAAGTAAGAGGATAGGTTTTTCAGGAGAGTAAATTGGGTAGTCTATGACAAAGATGTATCAAAAATTGGTCGTTGATTGATAGGGGATAGCATTATGCGAAATGTGATTATAATTACACTTTCTTCCATTTTAGTGGCCTTTGCCTATAATTATTTATTGATTCCCCATGAAATCTTGAGTGGTGGGTTGAGTGGTATTGCCATCATGCTTGGGATTATTACCCCTTTAAATACAGGCGTGTTAAATTTACTGCTTAACCTACCTTTACTGATTTTAGGTGTGATGAAGCTCGGCAAGCGATTTATTAGCTACACCATTCTTTCGGTGGCTGTGTTGTCAGTGAGTTTATATATTATTCCAATACACAAAGCGACACAAGAGCCAATCCTCGCGTCCTTATTTGGTGGTGTTATTGTAGGGTTTGCAATGGGCATGATTTTCCGAGCAGCTGGCTCCTCAGGGGGCTTTGATATAATTGCTATGCTACTTAGCCGGAAACGTGATTTTCCGCTCGGTACGTTAATTGCCGCTATGAATGGAATCGTAGTGGCTGCTTCTGGCTTTGTCTTTAGCTGGGATGCGGCGTTGTTAACCCTTGTGTCCATTTATGCAACTGGAAAAGTAGTGGATACAATTCATACGAGCCATATTAAATTAACGCTGATGATTATTACGAGTAAAGGGGACGAGGTCAAACAGCAACTATTAGAAAAGCTACATCGTGGAGTAACGATTATCGATGCAAAGGGAGCGTATTCAGGCGAGGGTCGGAAAGTATTAATTACTGTTATTACGCGTTACCAACTAGCTGATGTGAAAAGCACGATTAAGGAGACTGATCCAAAGTCGTTTGTGAATATTTTACAGACGACGGAAGTAATCGGAATGTTTGATCGTGGTACAACTAAATAATGCTATTCTCTACACACGTTTTAGGTTATACTTACCATAATCGAACGTGTGTTTTTATTTGAGGGGACGGGGATTGTAAAGATGGAAAAAGAAATAATTCATGCTTACTGTATACAGCTTCATGGAACAACGTATGACTATCAAGAGGAGTGGCAAGCAGATCGCTATCATATCGGTGGAAATTGTATGCCATGCTTGGAGGAAATAGAACAGGTAAGCCTGTTCTTACATTGAAATGTG
Organism: Lysinibacillus sp. JK80; assembly: GCF_027557635.1. Taxonomy (NCBI): domain Bacteria; kingdom Bacillati; phylum Bacillota; class Bacilli; order Caryophanales; family Bacillaceae; genus Lysinibacillus; species Lysinibacillus sp. JK80. The sequence continues at coordinate 1,661,979 of NZ_CP058997.1, read as the reverse complement.
AGCCTTCTCGAGCGGAGGAATTACGAGAAGCCTATGCAAGCATTATACATGGTTACTATATGAATAAAACCCATTGGAATTCCATTTATATGGATGCTGAGGATGTCCCGATGGATTTGGTAGAGAATCTTATTAAGCATTCGTATGAACTTGTTTTCAATAAACTAACGAAGAAAGCACAGCAGGAAATTCAATTGATTGGCAACCCTTCAAACAAGTAATGAATAGCGCATTTACCTTTTTGGCAAATGCGCTAATGACTAATTATAACCATGCTCACCATAAGGCTTTAGTGTCTCAAGCCATTTTTGCTCCAGCTTTTCGAGCTCTTTTTTTTCATCGAAATAGCCTTCTTCTTTTTTCTTTAAATACTCAACGATTTCCACCTCAAAAGCTTCTTGACCATATAAATTGTAATCTGCCTGAAGCACCTTGTTCGTATGTGTATTGGTTTTTAGCATAAATTGAAAGCCATTTAAACGCTTTAAATTATTAAAGCTCCCCACAAATAATTTGCCTGTTTGTGTATTGGTCATTGTAAAAACGCCAGCTTCAATTTTCATCTCTTTATACATTTCTTTTAACTCTTTTTTATGATCCATTTTTATTAACCTACTTTCTTATTTTTTTACCCAATAGGCACTGCCATCTGCTTTCCGGTCAAGAAAACCGTATTCAATTAAGTAACGACGTATGTGTACATAGTCTTCATACATCGGTTTAATCAATTCATTTAATTCTTTTTCAGTATAATGCTTTTCTTGGTCAAAAAGATTTGCAATTGCACGCAGCACTACAATTTTCTGTTTTTCGCGCTTTGGAAAGCGAACCAGTTCCTTGCCAACACCGTTTGGAAATAGCTTCTCTAATAATTGCTGTTCTTCCGTGAGGGTAACGTTATAGCGATCGTCGACCATAGTAGCTGTTTTATGAATAGGCACAAATGGTTCCTCCTTCTGATCTTGTTCTTTTAGTAACTCCATCATCACCATCAATGTTTTGGCTTGGCGTTCCTTTTCTTTTAAAGCAAAACGGTGATGGCGAATCGTGGTGGCACTGCCAATCTCTAATTCTTCTTTTATCTCCTGATCTGATTTTCCCTCGTAAAATAAGCGTAAAATATGACTTTGATGTTCTGTTAAGCCTGTCATTTTTTTATTGAGACCGTTTAAATAATGAAAAACAGAATGGTGAGCCAATGTAATATGGTGTTGCATCATTTTCTCTGCTTCATATAATAAGCCCTCTTGAGGATAAATAATGCCTTTTTCTACTTTTTCACCGCATAGTAGGCAGGTGAAGTGTGTCGCTTGATCGATATATCCCTTTTTTAGATCATCGATAGGAGCTTGCCAAAATAATTCATTTACATCCATTGCAATCCCTCCTTGATAAAACAAACGAATTCTGAATTTGTTTGTTATTTAATATTTAAAATAACAAAATGTTTGTATTAAAGCAATAAAAAACACATCGTATTCTAAACGATGTGTAAAATGGTTGGCTCATATTTAGTTATACTTTCTCTTAAATAAGATCATAGATGCTAGAGAAAGAACTACAATTGTACAGACAATCACAATTAGACTTGTTGTGGAGCTAAGTATATGTCCATTTAGTTCATAAACAATGCCATAATTCATTTTATAATCTTCCACATAAGAAACGGGCACACCATCAAAGACATTTGCAATAGAGCTCTCCATAAATGCATTGCGTAATAATAGTGTTGTATGGCTAATTGGAAAGTACATGATTATATGTTGTGCAAAGCTTGGTAGAGCTCCAAGAGGTACATAAACACCACATAAAAATCCAAGTAATGTACCAACAATTGTGCCGAGTGTTGAGAAAGCATTTTGGGTCGACACAAATAACGAAAGAAATAAATTAAAAACACTCGCAAGCAAGACAGATAAAAACAGTATGCTCAATACCTGAATAAAATCCCCAAAACTTAGAAGCTTACCTCCCGTTGTGACAATAAAGATTTCACAGCCAAGGAGCGCAATAAAGGAAAAAATACAGCCGATAATAAATGCATTGAGCACATAGCTCAACTGAATAGTTGCACGAGAAAGAGGAGCTGTTAAAAAGTCGGCTTGTACTTTGGATTCTTGGTCTTTAACAGCGATACCATAGGCACCAAGTGTAGTCGAAACAGCAATCATGGATAGTAAACCTGCTACTAGCCACTCATTGACCATGGTGATCAATTCAGGTGTAGCTTCTGTTAGTTGTTCAATGGCATCTACCTGCATTTTTTGGAGAAAGACAGCGTACAACACAATGACAATAATGACTGACAGTAGGGAGAAGAACACCTGTGTTTTATCCCGTCTAAATATTTTGTTATTACGCAGAACTAAACTAATTAATGCTTCCACTACGCAACCTCCTCCTCTGCCATAATATGAAGAAAGACATCATCCATTGATCCTTTAATGACTTCGAAGGAGGCGATAAGTGGCTCAGCTTTTTTTAAAAGGGGAAGTGCTTGTAAGGTAGACGTTAAACGGATGGTGTATATCCCTTGATTCTCTGTGTAGGAGATCGCATTTTCCTCAAGAAACTTCACACCCTCCTGTGCATTTTGAAAAACGAGAGCCATTGAATCATAGGCATATTTTGTTTTTAGTGCATCGGGCGTTCCCTGTGCAACAATTTTACCTTGCTTTAAGACAGTGACTTGGTGAGCGACTGCCGCTTCCTCCATATAGTGGGTCGTTAAAAAAACAGTCATATTGGTTTCCAGTTGAAGTTGTTTAATCGCCTGCCAAACAAATTGACGTGTTTGTGGATCTAAACCCGTTGTAGGTTCATCCAGAAATAAAATACTTGGACGATGAATCAGTGCACGAGCAATATCTGCTCGCCTTTTTTGTCCCCCTGATAATGTTCCATATTTTTTCTCTTCAATATCCTCTAAATGCAAATAGGTGGAAACAAATTGATAGTTATCGGTAAGCTGTGCTTTCGATAAACCATATGTTTTACCTCGATGGAGGATATTTTCACGTACAGTTAATCGCTCATCTAATAGACTTTGCTGGAAAACGACACCAATAGATTTACGGATATCCGCATTACCATTGCTTGCGTCGAGTGTGAAACCATTAATAGTTACTTGACCACTCGATTTTTTTAGTAAAGTACAAAGTATTTCAATCGTTGTAGATTTACCTGCACCGTTTTCACCTAAAAAAGCGAATAGGGTGCCTTGTTCGACTGTAAAAGAAATACCTTTGACAGCTTGCTGTTCTCCATACTGTTTACATAAATTTTCAACTTTTATCGCAAACGTCATAAGTGGTTAATCCCTTCTCTTTTGAATTTCTTTATTGATTTTTTCAATATCATTTAATTGAAGAACATATAGAATACACCAAACAATCAAGTAAATAATGGCTTCAGCAATAAGTACATACCATACACCTGAATCAAACCAACTACCAAAATAGCCTGCGGTTAGTACACATGCTGTCACCGCTACTAAATGGAGAAGAAGCTGAACTGTAAAAGGCAATTGCTCCATATCAAAAATGACGGATAGCAAACCAATGGCAATTCCAAGAATGGCCGCGATAACAATTTGCTCCAATAATTCTGTTCCTGAGGCCACCGCATTATTTGATAGGACGCTAAGTGTCACTAAGACATAAGAGGAGCTAAGGGAAATGAGTAGACCGATAATCATCATGCGTAAATACTTCATGCTATGAATCCCTCCCAATACCTAAGTGTCTCTTTAATTCTTTTAAATATTTTCGGCTGACATGAATGGCTACGTCATTTTCAAGTAATAGCTGTGTAGTGCCGATTTTGCCCATTTGAATAGAGGATATTTTATGGATATTGACGAGTGTAGACTTACTCACGCGTACAAAATCTTTGGCTAGCTGAGCCTCAAGCTCATATAATTTTCGCTTGGACTCAAACTCTTGCTCATCTGTCTGTAAAAATACTTTGGCATCCTCTGCGTAAATGGAATAAATATCGGAAATTTTTAAGAGATGAATTTCTTGTTGGTCATACCCATCTAGCATCGTAGTTTGGGATGCTTGAAGCTGTCTCATCAATCTTTCAATTTGCTCATTATATTCCTTGGCATGAATATGAACCTCAGTTTCCTCGAGCTCATGATTGATGGTTAAATGAATTTTCATAGGAGGCCTCCTTTAAAAACGCTGAATCAGGTATTACTAATGTAGCATAGAAAATTTTAGCAAGGATAAATTGTTCGATAAGAGGTTTTATTTGTTGGATAACAGGTTCTTTTTCAACGATAGCAAACAGCTCAAAAGTCGGTCCAGTAGAAAAAGCGATTTATAAAGGTCATAATAGGCTTATCGAGTTGAAGGGGTTGCTACCATGTTTATTTTTGATAAGCATATGTTCATCACATTATGCATTGGTTTAATAGGTGCTGTAGTTTTTCAATTTTTCCATATACCGATGCCTTGGCTGTTAGGAGCGATTACAGCGGTGCTCATCGTGCAGCTATCCACCAACGTCCAATTAAAATGGCATCATTCTTTCCGCAATTTTGGTTTAGTCGTAGCAGGTTATTCTATCGGCTATGCCTTTACACCAGAAGCTGTACAGGACATCAAGCTTTTTTTAGGGAGCATGGTCGTGTTAAATATCATATTTATTTTGTTGTTTTTTGCGGTAAGTTTCCTTGTTGCCAAGCGGACAGATTTAGATTTTGCGACTGCCTTAACGTGTTGTGTTCCTGGGGGCATGTCGCAGGTTGTGGCATTTGCGGAAGAGCAACAAGAGATGGATATGGTGGTCATCACATTCTTTCAAATCCTTCGCGTTCTTTTAATCGTTGGCTTTGTTCCTTTAATGGTGGCAGGGGCAGGTGGCAATAGTTCTATGATTGATGGAACATACACATGGAACCTTGTTGGTATACTTGTGGTATGTGGTGGCGCAGGGTGGCTAGCACAAAAGCTTAAAATTCCAACAGGCTATATGCTAGGCCCTGTGTTTTTACTAATGGGCGTTAATATGGCAGGGATAGAAGTGCCAAAATTACCATTATCGCTTCTGCATATTGCCCAACTCATGCTAGGAATTTATATTGGATTATTATTGAAAAAAGAGGATTTACATTTATCGAAGAAGCATATCTTTTATGCGTTTGTTTCGGCGGGCATTTTTATTGGGGCAGCCTATGGTTTAACATTTGTGATGGCAGCGTTGTACAGCCTTGATTTTAGGACAAGCTTTTTAAGTATTGTTCCTGGTGGTCTTGATCAAATGGGGATTATTGCCGCTTCGGTCCATGCAAATGTCACGATTGTCACGGCCTTTCAGCTTTTTCGTGTACTAGTTGTCTCGATTTTTCTGGTTCCTGTGGTAAAAGTATTTGTAAGAAAAGTGAAAACATGAGGGGGCTATGAATCAACCTCTCATGTTTTTCTTTGTGCGAATTTCGATCAAATAGAACTTTTGAATAATGATAAATGAACGTTAAATTTTCCCTTTCCAAATAATCCGAATAATGTTATGATAGCCATAACTACTATGAACGGAGGTGAGAAGGAATGAATAAAAACGCTACGAAAACATGTGTAAAAGTGGATACGGCTATGTATTTTGCACGTGTGATTACTTTCGATTTTGCGAACAACGGGATAGGTCTGTCCATTTTTAAGCAAAATCAAATAACAAACGTAGCGAATTAACCATTCTTTTTCACACATTTAATTGAGAAGAGGACTGCTTGTTAATGAGCAGTCTTTTTTGTGTTCTAAAGATGTTTTCGCACGTTTCATTGGAGGAAAAAACGATGCAAATGAAAGCTGAACAAATTCAAAAAATTATGGGTGGCAATATATTATTCGAGAACTTACAGCTAGAGGTAAATAGTGGTGAACATGTGGCGATTGTTGGTGTAAATGGCAGTGGAAAAACGACTTTATTACAACTGCTTGCAGGGGTAGAGATACCTGACAAGGGACGAATAATTAAAAGTAAAGAAGCGACGATTGGCTATTTACATCAGATTCCACATTATCCACTCCATGCTGTGAAAGAAGTGCTGGAGGAAGCATTTGCGGATATTTATGCAATAAAGGCAAAAATGACAGCACTTGAGCAAGAGATGCAGACGACGGTCACGGATAAAATATTACTACAATATGGCCAATTGCAGGAGCAATTTATGCTATTAGGGGGCTATGAAGTAGATGCACAGCTAGCAATGATTGCAAATGGACTAGGTATTTCAGATATGCTAGAGCAGCCATTTAGTAGTTTAAGTGGTGGGGAAAAAACAAAGGTTATGCTTGGACAAATTTTATTGAAAAAGCCCTCTATTTTGTTATTGGATGAACCAACGAACCATCTGGATATGCAAGCTATTGAGTGGCTTGAACATTATGTGCGAAACTTTGAGGGGATTGTCATTGTCGTATCCCATGATCGTCAATTCATGAATCAAGTAGCCCAGAAGATTATTGAAATTGAGGATGGGGAGGCTTTTACGTATAACGGCCATTATGATGCCTTTATAGCACAAAAAGAAGCAAAAATTGAGCAACAGTTTGCAAATTATGAAGAGCAGCAAAAGAAAATTAAAAAGATGCAAGAAACGATAAAACGATTAAAGCAGTGGGCGAATGAGGCGAATCCACCAAACGCCTCGATGCATCGACGTGCAAAAAGTATGGAAAAAGCATTAGCACGTATCGAGCGAGTAAAGAAGCCCCTCACTAAAAAGAAAATGAATTTAGCGTTAACGATGGCTGAACGCAGTGGTAAAGAGGTCGTGCTTTTGCAAGCCATTGATCATGGCTTTGATAAGCCTTTATTGAAGGAAAGCAATCTAGCTATTTATTTTGGCGAAAGATTAGCGATTGTTGGGAGCAATGGTAGTGGAAAATCAACATTATTAAAAATGATGTTAGGGGAAATCATTCCTAATCAGGGAGTGTGTCAGATTGGAAGTAATGTGAAATTTGGATACCTTTCCCAGCAATTTGAACATCCAAATCCTGCTATACGATTAATTGATGCCTTTCGTGAAAGTGTCGCCGTGTCAGAGGCGGAAGCTCGCCATATACTCGCACGATTTTTGTTCTATGGCTATGATGTCTTTAAAAAAGTGAAGGACTTAAGTGGTGGAGAAAAAATGCGTCTTCGTTTAGCACAATTAATGCATGAGGATATCAATGTCTTAATCTTAGATGAGCCAACGAATCATTTAGATATTGAAGCAAGAGAAGTATTGGAAGAGACACTGGAATCCTTTGAAGGCACGATTATTGGGGTGTCACATGACCGCTATTTCTTACAGAAAATTTTTACGAAAACGGCGTGGATTGAAAACCAGACGATTCAAGTCTTTGAGGGAGATTATGAGTGGGCTAGAGAAAAACGACAGGAACTTGCAATGAAAATGGTTGAAAAACAACCAGTAAATAAAACGCAGCCACCTAAAAAAGAATTACCGATTGAACAGCAAATTGAAAAATTAGAGACAAAACTACAACAACCATCGCTTGCTAAAGAACAACGGCAGAAGCTTGAACTTCAATTAGAAAATTTATATGAAAGATGGTTAGAGGGGGGCACAGAGCATGTTTAATTTAGAACGCATTATGCAGCTTGATATAGAGTATGTGAAGAGTTTCAGTGAAGTGGAGGTTTGTAAGGAGGGGGTCTTATTTTACAATCAGGCTATCCCAACCTATTACGATGCAAATCATGCACAGATTTGGAGAAAGATTGAACAACCTGACTTATTTTTACACGACATCAAAGATTTCTACCAATCAAAATCTCTGATCCCGCGTATTTATTTATATAATCTAGAACAAAATCAGCTATGTATAGAGGCATTAGAGACGCACGGCTTTCAATATGAGCATTTTGTTAATGAAGTTCAGTACTGGGACGGTGAATATGCGATACTTCCACCTAATCCTGCCATTCAAATTGAGCGTGTAACGGATGCAAATATGGAGGAAGCATTAGCAGTAGAAATGAGCATTTCTGCATTTGGGGAGCCTTCATTAATAAAAAAGGCATTTGAGCAAACCTATCATTCGTCACATTTTACGTATTATCTACTAAGACTAGATGGGGTGGCGTGCTGCTCAGCAAATATTTTTGTGTCAGAAAATCAAGGTAGGATTGAAAGTGTTGCAACAACTGAAAGCTATCGTGGTCGAGGTTTAATCGGCTATATGCTGCAGCATATCCAACAGCAATCAGTCAAGCTGGGATTGGACGATCTTTGGATATTACCAATTAGTGAACAGGTTGCCAAAGTCTATGAGAAGGCAAATTTTAAATCGGTGGGCTCCATTGCATCGATTCATGCGTTTACTGAAGGGAAGAGCATTCAAGATATCCGCCAACAGGCTTAAATAGCTACACATAAAGATCGCCAAATTCCTGTAGTGCTTACAAGGAACTTGGCGATTTTTAGAACTGTACTTACCAATTTTATTACAGGTTGCTTTGATGAAGGGATGCTTTAAAATATAATCAGCAAAAATCATTTCCTGCACCTGTAGAAGGATAGCTGCTCATTACGACATCGAATTCCTCAGGCCTCAGTTAACAGCATTGTTTTTATCTTGTCATCTATCGCTTTGATATAAATTTGCGAGATGCAACCATACACGGGTTAGTGGAGCAGGTGGAAAGGTGTTAAAGGATAAGTAGGAATAAATGAAAACTAGTAAAATCCTGAATAGTATCGACTATTCGGGATTTTTGTTTTATTGTTAAAAAGAAGGATTTTCAATTATTAAAAGTTTTTTACTTGAAAAAATGTCGTATTCGATTTATTGTCTTTAGAGATACTTGTTTAATGGACTTGGAGGATATGAAATGCACGGAATTTATATACGCTATAATGTCTCAGATGAAACCCAAGCAGCACAATGGCCCAAAAAAATGGATGCATTTGCGTATGTTCAACGAGAAAAACCACAACAAGACAATGATAACTTGCTGTCAAAAGAAGAGCTAAAAAACCATGCCATTCGCTATATTAAAAGCTTGAAAGACAATGCAAGTGTCCATTTAGTAGAGCAGCGCAACGGTGAAATTGAACATTTTGATCGACGCTACATGGAGTCATTAAAGTTAAAGGAAAGCATCGATTCCCAACTTATTAATCTAGAAGAAATACGCTTATTATTGCAATTAATGAATGTCTTGAATTTATCCCATGCTTTTGGAGAAAATGCTGGCAAGCTACTTCGTCAAATAACGCCATATGCCAAAGAGGTAGAACATCCAACATTCCAAACAACACGCGTTGAGCGCCATTTTTATTCGGAGCTAATTGAACAAATTGAAATGGTTTACGCACGAATTATGCGTCAGCACAACCCATCGACAACGGAAATGCAACAATCAGAAAAGCTCTGGACAACTGTCTGTGAGCAAGCAATAGAAAAAGTAGAAGCACGAATCGAACGTTTATCATCTATTAAGTTAAAGCATGAGAAAAATTTGCTAGAGTTTAGTCACTTAAAACAGCAAAATATCGAAGCGAAGGAACGCTTAGATCTAGCTGTCCATGAACTGGATGCCATTTTAAATGTATTAGAATCATAAGAAAAGCATGTCTCTGTCAAAATCAGAGACATGCTTTTTATGTTGTCGTCGGATAGAGGGACAAAAGTGACGGTAAGCAGTGCGAAAGTGGTGGAAAGCTTTGTAAGATAGACGGATAGCTGTGCTTTACTTCGCTTTCTCCTCTGTTTGATCCCGCTTAGTTTGGCGTGAAAGGCGGATTAAATCCAATCCAAGAAGCACAACAATGATATAGAATAGAGGACTTGTGAACGATAGGCCAATTTGTGATTGACCGCCAAGTAATGTTAAAACAATCCATAATCCAACTGTATACAATGTTAATCCGATATAAGCCTTTTTTGATAATCTTTTATATCTACCCTTGTCGAAGGCTAGCTGAATGATGACAAGCCCAACTAATATAAGCAATATTATTTTTTTAGTCAGCATCGCAGCAATAGCTGTATCAGGGAAGAAATCATTAACGAATAATAACGTGAAAAATATTAAAATTACAAAATTTAAGATTGTTGAAAGCTTCATGCCATATCTCCTTAGTTGTCAGAATACTTTTCTATTGTAACATGGTTCTAATGAAAGCAAAAAATAATACTTTAAAGAAGAGTTTGAAAAATTTTGAAACTTTTCCTGAGGTACATCCGTATAGTAGGTAATATGATGAAAAGGGGTGAGCAACTTGACGCTATTTGGCTATTCACTCGAGCAGATCTTTTTGGTGGTTTTGATTTTCGCTGGCCTTGCCACAGTATTGGTTATGTTTTTTGGTGATGCAGTCGAAGGTATTGGGGAAGGACTACCCATTTTTAATCCGAGTGTCATTCTATCTTTCATTACGTTGATGTCAGCAGCAGGTTTTATTTTAGAAAAACTAGCCTGGTTCTCTAGCGTTTGGAACATCATTGCTGCATGTATCATCGGTGCTATTTTAAGTTCCATCTTTTATTTATTTGTTCTCGTTCCGCTACGTTCCGCTGATGTTTCTTTAGCTTACACAGAGGAATCGCTAGGCGGGCAATTAGGAAGAGTTATTGTGCCAATTCCAGTAGATGGTTTTGGCGAGGTTGTTATCGAAACGACAAGTGGCATGATTTCAAAACGGGCAACGGGCTATGATAATGAAGCCATTGACTATGATGAAACCGTACTTGTTGTGGATGTGAAGGACGGAACACTTTTTGTTAGAACGTACGAGAAAAAATTTGTTTAAAGGAGAGATATGTCTATGTCAACCGATATCTTAATTGTTTTAGGAATTGTAGCATTTGTATTAATTGCCCTAGTCGGCTTATATGTGACAAAGTATCGTACGGCGGGTCCAGATGAAGCACTGATTGTGACAGGTAGCTATCTCGGCTCTAAAAATGTACATAAGGATGAGTCGGGGAATCGCATTAAAATCATTCGTGGGGGCGGTACATTTGTATTCCCTATTTTCCAACAAGCACAGCCGTTAAGCTTACTTTCTAGTAAACTAGAAGTGACAACGCCTGAGGTGTATACAGAGCAAGGTGTTCCTGTTATGGCAGATGGTACAGCCATTATTAAAATTGGCGGTTCCATTTCAGAAATTGCGACAGCAGCAGAGCAGTTTTTAGGCAAGCAAAAAGCAGAGCGCGAAGGGGAAGCACGTGAAGTATTAGAAGGTCATTTACGTTCCATTTTAGGATCTATGACGGTTGAAGAAATCTACAAAAACCGCGATAAATTCTCACAGGAAGTTCAACGTGTTGCTTCACAAGATTTAGCAAAGATGGGTCTTGTCATTGTATCCTTCACGATCAAGGATGTACGAGATAAAAATGGCTATTTAGACTCACTAGGGAAACCGAGAATCGCACAGGTAAAGCGAGATGCTGATATTGCGACAGCAGATGCAGAAAAAGAAACACGTATTAAACGTGCAGAAGCGTCTAAGGAAGCACAAAAGGCAGAACTAGAGCGTGCGACGGAAATTGCAGAAGCAGAAAAAGAAAATCAATTAAAAGTAGCTGAGTTCCGACGTGAGCAGGATATTGCCAAAGCGCGTGCTGACCAAGCGTATGAGCTTGAAACTGCTCGTGCTAAGCAGGAAGTAACGGAGCAAGAAATGCAAATTCGCATTATCGAGCGTCAAAAGCAAATTGAATTAGAAGAAAAAGAGATTTTACGTAGAGAAAAGCAATATGACTCTGAGGTTAAAAAGAAAGCAGATGCAGATCGCTATGCAGTGGAGCAAAATGCCGCAGCCGAAAAAATGCGTGAGCTTGCACAGGCTGATGCGGAAAAATATCGTATTGAATCATTAGCAAAAGCAGAGGCAGAGAAAATTCGTTTGGATGGTCTTGCCAAAGCTGATGCAGAGCGAGCACAAGGGGAGACGGAGGCTGATATCATTCGTCTACGTGGTCTGGCTGAAGCTGAAGCTAAACGTAAGATTGCCGAAGCCTTTGAATACTATGGTCAAGCAGCTGTACTGGATATGGTTGTACGCATGATGCCAGAGTATGCAAAAGAGCTTGCAAGTCCACTTGGCAATATCGATAAGATTACAGTGGTCGATACTGGTGGTGGAGAGGGAAGTGGTGCGAATAAGGTGACATCTTACGCAACCAATTTAATGTCTACACTTCAAGAAACATTAAAAGAAACTTCTGGTCTCGATGTAAAAGAGCTGATCGAGAGCTATGCTGGGAAGCACACATTGCGTCCAGAATTAGAGCAGATTGCTTTAGGACTTGAAAAAAAGCAAGCACCTGAAGAAACGAAAGAAGCGGTAGAACAATCCTAACAAAAAACGACCTGATGATCTCATCAGGTCGTTTTTTTATAGTTGTTGCTGCCATTCACTTACAAGCATGCCATAAATAACGTGATTTACATAATGATCGTAGAGCCATTCTGCAGCTCGAATGGTTCCTTCTTGCATGAATCCAATACGTTCTGGGATTGCGCGACTTTTGTGATTCGCTTCAGCAACACGAATTTCAACTTTATGAAGCTTCAATGTTTCAAAGGCATATTGCAGTAAAGCTTTTACCGTTTTCGTCATGATGCCATGTCCTTGTGCTCCTTCGCTCAACCAATAGCCAATAGTGCCGATTTTATTGCTCGGGTTAATTGCGTTAAAGCCTGCAATGCCAACAATTTCATTTTTAAAGAGAATGACTAGGGAGAGGCTACTGTTCGCTTCATGTCCCTTAATACAGCCCTCAATATAGGCTTTTGTATCCGCCAGTTCTTTTGTAAAATCTAGCCATGGTAGCCATTCTTTCAGATATTCCCTCGAGGCATCCGTTAATGCAAAAACCTTCTCTGCATCTTCAGGTGCGATCATCCGTAAAGCTAAATCTTGGTTAATGGTAATTTGCATTATTGTTCACCTCATTATTATTTTAACGCATTGTGCATAAAGCCTTTCATTTCTCGGCTAAGTAAAGTTAATTCTTCTATAATTTCGCTGAAATCCTGTACGAGCTGTGCTTGCTCATTTGTTGCATCATTGATTTGTCCCATATTTTGCTTTAGATTATCTAGATTTCTATTGATATTCCGTAATGATGATTCTATATTTTCGGTAGCACTAGACGTCTCAAAGGACAGCTTTCGAACTTCCTGTGCCACAATATTAAAGCCAGCGCCGTGCTGTCCAGCACGTGCAGCCTCGATGGATGCGTTTAAACCTAGTAAATTAGTTTGGCGAGATATACTTTTAATTAAATCTGTCACGGCATTTGTTTTTTCAGAGTCCTCTAGGGCATGCTGTGCCTGCTTATTAATTTCCTCACTAGTGGCCGCTAATTCCTCAGAATGGGAAGCGATTGTATGTACTTTATCCTGTAGACTGTTGACGATCTTATCCATCGTAGCCATATAATCTTCAAGTTTGAGCTCATTATCTATTGGTAAGCCAAAAGCTAATGCACCTACTACTTGACCATTTTCACGAATGGGGAATGAAAAAGCATTGATTGCTACACCGTAAACATCCTCTGGTATCACCACATCTGCATTTTGTCCATTAAAGGCGATGAAAACATTTTGGTCATTGGCGTTAACTTTTTGTCCATCATGGTAGCCGGAATCCACACGTTTACCTGCTAAGTATTTAACGACTGTTTCATTTTCCTTTTCAACAACAGCTACAATGGCTTCTTGTTTTAATGCTAGATGAATATAAGGTGTTGCGAGGGCTAAAGCTTCAATAATTTTCATAAAAATTCCTCCAAGTCTCGTCAATGAAAATGGTTGTGTCATCTGTCTTCATTGTGACAATGGTTCTAGATGATTACTTTTACTGTAGCACAATATTTGCCAAGTCAAAATAGCTATTTATATTTTTTATTAAAAGAAGAACATACAAATCCGAAGTGCTTTTATTTGTCAATTATTATTTTTTTGCAGCGGTGAAAATGAAGGCCTTTTTGTCTATTTTTTGACAAGGAGACGTGTGTTTTGCGAAATATTGTATTAGAATAATAGTAGCATGTGGAAGAAGTTAAGGAGAGAGTTTCATGGACTATATACAAAAGGGTACGAGGGCGTTTCATAAAGCGAATTGGGCCTTATTTTTAGCAGGCTTTATTACGTTTGCTAACCTATATGTAACGCAGCCATTACTACCAACATTTTCAGAAGCATTTCACGTCTCACCAGCTGTAGCAAGTTTATCTCTTTCAGTAACTACCTTTGCATTAGCGGTGAGTTTAATAATTGTCAGTTCGTTATCAGAAGCATGGGGAAGAAAATCATTGATGACGATTTCTATTTTTGCAGCTTCTGTCCTGACACTAGCTCTTGCATTTTCACCTAACTTTGAAACAATTTTAGTTTTACGTGTTGTACAAGGCATCGTTTTTGCAGGTTTACCAGCAATCGCTATGGCTTATTTGGGAGAAGAGATGGAACCAGCAAGCTTAGGGGTTGCCATGGGCTTATATATTAGCGGTAATTCAGTAGGGGGACTTAGTGGACGAGTTATTATTGGTACCTTAACGGACCATTATAACTGGCATACAGGCATGATGGTACTAGGAGGAATCAGCCTGCTAGTTAGTTTATTGTTTGTCTGGATGTTACCAAGCTCCAAACATTTCAGCGCGCGACCTTTACAATTAATAGCATTGACCAAAACCCTACTGCAACATTTAAGAGATCCTTCTATGCTGTGTCTTTATGGGATGGGGTTTCTTTTAATGGGAAGCTTTGTCACACTTTATAATTATATTGGCTTTAAACTAATGGCACCTCCCTATAATTTAAGTGCCACAATTGTAGGTTGGATATTTGTCATTTATTTAGTTGGGACATTTAGCTCGGCATGGTTTGGCAGTTTAGCCGATCGTTATGGTCGCCAACGAATGCTCTTACTGGCCATTGCCATTATGCTAGCTGGAGCTATAGTAACGCTCAATGGGCTACTTACTTTAAAGATTATAGGGATAACCGTTTTTACCTTTGGCTTTTTTGCAGCTCATTCAATCGCAAGTGGCTGGGTGAGCAAACGAGCATCCCACGATAAAGCACAAGCATCTTCTCTCTATTTATTTTTCTATTATTTTGGTTCAAGTGTTGGAGGAACAGTAGGAGGCGTTTTTTGGATGAAATATGGGTGGATGGGTGTTATAGTGATGATCGCTCTGTTTTTATTCATTGCTTGTGTCCTATCATTTTTATTAAAAAAATTCATTGTTAGACAACGTATCACAACATGATGTGAGGTGTCATTTTGCAGGAATTACTTTTCTATTTTTTCATTATCCTAGCAGCTTCTATTTTACAAACCAGTACAGGTTTTGGTTTTTCCGTTATGGCTACGCCTTTTTTACTGTTGCTTTTTACACCACAAGAGGCGATGCAAATAAATATAATACTGTCCCTTGTTATTTCATTTTCACTCATATGGAAGGTGAGACATGATATTGATGTAGCGTTGCTTAAAAAGGTGATGATCGGTAGTGTTGCAGGTGCTCCTTTGGTAGTATACTATTTGCCTTAGTCGATGTGACGACATTTAAGCTGCTCATCGCTATCCTTCTTATAGGGCTTACGATTCTATTGATTAAAAATTTCTCTATTCAACAAACAAGGAGTAGAGATTATGGCGTTGGTTTTATATCAGGTATGTTCACAACAAGTATTGGGATGGCTGGACCACCACTGTTGCTCTATTTTGCGAGCACACATAGAAATAAAGAAACCATTAGAGCTGTTTCACTAGCCTACTATATATTTATCTATCTAATTAGCTTACTTTCTCAAGTCATTTTTGAGGGTACAAGTAAAATGGTTTGGATATATAGTATGTATGCTTTGCCAATTGTTTTCTTAGGACTTATTTTTGGACAAATGCTATTTACGCGATTAAATCAAAAATTGTTTAAAATCTTAATTTATTTTCTATTAGTAGCAGCAGGCTTAATTTTGTTGATCCAAAGTTTATGGACAATGCTATAAACAACAAAAAGAAGTATGGAAGGATAATACATCCTCCCATACTTCTTTATTGTTAACCCATAATATTGTAGCCAGCGTCGATGTAGATCGTCTCACCAGTCACACCACGTGATAGGTGAGATAGCATAACAATCGTCATATCTGCTACTTCGTCTTGTTGAACATTACGTTTTAAAGGAGCTGTTTCTTCAATTTTGTGTAAAATTGTGTTAAAAGAAGGAACACCTTTTGCAGCGAGTGTACGAATAGCACCAGCTGAGATAGCATTGACGCGAATATTATCTTGGCCAATATCAGCAGCAAGATAGCGCATAGAAGCCTCTAATGCAGCTTTTGCAACGCCCATCACATTGTAGCCATCAAGTACTCGTTCTGCACCTAAGTAACTCATTGTCACGATAGAGCCGCCCTCTGTCATGTATGGATGAGCTGCTTTTGCAGTGGAAATAAGTGAATAGGCACTTGTATCTTGTGCGAATGCATAGCCTTCTCGAGTTGTTTCAAGGAAGCGGTTGTGTAAATCTTCTGCATGCGCAAAAGCCACTGAATGTACAATCCCATGAATAACACCAACCTTTGAGCCGATTTCTTCAAAAGCTGCTTTTGTGCTGTCGTCACTATTCACATCACATTGAACAACAAGAGAATCGGATTGTCCGATATTTTCTAATTGTTTTTGTAATTTTTTTAATGAACGTTCTTGACGATACGTGAAGATGACATTTGCACCAACGTCAAATAAACGTTTAGCAATGCCCCAAGCAATACTGCGATCATTTGCTACGCCCATGACAACAATGTTCTTATCTTTTAATTGTAATAAATTATCCATCATTATGAAGAACTCCTTTGTGAGATAATATCTGTTATTAGTACCAACTACTAAAATCTTATCATACATAAAATATCGTTGCAATAACAAGATGAAAAGAGAAGTAGTTTAGAGAGCAAAAAAAATTCATCTCTTTACAGTAGAGACGAATTAAAAAGTGTGCTATTTTATTTTGTTACATAATGATCATACATATCTACTGCTCGATTAACAGCACTACTGACAGTGATTCTAAAGCAATTTTGTGACCGAATGACCTGTGCTAATATTTTGATTGCTCTTGTTTGATTTTTATGGAATAAAGCATTGTCTGTTTGAAAATCATCGTCTAAAAAGGCAAGATAATAAGGTATTCGATTTTGTGGTTTTAACAAATCAGATTCTGCACTTTTTTCAAGTGTATCGTACACCCATAAATCGATGGCATTTCCTAAGTGGAAGGCCGCAAAATACTGAAAATCATCATTCTCACATTCTTTTACTTTTTGAATTATTTGAATTTTTTGGAGCTCATCTAATAAGAATGTATTGATGGAATAATAGATGGCTTTAGAAGGATTTAGAATGAGCTCATCGGTCTGCTGCGATTTTAAGAAAACCCAGTTATTTAACACGTTTGCCCATGCGTCCACAGTATTCAAACATTTCGCACAAACATCTGGAAATATTGATTGCCACTTTGCAGCAAGATTTTTAAATCTATTCATATGGTCTTGATCAATATAAAATAAACTATGCTCAACTTGTAACTGCTCAAACATTCACATTCCTCCAATAGATTGGTATGTATAGCAATGGACCATATGCCTATTATCTTGATGCAAAAGATAGCCAATATTTTAATCAATAAGAAGGCATCCCCTGAAGGATGCCTTTTAAGATATACATCAACGGAAGACTATTCAAATTTTAATGAGTCACCATCGAATGTTTCATCTGCTACTTTGATAGAGTCTGTTGGACAACCTTCAAAAGCGTCTTGCATATCTTCCAATAGATCCTCTGGAACTTCAGCAGTTCCCATGTTATCATCTAAAATAACGAAGGCAATGCCTTCATCATCATAATCATAAATGTCTGGCGCTGCGGCTCCACATGCGCCACAAGCGATGCATGTATCTTTATCAACTATTGTGTATTTAGCCATTTTATTCTCTCCTTTAACGATGTTCCTACAAAGCTTCATACTCATTTTAAAGATGTTTATCTTACATTTCAACTTAAATACTATTAAATTGGAGGAATTTGCGTCAATGTTTCATCAAATTTTATTGCAAATCTTTCAAAAACTCAATAAAGAGCGGACGATTTCGGCTGCCTATCATGTCCTAAGAGGGAAGCGTTCAGGCCAGACGATTCAAGATATTGGTCTTTTTCAACTGCATCAATATTTTGGCCTCTTGCCAAAACTATCTCGTACTACATTTGATGAGGCTGTAAACTTATTTATGCAGAATAGTTGGTTAAATGTGCAGGAATCTGGTCATTTTTACATGGAAACGCTAGGATTACAACGTGCACAACAAACGCCAACCTTTTTCTTTGATGGTTGGCACTATCGGGGAAATGAGCATGTGTTTTTTGCGAGGCTCTCTCTCATTGTACAAAGTTTGTCACATCAAGCCGCAGCCGTTCGTACCTTTTCACCGATTAGTAGAGATACAATGATTCAAGCGTGGGTGCGAACTTTTTTACAGGCACATCATTATAAGGAAGGTCATTTACAGCAGCAATTATTGACAGAATGTAATCATGTGCTAACTATTCTCCCTGTGTCAGATGCAAGCAAACAGCTTGTTCTGTATCGTTTAAGTGGTTATCAATTACCAGGATGGACGTGGCAACAACTTGCAGATGAACGGAAGGAAACTGTACTGGATAGTCAATTAGCTTTTATTGAAACCCTACATATATTATTAAATGAAGTGCATCAAAAAATAGATGATTACCCATTACTAGGGCATGTGGCAGAAGGATTAAAAGTTAAAATATTGCTAACAGATTCTGCACAACAAACCGCACAATTATATGAACAAGGTTATTCGATGGAGCAAATTGTTCAAATGAGAAAACTAAAACAAAGTACAATTGAGGATCATTTTGTGGAATTAGCTATGTATGAACCGAACTTTTCTATTGGCCCATTCGTCTCCTATGATGAAGCTCAAAAAGTGTGGCAGGCATCGAAGCAGTATCAAACAAAAAAATTGAAAATATTACATGAAGCTTTAAACGATATGAGTTATTTTCAATTAAGGCTTGTCCTTGCGAAAGGAGAAGTATAAATGGAACTTGAACAATTATTGCATAAGCATTTTGGTTATTCATCATTTCGACCAGGACAGAAAGAAGTCATTGAGGCATTACTACAAGAACAAGATGTTATTGCCTTATTGCCAACAGGAATGGGAAAATCACTCTGCTACCAGCTACCAGCCTATACATTAGAGAAACCTGTACTAATTGTTTCACCATTACTGTCATTAATGCAGGATCAAGTAGAAGAGCTGAAGCGTTTTGGGGAAAAGAGGGTGGTAGCTTTAAATTCCTTTTTATCACTAACAGAGAAACGTTATGTATTACATTATTTAGAGCAATATCGTTTTATTTTTACTTCCCCAGAGATGCTGCTCCAGCAACAGGTACAAGAGAAACTGGCGCAGATGAAGCTAGGTTTAATCGTAGTAGATGAGGCACATTGTATCTCACAATGGGGCTTTGATTTTCGACCAGATTATTTACGAATAGGTGACTGGCTATCGAGAGAAAATCGTCCGCCAATTTTGGCATTATCTGCTACGGCAACAAAGAAGGTTGTTCGAGATATACGGGAAACTTTATCTCTCAAAGCTCCCTTCGAGTTTATGTATAATGTTGACCGCCCGAATATTCATTTAGGTCGTGTAGTAGTGGAGGATAAGGCTGATAAAGCTAGATGGCTCATGCACCATATTACGGAAACGGCAGGACCTGGTATTTTATATGTTTCCTCACGTAAACGTGCGCAACAATATAGCGAAGCCTTATTACAAGAGGGCGTTCGTGTTGCTGCATATCATGCGGGCTATGGGGTGGAGGACCGTCAATTTATTCAACAGCAATTTATAGCTGGTGAACTTGATTGGATTGTTGCAACAAACGCTTTTGGTATGGGCATTAATAAGCTTGATATACGGCAGGTCATTCATGAATCAATGCCTGCCAATATAGCGAATTATATGCAGGAGATCGGACGTGCAGGGCGGGATGGTCACTCTGCACTTGCTATATTACTATATGCTGAAGGTGATGAGGAGCTGGCTAAATTTGTTGTGACAGGCGATTTACCAACTTTACATCATGTTGACCGCTATCAGGAGCTGCTATCTCAGCAAATACAGCCCATCCAAATGCTGAAAAATGGGGAGTTAAGTGAGACAGCCTTCCGTGTGTTAGACTATTGGCTGCAACGAGAGTCTTCGGAACAAGTGAAGGTCCGATTAAATCATTTAGCACTAGAGAAATACAATGCAGTGAATGAAATGCTTCAAATCATACAGACAAAAGACTGTATTCGTGAACATTTAGTCGGGTATTTTGGGCAAAAATTGCAGAAAAAGCCGGAAAACTGTTGTGAAAATTGTGGAATCCATTATGATGTAATCAAGAAAGTACGCTTAAAAGAGAAAAAGAAAGTAGAAATGGCAACGTGGGAAAGTCGATTGCAACAACTATTAATGGGTAATTAGACTAAACTGACGGTCATTTACTTTTTTCGTAAAATTCGTCATAATAGAGATGATAGAAAGCGTAGTAAGGTTGGGGGAAAGGCGAATGAATAAAGAAGATTATCGCGATAAAATAGAAGAGCATCGTCAATCGTTTGAAGATGAGCAAAAAGAACAGCAATCCTTATCAAGAGTTTCCAGAATGAATAAAAACGGTAATAAAAACAAAAAGCCAAAAAATTCGAAACGTAAGACACCGTTAATGACGATTCTGTTTGTTATTTTTATCTTGATACCATTAACAATTCTTATTTATTTTTGGAAATTTTATGAACCAGAAAAAACGATTGAACAAGCCGAAAAGGATACAGCTGAACAGGTTGTCGAATTAGATCCTTCAGAAGCATCTGCGTCAGATAAAGATAAGGAAAAAGATGATAAGGGTCAAGACGCTCAGGGAGATAAGAAGGCTCAAGAGCAATCTCAAAAAGATGCTGATAAGTTAGCAGCGGAGCAAAAAGCTGCTGAAGAAGCGAAAAAGGCTCAAGAAGCGAAAAAGGCAGAGGCAGCAAAAAAAGCCGAAGAAGCTCGAAAAGCTGAAGAAGCAAGAATAGCTCAACAACAAGCAGAGGCAGCAAGAAAAGCAGAAGAGGCTAGAAAAGCGGAAGAAGCAAAACAAAATGCTAAAGCAACGACACATACTGTAAAAGCAAATGAGAACTTATACCGAATTGCATTAAATCACTATGGCGATGGCAGTGAAGCGACTTTAGCTAAAATTCGTGCTGCTAATGGGATGTCCTCTAATACTGTAATGGTTGGGCAAGTCATTAAGTTACCTTAATAGAATTTTTTTATCGTTATATAGGTTTTCTAGTATAAAATTACAGACAAACGTTCACACCAAAACGTACGTCTGATTTAGCAAAAAGGCGATTCGTTTTTTAAGAAGAATCGCTTTTTTGCTGTCGTAAGGAGAAGTGAGAAAATGCTATATTTAGGGCTATTTCTTTTGGTAGTCATCGCTCCTCCACTTTATATGTGGAAGGTGGCACATGAAAATAATGTATTGTCTCACCAGCTTTCATTACAGGGTGAACAGGAGAAGGTACGATTATTTTTTATTTCAGATGTTCATTTACGTAAAATAAGTAAGAAAATGATTGCACAGTTACAGGGACATCATTTTGATGCAGTAATTATTGGCGGTGATTTTGCGGATAGCCGTACACCGATTGATCGTATTCATGAAAATTTATCATTATTAACGTCCCTTGGACCAACCTATTTTATTTGGGGCAATAATGACAGAGAAATTGGGGAAGAAAGACTGAAGGACATTTTACAGGCATACCATGTTCACATTATTGTCAATGATGCCGTACAGCTTCCGCTTAAAATAGCTTTTGGTTAAGTGCTATTGAGGATACAACCGTTAAAGAATATAGTTTTGAAAAAGCTTTTGCAAAGATAGGAGAGCAGGATTTAGTAGTTTTCATCGCCCATAATCCAGAGGTTTTTGCGAAAGTTCGGGCTAAGTTCCGTGCGGATTTAATGATGGGGGGACATTTACATGGAGGGCAAATCAGATTCGGTCCATATGGTGTCCATCCAAATGGTTCCTATCGTCGGCGTGATGGTGTCATGACTTTAGTAAGCAATGGCTATGGGACGACATTAGTACCTTTTCGATTTGGTGCAAAGCCCCAATGTCATATAATTGACATTGATATTTCGAGTAAATAAACAACCAAAACGTGTGAGAAGGCGTATAATAAAAAAGTATCGTCTATTCTATGAAATGTGAAAGCATGGAGCAGCAATTTTTGCTGTTCAAATTCGATTGGAGTGTCAAGAAATGCAGCAAGCAGATGCAATTATTGTTGGAGGAGGCCCATGCGGCTTAGCAGCAGCAATAGCTTTGCAAAATATTGGTTTACAACCTATTGTGATTGAAAAAGGAAATATCGTCAATGCCATCTATCATTACCCTACACATCAAACATTTTTTAGTACGAGTGAACGGTTAGCCATTGGTGATGTACCATTTATTATTGAAGGACGTAAGCCGAAACGCAATCAAGCCCTTGTCTACTATCGAGAGGTCGTCCGTTTAAAAAATATACAAGTTAATCGCTTCGAAAAAGTACAAAGTGTTGTAAAAATAATGATTTGTTCACGGTTACCTCCGATAAGGAAATATATGAAACGCCCTATGTTGTCATTGCAACAGGTTATTATGATCATCCGAATTATTTAAATATCCATGGTGAGGAGTTGCCTAAAGTTTTCCATTACTTTAAAGAGGGCCATGAATTTTTTGATACGGATGTTCTAGTTATAGGCGGCAAAAATTCAGCGATAGATGCCGCGTTAGAATTAAATAAAGCCGGGGCTCGTGTAACCGTAGCCTATCGTGGCAGCGAATACTCTCCAAGCATCAAGCCATGGGTATTACCCGAATTTGAAGGGGTAGTCAAAACTGGAGAAGTTGACATGCTTTTTAATACAAATGTATTGGAAATACGTGAGCACGAAGTTGTTTTAGAAGTAGAGGGCCAAGAGAAAATAGTAAAAAATGATTTCGTTTTTGCTATGACTGGCTATCATCCTGATCACTCCTTTATTAAAGCGATGGGAGTGGACATAGAGGAAGAAACGGGTCGTCCTTATGTTACGCCTGAAACGATGGAAACCAATGTTGAAGGACTATTCATTGCAGGTGTTATTGCAGCAGGAAATAATGCCAATGAAATTTTTATTGAAAATGGTCGTTTCCATGGCGAATGTATCGCTCGAACTATTGAGCAGAGAAAAAAATAACGATCGAGGCTGTATAGGCATGTAGCTTATACAGCCTTTTTCGCAAGGAGGCAGCTCAATGATTGGCTTGTATTGGCTCTTGAGTTATTTAATAGGAAACATCTTGACGGCTTATTTCGTTGGTAAGATATACGGTGTCAATTTGCAGGAAGAGCGTAGTAAAAATTTAGGCGCGCGTAATGCGGGAAGTGTGATTGGGAAAACAGCGTTTATTTTGACTCTGCTTGGCGATTCATTAAAAGGTGTACTTGTTGTCGGATTAGGACGCATGTGGCAATTGGATGAATGGGTCCTTATTGGCGGAGCTGCATGGGTGATAATTGGCCATCTATTTCCGATTTGGCTGAAATGGAATGGAGGGAAAGGTGTAGCTACTTTTATTGGTGTGGGTCTCGCCTTATCGCCAAGTCTTTTTTTATGGATGATTATTGGTACAGCACTTATATCTGCATTTACTAGAAGTCTGACACTTGGCATGGTTGGGGGCTTTGTTTTTTATATAGCCGCAATTATTCAAGCAGGGAAATTAGAGCCATATGGACTTTTAATCATGGCAATCGTGTGTATGCTTATTAAGCATATGTCTAATATTCAGGAATCATTGAAAAGAGGGAAGTGAAGGAAATGTATTGGTGTAAAATTGCCAAGACAAATGAAGAATTTGAGGCGATTGCTCGATTGAATTATGAAACATTTGTAGAAGAAATTCCTCAGCATGAGGTGAATGCATCGCGAAAAAAAGTAGATCGATTTCATCAGGAGAATACTTATGTCGTTGTTTATAAGCAAACAGAATTAATTGGAATGTTGGCGTTCAGAGATCAACGACCATTTTCTATTGATGAAAAGATTGGTAAGGTCGAGCAGTATTTATCGAAGGAAAATTGTGAGAAGCTTTGTGAAATTCGTTTGCTTTCCGTGAAGAAGGGTTATCGAACGGGGCGAGTTCTATTGAAGCTTACTCAGGCCTTAACTACATTTGCCTACGAAAAAGGCTATTCTGCGGCAGTGATTTCAGGTACAACGAGAGAGGAAAAACTATATAAGCAGATGGGTTTTAAGCAGTTTGCACCAGCTGTCGGGGAAGAGGGTGCGATGTTTTTACCGATGGTGCTCACTAGACATGAATTTGAACAATCATTACAACATAGACTAACGACGGAACCCTCTACATTTTATCCTGGGCCGGTGAAGCAATTAGAGACAATTGCTCATTCAGATTTATCACATCGTTCATTACCTTTTTATGCGCTTTATGAACGAGTGCAGAAGAAGTTGCTGCATTTATCGAAGTCAAATCATGTTGGTGTAATCGTAGGGACGGGAACGCTAGCAAATGAAGTAATGCTTGCACAACTAAAGGCACAGCAATTAGGAAAAGGGCTTATTCTCACAAATGGAGAATTCGGTGAGCGTTTACAGAAGCAAGCCGCTCGTTGGTCATTACATTATGATGTGGTAGAAAAAGAATGGGGAACGGTATTTGATGACAAAGAACTGGCTTCACAGCTTGAGACGGGGTCTTATCAGTGGATGTTGGCAGTACATGGTGAGACTTCCACGGGAACTTGTAATAACTTAGATATTCTTAAAAAGCTTGCTAAACAATACAATGTAAAGTTATGTATAGATTGTATTAGTTCGTTCGGTGCCATGCCGTTTTCTTTACAGGACTGCTATTTAGCTACGGCTGTGAGTGGTAAGGCCATTGGTGCGTTAAGTGGGCTAGCATTTGTATTTTCGCAATCACTTGCACCCCCATCTGCCGATTTACCCGCTTATCTTGATTTAGCAAATTATCAGCAAGGTGCCATACCATTTACATTACCTGCTGTATTACTGAGCAATGTGGAGATGGCATTGCAAGCCTATCCAGCACGTTATGAGCAGCTACAGCAACGCTTTCAATCACTGCTGCAGCTACCAATCATGCAATTTCAATATCCAACAATTCAATATCCGATGCTGATAACGGTTCAATTGCCTAATAATTATGCCAACCTACTTATTGATTTAGCATTAAACGGGCTATTTGTTCATGGTGAAAGCCAGTATTTACGCCAAAAGAATTTCATTCAATTTTCTGTGATACAACCAGATTTTGATGAAGCTTTTGCTCGACTTAGCGAGATACTGGGCTATTATGAACAGGTGATCGAGACTTTAGCGTTACAAGAAAAAGTCCTTTAAATTTAAAGGCGAGCCAGTTGTGTTAAGGCCTATTAATAATTTTAAGCGTGCCTTTTGACCATTAATACCTGTGGCGAATATGGCGCCTAAGTCTTCTAGCATTTTACCGCCACCCATATAGCCATAAACACCTTCTGCGATTCCATTAAAGCAGCGGGAAACAAGTACAACTGGGATGTCTCGCTGTATAAGGCTTTCAATTCCCTTTACAACAGATGGCGGGACATTCCCTTGACCTAGTCCTTCTAGCACAACACCATCATATTTACATGCAAGCACGACATCCAATAAATCTTCTTCCATTCCAGCATACACTTTTAGCATGGCGACACGCTTAGATAAATTGTTAACATCTACATATTGTCGACGAATTGGTGCGTGATGGAATAAGATTCGGGATTTTGTAATAAGCCCAATCGGTCCATATTGTGGAGATTGGAAAGTATTTACAGAACTTGTGCTTGTTTTTGTTGTATTTACAGCAAGATGAACCTCATCATTCATCACAACAAGCACACCTTTATCACGTGCTTCTTCATCAACAGCTACTCGGACTGCCTCTACTAAATTATAAATCCCATCTGCTCCAAGTTCGTTAGATGAACGCATTGCACCTGTTAGCACAATCGGAATGGCTAAGTTCGTAGTTAGCTCTAAGAAATAGGCGGTTTCTTCCAATGTATCCGTACCGTGTGTGATGACCACACCGTCAATTGGCTGTGCGTCAATTTGTTCCAAAATCAAGTTACGCAATAAAAGCATCTCTTTCGGTGTAATATGTGGAGAAGGAAGGTTAAAAGCTTCTATTTCGATAATGCTTGCTAGTGAAGCCAGTTTATTACTTTCCTTCATTAGAGGATTTTCCTTATTAGGCATGACCGCTCCTTCAGCACTCATCGCCATGGAGATTGTGCCGCCAGTATGAATTAATAAAATTGTTTTTTTCATAAAAAATAAATCTCCTTTTAAAAAGTTTTTTTGTCATTACATGGTATAATAATAGCAGTCTATTGTTGAAAGGAGCCGGCATCATGATCATTTTATTATCTGCTGCCATTGCTCCCGGTCTAGCGCTTTTTAGTTATTTCTATTTGCGCAATCAGATGGCTACGGAGCCAAGAAGAACTTTACTACAAACGTTTTTATACGGCGCATTTTTAACGTTCCCAATCATGTTTTTACAGTATGTATTAACAGAGGAAGGGGTTTTTCGATATCTTTATCTTCAAGACGTACTATTTTCGAGTGTCATTGAAGAATTTTTTAAATGGTTTGTGCTATTAATTGCCATCTATAATCATATAGAATTTGATGACCCTTACGATGGTATATTGTATGGGGCAAGCATTTCACTTGGCTTTGCTACGATTGAAAATGTTCTTTATTTACTTTCATTTGGCTTAGACACGGCATTTATGCGAGCCTTATTACCAGTATCGAGTCATGCTTTGTTCGGTGTCGTAATGGGCTATTATTATGGACGGGCTAAGTTTTCGAAACTTGTTAAGACAAAAGAGATGATTGCTATGGCACTTTGTGCACCAGTCGTACTTCACATTCTATACAATACAATATTATCATTCAAAGGTCACTGGGTTTATTTAATGATTCCTTTTATGTTGTTTTTATGGTGGTTTGGCTTGCGCAAAGTGAAGCTTGCACATTATCATCTGGTGCAGCATCTTCACATGCAAAAGAAAATATAAAGCGTAGAAATCGTCAAAGATTTCTACGCTTTATTTCATTTTTATCATGTATAAATTACTCCTTTTGTTTCAAGCTATAAAAAAAAGGAGTGATAAAAGTGCGTTTAGTAAGCATACTTTTTGCTTTGATATTAGGAATTAGTATAATTGCGATTCCTCAAAATGATGCGAATGCATTTAGCGATCAGCAAATTACTCGGGGTGCCTATGGAGATGATGTCGTTGAATTGCAAGCGAGGCTACAATACTTAGGTTTTTATAAGAGTAAAATTGATGGTAAATTTGGCTATAACACATACTGGGCTTTACGTAATTTCCAAGAAAATTATGGGTTACCGGTAGACGGAATTGCAGGCGCTAAGACAAAGAAAGCGTTAACGGGCAATTCAGATTATGATGAAAAATGGGTGAAAGCTCAATTAAATGCAGGAAATCAATTTACTTATTATGGTGGCAAGCCACTTGATCAGCAAGTGAAAAAGAATACTAGTGGTGGCAGTAGCAATAGTAGTGGAAGTAGTAATAATAATGGAACACAGACACAAGTTCCTCCCAAATATACAGAGCGTGATTTGCAGCTAATGGCGAATGCGGTATATGGAGAGGCAAGAGGAGAACCATATGAAGGACAAGTAGCAGTTGCTGCAGTTATTTTAAATCGTTTGGAAAGCCCAGATTTCCCGAATACTATTTCAGGTATCATTTTCCAACCGTTAGCATTTACAGCTGTTGCAGATGGGCAAATTTGGCTTGAGCCAAATGAGCGAGCGAAAGAAGCGGTTATTGATGCCATGAACGGCTGGGACCCTTCTGAAAATGCATTGTATTATTTCAATCCAAAAACTGCAACGAGCAAATGGATTTGGTCACGTCCACAAATTAAACAAATTGGAGAGCATATTTTCTGTTCATAGAAAGGAGGAACCTAGATGAAAACTTGGCTCGTGGTCTTAACGATTGCCGTTATTGGGTTAGGGGCATACAGCATTGATTTACATGGAGATAAAGAAGATTTACAACGTACCGTGCTAGCACAATATACAGATAAGTTAACGGATGCATCTGAAAAACTTTCCCATCTTCAACGCTCAGTATCACAATCCCTGTTGTTTCAAGATGAGCAGGCGATTCACAATGAACTAGATTCGGTTTGGCGTTTAAGCTCAGAAGTTCGTTCTTCAATTGCGAATATTCCAATAGGACAAGAACTATCAAGTGAATGGATGAACTATCTAGGGCGACTTGGCGATGAAGCAAAAAGGACAGCGAAAACAGGGGATTATGAAGCTTGGCGTGAAAAAATGCCCCAGGTTTCAACGAATTTACAATCTCTTTCCGATGAATGGACAGCAGCAACCGTCGATTTCTATAAGCATGATGGGAAAATGGATGTTTGGCTACAGCAAGTAGATAATAAAAATCCAAATAGCCAATTTGATACTGTAAAAGATACATTAAAGGGCTACGGCGAAAAGGATTTCCCGTTAACTTTATCTGAATCTGATTGGCAGAAAAAAATTGAGTTAAAGGCATTACAGGATGCCGTTATTACCGAAAAAGAAGCACTAGAAAAAGTGAAATACTTATTCCCTGTCATTAAAGATGCCACATTTACAGTTACAAAAAGTAGTGATACAGCACCATATCCTTTTTATCATATCCAATTCCACCAAGGGATTCGATTAGGCTATGTTGATTTAACAGAAAAGGGTGGACATTTATTATCCTATTTAGTAGAACGTCCTGTGGATGAAGCCAAGTTATCACAAGAGGAAATCATGAAAAAAGCGCAGGAATATGTGAAGAAATTAGGCATGAAAGATGTAGCCTATGTGGAATCACGCGAAAATCATCAAGCTTGGCATGTGACATTTGCTCGTGTCCATCCTGGAGATAATGCGTTAATCTACGCTGATGGTGTTCAATTGAAAGTGGCGAAAGATACAGGTGAGCTGTTAGGTGCAAATGCAATGGAATATATTCAAGAAGAAAATATTAAAAAGCAAACAGCTAAGCCGATTGATTGGAAAACGTTCTTCCAAGACGATATTCAAGTACAAGAGGTAAAAAATATCTACACAGATAATGGACAATTTGAGCAACGTCTTTGCTATGAGGTCATTGCATTGCGTGATGGTAATACGCAGGAAACATTTAGAATTGTTATTGATGCGGAAAACCATAATGTATTAAAAGTGGAATATCTAACTTAATCAATGATGCTTCCGCTCTGTATCAATTTGACATGAAAATACTACCAATTTTTATAGCCAAAATAAGCTTCTCATGAGATAATTAAACTATATTTTTCGCACGGGGAGATGCTCATGGAAATAAAAATTGGTACACAATTACAACTTGAACCAACTTATACAGAGCGTTTGGAGAAATTCCGCTGTAAAGTTGTAGAGCAAAAAGATAATATTCTATATATTGATTATCCGGTTAATATGGCAACAAAGAAAACGGCATTTTTAATAGATGGCTCAGAATTTAGAGCAACTTTTCGTACTGAGGATAAGCAATCCTTTGCCTTTAATACAGAGGTAGTTGGCCGTAAAGCAGGTAATATACCAATGATTATGTTGCATTGTCCAACACCAGAGGAGTTTATAAAAATTCAGCGACGAGAATACGTTCGTGTGGAGACACAAGTAGACGTTGCTATTCAGTTGAAGGATTATAAATATCAGCTTGTGACTGTGGATATTAGTGCAGGAGGCCTAGCAGTCATGTTGAAAGGTCAAGTAGCTTTCACTGAGGGTGATGAAGTAAAACTAACCATTGTATTGCCATTTGCCAATGGAGATGTCAAGTATGTCGTTACAGAAGCACTGATCGTACGTATTTTCGAAAAAGAGGATAAACGCATTGCAACAATCCAACTAACAGATACAGATGATGTCGATCAACAGCATATTGTCCGTTTTTGCTTTGAACGTCAATTAGTCAATCGTCGTAAAGAAATGAACCCTTTTCATGTTTAATTTCTTAATGAATATTTTAATGAAGCCCTCTCCTAGGAGAGGGCTTTTTTGAGGTTATATGATACAATAAGAGGTGCAGAAAGTAGGGAAGAATATGAAGAAAAACATTCAAATTGCGATAGACGGGCCTGCTGGTGCTGGCAAAAGCACAATCGCGAAAATTGTTGCTGAGGCACTTGGCTTTACTTACATTGACACAGGCGCGATGTATCGAGCAGTTACGTATAAAGCGTTGCAACAAAACATACATTTAGATGATGAAGCAAAATTAGCAGAGATGCTTGACGTAAGCACAATTGAATTAAAACCATCACCTCAGGGACAGCTTGTTTTTTTAGATGGTCACAATGTGTCTGCGGAAATACGCTCTAATGAGGTCACTTCATCAGTCTCACAAGTAGCTGCCCATGCGAAGGTTCGTGAGCTATTAGTTGCCCAACAGCAAAAACTTGCAGCTAATGGCGGTGTTGTCATGGATGGCCGCGATATTGCTACACATGTCTTAAAGGATGCAGAACTAAAGATTTTCATGTCTGCAACAGTAGAGGAGCGTGCTAGACGACGCTTGATTGATAATCAAAAAAGAGGCATTGACTCATCTCTTGAAAAACTTCAGGAAGAAATTGCACTACGTGATAAAAAGGATAGTGAGCGTGAAGCATCGCCACTGATTCAAGCTGAAGATGCGATCTTTTTAGATACAACAGCATTGTCTATTGATGATGCAGCACAAGCTATTTTAAAATTAGCAGAAGAAAAAATGCTATAAATCCTAAAATTTCAGACATTTTTTGAATTTAAAGGATTTATTTTTGTCTTTGTCTTCAATATCGAATAAAATAGTAAGGGAAGATGCGAAGGAGGGTTACATATGTCTGAAGAAATGAACTATGCAGAACAAACGTTTAACGAGGGTGATATCGTCAAAGGCATTGCCGCGCAAGTTGATGAAAAGGCAGTATCTGTATCAATTCCAGGTGCACCGTTTGATGGTATTGTACCGATTAGTGAATTATCAAGCTTACACATTGAGAAAGCGTCTGATGTCATCTCAGTTGGAGATGAATTAGAATTGATGATTACAAAGGTTGAAGAAGAAAACTTTGTCCTATCAAAACGTAAAGTGGATGCTCTAAAAGCATGGGATACACTAGAGCAACAATTTGCCGCTGAGGAAATTTTTGAAGCGGAAGTAAAGGATATTGTTAAAGGTGGTCTTGTCGTAGATTTAGGTGTACGTGGCTTTGTACCAGCATCGCTTGTAGAGGACTATTTTGTTGATGATTTTGAAGGTTATAAAGGGCAAACATTAAGCTTTAAAATTGTTGAGCTTGATAAGGATAAGAATCGCCTTATTTTATCTCACCGAGCAGTGGTTGAAGCAGAGAAAGCTTCACAAAAGAAAAATGTGATTAATCAAATAAAAGCTGGCGATGTATTGGATGGTAAAGTACAGCGTCTCGCGTCATTTGGTGCATTTATCGACCTAGGTGGTATTGATGGTCTTGTACACATCTCGCAAGTATCACATGAGCATGTGAGTGATGTGAGTGAGGTTTTAGCTGAAGGACAAGATGTAAAAGTAAAAGTTCTATCAGTGGACCCAGAAAATGAACGTATTTCTTTATCTATTAAGGAAACAATTCCTGGACCATGGTCTAATATTGAAGAACGTGCCGCTAAAGGCACTATTTTAGACGGTAGAGTGAAGCGACTTACTTCATTTGGCGCATTTGTGGAAGTATTCCCAGGCGTTGAAGGTTTAGTGCATATATCGCAAATTGCGCATAAGCACATTAACACGCCTCATGAAGCACTAAAAGAGGGACAAGAAGTACAGGTAAAGGTTCTTGATGTCAACGCTGACGAAGGCCGTCTAGCCCTTAGTATTAAAGAATTATTAGAAAATCCTGAAGCAGAAGAAGTAATCGACTATGAA
The DNA here is from genome assembly GCF_027557635.1 of Lysinibacillus sp. JK80. Taxonomy (NCBI): domain Bacteria; kingdom Bacillati; phylum Bacillota; class Bacilli; order Caryophanales; family Bacillaceae; genus Lysinibacillus; species Lysinibacillus sp. JK80. The sequence continues at coordinate 1,629,793 of NZ_CP058997.1, read as the reverse complement.
TTACCTGAAGAGAATACAGGCTTCTCATTCGGTGATGTGATTGGCGATAAACTAAAAAACTTTAAATAATGTATAAAGCGAGGATGCATAATTGTATCCTCGCTATTTTTATGGTTGATAGGATTTTGAAAGTGAAGGATAGCGATTGAGGAGTGGATAAAATCTTTGAATTGAAGGATACAACTTTAAAAGTAGCTGATAAGATTTCAGAAGTGAAGGATAGCAATTAAAAAAAGGATAAAATCTTTGAATTGAAGGATAAAACTCTAAAAGTAGCGGATAAGATTCTCAAAATAAAGGATAGCAATTAAAAAGGCGATAAAACCTAAATAACTCGGATAGTTTGCTTAAAAAAATGAGGTAACACCTTTTATCACCATACATAGCGTTCTACATTATGGATATGATATGATATAATGGCATTTTTCGTGTATAATAGCGAAAGACAAGAAGTTGGAAGGATGAAGTACAGATGACGAAACCAGTAGTAGCCATCGTAGGTCGTCCGAACGTAGGTAAGTCGACGATTTTTAATCGTATCGTTGGAGAACGCGTTTCGATTGTGGAGGATATCCCAGGCGTAACACGTGACCGTATTTATAGTTCGGCAGAGTGGTTAACACACGATTTTAATATTATTGATACAGGTGGCATTGAAATTGGAGACGAGCCGTTTTTAGAACAAATTCGTCAACAAGCTGAAATTGCCATTGATGAAGCGGACGTAATTATTTTCATGACAAATGGTCGTGAAGGAGTAACGGCAGCAGATGAGCAAGTTGCTAAAATTCTATACAAAACAAAAAAACCAGTTGTATTAGCGGTCAATAAAATTGATAATCCTGATATGCGTGAAATGATTTATGATTTTTATGCACTTGGCTTCGGTGAACCTTGGCCTATTTCAGGTTCCCACGGTTTAGGTTTAGGGGATTTATTGGACGAATGTGCGAAACATTTCCCGAAAGAAGATGAAGAACAATACGGTGATGATGTCATTAAATTCTCTTTAATTGGTCGACCGAATGTTGGAAAATCCTCTTTAGTGAATGCTTTCCTAGGGCAGGAACGTGTTATTGTTAGTAATATTGCAGGGACAACACGTGATGCGATTGATACGCCTTATGCATATGATGGACAGGAATATGTCATTATTGATACGGCGGGTATGCGTAAAAAAGGAAAGATCTATGAAACAACCGAGAAATATTCTGTGCTACGTGCGCTACGTGCTATTGAACGCTCAGACGTTGTTTTAGTAGTGCTGAATGCAGAAGAGGGTATTCAGGAGCAAGATAAAAAAATCGCTGGCTATGCACATGAGGCTGGAAAAGCTGTGATCATTGTTGTGAATAAATGGGATGCCATTGAAAAAGATGAAAAAACAATGAATGTCTTTACACAGCAAATTCGAGAGCATTTCCTATTTTTGGATTATGCCCCAATTATTTTTGTGTCAGCGAATACAAAACAGCGTGTGCATCAAATTTTACCGATTATCCAACGTGTCAGCGAGAATCATGCGATGCGTATTCAGTCCTCTATTTTAAATGAAGTGATTGAGGACTCAGTGGCTCGTAATCCTGCACCGACAGATAAAGGTCGTCGTTTACGTATTTACTATGCTACTCAGGTAGCAATTAAGCCACCAACATTCGTTATTTTTGTGAATGAACCTGAGCTTATGCATTTCTCATACGAACGCTTCTTAGAAAATCGCATTCGCGAAACATTTGACTTTGAAGGGACGCCAATTCGTTTAATTACACGTGCGCGTGCTTAAGGCAATAGCTATAGACATACAATACGCCAACCCGACATTATTGTAGGGTGGCGTCTTTTTACAAGAAAGAACTTATTTATAGACAACCCAACAAAGGGAGGATTTTTTTATGGAAAAAGTTTGTGTGTTAGGGGCAGGCTCATGGGGTACTGCACTGGCAATGGTACTAGCGGAAAATGGACATGATACGCTTGTATGGACACATAGAGCTGAGCAGGCAGAAGAAATCAATCAACTGCATACGAATAAAAAATATTTACCAGAAACCATTCTACCTGTAAATTTACATGCGACGAGTGATATGGCGAAGGTAGCTACTCATGCAGAAACCATTGTTGTGGCTGTTCCAACAAAAGCGATTCGTGAAGTATGCGAGAAACTAACGGCTGAATTAACCAAAAAAGTGTTGTTTGTCCATGTTTCAAAAGGAATTGAGCCTGACTCATTAAAACGAATATCTGAAATTTTAGCAGAGAGCTTACCAGCTATGTATGTGGAAGAAATTGTTGTTCTTTCTGGGCCAAGTCATGCAGAAGAAGTGGTGCTGCATCATCCTACAACGGTTACTGCAGCTTGTGCCAACATTGATGCTGCTGAAAAGGTACAGGATTTATTTATGAATCAGTTCTTCCGCGTCTATACAAATGAGGATATCATTGGTGTGGAAATAGGAGGAGCGTTGAAAAACGTTATCGCTTTAGCGGCAGGTATTACTGATGGCTTAAATTATGGAGACAATGCGAAAGCGGCACTTATTACGCGAGGTCTTGCAGAAATTTCACGGTTAGGTGTAAAAATGGGTGGTAATCCATTTACGTTCTCAGGACTTACAGGTATGGGGGACTTAATTGTAACCTGTACAAGTGTCCACTCGCGAAACTGGCGTGCAGGTAATATGTTAGGGCAAGGTATGAAGCTACAAGAAGTGCTGGATCAAATGGGCATGGTCGTAGAAGGTGTCCGTACCACGAAGGCAGCCTATCAATTAGCAGAGAAATATGATGTCGCCATGCCGATTTCCACAGAGCTCTATAGTGTGCTATTTAATGATGTTGAACCGAAAGTGGCAGTAGATGCCTTAATGATGCGTATGAAAAAACGAGAAATAGACGATATGAAGCATTAATATTAATTTTTTGATTAGACTTGTCATTAAATGGACATAAATAAGGTGTCTCAACCAATCTGTTGAGACGCCTTATTGTGTGCCACTAGTTGAATAGAAATACAAGCTTAAAGAGTTGTCCATTTCTTGATAGTTATGGGACAACTATTTCTTTTTAGCAAAAGCACATAGTATAATATACTTTGATTGTGTCTTGACATTCAAAGAAAGGTGGTTTTTTGAAATGGGCCCGTTAGCTCATATGCCTGCGCTTGATGTAATGTGGGTGTCGTTTTATTGCATCGCATTTATGATTATATCAGTCGGCTTAATTTATTTAGCGCGAAATAAGATTTCAAATGTATTTTTACGAACAGTCGTAAATTTATGTGCATACATACTGTTTGGACTTGGCACATTTTTAATGGTACTTGTAGTTGCCACTTGGCCAGCATAAATAATAATGAGGTGTCAGTAACATGAAAAAACTAAGTGCTTTGCTGTTGGTATTTGCAACCGCCATACTGTTAGTAGGATGTGCGTACCCAGAAGAAGAAAAAAGGGCTAAGGTCACGCCTGATGTCGATCAACTAGCGGCAGTTCAACGTGCTGTGGATGAATACCGTGAAGCAACAGGTGGACTAGTACCAATTAAAAATAGCGAGCTAGATACGGATATCTATATCAAATATTTAATCGATTTTGAAAAACTTATGCCGAAGTATTTGACGACAATTCCTGGAAATGCCTATGAAAAAGGTGGTATATATCAATATATCATTTGGGACCCTGAAAATGAGGCATCGGTCAAATTAGTAGATTTAAACGCGGCAGAGCGTATACGTGAAATAGGTATTCGTAAACTATCTACACAGTATTTACCAATAAAAGGGTCAATTTCAGATAATGTTTATCAGATCAACTATAAAGATTTGGGGTATAAAACAGAGGTAACTGTAAAAAGTCCCTATTCTGGCGTCGAGTTACCGCTTTTCATGACTGGTGATGGTGAATTACATGTAGACTATGCTGTGGATTTAGGCCAGCTTTTAAAAGAGGATAAGCCGAATGTAAAGCCAGGTGATGATATTCGCCAACTGCTTGTCGACAAATTTCCAGTTGTGCCTGCCTATTCTATTCCCTATACAGTGGACGAGAATGGAGAGCCTATCTATGATATGAAAACGTATAATGCGGATGTCAAAAAAGCGAAAGAATTACAAAAACAAGAGGCAGAAGCCGCCGAGAAAAAAGAGAAATAGCAAACAAGCTCCTTACATTTGTGAGGGGCTTTTTCATATTTGTCTACAGGCTCGCATATAGTGAAAAAGCGTAGATAAAGGAGGCAGAAACCTTGAGTGAAGCAGTATTTAGAGAAATTGCAGAGCGCACAAATGGCGATGTTTATATTGGTGTTGTCGGTCCAGTACGTGTAGGTAAATCAACATTTGTAAAAAAGGTAATGGAATCAGTCGTGTTACCAAACATTGTGGATGAAACGGAAAGAATGCGAGCACAAGATGAGTTGCCACAAAGTTCTCCGGGGCCAGTCATTATGACTGCTGAGCCGAAGTTTGTGCCTGCCCAAGCAACCCGTATTGTGGTCGGTGAAGATGAAATGCCATTCCAAATTCGATTAGCAGATTGTGTTGGTTATATTATCGATGGGACAAAAGGCTATGAGGATGAAAATGGACCAAAATTTGTTCATACGCCTTGGCATACGGAGCCAATTCCATTTCAGGAAGCCGCTAAAATTGGCACAGATAAGGTGATTCGCGATCATGCGAATATTGGTATTGTCGTAACGACTGATGGTACAGTGAACGGAATCAGTCGACGAGCAGCAGAGAAGGCAGAAGAGGAAATTGTAGAGCAATTAAAAGACATCGGCAAACCATTTGTCATCTTACTCAATTGCCAAATGCCTGCGAGAGAAGAAACGGTTCAGCTTCGCAATGAATTGTTTGAACGTTACAATGTCCCTGTTATTGCGATGTCCATTGATCAAATGAGAGAAACGGATATTCAATATATTTTACAAGAGGCGTTATTTGAATTCCCAATTCGTACCATTGAGGTGGAAAAACCAGACTGGCTGGATGTATTAGATGCTACACATCCATTAAATGTTGCATTGATTGATTCGATGGAGGAAGTCCTTTCTTCTGTTATGAAAATTCGAGATGTGCAACAGGCGTCAGATGCCTTTAAAGCCATTGACTTTATTGACCAAAGTGAAGTTGTTCATGTAGATGCAGGTGTAGGAACAGCTGTAATTCGGGTATCCCTACAGGGTGAATTGTATAAATCAGTTTGTAATGAATGGCTAGAAGAACCAATTGAAACGAAAAAAGATTGGTTACTCTTTATCAAAGAGGCGGCAGAGGCAAAAGAGGCCCAAAAACGATTTAAAAGTGCTATTCACGATGCTGATACGACAGGCTATGGTGTGACATTGCCAATGATGCAGGAATTTGAGCCAACAGCCCCAGAGCTCATTAAACAGAATAATTTCTTCGGCGTACGAATGAAGGCGAAAGCGCCATCCTATCATATTATCCGAGTGGATATGGAGTCAGAATTTGCACCGTTAATTGGCTCAGAGTTCCATAGTCAGCAACTTCTAAAAGATTTAAATCATGCTTATTTACATGATCGTGATGCCTTATGGAATACACAATTATTTGGCACACCATTGCATGAAGTATTAAAAGAGGGGATTCGCTATAAAATGGATGCAGTTCCAACTACTGCCAAAAAACGCATGCGTCAGACGATTGAACGTATGGTTAACGAAGGAGATCGTGGTTTAGTAACATTTATTTTATAGTGATAAAATTCAGAAAAAATGCAAAAAATATACGCAGGGCTTTTCGTTTTTATGCGAAAAGTCCTTTTATTTTTGTTTTTTGGGTGAAAAACTGATTTTTTGGTTATAATCATGTATGAATACAGTTGCGTAGCGGTTTTCTATGTGTTACTCTTTTTACAGAATTGGTTCATGACCCTTTGAGAGGAGGTGAATGGTGTGAATAAAACAGAATTAGTAAACTCTGTTGCTGAAGCTGCAGGTCTTTCTAAAAAAGACGCTTCTAAAGCAGTTGAAGCTGTATTTGATACAATTCAAGATGCTCTTGCAAAGGGTGACAAAGTACAATTAATTGGTTTTGGTAACTTTGAAGTACGTGAACGTGCGGCTCGTAAAGGTCGTAACCCACAAACTGGTAAAGAAATCGAAATCGCTGCTAGCAAGGTGCCTGCTTTCAAACCAGGTAAAGCGCTTAAAGACGCGGTAAAATAATACACGTCTAGTAGTTACATAGAGCAGTCTTCATGTTAACGAACATGAAGGCTGCTCTTTTTAACTTCAAATTTGAATTTTACATAATAATATACAGTGATTTTCTTATCTAGAAGCGAATTTCTGATGAATCAGGTAAGTCATTTTGCGCTTACCTTTTGGATGTGCTACGATGCATAGGGAAATGTGTAATGTTTTGATATGCAGGAGGGTTTTTTGATGTCGAATATTGATTTATTAAAAATAGAAGAAGCGGTAAAAATGATTTTAGAAGCGGTAGGTGAAGATGTAAATCGTGAAGGTTTATTGGATACGCCGAAGCGTGTAGCAAAAATGTATGCCGAAATGTTCAGCGGCTTGCATGAGGATGCTAAAGATTATTTTAAAACGGTATTTCATGAGGATCATGAAGAACTAGTGCTTGTCAAAGATATACCTTTTTATTCGATGTGTGAGCATCATCTAGTACCTTTCTATGGCAAAGCACATGTTGCATACATACCAAATGACGGCGTTGTTGCTGGACTGAGTAAGTTAGGACGTGCAGTGGAGACGATTGCCCGCAGACCACAACTACAAGAGCGTATTACCTCTTCAGTAGCGGACACAATTATGGAGATGCTTTCGCCAAAAGGTGTCTATGTTGTGATCGAGGCTGAGCATATGTGTATGACAATGCGTGGATTAAAAAAACCTGGTTCTAAAACGGTGACATCTGTTGCACGCGGTATTTATGAGGAAGATGAAGTGAAACGTAGAGAAGTACTATCATTTATTCAAATGTCTTAAATTGCGTGTCTAATTATGTTATGATGAACTAAGAATTTGTCGGATTTAAGGAGTGTACAAAGATGTCACAAGATTATATTGTTATTCAAGCAGAAGAAGATGGTGTACATGTCATTGGATTAACACGTGGAACTGATACGAAATTCCATCATTCAGAGAAATTAGATGCCGGCGAAGTAATGATTGCTCAATTTACAGAACACACGTCTGCCATGAAAATACGCGGTAAAGCGCAAATTCATACAGCACATGGCGTGATCAAAAGCGAAGCGAAAAAATAAGAAATTTTGTTTCTGACGATAGGTTTTAATGCTGTTTAACGTTCTACAGCACATATAAAAACACTAGATGTGAAAAACTTAGTATAAGGTCTATGGGCAGTTAGCATTCCAACATTCAATTATGGGAGAGCTTTACTGCCTGTGCTATGAAGAAAGCAAATTTTTTTTATTCCGCATCGTTGCGTATGCTATAATGACTCAGTAAGCAAGCGTTTGGCCTTGTATAGGGCTAACGTATCTGAAAGTGAAATGGAGTAAGGTCTATGAATGCAACATACATTCAAAATTCAATTGCACAGTTAAAAACAGAGATTTTCATGGATGTTCGTCATAGAACTTTGCAAAAATACACAGGTGTACCTGTGCTAGATGAAAATCAACTGTTTTATTTGTTAATCCCGTTTTTGAATGGTGAAGAGTGGCAACAAGAGCAACAAGAGGCTGCAATTACTGTTGGCATAGTGTACGCAGCATTAGCGGCTCACGATCATATAAAAGAATTAGACGCAACATCAAAAGAACAGCAGCTTACCGTATTAGCTGGGGATTTTTATAGTGGTCGTTATTATGAAATATTAGCAATGTCAGGGAATGTTGCATTGATTCGAAACTTGTCACAAGGTATTGTGGCACGATGTGAAAATCAAATTAAGGTTTATGAAAATAAACAGCGAACAATGGAACAGTGGTATACATCGATGAGTACGATAGAATCTGGGTTAATTGCTCAATTTTTTGATCTTTATTCTTTCAGTGAATATATACCACTTATAGAAAAAAGCTTATTAATCTTGCGTTTAGAAAAAGAATGGACAGCTTATCAACGTGGGCAAATGTCTTTAATGGGTAAGGCACTAGAAGAAAGTGTCAGACATAATGGCGCAACCTTTAATAGCGTCATCCAAGGGAAAATTGTGCATTTAAAAACAGAGCTATCACAGATCATTAATCAGGCATCCTTTTTACAAAGTGATATCAAACAAGCTTTACATGCACATGTAGAGGCATCCATTGCTTCTACTAACGGATAAGAGAGGTTTTTCAAAATGGCTAAAACGAAAGAAGAACACGTTCACGAAGTATTTGAAAGTATTTCGGAAAACTACGATAAAATGAATGGTGTAATTAGTTTCCAGATGCATGTTGGCTGGCGTAACGATACGATGAAGCACATGGCTGTAAAACCTGGATCAAAAGCACTTGATGTATGCTGTGGCACCGCAGACTGGACAATCGCATTGGCAGAGGCTGTTGGTGAAAGTGGAGAAGTAAAAGGGCTTGACTTTAGTCAAAACATGCTGAAAGTTGGCGAAAAAAAGGTAGAGCCATACCCACAAATTGAACTCATTCATGGAAATGCGATGGAGTTGCCTTTTCCTGATGATACGTTTGATTATGTGACAATCGGCTTTGGTCTTCGCAATGTACCTGATTATTTACAAGTTTTGAAGGAAATGCATCGTGTTGTTAAACCAGGTGGAATGGTGGTTTGTTTAGAAACATCTCAATCTGAAATCCCTGGTTATCGTCAGCTGTTCCGTTTTTATTTTAAATTTATAATGCCGATATTTGGTAAAATATTTGCGAAAAGCTATAAGGAGTATTCTTGGCTTCAGGAATCTGCGAATGATTTCCCAGGTATGAAAAGGTTAGCGGCATTGTTTGAGCAGGCAGGATTAGAAAAAGTAACGTACAAAGCATACAGTGGCGGGGCTGCGGCAATGCATATGGGCTTTAAAAAGATACGTTAATGGGGGAAGGTTTTCACACGTGGAAAAGATGAAGTTAAAACTACTCTATTCCGATTTGAAATCAGATATCGAAATCATTGAACAAGAGTTAGAAAAAGCGGTGGACTCATCTTCATATTTGATCAACGATGCTTCTCTCCATTTATTACAAGCTGGTGGCAAACGGATAAGACCAATTTTTGTGTTACTAGGCGCAAAATTTGGTGATTATGACATTGAGAAGATGAAGGATGTAGCGGTGCCTTTAGAACTCATTCATATGGCATCGCTTGTACATGATGATGTCATTGACGACTCCAATATGCGAAGAGGACGCCCAACTGTCAAATCACAGTGGAATAACAGGGTAGCAATGTACACAGGCGATTTTATTTTCGCACGTGCGCTGGAATATATAACAAAGTTAGAAGACCCACTTGTTCATCAAATTTTAGCCCGTACGATGGTGGAGATTTGTAACGGTGAAGTCATTCAAATTGAAGATAAATTTAGATTAGATCAAGGTTTAAAAGATTATTTTAGAAGAATCAAACGCAAAACAGCATTACTTATTTCCTCAAGCTGTGAGCTAGGAGCTGTGGCAGCGGGGGTTGATGCTAAAACAGTTCGGCATTTAAAGCGCTTCGGCTACTTTGTAGGCATGAGCTTCCAAATTATCGATGATGTTTTAGATATTATGGCAACCGATAAAGAACTAGGGAAGCCAGCAGGTAGTGACTTACTACAGGGCAATATTACTTTACCGATTTTATTATTGAAAGATGATCCGGAGATGCAACCATACTTAGTTAAAGTGTTTGCAGGCACGTTAACAGAATCGGAACGTCAAAATATGTTGCAATATGTGCGTAAATCTCATGCGATTGAGCAAGCTAATCGTATGAGTGATAAATATTTGAAAAAAGCCTTACAAGAAATTGATGCTTTACCAAAACATCCCGTTAAGAAAAAATTACGTGATGTAGCATTGTTCATGGGTAAGCGCAAATTCTAGCTTTTTGTTGTACAAAAGCTCATTTTTTGTTAATATTTATCGGTAGGTGTAAAACCTGTTAGACGAATTTAAGGAGTGTTTTAAACATGGCAATTGAACAAACTTTTTTAATGGTTAAGCCTGACGGCGTTGAACGTCAAGTAATTGGAGACATCGTTGATCGTTTCGAACGTCGCGGTTTTGTAATGAAAGGTGCTAAATTAATGGTAATTCCTAAAGAATTAGCAGAAAAGCACTATGCTGAGCATGCTGAGCGTCCATTCTTTGGTGAATTAGTTGATTTCATCACTTCTGGTCCTGTATTCGCTATGGTATGGGAAGGCGAGAACGTAATCAAGCTTGCACGTACAATGATGGGTGCAACGAAACCTGAAGAATCTAACCCAGGTACAATCCGTGGTGACTATGCAACAACTGTTTCTCACAACATCATCCACGGTTCTGACTCTCTTGCTTCTGCAGAGCGCGAAATCGGCTTATTTTTCGGTGAAGATTTAGTTTAATTCGTGAATAGAAGAAGCGTAGCGAAAATAACTACGAATAGAACTCAATAAAAAAATCATCTATTTTTCCGATGTAACTTTTACCTTCTAACAAAAAATGTTAGGGGGTTTTTTGTTTGTCAAAATCATTTAATAAAGTTAACACGTCTTGAGACACATAATAGTTTAGTTTTTGTTTTGTGGCAACCACCATTTATGGAGTGTTCCACATCCAGTGTAGTCAGTCACAGCGAAAAGAATCTTTGACAGACTAAACTGGATGTAGAGGGAGAAATCCATGGAGGTTGCTCATCAAAAATATGAAGAGGCAAATTATTTCAGGGAATTGAATTCACGTATATTTTAATTTCTATATCATGCAAAATCGTTTATAAATGAATACAAATAAATCATCAAACCGGGGAATATTGAAACAATTGAACAAAGTATGCCAAGAGTTTTGAAACAGAGAATATAATGTATTTGCTGTTAGAAGAGCAAGTATTGCAGTAATTTCTAAAGCACTAGGACGTTCAGACTTGGCCGTAAAAATATAGTATTTGGGTATGTTGGTAGAAGAATGTAAAAAATAAGAACTGTAAGATACTCTACTATGGTATTATATTAGTACTATTATATTATGAGGTGATTAGTTGTTTTGTAATCAATGTGGACGTGAAAATCCCGAGGATAGTAAGTTTTGTTCGGGGTGTGGAGGTTCTTTAGTTACTGATACTGGAACAAAGGAAGATGAAAAAAATATTTCTGAAAAAAAGGGTTCAAAAAAGAAATTAATTATCAGCACTATTTTAGGATTATTATTAGTAATTGGTGGCATAGGAGCCTTTTTTGTTTATCAGAAAAAACAAGAAGAAAAAAGAGTTCAAGAGTATGTTGAAGAAATGGCGATTAACTCTTTTAACATGAATTTAGAAGTCTTAGAAAATGCGATTGTTATCTCTATGTACTCAGAAACATGGAGTGATGCGATTGATAATGGTAACGATTTTAATGTTGAATTAGCCAATTTAAAAGATGCATATAAAGAGAAAGGCATATTGCAAGAATTAACAGATACTCAAACCGAAATCCAACATAGCATGAAGTATCTACAAGACGTTCCAGAAGGTTATGAAGAGGTATACGGAGTTTTAAAAGAAATGTATGGAGTATATGTTGAATTTGCTGATCAAGCTCAGTCACCAACAGGTTCACTATTATCTTTTAACAGCAAAACAAATGATTTATATTCTAAATTTAATAGTCTATTTGAAGAATATTTAATCACAATGCCAGCAGATGTAAAAGAAGAATATGAAACATATGTTGATAAAAATAAGAACAAAGAGGAGGAAGAGACAGAAGATACAGAAAACTAGCATTGACCTGTTGCCTTAAGGTGACCATGTATAGGAGCGCTTTCTGTAGCAAAAAGAAAAAATATTTAAATAAATAATATAGAAGGATAAGACGAGATTTATCGTAAATATTTGCGGAAGTTTTATATGTTTTGGATTCTAAGAAGGTAAAAGCATAGTACCTCTTGCTTCTGCAGAGCGCGAATCGGTTTATTCTTCGGTGAAGATTTAGTTTAATTTCGAATAGATCAAGCAATCTCATTTTTTGAGATTGCTTTTTTATTGCGCAAAAAAGGGGAGGGATCATTCCGACGAATAATCTCTTACTAGAAACATATAGAATTGTTAAAAACTTCTTAGTCATGTACAATAAATAATGTAATATTCTGATAATTAAGTGAGGAATAGTTGAGTAGACTCGTCAATAAACTAAGAGGATGACGAGGAAAAGGGGTTATGGACATGAGAGAAGTGGTGATTGTAGCAGCTGTGAGAACTGCTATAGGAAGAAGTAAGGGCGCATTAAGTCAAGTTCGAGCAGATGATTTAGCAGCTGATGTATTACAGGAGGTTGTAAAGCGTGCAGGCATTGGTAAGGAACAAGTAGACGATGTCATTTTGGGGTGTGTGACGCAAACAGCTGAACAAGGGGCAAATATTGCGAGGACCTCTTTATTAATGGCTGGATTCCCCGATAGTGTGCCAGGTGTAACCATTGATCGTCAGTGTGGTTCAAGCCAACAAGCCGTGCACTTCGCAGCACAGGCAATTTTAGCCGGGGATATGGACATTGTCATTGCTGGTGGGGTAGAAAGTATGTCAAGAGTACCAATGGGCTCAAACATGCAACATGCCCATGCTAGTAACCGCTTACAGGAAAATTATGATATTATCCATCAAGGATTATCAGCAGAGAAAATCGCTTCCCAATGGTCTTTATCGAAAGAACAGCTAAATAGCTATGCTTATCAAAGTCATCAACGGGCGATTTCCGCCATTAGAGCGGGTCATTTCCAAGATGAAATACTACCCATTCAAGTTCCACAAGAGGATGGCTCAGTGACAACATTTGCCGTAGATGAGGGTCCTCGTGCAGAAACTACCGTTGACATTTTAAATGGATTAAAAACCGTCTTTCAAGAGAATGGCGCGATTACTGCGGGCAATGCGAGCCAAATGAGTGATGGGGCCTCAGCTGTAGTCGTAATGGCATTGGATAAAGCGAGAGAACTAGGCATTCAACCACTCGCTAAAATTGTGACAAGAGTGGTCGTGGGCTCTGATCCGACATTAATGCTGACAGGGCCAATCGAAGCTACTAGAAAAGCATTAGAACGGTCAGGGCTCAACATTGAGGATATCGACACATATGAGGTAAATGAAGCCTTTGCACCTGTGCCGCTCGTATGGCTGCATGAAATAGGAGGAGACCCACAGAAGCTCAATCCTGATGGTGGAGCCATTGCACTGGGACATCCATTAGGGGCAACAGGTACGAAATTGTTAACGACCATGCTCTATCGAATGGAGCGAGAGAATTATCGTTACGGCTTGTTGGCGATTTGTGAGGGAATGGGAATGGCCAATGCCACGATCATTGAAAAAATGTAAAAGGGGATATGTCTGATGAAGGAACATGAAGTGGTGGCAGTCGTAACAGGGGGTGCCTCTGGTTTAGGAGAGGCAACCGTTCGGAAATTAATAGGACAGGGTGGCAAAGCAATTATTTTTGATGTCAATGATGAGCGTGGACAAGCTCTAGTGGAAGAATTAGGTCAAAATGTCCTTTATGCACGAGTAGACGTCACAAAGGAAGAGGAGGTGGCGACTGGCCTTGAGCAGGCTATTGCAGCTTTTGGCAAGATCAATGTTGCAGTGAACTGTGCTGGCATTGCAGATGCGAGTAAAGTTATTTCGAAGCGTGGTATACACGCCCTTGCGTTATTTGAAAAAGTGATTGCTGTTAATTTAGTTGGCACGTTTAATGTCATCCGTCTAGTGGCAGAAAAAATGCAACATAATGAGCCAAATGAGGATGGACAGCGTGGCGTCATTATTAATACCGCGTCTGTGGCTGCATTTGATGGGCAAATCGGACAAGCTGCTTATAGCGCGTCAAAAGGTGGCGTAGCAGCCATGACGTTGCCAATTGCAAGAGAGCTTGCGGAAATCGGTGTCCGAGTGATGACCATAGCGCCAGGATTAATTGAAACACCAATGTTTGCTTCGTTACCTGAGCCTGCACGAACAGCTCTTGCTCAAATGACACCATTCCCTAAACGACTTGGTAAACCTTCGGAATATGCTCTTTTGGTTGAAAGTATTATCCACAATGGCTTGTTAAATGGAGAGGTCATTCGACTAGATGGTGCCATTCGCATGCAACCGAGGTAACGGCAAAATCTAGTTCAAATAGTTTTTGTTTTGATTGTTTCTAAAATCGTAGATGAAGGGAAGCGGTATCATGCATATGATGGATACACCTTTATTATTAACAAGTTTTTTGAATCGTGCAGAACGATTTTTTCACTCAAAGAAAATCTATTCTCGAACAAGTGCCACTACTATTCACGAATTTACGTATAAAGAATATGTCAAGCGGACTCGCCGATTAGCCGATGCTTTGACGAAACTAGGGATGGATCGTGGAATGAAGGTGGGCACATTTGCTTGGAATCACCATCGCCATTTGGAAGCCTATTTTGCTGTACCATGTGCAGGAGCAGTATTGCATATGATTAATATTCGATTATCCCCTGAGCATATTGCCTATGTCATCAATCATGCCGAGGATGAAATATTATTAATAGATGATAATCTGGTGCCACTAATTGCACCGATCGTCTCTCAGCTGAAAACGGTAAAGCATTATATCATTATGGGTGATGCTGTTGCAGTAGAAACTTTACCGATTCCAAATGCTCTTTCCTATGAATCGTTACTTGCGGAGGCAGATGAACATTTCACATTCCCAGAAGATTTAGATGAAAATACACCCGCAGGCATGTGCTATACCAGTGCAACGACGGGCATGCCAAAGGGAGTAGTCTATACACATCGCAGTATTGTACTTCATAGTTTAACAGCTGGTCTCGCTGACAGTATTGCAATTTGTGAGTCGGATGTGGTGTTACCTGTTGTGCCAATGTTCCATGCGAATGCATGGGGATTACCATTTGCCAGTGTCGCATTTGGTTCTACACAGGTCTTACCGGGACCTATGTTTACACCACAGCTATTGCTAGAATTATTTGATGTATATAAAGTTACATTGACAGCAGGTGTACCGACCATATGGCTGGGCGTTCTACAGGAGCAGCGTCAAAATCCTCGTGACCTATCGTCTATGCGATTAATTGTTTGTGGAGGTTCTGCTTCACCAATTGGTCTTGTCCGAGGCTTTGAGCAAGAACTTAATATCCCGTACATGACAGGTTACGGTATGACGGAAACCTCACCTCTTGTAAGCCTATCCACGTATTTAACACATATGGAGGACTATACGGCTGATGAAAAAATGAATGTTCGGATTACACAAGGTATGACGATGCCACTTATTGATACAAGGATTGTCAATGAAAATGGTGAAGTGCCTTGGGATGGCAAAACGATGGGAGAGCTTACGATTAGAGGACCATGGATTGCTAATGAGTATTATCAGGATGAACGAACGGAAGAGGCCTTTAAAGACGGGTGGCTCTATACAGGCGATATTGCTGTGATGACAACAGATGGCTATATAAAAATTACCGACCGTACAAAGGATTTAATTAAGAGTGGTGGCGAATGGATTTCTTCAGTAGAGCTTGAAAATGCATTAATGTCCCATCCAAAGGTCTTTGAGGCAGCTGTTATTGCCATTCCACATGAAAAGTGGTTGGAGCGACCATTAGCTTGTGTCGTAGCAAAGCCAGAGTTTAAGGGTTCGATTACAAAAGAAGAGTTACTAGAGAGTCTACAGCACCAATTCCATAAATCATGGGTTCCTGATGATATTGTCTTCATTGACGAGGTACCAAAAACGTCTGTAGGTAAATTCTTAAAGGCTAAATTACGAGAAGATTTAAAAGCGTACCGCATACAAGTCTAACGATAATGGATAGAATGAGGGTGGTGAAAAACTACCTTCATTTTTTATTGGAATAAATTCCTGAAAAATGAAACTATTTTTTCCATTTTGCCGTATAATCAAAATAACGAAAGGAAGTGAACGGATTGTCAATTGCCATTGTAGCGATAATTGGAGGCGTCATTATTTCTCTAGCTGGAATTTTTACAGACGCTCGTACGAGACAACAAAAAATAAAACTGAAGGCTGTTGAAAAAGAAGTAGAATTAGAAAAGCTTAGGTTAGAAACTTATACGATTGAAACAGAAAAAATGAGACTTGAATTAGAACAGTCGAAAGTATTACTTTTAGAGGAAAAACAAAACGTAAGAAAGTAGATTTGCATACATGAGAAAGACTATTTCAGGATTGGGACTTTTCCGCTATAATGGTAATACGACGCTAGAGGGGAAGATGACCATATGTCTGATTATGAACAGTTTATAGAAGGTATTAAGCGCAAAACAGGAATAGATTTAGCGTTATATAAAGAAGCGCAAATGAAAAGACGATTAACCTCTCTTTATGAGAAAAAGGGCTATCGTAATTTTGTAGACTTTCTAAAGGCACTCGAACAAGATCGTGATTTAATGAATGAATTCTTAGATCGTATGACGATCAATGTTTCTGAATTTTATCGCAATGGAAAGCGCTGGGAAGTATTACAAAAGAAAATATTTCCGAAACTTTTACAAACTAATAAGCGTTTAAAAATTTGGAGTGCGGCTTGTTCGACAGGAGAAGAACCATATTCTTTAGTAATGGTATTATCTCAATTGGTGCCTTTATCTCAAATTCAAATTATTGCCACTGATTTAGATGAGAATGTGATACAAAAGGCGAAGTTAGGTGTCTACCCTGAACGCTCTTTAGTCGAGGTCCCAAGTGATATTAAAGCAAAGTATTTTGAACAAGAAGGCTCCTTCTATCGCGTGAAGGATGAGATTAAGCGTTGTGTAACCTTTAAGAAACATAATTTATTGAATGACTCTTATGACGGCAATTATGATTTAATTGTTTGTCGCAATGTCATGATTTATTTTACAGAAGAAGCGAAAGATCAAATTTATAATAATTTTAGTAAAGCACTGCGCAAGGATGGCGTTTTATTTGTTGGATCGACAGAGCAAATTTTTAATCCAGCACGTTATGAATTTGATGTAGAAGACACGTTCTTCTATCGCAAAAATAATTAATAATATGGATGAAAAGCTTTGTACAAATAACACAATTGTACATAAAGTTGACCAAGCATTAAACATAGATAATTCATACGCTTTTCGCTTATCATAAGCAAAGGCGTATTTTTTATAAAATTTAGCTAGGTGTTTTTTATAACTTTCATTCAGAATATTCACATTTAGATCTATGAAAATGGTAACTACTTAAAAGACATTCGTAAAAGGACTGTTTTTTTAAAGAATATATGTTATAGTGAAAAATACATACTTTAGCGAGTTGAAGGGAGAAAGTGTTTATGCGTTACTTAACAGCAGGTGAGTCTCACGGACCTCAATTAACGACAATTATTGAGGGTTTACCGTCACTCTTACCCATTACAGCAGAAAAAATTAATCATGATTTAAAACGTCGCCAAGGAGGTCATGGACGTGGGCGCCGCATGCAAATCGAAACAGATACAGTGGAGATTGTAGCTGGTGTTCGTCATGGTCAGACACTTGGATCTCCTGTTGCACTCGTTGTCACAAATGATGACTGGAAGCACTGGACTAAAATTATGGGTGCAGAGCCACTAGCTGATGATATCAATCCTGAAGATATCAAGCGTCAAATCTCACGTCCTCGTCCAGGTCATGCAGATTTAGTTGGAGGCATGAAATATGGTCACCGTGATTTAAGGAATGTATTAGAGCGCTCCTCTGCGCGTGAAACAACTGTACGAGTAGCAGTTGGGTCTGTGGCAAAGGCGTTACTTAATGAACTAGGCATTTCCATTGTTGCACATGTTACAGAGATAGTGGGAATTAAAGCCGATACTTCTTTAATAGAAGGAAAAACAACAGAAGAAATTCGTGCAATTGTCGAAGCGGATCCTTGCTACTGTGTAGATCCAATCGCCTCTGCGAAAATGGTTGAGGCAATTGATGAAGCGAAAAAGGCCGGCGATTCGATCGGTGGTGTTGTAGAAGTCATTGTAGAAGGCATGCCAGCAGGTGTAGGTTCTTATGTACATTATGATCGTAAGCTGGATGCAAAGCTTGCTGCTGCTATGTTATCTATTAATGCATTTAAAGGAGTAGAGTTTGGACTTGGCTTTGAAATGGCACGTCGAAAAGGTTCTGAAGTACACGATGAAATCATCTGGTCTGAAGAAGAAGGTTATACTCGTGCAACCAATCGACTTGGTGGCTTAGAAGGCGGTATGTCAACAGGTATGCCAATTGTTGTACGTGGTGTGATGAAGCCAATTCCTACTTTATATAAACCATTACAAAGTGTAGATATTGAAACAAAAGAGCCGTTTAAAGCGAGTGTTGAGCGCTCTGATAGCTGTGCAGTACCAGCAGCGTCTGTAGTTGCAGAACATGTTATTGCCTGGGAAATAGCGAATGCAATTTTAGAGCAATTCCATAGTGATCAACTACCACAATTACAAGCTCAAATTGACGAGCATCGTCAATATACAAAGGGGTTCTAAGTTATGCGTGTACCAGTAGCAACAAAATCGCATCAATATGAAGTTGTTCTTGGGCATCAATTTCTAACTGAAGCTGTGGAGGCATTTGCTGATAAACTTCAAAAAGCGGATAAGCTCTTTGTGTTTACTGATGTCAATGTTTGGGCAGCACAGGGAGAGTACTTCAAAGCAAATTTCCCGTACCACTTTGAGGTCTTTATTTTGCCAGGTGGAGAAGCGTGCAAAACCTTTGATCAATACAATGCTGCTCAAACATTTTTATTAGAGCAAAAATGCTCCAGAAAATCCTTCATTTTTGCTTTTGGAGGAGGAGCAGTTGGCGATTTAACAGGTTTTGTTGCGGCAACTTATATGCGTGGGATTCCGTTTATTCAAATTCCAACGACTATTCTAGCGCATGATTCCGCAGTTGGTGGAAAAACTGCCATTAATCATCCACTAGGAAAAAATATGATTGGCGCATTTTATCAGCCAGAAGGCGTGATATATGATACAGCTCTTTTAGAAAGTTTATCAGAGCGTGAGGTACGTTCGGGAACAGCAGAGTTAATTAAGCATGCCATGATTTCTGACCCGAACTGGCTGGAGGAATTAATGACAGGAGATTCGGTGATCCATTTTAATCAAAATGAACTAGCAAAGCAACTAAAAAAAGGAATTGAAGTGAAAGCACAAATTGTTGCTGAGGACGAAACAGAGCAATCCGTTCGAAAGTTTTTAAACCTAGGCCATACATATGGACATGCCATTGAGGCAGCTGCGGGTTATGGCAAAGTGGCTCATGGTGAGGCGGTTATGATTGGACTCGTCTATTGTCTTCTATTGAGTGAACGATATGGAGAAATTGATCGAACGTTCACCCAATCCTTTTTACAGTTTGCGATAAAAAACGGCTATCCTTTTAAGGCTGTGAGTGATTATTCATTTGAACAATTATCTAGCTACCTAATGAAAGATAAAAAAGCGGAATATGGCATTTTACAATTTGTTCTTTTGGATAAAGTTGGAAAGCCTTTTGTCAAAGCTATTGATTTAGAAGAATGCCAAGAAATAGATGCTGAATATAGACAGTTATTAGCGGAGGTGCTTGTATGATTCGTGGACTTAGAGGAGCAATAACAATTGAATCTGACAAGCCAGAGCTTGTATGGGATGAGACAGCAAGATTAGTGCGTGAGGTTGTGGCAGCAAATAATGTGGACATTGATGATATCGCATCGATCCTCATTTCAACAACGCCAGATATTACCTCAGCATTTCCTGCTCGTGCAGTACGCTTGATGGATGGCTGGCAATATGTCCCTGTTATGTGTACACATGAGATGGATGTGCCAGAAGCGTTACCATTATGTATTCGTGTATTAATACATGCAAACGTAGAGGTTGCCCAAAAAGATGTAAAGCACTTGTATCTCAATGATGCAGTGAAATTAAGACCAGATTTGGCCCAGGCTAAATAAGTAGAGGAGATGTTTTAGATGAAGTGGAAACAACAATTGGACGGTATGCAAGCATATAAGCCAGGTAAACCAATTGAAGAAGTACAACGTGAATATGGCTTAAAGGAAGTTATTAAATTGGCATCGAATGAAAATCCATTCGGGTGCTCACCTAAGGTAACAGCTTATTTACAAAATAATGCAGTGAATCATGCACTTTATCCAGATGGCTATGCCCAAAACCTACGTACTGCTGTGGCAAATCATCTAGGTGTGAAAGAAACACAGCTTCTTTTTGGTAACGGCTCTGATGACATCATTGCTATTATTACTCGTGCTCTGTTGTATCCAGGGGTAAACACGGTTATGGCCGACCCTTCCTTCTCTCAATACTGGCACAATGCTGAAATTGAAGGTGCTGAAGTACGTAAAGTGCCTTGTCAAGATGGAGCACATGATCTAGAGGCAATGTTGGCTGCAATTGATGACCAAACTTCTATTGTTTGGGTATGTAGTCCAAATAATCCTACAGGAGTTGTCATTCCTGATGCTGCATTGCGTGCCTTTCTTGCAAAGGTTCCAAGCGATGTCCTTGTCGTGCTTGATGAGGCATACATTGAATATGTTACACATCCAGACCACAAGGATACGTTACCAATCATTAATGAGTATCCGAATGTGCTTTTACTGCGTACATTCTCTAAAGCATATGGCTTAGCTTCGTTCCGCGTAGGCTATGCTATTGGCCAACCTGATGTTATTGCTAAGCTTGATCCTGTGCGTGCACCATTCAATAATACAATCTTAAGTCAAGCTGTTGCTGCCATTGCCCTCAGTGACCAAGATTATATTGAAGCCTGCCGTGAAGCCAATGAAAAAGGTAAAAAACAATATGTAGAATTTTGTGAAAAGCATAATTTAAAATACTTTCCATCTGATACAAACTTTATTTTCTTTGATACCCATGCTGATAGTGATGTTGTTTTCCAAGAGCTGATGAAAAGAGGCTTTATCGTCCGCAGTGGTAATGCATTAGGCTTACCAGGATTTATCCGTGTGACAATTGGAACAGAGGCTCAAAATGCAGCATTGCTTAGCCAACTTGATGAAGTGTTAAAACAACAAGGGGTATTTGCATGACACGCAAAGTACTCGTTATAGGGCTAGGATTGATCGGAGGTTCTATTGCCCTTGCTTTGCAAAAAGCACCGGAAACAAAAATTATTGGCTACGACATGGACGCACAAACACGCGAGCATGCGAAAACATTAAATATTGTGCATGAGATTGTCGCAGATCCACTGGCTGTTGCGGCTGAGGTTGATGTTATTATCTTCGGTACGCCCGTTAATGCAACACTGGATTGGATGGAGCAATTAAAATCATGGCCCTTGAAAAATAAAGTCATCGTAACAGATACAGGAAGTACAAAAAAATTAATTATGCAAAAAGCAAGCGAATTACGAGAACTTGGCATAACGTTTATTGGTGGACATCCAATGGCGGGGTCTCATAAAAGTGGTGTGCTGGCTGCTAAGGCGCATCTTTTTGAAAACGCATATTACATGCTTACGCCACTTGCTGGGGAAGAAATTGTTCATATGGCACAGCTTGAAAGTTTGCTGAAATTTACCCATGCAAAAGTAGTCAGTGTATCTGCCAGTGAGCATGATCACATGACAGCGGTGGTGAGTCATTTTCCGCATGTTATTGCGGCCTCACTTGTTCATCAATTAGGCGGCGAAAATGGGGAGTACCCAATGACACGTTCTCTTGCAGCAGGAGGGTTTCGTGATGTGACACGAATCGCCTCTTCCAATCCCATCTTATGGCGAGATATTACGCTGCAAAATCGCGAGGAACTCCTCACGCAATTAGAGGGCTGGGAAAAAGAAATGACACGCATTAAGGAACTGCTGATGGAGGGTTCTTCACAGGCTATTGAAAACTATTTTGCAGTTGCCAAAGAACTGAGAGATGAATTACCGATTAGTGCAGGGGCTATGTATACACCATTCGATCTATATGTTGATGTTCCTGACTATCCAGGTGTTATTTCTGAAGTGACGGGCTTTTTAGCAGATGAAGCAATTAGTATTACGAATCTTCGCATCGTTGAATCACGAGAAGATGTTTTCGGTATTCTAGTCATTAGCTTCCAAAGTGAAAATGATCGCGAACGTGCTGCAGCCTGTATTCAAAAACGAGCAAATTTCGAAACGTATATTTCTTAGCATAAGAAAGCGTCGGCATTTCGGCGCTTTCTATCTTCATATTGGAGGGAATAAAGTTCATGAGTGAAAAAGTATTGCAATACAACAAGCCTTCTTTACAGGGCTCTTTAACTGTTCCAGGCGATAAGTCTGTATCTCATCGCTCTGTGATGTTTGGCGCCATTGCTAGTGGAACAACGACAGTAGAGGGTTTTTTACTAGGTGAAGATTGTTTAAGTACAATTGATTGCTTCCAGAAACTTGGCGTTCAGATTGAGGTGGAAGGGACAAATGTAACCATTCATAGCCCAGGGATGGATGGCTGGCAGGAGCCGACAGAAGTGTTATATACGGGTAACTCTGGTACAACAACACGCTTAATGCTAGGCATTTTAGCTGGTTCTACTGTTCACTCTGTCATGACAGGAGATGCATCCATTGGAAAACGACCAATGCGCCGTGTTATAGATCCACTGCGTCAGATGGGTGCACAAATTACAGGGCGTGCAGACGGGCAATATACACCGCTAGCCATTCAAGGTACAAAATTACAAGCCATTGATTACAAGATGCCTGTAGCAAGTGCACAGGTGAAATCTGCTATTTTACTAGCGGGCTTGCGTGCTGAAGGAACAACTATTGTTAGAGAAATGGATGTTTCGAGAGATCATACAGAGCGAATGCTGCGTCAATTTGGTGCACATGTAGAAGTAGATAATGGCGTAGTATCGATTGAAGGAGGACAAGCTCTCAATGGGACGCATGTTTCTGTGCCAGGAGATATATCATCGGCTGCCTTTTTCTTAGTGGCAGGAGCCATTTGCAAAAATAGTCAGCTAACACTAAATAATGTGGGCATTAATCCAACACGTGATGGCATTATAGAGGTGCTGCAAAAAATGGGCGCCACGATGACGGTAACGCCGAATGATGATAATCAAGCTGAACCGACAGCAACAATCCAAATCGCGACATCTTCTTTAACTGGTACAATAATTGAGGGAGACATTATTCCTCGTTTAATTGACGAAATTCCAATTCTTGCATTACTCGCTACGCAAGCACATGGTCAAACGATCATTAAAGATGCCGAGGAGCTAAAGGTGAAGGAGACTGACCGTATCACGGCTGTTGTGACTGAATTGAAGAAACTTGGAGCCCAAATCGAAGCAACAGAAGATGGTATGATTATTGAGGGACCAACGTCTTTAAAAGGAGCAAACCTTCAAACATATGGCGATCATCGAATCGGCATGATGGGTGCAGTTGCAGCTTTAATAACAGACGGAGCTGTTACACTAGATGATGCACAATGTATTGCTGTATCCTACCCATCGTTCTTTGAGCATATTGAGGCAGTGAAGTAACAATTAAAGAGAGGCTCTCCAAGCTTTTGGGGAGTTTTTTCTTGTTTCAGAGGTAAATGTTTTGTAGCATAAAGGTATCAACGAAAGAATAGGTGAATGACTGTGAACAATGCGATGACTGAAATGATGCAAGCACTTGAACAAGGGGATTTAGCATTAATAGATCAGCTACTAGAATCATTTTTAATGAAGGAGCTACCCGAGGAGATCTATGCACTTGCTGAGATTTTTATGCAGTATGGGTACATGAAGGAAGCTGACCGTGTGCTGGAGCATTTACAATTTTTATTCCCAGAAGAAGCACAGTTAAAAATAGATCGTGCCAATGTCCTAATGGAGCTTGGTAATGAAGATGAAGCATTAGATTTATTATTAGAAATTGAAGAAACCTCCCCAGAATATCCACAAGCGTTATTGGTTTTAGCTGATTATTATCAAATGCAAGGGTTATTTGAGGTTGCAGAAAAGCGTATAAATGAAGCATTAGCGATTTTACCAGACGAGCCATTATTACATTTTGCGAAAGCAGAACTTTTATTTGAAACAGGTCGTTTTTTAGAGGCAGCAAGACTGTACGAGGACTTATATGAGCAGCAAAATGAATTTGCTGGTATTCAACTTGTCGAACGACTAGCGGAGGTTTATCGCGCAGGTGCAGCCTATGAGACGGCATTTGATTATTATGTCAAAGCCCTTGAAGATGAAGTAAAGCCCGATATTTTATTTGGAGCTGCTTATTCAGCCTTCCAGTCACAAAAATACGAGATGGCTATTAAACAACTAGAGGAATTGAAAGAATTAGATCCTGATTACTTCTCAGCCTATTTATTGCTTGCGGAAAGTTATGCAATGACAGAGGATAATCAAAAAGCTTATGCTGCCATTCAAGAGGGGTTAAAGCGTGATGAATATGATAAATCACTTTATTTATTCGCTGGTAAAATGGCATTGAAAAATGGTTTGCCAGAAGAAGCTGAGCAACATCTGAGAGAAGCTATAGCGCTCGATCCTGAGTATATGGAAGCGGTACTGGCACTTATTTCAGTGTTTGGACAACAGGAGCGCCATGAGGATGTAATCGAGTTATTTGAGACATTACAGCAAAATGATTTTGAATGGAGCACTTTATATCCTTTTGCGGCAGAGGCATATGAAAATTTAGAATTGTACGACCGTGCATACGAATTTTACCGTTTGGCATATAATGATTTTAAGGAAGACGCAACATTTTTAGAAAAATATGTTTACTTCTTATTAGAAGAAGGAAAGCGTTCAGAGGCAAAAGAGGTTCTTGGACAATTAATCAACATTCAACCGGGTGAACCAGAGTGGCAGGAGAAGTTAGAAACCTTAGAATTTGAGTAAAGGAGGGAGTGGGTATGACTGCTTCTGTATCAGTTGTTGATAAAAAAGCATTTGTTCGATGGTTTTTAAAAAATTATCAATTGAAACGTCGTGAATGTGTATGGATTTTAAATTACCTATTAAGTAATGATGACTTGTTAAAAAGAATCCGTTTTGTGGAAGAAGCTCACTATTGTCCTAGGGCAATGGTGATGTCAACAGTAGACTCAACTGGTGTGCCTTTTCGTTTCTATAAAGGCAATGTGATGACGGCAGATGCTGAGAAGTCTTTCCATGATTTACGCTTACATGAACAAGAAGATATGTATATACAATTGAATTTTCCTAATATACCACCAAGTGCACAATACTTAGCAGTTCTTGAAGAAAACCCTTATATGCCAGAAACACTGCTCGTCAGTGAAAAAGATCGTGTACTGGCAGAAGAGCTGCTTTCCAATAGCTTACTCGTATTCCAAGAAGAGAAATTACTTGCACAAATTGATGAAGCCCTCGACCAGGGAGATGAAGTGCGATTTTATGAATTGTCTAATTTGTTACAAGCATTGAAGGAAACGGCTAATTTACGTTAATTATAGGTAAAAATTGAATGTCCTTTATCCATTTCAATATGGTAACATTACTAGTGAATGATTGTTTTCACTTTTAATTGGGTATCCTATTGAAGAGTGGAAAAGGACATTTTTATTTTGCGATAAAAGGAGGTTTGTTGAATGTATTTTAATGCAAACGATGTAACATCGTTTATGGCACAAAAAGATTTTATTGATACCGCGGTTGTTCCACTTGTATCCATTGATCTCTCTTCTGAAAAAATGAAACAAAGTGGTGCCGAGGTAGATTTTGTCATGTCTTTAACTTCTTTTATAGAGCAGCAGTTTAAAGGTCGACTACTAGTCATGCCACCATTTTCTTATATGACAACTTTAAAAAACGATGATTTACCACAGCAATTAGAAGCACAATTACATAATGCTGGATTTAAGCATGTGTTCTTCATTACTTGTGACCATTATTGGACAAAGAGTGGAGAGATAGTCAATATGATTTGGTTACCAGCGATTCCTTTAGAAAGTATGGATGCCAGTGTGAAAAAATCCATTCTAGAAGATCAATTGCGACAAGTGATTCCAATGCTTTCGACTAAATGGGCACAGATTTAACAATTAGTTTCAATAAATGTTCACATTCTCCAGCTTTCCACAGAATGCTATATTGACCAAGCTATGGACTTGATATATCATATATATGTCCTAGTATTACTATTTGTAAAAGTATGTCCGTTGGACTGACCTTTAAGTTAGAGGGGGGAAAATAATGAGTAATAATCGAGTTTCACGTCGTCAATTTCTAAGTTATACTCTTACTGGTGTAGGTGGATTTATGGCGGCAGGTATGCTAATGCCAATGCTTCGCTTTGCAATTGATCCTGTGCTACAAAAGCATGAGGGTGGGGATTTTGTAAAAACAGAGCATAAAATCGCTGACTTGACTGAAGAGCCTGTAAAAGTGGACTTTTCATATGAACAAGTGGATGCATGGTATAAATCACAGGTTACAGATGTAGCTTGGGTTTATAAAAGTGGCGATCAAATCATTGCCCTTTCACCTGTTTGTAAGCATTTAGGATGTATGGTTGACTGGAATGGAGATTCTGCACACCCAGGTCAATTCTTCTGTCCATGCCACGCAGGACGTTATGAGAAAAACGGGAAAAACATTGCAGGTACACCGCCTCTAGGTCCGTTGGATGAATTTGAAGTACAAGAACAAGATGGCTATTTAATGATTGGTCCAGCTAAAGCAAATTCTCTAGTTAAATAAGTAAGGGGGTACGACAACAGTGCTAAATAAAATTTATGATTGGGTCGATGAACGCCTAGATATTACACCGATTTGGCGTGATATTGCCGACCACGAAGTGCCAGAGCACGTTAACCCTGCACATCATTTTTCAGCATTCGTTTACTGCTTTGGTGGATTAACATTCTTCATCACAGTAATTCAAATTCTATCTGGTATGTTCCTAACAATGTACTATGTACCAGACGTTGTGAATGCCTGGAAATCAGTTTATTATTTACAAAACGAAGTAGCATTTGGTGAAATCGTACGCGGTATGCACCACTGGGGAGCTTCATTAGTTATCGTAATGATGTTCTTACATACACTTCGTGTATTCTTCACAGGTTCTTATAAAAAACCTCGTGAGTTAAACTGGATGGTTGGTGTAGGTATTTTTGGTGTAATGATGGGTCTTGGATTTACAGGATACTTATTACCATGGGATATGAAAGCATTATTCGCTACTAAAGTAGGTATCGAAATTGCAGCATCAGTACCGTTTATCGGTGGGATGATTAAAGTATTATTAGCGGGTGACACAACGATTCTTGGTGCTCAAACGTTAACTCGATTCTTTGCGATTCATGTATTCTTCTTACCTGCAGTATTGTTTGGGTTACTTGCAGCGCACTTTATCATGATTCGTCGTCAAGGAATTTCAGGACCGTTGTAATTGTCTTGACGGTTCGATGATCTTTAAAAGGAGGGGACACTATGCATCGCGGAAAAGGAATGAAATTTGTCGGCGATTCTCGTATTAAAGCGAATCACAGAATGCCGAACGTTCCAAAGGATTATTCCGAATATCCAGGTAAGACGGAAGCTTTCTGGCCAAACTTCTTACTGAAGGAATGGATGGTAGGTGCTGTATTTTTAATTGGATACTTATTATTAACTGTCGCTCACCCGTCACCACTTGAAGGGCCGGCAGATCCAACTAGAGCATATACACCACTACCGGACTGGTACTTCTTATTTATGTATCAACTTTTAAAATACTCATTTGCTTCTGGTCCATACAATGTAATCGGAGCTATTGTAATTCCAGGTCTTGCATTTGGAGCGCTATTATTAATGCCATTTTTAGACAAGGGTCCAGAACGTCGTCCATCTAAACGTCCATTGCCAACAGCGTTTATGTTATTAACTTTAGCTGCTATGTTCTACCTAACTTGGGAGTCAGTTGTTAACCACGACTGGGAAGCTCAAAAAGCTATGGGTGCAATCGTAGAAACAGTTGAATTCGATAAAGAATCAGAAGGTTATAAACTATACGCTGGTTCAGCTTGTATTACATGTCACGGTGAAGGCTTAGAAGGTGGAGCTGGTGCACCATCTCTAATGAACACTGGATTAACAGCTGATGAGATTAAGGACATTGCTCATAATGGTCGCGGAAACATGCCACCAGGATTATGGACAGGTTCAGATGAAGATCTTCAAAAACTTGCTGAATTCATCGAAAGCTTAAAAGCAGAGTAATAGTAAAAGAGTCAGGAAACTGGCTCTTTTTTTTCTACCTTGTTATACTATTGGGACTGGAAGCCATACAAAAAGGTTCCCTTGTATAAAGGATTTTAGCGAAAGATGTCGAAAAAACATTTATTCTTGAAACAAGTAAGCGAATTAAAACAATAAAATAACACATATTGATGGTGAGATACAATTGAATTGAAAGGTAGAGTAAAGCTCTAGAATTTCAGAACTATACATAAATAATGGATTGTTTTTATCGGAAGGAGTTAACATCGTGCAACTAACAAAAGCAAATATTTGGTACCTTCTGACCCATAAATCATTCTTGATAGTGCTGCTAATTATTAATCTACTAGGTACAATTTATGGCTATTATTGGTATGGGTGGCAGCTTGCCATCACAGAGCCTATTTTTTATATTTTTGTTCCAGATAGCCCGACAGCCAGTTTATTCTTTTGTTTTGTGTTAATTGCTTGGATTATGGGGAAAAGCTGGCCACTGATGGAAGTACTTGCCCTTGTTACGTTGGTGAAATATGGCTTATGGGCAGATGTGATGAATATTTGGACATTAATTGAAACAGGTTCTATTGGCTGGCAGGGATGGATGCTAGTTGGTTCACATTTTGCCATGGCTGTACAAGCTGTACTATATATGAAGAAATATGTCTTCACTTATTGGCATGTTGTGATAGCAGCTGTTTGGACACTGCATAATGATGTCATTGACTATGTATTTGGGCAAATGCCGATGTATCGGGATTTAGCCAATTACACAAGCTATATAGGTTACTTTACATTCTGGTTATCAATTGCATGTATTTTACTTGCCATTTTCACAATTAGGTGGCGCAAATATTTGCCGAATTAGGGTATAAATTATAGAATTATAGTATCGAGGTAGAAAGGGGTTAGAAAATTGTCAACGAGCATGTATATTGTTTATTTTGTGATTATTATGCTGCTTCCACTTTATGCTCAAATGAAGGTAAAGGGTACGTATAATAAATTTGCAAAGCAACGTACAATGAAGGGGCAAACTGGTGCAGAGGTAGCGCGTGCGATTTTAGATGCAAACGGCTTATATGATGTACGAGTTGTGCCAACACAAGGTGTGTTGTCTGATCATTATAATCCAGCAACCAAAACAGTGGCTTTATCAGAAAGTAACTTTTATGAAGCAAGTGTTGCAGGTGCTGCGGTTGCTGCCCATGAGGTAGGTCACGCCATCCAACATAAAGAAGCTTATTCCATGCTTACATTACGTAGTAAGCTAGTCCCAGTAGCAAATATTTCTTCTAATGCGTCTTGGATTTTCGTAATGATTGGTATTTTTGCAAGTAGTACGAATTTCTTGCTATTAGGTATCATATTATTAGCAGCAGGTGTTGTTTTCCAATTAGTGACACTTCCGGTGGAGTTTGATGCCTCAAAGCGAGCATTAGTTCAAATGAATTCACTTGGCATTATTACAAATGAAGAAGAACGACCAGCACGAAAAGTATTAAGTGCTGCAGCATTAACATATGTAGCAGCGGCAGCGGTAGCTGTACTAGAGTTATTACGTTTAATTTTAATTTTTACCAATATGCGTAGCGACGACTAAGAAAAAACTTGTTATAGTGGTACACCACTGTAACAAGTTTTTTATCTTCGTATGCTTAATGAAGGGGTTGCTTTTGATCGTCTAGTGTGAAGCCTTCTCCTGCCACATCTCGTACTTCAATGATGGAAACAAATGCGTGCGGATCAACTTCATGCACAATAGATTTTAACCGTACAACTTCATTGCGGCCAATTACACAATAAATAACCTCCTTAGGTTGTTTCGTAAAATGACCATGTCCTTCTAAAATGGTGATACCACGCTCCATTCGAAGAGCGATTGTTTCAGCAATGGCTCCAGACTTTTCTGATATGATAAGCGCACCACGAGCCGCATAAGCACCTTCTTGTACAAAGTCAATGACACGGGCTCCAACAAATACGGCTACTAATGTATACATCATGGAACGAGCATCCAAGAACGTCAGCCAAGAAAGAATGATGACGATGGCATCGAAGACAAACATGGTTTTCCCCATACTCCAGCCAAAATATTTATGCCCTAGTCGTGCCAAAATATCGACACCACCTGTAGTACCACCGAAACGAAAGACAATCCCAAGTCCCAATCCAACAAAGACACCAGCAAAAAGTGCTACAAGCAACATGTCATCCTCTAAATGGATGGTAAATTGATATTTTTGGAAAATTTTTAGAAAAAGAGATACGGATAAAGTGCCGACAAGCGTATAGACAAATGATTTTTTTCCAAGTAATCGATAACCTATGATAAACATGGGAATATTTAATAACAGGTTCATTAAGGCGGGGTCCCATCCTAATGTAAAATATAGTATGAGTGTAATCCCACTTAGTCCACCTTCACCCAGTTGATTTTGGATGTTGAAGTGAACAAAGCCGAAGCTGAAAACTGCTGCTCCGAGCATAATCGCGATAATATTACGTATTTTAATCTGTTTTAGCATTTGACCTCCTGTAGTTCCAAACAAATGAAGTAGTGTTATCTATTATCTGACATTTTATTGGTTTTGACAACAATGGTGTAAATTTTATACGATGGTAAATAGGAGTGTGATTTTTATGGCAGATCAACTAACAATGCAAGCTTTACAACAGCGTGTCGATGACTATATAGGACAATTTAAAGAAGGCTATTTTCCACCATTTGAATTACTTGCACGTCTAACAGAAGAATTAGGTGAACTTTCACGCGAAGTTCAGGATGTCTATGGACAGAAAAAGAAAAAGAGTACAGAGGATACAAACAGTATTGAAGAGGAACTAGGAGACTTTTTCTTTGTACTAGTCTGTTTTGCAAATGCCCAAGGTATTAAACTAGATGAAGCACTTTTACGCGTCATACATAAATTTGAAACTAGAGATAAGGATCGTTGGACTAGAAAGGATGAAGAATGATGTCGATTCGTGTAGCTATTGCGGGAGCAAGAGGAAAAATGGGAGCTGAGGCTGTACATACGGTCATGAAACATGACAAAATGGAATTAGTAGCTGTACTAGATTATAAGGAAGTAGGAAAAACTTTAGCTGATTTAGATATGTTTCCAGCAAGCTATACAGTGCCTATATTTACAGAAATGCATGATCTTGTAGAAGCAACTGCACCAGATGTACTAGTGGATTTAACTAATCCACATGCAGTCTACAAACATACAAAGGAAGCACTGAATTTAAATGTACGACCAGTAATTGGTACAACAGGATTTACAGATGCACAACTAGAGGAATTATCAGCCATGGCCAAAGAAAAAGAGTTAGGTTGCATTATTGCACCAAACTTTGCGATTGGTGCTATCCTAATGATGAAGTTTGCAAAAGAAGCAGCCAAATACTTACCAGATGTAGAGATTATAGAAATGCACCATGATCAGAAGCTTGATGCACCATCTGGGACAGCGGTGAAAACGGCACAGTTAATACAAGAGGTCCGTACGCCAAAGGCACAAGGACATCTAGAAGAGAAAGAAACCATTAAAGGTGCAAGAGGTGGAGATTTTGACGGTATGCGCATTCACTCCGTACGTTTACCTGGTTTAGTGGCACACCAGCAAGTATTATTTGGAGGGGATGGGCAGCTACTAACGATTCGCCATGATTCATTAAACCGTAATTCTTTTATGTCGGGTGTTGCATTTTGCATAGAAGAGGTTATGAAAATGGATCAGCTTGTTTATGGTTTAGAAAACATCATCTAAAGATTGGGATGGAAGCTATATGAAAATCGCATTGATTGCACATGATCGTAAAAAAGATAATTTAGTACAGTTTGCTATTGCTTACCAAAATATTTTACAAGAACACACACTATATGCTACCGGCACAACAGGACAACGTGTCATCGAAGCTACTGGTTTGGAAGTTACACGTTTTCGTTCAGGGCCACTTGGTGGCGACCAACAAATTGGCGCAATGATTGCCAATAATGATATGGACATGGTGATATTTTTCCGTGATCCTTTAACAGCACAACCACATGAGCCAGATGTTTCTGCACTAATCCGTCTTTGTGATGTTTACCAAGTGCCACTGGCAACAAATATGGGAACAGCAGAAATATTACTAAAAGGCCTACAGGAAGGCTTTGTGGATTGGAGACTGATACAAGAAAGACGCAATTAACAAAAGACGTGATTCAGAAAGGATGATCATCGAATGAAAAAGCTAAAAATAGGCATTACCTGTTATCCTACAGTTGGTGGCTCTGGTGTCATTGCAACAGAATTAGGCAAAATGCTTGCAGAAAGAGGACATGAAATTCATTTCATCACCTCAAGCGTACCATTTCGATTGAATAAAATTTATCCAACCGTCTTTTTCCATGAAGTCGAAGTTAATAATTATTCAGTATTTCAATATTCTCCATACGATATTGCA
Organism: Lysinibacillus sp. JK80; assembly: GCF_027557635.1. Taxonomy (NCBI): domain Bacteria; kingdom Bacillati; phylum Bacillota; class Bacilli; order Caryophanales; family Bacillaceae; genus Lysinibacillus; species Lysinibacillus sp. JK80. The sequence continues at coordinate 1,597,016 of NZ_CP058997.1, read as the reverse complement.
TTAGCGAGTAAAATGGCAGACGTCATCAAGGATGAAGAGTTGGATGTGCTACATGTGCATTATGCCATCCCACATGCAGTATGTGCGGTGCTAGCACGTGAAATGAGCGGCCGAGACATTGGCATCGTTACAACCCTTCATGGCACAGATATATCGGTGCTTGGGCAAGATTCTACGCTCTCACAGGCCATTAAGTATGGGATTGATAAATCTGATATTGTGACAACCGTGTCACAGGCATTAAAAGAACAAACCTATGAACTGATTGATACAGTAAAACCAATTGAAACGATTTATAACTTTGTGGACGAACGCGAATACTTCCCACGAAATTCAGGAAACTTAAAAGAGCAATTTGGTATACAAGAAGATGAAAAAGTCCTCATTCATGTATCAAACTTCCGTAAAATAAAGAACCTTCCACACATTGTAGACGCCTTTATGAAAATCCGTGCCAACATGAAAGCAAAGCTCTTATTAGTAGGTGATGGCCCAGAAAAGCATCGTGTCATGGACCAAGTAAAAGGAAGTCCGTATATGAAGGATGTTTTATTTTTAGGGAAACAAGAAAACTTAGCTGAACTGTATGCGATTAGTGACCTTAAGCTATTATTATCACAGCAAGAATCGTTTGGACTGGTGTTATTAGAGGCAATGGCTTGTGGTGTACCTTGTATTGGAACAAATGTAGGTGGTATTCCAGAAGTCATTGAGCATGGTGTAGACGGCTATATCGTGGAATTAGGGGATACAGAGGCAGTTGCGGCGTATGCGACCCATTTATTGCAAGATGAGGAACAATTACTGCGCTTCCGAGAAGCGGCCATCCGTGCAGTAAGTGAAAAATTCCACTCATCCAAAATTGTGGAACAATATGAAAATCTGTACGAGAAGGTTGCGGAAAGAAATCATGCAAAACAATAAAGAATGGCAAGCAGCCTATTCAGTCATTGAGCAATTAGAACAGGCGGGATTTGAAGCAGTTATTGTTGGTGGAGCTGTAAGAGATGCTTTACTCGATCGTCCTGCCCATGATGTAGATGTGGCTACAAATGCCTTGCCTGAAGAAGTAAAAACTGTGTTTCAAAAGACTGTAGATATTGGGATTCAGCATGGGACGGTACTTGTTATCGTACCCGCTGGACCTGTGGAAGTGACTACCTATCGGACAGATGGGGAATATACAGATCATCGAAGACCACAGAATGTCCATTTCGTTCGATCTCTAAAAGAGGATTTACAACGCCGAGATTTTACAATGAACGCCATTGCCATGCGTCGTGATGGCTCTTTTGTAGATTATTATGGTGGACAACAAGATATTGAAAAGCGCATTATACGAGCGATAGGAGAGGCAGAAAAACGGTTTGCAGAAGATGCTTTAAGGATGCTGCGAGCGATTCGCTTCTCTGCACAGCTTGATTTTACGATCGAGGCGAATACATTCGCAGCCATCCAGCAAAGGGCTGCTGATTTGGGCTTTATTGCAAAAGAACGCATTAAAGCAGAGCTTGATAAGCTTTGGGTAGGACAAACAGTTTTTGGGGGTATACAAAAACTAGAGGACAGTGGATTAACTGCCTATTTAACAGGTGATTTTCAAACTGCACAATGGCATAATTTCCAAACAAAAGATGCCCTTCTTGGCTGGGCATACTTTGCCTTACTACAAGGAGCAGCATGGCGTGAGGTAGTGCGCGATTATCGATTATCGAATAAGGAAATGGCGTTTATTAATTCCGTTTTAACCGCTTATGACGCTTTAAAAGATGGTTGGACAAATCGCCATTATTTTTACTACACAGAGCAAGAACTAGAGGCTGCACAATATTTTGCCCAACTTCGCCAATTAGACGCTTCGATACCTCAACAATCTATCCGAGAATTACAGGCAAAGCTACCGATTCAACATAAGCAAGAATTAGCGGTGAATGGGGCTGATTTACTGAAATGGTCTGGCAAAAAGGGTGGGCCGTGGGTAAAAGCCGCATTGGAGGATCTGCTGACAGCCATTCTTCATCATGAACTTCAAAATGATCGACAACAGATTAAAAGCTGGCTGGAGCAACAGGATCTTACTTAAAGCCGAATACATGATAGGTGAAAGCCGTCTCCCGAAAAGGGAGACGGCTTCATTAAATTCCTATCGTTGGTGGTCATTTACGTTAATTTACAGTATGATTAAGACAAAATAAGTTACATAACAAGAGTACAGTTAACTAAAGGATTGATGTGAAGATGACAATTTCCATGAAGGACGAAATTTTAAAAAGAATATTGGCTGCTGATGGAGAAGCGGTTTCAGGTCAGGAATTAGCAGATTCTCTTGGTGTCTCAAGAACCGCTGTTTGGAAGCATATGCAAACATTACAAGAGGAAGGGTATACATTTGATACAATTAAGAAAAAGGGGTATGTATTGACAGGTGTACCAAATAGCTTGAGCCCCACACAGATTAAGCTTTTTTTAAAGACAGAGCATTTTGGACGTGAGATCCATTATTACGATGTAGTTGATTCAACACAAACAATTGCGCATAAGCTTGCACAGGAAGGAGCTCCACACGGTACAATTATTATTGGTGAGGAGCAAACAGCGGGGCGTGGTCGTATGGCTCGTCCTTGGGAGTCTGCACATGGGACAGGTATTTGGATGACTGTTATCGTTCGGCCAGATGTTACGCCCCAACAGGCCTCATCCTATACACTTGTGGTGGCAGTAGCTGTCACAATGGCCATTAAAACCTTATATAAACATGTAGAGCCAGCGATTAAATGGCCCAATGATTTATTGATTAATGGCAAAAAATGTACGGGGATTTTAACGGAAATGCAAGCAGAGGCGGATCTTGTGCAAGCTTTACTTGTTGGAATTGGCATAAATGCGAACCAAGCAGCAGCTGACTTTTCACCTGATATTGCGGATATTGCCACTTCATTACGATTAGAAGCTGGAGAAGAAATCAATCGTGCAGCACTTGTGGCCTCTATCTTACACTATTTAGAACAATTTACAGAACTATACGTTAAAGAGGGTTTTGCGAGTCTCAAGACACTATGGCAGCAAATGTCTTGTACAATTGGTCAACGTATAGAGGTAACAACGATACGCGAACGTTTTGAAGGGGTTGCCAGTGGTATTACAGACGATGGTGTTCTGCAACTGACACAGGACGATGGAACGGTTCGAACGATCTATGCAGGAGACATCAAAATATTATAAAAAAGAAGCTGCAAGTAATGTCCTATACTTGCGGCTTCTCATGTTGTTGCAAAAAGATGATGTCAACGGCAGAAAAAGCAACTTTGCAAGGTGAGGGGTTGATTTCCGTTCCGCCAGCGTCCTTTCCAGGGGGCGTCCGATGAGCCGCTTCACTCACTTACGTTCGCTCCAGAGTCTCATCTGTGACGCTAAATCCCCTAGGAGTGACCTGGCTCCACTCCAATCAAATTCTGCAAAAGTGTCTTTGCTTTATCTTTCGTACTGGCCGTAGCGAACAAAATAATCCATTATTTGTATTATTAGTGAATAGATAGACTTTTATTTTCAATGTGGGGAAGTTATGCGTAACAGCACCTCTTCATAAAGAGTCGTGAACACCTTCACTTTATTTGAAAACCTTTGCTAAAAGGTAACACTTTTGTAGGTTGAAGTGGAAGGCTACTTGACTCCCGTGGGATCGGCGCTCGCCCACAGGAAAGAAAGTAGCCTGCAACGGAAACCATTTTCACCTTTCACAAAAATTCTATTAATGGTTTTGTTTTTCAACAATATGAGAAGCTGCAAGTAACGTCCTGTACTTGCAGCTTCTTTTATTGACTATTCTTTATTTTAGTGACACATCTATATCACCATGTGATAAGGAAACATTCAGTTGGTGCTCACCCTTCGTTACCTGAGTCACGGTGCCATTTTGTTCTTCATCATTAATGGTCACATCACCGAAGTCTGTTTTGAGAGCGTAGCCTATATCACTTTGTTTGTTTTGTAAGTGAATCGTTGTATCGCCAAAACTAGAGGTAATGGTTGTTTGCCCATTTAATGTGCCATCTATATCGATATCTCCATGCTCGCTCTCAATAGTGAAGCCGTTACTAGTAAGTTGCTGAAGCGTCAAATCACCAAAGGACTGCCTAATCTCTGTTTTGTCACCCGTCGTGCTGTTGAAAGTAATATCTCCATAATCCTGGATAAGATTAAGCTGCTGATACTGGAGCCCATGAATGGCTGTATCGCCAAAATTACTGTCTATTACAATCGCCTCTATTTTTGTATCTTTTGGGACATAGAGTTTGATTGAAGGGGAAGAGAGGTTACCGAAGCCAAATTGAAAACCATCCTTTTTCTTTGCCATTGTTTCGATGGTTAAAGTTCCGTTATCAATATGATATGTTACATCTTCTTGCTCATGGACCTTTGTGTCTAATTTATAGTCACTATCACTTGCAACAATCTCCACATCTCCATAATCATTTACGATATTAATGCTTGTGAATGCATCTAAAGCATGAGACTGACTTATTAATTTAGTATTACTGGGGACATAAAGACCCTCTGAATCTTTAAGAATCAGCCAGCGACCCCCTGAAAAATAGCCAATCAATGCGAGTAGAATGCCTAATGCAATCATTGTCATGGCTATAAGGGTATTTTTTGACGTCATTTAGAAGTCCCCCTTTTTTTGCTTCTTTGTCATTTTATGGAACAGTCTGCCTAATGTTTCAACAGAGACAACAACGGTTTTCTTGATAACACGAGCAACAACTGGGAACAGTAGGACACCCAAGCCCGTTACGATTAACCCGACACCCATAAAGAGCAGTGCGGTCGGCCAATGCTCTGTTAAAATTAAGAAACCTGAAATGATCGCCACAACGCCACCAGCAAAAATACTAATAACAGTTGCGACAATAGCAAAGATTAAGCTGATAATGACTGCGCCAAATGAAAAAATGAGTGCAATGGCTGTTGCAAGTAATGGCAATGAAAGGGGCGCAGACAGTATAGCTAGAATAATGAGCCAAATGGCAGACATATTCTTTTTTGTTGATTTTGCCGAGGAGGTTTCTAAATCCTTTAATGCGAAATCAGCTAATATTTGTGAGGCAACGTGTGAAGGAGAGCCAAGTTGTGAAATGACCTGATGCTCATTTTCCTCTCCAGCTTCCTCAAAGTATTCTTCATAATAGGCAAGCGCAGCGTCTAACTCATGCGCAGGAAGCCGACGTAATTTTCCTCGTAGCTGTTTCAAATAGCTTGCTCTATCCATCTAAATTCCCTCCTAAAAGTACACAATCAACCTTTTCCTTATACATTTGCCATTCTTTTAATAGCTCTAATAATCGTATACGTCCTTGCTCCGTAATTTGATAATAGCGTCTATTTCTACCTTGATAAGGTTGATCGTACGTTGTTAAGTAATGCGCTTTTTGTAAGCGGCGTAATACAGGATACAGTGTAGACTCTGAAATCTCCATGACTGATTGTACCTGCTGTGTTAAAGAATAACCGTAGGCGTCCTCTTTCTCGACAATAGCCAGTACACAAGCATCAAGTAAAGCTGAACCAAGCTGAAATGTCATCTTTTCACCTCACATGTAATACCTATACTTCATTTTATATTATATGACATATAGTATGTGGATAGTATATGACGTATAACATTGATTGTCAATTCTAAAAGAAAATTTTTTCCAATGTTGTTAGACGAAGATATTGTAAGAAAATAATATTTGAAGATTAATAGGAAAATCTGTTATAGTATGTGCGAAGGGCAGTATCCATTGTGAACGGCACCTTCAAAAACGCAATAGACTATACTATCAAATATCTGCCTTGATCTTTTAGACAGGGACGGAAGAAAACGATACGTTCAAATATAGCTTTCATTTTGTAAGCTATTGCCTCTTTCAGGGGTCTTTTTATCATTGAACGACACACTACCCTTCTGTCTGTTTTCGGCCAGAAGGGTTTTTCTGTTTTCTTCCTTTAAAAAAGGAGGACTACAAAATGAAAACGACAACAGATTTTTTAAAGATGAAAGCGGCAGGCGAGAAAATCGTGATGGTGACGGCCTATGATTATCCAGCTGCTAAATTCGCGGAAGAAGCTGGCGTTGAGATGATACTAGTCGGGGATTCACTTGGAATGGTCGTGCTTGGCTATGATTCTACAATGCCTGTAACTGTAGCGGATATGGTTCATCATGCAAAAGCAGTAAGACGAGGGGCAAAGGATACGTTTATAGTCGTTGATATGCCCTTTGGTTCTTATCATGGCGATGTCAATGAGACACTCAAAACAGCCATTGCGATGATGCAACAAACAGGAGCAGATGCTTTAAAGGTTGAGGGGGCAGGTGAAGTTATACCTGTCATTCGTAAATTAACGTCAGCTGGTATTCCAGTAGTAGCTCACTTAGGCTTGTTGCCTCAATCAGCGGGAGTGCTTGGTGGTTATAAGGTACAAGGAAAAACAGCTGAACAGGCTGCTACACTGCTTGAAGAAGCAAAACAATGCGAAGCGGCTGGAGCATGTGCAGTCGTGTTGGAATGTATCCCTCATCAGCTGACAGAAATTGTTTCAGCTAGTCTTGTTATTCCAACCATTGGCATAGGCGCTGGTATTGAGGCTGATGGACAAGTGCTGGTGTATCATGACATGCTAAGCTACGGTTCGCACCATGTACCGAAATTTGTTCAACAATTTGCTGATATGGGCAAAGAAGCAAGCGCGGGGATGATGGGTTACGTAGAAGCAGTGAAAGCGGGTACTTTCCCAGCTCCAAAGCATTTCTTCACAATGAAAGAGGAAGCATTAGATCAGCTATATGGAGGCGTTAAATGATGAAAGTCATCACGACCATACAGGCATTAGCCACAGAAATTCAAGCAGCTAAGCATGCTCAAAAAACGATTGGACTTGTTCCGACAATGGGCTATTTACATGAAGGTCATTTAACATTAGCACAAACAGCTCGTGTAGAAAATGATGTCGTTGTGATGAGTATATTTGTCAACCCAACACAATTTGGGCCAAATGAGGATTTTGAAAGTTATCCTCGTGATTTGCCTAGAGATACTGCATTAGCTGAATCTGTGGGCGTTGATATTGTGTTCGCACCAAGTGTGGAAGAAATGTATCCTCAAGATGGAGGGATTCGTCTACATGCAGGTGAGCAGGCTACCATTCTTTGTGGTGCAAGTCGTCCTGGTCATTTTGATGGTGTTTTACAGGTTGTCTCTAAATTATTTCATTTAACACTGCCAACAAGAGCTTATTTCGGTCAAAAAGATGCACAGCAGGTTGCGATTATTGCGACAATGGTACGTGATTTTAATTTCCCTTTAGAAATGCGTGTTGTCCCAATTGTACGCGAGGAGGACGGTTTAGCGAAATCTTCTCGTAATGTCTATTTAAGTGAGTCAGAGCGACAAGAGGCTCCAGCAATCAATGAAGCATTACAGTTGGCTCGCGATAGCTTTTTAGCGAATGGTGATGCTGATAAAGCACTTGCAAAAGCAAAAGCTCATATTCATGCAAGAACACATGGCCGCATTGATTATATTGAATTATTAACATATCCAGATTTAACACCAGTGACAACTGCAACTCAGCAAGTTTTGTTGGCAGCAGCTGTTTATATAGGTAAAACACGTTTAATCGATAATTGTATTTTTACTGTGAAAGAGGGACTATAGTATGTTACGTATGATGATGAATAGTAAAATCCACCGTGCAACAGTGACACAGGCAGATTTAAACTATGTAGGCTCCATAACAATAGATGAAGATATTTTAGATGCAGTAGGTATGCTGGCAAACGAAAAAGTACATGTTGTTAATAACAATAATGGCGCTCGTTTTGAAACATATATTATAGCTGGTGAACGAGGATCAGGTGTCATTTGTGTTAATGGCGCAGCAGCAAGACTTGTGCAGCGTGGTGATATTGTCATTATTATTTCCTATGTGTATGTGGATAATCATGAGGCAAAAGACCATCAACCAACTGTAGCCATCATGGGAGAGGGCAATACAATTAAGGAAATGATCGCACACGAGCCAGAAGCAACTGTGATGTGAATTCAGCCATAGAATAAATTAATACTAGAGAGGAGGATGGCAAAGCATAGCCAATCCTCCTTTTTTGCGATTACGTTTATATCAAAAGTTACTGGCAAAAATTTGCTTTTATTACTATTAAACTAGTTAACAAAATTATAATTTTACAAATGTTCTAGTATTTTGCGTCATATTTATGTAGAATTTAGTTGTTAGTACATCATTTTACTAGTGGAGGTATCATTTGTCATGGAAAATAAACGTAACAAATTTTTAACAGTAACTGCAGCGGCATTGGCTGTAACAGCGGTAGCGGTAGTACCAGCATCAGCAGCAAGTCCTTTTTCGGATGTAAAGGAAAGTCATGCAGATTTTGAAGGCATTTCTACACTTTATGCAGCAGGGATTATTAGTGGTTACCCAGATGGTACATTCAAACCAGATACAAATGTCACGCGTGGACAAGCGGCAAAAATGATTGCAGGCGCATTAAAATTGGATACAAAAGAAGTAGAGGATCCAAAATTTACGGATATTAGTGCATCAAATCCTTATTATGGCTCAATTGCAGCCCTTGTAGGATTAAATGTCATTACAGGCTATGGAGATAATACTTTCCGTCCAAACCAAACAATTACACATGGTGATTTAGCAAAAATTTTAGCATCTATCCCAACATTACCAGAGCTAGAAAGTGCAAAAAATCATGAGGCTAGTGAAAAAGTTACACGTGGACAACTGGCAACATTCATTGCTGAGGCTCTAACAAAATCAAACCCAGAAACACCAGAGACTCCAGAAACTCCAGAGACTCCTGAAACACCAGCAGATGCATTCTCATTATCGATTTTACATGTGAATGATACACATGCTCGTGCAAATGAATTACCTAAATTGGCGACAGCTGTAAAAGAACAAAGGGAAGCAAAGAAAAATGTTTTAACATTACATGCTGGCGATGCATTTAATGGTACATTATATTTCAACGAATTCCATGGACAAGCAGATCTAGCGCTATTAAATGAAATTGGCTTTGATGCAATGGTATTTGGTAACCATGAATTTGATTTAGGTGCCTCTCCTGAAGGTCATCAAGCATTAGCGGATTTTGTTAAAGGGGCTAAATTCCCATTTGTGGATGCTAATGCTGATTTCTCAGCAGATGATAAATTCACTGGTTTATTTACAGACTTAATTTCAAGTGAACCTGAGAATGGTAAAATTTATTCTGGTATTGTAAAAGAAATTGATGGAGAAAAAGTTGGTATTTTTGGTTTAACAACAGAAGAAACAAAAGCTGTTGCATCTCCAGATAAAGTAACATTCTCAAATTACATTGAAGAGGCCAAAAAAGCAGTAGCAGCTTTTGAAGGTATGGGTGTTAACAAAATTATCGCCTTAACACATATTGGATTTGAAGATAATGCGAATATAGATAATGACCAACTATTAGCAAAAAATGTAGATGGTATTGACATTATTGTAGGTGCACATGATCATACAAAATTAGACAAACCATTTATCGTAGATACAAATACAGCTGGCGAAGCAAAAGAGGCTACATTAATTGTACAAGCTAATGAGTATGTAAAGTATTTAGGTACACTAGATGTAACATTTGATGGAAATGGTGTTGTGACTGAATATAATGGTGAATTAATCGACCTTGGTAAAGTAGCAGAGGATAAAGCGGCATTAGAAAAACTTGCACCGTTTAAAGAAAAAGTAGATGCAATCATGAAACAAGAGATTGGTGTAAAACTTGATGAAGCATTAGATGGATCACGTGAATTAGTACGTACACAAGAAGCGGCATTAGGTAATCTCATTACAGATGGCATGTTAGCAAAATCACAACAATACTCAGATAAAAAAGTTGTGATGGCATTTACAAATGGTGGTGGTATTCGCGAGACGATTCCAGCAGGTGAAATTACTGTAGGTCATGTTATGACAGTACTACCTTTTGGTAACACATTAGCACTTATGGATATAACAGGTGCTCAATTAAAAGAAGCATTTGAACTATCTGTAGGACAAGCACCAAATCAATTTGGAGGCTTCTTACAAATTGCAGGTGCAAAATTACAATATGATTCTTCAAAAGAAGCAGGCTCTCGCATTGTATCGTTTGAATACTTAGATCAAGCAACAGGTAAGTATGTAGCATTTGAAGATGATAAAACATATACAGTAGCAACAAACGCCTTTACTGCTAAGCAAGGTGGGGATGGCTATGAAGTATTTAGAAAAATTTACGAAGAAGGTCACGTAACAGATTTAGGTTTATCTGACTGGGAAAATTTCCAAGAACACTTATTATCATTAAAAGAAGTGAAAACAACAACAGAAGGTCGTATTGTTGATGTAGCAAAAAAACAATAAGCGTAACGTTGTTTGAGTAAGCACTCCATAACGATTCCACAACGCAACCTTAGGGGATTGATTTCTCCAAGGTTGCGTTTTTTGTATGGATGCGGTGATTCAACAAAGAGGAGAAAGGATGCCGCAGAGCCAATAATATGATAAAATTCAACTTATCTAATGTGAACTGTGAGTTGAGATGTATGATGGAAAGTCAAAAATATGCAATTGTAGATTTGGAGACAACTGGTCATTCACCAGCCAATGGGGACCGGATGATTCAAATTGCCATTGTTATTATGAAGGATTGGGAAATTGAGCGTACCTATACGAAGTTCATAAATCCAGGGAAAGCTATTCCCACTTTCATTCAAGATTTAACGCATATAACGAATGAGGATGTAAAGGATGCCTTCCCATTTGAAGCGCATGCGGATTACATATATGAGCTACTTGCTGACTGTGTATTTGTTGCACATAATGCAGATTTTGACTTATCCTTTTTACAAGCAGAGTTTAAACGTGCTGGACTACCGAAATGGCAAGGTAAAAAAATGGATACGGTGGAGCTAGCTAAAATTTTGTTCCCTATGTCCCTTGGTTTTAAGCTAGGGGATTTAGCGGCCGATTTAAATATTGAGTTAGCAAATGCTCATCGAGCGGATGACGATGCTCGCGCGACAGCGGAGCTATTCAAGCATTGCTGGAAGGAGCTACTAAGTTTACCACAGCTTACACTTGAACAGATGCATAAGCGTTCCTTTCGCTTAAAATCAAATATTTCTCAGCTTTTTTTTGAGGCGTTGCAAATTAAGCGCCAGCATACGACGGGCCGCGAAAATGTACACTATTACCGTAATTTTGCGATTGGCAATGGCCGAAATAAGCATGAGCATGTGACAGAAACGATTGCCTACCCTCAATCAGTAGATGAGAAAATAACTTTAATGTCAAAGGCACTGCCAAATTTTGAGGAACGTCCTGCACAATTTGACATGATGGACACGATTTGGCGGGCATTACATGAACAACAGGAGTGCGTGATTGAAGCTTCTACGGGTATTGGTAAAACTGCTGGCTATTTACTTCCAGCCATCTTATTTGCCCGTGCTGTTAATAAAAAGATTGCCATCAGTACGTATACTTCCTATTTACAAGAACAGCTTGTAGAAGAAGAGCTACCAAAGATCGAAAAAATCCTTGGGACAAAGGTGAATTTGTGTGTGCTGAAGGGAATGCAGCATTATATTGATCTCGATCGCTTTGAGCAATGTATGGCATATGCTGATGAATCCTATGATGATACATTTACTATTTTACAAATACTTGTGTGGTTGACCAAAACAGAGACTGGTGTGTTGAGCGAGCTCAATGTTTCTGGTGGCGGACAACTGTTTTTAGAGAAAATCCGAAAAATACCGAATGACAAGCCTTCAAAGGGCTTTGATTTCTATGAGCAAGCTTTAAAGAACAGTGCAGTTGCTGACTGTATTGTAACGAATCATGCCATGGTTTTAAGTGATTTAGTGCGTCAAACACCACTTTTTACAGAAATAGATGGCTGGATTATTGACGAGGCGCATCAATTTATTCAGGCAGCTATGCAGCAGGATGAAGTAGTCTTCTCCTATACACAATGGAAGTATATTTTTGGACAAATTGGTACGATGGAGGACACGGCTTTATTTCAACAGTTTTGCCAGGCAGCGAAGAGAAAACAGCGAGTAGCCATGCAAAATTTACAGCATCTTGATGCACAATTCATACGTTTGCAGCGGACATTTGATGAAACAATCCAGAGAACTATTCAAAAATTGCAACAGCAAATGAAAGGGAAACAAGCAGGTAGTAAATGCACCTTGTTTTTAGAGGATGTTTCATTTGCGAAAGAAACGTTTGCACAAGTAAGCAAACTAACCCAGCAATGGCTGGATCTCGCTACTAGCATTACACAGTCGTTCGAAAATGCGATTGAGCAGCTAGATAAAAACGATCAATATGTATTATCTGAATGGCAATATTGGATTCGAGAAGTGAAGATAAAAATTGCTGAATGGGACGATATTTTTCTGTCACCACAGGAAGGCAATTCTGTTTGGTTAGAATTTGATGTACGGAGTGTCCCTGGCAGTCTCCATGTTTTTAAGAAGCCTGTCAATGTGACGCCGATAATTGAACAAGTATTAGCACCATTACGTCAGCAAGCAAGTATTGTTTGGACATCAGGTACATTAACGGTACCAGGCAATGAGCGCTTTGTTACACGCCAGTTAGGCATTTCTGATAATGTTGAAGTCTTGAAACTACAAGCTCCACCAGCCTACTATGCTGGGGCTAAGGCATTTATCGTCACCGATATGCCAGATATTCAGCATGTCAGCCAAGAAGAATACATTGAGGCTGTTGCCCATGCAATTACGCGGACTGTTCGAATGACAGAAGGGCGTTGCTTTGTACTCTTTACAGCACAGGATATGCTACGAAAAACAGTTGAGCTTATCCAAGATAGTGAACTATTAGATGATTACATGCTATTTGCACAAGGTGTTACAGGCGGTAGCCGTATGCGCATTCTAAAATCCTTCCAAAAATTTAGTCATGCCGTTCTATTTGGCACAAACAGTTTTTGGGAGGGGGTAGATGTTCCAGGAGATGCACTTGCCTCTGTTATTGTCGTACGATTACCATTTTCTTCACCAGAAGAGCCTGTTTTTAAGGCGAGGGCAAAGCATCTAACTACCCTAGGCCGCAATTCCTTTACGGAGCTTTCCTTACCAGAAGCGATCATGAGGTTTAAGCAAGGCTTTGGTCGATTAATACGTTCCTCGCAGGATAAAGGAGCTTTTATTGTCCTAGACCGACGAATTACTAGTAAGTCATATGGGAAAGAGTTTATTAAGGCATTACCTCCTATCGATGTAAAGAAATTGCAGCTACCCGAATTGTTAAAGGAACTAAATCATTGGCAAAAATAGCAGAAACCCCTTTTAGCATTGCTAGAAGGGGTTTTTACGTATTTTATAAGCGTTTAAAGAAAGGCAATTGCTAGTATGATTCTCATTGCTTGTTTTTAGTTTGCTCATCAAAAAGGTTAGCATTACGAACGATTTCTGTAATATATTTCATAGTGATTGCCGTTGCTTGTTTGGCATCATAACTTTTGCGATTATTCAATAGGTTTGTAAACATACCTTGCCAAATTAATAGTGTAATTTCATTGATGGCATCAACATTGCCTTCAGTTAAGTAGCCTTCTTTTAAAGCGATCTCTAACATAGAACGCCCTCGTTTCGTTAGACTGTGTTGAAATAAAATGGTCTTTAAATCATCAGGGATATTGATTAAATCATTGGGGTAAAAATTATAATAATTTTCCAATAGTGCTTCTGGTGTTTCCCCTAAATCCATGATAAAGACTGCGTGAAAAATCTGAGGTTGTTTGAAGGAATATTGACAAAAGCACTCCCAAGCCAATAAGTATTTTTCAATAGGATCTTTGCCTCTTTCTATGTAGCGAGCAACTTCGTTGGTATAGTCTTGCATGCATCTCATCGATGCAAAAAATAGAAGATGCGAGATTTCCGAAAAATAATTGTAGATAGTAGCACTGTTGTAACCTGCTTTATCAGCAACCTTCCGGATTGTGACATTTTCCAGCCCTTCTTCTTCGATGATTTCCGCAGTGGCATCTACAAAGTATTTCCACATACGACTCCTTTGTATTTCCTTTTTCTTCAAAGTAATATCCCCCTAACAAACAATTAATTACTGTAAAATCATTAATTAAATGTATATATTTACCTTCTTGTAGCTAATTTAAACTTATTATAGCATAGCAATTTTAATTATCTTCTTTCATTATAGCATTAGCTTTTGTCATTTTCAGAGTTGTGCATTAGAATTTCAGGTGATATACTAATCACAATTATTTTATAATCATGATTACTAAATAATCAAGATTCGGAATAATTAGACGAAGAGGATGTTATAACTAGGAGTCTTGCACTTAGACACAAGGGGAGGATTATACAATGAGTAAAAAAATTGTGACACAATTTGAGTGTACATATGAAACAATTGAAAACACATGGATCGAGTTAGCTGACGGCACAAGGCTTTCTAGTCGTATTTGGCTACCAAATGTAAAATTGGGAGAGAAAGTACCAGCCATTTTAGAGTATATTCCTTATCGTAAAACAGATGGGACAAGAGCAAGAGATGAGCCTATGCACGGTTATTTTGCAGGACATGGTTATGCTGTTGTGCGAGTGGATATGCGAGGTTCAGGTGAGTCAGATGGTTTATTAAAGGACGAATATCTAAAGCAAGAGCAGGATGATGCCCTTGAAGTCATTGAATGGATTGCTAACCAAAGCTGGTGTGATGGCAATATCGGGATGATGGGGAAATCGTGGGGCGGATTTAATTCTCTACAAGTAGCAGCTCGTCGACCAAAGGCGTTAAAGGCGATTATTACCGTAGGCTTTACAGATGATCGTTATAACAATGATATTCACTATAAGGGCGGTTGCTTGTTAAACGATAACTTCTGGTGGGGTGCTATTATGTTAGCCTACCAGTTACGTCCAATTGATCCACATATTGTTGGCGATAGCTGGCGTGATAAATGGATGGAACGATTAGAAAATATGCCTTTGTGGATGGCACAATGGATGGAGCATCAAACAAGAGACGATTATTGGAAACATGGTTCAGTTTGTGAGAATTATCAAGACATAGAAATCCCAGTTTTTGCGCTAGATGGCTGGGAAGATTCCTATACAAACACAGTCTTAAGTTTAATGGAAGGGCTTTCTGTTCCGAGAAAAGGCATTATTGGCCCATGGGCACATGTTTATCCCCACGATGGAGTGCCGGGTCCAGCAATGGGCTTTCTACAAGAAGCTGTGAAATGGTGGGATCATTGGTTAAAAGGAATAGACAACGATGTAATGGATGGACCAATGGTGAATGTCTGGGTAGAAGAGAGCATGGAGCCATCCGTTAAGAAACCAATTAGCAAAGGCTATTGGGTTGGTTTAGAATCGTGGCCAGCAGCGGAATCGATACAAACTAAGGTGTATCAACTGACACATGGAAAACTAGTAGAAAACCGCAGTGAGCAACAAGAGCAAGTCCTACTAAAAACTCCTCAAAATCATGGTCTTTTATCTGGTGAATGGATGGGCGCTGGCGTACTAGGTGAAAGTCCAGCAGACCAACGATTAGATGATGGAATGGCCATGGTTTTTGAAACGGATAGGCTAGAGAAAGCCCTAGAGATTGTGGGCTATCCAAAATTTGAAGTGGAATTAATGAGTGACAAACCACATGCAATGCTATTTGCACAGCTATCAGACGTAGCACCCGATGGAGCTGTCACTCGTGTATCCTATGGCGTGATGAACCTGACACACTTAAATGGGCATGATCATGTTGACCTGTTAACACCTGGTGAAAAAGTGAAGGCCTTTGTTCAGTTAGATTGCTGTGGCCATCAATTTAAAGCGGGGCATCGTTTACGCCTATCCTTAGCTACAACGTTTTGGCCTATGTTTTGGCCAATGCCAGAAGACGCTACATTGACATTAAATCTAGAAACCGCTACCTTATCATTGCCAACTTTCCATGGTCAGCAGGTAGTAGGACCTAATATGAATGCTGAAAGTGCACCATTAACGCCAATCACAACACTGCAAGAAGGCAGAGTCGATCGTTCGATATCCTATGATATTTTAACAGATACATGGACATGTATTACAGATGGGGTTGGAGGCGTATTTGGAGAAGGTATTTATCGCTTTGATGATATTGATGTCACTGTAGAACATAATTTAAAACGAGAATTAACCTTAACGAATGCTGATCCACTGTCAGCTCAGTATACAATCTATCAAAAAATGAAAATTGGTCGTGAAGGCTGGTGGATTGACGCGGATATTACGGTTACCAAAACATCTGATCAGGAAAACTTCCAAATTGTTGGGGAAATGGTCATCAAAGAAAATGACAAACAAGTCTTCCATAAGGAATGGAATCAAAAAATTAAACGTCATGGCTTGTAAATAACATATAAGGGGTAAACATATGGAAGCTAAGTTAAAAAAGAATACAGCTACTTTAGTTATTTTAGCTGTTTCAGGTGCCTTAATTTACGCATTGCCTTATTTTAGAAACTACTATTATGATGTCTTTCTGGATGCATTTCATTTAACCAATACACAAATGGGGACACTTGGTAGTGCGTATGGTGTTTGTTGTTTAATTTCCTATATTTTTGGAGGATTTTGTGCAGATCGTTGGAAAACGAAATATTTATTAACCATTTCTTTAGTAGCCACAGGATTATTAGGGTTTACATTATTATTGTATCCACCCTATCCAGTACTTCTACTGATTCATGCTGCTTGGGGAATCACGTCCATTATGACGTTCTGGGGAGCATTAGTAAAAGCGGTTCGTTCTTTAGGCTCTGAAAATGAACAAGGAAAAGCTTTTGGATTTTTTGAAGGCGGACGTGGTGTAACCAACATTATTCAATCTGCTGTGATTTTAGGGATTTTTGCTTTTTTTGCAAAACATATGAGTGATAAAATGGCTCTTTCAGCAGTTATTACAGTGTATTCTGTGATTTGTCTTTTGTTGGGCCTCATGATTATGATGCTGTATAAAGATCCAGATCAAGCAACTGTCAGTCCAGAAGATAGAGAGAGCAGTAAAACGTTTGATTGGGCAGTCCTTTGGAAAGTGTTGAAGATGCCAACTACCTGGCTTGCGACTATACTTATCTTTACGTCCTACGCGATGATTATTAGCTATTATTACATTACACCTTATGCAACGGCCGCATTTGGTGCGTCTACGTTAATTGCTGCGGCTTTGGGCTACTTCTCGCAATATTGTCGTCCTATTGGTAGTTTTAGTGCAGGAATCATAGGCGACCGAATTGGTGTGTCGAATATGGTGTTAATCGGCTATATTTTATTAGCATTTGGTTTAGTAGGGCTCATTTTATTACCAGGAAAAGCTTCTTTTATCCTTATGCTTTTAGTGTTCATTGGGATTATCTATACATCTATGTATGCTTTGCAAGCGATGCATTTTGCAATTCTAGTAGAAGGCGATTATCCAGTAGAATCAACAGGAACTGTGTCCATGCCACTGATGATAATTGGTTATAGTGGTGAAATCTTTATGCCAATTATTGCAGGTGCTTGTTTAGATTACTGGGGTGGCACAGCGGGCTATAAAGTATTCTTTGGTATTTTATTAGGCTTAGCTATTATTGGATTCATTACAGTAGTCATTTGGCAGCGTGTGACGAAAGAAAAACGCCGAGAAATTGCTTTACAACGAAAGCTTTCCAAGGAACAGGCACTTACTTAATTTAGTTTAGAACTAACATTGGTTTCTTCCAAAGCGAGCTTTTTTTAAACATAATGATGAATAGCTAAAAAGGCTGCGAATAGTTTTTTACTATTTATACAAGTTGATTATTCACAAATCAATATGTAAACACGGAAACAGAGGCGTCAAGATAATGACGCCTCTATTTTCGTCTCCGGTTTTGTATGATCCAGTAAAAATTCCACACGATTTCCACCATGGTGTTTGGCCTGATATAAAGCCTTATCACATCTAGATAATAAGGAATGAATTGTATCGCCCATCACAAAGCAAGTCACTCCAATAATGATATACATATCAATGCTATCTAGTTTATCTGTTACCTCTAGCCAATGGGATTCATTTTTATCTATTCAAATATTATCCATGGATAAACGTAACCAAATAGTATCTCTCGTATGCCAGAAGAATGGATACGATTGATTTCTAGCCACAAAAGAATGATCATGGACATCACTCAATATATCTTCGATGGAGACCATTTTGGAATTAAATGCTGTCCTAACACAATAGGATCTAGAAGCTTATCTGTTGGGCTATTGCGCTAACAGGGGGGGATGAGAGCGAACATAACTAGGATAATAAGTGTGAATAAATTTATTTTTCTGACTATTGTATTTTCCATGTTATTTGTTAAAACATTATTATAGACCATAACAGCAAGATTGAGGACGAAATAAAAGGATAGTTCCTGATAATATAAGGTCTAACAAACAGCATGGAGGCTTATATTATGTCAAAAATTCAGCAATTTTATGATTTACATTTTTCACAAGAGCTATTATTTATTGGGAATGCTTGGGATGTTATATCAGCATTAACATTAGAAAAGGCAGGCTTTCAAGCAATCGGTACAACAAGCTGGGGCATAGCGAACTCACTTGGCTATGCAGACGGTGAACAAATCGATTTTCAACGACATCTAACAATTATTCAATCCATTACAGAGCAAGTCAAGATACCCGTATCAGCAGATATAGAAGCGGGGTATGGCCATGATGAACAAAGTATTATCGACAATGTTTTGAGAACGGCAGATGTAGGAGTAGCAGGGATTAACATTGAAGATTCCCTTAAACATCAAACAGGCTTAAGGAGCATAATTGAACACTGTTATTTATTAACAAACATGAGGAAAGAATTAGATAATCATGGCTATAAAGATTTCTTTATTAATGCTCGAACAGATACGTATTTTCAATTAGAGCAACCATTTGAAGAAACAATAACAAGAGCAAAAGCTTATATTGAGAGCGGAGCAAGTGGTATATTTATCCCAGGCTTAACAGATGCCAATGAAATAAGCGCGATGACTCGTAATATAAATGCGCCCCTCAATCTTCTTTCATTACCTAGTTTAACGAATGTCAAGCTACTAAAAGAATTAGGGGTGAAACGCTTTAGCTTTGGAAATGCACTTTCAGATAAAATAATTGTGCATTTAACACAGCATGCTGCACAATTATTAAAAGACCAAGATACTTCTGCGTTATATATATAGTCGATGGGAATGGGTGAGATAATCGTGGACAATGCAATCAATTTATCTTTTGAGGAAAAGTGGGAAAAGATTATAACATGTGATCAAACCTATGATGGGCTTTTTTATACAGCGGTTAAAACTACTAAGATTTATTGCCGTCCTTCCTGTAAATCCAGAAAGCCGAAAAAGATGAATGTTGAATTTTATGAAGATATCCAAAAAGTAGAGGCGGCTGGCTATCGGGCATGTAAACGATGTCAGCCTGAAATCGAACATTCCCCACACACGCAATTGATTAAAAATGTCACGACTTTTATTATGAACGAATATAAACAAAGAGTGACTTTACAGGATATGGCGGAGCATGTTGGCCTCAGTCCCTTTCACCTTGAACGACTATTTAAACAAGTGACTGCTGAGACGCCTCGAACGTATTTAGAGAAAATCAGAATTGATAAGGCTGCCCATCTATTAAAACATACCGACTTTACAAATTTAGAAATATGTTATGAAGCTGGCTTTCAAAGCCCATCTAATTTTTATAAAGTTTTTCGGCGGCTGAAAAATTGTTCGCCTACAGAATACCGTAACCTATCGTAGCAGGGGGACATGATATGAAATGGACAAACGATGTTGGCTATTTAGTTATCGAGTTACCACAAGCATTTAATTATAGAGAGTGTTTGCAGTTCTTAAAGCGCTCACATCACGAAATACTTCATCATATAAAGGATGATGTGCTCTACAAATTATTGAAGATTGATGAACAATTTATTTTATGTGAAATAACTGAACAAGCACATAAAATAATAGTAATATTTCCAATGAAACAGCCAGCTAGCCATGAACAGGCGATCATCGCACAATATATCGCAGAGTGGTTTGATTTAACAAAGGATTTGCAGGGGTATTACCAGATGGCTGAAAACGATCAAATCCTAAAGCCACTTGTGAAGAAATATAACGGATTACGGTTAATCGGGATTCCTGATTTATTTGAAGCATTAGTTTGGGCAATTATTGGTCAACAAATAAATTTAACTTTTGCCTATATGTTAAAAAAGAGATTTGTCGAGCATTTTGGAGAATATGTTTACTTTGAGGGGCAAAGCTACTGGCTGTTTCCAACGCCAGAGAGAATAGCCGTTATTGAGGTAGATGATTTAATCCACCTCCAATTTACACGGAGGAAATCAGAATACATTATTGAAATTGCCAAAATTATCGCAAGCGGACAATTGACAAAAAATTTGCTGTGGCAACAAGAGGACTACGAAGCCATGAAAAAACGATTAATGGACATTCGAGGAATTGGTGCATGGACAGCAGATTATGTGCTTATGAAATGTCTGCAACAACCGACAGCATTTCCTATAGCAGATGTAGGTCTACATAATGCTTTAAAAATACAACTAGCATTAGAACGAAAACCAACAATTGAAGAATTAAAGAACTATGCGGAACATTGGCAAGGCTGGCAAGCTTATGCCACCTTTTATTTATGGAGGTCACTGTATGAAACGGTATAAATTAGATTATTCATCACCAATTGGGATTATAGAAGTTGAGGGAAGTGATACAGCAATTGATGCCATTAACTTTGCAGAGCGAGAGCAGGTCGTCAATGCTCCTCAGCAAGACACACCTGAAGTTTTACTAGAATGTGTTAAGCAATTGCATGAGTATTTTCTAGGTGATCGTCAGGAGTTCTCGTTTCCTTATGTTTTTCGAGGTACAGATTTTCAACAAGCTGTTTGGCATGTTTTACCGAGTGTAGGATTTGGTGAAACGGCTTCATACAAGGATATCGCCATTGCTATTAACAATGAAAAAGCTGTAAGGGCTGTTGGTAGTGCGAATGGTAAAAATAATATCAGCATTGTTGTGCCATGTCATCGAATTATCGGCTCCAATGGAACGCTGACAGGTTATGGAGGCGGGATGTGGCGCAAAGAATGGCTGCTTCAGCATGAGCAGACACATAAAAAATCATCCAAGTAACGCCATTCATCAGAGTACGTCATTTCGCCATTTGTACACAGTATAAAAAAGAGGTTATTGCAAAAAATAAGACCGTCAAAATGGCGGTTGTAATGACTAGTCTTTGTCATTTTATCGCTTCTTATGACACCTCCCTGCTAAGAAATATAGCTTGGAGTATTGAAAATAAAGGAGGTGTACACATGAGCGTGCTTTATAGAATCGCCTTAGTACTAGTTATTATAGGTGCAATCAACTGGGGACTCATTGGATTCTTTAGATTTGATTTAGTGGCTTATTTATTTGGTGGACAAACGGCGGTCTTATCTCGTTGGGTTTATGCACTCGTTGGTCTTGCTGGGCTAATTTCGATTCCAATTCTTGTAAAGCGATTTGAAGACGAGGATGATGTAGATACATTTACTCGTATGGATAGAAATCCTAGCTATGGCATGGAGGCTGGAGAAGAAACAGACTTCTCAGAAGTAAGAAAAACGGAAGAGAAAAAAGAGAACAAATAGTTAAACTGTAAAAACTAGTGACCATGTTTTCGCGTCAGTTTTTTCAAAATATTCGCGTAGCTATTGACTACGCGAATATTTATTTTTAAGGATTAGTCCTGATTACTTGGAAATGCAAAAGAAGATGTAACGTCATTCCCTTGTTCTATCCATTTTTCTGAAATGGTTTTCGCTTTTGTGAAGAAACGTACTTGGTCAGGTCCAAACATATGCCCCTCACCAAATCTTGATCGTTTCCAGCCACCAAAGTTATGATAGCCTACTGGAATAGGAATGGGTACATTGACACCTACCATACCTACTTCAATTTCAGTGGTAAACTTTCGAGCTGCTGCACCATTGTTCGTAAAGATGGTTACACCATTTCCTAATTCATGGGCATTAATAAGGGCTATAGCTTCCTCTAATGATGCCACGCGGACGACATTACGTGCAGGTCCAAAAACCTCTTGTTCATAAATTTCCATTCCAGGCTTTACATGATCGAGTAATGTAGGTCCAAGATAGAAACCGTTCGATTGTTTGGAAATTTCTGGATTTCGCCCATCGCAGACCAGTGTTGCGCCTTCTTCTAGGCTACGATCGATATAGCCAATGATGGCATCCTTTGATTGCTGAGTAATGACTGGTCCAAAATCAACTTCGTCATCTGTATAGGGACCCACTTTTAATTTGGCAATTTTATCGGCAAGAATACCCACTAATTTATTGGCTGTATCCTCCCCAACAGGAATAATGGTTGACAGTGCCATACAACGCTGGGAGGCAGCTCCATAGGCAGCACCTAAAAAGGCATTTGCTACATGCTCTAGGTCAGCATCTGGCATAACCACCATATTATTTTTACCTCCCCCAAGTGCTGTAACACGCTTCCCATGTTTAGAGGCTGTAGCATAAATGGCTTCTGCAACTGGCGTAGAGCCTACAAAGGAAATCGCTTCAATGGCAGGATGGCATAACAGCTCATTAACAGCATCTTTGTCTCCATTAATAACAGTCCAAACCCCATCTGGTAAGCCTGCCTCTTTCCACAGCTCTGATAAAAATAATGCTGAGCAAGGAACCCGCTCTGACGGCTTCAGAATCACACAGTTTCCTACAGCCACCGCCATACTTGTAATTGCTAGCGGTACCATGACAGGGAAATTAAAGGGGGAAATAGCCGCTACAATGCCTAATGGTTCTTTCAGAGAATAGGCATTGATATGACCACCAACATTCACCGAATACTCTCCTTTAAGTAAATGGGGGGCATTGATAGCTAAATCAACAGATTCTAAACCGCGAGTAATTTCGCCCTTGGCATCCTCAATCGTTTTGCCACTCTCTGTACAAATCATATCAATTAGTTCATCGATATTTTCTGTTATGAGTTGGCGGAATCTAAGGATAATTTCAGCTCGTTTACCAACTGATAAGGCACGCCAAGCAGGAAATGCCGCTTGGGCAGCAGCAATCGCTTCCTGTACCTCTTGTTTTGTTGCCAAAGGTACGCGAGCAATGACAGTACCTGTGCTTGGATTGTAAACATCTGAAAACTGACCGCTTTTCCCTAGAACTGTTTGTCCATTGATAAAATGACCTAAATCCTGTATGTCTGTATTCGTTACCATTTAGCTATTCCTCCTACAGTTTAATAGAATGTAAGGCTTGTACAAATTTTTCAACAATGAAATTCGTCTCATCTGAGGAAATAATCAGAGGAGGAGATAAGGTTAACACATTATTGAAACCTGCCACGGTTACCCCATTTTTCCCAATGATTAATCCTTGTTCCTTACATTGTGTGATCACTTTGTTCACAAGTGTCATGTCGAGCGGTGTTTTGCTATCTTTATCTTGTACTAGCTCTACGCCAATTAATAAGCCTTTCCCACGAATATCCCCAGCATTCGGGTGCTCCTTTAATTGCTCCTGTAATGTAGTGAGTAATGTAGCACCTAGTGCAGCCGAGTGGGCAAATAAATTTTCCTTTTCCATTATTTCAATATTTTTTAATGCGACCGCACATGCTGCTGGTGATCCACCGAATGTGTTGACATGACGGAAAAAGTCATATTCCTCAGTTCCAGCAAACGCCTCATAAATTTCACGACGAACAGCTGTAGCAGACAGTGGCATATAAGCGCTAGTTAAGCCTTTCGCCATAGTCACAATATCAGGCTGGATGCCGTAGTTTTGGAATCCAAAAGCTTTGCCTGTACGACCAAAACCACAAATGACTTCATCGACAATGAGTAGTGCGCCATGCTTCTCACAAACAGCTTTAACTCCTTGTAAGTAGCTGTCGTGGGGCATAATTACACCACCGCCAGTAATAATAGGCTCCATAATGACTGCTGCTATGGAATCTGACATTTCCCAAGTCATGACATGATCGATTGCTTGGACGGATGGTAATGCACAAGGGTCCTTACTTTGAATATGGTCTTCATTGGCACGATAAGCGTCAGGTGGAGTGACATGTAAAAAACCTGGTGCCAGTGGCTCATATTTATATTTTCGTTGAGCTTGTCCAGTTGCTGCAAGAGCACCCATCGAGCTACCATGATAGGCCCGGTAACGAGAAATAATTTTCGTTCGATTGACGTGACCTTTTTGTTGATGATATTGTCTAGCTATTTTGAAGGCTGCCTCATTTGCCTCGGAGCCACTATTGGAGAAGAAGACGACATAATCATCCCCTAAAAGCTCATTAATTTTTTCACTTAATTGAATAGCAGGGATATGCCCAACAGATAATGGGGTATACGTATTTTCTAGCAATTGCTCATAGGCAGCTTTGGCAATCTCCTCACGTCCATAGCCAACGTTTACACACCATAAACCTGCCATTGCATCTAAATAGCGCTTGCCTTCAATGTCAGTAATCCATGCCCCTTTAGAGGATTGGACGATCATTGTTGCATTTGGATTGTAGGGCTTCATAGAATGCCATACGAATTGTTCATCTTTTACTTGCCAATTGGGACTTGTTACATTTGTCACGAAGCTTCACTCCTTCTAAACAGGTAGTTGATTAGCATGCATATGTTTTCCTCAGATGTGGACAACAAAAATGCGCAGTCGCCCCCATTTGTACTTTATATGTATGCTTCAAGAATTTTAGAAGGAGTATTTAATGAGAAAGATAATTCAGTTAATTTAAAGTTGTGACAGGCTATTGATGCATTAACACATCCTCAATTAAAAAGGCAATATACAAATTAGTCTTCGTAAAGGGATTGCTTAAGTCCATATCTAATAGCATTTCAATTTTCTTGATTTTATAGAGGACGGTGTTTCGATGTATAAATTGACGTTCACTAATCCTGCTTGTACTGCCATTTTCCTCAACAAAAATACGTAAAAAAGGTACATAGTCTGTCCCATGTAGTTCATCATAGCGATAAAGTTGTCCTAAAATATCCTGACTAAACGATTTCATTAGGGGCTGATTTTTCACAGCCATCAATATTTTATAGGCACCGATTTCTTTGTATTTATACAAATAACGATTGTTATGAAGCTGTGCTAAATGGATGACGGTTAAGGACTCATCATAGCTTTGGCGAACATTTTCTAGCTCTTTATGAAAGTTACCTTTGCCGATAATAATATCCAAGTAACCATTTTTTAGCGTGATTTTTTCATAGATTTCTTCCACAACTTTTGAGAAGGGTATATTAGGTGTATTGATTTGTGCTTTATCAATTAAAAAGATGAGGTGATTTTTATGCTTTAATTTTAAGAAGCGTTGATAGCGATTTTGAAAAGCGAATTGGATCATGACCTCATAACGGTCAATAGCTGCTTTGGAGCCAATGGTTGTACAAGTTATGATCGCTAATTCTCTTCCTTGAGGAAATCCTAGCTGTGCTAGTTGATCTTTCATTGTGTTAGTGTTTTGTTTGTAATGAAATAGTAGATTGAAAAGAACCTTTTCTTCGATAGAAAGCTCTTGATGGTGATTGGCAATAAATTGAAAGGTAGTTTTTAATAGATCAGCAATGCGATAATTCCATGGCATTTGAAAAATAGGGAAATCATGTTGATTGGCAAAAGAGATGACGGCTTCTGGAATGCTAGGAATGAATGGTCCTGTATTAATGATAAAGCCAGCTACTTTTTTCGTGTATGCCTGTTTGACAAGATGTTCCAAGGAGTCTTGCTGCGCATCTAAATTAATACCTGTTGTGACGACTAATTCATTGGGTCTACAAAACATGATTAAATCACTGCTTTCCACAACATTAATACCAGTAACTCTGCGATACGTACCACTATGTCCAGCGACTAATGTGAGCATTGGGAAATGAACTCCCTCTACAATTTTACGAATCGTCCCCATACGTTCCCCCTTAATTATGAACATAACTTACCATATATGATGTGCAGTTGCACATATTTTTTTAGTTTACTATCCATATCTCACAAATTTTATCTATTTTAGAATGTTTATTAACTACTGTGAAAGAGAGGACTTGCATATGTATAAATGTAATAGTAGACGATTGCAAGAGTTAATTGAACAATTTAGTCAATTTGGGGCCACCGAAAATGGTGGCGTCACACGTTTGTCTCTTTCGAATGAGGATGTATTAGCAAGAAACTATTTTTGTGAGTGTTGCAAAACGTTAGGAATGGATATTCAGGTGGACGATATGGGCAACATTTACGCCACTCTTCCTGGTAAAAAGAATGTGCCACCCATTGTCATGGGTTCCCATCTAGATTCAGTAGAAAAAGGTGGAAGATTTGATGGTGTGTTAGGTGTACTAACAGCGATCGAGGCCATTCGAACAATAAAGGAAAATGATATCGAAGTGGACATTCCTCTTACGATTGTCAATTTCACGAATGAAGAAGGGGCACGTTTTGATCCAGCCATGATGAGTTCAGGCGTCATCACCTCGAAATTTGACAAAGAAAAAATGCTCCAATCTACGGATAAAAACGGCATTCGTTTTCAACAAGCTTTACAAGCAAGTGGCTATGAGGGAGAGCAAGCCAATCGTCTGAAGGAGGCACTTGCTTATATTGAATTGCATATTGAACAAGGGCCAGTATTAGAAGCAAAACAGCAGGAAATTGGTGTGGTTGAAGGTGTGCTAGGCATGGTCTGCTATGAAATTACAATTAGTGGGCAATCAAACCATGCAGGTACAACCCCAATGTCAATGCGTAAAGACCCAATGATTGTGGCATCAACCATCATTAAAGAGCTATATGAACAATTAGGAAAAATTGACGAACAACTTGTTTTTACTTTTGGTCGTATGAATGTTTCCCCGAATATTCATACCGTCATCCCAAATAAGGTGACATTTACAATTGATTCACGTCATCAAAAGCCAGAGGTCATGCAACAGGTTGAGGATATTCTCAACGCGCTACCTGAGACAGCGGGCGGATGCCATATTCAGCCTGTCAAGTTATGGGGCAGAGATACCGTGCATTTTGATAGTGCGATTTGCAATGAAGTAGAAAGAGCTTGTCAAAGCTTTGGCTATTCATCTCATCGTATGTTTAGTGGCGCTGGACATGATGCACAGTATATGGCAAGTATGGTTCCTTCCGCGATGATTTTTGTTCCAAGCATTCAAGGGAAGAGTCATTGTGAAGAAGAGGAAACAGCCTTTGAAGATTGTGCAAAGGGCGCAGATATTTTATTGGAGACGGTGTTAACGCTACAAACGAAGTTTAGTATGGGCGAAACATATACACTGCATTAACTATCAAGCATTCTCTAATTTTTCGATGAAGGGTGAGAGGCATAGTGAAAAAAATCATTAAAGGTGGACGAGTAGCAACTGCTGCTGATGTATTTGAGGCAGATATTTTAATTGAGAACGGTAAAATTGTTCAAATTGGACAAAATTTAACGGATGCTGGCGCTGAAATTATTGATGCTACTGGCAAGTACGTATTGCCTGGTGGCATTGATCCCCATACGCATTTAGACATGCCATTCAATAACACGGTGACGGATGATGACTGGAAATCAGGCACTATTGCAGCGGCTTTTGGTGGGACAACTACTATTTTAGATTTCTGTTTAACAGCAGGAGAAGAAAAATTATCGACAGCCGTAGAGAAATGGCATGACAAGGCAAAAGGGAAGTCTGCTATTGACTATGGCTTCCACTT
This sequence comes from Lysinibacillus sp. JK80, assembly GCF_027557635.1. Taxonomy (NCBI): domain Bacteria; kingdom Bacillati; phylum Bacillota; class Bacilli; order Caryophanales; family Bacillaceae; genus Lysinibacillus; species Lysinibacillus sp. JK80. Next base: position 1,569,068 of record NZ_CP058997.1, on the reverse strand, counting down.
GATGATTGGTGATCTAACACCTGAAACCGAAGCTGAATTACCACAATTATTAGAGCAAGAGGGCATTACTTCTGTCAAGGTCTTCATGGCTTATGCAAAAGAATTTCAAGCGACAGATCGTACATTATTTAAAGCCTTTAAAATCGCTAAGGATCTTGGTGCGATAGTAATGGTCCATTGTGAAAATGGCTCTGTTATAGATGAGCTAGTAGAGGAGGCAAGACGTGCTGGACATAAGGAACCGATCTATCATGCACTAACTCGTCCAGCGGAATTGGAGGGAGAGGCAACAAAGCGTGCTATCGAATTAGCGCATATAGCTGGTGCGAAGCTCTATGTGGTGCATGTGACATGTAAAGAAGCGGTAGATGAAATTATTGCCGCTCGTGAAAAGGGCTATGATGTTTATGGTGAAACATGTCCACCGTATTTAACGCTCGATCAATCCGCATTAGCGCAACCAGGCTTTGAAGGAGCCAAATATGTTTGGTCACCGCCACTTCGTCCTAAATATCATCAAGAACATTTATGGAATGCCTTAAAGGCAAAACAGCTACAGACGATTGGCTCAGACCAATGCTCCTTTAGCTTTAAAGGTAAAAAGCAATTAGGCTTAAATGATTTCTCGAAAATTCCAAATGGCGGACCATTCATTGAAGACCGCTTCAGTATCTTATACTCTGAGGGCGTGGCAAAAGGCAGAATTTCCATCAATGAATTTGTTGATATGATCTCTACTAGTGCCGCAAAAATATTTGGCTTATTCCCGCAAAAAGGAACGATTGCAATTGGTTCAGATGCGGATATCGTCATTTTTGACCCAGAGGCACAGCGTCAAATTTCAGCTAAAACACATCATATGAATGTGGACTATAACCCATATGAAGGCTGGGAGGTAACAGGTGAGCCTGTTAGTGTACTCGTACGTGGGGAATATGTCATTAAAAATAAAGAATTTGTAGGTGTACTTGGCAGTGGACGATACATTAAACGTCCATTAAAAACAGTAACTGCGGAAGCTCTAAACATTTAGCTTCCTACAGGATAGGACCGATTGTTTTGACTGGAGAGCAAAACAATCGGTTTCGTAATTAGGGTACGGAAAAAATGAACACATGAGGGGGATGTGGAAATGGTTCCGATTCAAGAAAATGCAATGACCGTGCAGCTTAGACGTAATTTTGTGGAATTAAAAGGTAAGATGACAAAGAATGAGGCTATTGAGGAAGCCAATCGTTGTTTGTATTGCTATGACGCACCATGTATTAAAGCATGTCCAACAAGTATTCAAATACCAAATTTCATAAAAAAAATTGCATCTGGTAATATGAAGGGTTCGGCTACGACTATATTAGAAGCAAACCCAATTGGTGCAAGCTGTGCAAGAGTTTGTCCAACGGAAGAATTGTGTGAAGGGGCGTGTGTCTTAAATTCTTCAACAAAGCCAATTAAAATTGGTGAGTTACAACGTTATGCAACGGATTGGGCAATGGAAACCAATGCTCAGCTATTTAAGGCAGGTCCACATAATGGACAGAAAATAGCCATTGTAGGGGCAGGTCCTGCTGGTTTATCGGCAGCACGTGAGCTCAGTCGTTTAGGCTATCAAGTAACTATTTATGAGGCTGAAGCGAAGGCGGGGGGCTTAGGAAGCTATGGGATTGTAGCATTCCGATTACCAAATGATGTCGTAGATTGGGAAGTAGAGCAGATTGAACAGCTCGGTGTGGACATTCAAACGAATACAGCTGTAGGTGAGGATATTTCTGCTGATGAAATTTTGGCTCAGTATGACAGTGTGATTTTAGCTGTCGGTATGGGTGCTGTCCCAAATTTGGGCATTGATGGGGAAGAATTAGAAGGGGTACATGATGCCATTGAGTTTATTCGAAAAACAAAAATGGGACCGCTTACAAATGATATTGTAGGGAAACGAGTAGCCGTAATCGGTGCTGGAAACACGGCGATAGACGGTGCTACAAGTGCGGTGCGTTTAGGCGCAGATAATGTACAAATTCTCTATCGTAGAACAGAAAAAGAAATGACAGCATACAAATTTGAATATGAATTTGCCAAGCAGGATGGTGTGGAATTTAAATGGCTAACTGCACCTAAAAAAATTATTGGCAATGAAGTAGGAAAGGTGACAGGCATTGAATGTGTGAAAATGAAGCTTGGTGAGGCAGGTCCTGATGGTCGACAACGCCCTGAAGAAGTAAAGGGCTCCAATTTTATCATTGAAGTGGATGCTGTTATTAAAGCCATCGGGCAAACTCGTTTTGTATCATTAATTGAAGCCTTTGGTTTAGCTCATACAAATGGTGTCGTAGACATTGATGAGACAACAATGCAAACGTCCAATGACAAAGTATTTGCATGTGGAGATGTTGTCTTTGGTAATGGACAGGGTGAAGCGATGGTAGTGACCGCTGTACAGCAAGGAAAAGATGCAGCATATAAGATTCATGAATGTTTAAGAAAACCAAGTGAGATTGCATAAAGTGAACCTTCAATCAGGGAGGCTCTTCCTCCACTGATTGTTAGATTCACCAATCGGGTTTATACAGGCTGTTAATCCCCCATCTGAATGATTACATTAGCCTATGTTTTGAAATGGTGGTCATACAGCCTGTATCTGGCACTATGCTTTCAGTTGACAAAAGATTGTTAGTACGGATAGAGGGGGAACTTATATGGCAGACTTACGCATTAATTTAGCGGGCATCAAATCGCCGAATCCATTTTGGCTAGCATCTGCTCCACCAACGAATTCAGGCTATCAAGTCCAACGTGCATTTGAAGCGGGCTGGGGTGGCGCAGTTTGGAAAACGTTAGGAGAACCGATTTTAAATGTGTCTTCCCGTTTTGCAGCAGTTAGCTATAATGGCCAACGTGTGGCAGGCTTTAACAATATTGAATTAATTACGGATCGACCATTAGAAGTGAATTTACAAGAAATTTATGAGACGAAAAAGAAATTTCCTAATCACGCAATTATTGCCTCGTTAATGGTGGAACCAAAGCAAGAAAAATGGCATGAAATTGTGAAACGAGTAGAAGATGTGGGGGTTGATGGTCTTGAGCTTAACTTTGGTTGTCCACATGGGATGGCAGAACGAGGCATGGGTTCTGCCTCTGGTCAAGTCCCTGAATTGGTGGAAAAACAAACGTACTGGGTAAAGGAAGCGGCGCGTACACCTGTTATTGTTAAACTAACGCCCAACATTACGGATATTACCGTGACGGCGGAAGCGGCAACACGAGGTGGAGCAGATGCTGTGAGTATGATTAATACGATTAACAGTTTAGCTGGTGTTGATTTAGATTCTTGGAATACAGTACCACATGTGGCTGGAAAAGGAGCTCATGGGGGCTATTGTGGTCCAGCAGTTAAACCAATTGCACTGAACATGGTTGCAGAATGTGCTCGTAATCCATTAGTCAATGTACCGATTTCGGGCATTGGGGGGATCTCCAATTGGCAAGATGCAGCGGAATTTATTTTAATGGGTGCGACAGGCGTACAGGTATGTACAGCAGCAATGCATCATGGCTTTAGTATTGTGGAGGATATGATTGATGGGCTGAATAACTACTTAGATGATAAAGGTCTAGCTTCAGTCATGGATTTAGTTGGTCGCTCTGTACAAAGGTATTCAAACTGGGGTGATTTAGATTTAAATTATAAAATTGTCGCAGAAATTAATAATGATGTTTGTATTAATTGCAATAAGTGTCATATTGCTTGCGAGGATACATCCCATCAATGTATTGACCTTTATACGGAGGATGGTCGCCCAATGCTAAAGGTTCGTGAGGAAGACTGCGTAGGCTGTAATTTATGCTCAATTGTTTGTCCTGTCGATGGAGCCATTTCAATGGTTGAACGCCCATCTACAATTCCGCCAATGACATGGAATGAACGCCAATCACTTCTTAGCAGTCTATCAAAATAAAGGACCGTTGTTCATTTTTGAATAAAGATTAAAATCGAAATTCCACCTTCCTTCAGCATTTTGGGTGAAGGAAGGCACTTCAAGTAGGTTGTCACGGAAATTAGAAAAAAAGGAGAGAAACATTATGGAACGTGAAGGGAATTATTTAAAATCCCCAGATTTACTTCCAGTGACACATCAACAAAGAAATATTGGAACATTTGGTTTTGCGGTGATTTGGATAGGAATGGCAATTGTATTAGCAGCTTTTGCCATTGGTGGTTCGGCTATCATGAATTTATCCTTACCAATGGTGATTGTGGCAACATTGGTAGGTTCTTGTTTAATTGGCGTCTTTATGACGTTAATTGGTGACATAGGAATAGAGCATGGATTATCTTTCCCTGTTTATATGCGTGCACCATTTGGCACATTCGGTACTCATATACCTTCCCTTGTACGTGGTGTTACAGCTGCCTGTTGGTTTGGTTTGAATACGTATTTTGGTGCATTAGCGATAAACGGAATTTTAAATTTATTGTTTGGCTTTGATAATTGGTTTATCTGCTTCCTTGTGTTTGCAGCGCTTCAACTCTTTAATACATCTCTTGGTATTAAATCCATTGAGCGTTTTGCTGATTTAGCAGCTCCTGTCATTATTTTAATTTCTTGTTGGATGTATTACACATTGGCAGATAATGCAACATCTCAGGGAAAAAATATTTGGACGTGGGTGGAAACCCCAACAACAGGCTTCGCTGCTTTTACCGCCTTTATGGTAGTGGTGATGGCAAATATGGGCTTTTGGGCAACCTTAGCAGCAGATATGCCATCCTTGTCACGTTTCTTTAAAGCACCCAAAAATGAGCGTAATTGGTTCAAGCGTAATAAAACACAGCTTGTAGGCTCTTTAATTGTCATGCCCATTACAAACACATTCATTGTTACGATTGGTGCAGTTTGCTATATGGCAGTTGCCTCGGCAGACCCAATTAATGCCTTACAGCAAAGTGCAAGCGGCTTTATTCTTGGGATTCTATTGCTGATGATTGTATTAGCACAATGGTCGACAAATACCTCTGCCAACGTTGTACCAGCAGCTACTATTTTCTCTAATATCGGTGGACCGAAAGTGCCATTCTGGGTAGGGGTAGTTATTGCAGGGATTATTGGTATTCTTGCACAGCCTTGGAGTCTATTTGATGTCATGGTCAATGTCCTATTAATCATTGGCGGTATTTTAACAGCGATTGTAGGTATTTTATTTGCTGATTACTACCTGATTCGTAAACGGCGCGTACATGTCAAAGAGCTTTATGAATTAGATGGGCAATTTAAATATTATAAGGGCTTTAATATGGCTGGATTAATCGCTTGGGTAATCGGTGGTGCAGTTGCCAATATATTTTCAACTTACTCTTCTTTAGTAGGGTTCGCTGTAGGCGCGATTGTATATTATGTATTAGCGAAGTATTGGTGGTTTAAAAAGTATCCACAAGCTGAGCTAGATGATCCAAGTGATGCCAAATATTTAGGAATTACAGTCGGACATAATTTAGATGAAATATTTGGCCAACCAGCAGCTCCAGCGGCGCTCCCAGATGAAGATGAACTGGTGGAGCAACCAGATCCTCTGTTAGAGATGAAGGGTGCCGAGTAAGTGAGACAACATCAAGACATTTTCAAAAGAAGGTGAGGTGATGGCATGTCTGAATTCCAACAAAGCACAGAGGAAATTCAAAAAGTAGATCATTATTTAGATAGTGGCTTTAAAATCAAATATGTCTACGAGAATTTAAGTGGGATGTTTGTAGAATTTGCTCGTCAAGAAGAAGTGACATTGCTACAAATTCTAACAGCAGATGCACGTAAATACTTCTCTGCAAAATTACAGGAACAAACTTTATTACAATAACGAAGTAAACTCTATTCCTTTCGACTTGAACGGAATAGAGTTTTTTGAATTTTCTGATTTAAATTATGTTGAAGTAACATCATATTTCGTATAAATCGTCGTTATTACCTATTTTTTGTTATTCTATTAAAATAGCAATATTTTTTGTTTTTCCTAAAAATACATTTGTCTTTTTTAGAAAAATTGATTATTATTTTAAAGTAAAAACATCGTAGAAAGAACATCAGGAAAAGAGGCGTTATGGAGTGGCCAATAAGGAATTGAAAAGAGGATTAGAAGCACGTCATATTCAAATGATTGCACTTGGCGGTACGATTGGTGTTGGGCTATTTATGGGCTCAGCAAGTGCTATTCAATGGACAGGACCTTCTGTACTCCTTGCCTATGGTATTGCAGGTATTTTTATTTTTTTCATTATGAGGGCAATGGGTGAGATGCTTTATATGGAGCCAAGTACAGGCTCTTTTGCCACATTTGGCTATAAATATATTCATCCTTTAGCAGGGTATTTAACAGCGTGGAGTAACTGGTTCCAATGGGTTATTGTTGGGATGTCTGAAATTATAGCAGTAGGAACGTATATGCAATATTGGTATCCAGAATTACCAGCTTGGATACCTGGTCTAATTGCAATGGTGATTTTGGGTGTGGCGAACTTCATTTCTGTCAAATCGTTTGGAGAATTTGAATTCTGGTTTGCGATGATTAAAATTGTTACGATTATTTTAATGATTATTGCAGGGGTCGGACTCATCTTCTTTGGCTTTGGCAATGATGGAATAGCAATCGGCTTATCCAATCTTTGGAGTCACGGTGGCTTCTTTACAGGTGGCTGGACAGGATTTTTCTTTGCCTTATCTTTAGTCGTTGCTGCCTATCAAGGGGTGGAGCTCATTGGGATTACTGCAGGAGAAGCAAAAAATCCTCAACAAACGATTACGAATGCCATCCAAAGCATTATTTGGCGTATTTTAATTTTCTATATCGGTGCAATCTTTGTCATTGTTACAGTGTATCCTTGGGATGAGCTTGGCACAATTGGTAGTCCTTTCGTTGCGACATTTGCTAAGGTAGGTATCACAGCTGCTGCAGGTATTATTAATTTCGTCGTCATCACAGCTGCAATGTCAGGATGTAACAGTGGAATCTATAGTGCTGGACGTATGTTATATACACTTGCTATGAATGGACAAGCACCAAAATTTTTCGCAAAGCTTTCTAGTAATGGTGTGCCTTTATTTGGAACAGCGGGCGTATTAGTTGGCTTAGTCGTTGGTGTTATTCTAAGTTATATTGCCCCTGAAAACTTATTTGTTTATGTGTATAGTGCAAGTGTTTTACCAGGGATGATTCCATGGTTTATCATTTTAATAAGTCAAATTCGTTTTAGAAAAGTAAAGGGAGCGCAGCTAGCAAAGCATCCTTTTAAAATGCCGTTCGCACCGATTACAAACTATGTAACAATCATCTTTTTAATCATGGTACTAGTCGGCATGTGGTTCAATGATGATACACGCGTGTCATTAATAGTGGGCATTATTTTCTTGATTCTCGTAACCATTAGCTACTACGTATTTGGTATTGGTAAAAACCGATACAGCAAAGATTCTATAGAATAACCTTTAAGGATGTATCTCTAATTGGGATGCATCCTTTTTGTATGGCTATTTTTGCTAGCACAATTTTTACATAATTAAATGATAAAAAGGCAAACTACTAAAAAATGAATGATATGGACTGGTATTTATCGGAACAAAAGGGGTGGAGCAAAAATGAACGAGATACCCGAGCAGATTGTCACTAAATTAAAGCAGGAGATTAACGAAGTCGATGACGTAAAACTGAAAATGATCGCTACAGAAGAAGGGGATGTGACGGTCATTTATTTCTCCTCACTCATCGAAAAAATGACCTTACAAACCATGGTGACGATTCCACTAGCTAATAATTTGAAACAAATTTATCAAATGGCTCAATATGTGGACCCGAAAGATGTGAAAGGTGTCGTTAAAAAATTGAATGCTGGGCAAACCCTTCTTTTTTTTCACGAAACCAACGCCCTATTAAGTATCGATACGTATAGTGCGCCTACAAGGGCCATTACGGATACGGAAACAGAGTCGACTGTAATCGGTCCACAGGATGCATTTACAGAATCACTGGAAACGAATATATCGTTAGTGAGAAGACGGATTCAAAGCTCCATGCTAAAAAATGAAAACCGAATTGTTGGGTCAGAAGCCAATATTAAAATATCGATTATGTATATGGATAATATCGTGAGCCATGAAAATTTAGATGATTTAAGAAACCGTATTGACCAGGTAGATTATCCGTTATTTACGGATATATCCGTGTTGAAGCAATTAATTGAGGATAATCCATTATCGCCCTTTCCTCAATATTACATGACAGTCCGTCCAGATAGTATTTGCCGTTATCTTCTGGATGGTAGAATCGTCGTTTTTATGGATAATAGTCAACTAGCCATTGTCTGTCCCACTTCTTTTTTTGAAATGTTCGTGTCGATTGAGGATTACTACAACCGTTGGACAACAGCATCTTTATTAAGGATGCTGCGCTTTTTTGGTTTTTTCTTAACGATCATGATTACACCAATGTATATATCAGCCTTAACCTTTCATCCAGAAATTTTGCCATACGAATTATTACTAAATCTTCAAGAATCAAGAAGTAAGGTACCTTTTCCACCACTGATTGAGGTATTATTTATCGAGCTTATAATTGAAGTCTTACGAGAAGCGGGCTCTCGAATGCCTGCCAAAGTCGGACAAACCATTGGTATCGTAGGAGGTATTGTAATTGGTACAGCGGCCGTAGAAGCTGGATTACTCAGTAATATACTCATTGTGTTAGTCGCTACCTCAGCACTACTTTCCTTCTTACCGCCCATTTTCTTAATGAGTAATACTAGCCGATTTATTCGTTATATTTTTATCTTATCAGCAGGTTTATTTGGCTTGTTTGGACAGATGCTCGCCTTTGCGTGGTTAATCCACCATTTATTAAGTCTCAAATCCTTAGGAACGCATTATATGACACCTGCTATTCCAAGAAAGCCAAGCGATTTATTGGATAGTGTCATCCGATTTCCAACTAAATATATAAGAAGTAAGACCGGTATTTCAAAAGTACAGAAAAAATAGTGTCAGAATGAGAATGAGGTGGTTAACTTTGAATACAACAAAAGGAAAGGTGTTAAATCGTTATCATGTCATCTTCTTAGCGCAAAGTATTATGATTGGTACCGGTATCCTTTCGCTCCCTCAGAAATTAAGTCCTATGGGCTACACACAATCATTTATGCCTCTACTCTTTGGTGTGATTGCTAGCCTGACACTATTTGCGATGGTATGGCTTTGTTCAAAGTTTCCCAATGATGATTTATTTCGAATGAATGAAATATTATTGGGAAAATGGCTCGGAAAATTTATAAATCTACTCGTCATTATTCAATTTATTGTTTTTAGTGCAGGGATTATTAGTAATTATATGCACTTAATTCAAAGTACAGCATTGCAGGAACAAACCATCACCATGCCTGTCCTTTGCTTTTTACTGCTACTTATTTATATTGTAAGTGGGGGTATTAAATCTATTGCACGATTTTGTATAATGACATTTTTTATTACCATTGGATTATTCTATTTTACGCGCTGGGCCATTGAAAAAGGTGATCCAAGTCATTTTTTACCTCTCTTTAATTTTACGCCTAAGGAATTTTATGAAGCGTTAAAGCAAGGATATTTTTCTATCCTTGGTTACGAATTAATTCTATTTTATTTTCCATATATCATCGATCAAAAAAAAGCATTTCGTCATTCCTTAATCGGTATTTGGATTAGTATATTTTTATGCTTTATCACAACAGCTATTAGCGTCATGTATTATTCAGAGTGGCAATTAAAAAATGTAGAGTTTTCAGTATTAAACCTATTTAAGGCAGGAGAATTTACCTTTATTGAGCGAATCGATATCATTGGCATTACGCTTTGGGTTTTTCTAATCTTATCCTCGATTACAGCCTATGTATGGTGTGCAAAAAGGGGTATGGATACCTTCCTTAAAAAGAAAAAGCAAAGTTATCAGTTGTATATCATCGCCTTGATCATTTTCTTTATTGTAAAAATGCCCTTTTCGCGTGAATTCCAGGAAAAATTATTTATGGCAAGTAACTATGTAGGCTATGTGCTGGTAAGCTGGCCAGTGTTTTTAATCCTGATATATGTTATTCGAAAAAAGCAGGTGCAGGTATGAAAAATAAACGTCTATGCATCATTTCTTTTTTGATTTTCGTTTTCCTTGCAGGCTGTTCTAAAAAAGAAATAAAAGTTCCTCTAGAGGATGTTGGGATGGTAGACTCGATGGCTTTTGACTATATCGATGAGAACCAGATGAGACTCACAGTAGCGATCCCCCAATATTCTCCAGACGCAGAAAAAGACACACAAACTTTTTCTATCACAACAGATTTAGTATCAAGCGGCATCGTGGAAATAGAAAAGCAATCCGATAAGAAAATAGTCTTCAATCAATTGCGAGTTGTCTTAGTAAACGAAGATTTTGCGCGGAAAGGGAATGTTCGAAAAATCGTTCAGCACTTATATCGCAATGCGGAAGTAGGTAATAAAGTATTGATAGCTGTTGTGAAGGATAATGCGGAAGCGATTTTAAAAGGTGATTATCCTGATAAGCCAAGTATTAATTTTTATTTGAACAATCTATTAGAGCCGAGTATCAATACTGCTTTTAATCCCAATACCAATATTCATGATTTTATGTACTCGATTACAAATCCTGTAGTTGATACAGTATTACCCTATGTTGAAAAACGAGGGGAGAAATTAGAGATTAAAGGCGTTGCCATATTTAAAGGGAATCAGATGCATGAATTAATTAAACCTGAGGAAGCACTAGTTATTCAAGCTTTAAGTGGACAGAAAAATCTTGCTCCTTTGCACCTTGATTTAAATGCGGGACATGGAGAAGAAAAGGTAATGATTGATTTAATCGAGAGCAGTGTGAAAAAAGAGAGTAATAAAAATATGGAATCACCCAAATTAACGATTTTCTTAAAAATAAAGGGTACTTTAAGCGAATATAAGGGAGAAAGAGAATCACATTTATTTACAGTTGAAAGTATAAGTGATTTGGAAAAAGATGTGAATAAACAGCTGGAACAGGATATTAATGAATTTTTAGCGCGATTAAATAAAACAGAGGTAGATCCAGCTGGCTTAAGTGAAGAATTTAGAATGTATCATCATGGAAAATGGACATCGAAAAAAACAAGAGAGCTTATTAGAAAATTAGACGTGAAGGTCCATGTAGAAACGTCCATTATTAGTACAGGTACTTTAAAATAACAGCAAAGACCCATTCGATAAGAAGGGTCTTTGCTGTTATTGAGTTTTTCGCATAATAAAGCTTAAATGTCTTCCAGCTTGTTTATCTTGACGATAAGAAAAGCCATCGGGACTAAGGAATGTACAGGTTTCATCAATTTGTATTTGATTCACTGGAATACCCGCAAGCTCACATTGCTTTTTGACTGTCTGCTGATTATCAATATGGTATTTTTTCGTTTCTGCATTGTAATACATAAATTCTTCGGCATAACCAAGACTGTGAAATTTTTCATATACATCTGCGTCTACCTCAAATTTCTGCTGACTCAGTGCCATACCGATTTGAACATGAAAGTCCTCAGGTCGACACTGTTCTTCATTCATAAGATGCTGAAACAGTTTGGGTGTTATTTCTTTGACTGTTCCTTGCCATCCCGAATGAATCACACCGACGAGTCCATTCACAGCATTATAAAAAATAACGGGCACGCAATCTGCTGTAAAACTACATAATAGTAAGTTAGGCTCAAGTGTATAAAGCGCGTCTGTATTCTTCACCGCTGTATCCATTTGCGCAGCTCCTCGTCCTTGATCGGCTAATGTGACTTTATGAAAGTTCGCACTATGTGTTTGCTCTGTACAAATAAAATTTTGTAAATCACAGTTCAATGTCGCAGCTAAATGCTGACGATTGTTAATGATAGCTTGAACATCATGGCAACTATGCAAAGCCATATTATTGTGTTCAATCTCCATCTCATCTTTTAAGGTCGTTCCTGCGATAAATTGCTCATTATCTATATACATTTTTATTTTCATTTAATCACCTCGTTTTACTATATAGGATCGCTTGTGGAATGTATAGGTTGCCGTTTTTTACTATTTCGCACTCTTTTACCCGTCTATCAAACTTTTAGACATAAAGAATCGATTTCCTCATATAGTAGAAGGAATGCTAGAGAGGGGGAGAGCGTGAATGTTGAGTGAACAAGACATATTATTAATTTGCCAAGTAGGAATGGGTCTTTTTTGGATTTTTACATATATACTTGTTATTTACAAAGGATGGCAAGATAAAACCTATGGCATGCCTATGGTCGCTATTTGTGCCAATATTTCATGGGAATTTATCTTTGCCTTTTTCTACCCACAAAATGACCTGCAACGCTATATTACGCTGATTTGGTTTGTATTGGATGTCTTTATTTTGATGCAATTTTTACGTTATGCTCCAAATGAATATCGAAAGATGCTATCAAAAAAGCTATTGTATTTCTCCTTTTTGATCACGTTAATCTTTAGCATGCTGATCATTTTAGGTATAGTCTATGAATTTCAAGATTTCGAAGGAAAGTACGTAGCATTCTTTCAAAATCTTATGATGTCAGGTCTATTTATTGCTTTACTCTTGCAAAGAGGGAATTTAGCTGGTCAATCCATGGGGATTGCAGTTTGTAAGATGGTGGGTACATTATTTGCAGCGGTAGGCTTTTATCTATACTTCCGCACACCTTTAATTACCATTATTTCTGTAGCAACGCTCTTTTATGATTGGCTCTATATTCTCTTAATTTATCGATTACAGCGTAAGCAATTAGCAAAATAGGATATTTTGTGCAGCAATTGATCACTGAATCTATTAGTAATGTATGCCAATTACAAACATATTGCAACTTGATGACAATTCCAATGGGAAAGAATAGCGAGAGAAAGGGCTTTAACCAAACATATGGCGAGCTTGTCATACAATTGTAAAAATCCTTCCAAATATTTTGTGATGATTATGGCTCAGAAACTATTTACGATAATGGTAGAGCAATTAGGAAGGGTGATTAACATGTTTAAAAAAATAAAAAAAGTAGCACTAGCTTCAGTAGTAGCAACTTCATTATTAGTGCCAGTTGCGGCAATGGCCGCCGAATCCTATACAGTGACATCTGGTGATACTCTATGGAAAATAGCATTAAAAACAGAAACGGGTGTACAGGAATTAATTGATGCCAACCCACAACTCGCTAACCCAAATCAAATTTCTCCAGGTCAAAAAATTAACGTCCCTGTAAAAGAACAGGCAACAGTTGAACAAGAGGTTGTGAAACTTGTCAATGCAGAACGGGCAAAAGCAGGTCTTCCAGCATTGCAAGAAGATTGGGAGCTATCAAGGGTTGCTAAATATAAGTCGCAAGATATGCAGGATAAAAATTACTTTGACCACACAAGTCCAACGTATTGTACACCTTTTACCATGATGAAAAACTTCGGTATTACGTATAAATCTGCTGGTGAAAATATTGCGAAGGGCCAACGCTCCGCACAGGAAGTTGTAACGGACTGGATGAACAGTGAAGGACACCGTGCCAATATCCTTAATAAAAGCTACACACATATTGGTGTAGGCTATGTACAGGAAGGTAATTACTGGACACAAATGTTTATTCAAAAATAAAAAAAGAAAGAGTATCTATTGGCTTTTGTGATAGCTAGTAGATGCTCTTTTTCGCGTAAAATTCTAAAGTATACCGTATTGGAAGCGTATATTACTTCTTCTAGAATTAATCCCCCTAAATCATTAAAAGGTTAATTAAGTACAAGAATACACATCAAACTATCTTTAGATATGTCAGGCTAAGGATAATGTAGCGTGTTTTTGCTATCTTGACAAATAAAAATAACCAAAAAACAACACACTATGAGCAATAGACGAATAAGATGTCTCTGTAGTATGAAGATAGAGGTGGTGTTTATGGTTGAAAAAGAAGTGGTTAGCTACATGTTGCGTTATCTGTATGACGGGTCTCGTAGGTTGTGAAAAAACAGCAGTCTCTGATAACAAGCTAGAACAAGAAATTCAACAACGTGAGGAAATACAGCAACCTGTTACATATGAACAAGAACAAATGATTGATCCTATTGTAGAGGTTGTTGATCCAACTACGAGTAAGGTACTTAAAACAATATCTCCAAAGGAATTTGGCTTCGATACGGACCCACAAGCCTATCAAAAGCATATCGAACAATTAGCAAGGGAATGGGCGAGAGGAACGGACACATCAAATGGCTATGATCAGCGTATGATGCTTGATCGATTGGATGAAAACGGGCAAGTGATCAAGGGGAAGCCGCAAATCATTTTAAAGGAAAGTGAGCTAGTGGAGCGTATTATCGAAGCTTCTGCGACTGGCGGTCAGGTAGAAATGCCGCTCTATATAACAGAAAGTGGCTATTATTTTGAGGATCTTCCTTTATTAGAGGAAGTGGTTGTTGCATCTTATACAACTTATTTCAATCGTGCTGATTTAGGAAGAAATAAAAATATTGAGCTCTCTGCTAGAGCCATTCATAATGTGATTGTAGGCAGTGGCGATTATTTTTCTTTTAATACAATTGTAGGTCCAAGAGATGAGGCAAATGGCTATCAACCCGCACCTGAAATTATTAATAAGAAGGTAGTCATGGGAATTGGTGGTGGAATCTGTCAAACTTCTTCAACCTTGTTTAATGCAGTTGACCAAATTCCCATCAAATATGTCGAGCGCCATCATCATTCGTTAGATGTAGGATATGTCCCAAAAGGAAGAGATGCTACGGTTTCTTATGATACGTTAGATTTTAGGTTTCAAAACTCAAATGATGTACCATTTTTAATTAAGGCAAGTTATGGAGAGAATTCTCTAACAATTGAAATTCGAACGGCAGAAAAATATGTAGAATTATTGAAAAAACCATAATGTTGTAAGGAGACACCACTGGACATTGGTGTCTTTTTTCGGATCGCATGATATAGTTAAATTGATACAATTCAGAAAATTTTAGGGGGAAAAGACAATGCATCCTAAACTACAAGCAACGATTGATTCGATTGATTTATACCAAGCAACTTACCCAGAGGATGCTTGTGTCATCGTGGCAGATACGGAAAAAGTGCTTGCCTACAAACCAGGAAAAAAGGTTGACTTAAAAGTTGGGGTTGGTGACCCAGTACATAAATATCGAGGTACAGCAACAGAAATAGCGTTAAGTTCAGGAAAATTTGTGAAAGAGGAGCGTAGCGCAGAAGGTTTTGGTATGGCCTATATCGCCTCTGCCCAGCCTATTTTTGAAGGAGGACGTATTATTGGCGTAGTAAGTGCCATTATTTCCAACGAAAAAATGGATAGTATGCGTCTATTGGCAACTGAGCTTTCGAGTGCTGTAGAAGAAATGACAGCTACAAATGAAGGATTAGCCACTGCCAGTAAGGATGTATCCAATCGTTTGGAAGAGCTATCTAATTTCGCGGAATCGATGACAGGCGATATTGAACAAATTAATGTGATTGTCCATTTAGTAAAAGATTTAGCTATGAAATCGAGAATTCTTGGTCTAAACGCATCGATAGAAGCAGCACGTTCAGGTGAGCATGGGCGTGGCTTTGCGGTGGTCGCTTCTGAAATACAAAAAATGTCCCAGAGTAGTACAGAAAGTGCTGATAGCATAACTGTGCAACTAGAAAATATTAAACAATCCATCGATCAGGTCAATGCATCAACAAATCAAATTGCTGCGTTTACACAGCAGTTTGCTGCGAGTATGCATGAATTAACAGATGCCTACAAAGGGGTTAATAGTACAGCAGAAAAGCTAATGCAAATTAGTGACATCAAAGGATAGGCATATAAAAAGGATAATAGACAAGTGCTATTATCCTTTTTCATGATTAAATGATCTCTAAAATTTCCTGTGGTGTAGAGACACTGTATTCTGGTTCGTCATTTTGCACGACTTCTTTGGCATCATAGCCCCATTCCACCCAAATAATTGGTATACCGGCTTTCTTACAAGCAACAATATCCCTTTGCTCGTCTCCAATGTATACGACGTTAGACGAGTCGACATTTGCTTCCTTTAAAAACTTTTTCATTACTTTGTCCTTACCAAAAATGCGGTTAGAGCAAAGTACATCTGCTACACAATGAATACCGTTCATTTTAAGAAATTCTAAAATATTCTCTTTAGAGTTTGAGGAAATAATCAGGATTTTATAGCCTCTTTTATCAATCTCTATTAATAGTTCTTTCATTCCTTCAAAAAGATGAACATCATTTAATGATTGACGATACAATTTATAAAATTGCGGTAAAATCATAGGCAACTTATACATTGGAAAGTCGAATAATTTACTGCGTTCTGAAATTGATAATTTTTTTAATGTATCAATTTCCTTTAATTCAATGCCTTTAAATTTATATTTTTGGGCTAAAGTATTCCATGCTGAGGCAAACACAGCAGTAGAATCTGCAAGCGTCCCATCAAAATCAAAGATAATATGCTTCATTGCAAACTTTCTCCTTTTTCATCTCGTTGTATTGACGTTCTATGCTAAAAAATGTTACATGGAATGGGCATCTAGTATTCTTGAAATAACAACCATTTTGAGCGTACGTAAACATCTTATGGTAAATATTATCAGAAAATACGGCGATTGCAATGAAAATAGTACAACAAAAGGAGGTGTCTCAAAAATCCATTGAGACACCTAGACATTATTGTGTTTTATGATAGGTACTGGTAATTTTTATAAAAGTTTTTCTGTTTTTTCGCGTGTTTGAATTAAATAAAAGGCATTGATGCAGGCGGCAATCGGAATAATCAATGCAATGCCGATTCCTGCACAAAAAATGGTTGTCATTTCGGCACTAAAAACCTTGGAGTTAACAATTTCCCCAATCGAATAGGAGAGGTCCTTGAACCAGATTAATAAGCTTAAATAGCCACCAAAGAAAGCAAAAAATAACGTATTAGTATCGGTTCCTAATATATCTCTTCCTATGCTTAAGCCAGCTGTAAATAATTTTTTTCTACTCATCGAAGGATTGCGATAAAAAATCTCATGCATAGAGGTAGCGATGGAAATGGCTACATCCATAATGGCACCAATCGTACTCATAATGATGACTGATGCACCAATCTGCACAAAATTAACACCAATGTAGAGAGAAAAGATGCTGATTTCTTCAGTTGATTCTTCGCCAAACCCTTGGATCATCGACTTTTCCGTTACAAAGGTAATAAAGAGTAGTAACATACCTATCGTCACCATCGTCGAGATAAAGGCTGTAATGGTTTTACTGTTTGTTTTATTGATATAGAAAAGACTAATACAGCTAATGACCGTACAGGCAATAAACGTCAAGATGATGGGGCTATTTTTAGGGTTTGTCATTAAAAAAATGGTGACAAAGAGCACACCAAAGTTTAGGAATAAAGAAAGAAATGAGCGTATCCCCTGTCTACCGCCGACAAGTACCATTAACACGAATAATATAACTGCTAATAAGACGACAACATTCATCCTTGAACCCTCTTTCGATTAATGAAAAATATAGCGGTATACTGACTGATAGGAATCGTAAGGACAACACCAATACCCCCTGCTAAGGCACGGGCTAATTCTAATGAAAGATTTAAGGACAATGTAAGCCCTAATGTGGAAGAATTTTTTAAATAGAGAATAATCATAGGTATGGAGCCGCAAAGGTAGGCAAAGAATAAGATACTTGTAATGGTACCCATAATATCTTTACCGATTTCATGTCCCGAAGATTTCAGAGCCTTGACAGAGATTGTAGGATCTTGCTCGTATAAAGCAAAAATTGAGGAAGCCATTGTAATAGAAACATCCATTACTGCCCCAAGTGAGCCAATAAATAAACCTGCCATAAAGACGGTACGATAGGGACGTGTTAAAAATTGCATTTCTTCATAACGAAGACCATTTTCACCTGTCAACCACATTACAATAGAGCTTATGATAAGCGCTATAACAGTGCCTAAAAGTGTGGACACGATGGCTACATATGTTTTTGTATGCAATCCACTAATAAGTAGTAGCGAAATAATCGTAAATAGCAGGGCGCAAATGCCGCTGACTAATAACAGGCTTACGCCCCCATGCTTCACATAAAGATCTAATGCGAATGATAAAATCACAGCATTGACACTCAAACTAATGATAGAAAATAAGCCTTGTCTTTTACCTACAATAAGTAGGGCAAAAATAAAAATCCATGCAATCATTACCATGGTTTGATCTCGTTTTAAATCGAGAATGGTTCCTGTTAAAACAGATTGTGTTGTGCGATCATCTAGCGTGACAAAGATTTCATTGCCTACATGGTATTCTTGATCAAAAGCACCAGACGAAGAATAGTCATTCGTCAAATGAATGGATTGCCCCTTATGCTGACCATTTTTGATAATGGCCATAATCTCCTGTGTAAACAAAAAATCCTCATTTTCATACATATCTGTCATCGGTTCTGATGCTGTTACATCCACTTGCGTTATTTCCGCTATCGGTCGATCATAAAATTGTTCGTTATGATGTACGAAAACGATCGAAACCCCACAACAGAGTGCTAATAGGGTATAGAAAATAGCTTGTTTAAAAGGTATATTTTTAAAAAATGTCAAGTAAATGACCTCCAAACTGCTAGACTGAATAGTCACTTGTAAAGGAACGTTTTTTTGATTAAGAAGTTCCATAAACAGGTTAAATGTCATCATTTTAATAACATCTTTTACATTTTTCAAGTCGAGTCAAAGCTGTTTAAAATTTATGCTTCGAAAAAAATTTAAAAAGAAGGATGGATAATATAATAAAATAGTGTTATCGTAAGACTAGCTAAATAAAAATATTCTTCGGGGTAGGGTGAAATTCCCGATCGGCGGTGATGAAGCAATTCAAAGTCCGTGAGCGCAAGCTGATTTGGTGCAAATCCAAAACCGACAGTTACAGTCTGGATGGGAGAAGGGTAAAAATGCGAACTTTTTAAATTGATTCTAATTTAGAAGGTTTATTTGACTATGCATTTATTACAAAACTTCCCAATCATCTTGTGGGAAGTTTTTTTATTTAGCTACAATCGAATAGAAGATGTTCTTCGGGGTAGGGTGAAATTCCCAATCGGCGGTGATGAAGCAATTCAAAGTCCGTGAGCGCAAGCTGATTTGGTGCAAATCCAAAACCGACAGTGATAGTCTGGATGGGAGAAGAACGAGTGAGATGACAGTCTATGAAAAAATTGTTTTCAAATAGGCTTATTTGTTGATGTCTTATACTCCCAAAACCCCTTTGATGTAAAGGGGTTTTTATTTTTTATTGCTAACGAGAGAAGGGAGAAGGATAAGGCACAAAAATAGGTAGATCAACTTTAAAAGTTAAGGATAGAAGTGCTAATAAAGTAGAGTAGGTGATGGAATGTTTACAGGACTTGTAGAGGATATTGGTATCATAAAAGCCTTGCAAAGTGATCGGGACAGTATGAAAATTACGGTTCAATCAGCCAAGATAACGGAGGATGTCAAGCTTGGTGACAGTATAGCGGTCAATGGAGTTTGTTTAACGGTGACAAATTTCACACAACAGCAGCTTACGATGGATGTTATGCCTGAAACAGTCAAAGCAACAAATCTACAGCAGCTGGCAATAGGTGATTCTGTTAATTTGGAGCGTGCCATGCCTGCTAATGGGCGATTTGGTGGCCATTTTGTTGCTGGTCATGTTGATGGAGTCGGCAAAATTTTGCGAAAACGTCCAGTAGCAAACGCTGTATATATTGATATCGAAATGTCAGAGGAGCTAACCAACTTTTGTATTCCAAAGGGTTCCATAACAATTGATGGCACAAGCTTAACCCTTTTTCATGTTGAAGCCAATAGTGTCACAATTTCACTTATTCCTCATACTTACAAAGAAACCGTTTTAGGTATGAAGAGGGTTGGAGCAATCGTTAATATCGAAACCGATTTAGTTGGAAAATACATTATAGGGCAATTAAAAAAGGGGCAAACAACACCAGCTATTACAAGAGATTATTTAGCACAACATGGTTTTTAAATCACAGAATAGGAGTTGATCATCGTGCTACATTCAATTGAAGAAGCCATAGAGGATTTAAGGCAGGGCAATATGATTGTGGTGGTTGATGATGAGGATCGAGAAAATGAAGGAGATCTTCTGGCACTCGCTGAATTCATCACACCAGCAACAATCAACTTTATGGCAACCAATGGTAGAGGTTTAATTTGTACGCCGATTTCGCAGCAGCTTGCACAAAAGCTAGATTTATATCCAATGGTTCAGCACAATACAGATAACCATCAAACCGCATTTACGGTAAGTATCGATCATGTAGAAACAACGACAGGGATTAGCGCCTTTGAGCGTGCGCTAACGATACAAAGAATGATAGAAAAGCAAGCTAAGCCAACTGATTTTCGTCGACCAGGCCATATTTTTCCGTTGATTGCGAAAGAGCAAGGCGTGCTGGAACGGAGAGGGCACACGGAGGCCACTATTGACCTAGCGAAGCTTTGTCATAGCGTACCTGCAGGTGTTATTTGCGAAATTATGGGTGATGATGGGCATATGCTTCGGTTTGAAGAACTAACAAATTACGCTGCACATCATGGCTTAAAAATGATCTCGATAGAAGCATTGGTTGCTTATCGTAAACAATTATCCACTAATAAAACTAAAATTTCTATGTAAAAAGGAGAAGGAACAATGGGTCAAACATTTGAAGCACAATTAATTGGAACGGATTTGAAAATTGCAGTAGTAGTGGGTCGTTTTAATGAGTTTATTACTAGCAAATTATTGGATGGGGCAATGGATGGTTTAACTCGTCATGGGGTTGATTCTGCATCTATTGATGTTGCATGGGTGCCAGGGGCTTTTGAAGTTCCTTTTATAGCAAAACAACTGGCAGAAACAAAGAAATATGATGCTATTATTGGTTTAGGTACTGTTATTCGTGGCTCTACAACACACTATGACTATGTTTGTAATGAATCAGCAAAAGGCATTGCCAATGTGTCATTGTCAACGAATGTACCTGTTATTTTTGGAATTGTTACTACTGAAAATATTGAACAGGCAATTGAACGTGCAGGAACAAAATCTGGTAATAAAGGCTATGATGCGGCAATGTCTGCAATTGAGATGGCAAATCTAAAGAAAATGATTGGATCAGGACAATTTGAATAGTCTTCACAACATTCGTTTCTTTGAATATTTTGAACAACCATGGGAAAAATATGCTTAAGTGTATTTATTGAAGGTGATTGTTTTCATAAATGTACTAATCTTGAGCTGGCTCAGTAGGAGATGAGAAGTATTTCATCAATGGAACAAATTAATTTGAAAATGTTGAAATCACTATTTCAACGCTCTGCTG
Organism: Lysinibacillus sp. JK80; assembly: GCF_027557635.1. NCBI lineage: Bacteria > Bacillati > Bacillota > Bacilli > Caryophanales > Bacillaceae > Lysinibacillus > Lysinibacillus sp. JK80. The sequence continues at coordinate 1,547,629 of NZ_CP058997.1, read as the reverse complement.
ATGTGATTTTCCAACAATATAATTTTCAGCAATATACAGTACATTTGATAACTTGTGATGCAATGGTCAATGAGCAAATACTTCAAACTGTGGTTGTTCAACGTGTTCAATCTTTGTTATGCAATGTCACGGAGGACATGCTAGAGGAAGAAATTGAACAGCATTTACACATTCCCTATTTACAAAAGATTTTATCGAAAGAAGATACGGTAACTAGGGTCTATAAAGGCCATGTTTTACTGTATTTTGAAGAAAATCAATTACTTTATTCTAGTGATATTTCAAAAAGACCCAATCGAGAGCCTGGGGAAACAACATTAGAACTAGTAGTAAAGGGACCTAGAGATGACTTTATTGAAGATGTTTTTATTAATATTGCTTTATTAAGAAAACGATTACCGACTAATTCTTTTAGTGTAGAGACATTAGAAATTGGTAAGCGTTCTAAAACAACCGTAGCCATACTATATATGGAAGACATTGTGAATTTAAATATGCTGGAACAAATTCGACTTCAATTACAAAAAATTGACACGGATATTGTTATCAATGGCGACTTATTAATGGAAAAAATTGAAAGGACAGCGACAATTCTTCCAAGACATGATTATACAGGAAGACCTGATTTTGCTATGCAGGCCTTAATTAGAGGAAGAATACTCTTAATGATTGATGGTGTGTCCTATGCCATAATTACACCTACAAATATTATGTTGCTCTTTAAATCAGCAGAGGATAATGAGTACCCAATCATCGTTAGTTCGATGGAACGATTACTCAGAATTGTCGGGATATTAATAAGTATGCTACTGCCAGGTTTTTGGCTTGCATTGACGACTTATCATCAAGAACAGCTTCCATTTCTTCTACTTGCTACGGTTGTAGAATCGAGGTCAGGATTGCCCTTTCCAACCATTCTAGAAATTTTAATGATGCTATTTATGTTTGAATTGTTTCGAGAGGCTAACTTGCGCCTTCCTAGTGCAATCAGTGGCTCAGTTAGTGTGGTAGGGGGACTAATTATTGGGGATGCAGCGATTAAAGCAGGTGTTACAAGCCCCTCAATGATAGTTGTGATTGCCATTTCTAGTATCGCTGCATTTACATTGGTCAATCAATCCTTTGTGACGGCTATGAGTATTTTTCGATTAATCATTATTATGGCTTCGGCGTTTTTTGGATTATTTGGTTTTTTTATATCCGTGTTTTTCATCCTTTTATACACTGCGAATATGAGAGTCTTGGGAGTGCCGTATGTAAATTTTAGTGCTGATTTTGAAAAGGGCAATATACGTAAGTCGTTATTGAGACTTTCTCCAAAGGGCTATAGTAAACGACCTACCTTTCTAAAGCCGCAAGATCAAACACGGACTTCAAGTAAAAAATAAGCATATTGTGATGAGATCAGGTATTGTCGATACCTGATCTTTTTTTGATACCTTTGCTTTAGTGGTTTTTTCAATTTTCCATTTAAATAGGAAATGAGACATAAAAAGTTATTACTTATCTTTTTAGTTTACTTTCTTGTCAAGGATTATTAAACTATTTGTTACAGTGTGTAATTTTGGGTATGAATAAAATAAAAATTGATTTTGTGTTTTAATTTATGTAGGATATACAAGCAATGTTTGCTTTACAAACAAAAAATAGAGTTAATTATAATATAATAATATTCTAGAATATTTATAGATGAGGAAGTACCGTTTTTTATGAAAAATAGAAAAATAAAACTAATATTAATTCTATCAACGATTTTATTATGTTTGTTTACAAGTTTAAACATCTTTACATCCTATGTAAAAATAAAAAAGACCGTTGAAGAGTCGATTGCCAATCAAAGCTTAGAGGCAGCCCATTCTATTGCTGCATCCATAGATACGGATTCCTATCAGCAATTTTTAAATAATCCACAGGAAAATGATTATTATTGGAAAGTAAGAAATTATTTAAACGATGCAAGGATAAAATTAGGTGCACTATTTGTTTACACCTTAAAGGTGGATAATCCTGAAGTATCTATAGCCATGATTACAGGGATGCCAAAAGAAATGAAAGAGGGCTTCGGTATTGGCGTGGTTTGTACTGTCCCTGCAAAGCATGTTGAAAAGGCCTATAATGGTGAAACCTATGTTACAGAGGTAATTCATGATTCTGAACATGGGTCTTATTTATCTGTTGGTGCACCCATCAAAGATGATAATGGAACAATTATCGGGTATTTAGGCATTGACATTAGTGCAGATACGCTAAATGGTATTAAGGGTAAAGTCATTGAAGACAACCTATTTAATTTTATTTTTAATGGTGTACTTATTTTAATTGTCATCGGTTCTTTTTTATTTTTACAAAGATGGTATCAAAAAGAGGTAGCGAAGGAAGTTGGCGCTACAGAGGACACATATCTAGCAGAAATCAAAACATTGATTACTTCGGTGTCGTCCCTACGTCATGATTTTACGAACCATATCCAAGTGTTACATGGTTTATTACAATTAGAAAAAACAGATCAGGCGAGACAATATTTATCCTCACTATCAAAAGAAGTTCAGGCGATCAAGTCATTAAAATTAAATATTGATCATCCAGGTTTGTCCATCTTATTGCAAACGAAGAAATTAACGGCTCAAAATCACCATATTGATATGGATTTTACGCTTTCTCAAAATGACTTTAATAAGATTAAAACGACAGATTTAATCAAGATTCTATCCAATTTAATTGATAATGCGATTGATGCTGCTGTTGAATTACCTGAGGAACAACGTAAGATTAAGATTTGCTGTACAGCAGATGAATCACAGTATGAATTTAAAATTACCAATACTGGGCCAAATATTGCGAATCCCGATCACATATTCAAACAAGGATTTTCAACGAAAAAACATGAGAATGGTAGACTAAGAGGGCAAGGCTTATTTATTGTCAAAGAAATTGTCACTAAATATAATGGTCATATTTCAATTGATTCATCAAAACATTTAGAAACGACTGCTATTGTCAGAATTCCAATAAAATAACAGAAAAAAAGCTTCCTACAAAAAGTTGTGGGGAGCTTTTTTCTATGTACAGTACATACATTACAAAGTAGAAAGTGATATGATGAAGGAGATGAAGAAAATGGAAAAGGGTCTCCTAGCGTTATTGAGAAAAGGTGGGCTAACTTTATATGCAAGACACGGAACAGCAACTATTGGTGTAGATCAAGCATATGGTACATTTCAAAGTTGTCAAAATCAACGGAATTTATCCGATCAAGGTCGTAGGGAGGCAATTTATTATGGTCAAATGCTACGCTATTGGCAAATTCCCATCCTTTCCACCATCACTACCAGTCCTTTTTGTCGCACCATTGAAACAGCACGTTTGGCATTTCCAAACAGCAATCTCCAAATTGACCCCTTCTTGTTTGAAATCTTTATGTTAGGTGGCAATCTTCCTACAGTAGTGCAAAGCAGTATATTAACGATTTCTACATCGATGCTGGAAATCATTCCTCCTGAGGGCATAAACAACATAATTATTGGGCATAGCTTTCCAAGAAATGTGGGGCTGGGCATCATTTCGAATATGGGGACGGTTGTCATAAAACCTAAAGGTCAAGGACATGGTTATGAGATTGTGAGAAAACTAACCTTAGAAAATCTAGCAGCATTAGATTCCATTTGAAAAGAGGGATTGTATGAAGATTAAAACAGTTGCACAATGTACATTAGATGAAGTATTGAAAGCATGGAACAAAGGCTTTGAAGGTTATTTTATTGAAATTAATATGACAGCAGAAATGTTTTTACAGCGACTAGTGGGGGAAGGCTTATCTTCTGAGCATTCTATTGTCGTTTTTGATCAAGAGGAACCGATTGCCATTGTGATGAATGGCTTTCGTACCATCGATGGCCAAAAAACAGCTTGGAATGGTGGGACTGGTATTTCTCCAGCATATCGTGGTAAGGGTGTCTCGCGCATATTAATGGAGGAAACCCTAGCTATCTATAAGCGAGAAAATGTAGAATTGGGTACGTTAGAAGCCATTAAGGAAAATCAGGTAGCCATTGCCTTGTATGAAAAATATGGCTATGTGGTTGCCAATCAATTACTATTTTTAAGCGGCGAGTATGAAGCCAAGGTAACATCTACAGTAGCCCTTCATATAGCGACCATTCGCCCAGAGCAGCTAGCACATCTATCTTTCTATCGGGAAAATGTTCCTTGGCAGTGTAACTGGCAGAGCGTGAAGCATGGGGAAGCAAAGGTGTTTTATAATGATAACCATGAACCACTTGGCTATATGCTATACAAAACATTGTGGAATGAATATGGTGAGGTGGAGCGTATTCTACTTTATCAAATGGTGATACTAGAGGAAAGTAATGTAGAGTTAATAACACAGTTTTTAGCAAGTATTACAACACATAAAGTCCATTTGACGACAGTGAATTTCTTAGCGAGCAATCCAGCAACGAGCTATTTGTTAAAGCATGGATTAAAGGTGACAACAGAGCAGGTACAGATGACAAAGCAACTATAAGCCAGGCTGTCGTTCAGTATACAAATTAATAAAGAGTGGAAATAGAGCGACGTATGTAAAAAGCAGAGGGAAAAGTAATTACAAAACAACAAGGGCTCCTTATGGTACATGAAGCGCCATAAGGAGTCCCAGCTATGAAAAAATAATTGACCTATTGATTAATTTGAGGGTCTTGGGGTGCCTCATTATTGTTATTATCAGGAGATTTATTGAGTTGCACCGAATTATTGGATGTGTTCGATAGCGAAGAAGTTCCTTTCGCCAAAGTCAGAACCTTAGCAACATATTCTGTAGATGAATCAAGTTGATTACCAAATGCATCTACTGGTATGCTTAGCGCTTGGCTGACGTTAGAGAGATTATTCGGATAAATTCTGGTGCTATTTGGATTGCTAATAGCATCCTCCAATTTGAAACTATCTGCTTTATCCTTAGGTAACATAAACACTCTATACTCCGTTACGCTTTGACCATTTTTGACATCAAAGCTAATGTTTATATTGTTATATTTATATCCGTCGCCCTGAAGACTGAGTGTTACTTTCTCCACTGATCCAGGAGCTGAAAGGTCTTCCAAAGCAATGTAGGAAGATGGGTAGGATAAGCTATACATTTCCTTAGAATTTCCACCACCTACAGACAAGATGTATACGCGATATTCTTGGCCATTCGTTATAAGTCTTCCGTCTGTATCTCTACTATTAGCCCCTAATTTCACACTATACTGGCCTTTACTCCAACCTGTATAATTAGTTGCTCTAATAGCTGTATTCAGATCAAAGTCATTTGCCTTTGATGCGGGCACAACTAGAATACGGTAACTATCTATATTTGATTCATCAGAAGGTTTTGTAAACGAAATCTGTAGATCTCGACCATCTCCATAATCACCAACATCGCTAACATTAATATTGCTTACTGCCTGAACAGCTTTGCTTTTACTAATTGTAATCACAGGTGAAGGAGAGGATAAAGCGTAGGCATTTAAAGAGTTACCATTGGCAACAGTCAGTACATAGACGCGATAGCTAGTTCCTTCTGTAATAAAATTACCTCGTACATCCCTAATCCCATCCAATGTTCTATTTGCTGCTAAATTTCCACCTTTGCTTTCTGTGATGTAATAAGAGCTACTATTGGCTTGTGAAAGATTAAAGCTACTGTAATATGCAGTTGGTACCATTAAAATCCGATAATGATTAACATTCGATTCATCTGTAGGCTTCGTGAATGTTACTTGCACATCACGGCCATCCCCTTTATCATCGATATCTGCAACATTCAAATTAGTTACAGCTTGCACAGTGAAGTTCTTAGTTAGTGTAACTGTAGACGTTGCGGCAGTTAGCGCATTGTTTCCTAATGTATTTCCATTGGCAACAGTCAGTACATAGATACGGTAGTTCGTACCTTCTTTAATAGTATTTCCGCGCACATCCCGAGTATTTTCAGATAACGCTTGCTCATATGTGGATTTCCCAGATTTATTAACAGTTGTGTAATTGCTGCTGGATACGCTATTAGCATCCGTTAGACTAAAATTATTGTAATTTGCTGTTGGTACCACCATAATTCGATAGTGATTAATAGGTGCCTCATCAACAGCTTTATTGAATGACACAAAGAGGTCACGACCGTTACCATAATCGCTCACATCGCTGGCAATGATATTCGACACTGAACCCACATTGTTGCTAAGCAGCGAAATCATATTGGAGGCTGAAGAAAGCACATTATTTGCAGAGTTATTAGTTACTGCCATAATAAATACACGATAGCTAACGCCATTTTGAATGGCATAACCGTCAGTATCTTTTGCCCCTGCAGAGAGCACCTGAGTAATATTGCTGCCTGTTTTGTTCACTTGTGTGTAATAAGTGTTAGGTAAACTGTTGGCTTTTGTCAATGTAAAGTTCGTATAGTTGTTAGCTCTTACAACAAAAATTCGGTAAGAGTTAACATTAGATTCATCAGACACTTTGTTGAAGCTAACTCTCAAATCGCGTCCATCGCCAAAATCATTAACATCATCTACTTGTGTAATAGTGGGAGTAGATACAGTAAGCGTTACTGCTAATGAAGCAGGCGAGAGTTTATTCATGCCAGAATTCGTATTACTTACAGACATAACGAACGCTGTGTAGGATTCGTTATTCTTTATAAAGTCACCTGAAGTATCTCGTGTTGAGGAAGACAGAGTTGCTATCAACGTACTGCCGTAGCTTCCTGATTTGTCCACTGTTGTATAATAATTGCTGGATAAATTATTCGCAGTGGTAAGACTAAAATTGTTAGCATCCTTGGTCTTTACTATAAACACACGGTAATTGGAAGTATTGCTATCATTTTGTGGACGAGTAAAGCTAACTGAGACATCACGTCCATCGCCAAAATCGTTAATATCGCTAATCTTCACATTTGTTACCGCTGTAACAGTAGACATGTTTGTTAGAGTAATCTTCGGAGAAGAAGTTGATAGTACGCTAGAATAAGAACCTTTGCCAATGGCAAGTATATAAACCACATAAGACTGATCATTTTTTATGTAGTCTCCGTCCACATCTCGTGAGCTTTGCAATAAAGTTATGGCACGATTCGCATTTGAAGTCGATACCACCGAATAATTAGAAGAGGAGACTTTAAGAGCTGATGACAAATTAAAACTTTTAGAGGCCTTCACAACCATAACCCGATAATGATCTACATATGATTCTGTAGACGATTTAGAGAAGCTAACCTCAAGATCACGCCCATCTCCCTGATCATTCACATCTCGAACTGCCACATTGCTCGCTGGAGCAATACTGATATTACTTGGAGTGTCAGATTTAATAGATACTTGCTGTTTTTCCGAGTTCCAATCAACATCCTGCCCAAGTGCTTCACTGACGAAGCGTACTGGTACCATTGTTCTACCTTTTAATACCTGTGCTGGTACATCAAGCGTTACTGTCTGGTTATTAATAGTAGCTGTCTTTGATTTAATCTTGAGAACTACCGTTGTATCACCTTTTATCCCTGTGACTGTTTGAGTCTTTTGGTCCCAGTTTACGCTTGCATTCAATGCTTCAAAGATCGCTCTAAGTGGTAGCATAACACGTCCTTGAATCATCGCTGGTGGCTGATCGGTTTTTAATTGCACCCCATCCACATTAATTGTGATGGCTTTTGCCGCTTGTGCGGTTGCCGGCTGTAATACTAACGGTACAATAAGTATCACAGCAAAAAGTAAAGTCCATATTTTTTTCATAAATTCCACCCTTCTTCATGCCATTTGATTGACTTAGCATGACATCTAATTTAACGTATGAGCAGCCTAAAAGTTTCACCCTTTTACCTTTTGAAGAAAATTTAACCATCATGCAGTTTTGATACGTATTCTGGCTTACTTTCCTTACAAGAGGATTGAAAAGAGTAAGGGAATTTTGAGTGGATGACCTCACACTATTCGACGTAGGAGATTTGAATAAAGCAGGTTAAATTGAAGTGTTACAATTTACGGGAAGTGCAATTTTCTTAAAATAACTGCACGACTGTATGTATATTACCAACTAAATTTTTTATGACATATTTTTTGTACACTTTCACCAAACTAATGGAAAGGCAGAGGAAGGTGAAGAGATGCAACAACCATTTGATGTGGGTGATATTGTTTATATTTTTTACCGCAATCCACATATTCAAGATGTAACGAATATACAGGAAGCGGCAGTCGTTTATCATCCAGAAAAACCAGAGGAGCTAGCTCTATTTTTATTTGAAACCTATTATCCAATCACGAATGACATGGTAATTTTTGCAAGCGAGATGGCGGCTGAACAGGCCTATCACCAGTATTTTCATTAAGGAGGACTCATATGATAAAGCCATTTACCCCTCAGCTTGTTTATTTTGAGCCAGATGCCCTCCAGTATCCATTAGGTCAGGAGCTAAAAGAGAAGTTTGAGCAGATGGGAATTGAAATTCGCTATACAACTTCCCATAATCAAGTGAGAAACCTTCCTGGAGACAATGATTTTCAAAAGTATCGGGTAGCAAAATCGACCTTAGTAGTGGGTATTCGAAAAACATTAAAGTTTGATACATCTAAGCCCTCAGCAGAATATGCCATCCCATTTGCGACTGGCTGTATGGGACATTGTCATTATTGCTATTTACAAACAACTATGGGCAGCAAACCTTATATTCGGACGTATGTCAATGTCGATGAAATCCTAGAACAGGCCGATCACTATATGGCTGAACGAGCACCTGACATCACTCGCTTTGAGGCATCCTGTACTTCTGATATTGTAGGAATTGATCATCTTACCCATACCTTAAAGCGAGCCATTGAGCATTTTGGACAAAGTGAGCTAGGTCAGTTACGATTTGTAACGAAATTCCATCATGTGGATCATTTATTAGATGCCAAGCATAATGGTCGTACAAGGTTTCGTTTTAGTGTCAATGCTGATTATGTGATTAAGCACTTTGAGCCAGGTACATCACCATTGGAAAAGCGCATTGAGGCAGCGGGGAAAGTGGCAAGAGCTGGATACCCACTCGGATTTATTGTTGCGCCAATCTATCTTCATGATGGCTGGCAGGAGGGCTATTATCATATGTTTGAGCGATTGGACGCTGAATTGCCAAAGGATGTGCGCGATGACATCACCTTTGAATTTATTCAACATCGCTTTACAAAGCCTGCAAAACGAGTGATTGAAAAAAATTATCCAATGACAAAGCTAGAGCTCGACGAGACGGTAAGACGATATAAATGGGGCAAATATGGCATTGGTAAATACATTTATCAAAAAGAGGAAGAGGAAGACATTAAGGAACATTTGTATGGCTATATGCAGAAATTTTTCCCTCAAGCAAAATTAGAATATTTTACATGACAATTAGAGAGAGAACGGCTTGTTTTCTCTCTCAATTAATTGTGCGATATATGGTTCAATATATCGACGATCTTTTAAATCGTTTGGTAAATGGTAAAGAGAGAAATATTGCATTGTCTCTGATTCATTGTAATCAATCACTAAATTACCAAGCACATTTCTTGTATAGAAGACTGCTGTAACGGCGTATAATTCGTCCCCATTCGAAACTTTAAGGTAACAATCCGGACCAGAAAAAACACCTAGTAACTGTAAATCTGTGATGGCTAGTCCTGTCTCTTCTTGTACCTCTCTTTTGGCAGTATCCTCTAAGCTCTCGCCTAATTCCATTAAGCCTCCAGGGAGCCCCCAACCGCCATCATATCTTTTTTGTAGTAATATTTCGTTTTCAGTATTAAGAATGAGAACCACCGAACCAGGTAAAATAATTGGTTGGTGTCCTACATACTGTCTTAAAAATTTATAGTATTCCATAATGACACCCCTTTCTCTAAATAGTTTTAATTGGTAAATTCTTCTTAATTATGGTCTTTGTATAATCTGAAAGTCAATGGTAACGCTAACAGAGATTGTTGTGAAGAAGGAGAGAATACTTGAATGGATTCATTTCAACTAAATTGTTGGTCAGAACATGGAGAACTGAAAGTAGTGATGCTTTGTGCACCTTCACTCGTAGATGTAACGGATTTAACAATAGCAGAGCAGGTTGGTTGGAGTGATACAGTCAACCATCAGAAGGCGATGGATAATTTCATGGCATTAAAGACAACATTCGAAAACGCAGGGGTACATGTACTTGATTATGCAAGAGAACTAGCCCACGATCAGCAGCTATTAAGTGAGCAGCTCCTCAATCGTTATTTTGTGCGTGACCTAGCCTGTGTCATTGGGAATCGGCTTTTACTTGGAAATGCTGGAACCTCACTTAGAAAACCAGAGTACCCTCTTGCACATTCACTATTAGAAAAATGGTTTCCACAACAATGGAAAGCTAATTTGCAGCCGCTTCATTCCTTCGAATGTGGAGATTTGTTAATTTTAAATAAAGATGCTGTACTTATTAATCTTGGAATGAGAACTTCGATAGAAGCTATCGAAAGCTTAAAGGAAGGCATTTTTCAAGAGGGGTTTTCTGAAATTGCCATAATTGATTTACCGAAAAGCAATGATACGCTGCATTTAGATATGAATTGTAATGTTGTAAATGCGAATCTGGTTGTTGCTAAAAGCTTTGTACGCCATTTTCCTATTCAGGTGTTAACAGCTCAAAGCAGTCGTTTTGATATGGTAGAGTCATTTTTAAAGCGTCATGGTTTGGATGTTTACTGGCTGAACTCGTATAAGACCATTCCAGACATCAACTTTATTAACCTGAATCCAGAAACACTGTTGATAAGCAAGCAGGCAACACAACAACAATTATTAGCGCATCCACTGCTGAAGAATAAAAACTTGCTTGAAGTTGATGTCACGGAGCTTGAAAAAGGCGGTGGTGGCATTCGATGTATGACATTGCCATTGGTAAGAACGTAACGAAGGGTTGAGAACAAATGACTTCAAAATCAGCTAAAGGAAGTATGGCCTGGTGGCAGCTTTCGCTTCTTGGAATCGGTTGTACTTTGGGCACGGGCTTTTTTCTTGGGACAAGTATGGCCATTCATAAAAGTGGGCCTGCGGTATTAATTCCTTTTTTATTAGCGGCCATTTGTACGTATATCGTGTATGATGCACTTGTTAAAATGTCTGTGGAAAATCCAGATAAAGGCTCTTTTCGTACCTATGCCAAGCAAGCCTTTGGACGCTGGGCAGGATTTAGCAATGGCTGGGTGTACTTGATTTCTGAGCTATTAATCATGGGAAGCCAGCTGATGGCGCTCGGCATTTTTACGAAATTTTGGTTTCCGGCACTGCCCCTGTGGATTGCTGCTTCGATTTATGCTGCTATTGGTTTAGTCGTTATTCTCACAGGCATGAAGGGCTTTGAAAATTTCCAAAATATCTTCGGTGCCTTAAAGGCAGCTGCCATCATTATGTTCATTATTGTTGCAGTGGTTATCATCATGAGAGGTACACCATCTACTACAATGGCTTCACTTCAAGCTAATTATGAAGCATTTTTTTCACAAGGACTAAAAGGTATTTGGCTCGGATTACTTTATGCCTTTTATGCCTACGGAGGAATTGAAGTGATGGGTTTAATGGTCATCGATTTGAAAAATCCAAAAGAGGCGCCAAAAGCGGGGAGAATTATGCTGATCGTGATTACCGTTATTTTTATCATGGCCATCGCCCTTGCATTAGTACTCGTTTCGAGGAAAGACTTTTCGATTGATGAAAGTCCCTTTATTACAGCGCTTCAAGGACACCATATCCCTTTTGTGGCAGATATCTTTAATGGTGTGCTAATCATTGCTGGTTTTTCAACGATGGTGGCCTCGCTTTACGCGGTGATCACCATTCTCACTACACTTGCAGAGGATCATGATGCACCGGCAGTCCTTGCAAAGAAAGGAAAAATGAAAGTTCCTTTTCCAGCCTTTTTATTTTTAACGAGTGGGCTAGTAATTACGATTGTAATTGGTTTTTTGATGCCAGAAAAAATCTTCGAATATTTGATTACAGCGGCGGGTTTAATGTTGATCTATAATTGGCTTTTTATTTTAGTAACCTACTGGAAGCTCATGGAGTTAACTAAGTGGGGGCATGTAAAGAATGCTATGGGGATGTTGCTCATTGCTGTGACGGTATCTGGAACTTTAGGTGAAAAAACAAGCAGACTCGGTTTTTATGTGAGCCTGCTCTTTATAGCCTTAATCAGTGTGGCGACCTGGATTGTTGTGAAAAGGCAAAAAAACATTACGTAATGAACCGTTTTCCTGAGACATCCTTAAAAAAGGACATTTGGATGGACTATGGTTATCATCACTTAAGAAGTACTGCTTCCATTCATAACTATCTTCTTGCCCATACCATTTTAAATCTGGATGTCCTGGAACTGTGTCGTAGTCTGCAATCCGCTGACGAATGAGCTTTTTGATTTTTCGCCCAAAGGCTGTGGTGTCGTTTATATCATCGAATATCCAACGGGGTTGAATGGCCATTAATAAAGTGGAAAAATGACGACTCTTTCGCAATTTATGGGCTGGTGTTGCACAAGAGATAAAATAGGGTTCACCATGAAAGCAAAACTCCCATTCATGGTGAGTAGGCTCCATTGGTATTCCTTCAGGCCAATTCATCTCATCCAAATTGGTTAAATTATTTAATATGGACCAAAATAACTGCTGATAATCTGCTACCTCAAAGCTATCTTGCATATCGTGAGGGGTATGAAAGAACACAGTAAGAGTTGTATACTTCCCGAAAGTTCGTGATGCTTTCGTATAGTCCTTTAAGCATTGTGCTAACATTTTAATCGATTGCTCTTCCCGTGGATCCCCGACAAAACTATAGCGCAAATGGTTTGATAAAAAGCCCATTCTTGCTGGTATACACGGAAACGTATTTGCTTCATCCGCAATCGTGGCAGCAAAATCTGTATAGGCTGACCGTTGCCATAATGGAAGTGTATCAAACTGTTCTTCAATCCACTCCCGATCAAACACTACTTCCACTTGAGACTCCTCCTTCTACTCACCTTTATACTATTAAAGAAAAGACAAAGTGGTTACGAATCTGTGGTGCGTGACACTAAAGATTTTTAATGATTCAAGTCAAATTATGGCTAACCTTTTTGCGTGTAAGATGAATAATTCCATAAAGAAGAATAAGCAGTTTCGGTTTAGAAGTGATCACTCCGAGCAAGGAGATGAGCAATTTGAAGTAAAAGAGAGCGCTTCGAACCAAGAAAAGAGCGGCTTTGCATGAAAAGAGAGTGCTTCAAGCCAATAAAAGAGCGGCTTTGAATCAGAAGCGAGCACTTTAAACCAAAGCAAGAGCGGTAGCGATTGAAAAGTGATCACTTAGAGCAAAGGAAAGAGCGGTTTTGAACAAAAAATAATCACTTCGAGCAAAGAAAAGATCGGTTTTGAAAAAATGATCACTTCAAACCAAAGCAAGAGCAATTTCAGTCAAAAAAGATCTCGCCTCCTGCTTCTCCAATAGTAGCGATCACCACACCCGAAAAGCAGCATGGTCTTAGCCGTTTTGCTGTAAAACCTTTTCCTCTAAAATGGTTAGAGCATGTTGGATGTCCTTTAGATCATCCTGTGTTGCGTGTTGAATAAGCTGTAAAAAGCGTTCTTCGATACAGGCAAATGCCTCCTCCATCATTTTTTCACCCTCTTTGGATAAACGGACATACTGCTTTCTGCGGTCGGCTGTGTCGTTAAATTTTTCGATTAGCTGCCGTTCCTGCAATTTCCGAAGTTCACGGCTTGTGTTGGGTAGGGACATATGCTGACATTCACTGATTTCCGTTGGTGTGACAGGTTGGCTTACTTTAATATATTCAAGAATTTTATATTGTAGCGGTGTGATATTCGCAGTGTTAACATTTTGTGTGAGATCATGTGTCACTTGATGGATTGTGGCTGTAAATGCTACAAACTGATGAAATAAAGCGCTTTTATTCAATGGGATCACCTCTTACTGTCAAGATAACAAATAACTTGTCCTAAAACAATTATCATTTGACAACTAAAATGAAATGAATTATTATTTTGTTATCAAATGATAAGTAATGAGGAGGCGCACAATGAAAACGTTAATTGTTTATACATATCCCAACCATAAAAGTTTAAATTATGCTTTTTTACAAGAAGTGATAAAGGGGTGTCGAGAGAATCCTGCCATCGAGGAGATTCAGATACTAGATTTATATGAAGAAGAGTTCGATCCACGCTTAATTTTCCATGAACATAAACGACGTCGTGATATGTATCGGGATCCGAAAATGGAAAAATACCGCCAACAGCTCTCTTGGGCAGATCAAATTGTATTTGTTTATCCGATCTGGTGGGGGAGACCGCCAGCCATGCTGTTAGGATATATCGACCAATTATTTGCAGCAAATTTTGCTTATCGAGATACAAAGGGTTTATTTCCAGAGGGTCTTTTAAAAGGGAAAACTGTAGTCTGTGTGTCCACGATGAAGGGGCCAACCAATTATCCATTTTTATGGTTAAACAATGCACATAAAATTTTAATGAAAAGGGCGTTGTTTAAATTTGTTGGAATGAAAAAAGTGAAGTTTTTTGAGTTTGGTAATATGGAAAGTAAAAAGGGGAAGCAACAGCAAAAACTAAATAAAGTATATCGATACTTTAGTAAAGTAGCATACTAGAAAAAACAACTCATGCAGACGGGGTTAGTCGTTTGCATGAGTTGGCGTACTGTCGATGGGGACAGTAATCAAAAATCTTGTATATTCTGCTATTTGGCTTTCTACAGCAATGGTTCCATGATGCATCTCAATTATTTTTTTGACAATGGCTAGCCCTAATCCGCTACCGCCATTTCCAGCAGTTCGCGATTGATCGGCCTTATAAAACCTTTCGAAAATATGCTTTTGTTGTTCTTCGGTTAAGCCTATGCCAGTATCTTGAACCCGAACGGTTATCGTGTCGAACTGCTTTTTCATAGATAATGAGATGGTTCCATTGGTAGGTGTAAACTTAATACTGTTTGTCAGTAAATTCATCCAGACTTGATTCATCAAATCCTCATCTGCAGTGATGCTCAGGTTATCAAGATCGAGATCAAAGTCAATCTGTTTGGCTAACCAATTCGGTTCTAGTGCCAGCACAACATTGCGTAGTTGTTTATCGAGTCGATAAGTTATAGGCTCAAATGGATGATGCTGCGATTCTAAGGAAGTTAGCTTGAGTAAATTGTCGCTAATTTTTGATAGACGATTACTTTCTAATTCAATTATAGCTAGATAATGCTGACGTTTTTCTTCAGGTAGGTTAATATTTTTCAAAGCCTTGGCAAAGCCATTAATAGATGTTAAAGGTGATTGAATTTCATGGGAGACATTGGAAATGAACTCCTGACGCATTCTTTCCAGTTCACCTAACTCAACAGCCATATGATTAATACCATGAATCAATTGCCCAAATTGATCCTCCTCATCTGCTCTCAAATCCAGCTGAACATCAAAATCACCTTTTGCCATGCGGCTTAATGCATCTACAATCGTATCCCAATAGTTACGTTGTCGATTTAGTCCGATTAAAAAGATAATGGCAGCTGAACAGGCAAAGAGTGCAAACACCCCAATCACTGTTGCTAGTTGTAGCCAAAATCCATGAGGCTCAGTTCCTAACCGTCCATACAGCCATGAAGTTACATGATAGGAAATAAAAGCGAAAACGGTGTTTGCAATCAGAAACAGGCAAAAGACCAGCGCTAATCTTAACAAGAATCTTCGTTTTCTCATGTGCCTAGTTCCAAGCGGTAACCAAGACCACGAATGGTGCGAATGACAAAGCCACTCGTCTCCTGTGGAAAGCGTTCTCGTATTCTTTTGATATGGACATCAACTGTTCGTTCATCTCCCTCATAGTCGTAGCCCCAGATTTCTTCGATCAACTGTTCACGGGAAAAGGTTTTGCCAACATAGCTTGCAAGTGTAAATAATAGCTCGAACTCCTTCAAACGAAGGAGAATCGTCTCGCCGTTCATTTCCACTTCATGTGTATGGCGATTTAATTTGACATGACCAGCCTCTACAACTTGAGAAAGGGAGATACGATATCTTTTTAAAATAGACTTAACACGTACGATTAGCTCGGCAGGCTCGAATGGCTTCACAAGATAATCATCTGTCCCTAAATGAAAGCCCTTGATTTTTTGAGAGGTTTCTCCTTTAGCTGTTAGCATAAGGATTGGTAGATCTGTATTGAATGAACGTATTTCCTCACATAATGCCCAGCCATCCATGTTGGGCATCATAATATCCATCACGACCATATCGACTTTCTCAGTGTCTAATTTAGACAGTGCATCGACACCATCGATAGCCTCTATTACTTCTAAGCCCTCGTTTTGCAGAAACACTTTTACCAATTCGCGAATATGTGCATCATCATCCACGACTAATAGTTTTGTCATCTCAACAAACCCCTTTATTCTACGTCTTTAATGCGTAATTGCTGCATGGCAAACTCACGATACATAGCATGTGTTTCAAAGAGTGTTTCGTGTGTACCACAGCCTGTAATATGCCCTTTCTCAATAAACAATATTTGATCGGCATCTACCACTGTCGATAAACGGTGCGCAATGACTAGTGTTGTGCGTCCTTGCATTAAGTTGTCTAATGCTTTTTGTACATAAATTTCTGAATTACTATCTAAGCTTGATGTTGCCTCATCCAGCATTAATATTTGCGGATTACGTAAGAGCGCTCTTGCGATAGAGATACGCTGTCGTTGTCCTCCTGAAAGCTTGATGCCTCGTTCTCCAACTTCAGTATCGAACTTATCTGGAAGCTCGTTAATAAATTGATCTGCATAGGCCATTTTAGCCACTTTTTCTAGCTCATCATCTTGCACTTCACGGTCTATACCATAGCAAATATTTTCTCGAATTGTTCCTGATAGCAGGGCACTTTCCTGCGCTACATAGCCGATTTGACTGCGCCAAGAGTGGAGTGAAAAAGTTTCGATTGGTGTATCTCCTAGTGTGATACTGCCGTTCGTTGGCTGATAATATCGTTCTAGCAGTGAAAATGTGGTTGTTTTACCGCCACCACTTGGTCCAACGATGGCTGTTACTTTGCCTGGCTCAATTGTGAAGTTAATATCGGATAAAATGGGCTCCTCACCATAAGAAAAATCAACATTTTTAAGATAAATGGGTTGATCTACTTTTTCTACTGTTAAGCCTTCTTCAATATGTTCTTCTTCGTATTCAAGCAATGCACTAATTCGTTCTGTAGCACCCATGGCTTTTTGGAGCTGGGTAAAGAACATCGTTAATTGCGTCATTGGCATAATGATTTGGATTAAATATAAAATAAATGCCACCATATCGCCAGCCGTCAGCTCTCCAGAGGAAACACGGACACCACCATAGCCAATAATAGCTACAAGCACAGACATCAGAACGAATGAAATCAGCGGGGAAATCAGTGCATGAATTTTTGCTTCTTTTAAGCCAAATGTAAAGAGATTGGTAATGCCCTTTTTTCCACGCTCATATTCAATTTGCTCAGCATTTGAAGCCTTGACTAGGCGCGTTTCAGGTAAAACTTGATTTAATACAGACGTAAATTTTGCTGTTTCATCTTGCATCCCTTTTGAAATCACAAACATACGTCGCCCTAACAACATTAAGATCACCATAGCCAGTGGTACGGCAATCAGCATGACTAATGTCATTTTCCAATCTAAAAATAGAAGAATGATGATAGAACCTATAATGGAAATAACGCCAGATAAACAGTTTGCTAAATGCTCTGTTATAAGCTCTTTCACAACCCCTGTGTCATTCGTAACACGGCTCAATGTTTCGCCTGTATCATGTTCATCATAATAGGGAATTGGTAAATGCAACAGCTTTCGCCATAGCTGGTCACGTAATTTTGCCACAACATGATGTCCAACTCGATTTAAATAATAGATGGATAATCCACTGGCAATAGCCTGTGCGATAAAGGCAATACCTAGTACGATAATTTGCCAATAATTAAGCGATTCTAACGAAAAGCCATCCACTAATTGTTTTGTAAATAATGGAACAATAAACCCTACACCTGTCGTTGCTAAACTCATCACTAAAGCGATGACAAGTAGCCATATCGGTGGTTCGGCCCGTTTTACTAACTGTATAAAACGGCGCCAATCTTTTTGTTTAGACATATCATTTGATGTTTCTTGCAAAGAAATAAGCCTCCTTCATTGTCTGAAAACAATGTATTTCGTTTCTATGGCTTTACTATAGCATGCGTTTATGAACTGAATATGAAATGAATGGTCATCAAAAAAGGTGATGCGATCACCACCTTTTGATACTAGTCTGCAAATTCATCGTGGTATAAAGACTTACCAAGCAAGCGATAGATTCTTAAGGCTAGCTGGATTTGTAACAGCTCCTCATAGCTTTTTAAATCGGTTTTTAAAATTTCTTTAATCTTTTCAATCCGATAAATTAACGTATTGCGATGGATAAACATTTCCTTGGCTGTTTCACTTAGATTCATATGATTGATAAAGTAATTTTCTAATGTAAGTAGATAGCTTGTCCCATGTAATAGATCATGCTCAAAGACAGAACCCAAGCTTTCTAAGAAAAAGTCCTTTAGCTGCACTTCATTAATATTCGAATCTAAAAAATGATAAATGGAGTGATCCGCATAATGAGCCACTGCTCCACGCTCTTCGAAGCGGTGCATAAGACGGAGAGCTTCATGTGCCTCTGCAAAGCTTTTATGGACAAAACGTATATGTTTATATTCTTTGCCAATTCCCATTAAGAAAGAACTTTGCGTATGTTGCTGTACTAATAATTGGAGAATGTTTTCTGCGTATTGCTTTGTTTCATTGATCGTGAAATCTTGTTTGCTGTCTTGCTGTCCAACTAATATAATGATTTGATTGTTGCGATAAAGGCATGTAATTTCCCCATTAATTGTGCTAGAGTGCTCATAAATTAAATTCATACATTTTTTTGCAATATTATCGGTTTCGTATTTTCTAGAAATTAAATCATGCTGGTTTTGCAAATTTTCATGGCTAATAGAGATGACGATGCAATAATATTTATGGTTGATCTTTAAGCCGTGGAGATCGCATAGTGTTTGTAGCGTTTCAAGCGAAGTGATTTTTCCAGTCAATAAATCATCAAAAAACTCTTGTTTAATCTTTAGACGTACACCCTCAATTTCCTTCTGTTTTATCCTTTCTAGTGCCACAATCGTGGAGGCTTGCTCTAAAACGATGAAATCAAACTCATTCAGATCCCGTACAGTTTGCCAAATGACAATATAGCCATAAATATAGTTGGCTACTGCAACAGGAAGAATTCTACATTTTACTGCTAGATCTTCTAATTGATAGATTCGTGTAATGGATTTTTGCATTTCATTGAGATCATTCGGAATGGTATTTATAAAATCCTTTGAAAATGTTGGACGATTCTTCTTTAAATTAATGCCATAGGCAAGGGGCACAGGATTCGTATCAAGATCTGTATAATGCAGTAAATTCCAGTCATTATCTAAAAAAATAATCGGGTTATTAATTGTTTCAGCTAACTTAGAGGAAATAGATTCGATGCCTCCTCCTTCAAGCGCCACCTTAAATAGCGTATTGTGCATGTCCAAAGATTTTCTATTTAATAGATCATAACGGCCAGATGCCTTTTCATTGATAATCGAGATGACCTTGGAAAGGGTGTAATTATAAGGTAACTCTAATAACGGCAATCCATGCTGATTGGCAATATCGATCATGTTTTGAGGCGTCTTTTGTAAATAGCGTCTCATTTTAATAACCAGGCCTGCACAATTGATTTTAGAGATTTCTTGGATAATTTTATTTTGTAAGGCTTCGTCATCTTGGAAGATGTAACCAGTCGTTAACAGTAATTCATTCGGTGTCAGCCAATCAAATGCATCGGGATTTTCGATAATGTTCACAAGTGCAATTTCATTGTGAATTCCTTGCTCTCCAGCAACAATTTTAATTCCTTCAAGTGCCTTTATCTCTAATATATCTTTAATTGTTAGCAAATGATTTCACTCCTTCGCCATAATCTTATCACAAAACATTGTACATATTGCCTAAGTGATCTACATTCTTTTTGGTTTTGCTAAACAATGATATCTACGGCATAAGAGAATAAAATAAAGCTTGTAAGACGGAAATGTGAAAGTAGTAACATTCTCGCGGTTTATTTCTTTTTAGTTGAAATGAACAATAGATCAGAGAAATGGAGGAATGAAATTGGTAGATATGAATGTGGTCTCAGAATTTTTAACTGCAGCTGAAGCAGGTGATAATAACGCTCTGAAAGGTTATTTACAACAAGGTGTGGATATTAATTCTCAAAATAAGCGCAAACGTACAGCAATTTTACTTGCTGCGATGAATGATCAATTAGAAACAGTAAAATTTTTAATTCAGGAAGGGGCAGATATTGACCTTCAAGATCAAATTTGTTTAAACCCATTTTTGTATGGATGTATAAATGGAAAGTTCGAGCTTGTGAAAATAATGCTACAAGCAAACACAGATTTAGAGCGTTTAACACGCTTTGGCGGTGTAGGGATTCATCCAGCAAGTGAGAAGGGCTTTGTTGAGGTAGTTCGTGAACTTGTAACGACTACAGACATCAATGTCAACCATACAAATATTTGTGGATGGACACCATTGATTGAAGCCATTCTCCTCAATGATGGGGGAGAAAAGCAACAAGAAATAGTTCGTCTATTAGTAGAACATGGAGCAGATACACAATTAGTGGATCAATATGGTGTGACACCATTAACAATGGCTAAAGAAAAAGGATTTACTGAAATTGAAAAAATTCTACTAGAAGCAGGAGCGAAATAGTAGTACTCCTACGACATAAAGAGGTGTACATATGATACATGCCAAATTGGGTGATGATTATTTCCTGCAGCAAATAGTGGCGACGTTTACGGGAACGGTTCATAGCGTGTTTAAACATGCCTTAAATATACGGAGTGATGGTAATGATGAAATTTTTACACTTGCTACGAAGGCAATGGATCGGGCACCCAATACACTTGTCATTGATCTTGATACATTGGATCACCTGGGCATTCAGCAACATGACAGGGTATCGGTTCGCCATAATCAACTATTAATAGAAGAAAAATTAATAATAGCGATCCCAACCGCCTCTCGTTGGCAATGTCAGCTACCTATTTATCCAGCAAATTGTACACGCTTAAAAATGAATATGATCCGTGTAAAACAATTCATTGATTTACATGGGAAAGGCGGCGGCATAAAACGTAATGATTCTCCCGTCAGTGAATTTGAAGCGGAGACATCGAGATTATTACAGCAGCGTACAACTTTACTTTATGAGGAAATATTGAATCAACGTTTGGATCGTTTTCAGGCATATGCTGCTGATTTAGTAGGCTTAGGGCCAGGGCTCACACCATCAGGGGATGATTTTTTAGTAGGCTTATTTGCTATCATTCACTTACAAAATAGCCCGTGTTCTATGTATAAACCTTTGTGTGAAAGCGTCATCAAAGTGATTCAGCCTTTGACCAATGAGATTAGCTTTACAACATTGAAGAAGGCAGCATATGGACAAGTAAGGGAGTCCATCTGTTCATTCATACACGCCATTTTATATGGCACAGAAGTGGAATCCATTGAGGCTCTGAGAAAGGTGCTTGCTATTGGCTCTTCCTCAGGAACAGATATTGCCTTAGGACTGATAAGTGGCTTAGAAGCCAATATAAAATTAGGAGGATAATGATGAGTATTAAAGTCGTAATTAAGCGCAACACATATTTTGATTCAGTGTCATTGATGTCACTATCTACAAAAGCGAATCAAATTGAAGGCGTCGAGCAAGCAATTATTGGTATGGGTACGGAGATGAACAAAGGAGTCATTCGTAACGTTGGTTTGATGACGCCAGAAGTGGAGGAAGCAACAGCAGGGGACTTAATGATTATTGTTAAAACTGCTAATGCGGATCAAACAGAAAGCGCTTACCTAGCAGTGGAAGAATTACTAACAAATAAAGATAAAGCACAAGCAAAAAGTGATATTAAATATGCAACGATTGATTCGGCTGCACAAGGAATTCCTGATGCAAACTTTGCGGTCATTTCTGTCAATGGGGCATTTGCCGTTCGCGAAGCACGCAAAGCACTTGAAAATGATCTACACGTGATGCTGTTCAGTGATAATGTGAGCGTTGAAGACGAAGTAGAATTAAAAACTTTAGCACATGAAAAAGGCTTATTAATGATGGGACCAGACTGTGGTACCGCTATTATTGGTAATACAGGACTTTGCTTTGCAAACGCTGTAAGAAAAGGCAATATCGGTATCGTAGCGGCATCTGGTACAGGTAGCCAAGAAGTAAGTGTTCGCATTCATGACTTCGGTGGTGGTATCACACAACTGATCGGTACTGGCGGAAGAGATTTAAGTAAAGAAGTGGGCGGTATGATGATGCTTGATGGTATCAAAGCACTAGATGCCGATGAAGCGACTAAAGTGATTGTACTTGTATCGAAGCCACCTGAAGCAAGTGTTGAGAAAAAAGTACTCGCACAAATTAAAGAATGCAGCAAACCGGTAGTGGTTTATTTTATAGGTGGTAATGAAGAGGCTGTAGTCGCAGCTGGTGGACAATTTGCTAAAACATCGAAAGAAGCAGCCTTAAAGGCAGTCTTACTAGCAGGTATTGATGAAGCTGGTATTAACAAACGTGCGCTTAACATTCCATTAGTTGAAGAGGTTCGTGCAAAATTAGCGCCAGAGCAAAAATACATTCGTGGGTTATTCTGTGGCGGTACGCTTTGTGATGAATCTATGTATCTAGCTATGGAAAAATTGGATAATATTTACAGTAACATCCAAAAAAATCATGATTTCTTATTGAAAGATATCAATGTGAGTCAGGAACATACATTCATTGACTTCGGTGATGATGATTTTACAAATGGTAAACCACATCCAATGATCGATCCGTCTTCTCGCATTGAGCGCTTCTTACAAGAAGCAAAAGATCCGACAGTTGGTGTCATTGTGATGGACTTCGTATTAGGCTTTGGCTCTCACGAAGACCCAGTGGGTGTAATGCTTCCAGCCATCATTGAAGCTAAACAATTTGCTGAAAAAGAAGGTAGACATTTAGAGATCATTGGGTATGTCCTTGGAACAGACTTAGATACGCCAAACATAGATGAGCAAGTGGAAAAATTAGTCGATGCAGGTGTTACACATGCAAGCAGTAGTACAAATGCAGGATTACTTGCTAGAGAAATGGTGTTGAAAGGAGAAAATCATGAGTAAGATCAATGAACTTTTCACAAGTAAAATTAACGTAATTAACGTAGGTATTGAACTTTTTAAGGATGATATATTAGCACAAAATGCAAGTGCTACACACCTAGAGTGGTCACCACCGGGTGGAGGTAAGCCAGAAATTATTGCATCACTAAACAAAATCGATAAAGCAGAACTTGCTGAAAAAATCGAAGCAGCAAATCGTCTTGCGGTGGAAAAAATTGTGAACTCTCAACCCGTGTTGATTGGTTTCGATCAAGCCATCAATGTTGTACCTGGCATGACGAAAAAAACAATTTTACACGCAGGGCCACCCATTACTTGGGAAGATATGAATGGCCCAATGAAGGGCGCTGTGATGGGTGCTCTTGTATTCGAAGGATTAGCAAAAGATTTAGAAGAAGCAGCAGAGGTAGCGGCTTCTGGAGATATTACATTCTCACCTTGCCATGAGCATAATGCAGTTGGTTCAATGGCTGGGGTAACATCTGCTTCGATGTTTATGCACATCGTTGAAAATAAAACGTATGGCAATATCGCCTATACAAATTTAAGTGAGCAAATGGCAAAAATCTTACGTATGGGTGCCAACGATGACAGCGTTGTCGAGCGATTAATATGGATGCGTGATGTGTTAGGGCCAATTTTACGTGATGCAATGAAATTAAATAAAGACGGCATCGATCTACGATTAATGCTTGCACAAGCGCTCCACATGGGTGACGAATGTCATAACCGTAATAATGCAGGTACAAGCTTATTAATTCAAGCATTGACACCATATATCTTAGAAACAGATTATCCTGTTGAACAGAAGCGAGCAGTATTTGATTTCGTGGCAAGTAGTGATTATTTCTCAGGTCCTACATGGATGGCATGCTGTAAATGTGCATTAGATGCTGCACATGGAATCGAATATAGTACTGTCGTGACAACAATGGCACGTAACGGTGTAGAATTTGGTGTTCGTATTAGTGGCATGCCAGGTAATACATGGTTTACTGGCCCAGCACAAAAAGTAATCGGACCGATGTTTGCTGGCTACAAACCAGAGGATTCAGGTCTTGATATAGGGGATAGTGCTATTACAGAAACTTACGGTATTGGTGGTTTCGCAATGGCTACTGCACCAGCAATCGTTGCTTTAGTAGGTGGAACAGTGGATGAAGCAATTGGTTATTCTCGTAAAATGAAAGAAATTACGACGACAGAAAACCAAAATATTACTATTCCATTATTAAACTTCATGGGAATTCCTACTGGTATTGATATTCGCAAAGTCATCCAATCAGGTATTCTTCCAATTATTAATACAGCTATCGCACATAAAGAGGCTGGAATCGGTATGATTGGTGCTGGTATTACAAATCCTCCAATGGAAGCTTTTGAAAAAGCATTAATTACAATTAGTGAGAAGTGGGCTTAAGCCCACTTCCTATAAGTAGGAGGAGCTTTCTATGGAACACGCAAAAATTGAACAGTCCAATCAAGATTATAGAGCACTTGGCTATTCGGAAGAACTTTTACCAAAAGGGCCTCAGGAAAGAGACTGGGGAATCTTTAACTACATTACCGTGTGGATGGGCGCAGTTCACAATATTATGTCTTATATGACGGTTGCAGGGTTTTTTGTCTTAGGATTATCAGTTAATCAAGTTTTCTTAGCCATTATGCTTTCAGCAGTAATCGTCTCAGCAGGCTATTGCTTAAATGGATATTCCGCCTCTAAATATGGCATTCCATTTGCCATATTACTAAGAGATTCATTTGGAGTAAAAGGCTCTATTATTCCGGCGTTATGTCGAGGGTTGATTGCTGGGGTTGTATTCTTTGGTACGACGACCGTTGTGGGCGCTCAATCCCTTAATGTATTATTTGCAAGATTCATTCCGAACTATATGTCTATTGGTGGAGACTTCACTATTTTTGGCTTAGATGTTCCGACTATGATTTCTTATATTATTTTATGGGTAATTACAGTTTTACTTTTTTTAGGTGGCATGGATATGCTAACAGTCTTCGGTAAATACTCATCACCGATTGTTTATATTTTCATTATTGGCGCAGCGATTTGGGCAATTAATATTGCTGGAGGAATTGGACCAATTTTAGAATATAAGCCTTCTACAACGATGGAAAGTCCATTGGTCTTTATTGCATGTGTTAGCGCATTGGTGTCTAACTGGGCTGGTCCAATTGTAAATATTGCAGATTTTACGCAAAGAGCTAAATCGCCAAAAGCAATGATCTATGGCTTATCCATCGGTATGATCGGCTCGTATCTATTATTTGCGATTACTTGTATTAGTTTAATAGCAGGGACAGAAATTGCTTTTGGGCAACCAATTTTTAATATTGTAGATGCTATTGATAAAATTCAAAATCCCTTTTCAGTAATTGTATTAATTTTAGCTTTAAATGTAGGCGCAACAGCTTTTGTAGTTTTTGGTAATTTATTACCATCTGGATTGCAAATGACAACTTTATTCCCTAAAGTATTTACGGTCAAAACAGCAGGTATTTTAACAGCGATTATTGGCACAGTCATTTTGCCTTGGAAACTAGTATCGAGTACAGAAACGTTATTTTTCTTTTATAGTTTTATAGGCTCTATGTTTGGACCGATTGCAGGTATTATGTTGTCTAGCTTCTTTATCGAGCGTAAAAGGCGTTTAGATTTATCTATGATTTATGTGGAAGAAGGTCATAATGGAGCTTATAAATCTGGCTATAACATCGTAGCATGTATCGTTCTATTAATAAGCTTCCTCTTACCAATGTCAGGTGCTTTCCTGAAAAGTGTGCCGTTTTTAGTACAGCTAAATAACTTTGCTTTCTTTAGCGGACTGATCGTGTCATTCATTTTATATACGCTGTTATATAAATTTAATCAGCAAAATGTTCAAAATAGTGTAGAAAAAGAAGTAGGGGTGTAGTTGTGAATAAATTAGTAATTGTAGCAATCGGCGGTAACTCGTTGGTAAAGGATAGTGGAAGTGAATCTATTCAAAGTCAGCAAGAGGCAGTTGCTCAAACTGTCGAGCATATCGCGGATATGATTCAGGAAGGTTATAAAGTGGTTGTCACACACGGCAATGGTCCACAAGTTGGTTTCACTTTACAACGAAGTGAAATTGCTAATGAAGTATCAGGCATGCCAGCAATTCCGTTAGTAAACTGTGTGGCTGACACACAAGGTGGAATTGGCTATTTAATTCAACAAGCATTAATTAACGAACTGACTAAACGTCAAATTAATAAAAAGGTAGTCAGTGTGATTACACAAGTTGAAATCAATGAACATGATCCCAACTTTATTAACCCTACAAAGCCAGTTGGTTCATTCTTTACAAAGGAGCAAGCGGAGGCGATGCTAGTAGAGCATCCAGATTGGAAAATGGTAGAGGATTCTGGCCGTGGCTACCGTCGCGTTGTGCCTTCACCAAAACCAATCGATATCGTGGAAAAAGAGGCGATTAAATCATTAATTGATAATGATTATGTCGTGATCGCTGTAGGCGGTGGTGGAATTCCAGTTGTGAAAAAAGAAAACAATGTCTATGAGGGTGTAGATGCAGTCATTGACAAAGACTTTGCAACAAGTCTATTAGCGGCACAAGTAAATGCGGATTCATTAATTATTACAACGGGTGTTCCGCGTGTGTTTATTAACTTTGGAAAACCTGAACAACAAGCACTTGAAGAAATTACTGTTGAGGAAACAAAGCAGCATGTTCAAGATAATCAGTTCCCGCCAGGAAGTATGCTACCAAAAATCGAAGCCAGCTTAAGCTTCTTAGAAAATGGTGGTCATCGAGTAATTATTACAAACCCTGAAAGTCTGAAAGAAGCGATCAATAATCAGGCTGGTACTCATATTATTAACTAGGAGGAATCACGGTATGGATTATATTCAACTAGCTGTTGACAAAACAAAAGAAGGCATCGATCAAAATATTGGTGGACCATTTGGTGCAACCATTGTAAGAGGTGATGAAATCATCGCTGTTGTTGGCAATACAATGATGCGTGATACAGACATCACTGCACATGCAGAAATAGTAGCCATTCGTGAAGCCTCTAAAAAGCTTGGCACAATGGATTTATCCGATTGTGTCATCTACGCTACTTGCGAACCATGTCCAATGTGTGTGGGCGCTATTATTTGGTCGGGTATTAAAGAAGTTCATTATTGTAATACAGCAGAAGATGCTCATGTACATGGCTTCTCTGATATGCATCTACGTGATTACTTAACGGGTAAAGATAAAAGTGTCCTGAACATGCAAAAAATTGAAACGACTGAAGAATGTGATGCATTGTTCCATCATTTCAATGACAAAATGGCTAATAGTAAATAGATTAGAGCAGTCATATACTGCTTAAGTCTTTCCAGTGAATTAGAGTAGGGATCTCGTTATGGAGAATCCCTTTTCTAATTTTCAACCAAAAAGGTGTAAAATAGATACTATGACAAGCGTACATTTGGTCTGATTTTCATCTTCGTAATTCTTCAAAAGGAGCTGTTTACATGATCTATAAAGAACGTTATCAACAATTACTAGATAAAATGAATCAATATAATTCAGGCGAAAAAGGGATTACGAGAGTTGCCTATACGAATGAAGAACAGGCTTGTTTACATGCCTTTATTCGTTTATGTAAAGATGAAAATCTTCAAATTCATATTGACCATTGTGGAAATCTTATTGCTCGAAGAGAAGGCAGTGTGCCAGGATTGCAGCCTGTTGTCATGGGATCCCATTTAGATACTGTCTATCAAGGCGGTAAATATGATGGCGTTGTAGGGGTAACCGCTGCCCTAGAGGTCATCAAGCGATTAAACGAGCGATCTATTGTGACAGAGCATCCAATTGAAATTATCGCCTTTGCCTGTGAGGAGTCTTCAAGATTCGGTGTGTCAACAGTAGGCAGTAAAGCAATGGCAGGATTAATTGATAAAGAAAAATATCGCCATTTAGTCGATCGAGATGGTATTACGATGGAGCAGGCTTTTGCTCATTGTGGACTTGATTTTAGTAGTGTTGATCAAGCGACAAGAGTAAAGGAAGGATTCCATGCCTTTTTCGAATTGCATATTGAACAGGGACCACTGCTAATTAACTATGAAAAGAAAATTGGTATTGTCACAGGGGTAGCAGCACCAGTTCGCTTATTAATGAAGTTAAATGGAAAAGCGTCCCATTCAGGCACGACTCCAATGAATATGAGAAAGGACGCTCTTTTAGGAGCATCCGAATTGGCATTAGAATTAGAAAAAGCGGCGATAGCAGAGCAGGAGTTTGGCACTGTGGCAACTGTTGGAATACTAGAGGTTGTGGCAGGCTCGATGAACGTAGTTCCAGGTGAAGTGGAGTTAACTGTAGATATCCGATCATCCTCTGTGGAATCGAGAGAACGTGTGCTTCAGCATTTATATACGGTTATTGCAAACGTTCAACAAAAGAGGCAGCTTGCGATTGAATACAATGTCATTAGCTCAGAGGATCCTGTCCTGCTTTCTCCAAAGCTAATGCAAGATTTAGAAACAATTTGTGTAGAGAAGAAACTATCCTATCAATATATGCAAAGTGGAGCAGGTCACGATTCTATGAATATGACAAGGCTCGGACCAGTTGGCCTTATTTTTATTCCTTCAGTGGATGGTTTAAGTCACCATCCAGATGAACATACGGAGCTAGAAGATATATTAATAGGAATCGATGTTTTAGAGGCAGTTGTGCTAAGATATGCTTCAGTCAGCTAATTAGCAATCATCAGTTGAAGACGCTACATGTATGGCCAGTGTCATCCCGTGAAGGCAATACAACAAAGGCACAAAATCGATTCCATCATTAAAAGACGACCTTCCTTGTTAGAAAGTCGTCTTTTTCATGTGAATATGATGCATTTGCGGTTGCTTTTGGTTTCCAATTTTTAGTTGAATCAGAATCATCACAAGGACGATGATGATCATGCCAATAATAGC
The DNA here is from genome assembly GCF_027557635.1 of Lysinibacillus sp. JK80. Classification (NCBI taxonomy): domain Bacteria; kingdom Bacillati; phylum Bacillota; class Bacilli; order Caryophanales; family Bacillaceae; genus Lysinibacillus; species Lysinibacillus sp. JK80. The sequence goes on along the minus strand of NZ_CP058997.1, from coordinate 1,518,271 downwards.
AGTTGTAAAATTGCCTGTGAAATCTCGAACAAGACCGACAAAGAAGGGGCCCAATGCAGCAAATACAAAGCCAACTGATTGTGTCATAGCAGCTAAGAAGCTAGCCTCGTGAATATCTTTGGCCTCATCAATTGGTAATGTTAGCCCTAATGAGAAAAGCCCACCTGCACCAAGGCCAATCAGAATACTGCTCAGCCAAGGATTATAAGAAAACAGTAGCATCAATAAACCAATTAACTCTAATGATGAACTACCTACTAGCCATACGGCTCGATGCTGAAAACGGTTATTTAATATAGGCACTAAAAATGTAGCTGGCATTTGGGCAATTGTTAATAGTGTCAGCATCATTCCAGCGTCGTGTTTGCTATAGCCTAAATTTTCTGCGATGGGAGGTAACCAAGCCATGATGGTATAAAACATGAAGGCCATTAAACCAAAAAAGCCTGTTAAAAGCCAAGCCTTTTGATTCATTAACATTTGCTTCACACTGTTGCTCTTACTAGGTGAATTTGTGACTGATGCAGTAACTGCTTTTTGTTCAATTGGCTTCCACCAAAAGAATAAAGCGATTAAAGCAAGAATAGCCCAGGAGGCAGAAGAAGCTTGCCATGAATGAAAAAAATTGCTTAGTGGAATAGAAAGTCCAGAGCCAAGTGCAGCTCCTACTACAAGTGCTAGCGAGTAAATCCCCACTACACGGGAAGGGTTCGCAAATTTCTCCTTAATATAGCCCGATAACAGTGGTCCTACGATGGCAATGCCAATGCCTGATAACAAGGCTGTTACTAGCATGACCCAAGCAGTATTAGCAAAATATCTGGTAGCTGTTGCTAGTCCAATAAGAATAAGAGCGTAAGCGATAGTTCGCTCGATGCTCCAACGATTAGCTAGTTTGATTGCGAAAGGTGCAAATAAGCCCATACATAGCACAGCTAAAGAAGTTAGCAAACTAGCAGTAGCTGCGCTCATATGTAAAGTCTGGCGAATAGTTCCTAATAAGGGGGACACCGAAGTAATGACAGGCCGTAAATTAAAAGAAGCTAAAATAATGGCAATAATTGGTACAATTTTGTGTTTTATATTCATTGTCTTTCCTCTCCGTCCTATCAAATAAATAGTAAGCCTAAATTGAAGTCTATCTGAATTAGAATGATTGAACAATACTATTATTACTATTACAATGATAGTTAGAAACTATGATAGGGCGTGGTCTATGTGGAAATACGGCATCTGCATTATTTTATGGCAGTCTATGAGGAGCTACATTTTACAAAAGCTGCTGAGAAACTTGGCATCTCTCAGCCAACGTTAAGCCAGCAAATACGTGTGCTGGAGGATGAGCTAGGAATGCCATTGTTCGATCGTATTGGCAAAAAAATTGTTGTGACTGAGGCAGGCTCACTTTTGTTTAGCTATACAACAGAGGTATTTAATACATTACAAAATGTCAAAGATTCGATTAAAGATTTACAGGGGCTACAAGGGGGACAAATAAGTATTGGCATCATGCCATCTGATCTTGATTATCGGATTACACAGCTTGTTATTGATTTCCATCAAAAATTTCCAAAGGTAAAATTAAAGATACTTGCTTCCATCGATATTATGCGGCAGGTTCTCGAAAATGAAGTGGATATCGGTATTGGGACGAATGTAGAATCAGATGATCGATTGGTCATTATTCCTTTATGTAGAGAGGAATATGTACTGACCGTTTCAAAGGAGCATCCATTGGCACAGCAAACAGTGATCCCAATTGCTGAATTAGAAGGACTTCCTATGGTGATGTATCCAGAAGGTTTTCTTGGTAGAGAGATAGTTGAAGAGGCTGTAAAAAAGCATGGTTTTCACATTCATTCTATTCTTGAAACAAGCTCTGTCACGTCCATTATGAATCTCGTTCGAGCCAATATTGGTGTAACGGTGCAACCCTATCCTTTGCTCCAACAAATGAATGATCCTAGTTTGTGTAGTATACGAATTTCAAATGGTGCTCCAAGCCGAAGCCTATCCATTATTTTCCGCGTAGATCGCTATGTTAGTCAGGCAACTACTGCTATGATTGAGCAAATTAAACATTACTTTAAAAGCAAATAGGGTTAACAAAAAGGAAGATATAAAAATATGTTCCTTTTTTTGGAGAGTTCACATATACTATTTATAAACCGACAGTCAGTCTAATTTGTAGGGCAAGTCCTAGAAGCTTGTGCCTACAATTTTTTAACATATTAAATGACCGACTGTCGGTCTAAAAATAATAAGGGGTGTTTTTTATATGGAAATGCTAGTCAAAGAAAAAGGCTTTTCGAAAGATTTTATCATTATGGTAGCTGGGCAGATTATTTCTATTTTAGGCTCTGCGCTTTTAAGATTTGCTCTTTCACTTTTTGTTTTAGATATAACAGGACGGGCAGATCTTTTTGCTGTGCTTTTCGCTATTTCAAGCCTTCCTGTTTTACTTACACCATTTGGTGGCGCTATAGCAGATCGTTTTAATCGGCGAAATTTAATGGTCCTATTTGATTTTATCAGTAGTGGCATTGTATTGATTTTTTTTATTGTATTACTAACAGACAATCATTCTGTGCTATGGATTGGGTTGGTTATGGTGCTTCTTTCATTCATTAGTGCCATGTACACGCCAGCTGTAATGGCTAGTATTCCGCTATTAGTTAGCGAACAAAAGCTTGAGCAGGCTAATGGGATCGTCAATGGGGTCCAGGCATTAGCAGGAGTGACAGCACCTGTGCTAGGGGGGATACTATATGGAATGCTTGGCCTCAAACTTCTCGTCATAGTAAGTGGTTTATTATTTTTCTTTACGGCTATTGTAGAAATGTTTATGACAATCCCATTTGTGAAACGTAGCTATGATGGTCATTTGATGCCGACCTTAATCAAAGACATGAAAGAAGGTTTTACTTATGTGGTGAAGCAAACTTTTATTTTAAAATGTACGCTACTTGCTGCTTTATTGAATTTACTATTGACTCCACTTTTTATCGTTGGTGTGCCTATTATTCTTCGTGTCACGATGAAAAGTAGTGATACATTGTATGGAATAGGAATGGGGATTATTGATTTTGCGACGATTTTAGGCGCGTTAACGATGGGGTACTTTGCAAAAAAGCTGCGTATTCACACCCTCTATATTTGGGTATTGATGTCAGCCTTTTTGGTAATTCCCATGGCTATGTCTGTGCTCCCTCGCGCCCTTCAAATTGGCTATTATCCATCGTATAGCTTATTTATTGGTTGTGCTCTTATCATTGCGATGATGATGACGATTATCTCCATTTACGTAATGACCCTTGTCCAAAAAGAAACACCAAATGAACAATTAGGGAAAGTCATGGCAATTATGATGGCAGTATCACAGTGTATGGCACCACTTGGGCAGATGGGGTATGGGTTGCTATTTGAGTTCTTTCAAGCCAACATCTATATACCAGTCTTTATAATCTCTGTGTGTGTATTATTATTAGCTTTCGTAACGAAAAGAATATGGCGATTGGAGGTCAAATAAATTGCTAGAACAAAGAAAACCACCTTTTCATTGGTAGTTTTCTTTGTAAAGCGATACTTAGCTAAAATCTTCGGGTTCTTTGACGAGGCCTATGCCTGCTCGTAGGAGTATTGGAAGGAAGGGTTGGAAACAGTAGCGTTGGCATATGTTGTGTATTATCTCCTATATGAATAGTAATGGATTCTTCTTCTTGAGGTGAGACTACCTTTTCTTCCTCAAGTTCTGAGTGTTCTACCTCATTTAATAGTGGTGCTGAAGATTCACTATGATGGGTAGTACTTGTAGGATTTGAAGGATTTGAAGGATTTGTGGGAGCTGTTGATTCTTGATGTGTTCCAGGATGTTCTACTGCTGCATGAGGCTGCTGAACAGCATGGACGTCTTTCATAACGAGAATGGGTCGCATCATATCATGATCCTCATGCTCAAGGAAATGACAATGCCACATATAATTCCCGACATGATCTTTCCAATGCATAATAATTTTTGTCACCTTTCCAGCGTCAGCCTTCACAGTGTCTTTCCAACCTCGCTCATAGTCTCTTGGTTCTTCAGGCGGCCCTGTAAATTGTACGATGCCTTCATTTTGATAGATTTCTAAATCAAACGGCCTTCGTTCCAGAATTTTAAATTGAATGAGGTGCAGGTGAATAGGATGGATAAAGGGTGTAGCATTAATAAAGCTCCAGATTTCCACACTATCTAAAGAAGGTTTTTCCGTTGCTGGATCATGGTACATACGATCATTTAACAGCAACATAGGTCGACCAAACTCATCGGTAGTCGCCGTCAATGGTAGTTGTCTTTCAATATGGGCATGGTGTGGATGTAGATCCATAGAAACGGCAAGTCTTTCTGGAATCTCACTTGTATCTTCACATTTCAAAGGTAAAGTTACTCGAAACTGCATAATCACGTTTGTATGTTCATCACTGAAATCGGTATCAGTATTAAGTAAGGTAATCTCCTGTCCAGCACAGCTTGAAAAATCGATAATGACATCCGTGCGTTCAGCTGGCAGCAACTCGACAGATTGGATAAGTTGTGGTGCTGATAAGAAACCGCCATCTGTACCAATTTGAAACATTGGTTGATCATTGGAAAGACTGATGACATAGCCTCGTCGATTAGAGCCATTTAGTAAACGAAATCTATATTTACGTGGCTCAACATCTAAAAAAGGCCATAGTTTTCCGTTAACCACTATCGTATTGCCAACAAAGCCTGGTGTGATAGAGGGATGAACAGGCACGGGAAAGGGTGGTTCGTCAGGATAAAACAATGAGCCATCCTCATTAAACGTTTTATCTTGAATTAAAATCGGATATTCATAGTCTCCACATGGTAAATTAGAGCGTTCCTCAAGGGCATCCCTCAGTAAATAAAAGCCTGCTAATCCTGCATATACATTTAAACGTGTTAAAGCCATGGCATGGTCATGATACCACATGGTAGTGCCAGGTTGATGATTCGTATATTCATGTATTTCCTTATTAAATTTTGGACCAGTATGCCGATAGTCTCTTGTGTACCATGCTTCAGGATGGCCATCACTCTGCCAATCCACATTGGCACCATGTAAGTGAGTAACTGTTCTTACTTCTTGTGAATCGTTTGCAGCATGAAGCGTAAAATCTACTGGTAAAAAGTGCTGTAAGGGCAGCTGGTTTTTGTATTTCACATAGATAGTTTTATCTTTAGAAGCTTCTATGGTTGGCCCTGGGTAAAGCCCATTGTAGCCCCAAATTAATGAGTTTGGAAAATGCTTATGAAAACGATGCTGGCCCTCCATCATGACCAATTCGTAATAATCATTCTTCTGTTGCCCTCTGCTGTATTTTGGTTTAGCAATCATTGGTTTTGGAAGTTCATCTACAAATTTTGGAATCGTTGCTGGATCAGAAGGGTTAATTTGCATACTCACAACATCACGTCCCTTTTCGATACTAAAAAAGCTAATTAACTCATCATATGGGTAAAAACAACAGGTAACGAGGACAAAAATGGAGAAAAATGTGTAAAGACATAAAAAAATTACCTACATATTATGATGGGATAAGATGATTCACTTTCAAGCAAACAGATGTAAGATTTTAAAACAATCATCACAAAAGATTTTTGCGTTGTAGGTAATAGTTGGTATCATACGAAAAAGGCGGACTAAGTGAATACATATGTCTTATAATTGAGAAAGCACAAAGTAAACTGGATGATATGGGGTATGGAGAAGTGGTGAAACGGTGGAATTAACATTAGAAGAATTAAATAAAACGATAATGGAGATGCGCACAAAGGGGTATTTAACGAAAGCACTAAAGCTTGCTGATCAAGGTCTTTTAGTCGCATTAGAGAGCAATAACTATCCATATGTCATGGATTTGTACTATCAAAAAATATTAGTTCATCATTCTTTAGGTGACACATTAAGCATGGTTAATCTTATTCATGATTATGAGGCCATTTGTCAAAATTATGGTACGACAAAAGATTTAATGCATTATCATTTAGTAATGTCATTAATCTATGATTTAGTTGGTATCCGTGAAAAAACGGTGGAGATGACGAAAAAATCTATCGCCTATGCACAGGAGCTACAAGATCCTGTCATGCTTGTTCGCTGTCATAATAATCTGTGCTATTTAGAGGTAGAGAAGGGCTGTACAAAGGAAGCACTTCAAGCAGGGCTATTAGCTAGAGAATATAATAAATCTCTTGCTAGAACAATGCCTGATCTAGCAAAATTACATGATATTCGTATTAATAATAATTTAGCAGATGTGTATATTTTAGAAGGGGATTTTAAAAAGGGGAAGGCATTGCTGGACAGTACGTTATCCTCTACTATTATTCATCATCATAAACGAGAAAAAGTAGCAGCATTGTTTGGCTACGGTTTTTTATTTGAAAAACAGCAAAAGCTTGAAGAAGCTGTATTTTATTATAAACAAGCCATAGATCTTGCCCGATCTTATGGAGATAAGCCAATTACAAAAAAAGTGATGCGCTTACTGTTAAATGTATTGTATCAATTGGATTGGCGAGATGAAATTTTTGATGTACAGCGTGAATATATTGATCTCTCGGAAAAAATGAGTGTTGCAAATTTATTACAACAAGTAATGAACTTAGAATTTAAGCGTCAAAAGGAAAAGCTTGAGAAAAAAGCACATTATGATCCATTAACAGGCGTTTTAAATCGACATTTTTTAGACTATGAGCTACAGGAATGGCTCAATGCAGCCGAAATAACGCAATCCTATGTATGTATTACGGTTTTGGATGTCGATTATTTTAAACTATTTAACGACACGCATGGTCATTTATTTGGAGATATGATTTTACAGCTTTTAGCTAACAGCTTGAAGGATTTTTTACAGGATGAAGATGTGGAAATTATTCGTTATGGCGGAGATGAATTCATCCTTTGTTTTAGGCATTCTCAGAAGGACTATATCAAAACATTGGTCCATAACACACATGCCTATTTGCTCTCACTAAAGCTCGAACAGGAACAGCAAAGTTATCCCTTAAGGGTCAGTATGGGTGCTTGTGTGAATAATCAGAAAAACTATCAATACAAGGAGCTATTTGAGCAAGCGGATAGCTGTTTATACCAAGCAAAGGCGAATGGCCGTGCTAGCTGTGTGCTATACGAATTATCATAATGACAGGTTCCTATTTACATAGTTAAATAGGAATTTTTCTTGTGATAGGACCATGTTTTTTATGCCCAAAACGAGGCTTCTAAGAGGTGAAATGAAATTTACTGTAGTCATTGTTTGAAAACGTTGTTCTAGCAACGTACAATATATGAAATTAAGAAACACGACAGCACAAAATTGTTGTATAATGTTGTGGTATGAGGAAAGAAAGCAGGTTGACAAAATGGAAAGCAAAATGAATGGTTACACAGTTATAGACACACACATGCATCAGCTATGTGTTATGCCAAAACAGCTCGATGTGAAACATAAGGTGAATAGATGAAAAACTGGTTAATTTTCATTTCTGTCTTTATTGTTTCGTTGTCACTTGTCATTAGTATTTTAGTACTCTGGAAAGCCGAGGCTCCGTTCCGTTCAATTGAAGAGCAGGCTGAACAGTTGGCACTCGATGCCAAAGCCCTCGCAATTGTATCGGAGTCCTACACATATAATGGCAAACATTCGTATGTTACTGTGTTCGGGGTAGACGAATACGGTGATAAAAAAGCTGTCTTTGTTCCGACGAATCTAGACGAGGATTCCATTCAGGAAGTGATATTAGAAGATGGTATTACGGAAAAGCAAGCATTATCGGTTTTTAAAAATGAAGGAAATGTACAAAAAGTCCTCCACATGAAATTAGGCTATGAGGAGCCTGGCGCAGTTTGGGAAATTACATATCTGAACGACCACGACCAGCTCAACTATGTCTATATTCTGTTTAAGGATGGCGACTGGTGGAAGCGCATTACGAATTTATAAGAGGAGTAGATCCCGAATGAAAAATTTATTAGCAACACGTGTAAAAACTTTAACACCATCTTCAACATTAGCGATTACTGCAAAAGCAAAAGCATTGAAAGAGCAAGGTATTGATGTGATTGGTCTTGGAGCTGGTGAACCAGACTTTAATACACCTCAAAATATTTTAAATGCTGCCATTGATTCAATGGAGAAAGGGTATACAAAATATACACCTGCTGGCGGACTTCCAGTTCTGAAAAAAGCCATTATTGATAAGCTTCAACGCGACAATAACCTTACCTATCAGCCAAATGAAATCATTGTTGGTGTAGGGGCAAAGCATATTTTATACACGCTATTCCAAGTGATTTTAAATGAAGGCGACGAGGTTATTATTCCAATTCCTTATTGGGTGTCTTATCCAGAACAAGTGAAATTAGCTGGCGGCGTACCAGTTTATGTTGAAGGTACACGTGAACAAAGCTATAAAATTACAGCGGATCAACTGAGAGCAGCTGTGACAGACAAGACAAAAGCAGTGATTATTAATTCTCCTAGTAACCCATCAGGCATGATTTATTCTCGTGAAGAGCTTGCAGAACTTGCTGCTGTTGCAGAAGAAAAAGATATTTTAATCGTGTCAGATGAAATTTATGAGAAGCTTGTATACAATGGTATTGAGCATTTTTCAATTGCACAACTTTCTGATGCAGTGAAAGCACGTACAATCGTTGTAAATGGTGTGGCAAAATCTCACTCTATGACAGGCTGGCGTATTGGATATGCTGCAGGTGACAAAGACATTATTAAAGCAATGACTGACCTTGCATCACACTCAACATCTAATGCGACAACAACAGCACAATATGCAACTGTGGAGGCGTATAATGGCTCTCAGGATGCGGTAGAGGAAATGCGTCAGGCATTTGAATCTCGTCTTGAAAAAATTTACCCACAGTTAAGTGCTATTCCTGGCTTCCATGTATTAAAGCCACAGGGTGCATTCTACCTATTACCAGACGTAGCAGAAGCTATGGCTCACACTGGCTATGATTCAGTAGATGCATTTGCTGCGGATATTTTAACAGAAGCAAACGTAGCAGTGATTCCAGGCTCTGGCTTCGGTACACCAACTACTATGCGATTATCTTATGCTACATCTTTAGACTTATTAGAAGAGGCAGTCCGTCGTATTGATACATTCGTAAAATCAAAATGGCAAGACTAATCCTTCTAGTCAACTTTGGAGGATTTCTATGAAAAAAATTATGATTAAAGATATGCCACAGCATATCGGTGAAACAGTCAAAATTGGCGCTTGGTTAGCCAATAAACGTTCAAGTGGAAAAATCGCGTTCCTACAGCTACGTGATGGCTCTGGCTTTGTACAGGGCGTTGTAGTGAAAGAAGAAGTAGGCGAAGAAATTTTTGCTACGGCAAAAGGGATGACGCAAGAAACTTCTATGTATGTGATTGGTGAGGTGAAAGCTGACGAACGTTCAAGCTTTGGCTGTGAGCTTGCTATAACTGGTATCGAGGTACTACATGCAGCAACAGATTTCCCAATCACACCAAAAGAACATGGTCCAGAATTTTTAATGGATAACCGTCATTTATGGCTGCGCTCTCGTAAACAACATGCCATTATGAAAATTCGTAATGAAATTATTCGCGCTACATACGAATTTTTCAATAACAACGGTTTTACAAAAATGGACCCACCAATTTTAACAGGTTCTGCGCCTGAAGGTACTTCAGAGCTGTTCCATACAAAATATTTTGATGAAGATGCTTATCTATCTCAATCTGGTCAGCTTTACATGGAAGCTGCTGCGATGGCTTTAGGAAAAGTCTTCTCATTCGGTCCAACTTTCCGTGCTGAAAAATCTAAGACTCGTCGTCATTTAATCGAGTTTTGGATGATTGAGCCTGAAATGGCATTCGTAGAATTTGAAGAAAATTTAGAAGTACAAGAGCAATATGTAGCGCACATCGTACAATCTGTACTTGCAAACTGCAAATTAGATCTTGAGCGACTTGGCCGTGATACATCAACACTTGAAAACATTAAAGCGCCATTCCCTCGAATTTCTTATGATGATGCGATTAAGCTTTTACACGAACAAGGCTTCGACGATATTGAGTGGGGCGATGATTTTGGTGCGCCACATGAAACAGCGATTGCGAATTCATTTGACAAACCAGTATTTATTACTTGTTACCCAGTAGGCATTAAACCGTTCTATATGCAACCACACCCAGATCGCGATGATGTTGTATTATGTGCTGATTTAATTGCACCAGAGGGTTACGGAGAAATTATTGGTGGTTCAGAGCGAATCCATGACTACGATTTATTAAAATCACGTCTGGAAGAGCATAACCTATCATTAGATGCCTATGCTTGGTATTTAGAGCTTCGCAAACATGGCTCTGTCCCACATTCAGGTTTTGGTCTAGGGTTAGAGCGAACTGTAGCATGGATTTCAGGCACAGAGCATATCCGTGAAACAATTCCATTCCCACGTTTACTAAACCGCTTATATCCATAAGCTAATCAATTTAAAAGTCGCGTAGTGAACTATCTACGCGGCTTTTCTACTTACTTAAAGAAGGAGTCTGGAGAATAATGAACGTAAATAATCATCGACTCCGTACATGGACTGAGCAGAGAATGATTCCCATTCCACAGCTTTTTTTTCAGTTTTATAAGGAGTTAAACATGGAGGATGAAGAGGCACTGATTGTCATGCACTTATTGGCCTTTCATATGGAGGAGAATGACTTCCCAACACCTAATGATCTAAAAAATCGTCTCACAATGTCTGATAATGACATCACATCCCGTTTACAGCGATTAATGCAGAAGGGTTTTCTTGAAATTACACGAGATGTCGACGCGGGTGGCAAGCTATATGAAAAGTATTCCGTATACCCGCTATGGGAGCGCATTTTACGGATGATTGATATGAAAGAGCAGCAACAAACGGCAGTGACACTTCAGCAAGAAGAAGGGGAGATATTCCGTCTTTTTGAAGAGGAAATGGGGCGTCTTTTATCTCCTTTAGAACTTGAAAAAATTGGATGCTGGCTTGATGAGGACAAGCATAGTCCCGCACTCATCAAAGAGGCGCTAAAGGAGGCTGTCTTTGCTGGGAAATTGAGTATTCGCTATATTGATCGCATTTTATTAGAATGGAAAAAGAAAAATATTACGACACCTCAAGCCGCACAAAAGCAAAGTGAACAGTTCCGTGAGAAACAGACATTTAACAGAGCACCAGCTCGAACAGTTCAACAAGAAACGCAATCAACGGGTAGAGTTCCTTTTTATAATTGGTTGGAAGAAAGAGAATAGGGGGCATCCAGTTTGTTAACGAAAAAACAGTGGGAGCATTGTCTAGAAGAAATGGATCGAATGTTTCCCGACGCACATTGTGAGCTCGTCCATGACAATGCTTTTGAGCTAACGATTGCCACATTATTATCTGCACAATGTACAGATGTACTAGTCAATAAAGTAACGAAAACCTTATTTCAAAAATATAAAACACCAGAAGATTATTTAGCTGTTTCCATAGAGGAATTGCAACAGGATATTCGCTCTATTGGCCTTTATCGCAATAAGGCGAAGAACATTCAGGCTCTATGTCAACGTTTACTAGATGAGTACGGTGGCGAAATCCCTGCAACACGTGAAGCATTGGTGACATTACCAGGCGTAGGTCGAAAAACGGCCAATGTTGTGCTTTCAGTAGCCTTCGATATTCCAGCACTTGCAGTGGATACCCATGTGGAGCGAGTATCCAAACGCCTAGGGCTCTGTCGATGGAAAGATTCGGTGCTTGAAGTGGAAGAAACGATTATGAAGAAAACGCCAATGGACAAATGGTCAAAAACGCATCACCAATTAATTTTCTTTGGACGTTATCATTGTAAGGCACAAAATCCTGGATGTGGTACTTGCCCTTTACTCGACGATTGTCGTGAAGGGCAAAAGCGTTTAAAGAAAGGCATGGTGAAGGAAGCATGAATAGTGAAGCCATTGCAAAAGAAAAAGTAGATGCATGGTTTGCCCAATGGACTTCACTACAAGCCGCTATCCATACAGCACATGATGCAAGAAATGGACTGGCAAAAGGGCTAATGGAAGATGCCATCGAGCTATTTGAACAACTTGTGCAAGATGCAGGCGATGAAGTGCTACCGATTAATGGGGTTGAGCGATTAGCCTTTATTAAAGCTAAGCCAGGTCAATATGCATGCTATCGTCAACTAGATGAGCTATTTAAAGAAACGAAAAAGCGCACAGCACGACTGCGGATTCAAGCTAGTAAAAGTTAGAGTGGATGGATAGAGTATAAAAAGTGGATAGGACAGATAAAGTGAAGGATAGGACGCGAAAAGTGGCGGATAGACCTTGTAGAGTGAAGGATAGACCTTCAAAACTGACGGATAGCCTCCTCAGAGCCCTTCATCAATAAAAAAACAAAAAACCGAGAAGCAGTGAATGAACTGCTTCTCGGTTTTTTTCTTTATTCTGAGCTTTGGTCTTCTTCATTTGGGTTGGTAGGCTCGGTAGGAGGTGTTGGCTGCTGATTTCCATCATTATTGCCATTGTTTCCACCATTGCCGTTATTTCCATGCCCATTGCCATTTCCATGCCCGTTATTACCATTATTATTGTTGTTATTACCGTTGTCGCCATTACCATTATTGTTATTACCTTGATCATTATCCTCTTGACCAGGATCAATCGGTAAATCAATATCTGGTTCATCTGGATCTTCCGTTTCCAAATCTTCCTCAGGGGTACTTGTGATCTGGAAGGTAGTTGTCCCAGGCTCACTGCGTGTGCCATCTACAATGGCTACGACAGAGATTGTATAGTTACCATCTTCAAGTGTGTTAGCAACAGTTAGGCCTTTGGTGTCTGCTGTGCCAAGGACAACCGTTTCTCCACCTTCACGTGTGGCAGAAACTTCAAATGAAGTTGGTAATGGTTCATCGGTTTCTGGATTTAGGATGGCATCATGTTCCCAAGAAATATTGATCGACTGTGCTCCTAAATCTAAGTTTGCTGAAACATTATAAGGTGTAGATAGCTCTGGCGCCTCATAGACCTCAGAAACCTCTGTTGGTTCAGTCCCGCGAACGAATAACTCTGTTTGACGTAGTTCGCTAGGTGTATAGTCACTTGCCAATCTTAAAGGTTTAGAGCCTACTTCCACCGTTGCTTCTACAACAGTACTTGGCTTTTTGAAGCTAGCTGTCTCAACATTCGCTGAAATTTCTTGCATAATCGTCTTAAATAAGTTTTGTGGTAATCGACGTTCTTCCCACGTTGTAATTGGATCAAAGTGTTTTTCATAGCCACTCCATATAGCGATGGAATAGTTAGTTGTGTAACCAGCAAACCATGAATCTGGCACACTTGTATTCGGTAAATTATATTTGTTAAAGTCTTCTGCTGAATAGTTAGTTGTACCTGTTTTACCTGCGATATCTAAGCCAGGCACATTGGCTGCAGTTCCTGAGGCATCAGGCTTATTGCCGACTACATCACGTAGCATGTCTGTTACCATGTAAGCCGTATAATCATTCATAGCCACTTTAGACTCAGGTGTATAGTTTTTAGACGTTTTACCATCACGATAAACAATTTTTGTAATCGAATGTGGATCTGTATAGACCCCGTTATTACCGAAAGCAGCATAGGAAGCTGCCATTTGAATAGGAGAGATAGTAATAGCACCACCGCCAATTGCATCGGACTCATAGAGGTTTTCTGTTTCAATTCCTAAACGTCCAACAAATTCCTTGGCTTTTTCTGTGCCAACCTCCTGTAATGCTTTGACAGCTGGAACGTTCCGTGAAGCATATAATGCTTTACGTGCAGTCATGGCACCCATATATCTGCCATCCCAGTTTGTGATTGTTTGCTTTGTACCTGTATAGTTCATTGGTTCGTCAACAAGTGTTTGACCTGTAGACCATTTTAAATATTCAATTGCTGGCCCATAGTCGACTAACGGTTTCATTGTGGAACCTGGTTGATTATTTGTTAAGTCCTCGGCATAATTCCAGCCACGTTCTGCACCATATTTACGACCGCCACCAACGGCTTGAATGGCACCTGTTTTTGTATCAACGACCGCCACACCTGACTGAATATCTTCAGTTGGGAAATTACTATCATCATTCATCACATTTTCTACAACTTGTTGAGCATTTGGATCAAGCGTCGTATAGACTTTGATTCCTTCTGCCATTGCCGAACCGTCACCATTATTTTCTAATTCATTAATAACAATATCCAGGAAGGCATCATATTTGGAACCTGCAAATGATTGGCGTGTTGCATCATCCGCTAAACCTGATTGAACTTCTGCTTTTTTGGCTTCTTCCATTTCGGCTTTAGAAATTTTTCCGTGTTGATACATTAATCCTAAAACGGTATTACGTCGTTTTTTTGCAAGCTCAGGGTTTTTTAATGGATTATACGCATTTGGTCGTTGCACTAGCCCTGCTAATAGTGCTTCTTCATCTAAAGTTAAATCTTTTAATTCTTTACCATAGAAGTATTGTGAGGCTGTACCGAAGCCATAGATACGACCTGACATAAGCATTTTGTTGAAGTACATTTCAAAAATTTCTTCTTTCGTATACTTACGCTCTAATTGGAAGGCAAGCCATGCTTCCTGTGCTTTACGCTTTAATTTCTTCTCGTTTTGTAAAAATGAGTTTTTGACTACTTGCTGTGTTAAAGTTGATGCACCTTGCGCACCAAAGCCATCACGGAAGTTTGCAAGGATTGCCCCGCCTAGACGATAAAAATCCATACCATGATGCTCAAAAAAGCGTACATCTTCTGTAGCCAGAATAGCATTGATCATATCTTCAGGTATATCTTCATATTTTATATATTTACGGTTTTCAGCACCGATTGTTGCAAATAATTCACCGTTTTTATCGTAGAACTCTGAAGAAACAGGATCTTTCAGTAATTCTTCATCGAGCTCAGGAGCCGTGCTTGCATAGAAGGCAAATAATGCACCTCCTCCAATTAAGCCTGCTACACCGATGGCTAAGACAGTTAAGAAAATGCGTTTAAACCATGTCTTAGCGGATGAGGCTGGTTTCGTTGTTTTCTTTTTATTTTTTTCAGCGAGAGCTTTTTGATGCTCTCCACGTGTTCGACGACGTTCAGTCATTCTTATTTCTCCTCACTTTCAGACCCGTAGCATTTTGCATCAATCAATTGTTGGATGATAGGTAAATAATCGATACGCGGATAATAGCTCGTGGGAATTTCATATGCCTCTTCTTCGATGATCGAAAAGGGTATCGATTTACGATTGCCATTTTCCATTGCTTGCCAGGCCTTTTGTAAAACTTTGTATGGCACAATAAAATATCGTTCAAAAGCAGAAAAACGAACGATAATAAAAGCCACACCATTTTGTTCCGTCACTTGCTGCATATGTGTCATTTGATGCTCATGAATATTTTTTAAGGGGAAACTTGTTTTGGAAGCCGTTTCCTTTGCATCAAAATCTATATAATGCCCATTCCAAACACCATTGTAGTCGGTTGTAGAGGGTGTTCGAAAATAAGCTTCACGAATGACAGCAGCACTTCGTGAAGGGTACTCTACTTTGACGATTTGCACAGGAACAGGTTTCTTATGAATGATAGCAAGTCGCCTTTTTATATAATAGTCGTTTGCTTCATTAATTTCATCTTCTAGCGTCTTCCCGCGATTACTAAAAGATAAATCTTTGCTTTTGCTCTTTTTTTCTGTTTTCTGTACAGAAGCATTTGGGGTATACAATTTCCCGTTTGGATAACGAATTGTCATTAAACTCACCCTTTACCTTACTGCTTTTCTATCCACTAGTTTACCATGTTTTAATAGCTGTTCTCTACCTCCATCATTCATGAAATTGTTACTAGAATAGTAGAAAACAAATGGTACGTATGAATAATTTGCGTCGAAAAATCGCCAGCTTTATTATTACTAGAATCGTCAAAATAACTGATAAATTTAAATAGGTCATTGGGATGAAAATATACTCACACAGCAACCTTTCATTCATGACGATTTTTTTGGTCAGAGGTTCACTATTAAAATTTTATCGAAAATCTTCTTCTTTCAGCTAACTTACGCTTATTTTGTCACGCCTGAAGGTAATTCTATACATACGAGGAATACTAAAGTAAAGCAAAGGAGGCGTTATTTTGAACAAGTTAGAACAATTAGTTGCGCAGTTAGATCTGGTCAATCAATTACTTTTCACGAGAGTGTCATTGGAAAACAATGCTCATAGTTTGCATTTTTTTATGCAACTTAAAGCGGTTAGCCAGAAAGTAAGCTTAGCAGAAAAGAACTGGCAAGTAAAGAATGCTTGTTCGCCTATTAGTAGTGAAAAATCATAGACTTTGGTACACTTATCTTATAAGCAATTGAACTAACGCAATAGCATGAAGATTGATACATTATTTTCCATAAAGGTGTGGTAAATAGGTGTCATAAACAGTGATATTTCCATAGATGACGAGCTGAACAAAACATACTCAGCATGTATATGCCGTCACTACGAAATATATTTGCTATGTATAATTGTTGAGAGATGAGGTGCAAAATTGTTAGTTATCCAGCAAACATCCAAATTAATAGATGAATGTGATCAGTGCGTTTCACGTTTTTGGCAAATGCGTGAGGAAGATCGAACACCTGATTTTTTTCAAGA
Source organism: Lysinibacillus sp. JK80 (assembly GCF_027557635.1). NCBI lineage: Bacteria > Bacillati > Bacillota > Bacilli > Caryophanales > Bacillaceae > Lysinibacillus > Lysinibacillus sp. JK80. The sequence continues at coordinate 1,501,541 of NZ_CP058997.1, read as the reverse complement.
GGTAAAGCCACATGCAGATGAAATTCATCAACTTTTAAAGGTATGGCAGCAAGAAGCCAATAAATGGATTCAAAAAAATCGACCAAAATACATGCATACGCAACAAATTGCTTCAGTCGTTGAATCGATGGAGCAATTTGTTGTGCAATCTTTTTATAAAGAAACAAGTAAAAAACGTTTTTTAGATGCCATACATTCTACTTCCTATACTTTGAAAATATTTGAACGATTAGTTAAGGAGGGAGAAAAGGATGCTATCGAAGAAACGAACGATTAGCGAGCTTTTACATGAGTGGAGATATGATGAAGAACTTAAAGAGCGTATCCTGCACTGGCAAACATTAGAGGGGCGTCCAGCGAACTATGCACCATTTCCCAGGAATTTACATCCTTCTTTAGTGAAAGCCTTACAGACAAGAGGGATTGAGCAGCTTTATACACATCAGCGAGAGGCATTTGATTTGGCACAGAGTGGTACATCTTTTACAGCGGTTACGCCAACTGCTTCAGGTAAATCCTATTGCTATCATCTGCCAGTGCTACAAAAAATAATGGAGGATAAAAATGCACGTGCCATTTATTTATTTCCAACAAAGGCACTGGCACAGGACCAGAAAAATGATTTGAATGAGCTCATTGAGCAAAGCGGTGAGGAGATTTTAAGCTATACCTATGATGGAGATACGGCTCCAGGCATTCGCCAAAAGGTTCGTAAGGCAGGGCATATCGTGATGACGAATCCTGATATGCTTCATTCGGGTATTTTGCCGCATCATACAAAATGGGTTTCACTTTTTGAGAATCTACAATATATTGTGATTGATGAATTGCATACATACAAAGGTGTGTTTGGTTCCCATGTGGCGCATGTTATTCGGAGATTAAAAAGAATTTGTGAATTTTATGGGAGTAAACCAGTGTTTATTTGTACATCGGCTACCATAAAAAATCCTAAAGAGCTTGCTGAGCTACTAACGAATGAATCACACATGCTCATTGCTGATTCGGGTGCTCCAGTTGGTAAGAAAACCTTTCTTTTTTACAATCCGCCAATTATTCATAAAACATTTGGCGTGCGTAGAAGTGCTGTATTAGAGGTAAGTGATTTAGCTAAGAGGTTGTACACGGCTGGCATTCAATGCATTATTTTTGCCAAAAGTAGGGTACGAGTAGAAATGATTGTAACCTATTTAAAGGAACTTACACGTAATAAGCTGCTCGATGAATCTGTACGTGGCTATCGAGGTGGGTATCTGCCATCTGAACGACGTGTCATCGAAAAAGGCTTACGTGATGGAACAATCCAAACAGTAGTTAGCACCAATGCATTAGAATTAGGTGTCGATATCGGTCAATTACAAGCATGTATTATGACAGGTTACCCAGGAAATATTGCGAGTGCTTGGCAGCAAGCAGGACGTGCAGGGAGACGTCAGGATGAGGCATTGATTATTTATGTTGCGCAATCTTCCGCATTGGACCAGTATGTAGTCAATCATCCACTATTTTTACTAGGCAGTACACCAGAGGAAGCACGTATTTATCCAGAAAATATGCTGATTTTAATGGATCATTTGAAGTGTGCTGCCTTCGAGCTACCTTTTTCAACAGGCGATACGTATGGAGAATATGACATACAAGAATTGCTGGAGTATTTAGCAGAAGAAGGGGTAGTTTTTAAGACGAGTGATAAATGGCATTGGATGAGTGATCGTTTTCCGGCGCATGATATTAGCTTACGTTCAGCGTCACAAGAAAATGTAGTCATTATTGATCTTACCATTCCTGCACAGACAAAGGTTATTGGTGAAATGGATCGTCATAGTGCCATGACACTCTTGCATGAAGAAGCCATTTACTTGCACCAAGGCATTCAGTTCCAAGTAGAGAAGCTTGACTGGGAAGAAAAGAAAGCCTACGTACGTGAAGTAGATGTTGATTACTATACAGATGCCAATCTAGCAGTTGAAATGAAAGTTTTAGAGGAAGATCGTAACTGTTCATATGCAGGTGGAACAATCTGCTTTGGCGATGTTGGCTTAATTGCACAAGCAACGATTTTCAAGAAAATACGCTTCGGCACACATGACAATATTGGCTCAGGACCTATACATTTACCACCTGATGAGATGCATACAAGTGCTTCGTGGCTATCGTTTACAGCACCAGATAAATGGACAGAGGAAGAGCTAACAGATGCTATGACTGGGGTAGCCTACGCGATGAATGCCTTCATTCCTTTGTTTATTCAATGTGATAGTAGCGATGTAGCCGTTGTACCACAGGTGAAGGCCACACATAATGAGCGGCCAACGTTTTTTGTCTATGATAAGTATCCTGGTGGCATCGGCTTAAGTGAAAAGGTATATGAACTATGGGAAGAGCTAATCATGAAAACATATGAGCATGTTACAAATTGTGCATGTGAATCGGGCTGTCCTTCCTGTATTGGGGCACAAGAATCATTGCTCCAAACAAAAGGAAAGGTAGCTAAATTACTGCAACAATTAATGGTATAGTAAACAGAGGGTGAGGAACGCCAATATGTTCTTTCACCCTCTTGTTTGTATTCATGGTAAATCGATTTTCCTCGAAGAATATTTTGAATGAGGTTAACAATCATGTTACTCTTGCAAGAGAGATGTCTTATACAATAAGCAGAAAATGAGTGAAATTCATGTCTTACGAAAATAAAATATTACAAATGAAAAAAATGCTGGGAAAAAAACCGATGTCCGCTAAAAAGGTTGAAGAACCAGCGTTCCAAAAGCCTGCTAGGCCAAGCTATACAGAGCAATGGAAACAGGCGGGACTAACGGTTGTTGAAAATGATTTCGGCATCGTATTTAAGCGTCAAGTAAGCTATCCGTTTAGCTATCAGCATGGACATTATCAACTGCAATCATTCTTTGAAGCCCTGAAAAAATGGCAAGATGCTGAGTTTGATCATCCTTATGCGCTAGATATGGAAGAGTCCGTCTTATTTTTTGACACGGAAACAACAGGTTTAAAGGGTGTTGGGACCCATATTTTTTTGCTTGGATTTTTAGAAGTAGCTGAAGAATCCTTTATCCTCACACAATATATTATGGCAGATCCTGCACATGAAGCAGCCTTCTTATTTGAATCCAAGCTTTGGCAAAAGTCAGCTACTGTGATTACCTATAATGGGAAAAGCTTTGATTGGCCACAGCTTGAAACACGATGGACATTGCATCAAAAAACCTTACCAAAATTACGCTCTCAGCGACAGATCGATTTGTTGCATAGTTCGAAGCGTTTATGGAAAAATGATATGGAGCGCTTAAAATTAAAATCTGTCGAGGAAGAAAAGCTTGGTTTTTCGCGTAAAGGGGATATTCCAGGCCATCTCGCACCTATTATTTATTTGGATGCAGTAAAAAGTGGCATTCCAGATGCTCTTATAAAGGTTTTGCATCATAATGAGTGGGATTTACTATCACTTATCACACTGTATAGTCATTCTACGTATTTATTGTTCGAGCAGGACCATGAAGAATCAGCAAAAACTTTCACCAACATTGGGAAATGGTATGGTGATTTAAGAGAAAGCACACAAAGTGTGAGGATTTTAGAAAAGGTGACATCAAAATTTGATGCGCTAGAAGCGGGCCATGCTCAATATTATTTAGCTTTACAGCACAAGAAGAATAAACGCTATAGTGAAGCTATTGACTCATTCGTGGCCTCCCTTCATTTTGTTGAAGCAAGAACAAAGTTACATGCCCTTGAGCAGCTAGCCATACTTTATGAGCACCAAATGAAGGATTATGAGCAGGCCCTTTATTATACGCAAGAAGGCATACGTCTCATTCGAAATAATGGGCAATGGAGAGCAGAACAAAAACAAAAATGGGAAATTTCTTGGGAAAAGAGACTACACAGATTAGGAAATAAGAAATAAATTCGTGGGTAAGCGCGTGAAACGACAAGTTTAGCCTTACAATTAGTATTTTCAGACGATATAATGTGATGAAGTATGCTATAATGTATTCGTGTATGTAGTGTGAGGAAGGGCGATGTGAATGGACATTAAATTAACGTCAAAAATGATCCTTGAAAAGGAATTTAAAAAGAACTTTAAAGGCTACAATGTAGAAGAAGTAGATTCTTTTCTTGATGAAATTATTCAAGACTATGAAACGTTTGAAAAAGTGGTGGCCCAACTACGTGAAGAAAATAGACAGTTAAAAGAAGAAATTGAAAGCACACCTAAGAGACAACCGGTTGCTTCAGCGGCAGCTGGTACAACGAATTTTGATATTTTAAAACGTCTTTCTAATTTAGAAAAACATGTATTTGGTAGCAAGCTGTACGAATAAATTTAGTCAATTATATTGTATTTAACATAAAACTCTAGTATAATCTTTCGTATCATCACGAAATTCTGGTAATCGCTGCGGCGCTAGACGTCGTAGAGGAAAGTCCATGCTCGCACGGTTCTGAGATGACCGTAGTGTTCGTGCTTACTGAAAAAATAAGGTAAGGCAGCTATTAAGGCTGACGGCGGAAGGAAAACCTAAGTCCTCTGGATATGGTTGACACTTCCTGAAAGTGCCACAGTGACGAAGCTTGCTTGGAAACTTGCAAGGTGGAACGAGGTAAACCCCACGAGTGAGAAACCCAAATTATGGTAGGGGCACTCTCTAGAAGGAATTGAACGGATAGAGGGACAGAGTTTGCTCTGTAGATAGATGATTACCACCTGATCGTACGAGGCGCAAGCTGTTTGAGTACTCGGGAACAAAACATGGCTTATGGAATTTTTTGATGCTTATCTACGAAATAACAAGCGCTCTCCAATTCGGTGGAGAGCTTTTATTTTGAATTCATGAGGAAAAAGTAACCTTGTTAATCAAGTCTTGGTATGCGCTATACGTTTGAGAAGTATCGCTACCGCTTCTAAGTCACAACATCTGAAAACGGTTATAGCATCAATGTGATGTATTGATCTTGACTGCTCACATACTTGTATTGTAAGCAAACGCCAGGTATAACAACCACCTCTATAAATGGTTTATCAGTTTAGGTGTATGGTTACCTGTTTATCAAGAGAATGCCTTCGGCGATTGTCATAGATTTACTTGAGGCGCTTTTCGAGCAAATTCGAAAAATCTGGACGCATTCATTGCACGAAAGAGAAGCGTCAGTGACAATTACACCGAGCGTAATAGATTACATAGTGGTTGGCCTGACGTAAATGCCCTTCTGAGAGGGAGTATAGAGAGATAGGATGGAGCGGAAACATGAACGGAGTAAACAATTGGGAAAGTACGGATAAACTGAAACTGATATCTAAATATCCGACTTCCTTAATACTTAAAATCTTCGAAAATGTATCTGAAGGTATCATGATTACTGATGAATACAAAAAAATAGTAATGGTTAATCCTGCCTTTGAATTTGTGACAGGCTATACATGTGATGATGTGGTTGGAAAAACGCCAGCCGTTTTACAATCTGGTGTACATGAATTGCCGTTCTATTTAGAGATGTGGGAGCAGATACGACAAGAAGGCATTTGGCAAGGTGAGATATGGAATCGTCGTAAAACTGGAGACGTATATCCTGAATGGTTAACAATTGTTTGTGTAACCAACGATGAGGGTGAGGTTACAAATTACTGTGGTATTTTCACAGATTTGTCTGAAAGAAAAATAGTAGAAAATGAATTAGAAAAGCGTTTGCTCACGGATTCATTAACAGATGTATCCAATCGTTTTGCCTATATCGAAAGAATGGATAATCTCTTGGAATCGACTTCTGCTATTTCTCATTCAGTGCAGCATGCGATCTATTTCTTAGATTTGGATCGATTTAAGCAAATTAATGATACATTAGGCCATGCTGTTGGAGATTCAATTTTAATAGAAGTAGCAAATCGACTAAAAAAATTACTGAAAAATAAAGATATTATTGCAAGATATGGCGGAGATGAATTCGTCATTACATTAACCAATGTGAAAAATGTGAAAGAGGCTGCAAAATTTGCTGAACAAATTATTAGTAGTATTGAACAGCCAATGATGATAAATGATCAGGAAGTTTTTATTTCTACAAGTATTGGTATTAGCGTTTATCCAGTTGATAGTAAAAACACAGAAGAACTGATCAATTGTGCAGATAGAGCGATGACTTATTCAAAAAAGAATGAATTAAACGGCTATTCCTTCTATTTTGATGAACTGCAAACCGACGCACAACGAGTGCTATTGCTAGATTCTGAGTTAAGAAGAGCAATAGAAAACCGTGAATTTGAGCTACATTTTCAGCCAAAGATTTCTATGGAAAATGAGCAGATTCAAGGTTTAGAAGCACTAGTCCGCTGGAATAGCGAGAGGCTAGGCTTTGTTTCGCCTGCTGAGTTTATCACTTATGCGGAGGATACAGGTCTAATCATTCCATTAAGTGAGCTTATTATCGAAAAAGCATGTGAGGCAGTCATTCAAATGCAACAATATGGTTGGAAAACACCTGTCGCCATTAATATCTCGAGCATTCACTTTAAACAGCAGAATTTTTTGGAGTCGATACAAACAATATTAGAGCGCTATAATATGCCAGCTAACAATTTTGAAATAGAAGTGACAGAGCGAACGGTGATGAACAGTGCCAATGAGACAGTTAGTAAATTGGTTCGTTTAAAACAATTAGGCTTTAAAATCTCAATCGATGATTTTGGGACTGGCTATTCATCCTTAAGCTATTTGGTTCGCTTCCCATTAGATTGTTTAAAAATTGATCGTAGCTTTATCCAGCATATTGGATCACTCGATGAAAAACAGGCAGTTGTAGATGCGATTATTCAAATGTCCCATCGCTTAAAAATGAAAGTTGTTGCTGAAGGTGTAGAACAAGCACAACAAGTGGATATACTACGTAAAATGAACTGTGATATTATCCAAGGCTATTATTACAGCAAACCACTCCCGTTAAACGAATTGATGGAGTTTATGGAGTATTGGGAAATTGAGCATCAAGGAAGGAAATAATCTATGGCAAACTATCAATTAGTAGCTACGTCAGCAATGGGCTTAGAAGCTATTGTGGCACAAGAAGTAAAAGCACTTGGCTATGAAACAACCGTTGACAATGGCAAAGTATATTTTGAAGGCGATGAAACGGCGATTGCGCGTACCAATCTATGGCTACGTGTAGCGGATCGTGTAAAGATTGTCGTTGGGCAATTCCCAGCAAAATCGTTCGAACAATTATTTGAAAGTGTAAAGGCACTCCCTTGGGAGAAGTATTTACCAGTGGACGCTGCTTTTCCTGTTTCAGGAAAGTCCGTAAAATCGAAATTATTTAGTGTACCTGATTGTCAAGCCATTACCAAAAAAGCAATCGTTGAGCGAATGAAACAGCATTATAAGCGACTTGGCTTTTTAGATGAATCTGGAGCGACTTACAAAATTGAGGTTTCAATTTTAAAAGATGTGGCGACACTAACGATTGATACATCTGGTGCTGGCCTACATAAGCGTGGCTATCGTCAGGCTCAAGGTGAGGCACCATTAAAAGAAACATTAGCAGCTGCACTTGTACAAATTTCAAAATGGAATCCAAATCGCCCGTTTGTTGACCCATTCTGTGGCTCTGGTACTATTGCATTGGAAGCGGCGATGTTTGGACAAAATATAGCTCCAGGCTATAACCGAGAATTTATTTCTGAGGAATGGCCATGGATGAAAGCTGCAATCTGGGATACGGTTCGTGATGAAGCAGATAGTTTAGCGAACTATGATCAGCCTTTAGAAATTATTGGTTCCGATATTGATCACCGTATGGTCAGCATTGCGCAAGAAAACGCAATGGAAGCAGGCTTTGGAGAGTTAATCACGTTTAAGCAAATGCAAGCACGTGATTTTACAACACAGTTAACGGATGGTGTCATGATTGGGAACCCGCCGTACGGAGAGCGTATTGGTGATGTGGAAGTCGTGGAACAGGTGATTCGCGATGTTGGGAAGGTCATGAAAAACTATCCAACTTGGTCTGTATATATGCTATCCTCCATGAAGAATTTTGAAGAATTATATGGACGCCAAGCGACGAAAAAACGTAAATTATTTAATGGTTTTATTGAAACAAATTATTATCAGTTCTGGGGTCAAAAGTCTAAAAGAGATTAACGAATAGTAACGGAAGATAAGATTTTTTCTTATCTTCCGTTTCGTCGCGTATAATAGCACCAGATAGTTAGAGGGGGAACATTAATTGCGTAAATCTTTACCATTTGCATTATCAAAGGACCGTTCATTTTTTGATTCATTAGGTGACTGGATGGGCGATGTTCTTTATGATGAATTACCAGAAAAGGGCTTTGAATGCCGTGATGAGCAAATCTTTATGGCTTATCAAATAGAACAAGCACTAAAAGAAAAAAATGTTCTCTTTGCAGAGGCAGGAGTGGGAACTGGCAAAACGATCGCTTATTTGCTTCCAGCTATTTCCTACGCACGTTACACAGGGAAACCTGCGTTGATTGCTTGTGCAGATGAAACATTAATCGACCAACTTGTAAAAGAGGGGGGCGATATTTATAAACTCCAAAAAACGTTAGGACTTGATATTGATGTTCGTCTAGCAAAATCGAGAGATCAGTATTTATGCTTAAAACGCTTTGAGGAAGCAGAGAAAGTGGAGTCGGATGAATGGATTGATGATATTTCCTTTTCTATCCCTGATGGTGTTTATGCACAAGGTTCGATGATTGCTGTTCATCCATATGGGGAACGCAGTGATTATCCAACAGTCAGTGATGAGGATTGGCAAAAGGTTAATTACAATTCGATTATGCAATGTTCGGTTTGTGACCTTCGTAATCGCTGTGGGCAAACATTGCATCGCTCTCATTATCGAAAATCAACCGATCTTGTTATTTGTTCACAAGATTTTCTAATGGAGCATTTAGCTACAAAGGAATCTCGTGAGCGTGAAGGTCAGTTAGCATTACTGCCTGAGGTATCAATGATGGTGCTGGATGAAGGACATTTATTGGAGTATGCTGCGCAAAAAGCGATGACCTATAAAGTACAGGCGACGACTATCGTGCAATTATTGGAGCGCTTGATGGTAGATGGTGTACGCGAGCGCACACTGTATGCAATGGAGAAATTACAGGATGATCATGAACTATTTTTTGATCAGCTTCGTGATGATATCGTTGCTTCTAATGAAGATCGCAAACGCATAAACAAATCAAAAACATTGCTTGCTTACGGGAAGCAGTTAATAGATGATGTAGAAACATTGATGGAAGAATTCGTTTTTGAATCAGAAATGTACATGATTCCTGAATATGAGCTAAATATGGCGGAAGAATATTTAGAACAATATGAGGCTTCGTTGCGTATTTTCATCGCACAGGGAGATGCAGTAGATTGGTTAGAGGAAACAGATGGTGAAGAAACGCTCGTCATTATGCCTCGTTTAATCACAGAAGTTTTAGCAGAAAAATTATTCTCTAAAAAGCTTCCAATCGTCTTTTCTTCTGCCACTCTATCGGTCAATAAAGACTTTTCTTATATTGCCTATAGTTTAGGAATTCGAGATTACCAATCATTTTCTGTACCATCCCCATTCGACTATGAAGAGGTTATGAAAATCTATTTACATGAGCTTACACAACGAGACAAAACAGCGCGTGTTCAGCAGTTGCTGCGTGATGGCGAGCAAACGTTGATTTTGTTTAAATCGAAGCAAGCCATGCTAAACTTCAAGGCAGAATTACCACTAATGGAACGTATGTATGTAGCATTTGAGGGAGATCGAGAGCTATCAGCCATTGTTCGAGACTTCCAGCAAGGAACAGTTAAAACATTATGTTCATATCATTTATGGGAGGGGTTAGATTTGCCTGAGGAAGCATTAACACGTGTGATTATTTATGATTTACCATTTCCTCCACAGGACCCATTATTTGATGCGAAACGTACATTTGCCGAAAACCCATTTGAGGAAGTGGAATTACCTTTCATGCAATTACGCTTGCAGCAAGGGATGGGGCGCTTAATTCGTACATCGAATGACCATGGTGATATTCACATTTTATTAAATGAAGATGAACAAAAGCAGCGCGTAGCCTTTGAAAATATAGTAGCAGTTGTACCAGAAATAAAATAAAAAGAAGCGAGTTTACCCAAACGGTAAGCTCGTTTTTGTTATATCGAAATAACATTATGTGTGTAGTTAAATTATGGATCTTTAAAAAACTGTTGAATATTTCTCTTTTAAGCTATATAGTTCTTTGTAATGCAACGAAATCTTGTGAAAGAATATATTTTTTATATTGAAAATAATTTCACAAAAGGTTTATAATAATGACAAAGATTTTTAAGAATAGTCAAATTGCTTGCTGACTATTCCTTGATAGGGGGCTTAAACCTGTCGAACATTCAATCATTGTGTAGAAAATATACAAATCTATCGGCAACGGATATTGACAAGTTAATAGAAATAGAGGCTACGCTAACGTATTATGCTGAGTTGACTGATTGTTACATGTTCATAGATTGCCTGTTGGAGAATTTACCGCATGCAATTGTTGTGGCAGAGGCATTCCCAAAGAAAGAGATTGGTTTATACGAAAAATCAGTTATCGGAAAATTCGTATTTGAAAGTTTTGAACCAGCCGTATTTGCTGCGTTTAAACATAAAGAAAAATCATCCATTTCCAGAGCAATTACGCAGGAAGGCATAACGGTGGAGCAAAATGTCATTCCAATTTTTAATGAGCAGCAGCAAGTAATTGCTGTGTTGATTCAGGAAAAAATGGTGAAGATGCAAACGACACCGAAGGATGATTTTCAAAATATGCCGTTTGCATTAATTGAGCATATTGTCGAACCTAATTCTCAACCAATTCCAGTTGTTTCTGATTTACTCGTAGAGTCGATTATTCTCACAAATCACGAAAATAAAGTGATTTATAGTAATCCAGCAGGCTATCATTTTATTTCGGAGCTATCTGGATTAGAAAATTTTGACAATATAGCGTTGGATAAAATCTTACCTTTTTTACAGGAGGTCTATGATAAAGGCGACGATGTCTTTTTCTTAGAAATTACGATTGATCGTAAGTCCTTTATTGTGAAGAAGATTCCTATTCGCAGTCATAACGAGAAAGTCACGCTACTCATTATTCATGATCTAACAGAGCTTAAGCTGAAAGAAAATGAGCTAATGATGAAAACATTTGCGATACGAGAAATTCACCACCGCGTGAAAAACAATCTTCAGACAGTGACAAGTCTATTACGTTTGCAAATGCGCAATGATCTGTCTGCTTCAAATGCAAGTGCGTTTCAAGAGGCATTAAATCGAATCTATAGTATTTCATCGGTGTATGAGCTGATTTTAGAAAATGAAGATAACGCTGAAGAAAGAGTAGACGTTATCGCATTAGCTAAAAAAATTGGTCATAAAATGATTGGTACGTCTAATACAGCAACTATTCAACTAGCCTTTCATCATGAAAATTTGCAGCTGTTCTGCCATTCAAAAAAGGCAGTCTCTTTAGCACTCATTATTTGTGAGCTACTGCAAAATGCATTAAAGTATGCGTTTATCGGACGTGATGAAGGAATCATCGATATTCAATTCATTCAGGAAGATTCTACAATTTCGCTTCATATTTCTGACAACGGCGTTGGAATGCAAGAGGTGAAGGCATCTTTTGGTATGGAGATTATCACAAGGCTTGTAGAATATGATTTAGCTGGCTCATTTTCAATTATCCCTAGTAATGAAGGTACACATACTCAAATTCAGTTCCCTGTAAGTGAGGAGGTATTTATCGTAAATGACTAGGAAAGTTATGATTGTCGAAGATGAATCACTGATTGCGATTGATTTGAAGTTTATGTTAGAAGATAACGGCTACGAAGTTGTAGCTCAAGCGAACAATGGGGAAACAGCCATTGAATTAGCCTTTTTACATAAACCACAGTTAATCTTAATGGACATTAAAATGCCTAAACTTGACGGTTTAAAGGCAAGTAAAATTATTGAACAACAGCTTGGTATACCCGTTCTTTTCATCTCGGCCTATAGTGAAAAAGAATTGTTGCTATACATGAAGCAGGATAATATATTAGGATATGTAATGAAACCGTTTTCTGAAAAAAATGTGTTGCCTGTGCTTGAGGTTGCTTTTCATCAAATTGATAAATTCAACCGTCTCAATGGGGAGATCTTACATAAGCAAACACAATTAGATAAGCGAAAAGTCATTGAACGAGCGAAGGGCTTGCTGATGCAGGCTGAAAATATAAGCGAGGACGAAGCTTACCGTAAGATTCGCAATGAAAGCATGCAAACACAACAGGAAATGGTGCATATTGCACAGCAAATTATTAACAACTTACAAGTCAATAGTTGAAGCAAAGGCGCTTTAAAGAGATTTCTTCTTTAAAGTGCCTTTTTTTATATAAATTTATAAATAAAAAAGGGGTGATGAGTAAGATGGCAATGATAGGAACGGTTATCGTTTATATTATTATGATTTGTGCTGTTTTAGGGGCAATCGGAGCTATCCGAGATGCTGAGTATGGAATTGGGAAAGAATTTATGAATGGGATCCATACGGTTGGTCATATTTTTGTCCCAGCAGCAGGGATCATGGCAGCTATACCTTACTTAACATGGTTTATTAGTCATTTTATTAGTCCGATTTTTGAGTTAATTGGTGCAGATCCTGCGATTGCAGCGACTACGATTTTAGCCTCGGACATGGGTGGTTATCAATTAGCCAATGCATTAAAGGAGTCTTATGAGGGATGGGTAATGGCTCTTGTTGTTGGTTTTATGTCAGGTGCTACTATCGTATTCTCAATTCCAATGGGCCTTGCGATGTTGGATAATCGTGATCATAAATACATGGCGCTAGGAATTATGGCTGGCGTTTTAACAATTCCGATTGGTGCATTTATTTCTTCGATCATGATTGTGCTATTCAACACAGAAGTACGTGAAGTCATTAGTACAACAGAGGCTCCTACATATGTATTTGCCATTTCTGTTTTACAAATATTAATTAACTTACTACCTTTATTCATTTTCGTTATCTTAATCGCACTAGGCTTAAAGCTTATTCCAAACGGCATGATTACTGGCTTCATGGTATTCGGTCGTGTAATGGATGCGGGAATTAAACTGGTGTTAGTGTTCTCTATTGTTGAGATTTTTACAGGTATTTTTACAAAGATTTTTGGCGCGTGGGGCTTCGATCCAATCATGGCTGATGAAATCGATCAGTTCCGAGCATTAGAAACAGCTGGTTATATCGGGATTATGCTAGCGGGTGCCTTCCCAATGGTGTATCTAATTCGAAAGTATGCTTCCAAGCCACTTGAAGCAGCTGGTAAAAAATTAGGCTTATCCTCTGTAGGAAGTGCTGGGATTTTAGCAACGATTGCGAATATTTTAGCGATGTTTACACTAATTCGCCATATGCCACCAAAAGACAAAGTAATTAACATTGCATTTGGTGTATGTTCCGCCTTTTTATTAGGTGATCACTTATCATTCACGGCGAACTTCCAGCCAACCATTATTTTACCTGTTATTGCAGGGAAGTTTTTAGCGGGTGTTATTGCGATTATTTTAGCCTATAAGCTTTCAGTACCAACTGCATTAAGGTTGGAAATTGAAGATCGCAAGGCTGGCATTATCAAAGAAGGCGAGTATTTAACAGATCAAAAATCTTAATTGATTAAAAAGTGAGGTGATGACGTGTGAGTGAAGAGAAAAAACGATTTATTCAGGAGTTTGTGCCGGGTAAACAGCTAACATTGAGTCACCTTATTGCCAATCCTGATCCAGAAATGTTTCAAAAGCTAGGTATTCAAGAAGCAGGTGCCCTTGGCATTATGACTTGTACGCCAAGTGAAACGGTAATTATTGCAGGAGACTTAGCAACAAAGGCTGCCAATGTCAAACTAGGATTTTTAGATCGTTTTACAGGTAGTCTCGTTATTGTTGGTAGTGTGTCAGAGGTAGAAATGGCGATGTTAGAAATCAATCGTTTTTTATCCGAGGTATTAGGTTATACACCGTCAAAAATAACAAAATCATAGGATGTGTCATATGAAAAATCGAGTAATGATAATAGGCGGTGTGCAAGCAGGAAAGTCAACATTGATGAATACATTGTTGGGCAAAGAAAGCAGTGCCAACAAAACACAAGCACTCGTTTATGATGACTGGATTGTTGATACACCAGGTGAATATGTTGAAAATCCAATGTATTACAGAAATATTATGGCAACATCTTTGGAAGTAACCCATGTGATTTACTTGCAGGATGCCACATCAGCAAGGAGTGTATTCCCTCCGCAATTCAGCTTAGGGATTCCCAAAATACAAATAGGGGTTATTACCAAGATTGATGCCCCTGATGCAGATGTAGAAAGGGCTACCGCCTTATTAAAAAATGTTATGACGCAGGGCCCTATCGTGAAAACCTCTTCATGGCAAAAGCTTGGCATTGAATGGATTGAACCATTGATTCAACTCCAGACAAATGAAGAAATTCAACAATTTGTTAAGGAAAGCGATAGTCCGTATCTCATGTATTGCTCACAGTAGCGAGAGGGAGGTGTAGGGTGAAAACTGAAAAAATATTTAGTGCAGGCATTGATATTGGGACAAGTACCACAAAAATGGTTGTCAGTAGTTTTCTGTTAAAGAATGTGGCTGGCGTAACACATGTGCCAAGGATTGAAATTATTGAGAAAACGGTGTTGCATCAAAGTCCAATTATTAGAACCCCTTTTATCAATAAAGACATCATTGATATGAAAAAGATAGAGGAATTTATTTCTCAACAGTATCAATTGGCACAAATTGCTCCATCTGATATTGCAACAGGGGCCATCATCATTACTGGTGAATCAGCCACGAAGGAAAATGCAAGTGAGGTTGTCCATACCATTGCAGATGGCGCAGGTCATTTTTTAGTTGCTACCGCAGGTCCTGATTTAGAGGGCATCATTGCTGCCAAAGGGGCAGGTACTTTACAGCAATCAAAGAATTCATCCAAAGTCATCGCCAATATCGATATTGGTGGAGGGACAGCGAATATTGCTGTTATGCAGTTTGGAGAGGTCATTGGTACATGTACCTTACATGTTGGTGGTAGATTGATTGAGTTTAAGGATGGCAAGATTCAATCAATTTCTCCGCCACTCATGCGATTGATGGAACGATGGGCTAATCCGTTAGCTGTCGGTGATGCGGCCGAAGATATTCGAGTGACACATTGTCTTGAAGAAATGGTACAAACACTTGCCATGATTCTTCATGGGCAATGCAGAGATGAAAAGCATCCATTATTACTAGGGCATTTACCAAACTGGCATAAACCTGTGGATGCCATCGTTTTTACGGGTGGAGTGGCCTCTTGTATTTATGAAAATGAATGTACCCAGCGTCAATATGATGATATTGGTGAAAAATTAGCGAAAATGCTACTTCAGCATGAACAGCTACAATCATTTTTATGGTTACGACCAGAGGAAACAGCACGTGCAACAGTGACTGGTGCTGGTACACAAACCACTGAAATCAGTGGGGCAACCATTCAGGTGGATGCACAAGTATTACCACTAAAAAATGTACCTGTCTTCAATTGTCATATAGATCCTTCAACAGACTTCAACTCGACGGTGAAGACAGCAGTAGAGAGAGCAAATGATCTATTTTCTATACAGGACAATCGTTCGCCATTTGCCCTCTATTTTAGTGAATTGCCCTATTTAAGCTTTCAGGATGTACATGCATTGTGTCAGGCCATTTTGCTACATTTGGCGACAAGATGCTCTAAGGACATACCAATTATCATAGTCATTCAATCAGATTATGCAAAGATTATTGGACAGACCATACAAGCCATAAATGCGACAGTATCAATTATTTGCATTGATCAAATTAAAGTGGAAACGGGCGATTACATCGACATTGGAGAGGTTCTGCCATCTGGCGTCGTTCCTGTTGTGGTGAAGACCCTTGCCTTCCATTCAAAGTAAGGAGGATGAATGTGAACTTATCGGTGATATTTGGTGGAGAAAAATATAATTTTAAATCATTAAAAGATGTTATGGCTAAGGCCAATGAAGAAAAATCAGGCGATCAGCTAGCAGGTATTGCCGCTGAGACGGTTCAACAACGGATCGCAGCAAAGGCAGTATTAAGTGAGCTTTTAGTTAAAGATATCCGCGAAAACCCATTAGTGCCACAAGAAAATGATGAGGTTTCACGCATTATTGAGGGCGATATTAATGAGCAAATATATGGAGAAATCAAAAACTGGAGCATCGAGCAGCTGCGTGAATACATTTTATCAAATGACACGGGTGATCGTGAATTAAAGCGTTTAAGTAAAGGGATGAATTCCGAGATTATTGCCGCTGTTACAAAACTAATGTCCAATTTAGATCTTGTACATGCAGCCAATAAAGTTGAAATACTTTCAACGTGTAATATTACGATTGGTCAAAAAGGGACGCTGTCATCTCGTCTACAGCCAAATCATCCGACAGATAATATTGATGGCATCATCGCCTCTCTAAAAGAAGGACTGTCCTATGGTATTGGGGATGCTGTTATCGGCATTAATCCTGTAGATGATTCAGTTGAAAGTGTCAAAAAAGTGCTTACGGCTACAAAGGAATTCATCAATGATTGGTCCATTCCTACGCAAAACTGTGTATTAGCTCATATTACAACACAGATGAAGGCAATTAAACAAGGCGCCCCAGCAGATATGATTTTCCAAAGTATCGCAGGCACAGAAATTGCTAACCGTTCGTTCGGTATTTCTGCTGATTTAATAAGAGAAGCAGAGGAGCTCATTAAAAAACAAGGAACAGGTACTGGTCCAAATTTATTCTACTTTGAAACAGGTCAAGGCTCAGAGCTATCGGCAGAGGCACATATGGGCATTGACCAAGTAACACTGGAATCGCGCAATTATGGATTTGCTAGACATTTTAATCCTTATATTGTGAACACTGTAGTTGGCTTTATTGGCCCAGAGTATTTATACAACAATAAACAAGTAATTCGAGCAGGTCTCGAAGATCATTTCATGGGCAAAATGCATGGTATTCCTATGGGAGTAGATATTTGCTATACCAACCATATTAAGGCAGACCAAAATGATGTGGAAGATTTAAGTGTATTGCTGACAGCTGCTGGTGTTAACTTTATTATTGCTGCGCCAATGGGCGATGACGTGATGCTCAACTATCAATCGATGAGCTTCCATGATGTGGCTACATTACTCCAAACATTTGGTAAAAAACCAGCACCAGAGTATTTAGCATGGTTAGAGAAAATGGGCATTTATGAAAATGGTCGACTGTCAGCAAGAGCTGGCGATTTATCCATTTTTGAAAGGTAGGTGAGTCAAGTGAATGATCAATTAGTTTCTATGATTACACAGCTTGTCATGGAGAAGATGGAGAAAAGTACAGGTAGCCAAACACCTGAAATAGCAGCTACTCCAACAGAACAACCACTTATTAAATTTTATGATACAGTAGAAAATCGTTTTTCAGGAACAACAGAAGCTATAGCAACATCACAGGAGCCATTAATTCAGCTGTATCAGCATGGAGCTCCACAGCAAGTAACGACGGTTACTTCTGCTACTTTCGAACAACCAGTAAATGACGCTGTGCCGATCAAGCCCTTTCAGTTTGAGGCGGGCTCGTTAAGTGAAAGTGTGCAGGCTGCTAAGAAACATACACCTGCTCGTATTGGTGTAGGAAGAGCAGGGACAAGACCGAAAACGAAAACCTGGTTAAAATTCCGACTTGATCATGCTGCTGCGGTAGATGCTGTATATGGCGAAGTGACAGAAGATCTTTTACAAAAGCTTGATGTCTTTCAGGTCACAACGAAAGTCACAGATAAAGAAGAATACATTACAAGACCTGACTTAGGGCGTCGTTTATCAGAAGAATCAAAGGCATTGATTCAGCAAAAATGTAAACCACAGCCAAAGGTACAGATTATTATCTCGAATGGCTTGAGTGCAAGTGCGATTGAGGAGAATGTTCAAGATGTTTACTTAGCCCTTCAGCAAAGTCTTAGCAATTTAAATATTGACATTGGTACTACGTTCTATATCGATAAAGGGCGTGTTGCTTTAATGGATGAGATTGGTGAGCTGCTACAGGCAGAGGTTATTGTTTATCTAATTGGTGAGCGTCCAGGGCTCGTATCAGCAGAATCGATGAGTGCATATTTATGCTACAAGCCAAGAATTGGGACAGTGGAAGCGGAACGTATGGTAATTTCAAATATCCATAAGGGTGGTATCCCACCATTAGAAGCGGGAGCTTATCTTGGCACAGTCGTAGAAAAAATCCTGCGTTATAAGGCAAGTGGCGTAGAGCTTGTCGCAAAAGAAGGTTAGGAGGCTGAAATATGTATCCTCAAAAAATTATGGCGCAAATCTTGGCGATGCAAACCATTCCAAGAGTCAACAGTGAACTAGCAGAGCAGTTAGATTTAAAGCCACATCATCATAGCATTGGGCTTGTCACACTGACAATCGACGATGTTGGCTATGTTGCCTTAGATGAGGCGACGAAAAAGGCAGATGTCGATGTTGTTTATGCAAAAAGCTTTTATGCTGGAGCGGCACATGCGTCTGGTCCATTGTCAGGTGAAGTAATTGGCATTATTGCTGGAAGCTCACCTGATGAAATTCGTAGTGGTCTTGATGCCATTCAACAAAAAATTGAATTTGATACGTATTTTGAAGCCATTAATAATAATGACAATCATGCCTTGTTTGCCCATACCGTGGCAAGCTGTGGGACGTATCTTGCTGAGCTTGCAGATGTAAAGGTTGGCACCCCACTTGCTTATTTAATCGCACCGCCGCTTGAGGCAGTTGTTGGATTAGATGCAGCATTAAAGGCTGCAGATGTTGAGCTAAGGGTTTTCTTTGGTCCTCCATCTGAAACCAATTTTGGGGGCGGCTTATTAACTGGCAGTCAATCTTCATGCGAGGCTGCGGCACATGCATTCAGAGAAGCTATTGAAAATATAGCTAGAAACCCAGTGATCTAGAAGGGAGGCGGCTTTATGGCCACATTAGACAAAGACTTATTAGCGATTCAGGAAATGAGAGATGCCGTTAAACATGCTAATACAGCACAGGCTGCCTATATGCAATTTTCACAGCAACAAGTAGACAACATTGTAAAGGCTGTCGCGGATGCTGCCTTTAAGGAAGCAGACCGTTTAGCAAAAATGGCTGTGCAAGAAACAGGAATGGGTATTCCTAACCATAAAAAGATGAAAAATGAAGTAGCTTCACGAGATGTCTATGAAGATATTAAAGAATTAAAAACAGTTGGTATTGTGGGCTATGATCGGATGAAAAAAGTAGCCGAAATTGCAAGTCCTTTCGGTGTTATTGCTGGTATCGTACCAACAACAAATCCAACCTCTACAGCGATCTTTAAGACACTTATTTCTTTAAAAACGAGAAATGGTTTAGTGCTTAGTCCACACCCATATGCAGTGAAATGTACAAAAGAGGCTTTAGATATTTGTCGAGTAGCTGCTGAAAAAGCAGGTGCGCCAGAAGGATTACTACAATGTTTAACAATGTCCTCCATGGAGGCAACACAGCAGCTAATGAAGCACCCAAACATCCATTTAATTTTAGCTACGGGTGGTGGTGCATTGGTCAAGGCGGCCTATAGCTCTGGCAAACCTGCCTATGGGGTTGGGCCAGGAAATGTACCAGCTTATATTGAAAAATCGGCTAATATTCAAAAATCTGTACGTCAATTGGTGCAAAGTAAATCGTTTGATAATGGCACAATCTGTGCAACAGAACAAGCCATTATTGTGGATAAGGTGATTGCAGAGCAAGTGCAAACAGAATTAAAGAAAAATGGTGCCTATCTATTAAATGCCGAAGAAAAAGCTAAAATGGAAAAATTGATCTCACCAGTTCCTGGGAAAGTAAATCCCCAGATTGTCGGTAAATCAGCTACTTGCCTAGCAGATTCTGTCGGTATTACGGTACCAGACGATACAAAAGTTCTTGTGGGCTTCGAAACAATGATTGGTAAAAATATTCCATTTTCTCTTGAAAAACTATCACCAATCTTTGCGCTTTATGTTGTTGAAAACAGTACAGAAGCCAAGCAGGTGATGATTGACCTATTAAATATTGGAGGACGCGGACATACATGCTCAATTCACACTGAAAATGCAGCATTAGCAGAGCAATTTTCTGTCGAATTACCAGTATCACGAATTGTGGTTAATACATTATCCTCAATTGGTGCAGTAGGTGGCACAACGGGCTTAGCACCATCCTTTACATTAGGCTGTGGGACATTTGGCGGCAATATTACGTCAGACAACATTACAGCAAGACATTTATTAAATATCAAACGTATGGCGTATGGCATTAAAGATGTTGAAGTGCCAAAACCAGAATTCGAAGTACAGTCCGTTGTTGAATCGGTAGTTTCACAAGAACCTACTCTTGATACAACGATGGTTCAACAAATTGTCGATCAAGTATTAAAACAAATCACATTACAAAATAAATAAATTATTTGGAGGAATGACAAATGAGTACAGCATTAGGAATGGTAGAAACAAAAGGTTTAGTAGGAGCAATTGAAGCAGCAGACGCAATGGTAAAGGCAGCAAGTGTTAATTTAGTAGGCAAAGTACATGTAGGTGGCGGGATCGTAACAGTTCTTGTACGTGGTGATGTAGGTGCAGTAAAAGCAGCAACAGATGCAGGGGCAGCAGCAGCACAACGTGTAGGAGAGCTATTATCTGTCCATGTAATTCCACGTCCACACCACGAATTAGAAATGATTTTACCAAAAGCAGAAGCATAATTTCATGTTCTTTCAAACGCTATAGATGGAAAAATAACTACCATTTATAGAAGAGAGCTGGATCTAACTTTAGAACAGCTCTCACCTTGTCCTGATAAAATAATCAACAAAATAAAGAGGTGGCTAACATGACAACAGCAACAAAAACTTTTCCAGTGGCCATTTCGGCTCGTCATATCCATCTAAGTGAAGCGGATTTACAAGCACTTTTTGGTCCAAATGCAACCCTAACGAAAGATTTCGACTTATCACAGCCAGGGCAATTTGCTGCAAAAGAGCGCGTCTCTATTGAGGGACCTAAAGGCGTTATTCATAATGTCCGTGTCCTTGGACCTGTAAGACCAGCAACCCAAGTAGAGGTAAGCCGCACTGATGCCATGAAGCTAGGAGTGACACCACCTTTACGCCAATCAGGTGATATAGACAATTCTGCGGGCATTAAAATACTTTCGCAAGACAAAGAAATAGAGATCCAGCAGGGAGTCATCATTGCGCAAGCGCATATTCATATGACTGAGGAAGATGCCAAAGCATTGGAAGTACGCAATAATGAAATAGTTTCAGTGGAAGTTGTAAGTGATCGACCTGTCACTTTCCGAGGTGTCGTTGTACGTGTTTCAAATGATTTTAGTCTGGAAATGCACATTGATACGGATGAAGCAAATGCTGGTTTTATCAAACAGCAGGCACAGGGTAAATTAATAAAAGTATCATCGTAAGGAGGAGGCAAGATGCAAGAAAATTTAGTGCAAAAAATTGTGGAAGAAGTTCTGCAACAGGTCTTAAAAAATCAATCTTCCCCTCCACATGACGGTAAAATTCCGATTGGTGTATCTGCCCGCCATGTCCATCTTGCACAAGCAGAAGTTGAACAGCTCTTTGGTGAAAATTATCAGCTCACACCGAAATTTGAGCTTTCACAGCCAGGACAATTTGCTGCGGAGGAAACTGTAGTAATTGCAGGTCCAAAAGGGTCAATTGAACGAGTGCGTATTCTTGGCCCCGCTCGTTCCTTATCGCAAGTGGAAGTAAGCTGGACAGATGCTATGAAATTGGGTCTGAAGCCACCATTAAGAATATCTGGTGATATTCAAGGTTCCAGTCCTGTTACATTGATTGGTCCAAAGGGGAGTGTTGTGTTAAATGAAGGACTCATTATTGCACAGGCACATATTCATATGTCCCCAGCGGATAGTGCAAGATTCCAAGTCGTAGATGGGCAATCCGTCCAAATTAAGGTAGAAGGTATTCGCCCGATTATTTTATCGAATGTGGTTATCCGTGTTTCAGAGCGTTATCGCTTAGAAATGCATATTGATACAGATGAAGCAAATGCAGGGTTAATTCAGCAAGGAACGCTTGCAGAAATCGTGCATCATCAAGTAAGTAAACCTATGATCACTGTGAAAGAGCAGTCGCCAGTCGTACAGAAAGTAGAGCAACCATCTGTCTATCATTATGACAAAAAGCTACTTTCACAAATAGAAGTGCTCGATATCGATGCACAAGAAATTGTCGTTCCAAAGAAAACCATTGTGACAGCATTGGCTTATGATAAGCTGCGAGAGTTAAATAAAACATTAACGATTCGTTCAGAGTAGTAAGACAATCTGTGTCGCATAAAGAGGGTGAAGTTCATGCAAATGGGAAGAGTGATAGGCAGTGTATGGGCAACACGCAAGGAGGAGGGGCTGAATGGTTTAAAGCTACTAATCATTCAACCCATTGATTCCAATCAACAGCCGATTCGCACAGAAATGGTTGCAGCTGATCGTATAGGAGCGGGTATTGGTGATGATGTCCTGATTACAAGTGGTGGGTCATCTCGCTATATTATGAAAGATAATCCGTTACCGATTGATGCAGTTGTCATTGGTATTATTGATTCTACAGAAGTAATGAGAGGTGAGGACAATGAGTAGCGCAATTGGAATGATCGAAACAAAAGGATTAGTAGGCTCTTATGAAGCGGCTGATGCGATGATTAAAGCGTCAGATGTCACAATCGTCAAACAAGAATTTGTGGATGGTGGCATCGTGACGATTGTCGTGAAGGGTGACGTAGGTTCTGTACAAGCTGCAGTAGAGGCTGGAAAAGCAGCAGCTATGCGTGTTGGTGAATTATTAGGCGCTCACGTCATTCCGAGACCTGATGAAGATGTCTTTAAAATGATTAAAGGACCAGAGGCACCAAAGAAAAAGGCTGTCTCTGCGCCAGCAGCAACCCGTGCTAAAAAAACAACAGAAACAACAGCAGCGACAGATAATCGAGGTGAGGCATAATGGCATTTCGTAAAAATAAAATCGCTGTTATTGGAGCAGGCCACACTGGTGCCACACTGAGTTTATTTTTAGCACAGAAAGAATTAGGCGATGTAGTGCTTGTTGATATTCCAGAAGCCGAGAACCCGACAAAAGGGAAAGCTTTGGATTTGCTACAAACAGGCCCCATCGAAAAATTCAATGTGTCCATTAAAGGCACGAGTCAATATGAAGATATCGCTGGCGCGGATATTGTTGTCATTACAGCAGGTATTCCACGTAAACCAGGAATGAGTCGGGATGACTTAGTCACAACAAATGCTAAAATCATTCAACAGGTTTCAAGACAAATTAAACACTATGCTCCAAATAGTATTGTTGTTGTATTGAGTAATCCTGTTGATGCCATGACATATGTGTGTCATAAGGAAACAGGCTTTGCCAAAAATCGTATCATCGGTCAATCTGGTGTGTTAGATACAGCTCGCTTCAACACGTTTGTGGCGCAGGAGCTTCACATTGCACCAGAGGATGTATCAGGCTTCGTCCTAGGAGGACACGGCGATGAAATGGTACCACTAATCCATTATTCCTATGCAGGCGGCATTCCATTAGAGAAACTAATTCCTCAGGAACGACTACAGCAAATCGTGGAGCGTACGCGTAAAGGCGGCGGTGAAATTGTTGGCTTACTAGGTAATGGTAGTGCCTACTATGCTCCAGCCGCAGCGTGTGCCCAAATGGTTGAAATTATTATCAAAGATCAACGAAAAATTATCCCTTCTATTGCCCTATTAGAAGGAGAATATGGGTACCACGATCTCTTTTTAGGGGTACCAACTATTTTAGGTGGCAATGGCATCGAATCTGTCATCGAATTGCACCTAACAAATGAAGAACAAACAGCCCTTCAGCACTCTGCAGAGGCTGTGAAACAGGTAATTGCTATTTGCCAAAACATTGAATAGAGTAAACAGACTCTATTTTTCAATGGATCGAAAGGATCCCCAACTTTCTTTCCAATAAAACTTCATGATAGCTCAAAAAATGTTTGATTGGAAACCGAACATGACTTGAAGGCTAGTATAAATCCCCAATTATATAGAAAGCTCTCCTCTAGTTATGGGAGCAGAAACTGTAGCAGACTCTGTAAAGTTTGCTGCAGTTTTTTTATTCACAACTTATATCATAAAAAAAATTATCGCCTCTACTATAATGAAATTAGGAGGGATGTGGATGAACAACATTGTACAGGAGATGATTGATTGGATTGAGCTTCATCTATTAGAAGGATTTTCATTAGAGCAATTAGGAAAGGATATAGGTTATTCTCCTTATTACTGTTCTTTTAAATTCCATCAGACGACAGGGATGACGATTAAAAAATATAGATCACTACGTAAAATTTATCTTTCTACTATTGCATTAAAAGATCCCCAAAAGAAAATAATCGACATCGCCTTTCACTACGGCTTTTCATCGCAGGAATCCTTTTCTAGAGCTTTTAAAAGGTACTTTGGTATAAGTCCGAATGATTACAGAAAGTCTCCTCAACCTTTACAAACCTTTGTAAAGTTAAGATTACAGGATGATGGAGGATGGTTGACGATGGATATTTCTCAGAAATTAAAAATTGAAGCATTACAAGAGAAGATGAATGTGCAATACGATCAAGAGCTATTGAATGTATTAAATGGTCAAATGATGTATGAGGAGTTCGCAAAACAACAATTAATGGGCAACAGTGATTACGTTCCTTTCAATGAAGCGATGTGTGCGAATCCAACGATTAGTCCGATTTTCAGTGAAGAATTTAATAAACTGCGTGCTATAGGGCATGAGGTGTCTTTACAGCAATATGAGCAGGTGACATTGAAGCCGTTGAAGCCATTGTTAACAAATGACTATAAATGTATTGTTTTATGGTTTGGAGATGATATGTTTTGTCAGATGAATTTATTGACCGTCCTTGCTTTCCTAGAGCAAAAAAGGTATCAAGGCAAAGTCTATTATTATATGGTCAAGGAAATGACCTATGATGTGGAAGAAACAGAGATAGAACTTGGACCGTATGGGGAGGTCTATCAAGAGGTCTTAATGCACCATCGTCTACCCAAGACAACGCTTATACCTGTCATGTATCAGGGCATTCAATTATTTTTCAGCTATTTAAATGAAGAGAATGAGATCACTACGTATATGAAAAACCACCTCAATCTATCTCAAAATGACCTGTTAAAGCAATTGTTTTCCCTATTTCCACACTATGGATTAGGGGATAGACAATACATCAAACTAATAGAGAAGATAAAAAAGGAATATTCTGAATAATTATCCTAGAAAGTCCGCAATATACAAAATTTTCGAAAATATGATAAACTTATAACGTGAAAAGGAGGATGAATGCATGACTGTTCAACAATTTACAGACTATGTGAAGAAAATGCAGCATTATGAGGAAGCGCTCAATTTGATTTATTGGGATATGCGGACGGGTGCACCGAAAAAGGGGTTAGCACAACGTTCTGAGGTAATTGGTACATTATCAGCCTCCTTATTTGATATGCAGACGAGTGAAGAACTAGGAGAGCTTCTAGCAGCATTAGAGGCACAAAAAGCTGATCTTGACTATGTAACACTACGTTTAGTAGAAGAAGTAAGAAAGAATTACGATCAAAATAAAAAAATCCCTGCGAATGAATATAAAGAATTCGTCATTCTTCAATCGAAGGCAGAAACGGCTTGGGAAGAAGCGAAGGCGACGAATAATTTTGCTCTATTCCTACCATACCTAGAAGAAATCATACAATGGCAGAAAAAATTCATTCAATATTGGGGCATTAAAAATGGATCTCCATACAATACATTACTAGATTTATATGAGCCAGATATGACAACAGATGTCGTAGATCAAGTATTTGGTGAATTACGAGAGTCTATTGTGACGCTTGTTCAAAAAATTGCTCATGCATCGAATAAACCCGATACTGCAATGTTATTTAAGCATTTCCCGCGTGAGGCACAGCGTGAATTATCGTTAGAATTGCTTGCTCAGCTCGGCTATGACTTCGATGCTGGTCGCTTGGATGAAAGTGTCCATCCATTCATGATTGGCTTAAACTATGGTGACGCTCGTATTACGACGAAATATGATGAAAATGATTTCCGTTCAGCTATTTTTGGCACAATTCATGAGTGCGGTCATGCGATGTATGAGCAAAATATTGATGAAAAACTTGCAGGTCTACCATTAGCTACTGGTACATCGATGGGGATTCATGAATCCCAATCATTATTTTATGAAAACTTTGTCGGCAGAAATGAAAAGTTCTGGGAGCATAACTATGAGCGCCTTCAACACTTCTCACCAGTTCAATTTGGTGATGTGCCATTAGCCGATTTTTTACGTGCCATCAATATGGTTGAACCATCATTGATTCGCATTGAAGCAGATGAACTAACATATCCATTACATATCATGATTCGCTATGAAATTGAACGTGACCTCTTCAATGGCGATTTACAGGCGAAGGATCTCCCACAGGTATGGAATGATAAATATGAGGAATATTTAGGTATTCGTCCTGAGACAGATGCACAGGGAGTATTACAAGACATGCACTGGTCAGGTGGCATGTTTGGTTACTTCCCATCCTATGCGTTAGGTATGATCTATGCAGCGCAGTGGAAACATGCAATGGACAAGGATATTCCTAATTTTGATGAATTACTAGAAAAGGGAGAGCTACTGCCAATTCGAGAGTGGCTAACTGATAAAGTTCATCAATATGGAGCATTGAAAAAGCCATTTGAATTGCTGAAAGAAGCGACAGGGGAAGGCTTAAATGCTAAGTACCTAGCAGATTATTTACAAGAAAAATATACAAAGCTATATCAGTTATAGAAAAACAAGCGATTTCTCATTTTAGAGAAATCGCTTGTTGCTTTGAAAATATTCTTACCAAAGCTTAAAGCCTTTGAGCCCGCTGGTGAATTTGAAATAATTTCGAAGATTGGAATTGTGTAAGCTAATATAAATAAGGCTACTAAAATTACAAGTTAAGATTGAAAGTAAGCTACATTTCATGTTACATCAATATTTTTTTATATAATGTTCAACATTATAAAGAGTGATTTTTAAATTGAACTATTGTGTTAAACAATCTGGCCAGATTGTTGAGTAAATATTTTTTTGTGTAGCTTATGTATGATACTTTTTTAAAAAATTTAGGGGTGATTATGGTGACACTTAAATGGTTGTGGATATTGGTTATTGCATTTTGCGTACTAGAATGGATTTCAATCCCATTCATAAGTGCATTTACAGGAAAATTGTATCAAGTAGTTGATGGTGTATTAATAATTACTTTTATTATTTATCCATTATTTTTCTTGACTACTCTTTTATTATTACAAAAGGGGAATAAAAAAATTGGTGCAGTAATTTTGCTTATTCCACTAGTTGTGTATGCCCCCGTGTTAATAAGTCTTCAAACGTTGGTTAAATAATGAATTACTAATTGAGTTAACGTAGCGCTTTGTACAACAAGAGTTTCAAATATTATCGAACTTTAAAAAATTTAATCAATCCCATTAAATAAGAGCAAGTTTTGAACAATCATTTTTTCAAAACTTGCTCTTTAGTTTTGTTCTCATATCAAGGTTGATATCGTTAATTTAATCAAACTTTATTACAAATCTACTCAACAAGAAGTATTTGGGTATTTATGTTAGAATTTGATTAAGTTTGTGAAGTATATGTAACTTGGTAACTTTTATATGGAAAAGAAGGAACATAGGCAGATGGAAAATATAATAAGTTAATTAATGCAATTCCTGCTCAAGAATATGATGTTATGGGACAATTATTTAAATTTATGAGTAATTGAGGGATTTACTTGACGATTTTCAGAGTAAGCAACATCGAGAGACATGTTAGTGAGTGTCAGGTGGCATGTTCGATTACTTCCCATCCTATGCATTAGGAATGATCTATGCAGCACAGTGGAAGCACGCGATGGATAAGGATATTCCAAACTTTGATGAGCTACTAGAAAAGGGAGAGCTGCTACCTATTCGAGAGTGGCTAACTAATAAAGTTCATCAATATGGAGCATTGAAAAAGCCGTTTGAATTGCTAAAGGAAGCGACAGGGGAAGGCATAAATGCGAAGTACCTAGCAGACTATTTACAAGAAAAATATACGAAACTCTATCAATTATAAAGTGAAAAGAGCGATTTCTCGTTACAGAGAAATCGCTTTTTTATAGGAAGATGCGTTTGGATACTTACCACAATTGATAGCCTTTGGAGCCGGCTGGTGAATTCGAAATAATATCGATAATTGGTACTGTGTAAGCGAATAAAATTAAGGCTACTAAAATAACAAGCCATATTTTAAAGTTTTCTAAAATAGCTGGTGTCGGACCGCTAAGCTCATGTACATCACCTACTGGGAATTCCTCTTCGCCTTTAGGTGCGAACCAAGATAATTTCACTACGATATAAATGATCACTAGGATGGCGATAAAGAGAATTGTTCCACCAACAGCTTGTGCGATTTGATAAGGAATCCAATCGTAAGCCTGCTGAGCGCCACCATATTCTGAGTAATCTGAGCGACGAGGCGCACCAATCAGACCAGCAATATGCATTGCTGAAGACATAATCGTCATACCAGTAGCCCATAAGATACCAGCGAAATTACTAAGATTATTTAAAGACTTCGAAAGTGTACGGCCTGTTAAATGTGGAATTAACCAGAATGCCGCACCGAAGTAAGTTAAAACAACAGCTGTGGCAATCGTTAAATGGAAATGCCCTGTAACCCAAATAGTATTATGAATTAATTGGTTCATTTGATAAGAGGCATTGACAATTCCGCCTGCACCACCTGGAATAAATGACACCATACCGATAAATGGTACGAAGAAACGAGCATCCTTCCAAGGTAATTTTTTAAACCAACCAAATAGTCCTTTGCCACCTAATTCACGTCCACGTAACTCGAACATTGCAAACATCGAGAAGGCCGTCATGAGAGAAGGCACGATTACAGCAAATGTTAAAACAACTTGAATGAACTTCCATGTA
This sequence comes from Lysinibacillus sp. JK80, assembly GCF_027557635.1. Classification (NCBI taxonomy): domain Bacteria; kingdom Bacillati; phylum Bacillota; class Bacilli; order Caryophanales; family Bacillaceae; genus Lysinibacillus; species Lysinibacillus sp. JK80. Next base: position 1,472,274 of record NZ_CP058997.1, on the reverse strand, counting down.
CCATCAATACCAGGCTCTGTTAACTGATGGTGAATCCCTACAGGAATAGAGAAGAGTAAGAACAGCATAAACGAAAGTCTTGCTAAAGAATCGGAGAAAATTTTCCCACCAATTACTTTTGGAATAATCACGTACCACACCATATAGGCAGGTAATAACCAGAAGTATACGAGCGCATGGCCAAAATACCAGAAAAGGGTACGCGATAATGCCACATCGACACGCTCAATTAAACCTAAGGACCATGGTAACAATTGAATTAAAACAGAAGCTGCCACACCAAGCGTTGCCACGAACCACATTAAATTATTAACAACTACCATAAATGATAGTAATGGGCTGCGTTGTCCACTCGCTTTATTTTCTTTGCGCCACTGGACATAACGTAAAATTTGACCTGCGCCGCCAACCCAAGAACCAACTACGACGAATGTAAGACCTAAATAGAAAATCCAATGTGCCTTTAATGGCGCATAGAATGTATAAAGAACAGTTGCCTTATTCAATAAAACCATCGTTGCAGCAGCAGCTGTACCAATCGTCATTAACCAAAAACCAATCCAGCCAAGTTTTCTCTGAGTATCAGTGAATGTACCAGATGTTCGACTTACACTTGCAATTTGGAAGCCGTAAATAAAGAATGTAGTTAATATAAGACCGAGTAATACACCATGAACTGTTAGTACTTGATAATAACCAATGCCTGCTGGTAATGTAAATTGACCAGAGCGTACAAAAACCTGTAATAAACCTGCAAGACCACCTAATAACAATGCGATAAATGCCACGTAAATATGTGCCATTGCTAGCTTTGCATCTCGACGATCCACTTTTGTCATTGAATTAGTGTGACTCATTTGAATCCACCACCTTTAGCATAGAGTGCATCATCGTATGTCCAGTACCACAATACTCATTACATACGATTAAAAACTCGCCAACCTTATTGACTTCTGTCACATATTCCGAAATATAGCCAGGCTCAAGCATCATATTGATATTCGTACCTGCAACCTCAAAACCATGCATAACATCCTCGCTTGTTGCGATAAATTTCACTTTTGCACCAAGTGGAACCTCAATTTGTGGAGGATTATAATTGAATGCAGAAGCAATTACCACCACTTCGTAATCCCAATCCTTACCTTCTACCTTATGGACACCTGGATTATCAAAAGGTGCTGTCTCTTTCACTTTCTCGTAATCTAGTGTTTTTTTACCATTGTTTGGATGGGAGCCTTGATGAAATGCTCCGATACCGAGAATGATCAGGAATGCCACTAAAGTGGTAACTCCAAACACAAGCCAGTATTTCTCATACTTATGTATGTGCATATGTTTCTGTCCCTTCTTCGTAGATTAAAACCGTCCAATGAACAAATCGAAGCAGTACACCCAAAGTAAAATGATGATAATACCTACTCCAAAAACTGCATAGAGTGAACCTTTTAAATTTTCATCTGACTTCTTTTTATTTGCCATTTTTGCTCCTCCTACGCTTTTTATTGTTGTGTTTCTTACAGTCATCATATAGAAATCCATTGCATTTTGATGTGAAAAAAATCACACTTCTAGGGGAATTATGTGAAGAAAGTGTGAAGGATTTAAGAGAGAAAAAAAACAAGCCATCTCAAAAGTCATTGAGATGGCTTGCTTAATGATTGTAATTAACTTTTTTTAATAAAAATAATAGATTTTAAGGAGGGGAGAACCGTCCTTCTCATTCCCTTGTGGGCGAAAGGCAAATCTTACACATACATGCTGAATGTCTTGCATATAATGTCTTATTTGGAACAGACTTTAAACCTACCAAGCTTCTATTCCGCTTCTTCTTCAATTGTTAATAGAACTGTTAGGGCACCGACGCTTGGGACCGAAACTGGGAGAGCAAAGGCCTTTTCAAAGCCATATAATTTTGTATTGCCCACCATCACCGTTGGCGGAGTGATATCAATTTCTAAGCTTTCTTGCCCAACAGCTGTACATAAATTTCCTGCAATCATGTTACCAAATTCCCCTGTAAAGGATTCTAGCATTTCTCCTTCAAGCGGCATACCGAACATAGTGCTACCGATCCCGCTGAACACTTCGGGAGAGGAGTCAATGATAACGCGTCCCTTTAAATCTCCGATTAAGCCAATTAATACGCCCATTTGTTGCTGTTGAAAGGGTTCAGAAATAATACTAGGCGACTTTACTTCTATATCCATAGGAAGAATGGTTTTTAAAGCGTGGATTGTCCCGTTTAAAATAGTTTGAAAGTACTTCGAATTACTCATCATTACCGCATCCTTTTTCCGACTTTTCTACATCTTACCATGTAAAAAGGGTAAGATGAAAGTATGTCTTGACGAATTAACGTGAAATTTATAATATATTAATGAGAATGATTTTCAAATTCAATGTAAACGTCTGAAAACTTAACGAAAAATAACTAAGAAGGAGCGGTTCGCAATGACTTTCGTATTGATTGGAGCAGCTGTAGTGATCTATATTGGAGTTGGAAAATACGTCATGAACCAGGCAACTGCACATTTGAAATAAGAGCTAAACAAAAGGGTATGAAGCTGCTATGCTTCATACCCTTTTTCATGTTGTTAAAAAAGAAAATAGCACGTGCAGAAAAGGGCTTTAGCAAGGCGAGAGGTCATTCATGTATTTTCACTTACCCTCTAGAATCTGATCAGTAACACTAATCTCCTAGGAATGACGCTGTCTACGCTTCAATTAATTAGGCTACAAAATTTTCTTCCATATTACCAATAGTGTAGGGAAAGAATCTTTTCTTTTTTACATGTTTTTGTTCGTGGGAAATATTTGTTTTTTCAGAAATCTATTGTAAAATGAAGCAAACCTTTAAGGTTATTTAAAGAAATCAGGTGACAAATATGACAAAAATATTAGTAACAGGGTTTGAGCCATTTCTTGATTATAAAATAAATCCAACAATGCAAATTGTGGAAGCATTAAATGGAAAGAAGATAGATCGCTATGATATCGTCGGACGAATTCTATCTGTAGATTTTCAGCAATCAGCGGAGCAATTAAAACAACATATAGAAGAAGTGAAACCACAAATCATCATTTCATTAGGGTTAGCAGGAGGTCGTTTTAAAGTAACACCAGAGCGCATTGCCATTAATGTGAAAGACGGAGAGCCTGATAATAATGGCTATACACCAGTTGATGAGCGTATCCATGAGGAGGGGGCAGATGCTTATCTAACAAACTTACCGATTCGCAGTATGGTAAATCGTTTGCAGGCTGAAGGGTATCCAGCGGAAATCTCCAATACAGCGGGTACATACTTGTGTAATAACATTATGTATGAGGGGCTTGCTTATGCACAGCAATATAAAGGGGTTCGTGCTGGCTTTATTCATATTCCAGCATCATTTGAGCTGGCCATCCAACATGGCAAAATTCCCGGCTGGAATATCGGAGATTTGATAGCTGCAGTACAGCTTTGTATTGAGGAGACGGCACGTGCAAGCAATCATTGATTTTCCTCATTCGATGTGGATTAGTCAACATACTATTCGATTTGCATTCAAGGAGGAAATCTCCCACTCAAACTTTCATGCGGTCCAAACGTTTAATCGTTTTCTGAAACTGCAGCTACGACATAACCTAGTTGAAAGTGTTGCAAGCTACCATACAGTAACAGCTTATATTAAACAAAAAATAGATGTTGAACGTTTAGAAATGCAGTGGCTTGAGATGCAAGCCTCCACAACAATTGATAAAGGAACGAATCGATTTTTAAAAATACCCGTCTGCTATGATGAGGAATTTGCCTTAGATTCAAAGCGCGTCATGAAATTCACAGGTTTACCTTTTGAGGACATTAAAACATTGCATATGTCCAAAAGCTATTATGTGTATTTAATTGGCTTTTTACCAGGCTTTCCTTACTTAGGCGAGCTTGATTCTAGATTATTTGTGCCACGCTTACAGAAACCAAGGGCATCTGTATCGGCAAGCTCTGTTGGGGTTGGGGGTGGACAAACAGGCATCTATCCTGTTGATTCACCTGGGGGCTGGAATATTATAGGGAAAACACCTTTGGATTTATTTGATGTTCATGGCAAAGAGCCATTTTTATTTGAACTTGGTGATGAAGTTCAGTTTTATGAAATAATCAAACAGCAATTTTGGGAAATGAAAAGCAAAGGAGTGTAGCGTTTGAAGCCACTTCTGCTCGTAACAAAACAAGGGGTTTATGGTAGCTTACAAGACAAAGGAAGGTACGGCTATCGGGCATTTGGTATTCCGTTATCTGGACCAATGGATCACCGATCGTTTAATGCAGCTCAAAGAATCTTACATCATCACCATGATCAAACGTCTTTTGAAATGTTTGTTGGTGGTTTTGAATTTGAGGCGCTTGCTGATGGTGTCTATGTATTAACAGGGGGGCATAGTACATGCTTGGTTAATCATGTACCAATCGAAATGTGGAAAACATTCCATTTAACGAGGGGAGATAGATTATCTATCAAGGGTGTCCATCAAGGCTCTATTGTTTACTTAACTCCATTAGGAGGTTTTCATACAAACGATGAGCTTGGTAGCCAATCCTGCCTCCCCCTTGGCAATTTGGGAACACGGATTACAAAAGGAAGTATTTTGTATGGGCAGGTATCATCGTCTTTAAAATATAATAGAGGGCTATATCCACCCTATCGTCCGCATTTTGACAGTTCTATTACGGTTCGATTGTTTAAAGGACCACACTTTCATTTATTTACAAAAAAGAGTCAGCAACAATTTTTACAAAATCCTTTTCAATTTATCGGCGGCAATCGTATGGGCTACTACATAAAAGGACCTGCCTTACAACTTCGGGAAATGAAGGATATTCTGTCAGAAGCTACACAGTTCGGAACAATCCAAGTGCCGCAAAGTGGTGATCCCATTATCCTAATGGCTGATGCTCAAACAGTAGGAGGCTATCCTATTATTGCAACAGTTCATGAAGAAGATTTACATAAAGTAGCGCAAATGCGTATGTTTAACACAATTCACTTTGTACTGGAGGAAACATGATGTCAATTGATATCAATTGTGATCTAGGTGAAAGCTATGATGCTTTTATCACGGGTAAGGACGAAGAATTATTAGACTATGTAACTTCCATCAACATTGCATGCGGCTATCATGCGGGTCATCATTCAATTATGCATCAAATTGTACGCAGCGCCATTCGTAAAAACGTTCACATTGGTGCGCATCCAGGCTATCCAGATCGAGAGGGGTTTGGTCGCCGTAACATGGAATGTAGCCCAGGTGAAATTTACGATATGATGGTTTATCAAATTGGTGCCTTACAAGCATTTGTGCAGATTGAAAATGGTACGCTTCATCATGTTAAACCACATGGCGCACTTTATAATCAATGCGCGAACGACCGTGAAAAAGCGTTGGCTGTAGTCAATGCAGTGTATGATTTTAATCCACACCTTATTTTATATGCCTTATCGGGTAGCCTCATCGTAGAGATTGCTAGAGACATAGGGCTTCAAGTATATGAGGAGGTTTTTTCGGATCGACGCTATAACGATAATGGCACATTAGTGAACAGACAGGAACCAAATGCCTTAATACAATCGGAAGAAGAAATGCTAGTACATGTAAAAGGTATTTTGACTGCTAATGAGGTGTTGTCGGTCGAGTCCCAAAAAATTAAAGTGGCGGTGCAAACCTTATGTATTCACGGAGATGGCCCACACGCGATAGATTACGCAAAAAAAATTGCAGGTCTCAGAAAGCAATTACAATAAAATGGATGCCCTTAACAAGGCATCCATTTTATTTAGATTGTTGTCACTAGCTCCACAGCTTCGAGCACAATTGGCGTACCAGCAGAAAGTGTACCTGTGACAGTATTAAACGTTATTTCAGTTGTAGAAACTGTATAGGCACCACCCTCCTGAAGAACACCATTGATATATAAGTTATAGTAACCATTTGCGACTTCTGGGAATGCTGTTGCGGCTGTACCGCTATCATTTAAAAACGTTGTTGCAGCGACTGTCGTACCATCTGCAATGACAAGGGGTGCAGCTAAGACGTTAAAAAACCTTGTAGAACTACCTGTAACATTGACGTGAATATTAATAATGGAAAGTGCCACCCAATTCACCTCCTTTCATTTCCTTTATTTCGTTGTAAAGCCTAGCGATTCAATAATAATGGGTGTTCCTTTATACAATGTCGCATTATAAGGTACGATTGTCAGGGAGGCTGGGGTTACCGTATAAATACCGCCTTCCTGCATTACTGCATTAATATAAAGGTTAACGTAACCATTAGGTGAAAAAATTGTAAACTCAGTAACGGAATTTGCTTCATCATTCCAAAAGAGATCGGCTGGAAGAGTTGCCCCATTCGATAGATCAAGATCAGCTGTAACGATATAAAAATATCGTTGGATCGTTGGTATAATCATACCTTCAGGGACTATTTCAGGAGGATCCATGGGTATTCCGTTTGTTGCTTTTATACGGGGCCAGATAAATCGATCCTCACAGTTACATGAACAATATTTTTCAATGATTTGATGAGACTTAGGATTAATCATATGGCATCACACTCCTTTCATAAAAAATATAACTTTGCCCCGAATATGCTTACTATAAAATATGAAGTAAATATAAAAAGAACTAGTTGACCATCTATCATTTGGCATAGATTTTTTGTATAAACATGTTTTTGTAAGGATGGAAACGTTGGCATATATGCTTTAAATTAGTGTTATACTTTGCTAGTTGAATAAGGTAGAATACTAATTATGAATAATTAATGAAAAAGGGGTTACTGGTTTCATGAAAGATTTTGAACAACAATTGGAGGGGCTATTAAAGCAAGCCTCTTTGCAATACATAATTTATCAGCATAATGGTGATACAGAGCGCATGGATAAAACATCACTTTTTGCTCGAAAAATTCAGCAAAAAGAGTATGTGATTGGCTTTGCAGGCCATTTCTCTGCAGGGAAGTCAAGTATGATTAATGCGCTGTCTGGTGAAAATCTACTAGCATCTAGTCCAATTCCAACAAGTGCGAACATCGTCAAAGTTCATAAATCAGAGGAAGACTATGCAATTGTTTATATGCACAATGAAAAGCCCGTAAAATTTGAGGCTGGCTATGATTTTAAAACAGTAAAAGAGCTAAGTAAAAATGGGGATTTAGTGTCACAGATTGAGATTGGACACAGTGCCTCTACACTACCACTAGGTGTTACTGTAATGGATACGCCAGGGGTAGACTCCACAGATGATGCACATCGCATGTCAACGGAATCAGCATTACATATTGCCGATATCGTATTTTATACAATGGACTACAACCATGTGCAGTCGGAATTAAATTTCCAATTCACAAAGCAATTAATGAAATATAATCCAAATGTTTATTTAATTGTCAATATGATTGATAAGCATAAGGATAATGAATTGAGCTTCGAAGAATTTAAAGCAACTGTTCATCAGTCCTTTGCAGCATGGGGTGTTGTACCGAAGGGTGTTTTCTTTACATCATTAAGAGAGCCAGAGCATCCACATAATGATTTTGAGGCAGTAAAGAAAATCGTGATGGACAGTATGAATGACTGGCAGGAGCAGCTTGTGCAAACAGCTACGAATACATTGCGTTTATTGCAAAGCGAGCATGACAATTATTTAATGGAAGAAAGACAGGATCGTTTAGCAATTGATGAAGAAATTTTAAGTGCGGATGACTGGGCACACCATCAAGATATATTAGAGCAATACAATAAATTAAATCGTCAGGTTGAATTATTTTCAGTAGAAGCTTGGAACGAAACGTTTGAGGAGCAACGTAAGGATTTACTCGCGAATGCTGCAATTATGCCAGCTGATTTACGCGATCACTTACGCCTTTATTTAGAAAGCATGCAGGAAGGCTTTAAAGTTGGAGGGCTCTTTACTGCAAAGAAAAAAACAGAGGAAGAGCGAAACAGACGTAAAGAAAATGCGTATAGTGCCTATCAGAATGTGGTCCATGCACAAATCACGGGGCATTTAAAAGGTCTTATGAAAAAGGCATTGAAGGACGTTGGTGCATTAAATGAGGAACGTGCCTCTGCTATTGATGCCTATGTATTTGACTTACCTTTTTCATTGATTGAGCAGCAAGTTCAAACAGGCGCTATTTTAACAGGTGATGCTGTGTTAAACTTCGCTAACCGTATCGCAGAAGCAACAAAGCGCTACTTCATTCAGGAGACAGATAGCTGGAAAAATGCGCAAGCGACAACTCTTGAAGCTGTAGCAACAGAAACTGCCGCACCATCAAAATTAAAAATGGCGGGTATGCAGGACAAAGTAGATGCCATTAATGCGGTCCTTGAAATTGAAGGCTATCAGCAATATAGTGCAAGCACTATGCATCAAGCGAGCAATGAAATTCGTATAGTTGCCAATCAACAGCTTACAAATTGGGAACAATCATTTAAGCAAGATTTAGCAGAAATTCGTCTATTTGACGAGTCCATGTTGCAGCCAAAAGAGCAAATCATCCAACAAGAGGAAGCTCAGCAAGCTACTAGTGCAACGACTCTACCAATCGATGGTGTGATTAACCGTGCACTCCATACTGCCAATGCAGTCAAAGAGGTGCAAGGCTTTGCCGAAGTAGCCCAATACCTTGAAAATAAAGTAGAACGACTACAGAAAAAGGATTTTACCATTGCATTGTTTGGCGCATTTAGTGCTGGGAAATCTTCCTTCTCAAACGCTTTAATGGGAGCCAAGGTGTTACCTGTATCACCAAACCCAACAACTGCGGCCATCAATAAAATTCGTCCAGTTACACCTGAACACCCACATGAAACAGCGGATGTACAGCTTAAAACTGCGGAACAAATGCTAGAGGATATTCAAGGCTCCTATGCGGCGATTGGTTTGTCTGTATCGACATTGGAGGAAGCCTATAATCGTGCTGATGAAGGGCTTGCAGTGCAGTTAACGGACGAACGCTTAAATGTTCATAAATCATTTATTCGTGCCTATAAAGAAGGCTACCCAACCTTTAAGTCTGAATTTGGTTCTATCCTCCGCGTAGACCGTGAAGAGTTTGAAAAATTTGTAGCACAAGAAAATAAATCTTGCTTTGTTGACAATATCGACTTCTATTATGATAGTCCATTAACACGTATGGGCGTGACACTTGTTGACACGCCAGGAGCGGACTCTATTAATGCCCGCCATACAGGCGTAGCATTTGAATATATTCGTAATGCTGATGCCATCCTATTTATTACGTACTATAACCATGCCTTTGCCAAAGCTGACCGAGAGTTTTTAATTCAACTTGGTCGTGTGAAGGATGCATTTGAGCTAGATAAAATGTTCTTTATTGTCAATGCAATTGATTTGGCAACAACGGATGAAGAACAGGAAGATGTAAAAGGGTATGTACGCTCAGAGTTACAACGCTTTGGCATTCGCTTCCCAAGACTATATGGAGTATCTAGTCTTTTAGCGTTGAAGGAAAAGGTAGAAGGTGCCGATTTAACATCAGGTATGCCACCATTTGAAAAAGACTTCCATACATTCTTAAATGATGAATTGAGTGCATTAGCCGTTCAAGCTCTTGCAGAGGAAGTTGATAAAACAGAGCAACGTTTGGCGGATTTAATTGCCCAAACAGAGGAAAACTTAAAACGTAAAGATGAGCGACTAGAGGAATTAGCAACACTTGAAAAGCATATTCAATCGAAGTTCAGTGTGCTGAATACGAGCATGTTAGAGAGTGAAACAAAACAGGAGCTTGATGAGCTACTCTATTATGTTCTTCAGCGTGTTTATTATCGTTATCCTGAGTTCTTTAAGGAAGGCTACAATCCTTCTACCTTTGCTGCAATGCCAGCACAGCAAGCGTTGGAGCATGCATTAAAAGAAGTGATGCAAAGCTTGCGTTTTGATTTTACTCAAGAAATGCGTGTAACAAACTTCCGTTTATCGCAGTTCATTAGCAAAAAGATGCAACAACGTTTTAAAGATGAAGTGCGCGAATTGAAAGAGTTAAATCGAAGCTTCTCATTCCTAGCCTTTGAATCCTCTGAGCCAAATTTATTGGATTTTGAAGGACCGTTTGCGGATATTTCCAAATATGCTAGCGTAAAATCTCATTTCCGCAATCAAAAAGCTTTCTTTGAAAAGAATGAAAAAGTGAAGCTAAGTGAGGCACTAGAAGCTGTAACAAAGCCAGATGCACAAGACTATTTAGATGCACAGAAAGTTTCTCTCATGACATGGGCGATTACGTTTATAGCAGAGGAAGCCGAAAAATTACGTTACTATATTTATCATCAAGCGCTTGAACAAATTGACACAGAAAGATTAGCCTTACAAGAAGAGAGTCGTTTAGCTTCTTGGAAAGCGATTTACGCACAATTACAATACGCATGAGGTGATTCTAATGGGAAAAGTATTCAAATCAGTGGATGAAATTCAGTTTGATGGCGTCCGTTTTATCGATGCTCGTTTCGATCTTCAGGACAAAGAGGCTGGCAAAAAAGCATTCGAGGAAGGTCATGCTACTGGTGCTATCTATATTGATTTAGAACAGCAGTTATCGGATATGGACAGCAAAGAAGGTCGTCATCCAATGCCAAGCAAAGAAAAATTGGCATCCGTTTTTCAAGAACTAGGATTACGGTATGAAGATCAGATTGTAGTTTATGACCAAGGAGCAGCTCCATTTGCCCCACGCGCCTGGTGGATGCTAACATATGCTGGTTTCCCAAATGTAGTGATTGTCAACGGAGGTGCCCCTGCGCTAGAGACAAAAATTCCTTTTACCAAGGATATTATTAAATATCCTCCAACTATCATTGAGTTTGATTGGAAAGATGAGCTTTATGCACCACGCCAAGCCGTAAAAGCCATTGTAGATGGAGAGGTAAAAGCTACTTTACTCGATGCCCGCGCTGCTGAAAGGTATCGAGGAGAAGTAGAGCCTTTGGATAAAGTAGCAGGTCATATCCCAACTGCGAAAAACTTTGACTGGGAGCAATTGAAGTCAAATGGTCAACTAAAGGCAAACGATGCATTACGTCAAAAAGTTGCAGCTGATGAACCGGTTGTGGTTTACTGTGGCAGCGGCGTAACCGCCTCTCCACTTTATGCTGTGTTAGCAGATGAAGGCTATGAAAACATCCAATTGTATGTAGGTAGCTTCAGTGATTGGATAACAGAGTATGACGTGGAAAAAGGCACAAACGAATAAAAAGAAACGCTCACTTCGGTGGGCGTTTTTTTATAGTGCGGTGGATAGAGCGTAAAGTAGAGGTTAGAATTTAATGTAGCGGATAACCTCTTCGGATTGGCGGATAAGGAAGAAAAAGTGGAGGATAGAACGTTCAAAGTGACGGATAAAATTAATGTAGCGGATAACCTGTTCAAAGTGGCGGATAAGAAAGAAAAAGTGGAGGATAGAACGTTCAAAGTGACGGATAAAATCTAATGTAGCGGATAACCTGTTTAAAGTTGCGGATAAGAAAGAAAAAGTGGAGGATAGAACGTTCAAAGTGACGGATAAAATTTAATGTAGCGGATAACCTGTTCAAAGTGACGGATAAAAATGAAAAAGTGAAGGATACCCTTTTTAAAATAGGGGATAGAATTTTATACTTGATCAAAAAATCCATCAAAGTGGAGAGAGCATGCTCAGGTAGTAATACATAAAATGAGGAAATTTCTGTTTTGCAAAGCTAAATTGCATAGTTTAATAGTCTAATAGATAAAGGGGGGTGAGCGGGTGGTGGCTCAGGTATTGCAGCTTAAATTAGGGACGACGAAAACCATTTTGTATCGTGCATTAAAAAATTAAAGCAGGCACTGGAGGGGGAAGGGTGAACGATCTAAAAAAGCAGATGGATCAAATAGACATTCCAGAATCGTTACATCAGCGTAGTCTACAAGGTATTGAACAAGCAACAAAAGAGCAGCATAAGCCTTTGCACTGGGTACCTAAAGTCTTGACTGTTGCTGTAACACTTGCAACGGGTGGATTTGTGGCATTCATGGTGGGGGAACAACACGTAGATAATGATCGGGCTAGTGCATTAATGTCACAATTAGATCATTTATCTTCGCCAATGTACTGGATTTTGGCTATTTTGTGCGTATGCATCATACTATACATCTCTAGGAAAAAGCTTAAAGTTGGCGCTGATCAGAAAAAGACGATTGGTGTTGCTTTAGTTTTGATTTTACTGATCGGTAACAGTACGATTTTTTTACAACATCAATTCATAAAACCGATAGTGGTTCCTACTGTAATTGAAGTTACAGATAGCTTACAGAATGCTTTAGAGGTACGCTATATTACAAACAAAGATGACCATCGATATGTGAAATATTTACAGGCAGAAGACGTGCAATTACCAATAGTATATGATCAAACAGAGCAAGCAAATCTAGTCAATGGCTTTTATTATCCATTGGATACTTCTCAAGATTTACGCTATCAAAATATTCGATTAGCTTTTTTTCAGTTTGATTTAAACACGATGAAAAAAGTGATGGCAAGTAAAACTGTTTATCTTGTATTAAATGACGGGATGAAATTACCTGCTCCAATTCATTTTACGAGGGAAACCTTCATTGATGAAAATCAGATCATGAATCATAGCTATAGTCAGTCACAACATGATTCTGAACAAATCATATCATTTACCCTTCAGCAGGATGCAGTTTTTGATGCATTTTATGTTCCAGCTACATTAGAGGATAAAATACTGTTGAAAGAATGGCGATTAAACGATCAGCGCTATACAGCAAGTGATTTTCCTTTTTCAGTGACGAAAGGTCAACGCTTGGAGCTGACTATTCAATTGAAGGATGCCCCTTTAGATATCAATACGTCCATAGGTTTTAGTGGCCCCGATGGTTATTTAACTAAAAGAGTATATTCGCAAGCGTATTTTACGTCGAATTTGGTAGAAAAGGTGCGTGAAAACAATGAGTGAATCTAAACAACAGGTAAAACTTTTACAATGGTTTGCAGTGGCGCTCTTTTTTCAATTTATCTATTTAAATGTTTTTAAATACGCTAATCTTCTACAAGATATCCTTGTTTATGGGGCCTATTTAAAAAGTCTTTCATTCTATAAAGAAAAAACACCTATCAGCAAATATATGGCTTGCGCTATGATTCTTGCCTTGATGAGTACTTTCTTTTCTTCACATCTTCTCTTCTATTGGAGTACGGTTTTAATTCAAGGAATTAAATTGCTGATCATAATGGAATTTGGAAAAATTTTATTAAGCATTGAACAAAAACACGATATACAGGGTTCCACTACAAGAGTGATGAAAAAATATATAGCGATTGCCTTTGCTGTCATTATAAGTTGGACGCTGTTAATGAATGTTACAAATGATTGGCAGATGGGATTATTGTTCCTAGGCGCATTGCTTTTATTGGCTGTAAATATACGATTATTTCTTCATGTGTTAGCACTTCGTAAACATGTAAAAAACAAATCCTTTGTTGTTACACACTTACAAAAATGACTCACCATTCATTTTATGCTACACTTTTTGTACAAGGGGCAAAGGGGGAGCAGGATGTTTAAACGGGAGAAAAGTATCGAGATTCAGCATCATCGCGGTGTACAATGTGCGCATGGGAAAGTTGCGGTGCAGGGGGTTGGTATGAGTGTGTACAGCTTTTTTGTGGATGGGTTACTGATTGATACAGGTTCCTACTCACTATCGCAGGAATTTCAATCCTTTTTTAAGGATATACCGATAGAGCAATTGGCATTAACGCATTCACATGAGGATCATGCAGGAAATGCAGCGTGGATTCAACATCATAAGAATGTACCTATTTATATTCATCGTGATTCAGTCAATCTTTGTGCTGAAGATGGAGACTATCCACTCTATCGTCAGGCATTGTGGGGGGAACGACCCGCGTTTGTTGCCCAACCATTTGGTCAAACCTTACAAACGAACGCAGCAACATGGGATGTTATTGAAACACCTGGGCATACTACAGATCATCTTTCTTTTTACAATCGGGAAACAGGCGCTATGTTTACAGGTGATTTGTTTATCCAGCCAAAGACAAAGGTTGTGCTTGATGAAGAAAACATTGTCCATACTTTGGCGTCTTTAAGGAAAATAGTAAACTATGATTTCGATGTCGTCTATTGCTGTCATGCAGGCTTTATAGTGGATGGTCGAACGAAAATACAAGAAAAAATTGCTTATTTGGAAGACATGCAAGGAAAAGTGAAGCAATTATTTATGCAAGGTTATTCTGTTGAGGAAATCACCAAAACAATTTTTCCTCGTGATTATCCGATTACAAAAGTTTCGGGAGAGCAATGGTCTTCCAAGCATATCATCACGGCCTTTATTAATCATTTTACCGAAGAGTCCTTTATATAGGGCTCTTTTTTATCTTGTTAAGAATTTCACAAATACTTTGATCTGTATAATAAAAAACTTTGTGAAAAAATGTGAATAAATTGTGACGAAGTCAATCAGGGCAATGGATGCGCTTACAAAAGTTTGTGAAAAAATTCTCATTTACATAAGAAAAATACTATGTGAAAAGTTGAACAGGCTAAATGGCTCTATGTGTACACTTTTTATTGTGTTAACAATCGTATTAATTATCTTAAAATAATTGATTGTGAAATGTTTAATTTGACAGAAAAATGTAATGAAAGTCATTAAACATTGAATTATTGAAGTTAAGAATAAATTGACAGAAAATTCGTTGACTATATTTTCACAAAGTATTATGATTCTGAAATATAATAAAAAAATCAAAGGGAAAAGGATGGGATGGAATGGACGTAATGAAAAAGGCTTTAGAAATGCATGCACACTATAGCGGGAAATTAGAGGTGAGCTCAAAGGTACCTGTACAAGATTCCTATGATCTTAGCTTGGCTTATTCACCAGGGGTAGCAGCGCCATGTGTGGAGATTGAGAAAAATCCTTCGCTTGTGTACGACTATACAATGAAGGGTAATATGGTAGCTGTTGTGTCGGATGGGACAGCGGTTTTAGGGTTAGGAGATATCGGACCGAAAGCGGCATTACCTGTAATGGAAGGGAAGGCGATTTTACTAAAGCGTTTTGCCAATGTTGATGCTTTTCCAATATGCTTAGATACAAAAAATACGGATGAAATCGTCAGCATTGTGAAGGCGCTTGCCCCGACATTTGGTGCGGTAAACTTAGAGGATATTTCAGCACCAAGATGCTTTGAAATTGAAGATCGCCTACGTCAAGAATGTGATATTCCAGTTTTTCATGATGATCAACATGGAACAGCAATTGTTGTAGGAGCAGCGATGATTAATGCCAATCGTATTGTGAAAAAGGATATTGCAACGATGAAGGTTGTGATTAACGGTGCTGGTGCTGCGGGCATTGCGATCTTACGTATACTTGTACAAATGGGCTATAAGAATATTTATATGTGCGATACAAAGGGTATTATTTATGAGGGTCGTACAGAGGGGATGAATCCGATTAAAGAAGCGGTTGCTCATTTGACGAATCCAGAGAAGCAACATGGTACACTAGAGGATGCACTAACAGGTGCAGATGTCTTTATTGGAGTTTCTGTAGCCAATCTATTAACAGAGGCACATATTGCGTCCATGAATGAAAATCCAGTTGTCTTTGCCTTAGCCAATCCAAATCCAGAGATCACGTATGAAAATGCCAAAGCATGGGGGGTACGTGTTATGGGAACTGGCCGTTCAGATTATCCAAATCAAATTAATAATGTTCTTGCATTCCCTGGTATTTTCCGGGGAGCTTTAGATGTGCGTGCTACGGATATTAATGAGTCGATGAAGCTAGCTGCTGTAGAAGCCATTGCCTCCCTTGTGAGTGATAAAGAACTAAAGGAAGAATATATTGTGCCTAAATCTTTGGACGAACGCGTTGTGGCAATCGTCTCACGCGCAGTAAGTGGGGCAGCTGTAGAATCTGGCGTATCTGAGCTATTCCAGCAAAGTACAGCACTATCTGTTTAATAAAATTGAATAGGGAATTAGAACAGATAGGGAAAAGTGTATTGCTTTTTCTCTATCTGTTTTTTATCAAATATGCTCGAAATTTGTTGTTTTTTGGTGTTTTATGTAATAAAATGATTAAGTAAAATGGAATGTTTTACATAGTTGATTGAAGAGAAGAAATACTGATTGATGACAGATTTAGGTTAAAAAATAAGTCTTAAGTCCATTTAAAATTGAAAGAAGTGATGAGGGAAAATGACATCAATCGTACAATTTCGATCTATTAAAACGAAGCTAATCGCTTTTTCATTGCTGCTTTTAATGATTCCGTTACTTATCTTAGGTTTTATAAGCTATCAGCAAAGTAAATCAAACCTAGAAACAGTAGGGAAAGAAAATCTAAAAAATAGTGTCGAAATGACGATTGCTATGATTGAGCAATTCAATCAAGAGGTAGAAGCAGGCAATTTATCATTAGAGGAAGCTCAGGAAAAAGTAAAGATTGCTATTTTAGGAGAAAAGGATAGTGAAGGAAAGCGACCGATTAATAAGGACATTAAACTTGGCGACAATGGTTATATTTTTGTTGTTGACCAAAAAGGGATGTCCGTTGCCCATCCAAATATAGAGGGTACGAGTGTTTGGGATGAAGAGGATGATAAAGGCGTTAAGTACATACAAGAAATCATTGCTAAAGGGAATGAAGGTGGTGGATTTGTTTCATATTCGTGGCCGTTACCCAATTCAGGTCAATTAGAGGACAAAGGGGTTTATGCAGAAACAGATACATATTGGGGTTGGGTCATTGGTGCGAGCACCTATTTAATGGACTTCAATAAACCAGCACAAAGTATTCTTAAGATAACACTTATAGTAATTGGCTTGGCCATTATGGTGGGGATATTGATCATTTGGCAATATGCGAGTAGTATGACAAAGCCTATTAACCAAGCGGCTCAAGCGATGGAGCGTTTTGCAGAGGGAGATTTATCTCAAGAAAGTATGGCTATACGTTCAAAAGATGAAATTGGAAAACTGGCAAACGCCATGAATCAAATGCAAATAAGGTTGAAGGATATGATTCATAATATTGCCCAAGCATCAGACTTAATTAATACATCTAGTAAAGAGCTAACGCATTCAGCAAATGAAGTCAATATGGGAGCGGAGCAAGTTGCGATTACGATGCATGAATTAGCATCGGGTGCTGAGGGACAAGCTCACCATTCTAGTGCATTAACTTCATTAATGGAGCGCTTTACAGCAGATTTACAGGAAACGAATCAGCATGGTGCACATATTCATCAATCTTCAGTAGAAGTTTTAACATTAACGAATGAAGGAAGTCAGCTAATGACATCCTCTAATTCTCAAATGGAAAAGATTGATAGCATCGTGCAAAATGCCGTTGAGAAAGTGAAAAAATTAGATGCTCAAGCACAGGAAATCTCTAAATTGGTCGTGGTCATTAAGGATATTGCAGATCAAACGAACCTGTTGGCTTTAAATGCTGCGATTGAAGCGGCAAGAGCGGGAGAGCATGGCAAAGGATTTGCTGTAGTGGCAGATGAAGTACGTAAGCTTGCCGAACAAGTAGCCTTTTCAGTAAACGATATTACATCCATCGTCACGAATATTCAGCAAGATTTTGATGTGGTCACGAACTCTTTAGAGGATGGTTACCAAGAAGTAAAAGAAGGAACGAATCAAATAAAAGCTACTACTGAAACTTTTAACACGATTAGCCACTCCATTAATGATGTAGTGGAGAGTGTCCAATTAATTTCAACGAATTTATCGAAAGTTACAGAAGATGGCCATAAAATGAACAACTCTATTCAAGAAATTGCTGCGGTGGCAGAGGAATCTGCTGCAGGGGTCGAGCAAACAACAGCTACGACAGAAGAGACAAGTAGCTCAATGGAGAATATGGCTGGAAAGTCTGCTCAACTATCAGAATTAGCATTACAATTGAAAGCTCTCATTGCTCAATTCAAACTATAAAAAACATCTCCCACTCTCTTAAATGAGAGGGGAGATGTTTTTACATCATGCCAACACCAATAATTCCGATGAGTATGACAAAGAAAAGAACAAATAATACGATGAAGATAATAATGGCTGGAATAAAGATGGTGAAGAAAGCCATCCAGTTTGAAATTTGATGTGCTTCAGCGACTACACCTACAGAAATAACAAATGACCAAATCGTCACAATGATGCTTACTAAAATAGTTGGCCAAAAAATCCACGGTAATGAACCCATAAAATTAGGATCCAATAATGAATCGGGTGAAGTCATTAACCAAATAATATAAAGTGGAATCAGTACGATATATGGGATTGCAGTTAAGCTTAACCCCTTAAATAAGTCCGAGTAAGTCCCAGTACCTTTAAATAATTTCCCGAATAGCCAAGAGATGAGTGCAGAAATAGCTGTGCCAATTATACCTGCGATAGGAGCAAAAATGACACATAATAGGACTAAAAGCCATGGCGAAAAATCAGGAAGAAATTCTGAATCAATTAATCCAGACATAAGGGAGCCAATATAACCAATAGACAAAACCAAAATTGCAAAGCCGATAGATTTTTCATTAATCATATAACGAGTCGTTTGCTTTGGATGCATCCAAACCGATAAAAATGGATTTAGTTTTGACCTTTCTTCTTTTGATGTCTCATTCAAGTTTTCCATCAAACTACCTCCAAAATAATAGAATAATTGCTTGTTACATATAGTTAATATACGAGTGAAGTAAAGAAAAGTTTCATGGAAAATAAAAATAAGCCCACACATAAAAAAAGAGTCGTAATTGTCGACTCTTTTTAGGGTTGTTTCTATTATTCAGCTAACATAATTTTCTCAAGTTCTAACGGCTCAATATACTGATCACCTTTGTAAGCACGCATATTACCGCCTGAAATTTCATCGATTAATAAAATTTCATTCGTTTTCGCATCGCGGCCGAATTCTAATTTAATGTCATAAAGCGTTAAGCCTTTTTTAGCAAGCTCTGCCGCTACAAATTTGGAAATTTCAATTGTACGTTGTTTTAAAATGGCGTATTCTTCATGAGTTAACAGGTTTAACATTGCTAAAGCATCTTCAGAAATTGGAGGATCTAAACGATCATCATCTTTGATTGTTACTTCTACAAAGGAGTCTAAATCTTGTCCTTCCTTTACATAGGCACCATAACGGCGTAGGAATGAACCAACTGCCTTAAAGCGGCAAATCACTTCTAAACCATTACCGAAAACAGTTGCCGGTTTTACTGTCATTGTTGCATCTTCGAAGTTAGCATCAACGAAATGAGTAGGAACCCCTTGTTCGTTTAATTTTGAATAAAAATAAGAAGTTAAACGTAAACCAGCCAAGCCAGCCCCATCAATTGTTAAACCAACAGTATTTGCACCTGGATCAAACACGCCGTTTTCTCCTGTAACATCGTCTTTAAATTTTAATAAATAATGACCATCTTCTAATTTGAACACATTTTTTGTTTTACCTGTATACAATAATTCCACAAAAAACCCTCCAATATTTTTCATAGTATTCTAAAATTATAACACGAATGTTCTAAATATTTAATGATAAAAATGTTCGTTTAAAACGTTTATTTTGATGTTTTATAACGGAATTGTAAATAAAAAATAAGGTGATAACGAATGTTCGTTACCACCTTGGTTGAAATTAAGAATATTCCGAAATCAAATCCTAGGAAACATTGAAAATAGAAGGTTATTAATAGACGCCTTCAGTAAGCATTCCATCTGCTACTTTGATAAAGCCAGCAATGTTTGCACCAACTACTAGGTTACCTGGGAAGCCATATTTTTCTGCTGCCGCTTTGCTGTCTGTATAAATATTTTTCATAATTTGATGAAGTTTTGCATCTACTTCTTCAAATGACCAAAATACGCGACTAGAATCTTGTGCCATTTCAAGAGCAGATACCGCAACTCCACCAGCATTCGCTGCTTTTGCTGGACCAAATAATACGCCTGCCTCTAGGAATTCATTGATTGCTTCAAGGTCTGATGGCATATTAGCACCTTCACCGATTGCTTTCACACCATTCGAAATTAATGTACGAGCTGACTCACCGTTAATTTCATTTTGCGTAGCACATGGTAGGGCAATATCACAAGGAATCGTCCAAATTCCTGTACAACCTTCTGTAAAAGTAGCATTTGGTCGGTAATTAACGTAAGTTGAGATACGGTCACCTTTTACTTCTTTAATTTCTTTGATAGCATCTAAATCTAAGCCCTCTGGATCATAGATATAGCCTGAAGAGTCCGAGCAAGCAACCACTTTGGCACCATACTGTTGCGCTTTTTCAATCGCATACGTAGACACATTACCAGATCCAGAAACAACTACTGTTTTTCCTTCGAATGAGTCATTTGCATCCTTTAGCATTTCGTTCACAAAGTAAACAGTACCGTAACCAGTTGCTTCTTTACGTGCTAAAGAGCCACCGTAGCCAGGAGTCTTACCAGTTAATACACCTGATTCATTTGCTTTTGTTAAACGCTTATATTGACCCCATAAATAACCTACTTCACGAGCACCTACGCCAATATCACCAGCAGGAACATCGACATCTGGACCAATATGACGGTATAATTCAGTCATGAATGCTTGGCAGAAACGCATAATTTCTGAATCTGATTTACCTTTCGGGTCAAAGTTTGAACCACCTTTACCACCACCGATAGGTTGCCCTGTTAAAGCATTTTTAAAGATTTGCTCAAAGCCTAGGAACTTAATGATGGATTCATTTACGGAAGGATGGAAGCGAAGACCGCCTTTATATGGGCCCATGACATTGCTGTATTGTACACGATAGCCACGATTCACTTGCACTTGATTGTTATCATCTTGCCATGCTACACGGAAAGAAATAATACGATCTGGCTCCACAATACGAGATAAAATATTGGCCTTAATATATTCGGGATGTTGCGCGAATACAGGTACTAATGAGATGAAAATTTCTTCAGCTGCTTGTAAAAATTCCGCTTGATGACTATTCTGTTGTTTAAGTTGCTCAAATACGCCATCTACGTATTCTTTTGCTAATTGTTCATTGCTAACAGTTGTAATTGTCATAAATAAAACCCCCATTTAGTTGATAGATGTATCGTATATCTATTTTTCAAACTATTCAATAAAATACTTTTAAAGTTTGTGAAAAATTGAGCAAGAGAGGTTGTTTTAAAATTATATTAAAATAATTTAGTTCTAAGTAATTCATCTAATTACGAGAAAGGAATGATGCCTTATTGTGAAGGTTCTTATAGACGCTGATGCCTGTCCAGTAGTGGATTTAGCGCTATCTATATCATCTGAGTTTGAGATAGAAACTATCTTGTTTTGCGATACATCACATCGTGTTGAACGTGATAATGTAATAACAATTATTGTACCCAAAGGTCCAGATTCGGTTGATTTTACGCTAGTGAACGCGCTTTCAAAACACGATATTGTTATTACACAGGATTACGGATTAGCAGCCATGGTTTTAGCACGAGGAGGGTATCCGATTGATCAAAATGGACGAGAAATGTCTAATGAAAACATCGAACGTTTGCTCGATATGCGGCATGTTGGTCAAAAAATTAGAAGGGCAGGTGGACGAACAAAGGGACCTAAAAAAAGAACACAAGAAAACAATATTTCGTTTGAAATGAAATTTCGACAAATTTGTGAACGAGCAATTTTAGCCCATAAACTGGAGGAATCTACAGGTGAAAAATGAACATAAACACGAACTATTCGAACAATATCCGCAGTTGAACGAACTAGCAAAAAAGACTACTGTATTATGGGAAAATACAAATTGGATGAAAAATCCTGAAACAACGCTCTTTACTATGGCTGAAGTGGATGATGCGGAAGCAACATTACAACGTTTTTCTTCTTATTTAAAAGTAGCATTTCCAGAGCTTCTAGAAAGTGATGGTTTGATTGAATCAACGATCAAGGAAATTCCTGCAATGAAAAGTGCTATTGAACAAGCATATGGTGTGGCGATTCCCGGCCAATTGCTTTTAAAATGTGATCATGCATTACCGATCTCTGGCTCGATCAAAGCACGTGGAGGAATTTATGAGGTATTAAAACATGCAGAAAGGCTAGCTTTGGCAAGTGGAAGACTTAAAGA
Organism: Lysinibacillus sp. JK80; assembly: GCF_027557635.1. Lineage (NCBI taxonomy): Bacteria > Bacillati > Bacillota > Bacilli > Caryophanales > Bacillaceae > Lysinibacillus > Lysinibacillus sp. JK80. The sequence goes on along the minus strand of NZ_CP058997.1, from coordinate 1,450,071 downwards.
AGTGGATGATTATGCAATTTTAGCAACAGAAGAATTTCAGTCGTTCTTCCAACAATATACGATTGCAGTAGGCTCTACGGGGAATTTAGGATTAAGTATCGGCATTATGGGCAAGAAGCTCGGCTTTAATGTCGTTGTACATATGTCGAGTGATGCCAAGGAGTGGAAAAAAGCCTTACTGCGTGAAAAGGGTGCGACAGTGATTGAATATGAAGCTGATTACAGTGTAGCTGTTGAGCAGGGGCGACAGGAAGCTGAGCAAGATCCAAAATGTCATTTTATTGATGATGAAAATTCTAAGGATTTATTTGCTGGCTATGCCGTAGCTGCCAAGCGTTTAAAGGAACAGCTAGAAAGGACGAATATTTCAGTGGATGAAGCACATCCATTGTTCGTCTATTTACCATGTGGCGTAGGTGGAGGACCAGGTGGTGTTGCCTATGGATTAAAAGAAATTTACGGTGAGCATGTGCATATTTTCTTTGCAGAACCTGTCGCTTCTCCTTGTATGACGATCGGGCTGATGACAGGCTTACATGATGCAATTAGTGTAGAAGATATTGGCCTTGACAATCGAACAGAAGCAGATGGGTTAGCCGTTGGTCGTGCCTCCAAATTTGTAGGAAAAGTGATGGAGACGTATATAAGTGGTTGCTATACTGTATCAGATGAAGAGCTGTTTACATCTCTGGGATTAGCGATGGAAAGTGAAGGTTTATTTTTAGAGCCATCTGCACACGCAGGAATGTATGGAGCCATTCGTTTATTACAACAAGGTCAATCCTATCTAGAAAAGAACGCATTAGTAAACCATCTACCACAAGCCACACATCTTGTATGGGCAACTGGCGGTAGTATGGTCCCACCTACGATGCGAGCTGCTTATTTAGCAAAGGCCAAGGAATTTAATTAAAGACGATGTGAAGCTATGTTTGGATGGAAGCTCACCTCTATTAGTGATATCCCGCTCGAGCATGCAGTAAAGCATTCGAATAGTGAGATGACCCGCTCCAATAGGAGTCCAAAGCGCTCGCAAAATGTGTGGACCTGCTCAAGCAGGAGTCTCAAGCGCTCACAATATGTATGGACCCGCTCAAACAAGAGACTAAAGCGCTCAAAAAGTGAAGCAACCCGCCCAGATTAGCGTCCACAAACGTGCAACGCAATTTCAAGTTTAGTAGAAACAAAATCAAATTAAAAAACAGGTGGAGTCATTTTTCTCCACCTGTTTTTGCTGTTTAACGTTGTAGTGCTTTACGTTGTGCGGCTAAGTATACTTCTTGTGCGGCAAGGACGCCTGCTCCTGGTTCGAAATCATAGGAGAAGTCTTGTAGGGCAGCCTCGAGTAGGGAAACGGCTTGTAAAATGTCACTTGGGAAACAATAGCCCATATGGCCGAATCTAAAAATTTTACCCTGTAGATGACCTAGACCGCCTGCGAAATCTAAATGATAGTGTTGCTTAAGGTGCAACAAAAATTCACTAAGATCAATTCCTTGAGGTGTTTTAATTGCTGTAATAGTTGGAGAAGCGTATTGATCTTCAGTTAATAGCTCAATGTGTAATGCTTTCATTGCATTTCGCACCATGTTTTTCATGAGGTCATGGCGGGCAACTGTTTGCGTAAAGCCACCTTCTTGTTCAATTAATTTACACACCTCATGCAGTCCGTAAATCAGTGTGATAGCAGGGGTATTAGGTGTCATGCCCTTTTCCGCCCAGCTACGATAGCTTTGAAGATTTAAGTAATAAGCAGGTGTTTGATTTTCTTCAATGACATCCCAAGCTCTTTCGCTTACGCTGACAAGAGAGAGTCCAGGTGGGAGCATCATGGCTTTTTGAGAGCCTGTCACCAGAATATCAATGCCCCAAGCATCCATTTCAGCAGGAGCGCCACCAATACAGCTTACACCATCAACAATAACGAGGGCATCTGTTTCTTCACGGATTACCTGGGCTAGTTCAGCAACAGGGTTTAAAATACCTGTGGATGTTTCATTGTACGTCACAAAAACGGCTTTAATAGTTTGTAATGGCTGTAAAAATGCTCGAAGTTCTTCGGCTGTACAAGCCTGTCCCCATTCTTTTTCGAGCTTATGTACATGGAAGCCATATTGCTCACAGATTGAAACGAAATAGTCGCCAAAAGCTCCAACTGTGATGACGACAACCTCTTCACCAGCAGATACAGTATTAACAGCTGCAGCCTCAAGCGCGGCTGTCCCACCCGAAGGTAAAAGTAAGATGTCCTGTGTCGTACCGAAAACAGGCTTTACTAATTCAATTGTTTCTCGGTATAATTCTACAAATTCCTGACTACGATGACTAAAAATATCCTGATTCATCGCAAGCTGTACCTTTTTTGGAATCGGTGTTGGCCCCGGATGTCTTAAAATATTTTCATACATATTCATTTATCCCCTTTGCTAGAAATTCAAAATTTTCTAACTATAATAATAGCATATTTATGGTGCTAGCTAACTACTTTTTTGAAAAATGATGGAAGAGATTGTCATTGTGGTACAATTTTTAAAAAGGAGGCAGTGCGAATGGAAACATCCATGCATTATCCATTTATCTATTTCTTCTACGACACAAAACAGGTGCTAGTATATAGAATTCAAGCGTTAGAGTATATCACAATAGCAGATGTGATGAAGGAGGGGGAATGGCAGGGGTATGAGCTTGAGCCATCTGAATCTTTTACAGCATTTCATCATGAACAAAGCACACCTCAGCAGGGATGGTCTTTCTTTATGGGGCAGGAAGAGCTCTATCAGTTGGTAGAAATTATTAATGATTATATTCAACAGGTCATAACTACTACTTCAGCACAAATGGTACATATTGTTTGCTCGGAATCTGCAGCAGGCTCCTTACGAGCGACACTTGCTCCACCGAAATATGTGATCGGGTTTCCAGAGGATTTGTCGATTGGACCATTGTGGAAACTCGATGAAAAAAGAGGACAGGCATTCCGTGATGAGTGGCTAAGAGAAAATATTAATGATGGAATGGATGATTTTGTAAATCGAAATAAATTAATGAACACAATCAGAGAGATACAGGATATTCCAAGCAACCTGCAGATTTACATTTGGTGTGGGTACAATGCAGAAGAACAGTGTGGTATTAGATTTCTACTCTATTTATTACGTAATAAAACCAATGAAGTTTTTCTTATCAACACAGGTGAACAGCGGGCTATCAACCATCAATGGAACATGGAAATGTATGATATAAAGCGAATGTCCGCAAAGGAGCGTCTAATTTTTCAGCAACAGTGGGAAAGTTTAGCACAGACAAAGGATGTTTGTCGACTATGGCTACATCGACAAATTCAAGCAGTCCAAGAGAATTATTATGATAATTTGATTATGTCAACGATTGAACAACTTCATAAGGAGCAAGGGGGTACTGATTTTATACAAACAGGTGAATTCATCTCAGAGCTATTAACAAGAATGGATGCCCCCCAAATATCTTCTTTTTAGAATATAGAATTCGCTATTTAGTATATAGCGGGGGTTTTGAATTAAAGGGAATTCCTAAATCAATGCACCATTACTCTGTGAAATTACGTAAAAAACCTCTTTAGCCTAAGGGCATAAAGAGGTTTTAAACAATTAAGCAACGAAAGGTCTGTTCATACGCATTAAGCCGTAGATGGCAAAGAACAATCCACCTGTTATTACCATTAAGATTGTGTATAATACTGCCTTACCTGTTTCGCCACACCAGCGGTAGAATAGGCGATACGTGAAATACAGTGTAAAGCCTGCCGCTCCTAAAGAAGCCAGAATACCGATAAATGGAATAAACGAAACAATGATCAAGCCTGCATAAATAAGGGTATTTTTTAAAGCTGTTGCACGTATTGTTTCTCGAGTATCCCCACCAGCTGTCAGCAGGAAGAGACTATATACATTAATAATGGGAATCCAAGCAATATAGGCTACATCTCCAAAACCATTTGTTTTAGATGTCATAAAATAAATAAGTGCACTAATAATGTAGGCAATTAAACCAATAGCAAGAGCGGCTAGTATAAAGATAAAAAATAAACCACCCATGGCTGCATCTAAATCTGAGTAATAATAAGAATCATTATAGTCATAATTCATCAGAAAAACCTCCCTTCATATGAAAATACCTCCTAATCATAACAATCCTCAAGTGTTTAAGCTACAACAATTTAGATGTAATATTTAGTAGAAATCGCACAAATGTACTAGAATGAAGTTGATTATTTAAGACTTTAATGATGATTTTTTGAGTGCCTTGTGATAAAAATGCAAAAAATATCCTTGGGAACATTATTATGCTAGTTTTTGAGAATCATTTTCCGTTTTATTAATTTCAAAAATTACGTACAAAAACATTACTATCCTATGATGGTAGATGCACAAGAAATGCCACAAAAAATAAAAATAGCCATCTTAACTACATTGTAAGATGACTATTTTCACGTGTATTAAATGAATTTGGCGATGTGCTCAAGTTCAATGCGGGAAGAATTGTAAGCAGGTGCGGCTGCCTTACCAATTGCAATTAAAATAACTGGGACGATATGGTCAGCTAATTCAAAGCGTTGAGCAAAGGCTTCTTTATTAAATCCACCCATTGGCACTGTATCATAGCCCATGTCTTTAGCTAGTAGCATAATCTGCATGGAAATTAGACCAGCATCAAATGTAACGATATTTTTTAACACTTCTTGGGGAAGTTGAGAATATAGATTGATTGAGTTGTTAATCATTGAATCTTTTGTTGCCTCATTGATATAGCCAAGATCGAAGTTCTTTGTATAGACAGCCTCGGCATTTTCGTACATCTTTGTATCACCTAAAACGGCAATAATTGCTGAGGAAGTTTCTACTTGTTCTTGGTTATTGGCAATAGCACGTAGCTCTTTTTTGACCGCTTCATCCTGAATTACTAAAAAGCGCCAAGGCTGTAGGTTACTAGACGATGGAGCAGACGTTGCTTCTACAAGTAATTCTTCTAATTGTTGCTGCGGGATTTTAAAGTTTTCATCGTATTTACGAACGGATTTACGCTCGTGCATAACTTTAGTTAAAGAACTTTTTGTCACTGTCATTATTTTGTCTCCTTCGTGGTATGATGCGTTTTTTACTATACGATAAATGAATTCATTTTCCAAGTAAATTGCTCGAATTAAAGAGTCTTGAATCTAGGATTTAAAAGTTACAAAAAAAACATATTTTTGTAGGTATAATCCATTTATACTAGAGATGGAATAGAGCAATAATAATAGATATGGAGTGAAGGTGAATGAAAAAGCTATTAGGAAATTTAAATATTATGGCAAAAATCGCAATGCTTATTCCTGTCATCACTGTTTTTTTAGGTGGTATGACCTTCCTTAACTATTTGAACGTATCCAATGAACTTGAAAGCTCTATTGAAAATGAAATGTCTATACTAGCGGATGATGTTGCAGGTTCAGTTGAGGGCAAATTGCATGCACACATTCAGCTCATAAATAGTGCAAAGACAACAATAGAATCGGCTGACAGTATGATGACCAGAGAGCAATTTATTCGCTACGTACAGCAGCTATTGCCTTTCAATAAGGAAACGTATGGTATGGGATTATGGCTAGAGGAGGATGTGGCAAAAGGAGAAATTTTCGGGCCTTATGCCTATAAGGAAGAAGAAAAAATTGTCTCTACGGATGCTTATGAAGATCCTGCCTATCATTTTCACGAGCAAGAATGGTATCGCAATAGTATCCAATCTAATAAGGTAGTTCATACTGCACCTTATTTTGATGAAGCTCTTGGGGAAATGTTTATCTCATTTGGTACACAAATTGTCAAAGATTCTAAGCCCATTGGCGTTATTACAGGGGATTATGTATTAGATTCAATTCAATCCATTGTTTCTGACGTGAAAATTCGAGAGAGTGGTTATGCATTTATAATTGATGATAGTGGCAAAATTTTAACGCACCCTGATGTAAATAAAGTGAATAAAGAAACGATCCAGCAGTTGTTGAACATGCCTGTGGAGCAGATTTCTGATCAAAAAAAGTTAATACATACAAGCAGTCAGGGTAGTGATTTTACCTTACAATTTATGCAAATACAAGATATGCCGTGGAAGTTAGTTTTACTGGTTCCGACAACTGAGCTTTACGGCGAAATACAGGCAATGCTTCAACAGCAAATCGTGATCAGTGTCGTTCTAATTTTACTTATCGCAATTAGTATTTATTTCCTTGCTCGTTATATCCGTGGGGAAGTGAAAACAATGAATACTCATTTAGGCTATCTTGCTACGGGTGATTTAACGCAACAAATGGCCGTTCATACGAAGGACGAATTTGGTGAAATGGCGCAGTATTATAATGACTCTGTGGAAGCATTAGGTTCGATGATGCAGCGCATTGTAGCTGAAACCGAGACAGTTGCTTCTACTGCAGAGGAATTAACGGCAAGTGTGCAAGAGGTCAATAAAACTGTCACAGAAGTTGCGATTTCTATGCAAGAGGTGGCAGAAAATACGAGTTCACAACAACAGGTGAGTGGGGAGTTAGAGGGTGTAACAACACAACTAGGTGGGGATATGAAGACCGCCATGGACAATTTACATGAAGCAGTCCAACAATCACAAAAAACCTCTGAACTCGCTATTGGCGGATCACAAAAAATACATGGTTTCGTGAATGATATTGTCCACCTACATGCACAGGTTGACAGTAGTGCCAATCTGGTGAATGGCTTGAAGGAGCATTCGATTCAAATAGAGCAGATGAGTCAGCTCATTTCGGCTATTACCGACCAAACTAATTTACTATCACTTAATGCTGCCATTGAGGCAGCACGAGCAGGGGAAGCAGGGAAAGGCTTTGCCGTTGTTGCAGGAGAGGTTAAAGCACTAGCTGAACAAACTAGCCGTGCTTCGTTAGATATTGCAAAGGTTGTGCAGACGATTCAGGAACAAATGAATGACGCAGTAGAGATGATGGAGCAAAGTCGAAAAATAGCTCATCAAGGCATTGGCTCTGTTCAACAAGCAGGCATGACCTTCGATACAATTGCCAGTGCAACTGAAGGTCTCCAAAACACCATGCAAAAGACAAGCAAAACGACATCTGATGCTTTTGAAAAGTTGCAGGCAGTAACCGAAAAAGTACAGGCAATTAGCAAACAGGCACTTGCAACAAATGATCATACATTAAATGTATCGGCCATCACGGAGGAGCAGGCATCGACAATGAATGAGATGTCTGTAGCCTCTGAGCAGTTAGCACAACTTGCTCAAAATCTGCAAGAAGAAGCAACTAAATTCACGATTTAGTGCTAAGGTGTACATCTAGATTTAGGTGTACACCTTTTTAAGATCTAAATGAAAAAGCTTCCCATTGTATATTTTTCTTAGGTGCAGCCGATTTGAAATGCTTGATCATTTTTTCTGGTCCACATATATAAATACTAGTTTGTGGAGAAAAGGATAACTCATCAACAGAGAGTCTATTGCGCTGTGTTGTATCAATAAATGTGACAGTAAAATGGTCATTTGCTTGTGCATAATCCTCTAAAAAATCTTTGTAGATGACATTGTCTTGCCCGTGAAAAGAATAATATAAGTCAATTTTCTTATCAGGCTGTGTGTGTAAATAGGCAAGAAATGGGGTGATGCCCATACCACCTGCAATCCATAGCTGCTGTGCATTCCCGTTGCCGAAGTCAAAATGACCATAGGGGCCATCTACAGCAACCTCTGTATGAACCTGAATAAGGTTGGAGACCTGTTTGGTATAATCTCCAATAGCTTTCATTGTAAGATTGATTTGTTGTCCACACCCTCCAGAAATAGAGAAGGGATGTGGTGCTTTTTCGATACCCTCTTGAAAGACTTTCAGAAAGAGAAATTGTCCTGGTCGATAATCCAGCTGTTTTGTAAGCTTCAACTTAATTTCCAATATCTCAGGAGTCAGCCTTTGAATGGATGAAATCTGACCTTTATAGGGAAAGAACATATCCTGATACATTGTCAGCATATAAAGGGCTGACATAAATCCAATCGTAGTTGTTAATGCTGTAAAAATCCCTAAAGCTGAGGGTTGTAATAAATCATAGTGGCTAGAAAAATAAGCATGATAAATACCCAATGTATAGGGTACCAGTAATAAGCGATGAAGCCAGCGCCAATGCTCGTACTTCAGGAATTTTGCAATAAAGGCAAGAATGATTAGGAAGATAAAGCCGTATTGAGCAAGCTCGCCAAGATCTTTTGCGAATTCGTTGAGTGGTGTTTGTTGTGTTAGCTCTTCATCAGGAATCATTTTTTGTAATTGCCCGTGAATAAGAATCAATACAAGTGAAAGGATTGCTAGTAATTTATGATAAAAATAGACATGCTCAAGACCACCAAACCATCGCTCTAACATTTTTATTCGTGTAGCTAATAAGAATACAAGAAATAAACAAGTTATGGCTAAGCCACCAATGACATGACTAAGTGTGTTCAACGGATGAATCGGTGCCATCGGTTTGCTAAAATACCAAAGCAAAGCACTACCACACAAAATGATGAAAATAAAAAGTATTCCTTTATAGGCTCTCATATTTAACCTCCATCACTATGTTTATCCATAATTTAACTAGCTATACAATCAGAGTGGAAAAAGTTTCGAGCGTACGTTCGGAATGTATGTTCCCTTTTGTCTCGAATTATGTTACATTAAGAAGGAAAAATAAGAGAAAAGGAGTGGAAGTAATTTATGCAAGGGAATACCCATATCGTTGGGGGCATTACAGCAAGTCTTGCCTTTGCGCAGTTTTCAAATGATAACCCACTTGTCTTAGTTGGTGCGGGAGTTATTGGTGCATTACTTCCAGATATTTGTCATAGAGGTAGTAAAATAGGTCGAACATTTCCCCTCATCGCGAAGCTAGTGACTACAGTATTTGGACATCGTTCCTTTACACATAGTTTGTTGTTTTTAATAAGCATGATGGTTTTATTACATATGTTGATTCCCTATCGAGCGATATCTATTGGAATAATTATCGGGATGGCTAGTCATATCATACTTGATATGTGTACAAAAAAAGGGGTTAAACTATTTTTCCCTGCGACTGTCTCCATTCGTTTTCCACTTACAACGAAAACTGGTAGCAAGGTAGAAGGTATCGTACTGATGTTGTTATCGATGCTATCCATCTATTTCAGCTATGAATTAATTGTAAGATTTATTGATGCGATATAAATAAGAAAAGCCCCAGTAATCGTTTACTGGGGCTTTTCATGTTAGTCTGCCTGTACCTCTTCAACAGTTTGCTCTACCTCAGCACGAGTCATTTTTTCTCGTCCTTCTTGCATTGCCTTTAGTGTTTTGTGCGCTAAGGCAAGTGGTAGGCGACAGAATAGCAGAATAGTACGTTTATTGATATCCTTCATATATAAATCTGCTTTGGCTAAATTTTCTTCTGCATACGCAAATAAATCCTCGCGTGTCCATCCCTCTGGTACGAAACTTACACCACGTTCATCTAAATCCTCATGCTGATTACGTAAGATGTTGACAGCCTGCAATCCACGGCCATAGCCTATTGCTAGCTCGCGATCCGTTTGAACGCCTGCACCCCATGCCCAAAGCTCAGACAGCATCGTCCCTACAAGCCCAGCCACGTAGTATGTATAATCGTCTAAATCCTCACGTGTGCGGACCTGCCAATTCGCCTTTGCCCATTTTGCCATCCCAAAAGCCATTTCACTTGTGGAAGCCTGTACAATTTTTCTAGATTCCTCAGGGCAAAATGTCAGCCAATCTGCTAAACGAAGGGATACTTCAGGTAATAGCTCTGCATAAGGTGCAAGTAATGACTGATAGGCTTCGTTATTGAAATTGTCCTTTAGTAATTCACTCGTAGCTGACAGTAAATCAAATTTTACATCATTAGAAAGTTCTTCATGGTCTTCAATTTCATCAATAGCACGCATTGCTAAATAGGCTGCAGCCACTGATATCTTTAAATCATTTTTTAAAAATGTAATAGGTATATAAAACGTGCGGCTTGTATCTTTCAAAACCTGCATCGCTTCTTTGTAAAGTCTTTTTTGCTCGTTCACTTGTATTCCTCCGTTCAAATGGTTCCACATCTATAGTATATCGTATCGTAAAAATAGGGAAAGATAAAACAGATTGTTCATATTTAGAGAGATATTCTTTGAAAACGTTTCCTAAAAGTGATATAGTTTAATAGTAAACTATTTAAACCTATACTTTCATTGTGGACGAAAGTATAAGTTAAACCACATTACAGAAGAGAGGAAGTTTAGAAAAATGGGACGTTTAGATAACAAAATTGCGATGATTACTGGTGGCGCATCTGGTATGGGTGCAGCAATGGCGAAATTGTTTGCCCAAGAGGGTGCTACGGTAATTGCAGCTGATATTAATGAAGATAACCTAGCAAAAATTTCTGAGCTTGACCATGTAGAGGGGATGAAATTAGATGTTTCCTCTGACGAAAACTGGGCAGAAGTGACGAAAGCCATTGTGGAGAAATATGGTCGCATTGATATTTTAATTAACAATGCTGGTATTTCTTCCGAAAAAGGACCAGATCAAATTACACAAGCGGATTGGTCAATCATGCATAATATCAATGCCTTTGGACCTTTCCTGGGCATTAAACATGCCTCTAACTATATGAAAGAAGCTGGGAAAGGCTCTATCGTTAATACATCCTCTTACACAGCAATTATTGGCGCTGGCTTTAATGCCTATACAGCCTCTAAAGGATCTTTACGTGCGATTGCTCGTGCAGCGGCATCAGAGCTTGGTGCTTTCAATGTTCGTGTCAATACAGTATTCCCTGGTGTCATTGAAACACCAATGACTGCTAAATTATCAGAAGCAAAAGAAGCAATGGATATGTTAGTAAGAGCAACACCAATGGGTCGCCTTGGCCAACCAGAAGAAGTAGCGAATGCTATTTTATTTTTAGCATCTGATGAAGCTTCTTACATTACAGGTGCCGAGCTTGTCATTGATGGTGGCTATTCAGCACGCTAATTAATCGTTTTAGGAAAGTGAAAGTGCCTGTTCAAGCAGTGCATTTTCACTTTTTTTTACATTTCAAGATTTAAATAGTGGAACGTCCGATTTGGACTCTCCCATCACTATTTCATGAACCACCCAAAGCGCCTTAATATGATAGGCATCGTGCATAGCTAATCTCTTCATTTCAAGCACTAATGAGTGCTCTCCTGGAATCTGTTTATATAAATCTTCATATTCCGCTTTAGAATATTCGTTAAATTTCAAAAACAGCATTATGCTTTAACAAAGCTTTATTTTTTTAGTAGAATGATAATAAAGCTTTAGAAATGCATTAAAATTCAGCTATCATATAGAAAAAATTTGATATTTTCCATGATTTTTTCATGAAAGTTTACGAAGTTATTGCACAATCATTTCAACAGCGTTAAAGTTTAGAAAGGGCGAAAATGTCATTACACAATTTGGGGGATTGTACTGAGCGTTTAGCTTTTGTACGAACAAATTAATTGGTCAGGATTTTGGCACACAAAACTCCTTGCAAAATCCTTCGTACCAAAGAGGGCATGTACTTTAATAGTTGCCTTAATCTTCGCGTAAACTGCAATCATTATATGACAAAGTTGCGTAATAAAAACAAAGGAGAATTGTATGCCAAAGGCTATAGGTATTGATGCAGGAGGCACATTGACAAAGGTTGCTTATTTAGATCAACACAATGAACTTGTTTTAACAACCTTTCCGTCTAATGATCTGCAATCTGTAAAAAAATGGATTATCGATCATCCAGATATTGAGGATATTGGTGTTACGGGGGGACGTACAGAGCAATTACTTGATGTCATTAAAACAATGAAATCGATTCATTATATAGTGGAATTTGAAGCAACATTAAAGGGTGTCCGATTTTTACTAAATAAAGAAGGCTACTTTTTTGAGCGTAGCATGATTACTAATATCGGGACAGGCACTTCCATTCATTACATGGAGGGCAATACCCATATTCGCGTTGGCGGGACAGGCGTTGGTGGTGGGACGTTAATTGGATTGTCAGCGCTTACAACAGGGATTACAGATTACAATGAAATACGAGAAATGGCTGACAAGGGCCATCGTGAGAGCATTGATTTATTAGTTAAGGACATTTATCAGGGCATGGATACACCTATTGATGGTCATTTAACTGCAAGTAATTTTGGGAAAGTAGGCATTACCCAGTCCATGAAACATCCTGCAGAGGATATTATAGCGACTGTTCAGGGTCTAGTAGGTGAAGTTATTACCACGCTTAGCATTCAATATGCGGAAGAAAAAAAGGCTCAGCATATTGTCTATATTGGATCAACTCTCAGCAATAATGCTCATCTTGCCCGTGTGATTGCAAATTATACACGTACGAAAAAGCATACACCTGTCTTTATTAACGATCATGGTTTTTCAGGCGCTGTCGGAGCATTACTCAACATTACAGAATATACAATTGTCTAGGGACGAAATATGAATGAACATGACTAATACATATTAGTCATGTTCATTTTTTTACAATTAGCGAAGAAACTGACCTACATAGTAACGCCTCAATTTGAACAAATTATGTGCAGGAGGTGATGTTACGTGGGGAAACGTAATAATCGAAATAACAGTAAAACCATGAATATGCGAACGCATAATCCATTTGGTACCTACAAAAGTAAGGATCTTGATCGAAGTAATAGCAATAACAACAATCCGAATGACAACTTAAACGAAGAATTCGCAGCAGAATTTGATGCAAAAGCTAAAAATAAAAACAATAAAACGAATCATGATAAAAACCAGCAGTCCAATAAAACGAAATAACGGAGGTACAAATCATGGCAAAGAAGAGAAAAACAAGCTTTAAAAAGAAAAAGAAGGAAGATACACATAAAAAGAATGATCGTGAAGAGTACTCTGCAGAGTTTAACCAAGTCATTCATAATAACCCTCAACAGCCAAAGCAATAAAGACAAGCTGCTCCAAAGCTTTTGGAGCGCTTATTTTTTTAAAGGAGTGATTCAAGTGAGGAAGTTATATTTACTTGGGATTGTGCTTGTTTGTCTTACTGTGTTCATACAAACAGCAATGGTCGCAAATGCACAACAAGAAACACCTCCAGCCTATGCCAAATGGGGACAAATGGCCATCAAAGAGGTAAAGGCAAAATATCCTTCAGCCAAAATTATTGATTATTTGCATGAGGGAAAAGAAGTACATGGGGCGTCAACAATCGAAAAGTTTAAGCTCTGGCTCAAGCAACCCGATAAGGAATTTGGTGTCTATGTAAGAATTAGTTATCAAAGTGCAACACAAAAGGTAGAAAAAATTGAATTACAAGAAAGTACGTCATGAAAAAAAGGATGCCCAGAAAAGGCATCCTCATTCATTTAACTTTCAAGCTTTTGAATAAACGCACGCATCAAGCCTGGTAAATCAGGCCATGCATGTCCACTTACTAAATTGCCATCTGTATGAAGATTGGCATCAATATAAGTAGCGCCAGCCACTTGCACCTCTGGCTTGCAAGCAATATAGGCTGTCAGCTCACGTCCTTTTAGCACTTCAGGAATCGTTGCGAAAATTTGTGCTGCATGACAAACGGCTGCAATCGGTTTATTCGTTTCGAAAAAGTGGGATACGAGTGGTGGCAAATGCTCATTTAAACGAATGTATTCTGGCGCACGACCACCAGGAATAATCAATCCATCAAAATGGGTTGGATCAACATCAGCAAAAGAAGCATGTGCCTCTAAACCATAGGCAGGTCGCTCGATGTATGTATCGACGCCATCTACAAAATCGTGTAGTACAGTTTGTAATTTCTTAGCTGATGGTGCTGCAATTGTGACATCATAGCCTGCCTCAAGACAACGATAATAAGGATAAAAAATCTCTAAAGCCTCTACGGCATCTCCGGCAAGTATTAAAACTTTTTTCCCCATGATTCCATCTCCTTTACATTGAAAGTTTATTAACTTTTATTCGACACATGCAAAAAATTTCCTGCTGCTGGTCAAGCCATCTTGGCAAATTACTTCCTTTACAAAGAAAAAAATGAAGCGTATAGTATTTATTTAGCTAGGTAAATAATTTTAGGAGGTAGATAGTGATGAATCCAATTTTCCATGCTTTATTCCAAAAAAATCGCTATTTAACTAATTGCTTAAATGAAGTGCTGAAGCAGCATCATTTATATAGTTCTCAGTGGACCATTTTATATTGCTTACATAAAAATGGACCGATGACATTGACGCAAATTTGGAAATATTTAAATGTGGAAGCGCCAAGTATCACCAGAGCGATTACAAGGCTTGAGGCATTGGGCTGGGTACAACGATTAGATGGTGAGGATAAACGAGAAAAGATAGTGACTTTATCCACACAAGCAGAGGAGCGCCTACCAGCCATTACAGCGACTATTCGAGCGTTTGAGGAGGAAATGGTAGGTTCTTTAACTGCTGAAGAACAAGAGCAATTTCTGAAGCTATTGGAAAAAATGAAAGGTTGATGGACATGCAGCAAGAAGAGAATACACAAATATGGACGAAGCGTTTCATTAGTCTATTTTTAACGAATATCTCAGTTTTTTTTGTATTTTATGGACTTGTAACGACTTTGCCGCTTTATGCAATAGGGGAGCTACATCAGACAGATAAGGAGGCAGGGCTTCTATTGTCTGGCTTTTTATTGTCAGCTATCATTGTACGCCCGTTTTCAGGAAAACTGTTGGATGTATTTGGTAAGAAAAAACTGTTAGTCCTCTCAATCGGGGGCTATTTTATATGTACCGTCTTATATTTATTTATTCATCCATTCGGCCTTTTACTTGGTCTACGTTTTATACAAGGGATTTTCTTTAGTATTATTACAACAGCTGCAGGATCTTTAGCAGCTGATATCGTTCCAGCTAAACGAAAAGGAGCAGGCCTTGGCTATTTCACGATGTCTACAAATCTAGCTGTCGTTATTGGTCCATTTATCGGACTATTATTAATACAATATAGTACCTTTAACGTATTGTTCATCGTTATGAGTATCTGTATTCTAGCAGGAGGAATTCTAGCGTTAACGGTCAATACTGATGATTTACCGAAACCTGCACATGAAGGAAAACTAACCTTTAAATTTGATGATTTGTTTGAGCGAAAAGCGTTACCTGTTGCTGCGATTGCTAGTTTAGTAGCCTTTTCGTATGCCAGTGTTTTATCCTTTTTATCGGTCTATGCACAGCAAAAGGATTTAATGGCTGTGGCCAGTCTTTTTTATGCGGTGTTTGCTGCATCCATGTTAATTACGCGTCCGTACACAGGTAAACTTTATGATACGAAGGGACCACAATTTGTTATTATTCCCGGCATTATCTCCTTCGCCATCGGGCTCGTTATGCTCGCTTTTGTAGAGGGGCCCGTATTATTTTTGAGTGCTGCTATTTTTGTAGGTTTCGGCTATGGTGCTGTGACGACAAGCTTGCAAGCATTAGCCGTTCAATCCACAGCCATCCAGCGAAGTGGCTATGCTACAGCAACCTATTTTACGATGTTTGACCTTGGAATCGCACTAGGTTCTTATATTTTAGGAATGGTAGCCGTGCAGGCAGGCTATGCTTCAGTTTACTTGTCAGGTGCAGGCTTACTAGGGGTTGTCTTTATTATTTATCTATTACGACTTGCAAAGATGAAACCGAAAAAAATAGTGAATATATAGTAAAACAGTTGGGCCTGTCCCAACTGTTTTTATGATTATAGGCAATCATGTAGCGTGGCCGTTTTAGACCAAAATATGGTATAATAAGAGAGTAACTAGATAGAGGTTTCATGGGCGGTTGGCACAATATTAACCTATCTCATTCAACTTATGGAAGAGAAAGGAGTTGATGCCTTTGACTATTTTTGAAGCAATAATGGTTGCGATAAGTCTTTCAACACTTATTGTTTCTGTACTTGCATTGTCATTTACTTTTACACAAAAAAAGTAAACCGCCCCTGCCTCGCCAGCATGTGAGATGGTTTACTTTCATCACTTTGCAAATCGCCTTTGAAGCGATTCATCTTGTTACTAGGACCATTGGTGTTCCAGCACCAATGGTCTTATTTACTTATATACATCTTCACTAAGAATTATAACATGGATAAACGGTTTTTTTCAAATAATGTAAATTTAATTGTCATTGATTACAATAATTTTTGGGAAACAAAATATATGGAACCTAAATGGCTTGAGTGGGCAAAACAGCCACAATCAATTGCACAGGCAGGACTAACTTATTCGAAGGATATTTATGACTTGGAAAGGGTTTGAATCATTAAGAGAAATAAGCGTTGGCATTATAGCACACCCTACAGATATCGATAAGACAGTTATACGTGATTTATTTGATAATGAGACGGGTTATGCGACCCCAAAAATAGATATTCGGGCGGTGGTTTTTAGGGACAATAAAATATTAATGGTTAAAGAAAAAATGGATGGTGATTGGTCATTACCAGGTGGCTGGGGCGACATCGGCTTTACACCTAGTGAAGTAGCAATCAAAGAAACGAAAGAAGAATCGGGATTTGATGTAAAAGCAATCAAACTCATAAGTGTATTTGATAAGAAGTGCTACCCTCAGCCACCATCTCAATGGCTAGAAATACCGAATCACAAGTAAAATTAGCTTTTCGTCATTTAAATAATCTATATTTACCTACCTATTTTGATTGAAATCTCAAGCTGAATAATATGAATTGTATATTTGACGATTAAAGGAGAGCCGCTCAAACCAGCTCTCCATTTTTTATGTATTCTTCGATTTTTTCGAATTTGTATTTGACATAAAGTGTGCATAAAGGAAAACACTAAGAAAATCTTAAGAATTGATGTCTGAGTTTGTTAAGATTTAATTAGTATTATATCCTTATACGAATCCTATAGGGGTGATTGACATGAACCTAAAGCGGTGGAGGAGTGAATGTAGTTGAACATTTTGATTTGTGATGATGATAAAGAAATTGTTAGGGCTATTAGCATTTATTTAGAAAATGAGGGCTATCAAGTATTCAAAGCTTACAATGGGATAGAGGCAATCGATCTTATTCGAGATCACATTATTCATCTTATTATTATGGATATTATGATGCCCAAAATGGATGGGATTACGGCGACGATGAAGATTCGGCAAGATAATATGATTCCGTTAATTATGCTTTCTGCTAAATCAGAGGATTATGATAAAATACTGGGATTAAATATCGGAGCAGATGATTATATGGCCAAGCCGTTTAATCCATTAGAACTTGTGGCTAGAGTGAAATCGCAGCTCAGAAGGTATACGACCTTTGGAAGTCTTGAGAGGAGTAGTGCTGTATTTCAAACGGGTGGTCTTGTGATTGATGATGAACAGAAAATCATTACTGTTGATAAACAAGAGGTTCATTTGACACCAGTGCAATATAAAATCTTAAAGCTTCTCACAGCCAATGCTGGAAGAGTATTCACGATTGAAGAAATTTATGAAAAGGTATGGAATGTCAGGGCTATTAATCCTGAAAATACGGTTTCGGTTCATATTCGAAAGATTCGAGAAAAAATTGAAATTAATCCAAAAGAGCCGAAGTATTTAAAAGTTGTATGGGGAGTTGGGTATAAGGTTGAGAAAGTTGAGAAGTATTAGTCATGCACTTATTACGAAAGTAGTTGTGTTTCTAATTGCTGTCGCTTGTTTAACTGGTATAGCGAGAGTAATGATTAACATGGAATTTAATGAGATTCATCTTAGTAGTATAAATCAAGATAACTATTTTGAAAGTCGAGCATTCGCAGATGAAAGTTACAGCATTATTGCTCCTTTAGCGCAATTAATCGGAAAATACAAAAGTGAAGAATATATTTTAAGTGGGAAGACACTAACAGAAGAGGATAATAGAAGAATCGAAGAGGAATTATATTATGATTTTCGCAATTCTTACAGATATAATCCTAATTTGAGTGAAGAGGAAAATAAGCACATCTATCAGGAAAAATATGCAAAAGACATTGCTAGAACAAGAGAAGAAAGTATGACAGAACAGGTAAGAAATTTTTATCAATTACGCAGTTCGCTCGAAGCCTATGAAGGAATTGTGTTTTATGCGAGTGACGGTGAACATAAGTTCTCCAATAGTGATCTCACAAAGAAAGAGCAATTTGAATCCTTTGATGCCTATATGTTATTTGAAGATTATCAACAAAAACTTTACCCAAATGAAGTGAAAGAAAGTCAATACTTGGATTACTTTACACACGAAGTTAACATGTTGAACCCACAAACAGATGTTATTTATGTGGGGTTTAAAAATTCTTACCTCCAGCAAAAAATATCGGAATGGGAAAAAGATAAAGCGGCTGCCCAAGGTTTTCTGAATGAATGGATAGTATTTCTAGCAGGGTTTATTTTATGTTTTGTGTATTTAATCATAGTTATTGGAAGAACGCCATTTGATGAAGAAGAAATTCATTTCCATGTCATAGATAAACTTTATAATGATCTTAATATTGTGCTTATCGGTTGCTTAACAGCGATGTGGATCGCCATGATTGTTGAAGTCTTCCGTGATATGTACATGTTCTTCACCGTGCCTATTTTTATCATTGGCTTACTATTGATTTTATCACTCGTAAAGCATATTAAAAATAGAACGTTATTTCAGCATACACTCGTCTATCAACTTTTCAAAAAGCTATTTATTTTGCTGAAACATGTTTTTGACAGTGGCAGTACAGGCGTCAAAATTGTGCTGCTAATTATTGGCTATCCATTAGTAGTAGCGGCTACGTTTTTCATGTTTCCTATTACGATGGGGATTGCTGCCTGGTTGGCAATGAGAAAGGTGAAGTCGTTTAACCGCATTAAAGAGGGCGTAGAGCAAATTAAAAATGGAGATCTTCATCATCGAATTGAAGTTGACGGAAAAGGGGAGTTTAATCAACTTGCAGAAAATATTAACCGTATTACAGATGGGTTAAAAAAGGCAGTGGATAGTGAAATCAAGAGTGAGCGTTTAAAAACAGAACTTATTACGAATGTTTCGCATGATATTAGAACGCCTTTAACGTCAATTATTACGTATGTTGATTTATTGAAATTAGAAAACGATCCTAAAATGATTGAAGAATATGTAGATGTGTTAGATCAAAAATCGAAAAGACTCAAGCTTTTAACGGATGATTTATTTGAAGCGGCTAAAGCATCAAGTGGTAGTATACCTGTTCAGTTAGAACGGATTGATATCGTCTCATTACTAACGCAAGGAATTGGAGAAATGGATGAAAAAATTGAAGCCTCTTCATTAGATTTTAAGTTAGCCCATCCAACAGAAAAAGTGTATGTGAAGGCTGATGGTAAACTCCTATGGCGTTCCATCGAAAACTTATTCTCGAATATTTTTAAATACGCACTGCCTACATCAAGGGTATATATTGGTGTTGAAGATGTAGAGAATGAAATACTTGTGACATTTAAAAATATTTCAGCATATGAATTAAATATTTCAGTTGATGAGTTAATGGAACGCTTTAAACGAGGTGACGAATCAAGATCAAGTCAAGGTAGCGGATTAGGGTTGTCGATTGCTGAAAGCCTTATTCACATCCAGAATGGCAAATTCTTAGTTCAAGTAGATGGTGATTTATTTAAGGTCATGATTTACCTACCGAAATTTCCAAATGAATAATGTAATAAAGGAATAGGATACATGCGAGTCCTATTCCTTTTGTGTACGTAAAGAAGATAAAAAAAGAGAGCGGCATAAGCCAACTCTCCCTTAACTTAGTTAAAATTCTTTTGTAAAAATGCCTTTGTACGGTCGTTTTGAGGGTTTGTAAAGAAGTTGTCTGGATGATCGGATTCGATAATTTGACCACCATCCATAAAGACGACCTTGTTTGCTACCTCTCGTGCAAAGCCCATTTCGTGTGTTACCACAATCATCGTCATCTGATCCTCTGCTAGGCTTTTCATAACCTTTAATACTTCGCCTGTCAGCTCAGGATCTAAGGCAGAGGTAGGCTCATCAAATAATAAAATTTGAGGATTCATCATAAGGGCACGTGCAATTGCTACCCGCTGTTTTTGGCCGCCAGAAAGATTAGCTGGATAAGCCTTGGCCTTGTCGGCAAGACCAATTTTTTGTAGTAGATCTTGACAGCGTTTTGTAATGGCTTCTGTCGATTCTGTTTTTAATAAGCTCGGTGCCATTTCAAGGTTTTGCTGAACGGTTAAGTGGGGGAACAGGTTAAAGTGTTGAAAGACCATTCCCATTTTAGCTGTGATTGCTTTGATGTCTTGTGGCTTTGTATATCGACCATCTTGCACTAAATAATCGCCATCTACTACAATACTGCCACCATCGATTTCTTCTAAATGTATTAAGCTTCGAAGCATTGTACTTTTCCCAGATCCAGAGGGACCGATAACTGCAATGACATCATTCTTCTCTACTGAAAATGTAATTTGTTTCAGAACCTCCACCTGATCGAAAGATTTCTTCAAATTTGTTACTTCCATTAATGCCATATGTGTCACCTCTATTCGAATTTAAAGCGTTTTTCTAGCCATTTAAAGAACACCGTCAAGACAAGGGTCATGACTAAGTAAATTGCACCAGCAATAAAGAACGGTGTAATTGTGAAGTCACGATTGACAGCTGTTTGCGCAAAATGTAGTAATTCTGGAACAGCAACTGCATAAAGTAGGGCTGTATCCTTAATTAGTGTAACGGATTCATTTGATAAAGCGGGTAAGGCGACACGAAACATTTGTGGCAAAATAACACGTGTCGTCGTTTGCCATTTGGATAAGCCGAGTACCTGGGCTGCCTCATATTGTCCTTTATCGATGGCAAGAAGACCACCACGGAATATTTCTGCAAAGTAGGCAGCATAATTTAAAATAAAGCCAAGACATGCAGCTACAAAACGATCCAATACTAAATATTCACCGATTACTGGCAGCATAGGTAGACCAAAGCAAATTAATAATAATTGTAGTAATAGTGGTGTACCACGCATGATATAAATATACGTATGTGCAAGCCAAGCGAGTGGTTTTATCCGACTTTTTACGGCGAGTGTTAGTAAAAAGCCAAATGGAATCGATACCAGAATGGCAATGAAGAACAGTAAAACTGTCATTTTTGCTCCTTCTAGCATCGGTAATATCATAGTTTGCCAGTAATCCGCCATAACGATGTCCCTCCAAAAAGAGTAAGAGTTCCGCTAAGGAAACTCTTACAGTTGATGTATCCTGTCATTATTTTAATACTTTATCTTCACCGAACCATTTTGTTGAAATGTCAGCCGCAGTACCGTCTTCATTCATTTTGTCTAACGCGGCTTGTAGTTTTTCTAATAAGGCTTCATTTCCTGGTTTCACACCAATACCGTATTGCTCAGGTGCGAGTGATTCCTCTAATAATTTGAATGTGTCAGGCTCTTGTGTCATGTAATATTCTGCAACTACAGCATCGATTACCACAGCATCAACACGGCCTGTTTTTAAGTCTGATAATGCTAAAACATTATCCGCAAATTCTGTAATTTTTTTCACTTCTTTGTGAATTGGATTACCGTTTAATGCATCGGCTGCAGAAGAAAGGGATTGAATACCTACTTCTTGTCCAGCTAAATCACTTAGCTTCGTAATCTTTGAATCTGCCTTTGTTATTACAACTTGAGAGTTTTCAAGATAAGGCTTTGTAAATAAAACTTTTTCCTTACGTTCATCTGTAATGGTATAACCGTTCCATATTAAATCAATACGTCCACTTAATAATTCAGCCTCTTTTGTTTTCCAATCGATTGGCTGGAATTCTGCTTCAACGCCCATATGCTCTGCTGCAGCGCGAGCTAAATCAATATCGAATCCAACGATGTCATTTTTATCATCGCGGAAGCCCATTGGTGCAAATTTATCGTCAATTCCAATAATAATTTTTTCTTGATCTGCTGCTGTTTCGTCTTTTTCTGCTGTCTTTTCTTTTGAAGTACCGCATGCTGCTAAAACGATGACAGCTGTCAGCATCATAAATAAAGTCAATACACGTTTCATTTTAGTTTCCCCCTATAATCTAACACTTTCGTTTGCTAAACTACTAATGTGTTAAAGGATAACATCGTACTCTAACAATGTCAATATCGTTTTCGATTAATCAGAAAATGAGCAGCGTTATCTAGCATTTTTTTGAATATCATAAAATTATGAAATTGGGGGAAAGTAAGTAACTGAAGAATAGGGAAAAGAAAAAGGGACTGCTCCAATAGAACAGTCCTGTGAAATGAGGCTAGCCATTTTTGCTTTGGATTGCTTTTCGTGCCAAGGCATCAGCCGCTTTGTTTTGTGAGTCGGGCACCCATTTGATAAAGAATAAATCAAAGCTAGTGGCAAGCGCTAAAGCTTTTTCTAAATAAGGTTTAAATTCCTCATTTTTCACATATTCTTTTTCCATAGAAGCAACAACGATTTTGGAATCTGAACGCACCGAGACAAGAGGGGAGCCTAGCTTTTGTGCTTCTTCAAGACCACGAACCAATGCTGAAAACTCAGCAATATGGTTGTTTGTTTCCCCAATATACTCGCTGATTTGGATATGGTGACCTTCACCTTTAATAAATATTCCTATACCACTTGGCCCGGGATTTCCTGCACTGGCAGCATCTATATAAACTTCTAACATATCATCCCTACTTTGCGTTTTGACTTCTTTATAATTGTACAACAAGGCTATGGGCAAAGCATCCTTGTGGGGCAATTCGTGTTTGAAAAAAATACGTAGGAAGTAAACAAAATAGTTGCTTGTTGAAATTGAACGCTTCATAATAGTAGGAAGTGAATTTTGGACGTGAAAGGAGCGAGAGTTCAACATGGATAAAGTGACGGTTATGAAGGATATTGATGAACTGCATGATACGTATTGTTCGGATTGCTTAGTGATTAAGCAATTACGTAAAGAACGTGGTAAACCAGGGGCTCATCGTTTCTGCATTGAAGCCTGTTCAGTTGGAGAAAAGCTACAGTTCCTAGGGGAAGAACTTTTAAAAGTTTATAGCAAATAAACACATGAGAAAAAGCTACATGTATTAGCAAAACGCTAGTACATGTAGCTTCTTTAATTGTCAAGATTATTTCGTTTCAGCATAGCTGCTTAGATCTTGGTAATACTTTGTAAGAGAGGAAGCCGAAATATCGAATGTCGCAGCGATTTCTTTTACCGTCATAGAAAGGGACTCAAACAGCTCCTTTTCCTGACCGTAACGAATCGCACCAGCTGCAATGGCCGCTTCTTTACGCGCAGTCGGTTGACCTTCAATTAAATAGTCTTCTAAAAGCTCAAGCATCGGTGCTGTTTCACGCTCATTTTGCTCTAGGAAGTCTTTTACTTGTGTCAGGACATTGCTCTCAAAGTTTGAGAATTCCTCACCCTTATAGCCATTTGATACTAATAACTCCCAAAATGCTAGGTGCTCTTCTTTTAAGAAGGAGCCAACCTTCTTCTCTGAAGCCTCAAAGCGCTTCTTAAATTCTTCAAAGACTTTCGCATGATCCTCTGGGAAGAAAATCAGTGTAGAAACAGCTAAATAATGAGCCGATTTCTTCGTGCCATCTGGTAAAATGAAAGCAAATACATGCATACCTTCAGGAATCGGTTTGTTATTTTCACGTCGAATATAAAGCTCATCATTTGTAAGTATATGATTAGCCTTGAAATATTTTTCCTCAACAACAGACACCGTACCAATAAATAAAGTAGGCTGAGACCAATCTTCAAGTACTTTGACTGTAGAAGGTCTTACCGCTTTTTTCTTCGTTTTCTTCAAATAATTTTTCCAAATAGATGGCTCTTGATGGAAGAAAAAGTCGTCTAAAGCGATGGCTTCAATAAGCTCTCGCTGTAAAACGCTCTCTAATTTAGGCTGCCATGTGCCCACATGCTCAATATAGGCACGAACATCTTTACGTTCTGGATATTCTAAGTAAAATGTTTGTAGCACACGCTCTAATTCTTCGATTTGTACTGCTTCCACTGTTACTTGTTGTTTGCCTTCACAACATTTTTTATATTTTTTGCCGCTACCGCATGGGCATGGATCATTACGTTTTACCATAATTAGAACACTTCCTTTAATCATTGTTAATCGTATATTGCTAAATAATTTGCGTACTCTTAATAATAACGGTACTTTTGTATGAAGAAAAATGATTGTCTATTTTGAAATATCTAAAAAATATAGAGGGACGCCCTGATTCTAGTATATGTACGTATTTTTCTACTTAGAACTAAAAAAAGAAAACGATCTATACCTTGAATAGGCAGGACCGTTTTCTAGTTAAATTATTGCTGAACTGCTTCGATTTCCACTGTTAGACGTTCAAGCTCATCAATTAAATGGCCAATGTAGGCAATTGTATCACGAAGTGGTTGGTCAGTCGTAATATCAACACCAGCCATTTGCGCTAACTCCACTGGTGATTTTGTACCGCCAGCCCGAAGAACTGCTAGCCAATCTTCAACAGCTGGAGCGCCCTCTTTTAAAATACGTTGAGACACTTGTGTGGAGATGGTTAACCCTGCACTATATGTGTATGGATAAAGGCCCATATAATAGTGCGGCTGACGCATCCATGTGAGTTCAGCACCTTCAGAAATAGCGACTGTATCACCCCAGAAATCTTCCAACACGGAACGTTTTAATTGATTGAGGATGGTTGCATTAACTGCTTCTCCTGCATCAATTAATTCATATACTTTGCGTTGATAGGCAGCTTCTAGTAAATGTGTAACAAAGTTATGATAATATGTTTTCGCTACAATATTGGAAATTACCCAACGTTTAAAGCGCAGATCTTCATTATGTGTTAGTAAATAATTCGCTAACAGCATTTCATTCATTGTCGATGGCGCTTCAATAAAGTATAGAGATGGTCGACTATTAAGATAAGATTGATGCTCATACGTATTTGCAAAATGCCCAGCATGACCAAGCTCATGAATAAGTGTAAAGACTTCATTCATTTGTTCATTCCAAGACATTAAAATATAAGGATGGCTACCATACGGACTTGAACAAAATGCCCCTGTAGATTTTCCTTTGTTTGGCGCATAGTCAATCCAGCGTTCATTAAAGGCTCTCTCCATTAATTGATTATAGTCTTCACCCATAACGGCTAATGCCTTTTCAACATATTCTTTTGCCTCAGCCATTGATAATCTTGGATCATACTCAGGATCCAGCGCAATTTTTAAATCTGCAAATGTCATTTGGTCGATTCCGTTGGCTTTTTGAATTAACGTTGCATAGCGACGCATATGCGGGGCAAGCTCTTTTGTAATTAAATCAATTTGACGATTATAGAGCGAACGATCGACATCTTGATCAAATAATAAATAATCAATGACAGAATTAAAGCCTCTTAGGTCAGCCATTGTTTTTTCTTGTTGAATATGTGTGTTATATACTTGTGCCGTTGTATGCTGGTAATCGCGTAGCTTACTTGAAAAAGCTTGAAAGGCAGCACGGCGTACATCTGTATTTGCTTCAAACTCCCAGTCATTTTCGTACAGCACAAAGCTAAGAGGATGCTTTTCGCCATTGGCTTCAAATTCGCCAAAATCCATGTCCACTAATTTCGTCGTATTGTACGTTTTATATGGCGCGTCAAATGTGGCACTGAAGGCTGCCAGCGCTTTTTCCACTTCAGGATGGAGCTGGTGTGGTTTTTGTTTTAATAATTCCTCTAGATATCGTTTGTAAAGAGGGCTTAATGTCGCTGCTTCTTGTAAAACAGCTTCATCCAATGCCAGTAACTCGCTGCGCACGAAGGATAGTGCACTGCTGACTTTTCCTATAGCTGTACCAAACTTTGCCGCACGCATTTGTGCTACATCATTTGTGCGATCTGTCTCAAGATTTAAGCTTGCATATGTGCCAATCGGAACAAACTTTTTTTGTAGCTCTTCAAAGGCTGTTAACACGTCGATTACTTTTTGTGCATTTGTAATCGTACCTTTGTATTGTTGCTCGAAGCTAAGTGCATCTTCCACTAATTGTGCTAAGGTAGGTTCAAAATCAGCCTCATTGCTCAATAAATCTGTTAAATCCCAAGTTTCCTCTACTGCAACATCTTTTCGTAATGGTAAAACTTTCATTTATGGACACCCCTTTACATATAAGTGATTTCATTATAACGAAACTATTTCGGAAAGTGAAATAATTTCATAGAATAGTTGAAATATTCTTACTCTAAATCGTTTCTCATGAAGGATGTTTGAAATATTGTCGGTCGGGAACAATGAGTGTATAGCCAACATCTTTTATTACTCATACTAATGGCTAGAACAAGACATATTGGAGGAGAAATTGATTATGACACAAAACTTAAACAAACAATTAAATAAGCTAGTGGCGACGTGGTCTGTGCTTTATACAAAGCTACACAATTATCATTGGTATGTCACAGGTCCAGCCTTCTTTACACTGCATGCAAAATTTGAAGAGCTATATAATGAAACAACATTGAATTTAGATGAAATAGCAGAGCGTATTTTATCAAAGGATGGCAAGCCAGTGGCAACATTAAAAGAGCATCTAGAGCTATCCTATGTAGATGAAGCAACAGGTGAAGAAACGACAGAGGACATGGTTGCAACGACAATCTCAGATTTCCAAAAGCTGATGAAAGCTTTAAATTCTACAATGGAGCTAGCCGCAGAAGAAGGAGACGACCGTACAGAGGATTTACTCAATGCCATGTATCAGTCTCTTGAAAAGCATACATGGATGTTAAAGGCCTTTCTTGACAAGTAAAAATTGAAAATTGGCATGCTGAAGAAGAAATTCTCTCCAGCATGCTTTTTTTCTGCCCTGAACTTATTATGTCAAATCAGCAACGTAGTTTAAGGCAATTTAACAATTATTACAGTTTAGTAAATTGGGTTTGTTTGTGTGTAGTGCGGGTAATTACCTAGTAAGCCATACAACATAGGAGGAATTGAACATGATGAATGAACAAAATCCAAAAATTGAGGTGGCCCATACAAGGGATGAAATGCTTCACATTTTAGAGAATATGCGAATGGAAGGTTATCACCAAGACGATATTCATATTATTGCGAGAGATCCCCAACAGTTTGAGGATGTAAAATGGGATGCCGATGTGCAAACGCATGAGGCTGGAAATTGGGTAGATCAATTTAAATCTTGGTTTACAGGCGACTCAGCCGTTACAGAGGGTTTAAAACGATTTAATCTGTCAGAGGGACAAATCGCTTACTATGCGCATCTTGTAGAACAAGGAAGTATTGTCTTATATGCAGAACATGAGGATGATGTCGATACACTCCAAACATATCCAGAGACTGCTGAAGAGCAAGAGGAGCGTTTAAGAAATCAACAGCGTATGGCAGAGGCAGAGCAATATAGAAGATTTTTATAATGAATCAAACTAACGAGATATGACTATTTCTCGCTAGTTTGAATATAGACAAAGTCGATTGTTTCGACTTTGTCTATTATTTTATCTAGCATGTCTTGAAAAGAAGGGCTATTTTTTAAATGCCATCTTTATATTTAGAAATGTTATTTTTCGCATTTAGTATTGAAAGAATAGGATCACTTGTTTTCTTTTTAAAAGGTTGCGAAAGCAGGTCTTGTAAATTAGTAGATTCTCTAATATCAAGGCTTTGTTTGGTTTCCATGAGGAGAACCCTTTGTCCTGTTGGTTTGACAAGGTATTGACGTACATAGCCATTTTCGTATCTGACCTCAATTTTCGATTTGTTCTTTTTTTCGTCTTCCTCTTCACGGCCACCGACATGTCTCATTAAATCCAGTAGGTTTTGTGTTTGAATTGGTTGATTATCCTTGGTTGGTAAATAATATGACGTATGTAAGGTTTGAATTTGCATGTATGAATCTCCTTTATTTTCGTCCCTATAAAAGTTATACTATTTTACATGTAATCGTGCTATAAATTCAATACATAGTAGAAAAGGAAGCTTGAGAAATAACTCTCAGCTTCCTTTTTTATTCATATGCACTATATTATTGTATGACTTTTTCCTGTGCATCCTTTTTCATAAAACGTAATACATGGAAATGCTCTAATTGTGCTACTAAATTCCCTATAAGAATGAAGCTGCCACCAATCATTAATTTCATTGTTATGCCTTCTCCGATAAACATCATGGCAAACATAGCCGCAAAAATTGGTTCTAAGGAGAATATAAGACCTGTATGTGTAGCAGAAGTATACTGTTGTGCAACAGTTTGACCAACAAAGCAAAACGCACTACAGATGATGCCAAGCCCTAAAATAGCAATCCAGGATATCGCTGAATTTGGCATTGTTGGTGTTTCGAATAGAAAGGTTAACACAAGTGCATAAATTCCAGCAAAGCCAAGCTGATAAATTCCGTATGAAATGGACTCTACATTTCGTGTGAATGAGCTATTTAAAAGTAAATAAATTGAATAACATAACGCAGCAATTGCTACTAATAAATCACCTTTATGGAATGTGAATGAGCCGTGTGCTGTTAAGACGGTAATACCAATCATGGTACAAATGATTGCAAAGCTAACTGCTCGAGAAGGTAATTTTTTTTCAATAAAGCTGCTGAAAATCGGCACTAACACGACCGTTAGGCTTAAGATGAAGCCAGCATTTGAAACAGAAGTAGATTGTAAACCAAATAAACTTAACGCGAACACAATGAATAATAAAAATCCTTGAATAGCCGCATATTTTAATGTTTTACCATTTACTTTGATCATCCGTTTGTAAAAAATAAGTCCTGCTACGAAAAATGCGATGATACAACGTAATGCCACCACATTATAAACTGCCAACGTTTCTAGCCCCATGACCATAAAGGTATAAGAGAGCCCCCAAAACATTGTGACAATAACCATCAATACATTTGCTTTTCCTTGGATACTCATTATGTTCACCTACCATCTGTGTACTAAAACAGTTTTATACTAAAAATTACTATATATCTTGTGTTGTGATTAGTAAAACGAATGTTTATAATGAATAGGATTAAAAAAATTCATGTATATAGAGGGATTGCAGATGAGCTTAGTGAAATATGAGATTTTAACAAAGGTGGCAGAGGTGGCAAGCTTTACAAAAGCAGCTGATGCGCTAGGGTTAACACAATCTGCTGTGAGTCATGCCGTGTCGAGTTTAGAAAAAGAGTTTGGCTTTGCGCTCATTCATCGAAGTCGTGTGGGTGTGACATTAACGAGTGAGGGACAAACAATGCTAAGGGCAATGCGTCAGGTTTTGGATGCTCAGGAATTATTGCAACAGGAAGCAGCTCACATTCATGGCGTGACACGAGGTAAGGTTCGAATTGGTGTGATATCGAGTATTTCTTCCAATTGGATGCCAGAAATTGTTCGAATTATGGATAATCAATTTCCAGGGATACAGGTGGAGTTACGAGAGGGAGATTACTATGAAATTGAACAATGGCTTTTAAGTGGTGAAGTAGAAGCAGGATTTTTGAATGGTCAAAAGTCAGAGCAATATCAGTTCACTGAGCTCCAACAAGACCCATTATTATGTATTGTTTCGGATAAAAGTCCATTGTTTGATAAGACAGAAATTGATATCGTAGATTTAGAGGATATGCCATTTATTATGACTTCCTATAAAGGGACAAATGATGTCAAGGTGCTATTAGAGCAATATCATGTTAAGCCGAATATCCGCTTTGAGCTTTCCGAGGAGGTAGGGATTCTTTCCATGATTTCTCATCATTTAGGGATCAGTATTTTACCTCAGTTGGTTATTCAAAATTTACCGCCAACATTGAGAGCGATTCCGTTAAAGCAAGGTGGCTACCGAACGATTGGTATTGCCATGAAACACCATGCTTCGCCCGTCACAAAGAAATTTGCAGAGATATTAAGTGCTTGGCTAAAAGAACAAAACAGCTCCCTAAAATAGTGGCTATTGAAGCCTATCCTTACATTACGTTAAAATAGTATTTGTATATATTTCAGAAAATAGGTGAGTGTATGGGGACATTACAGGGCAAAACCGTACTCATTACAAGTGGGGGAACACTTGAAAAATGGGATCGTGTACGAGGTCATACGAATTTATCAAAAGGCACAATGGGGTGTTATTTAGCAGAGGCGGCGCTGGCTGCTGGCGCTAACGTAGTATACATGCATGGTTACTTTGCACAGCTCCCAGAAAACCAAAATGATATGACATTGATACAATTTGAAGGCATAGAGGATTTAGGACAAAAGGTGCGTCATGCAGTTCAACACCAACATATCGATATTGTCATTATGGCGGCTGCGGGCTCTGATTGGGTCATTGACAAAGTATATGATCAATCAGGTAATTTAATGGAGGAAACGGGGAAAATGCCTTCTGACGAACCACCTATTATTCATTTTAAAAAAGCACCAAAAGTATTAGGTCAAATTAAGGGATGGCAACCAAATGTAACGTTAGTAGGCTTTAAACTCGAAGCAACGAATGATGAGGAATTCTTGTTAGCTCGTGCCAGACTGCGTATGGAAACAGCCAATGCACAATTTATGGTAGCAAATAGCTCTCAATCTTTATATGGGGGGGATGAACCTCATTGGATTGTACCTGCTGATGGACAGCCTCTTAAAGTAATGGGCAAGCAAAAAACAGCAGAAGCTTTAATGATGTATTTACAAAATCAATAAATGTGAACTGTGTAGAGAAATATTTCTACACAGTTTTTTCTTGTCTAAAAGGTTAGCATCCTATAATATTTACTTAACGGTCGGTAAAAAAGGAGGGTAATAATGGGAAATAAAGAACAAACTTTTCACAAGATTATAGAAATTGCTTATGGGATGTTTGCGGAAAATGGATTTGAAAAAACAAGCTTAGCAATGATTGCTACAGAGGTCGGTATTTCAAAACCAGCCATTTACTATTATTTTCAATCAAAAGATCAATTAATCGCTTTCATATTTGATGAATTGTACAAAGAAATTCAACATGATGTCGCTGTGGATTATAAAGAGCTTTCTTCTGCTAATTTTAAGGAGGAATTACTTAAGCTAGGCTATAAATCTATTGAGGCACAGGACAAGGACCCTTATTTTAATAAAATATTTAATCAATATGTACTATTAGCGGCCCGCGATGAAAACTATAAAAGACAATTAGTAGAGCTAGAAACCAGCTTTTTAACGAGCTTTGTTGCTATCCTACGATATGGCGTACAGCTAGGCGTGCTAGAGGATACTCCCCATATAGAAGCGAAGGCACAGATGCTAGCCCTCGTCTATGATAATATCGGTAATTTCATGTTAACAGGCAACCAATTGAACTATAGGGCTATTTGGAAGGAGGCAGTGAATAGCGTTATCCAAGGGGGCAAAGATGACAATAAGAAATGATGATCGGCGCATTGAAGGTCTTGATTTTGCAAGAGCTCTCGCCATGCTTGGCATGTTCATTGTCAATTTTGGCGTCATAACAGGTTCTACAACGAATGGTTCAACATGGTTAATTGCCTTCCAACATCTTTTCGAGGGACGTGCTTCGGCCGTATTTGTCATGCTAGCAGGAATAGGGACAGCCTTAATGACTCGTCAGGCTAGAAAGAGTAAGGACCCAATCCTTCTTCGTCAAAATCGACTTACTTTGTGGAAGAGGGCGCTTTTGTTATTTACGATAGGGATAATATTATATGCAATCGGCTGGACAGGAGATATCTTACATTATTATGGCGTGTATATGTTTGTTGCCGCATGGTTGATTGCCCAATCTAAGAAAAGGATGATGTTTATTATCGGTGTCATTCTTATCCTTTCACAATGGCTTCAAATTCAATTTAATTACCTTGCTGGCTGGCATCCAACATATGTGTTACTAGAGTATCTGGATTTTTGGACACCGGCAGGATTTATTAGAAATTTGCTGTTTAATGGCTATCACCCACTTTTCCCCTGGATTTGTTTTTTTCTGATAGGCATGTTAATCGGCACATTAGATTTAACAAATCGTACATTACGAAAAATCTTATTGGTGACTGGTTTATTGCTAGTCATCATGACTGAGGCTTGTTCAACAGTATTCATTAAGATGACAACCATTCATTTATTGGATGTAGAGAGTGCATTGTATTTATTTGATACAGGACCGATTCCACCAAATATGATGTATGTCCTATCTAATTCGGCTTCGGCTATTGTCCTCATCGTGGGCTCCATCTATCTTGTAGAGACATGTAAAAATAAAGTCATTCAATCTTTAATCCTAACAGGACAAATGTCTTTAACGCATTATGTTGGCCATGTTTTTATAGGCATTGGAATACTAATTGTTTGCCAAAAGCTGGAGAACCAAACACTTGCTTTTTCCATGCTGTATGCCTGCTGTTACTTTTTAGGATGTGTCTTTGTTTCTGTATGGTGGAGGGCTAAACATCATCGAGGCCCACTTGAATTCATAATGAGGAAATGGAGCTCGTAATAAATTAATGGATTGCCATCTATTTCTCACTGACTAGGCATAAAATACTTTAGGTTTAGGGAGTCTTTTAATCTAAACGACATATTGCATAGTATTCAACTAGGTTTTCTAATATTTTGTATTGACATTCCTATAGCGGAATTATAGAATTATTTTCAAGAAACGCAGTACTCTTATCAAGAGAGGTGGAGGGACTTGGCCCAATGAAGCCTCGGCAACCGAAAAACAGGTGCCAAATCCAACAGATGGTGTCTGAGAGATAGGAGGGGCTATCAATCAGTTTGATGCGTTGGCCTCTTTATGAACAATAAGGAATAAGAAAGAAGGGGTGTTTCGTATGGCTCAGTCAGTAAAAGTAGATGATAAGAAACTAGAGGCAATTGCGAAGGCGATTCAAAATCTTGAATTTGGTGAAGTGCATATTACGATTCAAGATGGTGTGATTGTGCAAATTAATAGGCTTGAAAAGCAGAGATTTCCGCAGAAAAAATAACAATGATTTCAGTAGAACTTATGTCAAACGGCCACCTATAAGCATGAAGGATTTCCTGTGCTTACAAGTGGCCCTTTTTTTGTGTAAAGGCTAGCTATAAAAGCTTTTTGGTATGGGACCGATATGACGGCGATGATAAAGCAAAGGCTCTTTTTGAGCATTTGTAATGTCTACGACCTGCCCAATAAAAATGGTATGGTCGCCAGCATCGATTTGCTGAAATGTTTTACATTGTAAATTAGCTGCTGTATCATGTAAAATCGGTAGTCCTAAAGAGGAAGTTGACCATTTTGCTTGTGCAAAGCGATCAGGGATTTTACTGGCAAATAGTGTACATAAATGCTCTTGATCACTCGCTAAAATATTGACCGCAAAATTTGGCGCAGTCGTGAAATAAGGATGGAGCTGAGATTTTTTATCGAGTGACCACAAAATAAGGAGCGGGTCGATTGAAACAGATGCAAAGGAATTGACGGTTAAGCCAATCGGTTTTGTGTCATGACATGTCGTGACAACTGTTACGCCTGTAGGATAATTACCTAATGCCAATTTAAAAGCAGCTACTAAATCTGTCATTCAAATCACCTCTTTATGAAATTAGTGAACGGAGTTTGTAGGTAAACGAAACTTTTTTTCATATCCTACTAGTAACTCCTTTTCTTGAGTAAATTTTAAACTAATCAAACATACAGGTAAAGGTAATGGGGAAAGAAAGGGGAATGGCCATGACTTTATATTTTGATCATTTGGTTCATCAAGTGGAATCACCAGAAAATATAAAGGTTTTCTTCAATAAACGAAATGTCCATACAGTGAATGGTGGGCAGCACACGATGTGGGGGACTTATAATACGTTAAGCTACTTTGGCTTAAGCTATATTGAACAAATTGCTATCTATGATCGTGATTTATTTGAGCAAGCGGCACAATACCCATATTCCCTACATTATACGTTTAAACGTGATCAAGAGCGCCAGGGATTTTCTCGAATTGCTCTGCGCACAAAAAATATTGAGGAAGAGGGTCGACGCTTGCGAGCATTGGGCTATGAAGTATATGGACCAGATGCATGTAGCAGAACAAGACCAGATGGCACTGTAGTAGAATGGAAGCTACTGCATTTTGGTAAGCCAGATCTGCCAATTGATTTTCCATTTTTGATTGAATGGGCGGAGGAAGATGAAGAGCGTTTGGCTCAATTAAAGGCAAGTGGTGCCATTGATGTCAAACAGGCTATAACGATGGAATCCGTCCAATTCTACGTCAAGGACATGCAGGCAACAGTTAAGCTGTGGCAAGAGGTGTTACAGCTACCAGTGCCTACGCAATATGAGCAGTATATGTCACTACAGCTACCGAATATGCGTTTAGATTTCTATGAGGAAGAGAGCGCGATGACAATGACACTTGGTCATGTCAAAGAGGGACCATTTGGTGTGACATTAAAGGATCCTAAACGAACAAAGGAAACTTTAGTTTGCCCTGGTGCTTTTTATTGGATAAATCGATAATGAGAAAAGGCTGGGCCATAACTAACTGGGACCTTCATTAAGCCGAATAATCTTTAAATTAACAAACATGATAACTAGAAAAACCGAACTATTCCGAAACACTTCGTAAGCGTTTTAGTGGATAGCTCGGTATTTTTATGGGCTGAAACACTTTTGCTTCCGCCTTTTTACATAAGTATTGAAAAACAAAACCATCAATAGAATTTCTGATGCTGGCTACTTGCTTTCCTGTGGATTTAGCGTTACAGAGGAGACCCTGGAGCGAAATCACCCCAACCTTGCTAAAAAGTTTTAGCTAGTGACATGATCTTTAATTCAACAATATGGAAAAATCCACTTCATCAGAAAAGTGGATTTTCGTTGCCAATTATTATTCAATTGTCATTTTTTTCGGTGTTTCTGTACCTGTATACCAATCAAATTCAATTTCAAATGAATGCTTGTCGCCCTTTTTTGTATAGGAGTATTCGATTTTGAGCTGTTCACTTGGGCTGACAACTGTTGGCTCTGTGTCTTGAACAAAAGTGAATTCACCATTTTCTTTAAGCTTTTTTGCAATCGTTTCCAGTGTTGCTGCAAATTCTGCTACACTTTGTCGTTCTTTATGCTTCAGAATAACTTCAGTCATGGGTTTAGTTTGTTTTTGCATCGAAATCCCTCCTTACGTATTGTTACTTTTATTATAACATGGAGGGGGCATTCAGCTTATAAAACAATACAAAAAGCGGATGAAGGAAACGATGCATTTCCTAATCCGCTGCTAATCTGGAACTACACGGATAGTCCCATTACGCTTATAGTTTTACAACATTTGATGCTTGGGGTCCACGATTGCCTTCCACAACATCAAATGAAACCTTTTGACCTTCTTCAAGTGTACGGAAGCCTTCCTCCTGGATGCCCGTAAAATGAACAAATACATCTTCGCCATCATCACATTCAATAAAGCCATAACCTTTTTCATTATTGAACCACTTTACGATCCCCTGTTGCATAAGCATTCGCCTCCAATGCGCTTGAATGTAAAATAAAGTTAAATAAATGGTGCACTCATTGAGAAAATGTGAAAAAATTGCATTTTCTCTTAGAACATACAGGAATTGAACAAATAAGTCAATTGATTGACGAAATGCTTGCATATCTGGCTTTCTTTTTTTTCACAATTAAGACTATAATGGAAATGAACAACATAGAAAGTAGGATGCCAAATGACAACGAAAAATCAACCATTATCAGATTTAGAAATCGCTAGTCAAGCAGTGATCAAACCTATTACGGAAATTGCCAATGCTGCGGGTATTCCAGAGGATGCTCTTGAGCAGTATGGACGCTACAAAGCAAAGATCGACCCATTAAAAATTACTGCTCAGGGCGAGGATGCAAAGGTAGTATTAGTATCAGCTATTAGTCCAACCCCAGCTGGTGAAGGAAAGTCGACTGTGACTGTTGGACTAGCAGATGCCCTTCATCAATTAGATAAGAAGGTGATGGTCGCATTACGTGAACCATCATTAGGTCCAGTCATGGGCGTAAAAGGTGGCGCAACTGGCGGAGGTTACGCACAAGTTATACCAATGGAGGATATTAATTTACATTTTACTGGCGACCTTCATGCGATTACAACAGCTAACAATGCTTTATCAGCATTTATTGATAATCATATCCACCAAGGAAATACACTTAACATTGATCCACGACGCATTATTTGGAAGCGTGTCATGGACTTAAATGATCGTGCCCTTCGTAAGGTAGTGGTGGGATTAGGTGGTCCTGTTCAAGGCATGCCGCGTGAGGATGGCTTTGATATTACGGTTGCCTCTGAAATTATGGCAGTATTCTGTTTAGCCACAAGCATTGAGGATTTACGTGAGCGCATCGCTAGTATTGTTATTGGCTATACTTTCGAGCGTGAGCCTGTCTTTGTACGTGATTTACAGGTAGAGGGTGCCTTAACACTATTATTAAAAGATGCCTTTAAGCCAAACCTAGTTCAAACATTAGAGGGAACACCTGCTATTATCCATGGTGGTCCATTTGCGAATATTGCCCACGGCTGTAATTCTATTATGGCGACACAAACCGCTCGTAAGCTAGCTGATATTGTGGTGACAGAAGCGGGCTTCGGCTCTGATTTAGGTGCTGAAAAATTCATGAACATTAAAGCTCGTAAGGGAGGCTTTAAACCAAGCGCAGTTGTCATTGTAGCGACAATTCGTGCCTTAAAAATGCATGGTGGTGTACCGAAAACAGCGCTTGTAGGCGAAAATGTGGAAGCACTTCTACAAGGGATTGAGAATTTAGCTAAACATGTAGATACAGTTCGTACATTTGGCGTTGAACCAATTATTGCATTAAATCGTTTTATCACGGACACAGAGGCTGAGCTAGAAGCCGTTCTGAACTGGTGTCAAGAAAATCATGTTCGCATTGCCCGTACGAATGTCTGGGAAGAGGGCGGTAAAGGTGGTCTAGCCTTAGCTGAGCAAGTACTAGCTGTGCTAGAGGAAGAAAACAACTTCTCTCCTTTATATGATGTAACAGAGTCAATTGAAGAAAAGGTACGTACGATTGTGCAAAAGGTATATGGCGGGAAAGATGTGCAATTTACAGACCAAGCCAAAAAACAAATTGCCCAAATCGAAAAATTTGGTTGGGACTCCCTTCCAATTTGTATGGCGAAAACCCAGTATTCTTTATCAGACCAACCAAGTTTACTTGGTCGTCCAGAAGGCTTTACCATCACAATTCGCGAAGTTATTCCAAAGCTTGGTGCAGGCTTCTTAGTTTGTCTAACTGGCGATATTATGACAATGCCAGGACTTCCAAAAGCACCAGCTGCGCTACGCATGAATGTCGATAACGAAGGACATGCGGTAGGATTGTTTTAACAGAATATTAAAAGCTGCCTACTTAAATGGGCAGCTTTTTTATTGATAATGGGTAAACATGGTTCGTAGGAGGTGACCCAATTCATCTTCTATCTACAATGCAAATATGGTATAAAAGTAAAATTTCGGATGATTCCTTCATCCACCTCTTGAGTAAAAATTCATAAAAATTAATTTTTTTAAAACGATTTTAAGATTCTAGTGAAAACTAGGATCTTTTTTATGTTGCACAAAAATCACGAGAACTTTCCTTATATAAATGTGTTTGGTATTTTTTATCAATAGTTCTCTGATATTGGAAAGATAGAGCGGGTTTTTACAACGAAGGACAATTGTCAAATGAATTTTTATTTAAAAAATACATTGAATTTTCTTTTTCTTTTAAATATAATTTATTTAATTCTAATTCGGAACGCTGTACCGATAATAGGAACATGGAGGGATGAAGTCTTGAAAATCGCAACAGATATTGGCGGTACTTTTACTGACCTAGTTTTCACAGATGAAAAAGGAAATCTTCATTTTGATAAGGGACATACGACACCTGGTCACTTTGAGGATGGCATACTAAATGTATTAGGACGACATGTAACGGAAGATTCTTTCATTGAATCATTTATTCATGGATCGACGGTTATCATCAATACATTAACGGAAAGAAAAGGGGGCGTAGTTGGGTTAATTACAACAAAGGGTTTCCGTGATGTTATAGAAATTGCTCGTGGAAATCGACCAGACTTATATAACTTTAAATATAAAAAGCCAGAACCATTTGTAGAGCGTTATTTACGTCAAGAAATTGATGAGCGAATTGATTTTAAAGGAAATATTATGAAAGCGCTTAATACCGAGGAAGTTGACGAGATCGTTTATAAATTTAAGGAGTTAGGTGTTGAGGCGATTGCCATTTCCTTAATACACGGCTATAAAAATCCAATTCATGAACAACAGTTAAAAGAAGCCATTTTAAAAATTTGGCCGGAAGTATATATCACACTTTCAAGTGAAACGATTAAAGAATACCGTGAGTATGAAAGAACAAACACAACAGTCCTTAATTCTTATGTAAAGCCAATTGCACATGCCTACTTAAAAAGCCTAAAAGAGAAATTAAGCACAATTGGCATTACAGACCATTTAAAAATTATGCAATCGAATGGCGGGACTACAAGCTTTGATAAAGCAATGGAGCTACCAATCAACCTCGTTGAATCTGGACCTGTAGCAGGGATGTTTGGGGCAGCTAAATTAGGCCAACTTTTAAATGAATCGAATATCATAGCTTTTGATGTTGGTGGGACGACAGCAAAATGTTCGCTTATTACAGATGGCAAAGTCAATGTCACAACAGATTACTATATTGAAAGAAATGAAAAATTTGCGGGCTATCCTATTAAAACACCTGTAGTGGATATTGTGGAAATCGGAAATGGTGGTGGCTCTATCGCACGTGTAGATCAGTTTGGCTCATTAAAGGTTGGACCAGATTCTGCTGGGGCAAAGCCAGGGCCTGTAGCATATGGCTTAGGGAATACACAGCCAACAATTACAGATGCCAATGTTTATTTAGGAAGATTATCCTTAGAAAACTTTGATAACCCAGTATCCATTGACAAAGTGGAGGAGGCTCTTGTTGAAGCAATTGCGAAACCATTTAATGTGTCAGCAGAAGAAGCAGCACAGGGTATTTTAGATATTGCAAACTCCAATATGTTAAATGCACTGAAGCTGATCTCTATTCGTAAAGGCTATGATCCTGAAGACTTTACAATGGTGGCATTTGGTGGCGGTGGTCCACTACATGCGATTAATTTAGCAGAAGAGCTTGGTATGAAAAAAGTCATTATTCCTTATGGCTCATCCGTCTTCTCAGCATTAGGAATGATGATGACCGAATATCGACAAGATTACATTCAAACAAGTTTAATGAACTTTGACAAAGACCATCTTGCGGCTATTCAAGAAAATATTGATCAAGTCATTGCTAATGCCTATGCAGATGCACCATTATCAAAGGATCATTATTATTTTGAAATTAATTATGATTTACGCTACAAAGGTCAAGAGCATGCCGTTAAATTAAATGCATCAGCTATTACGCTTGATGAAGAGGGGCTACTTGCATTAGCAGAAGCCTTCCATATCAAACATAAACAAGAGTTTTCTTTTGATTTACCAGCTACACCAATTGAGTTAGTCAACTTACATCTTACAATCTACGGGAAAGATGAGGCGGTTCAATTTAAAGAGCTAGACTTCTCTCATATCGACAATTCTACATGTATCAAGGCACAACGCAATTTATATGTGAAGGGAACAGGTTGGGTAGAGGTCAATGTCTATGACCAACAAAAATTAGTACCTGGCTATGTCATTACAGGTCCTGCAATTGTGGAAAATCCAACATCTACGGTCGTAATCAATAATAATCAATCAATTGAAATTGATAAATACGGCAATTTGATAGTAGAGATGGAGGGGAAATAAAACATGAAAAAAGATGTTTTTGCAGTAGAAATTATTCAAGATTCATTGCTAGCTATAGGCGATGAGATGTTTATAGCTCTAGCACGCTCTTCTATGAGTCCAGTAATCTATGAAGTATTAGACTATGCTTGTGGTTTAACAGATGCCAAGGGTAATTTAATTAGTCAAGGAAATGGTGTAACGAGCTTTATTGGGATGTTAAGTCCAATGGTACAGCGTGTAATAGAGAAGTTTGATAATGGGAAAAAACTACATGAAGGTGATGTCATTATTATCAATGACCCTTATGTTGGAGGTGGCTCGCATTTATCGGATGTGGGCTTAGTTCTCCCAATTTTCTACAACGGTGAAATTATTGCGTACTCTGCCAATAAAGCACACTGGACAGAGGTAGGTGGCATGGACCCTGGTTCGTTTACAAGTAATTCTAATGAAATCTATCAGGAAGGTTTACAGCTACCAGGTGTCAAACTTTATCATCAAGGTGAGTTGAACGATGCAGTCTATGAAATCATTTCTACGAATGTTCGTTTACCAGAGCTTTCAATCGGTGATATGTTTGCACAAGTAGCCGCCTTAAAAACAGGTGAAAAACGAATCGCAGAGCTTTGTCAGAAGTTTGGTGCGGAATCGGTGAAATTGTCCATTCAAAAATTATTGGACAAGGGTGAGAAAATTGTAGAGTATGAGCTTCAACACCTACCTAAAGGTGAATTTTATGCGGAGGACTTTATTGAAGGGGACCCATTAAAGGGTGGACCTTATCCAATAAAAGTGAAAGTCACAATTAGTGATGAGGCGTTTATTTGTGACTTCAGAGGCTCACATCCTGCAGTCAATGTGCCAATGAACTGTTCTCAGTTTGGTTTAATGGCAAGTGTGCGCGTTATGTTCCTAGCATTACTTGGCGATATTGACGTAATTAACGAAGGTGTCTTTAAACGCTTAACGATTATCACAGATGACAATTCGATTGTTTCAGCTAAACGCCCACATCCTGTGTCTATGAATTTTGAGGCACGTATTGGGGCAGCTGATCTAATTTGGAAAGCTCTTGCGCCGCATTTACCAGAACGCTTATCGGCAGGGCATTTACAATCTGTTTGTACGTTTATTCTCACTGGGAAAAATCCTGAAAATGATGAGTCATTCCTAATTGTTGAGCCATCTGTTGGTGGCTGGGGAGCGGCGAATGATGAGGATGGGCAAAACGGGCAATACTGTATGGGAGATGGTGAAACATATAATCTTCCAGTTGAAATTGCAGAAACAAAATACGGTATTCAAATTGATGAATATAGCTTAAATTGTGACGGTGCTGGTGCTGGTCAATTTAGAGGTGGCTTAGGTGTTCGTCGCGTTTATACAGTCAATCATGATGGTCAAAAGGTTTCTGTGAACTTAGGTAGACATCAATTCGCGCCATTCGGCTTAAATGGTGGTGGAGAAGGCTCTCACAACTATTTAGTCATTCATAAAAAGGATGGAACGAAAATTGGACCAGTGGGCGTACTTGCCAATTATGAATTGCAAAAAGGCGACCGTATTGAGCTTGTGACTGCTACTGGCGGTGGTTATGGTCCTCCACATGAACGAAGCTCAGAGGCCATTGAACGTGATCTATTAAATGAATATATTTCTGTAGATGTAGCGAAAGAGCGATACGGTTATCAAAACGCTTAAAGGGAGAAATAGATGACTGTCAAGACATTAAAAAACTCATTGGATATACTAGAATGCTTTGCAACGACAGAAAATGCATTAGGTGTTCGTGAAATTTCACGCATGATGAAACTGCCGACAAGTGTCGTGCAAAGAACCATTAATACATTTACAGAAGCGGGTTATTTAATACAGGATGAACACACGAAAAAATATAAATTAGGTTATAAAATGTACCTTTTTTATGATGTGTTATCGAATTCAAAAGACCCTCACTCGACCATTTATGAATTGATGCAAAATCTTGCCAGTGAAATCAATGAATCAGTATTTCTTACTTATATGGACAATGAATACGGTGTCACAACGAAAATAGCCGAAAGCAATAAAAATGTAAAGTATGCGGTGTCTTTAGGAACAAAGACACCCCTTTACATCGGTGCTTCCTGTAAGGTCATGTTTGCTTATTTAGACGAGGACAGGCAACTGGAATTAATGGCCTTCTTTCATGAGGAACAATCGAAGGAAGAGCAGGTTTCTTTCCTAGCGTCATTAAAGGAAGAGCTGCAACAAATTCGCCAAAACAACTGGTGTGTTACCATCGGGGAGTATAATGAACATGCATTTGGCATTAGTGTACCGTTATTTAACTATAAAAAGGAAATCACTGCATCTCTTACAATTTCTGGGTTAGTATATGATTTAGATGATCAAAGGGAGAAAAATATGCTTGAACAGTTAGTGAAAGTAGCTCAGCAAATACAATCACACATTTCAAAATTATAACAACAATAGGGGAGCTGACACTATGAATAATAAAGTATTACATCCAAGGGCTTTAGAGCCTGTAACTCTACTAATGATCGTCTTAACATCTGTTGTGGGGGCAATTATTGGGATACAGCTGATTACGACTTTAGGGATTTCTGCCAATACATCAATCGTTGGGGCAATATTTGCGATGATTCTTGGAAGAATACCGATTGGCAAGCTAATTGCCTTTAAATCTGTACACAGACAAAATATTATTCAAACAGCCATTTCGGCAGCAACGTTCAGTGCAGCAAGTAGTTTAATGTTGCCAATTGGTATTCCATATGTATTAGGCTATGAAAATTTAGTATTACCATTGTTTATCGGTGTTATTTTAGCGATGTTTGTTGATGCTTTATTATTATATAAATTTTTCGATACAAAGATTTTCCCAGCAGCAGGTACTTGGCCACCGGGAATTGCAACAGCTGAAGCCATTAAAGCGGGCGATAAAGGCGGTAAGAATGCAAAGGTATTAATTGGTGGCGTGTTAATTGGTATCGTGGGATCTGTTTTGAAAATTCCAATGTCAGCTTTTGGGGTAGCGTTCATCGGTAATATTTGGGCACTGACGATGTTTGGGATTGGGCTTTTATTAAGAGGCTATTCTGTTCAATTATTTAATGTTGACTTAAATGCTTACTATATTCCACATGGCGTTATGATTGGTGCTGGGATTGTAGCACTTTTCCAAGTAGCTTTTGCCTTATTGAATAAAAAGTCGGCTAAAAAGTCAGAAGAGTTAAGCTATTCAAAAGATGCAAAAGAAATTCGACAAGCATTTGGTGTTGGGTTTATAGCCTATTTAGCCATTGCTCTATTAATCGCTATTTTAGGCGGTATTATTTCACACATGTCTTTCGGTATGTTAATAGGATTCATCATCTTTGCAACGATTGCTGCATTTGTCCATGAACTAATTGTAGGTATCGCAGCGATGCATGCGGGTTGGTTCCCTGCATTTGCAGTGGCATTTATTACACTGATTGTTGGTATTTTAATTGGTTTCCCAGCTCCAGCACTTGCATTACTAGCAGGGTATAGTGCTGCTACAGGGGTAGCATTTGCGGATATGGGCTATGACTTAAAAACTGGTTTCATTTTACGTGGTAATGGTAGTGATGTTGCATTAGAAAAAGAAGGTCGCAAGCAACAATTGATTGCTGGTATGCTAGCTTTTGCAATTTCCGCAGTTGTAGTATTGCTATCCTATAAATCTTATTTTGCACAGGATTTAGTAGCACCTGTTAACCATGTGTATGCAGCAACAATTCAATCAGGCGTTACAGGCGATGTAGCGAAACAATTAATGATTTGGGCGATTCCAGGTGCATTAATTCAGCTAATTGGTGGTTCAAAACGTCAAATGGGTATCTTATTCGCAACAGGTTTATTACTTGTCAATCCAATTGCTGGCTGGGCTGTATTAGTTGGTATCATACTTCGTGTTATTTTCACATATGTGACGAAAGGTAAGAGAGAATCTGAAATGACGGTCTTTGCAGCAGGTGTCATCGCTGGAGATGCGCTATATAGCTTCTTCTCTTCCATTCTAAAAATAGGGAAATAGAAAGGAGTCATGCTGAATGGCGAAAGGATTATCGTATGAGGATGGGATTGCTGCCGTTTATGGAGGAGCAATCCTTGGCGGAGGCGGCGGTGGTCTCCTAGAGGAAGGACTCAAGCTAGTGGAGGAAATCTTTGCAGCAGGCGAACCTCAAATCGTGGATATTACCGAATTAGACCAAGAAGATTTAGTTGCCTGTGTGGCAATGGTAGGTGCGCCATCAGCGGCCGATCAATATATTTCAAATGAACAGCTTTGTTGGAGCTATCGTAGTATGAACAACTATATCAATCAACGTCTAAAGGGCATCATTACCAATGAAAATGGTGCCATCACGACGATCAATGGCTGGTTGCAGTCAGTATTATTACATGTACCTGTTGTGGATGCCCCCTGTAATGGACGAGCACATCCAACGGGAATCATGGGTTCTTTAAATCTCCATGAACAACAAGAATATCAATCCGTACAATTTTATGCAGGAGGAAAAGGTGACTTCGCCGTCCAAGGCTTTGTGGAAGGGAATTTACA
Organism: Lysinibacillus sp. JK80; assembly: GCF_027557635.1. Classification (NCBI taxonomy): domain Bacteria; kingdom Bacillati; phylum Bacillota; class Bacilli; order Caryophanales; family Bacillaceae; genus Lysinibacillus; species Lysinibacillus sp. JK80. The sequence goes on along the minus strand of NZ_CP058997.1, from coordinate 1,405,564 downwards.
CAGCACCGCAAAGACAGCACGCCAAGCTTCTATTTTAGCAGGCGGGCTAGTCGGGGTCACTCGAAATCCTGTGACGATTGACTATTTACAAAAACATGGCGCACCAAATGCGATTACCATGGCCATAGAGCTTGGCTATTGCTTCTTAAATGGGCAAACCTTTGAAGAAAAGCTAGCCCATGTGTTGCAGTATTTGAATGGCGTGCACATCGTATCAGGCGCTGTCACAAATTATTCGTTAACAAAGGAAAATGGCTTCGATGTAGGGGAATTATCAGTGGGTGATTACCATCTGACGTTCTGGAATGAATATATGACATTATCGAAGGAAGGGCAGGTACAATCCAAATTCCCAGACCTCATCATGACGTTCGATACAGAGAAAATGATGCCAGTTCCAAGTGCAAGTATTAAAGAGGGAATGCATGTCGCAGTGATTCATGTAGACCAATCTAACTTAAAATTAAGTACAACCATGCAAAACGAAGCACTATTGCGGGAAATTGATGAAGTGATCAAAGGCGTTCTATAAAGTAAGAAAACAAAACAGTAAAAGCTGCCATCATCTACTTGAATGTAAGATGGGCAGCTTTTATTTGTCCTTCAGCGGGATGGTAATACATTTTATCACAATCGTTCCTACTTCCTTTTTCACTTCATACATTGATGGCTTAAATGAATTTTTTACTGATTTGCACAACTCATCGAACGTGGTATTCACAAGCTGTAAGCAATTATCGTGTACGATTTTCATTAAAGGGAGGAGCTACGTTCATACATAATCAAAGTATTGACTAGAAGAAGGTAACAACCAGTAATGAAAAAACAATGCACTTCTGCTACAACTGGCGAAATCCTTTTGGTCATGCAACAAACTAACTTGTTGTTCACATTTTCGGCATGTACATTTGGCTATGCGGGTTAAACAAAGAATTTCTAAGGGAAAGTGTTCACTTTTATTTGTTTAGATGATAGGTTTTCAATACGCACGTCATCTTTTAAACAGGTTATTCAATTGTAAGCCCGCTGAAGTTAATGTTAAATCTGTTAAACACACAGCTGTTGTACATTGCTGAAAAATATGAGGTACAGAACAAATAGCTGTTCTGTACGTTTATCATACAATATTCTGAAAAATTAGTCAATTGAAATGGATTTGATTTTTAATTTTTCTAGATTACCTCTTATGTAATAAAATACAGTATAATTTTGTAGGAAAGGAATGAGTAGACTATGAATCATTTAATGAATAAAGTACGTGAAATATATGAGCAATTTGATGCTAGTCATGATTTTCAACATATTGAACGTGTCTATCAAAATGCATTAGCTATCCTACATAGCGAGCCAACAGCAGATGAAGAAGTTGTGAAAATAGCGGTACTTTTACATGATGTCAGTGACAAAAAGTATACCGATAGCAAGGAAAAGGAAGAACAGCTTATTGCGGAATTACCTGTTAGTGAGGGTAAAAAGCAGCATATTCGAGATTGCATTGCTCAAGTGTCATTTAATGGTGGGAATGAGCTAGAAGCAACATCATTGGAAGCAAAAATCGTCCGAGATGCAGATCGTTTAGATGCGATTGGTGCTATTGGCATTGCCAGAACATTTGCTTATGGTGGCGCAAAAGGTCGCAAGCTTTATGATAAGGAAGAAGAAGCACGCACAAATATGTCAGAGTCAGAATATCGTCAAAACAATACTGCGTCTGTTACTCATTTTTATGAGAAATTATTACTGCTAAAAGATTTAATGGTGACGGAAAAGGGCAAGCAAATGGCACTTGAACGTCATCAATTTATGGAAAGTTTTTTAAAGCAACTCCAGCACGAAATCGGTCAATAGCACATAGCACAAAAACCACCTTTTCAATTTGAAGGGCGGTTTTTGTGCTTCATTCGGGTATGGTCTTCGTAGTACAAAAATAATGAAGCGTGCATTTCCTATGGCAAGTAGCATTTTAGTTTTGTAGTGAATTATTGGAGACGCACAAATGAGGAATCCTTCATCATGTGTTACTCCATTACCTTTTAATAGCTTAGATGGATTCATTAAAATAGGAGGATATCGCTGTTGTTAATGCTTCCCAAATGATTGCCAGGTCTGCTTGGGAAGTACGCCAATTACTGAAAGCCGCGCGAATAGCTGGCGTACCTTTGTAGACAGTTGGCGTCATGTATACTTGGCCTTGTTGATTTAAAGTTGTTAAAAATTGTTGGTTCATTTCAGCTGTCAGTGCCTCATGATTGACGGCGAAGCACACGATATTCAGTCGAACAGGTGCTAGCAATGTAAAGTAGGGACTGTCATCTATTTTTTGACCAAGCTGTTGTGCGAGTAATACATTTTCTTCTATTAATTGTTGGTAGCCCAATTTACCATAGGCATGTAAAGAAAACCAAGCAGGTAGCGCACGAAAACGACGTGAATTTTCTGGTGTAAGATCACAGAAATCTGGATTTTCAAGGGAACTACCAAGATAGGCAGCATTATTTTGAAAAACGGTTGCTTGCAACGATTGATGACGGGTAAATTGCATAGCGGCATCATAAGGGACGTTCAGCCATTTATGTGCGTCAATTGTAATAGAATCTGCATAATTCATGCCCTCAACAAAGTGACGATACTTTGGTGAACAGGCTGCAAAGCCACCAAAGGCCGCATCGATATGAAGCCAGAAAGGGTATCGCTTTTTTAGCTCGCCAATTGCTTGTAAATCATCAAAGTCAACCGTATTGACAGTTCCCGCATTTGCTACAACTATACAAGGTTCATGTAGGTTTTCTTCAAGAAACTGCTGTAATTTTGTGATGTCAATGGCTTCTCGCTGTTCTAGGCATAGCATAGTATGAATGGAATTTCTTCCCATGCCAAGCATAGAAGTTGCTTTGATTATACTTGAGTGGGGCGTTCCGCTAACAATCTTTATTGGAGGATACCATATAGACCATCCAGAGCAGTGTTTTTTCCATAGTATTGGGCAATCCATTCCCTTGCTTGAGCAAGTCCTACAAAATTAGCCATCGTAGCCCCACTGACAAATGTTCCTCGATAATCATCGCTTAATAGCAATAACTCCTTTAGCATGTCAATTGTCGCAAGCTCCATTGAACCTGCAATAGAGCCCTTAGAATGGGATAAATTTTGATCGTAAACACTTACTAACCAATCTCCGACAATCGAAGCAGGGGTAGATCCACCTGTGACAAAACCTAAGTACCTTGAGCCTACACTACTATTTAAGCCTTCAGCAAATTGCTTTGTAAAATATTGAAGTGTTGCCTGAGCACCCTCACCCACTTCTGGAAGTGTCGGAGTAGGAAGGCTAGAGGAATGGTTCGTTACAGCTCTATGCTCCAGATTAGAAAAAAAATTGGCTGCATGGTCAACTACATCCATTAAAAGCGTTTTTATTTTTTCCTGATCTTGCTTCATGTTCATCATGTATCATCATTTCCCTTCATTTTAACTTAGCTATTTCTGCCTCTACACTATATAGTGATATATATAACAGTCAAATGAAGACTATAACAGTTGGAGGTCCAATGGAAATAAAGCTGAATCGTCAATCCGATCAATCTTTAATTGATCAAATTTCAACTATCCTTGCAGAAAAAATAAGGTCAGAATTTTTACAGGAAGGGAGCCAATTACCTTCTATTCGGAGCTTTTCAAAAGAAAATCAAGTGAGCCCTGTCACGGTCAGTAAGGCATATGCCTTATTAGAAAGAAATGGTTATATTGAAGTGATACATGGCAAGGGGGCGTTTGTTCGAAACAAAGAACAAAGAAGCACAAATGAGAGCCGTAGTGATTATAATTGGCAACTAACCATTCCTGATTACATTCAACGTTCACAATCTATGTTAAATAAAAGAATGGAATATGCGATGAAATTCTCCAGTGCGACCATCCACCCTGGATTATTACCCTCTGTTTATTTGGTGAATGAAATTGTGGCGATATTACAGGCAGATCCTCAGATTGTGGCTCGTTATGGATCGGTACAGGGGGATGAAGATGCACGAAAGGCAATCCGAGACTATCTCAAAACATATAGTAATATTGCCACAACACCACAGGAAATTATTATGACAAACGGTGTACAACAAGGTATAGATATAGTGGCTAAAACATTTATTGGACCTGGAGATATTGTCATTACCGAAGCTCCTACATATACAGCAGCAATCGATGTCTTTAGAAATCGTGGGGCCCACATTATTCCCATACCAGTAGACGAGGAAGGAATGCAGACAGCTCTTCTAGCGACACTCTGCCTAAGCAAACAGCCAAAGCTTATTTATACAAATCCTACCTTCCATAATCCTACAGGCACAGTTTTAACTAAAGCAAGAAGGAGAGAATTACTGGATCTTGCCCAACAATATGGCTTTCTTATTGTAGAGGACGATTCATGGAATGAAATTTATTTTGACGATAACCCACCACCACCTCTGAAAGCTTTAGATACAAGTGGTCATGTTATTTATTTAAAAGGCTTTAGTAAGACGTTGGCCCCGAGCTGTAGAATCGGCGCTATCCTTTCAAAAGGTACCGTTCATCAACGACTTTTATCTGCCAAATCCAGTGCCGATTCGGGTAACCCCTTATTAACACAAAAGGCACTGATTCCATTTTTACGTTCAGACCGAATGCATGCCCATTTAGAAAAACTGCGCATTGCGCTTGAGATAAGAAGAGATCAAACGATTGCATTGTTGAATAAGCATGCACCAAAGGGCGTTACGTGGATCGAACCAAAAGGTGGACTTAATATTTGGGTGTCTTTACCTAGTAATGGCAATACGGATGAGCTGTTATGGAAGGCTCAACAAGACCAAATTACCTTTTTACCAAGCTCAGCTTGTTATCCAGGAGAGCCACAATATCACCATCTAAGAATTAGTTACTCTTATCCTGAACCCCACGACTTAACACAAGGAATCATCAAGCTTTGTCAGCTTATGGAATCCTATTTACAGGACATGCCACCAGTTCGTTGATAGTTTGTTGTTCTTTGTTTACCTGCGGTTTGGTGTTATGATGAATAGTGGATATCAATAATCGTCTACATAAAAATCGTGTGGGCATGAACAATACCTAACATGAAAGAGATGGAATAGTGGAATGAGTCATTTAATTGTACAAAATTTAACCAAAACAGTGGGCGATAAAACGCTTTTTCAAAATATTGAATTTACCATTTATGAGGGAGAGCGGGCAGGCTTAATCGGCATAAATGGAACGGGAAAATCAACCCTGTTATCCATTTTAGCTGGGGACATGGAAGCGGATTCGATGACAGTAGATCGTCCGAATAAATACCGTGTCGCTTATTTACCACAGGAGCCTACATTTCAGGCAGGTGAAACAGTTTTACAAGCTGTCTTTTCAGGCGATTCGCCCATTTTACAGCTGAATCGTCAATATGAGGAAACGGTTGCTGCACTAGCAAGTAACCCAACATCCGAAAGTTTACAAAAGACGTTATTTAGTCTGCAACAGCGCATGGATGAAGAGCAGGCATGGGATGTCAATGCCCTTGCAAAGACGGCCTTAACAAAGCTTGGGATTGAAACTTTTGAAAAAGAGGTACTAACGCTATCAGGCGGTCAGCAAAAACGTGTTGCATTAGCGAAGGTGTTAATTGAACCAGCGGATCTTTACTTATTGGATGAGCCCACCAACCATTTAGATGTACAGTCTACAGAATGGCTTCAAGAGATGGTCTTACGATTAAAGGGTGCAGTGATTTTCATCACCCACGATCGTTATTTCTTAGATGAATTATCAACACATATTTACGAGTTAGCAAATCAAACCTTGTATCGTCATACAGGGAATTACGGTGATTATTTAGAGGCTCGAGCTATTCGTGAGGAGATGCAAGCTGCTTCTGCACAGAAGGATCGCAATCGTTATCGTTCAGAATTAAAATGGATACGTCGTGGTGCGAAGGCGCGTTCAACTAAGCAAAAGGCTCGTATTCAACGCTTTGAAAAACTAGAAGAAAACCTAGAACGCAAAACAGAAGATGTTTCCTTGGATATGGGACTTGCGACAACACGTCTTGGACGTAAAGTGCTGGAGGCTGAGAAAATTTCGAAAGCCTTTGGCCAGCAAAAAATCCTTGAAAACTTCTCATTTCTACTACAGCAAGGTGATCGAATTGGCATTATCGGCGCGAACGGTGTAGGAAAATCAACTTTGTTGAACATGCTAGCAGGAGAGCTGACACCCGATCAAGGTGAAATTCTTGTTGGGTCAACGGTCAAGCTGGCACATTTCAAGCAAACATTGCCGAAAATGAATGAAAATGAGCGCATGATTGAATATATACGTGAGGCTTCAAATGATATTACCGATGCAGAGGGTGTCCGTTACTCAGCTGCTCAAATGCTGGAGCGCTTTTTATTCCCGTTGCATGCTCATGGTACTCCAATTGGAAAATTATCGGGCGGTGAGCGCAAGCGTCTTCATTTATTACGTTTATTGATGGAGCAACCAAACGTCTTATTATTGGACGAGCCAACCAATGATTTAGATATTGAAACATTAGGTGTGCTAGAGGATTTCATCGAGCATTTCCCAGGCGTGGTTATCACGATTTCCCATGATCGTTTCTTCCTCGACCGTATTGCGAAAAAGCTATGGATACTAGATGGTCAGGGACAAGTAGAGGAAACACTGGATCTATACAGTGAGTATCTGGAGAAACGTGAGCAGACAGCTACTGTCAAAGTAGAAACGCCAAAAGTAGAAAAGGCCAAATCAGAAAAGCCAAAATCAGAAAAGCCAAAATCAGACAAAAAAAAGCTATCGTTTAAAGAGCAAAAAGAATGGGAAACGATTGCAGACGAGATAGAGAAAACAGAAACTGCTATTATGGAGACCGAAGAAGGAATCGCCAATGCAGGCTCAGATTTTACCAAGCTACAGGAATTAACAGCTAAGTTGGATGAGCTAAATGCACAGTATGAGCATCTAATTGAAAGATGGTCGTATTTAGATGAAATAGTTAACGGATAAGGAGCGATAGACATGAAGATTATTACCATTGAACCGACGCCAAGTCCCAATTCTATGAAGATTGTTGTTGATACAGAGCTACCATTCGGGAAGAGCTATAATTTTACAAAGGATAATAAAGACGAAGCAACAGGCGAGGCGGCTGCTATTTTAGCGATTGAGGGAGTAAAGGGCGTTTACCATGTAGCCGATTTCTTTGCTGTTGAGCGTAATGCTAAATATGCATGGGAAGGCATTCTAGCAAGTATTCGTCAAGTGTTAGGGGAAGATGTCCAAACCCAAGAAGAAACGGTTGTGGCCAATGAATTTTATGGAGAGGTTTATGTCCATGTACAATTTTACAAGCAGGTGCCTTTACAAGTAAAAGTTTTTGATAACCAACGTGAATATCGTATTAGCTGCGGAGACCGTTTTGTCGATGCTTTTAATCAAATTATTGAGTCAGCAGTAGATGAAAACTATATTTTCCAACGTAAGTGGATTGATTATGGGGTTCGCTACGGTGAGCTTGAGGAAATTGCTGAAACAATCAAACAGGAGATTGATGTCACTTATTCTGCAGACCGTTTAGCAGAAATTGTCACAGCTATCAATAATGATGGTGAAAAAGCCGCTGTGAAAACGGACAAACTCAAAGTGACAGTAGAACAGTTCAAGCAACCTGAATGGGAGAAACGCTTCCAACTGCTTGATCAAATGGCTGATCCTGAGCTAGACGATCTACCGCTATTAGATTTAGCCTTACAGGATGAACAAATGTCTATCCGTCGACTAGCGACGGTGTACTTAGGCATGATTGAGGATGTGGCAGTTGTCCCTTATTTAGAAAGAGCCCTACAAGATAAAAGTGCAGCAGTACGTCGAACAGCAGGTGACTGCATGAGTGACCTTGGCTTTGTAGAATTTGAAGAAGCCATGCTGCAAGCCTTACAGGACAAAAACAAATTGGTTCGCTGGCGCGCAGCCATGTATTTATATGAGGTCGGCACAGAACAGTCCTTACCAGCATTGAAGGCTGCCGAAGATGACAAAGAATTCGAAGTGAAGCTACAAGTGAAAATGGCCATTGCCCGTATCGAACAAGGCGAGGAAGCAAAAGGCTCGGTTTGGAAGCAAATGACCGAATCCCGTCAACAATAATCAGGAAAAACCAGCAAATGCTGGTTTTTTCTATTTTGTAATGGTTGGCATTCGCCCTAATAAATGGGTAAGGTGCTTCTGAATGGCGATAGGTCCTCTCCAAGAGTGAGCGAACCACTCCAAAGAAGTGTGGACCCACTCTTAAAAAGGGTGAATCGTTTCAAAGAAGCGGATACCCGCTCTAAAAAGAGATGAAGGTCGCTCCACAGAACCAAAAACCCTTTCTCCAAATTAAAGAAATCCCGCTCAAAAAAGTGTTCCCTCTTCCAAACTATAATTATCTAACCATCTCAAAATCAAAAACAATACTCTCTTGCATTCGATGAATTGATCGAAAAACCGTGTAAAACAGAAAAAAATGTTGTTTTCTAGTGATTTATTGCTAAACAAAAAGTTAAAGGCATTCTTTGAATCATTAACATATTGTCTAGTTTCATAGAGAAAGGACAATGTTAAAATAACATAAATTCAGAATATTCTTTAAAAATAGGGGGTCCTTTGCATGACAGTAACTAGTTTAAAGACAACAAAATCGTATGTGCGAGATCGTGAGACGGTCATCGCCTTAACACAGAAGCTCGTGCGCATTGAAAGCGTTTACCGTGAGAACGATCCGAAGGGCAATGAGCAAGAGGTGGCAACTTTTGTAGCGGCATATTTACGAGATATTGGCATCGAGACGCATATCGAGGAGGTTGTGCCAGGGCGACCAAATGTCATTGGTATTATTGATTCGGGCAAGCCTGGGAAAACATTACTTTTCGAAGGACATACGGATGTGGTGACAGAGGGCAATCGAGAGGCTTGGGCCTATGATCCATTTGGAGCAGAAATTGTAGATGGGCGTATGTATGGCAGGGGAACGAATGATACAAAAGGGAATCTTGCTTGTATGATTACAGCTTGTCAGTCATTGCTACTAGATCAAGAGGCGTTTACGGGCAAAATTATTTTATGTATTCCATGTGATGAAGAAGGGCTTATGCTAGGCATTAAGCATTTTATTAAAAATGGCTGGGCCGATGGTGTGGATGGTGCGATTATCTGTGAGCCACAGGAAAATAATGTGTGTATTGCACAACGCGGGGCTATTCGTTTACAGGTAGATATTTTCGGTAAAATGGCGCATGGTGCGATTTCGTGGAGTGGCATTAATCCTAACTGGCGTATGGCACGTTTCATCGTAGAGCTTGAAAAATTGGAAAAAGAGGAGCAAGCACGATTAGGGCGTGATCCAATGCTGAATTGGCCATCTATTACACCAACGATTTTACGAGCGCCTGTAAAGGGAGATGCACAAATCAATGTCATTCCCGATCACTGTATGACAACACTCGATATTCGCACGGTGCCTGCGCAGGACCATGATGAACTACTGGGCAAGATTGAAGCGATTATTAAACGATTACAAGCAGATGATCCTGATTTCAAAGTAGAACTGACGGTTCTTGATAACCGACCTGCAACAGCAACAGCGAAGGAAGACCCTGTTGTACAGGCAATATATGAGGCTGTGGCAGAGGTAACAGAGAAGGAACCAAAATATAATGGTGTTCCAGGCGCGACAGATGGGACGTTTCTTCATGTGCATGGTATTCCCATTGTAACGGTTGGAGCAGGAGATCGAGAAATTCCCCATCAAATCAATGAGTATGTGGACATTGAAGAATTGGCAGAAACAACGGCCATTTACCGTTTAGCAGCATTAAAATTTTTGGCGGGTGATGCACAATGACAGCTATCAAAATAGCAGTAATACCAGGAGATGGCATAGGAAAAGAGGTTATGCAGGAAGCGTTAAAAGTTTTAAATTGTTTGCAAGAACAACATAGCTCCTTACAAATTGAAACAACCATCTTTCCTTGGAGCTCCGATTACTACGTACAGCATGGCTGTATGATGCCTAATGATGCACTGGCAACACTTCAAACATATGATGCGATTTTATTTGGGGCTATTGGCGATGCTCGTGTGCCTGATGATGTTACCGTTTGGGAATTAATTATGCCCATTCGAAAGCATTTCCAGCAATATGTGAATTTCCGTCCTATTAAATCACTACCTGGGATAGCGTCGCCCTTGGCTAACGGCAAAGAAATTGATTTTGTGATCTTCCGTGAAAATGCAGAGGGTGAATATTCGGACAGTGGTGGTCGACTGTACCAACAGCAGCCGCAGGAAATGACGATTCAAAATACAATCATGACGCGCATTGGGATTGAAAAGATTGTCCATGCTGCCTGTGAATATGCGAAGCAACACGGTAAAACCAAAATAACAAGTGCGACAAAATCGAATGCCATTATTCATTCGATGAAATTCTGGGACGAGCATACAAGCAAAGCGGTGAAGCAAAGTTCACCAGCACTACAGCTCGAATCCATTTATATCGATGCACTCGTCGCCTATTTCGTAGAACGACCACAGAATTTTGAAGTGGTAGTAGCGTCCAATTTGTTTGGCGATATTTTATCCGATTTAGGCTCTGCTATTGTCGGAGGACTTGGTCTATCACCATCAGCCAACCTGAACCCCGAAAAGGATTTTCCATCGATGTTTGAGCCTGTTCATGGCTCAGCACCAGATATTGCAGGCAAGGGCATTGCCAATCCAATCGCTCAAATTTGGTCGCTTGCCTTACTGCTTGGCCATCAAGGCAGACCAGATTTAGAACAGCTCATTGTTAAAGCCATTACAGCTGTGCTGCAAGAAGGCGTTGTGAAAACAGCAGATATTGGTGGACAAGCGACAACAGCACAAATGGGCGATGCGATTTGTCAGGAAATTATTAATAGAACTTTAACAGCAGGAGGTGTTTAGCATGGCAGTTGAGCAAAAGGTGATTGTGGTTACTGGTGCAGGAGGCGGTATGGGAAAGGCCATTATTCACGAGCAATTAAAGCTGGGCAATCGAGTTATTGGACTTGATCTATCCATAGATGCCTTATCAGATATTACACAGGATGCCCTTCAATGCTTTGAAGTCAATGTGTTACAGGAGGAACGTGTGCAAGACATCTGCCAGCAGGTTTTTGATAAGTATGGCAGAATAGATGGTCTTGTTAATGCACTGGGAATTGCCCAGTCAGCTACGCCGATTGAAGAGGTCACAATGGATGAATGGAATCGTTTAATGGATGTTAATGTGAAAAGTTTATTTATCACGACAAAGGCAGTTGTCCCTTTTATGAAAAAACAGCAAAGGGGTTCTATTATTACAATTGGCTCGATTTCAGCAGTGCGACCAAGGCCGGGCTTACAGGCTTATATTGCATCGAAGGGTGCAGCAGAGAGCTTTACGAGAGGACTAGCAATAGAACTAGCATCTAGTCAAATTCGGGTTAATACGATTCATCCAGGACCAGCAGACACACAAATGCTTGGTCAATTTGCCGCACAAGGTGCAGATGTAGAGCAGACGAAGCAAAGTGTCTTTGTGCAATCTGTGCCATTAGGACGATTAGTGAAGCCAGCAGATATAGCAGGAGCTGTTAGTTATTTACTCTCAGATGCAGCAAGTATGGTCACAGGAACGACATTACATGTAGATGGTGGCCGTGGATTATAGGAGGGGTACAATGAAAAAAATTCCTATGTTGATAGATGGTGAGTGGGTTCACGGTGATGCTCAGACATACCTCGATGTTAAGAATCCCTCAACGGGTGAAGTGATTGCACAAATTAGCAACGCGAGTAAAGAACATGTAGAAGAGGCAGTACGTGCAGCCCGTGTAGCCTTTGAACGTGAGGACTGGCGTCAATGGAAAGCCTATGAACGTGGGCAGTTATTGATCGAATTTGCACATTATATTCGTAAGCATGCAGAGGAATGGAGTTTGCTAGAATGTCGGGATGTAGGAAAGCCCTTATCACAGGCAAGAGCAGATATTGAAGCAGCGGCACGCTATTTTGAATTTTATGGTGGTGCAGCGGATAAGGTGATGGGAGATACAATTCCGATTGAGGATGGGCTTTTAAATGCAGTAGTGCTAGAGCCAGTGGGCATTACGGTACATATTGTGCCATGGAATTATCCGATTCAAATTACGGCAAGAAGTGTAGCAGCCGCTATAGCAACTGGTAATGCAGTCATTGTGAAAAGTGCGGAGGATACACCGCTAACAACACATGCCATTGCAGAATGGTTCGCCGATAAGTTGCCGAAAGGGATTTTCCAGCATATTACGGGCTTGGGACGAGAAGTTGGTCCTTATTTAACTTCACATCCCGATATTAATCATATTACGTTTACAGGTTCTGTTCCCACAGGAATTGCGGTGATGAAGGCGGCTGCTGAAAATGTTGTGCCTGTGACATTAGAGCTTGGTGGTAAATCTCCTAATATTGTTTTTGCGGATGCTAACATGGAGCAGGCATTAGAGGGAGTTGTACGTGCGATTATTCAAAATGCTGGTCAAACTTGTTCAGCAGGGGCACGTTTACTCATTGAGGAACGAATAAAAGAGTCCTTCATTTCCCGATTAGCCCAAAGGTTCCAAGTGATCCAAGTAGGACCAGGTGAAGCAGATATGGAGATGGGACCGTTACTGAATGAACAACAATATACAAAAATCACTGCATTATTACAGCAAGCAAAGGTAGATGGCTATGTTGTGACGGGTGGGGAACCATTGACATTGGCAGGCTATGAGAACGGCTTTTATGTTCAGCCAACTATACTTGATGGTGTTGATCCAAATGATCCATTAGCTCAGGAGGAAATTTTCGGTCCAGTGTTAACCGTCTTGACATTTTCGACTGTAGAGGAGGCCATCGCATTAGCCAATAGTACGGACTATGGCCTAGTGGCGGGCATTTGGTCACAAAATATCGATACGGCTCACTATGTGGCAAGTCGTGTGCAGGCGGGACAAGTATTTGTCAATAATTATGGGGCTGCTGGAGGCATTCAAATGCCATTTGGAGGCTATAAAAAAAGCGGAATTGGTCGAGAGAAGGGCTTTGTTGCACTGCGAAACTATACGCAAATGAAAAATATCGCTATACGCTATGCACCACCTAATCAACACTGAGATGGAGGGACGCATATGGAACAGCCAAAAGACAAAGATGTGCTTTTAGAGGTCAATCACTTATCAATTAAATTCCATTTAAAAAATGGCAAAGAGGCAAAAGTTGTGGAAGATGTGAATTTTACTATTCATAAAGGAGAAACCGTTGCACTGGTTGGTGAATCGGGAAGTGGCAAAAGTATTACATCCTTAGCCATTATGCGGTTGCTGCCTATACCTCCAGGAGAAATTACGTCAGGTTCTATCACTTTAAACGGTAAAAATCTACTTACCTATAAAAATAAAGAAATGAGCCGTATACGGGGCAATGAAATTAGTATGATTTTTCAAGAGCCCATGACCTCTTTAGATCCCGTTTTTACGATTGGCAATCAAATGATTGAAGGCATACGAAGACACCAAAAGGTATCGAAAAAAGAGGCATGGAATAAAGCGCTACAGCTTTTAAAAGAAGTCGGGATTGCGAATGCAGAAAAGGTCATCGCTGAATATCCTCACCAACTTTCAGGCGGGATGCGACAACGAGTTATGATTGCCATCGCAATGTCGAATAATCCGCAGCTATTGATTGCGGATGAGCCAACTACTGCACTTGATGTCACGGTTCAGGCACAGATTTTAAAGCTGATGCTAAAAATGAAGGAAGAGCATCGATCAGCCATTTTATTCATTACCCATGATATGAGCGTTGTTGCAGAGACAGCTGACCGCGTTATGGTGATGTATGCGGGACAGATTGTCGAGGAGGCCCCAGTAAGAGAGCTCTTTTTAAATCCACAGCATCCTTATACCACAGCGCTTTTAAAGACGATGCCAAGCCTTGAAACAGATGTCAAAAGGCTACCATCGATTCCTGGTACTGTGCCACCTGCGTATGCATTACCTGACGGCTGTCGCTTTGCGCCACGTTGTCCCCATGCGCTGGCACATTGTCATCAGGAGCAACCTGCTGTTCATCACATTCAGGAGGCACATAAGGTACGCTGTCATTTATTCACGGAGAAAGGAGAGCTGGCTCATGACAGAGAAAGAAGTTTTGCTGGAAATTAATCATTTAAAAGCCTACTTTCCTGTGAAGCGTAAATCGATGAAGGAAGAGAAAAAGGTCATAAAAGCGGTTGATGATATTTCGATTGAGATTTATAGAGGGGAAACACTTGGAATTGTTGGTGAATCAGGCTCAGGAAAATCCACCTTTGGGCGAACAATTTTAAAGCTCGTTGAACCAACAGCAGGCGAAGTGCTATATAAAGGACAACCCATCCAGCATTTAAAGGGGAATAAGCTACAAAGTTACCGAAATCAAATGCAAATGATTTTTCAAGATCCCTTTGCCTCTCTCAATCCTCGGATGCGAATCGGTTCTATAATCGAAGAGCCGATGAAGCTACAATTAACCTTGACGAAGGAGCAACGCAAAGAGCGTGTGAAGGAGCTATTACAAAAGGTAGGGCTACCTGAGGATGCCATGCATAAATTTCCACATGAATTTTCTGGTGGGCAGCGGCAGCGTATTGGGATTGCACGGGCATTAGCGATTCATCCAGAATTCATTATAGCCGATGAGCCCGTTTCAGCACTGGATGTGTCGGTGCAATCACAAGTGCTCAATCTCATGATGGATTTACAGGATGAATTTCAATTAACCTATTTATTTATTTCACATGATTTAAGTGTTGTGAAGCATATTAGTGACCGTGTGGCAGTGCTATATTTAGGTAGAGTAGTGGAGATTGGGACAAAGAAGGAGCTATATGCCAATCCGTTGCATCCCTATACACAAGCATTACTATCTGCAATACCAGTTGTTAATTTTGATGAGCCTAAGCAAGAAATACTTTTACAGGGCGAGTTACCAAGTCCGATGAATCCACCTGTTGGCTGTGTCTTTCATACACGTTGCCCGCATGTGATGGAAAGATGCCATCAGGAGAGACCGAAGCTTCACAATGAAAATGATCATCAACGAGTAGCCTGTTTTTTATATGATAAAAAATCAGAAAATTATAATTATTTAAAAAGTGAGGTGTGAAGAATGTTTGTCAATATAACGGATGTGCCAGGTGTTAAGGTAGGACATCGCGAGAACAAGGAGGGCATCACAGGCTGTACGGTGCTAGTAGTGGAAAACGGAGCAGTTTGTGGAGTGGATGTTCGAGGCTCTGCACCAGGTACTCGTGAAACAGATGCGTTAGATCCCATCAATGAAATTGACCGAGTTCATGCTATTTGTTTAGCTGGGGGTAGTGCGTTTGGGTTAGATGCTGCTACAGGCGTCATGCAATTTTTAGAGGAGCAAGGGATTGGGGTAGATGCAGGAGTAGCGAAAATACCGATTGTACCAAGTGCTGTACTCTTTGACTTGTTTATCGGTGATCCACATGCACGACCTACAGCACTAATGGGCTATGAAGCGGCACAAGCGGCACAAGTTGGCTCATTTCCAAATGGCAATGTAGGCGCAGGCTACGGAGCAACTGTAGGCAAATTAGCTGGTCCAGAATTTGCAATGAAGGGTGGGCTTGGTAGTGCTTCCTATGCGGGAAAAGATGGTCTTGTAGCAGGTGCTATCGTGGCTGTCAATGCAGTTGGAGATGTCAAGGACCCTACAACGAGGAAAATTTTAGCTGGAGCAAGAGATACGCATTCTGGTCAATGGGTGGATTGCTGTGCCTATTTAGAGCAACATGCACAATCAGAGGCTTTAGCGGGTACAAATACAACCATTGGTGTTGTGGCAATGAATGCCAAGCTAACGAAGGCTGAGGCTAAAAAGATTGCGCAGCTTACGCAAAATGCCTTAGCACGCACGATTTATCCTGTTCATACAATGCTGGATGGCGATACGATTTTTGTGCTTGGTACAGGGGATCAATCCTATGCACTTGATTATTTAGGCCAGCTAGCGACAAAGGTGATGGAGGAAGCAATTCTGGCTGGCATTAAAGCCGCTGAACGATTGGCGGATGTTGAGAGTTATACAAGCATTCAAAAGACAAGCACTTAGAAAAAGGGGGAACAGCCATGCAATGGAAAAAAAGCGGATTGATACTACTAACAGTGTTAATGGCAATCGTTATGGCAGCGTGTTCAAGTGATGGAGAGAAAACGACTACTTCAGGTACTACAGATGGTCAAGCGGCAACAGATGCTCCACAGGAAATTGTTGTACGTGTGAATGATGATCCAGATTTTTTAGATCCACATAAAGCGACAGCGTCCATTTCTTATCAAATGATTCTAAATATCTTTGAGGGGCTAATGGCTCCTGAAACGGATGGCTCCTTAAAGGAGGGACTTGCTGAAAGCTATGAAATTTCTGAGGACGGCTTAACCTATACGTTTAAAATTCGCCAAGGTGTGAAGTTTCATAATGGTGATGATTTAACGATGGAGGATATTCAATATTCCTTTGACCGTTTAATGGGGAAAAATGGTGGGGAAAAAATGTCCAATAGCTTTGATAATGTAGCATCTACAGAGGCGCCTGATGCAAGTACATTTGTGATTAAGCTAAAAGAGCCAAATTCAAATTTCTTGTATTCATTAACAGGCAGACAATCAGCTATTATTCCAAAGAGCAATGATGGGAAGCATAATGAAAATCCAATTGGTACAGGTCCATTTGCCTTTGTGAAATATGCACCAGGTACAAATTTAGAGCTTAAGAAAAATGAACAGTATTGGCAAGAAGGATTACCTTATTTGAATAAAGTAACCTTTGCCTTCCAATCAGATGATCAGGCAGCCATTATGAGCTTAATGGCAAACGAAGTTGATTTAACGAGTGTTCCTTGGCACCGTGTGAGCGAGGTAGAGGGAAGCTATAATTTATCACACCAAAATAATAACTCTTCTCTTATTGTTACATTTAACGAAACAAAGGCACCATTTGACAATGTGAAGGTTCGTCAAGCAATCAATTACGCAATTAGTAAAGCCGATATTATTGACTCTGTGTTTGCAGGCTATGCTGTGCCACTTGGCTCTAATATGAGTCCAGCGATGGGCGATTTCCAAAAGAAGGGCTTAGAAAGCATGTATGAGCGAGATGTGGAAAAAGCGAAGGCGTTATTAGCAGAAGCAGGATATCCGGATGGCTTTAAAACAAAAATTACAGTGTCTTCACACAATGATATTTACTCAAATATTGCACAAATTGTCGTAGCTAATCTACAAGAGATCGGAATTGATGTAGAAATTGAAGTAGTGGAATGGGGAATTTGGCTAGATCGCGTTTACTTTGGTCGTGACTATGCAATGACAACGATTGACTTAACAGGTCGTGCATCTGCTTTTGAAGTGTTGAATGATTACATTTCTACAAACGATAGTGAAAACTTCTTCTTATTTAAAAATGAAGAATACGACAAAATTATGGCTGATGTTTTAAAGGAAACCGACCAAGCCAAGCAAATAGAGTACTATCATCGTGCACAGGAAATATTAGCTGAGCAGGCAACAGCAGTGTATATTGCGGATTATCAAATCGTTTGGGGATCTGACAAACAGGTGACGGGGCTCAAGAGCTATCCATTCTGGTTCCACGATATGTCAGAGGTCAAGTTTTCAAACTAGAAAGGGATGAGTGCTTATGATGTATATCCTACGTCGAATCATCCTGTTAATAACAACCATCCTTCTAGTATCCATTATTACATTTGGTGTTTTTCAAATTTTACCTGGTGATCCAGTTCGCACAATGCTAGGAACAGAGGCGGATCCCACTCAAATTGAAAATTTACGATCTGAGCTTGGCTTGGATCGTCCTCTTTATGAACAATATGTGGATTGGATGAAGGGCTTATTGACAGGGCAATTAGGGAATTCCATTCGATTTTCCATGCCAGTAAAAGAATTACTATTTGATCGACTTCCTGTCACCATGTCATTAGCAGGGCTCACCCTTATCATTGTCTTAATCATCTCATTACCTTTAGGGATGTTTGCAGCAAGAAGACAAAATAAATTAAGTGATGTGTCATTATCGACTGTAACCCAGATCGGTATGGCAGTGCCTTCCTTTTGGCTAGGGATGATGCTTATTCTTTACATTGGCCTACAGTTCAGCTTCTTTAAAATAAGTGGCTATATACCTTGGACACAAAGTGTAGCAGGGGCGCTCAGTACCCTAATACTTCCAGCCTTAACGATTGCGATTCCACAAATTGCGGTGAATTTTCGTTATGTTCGTACAGCCATTTTGGAGCAGGTCCAGCTCGATTATGTCCGTACGATACGCAGTAAAGGGATGTCTGAACAAAATGTAATGTATAAGCATGTTTTGAAAAATTCCATGATTCCGATATTGACGGTTTTTGGGTTGATTATGGCGGAGGTTGTGGCAGGAACGATTATTGTGGAGCAGGTGTTTTCATTGCCAGGGATTGGTCAGTTATTGATTACGGCTATCAGTAATCGTGATTTTCCACTCGTACAAGGGATCGTTATGTATATTACAGTAGCTGTCGTCATGATTAATTTTATCGTCGATGTTTTATATTCTGTGTTGGATCCTAGAATTCGATTACGTTAAGAGGTGACTACCATGAAACAATTACAGCGCTATACTAAAAAAATCAATTTAGTCATTGGTCTCCTCGTCATTGTTGGCTTTCTGCTCGTCATGATTGTTAGCTTTTTTATACACCCCATGATGTCAACGCGATGAATATACCTGAAAAATTGCGTGGTCCAGGTGGTGCCTATATGTTTGGAACAGATGAATTTGGGCGAGATATTTTTAGTCGCATTATGAAGGGGACACAAACAGCCTTTGCCGTGGGTCTATTAACGGTTGCGATTGGAACGATATTTGGTATTCTCATAGGCGGAATTGCAGGCTATGTTGGTGGCTGGATCGATGAAATATTTATGCGTACGATGGACGCTTTAATGGCCTTTCCAGGAATCATCTTAGCATTAATGCTTGTAGCAGTATTCGGCCCAGGAATAACGAATACAGCGATAGCGCTGGGGATTATCGCGATACCTGCTATTGCGAGGATTGCCCGCAGTGGCTTTGTGCAACAACGTGACTCGGAATATGTGCTGGCAGCGAAATTAATTGGTGTTAAGCCTTATAGCATCATGTTTCGTCATATTTTGCCAAACATTTCGTCGCAAATTATTGTGGCAGCAACCGTGACTTTTGCGACAGCAATGTTAGCCGAGGCAGCACTGAGCTATTTAGGGCTTGGGGTACAGCCACCAAACCCTAGCTGGGGTAGAATGTTAAAAGATTCACAAGCCTATTTAATCGGTGCCCCTTGGTATACGTATGCCCCTGGAGGAGCCATTACGATTCTTGTTTTAGGCTTATACATGCTCAGTAATGCTTTACGAGATTTTATGGACCCGCGTTCAAAATCGTAATAGATCAGGTGCTGTCTTTTGCAACAGTTCATATGCCTTAACTGCCATCTCAATATTGAGGCGATGGGGAGCTTGTAAAAAATCAGCACCTAGTATACTTTCTAAGCGTTCTATTCGTTTGTAAAGTGTTTGACGGACAATAAACAGCTGTTCTGCTGTATCATTTTTAGCTCCATTACAGGACAGATAAACAGCTAATGTTTGAAATAAATCATGGCTACTTTTTTGATCTAATACTAAAATTTCCTGTAAATAATCTTTTACAAATTGTAGGAGAGCTGTTTGATCCTGCTGTAATAACAATCGATAAACACCTAAATCCTTATAATAGATGGAGCTCGTCAATTGATGATGCTGCATTTGGATGGCTGATTTGGCTTCCTTATAGCCCAGATGAACACTTTCGATCGTTTGATAGACATTGCTAATACCACAGCTAAGGGTAAGTTGCTCAAAAAATTGTGCTGCTTTTCTTGCAATGATTTGTGAAATTGCTTGATCAAAAGCGTCGCGATTGTCTTTCATATAATCTGCGGCAATGAAAAAGGCTAAAATAATTATCTCGTGCTGTCTTACTGAAACAGTAGGGAAAAATCCAAGCTTTTTCAGAATCGAACGAACATACATGGCATTTTGTAGCTGGATTTCCTGCCATTCTTCTTCAGGTACAGTATTGGCTTCATCATGTAGATTGAACACGACGACTCGGTAAAATAAATTACGACTTTCGATTGGTAAATAGCTTTGGTAGTATTGAATATCTACTGGCTGACCTTGAATTAAGGCTAGTATGAATTCATCTTCCCGGCTTTGCTGTCGCTCCTGAAGCATGCGGTTACGCATTAAAATATGGGCAATTGACATAGTTGCTCGTTCAAGATTTAACAAGGTGTAATCACTCTGCTTTGGCAGTTCAGAATGCATACATAAATAGCCCCACACTTGTCCAAGTCCATTAACAGGAATAATGACAAAATGGTCTTTACCCAAGGATAGAAGGTGCAAGGGCTCTTGTAGTTCTAACTGCTGACAATGCTCCTCCATGACACGTAAGTATTTTTTAGCCTCCATAGGATAATAAAAGCTTTTTGTATCTTCTGAAACAAATAGAAAGGGAGCATTTGTATCTTGATGGAGCACTTGTAATATTTTTAAAATACCATTTGGCATTAATGATAATTCCATAAAAGTTTTGGATAGTGTATCTAGCTGTGTAAGTGCCTGCTGGTGTTGATTAATTATGTACGTGTGCAAATCTTGCGTAATATCAATAAATCGTACAATTTCTTCAAAGATGATGATAGGGAAATGATGGGCATTTGCCATGGCAATCAATTCTACGGGAACATGGTCAAAATAGTCGCCAATTTCTATACAAAGACCAGCTGCCTCATTACGAATAAGGTTTTGTAAGTAGGCTATTTGTGTTTCTCGTTCTAGCTGTAAACCGACACCCGTGGTTAAAATTAATTCACCACCATTGATTAAGGTTTCAAAATCTTTAATTTCTAATATATGTGTCCACAATACTTGGCGATCTAGGCCGTGCTGCCCTGCAATAAGTTTCGCCGATTCAAAATGCTTGCGCTTGAGGACATCACGTACGAGTAGAGGATGTTTCGACATCAATTAGCACCTGCCCTTCGAATGTACAATGTCTATTTCATTATGTTAGAGAAATCAGAAAATTTCAATATTAACTAGCTTAATAGGGAAAATGGTGATAGACAAAAAGACACCGATGATACACGATTGGAGGTCATGATATGGAGCGAAACGATCAGTTTACACATACTTTACAGCAAAAAGATCATGAAAACATTTGGCATCACATGTCTATCTATAACGACAAAGCACCTCCCATTATTGAACAGGGAGAAGGGGCATGGATTACAGATAGTTTAGGCAATCGCTTTTTAGATGGCATGTCAGGCTTATGGGCAGTGAATGTAGGGTATGGGCGTGAGCGTCTTGCTAGGGTTGCGTATGAGCAGCTAAAAAAGCTTTGCTATGCTCCTTTAACACAAAGCCATGAACCTGCCATCAGGCTCGCTGAAAAAATAAACAGCTTACTTGATGATGACTATATGATGTTTTATTCCACTAGTGGCTCAGATGCGAATGAAGTAGCATTTAAGTTAATACGTCAATACCATCAACAAAATGGGGAAGGGAACCGCTACAAAATCATTGCTCGTTATCGGGGCTATCATGGCAGTTCACTTGGGGCATTAGCAGCTACAGGTCAGGCATTACGTAAATTTAAGTACGAGCCGCTGACACCGGGCTTCTTACATGTTGCTCCACCTGATCACTATCGTCGTCCAAAAGGGCAGTCAATTGAGGCATACAGCCTAGCACTTGCCCGAGAAATGGAAGAAAAAATTATTTGGGAGCAAAAAGAAACCATTGCGGCTGTCATTATGGAGCCACTCATCACGGGTGGTGGAGTGCTTATTCCACATCCAACTTATGTCAAAGAAGTCGAGCGCATTTGTAGAAAGCATGGAGTATTACTCATCATGGATGAAGTCATTTGTGGCTTCGGACGGACAGGTAAGCTATTTGGCCATCAGCATTTTGATATTCGACCAGATGTCATTACCATGGCGAAAGGATTAACGAGTGCCTACCTACCACTATCCATTACAGCTATACGGAAAGACATTTATGAAAAATTTAAAGAGACGGACGGCTATAGTCATTTTCGCCATATCAATACGTTTGGGGGCAATCCAGCAGCTTGTGCAGTGGCTTTAGAAAATATAAAAATCATGGAGGAGGAAGGACTTGTGCAGCGAGCAAGAGATTTGGGTATTCAATTCCTACATGATTTGCAAGACCTATTAGAGCTGCCTTTCGTTGGCGATATTCGTGGGCTTGGGTTACTCATTGGCATCGAGCTGGTCGAAGATAAACAATCTCAAACACCTGCTAAGCCTGAGCTAATCGCGAAAATCATGGCTGATTGTCAAGCAAATGGCTTAATTATTGGAAGAAATGGTGATACAGTTGAAGGCTTCAATAATATCATTACGTTAAGTCCACCGCTGTGCTGTACAGACGAGGACTTTGATTTTATGGTTGCTGTATTAAAACGAGTATTTGCAGCCAATGTCTAGCCTAAGGCGATTCCAAATGTGCGAAAAACACGAGGAATCGCCTTTAATACTGTCGTTTATGCCCTTTCTTCACCTCTTCCCAGTCAATTTCGATGTTATGCAACACACGTGTTAGAAGACTGTGAATGCAGTTAATCTCCTCATTAGAAAACCCCTCAAGCGCACGAGCATTGGAATATTCGCCCTCCCGTTTTAAAAAAGGATAGATGTCCATGCTTTTAGCTGTAGGAAAAAGTAATTTATTTTTCTTATTACCTTGTTCAATTCGTTTTTCAATAAAGCCTTTGGTCTCCAATTTTTGAATAGCTCGTGAAGCCGTTGTACGGTCTACCTTCAATAGCTCTGCGACTTTCTCTTGAATAATACCTGGATGTTCACAAATACGGATGACATATAAATATTGCCCCTTTGTCAAATCCAATTCCTTGAATTCAATATTGCTTATCGAGTCTAATGCCCGTGCTATGGCACCTATTTCACGTAAGATTTCTTTCATGTTCGATCCTCCTGAGATTTTTGTTGTAATTGCAATAAAAATCATTCTATACTAATACTATCATCTTCAAAGTGAAATTGCACCTAGAGAAGATGATAAGGCAGGAGAAACTAGGAGGAATAGTAATGACTATAAAAAAAGTGACAACTGAAGCAGAATTACAAACAGCGTTTGATTTTAGACGAAGCGTTTTTATTGAAGAGCAGCAAGTCCCTGAGGAAGAAGAATATGATGAATTTGATGCACTGGATGCTCCATGCGATCATATTTTGGTGTATTACAATGAGCAACCTGTTGGAACAGGGAGACTTCGAGTTGTAGAGGACTATGGCAAATTGGAGCGTATTTGTATATTAGAAGAATACCGCAAATATGGCCTTGGTAAGGAAGTTATTGTGGGCCTAGAGCAAATTGCTCGAGATAAAGGGCTAACAAAAGCAAAATTAAATGCTCAGTCCTATGCAGAAGGCTTTTATGAAAAATTAGGCTATCAGCGTGAAGGTGAAGAATTTATGGATTGTGGCATCCCCCATATTTTAATGAAGAAATACTGGTAGCAGACGAAATTCACACGATTATAGAAAATGCCAGACTTAGCGTCATACGTTGTAACTTTTTAATCGTTGCTCGGGTCTACTGCTGAAAGGGGGGATGTTGTTGAAGAAATGGATATGCCTTTGTATCATGTGTTTGTTGTTACTGACTGCTTGCGGTAGTCAAGTCATCATCGAATGGGTTGATTTAATCGAATGGGATGGTAAGCAATATGAAGCTGTATATGAAGTAGCGTTAGCCGATCGTTCATTCATTGATAAGGAAATAGGGGAAGTTGATTTTAAAGTGGCAGATCATATCAAAAGAACTTCCTATCGCTTTAAGGATGGCGATGCAGCCTTCCATGAGAAGGGAACAAAGCTTTATGCGATAAAGGGTCTGGACGATGCCATTGCGGTAGAGGATCAGTCGGTTATTAATGGCTATCGAATTTATATGAAAAGAGCTGAAGCTCCGCCGCGACGGAATTTTGATCAGGTTCCATTAGAAGAAGTGAAGAAAATAGAATTCTACTCATCTACGGAAGAAGGCAATCGGAAAACGGCTAGCTTTACAGACCAATCTGACATGGAAGCTATAAAGGCAATTTTAGTCAATAGTAAACCAGCCCCATCCTTTGAGCCAAATGGGGATACGAACCGTTATGATGTACTCCTTTATACAGACGATGCCATTGCTTTTCAATATGGCATACAATTTGATGGTACTACTTATTTTTGGTTTCCGTCAGAAAACGCGATTTTATCGAATGATATACAGCAGTTTATTTCCAAAGATTAGCGTACTTCTCTAAAGAGAATTGCATGCTACTTTCTGTAATGGTTAGGCGATCAGGAAGATTAACACTTTGGCAAAATGTTCCAATTAAAGAAAGCTGCCCAAACGATAAGGCAGCTTTCCTTTATTTTTTCTTTACAACCGTACCTGCAAAGCTATCATGAGGAAGACGTTGACCATGCTGCTGCTCGAAGGCTTGGCGATCTTTTAGATAATCGAACGTACTGATAGTGTCTCGATAAGCCATGCGTTTAATAATTTGACATTCTGATAATGGACGACCATCTTCATTTTCGAGTGTCAATCCCATTGCTTTGTAGCCAATCGTTTGTCCGTTTTTACGGAGTTGTGCATATTCTAGCGCCCACAATACCACGGTTGGCGTAACGAGTGCATGAACAGCCTCATTTTTTACTTTTTTTCGTAGGAAGTATTCAACCCCAAACGTGACAGCTGTTGAAACAGCTGTATCGATTAAAAATGCAGCTGTGCGTTTTTTTGTCATCGATTCCATATAAGCCCTCCTTTAATGACCTGTCACTAGTACATACGAACAATAAGGACAAAAAGTTTCGATTTATCCTAGATTCATATCTAATGAAAGTACAGGATAGGATGGAATTGCCCCATGCTTTGTTGTTGAAATGCCCGCATATCCGTTTGCAAAAGATAGCAGAGACATTGCATACTGTTCACAATGAGCTACCACTTGATCTACTGTTAGTTGATGATGAAGAAATTGACTTAAAATCGCGCCAATAAAAGCATCACCAGCCCCAGTTGTATCAACGGTTTGTACCTTGTTAGCAGGAGCCTTCATATGATGCTTTTTCGTATATAAGGCAGCCCCAGCAGCACCATGTGTAATGATAATAACTTCTACATATCCCTTGAATAACGTTTGAACAGCTTCCTGTTCATCTTCTAGAGTTGTTAAAAACAACAGTTCTTCCTCTGAAAGCTTGACAATATGGGCTTTTGGTAAAAAGGCTAGAATGGTTTCACAACACGCCGTCTTATCCTGCCATAAAGGAAGGCGCACATTCGGATCGAAGGATATAAGGCTTCCTGCTTGATGTGCCTGTTCAATAAGGGCAAGATGTGCTTGTTTCATAGGACTCTCTACAAGATTAACAGAGCAAAAGTGAACGATATCGTGCGCTGTTAATAGCTGCGAGGGGAGGTATTCCTGTTTGTATAAGAGATCTGCAGCATGTCGGCGATAAAATTGAAAATCTCGTTCGCCATGTTCATTTAATGAAACAAAGGCAAGACTTGTTTCACCATCCGTTGATTGACGAATAAACTGTGTATCTACACCTGCTTGCTGCAACGTTTTGATTAGGAAGTCACCAAAGGCATCCTGACCGACTTGTGTAAGAAGGGCCGCCTGCTGTCCTAGCTTTGCACAGACAGCGGCTACATTGGCAGGTGCCCCTCCTGCATGTTTAGTAAAATGCTCAATGTTGGCTAGGGAGCCGTGCTGCTGTGTCGGTGTAAAGTCAATTAATAATTCTCCAATTGTGAAGAGCTTGCCCATTATGAGACCTCCTGTGGTAGTCGCTTTTTCTTAGGAACATAAATGGTATAAAAAATACCAGCGAAAATGAGAAGGATCCCCATCGTTTGCGTAAAGCTTGGCATAAAATCAAGCAATAGCATATCCAGTAAAATGGCGACAACAGGGTCGACAAAAACCAATACAGAGACAAGAATCGTAGACAGGCTACGAATACTATCAAAAAATAAATAGTAAACAAATCCTGTATGAATAAAGCCTGTGCCGAGTATATAAAACCAATTGGTTGACGTTAATCCATCAAACAGCGAGAAGTTGATAAAAGGCAGTAGTATCACGATTCCAACTGTTGTTTGAATATAGGTTAACGCATACGAGCTAAGCTTCGTGATCGTTTTGCTTGTTAGCATTGTAAGGGCATAAAATACTGCTGACAGTAATGCCCAGATAAAGCCAGATTGCATAAATTCTGAGAACGACACAAAATTATTGAGACCGATGATAAAAATACTACCGATAAAGCAAGTGATTGTTGCGACAAGTGCCTGAATGGTCATTTTTTCCTTCAAAAAGATAGCGCCTAAAATTAACACAAATATGGGGGCTAAATTATAGATGGAAATGGCAATTGAAATGGACATTTCCTCAAAGGCTTTAAATAAAAATACCCAGTTTAACACAATAAAGACACCGCAAATAAGCGTTTGAAAAATTTCTTTCTTATCCCATACCTCTGTTTTATGTCCACCAGTGATGAGCCACATACCACCTAGAAAGAGGGTTGCGCAAATGCATCTAACAAAGACAAGCTCTGTAGCGGGAACACCAGTGTGAACGGTAAAAAAGCCGATGGAACCAAACAGTGCCATGGAGACTGTTAGTTTAATGATTGCTGAGATGTTCATACGAAACCTTCCTTCTATTATTTTATGAAACTATAAGAACTATTCACGAATTTGGCCGTTGCCATGAATAACATATTTTGTTGATGTTAATGCAGGCAAGCCCATTGGTCCACGGGCATGTAGCTTTTGTGTACTAATACCGATTTCTGCACCATAGCCAAATTCAAAGCCGTCTGTGAAGCGGGTGGAGGCATTATGATACACTGCTGCTGCATCAACATTGTTTAAGAACGTCTCGGCGGTTAATTGATCTTCTGTAATGATGGCCTCAGAATGATTTGTGCCAAAGTATTGAATATGCTCAATCGCTTCATAGACATTTTCCACCAATTTAACGCTTATTTTTAAATCAAGGAACTCTGTCGCATAATCTTCCGCCGTAGCTGGAAGGGCAGCTGCAAATTGCTGACATACTGGCTCATCACCGATGATGGCTACACCTGCATGATGAAGGGCCGTTAAAAGCTGGACGCCATGTTCTTGAAACCAAGTAGGATGAATGAGTAAGCTTTCTGCTGCATTACAAACAGAAGGACGCTGTGTTTTAGCATTCAGACAGATTTTTTCTGCTTTTATGTAATCCGCCATTTCATCCACGTAAATGTGACAGTTGCCTGCACCTGTTTCCAGTACAGGAACAGTCGCTTCATTGACAACTAAATCGATCAGGGCTTTGCCACCGCGAGGAATGAGCACATCTAAGTACTCTTTTAAATGGAAGAGTTCTTTGGCTGTTTCGCGGCTTGTATCCTCAATTAATTGAACAGCATCTGTAGGGATGGATGTTTTAGCAAGCGCGCGATGAATACTTGCAACAAGAGCCATATTAGAAAACTTAGCAGAGGAGCTTCCACGCAAAATAACTGCATTGCCCGTTTTTAGGGAAAGTGTTGCTGCATCGATCGTGACATTTGGTCGAGCTTCATAGATCATACCAATAACACCAAGTGGCACAATTCGTTTTTCAATGCGCAGCCCATTGTCTTTTTCAATGCGTTCAACAATTGTACCTACTGGATCGTTTAAGGAGATGAGTAAATGAATGGCATCGGCCATTGCCGCAATCCGTTCTTCATTGAGCATGATGCGATCTAACGTAGACGCAGGAATACCTTGCTGCTCACCCTGTGCCAAATCCTTTGCATTTTCAGCCATGATATCAGGTTGATCGATTAATAGCTGTTCTGCAATTTTTTTCAGTGCCTCATTTTTCTCGCAGGTTGTTTTAATATTTAACATGTAGCTTGCGGCTTTTGCGCGTTGTCCTTTTTCTTGAATTTCACTTGTCATTTGTCATTCCTCCTTAATTCGTTTGAATTTTCAGCCATTTGTCTCGGTGAATTACCTCAATAGGGCTTTTCAGCAATGTATCAGTCCGTTTTCCCATGGCAGAGATAAGCTCTTGGGATGAGTACAGTACTTCGCCGCGTCCTAGTAAGTCCTTCTCACTATAGACTTCAACAACATCACCATTTACAAAATCACCTTCTACACGATAGACGCCAGCAGGTAATAGACTTTTCCCATTATTCATTAAAGCCTGTTCAGCACCACTATCTATAAAAATCTTACCAGAAATTTCCGTAAGTGCAATCCACTGTTTATGATTTGTTAACACAGCAAGCTCGTCATGCTCCACATAAGTGCCATCACCTTGTCCTGCTAAAATATCGACGAGCTTCTGTGCACCATGACCTGTTCCGATAAATACCTTCACCCCTGCACGTAGCGCTGTTCGGGCCGCCAGAAGCTTAGAGGCCATGCCACCTGTGCCAACCTTTGATCCTGTACCATCCGCAAAGCTTAGCAGATCATCTGTAATAGCCGCTAATCGATCAATGCGCTCTGCCTGAGGGTTTTTATTGGGATTGGCATTATAAAGGCCATTGATATCTGTTAAAATGATGAGCTGATCTGCGTGGACAAGTCCACTGACGAGTGCTGAAAGCATATCGTTATCTCCAAAGGTTAATTCACTAATTGACACTGTATCGTTTTCATTAATAATCGGTAGCATGGATCGTTCTAACAATTCCTCGAAAGTCGCATAGGCATTTTTATAGCATTCTTTTTTAGAAAAATCTGTTCGCGTCAATAATATCTGTGCAGGCATGATATCATAAATACTAAATAAGGCACTGTACGTTTGAATAAGTAGGCTCTGTCCTACAGCAGCAGCTGCCTGCTTTCCTTTCACTGTCACAGGGCGAGCAGGGTAGCCTAGTTGTTTAAAACCCGCCGCTACAGCACCTGACGAGACAAGCAACACTTCATGACCCAATTTCTTCAACTCGGCGATTGCCTGCACATGGTCCATTAAGCGAACTTTATCGATTTCACCCTTCACATTCGTTAAAGAGCTACTACCAATCTTAACAACAATTCTTTTTCTCTCCATCTCACTACCTCCATCATTGCTGAATCAAGATAAAAAAAGCCTTTTCATCCTAAAAATTAGGACGAAAAGACTTGCCTTCCGTGGTACCACCTACATTGAATATCATGCGACATTCCACTTTTCTCATAACGCTCGAGACTGCGCCTAGTTTGGCTAGGACGTTTCACGAAGTAGGTTTCATTAGTCTTTCTTGTACAATGCCTTTCAGCCGATGGGCATCGCTCTCTTTTCAAGCAGTGGCTAACTACTGGTCTTCGTTCGTTTTCTCATCTATTGACTAAAGGATGCACTACTTCTATAAGTCTGTCAAGCTGAATGGGTAAATTACTTGAAAGTTTTGATAAATTAAGAAAGGGATGCGCTAAAACGCTAAAGAGGTCGCTTATTCAATTATTTAAACCACCAAATCGCAATGAAAAGGGGAAGCATAGCCAATACAATGACAAAGAAACTCCAAATGACTTGTTTCCCCGAAGACATATTTTTGGGTTTAATGCTCATTTGTTCATACAGCTGGTTAATGGCCCGTTGCTCTTTCGCATAAAGCATTGCTTGAAATTCTTCGTAATCTTGTATATAGCTAGATGGGGCACGTGGACTGAAGCGTAAATTTCGAATGGAATCTGTAATCTCTTTGTCAGCCATCCAATACGTGATGACAGGTGCTAAGCCCGCGTTTTGTGTGGCCTTTACCTCAATGTCATGGGATTTCATTTTATAGTAAACCTGTCCATGCTCATCCTCATATTGCGTGACAATATCACTTACTGCCATTATCAATCACCTCTTATGGAAGTTATCTGGTTTATCATGAGTTTCTACTATTATAATGGATTAGGGAAGAAAAGTATCGCTTGAGCGAGCATAAATTGTGAAACCAAAATTTAAAAAAAGTTTTGGATAAAGTCATAAACTTACATCTAGTGAGAACAACGTCATGTAGTATAATGTATATAGTTTTTTAAAAGAAGTTGAAGGAAGGGAAAGTTTTGGACATCTCAACGTTATTTGCGTTTTTAGGGGCTGCGATGATTTTAACCATTATGCCAGGGCCCGATAATTTATTTGTGCTTGCCCAAAGTATTACACAAGATAAAAAAGCGGGTATTGCCACATCTCTTGGATTGTGTACAGGGCTACTTGTTCATATTAGTGCAGCAGTACTTGGTATTTCTGCGATAATTTATCAATCGACCATTATTTTTACCATCGTCAAATTTGCAGGAGCAGCGTATTTATTATATTTAGCTTGGCAATCATTTCGTGCTAAAGGAGACCCTTTTACGTTGCAACAGCAAAATACGCAAGCCTATATTAAATTATATAAAAAAGGAATATTAATGAATATTTTAAATCCAAAAGTATCGTTATTTTTCCTAGCGCTGTTACCACAGTTTGTTAATCCATCGCAAGGACATGTGGCGTTTCAAATGCTTATTTTGGGTATTGTATTTTTAATACAAGCGCTTGTATTATTTTCATTGTTTAGTATATTTGCAGGGAAAGTTAGACAAGTCATTATTGGTAAACCTGCGATTGCTAAACGACTAAATACAGTTCAAGGTATTCTATTCACATTTATCGGGATACAGATTGCCATCAGCAAACAGTAGGGAGGAATGGACATGGCTATTTTACATATTACCTTTAGCTTAGCAACGCAGGGTTCTATGAAACTTGCAATTCGTCAACATCGTTTGCAGCGAAGTGAATCAGTTCTAAGTGTCCATGATGATCTCTCGATTGGACCTCTTCAAAACTTTGAAGAACGTAAAACTTGGTTAGCCACGCATATTTTAGATGATGATGACCAGCAATTGTATGATGAGATGTATGAAAACTGGAGGAAAAAAATCGCTAATTTACCTTGTGATGTGGATGTGTGGATTTGGTATAGTCACAACACACATGAACAGATAGGACTGCGCTATGTGATGAGTGAGTTAATTCATAAATGCAGTATGGTGTATGGTATTGATGCAACGGAGAATCTGAAGAGTATTCACCCCAATTTAGACATTCGCCATACAGGCGAGCTTTCCTCGGAAATGCTAATGAAGCTTCGCCCTAGTGCAAAACGATTCTCTGTGCAAGAATGTCAGCAACTCGCTAAGGAATGGGAAAACATTAAAGAACAGCCAAGTACATTACGGTTATGGAAAAGTGAACTATTGCATGTAGAGGAAGATGCAATGGATGCATACATTATCGCCAGTGCAAAAAATTTGCATTTACAGCAAAATGAAGAGTGGCTAATGCCTACGCATATTTTGGCACAGACATTTGAAACATTTGTCCATTATGTAGGAAATGATTTTGTAGAGTATCGCTTACTGATGCTCGTCGAACAGGGAGTATTTGCAATGAAAGGCGATACAACGGATATTTTTTCCTATCAGGTTAAATTACTTTAATACATTTAAGAGAATGAACAGTAAAAAATCAGGCGAGCAAAGCCTGATTTTTTATTGTGCCAAATGCTTGAAGCCGTTTGTATTAGTAGTGCTCAAAGTCAGTCGTTTCAACATAATGATTCAGCACAGTAACTTAACCTTTTTAATTTTGATAACACTTTTCATATTCATCTTTCATTAACAAACTTTGACAAGCCAAGCCATTTTCATGATAAATCTCTTTATCAATACTTAATACTATACTTCTATTTGAATTGGTATAATTAGGCTCTTTATTAACAATGGATAATTTTTCTTCGTCTAGCCATTCCATCGAGAATTGACTTTTTGCCTCTGCATAATAGACGATTTTGTTTGTGTGAGCATTATTATTTAAAATTTCTATCCATACATGAACACCACCACTTGGACCTGCACCACCATATGGTTCATAATAAGCGTGCGCTGTATATTCCCCTGTAGGAGATGACACAGATTCGGGCACCTTTTGCGTATCTTTTTTATCTAAAGTACTAAACGTAAAAAAATATTGGATATATATAAATATTCCCAAAAACAGTACTAAACCTGTCAATAGTGCTGTTAGTGTTTTTTTAGGGAAGTTTTTCTGTTTAAAAAAGAAAATCATTAATTTGATTACAAAAATGAACAATACGATCAAGGTAAATAAAAATACAAAGAAACCTAATGTATTAAGTAATAAATTCAAATTATTACCTCCCTAGTATGGTAAAACAGTGCCTTTTAGAAAATAAAGCGAGTAACAAGGACATCTAGATGATGTTGTTACTCGCTCTTTCTATTTATTGTCATAAAAATCAAAGACAAATTGTTTAAACTGACGTGCAGATGGCGATAAATAACGATTTTCTATCCAAGCCATGCCGATAATTCGTTCACATACCATATCCTCAACATGGATTTTAACGATTTTTTTGGGGTTTAAATCCTCATCATCGGGTAGTAAGGAAACGCCAAGCCCCGCACCAACAAATCCAGCGATTGTCGATACTTCATCACCTTCATAAGAAATTTTAGGCTTAATGCCCGCAGCATTTAATAAGCGATCAGCTGAGCGGCGTAATGCATAGCCTTTTTTCATTAAGACAAAACTTTCATGCTCTAATTCTTTCATTTTGATGCTTTTACGATGGGCTAATGGATGGTCAATTGGGACCATTATAAAGAGCTCATCTCGCCATAATTCCTTCCAACAAACTGGCGGCTCTGTATCGATCGCGGCTAGTAGGCACAAGTCTAACTCACCTGCCAGTAATTGTTTTAACTGTGAATGGGAGTAGTTTTGTGTGAAATGAAAACGGATATGGGGATGTTTTTGACGGAAGGCACGAATCAAGTCGGGTACAATACTCGTTCCAAGTGTATGTAAAAAACCGAGTGATACATCTCCAAGTTCTGGATTATTAAGCTCCTGTAATTCTAAAACAGCCTTTTCATATTCTTTACGCATGCGCTGGACACGATATAAAAATAGCTCTCCATATCGGTTTAGCATAATCGAGCGCCCTTGTCTGTCGAAAAGCGGTACACCTAATTCTTCCTCCAGCTTTGAAATTGAACGACTAAGTGCTGGCTGTGAAATCGCTAATGCTTCGGCAGCCCGTGTCATATGCTCTAACTTTGCAACGGTTACAAAATATTCTAATTGTTGCCACTCCATTTTTTTCACCTCTTTTCTTGTGATTTTTAAGTTATCTGCATTATAACGGGAAACAGACGGGAAGTATAGGTAACAAAAAATTTTTAAAAGGACGTTGCAATTATTTAGCAGAAAGGAAAAGTTAAGTAGCAGAAAGTGTGATAGTACAGCCGTTAAGTTGACATCATTCATGCACAATAAACATTGATTTGATAAAAACTATAAATTGTACATTATGAATAAAGGGTGATAAGATAGACACATAAAATACACAATTATTAATTTCCGTGAAGGGGATATCATAAAATGAAGTTAACAAAGCCACAACCTCTAACAATCGAGGGAGGCAAAAAAGCCGTACTATTACTGCATGGATTCACAGGTAGCACAAAAGATGTGAAAAAGCTAGGAGAATTTTTATCTCAACGAGGTTACACTGTGCATGCACCAATTTATAGTGGGCATGGCGTAGAACCAGAAGCATTATTAGAAACAAAACCAGAAGATTGGTGGAACGATGTAGTAGAAGGTTATAACTTCCTACAAAAGAAAGGCTATGAAGAAATCGCTGTTGTTGGGATTTCACTTGGAGGCGTCTTTTCGTTAAAGGTCGCAGAGACATTCCCAGTGAAAGCATGTGTAGCGATGTGTGCACCGATTACACGTGATAATTCAAAAGGCTTATTTACACGTTTGTACCACTATGCTCGTTTATATAAACACTTTGAAAATAAATCAAAAGATCAAATTATTTCAGAATTACATGAATTACGTATTTCACCGAAGGATTCATTGGACGGCGTAACACGTTTAACAACAGAAACGCGTGAAGAATTATCAACGATCAAAGCACCAACTCTTGTGTTACAAGGCTCACTAGATGATGACCTATATCAAGAAAGCGCACCTTTTATTTTAAATACTGTGGAAACAGACGACAAAGAAATCATTTGGTATGAAAACTCTGGCCACATTATTACATTGGACAAAGAACGCGATAAAGTGTATGAAGATGTTTATAAATTTTTAGATCATATTGAATGGTCAGTTGCAAACTAAGAAGGGGCTGTCAGTAGACAGCTCTTTTTTTGTTGAATCTCACTGGATAAACGAAAAAACTATTGTAATTATAATAAATGCTTGATAACATGATGAAATTGTAGTGAAAAATCATTCGATTAAAATAATTTGCTATAGTCTAAAACTTCTAAGGAGCACATCAATTATGCAACAAAAAATACCTTTTTCAACTTACGCAGTCATTGGTACCATGTTATTTGGACTGTATTTTGGAGCAGGGAACCTAATTTTTCCTATTCAAATGGGTCAATTTGCTGGGACTAATTTTTGGTTTGGATTAATCGGATTTTTAGTGACTGCTATCGGCTTACCATTCCTCGGAATTTTGGCAATTGGCTTATCAGGTAGTAATGGTTTACGTGATCTAGCCAATCGTGTTCATCCTATATTTGGTATTATTTTTTCATTGGCACTGTACTTAACAATCGGACCATTCTTTGCCATCCCACGTACAGCAACGGTACCTTTTGTAGTAGGGTTTGAGCCATATATTCAAGCACAGCATGCAACACTGCTACTTGCTGTATTTAGCTTTATATTTTTTGCCATTGTCTACTATTTTTCTTTAAATCCAGCGAAAATAATGGATTATATCGGTAAATATTTAACGCCTGCATTTTTAGTTGTTTTATTTATTTTAATTATTACAAGCATTACGAAGCCAATGGGCCATTTCCAGCAGCCAATTGGTGAATATATGGATGCCGCCTTTATGACAGGCTTTAAAGAAGGCTATAATACGATGGACGCCCTTGCCTCACTAGCCTTCGGGATTGTTGTCATTAATGCAATTAAAAGTGCAGGGATTACAGATCGTAAGGAAATTGCCAAGGCTACATGGACATCAGGTATTTTTGCGATGGCTTTAATGACGCTGATTTATGGTCTCATAACATATATGGGCGCTTCCGGTATTAATGCTGTCGGGACTTTTGATAATGGTGGTTTAATCTTTGCGGCAGTGGCCGATCATTATTTCGGCTCATTTGGAGCTATTTTATTGGCGGTCATCATCGTGCTCGCTTGCTTAAAAACAAGTATCGGCTTAATTACATCTTGTAGTGAGTTTTTTCATGAGGTATTTCCAAAAATTAGTTACAAATGGTTTGTGTTTCTGTTGTGTGCTGTATCCTTTACGATTGCGAATTTTGGTTTAAACAATATTATCAAATATGCTATTCCAGTTTTAATGTTCTTATATCCATTAGCAATCGTCCTAATCTTGCTCGCTCTAAGCTCATCCTTCTTTAAGAATAAGCAAACAGTGTATGCCATAGCGATGATTTTTACATTTTTCATTAGCCTGATTGATGGCTATAAAGCTCTGGTAGAAAGTGTGCCAGATGCGAAGTTAGGTGTATTGGATGCAGTAGAGAAATACTATTCTGCGATGCTACCTTTTTATGATATTGGCTTAGGATGGATACTGCCAGCGTTAATAGGGGCAGTAATTGGAAGCATGATTCCGTCTCGAAAAGTTATATAATGAAAGAAACACGCACAGAAAATGTCTCTGTGCGTGTTTCCTTATGGATTAGTAAGCTGTCCAGCCACCATCAACAGCAATAACTTGTCCATTCACAAAGCTAGCCTCATCTGAGCCTAGGAAGATCGCTAATTGAGCGATTTCTTCTGGCTGACCAGCCCGCGGATTGATGGATAGTCCTAGTGCTTGTCGTGCAGCACCTGTTTGGCTCATATTTGTCATAGAAGAGGCGATATTGGTCATCACTGCTCCTGGTGCAATACCATTACAGCGAATATTTTTATCAGCATACATAAAGGCTGTATTTTTTGTTAAACCAACTACCGCATGTTTTGAAGCTGTATAAGCAGCCCCAGCCCGTGCACCATATAAGCCACCTGCAGAAATATTATTGACAAAGACACCGTGACCTTGTGCAAGGAAAATTTCGGTAACCATACGCATAGAGCGCATAACAGCTGTTGTATTCACTGCAAATACTTTTTCCCATCGTTCATCAGAAATTTCTCCAACTGGCTCCATACCATCCATAATACCTGCATTGTTGACTAATATATCTAATTGACCATAGTTCGTTTTTGTTTCATCAAATAAGCGTTGTAAGTCTTCTGTTGATGCGACATTGGTTTGAATGGCAAATGCTGTTCCTCCAGCCGCTTGAATACCTTCCACAACCGCTTGGGCACCCTCTAAATTTAAGTCTGAAACGGCAACCTTAGCGCCTTCTTTTGCATATCCTTCTGCGATGGCTTTCCCCATACCTGAAGCTGCACCTGTCACAATGGCTACTTTACCTTCTAATCTCATCTCAAAGACCTCCTCATAGTAATTTCTGTACTTATTGAACATCTGTTCATTAAAATCATATAATAAAGATGAAAGCGATTTCAATATGCAAAAAAACGGGATGTGTTGAGTAATCAACACATTTGGACAATCTGTTTATTAAGGAGTTGAAAAAATTGCGCACTACGGATTTACGGATTATTAAAACGAAGCAAGCTCTCCACGATGCTTTATTGACCTTGCTTAGCCAAAAACCATTGGAGCAAATCTCCATTGCTGAAATTTGTAGAGAAGCAAAGGTCAATAGAGGAACCTTCTATTTACACTACGAGCAAAAAGAGGGGCTCTTTGAAGAATACTTTCAGGAGATAATGGAGGATTTATATCAATCCTATGAAGAACCCTATCGTGCCGTCACGACATTGGACACAAATCAATTAGATCCCAATACTATCCGTATTTTTCATCATATTGAACGCTTTAAAATGTTTTACCGTATCGTCTTTTCTAAAAATGTCCCGCTGACCTACTATTACATGCTATTTGATGGGATTTATTCCCTGCTAAAACGCGATATTACCACACAGCACATACATCAAATGGAGGATCATATCTCGATCGACTATTATAGTGCCTATCAAGCAAACGCCATCATCGGACTCATCATCCAATGGTATCGCGGCGATTTCAGCGATAGCGTGACCATGTTAAATCAACAGCTAGCAGCTATTTTAAAGAATGTGAGGAGTGGGGGATAGAACGCTTGAATTGAAGGATAGAAGAGAAAAAGTAGCGGATAGAACGCTCACTTTTAAGGATAGAGAGAGAAGTGACGGATAGGACGCCAAAATTGAAGGATAGTATAGGAAAAGTAGCGGATAGAACGCTCAATTTGAAGGATAGAGTAAGAAGCAGTGGATAGGACGCCAGAATTGAAGGATAGTATAGGAAAAGTAGCGGATAGCCAGCTCAAAGTGAAGGATAGAAGAGAAAAAGTAGCAGATAACCACTCAAAGAGAAGGTCTACATCAACTTGTAGACCTTCTCTTTTCTATTAAATCATCGGACTGGAGCTGGCTTAAATGTGACGATTAACGTAGCGATGGCTAGTGTCACGAAGATGATGATGGCCAATGAGCTACTGTTTTGCAGGAGATTATCAGAACTACCACCAAAGATGATTGTGTAGTAGCCATCTGCTCCATACGTGGCTGGTAGCATGGCAGCGACCTGCTTGTATCCTTCAGATAGCATTGTTTTTGGAACAAGTACACCTGATGTTACTAATTGGAGTGAGAGAGCACAAATATTAAATATCATCCCCATATTCCCAAAGGCAATCACAAATACTTGGGCCAAGCTAAGGAAAGCAAGATACATTACAGATTGGAAGAGATAAATCGACAACAGGCTTTCTTGACTATCGATATTAAAAAGATGCATCAAGCCAATTGTTATGAATGGCAATGTAAAGGCTACGCCCACATTGAGTAGCTGTCGTGCGAGAAACAATTGCCATTTTGATAGGCTGTCTTGAACGAGCTGTGCTGCTTGCTGGTGTTGCATAATCATAACCATCGCTCCCACAAAGGAGGAGATGATGACCATAAGTGGGACAAAGTTTGCAGCAAATCCCTTTACATCATTGGTTTTTACAATCGTACCATCGACGGCATGGTCTTTGACATTCATTACAGTCGTTTTGACAGAAGTGGTAATTTGTTGGGCAGTGTGTTGCTCGAAGGGAAGCTGAGCAAATTGTTGAGCAAAGACTGCAACGGCTTGATTTTGTTGCATTGGATAGAGGGCTTGATTGATTTCTTCTGTTAATTGCTTTGCTACACCCTCCATCATATTTTTCGCTACACTTGCATTGGCTTGATTAATCGCATAAATAATTTCAGCCTCTTTCCCTGCTTGAATTTGATTTGTAAAATCGGATGGAATTTGCATAATCATATTAATTTGTCGTTCGTTTAATGCGCTCTCAGCTTCCTTCATCGAAGAATAGTCCTCCATTCCAAAGGGGATGGAGCCTTTGATGTTCTGTGCTACCTGTTGACCCATTACAGAATCTTCCACAACAATACCAATGCTTAACTGTTCCGCTCTTTCATTGACACCATCATAGGCAGTCATCCAAATTGTAAAGAATATTAATTGGAAGGCAATGGTTGCAACAATGCCGATATAGGTTTCACGAACTCGCAATAGTGCTTGTAAACCTGTCATTTTTTATTCCCCCTAAAATTAAGTAAGTACTTACTTGCATTGATTAGAAAAATTTTTTCTAGGAAACGAGTCCCCTAGAAAAAATAGCAACACTAGTTTGTAAAAGTTCTTCAGTTGGTAAGTCAGACACGATAGTTCCAAGGCGAGCACGTGACATAAAATGACCAAAATTCAAAGCTATAAGCGATAACGCTGCTGCTTCAAAATCAACTTCTCTTATTTTTCCTTGTTGATGCATCTCTTGAAAATAGTGAATGAGCTCCTTTTTTATGAGGAGAGGGATATTGGCGATTTCCTCACTAATTTCAGGAAATTGAATAGATTCCTTAAAGCCGATCATGACAAAATCTTTAATCGACATTAAAAACTGAAAATGCTTCAGTGAGAAATTTAATAAATCCTTTTCTAATTCCCACGTTACATTTTGATTGATCTCCTGCTGTAGAAGAGGATAATAAGAAAATTGCTCAATAATGGCTTTTAATAAACCACGTTTGTTGCCAAAGTGACGAAAAAGAGTGACCTCATTGACACCTGCTAATTCTGCAATGGTTTTGGTAGTTGCAGCTGTATAGCCTTTTTCACTAATCAATTGTAGAGCAGCTTCGATAATTCGTTGCGCAGTTCCTTTCGTTGTCAAGAACATACTTCCTTCCATGCAAGTAATTACTTACATCCTAGCATAGTGTACGAGGATCTGCAACACTGTGAATGAGCGTTGACAATTATATCGACTGCTGATATATTTTGAATATATCGACTGGCGATATATTGATGGACGATATAAAGGAGGATTTGTATGACACAGGAGCATCCGCCATTAACAGAGGGCGTTTATTATATTTTATTAGCATTATATGAGGCGAGGCATGGCTATGGCATTATGCAATTGGTGGAAGAAATGAGCAATGGAAGAGTGCGCTTAGGGGCCGGAACCATATATGGTGCGATTAAAACATTGTTGGAACGAGGATGGATAGAGGCACTTGATGGAGATGGCAGAAAGAAAGAATATATTATTACTGAAACTGGAAAAACAGTGGTGGAATATGAAATTTTAAGATTAAGGGAACTTTTTGACAATGGTATCCGTATAACGAGAGGAGTTGAATAATATGCATAAATATCGATTGATGATTAATCCCTATGCAATAGAGAAGTGGGTCAATGACATGGCTAGTAAGGGCTGGCACTTAAAAAAATTTACATGGTTTCGTTTTACGTTTGAGCGTGGAGAACCAAATAGCTATATTTATCGCCATGATGAATTAGAGCGATTCGGTACGCACTATGAAGAGGAATTTCTCGAATTTCTCAAATCCTCTGGCATTGAACAAGTAGACCGCTCTGGAAATTTTGTATTTTTTAGAAAAGCAGCACAGGAAGGACCATTTGAGCTGTATACAGATAAAAAAACGAAAATTGGTAACCTGTCAAAAAAGATGAGGATCCTGCTTTCTCTTATTCTACTTAATTTGTTCATTGGACTGATCGGTTTAATTGGCGATTTTTCGGAGCAAACAACAGACTGGGTTGGTTTCTCGTTAAATACGCTGAATCTTGTGGTTGTTGTATTATTTGCCCTCCCATTCTATAAGCTTATGCGTATACGTAATCGATTAAAGAGAGAATTAAATGTATTTTCGGATTAACGAAGCGTCTATTATTTTCCGGGAAATCAGAAAATAATGAAAAAGGAAGCATGATTTTATAGTAGGAGTGATGCAAAATGAAAAAAAGAATGTATCGTTTTTTTATTGATTACGAAAAGGAAGAACGATGGGTCAATGACATGGCAGACCGGGGGTGGAATCTTAAAAAGACAGTAGTAGGCTACTTTGTTTTTGAAAAAGGGACACCAGGTCAATATATTTATCGAAATGAATTTATCAATAGAAAGTCGAAGGATTATTTTGAGTTTCTAGACGAAATGAATATCGAGTGTGTGTCTAAGTTTGGTGGGTGGGCCTATTATCGAAAATCAAAATCGGAGGGCCCTTTTGAGATATTTTCAGATGCTTCCTCGAAAATAAACTATATTAAATCCATGAATCGCATTTATATTCGCGCTACTGTTAAATTTAATCATTGGTATTTATAATCTATCGCTAGGTTTACGGGAATTCGTTGTAGGATCTATGAATACAAGTGTGGGGTGCATGAATTTGATTGTCGCCTTACTGCTATTCATTCCTATAGTAAAAAATGAAAATCGTAAAAAGGGCTTGAAACAAGACTTACATATATTTGAAGGATAAGGAGGAAGACAACATGACATTACAGTTACAGCAGGTCACAAAGAAGTACAAGGATTTTACAGCTGTAGATGATTTAAATTTTACCATTGAAAAAGGGGAAATTTTCGGTCTAATTGGTCAAAATGGTGCAGGAAAAACAACGACATTCCGAATGATTTTAGATTTACAGGAGACGACAGCGGGGACGATTACTTGGGATGGACAGCCAGTTAATGCCATTAACCGAGATGTCCTTGGTTATTTACCAGAGGAGCGTGGTATTTTCCCAACAATGAAGGTAGAGGAGCAGCTTTACTTTTTTGGTGAGCTACGTGGCATGAAACGAGCAGAGCTGAAAAAGGAAATAGATTTTTGGATTCAACGCTTTGAACTGGAGGAAAAACGCAAGGATAAGGCAGAAACACTGTCAAAGGGAAATCAGCAAAAGGTACAGCTAATTGCAAGCTTTATCCATAAACCTGCGTTTTTAATTTTAGATGAGCCGTTCAGTGGGCTAGATCCCGTCAATAAAGATTTACTAAAGGATGCTATTTTACTATTGAAAGAGCAAGGCACGACGATTTTGTTCTCCAGTCACCAAATGGACAATGTCGAGGAGCTTTGTGATCATTTGTGTTTATTAAAACGAGGTGTTTCTTTATTTTCTGGAAGCTTACTAGATTTAAAGAAACAATATGGTAAAACAAAGCTTGCTGTCCGTACGGATTGGTCAACAACACAATTATTGGCACTTGAGGGTGTCAAGGATGTGCGTGTAGAGAAGGAGCAAACAGTGCTTACATTAGTGGACGAAAGCTTTGCTCAAGGTATCTTTGAGCAGCTATCCAATGGGAAGTATATTGAAAAATTCAGCTTAGATTATTTATCGTTAGATGAAATCTTTAAAGATAAGGTAGGTGGCCATGTTGTCGAAGTTTAGTTTATTAATGAAGCAATTATATAAAGCTAAAATTAAATCAAAATCCTTTATCTTAATGACTTGTTTATATGTAATTGTCATGTCAGTGGCTGTCTTCTGGTCAGAAATTAAGGAATTATTCACAGGTGATGATGAAGCACAGCAAATCGCGATTATTAATAAAACCTCTGCTGATCTAAGTGGTATTTTTGTCTCGAATGGAGATATGAATTTTATTCAAGATGAGCAAGATGTATCGACCCTTGAAAAAGAGTAAAGGACGGCAAGCTGGATGCGATTGTGACGATTAACGACCAAAATGGTCAATTACATGCGGAAATTGCTACGTTTACACCACTGAAATTAAACGATCAATCTACATTATCATCCTTATTACAATATGCAGGACAACACTATGCCGTACAACAATTATCGCTTTCACCTGAGCAAGCGGCACAAATTATGGCAGCTCAAACAACAATTTCAACGAAAAACTTAAATGAGGCATCAACAGGTGGAAAAAGTGAAGAAGAAAAGCAATCAGGGCTAGTAGTTTCCTATGCGGTAGGGATTTTAATCTATTTCTTTATTTCTACTTTCCTATCGATGATTACGACTGAAATAGCCTCTGAAAAAGGCTCACGCGCAATGGAAATGCTGTTAGTTAGTGTCAAACCTGGGACACATTTTAAAGCAAAAATCGCTGGAGTTTTATTGCTCGCTTTAACACAGATGGGTATTATTGCGATCGTGTTCCTTATCTATGCGAAGTTTATCAAAGGTGGAATGGTTTGGGATGCAGCTGCTAGCATTGTCAAGGAATTGTCCGTTGGCTATGTCATCTATGCTATCGTATTCCTACTGTTAACAGTTATCCTTTATCTTATTATCGGTGCATTATTTGGCTCTTTAGTATCGAAAGTAGAAGAGGCGGGTCAAGTATTAATGCCTGCGATGATTATTACGATTATTGGCTTCTATGTTATGCTGACAGGCATGGGGAATCCAGATACAATTATCATTAAAATATTCTCTTATATCCCACTAACTTCTGGAATGATTATGCCAATGCGTATTGGCGCTACAGATATCGGTGGCATTGTACCATTACTTTCTTTAGGAATTTTAGTCGTAACGATTGTTGTCGTATACCTATTCAGTTTATCGTTCTATAAACGTAGTGTATTGACATATAGCTCTGGCGGCGTCATTCAAAAAATTAAAACGGTATTAAAGGTAACAACATAACATAATGGCAGCTACATGGATAATGTAGCTGCTTTTTTGGTGTCATGGTGCCATTGTTAGCAAACAATGTAAAGGAATTTACGGAATCAGTCGAATTTTGGCTAGAAAGAAGCTATAATTTATAAAAGGGGTGAGATGATGTTAGCTAAATCAGAGGTGGAGGCAATTCTTGACCGATCATCAAATCAGCGTTTAGCAACAATCGAAGAAAAAGCGCAGCTCTTTCAAAAGCTTCAACAGCTGTGTCCTACTAGTAAAGAAATAGCAGAAATTCTTCACTATTGCACTGAAGTGGAAATTTTTGTTGATAATGCTCACCCTAATCAATATAGTTTGCAATATAAGATACACCAGAATGGCTATTGTATAGCAGATTCGTATTTTTTCATCCTATAGAAAATGAAACTTTTTTACATGGTAATCGTAAGTAATTAGTAGAGATAAATTGCAGGGGGTAAAACATATGTCTGAATTCAACAATGATCTTTTAAAATCCAAGGACCCATTCGCTTCAGAAAATCCTTTATTACAGCCAAATCCACTTTTACAGCAAACGGCTGAGCAAAAGCCAGTACTTGTATCTGAGCAGGAACTATCACAAATCGCTCAAAACCAGCTAATGTTAAAGCAGGATCCAGAGGTTCATACACTTGCACAAAAAATTGATGTCAAAGATCAAATTGCCATGCTAGAGCTCGGTAAAGAAACGGCAAGTGGCATTTCAACCTTTTCTGATAAAATGCTCGCAACGATGAAAGCTAGTAAGCTGGAAGAATCGAGTGTGCTTTTAAATAACCTGAATAAAATTATGGATAAATTTGATCCACAGGATTTTGCGGAAGAGAAAAAGGGCGGTTTCATCTCCAAGCTCTTTAACAAAGGAAAAGAACAATTGGAAAGGTTCTTATCTAAGTATGACAGCATGAATAAAGAAGTGGATGTCATTTACCGTGAAATCCAAAAATATGAAGGGGAAATGAAGCGTAATACCATTGACCTTGAAAATTTGTATGATCAAAACTTAAACTACTTCCAATCATTAAGTAAATTTGTTGCAGCTATTGAAGTGAAAACAGAAGAGGTTCGTGCGTCTTTACCAGCACTTGAACAAAAGGCTCAAAGTGGTG
Source organism: Lysinibacillus sp. JK80 (assembly GCF_027557635.1). Classification (NCBI taxonomy): domain Bacteria; kingdom Bacillati; phylum Bacillota; class Bacilli; order Caryophanales; family Bacillaceae; genus Lysinibacillus; species Lysinibacillus sp. JK80. The sequence continues at coordinate 1,361,020 of NZ_CP058997.1, read as the reverse complement.
ATCAATTGGCAGCTATGGAATATGAAACAATGCTACGCGCTGTGGAATTATTAGAACAACGTCGCTATGATTTAGAAATGGCACAACAAGTATCATTCCAATCAGCACCACAAATTCGCTTAATGCAGCAAGGGAACAATCATCTAATTGCCAAGATTAATTCTGCCTTTGTCACAACGATTCCGATCTTTAAGCAGGGGCTTATTCACGCAGTGACATTGAAGCGTCAAAAGTTGATTTCTGATTCTATGGTGGAACTAGATCGCCGTACGAATGAAATGCTTGTGCGTAATGCTGAAAATATTAGTAAAAACAGTGTGAATATTGCTCGTCAAGCTGGTAGCCCAAGCATTAAAATCGAAACCATTGAAACAACATGGCAAACAATTATGGCTGGTATTCAAGAAACAAAGCAAATTCAAGCAGAAACAGCAAGAAACCGTGAAGAAGGTCGTAAACGTATTGAGCGTTTGCAATTGGAGTATGAGAAACTGAAAAAAATGTAAGGCTAAAGCTTCTTGCAGCTATTGTTGCAAGAGGCTTTTTTTATGGAAAGGGTAGGCAGATAGAGGCTCCTTCCACACAAGGGAAATGATCTTTGACAAAAAGCAAAATAGTGATTATGATAATGTTAAATGAGAATGATTATCAAATGGAAAAGGAAGCGGAAAGATGCTACACAAAGGTATTCGATTACATGTAATTATTCGTGGAGGAGTGAAAAAATAAATGGCAAATAAAATAAATCCCTCTACGTTGTCGTATGAGCCGTTTAAAGATGGAACGCTTGCTCTATACACGACAGATAGCTTAATGATTGTACCGCAAAGTCGCTATCTAGAGCTTTTGCATATGGAAGAGTTATATAATGCTATGTATAAGGATTTAGATAACAAGCAAAATGGTTTAGAACGAGAACGAAAAATGCTAAAAAAACAAAATGCACAGCTAACAGAGGATCTACAAAAGTTAAAGCAGCAAAACACGGTCTTGCAGAAAAAGGTCACTGAATATAATTGTATGGTGGAGGAGATGAAGGTGCTCCGTCAACAAAATACAGATCTTCTCATTGAACTGAGTAAATATACAGCGATGTCAAGAGAGTCATTGACGGGGCCCTTGAAGTCGATGATTCGAGATATGCGTGAGCAAGGGGTTGGAATTAAAGAAATCCATATTCGCATCAAGCGCCAAATCAATCCAGAGATTAGCTATAGTACTGTACGCAAGTATATTTCTGAGCTAGAGTCGGAACAAAAAGGTTAACAGCTTTTAAAAGGAACTAGAAATTTGGCATTTACAGCAGCTACTCAAAGTCCTATAATGAGTCTATTCTTTAACTAGTTTAAGATTATAGGAAATCGTTAACCGATTTCAGTAAGAGTAGGAGCGTTAATATCATGTCAAATGAGAAAAAAGGAGTTTTGGCAGCCTTTTTTGCCTATGCCTTTTGGGGAGCATTCCCTCTATATTGGAAATTACTTGAGCATGTACCAAGTATGGAGATTTTATTATCCCGTGTCATTTGGTCCTTTGTCTTTACGGTGCTGGCAGTACTCGTATTTCGAATGCGTCAGGATCTCGTAGCAGATTTAAAATATTTATGGTCACATCAAAAGCATTTCTGGCAGCTTGCGGGTGCATCCTTTGTCATTTCAATGAACTGGTATTTATATATTTGGGCAGTGACGCATAATCATCTCATTGAAACGAGCTTAGGTTATTATATTAATCCGCTATTGTCTGTAATTTTCGGGGTGATTTTCTTTAAAGAATCGCTGAGTCGTGCACAATGGGTAGCAACAGGAATTGCTTTTATTGCGGTGATTATTTTAACGATCAATTACGGCTCAGTACCTTGGGTAGCTTTATTGATTGCGCTATCTTTTGCTATTTATGGTGTGCTGAAAAAGAAAATTACACTGGATGCTACAAGAGGCCTAGCCATTGAAACGTTATTGATTTTACCCTTTGCATTAGGCTATTATGTCTATCTTTTTGCTACACATCAAGCCTCGTTTTTACATGTCGATGTTAAAACAGATATTTTGATGATCTTTAGTGGTTTAGTAACAGCCGTCCCGCTTATTTTATTTGCGAAGGGGGCACAAAATATTCCTTTATATTTACTAGGGTTTATCCAATATGTATCGCCAACGATTGTCTTGATTTTAGGTATCGTGCTATACAAAGAGCCATTTAGTCAGGTTGAGCTCCTTGCATTCAGCATTATTTGGGCAGCTTTACTTTTATTTTCTGGTTCGAAAATTATAGAAACAAGAAAAGCCCATCATAAATCAGTTTCGTAAAAGACTTGTAGATCTTTCTACAGGTCTTTTTTTGTAACTTTTACCACTTCGCTATGTAATACACAAAACTTTTTTATTCCTTATCGGATTGGGCTGCTGGATTGTCTGCTATTTTGTTTAATAGTATCTTAAAGATCGATGAGGCTAACAATGAATAACTCATTCACGGCAGCTTTATACTACGCTAAATGCAAGACTGCATAATGAAAGCCCATAACATTTATTTCACCACTCACAGTTGATGTGGCAGAGACTGTAGGGATTATAAAAATAAATAAGAAAATGAAGGTAAACAGGCAATGGGTAGTCTTTTGTTGTATTTGGGTACTCCCTCCAAATAGAATCTTTTTGATAGATTCGACAAAATAGGAGAAAACCTTTTGAAGGTAGGTACCTTTACTTTCCTGTTAGCATATAGTAAAATGTCAATAATTAGATAACAATGATCAATTAATGAGAGGTGCTTTTTGTGAGTGCGGTAGGTTCTAACTAGGTAAAAATTGAATGAAATAGTGGCGATGACGACAGCAGGGGATACATGTTATGAAAACCCCTTATTTTGTCATGGATCTATTTCAACAACCTATGTAGATACCTACAATACTTTATTAAGCGTGGCAGATAGGATAGAAACTTCAATTAGCTGAAGTTTTATTTGTGATGCCAGGAAAACGCGCCTTTTAAAGATAGAGCTGTGGGGATTCCTCACAGCTTTTTTATTTTGTTTAAACCATCATTGCTATCTATTATTGGGTAGGTATCTTCATGTATGATAAAACATTACAATGAGGAGCAAAAAGAAATGAATAATACTACACTTGAAAAATTACAATATCATGAATTAAAGGACATCGTTAAATCCTATTGTGTCAGCGGGTTAGGAAAACAGCTTTTAGATAAATTAATGCCAAGCTCAAACTTAACAGTGGTAAAAAATCGGTTGAATGAAACAACAGAAGCTCGTGCAATATTGGATGCAGAGGGGCATGTTCCGTTTTTAGGGGTATCGAATATTGAGCATATTATGACAAAGCTTGAAAAGGGAATGCTTCTAGATCCCAGTGAGCTAGTGAGTATCTCTGATTTTTTACGAGGCTGCCGCAATATCAAAAAATTTATGTTAGATAAGGCATTTTTTGCGCCTGTTCTTTCCTCTTACGCTCATTCTATGGCTGAATTTAAAAGCGTGGAGGAGGAAATTAATTTTGCGATCAAAGCCAATCGTGTAGATTCGGCTGCTAGTCGTGAATTAAAACGCATCCGACATCATATGGAAACGACAGAGGAAAAAATTAAAGAACGTTTAACGAAATTTTTAAATAACAGTGCTAATAAACCGTATATTCAGGAATTTTTTATTAGTCAAAAGGATGATCGCTATACGATTCCGATTAAGGCGACCTATAAAAATCATGTACAGGGTACGGTCGTTGAAATTTCCTCAAAAGGGGCAACCGTTTTTATGGAGCCAAGTGTTGTCGCTAAATTAAATGTAGAATTAGCTACCTTAAAGGCTGAGGAAGCCGTGGAGGAATACCAGATTTTAGCGTCTTTATCAGGGCTATTGATGGAACATCTTCATGCCATCACCATTAACATGGAGTTGATTAGTCAATACGATATGGTTTTTGCCAAAGCGAAGTTCAGTAGACAAATTGGTGGTAGGGAGCCACGTATAAATGATTACGGTTATATTCAACTAATCAATGGTAAGCATCCATTACTACCAGGAAATGCGGTACCCCTTCAATTTTCCATCGCGAAAGACTACCGTAGCTTAATTATTACAGGTCCAAACGCTGGTGGGAAAACAGTTGTGTTGAAAACCATTGGCCTTTTAACATTAGCTACGATGTCGGGCTTCCATATTGTAGCGGACGAAGGAACGGAAATGGCTGTATTTGATCATATCTTTGTTGATATTGGCGATAATCAAAGTATAGAGAATGCACTTAGTACGTTTTCTTCTCATATGAAAAATCTTTCCGATATTATGAGAGCTGCTAATAATCATACACTCTTACTATTTGATGAAATTGGCAGTGGAACAGAGCCAAATGAAGGAGCTGCACTAGCCATTGCGCTATTAGAAGAATTTTATCAAATGGGCTGTATAACTGTGGCAACTACACATTATGGTGAAATTAAACGATTTTCTGAAATGCATCCTGATTTTATGAATGCGGCAATGCGCTTCCATGCTGAAACATTAGAGCCTTTGTACCAATTACTCATCGGCACCTCTGGAGAAAGCAATGCCTTATGGATTTCTAAAAAAATGAATGTCCGCGAAGCTGTTTTACAAAGAGCAAAGGATTATATAAATAATAAACAATATCAACTGACGATCGTTCAGGACAGTAAAATTCGAAAGCCTAAAGAAGAGAAAAAAAGCTTGGCAGCAGCTTATACATTTGCAAAGGGGGATCGTGTGAAATTATTGGACTATGATGATGTGGGATTGGTATATGAAGAAATGAATCCGTACAATAATGTCAGCGTATTCTATCAGGGGCAAATACTAGAGGTGAATGTAAAGCGGCTTGCCCTTGAATTACCTGCAACAGAGTTATACCCTGAAGGCTATGATTTAGAGACATTATTTGTAGACTATCAGGATCGGAAGCTTCAGCACGATATCGAACGTGGGTCGAAAAAAGCGTTACGCAAGATCCATAAACAAATAAAGAGTGATCGTCAGCAATAAAAACAAGGGATTGCACAGCCTCGTGCAATCCCTTTATTGTATATTTTGAAAACCCCTTGCTATGCGAGGGGTTCCAAAGAGCTTCTAGCTATGGACAAGAAAAAAACCCCAGCCGTACAATGAAATCAGGTCTGGTCAACCGACTTCGTACGAAAGGGGCTCCAAATGGATAATAAAAGTTTAGCACACACGACATGGAATTGTAAGTATCACATCGTCTTTGCGCCAAAATATAGAAGGCAGATTATTTATGGACAAATCAAAGCAGATATAGGTAGAATTCTTCGCCAGTTATGTGAAAGAAAAGGAGTAGAAATCATTGAAGCTACAGCCTGTCCTGATCACATTCATATGTTGGTGAGTATTCCACCAAAAATAAGTGTTTCATCGTTTGTGGGTTATTTGAAAGGGAAGAGTAGTTTAATGATATTCGATCGGCATGCGAACCTGAAATACAAATATGGAAATAGGAAGTTTTGGTGTCGCGGATATTATGTAGATACAGTAGGACGAAACAGAAAAATCATACAGGAATATATAAAAAATCAATTGCGCGAGGATATTCTTGAGGATCAAATGACCATGAAAGAATTCATTGATCCATTTACAGGAGAAGAAATACAAGCAAAAAAGCCAAAATAATAAAACCACTTTAGTGGTAGCGTGAAAACGGAGTGCGGTTGGCGGACCTTTCAGTGTGTCTTTAGACATGGGCCAGTACCCCAGCGTTTCACGCGTAGAGCAAACCACCAGTTAGACTGGTGGTTCTGATTAATTAATTTATGGAATCAATCTGTGCCTTAATCGTTCGATAGACTTCCTCAATTTTTCGTTTATAGGGCAAATCCACTAAATCCAGTGAATCTGTATAGGCCATTTTTGCAATTTCATAGGCTGTTGTTAGCTCACCAAAATGTGCATAGCAAAGGGCTTTATAGGAAAAGCATTCATTTAAGCTTAAAATATCATATGGATGATTAATATAGATCGGTCTGTGTTTATACTGTTCGAATGCAGCCTTCGCCTCCTCATATTGTCCAAGTAAATATAAGGATTTTCCTTTTTCAGCATAGTAAAAGTTTGGATCTAGCTTGTCTAAATAATCATCGTGTCTAAGCTGATAAAAACGTTCTATTTCAATCAGAGCCTGCTCATAATTATTGCTGTAATTATTACAATAATGTGCCTTCAATACAAAAATAAAAGCATCAACCTCAACACGTTCAGCAAATGCCTGATATTGCTCCAGTTTCATAAACATATGATTGGTTTGTTCAAAATCACGATCAATCATGGCACAATAGGCACCAATTCTGTACATATTATCAATCTGATAGAACAGTTGGTTTTTATGAGCATTGGCAATCGTCTCTTGAATTAATTTTTTCCCTTCCTCATGCTCACCAATTGCAAGTTGGAAAATACTTGTATAATAAGTCATTAATAAGGCATCACGAGAATCGAGCTGATAGTCCTCTTGTTCGATAATTTCCTTTGCCTGTAAGATACGATCGTACGCCAATGTATATTGACGTTTTGCTGCTAAAATAGCCATCTCGAGGATAAAGGTTTTGAACCAATGGCTGAGTAAATTAATTTCCTTAAAAATAGTGCGGGCTTGCTGAAGCGGGACTTCCCATGTTGTTAATCCAGCTTCATACTGGGCATCTGCGTAAATATACAATAAACGGCCAGCTTCATAACTTTGAGGCAGGCCCTCCACAGACGGCTTAATTAAATCGACAATTTCTTGATGATGATGAGCATCACCACGTTTTACTTCTGCAAATAAACTTTCCACCTGCTCTAATAGCTGGCGTATGGAGGATGGGGTTACTTCTTCCAGTAATTCACTAGCTTTTACACCTAAACGTTCAGCAATATAGTCAAGGCTTTCCATAGAAGGCTTAGCCTTATCATTTTCTATTTGGCTTAACATTCCTTTAGTTAGACGATCACCGGCAAGTGCCTCTAATGTTAATTTTTGTTCTTTCCTTAATTTGCGAATTCGTGTGCCTAAAGAGTCCACTGCCTCGCCTCCTTTTGTTTAATTATATTAAACTTTTGCTTGCATGAAAAGAGGGAGCTGTGGTATATTTTGTTTAACATAATTAAACTTTTTAATTTAGTTAAATAATGGAGGGATTTAGATGAATGAAGCGGAAAAATTAAAAAAGGCGACCTATCACTTATGGACGTTCACGGCGAGTAAAATGATTGCCATGTTAGGTGCAAACGTCATGGCATTCGGTATTAGCTTGTATATTTTAGCGATGACTGGGTCGGCAATGAGCTTCGCTACCAATATGATTTGTTCAGTATTACCACGCGCACTTGTGGCACCCTTAGCAGGCTATGTCGCAGATAATTTTTCAAAAAAACGCACAATATTAATAGCACAGGCAGGAACCATTTTGACAGTAGGGGGATTACTGCTTTATACAGAAACAGTAGGAATGTCCGTTTATGCTATATACATAGCTACTGTTTTTAATACGATTTGCTCAGCCTTTTCTGGTGTAACGTTTTCATCAGCAATTGCCACACTTGTCAATCCAGAGAGATTACAACGTGCGATGTCATTTAACCAAATGTCAATGTCCGTAGCTGCAATTGGAGGACCAGTCATTGGTGGTATGATGTATGGATTTTTTAATATGGATGTATTTTTAATGGTGAATATGGTGGCCTATGCGATTGCCTTTTGTTTAGAGGCAACAATGGATTTTAACCTTTATAGTACAAGAGGGGAAGATACGAAAAAAGAAAAGATGTGGGGAGGGCTGAAAAGTGGTTTTCATTATATCAAGCAACGTAACGTCATTAAGACCATTATGTGGGTAGCATTGTGGATCAACCTATTCTTTTCTGCCATCGCTGTTGGAGGAACGTACATCATTATTGAATTGCTAAAAGTAGAATCCACACACTTTGGCTTTATTGAAGCGTCTGGTGCATTAGGTATGCTCTTAGCATCCCTTTATTTCGCAACAAGATCTGAAGTAAAGGTACCTTTACGCTTTTCGAAAATCAGCTTATTACTATTGGCGGGAAGTGTTGGCTTAGCAGTCATCCCTTTAGTTACTGATTTTTCCTATATAGCTATTGTGATCTTCTATCTCATCATTTACTTTATTTTCGCAATTTTCGAAATGGGGATAAATATGCCCATCGGGGTGTATTTGCAAAAAATCATTGCGGAAGAGTACCGTGGGCGTGTTTTTGGGCTAATGGAGACGATGGCGATGTCCATGATGCCGATTGGTATGGTAGTCTATGGCATGTTATATGATACATTACCAGCAACTATTATTTTACCAGTAACGAGTGTCATTATTATTATCATTTCACTTGTGATGCTACGCTCATCTATTTTAAAAGAGGCACATCCAGAGTATTATGAAAAAGCAGCTCTCCCAGAAGGGGTCGCGAACACAACAACTTAAAATAACGAGGCTGGGACAGAACTCGATTATATTGAAAAACAATAAAAATGGATATTAGCTTTTTCACTTTAAGAAGTTAAATATGCCTTCCTAAATCAAAAAAATGTTAGACTAATTATATCTTGGTCTAACATTTTTTCTTTTAATAGGCTAATTTGATTACTACGGCTAGCTAGTATGAAAGATAAGGAAAAGCCCCTTTTGCAGAATGGTTGATTGGAGTGGAGCCAGCGTCACTCCTAGGGGATTGAGCGTCACAGAGGAGACCCTGGAGCGAACGGAAGTGAGTGAAGCGGCTCATCGGACGCCCCCTGGAAAGGACGCTGGCGGAACGGAAATCAACCCCTCACCTTGCAAAGTTGCTTTTTCTGCAGTTGACATCATCTTTTTCAACAACAAGAACAGGCATGCGGTGAAATGCCTTTACTGATCATCAATAACAATATAGGTTGCTTGAATAGGGCCATGGACACCAACGATAAGAATCATTTCGATATCGGCTGAGTTACTTGGTCCCGTAACAAAGTTGATACAGGAAGCAATTTTTTCACCCTGACGGATTTTTTCACTAATCCAACGAGCTGCCTGTGTCATACGAGGCACAATTGTACTTTTAGGAATGATAATGATCGACTTTTCAGGTAAAAAGCTAATGCTTCTCCCTCTATCTTTGCTACTAAAAAGCACGGCAGTTCCCGATTCTGCTAACGTCATTTCACTAATTGTCACGCCAATATTAGCTTTTTCAGCTTGACGGATATTTTCCTCAGGTTGCTGTGAATCCCATTCATAAAGCTGAATATTGGCTTGTGGCCATTGTTCGTTCATAAGTGCGGATAATCCGTAGTCCTGGAACCGTTTATCCTTCCATGTAATAACAGACTGACCTCCATACTTGTCAACAACGTCCTGTAAATCCTCTGGAAGTGTCGCAGTATTAGAAATGACAATATTGGTATGGATGTTGGCACACTGCTTAATTAATATTTCCACCAATTCATCCTTTGTCGCATCTTTGAGCACACGATCTTGTGGCTGATACTGCCAAGTTGGTCGTGGTAGTTCTGTCTTAGGCGAACGTCCGAGCTGCTTCGCAATATTTGCTAAAAATGTTTCTCGACGCTGAATCATACCAGTCATTATTGCCCGCCTCCTTTTGTACGATGCTTCATCCAGTCTCTAAAGCTGTCTTTACTTGGTGCAGGGAAATCCCTTGCCTCAGTCCATGCTTTTAATGGGCCTGGACCATTAGAAATAGTCTTGTTTTTGATAAATGGAGACATGGCAGGTGCAGCCATTTTTGTCGCCATTTTATAAAGGGTAGGGGAGGAAGCCCCTAGACCAAATGCCTTCATTAAAAGCTTTTCAGAGATAGGTGCCTTGCCCTCATTTTCAACAATAACCTGACGATGGCGATGAATGAGCTGATGTAATGGAATTTTAACAGGGCATGCATCTGTACAAGCACCGCACAATGTAGAAGCATAGGGCAGTTCTTTAAAATCATCGTAGCCTCCTAAAAGTGGAGAGAGCACAACACCTACAGGTCCAGAGTAGATAGAGCCATACGTATGCCCACCAACATGACGATAGACAGGGCAAGCATTAACACAGGCAGCACAGCGAATGCATTGTAAAATAGGCTGGAATTCACTACCTAAAATAGCCGAGCGTCCATTATCAACAATAACTAAATGAAATTCCTCTGGTCCATCCGTATCCTCTTCGTCCTTTACGCCTGTTAACGTTGTAATATAGCTCGTTAGCTTTTGACCGACAGCACTTCTTGTTAATAAACTAACAAGGACCTCCATTTCTTCAAATGTAGGAACTATTCTTTCCATTCCCATAACTGTGATTTGTGTTTTTGGTAGCGCTGTTACTAAATCAGCATTGCCCTCATTCGTAACGAGTGTAATCGATCCACTTTCAGCAATAGCAAAATTACAGCCTGTAATACCAATATCGGCTGTTAAATATTCCTGTCTTAATTTTTCACGTACATAAAGGGCAAGTTCCTCTGGCTTTTCTGTTTGACTGTAGCCTTGTTTTTCCTTAAAAACATCTCGAATTTGCTCCTTATTTTTATGCAAGGCTGGCGCCACAATATGCGAAGGGGGCTCGTGATCTGCCACCTGCAAAATATATTCACCTAGGTCTGTCTCAATCACTTCACAACCAAGCGCTTCTAAAGCCGTATTTAAGTTAATTTCTTCTGTTACCATTGATTTGGATTTCACAATTTTTGCTGCATTTTTCTTTTTAGCAATGCTTTGAATATAGTCGGTTGCTTCCTGTGCAGTTTGCGCAAAGAACACATGCCCACCTCGTTTGGCAACATTTTCACTTAATTGATAAAGGTAATAATCAAGATTTGCTAAAACATGCTTGCGAATTTCCTCTCCATGAGAACGCCATTCTTCCCAATGTCCTAATTCCTCTGCTTGTTGAAGGCGACGTGTTTGAAAACGTTCTTGGGCACTCGAAACCGCACGACGCATAAACTGATTATCTAGCTCTTTCGTGACACGTTGTTGAAACCGATCATCACTTGTTTTCATGGCCATGTTTATTTCCCCCTTTTATCGGCAATTTAACACTTCTGCAATATGCATCACTTTAATTGGCTTACCCTGACGTTGAATGCGACCACCGATATTCAATAAGCAGCCTGCGTCAGCTCCTATCAAAATGTCAGCGCCTGTTTCTTCCACATTCAGTACTTTTTCATTGACCATTTCTCCAGAAATATTGCCCATTTTAACTGAAAATGTGCCACCAAATCCGCAGCATCGATCCTTACCAGGGAGATCCACATAATGCAAGCCCTTGACGTTCTTTAATAATTGGAAGGGTGCCTCTGTTACACCAAGTAATCTTGTCATATGGCATGACGTATGATAAGTAGCTTTACCTTCTAGATACGCTCCTACATCTTCTATCTTTAATACGTTGACAATAAACTCTGTGAATTCATAGGTTTTAGCTGCTAATGCTTGCGCTTTTGGCTCCCATATGGGGTCTCCTTTAAAAACTTCTGGATATTCCTTCAACATATAAGCGCAGGAACCAGAGGGAGAGACTACATATTCAGCATGCTCAAAGGCTGTGATCATTTTTTTCATCGCATTTTTCGATTCTTCGACATAGCCGCTATTGTAAGCAGGCTGTCCACAGCAAATTTGATCCTCTGGAAAGTCGATGTCACAGCCAAGTCTTTCTAATACTTCAACAACTGCTTTTCCCACATCCCCTTGAAACATATCCACTAAGCAAGTGGCGAATAGTGTGACTTTCATATTTCATCGCTCCTTTTATAAACAACTGGTCATCAGATGACTTTTCGATAATTTAATCTTACAACAAATTTGAAAAAGTGAAAACGTTTTTTTATGAATTTTCAGAAAAGAAAAACTACCTAGCTTGTACTAGATAGTGTTTAGTGTGAATTGGATTCTGTTGTTTCGAAATATTGTAATAGCACTTTTTCAACGTTGCTTAAATGAGATACCATTGCATGTTTGGCTAGCTCTTCGTTTTGCTGTTTAATCGCGAGGAAAATCTGCATATGTTCATCATATAATTGTTCGCTCGTTGTTTTTTGTGAATACAACCAAATTCGCCGTGTCTCTTTCATCGTTTCGATCATTAAACCAGAAATTTGATCTAAAATTGTAGTGAGTAGGGGATTTTGAGAGGCATTGGAAATTGCTGCATGAAATTGATAATCTGCTTTTTCACCAAGCTCGCCATCACCATGTGCCTGCTTCATATCCTCTAAAATTTGTACCATTGCCTGAATATCCTGATCTGTACGTTGGAGGGCTGCACGTCCTGCTGCTCCCACTTCAATAATTTTGCGCACTTCTAGTAAATGAGCAATATCCTGTCTATTCGTTAACATAGCGGTGGATAAAGGAAAGTCAAGCTGATGGGCTGGCACACTTTTGACAAACGTTCCAGAGCCTTGTTTGATTTCAATCAATCCCATTGCTTTTAATGCAGATAATGCCTCCCGTACAGCGGAACGACTCACTTGTAATTGCTCGGCAAGCTGCTCAACTGAGTCAAGCCGATCACCTGGCTTTAGGACACCAGCTCTTATTTTTTCATGCAAGATTTCGGATACTTCTTCATAGATCTTTTTTGGTCTAATCTTTCTTAATTCCAAGGGCTACACCTCTTTTTTCGCTCATTTGCTATCATCATTATACATGAAAATAAGTCATTTACTCATGGTTTACCATGAACACTTTGTGTAGAGTAGAGGACTGTCGAAATTTAAAGAAATAATAATGAAACATATAATAAGGTCATCTGATGACTGTATATCCAGATGATTTAAAAGATGAGTGTAAAATAAATAGTTTCTTACTATAACATGGGCGTGATAGTGTCTATGAAAAACAGAAGCTTCTTTCAACATTAATGACAAGTAATCGACACTGTCAAGAAAAAGGTAGAAAAATTAGCTATACTCTTTTTGAATAAGGGGGAAGATTGGCGGATTTTGTTGACAGAAAATCAACAGGAGCGCATAATGCAGAAGTAGCTTGGTGGGACTTCTCAAAAATCTCATCATTTTGCCATGAAACGTTCACAAACTAGAAGGGCGCTTTTTATTTTGTTTTTTGGTACGATGGATGCAGTAACTGTAAGGAGCGAATAAAAAATATGGGATCTGATATTAACGTATTTTTAGCTTTTGGTGCAGGGTTCTTAAGTTTTATTTCACCATGTACTCTTCCACTATATCCAGCATTTTTATCGTACATAACGGGTATGACATTAGATGAGCTAAAATCAGAAAAAGGTATGCTACAAAAACGTGCCATTTTCCACACACTATTCTTTTTACTAGGCTTTTCCATTATCTTTATCATTATTGGACTAAGTGCTTCATATGCAGCAGAATTCTTCCTAAATTATCAAACATTATTACGACAGGTTGGGGCTATTTTAATCGTCGTATTCGGTTTAATGATTGTGGGATTATTGCAGATAGACTTCTTAATGAAGGATCGAAAGTTCCAATTTAAAAATAGACCATCTGGCTATTTTGGGTCTGTCTTAATTGGTATTGCCTTTGCGGCAGGCTGGACACCATGTACAGGACCAATCCTTGCATCGATTATCATGTTAGCAAGTACAAACCCAGGTGCGGGCTTTAGCTATATGTTTGCGTATTATTTAGGATTCGCCATTCCATTCTTCGTGCTATCTTTCTTCATTTCACGAATGACTTGGATTCGTACACACAGCCAGAAAATTGTAAAAATCGGCGGTTACATCATGATTGCCGTTGGGATTTTATTATTCTTTGATGGCTTAACGTATATTACACGCGTTTTACAGCCTATTTTCGGTGGATTTACAGGGTTTTAATTTGTTAAACTAAAGAGGCATACCGAACTTTAACGTGGAGGGAGATGAACATGTGCCTACAGTTTTAGTAGTAGATGATACGCTATTTATGCGTGTTGCAATCAGTAATATGTTTACAGAATGGGGCTATGAGGTAGTCGGTAAGGCAGTAAATGGTAAGGAAGCTGTGGCGATGTATCGTGAGTTACAACCAGATTTAGTCACAATGGATGTAACGATGCCCGTTATGACAGGTATTGCAGCCGTAAAAAAAATCATCCCAGAATTTCCAGATGCAAAAATCATTATGGTAACAGCATTAGGGCAGCAAAAATTAATCGTAGAAGCGATTGAGAGTGGGGCAAAGGATTTTATTACAAAGCCTTTCGAGCCAGAACGATTAAAGGCTGTTGCTGATCAATTACTTGGACAAAATTGTTAATTAGACATTAGAGGAGGATTTTTTTATGTTAAGCAGCATCCCTTCTCACTATTATGTTATAGGGTCGACCATTATGGCCATTCTTATGGGGAGCTTTGTGATGGTCATACGAATGAGAGCTTCCAAAATGCCGACAAATGAGAAGAAAATTATTATTCCACCAATAGCGATGTCCTCAGGTGCACTGATGTTTTTATTCGAGCAATTCCGTGTACCACCGATGCAAATCTTAGAGGCGGCAGCTGTAGGAATGGTATTCTCGACAATATTAATTGCTACTTCTAAATTTGAAGTAAAGGGTCGAGATATTTATTTAAAACGTTCAAAAGCATTCGCTTTTATATTAATCGGATTGTTAATATTCCGAGTGGTGGCGAAAATGATTTTAAGTAGCTCCATCGATGTCGGTGAATTAGCAGGTATGTTCTGGATATTAGCCTTTGCCATGTTAGTACCATGGCGTATCGCAATGCTAATCCAGTTTAAACGCGTCAAAAAAACAATTCCAAAACTACACTAGTGCTGAAGCTAGTGTAGTTTTTTTATGCATTTAAGCGCTGGAGGAACTGGATAGCCTTATAAAAGTGACGGATAAAGCAGCAAAGCGCGGATAGAAGTCCAAAAAAAGAGGATAAAGCTTGCAAAGTGCAGGATAGCCTCATAAAAGTGGCGGATAGAATCCCAAAAGTAGAGGATAGAGCAGCAATGCGCGGCTAGAGGTCCAAATGAAGAGGATAAAGCTAGCAAAGTGGAGCATAGCTTCATAAAAGTAGCGGATAGAGCAGCAAAGCGCGGTTAGAAGTCCAACTAAAGAGGAAAAAGCTAGCAAAGTGCAGGATAGCCTCATAAAAGTGGCGGATAGAATCCCAAAAGTAGAGGATAGAGCAGCAAAGCATGGATAGAGGTCCAACTAAAGAGGATAAAGCTAGCAAAGTGCAGGATAGCTTCATAAAAGTGGCGGATAAAAATTCAAAAGTAGAGGATAGAGCAGCAAAGCGCGGTTAGAAGTCCAACTAAAGAGGATAAAGCTAGAAAAGTGCAGGATAGCTTCATAAAAGTGGCGGATAAAAACTCAAAAGTAGAGGATAGAGCAGCAAAGCGCGGTTAGAAGTCCAACTAAAGAGGATAAAGCTAGAAAAGTGCAGGATAGCCTCATAAAAGTGGCGGATAAAAACTCAAAAGTAGAGGATAGAGCAGTAATGCGCGGTTAGAGGTCCAAATAAAGAGGATAAAGCTAGGAAAGTGCAGGATAGCATCTTAAAAGTAGCAGATAGAACCTCAAAAGTAGAGGATAGAGGCAGCAAAGCGCGGCTAGAAGTCCAACTAAAGAGGATAAAGCTAGGAAAGTGCAGGAAAGCTTCTTAAAAACACAGGTTAGGACAATAATCCCATAGTTAAGTAAAAACGCTGCACAAAGATTTGTGCAGCGTTTACTCATTCGAATAGATGTTCATAGGGGGAGATGTCAATTTGCATTTGCTCTAATTTTTTGCGTAAAAATTTGTGATCGCGTTTTGGTGTTGCTTGGATATAGCCGCGAATAATGAGGTCATTGTTAATGGCAGCTGCTTTTTCTTCTAATGCGAGCTCGCCAATTTTTCCTGCAATTTTTTCCTTCGCCACTTGTCTAAAAAGCTCAGGGACGGGGCTTACGAGTTCATAGAGTAATTCTTTTTCAGCTTGTCCCCACAAGTGAACAGTTTTATCTAAATAATATTCTTGCCAATCTAAATCAGATTTTCCATCCTGCTTTGGGAGTGCCTTTAAAAATTTGCGGAACATGAAGAATCCGCCAATAGCCATCAATGAAATGAGGACGACAACCCAAAATAAAATAAACCATAAAAACCAACCTTGTAACAAATCGTTCACCTCTTTGCCTTCTCTCACTCTATTATAAAAGCTTCCGAAAAAAAATTCATCCTTAATGTCCCTTTTTTAGCAATTCGCCTTTATATAGTGTGCAGAAGGGAGGTGATGCTACATGGCTAATGTTAACTTTGTAAATGCTACACTGCGTCTCAAGTATGTGGATGGCTACGATGAGAACAATGAACCTACGTTCACCACGAAATCGTATCGAAATATTAACAACACACATAGCGCGGACGATTTGTTAGCTGTTGCTTATGCTATTGCTAGTCTTTCATCACAATCACTGGCTGGCATTGCGAAACAGGAAACACACGATTTATCTTAAGGAGGGATCACAGAATGACACAAGTTCTAGAATTACAATTTGCCACAACTGATGGGAAAACGACAACCCTTTCGATTGATGCACCAAAGCCGAATATCACGGTGACTGACATTCAGCAGGCAATGGCAACGATTATGGCTAAAAATGTTTTTACTGGGCAAGGTGGTGCACTGTCAGCCATCAAGGGAGCTCGTATTGTAGATCGTCAAGTCACAGAATTTGAAGTAGTAACAGAATAATTCAACAATGGTCTTTGCTACGAGAAGTGCAAAGACCATTTTAACGTGAGGGAGGAGGAGAAGGATGGAACAGTGGTTGAACATGATATCCGATATCGGTTTTCCGATTTTAGTGTCATTTTATTTATTACACCGCGTCGAAGTAAAGCTTGATGCGATTCATGCTGCACTCGTTTCATTAAAATGAAATGGATTTCACAAAGATGTACGAAAGCTGTCACTTAGAAGTTCTTGTCAACGCTTACAACCTACGTTAGGATGGGGATAGTGTAGGTTAGGGAGAGTGTTGACATGAAACGTAAATTAATAGGGCTAGTGCTGCTGTTAGCCTGTGCATCTGTGCTAGGCGCATGTGGAAACTCAAAATTTAAAGCAGATTATAGTCTAGAAATACCCGATTTTGAACATGTTAATCAACGTGGTGAAACGGTTTCGCTTGAAAGCTTAAAAGGTAAGCCTTGGATTGGTATGTATATTTTCACAAACTGTGTGTCCATCTGCCCGCCCATGTCATTAAACATGGCACAAGTCCAAGAAAAGCTTCAGAAAAAAGGAGTAGAGGACTATAACATCGTTGCCTTTTCAGTAGATCCAGATGTTGATCAACCAGATGTGTTAGCGGATTATCTTAGTAAATACAATGTTCCAGATGAATCTAAATGGAACCTTCTTACAGGGTATTCACAGAAATATATTGAACAATTTGCGGTGAAAAATACAAAGATTTTAGTGAAAAACGACCCTAACAGTGACCAAGTCATTCATGGCAATCAATTTTTCTTAGTCGATAAAGATGGTGTCCTCGTCAAAATGTATAATGGTTATGCTGAAAACATTGAAGATGTACCGATTGATACGATAGCTTCTGATATCGAAACATATATTGATGAAAATTTATAAAGTAACAGTAAACCGTCTCAAATGGTTGAGGCGGTTTTTTTATGTATTTTTCTATCTGGAAAAATAATCTTTTTCTGGTTGTGAGTCGTTTATAGTGTAGAAGGAGGATGATGGCGTGTCTGATCATGAAAATTTCGAGCAGTTAATGGCTATACATACGGAGCAATTGTTTCGAATTGCTTATTACTATACAAAGGATTTACAAATAGCCGAGGATATTGTACAGGATGTGTTTATTAAGTTCTATCATCAAAAACAATATGAGGAACGAGGAGAGATGAAGGCATACTTAGCCCGCATGACAATCAATAAATGCAAAGATTATTTAAAAAGCTGGGCATACAGAAAAATAACATTTCAGCATAAATTTTTTACCAAACAAAAATCAACATTGCCGGACACACTGATTCGTCAAGATGAACAAGCACTGTTAGATGATGCCATTTTAAGCTTACCTCTCAAACCACGAGAAGCAATTGTCTATTTTTACTTGGAGGAGATGACGATTAAAGAGATTGCGGAGCTACTTGCGATTCCTGAAGGTACTGTGAAATCACGTTTAAAGAAAGGAAAGGAGCTATTAAAAATAGAGTTACAACATATTGAATGGGAGGTGCTTTTCCATGGATAAGCATACAATGCAGGTACTACAAGATGTTTCAGCACATAAGGAAGCCATTATTCATAAGGTTGGACAACAAATTCAGCAAGAGCCTGTTATGCCCAAGCCAAGATGGACATATCGTGCCGTTACGATAATGATTACCTGCTCTATTTTACTATTTATTGCCTGGCAAGCCGCAAAACCGATGGATGAGCTGGCGACACAGGATGAAGGGGTAACACCTACATTCACAGATTTATTTCAAACAGAAGTGGAGGGCAAAGACACAGCATTTAGTAATTTTTTTCCACTTGCTAATTATTTAAGTCAGGCAAAACATATCCAATATTATGCACCACTTCAAGGTTTAGAGGCGATGCAATCAGCAGCAACATCACTGGAGGATGTCGTTCATCTCACTGATCCTGAAAATTTACCATTTCAACCAAATATACATGAGGTCTATGCAATTTCAGCAAAAATGGAGGATGGTAGCCAACAAACACAATTTCAATTTAGCTATAAAGAAAAATCCTCCACTGGGGTGGATTTACAATTTATTAATTTTACCGTGACAAATGTAAAGTATAATCCCTTAGCGAGCTATGTGAAGTCTAAAAATATGGAAGAAACTTTAGGGATGAAAGTTTCGAATATAGGCTTAAATTTTATGAATCCCCTGTTTTATCGGGAGATGTCACCAGAACGAGGTTATGTATATACTTATTATAATTATGATGAGACGGATAAGCGAATCTTTCAAATGACTACTAGAGCCAATGAGTTTTATTCTTACTATAACGGCTATGTCTATCATATCGGGTATCAACTTGATGGAGAACCACAGGAGGTTCAAGAAAAAATGGCGATCCTTGCAAGAGATTTTATTCTTGGCGAATAAGTCATGAGACATTTCAATTGAGCTATAATAGAATGATAGAAAAGAGGGGATGGAGGTTCGACTATGACAATTGCACAAACCTATTTACAAGTTGTTCAGAAAAGATTTCAAAGTGTGAAAGAGCTAGGGGATAAAACACTTGCCCAAATGGAAGAGGCACAATTGCACTGGGCATACAGTGAAGAATCCAATAGTATTGCAGTGATTGTAAAGCATATAAGTGGAAATATGGTTTCCCGCTGGACAGATTTTTTAACGACAGATGGAGAAAAGCCAACGAGAAATCGAGATGATGAGTTTGAGGATAGTCTTCACACCAAAGAAGCAATCATCTCAGCTTGGGACAAGGGGTGGCAAGTGTTTTTAGAGGCCTTGGCGAGTTTAACAGAATCCGATTTACAGGGACATGTCACGATTAGAGGGGAGCGGCTAGCAGTCATTGATGCTATTGAAAGACAAATGGCACACTATGCACAGCACGTCGGTCAAATCATTTATATCGCCAAACAGGTAAAGGGCTCTGATTGGCAAACACTCAGTATTCCTAAAGGACAGTCACAAGCTTTTACTGAAGCCATGCTAGATAAACATCAACGCTAAAGAAGAAAGATCGTAGCCAAGTAGTAGGTGCTACGATCTTTTTTCTGCTAAATAGAGCTTGTATAAGGCTGTTTCTAGATCGGTCGCTTGAGCGAGTTCAAATGCCTCCTGCTGACTTCTATGATTTGTGATTATTTCATAGAAAAAGTGAATTAGAAACATGAGATTAGCATTACCCTCAATATAATCATCAGGTGCTAGGTAGGAATGACAGCCACTCTCTAAAAAGGCTGTCGCTAGCTGCTGCCAGCCTAATGTACAGCCTGCCGCAATGACCTTGACACCCTGTAGCTGACAATAGGTTAAGACATCTTGAGGTTCAAAATAGATACTCCTTGGTTCATTTTCTTCATATACCTCTTCTCCTAGCTCAGGCAGACAAAATCGCCCCTCATCGCCGTGAAAGTTTAATAGCAAATAATCCATTTTGTGAGGAAGATCATTTCCAGATAAAATATCAATTAAATCATTTGGTCTGCCAATTAAATCGAGTGTCACTCCTGCACCAAAAGATTCCAGTGCTGCTCGAATGGCCATGGATTCAAAATCACAGTCAGGACCAACTACTAAATGTACGTATAATTCTGGTCTACTCATACATCATCACCTCTATTTAAGTATAGCTGAAACTTATTAGAGTAGTAAATCGTATATGACAATAATTACTATAAATGTAAAGTGGTAAAGGAGGTGATAAAGTGTACAAGAGTGGTTATATTCATACACTTATTTTGGGCATTGTTCTAAGTATAAGCACACTACTACTCTTCATTTACAATGAAAGGCAGCGGGAGGAGCTAGTGCCGCTACATACTCCCATTCAATCAATTAAAGAGGCTTGGTATTTGTCTGGAAGTAATGGCAAAGAGCAATATTTATATCCATTAAAGCAAGTATTCTACGTCGACCGCTATGAGGTGAAAGATACAGATCGCCTTCAGCAAGTTTTACAAACTAAAAAGGACCTTAGCAGTCGACCAGCAGACCATGAAGCAGTAAGTGATTTATACATACACTTCCATAATGGCAAGGAAACGGCCTTGAAAGTAATAGTCGAGGATGAACGATTCTTCCTAATGGATCAAAAAACAGGATTGTATTATGTACTGCAAGCACAAGAAGCTGAGGATTATTTTCATTTGTTAAATGAGAAAAGCAAAATGTCGTGGCTATTATTTATTGTTTATACAATTTTATTTTTTGGTCTTGTCTATATGCTTGTAAAGAAACTAATAGCCGCTAAATCCACAGAGAAAGAAAGCATTCCCTCCAATACGAGGGAAAAAAGATCACTAGCAGATTCTATTTATCCAGCCATCCTGCCCTTGGTCATCACATTCTCTATGCAGATTTATGGGGCTCAACATAGCTTACTATTACTGAGTGCGATGATGCTGACTTCAGGCATTCGAGAGTTTTTAGAAAAAAGAGGTCATTTTCTGAAAATGCTCCTACTTCTTCCGCTCTTTTGGTGTTATCTCTATGGTTTCCAAATGATTACTTCCTATTTCAACTAGTAAAATAGTGGATATTATTGTCAATAGATTAGATGCGAAATTCTCATTATTGTTAAATTTTAGCGATAGTTTAGGAGGAGGAGCATAGATTTTATAGGCTAATAGGTTTAGGTAGGCTATACTCAAGTGGATTATAGAAGAATAGAGGGAATCATATGAGACTAACTGTGGAACGGAAATTGCAATTTGCTTTTGGTATTGTCCTCATCTTTTTACTGCTTATATCAGGGATTGCTATGTACTACTTGAATAATAATAATCAGACATTAGCAGAAATCGAAGACAATACGGAATTAATCCATTTATATCAAGATATCTCGTTCCAAACCGTACGAGCGAATGCGGCTATTCGTGGGTATATGTTATATGGCAAGGAAGAAATGCTCAACAATCATCATGAAATCCGAAACACCTTACATACGTCGATTAATCGACTTCAAGAAGTAGGCGATAGTAATCAAGATTTTGATCAATTTTTATCGCAGCTTGACGACTGGGAAAAGGCTATAGATGGGCAGATTGTGCCTCTTTATCAGCGAGGGGATCATCAGCAAGCACAACAAATAGCTTTACCGATTTTAGGTGAGGGCTCTCAGAAATTGGTTGTCTTTGGAAAAACGATGGCAACAGCTCAGCAAGAAGATATGCAGGCTCATATTGAGGCTACCAAGCAAAAAGGAGAAAGAAGTGGCCTGGAAATTATGATTCTAGTGGCTATTTCTCTACTTATAAGCATTATCATTGCAACACTATTTGGTAGACGAATCGCAAAAAATATTCAACAAACAGTAGTTGAAATGGATAAGTTTTCGGAAGGGAATTTGCATACGCATTTACAATTTAAAACCAAGGATGAGTTTGCACACTTAGCCGATTCCTTCAATAGTATGTCAGAAAAGCTTCGACTGATGATGAAACAAGTCGGAAACTCCTCTGAGCAAGTTGCCGCAACATCCGAACAGCTAACAGCAAGTAGCATGGAGGTTACACAGGCGACAGAGGTGGTAACAGAATCTATTCATGATATTGCACAAGGTATTGATCAGCAGGATACATTAACAAGTGATGTACGAAATTTATCTGCCCATATCTTGAAGAAAATGAATGATATTTCTACAAGCATACAAAGCGTGAATCAAGCAACAGTCAACACGAAAAATATGGCACAAATAGGTCGTTCTTCGGTACATGATGTTACAGCGCAAATGAATGAAATCTCTACTAACACAAGTGAGCTAAATACACGTGTACAAGATTTAGATGACAATACAGCGGCGATTGTATCAGCAGTAAATGTCATTAAGAGTATAGCGACACAGACCAATTTACTAGCAATCAATGCCTCTATTGAAGCCGCAAGGAGCGGGGAGCATGGGAAAGGCTTTGCGGTAGTGGCAGAGGAAGTCCGCAAGCTAGCAGATGAGTCAAATCTTGCTGCAGTCGATATTGAAAAAGTAGTGGCCCAAATTACAGATAGCACGAGGATTATCGAGGAAGATATGGTTAATAGTAATGATTCTGTCCATGTAGGTCGTGAAAAGGTTAATGTGGCAAGGGATAACTTTATACAAATTGATGATGCCATTAATGATGTACAAGCACAGACCGAGCTAGTAACGGCAGCCATTCAAGCAATTCATCAAGATATTGAAAAGTTAGTGCAGGAAATGGACTATATGAGTGAAGTGTCGATAAAATCAAGCCATCATGTGCAAAGTGTTGCAGCCTCTTCAGAGGAACAAAATGCAGCTATGGAGGAGGTAGCAGCAGCCTCTACCCATCTAGCAAAGATGGCAATAGACCTGCAAGAATCCATTCAATCGTTTAAATACTAAATTCAATTGACCCCTGTCTAGTTACAGGGGTTTTATTTGTCGGTAAAGCCTGAATAATATGAAAATCGTAAAAATGTTAGAAAAAATTTTTTTCGTCCGATAAAAGCTTTGGGAGAAATGTTAAGCAGATAAAGAGAGGGAGAGGTTTAGAAAAAATCAAAAGGAGATTGATATATGAAGAAACTATTTAGCAGTTTTAAGGGCAAGCTTTATACGCTATTCGCGCTAGTATTACTTATCCCTGTCATATCTGTTGGGAGTTTGTCTTATTTATCTGCAAAAGACTCGATTGAAGAAGAAATTTTATTTAGTGCCAATGAAAGTGTAGGCATTTTAAATAAGCTCATTGACAAAACAATTAGTGAGAAAATGAGTGACATCAATGTATTTAGTAGTGAAATAGATGCGCGTCAATATGAAGAAGCACAAGCTTCGATTGTGGCTAAATTTCAGCAATATACAAAGCTTAATGCAGATGTATTGAGTGTTTATATTGGCATGAATGACGGTCGATTTACACAGGAGCCAAAATTGAATGGTGCAGACTATAATCCATTAGATCGAGATTGGTATAAAGAGGCGACAGCTTTAAAAGGTGAAACCTTAATCACCAACCCTTACAAGGATGCGGGGACGGGTGATATGGTGGTAACAGTTGCTAAGCAGACGAAGGATCATGCTGGAGTTGTGGCAATCGATATTAAATTAACCGATCTTCAAAAAATTGCTGATTCAATTCGAATCGGAAAAAATGGGTATCCTTCAATTTTTGGAGAAGACAAGATGGTCATTTCACATCCTACACTTGAAGCGGGAGGGGAGCTGAAAGAAAGTTTCCTTGATAAAATGTACGAAAGTCCATCAGGTACGTATGAATATGTCTTTAATGGTGATGATCGTCTATTATTCTATACGACAAATGAACTGACAAATTGGAAAATAACAGGAACGATTTTTGCTGAAGAAATTGATGAGTCTGCTTCCTCGATTTTATACCATACGATTCTAGTCCTCATAGCAGCAATTATTATCAGTTCCATCATTTTTTATTTTGTAATGAGGGCTGTCATTAAACCAATTAAAGCCTTAAAGGATAGTGCGGTTACGATCAGCAAAGGGGATCTCACGGAAATGGTAACGATTACGTCAAAAGATGAGATTGGCCAATTAGGACAAGCCTTTAATGATATGCAAGAAAGCTTACGGACACTAATTCAAAAAATTGAACAAAATGCAGAGGAGGTTGCTTCTTCAGCAGAAGAGCTAACTGCCAATGCCAATCAGACAAGCATTGCAACAGAAAAAGTGGCGATTTCCATTCAGGATGTTGCAACAAGTGCTGATTCTCAAACGATTAGTGCCAATAAAAATGCAGCTTCTTTACATGAGCTTTCTACTGCCATTCTGCATATTGCTGAAATCTCCTCCGCTGTGACGGACCTTTCACAGCATGCGACATTACAGGCGGATGAAGGCGGACAAGCTGTTCAAAATACAAAGAATCAAATGCAATCCATTCATTTATCCGTAGCAGACTCCAATGCGAAAATCCAGACATTGCATGAACGCTCTCAGCAAATTACATCCATTTTAGATGTGATTACAAGCATTGCAGATCAAACAAATTTACTAGCTTTAAATGCAGCTATCGAAGCAGCGAGAGCAGGAGAGCATGGGAAAGGCTTTGCAGTCGTGGCAGACGAAGTGCGTAAGCTTGCAGAGCAATCACAGGAATCAGCTAAACAAATATTTGAGCTTATCCGAGGGATTCAGCAAGAAACGGAGCAATCTGTCAGTATTATGGCGAAGGTTACAGAGGATGTGCAAAGTGGATTGCATATTTCCGATGAAGCCATTGCAAAATTCCAAGTCATTATGACAAGTATGAATGAGATTACCCCTAAAATGGAGGAGGTCTCCTCAGCCTCTGAACAGATGTCTGCAGGTGTTCAAGAGGTAGCAGCAGTAACAGAAGATTTGGCATTCTCCGCGAAAGGCAATGCAGCGGCGTCAGAGGATGTAGCGGCATCAACAGAGGAGCAATTAGCCTCAATGGAGGAAATCAATGCCTCTGCGCAAGCACTCGCACATATGGCGGATGAATTAAAGCTACTGATTAGTCAGTTTAAATATTAAAGCACAACGCCACTCCAAAATTTTGGGGTGGCGTTAAGTGTTGATTACTAGTAGAGCAAAGTAACCGTTTTTTATAAAATTACCATTTATTTAAATATCGAAAAAACGCCACTCTAATTTTAGAAGTGGCGTTCAGTATTTTATCGATCTTCTTCTTCCCAACAGTCTGTATTTTTTAAGGTTGGGATTGATTTTGCATAGAAGACAGGATTTTTTCCTGCTCTACGTTGCTCCGTAAAGTCGTCTAGCACGAGGAAGGCAATTTTACCGAGCATCATAATGATGGCGATATTGATAAGCGCCATCAGCCCCATAAAGAGGTCAGCGAGATTCCATACAAGCTGTACCTGTGCGATGGAGCCGAACATGACCATAACTAACACTAAAATTCGATAGCAAAACATCCAAGCTTTATGGGCATCCATAAATTCAATATTGGATTCACCATAATAATAATTACCAATAATCGAACTAAAAGCGAAGAAAATGATGGAGATGGCAATAAAATAAGGAGCCCAATCACCAACATGAACAGCTAAAGAATTTTGCGTCAAAATAATACCATCACTCTCACCTTTATCATATAAGCCCGCTAAAATAATGATAAAGGCAGTGGCTGTACAAATCATAATCGTATCAAAAAAGACACCTAAGCTTTGTACAAGTCCTTGTTTAGCAGGATGCGAAGTATTAGCAGTCGCAGCAGCATTCGGTACACTTCCCATCCCTGCTTCATTGGAAAATAAACCGCGACGTACGCCCTGCATGATTGCTGCCCCAATTGCGCCACCAGCAGCTTCCTGTAGGCCAAATGCATGAGTGAAAATTAATGAAAAAACATGTGGGATTTCCGATAAATTAGTCACCACTACAAAAAGAGCTACAAGTAAATAGAAGATGGCCATAACTGGAACAAGAACTTGTGTCACCTTTACAATTCGATGGACACCACCAAAAATAATTAATCCAGTTAAAATGACAAGTATAGCCCCGATAATCTTTGGATTTACATCGAAGGCTTCGCCGACTGAAGTGGCAATTGTGTTGGATTGCACAGCATTAAAAATAAAGCCAAAGCTTAATGTTAATAGAATACTAAAAATAATGCCAAGCTTTCGCTGACCTAATGCTTTCTCCATATAGTAGGCGGGCCCACCACGGAATGTATCGCCATCCTTCACTTTATAGATCTGTGCTAAGGTACTTTCAATGAAGGCAGTGGCCATCCCTAAAATCGCGATTATCCACATCCAAAATACTGCACCAGGACCGCCTACACCAATGGCTAAGGCTACCCCTGTAATATTTCCTGTGCCGACACGTGAAGCAGCACTAATGGTAAAGGCTTGGAACGGAGAAACCCCCGAATCGCCCTCTCTTTTTTCTACAATTAAACGAAACATTTCAGGAAAAAGACGAATTTGTACAAACTTCGTACCGAATGAAAAATATAGTCCTGCTGCTAAAAGTAAGATAATGAGGATATATGTCCATAAAATATTATTTCCACTATCAACTATTGTTGAGATCCATTCCATAAGTTGTCCTCCTTTCACAATACGCTTTAGTCTACACTGTTTTTTTATATAAAATCAACTTTTTTTAATATAATGAATTATGCTAAAATTTTGATATTTTAATTTTATTAATGGGGGAAACTCGTTTTATGTATTATTTTCCAAACACCATCTATTGCTTTTGGGAAATTCTCTTATTTTTGTGTGAGAGAGGCGTATAATAATAGAAAAAGGAGTGATGTAGACATGAAAACAATCGGCTTAATCGGTGGGATGAGCTGGGAGTCATCTGCTGAATATTACAGACTTATCAATGAACAGGTTAAACATAGGCTAGGGGGCCTACACTCTGCGAAATGTATTTTGTTTAGTGTAGATTTCCAGCAAATTGAGCATTTTCAAGCTAACGGGGAGTGGGACAAAGCAGGTAAGGTTCTAGCTCAAGCTGCACAAGCACTTGAGCGGGCAGGCGCAGACCTAGTCATCATTTGTACCAATACAATGCATAAGGTCATTAATGTTATCGAGTCTGCTATAACCATCCCTATTTTACATATTGCGGATGCCACAGCTAAGCAAATCAAAGAAGCGGGGTTACAGAAAATAGCGCTTCTTGGCACAAAGTACACAATGGAGCAAGCGTTTTATAAGGCAAGGATAGAAAGCTTTGCCATAGAGGTGATTGTGCCTGACAGCAACGACCGAATGGAAGTAAACCGAATTATTTACGATGAATTGTGTCTTGGTACCATTGTACCAGCATCTAAAAGGTACTATAGCCAAGTGATCGAGGAGCTTGTACATGCGGGGGCGCAAGGGGTAATTTTGGGCTGTACGGAAATCGGCTTACTGATTCAGCAGGAGGATGTCAGCATTCCCGTGTTTGATACAACGGCTATCCATGCACAGGCTGCTGTGTTAATGGCGATTCAGGAGGATGCATAATATGCAGGGAAAAGTAAGACAATTGGGCATTGAAATTGGTGTGTTACCAGTTGGTCAGAAAAACTGCATCACCGATGTAGAAGGAGTTCAAGTGGGGCATGTGACATTGGATGAGCCATTAGATCAGAATGGGGCCTATGCGTGTACAGGCGTTACAGCCATTTTACCGCATGGAGGCAATGTATTTCAGCAAAAGGTAACAGCGGCAAGCTATGTACTAAATGGCTTTGGGAAAACAACGGGACTTGTGCAAGTGAATGAACTAGGTGTACTGGAATCGCCCATTATGTTAACCAATACTTTTGGCGTACCCGCTGTGACACAAGGTACATTAAGCTATATGCTTGATAGGAATGAAGACATTGGACTGACAACAGGAACCATTAATCTCGTTGTGGGCGAGTGTAATGATAGTTATCTTAATTCGATTCGAGCTTGTCCAGTGACACCTGCGCATGCCATAGAAGCCATTCGCCAAGCCTCTACAAAGACGGCACAGGAAGGCGCTGTTGGTGCAGGAAAAGGGATGATGTGTTTCGGCTACAAAGGAGGAATTGGTTCTTCCTCTCGCATCGTCAAAGTAGAATCAAATGAAGTGAACTATACAGTAGGCTGCCTAGTTCTTAGTAACTTTGGACAAGACAGGGAGTTTTTAGCCGAGCATTACAAAGTCTCAACTATGCAAAACCAATCTACTCTATCACCAACAGATGGCTCCATTATCATTGTCCTTGCGACAGATGCCCCGCTAAGTAATCGACAATTAACACGTATCATTAAACGCTGTGGTATCGGTTTGGGACGGACAGGCAGTCATTTTTCACATGGTAGTGGCGATATTGTGATTGGCTTCACGACGGCACATTGTATTCCTCATACCGCTGATCAGCTTATTGAGACTAGAACTCAGCTTCGTGAGGATCATCCCATCATGAATCAACTGTTTACAGCCGCAGCGGAAGCGACAGAGGAAGCGATACTAAATTCATTATCCCAAGCTAAGACAACAACTGGCCGCAATGGACATACTGTACAAGCTTACTCCTTTCAACAGGCATAAAAGAAAAGGCTATTGAAACAGCAATTGTGTTTCAATGGCTTTTTTTGAGCACCAAACAGGTTTCGTTAATTTTTTAGCATGAGCGAGCTATAAGATGAATAAAATCCTTAATTAGAGGATATAAGTGGTTTTTCGACCCGTCAATTGCTGGAATATGTATCATTGTAAGAATATATCCATTATTTTGTAATTATTCTTTTTTTATCTAGTCAATGGGAGAGAGATATGATAACATTCAACTTAAAAAACTGAATTATCTAACTATTTAAAGGAGGGTTCCGTTATTATAAACCTTTTTCAACCGATAGTACCCTCTCTAAATGGAAGCCCCTCGCCATCACCAGTTGTCTGTGAAAACAATGAGCCGCTTATCCAGCTTACAGGTGCTCATCCTAGGATATTTATGGAACCCATCTACTATCAGCAACAGATTTCTAATAGTTTACGAGTTATTCATGTAAGAGAAGGAGTCTATGAGCGTTTGCAACAGGTGTTAACATTATTACCTCAAGAGTATTGCTTATTACTTTATGATGGCTATCGCCCATTTCAAGTACAGCAGCATTTGTTTAGCCATTTTTCTCAGCAATTAGCAAAAAGGATGCCGCAGTTAACATCACAAGAGATTGTGCAGGCGACCAAAAAATATGTAGCATTTCCAAGTAAAGATGCAGCCCATTTAGCCCCCCATTTAACAGGGGGTGCCATCGATGTAACACTGGCTGATGTTCATGGTAAAGCCCTCGATCTTGGGACAGCGTTTGATGAAATGAATGAAAAATCCGCGACCCGTTATTTTGAACAACATACGCATGAAAATCCGCTTGCCTGTCAGTACCGACGTTTGCTGTATAACTGTATGACACTTGCTGGATTTACGAACTATGCGGAGGAATGGTGGCATTATGATTATGGCAATGTGGCATGGGCTAGACGTGTTCAAGCACAGGCAGCGCATTACGGAGCAGTACACGCAACAATTCAAAATCACCATGTAAAGGAGTTTCGATTTCTATGAAAGTTTATATTAGTGCAGATATTGAAGGGATTACAGGTACAACTTCGTGGAGTGAGACCGAGTTAAACGCACCTGACTATCAGTTTTTCCAAAGACAAATGACACGTGAAGTAGAAGCTGCCATTGAAGGAGCGATAGCGGGGGGCGCAACCGAAATTTTAGTAAAGGACGCACATGATTCAGCCCGCAATCTAGACATTTCCAATTTACCAATCAACTGTAAAGTTATCCGTGGCTGGACATACGACCCTATGTGTATGGTAGCGGGTCTCGATAAAAGCTTCGATCGTGCTATTTTTATCGGCTATCACAGCAAGGGTGGCAGTGAGCGTAACCCACTAGCCCATACACTTTGCACATACGCGGATGTCAAAATCAATGGCGAATATGCGAGTGAATTTCTGATCAATACGTATGCAGCAGCCTTACACGGTGTTCCTGTGTCCTTTGTGAGTGGGGATGTGGGGTTAACAGAAGAGATTCAGGCCGTAAACGAACACATTGTCACATTTGCTACTAAGGAAGGAATCGGCAATGCGACGATTAGTGTCAGTCCACAACTAACTATCATGGAAACCAAGCGACTGGTAGAGTCTTCTATGAAGGTTCCTCGTACCGCATTACAGGTAACGTTGCCAGAACATTTTAGGGTAGAGCTTATTTATCGTGATCATACACGAGCCTATCGTAATTCATTTTATCCAAATGCCAAATTCAAACCGCATAATACCGTGGAGTTCATGACCCATGATTTTTATGAGGTGCTGCGTATCCTGCAATTTTTAACATGATGGAAAGGTTTAGGGGGAGCTTTTATATCAAGTGAGGATTCTAATTCATGAAAGGTGAGAAGTGATCAAAAAAGTGGTGGACCCGCTCAAAAAGCAGTGGGACACGCTGTCTGAGTGGTTTGATAGTTGATAGAACCGACAATTTAATCTCATAACTGTGACAATGAGTATGTACCGTTGTTCATTTCATCGATAGATGGTCAATTTAGACAGACCTAGCTTATGTTTGAATGATCCTATTGAAGATGCAATCCATCCTACCAATAGGATTTTCATTATAAAAAGATGACTAGGGGGATGCTTGTGAGAAAATATTGGTTGCTGTTCGTATGTCTGGTCGTATTATTTTGTGTAGCCTGTAATGACAAATCAGCGAGTGAAAAAGCATCGGAATATCGAGTGGTGTATTCAGGGGAAATTAAAACGTTAAATTATTTAAAGACGTCAGAAACAAATGAATTTGCGGTAGCTGCGAATATGGTGGATGGGCTCATTGAATATGACAACTATGGGGTGGTCCAGCCAGGATTAGCGAAAGAGTGGTCTGCGAATGAGGATGCTACGGTGTGGACATTCAAATTGCGTGATGACGCAAAATGGGTGACACATGAGGGCAAGGAATATGCAGATGTTGTGGCACAAGACTTTGTGGATGGCTTACACTATGTGCTTGATGCTAAAAATGAATCGTCGACGGCTTGGATTGCGACGGTGGTGAAAAATGGGGAAGCCTTCTATAATGGCGAGATGAACGATTTCAAGGAAGTAGGCATAAAGGCGCTAGATGAACATACAGTAGAATATACTTTAGAGGCGCCGACACCCTATTTTCTTTCTATGTTGAATTATGTTTGTTTCTTCCCTGTGAATGGCAAGTTCATTGCGGAAAAGGAAGAGGATTTTGGCACAACACGTGAAAACTTCCTCTATAACGGTGCCTATATTTTAGATAAATTTGAGCCACAAAATGAACGCGTTCTTGTGAAAAATGAAACGTACTGGGATAAAGACAAGGTGCTGATTGACCGTATTCGCTATAAATACAATAAAGAAGCGGCAACTGTGGCGCCTGAGCTCTTTTTACGTGGCGAAATCGATTCGGCTAGTATCCCGACCTCCATCATTGATGAATGGTTTAAAGATGAAAAGAAAAAATCTCAGGTTCGTCAAACACAAAATAACTTCTATACCTACTTTTATGCACTCAACTTCAACCCACAATTTGACGCACAATACGAGCCTGATAACTGGGAAATCGCCGTCAATAATAAAGATTTCCGCAAATCCTTATTCCATGCGCTTGACCGTGTCTCCGCGATGCTAACGGTTGAGCCATATAATCCAGCAGATTTGCTGAGCAATACCATTACACCGAAAAACTTTGTTGATGTGGAAGGAGTGGATTATACACAACTAGCACCCCTTACATCCATTTCCAATGAGGATTCCTTCAATAAAGAGCTGGCCCTAGAGTATAAAGAAAAGGCAAAAACAGCGTTAGCAGGTAAGGCCACATTCCCTGTAAAGGTTTTAATGCCTTATAACGCTGGTATGCCAGATTGGGCTAATCGCTCTCAAGTAGTCGAGCAGCAAATGGAAAAACTACTAGGGACAGATTATGTCGACATTATTGTAGAGGCTGGTCCATCGACAGGCTTTTTATCAGAGGTACGTCGTCCAGGTAAATTTGCACTCTTAGAGGCGAACTGGGGTCCTGATTTTGCAGATCCATCTACGTATACAGATCCTTTCACAGTAGATGGTACTTACAATAAACCAGAATTAGCAGAGGGCTATAAAGAGGCGAATGGTAAAACAACTTATCAAAATCTTGTGGATCAAGCGAAAGAAACAATTGACACAGCCAAACGCTATGAGCTATTTGCGAAGGCAGAAGCGTTTTTAATTGAGGAAGCCTTTGTTATTCCATATTCAGTTGGTGGTAGTGGCTATATGGCATCTAAATTAAATCCATTCGAGGCGCAATATTCGCCATTTGGTGTAACGGCAGAGAAATTTAAAGGCCAGCAAGTGCTAGAAAAGCCAATGAGTAATGAAGAATTTAAAAAAGCGCTTGCTGAGTGGGAGGAAGAACGTGCGGAAGCACTAGCCAATGCTGAAAAGTAGTAGAATTTCGTAGATGAAAAGGAGATACCGAAAAGAATAGTCGGCATCTCCTTTCGTCTTTTTGACAAAGGAGGATGGCGCGATGTTGCAGTATATAGGAAAACGACTCTTACAATCCGTTTTAACCCTTTTTATTATCATCACCATTGTCTTTTCATTATTACGGCTAATGCCAGAGGAAGGCTATTTAGGAGCAGCAGCTGATAAAATGTCACCTGCTCAGCAGGAAATTTACTTAACAAGTCTCGGCTTGCGAGACCCAATCCTTGTCCAACTAGGGAATTTTTACAAGAATTTACTTCAGGGGGATTTGGGTAAATCAGTGACTTATCGTACCGATGTCCCAGTAGTGACGATTATTGCAGATAAAATCACGTATTCTCTGCTCTTTGGTTTAGGAGCAGTCGGTTTATCACTCCTGATTGGTGTGCCGTTAGGAATAATGATGGCCTATCGTAAGGGACGTTGGCTGGATCGACTTGGGACAGGCTATATCGTATTTGTTGTTGCAGTCCCTGCAGCGGTTTATTACTTAGTTATTCAAATGTATATTACAGAACTCTTTCAATTACCGATGCTGTTTGATGAATACAGGCCGATTACTTGGATTCTTCCACTTACGTCAATGGCATTGGCGCCAACTGCCTCCTACGCGATGTGGATGCGACGCTATATGGTGGATGAACTGAACAAGGACTATATTAAGCTGGCTAGGGCAAAGGGCGTAAAGGAGCGGACACTGATGTTCAAGCATGTATTACGTAATGCCTTTATTCCCATGGCACAATATTTACCTGCAACGATTCTGTTTACGATTACAGGCTCGATTTATATAGAGTCGTTGTATTCCATTCCAGGGATGGGGGGCTTACTTGTGGATGCTATTCAGCGACAGGATAATACGATTGTGCAAGGCCTAGTGTTAGTGTTCTCTTCCCTTGGTATCATTGGCCTTATTTTAGGGGATATTGCCATGGCACTTGTCGACCCTCGTATTAAATTAGGCAAGGGAGGGGGTGTACGTTAATGGGGATGTATACAGATGAAATCAATAATATTTCAAATAAATCACGTGAAACCCTATTTGAATTTGCCGAAGTGGAGGCAAAACAGGCGGAGGAAACGGGCTATTCAAATTATTCTTATTGGCGATCTACATGGCAATCCTTTTTGAAAAATCGACTAGCCGTTTTTTTATTAGTTGGGGTGATCATCATTGTTGGCTTTACGATTCTACAGCCCTATTTACCTGCGCAAAAATCACCAACTGAAATTTACTTGGATGAACAAACAGGGATGCAGGCACGTAATATTGCACCTAGTGCAGAATTTTGGTTTGGCACGAATTCAATCGGTCAGGATTTATGGTCTCGTATTTGGGCGGGGACGAGAACCTCACTCTTTATTGGCTGTGTTGTCGCCTTAGTGGAGGCAGTGGTGGGCATTACAATTGGCACGCTATGGGGCTTTTCACGGAAATTAGAAGCGCCTATTACACAGCTTTATAATGTTGTCGATAATATCCCCACAACCATTGTGCTTATTTTAATGTCCTATATCTTACGGCCAAGTATTTCAACCATTATTATTGCCATGTGTATTACGGGGTGGGTGGAAATGGCGAGGTTTATCCGCAATCAAATTGTTATTTTGCGTGACCGCGAATACAATCTAGCCTCAAAGTGCTTAGGCACACCTGATTATCGTATTATCCTAAAAAATCTATTACCTTATTTAATTTCTGTCATTATGCTACGCATGAGCTTAGCGATACCCTTTGCAATTGGGGCCGAAGTCTTTTTGACGTATATTGGTTTAGGGCTTCCGATCAGTGAGCCATCCTTAGGAAATTTAATTAATGAAGGACGTGTCCTTATGATGTCACCAGATCTAAGGTATCAGCTTATTTTCCCAAGTATTGTGCTAAGCGTTATTACGATCGCATTTTATATTATTGGTAATTCCTTTGCAGATGCAGCAGATCCGAAAAACCATGTATAAGGAGAGGAAGCGAGTGACAGTGAAAAAATCAAGCATATTAGGCATCCAAAATTTAGTGATTCAGTTTACGCTACGTGGTCGAATTTTAACAGCGATTCGCGGTATTTCACTCGACCTTTACAAGGGAGAGAGCTTAGCCATTGTGGGTGAATCAGGTTCGGGTAAATCCGTGCTGATGAAATCCATTATGGGCTTGCTCGATAAAAATGGTCGTATTAAGCAGGGACAAATTATTTACAATGCACAGGATTTAGGCAAATTCACAACAGAGCAAGAATGGCTAGGGAT
Source organism: Lysinibacillus sp. JK80 (assembly GCF_027557635.1). Classification (NCBI taxonomy): domain Bacteria; kingdom Bacillati; phylum Bacillota; class Bacilli; order Caryophanales; family Bacillaceae; genus Lysinibacillus; species Lysinibacillus sp. JK80. The sequence goes on along the minus strand of NZ_CP058997.1, from coordinate 1,326,073 downwards.
TCGTGGTAAGGAAATAGCGATGGTGACACAGGATCCGATGACATCGTTAAACCCGCTCAAAACCATTGGAAAGCAAATTGAAGAATGTGTGGTTATGCATCAAGGCTTAAGAGGTAAGGAAGCCTATGCAGAAACATTAAAACTGTTAACAGATGTCGGCATTACCGATGTGCAAAAGCGCTATAAGCAATACCCCCATGAATTTTCAGGAGGGATGCGCCAACGTATCGTTATTGCGATTGCCATTGCGTGTAAGCCGAATATTTTAATATGTGATGAGCCCACGACAGCTTTGGATGTAACCATTCAGGCACAAATTTTACAGCTCTTGAAAAGTCTTCAGCAAAAATACGGCTTAACAATCGTCTATATTACGCACGATTTAGGCGTAGTCGCAAAAGTGGCTGACCGTATTGCCGTGATGTACGCGGGCGATGTCATCGAGGTTGGGGAAACACATGAAATTTTCTTTCATAGTAAGCATCCTTATACGTGGGCGCTTATTTCCTCTTTACCACAGCTTGGCTCAAAAGGGGAACAATTGTATTCCATCAAGGGCACACCTCCGAATCTTTTTCAGGAAATAAAGGGAGATGCCTTTGCCCCACGAAATCCATATGCATTGAAAATTGACTTTATCGAGCGGCCACCTTTTTTTCAGGTCAGTGATACCCACTATGCTCGTACATGGTTATTAGACCCACTTGCACCAAAGGTAGAGCCTCCAGCAGCCTTACAAGCATTTTTTGCAGAGGGGAGGCAGTATGCGAATGACTGATAAAGAGGTGCTTGTAGAAGTAAAAAATTTATCTGTTGTTTTTGGCAAAGGAAAAAATAAGTTTACAGCCATTGATGATGTCAGCTTTCAAATTTTTAAAGGCGAAACATTTGGCATTGTAGGTGAGTCAGGGTCAGGGAAGACAACGATTGGTCGAGCGATTATGCGCATCAATGAGGTCACAGAGGGACAAATTTTGTACCATGGTAAAAGTATTCAGGGGAAAATCCCTAAAGATTGGGATAGAGAAATTACGCAAAAAATCCAAATGATATTCCAGGACCCTATGGCATCTCTGAATGAACGAGCAAAAGTAGATTATATTGTCTCAGAGGGCTTATACCCTTCGAAAAAATATAAAGATGAGGCAGATCGACAACAAAAGGTGTGCGATGCGTTATTGAACGTTGGGCTACTTCCAGAGTTCTCAAGCCGCTTTCCGCATGAGTTTTCAGGAGGTCAACGCCAACGTATTGGCATTGCTCGTGCGTTAGTGATGGAGCCAGAGTTTATCATTGCAGATGAGCCAATATCCGCCTTAGACGTATCCATTCGAGCGCAAGTATTAAATTTATTAGCAAGCCTTCAACAGCGAAATCATTTAACGTATTTATTTATTGCCCATGATTTATCGATTGTCCGTTTTATTACGGATCGTACGGCAGTCATTTATAAGGGGAAGATTGTGGAGCTAGCGGAAACAGAAAAGCTTTTCGCTCATCCGCTGCATCCTTATACAAGGGCTTTATTATCAGCAGTACCAGAGCCGAATCCCTATAAGGAGCGGGAGAAAGTTGTAGAAGTGTATGATCCGTCACAGCATTGTTATGATGAAAATCCCCCCTCATTTGTTGAGATAGAGGAAGGTCATTTTATTTTAGCCAATGAAGAGGAACTTGCCCATTATCGTACTTCACTGAAAAGGGAGGAAAAGATATGATTTGTCCAAAGGCATTGAAAAAGGGTGACACAATTGGTCTTATTAGTGCTTCTGGAGCAACGCCACCCGAAAAGCTGCAACCTGCTATTGCTAGTATCGAAAAGCTAGGGCTCAATGTGGTCGTTGGGGAGACCTGTCACGCAAGACATGGCTATTTAGCAGGCACAGATGATTTACGGGTAGCAGATGTTCATCGTATGTTTGATGATCCAATGATTGATGGTATTTTTTGTATACGTGGGGGCTATGGTGCGACGAAAATTTTAGCCCAATTAGACTTTGACTTGATAAGTGCCAATCCAAAAGTATTTGCTGGCTATAGTGATGTGACCGCTCTACATATAGCTTTTAATCAGCTATGTGGCTTTGTAACCTATCATACGCCGATGCCATCCACAGAATTTATTAGACAGGAGATGGATGACTATACTTGGCAGTCGTTCATTCAGCTGATTATGGAGAATGAAAGAAAGGCGTACTACTTAAAAAATCCTTCTCACCAGCCCATGTCCACACTGGTGGCTGGGAGTGCTTCAGGTCAACTTATCGGTGGCAATTTAACATTAGTGACAGCTTCACTTGGCACGCCCTATGAAATTGATACACGAGGTAAAATTCTGTTTTTAGAAGATATCGATGAAACGGAGCAACGGGTGGATCGTATGCTGACACAATTAAAACTGGCAGGAAAGCTAGATGACGTGGCAGGCATTTTATTGGGCGCTTGGACAAATTGCGAACTTGAAAATTCCGAAAAGCCAGCTCATAGCTTATCATTACAAACTATTTTTCAAGAAATTCTAGTGCCTTTAGGGAAGCCTATGATTGCAGATTTGGCATGTGGTCATTGTTTACCAACGATGTCGCTTCCTTTAGGAAGAAGCGTCAAGATGGATGCGGACAATCAGCGTATCCATGTAGTTGGATAGGTGGTCTATGGAGCAGAGAATTACTACACTTATTCAAGAATCGCCCTATAACGTACATTTGTTTATTAAAAATCTAACAACGAATCAGTTGCTCATCAGTCATCAGCTAGAGACTTCATTTTCAAGTGCAAGTTTAATCAAAGTGCCGATTCTGTTAGCCTTGCTCTCATATATAGAGAAAAACAAATTATCACTTAATTCTACGCTTACGATTTCACCAACTGATTGGGTGGATTTTAGTGTGATTAGTGAACAAAGACTTACACAAAGCACTTTCTATGATCTGCTATTGTGGATGATTATTACTAGCGATAATACAGCTACGAACGTCTTAATCGATGTAGTTGGCATGGAATATTTGAATGACTATTTTCAGCATATCGGTTTACAGGACACACTGCTACAGCGAAAAATGATGGATGTGGAGCGGCTAGCAAAGGGCATAGATAATCGCACATCAGCAAGGGATATGGCACATCTTTATACGCAAATCTATCAGCAAGAGCTTTTATCGCCTCCCTACAATAAACTAGTCATTGATATTTTAAGCCGTCAGCGTATACATGACTCCCTAAAGCGCTATCTAGTAGAGGATGTGAGGCTGGCACATAAAACAGGCGGACTGGATACAGTCGATCATGATGTAGGGATATTTTACACGAATGCAGTCGATTATAGTATGGGTGTTTTTATAACAAATGTAACGGACAATGATCAGGCACGCCAACTCATTGGTCGTCTATCAAAAGTTGTCTATGACCAGTTGGTGAAGCGGAAGGGGGAGAAGGATGAAGGCTATCGTTACAGCCATGATTGCTAGCTTGCATGCCATGCCAGATAAAGATTCTGAACTAGTCGATGAAGTGCTTTATGGGATGACCGTAGAGATCATCAGGGATGTCAATGAAGATTGGGTTTCTATTCAAACGGCCTATCGTTACGAGGGTTATTGTCAGAAGGCAGACTTACTAAAAGAGGAAGCACTAGCATCTACATGGCAACAAGATGCACAGTATGTAGTGTGTCAAAGCTTTGCAGATGTTTTGCAGCAGCCACGTATTCAAAGTACAAAGCTGCTAACGCTTGTAAGAGGCTCTTCCATTCGTGTTATGTCAGACGAAGCAGTACCTGAAGAATGGTCAGCTGTACAGCTAGTGTCAGGACAAATAGGGTATGTTCGAACAAAATGGCTACAACCAAAAATAACAGCACATTCATTATCGGAGCAGCAGTTCCGAGAAAATGTGGTGGACACAGCGCTCAGCTATTTAACGGTCCCTTATCGCTGGGGTGGCAAATCGCCACTAGGTATTGATTGCTCTGGTTTATGTTCAATGGCTTATATGTTAAACGGTGTCTATATTTATCGTGATGCCCGAATAGTAGAGGGCTTCCCTATCGTTAACATAGAGCAAGCCCGAATGCAGAAGGGTGATTTAATCTATTTTCCAGGTCATATTGCTCTATACATGGGTGATGATTTGTATGTCCATTCATCGTTAGGTGGTAATGAAGTAACGATTAATAGTCTAGATGCCAAACACCCCCTCTATCGACAGGATTTAGCCACGACCATACTAGCAGTAGGTACTTTATATAACTCATAGAAGACTAGTTAAGCTTTTTTAAAGGTCAGTCCCATCTTGAGGATGATAAACGTACTGAGATGGATCAGTGCTAACACGATAAACTGCCAGAGCCCAATTAAAAATGTACTCATGCATAAATCAAACACTGCTTCACCTGGGGGCATATCTGGATAGGGCTCTAGTTGCCCATAATGCCACACAAAATAACAGGCGATAGAGGTGCCTTGTCCCACATAGACAAAGGTCCAATGGATAGAAGCTGCTACTCTTTGCCGACTACAACATAGTAAGAGGTTCGATAAAATAATAAGAGCGGGGAAAATAATAAGATAAAAGGAACCCTCTGCTATTTTTGTTGTGAAATATAGATTGTAGCTAAGCTGAATCAATGGCAATAGCATAAGGTTAACGGCGAGAAGACTGAGCAATTGTATACGCTTCACTGTGTTCCTATCCTTTCCGCATTTTTACACTAAGACGTTTAGACAAACGAATTAGTTTCATGAGAAAAAACGTCCATACTCCTTGATGAGTCATGGACGTTTTATGTTAATAATGATAAATATTAAGTTGCTGGCCTGCTTCAAGTCGTTCCGTTCGAAGCTGATTCCACTGCTTAAGTGATGTCACTTTCACATTATAGGCTTCGGCAATCTTCAAAAGTGAATCTCCATCAGCCACCGTGATGGTTTTCTTATCTTTTACAGGGCTATCATATTGCTGAAGGTCATATTTTGCGATCAATGTATTTAATTTTTCATTGTAAGCCGAATCAGTTGCATAGGAGCCTGTTAAAAACTTCGTCGCATCTGTATAGGTAGTTGTGTTGCTTTTGAAAACGCCTGCGTAAAAATCTTTATTCCATGACACGCCATTACGCATTAATTTTACATAATCCTGCATGGATGCTTCATAGGAAGGGTATTTGCGGAAGTCAGCCATGATGGTAGAAAGGTTGCCTGACCCATCATCCTCTGTGGTTTCGAGTGTGACGGAATTATTTTGGTAGCTGCCTTTCATTCCAAAAAGATTATAATTAGGGGCAGAGCCAAGTCCACTTTGCCCATGCTCACTTTCTAGAATCGCCTGAGCAATCATCACGGATGCATATAAGTCATTGTCAGCACCAAGATCTCGTGCGGTCTCTGCAATCTCACCGATAAACTCTTCCACACTTGGACGATCATCAATAACCACAGACTCTTCTCTTTCAGTCGTATTAAATAACTGTGTCACCATATAAAACGAAATACAAATAACAACAACGACAATCATAAGTCCTTTAAAAAAGTTTAGCACGTATTTCATTGTAGCTGGATGTTGGTCGTGACCACATCTCCCTCCCTTCTATTAAAAGTTTAGCTATCTCTCATTATTACAGAGAGTGAAAGAGATGTATAGTTGAATAGACTTCATCATTAATAGAACGTTTCTTGCCTTAATTAGTTCCTAAATCTATCTTAAAATTCTGAGACATAAATTGTTTGAATCTCTCAAAATATCGCTCGGACGCTTCCCATTGAATCGTGTTTAAATAAGATAGCTCTTGTCGACCAAAAACGTTAGGAGGCTGATAGTGGCGAGCAACATAGGATTGATTTTCGAGCGTATAAAAATAATACGCTTCATCAGGCGTCATAATTTCAATGCGAGCATGTATCCTATCGCCTTCATCATCCAAATAGGTTTGACGGAAGCTATAGCATTTGGAACCATCCCACAATCCATCATGTTCATCGTCTAAATCCAGAATCGTAGGATGCTGGAGAATTTGTTGTACATCTCGCACCTCGATACTATGCAAGTAAAGTTCTGCTACATTGATGCAGGTTAACAACATCAGCCAGTGCTGTTGTAAATCCACTAAATCCTCCTGGGGGGATGCTGTAATATCCCACCATTCAGCTTCTTCATCTAGTGTTTTTGTCAAGAGAGAGACGGATTGATCCTCATTAAGCCAAATAAAATAATGACACTGCGAGGTCAATATATAAATACTATCATTGCGTACATCTCCATCAGCATTGGTATGTGCGCGTTGGATCATAAAATAAACATCCTGTTCCGTCAAATCGAAAGAAGGTTTGTCAGGTGTCATCAGAATACATGAAGTCAGTTTCAGTATGTTTTCCGCATTGATCGAATGGTGCGTGAAATAAATAGGAGTTGCTATTGTCCTTTGAGGAACGCTTGTAAATTGAGTGAGTGCAGAACGCCCTTGTTTTAGAATTTCCACGAGTGAAGTGAAGGAAAAGCCGATGTCATCCTCATCCTCAGGTAAAAATATCTCGTCTACTAATACATCTTCAATACGGATAGGGAGCTCCTGAAAAACGCCATCTCCGTGCCATATATTTACGATACAAGGAATCGACTTCTGACCCTTTACGTTGATGCGATACTCATCATCTTGAACCAAAATTGCTGCCTGAAGATTGCCATTAACGATCGTTTCGCCATGATTGTAGGAGCCACATAATATATTCTCGACTGTCAGATGCCCGTGCACATAGATTTCCTGACCACCTACAGCTATATTTTTAGAAAGTACATTGCCCATCACTATCAGCCCAATTGCCCCATCTGTCTCTAAATTATAGAGGGTGTCTACGGTTAGATGACCATTGATGAAAATGAGAATGGTCTTGTCCTGTTGTGGGAATGGCATATCCCAGTCCAAATCAAGAGAGGGAAGTGTTAAATCCCCCTCATAGTACGCTACTAGATCATCCTCACTAAAATCCTTGTAAAACTTTGCCCACCAAGAGTCTGCTGGAAACCTTTTTGCTAGTTGTGAAATCGCCAAAAACTGAAAGCCATTATGCATAGGTCACGACCTCTCTACTACAATTTTTATTATTTTCTCACAGCTAGTAATTGGCAGTCAATTTCATAGAATGGTAGAGACAAGATTAATTTCATAGAAAATGGTATTATTAACCTTTAAAACAATGAGTTGAAAGGGCGTTTTGATTGAATACGATTTTTAATGTGACACAAAAACAACTATATGATTTTCTACTGAATGTAGCGACAATAAGACCAGTTTTTATTTGGGGAGCACCTGGCATTGGGAAATCAGCGATTGTTGAAAACTTTGCTAGTGAATTAGGGCTACATTGTGTATCGTTATTGGGCAGTCAGCTAGCACCTGAGGATATTATTGGTGTTCCGCAGATTAAGGATGGCTACAGTGTTTTTTGTCCACCCAAAATGATTGCACGCGATGAACCTTATTGCCTTTTTTTAGATGAATTAAATGCTTGCTCACAGGAAGTACAAAAAGCGTTTTATAGTCTTATTCATGAACGCAGGATTGGAGAGTTTACATTGCCAGAGGGTACGATTGTTATTGGTGCAGGCAATCGGGCTCAGGATAACGCGATTGTTAAGCCGATGTCCTCCGCATTAATCAATCGGATGGTCCATGTTCAGCTGAGGGCATCGCATAAAGATTGGCTTGAATGGGCCTATACACATGAAATACATCCATATGTGATTGAGTATATTCAAATGCGTCCCGATCATTTATGGAGCGAACCTCCGAAAACAGAAGAACCCTTCTCCACGCCTCGTTCATGGCATATGTTAAGTGATTGTTTGTATGCATATGGCAATAGCTTACAAGAACAAACAATTGATCTATTAGCAAGTAGCTGCCTGTCCGCGCATACTGCCAGTCAATTTAAAGCCTTTATCAAGCAAGTGCAAAGTAAATATGATCTCGCTAAAATTATTCAAGGAGAATTACGTTGGCCCGATCAACCTGATGAAAGAGATTTGCTTTATTTCATGGCACAATCCTTCCGGGCTCAGTTACTGAAGGAGCTTCCGAACGAGCATACGACATTGAAGGGCAATCAACGGCAATTAGCCTTTCGTGCCAAAGACTTGATCAAGGACCTATCATCCATCAGCTTAGAAATTGCACAGATGGTTGTGTCAGAGCAAAAGGGTGAAGCATTACCTGCCTGGTTTATGCTGGAGGTTATCCGAGATTTACCGCGTTTAGTAGCCAAAAAGGAAGGGTAGCGTATGGCCAAAAAGAAGAAAGCATCACAGCAGGAGCATAAAAATGAGAAAGCCATCGCACGTGGGCATGACATTGTCTGTACACATCCCCTGTTCGAGGCGTTGTGTCATGCTGTTTACATGCAATACGAAAGTATGCCCCAAAAGGATTGGGCTTACGTTACAAGCGCAGGTGTTATTTATGTGAATCAGGATAAAAAAGGTCAGCCAAATGAATGGGCTTATGTGATAGCGCATTGCTTGCTACACCTAGGCTTACATCATCATCAACCAAAAGAGCAGCAGGAGCTGTGGAATATTGCCTGTGACTGCTATATAACAAAATTTTTAGCAGAGCTAAAATTTGGTCAAGCACCAAAGGAAATGAGTAATCCTCTTTTTGAGGCCATTAGCTCTGAGGAAAAATTATATGAAAGATTTTTACGCGAAGGTGTGCCAGATGATTTGAAAGGCTATAGTACAATGCCAGGTCAAGGGGACTTTGTTATATCACAAAATCAAACAGGCTATCTTTATCGAGGGAATAGTAATTTCGCTGCATTATTTGCACAAGGTTTATCGAAAGCCGTGCAAAGTGCCATACGAGTAGCGGGAGGGGTAGAAAATACATTGGGAGGCACAACGAGGGTAACACAAGCACAGCGCGCAAAGGCTTGGTTTATGAGCTCCTATCCCTTATTTGGTGCTTTGGCAGCAGATTTTGCGATCATTGAAGACCCACTTATTTGCACAAGAATGGATATTTCGGTCGCAGCCATTGCAGTCGAAACAAAGGAAATTTATTTGAATACGGCGGTGGGAATGACCGATGAGGAAATGCGGTTTCTCATGGCACACGAATTGCTGCATGCAGGTTTAAGCCATGCGACCCGCAGACAAGGACGTGATCCTTACTTATGGAATGTTGCTTGTGATTATGTTATCAATGGCTGGCTCATCGATATGCAAATCGGCGAGATGCCAGCATTTGGCGGGCTATATGATCCAGCATTAAAGGGACTTTCAGCCGAATCTATTTATGATCGTATAGTTACAGAGATTAGGATGTATCGCAAATTAAGAACCTTTCGAGGGCAGGGCATAGGAGATATGATCGAAACGAATCCACCAGATTTTTGGGAAGGCAAGGTTGGGGTGGATTTAGATGCTTTTTATAGAAGGGCATTGAGTCAAGGGTTAAGCTATCATATGACCCAAGAGAGAGGATATTTGCCACAAGGGCTCATTGAGGAAATTCGTAGCCTAGCACAGCCTCCTATTGCCTGGGATGTGGCATTAGCCAAATGGTTTGATCGGATGTTTCAACCGATAGAGAAAGTTAGAACGTATACCCGCCCCAGTAGAAGGCAAGCATCGACACCTGATATAGCTAGACCAAGATGGATTCATCAAAGCGGTGAGGAAGATGGACGTACTTTCGCAGTCCTTATTGATACATCAGGCTCCATGGACCGACTCTTACTAGGAAAAGCACTCGGCACAATAGCGAGCTATAGCATCGCTAGAGATGTCCCCTTTGTTCGGGTTATATTTTGTGATGCTGTTGCTTATGACGCGGGCTATCTAGCCCCTGAAGAACTATTAACGAAAGTGAAGGTAAGAGGTAGAGGAGGCACAGTGTTACAGCCTGGTATACAGCTACTTGAAGCAGCACAGGATTTTCCAAAGGATGGTCCTATTCTGATTATTACAGATGGACAATGTGATCGTTTAGCCATTAAAAGACAGCATGCCTTCGTACTACCACAGGGGGCCAAGCTACCGTTTGTGCCCAAAGGCGAGGTATTTAGAATGAAATAGTTGCAGCTATCTACAAATGTTTGAAATGATTTTTGTTGGTGAAATATAAAAAGTGAACGCCTTTCATGAGCACATTTTAAAGGAGATGACAGATGATTACATTTGACAATGTCTCAAAACAATATGATAACAACCAAATAGCTGTCAAAGCGCTAAATGTAGAAATTAAAAAGGGTGAATTCTTTGTTATTATTGGCCCTAGTGGATGCGGCAAAACTACTTTGTTGAAGATGATTAATCGATTAATACCCTTAACAGCAGGCACCATCTGGATCAATGATAAAAGAATTAGCGATTATAATATCCATGAGCTGCGTTGGAGTATTGGCTATGTACTACAGCAAATCGCCCTATTTCCGCATATGACAATAGAGGAAAATATTGCGGTTGTACCAGAACTGAAGAAATGGAGTAAAACGAAAATCCATCAGCGTGTAGACGAACTATTAGCGTTGGTGGGTCTGGAGCCAGCGAAATATCGTCAGCGTAAGCCAAAGGAGCTGTCAGGAGGCGAACAGCAAAGGGTTGGCGTTGTTCGTGCCTTGGCAGCTGACCCAGAAATTATTTTAATGGATGAGCCCTTTAGTGCGCTAGACCCTATTAGTCGCACCAAACTACAGGATGATCTACTAGAGATGCAGCGTACCATCCAGAAAACCATAGTATTTGTATCACATGATATGCAGGAAGCACTGAAATTAGGAGATCGTCTCTGTATTATGAAAGATGGCGAAATTGTTCAGATAGGCACTCCACAGCAATTGCTACAAAATCCTGTAAATGATTTTGTCCAACAGTTTATTGGAGGTAAGCAGTCGGATCAATTGTTTACGATCCATGATGTGTTACAGCCAATCACAGTGACAAACGACTTTGGGCATACCATTCCTGTAGATGCCCCATTTCCGACGATTCTTGAAAAATTAGCCGAGCATGACTTGTTAGGTGTCGAAGAGAATGGCAAGCTCATTGGCATGGTGACAAGAGCTTCCACGCTTCGTTATTTAGCAGCGGATTCTAAGAAAAGAGGGCATGTGCATGGTGGCTAATGTGGTAGATGTATTTCAGGAACGGAAGGCACAGCTGCTGGCTGCATTACTAGAGCATATCCAAATCTCTTTTATTGCGCTATTTTTTGCTGTCCTCATCGCTATTCCCCTAGGTATCTATTTAACCAATAAAAAGAAAATAGCCGAGAGTATTATTGGAATCAGTGCTGTGCTGCAAACGATTCCTTCCTTAGCGTTGCTCGGCTTATTAATCCCTTTATTCGGTATTGGGAAAGTTCCCGCAATTATTGCGTTAGTCGTCTATGCGCTGTTGCCTATTCTACGAAACACCTACACGGGCATCAATGAGGTTGACCCATCACTGAAAGAAGCGGCATTAGCTATGGGAATGAATCGATCAAAGCGTTTAGTAAAGGTTGAGCTACCACTTGCTATGCCTGTTATGATGGCTGGTATTCGGACAGCGATGGTGCTGATTGTGGGAACAGCAACATTAGCTGCTTTAATTGGTGCAGGAGGCTTAGGAGATATTATATTACTTGGGATTGACCGAAATAACACGGCACTCATTCTTATAGGAGCCATTCCCGCTGCTATTTTAGCCCTGATTTTTGATGTGGCGCTTAAAAAGTTAGAATCTCTGTCCTTTAAAAAAACAGTAACGACGTTGAGTCTCATTAGTTTAGCGGCACTGGTAATGATTTTCTTCCCGCTCCTAAGCAGTAAACAGCAAGATGAAATTGTCATTGCAGGAAAGCTTGGTGCGGAGCCTGAGATTCTCATCAATATGTATAAATTATTAATTGAGCAGGAGACCGATTTAACGGTGACATTAAAGCCAGGGCTTGGTAAAACTTCATTTGTATTCAATGCATTGAAATCGGGCAGTATTGATATTTATCCTGAATTTACAGGCACCGCTATTTCGGAGTTTTTAAAGGAAGAAGCCATTAATAATAACCAAGAAGACGTCTATCTTCAGGCGAAAGAGGGGATGCAGGAGCAATTCGATATGGTCATGCTAAGTCCCATGAGCTATAACAATACGTATGCACTCGCTGTATCAGAGGAGCTGGCTGAGAGCTATCAACTGCAAAAAATCTCTGATCTTAAACCGATAGAGCAGAAGGTGAAAGCAGGCTTTACATTAGAATTTAATGACCGTGAGGATGGCTATGTTGGCATACAAAAACGGTATGGGATAGCCTTTACGACACTTGCAACGATGGAGCCAAAGCTTCGCTATCAGGCAATACAATCAGGTGATATTAATTTGCTAGATGCTTATTCAACGGATAGTGAAATTCGTCAATACAAGCTACGTGTATTGGAGGACGATCAAGCATTATTCCCACCATACCAGGGAGCGCCTTTACTAAGGAAAGAAACGCTGATTGACTATCCAGAGATTGGAGAAGCGTTAAATCAACTAGCTGATCACATTACAGATGATGAAATGCGAGAAATGAATTATCAGGTGAATGTAGAAGGAAAGCTTGCAGCAGAAGTAGCAAAAGAATATTTAGTAAAGATAGGATTATTAAAATAAACCCTCTACCTTTAGAGGGTTTATCTTTATCAATAATTTATTAATGATAAACATTAAAAAATTATTGATAGAGATAAAATGGGATGTATAATAGAGAGAAGGGAGGGAGAGGTGGATAATGGGGCAAACAATTCAAAGTAAAGAATTTCGATGGATGACAAAGGGGCTTCGTACCGCTTTTACCATCATCATGGTGATGATGATTTTTGTCTTGACGATGCTCGCGATTTTTATGGTGGGAGCAATGGTGGTATCAGAGCAACAAGTGAATCATTTATTAGCAAAGGGCAGTGTGACCGCTGCCGTTCAGTTAGAAGGATTGGAAATGAAGCTGGCAGACCATGTGACAAGGGACATTCACTATTCAAAAAAAGATGTCATGACCTTTCTATTTACTGCTACAATATACATAGCTATTTTATTAATGATTATTGTACAAGTGAGGAATATATTAAGTAACTTATCAAAAGGTATTGTATTTTCACTCGCTAATAGTAAAAAAATGGAGAGAATTGCCTACTGTGTGATTGTATTGAGCTTGACAGTAAATGCATTTCGTACATATACCGTCTATCTGATTATGCAACAATTCCAATTGGAGTCCCGATTTGTAGAGACGGGTTTGATCAAGGGGATTAGCTATCATTTTACAGGCATTCACTGGACTCTTTTACTATGTGGTGTGGTGATTTGGACCTTTGCACGTATTTTCCGATACGGTGCATTCCTTCAGGATGAATATGATGCAACAGCTTAGGAAGTGAAAACATGACCATAATTATTCGATTAGATCGTATGCTAGCGGATCGTAAAATGCAGCTGAGTGAACTTGCAGAGAGGGTAGATGTTTCGATTGTCAATCTCTCTAATTTAAAAACAGGCAAAGTAAGAGCCGTACGTTTTTCTACATTAAATGCCATTTGTAAAGCTTTGGGCTGCCAGCCAGGAGATATATTGGAGTATGTAGAGGAAGAAGATGACATCTAGAAGCAAAGCAGAAAGGATTTTTTGAATGACGGCTTTTAGTTTTTTAATGCTCGCTATTATAGCAGAGGTTTTTGCCAGTTCCTTGCTCAAGCGTACGGAGGGCTTCACACGAATTGGGCCATCAATTGGCGTAGTAGTAGGCTATGGAACGGCATTTTATTGTTTAGCCTTAACATTAAAAGTGATTCCTATTGGCACAGCCTATGCAATTTGGGCAGGTTTAGGGACAGCGTTAACCGCTATTGTGGGAGTTGTCCTCTATAAGGAACGATTTAATCGCAAGAAGGTATTAGGGATTCTATGCATTATCTTGGGTGTTGTGGTACTCAATCTTGCTGGTGGTCATTAGGAGGCTGAACAGGATGAAAGGCTATTTATTTTTAACACTATCGATTATAAGCGAGGTCTTTGCAACAACCATGCTGAAGTTCTCAGACGGCTTTACTGTCCTCGTTCCATCCTTGGCGGTAGCAATTGGCTATGGTATTTCGTTTTATAGCCTATCCCTCTGCTTAAAAACCATGCCATTAAGCTTGGCCTACGCTATCTGGTCAGGTGTCGGCACAGCTTTAACCGTTCTGGTAGGCATTGTCATTTGGCACGATATTTTTACTGTTTATTCTGCGATCGGTATTGTCCTCATTATAGGAGGCGTTATCTTGTTGAATCAGGGGGATAAAGATGAAGAAGTGGTGGATAGCCTAGCAAAAGGGTCAGATCTGTGAGGATAGGCGGATAGAAATGCGAAAGTAGCGGATAGCGGGTCTAAATTGATGGATAGGATTAGCAAATTGATGGATAGATTTGCAAAAGAGTTGGATGCTTGAGGAGATAGGCGGATAGAGATGCGAAAGTAGCGGATAGCGGGTCTAAATTGATGGATAGAATTAGCAAAGTGATGGATAGATTTGCAAAAGAGTTGGATGCTTGAGGGGATAGGTGGATAGAGATGCGAAAGTAGCGGATAGCGGATCTAAATCGACGGATAGGATTAGCAAAGTGATGGATAGCTTTGCAAAAGAGTTGGATGCTTGAGGAGATAGGCGGATAGAGATGCGAAAGTAATGGATAGGATTAGAAAATCGACGGAGAGGTCTGCCAAAACCTAGGCTTAGTTCAGCGCAAACCAATAGAATGGGGGAATTTGATGATAAAAGCTCTAATTTTTGATTTTGACGGTACAATCATTGATACGGAAACAGCATGGTATAACGTTTTTAAGGATGCCTATGCACAATATGGTGTTGAATTATCGTTAGCAACCTATGCTAAGTGCCTTGGGACCAATCTTCAAACCTTTAATCCCTATACATATCTTGTTACACATCATCACATACAACTGGATGTGGAGGCTTTTCAAACATCCATTCAGCAACGCCATGCACAATGGATGGAAACGGAAACGCTAAGACCTGGTATTTTAACATTGCTGCAGCAGGCAAAGGAAGCGGGTTTGAAGATTGGACTTGCAAGTAGCTCCAGTCGTCAATGGATTGATGTGTATGTGGATCGGCTGGGTATCCGACATTACTTTGATTGCTTTTGTAGCGCTGACACGGTGACAAATGTTAAGCCTGATCCAGAGCTTTACTTGCAGGCGCTTGAACAATTAGGAATAGAGGCTGATGAGGCCATGGCAATTGAGGATTCACCAAATGGCGCACAAGCCGCTGTAGCAGCGGGGCTTTATACAGTGGTCATTCCGAACGAGATTACCAAGCAATTACCATTCAATACTAAACACCATACCGTTACTGCATTAGAACAATATACAATACATGATCTCCTCGCAACATAAGCTTTTGCAAAAGCCTCCCCCTCATTGGTGGAGGTTTTTTTAGTTTCTTTAGGAAGAAGTCGCCATATTTTTTGTCGCAACATATGATAACGAGAGGGCAACTTACACGGATCAAATCGTATAGTCAAACTAAGAGAGGGGGCTACGAATTGAATAGTGATAAGAAAAGAAATC
Source organism: Lysinibacillus sp. JK80 (assembly GCF_027557635.1). Lineage (NCBI taxonomy): Bacteria > Bacillati > Bacillota > Bacilli > Caryophanales > Bacillaceae > Lysinibacillus > Lysinibacillus sp. JK80. The sequence goes on along the minus strand of NZ_CP058997.1, from coordinate 1,310,487 downwards.
ACTTTTTATGTGAAGCTTTAAGTGATTTAAAGGATCTTCAGGATATTATGATGAATTTTCATTCTAAATATTTTGGTCAGCTACTTATTAAAATTGTCGGGAGTGATACGATTCCATTTTTTTTAATTACACATAGTGGTGCTCATTTAAGCTTATTGGATACAGTGAAACAGTTTGAGACAGAGTTTTTCCGCATTGAGGCTGTTGATAGAGAGCGTTGCCGTGGCACAGTATCATTGTTGCGTGCTTTTGATTATGAAGGAAACGATACAAATTCGATTGCAGATGTGGTGAGGTTAGAAAAAACAAGTACAAAGAAATCTATTGAACTCAGTGGTATATCGGCCATTCAGCTCTTAAAGCCAGACATGTTGAAGGGGAAATTTATCATAGAGCCGAAATGGTAGTACCATATTAAACTACTAAAGCTAGAGCATCTGTCTATATGCAAGGGATACAAAGTGAATGTAATAGAGAGAGAATCTAATGAAAGGAAGTTTAGCTATGACGATTATTGGTATGCTGCATCATCGACTTGATCCAACAACAGTGCTCAAGTCCTATGCCTTTGCAGCAGTTGCGAAAGCTGAAGGCGCAACATTTTTTTACTTCACACCTAAAAGTGTGGACTTTGCCAAACGTTCTATTCGAGCAAAAGTCTATGAGAATGGACAATGGCAAGAGAAAACAATGCCCTTTCCTGATGTTATCTATAATGCAGGAAGCCCTGAGAAATTATCTGTCTCGAAGGAGATTATTGACCGTTTAAAAGAGGAGATTCCATTCACAACCCATTCAATCGGGAACAAATGGAATGTGATGAAACGATTAAAGGAAGCGAAGGAATTTGAACAGTATTTGATTCCCTCTGAAATTGTAAAGGATGCCGATTTATTTCATAAGTTCGTTAATTATTATAAACGAGTTGTGTTTAAGCCAATTGATGGACGAAAAGGGAAGGGTATTTATTTTATAACGAAGGCGGGAGCCAAATATTTTGAGGTGCGAAAGGATAGCACCACGACAACCTATACAAAGCCACAATTGGATGCATTGATAAAGGAGCAACTTGCGTCTGGCACCTTTATTATGCAGCCGTATATTCAATCTGTTACAAAATCTGGTCAGGTCTATGATTTCCGCCTACATGTTCAAAAAAATGGAGAAGGTAAATGGGTAGTGACAACGGTGTATCCACGCATTGCACCGAATGGCTCCATCATACCGAATATTAATAATGGTGGCTATACCAATTATTTAGATCCTTTTTTGGAGCAGGAGTTTAAGGAAGAGGCCTATAATATTCGGCGAATGCTTGAGCATTTTTCACTGGCGCTGGCACATCATCTGGATGAAATTCAAATGGCGAAATTTGGGGAAGTTATTGATGAAATTGGCATTGATGTAGGGTTAGATCAAAATCAAAAAATTTGGATGTATGAGGTCAATTGGCGCCCAGGCTGTCCTCCTGCCTTTTACTTGGAATTAGATGTGGTCATCCATTCTATCCGTTATGCGATGTATCTTGCCAAAAATCAAAAACCGCTCAAAAAGAAAATTGTCCAACAAAAAACGAAGCAGGTGGAGGCAAAGAAAACCTTACCTATTATTGCGATTACAGGAAGTGCAGGGAAAACCACGACAAAGGCATTTGTGGGTTCGATCTTATCGAAAAAGTGGAATGTATTTGAATCAAAGGATTATTGGAATACGACGGAGCATACGAAAAAGCATAAGGAAGAAATCAATGATACACATCAGGCCGTTGTATTAGAGTATGGTATGGCTTACCCAGGCATTATTACCAATCACTGTAGCATCATCCAGCCGAATATTAGTATTGTAACGAATATAGGCTTAGCCCATGTTGGGAACTTTGATGGAGATGTAAGGGGTGTTGCCAAGGCAAAATCGGAATTGATTCATGGTATGGATCAACAGGGATTACTCATTGTCAATCAAGATGATGACAATTCAAGATACTTAGAGACACAGCAATTTAAAGGGAAAATCATCACGGTAGGCATTAAAAAAGAAGCGGATTACCGTGCATATGATTTGCAATATAAAGATGTCGGCATGTCCTTTAAAATGAAGCTGCATGGGCAAGAAATAGAATTATATATTCCTATTTTAGGAGAACATCATGTATACAACGCATTGAATGCAGTGGCAGTGGCTGATCTTTTAGGATTTAGTCCATTTGATATTCAGGCAGGGCTCAACTTTAAAAAACCACCAAGACGTTTAACGATTTATAATTGCCGTGATGATATAACGGTTATTGATGATACAGTACACTCTCATCCGCAGGGGGTTCGTGCTGCACTCGATGTACTGAAGAATATCGCAACAAATCGCAAGGTAGCCATTATTGGGCAAATGCGAGAACTTGGTGTCTTGAGGGAAGAGGAATATCGTAAGGTTGGAGAGTACGTGTATGAGATCGGCATCGATGAATTTATTACCTATGGCTTTAGGACAGATGAAATGAGTAATGCTGCCATCGCGAAGGGCATGGACCCATCCAGAGTACATCATTTTATTAATAAAGATCAATTGCATGCCCTCCTTGAAAAGCTCATTAAGCCCCATGATACCATTCTTGTGAAGGGTGCAAGTAAAACCAATATGTTTGAAACCGTGAAGTTTTTAGATCAAACGTTTAAAGAAGAATAATCGTTTACGACTGATGAAGATAAAAAAGCCCGAGTAACTGTCCACTGGCAAGCGGCAATTATTCGGGTTATTTTTTTCAAACTCTCAAAATGAATTTTATTTCCTTCGCTGCAGTGATTGCGTGATTTCTTGCTTCCTTCAAGGTTGCTCCCTCTGCAATGACATAGGCGTAACGATGACCCATCGATAAAGGTGGGGTGAGGAGGGTGCCTCTTCTCGGTTTGACATATACTTCAACGACGCCAGTTGATCTTGTCGCTCTTGCCTTGCCAATAACCTTTTCTAAAATTCCTCTACTTTCCACAATGACATATTTTGTATACACAAATTTTTTATGTCTTGGTTGCAGATTAGGCTGTTCTCCTAGCAAAATCTTCAGTGTTTCTTCTACTAAACTAAAACCTAGAGCTGCTTGTAGCATATTATTCATAGCGCCACCTGAAATTCGAGGATTGATCTCGATAAGTTTCCAACCATTTTGGGTTAATCGAAGCTCTAAGTGAAGAGCCCCATTCTCAATACCAAAGGCTTTCACGATGGAATGGAGTACCTCCTCGATGCCTGATTGGATGTCTTTAGGGGCTTTCACTAGAACACCATAGCCAGTAATGATAAATCGTTTTCCTTGGGTAATTTCTTGCTCAATTATACCAATGACATGTGGTTGTCGTTGATAAACAACCGCCTCTACTAAATATTGAGGGCCATCTAGATATTCTTCAATCATGATGGTTTCATAGGGATTTTTACTGCGTAGTGCTTTGAGGTGGTTATTGAGCTGGTCGGCATCCGTTGCTAGTAAGACATCTTTTGAGCCAGTTGATTTAGGAGATTTTACGATTAATGGAAAGGTTAAATTTTTAGCTATAGGTTCGTTCGGTTTCATGAGCGAAAATTTTGGTGAGTATGGTTGGTCTTGTAAAAACTTTCTTGTTTTTTCTTTATCCTCCATAGTTTCAATGGCACTGGAGGATGTATAGTTCTGACAAAATTCATCACATAGTATTGAAGCAATATGGACAAATGGATCAACAAAACTAACGATACTTTTAATATTTAATCCAGCTTTTCCTAGTTTCTCAATTTCATCTTTCATGCTCTCGATATCAAAAGTATCAATGAGTATCATTTTATGGATGTCGGGGTAGGCTCTGCGCTGCTGAAGTTGTTTTTCATTATTTGTGAAAAGTACTGTGAAGTAGCCTAATTTTTCTGCTGCCCTTGTTGCTTCACGACTAGACCCAGATTTGTTTGTACCGATAAATACAATGGCTTTCAGGTATATCACTCCTTCTATTGGTACTTAGATACTTAATCACCTTTATATATATGCAATGAAATAGATTTCCTCTAGTTATGTATCTTGTCTACATCCAAGCAACTTTTAAAAGGTTACATATACTAGAAAAGAAAGGAGGGAGAAAAGATATGAAGCCTCTTTCGGTGAAAAATTTAGCATTGATTACGGCAGGCTATCTAGTGCACGGGTCAGAGGATACACTGATTCAGCATGGGGCTTATCGATTAAAGCAAGTGAAAAAGTCCAATACGGCCCTTTTTACAAGTAAACGTATTGTTAATTGGAAAAATCTTGAGCCACTTTCTCCTCTAGTGCTAGTGACCGATAGAGCTTATCGGCCAACTGACATTCCCAATCATGTCATTATGATACAGGTAGCGAATGCAGAAGAGGCCTATTGGAAATTTGTCCATTTTTATCGCAGCCAGTTCCATATTCCAATTGTCGCGATCACAGGTACATCAGGCAAAACAACGACAAAAGAGATGATTAAACATATTCTTTCGGCTGATCGGAAAGTGACTGCGACGACATTGAGCAGCAATTCTAGAACGGCTTCTTTGCAATATTTACTGGGCATTGAGGATGAAACCGAGGCTGCCGTTTTTGAAACAGCAGTGGGCTCACCTGGAGACGTTACGAATGCAGGGAGATATTTCAAACCGACAATCGGTATTATTACGAATATCGGAGCCCATCATTTAAATTATTGCAAAACATTAGAAGGCTATATTCAAGCAAAGGGAGAAATGCTAGATATCATTCATCCAAAAGGTACATTAATTATCAATGCTGAAGATATGAATACGAAAAAAATAGATGTTTCGAGATTTCGTGGGCGTTTGATTAGGGTAGGAAAGCATGACTCCTGTGATTTTCGCGCAAGCCATATCCACTACTATCAAAAAGGGATGAAATTTATTCTGCATCATGATAGAAAAAGCTATGACATACTTGTACCAGGTTTTGGAGAGCATCAGGTTTATAATGCTCTTGCTGCCATTGCCGCGGTCCATGATATGGGGATCCCTATTCCAGTCGCAGCACAACAGCTTCAATCATTCCGTCAATTAAAAAAACAACTGCAACTCTTTGAGGGCATTAATCATTCCATGTTATTGGATGATACATGGAGTATTACAACCACTTCCTTAGAGGCTGCCTTAAAAGTGTTGAATGAATTAGGTGACGGAAAGAAAAAGATTGCGGTTATTGGTACGATTACCGATTTAGGTTCTTGGGGCTACATTATTCACGAACAGGCGGGTGAATTAATTCAACGTATTGGCGTGGATGTCCTGATTACCATTGGAGAACACGCAAGGATTATGGCTGATCATGCAGTAAAGCTAGGATTTAGCGCGCCTGTTTATACATTTAAAAATAGTACGCTAGTCTATCCGTTATTGCAGAAGATTGTGGATGAAAATACCATCATTCTCATAAAGGGAGATATGTATAGCAAACAGGTCTCTAAACTAGCAACGGAGCTAAAGCTAAAGCCTCCACCACCTGCTGATTAGCTTCTTTCCATATAGGATATTGACTGTGCCACATAGAAGAGCTTTCTAATAAGGTATAGTAATTGATCAAAAAGCAGCACGCTAGATCAAGAGAAGAAATAAGTCATCTACAAGATTGATAAAGAGAGGAGGCGTAGTACACTTGCAATCCATTAGTGTGCAGAAACTTAGGAATGTCCTACAGGGAAAGCTCATTCACGGATCTGAACAATGGTCTGTTAAGCAGGCGATCTACTATAATCGGCATGATTTAACAAAGAGCCATTCGCTCCTGTTTGTTAGTCGAAACGATCAAATCAACTGGCAAGAGATTGATCGGAAAGGTCCGTCTCTTATCATATCCGATAAACCGTCTACAGAGTTAAAAAATGCACTGGAGAATACAACCGTTTTACAAGTGAAAAGTGTTGCACAGGCATATTGGACATTTATCGAGTATTATCGTGGGCTCTTTGAAATTCCCGTTGTGGCTTTAACAGGAACTTGTGGGAAAACAACGACAAAAGAGATGTTAAAACATATTGCTAGTAAGCATTGGCAAGTGCAAGCATCCATCAGTAGTAAAAACGAGCCAAGGCAATCATTACCTTATTTAACGGGCATTGACGATAAAACACAAGCCGCTATCTTTGAATTAGGCTTAGGGAATACGGGGAATATTAAACATCAATGTATGATCTATCAGCCAACTATTGGGATCATTACAAACATTGGTGTGCATCATCTAGATGGCTGTCTCAATTTGGAGGGCTATATTAAGGCTAAGGCAGAAATTGTGGAAGGCATTAAAGAAGATGGCACGTTAATCATCAATGCTGATGATGCCAATACTAAAAAAATCTCATTGAAAAGATTTAAAGGGAAGATTATCAAGTTTGGCTTACAGGATACGGCAGATTACAAGGCTTCGAAAGTGGAGTTTGCCAATACGGGCATGAAGTTTGTTTTAGAGGTAGCGGATGAAACATACAATGTGTTTGTCCCAGGCTATGGAGAGCATCAGGTCTATAATGCCTTAGCCGCGATTGCAGCTAGCCATGAAATGGGGCTGACCATTCGTCAGGCAATCGCAGGACTAAGAACATTTAAACAGATGGCAAGACATTTAGAATTTACGACAGGACTTGGTGACAGTACGATTATTGATGATACATGGACAAATAACCCAACATCTGTAGAGGCAGCCTTAAAAGTGCTAGATACGGTGGGAAAAGACAAAAAGGTCATTCTTGTTTTAGGGGATATAAAGCGATTAGGCAATTTTGAAGAAAAATATCATCGCGAAATCGGCTCCATGGTAGCAGTAAGAAAGATCGATACATTGATTACCATCGGCAAAAGGGCAGAGAAGATTGCCGATCAAGCGCAAAAGGATGGAACCAGCGCAGAGGTTCATACGTTTAAAGAGGTAGCAGGCGTTTTAGAATTATTGAAACCAAAGCTTGATGCGGACACGATAGTTTTAATTAAGGGACCTATGTCTAGTAGATCCATGATCGAATTTGCCAATAAACTAAAAAACGCATAGAAAAAGGGTGTCTCAAAATGAATGAGACACCCAATTCTTACTTATTTTAAAACACGCCGAGCTGTTGCCCATGTTATGCTTAAACTTTGTTTCACAACAGTTCGTAGTCATATTAATATATTGATTACTCCCTATAATAGATCCTCGTTTGTGTGATTTCTATTGGTAGAGATGAATAATAAATCTACTTTTTGAAACTGATATTTTTGAATACGTTTACCAACTAAAGCTTGTGTTTGCTAATTTATTCTTCAACTCAATACCATGTTTCTTAAAGACATAGTAAGTAAAACCTGTACTTGTAAAAGTCAGTGCACTTAACAGGGCGAAGAGTTATTTAGTAGAGATAACGCGCTTCGCAGTAATATAGTGTTGAGCATAATAATCAACAAATAATACTCTTGTCATGACACCATCGGAATTAGGGATGATGATACGGTGATCGCCTGCATAAATCCCTACAAGAGAAGGTTTTTTTGAACCTTTCACACTATTAAAGAAGACTAAATCACCCTTTTTCAAATTAGCACGCGCTACAGTTGATCCTTTGCTCATTAAACCGCTTAAAGAAGTTGATCCGAGTTTAACGCCACTTTTACGGTAGATGAAATCGACAAATGCTGGAGCGGTAAAGCGTAGACTTGACTCATTTGTTGTCGAGCTAATCGATACTTTATTTTTATAAGTCAGCGCATTCTCAACAATTTTATCGCCTTTTGTTGCAGGATTGGCTGATAGCAGAGTAGGTAATACTCTACGTGCCGATACATAGTTTTCTTTATAATACGGCTTACTATTTAAATCAGAGATAACTATATTTTGTTTGGTATCAGCCATATGGATGATTTTATTGTCGCCAATATACATACCGACATGATCGGGGTCAGTTCCTGTTTTTTTACTTTTAAAGAACACTAAATCGCCTTTTTGTAATTGGTTTCTCGCTACATAAGTCCCTTGCTGAATCATATAATTTTCATTATACGTACCAAGGTCTACCCCGTTTTTCTCGAAGATGTACATTAAAAATGAAGCACAAGAAAATTTGTATGGGTATGTAGGCTTGTAAACCGAATTGCTGTATGTTGCTTGCCCCATTAAGCTTTTACCAGTCTGAATTAATTGGTCTGCTTTTGCAGCTACCGCCTGTGCGTTGTTCTGAGCATTTGTAGTCGCAGCCTCTACTTGTATTGGCTGGATCGCTGTTTGCACCATTCCAAATGAACTAAATCCAATTGTTAATGCAAGTGTTGTAGATAAAAATCGTTTATTCATGTTGTGTAACCTCCTAAAGCATCTAGTAGGATTTCTCCTGTATACCTTTGCCATGGAAATAATCGTAGCATGAAAAAGTAGGGCTTCTGGGCGGTAAATGTTACCAGGGTAACTGAAGGGAGGGCTTCAACACTTGCTATAAAAGGCTTTATCAAGGGAATTTACAGTTTTATTACAAATGTTTCAGTAAGATGTAATATGGAACAATTCCATGAAAAAAGCTGCCCCAAAACGAGGCAGCCTACACGATTTTCTGTATCATTTCTACACGATTACCAAAGGGATCACGGAATTCAAAACGCTCGTAATGAGGAATAGGCACGGAATCGAGTATCTTGATTTGATGAGCTGCGAGTTTCTTCCGCCAATACTGAATATCCGCTACTTGATATGCAATATGCGCCTTTGTGGTCAAACGATCGAAGCCATCCTCTGTCCCTACATGGACCTCCTGTTGACCAAGCTGTAACCAAAATCCCCCACGTCCTTTAAGAGAATCAGGCTTCTCTAATTCTTGAAGTCCTAAGACATGACAATAAAAATCCTTCCCTTGCTCCTCACAACCTTTCGGAATTGTTATTTGCACATGATGTAAACCCATTATCATCTCAGACTGTCCCCTTTTTTTCTTAATTATAGAGTAATTTCTATATATTTGAAATGGATGGGAGGATAGAGTTTGAACTGGTGGATAGAACTTTAAAAGTAGGGGATAGAATTCTAAATCATCAAATGGAAGGATAGAGTTTAAACTGGTGGATAGAACTTCAAAAGTGGAGGATAGCGCTTCAAATTAAGTGGATAAAACCTCAAAAGAGAGGGATAGAGCTCTAAATCTAATCTTTAGAACTTCAAAAGCCCAACATTTCTATTCTGTTAAGATTTAATACTATGGTATAATAATAAAAACGGAATAATAGGATAGAGGTACAAATTAGATTTTTTAATTTGTTTAAAAGGGAAGATCGGTGTGAATCCGACGCTGTCCCGCAACTGTAAATGGGAGCACATTTCAAAAGGCCACTGTTACGAGTCGTAATGGGAAGGTGAAAGGTGTGATGAACATAAGCCAGGAGACCTGCCTTTATCTAGTACAGCCAAAAAACCTACGCGGATAGGGGGTGTTGAGTGTGACTAGAGAAATTCTCCTGCATGCTCATAGTACGATGATTGCTAACAAGGTAGCTTCTATGAATAATAGAAAGCTTATTTCCATATGGCAAACATCGTATTATGTCGTGTATTTGTCATAAAAGACATCTTTCTGATGAGGGAAAGATGTTTTTTTATGGAAAAAATTAAAGGAGCGGTCCACATGAATCCACAAGTTGTTGAGTACTATGAAAGCTTATTCAAATTTGAAATTATGCAAGAGCCTAAACCCTTAAAGGAGCTTGTCGAACAATATGTTGGGCATGATGCTTCACATGAGCAATCTATTTTAGCAGCGTACGCAAATGTTTTGAAAGAATTAAGAGGATAGAATATGTTTGGCTACTTCGAAAAACGAAGTAGCCATTTTTTAATAAGCGCATGTTTTGACAATTAATAATAGTAGGCGTACAATTTCGTTGAACAAATGTTTTGAACGTTTGTTCAAAAAAAGAGGTGAGAACTATCGATCAAAAAGAAAAAAATAAAGAGGTAAAGGATCAAATTTTACAAGCGGCAAAAACCTTGTTTTCATCAAGGGGCTTTGATGGCACCACGGTGAGACAAATTTGTGAAGAAGCAGATGTGTCACTTGCACTTGTTTCCTATCATTTTGGTGGCAAGGAAAATGTCTTTAATGCATTATTTGAACCGCTACGCCACACCTTTATGAATGCTCATTATGACGTTCAAGATTCAATCGGTGCGCTTCGTAGCTTTTGTCGTAACTTTGTTCTTTACCGAATCCAGGAGCATGAGTTAATTGATATATTACAGCAAGAAATAGTCATGAATAGTCCTAGGCTTGAGATGCTAAAGGATGTGTTTTTACCTTCCTGGGAGCAACTTCGGACAATTTTATTGGCTTGTCAGGAGCAACAGACCATTTACTTCGAGTCACTTGATGTTGCACTGAACTTTATTATGGGAACGTTAATGTATTCGTTGAACAATCCCTTTTTAAACCGTTCTTCATTACAAGCAACACCCGATCAGATTGCGGAGCTTGCAGTGAACTTCGTGTTACATGGTCTTCAAACAAACTTAAAAAGAAGGTAATAGAATGAAAGCAGCAAAATTTTACGGTGTAAAAGATATTCGAGTAGAGGAGGCACAACTGCCAGCACTAGAGCCAGGCATGGTGAAAGTAAAAGTTGCCTTTGCAGGAATTTGTGGTAGTGATTTACATGAATATGTTGGTGGGGCTTATGCATTCCGTACACAACCCGTATTAGGGCATGAATTTGCAGGTGTCGTTGTAGAGGTTGCAAAAGGCGTTACACAGACAAAAGTAGGAGATCGTGTGGCAGTGGAGCCACCAATTCCATGTGGTAAATGTGATAATTGTCGACGTGGCTATTCCAACTTATGTAAACGTGGTCAATCTTATGGCTATACAATTTCTGGCGGATTTGCAGAATATGCAGTTGTACAAGAAGAAAATATTCACCTTCTTCCTGACAATATGAGCCTAGAGCTAGGCGCACTTGTTGAACCTACAGCAGTCGCGGTTCACGCAGTTCGTCAAAGTCAATTAAAGCTTGGCGATACAGCTGCTATTTTTGGTGCGGGTCCTATTGGTTTATTGGTCTTGCAGGCTGTGAAGGCTGCGGGAGCAAGTGAAATTTTTGTCGTAGAGGTTTCCGATGAACGACGCCAAAAAGCACTTGAATTAGGTGCAACGTATGTCATTAATCCAATTGATACGGATGCAGTAGCGTTTATACGTGAAAAAACAACTGGTGGGGTAGATGTTGCGTATGATGCAGCAGGTGTGCAAGCAACATTTACAAGCGGAGTTAGTGCTGTTCATCCAGGTGGCGAATTTAAAATCGTCAGCGTTTGGGAAAGACCTGTAGAATTTAACCCTAATGCGGTGGTTTCTCCAGAGGTAAAAATCAGTGGCTCGTTTGCCTATGTGAATATTTTCCCTGAAGTGATTCGATTACTTGCTCGTGGTGTAATTGATGGACAAGCTGTTATCACAAGCCAGATTGCAATAGAGGATATCGTAGAAAAAGGCTTTGAAGCTTTAACAAAGGATCGTAGCCAATGTAAAATTCTTGTGAATATGAGCATGTAATTTTCTGAAATCATAGCCGAACTTGAGGTTTGGCTATGATTTTTTGGGCTACCTTAATAACATAATACCAATTGGAATACATTTGTTTGTCATAAAACTGCCTTTAGGACTTCATTCATATTTCACTTTTTACTTATATAATTAATCTGCTATAAATAGAGAGATTGGAGATTAAATATGAAAAATTTGCTTTATTCTAGGTTTTGGCGACTTCATTTTTTCGCAGCACTTTTTATTACGCCTTTATTGCTGTCTCTCACATTAAGTGGGATTGGTTATTTGTTTTTTACAGATGTAGAAAATCGATTATATGACGATTATTTCTTTGGTGAGAGCCATAAGGAAGAGGTCTTAACAATTGATGATGCCGTGGAAAAAGCGGAGGCGGCATTTGCAGGATACTCTACTACGAAAGTGATTATGTTGGAGGAGCCATATAATACGCGTTTAACTTTATCAAATGGCACTAAACAAAAGTACGTATTTTTAGATGATCACAATCAAATGGTTGGTAGTCAGGACGCCGATTATACATTTTCAAATATTATGAGAAATACGCATAGCTCCCTCTTTATTGGTGGTACCTTTGTAAACTATTTAGTAGAGCTAGCAGCTTGTTGGACGATCTTTTTATTACTGTCAGGTCTTTATATGACATTCAAAGGAAATCTCCTAAAGAAGGGCAAGTCGGAGAATAAGAGGCAAAAAAGTAAGAGATTGCATGCACTTGTTGGGACAATCATTACCATTCCAATGGTGATGTTCATTTCGACTGGGCTATTATGGTCAGCTTTTCAAGGTTCCATGCTTGCAGATATAGCGTCAGAAAATCCTACTTTTGGGTATCCATTACTCCAACAAAAGCCACCAACATCTGATGTCTCTGAAATACCTTGGGCGACTCGTCAATTAGAGGCACCGACATCAGAAGGAGAACATGCTCAACATCATGGTGGTGGAGCTGTCCGTTATACGAACGATAGCCAAATGACGATTGCTCAGCTTGAAAAAGAAATCAATTCGATGAACATTGCTAAGCCTTACTCTATAATTTATCCGTCAAACGGTGAGGGCGTCTATACAGTGGCGAAGGCTAGTAATTCTGGTGTAACAGGGCTAGATGTAAAACCTACAGCGGAAGCCACAATGTATTTTGATCAGTATAGTGGCAAGTTTATCGATCAAGTGAATTATGACGATTATGGCCCATTAGCTAAATTCTTTACATGGGGAATACCATTACATGAGGGGCATTTATTCGGCTGGCCGAATAAGCTTTTAAACTTAGTGGTTTGTCTAGCCTTCTTAGCCGTAATCGTGTGGGGCATTCGCACTTGGATTTTACGGAGAAAAAAAGGGGAGCTGTCTGCACCACCGCAAATTTCTCATAAAATATCCATGCCATTCATCATTTTCCTTGTCATATTAGGGATTATGATGCCGCTATTTGGTGCGTCATTAATCGCTGTGGTAGTAATTGAATTTATCCTTTTAGGTTGGCAAACAAAGAAGAAGCTAAGAGCACAAGAAACTAAATAAAGCAAAGATGATACGGCACAGCGGGTTTGTGCCGTATCTTTTTTTGTTTATTTCATTTATAGGAACGCAATACTATACTGAAGCGGCAAAAATGTTTATAGATTTTTCAGCATGATTTTATAAAGTTTTAAGATTTGTATGGTACATTGCTAGTAGTTTCAGCTTATGGGGGTATGTAGATGTCAATAAAAACAAGGTTTTTGCTATCTTATGTGGGTGTCATAATCATTGCCATCACACTATTACTAGCAGCGGTTTTTCTTTTTTCCTTTGCCATTACAGGTGATGTCAAAGCGATTGAGCATTTTTATAAAAAATCTTATGTCCAAAAGCCTTTGACGACAGTAGAGGAAAATGCGTTTCTAGATTTAAAATTACTAGCTAAAAAAAGTCCCCAGCAGCTTTTAGATCTCGAACAGCTTGAACAAATCAATGCGCCTTCGATAGAGATTGTGGTACGAAAAGATCATCAAATCGTGTATTCAACACAGAAAGAGCATAAACAATTATTGCTTCAAAGCTTACCTAGCTTTGAAGAGACCAATATTAATTCTCGTGACACCATCATGATAAATCGAGCCTTTTATACGTATGTTAAATTTGATTTTTATTTTCCAGATCAAACAGAGGGCAGTATTTTCGTATTGAGAGAGGTTAGTTCCCATGCAGAGGTAACGAGGGAACTGCTACCGATTCTTTTAGGTATTTTATTTGTCCTGTTTATGATGATTATTGGTTTTTTAAATTATTTAGTATCAAGAAGTATTATTAAACCGATTTCGGCATTAAAGGAAGGGGCAGAACGAATTAAATCGGGCGACTTGGATTTTGAAATTGCGACCCACTCGAAGGATGAAATTGGTCAGTTGAATCGGTCATTCGAGGAAATGAGAGTCAAATTAAAAGAATCCATCCAGCTTCAGCTTCAATATGAGGAAAATCGAAAGGAGCTCATCTCCAATATCTCCCATGATTTAAAAACGCCGATGACTTCCATTATCGGCTATGTGGAGGGCATTAAAGATGGTGTGGCAAATACAGAGGAAAAGATGGATAAATATTTAACTACTATCTATACAAAGGCAAAGGATATGGATGTATTAATTGATGAGCTATTCTTATTTTCTAAATTGGATTTAAAAAAGATTCCCTTCCAATTGGAAAGCATCAATCTCCACCAATATATGCATGATTATGTAGAGGATGCAAGCTTTGATTTTATTGCACGAGATATTCATTTACAATATCTATCAGCAGGCTCGCCGCTTTTGGCAATGGTGGACCGAGATAAATTAAGACGTGTCCTGACGAACCTTTTAAGTAATAGCGAAAAATATATGGATAAGCCATATAAGCAAATCATTATTTCCTTGCATGAGCGAGCAGAGGATGCGATTATTCAGGTAACAGATAATGGTGCAGGCATTGATCCTGTCGCATTGCCCTATATTTTTGATCGATTTTACCGTGCGGAGCCTTCACGTAATTCGCAAACAGGAGGCAGTGGCTTAGGGTTAGCCATTGCCAAACAAATCGTTGTTGAAATGGGTGGCGATATTTGGGCAAAGAGTGAATTAGCAAAGGGGACGAGCATATTCATTTCATTGAAAAAGGCTGAGGAGAAGGTGAATCATCATGAAAAAAATTCTGCTAATTGAAGACGAAGTGAGCATAGCTGAGCTTCAACGAGATTATTTAGAGATTAATGGCTTTACAGTAGATATCCAACATCATGGAGAGGATGGGCTACAGCAGGCACTTAAAGGTAATTATGATTTAATCATTTTGGATATTATGCTACCAGGGATAAGTGGCTTTGACATTTGTAAACAGATTCGAGCGGTACACAATATTCCCATTTTATTTGTTTCAGCTAAAAAGGAGGATATTGATAAAATTCGTGGTCTTGGACTAGGGGCGGATGATTATATTACAAAACCATTTAGTCCGAGTGAATTAGTGGCAAGGGTCAAGGCCCATTTGTCGAGATATGAGCGTCTGGCGACCCATCAACAAACAAATCATATGATGTCCATTCATGGTATTACAATCGATACTTCGGCTAGAAAGGTGTTTGTTAATGGTGAGGAGATTGCCTTTACAACGAAGGAATTTGATTTACTTGTCTTTTTTGTTAGACACCCCAATCAAGTATTAAGTAAGGAACAGCTATATGAGCGAAACTGGGGCTATGAATCAGCTGCAGACGTTTCGACTGTCACTGTTCATATACGAAAGCTACGTGAAAAAATTGAACGAGAGCCAGCGCATCCCAAGTTTTTGGAAACAGTATGGGGTGCAGGCTATCGCTTCAATGTTTAAGTAAAACTACCTCGTCCTTGTGGCGAGGTAGTTTTTTTAGACTTTTTTAAGAATTCGTTAATGGGCAATTTAGCATTACCGCTTACACTGAGGAAGGAAAGGCGGTGTATTAAAATTGAAAAAAAGGCAGGCAGTTATCATTGTATTAACATTTTTACTTCAAGGGTGTGCCTCAATTGATACAGAAACAATACAGCATGATAAAGGTGGGAGTGAAGTGGTGGGAACAGAATGGGCGAGTGAGTTGCTCAAGGCAGCTGAAAGGGGAGATATCGATGGGCTTCAACATGCTTTGAAACAAAAAGGGGACATCAATGTACAAGATTCAAATAATCGAACAGCTTTGATGATAGCTACCTATAATCAGGATATAGAGGCAGTTAAATTATTAATAGATGCAGGAGCAGATGTTAATATTCAGGATAATCAGCAAAATACGCCATTTCTCTATGCAGGTGCGGAGGGCTATCTGGCTATTTTAAAGATGACCATTCAAGCTGGTGCTGATCCGACTATTTTAAATCGATATGGGGGGACAGCACTCATACCAGCAGCAGAGCATGGTCATGTGGAGGTCATCGAGGAGCTATTGAGCAATACCGATATTGACGTCAATCATGTGAATCATTTAGGCTGGACAGCCCTGATGGAGGCGATTGTCTTAAATAACGGCAATCCAACACAGCAAACCGTAATACAACGACTAATTGAACATGGTGCTGATGTAAATATTCCCGATCAAAATAACGTGACACCATTGCAACATGCAAAACAACGAGGATTTAAAGAAATCGAACAAATTCTACTTGCAGCAGGCGCAAAGTAACCCAAACTGTAGAGACGGCTCTCTACAGTTTTCTTAGTGTTGAAAAACAAAACAGTCAATTGAAAGGTAGAAATGGATTTCCGTTGCAGGCTACTTGCTTTCCTGTGGGCGAGTGCCGAATCGCTTCCTCCGCCACCGCTCCGTTTAGAGTTTCGCCTGTCTTGCTATCCCACGGGAGTCAAGCAGCCTTCCACTTCAACCCACTAACTTATTAGCAAAGGTTTTCAAATAAAGTGAAGGTGTTCACTACTCTTTATGAAGTGTTGTCATGCATCACTTCTCCACATTGAAAATAACAACTTATCCCCTCTAAGAATACAGTTAATGGACCATTTGTTACTATAAAAAAGTAAAGACACTTTGCAGAATGGTTGATTGGAGTGGAGGCAGCGTCACTCCTAGGGGATTTAGCGTCACAGAGGAGACCCTGGAGCGAACGTAAGTGAGTGAAGCGGCTCATCGGACGTCCCCTGGAAAGGACGCTGGCGTAACGGAAATCAACCCCTCGACTTGCAAAGTTGCTTTTTCTGGCGTTGACATCATCTTTTTTCAACAACATGCAAACTGTAGAGACAGCTCTCTACAGTTTTTTGTTCTTAAATTATTTTTCCTATTTTTTAATTCTTTTTTAATAGTTTATTTATTAGCAGTTTAGATATGGACTTTATGATAAATTTTGTAAACCAAATTACACCATAAAGGAGAGTTCAACAAATGAAATTAAGAAAACGTATTGTCCCAGCAGCATTGGCTTTATCCGTAGTATCAGCAGGTCTAGTAACCATAGGCGAGCCATTAAATGCAGATGCGGCAAGCAATAAAGCAGTAGTAGCGGAAAACGAGCAAGTAGCTAAAATTACAAACATCAAGCCATTAAATACAATGACACTACAAATTACATTTAATCAGCCATTAGCAGCAGCTGATGTAGACCTAAATCATTTAGATGCTATAAAAAAACATTTTACGTTTAATGGAGATTTAGAGATTGTCAATGTGCCACGCTTAATGACAGGCTCTAAGAGTACATATATTGTACCAACAACTTTCCAAGAAGATGATTTTATCTATACATTGAGCTATAAAGAGCAACGCAATAAAGTTTTTGAGGGCACAGATGAAAAGGTATATGTACGCAATGTGGAGCAAGTCACAAATGATACATTTACATTGGAATCCTTTCAGGAGGATGGCGTAGTAGATTATGCTAATATTATTGAAGCCTATCGCGCAGGCCGTGGAGATTTAGCATTTAGCTTAGATGGTCATAATCGAGATGCTAGCGGCAAACGCTTTGATGTTATTTCTTCCTTACGTGATCGCTATGTGACGGTGAGAACAAGTGAGGGAGAAGCGTTTGTTGCTAATTATGTACCATTTACACAAGCAGCTGATGGCAGACAGGCTCCTCAATTTAGACTCCCTGCTGGCAAGGTTTTAAAACCAGGTGTGACTTACCGTGTGTATGCACAATGGGCGGAAATAGATGTAAGGAGCTTTGTAGCGAAAGAAATCGCGCCAATCACTCTGCAAACAGCAAAAGCAATGGATGAAAAATCCTTTGAATTACAATTAAGAAACGATCCGCAATCTGATTTACTTGCTGGCCGAAGTGTAGCGTTAAAAGGCAGTGATGGGAGTACATTGCAAGCACAATATCGTTATTCATCACGTAAAGGTGCTGTGGGCATTTTTGATCTAACGAATGGTGGTACGTTGAAAGCAAATGTCAGCTATACCGTAATCCCATTAAACAACTGGGCTATAGCAACAGATTTAGTTCTATAAGGAAAATAAACGTTCTTTTGCTTAATAAAATAATGAATATGTCATTTGAAGCCAAATAAATGGAACGTATTTTATGCTAACATTGTAAAAATCTCGTCACAGCTGTGGCGAGATTTTTTTTATAGCCAGCCTTTTTCACCTGCTACCTGAGCGGCTTGCTGTCTAGATTCAACTTGTAGCTTTTGAATAGAGGTAGATAAATAATTGCGAATCGTGCCCTTCGTTAAAAATAATTGCTTACTGATTTCGTTTGTGGTCAAGCCTTTTTTGACTAGCTGAAGCACCGCAATTTCTCGTTCATTTAAAGGGTTTTGCTCCTTCATAAATAAGGAGGCGGCTAAATCCTTGCTGACCACCTTTTCTCCTTGCATGATTTTTCGAATAGTAGCAATTAAATAATCGATGGGTTCATCTTTTAATAGATAGCCGTGTACCTCGCAATCCATTGCCTTCTGCAAATAACCAGGGCGTGCAAAGGTTGTTACAATCATTACTTTGCAAGGGAGGTTGGCCTGTTTAATTTTTTCAGCAAGCTCAAGCCCTGATAGATGGGGCATTTCAATATCGACTAGGCAAATATCTGGTGGCTCCTGCTGGATCAATTCCCATGCTTGTTGTCCATCTGCCACCTCAGCTATGACCTCAATATCAGGCTCAAACGCTAGTAGCGAAGTTAGGGCACCACGTAACATTTGTTGGTCTTCTGCTAGTAATACACGTATCATGTTAGAGGCTCCTTTCCATCTTGAATTGGTAGAGTGAGGGTAACGCTGGTGCCTACTGGTGTGTCACTTTCAATCAGGGCATAGCCTTGCAGCATATGCATTCTTTCTTTTATGGAGTGGATGCCATTCCCACGTCCTTGTGACTGTAAACCGATGCCATCGTCTTTCATCACAAGTGTATAGTGTCCAGCACAACATTGAATGGTGAAATGACATTTTTTTGCCTGACTATGCTTGAGAATATTCGTAGTCGTCTCTCGTACACATAGAGCAAGCATCGTTTCCTCCACACTAGAAAGTACAATTTGAGGACATTGATTGTCAAGGGTTGTCGTAATATTCGCGCTTTGTAAAAGCTGTTGGCAATGGATAAGCTCCGTTTGCAAAGAAATAAAATTCATATCAGACACAAGCTCACGTACTTGTTTTAAGGCGGTACGGGTAGTGGCTAATATGTCATGTAGCTCAGGCTTCACGCTTGAAGGATCTCGGTCAATCAGTTTGGTCGTTAGTTCGGTTTTTACTTTAATCATTGTGAGCGTATGGCCAATTGTATCATGAAGGTCTCTAGCGATCCGTTGTCGTTCATCTTGCTGAACAAGCTGTGTATTTACGTCTGCCAGCTCAGCCTGCAGATTTTTCGACTTTTCCACAAAATAAATGAGAATCGGGAGCACCAGTTGAAACATCATAATTGGTACTAGTACCTGTGATTCCTTTGGTAAAAGGGAATCTGTTGTCATGTACAAAACCGTCAAAAACATGACAGCGATGGCTACAATCCCACAGGCAATATGCCATTTTGATTTTGCACGTCCTAGTAAGTCGGCAAAGGTAAAGCCAAAAATAAGCATAAAAGGATCGACAATTATGCTAAGTAAGGTGATAAGGACAAAGGCTACTAGAGATGCAGTAAGTAGCGTCCAATCTCGATGCCATAAAGCAATGTAGAAGGCTATTAGGTATAAAAGGAGCACTGTTATTTTCATAGCTAAGGGAAGGGAATGAGACCCTAATACTAATGCGAATAGGAAAATGACAGAAGCTGCATCAATGATTAAATAATGCTTAATTTGTTCTCTAGGATATATTTTTATTACTAGCACCATCCTTTGTTGCTGATTACTGTATCATCGCTTGAAGGGCTTTTTTACGAATCCATTCCATAGGGCCCATTTGAAATTTCTGTAACCAAGCGAATGCTATAACAAGTTGTAAGATTGATAGAGATAGCCAAATACCAATGACAGTGAAGCTATTGACTTGCCCACCTAAGCCAAGCCCCCAGCCATAAAAAATAATCGACGCAAGCACATTTTGGAGGACATAGCAGCTTAAAGACATTTTACCAACATGAGCAAAGCGCTGCCAAAGCCAGTCTAGCCTCTTATATTCTACCAGTTTACCTAAAATTCCAATATAGCCAATGGATAGAAGAGGGGCACAAAGATAGCGAACAGGTAAATCAAAAAGCCCACCAGGAATAAAAATAAGCAGATTGATAGGAAAGCCAACGAATACACCGATATTAAAGAGCTTTTGTCGAGTTTGACGTCCTTTGTCTGTTGGTGAAAATACCTCATTACGCATGAACTTCACGCCAAGTAAAAATAAAAAGACATTCATCGGGATAATAAATATAGCTTCTGAGCGATAAAATAAAAGTTTGTGAGACGATGCTGCACCTGCGCAAACCATGTGCCATGTTCATAGAGCTCAGAAACGGATGCCATACCATTTAATGAAACACCAGCTCCTTGTAAGGTACTGATAAAAATAAGTAGAATCATTAGAATGTGAAAGCCACCAAAAAAATAAAAGGCTCCTGTCATGACCTTATCACCCAAACGTACAATAAAAGCGACGATGAATGCTGTGACAGCATAGCTCATTAAAATATCATACTCCATCACAAGCGTGTAGTGCAGTAGCCCTTCTAACCCTAAGAAGACGATAGTCCACAGGTACACTCCTGGCCAGGCTGTACCTCTCCGTAAGGCTTGCTGATATTTTAATTGCAGGCCTACTCCAAACATAATTGTTAACAATCCAAGCAGCTTGCCATTAACGAAAAATAATACGACCATACGTAAAAAATCATTGAAGGACCACCAACCAGAATAATCACTTGTTGTTATATACGATAAATCACCAAGATAAGCAAAAATCCAAATATTTGTGCCAAGCGTTCCTAAGACGGCAAAGCCTCTTAACATATCGATAAAGGGAAGTCTTTGTTGTGTTTGCATAAGTTCGATCACTCTTTCTTTGTTTTCTTACCTTAAGGATAAGAAAATTTCAAGAGAAAACCTATTCACACCAGTCAAAGAATCTTGATGACAGGTGTCATAAAGTATGCTGTGCCAGCACAAAAACCAGCAACGCTTTTGCTGCCGGCTCATTATTTTGTACAGGTATAGATGCGATAGTCTAAAATGTCTTCGTATTTTTCATTCATGGCAATATGCTGATCCATGATTTTATAGAATTCGGATTCTATATCTTTGGAAACTTGAAATTCAGGCTTGGATGAGATGGATTTGTTTTTTTGTATATGGATATCATAAAAACCAGCCTGTTGCAGTAGTCTTACCCAATCCTTTTTCCTGAGGAGAGACTGAAAGCCGTAAAATTGTTGAAGGTCGTCTGCAAGTTCGGTACGAAGTGTTTGAGGAATGGTAAATTCGATAGCAATGAAGCGGCCACCTTTTTTCAATAAACGATAAATTTCCTGCAAAGCCTGCTGCAAATTTACAAAGGCCAGAACCGACTCAGCTAGAATCAAGTCAAATGTCTCGTTCGCTAACGAGGTTTGTTCAATAGAGCCTTGCAGAAGTTTAACAGGTAGACGCGCTTTATGCATTCGCTGACGAGCCTTTTCTATCATGATGGGCTGAATATCGAGACCTGTGACGTTTGCTTGATAGGAAGATGCTAAATAAGCAGCCGTTTGCCCTGTACCACATCCCACATCTAAAATATGTGTGTTTTGCTCGATATTCTCCGCTTGCAAAACAGCCTTTGATAGATTAATGCCCCCAGGATGTGCGCCTCCGACCCCGAACTTAGCTAAAAAGGTAAGATAATGAGAGTCTTGTATAGTACCACCTTCTTTTTTCTTATAGTATGACAGGGAAACTAGTATGGTTCCCTTATTATTTTTAACCTCTTCTTCAAAAGTCTAATTCGCTATAAAAATTTTTACATATACTAGTTAGAAGCTTTCAGATAGGGGGTGTATAAATGCCATATTTTCAGCCGAATGCTAGAAGAGGTCCATATCCGCCAAACAATAGGCAATATTTTGGCCCACCTTTTCGAGGTAGGATGGTGCAACCATACTATTCTCCCAATCAACAACAGCAAGGTCCTAGATTAGGAAATTTACCAGATCATTTAAATACAATTATGGGGCATGCTGGGACGATTACAAATGGAGTAAATATGTTGAGACAGATGGGAGCGTTATTAAGTTTATTTAGATAAAAACTAGAAACCCTCTTAAGATCAGACTCTTAAGAGGGTTATATTTAGGTTTAATGGGCTGGTGCAAATTGCTTTTCGATAATAGAGCGATTTTTCTCTTTAAATAGCTCATTATGTGAGGACACCATGCCATGACGATAGGCAGTTGGTTCTAAATACGTTTTAATAGAATTGACTGCATTGGCGGCATCTTGGAATGTGCCAAGTAGCAAATTAATTTTTCCATCAAATGATAAAATATCACCTGCTGCAAAAATACCTGGCTGTGCTGTTTCACCTGTTGCCTTTCCTTCAACATAATAATCATCCTTTTTCGGAATGGCAATGGCCTCATCAAATGCAAGAGACGCCTCACGATTATAGCCATGACTGACGATTACCTCATCGATTTGACGCGTATAACTTTGCTTCGTTATCGTATTCTCACATGTGACTAATTGAATAGCCGTTTTATCAATATTTGCGGAAAGCTTTGTAATCGTTGTATTACACTCAATGCGCACACCTGCATCCAGTGCTTCCTGTACAGTGGCTTCGTGTGCTGATAGATTCTCTTTGCGGTAAACAATCGTTACGCTTTTGGCAATCGGACTTAATTCAACAGCCCAATCGATGGCTGCATTACCACCGCCTGAGATAATGATATCCTTATCGACAAAACGTTTATACGATTGCACAGTGTAATGTAGATTGGACATTTCATATTTTTCAGCGCCCTCAAGTGTTAGCTTTTGAGGGCTAATAATGCCGCCACCTACAGCTAACAGTACCGTTTTAGAATAATGCTTTTCACCAGCTGCTGTATGAATGACAAAAATATCATTGTGACGTTCAATTAAATCTACTTTTGTACCTGTCAAAATTGTAGGATCAAATGTTTTGGCTTGCTCGATTAATTGTTTAACAAATTGTTCACCCAAAACGGGAGGATGTCCCCCAATATCCCATATCAGCTTTTCAGGATAAAGTAATACTTTACCGCCAAGCTGTGGTTGACTTTCTAATAATTTTGTTTTTAAACCCCGTAAACCACTATAAAAGGCACTATATAAGCCAGCTGGGCCACCGCCAATAATTGTCACATCATACACATGCTGCATTTTTATTGCCACATCCTTAACAAATAGTAAAAAAGTAATTGACAAAATCTTATCAGGTAACTAGACTAATTCTAGTGATAATGATTATCATTTTTAGCTTTGAATATCATAGCATGGAAAGAAGTAAAAAGAAAGTGAGGGTCCGATTTGCGTTTAGAAGTTGAATCGATTCGTGTTGGTTATGAGAATAAAACGATTGTGCATGACTTATCGCTGCAAATTCCTGATGGCAAAATCACGACAATCATTGGTTCAAATGGTTGTGGAAAATCAACCTTGTTAAAAGCTATCACACGGATTTTAAAGCATGAGAGTGGACAGGTCATATTAGATGGTCAAAATATTTCCAAGATGAAAACAAAAGAATTAGCAAAAGAGCTGGCAATCTTACCACAGAGTCCAGAAAGTGCACATGGTTTAACAGTGGAAGAGCTTGTATCCTACGGTCGATTTCCTTATCAAAAGGGCTTCGGGAATTTATCACAAAAAGATAAAGATGTTATTGGCTGGGCTTTACAGGTAACCAAAACAGAAGAATTCCGTTTACAATCTGTAGATGCTTTATCTGGTGGACAACGTCAGCGCGTATGGATTGCGATGGCCTTGGCCCAAGAAACCGACATTATCTTTTTAGATGAACCGACAACTTATTTAGATATGGCTCATCAGCTAGAAGTTTTAGAGCTACTTTACAGGCTGAATGAAGAACAGGGGCGCACGATTGTCATGGTCCTCCATGATTTAAATCAAGCGGCACGTTTTTCAGATTATATTGTAGCGCTTTCACAAGGTGAGCTTGTAAAATTCGGAACGGCTGAAGAAGTGATGGTTCCAGAAGTATTGAAAAAAGTATTTAATATAGATGCAGTTATTGGCAAAGATCCACGAACGAACAAACCAATGTGCATTACATATGACTTATTACAAACCATTTAAAAGGAGAATAACAATGAAAAAGTGGCTATTACCAATGTTTATGATGCTTGTGCTAGTACTTGCAGCATGTGGCAGTAAGGAAGAAAAAACAGAGAAGGCTGATGAAGGCTCAAAAGAGGAAGCTTCAACAGAAACAATCACATATCAATCAGAGTCAGGTCCTGTAGAAGTACCAGCAAATCCGAAACGTGTTGTTGTACTATCTTCTTTTGTAGGAAGCTTATTACAGCTTGATGTAAATGTTGTTGGTGTGGATGCATGGGCAGCAAAAAATCCCAACTTCGAAGATGCGATTAAAGATGCTGTTGTAGTTGAAAATACAGATATTGAAAAAATTCTTGAGCTAGAACCAGATTTAATTATTGGCTTAAATGGTATTGAAAATGCTGATAAATTAGCAGAAATCGCGCCAACTGTATTATTTACGTATGGTAAAGTAGACTATTTACAGCAGTTCATCGAAATCGGTAAAGTGGTAAATAAAGAAAAAGAAGCAACTGCTTGGGTAGAAGATTTTAAAACACGTGCAGCAGAAGCTGGTAAAAAGATTAAAGAAAAAATCGGTGAAGATGCGACTGTAACAGTAGCAGAGAACTTTAATAAACAGTTCTATATTTATGGCGATAACTGGGGTCGTGGAACAGAGATTTTATATCAAGAAATGGGCTTGAAAATGCCTGAGAAAGTAAAAGAAACAGCGTTAGAGCCTGGCTACTATGCTATTTCTCAAGAAGTTTTAGGGGAATATGCAGGTGACTATGTGATCTTCAGTATGTTCCAAGATCAAGATAATTCCTTTACAGATGCAGCATGGTTTAAAGATTTAGAAGCAGTGAAAAATGGTCATTTATTTGAAGTGAATGCAAATGCCTTTTATTTCAATGACCCTATCACATTAGAACATCAACTGAAGTTCTTTGAAGAGAAATTTTTACAATAATTAGTAGAGAGTAGCGAAGGCGAATGACAAAGTTTCGAAAGCTTCCATTTTGGCTTCAAGTATTGCTTGCATTGCTTGTATTAATTGGTACTGCCAGTATCTCGCTGTGCTTAGGGGCAGCGAATACAAGCATTCAAGATGTCTTTCAAGCAATTGTCGGACATAGTGGAGGTAAACATTACACGATTTTACGTGAAATTCGATTTCCTCGTATCATTGCAGCTATTTTTGTTGGGAGTGCCCTCGCAGTCGCTGGGGCGATTATGCAAGGGGTTACACGGAACCCATTAGCTGATCCAGGGCTGCTTGGTTTAACGGCAGGGGCAAATGCTGCCCTTGCTTTAACAATGGCATTTATCCCTAAATTCTCGTATTATACGTTAATTTTAGCCTGCTTTGTTGGGGCGGGAATCGGTATGATGTTAGTTTATGGGATTGGTGCTTCTACTAAAAAAGGCTTTTCCCCTTTAAAGCTTGTTTTAGCTGGTGCGGCTGTCACAGCCTTATTACAGGCAATCGCTGAAGGGACGGGCATTTTATTTCAAATTTCCAAAGATGTTTCGATGTGGACAAGTGGCGGTTTCATTGGCACAACATGGCAGGCATTATTGATCGTACCCGTTATTATTATTGGCTTACTGCTTTCATTTGCTTTTAGTCGTCAATTAACGATTTTAAGCTTAAATGAAGAAGTAGCAGTGGGTGTCGGACAAAATACTACGCTCGTAAAGGGTGTAATGATGTTCGTTGTGGTTATTCTGGCTGGCTCTGCTGTGGCCCTAGTCGGAAATCTAGCTTTCGTTGGCTTAATGGTACCGCATATTGTCCGCGCGTTTGTTGGGACAGACTATCGTTTTGTCTTACCAATGAGCGCCATTGTTGGTGGCTGGTTTATGGTGTTGGCTGATTTCGCAGGGCGCATGATTAACGCACCTTATGAAACGCCAGTTGTCGCTATTATTTCGATTTTAGGTCTTCCATTCTTCCTATTATTAGTGCGGAAGGGAGGACGTCAATTTGTTTAAAGAAGGTCGCAAAAAACAGCGTAAATGGTTACTCATATGGCTTGTGGTAACCTTGTTCATTTTTATTTTAGGGATTTCATTAGGTGCTGCTTCGGTTTCTATTGACCGAATTCTTCCAACCTTACTGGGCGATGGTAGTTTTAAAGAGTCCTTTGTACTCTTTTCAGTCCGTTTACCTAGAATGTTTGTGCTAGCGGCTGCGGGTATGGCATTAGCACTGGCAGGGGCCGTATTACAGGGCGTAACCCGCAATGATTTAGCAGACCCAGGAATTATAGGTATCAGTGCTGGCGCAGGTGTTGGGATTACTGTCTTTTATTTGCTAGTAGATGGCGACCTTCCTCACTTTGCCTATATTTTACCGATTGTCGGCTTTTGTAGTGCCTTAGTGACAGCACTGGGTATTTACTTTTTCTCTTATCAGCGTAATAAGGGTGTCCATCCCGTACAGTTTATTTTAGTAGGGGTAGGCGTAGCATCAGCCTTATCAGGGGTCATGATGGTATTAATATCCTCTGCTGAGCGGAGCGATGTACAATTTATTGCACAATGGCTAGCCGGAAATGTATGGGGCACAGATTGGCCATTTTTCTGGGCGCTAATGCCTTGGCTTGTACTGGGCATCCCTTACATTTTCTATAAAGCCAACGTTTTAAATGTCTTGGCCATGACGGAGCAAACAGCAGTCGGACTTGGTATGAACATTGGGCGAGAACGTTTCCGATTATTAATTGTTGCGGTTGCACTAGCGGCTGCCGCGGTATCCGTAACAGGGGGAGTAGCCTTCATCGGTTTGATGGCTCCCCATATTGCAAAACAGCTCGTTGGTCCACGCTACCAATTCTTTTTACCATTGACGCTATTCATTGGCGCAAGCTTGCTAATGCTTGCTGATACCATTGGACGTGTTGCTATTGCAAGTGCAACGGTTCCTGCTGGGATTGTTGTTGCATTTATTGGCGCACCTTATTTTCTATATTTATTGCGCAAAAATGTGTAGAAATGTATTAGTTATTGCTCACAAAAACAGTCTTTCGATTTAATAAAAATAGTGAAAAAAAGAGTTTACATCATCTGCCTTTCAAGTTTTTGAGAACCTCATTTATTGAGGTTCTTTTTTTGTATAATCAGAACAGGAGGTGAATACATGATTCTATTAGCACGACAACCATCGGGTTCGCAAAAAATACTAGAGGTGGTGCTCCGTAGATTGCCACAGACGCATAATAACTACGCCTATTATGGTGAACGTTTGAGCCGTGTCCAAGCAGGTCTTGCGGGGGAACAGCGTGTTGATGCAGAATGGCTCGAAATCGATTTACCAACCCCACATTATTTTCTACATGATTTTCAAACCACAAATAGCTACGGATCTACCCATCAAATGGATACCATCTTTCTCTGCCCTCATTTTTTACTTATTCTTGAAATCAAAAATATAACAGGAAATCTCTCATATGATGTCCCTTTTGCGCAGTTTACACGGACGACATTGGATGGCACGGTGGAAGGAATGACTGATCCATTTGTTCAGCTGGATCGGCATGTCATATGGATGAAAAAGCTTCTACTGCGAGAACGTATCGAATTACCTGTTGTCCATGCGGTAGTGCTGGCAACGAAAAATGGAATTTTAACAAAGGGTTTTGAGGGGCAACCGATATTTCATGTGAAAGGGTTACGATTTCATCTACAAAAGTGGATAGAGCATTATCAACCTAGAGAAAGAGTTGATCTTTTACAAGTAGCCAACCTTCTATTATCCCTGCACACAAAGTTGAAAAAAGAGGTAGAGGTGCCTCTTAAGGAGATGGTGAAGGGTGTGCTATGTCCACAATGTGTTAATGGGCAGCGATTATCGTATCACTATAAAAAATGGACGTGCCCACGCTGTGGATTGGTGGACGATGATGCATTGGTTCGAACATTAGAGGACTACAGGTTACTAGTCGGGCAGCAGGTAACCAATCGAAGCTTCCGCGAATTCTTTGGCATTGACTCTCCCGATTTAGCGTACAAGTTGATGCAACAACTCCCTTTGAAAGCGGAGGGTGTCAAAAAGCATCGAAAATATTGGATTAAGGAATAGCGAACTAAGCGTTACAATTCAAGCGGTCTGAATTGTAGCTTTTAGTGTTGTAGAGAGAAAGGGCGCTTGAAGTAGGTGGATAGAACAGAGAAAGTGGAGGATACGCCTCGTGTAAGTGGATAGAGTGCTGAAAGTGACGGATAAAACAAGGAAAGTAGCGGATAGAACGCGCAAAGTGATGGATAGAGCAGAGAAAGTGGAGGATACGCCTCGTTTAAGTGGATAGAGCAGGATACCACTCACTCCCAAGAGCGATGTTTCGCGTATTTCCTACTAGACAAATAGAGTTTTTAGGTATATAGTTAGCTAGGCTAACTAATATAAAAGGAAGTGATAGTGTGACAATTGAACAGGAATTTTTTAATCAGTACCGCTTAATGTATCGGCCGTTTATTAATCAGCTGAATGTGCAGCTTGAACCTTATCAGTTATATAGCTCACAGTGGGCAGTGCTTCGTTTCTTGAATGATAAGGGTCCACATTCATTTGTAGATATCGCGAATTTCATGTCTATAGAGAAGCCAAGTGTCACGAAGCTTGTACATAAACTTGTGGAGCTAGGCTATGTGGAAACGATGACGGGCAAGGATAAGCGTGAAAAGCTGGTACACCTATCAAAGCATGGGGAAGAGCTTGTGCTGGAAATAAAGTCGCATCTAAATCCATTTTTTGAGCAGGCTTTGGCAGGCGTGCCAAAACAAGATATTGACATTGCGACACAGGTTTTAGCAAGAATTTGTATGAATATTAATCAATAGGGGAGAGCAACGTGGAAGCAGCCAGAAAGAAACTATGGACAAAAGATTTTTTAATTGTCTCACTTATTAATTTTACCATTACGTTAATCTTTTATTTATTAATGGTTACGATAGCAGCATATGCGGTGGAGCATTTTAATGCCTCTACAAGTACAGCGGGGCTTGTATCGAGTATTTTTATTATCGGGACACTATTAGGTCGTCTTGGGACAGGGCGTATTATTGGAGACTGGGGTAGCAAAAAAACATTATTTTGTGGACTATTATTATTTATGTTATCAACAATGTCTTATTTTATAGCAGGCAATTTAGCGCTGCTGATGATCAATCGTTTAGTACAGGGGATTGCACTAGGGATTGCCAGTACAGCAACAGGTACCATTATTGCACAAATTTTACCAGCTGAGCGTCGTGGAGAAGGGATTGGTTATTATAGCTTAAGCGCTATTCTAGCCACAGCCATTGGCCCATTTATTGGAATATTATTAACACAGCTATTTGCAGATTATCGTATGATTTTTGCAGTAGATTCTGTGTTAGCGATTATTTGTTTCTTTATGTATTACATTGTGACCGTGCCAGATGCACCGAAAAAAGCAAAGGATACAGCTGTAAAGGCTGGGTTTAAAGTGACGAACTTTATTGAAATGCGTGCAGTACCGATTGCCTTTGTGGCACTTGTGATTGGCTTTGCTTATTCAGGTGTGATGTCGTTTATGACGTTTTATGCAAAGGAGCTAGATTTAGTATCAGCAGGTAGCTACTTCTTTATTATCTATGCTATTGTCATTTTGGCTACACGTCCATTTACAGGGAAATTGCTTGATACAAGAGGGGCGAATATCATTATCTATCCATGCTTAGTGTTGTTTGCAATAGGCATGTATGCCTTTAGCTCAGCAACAACTACGATTGCCTTTTTAATCGCTGCCGCTTGTATCGGGATTGGCTATGGAAACTTCAACTCGGTGGCACAGGCAATTGCCATCAAAGTAACACCAAATGAGCGTTTAGGACTTGCGACATCTACGTATTTTATTTTTTATGATTTAGGCTTAGGTGTCGGGCCTTATTTCTTAGGCTTATTTGTACCATCTATGGGCTACAGCTCGATTTTCTTCTCGATGGTCTTTGTTATTTTAGTGTCGATTGTGCTTTATTACCTTTTACATGGAAAACATGAAAATTTGAAACAAGCAAAAATTTCATAGATTAGAATCATTATATTGTAGAAAAAACGTCTTTTTTCTAGTTGTTCGTAAAGAATAACTGAAAAATGACGTTTTTTTCTATTTACAAAAATAGTTGTTGCAATAGATGATGATAATCATTATCATCACAATATAAAACAAATTCGGAAGTAGGTACGAAGTATGAAAAACAAATCATTTTTGTCGGTATTAGTAGCAGGAGGCATTTTAATGGCTGGCTGTGGCAATACAGAAGAAGTAAAAAAAGAAGATAAGCCAGCAACAGAACAGGCAGAGCAAGCTACAAAAGAGGTGGATTTATCTTCTGAATTATCAGCCTATCAACAATTTGCGTTAGAGCAAATGGATCAATTTTTACTAGATACAGAGAAATTTGTGAACCTATTCAAAGCAGGCGATATTGAAGGAGCAAAGGCAGCGTATGCTCCAGCACGTATGTATTTTGAACGCTCTGAGCCAATTGCGGAAAGCTTCGGTGATCTTGACCCTCGGATCGATGGACGTTTAGCAGATATTCAAGAAGAAGGTAAGGGTGAGGAAGAATGGTCAGGCTACCATAAGCTTGAGTATGCGCTTTGGGAAGAAAATACAACAAAAGGTTATGAGGCTGTAGCAGATCAGCTTCTTGCAGATGCGAAGGAATTGCATGCGCTTGTGCAAACAGTGGAAGTGACACCTGACTTAATGATTACAGGTGCAGTAGATTTATTAAATGAAGTATCAACATCTAAAATTACAGGTGAGGAAGAAATTTACTCTCATACAGACCTTTATGATTTTAAAGCAAATATTGAAGGCGCAGAAAAAATCTTTGAGATTTTACGCTCAAAATTAGAAGCAAAAGATTCTACATTAGTGGCAACACTTGATGAAAAATTCAAAGCAGTAGACGATTTATTAGCACAGCATACAACGGCTGATGGTGGCTATATATCTTACGAAGAATTAACGGAGGAAAACACAAAAGCACTGGCAGCAGCGGTGAATCAGCTTGGAGAACCATTAAGTCAAATGGGTATCATTTTGGAGTGAACATAAACAATGACAACGTCAAACGAGGAAAAATTTATAAATAAAAAAATTTCTAGACGTGATATGTTAAAGCTAACAGGTATCGGTGTGGCAGGTGTTGCCATCGGTGCCTCTGGCTTGGGTGGTGTCATGAAAGCAATGGGCTATGATGTCTTTGAGCCAGTAGCAGATAGCACGACGGCTAGCAATAAGGTCAATTTCTATGGCAAGCATCAGTCAGGTATTGTGACACCTGTACAGACGAATATTTATTTTGCTTCTTTAGATGTATTAGTGACATCAAAGAAGGAACTACAAGCGTTGTTCCAGCAATGGACACCCCTTGTTGTGCGTTTAATGAATGGTGAAGTCATGGTCGATGTATCGACAAATACAAGAGTGCCAACTGGCGATACTGGAGAGGCAGAGGGCTTAGATGCATCTAATCTATCCATTACCATTGGTGTCGGGCCTTCATTATTCGATAAACTGGGCATCCAGCATTTAAAACCAGCGGAGCTAAAGGATTTACCACATTTCCCTAAAGATCAGCTACAGAGAGAATACACAGGTGGTGATTTGTGTATTCAGGCTTGTGCAGATGATCCGCAGGTAGCCTTCCATGCTGTTCGTAATCTAGTACGAGCTGCTTCAGGTAAAGTAGAAATAAAATGGTCACAGGCGGGCTTTAACTCGTTTCCAGCTAGTGGAGGGACACCACGAAACCTCTTCGCCTTTAAGGACGGTACTGTAAATCCAGCCATTACGGATGAAAAAGACTTAAATGAGGTCGTGTGGGTGGATAAAGGCTGGTTAAAGGGTGGCTCTTATTTAATTGCGCGTAAAGTTCAAATGCATCTTGAAACTTGGGATCGTACATCATTGAAAGATCAAGAGGCAACATTTGGCCGTTACCGCGACAGTGGGGCACCTTTTGGCAAAACAAAGGAATTCGATGATTTTGATGTAGAGGCAAAGGATGATAAGGGCAATTATATTATGCCTGATACATCACATGTCCATTTGGCGCGGAAATCAGGTGCGCGTATTTTGCGACGCTCTTATTCTTATGCGTCAGGCGTGATGTCGAATACAGGGACCCATGATGCGGGGCTAATCTTTATCTCTTTTCAAAAAGACCCAGCCCAATTTACAACCATCCAAAATAGCTTAGGGCGTATGGATAAAATGAATGAGTACATTACCCATCGAGGCAGTGCCGTGTTTGCTTGCTTCCCTGGTGTACAAAAGGGGAGTTATTTAGGTGAAGCACTTTTTAACGCGCTGTAGTATCGTGTTTGCCCTTATGCTGACTTTAGCTTTACCTGTGCAAGCTGCGCAGTCCTATAGTCATCTCTATATTGCGATTAGTGATGCACTGATGAATACAAAGCAGGATAAAGAGGCGGAGGCCAAGCAGGCACTTGAACAATTTGCTATTGATTGGGCTAAAGTATCTTCAGAGCAGAAAGAGGCAAAAGCAAAGGTTGATGAAATCCTTGCACAGGCTACTGAGGCAACGTCTAAGGATGAGCGTTTAGAGGCGCTATCCGCACTATCCAATGCATTGCGTGCATTAGAAAAGCTTGAAAATCCAGTGGATGAAGCGGCACAGCGAGCAGAGTTTGGACAAAAATTTAAGCCGATAATGGCAGACTTTGAAAAAGCTTTAGCAAGTGGTGATATTCAGGCCATTGATGAAGCCTACAAAGATTTTAATAGTAAATGGAATAAAAATGAGCGACCTGTGCGTGAACAAAGTATCGCAATGTACGGGCAAATCGAAACACAAATGGCATTTCTTCGTATCTCTATTTCTGCTGAGGAGCCTGATGTAGCGCTTATGCAATCTCAATTTGCTGCTTTAAAGCAAACGATTGAGGATTTTGTAGCTGGTAAAGAAACAGCCGAAGTGGTAAAGGGAGAGTATTCATTAGCGACATTAATTGCCTATATAGATGAGGCCAATGATTTTGTCAACGCTGGTGATTACCAGGCAGCTTCAAATAAAATACGTGAGTTTATTACCATTTGGCCAAGCGTAGAAATTGAAATCTCCACACGTAATGGTAGTCTTTACACGAAAATTGAAAGTGATATGCCGATTATCGCGAGTGATTTATTAAAATCCAACGTCGATCAGCAAGCTATTACCAAACAATTAAATACATTCCGTACTGAAATTGAGCTAATTCAAGGGGATACCGATTACACAATTTGGGACGCTGCGTTAATTTTATTACGCGAAGGACTAGAGGCATTACTGATTATTTTAGCCTTAGTGTCATTCCTTAATAAATCAGGACAAAACAAGATGCGCAAATGGATTTATGTCGGAGCGTTTGTCGGCGTTCTATTATCCGCCGTAGCTGCCATCCTTATGTCGACGATTTTAAATTCGGCAACGATTGATACGAATCGCGAGTTAATGGAAGGCTATGTAGGGTTAATTGCTGCAGCGATGATGATCGGTGTGGGTATTTGGCTGCATAGTAAATCAAGCGTGGTCAGTTGGAATCGCTATATTTCCAAACAAATGGGTAATGCCATTTCGAGTGGCTCTATTTTTGCGATGGCTATGATTAGCTTTTTATCGGTCTTCCGTGAAGGTGCAGAAACACTAGTCTTTTATGCGGGGATTGCACCTAAAATGGAAACGTCGCAGTTTATTCTTGGAATTGTGGTGGCACTGCTCATTCTTGCTGTACTTGCAGTTGTGTTATTTAAAGCAAGTGGCAAAATTCCAATTCACAAATTTTTTGCAGTAGCAACTATTTTAATTTATGTGCTAGCCTTTAAAATTATTGGTGTCAGTCTGCATACTTTGCAGCTGACAGATAATCTGTCCACAACGATTGTTGATGGCTTACCTGTTATTAGCTTGATTGGCTTCTATCCAACGGTGGAAACAATCATAGGACAGTCTATTTTACTTGTGTTAGTGGCGGCTACTGTGCTTTATAAAAAGAAACAAGCCTAATGAAAAAGGGTAGATGAGCGTAAAACGCCATCTACCTTTTTTTATTGCCAATGAGCAGGTCGTTTTATATAGGAAGGTAATTTAGTCGAACGATCCCCCTGTGCGGCGTTGATTTGCATTTGGGTTAAAAACAGACTTGTTGAAAGATCAGCACCGCGTAAATTGGTATCTCGCAAATCAGCCCCGATGAAATCTACTCCCTGTAAATTTGCATCTTGAAGATTAGCTGCGATTAAATAACTCCCCCTTAGATCAGTCGCTCGTAAATCCTTGCCTTTTAAATTTTTGCCCATCCAATCAGCCCCACGCTGATTCAAGTTTCTAGAAGCCTTTCCCTTCACACTGTGCTGGCGAATTTGTTCGCTAGTTTGGAGCAATAGTGCATTGATCGGCATACGAATAGCTACCATATCCAATGCTAATAAGGTATCTGCATCCTGAGCTATTGTCTGCTGTAGGTGCTTCAATTGAGCAAGTAGCTGTTCATAAAGCATATTATCCACCTGATAGGACAAAGCCTCCGCCACATACGCAATCATTTCGTAAAGCTGTTCCATAATAGGAAAAACACGAAACATCTTGTCAGCATGCTCACGAGATTGTCGCCAATCCTGTCCATGAAATGTCACCTGTGAAACCTGTTGACCTGCGCCTAGGCAATCAAAAACGGTACAGCCCTTAAAACCTGTTTCTCGTAGCTGACTATGTATGTGACAGCTATAGTTATCCTGCAAATTAGGACATGGCGTACCTGCGGGTTTATTGATTGCAAAATCACTAGAAGCCACAATATTTAAAGCGGTACAGCACAAGCCAAAACAGCTTTGACAATCTGCCTGTAGACTGTGTCGGATTTTTGTACCAATGGTTTTTGTCTGATTAGACATCCTCATTTTCCTCTCTGATCTTATCCATTTAGTTACTATTTTAACACTAACAAGCTACCAGTTAAAATAGAGAGCAAACTGTATTTTGAAAGATAGTAGGGGATATGGTATTCTTCTTCAAAAGAGTTGTAAAGAAACGTGGTGGTGGAACATGGGGTAACGGTCAATGAATTATTACAATTGCCATCTTTTCGAGGGGCAGAGGTGTTAACAGGGCGAGATAATCTGCACCGTACCGTATCATCTCTATCTGTATTAGAGGTATCGAATGTTGATTTTTATTCGAAAATTATTAACCGTGTACAGGAGGAATGGTATGCAGAGGAGCTTGTCATTAGCTCCTTTTACTCCATTCGAGATAGTGTGGAGCAGCAATGTGAAACGATACAGCATTTACATGATTTAGGAGAGCTGGGGCTTATTTTATATTATGTCGGCATTGTATTGCCTGATATTCCAGAAGAAGTGCTTGCGTTAGCGGAGGCACAAGGCTTTATTATCATTTGTATGCCGCGAAATGATTATTCACTGCGCTATAACGAGGTTATCTATGAGGTTATGGAAGCGATTGTTAGTAATCAAGGCGTTAATGATCATTTTGTCAAAGAGACATTAGAAAAGGTATCGTTACTACCTGAGCATTTAAGAAGTGTTGAAATTACACTGAAAATGCTTTCAGATCGTTTAAAGGCGAATATTGTACTCACCAATAGTCATTTTGACATTGTGAACCAAGTGATGTGGCCACGAAATTCATCATTAGATGTAGCGAATGTCATTGAAGAATGCTCCCAATCCAATTTTCAGAGGGAAGCAGGCAAGCTCGAGCTGCTAAGAAGTGATGTCGCCTGTGTCGTAGACTATAAAAGAGTACATCAAAAAAATGGCGAGCCGCTATTTTTATTTCTGATTAAAGAAAATACAAAATTACCTGCTAAGACAATTGAAAAAGTAAGTGAGGTTGTGCAAGTAGCCATAAATTTATGGGGAGACAAGCATGATGAGGTTAGTGAATATGCCTTAGTTAAAGCTATTATCAATGACGAAGGGGAGAAAATGAGAAGATTAGCCAATCTTCTTCATATTGATGTTTCCGCCATTCAAATGATGTGGCTTGTCTACATGCATGATTTAGCAGACGAAAAAAGAATTCGCGATGAATTAGAAGAGCAACTGTCCAAATATTATCAAACAAGAGTCATCCAATGCATTGACCATTGTATGATTGTACTGGTAGGCAATTGCTTTTATAAGCATCATGAGTTTGAAATTGCCATTGAATATAGTGAAACTACTCAGTATGATGCCCAAATCGCAGAAATTGTTTATGCACCTAAAATGAGAAATACAAAGTCTGTTCGTCAAATGTATCAATTGGTCAATCAGGTGGGGGACAAAGCCCATACGATTTATCCGATGCGAAAATTGTTTACTGCAGCGGAAGTGCGCTCCATGAAAAGGGCAATTGATGTCAGTAAGCAGGGCGAGGAAATGATTGAAGAATATTTGTCTGTAATTGAACCCATTTTACGCGACCATGATTCCTTGCAGACATTGATAACCTTTTTATTAGATGCAAATGCTAGTGTGGAGCGCTGTGCAGAGCTCCTCTATATCCATAAAAACACGGTGAAATACCGCATCAAAAAAATTAGTGAGCTGATTGGCACAGATGTTACCGTATATTCGGAATTTTATGATGCCTACATGGCTTGCATGCTATATCGATTGATTAATGATTAGAATAATCTGAAATTTTGTCATTTTGAACAAAATTTCAGATTATTTTTTTCATTTGCGCAAAAGACTCAACTCTTACCTATCTTCTATAATTAAAAACATTAATCCATCACCAAATAAGGAGGGAGTCACATGCAAAATGAAAATAAAGGTCAATCTTGGTATAGCTTAGGTATTATTTGGGCTGGTGCCATGATTTGTATTCCTAGTTTATTAGTCGGTAACGCACTGATTACCAATATGAGTTTATCAAAGGCACTGGCTGTTGCTTTTGTAGGCTATGCTATTGTCGTGATCATCATGATTTTGCAAGGCATGCAAAGCAGTGATTTAGGAAAGCCCACTGTCCATATAGCAGGACAAGTGTTTGGAAAAAAGGGCTCTCGTACAATATTATCCATTATCTTAGCTATTGCTTGTTTAGGGTGGTTTGGCATTCAGGCCAATGTGTGTGGCGTAGCCTTAGCAAACTTATTAGCAATCTATCATTTGAATATACCCATTCCAATCGCTTCATTCATTAGTGGTATGGTCATGGTCGTATCCGCACTTTATGGGATGAAGGTGTTGCGTATTTTAAGCTATATCGCCGTACCATTGCTCGTCATCATTTGCCTGTATGGTTTAGGTCAAATATTAACTGGTGAGCAACTACAGCTCGTTCGGGATTATCAGCCACAGGGCAACATGAGCTTTATGGATGGTTTAGCTGTAACGATTGGGTCCTTTGCATTAGGGGCTGTTATAGCGGGTGATTATTCGCAATTTTCAAAAAAACGTTCAGACGTTTTCAAAGCCGCTACATTAGGGATTATTCCTGCAGGGGTGCTAATGATTGCTGTGGGAGCTGTCTTAACGATTGCCTATCAAACAAGTGATATTACAGCAGTCTTTCTGCATATCGCAACACCCTTTATTGGTGGAGTGGGTCTGATTTTAGCAACATGGAAAACCAATTTGGTCAATGCAATTTCAGGTGGAATTGCCTTAATTAATGTATTTGATGTTGCTAAAAACAAAGAACGATTAGCCATAGGTGTGGCGGGTACAATTGGCACAATCTTAGCCGTTGTAGGGATTTTAAATTATTTTACACCTATCATGTCAATTTTATCGGCGATGATTCCGCCTGTTGCAGGGGTGATGATTGCTTCCTACTGGGTCATTCATAAAGGCAAAACAGATAGCTGGCAGGAAGTTGAAGGGGTCAATCGATTAGGTGTATTTTCTTGGCTAGTAGGTGCTGTAATTGCCTGTATGCCAGTGGTATTTTCCTTATTCCCTGCATTGCCAGCGCTACCAAACCAACCGATGATTGGCATCATTATTTCATTCGTGATTTATTATGTTGGGTATCGTGTATCTGTACAAAAAACGGTCATATTGGAGGAACATAGATGAGATATTTAGATCAGGCAGCTATTGAACATATTGCCATAGGGGCAGCATTTTTAGGAACAGGTGGGGGAGGAGATCCCTATATTGGAAAATTAATGGCGCTTTCTGCTATCGAAAAAAATGGCCCTGTAAAGTTGTATTCAGTGGATGAAATTGCGGATGATGATTTTTTCATTCCAGCCGCAATGATGGGGGCGCCATCGGTTTTAGTAGAAAAATTCCCACGTGGCGATGAGTTTGTTAAGGTCTTCCAAAAACTTGCCCAATATTTAGGAAAAGAAAAAATTGCAGGCACCTATCCAATGGAAGCAGGTGGGGTCAATTCGATGATTCCTATTGTAGTAGCAGCACAGCTTGGCTTACCATTGATTGATTGTGATGGCATGGGGCGTGCATTTCCGGAATTACAAATGGTGACATTCCACTTAGATGGGATTTCGGCAACGCCAATGGCCATCACTGATGAAAAAGGGAATATTGGTATTTTTGAAACGATTGATAATAAATGGACCGAGCGTATCGCCCGAACAGCAACAGTAGAAATGGGCGCTAGTTCTTTAGTGAGCCTCTACCCAACAACGGGTGCGCAAATTAAACAAAGCGGTGTTCATCATATAGTGACGCTTTCTGAAAAAATCGGTGAAATTATTGCCTCGAAAGATCAAGAGGTGAACGATAAGCTACAAAGCCTATTAAAGCTTGCGGAAGGATATGAGCTTTTCCAAGGAAAAATAGTGGATGTTATTCGTGAAACGAAGGGTGGCTTTAACCTAGGTAAAATGAATCTTGAAGGTATTGAATCTTATAAAAATGATCAAATGAAGGTTCATTTCCAAAATGAAAACTTATTAGCTGAGAAAAACGGGCAGGTTATAGCGATGACACCAGACTTAATTTGTTTGGTGGATTATGAAACTTTATTGCCTGTTACAACAGAGAGCTTAAAATATGGTAAACGTGTGCGTGTGATTGGCTTACCAGCACATGAGAAATGGCGTACAGCAAAAGGTATTGAAACAGCTGGACCCAAATACTTTGGCTATGAATATGAGTATACGCCAATTGAGGAATTAGTGAAAAAGGAGGTAGCAGAGCATGTATAAAATTGGAATCGATGTTGGTGGAACAAACACAGATGCCATCCTTTTAGACCATAATAGCCAGCTTATTTACAGTGTGAAATCACCAACAAGCTTAGATATTAAAACAGGGATTGAAAAGTCACTGCAACAATTACTAGAGGGCGCAAATATTGATAAAACAAAAATTACCCATGCGATGTTAGGGACAACACAATGCACCAATGCCATTGTTGAACGTAAAAAGCTAGCAAAGGTTGGTGTCATTCGACTAGGTTATCCAGCGACGGCTTCCGTACTCCCTTATACAGCTTGGCCAGCAGATATGATTGATAAATTATCTGGTAATTATGCCATTGCCCATGGTGGTTATGAATATGACGGCCAATTATTGAGTGCGCTTGATCAACAGGAAATTACAAAACTACTAGAGGAATGGCGTGGTCAAGTAGAATCCATTGCGATTGTTGGTGTCTTTTCCTCTATTAAAAATGATCAAGAATTGCAGGTTCATGAATGGATTCAAGAAGTCTATGGCGAGGAATTCCCAATTTCCTGCTCCTCATTAATAGGTTCAGTCGGGTTAATAGAACGTGAAAATGCTACGATTCTAAATGCTGCATTATGTAAGGTGATTGAGACAACAACACAGGGCTTTGTACAGGCGTTACAAGCGGAAGGCATTTTTGATGTAGAGGTTTATCTATGCCAGAATGACGGTACATTAATGTCTATCGACTACGCCAAGCAATTCCCAATTTTAACAATTGCCTGTGGACCAACAAATAGTATCCGTGGAGCATCGTATTTATCCCAAATTCAAAACACAATGGTATTGGATGTTGGGGGTACCACTTCAGATATCGGTGTATTACAGGATGGTTTCCCGCGAGAATCCTCGGTCGCAGTTGAAGTGGGAGACATTCGGACAAACTTTAGGATGCCAGATATTATTTCAGTCGGACTTGGCGGGGGAAGTATTGTTCGTGTGAACGGCAACAAAATTACAGTTGGGCCGGATAGTGTAGGCTATAAAATCAGTGAGGAGGCCCTTGTTTTCGGTGGCTCGACCTTAACGACAACAGATATCGCTGTCCGTTTAGGCTTAGCAGATGTAGGTGATTCCACGTTAGTGGCACATATTGATGAAGCCTTTGCCAAAGCCGTTCAAGAAGAAATTTCTTCGTTACTAGAACAGGC
Source organism: Lysinibacillus sp. JK80 (assembly GCF_027557635.1). Classification (NCBI taxonomy): domain Bacteria; kingdom Bacillati; phylum Bacillota; class Bacilli; order Caryophanales; family Bacillaceae; genus Lysinibacillus; species Lysinibacillus sp. JK80. The sequence goes on along the minus strand of NZ_CP058997.1, from coordinate 1,269,907 downwards.
GATTGATAAGATGAAAACTTCCTCAGAGGATGTGTCATTAGTCTTAGTAGGGGGTGGTGGTATCATTGTGCCAGAAAATATTCGGGGCGTTTCCACAATTGTAAAATCTGAATACGGTGGTGTTGCGAATGCCATCGGAGCCTCGATTGCACAAATTAGTGGTCAATATGAGCAAATTTATATTTATTCCAAAGAACCGCGTGAGGAATCCTTGAAGGATGCACAAAACAAGGCTGTGAAACAAGCCGTATTAGCAGGTGCTCTTGAAGATACCATTGAGCTAGTGGAAGTAGAAGAAACACCTCTCGCGTATCATCCAGAAAATGCAACAAGATTGAAGGTAAAAGTAGTAGGGAAAATGGTGTAACAGTCAAAGGAAGAGTCCTAGTTAAACAGGGCTCTTCCTTTTATTAATTGCTCAAATGAATGAATCACTGCATCAGGTTTAATGTCAGTAGGATTCGTGAGCCGATGAGGATTGTACCATATGCCCTTCATCCTTGCTCGCTGACAACCAGCAATATCTTTTGCTAAGTCATCCCCAACGAATAAGGCTTCATTTGGCTGAACTTGGAGCTGATGTAGAGCTAATTCAAATATGCGTTTGTCAGGCTTAGTTAAGCCTACTTCCTCCGAAATAAGGATAACATCAAAATAGCTAGCTAAACCTGTATGTGTGATTTTAGCCTTTTGTCGCTGTGTAGAGCCGTTTGTGATAATGCCAACTTGTACTTGCTTCTTAATCGTTTGGAGAACCTTCAACATATGTTGATCGATAGAAAAGCAATATGGAAACTGCTGATCCCAAAAATCTTGCATGTCATGGCGAGGCAATTGAAAGGTTGATGGAAACGCATCAAAAAACGATGATAAAACATTGGTTTTATCGGCAATCCCATAGTCTCTTTTATCGTATTCCTTAAATTTTTCCAGCATGTCCTTTTTGAGCATACCCTGAATAGCACCATAGTATTTTTCCAAAATAATATAAAACAGGTTATCGACAGCATGATCTCGATTAAGTAAGGTATCATCTAAATCAAATAGTATCGCTTTCAACGATCTTCATATCCTTTCTTGCTCATCAAGAGGTTTTCGTTTATGTTTTTCATTAATAATTTTTTTGTTTAGGATCGTTACCTTGCCAACCATGAGCAACCTCATATCTTCCACAATATACTTAGCTAGCTCTTCGTCCGATATGTCATCTCCTTCAATATCAAGGCGAAAATCCTGCCCTTGTATACCACCACCATTGGTAAATTCAATTTCAAAATCAAAGACAACTCTTTTATCCATTCAAGTACCACCTTACGCTTAGTGTTAGAGTGCTATCCATATATTCTGTGTTTAATAGGTGAATACCTTCTTTGAACATAATCGTAATTGTTGAGTAAACAAAATTTCCTTTTTCTTGTATTTAGCACTTGCCAACAAAAAAGTCATAGTGTAATATGTGACTAGTACACTATGACACGAGGTGTTGTGATTGAAAAGCTTTACAGGACTTTTAAAAAAAGAATGGGTACTTTATCGCTCATGGTTTCTAGTAGGGATATTTTTGGGACTTATGCTATCTTGGATCGTTCCCTATATCTTACATCAGTATGTCGATCTCTTTGCACATGAGCATCAGCTAGCATTTGCATTTACAATGCTCGTCCTTTTTCTAGGTGGATTCTATTCTATCTTACAATTTTTAGCATCGATGCGTTTGGATATTAAAGCAAAGGAGAGCTGGCTCCATTCAACAAGCTCTATCACAAAGCTTATCGGAGCAAAATTGGTTTGCTCATTAGTAGGATATGTCCTCTTCACTATCCTTTTTACGAGTATAGCCATTTTCAATATTAAAGATGAGCTGATTGCGAGCGCTGGACAAATTTTATTAGTTTTAGTAATAATTGTTATTATATTGACGATTTTACAATTAATGCTATTTATCGTTCTTTTATTCTTTTTAGCTTTTTATTTGCAATTGAAGCGCATAATAGGTCGTTTTTCAATTGTGCTGACAATGATTGTGTTTTATGTAACCACAGCTGGTTGGGCGCGGGTAACGGAGAGTCAGCTGTATCGAGCGATCTTCCTCCATGGGGAAGTTTCGCTTCAAAACATCGAACACTATCTACCAAAAGCGAAAGAAATGACGATGGAATGGATGCTTGGCTCGATATATGTCGTTGAGGAAATAGCCATTACGTTATTACTACTACTGCTGTTTTTAGCAGCATCGAAGTGGCTTGAAAGGGTGGTTTTACGATGACGATGGATTTTTCGCGTGACAAACCCATTTATAGCCAGCTTGTCGATCGAATTTGTGGAGACATTTTGAAGGGGAAGTTGGAGCTAGGTGATCGACTTCCCTCCGTTCGAGAATATGCAGTAGAAACAGGTGTCAATGTCAATACGGTGCAACGTGTATATAAGGAGTTAGAGGCAATGAATATAACGGAAACCAAACGAGGACAGGGTACATTTATTACGAGCAATGAGGAGCGCATTGAGTTATTGCGTGAAGAGATGAAAAATCAGCTGGCTGAAAATTTTTTAACATCGATTGAGGCATTAGGCTTTTCGAAGGAAGAGATGCTTGTGGTTTTGAAAAATAAAGCGTGAGGTGAAGGGATGTTACAGCTATCAAATGTATCTTTTCAATATAAGAAAAAGCCAGTTTTACAGGATCTATCCTTCTCCTTTCCGATTGGACAAATCATTGGACTAGTTGGGGAAAATGGTAGTGGTAAATCTACGCTTATGAAAGTTTTGGCTGGTTTACTGAGACCCACTGCTGGTGAGATCACACTAGAGGGTAAGCCCGTCACACGTAGAAGTGCTGACAAAATTGCTTATTTACCAGATACAGATTTATTTTTTGAGTACTACACGGGTGAACAGCTTTTCCAGCATTATGCTTCGCAATTTGAAGATTTTTCCTATGATAAAGCCTGTATCGTCGCACAATTTTTACAGGTAGATACGCGCACAAAGCTACGCCAATTATCAAAGGGTAATCGTGGTCGCATGAAAATGGCTGCCACCCTTGGACGAGAGGTTCCTTATTATGTCATGGACGAACCATTTGCTGGGCTAGACCCAATTGTGAGAGAGCAGTTGATTAAAGGTTTAATTCAATTTACGGACATCGAAAATCAAACGATTTTGCTATCCACACATGAATTATATGAGGTAGAGCCTATTTTAGATCAAATTATTTTATTGCAGGCAGGATCAATCATGGCCTACGAGAATGTGGAAACATTACGCGACGTGGCTAATAAGGATGCAGTTGAGTGGATGAAAGGGTTTTATCGTCCTTCAGTAAAAGACAGCTAAAGGTGAAGAAAGAATCGCCAATAAAGCAATGTTGTCGTGCCAGACTGCATAATGCTCAGGCGAAATAGATTAGAAAGGGTGAAAAATATGAAAGAACCGATTGTACAATTGCAAAATTTATCGAAAACTATTCGAGGAAAGCAATTAATTCAACAGTTAAACATTGATTTATATCCAGGCCAAATTACAGGATTTTTAGGACCGAATGGAGCGGGGAAAACAACAACAATCCGAATGATGACAGGGCTTATGCATCCAACAGAGGGCAATGTCATCATCGACGGGCTTTCACTGAAGGAGCATTACGAGGAAGCCATTAGTAAGGTTGGTGTGATTGTTGAAAATCCAGAAATGTATAAATTTATGTCAGGCTATAAAAATTTACTACATTTTGCACGTATGCATAAAAATGTAACAAAGGAACGAATTCAGGAGGTCATTCAACAGGTTGGGCTCGAAAATCGTATACATGAAAAGGTCTCTACGTATTCACTTGGTATGAGACAACGACTAGGATTAGCCCAGGCGTTATTGCACAGACCGAAATTTTTGATTTTAGATGAGCCGACGAATGGCTTAGACCCTGCTGGTATTCGTGAGTTTCGTATGTACCTGCGTAAGATTGCTTCAGAAGAGGGCGTATCCGTCTTTGTCTCAAGTCACTTGTTATCAGAAATTGAATTGATGTGTGATCGAGTGGCTGTGATTCAAAATGGGCAGCTGATTGATCTGCGCGATATTCATAATGAAAGCTCATCGTTTTATTATGTGGAGGCACAGCCAAAAGAGCAGGTGTCTGCTTATCTGGAACAGTGTGACTTTAACTTTGTAGCAGAGAATCAAGGCTATGTGGTGGAAATGAAGAAAGAGGATGTCCCAGCTATGACTACACAACTAGTCCAAGCGGGTATTCAATTATTTGCTGTACAGCCACATCAAAAAACATTAGAGGATCAATTCTTAGAAATGACTGGAGGCGGACAAATTGCTGAAGCTAATTCAAAATGAGTGGATGAAATTATGGCATAAAAAAGGAACATGGGCAATGGTGGCCATGCTGATTCTTGTCATTCTTGTTCCTGCTGGAATCACCAAATATTATGAAGTAAAATCCCCGACGGAAGGCTCTTGGCAGGACATAGAGCAGGATGCCATTCAATCTTATAAAGAGACGCTAGCAGGTGAAGATTTAACGGAGGAAGATAAGGCATACTTTCAAGAGCAGATGGCTATTTCTGAATATCGTTTAGCGAATGATGCACCAAGTCAAAAAGATAGTAGTCTTGCAAGCTTTATGTCCTTTACAAGCGGTATGCTTACGCTTGTTACTTTATTTACAGTCATTACCGCAGCTAGTATTGTATCGAGCGAATTTTCAACAGGGACGATTAAAATGCTCTTAACGCGCCCAATGTCCCGTGCCAAAGTGTTAACGTCTAAATTACTGACAACATTCCTTTTTGGTTTGTTATTGTATGTGGTCAATGTTGTGGTAAGTGCCCTTATCGGCTTAGTCTTGTTCGGCATGGGAACAGGTGTGGAATTAGAAATGGTCAATGGACAGGTCGTTGAAAAGGCTGTATGGAGCGATTTAGCCTATCATTACCTATTATCTGGTGGCGATTTTGTAATGTCTACATTATTTGCCTTTTTGATTGGCTCAGTATTCCGTTCAAGCTCATTAGCAATCGGTTTAACGATGTTCCTTTCTTTTACAGGCGGCATGATAGTTATGTTCTTAAGCCGATACGACATCGTCAAATATATTTGGCTCACACATTCTGATTTAACACAGTATGAGCATGGTGGTGGCTCCATGATTGCTGATGTGACGTTGCCCTTCTCATTAACAGTACTTGCTATATACGCAGTAGTTTTCCTTGTCATTAGTTATTCAACCTTTATGAAACGTGATGTCACGGCATAAGCTAAAGAAGAACTGTGCCCTAATTTTGGATTAGGGTGCGGTTTTTTTGTTTAACATCACGAAATATTAAAAAAGTATTTATTTTTTTTTGAATTGCGCCTATAATAATAGCAACTTAGTGAAAACGCTTTTTTTTTACTAAAGTGGTCTAGACAACTATACCAAAGGGGGATAATGAATGTTTGCTTTCTTACAAAAAATCGGTAAGTCGCTCATGTTTCCAATCGCAACATTACCAGCAGCAGCATTACTATTGCGTTTAGGTTCAGCGGATATGCTTGGGGCAGTACCGAATGAAGCCATCCAGTACATTGCTAGTATTATGGCCGCTTCTGGTAATGCTATACTAGGGAATTTACCAATTATTTTTGCTATCGGTATTGCGATGGGGTTTGCACATGATAGCAGTGGTGGCGCAGCTCTAGCAGGTGCGATTGCGCATCTTGTTTTAGTCGCCGTTTTAGGGACTGTTAACGAAGAATTAAATATGGGTGTATTTGGTGGTATTATTGCCGGTATTACGGCAGGCTTATTATATAACAAATATTATAATGTGAAATTTCCAGAATGGTTATCATTCTTCGGTGGACGGCGCTTTGTACCGATTATTACGTCCATCACCATGGCAATTTTAGGTAGTATTTTAGCAATTGTTTGGGGACCAATTCAAGGTGGCATTGATGCTGTCGGTAATTGGATGATTGGTGCAGGATCACTTGGCGTAGGGATGTATGGCTTCTTCAACCGTCTATTAATTCCAGTGGGTCTCCACCATGTAATCAATACAATTATTTGGTTTGATTTCGGTGAATTTACAAATGCAGCAGGCGAAATCGTGAAAGGGGATATCAACCGCTTCCTAGCAGGAGACACGACAGCTGGACATTTCCAAGCTGGTTTCTTCCCAATTATGATGTTTGGCTTACCAGCAGCCTGTCTAGCAATGTATTTTGCAGCGAAAAAAGAAAAGCGTCCAATCGTTGGAGGGATGTTCGTTTCCATCGCTTTAACAGCCTTTTTAACGGGTGTTACAGAGCCTATTGAATTTTCCTTTATGTTCTTATCACCAGTTCTTTATGGTATTCATGCTGTATTAACAGGTATTTCTTTGGCTGTGGCCTATCTCGTTGGATTCCGTGACGGCTTTGGGTTCTCTGCAGGCTTAATTGACTACTTACTCAACCTTGGCCTGGCAGATAAACCATTGCTCTTATTACCTTTAGGTTTAGGCTTTGGGGCGATTTACTTTGTGGTATTCTATTTCTTAATCAAAAAATTAGACTTAAAAACACCAGGACGTGAAGACGATGAGGATGAGGATGGCGAAGTAAATGCTATTGCTGATGATGTCGATTTACGTGCATATTATACAATTGAAGCATTAGGTGGAAAAGACAATATTAAGCAAGTGGATTATTGTACAACTCGCCTACGATTATTAGTACAGGATTCTGCTAGCGTCGATGAAAAAACATTGAAGCAAACAGGTGCAAGAGGAGTTATGCGTATTAGTAAAACCAATGTCCAAGTAATCATTGGGACATCTGTTGAGTTTTTAGCTGAAGCCATAAAAGAACGTTTGAAAAAAGGCAATCCAGCACCAGCCAATGTAGGACTTCCATCAGCTCAGCCTGTCATGGAAGAAACGGTGAAGAATGACACGATGACATTCCGTGATTTCGAAATGCCAATGACGGGTGATTTATTGCCTTTAACAGAAGTGCCTGATGAGGCATTTTCAGCAGGCTTGATGGGACCAGGTTTCGGGATACGTCCGACAGATGGAGCAGTCTATGCACCATTTGATGGTCAAGTAGTGATGGTGTTCCCAACAAAGCATGCAATTGGCTTAAAATCTGATACGGGCATTGAAGTATTAATTCATGTTGGCTTAGATACGGTCAAACTAAATGGTGATGGCTTTGATCTGCTCGTTACAGATGGTCAAAAAGTTAAGCGTGGGGATGCGTTATTAAAAGCAGACCTTGTACAGATTGAAGGGCAAGTACCTTCTGTCATCACACCAGTTGTCTTTACAAGCTTAATGGGGCAAGAGATTACACTTGAAAAGACTGGCTATCAACGAGCAGGCTCAACGAATATTATTACAATGAAGAAGTAACGACTAATGGGGCTGTTAGCGAAGGTATACAGAGGCAATGAGCTATTGCACACGGATGCCTTTTCGACAGCCCTTGTTCAAGAAGGAGATGTTTTTCTTGAGTTTACTCATTCGAAATATCACAGTAGTGAATGGCAATGGACGAGATGAACAGGTAGATGTATGGATGAAGGATGGTAAAATTGCGCAAATTGCTCCTCAGCTTGATATCCACGATGTAGAACAGCTTGATGGTTCAGGGAAATTTTTATTGCCAGGATTTATTGATATGCACATTCATGGATCCGCTCAAATGGATACGATGGATGCTTCTGATGAAGGGCTTCATACGATGGCTCAATCCCTTTTAAAAGAAGGAACGACAAGCTTTTTAGCTACAACGATGACACAAAGCTATGACAACATTGAACGAGCTATTGAAAATGTAGCACAGTTCCAGCCACAGCCAGATGAAGCAGAGGTACTAGGTATTCATATCGAAGGGCCATTTGTTTCAAAGCAGCGAGCAGGGGCACAGCCTCTTGAATATATTGTCGAGCTAAATTTAGATATATTGACAAAATGGCAGCAACTAAGTGGCCATAAAATTAAGCAAATTACGCTAGCACCAGAAGAATCGAATGGCATGGCAGCTGTGCAAAGTATTTCTGCTAGCGGTGTCATTGTTTCAATTGGTCATTCGGATGCTACCTTTGAGCAAATGCAACAAGCGGCTCAATTAGGTGCCACACAGGGGACACACTTATACAACCAAATGCGTCCATTCCACCATCGAGATCCAGGTGTAGTTGGCGGTGTCCTGCTGCTAGATGCGATTAAGGCAGAACTGATTGTTGATTTTATCCATATGCATGAAGGCGCTGTGGAAATGGCCTATCGCTTAAAGGGAGCAGACGGGCTTATTTTAATTACAGATGCCATGCGCGCAAAGGGAATGCCCTACGGAGCATATGATTTAGGCGGTCAAACAGTTCATGTAACAGAAGCTGGTGCCCATTTGTCAAATGGATCGTTAGCAGGCAGTATTTTAAAAATGGATCAGGCTGTACGGAATATGCATCACATTACGAATTGTACGCTGGAGGAGCTTGTCAAAATGTCCAGCTTTAATGCTGCCGAACAATTGAAGCTAGGTAATAAGGGTCAGCTTATACAAGGCTTTGATGCGGATGCAGTGATTTTAGATGAACAATTAAAGCTCCACCAAACGATTAAGGCGGGCAAGGTCTTATATGATGCAAATTCAAGTGGACAATAGTTACTAATATGCAGCAGGTATACAAACATCTTGCATGAAACGATGGAAATGAAAAGGTGATAGAACATGAATACCTATTTTCAACAAGTAAATCGATATTTAACAATGGTGGCACAGCAGGAAAGCAACCAACTTATGCATATTGCCAAGCAAATTGTTAAACGTCTCACAAAGGGAGGCATTATCCAGCTCTTTGGCTCTGGTCATTCCATGCTATTAGCACAGGAATGTTACTATAGAGCAGGTGGCTTAGTGCCTGTCAAACCGATACACATAGAATCGTTAATGCTACATCAGGGTGCACGGCAATCCTCACAAAATGAAAAAAAACAGGCTTTTTTAGCCACCTATAAGGATCAGCTGCAATTTGATGACCAAGATGTTTGTATCATCATTTCAACCTCTGCCAATAATCCAGTGCCCATTGATATGGCTATCTATGCAAAGGAAGCGGGCGCTTTGACTATTTCACTCCAATCACTGGAATATCAGCACCAGCCGTCGCGCCATCCGTCAGGCAAGCGTTTAGAGCAAGTAGTAGATGAAGTATTGAATACGCATGTGCCATTAGGTGATGGTGTGTTAACCGTTGACCAATTGCAATATGCCCCTGTATCAACGGTGTTAGGTGCGACTTTATTAAATGCTTTATTCGCTCAAATCATTGAGCTTATGCATGCACAGGGCACTAGTGTACCAGTGTTTGGTAGCAGTAATTTAGGGGAAACTAATAACGATGCGCTCATTGATCAGTATGGTCAGCGTATTCATTTCTAGGATACAAAGGAGGATATGTGGTGAAAGTAAAAAGATTTTCCTCAATGGATGATTTATATTCACATGCAGTAGCGACCATCGTTGAAGCCAAAAATAATGGCGCCACAACGTTCGGGTTAGCTACTGGTGGAACAATGGAACCACTATATGCTAAAATCTGTAAAACAGATATTGATTTTTCACATTGTATTAGCTTTAATTTGGATGAGTATGTTGGGCTTGAGGCAACTCATCAGCAAAGCTACGCCTATTATATGAACAAACATTTATTTAACCAAAAACCATTTTTAGCATCGTATTTACCAGATGGATTAGCAGTAGATCCTTTAGTGGAAACAGCTCGCTATGAAGGATTACTGCAACAATATCCCTTAGATTTCCAACTGCTTGGTATCGGTCAAAATGGTCATATCGGCTTCAATGAGCCTGGTACGTCATTTGCTTCTTTAACACATCTTGTAACACTCGAAGAATCTACTCGTCAAGCTAACGCGCGTTTCTTTTCATCCATTGACGAAGTGCCAACACAGGCATACACGATGGGTATTCAATCGATTATGCGGGCAAAATGCATTTTGTTACTCGCAGTGGGAGAAGCTAAGCGTGAGGTGTTAGAGCGTTTACTGGCATCTGATTATACAGAAGACGTACCTGCAACTGCTTTATCGAAACATCCAAATGTAATGGTTTTAACAGACTTACAAGAAGAGGAGAATAAATTATGAAAACACAACAATTTACAGTAGTCGATCCTTTAGGTATTCATGCACGACCAGCGAGCCAACTTGTGGCAAAAGCAACACCATTTACTTCATCTATAGAAATACGTACAGAAGAAAAAGCAGCTAACTTGAAATCAATCTTAGGTGTGATGGGATTAGCCTTAAAGCAAGGTTCACAATTTACACTTGTTGTAGAGGGGGAAGACGAAGAGCAAGCATTAGCAGCACTAACGACACTCATCACGGAAATGGGGCTTGCACAATGACACGACTCACTGGTATTGCCGCTTCAGACGGCATTGCCATTGCGAAAGCATATCGTTTCGTCCAACCAGATTTAACATTCGCTAAAACAACTGTTCATGATATCGAGGCAGAGCAGAAACGTTTAGCAGCCGCTCTTGCCAAAGCAGAGCAAGAACTGATTGTCATTCGACAGCAAACATTAGAAAAATTTAGTGCAGAAGAAGCCGCAATTTTTGAGGCACATTTATTAGTGGTTCATGATCCCGAATTAATTGGGCCTATCAATCAAAAAATTGCAGACGAAGCGGTAAATGCGGAGTATGCATTGCATGAAGTAACCTCTATGTTTGTGGCATTATTTGAAGGTATGGATGACGAATACATGAGTGCCCGTGCATCAGATATTAAAGATGTGACAAATCGCATATTAGCACATTTACTCGGAGTACATATTCCAAATCCAAGCAATTTTAACGAACAGGTAATTATCGTAGCGAATGATTTGACACCTTCAGAGACAGCCCAATTAGATCGCAACTATGTTCTCGGTTTTATTACCGATATTGGTGGGCGTACATCCCATTCAGCCATCATGGCTCGTAGCTTAGAAATCCCAGCAGTCGTAGGGGCAGGGGTTGCTACGACAACAATTCAGGATGGCGATACTATAATTGTTGACGGTTTGACGGGTCAAGTCCTAGTGAATCCAAGTGCCGATGTGATTGCAGACTATCAGGAAAAGGCACAAAAATATCGGGTACAGCAGGCGGAATGGTCTACTTTAGTGAATGAGCAAACCGTTTCTAAAGATGGCGTGCATGTTGAGCTAGCGGCTAATATTGGATCGCCAAATGATTTGGATGGTGTATTGCGTCATGGAGCAGAGGGAATTGGCTTATATCGAACAGAGTTTTTATATATGGGCAGAGAAAATTTACCCTCTGAGGAAGAACAATTTACAGCGTATAAAACAGTCTTGGAAGGAATGAAGGGCAAGCCCGTTGTTATTCGAACACTCGATATTGGTGGCGACAAGCACCTGCCATATTTACCTTTGCAAGAAGAAATGAATCCATTCCTTGGTCACCGTGCCATTCGTCTATGTCTTGACCAGCAGGAGTTATTCCGCACACAATTGCGAGCACTACTGCGAGCATCTGTCTACGGAAACTTAAAAATTATGTTCCCCATGATAGCGACCATTCAAGAATTCCGTGCGGCTAAAGCCATTTTGCTTGAGGAAAAGGAAAAGCTGATAGCTGGAGGGATTGCAGTAGGCTCTTCCATCGAGGTCGGGATGATGGTTGAAATTCCCTCGACAGCCGTAATGGCAGATATTTTTGCCAAAGAAGTGGATTTCTTCTCCATCGGGACAAATGATTTAATTCAATATACAATGGCGGCAGATCGGATGAATGAAAAAGTTTCCTATTTATATCAACCATATAACCCAGCCATATTACGTTTAATTCAAATGGTCATTAAAGCTGCCCATCAAGAAAAGAAATGGGTAGGAATGTGTGGAGAAATGGCTGGCGATGAGCATGCTGTTCCACTATTGCTAGGCCTAGGCTTAGATGAGTTCTCTATGAGTGCTACGTCTATTTTAAAAACGAGGGCCTTGCTAAAGCAATTATCTGTCCCAGAGATGCAGACTTTAGCAACAGAGGCATTACAGCTAGCGACAGCTGAAGAAGTGCTGGAAAAAGTAAAGCAAGCTGTGAAATAGGATAAAACAAAAACCCATCTACCAACAAGTAGATGGGTTATTTATTATTGGCTGAAAGAGTCAATGAATATCGGTATTTCTAATAAATCCTCCACGATGGCATCCGCTTGAACATGTTGCCATTGTTTATCTTTTTTCCAAATGCCCTTCATTCCCACATGTTGAGCACCTTTGACATCATTCACAGGATGGTCGCCGATAAAAACACATTCATGAGGAAGGACATTCAGCTTTTCGATGGCATTTAAAAACAGTTGAGGATCGGGTTTTTTCATTCCTGCCCATTCCGAAACTAAAATGACATCAAAATAATGTTCAATTGCTAATGCCTTTATATTGTCCATCTGAAAATGCCCATAGCCATTCGTAATCATGCCTAAAGCCAACTGATCCCTTTTCAATTGTTCTAGCATAGGGATAAGGTTAGGAAAAGGGACACAGCTATATTTAAATTCGTTTAGGTAATCTTGAAGAAGTTCTTCCCACGTAATATGAACAAGGTGAAATTCTTCTACCAATTGCTGATAGACATGGTCCTTCCAAACGTAGCCCCGCTTATCTAATTGGATAAAACGAGCTATATATTGTTCTTTTGGAATGGAACCTAGTACTCCCTTTAATCGCTCATATTGCTGCTTAATGAAGAGTTCGACAGATGCATCTCTATTTAATAATGTTCCGTCTAAATCAAATAATGCCGCTTTCATCATCATCCTTTTCACCCTCCTATTTGATCATAAAAAAAGTAGCTGAAGTTAGGCTTCAACTACTTTTTAGTTCATTAGGCATGTTTTGAAATGATTTGCTGAAGCTTTGCTTGTAGTGTCGGTAGGTCATGCATCGTAACCGTTGTGCGAACATAGCTTTCATCCATATCTAATGCTTCAGCAAAAAAGCTACCAATGCCTTTTACTTTGCGATCAATTTGCATGAAAATCTCTGCAGAATGGTTGGATTGAGAAAGGAAAACTAATTCAAGCTCATCTAAATGGCCTCTATATTGTCCAGTGGGTACAAATTCAAATTCCTGGACAAATGGATAGTAGCCGCGGAAGCGTGAAGGAGCTTGTTCACATTCAGCTTCACGTAAACGGAAACCTAATCCACGAATCGCATCTAATATATGACCTGCTAGTGCTGTTGGCTCGACACGAATATAATCCTTATCACTCGGATCGACCGCATTTTTAATATCAAGACCCGTTTGAATCCATACCTGTGTTTTACCTGCACTAATCGGTGTTTCAAATGGCAAAGTTAATGAAATAGGGAAGATTTTTTCCTCGCCGGCGCCCAGTGTGAAAGGCTCTGTTACTTTGACCTTCTGCAGTGCGGCAACCTCTGTATGTTTGTGATCATTCGACTCACGGATATAGGTCGTATTGACGGATAGGTAAATCGTGTCGACCTGTTGCTCAACTTGACCGCCACGCACAATGATTTCACCCTGCATGACCTCTCCAGCACGATAAGTATCCTTCTCCAATCTTGTATCCACTGTCGCTGAACCTATACCAATACTTGCTAATGCTTTATGAAAAAAAGACATCTTTCATTCCTCCTACTGACATCGTTAGCTATACATACGCTTATGTTGAAAAAAGGTTTCAAGACTTACAAATTTTTCGTTATACTAGTTGAAAACGAAAGAGGGATGGCGATGGAGACAGAGTGGCTACGCACATTTATAGTGGCAGCACAAACTGAAAACTTTCGAGAAACAGCTGAAAAACGATTTATTACACAATCGACCGTAACGAAGCATATCCAACATTTAGAAAGGGCATTGCAAACCCCATTATTTAATCGACAGAGCAAACAGGTGACGTTAAATCAGCAGGGTGCTTATTTTCGTCTGCAGGCACAAAAAATCCTGTCCGCTTTAGATGAAGGGCTACAACAAATGGATTCCTTCGTAAAAGGCTACACCGCTAAGCTTACGATTGGCGTTGCTCCGCAAATAGCGAATTCAACATTACCAGCTATTATTACAGCATTCCAGCATCGAAAGCCCTCTACTCAGGTAGTGATAGAACTTTTAAAATCCAATGAAATTGGGGAAGCGGTATTTACTGGTGTAATCGATATGGGCTTATCCAAATTAACCTCAACTCGTGAGCTTCACACGGTAATGCTCGCACAAGAACCATTGCATTTAATTGCTCCTATTGCTAAAAAGGAATATGATGCTTTCACCCTTTTACAGCAGGAAACGCTTTTCACACATGAATATGCGCCCTATTGGCAGGAAGTACAACAGGTGCTACAGCAATTTACTAGCCATCAAACAATGCATATTAATCAAACAGAGGTAATCAAGCATTTCGTCAAGCATGGTCTTGGTATTGCTTTGCTGCCTAAGAGTGTAATTGAACCAGATTGTCAGCAAAATCTTCTACATAGCTATTCAGTAAAAGAATTTTCTCATATTGTATCGGATACTTACTTGCTTACAAAGTATGTCTCAGCTGATTATGATGATTTTTTAGTAGCGTGTAATAGCGTCTATGGGTAAAGCCTTTTTCTGCACTGTTTATTCATAATGTACCTTTATACTATTTTAGTATAAATAATAGATAGAGGGTGTTTAGATGTATAGTATATTGTCCACCATTAGTCAGTTTATTAGTGAACCGCTTACGCAATTTGTACAGGGCTATGAGCATTCTGCCCTGATGATGGCCATTCTTCTTGGCTTGATAGGCGCCTTTGCTCCATGTCAGTTAACAGGTAATATGAGTGCCATTACATTTTACGGCAATCGAACACTTCAAAAGAGCAGTAATTGGCAAGAAATTATGTTTTTTATTGTGGGGAAAGTGGTTGTTTTTAGTGTGCTTGGCTTTAGTGCTTGGCTTTTTGGGCAATCATTTGAAACAAAGATGACCGTTTATTTTCCAATCTTTCGTCAGGCTATTGGGCCGATGATGCTGCTAACAGGGCTGGTGCTAATCGGTTTATTCAAATTAACCTTTCTACAACGTTTAACATCGCTGCTGCCGCCTGTAGTAAAAGAGGGGAAATTTGGCTCGTTCTTAATGGGCGCTAGTTTTTCTATTGCCTTTTGTCCCACTATGTTTGTTCTATTTTTTGTATGGTTAATGCCCCTTGTGGCGAGCACTTCCTATGGGCTGCTTCTACCTAGTATTTTTGGCGTAGCGACCGCTGTACCGCTCATCATCATGCTTCTGTTGATCTATGTCTTTGATGCCAAGCGTATTATCCTACGAAAAAGTATGAAAATGGGAAGAGCTATTCAAATGACAGCAGGTATCCTATTAATTTTAATCGGAATAACGGACACCATTACATATTGGAGTATGTAAGACATGTATAATAGAGTGAAAATGAGAAAGAGAGATACAGTATGATCGCTATATTATTATTTATTCTTGCGGGAATTGGTGAAATAGGTGGGGGCTATTTAATTTGGCTTTGGTTACGAGAGGGTAAACCTTTTTATTGGGGCATTATTGGCGGTATTGCACTTGCTCTGTACGGCGTTGTTGCAACATTCCAGTCCTTCCCTACCTTTGGCAGAGTTTATGCAGCCTATGGTGGGGTATTCATCGTGTTGTCTATTTTATGGGGGTGGGGCATTGATGGCAAAAAGCCCGATCATTTAGACTTTATTGGCGCAGGGATATGCTTAATAGGCGTCATTGTAATATTGCTGCCTCGCTCTTAGCATTGAAAAAAGGTTACTACAACAGAATAGTAACCTTTTGTAATCTATTTTTTACGAGCAATAAAGCGCAGACGATAATAATCAATGACCCATTCATTCTGTTGGAAACAAGTTGGCTTTAATAATTCCTCACATGTCGCATAAACCTGCTCTTTCTCATCAGCCTTTAAGTGCTGTAGAAGATTTTCACTAAACATGACCAACCAGTTGCGAAGCCCATCCTGCCCTTGAAGTGGTGTAGGGCGTTTATAGAGTGTGATATTCTCGACCTGAAAGCCTGCCTTTTCTAATTTTGATTGATATTCCTCGACGCTTGGAAAATACCAAGGGAAATAGTGGTCGATATAGGGAAATTGTAAAGATTCCATACTTTTTTGCAGAGCCCAAATGATAGATGCAATATTGCCTTGTCCACCCATTTCAGCAACAAAGCGTCCACCGTTTTTCAGTGCACCATAGACATTTTCGATAACTACATCAGGTTCCTTCATCCAATGAAGTGCGGCATTGGAGAAAACGGCATCAAATTGCTGAGAAAAGTGCATCGCTGTAGCTTCCATCGTTTGAAAGTTAATGGCAGGATATTTATGCTGAGCAGCTAAAATCATTGTAGCCGACGCATCTACTCCGAGCACAGAAGCTCCAAGTGCTGATATGTCATTAGCCAAATCTCCTGTACCACAACCCACATCTAAAATATGTTCATTTTTTTGCGGCGCTAGTAGATTGACTAAGCTTATACCCAATTTTGACACGAAATCATGCTTTTCATCATATAAATGAGCATTCCATTTTGTTTTTGTTGTCATCCTATTTCATCTCCTTTAGTAGAGCATAGCAAAGGAGGTCATCCAACAGAAATGCGAAAAATCATGAATTTTGATTCCAAATTGGAATGATAGCTTTCTCTCCAACAGCTAGCTTTACACGCTATCAAATTTCCGATCCGATAAGGGATTAAAATTATTTTATACAACACATAGTCAAGGTAGTAAGAAATGGTGTTTCCACAAAAATTTTGAGTAAAATAAAAAGGTAGCTGATGTTGTTTTCAGCTACCTTTTGTTATGGTTAAAGCTTTGTTAATGTTTTGCCACTCCAGCCAAACAAGATCGTAAGAATTGGTCCAAGTAAACAGAAGAAGGTGAATGGTAGGTAATCCAGTGTGGAAATACCGAGAACACTTGCGATAAAAATACCACAAACACTCCAAGGCACAAGAGGGTTGACAACCGTACCAGCATCCTCCATGACGCGTGAAAGGTTTTTTGGTGCAAGCCCAACCTTTGCAAATTGTGCCTTAAAGGCCTCCCCAGTTAATAGAATGGATAAGTACTGTTCACCGATCAATGTATTGACACCGATGCCCGTGATGGCAGCACCCGTAATAACAGAACCAGCACTTTTAAATAAGCTTTCGACCTTCGTTAAAATGCTTTGAATAATGCCTAGTGTGAATAAAAGGCCACCCATTGTTAAAGCAAGTAAGACAAGCGCGATTGTAAATAGCATACTATTCATCCCACCACGAGTGAGCAAGGCATCTACCTCTTTATTACCAGTTTGAGAGACATAGCCATCAAACAGAATTTTGAAGACATCTGAAGCGGGAACTGGGTCAAGTAGAGAGCCAAGACCTACTCCAATAATGGACACAACAGCCAATGTAATGACTGCAGGTGCCTTGTAAAAAGTCATGATTACGAGAACAACAATTGGCAATAATGTATACCAATGAATAAGTCCTGTAGACAGTAAACCCCCTTTAAATTGCTCCACTGTCTCAAAGGATGTAGCAGCTCCTGTTGGGGAGATAATAGCATAGAGCACAAAGGAGATAAGAAAAGCAGGGATGGTTGTCCAGCCCATATTTTTAATATGCTCAAAAAGGTCTACACCAACTGTACCAGAAGCAAGATTGGTTGTATCGGATAATGGAGACATTTTATCTCCAAAGAAGGCCCCAGAAACAATCGCTCCAGCTGTAATGGTTAGCGAGATATCCATAGCTCCGGCAATGCCCATAAATGCTACACCAACCGTTGCGACAGTTGTCAGAGAGCTTCCAATTGAAATACCAACGATACTACAAATTAAAAACACGATAGCAAAGAAAAAGTTTGGCGACACAGTTAAAAAGCCATAATAGATAAGGGTTGGGATCGTTCCACCCATAATCCAGCTGGAAATTAAAATGCCAATAAAAAAGAAAATAAAAACGGCGCCAAGTCCAGCGCTAGCACCAGCAATCATACCACCCTCAAGATCGCGAAAGGGTACTTTTTTCAGTAATCCATAAGCCAGTAAAAGGGCAATCACAAGAAAAATCGGGATATGCGGCGTAGCCTTTAAATAGCCAATACTATAAGCCATTATGGCGATAATTAAAATAGTGATAAAGCTTGCCTCAAGAAATCGAGGGTTACTCTTTGCTTCTATTCGAAACATGTGAATCCTCCTAATAAATACTTCTGCGCTTCAATGCGGTGAAGCCCAAAAGTATTATAGCACGCTAATATTTTTTGTCAATTGACTGAAAATTGGCGGTCTCAATGAAAGAAATAATCCCAGGCATTTTTCAAAATCAATAAACATGTCATGACAATAAAGATGACACGCATCATGCTCGTTCCACGCTTCAGCGCAAATTTGGATCCAAGGATTGCCCCAGAGATCATGACAAAGCCCATCGAAAAACCATAGAGAAAATGAACTTCTCCTAAAACTAAAAACATGATTAATGCCGCTAAATTTGAGGTGAAATTAAAAGCTTTCGCATTACCAGCAGCTTGGAGAAAATCATAGCCCATCATTAATAGAATAAAAATAAAAAATGAACCCGTACCTGGTCCAAAAAAGCCATCGTAAAAGCCAATAGCCGCAAATGCACCTATATAGGCTAAATGTTTGGCTGTACTAAGTACACGCTCTTGATATTGCTGTCCCCAATCTTTTTTAAACATTGTATAAGCAGCTACAAGGACGAGCATAACAAGCATAAGTGGTTTTAAAATAGCAGGGGACACAAGATGGACAGTAAAGGCACCGAGTAAAGACCCTACAAAGATAAAAGGGAGGATTTTTCCGATTTTCTTGATATCAACTTTACCTGCACGTAAAAAAGTTAGCATACTTGTACCATTACTAATGGTATTGGCCAGTTTATTTGTGGCAATGGCTGTACTTGGAGGTAAACCAACAGCCATTAATGCAGGTAAGGAGATGAGCCCACCACCTCCAACAATCGCATTTAAAAAAGATGCGATAAAAGCAAGTAGTAATAATATTGTGAGTGAAAGTAAATCAATATCCATAAATATGCTCCCATCTTTCCTCATTGCGTTTTAACATAGCGTACTGCGGAAGTCAAAAAATAACAATGAAATTCCAGCATTTTCATGTAAATTTCGTTTACAATTCCTTAACATTTCACAAGACAAACAAATAAGCAGAAAAAAGTTTATTTCAAGTATTTTTATAAAAATAAAAGAAAAAATGGTCATTTTTAAAGAAAAAATAGTGATTTTTAATATTTGATTTCCAACGTTTACAACTTGCGAAATAGCTTAAAAATAAATGTGGCAAATTTTATATTACAGTTTTGTAAAATCAACATCTTAGTGTTTAAAATTTTGTAGAATTGTGTAAATGTTTTGTTATGATGGTTCAGAAATTGACAATATTTTTTCAACAGGAGGAACAGGATGTTCAACTCAAATAAGCAAGATCCATTTTTTCAGTCACTATTAAAAATCGCGAAAAACGTGAATGAGGGTATCTATTATGCTCATAATGCCCGTATTCAAGATATAGATGCGCTAAAAGAAATTGCAGATACAATGAAGCAATACGAAACAAGTGGCGATAAATTAATCCATGAGCTAATCGTTATGCTGAATAAATCCTTTATGACGCCAATTGAGCGTGAAGATATTTTAGCATTAGCCAATAAATTAGATGATGTGATTGATGGAATGGAAGGCTGTATTGCACACTTCAATATGTACAACCTAACAGAAGTAACAGAGCCAATGCGTCAATTCCTCACATATATTGCGAAAAGCACGGACGAAATGGTACAAGCCATGGAACTGTTAAATAGTAAAAAGCTTGTGGAAATGCGTAAACATGCTATTCAAATTAAGGACAATGAACGTGAATGTGATGAAATTTTCCGTTCTTCAATGAAGCAATTATTCATCCAAGAAAAAGACCCAATGCGTTTGATTGTTTTCAAGGATATTTATGAGCAATTTGAAGACATTGCGGACAGCTGTCAAACAGTAGCAAACACAATTGAAACAATAATTATGCGTAATGCATAAGATGGAGTGTACGAAATGGATACGATCTTATTAATCACCATATTAGTCGTTATTTTCGCACTTGTGTTCGACTTTATTAACGGCTTCCATGATACAGCCAATGCGATTGCTACTTCTGTATCGACCCGTGCCTTAAAGCCACGTACTGCGGTTTATATGGCAGCAGTAATGAACTTCGTCGGAGCGATTACATTCGTTGGGGTAGCCAAAGCCCTAACAAAAGATATTGTGGACCCATTTTCTTTAAATGCCTATGATGGCGATATTACAGGTTCTGTTGTTATTTTAGCAGCCTTATTATCTGCCATTACATGGAATTTATTAACATGGTATTTTGGGATTCCATCAAGTTCTTCTCATACATTAATAGGTTCTGTTGCAGGGGCAGCTATTGCCGCAGCAGGATTTGATATTTTGAACTATGCTGGGTTTATTAAAATTCTTCAAGCACTTATTTTTTCACCATTACTAGCGTTCGCAGCTGGTTTCCTGATGATGACATTATTAAAAGTCATCTTCAAAGATATGAATTTATATCGAACGAATAAAGGCTTCCGTACAATGCAAATTGGGACAGCAGCCTTACAATCCTTTACACACGGGACAAATGATGCGCAGAAGGCAATGGGTATTATTACCTTGGCGCTAATCGCCGGCGGCCTACACCAAGGAGATGATATTCCTTTCTGGGTACGTTTTGCTGCAGCAACTGCGATGGGTCTTGGTACATCTGTCGGAGGCTATAAAATTATCAAAACGGTTGGCGGTAAAATCATGAAAATCCGCCCAGTAAATGGGGTAGCAGCAGACTTAGCTTCTGCATCGATTATCTTTGGTGCCACATTAATCCATTTACCAGTTTCTACAACACATGTAATTTCTTCATCCATCATGGGTGTCGGAACAGCACATCGTGTTAAAGGCGTTAAATGGGGGATGGCACGTAAAATCGTTACAACATGGGTCATCACGATGCCAATCTCTGCTGTCATGGCAGCATTGATTTACTATATTCTAAGTTTATTTTTCTAGTTCGCTAAGGAATGCACAATCACAGTGCATTCCTTTTTTAAATGGGATAAAAATGAAGGATGTAGCGGATAGAACCGGCAAAGTGGCGGATAGCCCGGTTAAAGTAGTGGATAGAACCGGCAAAGTGGCGGATAGCCCCACAAAATTGGCGGATAGCCCAGGCAGGAAGAAAACTGCTTCGATGAAATCGGTAGCCTCCCCCCTTGTGTAAAGTGCGGATACGCTCTAAGGTAATTATAAAGAAAGTGTAAAGTTCGGAGAAAACCGTTTTTTCCGTAGTAAGGTGAATGCAGGAGGAAAATGATGAAGGAAAAATTACTACTGATTGAGGATGATACAGCGATTGGGCGCATTGTGAAGGATACGCTAGAACAGGAGGGCTATTGTGTGACATGGGCTACTACGGGCCTTGAGGGACTGGAAGATTTTCAAACGCAACCTTTCGATTTAGTGCTAGTGGATTGGATGCTGCCAGAAATGGATGGGTTAACGGTTTGTCAAAATATCCGTTGGGAGAGTGATGTGCCAATCCTAATGATGAGTGCCCGCAAGGAAGATGCGGATAAGGTGGAGGGCTTGCAGGGGGCAGACGATTATATCGCTAAACCATTTAGCTTAGAAGAATTAAAGGCACGAGTTGCCTCTCATCTTAGACGCTGGCGACGCTACCACAAGCAAGACGTGATAGAAGAGCATACTGCCTATGCGAATGGATTAACAATAGATTGGCAACGACAAATAGTATGTGTTTATCAGCAAGAAATTGCATTAACTCAAAAGGAGTTTGCCCTTGTTAGGCTGCTAGCTAAAAATCCGAGTCAAACCTTTACAAAAGAAGAACTGTATCAGCATATTTGGCAGCAAGCAACGTTAGAGGACACTCATACTGTCACAGTGCATATCAAGGCACTGCGCGAAAAGCTCAAGGATTCTGTGAAAAACCCAAATTTCATTCAAACTGTGTGGGGTAAGGGCTACCGTTTTATTGGTGAACCATTATGAAAATAAAAGCGTGGTTACTAATTATGTTTTTTATTGTAATGGTCATACCCATAGTAGGAGCTTATAGCCTTTATGTGTGGATTAATGCTTATTACCAAGATAAAAATGTGGCGGAGTACTTTGACAAGTGGACAGAGCTAAATCAGGTAAAAGATGTCGTTGACAATCCAGTGCTTTATCAAAAAAATGCCGATTTTGAGGAGATAGAGGAACTTACCAATGAGAAGCTGGCGATTACCCTCTATACGAAATCTGGCTATGTTTTATTTTCCTCCAACCCTTTGCTAACGGGCTATGTAGGGAAAGAGCGCATGTTAAATGGTTTATTTGATTTACAGCAAGCATACAACGCCTTTACATACAAGGAGCCTGTATATCTAAAAGGTGATTTGCTTGGCATCTATGAAATTCAATTAATACGAACAGATTGGGTAAAGGGTGTAGAAAAGCGTTCATGGCTTGTCATCGCAAGTACGATCCTGTTGTTTCTTATCATTTATTTAACTGTCATCTTGTTGCTTCATCGGAAACTGAATCGGCCATTAGGTGAACTGATGCAGCACATGCGTCATTTTGCGAAAGGTCAGCATGTTAAATCAACTCTAAGCGTAAGAAAAGATGAGATTGGGGCACTCGCCAAAACATTTGAGGCGATGCAGGTTGAAATTGAAAAGACTCGGGCTTCCTTAAAAGCGGAACAACAGCAAAAAGAAATGATGATTGCAAGTATTTCCCATGATTTAAAAACACCCCTTACAGCCATCCAAGCCTATGCGGAATCTTTACAAAATAAAGGCTTATCAGAACAGCAGGTGGCAGAATATCAGCAGGTCATCGTTACGAAGGCAGATCGGATGAAGCATATGCTAGAGGATTTAATGATGTTTACCTTACTTCAATCAACGAACTATACATTAGAGCTCATTGCTGTGGATGGAGAAGAATTTTTTGACATGGCCTTGTCTGACTATGAACCGTTATGTGAGGAAGAAGGATTTACATTAAAAGTCTTCTGTGCCGTGGATGGACTCTATGCTGTGCATCCTAAACAACTTCAGCGTGTCATTGATAATTTATTGAGCAACGCCTGGCGTTATGGGGAAAAGGGGACAACAATAGGCTTAGCGGCAGTCAATGCTGGAAATGATCCCGAATGGGGCTTTGATTTCTTGAAGTCTGCTTTAAACAAGCAAGAAGGCATGTATATAATTGTGCAAAATCACGGAAGAGGCATACCACAACAGGACATTGTTAAATTATTCGAGCCAATGTATCAAGCAGATTATGCGAGATCAAAGGCTGGTGAACGAGGAACAGGACTAGGCTTAAATATTACAAAACAAATTATTGAAAAACATGGGGGTACTGTCGAACTGCTTTCTAGAGAGAACATTGGAACAGCGGTAATTTGCTGGCTACCACCTTATAAAGGAGTAAATGAATGATGAATTGGAAAAGATCTTGCCGAGCAGCAGGCTTAATTGCTGTTATGACATTTAGCTTGGTGGGCTGTAATTCAGAGGCAACTTATACACCTCAGGAAATTATCGACCAAGCCCTTCAAGAATCGAAAGAGCCACTCACTTATTATGGCGAATATACGTTAGATATGGGAGAGCTAGGTGGTAAAGCTCAAGTGAAGGAATGGGTAAAGGATAGCAATAGACGGATAGAAATGACAGGCGATAATGGTGAACATGTTATCACAGTTAAAAATGATGCTAAAGTGATTAGCTATGATGTCACTGAAAAGACAGCCTACACAATGGATTATTCACAACCTGAATTAGACAGCTTGCAATCACCTAAAGATCAGGTACAGCTTATTTTTAATATGGTTAAAGATACGCATGATATTAAGATAGCAGGAGAAGAGAAGGTTGCAGGTAGAGATACCTATAAAATCGTCGCAAAAACGAAGAATACGGAATCGTTATTCGGCGATATTGAAGCTTGGATTGATAAAAAGACTTGGCTGACATTAAAAATGAAGACAGATAGTGCAGGGACTCATATGCTCACTGAATATTCTAAGATTAATTTTGGTGAAAAAATAGATGCTCAACAATTTACACTAGATCTACCAAAGGATGTAACGATTCAGGAAATTAGCGGACAGGATACTTCTGAATCCGTTTCATTGGACGACGTAAAGCAGCAGCTTGAAAAGTTTTTATTAGTACCAGAAGTAAATGGTCTAACGTTAGACAACATATCCATGGTTAAAGGGATAGAGGAACGACCAGAATACTCTTTCGATTATGTTTTAGATGGAGAGCTAGCCTTTTTCGTCACGATTTTTAAAGCAGATGCTAGTGTTGCAGATATTGGTCCCATTTTAAATGAAAAAGAAATAGATATTCGAGGACAAAAAGGCACTGTTATGGATGGTGAAAATTTCCGTTCCCTTGCTTGGCAAGAAAACGGCTACCAATATAGTATGGTTGGGCAAAATCCAGAATTAACAGTTGAGGATCTTTTAAGCTATGCGCAACAAATGACCGTTGTACAATGAGGTGATACTATGAAAAAAGCGCAAGGACTAAAATGTCTAGCATTATTTTTATTTACCACTATTTTCTTATATGGGGTAGGGGAAACATATGAGGTGTCTTGGCTACAATTTCACTTTACGGGACAATATCAGGATGTAGGCTTTTATTTCAGTTTTACATCCCTCATTCCAATATTAATTGGATTGTTAATGGTGGGTCTATATGAATCATTGTTAAAAAGATTCATCTAAATAATTAGGAGCAGGATCAGAGTGGAGGATCCTGCTTTTTTTATGGTAGAAATAGATTTGGTATATTACAATATTTATATAAAGAGGATATAATAGGAGGCTTCTTCAGTGGCTACATTTCTACATGGCTTTGCTCAACAACTCATTTTCCCCTTGTTTATGATTTTATGCTTTTATTTCACTTTAACTTATTTTCATCATCTAAAGACAGGCGATGATCGTGGTATTAAGAACACAAAATGGGCTGCAGTGGTATGTTTAGCTTTCGCTTTGGTTGCACCAGCGCTTTATAATGTGATTACGTTTATGGTCATGATGAGGTAAAGTGATAATTTTGGCACAATACGTACATAATGTAAGGTAACAGGTTTAGTCCTTCTAAAATGAGGGAATATACATTCATCCTAGGATATTGTAGGTGGTACATATGTTTGACAATTTACTATTTCAGTTACCTTTTATTATTTTTATCGGTTTGTTTTCACAGTGGTTAGCATGGCGTTTTCGCATGCCTGCCATTGTCATTATGAGTATCGCTGGGCTAATTATTGGTCCGTTTACAGGGTTAGTGTCTCCAAAAGAGACATTTGGCCCTATTTTTCATACCATTATTTCTCTGGCAGTTGCCGTTATATTATTTGAAGGAAGTTTAAGCCTTGATTTTCGAGAAATACGTGGCTTTAAGAAGTCCATATTGCGTATTTCCACAGTAGGGGCAGCCATCGCTTGGATTGCAGGCTCTACTGCCGCGCATTTTGTTGCAGGGCTATCATGGCCAGTCTCTTTTGTCATTGGTGGATTATTTATTGTGACAGGTCCAACCGTTATTTTGCCTTTATTGAGACAAGCAAAATTGAAGGAGCGACCAGCAGCTATCTTAAAGTGGGAAGGCATCGTTGTAGATCCTTTTGGCGCATTGTTAGCGCTATTTGCGTATCAGGTCGTTTTGGGTATATATCATTTAGAAGGTGGGACATCTCTAACCGTTTTCTTTGTTTCCGCCTTTTTAGCCGCCCTGTTAGGAGGGGGCGTCGGTTATGTAATGGGGCAATGCTTGGAGCGTGGTTTAATTCCAGAGTTTTTGAAATCACCTCTGTTACTTGCTACTATTTTACTTGTTTTTGCCCTAAGCGATGCCATCATGCACGAGACGGGCTTATTGGCTGTGACAGTGATGGGGCTTGTGATGGCAAATATGCATTTAACAAGTCATCATGAGCTGTTGCATTTTAAAGAAAATATTTCGGTTATTTTAATTTCAAGTGTCTTTATTATGCTGACATCGTCTTTAACCATCGATACGTTATGGCAAATCGTTGATTGGCGTATGCTACTATTCGTGCTAGCAATGATGTTTATTGTTCGACCGTTATCGATTTGGATTGCGACCATTAATACGGGCTTAACATTGGAAGAACGGGCCTTAATTGGGTGGATTGCACCGAGAGGGATTGTAGCATTAACCGTTTCAGGTTACTTTACAACGGCACTACAAGACGTAGGTTTTCAAAGTGCACAATTATTAACAGCGCTCACATTAGCACTTGTTTTTGCGACAGTGGTTGCCCATGGCTTTAGCATTGGCTGGCTTGCGAAAAAATTAGATCTACAAGCTTCCACTGGGAAAGGTATTGTGATTGTAGGCGCTTCTCCATTTACAACACAGCTCGCAACGTCCCTGCAAAATAACGGAATTGATGTGTTGATGATGGATCGTGCATGGGAAGATTTATCTGCTGCTCGACAAAATGGTATTAAGACGGAAACAGGTGATATTTTAAGCGAGCATACTGAGTTTTATGTTGATTTAACCCCATATGATCAACTAATTGTAGCAACAAAGCAGGACGCCTATAATGTCCTTGTTTGTGCAGACTTTGTTCCAGAATTAGGGCGTCTCAATATTTTTCAAACGGCTTTACATTCTACAGACCCTAAAAATTACTCACGGAAGTACGGGGGACAGCTTCTTGTCGATGCACAGCATGATATTCATCAGCTCAATGAACTGATAGAGCAAGGTGCACAACTTCGTCAAACGAAAATTACAGAAGTATTTACATTTAAGGATTATGTAGAACAAAATCCTCATGCCGTCTGGGTGTATGCTATAACACAGGATGGAGCTATCGTGTTGGATATGGTCAATAAATATGACGATATAAAACATGAACCACATACTATTATTAGCTTAATTCGCTAAAACCAGCCACCTGTTTGTGCAGGGCGGCTGGTTTTTTGATGCAAGAGAAAGGAGACTAGTTGACTGAAAATGACCATGCTTGGAATTAGTGTTCTGCCTGTTTTATACAAAGCACGAACAGCTAGCTTAAAGAGAGCAACTCCATATTCCAATGATGAATAATGGTAATCCCACCCCAAGAGAGCATTTAATTGGGAGATTTTTCTAACCCATTTCTACTAAAAGTCGCAGTGTTAAATGGCTAGCCATACTTTCCTCCTCATTACGCAATCTGCTGTAAATGTGTCTTCTTAAAAGCGTCATCATATTTTAAACCATAGCCAAGTGCGCGATCTAAGAAAATATGTGCGAGCCAAATTAGGGCAGCCATCAGAGGTATTGATGTAGTCGTTAGTAAACCAATCACCATCAACATGGCAGGTAGCACAAAACTATGCCCCATATTATAGAAAAGAGCGCCTATTTTTGTATTGATGAGATAGCCAACCATGGTGATGTCTGGGAGCAATAAAAACACAATAAAATAAAGCCATGGAAAATTTAGATGACCATAGAAAGAAGCTGTGATGATGAAAGCAAGGATATATTCGATTGAGATGATTTTACGTAGTGACATTTAACCACGACCTTCCAGTAAATTTTGATACATATCCTCAATGAGTAAGGCAATTTTTTCTTGATTTTCTTCAAATTGTCCGTCAGCCATTAATGTTTTTGTCAGTTGTAACGAATGAAGCGCATGCTGATAGAATCGTAGTTGCTGCTCAATTTGGGCAATCTTTGTGGAAAATAGCTGTACCGTTTCTTCATTACATGCTGTTGAAATAGGCTTTTGTTCGAGTGTCAGTAAATGTTTAATTTCTTGAAGCGTAAAGCCTAGCTGACGTAAAACGATAATAAATTTCATTGTATGTTCACACATGGCATCATACACACGGTAGCCATTGTCTTGTTTTTGCGGCTGTAAGAGTCCCTCTTTTTCATAGTAGCGAACGGTATCAGTTGTTAATTGAAATTTCTCGGCGAATTGTTTAATTTTCATGTAAGTACCTCCTAAATTCATCCTAACATTGGAGTATGCTCCAAGGTCAAGGTGCTTGAGGAAAAAATTTAAAAAAATGAAACGGTCATTCAGTGGCAGTCGTTTATAGTGTAAGAAGGGGAGGTGGACGGCATACTTGAGGAAATGATCGAAGAACATGCAGCACATTTATTACGTCTCGCCTATTTTTATGTAAAAAACCGACAAACCGCAGAGGATATTGTGCAAGAGGTCTTTATTAAATTTTCTCAGCGTGGTTATGAAGAACGCGGGCAGTTGCGTGCGTATTTATCCACTCTAACGATTAATCAAAGCAAGGATTATTTAAAAAGCTGGCATTATAAGAAATTACTATTACAAGAAAAAATATTTCCTATTCAGGGGAATAGACAACGAGATGAGCTCGTGGCAGCAGAGGAACGGTCTCACATTGGGGCAGCTATTTTAAAGCTTTCACTTACCTATCGGGAGCCTATTATCCTTTATTATTTTGAAGAAATGAAAATTCGTGATATTGCCCAGCTACTTGGCATTGCGGAGAATACGGTGAAAACAAGACTGAAGCGGGCAAGAGAAGCATTAAAGCCTCATCTAAAGCAGGAGGAATGGGAGGTGCTTAGACATGAATGAGATACAGAAGGAATTACTCAAAGTCGCTGGTGATATGACAGCAAGCAAAGAACGAGTCAAAAAACAAGTACTACAACAGTCTATCAATAGAAGGAAGCCATTTCGTTTCACTCTATTAACTATCCTACTGACACTTTGTGTGGTGGGGTTTATGATGGTGCAGCTTCTTACGAACGAAACAGAGCAAACAACCTCACTATTTCATGAAAGACAGCTTGAGCATTTCGAACGTATTAATCGGCTAATGTGGCCAGGGAAAGAGCAGGAATTTTATAAAGAGGAAGCCTATCTATCGTATGAGAAGCTCGTTGCCGCCTACTATTTTGCGAAATCATTAGGAATTGATTATTCTAAGGCAGAGCTAGAGGCGGAGAGAAAGAAGCAGGTAGAACAGTTGGAAATGCTTTATCAAGCATCTGAATACGAAGCACTATTTCAGGGATTAGCACCGAAACAGTATGTTGAAACATATCTCGAGCCCCTACTGCCGATGTATACAACGCGAACAAAGCTTTATGCCTTCTATAAAGAAAAATATCCAACTTTTTATGCTTACCAAGAAGTAGCCAATATTGATGCCAAACGATATTTCCAAGCGCATTATACTGATCAGGCAACAGCCTTTCAAGAGGAGCATAACATCGTCATACGGACC
The DNA here is from genome assembly GCF_027557635.1 of Lysinibacillus sp. JK80. NCBI lineage: Bacteria > Bacillati > Bacillota > Bacilli > Caryophanales > Bacillaceae > Lysinibacillus > Lysinibacillus sp. JK80. Next base: position 1,240,467 of record NZ_CP058997.1, on the reverse strand, counting down.
AGTTCACATGGCTCTTCAATGGTTGGAACAGTTGCAGAGGTTGAATCGAATGTTTTCTTATTTATTGAAGGAGTGATTCCCGAGGACCTTGATCATATGACGGAAGAACAGCTTGCTGAAAAATATGAACAGGCCAATTGGTATCCTGTGCTGGATGATTTTCCTGTCAAGCAGGGGGATTATATTACTTTAACTTCTATGGGAACAGGCAATATAGAGGAAAACGGGGTCGTAAGAAAATATGGTTTATTATCTAAACTGGAAAAGCTAGAGCCAACCATTACAAAAAAGCTTGAGCTAGAAAATGATAAAGAGGTCGCTCAGTTTTTACAGGATATCCCTTGGCAGCCCGCAAATTATATGAAAAGGCCACCCGAATATTCATTTGAAGTAGAAGGCGTCCGTATTGAAATGTGGAAGGGCTATGGCGGTTCAATTTATCTCCAAAAGGCTGGTAGCGGAGAAATTCACCTTAGTGCCAACAGAGCGAAGGCATTAATAGCCATCCTAGGCATAGAAGAATCTTAACAAGTCTCTTGAAAGAGGCTTGTTTTTTGTTTAGGGGAAAATTATAGTGAAAGTACCATGTTAAAATAACCTTTAATTGAATGTAGGAAAAAATACACAGTGATTTTCTTTATTAGGCTGAATTACTTAATGTCGAAAAAATAAATGAGTCCAAAGAATTGTAATATTTTAAGGTCAAAGGTAGTATTAAAGAAGTAAGGATGAAGAAAAGGAGGGGCGGTATGAACGCACAAGAATTTGAAGAACTATGGATTACGCTTAATGAGTTATATAATGCGGATCGTTTTTTAGAATATATAGAAATAAGTAGTGCCGCAATTGAAAGTGCCATTAAGCTTGAAATGTATGATAAGGCTATCCTTCTATTACGTTATAGCTGTGCCAGTTATTTTCAAACGGGTGATTTACAGCTTTCTATAAGTGTTCTTGAACAATATCGTGAGTTAACTTTTCAACATGGCAACGATATTGATGTAATTCAATATTACAATTTAGCAGCCATTTATTGGGGAACATTTGGTCATTTAAAGAAATCAGAAGAGTTGATGCTGAAAGGCTTAAAAATTGCTGAAGCAATCCAGCACGTGGAGAGCATGGGGAAAATCTATAACAATCTGAGCGACTTAGAAATATCCATGGGAAGCTATCGGACAGCTAAGGAATTTGCCTTAAAGAGTTTATATTATGCGAATGCGTTTGAAATGAAGCATAAAGAGCCTTATACAGGGATTATCCATCCGAAGACAAACCTAGCTGTTGCACTTATTTGGCTTGAAGAATTTGAGGAAGCCAATACGATATTACAAGAATTAATGGCAACGATTCATCATCCACCCTATTCGAAAGTACAACTTGAGGTACTCAATGCCTATGCCTTCCTGTGTGAAAGACAGGGACGTATAAGTGAGGCCATAGATTTATATCAAAAGACAAAGCATTATGCTTTACAAAACAATGACCTTTCTCTACTTCAACTAATTTATAATTCTTTAGTGAAGCTAATTGAGGAGCAAGGCAATAAAATTGTATTATGTGCGATACAAAAGGAATATATAAATATTTTGTTAGAAATCCAGCGTGAAAACTATTCACATGTATTGTTTGAAATGGAATATAACGATCATAAGAAGCAATTTGAAAAAAATGCCTATATTGATCCTCTGACGAATATTTACAATCGTCGCTATTTTGATGAACAGGCCAAAAAGATGGTCGAAAAGGCGACTGAAAATCATCAGCAATTGGCCTTGATGATGGTGGATTTAGACCATTTTAAAGAAATCAATGACATGAATGGCCATTTATTTGGCGATGATGCTTTGACGAATACAGCCAAAACCTTACAGGACTATTTTCAGCCCTTTGAGTCCATTGTTGCCCGATTTGGGGGGGATGAATTCATTGTGTTGAGTCAAGTAAAGGAAGGTGAATCAGTGCAAACATTGGCTGACAACCTGTATCAAACCTTAACGGCACTATCACTAACAGTGAATAATCAAACGGTTCAGTTGGAATTTAGTATTGGTGTCAGTACGAATGATCATGGCAAAATTCAGAAAGTAGAGGAGCTTATCCAGCATGCGGATGAAGCGCTCTATAAATCAAAGCGTAACGGCCGCAACCAAATTACGCACTATAATCATTATTGCGATGTGGGAAATGGTATTTAAAAGAGAGAGAGGCATATCTACGCGGAAAGTGCCTCTTTCGTAAACGTGTTGCTAGTGTGATGGATTAAGCAAGCCATAAAACACAATATCTTCAAAAGTCCCGTTTTTATAAATATGCTCCTTTAAGGTTCCCTCATAGTGCATGCCACATTTCTCCATAATTTTCCCAGAGGCGGGATTAGATTGGAAATACCGGGCATAAATACGATGATACTGTTTCACCTGAAATGCAAATTCAATCATCGCTTGAGCAGCCTCTGTTCCGTAGCCATTACCCCAATAGGGCTCTCCAATCCAATAAGCGATTTCTCCTCTTTGATGTTGGGATTGATTTGACAGTCCTATCGCTCCATATAATTGTCCACTTTGTTTGTCTGTTATCGCGAATTCGTAACTTCGATTTTCCTCAAAGTTTTGTTGATGCGTGGAAATCCATGATAATGCACATTCTAATGTATAAGGATAAGGTAAACTCAATGTGCTTTTATAGATCGCATAATTGTTACATAAAACACTTACTTCCTGTGCATCTGCATTCGTAAAAATTCGAAGTATTAAACGTGTCGTTTCTATCGTCTTTTCGGTTGGCGAATAAATCATCGAATACCCCCTTTTCAATGGTTGGATTGATTATAGCACAATAAAAAGTAAAGTAAACCAAATAATGGGTGTTATAAAGTATCTTGAATTGGAATAAAAATTTATTGAAAAACGATAAATTATATGATAAATTAAACAGGAGAATAAATAAAAGAGGTGCGTAAGATGAAACGAGAAACGCTCTTTTTAAAGATAGCTGTTTTTCTAATAGGTATACCCGTTCTTGCCTTATGTGTATGGGTGGTGCCTCGTGTTGCTTTGAATACAGTGGAGCATTCTCCCATTTTAACCATTGTTGCTTTAATTGGCGTCTATGCAACGGCTATTGCTTATTTTGTTGCGCTATTTACGACGATCAAACTATTAAGCTATATTGACCAAAACATTGCATTTTCAGAGCTGTCAGTCAAAGCTTTAATTAAGATCAAATATTGTGCAATTATTATTAGTAGTGTTTACGTGGTTGGCATGCCACTGATATACTATGCTGCGGAAGTAGACGATGCCCCAGGTCTTATCCTTATCGGAATGGTCATTATTTTTGCTTCCTTTGTCGTGGCAGTCTTTGCTGCTGTGCTGCAAAAGCTTCTAAAAAATGCCATCGATATCAAATCAGAAAATGATCTAACGGTTTGAGGTGAATACTATGGCAATGATCATTAACATTGATGTAATGCTGGCGAAACGAAAAATGAGTGTAACAGAGCTTTCAGAAAAAGTTGGCATCACGATGGCGAACCTTTCGATTTTAAAAAACGGCAAGGCCAAAGCCATCCGCTTTTCAACATTAGAGGCTATTTGTGAGGCATTGGATTGCCAGCCTGGCGATATTTTGGAATATCGGAAGAACGAGGAACTACAAAAATAAGGATCTGCATAAAGCAGATTCTTTTTTTTGTAGAAATTATTGCCAACAGAAGTAGTCCTATGCTAGGATAAAGAAAAGATATATCGACAGGCAGTCGGTCAATTATAGGGAGTTGTCTTATGAGAGAAATAAAAAAAGCGGAAGAACGCAGAAATGAAATATTAGATGCAGCGGATGAATTATTTGCACAGAAGGGATTTGATGGCACTAGTACGAGTAATATTTTGGAAAAAGTAGGCATTGCTCGAGGTACCCTCTATTATCACTTTAAATCTAAGGAAGACATTATGGATGCGCTCATTGAGCGTTATACAAGCACAATGCTCGCAAAGGCGAAAACCGTTGCAGCAGATAAGACTATAGCTGTAAATGAGCGGATATTGCGCGTTGTCATGGCATTGAATATGCAAAATGAACAGGGTGGACAGGAAATGATGGAGCATGTTCATAGGCCGCAAAATGCCTTGATGCACCGTAAAATACAGCAAGTGGTCATCAATCAAGTACCACCAATCCTTACTGCCATTATTCGAGAGGGCATTGAGCAAGGTATTTACCAAACGCCTTATCCCTATGAGTGTATGGAAATGATTATCGCTTATACCAATACGGTATTCGATGATGATCTCGTCTTGATGACAGATGAGGAAAGAGCTGCTCGTATTCCGGCATTGATTTTTAATATTGAACGAATGCTAGGGGTGGAAAGTGGTAGCTTATTGTATATGATGCAAATGTTTGGAAATAAAGAAGAAGGCAGTCCGAACTAAATATTTTAGGTCTTGTTAGATTTGATGGCGATTAACAATATACAAAGAGGTGACTTATGTATTGGAGAATTGTGCGAAATGATATGGCAAATAGCAAGCTAATTACAGGTATGACCATGCTATTTGTGGCGGTAGCAGCTTTACTTGTCACACTATCAGCAGTACTTATGGTCCATTTGACAAGCGCAATTGACACACTGATGAAACAAGCAGAAACGTCTCATTTTCTTCAGATGCATGCAGGGGAAATCGATCAAGTGCGGCTTACTGAATTTGCAGAGCAAAATAAATATGTAGATGAATATCAAATGAATGAATTTCTAAATGTAGAGGGCTCGAAGATCCATATTGCGGGGACCACATTGGCACATAGTGTGCAGGACAATGGTTTCAGCACACAAAGTGAGAAATTTGATTATTTACTTGATCTTGATGGTCATGTGATTGAAGTGGCAAATGGTGATATTTATGTACCTGTAAGCTATTGGAAGGACGGTATTGCCGACTTGGGGGATACTGTCATCGTTCAAGATCAAACCTTTACAATAGCTGGATTTCTAAGGGATTCACAGATGAACTCAATGCTGGCTTCCTCCAAACGCTTTCTTGTCAGTGAACAAGATTATGCAGCAATCCAGGAAGCGGGAACAGTTGAATATTTAATTGAGTTTCGTTTGAAAAATTTGGCGGATTTAAAGAATTTTGAAGAAGCCTATACAAGTGCAGGGTTAGAAGCAAATGGACCAACCATTACCTATAAGCTTTTTCAAATGCTGAATGCCATATCAGATGGGCTTATGATTGCTGTGATCTTGCTCATCAGTGTCCTTGTAGTCGCTATTGCGTTTATGTGTATTCGATTTACATTGCTCACTAAAATTGAAGAGGATACTCGAGAAATCGGTGTGATGAAAGCAATTGGCCTACGAGTGGCAGATATTCAGAAAATGTATCTAGCCAAATATGGCTTTATAGCTGTGATTGGTTGTATGCTCGGTTTTGCCTGTTCCTTCTTCCTTCGAGATACTCTATTAGAAAATATTCGTCTGTTCATGGGAGAAACGGACAATGTTTCACTCATTTGGTTGTTCACAGGTTTGGGGTTGTTGCTCGTGTTTATCGTGATTATGGGCTATGTACAATCGGTACTGAAACAGTTTCGCAAGCTATCAGCCACGCAGGCTCTGCGCTTTGGCACAATGCAAGGAAAGGGGCAACATGCAAAATTATTGAACCTCAGCGCCAATAAAAGGCTACCGATTAATCTTTTCCTTGGCATAAAGGATGTGCTATCACGAAAAACACTTTATGCGACAATGCTCGCAGTATTAGTATTGGCAACATTTATTATCATCGTCCCTCAAAACTTACACAACACAATTGCAGCTAAAAGCTTTATTACGTATATGGGTATTGGGAACAGTGACATCCGAATTGATATCCCACAAGGCAAGCAAAATGAACAACAGGTGGCAGCGGTGATGGATAGGCTTGAGCATGACACAGCCATTAAGAATTACACTGTTTTGACAACAAAAAAATTCACAACGATTGCCGAGGACGGAACAGCGCAAAACCTAAAAATAGAACTGGGTGACCATACGATTTTCCCCTTAGAATATGCACACGGAGAGGCTCCAGTTGCTCCTAATGAAGTGGCACTTTCGGTGCTCAATGCAGAGGAGCTTCAAAAAAAGGTTGGCGATAGTTTAGCAGTGGTCATTAATGGACAGAAGAAAAATTTGAGGATTAGCGGTATTTATTCAGATATTACCAATGGAGGCAAGACTGCGAAGGCAGCTTTCTCTGACCAGTCTACGGATAGCATGTGGAGTGTCGTCTATAGTACGATGGCAGATCCATCTCTTGTTGCAGATAAAAGGGCGGAATATGCAAAAACCTTCTCATTTGCCAAAGTGTCAGGTATTGATGATTATATTTATCAAACTTTTGGTACGACGATTCATGCCATCGAAAAGGCAGCTCGTGCAGCACTCGTCATTGCCTTATTGCTGTGTGTGCTCGTGACATTATTATTTATGAATATGCTGATTGCGAAGGATCAAGCGCCCATCGCTATCATGAAGGCATTGGGATTCACGAATGTCGATATAGCTACACAATATGCTGCACGTTCGATTTTTGTATTACTGCTTGCTATCTCGATGGGGACGTTGCTCGCAAACACGTTAGGTGAATATTTAACTAGTACGGTCATTGCCTCATTCGGGGCGGCTTCCTTTGATTTTATGATTAATCCACTAGCAGCGTATGTTTTTTGCCCACTAGCGCTTACAAGCGTTGTTCTGCTAGCTACGCTATTTGGTACGTCAAGGGCAGGGCAGGTAAAAATTATTGAGCATATAAAGGAGTAGAACCTATGAATATCGTAAGTGGTGAGCAAATAGCAAAGACGTTTCAGGTAGGCAAAGAACAGCATCCCGTTTTACTGGATGTATCAGTTGCCATCAATCAAGGGGAGTTTATTTCCATCATGGGCCCATCAGGCTGTGGTAAATCGACACTGTTGTATGCCCTTAGCGGGATGGACAGTATTGATCAAGGTCAGGTCATCTTTGATGGAATGGACTTAACGACATTAAGTGACAAAGAACTGGCTGATTTGCGTAGAACGAAAATGGGCTTTGTCTTTCAGCAACCGACCTTTCTAAAAAGCTTAAATATCCTTGATAATATCCTGTTACCTGCGATGCGTGATGGGCGAAAAAATGTCAGGGCCTTGACAGAAAGGGCACTACAAATAATGAACAAAATGGGGATTGCAGACTTGGCAAAGCGAGATATTACACAAGTGTCTGGTGGGCAGCTTCAACGGGCAGGCATCTGCCGCGCCTTGATTAGCAACCCGCAAGTGATCTTTGGAGATGAACCCACAGGCGCATTGAATTCAACGTCTGCTCAGGAAATCATGGATTTATTAGCCTCCATCAATAGTGAAGGCACAACGGTGATGCTTGTGACCCATGATCCAAAGATTGCCGCAAGAACAGAGCGTATCCTTTTTATGTCTGATGGTGCTATCGTGAATGAATTGAGATTGCCTCGATACACAGGCGCCGATTTAGACGATCGAATGGTCAAAGTTGTCTCTACTATGCAAAAAATAGGTATTTAGCTTGAAGAAATCCGTAATGATTTAAAAATTACGGATTTTTTTTGATAAAATGAATCGCATTCGTTACGGCGACCGTCAGTAGTGTAGAAAGTAGGTGAGGGCAATGATGGCTATTGAACAGATAATCGAGGAGCACGGTGATTACTTATTAAAGGTCGCCTATCTATATGTAAAAAATAAGGCAACGGCGGAGGACATCGTGCAGGATGTGTTCATCGCCTTTTATCAAAAGCAGGGACAGTTTCGTCAGGAAGCATCCTTACGTACATATTTAGTGAAAATGACGGTTAATCGAAGTCACGATTATTTACGAAGTTGGAAAAGTAAACGACTGACATTGTTTGAAAAGATCACGGGGCGCACAACAGCTATGACACCTGAAAAGGAGATGCTAGAGAAAACTGTAAAAAAAGAGCTGGTGGAGGCACTGTTTACATTATCAGTTGCCTATCGAGAGGTCTTGATTTTGTATTATTTTGAGGAGATGTCGACAGTGGAAATTGCACAGCTTGTACACTGTCCGGAAGCAACGATTCGCACAAGATTACAGCGAGCTCGTAAACAATTAGCAACAGCAATGGGGGACTTTGATTGGGAGGTGCTACGCCATGAATCAATTTAAAGAGGAACTATTAAAGGAGCTACAAGATGTCAAGCTCTCACAGCAGCGCAAACAAGTAATCGCGGAAAAAGCACGACGAAAAGTTCAACGTAAAGCAGATGGTCAATGGACGTATCGCATCGTGTTCGCAACCTTTACTATTTTTGTTATCGGTTTTAGCTATATCTTGACACAACAGAAGGGGCAACAGGGTTCAGGCCATCAGGCGGCTAGCCTACAGTCCGATAATTGGCATTGGTGGTCACTATTTGCTTCGGATTATGTAAGAGGAATGATTTTACTGAGCATTTTTATAGGCGCTACATTTATTGTCAAACGCTATCTATTGAAAAAGGGGTATGGTTTACCTGTTTGTATTGAATGTGGGGAGAGTTGGTCTGAGAAGGATGCACGTAAATTATATCGCAAAAATAGTGAAATTGTGTGCCCTCATTGTGGACAAAAACAATATCGCACAAAAAAATCCATGCAAATCAGTGGTGTAATGACGATGCCAGTGCCACTGCTGATTATGCTACAGCATGTTTTCCATCATTTTGTTATCGGTCTCATTTTCTTTTTAGTGGGCATGTTCTTCTACCATTATCAAATTGCGCCATATGTGTTTAAGCTACAAGAGAAAGACCCGATGAATGAACCTTTATGGTAATGATTTTGGCAAGAAATTGCTAGGCTAATCTAGCAATTTCTTTTTTTATTCTAAAATAGATTGACAATGGTTTTCATTTGCTTTATCTTTGTGTTAACTTATTTTTATTATTAGTTAACGCACAAGGGGAGGCTTTTTACATTGAAAAAAGGAAGTACATATCAATATGTGTTAGCAGCATTTGGGGCAGCAATAATCGCAGTTTTAGCACAGGTAACAATCCCACTACCACTTATCCCGATTACAGGTCAAACGTTAGCGGTTGGAATTATCGTGACGATTTTAGGGACAAGATTAGGCACGTTATCTGTTCTATTATATATTTTACTAGGGGCAGCAGGTTTACCTGTATTTAGCGGTATGTCAGGTGGACTAGGAATTTTAGTTGGTCCAACAGGTGGATATATTGTAGGCTTCCTTGCCACAGCCATTATTATGGGCTTATACTTAGATAAATTTGGTATTACATTTACTCAAGCTATTATTGCGAATATCATTGGGATGATTGTTACATTAGCGTTTGGGACAGTGTGGTTAAAAATTGTAGCAGATTATACATGGACAGCTGCCTTTATGGGTGGTGTTGCACCATTTATCGTGGTTGGTATCGTCAAAGCGGTACTTGCAGCATGGATTGGTGTGATCGTTCGGCGTCGCTTAGAAAGAGCGCACTTAATTGAAGCAATAGCATAGGACATGGGAGGAATTGTTTTGGCAACATTATGGACAGGTGGTAAGATTTACACGATGGCTCAGGTTGGTGAAACAGTGGATGCAGTCCTTGTTGAAGATGGAAAAATTGTGGCGACAGGCTCAGTGGAGAGCTTGTCGCCACTAGCTGCTTCTATCCAACATTTAGAGGGTAATATCATGTATCCAGGCTTTGTCGACAGCCATTTACATATTATTGGCTACGGAGAAAAACTCAAGCATCTTGATGTATCGGCGGTTACGAGTAAAGAGGCGTTACTTGTGAAGCTTCAGGAGCGAATGGCTGAGGCGTCAGTACATGAATGGGTCATTGCGATTGGACTAAATGAAAACCAATTTGAGGAGCCCGTTTTTCCGACCTTAGCAGAGCTAGATGCCCTTGGAGATGCTCATTTAATCATTAAACGGAGCTGTCATCATTTGATTCTAGCCAATTCCAAGGCACTCGCTTTTGCAGGAATTACAAATAGGACTCCTACGCCAGAGGGGGGTGTCATTGACAAAGTAGATGGTCAGCTCACAGGGATCCTAAAGGATGCTGCCTTGTATTTAATTGTTAACCAGATGCCACATATTACACCTGCTTATATTGAGGATGCACTGACAAAGGCGGTGACCTCATTGCAATCCTATGGTTTAGTAGGGGGACATTCAGAGGATTTAAGCTATTATGGACCGCCAAGCCAGCCGATTCAGGCTTATCGCAAAATAGTAGAGGCACAGCAATCCTTTAAGGTGCATGTATTACAGCATCATACAGTCTTTGAAGAGGTTGCGAAGATGGATTTATCTTCCTCACCATTTTTGGAGTTTGGTGCGATGAAAATTTTTATTGATGGAGCCTTTGGAGGTCGTACGGCTGCACTACGTCAGCCTTACTGCGATGATTCGGACAATGCAGGGATGCTTATTCATACAACTGAGCAATTAACAAGCTATGTTCAGCTGGCACGTCAATATGGACAAACCGTTGCCGTGCATGCCATTGGGGATTTAGCAATCGAGACGATTTTAGACGTTTTTGCGGCATATCCTCCTCAGGAAGGTCAGCTTGATCGCGTAATTCACTGTAGCTTAGTCGATGAGGAACTATTAGCCAAGCTAGCTGCATTACCAGTGGCAGTGGATATGCAGCCGCAGTTTGTACAGGGAGAATACCAAGCAGAGCTATCGAGACTTGGAGAGGAGCGCGCACAGGGCTTACATCCTTTAAAATCGCTTCTTGACAGAGGGCTGATTGTCGCAGGCGGCAGTGATGCGCCAATTGAAGTGCCAAACCCGTTGCATGGTATTTATGCGGCTGTCACTAGAAGAAATTTTGAGGAAACACATGATGGCTATAACCCTCATGAGAAAATTTCCCGATTTGAGGCAGTCCGTTTGTATACAGTAGGAGCGGCTGAAATCATTGGACAGCAATTGATGCGTGGCAAAATTGCAGAAGGCTTTGCTGCAGACTTTACGATTTTACTAGAAGACGTTTTTACGGTAGAGATGGAGCAGCTTCCACACATTCAAGTCGCATGTACGGTTGTGAATGGTCAGATAGTATATGAAAATCGCTGAGAAGGTTATCCTTCCCAGCGATTTTTTTATGGGACTATTGTTTGTCAGTTAATTGTTTTACTTGTTGTTCTAGGGTCGACACACGTTTTGATAAGTCTTCTACTTGCTGTTGCATGGTTGGTGGAGGAGACACAGGGGCAGTGGATTTCATTTTTTTGATCATATGGATCATTACGAAAAAGATCGCTAGAAACATACATAAAAGAACGGTTGTACTAATGATATCACCAAGGTTGAATTTCATGTTTGCGCTCCTTTCTGTAGCGGGTATCTAGTTATATACAGGGTAGCCTGCTAAAAAGTTTCAAAAAAATGGTGAATGTCACGATTAATACAAAAATTGACGCCTACTTTGGTGTAGAGGAGTGCTATTTTATTGGCTTCGAGGAATGGGTCATAGCAGTCAAAACATACGTTAGTAGTGAGCGATTTTAACAGCATGATAGGGGTGAGTATGTGCACAAGGCAGGACAAGTAATGCGACAGGCTGTCCATAATATTTATGTTTATCGATTCGATTATGTACAGGTTTTCGCATTAATTAGAATCTTTCAGTTTTTATTAATGATCCCTGTAACCTCTATCGTTTTGAAGCTCATGCTACGAGTAACAGGGTTTACACATATTACTGAGCAAAATTGGCAAAGCTTTGTGACGCATCCCTTTGTGATGATAATGATTTGTCTATTAATTTTGCTGTTTTTATTATTTGTATATTATGAGATGGGCTTTCTATTTCTCATGGCCTTTCATCAGCAACGAGGACTTCGCTACCGATTTCTTCCTTTATGGCAACAATTAAATCGCAAGGTTGTCTATTTTTTTAGTGTGCAAGTTCTATTTCTCATCGTCTATTTAGCACTATTAATGCCACTAGCTTCCTTTATGCTACCCCTTACATTGACTCAATCCATCTCCCTACCACATTTTCTAACTGAAGAAATCATGAGTAGTCGAGCGGGTAGGCTAGCATATGCTGCGGTGGCAAGCATCATCGTGATGATAGGTATTCGAAGTATCTTAACGTTACCTATCTTTACAATCCAGCCGAACATCTCTATTTTGCGTTCTTTTAAGCAAAGCTGGCGATTTTCCAAGCGTGGTTTATTTGAACTAGTCGTGCTACTAGCTATGCTTTTAACAGGTCATCTGTTGATGATGCTTGGTATCACAGTGGTCGCTACGTTTCCGCTCTATTTAATTGAACGTTTAATGCCAAGTGCAGCCTTGGTTACGGCTGGGCTGACACTAGCCTTTTTAGAAATGGTCTTTGTGGTGCTATTTAGTTTATTACAGGCGATGTTTTCACAAGTTATGGTCGCCATTACGTATAATACGCTAGTTATAGGCAAAGTGAGCGGGACTACACATCGGAAGCGGCGCTATAAGCCATTACTATTGATCAGTGGCATTGTGTTTCTCGTATTAAGTATGATGAATATCAATTCATTAGAGAAAAGTGTCTATGCGCCAGATACCAAAATTATTGCCCACCGCGGCTATGTAGCAGGCAATGTAGAAAATACAATTAGTGGATTGGTGAGTGCAGCCAATGCGGGGGCAGATTTAATTGAAATCGACATTCAACAAACGGTGGATGGGGAATTCGTCGTCTTCCATGATCGAACATTACGAAGGTTAGCAGGTAAAAATGGTGTTATTGCGAATATGACCCTGAGCGAACTAAAAACGTTAACCATTCATCAAAATGGCTTTAGCGATAAAATTGCTTCATTAGATGATTGTATTGAAATTGCCAAAGCGTTAGATGTGGCGCTTCTAATCGAATTAAAGGTGCATGGTCAAGAAACAGAAGATGTTTTACCTAAATTAGTAGAGAAGCTACGAAAATACAAGGTGCTAGATTCCTATTATGTGCAATCCGCTGATGGACAGAAAATGACGCAATTAAAAAAATTGGTGCCGAATTTGCGAGTCGGTATTGTCTATGCACTCAATATTGGACCGATGGAGGAAAATGTTGATTTTATCGCACTGGAGGAATCCTGGGTAACGGAGCAGCTTATAGAAGAATTGAAGCAACATCCGACCGATTTATTTGTTTGGACACTCAATGACGACCGCTCCCTGCAAACTTTTATAGAAAAAAATGTCAGCGGCGTCATCACTGACCACCCCGACGTCGCCCGCGAGCTAAGAGCCCAGCAAAGCGAAAACCAGTATTTCTTACAGCGCATCCTGAATCGTCTGAGATTTATCTTTTGATCGGGGGAGAATAAAATTGCGAAGAAGCGAATATCCGCGAAAGCAAAGCACCGCCATCTAGTAAATCGAATATTCAAGAGAAGTCGCTCGCAAATCGCTTTCGCTCAAAATGAGGAAGCAAAGCTCTAGCCATAAAAATGGAGACAGTTTGTAACCTTTTTTGTGTGAACACGACTACTTTATTGAATTCGGGAAAATGAAGGAGATGCTTTTTGTATGAAAATGACGAAAGTCGTACCATTTGCTATGACAGCATTATTATTAGGGGGCGCGATTGGAGCTCCAACTGCATCAGCGAACGAAGGAGAGGCTACTGTGATTAACGCAGAAACTTCGGAGCAACAAGTGCAGCCTATTTTTATTAAAGTGACAGGTACAGTTGAAAACGTAGAAGTACGTGAAAATGCCACATACTATACAGTGGTTGATGGTGACAATACAAATATTGTGATTGCCAATAAAGACTCATTAGTTTTTGACAATATGGGAAAAGAAGCCAAGCTTCAAAAAGGAGATAAGGTGTCAGCTTACTCATATGCCAAGAAGCCGATGCTTGCGATTTATCCACCACAATACAACCCAGAAGTAATCATTGTAGAAACAGAAGAAATGGGTAGCGTGGAAGTGGATTTCTTCAATAAAGATTTAGTGGATACTGAAAATAACCTCAAGTTAAATGTTGGGGAAGACACGAAGCTAGCAAGTGCTACTGGCAAAGCTGTGAAAGTGGACGATTTAAAAGAGCAACATTTAGTGGTGTTCTACACAATCGCAACGATGAGCATCCCTGCTCAAACACCGCCATCAAAAGTGATAGTATTAGATACAATTGAGAAGGAAGAGCCTGTTGAAGTGGATCCAACACCAGAACCAGCTCCAGCTCCAGTTGATTCAGCGGTTCAAGAAATTATCAATAAAGACTTTTACGAAGTAGATGGGACAAAAATGGTGCCGCTACGCTTAATCGCTGAAAAGCTAGGCTTTAAAGTAGAAGTAACGCCAAAAGGTGCCATTGTTTCAAAAGGAGCCCTTTCGTATACAATTACGCGAGGTCAAAAAGAATATGGTTATAATAAAGCGCTTCGCCAATTTAAAGTAGCCCCTGCTTTATTAGAATCTGGCAAAACATACGTACCTGTTGAATTTGTAGAGGAATTAACAAAATAATCTCGTCATCTCCCTTTATGGTTTCTACCATGAAGGGGGATTTTTTATGGGAAAAAATAGTTGTAGAAAAATATTTTAAAAAAGGTTTTAGAGAGCAGTTGGAGACAACTGAAATTGGTTTTTTGTGGAGTTTTCATTTTACGCTTAAGAGAAATAAGTGGCTTTAGAGAGAAAAAATCATACAGAAAATAAGATTCAGAGTATTGACAATTGTTAAACTATTATTTAAAATTCAAAACAAATCCACATAAATACAGAAATAAAGTGTTGGATTTGTGGATTTTGTTGGATTTAACTTTGTGTTTGGAGTGATGATGTATGTCTCTTTCGTTTGAGGAACGTAAAAAAGTGATTTTAGATATTTTAGATTTAGAAGGAAAAGTGAAGGTAAGTGATGCAGAGCAGCTATTAAATGTATCAGGCGAGACTATACGTAGAGATATGGATCGATTGGAGAAGGAAGGGCTTCTACACAAAGTCTATGGGGGGGCTGTGAAGGCAAAGGAAAAGTATGAGAGGACCTTTGAACAGAAAACGTCACTTAACAATATAGAGAAGAGAAGGATTTGTAAGGCTGCTGCAAGTATTGTGGAAGACGGTGATGTTATTTTTATCGGTCATGGTACAACAGCCTATGAAATCGTTCGTTATTTAGGTGATAAGCCCAACGTCATTGTCGTCACAAATTCACTCCCAGTTCTATCATTAGCCGCAGAATGCTTTCAAGGGAAGGTGCTCTTTGCGGGAGGAGAATATGAACATCGACAAAAATTTATGGGAGGTCCATTAGCTGATTTATTTTTTAATCAACTAAAGGCAAATAAAGCCTTTGTTGCTGCAGGCGGAATTTCGTTAGCAGATGGTATTACCGACTATGATATTACGGGCGCAGCGATTTCAAAGAAATTAATAGAGCGGGCAGAAAATACGATTATTTTAGCAGACCATACGAAATTTGGTGTCTCTACATTTGCGCATATTTGTCATTTAGAGGACGTTTCGATGGTGATTACAGATCAAAAGAGCTCCACACAATGGCAGGAACGATTACAGCAGAAAAAAGTGGAATTATTCATTGCAGGTGAAATGTTGGATGACGTCAATGTATAGGAAGGTGGAAACTATGGAGTATTTTGCAAATAAACAGGCAACCTTACAAAAATCAATTGACTGGTGGAATCCAGGAAAAACGAAACAGTGGCAAATCGATGGTGTCGATGTCGTTATCGGGAAACGAGAGGGCTATTATTTCTACGATGTGGATGGCAAAAAATTAATGAATGCGCATCTCAATGGCGGAACGTATAACCTTGGCCATCGTAATCCAGAAGTCATTGCTGCATTAGTGGAAGGAACCAATTATTTTGACATTGGCAATCATCATTTTCCATCTACTGCACGTGCACAGTTAGCTGAAAAATTAGCAGCCTGCACACCAGAAGGCTTAACATACTCTATTTTCTCTAGTGGTGGAAGTGAAGCAATTGATGTTGCTCTAAAGTGTGCGCGTTATGCTACAAAACGTAAAAAAACGATTTCCATTAAAAATGGATATCATGGACACACAGGTCTTGCGGTTTCGCTTGGCAATGAACGCTATTCAAAACCATTTTTAAGTGAGGGCAGTCCCCATGAATTTGTGCACGTACCATTCAATGATCTTGCGGCAATGGAACGAGAGCTTGCTAGAGGGGATGTAGCTAGCGTAATTATCGAGACTATTCCTGCGACATATGGTTTCCCCTTGCCCACTGCTAATTACTTGGCTGATGTCAAATCACTTTGTGAACGATACGGGGCATTATATATTGCAGATGAGGTGCAAACGGGCTTAATGAGAACAGGTAAGCTGTGGGGAATTGAGCATTATGGGGTGAAACCAGATATTCTGGTGACAGCAAAGGGTCTAAGTGGCGGTATCTATCCAATTGCAGCTACAGTGGTCAATGAACGAGCAGGCGGCTGGATGGAAGAAGATGGACTAGCTCATATTTCTACATTTGGTGGAGCAGAACTAGGTTGTGTAGTGGCGATGAAAGTATTAGAAATCTCCCAACGTCCTGAAGTAGTAAAGAATGTAGAATATGTTGCTCGTTATCTACGAAGTGGTTTAGAGCGTATTCAACAACAATATCCTGATTTCTTTGTGGGCATTCGTCAGCTTGGCGTTGTTATGGGCCTAGAGTTTAATCATCCTGAAGGGGCTAAATATGTGATGAGCTCCTTGTACAAACATGGTGTATGGGCCATTTATTCAATGCTGGATACACGTGTGTTGCAATTTAAGCCAGGGCTATTATGTGATAAAGCATACTGTGATGAATTGCTTGAAAAATGTGAGGCGGGCATTAAAGAAGCAGCGCAGCTTGTAAAATTTGCACGCTATTAAAGGAAAGAAAGCTTGTCAATTTAGTAAACAGGGGGTTTTCTAGATGGGTCAAATGGATTTCATAGATTTAGAATTGGTCCTTTCCAACTTTCATCAAGCAGCAAATGATGCATTAAAGGAGTTTAGTTGTTTACTAGAAGCATCTTGTAAAATGATTGATTATTCCGAAAATGCGACGTATCTCGTAGAAGATGGGCAGGGCAAAAAATATATTCTGAGGATCAGCCGACCAAATTACCATAAAAAAGAGGAGATCGAAGCGGAGATTGCCTGGTTAAACTCGCTCCATGAGCAATCTCCTATTGATGTATCACTACCGATGCGAGCAGATGACGGTGACTACGTACATGCTCATTCGTATAATGACACGATATATTATAGCACATTATTTACATTTTTGGAGGGCAATGCTCCTGATGAGAATAATGAAGATGACCTAATTCAGCAATTTGAAACATTAGGCGAAATTACAGCCATGTTCCATAAACACACAATCGAGCAGCATGATTATTACCAAGCCTTTCAGCGCATGACATGGGACTATGACACGATTCTAGGTCAATCTCCAAAATGGGCGAGATGGCAGGATGGACTAGGAATGACCCCTGCACGAATCGCTTTATATGAGGAAGCATCACATATCATTCAAAAGAAGCTTGAGGCATTTGGGAAAGAGAAAACACGTTTTGGTCTTATCCATGCGGATTTACGCTTAGCTAATTTACTCATCTATGGGGACGAAATTAAAGTGATTGATTTTGATGATTGTGGTTTTGGGTGGTTTTTATATGATTTAGCCACATCGGTGAGCTTTATTGAGCACATGCCGTATCTTGATGAGTTGATCGCTTCATGGCTTAAGGGCTACAGCAAAATTCGATTATTAACAGACGAAGAAAAAGAAATGATTCCAACTTTTATATTAATGAGAAGACTACAGCTTATTTCGTGGATTGGAAGTCGTGATAATGAGACAACGCGCTTACTTGGTGAAAATTACACGCTTCAGAGTGATGATTTAGTGAAAGCCTATGTAGAAAAGTATCAAGACTGTACCAACTAAATAACGATAAAAGGTGGCGAATAACATGTCTTCGAAAAAGGATGAAATCATCGTATTAAAGAAAGCCCTTACACCCATCCATTTATGGACAATTGGCGTCGGCATTGTGATTTCTGGTAACTACTTTGGCTGGAATTTTGGTTTAAGTCAATCTGGTTTTTTAGGAATGCTCATTGCCACATTATTTATGGCGATTATGTATTTAACGATGACCTTAGGTATTTCTGAATTATCGACGATGTTACCTTATGCAGGAGGACCTTACTCCTTTGCTCGACGGGCGATGGGGCGTTATATCGGTTTTATTACAGGAGTTGGTGTCGTGCTGCAATATGTCATTGCCGCACCAATTATCGCGATTGGTATTGGGGGCTATATCAGCTTTTTGTTTCCAGCCGTACCGACAGTGGTGGCAGCTGCCTTTATGTATGCTCTGTTCATGGGGGTTCATATTATTGGCATTAAAGAATATGCCACGATCGAAATGGTGCTTGTTTTTATCGCTTTAGGCTTACTAGTCTTAATGTATTTCGTTGGTTTACCGCAAATTAATGTGGGCCATTTATTCCCTGAGAATGGCGATCTTATACCAGGTGGATTTAAAGGCATCTGGTCAGCATTGCCCTATGCGATGTGGCTATTCCTAGCAATCGAGATGTTGCCTATGTTATCGGAGGAGACGAGAGATGTGCAGGAGGACATGCCGAAGGGGTTAATTTCAGGTATGGTGACCTTGCTGATTTTATCCATTTTGACAACAACTGTTGCCATTGGGCTAGCTGGCATCGATGTCATGACGGTTGCTGAAGATCCATTGCCAGCAGCGATTGCCGCTGTTTTTGGAAATACGTATTGGTTGGCGCAGATTTTAGCATCTGTTGGCTTAGTAGGACTAATTGCAAGCTTTTCGGGTGTGATTTTGGCTTACTCTCGTCAGGTCTATGCTTTATCACGTGCAGGCTATTTGCCAAGCATGTTATCGAAGATGCATAAAAAGCGTCAGACACCATATATGGCCATTATTTTGCCAGGCTTTATCGGGTTAGTGTTAGTCATTTTATTTAATCCAGATGATTTAATTTTAATTTCTACCTTTGGGGCATTAGTATCGTATATTACGATGAATTTATCGGTGTTGATTTTGCGTAAAAAAGAACCTCATTTAGTACGTACCTTTAAGACACCGCTGTATCCATTTACGCCTATTGTCTCACTTGTGCTAGCCGTCATTGCTATCTTTGCGAGCTTCTTTGCGAATTTGATTTTTTTCATCGTTTGTTTGGCTGTTTTTGCTGTGGCAACGATCTATTATTGGGTGTGGGCAAGACACCATATTAACGAGGATGCACCAGAGGAACGCTTTGCGAAGGACGCTACAGTGCAGGTAGAGGTGCAAGCACCAGTATCGCCAATAGAGGCTATACGAGAATAAATAAAGGGATGGGTTTTTCTATGACAAAAGTGGAATGGGTCATTTTTGATAAGGATGGAACAATCATAGAAATGGATTCTTTATGGATTGCCTGGGCCAAAAATTTATATGCTAATTTAACTGAAAATTCAGACTTAGAGATCTATTTTTCCTTACAAACTTTTTTAAGAAACATAGGGGTTAATGACAATGGAAAAACGATTGACCCAACGAGTCCTCTAGCTATTGGAAGTATACAAGAAGCCGAGACGATCGTGGCGTTCTTACTCTATCAGCAGGGAATCCCATGGAGCAGAGGGGTAACACTTGCGAGAGCAGCTTCCAACTTAGCCACATCGCAGCAGGAAAATAGCAAGGTACAGGCATTACCAGGTATTCGTAATCTCTTAATAACCTTAAAAAATAAAGGGATGAAATTAGGGGTGATTACAGCTGATCAAACGGCACGAGCCAAATCACATTTACAACAGCTAGAGTTATTAGCTTTGTTTGATTTCGTTCTAGGAAGTGACCAAGCTACATCCAGTAAGCCCTTCCCAGACTTAGCATATGTGGCAAAGGAACAATTTCAAGTATCGCTTGAGAAAGCCGTGATGATTGGCGATTCGAATGCAGATATGCTCTTTGCTAAAAATGCTGGCATGTGCTTTTCAATTGGCATCATTCCTAGTGCCACATACCCAAAGGAGTATTTACCTGATGCAACCGCAATTATTGAAGCGTATGACGAATCTGTTCTCACCATGCTAATCGAAAAGGAGTGAGCATATGGACAATCAGCTAATTGCCAAGATTACTGAATTGGTATTGGAAAAACTAACGCAAGGCTCTCAGCCTGAACAAGCTTCTAAAACGTTATCAAATGAGGAATTACAGGAATGGCAATCATTTCGATTAATAAAAGAAAACCAACATCAGACGCAGCAAACAACTGCCCCTGCATATGTAGCATTATCTACGCATGAATTACAGCATTGGCAAAGTCTGCACCAGCAATCATCAGGCACTGTCTCTGTAGCTAATTCGAGCGACTTAATTGCCCTAAAAAAATTTACATGACGGGAGGTTCGTCATATGGTGAGAGACCAAGATTTGGTTTCGATACAAGAGGCAAGAGACGGAATAGCAGCCGCTTCGATTGCGCAAAAAATGTATGCCAGCTTTACGCAAGAGCAGGTCGATCGAATTGTAGAGGCCATTGCCCAAGCTGCTTATAAACAGGCAGAAAATCTTGCTGTATTAGCTGTTACGGAAACAAAGATGGGCATTATTGAACATAAAAAAATAAAAAATGAGTTGGCTTCTCAAGGTGTCTATGAAGCCATTCGGCATGAAAAGACAATCGGCATTATACATGAGGATAGGATAGCAAGGCAGGTGGAAATTGCTTATCCATTCGGTGTTATTGCGGCAATTACACCTGTCACGAACCCGACTGCTACAGCCATTTTTAAAACGCTAATTGCCTTAAAGTCGCAAAATGCCATTGTCTTTAGTCCTCATCCAACAGCAGTCAACTGCACCATCGAGGCATTGAAAATTTGTCAGCAGGCAGCCGTTCATGCAGGAGCACCAGAGGGACTTATTCAATGGATTAGCCATCCAACAATAAAAGGAACAGAGGAACTTATGCATCATCGTGATGTACAGCTAATTTTAGCAACTGGTGGAGCAGGGCTTGTCAAAGCTGCCTATAGCTCAGGGAAACCAGCCTATGGTGTTGGCCCTGGGAATGTTCCTGTCTATATTGATCGCACAGCAAATGTGAACGAGGCAATGAAGCAAATTATCGATAGTAAATCATTTGATAATAGTACGATCTGTGCCACAGAACAAGCTATTGTCGTACATCAGGAGGTCAAAGCGCAGGTGATGGCTGCTTTAGCAGAAAATGGGGCCATCCTTCTAAGTGGGCAGGACAAGGAAAAATTAGCAAAGGTGATTTCACCAGTAGCTCGTACATTAAATAGCCAAATTGTTGGAAAGCCAGCAACCGTAATAGCCCAAATGGCTAATATTGATGTCCCTCGACATACACGCGTATTAG
Source organism: Lysinibacillus sp. JK80 (assembly GCF_027557635.1). Taxonomy (NCBI): domain Bacteria; kingdom Bacillati; phylum Bacillota; class Bacilli; order Caryophanales; family Bacillaceae; genus Lysinibacillus; species Lysinibacillus sp. JK80. The sequence continues at coordinate 1,219,023 of NZ_CP058997.1, read as the reverse complement.
TCGCGGAGGAACATCAGATTGGGAAGGAGTATCCATTTTCCATGGAGAAGCTTTCTCCCATCCTAGGTCTTTATACGGCTCGTTCTCAGGAAGAAGCCGTAAAGATTTGCCGTCGCTTGCTTGACGTTGGAGGGAGAGGACATAGCCTAGCTATTCATGCACAGGACGAACATTTTGTTAAGCAGTTTGCCGCTCAAATGCCCGTGTCCAGAATATTAGTCAATACTTTAGCATCTGTTGGGGCTGCAGGCGGTACGACAAGTTTAACGCCTTCCTTTACATTGGGCTGTGGGGCCTATGGGGGAAATATTACGAGTGATAATATTTCTGCACATCATTTATTAAATAAAAAAAGAGTGGCCTATGGTGTGAAGGCACTAACGATTCCACCCCCAAAGCATCCACAAAATATACAGGCTCCAGCGATGCAAGCAATTGAAGGGGTGTCTATTGACAGGTTGTCCATTGAAAAGATTGTAGAGGAAGTACTCACAAAGCTAAGTAATTAGAGGAGGAAAAGGAAATGAGCGTAGAGATAAATGGAGCTTTAGGCATGATTGAAACAAGAGGCTTAATCGGATCAATTGAGGCGGCAGATGCCATGGTAAAGGCAGCAAACGTCAATATTGTAGGGAAAGTACATGTTGGTGGCGGCATTGTGACGGTGCTGGTGACAGGTGATGTCGGGGCAGTCAAGGCAGCGACGGATGCAGGCTCTGAGGCCGCACGTCGGGTAGGTGAGCTATTATCGGTACATGTTATTCCACGCCCTCATTCAGAATTATACGCAATTTTACCTAAGTGAAAAGTGAGGGATTGTGATGACAAACAATCAAATACATGCCACTGAAGTTACAAATCAAATTATCCCGATTGCGATATCTGCCCGTCATTGTCATGTTAATGAGGAGGATTTCTATTATTTATTTGGTAGAGACGCAGCGTTACAGAAATGGAAGGAACTTTCCCAGCCAGGTCAATTTGCTTCACAGCATGTTCTAACGATTAAGGGACCCAAAGGCCAAATTGACAAGGTTCGGGTTTTAGGCCCATTTCGCACTGCAACCCAAGTCGAAATCAGTCAAACGGATGCCATCAAGCTTGGTGTAACACCACCGATTCGTATGTCAGGCGACTTAGAAAAATCTGAATCAATCACATTGATTGGACCTCATGGAACTCTCCATAAAACACAAGGATTGATTATTGCACAAGCACATATTCATATGGCTGTATCCAATGCTGCTGCCTTCAATGTCCAAGATAAGGAAATCGTGACGGTTGAAATCTGTGGGGATGGACGTCAGCTCCGATTAATGAATGTGGTTGTGCGTGTCTCCTCAGCATTCGTCCTTGAGATGCATGTAGATACAGATGAAGCGAATGCCGCCGCTCTTCAACAGCATACAATTGGCAAGCTTATCAAAATGGAGTGACAGGTATGGATATAAAAGAATTACAGAGAATCATCGAAGAAGTAGTCATATCGATGATGGATAAAAAGCATAAAAGACTTTTGCTTGTCCATTCTCATACGACCATTTCTAAGAAACAGGTGGACGTATTACAAAGCTATTGCCATGTTGAGGAGTGGCAGGCAAATGAAACCACAAGTCCCACTCAGCTATTCTACGATGCTATTGTTTTTCTCGAAGTGGATCAAGCATTTATCGTCAGCAGTGCCCAAGGCTTGCCTACTACACCGGCAGCCTTGTACCTGTCTGAGTTGCTGGTTAGCAATCAAACAGCAATTTTAATTCCAAATGAAAAATTATCTGCTGTTGTCACAGCAAAGGAACCGAATCCTTACATGAAAATGTTGCTGCATCATATAGAGCGCTTAAAGGAGTTTGGCTGTGACATTCAGTTATTTGCACAGCTTATTCGATTTTTAAAGCAGCAAGAGGAACCGGCTCGTTCGACTATAGTGGCAAACTATTTGACAGCAGAGATGCTTCAATCGTACAAGGGGCAACGGCTGACACTACCTGCCCACACAAAACTTACACCACTAGCACAAGAAATGATTCAGGAAAAAGGGATGACGATACAAAGATATTAGCAGGAGTGTTGTTACATGATGAAATCGATTGGTATTGTGGAGACAAGAGGACTTGCGATTTCAATACGAATCGCAGATGCTATGCTTAAAGCAGCGGATATTCGAATACTTCGACAAGAAACCATCGATTTGGCTCTAGTAACCATTGCCATTGAAGGGGACACAGCGGCCATTCAGGAAGCGATAGCCATTGGTACACAACTAGCTAAAGCAGCCAATCAATGGATTGCCTCTTCAACTATTTTAAGGCCAGATATCGCGGTGAATGGATTAGTAACAGAAATTGCGAAAAAGCCAAGTACTTAAAATGAATAAAAGGAAAGGTGGAGGAACGAGTTGAAGGTCGATTTAACAGGGAAGGTTGTCATAGTTACTGGTGGTAGTAAAGGAATTGGGAAGGGGATTGCTACCGTATTTGCTGAACAGGGTGCTCATGTGGTGATTGCAGCAAGAGGTATGGAAGCTGCCACAGATGTAGCAAATCAATTACAAGCGCAAGGATTCTCCGCTTCTGCTGCCACTGTTGATGTTGAAAACTATGAATCTGTTGAAAGCATGGCTACGGAGGTTGCTAGCTCTTTTGGTTCCATCGATATTTTATGTGCCAATGCTGGTATATTTCCCTCGAGGAAACTAGAGGACATGACGACGGACCATTGGGATCAGGTATTAAATGTCAATGCCAGAGGAACGATGTTTGCTGTCAAAGCTTGCGTGCCCCATTTAAAGAAAGCGAATGCTGGCAGGGTCATTATTACCTCGTCGATAACGGGTCCAGTGACTGGCTATGCTGGATGGACACATTATGCCGCAAGTAAGGCAGCTCAATTAGGGTTTATGCGGACTGCGGCTCTTGAATTAGCACCCTATCATATTACGGTCAATGCCGTGTTACCAGGAAATATCGCAACAGAAGGCTTAGATGGTCTTGGTGACACCTATCTACAGAAGATGGCGAAAGCGATTCCATTTGGCAGCCTTGGTCGTGTGGAGGATATAGCGTATGCTGCATTGTTCCTTAGTAGTAAGGAGGCAGGCTTTATTACGGGTCAATCGATCATTATTGATGGTGGCCAAACATTACCTGAAGATGCAGAGGCATTTTAATAGAAGGAGGGATACGAAATGAATTTAGGCGCATTAGGAATGATTGAAACAAAGGGCTTAGTGGGCTCTATTGAAGCAGCTGATGCAATGGTCAAGGCTGCCAACGTGAATATTGTGGGTAAAGTCCATGTGGGTGGCGGTATTGTCACGGTGCTTGTTCGTGGGGATGTAGGGGCTGTGAAAGCCGCAACAGATGCAGGAGCAGCAGCTGCACAACGTGTTGGAGAGCTATTATCTGTACATGTGATTCCGCGACCACATGCAGAATTGGAAGCGATTTTAAAAATGCAATAATGAGTGAGGTGGCTATATGAATGAACAAGCAATAATAAAAATTGTTAATGATGTCATAGCCGAATTACTACCTAAAAAAGAAGCAGCTCCTACACCCAATGAAATTCCTATAGGTATCTCAGCAAGGCATATTCATTTACAACAAGAGCATGTCGAGCAGCTATTTGGCAAAGGTGCTACGCTGAGTGTAAAAAAAATGTTAGCTCAACCCGGTCAGTTTGCAGCACATGAAACGCTACAGGTGGTGGGACCAAAAGGAAGCATCCAAAATGTACGTGTATTAGGTCCAGCTCGCACCTTCACACAAATTGAAATTAGTCATACAGATGCCATTTCCCTAGGAATTCAACCACCTTTGCGTGAATCGGGAGAAATTGCTGGCTCAGCTAGCTGTATACTGGTAGGACCTAGAGGAAGTTTGATTTTACAAGAAGGGGTCATTATCGCACAAGCACATATTCATATGGCACCTGCTGATGCACAGCAGTTAGGGGTTCAGAACGGTCAATCCGTCTCCGTTAAGGTGCAAGGGCGACGTCCCATTACCTTTGAGAAAGTGAAAATTCGTGTGGCTGATCACTATCATTTAGAAATGCATATTGATACAGATGAAGCAAACGCAGGCTTCATCCAACAGGGTGAAACGGGTACAATTATAACAGGCAAGATGGCAGGTGAGCCTTACAATAACTTAGTCAGTCCTCCAATTAAAATTAACCACAAGATTATAACGGCAAATGATGTAAGCCGTTATCAAGGTGAGACAGTGATAGTCCCCAAAGAGGCAAGGTTGACGGCACTGGCGAAGGAGGCCGTGGAAAAATTAGAAATTGAACTTCAGTTTCACGAAAAAGGATGAGGATGCATGCGGATAGGAACAGTGGTCGGAAATATCTGGGCAACACGTAAAGAGGAAGGGCTACAGGGATTGAAATTACTCATTATCCAGCCAATAAAGCTGGATGGTCAACTGAGTGATGAACAAATTGTTGCGGCAGATCGTATAGGTGCAGGTGTTGGAGATAACGTCATTTTAACAATGGGCAGTGCTGCTGTACGAAGTTTTTCTACGTCCAGTATTTGTCCAATTGATGCCATTGTTGTTGGCATTATAGATGGCACAGATGAATCGTGAGGTGAGCAAAGTGACAGAAGCGATAGGAATGATTGAAACGTATGGCTTGATTGGCTCCATTGAAGCTGCAGACGCCATGCTAAAGGCAGCCAATGTCCAATTAGTGAAACAGGAGCTAGTAGACGGTGGTATCGTAACCATTATTGTCGAGGGAGATGTTGGTGCAGTACAGGCTGCGGTTGATGCTGGTAAAGCGGCAGCAACGCGAACGAGCAAGCTACTAAGCGCACATGTAATTCCACGAGCAGCCAATGAAGTATTCACAGCGATTATTGATGAAACACAGCCGATAAAAGTGACGGAGGCAGCAGCCAAAAAAACAAGCACTCGCCAGAAGCCTCAACAAACAAAACTTGTAGAGGATGAGCAGGCAGATAAGTAGTCGATGAATCTATGTCGTTAGGAGGGGGAGGCAAATGAGCTTTAGGCGACCCAAAATCGCCATCATTGGCGCTGGACATACAGGTGCAACCGTAGCGTTAATGGTCGCACAGAAACAGATCGGGGATATTGTGCTTATCGATTTACCAGACTTCGAAAATGCTGCGAAAGGGAAGGCATTAGATATTCTCCAAGCTGGACCAATAGAAAGATTTAACGTACAGGTGACGGCTACTTCAAAGTATCAGGAAATAGCTCATGCTGATATTGTGGTTATCACGGCAGGTATTGCAAGAAAGCCTGGCATGACACGGCAGGATTTAATTCATACAAATGCTGCAATCATCCGCACGGTAAGCGAACAAATCAAACGTTATGCGCCAACTAGCTATATTATCGTCTTAAGTAACCCTGTCGATGCTATGACCTATGTTTGTCTGGAAACAACGGGTTTTCCCAAAAATCGTGTCATGGGACAATCAGGTGTTTTAGATACAGCGCGCTTTAATACCTTTATCGCACAGGCTCTTCAGCTTGCTGTCGAGGATATATCGAGCTTCGTCTTGGGTGGACATGGCGATGAAATGGTGCCACTCGTTCGCTATACGTATGTCGGAGGAATACCATTAGAAAAATTAATGCCACAAGCACAGATTGAGCAATTAGTGGAGCGAACGCGAAAAGGTGGAGGCGAAATTGTCGCCCTACTTGGCAATGGCAGTGCTTATTATGCCCCAGCTGCCGCCATTGTCCAAATGATTGAAGCGATTGTGAAGGATCAACGGAAAGTAATGCCCATCATTACGTATTTACAGGGCGAATATCAAGTAGACAATGCCTGCATTGGTGTCCCTGTTGTTTTAGGGGGAGCTGGTATTGAAAGTGTAATTGAATTGCATTTAAACGAAGAGGAACAGCAAGCATTTAATCATTCGGTTCACCAAGTTTATCAAACATTAGCCTATATCAAATGATGCGAGCGCATGACACCATCTAATAGTGGCATGTATTAGATGGTAGTGTACATAGTTGAGGCACCTTACGATGTTGTAAAGGTGCTTTTTGTTGTGCAAAATTTTCTTTTAATGGAAGATCGTTTTCTGTACAATTAAAAAAGTTACTACTGATGCACAAAGGAGGATACGATGAAACAAGCACTCATCATTATCGATATACAGGAGGCTTTCTTTCTAGATGGCCAGCAAAATCTTTGGAATAGTGAAGCTATTATCAAAAATATTAATGCCTCCATTACATGGGCACGGCGCAACGAAGTACCCGTTATTTTTATTCAGCATACAGACGCAGATGATGTGGATTTTGCATTAGGTCAACCAGGCTGGGAACTGTATCATGGATTACTTAGACAGGCGGAGGATCAAGTGATTCAAAAAACAACGTGGGACGCTTTCTATCAAACGGAGCTTGCAGCTTATTTACAAGCGCATCACATCGACCAATTGATTTTCGCGGGTGCTCAAACAGAGTTTTGTCTTGATACAACAATCCGTAGTGCTTTTAGTCATGGCTACCATCATAATATTTTAATAGAAGATGCACATAGCACCTTAGATAGTAATGTACTGGCAGCACCACAAATTATTCAACATCACGAATCCATTTGGCATAATCGTTTTGTGCGGATTCAGTCAATTGGAGGATTCCAACATGCTGATTGATCAGAAAGAGCTCCAGATAAAAGAGCTATCCTATACAATTCGCTGTGCCCGACGCGAAGATGCCCAAGCCTTATCAGATTTACGCTTGCAATTAGACGGTGAAACGGAAAACTTCGATCGTGAACAGGGCGAGGCATTGATTGATCGAGCAGGCTTTGAGCAGCTTATTCAACAGGATAGCGAAAGCTCAAAAAATTTATGTTTAGTAGCGGTTGTCGGTGATCGGATCGTTGGGTTCTCAAGATGTGAGGGCTCTCCACTCAAAAGGCTTGCCCATAAAGTAACCTTTGGTGTTGGAGTCAGTAAAGAGTTTTGGGGCTATGGCATAGGAAAAGCCTTGCTGCAAGAATCCATTGATTGGGCAGATGCCAATGGTATTCGCAAAATAGCACTAGAAGTGTTAGAAACCAATGAGAAAGCGATACAGCTCTATAAAAAAATGGGCTTTTTAGTGGAAGGCATTCTGAAAAATGATAAATGCCTTGCAGATGGCAGGTTCTATCACACGATCATTATGGGAAGATGGCAGGAATAGCATCGGAGAAGGAATTTAAAACAGCATGACAAATTTTATGTATATCTTTTGTTTGATTGTCTGGGGTCTTAATTTTATTGCAGTCAAAATTCAAGGAACGCCAGTCAGTTTAGAATTATCTTTAACCTATCGTTTAGTCATGACAGCCCTTTTATTTTTCATCCTTGCTTGGTTCTTGAAGCCACAGGGTAAACCACAACAGGGCGACGTACCTTTTATCATCGTTTTTGGCGTTTGTAATTTTGCATTCAGCTATTTAGCGCTGTATTATGCGACGATATGGAGCTCGGCTGCTATTGTCACATTAATTTTTTCATTAAAAGTTATACTAACACCCATCGCCCTACGGATATTTCTCAAGGAGCCATTGCATCGTCGTGTTTTAATTGGCGGTATTTTAGGCGTCATCGGCGTGGGGGTGCTGATTTATCCATCTTTACATAATATGGAGTTAAAAGGAGTGTTAATTGCCTTCGTAGGGACTATCCTAACAGCCATTGGGGATGCAAGCTCTGCCCGAAATGCCAAGCATCAAATCAACCCGATTTATGCGAATGCCATTGGTTTTGCAGTGGGTAGTGCAGTCATGTGTGCCATTGTTTGGCTACAGGGACAAACAGTCGTAATACCCAAATCCTTTACCTACTTATCAGCGCTCTTGTATTTAACGCTTATTGCATCCTTTTTCGCATGGTTATTTTACTTAAAACTAGTCGAACGAATTGGAGGGGCAAAAAGTGGCTATATGGTTGCATTATTCCCCGTGATTGGTGGTATTGCGTCTGTTGTCATTGGCGAATCAACACTCAGTATTTATTTAATTTTAGGCTGTCTTTTTAGCTGTATTGGGGCTGCGATTGCCTTAGGCTTTAAAATTAAGCCTATTTTACGATGAACGAAAACCCCTTTCCCTTCATAAACTAGAGAAGAACGCTTGAAAAGGGTGAGGGACAAAATGTCATTCGTTCCATTGAATGCAATGGGTATTTTGAGAGAAAAAGATGAGGATCACTGGGACATTGATCGCTGGGAAAATGATGGTGGCAGAAGCCTAGAGGCGTAAGGGAGACAGAAATTTGTCTCCCTTTAAATATTTTTGAAACCTTTTGATCGAATGCTCGTATGATAAGTAGATAAGTTTTCATTGTTAGCTATAAAAAAAGGGAGAAATGATTTTTTTGAACCATTGAACAAAACGATTACTATTCATTATTTACGTGATTGTCATTGCGGATGCGTATTACACAACGCTCTATATTGAACCAAAAACACCGCCGCAACACCAAACCATCAAAGCAACAGCCATCACGGTAGACCAACTACGGTAGCAAGCCTCACAAAAGGAAGCGGACAACCCGTCGTTTGAAGCCTTTTTGCTTCAAGCAATTTCTTCAAAGCGTGGTCCAGGAATTGGTGATGCAAGAAATATTCGTAGAAGCACGAACTCCAAAGCGTGTCTATTTACATTATCAACAGCTACGTTGCTGACACCCTGTACATTTACAGGGTTTTTTTAATAGGAGGAGCAAAATATGAGTATGACAACCTATATAGGCTTCAATTTTCCAGTTGAAATACAGGATGACTATACAGAAAATGAAGTTGACATAAATTATTTTTTCTCGGTAAAAGAGAATCGCCAAATTGTACAGGCAAAGCATTTTACAACACCCTATGTATATGAAATCGAAACAAAGGGAGAGCCCATTTGGCAAATGCATAACGAAAATAAAGTGTATTCCCCCCATAACTATGAAAAAGCCAAAAGAACTTTTCACCATGTATGTGACTTTCTAAAAAAATTCCTTCCCAAAGGAGATTATTGCGAAATCTACATTTGCTGGATAGGAGAAGAAGGAGAGGAACATGAGAAAAAACTGGCACTTCTGTTAGACCAACTGTCAGTAGATGAGGTAGAAATAGTTGAGAAATGTTTGCTGATGGTGAGAAATTAAAATCTTCATAAAGTAAAAGATTGAAGCAATAAGCCTCAATCTTTTTTCTGTTTGCTAGGAAGCTGATAGCCCTCTAAGTCTGGAATAAATTCTTGTGGGTCAATAGATACATTCACTTCAAGCCTTTCTGGATGAACATAGCTTGTCAGCTCACCATTTTGGTCATATGTTTCACTTTTAACGAGAATCCCAGTATCTTTATCCACCCAAAAACGAAACGCTTCTGTCGTGCCTTTTAAATTTTCACTATTTGTCACCGTTTCATCCATTTTCCCAGCTAATACGATTGTATTATGACCTAACAACGCTTCATTTTGTTTTTCAATCTCCCAATGCTCCATATTTCTTAAATAACTAGCAGCTTTCTCATAAGCGAATAACGACATACTTGAACTTCCAAATGAAGGTCTTTCTCTCAATTTATTATATGAAATAGGCGGATATTTCAAGTCAATACTAAAAGCTTGCTCAGGAGTAACTACGTCTCGTTTTGATTTCTGTTTCGTTTCACTAACTGTATAAACTTTTTGTCCATAAAGTGCTGTATATTTTAACCAGCTCTTTCTGTTGTTATAAAAGTACTCCTGTGTATCGTTCTTGATTCCCGTCGTGTTATCATCTAAAGCGATTATTTTTTCATAGCCTCCAACTTCTTTTTTGGTACTTACTTTATAAGTAACACCCAATGTTCTAGTGGAACCGTCTTGAGAAATTTTATGTTCTTCAAATTTTCCAGCTGCTGAGTGAAAATAATCAATCGAATTTAATAATTTACTCACGACATCCTCTTTCGTCATATCCCCGTAAAATTCTTCTTGGATCGGGGGATGATAAAGAGTAGTTTCCATTATAGGTTCTTGTGAACGGTCTCCCTTATCAACTGGTTGTACTGTCAGCTCCGTGACCATAAAATAGCTAGCTCCTATAAGAAAAAAACCAATGACTGCTATAGGTAACAAATGATTGAAAATGGATTGGAATTGGGGCTGTTTCTTGTAATCTTTTCGAAGCCTCTGCCTTACTTTTTCTTTATGTTTCTCATTAAAATGAATGTCCTGGAATGCCGTGTCATCCAATGCCTTGCCTATATTTTTAAACATATCATTCATTTATCTTGCACCCTTCCATTGATTTTTTGAGCATAAGTCGAGCCCTATGAAGTCGAGACTTAATGGTTTGTAAACGCAAATCTAACAAATCAGCTATTTGGTTATAGGACAGCTCTTCATAATAATAGAAAATAATGAGTTCTCGGTATCTTATTGGTAGAGCAAGGATTTTTTCAGAAAGTAATCGTTTATCCTCCTGTCCGACTAATTCCAACTCAGGGGATTGACTAGTACTCTTAATTTTTGAGAAAAATTCTGTCAGAACAATATTTCTATAAGACCAGCTTTTTAATTTATCTTTACATAGATTGACAGTAATTCGATATAACCATGTTTTATAGGAAGATTCATTCCTGAAATTATCTAAATGCTCATAGCACTTTATAAACACTTCTTGCGCAATATCTTCCGAAAGCTGCTTGTGCTTCATATACGTAAAGGCAAGACGTGCTATGTCATCTCCGTATGCCTTCATCAACCATTCAAGCCTCTCCTCCTTACTACATTCACCGCTAACTTCTATTGATGTTCTCACATGTTCAAGCATCTTCCACACCCTTTCAATTATTAGACGGAGTTGGTGCCATTTGGTTGTAATCAATTTACTATAATAACGAGTGATTTGTAATAGCAGTAAAAGAGAGTATGAGAGATTTTTGTGTTATTATTCAATAGTAAAATGCTAATAAATGGTGAAAAAGGGGAGTAGTATGCATACACAATTCGAATTTACGGTTTTTCCTCAATTGGAAACAGAGCGTTTTATTTTACGAAAAGGGATAATGGATGATGGCCAAGATATTTTGAGACTTTATTCTAATGAAAATGTAGTGAAGTACCTGCCATTACCATTGTTTGCTTCAGTTGAAGATGCTATTGATGAAATCAATTGGTATGAGAAAATTTTTAAAGAACAAAAAGGCTTAAGATGGGTAATCGAGGAAATTCAGACCAACAAGGTGATTGGCACATGTGGCTATTTGAATTATGAAAAAGAGCATAATCGTATAGAAATTGGCTATGATTTAAACCCTGACTATTGGGGGAAGGGTGTGATGCAAGAGGCTTTAAGTTCGATCATCCACTTTGCCTTTACATCCATGGGAATCAATAAAATCGAAGCAAAAATAGAGCCAGAAAACACAGCATCTATCAAACTATTGGAAAAATTAAACTTTTCTCAAGAGGGTCTTTTGAGGCAACATGAATTTGAAAAAGGGAAGTATGTGGATCTCGCTATCTTTTCCCTATTGAAAAGTGAATATTAGGAGGTTAGGAAAGTCGCTCTCATCATGAGGGTGGCTTTTAATTTTGCTATTACTGCGAGATACATAGAGAATCAGCCATGTTAAACGTAACTTTTAAATGGAAAATATTATAAAAATTAACTAGTGTAAGGTATTATTATAATAAATGGCTAACCTTCTAAAGAGGGGTGAGAGAGATTAAGCTCGTAAATGTTGTATTGACAGGACTATTGATAAGTGGATTGTTAATAGGTTGTACCGAGGAAGGAGAAACGAAAGGGGAACAGGTAAAAACAGAAGAAACAACAATCAAACACGTAGCAGCAGTAAACCCTTCGAAAATCTGGAGTGATGTATCAACCCCTGAAGGCTTCAATAACTATGAGATTGAACCAACGTTGGAAGCTTGGATTGCCTATCATGCCCAAGATATTAACAAAACAACAGACGTAGACGAATACTATCTAAGGGCAGATCGTCTCACGAAGGAAATGCTATATTTTAGGGTTCAAGGGGAAGACCTTCAAAAGGATTTTGAAAATTTAAATGTACTGCAAATTTTGATGGGACATCTGGATTATGTAATATCGGTTGAGAAACAGCAAGGTCTTGATACAGCTGAGTCCTATGAAGAATTAACTAAGTGTTTTACGTATTTCACTGAATTACTTCACGATCTCAACGTAATCATCAATAACGATGGCAAGGGTGAAACATATGGGCTCACACACCAATTAGACGGGAGCAAGGTGGACGAACTCGAAAAACTTCTTTATACAGAAGCCAGAAAGGAGTAAAAGCTCAAAGTGAAATATTTATTAGCTATATTGAAGGGGGATATTTTGAATAATAAACAACTAATTCCTACAAATGAAATTAAAGAAGAGTTTGAGGCTATTTTATTAGAACATGCTAGTATTGCGCATTGTGAGATTAATTTAAAAAACGGCACGATCAAAAATAAACAACGATTAGACACCCGCTATGACGAATTTGCTTTGGATACTGTGAATAATGAATTTTGTTTTAGTCTAAAAGCTAATAATAGCATAAACTTTCATAGAATTAATCTTCAAACATTCAGTCAAATCAATGCAATAACATTAGACTTAAACAATTATTTTTCTTCTGAAGAACTTAAGGAGGAAAGCTATTATTCCAAGTTAATTTACCTCAATCATCAATATTTGTTGTATTTTATTACGAAAAGAGAAATGAACTATGGACGTCCTTTTTATCAATGTATTTTTTTGATAAACACTTCAACAGGAGAGATAAAACGATTAAATCCTTACCTTCCAAACGGAGATAATTTACTTAGATTAGATACGTCCAAAAACATCTATCTAAGCAATCATCACCATTTTTTACTATTAAAAACGGGGAGAATTAGACCCTATGAGAAACAAGCAATGTATAAAAGAGTAGATATTGAAAATCCTTATCATGACCACCTTGAATCGATTTACTTAATGGAGGTTTCAACTTTAATTGACCAACAAAATTTTAATAATGCGACATTACTATCTTTACTAAATTATTCAGGTGCTTCTGAAAACTTACGATATGAGAACAATGTTCTGTCATACGTAGTATCTGATTTTACTAACAATACTAAAGAGTTAATAAAACATGATTTGTTAGACGGGGATGTTTCAAAATTTCAAGATGACCAATTAATACGAGATTATTTAAATTATGATTTTGAAATATTACCAAACTACTATCATTATATCTCTAAATTATCTAAACAAGAAAAAAGTAATACATATAATTTGATTGACGATGAATTGTCGTTTAATTTAAAGCTGAATGAGATAAGCTGAGAGAATTTTAACTTGTTATAAGCATCTGTAATGGAGGATGAATACAATTATTACTATTCGGTAGTTTCGTTTTATAATGAAAATACGTTCCATTTAACCTATGATATGGAGAGATAGCTAAAAAGGTGGGAAGTTCATTTTGGAAAAAATCATTACATTAATTATTTTTACTGTACCAGGATTGATTACATATTTTTGGATTAATCTATTTGGAATTACACCTAGCACAAAAAGAAATAATAGTGAAGTAGCAGCAATTAGTATACTGTTGTGGATTCCAATAGTATGTATTGTTCTGATGTTTTATAATTTGCTTGCGTTTTATTCACGTTTGGAAACAATTCATCCTAGAACCTTTGATATACCAATTTTAAAAAAAAACTGGGGATATATTGATAGTTTAGAGGGTTTAACAAAACTATCAGGAAGTATATGGTTTATTCTATTTTATATTTTATTAACGGTTATCGTAAGTTTTTTCTTAGCAAAGCTCATTTCAAAGTTTGCTTATAAGAGAATGATTGATCAAGTAAATGAGGTTAGGAAGATGAATAATATTGCCCCTTTAGGAATACATACGACTGTATGGGATTCAATCTTTCTAAATAACACCGGTCAAATAATAGAGTATAAAAGATATGGGGAAACGGAGTCAATAAAGGGTTGCTTAATAAAAGTACCTCGAGCTCACGAAGTGGGAAAATCGATTGTGCTCGAGGCGGTAGAACATTGGACAAATATTATGGATTACTATGATGTTGAAATTGATCATACTTATGTAGACATAGATAATGGAATCGTTATAAATATCTACAATCTTACTAGAGCTCTTGAGGCACAAAGTGAGTTTAACCAAAGATTCCCTAATGGAATTACTTCTTAGGTGTTACAGGTCTTGATGGTTTGCTAGTATAAGATGGCTTATCGGCAGAATGAGTAACTCTATCTGATGGCAAACCACTAGGTTTAGAAATAGGTTTGCTAGCTGGTCTCTTTTCCATTTTATCACCTCCTTTTCCCTATTATAACAGGAAATTAATCCGTAAATTGTACTAGAGAAAAGAAGGCTACTTTTATTAGATCTAAAGAATTCTTTGAATTTCTATTAGTGACATATGATTCCATTCGCATTATGATTAGTGTGGAGGGAGGTGGAGGTTATGAATACTTTAAATAGGGATATTGATATTACAGAAGAAGATGTGAAATGGGTAAATGAACAAAAAGAATTACGTAGAAACTTAATTACTTTAATATATAAAAATCAGTTTCAAAAGCGTGAAAATTATTTAGAGTTTGATGAAAAGATTAAAACTGATAAAGAATTTGCTTGTGCATTAGAGTACTTAAGTATGAAAGGCTTTATTAATCGAAATGGTGAAACTAAATTTAGTATAACTATTGAAGGAATAGAATTTTATGAAAGTTATGTTTTAGTTTTTGGAGAATAATGAACTTTAAGTCACATCTAACAAGGTGTGGCTTTTTGTTATGCGTTTTTTATGTATTTATTTAGATAACGTTTCTGCTGACAGTACCGAATATTTATGGTCCTGTCATGAGATTTCTTAGAAGAAAAGGAACTTCACAATAAATAGTATTAATAGAAGTTCAATGTACCTGAGCTTTACTTTAATGTATATTGGCATATTTTCACCACCTATGAAGTATATTATATCCATTTGTATAAATAGTATTCAGCCAGTGATACAACATTAAATAAGGACAGAAAAGTTAGTGATGCCAAGGCTTTGGGTCCTTCCTTGGAGGGAGGGGTTATGCGGGGCTAGCGACGCTCGCGGCTTGCCTATTTATATTTTAAAAATTTTACTTCGGAATTGTTAGTATAGAAATATTGAGAGAAAACGGAGCTAAAAATGTTTTACGAGTTATTGAACCCGAAGTGATGTTATATTGCAAAAAGTTTAACAATTTAAAGAGCAGAACGACTCGCTTTAATGATTATTGCGGAGAAAGAGAACAGGAAACAACAAATAGACCGTTTAGAGAGGGCATACGAGCGTTTTATATAAAGCCTCAGAAGGTGGATTATGAGCAGTTGCGCGAAATTATTGAAAAACACCTCACAACGATAGAGGCAGTTTATGAATCTGACACAAGGGCAGCCGAGGAACGGACAAAAGAGATCAGTGCAAAGATTGATGGACTAGTGCCTAAAACGAAGTATTAGGACCGGTGTAGTGCTTCCTGAATGTAAGAGTACATGTTAAGAAATGACAGAATAGAACTACATAAGAAGAGATATTGTGATAAATATCAATGAGGCTAATACAGTAGTACAAAAATTAAAAATCACTTACTTTTCAGTATGAAAAAGCAAGTGATATTTTTATTTTTAGTTAAAGAGGTAACTAAATTAAAGGAAAATATTACAATCTATAGAATATGGAGTATGGTAGGATGAAATTTATAACAGGGTAATTAATATCTGTAATATGAATTTCTTAAACTAAACATTTAAATAAGACAAAGATAGGAGATCTAGAATGATAAATAATTATACTTTATATTATCCAACAATTGAGTTTAATAATCCAAAATGGTTGTGGTCTGCAGCATTAATATGGGATCGAGTATATAGAATTGTTCCAAATGATTATCAACCCAAAGATAGTAAAAATATTAAAGAACTAATATCAAATAGTGATTTTATATCGAACATTGATCCTAGTGTATATTCATCAAAAGCATGTGAAGAATTTATAAAGGGGTGCAAGAAGGAAACTTGGTGGGCAGCGGCACTAGATAATTCAAACTATACAAAAAAAGAGTATGTAAAACTGCACAAAGATAAGGCTGATGTAAAATTACGTGAAATGATACTTGCTAAAGATACAAAAAATAATGATTGGATTAATGTCCCACACGATATGGCTTCAATATATATGTTATTTTTAGCGAATTACATTGCAAAAAGAAATGACATATCTTTATCTACAGATTATGCAGAAGCTTGGTGTGGATCTAACTTTTTTCAATATGATGGGAATATTTCGGATTATGAACACGAATCACAAACTCAATTAGCGTGCTTAACGATTAATAATTTTATACCAATTAATATAATGGATATTGAGCCAAGAGATTTAATTAAATTCAGAGAAAAACGAAAAGATGAAAGACATCGATTTTTCAACAGTATTAAGGAATTGAGTGTTAAAATATCAGCATGTGAAGATGAGCAAATAATCAGAGATATTTTTGAAGATCACATTAAAGAAATAAAAGAATCTGAAAGAGAGTATAAGAAAAGTATGCTTGATATTAAAGTTTTGGGATGGATGGGAGTTAGGAGTTTAATGGTTCCAGCGCTACTTCCAGTAATGCAACAGCTAGTTACTATGTCTGATACTACAAATCAACACATGGTAAAATTAGGATTAGGGATAGGTGTGATTGGAGCATTTTGGGAAGGTAGGACAAAAATTAGAAAGGAAAGGAAAAATTATGAATGTGATTATCTTTTACAGTTGTCTGCCGCAAGTTCAAGAAATTATACGCACAATCTAAGTAGTAATTTACATGAGGGATATCAGATGTACCTAAATGATAATCTAAATCATTTTTGAGGGACTGAGAGTATTATATCTGATGGAGAGCAACACGGTAATTATGGTTTATATTGATATAGAATCATCTGTATATTCATAATTCTATATTATAACTACATGTTTTCTATACGCTCATTAGACTAATTTCAAAGAATTTTTAGCAGCAATAACAATGGCATTTATAACTAATGGACAAGTATAGAATATATAGAAGACCACTCAGTGTGATGAGTGGTCTTACTTATGTAGTCCAAATATACAGTGGTAATAGAAAGTATCGGGGAATAATCGTGAAATAATCTTTATACTTTGTGAATAGTTTTTTTATGTGAGACCATCCAGTTGAACAACTCTTTATATTTGAGATATGTGCTTTAAGGGAGCTGGCCCTAAATCAATAATTTTTATGATTTGAACACGGGTTACAGTTCCTTTTATTAAATTTTTAAGGAATGGATAGACATGTCCAACATAGTCATCTAAAGATTTACACTCAAGATTGGTTTGCATACGAATAAGAAATTTAACTTCACAATCGGTATAATTTTCTCCGTCAAGGATTCTGGTGTTTGACCTTAAGACTTTTATTGTTGCAGAATTATTTTCAACGATAGTATTGTTTTCAATTTTTGAATAACAGGAATCTATAGAGGCAATACCTACTACACCGATCATATAGTTCCTCCTTTGGCTATAATTTAGGTTCAAATCATATTTATTAAACGTTACTTTTTATTATGTAGTTAATTGTGGAAATAAAAAAGGAAGTAATAGTGATGAGCCCTTTATATAATTTATCATACTGTTCTGTTTAAGTTTCCAATAGTGTTTAAGCACAAACTTTTTTATAATGTTTTTTAGAAATGTATATATCTTCTATGTCAGAAATTTTGATAAATGTTTTCCCATTAGTGCTCACCCGAGGTGTTCCGTATACGATCACTGGAACCCCATTGTTCCATGAACCAGATTTATAAGGTAAATCACTCCAAATAATATCTGCCACAGTATCATCAAGTAGAATACTAAGGTTGTTGTTTGAGTTAGTATTTAGCCATATTCGTTTATTAGAATTTCTGATATATCCGCAATAAATACCTGATATATTATGAATAATCATTTTATCCCAATCAAAGAGTATGTCTTTTAATGGGAAACTTTTATTATTTACAGTGATATTCAACTTGGTATTATTTAAAGCACCTTCTAAATGCAGATTTAATATATTCCTTAAAGTTTTGCTTTTAGTTGTTTTTTTTGCAGGGTCAAGCGTAAAGGAATTTCTATTGTGCCCTTTTTTTGCACCAACATTCCCTGTTCCTTGCGTTTGAGTAACAGAACTGGATGTTGTGAAAAAATTCGTTTTCTTTAGTTTAATTTCATTTGGATTGACAATTATTTTAGACACTTTATTTTTTCCAGGGCTACTTGATATAGATTTTGATGAACTTTCCTTTGAGCACTTGCCAATATGATTTGCAGCAAAACAAGGCGGTTTGTTATCAGTGGAAGCTTTTCGAAAGCGTGCTTTTCCTTTACATTCAATACATTCTAAATGTTGTCTAAGAAATAATTTTTCTGGTTCTGGTAGTAAATTAAAATCGTAAGAATTATATCTAGTATTATTAAAAGTACAAAAAGCTATATCCATATTTTCCTCCTAGTATGTTTAGTGGTATATCCCCTTTGTTGTAATTTTATTGAAAAAATAAAAAACGGACAATCAAAAAGCGTTACTTTTTTTGTCCCACCGCAATGTCCTAGCGTATAAATGCTGAAACCTCATGCGGGAGTATGTCTTAAACGATGAAATTTGATTTTTTTCATTAATTCTTTTAATCGTTTAAAACATGCTATTAATAAATATATATATATTCAAGCAGCTGCAGAAATGTGGTTGCTTTTTATTATGGCCAAAAAACAGCCCTCATAATGAGTAGCTGTTTTATGTTTATTTTATCTACCAAATATTAAATGAAAATTATCATCCAAAAATTGAGCCATTTTACTAGCGTGGAAAGACCAGTTTTTGCCCCTTCCTTCAGGATAGTAGACAAAACCACCGTTATTAACATCTAAGATCTTTTTAAATCTTGGTGAATACAGAATGTTGTCCTTTATCCAACGCCACTCTTTTCCTACTCGTTTTTCTAAGTCTTTCATAGTCCAATACTGGCCACTTAACTTTTCTTGTTGCAAATGCTCAAATTCAACTTTGTTATGAGTACATATTCTTCAGGTATAGTAATCTTCATATTTACTTGTAACTGCTGCATTTATTTTGCCTCCAACCTAAGGGAATTTAATATCATTGGTAAGTATTCGTTGTTTAATATGATTGCTTCCGTAAAAATAGAAGCATTTTATAGTTTTTATAAAAAAAAGCATCCACTCCAAATAGAGTAGATGCTTTTGTGTTTCTATTCTTCAATGAGTTCTAAAAGATCACTAATTTCGCATTCCAATGCTTTGCATAATGATCCAAGTGTATCACGTTGGTATTGTTTAGCTTCATCGTTGTACATTTTACGAACTGTTTCAAATTTTAAATCAGCAAGTTCTGCACATTTTCGGATGGAAATTCTCCTCTCATCCAAGATTATTTTTAACCTTGATTTTGCTCGAGTACTCACAATATCACCTCTCCTATAATTTTATACTAAAAATAATAACAAAGCGACAATGAAATATAGTTGACAATAAAATATAGTCAGTGATATATTTGTGACAACAAAATATAGTCATCTGTAGAGAAGTAAAGTTATAGGTATTAAAGGGAAGTGAGGTGAAAACGATGGCATTTGAATACTTAGCGCAATACACAACATTTGAATCAGTAGCAGATATGGACATCGCTGTAGAGAATCACATGGCAGCTCATTACTATGACTTAACGGAAAGTGAACGTGCAATCGTTTTCAAGCTTGCTAGTCATTCATTGGAATACCCAGGTGCTTGTCATTTGAAAGCTGCTACTATTGCTGCAGCATTGGAAATCAGCACGAAGACAGTTTACCGTGCTATTTCAAACTGGAATCGCTAGGAATCATTAAGAGACAGAAAACTACAAAGGTAAAGGGAGGACGTGGTGCAAATATCTATATTATTTTGCTGTACCAATTAGAAGCATGTGAAAGCCATTATGAGCCTTTTGAGGAATGTGAGGGTGTTCCATTACATGAAGCATATAACCAGGCTCATGCTGAAAAAGAAGCATGCAAAGAGTTCATGAATGAGTATCAACAAATGCTATTTGAATTTAAGTACTCATTGCCTATCCCAGATAACGTAAAAGACGATTTGCACAAGGTTGTATTAGCATCCAATGTAAGTAACATTCGGGAATTTATATTGGCCAAGAACATCATCTTTAAAATCGCTAATGAAATTAAAGAAGGTGTGCTTATGGTCACTAAAACCATACGTGCCATATTCCTAGGGGCTCATAAGAAGGCGTTACAACGTAGAGATGGGCATATATCAACGATAGCTCAAAAACACGTAAATGAGCGTCCGATGCCCTTCTACAACTGGCTAACTGAACGAGATGGACCAACTAATAGTATTTTAATATGAAGGAAGTGAGGACACATGAAAGTAACCGCTAAAGAATGGTGTGTCATGTCAGAACACAACAAGCAATTACTACTACATGCAGTAGCAAACAAATAAACAGTGAAAGAAGGTATCAGAATGGAACAAGTAGCAGAAAAGGTAAAATCATTAGTACATGAAAATAGTCACAATGCCTATAACTTATCAGCACAAATGATTCAATTAGAAGTTGTCCAGGGTGCTGTGGCACGATTGATAGTAAGACTTGATGATATAGTTCACAAAGGTTGGGATAAAGACCGGGGAATGGCTTGTCTTGTGATTGATGAAATACGAGATACTGTTCGTTTAATTGATATGGGATTCTATCCATTGTTTAAAGAAATGTCAAAAGATATTGAAACCCTAAATATTCATGCTGAAGAATTATATAAAATGGTTATAAAAAGTGAACAAAAATATAAAAGACGATGCGCCAACATGACTAAGGAAATACAATCTAAATAACACTTTAACACAAAGATGGGGATTGCTCAAAATTGCGAAGTCCTTAAAATAAAAGTTAAAGATGACCACAAAAATATAGTCAACTACTACAGGTTTCTTTGTTATGAGAATAGTAAGATAATTTTCTGCTTATTTGTCAAGTTGAGAAGGTGATTATTTCCTATTGTCGAAGCGAAGTAGGAGAGAGGGGGATAATATATGACAAAATATAATAAAGAGATAGTTAATTTACAGGAACAACTATTTTTAGCTCAATTAGATGAAAAATTAAAAGAGTATGAAAAGGTTGTCTTAGAAAAAGAAAAAAAAGCATTGTTAGCACCAAATACAAAAGCTACCTATTTACTGCATGCGAGTAACTTTGTTCGTTGGTGTAATGGTGAATTTATGCCAGGTGATAGAAATAAAGATAGTTAACCAAAATTACAATTATACAATCTGGGTACAATGCTGTAACAAGCGAAATCTTTATTAATAGAGCTACTAATATAATTGAATAACAAAAAAGATTGGGGCAAATTGCCTCAATCTTTTTTTAACTCACACATTCCTGTACACACGCTCGCCGTATTTTTTAGCCCCAATCTAGCCCCACTTAGCCCCAAAAACATGCCGTAAAATACATTAACATTCGTTGCTCAAAATGGGTGATATTATCAGAGGCGTTGATATATCAATGTTTTAAAGGCATTACGTAGTCAACGTGCATTGCTTCTATTTTACATTCGGATAAATCATTGTTGCTGGGTCTACATATTCATCGAACTGTTCTTCTGTAAGTAAGCCACTTGCGATGGCTGCTGCCTTTAAGGTCGTGCCTTCTTTGTGGGCCTGTTTTGCGATTTTTGCTGCGTTTTCATAGCCAATATATGGGTTTAACGCTGTTACAAGCATTAATGAATTTTGTAAATTATGATCGAGTACCTCTTTGTTTGGCTCAATGCCTACTGCACAATGGTCGTTAAATGATTTCATTGTATCCGCTAATAGGCGAGTTGATTGTAAGAAGTTGTAAATGATGACTGGTTTAAAGACGTTTAATTCAAAGTTACCTTGAGAAGCGGCGAAGGCAATCGTTGCGTCATTTCCAACTACTTGCGTGACGACCATTGTCATTGCTTCACTTTGGGTAGGGTTTACTTTACCTGGCATAATGGAAGAGCCTGGTTCGTTTTCTGGGATCGTAATTTCCCCAATACCTGAACGAGGACCACTTGCTAGCCAGCGAACGTCATTGGCAATTTTCATTAAATCAGCCGCTAAAGCCTTTAATGCACCGTGTGCTACAACTGCTTCATCATGACTCGTTAGGGCATGGAATTTATTTGCAGCTGATGTAAATTGTTTGCCTGTTAGCTCACTAATTTCCTCAGCCACACGATCACCAAATTCAGGGTGAGCATTGATTCCTGTACCGACCGCTGTTCCACCAATTGCAAGCTCCTTCATATAGTCAATATTTTGGATAATCATATGCTCTGATTTTGAGAGCATGGCAGCCCAACCACTAATTTCTTGACCTAATGTGAGAGGTGTCGCGTCCTGTAAATGCGTACGACCAATTTTAATAATGTCCTTAAATTGAGCTGCTTTATTTTCCAAAGTTGCCTTTAGTAAACGTAGTCTTGGTAATAAATAATCTTCCACTTTTAAAACAGCCGCAATATGCAATGCTGTTGGGAATGTATCATTTGAGCTTTGTGATTTATTGACATCATCATTTGGATGAATACGGTCCGCTTCACCAGCATCCTCTAATAATTGATTCGCACGGTGAGCAATGACTTCATTCACATTCATATTGGATTGTGTACCACTACCAGTTTGCCAAACCACAAGAGGGAATTGATCATCCCATTGACCATTTAAAATTTCATCTGCAGCCTGCACGATGGCATTTGCTTTAATATCAGAAAGTTTGCCTAGTTTATTATTCGCAATCGCCGCACTTTTCTTTAGGATCGTCATAGCTTGCACAAGCTCGATTGGCATTTGTTCTGTACCAATTTGGAAATTTTCTTTACTGCGCTGTGTTTGCGCGCCCCAAATTTTATTAGCAGGTACTTTAATTTCACCCATAGTGTCTTTTTCAATACGATAATCCATGTCAAAACAGCTCCTTTAGTATGTAAAGTTCTCCTCATGTACAGATAAAAACGGATACTCTTAGTCTGATGTAAGAATATCCGTTTGATACATGCTTATTCAAAAAAGAGGGGGATTCTGAATGAAGCAATTTGGAAAAAGAAATAATCTATTGATAATGATAATTGTTATCAATTAAAAAGTCAACGGTTTTGCTTGAAGAAATTTAAAGTGAATGATTCGCAATCATTACCTATTTTATTCCCGACAATTAAGGGAATAAACCATGTTTTAGTTGATTATCTCTTTTTCTTTCCAAGCTCTTTAAGAGGCTGCTTTTTAGGGATTTTTTCGAATAATATCTTCACATGAAAATTGTTGTCATCAACTTGAAGTACCTCCAACACCTTTGCCTTGCGCCCTTTAATGCGAATATCTTCTTCCACAGTAGGTAGCTTGACGAGCAATTGACTTAAAACAGACGTCTTGTTTTCGTAGTAATGCGTCACAAACATCGCGATTCTCCTTCTGACTTTTGATTGTTACTCAATTTATGAGCGAGGGATAATAGTTAGAACTTTGGAGATGGTGAGCAAAGAATGAATGAAACCGCTCGAAAAGCTGTTAGAGGTGATCATAAAGAGAGGAAACCCGCTCATCGAGTTACTGAAGGTAATCATAAAATGAGAGAGCCAAGCACAGAGGAAAACTAGTAATTAGTTTCCTATAGAAGTTTATAACTTAGTGAGGGGAAAGAGGCGTAGAATCCCATACAATACTTAATAGTCATATTGTGGGTGAATGGAATAAATATATTTTACATTTCGGGTTGGTTAATTATGTTAATATCACGTTATATTAACATAATTAGATAGTAAAGAAAAGGAGGCGAGTAAGTAGAATGACAAATAATATCATTGAACAAGCAAAACGAGGGTTGGAGGGTTTTGCTATTGGGGGTTATCATACTAGCGGAAATTTTAGTAAGTATCGGGAGGATTACTATAAATATTTTGGAGATCCAGATGATGAAACAAGAAAATACGCTATAGCTGCATTTACTTGTATGCTGGGTACTTGGGAAACGGGTTCTCTTCAGATATTTCAGCCCATACAAGAGTGGGAGGAAAATAAAAAATGGAGCTCAAATCCATTAGACCAGAAGCGATTTTATCGTTTAAAAGATTATCTTTATGCATTGTTAGCACATCATGAGCAGATAGAGAAAGAATTCCCCTATATGTATAAAGATATTGTTTTATTTTTAATAAAAATAGAAATAAATCAAGGGATCAGATATGAGGAATGGTTTCCAGAGCATAACCCGAATTTGTTTCAGCGATTAAGAGAAGAAATTTTAATACCTAAACAACATTTGGTAGATAAAAGAAGTCATCGGAAATTCTTATTAAAAGAAATAGGTATTGAGCCTTTTTTTGAATCGGATCAATTTGGGTAATGAAAGTAATCCAAAAGTGGATGGAATCGCTCAGAAAGGAAACCAAGGTGATCGAAAAGAGAGGCACCCCGCTTATTCAGCAAGCCACTGCGAAATAAAATTGCAATGGAAAACACTACTGCATGTTGCAGGGAAATCATTCACTTAATCAGTTAGAGAGGAGGTCAATGTCCGCTTATTTTATAAGAAAATCAAAAATATGACATGATTTTACCTTTAGAAATTGCGACTTTCGACATGTTTTTTATTTATTTCTCGGGAAATATCTCATAGTGTATAGTGAAAATGATAGGGACTTCGTAAGCTGTTTTAGGCTATTTATGTGGTGGCTGGATCGAATGGATACATAAAAAGGTGTAATTTTAATCAAACAGGTGGGTGGAATACGTTTCAGCTAGGGGGATGTTCGCTATAATAAGAGTAAGGAGGAAATGAAATGTATTTAAAATCATGTAAGGTGTTACAGGATACGATTCCCAATAAACAGGAGTATCCTTTTAATATACCAAGCTTGCAGGATTTGCATGAGCTGGAGTTCCCAACGAATGTGACGTTCTTTGTTGGGGAAAATGGTTCGGGGAAATCAACATTACTGGAGGCGATTGCTGATCGTTGCGATTTCAATACGGCTGGTGGCGGTCGTCAAAATTTATATGAAGTACATAAGGCGGAATCTTCATTGGGGGAATATATCCGTTTGTCGTGGCTGCCGAAAATATCGAATGGGTTTTTCCTTCGATCAGAAACATTTTATCAATTTGCCAGTCATATTGATTTGATAGAAGATCCAAGGAGATATAACGCTTTTGGTGGGAAATCACTACATCATCAATCTCATGGTGAATCCTTTCTTGCGTTATTTATGAATCGTTTTAAGGGTAAAGCCATTTATTTATTGGATGAGCCTGAGGCGGCATTGTCACCAACGAGGCAGCTGAGCTTGCTGAAAATAATGAAGGACCTTGAGCATGAGGCACAATTTATTATTGCTACACACTCACCCATTTTGCTTGGCTATCCGAATGCAACGATTTATAGTTTTGATCAAGGAGAAGTTGAATCTATTCGCTATGAGGATACCATTCATTACATTGTGACTAAACGTTTTTTGGATGCACCACAGTCGATATTAAGAGAGTTATTTGATGAGGAGAGGGAATCATGAATCAACGAAAAGGCTTAATCATGCGAGAAATTCGATTGGATGAAATGGCACAGTCCATTGATTTACTGAATTATGTCTTTCAAATGTCAATGTCCATTCACAAGGATCGTCGCTTTGTGAATGCTAAGAGTAGGCAATTTAATGAAGGGCATGCTATCGGGTGGTTTGATGGTTCACAGCTTGTATCGCAAATTTTAAGTTTGCCTTTTGAGGTGAATGTGCATGGCAAGATTTATGAAATGGGTGGCATCACAGCAGTTGGGACATACCCTGAATATTCAGGGCATGGCTTAATGGAGAGCTTGATAATTGAAAGTCTGCAAAGTATGCGAAATGAAGGACAGTATATATCCTATTTATTTCCATATTCTATCCCTTATTACCGCAAAAAGGGATGGGAAATTATGAGTGATATTGTGGAATTTCAAGTGAAGGATACACAGCTTCCACATTATGCAGGGCTTAATGGGAAAATTCGCCGAGTTGATCCGAAGCATGAGGATGTGGTGGATATCTACGCACGTTATGCGCAGAAAACGCACGGGGTAATGGTGCGCAATAGTATTGCCTGGAACGAGAAATTTCAGGAGGATTTCTGGGAGGAGAAATTTATAGATAGTGATGTGAACCTTCAGGCAGCGGTCTACTATGATGAAGAAGATGTGGCACAGGGCTACATGTTCTATCGTATTATGGAGGAAAATTATTACATTGATGAAATCGTCTATTTGCAGGAAGAGGCTCGTAAAGGTTTATGGAATTTCGTCTCGGCTCACAGCTCGATGGTCTACAATGTCTACGGGAAAACAACCGGTAATGAAGCGGTAGCCTTTCTATTAGAGGACAGTGAGATCATTCAAAAGGTATCGCCTTATTTCATGGCAAGAATCGTCGATGTCAAAGAATTTTTACTGCGCTATCCATTTATTGGTCAGAATTTCGAGCTTCAGCTAGCTGTCAGTGATCGCACTGTGGCGTGGAATAATGGCACCTACATCATCAAAATGAAAGATGGAAACCTTTCTGTGCAGAAGGTAAGTGAGACGTTGGACATGAATGCTGTGCATTTAACAGTGCAAACACTGGCTACTATGCTGTTAGGCTACAAACGTCCAACCTATTTAGAAAGAATTGAACGATTACAGGGACGTGCAGAGGAAATTGCATTGCTCGAGGCGGTTTTACCAGTAGGTATCCCAACATTTATTGATTATTTTTAAGTGGTATGGTAAGAGCCATAACGTTGACGGTTATGGCTGCCACGCCTCTTTTAACAGCTCAATGCCCAGCTTGATTTCTTCCAACGCTAATTTACTAAAGCCTAATTGCAGCATTGGTTCCTCATTTTTTTGATGGATAAAAAAGGGGCTTGTCGGATAAACCTTCACACCGTAAGTCGCCGCTCGTTGGATCAGCTGCTGCTCGGAAAGCGGAGACTTTATCTTCACTAATACATATAGTCCTGATTGCTCGCCTAACACGGATATTTGCTGACCGAAATGTCGTTGTAGCTCCTGTACAAGGTGCTGCATTTTTTGTTTATAGGTCAAACGCATTCGTTTAATATGGCGTGACCATTCTCCCTGCGCCATAAATTGGGCCATTGTGCGTTGATGGAGGGACGAAGCATTTTGTTCAAAATGAGCAAAACGCTCTTTATAGGGCTGAACAAGTGCATTTGGTAGCACCATATAGCTTAAACGCACACCTGGTAAAAACGATTTGGAGAAGGTGCCGAGATAGATTACCCTTGATGAGTCGATGGAAGCAAGGGCAGGAAATGGCTGTTGCGTATAGCGAAACTCTCCATCATAATCATCCTCTAGAATATAACCATCGACTTGTTGAGCCCATTGTATTAAGGTCTGTCGCTGCTGAATAGACATGGACACACCGTATGGGAAATGATGTGACGGGGTGACATACATTAAGCGTGATTGACAGTTTTGGAGTATGTCAAGTTGAGCTCCTGTTTCCATTACAGGTAGTGGCTCTATTTCGAAGTGATGTAACTGGAAGGCTTCACGTGCACCATCATAGCCAGGGTCTTCCAAAAGAATGCTTGGGAAAGATTCTTTTAGTAAAAAGCCAAGATACAAGAGCATTTGCTGTGTGCTACTACCAATAACGATATTGTCGCTCGTTGTATAAACCCCTCTTGCTTGCAGTAAATATTGCACAAGCTGCTCCTTTAGCACTGATTCTCCAAACAGTTCTCCATATTCGTAACAGGTTGATTCCTGTAATACTTGATTGGCAATTTGGCGCCATATTTTCATGGGAAAATGTTGCTGATCGACAGCCCCAGCGCGAAAATCTACAAGATAGGATGCAGCCTTCTTTTTTGGCTGTGTCGTAGGGGGCTGTTCCTGCTCCTTTAGAAAAACCTGCTCTAGTGCATTGACGAAATAGCCTTTTCGTCCCTCCCCACGTATATATCCTTCTGCTACAAGCTGTTCATAAGCGGTTAATGTAGTATTACGACTGACCTGTAAAGTATCTGCAAGTTTTCGTATAGAGGGCAGGGAATCATCTGTTTGAAGTGAACCTTGCATAATAAGTGCTTTAATTTGCTGGTACACTTGCTTATATTTTGCCTCTTTTTCTGTTAATAGAAAGATAAAATCGTCCATAAGGCACCACCTTGACATGTTAAAATGTTTGGAACTGTTTCTTTTGGAATGTCAGATTATTTACTACCATCATACTAGAAGGACAATCAAAATGAAATGGAGATTAAAATATGAAAATTTGTATGGTGACACAGCAAACGATGAGAGACGTAGTCCCATTATTTAATGCCTATCGTGAATTTTATGGACAATCATCTGATTTACAGCAAGCTGAGCAGTTTATACAGGAGCGAGTAATGGGAGCAGAGTCTATTATTTTCCTGGCATATTTGGAGGAGGAGCCAGTTGGATTTGCACAATTGTTTCCAGTCTTTTCATCCGTAGCTATGAAACGAGCGTTTCTCTTAAATGATTTATTTGTGGCGAAACAAGCCAGAAAACAAGGTGTAGCACAGGCGTTGATGGAGCAATGCTATATCTATTGTCAGCAGGAAGATGCTCGTTACATGATGCTAGAAACTGCCAGAGATAATGTCCAAGCACAGAAGCTCTATGAAAAAATGGGCATGACGATTGATGAAACTGTTTATTATTACAGTATTTATTGGTAATTTTTTTCGATGTGACTATAAATCTAAGTTTCAGCCCCCACCATTGATTGTGACTATGGTGGGGGCATTGTGGTTATGCGTGGCTCATCCATCCTGCGAAGAGACCTGAGGAGAAAAAGCGGGTAATATTTTGAAAGCCCGCTTCACTTAATAGCTGTTGGATTTCTTGATCGGAGAGGAAGGAAATATTCATGATGCCCTTGCCCATGCTATCTACCTTTTCTTTTGTATAGCCGGCCTCTAAAAAGTAGCTTTGCCATATTTTGATGCGATCTTGTAGCTCGTCACTTTCTCGTTCTCCGTAGGCACAAGCGAGGACAAAGGGCTTTCCAGGTTTTAATTGCTTGTGAATATTTTGCAGTAGATGGAGTTTCTCCTGTCGATCTTCAATAAAATGAAGAACTAGGATACAGCTTGCCGCATCGAATTTCGGTGTTGATTGGGGTAAGCGCTCAATTGTTCCTTGTAGTAGCTGAACGCGACTTTCAATATCCAGTTGCACGGCTTTATGTTGTGCAATTTGGAGCATTTCCTCAGATGGATCAACCCCAGTGAACATCCATTTAGGGTTTGTTGGTCCCCATGCAGAAAGCTCGTTGCCCCCACCAGCTCCTACAACAAGCAGGGATGCTTCTTGTTCTCCTAAATGCATGCGGAAATAGGCTTGTGTCACGGCAAATAATGTGTCATAGGCAGGCACTGAAATTCTTGTGCTGTGCTCATATGTTTGTGCCTTTTCTAATAAATGTGTAGGTAATGTACGCATTGTGATAGCCTCCAGTGTTTTATCATCTCTATTACAGACCTTTAATATCTGTAATAGAGTATAAATGAAAATAACTGAAAAGACAAAGGAGAAGCCCTTTGACTTCGTTTTTTTATTGTAAAACATTTAATAATTAACAATAAAGATAAATAATTTAATGTTTATCGTTAAATAACTATTGAAAAAAATGGCACTTTCTTCTATGCTTGTAGTAAACAGGAGGGGAAATAAGATGATGAATAGTTTAATCAGTGCCATTTTGCAAGTGATGTTATTTTCAGTGATTCCGTTTATTTGGTGGCTTTGTACAGCGAGAAAAAAACAGCCCTTTTTAACGTGGATAGGATTGCAAAAGCCTATTATTGTGCACAAGGGAAGGTATGCTATGTACATTGTACTTTCTACTTTCACGATGTTAATACCGAGCTTTGCGCTAGTCTTTTTCTATATTGATCGCTCCTTGCTAGCGGCGAATCAATTCGCGGGACTTGGAGCTGCTGCCGTCATTCCAGCACTTTTCTACGCTATTATTCAAACAGGTTTATCAGAGGAGCTATTATTTCGCGGCTTTTTATTAAAGAGATTGATGAAGATTTTTGATTTTCAAGTAGCAAATCTCTTGCAAAGTATTGTTTTTGGCTGTGTTCATGGGGCCATGCTATGGTCGGTGCTTCCGCTTCATGTAATCTTATTAGTTGTGCTTACTACAGCGCTTGCTGGCTATGTGATGGGCTGGGTGAACGAACGAATTGCTGGAGGTTCCATTGTCACTAGCTGGAGTATCCATAGTATTGTAAATTTCATAGCGGCGTGCTTGTATATGTTTAAATTTTGACTTATTTGCATTTCTTTGCTGTCACTTGCATAATAGGGCAGAGAAGATTTTTTCGTGAAGGGACGTGCAAGCATGACAGAGTGGCCTAAGGGAGTAGCAAAACCAGCAATTCGCGCATTACATGCAGCGGGCTATACAGAATTGAAGCAGCTAGAAAGAGTTGAGCTTTCTACATTAGCTCATCTTCATGGAATGGGTCCAAAAGCTTTAGCAGCGATTGAGGCGGCACTAAAGGAAAGTAGGGAACTTCGTGAATAAGCTGACATTGTTTTTACTGGCGATGGTTGTCTATTATATCCTCGTTGTAGTCGTTATTAGCAAGCTGTTTATTATTCCTATTATGAAAGTGATGGCTCTTATCTTTTTTATAGGGGCAGGCTATATCTTTTCTCGTAAAATGCGTAGGAAATTACAGTAGGAGGTAATATGAAAATTGTTAAATTAACATTCTTTTATTTAGCTATTATTTTATTGGCATTGACGCTGTCCTTAGCGGGTGTTCGTCTATCCATCTCTCTTGGGATATTTGCATTAATTGCGGTAGGGATGATTTATCGCCATATACATATTTTATATCGCACAAACAATATGGAGCAGGTGGATAAATGGGTTAAAAATCACCGAAAAGAGCCTATATTTGCTGCTCTCTATGCATCAGCTTACGGGACAAAAGAGGAACAGATTCAGGCAATCGATGTCATCATCCATCATTATAAGCAGCCAGCCATTAAGTACAATTACCTCTTTATTAAGGCCATTATGGAGGAGAATCTTGGTGCTGCTAAAGTAGCCGCAAGACAAATTGATAAGGAGCCTTTAACTAGCTATGCACTATGCTATATTGCTGCGCTGGAAGGTCGAGCGGCCGATATGAGAAGTGATAAATTAACACAGCCGTGGATGCAACCTGCAATTGAAGCGATCTATGCCTGTACAATAAAGGATCAGGCTAATTTCCGCCAATTCGCGGATGCTAGCATCCAACAAGCACGTGGCATACAGAAATACGGTTTAATACATAATTTTAAGCAAATGGAAGATGAATTGGTAAAGGCATAATGGAAGGGCTACTTGATAACAGTATCAGGTAGCCTGATTTTGTGTCAGAAATCATAAATTATTTCAATGAGGTGAAAATGTTTGTCTAAAATGGATCATATGATGCAGATTTTATGGATGTTGAATTCAGGTAGGAAAATTACCGCGAAAGAAATCGCTGAAAAATTAGAGATTAATATTAGATCCGTTTACCGCTATATTAACTCACTTTCTGCCAGTGGTGTGCCGATTATAGCTGAAACAGGTCATCATGGAGGATATACCCTGTTGAATAATTTTATTAAAAGTCCTCTTATTTTTGATGTTGATGAGAAAGCGGCATTACTTCATGCTTCTATTTTTGCAAAAGAAGCTGGCTATTTTTTAGATGAGGCATTAAACAGTGCAACAGCAAAGCTTACAATGTATTCAAATCAAGAGCAAGAAAAAATGATTCAACAGCATTTACAAGGTTTCGAGATAATCGGTCCTGATGAATCCTCCTTGGAGCCACTGTTAAAAAAATTAGAAGAGAGTATAGTAAAGGGAACATCTATAGAAATGGAATACCATACTAATAATGAAGAGCAATCTAAGTCTAGGGTGGTTAATCCATATGGTTTGGTTTATTGGAAACAAAACTGGTATGTCGTTGCATTTTGTCATGTAAGAAATGAAATCCGTACTTTTAAAGTAGGCCGAATTAGTAGTCTGCATCAAACAGGCATTCCCTTCCAACGACCACAATCTTTCTCTGCCAGTGATTTTTTTATGAAAAGCCTTTTTCCCCAAGCCGAAGATAAACAGAACCTTGTGCCCTTCATCATTTGTGGAAAGACAAGTGCTGTGGATGCAATCAGTCAGCATTGGTTTTTAAAGTATCACCTCCAAGAACGCACCAATAAGAACGCAATATTTTTAGTAGATGAGGAAGCACTACATACCTATGTACCCTATTTACTTTTTCCCTATGGAAAATCAATCCAAGTAGTAGAACCAATAAGTCTAAAGCAAAAGATAATTGACGTTCTATATGAGCTCATACATTTTTATGAAAATGAAAACTTTACTGACGGAGAATGTCAGTAAAGTTTTTTTATACTAAGCATAGTTTCAATAAAAGGAGTGTTTATTATGCAGACAAGAAAAGTGTATCTTTATGTATTTGATACGATGGCAGATTGGGAGATAGGGTATTTAATGGCCGAATTAAATACAGGTAGATATTTTAAAAAGGGATTAGAGCCTTTAGAGGTGATGACAGTAGGGATTGATAGAAGTCCAGTTACGACGATGGGTGGCATCACCATACTTCCAACGATGGCCGTTGCTGAATGTCACTTGAATAGCATGGATGTCTTGATTCTTCCAGGAGGCAATACATGGCTAGAATCTATTCATGAGCCTGTATTGAATGAAGTCTCAAAAGCGTTGAACGAAAATGTTTTCGTAGCTGCAATTTGTGGTGCAACATTTGGTCTCGCAAAGGTTGGTTTGCTTGATAGAAGACAACATACGAGCAACGATCTCGAATACTTGAAGATGCTTTGTCCACATTATATTGGGGATGAACATTTTAAACAGAAGCCAGCCGTAACTGAAGGGAATTTAGTAACGGCATCTGGCATTGCACCGTTGGATTTTGCCTACCATGTTTTGAGGCTGCTCGATGTTTTTACACCTGAAACATTACATGCTTGGTATAAGCTTTATGAGACGCAGGAGAAAAAGTATTTTTATGAATTAATGACATCCATTGAATAATAATTAGTCTAAGAAGAGCATGTTCATTGTTAAAACATGCTCTCTTTTTTTACATTAACTTTTTTTAGCCAACAAAATGCCTCGCACAATCCCTATCATGAAGATGCCAAATAACAGCAGTAAAAATAAGTAAGCATGCCATTGTTGTAAAATACGTTCACGACCTAGAGCTACCGTCAGGTCATTGAATAGGGAGTAGGTAAAATACAATAGAATACTATTTTTGATGAGACAAAACGTAAGGATGCCATTTTGTCGCTGTTTATGGGAGAGCGGTGCTTTATTTTTACGCATCACAGGATAAGCTGCCTTTATCTCTAAATAGTGTAAGAGTAGAAAGAGCATAAGAGCGACAAAGGGTAAATAAAAAATAGCAATTTTCGGACCGAATTGGGCATGGTCATTCGTGAAGTTTTGCAAGACAGGAATCATGGCAGGGAGCTTGCCGTATTGAATGAGTGTCGCTGTAATGCCGGCTAGAAAAATAGTCGCCACAATAACCGTTAGCTGGTGACAAAAGCGTGGTGTGGGTGTTTTTTGTTGTATATGCATCCTTGCTCCTCATTTCCATCATCATTGATAATAACAATCTGTTATACTGTATCATAGAATGATTGCTTTTTGTGTTAGAGAAAGAAGGATATTATGGAATACTTGTTGTTTTTACTTATTGGCATCATTGGGAATGTCATTGGTACGTTAGTTGGGGGTGGTGGCTTAATTACCTTGCCAACGATGATGCTAATGGGTGTACCCGTCCATTCGGCTATTGGCGCAAATAAAGTGTCCAATATGGTGAGTGCTTTTTCAAGCTTTTATACAATTTATCAACGTAAGGAATTAGCATGGAACGAAATGCGTTCGGTGTTACTTGTCTCTTTAATCGGAGGTACATTGGGGGGACTTTTCGCTTCATTCATGAGTAGTCAATCATTAACGTTCATTGCTATTATTTTACTTGGCTTTGCGCTTGTCATGTCCTTTATGGGTGGAGCTGATTTTGGCGACAAGGAACGTTTTACGATGAATCGAAAAAACGGTCCTATCCTTCTTGGAGTTGGCTTTTATGACGGTATGTTTGGTCCGGGCAGTAGTACATTGGCGCTTTATACATATGCACATGAGAAGATTTCCTATATTAAAGCCGTGGGGCTATCACGGGTAGGGGTATTTGCAATGTGCTCAGGAGCAGCGATTACCTATATTGCTACAGGGAAAATCGAATGGCCGTTAACGCTTATTTTAATGATTGGCTCGACGATTGGTGCACAAATTGGGCTTGTGCTAGCCAGAAAAGTGAAAGCACATCAGGTAAAGCTTTTACTGCGTATTGTAACGATTGTGCTGATTATACAGCTTGTTTATGATTTCATCCATCAGCTTTAGGAGGTGATTGTCCTGTTTGAAATTTCACCCTATCCAACCTTTTCGTGGTCGTTATCGCGTCATAAAACATTGACAAGCTGTGCCCGCAAATACGGCTATGAATATTACTTTTCACATAACGGGTGGCTCAGTTACAATGTGGAGCCATATCATCAACAGGTGTATCGCTTAAAAAAGCTGCAATCGATGCCTATTTTATTTGGGCAAATTGTCCATCGATACATTGAGCAGGCCATTAATGATTATTTACAAACAGGAAAAGCTCCAACAGTAGAGGAGCTAATTCAATTGGGGCGCGGGCAGCTGAATGCAGCCTTTATTGACTCCACTCGTCGTCTTGAATTTTGGAGGCAAAAACCAAATAAGTATTATATGATGCAGGAAATCTATTATCATGGCACCCTTTCTCCTGAGCTTGTGCAAGACTATAAAGAACGTTTACGACTAGTTTTTAATCATTTTTTAATGAGTGAAACATTCCAGCAAATCACCTCACAAAAAGGCTCTCTCCGTATCGGAGAACCAGAGCAATTCCGCTCCATGAAAATAGAAGATGTCCAGGTATTCGTTGTTATGGACTTTCATTATTATGATGAATTGAGGGATAAATGGATTATTGTTGACTGGAAGACCGGTAGAGAATCTGATGATGACCGTCAGCAATTAGCCCTCTACGCTTACTATGTTCAGCAAAAATACCGTGTGTCTCTAGCGCAAATCGAGGTCTATAATGAATATTTATTAACAGGCAAGCGCAAGAAATATAGTTTTACAGACATCGATATGGAGAACATTTTGTATACGTTTCAGCGCAGTGTTTTAGAAATGAAAAAGTATCAGGCTGATATTTTTTCCAACGAGCCCGTGGACATCGAGGACTTTGAACAAACACAAGAAAAATGGCATTGTCGGGGCTGTAATTTTAGGGAGTTATGTGCGCAGAAATATGATGAAAAATTGAGCAAGTGACCAAAAAGTCATCGAAATGGTCGCTTGCTTCATTTTTATCCTTTTTGGTTAAATGACTATATGTGTTGATTGTCATTTTTATATCAGAGTGACCGAGTTGCTCCTGTATGATCTTAAAATTTACATACCGACTGACCATAAATGAGGCATATGAATGTCGTAATGCGTGAAAATTCAACTTTGGTAAACTGTACTTTTCAATAATTCTTCTCCAAGCAAGATTTATAGCAGCAGGTTTTGATGGATTACCATCTGATTTTTGTAAAGTTTAAGTTTAAGGGAGTTCCATCATCATCTTTTATCAGATTCCAAGCATCACTCTTTTCATTTTTTAGTTCCTAATAGCCATCAACAAATAACTTTAGTTCACGCATCAAACTCTTTGGGACGTTAACTAATCGAGGCTTTTTGTTTTTTGGGGGTAAAATTTTTAGTTTTCTAACTTCAATATCAAATTGAAGGGTTTTGTCTACATAGATAGTATTATTTTCAAAATCAAAAGATTCCACACATAATCCTGCTATTTCTGCTAGTCGTAGTCCAACCATTGCTGCCAACTTAATCTGGAGCTTGAGTTTAGGATTTACGTTTTCTAATACTCTGAAAAGATGTTTTAACTGTTCTTCGTTGTAAAATTCTAAGTCCTTCTTTTTAGGTTCCAAACGAGAAGATTTAATGTTTGTCCATAGGATTATCTTTAATTAATTTCCATTCAATCCCTTTAGAGAAGATGCTTTTTAAAACAGTATATTGTCCTTTTGCTTCACTAGGACATCTTTCTCTCCATCTTTTTAGACATTCTACTAGATATAGGGTTTAGATGTTAGAATGTTTATAGTCACCTAAATCCTCTATAATACATTGATCAATAAAATTTGCAAATTTAATATTTTCAACTTTTCATCTTCTTTATTTAATACTTCGATTTCAAAATCTGTAATAGCTTCCTTTATTGCATATTGCACGATCAGACATGGATTTCGTACGTATGGTTTTAGTATATCTAAGTCGTTTACCAGTGTCTTCATCATACCCATGTTCAACAGTAACTTTTATTCGAGGTTCTCCTTTCTTGGTAGGTGGTAAAACTACATATAAATCCTACTTACTCTTGTACCCTTCAAGAGCTTCATCTAAAAAGTCTTCAGTTACGTTAAGAAAATCAGCTAGCTCATAACGATTCACTATTTGTAATTTATGAGCTTGTATTATTTTTGAAAAGGAAACAAGTATCATGTATCCCAATCCACGTGCTCTCAACTCTTGTGGAAACTCTGTTCCGCCACCATTTGCCGAAGCATTTGTATGAGCAAATTTACCTGAGATGTGTGCAACTAGCAGTAGATACGCAATGAATATTTGATAAATTTTGTAGAGAAGGGAGAATGGAAATGAACAACATAGTTATCCACGAATTAAGGAGGAAGTTGCAGCTATTTTAAAACAATCACCAGCAGAGCCCACATTTGAAGATACAGTTATAGAAGGAAAAGAAAGACGTTATACAATAATTAATGAGCTTGATGTTGAAAAGTATTTAAACATTGGAGAGCGACAAGAACTAGCGATTGTGTTAGTTAGGATCTCCCAAACATTAAGAATGGGATAAACCGTTGGGAAAGAGTTGCAGATTTTCCTTAGAGTTAATGAACAATATGCTATTTCTTTTCATATTTTTTACTATCCCATGCCCAATTTAAAAAAGCATAAACAATTACTGCCCATAAAGAAAAGAAGAGATTATTAAGAAAATCCCAATTACCTTTTTTGAAATAATCCGAAACAGATAAAAGTAAAAAAAGTATAACGAAGTAAACAATATTCAAGTATTTTCTGATAAATGTCATTAGAATCACCTTAATATGTATTTTGTGTAAATTATAACATAAAAAGTCTTAGTGATTTGTGACTTAATGCTTCTAGCCAATGATGACTACTACCAAAACCTAAAACGCATCATCAAGACTGTGGAAGACCTATACAACGAGTTAGGTGAGGATATGCATACCATTGTAGATATGCGTTACTGGATACAGATGACTGTTATGAATGCGAGGACATAGCCGATAAGCTTATATTTCACGTCATAAGGTATTGTGTAAACGTAACATTTTAATAGATAAAACAGCAGAAAGTATTGGTTGGGTTTAAAATTTATTTCATTTCATTTGTATTTTTTAACACTACTAAAGTCATGTTTTATTATAAATTAAATATTATTATAGTAGAATCTTGATTTGAAAAAATAGATGATTCAATATAAGAACCTTCATCATTAAAGAATGGAGGTTCTTTGGCAATGAATTGGTGATTTAACACTTTATAAATTGTAACTATTTGTCATTTAATAAAAGGTAATTAAATACTATTTAAGTTTATTTTGTAAAATTATACAATTGCGGTGTACCCAGAAAAATAAAGGAGTGGAAAAATGAAGAAATTTAGCGGATTATTGATAGTTTTATTTATGACTATATTAGTAATTCCTGTAACAGCAAAAGCTAACGATGATATTTTATCGGAGTTAGTAAAAAAGAGGCACAAGATTACTGTGGTGTTTACACTCTAAGTCCAATGGACGGTTTTGAACCTATAGAAGTGCCTGAAGGCGAAATTCCAACTGATGAAATAAACTTTGCTGAAGAGAACGAGGCAATGAAAGCAGCGTCACCGATGAAAGATCAGGTGGCAACATCATCCTCTGGTTCAAAGATTGTAATGCCAGCAGCTAAAACTAGAAATTACGGTTATTGTCATATTTATGAGTATCATATGAAGTTTTCTAAGGGGAAAATAAAATATGAAACTCAAGTAAACAATGAATGGAAATCACAATTCAAATATGCTTATTATCCAGCAAAATCTATGGATATCGCAATGGAAGTAATAAATGGAACAGACGAACTGTTAAAAGATCCTACAGTTAAAGATCGTTATACAAAAGAATTTATTTCGTTTAAAGAAGGACAAAGAGTTAGGGTTGCAATTCAAAAAGGGAGTTCATGGTCAGGGTCATATTCAAAGTATGATTGGATTATTGTATCAATGTTCCCTGTATTCTAAATGTGTGTTATAATCTATATTATGGAAATTTTTAAAGAAAGTGACTATGGTATGGAAAATAATAAAATTATACAAAATGTGAAACAAACTATTTCTGGGATTGAAATTGGGTATTTTACCACTGCCAAAAACTATATTTATGATGAGTATTTTAAATATTTTAATGATGATGATAAAGAAACTAAAAAATATGCATTATTAATTTTTACATGCATGTTAGGCAACTGGTTTAATAAGTCTACTTTTGTCTTTAAACCTGAAAAGGAACGTTTAAAATACAACAATGAAAAAGGAACAAAATTTTTTAATTTTGAGGATTATATAACTTCATTGTTAGATAACTATCAAAATATTAAACAAGAATTTCCTTATATGTTTGAGATTATTGTTGTGTATTTAATTTTGATAGAAAAGGATAAACATATGATTTATGAAGAATGGTTTCCAGAAATTAATCCGGAAATATTTCAAGAACTTAGGGAGAAAATTTTAATTCCCAACAAAAATCTGGTCGATGATTGTCATCCAATAAAATATTTATTTAGAGAAGTTGGAATTAAACCTTTTTTCAAAGGTGATTTTTTTGATGAATAAATACTAAAACCACATTTCAAATGTACAGCACCCCCTAAGTTAGGCCAAAAATCTAACTTTTAGCCTGTAGACCTCGAGGACTTTGAACAAACACAAGAAAAATGGCATTGTCGGGGCTGTAATTTTAGGGAGTTATGTGCATCAAGGTGAAAAAGAAGCGAGTGCTAATATAGCCTCTCGCTTCTTTTTAAGTGATTTTCGTAAAGTGAGTTTTTGTGCTTTTTTTAATAAAGTAAAGAAAAATTAATTGCACAAGTAAAACGATTAGAAACATGATGCCCAAAATAATGAATGAAACCATTTTCACTTCAGGTGTTTGCACAATCCCTGCACCATCAACATTTCTTGCCCCAATAAATACGGCGATGCCAGAAAAGATCAATAACCATACAATATTTACAGCCCACCAAATTATTTTCATACCCAATATGAACCCTCCTTCTTCTTGTAATTCCCCAGGGAGCTTAATTATAGCAATTTACCTTAAATTTGGAAATGCCCTATAGACGGTCCTACATCTCAGCCTACAGACGGATTGACTATTTTTAAAATAGAAGTTTTTCACAGACTTCATTCCTTGTTTAGGGGATATATGGTAAATTTGGTATGTGCATATTATGTATTACCTTAGAAAGGAGGCAGCATATGATGAACAATAAAAAGACGTTTATAGGATCAATCGTTATGTTGGGTATTTGTATGTGTCTGTTTTTTCCGTATCCCTACAATGAAGCGATGATCGCACATACTACATTCATGTCGATTCCCATCGAAACACAGGATGGATACGTGTTACTTGGCATCTTTGGCTCGATTTTATTTATAATTGCTATGATTTTACTACTTAGGAGTATCAACAAATATCATTTTCGAACATTTGTTATTGTAGTATTACTTTATTCATTTTTACCTCATTTGCTTATCATGGCGTATCAAGAAACCTTTGCTAGTGGCATTATGGCCATTTCATACAAAGGGGATGGAGAATGTCGTTTTGATATGGTGAGAAAAGACTTAATGAATGGGGAATGTACCATTGTCCTACATAATCGAAGCAATGAAGCTGTGTCCTTTGATTTACAATTTATCGATACGAATTTTTTTAAAGGCGATAAGCAGATGGATTCACTTATGAATATAGCAGGGCCATATCATGTGACCATCGAGGCCAATCGTGAAAAAGCTATTCATCTAAAGGAATTACTCGATTTAACAAATGTTCCTAATCATATTGAGGGAGGTAGCTCCTCCAAGGTGCATGTGCAATTAATAGACGGTGACAAGGAAAGAACTTTATAAATAGTCGATGCGGGGAAAATATTTTGCGTTTTATACATAGTTTCAACGTTACATTTGCTTTTGTGGTAAACTTGTATTAAATTATAGTAAGCTATGAATTGATCTTGAGAGAGGAGGCAAAAAGTCATGGAAACTATTTTCAGAAGAACGGCGATTGAGGTAAAGACATTTTTACAATTAGATGATTTAGGCTCAAAGGGACCAGTCTGTGGTTTTTTAAGAAAACAGCATAGTGAAAGTAGTAACCGGAAGCTTTTTGCTTTTGTCAGTCATGTGTGAAAAATGACTTTTTAACCATACAAAGTAATTGGTAGACGCCGGTTTTATGGCGTCTTTTTTGTTGTGATAAAACGGAGAGAGGGTGAGTGAATTGCTAAAAAAACTAAGACAATTAAGGAATGTTGCAGTGTTCCAAGCGCTTCTAATTTAGAAAAATAATTAGAAGCGAGGAATTTACTATGAAAAAACAACCAATTTTTACTTCATCATTTCTTTTTCTATTCATAAGTAATTTTTTTATTTTTATAGGATTTGAAATGCTATTGCCTATTTTACCAGCCTATTTATTAAGCATAAACGCCAATCCGATGCAAGTAGGCTTGGTGACGACGGTATTTACACTAGGTGCCATTACGATAAGACCTTTTGTAGGGTACTATTTAATGGATCATAAGCGGAAAAAACTAGCGATTTTGGCAAGTATAGCCTTACTCATAATTACAATGCTGTATCCATTGCTTAACACGATTTGGATTTTCCTATTACTCCGACTTTTCCATGGAACAGCGTGGGGTGTATCCACGACAGCCAATAGTACAATGGCTGTAGATAGTATCCCTAAAGCTCGATTAGGAGAGGGAATGGGCTATTTCTCGGTATCCACAACCGTGGGAGCGATTGTTGCCCCAAGTCTCGGTATCCTTATTTACAGTACCTTTTCTTTTCACACGCTGATTTGGTCGTCAGCCTTCCTAAGCCTATTTGCGATCATAATGCTTTCCTTTGTGCATGCAACGACACCTATTCAAAATGACAAGCAGCCATTTCGGTTTATGGAAGCGATATTTGAAAAAGAAGTAAGGTTTCAAGCAGTATTGACTGTTGTGACGACGCTTGGTTTTGGCGCTATTATTACATTCTTAGTTCTTTTTGGTGAACAAAAGGGATTAAAGCATATTTTTCTATTCTTTCTTATCAACGCAATTGTTTCCACTTTAATACGTCCTTTTACAGGGAAATGGTTTGATAAGCATGGACCATGGTCGATCATTATTGTGTCAGCGATTTTCGGTTTTCTATCTTTAATCGTGTTATCCTATACTACAAATAATTTCACATTGATTATCGCCGCGATTTTATTTGGTGGAGGCTATGGCACCGTTATGCCGTGCCTACAAACCTGGGCTGTTCAAAAAGTAAGTGAAGCCAAAAGTGGTGCAGCCAATGCCACTTTTCTTTCCAGTTTTGATGTTGGAGTAGGTATGAGCGCATTTATCTTAGGAATTTTAGCTGAATGGATAAGTATAGAAATGATTTTCCGACTTGTTAGCCTTAGCTTTCTTCTTGTCGCTCTGTTAGTCTATCGGGATTACATTCTTAATAAGAAAACAAACCATTAATATAGGAAGAAGGACCAGTCTCAAGTGTCTGGTCCTTTTTTCTTTGACTTATATAACGCAAGGGTAAACTATTTTTCCCAAAGCTCAATCAGTCGTCCTTCTGGATCTTTAATCCAAATAAACTTTCCAAATTCGTTACACTCTAGAGGTTTTGCGAGTGGGACATCAAGATGTTCAAGATGCTTTATCATCTCGTTTACATCATGAACTTGGAAATTTAACATCACTTGCTGTTCTGCTGGAAAATAATTGTCCTGTTCAGTGAAAAAAGAAAAGATCGTTTCATTGCCTTCTTGGGGTTTAATGATTGTCCCATTCCAATCGTTTATTTCTAGCATCAAGGTTTCGCTATACCACTTTTTTACAGAATCTAGATTCTTTGTTCGCCAAAATATACCTCCAAAGCCTTTTATCATCGTCTCGATCTCCTGTCTGTTTAACGTTTCCTCATCTTTTCCATTACTATAGCATGACAAGATGGCCATAAGAAAGAGACCATGCCATTTTGGATGATCTCTACCTATTATTCGGTAATCGTTTCTGCAAATGTTTTACGGCCAGGGCTTACTTTATTAATATGAATATCGATTTTACTGATGGAATCTTTGCTTAAAGGAATTTTGCCATCCTTCTCTAATCTCTTCCAAGCCTTTACATTACTACGATAGAGATATTCGGACAGACGAAAGACATCCGCATCCATTTTTAGTCCTTCCTCAAAGGTAGTTAGGATTTCTTCCTTGACGGCTTTTTCTACTTTTTTTCTTACCTGATTGGGTGTTAGCCTCCCTTTAAAACCATTTAAAATCGTATCGAATTTTAAATTTACCTCAAACTTTACGTCATTACCATTCACAATTGGCTTGACTTTGACATCTAGCTTTTTAATATCGACGGTTAAGTAATCACTTTTTTCATTATTTTCTAATTCGACGGTAATTTCTCCTTGCTTTGTTTCATCATTCATCCACTCGATTCCACGTGCCGATTTGCCTTTAATATAGCCTTTAAAACTATCTTTTGAAAGAATACCGACACCAGCAAAAACGGTTTCTGTTTTGGAGCCATCCATTGTTTCCCAGTTTTCGTTGACGGTTACGTAAGGAATTTTCATTTCGTGATTGGGCTCATTTAAGCCAATGACGAGCTGTCTTAAATTAACAGGCTCTACAAATGACTCCTGCTTCGCTGTGTTTTTAGGATTACTCAATTTGGCGGCAGTTGGTGATTTCTCTAACAATGGAGAAACTAATAAAACATCCTCGATAGGATCTTGGGTACAGTAAACCCAAATATGATATCTTGTCTCTCGAAAGCGTAAAAAAGTATCAATAACAGCAATCGCATGTTCATCTTTCATAGCACTCTCTGAGAAGAGAA
Organism: Lysinibacillus sp. JK80; assembly: GCF_027557635.1. NCBI lineage: Bacteria > Bacillati > Bacillota > Bacilli > Caryophanales > Bacillaceae > Lysinibacillus > Lysinibacillus sp. JK80. The sequence goes on along the minus strand of NZ_CP058997.1, from coordinate 1,175,453 downwards.
GAAAGGTCATATGTCCCCAAAATACTTCTTGGTCCATTGAACGATACAATTTGTAAATGGCTTCTTCTATTGTCTTACCCTTCGCTTGACCAATTTCGGTAGGCGCTGCATTAGGGTTAGCTGATTCTGTTTTCGCTACGTTAGCAAAGTTGATAATTTGTAAGTATGCTGTATATTCATTATCCTTGTAGTCAACCCCCACACCTTGTACGTAATACATGCGTTGCGGCTCTGTTACATCCCAACAGCCTGATAGCAGTAGTGTAGTCGTCAGCATTAAAATAACAATCGCAATTTGTTTTTGGCTCATATATCTCCCTACTTTTTGAAGTTCGTGTATATTAGTTTGTACAAGAACGCAAGGTATTATAAGTAGAGACCATTTGTATGTAGGAAAGTGCTGCTCTCGTCAAAATGACGTAGAGACAGCACGATTTTAGTGGAAATATTTTTGGACGCGTTCAACGACCTCGTTTGCCGATAGTCCATTCGCATCAATCACAGGACCTTCCATAACTGGATCACTAATTCCCATGACATCGCGATCCTGACCTGTAATAATACAAGCATCACATTTTTTCGCATCCTCTTCATTGCGAAGCTGGATGACTTCAAAGCCTTGTGCTTTTAAAGCATCTTCGATATTCGTTAATGATTGTTCCACACCAATAATTCTAGACATTTCTTGTCCACCTCCTACAAATAATGTGCCATTTCAGGTTGCTCATTATTCATACTATTTTTTAGTGGGGAGAGATAATTTCTAGAGATCCGTGCGTAATAGGGGTTGTGTACTACATCTAAAAGAACCGCCAAAGCTTCGAGAAATCGTAAAATCAACATATTCTACGGTGATACCTCTCTTCGCTAGTTGCTCGCCAATCCATGTAAATTCTTTGTCTGTAATATAGACTTCTTCATTAATAGGTAAGCCGTTAGTAGCAAGTTTTGCGGCATCCTCTAGGGAAACGTGAATTTTATCCCAATCTTTTAGCTGTTTGGGAATACCATCAATGAGTGCTTCCTCGCAGACAATCATTAGACCCTCTCTAACGAGGCTAAGCGCACAGTCGAGATGAAGAATGGTTGGATGAAGCGGCACTTCGACCACCGTATAATCAAAGTTACTTGCTAAATTACGCAGCCACTGCACACCATTTTTATTGGAGGCTAGTCCTGAATTCCCGACGAAAATTGTTTTATCTAACACTAACACATCGCCGCCCTCTAAGAACGGGCCAGCTTCAGAATCTAAACCATCTGCCATATCAGGCTTTGGAATGGAGACATAGAAACATTGATTTTCATTTGCTTCCTGTGCTAAAAGATTACGTACGGGCAAAACTTCGTTGCGTCTATGTGGGAATCGAAGGGAGCCCTCGATTAAAAAATGGCCGATAGTGAAAAAGGGATCGCGAACGAAGAAATTGCTATAGCCATCTTCTTTTCCTACTTCTTTTTCATAGTCTGTTAAACGTCTTGGTACTTGTACTTCTACCCCGTATTTTTCTAATACTTTTTTTAAATTTGCTCGTTCCAATTCCCATTGCTGCTGTCTTTCTGGAAAGACATCTTTAAAATTTTTACCGAGTGTATCTACGCTTGCATAAAGTGCTAGTGTTTCTTCTGTTAAAAATTCATCATCTGTTGGAGCCTCCTTAGCTGGAAAAGCAAATTCCGATTGCGCCATGACAACTCGTTTTAAAGGAGCAAACTCACTTTTTACAAAAATATTCGTCATCTTACTGCCTCCTGTTGTATGATTTAGAAAAAGTAGTGAAAATTTTTCCTGTGATGTTCCTTATCGTAAGATATATAGTTACTATATAGTCAAGGATGGACTGTAAGGTGGTGAAATGATGGGCATTGCAGAAGTGCTGACCATTGTCTTTGTCGTATTAAAGCTAACAGATGTCATTACATGGTCGTGGTGGTTAGTCTTATTACCAGCGATTCTTTCATTTAGTCTCTATGCCATTATTGGGCTGGTGAAGCTTGGGATGGTATTGATTGCTGTGGTAGCAGTGAAAAGGCGGGAAAAGAAAGCAGAATTATGAAATCATAGTAGCCAAATTACTAGTAATCAGAACAACCAGGTCCTTCTTTTGTTTCGCATAGTCATGTAGGATCGTATTGGAGATTAGAGCAAGAAAAAGGTGAGGTTAGTCCAATTAGGTCCACCCTCACCATTTTATTATTTGCTTAATTCATAAGTTTTCACAGCTGGAGGAACAAAGCTTTCACATTTATCTAATAGTGCTGCTGCGTCCTCATCAACAATAAGTGCATCACGATATTGTGCTTTTAAAAATTGTTCATTTTGCATATGGTCAAAGAAAGATATTAATAAATCAAAATAGTTTTCCATATTGAAAATAGCACAAGGTTTTTGAAGCAGCCCGATTTGATTCCACGTAAATACTTCAAAAAATTCCTCTAATGTTCCAGGTCCACCAGGAAGGGCAATAAAGCCATCTGCTAATTCCATCATTTTACTTTTACGTTCATGCATTGTCTTTACAACAATCAGCTCTGTCAGCTGTTGATGCGCAATTTCACGTTCTTCTAATAATGTCGGAATCACCCCAATGACCTTGCCGCCTTCTTCTAGCACTGTATTCGCTACTGTTGCCATGATGCCTACAGAAGCACCACCATAAATAAGAGTAATTTGTCTTTTGGCTAATTCTTTTCCTAGTAAAATCGCTCCTTGACGATAAGCATCGGAAGCGCCTAGACTGGATCCGCAAAATACGGCAATACTTTTCATAGCTGATTTCCTCCATATCTGATCGAATTCTTTTATAGTATAATTTATTTTGAAGAGGAAGGAAATGGAGGAAACTGAATTGGAACTAAATGAATTTCAACGCTGGGTAAAGGATTACTATGAAGCACGTGGCTGGTCAGAGCTTAATATTTTTACACGTATTGGCTTCTTGGCAGAAGAAACAGGTGAGGTAGCCAGGGCGATTCGAGCAATCGAGATTGGTAGAGATCGACCAGATGAAAAAACACCATCCTTTGAAGAAAATAAGCAGGAGCTAATTGAAGAGCTAGGGGATGTCTTAGGAAATCTTATAGTGATTGCCAATCAGTACGATATTCCATTAGAAGAAATATTTGCAGCTCATCAAGACAAGCTGATAAAGCGTTACCAGGAATAGGAGGATCGAGATGGAATATCAAGTAGAGGTTTTACGGGGACAGCATGAGGATTTTACAAATTTTTTAAGCGAAAAAATTCGTGCCTATAATAATGAGCAATCTCCTTATCATCGCGAAAGTAGAAAGAAGGGTGCGGTTCTTCCTTTACAGTTAATCGTCACAGATCAACAGCAGCAATGGATAGGTGGTATAACAGCTGAAGTCTACTGGGGATGGATAGAAATACATAAATTTTGGTTTAGTGAAGAATATCGTGGCAAGGGAATTGGCACAAAGCTCTTAGCACAGGCAGAGTTAGTAGCCAAGGACATGGGCGCAACAAAAGCCCTACTGACAACCTACGAGTTTCAAGCGCGTACCTTTTATGAGGCACATGGCTATCAAGTAGTGGGAGAAATTAAAGATTATCCACCAGGCAGTAGCTACTATACCATGGTGAAAGTGCTTCCTCAAGAATAGGCTGTCTAAGGAGATAGACAGCCTATTTTAATTGACATCGCCCAAATAGATTGTTGTTTGTTGTCCTCGTATAAATTTCTGTAATGGTTGGGTAAGCGCTTTGGGGTAAAGTCTATATGTATGAAGCTTTTCAATCGGTATCCATTGTGTCCCAATTTGAAGACTATCAGGATTTGTTGGTTGACAAGTTTGCGTATTTACCTGACAGAGGAAATAATATTCTACCTGATGTACATCAGCGTCAAAGGCGGCATGCTCATGATTTTGTCCGATGTATTCACGGATAAATAACAGCTCTCCAATGTGAACGGAGGAGCCAATTTCCTCCAGGCATTCCCTTTGCAACGTCCTGTGAAAGGTCTCTCCATGCTCCTGTCCACCACCTGGACAAAGGTAAAAGTAGCCCTCTATATCTTGATTTTTTGTTAGCAATAGTTTCCCATCCACGATGATGATGGCTTTGACAGAATTTCTAATCATGGACTTCTCCTTTTAATTGTTATTTTTCGTGATCATGACTAAAACGCTTCATGAATGTCTACCTTAGTAAAAAGGGGAGATGAAGCGTGTATTCAATGTCCAATTTTAAATTACTTGTCGAAAAACAGACCGAAATTGATACCATTTATCAGAAATGTAATGATTTAATTCAATCAACTGTTACACCAAAGCTAGATGCAGAGGTCGAGCAGTTTTTAAAGCTAGTTGAACAGCATTTGACACAGCAAGGCTTTACAATTACGAATACATCAACAGGGTTAATCGCCAATTATCAAGAGGCTGTCATTAATGTAGATAAACATTCAAAGCATTTGGAAGAATGCTTTTTTATCAATTTAAATAGTTATGCTGAGGATCAAGTCTCTATTGTACTCGATATCTCACCAACGATGCTACCGAAAATTTCAAACCAGCTCGATGGCTATACAGATATTATAGAGCAAATGACGGATAAGCTAAAGCAAGCAAAAAGTCTAGAGAAAGCCTGTACGAATCCCAAATTTCTTTATAAAACGCAAAGCAACAAAGTTTTTCATACCCCTCAGGAAGTGTTGGATTATTATTTTCAAGGATAGGAGAAGCAACTAGGAAAAACTAGTAGGTATATAAAAAGTGGAAACTTGATGTTGAGGACTGACCTCAACAGTATAGACAAATAAAAAAATACACCTTCGATTGAATATGGGGTTAAAAACTAAATTTCAATTAGGAGGTGATTTTTCTAAGAGTAAAAGGTTTTAAATGAATTAATTGATCCCTATTGCGAAATATATATATAAAGGATGATGATTCAATTACAAATCACCATCCTTTTTAGCGTATTAAATAAGTAAAACATACTTAATCTGTAAATAAATCATTCCTTAATCCGTTTCAAAGGGCTTTTCTTTATACTTGGAAACATCATAACGCCCAATTACTTGATAATTAGACGTTTCATCGTCAGCCTTGAATTTATTGAAATCAGCTACATCCAGAGCATCTGTCATCATCTTCAATAAATATTGTGGTTCCGGAGCTTCTTCTACTGCTGCAAGAACTAGTGCATTTCGTAAATATCCTGCATACTGTGAGAGCAATTGAGCATTGAAGTCTAGCCTATTTGCTTCAGCAAAAAGCTTCATGAAAATCGATACCGTTCGTGTATTTCCTTCTCGGAAAGGATGAACACGCCAAAGTTTTGTCATAAATGAAGAAAAGTCCTCAACAAGAGAGGATTAGAATACTTCCATTGCTTAGATTTAGACCAACTGAAAATAGTTTTTAAATCAGATACAATGTGATCTTTATCACTATAAGCAACAGATAATCCACTTAAAACATGTTCGCTTTTATAAATATTGACTGTGCGGAATTCTCCTGCCCATAAATATAGCTCATGAAAAAGGAAGTGATGAATCTTTTGGAGACTTTTATATTTTTGGAAGTCAATCTCATGCGTGATAGAAGAAATATCTATAATCCCAGCGATTAACAGTTGTGCTTCAACGTCAATCAATTGCTGTTCATCTCGAATATTTAATTTGTTGATTAAGACATTTGTATTAGGATAAATATATGGATCCATAAACTACTGTGAAGCCCTTGTATATTTTTCAACAATCGCTTGTTTCAATTGGCTGGATGATACTTGACCATTTTCATATTGGTTTAAGAGGTTCTGTGTAAATGCGCTCGGTTTTCCACCGTCAATGGCAGCCATACCAACTGCGAATTGCACTTGCTTTTTACGTTCTAAGGATGAATTTTCTTTCATAAATAACACCCCTCACTTTAATGGTATATCTATTATATCAGTTTTATGCATCAGGAGATAGTTAGATCACTGCACGATGCTTACTGACATAGTTCAATCTTTGTCATTAAGTATTTACACTTTGAGTGAGAAAATTCAATAGGTGCCAGTGGGAAAAATTTAGAGCTAGGCTATCCTATAATCAAAGTGGGTGAAATTTTACGAAGAGTAAAATTTCACCCACTTTTTCTATTCGGAGAAGAGGTTTTGTTCTAGTCTTTCATCTATCTAAAAGCGATAGCGATTGGAAGCCCGCTTTCTTCCATTATCGAATAAACTTTCTCCCGCAAAGCCACATTATCAAGGATAGACCTAAGAAATAAAGTGGCATTGTCAGTAAAGAACCGTTATGCAGTAAGCTCATACCAGATGTGATGGCACTGACGAGTAAGTAATAGCCGAGACTAAAGATAGCGCCTGCTGTGCCAATCACATCCTGAAAATCTACTAACGCTAAACTTAAGCAATTAGGAAGGGCTATGCCCGAGCCTAGCAGTGTGATAAAAATAGTAATCAGCATACCAATGGCCATCATGCTCGCGTGCAATGGCAGGCTACAAACGATGGTTAAAAGCAAAGTGCCACCAAGCATTACCAAGCAGCCCACATGGATGATTTTTTGTGGCGAATGGCTGATGACGAGTCGCTTTGAAATCATAGCCCCAATTATGGAAGCAAGGGCAACGATAATGCCAAGAAATCCGTACAGGCCAGGTGACAGCTGGAAATGCTCGATGAATATAAAGGGTGCTTCGGCATAGTAGCTAAATAGAACACCATTAATGCCTCCTATTAGTAGCCCATAGACAAGCACGATGGGTGAAGCAAAAATGCGTTTGACGACAGGCCAAATCGCTGTTCTTTGTCTTGTTGCAGGATTGGTTGTTTCTGGAAGTCTGCAATAAGCATAGATAAACAACAGGATACTCATGATGACAAGGACAAAAAACACGGCTCGAAAGCCTAGTGCTTGATCCACCCAACCACCAATTAACGGCCCTATAGCTGGGGTAAAGGCAATGACGGCTGAAATTTGAGCAAACATAGCATGGCGTTGGCTTCCCGTCACACTTTCACGCAATATGGTTTGCGTAATAATGGAGCCAGTTGCAGCGCCGAATGCTTGTAGCAATCGACTTGCTAATAGAAAAGGGATTGTCTCTGCGTAAAAGCAGAGTAGGCTACCTATTCCATAAAAAATTAAACCACCTAGCATGGCAGGTCTACGGCCAATAAAATCAGAAATCCATCCCCAGCAGAAAACGCCGAACGCAAAGCCAATAAAATAGATGCTTAATGTTAATTGGACAGAGCTATTGGCTACATCAAGTGCAGCGGCAATATCCGGAAGTGATGGTGTGTATATTGTTTCACTAATTTGTGGAAAAGCCACAAGAACAATCATTAATAATAAAGATGGTACTGCCTGTTTTTTCAACATATTGCCCTCCTACAAGCAAAATTCTACTTTGTTAGTTTCAAGTAGATTGCGTAGCTAGGGAAACGGCGGGACCATTATAAGAATACGTTCATAGGATGTCATGTTGAAATCACCTTTATATGCTTGAAGTAGGAGTGCATAGTCTAGCAACTATTATAGGCTATTTTACAATAATTATATAGTAATAATTGCTAAAGCTAAGAGATATTGCTTGTATATGGAAGGGGGATTTTGTAAAATGGAACATATGTTCTTTTAAATTTGAATGACAGAGGGTGTATCTAATTGAATTTTGAGCTAACTTTATTTACTTCTAGTGATATTCAGGGATTAATCGAGCTATCAGCTTCCGTTGGATGGGATTACGATGCCTACGAAATCGAAACGATTATGGCAGCAGGTAGAATAGTAGGACATAAAAATATGGAAGGAAAAATTGTTTCCTGTGCAGCTATTATTCCCTATGACACAAATGTAGCTTCCATTGGCATGGTAATTGTGCATGAGCAATGCAGAGGTTTTGGCTTAGGTAGAATTGTTACGCAAGCCTGTATCGATAGTGTTTCAGCGGAAACAGCGATTATGCTCGTAGCTACAATAGAAGGACAACCTTTATATCAAAAAATGGGCTTCACGACTGTTGAGCATGTACATAAATATTTGGCAGACAAATATGTTGAGACGACAAGCGAATACGATTTTTTAGGTACCATCAAAGAATTTCAAGAACAGGATTTTGAACAGCTTGCTCAACTTGACGCAGCAGCCTTTGGGGATAGTAGAAGAATCTTTTTGCGTAAAAGAATACAGCAGTCACAGCGCTGTGTTGTTGTCAAAAATCAAGACAACCAAATGATTGGCTATGGCTTAACAATCGCGGGGCCAATTTATCTACTTTTAGGACCAATCGTCGCGCCAAGTAAAGAAATAGCGCATCATATTATCAATGAATTGGCTAAGGGCAATCAGGGGAAATTACGTATCGACTGCCCATCTGTTCAAAAGGAGCTTGGTCCAATTTTACAACAAAGTGGCTTTACGATGGCTGCCACGCCACCTGTCATGATCCGTAATGCCAAAAAAATACCTACAAGAAATCAAACATTATATGCTCTAGCAGCACAAGCCTTCGGGTAATCAAACGTGCAAGCCTACTTTGGGGTTTGCACGTTTGTATTGTCAAAAAAGGATTTTGAAGGAAGAGTAGAGAATGATATGGATGGTAGAGGAGGGGAACAGCATGTTTCCAGAATTAGAAACAGCAAGACTTAGGTTAAGAGAGCTCACAGAGGAGGATGTTCCTGCGATTTTTCGTTGCTTTTCCAATGAGGCTTTAACACGCTATTATGGGCAGGAGCCTTTTGCTGACACACAGCAGGCTGAGCAGTTAATTAAGCAATTTGCTAAAAATTTTGAGGAAAAGCGCGGAATTCGTTGGGGAATTGAACGAAAAGATTCGAATGAAGTGATTGGTACAGTTGGCTTCCATTTATGGTCGGCGGCACATCAACGAGCAGAAATTGGCTATGAAATTCATCCTGATTACTGGCGGCAGGGTTATACAAAGGAAGCTGTGCAGAAAGTAATTGCATATGGTTTTGGGGATATGAACTTAAACCGGATTGGAGCCGTTGTTTTTTTAGAGAATGAGGCATCTTCCAAGCTTTTAATTCAGCTTGGATTCCAACAGGAAGGCATATTGAGGGACTATATGTATCAAAAGGGACAAGCACATGATACATTTATCTATTCTTTGTTAAAAAAAGATGAATAACGTAGCTTTAGCGCTTTTATAGAATAATCATTTACTTGGAAATGGATAATAAATAATAATTTAGATGGAGTTTTGAGGCTGCTTTTTTCGGTTATAGTTCTTATATGAACAACAATTCATAAGTTCGTGTAAAAAAGTAACAGATGAGGGGCTGGGTGTTATGGACCAATATAGCACAGCTTATTTTCAAAAGCTAGATTTACTGTCAAGCTTATACGCGGGACAGGCTGCTTTAAAGGATTCCCTTCCAACAGAGAAGGTCAAGCGGATGGAGCGCTATCAACAAATTGAAGCGGCGATTACAAAACTAAATAACGAAATTAGAATAATTGAACGGACCATATTAAAGTCCTCCCATCCTACTAGAAATAGTTAATGGTAGCTCAACCCATGCATATCCCAGCATGGGTTTTTCGTTTGATAAGGTAAGCTTATGTATTTTTATAATAATTATAGATTTTTCTTATGGGTGATCTACTAGTACACTAAAACAAAAGGGGAGGGTGAAGAGAATGGGGATTGATTTCCATAATCAGCAACATCGTACGTCTTATACAACTAGACAGGCAGATAGCTCATGGAAGGCAGCGTTAGCGAAACATATTCCTTTTCATAGTATGGGAAAGGCAGTAGATATCGGCTGTGGCGGAGGGATTTATGCCAAGGCACTTGTTGATATGGGGGTGGCATCTGTAACAGGTGTAGACTTTTCACTAGCCATGCTAGACGGAGCGAAAGAAAATTGTCGAGCATATCCGCAAATCACATTTGTGCAAGGAAATGCTTTCAATACAGGGCTTGCAGGGGATACTTTTGATATCGTGCTTGAACGAGCCTTAATTCATCATATACAAGATGTCAAAGCATGCTTTCAAGAGGCATTTCGGCTTTTACAGCAAGGCGGTTATTTTATCGTACAGGATCGCACCCCAGAGGATTGCTTACTTCGAGGGGATGCTCATCATATAAGGGGCTATTTCTTTGAAAGTTTTCCTTCGCTTATTCAAAAGGAAGTAGAGCGCAGACACACTAGTCAGTTGGTGACAGAAAGCTTACAAGAAGTAGGCTTTCAAGAAATTAGTGAACTCAAACTATGGGAGACGAGACAGGTCTATGCCAATAAGGAGCAATTATTGGCTGATTTACAAGGTAGAGTGGGGCGTAGTCTATTGCATGAATTGAATGACAACCAATTATCGACTCTTCTTGAACATATAAGGAATGCAATTACCACTGAAGGTTCCATCATTGAAAAGGATCGATGGACGATTTGGATCGCCAAGAAAAAATAATAACCACCTTCTGGAGAGGATCAACCCTCTCCATTTTTATTCGATTCCAGCATCAAAATCTTACTCCGCTTTCTCAGAGCTATCCGTCAATTTACAGGATCTATCCGCCACTTTTAACTTTCTATCTGTCACTTTAGGGTTGCTATCCACTACTTTGCACATTTTATCCGCTTTCCCAGAGAAAACCCTCATAGCATCACTATAAGGGATTATTTAGCAAGTGCTAGCAAAAATTCATCGCGGTCTGCTTCTTCCTGCATTTTACTATCGACAAGCATTGCACCTGATTGAACACTTGTGATGTCGTTGTCTACCAGAAACTGTACATTGACCTTGGCTACTTCATTGTTCACCGTGCAATCACCCTCAAACTCTACAACATCCTGTCCCTTTTGTGTTTCAAAATAGACCCAATATGGATTTTCACAGGCAGAGGAAAAGGCACTCTCCAAAGTTTTTGCGCTATTTTCATAGGAATAGTTTTTTACGTATGTAATATATTCATTGTCTGTAATATCCTTTTGTGGACCATAGAAGTACCAAAATACCGCTAAGATACCGATTGGCACAATCCACAGTATATTTCTTTTACTTAATTTCCCCATGTGTTATATCCCCCTTTATGTGAATATTTTAACATCTTCTTTTGCATTTTTGCTAGCTTACGATAATATTTTCTATTGAAGGCTGCGATTCTGTTCACAGCGTGAGCTTTGAATTCAGGTGGCAGTTATGATAACGTTAGTTGATAGATTTGTTTCGATGTCGCCAAATGGCTTGGTGAAGGAGGTTTTTACATGCATAAAAGAAGACGTGGTGTGCTGCTAGTTCTTGTGCTGATGTTAATGGGTCTAGCCTTTTTTATCGGCATGAAAATGAGGCCAGTCACACTACCGACTAGAAATCCTGAGACAACGCCCATTCAAGAGGATGCGTCCGAACAGGAAGGTGGTTCAGACAATATAGAGGTCCTCATTCAGGATATTGCTCAATTAGCGCGAGAAGGAAAAGTACCTGATGTGCCATTTGCAGCAGGAGATACAGAACAACAAGCGGTTCGTGAGCAATGGGGAGAACCGCAGCAGGTTACTGAATCCGCCAATGGACAATATGAAGATTACGAGGATGTGACGATTGGTTATCGAGGTTCACTGGCCTTCGATATCCGTTCATCGAAAGAGAATATCAAAAGCATTCGTTTAGCAGATATTAAAAATAAGTTGGGTGAACCTGATGAAGTTCGTTACTATCAGGATCCTTCAACCGATCAAATTATTCTTGTCTACCAAGTAAATGCCAGCTATCAATTAAAGTGGATTTTACCGAAACCGATTGACAGTGATGCCAATCCTACTGTTCATCATATTTCGGTCTATACGGAACTGAAGCCACAAGCGCCAGATACGGTGGAACAAATGACATTGGACGAGAAAATCGGTCAAATGATGTTTGCAGGTGTTTCAGGTACGACGCTTCAGCAGGAGACAATAAGCCTTATTCAAAAGGCTAAAGTAGGTGGTTTAATTCTTTATGGCAATAATCTTGAAACACCCCAGCAAACGGTCACATTGATGAATGACTTAATGGCTGCCAATTCGAATAATCAGCTACCACTTTTCCTTGGCACTGACCAAGAGGGTGGCAAAGTAGTCAGATTACCAGGCGCTTTAAAAAATTTCCCAACGAACCGAAAAATTGGGGACATTAACCAATCCAAGTTTTCATTTGAAGTAGGCCAATTATTAGGGGAGCAATTAAAGGCATTTGGCTTCAATCTGGACTTTGCGCCTGTATTAGATGTCAATAGCAATCCGAATAATCCAATTATCGGGGATCGTTCGTTTTCCAATGATCCAGCTATCGTCAGCAAATTGGGCATTCAAACAATGAAGGGTCTGGAGTCGGAGCAGGTTATTCCTGTCGTGAAGCATTTCCCTGGGCATGGTGACACATCTGTGGATTCCCACTTAGAATTGCCAAAGGTGACAAAAAGCTTGAACGATTTGAATCAGCTAGAGCTTGTCCCATTTAAAGAGGCCATTAACAATGGTGCAGATGTCGTCATGGTCGCACATATTTTATTGCCAAAGATCGATCCCCAGTATCCTTCCTCAATGTCGAAGGAAATTATCACGGGTACGCTAAGAAAGCAACTGGGCTTTGACGGTGTTGTGATGACTGATGATATGACGATGAAGGCCATCACGAATCATTATGCGATCGGGCAAGCAGCTGTCGATTCAATCAAGGCTGGTAGTGATATTATTTTAATCGCTCATGAATATGCCAATATTACAGCAGCGATAGAAGCGGTGAAGGTAGCCGTCAGCAATGGGGAAATAACAGAGGAACGCATCAATGAAAGTGTCCAAAGAATCCTAAAACTAAAAGAAAAATATCAGCTTGTCAATCAGCCCGTGCCAGCAGTTGATATCAACAAGCTTAATACGGACATCGAAAAAGTTTTGAATACGTATATGAAATAAACGCAAAAAGGGACATACAGCTACCAGTGTATGTTCCTTTTTGTGAATGATGGATAGGGTGAGAACGTGGATAAGGAATTCAAATTAGCTAGTCAATTATTACTGTTACTAGATTCTGAACAAAGATGGTTTACTTTAGGGGAGGTTGAAAAAAGCTTACATATTTCAGATAAGACCATACGGAAGCTCGTAGAAGAGATCAATCGGCAATTACCAGCAACAATGACGATTGACGTATCTAGAGGAAAGGGAATTTTTCTACAACGAGATGGGCGAAGTACAACCGTTAGTGAAGTGCTTTCGAGCATGTTCAGGCAAACCATCTTCTATCGCTTCATGCACTTATTGTTTATCAATGGGCAACCTTATTCGATGGAGGAGCTAGCAGAGGCGATGTTTATGAGCACTTCCTCGTTGAAGAAGCTGATTACGCAACTAAATAATCATGATTTGAAGCCGTATAAGCTACGCATTACATACTCGACGCCCGCCGTAAAGGGAAATGAATTGAATATCCGCTATTTTTATTGGAAATTATATGGTGATGCCTATGAGTATACAGGATGGCCATTTACCAATAGTGACTTTGATTTTATCAATCAATGCATCACGCAAATAGAGCATGAGCAAAACATTGTTTATTTTATTAACTCCAAAAGGAAATTATCCTTTTTAGTGGCGATTGTCTTGGAAAGAGTACGAAAGGGGAACTATGTCAAAATTACGGAGGATGATTACGCTTGGGAAAGAGGAATGTTCTATTTGCCAGTAAAAGACTTTGCACAGGCACTGGAAGAAAAATTTTCGATTGAATTACCAAAGCGTGAATTGTTTTTTATGCAATCTCTATTTAGTCTAAGCCAATATCATTATTATGAAGGATCAGACATGACGCCAATGAAGGAAATCGAATTATATAAAAATAAAGAAATTGATCAAATGGCGCAGCAGTTGTTCACCTTATTGGCAAAGGCTTACCCTAATCTACATATGAATGAGCGGTTTAGCTTGGAAGTATATGAGTTTTTAGACAAGCTTTTAATCGATAATGCCATCCCTGAATGGCTGATGATTTCAAAAAGTAATTTAACAAACTATGTTCAAATTGAATGTCAGCAAATTTACCAAGATATGCAGATCTGTATGCAAACATGGAAAAAAGCGTACCCTTCTATCCTGTATAATGACTTTCATTTAACCAAGCTTACCTTGCTTGTTCGTTCAGGGCTACGTTATAAAAGTAAACGAGCCTTCTTGGTTATTGGAGAGGAATTTTCAATCCGCCATTATATCGCCAATTTAATCAAGAATGAAATTGGGGACCAGCTGATTATTAATACCTCTATTATGAAGGGATTAACGGATGAGATGGTACAGCAGCATCACATTGATTTTGTCATAAGTAATTTTCCCGTTGCCTTAACGACAGTGCCGGTTGTTATTATATCTACGATTCCTACCAAAAGGGACTTAGATAATATTCGTCAAGAATTACTTCGGTAATTTGGTCAATTATTTCCCGTACACAACGTAACAATCTGGTCTAGTTTGTCAGGATTATTAAACCTTATACTCATAGTAGTTTCTGAACAGATTTCTTGTAAAAGAAGTAGTTTTGGAAATGGCTGTGGGTATTTTTTATTGGTAAATGAAAACGGTTACCTAATTGGATTGGAGATAAATGACAAGTTTTTGGAGGAATGAAAATGAGTAGACATTTAGGAGCAAAAAAGGGAGAAATAGCTGAGCGTGTCTTGCTGCCTGGAGACCCTTTACGTGCAAGATTTGTAGCAGAGCATTTTTTAGAGAATGTCTATTGCTATAACGAAGTAAGAGGAATGTATGGGTATACAGGAACGTTCAAAGGTGTACCGATTTCCGTGCAGGGGACGGGCATGGGGAATCCATCGATGAGTATTTACGGTACTGAATTGGTCAACGATTATGGCGTGAAAAAATTGATTCGTATTGGCACATGTGGCGCGATGCAAAAGGACATTCAAATCCGCGATATCATTCTAGCCCAAGCAGTGTCTTCAGACAGCAATTTGACGGAGAAAATTTTCTACGGCAATAATTACGCACCAATTGCGGATTTTTCCTTATTAATGAAAGCGTTTCAACGAGCGCAAGGGAAAAAAGGCAATGTGTTTGTTGGCAATATTTATAATTCAGATGAATTTTATCGTGAAACATTAGACAGGCTTCATAAGTTTATGGAATTCGGTGTTTTAGGGGTAGAAATGGAAAGCACCGCCCTCTATACGTTAGCCGCAAAATATGGAGTAAAGGCATTGTCTATTTTGACGGTAGGTAGTCAACTATTAACAAATGAAAGCTTAACGCACGAGGAAAGTGAAAAATCCTTTTTTGATATGGTGGACATTGCTCTTCATACAATCATCGATGTGTAAGGGATTGCATGGGATGGGAAGAAAAAGCATTTGAAAACATTGTTCGTTACGGAGGGGACAACATGCATTATATTATTTCGATAGTAGGTCTACTACTCGTGCTATTTTTAGCATGGCTTGCAAGTAATAATAAGAAAAAGATTAAATACCGCCCAATCATTGTGATGATTGTTATCCAGCTTGTTTTAGGGTTTCTATTACTGAAAACAGGTATTGGGGAATTTTTAATTAAAGGATTTGCTGATAGCTTTGCAAAACTACTTGAATATGCCAATGAAGGCACAAATTTTGTATTTGGTGGGATGGCGAATGAGGGTGCACATACATTTTTCCTCTATGTTTTAATGCCAATCGTATTTATGTCAGCCATCATCGGTATATTGCAACATTATAAAATTCTACCGTTTATGATTAAATATATAGGTTTCGTATTAAGTAAAATCAATGGCATGGGAAAACTAGAATCCTATAATGCGGTTGCAGCGGCAATCGTAGGGCAAAATGAAGTATTCATTTCAGTGAAAAATCAAATCGGCTTTTTACCAAAGCATCGGCTTTATACCTTATGTGCTTCTGCGATGTCAACGGTATCGATGTCCATTGTGGGCTCCTATATGACGATGCTAGAGCCAAAGTATGTAGTGGCAGCTCTCATATTAAACTTGTTTGGTGGTTTTATCGTGGCCTCAATCATTAACCCGTATGAAGTACAAGCGGAGGAAGATATAATCGAAGTGCAAGAAGGTGAAAAGCAAACGTTTTTTGAAATGCTAGGCGAATACATTATGGACGGTTTTAAGGTAGCCATCATCGTCGGGGTTATGTTAGTAGGCTTTGTTGGGTTAATTGCCCTCATTAATGGTGTGTTTAATGGCATTTTCGGTATCACATTCCAAGGTTTTCTAGGCTATGTCTTTGCCCCAATTGCGTTTGTCATGGGTGTACCTTGGCATGAAGCTGTGAATGCAGGGAGTATCATGGCGACAAAGCTTGTGGCAAATGAATTCGTTGCCATGCTGGACTTCGTTAAAATCCAAGATAGCTTCAGTGAGCGTACAGCAGCGATTGTCTCTGTATTCCTCATATCCTTTGCTAACTTTGGCTCAATTGGTACCATTGTAGGTGCCGTAAAAGGGTTAAATGAAAAGCAAGGCAATGTAGTAGCACGCTTTGGATTAAAATTGCTATACGGTGCCTCACTTGTAAGTGTTCTATCAGCCATCATTATTGGGATTGTGTTTTAAAGAGAAGAAATGAGAGGTGCATATTTTAGGCGTATCAATCCCTAAAATATGCTTTTTTTTTTGATCTTTTGTCAGGTGAGAAGCATTGTAACTTTCTTCCATGATTTTCGTTTGATCTATTAAGAGGTTGAATTGTACCAATAGTAAAAATTCATAAGGGGAAGGATAAGAATGAAAACTTTCTATCATTGTTTAATCATGTGGATACCTTTTATAGTGCTGTTTGCCTTAGCTGGATTTGGCTTAGAAGTTTTAGAAGGAAGAAAAATCAGGACATCAGAATATATGACGGGATTTCGTGATTTAGGCGTTGGTTATATGTTCTTAATGAGCTCTTTTGCTTTTATTCTCTATCCGATTTCGTTTTTACCGTTAACATTTATTGTGAGTCATTTTATGAAAAATTGGCTGTTCAAAGTGGTTACCTTCACTTTATTTGGTGGGGCAATAGGGGCTTTTTCTTTCGTAATCATTTATGATTCGCGATTTATAGAAGAATATAATTTAAGTATTATCAATTCGATGCTTATTTTTGGTATTGCGAGTTTACTCTATGCTTTAGTAGAAAATGCGGTGAAGAAAAATATAAAATTTGTTTAACGAATGAATGTGTCTTTTTTTATCTAGCGGCATATGGAAAATTATTTCTACTCATTTCAGTCTAATTACCGATAGCATATTAACGGATTATCCTTTATGGTTAATAGGTCGTAAAAGACACTATCAGGAATATCCTGCAAATATTGAAATGATAGGTGGAAAACAATGAATTATCGAGTTTTATTATATTACCATTACACGAAGATTGAAGACCCAGAGACGTTTTCAGCAACGCACTTAGAAATGTGTAAAGAAATCGGTTTAAAAGGTCGTATTTTAGTAGCCAATGAGGGCATTAACGGGACTGTTTCGGGGACGATTGAGCAAACAGAGCAATATATGGCAAACATGCAAGCAGACCCATTATTCGAAGGCATTGTCTTTAAAATTGATGCGGCAGAAGGACATGCATTCAAAAAAATGCACGTTCGCCCACGTCCTGAGTTAGTCAACTTAGGCTTAGAAGAAGACGTCAACCCACATGAATTAACAGGTCGCTACCTGTCACCAGAACAATTCCTTGCTGAAATGCAAGATGAAAATACAGTAGTATTAGATGTGCGTAACACGTATGAATACGATGTCGGCCATTTTCGTGGCGCGATTCGACCAGAGGTAAAAAATTTCCGTGATACACCAGAATGGGTCCGTGCAAACCGTGAGCTATTCGAAGGGAAAAATGTTTTAACATATTGCACGGGTGGTATTCGTTGTGAGAAGTTTTCGGGTTGGATGAAACGTGAAGGCTTTGGCAATGTCGGTCAATTACATGGTGGTGTAGCAACATATGGAAAAGATCCTGTGGCGAAAGGTCAATTATGGGATGGGCAAATGTACGTTTTCGATGAGCGTTTAACGGTGCCAATCAATCAAGTAGAGCATGTGATTGTCGGTCGTGATCACTATGACGGTGAACCTTGTGAACGCTACATTAACTGTGCAAATCCTGAATGTAACAAGCAAATCATCGCATCTGAAGAAAATGAAGCAAAGCATTTAGGTGGCTGTACAATCGAATGTACAAAGCATGCGCGCAATCGTTACATCGTGCGTCACAATTTAACAGAAGAGCAAGTAGCTCAAGCAATTGAGGCGTTAATTTAAACAAACAAAGCGTTATTAAATATCTTTCATAACCTACTTTATAGAGGTTCTTCAAACACTCAATGTAAGTGTTCAAACTATCCATTTCAACAGTGGACTAGTCTGCTCGCTTATATAGGGTGTTTTTTCTTTTGTAAGGAAAATGTAAATGACTCCATCATTGGTGGAAGGGCGGAAGAATCTGATGCTGTTTAAAGTAAATGTTCAGAGGGTATTCAACAAAATGTAACAGTGTAAGCACACAAAGTGTTTGTCACTAATTAATCAAAATAGGAGATGATAGCTGATGGGAAACCCACATCTAACCGATCCACGTAAAAAATTTCATACCGAAAAATTCCCAAATCAGGAACAGAACACGCCAGCGCTACAGCATGGAATGATCCCCAAACCTGACTGCGGAGAAGAATCATATAAAGGATACAATCGTTTAGAAGGGCGCAATGCCTTAATTACAGGAGGCGATTCTGGGATTGGCCGTGCTGCCGCTATTGCCTATGCACGTGAAGGAGCCAATGTAGCCATACAATTCTTCCCTGGTGAAGAGGAAGATGCCAACGTCGTTAAAGAATTAATTGAAAAAGCAGGAAGAAAAGCATTACTGCTACCGTATGACTTGCGAGAAGACGGCACAGCGACAGAGATTGTTACAAAAACCGTAGAAGCCTTTGGCGGATTGGACATTCTTGTATTAAATGCTGCGCAACAGATCGCACAGCCATCCCTAAGTGACTTAACAATTAAACAAGTGCAAGACACTTTCAAAGTAAACATCATCAGCATGTTCGAGACCGTAAAAGCTGCTGAAGAACATTTGGAACCAGGAAGTGCAATTATCACCACCACATCGGTTCAATCTTTCGATCCATCCTCATCTTTAATGGATTATGCCGCGACAAAAGGTGCAATAAGCAACTTTATGGTATCCCTATCCTCGTACTTTGCTTCTAAAGGTGTCCGTGTCAATGGTGTTGCACCTGGCCCGATTTGGACGCCGCTTCAGCTAGATAACGGGAAATTAGAAGGAGAAATACCTGAGTTTGGTCAAAATACTCCTCTCGGCCGTGCGGGACAGCCAGTAGAGCTTGCACCCGTTTATGTTCTTCTGGCCTCGGATGAAGGAAGTTATATCACGGGTCAGATTTATGGAGTGACAGGTGGTAAGCCGATAGACTTATAAACTTACTAAAACCACTCTCGACATTAGTGATGTTCTACTGATTATGGTAGATAAACAGCTTAAGATGGATAATGAAAACGAATTAAATGATATGCCCCCTATAAGTTAGTAGTTTGTCTCTAACTTAAGGGGGCATCTGCTTTTCAATCACCAATTGGAATCCTCGTTTATAAGTAGGAGCGCTTAGCTGGCCATGAACCTTGTAGTTTACGAAGTTGAACAATTTGTCCTGTATGGTAAGCGTCGTGCAAAAGGATATTTAGATATTGTTGCCAAACTGGAAGAGCGGGACTAGGTTGATCTAATGCCTCTTCTTGCAAGGATGCTAATGAAGATTGTAGGGCATCATGTACGTGAAGGGTTCGATTCACTGTTTCTTGCCAAGCATCTTCATCATGAGCACCGCCTTGGACAAACGTTTCATCATTATTTTGTGGAGCAACAAATGTCTCATCTTTATGTAAGCGAGAAAGTAAGCGCTCTTTAAAGATTAATAAATGGTTTACATTTTCCCATATCGTATTAGCGGCATTTCCTTCTGGTTGCCAACTAGCTTGCGCAGCAGTGAGATTCTTTAATGCTTCTGATAACGGTGGGTACCATTCCTCTTCGTAAAAAACCTGATTGACTCCATTTTGCAAGAGCTCTTTTTTACTCATTTGGATAACCTCCTTTTTGTAACGCTCAAAACATTCCTTACTATTAATTTATCAAATTTTCCGAAAATAGTACATAGTAATAGAATTTTGTTGTTCTTTACTCGACATTGCCATTTCATCTAACTAAAAATCAAATTGTAAAGTTTGCTTGACATACGTAGTGATGTAAAGTAAACTTTACTTAACATTAAATGTATAGTTTGCTTTACATTTATAAAGGAGGCATTATGAAAAACAGAATTCGAGAATTACGAAAATTGAACAAGATTACGCAGGAAGAGTTGTCGAAACAAGTTGGCGTTTCACGGCAATCAATCATTGCTATTGAATCAGGCAAATTCAATCCATCCTTAGAGCTTGCCTACAACATATCCAAAGCGTTCAATAGCACAATTGAAGAAGTGTTTATATTTGAAGAGGGGAGAATGAATGATGGAGATTAATATCTGGGGTATGATTGGATTGTATGGGGGAGTGATTGGTGGACTCCTTGGATGGTGGTTCGGGCGACAGAAAGCTAGAAAAAACAGAGGTTTAGACGAGCTGTACTATCATATTTGGCAAAAGGCGAGATCCTATTCATGGTATGTGACATTAGGAGCGCTGTATGTTTTCTTTACGTTACTCAGTTTTGGGATTGAATTAAGCACTGCCATGGTTTTAGGTATCCTTTTATTAACACACGTAGCGAGTTGGGGAATCATCGGAATTATGATGACCATCAATATGTCCAGCGCAGCCCCGTTACAGCCCTCGCGTGTGAAGGTGGGCCTATTCGTCTTCATGACGTCCATTATTGTATTCACGATCATCTCGATCCTGACGACAAACTGGCTGTTTTTATTATTTAGCATTCCACCTAATTTAATTGCACTTTTTACTGCACTTATTCCGAAGCGAAAAGATTCCGAGGTAACCTACTAAACTTCATACGAATATCGTACCGTTTTTTCCCCTATAGATATGGTGGTCTATGGGGGTGTTTTTTATAATGACAATAAAAACAGCTAAATGAAAAAATGGTAGTGGAAGAACACTATTTGACTAACATTGTTAAAATAAGTAAAATGATAGTTGTTACAAAATTTGGGAGGTGTTTACTTGCATACAAACTATGTTCTATATAATATTGTTCCTTTCGGATTTTTAGTGTTGTTGGTCTATATTTTTATAGATGTATTTCTTGATTACTTTAGAAAAGAAATCAAGAGTAATCAAAGACGTGTTACTTTATACAGCTTTCTCTTCTATTTACTATGTTTACTTCAAATTAAAGTAGGGGGAATAACACTTTTACCTCTAAATCCAGCAGACAAGAGTAGACGTTTTATTACAGCTAATGATTGGTTTGGAATTTTTGATAGTATCCACTTCAATATGTATTTGTGGAGCTATTCATCTATAGTTTATAATTTTTTATTATTACTTCCTTTAGGGATATTTTTATGCGTTCTTTTCCATTTTAAAAATATAAATAAAGCCATTTTTCTAGTGATATTGTGTTGTTTAGGTACAGAGCTTTTACGTCTACTATTAGGGTCGTTTAGTTTAGTTCCTAGGAACATTAGTTCTATAGATGCTATCTACTTGTTATGTAATATACTTGGTGGAATAATTGGTATATTAATAGTGAAAATATTTATGCACATACAAATGAAGCGAAAAGATAAAGTTTATAATGGTAGTTTTAATTGAATAATAGTTTTCGGCAATTGGGCGCGTTTATTTATAAACGTGTCTTTTTCTTTTAAAGGTCGATATTGTTGAATAATACAGTTATTTGAAACCTTTCCTACAATTTACCGTTAAGTATTGTTAAATGGTAATACAAATAGAAAGAGGGATTCGTTATGATTGGTTGGCTTAATATTGGCAGTCTCTTACTTGGACTAGTCGCTTGGATACTTCCAGTTTTCTATCTAATGGGAAATAAAAAACATGAACATTCTAATTGGGGTATCCTTGCCGTTCTCAGCATCAGTGCCTGCGCTATTTCAATTAGTTTTCAGATGTTTTATAATTATCATTTAGTAAAAATTGAGGATTGGACGGCACTCATGGACACGACACGAGCAGTCGTGATAGCCACAGCAGTTCTTCTCATTTTTACATTGCTATTAAATGGCCTTACTTTTATTGTATATCAAAAGAACAAAAAGTAAGATATTCGTTGCCTGTTCGTATGATTGAAATATATTTTTGGTTTTCAGAGAGTGTAATGAAGAGAATGGTAATTTTTGGGACTTTTACAATCGGGCGCTTTATTTAGCGAAAATCTACTCTTTCTCGTGAGATGGCTAGAACAAAGGCTATGAAAAAAATAGTATCAATTATTTTTACGAACAGAAAGCTACCGGTTGATGAGAGGTGCATGTAAAACGAGTGAGAATTCATCTTGGAGCTGTGTACCGAAAAGATCATTCTAAGTAGGCTACACCCGTAATCATGTGCGAGAGTATCGTCAAATGACCGTACTTCTTAAGGTAAGTAATGTGAATTGCTTATAAATTAAAGGTGGTAACACGAGTTGAATCGTCCTTTTGGTTAATCCAAAAGGGCGTTTTTTTTATTCCTTTTTTGAACAAGTATTTGAAAATCTAAACGTATGAGGAGTAAGCATTATGAAAGATAATCATCAAGATTCACAACTAAAGCGGGAATTAAGTACGCGTCACATGCAATTAATTGCACTTGGCGGATCCATTGGGTCGGTTTATTTTATGACTCTAGTTCAACCACTCAAATGGCAGAGCAGGCAAAGTTAGGAATAGGCTCTAAAGTAGCGGTTAAAACATGAAAAGTAGCGGATACAACGTGAAAAGTGATGGATAGAGTAGGCAAAGTGAGGGATAGGCTCTGAAGTAGTGGTTAAAACATGAAAAGTAGCGGATACAACGTGAAAAGTGATGGATAGAGCAGCCAAAGTGAGGGATAGGGCCATCTATTTTGCTCCTTTTCATTTAAGGGGCATATATTGGGTCCAATTGTTGAATAACATTCTTTTAAGTAAAGTTTCCAAACAAAGCTTCTGGCACTTTAAGTTTCAGCATTTTAATACATGATATACTTAAACGCACTTGAATTAACACAAGGTATATTGTTATCTTTGTAGAATCTAATTATTATAATAAATTGCGGTGAAATTCAATTCTATAAAGGGAGTGTAAAGGTGGACCTACTACTTTGGGTAACTATTGGTTTCATAATAATTGGATTTGTTGTGCTCGCTTCTATGAAAAAAGGTATGGAAAGTAAGGTCGCTTTTATAAAATTGAATATGGAAGAAGAGGGAAATTCATCAAAAGCAAGATCTGTAGTTTGGTGGATATGGAGTACCACTGCTTGGGGGATAGTAAGTCTGTTTCTGTTTGTTTGGTGTGTCCATCATTACTTTGGGTAAAATTTTGGCTTCAAATGGGTAAAAACAGGTACTGCACATTTCTAAATGAAATATTGTAGCAAAATATATTAAAAGCAAAGGGTGGGCAATTTGAAGATAATCGAGACGGAACGATTATACCTTAGAGCGTTAAAAATGGACGATCATCATGAATTATCAAAAGTGCTTTCCGACCCCGAATCTATGCAATATTACCCTCATCCCTTTAATCAAGGAGAGGTTAAAAATTGGATCAGATGGAATGAGAAAAATTATAAGCAATATAATCAC
Organism: Lysinibacillus sp. JK80; assembly: GCF_027557635.1. NCBI lineage: Bacteria > Bacillati > Bacillota > Bacilli > Caryophanales > Bacillaceae > Lysinibacillus > Lysinibacillus sp. JK80. The sequence continues at coordinate 1,151,666 of NZ_CP058997.1, read as the reverse complement.
GGACTATGGGCAGTTGTTTTAAAAGAAGGAGATCTATTTATCGGTGATTGTGGAATAACCATGCAGAACATTGATGGTGTATGGTTACCTGAAATCGGTTTTCACATTATTAAAGCGTATTGGAATAAGGGGTATGCGACAGAAGCGGCATCTGCTTGTAAGGAATATGCATGGAATGTTCTGGGCTATTCTGAAATATTTTCATACACGACCTTAAAAAATATCCCATCCCAAAAAGTTGCGGAAAAAATCGGGATGGAAAATTATAAGATTTTTGAGAAGAATGGTGAACAACAAATCGTTCAAGTTGCCTACAAAAGTTTATGAATAGTTAGTAACTCATTTTTTATTCCAGAAAAGGGCGCGTTAATATAGGAACGTGTCTTTTTCTTTTAAAGAGTTGAATAGCATTCTTTTGGGAATTAGATATTTATTTTATAGAAGGAATGTTATAAGGGGGATTGAATGAAGAAATATATAAAAGGTTTAGTACCTTGCATTTATTTGATGTTGTCGTTCTTTGTACTATCTGGCTGCAATGCTCAAAAAAGTGGTAATACTTATTATTTATTATTGATGGGTGAAAGTGAAAGCTGGAATCTAACTGGGTATGAAATTGTTATCACACCAGAAGACTTTAAAGCAAGATTTGGGACCTTAAAAATGAAAAACGTCAATACGTATATGACAGATTTCTTCCACTTTGAAACGCATGTGGTTATCGAGAGTGATGATTCAGTAGTTCATACTGATTCAGTTACTGGTGAGACGAATATAGCAGAATATACAACTGGTGCTATTGCAGGGCCATACATCAATAAAAATGGTGACTTTATTACACTGAAAGATATACATGAGATTTATGTGGTCGTTGAATGGTGGGATACTAGTAAGAACGAAAGTATAAAAGAAAGAATAGATTTATTTAACAAATCGAAAAAAGAAAAGTCCTTCTTGAACGAACTATAGTTAAAGTTGAATAACGATCTTCTGGGACGCTTTTCTGAAATAATAGAAAAGCGTCTTTCTTCATGAAAAGGGCCACTATCAGTAAGCCCATCTAATACATAGGTACTGTTGCATCATCTAGAAGTGCATTGCATACTACTGCAATCTTGATAAAAAGGCTACTCTAAAATATTTCCAGGAGATTGAACAATTTTTTAGAAAACGAGCGTCTAAGTAGTAGGATTGAAACGAGGTGAGTTGTTGTTGGAACAAATCGTAGAACAATATGGTGAATATTTGTATCATCTTAGCTATTTATATATGAAGGATTTTCAGCTTGCAGAGGAGATTACACAGGACGTACTCATGAAGTACTTATTACATAAAGACGATTTTAGAAAAGATGCTTCATTGAAAACGTATTTAACCCGTATCGCTATTAATTGCTGTCACGATGAACTACGTAAACAAAAGAGAAAATCATTTATTTCAAAGCTTTTACCACTAGGTAGAACTGAACCCTCCGTAGAGCAAACATATATAGCAACTGAAGATTTTGCAACTTTAAAGCAAATTGTCTTTGCATTACCACTTCATTATAGGGAAGTCATTGTACTGTTTTATTATGAAGAATTTGATGTTTCTGAAATTGCTAGTTTATTAAACGTCTCACAAAACACCGTTCGTACAAGGATTCGTCGAGCGAGAGAATTGTTGAAAACAAATCCGGAACTGGAGGCAATATTTTATGAAGGAATTTAAAGACAAGCTAAAAGAAGAATTGCGACAAGATGCCCCATTTACAAACGACATCAAGCAACGTATATTGCAAAAGAAACCCATAAAAAGAAAGTTCAACTGGCAGGTTGTCACCGTATCTATTGCAGCTTGTTTCATTATTGGGTTAATGCTATTCGTTGAGTTTTCTCAAAAGAATAACCTACAAACCGCAAGTGAGCAAAATGAGCTACTACCGATTGTCGATGATGTTTCTTCGTTAGACATCATTCAACCGAAATATGCCCATCTACTTGGAAAACAATGGATGCTGCATTTTTTACCAATGATTATCGATAAGGAAGCCCCCATTACGTATGGAGATTATATTGCTTTTTATGGAACGGATGGGCTTGTCGTTTCAACTGTATTAGGATTAGGGAATGATCATGTAACAATGAAGCAAGGGCAAATTTTAGTAGAGGATACCCCATTAAAAGTACATGGATTAAATGAGCAAATAAAAAAAGAGGATATCAATGACCCATTGAAAAACCCTTACTTTTTTCATAACTTTGGAACAAGACCAGCGCCATTCAATGACAAATCGATTTCTGCGAAAGAAAAAGAAATGGTTGTTTATGATAGTGACGAAGGCCATACGATTATGAAAATTAGTGAGGGGCAATTAGTCGGTAAGGTCGTAGGCTTCCAAAATTTTGAGCTAACATTTGAATTGTCTGAACAGGAGCAGCAGGTTTTTGATGCCTTTAAAGCGGATTATAATATTGAAAAGTTAAAAAATATGACACCCCAAGCGATTACTAAAATGTTTTTATTGAGTGATATTGAAAAAGATTATGAAACATACGAAGCATTGTTTACAACAAATAAGAACGAAGAAACAGAAAGTGTTCGAAGATATTATGAGAAAACGAAAATCGTACGTCAGGAGTTGTTTACAAAGGAAATAAATCGCCTTATTATTGCAAACCTCTTTGCTGGGCTAGAACATGCGGAGTTTGAGCAACAAACAGATACAACAGGAGTTGTAAAATTTATTTCACTTGAAGGACCAATTGAGCTAGGTATGGAGAAAAATGCCCAAGGGATTTGGCAGCCATCCTTTAGTAGGGGAATTTATTAGGTTTTTAGAAAGGAATCAATTCTAATTTTCATCAGTATCTTTATCTAACAATCGGACGCGTTTAATTCGAAACGCGTCTTCTTTTATGGGTCATGTAGATTGAATAAAGAGCAGGATAGTTTAACGATATAGGTGGATTTTTATGGTAAAATATTTAGTGGAATGTATTTTTTGGGAGAATAGTGAGTTTTAAGAAAAGGAGTGTTCAAAGTTGAAAAAAGTGTTCTCAGGAATTTTTTTTGGGTTGATTCTAATCATGACTTCGTCACCGGCATATGCAGCCGATTTTCAAATAAAAGTTGACGGTGTTACAATTGCATCTGATGTAAATCCAGAAGTTAAAAGTAATCGGACAATGGTTCCTTTACGTGTAATTAGTGAAAATTTAGGGGTAAATGTTGTATGGACGGATGCCCAAATCACCCTTACTAAAAACGATATACAGGTAACACTAAAACTTAATCGTAATCAAGTGGAGAAAAACGGTAAAACAGAAACGCTTGATGTAAAGCCATATATGAAGAATAATCGTACTTTTGTTCCGATGCGTTTTCTTGCCGAAACATTTGGCAGCAATATCACTTACAAAAACGGTACAGTAACGGTTGAGACACAGCCTCTCTTTATTGATGGTATAAAAGTAAAAGCATTGCAATACGAATATCATATGACATTAGGCGGAGTCGTACAGCAAATCAATGGGAATGGTTATAACGAAGCTATTTATAATACTTTTATAAAAAATAATGGAAGTAAAATCGAAGCACCTACTTATAATCCTTGGAATTCTCATCCCATTCCAGTAGGAGACTATGATAAAAATGCGCAATTTGATTTTTTAGACCAAGACTCGAACAGTATCAAACGGTTTGATATTTATTTTTCCACGGGGGACTTGGGCGGAGTTTTGGTGCATGATACTACTGCAAATCATTGGTATGTCTACAGTGATACCGCAAGACTGGGAATACTTCAATTAATTGATACAGCCTCGTTGAACGGCTTTGTGACGGTTATGAGTAATACAGTTCCTTAAGGTGGATAATAGTGTTTTACTATTGTTTTAACGGACTTACTTTAATAAGGAGTAGAGCCTTTTTCTACTTAAACAACATTGCAACTTTGTTTGTACCATTACGCAGGTTTATATTTTCATGTTGTCAGAAGAAATGAGGTAATTTATTTGGATGAATGGAAGAAAGTTGTACTTAGTTTACTCGAAATTATTGTAATTCTATCGATTGGTTTACTTTTCACAACTTATATTTTAAGACCTATATACGAGAATTTTGGAATTCAATTTACAGGTGACGTATGGGTAAACTGGTTTGGATTATCGTATATTTTATTCGTCTTATACTCGTTGATTGTCGGTATTTTTATTTTTCAGGAAAGTAATATCTTTAAACAGCGACGTACATCAGTACTCTTTTGGCTCATTTTTATTGGTTCAAATTATGTAGTTTTTATTCCTTTTATAAAAGGTGAAAATCCATTCTAAGACTTCTATATAGTTCATTATTTCAACAATCCCAAAATCTATTACCGACACAAAGTAGGATAAAAATCAAAAACTGCATCCATTTAGATGCAGTTTTATTTTTTTCTAATCAGTGTTTCACCAAGTGGGATTCCAACCACAACAACCAAAACCGTTAAAATTAATAGTGCTCTAAAAATAAAATATGCAGCTTCATCAAACATCGTATCCCTCCTTCTTTTTTACAATACCTACCTCTTACTCCGAAAAAATTATGGTTGTGTTTTAATAATATAGTTTACGCAAGGTACGTATGCAGTTTTTAAAAAATTTGTGCTCTTCAGACATTTCTTTAGTAAGGTCATTTTAATCCATTAGAAAATGCAAGAATACAACCCTGTATTGATGCTATACAAGATCTTCAATCGTTATTTGCTAAAGAATGAGCTAAAGGTTAATAATCCTTTACCCGAGATAATAAATAGTAAACGATACATAAGTAAATTTAATGGGGGTTATGATGATGAGGGTAGCGAAGAAAATAGCCAAGATAGCAGGAATCCTTCTAGTTATACTAACTTTGTTTATGGGGATTGGATACGCTATTCTTGTGATTAATCCGTTAGGAAATAAACCAGGCAAGCCAGTTGCGGATATTGAAGACAAGGTGGAGATTTGGGGAGAAGAAGTGGCAGGTAATCATTCGGGAAGTAAGCTTGATGATATGAATATTAAGGGCAATCCTAACAGACTTTTGGCGACATTCAAATTTTCCACTGGCATTGTGGGAGAAGACTATAAAGACAATGAAGCGGCCATTGATACCTTTACCTATGTCCATGAAATTGAAGGGGGCTATGAAAAATCAACATATGAAGATGAGCCCTATCTGATTCCTTATACGGTAGCGAACAGTGACAGTGCCGTCATTATTATGCCAGGTGGTGGTTATGGCTTTAAGGAAATGGATGGAGGAACAGCGGAAGGAAAGGAAGTAGCTGCATCATTAAATAAAGCAGGTATTAATGCATTCGTTCTCCACTATCGTTCCAATCCCTATGAGTGGCCTATTCCACAGCTAGATGTTCAGCGTGCCGTCCGATTTCTACGTTATCATGCCAATGATTATGGTCTCCATCCAGATCGAATTGGTTTAATAGGTTTTAGTGCTGGAGGCTATCAAACGGGTAGCTTTATTAACCTTATTCAGGGAGAAAATCTGTTTCCTGCTAGTTATCAGCCTGATGCCATTGATGCTGTTGATGATCAAGTAGCATCTGCTGCTATGATTTACCCTGCATTGACGTATCGCTATAATGTGCCCATGCTCTTTGCTTCTTTTAATGATGAAGATGTCAGAAATCCAGAAAAACGTGAAGAGCTCTTGCAGCAGACAGATTTATCTACGCATTTCAGAACAGCTCATATACCTCAGTTTATAGCTTATGGGACAAAGGATTTAGCAATCGGGGTAAAAGGTCCACAGGAATATATCCAATCTGCACGAAACGCAGACGCGGATGTGACTGTGATAGTAGCAGAGGACCAGAATCATGGCTTTAAGCAGGAATACTATATGCGAGCGTATCTTGAATGGGTAAAGAAAATTTTTGCTTCTTTATAATTCGCTTTAAAAGAGCTCAAAGATTTTAGTAAGTGCTATTTTATATGGTTTAAAGTAAAATAGTAGGAAGGTATTTCACCATCAACTCAACTAATCTGATTAGTTGAGTTTTATGTTTTTATAGAAAAGCTACTAAAATATTGTAAAGAAGATGTGATGATTAATGGGGAAAATTGCTATATTAGCAGAGAAACCATCTCAAGCAAGAGCATATGCAGACGCCTTTAAAGTGAAGCAAAAAGAGAAAACCTTTATTGAACTGGAACCCTGTGCTACTTTTCCTCATGGTGCAGTTATTACCTGGGCGGTTGGTCATCTTGTTGAATTAAAGGAGCCGAAAGAATATCAGAAGGAATGGGAGAAGTGGTCGCTTGCTTCATTACCGATCATTCCGCAAAAATTTGAAGATAAAGTGGTCTCTAAAATGTATCCACAATTCAATGCAGTCAAAAAAATCTTTAGTGATCCCCAAGTAACAATGATTTATAACTGCTGTGATAGTGAACGTGAGGGTTCAAATATCTTCTACTCCCTTTTGAAAATGACAAAAGTAAATAAGCCAGTTAAACGATTATGGATCAATTCATTAGAAGTAGAGGAAATCCGAAAAGGTTTTAATCATATGCAAGGTAATGAGCGTGATTTGCTTATGTACCAAGAAGCCAAAACGCGTCAAATTAGCGATTGGCTAGTAGGTATGAACTGTAGTCGCCTCTATACGCTACTGTTGCAGAAAAAGGGCTTCAAGGGCAGTATCTCCATCGGACGAGTACAATCGCCAACCGTCTATTTAATTTATAAAAGACAGCAGGAAATTGAACAGTTCAAGCCTGAAAAATTTTATGAAATCGAAGGGGTATTTAAAGCTCAACATGGTGTATATAAAGGGAAGGCGAAGCTAAAGACAAAAGAGCGGGCTGAGGCAGTGCAGTTATTGCAACAGCATGGGATTGAACCGAATGATTCAGGTCTCATTACAAGTGTCACGAACAAAACGAAGCGTATGGCACCACCTAAACTACATGCACTATCAACTTTACAAGCGGCTGCCAATAAACGTTGGAAATACAGTCCATCACATGTGTTGAAACTTACGCAATCACTTTATGAGAAAAAGCTCGTTTCTTACCCACGTACCGATTCACAGCTCATTACACATAATGAGTTTGCTTATTTAAATGAATCATTAGGAAACTATCAGCAGCTCGTGGGAAAAGCATTTCAGCCAATCAATAGAGGGAAGAACAAGCGCTATGTCGACAGTGCCAATGTTGGGGAGCACTATGCGATAATTCCAACGAAAAAAATACCGACCGCCAAAGCGTTGCAATCCATGAATGCTGATGAACGAAATATTTATTTTGAAATCCTCAATACGACACTCGCTATGTTTCATCAGGATTATGAATACGATGAAAAAACGATTATCACGAATGTCAAAAATGTAGAGTTTAAAACAGTAGGGAAAACAGAGCTTGTCAAAGGCTGGAAAGAATTATTTTCAAATGAGACAGAGGTGCAGGCGCGTGAGGAGTCTTTACCTGTTGTCTTCCAAGATGAGCTGGTACAAAGTAAGATTGCTATTTTAGAAGGCACGACAACACCTCCGAAGCCCTATACAGAAGGTCAACTCATTACGATGATGAAAACCTGTGGTAAATCGGTTGAGGATGAAGAGGAGATCGAGGTGCTGAAATCGATTGAAGGGATTGGGACGGAAGCAACTCGAAGTGGCATTATCGAGACGATTAAGAAGCATGGATTTATTGAAGTACGAAAAAATATCGTGAGCATTACACCGAAAGGACAGCTTTTATGTCAGGCAATTGAAGGAACATTACTGTCAAGTCCTTCCATGACGGCTAAATGGGAAATTTACTTACATAAAATTGGTAAGGGGGAAGGCTCTGCAAAGCATTTTATTGAGAGCATAGGCAAGTTTATTCATCAACTAATAGCAGAGGTGCCTAAACAGTTAGAGTCACTGACAATTGAAGCAGAGCAGTTTAAACCAGCCGTGGTCAAAGATATTGCCATGTGTCCAGCATGCAAGGAAGGGAAAATAGGCTTGCGTAAAAGCTTTTACGGATGTTCGAATTATAAAAATGGTTGTAAGCAAACGTTCCCACAAAGGCTATTAGGAAAAAAACTAACGGAAAAAAACATCCATGATTTATGTAAGAGTGGGAAAACTGCTATGATGAAAGGCTTTAAATCAAAGAATGGCAAACAATTTAATGCAGCCCTCCGTTTGGTAGAAGGAAAAATTGAATTTGAATTTAAAGAAAAGTAAATGCTGATAGTTTCAAAGGACTTCCAACATGAAAGTAGGATAGTGTGTTTGTATAGGACATGCTATCCATTATTAAGTAAATCCGTCACCTAAAAGGAGCGATGTAATGACGACTATAAAAGAAATTGGCAGCTTATGTCTGACGGATAGTGATGGATACATAATTAATCATGCAGATTGGAATAAAATCAACCCCATTTTTCTTGCTGTCATCAACGATGTGGTTCATACCTATCGCACCCTTCTCCAAGATGACTTACATAGCATTTATATAAGGGGATCGATTCCAAAGGGTATAGGTATTGAAGGAGTAGCTGACTTAGACACGATAGCGGTCACGAAGCATAAGCCTAAAAAACAGCAGGTAAAGCGGATAAAAGAAGTAGAACAAGCGTTAACTCAAAACCATCATTGTGTAGATGGGATTGAGCTAAGTGTATTCGGCAAAGAAGATATTTTAAATACGACATCTTTTTCAATCATTAGTTTCATCCTCCAAACCCATAGTATATGTGTCTTTGGAGAGGATTTAATACCTCGATTACCAAGATATAAAGCGAACGAGGCTTTAGCGAATGACCACCTTATTCATTTGCAGGGGCAAATAAAAAATGCCTGTGATGATCTTCAAGATAATTCGGATAGAGAGGATATTAAAGATTGTTGTAAGTGGATTATGAAAATTATAGTAAGAGCAGGGCTTGCACTTGTCATAACAAAGGAAAACACCTATACAAGGGATTTATACCCCGCCTACAAACGGTTCTCAGAATATTTCCCTGACAAGGAAAGCGACATGAGAAGGGCACTTGAATATGCAATAACACCCATAATCGATACGAACGTTTTGTTATTGTTTTTAAATGAATTTGGAACGTGGATGGTCAGTGAAGCGGAGAAATGGTTACAATTCTATAACCCTACTAGAGAATTAAACATGAAAATCGTATAACTTTCGAGACAAATAGAGAAAGGTAATCACATTTGCGTTGTGATTACCTTTTGTTGTTAATTGAAATTTGGTGTTCTGCTTTATCTTTCAAAAGGGTTGTCAATATAAGGGCCTTTAATGGTAATACGCATTAACTGGGTCGCCATAAATTTGGGGGTATAGGGCATATCATTTTCTAACCACCAGACGATTACTTCAAGAAAGGCGGCTGCATAAAAACGGACGGCCATTTCGCGCGGCACGGTCAGCTTTTGGTCGTCAGGCTCCATCATTTGAATGCCGCTCGAGACAAAATTGATAATAATGTCTTTAAGGCCATCGGAGAAATAAGGGATATTTTTTTCTGTGAGATAGACCTTGTATAGCTTACTATTCAGCGCTATTTGTTCAAATAAATGCATAAATGTCTCATGTGGCTGGTCATAATTTGGTAATAAATCAAAATCCTTCTTCTCTTCGAAGGGTGGATGAATACTACTTACAAGCTCATGCAAGGCTTCTTCTGAGCTTTGATAGAGAAGGTCTAATTTATCACGGTAATGTAAATAAAAAGTGGCACGGTTTAATGTAGCTCGTTGTGTAATATCTTGTACCGTGATCTTTTCATAGCCTTGTTCATCAATTAATGCCACTAGTGCATCTCTTAATAATTGGCGCGTTCTGATGACGCGAGGGTCCATTTTTTTCGACATTTTGAAGCTCCTTGTATTAAATTTTCTATTTAAACAACAGTCCGATTGCAAGTGTTGTGAAAGCATCATTATGGGCTTTGGTGTTGTTTGCCCTTTTTCAATTGCGCGTTATAATTATATTAACGACACCGTGTCGATAATACAACTAGTTGTTAACGTGTTCACGAATTGTTCATTTATATAGAAGAAAGGGAGTTTTATGATGGGTCGTTTAAATGGGAAAGTAGCAATTATTACAGGAGCAGCAATGGGAATGGGCGCTTCTGAGGCAAAACTATTTGCACAAGAAGGCGCAAAGGTCATTGCAACAGATGTACAAATCGAGCCCTTGAATAATTTAGTAAAAGAAATTAAAGAAAATGGTGGGGACATTATTGGTCTTCAACATAATGTTACTTCTGAGGATGAGTGGAAAGCAGTGATTGCCGAGGCTGTAAAGGCATATGGCAAAGTAGATATCCTCGTCAACAATGCGGGCGTTTCATCACCTAAAACAATTGCCAACATGGAAATGGCTGAATGGAATAAAATTATGGATATTAACCTGAATGGTTGTATCATTGGCATGAAATATATGATTCCTGAAATGCAAAAAGCTGGCGGTGGTTCAATTATCAATATTTCTTCGATCGGTGGAATCGTGGGAATGGCTGGTACAAGCCCCTATACAGCAGCAAAAGGAGCGCTTCGTGTGCTTTCTAAATCGGCTGCGATTGAATATGGTAAAGATAAAATTCGTGTGAATTCTGTTCATCCAGGCATTATTGTAACACCAATGACAGCGCCTACGATGGAAGAGGGCGGTGCATTGCCATACTATCAAGCTTACACGCAATTACCATACTTCGGTGAACCTGAAGATGTAGCTTATGGCGTAGTGTTCTTAGCATCAGACGAATCCCGCTTTATGACAGGCGCAGAGCTCGTAATCGATGGCGGCTGGACAGCCATTTAATCCAATAGCAAAAAAAAACTAGGCATCACTCGACGTGAGCCTAGTTTTTTTATATCCACAGTCACTCCATAAAGGCCTCAGGAACGAGCGAAAAACCTCATAAATAAAAGAAAAAGCCTTGCTGAAGGAATCCTTGATACATACAAAAATAGCACAGACATAGTGGATATTTGTGCATATCATAAATGGAGTAAGCGTTTTCTTCATTTATATAGAAGAAAGTCAAAACCGAAAATTTCACGATTATGTGAACGTCACGAAAAAAAATTCACAAAAACCTTAACTATTTCATGTGAAATCCGTATAATAAATCAAACAGTACGAAAATTGTCCATATTTCTCGAAAAATTGCGTGAATTTTTTAAATTGTATTGACGTAGGAAACGATAATTTGTACACTGTGTACAGTCAATTGTTTTGTGGAGGAATACAATTAATTTGAAAAAGTTAGGATTTGATAGATATGATCGTGTGTAAATTTGGTGGAACATCTGTAGCAAGTGCAGAACAAATACAAAAAGTAGCAAACATTGTAAAATCTAATCCGGCGCGTAAGATTGTTGCCGTTTCAGCACCAGGGAAACGTTCTGGTGACGATATAAAAGTAACTGACCTATTAATACAATTAGCAAATGCAGCGTTACTACAAGAGAATACAGAGGAAAAATTGCAAACTGTTGTGGATCGTTTTAGAGCGATTGCTGATGGTTTGGGGCTAGATAATGCCATTTGTGACGTAATCGCAGAAGATTTACGTGAACGTGTACAAGGTGACAAAACAAATGTGGAATTATTCATCGATAGTATTAAAGCAGCAGGTGAAGATAATAACGCCAAGCTTATTGCAGCTTACTTTAATGCCATTGGTATGCCCGCACGCTATGTCAGTCCTAAAGAAGGTTTAGTGGTCAATGATTTACCAGAAAGAACCTTTGCATTACCTGAAGCGTATGCTAATTTAGCCCCTTTAAAAGACACAAAAGAAATTATTGTGTTCCCAGGGTTCTTCGGTTACACTAAAGCGGGCGTATTGCGAACATTTGACCGCGGTGGCTCTGATATTACAGGCTCTATTTTAGCAGCAGCCGTTGAAGCGGAGCTGTATGAAAACTTTACGGATGTGGATTGTGTGTTCTCCGCGAATCCGAAAGTCGTCAACGATCCAGTGGAAATTAAAGAAATTACGTATCGCGAAATGCGCGAATTATCATATGCAGGCTTTTCAGTGTTCCATGATGAAGCGTTAATGCCTGTCTACAAGATTGGGGTGCCCGTTAACATAAAAAATACAAATAATCCATCAGCCCCAGGTACACGTATTGTACCAAGCCGTCCTGCAACAGGTCGTCCAGTTACAGGTATTTCGGCAGACAGTGGCTTTTCAACTTTATATGTCTCTAAATATTTGATGAATCGTGAGGTAGGCTTTGGACGTAAGCTACTCCAAATTTTAGAAGATGAAAATATTTCTTATGAACACACACCATCTGGTTTAGACGATATTTCTGTCATCATGCGTTCGAATCAACTAACACCAGAAAATGAAGCACGCATTCTTAGTCGTGTGAAAGAAGAGCTACATGCAGAGTATGTAGAAATGCGTCACGGTTTTTCCATGATCGTGATTGTGGGCGAAGGGATGCGTCATAACACAGGATTAGCTGCCCGTGCTGCCACAGCGATTTCAAAAACTGGCGCAAATATTGAAATGATCAATCAAGGTTCTTCTGAAGTGAGCCTCGTGTTTGGTGTCCTTCAGGAATATGAAAACCGCATTTTACAAGCGTTATATGAAGAGTTTTTTGCCCATGCAAAAGCATAATGACACAATCGTCACTAATCCAAGTGTTTCTTGCTTGGATTAGTGTTTTCTTTTTGCCGAGAATACGGTAAAATCGAGGGCGTACATAGTTGGGAGGGTTATTCGTGAAGAATTTAACAATCGGTATGCTTTTTTCAATCATCGGGATACTTTTTGTCTGTTTAACGATTATGGATATTTTACCGTCATCGACAAAAACAATGAAAATTGTTTACATAGGCATTGGGTGGGTCTTTATTATCGTCGGCTCTGTCATCCGCTTTAAGAATCTCAAACAAAAGCAGCAATAACACTTTGAAAATGGAATTGTGACAATAGCCAAAGTTATGATACAATTTCAAAGAAAATAAATAATTTGAGTATTATGAAGTTGTTATTCTGTACAAATGTTCAGAAGGTTCAAATTTTAATAAAGAATCGACCGTACAAATTCTTCTTTGTAAGAATTTGTTTTTTTATGTTCCGTCATAACTTTATCGCGAGGAGGCGATTGATTGCCTATACTTACTAAGGATTGCATTGATATTTTTGACAATTATGTTGCCCTTCAAACAGCTTCAGCCATGAAGGTTGTATCCTCAGCCATGCATAACCCAGGCTTTGGTCATTATACGCATCTGATGAATCGAACGGTGCCTATTACCTATGATGAACGACAGCCACATCAGGAATTGCTGCAGTTTTTGCAGGCACAGCATTTCCCGCATGACAATACAGTGGCTATGATGACGGCTGTCCAAGCCAAGTTTGCGACTATTCGTGACTTTACATATGAGGGAATCCACCTTGTCATTATGATTACCGCAGGGCTTGGCAATGCGGTGGATATTACCCGTGCTTTTCAACGAGAGGAGCAGTACCATGCAGGCACCATTAATACTTGGGTGCTGATCAATGGCAAGCTGTCTGATGAGGCACTTTTTCAGGCAATGATTTCAACTACGGAAGCCAAGGTCAAGGCTTTAGTAGATGAAGGTGTTACGGATCCTACGACAGGCACGCTAGCTACAGGTACATCTACTGATAGCTTGCTTATTGCCTCGACAGAAGAAGGGGACTTCCATCAATATGCAGGTCCCATCACCATGCTTGGCAAGATCATTGGCTATGGTGTTTATGAAACGATGTGTGAGGCGGTTAGAAAATACAAAAAAGATAAAGAGGAGAGGTCTAAATGATTGCTATCGTGATTGCCTGCATCATAGGGCTTATTTTTGATTTAGTAGTAGGGGACCCTCCGAAGCTTCCTCATCCTGTACGCTGGATTGGACACTTGATTCAATCGCAAACAGCTTTATGGAATAAGGGCAAATGGCGCAAGCTACGTGGGACAGTGATGGCACTTGCTGTTGTTGGCACGACCATGTTTGTGGTGACGCTAATTCTATTACTAAGCTATCAGGTGAGTATCATTTTTGGCATCCTTGTAGAGGGTCTGCTGATTGGTATCGGACTGGCACAGCGGAGCTTGAAGGAGGCGGCGATGGCTGTCTATGAGCCGCTTGTCAAAGGGGATTTTTCGGAAGCACGTGTTAAGCTGTCTTGGATTGTCGGACGTGATACCGATAAACTAGGTGAGGATGAAATTGTGCGTGGTGTGGTAGAAACGGTTTCTGAGAATACAAGTGATGGTGTGACAGCTCCACTCTTTTATGCCTTTCTATTTGGGGCAATTGGTTTATGGGGCTATAAGGCTGTCAATACCTTAGATTCGATGGTGGGCTATAAAAATGAAAAATATAAAGACTTTGGTATGTTTTCAGCCAAGCTTGATGATGTCCTGAATTTTATTCCAAGTCGCATTACAGGCTTACTGATCGTGCTTGGTACGAAAAATGAAACAGATCGTTCGCTTGGCAAGCGCTTAAAGCGTTGGGTACAGGACGCTAAGAAACATCCTAGTCCAAATAGTGGCTATTTAGAGGCAGCGACTGCAGTGCAGCTTGGTGTACAGCTAGGAGGAAAAAATACGTATCAGGGCGTTGTTTCTCATCGAGCAATTATGGGGGAAAAATTAGTGCCATTAACGAAAGAGCATATTGCAACGTCCATTATTCATATGCGTATTGCCACAGTACTGTTTGCGCTTGTTATGTTAGCAGTGGAGGTGTTAATTTATGCGGTTACCTAATCACGGAGCAAATCCGCAAAATGTTTATCAGCAATTAGGCTTAACGATGCCTGAGGTGGTGTATGATTTCAGCGAAAATGTCAATGCGGCAGGACCACCAGCCTTTGTGGAGGCACGTTGGCGTACTTTTTATCCACTAATTCAGCGCTATCCAGATCCAGATGGGGAGCCTTTTTTAACGAAGGTCGCGGCTTTTCATCAAGTAGCAAAGAATACGATTTTACTAGGTAATGGGGCTTCAGAGCTTTTTAGTGTACTAGCAAGACGCTATGCCAATAAGCGTGTCATCATTGTGCATCCAACTTTTTCAGAGTATGAGCGAACATTGCGTGCAGCAGGTGCTACGATCGTTCCTATTGTCGCGACAGATTTTATCAATTACACATTGCCATTAGAGCAGCTACAGCAGGAAATGTTGACGGCAGATGCTGTATATCTTTGTACACCTAATAATCCAACTGGCGTACTGCCAAATAAGGAAGATTTACTTGCCTTAATCGCACACGGAGCAATCGTTAACTGTGAGCTTGTTATCGATGAGGCATTTATGGATTGGGTAGATGAGGCGCATTCGCTGATTCAGTTTAGTGCACAAAACCCACATGTTATTGTCGTTCGTTCGATGACTAAAATGTATGCGATTCCAGGTTTACGACTTGGGTATTTGGTTGCGCATGCTACAATTGTGAGCGCCTTAAAAGAAATGCTACCGCATTGGAATTTAAATGCCTTTGCGCTTGTAATTGGGGCAAGCTGTTTAGACGAGCAGCACTATTGTCAGCAGGCAATTACCTATGCCTCAGCGCAAAGGGAATGGCTGCATCGTTACTTACAGGACAATGGCTGCCAAGTAACGAATAGTGTGACGAATTATGTGTGCTTCTCCTTACCGAAAACACAGCAAGCGGACGCCTTTTTCACCTATTGTCTTGCACAGGGTGTTGTGCTGCGTCACACAAAAAACTTTCAAGGTTTGCAGGGGGAGTGGTTCCGTATTGGCATAAAAGACATTGCAGCCATGACATCTTTACATAATTGTCTACAAACGTGGTTTAACCTAAATAAGGGGAGAGAAAAGTGACAACTTTTTATCTAGTAAGACATGGGGAAACACAATGGAATCAGGAGCATCGACTACAGGGGTGGCTGGATTCTCCATTAACGGAAAACGGTAGAGCAGCGGCTGAAAAACTTCACAAGCAACTGCAACAGATTCCTTTTACCGCTGCTTATTGTAGTTCAAGTGGTCGTGCAAGAGAGACGATGGCTATTTTGATGGCCAATCGCAAGCTACCTATTGCCTATGAAGATGATTTACGGGAGATTTATTTAGGGAAATGGCAGGGGCAGACAATCGACGAGATACTGGCGACACATAAGCTTGATTATGAGCTATATACGAACTACCCCGCGCAGTTTGTGGCGAGTCATACAGAAAGCTTTGGAGCCGTGACAGAAAGAGCGATGTTTACATTAAAAAAAATAGCAGCTCAACATCAGAATGAAACGATCCTCATCGTCTCCCACGCTGTAACGATTAAATGCATTATCAATGCTATTTTACAGCGCAGCATTAGTGAGCTGTGGGCAGCCCCATACATTCATGGGACAAGTGTGACAGTGATTGAACGGCAAGGTCAACAATGGCTTGTGAAGGATATTGGTAATTTACATCATTTACAATAGGAGGTATCCTACATGGCGCTTATTTTTATTACAGGTGGTGTACGTAGTGGTAAATCCCATTTTGCCGAGCAAGCAGCGCTTCAGCATTATGAGGCACAGGCATGTACAGCGAAACGCTTGCTCTATTTGGCTTCGGGTATTGCCTTAGATCATGAAATGGAAAAAAGAATCTTACGGCATCAGGCAGATCGCCAGGCACAACCTATTCAATGGCTGACGGTGGAGGCTCCCTATGTAATTTCTGAAGTCTTTGAGACACTTCAGGATGGAGATGTGGTGCTGTGGGATTGCGTGACAACTTGGCTGACCAATGCTTTTTACGAAGGCTATGACAAGGGGACACCCTGTTTACAACAGCCTGGTTGTTTAGCTAAGAAGCTACAGGCCGTCAAGCAGGCGATCCAATCACTACTGAAGAAGGATTTGACTTTTTTTGTGGTATCCAATGAACTGTTTGATGAACCTCCTTATGCTAGTGATGAAGTAGAATTATACCGACGAACGCTCGGACAGTTCCATCAATGGTTGGTTTCTATGGCACAGGAGGCCTATGAAATGAACTATGGCATTGTAAAGAGATGGAAATAATCAAGAAGGAAGGCAAGAGGATGAAAAATTTTTGGCATAGCCTCCTACTGGCATTTCAATTTTTTACGGTATTGCCAGTACATAAAGAGCTTCCGCTAACAAGGTCCACCATCACAGGCATGTTTGCTTGCTTACCGTGGGTAGGTGCTTTAATGGGAACAACGGTGGCAGCTGTGCTTTATAGTCTTATGCAGTGGACAGCCAGCAGTGAAGTGATGCTAGCTTTCACTGTGATAGGGCTATTTGCTTTATGGACAGGTGGTTTGCACTTAGACGGCTTTATTGATATGGGCGATGCCTATTTTTCCTATCGAGATCGAGAAAAACGATTGGAGATTTTAGATGACCCCCGTGTGGGAGCGTTCGGAGTATTGGCTGTGGTGTTTTTATTAATGGGGAAATTTGTTATTCTACATGAGCTTTTTGTGCAGCAGAAGTTCGACTTGTGGATGGTACTATTCGTTCCATTTCTAACAAGGGTGGGCATGAGCTTTTATTTTATGTCACTCCATTGCTCAAAGGAAAAAGGTCTTGCTTATTTTTTTAAGTCTCATATGAATGCTAATCGATTAAAAGTGATCATGCTGTTATCGCTCGTATTGGCGATGACGGTTGTTTTTATCAGCACGCAGTTCTTACTTCTTCCTGTTGTCCTAGTCGTCGTTTTAGCCATTGCACTTTTTATTTTTCGACAATTTACGTTGCGTAATTTTGGTGGAGTATCTGGCGATTTACTGGGTGCCTCCATTGAAGGGATGGAGGTGGTGCTATGGGTGACATTGTTACTGTGTGCTTAATACGGCATGCGCCTACAAAAGAGAATCTTGAAAAGCGTTACCTTGGGTGGACGGACGCACCATTAGCAGATACAGTCAAGCTTGCTGTTGTGGATGCAATGGTTAAAAAGGTATATGGCAGTGATCTACAGCGCTGTCGACAAACGGCTGCTCATTATTTTCCCAATGCTAGCTACCAGGCAGAGGCATCCCTTCGAGAGACGAACTTTGGTGCATTCGAAGGGAAAACCTATGAGGAGCTAAAAATGGATGCTCACTATCGGGCATGGATAGATGATCCAATCCGTACACCCCCTCCACAAGGTGAGGCATTCGATGATTTTATGAAACGTGTTGTAGATGGATTTCATTATTTACCGAAAAATGAGGATAGCTATTATTTAGTGGTTCATGGTGGGGTTATTCGTGCCTTACTTGTTGCGTTTGCGCCAACAGAGCAGCCCTTTTGGTCCTATCAGGTGCCACATGATAAACAATTTGTTTTAACATTTACAAGAAAGGCTTGGGAGGAGGGAGCACGATGCATGTCTTTATTGGAGGTGCCTATAACGGCAAAACCGACTATGTGAGGCGCTTGTATGAACAGCAACAGATGGTTATGATTGCTGGCGAACTACCTGAGGTAGCGCCCGCCTGTAATGTCCTTGTCCTAAAGAACTTAGAAAAATGGCTTGTGACACAAAACTTGGAGGAAGATGAACTAATCGTTCAAAAGGTGCTAGCCACATTACAAGAGCTTGAGCAGCATTGCACACTCGTACTTATTGTGACGGATATGGGGCGTGGGGTTGTGCCAATGGAAAAACAAGCCCGACAGCTACGCGATACCTGTGGTCGTCTATACCAAGCTTTGTTCAAGGAAGCGGAGCAAGTTGTACGGATTTGGTATGGAATAGCTGAGCCATTGAAGTAAAGTAGACATTCAACAGAAAAGAGGAAAGAAATGGAACGACAAAAATTAAGAAAATTGATTTTGACAGCGATGGTAGCGGCCATCTGTGCAGTAGGAGCAATGATTAAAGTACCAGCGTTTATTTCAACGGCTGCACTGGATTCGGCTCCTGCCTTTTTAGGTGTTGTCTTTCTATCCCCCATCTTAGCAGGGGTTGCTGGATTAATCGGCCATTTTATTACAGCATTAACATCTGGATTCCCCCTAGGACCTTTACATATTATTATTGCGGTAGAAATGTTGATTGTCGTATGGGTCTTCGGGGAGATGCATAAAAAAGGCATGCACTTTTGGAAATGGCCAGTTGCCTTAGTATTAAATGGTATTGTTGCGCCACTACCATTTTATTTTATTATTAGTCCAGCATTTTTCTGGGGTGCTTTAGGTAGTATTCTAATGGCAACGGTGATCAATTTAATCATTGTTGCGGTAGTAATGCCCGTCCTATCAAAAGTTTTTGTGCGTAAGGAAGGTCGTGCACAGTGAGAAATGCGATGAAAGTAGGGGCATTCATTGCGACCATGGATAATGCCGCAGCCATTGGACAAAAACCGCAAGATGTTGTGTCGGCACCAGACCAATTGACAGCCTACATGACAGCCCGTGTAACGTTTTTAGAACAGCTTGCTGCACAGGCACTACCTATTCAAGTTCTACTTGCGAATTTTTCTGGAGATGCCGCATGGTCTCGCTATGAAAAAGGTATACAGCAAGTGTTTGCAGAGGCAGGTCTTACATGCCCAGCCATTACGGGGAGTACGGAATCCAATATGCCTACATTGCAGTCAGGTTTAGCTGTTACAATGCTTGGAGAAATTCAGCAGCAGCGTCGAGCATTTGACCACGATCAGCTTAGCTGGTACACCTATGGCCTGCCGCTTGTGGGTGAAGAGGTGTTGGCACAGCCTGAAGATGTGGCGCAGTTGCTGCCTGTTTTCAAGGCATGGCAGTCAGAAATTGTTCAGCAAGTATGGCCAGTCGGATCGAGGGGGCTGCAAGGAGAATTTGCCCGTCTGTTTGGGGAGCGACATGTGGAATGCGCCCTTGATGGTGCAAAATCAGCAGGCCCCTGTACAGTCATTTTGCTCGGCATTGCTCCAGACAATGAGTCACAGGCACAAAAAATTTTCCTACGAAATTTTGAGAAGCTACGCATTTCTGAAAAGTGATGGGGCTTATTTTGAGCAAATGATCGCAGCTTGGGACAGGGCCAGATAATCCAGAGCGAGTGCTATATTACTTCGATATGATCCTTGCTCTGGGTAGTTCCTTACTTATTAACAGGATGACGCTGAATCTAAAGTAGCTGGCTGTTGCTTGTAAAGGAAAAGGCTCGCTCTGTAGTGTGAGGAAGTCGCTCTTAAGCAGGGCAAACCCGCTCCAAAGTAAATGAAAGCCGCTCATAAGAAGTGGAACTTCGCTCTAAAAAGTCACCACCCTCCAAAATCTGTTTAGAAATTAGATTTTTTCTCCTTAGGAAGACACTACACCACAATCAAACCACTCCAATAATATTACGAGACCCGAAAAATTATTTATCAAATGGGAATGATTTTCAGTTATAATAAGGAACGAATGGGATTTGAATAGAACGGAGTCGAATGTATGCAGGCAGTTAAACAATTAGGGCAGTATTTGGGGCCTTATAAATTTTTCACGCTGATTGCACCGTTATTGATGGTGCTAGAGGTGACGATGGATTTAATTCAGCCGACCATCATGCAACATATGATTGATACGGGGATTGCCAATGGGGATAATCGTTACGTATTGAATATGTTTGTGTGGATGCTTGGCAGTGCAGTGCTCGGACTTATTGGTGGGGTTGGTTGCTCGTATTATAGCTCGAAGGCGGCGATTCATTTTGCCTCGGATATTCGACAGGCTCTTTATGAGAAGATGATGACTTACTCAGCCAAGGAGCGAGATGCTTTTACAACGGGGAAGCTGATTACGATTTTAACGAGTGATGTGGAAAGTATTCAGCGGGCCTTTATGATGATGCTGCGTATTTTTGTGCGTGGGCCTTTGCTCTTTATCGGCGCAGTGATTATTGTGTTTGTCACAGCACGTGAGCTTTTTTCCATATTGCTCATTATCGTACCATTGTTGGTTATAGCGATGTATTTTTTTACGAAGTATTCGGGTGTATTGTATCGTCGTGTTCAGGAGTCCATTGATGCCGTCAATACGAAGCTACAGGAAAATTTGGCGGGTATTCGTGTAGTTAAAGCCTTTCGCCGTGAAACACAACAGGTAGCACAGTTTGGAGAATTAAATGAGGCGTTGACGAAACGTTTTATTACAGCTGAGCAAATTGTCGGCGTGCTTGTACCCTTTACGATGTTTGTTGTCAATCTAGGGATTGTAGCCGCGCTTTGGCTTGGAGCCATTAAGGTAGACGCGGGTACACTGCAAGTTGGCGTTATTCTTGCGTTCATCAATTATTTAACGATTATTTTAAATGGACTGATGTCCTCTAGTATGGTGCTGATGCAAATAGCGCGAGCCTTGCCTTCAGGAGAACGCATTGTGGACGTGTTAAACAAAGAGATTGCTGTTAAGGAAGCGGAACATGTGCTGACCGATCCAATAAAAGGGGCCATTGACTTTGATCAGGTGAGCTATCGTTACTATGAAACAGCTGAGGATGTCCTCAAAAAGATTTCATTTTCGGTGAAACCAGGGCAAACGGTCGGCATTATTGGGAAAACAGGTAGTGGTAAATCGACGCTGGTGAAGCTATTACCTCGCTTATTTGATCCCTCTGGTGGCGAAATACGCATAGACGGAAAACCGCTAAAATCCTACTCACTCGCAACCCTACGTGAGCATATCGGATTTACCTCACAGAAAGCATTATTGTTCTCAGGACCGATTGAAAAAAATATTCGTCTCGGTAAGGATGATGCTACAGCTGAGGACATACAGCAGGCATTAGAGGCGTCCTGCGCCAGTGAATTTGTAGAGCGACTTGATAAGGGCTTAGCACATGAATTATCACAGGGTGCTACGAATCTTTCGGGTGGGCAGAAGCAGCGGCTTGCATTAAGTCGTGCGTTTATTCGAAAGCCTGCCATTTTGGTGCTGGACGATACAACGTCAGCGCTCGATAGTGCATCAGAACAACAAGTGCAGCGAGCTATTGCCACCTATTATCAAGACACAACGACCTTCATCGTAGCGTCGAAAATTGCCTCCATTCAGCAGGCAGATGTTATTTTGGTACTAGAGGATGGCGACATTGTTGGGCAAGGAACCCATCAGCAGCTTCTACAATCAAATGCGCATTATCAAGCAATTTATGCGTCACAGCAAAAGGCTGGTGAACAAGGATGAGTCAAGGTCAACCAAAGCAAATGAATTTTGGACGTGGACCGCGTATGGGGGGACCAGCTGAGAAGGCGAAAAATCAAAGAGAGACATTGTCACGTGTGTGGCATTATGTCAAGCAACAAAAAATAGGGCTGTTTTTCTCTATCTTTTTTGTCATTGCCTCGACCTTTTTAAGCCTTGCGGGGCCCTATATGATTGGGCATATTATTGATGATTATATTATGAAAAAGGATATCGACGGAACGATTCGTTTAGGCATCCTGTTGGCCGTTATTTTTTCAGTAGCCTCTATTCTGACATGGCTGCAAACCTATGTCATGATTCAGGTGGCGATGAAAACCATTCGGACATTGCGTCTGGAACTATTTCAAAAACTTCAGACACTGACATTACGTTTCTTTGATCAGCGTGCACTGGGGGATTTAATGAGCCGTGTGACCAACGATATTGATAATTTAAATACCGCACTTGTGCAAAGTGTTACGCAAATCGTGTCGTCCATTTTAACTGTAATCGGTGTCAGTATCGCCATGTTTACATTAAGCTGGCAATTAGCTATCGTGACATTGATTATTATTCCGCTAATCGTTTTCACAACCAAGCAAATCATTAAACGCAGCAGTAAAAATTATGCAGCACGACAACGGGATCTTGGGAAGATGAACGGCTATATTGAGGAAATGATTACAGGTTCGGAGGTACTTACGCTTTTTGGCAAGGAGCAGCAAACGATTGATACGTTCGATCAGCAAAACGAAAATCTACGAAACTCTGCCCAACGAGCAGAAATTACCTCTGGCTTACTAGGTCCGATTAATAACTTTATGAATAATTTAGGCCTTGCTGTCGTCATCGGAACAGGTGCCTTTTTAGCAGTAAAGAGTATTGTTACAGTGGGGATTATTGCCGCCTTTGTGACCTATACACGGCAATTTTTCCGTCCGCTTAATCAGCTATCTAATCTATTAAACACCTTCCAGTCTGCTATTGCTGGGGCAGAGCGTGTTTTTGAGATACTAGATGAACCCTCAGAGGTAGCCGACAAGCCTAATGCTATCAAGACGGCATCGCTCAAGGGGGATGTTGTTTTCAAGCAAGTATCATTTAGCTATGAGCCAAATAAGCCTGTGTTAAAAAACATTGACTTCCATGCCAAGGCAGGAGAGACATTTGCTCTTGTTGGCCCAACAGGCTCAGGCAAAACAACGATTATCAATTTATTAACACGTTTTTATGACGTCGATCAAGGTGAGATTTTAATTGATGGGCATAATATTGAGCACTATCAGATGGCGACGATTCGCCAAAGAGTTGGTGTGGTTTTACAGGACACCTATTTGTTCTCGGGAACGATTCGTGAAAATATTCGCTTTGGTAAGCTAGATGCGACAGATGAAGAGGTTGTGGAAGCGGCAAAAATTGCGAATGCCCATCATTTTATCAAATATTTACCTGCCCAATACGAAACACCCGTGCAGGCAGGAGGAGCCAATTTAAGTCAGGGGCAGCGTCAGCTTATTGCGATCGCCCGTGCAATTTTAGAGAATGCCGATATTTTAATTTTGGATGAAGCGACATCTAGCGTGGATACCCAAACAGAGGTCGATATTCAAAAAGGCTTACAGCATTTAATGCAGGGACGCACAAGCTTTGTCATTGCCCATCGTCTGAAAACAATCGAAAATGCCGATCAAATCCTCGTGATTCAGCAGGGAGAAATTGTCGAGCAGGGCAATCACCAAGAGCTGATGCAGCAGCAGGGGATCTATCGTCACCTTCAACAAAAACTATTGTTAGAGCAGGTAGAATAGGGAATAATGAAGGTACATCTTCCAGAAGGCGAGGGATTGACATGTATGAATTAAAGACCAAAGAAACCGATGTAAGTGTCATTGAATTTATTGAAAGTGTAGACCATCCAAAAAAGAGAGAAGACGCCTATCGATTATTGGACATTTTTACAGAGGTCACAGGTTATGAAGCCAAAATGTGGGGACCGAGTATTATAGGCTTTGGTAAATATCATTACAAATATCAAACAGGCCATGAAGGGGATGCCCCACTAGCTGCCTATTCCCCTCGCAAAGCGAAAATTAGCTTATATTTTGCTCCAGGGGATGAACGAGAGCAACTATTACAACAATTTGGTAAACACACAACAGGAAAAGCCTGCGTTTATATTAATAAGCTAGCTGATGTGAATGAAGACATCTTAAAAGCCCTTATACAACAAACGATCGATTTTTTACGAAAAACCTATCCAGATGCTTAATCAAGAGAGCTGCCTATTAGTTAGGTAGCTTTTTTGTATGAAATTTATCTATTTTCTCCAAAAGTTTAGTAGATATTTATTTTTACCGTGTATCCTTGCAAGTATCAACGAAAAGAGGAGATACGTATGAAAAAGAAAGCAAAGAAAATGATTGTCTATATGGGGGCATTGATTGTGCTTGGAATGGTGATAATTTGTATTTATCACTATAGCTTAATACAGAAGGAGTCAGCTATTTTACAACCTAACGGCACATTAAACAATGTAGATGGTCAAAATCTCCATGTTTATCAGGAGGGGGCTGGCGAGGATACATATATTTTTATGGCTGGCTCAGGTATCGCAGCACCCGTATATGAGCTAAAAGGGCTGTATCGTAAGTTTTCACAGCATCATCAAATTGCAGTAGTGGATCGAGCTGGCTATGGCTATAGCGACGTAGCCCATGATGATAGAGGAATCGATACTATTTTAGCGCAAACACGACAGGCACTTCTGCAAAGTGGGCTTGAACCGCCCTATGTCCTTGTGCCACATTCCATTTCAGGGCTAGAGGCCATTTACTGGGCGCAAAAATACCCAGAGGAAGTAAAGGGCATCATCGCGCTAGACATTGGCCTACCTAGTCAATATGTAAAGCATAAAATGGGGACGGTCGATCGTTGGATGGTGAGAGGCATGCACCTCGCTACTAAACTCGGCTTACATCGACTTTTGCCAACACAGGTCTATAATCCGCAAGTACTTCAAATGTCGTTTTTAACAGCACAGGAAAAGGAAATCTATCAGGCGTTGTCCTTTAAGCAATTTTTTAATGAAGATATGCAAAATGAGCTGTTGCAGGTCTACGAAAATAGTTTACAATCAGAACAGCTCAAAAAGCCGCAAGACACGCCTATCTTACTGATTGATGCGATTGCGGAAGAAAATAAACATTCGAAATATACGAAGCAAAATCGGCAGGATTATGCTGACTTTGCAAAGCAATTCACTAATGCACAGGTGAAAGAGGTCAGTGGGACACATAGTATTTATCTCTATCAGCCAGATGAAATCTATCAACTGGCAATGGAATTTATGAAAACAACGGGTGATGAGAAAGGTCGATAAGTATGAAAGGATTTAGAATCTTAATTATAGAAGACGATCACATGATTGGTGATCTACTGCAAAAAATAGTACAGCGTGAGGGCTATGAGGCAATCTGGAAAACAGATGGCAAGGATATGATGGCGCTGATTCAGCAGGTGGATTTAGTCATAATGGATATTATGCTGCCAGGAGAGGATGGCTATCAATTAAGCAAAAATATTAAACGTTTAGGCTTAAATATTCCAATCATTTTTCTATCGGCACGTAATGATATTGAAAGTAAGCTAGAGGGGTTGATGGTCGGCGAGGATTACCTGACAAAGCCATTTGATCCGCGAGAACTGTTGCTAAGAATGCAAAAAATGCTAGCACAACAGTATGGTACACTTACGCAAATTCAGCATTTATTGATTGATGGGGAGCGTCGTCAAGTATTTTATCATAGTATCCATGATGAAATTGCCCTAACAGCGATTGAGCGAAAAATTTTCTTTTATTTATTTGACAATCGAGACAGAGTATTAACAAAGGAACATTTTTTTGATTATCTTTGGCCGCTCGATGAACGCAATCATAATATTTTGAATGTCCATATTAAAAAAATTCGAACAAAGCTACAAGACCCAGCAGGCACTATTGTGCAAAATATTTATGGAGAAGGGTATCGTTTAAATACCTATAATAAAAAATGACCTTAAAAACAAAATACCGTACTTTGTTATTTGTAGCCATTGGGAGTGTGCCTGTTGTACTATTAGGCATTAGTGTGGCCATGTCAATTTTGTATGACAAGGCCTTTAAAATGAAAAATGACGGCATTCCGTTTCATGAGTCCTATGCCTATCCTGTGATGCTGATTGCGTTTGTGCTAGCGTTAGGAATGCTCGCATGGCTATTTTCCACATCGATTCATTCGTTACTATCCAAAATTACACTACTTAATAAAACAATACGAGAACTAGCAAGTAATGAGCGAATACCTGACACGTTAACGATAAAAAGTGAGGATGAAATTGGACAGCTTAGCCAATCTGTCAATCTTTTAATTGAGCGTACAACTTACCGAGAATTAGAGCTTGCCCAGCAGCAGGAGCTTCAAAAAGAGCTGCTACAAAAGTTGCGACATGACATTCATACGCCGTTAACGGCTATCCGTTTGCAGCTGTTTTATCTAGAGGATCAGCTACAGGGGCAGCCCAAATTGGTGGAATCCTTACATGCACAAATTCAATATATCACGAATTTAACTAATGCATTTCAGTTACAGTCCTTTGATACGAGTGAACAGTCCTATGTCATGCAGGAGGAGGTTCAACTTGTCCCATTGTTACAAATGATGATAAAGAAGTGGCAGTATCTATATCGCATGCAGAATATTACGCTGCATTTTCAGCACGATGATTTACAAGCAGCTTGGCTTAGCAATGAATTGTGGCTACAGCGTTTATTCGATAATGTCTTTCAAAATACATTAAAGCATGCCCAAGCATCCAAGCTAGAGGTGACGATTAAGGACGGGCAAGTTGTCATGTGTGATGATGGTATTGGCTTTACGACTGAAGATGAGCATGGCGGACTTGGGCTTAAAATCATTCAGGATATTGCTAAAACATTGAATATCGAAGCTTCCTTACAATCAAACAAAAATGGCACGACCTTCTACTTTACACCCTAATAAAAAACAACGGCAGCCTTTGCCGTTGTTTTTTCTTTTACACTGATTTTCGTTGCTGTAGTAAGAACAGGGCAAGTCCTAGTAAAATGACCACAATACCGATCCCCTGTTGAACGGAAATCATCTCATCTAAAATAAAATAAGCTAATATACATGTGCCGATTGTTTCGCCTAAAATACTCATGGAAATCACCGTTGTACTTAACCATTTTAATAGCCAATTAAAAATGGTTTGCCCGAAAATCGTTGCAATGACAGCCAGCCCTACAAGGGACCACCAGGTGGAGGCTGAATAATCGAAAAACGATTCTTTCATAAAGAGGGCATAAACGGCTAAAAAGATCGAGCTACTGCCATAGCCGATAATAGAATAG
Organism: Lysinibacillus sp. JK80; assembly: GCF_027557635.1. Classification (NCBI taxonomy): domain Bacteria; kingdom Bacillati; phylum Bacillota; class Bacilli; order Caryophanales; family Bacillaceae; genus Lysinibacillus; species Lysinibacillus sp. JK80. Next base: position 1,124,133 of record NZ_CP058997.1, on the reverse strand, counting down.
GGAATGAGCGATAAATCCTTGCGCACTGATTGCCCAATAAAAAAGTAGGCTGTAATAATACCTGCCGCAATAAAGGCAAGAATATCGCCATAAAGGGCTTGTCCACTAATTTGGAAATCTTGCCAGCCAATAATGAAGCAGCCGATGATCGCTACAAAGCAGCCAACAATCGCTCCTTTTGAAAATCGCTCCTTAAATAAAAAATAGCTGCCTACTAAAGAGAATAGTGGCTGAAGTGTCACAATGACGGTTGAACTAGCCACAGATGTGTAGTTTAATGATTCAAACCATAACACATAATGACAGGACAAAAATAAGCCTGATAAAATGCCGAGTCCCCATTGTTTTTTCGTGAGACTTGTAAGCTCCTGCCGCAAGCTCTTCTGTGCCAATAAAAATGGAAGAAGTACTAGCATCGCAAAAAATAGTCGATAAAAGGCTGTAATCGCTGGTGGTGCATCAGCTAGCTTAACAAAGATTGCTGAGGTAGATAATGCAAATACTGCAAAAAATAACGAGATGTAATAAAACATGATGTACTCCTAAGCATTTACAAGATTAATAATGACAAACCTATTATAGTGTAGTCCGCATGAATAATATAGGGTTTTTAGAATATTAGCACAAAATAAGTTTATGGAGCTAATTCTGCTCAAGCAAGGATTCAATGACCTGTTTTAATTGCAGGATGAAGGGCTGCTTACTGTCATCTTTTTTATAGATATAAACTGTTTCGATCACACTGTGAAGCCCATCTAAATCATAAAAATGCAGGTCGGGACAAGGATAAAGTGCTAGTAATTTGGTATTTAATACAGCCAATGTATGCTCGATTTCAAGAAAATCTAAAATACTACTAACTGATTTAATTTCCTTCATTGTAAAAGGTACCTGCTTGTCAGTGAGCCATTGTGCTAATGCATGGGTATACATGCAGCCCTTACTTAACACAAGCAATGTGACAGGTGTTCGTTGTTCAAAGTCGATGATATGAGCGGAGCTTGAGATAACTTCAAATGTCTCTGTGGCTAGTACATCATAGTGTAGCTCGCTATAATGCTTGATTGGATTACTTGTCAATGCACAATCTATTTCCGCCAGATGAACTTTGTGATTTAAGGCTGTACTTGATTCCACGGTGAAATCAACATCTATCGGACTTCGACTAGTTTGCAGTGCGTTCATGATGGATGGACCATAAATTTTAATGGTTGTATGAGATGTACCAACCAAAATGCTCGTTTGTGTAGGGCCGATGGTATGTAAAAAGTCTTCATACTGCTCGGCAACTTTCTTTAAAAACTGTAAATAATGTTGACCTACCTCTGTCAGCTTTAAGCCTTGGGGTGTTCGTTTAAAGACATCCTGCCCAATTTCACGCTCCATTTTTTCACCTTTGCTGTTAAGGCAGATTGTGTATAATTGGTGATTTCAGCCGATTTACTCAAGTTTTGCCTCTCTAAAAGCTCCATTTTTAAGGCAATTTCTTCAATGTTCATGTTGTTCCTCACATACCTATAGATTTTTTTAATAGCCGCTATCATTTTCCTCCATTTTACGTACGCTAGCTGTCCACGTACACTCTAGATAATGAAAAGGTAGACTGCAAAAGCAGTAACCTGATGGAGGATTTTTATGCATACATATTATCGATGGGTCATCTTGCTTGTGGCTACACTTTCGCAAACAGCCGCAACCTTTGTGACCTACGGAATGGGGCCAGTTGCCTCTTTTTATCAAATGGAATGGCACTTAACGTCCTTCCAGACAGGGCTAATTGTTTCAGCCGTCAATATAGGGCCAATTTTCTCCATGCTGCTATTTGGTTATCTCATGGATAAAAAGGGAGAAAAGCAGATTATTGGATGGGGCTCGATACTACTGGGCCTGTCAGCCTTATTGCTAATACCCGTGAATCATTATACGACATTGCTTCTCGTATTAATAGTTGTGGGGATATGGTATGGCAGTGCGCAAACAGGTGGCAGTACTGCTATTGTGAAATGGTTTCCTAACAAGCATCGAGGACTTGCTATTGGGATACGCCAAACAGGTATTCCGATTGGTGGTGCATTGGCTTCCACTTTGCTGACCTATTTGTATCAACATCATCATCTATCCTCTGTCCATTTAGCACAGGGCTTGATGGCGGTTGGTGGGGGACTATTATTTTTATTGCTGTACAAAGAACCAAAACAGCATGACACCGCTACGGCACCTCTCATTCCTTTTAAAGAGAAGATGCGTGCTATTCGGCACAATCGGGCGCTCTATCCTTTATTTTTTGTGGGCATGGTTATGATGTCCCTCCAAATGATTATCATAGCTCACTTTATGAGCTATTTACATCATGAAGGTGGGTATACATTAACCGAGGCAGGGCGCTATTTAAGTCTGATTTTATTTGGTGGGATGTTTGGGAGAATTGTACTTGCTTGGATGAGTGACCATTATTTCGCTCAAAAACGAGAGCCATTATTAGTGCTCGTCATGGTCGCTACATTCCTGATGGTTGGCTTTTTGCCCTTTGTCATACATAGCAAGGGCCTCATGATTTTATTTTGCAGTTTATTTGGGTTTTTAGCGCTTGGCTGGTATTCCATATATATCACTTGTGTCACGGAGCAATCCGATTCGCAAGCAGTAGGACTAACTGTTAGTGCAGCGTTAACGATTAATCAGTTCTTTATTGTCTTGGCACCAACGGTTTATGGTTTATTGGTTACTGTTTTTTCCAGCTATCAGCTCGCTTTGGATGTTATCGCTGTGATGGTTATACTGGGGGCATTTCACTTATACAGAACATCCCAAGGTAGTCTAACTTCTGAAAGTTCGGTAAAATAATGGAAAAGAGGAAATGGAGGTTGCGACGAATGACCAGTTCAATTTGGATTGAGGCAAAGATTGATAAAGTATGGCAGGCGATTACAGAGGAGCAATCCCTCTCCCGATGGTACGCACCAGGCTCCATATGGGACATCCCTATACTAACAGCTGGGGAAAAGATGACATTTACCTTAATGCCAAATGCGCATAACCAGCTTTCTGAAAAACTGCCGATGGAGCTAACGATTCAGCAAGTGAAGAAAAATGAGGAATTTTCCTTCTATCTAGAAGTTCCTGAAACATTGATTGCTATTACGCTAGCCCAACAGGGTAATGGCACTACGGTGAGCTTTAATTCGTCAGGCTATGATGCCTCTCTTGCGAATTTAAAGGCATTGCTGGAGGGGCATGACATTCCTTATCAGTAAGCCTCTCTACGTCTTAGGTCTTAGATGAATTTCGAGCGGAGGGTCGTATTTTAATTTCCTCCCTTCTATATAATGAAATTATTGGTAGATTATACGGTGGGAGGAAATAATAGTGAAAAAATTAGTGGGTTTAGGTGTCGTGATAGGCACGTCAGCATTGGTATTATCAGGGTGCTTTTCCTTTATTCCAAATAAAATGCGAGAGGAAGCCATTTTGGTGGAAAAGGATAAAGCGAAAGCATTAGAGGTAGACATTGATTTAGGTGTTGGCGAAATGAATGTATCGAGTGGTGCAAAGGAATGGGTTGAGGGCAACGCAGAATATAATGTAAAAAAGCTAGCCCCTCAGGTAGACTATGATCTACATGGCGATACAGGAGAAGTGGAAATCAAGCATAAGGGCTCAACAAGGCTGGGGCTCTCCAATATTAAAAACACATGGGCGATTCAACTGAACGACAGCATCCCCATAGATCTGAATGTGGAAACGGGTGCCTCTCTTGCCAATCTTGATTTACAGGGTCTTCAGCTGGAAAAGCTCGATATTGAAGCGGGTGTCGGTGATCTAACGGTTAATCTAGGTGGCGACTGGAAAAAGAGCTTTACAACGACTATTGAAACAGGTGTCGGTCAAACAACAGTTATTTTACCTTCAAAGGTTGGCGTGAAATTAACGACAGAAAAAGGCATTGGCTCGTCTAATGTGGAGGGCCTTATATCAAAAGGGAATGGTGTCTATGTCAACGAAGCTTACGACAAGGCGGATGTCTTGCTAGAGGTCAATTCGGAATTGGGCATCGGGGAAATTACCTTTAAGTTAGATCGATAGAAAATGGAGTAGGCTACTTGATTGAAAGAATACCTGCACCTCAATAACCATAATAGGAGCGTCAAATACATCCTTTGTATTTGACGCTTATTTTATGGTAGTTTTAAGAAAGCAATGTTTCAAAGGAGCGAATAGATGAAGACCTATACATACAAGCAACCAGCGGCCATCGAGTCAACAGACACCGTTACTATTTTAAATGAAGCGGGGGAGGTATCATCCACCGTTCAACGCGTGTATTCTAATGCACTAAAAAAAGCATTCGATAAAACGATGGACTATCGTTATTTCGTTCGTTTTGATGTTCACGATCGCAATGATCAGCCGCTTTTTACATGTAAAAAAGTATCCCGTCGCGGGCGCGTGCATTTCCGTGGCAAGGATTTGGTAACAGGTAAAGACTATATGATTGCCTATGATGGCTGGCAAATTATGATTCCTGATTTAGTTATTACCGATGGCGAACAGCAGATCAAGCTCAACAAAGAAATGGAGGACTGGTCTGTTTTTACTGTGAATGAACAGCCTATCGCACGCTGGCAAGCGACTTTCTGCGAGACGCATTTTGACATTACACTACAAATTGAAGACAGCAGTCCCATTCAGCAGGAAGCCTTTTTTATTGCCATCGGACAGGCAGTGCTGTTTGTTGGGGCTTAAATAAAGGAAGATGGAAGAAAGGGCTTGATGAAATGCTAAACATATTACCAGCAAAAGAGATTTATTTACAGGGAAATGAGCATGCCCTATTGCTTTTACATTCCTTTACAAGTCATACAAGAGATATGAAGACAGTAGCCACTGCATTACATAACCAAGGCTATACTTGCTATGCGCCGCTGTATCGTGGACATGGCACTCATCCAGAACAGTTATTACACTATCAGGTAGACGACTGGTGGCAGGATGTAGTGAATGCTCATCAATTTTTATTGGATGAAGGCTATCAAAAGATTTCGGTCATCGGTCTATCCATCGGGGGAATTTTCGCGTTGAAGCTTGCTCAATTAGAAAGGCTCGAGCAAATCATTGTCTTATCTGTGCCGTTTGATAAGGAGCCAGAGCAATTAAAACAAAGGATTATTGACTATGCCCATAATTACAAAACAATAGAGGGCAAGCCACCACTTCAAATCGCTCAGGAAATGGAGCCATTTGAGAACATGCCATTACATGCAATGAACGTATTCCAAACATTTATCCAAGCAACGATGGAACAGCTTGATAGAATTATCATTCCTATCGCTATCTACTATGGTGAAAAAGACGATGCCTTATACACGCAAAGTGCTGAAACGATCTATCAGCACGTTCATTCATCTAGAAAGCAGAAGAAAGGCTTTGGAAATTCTAAGCATCTCATGACATTAGGACGAGATCAAGAGGCTATCATAAAGGAAATGATAGAATTTCTTCAAATTTAGGGAGAATTTCATTTATAAAATGAGTGAGGGTGCTCCGCTCCAAAGAGGGGTAAAAGCGCTCATTCAAGAGAGAGCCCCGCTTCTAAAAAAACAGCCACCTCTATCCATAGAGGGGCTGTTTTACTTATATTTCCAAGATCTCATTCGCTAATTTTTGTCTGCTCATCCAGTAGCCTTGGAGGGTAAAGACAATGAGTGTTGACCCTAGGAAGGCGAGACTTGTGAGGCCCAATGTTAGAAAGTCATAGGACATCGGCGAGCCATCATCAATGAAGCCTAGCATCCTCGTTAAGACGAACCCTAGAAATGTCCCGACCGTGAGACCATAAAGGACAAACGATAGGACTTGTGTCAGTATGAGCTTCATCAGCCCATTTGGTGACAGACCAATTAATCGTTGGATGGCATAGTCACTGCGTTTTGTATAAATGGTATGCAGTAATGTTTGGAGGACACCAAGACCCGTGGCAGCTATTAAAATAACAAAGACGCCAACAAATAGGCTCCACCGTTGGAAGAACATTACATTGGATTGTGCTAATATGGTCGCTTTATCTGTCAACTTCAGGGCTGGCCAGCGCTCTTCCAAGAATGACAGCTCCGCCAATGTCTGCTCTGGGTGGGATGTTTCGACCATAATGTCTTCGATAATTGGGTGATCCTGTGCCGTGAGGAATGATGACCAATCAACGATTAAATCAGCACGGTGAATAGGTGTATCAGTAATTCCTATAATTTGTAACTCACCAGTAGGCATATCCTGCCGGGCAGTAAAATCATAGGTACCCATCGTTACACGATCACCCACTGCCAAATGATAACGCTCGGCAAAGCCCTTTGTCACGACAAGCCCATTTTGCAAATTTCCTTCCTCAATTTGAGGCAACTTCTTTAATTGCATAAATTTCTTAATATCAATGGTTGTATAGTTCTCTGGTAGCCATTCATCGCCGAGTTGTAGAGCAATATACGCATTATTACTTTGTGTATACGCGTACTGTACGCTTGGCAATGCTTCTATTTCCTCTATAATTGCAGGCGTGATAGTTGGATCATTTAATTCATTATTGATTTTTATGGCTGTTTCGTATTGTGATTCTGTGTAGGCAAGGTCATTGTGTTGTAAGGTTTTCATTAATGAACTTCCAAAGGTTAAAATAACCATTAATCCTATCATGCTGAGCACCACGGGCATATTTTTGCGTACTTGTGGCATGAGCTGCTGGCATGCTAAATAGGCTTCCTTGCCAAGTACCCTTCGAATCGGCTTTAAAGCCAGATGAAGGATGGCTGTAAATAGATAGGGGATTAGTAACAGTAAAATCCCACATACAAGTAGTGTTCCGAGTAATATAAACAGGGCACCTTGATCGCTTCCTGTCCCAGCTAAATAGGCTTGTAAAAAGAAGAAGGTAGCTGACACACCTACAATACTGACAATAATTGTTTTCCATTTTGTCCAACGCAGCTCTAAATTTTCATTATCTGTCGCGATTTGTAATGGCAGTAGTCGAGAGCTTTTCGCTACTTGCCATTTTGTCATCACTTGAAGAATGATGAAGCTGGAAAGGGCAATTAAAAGAATAAACACAATAGGAAGCTCTGTTTTAGCTTCGGGTAAATGCAAAAAGCTAATTAATTGTGGTAGCCAGCTTTTTATTATCACAAGGCTCAGCGTTGTTCCAAGTGTAACGCCAAAGCTAATAATCAGTGATAGTTGGAGCTTGACTATACGTCCAACCTGTTTCGCGGATGCCCCGAGAGCCCGTAAAATCATGAGCTGCTCTTTAATTTTATAAAATAATAGCTGGAATGTGGACAGCAATAGGACACTTGAAATGAGTAAAATAAAAACGGATAGTACAATCATAAAAACCATTAAGCTCTGTAAATTTCTTTTAATGACATCGTAATCACTCATAACATCAACACGTAATGTTTCATCCAGTTGTTTGATTTCTGCGCCTACTGCCTTGGCACGCCCCTCATCAGTTTTAATGAGCGCAAATATGCCTGCCGTTTGTGGCTGACTGTTGTTCATCCATGCCTTAACTACGTCATTCGCTAAGAGGATGATATTAGGGCTGTCAGTGCCTTTCATCGTCGGTAAAATTTCTTGCACGATAAAATCCTTTGATTGAATATGAATGGAGTCCCCAACTCGTTTGTTGAAAAGACGGGCAACATTTTCCGAAAGAATGGCATCGTTCGGTCCAAGATTGACCGCAAAATGGTAGCGACTTTTCACAAGGTCATCATTTTCGACGCCAACGGTATAAAATGCGGTGTACTTTTCATGTTCAACGATTGTATGAGCTATCGATAAGCGGGACACTTGTGTGACACCGGCTAGAGTAGAAAGCTCCTCTATTTGATTTGTCGTCAACAATTTTTGCTGATCGGGATTATAACCAACCATTAAATCCATTTCCCCATACAACGCTTGGATGTCTGCCTTCATCTGGCTATTCGCATTCCAAATGTAGACGGTCATCGTCATCACCAGGCAAATCGAGATCGTAATAATACTAATACTCGTTAGGACATTTGCCCAAGCGGCACGAAAAAGCTTGAGGGCAATATTGCGCATCGTAAACATTAGCGATCCTCCCTCGTTATTTCCTTGAATTTCATTAGAATACAATCTAAATCCTCTTCATTTTGCCGGTTTTGATAGGAATCCACAATCGCCCCATCATGGAAGAACAATACTCGATTGGCATAGGTAGCCACATAGGGGTCATGTGTGACAAGTAATATCGTTTGCTGGTTCTTTTTTTGCAGAGCAACAAGCAGTTCTAAAATTTCATCTGTTGTATGAACATCCAAAGCCCCCGTTGGCTCATCTGCCAGTAAAATAGGAGGATTGGCAATAATCGCTCGCGCAATGGCGACACGTTGCTTCTGTCCACCAGAAAGCTCATGTGGTCGATGCTTTGCCCAAGCAGCGATGTTTAAGGTTTCCATCATGTGCTGCACACGCACCTTAATCTCCTTGCTAGGAATATCATTTAAAATAAGGGGAAGTGCAATATTATCCTCGACGGTTAAATCCTTTAGCAGATGAAAGGATTGGAAGATAAAGCCGATATTTTCTTTTCGGAATTGCGATGATTTTGGCTCTTGATAAATAGCCTGAGCTTCCTTGCCAAATAAAAATAATGCTCCATCTGTTGGCTCATCAATGGCACTGATCATATTCAGAAGAGTACTTTTACCAGAGCCGCTTGTCCCCATAATCGCCACCATTTCCCCTTGATAAATGGTGCAATGGATATTTTTCAAGGCATTCACAGTATGATGCTTTTGCTGATAAATTTTGGACATCCCTTCAACACGTAGCACCTCTGTTAAACGTCCTTCAGGGATGGGTATTGCATTAATGACTTCTTTCAGCGGATTGAACCCACTCATCGAGATATGCCCCCTTTAATTGTTGTCGTAATGCATGCAAGCCACGGCGAATATGTGTTTTCACGGTACCTTCAGGGCATTGCAAAATCGCCGCAATATCCTTGACAGAGTAGTCTTGATAAAATCGTAGTAATAGCACCGTTTTGTACTTTTCCTCAAGCCTGCAAAGAGCCTGCCATAAATCCAGCTCTTCTTCGATGTATGTAGGAGATGCGCTTGTTAAATCCTCGAAAGTTTGTGGTTCAACAGGCATAACTGTTTTTTTCTTCGCAATATAGGTTTTACAGCAATTTATCATAATGCGGGTAAGCCAAGTGGCAAAATAGTGAGGCTCCTTTAATTGCGGTAGCCCCTCATAGGCTCGAATAATGGTTTGCTGAAAAACTTCTACGGCGTCGTTTTCATTTTGTACGTAGACATAGGCCATTCGGTAAAGCTTATGCTGCTCCTGCTCAATGAGCTGATAAAACGCCTGCTCATCACCTTGTTGGGCTAAGGCTACAAGAGTTTGTTGGGTGCTCGTAATGAAAATCGCCTCCTTTTCGACCATTAGACTCAGCAAGTCATCATTTCGATTCAAGTTTTTTATTTTTATTGAGAAACGTCATAAGCATACCCATTTAATAGAAGGTTATCAATTTACTGCTATAATGATAGTGGCTTCATCAAAAAAGGAGTGAGTTTATGAGCAGAAAGCCTATTTATGTCGAGATAGACATTCAGGCTCCTATAGAGAAAGCATGGGATTATACACAAAATCCTCATCTGCATGAGCAATGGGATTTACGTTTTACATCGATTACATATATTCCGAAAAAAGCACCCGAGGAGCCACAGCGTTTTACCTATGAAACGAAAGTAATGCCAGGCTTACAGGTAAGCGGCTGGGGAGAAAGCAAGGGGGAGCATCATAAAGAAAATGGCACGCGAACATCCTCACTGCATTTTGGTACGCCTCAAAAGCGCTCACCCATAGCGGAGGGAAAAGGCTATTGGCAATATATCCCGCATCAACAGGGGCTGACATTTCTGACCCAATATGATTATGATACACGCTATGGCAAGCTTGGCGTATTCTTTGATTTATTTTTTCGTCCATTAATGGGGTGGGCGACGGCACTCAGCTTTGACGTTTTAAAAAGATGGCTAGAAAAAGGAGAAAATCCTACCGCACAGTATAGTCGATTCTTTTTAACGATGCTTCTGTGTCTATTCTTTTGCTTTGTCTGGTTCTATCATGGTCTTGTACCGAAGATCATCCATATGCATCCGCAGGAATTAAAGATGACCGTTTCATTACTAAACCATGCAGATCAGCTAGTTATGTGGATAGGGGTTGCGGAAATTCTCTTTGCTTTTTGTTGGCTTTACCCGCGAGGAAAACGCTGGCTCTTTGGCATGCAAATCATCGTTTTTCCGCTCTTGACGATAGCTGCTATTGTTGCGGACCCGACAAGTGTACAAGCACCCTTTAATCCACTTACCTTTAATAGTGCTTTATGGGTGTTGTCGATTGTCGGATTTAGCTTAAGTAAGGATGTACCGAGTGCTAAAAGTTGTAAAAGAAAGCGAGGATAACAAGGATGACGATCTATCAAACATTATTAGGGGATGATTTTGCAAGACTTCATCCGATGCTACAACAGCGTTATGCGTTACCAATTGATGAATCATTTTTTGCTAACGGCGTGATGCATCAAATAAAATCTGGTGCTAAATGGATGTGTCCCTTCTATACACTGGCTGCGAAAACGCGATTTCTGTTCCCAGAGTCAGGGGAGGATATCCCCTTTACTATTTCGAATACATGCAGAGCCCTGCCAAGTGGGGAACTAGAGGTACTATGGGAGCGCACCTTTTATTTCCCGCAGAAAACAAGGCATTTTGATGCAAGGATGACCATTGATCCAATCCAAAAAATTGTGAAAGATTATTTAGGCACACCCGCTCTTTTTTATTCCGATTTGCACTTTACGGTGACACGAGCGGGGACATTGGTCATTCGTTCAGGTAAGCAGCGCTTTGTCCTCTCGCGTTTCGAATGCCCGATGCCTAGACTGTTAGAGGGTCGAGTCATTGTAGAGGAAGGCTTTGATGAATCGCAAAATGTCTTTACCATTCATGTCTCCATCCATAATCCATTCATAGGGAGGCTCATGATGTATGCTGGTGAATTTACGCAACAATCGAAGTAATTTCATTTTTTTACTAGGGATTTTGTTCACGGTGATGTGCTTTGTGCTTAGTGGGCAACCCAATTACTTATGGTTACTAACCGTTGCTCAACTAGTTTTCGTTCCCACCATGGTATCAATGGTTGTGGATGTTCAGAAAGTCGGCACAGCCATTACTATGGGGATGATGCTAGCCGTTACACTGCTGCATTGGTCGAAGGATGGCGTTTTGGCTAATGTTTTGGCAGGCATGTATGTACTGTATACCTTCTATATCGCCATGCAAGGCGTGAAAAGATTTTTACAACGAGGTTTTACAAATATTGAGGAGTTTGCTATCGACATGGGGCTTTTCTACCTAGCCCTCGGTGGTCTGTGGTTTTTCGCCTATGTCACCAACATGGATACTGGTTTTTCACCATTAATAACGTGGTTAACGGCCATTCACTTTCATTATTCGGCTTGTTTATTACCCATTTCAGTCGGACTTTTAGGTCGATTACATGATAGTAGCGGCTACCGTGTGATGGTGATAATGTTGCTGGCAGGACCACTCCTTGTTGCGATAGGTATTGCCTTTTCCATTCTCATCGAAATCATCGCAGTCGCTCTTTATATTTTCGCCATTTACGGCTTGTTTTTCTTAGCGCTCAAAACAAAGCTTCCGTTTGGACAGGGGCTATTGCTGAGGACTTCCTATGGAGCGCTCTGTCTGACGATTCTTGGATCTTGTCTGTATGTTTACAGTCGTGTCAGCGGAAACATTTCCATCGGCATTCCAGAAATGCTTCAATTCCATGGTGTGATCAATGGTGTTTTCTTTGGGGGAATAGGGGTCATCGCCTGGCTAATGGCTGTCCCCCCAACAACACAGCGTCCGTTTGAGTTCCCTGTAAGCCAAATTCGCGGGAAGCTACATCATGAGAATATACCACACCCTGGCTTGGTCGATGCCTTACAGGATTTTGTTGATACAGCAAAGCTACCGCCTGTCATTCCACATTTTTATGAGTATACGACGACCTATCGGCTGCTTTCGACGGTGCAATGGAAGGCTTGGTTTCGACCTTTTGCCTTTCTGTATCAAGGAATGAGCCGTTTGCTCCAACAGCTCAATTTACCCTTTTCCAGTAAGCCAGTTGAGATGACGGGTAGCATTGTTCAGGTCGATCCTGCACGAGATAGCCGTCCGTCTCCACGTGCATGGATTCGGACAATTCATCAGCAAACCGTTTTTGTTGCGATTTATTCGAAGCACACAAGCGACGAAACGACCTATATGAATATAGCCTTACCACTCCCGTTCTCAACAATGGTTGGCATTTTGTATGCCTATGAAGAAAATGGTCAGCTACACCTAACAAGTCGCCATGATGGAGATGCAGGAATTTATTTGGCGATAGGAAAAAATGTGATGAGGCTACCCCTACAGGAGGATTTTCAAATTTCTGCGGTAGATGACAAGACATTGTCAGCACGCCATCAGATGACGTTATTTGGTATTCCATTCCTACAAATTGATTACCATATTAAAAGAAATGCATAGATTGGCAGGAATTCCCTCAACCGAACGAGAAGGTCCTATTATAGAGACAAATAACAAGGAGTGATGGAAGGCTTGCGTTTAACAAAAGGAATTTCTGGTTTCGATGCAGCCCATTTAATTGAGCAGGACATGCGCATGTTTCAGTCGATGGTGTACCATTTAGTGACAAGCGAACAACGAGCGAAAGTAAGGCAATTTATTGACCAAGCGCCCTTTGTCTATATGCAGGCAGTGATTGAAATCGATGGAGAAACACTGACGATTCTTCATCATCGTTTGATGCCGTACATCGCATTTGCCAAGCAGGAGGTGAATAGCTTTACCTTTTTATCCAAGCCTCACCTGCATAAATATTTTCCTATGCGAAAATGCTTGGAAGCGGAGACACTTACAACATTACTAACAAAGGATGAGGCGTTCCATAGCCTATCTGCTACAGAATGGAAATACGTCTCTTATTTTAATAGTCAAACCATTGGCGATGTAATGTTCAATAGCTGGGATTAAGGATAGTACTAAAGGCGTGCGATAAAAGATGCTATAAAAAACATTATATTGACCAAGTTATTTCTGGAAATATAGCAAAAATTCCTAAAACCGCTAATCGTCCTAATTAAATGGTAGATTTTTAAGGATGGAATAGATTAGGAAAATAAGGGGTTTTTGCAAATGAAGTTCAAAACAATCAGTAGACGCATTGTTTTTTCCTTTAGCATTGTGATTGCAATCATTATAGGATACATTGTTTACAATTACTTTGCCATCAAGCAAAGCAATGATGCGACAGAGCAAATTGTACAGCAAGAATTACAACTATTAATTATCGATTACGAGCAGGCACAGTCCATTGATTTAAGAATAGCGGCAGCTAGAGGCTATGTGCTTTCTGGGAGAGAAAAGTATAAAGAGATATTTCAGGATAATGTTGCAAAGGAACTAAGCAATGAAGAAAAGCGATCAGCATTATCTTCCTCAGGCGAATTCGGACAATTTGCGGAAATGTCTAAGGAATGGAACCGTTATATTGAGCAAGAGGTATTTGCGGTATATGATCAAGGGAACACCGAGCTGGCTACCCAAAACCTCACAAAAATGGATGACACAGCTACGACCATTCGTGAAGGCTACGAAGACTTAGCGGCGCAACGAAAGCTAGCCATTAATGAGGTAGGGACGGACAGCATTGCTGCTGGAGAGCAGAAACAGCGAATCGCCATTATCGTAGGTATTGTGATTGTTCTTCTAGCAGTGATAATTGAGCTATTAAGTGCTCGTGGTATTTCAAGACCAATCGTGACGTTAACCAAGCGTATGCAACAAATGACCAATGGCGATTTAAGTGAGCCGCCTTTGAAGGTTCAATCGAAGGATGAAGTAGGGCAACTGATGGAAGCGACCGATACGATGTCAGATATTTTAAATCGTCTATTAAAGCATATTCAAACGGTGTCCAATGATGTAGCGGCACATAGTGAGGAGCTTCTTCAGTCAACTTCTGAGGTCAAAACAGGGACAGAGCAAATTGTTCATACGGTTACAGAAATGGCAAGTGGGACAGAATTACAGGCAGATCATGCCTCTGATGTCGCTTCCGCCATGAATGATTTTACTAGCAAAGTTACTACGGTTCATCACTGCAGTAAAGATGTTCAACAGTATTCGCAGAGTGTGAAGGCTTTAACACAAGAAGGTAGAAGCTTAATGACCACTTCCACAAAACAAATGGAAGCCATCCAGCATACAGTGAAGGACGCGGTGAATCAGGTAAATGGCTTAAGTAAGCAAACACAGGAGATTTCTAAGCTTGTAGCGGTCATTCAAACGATTGTTGCCCAAACTAATTTACTCGCATTGAACGCAGCGATTGAAGCAGCTAGAGCTGGGGAACAGGGGAAAGGCTTTGCCGTGGTGGCCGACGAGGTTCGAACATTAGCCGAACAGGTCGCCTTCTCCGTCGATGATATTACAGCGATTGTCAGAAAAATTCAGGATAATTCCGATACAGTAACCTCCTCGCTAGAGCAAGGCTATGAGGAAGTCGAAAAGGGCACAACACAAATGGCCGCAACCAATACAACATTCAATCGAATTGCGGATGTTATTGAGGCCATTGCGACAGGCATTGAAGGTATGTCAGTGGAGCTAGCTAAGGTTGTTCACAATACTGTCACGATTAATAAAGCAGTCGATGAAATTGCTGCTGTCTCCGAACAATCAGCGGCAGGCATTCAGGAAACATCGGCTACCATTGAGCAAACTGCAAGCTCCATGGCTGAAATTAAACATAGTGCCGAGCATTTAGCAGAAATTGCTGAACAACTAAACGCCCTGATTCGTCAATTTAAGCTATAGAAAATACCTGTGGATTTCAAACTTCCCTCACATTTCATCTGTATACTAAGGCATTGGAAGGTGGAATCATTTTGAGAAAATATTTACTTTTATTATTGATGAGTACTTTATTCATGGCACCCGTTGCCTACGCCCATACGATGGATAAAAGTACACTATTCACGGATGTCCCTGAAACAGCCGCCAATATTCAGGACATTATGGTACTACACAGTATTGGGCTTCTTGGGTACAATGGCAAAGATATGGCCTTAAACCCAACAGACAATCTTTCACGCAAGGACTTTGCAGGCTGGGTAGGTGGCTTTTTCGGCCTTGAGGGAGCAACAGTAGATGAGCTAGCACAAGCAGCTCAAAAAGAGGATTACGTATCTTCGCTAGAGGGAGATATTACGTACAAGGAAATAAATACAGCACTTTTTCATCATAAACTTGAGCTAGCCAATCCTGACGCAACCATGACGAAAGAAGAGTACATTGCATTCTTAACAGAGCACCTAACATTTGATATGGGCGGACATACGCTTATTCAAATGGGCGGCTTTGCAGAAGGACCAACAGGTACGATTGAAGACGTTGTCACAGGTGACCAAACAGGAATCATCATCGAAGGTAAAACATACATGCTGTCAGGACACCCTCGCATCTTTGCCGATTCAACAGATGCCAAAAGCTGGGTAGGGCAACAGCTAGAACGTTCTATTTTTACAACAGCAGCGGATCACCATCATGGTCATGACGGTGGGCAAGAGGAAAACCACGGGGATCATGCAGAAGGCCATGGTGACAGCCACGAGCATGAAGCATCCGACTCGAATGAAGCAACACTACAATATGTGCAAATTAGCACTGCACAAGTGGTGAAAGAGGATGCCAAAGAAACGGAGTCTTCGAACGCTACACCAAGAGAAGAGCAACAAGCAGCCGCAGCAGATGACACAGCATCCAACTCAAACACAGTTTGGATGATCGCTATCCTAGCAGCACTAGCCGCTATTTTTGTTATTGTATTTGTGAAACGCAAGAAATAATGTAAATGAAAAAAACCAGCAATGACCGAGGGAATTCGGTTGTTGTTGGTTTTTTCATTTTTCCCCACTTTCATTAAACCGTCAAACATTCCAAATAAACACCTGCATATTCCAGCAATTTTACACAAAATTGAATAAGCACAAGCATGTTCGGTATATAAATAGGGTACGAACATTTTTTGGTTAGGAGTGTGTAAATGGCTGTACTTGTGGTGAAGAGGAGCATAATGCATCGTTATCAAAGTATCGGGCAGGCGATTGAAGAGGCGGCGCCTGGGGATATGATTGAAATTCGGGATGGGATTTATGAGGAAAGCTTGGATATTGCCAAGCGGCTGACGTTGTATGGGGTTGGCAATGTGACCATCAAGGGTGGCGTATTTATTCGCTATCAAACACCTGTCGCGATGCGTAATTTACGGTTCCGGCAAGGGCAGGGGCTATATGTGAAAGGTGATTTACAGCTAGAGAATTGTGTGATTGAGGAGCAATTGATTCGAACGCAGATGATGGTGAGCTATGGTAGTTTGCTGATGAAAAATTGTGCAGTGCTTGCTACGCCACTGAATCATTTTGGTTTGCGTGTGGCGAATGGCTCCAGTGTTATTCTAGTCGACACGACATTTGAGCATCATAGGAAGGCACAGATTATCGCTCAAAACTGTGAGCTGACCTTGACGAATTGTATGCTGTTGGAAGGGAAGAAGCATGGTATTTTTGCGATTCGCCATGTCAAGATGACAATGGAGGACTGTGAAATTCATGGGCATGACAAGGCACAAGTAATAGCTGCGTCGAGTGAGATTACGATGACCAATTGTTTAGTGCACCAAGGGCAAGGGGTAGGCATTCAATTGTTTGATAGCACGACTTTCAGGATGGATGGCTGTGAAATAAAAGAGCATCTTGATACGAATATGGTGGTTCATCGCAGTGAACTAATGGTATCTGATTCTATTTTTTCAGATGGTCAAAGCCATGGGTTGTATCTTGGAGAAAAAACCGAAGCCAAGTTCTATGATTGTCAAGTTTCTCGGCATGTCAAGGCGCAGGTGTTGATAGAAAATAGCAAGGTGGAATTGCATACATGTCATGTTCGTAATGGCATGGCTGTCGGGCTTACCATTGTGGATGAGGCAAATGTTTCGATGAACCAATGTAAAATTCAAAACCATCAGCAATTTCATATTATTGTTGATGCTAGTGGATTAAAGCTACAGCAATCGATTATTCAATTTGGGCAATCAGGTGGTGTTTATGGTAATGAACATGCCAAAATCATGATGCATCATACAACGATTCGAGAGCTGCAGAGCCACCATATCTATATCAACAATGCCCGATTATTTACACAATATTGCACGTTTGAACAAATGGAAGGAAACGGAATTACTTGCATTGATGCAATTTTTGAGATAGCTAATAGCTATTTTAAAGATGGTCAAGAAAGCTCTTATGCCATGATTTGGTCAGATCAATCAAGGGGGCGTATTGAAAATTGTAGGGTGGATAAGGCGGCTAGACCATTCTTAGCGCTGTCCAATAAATCATTATTGGAAATGCGTCATACTGATATAGCCGCAGTAAAGGCTCCAGCGGTGGTCCAGGAAAACAGCCAATTATTTGTACAAGGACATGTGCAGTCAGCGACATGGCAGAAGGATACAGCATCAAAGGTTTCTCAAATTGAGGACATGAAATTAGAAATAGTGAAATATGATATTAAAAAAATAATATAAAAGCCGATTATACAAATAAGACAAGTAGTTTCAATTTTGAAATTACTTTTTTTATGGATTCGTGTATTGATATTTCATATATGTGAAAAATGGGTAAAGGAATACGTTTGGGCTGTTAATTAATTTTAATTTGTGCAAAAAAAATCTATAATTCGACAAAATGCAAGAATATTTTTATAATGGTATAGATGTCTTGTTGCAATTACTGCAATATTTTGAAATATTCCACAGGGAAACTTATACAATCTTTGTATAAGTTATAACCAACATAATAAAAGTTTTTACTTAATGTAAAATAAATATTAAATAAATGTGGATAATAGATTGATTATTTTCTATGTTTAAACCTATAATTAGTAAAAATGGTTCATGCAATAAGATAAATTTTCGTTAATTATGAAATGGGAGTAATGATTTTACAATAATAAATAGAGAGAGTATTGGGGTGATATGAGTATGTTTGGGCTGACAAAAGAGGAAATTATGTTAATGCTAGAGGAGATGGAATTAGCAGAGAAGCACAAGAATGTGATTGCTGATATCTTACATCTAAATAATATGCGAATCGAACAACAACTCGCATTAATGATCCAATTAATCATAGATGAGCGCGAACGAAATATTTCCAACAATACATATCTAAACTAAAAAAATGTCGAAAAATCACAGGTGCTATGTTTGCAACGCCTGTGATTTTTTTGTCAGCCATTTTATAATTTTTTCGTGAAGCAAATGATGCGATTAGCTTCTGTAAAACCGAGCTGAAGATGAACCCTTAGGCTTTCGTCATTGTCCCATTCACAGTCACTGGCAAACTCTAGACAGCCCCTATGCTTTGCCCATTGCTCACATTTCTCCACAAGCAGTCTTGCATAGCCCTGCTGGCGATATTCCTCTCTCACAAAAAGGCCTTCTAAATAGCCGACTGGACTCGAGTCAGTCCCTTCTACATAGTCTGTTCTTAACTGGCATTGGGCAAATCCAACTGCTTCGTCATCGTCATAGGCAAGGAAAATAGCTGCGTTTTCTTCCCTTAGCAGCTGTGTCATCTCTTCGGTAAATTCCTCTAGTGTATGATTAGGCCAGAGCAGTAAGGCTAATGAGGCCGCAGCATGAGCGTCCTTCTGGTTTGCTTGTTGAATCATAAAATCTTCCTCCTTTGTAAAAAATGAAACAAATTGTTTTGAAGTACGTACAAACTAGTAAGCGTTTTTATTTTAAAGCTCTAATTCTATTTTAACAATCTTACTTGAGGGGGGAATCCAATCATGTCACTCTTACAAACGTTAATTGAACAAGCGAAAAAGCCAAATGGATGGATTGGCTCAACGATGCTACAAATTATGAATTTTGCCCATCGTGGTATGAATGCATGGTTCATCAGGCAAGGAGCTATCAATGACGGTGATCGTGTGTTAGACATAGGTTGTGGTGGTGGGAAAACGCTCCAAATTTTATCCAAATTGAATCCAAATGGTATAATATATGGGATAGATTTTTCCACACAGGCAGTGAAGGAATCAATCAAATTGAATAAAGCAAATGTTGCCAGTGGTAGCGTCATTGTGAAAGAGGCAAGCGTTTCAAGCATTCCATACGATGATCAGTTTTTTGATGCGATTACGGCCTTTCAAACGCACTATTTTTGGCCATCCCTGGAGCAGAATGTAGAGGAAGTATGGCGGGTTCTGAAAAATGGTGGGAAATTTATTATCATAGCAGAGCTCTACAAGATGAACTATCATATGAAAGCCTATCAAACACCTGAGGCAACGAAGCAATTATTAGAACGTATCGGTTTTCAAACCGTGTATGTCACCGAAAAATCAAGTAAAGGATGGCTTTGCATTACAGCTATTAAGTAAAGGATACATAAAATGGAGGGTATAAAAATGAAAAGATGTGATTGGGTCAAGCTAGATGAGCCTTTGTATGTGGAATACCATGACAAGGAGTGGGGTGTACCGGTCTATGATGACCAGCATTTATTCGAGATGCTTTGCTTGGAGGGGGCACAGGCTGGCTTGAGCTGGTGGACGATTCTCCAAAAGCGTGAAGGCTATCGTGAGGCATTTGATCAATTCGATGTGGAAAAAATTATCCATTATACAGCAGACAAGTTAGAGGAATTGCAGCAAGACACACGGATTGTACGCAATAAATTAAAAATAGCTAGCGTGGTGACAAATGCTAAAGCATATCTCCAAATACAGGAAAAGCATGGCTCATTCTCAGATTATATTTGGGGCTTTGTAGATCACAAACCAGTTATGAATGAGTGGGCATCCATCAAAGAGGTGCCTGTGACGACAGAAATTAGTGATCGTATGAGCAAGCAATTGAAGAAAGATGGCTTTAAATTTATCGGTAGTACTATTTGTTATTCTTTTATGCAGGCAGTGGGCATGGTAAACGACCATACAACAGATTGCTGCTGTCGACAAAAGGAGCCAGCGGATGGCAATTGAACAAATTCGGGCTCAACTAGCCACGCAGGCCACGATTTTTCAAACTGGTGGTATTCGACCTACACATGATTTATTGGAAAGCTGGATTGGCTATGTGGGCTGGTCCTTACCAGAAGAGCAGCCACCATCTGGCTATCAGCCGCTCGCTACGTTTTTTCTAAAAGGTCTACCCTATGTACCGATGGCATTACAGTCTTTTCAATTAGTCACAGTCTTTGTCGATGAACGTCTATTAGATCATCTGATGGAGGATGATCTTTGTTCTTATTTTGATATTAGAACGTACACCACTTTGGAAGGCTTAGTAAAGCGCGAATGGCAGCATGAACAAATTCGCGCGTTTCCACTCATACCACAACATATCACGAACGACTATCCAACATGGGATGGGGGCGGTATTCCTGCTCAATTGGAGGAAGAGATTTTGACGTTGGAGCATGAAGAGCAGCTCGACTATTTTGAGGATATTGTTGAAGACCTCTATCCACTCCATAAAATTGGTGGCTATCCAAGCTTTTGTCAAAGTGGCGTTGATTTCGGTGACGATGCGCCATTTGTCCTCCAAATTGCCTCCGATGCAAAAGCGCGTTTGAACATCGTGGATCATGGTAATTTTTATTTATTCTACAATCCAACAATCCAGACTTGGCACGTCTATTGTGATTTCTACTAAAGGGATGGCGGCTTGTCTCTTTCATGAATTGTCATCATGATGAACCGGTAAATCAGATATAAGCCAAGGTACGCCCCTGTAATTAGAAAGACAGGGTTTAAGAACACAGCATGGATCGTTGTCATAAAGACTACATCCTCAAGAATAATGTTCGTTATAGCTGTAGCGGCAATCGTGCTAAACAGAATCGCAGCAAGGACACCTAGTATGTTGAAAAGAAGGCGAAAGCTAGCCCATTTGTGCTGAAGATATGCCATAAGGCTGGGGATGCCAATCGTGGCAGTCAGCATGAAAATTGTCATAACATCACATCCTTTCTTTCAGATTGCCCTTGTTCGTTCCTGCATAAACATAGAAAACGATAGGAGGGAAACCGATTGCGATGGCAAGAAGGAGAGTTAAAAAGCACTAGGAAGGTGAAAAAAGTGGAGCATAAAACGGTGGTTAAAAATGGCATTGGCTTTGGTTCGGTTTTAGCGATTACGATCTCCTGGAGTGTGCATCACTCCATCATTTGGGCAATCATCCATGGCTGTTTTAGCTGGCTGTATGTTATTTACTACGCCATCATGCGCTAAGCTTGTAGGTCAGCCTATCAACTAAGATGTTGTTTGAATAAAAATAACATTGGGTACATAAAAACAAAGCGTTCATAATTTTTAATGAGCAAGCATAAATAACAAAGTGCTCTTTTTCCAAAGTACCAATTGTATGAACGTAGAAGAAAGGTTGATAGAATGACACATCAAGTAACGGCTTTAAGTAATGTTAATGGTAATGCTACAGGCGTGGAAGGTATATTACAAAATGTAGCATTTATTTTATCGACGTTTACGATTCCTTGTCCGCTCCGCGAATATGTGACAAGGTCTGATATTCGTAAACCCTTCCAGCGTATGAAGAAAATAAACACAAAACGCCTCATAGAATGTATCCAACGTTTTGAGCCACGAGCTGTCGTAGTAGATGTTGATTATCTTGGCGATGTGAATAGAGGGAAATTAGAGCCTATTGTCAAAGTCATTGTCAATGAATAGCTGAAAAAATATGAATTCTGCCAGGTATGGTTTCACGAACCTGGCAGAAGATTAAATGTGCTTATAGTGGTAGGATTATGGTATATGAATTGGTGTCAAGTATGATAATGGAACAGTTACGCGTTTCTAATGGCAATAATTTGCTGGCAATCAATGATAAGTGGTGTTGCTGCTGCAGCATCTACCTCTAAGAATGTAGCGCAGCAAGTTTTAGGATCTAAGCTGATGAATAAAATTCCTGCAAAGCTACCGCCACCTGCTAAAATAACATCAACCAAAGTGCCAGGAGATAAGCATCTTAATAGATGACAAATACAGCCTTTACACTTGTGATCTTTGGAATAATCCTTCTCGTAGTAGTACTCTTCCTCCTCTTTTTTGCAAGAGCAAGAATCCTCCTTATGTTCCCATTTACAATGGTCATCCTTTTCATGACACTTACATCGCTGATGCTTCTGTTCCCATTTGCAATGCTCATGCTTGTGTTTGCATTTGCATCCTTCTTGTTTGTGTTCACATTTTTTTTCTAAATGACAATAGCATTTTACATATTGTTCACAGCACTTTTCTTTTTTATGATTCCAATTCATATATTGACTATATCTACTATCCTGCATCTTTTAATCTCCCTTTTTGTTAGTTTTTTAGTAATGGTAGCGCTAACCTTTACATTTCTAATCTATGAAGCCACAAACAAAACTTCTTGGTAATTTGCCCTTTGTACAAAAAGAAAATTATTTTTTAATAATTAAAGAGAGAAATAGCCATACATAGCTGTGAGAATAATAACAATTTCAGGGAAAAAGATTGCTAGACTTCCGCCTGTAAATTTCATGGAGAAATGGAGCGAATGTATGAAAAGTGTCCTGCAAATCTTCTTTTTATTCATGTGCTTACTGGTTGTGATGTCATTGTGGATGGTACAAAGGGAGCCTTTAGCTATAGCTCCGAGCACCGAAAGAGCAACTTCCTATGCTGAGGAGCTTGGCGAAAAATTACAAGCTACGAATTTTACAAAACAAGTGTTACTGGCGATACGGTCGGCAGGTTACTCGCCTGATAGTACAGTTGGTTATCTAATAGACTCTCCAGCGCATCAAGTCATCACTATTCAATTACACGATGGGGAAGAAATTGATGTAAGTACAGAAAGTGAAATTCAATCGATTATCGATGAGCTAGCTGAAAAGAATAATATGCATCTATTTATGGTTGATGTTCAATTACTAGAGCGTGAATAGTAGAGGGGAGGCACTGTGATCTGTGCCTTTTTACATATAAAGGGAATTGTAATATAATGATAAAGAGGTGAGAGAAATGAAAATATTAATATTAGGCGCGAGTGGACGTGTCGGCAGCCATTTGGTAGAACTAGCAATAAAGGATCAGCATGAGGTCACCCTATTAGTCCGAAATCCCGATAAATTACCGCACCATCATCAACAGCTGTGTGTAATGAAAGGGGATGTTTTAAACAAGCAGGATATCGAGCAGGCAATGCATCATGTGGATGTGGTGGTGAGTGCATTAAATACAGATGGAGGCACTACATTATCGGCTAGCTTACCATTGATTCTTGAAGCGATGACAAAGCAACAGGTGACAAGAATCATTACGATTGGAACAGCAGGGATTCTACAAAGTCGTGTAACGCCGACTCTTCTTCGTTACCAATCAACGGAATCGAAACGAAAATCGACCTTTGCTGCACAGGAGCACCAACGTGTATTCGAACAGCTACAGCAATCTGCTATGGATTGGACAATTGTTTGTCCTACCTATTTACCTGATGGGGCCTGGACAGGAAACTACCGCGTTGAACGCAACTTCTTGCCAGAGGGAGGTAGCGAAATTTCAGTAGCGGATACAGCAGATTTTGCCTACCAACAAATCTTCAGTGAGGAATTTTTGAGAACACGCGTCGGACTTGCCTACTAGAAAAGGGGAAATATAGTGAAATATATTCATGCCATCATCGGGATGGTAATCATTGTCGTAGGATGTGCCTTTCTCAGTACAACCATAGAGGAGGCGCCTGTTAGAAATGTGATGCTGAAAGTCTATGGAGCTATCATTGTTTCCATCGGGTTTTTCTACCTCAAAAAAATTGCGAAATTTGGTAAGCAATAAGCACTTTTACACACGGATAGTCTAAATGGACTTATCGCTTTAACCTTTCTTTATCCTAAATCGTCCAAATGATAGCTATTTTAGTGAAAAAATATACTGTTATTTTCCTTTTTATAGAAGGTTTGCTATACTTTATGTCGAATATATCTATTGAAGAGGTGATTGTATGGACAAGGAGATATCAAATAACTATCAATATCCTAAACACCTAACAAGCCTTGATGGAATCGAAACGACAGAATTATATGTCATCAAGATAACAAAGGAACAAGTGGATAGGTTGATTGAGGATATCGATCAAACATTAAAGACGTCGACATGACGTCTTTTTTCATGCCAAAAAAGGCCACCTTCCAAGGAAAGTGACCTCAAAACAGGAGAGCTATGGAAAGGCTAGATTTGCTTTACACTACTATTTGTATGTAAAAGTAATCTTGTTAGCTAGCCATTTGCCTGAAAGATAGATGAAATTTACTCGATTTTCTAGCAACTCAGTTCACTATCCATATATGTACTACCTCAGTTCTTCTGACATGAAAAGGAGTAATTCAAAGCCAAATAATCGCGGATGATAGTAGGCTGTCCGCCATTTTCAAGACATAGCTTACTGGCAATTTTAATTTCCTTCTGATTATAGTGAGATTGTGCCCCAATCAAAAATATGCCTGACAGTATCAATAATGTACCGATGCCCAACACATATTTTATAACCCTTTTCACTCATCTAACCTCCATTTCGATACGTTTACCCTATTGTCTAACATATGTTGAAGCATGAAAGCATTATGTTTAATTGACAATTTGTATACATTTGTATACAATCAGTTTAAATTAATGTATACAAATGTATACAAAAGGAGTGTTTTAGAAATGAGAGGATCTGGATTTAGAGAGCATATGAGAGAGGGACATCACCGTGGAGGACGCCACAGAGGCATGGAAGGCGCGCCACAGCGAGGAGCAAAAACGTTCCGACGCGGCAAAGCGATTTCATTTTTAGAGATGCTGCATGTGAAGCGAGCTACCATTAAACAGCAATTAGAACAGCCAGAATTTCAATCGATTCAGCAAATTTTAGTCGGTGAATTAAAAGCCATCGATCTAGTTATCCAAGAATTTTGCCAGTTGTTTGATATTCAAGAAAATGAAACCAACGACAGTCTACAAGAGGAAGATAACGTACATGAAACAAATGAATAACTATATAGATGAGGTATTTTATCAGGACGATGCCCTATTAGAGGATGTCCTGTCCTCTATTGCCGAAAATGGTATGCCTGCTATTTCTGTCTCTCGATCATCAGGAAAGCTGTTGACGATGCTTGTATCGATTACTAGGTCAAAGGCTATTTTAGAAATTGGTGCTCTTGGCGGCTATAGTGGTATTTGTCTGGCGAGAGGAATGGAAGGGAAAGGCAAACTGACATCCCTAGAGTTAGAGGATAAATATGCACAGCTAGCCGCTAAAAATCTTGCCAAGGCAGGCTTTGCCGAGCAGGTAACGTATATGACAGGTCCTGCATTGGATAGCCTTGAAAAGCTTGTGGCAACGGGACAGTGTTTTGATTTTTTCTTCATTGATGCTGATAAGGATAACTATGAAAATTATTTAGCCTATTGCATACAGCTAGCAAGCCCTGGTGCATTCATTGTGACAGATAATGTCCTAGCAGGAGGCAGTGTAGCAGACCCTATGGCGACACCCAAGCGCTATACAGCCATCATGAAAAAGTTCAATGTCACAGTGGCTAATCATCCGCAGCTGGATTCGATTCTTTTACCCATTGGGGATGGTATGACGGTTTCAAAAGTTATAAAATAATGCATATCAGAAATTAACTATTAATGGTAAAATATTGTTAGCAAACGATAAGGGAGAGATGCTTTTGAAGCAAGCACTAGTGATCATTGATGCACAGCAAGAATTAATCGAGGGAAATCAGGATGAACAAGCCGTCTATCGCAAGGATGAATTGCTTAAAACAATCAATGCCGTTATTCAAATAGCTATTGAGGTAGAGGCATATATTATCTTTGTGCGTGATCAGGATGTAGCGGGTGGAGAAGGGGAAGGCTTTCAAGTACATCAAGCGATCCAAGTACCTACTACCGCTGTTTATTTTGATAAACTGGCTACGAACGCTTTTTATAAGACAGGCTTACTCGATTATTTACAGGCCAATGAGGTAGAGCATTTGGTGATGATGGGCTGCAAAACCGAGCATTGCGTGGATACAGCAGTTAGAGCAGCAACTATTCAGGGCTTTGATGTCACATTGGTGGGAGATGGCCATTCAACAAATGGTTCCCAATACTTATCACCAGAAGATACAGTTGCCCACCATAACGACATCCTGCATGGCCATTACAATGTGGATCATTTCTCACTTGTGCGAAACGCCGATGAAGCATTATTTGAACCAACACATCATAGTTATCGCTAATTATAAAATGACCAAGAATCTAGGTTCTTGGTCATTTTTACATATAGAAATGATTGAGCATCCAACCTATAACCGTACTCACGATACCAACTCCTATCAAGACTAGCCCATGGGTTGGTGCTTGATAATCCTTTTTAAGTACAATCCCCATACAGATAGCCATAAGCCCACAAAAAGCTTGGAATAGGAGAAGGGCTACTACCACATTGACCCAACCGATGATTAAAAGTAATCGCTTACTATTATTTTCATGTACCATTTATTGTTCTCCTTCTTCATTTCTATGTAAATAAAGTGCCGTACCTAACACGCCTAGTAGTAGGATTGAAAAAATAATAGACATTGTCGCTTGATAGACAATGGCAGTTATAGCCAAAAACAGTAAAATAATCAGTATGATGAGACGTAGTAGGAATTTTGTTTTTTTACGAATGGCGAAAAAATCCTGTAGAATAATGAGTAAAAAGCTCACACCAAATAGGAGAGTATATTCAAGAATGATTAGAGGATGCGCATTCGGTACACTCTCACCACGAAAGTATTTTAAAATAATTATAGGAATGAGTATGTATTTTAAATACTTGTACCACTGGAAAAGACGATCCATGTTGCTGCCTCCAGCTCAATAGACTGTTTTTACAAATATTGTAACGGAAATTATGATCCGACACAATGATCTTTTATTTTCATAGGGCCACTGTGCGAGCAGTGACCCTAAGTATCAAGTCAGGAGGTGTAAGGCTAAAATTAGCTTTACACTATTATATGTATGTGAAAGTAGCTTCAAAAGCTAGTTATCTGCCTGCTCGATAGATTATTTTTTGGAAGGCGACTAAATGGGGCACCAATTGTCGGATGAAGGGCTACTATTCCTGCTAAAGTAAAGATAAGGAAGGTGATAGAAGTGGATTCTTTAACAAGGTTGAATAAGGCGATTACGTATATCGAGGCCAATCTAACAGAGGAAATTGATGTGCAAGAAGCTGCGAGATTAGCTTATTGCTCGGAATACCATTTTAAACGTATGTTTTCCTTTCTAGCAGGCATCTCGCTATCAGAGTATATTCGTCGTAGGCGTCTGACGCTTGCCGCACTGGAACTTTCAGATTCATCTATGAGAATTCTCGATATCGCGATTCGTTATGGCTATCGCTCTGCAGATGCATTTACAAGAGCCTTTCAGCAAATGCATGGCATCACACCATCGGAGGCGAGGCAAAATGGTCAGCACCTAAAAGCGTTTCCACGAATGACCTTCCAACTTACCATACAAGGAGGTTGTGAAATGAATTACCGACTCGAACAAAAAGAAGCGTTTCACATCGTGGGTCTTTTGAAAAGAGTACCTATCGTCTTTCAAGGAGAAAATCAAGCGATAACTGAAATGGCACGTGCATTAACAATGGAGGATATTGGGCAACTAAAAAAGCTGTCGAATGTAGAACCAACAGGAATCATCCAAGCCTCCACAAACTTTTCTGAGGGCAGAATGGAGGAAAAGGGCGAGCTTGATCATTATATCGGCGTAGCCACAACCGAAACGGCTCACCATTTTTCACAGTTGGATGTACCCGCTTGTACGTGGGCTGTCTTTGAAGCGATTGGACCATTCCCACAAACACTGCAGGAAACATGGGGGCGCATTTATGCGGAGTGGTTCCCATCATCTGGCTATGAACAGGTTGCTGGTCCAGAAATCGTGCGCCATACAAGCACGGATTTTTCCTCACCAACCTTTACAAGTGAAATCTGGATACCACTTCAGAAAAAGAAGCCTCTTGCATAATGCGAGAGGCTTTTACTGTATTTTCGTTCCATTGGGCAGCTGCTGATCGGGCGTTAACAGGATTACATCTCCCTCCACAGGTACACCACCAATGACTAATACCTCTGACTTAAAACCCGCAACGCGACGTGGCGGGAAATTAACAATCGCCACTACTTGCTTCCCAATAATGACTTCGGGTGTATAACGCTTCGTAATTTGTGCGGAAGACTGTTTAATGCCCAATTCTTCACCAAAATCAATTTTCATTTTAATCGCAGGAACCCGAGCCTTTGGCAGTTCCTCAGCCTCTAATACCGTGCCGATTCGTATATCAAGTGCTATAAAATCTTCTATTGTCGCCATCACTGTACTCCTTAAGCTTTTATGACAATGTTAGCATTTAATAGAAAAAAATACAAAAAAGAAGAGCACATTGCGTGCCCTTCTCTCGTTAACGACGATGCTCTACCAGGTCAATTGCACCTAACACAATGTGTGCTAAGCCAAAGCCAAAAATCGTATTGGCCACCATTTTGTTAGAGCCATGTTTTTGCTTCATTGCATAGCCTGCCGCCGTAACAGCTGACCCGAGTATAGTGGGGATTAAACCTTCACGAATTCCATTCATAAATTGATCCCTCCGTCGTATGATTCGGCGTGAGTTTCACACCATACTTACTATGAACGTTTGGCGCGGATACTATACTAGGCATCAACCGTATCAATCATGAAAGCAGTGATCTCCGTTTGATCTGCATTTGTATAGGCCTTGCAAAAAAGAACCACAGCACTTTCTTCATCATCAAACCATAAATAGCGAATTTCTGTTGTAAAACAACTTTGGTCATTCATTTCATATACATCAATAGCTAAGGAAGCTTCATCCAGCGGCCATGTTAAGGTACCTTGCAAGGCGAAAACCTCCTGCAGAAATATAGCAGTATCCTCTGTTAATATCTTCTCCTGTTGAAGTTTCTCATATCTATTATGTACTAAATCATCTAAGGTCATTTTCGTTAATGCTCTTATTTTGTCTTTCATTTGCATACCTCCATCCTTATAGTATTTTACTGGAAAAGGAAAAATTTTAATAGGTACATAGGGATTTATTGAAACGAAAAAGAGCGGTTAGCCGTATAATAAACGAAGGGAGGCTGAAAATGAAGTATATAGGCATTGGCACCATCTTGTCCATTCTAGGTGTGATATGCTCCATTCTCATATGGGGTAGAGAGAAAGCCCATTTGCTTTCAGGGCTACTCGGTGGAATTTTCATCGTTTCTGCCATGTTATTGTCAGGAGCCATCGCAAGCGGAGATAGAATGCGCGCCAATTTCGCAACAGAAACCAATGAAGACAGAAACGAACGCAATCTTCTCATAAATAATGCGTTACTATTAGCAATACCAAACATTATCGTAGCAATCTTTGTGTATTATCTATGAAGCTAATAGCAGCCATCAATTAAGAATAAGCCTTGCATTCAACACATTTAGCATTCTATCCACTTATTTGCATGAGCAATCCATTCTATCGATCAAAATGAGCGATGTATCCGTCAGAGTAGATATTTTATCCGTCAAATATAGAATTCTATCCACCGATTTGAAATGAGCAATCCATTCTAAGCATTTCTATCCATCAAAATGAGCGATGTATCCGTCAGATTAGCCATTGTATCCGTTACATTTAGAGTTCTATCCACCGATTTGCATTAGCAATCCATTCTAAGCATTTCTATCAATCAAAATAAGCATTGTATCCGCCAGATTAGACATTGTATCCGTCACATTTAGCATTCTATCCACTGATTTGCATGAGCAATCCATTCTAAGCGATTCTATCCATCAAAATGAGCGTTGTATCCGTCAGATTAGACAGTATATCCGTCACATTTAGAATTCTATCCACCAATCATTACATATAAAAATCATAAAAAGTGTCACATCTACCCTAGGTGTGGCTTTTTTTGTTGCATTTAATAGAGAGGAGTACATTTGCAATAGAGAGGTGGTACTATGCAATTAACAGATGGTACACAGATATTTGACACGGACATCATTGATGAGGCTGCTAAAAAGAGGGAGCGTGATGAGCAGGAGCGGGAGATGCTCAACGCCTTTGCCCGCTATGCATATCTACGATATAAGCAAATACGAGACAAAGTAAATCCGCGGAAATGCAAATATATGTATATTCATCAGGTACGTCAGCAATTAGCATTACCTGCTAGACTACAACGTGTTTGCAAGCTGCTAACGATGACGGAAGAGGAAGTTCTCTACATTGTTGAATTTGTGCGGAAGTATTTGAAATACGTTAAATAAGCCTCATCTTCAAAGATGGGGTTTTTTTACATAATTTCTAGGGAGAATTGTTTCTCAACAACCGCTCCATATAGTATGATGAACGTGTATAAAGGAGTGAGCGTAGTTGAGATTGATTAAATTTCTAGTGGTAATTGCTATATTTGTTGGTGTAGTGGGGTATGGTGTACTACATTTCGGCACAAAATTTGCCTCTGAAAAAATTGTAGATACCTTGTCGACAGAATTAGAAAATAGCGGACAAAAGGAAGAAATCAAAAATACCATTGAAAATGACCCACAATTAAAAGCCTATATGGAAGAGGCGAAAACGGTCGATAGCAGTACATTACCGTTTACGACAAAAGAAGAGGCAACGAAAGTCTTAATTCAAAAAGTGGGCATTACCGATTTGAACGACATGCGTGTAAAATTGCAGGACGGCTCGATGACGCAGGAAGAAGCTCTACAAATGGTGGAAGGCAAATTATCCGATGAAGAGATTGCAGCTTTAAAAGTCATTGTCTATAAAGAGCTTTATGAATAACAAGCAGCAGAAGCAATTGTTTGCTTCTGCTGCTTGCATTACCCACTACAGATCATGATTATATTTCCATCTAAATCTTGAATGTTGAAGTAAGCAAAGTCATCAAAACGTTCTATAGGCCGAACAATCGGAATGCCCTTGTCTTTCATAGACTGATAGGCATCGTCAATATTGTTTGTGTAGAAATTAAACAACACATGCTTGGACGGCTGTAACTGAAAGCCAGGATCAAATGTGTGATCGTCTAAGGTAATTCCCGTCTCAGAGGAAATGGGTAAATTGTAGACAGGCGAAACTACCTTCTCTTCACAAAAGGGCAGACCAAGAAGTTGGCTATACCATTCTGCTGATTGACGTAAATCTCGGACATGAATAAAAACATTATTCACCTTCTTGGTAAGAGGGGACGTTACAAAATTCATTCTTTCTACCACCTTTCGCTTGTTATGATAGGAATTCGCTAAAAAAATTTTTTCACCGGCTTAAAAGAGCATGCTTCATGGCATGTTCTTTTTTTATGTCCCATTTTTAAAAATTTTCTTTATATAGTTAGAAAGGACATTAGATGGAAAGAGGGATCGTCATGATTTATCGAGTAGCCAAAAAGGAGAATTATGTGGTTTTGGATAAAGCATTTTTAAATGATGAGCAATTAAGCTGGAAAGCAAAGGGTCTGCTTGCCTATATGCTGTCTTTGCCAGATGATTGGTCATTTAGTCTTGCAGATTTAGCAATACGTAGTAAATGTGGGCGGGAAGCGACAGCCAAAATTTTGGACGAACTCATAGAGGCGGGCTATCTTCAAAAAGTACAGGAACGAGGAAAAGACGGCAAGTTCGGTAGGGTAGAATTTTTTGTCTATGAAGCATCAAAACGTGCTGCTATACCGTCAACGGGAAATTCGTCAACGGTCGTACCATCGACGGAAAAGCCCACACTACTAAATAATAATTTACTAAATAATCAATTACTAAAAGATAAAGATGATAAGGAGTCTACTAACACTGCCTACCACTTTTATGTGCAACAAGGCTTTGGCAAACAAACAGCCTATATTGCTAGTAAAATTCGTCATTGGCTCACTGTTTTTTCAGAGGACATGGTCATCTATGCGATGAAGCTAGCGGTGGAGCATAATGTTTTACGCTGGCGGTATGTAGAGAGCATCTTACAAAATTGGTGCCATCAGAACATAAAGAGTCTTGCAGATATTGCTATCGACCAGCAGCGTTTTCAAGCCCGCAAGCAGCAAGTGTCATCACATTCTAAAGCCAGAAGAC
This sequence comes from Lysinibacillus sp. JK80, assembly GCF_027557635.1. Lineage (NCBI taxonomy): Bacteria > Bacillati > Bacillota > Bacilli > Caryophanales > Bacillaceae > Lysinibacillus > Lysinibacillus sp. JK80. Next base: position 1,091,717 of record NZ_CP058997.1, on the reverse strand, counting down.
GGGAAATCATTCCGCAGTGGTTTCAGCAGAGTGGTGATCAGGAACAAGAATCTCAGCCAACAATTGATTTTGCAGCAGAACGACAAAAAATTTTAGCCCTCTTACGGAGTGAACAAATTCTCCGCATACCATAAAGGCTTAATCGATGAAAAGTTATCATGATCCTGTAAAATCATGTGAATTCTTTCCAACGCATCGTCAAAGGAGCGTGGGTCATAGTGACGAGTCCAAACAATGGTTGAAAAGATAGTCATGGCTGCATAGAGGGCATATAACCGCCAAAACATATCGTCTGGTGAAGATGAAAAATAGCCATCAATCTGCCCAATACAATAGGGGATACTTTGTCGTCTACTAAACAAGGCAAGATTATAAAAATCATGATAAGGATCACCCACATCATAGCCATTAAAATCTATCACCCCATTGTAAGTATGTCCTTTACAAATAATGTGACCGAGATGAAAATCATCATGAAGCAGGGTGATGGGGCGTTGCTTTAACAGTGGTAAGTGCGTTTCAATAAAGCGCAATAGTTTAGCTTCTTGTGGAAGTTGATAGGCATCTTGTTGGTATGCCTTCAAATAGGTAGAAAACTTTTTGAGCTGTGTTGTCTCCCAATGAATTATTTGCGGAGGGCTCACTTGATGTATTTTTCTTAATTCTTTCCCCGCCGCAAGCCCAAGGTGGAATTGCTCAGAGTCAGAAAGTCCCTGAATAATTTCATCTGCTGGTGTTTCTTCTAAAAAGCTAACGACCATTGCGGATACATTGGCTTCCTGAAACAAGGTATAGTCAACGGCTTTATGTGTTCTTACACCCTGCTTTGCTAACTCTTGGAGCAAGGAAAACTCTACTGCACGTTTGTCATGATGTGCTAGATCTGACAAGCGCACCAAATAGCGCGTTTCACCAACTGTTACCAGATACTTGCTATCAGGTGAATAGCCTTTGTTAATTTTCACTAGCTGTGTAAAGCCGTGTAAGCTTGGTAATTGACGAATAATCTCTACTGCCTGCACACTTTCTTTCCTCGCTTTCAATATTTTAGAAGAACTAAAATACTACAGAAAACAATACTTTGTCAATGCTTGGAAGCGAGAAAAGAGGTTATAAAATCATAATGAAAAAATAGTAAAAGAGCACAACTAACTAGAAAACACTTTTGTGCGCGCATTTACTAATAGTAAGTGGATGTCCTTGTGACATTCACACTTCATAGCTTCGAGGAAAGAGAGGTGAAACGATCGCAGTAGCCTTAAGCGCGAAAAGAAGCTAATAAGCCTCAAAAGGAACCTCTAATTATCTGTTGTTTACCCTAAAAAACCCAAAAAGAAGAAAAGAATAACATAGCGTCAGTCGCTAAAAATAATAGGAAAGGACGGTGCAACATGAGTTATGTTATTGAAAAACAGATGATGTCAGGGCTACCGAATCAAGCGCTAACGGCAGTCAAATACGTTGTGGCGCATGAATCAGGTAATGGCAGCAATACAGGTCCAAATGCATTGGAAAACGAAATTGCCTATATGAATCGAAATAAAGCCAATGCCTTTGTTTCTCACTGGGTAGGCGGTGGTGGAAGAATCGTACAAGTAGCCCCAGTCAATCGCGTGCAATATGGCTGTGGACCAAAGGGAAATCCGTATAGCTATGCCCAGGTGGAATTGGCACGGACTGCTGATAAGGAACAATTTAAAAAGGACTATGCGGCTTATATTTGGCTGTTACGTAAGCTTGCGATAGAGGCAGGGATTCCCACTGTTTTAGATGGTAGCGGCAACGGCATTAAGTCACATCGATGGATTGCGGAAAATCTAGGAGGCACTACGCACAAAGATCCTTTTGACTATTTAAAAAGTATGGGGATTACAGAAGCACAGTTCCAGCAAGATATTAAAAATGGGCTTGAGGAGGGATTAACAGTGTCACAATATAATGAGCTAAAACAAGAAATAGAGACGTTGAAAAGCTTACTAGCTGAAAAAGCTAGTTTACAAACAAGCAGAGAAGTTGGGGCAGCCCATAAAGAGGCTTGGGAGTGGGCTATTAGCGAAGGCATTATCCGAGGCGATGGAAGTAAGAACATGAATCCAGCAGGCGCCTTAACAAGAGAGCAAATGGCGACCATGCTGAAACGCTATTACGACAAATTTATAGCCAACTAATTGTGCAGGATAAAGCTCCTATGTCATCACGAGCTTTATCCTTTTTCATTGAATAAAGGTTTTTTTAAAATTTTGTCGAATGTAGTAGAAGAGAGGAGGGGTTTTGATGTTAACCAAAATAAGAAAAGTAAAATTTGAACAAGAAAGAAAAAATCCATTATACCAGGTGGTGATGGAATGTCCCGATGGTAAGCAACTCTATGTAAAATTTGATTATACGTATAAAACAAAAAATTTCTGGCCATTAGAAGTGAATTATAATAAAAAGAACTATGGTGCAAAGCTAGCATGGTATACAAATGAAGTCGAGAATATGACAGTGGCTTTATTTCTAGAAACGATTGCTGGTAAAATCAACAAGAAGTATGATTTTAACTTTAAGAAACAATAAAAAAAGCAGCACCTTGTAGGAGCATACTGCTTAAGACTTGTCCATTATTTAGTTGAGATATAAACAACAAGTGCTGCCTCATCAAATGTTACATTTGCGCCAAGTGCTTGACTGACAAAGCGTAAAGGCACCATTGTTGTACCTTGATATATTTCAGCAGGATGGCTGAGTGTGATTGTTGATGCAGAACCATTTGTATCAACATAAGCCGTTTTATTCCCCACACCAATCACAATTTTTTTACTGTCCTTTGTTGCCGTTACTTTTTTTGTTGCATTATCATAGCTAACCGTTGCCCCAAGAGATTCAAAGATTGCCTTCATTGGCACTAAGGTTGTGCCATTTTTCATATAAGCGCTAGGCGTATAATTTTGCTTCACGTCATTTAAATAGACAGCAACCTTCGTTAATACAGGTGCTACCGTTGCTTTAGGGGCTGGCGCAGAATAACTTTGACCGCCTGAAGAAGGCCCTGCATCATTGCCACCATTGCCATTATGATAATGATAGCCAGAACAAAGCCCTTTAGCCTTTGATTTGTCAGAACAGTTGTGACCGCCATTGCTATCTAAACGCCCTGGATGTGCGCTCGCAATAGAGGCTGTGGTGAAAAATAATGTAAGCATCGCCATCAGCAAAACCAATTTCTTCATATAAATCCTCCAATTCTCAAAATATGTAATTATTATACTCTTGAAAAGAGAATTTTGATATGTTTTTATAGGAAATTAGTTTTAACCCAATAAAAGGCACTACCAGTCAAGATTGGTAGTGCCATTTTGTTATACGGTTAATTGATTTTCGTTTTGGAGATCAATGGCTTTTTGGAGCAGTCGATGCAGAACGGCTGCAAAGGTTGCAATCGTACTGGTTACAAAGATGCTGATAAGTGTCAGCGTAATAATTCCTGTAATATCTTCCTTGCCAGTAAACATTATCATAATTGATGCAATACCTAGCGCAAGGCCGGCTACAATAGTGAGAGCACAATTTTTGATCGTTCTCAAAGCCCGTACAGATGATTTGGAGAACGCTTTATGCTGGTCGATGTTCGTTAAGAGGCGATAGGCCTGATACAACGCCGTGTAATAGGGAATGCATAGTGCATACACATAGAGTAAAAAAAGATAAGACAAATAGGAGGATTCGGGATGTGCCGCTGCATCTCTACTGGCTATCCCAGGTAGCCAAAATAGTCCTAAAGCTAATACAGGGATACCTAGCAGCATAATCACACTCTTTAGGAAAATGGTTGACCCCTTTTTATGTTTCATACAAAACACCTCACTGGTAATGATATATTGATTTTAAAATAAAATTTATCGTTTTTCAATAAAAATATATTACTATTCATTGATTTTTTTCGTTTTAAAGACATCCATCCTTATAGGATAGATGCCTTTTAAGTGGGATGATTAACATCTTACATATTTACGTTTAAAGCCAATTCTGCCTCGCTCTATTTCCTTTTGAATTGTTTCATAAGCATTTAGCTGTGTGCTTTTCTTGTTGTCTCGCTTCATTTCTACAGGACCAATCGCCTGTGCGGTTGCTACTGCTTGTTCGTGGAGCGGCACATAGGAAATAGCCACTGTATATAAAAAATTATTCATGGCCGATTTTGTACGTTCGGGTACGTCGTGGATGGAATTTTTCACGACTTCCAGCATGTTAGCCAGCTTGCTCTCGGAAAATTCGCTATCCTTGCGATTCCCTAATAGCCAGCAATAGCAGCTCCAGCCCGCAGACATTTTCAGTTCCTCACCACTGGCAATCCACGCATCCGCCACCTCCTGAGCAATCGGTGCCTCTGCTAAAGTAACCGCTACTACATAATCCGACAGCATATAAAAATAAGCTGCCTCCATCCATCGATTAAAATCTTCCACAGTCATGGCTTTTGGATCTGCTATGATGCCAGCAAAGTACATCGCATCATAGTTGCCAGTAGCATAAAGCTCTTCTGCTAGAGCCTGATCGATTTTAATTTTCTTCGCAATAGGCTTCATAGCACCTGTTGCCACACCAAATAACGGCTCATGGGCGCCATTTGACATATACATTTTTTTCGTCCGTTCCTTGCCAAGAGCCTCTAGCTCCTGCATCACCAATTCAGCATTCATAATAGCACTTCCTTTTTTTCTGTTTTCTAGATTATTTTTATTATCCTATAAAGAATGTCTTTTTGTAATGGATTAAAAGCATATCATATTAGAATATAAAATATCATATCTGAATATATTTTTGTCAGTCATTTTATATTGAAGGAAGTACCTATTTCCAATTAGCTAGAGCCTATTCCAAATAAACATAAATTGAGCTGCATCCGATTCAAGGGCAATTTGATGATAGTCTGTTGAATCATCATCTGTAATCAAGCGACCTTTTTGCACGTTTAAAATGGCATGTTTAACAGAGTCGGGATGTTCAATCGCATAGTGGGAGTCTTTTAGAAGAGTGAGGGCAGATCGACATTTATGTTTATCGATGCGCTCATTTTTTCCTTTAAAATACAGCTTAATTAAATAGGGCACATCGTCAATGATTAAACCAAGCTCAGGATTGGAACGCACAATTAAATCGTCACAATACCAATTCGCCTTACCTGGTTCAAACCACTGTACGTTTTTATTTTTTAAGAATCTTATATAGGCTTTGACGGCTTCTTGGTAATTTTTCTGGCGTGCAGGAAGGGCGTTATCCACGATGTCGAGTAAATAGGTATCATTAAAACGATGTTCATGGTATTTTTTTAATCCATCACGCAAGGCTTTCCAATAATCTTTTATTGGATGGTACTCTCCCTGATATTTTATATCCTTCACAAACTTTGTCTTTGCTGCACTTCCCTTCATTGTGAAGTCTGTAAATTGTGTTAAACCAATAGATGGCTTTGTGAGCGTCGTCATTTTTCCATCACCCTTCTTTCATCATCGATGACATACTATAGATTAGTATTATATTGGAAAGGGTACATGTATATGATTGATGGGCTTGTTAACAATCAGCTCCTAACAGTGTTCTATTACAATAAGAAAATCAATTTTTTAAAAAAATATGTTTAGATGTGTTTTGACTGGGAATATAAATAGCGAGCTAGTAAAAAGCTCAAAAAAATATTTAGGAGGAATAGAAATGGCTAACAAGCAAAACAATCGCAACAGAAACAACAATGAAAACATGACTGTCGAAGAAGCGGGACGTAAAGGCGGAGAAGCTACCTCCAGAAATCATGACCGTGATTTTTATGAAGAAATTGGACGTAAAGGCGGAGAGGCTACGTCTAAAAATCATGGACATGAATTTTATCAAGAAATTGGTCGCAAAGGTGGAGAAGCTACGGCTGAAAACCACGGCGAAGAATTTTATGAAGAAATTGGCCGCAAAGGCGGAGAAGCTACCTCTGAAAAGCACGACGACGATTTTTATGAAGAAATAGGACGTAAAGGTGGAGAAGCACGCAGTAAACAGCGTAGTAACAACTCCAACGGCAATCAAAATCGTCGAAATAACAACAATAACTAATCACTTTTAAATAGCTTGAAACCCTTCACACACAGGGCGTTTGTAGTTTTAAACTACAGGCGCCTTTTTTGTTGTTAAGTTCCTCTCAATCCACAGGATAAATTTGTTGAATTTCTCCTAATTGTAGTATATATTTAATCCGCTTCTATTTGTTTTTAGAGGAAATGAGGATAGAGAGAATGACACAACTTAAAGAAAAAGAACTATTTCAGGTAATTCAATCCGTCGTGCAGGCTGTGAACATGACGGTCAAGATAAAACAAGATGATTCAGGTATTAATATGAGCTATAACTTTATTGGGGATTATGTAGGATTTGATGCGAAACGATTAGTAGAGGCAAGAAATGAACTAATGCTTCCAACTTCACTTGAAATTTATGTCAAAACAATGACCCTTCATGAGCTAGGTCATGCAGTGGATCGACAAGCATTACAGGCGTCACTTCCACGTACAATTGAAATCTTTACGATGAAAAAGCAACATGCCTTAAAAGAAATATATCGTCAGGAACAACTACTAGCCATGCTGATTGAAGAACATGAAATGAATATTCAATTTGAGCAAACGGCTTGGGAAAATGCATGGATGCTTAACCATACACATCACTTAGTTCCTGAAAAGGACTTTGACTATATCAAACAGCATAGCCTAGCGACCTATCAGCGTTTATATGAGCAAGATTTACAAGCTTATCACCATCTTTTGAACCAGCAGATGGTGCAATTAGTTTAGCTAGAAATAATCATTTCATACCGTCGCGGGAATAGATCAAACCAAATAGGGCAATGTAATACTACTTGGAGGTGATCATTTTGACAAAGGGCAAGCAATATAAACGTCAGTCAGAGTTGGCGGAATTAGCGACAGATTTAAGTCCAGATGATTTAGATGTGCGCGAAGAAAATGCTCTAACACAAGAGCAAAAGAAAAATTCGAGCGAAGGAAATCGTTCAAAAAAATCTTCCACACGCAAATCGCAATCATAACGTAAACACCACAATCATTTCCGATTGTGGTGTTATTTTATCTATTGCCACTTTTACATAGAACTGTACTACCGAGCGTTGATTTAATGTTACAATTTATAGAATGAATGAAAGGGGCTGGAATAAATGATTTTATTTATCGTATTTGTTGGAGTTGTCGTTGTCATAGGCATCGTCAGTAATGCAAATAAAAATCACAGCAAGTCAAATGAGCACAATCACCATATCCATTCCACTAACGAATTTTCAACAAATGATGCATATCTTTCCTCCCAGGACAGCCAACAGTGTGCTGATTCTAGTGCTACTACGAGTGACTCATCCTGTGGCTCCGGCGGGGAATGAAGGTGCCCATTCTGAATTATGGAGATATTGCTAGTAAATTGGCTTACGAGGATTCAAAGTAATCGAACTAAGAGCAAATTTTTTATAACGTGATCAAAAGCGGAGGAGGTCTGTTTTGCACGATCTCTTCCGAAGTACATATGTAAAATATCATCACCTCACCACTAGTAACTATTGTTACTAGAGAAGTTGTGAACTGTTCTTTAAGATATAGCGAAAATGAAGCAACAGGCGTAAGATAGAGGAATAGATAGAGAGAATTTGGAGGTAGTAGTTGATATGATTCGATTCGAAAATGATTATGCAGAAGGTGCCCATCCACAAATTTTGCAGCGGTTAGTGGCTACAAATGAAGAACAATCTCCAGGGTATGGTATGGATGAGCATTCCGAAAAAGCAAGAGCCTATATAAAAAAAGCGATTGCAGCGGAGCAGGCAGACATTCACTTTTTAGTTGGTGGTACACAAACGAATACAACCGTGATAGCATCTATTTTGCGTCCTCATCAGGGCGTCATTGCTGCGAGTACAGGGCATATTGCGGTGCATGAAACAGGAGCTATTGAGGCAACGGGTCATAAGGTACTGACATTACCTAGCGATGATGGCAAACTAACTGCTGCACAGGTGAAAGCCTGCTATGATGCGCACTGGCTGGATAGCACTCATGAGCATATGGTGCAGCCAGGCTTAGTGTACATATCACACCCTACAGAAAATGGCACGACCTATAGTAAGGCAGAATTAACAGCCTTACGTGAAGTTTGCCGAGACTGTGACTTACCACTGTTTATAGATGGTGCTCGTTTAGGCTATGGTCTAGTGGCACAAGACAGTGATTTATCTCTCGCTGACATGGCTCAGCTTTGTGATGTATTTTATATTGGTGGTACTAAAATGGGTGCATTGTTTGGAGAAGCAGTCATCATCGTGAATCCTGCGTACCAAAAGGATTTCCGCTACATGATTAAGCAAAGAGGAGGGCTACTTGCCAAAGGTCGATTATTAGGCATTCAGTTCGAAACGCTATTTGAAGATACGCTCTATATGGATATTTCGCATCATGCGGTAGATATGGCAATGATGATACGACAGGCATTTCTTGATAAAGGCTTCGCAATGCGCTATGATTCAAAAACAAATCAGCAATTTCCAATTTTACCAAACCATCTACTTCCAACGTTAGAAGAAAAATATTCCTTCTCTATTTGGGAAGCATACGATGATACCCATACGGTTGTGCGCTTTTGCACAAGCTGGGCTACGACCAAAGAAAATGTGGATCGTTTAATAGACGACATCTACCGTTTAATATAATCAATCAAGCTGCACCTTCCGTCAAAGGGTGCAGTTTTTTCCTATTATTCCCTAACTCTTGCTATACTATAAATAACAGGAAAGGTGGAAGCGAATGACTAAATACGTAGCACTTTTAAGAGGTATTAATGTAGGTGGGCACAATAAATTAAAAATGGCCGAATTGAGAGACGCGCTGCAACCACTGGGGCTCCAAAACATTCGGACATATATTCAAAGTGGCAATATCCTGTTTGAATCGAGTGAATCAGAAGAATTTTTGCAACAGCAAATTCAAGAGACCATCCAAAGTACCTTCACTATCACGAGTACAGTAATTATCCGTACAGCTGAAGAATTCCGCTCTATTGTGAACAATTGTCCTTTCTCAGAACAAGACTTAGCAGATGCAAGTGCTACAGCTACAGGGGAAAGTCTCCATGTTGCACTACTTTCAACAGTTCCAACTGAAGAGAACGGAGCTAAGTTATTACAATATGTAAGTGAAAAAGAGCGCTGCATTATCAAGGGGAGAGATGTCTATCTGTTATTTCACGATAGCATTCGCAATGCCAAGCTTAGTCAACAACTGCCTAAGCTAGAGGTGCCCGCTACAGCTCGCAATTGGAAAACGATGATGAAGCTTGCGACAATGGTTGGTGAGTAGGGAAACTCATCTTTTCTAAAAGGAGGCGTGTTTGGATGCGACGGGATCAAGTAGGTTATTTTATTTATCCTTTTTTGTACTTCATTGTTAGAACAATGAATCAATGGAGGAAGCATGAGCCGATTGCATGGGGAGAAAATGTGACGATGATGGTCATCACAATGGTCATCATCTATTTCTTTGTTTGGATGTGGAATTGGTCCAAAAAGCCGTATCAATGGAGAAAGAAGAATAATAAAGAAACATAAAGCAAGAGAGCAAATTTCATTATTGAAATGATGCTCTCTTTTTTTTACTTAAACTTTTCAGGTTTTGTGGCTTTAATAGAGGCAATTTCTCCACATTGGGTATAGACAGTGAAAATAAGGGGTGAACCTGAGGAAAAGATGGTATTCACGGGTCTTAAAGCAGCATAGCCATCTAATTTCCCTTCAGAAAAAGATTGACTGCCACAGGCTTTACAACTATATGTATTTGTTTCCATATTCTCACCTAGTAATGTAAGTTTAAGGAAATTATAGCATAGAAAAAACTACAGCGATATGCATCACTGTAGCTCAGAATTGGTTGATACCCCTTGAGGTTTTCTAAAGTATTATAACATAACAACTTATTCATTGTATAGATGAAGGAAAATATATAAATGTTGCGACTTCATTTGACTTTATCGAATTGGCTATTTGAACGAAAAGATTGGGTGTTTCCTGATTCGTGCTATCTTTATAAATGCCAAGAAGATATCAAAATAAATCCCTTTACTACCATCTTGCAGTGTATACGCTTTTCCTGAAAATATGCTATTTAACTGCGTTATGAACATAGAGAATGTTTAATGAATCATGTATGCCCTCTTCATGATCTTTGTAAAATTAGCAAGTTTACAGTAGAGCTATAAAAATGCTAAAGGATATTAGTTTAAAAATAAATAGTTTAATGTTAAACTATTTTACGTCAGGAGAGCTGATTTGCTCTTTTTCGTGTAATTTGAAGGAGGAATTGAAGATGAATCGAGTAAAAAATAAAGTGGCATTAGTGACAGGTGGAGCTTCTGGTATTGGTTTATCAGCAGCTAGCTTGTTAGCAAAAGAGGGCGCAAAAGTAGTCATTGCTGATTTTAATGTAGCGGGTGCTAAAGAAGCAGCAGCAACTTTAGTCAATAATGGGTATGAGGCAGCAGCCGTTTTCCTTGATGCAGGGGATGCTTCCTCCATTGAAGCGGCCGTGAACTTCACTGTAGAACGATACAGCTCATTAACGGTGCTCTTTAATAATGTTGGTCTAACTAACCTGAAGAAAGATTTAGATATATTAAATATTGATTTAGATGAGTGGGACCGCTTAGTCAATGTGAATTTAAAATCCATATTACTAGGAAGTCGTTTTGCCATTCCACATATGCAAAAAGCGGGCGGGGGCTCAATTATTAATACGGCTTCTATGGCTGCATTCGCCAGTGACCAAATACGTACAGCCTATGGGGCAACAAAAGCAGGTGTGGTGAATATGACGAGAAACATTGCCACACAATTTGGGAAAGATCATATCCGTTGTAATGCGGTTGCACCAGGTCTTATATTAACACCTGCCGCGAAAAACAATATGCCAGAAGAAATGCTGGCCATTTATGCGAAATTTAATGCACTACCATATCATGGGGAAGCGGATGATATTGGTCATGCAGTTGTATTTTTAGCCTCTGACGAATCAAAATTTATGACTGGTCAAACACTGCAAATTGAAGGCGGACATTACCTCGCTAACCCAACCATCGCTGATACTAATAACTGGCTAGCATCTTTATAGTTAATAAATAAAAGAGGTTGTCTTAAAATAGACAACCTCTTTATTATTTGGCACAAGCTTAGCTACATTTGAGGAGCTTCCAACCCAAACTGAGCCCATTCCTCTTTCGCTGGACCATAAATACCTGGAACAGTTAAACCAGCCTGACGCATCAGAACCGTCATTTGACCGCGATGATGACTTTGATGCTGTAGTAAAAATAATAACAGGGAACCATTGGGCATTTGTTGACCAATAAATTCAATCGTTTCAGTCATTGTCTTGTCAGTCCATTGCGATTGTATCGCTTCCACAAAGGCTTCACTCGCTTGGTGATAGCCATCTGCAATGAACTGAGCAGAAGTAGGAACTGGAAAATCCTTTGCTGGGGCTTCAAACGCTAAATTCGAATTCGAGGTAATAATTCGAATTGCAGTAACCGTGTGCCAAGCAACCCGTCCTAAAGTCCAGTTTTCGGGAGTGATTGTCTGATGTAGCGATTCATCTGTAAGGTGATTAAGTAATTTTTGCGTAGCAGCGGCTTCAAATGCCCAAGACTGTAAAAAATGATCGATTGTTTGAAACATGAAATCCCTCCAAAAATAGCCTATGATGTATTATTTTCCTATGCTCCTAAAAGAAAAGCAAGATAAAGCACTGCATAAAGGGGAAGGGCAATAGAGAGCAGGATGTACATGCTCCATTCACCAATCGATAATTTTCGTTGCCACCTTGTTAATTTTAGCTGTCGACAATAGATCATACTAGCAAGTAAAAAAATTAATAAAGTAAAATCCTTTAAGTTATCTAAAAAGATGTTCAGAATATCAACTCCTTTAGGCATTTGCAATATATGTGCCAACAAGACGTTCAATGACCATAAGCTGAGCCAACATAAAAAGTGCGTCTCTATCTAACATAGAAACGCACTTCGATTTATTCGTCTCGAATGACAATAAAAACGCCACTAAAAATTAATAGGGAGCCTATCCAAAAGGAAAGCCCAATCGTCTCTCCCAATAAGAGCCAGCCTAAAAATGTGCCAACAATTGGTTGAAAGAAGAAAAATAAGCCGCCACTAGACGCATTCATTAGTTGAAGCCCTTTATTCCACAATAAAAAACCACCAGCTGTTGAGATAATGCCTAAGTAAAGCAAGCCCCCTGAAATGGTCGGCTGTAAAACACTTGCCAGATCTAAATTCTTTAGCCTTGGAAGGACAAAAGGGGTCAATAACATCACGGCAATCATAGATGTATAGGTTGTGACAACAATTTGTGAGTAATGGCTTGGTACCTTTTTGACGAATACCGACATCAATGCCCACGTTAAGGCAGCAAGCAGTAAATAGAGTCCACCTAATTGCTGTGTCACATCGATTTGACCATTGCCTACAACGATCCCGACACCAATCGTGGCAAGAGCGATAGACAAGCATTTTTTCAGCGTAATGTTTTCTTTTAAAATCAAACGGGCGAAGACAACCATAAAAGCAGGGGTTGTAGCAGTAATAATTGCCCCCATCTGCGCGGTGGATAGCATTGTGCCCATTTCCTGTGTCACAATTGAAATCGTGTTCCCAATAAGGCCAACAAGAAAAATGATCAGCCAATCTTTTTTAGCTATTTTCCAGGATTGCCTCATCATGATCCCAATGATCCCGAGTGCAATCACCGCGATCAAATATCGCATCCAAACAAGCTCTAATGGTGGCACAACCTCCACCACTACTTTAACAACTACATACATGGCACCCCAAATACTCGCAGCAAGCGATAAAAAGATGGCACCGATTATTAGATTTCTCATGTTTTTTTCCTCCGTTTTCATAGATACCTATGCCCTTAACGGAGAAAAAGCGCTTCTACCGTTAAGGAAGAAGAAGTGCTGGTACGTCCTGTTCAAATAATGGAGCAAACATCATAATAATCCCACCATCCTCAAGTCATTTTTTATTAGTATAATAGAATACACATCGTTTTCATAGGGAGATTTCATGAAAGCAAAAGAGGGGGGGATGAAAATGGTAATACTTCAATACGAGATAGAAGAGAAGGATTTGCCAATCATAAAGGAGGTCTATCAATCTGTTGGGTGGATGAAACATGATGAACAGATTATCAAACAAGTTTTCGATGCAAGCACACATCAAGTTTTCGCCGTGGTTGATGGAAAAATAGTGGGCTTTGCTAGAGCTTTGTCAGATGGCGTATTTAATGCCGCCATTTACGATGTGGTTGTGCATCAAGCCTATCAAGGCACAGGGATTGCACGTTTACTTCTGGAGGATATGATCGCACAGTTAAGGGAGGTATCCTGCATTCAGTTAATCGCCACAACAGGGAATGAACCGTTTTATGCAAAAATGGGCTTTAGAAAATTGAAAACGGGTATGGCCATCTATAAAAATCAGCAACTAGCTCAAGAATATCTGGATTAAAGGAAAAGGTCGGAAACCCACAAATGGTTTCCGACCTTACAATTTTATTTCATTATAATTAGACTGGATGAAATAGCTGTTAGTGGATACCTGCTTATAGTGCCCTACATTCCACTCATTCAAGTCGATTAAATCCTTAAGGAATTTGGGGACAGGGCAATTCCAATCTACATTTGCTATTGTTAGTGGGAAATTATCCTCAGCCGGATTAGGTGTATGGATATTAACTGAATCCAAACCAGCATCCTCCTCTACAAACTCCATCCATATTTGATAAGGTTTTCCGAATGTCGAGAGCCTTTCTGATAAGCGGTTATATAGGGCTATATGTGCTTTGATGTGCTCTCTTCTTATCTTTAAACCATCATTGCCGCACCCGTAAAAATCAAGGTGAGTGTGCCACAAATTAAACCAACCTTCTTCGTCAAAGTCTACAATAGATAGCTCTGTTGTTATTTGTCGCCATAAGTTACGGAAATAACGCCTTTTCCCACGAAACTTTTTCAAATTACTGTTCCTCCATTTAAAAAGCTGTTCCTTTCATTGCGTTGCCTTTTATTAAAATAAAGGCTTTGGCAATCCACTAAGATGCGCGATAACAGAGATTTGCCCAACATGGTAAGCTTCATGTGAGTAAACATGATGAAACAACCAGTTAAGTGTAGGGACGGAAGGTGGCGTCCAACCATCGGAAAACTTTGGCACCTCGACTATTTCATTGAGCTGCGATTCGTCTAATGTATGTAGAATGTCATCCGTATAATTTCTAATTTGAATATAGCTATCTAGTATTTCCTTAGGCGAACAATCATCGTGAAGGTTTAATATACAAGGATTTTTAAGTCCAATTTCATTCACCCAGTAGTCTTCGCTACTTGATAAATGAGAAATAATCCATGCTACATTATTTGGATAAAAATCAGATGTCTTAAACCAAAACGCCTCATCAAGTGTGCTTAGGTAAGGTATTAACGTTTTCCTAAGATCATTACGATATGGAAATAGCACATCTATACATCCTTTCATTTATTAATAGGTTTATTGTATAGGAACAAGCACGGGATAGGAAATGAATCCTTTTTTCTCAGATTAAAAGAGGTCTGGAATATTAAAAAAATCACCTAGAGGAAGGTGATTAAATCGGATTGACTTTAAGTTCTCTTAGAATTAAAAGAACGCCCATTCCATACACAATAGAAATGGCTAAAGGTACAAGTGTGAAGGCTTGATCGACAAAGAAGCCACCTAAAATCAGAGCAGAAAAGCAGACGCCTAGAGTCACAAATAAATAAGCCTTACTTTTATAAATCCATATGTATGGCAGAAAATGAGAGCCTGCAAGTAAACCAATTGTAAAGGGAAGATATTCAGGTATGTTCATATACACAATGATAAATACAGGTATGTAAAAAGCTTGAGGAGCGGCAACGATTCCTCCTAACGTCCCTAAAGGATTGCCAGTAGCGTTTAAATTAATCCCAAGAATTTTACTAATACCTAAACCGATAGGGAAAATGGCACCTAAGCCAAATATCCAACTTAAACGAACTGCTTCGATTGGCAAAACTAAGGGCATTAGAGTAAAAAGTAAAAAGACAACCGCACCAGAAAGTAAAATGGGAAATCCCTTTTTTACTTCAACGATCATTTCCTTTTGTAAATCTTCCAGTGTTTTATCCATCAACGCACCATCCTTCATGAAATAAATAGAATATAACCTATAATATACCAGTATATTTCTATTTTTACCACAGATGATTTGAAATGGAATTTTCCTTTATCTTTCTTACGTTATAAGTACCTATGGAGCATTTTGGGATTGGGAAATGAAATAGTCGTCACCTTCTATAGAATGGTTATTACCTCTAACAAAAACGCAATTTACTCAAACATCATGCATGTTTAAAGGTTACTCGCTTTTTTTTTGTCTCAATGTTAGCATTGTAGAATATTGGAGGTATCATATGGGACGAGATAAAAAATTTTCTGAACAAGACCTTTGGCATCATACGCATCAGCTTTTGCTATCTGTTGGATATCAAGGGTTTACAATGAGCTTGCTTGCACAAAGTATTGGCGTATCAAGGGCCGCAATTTATAAACAATATCCAAATAAAGAAGAACTTATTATTCAATTTATGGTTTGGCAAATGGAAAAAAGCATCGAGAACCTTTCAAATGTTAATTTTTCGCAATCATTTGAACAACAGCTTGAGGACTTACTTGTTCGTATGTTTGATATGCGCGACCTACATCAAATTTTAGGATTCGCCTCACAAATTAATGACGTATCGCTAGTTGTGAAGCAAAAAAAGGAAGTATTAAATAACATGCATGGTGGACTTTACATACCACTTCAACAAGTAATTAAGCAGGGTAAGGAAGAGGGGATAATTGCAGAAGATCGTAACAACTTTATTTTGCTTAGCTTCATTTTTCAATTGATTGACATGCCAAACCATCTCAATATGCCTATAGAAAGCTTTTTAAAGGAGATCAAACTGCTTATTTTACATGGTATTTCAAAATAAGTAACAAGTATGTCACTTATTTTAGTTACACATGTGTAACTTTTGTGTATAATGAAAAAGAATTCATATTTAGCAGGATTCAATCTTTGCTCATATGAATTCTATTTCTAATATGGAGGCTACATCATGTTTTTAGCACTAAAAGAATTAAAATATGCGAAGTTCCGCTATGTAATGATGACCACAATTATCATTTTAATCGCATGGCTCGTGTTCATTTTATCGGGACTTGGCAACGGTTTAGCGACTTTGAGTGCCGCTACACTGAAAAATATCGACGCAGAATACGTTGTCTATGAAGAAACAGCAGGGGCTACATTCGCAAAATCGATCCTGTCAGAAAATCTGCAAGATGATTTAGAAAAACAAAAAAATGTAGATAAAGTCGCTGCGTTTGGCGCTTCTACAATAGCAGTCGGCAAAACAAAGTCAAAAGATGCAGATTCGAAGGAAGATGTCGCATTTTTAGGCGTTGAGCCAGACGCATTTTTTATGCCAGAGGTAATCGAGGGTGAAAAATTATCATACGACAACAAAAAAGGTGTTGTTATTAACGATACGTTAAAAGAAGCAGGCTACAAGATTGGTGATATTTTACTAGTAGCAAACTCTGACATGAAATTAGAAGTGGTAGGTTATGTAAAAGGAGAAACCTATAATCACTTACCTGCTATTTTCACAGTACTAGAAAACTGGCGTGATTATCAATATGCAGCTCCTGGCTCTGATAATGATACGGACAAGGCTGTACAAGCTTTCTTCCTAAAGGCTCCTAACTTAGAAGATCCATCTACTATCGATAAAGCCGTAAAAGATGTTGAAACGGTTACAAAGAAAACAGCAATCAACGGTATGCCTGGTTATAAAGAAGAAAACGGCACTATTATGATGATGCTTGCTTTTTGTATCGTTATCTCTGCATTTATTATTGCTGTATTCTTCTACGTCATTACAATGCAAAAGACACAACAATTTGGTGTCATGAAAGCAATTGGCGCTAGCAATGGTTTCATCGGTAAAGCAATTGTTGCACAAGTAGCGATTCTATCAGTATTAGGTATCGTTATTGGTATCGTCTTCACATACTTAACGGCTAAAATTTTACCAGAGGGTATGCCATTTGACTTAGAACCGACCTTAATCATTACCTATGCGATTGTTTTATTAATTATTGCATTATTAAGTTCAATTGTTTCTGTACGTCAAATCGTTAAAATCGATCCATTAACAGCATTAGGGAGAGTGGAATAAATGGCGCTATTATCATTACAAAATGTTTCTAAAAGCTATAAAGAAGGCGCTAGCACTGTCCAAGCATTAAAGCAAGCAACACTTGAAGTAGAAGCTGGGGAGCTAGTAGCCATTATCGGTCCATCAGGTTCGGGTAAAAGTACACTACTTTCAATTGCAGGCGCTCTATTACAGATGTCAGAGGGGACTGTAGAAATTAACGGCAGGAATATTGTTCATCTTTCAGCAAAACAATTAGCAAGTTTCCGTTTAAAAGAGCTTGGTTTCATTTTACAAACATCTAACTTAGTACCTTACTTAAATGTACTTGATCAATTACTACTGGTGAAAAAAATGGGTGGTAAAGTGACAAAAGATGATAAAGAGTTTGCAAAGCAACTACTTACAGAGCTTGGCTTAAGTGATAAATGTAAAAAAATGCCGAATGAATTATCAGGTGGTGAGCGTCAACGTGTTGCGATTGCGCGCGCATTCATGAATAACTCAAAAGTGATTTTAGCCGATGAACCAACTGCTAGCCTTGACTCTAAACGGGCACTTGAAGTCGTAAAGCTTCTTGCCAAAGAAGCAAAAGAACGTAACAAAGCTGCCATAATGGTAACCCATGATGAACGAATGCTACAGTTCTGTGACCATGTATATCGTATGGAAGATGGCGTGCTCACGCAACAATCTTAATCAATACAAAATAGAGGCTGGTATAAAACTCTAGCTTTCATCAAAAAGGATTCGTACTTTTGTGTCAGTAAAAGTGCGAGTCCTTTTCGTTATAGAAAGGAATATTAAATGATTTTTATTGTTTAAACGATCAACCTAAGCTAGGAAAAACATTTGATGATTATGCACGTTTATCAAGCCTCTTCAAAAACTGCTACGCAGGTCTTTGGGATGGAACCCTACAATAATCTGTATGCTTTAAAGCCTGATTTTGATGCCATAACGGAGTATGCTAGGCTGCATAATAAAGGCGGATTTCATGCGTTTACGCTAGATATAAGGAAGGAATAGCAGAGAGCCGAAACATTTTGCTCACTCTATTGCATTGATGAGGAAGCTGCCACAGGTATATCCAATGGGGCTTTTACCTGTTATTTTTTAAATATAAATGTTTTTAATCAAGAGTACATATTTAGAAAAGCTACCTTTATATTGAATATGCCATTTTCAATATAAAGGTAGGATAAAAAAATTAATATTTGACTTTAGTGATAATAGGGGTTTCAACTCTACTATTCAATTTTTGGAATAGCCAGATAGCAAGGAATAAAGCCATGCTTACAGTACCAAAACCGACCCAATTCAAATTTAGGACAGAGGTATGACTGATGACAAACCCGCCTAATGCAGACCCCAGTGCAAAACCGAATTGGATAAAGGAGGTATTTATGCTGAGGGCAATGTCTGGATTTCGAGGTACTAGTGTAACAAGAAGGAGCTGCTGGGCAGGAGAAATACTCCAAGTTGCTACCATAAAAATCATTAAAATCAAGATCAATACAAAGAGATTGATACCAGCTAGTGCGAATAAGAGGAGCGTTACTGCTTGTAACAGCAATCCAAAACAAATGGTAAAACGCGAACCCTTTGCATCAGCCAATTGCCCGCCCACTCTTGAGCCAAGAAAGCTACAGATGCCAGCTAAAAATAGAATGCCACTAATTTCAGTCATAGAAAGAGGGGATGTGGCTTGCAAGAAAGGCGTAATATAAGTAAATAGGGTAGCGTAGCCACCGACATAAAATAAAGTAATCGCCAGGGCAGTTAGAATTTTTGAATCTTTTAAAATCGAAAGCTGCGACCTAAGTGTAACAGCTTCTTCCTCCTTGATAACTGGAATTTTTTTATAGATGATAAGCAGTGGAAGAATGGTTAATAAACCGATCAACATAAATAAAACTCTCCATCCAAATATTTCGCTAAAAAATGTGCCAATTGGAACACCCAGCACGAGCGAACTACTTAGTCCCATCAAAATGATGCCGATAGCACGGCCTCTTCGTTCTTTTTCAACTAATCGAGTAGCTACTGCCATGGCTACCACTGTAGCAATTCCTCCGCTAACCCCTTGAATAATTCGTATCCCTAGTGCGTACTCAAAAGAAGAGCTGATAAACATGAATCCGTTACTAATAATGAACACACTAACGGTAGCCATAAGCAACTTTCTGCGATCCACATTGATCGTGAGCGCAATGAGAATTGGAGCGAAAATGGCTGCTGCTAGGGCAAATAAAGTCACTAATAACCCAGCTTCTGAAATCGTTACTCCAAAGTCGACGGCAATCATTTCAATAACGCCTGTAATAATGTACTCAACGGTTCCGATTAGAAAAACAATGAGTGATAAAACATAGATAATCAGCTTATTTTTCAACTCAATTCACGCTTCCTTCAGCTATTTATAATAGGTATTTGTATCTCCATTAATTGGACGTTTTGGGTTGTAGATAATGGTAAATAGATTTCTCTACCTGGTTCGTTTTCCTTGACTTGATAGTTATTTTCTACAATCCAGTTAGCTAAATCAACACAGGCTGTACAAGCAAAGTTAGAATCTGAACGAAAGGTCATTGTGGCCATCATTGGCTCAGGAGGAAGAGTCCGTAGTTGAAATGTATCAGGGAGTGATGAAAGCTCCTTGGTTAAAAAATAGCCGACTTCAAATTCAAACTCGTCTTCTTTCTCCTCTATTTCTTTCCATAAAACAACCTGAGGACTTTGAGCTAATTGGCGCATTTCCTTTGTTAGTAATTGATTAAATGTACAAAACAGATCTGGAATATCTTCTTCTCTCCCGCGTGCTTTCAAAGAAAGGAATTGCTGAGCATCCACTGCCTTGATGCGGATTTCTTGATCTGACTCCACCTGACCCTCTCGTTCTAAAAGTTGCATACGTTCTTCAATTCGTGCAAGCTTGGCCTGTTCCGTCTGGATAATATGTTGAATCTCACTTTTTTTCAGCTTAAACATCCCTTGTATATCTTTTAACGAAATATCTTCGTGGAGCAAACGTATAATTTGTGGCAAGGTAAACCCCAATTCCTTATAGAGAAAGATCCGATTGAGCTCTAGTAGCTGGTCTGCTGAATAGTATCGGTAGCAAGTATCATGGTCCACCTTTCTCGGCTTTAATATGCCAATCTGATCATAATAGCGCAATGTTTTTAAGGATACTTTGCTTAGCCTAGAAAATTCACTGATTTTAAACAAAATATCACCTCCAATCTAATAACTTAATGCAAGTATACAGTTTCCTGTGCAGGGGAAAGTCAAATGCTTTTTAAATAACCTTACTACAATCTAATGTAGTAAGGCTCTTGTGAATATTTCAATGAATGTTAAATATATAAATAACAATAATAATATAATTAAAAACAATTATTATTTATTGTTAATCAATAAATTTCGTGTTAAATTTATAGTGTCATTAAATAAGTGAGGTGCTTTCAATGAATGTTAAACCAGGTTTAACATCTTTTTTAAAGGTAATAATTCTTCTGGCTGGGATGGCCATTCTTGCCCTATGTATATTTTTTGTACCTCCTATGGCTCATTTCGCATCGAGTTTGTATCCGAATTTTTACCCAATGAATTATCTCATTTTCATTGTGATGTATGGATCGGCTGTACCTTTTTACATTGCTCTCTATCAGGCTTTTAATCTTTTACGGTACATTGAAGCGAATACAGCTTTCTCGGAATTATCTGTAAAAGCATTAAAGTACATAAAGTGGTGTGCGATAATAATCAGTGGCTTGCACCTATTAGCTTCACCACTTTTTCATTTTATAACAAACAAAATGGATCCTCCTTTTGGAATAGTGGGACTCCTCATCATTTTTGTTTCACTAGTTATCGCCATTTTTGCGGCTGTCCTCCAGCGGCTTCTACAAGAAGTGACGAATATAAAATTAGAAAATGATTTAACGGTCTGAGATGGATGATATGGTGATATTAGCCAAACGAAAACTGCTCATAGAAGAGATGTAGAACATATCATTTAGAATTCGGAATCCTATGGAAGTTTAATAGTGAAGCAAGTAAATTTCTAGATAGATATGTAGTTTAATCTTTTAAGGGGGCTGATCCACTTTTATTATACTTTTGCTATACTTTATGAAATTGAATAGTATAGGAGGCTATAAAAGTGGATTGGAAGATAAAAAAATTTGATGAATTAACAGTAAAAGAACTATATGAGATACTGAAGGTTCGTGCGGAAGTTTTTGTGGTAGAGCAAGAATGTGTCTATCAGGATCTAGATTCAAAAGACGAAAATGCTTATCATTTATTTGGTGAAGACCAAGGAGAGGTAGTTGGGTATTTAAGAATTCTACCCAAAGGAATAGCATATCAAGAAGCAGCAATCGGAAGAGTGTTAACAAAGCAAACCTACAGAAAAAAGGGATTGTCTCTGGAAATGGTGAAAAGAGCAATTGATTATATTCTAGATGAGATTGGAGAAGACGCAATCCGCATTTCTGCGCAGGCATATTTGCTAAAATTCTATGAGGGCTTCGGATTTGAAAAGACATCAGATGTTTATTTAGAAGATGGAATAGAACATATAGAAATGCTATATAAAAGGCTGTAATTATCAGACACCTTGCGTTTAAAGAGGAGGATAGCCCTCAAATAGCAGGATAGAATTCTAAAAGTGGAGGATAAAACTGAAAAAGTAGCGGATAGAACGCTCAAAGTGAGGGATAGCCCTCAAATAGCAGGATAGAATTCTAAAAGTGGAGGATAAAACTGAAAAAGTAGCGGATAGAACGCTTAAAGTGAGGGATAGCCCCGCAAATTAGGAGGATAGCATGTAAAGAGCGGATAAAATACTAAAAGATGAAAAAATAGCAGATTAACAAATTGTAAAAATTGAGCGCTATCCGAGCATAAGGATAAGCGCTTTATTTTTTTCTTGAACTTTTAAGCCCTTAAACTAGTATTTAACCTTCAATCCTAGTAATGAAGCAAAACCTATGGCTTGTTCAGTAGAGACTTCACACCCATTTAAACTTTCTGGAGTTACTTGAAGTCTTTTAAATTTACATGTACTGATGTCTATTCCTTTTAAGGAAGTTTGGGAGAAATCCACATCATTTAGATCACTTTCCTGAAACGCTACTTTATTAAGTAAACAATCATAAAAATTCGCACCTTGCAGGGAGGTGCTATCAAATAGCACTTGTTTAAAGCGCACTTCGGGGAAATTGCATAAGTTTGCAAGGCAATTTTCAAATGAAACATTGCCGAGGTTTGCTTCAGTTAAATTCAACCCTAATAGTTTACAGTTTTTGAAGGCCACTCTATGAATGATGCCTTCACTTAAGTTAGTGTTAGATAAATCACAGTTTTCAAAAATGACGTCCGTTAAATCAATTTTTTGAAAGGTACAATCGATGAATGTGACATTTTTAAAGATAACATTAGAGACGATTAATCGTTCAATATCCTCGTGAGCAATGACCGTATCCGTAATCTTGCAATTTGTTAAATAGGGTTCCTCCTCATAAAAAATATCCTGAAAATTTACTTTGTCAAGATTCGGGGATATTTTTGGTGATATAAGTTGGAAATTGTATGACATATTAGCACACCCTTCAAATATAAATAAAAGCTTCTTCTATTTAGTATAAGTGCAAACCTAAAATAAGAACACCGTCTATACGGTGCTCTTATCTGGTTTAAACAAAGGATTCACCATCTTACTAAAAACGGAGGCTAGTACCTGTTGAAACAGCATCCCGAACACAACAGGCATGGCGACTTTACCTGGAAAGTACGTTGTGGCCACGATGACACCGACAGCAATATTTCTCATGCCACCCGTAAAAACAAAGGTTGCCATTTGTGGACCGTCTTTTAACAGATATCGACCAATGAGGTAAGCAAATAGATAGCCTGATACTGCAAGGAAGAACACTAAAAGCACCACGAAGAAGAGATGCATGTTGATATTCTTTAAATAGGGAGCAATGGCACTGCTATTAATCAGTATGACCGCAAATAAACATAGCTTTGAAAAAGGAGCAAGTTTTTTACCGATTTTTTGAGGGATGGCTCCTTTCGAAAGTTCATTCACTAAGATACCTAAAATCGTGGGTAAGACAATCATCCATAGTAAATTCAGAATCAGGGATGCCACATCCAACTCAATTTTTTCACCCGAAACGATATAAAGGATGAAGGGGAGGATGATGGGAGAAAGGAGCGTATCAATTAAAATAATTGATAAGCCTAACGGTAAGTTCCCTTTGCAAATATTGATCCAAATAACACTCGTTACACCTGTTGGAAGTGCAACTGCTAAGACAAAACCAACAGTCAACAAATGGTCATCGAACAAAACAGTGGATAAGAAATAAGCCCATAAAGGCATCAAGAGATGAAGAAAAAGGATGGAGAATAAAATGAGAACTGGATGCTTCATGAAAATTTTTACATCTTTAAATTTCATATGTAAGCTTCCTGAGAATGTCATGAAGGCAAATAGCCAGGAGACAAGGAATAATAAATGATGTCCAATACTTTCTAAGAATACACCTACAATTAAACTTAATGGTGTCAGGATCGCAATGTATTTTTGGAGAAATACATTTAGTTTTTCTAACATACAAAGACCTTCTTTTTTTATCTGATTTTATCACTTTTATTATAATCGTAGGTAAATTTACCGCAAAAAAAGCAGAAGATTTACTCCTGCTAAGAATTTACATGTTTTTTATTGGTTTCTTTAGTGAACGGCATCCATACAATGCCTACGATCAATAAAATATTACCTGTCCACCTAACCCATAAATAATAAGGCTGGTCTTTTAAAAAGTACAACGAAGCTAGGATAATAACCATCCCAATACCAATCATTAATTTTAAATAAATCGGAGTTTTTGCCATTCTCCTGCCTCCTTTCTATCTTTTCATGAATATGTATCTATATCACTTTTTTCCTATCCAATGCGCAGTAAAGACAATGGGGAAAAATAGTATGCCAAAAGGCAGGCTTATCAAAACGATATGCCAAGTAAGGATGCCACTAGTAAACAAAGATTTAAATAAAATAATGCTATAGGGAATAATGATGATGGCTGATGTTATAGCTCCTGGTGTAACAGAACGAAATAAGAGCGATTGTCCAATATGGGTAAAAGCATGGATAAAGAAAACAAGTGTAACAGCTGTGAAAAAATAGATAGTAAAAGTGACTCCGTTTAGAAAATAGTAGTTAGCTAGAATGGTAGAGAGACTGACAAACAAGAAGATAAATAAGACAGCAACAGCAAATTGTGCGGTGCTCATTGAAAATTGTTTTACCACTTTATCGGCCATTTTTTGGGGTAATCTTTCATACAGCTTATGACGATTATGATGTAACCATTTCTCTACCATAATAATTTCTTCAAAATCGTGAATAATAAATAAAATAGGAAACAACCAAATTAGTGTTTGAACATTCAACCATTCCATATGAATACCTCTCTCCTTATCACTATGCTGAAAGTGTTACTAAAAATACCATATTTATATAATATATGTTAATAATAACATATTAGAAAAAGTTGTAAGCTAAGATTCATTTATTATTGAATCTAATTATTAAGAAATCGGGGATGAAGCTGTGAGTGAAATCGATAAACGTAATAGACTAAACAAGGAACCATTCTCATATCAAACGACAAAAAAGGGGACTGTCGTTATTTATTATGAAGGCAAGCAAATTAAAATCGTCAAGGAGAAAGAGGCTGAGCGTCTACTAGCAAAAATTCAGCAGGTGGAGGGGCAGATAAAGGAAGTCCAGCTATTGTTAGCTAAAATTACGGAGAATTTTAAACGAGGTAACGAGAAATTGGCTAAACGTCAAAAAGGGAATGAAGGTTAAAAAAGATTTATTGAGATAATAATTATGCAAAGCTAATAGTAACATATTGAATTGGTTTTTCCTTTTTAAGGCAGGCGTTAAGGGGGTTATTACGATTATTTACTGTATGGTTCTCTTTTATAAAAATACAAACACTTGCTTTGTCCAATGAGAAGGAAAGATAAATTAACGCACAATTAGCGGATTTGAATTTTTTGTTAATTATTAGCTCATTTTACCATTTTGTCGATAACCTGTGTTATTCTATATTAGAATAATAAATTAGGAGGCGGTAATATGTATTACAGCAATGGTAACTATGAAGCTTTCGCACGTCCTAAAAAACCTGAGGGAGTCGATAAAAAGTCTGCTTATCTGATTGGCTCGGGACTAGCCTCACTGTCAGCAGCATGTTTTTTAATTCGTGATGGCCAAATGAAAGGTGAGAACATTCATATTCTTGAAGAGTTAGATATTTCAGGAGGAAGTCTAGATGGCATACTTAATCCGACGAGAGGGTTTATTATTCGCGGTGGACGAGAAATGGAAGATCATTTTGAATGCTTATGGGATTTATTCCGTTCCATTCCTTCGTTAGAAGGAGAAAATGCTTCCGTTTTAGATGAATTTTATTGGCTTAATAAAGAGGATCCTAATTATTCAAAATGTCGATTAATGAAGGATAGAGGCCAAAGACTTGAGGATGATGGCAAGTTCACTTTATCAGACAAATCCTCAGAAGAAATGATTAAATTATTCTTTACGCCTGAGGAAAAATTAGAGGATAAAAAAATCACAGATGTCTTCTCAGATGAATTTTTTGAATCGAATTTTTGGCTCTATTGGTCTACAATGTTTGCGTTTGAAAAATGGCATTCTGCGATGGAAATGCGTCGTTATATTATGCGTTTCATTCATCATATTGGCGGATTACCAGATTTATCGGCCTTAAAATTTACAAAGTATAATCAGTATGAATCGCTCGTGTTGCCAATGATTAAATACTTAGAAAGTCATGATGTTGATTTCCAATATAATACGGTTGTAGAAAATGTTTTAGTTGATAAGGTAGGAGACAAAAAAGTAGCTCATACATTGGTGTTACGAAAAAATGGTGTGAAAAAGAATATTGAACTAACAGAAAATGAGTTAGTGTTTGTGACAAATGGTAGTATTACAGAAAGTACAACATACGGGGATAATAATACGCCAGCCCCTATCAATAAAGATTTAGGTGGCAGCTGGTCCCTGTGGAAAAATATCGCTGCCCAAGGTGAAGAGTTTGGTCGACCAGAAAAGTTCTGCGATAATCTGCCAGAGGAAAGCTGGTTTGTTTCAGCTACCCTTACAACATTAGATGATCGTGTGGCTCCATATATTGAAAAAATCAGTAAAAGGGACCCATACGCTGGTAAGGTCGTAACAGGAGGGATTGTCACAGCTACCGATTCTAATTGGATGCTAAGCTATACATTGAACCGACAACCTCACTTTAAAAATCAACCAAAGGACCAATTAGTTGTTTGGATTTATGGCTTACTATCAAACAAGCCAGGTGATTTTATTAAAAAAAGTATTACGGAATGTACAGGTATTGAGATTGCACAAGAGTGGTTATACCATATGGGTGTACCAGTGGATGAAATTCCAGACATTGCACAAAATTCTTGCAATACGATTCCATGCTATATGCCTTACATCACTTCTTATTTCATGCCAAGAGCAATGGGTGATCGTCCACTTGTTGTGCCAGAAGGATCAGCTAATTTAGCCTTTATTGGCAACTTCAGCGAAACAGCAAAAGATACAGTCTTTACTACTGAATATTCCGTAAGAACGGCGATGGAGGCAGTCTATCAACTATTAACGATTGACCGAGGTGTGCCAGAGGTGTTTGCGTCTGCCTTTGATGTTCGCACATTATTAGCATCAACGGCTCGTTTACTGGATGGTAAAAAACTAACAGATATTGATGCACCATTTATCTTAAAGCAAATCGGTAAATTGGGTATTCATAAAACAAAGGATACAATCATTTATGATTTACTGAAAGAAAGTAAACTAATATAGTGTTGAAAAAGAGACAAAGCAGTTTGAGGGGCTTTGTCTCTTTTTTTTATAGCCAGTCTTTTACATAGGCAAGTAAACCGATAAACGCACCTAACCCCATGCCAATAAAGACAGGCACTATGAGGTTGGCTTTCTTGTGTACGGTTTTCATTTCTTCCATTGAAATCCCTTCTTTCCCATCACATACTTAAAATTCTAAGCGCATCGTTTGGTTCGTATCCTTGAACCCGTGTTTTTCATATAAGGATTTAGCGCCTTTATTTTCAGTCAATACATTTAACTCCAGATAGTCCAAGTGACGATAGGCTGCCCATTTTTTCGCTTCATCTAATAAAGCAGACCCAATTCCTTTGTTTTGGTAATACTTGCCAACATTCACATCCACAATAAAAGCATATTTGTGTTCAACCAAGCAAGTATAGGGTGGGGTCGTCGTTTCTTTAATAAGTAAAAAGCCTACTACTTCGTTCTCGAATGTTGCGATTAAAATATCTGAATCATCTTCAATGATCGTAAACCTGATAAAGTTGGCATCTTGTTTGGCAGGTTTGATATATTTAGGTTGAAGAATCGACATCTCAAAAAAAAGCTCTTGGTATAAACGCTCAATTTGCGGAATTTCATCGAGCGTTGCAGTTTTTATTTCCATACTATCCCTCCGTCAGTTTTAGCATCATAGTAAGTAATATTTTACATTAATGGTTGATTAATAGAAAGGAGAAGGCACATGAGGTTATGGCATATAGATTTAATTGCATATCTACCAAAAGGACAACTACTGTCGCAGTGGAGAGAGCTAAATAGCATATTTGCGAAAGAGGATCAGCATATACTGATTAACTATATATACGAATACCCGAAAGAAGACTTGTATTTGTATACCGAAAAAGTCATGGATGAAATGAAGAAGCGGGGTTACCAAATTCGAACCTTCGAAAAAAAGAATAACTACTTTAAGGGTTTAGGCCCAGTAAAGGATAGAAGACCCTTTCAACAGCATCATAATCAGGAATATCTTGAAATATGTTTTTATAATTTAAAGGAGAAATTTATAAGAGGCCAGAAGGATTATGAAGAGGAATTGTATCAGCAATTATGCACATATATAAATAACGTGCTTTAACTAGGAGGGTTATACATGTTAAGAGCGATTATATTTGATGTAGATGGAACGATTTTGGATACGGAGCAAGCGATTTTACAGTCATTGCAAAGAACCTTACGAGAAGAAACACAACAGGACTATCCCTTTGAGGCATTACGATTTGCTTTAGGCATCCCAGGAAAAGATGCATTGCAGAGGCTTAACGTGGATGACATAGAGGCTGTGCATCAGAAATGGTCTGCGGCTGTGCTTGATTTTTCACATGAAGTGGCTGTTTTCGAAAGTCTAGAGGAAGTTATTCAGCACCTTGCAACAAAGCCACTACAATTAGGGATTGTCACTTCTAAAACAGCGCAAGAGGTAGTGGATGAGTTTGAGCCGTTTGGGTTAAGTGAGTATTTCCAGCATATTGTAAGTGCCAGTGATACGGAAAAGCATAAACCACACCCAGAGCCGCTGTTAAAATGTCTGGACGCATTACAGGTAGCACCAGAAGAGGCCATCTATATTGGTGATTCTATCTATGATTTCCAATGCGCAAAGCAAGCAGGCGCCAAATTTGCCCTTGCCCATTGGGGAGCCAAATCCACCATTGGCTTTGAGGAGGCAGATTACGTTTTTTATGAGCCAAAGGATATTTTAGCAATCGTTAAGTAGCATGAAAAATAGAAGATGGTGTCCTATATATCACAGCATCTTTGCCTAGGAGGAAGGTAAATAGTTAAGAAGGTTAAGACAGTCAAATTCCTTAAATCTACACTCACATGGGATAGGATATTGAACGTAAATAAATGGCTCACCTGAATGTGAAAACTTAATGAAAGAACATGGAGTTGCGTAGGCAGCTCTTTTTTTCTTTCTTGAATAGTGGCATAAAAAAATTTATAAGAAAAGTAATTGACACCCAAACTACTCGGTGTTACTATGTAGTTGTAATAAGTAATACTTAATAGCTTCTCGAAAGCGAAAAAATTTTACCTAAGTACTAAGTTGTACAGAATAGTAAAGCAAATAGAGGTGGTTCTGCATATGGAAAATTTAACGGAGATGCTGAAGGGGTCCCTGGAAGGCTGCGTACTGGAAATCATTAGCCGTCATGAAACCTATGGATACGAAATTACCCGACGCCTGAACGAGTTAGGGTTCACTGAGGTCGTGGAAGGGACGGTCTACACCATCCTCGTGCGTTTAGAGAAAAAAAAACTGGTAAATATTCAAAAGAAACCATCAGATATGGGACCGCCCCGCAAGTTTTACTCACTTAATGAGGCTGGACGTGACGAACTAAAATTATTTTGGGAAAAGTGGGATTTTATCTCGTCAAAAATCAATGCTCTAAAGTCTTTTTAGTTTCATATGATAATGCGTCTGATCTTTAGCTTGATAATACAAAGGAGGAAAATAACGTGATTGAATTGTTCAAAAAAATGATGGGTGATAAAAAAGAGTACAAGATGATGATGGCACGGGTCGAACAACTACCAGAGGATTACCAATTTGTGTTTAAAAAAATTCAAAACTACATGTGGAATTTCACAGTGGGTAATGGGATGGATATGCTGCATATGCAATATGAATTGATCGAGTTGTTCGAGGCTGGGGCAGCAGAAGGCAGGAAAGTGCTGGAAATCACTGGCGAAGATGTAGCGTCTTTTGCTGATGAGCTAGTGGCAAACGCAAAAACCTATATCGCCAAGTATCGTGAAGATTTAAATCAAAGCATTTTGAATCGATTAGGAAAAAAATAAATGGGTCAGTAATACCGACTGAATAGCTACTTGTTCATTGTTGCCTTCGCTATTCAGTTTTAATTTTAAACGGTACTAAGTTATACAGATTATCAGTCAGACTAAGTAGCTGAGGGAAAGTAATCTAACTCTGCAAAGAGATTTTTAAAAAGGGAGGAAAAAGGATGCGCAAAGATACGATTTCTGTAAAAGGGTTAAAAAAATCTTTTAAAGAAAAGGAAGTTTTAAAGGGCGTGGATTTTGAGGTGCGGCGTGGTGAAATTTTCGCATTGTTAGGCTCAAATGGAGCAGGGAAAACGACGATAATCAATATTCTCTCCACATTGATGAAGTCTGATGGTGGCAAAGTAGGGATTTGCGGTTTTGATGTCCAGCACCAACCAGATTATGTTCGTCAGAGCATCAGCCTAACAGGGCAGTTCGCCACTTTAGACGGTATGCTCACAGGGCGGGAAAATCTGATCATGATTGCCAAGTTGCGAGGGGTTTCCAATCCCGCTCAAACAGCAGACAATCTACTCGCAAGATTCAGCCTGACAGATGCGGGCAATCGTCGGGCCGACAATTTCTCTGGCGGGATGCGGCGCCGACTTGACATTGCCATGAGCATGATTGGGTCGCCAGCGGTTATTTTTCTAGACGAACCAACGACAGGGCTTGATCCTGAAGCACGAATGGAAGTCTGGGAAACAGTCAAGGAGCTTGCGGATGGTGGCACGATCATCTTGCTAACGACCCAGTACCTGGAGGAAGCCGAACAACTGGCGGATCGTATTGCCATCCTACATGAAGGGAAAATTATAACGACAGGCACCCTTCTAGAACTTAAAGAGATGTTCCCACCTGCAAAAGTAGAGTACATTGAGAAGCAGCCAACACTTGAGGACATTTTCCTCGCCATCATTGGCAAAAAGGAGGAGATTTAAATGAAGAGTAAAGCATGGGTATTGCTAGGGCGTTTAATGCGTAACATTATGCGCAGCCCAGATACAATAATTACGGTGGCGATTACGCCAATTATGATGATGCTACTATTTGTCTACGTATTTGGTGGTGCAATAGAGACAGGTACAGCCAACTACGTCAATTATTTATTGCCAGGAATCTTATTGATGGCCATTGCATCGGGCTGCGCTTACACTTCCGCACGGCTGTTTACAGATAGAAAGAGTGGGCTGATGGCACGTTTTATCACCATGCCCATCAAGCGGTCGTCTGTATTGTGGGCTCACGTGTTGGCCTCGCTTATTTCCAACGCGCTTACTGTTGTAGTCGTTATCCTTGTTGCGTTCTTGATGGGTTTCCGTTCTAGTACGGATCTCTTGGATTGGTTTGCGGTAGCTGGCATACTAGGGCTGTTTACGCTAGCACTGACATGGTTGGCAGTCATTCCTGGGTTAGCAGCAGGGTCTATGGAGGGGGCAACAGCCTATTCGTACCCGCTGATTTTCCTACCCTTTATCAGTTCGGCCTTTGTTCCCACGGAAACCATGCCTAAAATTATCCGTGCGTTTGCTGAGAACCAGCCCGTTACCTCAATCGTCAATGCAATTCGCGCCCTCTTATATGAAGGCTCTGTTAGTAATGATATCTGGCCCGCTCTTATGTGGTGCATCGGCATCATGGTCATCGCATATTTTTTCGCCATTAAACAATTTAAACGCCAGTTAGGCTAAATTCGTCATTATCAAATAAGCCATACGAAAAAGTCGATTTCTTATTGTATAGGAAATCGACTTGTTCTCGCTTCTATTCAATCTATATGGATAAAGACAATGCTAATTTCGAAAATGATTTCGTGCTAGAAGGGTTGCTGACTGATATTCAGAAGGCAAATCATCCTCAAAATAAATCGCTTCTACTGGACAAACTAATTCACAAGCTCCACAATCAATGCAAAGATCTGGATCAATTACATATTGGGTATCTTTCATAACAATGCAATTTACTGGACAGACATCCAAACAGACAGCCGCTTTTTCATCCCTGCATAATTCTGTAATTACAAATGCCATTATAAATCCTCCTATACAGACAACTGGTGTTTTAATTCTTCGGGTGAGTGTTTCCAATACGCTTCATTAAATTCAGATAAAAACTGAAAAAGTAGCTTTTTTGAATGACGATCCATATGCTGCAAGTGAAATTTCCCTTTCAGTGCCTTATCTAAAAAATTTACCTGCTCTGGCAAAGATTTATAGCCAAGCTTAATACGACGTTCTTCTTTTGATACCCGTACTTCACTTGCGGTACATCCCGCATAATAGGGGCCATTTTGATTAACCTGAATCGCTACCCAAACTATCCAATAACGATAATAATCGCTACTAGCATGAGCTAGATCAGGTGAAAAACGAACTTTTTTTTCAATTTTACTTCGTCCGTGTAAGGCTTCTAAATCTATAAACACGTGCTCTTTTTCACAATCTATAATAATTGACGTTACATTATTTAGATCAAGGGTACCTACTCCGTAACCTCCATCTCCGTCAGTTGAATCGTTACTTAAAATTGTAAAATGCATTTTCTCCTTCATAGAAGTCACCTCGACACATTTGTATTTCCTTATTAATAAATAGTTAATCGGTCTGAACATACAGTTTTTGCTCATAGCAAAACGCATAAAAAAACATCACTGTACGCTACGTTGTACAAGATGTTCTACCTGTTGGTAATTTTTCAAGTACAAATCTAACAAACACATTACGTATAGTTTTTATAAATTAAGATACTTGAACGTTTTAGTAGTAATTTTTTTCTATACGTAATGGTTGTCTAGGATTTTTCCTCATACTTTTATCGTTAAAAAGTATAAATACAATATAACGTCTAACATCAATGATTGTCTTCAGACTAATGTCTGAAATGTTATGTATTGGAAATTTGACGATAATACAGCCTTTAATTAACAGAAGGTTGTTGCTATAAATTTTGCCTTTCCGATTTAACTGTTAGAAACCAAGCAGCTGAAAAAGGGACTAAGACTCCTGAAAACAGCTAATTTTCTATAAAGGACAATAAAATTGCTTGTTGTTGTAACAATAATAGTGTACGATACATAGTATAAGTTATACAGTGTATGTCATATAGTAAGTGAAATTGAGGTGAGTGAATGAGTACGTTACTGAATTCATTAATGACAGAACTTAGGAGAGGAACACTGACATTAGCCGTTTTAAGTCAATTACGAACACCGCAGTATGGATATTCACTTGTTCAATTATTGGAAGATTCGGGCATTAATATCGATCAAAGTACCTTATATCCATTGCTTCGCCGTTTAGAAAAACAAGAGTTAGTGACAAGTAGCTGGGAAACCTCTGAGAGTAGACCCCGCAAGTATTAT
This sequence comes from Lysinibacillus sp. JK80, assembly GCF_027557635.1. NCBI lineage: Bacteria > Bacillati > Bacillota > Bacilli > Caryophanales > Bacillaceae > Lysinibacillus > Lysinibacillus sp. JK80. The sequence continues at coordinate 1,058,209 of NZ_CP058997.1, read as the reverse complement.
GTATTAAGTGAATTTGGATTAGACGTCTTTTTACAATTGAAACGAGAATGGATTAATAATTCAAAAGAACTTTATGAGCTACTAAAAGGAGATGAGGATAAAGATGAATCTGACTGAAATTTATATTCAAGAAGTCACGCGGAGGCTGCCTGAAAAAAATCGTGAGGATATCGCACTTGAGTTACGATCAACCATTGGGGATATGCTGCCTGATGATTACAGTGAGCATGATGTAAAGGAAGTACTGGAAAAGTTAGGGAACCCAGCGGCGTTAGCGAGCGGTTATCGTGACCAACCAATGCATTTAATTGGCCCTCGCTATTTTGATGTATACCTCTCGTTACTAAAAATGATTATTCCCATTGCTGCTGTCGTTGCAGTAATCTCAATGTTTGCTGAATATTTTATTAGATTTGGCGGGGAAGAAGCGGTTCTTAATGCTGTCCTCAATCTGATGGGTGAAGGAATATGGAGAATCATCGAAGTAGGCATACATGTCTTTTTCTGGCTAACAGTCGTATTCGTCATTTTAGAACGTACTGATAAAGGAAAAGAGCAGCATCCATTATCAGCAAGTCTTAAAAAATGGACTCCCGAAGATTTGAAAACCGTCATTTATATTCCTAAGAAAAAAGCAATTACCAAGCTTGAAGTATTTGGCTATTTAATGTGGACGGCCATTTGGGCAACTCTATATTTCTATGCAAATCATCTTTTAGGTATATATGAAGATGGTGGAGAGGGTCTTGAATTCGTAATGCCAGCTTTAAATCAGGATGTTTTACTTCGTTATTGGCCGTTTGTGATCGTTGTCATTGCTCTCGAAATTGGGTTAGCTCTCTACAAACTACTGAAAGGGCAATGGACGAAAAAGGTGGCAATTTTTAATACAATTGTGGAGCTTTTCGCAACCGGAGTATTCATTGTGATAGTAAGTAATCCGAATTTAATGAACCAAGAAAGTATCGCGTACATGAGTAATTTATTTACCACATCTACTAAGCAATTTGAAATATGGCTAATTGGCGGCATAATTATTATATTTGTTGTATCTGCGGCAATCAGTATATTCGACGGCTTCCGCAAGGCTCGAATTCGTTAATTCATCGTTGTTTAACATTAATTAGTACGTAACGATGGATACTTTACTTAAAGATGGCCTTCGTATAGAGCCATCTTTTTCTTTTGAAATCTATGTAGGATGAAGTGAAATTACATAAATAAACAGTGGGGGAAGTAAAATGGATTTACTAATTGGAATAGCAATTGTACTAATTGTGTTTTTCTCTTCAAGCATAATAGAGAGAAAGTTAAAATCGATTGAAAGGCAAAACAATCGCATAATAGAAATACTAGAAGAAATAAGAGATAGAAAATAAATAGATTGTCTACGAACAGCGGAGTTTAGTATAACGATGAAATACCCCATCAAAGTAAGACAAGCTTTGATGGGGTGCTTTTATGATTCACAGATAAAAAAATCGCATGACATTCAATAAAGGGACAAGCTTACAATTTTAATGGGAAGGTATTATTCAGGCGGATATTTATACGTTTTGAGATGTGTGTGATGAATCAATTTAACATCAGGTCCTGAAGAAATTTCATAGGTCATTCGATCCTTTCCAATAGGAATCCATTGTCCGCCATCCGTAGGTTCAATTTCAAATGTAATTTGCATTTGAAAGCCTCGGAAATGATTTCTTTTTGTATCAATTACTTCAATTTTCCAAGGCGTAATATGAGGGGAAACATCCTTTCTAATCTTTGAATAATAATTGGTCAAATCTTCTTCAATATAAGGAGTAAGCAAAAGCATGAGCATATCCTGCAATCTCAGCTCGTTAGAATCCTGTGTTGGTTCAGCTGTTGAAGCGGATATTGTTTGAAATGAAGGAACTAGTACAAGGGGGAATATAAAGACGAGTAATATCTTTTTCATTTTCTTCTACACCTCTTAGTGATCTTTCCCTAATGCATTGTATTGTTACCTTTATGGAATGAAGTATGTATGATCGAAGTAAAGGTGTTCGAGTATAGGTTTTACAAATAATTGAAGATATTTTCTGACATGACGATTGGCAAAAAATAAGCTGCGATACGGTTCATCACAATAAATGGTGTGGAACCAATCATTTTGATGGGGCCTTGCTATACTTTGACCAACATAGGTATTCGATAAAAAATTTAAAATAACCTCTAACATAAATCTACGTTCCATCATAACGAAATAATTATATGTATTGGATGGCGATGAAGTGTGCAATAGGCAAAAAATAGAAGGGGCACAGATGGAAGTGCCCCTTAGTAACAAATCGGGAGGTGCCATGTTAAACGAATTCGCTTAACACTACTTCTATTTATATGATAAGATTACTTGGTTTTATAGACCATCATCTTGCATATGCTAAAATTTACACATCGTAGCGAAGAATAGCTGTTATCCAGTCCTTTACTAATAGTTGCCATTGGAGCTGTGAACTGTCTAAGGGAAGAGAGAGACTTTGCAGCTCTTTAGGGAGCAAGTGTATTTTATGACGTATTATTTCATTGTCAGGTGATTCTGTATCAATAAATAAAAGATAGCGTCCAATTAAATCTTCCTTATACATAGATGGATAATCAAGGGCTTTTAATACACGTGTAGAAAATTCCACACCATTTAGCTTTACTTCAAAATGTCCTCGCACATTAAATTCACAGTGAATATGTGTACCAGGTAATCGACGTAGCGCTTGTAGGAAAGCAGCTAATGTTCTTTCACTAATGAAATAGGTTTTCCAATAGTATTGACTTTCTTCATGTTTACTTGAATTAGCATCATATATATCGTACCTTATTTCGATTGTTGTTTCTGCTTCGCTAAATTTTTTCCTAGTGAGGTAGTGCCGAGCAATTTTTTTAATGGTGTGATGATCTAAGTCACATCCATAGCTGAGAATAGTTACTTGTCTACGCTGTGCTTTGGCAAATAACCGCATTTCTAAATTTGCATCACTATTTAAATCCCAGCCATAGCGTGGGTTGTAATGAATACAAGTACTTTTGTTCATTGCGACCTCCTTTTTGCCATGTCTACTAACATTATAAATAATTTTGTCTAATTTTCCTTATTTTTCTTTTGAAAATGAAACTTTTGGATTTTAAGTTTCGTATAAACTGGAAAATACTTTTTTAGGAGGTAATTATGGCTAAATGGAGAGGCACAATCCTTCTTTGTACATTGCTATTAACAGCCTGTACAGCAGAAACCGTTCAACCTAAAGAACAAATACAGGAAGAGAAAAACGATGAAAATATTGTGGTCACAAAGGATGGCAAAATAACCTTTGAAATTAAGAATGAGATTGGTGTTCCACAAGAAAAAGTAGAGGCTATAAAAGATGAAATTGTGACGGCATATGACCATATTAAGGATTCTATACATACTTCCTACACGCCATCTGAGCACATCAACGTATGGTTTAAGGAAGACGGTCTATCCTGGGGGTTTGCATCGAAAATCGAACTAACTGGTGTTCAAGAAGATTCCTATCCACTTGTCCATGAAATGACCCATTCTTTACTTGGCTATGGCAACAATTTCGAATCAGATCATGGCTATTTTACACAAGAGGGTTTTGCGAGTTATATGGAGGATCAATATGGAAAAAATAAATTATACTTTGAAAAATACATGAAGCATTATTTGGATTCAGATAAGTTAATTCCTATTAGTAAGTTAATTGATCCAAATCAAGATGATGTCTATTTTCGCCCAGCACTTTCAAGTGAAGAACAGAATCGAGTCATGATGGAGATGAGCTATACGCATGCGGCATCATTTGTTACATATTTAATTGATACCTACGGACTCGAAAAGTTTGAACATATATATAACGAGAAAGAACTAGCGCAAAAATTAGAGGAAGTTTACGGAAAGAGTAGTAGTGAGTTAGAAAAAGAATGGTTAGCATTTATTCAACAACAACAAGGGTTTACTCATGAGGAAAAATTTAAATCAGGAAATTTTTATGATATGAATACAATTCTTCTTCAAATAGACCCAAAATATTTTGCCAAGGAATAATATTTTTCTAAATATTTAAGTAAACCCAAGTGCTCTTTAATTGGAGCTCGTGGGTTTACTTGTGTATGAATTCGGATGAAACTGTCTATGTAATAAATGAACGCCCAGTAAAACGCACAGACCACCAATGATTCTTAATAATATATTTTTGAGAAATACAGTATCGTCAACCGTAATGACAATCAACATAGGGCCAACCATAATCAATGCGATGCCTAGCAATGCTTTAAATACTCGCAACATGTAAAATTCACCTCAAATTTACCATTTCAAATTTGATTATCGCACGATTATCTGAAAAGGAAAAGGGTCACTAGGCTGGTAAAGTGACCCTTGACCTTACAGACTCCTAAAGTCTGTAAAAGGGTTAGGTGCTAATTGGGGTGATTAGTACAAGAAAGAAGCGCCAACAATAATTAAAAGAATGAATAGAACGACGATTAATACGAATGTTGAACCGTAATAGCCGCCACCGCCAGAGTCGCCGCCGTAATAGCAGCTGTTGTTCATGTTACCTACGTTTCCGTTGTATCCCACTGAAAATCCCTCCTTTCTACAACCTATAATATGTATGCTGGCAGAAAGGAGAAATGGTATTTACCCTATGGTTCTAAAATGATGAAAACATACTTGTAAATTACTTTTATAGAAGAAGGTTTTTCATTTACTTAATTTTATTTTTTTACATAATTAGAGAGTGATGTTAGATTTGCAAGTAAAGTTAGATAAGAAAGCGGGCGTTACATGCTAAGGGAAAAGCTAAAGCAAAAAATCATAAGTGAACCAACCGAATGTATGGCTTATTTAACAGAATTAGTGAAGTCAAATCGAATTTATGATGGGGAGTATTCGGCAATCATTATAGATAGTATAAAAATGGACCTGATTAACCAACACACAGTGGGATGTTTTGTTAGATTAGGGTTTATTACCTGATCTTTATGTAGAATGTGATAGCTGTGAAGCTACCATTCCTTGGTCCGAAAGTACCGTGCGATCTTCAGAGCGAGAGAGATCATTATTGTCCTTTTGTAGATATGTAGCAAATAAAGAAATACAAGGTTATTAGACGAGGATGGTAGAGACAATAATGAAATGGTTCATGATAACTGCCGAATGGCTATTGTTTTATATGGGGTAATTTGTCTATTGAGCTTTAACATAATTCACCTTGGAAACCGTCTCTATGTGGATATGCCGCACGAAGAACCGATGATTGTGACAACATCTTTTGTTCAGACCTCAATGTTCATTATAGGAATAGGTGCTGTTTGTTTTTCTACTATATGAAATATTTAAGGGGTAGTAATGCTTATAAAAGGACAAAGGCAGTGATCTGGGGAAGTCTATTTACCTGCCATGCATTGGCAAGCTGCTTTTATTTGTTCATGCGATATGGGCTGCTATGGAATCAACATGAAGCAATGGAGCTTTTATTATCGACTTTGATTAGTTTCATTTTAAGCATTCAGGCAGTTATGAAATATTACGTGTGTAAAATGACCGAAACTTGATGGTGTATAAAATGCAGGATATAGGTGAGGTGAGAAATATGAAAAGAGGATTTAAACGCATTATGTTAATAATATTTACAATTATCATTTCATTATTTGTGTTGATTCTTACTTTGAGCTTTATTAATCATAAAATACAATTATCAAAAGAAGAGGTACGATTGTTCCAACTGGGCAACTTGTAGAAGTTAATGGTCATCAAATGCACGTTTATACAGAAGGAAAAGGAGAAGATACCCTTGTTTTTTTGTCTGGTGGTGGTACCAGCTCACCTGCATTAGATTTTAAATCACTTTATACTTTGTTAAGCGATAAATATAAAATTGTTGTTGTTGAAAAGGCAGGTTATGGATTTAGCGAAGTCACAGATATTGACCGAGATATTGATACAATTCTAGCTGAAACAAAAGAGGCATTTTAAATCAGAAATTGAAGGTCCATATATTTTACTCCCACATTCGATGTCTGGCATTGAAGCCTTGAAATGGGCGCAAGATTACCCTGATGAAATAAAAGCTATTATTGGATTAGATATGGCTGTTCCTGCTGTATATGAAGAATTATCTATCAATATGTTCCTCGTTCGATTAGGTGCTTTTACTGCTAAGACTGGTTTGATCAGATGGATTCCAAATCTATCGGAAAGTGATGCAATAAAATATGGGAATTTAACAGATGAAGAGAAAGAGTTGTATAAAGTAATTTTTTATCGAAGAACATTGACTAAAGATATGGTTAATGAAATAGATTATATAAAAGTAAATGCGCAAAAAGTCAAAAAAGCTGGAATCCCGAACATGCCTATACTTTTGTTTTCATCGAATGGTGAGGGGACTGGTTTTGACAATCAAAAGTGGAATGGAATTCAAAATGACTTTATTAATAGGATTGATAAAGGTAAATTGATAGAGTTAGATTCATCTCACTATATTCATAGTATTGACTATGAGCGAATAGCTGAGGAATCAGAGGCCTTTATAGAAGGTTTAAATCGTTACTAGCGATTATGTAATGACTGGTGAAGAAATATTTTTGAAGACTTTAAAGAAGTCAATCAAAAAAACAAGTGGAAAAAAGCGATTGATATAGTGAAAAAATGCTAATTGGATAAATAAAAAAATAGAAATGGTACGCTATGCTGACTACCAATTTCAATTTCCATTTAAGAACAGTAGCGAAAACAAAATAGCCTCTTATTCGCTTTGAGTTAGCCAAAATGGTGAAAATTTAGAAATTGTTACGGATAGTGATAAATATGTGAAATTAACAAAGCAAGATTCAGAAAATCTCTATGAAATTAAAGGAGAGAAAAATTAATAAAGTAATTCCATGTCTTGAATACGCTTCAACTAACAAAGTCTTTACTTGAAGACAATAAGCTTTTTATCTAGCTCTTTTTCTTATCATACTAACGAGGTAGTTTAGTTTGAAGAGCTTTGTTTGACTTGCGTTCAACAAACGGGGCCAGATTGCTGAATAACATTCTTTAACGAAAGGTTCGAAAACGATGCTTTGGAGATTTTTAAAGTTACACTACATTTTAAAAACAGCATCTATTGTGCATACATATGGAAGCTGCTCTTTTTCAGCGTAGATGTTGACATAAAATGTGATTTTTGCGTTGCCAAAAGTATGTGTTTCTTCTTTATCTGCATACACTTCAAAAAAATCAATCGTGTAATGTTTATATATCCATTTCTCCATGTAACACCAAACTTCATTAGCTTTTCGTGGATCAAGGCCTTTAGTATGTAAAACTCGACAAGCGTATTATTTTTCATAATTTGCTCTGCATAAAAATACAATCCTCACATAGGCAATGATCGACAGTACCAACAAGTTCTCTCTTCGCATAAAATTGCTCATTTAATTGTTTCGTGTTCATTATGTTCTCCAATAGATTAATGGTTTAATTTTATCAATAATTCAAAAATTTTTGCACATTTTTTATTCACATAACGAAGTAGAGTGTTGAATAAATGTAATATACTTAAAAAAATGTATGGATAATATATGTTATAATGGTTATTAATTACACAATTATCAATTAAATAGTTTCAAGGAGGTTGTTTATGAAAATAACCGAAGGCTACGGCAAAGTGATGATAGATGATTTGAATTTTATGGTGAAATTAAACAAGATAAATGTTCTAAATGCAAATATAATTAGTATATTACGATGATTTGATTCTTATTTTTGTCCTAATTGTAATAGTTGGACTGAATCAAAATGTAGTGACCCTACTTGCAAATATTGCTCAAATAGACCGAAACACCTTTAACTCGCAAATAACGAAATTAAACTCCCATGAAGGGACTTAATCATCTTTCATTGTCTATGGAGACATGCTAATTTTGACCTTCGTTGATGGCTAACTGAAAGCTCAGTAATAAGGAGATTACAATTTTAAACTCATAGTATTTTATCAAAATGAAAAGAGAAAGATTGTTGTTCCAGAACTTAGGTAAAGAGAATTTGAAGGACTTTACCAGGAGGTTTCTCACAAATGAAAAACGAAGAAAATAAGACAAATCAATACGTGCCAAACATAAACTATGATGATACAACTAACTGCGAACATGACATTGAATCTGATATAGTAGTTGGAAATTCACCATGCCCTTGCTGCGAGTTTATTACAATTCCGAACAATGGCGATGCCCTTGCTTATATTTGCCCCGTATGTTTTTGGGAGATAGATTTGTTTATTCAAAGTAATGTTGAGGCAAGTGACCAAAACCATGGCTTAACATTGACTGAAGCAAGAAAAAATTATCAAAGTTTTGGGGCAGTATTGCCCATGTTAAAGAAGTCTTGCAGACAACCAAAAGAATATGAATATCCAATAAAATGAAGAAGCAGATTCAAAGTTGATTGGAGTGGAAAACAGCGACTATGGGAGGAGCGACACAACCCCTCCAGAATGCGTACGTCTGAAACAGAAATCAACGGTTTTAAATTGTTCAAGATTCGGGCGAGATTTTGCAATAAGGAACAGCGCTCGTATTATCAAAACATAAACTAACAACACAATATTTTTTATGTGAAATAACAGGTGGGGATAATACCAAGATCCAGATGAAGAAATTGCTTGGAAGAATACCAATGAAATTTCAAAATTTATTCATACATACCCGAAAGACTCAGAAGCTATTGAACAACTATTATCAAATTTATCTTAAAAAAATCTTCCACAATTGTGCGCATTTCTTTAAAAAGGAATGCGTCTTTTTTAATACGAAATAAACAAAAACTGCGCGTTATTAGTGTGTAAAGAATGGAAATCCATGATGTAGGAAATAATGTAGTTCTCGAATGCAAATTACAATTCAAAAGTAAGCAAATCATTGTGGAGGTAAAAATGACTGTTCTTGATTGTATCATAATAGGCGGAGGTCCTTCTGGGTTAAGTGCTGGCTTAACTTTAGGAAGAGCTAGGAGAAATATTGCATTAATGGATGATGGGACAAATAGGAATAGAGTGACACAGGCGTCACATGGATTTATTACGCGTGATGGGATAAAACCACAAGCATTTAAAGAAATAGCTTTAAAAGAGTTGGTGAATTACCCGTCCGTCTCTTATCTTAATGCGACAGTTACTGAAATTATAAAGGATATAGGTAATGAGCGATTTACTGTCAAAACATCTACGAGTCAGGAATTAGTTTCAGAAAAAATAATACTCGCCACCGGTGTTCAAGAAATATTTACTATACCAAGTATAAGAAAGTTTTATGGGAAAAGTCTATTTAGTTGTCCGTATTGTGATGGCTGGGAGCAAAAGGATAAGCCATTAGTGGTGATGGCAGAAAAAGAAGAGCATGTACTGCATTTGACTAAGTTGATTTATAATTGGTCACAGGATTTGGTTGTCTTAACGAATGGAGCTCACTTATCTAAAGAAGGTAAAATGGAGTTACAAAAACACAATATCAAAATAATATCAGAAAAGATAAAAGACCTCATAGGCAATGATGGGTACTTACAAAAAATAGAGTTTGAATCAGGAGCAACCATTATAAGGTCGGGTGGATTTGTAGCCCCATCTTATTATCGCCCCAATCAGTTTGCTGAGAAGCTTGGCTGTGATATTGACGAAGATGGAAAAGTCATAACAGATGGTGTTGGTAGAACAACTCAAAAAAATGTATATATTGCAGGGGAAACCGAAAGATCTAAACCTTCCACTTTAATGATTTCAGCTGCCAAAGGTAATAAAGCTGCTGTTTCAGTAAATACTGATTTAACGATGGAACGCTTTTGATGACGCCAAAACACTTGGAATAGGATCTTAGCAATAACATATCAGCTAATGTATTCTCAAATATTGTGTTAGAGTTACTATAAGAAATGACGAAGAACGGATTTTGCTTGTAGAATCCGTTTTTGTTGTTCGTTTTACAAGGGTAGGGTAACAACTAAAACCAATAAAAAAAGCTCGGGGGAAGAAAAACATGAAACAAGTGGGGACTCTATACTTTTTCTGTGGAAAAATGGGAGCAGGAAAATCAACAAAATCAAAACAATTGGCTAAAGAAAAAATGCGGTACTTTTATCTGAGGATGAATGGCTTTCCTCTCTTTATCCCAATCAGATCACATCATTTGAGGACTATCTAAAATTATCAGCACAGCTCAAGCCGATGTTGAAAAAGCATGTCCAAAACATTTTAAGTGTTGGTACGCATGTAGTAATGGATTTTCCAGGTAACACTCAAAAACAGCGAAAGTGGTTTTTGGATATAGCGTCAGGCGTCAATGCAAACCATCAACTAATCTACCTTAATTTAAATAACCAGCAATGCTTGCGTCAAATTGCGCAAAGGCGTAACGAACAACCCGAAAGAGCAGCTTTTGACACGGAAGCGACGTTTATTGAAGTTACTAAATTTTTTGAAGCACCAGAAGCTTCTGAGGGTTTAAATATATGGGAGTTTAGTGGGAAAGAATAACACAGAGTTATAGCACCAGGAAAAATTAGCTGGACTAAACCGCCTATAGAATTGTCATATGTAATTTATGCGGTTTATGAAGAAATTTTGAAAATTATATTGACAAACTATTTTTTTTCTGTAAAATGAAAAACAATTCAAAAATATTTGTATAGAACAAAGGCTATGAAAAGAAGTAGTATCAATTATTTTTACGAACAGAAAGTTACCGGTCGATGAGAGGTGCATGTAAAACGATTGAGAATTCATCTTGGAGCTGTGTACCGAAAGGATTATTCTAAGTAGGCTACGCCGGTAAGCACCCGTAATCATGTGCGAGAGTATCGTCAAATGACCGTACTTCTTAAGGTAAGTAATGTGAATTGCTTATAAATTAAAGGTGGTAACACGAGTTGAATCGTCCTTTTGGTTAATCCAAAAGGACGTTTTTTTTATTCCTTTTTTGAGCAAGTATTTGAAAATCTAAACGTATGAGGAGTAAGCATTATGAAAGATAATCATCAAGATTCACAACTAAAGCGGGAATTAAGTACTCGTCACATGCAATTAATTGCACTAGGCGGGTCCATTGGGGTCGGTTTATTTTATGGCTCTAGTTCAACCATTCAAATGGCGGGACCATCTATTTTACTAGCTTATTTAATTGGTGGGTTAGTTATTTTCACCATTATGCGTGCATTAGGCGAAATGGCAGTAGCAGAACCTGTATCAGGCTCATTCAGTATGTACGCGAATAAATATTTAGGGCGCTTTGCTGGGTTCTTATCTGGTTGGACATATTGGTTCATGTGGATTGTCGTGGGCATGGCAGAACTAACAGTTGTCGGTGTATATATTAACTACTGGTTTCCGGATATTCCACAATGGGTAACTGCTCTTGTCGTCCTTGTTATGATGACGCTTGTAAATTTAGCAAATGTAAAAGCATACGGAGAATTCGAATTCTGGTTTGCGATGATTAAAGTTGTGGCAATTATCGGGATGATCGTTCTAGGATTAGCCATTATTTTCTTCGGTGTCGGCAACCACGGTGAAGCAATTGGCTTTGATAATTTATGGGCACATGGTGGCTTCATGCCAAACGGTTTCCATGGTATTTTAATGTCACTCGTATTAGTTATGTTCTCATTCGGTGGGGTTGAATTAGTGGGTATTTCTGCAGGAGAAGCAAAAAATCCTAGCAAGTCCATTCCATCAGCGATTAACAACATCGTTTGGCGTATTTTAATATTCTACATTGGGGCGCTAGGCGTTATGATGGTTATTTATCCTTGGAACGAAGTTGGCTCAGAAGGTAGCCCATTCGTTCAAATTTTCGATTACGTCGGTATCCCTGCTGCGGCTCACATTATTAACTTTGTCGTTATTACAGCTGCAATGTCTGCCTTTAATAGTGGCTTATATGGTTCAGGACGTATGCTACACAACTTATCGGTACAAAAAAATGGTCCAGAATATTTTAAAACAGTAAGCAAAAACGGTAGTCCGAGTCGAGGGATATTATTTTCGTCAGCTGTGTTATTAATCGCGGTTGTCTTAAACTATGTAGTACCTGAAAAAGTGTTCATCTATATTTCTGCAGTTGCGACGGTTGCAGTTATTACAAGCTGGATGATTATTTTATTAGCACAGTTGAAATTTAGGAAGTCAAAAACGAAAGAGGAAGTAGCCAAACTGAAATTCAAAATTCCGCTTTATCCACTTTCTACCTATATTGCTATTGTATTTTTATTAATGGTGATTGTGTTAATGGCGTTTATTCCAGATATGCGTGTTGCCCTATATGTGGCACCAGTTTGGTTTTTCATCTTATTTATTGGCTACAAAGTAATACATGTTAAAAAGTAGTTACATCTTTTATACTGATACTTCTACTGGCAAATTGTTAAAAAATCATTTTGGTATACTCGATTCATTACGTTTATCTAAGGTTTAATAATTTTTAGCCATTAGTAAAGAATGTGATGAGTGCCTTCATTTATGAATAGGTTCATAATAAAATTGATCTGTATTTAGACAAAAAAGGAGGGGCATGATGGAAGTAGTATATTTGGCTGGTGGATGTTTATGGGGCGTACAAGCTTTTATAAAAACGCTACCAGGAGTTACGTTTACAGAAGCAGGAAGAGCGAATGGAACAAGTCGTACGCTTGAGGGCGATTATGATGGATACGCTGAATGTGTAAAAACAGGGTTTGATCCAACAGTTGTAACCATTAGGGATTTAATGGGCTATTTATTCGAAATCATTGATCCTTACAGTTTGAATAGACAAGGACAAGATGTTGGCGAGAAATATAGAACGGGCTTATATAGTGAAAATCCTGAGCATTTAAAAGAGGCGAAGGCATTTCTTAGAGAGCGAAATGATTACGAGCTTATAATGGTTGAAGTATTGCCCCTTACAAACTATGTCAGAAGTGCAGAGGAACATCAAGATAGATTAACCAGATGTCCAAATGATTATTGTCATATTCCCGCAGAAATTTTAAATAAATATAAATAACGGAATTTACGAGACCTTTCTATGTTATTAGTGCGTCATTTGGATTATCAGGTTATGTATTTGCTAAAACGCAGAAAATTAGAAGGAAATGATAAGTGCGTAAGAAGGGCTAGTGCGGTGTAGCTAAACCCGTTCTATGTAGGCTTGTTCCAAACGGAATTATTCAAGTAAAATAAGAGAGACAGCTATTTGTAAACATTATTTCTATTAATGATAGTTAGAATTAGGAAAATAGTGAATTGGTATATAATGTTGAACAATGTATTATCAAATCAGTACATCACTAAAATAATAGTGATGTACTTTTTTATTTGTAGATCACTTGTATTTTTTAAACAAAATTTAACCGTTTATAAAAAGATGAACTGTTTTTTAGAACTTAGAATGATAATTTAAAAAAGTTTGAACAAAAATCCTGTTATATGCAGGATTTTTCCTTATTCAGCAATCGGGCCATTTAATTGAACGTGGAGATTGTCGAGAAAAGTACTTAAACTAACGGCGCAGTTTAGAGGAAGAAGGATGTTAATTTACAATGATATGTAATCCAAGTAAAATCTAAGAAGGAGGGGTTACATACTAATGAAAAATTGTTTTGTAGAATGAATATAAGGGAGGAAAGTTGACTTGAAATTCACAACAGAAAGATTAACAATTAGACCTTTTAAGAGTACGGATTTACAGGATGTATTTGCTATTTATAATGATGAGGATACATGTAAATTCTTATTACATAATAAATGGACTCAAGAAGATATGCGGGAAAGATTTAATAAGAAGCTAGCAAACAGTGCACTCACTAAAGAATCAATGTTAAGTTTGGCAGTTGTATACGAGACTAAAGTAGTTGGTGATCTATCCGTATGGTATACAGATATGAAAGACACTGTAGAGATTGGTTATGGTTTTTCTAATGAAGTAGCTGGAAAAGGTTTGGCAACAGAAGCAGTTAGTAGTTTGGTTAATAAATTATTTAGTGAATTTAATGTACATCGTATACAAGCCAATCTTGATGCACGGAATACAGCTTCACAAAAATTGTGTGAACGAATAGGTATGAGAAAGGAAGCCCATTTCATCCAAAATTATTGGAATAAAAATGAATGGACTGATAGCCTTGTCTATGGAATGTTATCCTCCGATTTGTAGTAATAGAATTACATCACCTCACCTTTATATAACTCAGCTTTACAGTTATTCAATTAACGGGCGCTTTCCTGGAATAAGGATAGTGCTTTTTTATTAAATACCCATTTAACGGAATAAGTCTTTTAAATTATTAGACCTAATAATAAAAAAGCTGATGAGTTTGCATTTATAACTCAACAGCTTATACTTTAAAATCTATCTATTGTTATATCCATGTTTATGCTTGAAGCAACCTTATTGCCGTCGGCTGCAGCAATCATCAAAGAAGAGGGGCCTGCCTTTTCAGTTTCACCTGCAATATAAACCCCATTTGCTGTTGTTCGTCCAGCACCGTCTGTGATAATTCCTCCGTTTTCATCAAATTGACAATTTAATTGTTCCGCAAATTTATTTGGGCGATAAAAACTAGGAACTACGAAACCACCACTTCTTAGAATGTTTTCACCTGATTTTAATTCAATACTTTCTAAGTAACCATTATCTCCATGTAAGTTTTTAATAACTTCTGTATAAACATTAATCTTTTTACTTTCAAAATCATTTCGTATTTTATTGAATAGTTGATGACCATTAGTAAAAACGATTAAATCCTTTGACCAATTATAAACCAATTTAGTCATATGAATAATGTGGTCATCATTTTCTGCAATTATAGCTAACGGCTTGTCTCTAAGCTCCCAGCCATCACAATATGGACAACTGAATAAACTTTTACCGTAATATTCCCTAATCTGTGACAAGGGAAATACTTCTTGAATACCGGTAGCCAACAGTATTTTTTCTGTTATATAAGATTTATTGTTCGTTGTATTGACTAAAAATAAATTATTTTGTACATCTTTATTTACTTCTATAACTGTCTCATTTGAAATTGACACAGAAGGATAAGATTCTAATTCTTTAATTGCAATATTTTTGAATTCTTGTGGTTTAATTCCATCTCTTGTTAAAAAACCGTGTGACTCTTGCGTTACACGATTTCGATTTGTTCCATTATCAAATATGGCAACTTTTCTACGTGCTCTCCCTAAAGTTAAGGTTGCTCCTAATCCAGCTGGTCCTGCACCAATTACAATACAATCATATTTATTCATCAATTATTTTCCTCCTCCTCTATAATGTATATTATAGAGTTGTAATATCTATAATTAGGGTAAAAGAAATCATGATTTACATAGATTTCTCATTCATTTTGTTAGCCAAATCAACTATACGTGTTTGATTCAATTCATTTAAAAGCTTTTCCTCCGCTGATTCGATCGCTTTCTGAATTAAGCAATCAGGATTATGACCTAGACAATAATCAAAAATAGGCGTCAAACCTTCAATAGCTTTTATAACATCGAGTAAAGAAAATTCTTCCCAACCCGGTTTTAATTTATAGCCACCATTTGCACCTGTGACAGATTCAATCATACCGGACTTTACTAACATTGTTAGTATTTTAGATAAATATGTTGTTGAAACTTCTTGGCGTTCAGCCAATTTTGCCACACCAATATGCTCATTGGGGGGATTAACAGCTAAAAATAGCATGGTGTGTAGAGCGTAGTTAGTTGCTTTTGTTAACTTCATATGATTACTCCTATTATAGATTTAATATATCTATAATATCTACTTAATTTTTAAAAGTCAAATACTAGGTTAATCAACAATCGGGCGCGATTGTGGAGCAACACAGGTAGAAAATAATCAAACGTTTTTATAATAACCTAACTTAAAACTGCTAAAGAAGAATCCCTTTTGATCAAACTTTTTTCAAAAGGGATTCTTCTTGCTCTTACACATAACTCTTGGTGTAGACACTGGAACAAAGCTATGAAGCAAGAGGGTTAAAGCCTTAATCCTCAAAAAGCAAGACATTGGTATGTGAAAAATTGAATGAGATTGATTAAGGAAACAAGCAAATCTGAGAGTCAACTTGCTCAGAAAATGGCTGAGCTTGTTGTGTATAGGGCATGGAGAAGTGGAGAAGAAATATTGAACGTTTACGAACATTTTTTTACTGTGGAAGAGGCTGTTAAGTCAATCGATATATTTACGGAAAATATGAAGAAGCAAGAAGAAGAGTACCTTAAAAAACGAGGTTCAAAAAAGAAAATGTAAAAAAATCAAGTCGCAACTGTCAAAATTCCTTCTTTTGTTATGAGGAAATACAAGAGGACAAAGATATAGCTGACTTGTTTGAAGAGTTGGAGAATATTAAATGATAGAAACAAAAAGTTGGTGCGAAAAGTTATCAGATGCAATTCCTATGAAAAGTTGCTAAGTCAGTAAATGTAGCACCAACTTCAAAAGAGCATGAATTGATGAAAAAATTCAAGTGTCCCTTTTCAATACCTTTGAGGAAATATGGTAAAATGGACAAAAGTAGAGGCTTTGGAGGGATGAGGTTGGCAGAAAAAAGGTTAAAAGTTTGTGAAAAAGGACATCCATTTTACAAAAGCACAGATTGTCCAAGCTGCCCTACCTGTGATCAGGAAAATAAACCTAGCAGTGGCTTCCTTTCCAAATTGAGTTCACCTGCAAGAAATGCATTAGTACACGCAGGTATTGATACGTTGGAAAAACTATCTATGTATACGGAAAAGGATATCTTAAAATTACATGGTGTTGGACCAGCCTCCTTACCGATTATGAAATCATCATTGAAAGAAGAAGGCTTGTCATTTAAATAAGTGAGGGGGAAGACAACAATGTCAACGAAAGAATTGTCACAAGAGCAAACCGAGGAACTAATCAATACTTTGCAAGTTCGCTTCGAGAAAAATACATCTCGCCATGAAGGGCTTGATTGGGCAAATGTCCAAGCTAGGCTAGAGGCTAATAGGGAGAAACTATGGTCGCTCCACGAAATGGAGGCAACAGGCGGTGAACCAGATGTAGTAGGCTATGATGCAAACACGGACGAGTTCATTTTTTATGATTGTTCTGCGGAAAGTCCTAAAGGTCGCAGAAGTTTATGTTATGACCGTGAAGCATGGGAATCTAGAAAAAATCACAAGCCTGAAAATACGGCTATGGATGTTGCCAAGGAAATGGGCATTGAGCTGTTAACAGAGGAGCAATATCGCCAACTACAGGAGCTTGGCAAGTTCGATTTAAAAACATCAAGCTGGGTACAAACACCTGACAACATTCGTAAACTAGGCGGAGCTATCTTCTGCGATCGTCGCTATGACATGGTCTTTATGTACCACAATGGGGCAGAATCCTACTACGCGGCAAGAGGCTTCCGTGGATCGTTCAGAGTTTAAGAAATAAAGGCATATGTCCGATCTGCGGATGAGCATATGCCTTTTTTTATAGAAAATTTTATTTGTTTAAATCAATAATTTTGACATATGGCCTTTTACTTCTTTTGATATATTTAATGTGATTCACACAAGCTCCAAATGCTGAAAACATGATGAATAAAATAGTGATGATACTTGGAATCGACAAATAAATTGGCATAATAATCCAAATTAAAAGTAAAGCATACCAAGAGATAACAAAACTCTTACTATGTCGCCACTGTTTCATTTACGACGCTTCCTTTCTGTATTGGCGATAAACTTACTTAAACAGATATTTATTCAAATGTCATAGACCAATTCCCATCAGCCGTTATATCAAAGTAGTAAATTGAAGTATCCTCTACTTTTTGAACTTTTGAGCCACTGTAAGTACCAATTTCATTAGCTAATAAAACGCTGTCATTAGCTTTCACTACAAAATTCCTAGAGCCGTCATGCGTGAAAGCAACGGTTTTAGCACCTTTTGAAATATTCATAAATACTACGCTATCACCTGTACCTGTAACTTTGCCTTCAGGTGCAACCTCAGCAGGAATCTCTTGGGACATATTAATCGTCCATGGACCACTTGCTGTTACTTCATACTGATATTCACCAGTGGGTACAGCATAAATTTTCTTACCAGTGTAGTTACCAATCTCATTAACAACTAATTTGATCATGTTAGCATTAGCGTCTAATAGTTTAACAGCAAAATTGCTAGACCCCTGATGAGTTGCATCTACAATAACGAAACCCTTCTCTAATTTGAATTTCTTTGTAGCTGTATCACCAGAGCCATTTATTTTTAGAGCTTCTAGTTTAGCGATTCTTTCAGCTTCAGCTTTTGCTTTTGCTTCGGCCTCAGCTTTTGCTCGAACTTCAGCTTCTTCTTTTGCCTTTTGTTCAGCCAATGCTTTTTCTTCAGCTTCCTTTGCTTCACGAGCAGCTTTCTCTTCTGGGGTTTCTTCTTTAGGTTTTGTCACAGTTTCCACTTTTTCATGGGTGTCAGCTTGTTTACCTGATTCTGTTCCATCAACAGGCGTTAATATGAATCCAACAATAAATATAACAACTGAGATACCTAATACAAGTCCGCCCTTCATTTTTTTCTTTTTAATAAGTCCAATCACTATTAATACGAGACCTACAATAAAACCTAAAAAACCTAAAAATGCCAATAATAACGACATATTTCCATACAACCTCCTTTTATATTACTATATAGGAAAGTATAGGTAGATATATACAGAAAATGAAAAGAAGTAGCTAAGTATATTGACACTGCACGAAATAATTTATATTGTAGTTACTAAAAAGGGGGGGGAATTTATGTTAAATTGTTTAAAAATTATTTTTTCCATCACAGGCATATCTTTCGCAGCTTACGGACTAATCACACGAGATTTCCAATTGAATTACCTCATGATATTGTTCTTAGGCTTCTTCATGTTCACTTTAGGTATTCAAGAATTTCAAAAACAGCGAACAGTTTATGGTTGGTTCCTAATGGGGGTATCTGTATTTTCAATCTATGTGTCCGTTCAAAGCTTTGTCTTGCTTTAAAGGAAGCAGCCACTGTTAATTTTCGTAATACCATACATCAATCAAGTCCTTCCAGACATTTTCATAAACCACTTCCAAAGTATATAATGGCCCTTCATCTGGATGGGTTTCAGTTAAAATTTGCATGACATTTTTTTCTGTAGATGTCATGTTCAAATGTTCGTCTTTACCTCACGATTTGCCCCTTGTCCCATCATTATTATTTTAGGATTTCATCAGGAAATGCAAATGTTTTTTCCTCCGTTTTAACTGTTTCATTACACCCTACAAGCAATAACAAAATGAATAATAAGAATATTTTCTTCATTATTTTCCTAGATATTTTATAGATTTGATGAGTCAGACCCGCTCAGCTCATACCAGATATTCATATGTTATAATTTACATAAATTACATAAAATGAGGTGATATGATGGAGAATGAAAAATTAGTTTGCAAGGCTTGTGGTCGAGATAAATTTACGACTGGACAGGTGGGTGGTACTACAAGCCAAGGCAATATACGACCTATTGGAGCAATTATGGCGGTAGGGTCACCACTCCAAATGACTTTTTGTAAAAACTGCGGGGAAGTTGCTTCATTTAAAGTGGTAAAACCACAGAATTTTAAATAATCGTTGAAAGGGTCACTGATAGGAAAGTGATCCTTTTTATATAGTGGATGTTTAAAAGGGGATAAGGATTTAAAAGCATACATATGTTCGACTTTGGTTAATTGAATACCATGATATGAAACCTGTCTTACAAGACAAAACACCCTCTAATAGGTTAAAGGGTGTTTAAAAACTAGATAGAATTTCGATAAGCTCTCAAAGTTGAATGTAAGTTTGAATTCGAACTTGAGATTGATTTTTTATAGTTATACATACCTAATGGACTTAAATGATTAGAACTAGATCCTAATAACCCTTGCTTTACTGCGCTTTTTAACGTTTCAATCTGTTTGCTAGATAGTTTAGAAGTTTTACTTTCTTCAAGAATTTTATTTACATTATTTATTTTTTCTTGATCCTCTTTCGATGTAGCTTTAACTTCCTTGCTCATTTGTCGCGTCAACCCATAATACTTAGACGAGGACTTTCGTGACATTAAATATTGCATAGTAGAGAAATTGGTCGTCATCATGATAAATTATCACCTTCCTAATTACATTTTTTGTTCCATAGTTGTTATCGTACTGAACTTGAAAATATTTAGTATATTTACTTTTATTAGTAATTGATTGTCAGGTTTAATCAGATTAGATGATGGTACCAGTAAGCATTGAAAGAACGTGGAGAAATACTATCAAGAACACAGTATTAAGTCAGTTGGATATAAACTATCATAACTACCACTGCCGAAGAAGCATATATTGAATATGAAAATTTGCAATATCAATATATATTGAACGGATGGTTTGCATTACAGAAGGAAAAAAAGTAATAGGTAAAGAATATTTATTGTGGAAGACCCTATTAAAACTAGATGAGTTTGTTGATAGGAGGGATACAATTTAACAAGTAATTTGTGATGTGAAATAGAGCTCTAAGTAAAGTGAGAAGTCGCTGTACAAGCAAAGAATAATTCTAAGCTGTTAATAATTAAACAATTAACAGTACTATTAACGTTTGTTAATAGAAACGACATTAAATGGCTATAAAAATTAATAAGTGAAGATGAAAGATACTTATTCCAAACTAAACTAAGGAGTGTTATTTGAAAAATATTATTATTAGCATAGTATTCTTATTAAGCTTTGTCGTTTCATTTCTTTCAATAAATACAGTCACCTTTGCTGCAGTTGATTTCTCTGATATTGAGAATTCCTATGCAAAAAATGCTATCAACGAGTTAGTTGAAAAAGGCATTATAAATGGTTATCCAGATGGTGAATTTAGACCAACATCAGCAATTACAAGACAAGATTTTGCTATAATTTTAGCGAAAGCACTGAATTTGAATCTAACTAACTCTCCAAGTACTCCAACATTTACAGATATTCCAACAACTCATTATGCTTATCCAGCTATCGAAGCAGCAGTTAAAGCTGGATTAATAAATGGGATAGGTGATGGGAAGTTCGGCGTTGGCTCAGGTTTAACACGTCAAGAAATGGCCACTCTATTTGCTAGAGCATTAGGTGGTGAAACTAATGGCCTTGGCGAACAGCTTACTTTTGCTGACCAGCATAAAATTTCTGCTTGGGCAAGGGATGCGGTAGGTTTTGCAGTAGCATCAAACTTAATGACAGGCGATACATTAAATCGTTTCAATCCACAAGGAATAGCTGAAAGACAACAAGTTGCCCTTGTTGCTTCTCGATTTTTAAAGCAGATTGATAAAGTAACACCAGAACCAGAACCAAAGCCAGAACCAAAACCAGAACCAAAACCAGTACCAAAGCCAGAGCCAAACCGGTGCCAAAACCAGAACCAAACTCAGACTCAGACTCAGATCCATCACCAACACCAAGTGTAATTCCTGTAGTCGGGATTACATTGAATGAGGTGATAGAAAATCTTAAAATTGGTGAAACAAAGACATTAACAGTAAATGTTGTACCCGCAAATGCGACAAATAAACTTGTGAGATGGACTTCCTCAGATCTGAACGTTGCAACTGTTAACGGGCAGGGAAAGTAATAGCGACTGGTATAGGTACTGTGACCATAACAGCAACAACGGTAGATGGACTAAAATCGGCTTCAGTTACTTTCACAGTGACCCATAGCAATGGTGCAGTGATTACTGGAGTAGGAACGTCATCATCTGTTTTACAACTGGGAGAAACTACTAGTAGAACAGCAGAAACAACCGAATCAGGCACGATAACGTGGTCATCAAGCAATACAGGCGTTGCAACAGTTCATTCAGGTACAGGTGAAATTACTGCTCACACACCAGGCATCACAACCATTTCGTATACAAGTAGTAATGGTAAAATGAATTCTGTGAGTCTCACTGTATATGATGAGGCAACAGCAAAAAGCCCAACATATTCGCAAGTACTGCAAATGGATGAAGTAATAACAGCTTCAGTAGAAGCAGGCTTATCTGCAACAGCAACAAACAAAAGTTTTGTAGCTAAACCAACAAGTGTAGCGACAGTGAATGCTACAACTGGCCAAGTAACAGTTAGTGGTGCAGGTAGCTCAGTTATTACGTATGTAGGAATGGATGCTAATGGCGTAGTAATTGAAAAAGGTACGACAACTGTGACAGTTCATCCACAAGCAGCAGTAGCAGCAATACCCATGGTGCCAGCACCTTATTCAGTTATTGGCTGGGGCTCAGCAGCAACTAATTTTACGCCTCCAGGAATCGGACAATCCATCATCTGGACTGTAACAAATGGTACAGGAGCTGCAACAATTCAGCAAAGTACAGGGGCTATAAGAGGTGTTACAGCTGGTGATGTAACGGTAAACTATAAAATAGTAGATAATAACACTAGAGTAGTAGCTTACAAGTCAGCACCCGTAACGGTGACAATTCCAGATACACCAAGAGTTAATATTTCACCACCATATGTTGATGGTGGGACATTTGGTGGACCTTATTCCATGTCAACTAATGTGAATTTGACGGTTGCCATAATAGGGGAAAACAATTCAACTGTCATTTTCAGTAATCCGAGAAGTAATGATGACAATATTGCCACTGCAACGATTACGGGTCCAAATCCTTCTGGACATGTTTTTTTAAATGTGCAGAAGATTGGTACAGGAGAAGCTCAGATAACATTTGATTACACAGATATTAACAATAATACTGGGTCGATGACATGGATTTTTAATTTCCAATAGAACTAATTTTACAAGCTAAGGGATGCGTCTATGGACGTGTCCTTTTATAGTGTCGTTCAAAAGAGGCATTGACTAATCATTCCCTCTTTTTTCAGCATAAAGTCGGCAATAAAATCATCACAGCTTGGCGATCAGCCATTCATATATAGTGAACCTCCAAGTAAATTAAGCGAAGCGAAAACAAAGCCAGTTTGATACAAAGCATGTCGCGTGTTGGTCAATGTATTGATACGGACCGATTGAAGCATTTTGGTGCAAAAGCATGGCTTATGTAAATATTATAAGCATACCGTTAGCAGAAACGTTTGAACGGCTTGATTCCTGTCTACTTACAGTTGTTCATTTTGACAATTATGTGAATGGTTTTACCTAACTAACTTTAAATTGTTTTCAAGGGTTTTTGAAGAAAATTCACAGTAAATATTACTTTAGATGTACAAGTAATGCCTTGTACGCCAATAATAAGGAAGGATAAGTGACGTGATTTGGCGTGATTTGTTTTTTATTTATAAATTACGCCAAAATATACATAATAAACGCCAAAAAAATGGCGTTGATTGAGTGTTGATTTAGAAAAGTTAAGAATGTTAGGATAAAATTACCTCGAGGGATATTTACTATAGTAATTCAACAACTATTACTAAATAGTTTACAATAGGAGTTTTTTTCATGAGAAAATTTAAATTAATGACTATTTTAATGATCACAATGACGTTACTTTTTTCAGGGGTCTCTAGTTCGTATGCAATTAGTACTGTTGAAAGTATGAATCAAGAACAAAAATTAGAAAATGATTTAGCAGAAGCACTTGAATTGATTTTTGACAAAGCAGTTTTAAAAAATAATAAAGAAGTTATTGTAGGTTATGATAGAGAAATAATAGAGACAGAATTAAAAGGTAATTCTATGAAAGAGGCGATCATTGAGGGATTAGAAGTAGAAAACCTACTAATTTCTTCTGAAGACGTTAATATAATTTCTGAACCACAAATTACACTATTTGCAGTAGCTTGTGAATGGCATGGTAAAAGAGAAACAATGGAATTTAGAGCAGCAGAAAATGAATGTATTAAAGAAGGTTTATCGAGTTATTTTGGTATTGCTACATCATTAACGATTATTGTTGATGCAATTAGAGCATCTAATTTCAAACAAGCTGCAAAATTAATTTTAAAAGAGTTTCCTAAAAAAGTTGCAGGTGCAACACTTCCAGGTTTAGTAATAAATCTTAGTGTTATCTCAGTAAGCTGTTCTACTAAGATGAACAAACTATTCCCAGGAAGTTCTAATTGTGAATAAGGAAAAATAAAATATGAAATTAATCAGGAACTTTCTAATTTATTTTATAGTCGGTGCGATAATTATAAACATTTCTAAGTTTATTTATAATAAAGAGGACTACTATTTTGATAGTAAAGAGACGATAATGTACGGTATTATCACTATGGTTGTATTTCTCATAATGGATTATGTAAGAAATATAAGTAAGTCCAAAAGTAAATAATTTTGTGATAAACCCAGGTATTCAATAATTTTGAGCCTGGGCTTTTTCCTTTTGTATTATTGGTATATTTAGTAATTAAATATTACTTTATATGAATACATACTAGAAGCGATGAAACATAATGAAAGCTTTGATTGTTCTAATTGTGCAATCACGAAGTCACATTCCCCCCAAAAACCCAAGAAATCAGGCGAAAAGCATGTCTTTGTACATTCACACAAAACCTCTTTGCGAATACATATGAAAGAGGGTAAAAGCATGAACGCTTATGATGAATGTATGCGTTCATGCTTTTTCTATGTCTTGATATATCAACGTTTATAGGGGTTTTTTGAGGTTGGTTTTTTAGAAAAAGTCACGGAAAGTAAACATTTATTCTTAAGTTCTTTTTGAATAAAGTTTAGGTCTAAAAAAAATTTAGAGCAACATTAAAAATAAAGTATAATATATGTAATAAATGGGTTTTACTAATTAATTTAAACACTTTAAGAAGCGAGTGAGATAGAATATGATACTTGTAAATGGAATTATTATGTATTTAGCAACAGTTGGTATAATGTTGCTTATTTTGAAAAAAATTAGTGTTGTTATGCTAAAGGTACAAAATAAATTAAAAGAATTTTTAAATCGAAAACAACTGAACTACTTAAATAATAGACAATTAAAAAATCTCATTAGAACTATAAAAATAGAACTTTTTTTATTAAATATACTTAATAAATTTATTCAAGGTTTCCCATCTAAAGAGGTAAAGAATTACACAAATGAAGAAACTACATACTTTATAAATGGAAATGTAGAATACTATAAATTTTATTTAATTAAGTTCTTACCTATTAATATTTTTAACGTATTAATAGTATTATGTATATTACAATTATTTTATGAAATACCGATAGTTAGTTACATATTTAATATTAATTTACCAACATTCAAAGAGTTGAAAACTTGGATAAGTTTAGCCTCACCACTAATAGTAATTTTAATAATTGTTCTAGCATTTTATTTTTTAAGCCCATCTGGATTAATAAGAACTACAAAAAAAGCTGTTCATAAAGATAATTTAAAAACGCAAATTGAATTTCATTTTAAACATAAAGGGTTATTTTATAGGGCGTTACGTACTGCTAACCAAAATATAGGATATATTATTAATAATCAGAAGGATTTTATTGAAAATAGAATACATAAAAAAGCTTTTTATTTAGAAAATTTACTTGATATTGATGAAATTTCATTATTGGCAAAAGCAATCAATAATTTTAAAGTCGAAAATTCCAATTTGGAACTATTTACTTTCGGGATTAGTCATAAGGTTTGTTATGATTTAGAAAGAGAATTTTCTAAACAAATGGATGAAAATGAAATTTCAGAAATACTGCAAAGTATTTTTATTACAAAAGAATCCTTTGATACGTTTTATTTTTCAAAAAACGATGAGTTTTTAGTTTACAAATTTAGCAAATGTATTTTAAATAGCATTAAATTTCAAATCTATATTCATAAATATCTTAAAATAGTTGAAGAGAAAATTGTTAAAAAACATAATATATTTGATTTCTTATCATTTATCACTAATAAAGATAAATAAACCATAATAATTTAAATGTGGAGATACTCTTTAAGAAATTAGTATCCCCATTTTTATCTTCACACTTCCAACAACTCAGTAAACTTATCATGCATCCTCTCAGTAGCGGCCATGCGCATCCCAGATGTAACATGCAAATAAATCTTCGTTGTTGATCAGAATTCTTATGTCCAACCCGATTCATAATAAAGTTCAAATCCACCCCAGCCTCTGCCAACAGACTAATATGTGTATGCCGGAGGATGTAGGTGCGGAATTGTTTGTTGATGTCGGTGAGTGCACCGATGCGCCGGACGGTTTGGTTGAGCATTTTGACGATAGGGGGGATGCCCTCCTTATCGCCGAAAATAAAGTCGGACTTAGCCCATTCTCGATACTCGCGCCATTTGTAAAGCTGCTTTAATTTCTCCACTACAATATCATCAATATCGACGGAGCGGATGCTGCCTGCAGTTTTGGGTGGGTGAGCTCGAAGTAACCCCTTATACTTTTCTTTGCATACACCGTTTTGTTGATGTGTATGACCTTCTTCTCCAAGTCCACATCCTCATACTTTAAGGCAACAGCTTCGCCTGGTCGCATTCCTGTAAAAGCGATTGCGTAGATTAGCGTGCGATATATGATATTATGATGTTTGTCCACCTAACTTAAAAATTCCTTCAGTTCATTGGTTAAAGCTTCGCTGTGTCCTCACTGCTTGCTTCCTCTAACGTCATTTTCTTCTTCGGCACAAAATTAGCTTCCACAGGGTTCATTTCAATCAATCCAGATTCTTTGGCATAGGCAAATAACATTTTGGCTGTATTATGAGTACCGCGTAGCGTATTATAGGCTGTTCCATTATCAAATAGATGATTGAGCTATCCTTGTAATTCGATAGACGTGATTGCGGTTATTTTCTTTTTCGCCAAATAGCGATTGAGTAGGGAGATGCAATAGGTACCTTTAACTTCTAATATTCTCGTATATTTACTATTTAATATCTATATACAGAAGTTAAATGGAAATCACATCTGGGGAAAAAGATTGCTCGAAATATTGAAGCAAAGAAACGTGGATTTCATTTAAACGCCCTTGCATCTCCTTGGGAGAAATGGGCAAAGATTTTAGATGAATTTAAAGAAGCAAATCGTAAAGGTATAGAAACCTTAAAAACGTAGGTTAATACAGTCGTGAGAAGAAAAGACGAATGATTAAAGACCATTATAAACTTATTTCTCGACATATTGGCTATGAATGCGAAGTACCAAAGGACGTATTAGTATTGACGGCTGTAGTTGATGTTCAAGATGACCGATTAGAAGTAGAAGTTGTGGGTAACTCTTCTTTTGATCCTTTTGTAATAGCCGTTTGTCGTCAGATAGGTTCAGCATTAGAACTGAACTATACAGATAATTTAAAAGGTACAACAATAGAGATCCGTATTCTTATTTAGCGAGTATGGGAATCTCCGAGGCACAATTCAAGCTAGACATTTTAAATGGCTTGGAGGAAGTAAAAGGGGCGGAAATTACAGAAGCGAAAGTTATACTTAGTGATACAAAAACTATTCCAGCAGTGATTATAGATGGTAGGACACACGTTTCAAGTACAAGAGCTAGCCGATCTTTTAGGGTTAAAACTCGTTTATAACAACGAAAGTTAAACAACAAAAATGTATGAAGTAAAAAGATAATATTAACTCTTTTGTAATTCGAAGGCCTGTTACCTTAATTGGTAATGGGCTTTTTTATTTCACAAACATAAAATCAAATAAATTACAATGAAATTAATGGTAATTATTGTTAAGGTTTTGTAAAAACAATAAAATATACTATCAGATAAGAATGTCAAACAAAATCTGATGAAATTAAAATAAATGTAACTTTGGACCTTCTTATTACATAAATACCGCCAAAATATGGCGTGATTGATAGCGTTATGTGGCGGTTATTGTAAATTTAATGTAAATTTTACGCCGAAGAATGGCGTGTTTCAACAATTGAAGTGGGGAAGTTTCCAATAATAGGATAATAATAACTCGAGGGTGTGCTTACTATAGTAATCAGCTTATTAACAGAAAATTAAATTCAATTAATTCATGGAGGGTAAATATATTGAAAAAGTTTATTATTAGTCTAATATCTACATTTTTATTATGCGCAACGATTTTACCAAGCATATCTTTTGCACAAGAAATAAATGAAGGATCTGGCAATGAAAATTATGAATATCCCGAAGGATTAGATAATACCTTTCCTATTGATAAAATTGGTGATGGTGAGGAAGCGGTACAACAATTTTGGGTAGGTCCTATATTCAGAGTGGTTTTACAAGCTGGGAAATATATTTCATCGATGAATAGAACAGGTAAGGTAATAAAAACTGCTAGAAATGTTGTAGCTACAGAAGCTCATATTTTTTCAAAAAAGCATCTTGATGGAGGTATACTGAGATTAGGAAAAGATAGACAGCAAATTGTAGACAGAGGGATTGACATAATATCAAAAAATGACGACAACGGAAAGTTGAAACAAGGGCATAATCAAATTTGGACAAATATCAATAACCAGCCAGCTGAGGTAAGATGCTTTGTGAGTAAGGATGGTCAAATAGAAAGTTTTGATATTTTCTTTCGTGCGGTAAGTACGCCTAAACCAGGTGCTAATTTGATTATTGATTAAGAGGCGAGGATGAAAAATTTCATGAAAAAATTACATTCGAACGGACATTCACTTATACAAAATGAAAATACACTATCTTTCGTAAGTTTTTCTGAAGAAGAGGATAAAACTTACTATTATCAATATAATGGTGAAAATCTAAAGGAAATATCAAAAAAAGAGTATGTGGAAAGTAAATTTGGTGATAAATGGGATGATATATCTAGTCAATTGGAGGAGTCAAATTATTCATACATCGAAAATATAGCGAAATGTTGGATAAATGAAGAAGGAAAAAGAAAATTAATTAGTCTTAGTGAATACTATATTAATACATTTGGGGAAAATTGGGAGGATAAATATGATATTAATATCATACCTCACAATATTTTTTCTGATGTTACTAATTTTATGACATGTGCTATAAGAAATGAAACGATTTGCCTTCTGTGGCCTCATAATATCATACTGCACTTCAATGAGGATGATAAGCTTGTTCAATATATTTTGTTGGAAACCTCTGACTATTATGATACATTGTATAAAATTTGTTCAGATGGACAAGCAGTCTGGGGCGTATCTCCCACTTTGAATTCTGTTGTAAAATATAAATTTCCGAGTTTTGAAATAGAAAAAATCTACCGTTATATGCCTTATGAAGAACTCCCAGGAAAGTCTGAAGGTATAAGTAATGAAATCAATGTAATTTATTGTGAAAATGAGCTAACAGGATTAAATTACCCAGAATATATTTCTTATATCGATGAGAAATTATATATTTGTGATATGGAAAATAAACGAATTGTAACGTTTAATCCAAACAGTGGGAAAATTGAACAATATATCTCTCTGAATTCTAAACCGTTTGAGTTTTTAAAATATAAAAATCAATTTGTTATTCAAACAGACACTGGAATATATTTAATGAATAAGAATGAAAAGAAGGATTTTTCCGATTAGAATTTCTCAAAAAAGACCAGGCGCTCATATAAAATAGAGTACCTGGTTCTTTTTGTTTATTCATCATATTCATCACATGAAGTTCCTTAGCTGTATCTTTTCTTTTTAAAATATACAACGATGTTAAAAATCACTAATACTAAGCATAATGAATAAATGACTATCATTGAGTAATCAAAAAACTTTGGTTCTTTCCAATTGACCATATCTGTTAAGATATACAAAGCAAATGCTAAAGCAGCCACATATCCGATATTTTTCATAATTGAATGGATGTGATAAGATTATAGGGAAGGAGGCGCTAACCTCCTTCTGTAAGTTTTTAGCGACGTTTACCTTTGCGAGAGGGCGTCGCTTTTGTTTTGGCTTATTCTTCATATCGCTAGTGTTTTTTGCGGAACTTGTTAGTAAGTTAAGCACAGTTGCGATAGCTACTAGATAAGCTAGAACCTTATCATAATCCACTTTGTCAACCTCCTTTCTATACTCATGTTATATATCAAGTGATTTATAAAAGTTTTTTCATTTATTTTGCTAAGTGATTATCATAGTATTCACCAAGCATTTCAGCTACTCCTAATCCCATAAGGCTAATGTCACCATCTACATAACGTTTAATTGCCCCTTGTGTAAGCCCACATTCCTTAAAAATGCGATACGACGTATGTTCGCCCTCACCATCTTTAGCAGCCTGTGCAGCCTTAATAACTGCTTCTACCTTTTCTGTAAGTTTCATATGTCATCATCCTTTATAATTTTATTTAATTGCAAATCAAATGGTATATATCAAGTGGTTTTTATTTTATAGAGAACCACTCTTTTTTTTGAGAAACTCTTGGTATATTTTAGGATTCAAAGTTTATTCTATATAAATCCATAATAGGAGAGATGACGCATGGTGAAAGCTTTGAATTGTCCAAACTGTGCTGCAGTTTTTAACCCAAGCAATAAGTCATGTGAATACTGTGGGAGTTACATCATCACCACTGATTCGAAACAATTTAAATATGATCTAAATGAATTTAAACCAACTTATAAAAAGATTTTTTTCCATGAAATTGAGATGGGTACGAATGAGCTACCAATACGCTCTGGAATGGCGAACATTTATTATAGTGCAACTAAATCGGATGGAGGGCGCTTGTTATTAACCAATCAACGCCTTATTTTTTGTGCTCATGCTCTAAACATTAATCCTAATTTATATTGGGAAATTAGTTTAAAGGATTTAGAACGAGCCGAGAATGGTTTAAATCTTCTTATCTCTCAGAGAATTAAGATTTTTGATAGGAAAGATAATGAAACAACCTTTGTCGTTTATGGCGGGAAAACTTGGATAGCTGAAATTGAATGTGCTTTAAACCAAAATTAAATAGAAGTGACCAGGTATTTAATTATCATTAAGCCTGGTCATTTTTCCTCAATGATCCAGTTACATCCCATTTAGTTCCATTTTTTAGGTGTGTAACGACTCAAAATAAAACTACTATCCGTTACACAAAAAAGTCACCAAAATCACGAAAAAGTCACATTCCCCCCGAAAACCCACGAAATCAGGCGAAAAGCATGTCTTTGTACATTCACACAAAACCTTGCTATAATAAGGTTTGCGAATACATACGAAAGAGGGTAAAAGCATGAACGCTTATGATGAATATATGAAGCAGGTTGTGAAGCCGATGCGTGAGGAGCTTGTGGAGGCTGGTTTTACGGAGCTGACGACTGCGGATGCGGTGAATGAATTTATGGCGGAGACGAAGGGAACATCGTTAGTGGTGATTAACTCGGTTTGTGGTTGTGCGGCAGGGCTTGCTCGTCCAGCGGCGCGTGAGGCAATTGCAGCGGTGAAGCCAGATCATCTTGTGACGGTGTTTGCGGGGCAGGATCCAGAGGCGACTGCGGCGATGCGTGGTTATTTTGAGGATGTGCCACCTAGCTCACCATCTATGGCGATTTTAAAGGATGGGGAGTTGGCTTACTTTATCCCACGTGAACAAATTGAGGGATTCCCTGTGGAGCAGATTGTCTCTCATTTAACTGGCGTGTTAGAGCAAACATGCGAGAACTAAAAACGATTGTGACGACAGCGGGCAGACCAGACGATGTATCGATGGCGCTCGCTGCTTTTGCATGTCAAGAATTAGGTGCTGCGTTTGAGCCACGGAACAAGCGCTCTGTTCGCAAAATTTCGCAGGAGTTGCAGGCACATGTTATGGTCGCTGGGAAGAATCGCTTTGAGTATTATGCCTATGGGGCGCAGGAGCCGTTTTTCTTTCACCCCAATTCTGCGGCGTTTCGATTAAAGCGTGTGGCCCGTGGTGAGGCAGAGCCTTTTTTGGGAGCGGCACAGCTTCAACTGGGGGATTCGGTGTTGGATTGTACGTTAGGTTTAGCGGCAGATGCCATGTTAGCGGCTTATACAGTGGGTGAAGCAGGTCGTGTTGTGGGACTGGAAGCAAATCCAAATGTAGCGTTTATTGTTAGACAGGGGATGCAAGCCTATGATACATCCGAGCTACCGTTAACTGCCTGTATGCGACGCATCGAGGTAATACAGTCTGAGGCTGTTCGCTATTTAAAAACCCTACCAGACAACGCATTTGATGTGGTTTATATGGACCCAATGTTTGAGAAGGTTATAGAAGAGGCCAATAATTTTCAGGCATTACGGCTAGCAGGGGAGCATGTCACATTAACCGATGAATGGGTTTATGAAGCCAAGCGTGTAGCGAAAAAGCGTGTGGTGTTAAAGGCACATTTTCGCTCAGAGTGGTTTGCGACCTATGACTTTCAGCAGCATGAACGGATAACTGCAAAATTTCATTATGGTGTGTTAGAGGTATAGAGGCTTGTTCTTGAGACAAGCCTTTTTTTAGTATATGGTAATAAAAGAGGAGGGTGGAATAATATGGTGAACAATGATAAACGAACTCCCTTTGAGCTAGACTTGCTGGCGAATGCACAGTCGTTGATCTGCACGAAACCTCCTATTCCATGGGCGTATGAAACGAGCATTGCTGCCAATGGTGTTTTGGCTTGCGGTTGGGATCATAAGGAAAACATCGTGCTAATTAGTGGCTCTGGCTATAGTGTCACTGAGCCTATAACAGGTCGTCGTCTTCATCGAGAACGAGATATGGATGAAACCTACGACAGAATGAGTGATGACCGTTTAACGTTTCAATTGCCTCAGGGGACAATATCTATTTTCGGCTTTGAAGCTGGGGATGGGATTCATATGACAGCAGATGGCTGGCAGGTTGAAGTTATTTATCCTTGGTGGCCACGTGCAACAGTAGTAATCGATTATCTTTATATAACTAATTATACTTATTTAAAAAATGCGACAGCTATTGATTTACAGCGATTGGATGGCATGATTAAATGTGGATTTTCGCCATCTGGCAAGCATTTAATAATAATGGGCTCAGGCGGTGCATTGATTTATTCGAGAAAGGGATGAGGTCATGGATGATGAACAGAATGGCTATGTTTCCATATGGGCTGGTAATTTTACAAGCGAAGAACAGTTACATACATATCTTGCCACTGTCTATCAGGGAGAAGATGAAACGGACGAAGCCTTTTCACAAAAGTTAGCAAAGCTTTTTTTACCAGAAAATCAGCACCGTACTTGTGAGGAAGAGTTTAAAGCACTTTATGATGAGTTCTACAATCAATTTGAATACGATTTCGGCTTAACCTTCGACGAGGATTTTTGTGAAGCGCTATTTTACGAAGCAGCTTCACACCAACTTAAGCAACTACTTTGTGATGAATTTTCCTATTCGCAGCAATTTAAACATCAAGTGCTAGCCAAAATGGGCAATGAACTACAGAAAGCTTATAATGCAATAATTTTACTATATGACATGAAATATGAGGGTCACATTCAATCTGTAAGCCATGAAGCGTTTCATATCGATTTTGTATGCTCTATTAAATTGCAGGAAATGTGATGAAAGGAGATTTTGATGATGTTACCAGCAAAAATTCCTCGTTAAGCCCGTGGTCCACCTTGGTTCAATAACAACGATCTTACTTATAAAAGGAGCGATGTAAATGATTGGACCAAGAAAAAAGACAAGTGATGAACGCATGCAGATTGCCCATTCGATTGCGCAACAAGTTCTCGCAAAATATGGAGGAAATGTTCGAGCAATTGGTATTTATGGCTCGTTGGCTAGAAAAACGGATGGTCCGTTTTCCGACATTGAGCTTAAGTGTATCTGTCATCAATTAGAGCACAGCTATAGCTATGAATGGACAGCAGGAGATTGGAAGGCAGAGGTCAATTTCGATCAGGCAGAAGTGATTATCGAAGAGGCAATAACGGTTGAGGAAGATTGGCCATTAACAAATGGGAAGTTTTTCGATTTACAGCCACTTTACGATCCTACTGGCTTTTTTCTAGAACTCAAAGACAAAGCGGCCACTGTGGAGAATGCCCGATTTAAGGAAGCAATTTGCAAAACCATTGTAGAAGAAATGTATGAATACATGGGGAAATTAAGGAACATAGCTGTTCAGGGTCCCACCACATTTTTGCCGATACTGGCGATGAAAATAGCGATGACTGGTGCCATGATAGTAGGATTACACCATAGGCAGTGCTATACAACATCTGCACAAGTATTACCTGAGGCTTTAGCGATGGATGATCAGCCACACGGGTTAAAAGCATTAGCTGAAATGGTCATGACAGGCAATCTAACGATTCCTCAGCAAATCATAGCTGCCTGTGAAAACTTTTGGCAAACACTTCTCCAATGGACAACTGAAAAGGGTTATCAGATTAAATGCTCTAAGGAGATTCCTTGGTAATTTTTTATAGACCTTTACTTTTGTAGTATAAGGTGCTATAATAGAACACGTGCTATTTTAGGTAGCATATTTCCGTAATCTGGCATTCTGCTTTTTGTTTTTGTAGATACTTATTCACACTGGCGCATGCTTTGGGGCTGCAAGGACGCAAAAGATGGTAGGGTTTGCGTTGCTTAAGTTAGAAGGCACACAGTGGAATTTTACCGCGGTGATGAAACGAATCTGGTTTCAAGATAATATTCCCCAGACGATTGGGTTGAGACTTTTACAATTTACGAGAATGTTACCTATAAATACTAAAGGGGTAGTTTCGCAACAGCGAGGCTGCCCCTTGTCTAATTTTAAGGCCTGTCATGTCCAACCATGACAGGCCTTTTTGGTATACATTACCGTTTACTCTCTTCCATAAATAAGTGATAATAAAAGCATGAATTTTAGTAAAAATCTAAATTCTGCATTAAAAATCAGAAAAATCAAAAAGGTGAGGGATGTCAATGGGAAATATCGACACACTATCGACGAATGTCGTGACACAATTAGAAGAAATGGCTAAACGGCAAGACAATATGGATCTGCTAGTATCACGCTATTGCCAAGAAAGACTGCTTTATCGCCTATCCGTATCCTCCTATGATGATCAATTTTATCTAAATGGGGATCTACTATTATTTGCTTTAACAAATGGATTGGTGAAGCCTTCCAAAGAAGTCACGCTGACTGCGCAAGCAAGCGTTCATCAACACGATATAGTGAAACAGGCCTTTTATGAAATTTGTTCACTAGCAATACCAGCGGATGGCATTGAATGGAATGCACAGCTGATCGAATCGTCCATATCGAGTGACAATATTCAACTAAGCATACCAGCTACATTGGGCAAAATGACTGTATACATAGAAGTTAGGATTACCTTTAAAGAAAACATGCGAATAACACCAAAGGCCATTAATTTTCCAAGCTTGCTAGACAATAAGGCTGCGGTGGTTTATACATATCCAACAGAATTCGTACTGGCACAAAAATTTATCGAAATTTACCAGTACCCAGCATTAGAAAAGACTGAAAAAACAATAAATGAAGTACAACAATTGCTACAAACGCAAACTATTGAAGGACGAAGATTGCAGGCGTATATTGTGGACTTATTTGATCGTCATCATTTTACAATCGAGCTAACTTCTACACTCGAGATGACAGGGATTCTGAAACAATTCTTTATCCCTATTTATGAAGCGATTTTGGCTGAGGACGAATTTTTCAAGCAATGGAACAATCGAGCTTGGCAATGAAGAGAGGGACCCGCAAATCATCTACGGTTTGCGGGTTTTTGCATGGCTATTATTCAGTAATTTATTAGGGAGATACATTTGTATGTCTCATGAATGGTTTCTTCTTTTTATTAAAATGTAGCTAAAGTGTATGTGTTGCACGAATAGATAAAGTTGAATCGTATTATGTCATGAAGGAGGTTAGGTGAAAAATATGATAAAGTTTGCTGGCTTAAGTGTGCAAGAAATTGTTCAAACATATAGTGACACCCTCATACGAATTGCTGTGCAACAGACCAAAAATATGGCTGAGGCGGAGGACATTGTGCAGGAGGTTTATATGACACTGATGAGGCAGAACAAGCCCTTTGCTCATGAAGCACATTTAAAGGCTTGGCTCATAAAGGTGACATTTAATAAGTGCAAGGATTATTTTAAGTCCTCACGTGTGAAGAAGACGGTACCCATTACAGACGAAATGGCCTTTATTGCAAAAGAGGAGCAGATGGTTCTTACTGAAATTTTTGAGCTTCCTTCAGAAGAGAGAGTCATTGTTTATTTACATTATTACGAGGGCTATACAACTGCAGAAATTGCTGATTTATTAGAGATCAACGTAAATACAGTAGGCTCAAAGCTCAGAAGGGCACGAATGAAGCTGAAAACGATTCTAGAAGAGGGGAGCAAAGTATGATGAATGCTTATAAGAATGTGATGAAGCAGATTCATGCTTCTGAGGAATTTAAGCGTAAGATGCAGGAAGAGATGATGAAATATGAAAAGAGGTCCTTTATGAAAAAAGTAAGAATTAGTGTTGGAAGCTTAGTAGCCTGTGCAGTGATTGCTGTCCTTGCTATGGTAAATATAAATCATGATACACCAATTGATTTGACGGAGAGAATTGTTGCGGACCATTCAGCTCCTGCGGCAAGTGCGCTAGTAAATATCGAAGGGACCATTACGGAAGTAGGAGAAGATGGGCTGAGCTTTACATTGGATAACGGTATGGAAGTAGTCGTGACAGAGAAAACCAAAATAGGAATAGATGGACCGACAGCACCACCTAAGGAGGAACAGCTATTTGAGCCTACTTTTAGAGTAGGTAATTTAATTGGCGGCTATACAGAAGATACCTCCTCAAATCCAGTTCAGGCTGCTGCCATTTATACAAATTGGAATTTTGAACATCCAATACGATAAAGATTTAGATGCGCAAAAAAGAATTTCCGAGGGGAGATTCTTTTTTTATAGCTTCTGGTTAACTATTTATTCCTTTTTTATCCTAAAAACGAGATTGAATAATACTATTTATAAAGAAATGATTATTTTTATACAAAAAAGTATTGTCTAAAGAGAATATTGTCACTATAATTTACGTAATAGTCTCACATTTCCGAATTGCGAAAAATAATACGCATTATGGAAAAAATATCATACTAGGGGGATGGGCTATGAAAAGAAATTTAATGGTGTTGCTTACAATTATGGCAGCTTTCACGCTAGTTTTAGCGGGTTGCGGCTCGAAAGACAATACATCATCAGGTGATGGAGATAGTAAAAAAGTTTATAAGGTAGGTACTGAGGCTACATTTGCACCTATCGTATCTCTTGATGATAAAGGGAATATTGTAGGGATTGATGTGGATGTGTTACAAGCAATCGCGGATGAAATGGATTTTGAAGTGAAGTGGGAAAGTATTGGTTGGGAGCCTGTATTCCAAACAATTAAAAATGGTGAAACAGATATTGGTGGTGCAGGGATTACAATTACGGACGAGCGTAAGGAAACATTTGATTTTACTGAGCCGTACTACGAATCTCAATTATTAATCGTGGTGAAAGAAGATTCAAAGATCCAATCATTGGATGAATTAAAAGATAAAAAGATTTCTGTACAAATTAATGCTACTGGTCATATGGCTGCCAAGAAGCTACAGGGTGAATCTAGTCCCAACATTTTTGCTTTCGAAAATCAACCAATTGCTATTCAAGAGATGCTGAATGGCAACGTAGAAGCGGCGATTGGAGATAATTCAGTTGTTTATGAATATATCAAGGCACATCCAAATGACAAAATCAAAGTAATTAAAGATGATTCCTTCGAAAAAGAATACTATGGTTTCATGGTTCAAAAGGGGAACAAAGAGCTTTTAGATAAGTTAAATGAAGGCCTTAAAAAGATTAAAGAAAACGGTAAGTTAAAAGAAATTACAGGTTCAGACTTTTAGTAATAAATAAACCGTAGAAGCTCACCTCAAGGGGAGTCTACGGTTTATTTTTTAGGTGCTAGTCTTGCGCTTCAGCAACTGTTTTGACCCGTTCTAAAAATTGTACGACTACTTTGTCCGATGCAAACAATAAAAATAATTTGACGAACCATTTTAACGCATTATTTGTTACGGAATAAGTAAAGGAAGTCTCTGTTTCATTTATTTTATTTAATTCATAGTAAGCCGTAATTTCAAACAAATTAGCGAGTACAAAGCCTACTTTCAATATTTTTTTATCAGGTGTATTCGAATATTCCAATGTTTCTACATCATACGTTTCGATACGTTTTCCTTCTTTATATTTTTGGCGATAAATACTGCCAACCCCTTCTTCTGTTACTTTTACAGGCTTGTTTTCAATTACCTGTGGCATAATCTTCTGCATATCAGCTAAAGAGCCATCAAGTAATTTCCAAACGTTTTCGATGGGGGCATTTATGTTTATAGTCTTTGTCCATGTTTTCATCCAAACACCTCTACTTTCAAAATTACTTATCTATGCTGTAAATTAAACTAATTAATAAATGTAAGTATACTAAATTTTAACGGTAGCCACATGATTATTAACATTTGAGGAGATAAGGGAGAGAAAAACAAAAAAAGATTGAAGCCAATGTAGCTCCAATCCTTCTTATTTACATATTCATCCTATTAATGGAATAGCTATGTGTTAGTTTTCATCTTTTATTTTCCAATCGTTATAAACGATATCTTGAAGTACATTTTTCAGTTGTACAAATTGCTGCTCTGAGATATTAGATTGCTTCATCACTTGGCGGGACACTTCAGGTAGTTTCCTTCTTACATCTACGCCTTCCTTGGTTAAATATATTTTCATTAATCGTTCGTCCTCCTTAGAACGTTCACGACAAATGTAATTCTTTGCCTCTAATTTTTTTAACAACGGTGTTAATGTTCCTGAATCTAAAAATAAACGTTGGCCCAATTCTTTCACCGTTATCTGTTCGTTTTCCTCTAAAGCTAATAAAGTGATATAGCCTGTATAAGTAAGATCGTAAGGCTTCAATAATAATGTATATTGCCGAGTGATTTCCTTAGATGTTGCATACAAAAGAAAGCACAGCTGATTATCTAAATGATTAGGCATAAAAATCCCCTCTTAAAGTTCTTCTACTACCATTTATATTAAAAATAAAGTTCCTACTTGTCAAACGCAATTAAATTGTGTACAATTCAATTTGTAAAAATTAGATTGTATGCAATTTAATTAATAACAAAAGATAAGGGGTTTTCAGTTATGAAAGAATTATACGCAACTACAATGATTAATGAAGGTGGCCGTAGTGGCACATCCTATGCAGAAGATCAATCTTTATCATTAAAAATTGCACCACCAGGCTCCAAATTAGCGGATGTTACAAACCCAGAACAATTATTTGCGGCTGGCTATAGTGCTTGCTTTAATAGTGCATTAGATTTAATCAAACGCCAAAAGAAACTAAAAAATGCATCAACCATTAAAGTAACAGTGAAATTAATGGAGCAAGCTTCTTTTGACTATGTGCTTGCAGTGGAAATCGAAGGGCATATTGAAGGACTAGCAGTGGAGGAAGCACAGGAATTATTAGAGGTCACACATACGGTATGCCCATATTCAAAAGCAACAATGGGCAATATTAATGTAACAATAAAAGCAGTTTAAATTGTGAAAAGAGGGAAACTACATGTTATCAACTACACCATTAAAACAAATTATGCAAATGCGTAAATCTGTTCGTAAATACAATGCAGAGACTAAAATTCCGCGTGAAACAATCATGCAGCTGCTGCAGGATGCTACTTCAGCACCTTCTTCAAGTAATATGCAGCCATGGCGCTTTCTTGTCATTGATGATAAGGAAATTCAGAAGAATATCAACTTCTTTTCATTTAATCAAGAGCAAATCGAAACAGCCTCTGCCATTATTGCTGTCATTGGTGATATAGAGATGTATGTAAATGCTGAGGAAATCTATGCAAAAAACGTGGAGCTGGGCTATATGCCAGAACCAATTGCCAATAAGCTTGCACAAGATGCGCTGACAATGTATGGTTCAGCACCAACAAAAACATTAGAAAATATCGTACACTTTGATGCTGGCTTAGTATCGATGCAAATCATGCTATTAGCGAAGGAAATGGGCTATGATACCGTTCCGATGGGTGGGTTTGATAAAGCAAAATTCGCGGAATACATGGAATTACCAGCAAATGAAATTCCTATTTTATTATTAGCCATTGGTGAAGCGGCAGCCCCAGCATATGGTTCTTCACGCCTACCAATAGACCGCATTGTTCGTTTTAATAAATAGTTTCAAGCAATGTCCTTGATACACTTGAGGACATTGCTTTTTTAAAGATTTTTTAGGAGGGAATAGGATGTCTTCATTAACTTTTATTTTAAGCTTAGTCGTAGCAGCTGAGCATTTGTATATTATGTATTTAGAAACGTTTGCAACTACTTCTAAAAGAACAGCAAAAACATTTAATCTGTCTGAAGAAGCGTTAGAAAATGCAAATGTTCAAGTTCTTTTCAAAAATCAAGGCGTTTATAATGGTCTGATTGCGATCGCCTTATTGTATGGATTATTTTTGTCACATCAGCAAACTGAAATTGTTGCCATTTTTTTAATCTTTGTAATCATTGTTGCTTTGTATGGTAGCTTAACAAGCTCTAAATCGATTCTATTAAAACAAGGTGGACCTGCTATTTTAGCACTTATTAGTTTATTTTTCTAAAGGAATCTCTACAATAATAAAAAGATTGAAGTTAATGTAAACTTCAATCTTTCCTGCACACATATTCTAATGCGCGTCGCACATTTTTTACCTCAGTTGGCCACAAAGAAATTCAATAGCAAAACATTGATAACACGACGTAATGCATAAGAAAAGTTCGTATTATGCATGTTGATTAAATTAGTCCGTACATTAAATATTAACAAAAGTAATGATTTATCAACGTTAAAGAATCCGAGGAGTTGCAACAACAGACGTTATCTCTGTTCTAATGGAAGTATAGTGGAAGACTTATATAATTGTGAGCAAAGATTTCTTTTTAAGGAAGGAAGATAATTAGCTTACGTCTAATATACAGATTGTCAAAAACTTTATTAACAGTCAAAAAGATATATATTGTGATGATTGTCTCTCTGAAAAATTGGATATTAAACCAAGTCAACAAATCAATCAAATTTGTAATAAGTTAAAAAAACAGGTCTTTTATAAAGAGAGGTTAAACAATGTTCTTCTTGCGCCAAAGATAGAATTTAGGTAGAGTTTTTCATAACATCCTAACTTTTTAATAAAGGGGTAAAATAGATGATGCTTAAAAATAGAAAAGTAATAGTAACAGGTGCAGCTTCTGGTATAGGAAAAGAAATTGTTAAACAATGTTTAGATGAAGGTGCTTCAGTACTTGCTTGTGATATTAATGAAGATGCCTTAAGGGAATTAAAACAATCAATGAAAGTCCCCTCAGATTTGTATACATATCAATTAGATGTAAGTATTTATGAAGAAGTAGTCAATTTTTTTGGAAATTTGGAAAGAGAACATTGTGATGTAGATAGTTTAGTTAATAATGCAGGGATTTATTTGGGTAAGAATATACTGGATTATCAAACCGAGGAAATTGATAAAGTCATAGATATAAACTTAAAGGGATGTATTTATTTTTCTCAAATGTTCGGGAAATATCTACTTCAGAGCGAACGTAAGGGAGTCATCGTGAATATGTCTTCTGTATCAGGTATGGAAGGCAGTTCAGATGCAATATATGGACTCTCAAAAGCTGCTATATTGGGATTAACTAAAAGCTGTGCAGTGAATTTCTCACCATACATCAGAGTTAATGCCATTGCCCCTACAATGGTAAACACTCCTATGATGGATGCAATACCTATTTGGAGAAAAGAGGAATATTTAAATCATCAGCTCATCGATACACCTGTAATGCCTGAAGATGTTGCTGATACTGTTATTTTCCTCTTGTCAGATAGATCAAAGCATTACACAGGTGCGACATTTGATATTAATAATGGTGGATATCTAAGGTAGTTCAAAAACTTATTCAACTGTTTTGCCAAACTAATTATTTACTCAGAAATTTGACGCTTTTCTCAAATAAGGAAAGCGTCTTTCCTCATGGAAATAAAACAAATGGTATGTTGAGTTGTTTATTAGAAGTTATTCAATGAAAGGAATCGTTACATAATGATTTTTGATTAGGGAGGGGTTAGTTCTGTTGATCAAAATGTAGTTCGCCAGACGAAGAGGCTTGGTGCTCAAATATTAATGCCATTTTGAAGAATCACTTTCAGAAGTAATACATATAAATATGTACCCCTAGGTCAATGAAAAAGGTACTTTTGCAATGCAGAGACAAAAGTACCTGAAAACTTCTATATTAGGGTTTTAAAACCACTTTAATGCAACCTTCTTGCTTTGTATCGAATATTTCATAAGCATGTTTTGCTTTTTCGAGGGGGAGGACATGTGTAATGATATCACCGACATTCACTTTTCCTTCAGCCATTAAGTTATAGACATGGGGCATGATATGAACAACTGGAGCTTGTCCAGTACGAATCGCTACATTTCGTTGGAATATATCTCCAAGTGGGAAGGCGTTGTATCGACCGCCGTATACACCGGTAATTTGGATTGTTCCTCCTTTACGTACAGCTTGACTGGCTGTGACAAGGGCTCCCATAGCACCACCTTGAAGTTTTACGCCAGTTGCAAGAAATTCTAGAGGCGTCATTTTACCGCTCATCCCTACACAATCAATGACAACGTCTGCACCGCCCTTGGTAATCTCTTTCAAGTATTCACCACAATTTTCATGGTCTTCAAAATTAACGATTTCGACGTTATTTGTCTTCTTTGCATGTTTAAGACGATAGCCGATATAGTCAACTGCGATTACTCTTTCTGCTCCTTTCAACCAAGCAAATTTTTGTGCTAGCAGTCCAACAGGTCCGCAGCCAAGAATAATAACAGTATCTCCTTTCTTTACACCGGCATTATCTACACTCCAAAAAGCAGTAGAGGCGGCATCGGCAAGGAGAACAAGACTTTCATCAGGAACTTCTGATTTCTCTGGAATTTTGAAAGGGATAAAATTACCATAGGGCACTCGCATAAACTCTGCCTGTCCTCCTGGAAAACCGCCTGTTGTGTCTGAATAACCAAAGTAGGCACCCATTTCGCCATTATCGTTTGCATTATCACATTGACTTTCCAGATCATGATTGCAGTACCAGCATTCCCCGCATGCAATATTAAAAGGAATGACAATCCGGTCACCCTTTTTAACCTTCGTCACATCTTTTCCAACTTCTTCTACAATACCCATTGGTTCGTGACCAATGACATAATCTTGTCCAAGATTCGGAATCATACCATGAATCAAATGCAAGTCTGACCCGCAAATGGCAGTAGTGGTTAAACGAACAATAATATCATCGGCTTTTTTTATTTTAGGATCTTGTACTTCTTTAACCTCAACATTTTTTACACCTTGAAAAGTGACAGCTTTCATTTAAAAAATCCCTCATTTTCGTTTATTTTTTCGGTGGGGTAGGGAACATTCCTTTTCGATTCATATCTTTAGGGAATAAATCCAACTGGGCAATACTAATCGCATTTTCTGCTGATTTAATATCCAGTTCCTTTTGACCTGCAAGATCATAAGGTTTCAGCCATTCTTTTTTTACCATCAGTTCAGAAATTTCGAAATATAAATCGACCATGACATCCAGCTGAGTTCTCAAAATTTTCTGAAGAGCAGGAGAAGCTGTTTCTGTTAGGGCAATTGAAAGATTACGAATACCCGTTTTGGTTGTAAGTAAAAACTCAAGAGCAATCCCCGAATCAGTTAGTTCAGGCATTCCAACTGAATTTATAGGATCTAAATAGTCTTGCATACAATTGTCCTCCTAATATTCCAATTCCGATTTTGAGTAGAGCTTAACCATAGCAGTGAGTGCCGGGGTAGAT
Organism: Lysinibacillus sp. JK80; assembly: GCF_027557635.1. Taxonomy (NCBI): domain Bacteria; kingdom Bacillati; phylum Bacillota; class Bacilli; order Caryophanales; family Bacillaceae; genus Lysinibacillus; species Lysinibacillus sp. JK80. Next base: position 1,014,324 of record NZ_CP058997.1, on the reverse strand, counting down.
AATTTTACATTTTTGTCCAATAACGCTCTTAAATCATCATCAAAGACCACACCTTGACTCAGCTTCGATTTAAGTAAACTAGTTGTCATAAAGTTAATGACTTCATGAAATTCCATGGTTTCATGAAGTGCTAATTTTTTCTCAAACACGTAATTCGCACCTCCATAATTTTCTTTAAAAAGTCTTCCCTGTAGCAAGTCTATTTATGCAGATTCGCATTGGATTAAATCTAAGACTATATTGATAGCTAGAATCTGATTTAAAGTTGAATTTCCTCCATTCTTTTCACTCAACCCATTTATTACATTACCTATGTGATGGAAGAAGGGAGCAACACTTTTATTTATACAAAATTGGTTAAAAAAAAAGGACCTTCAGTCTCTATAGCTGTCAGGTCCTTATTTTTTATACTATTTCATTTGTTTTTTAATATCTTCTACTTTGGTAAACCTCAAGACAACAAACAAGCCCAATACACTCTGGATATATCGCTTTTAGCTTCAATGGTTCATCATCTTTTGAATGCAACCATAAATTTGCTTAACACACCGCCAAGAATTATTAATATTATATTAGTCCCAACAAGCCAACTGTGTTCATGCATTACTATACATTGTAATGTAAAGAAAAATAAAAAACCCCCAAAAGACTGTATATAACAGGCTTTTGAGGGCTTTGTAGGGTACATATTACAAAATATAAAAATTAGTCCGTGAAACATAAAGATGATAAGTAACCTAACATTAATAAAAGACCAATACCCATTGCGATGCTCATGCTTTGTACCTCCTTTAAAAAAACGACACATTATTCATAAATATTGTACAATGAATTATAGAAATATGAAACCTTTTAATGGCGAGAACGTATATAATAATAGGAGAATTACCAATTTGTACATAAAGAGTAGGTGACAATAAATGAAAACGTGGGTTAAGAAAAGTATAGTCATCATGGTTGCGTTTTTAACATTTGGTTTAATAACGCCTACACATGAGATTTGGGAAGCATTTGATCAAAATCCTTCGAACCGTGCATCTATCGGCCCTTCATCAGGGACAAGCACTGCTTTAGCGGCTGAGCATGATGACAGCAGTGACGAGCAGCTACAGATACAAGAGGAAGCGATTGATTATAATGCCTTACTGGTGGATGCAGCTAGAGAACAATCGTACATAAAATTTGGCACAAAAATTGGTCCAAAAATTAGCAATGAATTCGACAGCATCATCTTCCCTAAAATGGAGGAAGCCATTGCAATGACAGTAGCTAATCTTGATGATCAAACTGCTGCATCTTTAACCATCTCTGAAAGGCCAAGTGGTAATTACGGTGAGAAAATTTTCAATGTCATCAACAATGAAACAGGCACAGATTTAATTCGTTTCCATGTGCGTACAGAAAAAAGACCGCAGGAAGGCTACTACTACAACTTCCATTACCACAGTGTCGAGGACAACTTCATGGCACACAACAACCTTGGCGATATCTATTGGGAAAAAAACACACCACCTAAGTGGTTGTCATAATAAGTACGAAACACTCGTTTACATGACGAGTGTTTTTTTGTGAATATCTCAGCGTTTGTAAAATGTCATTGAGTTATAACTTTTAATTTTTCAGAGTGGGGGAGGTAGGGGAAAGCATGTACCCTAAAAAGTACCCCAAACTCTTAAGTTTTTGATTTTCTTAGATTTATCAATTGAATTGTAGCGATAGCTGATATCAATAGCTACATTGAGCACTCTCGATTGAAGGTGCTTTCCATCAATATGAACAGGACTTTTGTTTATGATTGATTACCCTATATGCAAGTCCTTTTGTTATGCTTTCACAGCCTCTCCCGTAACTCCACATAGGGCTTTATAGCACCATTTAGAGAACCATATAAAAGAAAGGTGACTTTTATAGTCACCTTTTCACTTATAGATAGCAATTTATTTATTGAATATTTGCTCATAACGGTGGAAGAATGCCACAGCGTGCGCTCTTGTTAGAGAATCATTTGGTTTAAACTCTGCATCCGTTTTAGTAGTTGTTAAGTCGAAGTCACGTAGAAACTGGATGGCTTCTGGCTGAGAAACTGTTTTTCCATAATGCATAGATGCTAGGATACGAGCAAAATTACCACGTGTGATGTCTTTGACTGCATATACCTGTTTAGATGCTGATATACCACCAAGCGTTGGTAGAGCGTACTTACTTGCTAGTTGATAGTTTACATCTGCACTCCATGAAGAACTAGGTTTTGTTGAAGCTAATTCATCAGACTTAAAGTAACGAAAAAGTACAGATAACATCTGATTTTCTGTTAAATTCGTGTTTGGTTTCAGTAAGTTTTCGTATTTCTTTGTTGCAGGGTTGTATACGTTTGGATAACCGCTGATAAGTCCTTTGTTTACTGCCCATTGAAAATCCTCTGCCCAGTACTGGTCTGCCTTGTAATCAGCGAACTTTGATACATCTATACTACCTACTGGAGTTGTAGGAGTTGTAGGTGTTGAAGCTGAGTAGTTTAAATAACTTGATGCTACATACCCCTCTGTCCCGTCATTTCTTTTCACAGGATACCAAACAAAATGGTTTTTCTTTGTTGATACGGCTTCATATTCAAAAGGACCCGTAATAGTAACAATTTCGCCTTTACGTAAAGTACCCATAGAAGGACTATCCGTAGTAGGTTTTGTCCTAACTGTTACATTAGTTGTTGCATTAACTTTTTGATTTGTTTTAAAAAAGTACTTTGATTTTGTTAATGGTAAATCAAAATCATAGTTCATCACTGAAAATTTAATATTTTCCCTGCTGTTAGAGTCATATTGAAAATGTTCGCGTGTAAAAGGCAGCTCTGTTAAGTCTATTAATTCTAATCTCTCAATAATTCGGAGAATTTTTTCTTGATAGGCATTTGCATTTCTTTCCCCAGTTGCTTGGACAAATGGACTATTTACCGGCTTAGTACCGTTATAAGCCATGATAGCGAAGTACCAATGTTCCAATATATCTCTTTTCCCACCGTTGATGCTAGGCAAATCCTTCCGCTTAAACATATCATCTAGAGTCTCCACACCAGCTCGAATATTATAGACAATATCGCTTTTTAGTCTATCTTGATTGTAGCCAGCTTGATTGGTAATTTGCATAATGCCAATTCCATTATCAGCTGTCACAATCGCTTTACCATTCATATCGAAATGACGCCAATTTCCACTTTCACCTTCCGCTATTGCCTTCACAATTTCAGGAGGAACATTATAACTCAGTGCTGTTTCGGTTAACAAACAGTTCATTGTGGAATAATCAGGGTTGACCTTCGATGCCGAATCATACTTACATGTATTTGCAATATCATTAGCTAATACATTTTTATCTATATTTATAGTTAGAGAGAGGGCACCAATGACAATACCACTAATCAATGGTTTCAATATCTTTTTCATATCTGGTTATTACACTTCCTTTCATATTTTCCAAAGTTAAAAGATTCAGATATGTGTTATCATAAACCCAATATTTGGGATAGGGGTAATATTCAATGTTTCTTTCATTTAACAGGGTAGAGTGATAAATGATAGCCCTAACATATGATTCGGGGAAAGGGGTGTTAGTGTAACAAAATCTGTCATTTGGAGTATATGTATCAGTAAGTCAGCCGAATCTGCTTCTACGGGTTTTTATATTCATGCAGATAATAGTAGGTGGAGTCGTAAATATGGTGACAAATTATAAAGAAGTAAAATACAACGTTGCTGTAAAATTTTTCCAATAACTTATAAAAACTATCCATAGGCTGATAGAACTTATGAAAAAATATTATATGAATACTAAAAAATAAAAAGATGCAAAAGAAGATTTGGTTAATACCCTCATCTTCTTTTGTGGAGGAACAAATATGATAAAAAGATCAATTTTGTTATTTTTAGTTACTTTCCTTCTGTTAACTGGGTGCAATGAACGAAATCAAGACAATATTTCTTTCCCTGTATTTAATTGGAATGGTCATAATTATATTGTTACTAATGAACCGATCCCAAATGATAAAATAGAAGAAAAAGTCGGAGAAATAAAAGAACAAACAACAGATTTACCTACAAAACACGAAGAGGGTTACAGGCTGAATACCGGAACGAATATATATAAAATAAGGGCTGTGGAAATTACGAATGATATTGATAGCAATATGGCGATAGAGATAGAAGGTGAATATAGAGTAGCGAGAATAATTGTTGACATAAAATAATAGTATTTAGCTTATGCCATTTGATGCTCATTTTTGGAGAAAAAGTTACACACCTATAATATTTTGATAAATTAAAGGATTCACATACACAAAAAAACTCAAACCATTTTTGTCTGAGTTTCAGTACAAAAGGTATTGGTTAAACGAAATATGCTGATTGATGAAACAGCTAAATGACTGGGATGGACTTAGTATTTATTAAAAGGAAAAATGTCATGGGCAAACTCCTTTCTTATGTACAAACGAATATGACCTAAAAAACATAAAATATTCTAATCGAAATAATAGAAGGGAGGATACATTTGTCTAATAATCATGGATTCAATAAGCTTTACAATGATTACGAGGGGTGTGAAGACTGTAAAAGTTTCTCCAAGTTTAGGGTTTCTAGTTGTCCCAATGTGCCAACTCAAGAAGAAGCAGTACAATTTATCCCAGCTTATGGTTCAATATATAACGTAGCTGGAGGAAATCCTACTATTGATCCAAATGTTAATTTCGACACAGTCGGACCTTCCAGTGGAACAACACCAAGTACAATTGATGATTCTATTACTGTTAATAGTCAAGGGGTATATACTGTTACGTTTACAATTGAATTAAGAGCAAGTTCAGGAGGAATATCGAATAATATTATTTTCCGCCTCTCTATAAATGGGACTCCTCTTGCAACAAAACAGATTGAATATCAAACCTTTGTAACTGCTGCTAATATTGAAGTAGATTTAGTATCAAGAACAGACCAATTAGCGTTAAACCAGGGTGATGTTATACGAGTTGCCATAGTAAGTTCAACGGGAGTCATAACTTATGATAATGCTGCATTGGTAGTAACAAAAGTTGCATAGGTTAAACAAATACAATGAACTATGCGATATAGTGAATTACGTTAATAAACGGTGTAAATTGATATTATTAAGTTTTATCAAAAGTATACGAAATACGCTAATCAAATTTCCATTACAAAATAAACACGTTCACTGTACGTGTATGTTGGAAACAAGTGAAAGACCACTCAATATTTAACCCCAATCTTAATAAACTTGCAAGAATTTAAAAAGCCTTAAAAACCTACACAGCACCTAAGTGGTTATCATACTAATTACGAAACACTCGTTTACATGACGAGTGTTTTTTGTGCGAAAAAACAATACTGAGAGAGGTAAGTGAAAGTATGTACACTAATAATTTTCTAAGATTGCATGGTCATAGAAGACATTTAACAGGAAATAATTATAGCCCCATCCTAAAATGCCTTCTGCCAGTATTTCAAAAGGCAAGGAAAAGGAAGAAATCAGTCGCTTGATGGAGGAATGTGGGATTGAATTTGTCTTTTCTTGCGCTTACCCGGGAAATTTTTTTATTGCCTAAACAAACATTTGAACATTTTGTTAAAGGGAGATAGGGGGGACTGACAAATGAAAGTACGACTCCAATTGATATCAAACTACTATAAGAAAAATAGCTACCTGTTAAGGCAGCCATTTATTATTCCGCAACATTGCCCATAGCAATAGAAATTCGATTCCAACTGTTAATTTGATTAATCAAGATAACCAAATCGACATAAGCCTTTTCATCAAAATGCTTGCGCACACGCTCATATAATTCATCAGGAACGCGTTTTTCTGGAATAAGCGTAATATGTTCCGTTAATTCTAATGCTACTTTTTCAGCATCTGAATAAAAAGTACATTCTCTCCAAGCGCTAATGCAGTATAAGCGCTGTTCAGTCTCTCCCATTTTCTTCGCATCAGCAGTGTGCATGTTGATGCAATAGGCACAGCCATTAATTTGAGAAGCTCTAATTTTAATAAGCTCACGAAGCTTTCTCTCAATACTACTTTTTTTAGTGTATTTTTCCATTTCCGTCATTATCTTCATATCATCTGGTGCAATTTCATAATAATTCATACGTTGTGTCATTGTGAATCCCTCCATTATTTATTAGCTAATTCAAACTGATAATTGATCCGCTTGATAAAGTGCATTTTGCAAGACATCTTCTGTATTCAATAAGGCTGTTCCTTGGACACGAAGAATATTAAAATCTTCTATTCCAAGAAAGGCAAACATTGATTTAAGGTATTTGTAAGAATACTCCACTTCGGTATACCAATCGCCATTTGTATAAATTGAACCACTTGCCTGAATGAGGATCATGCTCCTTCCATCATTTAATAAGCCCACAGAACCATTTTCCGTATATTTGAATGTTTCTCGCGCAATTAGAATGTTATCCATATAATCCTTTAGCTTTGAAGGAATATTAAAATTATGCAAAGGCATTACAATTAGATATTTATTGGCACTTTTAAATTGAACTAAAATTTCATTCATGCGTTCCAAAACTTCATTTTCTTCGTGTGTTAAAGGATCTCCATTTCGTGAATGTTCCCAGCCACTTAAAACAATTTTATCTATCATCGGAACAACGTCTTCATATAGATTAATTTGCTCAATTACTTCATCATCCTGTTTATTTTCTTTGTATGTCCCTAGAAAATGATCTAATACTTGAAGGCTCAAAGATGTCTTTGACTCCACTTCAGGGTGTGCATTTATCACAAGTAGTTTACGCATAAAAATCCTCCAGTTAAATAAAGTTGTTACTAATCGTCGATTAATTTAATCGTTGATTAATTTTGTCTACAATATACACTTTTCATTTTCGTTTGTCAAACTGATTCATTTATGTATAGCTAAAATGTGTTACTATCATGGTAAGCAAAATGTTTTAAGAGGGTGGAATAATGAAATATAGTGTGATGGTTGAATATGCCCTACACAGTCTTGTTTATTTAATTGATGTACCAAAAAATGAAAGTATAGGAATAAAGGATTTATCAGAATTTCAAGGATTATCGGAGACCTATCTTTCAAAAGTTTTAGGGAAATTGTCCAAGGAAGGCATTGTTAGCTCGGTATCTGGTGTAAAAGGGGGTTATCGACTCAATAGAAAACCTGCAGATATTACATTTTGGGATGTTGTGCGAGCTGTTGAAGGTGAAGATCCGATATTTCAGTGTAAGAATATTAAAGCGAATTTTGCTTATCAAAATAAAAAACCAAAGTGTGAGTCTTGTTCAAGTCAATCGAACTGTACGATCAATAGTGTCATGCTGGAAGCGGAAGAACACATGCGAAATTATTTAAGAAGCAAAACGATAGCGTGGTTAGAAGAAGAATTACTGCGGACTCTACCAAAGGAGCAAATAGAAGAAGCAAAAAAATTTTTTAAAAAAACAAATTGATAACTTGAATCGAATCATTTTGGATGTATGTAAATTCGGTTTACCTGAATGAAAATCTAAAGCGGGAATTTTATCCTGAAGGAATTAACCAAAATGGTGAAAAACAAAAAACCGGCAAGGATGCCGGCTGCGGATGTTGAATGAAAGCTATTTTGAATTATTTTCGTTAGCAAATTTACCAGAAGCAAATTTTTTGTTTGCTTCAGCTTGTTGAATTTGTTGTCTGATTTGGTTAACATCAGTTTCATTCCCAAATTCAACGTTCGTTGACTTCATTGCATTCATAGAACCAGAAGCCTGTTGCTTTTTAGCTTCAGCTTGTTGAATTTGTTGTCTGATTTGGTTAACATCAGTTTCATTCCCAAATTCAACGTTCGTTGACTTCATTGCGTTCATAGAACCAGAAGCCTGTTGCTTTTTAGCTTCAGCTTGTTGAATTTGTTGTCTGATTTGATTAACATCAGTCTCGTTCCCGAATTCAACATTCATTGAATTCATTGCGTTTGGAGCTGCATTAGGAATTTTTGAGTTGAAATTTTGGTTGTTGTTATTATTCGCCATTAAATATCACCTCCTGAAAAGTAGTGTGTGCAGAAGGTTTTTTACTATCCATACATTTTAGAAAAACCTAACCGATTTGGACTGGCACTACAGAGTGAGGACCTCTAGTATCAAATTTGCATAGTTTAAAAAATCTAGTTTTCCTAGTATAATTGTAGTAAGTTCGTTATTGTGTTTAGAGATTGGAGAAATGTATGAAAGATCGTAAACAAATCGTTATCGAATCAACATTACAATTATTTACTGAAAAAGGGTATCAGCATACATCGGTTCAGGATATTTTAGATAAGGCAAATATTTCGAAAGGTACATTTTATAATTATTTTTCATCTAAAAACGAATGCCTGAAAGCCGTATTAGAGCAAAATCGTCAAGAGCGAAATGTTTTAAAAGAGGAAATTTTAGTTGGTAAGAAAAAAGATGATGTAGACGTTTTAATTGAACAATTAATCGCCACATTAAAAATTAAAGAAAAATATAATTTAATGCCTTTATTTCGAGAAATCTCCTTTTTGCATGATGAAGAGCTGCAAGAAATTCTTGCGGAACATCGCTTTCATGAAATCACCTGGTTAAAAAACAGATTCTATGATATTTATGGAGAAGAAGGAAAGCACTATTATTATGAGTGTGCGGTCGTCTTTTTTGGCACCTTCCAATATTTATCTTTTTATTGGAATTTGGCTACTAATATGACGATAGATCTAAAAAAAGTGGTTACTCGGTCATTGAAATATGTAGAAAGTTTTCTGCCAGAAATGATTAAGAGTGGAGAAATTCTATTAGAGCCACAGGAAATGTTTTTATTAGAAAAGGATCTAGCCTATAAGTCCATTACTAGTAAAGAAATACAAGAGAAATTAGAGAAATTTTGTAAAAAAATCTCGACAATCGAACTTCCACAAAAATCACTCGAACTCTCTAGCTTACTTTTGGATGAAATGAAGAGAGAAACACCCCGCATGAGTGTTTTAGAGATCATGCTACAGCCATTTCGTGCTTCTTTTGCTGAAACGATTTATAAATATGAAGCTGAAGAAATAGCCAACCTTTTCTGGCTCTTTATGAAGATGAAAAACAGCAAGTCATAAATGAATGATTGAATAACTAGACCAGCTTTTTAGCATAAAGTTGGTTTTTTCTTTTGTATTCGCTGGCTATTAATACTAGTGAGGGCATTAAGTTTTTTCACTCTTTTGTCAGTGAATATTCGATACTTGGTGGAATCGTGTCATTTTTCATAAAGCGGAAATAATAAAAGTATACATTTCCCAACAATTATACTTTGTTCTATAATTCCTACCCAATTCATGTTGAAACCGTATTAAGACACAACAAGTAAGCTCACCATAGACGACAATACATTCTCGGTTTAAGTGAATTACTAATTCAGGAAGTGTTATAATAATTTTACAGATTTTGGAGGTGGAGAGAGCTGGTGAAGGAAATAAGAGAACTATGGATGATTACATTTAAAATATTTTTAGAATTAATAAGAATTATTATCCTTTTTTCCATTATTGGATGCGTGATGTGGGGAGGCGCCAGGCTTATTTATACCTCTTTTGGAATAAATGTTGATGGTTCATACGCTGGGTGGCTGGGGGGAATCGCCATATATAGTTTATTGTTTGTCCTCTATCGTAATAAACTGCAGTTTTCGGGATTTTATAATGGTCCATATCGCCAAAAATTATCCCCTACAACCACTACCATTTTTATTACGATTTCCGTTTTTTTATTAATACTGCCACTTTTTTGGCGTCCTCATTTTTAATATAGTTTCATTTGATACATAAAAAAGAATGAAAAGAGGGTTACTACTGTGAAAGAATGGAAGGATAGGGCAGAAGTATCTTTTGTCACGGATATTTCCCGATTCGATTACCTGAGACAGCAAATTCAAGAAGTGGCTGAAAAATTCAGTTTCAATCATCAGCAACTTGCGAAAATATTTGATTTACCAATGAATGAGCTGGATAGTTTATTGAATAACAAGGGCAGCATCACGACGGAGCAGCTAGATAAGATTGAACGAAAAATAGTTATGTTATGTGTTGGCTTTGAAGGCTTTGATGCAAGGGAAAGAGCCGCATTGCTTTTGAATGACCTCATTAAGGATTACATGTTTTCAACGGCTAGTGTCGCGAAAATGATTCATGTAGAGGAAAAGGACTTAATCGATTTTAGACAAGAGATATCGATCGATAAGAACGTAGAATTGAAAATTTGCGTGAATAGTATCATGCTTCATTTTGTATTACATGACTAATGACAAGCCCTGGTATTTTGGACTAAATCATTCACGAAGGATAAATAAAAAATCTTCTCTTCTTCGCTGACATTCTTCATCACTTCCACGATTTCCTTCATACATAGTAATGATGAGAACCACACACATTAACCTCAAAAAGTATGGGGGTTCCAAAATGAAAAGTGCCAATAAAGTGTATGTGCTTTTATTTATCGTAGTTTTCTCATTTTCTTCAACCGTATATGCAGAAGAAAATAAGGAAGGTATTCTTGTATACCATGTGAAATATGATTATGAAGCTATAAGTAAATTTTTGGGCATGACAGTGCAGGAATACGACCAAGAGTGGAGGAAAGGTCTTTCGATTGCAGAGATGGCGGAGAAAAAAGGAATTGCTAGAAGAGATGTAGAAGGCTATTTTTATCAATTTCATTATGAAGAAATGCAAAAATGGCGAAAAAAGGGTGTCATGTCGGAGAAACACTATTTCCATCTTGTGTACGGATTAGCCGATGAAATAGAGGAATTTATTGATCGTAATCCCAACCGATAACTTTTTCTAAACCCGAAAAGTTAATCTTTTAAAGTTAAAAGGCAGAAATGTTGTTTGCACAACATTTCTGCCTTCGTTCATTTATTTTTGTGTAATACGCTCGAAAAACTCCAGTGTTCTGTTCATATCCGTAACATGTTCATTGCATGTTTGACTATCTGCACAAATGTAATTACTGTGGTTGGTAAACGTGCCAACCACCTGTCCTTTAATGGACGTAGTAAATAAGCCTACATCTGAATGGCGATTACAGATAGCGCAAATGCCGCGAACGGTGTTATTGGCAAATATCCCTTTGATCCCTTTTAGCTGCCCATTTTGCTCAAGGACAACATACTTTCGATGTGTGCCAGCATCATCCCAAGCAAGATAACAAATTTGCTGAAAATCGAGTGCTTCTAGATTTGGTAGCTTGAGCTTCTTTTCTTTTTTAAATAATGCTTTAAGCGTACTAGCGGTCACCGGCTTGAACGGGATGACATATGGTTTTAATTGCTCTAAAAATGCATCACCTTGTGCACGATCTGTGACAGTAAAAAGCTGTTCAATCAGCATTGTTTCTGCTGCTGATAATGCTAATTTTGTCGTTACCTCCGTATCAACAAGGCCACGTACTGCTAGGATAACGTTTTTATCCTTTGTTGTTGTCAGTGCATGTAAAATTTTATTTAATTGCTGTTCTAGTAAATGATAGTTGGCAACCGTTAAAAACGGCTGAATTGTTTGTTGTTCCATTTGAAATCTCTCCTGTTTATTAGGCTATTTGATTACTTTTTGGCCTAAAGAGATCATTCAATTTCTGTTAGTTTATAACTTAATCTTGACCTCTTTGACCTAAAGAAGTCGTTCTAGAGCATGCATTACAAGTGAATGCGATCATTTAGATCCCTCCTTTAAAGGAAACGTTGATTTATATGGGTTTACATGAGGTTTTATAATAGGTTGAATTAAATAGGCAACCAATTTACATTAATTTGTTATAAATTATAAGTGTCTATAGATATAGTAACATGTGATTGCCCTAATTGCTCTTGAATTGTTTTGAAATTACTCCCTTTACAATGGTATAAGATGCAAAGGTTCATGCAAATTTATTAGACGAAATTGTTTGTCTATAATCAACATTTCCATCTTCATTATATGTAGGACACTATTTATTTTTCTTTTGATAGGCTAATTTTTGTAATTTTGATGTATAAGAATTAGGATTGTTTAATTAATTTTAATGAACTAATTATATTTCTACCATAAAAAAGAATAAAGTAAATTAGTGTAACATTTATAAAGAAATAAAGTATATTAAAGTTAATTTGAGTAATGCCATTTTTAGTAAATAGAGCAATTGCGGATGATAACTCATTCTCACCGATGTAACTTATAAAGGGGAATGGGGCTCCAAATTTGTTAGAACCAAAAGATGCAAAGAAAATGGACATTAAGCTCATTATAATGCTAATCCATAACAACGCCTTTTTGTTTGTACCTTGCATTAAGTCATCTCCTTTTATATTTTAACTACCCAGTATTATAATATCGTAAAAAGTTGAATGTGGTAATATTTTGGTAATTTATAATAAAATATTATCCAGAATGTTTATTGTAATTTTTATACATATTGATATTATAACAGCTTATGAAAATTTGAAAATTGATAAAGCACTGTTTATTTTCTGAATTGTTGGAAAGGTAATAAATTGGTATAATGGACTGAATTGGTTAATGAAGGGGGATTTATGATGAAACAGATGACTGAACGTAAATTAATGAATGCTTGGAGAATTTATACATTGTAGGAGGCACTATGCTATTAAATAAAGAAGGTTTTGATTTATGGGCCGATGGATACGACCAAACGGTACAACACAGTGAGGAAAAGTATCAATACCCATTTGCAGGCTATAAAGCGATTTTAAATAAAATTTTCAATGAAGTGATGGCTGTTCCCGCTTCCACAGTTTTAGATATTGGCTTTGGAACAGGGGTATTAACGGCGAAGCTTTATGAACAGGGGCATTCGATTTATGGCTTTGATTTTTCTGCGAACATGATTGCCATTGCCAAGGAAAAAATGCCAGAGGCTCACTTAATGGAGTGGGATTTAATGAATGGCTTGCCACAGGAACTATTACAGCAGCCCTATGATGCGATTATTAGTACGTATGCGCTCCATCATTTTACAGATGAGCAAAAGGCTTTGTATATCACACAATTATTACAGCACCTATCACCAACAGGGAAAATTTTAATTGGCGATGTAGCTTTCCAGACAAGAGAGCAGCTGGAGCAATGTCGTCAAGATAGCGAGGGATACTGGGATGAGGATGAATTTTACTTTGTCCATGAGGAGCTAAAGGTTGCCTTACAGGAAATTTGTGAGTTAACATTTTACCCACTATCGCATTGTGGTGGAGTCTTTGTGATTAGTCGGAAGAATATAAATGCTGATTAGTGACCCCTTATATGGGGAGTTCGAGATAGATGGTTTGTTAGAGGAATTGATTGTAAGTAAGCCAGTTCAACGCTTAAAGGAAATTCATCAGGCTGGGGCAGGCTTTCTAGTAAATAGCAAGTGGACTATTTCAAGATTTGAGCATTCTGTAGGTGTCATGCTGCTTATTAGACAGCTTGGCGGTTCATTGCAGGAGCAGGTGGCAGGCTTATTACATGATGTGTCCCATACCGCTTTTTCCCATGTGGTGGATGTGGTCCTTGAAAATGAGGCGGAAGATTACCATGAAGCGATATTCATGGATGTTATCAAACAGTCTTCGATACCTGCAATTCTTGAAAAATATGGCTACGAAGTAGAGAACATACTTGATACATCCAGATGGTCGTTACTTGAACAACCTGCTCCAGCATTGTGTGCGGATCGTATCGATTATACATTAAGGGATATGTATTTTTATGGAAATTTAGCCCTGGAAGATATCCAAAAATTTTTACAGGACTTATTCGTTTTTCAGGGGAAACTGTGTGTTAAAACGATTGAGCGTGCAGAATGGTTTGTAAAAATTTATTATCAGGAAGTGTTAGATTTTTTCTTGCACCCTTTAAATATCTATGCGACAAGTTCGTTAGCGAATGTATTAAAGCTGTCACTAGCAAAACAAATTCTAACGCTTGAAGATTTCCTAAAGACTGATCATGAGGTAATGCAGCAGATGAAGGCTTCACATGATCAAGACGTTCTTGCTCTTTTACAACAATTACATGAAAATGTAGAGGTAAGAGAAGAACAAGAGAATTATGATATTCATTTTCGCAATAAAGTGCGACTCATCGATCCAGCTATCTATCATCAACAGCAACTATGGAAGGCGAGCGAGGTATCTAACTATGTCAAAGCAATGAATATCTCTGCTTTGGAAAGGTTTGAGCAGGGTGTTTATGTGAAAATAATCAATGAGGAGCTGTCATAGGGCAGCTCCTTTTCTTTAGGCAAACATGGATAAAATATATTTGCCAGAAAGCATAAATAGGGCATAGACAGCGAGCGCGCTCATAACAGAGATGCCTGGTTTAAACCAGCTTGTTAGGAGAAACGTGAGCACAGTAAATAATAGCATGCCAACCGCTCCAAATACCGTGTTTTGAAGAACAGTATGAAAGGTATCTTCTTTCATATTTTTCATTTGCATGCCCATATTAATGAGCGTCAATATCGGTAAGGCCGTAATAATACCTGATAAAAATAAATACTTAGATTGGCTAAGTAGTAGCGCTAGCACCATGATTGTGCCACCTACTAAAAAATAGAGAAAGTATAACATGGGATGCCCTCAATTAAATTCAGAATAGAGTAATAATACTGTAGAACGTAAGTGTTCACAAGTACCCATTGATACTATTTAGCAAGAAGCGCAGAAAGATAGCTGTTTATGAAAAATAGATAGAATTTTTGGGAGGGGGTGAGTAATAATGTCCATTCTATCCTTTATGCTTTTATATGTAGTAGGCATACCAATCTCTACTCTGTTGCATGAAATTGGGCATGCATTGGGTGTTATAGTATGTTCAAAGGAACGAGCCCATGTTTATTTAGGTGCAAAAAATCTTCCTGAAAACTTGCGTATAGGTCGTATACATTTCCATATTCGATGGGGATTGTTTGGCTTCTGTACCCCACAACAAGGGAGTAGCTTAACGCGCAAGCAGTCGCTCGGATTTATAGCGGGTGGTCCTATCATGACTTTAGCAGTATTACTTTTTGCCAGCTATCTAGCCCGTTATTTTGCTGCTCCTTTTTTATTTGAATACTTTTCAATTTCTTGCAACAGCAGTCCCGCTAATTTATCCAAACTGGTATAAGCCCTATGCAGGTTTACCCTCAGATGGCTATCAGATGCTAAGCTTACTGAAGAAAAATATCTGAAAATAAAAACTTTAACGAGGTCGCTTTTAATATATCGTTATATACGATATAATCGTTTTGAACGATATATTAAAGGAGTTATTACAATGATTAAAGATATAAATGATTATTTTACAACGATATTCTATCATCTACATACAACCCATGAAGATGTTATTTCCCATCAGAGTGTGCGTATTTTGCAAATGATACAAAAGGAAGAGGAAGTGACGGTGCGTGATATAGCAGGGTTACTAAATATTTCTCCTAATACGGCATCAGAGCATGTGAAAAAGCTAGAGCGTCATGGCTGGGTGATGAAGGAGCGTTCAAGTGACGACCAGCGTAAGGTCATGCTACATTTGACAGCAGAAGGGCTACAAGTGTTGAAGAAAAACTCGGAGCTAGATGATGATAAGCTACAGCATGCACTTAATCAGCTAACTGAGCAGGAACAGCAAGCCATTCTACAGGCGTTTCGACGTCTAAGTGAGGTGGCAAAATAATGTATACATTCTTTAAAATTTTGAGTTCAGCAGCCATCATTGGCGTTGTGACGGAGGTTGCACGACGATTCCCTACCTATGGAGGAATTATTGCTGCGTTGCCATTGGTGAGTATTTTAAGCATTATTTGGCTGACAGTACAAAGCGAGTCGAGTGAGCATATTCAACGCTTCACGGTAGGCGTTATCGTTGGCTTGCCCGCAACGATGTGCATGCTATTTGTGATTTACATGGCGATGAAATCCTCCGTACATATTGTACTAGCTATTGGACTTGGTGTGCTATCCTGGGCTGTATTTTTAGGCATACAAAAAGCGATTGCAGGGGTTTTTCATATTTCCATTTAAGAAGGAGTTTATAAAATGACGATTATTGCCATACATCAACTACCAAAACAAACTGTAAGCGAATTTTTTCAGGAACATTGGGGTACGACAGAGATGGTCATTTCCAGTGGCATTTATGATTGTAGTGAATTAGCGGGCTTTGCTTTTATGAATGAGCAACAAATGATGATCGGTTTAATCACCTATATCATGCGGGAAGAGGACTGTGAAATCATTTCGTTAGATAGTACGGTTGAGGGGAAAGGTATTGGTTCTGCTCTTGTGAAAGCAGTAGAACAAGCAGCAATGGAGCAGGGCTGTACAAGCATATCACTTATTACAACAAACGATAATTTGCATGCATTGAAATTCTATCAAAAACGAGGCTATTGTTTAATAGAAATACTGCGTAATGCAGTGGAAAAAGCAAGAGCCTATAAGCCTTCTATCCCACTCATTGGTAATGATGGTATTCCAATACGAGATGAAATACGTTTACAAAAACAACTTGACTGTCAATAAGTCAGGTTGTTTTTGTTATACTAGTTGGGAGGAAAGAGAGGGAAAGTATGAAAAAAATACTATTTATTTTAGTACTGAGTGTGCTTGTGGTCGGGGCAATCTTTATGATTTATCTCAAGAGCAATCCACCACTTGTTATTCAAAGCTATAGCAGCAAACAAGGCAATGAAGCAATCAAAATCATCGCACTTGAAAATACAGGGCTGCGTGAAATTAAGCTAAAGCAAATACTGGTGAATGATCAGCGTCCTGATAACGCGAAGCTTGTAATAAGTAAGTCAGAACCTTTTGAGGCGGAAACAAAGCTAGAGGGAAATGATCAACTATCTTTTCATAAATTAGCACAGCGAACGATCGTACCTCAAAGATACATAAATCAACAAGCTATTGGCGAGCAGCCACAGCATTATGCAGTACAAGTTCTAGCATCTAACAACCAGAAAGTAACGATACACTATGAATACTTAAAAATACCTTTTACGCTTACAGTTGAGCTTCAAGCCAACAAATAATCACTTTTTGTCTTATCCTTTATGCCTGTGTCAATTTCTAAGATTGTTTGGTGAAAAGCTCCTATCCCTCCTAGAACATGGTAATATTGTATTAACAGCAATTGTGATACTAGGAGGGACCTAATGGCATTTATCATCTTGGGTATAGTACTATTTATCTGTGTTATCACTGTGACATTAGTGTTTATGAAAAAGCTTTTAAAAAATGATATTATGCTTGAAGTGACAGCCACTTGTGAAGGAAAAAATGAAGACAATCAAGCGATTATGAAGATATATTTTAGGTATTCCATTGGACGTCTTGCCAGAAGGAAACGAGAAATGATAGGCAGTATTGAATGGTCTGAAGGGTGGATGCCTGTCAGCTATAATTTAAAAGAACATGGCGTGTATGATGAAGAACGACTTCTGTATGCAACGAATGAGCAAACGTATTCCACCTTTGAAATCAATGCGACAAATGCGCTTGATGAGCAAGGTCGTGGAGAGGGCTACGTGGTCCTTGTATTGGAAAAGCCAAATACCTCTCATATGTCCCGAGCGGGTGTTATTCTCGCTGTGACAGCCAATATGGTTACATATCAATTATCAGACTCGACTAGCTGGCCCAATGATATGCTAGCGAACTAGCTATCCAATGCATTGGATAGCTTTTTTGGTATTTACAAGTAAAAATAGGCTGTTTATGGAACCAATTGCGGAAAATAACGTATAGAAAGAAGAAGGACTTGCAGGAGGAAGGAGGATATAGATGTCCGAACAACATAGCAAATACAATGATTCAAGGCTTGTCACAATAGATGAGCAAATATGTGCACTTTTGCAGCAACGAAAAGAGCAAACTGCTCTTACTCCAGGCTTGCCTTCGGATGATACCATTTCGAAATGGGCACAGCAATATGGTTTCGATGATACTTTTTTAGCGTTGTTCTTCCAGTTGATTAAATCAGAAAAATACTATACTTCAAAGGTAGAACCTTCAGGCTTCCGTCACTATATCCCTGTATTGAAAACGGTAGCAAAGGGAGAGCGTTTGTATACGGTTTCTTATGTTCGTCAATATGACAATGCAAGTGTAGTGCAATTATTAATCGATTGGGATGAGCAGCAAGAACCTCAGCTAACGATTCAGCAAAAATTAGAACGAAAACATTTTGGTCTATACATTGATGCGTCCTATGAATGCCGAAGTAAAGGTACAGGTGGCTCAAATGGACATGAAAGCAGTACGTATGTGGTGACACCACCCTTGCCAGATGATTTAAGGGGACTTCATTTTGTTTTTACAGAATACGAGGATGCCTTTGAAGAAAAGCCGACAGGGTGGGCTATCACCATACAAGGTTAGGGGGATATTTAATGAAAAAATGGATGTTTCCACTTGCCCTCATCATCCTATTGACAGCTTGTCAAAGCCCCAAGCAGGAGATACATTATATCGCCAAAAGTGAGCATTGGAAAGCCATCTATCATAGTAATGGTGAGGTGGGCTTACGCTTATTTTATCTGGGAGATGATGATGATTTGGGGCCTTTAGAAATTACAATTGAGGGGACAAAAGAATCCCAAAATTTAAGTGATGTTCAGTTAAATAAAGATGGCTATTATTCCTTCACAAAAAAAGAAAGTGAGAAAATCTTTAAACGAGAAACAAAGCCAATGATCCATGTAGAATGGCAATCTGAAGATGAGACCTTAGAAGTGAAAAATCATTAGGAGATAATAATAAAATGCGTATTGAACAGCGTGAAGATCTAGTGATTATTGATGGGCTAGAAATCAGCGGTACGATTCAAAAAAATCAACAATGCCCGAGTTGTCAAAATTCCATCATCTATGATGACACGTTTGATAGTTATTTTTGTGCGATGTGTAATGAGTGGCAAGAGGAGGCATGTGATGACCCGCATTGTCACTATTGTGTTCAACGTCCAGAACGCCCATTGCAAGTCCGTCGCTAAATTTTTTTCTTTTTTAGTGTTTGACAAAGAATTCACTATTCGTTATAGTAATTAACAATTTCATACAAAATGAAATGGGCAATGATAAGGACAAGAGATGCGATTAACCATTTATAGAGAGGGGGGCCTTGGCTGCAAGCTTCCTAATGTCGTACTCCCATCTTACTACCTTGGAGCCGTGCTTGGAAACTTGCACCGTTTTTTGCGGCGTTACAGCAAAATCAATGAGCCACTAGCCTATAAACTAGTGGGAATTTGGGTGGAACCACGGGTAATCAACACATACTCGTCCCTTCTTAGGGGCGGATATGTGTTTTTTTTATCTACACAATTATGCCAAGGTGTAATTGATTTTATTACTAAAAGGAGTAGAGAAACATGTCAAATCAACGTATTCACATTCAATTTCCAGATGGTCAACAACAAGCATTTACTAAAGGTGTGACACTAACCGATATTGCACAAGCGATTCGTCCAGAGCTTCGTAAAAAGGCAGTCGCAGGGAGTGTTAACGGAACCATCATTGATTTGACGCGCCCGATTATGGAAGATGCACAAATTACATTGTACGATGCAAGCTCAAAGGAAGGGATCGAGGTCATTCGCCATTCTACGGCCCATTTATTAGCTCAGGCAATTAAACGACTTTATCCACATGCACAATTTGGAGTAGGACCAGTCATTGAAAATGGCTTTTATTATGATATAGATATTGCTGATACACTGACACCGAGTGATTTACAGCAAATTGAAAAGAAAATGAAACAAATTGTACAGGAAAATATCCCGATTCATAGACGCGAGGTTTCACGTGAAGAAGCAAAGCAATTATTCGCCCATGATGCGTTAAAGCTAGAGCTGTTGGAGGCAATTCCTGTAGATGAGCTAGTTACGATTTATGAGCAGGGAGATTTTTATGATTTATGTCGTGGTCCACATGTCCCGTCTACAGGCAAATTACAGCATTTTAAATTAATGCATGTGTCAGGCGCTTACTGGCGAGGCGATAGCAAGAATCAAATGCTTCAGCGTATTTATGGCGTTGCCTTTGCTACAAAAGAGGAACTGCGCGATCATTTTATCTTCTTGGAGGAAGCAGAAAAGCGAAATCATCGCAAGCTAGGTAAAGAGCTATCGTTATTTATGTTTTCAGAGGAAGCACCTGGCATGCCCTTCTATTTAGCCAATGGTCAAATTTTACGCAATGAACTGGAATCGTATTTGCGACATTTACAAGCAAAATATGATTATAGGGAAGTACGAACACCGCTGATGATGAACCAACGCTTATGGGAGCAGTCAGGTCACTGGGATCATTATAAGGACAATATGTATTTCACACAGGTGGATGACCAAAGCTTTGCCTTAAAGCCGATGAACTGTCCTGGGCATATGCTGATTTTCAAAAATGCCTTACATTCCTATCGGGATTTACCTATACGTATGGCAGAATTTGGGCAAGTGCACCGACATGAATTTAGTGGCGCCTTGAATGGTCTGTTACGTGTACGAACTTTTTGTCAGGATGATGCCCATATTTTTGCAACACCACAGCAAATTGAGGATGAAATTGCACTGGCCTTAAAGATTATAGATGAAGTGTACAGCGTCTTTGGATTTGCGTATACGATTGAATTATCGACACGACCAGATGATTATATGGGTGATTTGGCACTGTGGGATCAAGCAGAAGCAGCACTTGAAAATGTCCTAAACAATTTAGGTATTGCCTATACAATTAATGCAGGGGACGGGGCTTTCTATGGACCGAAAATTGACATCCATATTAAAGATGCGATTCAGCGCAGTCATCAATGTGCAACGGTTCAACTTGATTTCCAGCTACCAGAGAAATTTGATTTAACGTATATTAATGAGCACAATGAAAGGGTGAGACCTGTTGTCATCCATCGTGCAGTGTTTGGCTCAATTGATCGCTTCTTAGGTATTTTAATCGAGCATTTTGGCGGAGCATTTCCAACTTGGCTGGCACCACAGCAAGTCCAAGTGATTGGGGTAGCAGAGGCACATCAAGGCTATGCCAAGCAAGTTGTTGAAGCTTTACAACAGGCAGACATCCGTGTGCAATTAGATGACCGTCAAGAAAAGCTCGGCAAAAAGATACGAGAAGCCCAATTGCAAAAAATACCATATATTGTGGTTATTGGTGATCGTGAGGTTGCCAACCAAACTGTAGCTGTTCGCAGACATGGTCAGCAAAATTCCACTGATAAGTCACTACCGCAATTAATAGAAGAAGTCACAGCAGCCATTCAACAAAAAAGTTTAGCTTAATTCAAGTAAAGAAAGCTTGCGATGAATGTTCGTCATTCATTGCAAGCTTTTTAATTGTTAAGAAATTTTTACTTCTATTTTTTTGAAATGACTACTAGAATCTACATGGTGTGCATACAATGAATTAAAGGTGCTTGGAACTTTCTTGAAAAAGCGAATGTCCCAGTATTACTTCTTGTGTTTCAGCGTCGATGACAAGAAATTTGCGATAGGATTCATCGGTATTGTGCTGAAAGGATGCTAAAAAATAAACTTGTCGATTGGGATGAATAAAAGTATGTTGAGAGAGGTCTATTGATTCCTGTTTACCATCTGTTTGTAAATAAAAACGTTTTGTCGCATTTGCTACATCTTTAAAAGCCATCTTTTGACGAATATTCAATGAAGCATTGGTATATTCCTCATAAATCGCACGATTAAGCTGCTGATAAAATGTGTCCTCATCACGAAACGATTGAAATTGGTTGTTTGGGTATTGATATAGTGTATTTATTTCAGTTGGTGTGCAAAGTGTGGGTGATGTATGGTCTACTGAATGTTGAGGTGGCAATAATATTTTGGAAACAACCATAAAAGTTAAGATGAATACGTGCATCATTCAACCTCCAAATGTTTTCTTATCAAAAACATCGCCTACTTTTTCATTCTCTATACATTCTGAGAAATGGCTAGGTGAATGCATGTATCATCCCCGATAAAACCAGCCAATAAAACATGGCCTGGCTTTATCATATCTATACTTTCTTCTATTATATGCCTCGTTATGATTAGGAAGCTTGTGCTTGTTTTAAATATCTATTAAGTAAGACATCCAATTCTTGACTGTAATCTACTACAATAGGGTGGGTGAAACCAAGATCCTTTGCTTTTTTATACATAATTCTTCGTTTGATCTCAATTTCCGCCTTCAAGAATTGTTTAAGTAATAAGTTAACCAAGATATTTTCCTCCTAATTTTTTATCCATATTCTTGAAATAAATTTTTATGACCTCGATTCAACTTTTTCATTGTATATCACTTATATTAAAAAAAATGTCACATTGTGTATCGTTTCTTAAATTCGTAATTTAGTCATAGATAAGGTACTTCATCCTATTTAGCTCGATTGAAAATTTTTATGTATTATAGATAAATAATACTGTGAATTTCCCCTTTTATAGAATTTAATACATGACTTAAAACCCTATTCATGTGCTGGATAGGGTTATTCACGTTCTTTGTTTTAGAAAATATTAAGGGGAAAATAGAGAAGTCTTAAGTCTTTTATACTAAGAAAAAAGTTGTGATTAGAGATTGAATTTTCCGATAATTAAGCGTGGAATTCATATCTTGTCACATTTTAGCAAATTCCCTTTTTTGTTGTTTAGAAATGGGGACATTTCATTGTCTATGGTGAAATGTTGAGAATTTTTGAAATTAATGGAATAATGGGTGAGAGAAGAGGTGATGAAGCGGATTGATTGTTGGAATAAAGAGAGGCCTTTCAAGCTTTCTTAAACGCAGGTGAAATTCGTCCTTTACAAGCCATGATGCATTCCTCACAAAAGAATTGTTTGAGCGAATTCACTTACGTATTTCATTATAGATTTTTTGATCGAATAGTGATTAATGAATCGAGCACCCCTGATTTACAGGTCGTTCAACTGAAAATTTCCGTTGGGTGTCAGCGCTATATCAAAACATATGCCCTGCAATTTGAAAGGTTCATTTAGCTAAAGATTAAAGAGGAGAAACAGATGACCGAAATTTATTTTGTTAGACATGCACATGCCCATTATTCAGAGGATGAATATCATCGTCCACTATCTGCTCAGGGACAAAGTGATGCAGAGTGTGTCACAAATCTTTTGAAGCATCATCGAATCGATGCCGTTTATGCTAGTCCCTATCGAAGAGCTATTCAAACAGTGGAGGGGATTGCACAGGCGCGTCATTTACCCATCCAAACGTTAGATGCTTTAAAAGAAAGACAACTTGCTACTGGGAAGCTGGAGGATTTTCATGCAGCAGTTCAACGGGTGTGGCAGGAGCCAAGCTTTGCATGGGCAGGTGGGGAGTCCAATCAACAGGCAATGGCTCGCGCTATTCCAAGTTTGCGAAACATCCTTCTCACGCATCCACAGCAGTCTGTCGTTATCGGTACACATGGCAATATCATGGCATTGATGATGCAATATTTTGATGCCCAGTACGATTATGCATTTTGGCAAGCGTTAAGTATGCCAGATATCTATCGATTAGCCTTTCAAGGGCTATCCTTACAGGAAGTAACACGCGTGTGGCAAGAGGACTGAACAAAAAAAGAGATACTACAGCAATCATAGTATCTCTCTTGTGCTATTCTGTTAATTCCTCTCCCAATCGGAGCGTAAGAGGCCAAATAAAACTACGTCATGGAATGTACCGAAGCGGAAAATTTCTTGGCGTAAAATGCCTTCTTTTGTGAAGCCACATTTTTCATAGGAGCGAATAGCTGCTGGGTTAAAACTAAAAACCTGAAGCTTGATTTTCTGAACAGCTATATATTGGAAGATAAAATCAATAAGCGTTTTCATTGCATCCGTGCCATAGCCCTTGCCGTGCCACTCTTTCCCAATTGAAATGCCCACTGAGCAAGTGCTATTTTGCCAATTCACTGCATAAACGCCACAGGAGCCTATTAACTGTTGTGACGCTTTTTCATAGATACCGAAAAAGTATTCCTCCTTCTTTCCGCTGATACTGTTAAAGAAAGCTGTGTGATCCTCTACAGTTTGTGGAAAGGGAATCTCATCATTAGCAAGTAGCAAAGAGGTGATTTCGCTTTCGATTGCTATAAAAGCCTCTAGGTCAGCAGTAGTCATTTGTTGTAAAGTGATCGATTGACCTGTTAAAAATGTTTTCAAATAATGTTCCATTATTGTATTCTCCCTTATAGAAGGGCTGCAAGTAGCGTTACAACCCTACGATTGTTGGTAATATTTTCACGTCTACTGCATCTTTTACACTCATAAACCCACCCCTTTTTTGTGCATACTTCCATAGTAGCATGAGGGACTAAGAGAATGGAAGAAATTATGTTAAAATATGTCATAGTTAAAGAGAGAGAGGGATTAAGATGCGCACAACATATTTTGCGAATTTATTACAATACTTACCACAAGAAGAGCAGCAACAATTACAACAGGCTTTTGGTGCTTCAGAGGCACAAATTCAGGCCTTGTTAGAAGTATTTCCGAACTGCCCACAAGCTTTGGTGGAGCTATTACAGGATGTCAATGGTACATATTATTGTCAGCATGGGCAAGAAACGATCTGTGTTTTAGTCCTAGGCTCTGATTTAGGGGATTATCCGTATTATTTAAAATCGGTGGAGCAAATCGTGAAAGATTATCATAACAAGCGTGAAACAATTTATGAGCGCTATCAGGAATTTTTAGCGTATGTGGAAGTAGATGAAAAGATTAATATGCATGTCCCGTTAAATGAACGGCTCTGCTTTGCTGATTGTATGAATAATGGGGGCACATCAAGCCTATATATTGATTTTACGCCAAATGAAGCGGGACAAGTTGGCCAGGTGGTTCGTTATGTCCATGATCCTGATAGCTTTGAGGTGATTGCAGCTTCGTTTGAGGATTATTTACAGCAACTTATAGAGGGAGACTATGAATTCACCGCTATTTACGAGGAGGAATTCTAGTGACTATGCAGCTCATGTTCTATGAGGACAAAGCAAAAAATTTAGTAGAACAATATACCCTAACAGAAGAGCAGCTACGCTATACAAAGTCTCCAAAAGACAGTATTGCACTTGCTAAGCAGGATAATAGTCGACATGCCATTTTAGCAATGGACGGTAACAAGCTAGTCACGTTCTTTGTCTTACATGAAAAAGAGGGGGTGACGCCTTACTCCTCCAACGAACAGGCGCTATTAATCCGTTCCTTTTCCACTGATTTTTATGAGCAGGGCAAAGGCTATGCCAAGACAGCACTCCAATTATTGCCTGACTTTGTTCGCAAGCATTTCCCATACATCAATGAGCTGGTGCTCGGGGTCAATGTACCAAATAGAGCTGCTCAAGAACTTTATAAGCGATGTGGCTTTGTCGATGAAGGCAGACAGGCAATGGGACTTCGAGATGAGCTAAAGGTGATGAGCTACTATATGAAGGAGGTTGAACATTGAGCCATCATATAATTGAAGCAAGAATGGAGCATTTACAAGCACTTTGTACAATCGATCAAGAAGTAATTGGAGATTCATCCAGAGCGGAAGAAATTCAGCAAGCTATCAAAGAGAAATGCTGTTTGCTATACCAATCCGCCGATACCATTGGGGGGTTTTTGCTATTTAGCAATGACTTTTTTGGCTATAGCTTTATTTCCTTAGTCATTGTCAAGCCGTCCGAGCGCAGAAAGGGGATCGCATCTGCCTTAATGACCGCTTATATCCAAATGGCTAAAACAGCAAAGGTTTTCTCCTCTACAAATCAGTCCAATAGGCGTATGCACCAGCTTTTTCATAACCTAGGCTTTGTCAAAAGCGGTTTTATCGACAACTTGGATGAGGGAGACCCGGAAATTATTTATATGAAACAAGCCTCACCACAAACATAGGGTGAGGCTTTCGTTTATTTTTTTGCTTTGATGAATAAAAAGGATGGTCTGCGTAGCTCCTTTTCAATAGAAGGAAGTTGTTGAATGGCTGCTGTGCTTGGAATTGGTTCTACGATTTTATCAATGGTTAACCCATGGGTAATCAATGTATTGACCAGTGTCGCTATAGTGCGATGATATTTGACAACACCATCCACCAACCATGTTTGCTCACGCTTGCCTTCTTCCTGGTAATGATCCACAGCATAGTGCAGACGTTGATGATTGTCATCATATACCCAATTATCATCTGTTGTATGACGAGCTGTAGCAATAGGATGCTCTACAGAGAAAATAAATACACCGTTAGGACGTAGCATGTGAGCAATTTGACCAATGACCGCATCGAAATCTTTGACATAATGAAGAGATAGGGAGCTGGTTATACAATCAAAGCTAGCCGAAGGAGCTTCATAATCCTCTATTGCCTGTAGCCGATAGTCAATTTGTGGGTGGGCATGCTCCTGTTTAGCGACGGACAGCATATTGCTCGAAACATCTAATGCGGTTACGTGCTTGGCTTGATGGTCGATACAATACTTGGCGAAATCCCCCATACCACAGCCAATATCGAGTACCTGTAAATTTGTCAACGGTGGAAGTAAAGCCTTCATCGTGGGCTGCTCCAAAAGACGGTTATAATTAGATGCTTTTTGTCTCAATGTCTTGTAGTGATGAAAAAATATCGGATTATCATAAATATTTTGTTTCATTAAAAGCCTCCAGTTTATGAAACATAACGTTATGTTATTTGTGCGCATCATTATTGTCCCATGTAGATAGAAAAAGAAATAGACTTTTATTACAATTTTTTGTAAGATGTAGATAGAGGCATACCATTTTTTGATACCGTTATCTTCCATTTAATGGGATATTTATCGTTCCCTCTACATAATTATTGATCCTACCAAGCACATCCCCATTTCCATGTCATAAAAATGTAACAATTTGAAAAAATAAAAATATTTAAAGGGAAAACATGGCACTTCTTACACGCTATAACGTTCTTACTATTTGGAAGCATATTCCGAAAAAGAGACGTTGGAGGGATTCTATTGAATCAAGAAAGTTTATTATCCATTAGTAGCAATGCCTTATTTATTGCCTTTATTCTACTACTCATTGCTATTGTGCCATTAGGGCTAGCAGTCAAATCAAAGAGAAAAACATTCGGTAAGCTAGGACTATTGCTCACTTATATAGCCTTTGCCCTACAGCTCGTGTACTTTGTTGTCAGATGGGTGGCGGTTGACCATGCACCTGTCAGTAATATGTATGAATTTATGACGTTCTTTGGCATCATGCTTACAGGAAGTTACTTAATTATCCATTTCTTATATAAGCAAATCGTGGTAGGCTTATTCACGATTCCTGTATCCTTAATCATCCTTGGTTATGGAAGCGTTTTCGCGAAGGAAGTATCGCCGCTTGTTCCATCATTACAAAGTCACTGGTTAACGATTCATGTCATGACTGTGGCCTTTTCTAGTGCCATTTTATCTGTATCCTTTGCTACAGGTTTAATTTACTTATTAAGAACGCTGGATGTTTCCAAAAAATCTATCAGTACATACGGTCTTGAGTTTGTGTTGTATTGTTTGGTGGTTGTCATTGGCTTTATTGGCGTATCGACGTTTTTCAGCCTTGCCACAGAAGAGGTGCAGGTACAATTCGATAATGCACAGGGACAGCAAGAAAAAGCCACTTACTCCATGATGCCCCTGATTGTCAGTAAAGGAGCCGTCACCGAGAATGGTGAAGCAATCGGTGGTGTCGAAATCACAAATAAAATAGATGCCAAGAAATTAAACTCGATTGTCTGGGCATTTATCGTGGGTACTATTTTATATGGTGTCATTCGATTCATCACAAGAAAATCAGTGAGTGCCTTATTAAAGCCATGGACAAGCCGCGTACAGCCACAATTAATGGATGAGATTTCCTATCGCGCAGTTGTTATCGGCTTCCCATTATTTGCATTAGGTGGCCTGCTATTCGCCATGATTTGGGCGCAAATTGCCTGGAGTCGCTATTGGGGCTGGGACCCGAAAGAGGTGTGGGCATTAATTACCTTTTTATTCTACGCAGCCTTCCTCCATTTTCGCTTATCCAAAGGCTGGGAAGGAGAAAAAACAGCCTGGTTGGCCATCATCGGCTTCGGCATTATTGTGTTCAACCAAGTATTTGTCAATCTAGTCATTGCCGGCTTACATTCTTATGCCTAGTTAGAGGTAGGGGGTCTTGACTCCTAAGTAATCCTGACTGAGTGAGGAGGAGCCCGCTCTAAAGTGAGGAGAGAGCGCTCAAGCTAGTCAGGTAATCGCTCCAAAGTGAAAAGAAAGCGCTCAAACTAGTTAGGTAACTGCTCCAACTAGTGAGAGAACCTCTTAGCTTTGGCCATCCTTTTCTTCTTATTAAAATATTCAACCGAAAAAAGCATTACGAAATGCATGTAGCACTTCGTAATGCTTTTTATTAATTATTTTTTGCGAAGTAGTCTAGCGTTGCTTGACCTAAAACGTTGGCGGCAATTCGTAATGAGCGCTCGTCGATATCGAATTTCGGATGATGGTGTGGATAGACTTCCTCCCAATCAGGGTTTTTTGCCCCTGTGAAGAAAAACGCACCGGGGATTTCCTCTAAGAAATAGGCAAAGTCCTCACCGCCCATATTGGGATCAACTATTTCAACAGTCTCAACATCTGCAATTTTCTCTGCGGACGCCATTATATGCTCAGTCTCTGCATCATGGTTCACAACTGGCGGATAGCCTCGCACATATTCATACTCGTAATCGGCTTTTGTTAAATAACAAGTTGCCTTTAAAAGCTCTTCGATTTCATGCTCTAACAAACTACGCTCCTCCTCGTGGAAAGTGCGCACCGTACCCTTCATGTACACTTGATCAGCAATGACGTTGAATGGATTTAATGCCTCAATATGGCCAATTGATACTACTGCTGGACGTAATGGGTTGATGCGACGTGCCACAAGCTGCTGTAAATTTGTAATAAACTGAGCTGCAAGGACAATGGAGTCCTTGGTGTCACTTGGGTTTGAACCATGGCCGCCCTTGCCTTTTATCGTTATATAAATACCATCTGCTGCAGCCATTAATGGTCCTTTAGCTGTTTGCACTTTGCCAAGATCAGTGGGTGCCCATAAATGTGTCCCAAAAATAACATCTACACCTTCTAAGCAGCCATCTCTAATCATCGAAATAGCTCCACCTGGCGCAAGTTCCTCAGCATGTTGATGAATAAAGACGATTGTTCCTTCTAAATCATCCTTCATTTGATTAAACGCCTTCGCTAAGATTAAGAGGGAAGCTGTGTGTCCATCATGGCCACAAGCATGCATACGCCCTTTAATTTTCGATTGGAAAGGTAAGCCGGTTTCTTCCGTAATGGCTAAAGCATCAAAGTCTGCTCGTAACGCTACTGTTTTCCCTGGTTTTCCACCAACTAGCTTTGCCACAACTCCATTGCCACCTACACCTTCACGAACCTCATGACCTAATGCACGATGAAAGGCAGCAATGGTTTTTGGCGTTTCAACTTCCTCAAAGGAAAGCTCAGGATTTTCATGGAAATGACGACGAAGCTGTATTGTCTCTTCTTCATAATGTTTTAATAAATCTGCTAACTGTTGTTGTAATGTTGTCATTCTCTAACACTCCTTATTTTAAGTAAATATAATCTCCAGGGCCAAGCGGTAAACCTAGTAGGAACCAAATGGCGAAGAGGATAATCCAACCGATTGCGAAAAACACCGAGAACGGCAATAAAGAAGATATAAGCGTGCCTATACCGATATTTTTATCATAGCGCTTTGCAAATGATAGTAAAATCGCGAAATACGGTAACATAGGGGTAATTGGATTTGTAATCGAATCCCCTACACGATAGGCCATCTGCGTAACCGCTGGGGAATAGCCTAAGTATAAGAACATTGGTACGAAAATTGGTGCAAGTAAAGCCCATTTTGCAGAAGCACTGGCGATTAATAGGTTGACAAAGGCACAAATTAAAACAAATCCTATCATCATTGGTAAACCTGTAAAATTCAATGCTTGTAAAAGCTCTGCACCTTTAATGGCTAAAATAGAACCAATATTGCTCCAGTTGAAAAAGGCAATCATTTGTGAAGCGGCAAATGCTAATACAATAAATGGCGCCATATCTGCAATGGATTTAAAAATTTTCTCTGCAACTTCCTTATCGTTTTTAACCTCCTTCGCTGCTATCCCATAGGCAAGCCCAGGTAATAGGAAGAAGAATAACATGATAGGTACAATGCCTGCCATGAAAGGTGAGTTTAAAAAGCCACCTGTGGCAGGATCTCGTAAAAGACCGTTCGAAGGTATGACTGTAAAAGCAATGACTAAAATATAAACTAGCGTTACGATTCCAGCCCACTTTAATCCTCTCTTCTCTAAAGCTGTCAATGGCTCTAGCTTTTCAATTTCACCATGGAACGAACCAAAGCGAGGCTCTGTAAACTTCTTTGCAACCCATGTACCAATAATGACTAATAAAAACGTCGAAGCAATTAAGAAATAGTAGTTCATCGTTGCACGACCAGTGTACGCGGGGTCTGCTATTTGTGCTGCTGATTCTGTAATCCCTAATAATAATACATCTAGAGAGCTAATTAATATGTTCGCACTGAAGCCCCCAGCTACAGCTGCATATGTAATAATTAAGCCTGCTAATGGATTTCGACCAATACTCATAAAAATCATGGCTGCAATTGGTGGTAAAATGATAAATGCCGCGTCAGCCGCTAAGTTACCAACTAAACCTGTAAAAATGATAAAAGGTACAATTAATTTTGTAGGTGCTGACATCACAATTTTCTTCATGACAGCTGAAATTAAGCCTGTTTGCTCAGCTAAACCAATACCAATCATGGTCACGATTACTAGCCCTAATGGAGCGAAACCTGTAAATGTTGAAACCATCTGCGTTAAAATTAAGATAAGTCCTTCTTGACTTAGCAGATTTTTTACTTGAATGACATCTTCGGTCCCAGGTTGAACTGCTGAAATACCGAGCATGGATAAAACCCATGATAAAACTAGTACTATACCTGCTAGAATAATAAATAACGTGATAGGGTCCGGTAGCTTATTACCTGCACGCTCGATTTTATCTAACATATTGTCAATCCAAGATTTTTTCTTAATTGTTTGTGAATTCCCTTGCATAAATTTCATCTCCTTTTATACTTTATTAGACTTAACCTTTAAGAATCCAATGTCTCTATTTTAAGACATTGAAAATCTATGTCCTTTATACAAAGAAACCATATTTTCTGACTATTTTCAATATTTATTTTTTATTAAGGAGCTATATGTATGTATAAAATTAATGTTTTTACCGCAAAACGCTCACTTTCATGGGTTCAACAGCTTGAAAAAATTAAACCCTCTTTTTGTGAATTTCATTACTATGCTTATACTGATTTTGAACATTTGAATGAGCTTTTAGAAAAGTATTTGGAGGGGGGAGATGGAGCGCTTTTTAGCGGACAAATTCCATATTTTTATGCTCAAACGCATTTTCAAGAAGCAACGGTACCTATGCATTATTTTGATATTTCAGAGCGTGATTTTTACCGTACCGTTACGGAGCTTTTTTATGAGAAAAAGATTGCTATGAATCGCATTGCCATCGACTTTTGCTATGAGGAAAACGGCTATTTGGGCATTCATGAATGGTCGATAGGAAAAAAACCTTATCTTTTTAGCCAAACGATGAGCGAGTACGCAAGTAGCGATATTGTCGATAAAGCTGCTGAATGGCATCTACAATTGCATAAGGAAAACAAGGTTGATTTGAGCTTTACCCGCATTGCAGAAATACGTGAGCGCTTAGCTGATCAAAATATACCATTTATCGCTTTTTACCCGTCTCAATATGCCATGCAATTAACATTAGATCATTTTCTCAATCAACTGCGAATTCGACAGCTTAACCAAAATAAAGTAGTGGTAGTGCATATTTTAATTCCGATCGATAAATCGAATATAGAAGACCTAGAATATCGGCAAATTGCCTTATATAAAACTATATTAGATTTCAAACAACTGTATGCTAGCTCATTTATCGTACATCGTGAGGCATCGTTTATTGCCATTATCACGACGTATAAGCAATTTTTAAGTACAACGAATCGTTATTCACATTGTCATTTAGTTGATTTTTTAAATGAGAAGCTATCGTTTCCTGTTAGAATAGGGTGGGGAATTGGTGACTCTCTAATTGAAAGTCAGGAGTTTGCTAAAAAAGCCGCAACCCTCTGCTCTTCAAAGGAAACACAGGGATACATTATTGAAAATTCGCGAGAAATCGGGCCTTTACTATATGGAACGATGCTGCAGTTTGACGATGAAAAACAACAGCATCTAAAAAATTTAAGTACGACATATGATATTCCCTTATTACAATTACAAAAAATAGAAGCGATGCTGGAAAAACTAACGACAACGATTGTTAGTGGGGAACTGCTCAGCACACATCTCGGCATTACTGTACGCTCTGCAAACCGCATTTTAAAGCAGCTCCATGAGAAAAATTTAGCACACGAATTACCAAGCAACACGTCCACCACACGTGGACGCCCAAAAAAGTATTATCAAATTCATTTATATTAGTCAGGATGGAATGGCTCATACGGTGGGGCTACCTGTGCAAGTCCTGACACAGGAAAAAGAGACATCCATTTACGAATGTCTCTTTTTATATGCACGTCTATGTTAAGTGAAGATTATAGTTTCACTACATTCGTTGCTTGAGGTCCACGGCTGCCTTCTTCTACGCCGAATTCAACTTTTTGGCCCTCTTCTAAAGTTTTGAAGCCATCAGATTGGATAGCTGAGAAATGTACGAATACATCATTGCCACCTTCAACTGCGATGAAGCCAAAACCTTTTTCTGCGTTAAACCATTTTACTGTACCTTGTGTCATGTAAACACCCTCCCAAAAAAATTCAACAATCAATTGCTTCTATCACATATAAAAAACGTATTCAAAAGCTCGTATTACTTTTGAATACGTGTTTTTAATCATAGCAATGAAGTAATGTAATTATTACCTTTATTATAGTACAGAATTGTTTGTATATCCAGTAAATTCCGTTTTTAGTAAGGAAAAATTTACATTTGTAATCTAATAGTAAAGAAACGCTATTTCCTCATTATTTAATCCATGCTTTTTCTTTCGCAACAATGACAGCCTCTGCCCGCGATTCTACATTCAGCTTGACGAATAGCTTCGATAAATAGTTCTCCACCGTGCGCTGGGTGACACCAATTGCAGAGGCGATGGCTTTATTTGTACAACCTTGGGCAACGAGCTGTAGTATTTCCTGTTCCTTATCGCTCAGTAGAACCTCCTGCTGCACATTCGGCAGGTTTGTGCGTTGCTGAACAAAGTCTAAGAAATCGGCTGCCAGTAAAATCTCACCTCTTATGGCTGCTTGAATGGTTTGGATCACTTGCTCCTTTGTCGCTAGCTTTGATAATAGACCGTCAATTTTTTTCTCAATCAATAGCTCATAATAATCGGAAAGTTCGTAGCCTGTGTAAAGAATAATCAATGCATCTGCTTGTTTTTTCTTAATCATCTCTGATAGTTGAATGCCGTTGATTGGCTTCATATTGATATCAATGAGAAACAACTGAAAGGTATCTGTATCCATTCTTGATAAAACGGCTGCGCAATCCTGTTCTGTTTCGATTTGAACATTGGCTAAATCCTGCAACAATGTTTTCGTACCATCTAAAACGACAGGATGGTCATCTATAATAAGTATGTTCATCATATGAATCCCCGTCCTCTTGTATTTGTATATAAATATGCATGCCCTCGTTAAGGCTCGATTGAATGGTAATGTCACCATTAAAAGCACGGACACGTTCGCGAATGCCATTAATGCCCATTGATGCAGAGGACTGTATTAAATCGTCAATGTCGCAGCCTATACCATTATCATCGTATCGAAGGATAAAGCCTTGAGGGATTGCTTGTAATTGAAGCGAAACCTCTGTTGCTTCGGCATGCTTGATTGCATTATTTAACAGCTCCTGAACAAGACGATAGACTACGAGATGCAGGGTGACATCCTGAAATTCTACACGATCAATTTGGGCGCTTAATAAAAAATCAGCCCTTATTTTTACCTTTTGAATGAGTTTTTTTAATGCCATTTGTAAACCAAAGGTATCCAATAGTGGGGGACTTAAGTTCTCGCAATATTCTCGTAAGTCCTTCGTTGCATTCAATAGCTGCTCGCGTATAGCTAGCACGGTCTCCTTCTGAATAGTAGGGGAGCCAGCTAGGACATCAAGCTCTCTGGCTAAATGAAGCTGCTCCTGCAAAATGGTATCATGTAATTCCTGTGCTAAAATACTCTTTTCCTTCTCAATAATATTCCATAGCAATTTATCGAGCCAAGGAAGCGGTGTATCACTGGTATTTTTTATATGCTGAATTTCACGCACTAAATCCTCAATTTGCTGTAAGTTATTGATAAACATGGACACATACAGTGCAAGCAATTCTAACCAAAGCAGCTCTTCCTTTTGCAGAGCATGGCGTATTTCTAACATAATCTTTTCCTCACCAGCATCATGTAACAGTAATTGCGGATAGTAGCTTACATGCTGTGGAGAATCGTCTGTTATTGTCCGGATATGAAACGCTGTGGTTCCAAGCTTCTCGGTGATTTCATATTTAAAACGATCCAATAATTCTTGTTGGTTTTTTGCTTTGCCCATACGCTGAACGGCTGCATATAAATTATGTACATAATTTCCAGTAGAAGAGAAGATAATTTTTCGATACTTAAAATCAATGCGTTCTTTTATATAAAAGCTTGCAATGATCACCATAAAGACAAGTAAAAAAATACTTGTGACATGGACGATGGATAGCTCCCCCATAAATAACAGGCCAATCCCTGCTGTCAACAGAAGCGCACTGAAAAAGGCTAGCGTTGAATAATAGCGTAATCGTGATAATTGGTATTCAATATCAAATAATCGTTCGTTCACCTGAATGAACAGAAAAGAGAACGGAATAAATAATAAAAACAATGCGGCGATTTCAGCGTGTAGTATCGGCTTATGTCCTAATATTTCAGGTGTAACGAAGAATAATAAAAAAGGTAAAAACGGCACGATAAAGGCAAGCGCAATTAAACGAATTTTGGCCAATTTAGTACGTAAATAACTCGTTACTAAAATAAAAATTGCATAGACTACCAGGACAGCAAATAAACTTAGGTTCAATATAGGTGTGAACTCACGTAATGATGGCTCAATTTCCTCCATTAGATAAAAGCCAGGGATGAACAGTATTAATAAGTACAGCCATTTGCTGTGAGGGTAGGTCCACTTAATTTGTAGGTATTTGAAAAAGTGTTGTAAAAAGTGAATAAAGAGAACCATGCATAAAATAATACAGCTACTAATGACAAACATCCCAATCATATTTCCTCTAGCTGATGCGCCAGTACTGATATAGGCGGTCGAACAAGTTAATAAAAATAGGATCAATAAAAACGTTGAAAGATTATTTTGATTGCGTCGCCAAACATAAAGTGCGACACCAAAAGCTAGGAAAAAATAAAAGATAGGGAACAAAATTTGCAAATATAATTCTTCTGGCATGTCTCGATGTTTGACAGCAATGGTTTGAATACTCTTATCAGCCTTTTGGATCGTTAATGCATTGGCGCTTCTAACGATCATTTGCTGTTGAACGTAGCGATTCTCCATGGCTGGCTGCCCATCGATAGCCACAATAATATCCCCTTTTTCAATATTTTTTTGCTCTGCCCATAGAGGGTAATAGCTATCCACAAAAACAGGCTGACCGTTTGTCGTATCGAGAGTGAGACTCACAAAGGGTGTTTTGATGGTAATACCTAACACATAAATACCGAGTATTAAGTATGTAAGAAAAATACAATAAGTACATTTTTTCATTGTTAAACCTCTAATTTGCTTATGATCATAATCTCCTATATATTATCGCTAATTATTGATAAATTTGGAATACCGAAATAACGAGTTTCGGAAAACCACTATTGTTTTTTCGGAATAACGAAATAGTGTTTTCGGACATGGCTATGATAGGGTAAATTTAATCATTAGTGACGAATAGGGGGACTTCTGCGTGAAAAAAGGCATTTTAACACTTTTACTTTTTTTTCTCATCGCTATGATCACCATTCCATTGACCACGAAGGCCAAAACGGTGAATCAGGATAAAGTCGAGGTAGAAATTGGTCTCATAGGTAGTGATCATCATTTTGTCTATAAGATTCCGAAGCATTTACATAAGGATATGCCCTATACAGAAATGAAAAATGGCATTCAAGCTTCCTTAGCTAATCATTGGAAAATTGGTGAGACTCGTTATGAGGCCAATAAATCCGATGTTTCCTATACCTTTTATATTCAGGATTTATTTCAAGAAAAGCAGGATGGTCAGCTAAAAGTAGCCATACCCTATCGTCATCTAGTAGGGATGTTTGGCGAGCAAGATCCTATTCAATTGCGTATTTTAGCAAGTAAATTATCCAAGTGGACTGTCAATACAAAGGATTGGACAGCGCTTGGCTTTATGGAGCCCTTTACTTTTTTAAGTGAACGTGAATATGTCTATGAGGGAGCAGTCCAAGAGTTATTAAACCAAAGAGTGGGCCATTTTGATGGCACCATTCAAAAAAGTCAGTTGCTTTTATACAGTGTCATTTATTTTTGCTTTATGGCTATCCAACTGCTTGCTTGTCTTATTTTATCCAGACGGTTAAAAAGGAAAATCATTAAAAACCCAGATAATATGCATCAGTTCCGTAAACTCAATTACCTGTATCAATTGGTGCCGATTTTGATCATTGTCGCACAAATCGTGTTCCTTGTATTATCGGGTCTGATTACAGCATTTGGATTATACTTTAGTCCTGGCATTGATTTATTAGTGATTGTTGGACCTGTTTTATTAAATATCATCTTGCTGCCCACTTTTTTCGTCACAACAGAGAGTGAAATTTCAAGGGAGCTCAACAATAATTCGTTGTGAAATGGTATAATGATCAACAGCAAACTTGAAGGAGCTGTTGAAGAAAAATGACGCATCCAGAATTCGCGTACTTAAATTTACTACAACATATATTAGAAAATGGCACAAAGAAAGAGGATCGAACGGGGACAGGTACATACAGTGTCTTTGGGTATCAAATGCGTTTTGATTTAAGCAAAGGTTTTCCTCTTCTAACGACAAAGCGTGTGCCCTTTAAGCTTGTAGCAAGTGAATTATTATGGTTCATTAAAGGGGATACCAATATCCGTTACCTATTGCAGCATAATAACCACATCTGGGATGAATGGGCATTTAAAAAATGGGTGGAATCTAATGAGTATAAAGGTCCTGATATGACAGATTTTGGTCGACGCTGTTTAGTAGACGAGTCATTTAACGCATTGTATCAAAAAGAACTTTCCTCATTTTGTGAACGTGTCTTAACAGACGATGACTTTGCACACCAATATGGAGATCTCGGAAATGTCTATGGCAAACAATGGCGCCATTGGACAACCTCTGATGGCGATAGCCTTGATCAGCTACAGGATGTCATTCATCAGATTAAGCATCAACCTGATTCACGCCGTATCATTGTCAATGCATGGAATCCTGAGGATGTCATTAATGCGGGCGCAAAGGGCAGTAAAGCTGCATTACCACCGTGCCATGTGATGTTCCAATTTTATGTAGCAAATGGTAAATTAAGCTGCCAGTTAATGCAAAGAAGCCTTGATACATTATTAGGCTGTCCATTCAATATTGCGTCTTACGCCTTATTAACACATTTGATCGCACATGAGTGTGGTCTAGAGGTTGGCGAATTTATTCATAGCATTGGGGATGCACATATTTATGCAAACCATGTGGAGCAAGTGAAAGAACAGCTATCACGTGAGCCAAGAAACCTACCAACATTGCACATCAATCCAAATAAAGCATCCATCTTTGATATAGAGCTTGAGGATTTATCGATTGAAGGATATGATCCACATCCTGCGATTAAAGCACCAATTGCCGTATAATGCTAACAGCAGCCATTTTGGTTGCTGTTTTTTTCAAACAAAGATCTAGGTCTAACTATTTGTTTTACGTAATAGGCAATTAGTTGGATGACTGGATGAAAAGAATTTGATTATAGTTATTATGGTATAATTAGCATTATTTGGTATAATGGGAATAGTCCATTATATTGTAGGGGTGATAGTTGTGAAAAATACAATGGTACTTCTAGTAGATGAATATGATCGACAGCAAAGCGAGCCAGAACAAAGCATGGGTTCTGTGCAACATGCATATTCTTGTAACAAGATCGAATTGTCGCAGCAACAAATTCAAGAAATGATGCAAATCATCGAAGAGATTCGTTTGAAAGGTTATAAAGATACACTATAAATGTAAGCGCCTCCTAAGCTATAATGGCTATGGAGGTGTTTTTTTATGAACGTTATTTTTATCGATTCTTATTCTGGGGAAGAGCTGCTACATATGGTGTCACAAGATGTAGCAGGCATTTTGGCAGCAGCGCAAGGAGAAAGTGTGACATTTCCAGTAGGTCACTTTAAATATGAATTTCATAATTTAGATTTTTATGAGGACAACGGTCAAATACGACAGGAATTAGTCATTTACGTAAAAAAAATATAAGCGATACATTAGCAACAGCTTAACGGGGAACAATATATACAGGTGACAGTGCTTGACTTTTTTGTACACCTGTAACTATAATAGTTACAACAGGTGGTGATACATATGGTGAACAGTCGATTTTCGGTGGCGATCCATATTCTTTCGCTCATTGCTACAACCTCTGATAAAAGTCTCCTTACGTCCGATTTTATAGCTGGAAGTGTGAATACCAATCCAGTAGTCGTAAGAAGAATGATTGGTGTGCTAAAAAAAGCAGGCTTACTTTCTTCTCATTCTGGCATGGCTGGCTATGAGCTATTAGTAGAGCCAAAGGATTTAACACTGCTAGCGATTTATCAGGCAATTGATGGGCCAGAGCAGCTATTTGCCATTCATGATGAGCCAAATCCAGCGTGTGCAGTAGGTCAAAAAATCAAGCATACATTGGAGGGTGTCTATACATCTGTGTGGCTGGCAATGGAAGAGCAATTACAAGCACAGACGCTACAGGATGTGCTAGATCAGCTTCGTACTTAGACGGAGATGGTCTTCTTGTATCTAACCTGTAACTAAAATGGTTACAACTAAACCTTAGGAGGAATAAATCATGAAAATTGCCGTAATTGGTGCAACAGGAAAAGCTGGACAAAAAATAGTAGAGGAAGCGGTACAACGTGGTCATGAGGTTACAGCCATCGTTCGTTCAGCTGCAAAAGTGAGGGCTGCTATTCCAGTAATTGAAAAAGATGTGTTTGATGTGACGCAAGATGATGTAAAAGGCTTCGATGTCGTTGTCAATGCATTCGGTGCTCCAGCTGGACAAGAAGATTTACATGTCAAAGCTGGTCGTCATTTAATCTCGATTTTCCAAGGTATTCCTACAAAATTAGTGGTTGTAGGGGGAGCGGGCAGTCTATTTGTGGACCCAGAGAAAAAAGTGCGTGTGATGGATACACCAGATTTCCCAGCCATTTATTTAGCAACAGCGCAAAATCAAGGACAAAACCTACAGGATTTACAACAATCATCCATTACTTGGACATTTATTAGTCCATCTGCATTTTTCGATCCAGAAGGACCACGTACAGGTCACTATACAGCAGGAGTCGACCACTTATTAGTAAATGAGGCGGGGGAAAGCTATGTCAGCTATGCCGATTACGCAGTGGCTGTCGTCGATGAATTAGAAAACCCACAGCACGTTAATAGCCGTTTCACAGTAACGTCAAATAAATAATAAAATGCAACCGAGCGTAGGAAATGCGCTCGGTTTTTTGTGATTTTTTTGCTTTTTTGAAGGATTTTTTTCGTTTACAGAAAAATGACTGTTTACAATACGACTTTTATTAGCTACTATCAAGTGTGAGTATTACATAAAAGGAGACGACAATAATGTCAACACAACGAATAGAAAAAGATTTTTTAGGTGAGCGCGTATTACCAGCAGAGGCGTATTACGGAATTCAAACACTACGTGCTACGGAAAACTTCCCAATTACAGGCTACACAATTCACTCTTCACTTATTAAAGCAATGGGGATTGTGAAGAAGGCAGCTGCATTAAGTAATATGGAAGTACACCTATTATCAAAAGAAATTGGTGAGGCAATTGTCGAAGCAGCGCAAGAAGTGATTGATGGCAAATGGGATGCTGAATTTATTGTAGACCCAATTCAAGGTGGTGCAGGTACATCCATCAATATGAATGCCAATGAAGTCATCGCTAACCGTGCCCTAGAAATTTTAGGGAAAGAAAAAGGTGACTATCACACAGTAAGCCCAAACAGTCATGTCAATATGTCACAATCAACAAATGATGCTTTCCCAACAGCTATTCATATCGCTGTGTTAAATTTAATAGATGAATTATTAGTAACGATGGATTATATGCAATCCGTTTTCCATCAAAAAGCAGAGCAATTTGCTCATGTCATTAAAATGGGACGTACGCATTTACAGGATGCCGTGCCAATCCGCTTAGGACAAGAGTTTGAAGCTTATTGCCGCGTTATCAACCGTGACATCGTACGCATTCGTCAAACTCGCCCGAATTTATATGATGTGAACATGGGTGCAACGGCTGTCGGAACAGGCTTAAATGCCTTCCCAGACTACATTAAATCTGTTGATGAGCATCTTGCTGAAATTTCTGGTTTACCATTAAAAGGTGCAACGCATTTAGTGGATGCAACACAAAATACAGATGCCTACACAGAAGTATCAGGCGCTTTAAAAATCTGTATGATTAATATGTCTAAAATTGCTAATGACTTGCGTTTAATGGCTTCTGGTCCTCGCGCAGGCTTAGGAGAAATCCTGTTACCAGCTCGTCAACCAGGTTCTTCAATTATGCCAGGTAAAGTTAACCCAGTTATGCCTGAGGTGCTGAATCAAGTAGCCTTCCAAGTAATTGGGAATGACCATACAATTTCTCTAGCATCGGAAGCTGGTCAATTAGAATTAAACGTAATGGAGCCTGTATTAGTGTTCAACCTAATCCAATCGATTAGCATTATGAATAATGTATTCCGTGCGTTTACAGAAAACTGCTTAAAAGATATTGAAGCAAATGAAGAGCGCATGAAAGAATATGTAGAAAAAAGTGTAGGCGTGCTAACAGCAGTTAACCCTCACATCGGTTATGAAGTAGCTGCTCGTCTAGCACGTGAAGCTATTTTAACAGGTCGTTCAATTCGTGAGCTTTGCATTGAAGAAGGCGTCCTAACAAAAGAACAATTAGACTTGATTTTAGATCCATATGAAATGACACACCCAGGTATTGCGGGTTCTAGTATCATGAAATTAAAATAAAACGAGCAATGATGGACTGTAGACATGCCCTAAAAGGCTGTCTATAGTCTTTTTTTGTAGACCTTTTCTCATATAAAATAGAGCGTATCCTTATGTATTTTAGGATTATTCAACTATAATAATGGTATGGAAGACATATTTTAGTTGGGGGAATTTGTAATGAGTTTACGAAAAAAGAGTTTACTTGGCTTTTCCGTTTTAAATGTTTTAATGATCGTTATTTTATTTATCGATTTAGCCAATGTAACGACATTAGATTGGTTTTCTACCGTGTTAACGATTGTAGGCATCGCTATTACACTATCTTACACAGTGTATGTTCACTACAAAGTGATACAGCCTATCAAACAAATCACAGAGGCTGCACAAGGAATTACGGCAGGTCAATTAGATACCGTTGTCATTGAGGTTCGTGATAATGGTGAAATTTCTCAACTAGCTCAATCCTTTTTAGAGATGCAGGAACAATTACGAACAATGACACAAAAAATTGCGCACAGCTCTACAGATTTATCAGCAAGCATCGAGGAATTATCTGCGAGTACGAATGAAATTACGCTTGCTGTGGAAGAAGTAGATCAACAAATGGAGAAGACGTCAGAGGGCTTGAAGCAAGCAGCACAATCGGCTAATGATAGTGCTAAATCTATGCAAGAAACCGTTGATGGCATTGAGCGAATTACAGTAGCCACACAAGATGTGTTTGTGCATGCGAAAGATGCTAGCGAGATAGCAGGAAATGGTGCAAATATTTTACATGTGGCAAAAGAACAAATGCAATTTATTTCCTCTTCAACAGAAAAAACAAGTGGATTGATGCAGCAATTATCCCTTAAAATGTCAGATATTAAATCAATGACAGATATGATTACTACCATTACAGATCAAACCAATCTACTAGCATTAAATGCGGCCATAGAAGCAGCACGCGCTGGGGAGCATGGTAAAGGCTTCGCCGTTGTAGCTGAAGAAGTGCGTCAATTAGCAGAACAATCAAAGCACTCTGCTACGCAAATTGTGGATTTAGTTGTAGGAATAGAAAGTGATACAAAACAAGTAGCCTCATCAGTAGAAGATGATTTGAAAAATGTTCAACAAGGAGTGTATGTCATTGACGAAGCGACAAAATCATTTGGCACAATTTCACAGCATGTTAGTCAAATGACAAGTCAGCTGGAGGATATTTCGACGACAGCTGAGCAGCTTTCAAGTAGCGCCAATGAAGTGGCATCCACTGTGACAACCATCGCAGCTGGCATGGGCAAGCTATCGAATTATACAGAAGCTGTTTTACATTCAATGGATGAGCAAACAGCCTCAATGCAAGCAGTTAATCATGTCACACAGGATTTAAGTGTCCAAGCGGATAACTTACAGAAGTTAACTAACCAGTTTCAGGTTTAGGCAATGAAAAGTATTTTTCTAGGTTTTTTAAGCCCTAAATAAGCATCTTCATCAATACTAGAAAAGCCACAAAGTAGAAATGATTGACCATAAAAACACTTTCCTAGAATACATGGAAAGTGTTTTTATGGTAAAACCAGCGCAATTAGTTTCCCAGTGAACTCCTCAGATATTGTGTAGATCGTATGCGTATCCTCGACATGCATCAAACTACTGTTTTGACCTTTATCACCTAACCAAAGATGATAGCCATATTTGTTTCCTGCCTTGTCCACTATTTGTACATCATATTCTGGCGAAGCCATATTGACAACACCCTCGTTTTTGACTGTTGTTGCAATGGCTTGTTGGAATAGTGTAAGTGATTCTTCATCCGTATATTCTTTAAAAAAATCAGTGTTCACCTTGTTAAATTTAACCAATAGAAATGCTGACCTTAGCTAATTCATCATCTGGTTTTTCATTACATCCTAGTAAAACAACGGCTAGTAGAGACACTAAGGCTACTATCATTATTCGCAACCACTCACCCCCTTTATAGGCTAAATAATACCACCATTTCCTGTCGTAGCTCTCACTTCTTTGTAATACATTAAATAAACGAGAGCGAAAGGGGACAGATAGTGGGCTTATTTGATGGATTGATCGGCAATGCAAGTGAGGTGAATTTAGAAAAACTCCAGGAGGAGGTCCATAATTTATTAATTCCAAACGAGACAGTCAAGAACGCCTATAAAATTATTAGAGACACGTTTATTTTTACCAATAAACGATTAATCCTCATTGATAAGCAAGGAGTGACTGGCAAGAAAACAGAGTATCATTCCATTCCCTATAAAAATATCGTTCATTTTTCAGTCGAAACAGCTGGAACATTTGATTTAGATGCAGAGCTTAAAATATGGGTGTCTGGCAGTCCATTACCGATTCAAAAAAACTTCAATAAGGCGACAAATATTTATAAGGTGCAAAGCGTCTTAGCACAGTATGTTTTGGGGACGTAATGAAGGTGCTAATAGTACGTGTGCACAACCAAAAGCCCGCAGATTTGCGAGGCTTTTCTGTCGTGCCAGGAAGGGGGCGGTGTAACGGATTTTAAATCGGCTTCATGATTACGGTAAGCTCGAAAATACTGTCAAGTGTAAATAAGAGCGCCTTGGCG
The DNA here is from genome assembly GCF_027557635.1 of Lysinibacillus sp. JK80. Lineage (NCBI taxonomy): Bacteria > Bacillati > Bacillota > Bacilli > Caryophanales > Bacillaceae > Lysinibacillus > Lysinibacillus sp. JK80. The sequence goes on along the minus strand of NZ_CP058997.1, from coordinate 970,245 downwards.
AAGTTTTATTCAAATACAATCATTTCTCCGACTTCTTTAAACCCGAAGCGTTTATAAATATTTTTTCCATCCTCTGATGCCTGTAAGACTACGGGCTTTTGCTTATCGATTGTTTGACTGAGTAGGAATTGAAACATCTCACTGCCATAACCCTTGCCCCTATACGCATCTTTTGTCATCACATCATAAATCCCATAGCTATGTTTACTGTCGATTAATAATCCCGTAGCGATAGGTACTTCCTTTATACAACCAATAAACATGCGAGCATTTGATGCTAGTTTTTCCTGTGAGAATTGATGAAAGTAAATTTCTAATGCATCTCTTTCTGCTGTTTCTCCAAATAAACTTAGAAAAACTTCCTTATATTGTAGAAGCTCTTCCTTGTTACTTACTTCTGTGATGGTAAGATAATTGGAAATTCGTGGACCTGTGTGAAGTGTATGGTCAAGCTTCATCATCATATTTCGTTCAGCTTCCTGTAAATTGCAGTCTTTTATCAGTTGTAGCCAATCATCGCTTAGATAGTTGGCATCCACCCACGTGCTGAAGGGAAGTTTATTCACAATGAAATGATTAATCCTTTGTTTAAGATGATTTTCCTTATGAATTATAGGCGATTTCGCTACTAACAAATTAAATGTATCAGTTGGAATATTCGTATTGGCTATGACAAAATGAGCTTCCTCTATAATTTGTCCAGAAACGGCTCGAGTAAATAGTTTCATTTTTTCCTCTAAATTACTCGTTACTAATTGTTGACTTGTTTTCATATTTTTCATCCTTCCACTATTAGAAGTACACTATCTTTCATTATAAAGTCAATGAAAGATAATAAATACGCAGTTCACCTTTTTTATATCCCCTCTAACTTTATTAGTAGTTTGGAAAATATTGTGATATTTGACTTTAGAAAAACACTACTTTACAATTGATTTTAGTAATCTAATAGGAATGTGCTTATACTCATTCCTATGACAACTGAATAGCGTGTAGTAATAGGTGTAAATTGCGTGCAATTTGCTTAAAAGGGAAGTCGGTGTGAATCCGACACTGTCCCGCAACTGTAAATGTGAGCGACTTTTCAGTATCCACTGTCTTTGGACGGGAAGGAGAAAAGAAGCGATGATCATGAGTCAGGATACCTGCCTGTTACGAGTACACACCATAAACCTACGAGGAATAGGAGGTGGCATGTTGACAAAACAGAATGCTCTGTTCGTCACAGTACGTCAAACGCCCATAGTAAATGAAAGGGTTCACAATCGAACTCGTTCACACATACTTAGGGTTTGTTTGGCATTGTGTGATGAAAGAAGATAAAATGAAGGATTTCCTCAAAAGTAGGGAGTCCTTTTTGTTTTGAAAATATGTACGCAAAGGGGATGCACGTATGACAAATATTCATGTAACGACAACGTTGGAAACGCCTTATGAAGATCTGAACATTTGTAAGCAACCACGCACAGAAGTTGCCAAGAAAGCGAAAACAAGAATGGTGGTCGAGTCTCTGATCGATCAATTATTAGCAACGAAGCTGATTCGTAATGATCGCTTCTTTGAGCAAATCTTATATAATAAAGAAATTATTTGGATACAAAATGGGGATGTGGACGGTCATCTTTTAGCGAAAGCAGCCATAGCAGATGAACTAAAAACAAAGACGAATAGTTTTATGATGTACATGCCGACCAATCCGATTGTCTATGAGGTCAACGGAGAAGCGTATCACTTAATTACGCGCATTGATTCTACACGCGCAAAGCCCAACCTCGACCGTCTATCATTGGAGCCAAAGCCTGTTTTAAGTGCCGCTCGTGTCAATGACTTATTATGCTCGATTGTCATGCGCTTTTACGAAACATATTTATATGATTTAGCATCTCATCATGACAAACTCATTGCATTTGTGCAGCAGGAATATGCCCAATTTATTGAAGCGGTGCAAGCGTTAAATGATTATCATTTCAACTGGCATCCACGTGGCAACGGTCACGAGCTTTTACTGCAATTAATTGATCATCTACAACTATTAAAAAGTCAACCTGGTAAGGTACTAATTGATTTTACGAACAAGCATGACTATGTAATAGTTGAACCCGCATATTTGTTGGACAATCCAACAAAGAAAGCTGTCGGTGCACTATAAAAACAAGCCCTCCATTTTTTGGAGGGCTTGTAATATCTTATGGTAGGGTAGAGATATATTGATGCCCAAGAAAGAAATACCCGCGGATTACCCGAAGCGAGCAGGCTCATCCTATCCTACAGGCAATGCATGGCTGCCTGTGCTTCTTGCCATGGAACCGAATATCCTTTGCCCTTTGCACAAAAGATACTAGAGGAACTATACTCAGGATCGGCATTTTTATCGTAGCCAATCTGTGCAATCACATCCTCTGTATTATGGCACACATCATAGCCATCAAATTGGAGTGTGAGTGCACCTTTCCCATTTGTATAGGCGGCAAAGGTTGTGCTGTAGCTCATTAAAGTGGCAACAGGTGCACGACCTGTTAGGATAACATCCGTTTCGGATAAAATCGGGTCATCGAACGTGCCTGCTGCTTGCTGAATATCAGTCATCATACGACCGATAAAGTCATTTGAAGCTTTCATTTTAAAGCGATAATAGGGTTCAAGTAGGACATTTTGTGCCTGCTCCAGCCCCTGACGCAGGGCACGGAAACTGGCTTCACGGAAATCTCCCCCCGATGTATGTTCATTGTGCCCGCGACCTGTTAGAAGTGTAAAATGAATATCTGTTACAGGGAAGCCTGTCAGTAGCCCATGATGGTCACGCTCAAACAGATGCTTTTCAACAAGGCGCTGATTGCCTACAGATAAATGATCGGCATGACAGGCATTGGTGAAGGTATTTCCTGTTCCACGTGGATTTGGCTCCATTAATAAATGAACTTCTGCATAATGCTTGAGGGGCTCGAAATGACCATAGCCCGTTACGGTCGTCGCAATGGTTTCCATGTATAAAATTTGCGGCTCACCAAAGGAGACAGCTAATGAAAAACGCGTCATTAATACCTCAGTTAGGACCTCCAATTGAATGGCACCCATAATATGCACATGGATTTCCTGAAATTTTTCCTGCCAGACCACACGCAAGGACGGTTCTTCTGCTTCGAGTAACCGGAAAATCTGTAGCACTTCCTTGATATGCTGATCACCCTCATATTGAACCTTTGCCTGTAAGGTTGGGACAAGCTCATAGGGCTGTGATAGCATCGTTGTACCGATTCGATCCCCAATGTTTGCCTGGCTCAGTCCTTTGACAGCGAAAATTTCTCCTGCCTCTACCTGTTGAACGGTCTCAAAGCGACTGCCGTTATAAAGGCGAATTTCGGTCACTTTTTCTGTTACTTCGTCAAATGAAAATTCATCTCGTACATGCAACGAGCCCTTGGTTGCCTTCATAAAGGTTAAACGCTGGTGCCCATCATGACGAATCTTAAAAACCTCGCCCTCAAACGGGGCATCCTTGTCAAAATGGGAAGCCGTTAACAGCGGGAGCTGGTCAAGAAATTCCTGAATGCCCTCATCCTTTAAGGCCGAGCCAGCAAAGCAAGGGAAGGCACCTTCATTTTTAATCATTTCCTTTAATTGAGCAAGACACTGTTCATGCTCCAATGACTCATTTAGAAAGGCATCAAGCAATTTTTCGTCGCGCTCCGCCAGCCATTCCATAATATTATTTGATACATAGTCTGCTCGCAGTGGCTCATCGATGAGCAATACATGCTGAGAGCAATCTTTACGAAGCTGGCTGATGACGGCCTCCATATTGGCACCCTCACGATCCATTTTGTTGATAAAGAAGAAGGTAGGGACATGGTATTGACGTAAAAGTTGCCACACTGTTTCTGTATGGCCCTGTATCCCTTCGACAGCGCTAATGATAATAATGGCATAATCCATCACACGAATAGCACGCTCCATCTCAGGGGAGAAATCGACATGCCCTGGCGTATCAATCAATGTGTATGTATCATCGCCAATATTCATGCGCCCTTGCTCGGCAAATATCGTAATGCCTCGTCTGCGCTCTAGCTCATGATGATCAAGAAAGGTATCCTGATGATCAACACGCCCCCGTGCTTGAATACTATTTGTATGAAAAAGCACTTGCTCAGAGAAGGTCGTTTTTCCTGCATCCACGTGCGCAAGTACACCGATCGTTTTGTACATAAGAAATCCTCGTTTCTATAGAATGCTATCTTTTTATTGTAACAGAATACTAGCTTCTATATTTCTTGTAAAATAGTTCGTCTTTATGTCGAAATAGTGCTAATATAATGATGATTATACTTTTAGTGTCATACTACTGATTGCGCGATAAATTTTCTTCTGCTAGTCTATCAATAGTATTGACCATTATAGAACGTATTGGTGCAAATGGCATTTGTCATTTGCTTAAAAGGGAAATCGGTGCAATTCCGATGCTGTCCCGCAACTGTAAATGGGGAGTCTATACAGCATGCCACTGTAGTGAAACTATGGGAAGGCGTATAGATGATGAACCTAAGCCAGGATACCTGCCAGTATGTATTTTTTGACTAAGAACCACGAGGATGGGGATAGTGATGAAGGTAATGATACCGTTATTTCACTATGCTACTCTCTTGGCGACAAGAGGGTTTTTTTATGCCCTTCCAACTACCTTAGTAGTAAAGAAGTCTCTGATTTCTTTCTATATTTTAACAGCAAAGGAGAAAAGGACATGAAGAAATGGAAAAGTATATGGCTGATGATGATCATTGCCTTGGTCGCTGTTTTAGGGGCTTGTAACGCAAAGGACAAAACGGAATCAGCTGCACAAGGTGAAAAGGTTGAGCCATCTGAGGCGGCAGCAGAAGTAACCATTGAAAATAATGACACAACGCAAACATATACGGAAGCACCAACAAAAGCGATTAGCTTAAATCAACATGTGACAGAAATTATGCTAGCACTTGGTTTAGAGGATTCTATGGTAGGGACAGCTTACTTAGATGATAAAATCTATGAACCACTGCAAGAGGCATACGATAAAGTCCCTGTTCTTTCCGATCAATACCCAACGAAGGAGCAAGTCATCGATGCCGAGGCAGATTTCCTATATGCAGGCTGGAAAAGTGGCTTTGGCGAAAAGGGTGTAGGCACACCAGAAGAGCTTGAAGAATTAGGCATCCATACGTATTTACATACGGCTTCCAACATGACAAAGCCAACATTAGAGGATATTTTCACTGATATTCGAAATATCGCGAAGATTTTCCGTATTGAGGATCGTGGCGAAGCTTTAATTGAGCAAATGACGAAAGATGTAGAGGCAGTACAAGCTAAATTACCAAAAGATAGCGAAAAATTACGTGTTCTTGTGTTTGATAGCGGTGAAAAGGATGTATTTACAGCTGGTCAAAACTTTATGAATGAGCTTGTGACAATCGCGGGTGGACAAAATATCTTTGGTGATGTGGAATCAGGCTGGACAACTGTGTCGAAGGAAGATGCAGTAGACCGCAACCCAGAGGTAGTTGTCGTGATTGATTACGGTGAAACAACGGCAGACCAAAAGATCCAATTCTTAAAAAATGATCCAGCCTTAAAGGAGATGGAAGCGGTCAAAAATGAGCGCTTTGTCATCCTGCCACTTTCAGCAGCGTCTGAAGGGGTTCGTGCGGCAGAGGCCATTGAAATTTTAGCAAAGGGCTTCTATCCTGAAAACTTTTAATCCATTCGAGCTAGCGTTTTTGCTAGCTCCTTTTTTATAAGGAGCGATAAAAATGAACGCATTTCAAAAAAATGTACCAGATCAAACATTTGAAACACTGAACCGTCATGGTGAGTTTACCCGTCTAGCCGTTAGCCCTGGCATTATTAATAAGCATTATACTCCTGCACAATTCCAAAAAATAGCCGAAATTGCTGGCGAAAAGGGGGCGATAAAATATTCTGCTTCCTATAGTATACTCGTATCCATACCAACGTGCGATGCCACGGAAGCGGTGCAAGCCTTACAGGAAGCAGGTCTTTATGTTGCTCCCTCTGGTTCAATCATAGCCATGAAGGCCTGCGATTTTTGTGATGGGGAGAAAATGGAGGCTGCTCCGATAACCGAACAGCTCTATCATGCCATAGAGGGGATGAAGGTACCTGCAAGAGTGCGTGTCAATATTAATGGCTGTGCATCAGCTTGCTACAATGCAGTCTATGATGATATTGGACTCGTTTACCAACAAGAAAGCTTTGATGTCTATTTAGGGGCAGTACCAATGGGAACAAAGGCACAGGCAGGCACGTTATTCGCTAAGAGGGTAGACGTCACACAAATTGAAGATTTTTTACTGCACCTGATAAATCTTTATAAGGAGCATGCTCGCCCAAATGAGCCCTTTTATAAATTTTATCGCAGAACAAAGTCGGCAGAATATTGGGAACTAGTAAAAAATTCAATTAAATAGAGGAATATTACTTAGGGTGTCGAAGTATTGTAGTAAGGCACAGAAAATTACAATACAAAGGAGCAAGAACATGACATCGAAACAAGGGATTCAACCAGAAGATCTTTATCACTTAAAATCAGTAGCAGATCCACAGCTTTCACCAGATGGGACAGAGGTAGTTTATGTAGAGACTCGTATGGACGAGAAGAAAAATGACTATATATCGAATTTGTTTTACATAAACTTGAAGGACAAAACACCACAGCAATGGACATTTGGTGAAGATAGAACGAGTTCCCCTGTTTGGTCACCAGATGGCAGTCAAATTGCATTTTTGTCAACGAGAACAGGTAAGCCGCAAATTTATGTTCTTTCGAGAGCAGGTGGAGAGGCAAAACAGGTGACACATTGTAAAAATGGAGCGACCTCCCCTGTCTGGTCACCATGTGGCAAGAAAATTGCTTTTTCAGTCGTGCTAGGGAAAGATGAAACCATCCTAGATAAAGCGGAGGATGAGAAGAAAAAGGACAAAGAACTAAAGCCACTAGAAATCGAGAAAATGAAACACAAATCGGATGCTGGTGGATTTATTGATATGGAGCAGTTTACCCATATTGCCATTGTCAATGTGGCATCAGGAGAGCTAGAACAAGTGACAGAAGGCAAAGAGTACTGCCATCTGGGTACTTGGTCGCCAGATGGCAAATACCTTACGTACTTAGCAGATAAAGCGGAGGATTTAGATTTCTCATTTAATGTGGATATCTATTTATTGGAGTTAGAAACGAAACAGAGTCACAAGCTAACAGAAGGTTCGGGTGCTTATTACCAAACAGCTTGGTCTCCGAATAGTCGCTATCTTTCTTTTGTAGGTGGAGAACGTGAATTTGAAAATGCCACACAAGCAAAGCTTTGGATTTATGACATGGAGCAAAAACTACTAAACTGTGTAACAAGTGAATTTGATGCGCCTGTTGGTGATTATGTCATCGGTGATTTCCTGCAAGGTGTAGCGTCACCACGTGTGCAATGGATGAATGATAATCATAGCTTCTACTTCCAAGTCACAGATCACTGCAATGCGGCGATTTATTACGGAAATGTAGATGGCGAAATTTACCCAGCTATCCATGATGATCAATATGTCTATGGCTTCTCACTTGATGCGCAAAATGATCAGGCTATTGCGGCTATTAGCACAACGACCAATCCAGGCGATCTGTTTTATGTGAACCTAAAAACAGGTGACAAAGAACAGTTGACGTCCATTAATGAAGATTTTTTAAAAACCAAAACATTAGCTGTTCCCGAGAGTATCGAATTTGAAGGTGCAGAAGGCTGGAAGGTCAATGGCTGGATTATGAGGCCAGTTGGCTATGAAGCAGGGAAGAAATATCCTCTCATTCTTGAAATCCATGGTGGTCCGCATGCAATGTATGGCAATACCTACTTTAATGAATTCCAAATCCTTGCTGCACAAGGCTTTGCAGTGCTTTATACTAATCCGCGTGGTAGTCATGGCTATGGCCAAAAATTTGTGGATGCAGTACGTGGCGATTATGGTGGTAATGATTATGCGGACTTAATGGCAGCGGTAGACTACGCTCTGGAGCACTATGATTTTATTGATCAAGATCGTCTAGGTGTAACTGGTGGAAGCTACGGTGGTTTTATGACCAACTGGATTGTGGGCCATACAAATCGCTTTAAAGCAGCTGTGACGCAGCGCTCCATTTCGAACTGGATTAGCTTTGCTGGTGTCAGTGATATCGGCTATTATTTTACAGACTGGCAAATTCAAGCAGGACTCGATGATATAGAGAAGCTATGGCATCATTCGCCACTGAAGTATGTAGACAAAGTGGAGACACCATTATTGATTTTACATGGTGAAAAAGACTATCGTTGTCCAATTGAGCAGGCAGAGCAATTGTTTATCGCCTTAAAATATCGTAAAAAACAAACAAAATTCGTGCGTTTCCCTGAGGCGAATCATGAACTTTCAAGAAGTGGAAAGCCTACATTACGAATTAATCGACTTGAATATATCCGTGATTGGTTTGTGAAATATCTATAATCGGGTGGCCTAAGAAGATGTTCTCTTCTTAGGCTACTTTTAATAGAAGGGCTCTGTTTGATTGTTTATAACGTTTCAATCTATTGGAACCTTTATTGTAGAGGTACCGAACCTCCTTAGGTAGAATCAACTTTTCCTTACATAAAAAGAATCACACCTTGGTGTGATTCTCGATTGGTTAGTCGATTTTCTGGATGAACACGACCTTCAGATAATTAAATTCAGGGTATTCACGTGGTACACGGAAATCCTTCGGTAAACCATATTCCTCGACAATTTTATAGCGTGTACGAGTCTCTTTAAAGGCTTGGTCAATAAAGCCTTTGAACTTTTTCATGCCAAAGCTGGCATTATTTGTGGAAGCCACAATGATGCCGTTTTTAGCGGTAATGGCAATCGTGTCCTTTAGTAATTTAGGGTAGTCCTTTGCCGTTGAAAAGGTCATTTGCTTCGTACGTGCAAAGCTAGGTGGGTCTAATACGACAAGGTCAAACTGTAAAGCATGGCGTTGTGCATATTTAAAATAATGGAAGACATCCATGACTTTTATATCCTGTGCCTCATAATCAATATGATTGACACTAAATTGCTCAATCGTTTTGGCTAAACTACGCTTTGCCACATCTACACTCGTTGTCTTGATGGCTCCTCCTAGAGCGGCTGCCACAGAAAATGCTCCTGTATAGGAAAACGTATTCAGCATGTCTGTGTTGTTGGCATAACGCTCTCGAATAGCCAATCGTACCTCACGTTGATCGAGGAAAATCCCTGTCATGGCGCCATCGTTTAAATGCACCGCATAGGTCATACCATTTTCCTTCACCATAATAGGAAATTCTCCTGGCGTGCCCATTACAAAATCATCTTGCTCGATATATTGTCCTTTGCTATCAAAGCGTTTTTTCTCATAAATCGCTTGGTAGTCTACTGTCTCAGCAAGCGCCTCATACACGACTTCTTTAAATGAATAAATGCCCTCACTATACCAGCTTACCATGTAGTAGCTGTTAAAAAAATCAATCGTAAGACCGCCGATGCCATCTCCTTCACCATTAAACACACGAAAGGCTGTTGTGTTTTCATTGCTAAAAAATGCAGCACGATTGTCGATGGCTTTTTTGAATTTTTTTATAAAAAAAGTTTTATCAATTGTTTCATTCGCATCGGTCGTTAGCACCCAGCCAATCCCTTTGTTTTGGATGCCGTAGTAACCTGTTCCAATAAAACGGTTATGATGATCCATGAGTCTGAGGAGTGTTCCTTGCTCAGCAGGTAAACGTCGTGCATCAACCGCATCCTTTGAAATAAGTGGGAAGCCTTTTTTTAATTGATCAGAAAAGGGCTGTTGTATTTGTAGAGCTATTGTTTGTGTCATAGTGTCATCCTTTAAAAAACGTTTTGCTCTATTATCGCACTGTTTGCGCGGGATAGCCAAACTTATTTCAGGAATTGCGCAATTTTTGTCACGGTTTCAATCGTTGCTTCTTCAAAATAATTCATTTTACTGAAATAACTATGGATTAAACCTGGCATTGTAATATGTTCCACTACCACACCAGCAGCCTTTAACTTTTGTGCATAGCTTAGACCCTCATCAAAGAGAACATCTGCCTCTGCAGCTATAATGAATGTTTTCGGCATGTTACGGACTTCCTCTAGCTGAAGAGGGGACACAAGTGGATTTGTGAAGTTTGCTTCCTCTGTATAGTGATGAGAGAACCACTGCATGGCTTGTGTATCTAAGCCGTAATCTTCACCATATGCCAGATAAGATACTGTTGAAAAATCGACATTTGTGACAGGATAGATGAGTGTTTGAGCGTGTAACGATGGTCCCTCGAGTGCAGTAGCTAAGTATGCAACTACAGTAGCCAAATTTCCGCCAGCACTGTCCCCAGCAACTGATAATCGACTTGCATCGCCACCTAAGGCTTCCATATGATCGTGCACCCATACTAAGCTATCGTAGGCATCATGTAAGGGTGTTGGGAAAGGATATTCAGGTGCTAAGCGGTAATCCACTGATACCACAATCGCCTGTGCCTGGTCTGCTAATAACTGGCAGCCTACATCGACAGATTCTAGATTGCCATAGACCCAGCCTCCACCATGATAATAAACAATAACAGGTAATGTTTTACCGAGAACGGGCGTATAAAGCCGAACTGTAATTTGTTCGCCATCTCGCACTGTAATTTTGTGATCCTCAATGGATGCTAGCTTCGGTTTGTGTGCAGATTGCCATTGTGTAACCGTCCGCATGGCTCTCGCTTCCTGCGGTGAAACTTTGTAATAAGGTGTACCAGTACGCTGAGCTTCTAGATATTGAACAGCTTCTTTTCTTAAAGTTATCATCTTCATCATTCCTTTATTGAGAGGTTTGTTATTCTTATTATAAACTATTCATATAATTTTACTAGGATTTAGGTGTAACAAATGTTTATTTATTTAAAAATAGGTGAAATAAGCGCATTATGTTTATAATAAAAGGGACGAAAGTATTTGGAGGGACAGTATGATTTCTTTAATTGTGGCACATGATGACAATCACGTCATCGGATATAACAATGGGATGCCTTGGCATTTACCTGGGGATCTGCAGTATTTTAAACAAAAAACAATGGGCAAGCCTATGATTATGGGACGTAAAACATTTGAATCCATCGGTCGACCACTTCCAGGGCGACGCAACATCGTCATTACACGTGACGAAAACTATCAGGCAGAAGGCATTGAAATTGTGACTAGCTTGGAAGGTGCTTTAGCGCTAGCTGGAGATGTACCTGAGGTGATGATTATTGGCGGCGAGCAAATTTTCCGTTTAGTGATGGAGATGGCTGATCGCTTGTATATCACAAAAATTAATCATGCCTTTCAGGGAGACACCTATTTCCCGAGCTATGAGCATGATTTTGTTCAAGTCTCTTCAGAGGAGCCTGAAACAGCACCAGAAGGTTATACATTCCAATATCAAATTTTTGAACGTAAATAGACGAAAAAGCAATCGCTCCCTTCACAATGAGCGATTGCTTTTATTATAGATAAAAATAAACACACGCATACATGGAGGCACAACCAGCTAGCACAAAGAGATGCCAGATTGCATGGTTAAAGGGCAGAGAGCGCCATGCATAAAAGATCGCTCCAATCGTATAGAATAGCCCACCTGCTAGCAGTAAAGCAAAGCCATGTAAACCTAAATACAGATAAACGGGCTTAATGGCAAATATAATTAACCAGCCCATGCCAATATAAAAAATTAATGAAAGTACTTCAAAGCGATTAATAAAGAAACATTTAAACAATACACCAAGCACAGCCAATGACCAAATAATACATAGTAGCGTCAATCCAAGGGAACCACCAACGGCAATTAATAAAAACGGCGTATAGGTGCCGGCAATTAAAATATAAATGGACGAATGGTCCAAAATAGCGAAAAAGTGTTTATATTTTTCTGGCATACTGTGTAGTAATGTAGACATTAAAAACAGAATGATGACAGACGCACCGAAAATGCTGAAGGTTGTAATATGTAGGGCATTTCCTGTTTGTACGGCTGCTAACAGTAGAACAACCAGTGCTGGAATACTAGCAATGAAACCAATACCGTGTGTTATGGCATTCCACAGCTCTTCCCTCCATGATTTATAGTCAAATGAATCAACCATTTGAAACACTCCTTTCGTTCGTACATTTACTATACCCCAATAATTTATAGATGAACATTTACATTTGTCATATAGTTCATATCAAAAATGTCATAAGCCTGTCATATTCTTTGAGGGGCATTGATAGACAAGAGGTAGGTGAAAACGCTATAGTATCCAAGGTAGCGTTTACATGCTAGCTAGGACAGAGCTTTGCCTAATGACAAATGTCATGTTTACATAATGATTCATTAGTCTATATAATAAATTTTAATGAAGTAAAAGGATGTGTCGAAGTGAGACGAATTCATATAGTAACGGACTCAACTTGTGATTTAACAAAAGAAGAAGTAGCACAACATGGCATACATATCGTGCCTTTAACGATTCAAATTGATGGTCAAACATATACAGATGGAGTGGACTTAGAGCCACAATCTTTTTTAGGCTTAATGAAAAATGCAAAAAATTTACCGAAAAGTTCACAACCAGCACCAGGTAAATTTAAGGAATTATATGATGAGCTCGGTAAAGATGGCGATCAAATTATCTCCATCCATATGACTGGTGGTATGAGTGGCACAGTAGAATCAGCTCGTCAAGCAGCTCAAATGACAGATGCCGATGTGACAGTCATTGACTCACGCTTTATCGCGATTGGTTTAGCTATCCAACTACGAGAGGCCATCCGCATGCGAGATGAAGGCGCCACTGTGGAGGACATCGTGGCACGTTTAGAAAAGGTACGAGACAATACACATTTATACGTTATTGTAGACACGCTCGAAAACTTAATCAAAGGCGGTCGAATTGGTAAAGGCACAGGCTTTATCGGTTCCCTCCTAAACATCAAAGTCATTGCCAACCTTGAAGGCGGCGTATACAATCCTGTGTCAAAGGTACGTAGTCATAAACAAGTAGTCAATTTTTTATTTAAACAATTCCAAGCAGATACAGCTGGAAAAACAGTTAAGGCAGTCGGCATTTCCCATGCAGATGGCCTCGTAACGATGGGCAACCCATTAAAAGCGCTGATCGAAGAAACTGGCTTTAACGATGTTGAAATTGCCTTTACATCTCCAATCATCTCGACACACACAGGTCCAGGAGCAATTGGTTTTATTTATTTTGCAGAATAACAGGAAGGAGCTACTACATAAGTAAATGTAGTGGCTTTTTTATTATGCGTGGATCTCCTAGCAGGATGAGCGGATTATTCAAAGATGAGCAGTTTTTGTTTAGCTGTGATCAGTTTTCGACTAACTATGAGCGTGAGCGGCTTCAATTAAATAGTAATCGTGTTGAACAGTAGCTTCAATCAAACAGTGATGACGTTGCCATCAAAAATAATCAGACATCCTACTAATTATCATCCCTTCTGCATAAAGGCACACTGTATAAACAAACATTTTTCCATACATACACCTGAGGAAATTTGGCAAGCACACAAAATTATGGAGAACTAAGGGGAAGTCACTTTTCATTGCGGCATGAACTATTCTATAATAGAAGTAATAGAAAGGGATGGAAGGTGGTCAAATGGACATTTGGCGATTTATGTTGTCATGTTTGACCGTCTTTGTACTAAGTGGTTGTGCAATATCAATCGATGAACCGAATCCGCAAGCAGAACCTGAAGGTGAGCAAGCAGGAACGGAGCAAGATATACCGCAGGATGAGCAACAAACAGAAGATGAGGAAAAAACATCTAAGAATATGTTGACGCAAATTTTTGAACATTTTTTTGAGCCATCAGCAGAGGATTTATCGCAAATTGATGAAGAACAAGCAAAGCAACTACATTACTTGGCACTGGGAGATTCGTTGACAGATGGTGTCGGTGATGAGTATAGTCAAGACGGTTATGTTGGAAGATTAGCAGATTCATTGCTCGCATGGCCTTCGATTTCGGATGTAGAGGTAGATAATCGGGGCAAACGTGGCAGACGCAGCGATCAGCTACTAAAATTAGTGAAAAAAGGGCATTATGATGAGGAGCTGCAAGAAGCACAGTTAATTTCCTTAACTATGGGTGGCAATGATGTCATGAAGGTCGTCAGGCAGGATTTATTTAACCTGAAACGTGATGCTTTTGATAAGGAATTACTGGCATACAAGGAACGTTACAGCAAAATCGTAGAGGGCATTCGTGCTAAAAATCCGACAGTGCCCTTATTACTCATTGGTTTTTACAATCCATTTTCGATTGTAACCAATGAGGCGAATGAATTTGATACGATTATCACAGAATGGAATAATGTGATAGAGGAAGTAGCCAGCAAGGATTCCAATGCTTGTTACGTATCAGTAGAAGATTTGTTTGATTCAAATGAAGAGCTCGTCTATCATACAGACTTTTTCCACCCGAATGCAAAGGGGTATGAAAAAATGACAGAGCGTATACTAGCAGCAATGGAGCAGTGTGGTATGGAAAAAAAGATTAACAAGGCAATAGGCTTCGAGGAGTGACAAAATGAATAAATGGAAAGTCGCGTTTTTCGCCTTAGCGGGCACAGTGCTTTTTGCAATCCTCCTCGTCGTTTTTTTAGCAACTAGACCAGTGGATGGCGTCCATGTTGCGAAGAGTTCAGCAGGTGAAAGTGAAAGCAAAGGAAATGTACTCGTGGTGCAAACCACAACAAAGGAATTAGAATCGATCTCAAAAAAATACCTAAAGGATGCAGCGAAAGGCTCACCTTTACCACTTGATTTCACAATTGGGGATGATATTCAACTACGTAGCACACTGACGGTATTCTATACGGAAATCCCCATTTCCATGAATTTTGATCCTATTGTGGATGACAAGGGGAATATTATTTTAAAACAGACAGGCATGAATGTAGGGTTATTAAACATTCCACCAGAAACGACAATGAAAATCATGCGCGATTCGGTGGAATTTCCCTCATGGATTACCGTGAATCCGAATAAAGCAGAAATATATATTGATTTATCGCGCATTAACATTGCCTCTGGTTCACGTGTACGTGCTAAAGAGTTGGACTTACCAAAGGATAAAATCTTATTGGAAATTATTGTTCCTGGTGAATAAGGAGTGAAATGAATGGCAAAGCAATATGCAACATTTGCGGGAGGCTGTTTTTGGTGTATGGTCAAGCCCTTTGACGAAACACCTGGGATTGATTCCGTAATCTCAGGCTATACAGGTGGACATGTTGTAAATCCTACCTATGAACAGGTTTGCTCGGAAACAACAGGGCATGTGGAAGCTGTACAAATCACATTTGATGATGAGTTATATAGCTACGAGCAGCTACTTGCGATTTATTGGACTTTAATTGACCCAACAGATGCAGGGGGTCAATTTTACGACCGTGGAGAATCCTACACAACGGCCATTTTTTATCATAACGAAGAACAGCGTGAGCTAGCTGAACGTTCAAAGTCAGATTTACAAGCGTCTGGCAAGTTTGATAAACCAATTATGGTAAAAATTTTACCAGCCACTACGTTTTATCCGGCTGAGGATTATCATCAACAGTATTATAAGAAAAATCCAATGCACTATGAGCGCTATTCGATTGGATCAGGTCGTCGAGCGTTTCAGGAGCAACACTGGGGGAACAAACATGAATAAGGAACAACGTTTAAAAGAACTAACAGAGATGCAATACTATGTCACACAGGAAAATGGCACAGAGCCACCATTCCGTAATGAGTTTGATGACCATTTTGCAGAAGGCATCTACGTAGACATTGTGTCTGGCAAGCCTTTATTCAGCTCACTCGATAAATACAACTCAGGCTGTGGCTGGCCAGCCTTCACAAAGCCGATTGAAAAAGAACAGGTAACCGAGCATTTCGATACATCTCACGGTATGCGTCGTGTGGAGGTACGCAGCAAAGAAGCAGATTCGCATCTAGGACATGTCTTCCCAGACGGCCCAAGTGAGCAAGGTGGCTTACGCTACTGCATTAACTCAGCAGCGCTTCGATTTATCGCAAAAGAAGATTTAGAAAAAGAAGGCTATGGCGAATACCTAGCACTATTTAAATAGTAAAAACCTAGCAAGGTAGCTCCTTGCTAGGTTTTTTTATGGTCATGAGACACAGCAGATTAGAAGGATAGAAATCTAAAAGTGGAGGATAAACCTGAAAAAGTAGCGGATAGCATGCTCAAAGTGAGGGATAGCCCCACAAATTAGGGGGATAGCCCTCAAATAATTGGATAGAAATCTAAAAGTGGAGGATAAACCTGAAAAAGTAGCGGATAGATTGCTGAAAGTGAGGGATAGCCCTCAAATAATTGGATAGAAATCTGAAAGTGGAGGATAAACCTGAAAAAGTAGCGGATAGAACGCTCAAAGTGAGGGATAGCCCCGCAAATTAGAAGGATAGCACCGCAAAGTTAAGGGAGAACCAATAAAAAATTGATTCTCCCTCTCTCTTTCAGTTCGCTTAAACTTTAAACTCGCTCACGAGGTTGCGTAGGCTATCTGCTTGTTGGGCAAGCTCAGTGGCTGCAGCGTTGATTTCCTGCATAGAGGCGGAGCCTTGAGTGGCTGCTGCCGCAGATGTCACAGTGTTGGCCGCGGATTGTTCTGCGTAGGCATTGACATGAATGAAGTCACTTGCCACCGCATTGCTATTTTCAAGCGTTGTCGCAATTTTATCCACCATGGCCGCGATGATTGACGTTGTTTCTTCGGTATGCGATAAAATGTTGGCTAAGGATTGATTTGTTTCGTTTGTTACTTCAACGCCTCGGATGACCGTTGTCACACCCTCGTGATTTTGAGCAATGATGGATGTGACCTCATCTTGGATAGATGTGACAATCGATGTGACCTCTTTCGCTGCACTTTGGGATTGCTCTGCCAGTTTGCGAACTTCATCGGCTACGACAGCAAAGCCTCGTCCATGCTCACCAGCCCTTGCCGCTTCAATCGCCGCATTTAAAGCGAGGAGATTCGTTTGCTCAGAAATGGCCGTGATCGTACCAATAATAGAGGTAATATCCGCAGATTTACGACCTAACGCCTCTACAGTAGATGTTGTAGAAGCCATTGTTTCTTCAATGGATTGCATGACGAGTGATGATTGCTCCACAGAGCGGCTACCTTCATCGGCTGCTTGCTGCATGGCGATAGAGGCACGATGGACAGCACTCGCTTGCTCATTTAATTGATGCATTGAATGCTCTAAGTCGCTCATTTTTTGCTGCGCACTATTCATACTGGAAATCGTATTGTCACTATCGCTCGCAATATCTGCTGTCGCATCCGCAATATCCTGAATTGTACGCGCATTTTCATCTGCTAAGGACATTAGCTCCTGACTGCTGCTTGATACATGATCCGCCAACTCACTTACGCGTCGAATTAAGTTAGAAATCGACTCAATTAACGTATTTGTCGAGGCTGCAATAGTCGAAAATTCATCACGATTACGCACATTTACACGTCTTGTCAAATCGCCTCCTGCTTGCGCAATATCAAGGATAGAGTCATTAATCGCTTGTGTATTACGTTTTAATGATTTAAATAGCATAAAGCCAAAAATTACAATCGCTAAAAAGCCAACGATTGAAACGAGAAAGAATGTAGTGATAGAAATATTTACCTGCTGGTTAAGCTTGTCTAATTTTGTTTTATTGGAATCGTCCATGACAGTATTAATGGTTTCAATGTTTTGATCGATATGTGTTTTCATTGTTTCCCCAGTAGCACCCATCATCAGTTTACGAGCCTGCTCAAGACCGAGCTCATCACGCATTGTCATGACTTTATCTGAATAATCAAGGTAATTTTTATAATATTGCTCGATTGCCTGCATATGACCGAGTTCCACTTGGCGATCTTGAAATTGATCTTTCAAAGCGGCTAGCTTTTTATTAATGGTATCTATTTTTAAATGATAAGAAGTAGAATAAATGCCGTTACCCGTAATTAAATACGATTGCTCTAAATTGGTCAGTCTAGCAATCTCATAGGCAAGTTGATTCACCGTTAGTTGCTCCTGCACATTTTTCTTTGTGAAATCTTCCATTTGGTGCTGCAAGTTTTGTATATTGACATAGGACAATATACCCATAATACCGTTAATTACAATAAGAAGTGCAAACATAATAAGCACTTTACCCCGAATTAAATGGTAAAAACGTTGTCGTTTTTCTTTAATAGGAGGGGGATTTTTCCCAGTTTCCCCTTGTGTAGAAGCTTTCCTCTTCTTAAAAAAGCTAAAAGTAAAGAGAGACGGGCGTTTTTTCGCTGTACCATGGGTTTTTTTAGTCTTTTTCATCGCCATCACCTTCCTATTTTTTAAATAATCGATTTCAATTTTATCTTATTTTGCTAGATTTTTCTATCTTTATTTCTAAAAATTAAAATTTTTCAGATAAAATAACTATGACAAAAGTCAGTATCGACCATGAAAATAGTTCTAAAATCATAAGTGGGTAAAATATAGTAGTAGTGGAATTTATGACGAATGCTATTTTTTTTGATACACTAGCAAAAAGCCAATGCATAAAAAGGGGAATTTGTTCGATGAAGAAAAGTTTTTATTTATATGTCCTAACCTATCGAGGTGGCGATTGGTCTGACCCTAAAGTACGCTTTGCAGAGGAAGTGTTTCATGAGCATAATTTTCCAAAGCAGAGCACAGACTTTAATGAGTTGTCCGACTATATAGAAACCTATGCAACGGAAAACCTAACAATCCAGACCTTTGATACTTTGTGGACACTTTATGAGGAACAAGCATAATTGTACGAAAACTATAAATAATTTTGTAGTTGCTAGACGTCTAGCATTGCGTAAATGACAGAAACACAGTATTATTTATAGTGATAACTGACAGAAAAGAGGGATTGCAGTATGAGTATTCATATTAATGCAAAAAAAGGTGAAATCGCTGACACAATTTTACTTCCAGGAGATCCATTACGTGCAAAATACATTGCGGAAACATTTTTAGAAGATGTAATTTGCTACAACGAAGTACGTAATATGTTCGGATACACTGGTACGTATAAAGGGAAACGTATTTCTGTACAAGGAACTGGTATGGGTGTGCCATCTATTTCAATCTACGCAACAGAATTAATGCAAGAATATGATGTTCAAAAATTAATCCGTGTAGGTACTTGTGGTGCAATTCAAAAAGATGTAAAAGTACGTGACGTGATTTTAGCACAAGGAGCAACATCTGATACACGTATGAACCAAATCATCTGGGGCGGTGCTATCGATTTCGCACCAATCGCTGACTTTGATCTTTTATTAAAAGCATACAATGCAGGTAAAGATGCAGGTCTTAACTTACAAGTAGGGAATATCTTCACAGCAGATTTATTCTACTCAGATGAGCACCAAAACGAAAAATTAGCTCAATACGGCGTACTAGCGGTAGAAATGGAATCAGCAGCTCTTTACACATTAGCGGCAAAATTCGGCCGTAAAGCACTTGCTGTTCTAACAGTAAGTGACCATATCATCACAGGTGAAGTAACGACAGCTGAAGAACGTCAAACAACATTCAATGACATGATCGTGGTCGCTTTAGACGCAGCGATTCAAGACTAAGCTAACTTTAGCCATAATTAACTTTATAAAGAATGCAGGCAACCGACAAAAAACAGCCCATTTTCTAAGATGGGGTGGAAGTAGTCGGTTGCTTTTTTGGGTGTAATTATAGACAGATTGTTCCAGTTTTGATACCAGTAGGCCCGTTAAATCCTGGGATTGTGGCAATTACCATGTTTGTTGCTATGTCGATGACAGACACCGTATTGTCTACTTGATTTGTTACATAGGCAAAAGTACCATCTGGCAAGATGGTTACTTGGTCTGGAGATGCACCGACAGGAATAGTTGCAATCACCGTATTGGTGGCTGTATTGATGACAGATACGGTATTATTGCCTTTATTCACAATGTAAACAAGCGTTCCATCAGGGGTAATCGCTGTTCCTACAGGTCCTGTACCAACAGGAATGGTAGCCACTACTGTATTGGTAGTGGTATTAATAACCGATACCGAATTGCTATTTTCATTTGTCACATAAGCAAATTGCCCGCTTGGAGTCAAAACAATGGATCTAGGACGAATTCCCACAGGGATTGTAGCAATCACCGTATTGGTTGCAGTATTAATAACCGATACTGAATTGGAATTCTCGTTGGCAACATAAGCAAACGCACTATTTGGCGTAAAGGCAATACCTTGAGGTTGTAGCCCTACTGGAATAGTGGCTGTTACGGTATTGGTGGCTGTATTAATGACCGATATAGTGTTCGATCCGTGATTGGACACGTAAGCAAGTGTTCCATTTGGTGAAATGGCGACACCAAGGGGGTCAATGCCTACAGGAATGGTAGCGATTGGCAAGTTTGTGGCAGTGCTAAAAACCGTTACATTATCCGAGAAGAACGCTGGAACATAGCCAAAAGCGCCATTAGGTGTAATCGCTACTTCTAACGGAGCAGATCCTACTGGAATGGTAGCGACGATTGTGTTTGTTGCGGTATCGATCACAGAAACTCTATTATCAGGCGTTGCGAGCTGCCCAGCATCTGTCACATAGACGAGATAATGACAACTTGGTGGTATGGGTAAAAATGGCGGCTTACATTTACAACGACAACAAGGACAACAACAGCGACAATGACAATTTGGATTTGACGTAAACTTAAATTTTTTCAAATATTTATGTTCTTTCCCCACACAGGACATCCTTTGAGTCATATATGGCTACTTTATGCGTAAAGAGCTAGGCTTGTTGTACGTTTACCTAGCCATTCTCTTTTACCACTTTTACTTGTTATTGGAACAGTTCTAAACTTCTGAGTATGGTTCTTCTAAAAAATGCAGTATGTTGAAACTAAAAAGCATAGGAGACATGAAGATGTTTAGCTTGATTAAAAATGATATAAGATTCATTGAAATTGAATATGATCTTCGAAAACATTTCCTGATTTGACGATAAAAATCAATTTTATTACATTAGCTTTTCAATAGCTTCTTCGTTATCTTTTCATTCGTACACTAACTCTTTTAACCTTTTCCACCAATTGTAATTTCTAAGCTTCGCCCCATAATGTTCATAAAAATAACGTGTTTTATTCTATAGCTAAGACTTCGACAAATATAGTTTGGTAGTTCTTTTGATGAAAGCAATGAAAGATTTCCTTCAGCAATTGTTTTCCTATCCCTTTTCTGTGATAGTTTTCTAAAAGATAGAGCGTTTCTACATACTTGGAATGGGGAAGGGTTTGAGTCTCTTTTACTTGCAGATGTGAAGCCAATAATGTCGTCTAATTCATTTTCAGCTACTAGTACATACTTCGTTTTGTCGGCAATTTCTTGTGTCCATAATTGCGTTTTTGTTCGTAGGATAATTTACTTAAATGTTTTGCTGGCACAATATGCTTATAGGTTGTTCACCAACTATCAACATGTACTTTTCCAATACCTTTCGCATCTTTATAGTTGCCTTTCTAATGATCAAATTTATCACCTTCTATTAAATCTTTATAAACAGAATGATAACATGTTCTATAGTTTATTTACTTAATAAGGTAAAATATGAAATGTATAGGTTTATAGAGGGGGTATATTTTTGAAAAATAAGTATATGTGTACGATAAAAATTAATTTAGAGGGTGGTGATATTCAATTTGATGTGTCAAATGATGAACAACTATTTAGTTTTAGATCTGGTTTAGCCTTTATAGCCATCCCACAATTTTTCTCTACGCTCACTAGTTTTTATCAAGGTAATACAAATGAAGTAAAAATAGATTGTCACGGAAACTATGATTACTATATTTTTTCCAGCGATGGTGAATACATATTAATTGAACATAAAAGTCATTATCCTATCGAAAGAATATTTAATGATCAATTTTCTCTTAAGGGGTATATGGAGGCTATAGATCAAGGCTTCAAGAAATATTTGGAGCAGTTAGAGAATGAAGGAATCTTCCCATTGGAAAATCATGCATTTGCTGATCCTTTAGGAGAAGATGTTTTAAATGCTTTCTATAACTTTTCTTCATTATTAAAAGCTTGAAGAGCAATGAAAAAAATAAAGTATGACCGCTTCAAAATAGAAGCTCTCTTTTACAGATAAATTTTAGCAGCCGATTCTTAACCAGACAAGGAGGAGGGTGAACCTTGAAAAAAATAGGTTTACTAATAGTAGCTCTTTTCGTAGTAAGTGGGGTCTTTATTGATAGCAATAAATTATTATATCCTCCTTTGCCAATCGATTCCCTTACACCAAAGGAAGCTATACAAAAATTAAATGCATCCCCCTTTGATTTAGTGGCGCTCTCCAATGATAAGAAGGCAACTTGGTACCTCGCAGCCATTTCAGCTAGGGGCATACAGAAGGTGGACGAGGACATTCAGCAATTGATGGCTAATGAAGGATGGGCATTTCTTGAAAAAGAGGGGAGCGGGTTATTTTTCGAAAAAAATGGGGAACGTTCTATTGTGACAACGGAAATGTGGACGAAGCAGTATGTGCTTGTTCAAATTCAGAAATGAGGTCCTCTATGGAAGTCTGGGATCTCTATGATAAAAATCGCAAAAAAACAAATAAGCGTCATGTACGTGGGACAGCATTAGCAGCTGAAGATTACCATATCGTTGTGCACGTATGGATTCGCAATAACAAGGGAGAATTCCTTTTAACAAAAAGACATCCCAATAAACATTATCCTCATTTATGGGAATGTCCAGGAGGCTCTATAGTAACGGGTGAAAGCAGTTTGGACGGGGCTATTCGTGAGGTGGAAGAGGAAATAGGGATATCATTATTGAAGACTAATGGACAATTAGTAAAGAGTAAACGACGTGATTGTTTCAATGATTTTTATGACGTTTGGTTATTTGAGCAAAGCTTTGAAATTAGTGACACCAAACTTCAGGAGGAGGAAGTGACAGCAGTTCAATGGGTCACAAAGCTAGAGCTTGAAAATATGCTTCACGCGAATAACGTAGTACCGACACTTCGCTACTTTACGTCCATTTTTAACGATAAGATTACGCCATGTTAGTTTATGTCAGCATAATTCTGGTTCTGTAGGTTAACCTATACTTAAATAGGTTAGAGGAGCGGTAAAATGAACAAGCGTATTCTTATTGGACTAGCTTTATTTACGTATGTTTCCACTTTTAATTTGGTTTTTGCAAAGGACAGTGATTCGCCACAACCTCTTGAAGAATTTCTTCCTGAAATCGGCTTTAAAACAGTAGAGGTAGCGGTAAAAGAGTTCGAATACCACTATGGTAAAGAGCTGAAGCTCCCCCTAAGAGTACCGCCAATCAGCTTTACACATCATTTAGGAAGGTTTAGTGATTTAGAAGGAGAAATGAATGATCACCTGGAGGTGGTAATGATCAGTGATCAATTGCCACAAAATCATTTCAAAATCAAGGTTCGACCAGTTCAGCATAAAATGTCATTTGAAAAATATAAAACAGATGTATTTAAGTTGAAAAATGGCAGTGAGGCAGCCTATATTGAAAATCCACGAATTGGTTTTCATTTACTTGTATTTGAAAGAGACAATTGGCAATATGTCTTTAGTATTGATCGAGATGTGGCAGATCAAGTAACGGCTGAAGTCCTGATTGATATTGCTAATTCAATTGATTATCCAAAGCAAAAGTATTAGCCCCTCTAATTTTTATTCTTACCTTTCAGCTCTTCTCGTAATTTCTTTAGTTCCTCCGTTTGCTCCAAAATAGAATTGTTAACTCGTCTAATCGAATCATATATAGCAAAAATCCCGGCAAAAATAAGAATGATAACTAATAATTCCATCTTGCACCTACTTTCTATTTATACAATGATTGTAACAGGAATTTCTAAATGTTCGAAGAATTAGTTAGGTGGAGGTGCTTGTCATGCAGAGATATGTTTATCATATGGTTCCAAGGGAAATGGCGGGTCTTGAGCTTTTGCCATTAAATAGGTTAGGGGCAATGTATCCACATTTATATGAACGATATTCGAAAAAATATTTTGATCATCCTGAGAGACCGAAATTATTCATGAAAGAAATTCCTCACTTAAATTGCTTGTGGAATGATGTTGTTCATTTCCTACCAATTCATCCTAGTCATCTATATAAGGCTTTAACAGAGCTTGGTATTGCAACGAGAGAAAGCCTAATGTTTTATCAAATTCCAATCCAAAAACTAGCGGCAAATCGTAATGCGATGTACCTGTATTCCAAGGAACACTATAAAGGGCCAGCAGGGGCAATTGCTGTAGAGGATATAAAACTACTGTCGTTACCTGATTATAGAGAACTTGAACAGCTACCATCAGCAACAGTAGACTATTTCCAAACGGAGAAAGAAAAAGGGAAGAACTTTGGGCTTTTTGCGTATATTCCGCATCTCTTCAGCTTAGGCAATGTCAACGTAGATGAAGCGGAAATCATTACATGGAATCACTTCAATCCTAGCTGAGGTGGAAAAAGAAATAGGGTATGCCGAGTAGTTGGCTACCCTTAAATGTCATAATTTCTTCCGCCTACTCATTAGCTATGATTTCTATTAGACTGTCGAAATACTAGTTGAAACAAATAGACAATCAATCGAAAAATAAGTAGATAGAAAAAGGCCTCAATGAAGCTTGTAGCAATTATTATTACATAACGACCGAAATCTTCTAACTCATGAAAAGTATATTTTTGTATGTGCCAATCAAAAAATAATGCTTTGTAACTCGTCCCCAAAAAGATAGGGATGAAAAGTAACCAATAAAAGCGGGGTAAACTAAATTTATAGCCTTTAGCCAGCAAGGTACACCCTCCCCATTTTTTTAGCCATCATAACATAAAAGAAAATATTTTAGTATATTATGGAAGTATTAAATGATAATACGAATACATTATTTACAATTATAGTGATTTAAAGGTATTATTAGTAAGTTGACATAATGCCCAGAAAGGTATAATTCCATGAAAATGATCCATTCAAGCAAGATTCAACCCGAAGTGAAAACATTATTATCCTATGCCACATCCGAAAAGAAAGTGGAGAAGGAATATTCATTATACATTGCATGTCCAGAAAGAGTATTGTATGGCTATACCTTTGCACAAGACACTATCGGTTGTATAGGGATTGTTAAAAGAGAGGCAAATCAATGTGAAATTATACATATAGCCGTATCGCCTGCTTATCGTGGAAAAGGCATTGGACGTGAGATGATTCGGTATGTAGAAGAACATCATGCTTTTTCTTCCATTTATGCAGAAACAGATCAAGACGCAGTGATTTTTTATAAAAATCTCGGCTTTCACATTACAAGTTTAGGAGAAAAATACCCTGGAGTGGAGCGTTTTGGCTGTCTATTAACCTGCACTACCTAATGGTCAATTCGTTGTACTGTCGATAAACGTCCACTTATATGCTTTTTACGCCTTGTTATTTGTCTGTGTTAAAAGATCGGAGATTTGAATGGTACGTTAACATAGAAAGGAGCTATAAAAATGAAACAAAAATTGTGGTGGATTGTATGTGGCATTGTTCATAGCAGGCTATTCGGTTGTTCAATATTTACTATTCGATGCACGGCAGGCGGGATTTGTTCAATTAAAGCTTATGATTAGTGCAACATTGCATTCATTTTGGTATATCATGCTCTATATACATATGGTATTCGGTATATTAGCCCTCGTCATTGGTCCTTTTACGTTGTCATCAAAGTTACGAGAGAAAAATGTGAAACGCCATAGACTACTAGGCAATATCTATATGGTTAGTATTTTGTTTGGTGGGCTTGGCAGGACTTTATTTAGCGCTGAATGCAACAGGGGGATGGGTAGCACAGCTAGGCTTTGATTTATTAGCCATAGGGTGGCTTTTCATCATGTTTCAAGCGCTGGTCCATATTAAAAAAAGAAATATCCAAGGCCATCAGAAATGGATGCTAAGAAATTATGCTTTAACCTTCGCAGCTGTCACATTGCGAATTTGACTCCCTTTGTTTACGGTAGTATTTGGCTTTGATAATTTTGAGTATAGTTATGCCTCTATCGCTTGGCTATGCTGGGTGCCAAATTTAATCGTGATGGAATGGTATATCCAGCGTAAGCTGCATGCATTTATAGACAATCGACATGTAACAAAAACGACTTGACTTGAATACCTTCTTCGAGCATTGGGATTAAATAGAGCCTAATGCTTTTTACGTTGGCAATAATTTTAATTAGTATCTAAATACATGCAAATTGTTCTTTTGGTCCATTGTGGCAAGAAGGACATCTTTTATTTCTAGATTATAAGTTGCTTTCAGTTGACCCATCAACCATTGCTCAGTATGCTTGGTTTTATTCAACTCATGGTAATCAATTTTTCCCTCTTTAATAAGAACCGTGGGAAGAAAAAAAGGATTAGACTGTACACTTATATCTGCTCGTGTTGGTGTTTGGTAGGGTGTATGCAAAAAACTAGAGATCGATCCGTCTGGTTCCCATAAAGCGAGTGCTACATTTTGAACTTCTTCAATTTTTTCTTTTCTTAACTCTGATAAAAGTAAATCAACAGATATTCTAGCCTTTTGTAAGTTGGCGCTAATAATTTGCCCATTTTTAATCAGGGGAATCGGCGGGGAGTCTATCAAATGACGAAAGGCAACCCATTTTAGGCTCAAAAAAACACCGATGAGGTAGAGCGCAACTAAAACGGCCATGGTAATCATGGAACCCTTCATTCCTAAACCTTCATCAGATAAGGGATGTGCGATAATATTCCCAAGTGTGATAGCCATTGCAAAATCCAGCATTCTTAACTGAGAAATAGAGCGCTGTCCCATAATTTTTGTTGCGAAAAGTAGGAAGAAAAAAGCGACAATGGCTCGGAGAATCCATTGAATAGCAGTAAGTGATTCTTGACTATGAAAAAATTCCACAGCGACACATCCTCTTTTTTCTTATTGTTTCCTTCCGTTACATGATTATGCGGATCTTCAGGATTGAAACGAAATAGACTTGTAAAAATATGTTCAAAACGATATTGTTAAAATAAAAAAGCTATTATTTAGTAATTTTAAGAAAATCAGGAGAATATCTATGCAAACAAAATTACAAAATATTCTTATCGACATACAAGAGAAGGTTGATTTTTCAGGAACGGTGCTAGTGGAAAATCAGGAGAAGGTTGCCTTAGTCAGCCAAAGTTTTGGCTATGCAAATCGCTCAGAACAAATCGACAATCATGCCAAAACTCGTTTTGGCATTGCCTCTGGCTGTAAAATTTTTACTGCAGTCGCTATTTGTCAGCTTATTGAAAAAGGGAAGCTAGCATTTGATACGAAATTATGCGATTGTCTGCCTCAACTATTTAAGCACTTCGATGAGCAAGTAACCATCGCTCATCTGCTAACACATACGTCAGGAATACCCGATTATTTTGATGAGGAAGAAATGGAGAATTTTGAAGCGTTATGGGTTGAAAATCCGATGTACCAGCTTCGAACATTGCGAGATTTTTTACCATTATTTCAGAATCGTCCAATGAAGTATAAAGTTGGTGAGCGATTTCACTATAATAATGCAGGATATATTGTATTAGGGTTAATTGTAGAGCATGCAACTGGTATGGATTTTTCCGCTTACATTCAACAACATCTTTTCGATCGGGTGAATATGACGGAATCAGGCTATTTTTCGTTAGATTCTTTGCCAGCTAATACAGCATTAGGGTACATAGACAACCCAGATGGAACTTGGAAAACAAATATTTATTCTTTACCTGTAAAAGGGGGTTCCGATGGGGGAGCATTCGTAACAGGGAAGGATATGGCAAAGTTCTGGAGTGCACTTATGAATTTCGAATTTTTAAATGAAGAGTTAACGAATCAACTGTTAATGCCTCATGTCGAACTGAATGAAAATGATTGTTATGGCTATGGTGTATGGATTAAGAAGAATAGTGAACAAGCAATACTGAAATACCATGTGATGGGGTATGATCCTGGCGTGTGCTTCCATTCAGCCTATTATCCTGCTTCTTCCATCAAAGTTGTCGTATGTTCCAATAAATCTAAGGGCGCTTTTGATATGATTAAAGGAATAGAGGCTATCCTATAAAAGAATAAGGCTTGTCTGTGAAAAAGATTACAGGCAAGCCTATTGCTAGTTATTAAGTAATGCCACCATGTATATTACAATAATACTCGATCTCAATAATATGAGGTGAGGATACACCATTATATGAATAGTAGCCACCGATTGCAATATTGTAAGCACTGCCATGATCTTTAATGGAAGGGTCATACCCCGTTTGCGTCCAGTAGCCTTTACCCTGTTCAATTTTAGAAGACAAGGAATGCATAACCGAAAATAACTGTCTTCCACCAGGAATGTCCATGCTTAGTTGGGTGTCAAATGAACCATCAACACGAATGATTGTTCGATGTGCCCCCATATGTAATTCAACGAATTTTGGTACTTTAACTGGAGAAAAAACTTCCTTATTATCGACCACGACATAAGAAGTGTCTATTCTGCCTTTTAACATGTCTTCAAAATCTTTTAATTCAAGCCAATAATTTGCTGAAAATGTTGTAATGGGATCTAGCTTAAAGCCTGTACCATACTCTTCATTTAGTTTATTGACAATAGCCGAATATTCTTTATAGTAGTATTCTTTCTGTGGTAGCGTTAAAACTAATGGAACAGGTGCCATGACAGATTCCATTGCTATTATTTGTTTATCTACTGATGTAGATAGTGGTGAGGCTGCTTTGTCATCCTTTTCACAGCCTGTTAGGAAGATGGCTCCTACTACAATGCTTGTCACCAAATATCTTTTCAACACCTTCACCTCCCAAAAATGAATAAAATCTATTATATCATACATAAATATGTATAATTTCGTTTTTTTGGTAAAATGATAATTTCGTAGTATATTGTAGAGAGAACGACGATTATGCAAGTGTAAGTGGCGGTATAGTGGCAATTTTAAAAGATGATTCGAGTCATCCGAGTTGTGAGGTAGAGCTAGATATTTTAATGGTGAACGAGGAAAGTGTAAAGTTTCGTATTGAATTTCGCTTTGGGCCAGCTTTCCCAACGATAAATACTGAGATTTATTGTTTAAAAAGAGATTTCCTTCAATTATTAGAAGATCTAACCCATTTGGAGCCTGCTTATTTAAGTATGCTGGAGCCGCATGATCCTGGCCTATGCATCTATCATATCCCACATTATGGTGAATATTTTTTTCCTGGATACGGTATTTTTCAAATTCCTGAAGAGGAGAGGGAGGAAACAGAGCAACGTTATAAATTAGTATTTGTACTAGATGCTTATGAGAAGAATCATCATGGTGCAAGAGAATGTGGGCCTGCATTATGTATTATTGTGACGATGGAACAAATCCGAGTCTTCATTACCACCTTGCGAGAACAAGTAATGAAATTCTAAAGTAAAAGGTGATACAACGGTCATTTATCCTCTTCTAAAACGATGCTAGAGGATAGGTTGAGACGATCACATACCCAATTTTTAAATAGATGATCCATTTGTTTTTTTATTTCATCGCTAGGTAATTGCTCATTAATCCCTAATTGTTCAAATGAAAATGTTTCCTGAATTTGAGTTGTTTCTTTTTCTAGCTCAAGAGAGATTGCTGCCGTCATATTTAGTATATCTAATTGGCTTGCAGGGCGCTTGAATTTTTTCTGTCTAGATCAAATAGCATTGTTTTCTTTAGGTGTAAGATCTCGTTCAGAAATATTTTTTCCTCCTCTCCAATTCATTGTTTGTCAAAAGGTAATGTAACAAGTATGAAATTTATAAAGTATTTTTGCTAAAATTTAGTATAAACTTTTGTGCATGTAGGTGCAATAGTTACCATTAAGGAGCAGTATACTTCTGTTTTCTTCGCTTCTTTTGCTTATAGGTAAGATAAGAAGTTTTTAAGGAAGCATAACTTCCAATTGCTGCATAGCCATAAAACCAGCCCATGAATAGTCCTGCAAGAAGATTATGTCGGTGGCTGATGAAAATAGAAATGAATAAGCCGACAACTAGTGCAATGGTTGGAACCCAAAAAGGCTTTATATGACACATTTTCTTAATTAGTTGGGTAATCATCATAACTACAGGGACTGCAACGACGGCATCCCAAAAATTTGTATGTATGAGTGGAAAGTGTTCCATTCCGTTCACCTCTCATTGACTATTTAGAACTTATTGTGGACATAAAGGAAAATTTTATGCAGTAGTGTATTGAGAAATCATGGAGGATTTGTAGAGAGAATGTATAGATAGCTCTGGTAGACTTACTCTGTCGGGATGCACAAGCAAACTAACACGCACAAAAAGGACAGGGCAACTAGCCTTGTCCTTTTAACAAAGTGGCATCAAATGGAAATAGTGATTGCAATAGCTAGTTGACAAATGTAAAATTTGATTAATAAATCTACAATACAAGAGGTATATGATGTTTCCAATTTTACATACTGAACGATTAGTGTTAAGGGAATTGACGAGTTCTGATGGACAAGCTCTTCTTGCGTGCTTTTCGAATCCTGAAGTTTTGCGCCATTATGGACAACAACCTTTAACGAGCTTAGTTCAAGTGCAGCAAATCATTCAAAATTTTGCCAACAATTTTGCCGAAAAACGTGGTATTAAATGGGGCATTGCATTAAAGGATCAAGAAGGAATTATTGGTACGATCGGCTTTCAAGAGTGGTCAATAGAGCATCGAAGAGCGGAAATTAGCTACGCCCTTTTTCCTGAATATTGGGGAAATGGCTATGCTCAGGAAGCTGTTAAACGAGCTATTTCCTATGGTTTTGAAGAAATGGATTTAGTTCGTATTGGGGCCATTGTATTTAAAGAAAATGAAGCTTCCAATCTACTATTGCAAAAAATAGGCTTCGAACAAGAAGGATTATTAAAAAAATATATGCATCAACATAATGTACCCCATGATACTTATATATACTCACTTATAAAATAATAGGAAGACCAGATTCCTATGAGGACATCTGGTCATTTTTTTATTGTTTCTGTAAAAGTTTTTCGACCTGGATTGATTTTGGCTACATCCACATCAATTTTACTAATTGAATCCTCTGATAATGGGATTTTTCCATCTTTCTCAAGCTTTTTCCAAGCCTTGACGTTATCGCGGTAGAGATATTCTGACAATCGATAGATATCCACATCTAATTTTAGGCCTTCTTTATAGGTTTCCTGGATTTCCTTTTTCACTTCTTTTACAATAAGCTCTTTCAGCTCCTGTTCGGTTACTTTTCCTTTAAAACCATTGATGGTCGCATTGATTCTCAATTTGACTTCAAATGTAACAGCCTCTTGTTTGACAAGTGGTTCCACATTGACATGTATTTTCTCAATACTGACCGTTAGTTCTTCCTGGTCACTTGTGTTTAATTGAAAGGTAATCTCCCCACGATTTGTATAGTTATGCATCCATTGACTTCCGCGAGCTGCAGTGTCTTGCACGAACCCCTTAAAGCCATCTTTCGATAGGACACCAACCCCTGAAAAATAGGTTTCCTCAACTTGCTCCTCATCTGTTTCCCAATCGTCTTTAATGGACACATAAGGAATTGTTACTTCATAACTTGGCTCATTTAAGCCAATGACAACATCTCTTAAGTCTTTTGGTTCGATAAATGTTTCTTGTTCTGTTGGGTTGATTGGGTTACTTAATTTTGATGAGGATAACGAATTTCTTAAGATTGGTGTGACAAGCAATATGTCTTCAACTGGGTTTTTTGTACAATACACCCAGATTTGATACCTAGTATCACGAAAGCGTATGAATGTATCGATGACAGGAATAATGTGTTCATTTTCCATAGCCTGCTCTGAAAAAATCATATATCGCATATGCCCCCAAAAAATTTCTTGATCCGAGGAGCGATATAATTTGTAAATTGCCTCTTCTATTGTTTTACCAGTGGCACGTCCTACTTCTGCAGGCGCCACCGTTGCGCTAGGTTGTATAGATTTCGCGACATCAGCGAAATTAATCACTTGTAAATAGACAATATACTCGTCGTTTTCGTAGTCTACACCTACTGCATTTATATAGTACATTCTTTGCGGCTCCGTAATATCCCAGCATCCTGCGAGTAATGTCGTCAATCCGATGATCAATAAAAATTTGAAATAAGTTTTCATGGTTTCTCCACTCGAATTGCTCTTCAGTTGTATTTTATAGTGTTAGCTTAGACAAAAGATGGCTTTTTTATAAAGTGTTAGCTGAGGAAATGAGATTTGGAAAATTATATCCAATGAAACAATTTTCAGGTATGATGAGGCAAGGAGGGGAGAACGGTGACTAGTATTTCATATTGGCTAATTAATACATTTACGAATGAGCTATATAAAGGGAATCCTGCAGCAATATGTCTATTAGATGAAGAAGTTTCTGAGGAGACCATGCAAAAAATTGCACAGGAGGTACCTGTCCCGACAACAGCCTTTATTGAAAAAAAACAGGTTGAATTTACGCTGAAATGGTTTACGCCAAATAGGCAAATACCCATTTGTGGTCACGGCACCCTTGCTAGTGCCTTTGTCCTTTGGCAGCAAGGAATTGTGCCAAAGGAGCACACAATTACATTTCATACAGCAAGTGGTCCTTTACATGCCAAGTGGCAACATGAACGAGTGGAAATCGCCATCAAAACGTATCCAATTGCTGAAATGGAATGTCCTTCAGCATTGGAGGACTGGTTAGGATGTAAGCCCATCTTTGTAGGGAGGACCGAATTGGATTATATCGTGGAAGTAGGCAATGAAGACCTAATTGTACAGTTTGAACCTGACTTTTCTGCGATGAAGCAGTTTCCTGTTCGAGGTATATGCCTAACTAGTCAATCGAAGGAAGAAGACATCGATATCGTATCTCGCTTTTTTTCTCCAGCACAAGGCATTGATGAGGATCAGGTAAATGGATCAAGTCATGGCGCACTAGGCCCTTATTGGTGTGAGAAATTATCGAAACAACAGCTTGTCAGCAAGCAGCTTTCTAAACGTGGAGGTGTAATCTATGTGACCCCTCATCACAACAAGGTATTGATCGCAGGCGCAGCAGTTACAGTATTGCAAGGAGAATTAAACATCTAGATACGGTTTAGAAGGAGATTTGTATTCAAAGTATACAGTTCGTTTTCTATATTTCGCCTTATTTTGGTAACTGCTAAAAAGCGAGAAAAAAATTTGAAATTTGTTGTAACCTTTTTCAATGTTAAACGACTACTCTATTAGTAGAATACAAAAGAACTAAAGCAAGTAGTAACATTCACTTTTCACAAAATGACCAGGGCTCAATTTTGAGTGCCTGGTTATTTTGTTGCCATAACAAAAAGAGGGCACGCACATATGGCATGCCCTCTTCGATTTTATTCGCTCAGCATAGCTTTTAATGTTCGTTTTTGCCAGCCGAGCTTGAAGTATGCATATTGCATAATGAAGTGGACGCAGAAGGTGATTGGATAGGCTAACCAAACGCCATTTAGTTCTAGTGACGTATGGTGAGATAATAGGAACGCTAATGGTACCTGCACAACCCAAATCGTAATGACTAAGAAGATAGTTGGCCATAATACGACACCAGTGGCACGCATTGTAGCAGAAACAGTTTGTGTGTGTCCAAAAATTAAATAGCTCCAAAAGGCGATATATAAATAATTCTTGGCAATAAGTACAGTCTCATGTGAATCGATAAAGAAAGCCAAAATAGGCTCTGCAAACAGATACATAATGAGTATGATCGCGCCACCTAGAAGATAATTAATGCGCACACCCATTTGTCGGATTTTTTTAATCATCTCTGTAGAATTAGCCCCTAACGCCTGTGCTACAAAAACAGATGTTGCAATGGCAATACTCATTGCTGGGACTTGTGCATAGCTAGCTACCTGATTGACAACGCCATAAGCGGCAGTAGCATCCGAACCATAGCCATTCACAAAGCCAATAACGGCAATTTCAGCTACTGAAATGGCAACCATGCTAATACTGGATGGAATGGCTAGCTTTAATAAGGACGTTAAAATATCTTTCTTTAATTTAAAATGCTGTAAGATTGTTTTATCAAAACGTAGTAAATGCTTTGTTTTATGCAAATAGGCTAACAACAGCATCATTGTCACCAGGTTTGATAACACGGAAGCATAGGCAGCCCCATTTAAGCCGAACGCAGGCAACCCCAACCATCCGAATACTAAAGGGGGGAGGAAGGCGATATTTAACACAACACTAATTACTAAAAATAGAAATGGTGTTTTGGAATCACCGACTCCTCGCATAAAGGTTGTATACACCAAATACCAAAACATAATTGGTAACGTGAAGAAAAGTATTTGGGCATAACTAATACTCATGTCTAAAATATTCGCAGGTGTCTGCATAAAACGTAAAATCCATTCGATGAAAAAGCCACCAAAAATCGCGACAGCGATGGATAAAATAGTTGTAAAGGCGAGTGTTACACCAACAACCTCTTTCATTTTGGCATGATTACCAGCCCCAAATGTTTGCCCGACTAAAATAGAGCTTCCTGAACCAATGCCAATTGCAAAGGCCATTAAAAAGAAGAAAAATGGAAAAAATGCCGAAATGGCTGCTAGGGCATCGACCCCTAAATTGCGTCCGACGATAAACATAGCAAAAACTTGGCCAACAGATTGCAGCACATTCGCTAGCATCACGGGAATTAAGAAATTAAAAAAAGCTTTGCGTAGCTGTTGATCATCCTGTAACATTTGTTCGTTCATCATTAAATTCCTCTTGAGTTTTAATAACCCATTTCTTTTAAGATTCTTGAAAGTGTGCGTAGGCGTTCACCAATTAGCTCACCATCATTATTAAGTGCTTGCTGAAAAAGCTGAATATCCTCTTTAATCTGTTCATTTTCTGTGCAAACTTCCACTGTCATGGCATCTCCCTGTAAGCCTACACGATTAATTACAGGGTTTTCTTCATCATATAAATGCTCATGACGATAAGCCTCCTTAAAATAAAGTTCCGTTTCACACACTAAAATAGCGAGATCAAGTACGCGGTGTAGGGGAAGTTCTTCTGATTGGCGAGACCACTTGCCACCTGTATGCCGCCAAACCTTCGCAGAAATATCAACCTTTCCTCGATCATTCCATTGTGCCAGACCAAGGGAAAGCCCTTGTGCATCTGTTTGATAAGCCGTGCGCCCATCAATATTGGCATAATTTTCTGCCACGATGACAGGTTTATGTTTTAAATGTGTTGGAATTTTCATGTATCCGTACTCCTTATCATTTCGAATTTAGTAATTTAGTAAATTACTGCTTTAGTAAATTTAACATTAAACGTTTCTATAAGTCAATCCAAAAGAGCAAAGTTTGAACCCTTTCTTTTAAGACCAGCTAAAGATGGGCTTAGAGTAAGGGATTCATTACAATAAACGTTCAAAATCTGCCGTGGTTTTTACAAAATAGTAAGTTATAATTTATAGAAGTATGATTGATTGGAGAGAAATAGGATGGAAACAGCTAAATATCACCGAATGGTTTATACACGTATATGTGAAAATTTACAAAAATGGGATAATAGTGACTTTGTTAGAGAAGACGAGCTCTATTCATTTTTACATACGTTAAAAGGCACCGCTGGATCAATCGGTTTACATGAATTAACGTCGATTGCTCGTGAAAAGCTAGAGCTTTTGAATGAAGATAGTAACAAGCAATGGACCCAATCAGAATGGAAAAAGTTTCTTGCTCCATTTATTGAAAGCGTTCATTTTTATAAAGAAAATGATTCAATGACACAACATATGGAACATCCTACAACCATCATTAAAAATCCAGCAAAACAAGATTTTATTCTGATAATAGATGATGATGTTGTATTTATTTCCTATTTAAAAAATGTTTTAGAGAAAAAGGGCTACTCTGTCATTGCAGCTCATAATGGTAAACGAGGATTAGCGTTAATTTATGAATTGCAACCATCCATCGTATTTCTAGATATCATGCTTCCAGATTCTAATGGCTTTTCTATTTTAGACAATATTAAAAAGACGAAAAAAGAGCTCATGTTTGTGACAGTGATTAGTAGTAATGATTGTAAAGAAAATCGTATTCGCACATTGGAAATGGGTGCTATGGATTTTATGGCAAAGCCCATTGATGAAGAGCTATTAATCGCTTATGTTTCCAATCGCTTAGCCTATAAAAGAGAATTAGAACAGGCTATCGTCATTGACGAATTAACCCAAATTTATAATCGTAAATTATGGAATCGCAAATGAAGCTTTTCATTAAACACCATCAGCAAAACAAAGAACATTTTTCAATTGCGATTATCGATTTAGATTATTTTAAAAAAGTAAATGATACATATGGTCACCTAGTAGGGGATGAGGTGCTTAAGGGTTTCGCTTCATTGGTGAAGGAGCTAAAAGGAGCTGAAGAAATTGCTTGTCGCTATGGTGGTGAAGAATTTGTAATTTTAATGCCTCGTACAACTAAAAAAGAGGCATTTATTTTTATTGAAAAACTTCGTACCTCCATGGAGAAAAAGACATTTACAGCAAATGGAACTAGCTTCCATGTTACATTTTCTAGTGGAATTGCGGAAGCCACTTCTACCAATTTACATCCTAAAAAGATGCTAGAAGAGGCAGATCAAGCACTTTATACGGCCAAGCAATTAGGGAGAAATCAAACGATCATCTTTGATAACGTAGCTGCTGTGGAGAAAAGAAAGGTGAAAATTAAGATCGTTGTCATTGATGATGTGTATATTATTCGTGATCTGATTACCAATCATTTTAAGCATTTGGAGGAAAATGACGATTATAGGATTGAAACATTATCATTTCCTGATGGCATTAGTTTTCTGGAATCCAATTGGTATGACCCTGCATGCAAATACATTATCTTATTAGATTGGATATTGCCGCAAATGGACGGCATCGAGGTGCTGAGTAGATAAGAGAGCAGCATGCTTCAAGTAATGTAATCGTCTCCATGCTAACTTCACGTGTGGGGGAAGAATACGTCATGAAGGCTTTCATTAATGGGGCGGATGATTATATTGTGAAGCCGTTTAATGTGGCTGAAGTATCGGAACGTATTGTTCGTTTAATTCATCAATGTTTCTTTAATGGGAAAGGGAGAAAAAGACAGGATGGCTAGAATTTTAGTAGTAGATGATGAAGAAATATTACGCATGTTAATACGTGAAACATTAGAAGATTTAGAATTTGATATTGATGAGGCAGAGGATGGCGAAGAAGCCCTAAAAAAAATGATGGAAAGCTCCTATGATTTAATGATACTCGACTATATGATGCCGAATTAACAGGAATTGAGGTGATCGAGCTTCTCCCACCAGAGATTAAAATGTCGATGCCTATTCTCATGCTGACAGCAAAATCACAGAAAGTGATCGTCAAAAGGTATTGATTTAGGGGTAGATTACTTTATGTCCAAACCGTTTAGTCCCATTAAGCTAATGAAACCTGGTGGAGGACATCTTAAATGATTAAGTCGACACCCTTGCTGAATAAAGTATACGCAGCCAATTCTTTAAAATGCTGCTTTTTCTAGTTGTTAGCTTTTTAATCATCATTGCTGCTTTTCTTGTCGTAGTCAATGCAAGTCAAAATGCCTTACAGCAGAAGAGAGAGCAAATGTATGAAAAATCAATGCTTGTGGATGAATTGGAAGAAAATTTTAATGGCATATTTTTTTCGAGCAAGGGGCTACTATGCCTTTCAAATGAGCAGGAATAAAGCTATTGTATGAAAATTTGGAGAATTTCGAAGTTCTATTACAGCAGTTTTCGCAACTGGATTTAACGGAAGAAGAACGAGGGCTCTATAATGAGCTAGTTGATTTTCATTATAATTATAAACAGTTACTCTCCCAAAAGGGTTAAGCTTTGCGAAGATGGGGGATTATGAGGCTTTGCGAGAGCTTTCGAATAGTGGCGCAAATGACCTTGTCAATAAATTTATTGCCTATACAAAATCCTATAAGAAAAAAACAGACCACTCCTAAAACCAAATTTTTAGCAAGACAGTGGAGCAGGGGCAATTATTTACTTTTATTTCGCTCATGATTAGCGGTCTCATTTTACTATTTGTTGGGGTCATTTTACGAAGAGTGCTGAATAATATGATTCGACCAATTGAACAATTAACACTTGCAACCAACGCTTTGGCGTCAGGGAAATCCATTGATTTAGGTAATCTTGTACAAAAGGAGGATGAGTTAGGCATTCTAGCGAACTCATTTCTTAAAATGATACTCTCCATTCAGGATAAGGAAGAGGTACTGACCACTCAAAATGAGGAGCTTTTAGCGCAGCAGGACGAGCTTCAAGAAAATCAGCTACAATTACAAAATTCATTAAATTATTTAGAAAAGTATAATCAATTAAATCATGTACTAACCTTTACGTTAAATAACAGAAACTAATCGATAATCTCCATAATTATTTAAACGACATTTATCAATATGATACGAGTGTGCTGTATTGGATGGAGGGCAATGTTTATGCGACAAAAGGTTTATCACACCAATCTGCTGCAGCCCTAGTTGAAAATTTTGACATGGATAAACAAGCACGATTAAAGCAGGAAAAATCCTTTGTTATTACACGTCAATTGACAGCAAATGAAAAAGGAATTGCACAAGAGTCTTATTATGCCTATGACTTGTATTCTTCCGTGTTTAATTCTAAACGAGAGCTAGTCGCTATTTTAATGGCGACACGAGAGGGGCATCC
This sequence comes from Lysinibacillus sp. JK80, assembly GCF_027557635.1. Taxonomy (NCBI): domain Bacteria; kingdom Bacillati; phylum Bacillota; class Bacilli; order Caryophanales; family Bacillaceae; genus Lysinibacillus; species Lysinibacillus sp. JK80. Next base: position 931,319 of record NZ_CP058997.1, on the reverse strand, counting down.
CCATAATGATCGGGATATAGATAGTTTAAACGGACTATTAAATCGTGTGTCCATCGCATTTGAACGTATTCTTATGTATGAAGAGGTAGAAAATCGAGGACGTTAATCAAACGATTATTGATAATGTCAACGAAGGAATCCAATTAGTTTCTGCTACAGGCGATACCGTTCTTATCAATAGAGCGCTATGTGGTATTGTCAACCTCCTTAACTTGACAACAGAAACAAGTATCCCTAAAAAGGATTGGCTACAGCATTTTCAAAAATGTAGTGCCCAACCTGATGAATAATTGAATTTTTAGAGGCATCTATTATGGAGAGCTGAGGAGACACGAAAATGCCGCTATTGTATGACAGCTGAACATGAAATCTTTGTCGAGGTGTATGCAACTTGTCTTTTTGTGGACAGGAAAAAGTAGGCACCATTTTTGTGCATCGTGATATTACAGAGAATATGAAGTAGATCAAATGAAATCGGAATTAGTGAGTACGGTAAGTCATGAACTGCGAACGCCTTTATCGAGCGTACTTGGCTTTACAGAGCTTCTGTTAACGAAAAATATAAAACCCGAACGACAAAATAAATATATCGATACAATTCATAGAGAAGCGGTACGACTAACCAATCTTATAAATGACTTCTTAGATTTACAGCGAATGGAGTCAGGCAAGCAGCAATATAACATGGAGACACTACAATTAAATGAAATAGCCTTTGAAATTGTCAATCGCTTCCGACATGAGCAAAAGCATAATGTCCATCTAATTGATAAGGCAAGAGAGGTCTATGTCAATGCAGATCAAGATAGACTCGTCCAATTATTTATTAATTTAATAGGAAATGCGATTAAATTTTCTCCACAAGGTGGGGATGTGGAGATTTTGCTAGAAAACAAAATAATAGCATCCAAGTGAGTATAAAAGATGAGGGCATTGGCATATCTAAACAGGATATTGCTCAGTTGTTCCAAAAATTCAAACGAATCGATAATAGTTTAAGACGTAAAATAGGAGGAACTGGACTGGGTCTTTCCATTTGTAGAGAAATCATCTTAAAGCATGAGGGAGAAATATGGATAGAGTCAGAAGAGGGACAAGGTACTACTGTGTACTTTACTTTACCACTTGCAAATAACACTATCACCTTCGATGAAGAGGATGTAACGGGGGATAGCAATGGCTTAAACATTATGCTTGTTGAGGATGACTTAAGCTTAGCTCTACTGTTGTCTGAAGAGCTAAAAAGCAAGGGCTTTACCGTGATTCATCATCATGACCCAAAAAAAGCTTTTGAAGATACACTCAATACGCCTTTACTTGGTATTGTGATTGACATAATGCTGGGCGAAGAAATGAGCGGCTGGGATTTAGTCCGTGCACTAAGAGAAAGAGAGCATACAAAAGAGATACCGATTATTATATCCTCAGCATTAGATGAGGTAAAAGAAATGGTGGACCAATTTCAAATTAAAAAATACTTAACCAAACCATATCCGCCTGAAGAAATATCAAAACTGTTTGTGAAATAATAGGATAGCTTGATTCATTGTCCGTAGCATTATATTGTAAGGAAAATGTGAGCAGTAGCTTAAATTCATAAAAACTTTAATAGGTGAAGCCAAAGTGTTTGTCGCAAGTTGCTCCTTACAAGCAGGCATTAAAGGCGAACAACTTAAAACAAGAAAAATAAGTTTCGTGAATTTTTCTTCAAAAATGTGTAACCTTTGCCAAGCTGGCACGACTACTGTACTAGTAGAATACAAAACACTAAAGCAAACTAGTAGGTTTCACTTTTCACAAAAAGACCAGGGCTCAATTTTTTGAGAACACCTGGTCTTTTTGTGTGCTGGTAACAAAGTGGAAGTAATGCTAAAATAAGATAAATACTTTAGAATTTTCATGAAATTTAATCAAAATCACGCATAGAAATTTGAAAAAAATGAAATCCCCCATCGTTTTTTCAACTAGGCGTAAAAAGGAGTTCAGACATGCAGGTTCGTCCAATTTAAAAATCTCCCAAGAAAAAATAAAATCTTAATTTTGGGGGATAAAACGTGTTTAAAAACCGATCTTTTTCACTTTTATTGACAGGTCAATCTTTAGCGGATATTGGTGATATTCTCTATATAGTAAGCGTGATTAGTATAATTTATCGTTTCACCAACTCGGCGATTGCTACTTCCTTCGTACCGTTTATTATTACTACTTGTATGTTGATTTCCAGTTTGCTAACACCTCTTATTACGACAAAAGTGTCGTTGAATCAATTGCTAACTATTTCTCAAGGCTTTAAAACCGCTGTCATTTTGGGCCTTGCCTTGTATGTACAATGGGTAGGCGACCAGCCGATGATTGGCTTTGTGTTTTTATTGATTGCGATGGTTGCGTTTTTGGATGGTTGTGCCAATCCTATTCGTCAATCCTTGCTACCTCATTATGTGGAAGAAAAGGATTTATTGCGAGCAAATAGTATTGCAGAAACGGTTATCCAATCCATTCAGGTGGGTTCTTGGTTTGTTGGCAGTTCCTTGCTGCTTCTCTTTACACCATCACAGCTTATATGGGGCGTTGTCGTCCTTTTTTTCATGGCAACATTGCTTTTAAAGCTTTTACCAGATGTGGCACGTATGGAACGTCCACAAAAAAGAAATGGATGTTATTTATGCAAGGGTGGCAATCCATCCATCAAACACCTGTACTAAAGGTAGCTGCACGTATGGATTTACTGGAATCGATGGCAGGTGCAGTGTGGGTCGCAGCGATTTTACTTGTTTTTGTAGAAGAAGCATTGCAGGCTTCTTCTCAATGGTGGGGTTATCTCAACGGCATTTTTTTTATTGGCATGATTATAGGGAGTATGATTTGTTTAAAATGGACCAAATTTATTGAGCGTAAGAAAGCTATGTTCATAAGTGGAGGTGCGCTGTTGTCCGCTATTTTTACATTATTCTTTGCGGTTAGTATCACACCATTGATGGCTTTACTCTGTTCTTTGCTGATTGGCTTATGTGGGCAATTAAAAAACATTCCACAGCAAACCATCATTCAAACAAGTGTCTCAAAGGAGAAATTACCAACGGTGTATACATCGTTGAATGTCATTGTGACAGGGGTATTCGGCCTTTCATCTTTAATGATGGGCATGTTGTCAGAATGGTATGGGATACGAGTTGTTTTTTTCCTTTCAGCTAGTATGCTACTTCTCGTAAGTGTGATTGCCTATAAAAATAAAACATCTTTCACGTAAGAAAGAGTAGCCCTTACTTTTAGAGTAGGGGCTATTTTTTATAAAAAGTTCATATTCTGTTAGTTGATAGTATGGTAAAATATACAAATATTTGTATATTTTAAAAGGAGAGTTAGTATGAATCGTAAAAAAACAAGTTTCATTATCTCTGCACTTATCATAGCAATCTTTATTGGTGTGGCATTAAAAAATGTTTTTTTCCAAGCATCTCTTACACCATCAATGACTGTTTTGGAGGATGGCACCAAACAAATTAATTATGAAACTGCTTTAACAAAGCTAGATCAATCCTCCACAACGTTTGAAGCATATAAGGGCAAAATAGTAGTAGTGAATTTTTGGGCGTCCTGGTGTGGACCTTGTCAACAGGAAGCACCTGAACTAGAGGCATTCTATCAACAAAAATCAAAGGATGTCGAGCTGCTAGCCATCAATGCCACAGCCTATGATAGCTATAAGAAGGCGGCAGCATTTAAGGATACCTATGATTTATCATTTCCTATCTTCCTAGACGAAGAGGGAGTACTACAGAAAACGTTTGAAGTGGTGAATTATCCTAGTACCTTTATCTTTGATAAAGAAGGAAAATTACAGCACAGCGTGAAAGGCGAACTCACTCAACAACAATTAATACAATTGATTGATGATCTCTAAGAACAGAATAAGTCTTATAGACAATATATTTAGAAAAATGAAACTTTTTCTAAAAAGATGCGTAGAAGTAGCTAAAGAAAAAGGAAGGGGCTCCTTTAATGCCACGGAAACACATGATTATTATCATCATTGCATGGATTGTAGAAATATCGTTGACGTACTGGGTTGCTACAATATTCTCTGTGAGATTTATCGAAGTGATGTTTTTCACGGGCATTGCCTTTACCTTAGGAACGTTTTACTTTTCGAGTAGCGGTGGAGCGATGTCAAGGCTTTATACATCCCAAGTGAGTGCACAAACAGGGATTATTCATGAGCGAGAACGGTTCAAGGTTAAACTTGGACCCGTATTTATAGCGTCACTGATATTTTTCCTTATTGGATTGGTATTCTTTATTTTACTTGTAACAGGCATTATTCCACCACAAAAGGTGTGAAAGTTATTGGCTTCCACCTGCAAAAAATCAAGATGGCTAGGTGCTCATTTTGATTTTTTTGCGTTGTATAGAATTTGTAGAGTGCTATATTATAAAATAGGCTTCGATAATTGTATTTTTACAATTATAAAGGAATAAAAAGGTAACTATTATACTATAATTACCCTTTGTTATTAGTAATTTGTCATGCAAAATATGTATATCTATGGAGGTATACAATATGTTAAAGGAGCTATCAAACCGCAGTGCCCCAAAGTCGAAACCAACAAAATAGAGAGAAGAGTAGACCCCAAGAACCTGACGTTCAGTATAATGCTATGCTAGAAATTCAAACAATGGAAAGTAGCATAAAAAGATACATAACAGTGCATGGTGATCACTTGAATGCAGCTGAATATCATTCTTTACTGCAAATGATTAAGAGTTTAGAGGAATTGAAAACAGCGATTAAAGGGGTCTCATTAGATTAGGCACATTCTTTATTGGATGATCTGACAATCCGGTTTGTCAGATCATCCTAGGAATTAATCCACCGGTAATAAGTAAAAGTGAAGTTTTGACCATTCATTTCAAATGATTCTCCGCTTCTATCCAATGGTTTAAAACCGTTTTTTTCTAATACTTTTTGAGAGGCTATATTGTTCGTTGTTGTTTGTGCCTCAATGATGAGCATGCCTTGCTGGCGCATAAGGTCTAATACTAATTCTAAGGCTGTATGGGCAACCCCTTTCCCACTAAATTCTTTTCCTACTCTATAACCGATATGGCCTAATCGTTGATCCTTATCAATATCGATTACATTGATTCTTCCTATAATTTCTTCAAGTTCATTTTTTATTAGATAGAAATAGGATAGCTGTTGTGCTTGCTCCTCTAAAAGCATGTCATTTTTTCTTTTGAAATTTGGTAATTCGTAATAGTCATCCCCTCGACTTGGGACGGTTTTTTCAAAATAGGCCCTATTTTTAACCTCAAATGCATATAAGTTTTCAAAATCACCCTGTGTTAATGTTTCCAATCGAATTTTCATGGCATCTCCAATCAATTTTGGTTTTTCTTTCATTATACCTGTAGTCTAGGGTTAATCTCACTCAATTTTGTGATTGTTCAGATTTTGTAGATGTGTGGATAGACATGAATACTGGTTTGCTTTTTCAGCCAAAAAAGGACCGTCATTAAAAAGACCTTCTTCCTGTCGGGTTTAGTGAATTAAAATAGTGAACGGACAAGTAAATTAGTAGAGGCATTGAGATTTTTTAAGAGAGTCCTGTAATTTTCAAAATGTGGAAGCACTTGTTCCACTAGAAAATGAACTTAGGTTGGTTCAAGTCTACTTCTATATACAGTAGGAGCGTTTTGGCAAGCGTATTCAGGTTGTATGGCAACTAGAGTCGGAGACAACTGTCCTCATCCCATCACTGACTAACCAGCCATTAATTGAAAATGCATTAAAGCATGGAATTTTAAAGCTTTCTGAGGGGAGAACGATACATATTCTTATTATCAATTTTGATACCCATCTCGAAATCACCGAAGCGGATAATCGTTGGAATGGATGAAGACAATTGGCAAAACTACTGCAGCCTCAAGAACGCTCATGCAGCAGTAATCAATATCCATATAAGATTGCAACACCATTATGGGCAAGGTTTACGTATGACAAGCTTCACGAAGGAACGGTGTTTCACTTGTGGTAGTAGCAAAAAACATCTACATCATTAGATGCATTGCCTCTCGATGAGTTTTAAGAGGCAGAATGCATCTTTTATTATTTGCAAGTTTGAAAAATAGAAATTTAGAGCACAGCCTGAGGCGTCTTCGTTTTAAAATGTGTGAATAAGTAGCATCCCAAAATCACGATGATTCCCCCAATGCCTTGCAGCCAGCTTAGCTGTTCACCGATAAATAAAAAGGCGAGCAATGCTGTAAAAATAGGATTAAAGTTTAGAAAAATACCAGAGGTTGTGGCACCTAATTGTTGAACGCCAATATTCCAAAATACCATACAAACTACTGTAGAGATGACCCCTGTATAAAGAAGCGAAAGGATGAAAGAGGAGTCGATTTCGGAGAAGGTAAAATCCGTAATCGTGAATGGGACTAGGATGAGTACCCCAAACAAACCTGCATACAATGTCGCCATTAACGGAGAGGTTGTTTGCATAGCCCACTTACTACATACAGAATAAAGTCCCCATACGCAAACGGCTGCCACCATCCATAAATCTCCTGTATTCAATTGGAAGTGCCATAACAGCTGCCAATCTCCTTTCGAAAGGACAAGAAAAACACCAAGTAAAGAGAGTACCATCGCCAGAAGTTGCAAGCCATTTATTTTTTCTTTCAGAAAGGCGAAGGAAAAAAGGGCGATGGACATGGTATTCATTGTAGAAATAAGGCCAGCATTCGTGGATGTTGTTCGTTCCAACGCTAAAAATTGAAATATATTAAACAAGGCAACACCTGTAATGCCCATCAGGCATAATGGCACAAGAGCGGCTTTAGCAGGAACCAATCTCTTCTCTTTCCACCAAACTAACGGTAGCAGGACGATCACTGCGATCAGCCATCTGACCAACGTTAAGGTCATTGGAGAGGCATGAGCCACTAGCGTCTTAGCCACAACAAAATTGCCTCCCCATAGTAAGCTCGTGACAAGCATTAAGCCCATATAAAATTTAACCACAGTATAGGTACACTCCTTTTGCTTTTATGTATAATAAGAATCATAGCACTATTAGTGATTTATCAGTATAATATTTTGTATAATTGAATAAAATCAAAATAATCGAAAGTTATTTAATGAATATCAAAATAATGTTTTGAAATCGCGTTAAAAACTTCCTTGTCTAAAAATAATCAAAAGAGGAGAAAACAATGGAGGATATAAAAATAAAGGATTAGATAATGTCGATCTGCAAATCTTAGCGATTTTGCAGCGAGAGGTTCACATTAGCAATGCGGAATTAGCTAGACGGGTGAATCTGTCCCCACCAGCAACCCATACAAGGGTGAAACGTCTAGAAAATGAAGGCTATATAGATCAACAAGTCGCAATTTTAAATCAGGAGAAACTAGGGTTTGATTTATTGTGCTATATATTTATGAGCACAAATATTCATCAGGAGAAGGAAATAGAGGAGTTAGAAAACAGCTTGAAAACAATGACCGAAATTTTGGAATGTCATTGCTTAACAGGTGCCTATGATTATTTGTTAAAGGTCGTAATTCGAGACCGCCAAGACTTAGATCAATTTATTCGAAAATTAAATAAGCTTGGCGTTTCTAGAATTCAAACGAATTTATCCTTACGAGAAATTAAATATTCTACAGTGTTACCGATCGAAGAAAAACAGCAAGTCTGAGTAAGCTAACTCAGGCTTGCTGTTTTTTTACTCATGATAGGTAAGCAGCCGCTCCAAATGAGTAGAGCCCCGCTCCTAAAGATTCACCCTGTTCAAATAAGGAGACCACACGTACAAAAATCATACAACCCACAAGTTGCTTATAGTTGACATGCAACCATAGAGTTGCCTATAATCAAGCTATGAATTGGGATAAAGACGCTATTTTTAAAGCACTAGGGGACTCGACTCGGAGACTTATATTAGATGAACTGGCTGAGTGTGATGAGATGACGTTGTATGAATTGACGGTGCGTCTTCTAATGAAACATGAACTTTCAATTTCGAGGCAGGGGATTGCTAAGCATCTGTCTGTCTTAGAGAGTGCTGGACTCGTCCTATCACAGCGGAAGGGAAAATATCGAGTCATTCTTTTCAATAAGGAACCACTTAAAGATTTACTGAAAGGATGGGTAGAGTAAAGTTTACGTGTGAAGGATGCTTCTTAAACGACTTAAAAGGAGGAAAAGCAATTGAATATTATTGTTAACAGTATCTTTGTACAAGATCAGGAAAAGGCACTGGCATTTTATACGGAAAAGCTAGGGTTTGTAAAAAAGGAGGATGTCCCAGTAGGAAAACATAGATGGCTAACGCTTGTGTCGCCTGATGATTTAGAGGGCACTGAGCTATTACTTGAGCCAGATGAGCATCCTGCAGCAAAGGACTATCAAAGGAGGATTTTCGCTGAAGGCATTCCAGCAACAATGTTTGGAGTTGCTGATTTAGAAAAGGAGTATAGCCGTTTATTGGAGAAAGGCGTTGAATTTACACTTAAGCCGACAAAAGCGGGAGAAGTCACAATAGCAGTTTTTAATGATACATGTGGCAACCTTATTCAGATTATACAAAAATAGTGTAGAAAAGCGTGTTTGATAAAAAATATCAAAACACGCTTTTCTCATTACTCAGCCATTACCCAACCTTGATCATCGTTCAAAACGTTTAGATTTTCTTTTGGCTGCGCATTTACGGTCTGTTCTTTGGCTTCTGCTTCCTCGCTGGGCGGAGCTTTTTCCGACGAACAAGCAGATAAAAGGAATAGTAGCGCTATACTTAATGATAGGAATTTCTGCATGAGGCAAACCTCCATCAATCAATCGTTGATATGAATATTTTGCACATCTTTTTACAGAATATGTTGTGTATAGCTGCCATTAAAAATTTTTTTAAGCGACTGTATTACTAATTATTTTGCTAAAGCCATTATTATATGCACTATTAATCAGCTGCTGTATTGACTTCACTGCTTGCTCAGAGAAAATATACCAGTTATCGCCATCGAAATCATGGAGTAAATACTCAGGATAGCCTTGTAATAATTCCTCTGGGAAAGGTTGATTTAATGTATAGATATCATATTGTCGAACACTGTTTTGATCATGGCTCATAAAATCAAATTGACCAAGCTTGTAATAAGATCCAGGAGTTTCTAGATTGAGGTGCCAATAATAATCTTTCGGAGCCTCTACTTTGTCGCCTTTCTTTTCTTGGAAAATTTTGAAAAGTGCTTGGTGATAGGCATTGCCCTTGATGTCCTGAATGACACCACCCATTGTCATATGGTATTCATAGCGTAGTACCTTGATTTTTTCATCTTCAATTAGCAATGGTTCAGTCGTAATATTTACTGTGCCATCATTATAATGCACTTGGCTGCCGAATGTTTCAGCAATAAAGCGAATTGGTACATAGGTGCGATTGTTTTTCATGTATGGTTGTACATCCAATTGCTCTTTTTGACCATTTTTAATGACTGTTCGGTTATTAAGATTCAATTTAATGGTTGTTTGATCCATTGAAAGGGTGATTTGTGAATCCTGCCAATGAACTTGCGCACCAAGATTTTCACTGATCACTCGTAATGGCACCATTGTTCGATTGTTTTTTTGCTCGGGTGCTGTATCAGATTTTACCACAACATCGTCGATTTTGATTTGTGTCGTTGCGGCATCAGCAGGTGTTGCTACAAATAATGTAGATGTTAAAAATAGCCCTGTAAAAAATTTTTTCATGGTATATAACCTCCTTATACTTTAACACTTACCACCATCGGAAATTTTACCATAATATTCTTATGTATATAATAAAAACTTTACTATTTTTTCTTTTGGCTGGAAAAGGTTGTGTATCATCTTCAATATTTTGGACTTGTTTTTGCAGTGTGTCATTTAGATTAAAACTATCGTGTTGCTAGATATCAAAGTAAAGAAGTTGAAATACAAATTATACAAAGTCACCACCGCTATTAGCAACTGTTTGACAGCGTATAATCTGTATTTGTTCTCGAATACTAATGCTGAAAGGAGGTTTTTTAAATGAAGTTTTTGACATGGGGCATTGTTGGTGCAGCATTATTTGCTGTGATGAAAGGCTACGGAAAATCGAATCAAGGACAAAAGGATAGCTTTCAACAAACAACTACGCCTGTACAATTAGTAGCCAATGCAAATCCGCTGACAGCCAATACACCGAAACAGTAGAACAAAAGCTTATAGATTACTTTGATCTATAAGCTTGCTATAATTTTACATAAATATCCTATCATTGGTATAATAGATTGCGAGAAAAGGGGGTGTATAGATGCTTCATTTTACAAACTATCATGACGATGATTTAGAAGAAATTCTGCAATTATTTTACGAAACCGTACATAGTGTAAACGCAAAAGATTATTCACAGGCCCAATTGGAGGCTTGGGCACCGTTAGCCATACAGCCAGTTAAAGTAGCCACTTGGCAAAAGACTTTAAGACATAATAAGACCTATGTCGCACGGAAGCATCATCAAATTGTTGGCTTTGGGGATATGACAATGGAGGGCTATTTAAATCGACTTTATGTCCATAAGGATTTTCAAGGACAGGGGATTGCATCAGCCATCGTAGATTTACTAGAAGCAGACGCAAGAAAACTTGGTCTTACCCATATTTACACGGATGCTAGTCTTACAGCGAGACCATTTTTTGAACGGAAAGGATACCAAATCATGCAAACACAAACAGTCGAGCGACAGGGCATATCGTTAATGAACGTTAGCATGGTTAAATTATTTCCTGATGAAAAGGACGGATGAAAAGGATGAATTGTGTAAAGGGTTTTATCGTATTAATGATGTTATGCTTCATACTTAGTGCCTGTGCACAAACAGAAAAGCCTTCTTATGAGAAACCAGATGTAGAAAATATCACGGTTTCATTCGAACATCCTGAAACAAAGCAACCATTTAAAATTATTCATGCTTATGAGCTTTTTCAAAACTATACGGAAAAGGTAGAAAGTGACCCAGATCGTTCGCCATTGGACATCTATCGAGAAGAGGTTGTTGATCCAGTTTATAGTGCTTGTTTTGAGAATGGTGAATATATAAACTTGGCTGAGTTGGTGCTAAACATAACGCCTAAACAAATAAAAGATAATCAATTATTAAGTGAAAATATTGAAAGGGAAGCAACGGAAAGGAGCATTAAAGAAGCTCTTTTCAAAGCTTCTGATTTTCTTCCTACAAAAAATGAAACAACCGTATGTGTTTTTCCTGCTACAGATGTAGGGATTGGCATGGTGGCTATAGGGTCAGGTAAAATAACTGTTCTATACAATAAATATTATAATGATGAATATATAAGATATACAATACCTCATGAATATCATCATAGTGTTTTGACTGAAAACCGCCCAAGAACTGAAGGAACCGTATTGGACCACATGGTGTTTGAAGGAAAAGCAGTTATGTTTGAAAAATTAGTCAATCCCGAAATGGATTTAAGGAAAATTGATTTCAATTCCAAAGACTTTTATTGGTCAAAAATTGTAGGAGATCTCGAAAAGAGGGACTTGAATCGTGCATCTGAAATCAATTTAGGTGGAAATGGTCTACCCTATGAATATGGCTACAGTGAGGGCTATAAAATGGTAAAATCCTATCTGGATTTGCATCCCAATGTATCGATAGAGGAGTGGACTGCTTTAAGTCCGAAAGAAATTTTTGACAAAGGCAACTATCTTGAAAACTACCAATAAACAAGTAAGCAACAGACCCAGTATCAAACTCGGTCTGTTGCTTCGTTTAGGCATCGATAAATGGTTAAAATCGCTTGTAAATGCATACCTTCATGAAAGATGGTGCGTAACAGTACTTGTTCAATGGTTTGCATACCCATATCAATAGGAGGGAATTCCTCTGACAATCGATGGCCATACTGTTCCTTTAATTGTTCAGGCTGCTGAGCTAAATACTTCTTTAATTCCTCGAAGGATGGCGTTTCGTCGTCAAAATGCTTTGGCGATGTACCAAAGCTAAACCATTTCTTGAGAGCTTCTAAATCTATATCCTTTTCCTTTGTTAATGCCTCTATCCATAAATATTGATCGAGATAAACATGACCCATATTCCAGCGAATATTATTATGAAATCCAGCTGGGATGATGTTCGCTTTTTCTTCTGATACATGCTCGAGTAAGTGAAGCAGCTCGCCACGATAATTGGCTAGCTGCTGAAATAGATTTTCTTGACGTTGATTCAAATGTAACCCTCCTTTTTAATATTATTGGCTATTAAAACTCCATTTTCCTGCAAAAAAAGAAGAACACTTTTTGTGTTCTTCTCCAATTTATCTACTTTGTGTCTGTAATGCTAAACGGACACCGAGACCGATATAAACGAAGCCAACTGTCTTTTCGAGCCAGCGTGAGCTACCGCTTGTTTTTGTAAAGATTTTTTCGCCAATGAAGCTTGTAATTACTGCGAGTAGGATTGTATATAAAGCACTCATCACGACAAATGTTATACCGAGTGTTAGCAATTGGCTTGTGACAGATTGCTCGTTATGCTGAACAAATTGCGGTAGGAAGGCTAGGAAAAACAGTGCCGTCTTTGGATTGAGGATTTCTGCTAAAAAGCCTTGACGGAATGAAGTACTAGCAGGACTTTGTTCGACAGTCGGTTGCTCAATTTTCTTTGGCTTTGTGAGGAGCATCTGAATGCCTAAGTAAACAAGGTATGCCACACCAATATATTTCACCACTTCAAAGGCAGTGGCTGATTTCATTAAAATAGCAGAGAGACCTAAAACAGCCGCTAATGTATGAACCAAGTCACCAAGACCGATACCTAAAGCTGTATAAATACCATTCTTTTTTCCGCTTTTTAATGTTTGTGTAATGGTAATAATTACTGCAGGACCTGGAATTAAAAATAATAAAAGAACTATTGCGATAAAAGATAACATGCGAAACCATCCTATTCTAATAAACTAATCATTCTAGGGTGAATGCATGGAATATTATATTCTAGCTATTGTGTGGCTGTCGATAAAGAAATATTGAAAAAATAATGAAAAATAATTCAGAAAACTAATGAATAATACTTATTAAATTTTATTACCTAGTACTAATATTTAGTGTTAGAATAAGATTATAAAAAATACGTTGGAGGAATTCATATGTTAACAAGTCAACAATTACAAGCTATTTTGCCACACCGATATCCATTTCTTTTGGTAGACCGTATTGTGGAGTTAGAAGAGGGCAAGCGCGCAGTGGGGTTGAAAAATGTAACGATTAATGAAGAGTTTTTTAAAGGTCATTTTCCGCAGTATCCTGTGATGCCAGGTGTGCTAATTGTTGAAGCATTAGCACAGGTTAGTGCAGTAATTATGCTGACAAAGGCTGGGAATGAGGGAAGATTAGGTTTATTGGCAGGAATCGATCATTGTCGCTTTAAAAAGCAAGTAAAGCCTGGTGATCAGCTACATCTAGAAGTGGAGATTACGCGTGTGAAGGGCGCTGTTGGAAAGGCAGAGGGATTGCAATGGTAGATGGAGAAATAGTTTGCGAGACGGATCTTGTTTTCGCTTTTGGATCTTAGAAAATGGAGGCTCTCGGTTGAATTACACATTTATGCTTTATATCGCCGTTTGTATCATGCAAATAGCGCTATTAGCGAATATTACGATTGCTAAAGGCGCTTGGAATGGGGTGACAATGTGGCTTTGTACGGTAGTTTTTGTTTTCGCAACAGCTATTTTTGGATTAAGTAGAGCGCGGCAAAAAGACACTCAAAAATAAACGACTTTGCTTCAATTCGTACTACACGGCTCTCTTTCCTTCATATAGTAAATGGAGTGAAAGTTTTAATATGAGAGGGTGAGGAGGTTTGAGGGTCGCTTTTATAGAACATAAAGAAGAACAGCTACAGCCAGAGCAAGCGTTGGCGAACGATTTCTGTGATCAATTTGTGCAAAAGATGCATAAAAATATATTGCATAAAAAGCTTGATGAGGATGTGTATCAGTCCTATTTTGTTATCCTTCAGCAACAATATACAAGGCAAGAGCTGCGATTTATTGTCCATCTGTTAAAGGTACAGGCAAATGAGATAATACGCATGAAGCCCATGTTTATTACCATGAGTGGTGTTATTTTATCCATGTTTACATTGCTTGCTACAACCATGAATAGCAAGCTCATGATCGGCATGTCGCTTGTCCAAATCGTTGCATTAGCCGTCTTGAGTTTTAATGTCGCCATTATATGGATTTCCTTTAAAATTGAAATCGAACATAAGCGGGTGCAGGCAGTGATTGCATTATTAGATTATTACGTAACAATTGTTTCAGAAGGGAGTGACCTTCGTGCAAAAGACAGTTGAACAATTACATTATTGGCTTATAAAAGTACCAGAAGTATTTCGTGTGATGACAGAAGCGGAAATAACACAACGACCTGCTCCAAAAAAATGGTCCAAAAAGAAGTAATCGGTCATTTATGTGATTCGGCTATTGTCAATCTTGAACGATTTCTTCAAGTTCAGAATGAAGCTTCACCCTATGTAGTGACTACATACGACCAAGTATAATGGGTCGCGTTACAGGGCTATCAGGAATTACCATTAGAAGATATTTTAATGTTGTGGACAAGCATCAACAAAAAAATCATGTATGTACTGGACCACCTTGATGAAGAGACATTGGCCCAGCCATGTGTGATGAATCAACAACAAAGGACATTGGGATGGTTGATAGAGGAGTATATGCAACATCTGGCACATCATATCCACCACCAAATTTTAATGAATGAATGTGAAACATAAGCATTTTTTTAGGAAATCCTCAAATAATAAAGTACGAAAATAATTATTTGGGGACGTGAAAATGTGAAAAAGTTTTTATTGCTTTTACTACCACTTAGTCTAATCACGGTATCGCTTTTTTATGTAAAAGTGAGTTCTTCTGAAAATAAAGGAAGAAAGTATTATGAGGAAGCAGGTCAAATTCTTTGGGAAATTCAGACAGATGAAAAAATCATTGCCTTAACATTTGATGATGGGCCTCATCGCAAATATACAGCGAATATCCTTGATGTATTGGAAAAATATAATGCAAAAGCAACCTTTTTTATTGTCGGTCAAAATGCAGAAAAAAATCCTGAGCTGATTACAAGAATGTACGAAGAAGGACATGAATTGGCCAATCATACCTATACACACCCTTTAAGAACAAATGTTACCAATTTAATGAAAGAAATACAGCAAACAGATGAAGTGATTGCAGGGATTACAGGCTATCAGCCAACATTATTTAGACCAGTTGAAGGACAATATACCGATGCGATGATTGATGCAATTTCAAAAAAAGGCTATAAGGTTGTTATGTGGTCTTGGCATTTAGATACGCTTGACTGGAAAAGCCCAGGTGTTCATCGCATCGTGAATACCGTTTTAAAAGGTGTGAAGGCAGGCAATATTGTCCTATTTCATGACGGTGGGGGAAATCGAGCACAAACGGTTCAGGCAATGGAACAAATCATACCGGAGCTTGAAAAACAGGGCTATCAGTTTGTGACGGTTTCTGAATTATTGGAAATCCAAAGGACACATAAGAAAATGGAAAAAAAACAGTAGTGTTGAAGCAGAAATGTCTTCAACACTTTTCTTTATGTAAAGGTTATTTAAACATTTTTTTGATGTGTTTAAGCTCAGCAATTAAATAATCAATTTGTTTCTGCATATTATCTATTTTAACTGTTTGATGCCCATTTCCATTGCCATTATTCGTTTGAGAAGAATCATTGTTCGCGTTTTGGAGCGCTTCTAATGCGAGTCCCGCTGCAATGGTTTGTAAACCATCCCCTAATGTTGAAATGGCTGTGCCAATATAGGATAGCTTAGCCGCATAAATTTCTATGGATTCATTGCCTTGGCTCGGTTTATTATTTCTCCCCATTGTTTTTCCTCCTTACATTTGTCATTACTTGCATCATATGCGACAACAAGTGAAAAGGCGATTCCGATGATGTTGAATGATTCACTAAAAATGGTAAAATTAGTACAATCAACGGATTGGGGGACTAGCATTGACACACCATGTAGAGCTGATTGAAATGAATAGTGAGCTGTTAGAGGGGAAGGGCAGCTTTTGTTTACGAAGCAAGAAAAAAACAGAGGGCTATCAGAACAAAAACAAATGGCTTAATCAACAATTTGAAAAGGGCTTACATTACATACAAGTACTTGAAAATCAAAAACAAGTAGGTTTTATAGAATATACAGACGCGGAATACTCTTCAAGAGTTGTACATGCAGATGGCTATGTGGTGATTCACTGTTTATGGGTAAGTGCAGTGGGGAAGGGCTATGGTACACAATTACTGAAGAGGTGCTTAAAGGATGCCAAGGAACGTGGGAAAAAGGGAGTGGTGGTCATTACAAATGACCAAACTTCCTGGACGCCAAGCAAGGATTTATTTTTACAGCACCAGTTTCAACATATGGCAACAGCACTCGATGATTTTGAATTATGGGTCTTTCCATTTCATGAAAGCGTTGAACGGCCATACTTTCCTGATAATTGGCAGGAACGATTAACGA
Source organism: Lysinibacillus sp. JK80 (assembly GCF_027557635.1). Lineage (NCBI taxonomy): Bacteria > Bacillati > Bacillota > Bacilli > Caryophanales > Bacillaceae > Lysinibacillus > Lysinibacillus sp. JK80. The sequence continues at coordinate 914,712 of NZ_CP058997.1, read as the reverse complement.
GATTTCCTCATTTAACGATTTTACGTTCCTTTCAATGTCCATATATAGACGTCGCCACGGAAAATATTCAATTAGCTGCCGAAAAATTAGGATTGCAGCCAGTGCTGGTGGATCTTCAAACGAGAGAAGAGCTGATGGAGAAATCACCGACACCATATGGTATTTTTTCAGTGGTTTATAAAGGACAATTGATTGCCTTTCATCGATTAACCGTGCATTCCGTATATAAAAAACTGCAAAAACTCATGAATAATTCCTGATAGGATGCAACTTTTTTGGACACTGGCACGTTATATTCTTATAGCATTTCTATGATTCTTTGAGTTTTTTGTTGACTGCTACTAGGAAATGAGTAAAATTAAAAGGCAGTACCATAATATGCCTAAACTTAGTAGTATGATGGCTGAATAGGTGCTGGAATGCTAGTTAGAATGAAGCATGATCGGACAAGGTCTGTCATGAAATTTTGACAGTCTTTTTCTTTTCGTCTTCTGGATAACCTGTTAAGATGGTAGTAGTGTGACAACAAGTTAGTGTAAATGAGAGTGGTGACAATCAAGATGGATGAACAGAAAAAAGAAAGTACAGAACAGCAGCAGGAGCCGACTCCAGCTGAAATAAAGCCGGCAGGACAATTTATACAACTGAAACCGTTTAAATTTATCATGCTAATGTTCTTTACAATTCTTATTACGGCAGGTTTAACAATATTTGCGTTAACCTTTGGTGATAAGAAAGTAGTAGAAGTGAAAGTTCCGATTGAACGAGAGGAATTTACAAAATTATATGAAGCATTTGATTTACTGAAAAATAACTATTACCAAGATATTGACGATGAAAAAGTGGTCGATGGTGCGATCAATGGTATGTTTGATGCATTAGGCGATCCTTATTCCGATTTCATGGTAAAGGAAGAAGCGGATCAATTTAATTCTGGCTTATCTTCAAGCTTCCAAGGAATTGGTGCAGAAATCCAAGAACGTAATGGTTATATTACAGTTGTGTCACCTATCAAAAATTCTCCTGCTGAAAAGGCAGGCTTATTACCAAAAGATATTATCTTAACAGTTGATGGGAAAAGTATTCAGGGCTTAAGTGCAACAGAGGCAGTTGCACTGATTCGTGGCGAAAAAGGAACACCCGTAAAATTAACGGTAAAACGTGGCGAAAATACGGAACCTATTCAAATGACAATTGTTCGTGATGACATCCCAGTCGAAACCGTTTATGGTGAAATGCTGGATGGCAATATTGCCCATATTCAAGTTACATCATTTAGTGAACAAACTGCCCAAGAGCTTGAAAAAATCCTTACTGAGTATGAAGGCAAAGGAATGAAGGGCATTGTATTAGATTTACGTCAAAATCCTGGTGGCTACCTAAAGGCTGCAGTCGATATCTCTAATTTCTTTGTACCAGAAGGAAAGGCGATTGTGCAGGTACAAGAAAAAGATGCGGAGCCTCAAATTACAAATGCCATTGCAGGTAAAAAATATAACCTACCGATTACGGTACTAGTTGATAGTGGCAGTGCTTCAGCCTCTGAGATTTTGGCAGGAGCATTAAAAGAGTCAGTTGGTGCTAAAGTTGTTGGTGAAACATCATTCGGTAAAGGAACTGTCCAAAATGTTACACCATTAAAAGACGGCTCTAATTTGAAATTTACGACAGGTAAATGGTTAACACCGAAGGGCAACTGGATTAATGAAAAAGGAATTGAGCCTGATGTCAAAGTTGCGTATCCATCCTATGCCTCTTTACCATACTTGAATGCCTCTTTAGAAATGAAGACAGGCCTACAATCTGACTCTGTGAAAGCAGCAGAGGAGATGCTTCAGGTGCTAGGGTATGAGCCTGGTGAAGTAGATGGGATCTTTGATGACAATACCGCACAGGCAGTAGAAAAACTACAAGCAGCGAACAACCTTGAAGAAACAGGCATTCTAACAGGTAATACAACGTATGCTTTAATGGATGCATTACGTGCAAAAATGAAAGCCGATGATCCTCAGTTACTAAAAGCGAAAGAGCTTCTTGTAGGAACAGCCGAAAAAACAGAGGAAACAACAAACTAACAATGTAGCTGTCGCAACAGTTGTCTTTCACGGCATCTGCGACAGCTTTTTTTATGGGAGGAACTAATATGAAAGATGTGTACCTATTTAGTGGCTTTTTAGGGAGTGGCAAAACATCCATGCTGACAGATGTCATTCGCCAGCTAAAAGAAAAGAAATTAAAGCCTGCTGTTATTATGAATGAGCTCGGGAAGCTGCCATTTGACTCGCAGGCAGTGGAAAAGGATATCCCGCTAAAGGAGATGCTAGAGGGCTGTATTTGCTGTTCGGGTGCTGAAAAAACAGAGGCACAAATTCAATCTCTTCTATTAGATAGTGATTTTGATGTGCTCATTATCGAAACAACAGGTGCAGCACATCCTGTAGAAGCTTTGGATGCCGTTTTTTCACCGCTTTTTGCAGATCAGCTCAATGTGAAAGGCATTATCACGGTGGCGGATTCTAAGCTCTGGCTACACCGTGATACATTAACACCACAAGTGCGCTCTTTATTTCTGGAGCAAATTCGCCATGCACATCTATTGTTAGCAAATAAAACAGACTTATTAACAGAGGCAGAGCAAGGTCAGGTCGTCTATGAACTACAGGGCTTGAACCCTCATGCCTTTATATTGCAAACGACAAATGGACGCGTACCACTCAGCTTATTAGAGGGGCTGAAGGCAACAACACAGGTCGATAAAGCAGATATAGTTAAAGCGCCAATAGCCTCAATGCAGCTGGGCTCTCGCTTAGTAGATTTTACAGATCAGGAATTTACACAGGAGCAGTTTGAAGATTGGGTGCGTGCATTACCTGAAACGATTTATCGTATGAAAGGCTATGTACCAATTAAGGGCATCAAAAACCCAATGTTGTTCCAATATGCTTATGGAATGGTGCAATGGCTCCCAGAATATATAAAAATGCCAGCAAAACTTGTTATTATTGGAGAGAATGTTAGTGCTTTACCTATTATTGGGGCTAATTGAAGAATAAAGCAACCAGTGAATTTCTGCACGTGAACAACCTGTGTAGCTTTACACAGGTTGTTTTATTTTTATGTAAATGAAATGTAACGCTCTTGTAACACAATTGTAATATTAGGCTAACATGAGGCTACGACACTAGCCATCTCTAGGGTGATGCAAAGAAAATAATGAAGAAAGGCGATTAAAAAATGAGTGTATAAAACATACATTTTTTATTCATATCAGCTGTTTATTTTCTAAAATATTTAAGAGTTTAGGAGGGGTGTCAACCCTCTTTCAAACGTAAGTATTTCATAGATTGGTGAAACCTGCTAAAAAATAACGCGAAAAAAACGTGATTTTTCGCGCATTTTCTTCTTCGTTGGTGTAGTTAGCAGATGTTGGTAAGATTTTAATGAAAATCATCCCTTACGATTAGTGGCAGAGAAGGAGGAATTGCAAACATGAAAAAAACACTAACTGCAATTTGTGCAACATTTCTTTTAGCAGCTCCAATTCAAATAGCTTCTGCTGCTGCAAATACAACAGAGGGGAATTCCGTACAGCAATCAACAAACTGTAATGTTTATTATTATAAATGGTCAAACAATAATCATAAGTGGACGATTAAACTTCCACAGGCATCTACACCATCTAATGAGACGCCAACAACAAATAATACAACACCAACAAAGCCAAATAATAATCAATCATCACAAAATGAAAAGCCAGCAACACCACCAACTACTTCAACACCATCAACAACAACTTCAGATGTGGACGCATTTGAACAAGAAGTAGTAAAATTAACAAACGCTGAGCGTACAAAAGCTGGTTTATCACCACTTCAAACAGATGCAAAATTAATGGCTGCAGCTCGTGAAAAATCACAAGATATGCAAACAAATAAATATTTCTCACATACGAGCCCAACATTTGGTTCACCATTTGATCGTATGAAAGCTTTAGGTATCGCTTATAAAGCTGCAGGTGAAAACATTGCTCAAGGTCAACGTTCACCACAAGAAGTAGTACAAGCGTGGATGGACTCACCAGGACACCGTGCGAACATTTTAAACGGTAAATTTACACACATCGGTGTAGGTTATGTGAAATCGGGTAACTACTGGACACAACAATTTATCCAAAAATAATCATTTATTAATAGAAAGATGCTCTATAAGTCTATAAAGGCTTATAGAGCATCTTTTTTTATTGAATTAATGGTAAAATTTGATGAGAAAGGGAGGATAGAATTGAAACAATATAGCATAGCAATAGCGATTTTCTCATTAGCCGTGTCGTTTTTAATAGGAAGCTGGCTCATCGCCACTAGTTTAAAAGAGCAGCCAAAGGAATCCGTGCAACACCAGCTATTGTCACAACAAGAGGCAGCTGATTATTTAGGAATCAATGTAGTGGAAGTGCTAAAATTAACAGAAGTGCCAGACGGATCTAATAGTTACATAAGCGAAATCCCTCATGTAAAGGTAGGGGACAAAGTCTATTATCCAAAGCAAGCCATTGATCGCTGGCTATTGGATATGGAATTAATCGTAGTACCTTAAGAAAAACACATAAACTATTTCTTTGGATAGGGGCATCCCCTAATAAAAAAGAGCGCTTCTCCAGCGAAAAACGGTCGATGAAACTTTTCTTTCTCTTTTATAAATAGTAGTTTTTAAACTGTATTTTGGGGGAATTGATAAATAAGTAGTGGGTAAAAAGTAGGGAGAGGTGAGATGGATGAAAAAGCCGAATCTATTAAAGCAGTTTTTTACAAAAGAAGAAAGACCGCATACGTTTGCGCTGGCAACAGCTCAAGATCATCGTTTATTTTCATATGCCATGTCCTTTGCCAAGTATCACCCCGATATGATGATTGTGTTTGCGGCAGATGGCGAAATTATTTACGTCAATCAAGAAGCACTCTATGAGCTATTACAATATCGACCTAGTCATGCAGAAGATTTCAAGAAAATTCTGACTGATGTAGATTATAAACGATTAAAAAGAGCGTTCAATCGAACATTACGAGGAAAGTCGGTCAAGATTGATATTGAAAGACTACAGCATCAAGGACAAAACCTAAGCCTCGTACTGACGTTTATACCAATCAAAAATGACGACAATCAGGCCGAGGGGCTCTATTTAATCATTGAAGATATGTCCACGTATTCAGCCATGAAGCATCAGTTAATGCTACATGAGAAGCATTTAAATTACGCCCAGCATATTGCGGCAGTTGGGAGCTGGGAGTACTTTATTCAGCATGACAAACTGTTTTGCTCAGATAACTTTTATCATATTTTTGGCTTTGCACGTTCAGATAACGATGGTATTGATCACGTTTTCCAGTTCATTCATCCAGATGATTATGAAAGGACATATGATGCATTTAATCATGCTCGAAAAGGGACTAATTTTGACAGTGACTTCCGAATTTATCACGGTAAAACCAATGAACTGCGTTTTCTACAGGCAGCCGCCGAAGTAATATGGAAGGATGACAAGCCCTTTAAGATGATTGGGGTTGTCAAAGACGAAACGGCTTTCAAACTACTTGAGAAAACACTAAATGATACATTAGCCAACTATCATTCTATCTTTGACAATTTAGATGCAGGGATTTGGATGCGAGATTCCATTCGTGGCAATATGCTGTTCGCCTCTAAAGGGTTGGAAGGAATTCTTGGTATTCCATTAGCTAAGCTTTATGATGACTCAGAAGTATGGATTAATATGATTCATCCTGCACATCGTGAGGAGGTATTAGCGTATACTGATCATCTCGCTTCAGGCAAAAGCTATCAAGTGATTTATCGTATCCTAACGGGGGAGAATCAGACAAAGTGGTTGCTGGAGCAAATTGTGCCGAGACTAGATCAGCAAGGGGAGGTCAACCATATTTTCGGCTTAGTAACTGATATTACAAAGGAGATTGAACGAGAAAAGAAGCTTAATTATTTAGTGTATTATGATGAATTGACAGGTTTACCAAATCGCTTGAGCTTACATGATAAAGTTGATACCTTATGCTTAGCTGGCGAACCCTTCGCACTATTATATATTTCGATTAACCGCTTTCATATCTTAAATAATGCGCTAGGTACGAAAATCGGTGATGAGCTTCTGCGCACGGTGACTAACTACTTTTCAACACTAACAGATGATCACAGTTACATGGCACGTTTAGACAATCAGCATTTTATCATTGTCATTAAAAAATATGTGAGCAAGCAACATATTTACGCGCTGGCTAGCCGTGTACTGAAAACCTTTGATACACCTTTTTCGATAAAAGACTATCACTTGCACCTATCTGCTAGCATTGGTATTGCTTTTTATCCAGAGGAGGGCTTAACGAGAAACATTTTATTAGAAAATGCATATTCAGCTTTATGCTATGCGCAACAGCAGGGAAGGAATCGTTTTCATATTTATGCCTTTACAGAGGATATTACTTCCTATAAGCAGTATGTGTTAGACCGAGATATGCGACAAGCCATGTTAAATGAGGAATTCGAATTATATTTCCAACCAATGGTAGAGCCGCAAAAGGGGGTTATCAATGGTGCAGAAGCGTTAATTCGTTGGCATCATAAAGAATGGGGCCTTGTGTCACCTGGTGAATTTATTCCATTAGCGGAAGAAAACCATATGATTCACATCATTACAGATTGGGTGATTAAAAAAGCATGTGCGTTGTTACAGCACTGGAAGCAGCAAGGGCATGTGCTGCGAACAATTAGTATTAAGATATCGCCAATCCGTCTGATGAAAAAGGGCTTTATTCAGTTTGTCCAAGAGCAATTACAGGTAAATTCGATTGACGCTCATTATATACAATTCGAGATTAGCGAAAGTACCATCTTAAAAAATAGTACAAGTGTGATGACCGTTCTCAAAGAATTACAAGACATCGGTGTTAAAATTGCTATTGGTGATTTTGGAACAGGCTACTCTTCCTTAGAATCATTGCGAACATTCCAACCAACGACACTCCATATCTATGAAGCGTTTATCCGTGAAATCCGTCATGATCGTCCGATTGAAAATGGACTCATTTCAGCAACGATTTATTTAGCCAAAATGCTTGGTATTCAGGTTGTGGCAAAAGGAGTTGAAAGTTACGAGCAATTTATCTTTTTAAAGCAGCAAGAATGTGATTATTTGCAAGGTAGTATTTATACGAAGGCTGTTCCCGCGAAAGCCTTTGAAAAAATGCTGGCACAAGGCATTTTAACACCACAAAAAGCGATTGTTCATAAAAAACCTGTGGTGGAGCGACGCAAATATTATCGTTTTCAATTCCCGGCCTATGTGAAGGGCTTTATGACGATTATCGAAATGAATGAGCAAAAAATTAATATCGGTCATACCCCGATCATCATTGAAAATATTAGCTTAGGCGGCATGAAGATTCGCTCTTCTTTGAAGCTACCCGTTAATCAAACGATGAAATTTAAATTTAGCTTTATTTTAATGAATCAATCATTTAACCTAGAGGGTACTTTTAGATGGACCTTAGAAGAAAAATACCAAATCTATTCTTATGGCGTCGCCTTCAATTTGACGCAGGAGGATGAAGGAAAATTAGCCCCGATCATCAATCGAATGACAGCCTTGCATAATCACCATGAAAAAATAGAGGGAACGCCCTTTATGTATGAGGATATTGAAGCTTATTTTAAAAAATAGCTGATCATGAAGATGCCCAAATGTTCTAGAGGGCATCTTTTTTTCATGGCGTGGAATCACACGAACTAAGCGTTTGAAATACACGAAAAATGCTTATACTCTCCAGTAGAGGAGGCGTTTTATGGATAAAGTGGAGTATATGATCAAAAGCCTACAAAAAGCATTCTACCATTCCTCGGATTTGACCGTCAGACAAATAGATTGGCATGAAGGGGACACGGCTATTTTATGCTTTTACGCTTCTCTTGTTGATGCGAAGGAAGTCCAAAAAATACTGGATACCATTTATGCACGTTTAGATACAGAAAAACCTTTTTGGAGTGAAACCCTACTTACAACACTTGATAATTTTGCGCTACCGCAAGCGATTGAACGGGTTTGCCAAGGTGAAACGCTCGTGATTTTGCCTGATACGGGAAAAATGCTGACGTTAGCGATTACCAATGAAGTTGGTCGTAATCTTGAGGAGCCAAACAATGAACATATTCTGCGAGGCTCCCATGAGGGTCTTGTGGAGCGGGCAGATACCAATTTAACATTGATACGAAAGCGAGTGAATAATCCCGCTCTTGTGGTCAAATCTTTTACAATTGGACAACAAACTAACACTAAAGCTTATTATCTCTATATGGATGGGGTTATACAGCCTGAAACCTTACAAGAGATGGAAAAGCGGATTGCGGACATTAAAATCGACTATTTTTATAGTATTGGCCAGTTAAGTGATGCACTAGAGGATTCCGTGTTATCGCCATTTCCACAATTGTTAAATACAGAGCATCCAGATCGTGTGGTAGCCCACTTAGTGGAGGGTAAAGTTGTGGTCATGACCAATATTTCGCCGTCTGCCTTGATTGGCCCTGTGACATTTTTCTCTTTCTATCAAACACCTGATGACTATAATAGTCGGGTAGTGGTTGGCTCTTTTTATAAAATAGTGCGTTTACTGTCGTTTGTAACGGCGGTTTTTTTACCAGCATTTTATATTGCTGTGATTAGCTTTCACTTTGAGGTATTACCCTTAGAATTAAGTAATCAAGTAAAAAATGATGTTAATGATATACCTTATCGACCGTTAATTGAAGCACTGATACTTGAGATTATTATGGAGCTCATTCGAGAATCAAGTATTCGTTTACCACAATCAGTAGGGCAAACGATTGGGATCGTAGGGGGATTAGTGATAGGAGATGCCATTGTAAGTGCGGGACTCGTGTCGAACTTAATGGTCATTGTTGTCGCCTTAACGGCCATTTCAAGCTATGTTGTCCCGTCCGTTGAATTGAATAGCACGATTCGCATGATCCGTTTTCCGTTTATGCTACTTGCCTCATTATTTGGGTTTTTAGGCATTGTGGTAGGAGTTATCATCCTATTAATTCATTTAATTAGTTTAACGTCATTGAAACAGCCGTATTTTTCACCTATCGTACCATTTCAACCGAAAGCTGTTTATAAAATTTTTTTACGCTGGCCATTTATTAGACCGACAGTCCAAGTTACTTCCTTTCAACCACTCAAGGATGAAAAGGGAAAAAATGAGGATACACCATGAATTTTTCTCTATCAAAGGCACAATTTTTTTTACTACTCTTTATCATTCAGACAGGTGTTGTCTACATTGCCTTTCAAACACCGTTAATCATATACAGTCAACATAGTGCATGGTATGTCTTCTTCCTTGCTAGCATCTTCCATTACGGCTTGCTGTTATTTTTTGAACGCTATTATCAATTTTTCTTTTTAAATGGGTTCTTTCGCTGGGTCTATCTGATCTATTGGTTATTAATAACAGCTGTATTAATTGCCTATATGGGGTATGTTCTGGCCTCATGGGTCTTGCCTCGAACACCTGAATGGATTGTTGTCATGATGATTGTAGGGCTATCTTTGTATGCCAATTTAGTTAGACCAGAAACCATCATCAATATTGGTGTCATGCTAATTCCTATCATTTTCCTCTTTGTCATTTTTTTAATGCTGGCTATTCCAGATTTAACGTGGAGTAATCTTTTTCCAGTTGAGTGGAACAATACTAGGCAAATCATGGCGGGCATGATTCATAGCATGTATGCCTTTTTTGGGATTGAAATGTACCTCCTTTATCGTCCATTTCTCAAACAGGATTTACAGGTGAAGGGAAAGCCCTTATTGATTTATCAACTCGTCATTTTTATCTTTTATTTTATTTCGGTTGTCTTTACACAAATGTTCTTTGCTTTGGAGGAGGTTCAACTAATACCAGAGCCTATTATGTATATTTTAAAATCACAGGAAGTGAATTTTGTAAAACGGCTGGATATTTTTTTCATCTATATTTGGCTTTCTTGGTCCATTGTTACGGTCATGATCTACGGTTTGTCCTTTCGTGTGCTTTATTTGTCAAAAAAACGGAAGCATCCGAAACGAAGTATTGTTTTTTTTCATCTTCTCTTAGCCATCCTGCCGCTATTTGTCATGCAATTTCAGCGCATTGAGTTTATCAAAAATTCTATACACTACGTACTCATTGTGTTTACGATTCTACTACCAATGATGATAATTTGTTGGAATAAATGGAGGGGAAAACGTGTATCGTAAAGGGATTATGCTCCTCTTGTCTATGTTACTTTTAGCTGGCTGTTGGGATGAACGACTTTATAAAAACGCTTCCGTTGTGACGCTCGTTGGGGTGGACGGATATATAGGGGCATACAAGGGATATTATGCCTATCCGAATACAGCAGCTCAGCAAAATGAAGTGATTGAAGCGGACGGCATTTCACCAAGAGATGTACGGAATCAAGCCAATTTAAAAGTAGAACAAACACTTGATTTATCTGAGTTATCGACCATCCTTGTATCGGACCAAACGGTAAGAGAGCCTCTTTATGATATTTTGGATATTTATTTTCGTGATCCCCAAAACCCGATTTCGATAAAAATTGCTGTAACAGAAGGGGATGTCAAGCCGTTTATAGAGCTAACAAAGGATTTAGCAGGGGGGGCAGGAGGCTATTATGAACGTTTTATGGAAAGCACAGAGGAAAATACAATTTTTCCGAAATTAGATTTACAGACGGTTGGCTCCATGCTATTTGAACAGACAATTGATATAGCACTACCGTATATTCAGTTAAGTGAGGATAAAAAGCATGCTGTTGCGGCAGGTGTCGCTTTGTTCTCAGGTCAAACGTTTACGGGTACAATATTAACACCAAAACAATCTCTCACGATGCTTCTCTTAATGAATCAACCTAGCAAACAAGCGCGGATGAGCTATATGTGGAAGCATGATGGAAAATCGATGCCAATCACGGCTGATGTTATTCATATCAAGCGTCAATGGACGGTGAATGAGGAATTAAAAAGAATAGACATGGATTATCTCATAGAGGTAGAAATTGAGGAATTTGCACATGACCATTTATATAAAGACCCCGTTTTCAAGGAGGTTCAGCAGTTGATTCAAGATCATGTGCAGGGAGAGTTTGAGGAGGTTTTGCGGATTCTTCAAGGTCAGCAATCGGATACGTTGGGGATTGGTCGATATATTCGTGCCTATCACCCCAAAATGTTTCAGAAGGATTGGCATGCTGTCTATGCATCCTTACAGCTAGTGCCGTCTGTTCAAGTGAAAATCATTCGTACAGGTGTTTTACGCTAAAAAAATCGCCTTTCTCAAGTTAGAGAAAAGCGATTTTTTGTTGTTAAACAGTGACTCTTTTTTGAACAACCAATAGACGGATTAAAAGAGTAATTGCGCCCATTGTTAAACCTGCCACAAGGCCAATCCAATAGCCAAATGGACCGAAATCCGTATGTGTGGCAAGGGTATACCCAACTGGCAAGCCAATTACCCAATAAGATATAATGGCCATGATAAACGTGATCATAACATCTTTATAGCCTCTCAATGCGCCTTGTACTGGTGCTTGTATTGCATCAGATAGCTGGAAAATAGCTGCGTAGACTAAAAATTGTACGGCATACTCAAGTACCATCTGATCTGTGGTATACATATGTGCTACAGGTTCACGTAAAATAAACAAGATGCAAGCTGATATAAAGCTAAATAAAATGGCTGTGCCGACACATAGATAACTATACATACGAGCATCTCGCATGCGACCAGCGCCGATCTCAAAACCTACTAATATTGTGACACCCATAGAAATACTGAGCGGAACCATGTATAACAAAGAAGTGAAATTGATGGCAATCTGATGGGCTGCTATGATTTCTGTGCTAAAATTACTCATCATCATGGTCACAGCAGAAAAAATACTTGTTTCTGCAAATAGGGAAATACCGATCGGAACCCCAATCAATAAAATTTCCTTCCATCTAAGCCATTCAAGCTTAGGCCAATCATGAAACAGACGGAATCGTTCGAACGGTACTCGTTTAGCGATGATCCATACTGTAATCATGAATATTAGCCAGTACGTTATTGCTGTCGCTACACCAGCTCCGACGCCGCCAAGCTCAGGCGCACCAAATTTGCCGAAAATAAAGATATAGTTCAGCACGATATTAATGGGTGTTGTCATTAAGGTAATGATCATCGTGACCCGTGTCTGACCAAGGGCGTCAATAAAGCAACGCATAACAAAAAATAAGAAAAGTGGCAAAAGACCCGCACACATCGCATAGATGTAGCCTTTTGCAATGCTATGTACAGCAGACTCTAAGTTCATCTTACTAAGTATCCAATCAATGCCAAAGAAGAGTCCTGTAAAAATAAGGATCGCCAGCAATATGGCGACATAAATGCCTTGCTGGACTGCCTTTTTTGCATCCATCTCTTTTTTCGCTCCCACAAGCTGTGAGACAATTGGCGTAATAGCTAGGAGTATACCTGAAAGTCCAGTATAAATCGGCATCCAGATAGAGGAACCAATCGAAACACCTGCTAAATCAACCGTCCCGTAACGACTGGACATTAAAATATCAAAAAATGAAATAAGATAAATAGCTACCTGTGTCACTAAAATAGGGACAATCATTTTTAAGAGTAGCACGTATTTTTCCTTAATTGTGGATGTTTGATACATATTTTCTACTTCCTTCATGAACATAATGAACAAGTATAGCATATGTAAAGAGAGAAAAGCTGAAATTTTCATGCTTCATCTATATCTTTTCGTCAGCATATAGTAAAATAGAACACTGTAAACAAAAAGTAGTGCTAACTACAATGGTTTTTAAGGAATAGGAGAATTTGTGTGAAACAACAAACAATCATTTTAACCGGTGGTGGGACAGCTGGCCATGTATCGTTAAATCAGGCGATACTCCCGTCTTTACTAGAACTTGGTTATGATGTCCACTATATTGGCTCAGAGCAAGGTATTGAAAAAGAATTAATTGGCGAGGCGTTCCCCGATGTTCCGTTTTATGGCATTGCGAGTGGTAAATTGCGTCGTTATTTCTCCATGAAAAATTTTACAGATCCATTTAAAGTGCTTGCTGGAATGATGCAGGCTTTTCGTATTATTAAAAAAGTGAAGCCACAGGTTGTCTTTTCAAAGGGAGGGTTTGTCTCTGTACCCGTTGTGATGGCAGCGAAATTAGCAGGTGTGCCAGTCGTCATCCATGAATCTGATGTAACACCTGGTCTTGCTAATAAAATAGCCTTACCTTTTGCTTCACATGTATTCACAATTTTTGAAGAAACTCTGAAGCATTTACCTCAAGAGAAGGCTACTTGCACAGGCTCCATTATTCGTCCTGAGTTATTTGAGGGAGAAAGAGCAAGGGGGCTAGCTTTCTGCGGCTTTTCTACTTTAAAGCCTGTTTTACTTGTTATGGGAGGGAGTTTAGGCTCTGTTGTCTTAAATGAGGCACTACGTAAAAACTTACCAGAGCTCCTCAAGCAATTTCACATCATTCATTTATGTGGGAAGGGGAATTATGATGAAGCACTGGAGGCAATGCCAGGCTACAAGCAATTTGAGTATGTGACAACTGAGTTACCTGATTTATTGCATGCTGCAGACTTTATTGTGTCACGAGCAGGCTCTAACTCCATTTTTGAATTTTTAGCGCTTCACAAGCCGATGCTATTAGTACCTCTCTCAGCGCAAAAAAGTCGTGGAGATCAAATTTTAAATGCCAACTTGTTTAAAAAACAAGGTTACGCAGAAGTGTTACAGGAAGACGAGTTGACAAAGGAATCTTTTATGAAGTCTGTTCATACACTAACAGAGCGTAAAGTGGAAATGGTGGAGACAATGGCAAAAACGCAAAAACCAAAAACACCAGATGAAATGGCGTCATTAATTTTACGGTACAAGAAATAAGTGCTATTTGAAAAAAGAAAAGAAGCTATGAGGTAGGTCGAAATGACAAAACCTTATAGCTTCTCTTTTATATATATACACACTACATTGCTTGCTCTTCGCCTTCTTGCATTTGATGTGCCGTTGTTAGGTAGAATAAATCTTTTGGAATTTTAAATAAATTAAATTGTGCCTCACCGCTATTAACCTGCGCTAATAATGTTGGATGACTTTCATTGGCACTCACCACATAGGGAAGCTTTAAAGCAGCACGCTGTGATTTTAAATTTTCAACACGTATACGGAGAAAGACCGTATGAAAATTATAGTCAAAAAATAACTCGTTCAAAAATAACATTTTTGCTTTTTGATTATAACCTTTACCTTGGTAAGGGAGTCCAATCCACGTTCCTAGAAAGCCTGCACCGTCCTCCACATCGTGAATACTAATGGTGCCGATTGGTTGACCCCAATCATCAGTTATGGTCCTCGAGATAGCGAGTCCTCTCGCTTCCTCTTCAATCAGTTGTTTTGTCATAAACCAATATTCATCAGCGGATGTGGCTTTTTGACGGACAAAAGGGAATACAGAAGGGTGTGATAATAGCTCATAAAGCTCTGTACATTCATGCAGGTCTCGATGTTTAAGCATACGAAACGCCTCCTTTACTAGGGTAGTTAAAACAATTCCGTTGAAGCATAAAGAAGAAAACTAAAATTCGTACTGGAATTAAAACCCAAAGAACTAGACGTTATAACTATGATATTCCATAATCTCCCGCTGTCTTACTGATTTCGACCATACCGAAAAAAGGCTAGTTTTTTAAATATAATATAACATATAAACTGCTTGATGCAATCATTTTGCTCGTAAAAAAACAAAATTTGAGTTTAATAGTCAGTAAATTCTGATAAATGAAATGTGATTATCCATAATATTGTTGTTTTTTAGCATTAAGACTAACCTATCAATTTTAACTAATATTAATCATATATCTACATCTTTAGTAGGATTGTTGGCTTGTTATAATAGGTAATATATCAAATATTATCCTTATAAGGATATAATTTTTACGATTCTAGAAAGGTAATTTTTTATTTTTATGTTATAATAGTAGTATTATTTTTAATCTAACAACACATACATACGAACATTTCTATCATGATGGCAATGGCTTTTCTGGAGGTGACAGCATGGAGTATATTTTAAGCGAAGATTTCTTTAACTCATTATTTATTGGCAAGGATTTTGTTTTTCTCGTGAAAAAAGTAGGGGACGATTATCAATATATTCGCTTAAATCAAGCAGCTCAAGATCTGTTATCGAATGAGGCGATTGGCAAAATGATTTCGACCGTTACCTCAAAGCGTAATTTTTTGATCATTCAGAAAAATTACCATGAGGCCATTAGAGAACATAAACAGGTTGACTATGTAGATTATGCATATGTTCAGTCGGAGGTTCGTAAATATGAAACATCCGTCAGACCGTTGAAATATAAGAATGAAGACTATATTTTAGCCATCACGAAGGAAATACTTTATGACCGCAGTATTGAAGATAAATTTTTATTTATGCGGTCCATGTTTGACCATGCCTTTTTCTCAACAGTCATTTTATCGGCTGAAGGAATGATATACGAAGTGAATTCAAGCTTTATGGAAGATTTTCAATTAGATAATGAAACCGTCAAACAGAAAATGTTTGTGGATTTACCGATTATTCCAAAGGAAGAAGTTGAACAAATAAAAATTTGTTTGCAAAAAGCTGCAAGAGGGGAAAACGTTGGCGAGAAGTTTATTAAATTGCATACATTGGACCAACAGGAACGCATGTATTTACTGTCACTATCACCAGTGATGCAGGATGATAACTCCTTTGCCATATTTCTTATCATGCAAGATTTTACACAATTTACTTTACAAAAAGCAGAATTACGCTCGAAGTCTCACGGGCTAGAAGTATTTAAATCTGCATTAAATTCAGCTACAGCCATTGCTGTATTAGATCATAATTGTAACATTACCGAAGTGAGTGAGATGTTTTTACAGGCTTCTGGCTACACGGCGGAGGAGTTAATCGGTCAGCCCTACGCATTGATCGAACCACGATTCCGTGGGCAAGACCTTTTTCAAATAATTGAAGATAAGCTGGACACGATGGGAATGTGGCGTGGAGAACTTTGCTATCGAACGAAATATCATGCCGATTACTGGGTAGAAACTACCATTGTTCCATTAAAAGATGAGTTTGGTCAAATCGAACAAATTTTAACCATTAACTATGATATTACGGATAAGAAAAGAATGTTCACAGAATTAAAAAATATTGAACGTACTTTCAGACTCATCACAGAAAATACAAATGATTTAATTGTGATTACAAATGAGGATGGCATCATTATCTATGCTTCCCCGTCCTATGGTATTTATTTAGGTTATGAAAATGTAGAGCTACAAGGACAGTTTTACAGTGACATTATTGATCGAGAAAGTAAAGGCGAATGGCAAACATTCTTGAATAATTATACAGGGCAAACAGATTCACAGTTTGAGCTTTTACTGAAGGCGAAAGATGGAACACCGATATGGACAGAAGGAAATGTCACGGTTGTGCACGACCCTGAACGTGAAAAAGTTTCTCAAATTATGATGGTGTCTCGTGAAATTACCCATCGCAAAGAAAGGGAAAATGATTTGCTGTATTTAGCCTATCACGACGCTTTAACACAGCTACCTAATCGGCGTTTTTTAGAAAAGGAGTTTCCTAAAATCCTAGCAGAAGCAAATGAAAATCAAACCTGTGTGGCGATGCTCTATATAGATGGTGATGATTTTAAAGAAGTAAATGATCGCTTTGGCCATGAGACGGGCGATGCGTTTATTCAGCGATTCGGCAGTTCCTTGAACAAAACAGTTCGAAGCCATGATATGGTTATTCGAATAGGTGGCGATGAATTTATTGTCATCTTAACTGGCTTAACAAGAGATCAGGAAAAAAGACATCATCAAATTATGCATATTATTCGACGGATTCGCGATGAATTAGCAGAAGGCTGGATGATAGAGGACCATCTTTTTACACCAACTGCTTCAA
This sequence comes from Lysinibacillus sp. JK80, assembly GCF_027557635.1. Classification (NCBI taxonomy): domain Bacteria; kingdom Bacillati; phylum Bacillota; class Bacilli; order Caryophanales; family Bacillaceae; genus Lysinibacillus; species Lysinibacillus sp. JK80. Next base: position 897,626 of record NZ_CP058997.1, on the reverse strand, counting down.
TTGGCATTGCCTATTACCCAGACCATGCTCGAACATTGGATGAGCTAATGGATTTAGCTGACCAAGCATTATATAAATCAAAAGAGTCGGGGAAAAACAACCTCTCCATTTCAGATATACACTAAAAAGTCTGTCCACAAGGTTTTCCTTGTGAGACAGACTTTTTATTTGATGTTATGCTATAACAGTATAGGGATAAAAATCCTACATCGTTATTTTGGAATAGAAGGTGATATGATGCCTAAGAAGATATTGTTGGTAGAAGATGAAAAGCATATCGCTCGCTTTGTCGAACTTGAATTACAACACGAAGGCTATGAAGTAAAAACTGCCTTTGATGGTCGAGAAGGATTGGCTTTGGCAACATCGGAAAATTTTGATGTACTTTTACTGGATGTGATGTTACCAAGTATTAATGGGATTGAGATTTGCCGTCGTATCCGAACACAATCACAAGTACCAATCATTTTATTAACGGCACGAGATGCTGTGATGGATCGTGTAGCAGGACTCGATGCAGGGGCTGATGACTATATCGTCAAACCTTTTGCGATAGAAGAGCTGCTGGCTAGGATACGGACGATTTTACGTCGTGTCACGCCAGAGCAGACAAGCAGTGAATCTTTATGCCTACGGGATATTGAAATAGATGTAGCTGCCTATGAAGTTTTCGTTCAGGGGAATAAACTTGATCTAACAAAGACAGAATATGACTTATTGAAACTATTAATCGAGCACAAAAATAGAGTATGTACACGAGAGCATATTTTAACATCCGTTTGGGGCTATGATACGGATATCGAAACCAACGTGGTAGATGTTTATATCAGACATTTACGTACAAAGCTCCCTGGGGCGATGAATGATTATATTGAAACCGTTCGCGGTGTTGGGTATGTGATGCGAGAATGAATAAGTTAAGAAATTATTTACGTCAGCAGTCCCTGCAAAAAAAATGGATGCTGACCTCAAGCAGTGTCATCTTTATTAGCTTTACGATTATTTGTGTAGTCGTCTATGTTTCTCTGCATACATGGTTATTAAATGATGAGGAGAGTAAGGTCAATCGGACAAGTAAGGATATCATCTCTTTTTTAGAGTCCCAAGGTCCTACAATTACCATTCAGCAAATTCAGCAAAATACAGGCTTGCTCAAATCGATTGCGGATCGTGATGAGACGGTCCGAATATTTAATGCTGATGGGGTGGATATTTTACGAATCAATGATACCTCTGCTGCTGCACCACTTAATTCGTTGCAAGAAATTTTTGAGATGACCATTGATAAGCAGGATGTGCTGGTCATCAATGAACCGATTCGGATGGGCTTTTTCCAAGGCTATATTCAGGTGATTCATCCGTTAACTAGTTTTCAATCTCTCATGCATTATCTTTTGACAGCCATGCTGATTGCAGGGTTAGGAGCCTTAGTGTTATCTGGCTCTATTGGCTATTATCTAGCGAACTATTTAATGAAGCCACTACACGAATTGCGTGCATCCATGAAAACTGTGATGGATCAAGGATTTAAGGAGCCTATACAGCTAACCTATACATCACATGACGAAATTGGTGATTTACTGAAGATGTATAATGCCATGATGAACGAGCTGCAAATCTCATTTACCCAGCAGCAGCAATTTGTCGCCGATGCTTCTCATGAGCTGCGTACACCGATTCAAGCAATTGAAGGGCATCTTTCTCTTTTAAAAAGATGGGGCAAACATGATCCTGCCATATTAGAGGAATCCATTGATACCTCCTTAACAGAAATTGCTCGTATGCGCAAAATGATTGAGGAATTATTAGAACTTGCACGGCGTGAGGAAAAAGATGAAACAAGTGAGGCCAATGCATTAGTGGTCATCGAAGCAGTGATGGATGAGGTAAAGCTTGTTCATCCACAAGCGCGAATATCGCTGTCGAAACATGGTGAAATTGGTCCGTTATTTATCACCGAAAATGCACTAAGTCAAATCGTTCGTAATATAATAGAGAATGCCATTCGTTATTGTGAAAAAATTCCTGAGATACAAATTTCTATTTCTGTTGCTGGAAATTATGCATGTTTAGAAATTACTGATAATGGTATAGGAATAGCACAAGACAATATTCCGTTTATCTTTGATCGTTTTTATCGAGTGGATGAAGCAAGAAATCGCCAAATTGGTGGAACAGGCTTAGGGCTTAGTATTTCGAAGATGTTACTTGAAAAATACAATGCCACAGTAGAAGTCAAGAGTGAGGTTAATATTGGAACCGTTTTCTCGCTGAAAATCCCGCTAAAATATTAAGAAAAATACACGCTTTATTTCATTATTCTATCCTTTGCGAAAAAAATTGCTTAATTTGCTAAAAAGAGTTGTATTTTTTGTGAAGAGTAGTAAGATTGAGATGGAAAAAACGTTCTTTAAAATATGGAAAAGTAGTGAGAAACATTCTTTTAAAGAACGGCTAAATATTATATAATTAATTGCAATTTAATTAATGGAACTGCCGAAAGGCAAAATTTGGAGGTCATTTTTCATGTCGAACAACGTTACAACTGTAAGTTCTCCATGGTCAGCTTTCTCTGGTCCTAACCTAGGATATGTGATGGAGCAATACGACTTATTCTTACAGTCTCCTGAAGAAGTAGAACCGGAGTTAGTTTCTTTATTCCAACAATTTGGTGCACCAGTAGTAGTAGAAGGTGAAGTAGCTGTAGCTAGTCATACAGCAGCGGCTCCTGCTGGCGATTACAAAAAAGTGTTAGCCGCTGTAAAACTAGCAGATGCAATTCGTTCACGCGGTCATTTAGCAGCAGATATCTATCCTCTGAAAAACCGTGAACTACAAACAGCTCAAATTGAAGAAAGCGCGTTCAACTTAAGCGCTGCAGATTTAGCTGAAATTCCTGCAGCAATCTTCTTCAAAGATGTGCCAGCAAACGTGAAAAATGGTAAGGATGCAATCGACTATTTAAAAGCTATTTATACAGATAAAGTAGCATTTGAATATGGTCACGTAGTAGCTACTGAAGAACGTGATTGGATTCAAGCGCAAATCGAATCAGGCTCATTCAAACAAGCATTATCTGCGGATGAGAAGAAAGCCTTATTAGATCGTTTAACTCGCGTTGAAAATTTCGAGAAGTTTATTCATAAAACTTTTGTAGGACAAAAGCGTTTCTCTGGTGAGGGCTTAGATACGCAAATCGTTCTATTTGATGAAATTATTAAAACGGCAGAAGCAAAAAATGTGGAAAACGTACGTATTGGTATGGCACACCGTGGTCGCTTAAACGTTTTAACACACATTTTAAATAAACCTTATGACATGATGTTCTCTGATTTTGCACATGTTTCCAATGATTTATTTATGCCAGAGCATGGCCGCCTTGAAATTACAAAAGGTTGGACAGGTGATGTGAAATACCACATGGGTGCTTCTTACAACCGTGAATCCGGTATGAATGTGAAATTGGCTTACAACCCATCTCACTTAGAAGTGGGCAATCCAGTAGTACTTGGTGCTACTCGTGCAACACAAGATGATACATCTAAACCAGGGCAACCTATTTTTGACCGTACAAAGGGCTTAGGCATTCTTGTACACGGTGATGCTGCATTCCCAGGTCAAGGGATTGTAACAGAAGTGTTAAACTTCGCTAAAACAGAAGGCTTTACAACAGGTGGAACAATCCATATTATCGCAAACAATATGATTGGATTCACAACCGAACATTATGATTCTCGTTCTTCTGTGTATTCTTCTGACCCTGCAAAAGGCTATGAAGTACCAGTAATCCATGTCAATGCAGATAGCCCAGAGGCAGTAGTGCAAGTTGGACGTTTTGCGGCAAACTACCGTCAAACATTTGGCAAAGACATTATTGTGGACTTAGTAGGTTACCGTCGCCATGGTCATAATGAAACAGATGACCCAACAGTGACAAACCCAGAAACATACAAATTAGTGTCTAAACATGAAACAGTGCGTGCATTATATGGTGCACAATTAGTGGCAGAAGGTCTTGTAACTGCTGATGATGTAGCTGCACTAGATACAGCTATCTATGCAGAAATGCAAGCAGCCTATGACCACGTCAAAGAAATGGCAGAAAAAGATGATCATCATCATTTAGAAATGCCAGAAGAATTAAAAGTAGAGTTCCCACAAATTGATACAGCAGTAGGTGCGGAACGTTTAGAAAAAATCAATGAAGAGCTTTTAGTGTTTGAAGAAAACTTCGAACCACAGAAAAAGCTTGGTAAAATCTTAGAAAAACGCCGTGATGCTTATGCGTCTGCAAAAGTTGACTGGGGTCATGCTGAAACTTTAGCGTATGCAACGATTATTCAAGATGGCACACCAGTACGCTTTACAGGTCAAGATGCACAACGTGGTACATTCTCTCAACGTCACTTAGTACTGCATGATAAAAACAATGGCAATGTCTTCACACCACTACACCATATTTCTGGTGCGAACGCATCCTTTACAGTACACAACTCTCCACTGACTGAAGCTGGGGTGGTAGGCTTTGAGTATGGTTACAACCTAGAAAATAGCCATGTACTAACAGTATGGGAAGCACAATTCGGTGACTTTGCGAATATGGCACAAGTGATGTTTGATAACTTTATTTCAGGGGCACGCTCAAAATGGGGTCAAAAATCTGGTCTAGTTATCCTTTTACCTCATGGTTATGAAGGTCAAGGTCCAGAGCACTCTTCAAGCCGTATGGAACGCTATTTACAAATGTCAGCTGAAAATAACTGGTTTGTAGCGAACTGTTCAAATGCAGGAAACTACTACCACTTATTACGCCGTCAAGCAGCATTATTAGGTACAGAAGGAGTACGTCCACTTGTAGTCGTATCACCAAAATCATTATTACGTCACCCATTAGCTGCGGCGAATGCTGAGCAATTAGCAAATGGTTCATTCCAAGAAGTGATTGAACAACCACGCTTAGGGGCTAAACCAGAAGCTGTAGAGCGTATCGTTTTAGGTACAGGTAAAGTGATGATCGACTTAGCAGAGCGCGTGAAAGACGGCGAAGGCTTCGATCACCTACACATTATTCGTGTAGAACAACTTTACCCATTCCCAAAAGAGCAAGTTGCTGGTATCATTGCTAAGTATCCTAATGCAAAAGAGATTGTTTGGGTACAAGAAGAACCTAAAAACCAAGGCTCATGGAATTATGCATTAGAAACATTATATGAACTTTCAGAAGGTAAAAAACTTCGCTATGTAGGCCGTCCTGCAATGAGCTCAACTTCTGAAGGGGATGCAGATTCTCATAAAGCAGCACAAGCAGCTCTTATTGAAGAAGCGGTTGCTGAGCCAGTAAAGGTTAAATAACATATATCAATTTTTGAAACCGGGCTACTTGCCCTTAAGCAGTAGCCCTTCTATGTGCGTCATGCACGTTAATCAAAGGAGGAAATGAAAGTGGCTGAAATTAAAGTCCCTGAATTAGCAGAATCGATTACAGAAGGTAGTATCGCACAGTGGGTAAAAAAAGTGGGCGATCGCGTTGAAAAAGGTGAATTCATCGTTGAACTTGAAACAGATAAAGTAAACGCTGAGATCATTTCTGAAGAAGCAGGTGTATTAACACAAATTTTAGCTGAAGAAGGCGATACTGTACTAGTTGGTCAAGTTATCGCAGTAGTAGAAGCAGGCGAAGGCGCAGCAGCAGCTCCAGCAGCGGCAGCACCAACTGAGGCAGCACCTGCACCAGCAGCGCCACAAGCAGCACCTGCACCAGTTGCAGCAGCTCCAGTAGTAGAAGAAACTTCTGGTGAGCGTGTAGTTGCATCTCCAGCAGCACGTCGTCTTGCACGTGAAAAAGGTATTGACCTTGCAGCGGTATCTCCAGTAGATCCACAAGGACGTGTACGTGTACAAGATGTAGCAGCTCATGGTACAGCACCAGCTGTAGCACCAGCAGCAGCACCTACATCCGTAGCAACTTCAGGTGGCCCAGTAGTATTCACACCAGCAGCTAATTCTGACCGTGTAACAATTGAAAAAATGAGCCGTCGTCGCCAAACAATTGCAAAACGTTTATTAGAAGTTAAACAATCAACAGCAATGTTAACAACATTCAACGAAATTGACATGACAAACATCATGGCACTTCGTAAACGTAAACAAGAAGAGTTTGTAAAAGCAAACGACATCAAACTTGGTTTCATGTCATTCTTCACTAAAGCTGTTGTTGCAGCACTGAAAAAATACCCATACGTAAACGCTCAAATCTCTGGCGATGAGATTCATTTAAATAACTTCTTTGATATCGGTATTGCTGTATCGACTGAAGAAGGTTTAGTCGTACCAGTTGTACGCGATGCTAATAGCAAAAACTTTGCAGAAATCGAAAAAGATATTGCTAACTTAGCGACAAAAGCTCGTGATAAAAAATTAGGCTTAAATGACATGGCTGGTGGATCATTCACAATCACAAATGGTGGTGTATTCGGTTCATTAATGTCAACACCAATTATGAACGGTACACAAGCTGGTATTTTAGGTATGCACTCAATTGTAAACCGTCCAGTTGCAGTAAATGGTGAAGTTCAAATCCGTCCAATGATGTATGTAGCACTTTCATACGATCACCGTATCATCGATGGTAAAGATTCTGTAGGATTCTTAAAAACAGTTAAAGAATTAATCGAAAATCCTGAAGATTTATTATTAAATTCATAATTCCATTAAACCCTGCGAACAATGTTCAGCAGGGTTTTTTGTATGACGAAAGGTATTGAGCGATTCTATGCTTGAAAGAGTACGAATGGTACATCGTTTATAGGAGCAAAGAAAGAAAAAAACGCAACTTTTCTCATATGTAGAACATACTCTATAATAAATATTTGTTGTAATTTTCAGAAATATCAACAAAAGTTCAACGATTTAAAGTGGAAGCAGAACGCACAATATCCTAATATTGTCATTAGTCAGAAAAATGTTAAAATCGTCTTGACGAACATATTAGTTTTATAGTAGTATCTAAATATCAATTAAATAAACAAACCTCACGAATTGTTACCAGTGAGGTAGAGGCGCGGTATTTATTAGTTCATTGTTGAGTAAAAGCAAGCGAAGACGCAATGAAGAAGGAAATATCGCCGAAGTATAAAAGGAGCTCGTACTTTTATACTGGGTCTGCAGTGAATAAGTGCAGGACTGTCCTAGTAAATGGATTTCCAGATTTACTAGGTTGTGCTATCTCGGAAACATGGAAATTATAGTGAGGATTTGGGCAACTGTCATAAAAGGTAAGACCTAAGTTCAATAAACTTAGGTCTTTTTTAGTACAGTTGTCTTATTTTTTTACAGAAAAGGGGAGTTTTTCATGAAAAGAAAATGGTTGTTAGTAATGATCTCTATCATGACGGCAATTGTGCTAGCTGCATGTGGCACAAGTGACAAAAAAGAGGGCGGTTCAAGTGATGCTGGAACTGACAAAGAAGAAGGTGGCGGTGAATTCCGAATTGGAATGGAGGCTGGCTACCCACCGTTCAACTGGACACAGCAAGACGATGCAAATGGCGCAGTGAAAATTGCGGATAATGCAGAGTATGCAGGTGGCTATGATGTACAAATGGCAAAGAAAATCGCTGAAGGTCTAGGCAAAGAGTTAGTCATTGTTAAAATGGAGTGGGACGGTTTAGTTCCAGCGCTACAATCAAACAAAATTGATGCAATTATTGCAGGTATGTCACCAACAGAAGAACGCAAGAAAACAATTGATTTTACAGAAAACTATTATACTTCTGATTTTGTTATGGTTATTAAAAAAGGTAGCAAATATGAAGGCGCAAAATCGATTCAAGACTTCTCAGGTGCTAAAATTACATCACAATTAAATACATCAAACTACACAGTTATCGATCAAATTAAAGGCGTAGAAAAGCAAACAGCAATGGAGAGCTTCCCAGCAATGCGTGTGGCGTTAGAAGCAGGTAAAATTGATGGCTATGTAGCTGAACGTCCAGAGGGCATTTCCGCTTCTGCTGCCAACGATAAATTCACATATGTAGCATTTGAAGAAGGCTTTGATACAGACCTATCAAATACTTCAATTGCTGTAGGCTTACGTAAAGATGATACAAATCGTGAAAAAATCAATGAAATCCTAAAAGGCATTTCAGAAGATGATCGTCAAGCGATTATGGAAGAAGCTATTTCTCAACAACCCGCAGCACAATAATGACATGGCACGGACTAGCAATTAGTCCGTGCATGATCATTTCATCATTATCAAAATGAGAACCTCTCTACATAATGATAATGTCCTAGCGTGACAAATCATAGAATGGTAGAAAGAGCTAGGACACAAAAGAAATAAGCGAGCAAGATGACATTGTTAGGAGGAACATCATGAGTCTTGAATGGATACTTTCAATTATTGAAAACAACTGGCAAATGTTTTTACGAGGTGCGTATTATACGTTACTGATTTCGAGTATTAGTACAATTATTGGTGCATTTATCGGATTTTTCATCGGAATTATGCATACGATTCCAGTTCGTAAAAAAGGTGTGAAATTTTATAGCTTAAAGCTCATTAATTTTATACTAACATGCTATGTTGAATTTTTCCGTGGTACACCAATGATTGTACAAGCTATGGTTGTCTACTACGGATTAGATATCGCATTCGGTATCGATATGCACTTTATTACAGCAGGTATTTTAGTCGTTTCCCTCAATACAGGGGCATATATGGCAGAAATTGTTCGTGGCGGTATTGTATCCATTGATAATGGTCAATACGAGGCAGCATCAGCAATTGGCATGAATCACTTCCAAATTATGCTTCATGTTGTCTTACCACAAGTAGCGCGTAATGTTTTACCAGCGACAGGTAACCAATTAATCATGAATATTAAAGATACAGCCGTATTAAATGTCATTGGAGTAACGGAATTATTCTTCCAAACAAAATCAATTTCGGGTAACAACTTCCGTTATTTCGAATCATTCTTCGTTGCATGTGTTCTTTATTTCATCATGACATTTACCGCATCTCGCATCCTTCTGTATGTTGAAAAACGTCTAGATGGTCCTGATGCCTATCAAAAAGAACAAAAAGAAGCCGTATAGGGGGACGCACAAATGGCAGTCATTAAAATCGAGCATTTAAGTAAATCATTTGGACGTAACCAAGTGTTAAAAGATGTGAATTTCCAAGTGGAAAAAGGGGAGGTAGTTTGTTTAATTGGCTCCTCTGGCTCTGGTAAATCCACATTGCTTCGTTGCATAAATTTATTAGAAACGCCAAGTGGCGGTCAAATTATTTATAAAGGGGAAGACATCCTAGATGAAAAGCACAATATTCAAGAATATCGCACACATTTAGGCATGGTGTTCCAGCAGTTCAATTTATTTAACAACCACAATGTCATAAGTAATTGCACAGTGGGCCAAATCAAAGTGTTAAAACGTTCGAAAAAAGAAGCAGAAGAAACGGCGCTTAAATACTTGAAAATCGTTGGCATGGATCAATATGTGAATGCCAAGCCCCGTCAACTCTCAGGCGGACAAAAGCAGCGTGTGGCCATCGCTCGTGCCTTATCAATGAATCCTGATGTAATGCTATTCGATGAGCCAACATCCGCATTAGACCCAGAAATGGTGGGTGAGGTATTAAAGGTAATGCGTCAGCTAGCAAACGAGGGCAATACGATGCTCATCGTGACACATGAGATGGAATTTGCCAAAGAAGTAGCAGATCGTGTTGTCTTTATGGATAAAGGTGTAATTGTGGAAGAAGGCCCTCCAGCACAAGTATTAGTCAATCCACAACATGAACGTACGAAGGAATTTTTAAAGCGTACATTAAAATAAGCACAAAAAAGTGAGTCCAACCTGTTGGACTCACTTATTTTCTAGAATTCCATTCTGCATAAAGTACAAAGCAGATTGCGAATGCTACAGCAATGATAAAAAACCATTGCGGTACACCACCAAAACTCATCATAACACCTCAAATATTCATTTTTTTTGGATAGAATAGGTATAGTATTTCTTTTTTCTCCACAAAAGACCAAAAATATTATAAAATAAGCAATAGACATTAACTTTTGCTAGTAAAGAGAGGTAGAGAGAATATGTTACATTTAAAATGGAAAGATGCGCCAACATTACGAACGGTTACTTGCAAACATACAAATGCATCGAAATACTTAGTATCAAACGTATTGACAGTAGGAAAAGAGTATGAAGTGAAAAATGAAACAGAAGAGTTCGTTTTTATCATCGACAACACAGGTAATGTCGGTGGCTACTATAAAGATTATTTTGAATAAAAACAAACAGGGTGGTTCAGAACATTTGCTGAGCCACCCATTTTTTTGTTAATCTCGCTGATAGCTGCTAGCACCCGCCACATCCTGTAGCTGTTGTTTCTCTTGTTCAGTTGCGGTATGCAGGGCAAAGACATCTTTAATTGCTGTTTGCAGCTCTTGCTGTGTTTCTTTAAACTTCGAAACTTGCTGTTCAAACGTGGGACTTGAGAAGCGATCATGAGCCCTTGATAATCGCTCCTCTAAACGTGCATAATGATGATCCATATGCATCGATAGCATCATCGCCAGTTGGTTTTTCCAGAGCGGAATCAAGGTAACGATAGAAAACTCAATTTTTTCAGCTAATGTTTGATTGGCCTGCTGAATCATACGAATTTGAGGAGCTGTTTGCAGAGCGACTTGCTGTGATACTTGTAAATCATAAATACGTTGATCGAGTCTTTCGATTTGAGCAGCAAAGTCATTTAATTGCTGGATCGCAAGTGGCTGTTTGGTAGCTTGGACACTCGTTATTTGTGCAGGTAGCTCTACCTCAATGGCTTGCTGCTTTTTCATTTGTCCTGCGGCAATCGCCGTTGCCAATTCCTCAAAAAATCCTCGATTATGGGCATAAAGCGCCTCTAAGTTTTCAACATCTTTTATCAGCTGAAGCTGTGCACGTTCTAGCTGAACGCCAATGCGCTCCACCTGTATACTAATACGTTCAAATTCTGTGAGTGTTTGCTTCACATTAGGCTCGGTTTTGCCAAAGATTTTTTTGAAAAAGGTTTGCTTTTTTGGTTCCAAAGCAGTCGGATCTACTCGATCTAACGTCTGCATTAAAGAATCCAGCATTTGACCAATTTTAGTGACATCCTTTTGCTTTACTTGAGCAAGCATGCGGTCGGCAAATTGAGACAGAGCTCGCTGTGAATCTTGCCCAAGGGACAGCAATGATTCAAAATCAGTCAAATCGATTTGACTGGCATACAGTAATGCACGACTTTGTGCAAGAGGCGATAGCGTTTCATAAGTCGCCATCGCCTCGTTTTGCGGAGTTGTTTCTAAATAGGATTGGACTAGTGGAGAAAGCCCTGGTATGGTATTTAGTTGAAATGCGTGTTCGTTTGCTGTCATTTATCATCGCCTCGCCAGTCCAATTGTTCTCTACGTCTAAGATTGGAACGATTTGCGAATTCAATCTCCATTTGCAGATGATCGATATCATTTGCAAGCGCATCCTTCAAATCAATTTGAATTGTGTCATTCAAATCAGTTAGGGTTTCACGTGTTTTGGATAAAGTTAATTGAATTTCCTTATCCTTCACTGGCTGCTTGGAAAGCATTGTATATTTATCCGTTAATTCTACAGCAGAAGGTAAGTGTGCATAGAAAAATGGTTCCACATTATAAAATTTACGTGGGTCTGTCTTGACGATTTTGACGATATTTTTGGAGATACGCGTCATTTCAAGTAGTTGTTTAAACGCTGAAACAGAACGTACACGTAAATAGTTTTGACTCAATGTTTGAATATGCTTATTAGCTGTTAATACTTGTGTTTCAATGTGTTTGAATTCTTCTTTTGTGATGCCTGCTATTTGCATGACTTTCTTTTTTTGTCTATGTTTCAGCAACGCTGTACTCGTCGCATAGGAACCCGCAAACAGTAAACCACCAAGGAAGAATCCAGGATTTGCCGCAATTGCTGCGATAGAAACAGTTGTGAGCGAAATAAGAAAGCTGGCACTATGTCTAGAGAAAAACTGTCCGACACTAAGCATTGTTTCATCCTCCTTGCTTTTCAATATGTCTATCTTCTTATACGAAATAATCGACATAAAGTTTCATTGAAAATTAATCCCTTACATAAATTTTACTGCTATTTGTGAACTTTCTCAATGATAATACATAGAATAAGTGAGTTGTTTCGATGAATAAGTCGGTTTTGTTATCCTTAGGAGCCATTCTGACATGGGAATGAGGATTTTTTGCATCTCGGTCCCTGAATAGAGGAGCGTAATTTGATTCAAGAGCGGCTTCTGCCTCAAAGCGAGCGGTTAAGTGAGATCCATGAGCGGCTCCAACTCGAAAAGGAGCGGTTTATTCTCTAAGAAGAGCATCTTCATCCAAAATGAATGAGTCTTGTATGAAACTTTTTCCAAATGAATTCGTAACTGATACAAAGGGGGATATAGGATGACGAAAATTTTTCTGGTGTCTATTACAAAAATATGGATGAACCAGTAAGTGAACAGAAAGTGAAAGAAAAAGTCTTTGAGAAAAAATCAAAATTAAAAGCCTATTTAAACAAAGAAGGCTATATGAAGGAATCTAAAAATCAATATGTGAAAATCACTGATGAATCGATATTAGTTGCTGCCATTCAAAAAATAAAAATCAAAAAATGATGATAGGTCATGTTCTTAAGAGCATGACTTTTTTGATTTCAATAAATAGGAGAGGAGGCATCATTCAAAGAACCCATAGCCCAGTGTCAGCTCTCTAGAAAAACGGCTTCCAATTTGAATCTTTTTCGTCTTTTTCGTTTGGTTTTCTTACAAACGCAATACATCGTTCTTCGCATGCACCAAATATATTAAAATTTTTCTGTGCTTGCCTTAAGGATAGCGTATTAGCTCCACCTCCAAAGTCATAATCATAAAATTGAACGCCGTCATCTTCCCAAAAACAAATTTCACATATCTCGTATGTACCTGGTGGTTTTCCTTTCATTGTCTTATATCCGCAACAAGGACAAGTAAATTTCATTATAATCACTCCCAAATATTTTTCGATAATTTTATCATACTTCCTATATGACAAAATGCAGTGTTAAGATTAAAAATTGTTGAACCCCTCTCTAAAACAACACTACAAAAAAGCCAGACATTAAACAATGTCTGACTCCATACGTATATAGCCTTTTAAATCATCGTATAATTCTAAAGAAAATGAATTGGAATCGGCTTGGGGACTAACGCCTTTTTGGACAAAAAGGAGAAATTCATTGAGTGCCTTTTCTGAGCCCTCCACTTCCACTTCAATTTGCTCTGCGTCATTCAATCGACAGTATCCTTTTAACCCTAATTCAATAGCTTTTTGCTTGATGAAAAATCGGTAGCCTGTGCCATAGACATCACCAAAAAATTTTATACTTGCTCGTTTGTTCAAGGGAATACCTCCTACTTAATAGAGGAGAGGGGCGAACCTCTCCTTTTATTGCATGACACGTTCTTTTTCTAAATAGGCAATTAAGTTATTAATGTGATAAAGTACATGCTTAGATGCCTCATCGACTTCTTTTAGATGAACATCAGCTTGTTCGATATGACCCGCTTTATGGGCTTCAGCCGCAAGCTTCGCTGATTCATGGACGCGTAAATGATAGCCATCTAATTCATGATAGTCCTGTAAATGACCGAAACGTTCGACTGTACGAGGCGCAGTGTACCATTTGCCAAGTCGACAGTCTCTATGAGAAGAAACATCGCTTGGATCAACGTTTTCTAGGCCAAGGAACATGTTATAAATGCGCCATTTCCATAAAATATGATCTGCCTTCGATAATTGTAGTAGGGCAATAGATGAAAGCTGTACATTATTGTTAGCAATAAGATCATTACGGAAACGGTTAATTTCTTTCCCTAATAAATGAATATCGCTGGATGTATTATGACTATAATCACGAATATCTTCCTGCAAGCTTGAAATTTCGATCATTCTTGCTGAAACTTCATCAATCGCGGCTGCTTGTTCCTGGGAAATGGCAGCCGTATTTGTCACATCTAAATTAATACCCTCAATCGCTTGAACAATGGCATTTAATAATGGTAACGAATCTTTTGCTTCAACGGTTGCTTCTTTAATAATAGCTGTCGTATCTGTAATTGAGTTAGAAACATCATTCGAATAACTCTTTAAATGATGAACATTTGCGGATACTTCACTTAGCGCAGCTACCGTGTTTTCAGCAAGCTTTCGTACTTCCTGTGCAACGACCGCAAAGCCTTTCCCATGTTCACCTGCACGCGCTGCTTCAATGGAGGCATTAAGTGCGAGTAGATTCGTTTGATCGGCGATTTGATTGATTAATGTGACAACCTGCTCAATATCATTTACCCTTTTTTGTAATTCTGAAAATGAGTCAACAATGGATGTAAAGGTCTCCTCGGTTTTAAAAATCTCCGATAGGGCATGCTCAATAGCGTTTTTACCTTTTGTAGCATGGTCAACAGATTCAGTTGTTTTCTCTGATATATGAGAAGACATGCGTGCAACCTCGTTGATAGAAGCTGCAATCTGTTCTGTTGCAGCAGTAGAGGATTGAATCTCTTCATTTTGCTTATCTAGGCTAAAGACTAAATCCTTCATGTACATAATTTTGGCATTGACATCCATTAAAGAAGATACTTCTCCTACCACATTTTCAATAATGCGCTCTGTTAACACTTCCACTAATAATTCTTGATCGACATTGACAGCGGATTGGAATGATTTCATATATTGAAATGCTTTATTTGGCTTGATACCAAAATTGTGTAAAATATATGTAGTAATATAGAAGGCAAATTGGTTGAAGACAACAATTAATTTACCAGGCTCGTATTGATGCTTGCGGAATAGATTGAAAAATTTGACAGTTTCATCTACATAATGATCATCACGAGTTGCTAAGAAAAACTGTGTTAAGTATTGATTAATATTTTCTTCACTAATGATTAATTGAGAGGTAGGGGATATCTCGCTTAAATAATGATGAAAAATGGCATTCATGGAAGGGGTAATGTCTTTGAGCTTTTGATAGAGTGCCTTTAAGTGCTCCTCATCTTGTGAAGTGAAATGATTGAATGCCAGTGTTTGGTAAAATCGGCCTGTTGCATGTAAATCTGTACCACGTTTGAGTAGTTCTTCTAGCTCTGCTTTAGGTCGAATACTTGAAAACATAAAAATACCTCCAAAAAGTATGTATAATAAGGTAATAATAGCATAATTCAGGTGGTTTTAATAGACATTTCAGTTGTGTTTGCTAAAATGAAACTATCTTATGACAGCAAGGAATGGGCAAATATGTATACAATTATTTACATGAAAGCGGACTATGAGCCTTGGTGGAAATTTGAAGGCTGGGAAGCTTATATTCAAACTGAAGATACATTTGACACGAAGGAGCTCTTTGAACGTGCATTACAACAAAAATTAGCGCATTTTCGTTCCTCTTACGATAATGAGGCAGCGAAAGAGGAGCAGTATTGGGCTTTTTGGTCTGAGGATGAAAGCTTTTACTGTGAGGCTTGCGATGATGATGCACAAGTATATCATGGAATAATTGCGTGTAAAATAGAAGAGAAGTAAAAAAATTTTGAAAAAAAGTAAAAAAGATTTTTTCTTTATTTGACAAAATTATGGATGGCAGTTATACTTAACTTAACAATTTAATTGCTTCACCGGAAACATGAATTCACATATTACAAAAAGTGATCGCGTTAGTTCGGTACTCTTTGTAATATGTGAATTTTTTTCAATCGCTGAAGAAATTACATATTGTTCACTTTTATTTTTTGGAGGTTTTCTTAAATGAAACAAGGTACAGTAAAATGGTTTAACTCAGAAAAAGGTTTTGGATTCATCGAAGTTGAAGGTGAAAACGACGTATTCGTACACTTCTCAGCTATCCAAGGCGAAGGTTTTAAAACTCTTGACGAAGGTCAAAAAGTGGAATTCGAAGTTGTAGATGGCAACCGCGGACCACAAGCTGCTAACGTAACTAAACTTTAATTCTCAGTAATTAAAATTACTTCGTTAAACCCAAGACATCCTATGCAAATAGGATGTCTTTTTTGTATCATTTGCAAGTTTAAGGATTACAAATCCTATTTTAGGTTAAATATATAGTAGTGGCGGATAGCCATGCAAAAGTAAAGGATAGCGCTATAAAAGTAGCGGATAGCCATGTGAAACTGAAGGATACCTGCACAAAAGTAGCGGATAACCCTATAAAATGGAGGGTAGCCCCGCCAAAATAGCGCATCGCTTGTAAAGAAGGAGGCAGATGAATGTGAATAATGAAGAAAAATTGCCTGAAGAACAGGAGCAACAAGATTTTTATCAGAAACTACGTACAAAATTAGTAGCTTTTCTTGGGTCGAAAAAGGGAAAAAGTAACAAGTTTACTCCGTATTTAATGTTTGTGCCTGATTTATTTCATTTGTTAATTAAAACAGTAACCGATGCGGGTGTAGATAAAAAGAGTCGTGCATTAATTGGGGCATCCATTGCGTATTTTGTATTACCGATGGATTTAATGCCAGAAGGACTGCTAGGCTTTGGTGGCTATTTAGATGATGTTGTATTAGCAACTTTTGTGGTAAATACCATTATTAATAAGTTGGGTCCAGATGTAGTGGAAAAGCATTGGACAGGGGATGACAAGCTTTTACATGTGCTACAAAAGGTTGCAGAAGTGAGTGATGAGGTTGTCAGTAAAATTCCTGTAAAATCGCCAATTGCTCAGTTCGTCAAGCAAGAAAGTAAAGATAAATAATAATATTATGTAAACCTAAGACACCTTATAAAAATGAACCTGCTTATTACAGGTTCATTTTTTATTGCTCTTCTAATAAATTTCGGAGTTGTTGTACAGGTACAAATAGGCCAACATTTCCAATGGGCTCATATTTCATCGTGGCAAAGATAACCCCAATGACCTCACCATGTTGATCGATTACAGGGCTACCACTATTGCCACGATAAACAGGAGCTTTTAGCATCCTAACTGGCTCCTGCCAATCTTCTAATTGAATGGCTTCTAGCAATGTTCCTTCATTAGCGATGCCGGTGAAAGCAAGTGGATTTCCAATAAAATAGACATGTTCATTAACAGTGTAAGGTGGATCTTCTGCAAGAGGTAGATAGGGAAGTTGCTCAGCTTGCACCTGTACAAAGGCTAAATCTACGGCTGGATAGCTCTCGATTAATGTTGCTTCCATCAGTCCCTCATCAGGAAAGACGACTGATAATGTTGTGGCATGTTCGACAACATGGGCGTTGGTGACAATCAGACCATCTGGTGAGATGGCAAAACCAGTGCCTTTACTGGAGCCTGTTGAAATTTCAACGACTGCCTTTTTATAGGTTTGTATATCCTCTTGTGCAGAGAGCCGCGTTGAAACCTTGATAAATTCAAGCGCGGGTATGGAGTAGATTTGAAAAATGAGGGCAAATGTATTGAAAAACAGCACTAGTGCCATACCCCATACGATCCAGCGTACAAGAGGCTTTTGTTTTTTTGGCTTTTTTCCATAAATGCGTTCTTCTCGCGCCTGTGCTAATGCTTTTTGCTGTTCCTCGAGTACAAGTTCAATAAATTCTTCTTCCGTTAATTCATCTTGCTTTGGGGTTGCATTATGTATATCACTCATTGATTGGCCTCCTTTGCTAAAAAACAGACGCCCAAGCAGGACGCCTGTTTTCTTTCAATTATTCTATTTTTTGCAAGGTTGATGTCACAACAAATGGCTCATCTTGCTCTGTTTCCATCGTATCCTCTTTGCGAATTAGACCAATGTCCTTTGCAAAATATTTGGTTGTAGTCATTTGATCTTCAGAGCGACTTAGCTGGATGACATCTTGATAGACCGTTGTACCAGTATCAACAGTAGCGGTCGTTGATTCAATTGTCCAACCTTGAAAGCTTGTCCCGACTTGTAAAGGCTTTTGAAGTACGGTTTCCAGTACAGGATAAGATGCTGCCTCAGCTGCACTTGGCATGCTTGGATTACTGTCAACAGGTTCTCGATAGACAAGATCAATACTTGTATCCGTTATGCGGTAGATTTTTAATAGTGTCACACCACCATTATCCTCTATTTGTACGATATGCTGTGTATCGAGGTAGGTAGTTTTTAGTGTGAAGCTAGCAAATTCATTTCCTTCCCCTTGAAAAGAAGCAACAGATCCATCAGGTGGAAAATAGGAGAGAAGTGACGTTTGATCTTGTTCCACTGCTTGCTTGTCTTCCACAGATGGTGTTGGAGCTGGCACAGGCTCTTCCTGAACTTCTTCACGACAGCCAGCCAGTAAAAATACTACAGAAAGTACTAGAACAGGGTATCTCATGGGCACACTCCTTCGCTATTTTCTTTCATTATACGTGAACGAGGAGTGTTATACGAATAATACGAGATTGTATAAATAATATTATTATGTAAACTATTTAATGAAAACTTGTAACAGCATGGAAAATTATCTATGATAGAAATGAAGTGAAAAAATGGGGGGCAAAGACATGTATAGACATGTAGATGATTTCTTACAAGAATGGTCAAATGCATCAAACGGGACACTACAGGTATTACAGGCTTTAACAGATGACAAGCTTCAGCAAAGTATTGTAGAGGGTCATAGTACACTTGGTTGGTTAGGCTGGCATTTAGTTGGAGCAGCAGGTTATTTTAGCTATCTAGCAGGGTTAAAAGTACCAATGATTCGCCAAGAAGATCCTGTGCCATCGACTGCGGCTGAGATCGTGACAGCCTATGAAAGCGTAGCAAATGGTATTAAAGAGGAAGTGGCTAAGCTTTCGAATGACGAGTTACTAGAGGTAGTAACAGGCTTTAAAGCGCCGATGCCAAAAGGGGCTTTATTACGTGTATTAATTGACCATCAAACACATCATCGTGGACAAATGACGGTCCTACTACGTCAAGCAGGTTTACCAGTACCTGGCGTGATGGGACCAACAAAGGAAATGCAATAATTACGCGTGCAGCAGATAAATCATTTATCTGCTGCATTTTTTAGATTGACACTTACCTACTAGTAAGTTAGTATAAAGCCATGACAAATAGAAAAATGCAAATTATAGAATTAACATTGAAGAATATTCAGGAAAAAGGATTCACATCATTTAGTTATGAGCATTTAGCAAAGGAGCTTGGCGTCACGAAAGCCAGTATTCACTATCATTTCGAGAAGAAGGGAGACTTAGGGATTGCTGTTTGCGAAAGAATTCAACAAGGATTAGAGAGAACTTTTACATTGATGAAGGAGTCCACTTTGCCAGCTGAGGAAAAGCCATTTGCCTTTATTATGCAGCGAATAAAATTTCTAGAGCAAGACGGCATTTGCCCTATATCAGCTTTACAGGCGGATTATCAAGAATTACCGCAACCAATGCAAGAAAAGCTTCAGCAGCTTAGTCAAATGGAAATCGATGTCTTTGTTGAGCTATTGAAAGATGCTAAACAACAGGGCGCACTCCAAGCTACTAATGATTTGGAGGCTCTAGCTGTATTACTTATTTCAAGTACGAAAGGGGCATTACAATATAAACGTGTTGTAGGAGAAGCGTTCTTTCAAAAGATGCTGGAGCAATTAAAGGAACTGTTAAAGTAAGACATGAAACGAGAAGGAGCGATGTGCATGGTACGAAGAGTCGTTGTTACTGGATATGGTGTTGTTTCCCCGTTAGGTAATTCGGTATCAGCCTTATGGGAGAATATTAAGGCAGGAGAATCAGGGATTCAAAAAATTCAAGGGGAGGCATTCAGCGGCATTAATACGCAAATTGCTGGGACGAGTACGGATTTCGATGCAACGCTGTATATGGATAAAAAAGAAATCAGTAAATATGATCTATTTGTGCAATATGCTGTTGCCGCTGCCCAGCAAGCTCTGACACAAGCCAATTTAAATATGGAACAGGTAGATAAGGAGCGTTTAGGCGTTTACATTGGCTCTGGCATTGGGGGCATTGAAACGATTTTAGAAAATCATCAAGCGATGCTCAATCAAGGGCCTAGGAAGGTGTCACCATTTATGGTGCCGATGATGATTAGCAATATGGCTGCAGGAATACTAGCAATCAAAACGGGCTTTAAAGGACCAAGCTTTTCACCTGTTTCTGCCTGTGCGACAGGAAACCAGGCGATTGGAGAAGCTTTCTTAGCGATTCGACATGGCTATGCGGATGGCATTTTAGCAGGCGGAGCGGAGGCACCGATCAATCCACTTAGCTTTGCAGGATTCTCCCGCATGAAAGCCATGTCCACTAGGAATGAAGAGCCAACAAAGGCCAGTCGACCATTCGATAGCGAGCGGGATGGCTTTGTCATGTCTGAAGGAGCTGGCATCGTATTCCTAGAGGAGTATGAACACGCCAAACAAAGAGGTGCTACGATTCTGGGTGAGATTGTTGGCTATGGTGTGACAACAGATGCTTATCATATTACAGCTCCTGATTTTACGGGTGCTGCCAATGCCATGAAGCTGGCATTAAAAATGGGTGCTATCGATGGGTCAGCTATCGATTATATCAACGCACACGGCACAAGTACTCCAGAGGGAGATAAATCTGAAACAAAGGCTATTAAACACGTTTTTGGTGATCATGCCTATCAACTAAAGGTTAGCTCCACAAAATCGATGACTGGACATCTCTTTGGCGCGGCCGGTGGAATTGAAGCCATTATTACATTGAAAAGTATAATGGAGGGCATTATTCCACCAACCATCAATTATGAAACACCAGATCCCGAATGTGATTTAAACTATGTTCCTAATGAGGCGCTTCATCAAGACGTTAACTTTGCGCTATCGAATGGGTTTGGCTTTGGTGGTCATAATGCTGTGCTAGCATTTAAAAAATTTGAGGAATAAGGCATTAGCTTAGCTAAAAAGAGTGGTATGAATTTAATTGTTCATACCATTTTTTACGTTTGTTTTATCAACTTGAAAAGAGAAGAGGGAACTTAAGCTATTGCAAGTCAATAAGTTTTCCTTATGATAAATAGCTAGAAATTCGTATTATAACTTATAGTTAGAGTATGGTAAATTCAAAGGAAAAGGGGGATAAATGATGCGAATCTTTGATGCACACTTTCATATCATTGACTTTAATTTTCCGATTATCGAAAATCAAGGTTATACGCCACCAAGCTATGTAGTAGAGGATTATCAAAAGGACACAGTGAGTCTCCAGATAGCGGGAGGCGCCATTGTATCAGGATCTTTTCAAGGATTTGACCAAGCCTATCTTTTAAAAGCATTGAAACAACTTGGTCCCACGTTTTGTGGGGTAACGCAATTACCTAATACGGTCACGGATGATGAAATTATACATTTACATAACAATGGGGTACGGGCATTACGCTTTAATAGTAGACGAGGTGGCTCAGAGGATTTATCACAGCTAGAAACCTTTGCACGACGGGTTTATGATTTGGTGGGCTGGCATAGTGAATTATATATCGATGCGAAGGAAATACCGGAGATAGCCTCGACAATTGAAGCATTACCAGCCATCTCCATCGATCATTTAGGGTTGTCGGAAGAAGGGCTGCCACATTTATTAAAGCTTGTTGATAAGGGAGTACGTGTCAAGGCGACTGGCTTTGGTCGTGTGGAGCTGGATGTGAAGCATGCTTTACAAGCGATTTATAATGCTAATCCAGATGCCCTCATGTTTGGAACAGATTGCCCGTCTACTAGAGCTAAACGACCTTTTAATTATGGGGATGTGGAATTGATTCAACAGCTATTTGATCAACAGGCTGCTGATAAAATCCTCTACAAGAATGCGCTGCAATGGTATTTTCAGCGTTGAATATAAAAAAGAATCCATGTTGGCATGAAAATGGATTCTTTTTTAATTATGACGGTACTAAGCATTTCGATAGTTGGCAAACATTATTTCATTATAATACTGATCTAATTGAGGCATACCCAGCTCTTTTGCGATCATTAGCTCAGCCTCTCGGTCATATGCTACTCTAATAAATTGGATGGCATTGTTTGACTGTGTTCCATCTAGAATGGCATAGGAAGCAGAAGTTAGGTCAAGTGAATTACCAACACTCCCTACATTACAAAGAATTCCTTGTTTATATGTATGTAAAAAAATTGTATGGATATCGCCATAGAACACAATATCAGGATGTTTCTTGTAATGGCTTGAATTGGTTACTGCCGTATTCTCAAACATAGATAAACGCTTTTCAAGTGGATGATTTGGTAGGATACGTTCAAATTCACTTCTTGGAGACGCATGGAAAAATCTTATGAGCTGTTCATTTAATTCAAGATCAATATGGAAGGGTAATGACCCGAGATATTGATAGTCTTTTGCTGTTAATCGATCTTTAAACCATTGGAGAAAATCATTGTCAGTAGGGGATTGAATAAATACGTCCCAATTGCCTCGTACGACTTGTTCACAATTCTGTTGGATAAGTTCTATACAGGCAGATCCTTGAGGGCCCTTGCCGATTAAATCACCTAAACAAAAAATTCTGTCAATCTTTCTTAAGCGAATGTCTTTTAATACGGCCTCTAATGCCGTTTTATTCCCATGAATATCTGATATAATTGCAATTTTCTTCACGAAGATTACCCCCTCATTAATGCTATACTATATCATTCAATAAAAATCCTTTTAATCCTTTAAAAACCATATAACGCTAAAGACAAAAAAATCCTCTACCCACTATGGATAGAGGATTTTTGGAAAGCTTAGCTTAAGCCTTGGCTATCTTTCCACTCTAGGAATTCATCATATGTTAACTGCTTATCTAAAATAGAGCCGTCTTCACGGATTTCGATGACACGGTTAGCAATTGTTTGGATGAACTGATGGTCATGTGATGTGAAAATCATTGCGCCTTTGAAACGAATTAAGCCTTCGTTCAATGCTTGAATAGATTCAAGGTCAAGGTGGTTCGTAGGTTCATCTAATAAAATAACATTTGCTGTCGCAAGCATCATTTTGGATAGCATACAACGTACCTTTTCGCCCCCAGAAAGAACAGCAGGGGATTTCTTCACTTCTTCACCAGAGAACAGCATACGTCCTAGGAAACCACGTAGGAAGCTTTCTGTTTCATCGTCTGGAGAATATTGACGTAACCATTCTACTAATGTTTTTTCAGAACCTTCGAAGTACTTGTCATGATCGTTTTCGAAGTAGCTTTGAGATGTCGTTACACCCCATTTAAATGTGCCAGCATCCGCTTCTTTTTCTTCCATTAAAATATCAAGAAGTGCTGTTTTCGCCATTGGGCTACCAAGTAAAACAATTTTATCTTCTTTGTTCATCGAGAAGCGCATGTCCTTGAATAGCGTTTCGCCTTCATGACTTGCTGTTAGACCGTCTACTGTTAGGACATCGTTCCCAATTTCACGGCCGATTTGGAAGTTGATGAATGGATATTTACGGCTTGATGGCTTAATATCATCCAGCTCAATTTTATCCAGCATTTTTTTACGAGATGTTGCTTGCTTCGATTTAGAAGCATTGGCAGAGAAACGTGCGATAAACGCTTGTAATTCTTTAATTTTCTCTTCTTTTTTCGCATTTTGGTCTTGTGCCATTTTTTGCGCTAATTGAGAAGATTCATACCAGAAATCATAGTTCCCTACATATAATTGGATTTTAGAGAAGTCCAAATCCGCAATATGTGTACATACTTTATTTAAGAAGTGACGGTCATGGGATACAACAATAACTGTATTCTCAAAGTTAATCAGGAACTCTTCCAGCCACTGAATTGCCTTTAAGTCAAGGTGGTTGGTAGGCTCATCGAGTAATAGTACATCAGGCTGACCAAACAGTGCCTGTGCCAGTAATACTTTAACTTTGTCAGAACCTTCAAGATCGCCCATTAGCATGTAATGAAGATCATCGGAGATACCTAAACCGTTTAATAGTGTAGCCGCTTCTGAATCAGCTTCCCAACCGTTTAGCTCTGCAAATTCACCTTCTAACTCTGCAGCACGCATGCCATCCTCATCTGAGAAATCTTCCTTTGCATAGATAGCGTCTTTTTCTGTTTTCACGTCATATAGGCGTTTATTCCCCATAATAACTGTGTCGAGCACTGTATGCTCATCGTATTCGAAGTGGTTTTGTTTCAGGACAGATAAACGTTCGTCCTTACCCATCGATACATTTCCTTCCTGCGCTTCGATTTCACCAGAAAGGATTTTTAAAAATGTTGATTTACCAGCACCATTTGCCCCTATTAAACCGTAGCAATTGCCTGGTGTGAATTTTATATTTACGTCTTCAAATAGTTTACGATCGCCATAGCGAAGACCTACATTACTAACTTGAATCATGCAAGTTCCTCCTTTTTTCACAATGGCTCTAGTATAGCATGAAATATGTTCCATAGTCTATAAACATTATTAAATCAAGGTTTGGCGTTCTTTCCACATTTTTTGTTAAACATAAACTGAATAAAGATACAATAAAAAAGTTAAATTTGGTGTAACTTTCTTGGAGAGTGAGGCGTCTATTGTAGTGTGATTAACTATTTTTGAAAAAGAATAGAAAAATGACATCATTTACCACGGGGATTTTAGTTGCTTATTCACAAAGGTTTCGTCTAAAATGATTCTGACTGTTTATATATCAAGTAAATCATCACTGGTGCCCACAAGCCCATCCCCGTTTTGAATGCCAGCTATTCGTGGCTCTTTCATTTATACTAGATAGATGTTGCTAAAGTTAGACGAAAAACATCACAATCCTCATAAATGATTTCATTCATTTATCTTGATGATAATTTCATATAAGAATGCTGTAAGCTAAAGAATTATTCGTTTGTGGTAATGATATGCTATGCCTGCGTTCAACTAGGACATTCAGCCCTTGTGGCGGGAATGATGATTAAATAAACACATCGATGGAAATTTTAACAATTGGAGGTATATTATGGGTAAGGGCTTATTATGGACAGCCACTTGTGTAATAGTAGTTTTAGTTGGGTTTGGTAGCTACTATTTTATTAAAGAAATAACAAACTCTATGGCATACAATAAATTAGTAGATGAGTATAAAAAGCCAGAACCAATTGAACATATAGAGGAAGAATATGATGTTATTGTCATCGGTGGTGAACCAGAGGGAGTGGCTGCGGCTGTGGCTGCGGCTCGAAATGGTGCGAAAACATTGCTGGTCGAAAAACGACAAGAGTTAGGTGGATTATTTACATATGGTATGCTGAATTTCCTCGACATTCCTCGTGATGGCCATAACAACTCGATTAGTGAGGGAATATTTAAGGAATGGCATGAACTTGTTAGAGGGAATGACGCTTTTGGTATTGTAGGTGCTAAGGCAGCCTTTAAAAAGCTGATCGATGAAGAGCCCAACTTAACGTTATCCGTGCAAACCGAGGTTGTGAAAGCAAATGTCAAACAACAACAATTAACGTCTGTGGAATTAAAAAATGAGTACGGTACATATGTTGTGACGGGTAAATCATTCATAGATGCTACACAGGATGCTGATTTTGCTGCCTTGTCGGGCGTTCCTTTCTTTGTGGGCGGAGAAGATATTGGCATAAAGGATAAGCGTATGGCTGTGACTTTAATGCTACATTTAAAAAATGTCAATTGGGATGAAGTCAAAAAAGCGGCTAATTCCGGTGTATTTGGCGGTGCTAATTTAAATCATACGGTGATGTGGGGCTTTACAAAGCTGCATGATGAATACAAGCCATTACAAGAGGGTACAAGATTACGAGGGTTAAACTTAGCTCGTGTAGATGATGAATATTTCATCAATGCCTTACAGATTTTTGGTATTGATGGTTTGAATGAATCCTCAAAACAAGCGGCGATTGTCGCTGGGAAGAAAGAAACGTTACACATTCTAAAATATTTACAAACAAACTTCCCAGGGTTTGAAAAAGCTGAAATTGTCAGCTATCCAGAAGAGCTCTATGTCCGTGAAACGAGACATATTTGGGCAGAGTATCAATTACCAATGGCAGACCTGTGGAAAAATAGTGATCAGTGGGATAGCATTGGCATTGCCTCTTATCCAGTCGATGTGCAAGCGCAAACGCCTCATGATTACGGCTATGTGATCGCTTCACCCAAGCAATATGCTATCCCTTTCCGGTCGTTAGTACCGAAGGATATTGATGGCTTACTGGTTGTCGGACGCTCTGCTGGTTATTCATCACTTGCAGCTGGTAGTGCACGTATTGTTCCAACAGGGATGGTGACAGGTGAAGCGGCTGGGACTGCGGCTGCTCTTGCACAGAAGCACGATGTAACCTTTAGAGACATGAGTAAGGATAAACCATTAATCGCTACATTACGAAAGCAATTGGCTAAGCAAGGTGCCTATGTTGATTCATTTTCAATTGAGTATCCATATCAAGGAGAATGGTATGATGAAGCCATTCAAACCCTCATTAATTACGGCCTTGTTGTGGGCGGCTATGATAATGACCTAAAAGTAGACAGTAAGGCGACGAAAATAAAGTTTGCTAAAATGTTAAAAGAGAGCATGCTACGTGCTGGTGGAGAAAGTGCAGCAGGAATGAAGGACCAGCTCGAAATTGTCATCAATAAAGTTTATAATCAAGGCGATGAAGCTATTGAGCGAGATGAGTTAGCTCAATATTTGGCTGACGTCCTCATCGGTGAATCCAATGCGACTAGCTGGGATACATTGGTAGAAAAAGGAATTGTCACGGAGAAAGTAGCGAAAAAAGTCTCTGATAATAAGAAATTAAAATTAAAAGAGATGTATGCGATTATGGCTGATGTGATTCATTATGTAGAAAAAAAACGTTCCTCCTTGTGAGGAGCGTTTTTTGCTGAAACGGCAACGTAAAAAAGGGTTGACGCCAATTAGAAAGTCCTGTAATATATGTCAAAATCATAAAAAAATTCGATGAAAAAGAGAGTAATTGATGGAATGACTGGCTAGCGAGTTAGGGATGGTGGGAGCCTAATGCAGGAACCATGAATGAAGCGCACTTTGGAGAAGATTCTCGAACAAATAGTAGAGAATAGCGGGGCGTCACCTCGTTAACAACGGAAAGTGGTCATGTGACATGGCAACTAGAGTGGTACCACGGGAT
This sequence comes from Lysinibacillus sp. JK80, assembly GCF_027557635.1. Lineage (NCBI taxonomy): Bacteria > Bacillati > Bacillota > Bacilli > Caryophanales > Bacillaceae > Lysinibacillus > Lysinibacillus sp. JK80. The sequence continues at coordinate 870,457 of NZ_CP058997.1, read as the reverse complement.
TATCATGCTCTCGTCTCTAATTATAGAGGCGAGGGCTTTTTTATTTGAACAGGAGGAGGAGCAAAATGAATCAACAAATCGCCGACAGTATAGCAGTCACATTAAAGCAGCAAATAATAGGAGAGGACATATTGTCATTATTAGAAAAACCCAAAAGCTTGGAGCTAGGGGACGTAGCCTTTCCATGCTTTACTCTAGCAAAAGTGTGGAAAAAATCACCGCAAAGTATCGCAGCACATATAGCAAGTCAATTAAATCATGACAGTATCGAGCGTGTGCAAGCTGTTGGTGGCTATGTCAATATTTTTCTTGATCAACAAAAGGTGACGCAACAGGTGTTACGCAAGATTCTGCGCGACAAGCAACAATATGGTACTACGCCAACAAAGATGGGAACGGTCGTCTTGGATTTTTCCTCTCCTAATATCGCCAAGCCTTTCTCGATGGGACATTTACGTTCAACGGTCATCGGCAATGCCTTAGCAAATATTGCAGAAAAAAATGGCTATCAAGCCATTCGTATCAATCATTTAGGGGACTGGGGTACACAGTTTGGCAAGCTTATTGTTGCTTATCAGCTTTGGGGTGATAAAAAAGCTATTTCAGCATCACCAATAGAGGAGTTATTAAAGATTTATGTGAAGTTTCATGAAGAGGCTGAGCAAGACCAAACGCTCAATGAACAGGCTCGTGCCGCCTTTAAAGCATTGGAGGGCGGTAATGAAGAGGCACAGGCATTATGGCAATGGTTCCGAGATGTGTCATTCGTAGAATTTCAAACAATATATGAGCTATTAGGAATTCATTTTGATGCCTTTATAGGTGAAGCCTTTTACAATGACAAAATGCCGTCCGTTGTAACAGAATTAAAAGAAAAAGGGCTCCTTGTGGAATCAGAAGGTGCGTATGTTGTGGAGATGGAGGAGATGCCTCCATGTTTAATAACGAAAACGGATGGAGCCACGCTTTATGCGACGCGTGATTTAGCAGCAGCCCTGTATCGCCAACAGCACTACCAGCCCCAAAAGATGTTCTACGTTGTTGGCAATGAGCAGTCCCTCCACTTTAAACAACTTTTTCAGGTCATCGAAAAAATGGGCTATCCTTGGGCAAAGAATCTGCAACATGTGTCATTTGGCATGATGCTGAAGGATGGCAAAAAAATGTCGACGCGTAAAGGCAAAGTGGTGTTATTAGCAGATGTACTAGCAGAAGCTATAACGACTGCACAGCGTAATATGGAGCAGAAAAACCCTTCTCTACCTAACAAAGAGCAAGTCGCAAAGCAAGTGGGGGTTGGAGCGGTAATTTTTAATGATTTAAAATCCTATCGTCTCAACGATATTGAATTTTCAATCGAGCAAATGATGAATTTTGAAGGCGAAACAGGGCCATATGTACAGTATACATATGCACGTATTTGCTCTATTTTAGATAAAAAGAAAGCTCCGACTCAAGATATGCTCTTCAAATCTTTAGGAGAGCAGGCTTGGCAGATTATTTTATTACTAGAACAGTTTCCTAAAACGGTAGCTATGGCTTTTGAGCAGGCTGATCCGTCCCAAATAGCGAAATATGCCTTACAACTGGCACGTTTATTTAATAAATATTATGCACAGTACAAAATATTAGCAGAAGATAGATGAACAGCAAGCATCCCGTCTTGCATTATGTCAGAGTGTTGCTATTGTTTTAAAAGAGTCATTAGCCTTATTAGGTATTGAATCACCTGAAAATATGTAAGAAGCCTTAGCCATGTAAAGGTAAACTGTCCAATCATTGACCAACCATCGAAAACATGATAAAAGGATAGAGGAATCCATGCAAGCTTTTCATAAATGAAGGCTGCGTAATAACAGAGGGGATCAAACAATTGGTTAAAAAACATTGGACATTATCACTCACCTTCGTGGTCATTAGTATATTTTTTGTCGCTCTTAATATGAGGCCAGCTGTCACGGGAATAGGACCGCTTTTTAATGTCCTCATGACATCCTTACAAGTCTCGAATACAAGCATGAGCTTTCTCACAGCTATCCCCGTTTTTTGTATGGGATTATTCGCACCTTTGGCTGTCCCGCTTCAGCGAAAAATGGGGACGAAATCAGCTATCACCCTTTTAGTGGCCATCCTTGTTGTCGCGAATGGGCTACGCTTTTTCCAAGCAAGCTATCTCTTGCTCATCGTGACAAGCTTTGCGGCAGGCTTAGCGATTGCAATGATTGGTCCTATTCTAAATGCTTATATTAAGAAAAAGTTTCCAGAACGCTTTACGACAGTAGTCGGTATCTATTCATTCGGTATAGGCGTAGGGGCTACTTTAAGTGCAGCCTTAACCGTGACTTTTTATCAGAGTTTCAGTAATAGCTGGACAATCGCCCTTGGTATGTGGTCAATCCTTGCTATAGTTGCGCTCGTTATCTGGCTAGCGGCAATTCCATCCGAACACAACGAGCAGCTCCAACAAGTAACTACGTCAGAAGAAATCCGTAATCCGTGGACATCTAGACGTGCCTGGGTAATTTTACTGTACTTTGGTTTACAAACATCACTCTTTTTCTCAATCATGTCATGGCTTACGCCGCTATTGCAGGATAAAGGCCTGTCATTAGAGGCATCCAGTGCCATGCTAACAATTATGTCTATTGTACAAATGATAGGGAATATGGCGGTACCAATTCTAATGGAAAAATGGTCTAGTCGAATGGCCTGGCTACTAGTGTTTAGCTTTGTCGGCGTGATTGGATTTATGCTACTCTGGCTGACAGCGGGTATTTACCTATGGCTGGCTGTTTTATTAATTGGCATTGTGCTAAGCGGGCTATTTCCAATCGGACTATTGCTGCCTCTTGATGAAGCCAAAAATGATCAGGAGGCCACCAGTTGGTCATCTATGGTGCTGGCAGGTGGCTTTATGGTAAGTGCCATTATCCCCATTCTAATAGGCATTTGCTATGACCTAACGGGCAACCATACATGGACGTATCTGATCTTTGTATTATTAATGCTCGGCATTCTAGTAACGACTGGACTATTAAGAAAAAAATGATTGTAAGAGATATGTGTCAGGTTGCACATGTCTTTTTATGTGAAAATTATTTTGAGGGTATAATATCCTTCCATCCTCACAGCAAATTTTGTCTTCCATCAATATTAATGGGTAGAAAGAAATGACTTTAGGGAAGTTGCTGCATTTTTCTAATATTGATTATCCAATAATAATATTATGTAAACTTGAAACATTACTAGTCCTTGATTATGATAGAGAAGAGAGAATGTAGAATAGAAAGTTTTGGTGAAGGTATGTATAAAAAAGTGCTCATTTTAGGAGCGGCAGCTATTCTTGTAGCAGGCTGTGACAGTCAAATAGGGACAGGATGGTTTCAAAATAAAAAGGCAGAGGTGGAAACAGAGGGAGGTGTGACGAAGCAACAGGAAAAAATTGTCCCAGAGGTCAAAGTAATTGGAGAGTATGGTGTTGGAGCAGGCATTATTATCAGGCAGCAGGATGATCAACTGTATATTTTAACGAATGGCGCACTAGTGGCATCCAAACCAACTGCCCTTGTTCAATTTGGTCAAGACAAGCTGGTAGCAGCGACTATTCATGTCATGTCAACAGCCTATAATATGGCCCTGCTACGAGTAACCTATCAAGCGGATGTGCAAGTGCCTAATTTATATGAAGGTGAGCTAAATCAGCTAGCTGTTTATGTGAATGGCTTACCCTATACAATTCAAAAATACCAAGATAAAGTAGCGGCTTATTATATAAAAGCGGAACAATCGATACCTTTAGGAAGCCCTGTCATGGAGGCTGAAAATGGAGCCATTGTCGGATTATATTTTAATCGACAACAGCAAGGAGCGTCGCAGCCATACATATTGCCTATAAAGGAATTCCAAGCATCCATCGATGAATGGATTGAGGAGGGCATGACAGCCAGTGTACGACTTTCCCAATCGAAAAACTTATACCCCTATATTGAACAAGGGGATAAAGAAGCTGTACAGCAAGCAATCGAACAATATGGAGAAAATATATTTGCGTATAATACCGATGAAATTATGCTATTTTTAGATACGTTTCACAAGTATTTAAAGGGGGCTGTGACAACCCAGGATGCAAGTGTTTTGAAACCGATTGTCGGGACAGAGGCTATACAGGAAACCTTGGCTAGTATGGTTGCCTATTATGCTTCCAAGCAAGCCAAAATTCATTTCTCAAACACGGATATTCAGGCAATTCGTGTAGAGGGACAGCGTCTTATCGTACAGGCTAAAACGGAATATATCCTGACGAATGCTGCTGGACAGGAGGCACTTGCCTACTCCAACATGTTGTATGAGTTAGAAAAAAATGAACAGGGCGAGTACAAGCTACTTGGTCTCACAAACAAGGAGTGAATTTTGCATGGAGCAAGCTAGACAAATGCTACAGCATCATTTTGGCTATGATACCTTTCGCCAAGGACAAGCCCAGATTATTGAACAAACATTACGAGGGCAGTCAAGTCTTTGTGTCATGCCAACAGGTGGAGGGAAATCCATTTGCTATCAAATTCCAGCGCTAATGCTTGAGGGGTTAACCATCGTGATTTCGCCACTGATTTCACTGATGCAAGATCAGGTGGAAGCTTTACGTACAGCAAATATTCCAGCAGCCTATATTAATAGTACGCTGACGGCACAGGAAGTGGATGAAACCATGCAGCTTGCTAGTGCGGGTTATTTAAAGCTCCTCTATATTGCACCTGAACGACTGGAAAGTACTACGTTTCTTCAAGCATTGTCGTATTTATCTGTCCCATTACTTGCGATTGACGAGGCTCATTGTATATCGCAATGGGGGCATGATTTTAGACCAAGTTATCGTTCGATCTACAAGCTTTTTACGCTATGGCCCCAAAAACCCACTGTTTTAGCGCTGACAGCTACTGCAACGCCAACGGTTTGTGATGATATTCGTCAATTGTTAGCGATTGATGAGCAGGCAACGGTCATGACAGGCTTTTCACGTGAGAATTTGGCACTTTCGGTGTTAATTGGTGAAAATAAAGAACGTTATGTAAAAAATTATGTACAACAAAATAAACAGGAAGTGGGCATCATTTATGCAGCTACACGAAAAGCGGTGGACGCCATTTATGATGTGCTGAGTCGCTCTGGTGAAGACGTTGCGAAATATCATGCAGGTCTATCAGAGAGCTTGCGGATGGCTGAGCAGGAGCGGTTTTTAAAAGATGAGGCACGTATCATGGTGGCAACGAATGCTTTTGGTATGGGGATTGATAAAAGTAATGTGCGCTTTGTGTTGCATTATCAAATGCCTCGTAATATGGAGAGTTATTACCAGGAAGCGGGCCGTGCTGGTCGAGATGGTCTGCCAAGTGCTTGTATTTTATTGTATGCTTCAGGGGACGTTCAAACACAGCGTTTTCTTATCGAACAGTCACAGGATGAGGCTCGTATTACACAGGAGCTAGCTAAACTACAAACAATGGTCGATTATTGCCATACAGAGGGCTGCTTACAGAATGCGATTTTAGCGTATTTTGGAGAAGTTGAGGAGGAGCCATGTGGGCGTTGTAGTAACTGTATTGATGGGCGAGCAGTGACAGATGTGACAGAGGATGCGCAAAAGGTGCTGGCCTGTGTTGTGCGTATGGGACAAAAATTCGGGAAGACCATGGTGGCACAGGTGCTAATGGGCTCTAAAAATCAAAAGATCGCTGAATTTGGCTTTGCCCGTTTATCGACCTATGGCATTTTAAAAGGACAATATACCTCAAAGGATGTCTCCAACTTTATCGAATTTTTAATTGCAGAGGGCTTGCTGGCTGTGAAGCACGGTACATTCCCTACAATTTATGTATCTGCTGAAGGCAAGGAAGTGCTGCTTGGCAATCGACAGGTCATGCGTAAGGAAGCTGTCACAGTGAAGAAGCTGGTGGATAATGATCCATTATTTGAACACTTACGGGTATTACGCAAAGAGATTGCCGACGAAGAAAAGGTCCCACCATTTGTTGTATTTTCTGATAAAACGTTACGTGAATTATGTGATAAGAGACCAACTGTACTGGAGGATTTACGACAGGTGAGTGGTATAGGCGAAGTAAAATTTGAGAAGTATGGTCAACGCTTTTTTGACGCACTACAATCGTTTTTAGAAGCCTCTGTTTAATAAATTTGTTGCTATTGTATAAAAGAGAGGTGTCCCACAAGCTGGAGACACCTCTTTTATATTATTTTTCCCAATGCTTCTCAATGAACGTATCACGCCCAGAAACGGCACGGTCTTGCTGATAGTGTGCTGTCTCTTTTTTATAATAATCCTGGTGATAATCCTCTGCTGGATAAAAGCGTTCAGCATCGCGAATTTTGGTTACAATAGGTTTATCAAAGCGTCCGCTATTGGCAAGCTTTTCTCTCGAGGCCTCCGCGATTTGCTTTTGCTCATCTGTATAGGTAAAGATTGCTGTAGTATAGGATTCGCCACGGTCATGGAACTGTCCATACGCATCCGTCGGGTCAATTTGCATCCAATAAATATCAAGGAGCTGCTCATAACTAAAAATAGCAGGGTCGAATTCGATTTCGACTACTTCTAAATGACCTGACGTTCCTTTTTTGACATCTTCATAGGTTGGGTTTTCTAAGTGGCCACCCATATAGCCTGAAGTGACTTTATGTATACCGTCCCACTCGACAAATGGCTTGACCATACACCAGAAACAGCCGCCAGCAAATGTCGCTTTTTCTATCATTTGAATCATCCTTTCTTTTGTGAAAATATTATAGCATTGTTTTACGCCAAACTGTGCAAATGGGTGTAAAATAACGTTTAGATAGAAAAACATGGAATAGATCCTTTTTATAATGAAACTTTCTAGCTAATCAATCGTTACATTAACTATATCAAAATAGAGGAGTTAGTTGTTATGGAAGAGCAAGATTATACGAGACGCTCCCAACGTCCTAAAAAGCGTCGATTACGTAAAGGGAGAGCATTTTTTACACTATTACTATTGTGTATCATTGTGATTGTCGGCTATTCGGTCATGCAATATCGCAGCGGGCTTGAGCTAGCCAACGACACCAAAGTTGCACAGGAGGATTTTACGGGTGATAGCATCAAAGGGGATATCGAAAACTATTTGATTTTAGGGGTCGATACACGTGGAGAGGAAAAATCACGGACTGATACAATGATGGTATTATCCTGGAATAAAGCAAACAACGACATTAAACTCGTATCCTTTATGCGCGATATTTACGCGGATATTCCAGGCTATCAATCCTATAAGCTTAATACAGCTTACTACCTAGACGGTGTTCAGCTATTAAAGGATACATTAACAAATATGTTTGGCCTACCGATTCATCATTATGCACTAATTGATTTTAAAAACTTTGAATCCTTAGTGGATATTTTAGCGCCAAATGGTGTGGAAATGGATGTTGAAAAGGACATGTCTGAAAATATTGGGGTAGAGTTAAAGCAAGGTGTTCATCGTTTAAATGGACAGGAGTTACTAGGTTATGCGCGTTTCCGTCATGATGCAGAAGGAGATTTTGGGCGTGTTGCACGTCAGCAAAAAGTGATTGAGGCATTAAAAACAGAGTTATTAACGCCTACGAATATGTTGCATTTACCAAAATTTGTTGGTGCTGCACAGGGCTATATCACAACAGATTATTCATCTACTGAGGAAATGCAGCAAGTACTTAAATTGCTATCAAAGGGCAAGGTAAACATTGAGAAAGCAACCATCCCTATCGAGGGTAGCTATCAATTCCAAAACTTTAGCCATGCGGGCGATTCTATTGTCATCGATGTGGAGCAAAACAAAGCCTTTTTAAGTGATTTTTTAGGTATTTCACTAGAGTGATGTTTCGCAAAAACCAGCATTATCCTGTAATATAAAGGTAGAGCATTTGGATTGGGGTGGATATATGGAAAAAGAGAGACCAAAAGAGCGTTCAAGCCTGTTAGCAACCAAGTTTATTCGTTTTTTAGGTGGTAGAAACCTATTATTTACACTGGTAATTTTATTACTGGTGGCATGTGTTATTTTTATGTTTAATCAAGTTTCCTTTATCTTTACCCCGCTACAAGTTTTATTTGAAGTAGTCATTTTACCAGGGGTACTAGCCGTCATTGGTTACTATTTATTACGCCCATTGCTGGCGATTCTAGTACGATGGCGCATACCAAGAATATGGGGTATTTTAATCCTCTATATTGCGGTCATTGGTGTCATTACGTTACTTGTGGTGCTAGTCTATCCGTTTTTACGCGATCAGTTCACGAATTTAGCACAGGAATTCCCAGAGTACTTCATGGCATTTACGCAAAACATTGTAGAATTCCTAAATCATTCACGTTTTAATGAGTACTTAGATAAAATTAGTTTTAATTTTGATGAAGTTTTGAATAACTTCACAACGGATATGGTAAAAACAGTGAAGGATATGGCGACCAATGTAGCACAGGGTGTGGCATCTGGTATTACCGGCTTCCTTTCAACGTTAACAGGTATTGTGCTATCACTTGTAACGGTGCCATTCATCCTGTTTTATTTATTAAAAGAGGGCGAAAAATTACCGAAATTTATGCTGAAAGTGTGCCCACCACGTATGCGTAAAGAGGTAACTGACATTTTCCATGACATGGACAAGCAAATTAGTTCGTACATACAGGGACAGATTTTAGTATCCATGTGTATTGGGGCAATGGTGACGATTGGCTTCTTAATTATTGGCATGAAGTATGCTTTATTGCTCGGCTTCCTTGCCATGATTACAAGTGTGGTGCCCTATTTAGGACCCGTTATTGCGATCACACCAGCAGTCATTATCGCTCTTGTTACATCCCCATTGATGCTGATTAAGCTGGCAATTGTATGGACAATCGTTCAGTTAATCGAAGGAAAGTTCATTTCACCGCAAATTATGGGGAAATCACTCAGTATTCACCCGATTACGATTATCTTTGTACTATTAACGGCAGGCTCCTTATTTGGTGTCCCAGGCGTTATTTTAGGGATTCCGGGCTATGCAATCTTTAAGGTACTTGTCACGCATTTATTCAAGCTCTTTAAGCAGCGCTATAATCGCTACGAAGATGACGTTCATCAAAAATATGATATCTAATAAACGACCAGCTACTGCTAGCAACGCAGTAGCTGGTTTTTGCTGTAGAAAACGGCATTATGCTATTCTAGTAGTAGAGTCAAAGCAAGGGGGAAAAGGAAATGGCATACATACCGATTAATTTTCAAGAGAAACTGGCTAAATTTCAAGAGCATTGGTCTCCAAAGGTCATTGCTGAAATGAATGATTATCAATTCAAACTCGTCAAAGTTCAGGGGGATTTTGTTTGGCATAAGCATGAGGATACGGATGAGGTATTTATCGTCCTTGAGGGGCAATTAATCATCGAATTCCGAGATGGCCAGGTAAGCTTGCGTGCAGGAGAGATGTTTGTTGTCCCACGCAATGTGGAACATAAACCCTTTGCAGCTTCGGAGTGTAAAATTCTGCTTGTAGAGCCAATGGGTGTCGTGAATACAGGTGAGGAGCAATCAGAGCTTACCGCTGAAAATGATGTATGGATTTAACCATCATAGAAAAACCCTTCCAACAAAATGTTAGAAGGGTTTTTACATTGACTAATTATTGCTTTGCTAATAATTGTACTTTTGCTAAGCGATCCACGGCTTCTTGCAGAAGTTCCTTTGGTTGAACTAATGCTAAACGTAAATAGCCTTGTCCTGCTGTACCAAATACGGTTCCTGGAACTGTGACAACGCCTACTTGTTCAATCAATTGAAAGGCTAATTCTGTGCAATCGATAGCATAGGGATATTTAGCCCATACGAACATTCCACCATCAGAGGGTGCTGCTTCCCAGCCTAAAGCTTGTAAGCCATTCATCAGCGTTTTATGGCGCTCTGAGAAAGTGGCACGTAAGCTTTCCGTAATTTCCTCAGCGTTATCCAGTGCTACGACAGCCGCATCCTGAATAGGCTCGAAAATACCGAAATCTAAATTTGATTTTAATTGCTTAATAACAGCGATCATTTCAGCATTTCCTGCGATATAGGCAATACGTGTTCCAGCAAGGCTAAAGCTTTTAGAGAGGGAGTTAATCTCCATACCGACCTCTTTTGCTCCTGGTGCAGCTAGGAAGCTAATAGGGCCATCTCCCGTAAAATAGAACTCTGAATAGGCAGCATCATGGAGGACGATGATATTATACTTTTTAGCAAAGGCGATGACTTTTTCAAAGTATGCTAATGACGGCATCGCTGGTACAGGATTTCCTGGTAAGTTTAAAATCAATAGCTTTGCTTTCTGTGCAATTTCTTCTGGTACAGCGTCTAAATCAGGTAAATAATCGTTGTCGGCTGTTTGAGGCATGTAATAAGGTGTTGCGCCAGCTAAGTGAATCCCTGCGTCATACGCTACATAAGCTGGGTTTGTGGATAAGACGATGTCTCCTGGATCACAAAAGGCAATTGGTAAATGCACTAAGCCTTCTTGCGAACCAATTGTTTGAATAATTTCTGTTGCGGGATCTAGATCAACATTACTACGACGCTTATAGTAGCGACTCACCGCGTCATAAAAACGCTGTGTGCCAGTCAGTGTATAGCCATAAGATTCGGCTAAACCTGCACGATAGGAAAGATGCTCACGTATTTTGGCATGTGGAGGAAGATCCGGGCTGCCTAAGCTTAAGTCAATTAAGGTCATGCCCTTTGCTTGCTGCTCTCGAGCAAAATTTTTCAAATCTCCGAAAATTGCTGGTGTAAATAATGACATTTTTTTAGATGGTACGATTTTCAAAACTAGTACACTCCTTGTAGTTGTATAACAGAATAGTAGTTCACATTTTATCATACTGAAGCGCAGAAAGGGACAGATATTCTGAAAAAAGAAAATATTTATATAATGGAGAGGATGTGTGCATAGACTAGCGAAAAAAGATTTTCTACCATTGGGAGAAGCTACTATAAATTCCTTCAAAGAGGAAAGTGTATTATACTATGTATAAAGCTTTTCAGGTGGGGTGAGTCTTATGAGAACAGAGCAAGAAATGTATGATTTAATCCTAGCCACTGCACAACAGGACACTAGAATTCGTGCTGTTTACCTAAATGGCTCAAGAGCAAATCCGAATGTACCAAGGGATATGTTTCAGGATTTTGATGTTGTGTATGTCGTAACAGATATAGCCTCTTTCTTACAAGATGATAAATGGATTCAAGTATTTGGTGAGCAGCTGATGGTGCAGGAGCCTGATCGATTGGATAAGGGGCTTGGCTTGGACAAAGACTTTTCTTATAGCTATACATATTTAATGTTATTAAAGGATGGGCATCGCATTGACCTTCGCTTATTATCGACACAAGCTATGCTGGATGAATATGGACAAGACAAGCTGACAGTCCCTTTACTCGATAAGGATCAGCTTTTGCCATCTATCTCTCCATCTTCAGATTGTGGCTATCATATTAGTCCACCGACTGTGGGGCAATTTGCCAGCTGTACCAATGATTTTTGGTGGTGCTTACAAAATATAGCCAAGGGCATTTGGCGAGACGAACTCCCATATGCCAAGCAAATGTTTGAGGAAACGACAAGGCAGTCCTTACATCAAATGCTTAATTGGTGGATTGGTCAGCATCATCATTTTCAGATATCTACAGGCAAAATGGGAAAGTATTTAAAAAACTATGTGCCAGCTAATTATTGGGCATTGTACGTAAAAACCTATGCTGACGCTGATTATGCTAACATGTGGAATGCCCTGTTTGCGGCATGTACACTCTTTCGAAGCATCGCAAAGGAGGTTGCCCATCACTTCCAGTTCTCGTACCCTCACGAGGATGATGCTCGTATGTCAGCCTATTTGAAGCATGTACGTACATTACCACCAGATGCGAAAACGATTTTGTAAGGGGGAAGAGGGCATTGAAGGTTTATTCATTAAGTGGACCAAGCGGCACAGGCAAAAGTACAAGTGCGCTGGCCTTTGCCCATAAATTAGGGGTGGAGGCCATTGTTGATGATGGATTACTCATTGTGAATGGCGTCAGAGTGGCTGGCCTTTCTGCTAAATTCGAAAAGAATACAATTACTGCTGTACGACGTGCTATTTTTACAGATCCAGTTCATCGTGAGGCTGTCCAAAAGGCGCTAGCTCATCATCAGGTACAATCTATTTTACTGATAGGTACATCGACTAAAATGACGAATAGTATTGCCAAGCAGCTAGAGCTGGGTCCGATTGAACACTATTATAATGTAGAAGATGTCCGTTCATTGAAAGAAATTCAAAAAGCACGCTTTATCCGTCAAACACAGGGCAAGCATGTTATGCCGATTCCATATAGACAAGTGGAGCAAAATTTCTTTAAACGATTGGTGCAAAAGGGCATGGAGATTTTTTCTTCGAAACGAGAAAAAATCGGTGAAACGACGATTGTACGTCCTGATTTTCAGCGGGAATATATAGAAATCAGCAAGCATGTTTATGTACAGCTACTGACATACTGCTGTAGCCAACAGGCAATTGTACAAAAGGTCGAGCAAGCACAATTTGTGCTAGGGGATCAGGTTCAAGCTATCCTCACTATTCAAGTAAAGCTGCCGATCGATTATCCATTAGCAGCGCGTTTAGTAGAATTACAACGAGCTGTGCAGCAAGATTTTTATCTACATTTTGGCTATGAATTAGATGCTATTCATGTACATGTAAAAACGGCTTTGCAAAAGAAAAAAGCGTAAAAAACAGGTACTCCGCTCGCACGTTGGCGTTAAGAGTACCTGTTTTTTATTTAGGCTGGCGAGTGAACTGTGGCTGGCGTTTTTCCACAAAGGCACGACAACCCTCTGCGAAATCACTGCCTACAAATGGTGAAGAGCCTTGCCATAAGGTCGGCGCACTATCGAGACATTCTTGAACAGATTGCTTCACGGCAAGTAAGGATTCAGGCGACATTCCTGCAACCAGCTTACCCATTCGAATCATGTATTTATTTAAATCTTTTTCAGCTACTAGGTAGTTAAGCATTCCAAGCTTGAAGGCTTCCTCTGCTTTAAACATTCGACCTGTAAAGACTAAATCCTTGGTTGTGGCAGGGCCAACAAGCTGAACTAAACGCTGTGCAAATTTGTTATTTAAGGTGATTCCTAATTTACCGACAGGAATGCCGAGCTTGGCCTTTTCAGAGCCAATGCGGATATCGCAGGCTAAGGCTAATTCCAAGCCAGCGCCCATCGCAGGCCCATTGATGACGCCAATCGTTGGAATCGGGAGGCGCTCAATGGTAGAAATGGTTTTTTCCATATGTACAAAGGCTTCTTCAGCTTGTTCAAGAGAAATGGCATTGAACTCTTTAATATCGGAGCCCGCTGTAAAGTTTTGGCCAGAGCCTCGTAAAATTAGTACTTTATTTTTCGGATTATCTAATACTTGTAGGGCAATTTTGGCTAATTGATCCCACATGTTTGCGGTTAATGCATTTTTTGCTTGTGGTCGATGAATCGTAATAATCGCTAGTCCAGCTGTTTCTTGATAAATAATTTTCGCATCTTCTGCTTCCAGTCGAGTCGTTTTTACTTGCATATCGGAAAGCCTCCTACATGTTAGTGTCTATCTTTATTATATAACACAATTAAACATAAACACGAAATGATACGAATTTTCACATAAAATTGCATTGTTATACAAGAATGTAGGGAATAGTAAGCATTTATTGTACTACAACAGGGGAGCGGAATTTACTATTGTAAGAAAGCAAAAATTATGAGAAACTACTTTAGGAACATATGTTTCTTCATTACGTAAAGGGCATTTGAATGGTAGAAGCGGGTTCCTGTTATAGAAATACAGATTATCCGACATTACAATATGATAAAATGCAGTTGAACCTACGCACCCAAAATATAGTAAAATATAAATAACTCACGCAAAGTAGACAAGGAGGGACGATTTGATTACACTCAGAGATGCATGGAATAGCTACTATTTATTGCTACAATCTTTGAAAAAAAGTGCTGCTACAAAAAAACAATACAATATGGACGGACAGCAATTTTTAACTTTCGCCCATAAGCAAAACTACTTGTATGTAGATCATCAATTGAAAAATTTATTACAGCTCTACTGTGACTATTTAAAGGAAACCTACAGTAATATCAATACTTTTAACCATAAAATAGCGACATTACGAGGCTTTATTGACTTTATTTTTTTACGAGAATGGATGGAGCCTTTTGATTATCAGCATCTTTTACAGCCGAAAAAAAGACAAAAAGAAGCACTGCAAGCACTGACAAATAAGCAGATCATGCAAATTGCAAACGTATGGCCCACTTATTTTCAATATGCTAAGACAAAGGAACATGCATGGCTGGCAAGACGCAATGGCTGTATCGTTCAAGTGTTGATGGAAACAGGTTGTAAGCCTGCCGAGCTCGTTCGCATGAAATGGACACACTTTAATGAAGAAAAAGCGACTCTTTTTATAGCCAACCGAAATGGACGTCGAGAAATAAAGTGTTCATCGATCCTCATGGACATGCTTGCACAGTATAAAAAAGAGACGACCAATTTACATGAGCAAGAGGTAGGGGAATGGGTTTGGGTAAGCGAGGCAAGTTTAGCGAAGCCGATTACTACGAAAACAGTTGAACGCATTTTTCAAACGATGTCACAAGATATAGGGAAGAATGTAAGAGCCACTGACTTGCGTTATACTGTGATGCAACGGGCGTTTCAACAGGCAAAAACGCTGGAGCACATTCAACAAGAAATGGGCTATGTACGGAAATGGGTGCTAACAGAAAGACAGCAGCGCCTAGAATAAAAGCGTGCAGTAATCGAGATTTATCACCATTACTGCACGCCTTTTATAAATGATTCAATGCTTTGACATTTACTTTGACTGTTAAATCATGCTTACCTCCTGTATATACCCCTTCCACAGGGCTAATGTCACTATAATCGCGTCCAATACATAAAATAATATGGTTTTCTAATACTTCCACATTATTTGTGGGATCAAGACCGATCCAGCCAATACCTGGAATCATGACTTCTACCCAGGCATGTGTAGCGATATCTCCGATGAGGGCTGAGTTTTCATCGACATATAGATAGCCACTGACATAGCGAGCTGGTATTCCTTTCGCCCGTAAAACAGCAAGCATGACATGGGTGAAATCCTGACAAACACCCCGTTTTAATGCAAATGCCTCACTTGCTATTGTAGTTACATTGGTCGCTGTCGGGTCATACTCAAAGCTAGAATATAAATACTGCATTAAATTAAGCGAAAAGAGCACAGGATTTTCAGCATGACCGATCGCATGATAAACTTCCTCTAGCTGCTGCTCTGTCATAAATGTAAAATGTGTTGCTTTTAAATACGGTAAATAATGCTCATAGAATAGCTGTGAGTGAAAGATGGTCTGCATTTCGGGCGAATATTGAATACGATGAATAAATGGTGCACGCTGAATACTTACAATTGAAGATGTATGAATTTCTAGTATTTGATGTTGCTCTGGTATATAAAAGGAACCAACAGTATTGCCCCAAATATCCGTATGCTCACGGGTTAGGGAGGATGGCGTAATGGCAATTCGATAAGATAATAATCGCTGACGCTCATCGCTACGCGGCTTTAAACGAATAGTATTCAAGCTTTGATCGACTTCAGACTCATATTGAAAAATATTTGTATGCTGAATTTCAAATTTCATCGTGTCCGCTTCCTTCTGCTTACTGACTTGCCTGTTGAAAGGGAGCTGTGGTGAATTCCTTTCAAGGTTGTACGCTGGGTTCATATAAATGATAGATTGTCGAAAAGGCATCACTAAAAGCCATACATTGAGACAATCTTTCCTCCATCATTTTTAGGGTTTCCTCAATAGTCATTTGCCAAAAATCGATATGATCGATTGCAAGAACAAGGCTACTAATATCCGACTGAAGCGTTAAAAATCGTGGGGATAAAGAATCATGTTCAATAGCCGTTATGGCTTCTTCTATTTTCTTTACACAGAACATCACAGAACATGGGAAATGCGCATCTTGGACTAAATACCGAATGACCGTTAGTAAATTGGTCTGGCGATGCTTCCGCATGAAAGATTCTCTTGCTGCGGAAAGATCCAATAAAAAGGTACCATCATCCTCTAACAGTGACGTACCTGTTCGCTTCTGTTGTTCTACGATTATCACGATCATCCGAATGGTTTTTTCTGCTCGTTCAAGCCATTTGCCGACCTGCATAAAATAGAAGGGAAGATCGCGATCCATCGAGCCCTCAATTAACCCTGTCTCCATCCATAAAGTCTTTCGAACATCCTGTAAAAAATCTTGAAGGGCAATGAGTGGAATCGGTCGTTCTCTTTTTAGTATGGACTGTTGCTTTGTTAAATAAAAGGAATTTTGAATTTCCCAAAGTTCCGTTGGTATACTATCACGTGTAACTCGTGCATTTTCCCGAATAGCACGCAATGTGGCATGAAGGGCATTGCCATTTTTCTCAGAAAACAGAAGATAATCAATCAAAGGGTTAACACGAATCGTTGTGTAATTTGCTAAATACTCCTCCTTAGAGGCACAAATATTTAAAACAGCCTCCCAATGATCAATATAATCATGTTCTTGCCCAGATTGCTCCAACATATTCAACAGCTGTACCTGTAATATATGTGCATTTGTTTGTGTACGTTCACTATAACGTGCCATCCAGTACAACGCGTCGGCTACTCGACTTAGCATGCTGCAATTCCTCCTTTAAAATCCACGTATCCTTTGCACCGCCCCCTTGAGAGGAATTCACCACAAGAGACCCTTCTTGCAGTGCCACTCTGGATAAACCACCAGGCAACACATAGCAATCCTCACCTTTCATGACATAGACACGTAAATCAACATGGCAAGGATAAAATCGCCCATTCTGGAAGGCAGGTGCTCTGGACAATTTAATCGTTGGTTGTGCAATGTATTGATAGGGCTGTTCAACAATTTTTTGCTTAAATAAAGCAATCTCTTCCTTACTCGCATGTGGACCAATTAACATGTCATAGCCACCAGAGGCTCCTACATTTTTAATAACGAGCTCGTGTATATGCTCTAGCACCCATTCACGCTGACTGTCATCTCCTAGATGATAGGTTTTCACATTCGGTAGAATAGGTTCTTCCTGTAAATAATAGCGAATCATCTCAGGCACATAGGCATACATTGCTTTATCATCTGCCACTCCATTCCCAACAGCATTCAAGATGGATACATGACCTGCTTGATAAGCAGCCATTAAATGTGGAACACCTAATAAAGAATCCTCACGAAAGACAGTAGGATCTAGAAAGTCATCATCAATCCGCCGATAAATAATATCGATTTGCTGTAGGCCATAAATGGTTTTCATATAGACCTTCAAATCCTGTACAACTAAATCACGGCCCTCGACGAGCTGGATGTTTAAACGCTGGGCTAAAAAAACATGATCGTAATAAGCAGAATTGTACATGCCTGCTGTCAGAAGTACAGCTTTAGGCTCTCTTTCTGCTTGCATGGAAGGTGGACGATGGGCAAGAAGTGCTTTTTTCATATAAGCCATTTGTTTATCAAGAGGTCGAATCGTATGCTTGGAGAAAAATTCAGGGTATACTTCCTTCATCACATCCCGATTTTCAAAGACATAGGAAATGCCGGAAGGGTTGCGTAAATTATCTTCGAGTACATGATAATCACCTTTTTCATCCCGAATTAAATCAATCCCTGCTAAAAATATATGATTCGCAATTGGTACTTGAAGTCCTCTCATGGTTGGTTTGAAATATGGATTATTTTCAACAAGCTGCCTCGGAATAAGACCGTCCTGAAAGATCTTTTGCTGTCCATAAACATCCTGTAAAAATTTGTTGAGTGCCTCCACGCGCTGCTTGACACCTGCTTCAATCATGGCCCATTTGGTTTGAGGAATAATAATTTGGGACACAATCAAAAGGCATGGTACGTTCTGTTCCATCTTGTGCACCATATACCGTAAAAGTAATCCCTTGTCTGAGAAAGCTCGCTTGCGCTTGTCGGTATTTTTCTTCAAGTTGCTCCCGCGAAAAAAAGGTTAGCTTATGATGAAAAGATCGATAATGAGGCTTTGGCTTATTGCCATCAAACATTTCATCGAAAAACAGACTAGAATCATATAAATTCATCATATGGATCGCCTCCGAATTCAAGTAGTAGTGAAAACATGTTACACTGTGAATAAATACATAAAAGGAGCTAACAACCATGACCATCATTAATTTAATGCAAGCGTATGAATTAGATAAACTATCCAAATTAAATTTATCAGACGAGGAAATTTTACGAGCTTTGCGTTCGGGGGATGTATCAGCTTGGCAAGAACAAGTGCCAAACTATGAATTTAGCGAGACAATGGCTCTATATCAGGAAGGGGAACAACAGTTCTTAAATGCATACCATGGCCATTATCGAATCAAGTATGTAACATTACCAGGCATCCAACGTTTATTGCAGCTACGCTTTCAATTAGAAGAAGGGAAGGATTACCAACTATTAGAAACAGGTATCCAGCATTTAACGTGTGATGAGGAAACAGTCACAAGACTTCAGCAAATGTTATCGACAAACTGGTCACTAACAAAACAAGAGGATGGGAATTATTCAGTTTTTGTAAAATAATCCCATGCGCGTTGTGAGACGAATCGACATGGACAGTTACCCATCTATTGTTTTTTCGAAGCGTCTCACACAGCAAATAAAGTCTACTAGATTTTAATATTCATTTACCGAGAACTTTATGCCTAAAATCCTATAACTGTCACAAAATAGTTGTAACAAAAATCCTCTTTTTAAAAAGGGTTTTTTTTATTACCTTCGAACAGAACATTTGTTCTGACGTGCGAAAAAGGGCATTTTTTTTCAATAAAGTTCCCAAATTTATATTTGGGAACGTTTTTTCATGGTAAAATAGAGCAAATAGAGGTGATGAGCATGCAAAAAACAAAACAACCAAAATTTATGAAGGATTTTCTTGTCTATTTAACAACCATCAAAGGAAAGTCTCAGCGCACAAGAAAAGAATATGAATATGACCTGACCTTATTTTTCCGCTTCCACAAAGCTGTCCAGGAGGATTTGGATATAGAGAATTTATCCGCCATTGATATCGGCACTATTACAATAGAAGAAATACGCGAAATGACATTAGAGGATCTTTATTTATTCATGGAATATTGCGAAGTACAGCGAGGCAATTCAGCTGCTGCACGAGCACGAAAAGTGGCCACATTAAAATCCTTTTTTAAATATTTAAAAGGCAAACGTCGACTTATCGAGGAAAATCCTGCAGATGAATTAGAGACACCCAAGATAGGCAGAAAACGACCCATTTATATGAACCTACAAGAAGCTACACAATTTATAGATGGGATTAAAAGCAATCAGGCCTCCCCGAGAAATTATTGCATGATGATGTTTTTCTTAAATTTAGGAATACGTGTCACCGAGCTATGTCAGCTTAATAAGACATCCATTCAAGGACGTTATTTAACCGTAATTGGGAAGGGTAACAAAGAGCGCACCGTCTATTTAAATGATAGCTGTATGCAGGCACTTGCTGACTATGAAAACAGTGGGAAGACACCCTATAAAGGCGAAGACGAGGAGCCCCTATTTGTGTCTCAAAAGGGAACACGCTTTACACGTCAAACCGTTGCCAAAATCGTTAAACGCATTAATCAGCAGTCAGGTCTTCAAAAAGAACGACTTACACCACACAAGCTACGCCATACATCCGCAACGATGATGTATAAAGCAGGGGCAGATATCCGTAGTTTGCAGCACATTTTAGGGCATTCTAGCGTCGCAACCACGCAAATTTATACACATATTGAAGATGAGCAGCTACAGCATGTGTTAGAGAATAATCCATTTAATATTGTTCGTGAAAGATGATTTTCCCCTCTCCATATCGAATATATAGTAGAAGACCTAATGAAAGGGGAGCCAAGGATGTCAAACGTCAAAGAACATCTCGATACCACAAGAACACAATTACTTCAGGAAATTCACTTATTGGACGATACAACCTTTAATAAGAAACCAGATGCACAAAGCTGGAGTGTGGCACAAATCTGTCATCATCTCGTATTAGTAGAGGAAGCAACAAAGAAAGCCATTACATGGGGATTAAAGGCAGAGGAACAGTCAACACCCGCTCGAAAAAATGTTCAGCTCATCTTAGATCGAACAAGAAAGTTCCAAGCACCCCCTATAGTAGAGCCAGCAGAAGAGCCGTTCACTGTTCAAGCGATGCTGGATTTACTAGCTACAACAAGAAAGAACCTCCTCGCCTTTTTGCAAACAATCGAGGAACCTGAAGCATTAGCTAAGCGCGCTGTGAAGCACCCAGCCTTAGGAGAATTACCACTCGACCAATGGATTGAAATGGTCTATATGCACGAGCAACGTCATATCAAGCAATTACAAGAAATCGTTAGAGAATAACATGTATGAAAGGAATTTGGCCACAGGAGAGGAGCTAAATTCCTTTTATTGTTATTCAATTTTTCTGTTATAATCTCTTGACGTGCTACATAATCTGTTATATATTAAATAAAAATAATAACAACTGTTATAAAACAGATTTAGTTAGAGGAGGAATTTTAAATGTCAAAGTATCGTGATGGTTATGAATTTTATTGTGAAATGTGTGAGCGCTATGGATTGGAGCCAATTTCTTTCCGTTACTATGTATTACAATTATCACAGCAACAACTTTCGGCTTACAATATGCAAGCAAAACAATTAGGAATTTAAAAGGAGTGATTATGACGGAAGCCGCCGTGAATATTTTATGAAAAGCCCAGCCATACTAAATAAAATGGTCTGGGCTTTCGTGATTTCAGCAAGAAATTTCAGATAATTCATTGACAACTACAGTAGACTGTTATATATTTTTAAACAAATAATATTTCTGTTATATAACAAAAAAACTAGACGTAAAATAGGGAATGTGAAAGGAAGTTATGAGGATGACAGATTATCGAGAAGGTTATGAATTTTATCGTCAAGTATGTGAGGAGCATGGGCTAGAGCCTATTAATTTTCACTATTACATTTCAAGTTTATCCCAAGAGCAATTAGATGCCTACAACATGCAGGCGAAATCAATAGGGGGTTCAATAGAATATGAGGTCTCTTAACATATAAAATGCCTTACTTCCTATGTGGGACAGTAAGGCATTTTACTTTAACAAAATTTTACAAGACATTCAAACATATTATATAAAACTTTTATATTTTGTATTAAAAAGATAAATAGCCTAAATAAACTATTTAATATAGTTCAAAAGTATTGAATAACAATATATTTAGACAATTACAAGGAGGTTATATCCACTAATTTTTGTCTATTTTATTAAAAACTATCAAATGTAGCTTTGAATGTTTTTGAGATTTGGGTTGAATTAACTGCTTTTCTAAGACTATAATATAATTACATAAAAAAGGGCGATATACCACAACTTTATACCTCGCTGTAAGATAAAGCAAAAGTACCAAACCCTTCATATTTTAATGAATGGAGAATGAAAATGATGAATATCACGCCTAGTAGTGTTAATCAAATGAACTACAGTCTAAAAGAATTACAAGATATCTTTTCCGCCATGAATAGTTCCATCATTGTAGCGATTACAGATCGTACCGGAAAAATTACTTTTGTTAATGATCATTTTTGTAAAATTTCGAAGTATACGCGTGAAGAATTAGTTGGTCAAGATCACCGTTTACTAAATTCAGGCTTTCATCCCAAATCTTTCTTTAGAGAGATGTGGAAAACAATCGGTAATGGCGATATGTGGAATGGCGAGGTGTGCAATCGTGCAAAGGATGGCAGTTTATATTGGGTGAAAACAACGATTTTTCCGTTCCTAGATGAACGAGGAAAGCCTTATCAATATATTGCCATTCGCGTAGATATTACAGCGCAAAAGGACATTAAAAAAATTACTCATATTGCCTATCACGATGAACTAACAGGGCTACCAAATCGTCGCAAATTAGAACAGCGTTTAGAAAATGAATTTCATCAATCTCAACGTACAGGAGAGAAGTTTGCGTTATTTTTCATTGATGTGAATCGTTTCAAACACATTAACGACGGACTTGGTCATATTATTGGCGATATGTTTTTAGTGGAAATGTCCAATCGTCTGCGCAATATTGATCATACTTCGAATTCTTTTTATCGCCACAATAGCGATGAATTTGTCATGATTCTAAATGATGTCAATCGCATTGATGAAATGGCTAAGGAAATTATTGGCGTCTTCAATGAAAGCTTTATTGTCGATACCTATGAATTTTATGCGAGTATTAGTATCGGCATCAGTGTATTCCCTGATCATGCAAACTCTGTGGAAGAATTATTGAAAAATGCGGATATTGCTATGTATGCTGCAAAATCTACACGAGGTAATCAATATCGACTATATCGTGATAATATGGACGAGGCCAATGATAAATGGCTTTTGCTGGAAACGAAATTACATCAAGCATTAAAGCAAGATCGTCTAGAATTACATTATCAGCCTAAGATCGACTTAAAAACGGATTCTGTTATTGGTATGGAGGCATTGCTACGCTGGTATGACCCTGAATTAGGTCATATTCCGCCAGATCGTTTTATTCCATTTGCAGAGGATTGTGGATTGATTAATGATATTGGTGTATGGGTTTTACGTAAAGCCTGTGCTCAAGCTCGTCAGTGGAATGAATTACATGATTTATCATTGCGGGTAGCTGTAAATATTTCACCAATTCATATTAGTACAGGTGGCTTTGTAGATATGGTGCGTAGTGTCATTGCAGAAACAGGCATTGACCCTAATTTATTAGAAATTGAAATTACCGAGATGAGTATGCTTGATTATACGGAAGATTTAATTGATACTATCAAGCAATTACGAGAACTAGGTATAACTATTTCATTAGATGATTTCGGGACAGGCTATTCATCGTTAAATTATTTAAAAAAATTCCCAGTGGATGTACTTAAAATTGATCGTGCCTTTGTCCGTGATATCGTACCTGAGAAGTCTGGAATCGCTATGATTTCAGCCATGATTTCATTAGCACATGCCTTAAATCTCCAAGTAGTAGCTGAAGGTGTAGAGGAGGAAGCTGAATTAAATGTTCTGCGTGAGCATGGATGTGAGTATGTGCAGGGATATTATTTTAGTAAGCCTTTATCTGTAGAAGATTTTACGAATCTCATTGTTAATACTGTCACAAATAAATCCAGTTATTAATTGCTATTCCTGAATGATTTTGCTAAAGTGGGATAAAGTAAAACTGTTAACATGATAAACCATTTGATGATGTGGCCAAGTAAGTAAGAATTGTGAAACAGAAAATATAGCACCTGCTGAGAGCTATATCACCGCTTCTTGACTGAACACCTACCACGGAGATGTTATGCAAACATAACCGAGTCGTTTTCGTTACCAAACGTGAGAGGGCTTTATATTCAACATAAAGCTAAATCAAGGTGGTACCACGTCATTCCAGCACAAAGACGTCCTTATTCAGAGGACAGCTTTGTGCTTTTTTCTTGCTTCAGCTAAATCTTCATACGGGTTGAACAAGTATTCATTTAACAAAATAGGAGGAGAACATATGTCAAAACAACTAGAAGATTTTTCGAAATGGTATATCGAGACCATCCAAAAAGCCGATTTAATGGATTATACACCTGTTCGAGGCTGTATCGCCTTTAAGCCAGACGGCTATGAAATTTGGGAGCATATTCAGGAGGAAATGGATCGTCGCTTTAAAGAGACAGGACATCGTAATGCCTATTTCCCAATGCTTATCCCTGAATCCTTCTTTCAAAAGGAAAAGGATCATATCGAAGGATTCTCACCTGAGCTTCCTTGGGTAACCGAGGCAGCAGGGGAACAATTAGAAGAACGGCTAGCCCTTCGTCCAACATCTGAGACGATGATTGGTCATCTTTACTCTAATTGGATTAAAAGCTACCGTGACCTACCAGTGCTAATCAACCAATGGGCAAATGTCTTCCGTTGGGAAAAGAAAACACTGCCTTTTATCCGGACATCAGAATTTTTATGGCAAGAAGGGCATACAGCGCACGTGGATGAAGCAGATGCTCGGCAGGAAACAATGCAAATGCTAGACATTTATAAAGAAGTAGTAGAACAGGTGCTAGCAATTCCTGTCTATGATGGACAAAAAACACCTTCTGAACGTTTCGCAGGGGCTGTCGATACGTACTCTATTGAGGCAATGATGAAAAATGGCAAGGCTGTGCAAGCAGGAACATCCCATTATTTAGGAACAAAATTTGCTGAAGCCTTTAATATCAAGTATTTAAATAAAGCGAACCAGCACGAATACGTACACACAACATCTTGGGGTACATCTACACGCTTAATTGGTTCAGTTATTATGGTGCATGGTGATGAGCAGGGACTTGTTTTACCTCCACGCATCGCACCAACGCAAGTCGTTTTAATTCCAGTAGGACCATGGAAAAAGAACCCTCAAATCATGGAGCATTTAGATGAGATTTTTGCAGCCTTAAAAGCGAAGGGTATTCGAGTACGTCTGGATGATTCAGACCAATCGCCAGGCTATAAGTTCAATGAATGGGAGCTAAAAGGCGTGCCTGTGCGTGTTGAATTAGGGCCACGTGACCTAGAAAACAAGCAAGCTTTACTGAAAGCGCGTGATGAAGAAGAAAAACGAACTGTTGATTTAGCTACAATCATCACAGCTATTGAAGAAGAATTAACAACCATGCAAACGCGCTTATTAGAAAAAGCTCGTCAATTCCGTGAAGCAAATGCTCACACAACAATTGACACACTTCCACAATTACAGCAGCACATTGACAAAGCAAAAGACAATGGCACAATTCCAGGCTGGGTGCTTGCTGGCTGGTGTGGCGAGGATGCATGTGAGGAAAAAGTAAAGGAAGAAACGAAATACACATCTCGCAATATTCCTTTCAATCCACCAACAACGAAAACCACATGTATTGGCTGTGGAAACGAAGCAAAACATACAGTTTGGTTTGCACAAGCTTATTAATTAACAAAGCATGAACAGAACGCCCGAACAATTATGAAGCACACTAGGTTGTTTTATAATTTAGTTCGGGCTTTTGATGTTCTGCTAAAAAGACTTTATTTCCATTTAGATAGTAAAATTCTCACTCTTGTTTCTCCATGGCTCCTCCAGATAACCTCCAAATAGGCATTGATCCAACGAGCTGTCTTAATCACTCATAATGGTGTTCCACCTTAGCATCTATCGCCAAGTTCTCATCATGATTGTGATAAAATAAAGGGACGTTTGCTTCTGAAAAATCCTAAAGAAATGGGGATATGAATGACTGTATTACAAGAAGTATTTGATCACTACCTAAATATCAAGTTTAATCGGGGTTTACCAGCTGTTCAAATGGAGGACTTCGAATATGTTTTATTAGAAGATACTAGCGCAGAGCTCTTTTTTATTGATCGCGAACAGGGGACATTTTTGGAATGGGCAGAGGCATTTCAACCACAAAATCCTCATTATGTTCAAAAGCCAGACTGGCAGCCTATGCTTACATCTTGTTTCAAGCAGCTAGATGTTTATGATGAGCAAGTTTGCTATTATTTGCTCTACACAATTAATGCAACGACTAGAATAATTCCACGGAACCCGTATAACAAAATGAATGATTTTATGAAAAACTATTGCTTCTTTCAACTTGCTCAATTAGAGCATGTCACGATACTCAGCAAAGAGCAGAAACAACAGTTAAAGGACTTTTTATTCTTTTTCTATCTGTATAGCCATCCAGTGAACGAGGAAACACTTTATGCTTTTTCGTTCAAAGAAGGAACTTTAATTCATGCTAAAACGAATATCAATATGGAGCAATATTTTTCTCATTATCATGATTATATTTGTCAGCATAAGCATGACAGAGCATTATTAACACCCCATGAGATAAATGCTTGCAAGAAGCTGACAATCGAACTTTTGAGAAGCATCGAAGGAAAATCAAAAAGACTCGTTATGCCTTTTGAAGATGGCATAGAGTACCTACATCTAATTAATAATGTAGATGATTTTTTACATATGTTTAATCAAAATAATAAGGCATTCTATCAATTGCTTCATAGCTTTCTATTCGATCATCAATCGAATCCTTATCGTGAGCATTGCTTTAGTATGCTATTACAGAATTATGTCACTTATATTTTGACTTTTCACTTTGATGACCTTATTCAGTTAATAGCGTATTTCCATGACTTACCATCAATAGGTAGGAGGATTATCAATAAAATTTTTGTCGATACCATCTTTATGCAAAAGATATTGAAAGAGGCCAATATTAACATTAATAATTATCCAACGATTATAGAGTTTTTTGACGAGGATGCTAGAAGCATATATCTTGATGAACAGTAAAAGGAGACAAGAAAATGACCAACACAACTGGCTGGAAACAGAATGCACAAAATCGCACATTTATTGCTTCATTTAGTGGTGGCAAGGATAGTGTTTTAGCTTTATATAAAGCATCACAGGTGGGCCAAGCAATGGGTCTCATAGTGATGCTAGAGGAAGAAGGGAAACGTTCAAGGTCCCACGGGATGCCACCTGCGCTTATCCAGGCACAAGCTGACTCTATTGGGCTACCAGTCTATACTGCTGCAGCAAGCTGGGCGGATTATGAAGAAGTATTTGTAGATTTATTAGTAAATGCAAAGCAACAGGGAGCTGAAGTATTAGTAACAGGAGACTTAGATATGCCTGCACATGGCTGCTGGCACGATAAAGTCACTAAAAAGGTAGGTTTAAAGCTAGGCATGCCATTGTGGGAGATGAACCATCGTGAGGCTGTCGATGAATTTATTCACTTAGGATTTATTACAATGATTGTCACGGTCAACCTATCCTTGGGCATGACGGAGGACGATTTAGGGCGAGTGCTTACCCCTGAATATGTTAAGGAGCTTGAAGCCCGTAGCATTGACCCATGCGGAGAAGGCGGCGAATTCCATACGACCGTCATTGATGGCCCTCTATTCAAGCAGTCAATTGCGGTGCGTAAAGGTTCCGTTATAAGAGATGGAGACTACGCCTTTTTACCCTTAGAGCTAGCATAAATTCACATCAGAAAACCTTTATTGGGATGCGCAATTCATGTCAATAAGGGTTTTTCTTTTAAGGCGTATTGTTATTCTGTTACGTGACTCCATAACAACTGAAGTTAACAAATGAATAATTACCCGAAAGTACATAGGCTCCTCCTCTGTACTTTTTGTATTTCAGCTAGTTTTCCTTGTAGGTATAGAACTCCTACCACTTTGACCAAAATAGTATTTGACTGGACACTATTTGGTGTCATATAATTAAGACACCAATCAGTGTCCTATTAGAAAGGGTGGTGGTTTTGAATAACAATCATCAAGAGCGTGACGTTTATGTAGCCATTGCTGACCCAACAAGACGAAAGTTGATCCGTTTATTGGCAGAGGTAGATGAGTTACCGCTTCACGAATTAACCGCTCAATTTGATATGGGGCGTACTGCTGTCTCGAAACATTTAGCCATTCTAAAAGATGCAGGCCTTGTTCTTGCACGCAAGGAAGGTAGGGAGACGAGATATCGATTGAATGCAGCTCCATTGAAAGAAATACAAGATTGGGTATCGTTTTATGAAGGTTTTTGGAAAGAAAGAATCGCGAAATTACATCTATTATTGGAGGAAAAAAAATGAAACCAGATGTATCATTAGATTTTAAATTTACAAGTTCCATCGAACAAGTATGGCATGCTTTAACAGACTCAGATACACTAGCAAAATGGATCTGGAACAATGACTTCCAACCAATCGTAGGACATAAATTCCAATTCCGTGCTGAACCAAATGAATGGTGGGACGGTATTGTAGACTGTGAGGTACTGGAAGTGGAAGAGCCTCACAAATTATCTTATACTTGGACAAGTGCTGGCGAAACAACAACAGTTACATGGACATTAACACAGGTAGCAGATGGTACGACTCAGCTTCATCTTGATCAAGGTGGCTTCAGCGAAGAAACAAAGGCACGTCAAGGTGCAATCGAGGGAGCAAAATATGCTTGGACAAATATGAGTGCACAGCTTGAAAAAGTATTAGCGTAGTATAAATTAAATAACAGCAAGAAGAGCGCAATTCCGTAGCAAGAATTGTGTTCTTTCATGTTCAGTCTCATCTTTTAATTTTCTTAAATGGAAGGATAACTAAATGAAAATTAATGAACTAATTGCCAATAATATTAACCGTCTAGATGTCGTTTTATCCGACGATCAATCTTTAGCCATAGCAGGTTTGTCTGGTTCAGGGAAGACGACATTTTGTCAAACGATTGGAGAAGAATCCAAAAAACGTCTTGTTTCTTTATTGCCAAAGGCTGAATATCAATATTTGTTTCCAAACATTATGGAAACGAACTTCAGTGCCATCAAAATGGAGGACATGCCCCTTGTACTTTTTCTAGGAAAATCCTCAATCTCTAGCAATCCACGTTCCACAATTGGTACACATACAGGTGTTTTTAAAGAAATTCGTAATCGATTGGCAGATGAGTTTCAGCTATCGCCAGAGATGTTTTCCTTTAACAATGCGTTAGGCTGGTGTCCTGCATGTAAGGGGCGAGGCACGACAAAAAATGTAGAATGTAAAAAATGTTTGGGTAAGCGCTATAGTCCAGAAGTGGAGCAGTATAAAATCACTTTATGGAATGAACTCTATAGTATTTCTGATATTCATCATTTAAGTATAGAGGCCATCTATTCCTTATCAAAAGAATTAAATATCAGTGAAGAAAAACAGCATATTCTGCATAATATTATGCAAATGAATATTGGCTACTTAACCTTAAATCGTATTATGGGGACTTTATCAGGTGGAGAATTAACAAGGCTCTACTTAGCAGAATTCATGGCAACAAGCGAAAACACCGTGATTATTGTTGATGAAATTTCTGTGGGTCTGGACCATAACACCTTACTAAAAATTTTAGAGCAAATACAACAGCTAGGCGCTAAAAACCAAATTTGGTTGATTGATCATTCTGATACTGTGTTAGACACGGCAGACGAGCATCTATTCTTTGGACCAGGTAGTGGAAAATACGGAGGAAAAATCGTTGAAGAATCTCCACGGCCAAAGCCTATCTATTGGGAACGAAATCCAGCAGCACCAACATCCTATTATCAATTCCGAGATTTATATTGCCGTAATATCCAAATGGATGCAATAGACATTCCACAAAATCGACTTGTTACCTTTACAGGAGAGTCTGGTTGTGGGAAATCAACGCTTGTTAATGAGTGTATTGCTAAAGATTTTATCAAACGCTATCCAAAGGACAAACTCGTGATGGTTGGGCAAGATCGTAACCAATCCATTACGAGTCGTTCCACTGTCGCGACATTCCTTGATATTAAAAAGAAACTAACAAAATATAGTGAGGACATTGATGATATTTTCCAACGCTCGATTGAAGATATAATCGATGAACTACCTAATGAGGATATCGCACATAAACGCTTAAGCTTATTGATTAAGCTTGGACTGGGCTACTTAACGCTTGAGAGAAAAACGCAATCTCTATCGACTGGTGAATTCCAATGTGTGCATCTAGTTTCAGAGTTATTTGCCAACGCTCGTAATCCCCATACATTATTTATTTTTGATGAGCCTTCTAAAGGGCTATCTCAGAACATTTTAAACCAATTCATCGATAGTGTCAGGGACATCCTAGAGGATGAATCTATCTCCATCATCATGATTGAGCATAATGCCTATATGCTGGAAAGCTCTGATTTTGTTGTTGACTTCGGTAAAAGACAGCAGGAGCCTGTAACACATCTAAATGTAGTTAGCCATGAAGATTATTTTAATCAGGATAATCATTCAATGGGTTCAACTCCATTACAAATCACATCTACACTCGCATTAAGGCAGGGCATTCAATACTTAGAAGACAACCATATTAGCTATTTCAAAAATGCGGAAAATATATATAAGGGTGGCATCTTAAAAAGCTTATCTTCCATGGCTCGTCTGATTTACGGTGAATATGAATCGAACAAAATTGCCCCAGTTGTTGCCATTGATTTGGAAAGACATTTATATAGCCAATATAGCTTCCTGTATGAAATAGGTGGTCTAATCAATCATATTGTGGCTGCTCATCCAACAAATAAGGATACGAGAAGCTTCGATTTTTATAGCCAAGAAAATCATTGCCCTAGCTGCTCTGGTCGATTGGAAATTGAAAAATTCGATTTTGATCTTGTGGTACAAGACAAAAACGTGCCATTTTGGGACGGCCTATTACATCCCGATATAATGGAGGTTTTAAAATACTATCAACATTCTAAATTAGAATTTCTCTTTGAGCAGATTAAAATTGAGCTGGGTCAGGACATTAGTAAAAGCTATCATGATATGACTGAGGAAGAAAAGCATACATTTTTATATGGTTATTGGGACAAGTCCTTTTATGATAAGGCAACGAAATCCTCGAAAAAGTGGGAGGGCTTTAATTTTATCATTGGTCGTTATATCGTGATTTCAAAATCCATTATTAAAGAGCAAATGAAGGAAACAAGAGAAATGGTACCATGCCCAATTTGTCATGGGACTGTGCTCAACCACCAAAAGAAATTACGATTTGGGGACACAGATATTCGTGACTTAATTCGCCAACCGCTTGATGAAGTCATCAACATTGTAGGCAACTTACCACAACTAGAAAAAATCAAAGCCATCGTGGGCGGAGACATGTCACTGCTACAGGATGTTTCCTTATTGCCAAGGGAAACACAGGTATCCCTAAAAATGCTGGAATTAGAGCTAGCAAGCTTTGTCGGCTATGAAATCGTACTACAAAATGCTTTTCCTTTTTGGGCCAAAATCAAAGATAATCTAGAGCGCATCAGCCATAAAAATCAAGTGACCATCTGTGATTTTGCCAATATACAGGAGACAAGAGAAACCATCATCGATCAATATTTTACGAATGGTAAATATAAAAAACTAACATATGTATATGAAGCATTTGGCTACAAGAAAATCGTAACCCAAATCAATAAAGTCAAAGCCAGTCATTCCTGTCCATTCTGTAAAGGGAAAAAGGTGCTCTCTGAAGATGGACTGCATGATGGAGTCCATAAATTAACCGTGCCCTGTGTAAGCTGTGGCGCAAGTGGCATTAATGAGGAGGGACGCCAGCAAATCGTTGATGGCATTGATGTGGAAACATGGCTAACTGGTACTGTAAGCGATGTTGTTACAGAGGGCTCCCATCTTGAGGCCGTTGCCAATATTCCTATTTTTAATCGTATACGCGAATTGAATAAGCAGGAAATGATGGCAGTCTATCAGTTCCTTCAATCAAATCACTAAATCATCAAACCCATGTGCTTCGGCATATGGGTTTCTTTCGTTGGACTAGAATTACTCACTCATTTTTCCACAAAAATTCATAATTCGTGTCATCTTTGATTACTATAAAGATAACAGTAATGGTAGTAAAAGGGAGGACATGGTTTGGTAAAAAAAGTGCTGTTATTCGGGGATATTGGTATTGATGATACGGTGGCATTGATCTATGCACGGCTTAATCAAGAAATAGAAATTGTGGGACTCGTTGCAGATTATGGCAATGTATCGCGAGAGGATGCGGTATCCAATATTTATTATGTCATGAAATTGTTCGACTTCCCTCAAGGTATTCCTGTGATTTTAGGAGCAGAAGTACCCTTAACAGGAGAGCAGCCGACATATTACCCAGAAATTCATGGTAAACGAGGACTTGGACCCATCATTCCAAATGATAATCACGAATTAAAAATTGAGAACTTTTTTGAAATCGTCAACATTATTGAAAGGTATAAGCATGATGAGCTAATTATTGTCAATATTGGGCGATTAACCTCACTAGCCACGATGCTTATCCTTTATAAAGAGCTTATGAAAAATATCAAGGAATTTTATATTATGGGTGGAGCATTTTGGGTGCCAGGTAATGTAACGACAGTGGCTGAAGCGAATTTCCATGGTGATCCCTTTGCCGTTAATATTGTGCTTACCTATGCAACGAATGTGACAATCATCCCTTTAAATGCGACACAAAAGGCCATTGTCACACCTGGGATGGTGGACTATATTGACTCCTTTGGCAAAACAAAAATTCTAAAGCCCTTAATGGAATACTATACACGTTTTTATAAAGAACGGGACCCCTCACTTCTAGGAAGTCCCGTGCATGATGCGTTAACACTAATGGCAGTTATTTATCCTGACTTGTTTATTTATGAGTCCTATCCTGTAACCGTTGTCGACAAGTTAGAAGGACCTGCAAGGGGGCAAAGTATTGCCGAGACAAGACCTTATGAAAATAATAATGGCGAAAAAAAGCATCGTATTGCCTTTGATATTCATTATGAACATTTTTTCCAAAACTTTTTATCGGTTATGACAGGGCAACCATTTCACTAGTTATTCAAAAACGCCATCCCTTAAAATTGTAAAATCAACATGGACATTTACCTTCATGTCTTTATATATTTTTTGCCATTTATCCTTTGTTAGCTTAGAATGTCTTACTTCGCTTCGATATTTCTCACCAAAGCCAAAGATATCAGACTCAACTTCCTGACTATGAGCAATCACTCTACGTATTTCCTTTGACAATTTTTTCTCGATTGCTTTTTCCAGTGCCGCCACACTTTTTGGGTCCCCTTGATTGATATCAGGGTACACCTCTAATACTCTCGATTTGATTTTGATGTTCAGGTCAAATGTTGGCGTATCCGCATCAACTAACATCATTTCTCGTTTCGACTGGATTGCATCAAAGGCTACCGTTATTTTATTGGCAGGCTTTTGAAGAATTTCGGAAGGTACATCTTCGTTTTCCAGAACGGTTTCATATAAACCTACTTTAAAGGTATCTCTGACAATCTTTACGTAAAAGCTATCTTTTGCTGGAAGGGTACTGACCATTTTGCTGCCTTTAAAAAGAGCTATCCCACTTAATTCCACCAGCTCGTCATCTCTTTTAATAATAGGCATGGCAAATTCTTTTCCAGATGAATAGAAATCATGGGCAATTTGATGAAGTGTAGAGGAAATCATATATTCCTGCTTGACATTTTGTTCAATTAACCTAAAAATATGCTGCCCAATATCCTCAATATTTTGATATTCGTATTTCAGTAATGTTTCTGTTTCACCTTCCACAATAGCCATAAAGATTCCATTGCTGACACTAGCATTTTCTAGGTTTGTATCAATATAATAGCGAAGGTCTTTTTTTGCCAATTCCTCTCCAAATAGGATGACTCTCATTTGACCAACCATGATTTTTTTCGAAAGCTTACGATTGGCTTCCATCCGATTTCCTTTACTCGTATCGTTTTCTGTAGACAGAACTTCCACATTGCTTTGAAATTCGGGATTTACTTCACGAATAACAGCTGTTGTCTTTATTTTATCCTCTGTTCCTACATCATAGCCGACTAAAGTAGTTAATCCAACTTTATCCAAAATATTGGTTTGTGCACATCCATATAAAAAAACAAAGGATAGAAGAATCATCCATCTTCCTCTAAGTTTGTTCATTCTTTTTCACCTTCTTTGATGTGAAGTTCTTCTTTAGTCGTGCTATTGGCCAAAGTAAAATAGGGTAGACAAAGATTACGTAAAAAGCAATCTGTCCAAATACCGTGTTAATTGTATTAATCTGTGTCCGTGTTTGAACCAATAATGTTCCAATTAAAACGATGAATGAAAAGAGCCAAACAAATGTCTTTTCACTTATCGGGAATAAACGAATTGCTCCGCGGTACGCAGCCCATAAGTATAGACATAGATTCGGTAAAATGATTAGCATCCAAAAACAAACAGCTACAAATTCAAAGCGTTCCATAAAGGGAAAGCTAATAAAACTAAATAATGTCAAAGTTGCCCATATCGTTTTCAATAGCTTGCCCTCACTGTAATAAGCAATGGACACCAGCATCACGGCTAAATAGATGATGGTTGTAGCTAATAGTCCTAAATGAACAGGTTTTCTGATTTTTTTCTTGTCTTTTACAAAGGGGTAAATCACGTTTAGAATTTCAAAGCCGATAATCGTAAAGGTCATTGATTGTGCCCCTTTTAAAATGGAGCGAATATCATTTTCTAAAATAGGGAGAAGACTTTCTACTGTAGCGTATTTCATCGGAAATGCTAGCATTGGGAAAATCCATAAGGAGAGAATGATACTAAAAAAAGACACGCCTACAATGACACGAAGCCCTCCCGTAAAGGCATAAATAATAATAATTAATAAAGTTGCTGACAGGAACCAGGTCTCGATGCTAGGAAAAATCCATGCTTGTATAACTTCAATATAATTTCGTAAAACAGAAAAGAACGCCACGGAGCAATAGATGACATAAATTGCATTTAAAAAATTGCCAATCCATTTGCCAAAAATATCAATTTGAATTCCGTAAAGATCATCAGAGCCGTAAATTTCTAACGTTTTAATCATACAAAACGTAACAAGATGTGTGGCAATCCCAGCCAGTAGAACAGAAATCCATGCATCCTGTCTAGCATCCTGATAGATAATACGTTGAAATCCCTGTATACCAACCCCAATTTGAGCACCGTGTACCACAAAAAAAAGCAAATAAGCATTAATCATATCTTTAGGGCTAAGTTGTATAGGTTTTGCCATTTATTTCACCTTCAGTTCAACTTTTATCAGGTTTCACTGGCTCTGGCACAAATTTATGTTCATCCTTTGGTCTTGTCAAAGCAGGTCTTTTTGATGTTAATGGGACAGGCATTCTAATAATACTATCCCGCATTTCCTTCAACCTCGGTGGATAGAAGGGAGACATATACGGAGCACCCAAGCTTGACTGACGTAACAAATGAATCAGAATAAAACAAAAAGCCAACATGATACCATAAAAACCCCAAAATCCTGCAAGTATAATAATAGGGAAGCGAATAAGACGAATCACATTGCCCATCATATAACTTGGCGACGTAAAAGAGGCTAGAGCACTTAACGCAATGATAATCAGCAATATATTACTGGTAATCCCTGCCTGTACAGCTGCTGTTCCAATAACGATACCACCAACGATACCGATTGTTTGTCCAATTTTAGTTGGTAATCTGGCTCCTGCTTCTCTCAGTAGTTCAATAATAAATTCCAGCAGCAAAGCCTCAAATATGGGCGGGAAAGGAACTAAAGCCCTTGATTCACTTAATGGTACGAGAAAGGCTTGTGGAATCACTTCATAATGAAAGGTAAGAGCTGCCACATAAAATGGTGTTAAATAAACAGATAAAAAGAAGGCAGCCAGTCGTAATAAACGAAGAAAAGTAGCAATTTGCCATCTTAAATTTTGATCTTCTTGACTTTGAAAAAACTCAGTAAATCCTTGAGGGGAAACGATAGCCATTGAACTACCATCTACGAGAACCCCAATTTTTCCATCTAAAATGCCATCACAAAATCTGTCAGGTCTTTCTGTCAATAGCATTTGTGGAAAGACAGATAGTGAATTATCATCAATCATTTCAGCTAATACGGCACTATCGATAAGCTCATCGATATAAAGATCTTTGATTCGTTGACGCATTGTTTGAACCATTTGATCATTGGCAATGCCACGCATATATAAAAGAGAAACAGAGGTACTTGTCCGTGTACCAATTTTTATTTTTTCATTACAAAGATTAGGACTCACTATGTAGCGACGAATCAAGGAAATATTGGTAGATAGACTCTCATTAAATCCAACCTGTGTACCAATTACCTGCGATTCATTCTCAGGCGCTGACAATGCTCTAGACTCTCTGCTAGCGATATTGGCTAAAATAGTCTGCGGGAAGCCACCTATGTGAATCACAACATGACCATTGACCATCAATTCTACGGTTTCCCTTAGTAGACTGGATTGACTGACTTCTGCAATAGAAAGGGCCATCTCAATTGCCTCGGGTGTATCGTGAGGCTTCCTCTGTAAATTAGCAATAATATCATTATTTAAAGTCTGATCATCGATCAAATTATCGATGTAAATAAGAGTGACGTTTGGTGGAAGAGATTTAACGATTAAATCTGCCGGATTATTAGTAGCATTTTTAATCGATTGAATAAAATGATCTGTGGCATGTGCAACTCTCACAAGATTTTCTTTAGGCGCCTCTTGAACTGGTTGTTGTTGTTGTTTGTTGAAAGGTAGTTTAAATTTCATAGTAAATGGTAGGCTCCCTTCATTGCTAACTTCGTTTATAGAATAGGCTTTAAAGGGGCATTCTATACTTATTTCAGTTATTTTCATCATGTAGACATATCTAACAAATAACGGTAATATAATAGTATTCTTAAAAACAGAAGGGAGATTAGCTTTTTTATGCTAAAACTAATTATCGCAAATTAAATTCAATGAATTTAATAAAGGGGTTATTCTATAATTTTTTTAAAAATTATAGGGTCTATTTAGTAATGCCCTTTTGCGATAAAAGAGAAGCATAATGATGTCTAATCCACAGTTATATTTTATATAACAAAGGACTCTATGAGCTTGTTCTCATAGGGTCTTTTTCTGTTTTTAGGAGGTGATGATTCCCACAAAAATTAGCGATTGAAACATAAAATAGGAGGGAATAGACGTGGCAAAATATGAATTAGTTAGTGATTATCGTCACAATGAAAAATTAAAGGCAAGTTTTAATGATTTAGCTATGAAAACATTTGGTTTGGACTTTCGAGGCTGGTATAACAAAGGCTATTGGAATGACCAATATATTCCTTACTCATTTGTACAAGCAGGAAAAGTAATTGCGAATGCTTCTATTTATAAGATGTCGATTCGCGTAAATGATGAGCGATTAAAGGGAATTCAGATTGGTACAGTGATGACGGATGAACATTATCGTCATCAAGGCTTGGCAAAGCAGTTGATGCTGCATCTCATGAAAGAGTACGAAGATGCCTGTGATTTCATGTATCTCTTTGCCAATGAAACAGTACTAGATTTTTATCCGAAGTTTGGCTTTACGCGAATCCATGAAAGTGAATACAGCTTAGATCTTACCACAAGACCTATTCAACCAAAGCAGACCAGCGTCCAACAGCTGACAATTGAGCAGAATCTAGCACTTCTTGAAGAGTATGCAAAAAATCGTTATATCCATTCTAGTATGATTGCTGTTGAGGAAAATGAAAGTTTATTAATGTTTTATTTTACGTTAGTTTTCCCTCATGCTATTTACTATTTAGAAGAATTTGACACAATAGTATTAATGGAGGAGGAGGAAGGGGTATTAAATATTTATGATATCATCTCTTTACAGGCAACCAATGCAGAGACTGTATTAGCAAGCATTATTAAGAATACAACAAAAAAAGTAGTATTCTATTTTACACCTGACTTTACAATCGAAGGCTTGACAGCCACCATCACCACAAATGATGACGATGCCTTATTTATTCTCTCGAAAAAGCCCTTCTTTCAAGGGCACTTTATGTTTCCTTTAACATCCCATTGCTAGGTTGGTTTTCCGAAGGCTGTCTCGGAGCGTTGTGAATTAAAGAATGAGCGAGCTTTTGAATAAAATATGAGCGACTCCTGTCACCTTGTCCTTTACCAAAACAGACTTTTTTAATTGACACTATAAATATTGGGCAATTCTCTATAGAATGGTATATATAAAGTAATTTTACTAGGAGGAAATAATGTATACAGTTGGAGTCATTGGCCCTAATTCATCTGTAGAGCGCATCATTCAATTAGGCAAAGAATACGAAATGACTATGAATTTCGTAGCATTTCCCTATCATGATTTTCATGAAACCGTAAATATCGTAAAGGATAATCATCACGCTGTTGATGCATGGTTTTTTTCTGGCCAAATTTCATATATGGTTGCGAAAAATACGTTACAATCAGGTGAAAACTTAGTTTATATTCAACATACTGAATCCGGCATTTATAAATGTCTATTGCATATGGGCTTTTATCAGGGAGAATTTTTGAACAAGGTAAGCATTGATGAAATCACGACTTCACACTTGGAGCAAGCCGTCAAACAGCTAGATTTTGCGCCTAAAGAAATCTATGTGAAAACCTTTGATGTAAATACCAGTACAAAAGAATTAATGGATTTTCATATCGACTTATGGAATCAACAAAAAACAGCAGGTGCTTTGACTTGCTTTGAAGCTGTTTATCGCGGGCTGAAAGAGGTAGGTGTCCCTGCTTATCACATTTCCACTACAGATATGGAAATTCGCCAAACATTACGAATACTGGAAGAAAAACTTAGAGCCTTCTATTTTAAGGATACACAGATCGGTGTGCAAATTATCGAAATCGAACATTTTGATAAAATCTCTGAAAAAGCGAAGAGCTCCTATCACTTACAGTATTTGGAATTAAAATTAAAGGAAACGTTATTGCGATTTTGTGAGCAACTAGATGGCTCCTTGTTAGAAAAAGGAAATGGTCGCTATATCATTTTTAGTTCGAGAGGAGCCATTGAACGTAAAATCAAGGATTTACAGGATACCATCTATCAGCTATCACATGAATCCCATACAACAGTCACTGTCGGAATTGGCTATGGGGTAACCGTTCATTCTGCGGAAATCAATGCACAGCGAGCCATCCAGCTCTCCAAGGAGAAATCGGAGCAACCAATCGTGATTGTCCAAGAAAATGGAACGATTACTGAATCGGCTGGTGAAGAAGATGAAGTGAGCTTTTCATACCGTATTAATGATGACATTTTATTAGAGAAATTAAAAAAAGCAAAAATTAGTTTAAAAAATTACAGTAAATTATACACGCTTATTAAAAAAATGAATTGGCAGGAATTCACCATTAAAGATTTAGCAGCACATCTCTATTGGGATGAAAGTAATGCTAGACGCATTTTAGCCAGTTTATGTGAGGTTGATCTCGTCGAATACACAGGGAAAGACGCACAAATATCCAGAGGACGACCAAGTAAAATTTATCGTTTGAAATAACCATCTAAGTGAGATGGTTATTTTTTTTGTAAAAAAGTGTTGAAAAATTCAAACGATTAAAATAAAATCATTTTAAGGTAAACACCTTTTAATAACCTTTAATTAATGGTGCATGAAAAATGTGTGCAATGTTTCATCATCTAGAAAGGAGCACAATCTATATTAGTCACTTACACTACATTGCACTGCAGAGTAAAATATGTAAATTTTTTTCCTGTCAAAACGTCATTTTATTGAAGCGTCCAAATTAAAAGGGTCATACCAATATTCTCTTTTCAGAGAGGGGAACATTCATGAGTCAAGAACAATATTTGAAAAAGAAAATGGGGTTTTGGTCACTTACAACATTATCTCTAGGGGGAATAATAGGATCTAGTTGGCTCTTTGGACCATGGGTAGCTGCTAAATTAGCAGGCCCGGCAGCCATACTTTCTTGGATTATTGGTGCGTTTGTTATCACACTCATAGCGCTTGTTTATGCTGAATTAGGAAGAGTAAAACCTGAAACAGGAGGCCTAGCAAGATATCCGCTTTATTCTCACGGAAAAATGCTTGCTACCGTTACTAGTTATTCAATCTGGTTTGGCTATTGTGCTACAGCTCCCGTAGAATCATCAGGTGTTATTCAATATGCCAATCAGTTTTGGCCAGGGTTATATGATGTAGGAAAAGAACAACTGACAACATCAGGTATTCTTGCAGCGATGGTTTTAATGATATTCTTTGTTGTTTTCAATTATTTTGGGGTGAAATTATTCGCAGTCACGAACAATATCATTACAACAATTAAGTTTATAGTCCCTGTACTAACAATCATTGCATTTTTTATGACAGGCTTTCATCCAGAGAATTTTTCAAGCCAAGGATTTGCACCAAATGGCTATAGCGCTGGTTTAAGTGCCATTTTAACAACCGGAATATTTTTTGCTTATACTGGGTTTGGAAACGTCATCATGATGAGTGGGGAAGTCGTCAACCCTAGAAGAAATATTCCACTTGCCCTCATTACATCATTAGGTGTTGCGGCAGTATTATATGTGTTACTTCAAATTACATTTATCGGCGCAGTTCCAACAGAAATGTTAGCGAATGGTTGGAGTGGCATTAAATTTGATTCACCATTTGCTAATTTAGCAA
Organism: Lysinibacillus sp. JK80; assembly: GCF_027557635.1. Lineage (NCBI taxonomy): Bacteria > Bacillati > Bacillota > Bacilli > Caryophanales > Bacillaceae > Lysinibacillus > Lysinibacillus sp. JK80. The sequence goes on along the minus strand of NZ_CP058997.1, from coordinate 830,122 downwards.
TGATGGCTAATATGGTTTGGCTATCTTGGATTATTACAGCTGATGCGATGGTTTCGCCAACAGGTTCAGCTCTTACTTATACAGCTGGTACGTCAAGACATGTATTTGGTATGGCGAAAAGTGGATTCCTACCATCTTATTTTGAAACAATTAATAAAAAATTCGGTGTTCCAACACGTGCACTTGCACTCAATTTCCTAGTAGGATTATTATTTTTATTCCCACTGAAAAGCTGGACAGCTATCGTTGCGATTGTAGGAGCTATCGGTATTTTTAAATATGCTTCAGCATGTGTAACGGTTATGGTTTTCCGTAGAGTAGGTCTGACAAAAAATAATGGGCTACCTGGTATGCAATTCATTGCACCAATGGCATTCGTTTTTGCCACACTGCTTATTTATTGGACAAATTGGAGTAAGGTACAGCTAGCCATTACTGGATTAATAATAGGTATTGTTTGTTATTTAGTAATTTTCTTTATTCAAAAACACCAATCAGTTGAATTTTTTGGTGGTATCTACATTATTATTTATATTTTAATGCTTGTATTGATGTCTTTCTTAGGGAATTTCGGTGGGAAAGGTATCATTCCTGACCCTTATATGTCCGTAATTGTCGCTATATTTGGCTTAGCCTTTTACTATTTTGCTGTTTACAATGGTGTCTGGTATATGCGTAAAAGAGGAAATATTGAGGAATTACAGGAAAGCATTTCTGAAATATCATAACGTTTAATAGATTGATTGAAGGAGAATGAATGATGAAGCTTTGGGGCGGTCGCTTTAGAAAAGAAGAAAACAAATTAATGGAAGATTTCAATAGTTCATTAAAGGTGGATCAAAGACTTTACAAAGAAGATATTAAAGGCAGTATTGCCCATGTCCATATGCTAGTACAATGCAATTTATTGACTGAGAGGGAAGGACAAGATATTGAGAATGCTCTTCTTTCCATTTTAGAGGATATTGATAATGGCACATTACAAATTGAAGGAAATTATGAAGATATTCATAGTTTCGTAGAGTCGAATTTGACTCAACGGATCGGTGACACAGGGAAAAAACTTCATACAGCGAGAAGTCGTAATGACCAAGTAGCAACAGATATTAGACTTTATGCGAAAAACAAGGCGTTTGAGGTGATTGCCTCAATTGAAGCGTTACAACAGAGCTTAGAACAAAAAGCAAAAGACAATAACGTTATGATGCCAGGATACACACATCTTCAACGTGCGCAGGTTGTAACGTTTCAACATCATTTGATGGCTTATTATCATATGTTAAACCGCGATAAAAAAAGAATTGTGAAAGCGATAGAAATTATGAACGAAAGCCCGCTTGGATGTGGAGCATTAGCAGGAACTACTCATGCGATTAACCGTGAGATGACAGCTTATGAGCTAGGCTTCTCTAAGCCTGTAGATAATTTCTTAGATGGAGTAAGTGATCGCGACTATTTATTAGAGTTAATGTCAGATTTTTCAATCATTATGATGCATTTAAGTAGATTAAGTGAAGAGCTCATTTTGTGGAGTAGTCAAGAGTTTAGATTTATTACGATTGATGATGCCTATTCTACTGGCAGCAGTATTATGCCACAGAAGAAAAACCCTGATGCCGCTGAGCTGATACGAGGCAAAACAGGACGAGTATATGGTTCACTGACTTCACTCTTAACAACAATGAAGGGCTTACCACTTGCTTACAATAAAGATATGCAAGAAGATAAGGAGCCATTTTTCGATGCATTGGACACCGTATTATCTTGTCTACAAATTATGTCAAAAATGATCGCTACGATGAAGGTGAACAGTGAAAACATGAAAAAAGCAGTCAAAGGAGGTTTTCTGAATGCAACAGAGGTCGCTGATTATTTAGTGAGCAAAGGCGTTGCGTTCAGAGATGCACACAGCATCGTGGGTTCTATCGTTATTTATTGTGAAGATCATGACAAAGCCATTGAAGATTTAACAATGGATGAATTGAAAGAATTAAGTTCGTTCATCGATGACGATATCTATGACTATATTGACTATCAAAATATTTTAAATAAGGGGATTAAAGTAGGTTTATTATTATAATGAAGCAGGGAAAACGACTTTGTTGAAATGCATGACGGGCTTCTAGGGTGGAAAAAAGGCAATGCATTCATTGAGGATGTGCCACTTGAGCAATGGAAACAATCGGTTATGTCCCACAAGCTCATAAAAGGTAGCAGAAATTGAAGACAAACACATTGTTCAATTATAAAAATGTGTTTGTCTTTTTATCTATTTTTCTATTTTTAAATTAAAATTCAAAAAATCTACAGTCTGAGGTTGAGAAATTATTTGTTCACACCATATCTTCTACATTTAAATATTTTGTTTCACAGTAATAGCCTTTGCCGCCAACATAAACTTTTTCTATTTCATTCTTGCTATTGGTTGCTAATTTCACTAATATTTCGGAAGGAGAGTGTAAAGAATAACCTTGTTCAAATACATAGACTTCTTTTTGCAAGTGGTGCTGTTCATAAAGGTAGCAAGCTAATGCACCGTTAGAAGTTCCAGTTGCTGCTTCTTCATTAATATCGTATAGTGGAGCAAAATTTCTACATATTATTCGATTGTCATTAAACGTATACAGATGCGTCCCGACAACATGATAATACTCGCTGATTTCTTTTATTTTTTCAAAATTAGGTTGCAGTGCATGTAATTGTGTTTCGCTTGTTATCGGAATTAAAATATCTTTTAAGCCCGTGGAAACAATTTGAATTGGGTATTTATTATCTATATCTTTAATGTCAAAACAGTCGATAAACTCGTTTGGAGATATAACATCATAGAATATCGGTTTGTTTTGTTCCATGAAAATGATGTCATCTTTTATCGTAATAGTAAGAACACCGCTGTTTGTTTCAATCGTATAGCGATCCTTGAAAAGTTTATTTAAATGCATCAGTATCGTGAAAGCACCAATTGTGGCATGTCCACATAAATCTACTTCTTCCTTAGGTGTAAAATACTCAAATTTATAATCAGCCATTTCAGATGCTGATATAAATGCGGTTTCCGCATAGCCCAATTCTTTGGCTATTGCCATTTTTTGAGTAGTGGTCAATGTATCCTCATTAAATACCACTCCTGCTTTATTCCCACCTTGATGATCCTTGCTAAATGCACTTGCAACATAAACGGATATTTTCATAAAACATCTTCCTTCCTCATTTATAGTGAATTGTAGCATAAAAAGAACTACGTAAAAATGTTGTTGGGTAAATTTGCTAAAAAGCAAGAGACAAACTATTTTAGCATCTGACATCTTCAAAAATAGAATGTCTACTGTTTGAAACACGGTTTAAAGACGCCTTACTTCATCTACTAGGAAGAACGCGAATAGTAGCTGATTCCGTCTTTGTTTTAACCTTTAACGTCAGACCCATGATAATGATGATGATAAATAATAAAGTGAAAAGGGCAACGTCAAATGTATTCGTCATATCTTTGATGACACCAACAAGCATAGGAATGATACCACTAATGATATAGCCACCGAATTGAATCATCGCTGTCCATTCACTTGCCTCTTTTGGTGTAGTCGTAGCATCTAAAGGTAAAATCATTGCTAACGGGAATAAACCACCAGCACCGATCCCTGTCAACGTCGCACAGAAAATTGGCGAGATGCCGCCCATAATTAACATCAAAATGCCAATAAAGGAGCTTGAAGCGCAAAGTAGCATCCAAGGCTTTCTCTTGAAACTATTATTTATTAAGATGGGGATGATAAAGCTACAAATCATTTGCATGACAGAAAAAATAGTGACCGTTGTTGCGGCGTAGGCGTCACTATATCCCATATCCTGTACTTTTGGAGCGAGCCATGTCGCGAGGGAATAATAAACGCCAGATTGTAAACCGAACATGACCATAAGGAGCCAAACATATCGGTTTCCCCAAGGTAGTCGACTTTTTTGACCTGTAGATTTCTCTAATGACTCTTGAGAATGCTTGGATTTTTTGATAATTGGAATCCAAACAATAATACCCATAAAAGCAAATACCGACCATATTGCTAAAGCTGCGTTCCATGATTGATGAAAAGCATGCATAGCAGGCACAACTAACCCAGCACTTAATGACGCTCCAATTCCCATACCCGCAGAATATACACCGATCATCGTAGAAGAATATTTAGGAAATTCCTTTTTGATATAGCCTGAAATCAGTGGACCTGTAATAGCAATACCTATCCCACTAAGAATAGCTGTTACTAATAAAAATAAAGGAAAAGTTGCCACTAACCGTAAAGCTGTTGATACACCAATTAATAAAACGGATAGCCCAATCGTCCATTCGATACCCCATCGTTCACTTAGCTTGCCAGCCAATGGTGCAAAAATCCCCATACAAAATACGGGAAGTGCTGTTAATAAACTTACAACAACACTTGTCATCTGCAAATCCATTTGAATATTTTTCAATACCGGCGAGATAGATGTGATCGAAGCTCGTAAATTCATAGATAGTATAAACAAAGAAAAAACGCTCCAAATAATCGGAAAGTTTTTTGATTTCGCCATTACTGAAAACACCTCTTTTAGTTATTATTTGATATACTATAGTTAACTTTTAAATTAAAAAATAAACTATAATTAATCGACTTGTATACTATAATATACTATTTATACAAAGTCAATGGGTGGGGTGCGCAGAATGCAGGAGGAAAATATCGACTTATCTGGACAAGTTGGAGGAAATTTACGGGAAATTCGAAAAAGCAAAAGGATGAGTTTAGAGGAGCTGGCGAATGTCAGCAATGTTAGTAAATTGACGTTAGGGAAAATTGAACGAGGGGAAACGAATCCGACTGTCAATATTCTTTGGAAAATTTGTAGAGGGCTTAATATTCCGCTTGTCGCTTTACTATCTTTTGAAGAAAATATAGAGGTTCATCGTTTTGGCTCAGACTACCAATTCGCAGGTCATAATAACGACTGGTTTGTCGATCCATTATTCAAAACAAATGGGACTGAGTGGTTTAGAGGTCGTCTTGAACCGAATAGTGAATACAGCGAGTGTCACCTAGCAGGTTCCGAGGAAATTGTGCTTGTATTAAATGGGCAATTGGAGCTAAAGGTCGGAGAGAAAACCCATCAGCTAAACCAATGGGATGTCATTAAATTCAAGGGTGAAGAACTTCACACGTATATCAATCACTCGGATGAAAAAGTACATTTAATGCTGTCATTAACATATACAACCCCATGATTGTTCAACAATAATCAAGCAGAAGCTGATCCTATTTTGGGGAGCAAAAAAATAATTCTGATTATCGATTTCATCATTGTTTATTATTTTCATGAATATCAATAAAAGCTTGTAAAGGATGTGCTACACGCCAATCATTTAAACGAGGAAATCGATAAAATTGGCGTTATAAAAATAAACATTGATAAAGGCAATCCTATATTTATCCCATTCAACCAATCTCAACAATGATTACTTGATATCACAATGAATGAAAGTGTGGACTCTTACTTTGATGGTGAAAATTTCAAAGAATTGTTGTTTATCCTCATTGTCTTTTGACTATATATCATGCGTTTCCATACAAAAATCGTCCTTACTAAGTTAAGTAAGGACGATTTTTTTCTATTTAGATATAACCCCAAATCATACATAATAATGTTCCGAAAATGGTCACGAGCGCAATGATTAAGCCATAATAAATATTGGTATAGATGGCTGGTTTATCATTTGTTTCACCAGCATGCATAAAGACAACTAACTGCAAGCCTGCCTGAATAAATGCTGTGACTAATAAAATAGTCATGGTAATCGGAAAAGATAGATTGAAAAAATATACACATGCCGCAATGATCGTAAGGATTATGGACACACCAAACCCCATGACTTGTTTCATCGGGAATAAATCACTCATGTTACACCATTCCTTTCAAGTAAATGAAGCTGAAAATAAAAATCCAGACCACATCTAAAAAGTGCCAGTATAAAGAGAAGATAAACGATTTATTGGCTGTTTCAGGTGTTAAACCACGTTGGATGAGCTGATAGACGATGAACATTCCCCAAAATACCCCAAAGGTAACGTGTGCACCATGTGTTCCTAATGTTGTTAAAAGGGCAGCCGTAAAGGCACTCGTCTGTAAGCTCGCACCAACATGAATATAGTGCATAAACTCGTAAACTTCAAAACCAATAAATACGACACCGAGTACTAATGTCAAAACATAAAACCATATCATTGCTTTCGTATAGCCCTTACGCATAGCATGTATACCTAAGCCAATGGTAAAGCTACTTGTTAAAAGAATAAACGTTTCAAATAAAACAGGTGTAATTTCAAAAATCTCCGCTCCTGTTGGACCATTCCCAGTACGGTCTACTAAAACAAAATAACCTGCGAATAATGTGCCGAAAAGCATAATTTCAGCACCAATAAACACCCAGAAGCCTAATATATTCAATTGATTTTGCTGAGTACTATATTCTAAAGGAAGTGATTGATCGATTTTCATAATTGACTACCTCGCAATTTCGATTCCGTTGTTTTCACTTTTTCGACAGGTACATAGTGTCCTGGATCTTTTTCCAATGAACGGTGAGCCATGCAGATAAAAATACCAATGGTTGTGAGAATTGTTGGTATCCACATACCAAAAACAAAGGAGAAGCCCCATGTAAAGAAAATACAGCCTAATATGAAAGGTACACCGCTATTATTCGGCATATGAATCTTTTCATATGGCTCTGGGAACAGTTCATGCTGATGATATTTTGCATCCCATAACGCTTCTGTTGAAATCACGTGTGGAACCTTGGCAAAATTATAATAAGGCACAGGGCTTGGTGTAGCCCACTCTAATGTGCGAGCGTCCCATGGATCCGACCCAACATTCCTTGGTGAATAACGAATACTGTAAATAACATTGCAAACAATTAAGATAAAACCAATTGTTAAGCCAATTGCACCGATAAACGAAATCATATTCCACAGCCCAAAACCAGTAGAGGCAGAATAAGTGTACATACGGCGTGCTTGTCCATCTAAGCCAGAGACAAACATTGGCATAAAGGCTAGCAGCGTACTGACGGCAATAATCCAAGCCGTCCACTTGCCGATTTTTTCATTCAACATAAAGCCAAACATTTTTGGCCAATAGTAATGTAAGCCAGCTAGCATAGCAAAGACAACACCAGGAATAATCACCATATGGAAGTGGGCAACCAAGAACATTGTGTTATGGTATTGATAGTCAGCGGCTGACATGCCAAGCATTACACCCGTTACGCCACCTATTGTAAAGGTAGGAATAAATAACATGGAGTAAAGCATTGGCGTTGTAAAAACAATTTTTCCTTTCCAAAGGGTGAATAACCAGTTAAAAATTTTAACCCCAGTTGGGACGGCAATAGCCATCGTTGTAATCGAGAAAATACTATTTGTTAAAGCACCTTGTCCCATCGTAAAGAAATGATGTGTCCATACTAAAAACGAAAGGAAGGAAATGATTACCATGGAGCCGACCATTGATTTATAGCCATAGAGATTGCGTCCTGAAAAAGTAGAAATAATCTCACTGTAGATCCCAAACGCAGGTAAAATCAGGATATAAACCTCAGGATGCCCCCAGACCCAGAAAAAGTTTGCCCACAGCATATCCATACCACCATCGGATGTTGTGAAAAAATTAGTAGCAAATAGTCGGTCAAAAGTTCCCATCGTTAAAGCTACCGTTAAAACTGGAAAAGCAAAAACGATAATCACGTTTGCTACTAATGAAGACCACGTAAACATCGGCATTTTCATAAGTGTCATGCCTGGTGCTCTCATTTTAAGTATCGTCACAATCATATTAATACCAGTAATTAATGTGCCAAGACCTGAAATCTGTAAGGCAAATAAATAATAGTTTGTTCCTACAGATTGACTAAATTCATTATTTGCTAGAGGGAAATAATTCGTCCAGCCAGCATCAGGGGAGCCACCTATAACAAAGGATATATTTAGTAGCATGGCCCCCATGAAAAATAGCCAAAAGCTTAATGCATTCAATCGCGGGAAAGCAACGTCTCTTGCACCGATTTGTAAGGGCACAATATAATTCATAAAGGCCATAATAAAAGGCATGGCCATAAAAATAATCATGACTGTTCCATGTGTTGTGAAGATTTCATTATAATGCTGCGCATCAAGTAATGTATTGTCAGGTACAGCCATTTGGGCGCGCATCATAATCGCATCTGCTCCACCACGGAAAAGCATCAGAAGTGCAGAAATTAGATACATAATACCAATGCGTTTATGATCAACGGTTGTTAACCATTCACGCCAAAGGTAGCCCCATTTTTTAAAGTAGGTTAAGCCAACTATAATTGCTATCACCGTCAGTCCAATCGCAACCATCGATGCATAGATAGCTGGGCTTGGATGGGGTATAGCAAATCGTTCGAAGTACTCCATATGACTATGTCTCCTTTTAATTAATGATCGTTTTGTTGAGAAGCATGATCTTTAATGTGTGATGTGCCATGCTGATGTCCACCATTCTCACCCTCAGGGGCTGGCAGGAATGTTAAATGTGTACCAGTGTAGGTTGATTGGCCAACGTGTCCTGGTTCTAGCAACGTATTAAATTTTTCTTCTGTTAATGGTTCAGCTGTTGCTTTTACTTCCTTCACCCAATCATCAAACTCATCCTGAGTCACTGCTGTTACGTTAAACGTATTTTCAGCGAACCCTTTACCATTAAAGTTTGCATTTCTCCCCATATACTCCCCAGGTAGATCCGCAGCCAGATGCAATGTATTCACCATATCGGCCATTGCATATTTTTGACCACCCAGTTGAGGAATCCAGAAACTTGTAATTGGTCCGTAAGAATAAAGTTTAAATTCGATAGGACGCTCTGCAGGAATATACAAATAATTTACCGTTTCAATATCTTCCTCTGGATAGCTAAAATGCCATTTCCAGTTCGATGTTGAAGCATAAATGATTAACGGCTCTTCCTGTTTGTATTTCTCTGGTGTAGATTCCACCTTATAGTTACTTTCAACAGAAATAAAGGATAGGTACGCTACAATTAAAACGGGTATACCTACACAAATGATTTCCACCTTTGTACTCCCTTTAATGTGGGGAGGCTTATAGTCAGGGCTTTGCTTAGATGCACGAAATTTCACTAACATATAAGCTAACAACACAAAAACAATGAGTACGATAAAGGACATAATCCCTATCGAAAGCATAATATCTTTGGCTTGCACTTGAGCTTGAGGTCCTTTTGGATCTAATACTAACAATGGGTCACAGCCTGTTAGCATAGTGACAATAGTGGAAAGACCAATTAATCTGAGCCAACTTTTTTTCATAAACAAACCCCTTTAACTGTTTCATTGAAGTGCTATAGGCTACTACGGGTTTGTATGGAATTCGATTCACAATTGATTTTTATAATAGGGGGACTTCTTTTGAAAGACAAGGCGTTTTCCAAGATAACACAGAATGTTCTCAAACAAGAAAAATAATTTCAGTATAATTTTATAGAGGGAAATGCGCATCAAATAAGGGCTTTTATCAATTAGAATGGATTGAAATTGAAAGTGGATGGTGAAAGTAATAAGGAAATGGATGGTTAGTTTCAAATATTGTTATAGTATGATTGTCTTTTTAGCCTAAATACTAGAGCTAAGAAAGGATAAGGCATAACTGAGGTGAGTAAACATGGATTGGAAACCTGATCGAACAGTAAAAAAAGCGATTTATAAGCAGCTCGCAGAATACATTGAAAAGGGGATTGCAGATGGGACATTCCCGCCCGATAAACCCTTACCATCTGAGCGCTATTTAGCAAACGCTTTGAGTGTAAACAGAAGTACGGTAGTTAATGCATACGATGAATTGGAAGCAATGGGGCTGATTGAACGAAATCGTGGAAGTGGTACAACCATTAGCAAAGACATCTGGGGCATTACGAGGAAACGAATTCCTAGCTGGAATCGCTATATTGAGGCAGGTTCCTTTTTACCGAACCTTCCTGTTACCCAAAAAATTAGAAAAGAGGCTATTGAACATAAATTAATTAATCTAGCTACTGGCGAATTATCAGAGGATCTTTTTCCCAAAAGCGCCTTGAGAGAAATTACCGCAACGCGTTCATTTATCGGTAGCCTTGGGTATGACCATCCTTTAGGGAGTGACATATTACGGACAACACTTTCACGGCATATTAAAAAAAGCAGAGGAATTGAGACAAAGCCTTCCTCCATACTAATTACTTCAGGAGCACAGCAAGCCCTACATTTGATTGTCCAATGCCTGTTAAAGCCTGGAGATGCAGTCGCCATAGAAGATCCTTCTTACAACTTTAATCTGCCTATATTTAAAACAGCAGGCTTACAAATCCATTATCTTCCTGTCAATAAGGATGGCATTAACCCGGATGATTTGCAAGTATTATATAAAAAACATCGAATTAAAATGATTTTTCTAAATCCTGATTTTCATAATCCTACGGGATCTTCCTTAGATTTGAAGAAAAGAGAAGCTATTCTAGACATATCCTCTAAACTAGGTATACCAGTAGTAGAAGATGACCCCTATAGCCTAACAGCTTTTTCGGGGGATAAAATGCCTACGCTTAAATCGCTCGATAAGAACGGGAATGTTTTATATATTAGCTCTTTGTCCAAAATTGTAGCCTCAGGCTTACGAATCGGATGGATTGTTGGTCCTACATCTGTAATCGAACGACTATCCGATGCCAAGCAACAAATTGACTTTGGGCATTCTAGTTTCACGCAATGGATTGCCAATGATTTTTTAGAATCCCCTAATTTTAATTTGCATATTAAGCATTTAGTGAAGGAATTAGAAACACGACGAGATACCATTGTACAGAGCCTCGATATGTATTTAAAGGACGAAGTGACGTTTTCCATTCCTCAAGGTGGGATACATTTATGGTGTCATGTTCTCAAGGAATATAACGAAACGCAATTACTTGAGGAATCCATTAAGCGAGGCGTCATTTATGTTCCTGGATCTACGATGGGCTCCAAAAAGGGTTTTGTACGCTTCACTTATGCGAGGGAGGATGTTCATTCAATCAATGAGGGGATTAAAAGGTTTGCACAAGCTCTAAATAGCTTCTAGTAATTTTGTAAATTATAGCCAAGTGGATGGCTGAGAAATTGCTTAAGTGGATGGTTTAAATTCGCTAGAAAGTATTTAAGATAGAGTCATGGATAACAACTATCCATCAAGGCTAACTACTATCATGGCAGTGTGGATGGATTCACAATTATTCACACAAGTAATGAAATTTTTTATGATCTGGAAGGTGATAGGACAAACCTGTTAGTAGCAAGAGAAAGATATCAGTGAAGAGGTAGTTCACTTGATTCGCTATAAAAATAGGCAAACACTTTAATCAAGAGATTTAAAAAATTCACAACAAGTATCGTTGGTTTTCTCAGTTTTACCTGTTCAAACAGTCTCAATCGTTAGCTTTAGGCTGCTGATGAGAAAACATCAAGGCAGTCACACCTTATTATATTTTAATTCCCACAAAGGTATAGTGGGGAAATAGGCACCCCTTCTATACGGACACTTAAATCTTAGTTAAAAAAACACCATCCAGCCACTTAGTCTCGATATTCAATCGATGCTAGGTGGCTGCTTTTTTTCATTAAAAGTAGTTGAGTAGTGCAAGAAGACAATTTGGTGAGCTATCATTAGTGTTTTGCATAATCGCCGCTACACTTACAAGAAGTCGCCACTACATTATGAATTAACACTAGGGAAGGATTATTTAAAAAATAACGCCAACAAAAAAAGTCGCATTCCTGTAGTTCAGGGATCGACTTTTTGGGAAAAAATTTATGAGAAATACATTGAAATATGTATAGTCTTGTGATAAATTTATAGAGATAGACACTGTATAATTATTATATCGCGCATTATCCCTATTTTAATTATACAATACAATCTATTGTGTCGTCAACAATTTTAATTTTAATTTTTTTGAGGGGTGGTTGCGATGAAATCAGCAGGGGCAAAACAGCAGATTGGGGGAACAAACACACGAAGAAGCTCCATTGTTTGAGACAATCAAATGGCTTCCTAAACATGTGAATGAAATTGAAAAAGATAAAGAAAGTAGGACTGATACTATATGTCAGAGAAAACCATTTCAGTTGAGACAAAAGCGCCTTATGGCATGATTGCCATTTTATTTATCGGGGCCTTTGTTGCTATTTTAAATGAGACCTTACTCAACATTGCACTACCAGCCATTATGGACGAATTCGATGTGAAAGCCACTGCAGTACAATGGCTTTCAACAGGCTATATGCTAATTAACGGTATTTTAATTCCTGCCAGTGCATTTTTCATTCAACGATTTACAGATAAAAAATTATTTATTACAGCGATGGCTCTGTTTACATTAGGTACATTTCTAGCTAGTATTGCACCTGCATTTGGTGTGTTATTAGCAGCACGTATGATCCAAGCTGCAGGCTCAGCAATCATGATGCCTTTATTAATGAATGTGATGCTAACTGCATTTCCAGTTGAAAAGCGAGGAGCTGCAATGGGGATGTTCGGTCTTGTCATGATTACAGCTCCAGCGATCGGGCCGACGCTTTCTGGTTGGATAATCGAGCATTATAGCTGGAGAATGTTATTTGATCTTGTGCTACCAATTGCCATTTTAACTTTAATTTTTGCAGCCTTTAAATTAAAGGATGTGACACCACAACGTGCCATTAAGCTCGATGTGATTTCTCTTATTCTATCAAGCATTGGATTTGGCGGCTTGCTTTATGGCTTTAGTTCCGCAGGTGAAAAAGGATGGGATCATATCCTTGTATATGGAACAATTATTATTGGGACAATTGCTTTAATTACGTTTACCCTTCGTCAGCTACGAATGGATGAGCCCATGCTTGAGTTTCGGATTTTCAAATATCCAATGTTTGCCTTATCCTCAGCCATCTCCATCGTTATTTCGGTGGCGATGTTCTCGGCTATGATTTTAATGCCTATTTACGTACAAACCATTCGTGGTATTTCCCCAATGGATTCAGGTCTACTCATGCTGCCTGGTGCCATAGTGATGGGAATTATGTCTCCGATTACAGGGAAGCTCTTTGATAAATACGGGGCAAGAAGCTTAGCTGTATTTGGCTTGATCATTACCATTGTTACGACATATTACTTCAGTAAAATTAGCATGGATACAGCTTATTCTACATTGGTGCTGCTGTATACATTACGTATGTTTGGGATGTCTATGGTAATGATGCCCGTGATGACAAATGGTTTAAATCAGCTACCAGCACACAATAATCCACACGGTACAGCTATGAACAACACATTACAACAGGTTTCTGGTGCGATTGGTTCTGCGGTGCTGATTACGATTATGAACAATAAAACAACTGCCAAGGCAGAGGAATTGGCTACAGGTGCGATGAACAATATGAGTGCCAATGCAGCACAGGCTACGACACAGTCTGCCAGCGAAGTAAAACAGCAAATCTTAAACGAAGCCATGCTGCATGGCATTAATTATACGTTCTTCCTTTCCACATTGATTGCGGCCATCGCACTCATACTTGCCTTCTTTATAAAGCGAGTTAAGCCTAACTATGATAATCACACAGGTGGGGAAGTTGCTGGAAAACAGGTAGAGGAATAATAGTAGACGGGTGTTGCTTCAGTTTAGCAACGCCCGTTTTTTCTTAAGACATTTTATATAAAGGTGAGGAAACCTAGTAAGACTAAAAAAAGGTATTTCATCCATAGATGAAATACCTTTTCTAGTAGTTATTGAGCTAATCGTTGGATAAAGGCTTCTAATTGGACCAATGTGACATTGTCGTTCACACCGAATGTGCCGTCACCTTTACCTACGGTTACTTTATTCGAAGCTAGGATTCCTACATAATGATTTGCCCAATGTGAGCCTGGAACATCAATAAATTGTTCAGCTGTTCCTTGCTGTGTTAAATGAAATGCTTCCACTAAGACTTTAGATAGTTGTCCACGTGTCATTGGAGAACCAGGATTGAACTTTCCATTATCATCACCCGTAAAAACGCCAATTTTTTTAAGTGCCTCTGCAGCACCTGCATATTTAGACGATGGCTTAATATCTGGGAAACTTGAATTCGTATTACTCGTATCTAAATGTAATTTATTAGCTAATCGAAGAGCTACCTCTCCACGCGATGCATATATGCTAAAGTCAATTTCCGCATCTTTTACTTCTCCATAATCTGAGAAGTTGGCAATACGTTTTGCCCCTACATAACGTGAACCCCAATAGTATGGGTCATTCACTGTATCTACCTTAACCCCAGAACTTGTAGTAGCTGAGATAAAATTATTGTCACCTATGTATATACCAACGTGTGAAACACCGCTTCCAGATGTATTAAAAAATACGAGATCACCCGTTTTTAAATTGTCTTTTGCGATCGAAGTACCTTGTTGGTATTGAGCTTTAGATGTACGCTCTAATGAAATGCCTAGCTTAGAAAAAACTAACTGTGTATATGCTGAGCAATCCACACCTGTCTTAATATCCGTTCCTCCATATTTATAAGGAGCTCCTATATATGCTTTGGCTGTATTTGTTATATCTGCTATTGTTGCCGCTTTCGCATCATGAATACCCATACCTGTAAAGAACATAAACGATGCGAAAATGGGTAGTAACCATTTTTTCTTCAAATCAATCTTACTCCTCTCAAAAAGCTTTCGCCTTTGAACTAAAGTAAGAATAGCATGAAATAGGGCAGAGTTATTTTTCAATAATATTACCAATTACCCCTAATCACCAAAATTGAAACCTTAATTTTAATTGTGTAAAACTTTTGCAATAATAATGGGCAATTTTACTAAAAATATATGAAATTAATGGATTTATAGGGACATAAGGGTTAATTTAAACGTTTTATCCAATCGAAAAATCGTTATTGTAATAGTGGCTTTCCAACATAACGGTTATTTAAACATTATTATTTATGTGTGATACTCACGTTATGACAATAAGGAGAGTGGTAGAAAATTCTGCTTTTATGTAGTTCCCGTAACTGCAAAGTCGTATTTTGTTAGATAGAAAAAGTTAGCCTTAATTTATGTTTTTGAGCAATGGATACGTTAAACTATAATAAAATAAGTAGGTTCAACATGAAGAAATACAGCTGAGAGCTAATGAAATAATAAGGAAACATAAATCGAATGAATACTAAAGGAGAAGGAGGCACTCCATTGCAGCAAATTTTTAATGAATTAATAAAACAGGACATCAAGCCATTTCTAATCAAGCTAGGCTTTAAAAAGAAAGGATTGAATTTCTATCGAACAACCGAAAACCTTATCTATCTGATCAATTTCCAAAAATCTTCTGGTAATACAGCCGACACTATGATGTTTTATGTGAACTGTGGGATATATGCAGCAGAGATAGCACAGCTACAATCAAGAGAAATGGTGACAGCACCCAAAGAAGCAGAATGTCACTTCCGAGCAAGGATTAACTCCATTGTCGAAAATGCACCTGATCGATTTTCCATCACAGCCACTACAAATTTGGACGAACTAACAAAAATATTGCTGCTGGGGTTAGAGGAGGTTCATAATTTCTATGAAACGATGACTTCTGCAAGATCCATTGTTGATTATTATATAGCAGGGCCATTTTTGCACTTGGGCGAAGAAAGTTTTCATTTGTTATTACAAGCCAATGATGTAACAACAGCAAAGCTCTATTATAATGCATTGCAGAAGAAGCATGGAACCGAGCAGAGGTGGTCCATTTTTCAAAATAAATACCAAGCCATTTTCAATCAATACGGTGTGGAATTTGGGGAAAATTAGTCATCAAAACCAGAGCTCATTCTTGAACGAGAATCTGGTTTTATATTTTAGGAGTTGTTCAGTATATTATCTAGTATTCTTCCAGTTATCGGCATAAAAAAATGGAGGATATAGCCACCTAAGCAAACTGTTAATAATGTACCGACACCGATAGGGCCATTAAAAATGATAGCTAACATTAAAAATAAAATATAAATAAGGGTTCTTGAGAAGAAAACCGTTTTTCTTGTTAATTCTTTGATGATCAAAGTAAGTCGATCTACAGGAATTGGTGCAAAATTTGTTTGTAAATAAGTTGCCGTTCCTAAACCAACCACAACTAATCCAATGGTAAAACAGACAGCTTGGCTAAACCAAAGATCTGGGGATACTATATCATGTAATAAAAATAACCACATATCAATCCCTATGCCAGTGATCAATGCAGTAACCAAACCTAAAATTTCAGGTCTTTGTCTAGCTAATAGGGAATTACTACCTATTAATAGGAGAGCTAAGATGATTTCCCAACTACCTACAGTTAGCCCCACATTTTTAGATAATCCTACTAGAAGCGCATCGAAAGGTGATGTGCCGAGTTTAGATTGAATCGTGAGCGAAATACCTAGCGTTAAAATTAAAATGCCCACTACATAAAAGACATATTTCAACTAAAAGACCTCCCCCTACTATTTTTTATTGCAAATACAACAAAATTGCGTTAAATTGACTATATACTCTTTTTATTGCATTTGCAATATAAATCCAGAAAGAGTTTACAACAAAGGAGTGGAATCAATGTCTGTTAAATTAGAGAAGTGTGAGCACGCAGATTTAAAACAGCTTCAAGCAATAAGTATTGAAACATTTAATGATACATTTAAAGACCAGAACTCCCCTGAAAATATGAAGGCTTATTTAGAGCGTGCCTTTCATAAGCAACAGCTAGAGAAGGAATTGGCCAATTTGGATTCAGCATTCTATTTTATCTATTATGAGGAAGAAATAGCTGGTTATTTAAAAGTAAATGTCAACGAAGCACAATCCGAACTAATGGGGGATGAGTCATTAGAGGTGGAGAGAATTTATGTTCGACATCAATATCAAGGAAAAGGGCTTGGCAAATACCTTATGAATAAAGCAATAGAGGAGGCTGTGGCTCAAAACAAAAAAAGCATTTGGCTAGGGGTTTGGGAGAAAAATGACAGTGCCATAGGTTTTTATCAGAAAATAGGCTTTGTCCAAACAGGCGCCCATTCATTTTATATGGGTGATGAAGAACAAATTGATCTTATCATGACGAAAACACTTGCCTAAATTTTATGGCAGAAACGTTGATTCACAACATTTCTGCCTGCTATTTTAATGGCTTCTATTTTTCTTCATCGCCTCAACCAACGCATCAGCATGTGGATTTTCCTCTTTATAAAGTTCCTTTATTATATTGGCGTAATCACTAGCATTTCGATTTTGACTTAATTTATAGGCTGCCTGCACTTCTTCCACCTTTATTTTAAACCCTTTTATTCCTTTCATTTCTTGCTGCAAAAGCTCAGGAGATAGTTTATCCCACAACACAGGATTTTCACGGAATGACTCATATTTTTCAAGTAAGCTAGTCAAATCTTGTTCTAAAGCTATTCCTTCAATCAGACTTGCCTTTCCATATACATGGACAGCTTGATAATTCCAGGTTGGCACATTTTCATGCTCATACCAAGAGGAAGAGATATAGGTATGTGGACCATTAAATATCACGAGAATGTCTTGTACTTCCTCAAAGGTCTTCCATAAAGGGTTACCATAGGCTAAGTGACCTGTCAGATAATAGTCATCCTCGATTTTTTTCAGTAACACGGGTATATGGGCTGCAATAGGCTTACCTTTTCGAATTGAAACGATTGTTGCAAAGGAATTATGTTGAATAAATTCTTTGATTTCTTCTAAATCCGATACTTTGTAATACTTAGGAACATACATGGAAACCTCTCCTTATACATAAAATCATCGTGAGTTTTTCGAATAAACAAATAATTATGTAGGCACGTCTTTACATTTTCTACTCAACGATGTAGATTTTATTATAATCAATCACTGGCACCTCATAAAAGTGCCAACAACGCTATTTCTAAAGGAGCCAAGAATCATGCTCGAAATGACACCAAACCTGAATAATGAGGAACCACTTTACCTTCAATTATATAACTATATAAAAGCAGAAATTCAAAATGGAAAGATAAGGGCTCAAAGCAAATTGCCGTCTCAGCGTAGTCTAGCTAAACATTTACAGATTAGTCGCAACACTGTAGATGCAGCCTATCAGCAGCTCCTTGCAGAGGGCTATGTGATAAGTAAAGAGCGAGATGGACTATATGTAGTTGATCTTGAAAAAGGTTATTTTCAAGGAGGCCCTCATCATTTTGAACCACAATTAGCGACTCAGCAGAAACAAGAACGACCAGCAATTAAGTACGATTTTAATTATGGAGATATTAATTTAAAAGATTTTCCCTTTAAAATATGGCGTAAATTATCAATGCAGAGCCTTGATGAAGAACAGGCTCAACTCCTTTTATATGGAGATCCACAGGGAGAGCTGGAATTAAGAAATTATATGGCAAGCTATCTTTATGAATCAAGAGGGGTGCAATGCAGTGCAGAGCAAATCGTTATAGGAGCAGGCTTGCAGTTTCTTCTTGGTATCGTATGTAACCTAATTGGACGGAATGAGCTTTTTGCTATAGAAGATCCAGGTTATTATCGCGTTCGTTACTTGTTTAAAGATAATGGTATAAAGGTGAAACCAATCCCACTTGACGAGCATGGTATTCATATCGATCCGTTAAGAAACAATAACATCAAGGCTGTGTATGTCACACCCTCCCATCAATTTCCCCTTGGAACAGTTATGCCTATCTCAAGAAGATTAGCATTACTAGAGTGGGCTAAGGAAGAAGATGCTTATATCATCGAGGATGATTATGATGGGGAATTTCGATATGCTGGAAAACCGATTCCTGCACTACAGGGATTAGATTCAAGTGATTGCGTCATCTATATGGGCACCTTTTCAAAATCTTTGATTCCAGCCATTAAGCTAAGCTATATGATATTACCTAGAAAATTAATGGATTTATTTCATCAAAACAATTACTATGTTCAAACTGTGTCTAGACTCCATCAGCATACATTACAGCTATTTATAGAGAGTGGGCATTGGGAGAGACATTTGAATAAAACACGAAATAGTTATAAGCGAAGATATGAGGCATTACTAAAGTCCATTCAACAAACGTTCGGGGAAAATGGGAAAATTTATGGAGCCAGCAGTGGCTTACATATTTTACTTGAACCAAATAATAAGATGACTGAAGAGGAATTGATTGATACAGCAAAAATGGCTGGTGTTAAGGTCTACCCAACATCTATTTTTTATGCAAATCCCTTGGTTGTTCAGCCTGCAAAGGTATTACTTGGATTTGCTAATCTAGCGGAAGATGAGATTGACACAGGCATTAGGCTATTAAACAATGCTTGGTTTAACAGTTCTACTATGACGTGAATCTCTTTCAAAGTTCTATTTCCACATTTCTTGTATATACATAATAGAGATAAGTGGGAGGGGATTTTTATGCAATTTTATTATGGCCATCAAATGCCATTACGTGTATTAGATGAAGCTGAATTTTGGAAACATCAAGAAGAGGAGCATACAGTAGTAATAAGAGAGCTTGTGAAAGATTTGGAGCAGCAATATGTCGATGCGTTAAAGGAATGGGAAAAAGCTTTCGCTCAAACACATCAGCAAGTTGTAAGATATATAGAAACCGTCAATCGTTCCCAGGGACAAGTTTCTCCAGCTCTGTTTCAGGATATTTTACAGCTTACTTCCTTCTGTTTGCAACAGAGTGATCAATTTATCCAGTTTTGCCGAACGCTTATGCAAGAAAGTCAACCGATAAACGCAAATCCTACAGCTAAAGTTGTATTAAATCATATCATTGTAGAATCCGAATATTTTATCGGAATTGCCCAAACCATTTTATATCAACAGAAATACTAGGTCTAGCGTCTGGAAAATGGAGTTTGGAGAAAAAACACTTGCCACACTCCATTTTTTGAACGTTTTCACCATCACAATATTAACTATTCGGAATTTTCTCTTTATATTTAAAGGAAAGGAGACTTAAAGAATAATTTTTAAGTGTATCTGTGTGAACAAAGTCATTTAGAATACTCTCAATTGAATGACAATGTTGATTGATTAAATTAATTTCTTCTATATAATTTGAATCAATCAATACTTCTTTTAATGTTTTAAACACTACTTTCTGCTCGTTAAATAAATAAACCAGTTCAAACCTAGTGTTCAATATTAAAGTGGTAATCTCAGGGAAAATAATTCGATCCTTTAGTACTTCAAGAATGGAATTCACGGATTTTACTCCATCAATAGTTTGTAAAGATGAAAAAACACCATTTAATAACTCTTCAAAATCAACCTTCATCAAAATCCTCCATCAATCAAAATCCTTTCTGATCATAACATTTTTTAGAAAAATTTTAATGATTAATATTTTCCTTCAATAATGTGGAAAGTCTATTTAGACAATAGTAATTTATTGAAAACAATTCACTTCACATGTTTCCAGAGGCGAATAAAAATTTTTAATCCGCTTACAATCATTTTTTTAAAATAACAACAAGCAAAACATCAAGAAAGGTATTATTATTGTTTGTTTAGATTTTGTTCAAACACAGTATGCTACTATCTCAAAAGGGGTTGATTGTAAAAACAATGAGCAATATGATGTAAAGATACATCATAAATGATCGATCTTTGGGGGCACGAAAATGAAAAAAAATATCATAATTATTGTAAGTATAATCATGCTTTTTGTGATTGTTTTTTTTATTGGTAATTGGCATTATTTCTCCACTAATCAGCCAAAAATTATACATAAAGGTGTAGGAAAATTAGAGGAAGAGCAATTATTAAAGCTTGTAAAGCTAGAAGGAGAATGGGCCTTTTATCCAAATGTATTAATTTCTTTGGGGGAAAATTTTGATAGCTATCAACATAAAAAACAGAATTTAAATGTACCCTTTAATTGGCAAGCATATGTAGAGCCAAATGAAGAGGGGCTTTCGGTGGGAACCTATCACGTCAACATAGAGGTACCATCAGATGGAGTTTACGGCCTATATATTCGAACGATTCGTCAAGCTAGTCGTGTATTCATTAATGGCGTTGAGGTGGGGGCTAAAGGAAATCCAAGTACTGTTTTAAGCGCGTATGCATCTGAAAATGATGATAAATATACCGTTTTTTCTCCTAGTGTCAATAAAAAACTAGACATTGTCATCCATGTTGCAAATTACAATTATCCTCAGGCTGGAATTGTTTATCCTATTGAATTTGGTACGATGAAGGCTATTCAAAAGCATTATCACTGGAAAGTGTTTTTAGATATAGTAGTGAGTATAGGTCATATTATAGTTGGTGCGATCTATGTCTTTACATTTTTACAGAATCGCAAGCGTAAGGAAGAGTTATTCTTTGGTCTATTTACTATTTCATTAGGATTTTATATGTCGTTTATCAATCAAAAGGTGTTTTTCCTTTTATTCACTGATCTATCGACGGTCAATCAATTACGTCTGCAATTAGGAATCATTCCACTCGCACTGCTTGCTTTAACATTTTTTATAAATGCGATGTATCCACAATTACTAGAAAGAAAAATTTTATACACGCTTGCCATATTACTTGGTATCGTGTTTGTTATGTACGGTATCTATAATCCCTTTACAAAAAATGAAAGGGCCTCCTCAGAATTTGAAATGATTATGAGAAAAATAATCTATATCAGTGTCACGGCTCCAGTTATTTTCTATAATATATGGTTGCTTATAAAGGTCATGCTAAAACGTTTAGAGGCTGTGCGTTATGTGCTAATAGTTATTACAGCGATTAGTTGTTATTCTATTTTACTCATTTGTAACTTTTTATTTGGGATGCCTTTTGACTATACAGAATTTATGTTATTTTTACTAATATTATTTGGCTTTGCCTCATTATTAAATTATCGTGCCAATAAAGCTGTTTTAAAAATAGCAGCATTGTCAGAAGAATTGCTTGAACATAATCAAATGAAGAATGAATTTCTTCTGAAAACTTCGCATGAACTCCGTGCCCCCCTAAACGGAATATTAAATATATCCAGATCCTTAATGGAAGGTGCTCAAGGACCATTAAAACGATCTCAACAGGAGCAAGTTATTCTAATTCACAGCGTTACACAGCGCATAGGTCATTTAGTAGAAGATTTATTGTTTTCTTCTAATCAAATGACAGGGGAAGTAAGGATTAGTCTACGCAGTGTATCTCTATCTGTTATACATGAGGTAGTAGCCGAAATTCGTAGTCTTATGCCCAAAAATAGTCAAGTAAGGGTAACAGCAGAGATAAACTTAGATTTGCCAAAGATCTACACGGATGAATTACGCTTTAAACAAATTTTATATAACTTGCTGCATAATGCAATTAAATTCACACAAAATGGAACAATCATAGTCACTGCGCATGTTGAACAGGAGCAGATGGTCATCCAAGTAAGTGATACAGGCTGTGGAATTCCGACACAAGAATTAGATCGTATTTTTAACGCCTTTTATCAAGGAAACAATCATCATAATAAAGAAGGGCTAGGTTTGGGACTAAGTATCACTAAAAATATTGTTGAAAAATTAAATGGTAACATTTATGTGACAAGCACTGTAGGGGAAGGGACAACATTTACATTTACAATGCCCCTCTCAACACTAGAAAACGTAAGTAATGAACAAGCTACCATTACATCACATACAGATACAGAAATACAGCTTCGACTGCCCCTTATTTATAAAGGAAGTGATAAAAAAATACTGGTGGTAGATGACAACCATGTCAATATAAAAACTTTAACGGAAGCACTAAGTTTAAAGGGATATACAGTGATCGCCTTAGATAACGGCTTTGATGCGATCGATTATATTAAAACCAATCATGTAGATTGTATGTTAATCGACCTAATGATGAATGGGATGTCAGGTTATGAGTTATGTAAACGTGTACGTAAACAATATGATATGCTGGAACTACCAATAATTATCTTAACTACAGTTATGAAGCAATCTGACTTACTGCAAACGTTAAAAGTAGGGGCGAATGATTATCTACAAAAGCCGATTTCTACCGATGAACTTTTTATTCGTATTGAATCTTTATTGGCTGTTCGACAATCATCAATCGATGCAATCGAAGTAGAAATGAACTATTTATATTCACAGGTCACACCACATTTTGTATATAACACACTTAATACGATTATTGGTTTAAGTTATACAGATATGGAAAACACACGTGAAGCTCTTTATTGTTTAGCCACTTATTTCCGTGCAAAACTGAATGTTCATTATCGAAATAGCATTGTCCCCATTGATGAGGAGATGGAGCTTGTAAAAGCCTATTTATCAATTGAAAAAATGCGCTTTGGAGATCGTTTACGTATTAGATATGATATTGACGAATCGATACAATTAGGAATCCCTGCATTGTCCATTCAACCTTTAATTGAAAACGCAGTGTTCCATGGTATCTCTAAGAAAGTAGAGGGAGGGACCATAGAATTAAGCCTACAGAGAGAGGGACAATTTGTAAGAATTAAAATCTATGATAATGGTGTAGGAATTTCAGAAGAAAAATTGCACCAATTGCTAAATGAAGAAAGTACAAGAATTGGCTTTATGAATCCATTAAAGAAATTTAAATTAATAAAAAATGCTAGTTTACGAATTTACAGCGAAGAAGGAAAGGGAACAACAATTGTCATTTTATTACCAGAGGGTGGTGTCACATGAATATAATGATCGTTGATGATGAAAAATTGGCCATTGATGTTTTATCTATTATGGTTAAACAACTTGCCCAATTTCAGATTAACATTAAGGGAACATTTACAAATTCAACTGAGGCCCTCCAGTTTCTTGAAAAAGAAATAATTGATGTAGTGTTTTTAGATATTGAAATGATTGACACACACGGTATGCAACTTGCAAAGCAGCTCCTACACAAGCAACCATCCTTACAAATCATTTTTGTTACAGCTCATACACAATTTGCCGTGGAGGCTTTTGAAGTTGAGGCAACAGATTATTTATTAAAGCCAGTACAGGAAAAACGACTGATTAATGCGTTAACAAAAGCACAGAAAAAAATGGTCGTGACGGTGGCGCCGAGGGATGAGAAGAAAAACTCATTATATGCGCATACATTAGGCAGCTTTTATCTACTGGATGTTCAACATAATGTGATTAAGTGGCGAACAAGAAAAGTACGTGAACTATTTTTATATTTACTATTTCACCAAAAACGGCCTATGTTAAATGCAGTTCTTTTAGAGGAATTGTGGCCAGATTTGAACTTTGAAAAGGCAGCTAGTAATTTACATACAACTATTTATCATTTAAGAAAGATATTAAAGGACAATGGTATTCAAGATCCCATACTCTTGGTCAATAATCACTATAAATTAAATGCGGAAATTCAAACTGATTATGATGAGCTGAATCAACTATTGGAGCAGGATCAACATGATGAGAAATCCATTCAGCAGTTATTGAATTGCTATGAGGGTGATTTTTTAATAGATGAGGAGTATTTATGGGTTAATCAAATCAGGCTCCGCTTAAAGCAATCTGTATTACATGTGCTTGAACAGTATATTGCACGTACAGACGTTGCCCACACTTTATTAAAGTATAATTGCCTACAAAAGCTTTTAGAGCTAGACGAATACAATGAACAGTATATGTTTCAATTGTTAGAATTCTTAATTCAACAAAATAGGAAACAAGAATGTATAAAATTCTTTGAATCTATAGAGGCAAAATTAGCTGAAATTGATCTCGCTGTGCCAGAAAAATTTTATAGAAAATACAACGAGTTCTTACTCAACGTTTAGAAACGATTTCGGAAAAGTAATTTCTGTTTTAATAGTAGGTAATAATTTTATAAAAAGGAGATGCTTTCGGCATGCAAAAGTTTGAAATAATTGAGCTTCACCATATTGAGCAAGATTTGGAGAGGCTTACTGAATTATTGATTATGGTCGTAGATGAAGGAGCATCCGTAGGTTTTTTACCTCCACTCACACAAGAACAAGCGATAAAATATTGGCAATCTGTCTTAGCGTCAGATGTCTTACTGTTCATTGCGAAAATAAATAATGAAATTGCAGGTAGTATTCAATTGCATTTAACTAGCAAACCAAATGGCATTCATCGTGCTGAAATTTGCAAGTTAATGACACATCCCAACTTTAGACGCAACGGTATTGGACGAGCGCTGATGCAACAAGCAGAGGAACGAGCAAAACAAGAAAACCGTTCCTTGCTAGTTTTAGATACGAGAGAAGGGGATCCTTCCAATAAATTATATAAATCATTAGACTATCAAGAAGTAGGGAAAATTCCGCAATATACTATTTCACCAGATAGAGAATTAGAAGCAACCGTAATTTACTATAAATTAATTTAATCTAGGATATCGAATACTGAAAACGTGTAGAAAGGGAGCTAGTATATGAACGAAGCGCAATTATTTATGCAAATGAAAATGTGGCGTAATTGGACTGTTGAATTTCTACGTACGATCCCTGAGAATATTGCTGATCAGATACCCGCTGGACATCATAACAATATTCGTTGGAATGCTGGTCATCTATTAGTTGGTTGGGATCATACCGTTTTTCCAGCTGTCACACAAGAAAG
This sequence comes from Lysinibacillus sp. JK80, assembly GCF_027557635.1. Lineage (NCBI taxonomy): Bacteria > Bacillati > Bacillota > Bacilli > Caryophanales > Bacillaceae > Lysinibacillus > Lysinibacillus sp. JK80. The sequence goes on along the minus strand of NZ_CP058997.1, from coordinate 804,428 downwards.
GCATTTGCCCCTATCCTATCATGTAATGTTTCCTAGTGGCAGTAAACCAGATGACTGGACTGAGCAACCGCCAACAATGGATCAAATCATTATGCTCCTAGAGGAACAACCAATTCTTATTGAACAAGCTTGTGCAGGACATCTACATGAACCGCTTAAAGAACCTTTTTTAGGTATGAAAACATTAGGTGATATGGTTGTCTTTCATATGAACCATGAAAATTTTCACATGGGAATTATAAAAAGTATGATGCAAACGCTCTTAAAGAATGAAGCCTAACTGATGGAATCAGTTGGCTTCATTTTTCTATATATACCATGGTAACAGATCCTCCATTTTCTTACCTGGCTTACTTTTTTTATCTTTTACGATCCATGTGCCGTCTTTCTTTTGCAACTGATAGCTTACATTTGTACCATCCGCCCTTTTAAAGAGCATATAACCTATATTACCCTTGATAAAAGTGACAGGGTCTATGACATTTTTGTAGGGAATCTTTCGCTCAGGAAATAAAATATGGGTCACTATTTCCTCTGCAATCCTAGCAAGGGATTTCATATCATTATTAATTTCAGCTTGATATTGCAATTGATCGTATCGGTAGGAAGTATACGATGCTAAGTCCAGTTTAAAACTCTGCTGTATATCTAACAGTGTTGCCCTATAGAATGCGTTTATTGCCTTTTCTACATCATCTGCCTCATGTATATAGCGAAGTGTGCTGACACCAGTTGGACTGACTTCAAACGTAATGATTTCCTTACTGTAGGGTGGGGAATGTGCATGCTCAAAGGTCGTAACTTCCACGCTAACTTTAAAGCTAAACTGACTTTCTTTGACAATTTTTAAAATTTTCACATCATACAAGCCATACTGCTTAGGATAGCCATAGTAATGATCAATTTCCTTTTCAATAAATGGATTAAGGATTGTAATGAATGTGTCCCTGATTAGTTGATCATCAGTTTGTTCACTTTGCGCATAAATCTTACATGGCAGAATGAACATAGTGAAGATAGCCATTAAAACATAAGCAAATTTTTTCATGGAATAGTGACCTTTCTGCAGGATGATACTTTATAGAGTGCACCAATCACAGCAAATTATCGAGTATTTTTAAAGAAAGGGAGTTGAACAATGGAAAAAATAATAATGCCCTTTTTATGTATGCTTTTGTTATTTCCAACAGCTACTTCGGGATCAGAACCTGAAGGCTTAAAATGTCCAAATCCAGATGTATTGATGAAAACAACGGAGAAAGACAAAGACGAGCTTAGTCAAGCATTAGCTGACATCATTCCAAAAGTATATGGCTCAAGCCCTAATTATCAGGAGTGGCAAATTGAGGTGATAAAGCCCATGCCCATATTAACTGGCATGGAGGAGAATTACTATAAAATGGCGGTGAACTTCTGTGGAGAAAATGTGGCTAATCACTCCTGGTTTGTTCGATTAAGGTTTCCAAGATTACTGCCAGCGCAAAGTGCATCACTAGGTGAGCTATATATCGTAAAAGAGACAAATTCTAAATGGATCCATTGGTTTCAATATCATTAAAAAGGAAGAATCCATAAATGGATTCTTCTCTTTATGACATCGCTATCGTTTTCGTTGCTACAGTTTGTTGAAATGCCTGATCATGCTCAACAATCACCATTGTGAGATGAGAGCTTTTTATGAGCTCTTCAATCTGCATGCGTGAATAGATATCAATAAAATTGAGTGGTTCATCCCAAATATATAAATGAGCCTTCTCACACAAGCTTTTAGCAATCAGCAGCTTTTTCTTTTGCCCACCAGAATAATGAGAGATATCCTTCTCAAATTGAATACGCTCAAAATCCATCTTGCGCAGGATTGATTTAAATAACGTCTCATCAATACCATGCTCTTCAATAAATTCCGATAGCAATCCCTTTAAATGGGATGTATCCTGCTGAACATAGGAAATGACTAGACCTGAAGCTAACTTTATCGAGCCTGTATGTTGGATGGGATTACCTAGAATAAGTTTTAACATACTACTTTTTCCGCTTCCATTTTTGCCATCTAAAACAACTCGATCCCCTTGTGCCACTTTGAAGCTAATAGGCTTATTCACGATATGGTCATCGTACCGAATCGATACAACCGTGACAACAACCATTTCTTTTGATGGGTATGCCAATGGCTCTACTTTCAATGACTCGGTTTTTTCAACATTTTTTAGCAGTTTTGATTTTTCCTCAATAGCTCTTTGTTGTCTGGATTCCAGGTTCTTCGCTCGTTTCATCATCTTGGCTGCTTTATGTCCAACAAAGCCTTTGTCCAGTTTGGAACCTGAATTGGTTGTGCCGTTTTTGGAGGCTTCCACTTGATTAGACCAACCTGACGAACGCTTTGAGGATTGTTTTAATCGGTCGATATCTTTTTGCAGTCGTTGATTGGTTACTTCTTCGTGTTCCTGCTGACGATCAAAATTTAACTTCCAAGAAGAATAATTTCCACTTTGAACGTCAATATTGGCTCTATTAATCGATAGGATATGGTCAACACAGCCATCTAAAAAGCTTCTGTCATGTGAAATTAAAATAAATCCTTTTTTCCTGCGAAGATAATCGGAAACCGTCTTTCGTGCATCCGTGTCTAGGTGATTGGTTGGTTCATCAATTAATAAAAATTGACCCTCTGTCAAAAACAACGCAGCAAGCAGCACCTTTGTTTGTTCGCCATTGGATAATGTTTTAAAAGGACGATACATGACCTCCGCATCTACATGTAGGTAAGCTATTTCACGTAGACATTCCCAATCTTCTGCCTGAGGACAAATTTCCTCAAATATTTCATGGGTATATTTATTTGGATCAGAAACTGGATAGGGGAAATAAGTGAAGTCTACAGAAGAGATGATTTTTCCGCTATACTCATAATTTCCTAATAACAACTGGAAGAATGTTGTTTTACCTCGTCCGTTTCTACCGATAAATCCAAGTTTCCAATCCGTATCGATTTGAAAGTTGACGTTCTCAAAAATATTGTCAAAGCTGCTTGGATAAGAAAAAGTTAGGTTTTGTACTTGTATCATGGACATGATAATTCCTCCTTTGTATTGCAACAGATTACTTTTCATACAAAGTCGGTCTATCCATCTATGGTTGATTTCTCCGTATAAGCAGATGGATATTAACGACTTATACGGAGTGTTACATGCGTTACAATAGTTTCTGAATCGCTCATATTTTTCCTCTCCTTTATGGGTAAATGAAAGGTACAAAATCAACTATGAAAGCAAGAAAAAATCCCTCCAATTGTGCATTGGAAGGATTAGTCTTTCTCTGAATAAATGCGATTTGCCATGTGTGTCATGACAAATAAAATGCAAACTGATAGTTAAAAATGGATAGACTAACCCTATATTTTGTGTTTGAAATCATTCAATTCAAATAAAAATATAGTTTAGTTCTTCATTGTCCATTCATCAGTCCTCTCATAATTGTCTTTTTATAGTAACAAATTTTTTTACAGAATACAATGTAACCTTATTTTCATTTAGTACTATACAATAATTCCTATAATATTTATAGAAATAATTTATATAATAGTTGAAAAATAATTTCTACTATTCTGAAATATGTGCTATAGTAGGAGCATAATTGAATATTGTGTAAGACTTGGTGCCAAATGAAAGTTTGGCTTAAAAGGGAAGTCGGTGCAAATCCGACGCTGTCCCGCAACTGTAATTCGGAGCAAATCACAAATGCCACTGGGGAAACTGGGAAGGCTGTGAGGCGTGTTGATGGAAAGCCAGGAGACCTGCCAATTTCTAGTACACACCAAATACCTACGTGGAAATAGGTGGTGAAAAGTGACCAAATAGGCACTGTGCGATAACGTTTATGCGAAAGTAGATACTTTTTCGTATTGTTTTAGCATTATTAATTTTAACATGCAGCCATTTTCCTAATAGGAGAATGGCTTTTTATTTTTTCTAAAAAAGGAGCTTAAAAACATGAACTATACAAGTACATTGATCGGTTATCCCTATATAGGGGAGGAACGCGAATGGAAAAAAGCACTAGAAGCATTTTGGCGCAATGAACTTTCTGAGGAGGACTTTGAGGAAAAATTAAAGAAAATCCGTTTATCAAGAATAAACAAGCAGCTGCAACTTGGAATCGATATGGTGACAGTTGGCGACTTTACGTTTTACGATAGAATGTTAGATACAGCTTTGATGTTTGGTTTAGTTCCAAAGCGCTTTAACTGGCAAGGTGGTAAAGTCGATTTTCATACCTACTTCAGTGTAGCAAGAGGAGACAAAACAGCCGTAGCTAGTGAAATGACAAAATGGTTTAATACAAATTATCACTACATTGTTCCAGAGTATGAGGGACAAGCCTTACAACTAACAGAAAATAAAGTGTTAGCCGACTTTTTAGAGGCGAAGGAAACTTTCGGTATCATTGCGAAGCCGACACTAATTGGTCCCTATACATTTTATAAGTTAACGAAAGGCTACAACAAATTAACACAGATTGAGTACTTATTAGCTTTATTACCACTCTATACGCAGGTATTAAAAGAATTAGTGGATGCAGGTGCCACTTGGATTCAGCTAGAAGAGCCATCCCTCGTCTTAACACTTGATCCAGCAGAGATAAAGCTGGTGAAAGAAATGTATGACCAGTTAGCCACTGCCGTTCCTGAGGCTAAAATAATGCTACAGACTTATTTCGAAGCTTTAAGTGCCTATGAAGCATTAAGTACATTGCCTGTTCAAGGATTCGGTTTGGACTTTGTTCATGGCTATAAAGGAAATATGGCGTCACTTCGTCAATTTGGTTTCCCGCAGGATAAAGTATTAGGAATAGGGGTAGTGAATGGCCGTGATATTTGGCGTTCAAACCTGGCGGAGGTCAATGCGACGATTCAAGCCATTGAACAGCTAAGTCATGCGGCTGAACTATGGATTCAACCATCAAGTAACCTACAGCACGTTCCAATCACAACCTCTCTTGAAAATGAACTTGACCCTGTTTTAAAGCAGTCTCTGGCCTTCGCAGATGAGAAAATCGTAGAAATCACGGGGCTGACTAAATATAGACGAGATAAAGATGGTTCCTTACAACATAATTTTTCAGAAAGTATGAAGGCGATTGAGGCTCTAAAAAATCATCCAATCCGCCAAAATAAGTTAATTCATCAAGCCGTTCAAACTGTGACAAAGCAAGATTTTGAACGACACAGTAATTTTACGAAGCGACAAACGATCCAACAACAAGCCTTAGGATTACCGCTGTTTCCAACAACTACAATCGGTAGCTTCCCGCAATCAGATGAAGTGAAAAGAAATCGTAATGCGTGGCGAAAGAAACAATTATCGAATGAAGCCTATGAAACATTTTTAGAAGACGAAACAAAGCGCTGGATCTCCATACAAGAGGAATTAGATATCGATGTACTTGTTCATGGTGAATTTGAGCGTACAGATATGGTCGAATATTTCGGTGAAAAGCTGACTGGCTTTGCCTTTACAGAGAAAGCGTGGGTTGTTTCATATGGATCACGCTGTGTGAAGCCTCCGATCATTTATGGAGATGTTGCATGGGCTTCACCAATTACCGTAAAAGAATCCGCCTATGCCCAAAGCCTAACGAAGCGATTTGTAAAAGGCATGCTGACAGGGCCAGTAACAATATTAAATTGGTCCTTTGTGCGAGATGATTTGTCCCGTAAAGATGTCGCTTATCAAATTGCATTAGCACTCCGTAAAGAGGTGGAAGCACTAGAAAACGCAGGTATATCAATTATTCAAGTGGACGAGCCAGCGTTAAGAGAAGGTTTACCGCTTAGAAAGGAGGAATGGGGGGCTTACTTAGAGTGGGCTGTCAATTCCTTTAAGCTTGCGACATCTAGTGTCAAAGATGAAACACAAATCCATACACATATGTGTTACTGCGAGTTTAATGATTTCATCGAACCAATTAGCGCACTAGATGCAGATGTGATTTCCATAGAAACATCACGAAGTCATGGGGAACTTATTACCTCACTACAAGCACAGCCCTATAAAAAAGGAATTGGCTTAGGCGTCTATGATATTCATAGCCCTCGTGTACCAAGCGAGGATGAAATGCTCGCTATTATGAAAGATAGTCTACAGGTGCTGGACCGTTATCAATTCTGGGTGAATCCAGATTGTGGCTTAAAAACGAGAAAAGAAGATGAAACCGTTGCAGCTTTAGCGAATATGGTTGCTGCTACTAAAACGTTGCGTCAAGCTGTACAGCAATCTACATCAAGCTAACGAAATGATTTTTAATCTACCACATCTACTCTCCAATAACGAAGACTAGGGTAAATCCCTAGTCTTTATATGTTACGTCGATATATATATTATCTTCAGAAAGTAAAATTGACGTGAACATGCGAGCATGTTATGTTTATTACTAATTTCATAGCAATCATTACAAGTTTGAGTGAAATCGTCTTTCATTCAATTAAAAGGAAAATGGGTGAAAATCCCATGCTGTCCCGCAGCTGTAAATGAGGAGTTTTGTTTCAAATACCACTGAGTGAGTACTTGGGAAGGTGAAACAAAATGATGATTCATGAGCCAGAATGCCTGCTTGTAAGAAGATTCATTGATGATCTACGAAAGATAGGGAGATGGATGGAGACTTGCTCATCGTGGGTTTTTCTGTCCTTATTCTTTTTTAGAATAAGGTTTTTTTATGCCTTCTCTTCTTCAACAAGTAGATGTATTTGTACTACGAATAGAGATAGGAGACAGAAAATGAGATTGACAAAGTATTTACTTCCTTTCCTGCTTGTCCTGACGTTCAGTTTACTTGCTGGCTGTACAGGCACGGATGAAGAAAAGGAAAAGACCTCAGCAAACCAAACAGATGAAAAAATAATAACGATTGGCTGGCCATTAGATGTCGGTCCATTGAATCCTCATACATATTTACCGAATCAAATGACTGCCCAAGCAATGGTTTATGAATCCTTGGTGGAATACAATGATGATGGTACTGTTACGCCTAAGCTCGCCGAAAGCTGGGACATCTCTGAGGATAAAACTTCGTATACTTTCCATCTAAGAAAAGACGTGAAATATTCAGACGGCACTGCATTTAATGCAGATAATGTCATTCGTAACTTTGACGCCGTTTTAGCGAATCGAGACATGCATTCTTGGATGGGCATGGTTAACCACATGAAAGAGGTTGTAAAAGTAGATGATTTTACAATTCGTCTGCAATTGGATGAGCCTTATTATCCAGTCTTAAACGAACTTGCCTTCGTCAGACCTTTCCGTTTTTTAGGGGATAACGGATTCCCAAAGGATGATATGACGCAAGATTCTATCAAAGCACCGATTGGAACAGGCCCTTGGGTATTAACTGAATACAAAAAGGACGAATATGCATTATTTAGTCGCAATGAAAACTATTGGGGAGAAAAACCACTAGTTGAACAAATAAAAGTAAAAATTATTCCTGACTCAGAATCTATTTCATTAGCATTTGAAAACGAAGAATTAGATTTAATTTATGGGCGTGGCATTATTAGTTTAGATAACTATACGTATTTAAAAGACAGTGGCAAATACAAAACTGCTACCTCTGAGCCTTTATCTACGAAAGCACTGCTATTCAATACACAATCTGGTCCATTATCTGAGCTAAAGGTACGTCAAGCCATTCAATATGCTATTAATAAGGAACAAATGGTCGACAGTATTACACATGGTACGGAAAAAGTAGCGAACACATTGTTCTGGGATGCGATTCCTTATGCCAATATAGATTTAGCACCTATTGTATACAATCCAGAAAAAGCCCAACAATTGCTAGATGAGGCAGGGTGGTTATTACCTAAGGGTGAAAAAATTCGTTCAAAAAACGGACAGCTGTTGTCTTTAGATTTGATTTACATTGCATCCGATGCGATTCAAAAACCAATGGCAGAATTAATGCAAGGTGAACTCGCAAAAATTGGCGTTCAGTTGAATTTAGAAGGGGCAGATGTAATGGTCGGTCTTCAAAAATTGATGGATGACCAGGTGGATATTAATTTCTGGCGTACCAATGGACCACCTACAGATCCACATAGCTTTGCAAATGAATCAGCTACACCAAATGCTAGTGGTGTGTACGAGGCGAAATTAGGCCTAGCAAACGCCAAAGAAATCGATACGAAAATTCACCAATTATTAGTAGGAACAGATGAACAGGAACGCGTGCAGCTTTACACGAATATTTTAACGATGTTTCATGACCAGGCACTCTTTTACCCTATTTCTTACGAAACAAATAATGTGATTTATCAACCATCTCTAAAGGATTTTGCACCACGTGCATCTGAATATGATATACCTTATGCACAAATGGCTAAAGAAAAATAAAAGTGGAGGAGAGAGTGTGTCTAGCAGAGACAGCTCTCTCTTTATCATAGGATTGAGTAGGAAGTGACAGCATGTATGAATCAACATGGATCTTTTGTTTAAAAAGAATTTTAACATTGCCCTTTGTCTTATTAGGCGTTTCCATCCTAACCTTTGTATTTATTCGTTTTGTTCCTGTAGAGCCTGCTGAAGTCATACTACGTTTGGCAAGGGTTGCGCCAACAGAGGAAGCCATTCAGGCATTACGTGAGGAACTGGGAACAGACAAGTCGTTTTTTCTTCAATATTTGCTATGGGGAAAGGGCGTAATCCAGCTAGATTTTGGAACATCTTTTGTTAGTAAATTACCTGTGGCACATGAACTATTCGTGAAATTACCCGCAACCATTGAATTAGCTATTGCTGCGTTTATCCTCATTTTAGGGCTAAGTATTCCATTCGGAGTAATAAGCGCATTGTATAAGCACACCATCATCGATAAAATCATACGATTCTTTAGCATATTGAGTGTGTCGATTCCAGCCTTTTGGTTAGGTTTCCTATTACTCTATTTATTTAGCTTAAAATTAGGACTCTTTCCGACAAACGGGAAGGGCACACCTGCTCATTTAGTTTTACCCGCCTTCGCACTGGCGTTACCAACAATTGGATTATTCGTTCAGCTTATCCGTTCAACCATCCTAGAAGAATTACAGCAGCAATATGTTCAATATGCACGGCTAAGAGGATTAAAAAGCTCCGTGATTCTTATCCGTCATGTTTTGCGAAATGCTGCTATTCCCTTGACTTCCTTGCTAGGCATGACCCTTGGCAATCTTTTAGGTGGAGCCGTGATTGTGGAGCAGGTTTTTAGCTGGCCCGGACTCGGCAGGTACTTAATAGAATCCATTATGAACAGGGATTATCCAGTTGTACAATGCTATGTGTTAATTATTGCGGTTATCTATGTGCTTGCCAATTTATGTACAGATATATTGCATCGTTTATTGGACCCTCATCTAATGATGAAGGGTAGGAGAGATTAAAAATGAAATTTGTACGAACAAAAAGTGGCAACTTAACAGGATTAATCAGTCTATTCCTCCTTGTCATTACTGGCTTATTAGGACTGTTGGCGCCAATTTTAATGCCACACGACCCTTTTGCTGTCGATATTGCTAAGAAATTTTCAGTCCCGTCTTGGGACTATCCATTAGGTACAGATCATTTAGGAAGGTGTATCTTGTCACGCCTTCTTTTAGGTATTCGTTATTCTTTAGGTTCAGCGCTCATCATTCAGCTAGTCGCTATTGTTTTAGCTATCCTACTGGGTGCTTTTGTAGCGTTGAAAAGAGGATTAATTGATTTTCTTTTTATTCGATTATGTGATATTTTATTAGCCTTTCCGACACTCGTACTTGCATTTGGGCTGTTAGGTATATTAGGTCCTAGCTTAAAAAATGTTTTAATAGCGCTCATTTTCACACAGCTTATTTATTATGCAAGAATGATCCGAGGTTTGTTTATTGGCATCAATGAGAAAGACTTTGTTCAAGCTGCTAGGATAACGGGCACTACAGGTATCCAATTAATTAGACGCCATTATATACCCAATCTATTGCCATCTATTGTCACGATTGTCGCATTAGATATCGGGAAGGTGATTTTAGAAATTGCAGGCTTTTCCTTTATCGGACTTGGGGTGCAGGCACCGATTCCAGAATGGGGCATGATGATCAATGAAGGAAAGCAATACATGAGACAGCATCCTGAATTAATGCTTTATCCAGGACTTGCCATCATCCTTGTTGTGTTATTGTTTAATCAATTAGCAAATCGTTTAAAAAGGCTTGACTAGGAAAGGGGAAGTTATGGAGAAAGTTTTAGAAGTGATAGACCTCACAGTCAAAATAGGGGAGAAAAATATATTAACCTCTATCAACCTGACAGCTTATAAAGGGCGAGTCCTAGGAATTATCGGGGAAAGTGGCAGTGGCAAGTCTATGCTTTGCCATGCCATCATGCAAACATTACCGTCCTTTGCCCATGTCAGCCAAGGGGAAGTACTCTATCTGCAAGAAAATTTATTAAACGTTTCAGCTACTAAATGGAGAGCTTATCGTGGCAGACATCTTTCGATGATTTTGCAAAACCCACCCGCTGCATTTGATCATATTCAAACGATTGAAAGTCATTTTCGAGAAACATTAAAAGCACACTTTAAGCTTACAAAAAAAGAAATGAGACAGATCGCCCTTGATGCTTTGAAAAAAGTTCATTTACCTCAGCCAGAGCAGCTCTTGTCCTACTATCCTTTCCAGTTAAGTGGAGGCATGCTACAGCGTGTGATGATTGCTCTGTCAATGGCGATACAGGCCTCCCTCTACATCGCAGACGAGCCTACGACTGCTCTGGATACCATCAATCAGAAACAAGTATTAACACTATTTAATCAAATTCGCTCAGAAACAGATGCTACCATACTCCTTGTCACGCATGATTTAGGTGTCATTGCTGAGCTTGCGGACGATGTGGCTGTGATGTATCAAGGAGAAATCGTTGAGCAAGCAAATGTTTTTGATTTTTTTGATGCGCCTCAGCATCCCTATACCAAGAAACTTTTACAAGCGAGAATGCTATGAGGTGATAAAATGACGCTACTAGAAGTAAAAAATATTGAGAAATACTATGCGCAAAGACCATTTCTATTCAAACGAGGACAGGAAGCCCCTGTATTAGAGAATGTGACATTTTCACTTCAGGAAGGAGAATGTCTTGGCATCGTCGGTCAAAGTGGTTCTGGAAAAAGCACATTAGGGCGCATTATTTTAGGGATTGAACGACCAACAAACGGAGAGCTGATCTTTCAAGGTGTCAATTTATACGAAGCACCCAGCAAAGAGAAAAAAATGATACGAAGAAATTTACAGGCTGTTTTTCAAAATAGTTATCATTCATTTAATCTAAAACAGACGATTTTCGAAATACTCGAAGAACCGTTTTTGAATTTCGAGCATTTTAGCAAAGCAGAGCGACAACAGAAAGTAAGGGAATTACTAGACTGTGTAGAGTTAGAGTGGGCAATGGCTCAAAACTATCCCTCACAGCTAAGTGGGGGACAGCAGCAACGAGTCAACATTGCTAGAGCTCTTGCATTAAAGCCGAAACTGATTGTTTTAGATGAGGCCATTAGTAGTCTTGATATGATTTTGCAAAAGACGATTATAGAGCTACTGCAAAGACTTCAAAAAGAGCTACAGCTTGCTTATCTATTCATTTCACATGATTTACAGGCCACACGTTTTATGTCAGATCGCATCCTTGTGATGCAGCATGGTCAGCTAGTGGAGGAGATAGGCAAGGATGGGACATATCAGCACCCCGCTTCACAAGCGTTATACAATGCAATTTTGCCATCACACCCGCGGGAAAGAAAAAAGAAGGATAGACCCAATTAAACAGAAACGCCATTTTGAGAAATTAAAAATGGCGTTTTCTTAATTTTTAAAGCAATATAGAAACAAAAATAAATAAAATTAATCAAGATATTAATTTTATTTATTTTTTAATTAAAATTATTAATATTATTATTTACATCTTTAATTTCTTTATTATATAATCAGCTTAACTTAAAGGAAGGAGTTCACTATGGCTTATCAAGTAATCACAAATTGTCCTGTCTGCAGTAAAACATTAAAAATTACGAAGTTACAGTGTTCTCATTGTCACACGACCATTGAAAATGAGTTTGAATTGTCGAAGCTAGCATCCTTATCACAGGATCAGCTTCATTTTGTGGAAGTATTTTTAACCTGCCGAGGAAATATTAAAGAGGTTGAAAAGGAACTGGGGGTTTCGTATCCAACAGTTCGAGGCAAGCTAAATGATATTATTTCATCCCTTGGCTATGCTCAAAAGAAGAAAAATGAAGTAGATGAGAAAAAAATTGTAAGCATGCTTGAAAATGGCGAAATCACAACAGATGAAGCCATAAAGCTCTTAAAAGACGAATAGGGAGGAACGACCATGAAAGAGGAAATTACAAAAGTGTTAACGATGATTCAAGAGGGCAAAATTGATGCGGATAAAGGATCAGAGCTGATTCAAGTGCTACAACAGAAAGAAGAATCAGAGAATAAATTTGTGGAAAAAACAAAGTATTTAGATAAAACGTTAAAGGTCCGTGTTGTATCCACCGAAAATGATAATGTCACGGTAAATTTACCAATTAAACTTGTCAAAGCCGTATTGATGGCAGGACACAGCATCGCTGCAAGTATTCCGCAATCTGAAAAATACGTAAAAGATATCGACATCAATCTTCTTCTTGAAGCAATTGAAAATGAACTAGATGGACAAATTGTAGATATAAAATCAGCAAACGGAGATTCCGTTGCAGTCTTCATTGAGTAGAGGCGACGAATGATGCATGTAAAAGTGAAAGCAAAAGACGTTCGCTTTACCGTCCCTGTTCCCTATACTGTGCTAACCATTGTCCTCTCCATTTTAACTTCTAAATGGATTCAGCAACAAGCCAATAAGTGGACAAAGGCATACTTCGATAAAAAGAAAATAGACTTTACCTTTCCCCTCATCGACAAAGAAATGTTAAAGCCGATTATCAAGGAACTACAAAATTATAAAGGACTTGTGCTAGTCGATGTCAAAGCTCAGGACGGGACTGAGGTTAAGGTTAGACTATAATCCCAATGATAGAATGGTAAGAGCATGTTATGATAAAAGCATGCTCTTTATTAATGTAATGAGCATCATTTGAAATGGGTAAGAGATGATCATTATTTCAGGACTTACGATAGAGACAACTATTTTTCAATGGTACATAAAATAGAAGATTTCTTTAAACTCAAATTAGAATTCTAGATCCATTTTAATAGAAAATCACGTACATCGTTAAAAATAGATTTTTGATTTGGGTATAAGTGATTAGTGGTAATCTATTTGGAACTACATAATTAAAAATACTGAATAATCCAAAAATAAAGAAGTTTAGAATCTTGATTTACTTTTCATTTGAAGGATGGTACACTTAAAACTATTGAACAACAACTATATATTGTGTTCGTTTTACAAAGGTACTACTACATGTAGTTTAAAAGGGAAGTTCGGTACAATTCCGACGCTGTCCCCGCAACTGTGAAGCTGACGATGATTGCAACCACTGTGCATTTGCATGGGAAGGGAATCAGAGAATGAAGCAAAGCCAGGAGACCTGCCTTTATAAAACAAATTTATCATTTCTTCGGGGATTAAGAGATGGGAACGTCAGTATTTTTGGTATGTTAACGTTTCCATTTAGCCTATCTCTTTAGAGGAGATAGGCTTTTTTATTTTATGAAAAGAGGGATTTCTATGAAACTTTATACGAAAACAATTTGTCCAAAATGCCTATGGGTAAAATCTGAACTACAACGTGCAGGACTTGAAGCTGAAATTGTTAACATCGATCACGATGAACAAGCAAAGCAAACGATTATTGACGCAGGTTTTTTAAGTGTGCCTGTTTTAGAGATGAATGAAACTTTCATAGGAGATGTTCAGGAAATTGTTTCTCAAATTGAGTTGATTGCCCTATGATTGTTTACGCGAGTCGTACAGGTAATGTCCGAAATGTTGTATCCAAATTAAAGGCAGAATGTATCGAGCTCTCGGAAGAATTGCGATTGAACAAGCCATATCTCTTAATTACCTACACAGATGGTTTAGGTGACATTCCAGCAAAGGTACAACGTTTCTTAGAAAAAAACAGGGATTTTTGTAAAGGAGTAGTTGCCAGTGGTAATAGTAACTTCGGTCATCATGTATTTGGCGCTGCTGGTGAGAAAATCGCTGCTACCTATCATGTACCCTTAGTAAGGAAATTAGATTTACGAGGTAATCAAACGGATTACGAAGCAATACAAACGTTTTATGAAACGAGGGTAATGAGATGAAAACCTATTTAAAGCTTAATAATGACGTACTGAATCGTTATAGTACAACTGGATTACTTGAGTTAGAAAAGGACCGCGAAGCTACGCGCCGCTACTTTTTAGAGTATGTTAACGTACGTTTGCGTTATTTTATAGATATTGAGGAAAAAATACGCTATTTAGTTGATGAGGGCTACTATGAGAAAGCATTTATCGACATGTACGAAATGGAATTTATTAAGAAGCTGTACAAGAAAGCCTATGATTATAATTTCCGCTTTCCATCCTTTATGAGCGCAAGCAAATTTTACGATAGCTATGCTATGAAAAGTCGTGATGGGGAAGAAATCTTAGAAAAGTATGAGGATCGTATTGTCATTATTGCTTTGTATTTAGCTCAAGGCAACACGGCTCTAGCAGAACGCTCTGTCGAAGCAATGATGGAAGCCTATCAGCCTGCAACACCAACTGCTTTAAATAGTGGTAAGAAAGCACGTGGTGAATTAGTCAGCTGCTTTAAATTATCAATGGATGACTCCATGAATAGTATTGCTGAAAATATTGGCTATTGTTTAGAGCTATCACGCCTTGGTGGTGGAGTTGGGGTCAACTTAACTGATTTACGTCCATTAGGTGATCCAATTAAAGAGATATTAAATCGTGCAAGTGGTGTCATCCCAGTAGCGAAACTGTTAGAAAATTCTTTCAGTTATTCTAATCAGCTAGGGCAACGAAATGGCTCAGGTGTTGTCTATCTAAATATTTTCCATGCAGACATAGAAAATTTCATTTCATCAAAAAAACCAAATGCTGATGATAAAATTCGCCTCGCAACCCTTTCAACAGGGATTATTATACCTAGTATTTTCTTCGAACTGATGAAACGTGATAAGGATATTGTGTTGTTTAGCCCATATGATATTTTTAAAGAATATGGTAAACGTATGTCTGAAATTTCTATTTCAGACATGTACTACGAGCTACTTGATAACCCTAAAATTCGTAAAATTAAACGTTTAAATGCACGAAAGCTTTACACAGAGGTGAAAAAAGCACAATTTGAATCAGGCTATCCGTTTGAAATCTTTGATGATAATGTCAATAAGGTACATCCTTTAAAAAATATTGGACGTGTCAAAATGTCCAATTTATGTACAGAAATCTTACAAGTACAAGAGACAAGTATCATTACGGACCAGGATCAACCAAATGACTATGGATTAGATGTATCGTGTAACTTAGGTTCCATCGATATCCATGCAGCAAGTAAAGTCAAGGATTTCGGCGCATTAGTCGATACAGCCATGCACCTATTAACGAATGTATCGCAAATGACGCATATTAAGAATGTTCCGTCTGTTGCAAAAGCCAATCAATTAATGCATTCTGTAGGGCTTGGCTGTATGAACCTCCATGGGCATCTCGTGACAGAAGGCATCCTGTACGGCTCAAAAGATTCCATTGATTTCATGGATCACTTTATGGAAGCGATGAACTATTATTCTCTGAAATCTTCGATGGAAATGGCGAAAGAAAAAGCTGCAACCTTCTACCGATTTGAGGACAGTGATTATGCATCAGGTAGCTATTTTGACCAATATATCAATAAAACTGAAGAAGAACTATCGCCTGCTGTGTTGAAGGCGCTTGGCAATATTCCAATCATCACAAACAAGATGTGGGAAACGTTAAAGCAGGATGTAATGCAGTACGGTCTATTCCATTCCTATCGTTTGGCTATTGCACCAACTGGTAGTATTTCATATATTCGTAGCTGTACGGCTTCAATCGCACCATGTACAGAGCGCGTAGAGGTTCGTGATTACGCCGATAGTAGAACCATTTATCCAATGCCTCATTTAACAAATGACAATAGTCATTTATATGTGGAGGCGTATGATGTAAATCCGTATGATTTAATTGATTTATATGCAGCTTCTCAAAAGCACGTTGACCAAGGTATTTCCATGACGCTTTATGTAACGGACAATTGGACAACCGAACAATTGGCTAAAGTATACATTTATGCGTGGATAAAAGGCATTAAGTCTGTTTACTATGTTCGTCAACGATTACAAAGCTTAGAGGAGTGTGTAGCATGTCAAATATAATTTATGAGGCAGTCAATTGGAATAAGGCAACAAGTGAGCTTGCCCAAATATTTTGGGACCAGCAATGGAAGCAAATTTGGTTTCCAGAAGAAATTGCGGTCAGTAAAGATATTAAACAATGGAAAAGCTTTGAGCATCAGGACACATATAAAAAAGTATTTGCAGGATTAACCTTACTGGATACTGTACAAACAAATATCGGAATGAATCGTGTTGCTGCTTATACAGACGATTTACAGGAAAAGGCTGTCCTAACCGTTTTTGATGCATTCGAGGCGATACATGCCAAGTCCTATTCTTATATTTTCACAACGCTTTGTACAAACGAAGAAATCGACGAGCTATTTGAATGGGTCAAGAAAAATGAATTTCTACAGTATAAAGCCAATAAAATAGCAGACATTTATAATAGTATTGAAGAAGGCAATCCAGAGAGCTTATGGAAAGCGATGTTTTCATCCGTTATGCTTGAATCTTTCCTGTTTTATTCTGGCTTTTTCTATCCACTATACTTAGGAGGACAAGGCTTCCTACGAAACAGTGCCGAGATTATTTCACTCATCTTGCGCGATGAATCTATCCATGGGGTAGCAGTTGGATTTTTTGCTCAAAATTTATTCAAGCAATTTTCAAAGGAAAAGCAAGAAGAGCTACATTTATGGGGCTATGAGCTATTATTAGATTTATATCAAAATGAAATGAAGTATACAGATGATATTTATGCGGAAACAGGATTATCACCTGAAGTGCGAGCATATGTACGTTATAATGCTAATAAAGCTTTAATGAATGTCGGCTTTGAAGCCATGTTCCCAGAAGAGGAAGTCAATCCAATTGTGATGAATGGTATTCGTAATGAAGGCTCCACATATGATTTCTTTTCACAAAAGGGTGCTACCTATGCCAAGGCAAAAGTTGCGCCAATCACAGATGACACATTCAATTTTAATCGTTAAGGATGAAGAACAATGAATCTAGAAGTAAAAATTAAAAAAGTTCACGCTGATGCCATGCTACCGATACAAGCCAACCCTGGTGATGCAGGCATGGACCTCTATTCCATAGAAGCAGTAGAAATCCCAGCAGGCGTAGCCAAACTCATTAAGACAGGTATTCAGATTGAGTTACCTAAGGGAACGGAAGCCCAAATTCGACCAAGAAGTGGACTAGCATTAAAGCATAGTGTAACCGTACTGAATAGCCCAGGCACTATAGATGAAGGCTATAGAGGCGAAATCGGTGTTATTTTAATCAACCATGGTCAAGAACCATTTATCGTAGAAAAATCAATGCGCATTGCTCAAATGGTTATTCAATTTGTTCCTTCTATTCAATTAGTGGAAGTAGATGAATTATCTCAAACGGTCCGTGGAGAATCTGGATTTGGTGCAAGTGGTACGAAATAGCGTACCTATATATAAACCGCATAAAGTTTACTTAAAAATCCTGCGAAAATGCAGGATTTTTTTGTTACCGTTGCTAATAGCAGGAGGAAATAATAGGGTACATATGGAATGAAGTAATGATAGCGAATTAAAGGAGCTAATAATCATGAAAAAAATATGTTCAGGTATTTTCCTTATGTTGATTGTCATTCTTACATCTATCACAACTGCTGCAGCAGCTAGTAGTCAACTAAAAGTGGACGGTATGACAGTACAAACGGATGTGAAGCCCGAAATAAAAAACAATCGAACAATGGTACCTTTACGCGTGATTAGTGAAAATTTAGGGGCTAAGGTGCATTGGTCGGATGGGCAAGTGATACTGACCCAAAGTGAGATGAAAGTCAGTTTAAAGTTAAACAGTAGTAAAGCCACAGTAAATGGAAAATCGGTATTATTGGATGCAAAGCCATACTTAAAGAATGGACGCATTATTGTACCATTACGTTTTCTAGCAGAAATCTTTGGCTGTAAAGTTCATTACGATCATTTAACGATCTCTATCGATACAGAGCCATTGATGATTAAGGGTGTGGAAGTGAAAGCATTACTTCATGAATACCACATGACAATGGGGGGAGTAGTCGAGCAAATCAATGGCAATGCCTATATGGAAGAAATGCACCGTATATTTACTAAAAATATGGGCAAGAAGATAAAACAGCCTAACGACTACACATGGTCTGTCCATAGCACCGTAATTGGGGGCTATTATAAAATGGGCCAATATGATTTCCTGAACAAGGAAGGTAGTAGCATAGCACGTTATGATCTCTATTCGTTGGTGCAATCTTCAGATAAACCTTTGACTGGACAGCCAGACGTGTTGATTTATGACGCAGCTGTTGACCAATGGTATGAGTTTAACAAAACTGCCAGTGACTCTATTTATTCGTTAATGGAAACTGCCACGAGAAATGGCTTTGTGACAGTTATTAGTAATACAGTTCCTTGATTATATAATCCATTAAAAACGCAGTAGAAGAGCACATCTATAAATAAGATGTGCTCTTCTTATTTTAGTGAGGATAAAAAATGCTAATCATTTTTATTTAGAAAAGTACTAGGCATGACTACAAGAACTACTGTTCCACGAGCACAAAGCGTATCCTGCGCGTAAACTTCAGTTTCTACTTTCCATTTTTTCGGGTGAATTTCCTCAACAGTGCCAATTGCCTTTAATGGAACATGTTGGGGTGTTGGCTTTAGGAAATCTACATTAAGGTTAGCCGTTACAAATCGAGGTGGCTCCGCTCCATCACCAATTTCATGTCCATTTTTACGATGCAAGGCAAGCGCTGCCGACCCTGTTCCATGGCAATCAATTAATGAAGCAATTAAACCACCATAGATAAATCCTGGAATACCCATATATTTTGATTCAGGTGTATAGATTGTAATCGTCTTATCACCATGCCACCCCGTGCGAAGATGATGACCATCATCATTCAAACGGCCACACCCATAACACCAAGCGATATCATCTGGATAAATATCTTGAATTGCTTTTTCTACTTTTAATTCTTCCATTCTTCTCTCCCCAATACTCTAGTATTATTTGTTTCTAATCGAACGTTAATCATTTAAGTATAATTAATCATTTCCATTCCATCAATAAAAATCTAAATATTCCATCTATTTAAACTATGTAAAAAAGCACTACCATAAAGTTGGACAAATTTTATTAGTGACAGATGGGAGGGCTGGTATCAGGAAGAAGGAAAAGCTGCATAGCTTGTAAAACGCTGGCATGGTGCAACAAAAGAAAGATGGTATACTAAGATCGTTACATTTTTCTTTTACCGTGCTGAAGAAGGAATTAAAGGAGTCAAAAGGTATGTCATTAGAAAATATAATCGATTGTATTTGCAAGGAAGCAACTAATAAAGACAGTAAAAAATTAGAAGAATTACTAGAGCAATTGTATGATTATGAAAGTGCTAAAATACTTGATATTTACCCTTATCAGATAAAAAGTAATGAAAAATATAGTCAAGTTGAAGTATTCTTCGATAAATTAGAGATGGTCGATTTCCAACAAAAAACGCAGGATTATCATTCGTACCAGAAAAGCCTAGAAAAATTTGAGAGATTTTTTGAATTGATGTGGTTAAAATCATCTGAATTTTATGCATTTTATTATTTACCAGATCCTTTATATAAGGATCAATTGTATTATAAAGTCTACGAGAATGAGTGGGGTAAAATTATACCTAAAGATCTTACAGAAGGCATTTTATTAAACATTGATGATTACACAATGTTAATTTCACTAATAAAATTAGCTGTTTCGGACCATCTCCATTTACATTTTATTTTACCTGAGGAGAATATTGTATTTAGTGGGAATGGCTTAGCCTTTTTAATTTACAGCCAACATAATCTTGAGTTATTAGAAAAGGTTGCTAATACGGAGGGGCTCTATATCCGTTGAAAAAGTGAGAGAACATTCCCAGCAACATGAAGCTAGATAATATAAAACATACCCTAAAAAATAGCAACAATCTATGTTTCTTACAGATCGTTGCTACTATTATTTAAAATCATTTATTTTGCTCTCGATAATTAATGGCCTCTTTAAATTCATCGGTAGCTAGGATATTGTAGAACATATTTCTACTGTTTACGTTTGCTATTGTCCCAGTGATTGTATTATCAATCCATAGATAGTATTCATCATCGTTTAGTTTGATCTTATACTGCGGAGCAATTTCGTTATCGACCTCACCGAATTCTCTAGCTTTTTTAAATGTTTTTTCTATAATTTTAATATCTTTCGCATCGGAGATTTGTTGTAAAGTATCGGGTTGCACTTCATCGAAATTAATTAATTCTTGAATTTCTATCACCTCCGATGCTTCTTTCTGATCGTTACAAGCAACTAACGCTAAAGAACAAATCATTAACAACAAAATTGTTTTTATTTTCACCTTGTCTTCACCCCTTTTTGTTCAATCTAGTATATTCCCTTATGAACATTTCTTCAAACTGCAAAACCCTCAAAGTATTTACATATTCTAACAGTCTAAAAAAGGTTTAACCATAGCATAAAAACTTATCTGAGAGCTTTCCCCTTGAATGGAATTTATAGTATGCTGATTAAAAGGGAGGAGAGGGATTTTATGGTTAAACAATTGATTGTTGGGGATACAACACAGGAATTGGCTTCTACTCGTCGCATGCTGGAACGCTTGCCCGACGAGCATATGACATGGAGGCCACATGAGAAATCAATGACACTAGGAGGTCTGGCCACGCACCTAATCAATCTGCTAAACTGGCAAATGGCTATTTTACAGTACTTAGACTTTGATCTTTCCACCGTTCCGTTACGACGAGAGGCATTAGAAAAGCGAGCTGACATTCTGGATGAGTTCGATACAAACGTAAGAAAACTGGAAATGATGCTTACTGAATGTGATGAGAAAACGCTTGGAGAGGAATGGACACTACGTCATGGTGACCATATTATTCGCCAAGAGCCTCGAGCAATTGCGTTCCGCACCTTCGGATTAAGCCACATGGTCCATCATCGGGCGCAACTTGGGGTATACTTGCGACTTCTCGATATTCCAGTACCAGGCATCTACGGCCCCTCTGCAGACGAAGAAGCCTAGTAAACTACTTCCATGAATCGCTATTTAGAAAGGTATGAGGTGTTCGATTGACTAAGATAATGACGAAAACAGAACGATTAATTATTCGATTAATGGAAGAGGGAGATTACTCTTCTTGGCTTACGCAATATGAAAATCGTTTACCTTCCCAGCATAAATACGATGAAGGTAAATTAGATATGAGCATCTGTACGAAAGAATGGTTTATTGATTTAGTTACTAAGCATCATCAGATGGCTGAGGATGATAAGGTGTATGTATTTGGAGTATTTAGAAAAACAGATAATACGCATATTGGTTTTGTAGACTTTTCCACAATTATGAGGGAAGAATTTCAATGGGCTAGGTTCGGGTATACCATTCATAACCATTTTTGGAGAAAAGGTTATGGTAAAGAGGCTGTAAAGGCAGCGATTGATCTAGCATTTGAAAAATTAAATTATCATCGAATAGAAGCTCATATAAACCTCGACAATACGGCATCTATAAAATTAGCAGAAAATGTTGGGATGCTTTATGAATGCACGAGGAAAGGATTCATATACGAGGACAACAAGTGGACTGATCAGCTGGTTTATTTTATAAATGCAGAAGACATTTAAAAGGGAGGAGCTGTATGTACGACATGGAGAACTCTTTAGAAGTGCAAAAGAAAGAGGATATAAAAATTTCAATAGTCATACCAGCCCATAATGAAGAAAAATACATTGGAAAGTGCTTAGAATCTATTTTAAAGGCTTCCAAATCCTTTGAAAATCAAGTAGAGATTATTGTTGTTTTAAATCGCTGTACAGATAGAACAGAGGAAATTGCAAAATCGTATAATTGTATCCTACTAAAAAATAGCGATAAGAACCTTTCGAAGATTAGGAACGCTGGCGTTGATATGGCAAGAGGTGAAATCATCGTCACAATTGATGCCGATACACAGATGAACGAACATGTGTTATCGAAGGCAGTGGAGAACTTAAGCACAGGTAAGTACATTGGCGGGGGCGTTACAGGAAAGTTTGAAAGAATGTCCTTAGGAATTTTTGTTTCAGCTTTGTTATTAATCGGACCACTATTTTTAAAATATGGTGCAATTTCTGTAGGCATCTTTTGGTGCTACAAAAAAGATTTTCAAGCAATTAATGGATTTAATGAAAATATGCTCATGGCAGAAGATGCCGATTTTGCTAAACGATTAAAAGATTGGGGAAAAAAGAACGGAAAAAAATACGGAACAATTCAAAATGGAATGATCACTTCAAGCAGAAAATTTGATAAGCATGGAGACTGGGTTTTACTTAAACGTCCTAAAATGATCCTAGCATACCTTAAAGGTACAGATCAGAAACATGCGAATGAAGCATATTATGAAAATGAAGATAGATAAAAAGAAACCGTAACGTTAATCGAACAAGGATTAACGTTTTTTTGTTATCACACTAGCTGGAAAAAAGAAAAGAATTGAATAATTTTTTATAATAAAATATTCTTTATTACATCAATATTGATGATTCATTTTAGCGAAAGGATGGGGATTGATATAGCTGACGTCAATGTGTCAAACCCTAACAATCAGAATGATGAATAACTTTGAAGATTTAATAGAAAAAGAGTATTCCAATATAGCAGGCATCGCTATTAGAAAAGATAATCATTTAATTTACGAAAAATATTTTGATGGGTACACCCCAGATGATGCTTTGCATATAGCATCTGTCACTAAAAGTATCATCTCCATTCTTATTGGAATGGCAATTGATAAAGGATATATGAAAAATATAGAACAGCATGTGTTAGATTTTTTTCCAAATTATATAGTGAAACGTGGCGAAAAAACCATTCAAAACATCACCATCGCAAATTTGTTGTCAATGACTGCACCCTATAAATACAAGTCAGAGCCTTATACAAAAGTATATTCAAGTGATGACTGGGTAAAAGCTGCATTGGATTTGCTAGGAGGCAAAGGTAGTATTGGGGTGTTTAACTATTCTACCGTTGGCACACATATTTTATCAGGTGTTCTTACAACTGCCACTGGTCAATCTGTTCTTGATTTCGCTACAGAAAACTTGTTTAAACCTCTTGCAATCAAAGCTCCCACAAATACAACTATACAAAATAAAGAAGACTATTTCGCTTTTCTGAATGATAAATATGTAACTGGCTGGATAGTAGATCCTAAGGAAGTAAATACCGCTGGTTGGGGACTTACGTTAACAACCCGAGATATGGCCAAAATAGGTCAGCTCTATTTAAATGGGGGTGTATGGAACGGTCGCCAAATTCTTTCTTCTCAATGGATAGAGGACAGCACTAAAGTACAAAGTCGATCAGGAAAGCTGACCTATGGTTATTTGTGGTGGATACTTGATGATTGCTATGCAGCTTTGGGGGATGGTGGAAATGTAATATTCATAAATCCTCAAAAGAAGATGGTCATTTCGATTGCTTCGCGCTTTATGCCACGTGCCAAGGATCGTGTTGAATTGATTAGAAAACATATGATGCCATTGTTTGAATAACAGCTAGGGATAATAAAAAATTATGGTAAATACACTCCATTTTGATCATCATCAATCAAAATGGAGTTTTTATATTGAATAAAGGATATTAATGAATCAATTTTGTCAATCATCCTTAATGAGCATAAAAGCATCTACTTTATTGACTACAAAATAACATTACAAGCCATCCAAAACAGTTTTGGGGATCCGTTCAACTTTGTTCAAAATGACATTTTTAAAATCAATTAAAGTTTCGCATTTTTAATCAAAATTTTTTTAAACTAACAAAAATACTTGCAACACCAATTGTAGTACTGTATAGTACTAATTATGACAAAGGTAAAATTAATGAATCAAAAACGTGTAATTGAAGTAGCTGCAACATTATTTTTAGAAAAAGGGTTTGCTTATACAAGCATGGATGAATTAGTTCGTGTAAGCAAAGTTTCAAAGTCTAATGTGTATTATCACTTCTCTAATAAGGAAGAATTGTTGGAAGGGGTCGTTGATTATTGGATTGAAATGTATCAATCTGCAATAGATGACTTACTATCTCAAAACCATTTATTAGTTGAAGATCGTATCAAAATGTTTTTAAAGCAAATAACACAAGGAGTTCAAAAGAGAGAATATAAGGGGAGCTGTCCATTTATTACGCTTTATATTCATAGTCCTACAAATGCCACAAAAGTAAAAGAAAAAATAGGTCTTTTTTTTAAAGGCTTACAAACGAAAGTTTCCCTATTCCTTAAACAAGGGGTAGAGAATGGTGAATTTAGAAAGACAATAAATATTGACGAGGTCGCATCTCTTTTTATTACAAATCTTGAAGGAGCGCTATTTATTTCAGAAACACTGGAGGATGCAACTGTAATCATGAAAACAGCAGATCATTTGTTTAACTTGCTTCGGTAAAAGAAGCATTTTTTTTACATCAAATTAGTACTAAACAGTACTACTAGGAGGATTTTTATGAGAACAGTATTTTTAACGGGTGGAACAGGTTTTATTGGAAAGCAATTAGTGAAGGAATTAGCCAAAGAGGATGTGAACATTCTTCTTTTAGTGAGGTCTAAAAGTAAAGCAACACAGATTTTTCAGGAAAGAGACATCTTAAAAGAGGAAAATATGCACTTTATTGAAGGTGATTTAACGAAAATAGACTTAGGTCTAAGTGCTGAAGATAAGGAGTTGGTATTGAAAACGGATGTGATTATTCACGCAGGAGGCTCCATGGATATTCAAGCGACAAACAAAGAGGCAACTTCTGTATTTTTGAATGGCGCCAAACATATTAGTGAATTCGCTAAAAGTATTCATCAATTGAAGGGCTTGCAGCAATTTATTCATGTTGTAGGTTACATGAGTCCCTTCGATGATAATAATAGCAAGGTTGCGATAGATGTATTTAAAGAAGGAAACAAATTTTTAAAAATAAAAAATCCATATGAGAAAACAAAATTTTTAGCTGATCTTTATATCCGTCAACAGGCATCAGCAGTAGGTTATCCGCTGTCTGTCATTAATCCGCCAACTGTGGTTGGTAGTAGTAAAACAGGGAGTACAGAGCAGATAGCAGGATTAGGTTTGCTTGTGACAAGTATGCGAAGAGGGCTCATGCCAGTGATTCCGGGAGGTAAGGGATATAGGTTGCCACTGATTTCAAACGATGAGTTTGCGAAGTTTATTGTGCAGGTTTTCAAATTGGAGCAGCCGACTATTCAAACATATACACTTGTTGATGACAAAGAGAACGATCCGAACATTGCTGAATTATTAAGTGTTATGTCGGAAAGTATGAATATGAGGGCACCAAAAATCTCTGTTCCAATGCCGCTTATGAAAACAATAATGAAAAGTGGAGTAAGTAAAATAACAAACATTCCTTCTGATGGACTGAATTTTATCACAAAACGAACATTTTCAAATGGTTCGGTGAAAACCATGAGGGGGGGAGATTGGTTTAAGAAGATGAGTGTCATGAACTTTTTCCCTGCCGTAGTAGCTGATCTGGATTATCGATTGATGTATCAAAATGGGGAGCATCATCATTTATTTGAGCGAACATTATGCGATAACAATACCCTTTACCAATTACACGGAGAGGGAAAACCGTTTATTTTATTACATGGTTTATTGAGTGATGGGGAGGATTTATTTCCTTTAGCGCTAGAGCTTCATGAAAAAACGGGTCAACCTGTATGGATCTTGGATCTTCCAGGTTTGGGACGTTCTCCTTTTAAACGCGAGAAAAATCTTTTAAATATCTATTTGAATGTAGTAAAAAAGTTATTGGAGAAAGCTACTAACGGCGCCCATCTAATTGGCCATTCATTTGGTGCGTATATTCTTTTGGAAGCATTAGTACAAAAGTACATAGATAAGAAGTATACAATTACTTTACTTCAGCCACCTATTACTAAAAAAAATGCTAAATCGATAAATGTTCCTCAATTTATGAACAAATGGACATTGAAATTGGCAACTACTAATTTGATAGAGCGATATTTATTAAGTAATGGTTTATTTGAAAGTACAGAGAGCATCCCTGAACATTATATTGAAAAACTAAGTAAAAGTTTTACTTCTCCTAGAATTTTAAATACTACGGTTCAGCTTAACAGTTTACTAACGAAAAACGTTCAAGGTGATTTCAATGAAGTAACAACGTATAATCTTCACATTATTTGGGGGGATTCTGACAGAGGCTATTCTGCTCCTTCACATCTGGGTAAGGTTGATTTTGTTCCATATGGTCATCATTTTCCTCTTAGCCATCCGAGTGAAACGGCTAATTTGGTCATAAAAAACAGTAATGCATTTGCAAAAGAAGCTGAGATCTTGCTTCGGTAAAACTACTATTTAGTGTCCTTTCTACAGGTAGCAGTGAAAATTACTGATATATTACAGCTGAAAAAGTATATACCTAACCAGTTGTCGAAATTTATTTGACGACTGGTTATTTAGTATTATTCTTCAGAATTAAGGAATCAAGAAGAACGAATTTAATAAAAGGAAACTTGATGCAGTATATTGTTTTATTTAAAGAAAATTCTTTTTTAGAGTATGGGGAAGACGAAAGGGACTACGAAATTATTCATATTCCAACAGAGACATTAAAAGAATTATTTGAAGATAATTCAAGATCTAATTGCATTTTTATAAAACGATTTAATAGATATCGAGGTGATTGAGGATTAATATCTTTTTCAATGAGCATTCGTAAATAATCGCCTATGTTCATTTGTCCTCTTATTGGATATGGCAGCTGAAAACAACTTTTTTATTATATGAAATGGGGAAACTATTTTTTAAAGTAATACTATCTTAGGCACCAATGTATTAAGTTTTTTAACATATATTAAACTTTCATTCAACAATTGGGCCAGATTGTAGAGTAACTTCAGGGCATAACTTCTAACTAATAAATATACTATGTACGTTATTCGTTAGAAGTTATAATACTCAATTTAATAGTAGGTTGTTCCTTAACCTCATCGAATCGGTACGAGTCATGCAATAAGATTAATTGGACTGGTTTGATATTGCCTCAAAATAGTCTAGAACTACCTTGCGGAATTCCAATGAAGCTTGCGTCATGTATCGACTTTTATGCCATAATAAAGCGATATCACGTACAATTTCATGATCCTCAACTTGCAAATATTTAATCTTTTCCCATGATATTTTTGCTGTGCTTGGTATGAAGGCAAGTCCAATTTCAGCTTCTACAAGAGTGATCAAACGTGTAGGTTCATCGCCCTCATACACATATTTAAGGTCAATTCCAGCCGATTTACATACAGCGTCTACTAAATCACGAGTGCCGTATCCTCTTTTCACACCGACAAAGCTTTCATCCTTAAGTTCTGTTAAACATACGCTACTTCGGTCTGCCAGCCGATGCCCATTAGGAACTGCAACAAGAATGGGATCAACAAAGACAACTTGACATTCGATGTCTTGCCCTTGAAAAGGAGAGGACGACAAGCAAAAATCGACTTCGCCTCGATGTAAAAGCGTGACCATTTCCAGTGTGGTCAGCATTTGCACATGAAATTGGATATTAGGACGTTTTTTACGAAACTCTCGCATTATCTGGGGCAAAGTGCTTGCTGTGGTTACCGCAAGCTTAAGTGTACCAGATTCTGCTCTGGACAAATCGCTAATCTCCTGCTTCCCCTGTTCCAACTCAAACAAAGCCCTTTCCGCGCGACGAATGAATTTGTTGCCAAATTCATTTAATCGCAGTTTCCTGCCTGTGCGATCAAATAAAGGTACCCCTAAATCTTCTTCCAGACGCTGAATCGTTTTGCTTAGCGACGATTGCGTAACGTGGAGACTTCGGGCAGCTTCGGTTACATGCTCTAATCGAGCTACCTCAAGAAAATATTGTAGTTGAAGAAGTTCCATTTCTTTTTCTCTCCAATCATTCCTTTTGGTCAATGATATCATAACTTTAAATGCGTTGGAATGAATGTAAAATTTCAAGTAAGATATCAATGTAACAAATATAAAGGGGGGTAAAATATGAATTCTCGTAGCAGGTGGCTAATGATATCCGTTGGACTAGGAATATTATTAAACCCTTTAAATTCATCAATGATTTCTGTTGCTATTGCTAGGTTGCAACATGTGTATAGCATTGATTTTACTGCTGTTTCCTGGATTGTGTTTTCATTTTATATCGCTAGTGCTATCGCCCAACCTGTAATGGGGAAGGCTAGTGATTTATTCGGTCGGAGAAAGATATTTCTGGCTGGACTTGTTGTATCCTTAATTTCTTCTATTCTGGCACCATTTTCTCCAAATTTCGGATGGCTTATAGTGTCCAGAATTGTACAATCAATCGGAACTAGTATGCTGATTGCAGTTGGAACAGCTATCGTACGCATTCATATTACAGAAAAGCAAGCAGATGCTTTAGCAGGTTTATCGATTTTCCTATCCGGTGCGGCAGCAATAGGACCTTTTGCTGGAGGAGTACTTATTCAATGGTGGGACTGGCCAGCGATCTTCATCGTCAATATCCCGTTTGTTGTGGCGAGCTTTATATTAGCTTGGAAAATGATTCCTAATGATGGATCGGCAGCAATGGTTTCACGTGACATGTCGTTTCAAAAATTACTGGGTGTGATTGATGTGCCAGGAATTCTGCTCTTTGCGGTGGGTCTGATTGCACTTCTAGTTGGCTTGCTGTCAGCGAAATCATCTGGGCATTTCTCTATGTGGAATGTCGTTATTGTGCTAATCGGGCTCGTTGCGTTGGGAATATTCGTACAACATGAGCTAAAAACAATGTCGCCATTTATTCCTTTACGCACCTTCGCCAAATATCCAGGGATGGCTTGGGTCAATATACAATACTTGCTAGTTAACTTACTTTATTATTCACTCTTTTTTGGGATTCCATCATACCTGCAAATGGTGCGTCATGTCAGTGAATTTCAGACAGGGATTCTTATGTTAACCTTGGGCTTGAGCTCGATTGTAGTTTCGCCAATAGCAGGGAAATGGGTCGGTAAATCGGGACCAAGACCTGCATTGATTGTATCCTCATTACTGATGGTAGTGGGGGCAGTGTGGATTGTGACATGGACGCAAAGTTCACCAGTCATCAGTGTGTGCCTGGCGTTAGCCGCATTCGGTTTTAGCAACGGGCTAAACGCTGTTAGTATGCAGGCAGCTTTGTTTAAAAGCTCTCCAAAAGAAATTGCTGGTGTAGCATCTGGCCTATTTAATACATCGAGATACTTGGGAACAATTTTATCTTCACTGTTGACAGGTATCATTATGGGAGGTGCGTTCAACTTGACAGGATTCCGATTGCTGGGAGTTTTCCTAACGGTTATTGCATTGGTCTTAGTATTTATAAGTCTGCGCCTCAGATATTCTGAGTAATTGGATGAAACCGAGTACAAGCAATTAAAACAAAAAATAAAAATAGGAGTTGAATGTGACAACTGTTAGTATTAAGGAATGGTCCTCATGAGATCAAGCTTGGAAGGAAATGCAAAAGGATAAACACCCCAAGATGAGAAAGTCATCCAGAAGTTGAATGCGAGAGCGCAAACTTTCGCCGCGAATACCCTTGGAAATGCAGGTCAAAAACGGATGGAGCAAGTTATTCAATGGTTCAATAGAATGAGGATTACGACAAAAGAATTGGTTAATACTACATTTTAAATTCATTTCGTCTCACTATTATTAGTATACTTTTCAATGAAATATAACTTCCTATAATTTATATTATGTAAACTAAAATTATTTGGCGTGGAGGAGGGCTTGAATACACCAATATCTGTACTTTTCGACTTGTAATTTTCAAGTTCCTTATAATTTTCATGTGAACGATAACTCTCCTTTTTTACGATAATGGGATGATTTTGTACAGATAATAATTATTGTTTAATACGATTGCGATACATTTGCGACACTGATGTGGCAACAAAATTAAGAAAACGTTGACTTATGAACACTTCAAGAACTTCTTGGTCATGAAAGTATTACATCAACTCAAGTCTATACCCATGTTGAGTTTGAACAGAAAAAGAAAGCCATTGATTCTTTTTGCTCTACATTTAGATAGAAAGATATTAATCGTAATTATTTTAAATTGTTAACAGGTAATCAAAATTTTATTAATTCATCATACATTCTTTCAGAATCATGCCCGAGCCAAATTAAATGACCCCAATTTTGAAGAATACAAAGTTTCGAATTTGTGATGTTATGTTGTGCATGATAAGCATGTTCAACAGGTGCAGCACTATCATTTATACTATGTAAAATTAATGTAGGACACTTAATTGAGCATAAATCAGCTGCAGAAATTGTTCCAGTTTGTGATAAGTCGATCATAAAACCATATCCAGAGCGTTATCTATTGTTCATTTTACGAAACATCTTAATATCAACATCAGTAATTTGAGCGGCTACTTCAATATAAGGAAGTTTACTAAAAGAAGAGGCCATTTGTTTAAACATAAATTCGGAAAATCGGTTACTTAAGTGACTAATTATTCTCCAAATATATTTTTCTATAGTAGGACGAAATAAAATTTTGGCTGCTTTATATTCCATATCTTTAGATGTAAGCCATTGTTTCGTTACGGCCGATTGTAGAGTAAGACTTCTTACACGTTCTGGATAATTAGAAGCAAAAAAGATTCCACTTGGTCCTCCAGCAGAAATGGCAATTAAAGAGACCTCCTCGGGTAAGCACAACCACTTTCCTCTCATATAACTAACCGCCAGATTTACTGTATGGGATTCGAACAGTATTAGACTTCGCTTTGTTATGCAAGTTTATCCATCCCAAGCTAGCCTTCTATCTGATTTCTGTTCAACAGTTTGAGAGTTTGCGTCTTATTACCTCCAGATTCCACGTCGCCATGGACACCCCTGTCTTTTTCTAACAGATCCTACTGCCAAGCCTGTATGGACTTTTACCATCGAGTTGTTGTACATGCCGGGCACACATAAAAAGCGTTAATCCATTTGGATCAACGCTTCATTTATTCATCTTGTTTAAAAATTAATCTCTTTGCTTAACTAATGCGAAACAATAAGCTATAAAAACAGTGGTAAATAGTAACGCAAGTAATGTCCATCCATTAAAGAAGATATTATTTGAATATGTGTTAAGTAATGGAATTTGAGTTATTTTAGTAACTGAATCATTATTTTCAAAGACTAATAATCTAAATTCTCTTGCTTCTTTAAAAGTAAAGAAATATATAATACTCGAAAGAAGGAATGAAAATATAATTATTATTTTATATTGCATTGTCTTGAAAGTTCTTTTAGCAAAAGAATATGCAATTTTAAATGTACCAATAATCGAAACTATCAAGAACGGGATTAAAATACTAAAGGAAAGAGTCCTGGATTACCATTACTAATATTATTCTCTGAACTACCTATCAAAACTGGTTCAGTTTAAAAATTAATCAAGTAAAAGGCGATAGAAGTTACAATAATGTTTAAAGAATAAAAAACAATGATAATTTATTCACTTTTCCCCCTCACAATCTTTAAATTATCTACTCATGTAAACTGTATTGATTTTATCAGATATACTTGTCCAACTTACATAATTAGTAGATGTATTATATTGTCCACCGTCTGGATCTTTATAACCTACATAATTTCCACCTTCAGTGTCATAACCATGTATTAGTCTCCAATGGTAGTTTTCTCCACTAAGTAATAACCATACTGCTCCAACAGGATTATTACCGTTTATCGCTGTTTGGATACCTCCAAATGTTGGTGCACCACTAGAATTATAGTTCCATCCTGTCATGTCATGATTTAAGTGAAGTTTTAGACCATTTGCAAAAGAATATGCATTAGTACCCCATAAAGATGAATTCATATCAAAATATAAATGATTTATAAGATTTGCATTTGAATATGAATAGTAGTTATAGTCTCTAACAGAATAACCTTGAGTTTTATAGTAGTTGGTGATCATTGCACCAGTAGCAGGTCCACACGATGAATCGGGATTGGCAACGTTCGTCAATCTCTGCCACACTCTTGTGATAGGTAATTCTTTTGGACCTATAACGCCCAACGGAGTAATATCTAAAGTATTTTCTGAAAATGTGGAAACCTCATTCGTTTGAATTTGATCTTGCTTTTGCTTGTATTGAAGTCCAAATTTATATCTTTGAAGTTCTCTAGCACCCTCGAAATCCTTAGCTTCTTGAGCTTTCTTTACCATTCCATTTAGTCTATCGTTCAATTTT
This sequence comes from Lysinibacillus sp. JK80, assembly GCF_027557635.1. Taxonomy (NCBI): domain Bacteria; kingdom Bacillati; phylum Bacillota; class Bacilli; order Caryophanales; family Bacillaceae; genus Lysinibacillus; species Lysinibacillus sp. JK80. Next base: position 771,699 of record NZ_CP058997.1, on the reverse strand, counting down.
GCTTTAAGTGACTCTCCTGAATCACTAAACTCTATTTCATCAAGTCCTAAATAGAATGCCTTTTGATTAGTGTTTTTCTCTAAGATTTCTCCATACTTTGTATCAATATTTTCATCGAAATTGCCAAATTCCAAAATGGCATCTAATCTTTCGTCATTGGCAGCTAAAACAAAGCCTGTTAATTTTTTATTAACATATATATTGTAGTAATGTGCAATTACAGTATCATCCAAACCATACAATTCACGGATGTGAACCAAGTTATATGAGTCATCGTTAGTAATATTGAATTTCTCTTTCTTTAATTCTACCAAATTCTCTGCGTTGGAATCAATCGAATCCTTACCACTTGCTTCTGTGTTAAAATTAAACAAGAAAATGTCACAAGAACAAGAAAAAGTGATGCATAAATTTTCCCACTTACTTTTTCAAAAATATACATTTTAATTCCTCTATTTCTAAATTTAGACATTTTTATTTTCTATTATATAACATCAGATAGATATTTCAAACAATTTTAACTATTTTTACCTTACCATTACCTCTGTTCACTTGGCACTATTGTTTCAAAAGTTGCCATCCCTGTTTCGATTCCCTCTTTATAAATCTTTAATACCTCTTGTAAATCCTTCTTTTCCATTTTACGAATAATTAGTGTGTCCATCCCATTTCCCCCTTAGTTAAAAGGACTGCTAGCTTGCGCTAACAGTCAAATTTTTAACAACATGAATTTGATGGATCAGTAAGATTTATACCGCATACACCTGTTTCTGGTAATTCTAATTCCACACGCTTCGACGCTTCTTCATCTCCTGATAAATAAGCTGTTATGGAACGAACCTGTTCGTAGCCTGTGGCCATTAAGAATGTAGGTGCGCGTCCATAACTTTTTGCACCGACAATGTAGAAGTTCTTTTCTGGTTGTCGTAGTGTTTCTTCTCCATGCGCCCTTACTGTGCCACAACTATGCTCATTAGGATCAATTAAGGGCGCTAATGCTTGCACACTTTCTGTAGCTGTATCGATAGATAAACGCAATTCATTGTTCATGGTAAAATCAGGTCGATTTCCTGCATTAACAATAAGTTCATCGAATCCTGTAAGTACTTTTTGTTCTCCATTACTAGTACCTACAACATGGATATTCTCTTCTTTTTTCACTTGTGAAATATAGAAAGGTGTTACTACCTCAATCTTTCCTGTATCTACTAACTCATGGATGCGAATACCCAGTGCGCCACGTGCTGCCAACGCATCTTTTTCCTCACCGCCATAGGCCTCTTCTACAGATTTTTTACGCATAATCCACACAAGCTTTGTTGCAGGATTATCTTTTTGTAATTCAGCCAAAGCTAATAAGGTATTGATCGCTGAATGACCACCACCAATGACAGCAACCTTCTTATTTGCATATCTCTTAGGGTTCGTATTTATATCTGGAATACCATACTCAATGTGATCTGCTAATGCTTTTTCATTTTGCAGCCATACACCTGTAGAATTTGCTGGGTTTGGATTTCCCCATGTTCCTGTTGCATCAATAACTGCTTTCGCCTCAATAATATCGATATCATCCTCTTTTTCAACATATATATTAAAGGACTGATTGAATCGATTTTTTGATTTCATTTTATCATTTAATTGTCTTGATATACCTACTACTTTTGAGTTCAATCGGATATTTGGTTTTATTTGTGTTAACTCTGCTAAAGGTTTTAAATAAAGATCTATTAATTCATGCCCCGTAGGTATTGTTTCTAAGTTAGGTTCTATCCAATCAGACCCCTCTAATAATGATTTAGCAGCTTTATTGATGTTATAACGCCATGGAGAAAATAATGTGACATGACCCCAAGTACGAATATTGTGTGCTATTTCATTGCCAGCTTCAAGTAAAATAAATGACTGGTTCTGCTCTACTAGATGAGCAGCAGTAGCTAACCCGATAGGACCTGCACCAATTATGACAATCGGTAAATTCTTATTTGGGATATTAACACTCTCCTGTACTTCAATATCCTTGGTTGTAGTACAACAAGATTGATTTTGGTTGATTACTTTTAGTGTTTTCATATAAATTTCTCCACTTTTCTCTATATAAGCATTTTCTTATATAAAATATATTTTTTTACGTCTATCAGTTAGCTAGACGCAATTTATTTAAGCTTTTGTAATAGTTATGAACACACTTCAATTTCACACATGATTTTATCAATTTCTTTTATAGCTTTTTCAAATTGCAAACATGTCGAAGTGCCGTAACGATCCATATCTCCTTTAAAGAAGAAATCAAAAGCGAACTCTTTAGCCTGTTTCAAAGTGTAGTCTCTACTATTCATAATTAACTTTAAATAGGCGATAAAATAATCTTTTGTTAATACGCTAGCATGGTTAACTGTCATTATCGTATCCTCCATTCAACAGATTGAATATTTGCTAACAGAAGTATTACAGCTGCTCAGCTACAAATTGCTCAATCCGTTTTCCAATTGCATCACGTACAGTTTGGAATACAATCCATTTTTCTTCATCTGTACCTGTCGCTTTCGCAGGATCTTCAAATCCCCAATGCTCACGACGAACGTGAGGAGGTGTCATCGGGCATTTATCTGCTGCATCCCCACATAACGTGACAACTAACGTTGCACTGTTTAATGTCTCAGTATCAATTACATCTGATGTATGATTCGAAATATCGATGCCTACCTCGGCCATCGCTTTTATAGCATTCGGGTTTACACCATTTGCTTCAATACCCGCACTTTTAACTGTCCAATTGGTAGGTAGTAATTCCTTTGCCCATCCTTCAGCCATCTGACTTCGACATGAGTTTCCTGTACATAAGAAATAAAGTGTATTTGTCATAGTAATTGCTCCTTATAATTTAATGGTTTTAAAGTATTTTTTCTGCCAACGTAGGGCCACCCATACAAGTCCTATGAGAACAGGTACTTCTACAAGTGGACCAATAACAGCAGCAAATGCCACGCCACTATGCAGGCCAAACACACCAACTGCAACCGCAATCGCTAGCTCAAAATTGTTACTTGCAGCTGTAAAAGAAAGAGCTGCTGTGACAGGATAAGATGCCCCTACTTTACGGGAAGAGAAGAATGACACAGCAAACATGATCACAAAGTAAATAAATAATGGAATAGCAATTCGCACTACATCAAGTGGCAGTTCTACTAATTGCTCACCCTTTAAAGCAAACATCATCACAATCGTGAACAGCAGTGCAATTAGAGTTAGAGGTGAAATTTTCGGTAAGAACTTTTCCTCATACCAATGTTTCCCTTTTGTTTTAATCCCTATCCAACGTGTGAGGAACCCTGCAGCAAACGGGATACCTAAGTATATAAGTACGCTCTTAGTAATCTCCCACATAGAAATGGATACATGGAAATTCTCTAAACCAAACCAACCAGGTAATACATTTAAGAAAAAGTAAGCAAAAATTGAATAAGTCACGATTTGAAAGATGGAGTTAAACGCAACTAAACCAGCTACATATTCACGGTCTCCACGTGCTAAATCGTTCCATACAATCACCATTGCAATACAACGAGCTAAACCAATCATAATCAGTCCAGCCATATACTCTGGATAATCGTGCAGGAAGAGGATGGCTAAAAAGAACATTAAGAACGGTCCGAGTAACCAGTTTTGAAAAAGAGAAAGTAAAAGCACTTTCCAATCCTTAAACACACGCCACATCTCTTCATACTTTACTTTCGCTAATGGTGGGTACATCATGACAATTAACCCGATAGCAATCGGTATGGATGTTGTGCCAATAGACATGGCCTCTAATGCTTCTCCAATATTAGGCATTGTCAAACTTAATAAAACACCTATTCCCATAGCAACAAATATCCATAAGGTAAGGTAACGATCTAGAAAAGATAGCTGCTTGGTTAAAGAATCATTACTCATTTATATTTCCCCCTACATGGCAACAATCTGTGCCACAGTTGCAACCCTTTAAAGGCTGAATTTGTTCTAAGATGCCCTTCATCAATGGCGTTTGATCCTCCACTAAACGGTAATGTTTCCAAGTCCCTACTTTTCGTTCCGTAATAATGCCTGCCTCCTTTAATTTTCGAAGATGTTGACTAACGGCTGGTTGTGATATTCCTAGCACATCCACAAAATCACATACACATACCTCCCCATTTTTCATGCATGCAAGTAATTTAATGCGGTTTAAATCTGCAGCTGCTTTTAGTTGTTTTTCAATTAGTGTATTTTCCATTTATCTGCACTCCTTATATAATTAGAAAGGTGAATTAATTCGTATATAACTATATTCTTATATTATGATTTAATGTTTTGAATTGCAACAGATTTTTATCCAATTTGACGTTGCTTTGAAATAAAGTTTGAGCAAAAACACCTCACAAACCTTTATTTTACGTTAAATAAGAAGAATCCCTTTTTGAAAAAGATTGATCAAAAGGGATTTTTCTTTAGCAGTTTTAAGTTAGGTTTTTATAAAAAAGTTTGATTGTTTTCTACATGTGTTACTCCACTATCGCGCCCTATTATGGAAAATGTATAACTAATATTTCACCTGCATATTATCTTGTAGTATTTTCTCTGCAAGTTTAATGTTTTCTTTTAGAAATAAAGGTAGTTCCGTATGTGCAAGAACCTCTCTACTAATGAGAGACCTCCACCAGCATGCTCCTCCTTTTCACTTCTACGGATTAAAAGCCATTTCTCATTGCGACGAATAGCCCCTTCTACATTTACTACAAACATAAAATACCCCCTATAATTTATACTTTATCCATAAACACATGGCCCTTTTTATTTCGTAGACGCATTTTTTTCTGCAGAAATGCGCCCGGTTATAGAACCTTCAAACAATATTCTGTTACTCATATCACACACCAATTATTACCACCACGACTCAAGCACTTTAATTTGAACTAATAATAAACTAATTTTTTAGATTATTCTCAATATTAATCCTCCTAATTTCTCCAAAACCCTTATTCAACAATATGGCACGATTGTGGAACAAGAAAAAATCTTGCTTTTATATTTTGTGTAAACATTGAGCTTTAGAGATTAAAAGTCGATAAAAACGCGACAACTTTAAAAACTAATCCCTTGATTTTTGTTAAAATGTAAATAAGTTTTTTTTGCTTTTATGTTAAAATTTTGTAAAATAAAACGGAAGACACATATTTTTACAACTTGGGAGGGGCTATATTATGCGAAGTAAACGAATTAAATTAGCAATTGTCGCAATTATTCTTGTCCTTTGTATAACTGGTATTCTATTTTATTCAGAATATGGAACAAAGAATTTTGGAGATGAACTCATTACAAACACTGATAAATTTGAAGAAGTTGTTGATAGCATTTCCGTTTGGGAAATGAACGGTGGTGTAGATAACAAAAATATATTTATCGTAAACAAAGACGATGAATTATATAACGAAGTACGCAGCATTTTGAATAATTGGGAAGCAAAACGAACTTTATTCAAAAGTATGGATGTCTCTAACTCTTATTACAAAATAGTTTTCACTAATAACGACGATACTACTAATCCAATTAATATATTAATTTCAAAAGATGGTATGGTTAACATTAACTCAAGAGAATACGAACTTGTCAAAGGCGATTTAGTTGAATTACTTAATATCGCTAACTATGAATAATCAATCGAGAATGATGAATCTCAAGTACCTTGTATTCCGCTGCAAGTTCGCATGGATTGGTGGAATGCTTGTTGTATGGTGAAGTCATAAATTTTCTGATTTCTGATTCGTGCAATCATTGCGCAAAGCTCCGTAAGCTAAATAGATCTTTTATTTTACATCTATATGGTTAAGTGAACCAAGATGAACAATTATAAATGGTGACTGTTTTTATAATAAAGGCGGCCTTCCACAAACTAATCTGTGGAGGACCGCTTTTAATTTGTTCTTATTTACTTAACAATCCTCGTCTCGTGAATTCAGAAGAACAGAACGCTATTCAACAATAGCGTCCAATTGTTGAATATTGTTATCTAACTAAAGCACTCTAAAGTTTAAGTGAAACTGTTCACAACTTACAATCAGTGTTTAAGGATCTCGGATAATGCCTGTTCCTCACCATCTAACATCGAAGTAACGATTGTCATAAAATCTTCAGCTCCAATTTCAAAATGACCTCGACGGAATGGTAACCCCCAATTGCGATTTCCACGCGTAAAAGTGAGCTGGTTTAACAACAGTGCAATCTTAACTTCTCGACAAGGAATATAACGCATATCTCTGCGAAATGGCACAAACGACTCCGACACTTGATGTTTGTAAGCACCGTTATCCGTAACCTGACCAATAGCAGTAAATGCTTGAACTGGCTTCCCTTTGGACATGTCTGTGCGAGGGGAATAGTATATCAGCCAATCACCTGGAGACATTTTACGCAAAGGTGCTACCTTACCGTGACATAACTGTGCAAAACCACCTTCTATGGCTAAATTCACATGAGAAGCGGATACAACGCCAATCCAATATCTGCTTTTCTGACTTGTTATATTCGACATGATGCATCCCCCTACTCTTCAAATACTAAACTTTTCAACCGATCCAGTTGTAAAAAATGATGTCTGTAATGCATTTCAATCAACATAAACCATTCCTGCGCGTTTAAAGCACCGAACGCCGGATGAAGTATCTTGTTACTTACAGGCACTTGAAGTAGAACTGATTCCGTATTCCTCATCCGTTCCACTACACTGTGAAGTCCTTCTACCAATTGCTCCATGCTCTCTGGTGGTTGCGGAGTATAGTTTGGCGAAGCAGGGACCTTAATACGAACAGCAGGAAATTGTTCTAGTTTAAAAACAATCTTACCCTGCTCAGTTTTTTCCTTCGCTGGGTTCAATGTCGATTCGCTACCAGCTAAACATTGCTCGACATTATGTAGATGCATGAAAGCTGATTGAATTAAATGTACATACATCTGTCCTATGGACCAATCTTCTTCGTTCAGCTTTCTATGTATTTTATCAATATTGAGTTTTGTCAGTTCTGCCAAATATCTTTCTACTGTAAGTTCAAATGACTTCAATACTTCCTTTGTACTTTTCATCCTTCAAGCAGCTCCTCTTCATCTTGGTATAGTCACAGTATAAAAGAACACTACTGACAGGTGTATGTCAGTAGTGTTCTAGAATTTTTTTCGCTACTTCCCGAATCTTGAAGCGTAAAGACTTCGGCTCAATCACCTCGATATCTCCGCCCCAGCCAAGTAAATGCTGTAATAGTTCCTCTGGATACCGAACACGAAATTGAAAGATTACATCCTCCTTCCGCTCCTCAATAGATTCAATATAAAAATTTACTGCCTCAATGATTTTGTCGGCAATTTCGGGGTTTGCCCTCATTATTATTCTTTCATCTCGATTGTCAGGTGGCCGATAGCTACTTAGGTCAAAATCATTTGGTAGAAGAAATTGATCTTCCAACACAGAAAGCTCGGACATCCGGGACAAGCGGAAATGACGCATTTCTTGCCTCATATCACAGTATGCTAGTAAAACCCAATTTTCATGGACAAGTGTTAATCCATATGGAGAGACGACACGTTTATTTTTCCGATTCCCATCTGTTCCTGGCATTTTTTTAATATACATAAAACTGATTTTGCACTGTTTCAAAATTGCATCGCGAACTTGATTAAGATACGTTTTTACCCGCTCTTCAGTTGACTGCTCACCTATATGAAGCAGTCGCATTGTTTCCCGAACAAGCCTTGACTCGTTACGAACTGACTCCGACAAAGTAGCCTCGATTTTGCGTTTAGCGGACCTTGCATTAATACCATAATCTGTATCCAACCTTTGCTCGATAAAATCAGCTCCCATGAGCAGGGAGACAGCCTCTTCTGCTGTGAACCTAACCGGGGGTAGAAAATATCCTTCCATTAAGGAATAACCCTGACCAGGGGCACCTAAAATGGGAACCCCAGCCTCACTTAGTGCTTGAATATCCCTATATATCGTACGTACACTTGTCTCAAATTGAGAAGCTAAATCTTCTGCTCTCAATGTTTTGCTTCGCTGTAATTCAAGCGTGATCGCAAGCTGCCTCTCCGTTTTATTCATTTTTTTCCTCCACAATTTCAGCATTCTATTACAGTACTTGCCCAATAATTGAATAACAGCAAGCAATGTAATTGGGCTATATCCCTGGATTCGTTTGTATGCCTCCTAATGATATCAAAGCTTGCTTAGAATCATAGTACAACACATTATTGGAACAATTAAATAGTTGCTTCGATTAAGAGGTTTTAAACACCATTCAACTAGATTTCCCTGTTAAAACAGGTATTCACGTAATAATTCTTCAGTAATTTTAATCATCCCTAGTCTCAATTTGCAGATATATTTCTTATAGTATCCTAAAAATTTTTGTACTAAACTGCCCCGTTTGTTAAACAAAAAATCCTGCATATCGATACAGGATGTTTAAACAAACTTTATTATAAATGATCAATCTTTTATATAAAACTACGATGGCTACCCGTGAATTTTTCATACATAAGTTAAATTTTCCCATAATATCCCCATTTTCTATGAATCACTATAGCATGCTATTTCACTATTAAAGCTGGGCAATGAACATGTTTCATAACTTTATGGCTTACACTTCCTAACACCATCTCTTGTAAAGTATTTAAGCCTCTGCTACCAATGATAACTAGATCAACTTGCTTTTCATTTGCATACTTCACAATTATAGGACCAGGTGTACCATGTAAAATCGTTAATTTGAAGTTACTCCCAGCAACTCTTAAAACTTCTTCTACTAGTGCTACCTTTCGTTTACGTTCTAATAATAAACTTTCACTAGATACAGCATGTAACACTTCTGTTTTTGCCTTTTCAAAATCTGCCACATACACCATTTCAATCAGTGAATTCTCAGAAGCAATTTTGACTGCCTCTTTTGCGGCACGCACTGAATTCTCAGAACCATCAACAGCCAATAAAATATGTTTATACATAAAGTATCCCCCTTAATGTGATACACCTACATTTAATAATTGGTTATATAATTTTTCACTCGCTGGATTCATGCCAATGACTTTCACAGTTTTCCCCTGCTCTTCTAATTTCGTAACGACTTTTACGACAGCACCAACTGCTGATTCATCCCATAAATGGCTACTTGTTAAGTCGATTGTAACGATATCATCCTTAACTGCTTCAATTGTTTGAACAAATTTTTGAGTAGACGCAAAGAATAAAGGACCTTCTACAATAAATTTATCGTTATCTTGATGTATTCGTACCTTTGAAATCGTTGCAACAAAGAATAAAGAACTTAAAATTACGCCCAATACAACTCCAATCGCCAAGTTATCTGTATAGACAACTACAGCTACGGTTGCAAGCATAACGAATGCCTCACTTTTAGGTGCTTTGACAATATATTTAAACGATCCCCAATCAAATGTACCAATGCTTACCATGATCATAATTCCTACAAGTACTGGCATTGGAATATCGACCACGATGTTGCCAAGTACCAGGATTAAGAACATTAGGAACATCCCAGCCACAAGTGTTGATAGGCGTCCTCGACCACCTGATTTTACGTTAATCATCGACTGTCCGATCATTGCACATCCTGCCATACCACCAAAGAAACCGTTAACGATGTTTGCAATTCCTTGTCCACGTGCCTCAATATTTTTATTGGATTTTGTATCCGTCATATCATCAACAATTTGTGCGGTCATTAGTGATTCCATTAACCCAACAAGCGCTAATGCTAGTGCGTAAGGGAAAATAATTACTAACGTTTCAAAATTAAATGGTACGTCTGGAATGAAAAAATGCGGTAAGCTCTGTGAAATTGCACCTAGATCTCCTATCGTTTTTAGTTCAAAATTAAAAATGAATGTTACAGCCGTTAACATAATAATCGCAATTAACGGTGCAGGTATTGCTTTAATGAATCGAGGTAAAATGTATACGATACATAATGTGACCACGATGAATATATACGTTATATACCCTTCTCGAAAAAAGTGTGGTACTTGAGCCATGAAAATTAAGATTGCTAGTGCATTAACAAAGCCAATCATGACCGAATTTGGTATAAAACGCATGAGCTTAGCAATTCCAAATACACCAAATAAAACTTGAATAATTCCTGTTAAAATGGTTGCTGCTAATAAATATTGTAACCCATGGTCTGCCACCAAATCTGCAATCACGAGTGCCATTGCTCCTGTTGCGGCAGAAATCATTCCCGGTCTTCCCCCAACAAATGCTATAATAACAGCAATAGAAAATGACGCATAAAGGCCGACCATTGGATCGACACCAGCAATGATAGAAAAGGCAATTGCTTCTGGTATAAGTGCTAAGGCAACGACAATCCCTGACAAGATGTCACCACGCACATTACCAAGCCATTGTTGCTTTAAACTTTGCATGATATTCTCCTTCTTTACTAAAATATAATCTTTGAATATCATAGCACACTTTTCCCAAAAGGAACCTTTACGGAACTAAAATGGAGTGAAATTATATGATTTATGGTTATCAACGACCCTTATTTAATGATGAGGATATGCAAATTCAAACTGCTGCTTTAAAGAATTGTGACCATCTATTTACTGAAAATCATGGTCGTGCGAAAAAGCGATTAGTTCTTGAAGAATTACTCATGACTATAGAAAAAAACGATACCATTCAGGTACTTCGTTTCTTTAGCATTGCGGATACAACTAGGCATTTAGAAGACCTACTAAAAATTTGTAAAAGAGATCAAGTAACAATTCATTTTATGGAGGAAAATATTACGTCCACACAAATTCTTGAAATGCCACTAGAGCAAGTTTTACAATTCTTTTTAACATTTCAAAGTGATATCGTAAAGCAATCAACTACTTTGGGAATGGCTGAAGCAAAAGCAAAAGGAAAATCAATTGGGCGACCTAAGAAATCAGATGAAAATATAAAAAAGGCAATTGAGATGTATCAGTCTGGAAACACATTATTGGATATTAAGAATGAAACAGGTATAAGTAAATCAACACTTTATCGTTATCTAGAGTCAATAGAAGTAAAACCACAGTAATTTGAAATCTTTATAACCACTATTAATTAAATAAAAAACAAGCCAGCTTATGCGTTAATTTGAGCAGGCTTGTTTTTTATTTAATTAATTCTTCAATACTATGCTACGTTAATACCTTTGCAATTCCTTGTTCTTCAAACAAAGCACTCGTTAGCTTAAATATTTTTTTCATAAACTTTGTTTGGTGTTCAACTGATTAACTAATCTTTTGTTCAATTCCCATAACGCCGTTTTATTGCTATCCCATTTCAAAAGTGTTACTGCCTCTTCAAAACATAACCATTTATAGTTAAGGTGCTCTTTGGATAAAGATATATCTTTTGTAGGAACTTTAACTCCAAAAGAAAATTCTTTTAATACATAAACGTTTTCTCCCAAAGGAAATTCCCCACTACATCTTCTACTGGTAGTGAAGAAATAGAATCTAATTCAATATATGGATAATCTCTTGTAATGCCAGCCTCTTCAAATGCTTCTCGTTTAGCAGATTCAATAGGATTCTCACCCTCTTCTCCACCACCAGCTAATCCCTGCCAATATCCATAATCACTTCTCTTAAAATTGCATATTCAATAGAATGATCAGTGATTGTATAAGGAAATACCAAAACTTGATAAGGTGCCCTCATTGCTTATCTCCTCCAAAAATAACCTTAAAATTAATTTGTTCTTTCTTTAACTAACCTACTTATATATGTATCGAACTAACCTGGACATTCGTGAATAGCTACAGTTCCATTGAACAATTACATTCCTTAGTTATGTCTTCATTATTGTAACTTTTACCTCTTTATTTTTCTTCATGATTCCATTCAACTTGTATTGTCCCTTTTTTAATGTTCACAGTTAGTTGCATCATCGTAGTTTATTTTTGGCACGTATTTTTTGTCTTATTTTCTTCGTTTTTAAAATAGACCTCCAACATACCCGACCATTTCAACGTTTACCTCTTTTATTTATCAAAATTGTAGTAAAATCCTTAAACTTTCCTAAAGTTCTGGAACTACAATTTTGATAAAATACTATGGGTTTCGTTTTTTCATTTTGTAGCCATACCCCTGTAGAAATTACAGGGTTTGGATTCCCCCATGTACCCGTAGCATCCATAACTGCTCTCTCTTCAATAATTAGGAAAGCTTTGTAAAAGATGTTTACAAACAACTTAAATTTAGATATACTTACAAAGTAAACAAAAAATTCTTAAGGAGGTCGAATAAAATGATCGTTATCGTTAAATTGATGTCATTGGTAGCTACAACTTCATTAAAAATGAAAATCACACATTCGACCGCATCGGAATGGATAGCTTAAGGTTTTTTTTGTAAATAAGCATACCCATACCGCAGGGAGAAGTGTGCCCCTGCGGTATTTTTGTGGCCTTTTTCGCCGTAGAGAGTCTCTCTACGGTTTTTTTCATTTTTCATGACAATTTAAGGAGGTGATAAAATGATATTAAACTTTTTTGCGCTCACGATAACTATTACAAAACGTAAGGTCTCTCTTGAGAAAGCACTTCATGATGAATATGTGAAAAAAATCTTTGAAGAGAACCGAAAAAAAATTGACGATTATATTCGTATTCGTCAATATTAATCTTGTTAATTAAAAAACTTGAAAGGTGGGAATTGAAATGTTTTATATGATCAAAAGACGTCATGCAGTTTTATGGCTGGAGAAAGACACAACCACCAGATGAAGTAATATAAAGTGATAATATAGCTAATTTTATAATCTCAGTTGAGCTAACCCGTTCTAATATAGGACGGGTTGCTTCAGGAGATATTTTGTACTTTTATTAAGCGATATGTTACACATGCAACTTGATGTAGTTTAAGAAAATGCAGAATTTACATACGGGAAAGTAACTACTTTTGTTTAGTCTTTCAATTAAATTTCCCGATTGTGGGACTACTTTAACTGCTCAAAAACTCCAATCGCAATGTTAATTAAGTTAAAAGAAACTTATAAACTAACTATTCCAGACTACACAGTGATAACCCTTCTTGCTTAGAAAATCATTAAATCCTTATTACATTAACCTTCCCAGTTAGTTAAATACATTACTTTTCCAACTAACTTAATTTTCACATAATTCCTTTAAAAGCGTTATTCAATTAAATAGCCCTTAAACTGAAAAATGAGCTTTCCTTTTTCCAGGAAAGCCCCGATTGTTGAAGATCGTTGTTATTAAATTAAAGCACACGTTAGTTTAAGAAGAACAAAAGGTTAACGCATCGTCTAAGATTAATTTTGAAAGTTTATGGTCATTAATTACAAATGGTATTTCAGAGGGTTCTACCCAAATTCGAGCAGATGATTCATGTTCTCGGAGAAAAGGTAAGCATTCGGTAACATCCATTCTAAAAAATGCCTGATAAGCAATCAATGGATATTTTCCACTTGAATCAAAAGACAGATTTCTTTATGGCTTACTTCAATTGAACCTATGTATTTAATTGTTCCCTTTACATACCCCTCTTCATATGTTTCGCGTAGTATAGCTTCTTCTACGTTCTCCCCAATCTCTACGTGTCCACCTGGATAATTAAACCCTCGATTTTTTATTTGTGATAATAACACTTTCCCATCTCTAAAGCACACTGCATGAACACTCGTCACTATTAAAGATTCTGTTAATTTCATTCGAGGCATCCAAGTTAGCTTCACATTATTTCCACCCCAGTCTACAAAAATCGTCTGCATATATCTATCCCATCTCCTGTTAAATGCAATTTATCACCTAATATTAACTTTCTACACTGTTTCAAAAATCCCTCTTATACAACAAACCGGAAATAGATTTTAAAACGTGGTAAATATACGATTTTTATGTTGCATCAATTGTAGAATATATTACGAGTAACCATTCTTATGCCAATAGAATATATTTGGAATTTGCATATTGGTCCGTTTAAAAGAATGAGGCTTCTGACTCTTATTCGAGTTCTCGTCATCTAGTAAATTTAAAAGTCTTATCAGCAAAGCCTCCCTGATGATAATAAATTTCTTGATTATTTTACAACTTTTAAAACAAGCGCTGATCCTTATTACAGAATGCACCCTTTTGTTGAAGATCGTTTTTCTTATTGAACTAACGTATCTGTTCGTTAAATGTAACTCTTCACATTTTACTTAATATTTAAAGGTGAATAGAAAGATAAGTTATAATTTAGTTTAGTAGTTGTAAAAGTAGGTTATTTATATTATTCTCTTATAATTTTTCAAAAAGAGAGTTTATGAAAAAGATTATTGTTGTTGTATTAATGATATTTATATTATTCTTAGGATCCACAACACAAAGTTATGCACTGTCAGATTCGAAATCTGCGGCAATACAAACGTTGCTAGATGATGCCTCTCGAATATCAGGTGTTCCAGGAATTTCAATCTCAATAATTGTCGATGATGAAGTGTTCTACTTTTCTTCAGGGTATGCTGACCGTGAAAAGGGGTTGACTGCAAGTGAAAATACACTCTATGAGTTAGCTTCTGTCAGTAAAGCTTTTACTGGTATGGGTATTATGCTGTTGGAAGAGCAAGGGCTGCTCTCAATGACGGACCCTGTGCAAAAATATTTACCTTGGTTTACGTTAAAGTATCAAGGAAAACCTGTTGATACGCAAAGCCTTACACTAAATAACTTTCTTCACCATACCAGTGGTCTAACAAATATTAGGCATACTCAAAATATTCCACAAGGCAATACACCGGATATGTTGCAAAAGACTGTGGAAATGCTCGTAGATGCTGAATTGGCGTTCAATCCTGGTGAACAGTATAACTATGGAACCGTTAATTATGACGTATTGGGTTTGGTTATTGAGATTGTGTCGCAACAAAGCTATGAAGACTTTATGAAGGAACAAGTATTTCAGCCGTTAGGTCTTCACCAGACGTATGTTTATAAAGAAGATGCTCAAGCCACTGGACAGTTGGCACAAGGCTACCGTTCTTCCTTTTTTATGACAACTCCATTTAAAGCTCCGGATTATGCTGGGAACAAACCCGCAGGCTACATCATTTCTAATACAAAAGATATGGCACGTTGGATGGGCATACAGATGGGTATTGTGCAGAACATACCCGAAATATTTCACACGGTTATCGAAAAATCACATAGGGGTGATATGTCTGTCTCGGCTGTCAACGATATGTATTATGCGGCAGGCTGGTCGGTAAACGCCGACCAAACAATCATCGAACACACTGGGGGCAATCCAAATTTCCGAACCGAAGTAGCCATACTGCTAAATGACAGAACAGCCGTCTGCTTGCTGAGCAACGGCGCAAATACCAATATAAACTTGGTACTAAAAGTTAAAGATATATTAGACGGTAATCTAACTCAGTCATATGAAATAAGTGGCACACAGCTTTTGGATATCATTTTGTCGTCTATCACTATTATTCTTTGCCTATTGGCTGTTCTGCTATTTCTTTTAGGATTACGAAAAAAGAAAATGAATAAGAGACAGCCAATGACAAAAAAGAGAATAATCATAACAGTTATTTTCCTGATGACTACGATTGTCCTTGGTATACTGTGCTATGCTATCGATTGGTCAACAATACTTATTTGGCAACAATATAGTATTCTTACAGCGTTGATTTCGGCAGCATTATTAACAGCCAGCATTACATGGTTTGTATACACGCACCGATAAAATACCTCGCTCCCAAGATAATAAAAATTTAAATTTATCGGTATGCTTAATTTGAAAAACATAAGACACTTAGGTGTCTTTTTAATATCATCGGCATTTTCCCAGTCAAACCTAATTACTATTGCTTCCACTAACCTGCTCTGTTCGTGGATAAAAACAACAATTTATTTTTACAAAAGCGTCGTTAGGTAACATTTCTTAAAAGACTGTTATTCAACAAGTGGCCCGTTTGGTAGCTTATTTAATTGTTAAGTTACAAAAAGGTCGTATCCTAGAAGTCTTTAAAGCAACAGAAAGCATTTAAATGGCTCGAAATGGCTTTATCTGGTGTTTTAAGTAGTTTAAATCTGCCCTTGAATGACATCTAAAAAACCTCCAAATTTTGGAGGTTTTTAAAATTGTATCTATTTTATTTTACTTCAACTTGACCCATCATCCCATTTCTTCATGTTCAAGGACATGGCAATGGAACATGTAAATGCCCTTATTATTGAACTTCACTGCTAATTTAACTGTTTGACCAGCTTCAACTGAAACAGTATCCTTCCACCCTTTTAAATTTAAAGGAGGTTCTTTCCCATCAATCGACACGATTTTAAATTGAGTGCCATGTATGGAAAGGATGTGTCATGCCACCCATCATATCAGGTTTATTATAAATTTCCCAATTTCAGTATCTCCCTGTTTTTTGAGTGAAATCAATGCGATTCATATCAAACTGTGAACCATTGATTGAAACCATTGTGCCCATACCAAAAGTTCAAGTTTCTTTGTAACTGGTAAGGTTTTTTCCTCTTCCGTAACACAAAATCATTTAATTTTTGTGCAATGTTACTTGTACTTGCAGCTTTTTGGTCAATTTTAAATGGTAAAAGTAATTCCTTCTTCATTTATTAATGCTATATCAGTTTTGTCATCCATCTTTGAAAAATCCACTATTACCTCTGCTCGCTCACCTGGTGTTAAGGTAATTTCTTTCATATCAGTGTGGTTGATTTAAGAAACCTCCATCAGTAGCAATTTTGTTGGAATGTAGCTCCTTATTCAATTTAAACGTATAATTACGAGCATTAGAACCGTTTAATAATCGAAGTCTTATTTTTTCTTTACCGACAGTAAGTTTAGGATTCAAAGTACCATTAATTAACAAAGTATCTCATTGTACCATCCTCATTAAGGACTGCTTGATAATTTAATTGCTTTTCTTCAGTAAATTTCTATCTTGGAATACTAACGGAAAATCATTCACACCATACTCATTCGGTAAATTGATTTTTGCGAATTTTCATCATCAATATAAATTAAGCCAGCTAAACCTTTATATACTTGCTCTGCTGTAGCACCTTCTGGATGTGGATGGAACCACAGCGTAGATGCTCCTTGATTAACTGTAAATTTACATCTTCTGTTACACCTGGCTCTAAGACTTGGTGTGGACCTCCATCACCATTTCCGGGATTTCTAATCCATGCCAGTGAAATGTTGTTGGTTCAGATAAGTCATTTTTAGTTCTAAACGTTACCGTTTGATCTTATGAATACGATGACTGGCCCTAAAAAGGAACCATTATATCCATATGTCTCTGTTTTAGTTCCCTTAAAGATTTCTGTCGTTCCTTGTTGGGCAGTAATATCAACAATTCCATTTTTAGGTTCAATAATAGGTGGAAGCGCAAGCTCATTTTCCCCAGTTGAATTATTTAATGCTAATGGATTGTTATGACTCGCATGACCATTTTCCATGCTACTATCTTTATTATCCATACCCTCCATGTTTTTCATTTCTTCATCACTAATATTGGAATGGTCCATACCAGACATAGTAGAATGGTCCATATTTGAATTATTATTAGATTCCGAATTACCCGCACTACATCCCCCAATTATAATAGCGCCTACCAATAATGAAGCAATCAAAAGTTTAGATTTCATTATGTTTCCTCCTTTTATTCTTTACATAGGCACTATAACAAAGAAGTATGGAGAAATTATGGATTGTAATTAAATGAGACAAGTATTAACCACGCTATCTAAGAAAACTTTGATATGACTTTTTTTACTTCTTAACTTTCCAAATCAAAATGATAATTGACATTAATAAGATACTTATTACAATTTTCCATATTAAATTTACTTGCATAAAACCATATACGGCTCCTGCTTCAAAGATTAAGGCTGGTATTTTTCCAATCGTACTAGCAAGCGCAAATGTGCCTAAAGATACCTTAGAAAATGCACTAGTAAAAGTCACAAGACCTGATGACATAAAAGGTAAAATCCTTAAACTGACAATTATCCAAAATGCATCAGACCCTTCCAACTCCTTTAATTTTAAAAGTTTAGGGTGTAATACGAACGGTCTTTTCCATTTATTGATTCCTTTTCTATATAAAATAAAGCTAATAACTGCACCAAGTGATTCACCGATAATAGAAATCAACAAACCGTTGAATACGCCAAAAAACACAAGGTTAGTAGCTGTAACAAAAACACTTGGTAGTACACCTATAATACTAACCAAAGTATTTATCATTAAACTAACCAAAATTGCAAATAAACCAGATTGTTCAAGTAATTGAAGTAATTTTTCTTCCATGATTAAACGCTATTTTTTTAACCTATTACTTGCATATAATGAACTATTGTTTATAAACAACAACTGCCTGTTCGCCTAATGCTTCATAGCTATTAAAAAATGCTCCCTTATCCAATGTTATCAATCCCTTACGTGGATCCATTACTTCCACAGTCGTATTTCCCACAGATAATAGTACCATTGTATGTAAATTTTGATACATTTGATGGTACTCACCTGCTTCTTCCATAATCAATCCCCCTTTAACCTTTGGTGGTGAGAGGTCCAATGTTACCCATATAATAACTAGTATTCCCTGTCTAATATAATTTGTTATTTCTTTTATTGTACTTCCACTACGATTTTTTGCATGTAAATCTAACTTTCTCTCGGTGATAAAATTAAAAATTGACGTTAGAAATATTAAAAATCATTATTTAGTCTGGTAGAATTAGTTCCATATAATTCTTTATATCTTGTTCTTTCATTTCTCCAGTGATTATTTTTTCTATTTTCCCCTCAGAATTAATAAGAATAGTCGTTGGTAATGGATTGATATTATATGCTTCCATTACACTTTTATTTTTATCTATTAAAACCGGAAAAGTTAGACCTTTTCGGTCAATATAATTTTGAACCACGAAGTCGGATTCTGCTATATTTATAGCTAATACCTGTATATCCTTTTCTTTATAATCATTATAATATCTATCTATAATTGGAAATTCTCTTTCGCAAGGTTTGCACCAAGTACCCCAAAAGTTTAAAAAGACACCTTTTCCTTTGTATTCCTCCAAATTATGTTTATCACCATGCATATCAACTAGAGTAAAATTTGGAGCATCGTCCCCTATTTTTAATACTTCATTTTTATCTTGCGTTAAAGTTGTATAGACTGTGAAGAATATTGCCCCAAATAATATAATTAATATAATTGAACGCATAAGAAATCTTCTCTTTTTTTTATCCATAATGAAGTTAGGCTCCTTCCTTTCTTATATATGTAAAACTAGAAACCAGTAAATCCTCCAAAAATCGGTGTTAAAAACGCAATAATTTTAGTCATCATATCAAAGTATAATAAAACCCCCATCACAATCATTATTGCACCACCTATTTTCATAAACAGTCCATTTTTTCTTTGAAGAAACTTCATTTTTCCGATAAATAAAGACATTATTAGGAAAGGTATAGAGAAACCTAGCACATAAAATAGCATGTACAACATGCCCTTCCCAGGATCAGACACGCCTAAAGCTATTACTCCTGCAAGAATTGGTCCAGTACAAGGTGTCCATCCAGCTGCAAAACCCATACCAATAAGTACCGAACCAAAATATCCTTTGGGCCTTTTTTTAAAATGAATCTTTTTTTCAGATTGTAAAATATCGATTTTAAAAAAACCTAGAATAACTAATCCAAAAAAGACCATGATAATTGCTCCAATTTGTCTTAGGAACTCTTTATACTGAATAAAAATCTGTCCGATAAAAGAAGTTGAAAAACCTAGTGCCATAAAAATAATAGAAAAACCAAGTAAAAAAAGCAGGGTATGTATCAGAGATTTTCGCCTCAAAATCCCTTTTTCTTCTTTTAGTTCATTAAAGGATATTCCTGTTACATAAGATAGAAAAGCTGGATACAATGGTAATGAACAAGGTGATAAAAATGATAATAATCCAGCACCAAATGCAAGAAGTAAATTTAAATGCTCTAACAAATACGCTCACTCAACCTTTCTATAGTCCATTTGAAAATAAAGTATAGACTATAAATATGGAGAATATATGCATATGCAGCGTGATATAAGAATTAGAATTTTATTGATAGCTTTCAAATTGAACATTAATCTAAATAGGGATTAAAAATAAAAAATGAGCCGTGTTTCAACTATAGAAACACAGCTCATTTTTTATGCTAATTCCAAACATTGAAAAAATCTTTAATTATATTCCTAGTCTAAGGATTAAAGCATAATCTAACAAGCATATTAGATACGAATCATACATATATTGATTTTAATATTTCATTAAAACAAAAATCTATTATTCTATTCATGATGGAATTATATTAAATTTTCTATAAAGATAGGATGATGACAATTATTGAAAAGTCGGTTCTTGCTATGGTTATTTTACGTGTATTGTCTGGGAGTATTGAAGTAAGTGCTGGATTGTTGATGCTAAAGTTAAATAATCTAGAAAAAGCATTTTATATTAATACAATGCTTGCTTTGGTTGGTCCAACAGTTTTAATCGTAACGACAGCAATTGCATTATTTGGACTAGCAGATAAAATACCTGTGACAAGAATCGTTTGCTTATTTACGGGTATAACACTTATTATTATTAGCTCACATATTAAGTAAAAATAAAAGATTACTAAAATTCAGCAAAAGCATACAAGTGTCAGAATATGAGTTTGACAAAAAAATAATCTTCACAACCTTTTGAATCCAAGTTATCTTCTGTATCGAACATTTATTTTATAGCATGGTTCCATTCATAATCTTTGTTAAACTCTTTTATGAATCACCTCACATGTTCATTAAATTACTGTAGCGTGTGACGACGCTGCTTTTTTTTATGTATAATTAGCCTTTATTTGCACAAATTTATATTGAGTGTATTGCACGCACTTATATGGTGGTGGCGTTGGTTGACCGTCACGACCTCCCTCAATAAGGGTTACATTATCTCAGTAACCCTTTTATAATTTCTATTCAGATCAGGTAGTTTTCTACTTTGGACTAACTTTAATCAAACCTTTACGACCACTAACCGTATTAGTAAAGATGTTCCTCTATCTTTGATTTTTTCTGTACTAGCTCATTCATATAGTTACGGAACACCCATTTCCTCAAAATTTCAAATCTCCTGCATCCTTCCCTATATATTATGGAATCTGCTTTTATTTATATATATCTTTAATCTACATGGTTTGCACAGCACGCAACATCAGAATGAACATCTTCTAAAACCGTATCAAACATTCCAAGAAGTTCGCGAATACGCTCATTTCTCAAACTATAGTAGCAATATTTTCCTTCATTACGACCAACAATAATGCCACACCCTTTTAAACAGGCTAAGTGTTGAGAGATATTAGACTGATTCCCCTTTAATTCCTCGACGATTTGAGATACTGTCTTCTCTTTCTCTTTGATACACTCTAAAATTTGAAGTCTTACCTTGTTTGAAAATCCATGAATTAGTTTAATTTTTAAGTCAATATTTTTTTCTGTCACAAAATCTCCTCCAATTCATATTAGACTTAGCTAATATGTTTTGATATGATCATATTCGATATCACTAATATGTGTGTCAAACATACTAGCACTACCTAATATGTCTGTCAAAAATTTTAAAAAAATATGGGTCTCTCTTCAGCTAATAAACGTAGGCATCCTCAAGTTAGATTTTTTACTGTCTGAAAAGGAATATTAGATTAAATTTGGGACAGGTTTCACAACTGGCTGGATACTTGTAATAATGGCTTTAGGGCTAACAAACCCTGATAAAGGCTTATTATACATACTTATTAATGTACTTGGTTTTTCAATTTCCTTTCTTAAGCTGTCTCAAATTACGTTTCTTCCAAAAAGAAGCCATTTATGATTATTGATTTTAATGGGATTTTATTATATTTTGACATGATGACAAAGATTATTGCGTGGGTCACTCCTATTTTCGGAGGGGACACAGGATTTTAGAAGTTCATATGCTCTGTAGAAAGGCTGGATGTAGCATTGAATAATACGTGGAACAAAATTATTTATAAAATTGGCTCTTCCTTTTACGATAAACTTTTTAATACAGGTACTTTTTTAAAGACTAGAAAGAGGATTTTTCAAGAAGTACTTTTTCAGCGTAAACAAAAAATCCTCTATGTAGGTATTGGTACTGGGGCTGATTTAGAATTAATCAACTATGTTGATTATGATATAACAGCCATTGATTATTCTCCTGATATGCTAGCGAAAGCTAAACATAAATTCGAGCACTCTTCTATCAATTTTTTAGAAATGGATGCTCAAAAAATGTCTTTTGCAGATGAATCATTTGACTATATTGTAGCTAGTTTAATACTTTCTGTGGTTCCTAATGAAAATAAATGCTTTGAAGAGATGATAAGAGTTTTAAAGAAGGATGGTAGAATTCTTATCTTTGATAAATTTGCTCCTAAAAATCAAAAACTAACGCTAACAAAAAAATTGGTAAGGCCATTTATAAGTATGTTAGGAACAGATATTGGTAGAAGTTTTGAGGAGCTGTTTAAACAAAATGATCAAAGGCTCAGAATTATAAGAGATGAATCTGTTATGTTAAAGGGTATGTATAGATATATTGAAGTTCTTAAACTCTCTTAGCTAATCATTAAGGGCATAGCTGCACTAGCAGTTAACGTTTTGGAGAAACTCATTAAGAAGCTCAAGCATCTTATTAAGAGTTTAAAAAACAACAATCAGCCAACTTGAATTGGCTGATTGTTGTCTTAGTAATTGAACAACCCTATAAATGTTAAATACCATGTACTATCGATTTAAGTCTCCCGTGATAAATTGTTACTCTATTTGTTTTTTCATGAGTTGTTTTGAAAAGTTAAAAGATCGAATTTCGCTAACAAATGTAGAACCTAATAAAAATACCCCTCCGATAATTTGCACTAGGGTCATTTGCTCTTGCAATATCATTGCAGAAATCAATATTGCTACAAAAGGATCGACATAGCTTAGCATCGCAATACTCTGCCCTTTCAATTTTTCCATTCCCGAGAAAAACAACCAAAATCCAATCCCTGTATTAACGATACCTAAAATTAAAATAAAAGGAATAGATGCGCGTGATAATTCAAAAATCCCCAAGCCTTCTGTCAAAAAAACATATGGCAGCAGTAATAATGCAGTGGTTCCAAGTTGAATAATGGTCAGCTCTAGCTTGTCCATCTCTTTAATAAATTTGTTTAAAAGTAACAATGCCGCATAAAACGCAGCTGCCATCAATCCAAAGGTAAGTCCAAGGAAATCATCTGATTCCGTTGCACTCACCCCTTCTCCTACAATCATTATCATACCGATAATTGCTATGACAATGCATATTATTTTTTTTATGGATAATTGTTCCCTAAGTACAACAGGTGAAAGAATCATTACAAATACTGGTGCAAAGTAATATCCTAGTGTGGCATTGGCAAGTGATGTGTGGTCGTAGGATTGATAGAGAAAAATCCAGTTTCCTCCCAATGCAACGCCTGAGAGAAACAAAAATAAAGCATTCGATTTCACTAAATTCCAGGATATTTTTTTCTTCATTATGGAGAAGATGAAGAGTAAAAATAAGCATCCTAGTAAACTACTTAGTAAAGCTCTTTCACTCGCCGCTAAATCAATGTAACGCACAACTAAACCGATTGTGCCAAAAATAATCATTGATACGATAAATTGAAATTTAGATTTCATGGCCTACTCCCCTAACCTACCGCAATTTAATAGGAACTATTAGGTGTTTTTTCCGTCCTTTCCTTCCACTCCCTTTCAACTTGCTTTTGTAATGGGAATAGCATAGCATACTTATATGTATTACAAAATTGAATGTTTGTCATGCTATACATAACAAAATAGCATGCAAGGGGGATAGCGTTATGAATATCCAAAAATATATGGCCTTTGTCAAAGCAGTAGAATATGGGAGCTTTACAAGAGCTGCCGATGCATTAAACTATACACAGTCTGGTATCAGCCGTATGATCAACGATTTAGAAATAGAATGGGGAATTTCCCTTTTTGAACGAGGTCGTGCCGGAATCAGTTTAACATCCGATGGCTTAAAGCTACTGCCCCAATTACAGCGTATATGTAATGAGCATGAAATGTTAATGATGCAGATCGAAGACTTACATGATATCCAATCAGGAATCATCCGAATTGGTACATTTTCTAGTGTAGCAACACATTGGCTACCTTATATGATCAAATTCTTTAAGCAGGATTATCCAGGGATTGATTTCGAGTTACTCTTAGGAGATTACACCGAAATCGAAAGCTGGATTATCGAAGGTAGGGTCGACTTTGGATTTTTGCGACTACCAACAAAAGCTAAAATGGAAACAATCTTTGTAGAGCAAGACCGTTTGTTGGTAGTCATTCATCAGGATCATCCTCTTGCTGATTGCGATAAATTTCCTCTAAGTGAACTATTGACCAGTCCATTCATGCTTTTAGAAAAAGGCGCAAAAGCTGAAATCTCCGAAATTTTTGAGAAGCACAATATCTCGCCGCACATTTCTTTTACAACATGGGACGACTATGCCATTATGTCAATGGTGGAAAACGGGTTGGGAATCAGTATATTACCTGAACTGATTTTAGAACGCATTCCGTACCAAATTATCGCGAAAGAGCTTGAGATCCCTGCTTTTCGAACTATTGGGATTGCGATGAGAGAGCAAAAATCGCTGTCACTTGCAGCAAAGAGATTTATAGAATATTTATCCTATAGAAAGAGAAAAAAAGAAGTTTAGCTATTATTTTGCACACTATAAAAAGCGTATTCGAAAAAATCTCGAATACGCTGCATTAATCTTCCACCGCTTCTAAATAGCCTTGCTGTAAACATGTATCCGTCATAAACTGCTTTATCCCTGCATCAAATGACAATTTGATCGTGCTACTTGTGACCTCCAAAATTTTTCCCTCTCCAAACATCACATGCTTCACCTTTGAGCCAACGATTAACGCTGACTCCGTTGTAATTGTCTGATCATTACGGTATTGCTTCAATGCTTTCCTCGGACTTTTCGACGCTTTCTTTGGTAATTCCTGAGGTGAAACGATTTGCTTTAACGCCTTCATAAATATTGATGGCACCACACTTGCTTTAAAGCGCTTGCTGTACGAAATTAATTCCAAATGGCGAATTGCACGTGTGATACCGACATAAAAGAGTCTTGTTTCTTCCTCTATTGCTTCTTCCGTCTCAGTAGGTAAAATCCCATCAATTAAGTCAATCAAATACACACGATCAAATTCCAAGCCTTTTGAACTGTGTAAGGTTGTTAATGTAATGGCATTCATTTCATTTTTCAGATGAGATGTACGTGCTAAATTTTCAAGGTACTTCAAACGACCAGCAAATTCAGTCATCGTCGACGTATGGCGAGCAATTAGTCCAAGTACATCCACAATATCTAGTAAATTTTCATAATTAAAACCGAGGTCCTCGCTCATTTTCTTTAAGGCACGCTCATAACCAAAGTCATAACGGATATGCTCTAGCATGGCTGTTGGTGTTGTTTGATCAAATTGAATGCTATCATACGTTTTGCGAATTCGCTTAATATATTCAGGCTGATAATCCTTTAATTCCACATGCTCTAGCAATAGTGTAAATACACAGCCATCCTCTGGTACTTTCTGCAGTGCCTTTAATTGCGTTGGTGTAATATAAGCATTCATTTTTCTGTAAACTTTTTCAAATATCGAGATATTTTTTGTATTGTATGCTAGACGCATGAAGTTCATTATATCCTCCACAACCCAATGCGTAAAAAAGCGAATGGTGGAATCTTTCATATAGAAAGGCAAGCCCGCTCTGTCTAACGCGTCCATAAGAGGAATGGCTGACGTATTATTTCGATATAAAACAGCCGTTGAGCCACGCTTAGACAAGCTTTTTAACTGATTCACTACATATTTGGCCTGTAAGCTGTAATTCTCTAGGATTTTAAACGAGATTGGCTCTGCTGCAGGATTCTGCGTAAACATCTGTTTGTTATATCGTTTTTTATTTCGCTGAATGAAAAGGTTGGCTGGCTCTACAATCGAGGCAGATGAACGATAATTTTGTGTCATTAGTAAAACACGTGCCTCTGGATAAATCTTTTGGAAATTCAACAAATAATCTGGCTCTGCACCGCGCCAGCTATAAATGGCCTGATCCTCATCGGCAACGACGCATAAATTTTGATGGACAGCGACAAGCTTCTCGATGATCGCATGTTGAACAGGCGATGTATCCTGACTTTCATCCGTTAAATAAAAATCGTATCGACGTTGATATTGCGCCAACACCTCTCGATTTTTCGTAAAAATATCATTCGCCATTAACAGCATATCGTCAAAATCAATGAGCAATCGGTCACTAGCTGTGCGCTTATATTCCTCATAATGCTGTAAAATCTCGACTTTTCTTGGCACCTTTACTTCTGCAATTGCCCATTCCTGTTCGGGCAGCATTTTATTTTTGATGAACGTTATGTACGTCAGTAGCTCGTCTAACTGATCTTCCGTAATTTTGGAGCCATTTAATTGTTCAAAAATCTCACGAAGCACTCGTTTTTTTGACATTACACCAGGCCCGTCCGCTTCTTCGATAATCCCGTACGAAATGCCCTGACGTTCAAGTGTCTGCCGCACAACTTGAAATGCTAAACTATGAATCGTCGAGAAATCAACTGGTGGCAAATGCGGAAAAAACTTTGCAAAACGTGCCTTCATATCATTTGCTGATGCCTTACTAAACGTAACAGCCTTTATGCGAGCAGGCTTGACACCAAGCGCCTCGATCATATAGCCAATACGCATAATAATCGTCGTCGTTTTTCCTGAACCAGGAGATGCCAATAGTAGCAGCGGTCCATTCGTCTGCAATACGGCCTGCTTCTGCACATCATTTAGATAAACGCCAAGTGAACGCTCCTTTTCTTCAAAAAATGCTTTTTGCGCTCCATTCATATCATTTACTCCGTTCTAAAAAAATCTATTTTCTATTATACCAGATGATACTGATTAACTTCTTAAGAGCATTAAAGCAATTAAGCTCGACTACTACTCATTCGAGTGATCTTAGCTGTTAAGGAAATTGTTTGCCTCTGCATCATTTTTAGATTTTATCAAAAACAAAAAAGCGTATATACAAAATGTACAACGCTTTTTAATAGCTCGTTAGTGAAATTTTTTATTTGGCTATCCATTCATATTGAATATCAGCTAAATTTTCTTCATTTTCATGTCCTCTCCCTATGATTTTAAATCCATGTTTTTCATAAAATCGTTGGGCATTTTCATTAACCTCAAATGTGTATAAAGTTAATCGCCCTTTTGATTGTGCTTTTACTTTATCTAGTAATGTATGACCTATGCCCATCCCTTGATAGTCAATATGAATATATAGTTGGCTTATTTCTTCTTCGTTATAGGCAATCATGCCAACTACTTTTTCATCCATTAACGCTAAATCGATGTGAAACTGCTCAGCTAATAGATGATTTAAGAAATATACATGACTTTCAAAGGTATGAATTTCTTTTTGACCAATCGCCTGTTCCTTACTATCTCGCCACATAGCAACTGTTTGTTCAGCGTATTGGGGGGTATATTGCGTAATAATTATTTTGTGTTGGTTCACTACTGTACCTCCTTAAGTGCTATCTGTTGTTGGTGCATTACCATTCTTCACAGTTACTTCGGATACCGTTTGTTTGGTTATTAAAACATATGGCCTGTTTACTTTCATCTTATATTATTTTGATGGTCTAAGAAATAAATTAGGTAAATTTTCAGTCATACTGTACTCCTTAATAAAATAAAGCACATTACTTGAAGAATTAAATGTAAGTTCTACGGATAAAAAAACATCTTCCACTCACACTAATGGTGGAGGTGAGATGAAAATGGGAAATAATAAACATAAAAATAATAAAACGCAAGACAACAAAAAACAGCAGAATCAAAATCAAAATGCTAACAATGAGCGTAAAAACAGAGAAGAGTTTGCTGAAGAAGTAGATTTCAGTCAAATTCAAAATGAAAACAAACGTTAATCATACTATCATGTGAAGAAACCCTAATACTCACTTCAGTAAAGATGGGTATTGGGGCTATTTTTATAATCCATCTATTACAGCATTTTACGGCTCAAACCCAGCCTGACTTATATAAACATGATTTTCTGGAAAGATTTCAATAAATCGGTTGTATACTTTTTTTATTACATCTGGTCCATACCATTCTTCTAAACCAAGTTGGTCATATTTTTTCTCAATCTCAAGTTTTCTTGTGCGTTTTCCACCACTGCCATCTCCCATGAAGTAGTCATCTATACATATCCGATCGACGAGTTGCTTCAATTTCAAAGGAAAATATTCCCCACTTGGTAAAATGGGAGCGATAGCAACTTGGGTCGGAATGTCCGCAGCTGCTAATTTTTCCAATGTCTTAAAACGCGCTTGGATTGGAGGTGCCATTGGCGTAAAATGTTTACGTATCGTTTCCGAATCTGTCTCCATTGTCATACTTACCCGCACTTTTTCTTTAAATTGTCGCAGCAAATCAATATCTCGACTGACAAGTGGACTTCTCGTCTGTACAAATAAGAAATCAGGGGGATCCTCTAGCATAACTTCTAGTAAAGATCGCGTCACTTTTTCCTTATGCTCTATTGGCTGATACGGGTCTGTACTTGAGGACATAAAAATGGTTACAGGCCCTTTGGCTTTGGCACGATGAAGCTCCTTTTTTAATACATTCGCCGCACCGTTTTTAACATCGACCCAACTACCCCATTCTCCTTCTCGAAAAAGAGATACAGGCATTTGACGTACATAGCAATAAGAACATCCAAATGAACAGCCTGTATAAGGATTGAGCGAATGCGTATAGCCAGAAAGAAAGCCAGTTCCTTTATTCAAAATGGTTTTTGGATGCTTATAGAATAATTCGCTTTTCATACGAAACCTCCATTCCATGTAAAGCAAGTATTACGCATTGCTAGATGAACCTCGCTTTTCAAGTTCCAAGAGCAATTTCTTCATTGCTAATCCGCCCCGATAGCCTGTTAAAGAGCCATTCTTTCCTGTTACACGATGGCACGGTACAGTGAGCAACACTGGATTAGCCCCAATAGCCGCTCCAACAGCACGAACAGCTGCTGGTTTATTGATAGCATGGGCAATGTCTGAATAGGATTTCGTCTGCCCATAAGGAATTTCACAAAGTGCTTGCCAGACTGCTAGCTGAAATGGCGTACCTACGTACTCAAATGGGATAGTAAAGGTTTGCCTCTTTCCTGCTAGATACTGAATGATTTCATTGACATAGGGTTCAAGCTTTTCCTCATCTTCAACAAAAGGACTTCCTGGAAAGCGTTTCTTCGCCCATTCAAACATTTCCTCGATTGGTTTGTTCTGTGAACCAACAAACACAAGGCCCTTGGAGGTAGCAGCAATATAAAAATGCCAATCCTCAAACTTGAGTAAAGACCAAAAAAGGGTTGGTTTATTTTTTATTTCCATCATTCATTTCCTCCATTTTTCTCATTTGACGAAATTGCGCTGGGGTCTCACCTGTTTTCTTTTTAAATAAAGTAATAAAATAGGGTGCATTCGCCATACCCACACATATGGCAATATCGCCTATTGCTTTATTCGTCTCAATCAAATACTTTTTAGCCGCGTGTACGCGAACTTGTTGTATATACTCAATGGGCGTCAAGCCTTTAATCTTTTTAAATGTTCGATGCATATGATAGGGGCTCCCATGACAAATCATTGCTAATGATTCGAGCGTTAATTTTTCAGCGAAATTTTGATCAATGTATGCTGTGATAATATCAACCCACTCGCTATCAGGCAAATTTTCATTAGTAGGCTTGCAACGTTTACAAGGGCGAAAATTTGCGTGGAGTGCTTGTTCTGCGGTTGCAAAAATACATACATTCTCTTTTTTCGGAACGCGAGACTTACAGGATGGTTTACAGAATATCCCTGTTGACTTGACAGCATAAAAAAATTGATTGTTGTACGCTGTATCATTCGTGATAATGGCTTGCCATTTTTCATCTGTCATCATTTCTACATTATTCAAAATATCATTTTCATCATTCATAGGATCCAGCATTTATCTCACCTCTCCTTACAATATACTCCCTAAAAATTCACAATGTACAATTCTAGATATGGAATAGCAAGATATTGAAGTTTTTTTATTTAGAATCGTGAAAAATGATGCCAAGACCGTATCGTTCTCCAGCAGTAATCGTACTTACTCCATGACGAACCGTATGTTTATAATATCCCCTTTTCCCTAGAACAGGTCTATGGTTTGTAGGAAAGATGAGCGCACTGCCTTGATCTAACGTAATGACATGTCCCCTACTCTGAGCACGTGGAATTTGTTCCACTAGGAGGGATTCTCCACCAAAAAAGTCTTGTTCGCGTTGATTTAATACAAATACTACTTGAAACGGGAAGAACACATCGCCATATAAATCTTGATGCAAACAATTAAAGCCTCCTGTTTCATACTTTAAGAGTAACGGTGTCGGTCTAGTTTGTTCATATTGTTCACAAGTGTTCAAAAAATCTTGAAGCTGAGCTGGAAACTGCGCTGTTTTCTTTAAATAACCTAACCATCGATTAGCTGTTTTGGCCAATTCTTGATAAAAGGACTCTCTTAAACTTTGGATGATTTCAGGCAATGGATAGGAAAAATATTTGTATTCCCCCTCCCCAAAGCGATACCTCGCCATATTAATGGTCGTTCTATATGGCTCTTCTGTACCATACAACCCTATTAAAAATTCACATTCCTCTTTTGTTAAAATTACTGGAAGCTTTGCAAATCCTTGTTTATCTAGTTCATGTTGAATGGAATCCCACTCCAAGCTGCCAACACGTGTTTGAATATCTTGGACCATTTTTATTCCCTCCTTAGCCTTCTTAATAACTAACACTATAACCTCATCAATAGAAAAAAATAAGGCGTTTAGAATGGAATAGCAAGATAACAAAATGAGTAAAGCTACTTTTATGATAAAGTAAACTAACAAACTGTGTATGTTGAAAAGGAGAATGAAAAAGTGATATGGCATGACGTTGACGATGTGATGATCATTACTTTACCAGCAAATTTTGATATGAATGCAAATCTAGGCTATTTAACAAGAGAAAAAAATGAATGCCTGTATGAAATAGAGAACAATATCATCACAAAAGTGATAGCCATTGGAGAAATGCAGTCTTTAGTACAGATAAGCGTAATCGATAATCAACAAATGGTTGTTCAATTCCTAAATGGTTCTAGGCCTATTGAAAAGAGGGAGCGGGAAAAAATTGCAACATATATAATTGAATGGTTTGATCTTGATAACGATTTAACGCCATTTTATGAAATGGCAAATACAGATCCATTACTTAAAATACCTGCCCAAAAATTCTATGGATTACGAGTTATCGGCATTCCCGATTTATTTGAAGCGTTATGCTGGGGCGTTTTAGGGCAACAAATCAACCTTGCCTTTGCCTACTCTTTAAAGAGACAATTTGTAGAAAGCTTTGGCGATTCTATCGAATGGAATGGTAAAAAGTATTGGGTATTCCCTCCATACGAACGAATTGCACAGTTAGAACCTACTGACCTAGCAGCTATTAAAATGACGGTTAAAAAAAGTGAATATATCATTGGCATTGCAAGATTAATGGCATGCGGAGAATTATCGAAGGAACAATTAATGAAAATGAATTTTAAAGAGGCAGAAAAAAGCTTAATCAAAATACGAGGAATCGGACCTTGGACAGCCAATTACGTGCTAATGCGCTGCCTAAGGTTTCAGACAGCTTTTCCAATCGATGATGTAGGTCTGATTAATTCAATAAAAACATTACGTAATATGAACCAAAAGCCTACGAAAGAGGAAATTTTATCGCTCTCGATACCATGGAAAAACTGGGAATCCTACGCTACCTTCTATTTATGGCGTGTTCTTTACTAAATATCATCACCTTGATTTGAGCATGTTTTGAAAAAATGAACCAAAACATGCTCTTACGTAGGTATGTTTTATGCTTCTACAAAAGCACAATGATGATGAACAATAGCAATGGACACAGAATTCTTATAGCTTTAATTCTTTAATACAATCCATGGTTGTTTTTATAAACTCTTTGACAGCGGGAAGGGGTTGCTTCTTTGAGCGAGTAATAATGCTTATTTCTCGGAAAGGTTCGGGTAAGAGAGGTTTTACAATGGTACCTGCTAAATTATAGGGTAAAGCTAGTTCTGGTATGATTGTAATGCCTAATCCTTCACGTACCATTGCAATGATTGTTTGATTTTCTTCCACATTAAACTCTATGTTTGGGGATACCTCTTGTTCCTGTAAAAACTTCTTAACACTCACTTCACATCCTAGCTGAGGCATAATAAAAGCCTCCCCTTGAAGTTCTTCCGCCTTTACTTGTTCATTTATGGCAAGATGATGATGAATCGGTACGATTGCTACTAATCTATCTCTTACTATGGTGGTAGCCTCAAAATGATCCATAGGGTTACTTAAAGATGTAAAACCTATATCCACTTTCCCCTCTTCTACCCAACGTGTAATTTGGTCATAGCTCCCCTCATAAAAATTTATTTCAATTCCCTTAAACTCTCCTTTAAACCGTGATATGATCGTTGGCAACACTTTTGAAGCGAAACTTGAAAAGCTGCCAATATTTATTTTTCCGTTTTGTATTCCTAAAATAGATGCCGCTTCTTGTTTAATGCTTTCTGCTTCGGATAAGATATTTCTCATATTGTTGATGATACGTTCTCCACTATCTGTTAATGAGATACCGTTTCTTCCTCTATTCAAAAGTTTAATACCGAGTTCTGACTCTAATGAAGCGATATTATGGCTTATGCCCGATTGTGTCATCGCCAATATTTCACCTGCTTTTGTGAAATTTCCAATATCGACTACTTTGACGAATATTTCTATTTGCAAAAGGTTCACAAGATAACCTCCGTATAAGATTTAACTTTCCATTCGACTTCCTCATGTTTAAGATTAAAAACATGAATTTTACTTATCAATTCTATCATACTACAATAATCGTAGAATGAAGGAGGAGATAGCAATGAAAAAAGTGGTAGAGTTTTTTTATGTTGATGCATTCACCACAGAAACGTTTGGAGGAAATCCAGCTGGCGTCATACCTCATGCTGAAAATTTAACAGATGAGGAAATGCTAAACATAGCCAATGAATTAAACCTTTCGGAAACGGCCTTTCTTTTACCATCAACAAATGTAAATGCAGATTATCAAATAAAATATTTTACTCCTACAAAAGAAGTTGACTTTTGCGGTCACGCTACGTTAGGTACAGCATGGTTAATGGCTAATAAGTACAATTGGATTGATAAGGACGAGAAAATAATCTTTGAATCAAACATTGGACTAATTCCTGTAAAATGGATTACGGAAAACAATCACTTAAAGAGCGTGTCCATGACTCAAGTACGTCCCCATGTAAAAAGTATAGACATTAGCCCTGAAGTCGTTGCGGACCTTGTGGGTTTAGAGGAAACGGACATTGATGATCGATACCCGATAAAAATAGCGAACACAGGGGTCCCACATCTTATGGTTCCCGTTAAAACACGTCAAGCAATTGATCAAGCAGAACCTAAATTAAATGAGCTTAAAAAGATGAACAATCATTTTAACATATCCACCACTCACCTCTTTACCTTTGACACAAATGGAGAATTTGATATTTATACAAGAGATTTTTGCCCAAATATAGGGATCGATGAAGATCCAGTTACAGGGGCAGCAAACGGTGCATTAGGTGGTTATTTATATCTAGAAAATATACTAGCTCCACAAGAAAAACATCAATTAGTAATTGGGCAAGGCCATACGATTAATAGACCTGGAACTCTTTATGTCACGATTACACCTGATGGGGAGAATGCTGTTATTGAAGTAGCAGGAGCAGCAGTTGTTTCAATAGAGGGAAAAATACTTTTATAATACTATTTTTCTGAATTTTCTGTGTTAATTATCATCATAAATAAACTTCTCTAAATTCTTCACTTAAATTTAGAGAAGTCTTATTTATGCCAAATAAAGTGGTTAGTTTAATGCATTTAAATGCGTTTTTAAGTATTGCAAAAATGGTTGCTCCATGAGATCGGTTTTTCGAGAGCAAATAAATAAACTTTGCTGAATAGCTGCCTGCTCAACATACACTTGAGCAAGTTTCCCGTTTGCTATACTTTCATCTACACTATAGGACGGAGCTAAAGTCATGCCGTACCCCGCTTCCACTACTTTTATGGATTCGTGTAAGCCCTGCATTTGAAGCCCTAACTTAGGTAATGGCGCATTAAATGTGTAAAAAATGGACTCCAATAAATCGAGTGTCGAGCTACCACGTTCCCGATAAATAAAGTCCTCGTTCGATAATTCATAGATGGAGACCGTTTGATTTGCTAGAGGATGTGAAGGATGGACTGTAAACCAAAACGGGATATCCAATACCTTTTCAAATTGTAAATCTTCATGACCAATTTTACTTTGAACGACAAAGCCAAAATCTACTTCATAATTCAGAACTTGCTCCTCCACAGATTGAACATTGCCTAACGATACAAAAAATTCAATTTGAGGATTTGCAAGCTTGTATTTAGCTATGATAGGCGGAAGTATATAATTAATAGGGATGTAAGAAGACGCAATATGTATTTTGTCTTCCTTTGCTAAAAACTTACCAAGCTTCTCATCGATTTGTGCTTCTAAGTAAAATAAACGCATGCCTTGCTCGTATAAAAACTTCCCCTCTGACGTTAATTGAATTCCACGCCCTTTACCTTCAATCAATTTTGCCCCTATTTCATTCTCTAATTTTCGAATTTGTATGGTAACAGCAGGTTGACTTAGTAGCATACTATTCGCCGCTGCAGTAATTCCCCCAAGCTTGGCTACATTCGTAAAGATCCTCAATGCATGTAAATTCATTCCATTCCAACCTTTCTATCCATAAATAATATTTATGAATAAGCAATAATTATATATTTGTTTTATGTATAGTTTACCAGTAATTTAAGTAT
Organism: Lysinibacillus sp. JK80; assembly: GCF_027557635.1. Classification (NCBI taxonomy): domain Bacteria; kingdom Bacillati; phylum Bacillota; class Bacilli; order Caryophanales; family Bacillaceae; genus Lysinibacillus; species Lysinibacillus sp. JK80. The sequence continues at coordinate 736,486 of NZ_CP058997.1, read as the reverse complement.
TGAGGTGATTGAATGGAAATTTTACTACATGAATGGTTAACAGTAAAAGGAGTTATTTTATTTACAATTGGTTTACTCGCAGCCATAATAGGCGTTCTTTTTGGTGCAGCAGGCTTTATTTTGATGCCTTCATTGTTGCTCGTCGGCATTCCAATTCACACAACCGTTGCCGTTAATAAATTTGCGACAGGCTTATCAGCCCTATCAAATGTTGTTTCATTTGTCATAAAAGGACATTTATCTGTAAAAAAGTATTTTTCTTTCATGTTTGTTGCTAGTATAGGTGGTGTATTTGGGGCATTATTCGCAATCCTCTTATCAGAACAAATCATGAATGTCGTCGCTTGTATAAGCTTAATTTTTGCATTTCTGATTGTCCTTTGCAGTAATAAATGGATTGTCAAAGATGTAAAAGAAACAGAGGAACAACCCTTGAACAAGCTTATTCCATTTGCAATTTCCATATATGACGGTGGTTTTGGACCAGGCTCAGCTCTAATGAATATAACCTATTTCTTGAAAAAACAATACCATTATTTAAAAGCAGTCGAGTTAACAAGAATGCTCTCGTTATCAAGCTGTACAGGTGCTTTTCTCTTTTATTACTTTACTGGCATTGTTAATTGGGGAATTGCTATCCCTGTTTCACTTGGCTCTATTGCTGGCTCTTTCTTTGGTTTAAAGATCGTTCCGTATATCCAAACAAAATGGATTCAAATTATTTTACCAATCATTTTTTTGTTCTTAATTGTTCAAGTAGTGTCGGATTTAATAAAATAAGCGAAACAAGTCCTACCTTTTTTGCCCCCAAATTTAAGGACATCTAAGGTGGAGCTTGTTTAGAATCCGAAATTTACGACTGTTAGTATAATAGACGAAAGCAATAATAATTTGCCTATTTTTTATTTATCTACCGCCACTCACATGTATAATTTCTCCAAGGATGTAATTTGAGGCATCAGAAGAAAGGAAGGCAATTACTTCTGCTATCTCTTTAGGCGCTGCAGCTCGTTTAATTGGTACAGAGGAAGCCATTCGTTCAAGCCGATTGTCGCCAGGAGCAAATTTTTCGTGAAAGGGTGTTTCGACCATTCCAGGCGCTACCCCGTTCACGATAATTCCATATTCAATTAATTCTCTGGACATACCAATCGTCATTGTATTGATAGCTCCCTTAGCAGATGCATAATGAATACTTTCCCCTGCTCCACCAATACGTGCTGCTGCAGAAGAGACATTAATAATTTTTCCGCATTTCTTCGGAATCATATGTATTAATACAGCTTGAGAGCATAAGAGCACACTATTGACATTTAGCTTGAATGTTTCTTCCCATAGCTCTTCACTCATCTCCATAAAAGTACTTTGACGGATGCCGCCTCCAGCGTTATTCACTAAAACATCAATCGTGCCGAATGTAGAAATAGCCTGCTCAATCATTGCGTTCACTTCTTCTTTATTCACAATATTAGCTTGAATAGCAATGGCGTCTCCACCTTGTTCTTGAATTCGTTGGACAGCTTCGTTGGCACCTTCCACATTTGTATGATAATTGATAATTACTTTAGCCCCGTATTTTGCCACTAGCTCAGCCGTGGCAAATCCAATCCCAGAGCTTGCACCTGTGATAAGAATAACCTTTCCTGACAAGTTATGCATAGCGTCCCCCCTAACGTTTTTAATAGTAATTCGTTCATAAACAACTAATGCTCACGCACCACGATAGTTAATTATATGGTTCTACTACTAGTATATTTTTTAATGATCGTAACTAAAATCGCCAGAATAAATACAATCAAACTATTAATGAGTAAATAATAGGCAATGTTCAATCCATAGAATAATGCAAAGGGATCACGAATAATAATTAGTGCTAATACACTTCCTAGTCCACCAAATACACCTGCCAGTAGTAAAATGATAAAAGCAGCATTATATAGATTTTTCTTTTTTTTGTAGAATACAAACCCAATCACATTTGCAACAACAATTAAAAAGCCTATCAGTATGAAGAAAAAACCTTCCATTCAGCTCCCTCTTTTCAAAACGATTTTGTCATGGGATAACTATTTCTTCCCCCTTGAATTAAAGTGGTCCACCCTCAAAACCAATAGGCCAACCATTTTCTTTAAATTTCACTTTATACTGAAACTCAAAGTGACCCTCATAAATAAAAGCTAAACTAAAGCCTGAAAAGATATAACTATCGAAGTTAGCCATATTTCCAAAGCTTATTGTGGATAAATAATAACTGTTTATTTCTTGATTAGGAAAAAACTTATGTAAATACGCCAATGCGCGGCTTATATGTAAATGGAGTTCATCGAAAATTCTTTCTGCTAGTTCGATTATTCTCACCTCAGGATTTTCATTATTTCCTTGGATAATAATCTCTACATCCTCCCATTCCCCAATATTCATGCTGTATAACCACTGTTCCTGAATAAGATACTTTTCTTTATTGTATACAGGGGGATTGACTAGGTTTAATTCTTTGATGTCATCTTTAGTCAACGGTTTTGCAAGAATAAGCTTATTCTGCAAAATGTCTTTTATATTAGAGACCGTATATTTTGATTTGTTTAATTCTAAAGAGTCCATTTTCCACCTCCGTTTAAAGTAAGTTTACTTAAATTATACCATCATCGCTCTACAACCATTGTAAGTTCAAAAAGAAAAAAGAGCTAGCTATGTAACTAATTCTAGAAAAGATAACCGCTTCGAATCTAAACATATCGTTACCTCTGTTATAACTAAATCAAGTGTCACTTTAATCTATCGTCTATCAAGTTGTTCAGAAAAGAAGCCCCCAACCCTTGCAGTCAAAATAGCAAAACAGCTATTCAAAAAGGTTCGTCTTTTTGAACAGCTGCTGCATTTTATTGCAATGGAATGTTTACTTCAATATTTTCCCCAATCGGATTAGGGTAATAGTTTAAATATAGCTTAGCTTTTCCATTATATTCTTCAAATTGTGATGTCTCCACTACATACTGCTCGTCTCGAGAAATAGTCAAACTTTTGAATTCTAATGGCGTGCCGTCTTCTTTTATGGCGTCAGAGAGCATTAATAATTTGCCTTCATTATTTTTTTTCATCTTAACTGCTACGCTTTGCTGCACTATTGAAATGTCCCCCTTAAAATAAGTAGGCTTCGTGATTATCTCTTTTGTGCCAAAATCAACTTCGATAAAATCCTCACCCTTTGGCACAGCTTGAATGGCGCCAATCATAACCGTCAATGACGCTGGATCATCGAAATAATTACTTTGCAAGTAGAGCGTAAATTTGCCATCGCGAATATTCCCGTCTGTTGAAATGTCATTTCTAATACTTTCTCTACGTTCACCGCTTTCTGTCATGATGGCAACATCATCTAGCGCTAATAGTTGCATTGTATTATCTTTGGCTACCTCAATATCGAGTGCCACTTTTAATGGCGAACGGCGAATTTGTGTAATCGTAAATTTCTGCCCGTTGACATCGATCGTACGATTTGCAGTAAAAATTTTCTCCTTTGCGATCTCGTTTTTCAGTGAAAACGGTAAAGATATTACAATGTTACCTTTCTCTTCATCCTGAAAGTGAAAAACTGCTTCAAAATCCTTGGAAGTATAGGCGATAGGCTTTAAAAAACTATATTTCACAGATGAAGAGATGTATGTTTGATTGCTTGCATTCATGGTAAACGTACAGCCGCATTCAATCTCCTCATCTCCTTGAAACAATTGAACTTTCTCTAAGTTTAATTTTGAAATATCAAATGAGGCATCAGCGTCATAGAAGAGGACAAATCCTAAATTATCGGCAATCACGCCCTGCAATGTAAGTGCTAGACCTTTTCTAGATTGCGTCACATTGATTTCTTCATAGTATTCATGGTCTACAATATCTTTTATTCCTTTATCTATTGCAATCGCTGTTACAATTGCTTGAAAGCCGGGTATTTTGGCAACTTGGCTAGCAATCGTTGGCGAGACGCGAATTGAAAAGAGAAGGCTTAGGCAAAGCATGGAGATGCATGCAACCGAAACAATGCGCTTCTTTCTTCTTTTTTCTTGTTGAACCTTTCGAAACATGTTCATGCGAACTTGTTGCAGTTTCTCCTTTGGAACGTCAATTAATGGTTTACTCATAGCCAGTCCTCCTTTTCTCTAGCAAAGCTTCTAAGCTTCTTTAAAATGTGATGAAGCTTCGATTTCACAGTACCCTCAGGAATTTGATTGAGCTCAGCAATTTCTTTATTTTTCAATTGCTGGAAATACTTCATATAGACGAGTTGCTGCTCTGACAAAGATAAATGTTCCAATAATCTCTCCATATCTGAGTAGATGACCCATTCAGATAAGTGGTGTTCCTCAATCTGAACAGTCGGCGGACGTTTTCGTAAATGGTCTTTACAGCAATTGATTAAGACGCGCACAAGCCATGTTCTGGCATATTCGTGCTGTTGAACGGTATGCATTTTTTTGAGTGCCTTGTAAACAAGCTCCTGCATCACGTCCATAGCATCTTGCTCATTTTTCATATATGTAAAGGCCATGCGATATAAAATATCCTCATCCATTTCAATCAGTGAAAGTATCGCTTCTTGATCTCCACGTATAGCACGCTGCTCTAATTCAAATTTCATCCTTTTTCGCCTCCTTCTCTCATTAGACTCAACATTGTTGCATTTCGTTCAAAATTTTTGAAACTTTTCAGGGAACTGTCATTCATCTCCCCATTAATAATAAGAAGCGATTGCTCTAATTGAACAATCGCCTCTTCCCCTTACCTGTATGTATTGGTAAAAATTAAACACCATAATGAATCATTCATTTATCTTGTTTTATTGCATCAGCTATTTTTTTGATTAATTCTTCAAGTTCTGCAGATTGGTACTCGACATTGGCTTCACTCACCATATTTAAAAATTGTTTATGAGAGCTTGGTGGTATCAAGGTTATCCCCCAATAGGCGAGACTTTTAAATGGCCTATTTGTGTTGTGTGCAAAAGTTTCGAGGTGATGTATTTTTTTGCCAAAATCCTTAGAAAGCAGTTCATCAAAGAGGTCACCATCTACACCAATGCAATTGTATTTTTCAGGTTCATAAGCAGCATACTCCTTGTCTTTTTCTATACAAGCAATGATTCCAAACTCATGAATGTATGGCATAGTATCGCAACCCCCAATTCCCTTTATGCCCGGCTAATGATTACGTTTCTTGCAAGAGGATCTTTGCAAGACGAAAAATGCCTTCCTCAATGGCTTGCTCATCAATTTTAGCAAAGCCTAGTACCCATCCTTTTCGAGTATTTTCTAAGCAATACTTGCTCAGTGGATAAACACGTATCCCATTTTCGAGTGCGAGGTTCGTCATTGCTTCTTCATCAAACGATTCTTCCGCCTCAAGAAGCATATGCAAACCCGTTTCAATGCCACTTAGCTTGAAACGTTCGGCTAGTCCTGTCGCCATAATTGCCTTTGTCATCGCTTCATGTCTACGTCGATAGACATTTCTGGCTCTCCTCATATGACGCATAAAATGACCGTGCTCAATAAAATGAGCAAGCGTTAATTGCTCCATAATGGGAAGATGCCGATAGGTTAATTGTTGTACTTGCGCAAGCTGACGAATAGCATCTTTGGGGCCGATAACAGCCGATATTCGTATGCCAGGAGCAACCATTTTAGAAAAACTCATCATATATAATGTGTTGTGAGGTTGTTGGCTAAACAAGGTAGGAAGCGGGCCACCTCGATACCTAAACTCACCATCATAATCATCTTCTACAATCCAGAATTGATTTTTCGCGGATTTTTGCAGCAATTGTTGTTTGCGTGGCTCAGACATTATGACACCAACCGCACATTGGTGAGAAGGCGTAACAAAAATAAGCTTGGTTTGTGGATCAATCTGCTCTACTTGTACGCCATACTCATCCACGGGTACAGCAACAACATTCATACGCCGATATTTCATGGTCATCCAGGCTGCAGGAAAGCCTGGATCTTCAACAGAAACCGTTTCTCCTTCCTTAAGAAGGGCTTGGGCAATTAGATCGATGCTATGCTGTGCGCCAGAGGTTAAGATGATTTGGTCAATCTCTACATGTACACCTCTTTCAAATGTCAGGTAACGTTGAATCTGTTCACGGAGCGGTGTGAAACCGTAGGCATCGCCATAGCCCCAATTGGTCAGATCTGTTTCTGCTGAAGCCTGTAAAAACGATTGTCGCCAAGTTTTTCGGAAATGCTCGTCCAAATACGGCTCATGGGGACAAAAATCGATTGCGACGTTTCCATTTTCTTTGCCTCTAAACCAACTGTTTAATTCATCAACTGCCACGTTTAATAAAGGTAATGTTGGCGTAGATGGTCCTTGAGGAATCACCTCTTCTGCCAAGTTGGTTTTAAACCCCCATTCACTTACTCTTGTTCCTCCACGCCAATTTGTCACAGTATACCCTCGACTAAATAATTCCTCATAAACAATTTGTATGGTTGAGCGTGAAACACCTACTAATAAGGCGAGTTCTCGGGATGGAGGAAGTAACTCCCCTGGTGGCCATTTGCCTGTTGTAATATGATGAATAGCTTGGTCAAGTAACTGTTGCCATATAGGATTTTTATCGTCTCGGTTAACTTGTAACATTCAATTCACTTCCAGTTAGAATAGGGATTGTTAAAATATGCGAAAATTAATCGTTTTGTACCGTCAATAAGTATTATACTATCAAATCGATCATTTTATAGATATAGGATGTTTGTAGTCCACTTTGCATCATCTAATTACACGACATCCTTTTAAAGGCTACATCCGCAGCATGAATCGTTCTATCAATATCATGTATGGAATGAGCAGTCGAGATAAATATGCTTTCATATTGAGAAGGAGGTAGAAGTATACCCTGTTTAAGCATTTCTTTATAAAAACGGCGAAACATCTCAGCATCTATTTTTTGAGCATCATCAAAATTTTGTAAGGGATGATCGATGAATGCGTAGCCAATCATTGTCCCAGCTTTCGTTGTTTTAAGTGGAATATGATTGTTATGAGCTACTTTTGATAAGCCTTGAATAAGCCGCTCTGCTAACGCTTCGATATACGTATAACTGTTATGATTTAATTTATTGATTGTGGTATACCCTGCTACCATAGCGATTGGATTACCCGATAAGGTTCCAGCCTGATAAATACTACCTTCAGGTGCAATGTGATTCATGATTTCTTTTTTTCCACCATATGCCCCAACAGGCATCCCTCCACCAATGATCTTTCCTAAACATGTTAAGTCTGGTTTTATGTTATAAAGCCCTTGAGCAGAGTGGTAATCTATACGAAAACCAGTCATGACCTCATCGAGTATAAATAGTCCACCATACTTTGTAGTGAAAGAACGTATTGCTTGAAGAAATTCAGGGTTAGCTGGTATTCCCGCCATATTGCCTGCAAACGGTTCTACGATGACTGCTGCTATTTGTGAGCCATATTTATCAAAGATCTTTTTCAGGACTTCGATATTATTATAAGGTATGGAGATTGTATGCTTAGTGATCTCTATAGGTACACCCAGACTATCAGGAAGGCTGAAGGTAGCAATTCCTGAGCCTGCCTTTACTAATAGATGATCACTGTGCCCATGATAGTTTCCATCAAATTTCACAATCATGTCTTTGCCAGTAAAGCCTCTAGCTAGTCTAATGGCGCTCATTGTCGCTTCTGTACCCGAATTAACCATTCGAATCTTCTCTATGGAAGGTATGCGAGTAGCTATTAATGTTGCTAGCTTATTTTCTTGTAAAGTTGGCAATCCAAAACTTGTCCCCCTCTTGATGGCTTCAAGAAGTGCATCTGAAACTTCCTTATCTGCATGTCCATGAATTAATGGCCCCCAAGATAGAACATAATCTATATAGCGATTGCCATCAATATCATATATGTTTGAGCCTTTCCCGTGACTCATAAAAATTGGCTCCATCCCAACTGATTGAAATGCTCTCACTGGGCTATTTACCCCACCAGGCATAAGTTTTTTTGCTATTTCGAAGGCTTCTATTGATTTTGTCGTATCGATGTTAAAAACCACCTTTCGTAGTGATATTATCTTTGTCTAATTTGTTGTCCCTCATTTATACTTTGCTGTTTTCTGAGCAATGGAACATTCATTAATAAATGTGCGCCCAAACCAGCTACAAGCCCCCAAAATGCCCCGCCAACTCCAAGTAAAGTAACATTTGCGGCTGTTGCCAAAAAAGTAATGAGTGCTGTTTCGCGTCCAATAGGATTTGTTAAAGCATTGGCAAGGCTACTACCAATTGTGCCTAGCAACGCTAATCCCGCTAATGTTGCAATGAACGTAGCTGGGAGAATTAAAAACAATGCAGCCAATGTTACCCCAAAAATTCCGACAATTATATAAAAAATGCCACAGACAATACCTGCAATATAACGTTTTCTTGAATCCTCATGAGCGTCCTTCCCCGTACAGATGGCTGCTGTAATTGCTGCTATGTTAAAAGCATGCGATCCAAAGGGTGCTGTCAGGAGTGATCCCAATCCTGTTACAATCAAAATCGGATTGGCACTCGTTTTAAATCCATCATTTCGCAACACTAACATGCCTGGCATGTACTGTCCTGTTAAGGTAATAATAAAAAGCGGCAAAGCGACACCCAATAATGCATGTAGAGAAAACGTTGGCGTAACAAATACAGGAGACGCGAAGGCCAACTCGATATGGCTGAAATCTACCTGCCCCATACTTATTAAATAAATCAAGCCAATGACTAGAATACCGACAATTGCATAGCGAGATGTAAACCTTCTTAGTACGATATACGTAGTAAACAGGACGATGACAAGTAAAGGTTCCACTTTCGCACCACCAAAGGCTGAAATACCAAATTGTAATAAAATACCTGCCAGTAGACCTGAAGCAATACCTGGAGGAATAAGTTGGACAAAACGTTCGAACATGCCTGATAAACCTAGCAAAACAAATGCTATTGCAGAAATAATATAAGCTCCAATGGCTTCAGCATATGGGGTAACAGCTAAAGCTGAAACAAGAAACGCCACGCCTGGTGTTGACCAAGCTGTAATAATGGGTTCACGATATCGGTAACTTAGCCAGATACCCGTTACCCCCACACCAATGGAAATCGACCATATCCATGATGCAGTCATTTCTGGACTTAGACCAGCAACCTTGGCAGCCTGAAACACCAAGATAAAAGTGCCCCCATAGTTAACTAAGACAGATATAAAAGCAGCGATGGTGGGCGACAGGAAATCACGTACATTCAGTGAAACGGATGTTGAGTTCATACACTTTCCTACCTTTCTACAAATTATGTTAATCTCTTCTTCATACTAGGAATTCATCACGTATTCTCGTCCTTTAAGGACTGTTCCCTTGTGGAATGTCGTTTTCCTATTGTCATTAGCCCTCTTTATGTAACGTGTCATTCCATTAAAATGTCAATTTGCTTGATTCCAAGTAACGCTTTACTTGCCGCTATTTGATAAAATGTCAATCTACCTGAACTAAACAGTAGCACTTCCCCTCCTTGCTAATAAATGAACGGTCTTAGCATAACGTAATACGGATTGATAAAAAACATCCAAAATTGCGAATTTTAGCAGTCCATAAAATTAGGTACAATAAAATAACCTCTAAGGAGTTTTATAAAAATGATTAATCGTTAAAAACAAAGATTGATCATTCATATTAAGTTTGATAAAAAAATCCTGTGTTGATATGCAGGATTTGTCAACAAACGGGCCAGATTGTTGAATAACATTTTTTTGCAATGGTGCAAAACTCTACGGATATGTTATATATATTTTAAACTCACTAGTATGTTATAATTTACCAATAACATTAATTGAGGAGCGATTATCTTTTGAAAAAGCGGTTTTTACATAGAAACGATTGGACTAGAATTATAAAACGCGACTATTCTTTAGAGCAGATAAATCACAAAGATTTTAACGGATTTATTGCTCTTATAAAAATGAATGAAGTAAAAGAACCATTAATAACTGAATATTTAATTAAAAAGCTTTGTATTGTTGATAACAATTACTTATGGTTACAACAACTACCACTCAATGAAAATTTCGCTATTACATCAATGTTTAATGAAAATGGAGAAATTATTCAGTGGTACATAGATATCACATATGAAAATGGCGTTGAGAATGGAGAACCCTATATGTTGGACTTATTTTTAGATATTGTTGTATTACGAACTGGAGAAATCATTGAAAAAGATAAAGATGAATTAGAAGAGGCTCTACACAATAATTGGATTACAAAATCACAATACGATTTTGCCTATCGAGTTTTTTATCAAGTGTTGAAACAAATACACGAAGGTACTTTTAAATACTTTGATTTAAGTTTGAAGCATCGAGACTACTTATTAGGTAAGATTCATGAATAAATCATGCTTTAATATTTCATTACCAAATAAAAGTTTGAGGTTTACTTTAGGGGCTATTAAAAAAAGGATGTTCAACAAACGTTCATCAATCGGGCCAGATTGTGGAATAACGCCTTTAAAGAAATTTAGGTTAGCCGTCATCTTAAAGACTGGATTATAATAAACAAAAGAGGTGACTGAATGAGAAAGATTTCTATAGCAAAGATACTTTTTTTCCCGATAATAGTAGCATTAGTTACCACATTAAGTATCGTGTTTATCGAGAGAATATTCCAATCGGATATAATGCCTCCTTCGACGGCTGAGAAAATACTGCTTTCTGTACTGCTCTATTTAGGAATCTATTTATTTACTATTATCCTTGTAGTCCCTATTGAAATTTATTTAACTAATAGAATAAAAAACAAAATACTTTCTTTTGTTCTAACAAATGTTATCGGTTTAATTTTGGTGGGTTGCATTGATATTTGGTTCTTTACTCTTGGTGGTTTTATGTCTATATATTTGATTTTCCCATTGTTCTCAATTTTAACGTTAATACGATTCAATTCTGATGCGAAATAAAATATATAGAGAAAGATGACTGAAGGTTGGTTATCATTTCATTCAATATTCAACACTCGGGCGCAATTCTGTAACAAAGATTCAGCGCTCGTTGCCATTAAAGGGCCATATTGTTGAATAACACTTTTGACGATAAGAAATGCTATTCAAGTTTTTATGCAAATTTTTGAACAAGCTCCGCAAGTATAAACGCTGCTACTTCAACTGTTTATGCCATATGTATAGAAAACTGTATAATTAATTGTTCTATCGAAAAGGCACAAATGTTTATTTAACAACATTCGTGCCTTTTTGGTGTATGCCCAAACTGGAAACGTTTTTTTGTATAGAGTTGTATAGCCCCTGCTTAATTAAATACTGCAAATAAATCGATAAACTTTTCGCTATGTGCATCTACTAAAACCATTGAATTCATTTAGGGAATTTATTTTTTCTTTTTACAATCTAAAAGTATCGGTGTTATATTAAGTAGGATGGAAATAATTGTAAGTATCCATAACGACTTTTCCATAGTAGGTACAACATCCAATAAAGCTGTCCAATCTTCTACTTTTACCCAATTAGCTATTAGACTATTTTCTGCACATAGCGTTAATGCTGTAAATGATAATCCCATTGCCATCGCAAGCTTGTAGTCTTTGCCTGTTGCATACATATAAAGGTTAATAAAAGTTGCTATTATTGCGATAAGACCTAATATGACCCACATAATGATGCCCCCATTAAACTTTCAATTTTCAATATAGACATAAAATGGAATAATAAAGTTCCCTAAGCGACTTTTGTGAGTATTGCAGATCATAACCTTGTAATGGCACTCGTTATTCAACAATCGGGCGCAATTGTGGAACAACATAGCTGAAAAATGATCAAACTTTTTTATAAAAATCTCATACTTATCTAAAGAGAGTAACTCCATTTTGATCAATTTTTCAAAATGGAGTTTTTGATGTTGCTATTAGATAAGGATTAAGAGCTATTTGTTAATCCATCTTTATTCCAAAGCTACATCTGACTAGAGTTAGTGGTGCTTGCAGTGATTTGATGTACTAATTTCTGAAAACCAATACTATGTATGTGGGATTTTCTCAATATTGAACATCTCCCCTAAGGCAATTGGATTTTCTTTCGCGGTAATATGTTGAGGATCAATACGGTAAACTTGAACAGGCCCTCCGAAAACGGCTGATCGATATTTATCCACGTGTTGCTGGGATAAGGGGCGATTATAGTAACCAGGTACATATTTATTTATCATTTCTTGCAACATGTGTGTCGCTTCATTCAAATCCAAAATAGGCTGAGCCTTGCCAAAAACCATGACACTCATATAAGCCGTGTCCGTCTTTGCAGGTACTGGATTAGTAATGGTTCCATATTCATCGCAAACCGTAAAGCAAACCTCTGGGTTCTCTTCCATCACTTGATTTCGTCTCCCGCCAGTGGCTCCATGGAAATAAAGCACTCCATTTGTCCACACAAAATTAAGGGGGACAACATATGGCAAATGACCATCAACCATACCCAAATGCCCAATGCGAGCTTGCTGCAAAAATGCATCAATTTTGTTCTTGTCCAACACTTCTCTTACTTTATAACGTACCTTATCCATTGATATCACTCCTACTTGTAGTATGATGTGATTTTATCAACCTTTGGATTGAATAAAAACGTCCATAATTACAGCAATTAAGCAATCCATTTTCCAACTTGAACCAAAGACAAAACCACCGTTCGAACAAATAATGCTCAAACGATGGTTTCTATTGTTTAGGAGATAGGTAATTATAAACTTATTGGCTGACTAACTTTGCTATATTTACCTTCAAAGAACGCAAGTGGTGAACCATCGCTCATCTCAATATTGGGCTACATCTATCCTATAAAAGGAGAAGCCTTGAGGTTTGCGGTTATTACAAACAAAATACAATATAAAGGCTATTTCATTTTTACGATAATCTTCCCTTTTGCTCTACCTGACTCCGCATGTTCCATCGCCTTTTGAGCATCTTCAAATGAAAAAGTTCTATCAATGACTGGTTTGATTTTACCAGATTCAATTAAATCGGCGATTATGCGTAATTGATCGCCACTTGGTTTCATAAATAAGAAGGAATATTGAGCATGATATTTCTTTTCAAGTGAGGTCAGTTTATGACTTGCTGCTGAAAATAATAATGTTTTGAAAAATCCTGAACCATATTCTTTGGCGAAACGAGCATTCGGCGTGCCTGATACGGAGACAATTTTTCCACCATCCTTGATAATCTCGAAAGATTTTTCTAAGGTCTTTCCTCCAAGCGTATCAAAGACTGCATCATAATTTTTCAGTATAGCTTCAAAGTTTTCTTTCTTATAATTAATCACTTTATCTGCACCCAAAGATGTAACTAAGTTTGCACCAGCTTCGCTAGCCGTTGTTGCCACTGAGGCGCCCATTACTTTTGCTAGTTGTATAGCAAAGGTACCTACACCACCAGAGCCAGCATGAATTAAAATCTTTTGACCTTTTTGTAATTGCATGATGTCATGTAAAGCTTGGTATGACGTTAAGCCAACCAGTGGGATTGATGCAGCTTCCTCAAAGCTCAAATTTTTAGGCTTTAGGGCTATGTCATCTTCATGAATCGAGATATATTCCGCAAAAGTACCAATTTTACTCTTCCTTGGACGTGCATAAATTTCATCTCCTACTTTAAAGCGCGTCACTTTTTCGCCAACCTTTACGAGGACCCCTGAAAAATCATTTCCAAGGATCAGTGGCATTTTATAGTGGATTAACAGCTTTACTTTCCCATCACGGATTTTAAAATCAATCGGATTAATACTTGCTGCATGGATTTCAGCAAGTACCTCATATTCATTTATTTCAGGTGTAGGCACTTCTTTCATGCGCATTGGGACTTTGCCATATTGATCTATCACCATTGCTTTCATCGTTCATTCCTCCAGATAACCTATTATATTGTCAATAAAATTTCGTTAACAACGTCTCAATATCCAAAACAAGATTTTTTAACGAACCTAGTTTTGTCCGTATATCTATATAGTAAAAGTTTTTTGTACCTTCTTTGCGCATTAAAATAACACCAGCATCTCTCAAAATTTTAAGATGATGTGACACAGCTGGTCGAGAAAGATGTGTTTGTTCTGTGATTTCACCTACACGCAATCCCGTTTGACAATCTGTGCTCATTAATACCATTAAAATAGCTTGTCTGGTTTCATCACCAATTGCTAATAGTACCTTTTGAGAATTTATAAAGTCGTCCTTAATCAAGTTAAGCTGGTCCTGTTTATTCATTAAAATCCCTCCTCTTACTAATCAGTTGAATAGTTTAAGTTAATGAACCATTGCTGCATATAACGATATAATATTGCCGTATTCGCTGCAATATTGGGAAAGTAAATCGAGACGAATGATTTTTAAAGGCGTACATCTTACTTTCCCCTCTTTCCATAAAAAAACACAGAAGTCACATGGACTTCTGTGTTATTTGCTCTCCTTAATAAGAGCCTTCATATCTCCAACGATTGTTTCAACTGGTACGTTTGTCGCGCCATCATAGTCTTTTACAACTGTGCCGTCTGCGTTTACTAAATAATAGCTCGACATATGTATGACTTGGTCTGAGTTAGGATCGTTTTTAACTAATGAATTAAATGATTTACGTGCAAATTGTTCAATGAATTTTTGTTGATAGCCAGTTAGTAGCTGCCATTTGCTTTCATCTACAACATTATACGTATTTAAGTAATTTGTTAAAACATCAGGCTTATCCACTTCTGGATCCACGCTAAATGCCACAATTTGATAATCTTCAAGGCCTTCATCCTGTAGTGCTTGTTGAACTTCTGTCATATTAAATGTCATGGGTGGACAGATTGTCGTACAGTTTGTAAAAATAAACATGGCTATCCAAGGCTTACCTTTAAGATCATCTAGGGTCACTTGTTCATTTTTTTGATTTGTTACTGTGAAATCTTGAACCTCGAGATTTAATGTTGGTTCAAACTTGTAACTACCGCAAGCAGCTAGAATGCTACTAAATGCTAGAACTAAAACTAGCAATATACTTTTCTTTGTCATTAGTGGTGCCCACTTCCCTTCATTTCATCACCTTATTTTATTCATTATAGAAGCTAAACACAAGATAATGGACTTACACCCAGATGGCTATTTGTATAACATGTGAACATTAACTGATTCTGGAATTCCGCCTCACTAATTCTTCCAAATGACACATCCTTTTTAAAAATTTTTTCATAGCTTTTTTTTATCATTTTCGTTATTTCCCAAAACCTCAGATAATTGTTATATAACAAATTTTTT
Source organism: Lysinibacillus sp. JK80 (assembly GCF_027557635.1). Classification (NCBI taxonomy): domain Bacteria; kingdom Bacillati; phylum Bacillota; class Bacilli; order Caryophanales; family Bacillaceae; genus Lysinibacillus; species Lysinibacillus sp. JK80. The sequence goes on along the minus strand of NZ_CP058997.1, from coordinate 721,153 downwards.
CTACTTAACAAGCTCCCATGGCATTTAATAGCAGAATAATAAAATACAGAAAATTCTCTTTTATGTTTGTATTTTCTCCTACATTCATTTTTATCAACAACAAACTATTTTAACAATATTATTTCATCAGAAAACTGCACGCTCTTTTAAACAGAATTTTTCTAATAAATCCTTATTATTTCTATGTTATTTCCACAAAACAGAAGTGACTAAAAATTATAAAAACTCAAAATTTAGTATTGCATTATAGGATTCTCCCCCATAAAATAAGTGAATATAACGACGAACGAAAAAGAAATATGTCGTTTAAAACAGAAATATATAACTTTAGGGGGAATAATAATGGCGAATGTTTCAAGCAAAAAACAGGCCCAATCAATTGATTATCATGCAATTGAAGCAATGGAATCGTTTAATAGCTTTGTAAAAAAGAAAAATACCTTTCTTTTCTCGATTACAGCAGTGTTTTTAATTCTTTATATCCTGCTTCCGATTCTTGCTTTCCAGCCTGTACTACAACAAAAATTCTTCGGAAATATTACGGGTGTATGGGTTTATTCTGCAGGTTTATTTATCATGACCATTGTGCTTTGTACAGTATATGTAAAAAAAGCTGCTTCATTCGATAAAGCTGCAGCTGCTGTTCTTGCAGAGTATCAGGCGAAAGGTGGAAAATAAATGAACATCGTATCCATAGGTTTCTTTTTAGCTATTGTTGGCTTAACACTTGTTGTTACCTATATTGCAGCAAAGCGTACATCTTCTGCGGCTGATTTTTACACTGCTGGTGGTGGTTTAAAGGGGTGGCAAAACGGCTTTGCGATTGCTGGTGACTATTTATCTGCGGCAGCCTTTCTTGGGGTGTCTGGTGCAATTGCCTTAACTGGCTTTGATGGTTTCTTCTTCTCTGTAGGCTATGTAGTAGCGAATTTAGTGCTGCTTTATGTCATTGCTGAGCCAATGCGAAACTTAGGCCGCTACACGTTAGCAGATATGTTAACGGCTCGTTTTAATGAAAAGCGAATTCGTGGTGTGGCAGCGTCTGGTACCATTATTATCGTAATTCTTTATATGATTGCACAGCTAGTTGGTGCTGGTGCATTAATTAAGCTATTATTCGGTATTGAGTATTGGATTGCTGTTTTAATTGTCGGTGTTATGATGACAACTTATGTATTGTTTGGTGGTATGACAGCGACTTCTTGGGTGCAAATCATTAAAGCAAGTCTATTACTATTCGGGACAGGTTTATTAGCGGTTTTAGTGTTAATGAAATTTGACTTCTCTCTTATGAAGATGTTCGACACAATTGCAGTAGATCATGGCGAAAAGTTCCTTGTACCTGGAATTAAGTATACAAGCACAATCGACTCCGTTTCGATGATGATGGCTTTAGTTTTAGGAACATCTGGTTTACCACATATTTTAATGCGTTTCTTTACTGTAAAGGATGCAAAAACAGCACGTTCCTCTATTTCTTGGACAACTTGGATTACAGCTATTTTCTTTTCATTAACAATTTTCTTAGGGTTCGGTGCATTAAACTTTGTAGGTTTAGATCAAATTCTTGCTGAAAGTAAGGCTGGTAATACAGCTGCTCCGCTTCTAGCGCATTACTTAGGTGGAGATGTATTGATGGCATTTATCGGCGCAGTGGCATTTGCGACTATTTTAGCCGTTGTTTCTGGTTTAGTACTAACAGGAGCTTCTGCCATTTCTCATGATATTTATGGAGAAATCATTAAGGGTGGTAATTTAACAGAGAAGCAACAGGTAGTAGCAGCTCGTACAGGCTCTATCTCGATTGCGATCGTGTCTATAATTCTCGCTCTGTTTGCACAAAGCTTAAACGTTTCATTCCTAGTATCATTCGCCTTTTGTATCGGTGCGTCAGCAAACCTACCTGTAATCCTTTATACAATCTATTGGAAGAAATTTAATTCTACAGGTGCTGTAACTGCGATGGTAACGGGGTTAGTATCATGTTTAATTTTAGGAGCAATGGGACCAAATGTGTGGAGCCCTGTTGAAGGTGCGGCTATCTTTGTTGGACAACCACTTGTGCCACTTGCTGTTCCAGCGATTATTACAATTCCATTAGGCTTTATTGCTGGATACTTAGGTACTGTTCTTTCATCTAACAAAGTGCCACAGGAAGAAGCAGAACGTATTTATAAAGAAATTCGTGTGAAAGCAAATACAGGCGTGTCTGTCTCTGATATTTCACATTAATATTTATACACCTCCTGCATAATGAATCTCAATTCAAAAAATGCAAAAAAATAGGCAAAAAATTCGATTTTTGGTCGAGTTTTTCGCCTTTTTTGTTATTCAATATCTACCAATTTATTTATCGAACAATATTATTTCACTTCCAAAAAACAGAAAAAATCCAATTTTCACTAGGTAAATAGTGTTTATTTTCAATTGAAAAAACAAGATTTTTTTGTAAATTTACCCTTCATTTTTTGTTAAGAATCTAGATTTCTCTTCACTTCATTTATTTATCTGAATTTTCTAAAACCCTTTATATTCTTGGCTTTGCGCCATTTTTTCTCTCTTAGGAGTATTTTCTGAAAAATTTTTTTTACATAATTTTTCTGAAATGTATTGCAATTTTGTGAACTGTTACATAAAATGAAAATGTGAATTCACTAAACTAGCAAAATCAAGTCTTGAGGTAGAAAAAATATACACAAAATGGGGAATGTTAATGGCGAACAATCAAGCAAAAAAAGGTATCGTGATTGACTATGATTCAATTGCAAATCAAGAATCATTTAAGTCTCTTGTACGAAGAAAGAACTCTTTTCTTTGGTCAATGACTGCCATATTTTTATCGGCATACATGTTGTTACCAATTCTGACATCGTACACGACAATTCTACACCAAAAGGCATTTGGGGAAATTACTTGGGTGTGGATCTATGCAGCAGGTCTTTTCATCATGACATGGGGGTTATGTCATTTATATGTAGCAAAAGCAAACAGCTTCGATAGAGAAGCAAAAGCGATTATCGCTGAATACGAGAACGGAGGTGGCCGCCGATGAGTAACGGAATGAGTCTTACAGCCATATTCTTCTTCGTAGCCATTGTTGGTTTAACATTAGTTATTACATGGTGGGCATCTAAACGTACATCTTCAGCAAGTGATTTCTATACTGCTGGTGGTGGCTTAACAGGCTGGCAAAATGGACTAGCTATCGCTGGTGACTACTTATCAGCAGCATCCTTCTTGGGTATCGCTGGTGCTGTAGCATTATTTGGATTTGATGGATTCTTCTTCTCTATTGGTTATTTAGTAGCTTACTTAGTGGTATTATATATCGTTGCTGAGCCATTACGTAACCTTGGGAAATTTACATTAGCTGACATGATTACAGCGCGTTTTGATAACGCCAAAGTCCGTGGAACAGCTGCTTTAAGCACTATTACAATTGTTTTATTCTACATGATTGCACAACTAGTTGGTGCAGGAGCACTTATTCAATTACTTTTAGGAATCGACTATTGGATCGCCGTATTAATCGTAGGATTCATGATGACAACTTACGTACTATTCGGTGGTATGACAGCAACATCTTGGGTACAAATTATTAAAGCTTGTCTTTTAATGTTGGGTACAGTTATTATTTCGTTCTTAGTATTAAAAGAGTTCGGCTTCAGTATCTCTACAATGTTTAAAGAAATGACAACGGTTACTGACAGTGGAGCTGCTTATTTAAACCCAGGTCTTAAATATACAAATGGACTTGATACAATCTCTATGTTAATTGCGTTAGTATTAGGTACTGCGGGTCTTCCACATATCTTAATGCGTTTCTTCACAGTAAAAGACGCGAAAACAGCTCGTTCATCTGTTATTTGGGCTACTTGGATCGTAGGTATCTTCTACGTTCTAACAATTTTCTTAGGCTTCGGTGCAGCAGCATTCGTTGGGAAAGAAGATATTATCGCAGCAAACGCTGCTGGTAACATGGCTGCCCCACTTCTTGCAGAAGCACTTGGTGGCGACATTCTATTCTCATTCGTTTGTGCAGTAGCATTCGCAACAATTTTAGCGGTAGTAGCAGGTCTTGTACTTTCTGGTGCATCTGCCCTATCTCATGATATTTATGGACAAATTATCAAAAAGGGTAAAATTACAGAAAAAGAGCAAGTTCTTGCAGCTCGTATCGGTTCGATTACAATCGCTGTTATTTCTATCCTATTAGCACTTGGAGCACAAACATTAAACGTTGCATTCTTAGTATCTTTAGCATTCTGTATCGCAGGATCTGCTAACCTTCCAGTTATCATCTACACAATTTATTGGAAACGCTTTAATACAGCGGGTGCTGTTACTGCGATGTTAACAGGTTTAATCTCTGCGTTAGTATTGGTTGCTATGTCTCCAAACGTTTGGAATCCAGTTGAAGGTAAGGCAATTTTCGTTGGTGATCCTTTAATTATGTTAACGAACCCAGCCTTAATCTCTGTACCACTTGGTTTCCTTGGTGGTTTCATCGGCACATTACTTTCTAAAGAAACAGATGATGCGAAGTATCGTGAAGTTGACGTTAAAGCAAACACAGGTATTTCTGTACAGGACGTATCTCACTAATACACTCGACAGCCTCGTAAGTATCTTGCTTACGAGGTTTTACTTTTTCTTCCCTATTCGCTACTATAGAATTAAAAATGAATTGGAGGCGATGCTCATGTCACAATCTAAAGCTAAAAAGAAGCGGATGCACATTAAACGCACAGTTGGTAAAGATGTTGAAAAAAATAGACAATCTATCTCTTTTAGTACACATGAACGTCTAACGAAAACAAAAAACGAAAAATTAGAGCATGATTATACGAAATATAAAAAGCAGTATAAGGACGAATAACTCGTACCCTATACTGCTTTTTCTTATTAAAGCCGATAAAATGTTTTCGTGTTTTGCGTAATAATTTTGGCCACTTCCTGTGTTGATAGCCTTTTGATGGAGGCAATCACCTCAATCGTTGAGTGCATCATCCATGGAGATGTACGCTTCTTCGTAAACGGTCCCTCAAACGGCCAAGGACCATCCGTTTCTACCATCATTAGTTCAATGGGATAAGCATGAATTAGCTGTTGAATTTCCTCTTCGTACAAGCAATCTGGCGTAATGGAAATAAAATAACCACGCTCTATCATGCGCTTCACAATAGCTTCATCCCCTTTAAACCAATGAAAATGGGCTTCGTGAAGCTGATGCTTTTCCAGCAAATCACACACAATATGGGCGTCCTCATATACTGCGTGTAACACAATTGGCTTGTCCAGTTCCTTCGCCAATACAACAAAACGCTCTAATAGAGCCACATAGGGACGTTCATCAATCGCTTGCTCTTGTTTTAAATAATAAGGTAGACCCACCTCACCAATAGCAACCATATCATTCTGATGCGAACGAATCCAATCAAATAAAGCTGTCTCATCATTTGGACTTAGTAAAGGCTGTTCAGGATGAAAGCCAAAAGCAGCCTTTACTTGCTGATAGCTATTCGATAAACGCAACGTTCTTTCACAAGAGGAAAGTTGCATACTAACCGCGATTACAGCTTTCACTTCTTCTAATAAGGAAGGAATTTCCTCATCGGTGTACTGATCCAAATGAATATGCGCATCAATCAACATACATATCACCCTTTTCCTCCTGTAAATACATAAATAATTGTTGCTTTAACGCTGTGAATGCTGCAGAATGTCGAATTTCCTCTTTCCGAGGTCTTTCAAACGGCACGATGATTTCCTTTTTAACGGTAGCTGGACGTTTGGTTAAAACAAGTATGCGATCTGCTAAAAAGAGAGCTTCCTCAATACTATGTGTAACAAATAGAATGGATTTGCGGTACTCCTCCCAGATAGATAAAAGCCATGCTTGCATTTCCAGTCGAGTAAATTCATCCAACGCAGAAAATGGTTCGTCTAAGCATAAAATCGGCTTATCACTGACCATTGCTCGAATAAAGGACACACGCTGCTGCATGCCTCCAGACAGTTCGTTCGGATAGGCATGGATAAAAGAGGCAAGACCAACCTTTTCTAACCATTCCTTGGCACGTTCAACATTTGATTTATGTTGTAATTCCTCTACAAGCGTGACATTTTCTATTATTGTACGCCAGGGTAATAGACATGGCTGCTGTGGCATATAGCCAATCGTTCCTTTTTTTCGTTGGATATCCTCTCCATTTAATAAAATGGCTCCTTGATCAATTGGCGAAACACCACCAATTAATTGAAAAAGTGTGCTTTTACCACTGCCTGAAGGACCAACGATGGCCACAAACTCGCCATCCTTGACATCAAAAGAAAGTTGATCAAGGACTTTGAGCGCATCGAAGGATTTAGCGATGTTTTGAATGCTGAGCATGATAGCCTCTTCCCTTCACCATGAATTTTTCAATTAAACGAATACCACTAAACAATAGTAAGCTCAAGAGAACAATCGCAAAAATTGCCACAAATACGCGATCTGTACGGAAGGAGGACTGGGCTAGGGTCATGTAAACACCAATACCCTTTTTTGCACCAAGCCACTCCGCAATCACAGCCCCCATCACACTATATGTAGCCGCAATTTTAATGCCTGAGAAAATAGCAGGATAGGCATAAGGCCATTCCAGCTTCCAAAAGGTTTGTGCCTTTGTAGCACCAACCATGGCAAAATAATGCTTTAATTCTGGAGCTGTTTGTCTAAATCCATCCATCGTTGCAATGACAATCGGGAAAAAGCACACAAGACAGATAATGATAAGCTTCGGTAATAACCCAAATCCAAACCAAATAATAAGGAGCGGTGCCAAGACTAGAATAGGAACATTCTGGGACATAATAAGAATTGGATAAAACAGTTCTCGAATAAATGTAAATCGATGCAACACTACTGCCACCGTTAGCCCACAAGCGATGCCAATGGCCAAACCTAGTAGAGCTAATTGTACTGTAGCGAATGCATGTGGTAGAAAGGTTTGATACGACTGAATGGCCTCCGACAAAATACTACTTGGTGCGGGTAATAACCAATGAGGAACTTCAGCAAACCGCACGATTAGTTCCCATATGAACAAGAGGAAGGCGATAAAAATTATCGTCCTTCCCTTCTGTAATGCACGTTTCATTACTGATATTTCCCCGTTAATGTCTCCATCGTAATACCCGTTGGCTGATATAAAATTTTCACTTGTGTAATGACATTAATGGCACCAAGTTCAATCATCTTCTCATTCATTTTTTCAATGATTTGGAGCAATGTTGAAAGCTCACCCTCCATCGTTGTTTCCAATGGATGTACCTCATATTTCACCCCAGAAGCATCGATCACCGCAATTGCTGCATCGACATATGGTATAACATCTTCATATTTCTCTGTCTTCGGAATGATTTGTACACTGATTAATGAATTTGCCATCTTATTTGGCCTCCTTTTTAGGTAAGAAATCATTAGTAAAGGCTTTTTTCGCATCAAATTCGCCCTCTAATACTTGATTGCTAGACATCCATTTCGCGTAATTTTCCCACACCGAAAGCTTTTGCTCTCCCCATTGCTTGGCATCGTCCTGGTATTTATCGGCCAGCCATTCCTGACTTTTTTGCACCAACGCTTTATCTAAATCAGGAGCTGCTTCGATTAAAATATCAGCCGCTTCACTTGGGTTTTCAATTGCGTATTCATAGCCCTTCGATGCAGCTGCCACAAAGGCTTTAACAACATCAGGATTGTCCTGTATCATTTTTTCATTTGTAGCTAAAACTGGCGTATAATAATCTAATTGATCACTATAATCTGTAAGATATAGCATATTGATCTTTTCCCCACGCAGCTCAGCTTCAATTCCTGTCCATGCATAATAAATCCAAGCAAAATCAATATCTTTTTCCATCATTGTGAAGAAATCTAAATCGCCTGCATTGACGATATCTAGCTTATTAATATCTGCCTTTTCTTTTTGCATGAGTGATTGTAAAACGGCTTGCTCTAATGGCGCGCCCCAACCACCATAGGTTTTACCTTCAAAATCCTTTGGCGATGTAATGCCCTTCGAAGCAATAGAAGCAAAGCCAGATGTATTATGCTGTATAATTGCTGCGATGGAGACCAGCGGCACATCCTGTACTCGTGCCTGTGTTATGCCTTCCTGATAGCTCACGCCAAAATCCGCCTTTCCAGAAGCAACAAGCTGATCTGCGCCCGCCTCACCAGGCATAATAATATCAACATCTAAACCCTGTTCCTCAAAATAACCGAGTTTTTTGGCAACATATAGTCCTGTATGATTTGTATTCGGCGTCCAATCCAGTACCACAGACACCTTTTTCAGCTTGTCTGCAGCCTGCTTGTCATCCTTGTCACTACAGCCTACTAATGTCAATAGTGCTGCCAATAAAATAAAAAACCATTTTTTCATGCGAAAGCCTCCCAGTTTGTAATATGAAAGTGTTCATGAATGAATGTTGTCACCAGAAGAAAGCGTATACAATGTTGGCAAGCTGTTGCTTGAAAACATAAAAAAACGCCTAGGATTCCTCCCAGACGTATTGCAATCAATCTTCAAAACTTTGCTTTTTGAATAGATGTTCCCTACGCTGGTACGAGCCAAATCAGGTTCAAAGGGTCAGCGTCTACCGGACACAATCTCAGCTAGCAATTACTAGCCCCCCTACATTCTTTCGCTATGAACTTTTCGATGATTATTATACCCATAGTTTCACTTAAATGACAAGGTGCTATTTTTGAATAGAGCTTAAAGCCCAGCGCTCCTAAGAGGCTGGGCATGCTATTAGCTTGGTTTCTGTTCTTTTTTGGCTGTTACAACATGAGAAATTGCTCCATCTGTTGCAATATCCACTTTAAATGAACCATTGGAATGGCGATCCGCACGAGACAATGCTTGTACGTCAATCATCTCTTGAACACCTTTTTCAGTTTCAATCACAACCTGCTCCTCGTCTGTTGCTTGAACAACTGCCACAATTCGGTGAGGGTTTGCTTTTAACTCTGTTAATACTTTTAGTCCACGTTTTGCACGACTTGCTACTTCAACTTCAGCGACATTCATTTTCTTCACGGCCCCACGCTGTGTCACAATCACTACATAGTGGGTAACATCTGGCTGTAATACATTGACGCCAACTAAGGCTTCTCCATCTTTTAGTGTGATCCCTTTCACACCACCTGTTTTCACACCTGTCACAGGTAGTTCCTCCATTGGGAAACGAATCGCATAGGCTGTATCTGTTGTGAGCATCAGCTCCACGTCATCAGTCACAAATGATGCATAGATCATCGCATCACCAGCCTTGACATTCATCGTTTTAATTGGCTTTGAATAACGCGTTACCGCATAGTCTGCGAGTGGTGAGCGCTTAATTTGGCCATCTTTTGTGGCTGTGAAGACATACGTATTTGGCTGGTCAAATGTTTCGAAACCATAAACCGCAATAATCGATTCATCTTCCCCTGTTGGTACAATACTTGAAATATGCTGGCCGAGATCCTTCCAGCGTATATCAGGCAGCTCATGAACAGGCTGATAAATATAATTGCCTCGATTTGTGAAAAGCAGTAGATGGTGCTGAGTATTTAAATTTGCTTCATACAATAAATAATCTGAATCCTTCATGGCAAAATCTTGCCCGTTTGAAGCGGCATGAGAACGTGTGGATGTACGTTTAATATAACCATCCTTCGTTACTGTTACGACAACCTCTTCACTTGGCACAAGGACATCCAATGTAATTTTGATTTCTTCAATTTCTTGCTCAATCTTCGAGCGACGAGGTTCTGTAAAGCGTTTCTTAATATCTAGTAACTCTTGTTTAATAACACGCACTAGCTTTGCTTCACTTTGTAGAATCCCCTCTAGCTTCGCAATTAGCTTATTTAACTCGTCCTGTTCCTGACGTAGCTCTGTAATATCCGTATTCGTTAAACGATATAATTGCAGGCTTACAATGGCCTCTGCTTGTACCTCTGTAAAATCAAACTTTGCTTGTAAATTAAGCTTCGCATCCTTCTTATCATTAGAAGAACGGATCGTCGCAATGACTTCATCTAAAATGGAAAGAGCTTTAATTAATCCATCTACAATATGAGAACGATCCTTTGCCTTTTGTAAATCATAAATGGAACGGTTTGTTACCACTTCTTTTTGATGGGCAATATACGCATCTAGCAATAATGGCAATGTCATCATCGTTGGACGACGGTTATGAATGGCAATCATATTAAAATTATAAGCTACCTGTAAATCAGTTGTTTTAAACAAGTACTGTAAAATTCCTTGTCCTGGTACATCCTTTTTCAGCTCAATTACGACACGTAAGCCTGTACGGTCTGATTCATCACGAATTTCTGCAATGCCTTCTAGTCGTTTATCTACACGTTGCTCATCAATTTTTTTCACAAGATTCGCTTTATTTACATCATATGGTAACTCAGTGATAACAATTTGCTCTTTACCACCCTTAATTGGTTCAACAACTGCTTGTGCACGGACGATGATTTTACCACGACCTGTTTCATACGCCTTTTTAATGCCATCAACACCTTGAATGATTCCACCCGTTGGGAAATCAGGTCCTTTAATCACCGTCATCAATTCATCTACAGTAACATTAGGCTTGTCTAAGCGCATCAACACAGCATCCAGTACTTCATCTAAGGCATGTGGCGGAATATCTGTCGCATACCCAGCGGAAATTCCTGTAGAGCCATTGACTAAAAGGTTAGGAAAACGTGCTGGTAATACAGTTGGCTCCATATCCTGATCATCAAAGTTTGGCACAAATTCGACCGTTTTCTTGCCAATATCTCGTAGCATTTCAGCGGCAATAGCTGATAGTCTCGCCTCTGTATAACGCATTGCAGCTGGAGGATCGCCATCTACCGAGCCATTGTTCCCGTGCATCTCAATAAGCATATGACGTGCCTTCCAGTCCTGACTCATCCGTACCATCGCTTCATACACAGAGCTATCGCCGTGCGGATGATAGTTACCAATTACATTACCCACTGTTTTTGCGGATTTACGGAACGGCTTATCATGTGTGTTGCCTTCCGTAAACATCGCATATAAAATACGGCGCTGTACTGGTTTAAGACCGTCACGTGCATCAGGCAACGCGCGGTCTTGGATAATATATTTACTATAGCGACCAAAACGGTCACCCATTACTTCTTCTAACGGTAAATCTTGAAACTTTTCTGTACTACTCATGCTTGGTCCTCCTCTTGTTGGATGAATTCATTCTCTAAAATGTTAGAATCATCCTCCATACCGAAGTCTACATTGGCTTCGATCCATTTACGACGTGGTTCCACCTTATCACCCATTAACGTCGTGACACGTCTCTCCGCTCGTGCACCATCCTCGATTGTGACACGAATCAATGTCCGTGTTTCAGGGTTCATCGTTGTGTCCCACAGTTGGTCTGCATTCATCTCACCAAGACCTTTATAGCGCTGTAATATGTAACCCTTTCCAACCTTCTTGATGGCCTTTTGTAAATCACTTTCTGTCCAAGCATATTCAATGACTTCTTTTTTCCCTGTACCTCTTGAGACTTTATAAAGCGGCGGTAGTGCGATATAGACCTTCCCAGACTCAATGAGCGGACGCATATAACGATAGAAGAATGTTAATAGCAAGACTTGAATATGTGCCCCATCTGTATCCGCATCGGTCATGATGACTACTTTATTGTAGGCAGAATCCTCCACCGCAAAATCCGTACCAACACCTGCCCCAATCGCATGGATAATCGTTGAAATTTCTTCATTTTTCATAATATCCTGTAGCTTGGCTTTCTCTGTGTTGATTACCTTCCCGCGCAATGGCAGAATCGCTTGGAATGTACGGTCACGACCTTGTTTAGCAGAGCCACCCGCAGAATCACCCTCGACTAAATACAGCTCATTTTTTGCCGCATTACGTGACTGAGCTGGCGTTAATTTTCCAGATAAAATCGTACTACCCTTTTTATTTTTCTTGCCATTTCGTGCATCCTCACGCGCTTTACGAGCTGCTTCACGCACTTGCTGCGCTCGAATCGCTTTACGAACAAGAGAAGCTGATAACTCTGCATTTTCCTCTAGCACATACAAAATTTGCTCAGACACTACACTATCTACTGCAGAACGAGCCTCACTTGTCCCAAGCTTGCCCTTTGTTTGTCCTTCAAATTGCAGTAAATGCTCTGGGATACGAACAGACACGATCGCTGCTAAGCCCTCACGAATATCTGTCCCCTCAAGGTTTTTATCCTTGTCCTTTAACAGGCCAATTTTTCTTGCATATTCATTAAAGACACGTGTCAATGCTGCCTTTGCACCCGTTTCATGTGTACCACCATCACGTGTACGGACATTATTAACGAATGATAAAATCGTTTCTGAATAACCATCGTTATACTGGAAAGCGAACTCTACTTCGATTTCATCCTGTACGCCTTCTACATATTTTACTGGATGAAGGACATCTTTTTCCTCATTCAAATACGCAACGAAAGCCTCGATGCCATTCTCATAAAAGAACACATCGCTCTTGCCTTCCTCGCGCTCATCAATTAATTCAATTTTTAAGCCCTTTAATAAAAAGGCTGATTCACGTAATCGTTCTGCTAACGTATCATAATTGAATTTTGTGACAGAGAAGATCGTTTCATCTGGTAGGAAATGAACAAGCGTTCCTGTCTGCTTGGTCTGCCCAATATTTTCAAGTGTTGTGACAGGCTGTCCACCATGCTCAAAGCGTTGACGATACTTTTTACCATCGCGATGGATTGTCACCTCTAAAAATGTTGAGAGCGCATTCACAACGGAAGAACCAACACCATGTAAACCTCCACTTGTTTTATAGCCACCTTGACCAAATTTACCACCAGCGTGTAGCACTGTAAAAATAATTTCTGGTGTCGGTTTGCCCATTTTATGCATACCGGTTGGCATCCCACGTCCAAAGTCGCGCACACTCATACTTTGATCTTTATGAATTGTGACAATAATATGAGATCCAAAGCCAGCCAGTGCTTCATCCACCGCATTATCTACGATTTCATACACAAGGTGATGAAGTCCACGGCCATCCGTAGAACCGATATACATGCCAGGTCGTTTGCGTACCGCTTCTAATCCTTCTAATACTTGTATAGCGTCATCATTATAGACGCTAGGTGACTGTTTATTCGTCAAAAAAATTCCCCTCCAAAAAACAAACACATGTTCTATTTATGTTCTCATCCTAATAATAATAGCATTTCCTGTCAATAGCTAGCGACAGGTCCAATAAAATTTTAAAATTTGCTCACAGTTTTGATCTTTTTTATTAATAGTAAACATCTTCAACAGTTGCTTAAAATTGGTATTTGAGCAAGACAGACTGCTTCTAGCTTCCATCATCATTTGACGCATTGAAGCCTACTTAGTTGCAAAATAAAGTTGTGATGCTTGCAAATAAAAGCACACTAACTCGTGCCTTGCGATTAAACAGGATAAAGTTAGACTTCTATTCTACCAAAGGAATGAGCGATTGACAAAATTGCCATTTTGCCTATATTTTTATAAAGGTTTTAGTGCTTCCTACAAATTTATGTCTAAAAGCCTAGTCCTCACTAATAGATTCTCTTTTGTATTGATTCAAGACTTCGGATGAAATCTCCTTCATAACATTGTAGATTAGCAAGAAAAAGTGTAAAATACTTGTTACAAACTATTAGTACCAAGTGATGGACTATGAATGAAAGGAGTCCAACTATGATCAATGGACTTATTATTTTATGTGCTTATCTAATCGGCTCTATACCTTCTGGATTATGGATAGGCAAAATTTTTTATAATACCGATATTCGTGAACACGGGAGCGGTAATCTTGGTGCGACCAATACTTTTAGAACATTAGGGAAAAAGGCTGGTATTATTGTTACGGTGATGGATGTCTTAAAAGGAACTGCCGCTGTCTTACTCGTGACACTTCCTGTTTTCTCTGATACTACACTCCACTCTTTATTACTGGGTCTTGTCGCTGTTATCGGTCATATGTTCCCGATCTTTGCCAACTTCCGTGGTGGGAAAGCTGTGGCAACGTCAGCTGGTGTATTATTAGGCTATTCTTGGCCACTCTTTGTCCTACTATTTATTACCTTTATTGTGACATTAAAAATCACAAAAATCGTCAGCTTAACATCAATGATAGCCGCTTTAGTAGCGCTTATCTATGCAATCGTTTATTATTTTATTACAGGTGACTTTGCATTAGGCATCTTGGTAGCCTTTTTATTTACCTTTATTATTTATCGTCACCGTGCCAATATTGCTCGTATTAAAAACGGCACCGAACCAAAGGTAAAATGGCTGTAGGAAGAGAGGAGCATTTGAAATGAATATTGCATTGACAGATGAAGCCCTACAATGGTTCAAACATGAAATGGAAGTTGAACCTGGTGATACAATTCGTTTTTATGCACGTTATGGTGGCTCAAGTCCGTTTCACGAAGGCTTTTCACTAGGAATGACACATGAGGAACCTATTGCCATAGGTGTGCAAACAGAAATTGATGGTGTTATCTATTACATTGATGAGAAAGATCTTTGGTTCTTTAACGATCACAATTTACATGTTGATGTTGATACAAGTAATGATGAATTACAATACGACTATCGTACATAAAGCAGTCTGTCCTTTCCATACATGAAAGGACAGACTGTTTTTTTATTTATTACAAAACAAGACACACGAAAGTTGCAAGGAATGTGATATTGCCACAAATAGCTAGATTTTTCATATCTCTTTCGTTTATCTCTCAAAAAAATTGTCCATTCTAAAGGTAATGAACGACCATTTGAGGAGGAAAACACATGTCCATGTCTAACAATAACGAGACCTCCCCATCCCATACAACGAACGATTTATTGTATACTTCCCTATCTAAAAATATAAAAATCATTCAACAATCACTAGGGCATAGTAATGATATTATCATACGTGAAATTGCGATTGGAGAAACTGATCCCCATAGCCTCGCCATTATTTCCATTGATGGCTTATCGGATAAAACGACTATTTCTGATTCTGTTATCGATAAACTGATGGCAAATATTGAAGAAGAACAAGATATTGAAATAACAACCATTAATCAATATGTTCGGAATTCCTATTTAACGGTAGGCGATGTGACGAATATTGAGCATTTCACAACACTCTACAATGCCATTCTCAATGGTGAAACGGTTATTTTATTAGATGGCTTTGCCGAAGGGATTGTGACAAGTACTAGAAGTGCCAAGGATCGAGCTGTCACAGAGCCATCGACGGAATCCGTAATTCGCGGACCGAGGGAATCCTTTACGGAAACCTTGCGTACGAATACAGCGCTCATTCGTCGCAAAATAAAAAGTCCGAATCTCTGGATAAAATCACGCGTTATCGGAGATGTGACACAAACAGATGTAGCAGTGATGTATATAAATGGCATCGCCAGTGACAAAATCGTCGCAGAGGTATTGGCTCGATTAGATCGTATTAATATTGATGGCATTCTGGAAAGTGGCTATATTGAGGATTTTATTCAAGACTCAAAAAACTCTATGTTTCCTACCGTCTACAACTCTGAACGACCTGATGTCATCGCAGGTGAATTATTAGATGGCAAAGTGGCGATTCTAGTTGATGGCACACCTTTTGTCTTAGTCGTTCCAGCGCTATTTACATCCTTTTTACAATCAGCAGAAGATTATTATCAGCATTGGATGATTAGCTCACTTGTACGTATCTTGCGTTTCTTTGGTATCAGTCTAGCATTAGTAGCACCATCCTTGTATGTGGCGATTACTACCTTTCATCAGGAAATGCTACCGACACCCATGTTAATTAGCATTGCTTCACAAAGGGAAGGCGTACCCTTTCCTGCAGTAGTAGAAGCGCTTATTATGGAGGTTGCCTTTGAGGTCTTAAGGGAAGCTGGACTTCGTATGCCTCGAACAATCGGTCCTGCGGTATCCATCGTAGGTACTTTAGTTATTGGTCAGGCAGCAGTTGATGCAGGCGTCGTTTCCGCTGTAATGGTAATTATTGTAGCCTTAACAGCGATTTGTAGCTTTCTATTCCCTGCCTATGGCTTATCGAATACGATTCGTGTACTACGTTTCCCATTAATGATTTTAGCTGCTATGTTTGGTTTATTCGGTGTAATGTTTGGCATTATGCTAATTATTCTTCATCTATGTAGCATTCGTTCATTTGGTGTACCTTATTTAAGCCCATTCGCACCGTTGGTATTACAGGATCAGAAGGATGCGTTTGTGCTGTTCCCGCGTAGAAAGTTACTTACACGACCTCGTTTGGTCAATCAAAAAAATATTGTTAGAGGACATAAATATATCAATGTAAAAAGCAGGAAATAACAACTGGATAAATGAGGAATGGAATATGGCAAAAATAAACTGGATTTGCTTACTATGTATCCTCACAATACTGTTAAGTGGCTGCTGGAGTAAGCGTGAATTAAATGAATTGGCCATAGTCGTAGCATTTGGCATTGACAAAATAGATGAGGAATATGAAATTACAGTTCAAATTGTTGATCCTAGTGAAGTCTCAGTGCGCCAAGCTTCTACTCAACGCTCTCCTGTCGTTAGCTATCATTCGAGAGGCGAGACCATCTTTGAAGCCATTCGGAAAATGACGACTATTGCAGCTCGAAAACCTTATTTTGCCCACCTTCAAGTGGTTGTATTAGGGGAAGATCTCGCGAAAGAAGGCATTAGTGATGCACTTGATTTAATTGTAAGGGACCATGAATTTCGTAAGGATTTCGACGTCATTATGTCTCACGAAGCAACAGCGAAGGAAGTATTAAATGTACTAACACCCATCGAAAAAGTTCCTGCAAATAAAATCTTGAATTCCCTTGATGTCTCTGAAAAGGCTTGGGGCTCCACGATAGCTGTTAATATTGATGAATTAGTCAATACGTTAACCAATAAGCATAAAGGGGCGTTAATTTCTGCTATTGAAGTTCATGGCGATAAGAAATTAGGTGTAGATCAAACAAATGTGCAACGTGTTAAAACACCTGTGCTATTACGTTATACAGGTTTAGCAGTATTTAAAGGGGATAAATATATAGGGCTACTGACTGAAAGCGAAAGCAAAAGTATTAGTTTTCTTAATGACAAAATTCAAAGTACGATAGAAATCATCGCCTGTCCTAATAAAGGGACCTTGTCTACTGAAATCACCCAATCCACTACAAAGGTGAAAGGGTCATTTAAAAACGGGAAACCGAAAATCGATGTCCATATTAATGTAGAGCAGAATGTTGGAGAGGTCGAATGTGATATCGATCTTACCAAAAATAAATCGATTGATTACGTTAATAAAAAAACAGCCCAGGGTATTGATGACCGCATTGAAAAAACAGTAGAGAAAATTCAACAGCAATATGAAGTCGATGTTTTTGGATTTGGGGATGCCCTACATCGGGCAGATCCAAAGCAGTGGAAAAAAATTAAGGATGACTGGACTTCCATTTTTCCAGATTTAGCAGTGGCTGTTCATGTAAAGGTAACAACCCAAGGTTCAGGTACGATGCAAAATTCATTATTAAACAAGCCAAAGGAGGAGTAATGAGATGGTACTAGCAGTAGCTATCTTGATTATTGCAATCATTGTTGCTCTTGTTTTTATTCCAAAGCTAAAAAAGCAACAGGATAGAAAAGCCATTATTGTATTCTCCTTTTTGCTATTTATTGGAACGGCTTTAAATATGGGGATTGCCCTTAAAATCCATATTCCTAGCCCATTAGATTTGATTACCTTTATCTTCACACCGATTAGGGATTACATTGTGTCATTCACAAAATAGAAAGATGGACTGAGAAACGGAGGGTAGCTTGATGGAAAAAGAGATAATTAGTTCAAGACAGTTTACAATCGTTACCTTTCTCTATTCTATCGGTACAGCGATTTTAATTATCCCTTCGAGTATTACTGGTGCCGCTAAGCAAGATGCTTGGATAGCGGCAAGCATTGGTGTTCTGCTCAGTTTACTGGTTCTAAAATTATTTTTAACACTGGCCAATCAAACACCGTCCCTAAACTTTATCGAGGCCAATGAAAAAATTCTTGGGCGTTTTTTCGGGAAAATCACAGCGATTTGTTTCCTGATTATGACCTTTCTTTCGGCTGGAGAATTACTTTATTTTATCGGTATTTTCATGAAAACGGAAGTTATGCCAGAGACACCGACATTAGCATTTGCCCTACTGTTCAGTATCCTTATTATGTATGCCGCTTATTTAGGGATTGAGACCTTTGCCCGTTCGGCAGAAATCCTCTTCCCATTGTTTATCTTTATTTTTATTTTTTTCGTCATTAGTATTACCCCTCAAATTACATTTGAGAATATTCAGCCTCTACTAGAAGCGACCAAAGCATCTATGTTTTATAGTATTGCACGCTTTATGAGTATCTTTTCCTTTCCATTAATTGTATTATTGATGCTCTATCCTACTGGCGTCAATGTACAGCCGTCTGCACAGAAAGGGCTATATATTGGGGCAATCCTTGGTGGAATCGTCTTAGTTACGTTGATTGTCCTATCGATTCTTGTATTAGGTCCTGAAAACACTGCATCAAGGACATTTCCTAGCTATGCCTTAGCGCAAAGAATATCTATAGGGAATTTTTTACAGCGCATAGAAATCATTATGGCATTTATGTGGATTACGTCTATATATATTCGTACATTTATGTATTTCTATACGACCGTTGTTGGCCTTGCACAAATTTTGAAGATTAAGGATCATCGTCCGCTTATTATACCGATGGGTATAATTGTCATTGGACTTTCTCAAATTGTTCATCCAGATATTGTGCATTCTACTAATTATAATAATGAAATTTGGCCAATCTTTTCCTTTATTTTCACCATTTTATTACCCATACTTTTGTTGATTGTGGTAGTTATTCGCAATCGTAAATCCAAGGCTCAAAAAAACGAAACACCTCAGCAGGAAACAGAAGATGACAATCAAAAAGTCTAATTTCTTCTAAGCTAGAAAAGAAATTAGACTTTTTATTAATTAAATATGATATTCGATTTCATCTACAAAATCCCATTCATATGGTGTTTCTTGGTAAACATAGTAGTTCAACCAGTTAGAGAATAATAGATGCGTATGGGCACGCCATGTATTCATCGGCACTTGTGTCGGATCGTCATTCGGGAAGTAGTTTACAGGAACGGCGATATCTATGCCCTTCGCCACATCGCGACTATATTCATCGGCTAGCGTTGTCGCATCATACTCTAGATGCCCCGTAATCATAATATTTTTATTATCTTTTGATTGTACAATAAATACCCCAGCATCCTCTGAATAGGATAATAATCGTAGATCTGGATGATTGCGAACCTCGTCAATCGAAACAGATGTATAGCGTGAATGAGGTGCAGTAAATAAATCACTAAAGCCACGTACCAAATCTACAGTTAAATCTGTAATCACATGGGAATAGACGCCTGAGCATTTAGCAGAAAGCTCAACCTTCCCAATGCCATAATGATGATACAATGCAGCCTGTGCCCCCCAACATATATGTAGCACGGATGTCACATTCTTTTTTGACCAATCCATAATTTCTGAAATTTCCTGCCAATAGTTGACCTCTTCAAAAGCCATTTTTTCTACTGGCGCACCAGTTATAATCATACCATCATAGCGTCGGTGTCGAATCTGATTGAACGTTGTGTAGAAAAGCTGCAAATGGGATTTACTCACATTTTTAGACTCGTGTGTGGCTGTATTCAAAAAGGTAATATTCACTTGTAATGGTGTATTCCCCAATAAACGTAATAACTGGAGCTCTGTTTTTTCTTTTTCAGGCATTAAATTTAATATTAATATATTTAATGGACGGATTTGCTGTGTTTTCGCACGATCTTCTTCCATGACGAAGATTTTTTCCTCACGTAAATGTTCTCCAGCTGGTAAATTTTTCGGAATATTAATTGGCATCTTGCTTTCCCCTCTCTATAATCACTCTCTTTTAGCAAACCTTGCTTGCGTAGAATGCAACGAAATTAAAAAATCCTCCTCATTCCATACGAGATAGAATGAGAAGGATTTTTTTCACGTCCACTCTTATCTCTCAAAGGAAAAAATCCTTTGCTGGAATTAGCACCTTTCTAACGATTGTTAGAGGTTGCTGAAGCGTCATCGGGCCAAATCCCTCAGCTTCTCTTGATAAGATTATTTAATTATCTTGAATTGTAACATGAACTTGTTAGAATATCAATAATTCATAGAATATTTTGTGATTCACGCGCATGTTTCTTGGTCATTTGATGTACACTAAGCTTGCTATCTGTGGGGTTTCTACATTTAAAATTTATGGTAAACATGCCGTAATTATGTTACCATATACTTTTAGTAAGGGAGAGGAACGTGAATAGTTTGATTAAAATTGAATTTCCAAAACCAGATCTAGTAATCCGTCAACGTGAACAAGATTTAAAACCAGGTGATGTGCCAATCACACCTTACTTCGGTTTTATTGACTTCCATAAAATCACACGTGATAAAGGCGGCATTTTCTTATTCTATAATGACAAGAATGAGCTATTGTTTGTTGGGAAAGCACGTAAAATTCGTCAACGTATTAAAAAACATTTCGAGGATAATGTATCTCCGATGAAAAACCATCGTGATGAAGTGTTCAAAATTGAAGTCTATGAAGTAGAAGATCCAATGGAACGTGAAATTTACGAAACATATGCGATTAATACTTTCCGCTCTAAATATAACGTAGACAAAGTCTTTTATTAGACATCACGTAAAGAAACCGAAATCTCATTTCTAAAGGGATTTCGGTTTCTTTTATCACATAATGGTCATACGATCAATTGGCGTACTCTGACCGTTTATTCGCAAATCAATGGTATCCAGCTCAGGATTCTTGACGGTGATTTTAAAAACATAGGGTTGAGCCTCTTTCCTTTGCTCGCTGCCTTCTTCTAACTGGATAATAAGCCTATTTCCCTCAGCTGTAATACTTGCCAATACATTCCCTTTTGAATAATAAACAAGGTAATATGGAGCATCCTTTTCATGCAATAGTTGTATTCTGTCATTAGAAACGATATTTTTCTGGACATTATCTGGGACAACCGTTAGCTCATGAATCGTTGGTGGATCGGTAGGTGGTGTAGCATTACAGGCTCCTAGCATTAGTAGGCTCATTAAACCTAGCAACACGAATTTTTTCAAGTTCCTCCCCTTCCTTATACGACTATTCTAAGAAAAAAGCTTTACGCTCCTTAGCAATCCAGTCTTCTAACTCCTGATCATCACGTTTTACTAACCGATTGATGAGCACATCATGCCATATATAATCCTCTAACAAATAAATATGAACCGGATCATTGGTGATAAAGGCCGTCTCTTGGGTAGATGGAGAATGACCATAAATCATTTCCTGACCATCTATCGATAAGATAAACCAATGCGGTGTAGACGCTTTTTTTGTATAATGTGTGGCTCTATGCTGGTCAATTGAGGCGAGATGCTCTCCTACATACAACGTAATGCCATGAACAGGAACATGCAGCGCCACCTCTTGCAAATCTTCACGTAAGGCATCATACATATCTTCCCACATCGACAGCATCACTTTTTTCTTCGCCTTCTTTAGAAGTGACTGACAATAGTTGATAATGGATTCCTTGCCCTTCAGCATGACCACTTTAGGCTCAGCTTCCTGTACTTTTTCCTCTAATTTCTCTAATTTCCCGCTTATAGACGTAAAATTCGACTCCCAGCGCTGTTGCATTTGCTGTAAGAACACAGACACAGGCATTGCCGAATAGGTCGTTTGTTCTGCGGTCTCTTCTTTTAACACGATGCCCTTTTCTACAAGGATATTTAAAATATCATACACTCTTGCACGTGGTATGCCAGAATTTTTACTAACCTGATAAGCACTGACATGACTTTGCTGAACAAGTGCCGTATAGGCCTTTGCTTCATATTCTGTAAAACCCATTTCTTTCAGCTGGGTGATTAATTCCTCCATGTAATCCCTCCATTATCTTTATTATAGGCTACCAATGTGAAGATTTGCCAATGAAAAAATGGGGTTTACAGCGCAAATAAATTTAGTTACTATTTCAGTAGTAACTAAATTTAAAGAGGTGTCATATGTTGTTTGAAATCGATGTACATATTCTAATATTATTAATTTCTTTTGGATTTCTGGCGGCTTTTGTTGACTCAGTAGTGGGAGGGGGCGGTTTAATTTCACTACCAGCCTTACTATTTGTTGGGCTCAATCCAGCCGCTGCTGTTGCCACGAACAAACTAGCAGGAGCCATGGGCTCACTCACTTCCTCTATTTCTTTCTATCGTTCTGGCCAGCTGGACATTCGCTCTGTCCTCAAATATTTTCCACTAGCATTTATCGGATCATTATGTGGTGCTTGGACTGTGCATCTGATTAATCCAGCATTACTAAAGCCATTAATGCTTGTTATGCTGGCGGCTGTTGGGGTATATACGATCTTTAAAAAGGATTGGGGTGCCGTCTCTACCGTAAAAAATCTATCTAAAAAACATTTGTTTTTATTTATGCTGCTATTATTTGCTATTGGTTTTTATGATGGATTTCTTGGGCCTGGGACAGGGTCGTTTTTAATCTTTAGCTTCTTACTGGTAGGCTTTGATTTTTTAAAGGCGGCTGGTAATGCGAAGTTTTTAAATTTGGCGAGTAATGTGGCTGGTGTTTGTATGTTTGCTTACTTAGGTCAAATTCATTATGTTTATGGTCTAGTCATGGGCATTGCGCAAATTGGTGGGGCTATGCTTGGCTCACGGATGGCAATCAAGAAAGGAAGTGGCTTTGTCCGCACGCTATTTATTGTCGTTACAATGACATTACTTGCGAAAAATGCCTATGATTTTATGATGCATTAAAATAAACGCCACAGAATTTGAAATCTGTGGCGTTTTGGCGTTAAATCATAAGCTTTTCGTTTTTAAATTTATGACTAGTGGACAAACTGACAATCACAAAAATAAAGAAGGATGCGACAATTGGTATCGTGACTGTATGCATACCAAAGACAGAAGGATAAAACCGATCAATCATAATATACAACAACATGCCTGAAATCATTGACGCAATCGCTCCGTATTTATTCGCTTTTTTCCAATACAATCCTAAAACGACTGTCCAAATAAAGACAGCCTCTAGTCCACCGAAGGCAAATAAGTTCAACCACACTAATAAATCAGGTGGATTGAGTGCAAAGATGACAACGGCTAGGCCAATGACTGTTGTTACAATAAAGCTTGCACGCTTTATCTCTGCATCACTAGCTTTCGGCTTCATATAATTTAAATAGATATCTTTGACAACTGTAGAGCTGACAAGCATTAGTAAAGCATTAACCGTAGACATTGTCGCAGCCATTGGTGCAGCTAAAACGATTCCTGCTAAAAATGGCGGTAATACCTTCAATGTCAGGAGCGGCATGACTTTATCACCAATCTCAATGCCCGGTAAGACAGGTCGGGCTAACACCCCAATTAAATGCATGCCAAACATGATTGTCCCTATGGCAATCGTGCCAATAAGAATTGCTTGATGCATACTTTTGGAATCCTTATAGCTCATCGCACGAACCGCAATTTGCGGAAGTCCTACAACCCCTACACCAATGAGAATCCAAAATGTTGAGACATACAGAGGCGTTAAATCTCCTTGTGCGCCAAATGGTGACACAAAGTCAGGATTTTCAGCGACCAGTGAGGCCATTATATTGTCGATGCCTCCACCTGCCACAATGGTGCCGATTAATAAAATAATTGTACCAATCACCATAATTGAACCTTGGACCGTATCTGTAAGTGCAACCGCACGGAAGCCTCCGATAATCACATATACTAACACGGAAATCGCAAAAATAAACAGTGCTGCTGTGTAGCTTAAGCCAGTTAATGACTCAATTAAGCGTGCACCCCCAACCCATTGAGCCATCATAGCCGAAAATAAGAAAACAATGATGCTAATGGCTGATAAAATAACAATGACATGGCTTTTGTAGCGTTCACGTAAAAAGTCGATTAACGTAATGGCCTGGTAACGACGAGCAATAATGGCGAATTTTTTCCCTAAAATCATGAGTACAAAATAACCTGCTGGTAGCTGAGCCATTGCCAGTAATACCCACCCAAGTCCTTTTGTATAGGCTACACCCGGTCCTCCGATAAAACTACTCGCACTGCCATATGTAGCAATCATCGTCATTGCAAGGATAAAACCACCCATTTCACGACCACCTAGGAAATACTCCTGCAGGAATGAATTAGAGGAGCGGACATGCTTATTGGCCCAAATACCGATTCCAAAAATAATAATTAAAAATAATAGCAATGGAAATACAACTTGCCAATGCATTAGTGATCCACCTCCTCATCATCGAATGGTACCTCTTTGAAAAAGAGTTTCATCACAATCCAGATAAGAAGGATCATAAAGCCTGTCCCAGCGATACAGCTATAGAAAAACCAGGCAGGAAAACCAAATACATACGTATAATTTCTTGGATCTCCTGAACCTAATCCATAGGCAAAGCCAAACCAAATCGCAAAGTTGACAAGGACGAGTCCAATTCCGATAAGCGCCTCTCGATGCGCTATTTTAAAGCGTTGATCTTTCACATGTAATCCCCCTAACCTACTCTATTTTACTGATATGTCGGTCTGATGGGAAGAGATGTGAGTAAATAAGGATAAGTTATATGGAAATGATTTTGTTATACTAAGTAAAAGGTAAGGAGAAGAAAGTTGCTTGATCCTGACGTTTTTCACACAAACCTAACTATCCCTCACAATTATGTAGACATCTACAACAAACTGATAATGGAGATAAGTAAAAACCTTCGTCCATCTAGTTAGACGAAGGTTAGTTAGTTTATAATGGTCGCTTTTCCCAAGGTTGTAGCGTCCCGACGATATGGATAGGTTGATCCTGTTGAATAGCAGCAACGACACCTTGCGATATTTCCTCATGCGTAAGCCATCTCGCATGACCTTCTTCCATCATAAAACCTAGCTGGATTTGCCTGTATTGCGAACGAGCAGGGAGCTTCAATTTCTCTTGGACTTCACTTAAATTCGCCTTACTCCCCAACACATGAAACAGTTTCCATTCCCCATTATTCTCTATTGAAATTACATTGGAGATGTTCTCTAATGTAGTGTCCGCATAGGAATGAATCCAAGCAACGACCAATTCAATGGGCCCGTTATGCTCGAGCGTTTCTTCTAGCTTCTCTTTTAATAAGGCTATATTACAATAATCAACTAAAATCGGCGTTAGAAGGGCAGGTTTGGTTGTTCTATTTCGCAAATCTTCCATTCGATGGGCACTACGTCCAATTACTGAGACATGGTAGCCATCATTCACTAACCAAAGGGATGTGTCAGCCAACATCCCTGTTCCACCAATAACTAATGCGTGGGCCATTTATGTGTCCCTCTCTTATTTCGGATTTAGAAAGACGTGCGTTTCTTCCTTCTCATCATACTTAACAGATAGATGAGTCAACAAGCCTATACAATGCCTTTTTATCGATTTTACCAACGCTTGTTTTCGGTAGTTCGTCTAAGAAAATCATTTGTTTTGGAATCTTATAACGTCCTAATTGTTGATGACATAGCTCATTAAGATCATCTAATAGAGAGGCTACTTGGTGGGGACAAACAATAAAAGCTGTCACGATCTCACCCCAATAGTCATCACCTACACCAATCACGGCCACCTCCCGCACATCTGGATGCCGTAGTAGACATTGTTCTACTTCCTGAGGATAGATATTTTCACCACCTGAAATTATCATTTCTTTTCTACGCCCAACAATATAAAAATCGCCTTCCGCATCCATCATCGCTAAATCCCCTGTTTTCAACCAGCCATCTTGCAGGATATTGGCAGTTTCTTGCTTGTTATTCCAGTAAAAGCGAAACATATGCTTCCCTCTTACCAATAGCTCTCCTACTTCTCCAGGTGCACAACTTTTTCCTGTATGACTGATGATTTTAGCTTCATTGAATTGCATGCTTTTCCCGACAGCACCCTTTTTTGCATAGGCACGCTCTCGGTCAATATAAAAATTATTGGGTCCTGCTTCTGTTAAACCATATCCCTCTTTAAAAAATAATCCCTTATTATAAAAAGCATCGTAAATAGGATGAGGGCACGGGGCACCGCCAGATAAAAATACCTTCATGGAAGGAAATTGATTTTCCTGAAAATACTTCGTAGCAATCATTGCTTGATACATTGTTGGCACAAAAAGAGAAATTGTCGTTTGATATTGGTTCGTTGCTTTTAGTGCCTCTTCTGCATCAAATTTATCGCCAATAATGACGGTTCCTCCCGCCATCAGTAAGGGAATGCATAAAGCATTTAAGCCACCAGTATGAAACATCGGCATATAATTTAATGTCCGATCTTGAGCATGTAAACCCCAGCTAATAATAGTATTCATGGCATTCCAATTGACCGACTGAAAGGATAACACTACCCCCTTTGGCTGACCCGTCGTGCCTCCTGTATAAATCATTAACCATGGATCATCCACATCCACGTCTTGCCTACTTGGTTGTATCTCCTTCTCATGCTGGCTAACATGAAGTGAAAACATTTTTTCTAAAACTAAGGGACAATGACTATCCTCTTCGTATAATAGGATAGCAGGAGTCGCATCCTCCAAAATTTGTGTTAGCTCCTCCTTGCTTAAGCGCCAATTTAACGGTACATAAATGAGCCCACGTAGCCCACAGGCAAATAAAACAGCAAACAATTGGATATGATTTTTCGCAAAAACAGCGACTCTACTTCCCTTTTGTAGCTGCTGCCGTTCGAAAAATTGACTCCATTTGCCGATTTCCTCAGATAATTGCTGGTAGGTCCATTGTTCCTTTGATGTTAAATTAATTAAGGCGATGTGGTGAGGTGTTAAAGCTGCACGTTTTAAAATCCATTCTTGCTCAACAAACATCTTGACTACCCCCTATCACATCATAATTGCGCCATCCACATGCAGAGTATGCCCATGAACATAGGAGGCCTCATCAGATGCTAAAAATAAATAGGCATTGGCAATATCACGTGGTGTCCCTAGGCGTTGTAGGGGGACGATTGATCGCATTTGAGCCAAAATATTTTCAGGCATTTTTTTGACCATATCTGTTTCTGTAAAGCCAGGTGCCACTGCATTAACATTAATCCCCTTACGCCCTAATTCCTTCGCCCATGTTTTTGTCATACCTACAATCGCTGCTTTTGTCGCTGCATAATTGGTTTGACCAACATTGCCATATACTCCACTAACTGAGGATGTATTTATAATTTTGCCTCCACCTGCTGCCACCATATAGGGAATGACCTCCTGTGTACAATGGAAGACACCTGTCAAATTGACATCTAGTACCTGCTGAAATTGATCCTCCGTCATTTTTGTCAGCATCGCGTCTCTTGTAATCCCCGCATTATTCACTAAAATATCAATCCGTCCTGCCTGTTCGATCACTGCCGTCACCAGCTGATTAACGCTCTCTCTACTTGCAACATCTACTTGTATAAATACAGCATTTTCGCCTAGTTGTTGTGCTGCTAGAATGCCTGCTTTATCGTCATAATCGGCGATAAATACCCATGCCCCCTCCTCGATAAAACGCTCAGCAGCCGCATAGCCAATACCGTTTGCAGCGCCTGTAATGATAGCCACTTTATTGTTCAAACGCATACTGTCTTCCTCCAATTTCTAAAAAGGCTTCAATTTCAGCTGTCAATTGTGCTAAATCATCGACCAAAGGCGAATGCCCACAATCTTTTAGGCTTACAAACTGTGCTGTTTTGCCTAAATCATGTAATATCTCTGCATTCATTTCCTCTGTAATCACCAAATCACGATCCCCTCGGAGCACTAAAATTGGGATATGAAGCAACATGGCCTCCCGAGAGCCTTTTGCCACCTCATTGTCAACAGCGCTTATATTAAATGTATTGAGTGCATGATATACTTCTGCTAAATTGCGCTGTGTAAGCATATCCTCTACATATTCTTGATATTTTCCCTCGTTTGGTCGATGATGCGTATAAATTAATGCATTCCATATAGACTGTAAGCCCTCCGCATTTTTTTCATCGTAGAAGCCTTGAATAAGCTTTGTTTTGGATGTATCCACTAATACCTCCTCATAATGATAGGCTCGCTTAAAGGAGGCTGGATTGCCTGTTCCTAAATCCGTGTAAAATGGATAACCACGTGTAGAAGCAGACGCAAGTAAAATTAGTCGTTGACAGTGTCCTGGATAATTTGCTACAAACTGCATACAGACAGCTCCACCTGTTGACCAGCCAATCATATCAAAGCTTTGCAGTTGCAGTGCATCCACAAATAGTTTGACATCATCACTAAAATCTTTAATAGCAGTGATTGGCTTAAGATAGGATGATTCACCAAAACCACGTAAATCTATCGCGTAAATGGTGTATTTCTCGTCTAAAGCATCCATCAGAATATCCCAATGCTTAGAAGATGTCATATTGCCATGTACCAACACTAAAGGATGACCTCCACCTGATCGCTTGCGATAGGCCATTGTTTCTCCATTCGCTAGTTGAATCGTTTTTACCATGCCATTTCCCCCTTATCCCCAACGTATTGTGATAGCTCCCCATACATAGCCAATGCCAGCACTAACAAGCATCACAATATCGCCTGCTTGAATTTGGTTTTGCTCCTGTGCTAGCTGTAGGGACAATATTTGATCGATCTGACCAATATGTCCATAGTCTTGCAAATAAATAGACTGCTCCTGCTGTAAGCCAAGCTCTGCTAAAATATAATCATGTGCAGATCGTTTCATATGCAGCATCGCTAAATAATTGAGCTGTTCCTCACTGTATCCACTTTTCGCTAAAGAACTGCGAATGACCTTCAAAAAATTGCTTAAAGATTTTTGTTCTAGCCGCTCCTTCATCCCAATGGGGTCCAAAACGTCAAGCTTATATAAATTTTCGGTTAAAAGGGTTGGGGTTAATGGATTTTTCGTTCCCCCGACTGGCACGACTACATCCTCTGAGAAAGAACCATCCGTTATAATATCTGCCTCTAGTAGCAAATTTTTTTCATAGTTTTTTTGTAATAACATGGCCCCTCCACCAGCCGCTAAATTGTACATAAAGCGCGTTCGTGGATTGCTATAATCGATAAAATCAACATTGCGATAACCACCTGCTAACAGAATGGTTCGTATCGTGTCATCTGAGGCCATTAGGCTTTTCGCCACTTTCAACGCCATGATTGTAGTGCCGCAGCGTAATTGCACATCAAATGCCCATGCATTCACAGCACCAAGCTCCTCCTGCATTTTAATGGAGGCTGTCCAGAGTGGATATTCCTTATGTTCCTCCCCCATATAGATGACAACATCAATATCCTTAGGGTCTATATTCGCTTTTTGAATCGCCTCCTGTGCTGCCCATATACCCATTTGCACGGTATGATCAGACTTATCAGGAATTGGCTTTTCATGAATGCCCATTTTTTGACGGATAATGGCCTCAGGAATATTGGAAAGAGCCGCAATTTCCTGCGACGCCATCTTCTGTTGAGGTAGATAAATACCTGTACTAACAATACCAACTGTCATTCAAATCGCTCCTTTTCCTGAGGCAAGGGACCTGTCGTTTTTCGTTGCTTTAGCCTTCCTCGCCACTTCCAAAAGAGCAATCTTAATGAGCCAATAATACCTTTTGGGAAGAAGATAACGGCTAAAATATAGAGAATCCCGAAGAAGATAATCCAACGTTCGAAAATAGGATAATCTCGTGCAAGCCCTGACAGTGCATGTTGCGCATATTCAATGACCGCCGAGCCTAATAACGGCCCCACTAAAGTACCAACCCCACCGATAATCGTCATTAACAATGCATCCAGCGTAATATCCATGGCCATCACACTCGTGTTAACGAAGCGCAATGACACTGCATATAAGGAGCCAGCAAAACTTGCTACAATGCCTGCCACAACTGAGGCAATGACTTTATAGTGCAACGTATTAAAGCCTAATGATTTCGTCCGCTGTTCATTTTCACGAACGGCAATTAAAATACGGCCTGTTGGTGAATTAACAAAGCGGTAGAGCGCCAAAAAGATGACAACCAAGCTTGCTAGCACAAAGAAATAGAAGGTCATTCGATCTCTAAATAGATCAGGTGCTCTGAATGTAAAGCCATCATTGCCATACGTAACAGAGCGCCACTTTTCAGCTAAGACTAAAAATAACCCCGAAAAGGCTAGCGTCAGCATCGCAAAAAAATGACTTTTTAAGCGTAAGGTTAATAAACCTACTAAAAAGCTAATGAAGCCTGCTAGTATCATACCAATCACGATGGACAGTACAAAGATCAAGAGTGTGTGATCCATCTGCTTAAGCATGACTGCTGTTGTGTAGGCACCAATGCCGAAGAACATGGCGTGCCCAAAGGAGACGATGCCTGTATAGCCTAGTAAAATATCATAACTCATTGCCAATATCCCAAAAATAAAGATTTGTGTTAGTAAAATAAGTAGTGTCCTTGAATCATTGACAAAAGGAAGGATAATAAAAATGACAAGTAACAGGAAAAAAGCGAAAGCGCGTAAAGATATTTTGTTGTTCATGATGTCCGCTCCTTTCGCATCGCAAACAGCCCCTGAGGACGGAAAATTAAAACGATGGCCATTAAAATCATATTGACTGCCAGTGACAGCACAGGGACATAATAAGCCATAAAGCTACCTGCTAGCCCAACTAAAATCGCTGCAAGCAGGGAGCCAGAAAAACTACCCATACCGCCAATTACCACAACAATAAAGCCTAAAATGGCATACTCCATGCCCATTTCCGCATAAATCACACCTGAATAGGGAGCCATCAACATTCCACTAAGTGCCGCCAGAGCAGCGCCCACCATAAAGACGTATAAAAATACACGCTTAATATGAATACCGAGAGCCTGCGCCATTTCCTTATCCTGCACCCCAGCCCGAACGATCAAGCCAATCTTCGTGCGCTTCAGCATGTATTGGAAAATACCAAAAATCACAAACCCTATGACAATAATAAATAAACGATATTTAATGATGATCACATCACCAATTTCCCAGCTTCCTGCTAAATAACTTGGTGTTTTTACTGCCACCCCATTTGGTCCAAAGACCACCTTAATAAGCTCCTGCAAAACGAGCATCAGCCCTAAGGTAATTAAAATTTGCTGAATATGATTGCCGTAAACAGGCGTAATAATGAATTTCTCTGTCAGCAGTCCAAGCAACGCTCCAGTCACAATCGCGCCTATAATCCCAACGATAAAACTTTCTGTCAACATATAGGTAAAGATGCCCGCATAGGCCCCCCAAACAAAGAGCCCACCATGCGCAAAATTCAATACATCCATTAAACCGAAAATTAATGTCAAACCAGCTGCTAGCAGAAAAATTAACATCCCAGTGGCCAAGCCATTAATGATTAAATTGACGAATAACTCCAATGATAGTCACCCCCCTCTATCCAATGCCAAGATACTTGCGTTTTAGCTCTTCATCATAAATCAAATCCTGCATATTGCCCGAATTTACTGTTCTACCATCATCGATTAATGTATAGGTATCACCAATTCGACTAGCCATTATAAAGTTTTGCTCCACTAGAACAATGGACGTTTTCTTTTTCATTTCCACAATGGCTTCCATCACTTTTTCCACAACTATCGGAGCAAGTCCCTTGGAAGGCTCATCTATCAATATTAATTGGCTATCATTGATAAAGGCTCTTGCCATGGACAGCATTTGCTTTTGACCACCCGATAAATGCCCACCAGCCTTTTTCCAAAACTTCTTTAAATCAGGAAACAGCTCTAGCACATATTGCTGTCGCTCTAATGTGGCTGTATCCTCCTTGCGCATCGCTACCTTCATGTTTTCCTCTACCGTTAAATCTGCAAAAATCCCTTGATTTTCAGGTACATAGCCGATTCCTAATTTCGCCACCTTATAGGTAGGACTTTTTTTAATCGATTGGGAGCGAAAGGCAATGTCACCCTTTGTTGCAGGCGTTAAACCCATTATTGTTTTCAGGGTGGTCGTTTTCCCTGCGCCATTGCGTCCGAGCAGTACAGTCACCTGCCCCTCCTTCGCTTCAAAATTAACGCCCTGCAAAATATGATATTGACCAATGTGCGTGTGAACCTCATTCAATGTCAGTAAGGTGGTCATCGTACAGCCCTCCTAAATATGCATGTTGCACAGTATCATTATTCATAATTTCCTCTGGTGAGCCATCTGCTAATAGCTGACCATTGAACAACACCATAATAGAATCCGATAAATCCAAAATCATATCCATTTTGTGTTCAATGAGCAAAATGGTTTTATCCC
This sequence comes from Lysinibacillus sp. JK80, assembly GCF_027557635.1. NCBI lineage: Bacteria > Bacillati > Bacillota > Bacilli > Caryophanales > Bacillaceae > Lysinibacillus > Lysinibacillus sp. JK80. The sequence goes on along the minus strand of NZ_CP058997.1, from coordinate 688,642 downwards.
CCTGCTGTTTTATGCTTCGAATAATTTCTAAAATCGTAGGTACTTCCTCTAATGACATCCCTGCAGTGGGTTCATCGAGCAGTAGAATTTCTGTATCTAACGCGAGTAGCATGGCAATCTCAAGCTTTCTTTTCTCTCCATGGGATAGCATTGTTGTCAGGGCATCTCGTTTATTGTCGAGTAACACAAGTGCCAATAACTCCTCCGCTTTGTCCGTAATCGCCTGATAGCTTTTGTAATGGCGGAATAGCTGATAACGAATTCTCTCCTTGGATTGAACGGCTAAACGAACATTTTCGAGAACCGTTAAGTTTGGAAAAACATTGGTAATCTGAAAAGATCGTCCCAATCCCATTCGAGTTCTTTCAATGGCCGACTTTTGTGCAAGTGATTGCCCTTTAAAATAAACATCACCCGCAGTTGGCTTTAGCTCACCACTAATCAAATTAAAGAAGGTTGTTTTCCCAGCACCATTCGGCCCAATAATGGACTTTAAATGCTTCTCAGGCATTTGAAAATTAACGCCATCTACAGCCGTATGTCCCCCAAAACGAATTGTTAAATTATCTGTATATAATATAGGCTCCATTCTCTACTCCCTTCCTTCTCACATTTATGTAGAGAGACAGCTATGCTGCCTCTCAATTCTTTAATTCATAACGGGCGGTGCTGTCTCTTCAGGACTAAGCTCCCGAATAAGTACTGGTACTGGATAATCCACACCATCTTGTTGCTCTAAGCGAATCGAATACATGGATTGTAGAGCCTGGTGATCCTCTTCACGGAATGTCATTGTCCCTTTTGGTGTTTCAAAGGACATACCTTCCATAACGTCGATTAACTTGTTGGCGTCTGCATCCCCATCCGATTGTTTCAATGCCTCCACAATAGCAATCGCCGCAGACATGCCGCCAGGAGTAAATAAGTCGGGCACTTCATTGAAACGTTTTTGATGTTCATCTACTAACCATTCATTGACATCATTTTGAGGAAGTGTATGATAATACACCGAGAAGCCCTCCATCCCAACCAATGGGTTCATAAATTGAAGCGCAATAATATCCGGCGCACCCGTCGAAATTTTAATGCCCTTTTCTTGAATTTTAAGATCTGCAATTTGATTCCATGGTGAATTTGCCCCCGCCCAAACCACAAACAAATAGTCTGGCTTCGCATCAATCACTTTTTGCAAATTGGAAGTAAAATCTGTTGCAGCAGGATCTGCATACTCCTCTAGTACAATTTCAGCCCCTAATTTCTCCGCTGCCGTTTTAAAGGCATTCACACCATCCCAGCCAAACGAATAATCTGGCGCAAATGTAGCAATCTTCACACCTTTGCCTGCAATAGCCGCTGCTGCCGCATAGGCATCCTGTGATGAATTACGACCTGTTCGGAAAATATACTCATTGAACTCTGAACCTGTAATACTGTCAGCCACTGCAGGCTCTACCACCATAATTTTTTCATACTCCTCGGCAAGCGGTAGAACAGCAAGCGTATCACCCGAGCTTGAAGAGCCGACTAAAAAATCAACCTGATCATCTTCTAAAAGCTTTGTCGCTTTTTGTACAGCCACCTCGGGCTTTGTTTCGGTATCCTCATATACAATTTCTATTTTCTTACCATTGACCTCCATCGTGCCGCCTGTTGCATACTCAATTCCTAAATCAAATCCTCGCTGCGTCTGCTTCCCATATGACTCAAGCGCCCCAGTTAACGATGCAAGCACACCAATCTTAATTGTGCCGCCTTCCGCAGTAACCGCCTTCGTCTCCCCATCAGAAGAATCCGCTTCCGTTGCACCCTCTTTCGTATCCCCATTACAAGCCACCAACACCACAGCCAACATCACTAAAAGAAACCAATACCACTGCTTCCTCATCCCATATCCCCCTTCAAAATAAGCTCCCTAGAAAGCGCTTTCTTGCTATGACAACACTATATAAAAGTCCAGTTACAAATTAGTTACAAGCTAGCTGGCTCAAATATAAGCCACCTAGCTCTGTCCCGAAAATGGAGCGAAGCAGAATGGCAACTAAACAACATTTCTTAAAACAAAAAGCAAGAATGTTTAGAAATCAACATTCTTGCTTTTTAGAGTCCACATCTATTTTTCTTATAATTTTTTTCTCATTCCCTACTGCATTTAATTGCAGTGATACATCGGATTCTTATTGCTCTTTTCCTTCTGCATAGCTTTATACCCCTAAATAAGATGACTTTTAATCATACGCTTCATGATAACCATTCCTGTTTCAACATACTATACAATAATGAATCTCGCCAAACGCCATCTTTCATTAGCATGTTTTCACGTAATATTCCTTCCTTTGACATTCCTATTTTCTCTAATACTTTGGATGATCCAATATTTCGAGGGTCGCAGGTTGCATAAATACGATGGAGCTTTAATGTTTCAAAGCCGAAAGTCATCATCAATTTAGCACTCTGCGTTGCTATTCCCTTACCCCAATAATCAGGGTTCACGATATAGCCAATTTCCCCGACTTCATTTACAAAATCCCTGATCATCATTTCTACCGCACCTATTAATGTTTCTTGATGAATAATAGCAAAAACATATCGTTCCCTTGGTGTTTGTGTTGCTTCTTCGAGAGCATCCTGAATGAATTCTTTTGTATCCTCTTCTGAATTCGGTCCCCATGTTTGATACCTACAAACAACCTCCTGAGAGGCATATTTATGCACATCAACCCAGTCTTGCTGCCTGAATTCTCTTAAAAATAATTTATCATTTGCAAGTATCACTTTAATCCATCGCTCCCTCTACACGCTTCAACCATTCACTCATCAGCTCGGTAAACAATTCAGGTTGCTCGATCTGCAAATTGTGGCCTGCTCTATCTAAAATGGCAAAGCTTGCTCTGGGAAACTTCTCTAGAAGTGAAAACGCGTCCTTATAGCCAACCACAGAATCTTGTTTACCAAGCAAAAAGAGACTTGGCTTATCAAAGGACCTTTCGTCAACGGCAAAGGAAAATCCGTAGCTTTGCTGAATTTTTTCTAAAAATGCCTGATCTGCTAGATTACACCCTGCCAACACCTCTGTTGAATAGCGCTCCCAATTATAGGCATCTAAGACAACTTGATTAGCCATAAAATCATCTTGCTCCTGCTGACTTAATGTTGATAAAAAAGCGGTGTCTGCTTGTACAATACAATGCGGTGGCACCGTACGTTGTTCTTTTTCAGGAATGATGAGAGGGCAAATAAAGGCAGTACCTAAAAGTTGATCCACTGATTTCCTCATAATACCGCGCGCTAAATAGCCACCATAAGATTCACCAACCAACAAGTACGATTCTTGTGGAATGATTGTGTGTATCATTTCGATAATCGCTTCTAGCATTTCATCCGAGTTTTGAATTGATGAATAGTCTGTTGTTTTTCCCATTCCCGGAAGATCCAGATAAATACGTTTCCACCCTTCACGCTCTTTAAAAACAGGCTCCATACAGCCCTTCATCAAACGATGATCAGGAGAAAAACCATGTAGCATGATGATAGGTATCCCTGTTCCAATTATTTCGTAGTAAATATTCGCTTTACTTGTCTGACAAAATGGCATTGTTGTTCCTCCAAATAGGTTACATTTTTATAGTATTGACTACCCCACTGTTGGAGCGGATTGACATAGTTTATGAGTGAGTTCCTCATAGAATGAGTGCTTTGACTAGGAGGGGGCACCTCCTCTGTTGGAGTGTTTTCACATTACTTAGGAGCGGCTCTACTCTCAGTTGGAGCGGGTTTCCACATATGAATGAGCATTCCCACAATCAATGGAGCACTTCCCCACACTTGAGCAAGCCCATCCAATACAAAATCACTTCACCTAGCCTTAATAACAACACCAATTACCCCATTATCAAGTCATAGACCGTCATGGTGGATTCCATCGGGGTTGTGTTAAGCTCTTGTTGTAATTGCTGGACACATTTTTCATACCATTTTAAGGCAAGAGAACGATTATGGAGCTGGTAGTGGCTGTACATGAGCAGGCGATACGCTTCTTCCCAGAGTGCATCCTCGCGTAGCATCTTTTCTGCGAAAAAAATGGCTTTTTTATATTGCTGTTGTCTTGTTGCATTTTGTGCTAGTCGTTCTAAGACTTCGATATATAAAAATTGTAGCTTTTCACGGTCCTGCGTTAGCCAGTCGATTTGCTTTTTTTCCGCATAGAGCGCATCCATATAGCTCGCTTCCGCTAATAAGAGCCACTCATTGGACAGCTGTGGATCAAATTCGTCGATTCCTAAGCTGTAATAATAGTGAAAACGTTCAACATCAATTTGGAGAAAAGCAATATTTTGTAACTGATACATATTATTTTTCCGCTGAATGAAAAAGCTCTCTTGTCTTGCATGTCGTTGCGGCTCCAACACTTTAAGTAACGTATTTAACACCACCTTAAAATCACGATCCAAGGACTCGACACTACGATCTGGCCATAATGCCTGTGCTATTTCTTCCTTTGGTGTAAAGCGATGGCGATGGCAATAGAGATATACGAATAATTCCTTTGATTTATCACGTTGCCATTCTTTGTCTTCTAGCTTTCGTTGTGTACGAATTAAATTTAAACTCCCGAAAAGATTTATCTGTATTTCATCATGCGGATAACTAATACTATCCTCGACCTGAAAATGATTTTGCAATGCTAATATAGCTGGATGCTCCATCTGGCATTTTTGACTAAATTGCAATAGCTCGTAAAAAACCATTCGATTGCTCGGACCAAGTATCGTTGGCCTTTGTAAGAAGTATTCATAGCCATTTGAGACACATAGTTGTGCAAACTGTTGAAAATACTGTTGAAACGGCTTCTTATTACACTCTTTCAGGGCAATCATTGATTGATAAAATAAGACATGCATCAAGCCATTGCGATCACCGCACTCCTGAAATAGTTGCTGTGTCTTCTTTAATAATTGCTTCGCTCGCCCTATTTCTTGCTCAGAAAGTATTATTTTTACTTCTGCTAAAAGAATAAGCGCTGTCATCCAAGCATCTTGAACTTGCTCCGTTTCCTGTAAGCCCAGTGCTAAGTATTTCTTAGCCGCTACCATATCTCCTAACAAATGTTTGACAATGGCTAAACCCATATATGGCTCCGCCTTCACACGAGAAATATTAATGGCATTCATGAGGGTCAACGCTTTTTCATAGGCTTGACATGCCCCATAATGATCTGGGAAATCCATTAACAGCAGAGCATGAGCCTTTCTGATATAGCCAACCGCCTCTATGAAAATAGACTTCTCTTTTAATCCTCTTCGAATACCATGCTGGGCAGCATACCAGGCTTCTTTGCCTTGACCTAACAGTGCATAAACGAAAGCTGCCAGCAGTTCACTTTCTCGATGGGTTGCAACAAGCTGAGGCGGTAATTCAAGACGCTGCGCTAATAACTCCTTGGCCTCCCGTAGTTGTCCTGTTCGTAGTAAAACACGTACATCAACATTTGCTCGCTGTATGACATCCTCTGGCAATGCGACGTCCTCCATAAAGAGCTGTGCACCCTTGGCCTTCCCTAGATTCACTAAATTTTCAGCGTATTGCCGTTGAAGTTCTAGTAATTCCTCTTTGCGCAATGGTGTATGTTTCGCTAGCTCTAATGCTTTCTCGAGATATGGCTCTGCTAAAGCAGGTTGAATGGTGTCTAAGTAAATATGGGCTATCCCAGCTTGAGACTTTGTCATAAATAGGTGATCCCGCTGCTGCTGTGCGAGGATTGCACATTTTTCATAGGATTGTTTCGCTTTCTCATAATAAGCTCGGTAGCGATGACATTCACCCTCAAAATAATTTAATTTATAAAATTTATCTTTTTCCTGTGCACTAAATCGATTGATTTTTTCGAGCAACCATTCAAATTGACCAGCCCGTACGATTGATTCTGCATGAAGCTGTAGGAGCTCTCCGCAAAAATGATGATCATTCGTTTTAAAGGCATGATACAGGACAGCTTGAATATTTTGAAGTTCTACATAATACAATGCTGCTTGTTTATGAAGGTCCGCATGTTGTGTTGGATACTGTCGCCATTTCATTTCTAAAAATCGACTAAACAATGCATGAAAACGATAGAAGCCATCTGTTGTCACAGGTTGGATAAATAAATGACGCTGAGTTAATACATTCAGCATTTGCGCAATCTCAGCGCCATAAAACGCTTTCAATAGCTCCGCAGAAAAGGTAGGAAAAATCGCTAATTTTAAGATCGTCTCCTGCTCAGTAGCAGTCATCCTACTATAAACTTCCTCTGATAAATATGTGAATAGCTCATTTGTGGGAATCGTCAGCCAATGATCTAGCGAAGCATGATGCCATTGCTCTGCCAATAAGGAAATGCTAATGGCCCAGCCTTCAGTGATCTCTAATACTTTTTTCATTTCAGCCTCGGATAAATGTACATCTACATATTCTTCAAAAAACACTGCAATCTCCTCAGTTGAAAATGCCAGTTCGTCCTCTTTTATAACGAGCCATCTTTTTTGTAGCTTTAATTTCCTCATAATATCCCAATTGGGTAGTGTTCTGGAAGCCAAAATAAAATGAATGCTGGGTGGAGCAAATTCAATGATTTTTTCCATGAAATAATTAATAGGAAAAACATGATCTACTAGGTGAAAATCGTCAATCACGATGAGAAGAGGCTCGTCTATATCGCAGAGGCAATTGACAAAAAGCTTATACCATCGATTGAGCTCATCCATTTTTGGAAAGCGCGATAATTGGTTCCACCCATCAAATGTATGACCAAAATTCGGTACGACGCGCTGTATACTAAAAAAGAGGTGCCTCAAAAAGGGTAATAAATTATCATCTTCATCAGAAATACTATACCAAGAAAACGTACTTGATTCGGTTGCAAGAAATTGAGTTAGAATGGTTGTTTTACCGTACCCTGCTCCACTATGCAAGAAAGTACAAGTATGATGATGACTTTTCTTTAGCGTTCGCATTAGTGTTGCTCTATTAATACAATGCGTGGATGGATTGGGGGCCATACATTTTGATTGAATAATAATATCTGCTGTCATATAAACATAACCTCCATATTTTGTAAGGTTACAAAAATTTCTACAAAAATTCAGATTATTAAATTATTGACAGTTTACCATATTTTTTATGTATTTTTATAGATTTTATCCCCATTTTTTGTTTGAGGGATGGAAGTAGAATTTAGTTGGTATTTTCTTCCCAATTTTAGTATCCTGTTATATTACTAAAATTTAGAAGGAAAGTGGCTAAATGAACCGCCTTTAAATATAGAGATTATACGAGTTCCGATTATAATGGAACTGCTTTACCGAGCGAAGGAATTTGAGTGAAGTATGGATATGTGGTTATTGCAATTCCAAAAGACTTAGTACCATTTATGAAAGAAAATTTAACAGTGGCAACTAGAAAGGCTATTCTTGCTATAAAGGAAGCATTATTTTTAGGAAAAAATTAGGCTTAAAAAAATTCCCGATTATCAACTCAATGATAATCGGGATCATTAGCTACGTTTATAGTAATTCTTTACGTAATTCAGCAGCTGATTTTGGCGAAAGTAGGCTTAATGGGATATCAAATACTGTTTTCGCACCTTTATCACCCGCTTGACTTAAACGGTGTGCTGCACGTGCATAAGCCACTAATACGCTAGATGTAAAGTTTGGATTACTGTCCAGTTTTAATGAGAATTCGAGAATTTGTTTATCGTTTGCACCACTGTCACCACTGCGAATGACAAAACCACCATGTGGCATACCAGTATGATTTGCTTTAAATTCATCTTCAGAAATGAAGTTCACTGTTGTGTCATATTCATCGAAATAGTTAGGCATTGTGACAATTTCTTGTTCAACCTTTGTTGCATCTGCACCATCTTCTAATACAACCCAACATTCACGTGCATGTTTTTCACGTGTTGTTAGTTCAGGGTTTTCACCGTTACGAACTCGTTCTACCGCTTCTTTAATCGGTAATGTGTATTGAACAGCATTTTTTACGCCTTCAATACGACGAACAGCATCTGAATGTCCTTGACTTAGGCCATCGCCCCAGAATGTATATGTTGTACCAACTGGTAATACCGATTCTCCAAGTAGACGATTTAAAGAGAATAGACCTGGATCCCAACCAACTGAGATAACAGATACTTTACCAGATTTTTGTGCCGCTGCATCTACAGCATCGAAAAATTCAGGAATTTTCGCATGTGTATCGAAGCTATCAATTGTATTAAACCATTGTGCAAAATGTGGACCTTGCTCTGGTAAATCTGTTGCAGAACCACCACATAAAATCATAACATCAATGTCGTTTTGGAATTTTTCAGCGTCATCTACTAAATATACGCTTGCATTGCTTGCTACGTTTACTGTTGAAGGATCACGTCGTGTGAACACTGCTACTAATTCCATATCTGGATTTTGTGAAATGGCATACTCCACACCACGTCCTAAATTTCCATATCCTACAATACCTACTCGAATTGCACTCATTAAAAATTCCTCCTAACGATTTCGCGACTTTGTGAAAACTTTCACGTTAAATCTAATTACAATAATACTTCGTGTTAGAAAAATTCACAATAGTTTGAGTATGAGTTTTTTAAAAAGAATTTATATCAGTTTTCTATGGTTTTTATCCCATAATGGTATGAATACGGTTACAAATCACTAAATTTTCCATGAACCTTAAAGTTATTGTAAAAGCCTTGTAAATAACGGCTATTTTCCCACTTAGTCTTGTACAATAACTATAACGACAAAAGGGGGCATGTTGAATGAAAAGTACTGGTTACTCATCAAGGACAGCATTGGCACAAGGAGAACTACTTGCATTCCATATGACACAAAACTCAATGAACAAGCATAGTGAATCGATACAAAGTGGCAGTAAGCAACAAGGAGATTTTCCAACAAATAATCATTTATGTATCGGTGTTTTACCTTTTGACGTTTTAGAAAACACCCCTGACCTCTCCATCCAAAAAAACAAGGTAAATGAAGTGGACTTTTACCATAGTGGTAAGGATATCGCTCGCTGGTTAATTAAAAAAAGTGAATACAACAAAAAAGGATTTGACTTCATTTAAAGAAGTCAAATCCTTTTTAATTTATAACTTATAAAATTGAATTAATTCCCTCAGCTGATCTGCACTAATAGGCAACCTTTATGGAATGGTTGTTTTCATAGTACTTCCTGTGCCAGTTGTGCGAGACGATTTTTATCAATAATTTGGTAGCCTGTCTTACGCTTTTCCAATATCCTTTCATCACAAAACTGTGCCAAGACATATAGTAAATGGCGATAAGAGACCCCTAAATATTCGCAGATTTCCGTATGTTTTTCCTTGTAGACACCTTGGTCGGCTGATAATTGGATAAAGGCTGCTAAGCGATTTTCCAGCGGATAGGCCTGATTTTGTGTATATTTAGATGTCATTTTTGTCGCTTTTTCCCCTAAAAATACACAAAGTCTACGTAAAAACAAAGCATCCACAAGTAACTTCTCCTTACATGACTGTGTAATCGAATAGCAAATTGTTTTGGTGACGGTTTGTATCCCCTTTGTATACCTAGCCTCATTTAACAATTCAATTTCCCCCATAAAAAGAGGAGCCTCTAGGTATTCAATAAGAGATACCTTGCCATTTTTATGTGTCATATAGAGCTTCGCCTTTCCTTCTATCATGTAATACACGGTGTCTGGAAAGGAGCCTTCCTGGAAGATCCACTCCCCCTTGTCAAACTGGCGGACTTCTAAATAGGGATTGATATCAAATGAGAAAAAATCATCGATCGGATATTTTTCAAGATAATGGGTACGGGCTTCAGCTGTTAAAATATGCATTTTTTACTCTCTCCTATAAAAAATATGAGATATCTCACATTATTGTAGCGATGAACATGCTATTATTCAACATAGTTAATGGAGGTACGGAAATTATATGAACAATCAACGATGGCTTTCTCAGAATTTCTTTACATTTTTTATCACTTGGGGCATTTTCTTACCCTACTGGACAGGTTGGCTGGTGGATGCGAAACATCTAACCGTCTCGCAGGCAAGTGTCGTGATGGGCTGTGGGCTCCTAGCTCGTGCCACATCCAATCTCTTCTTCTTCCCAACACTTGCAAAATACGTACACAATAAACGACTCATTACAATTTTAGCAATAGGCTCGTTGCTAACTGCCTTGCTCTATATTCCAAGCACAGGCTTTACAGCATTATTAATCGTGACCATTTTATTTAGTGTTTTTTACCCAGCACTATTACCTGCTGTGGAAAGCAGTGCCGCTACGCTTGTGCAGTATGGCAATATTCATTATGGTAAAAGCCGTTCCTATGGTTCATTTGGCTTTGTCATCGCTGTTTTAATTATTAGTATGCTGACAGGCGTTTTTGGAAAGAACATCATCTTCTGGAGCATGATTATAGGGTTGGTGGGCATGTTACTTATGCAACAATTAGCAACACCAAAGGAATTACTCGTAGTACCAACAAAAGAACAGCGTGCAAAATCATTGTCGATGAAAACACTATGGACTATCAAAGGCTTCCCGATTGTTTTATTCATCGTGATCTTGCTACAGGGTGCACATGCCTCCTATTATAGCTACGGTTATATTTATTTAGAAGATTTACAGGTTGATCCATTCTATATGGGTATGATTATTAATATCGCTGTTATTTGCGAAATTCTTTACTTTATGAAGGCTGATACGTTATTGACGAAATGGCGCTCATCATCCTTATTACTCTTAGCAGCGAGCGGCTCTTCCCTACGTTGGTTACTTATCTTTTTGTTCCCAAATGTCTGGGTATTTATCGCTTCTCAAACCTTGCACGCATTATCCTTTGCATTAGCCCATTTTGCCTTTATTCGCTACTTAACAAAAGCGCTACCAAAGGAACAAATCCCCAATGCACAAGGTTTATACTCTGCATTAGCTATGGGCTTAAGTACTGCCATCCTTACATTTTTAGGTGGCTATTTATACGAAATATCACCAGGTCTGTCCTTCGCAGCCATGCTCATTTGTACAATACCAGCCATCGCTATTTTGCTAATGACACGCAAAAAATATCAATATTAAACAAAAAGCAGGTGGAGAACTTCCCACCTGCTTTAATTATTTCGGATAATAGGAAAAACCAGGATATTTTACAACCGGCCATTTTTCTTTTCTGAGAGCCTCAAGCAGCTCAGGACCGACCTGTAAATTACTTCGCACCAATTCTGTCGGCGTTAACGCCATCCATTGATTTAAGGACACATCCTGGAATCGATCACTTTTAAACATTTCTAAAAACCATAATGGCTCTGTTCCAGTATTTTCAATATAATGCCCCGTCGCAAATGGGACATAGCCAACATCTCCCGCCCGATAATCAAATGTTCGAGCCGTTCCATTCCCTGTGAAAACTGTCATACGGCCTTTTCCTTGCAGATAATATTGCCATTCATCGTTGTTAGGATGCCAATGCAACTCCCGCATCGCCCCTGGCTCAATTTCCACCAGTGCAGCCGCGATATTTTTAGAAATTGGAAAATTAGTCGAATCGACAATGCGCACACTGCCTCCAGGTGTTTTTAATGGAGGCTGTGCCAACAAACGATGTTTAAAGGTTTGCGGAACCTCACCATATGGAGATTGCACTTTCTGAGAATCAATTGGCCCCGGAACCCGATCCTGATAAATATATACCTGTTCACTCGGGATGTGATCGAAAGCATGAATAGGAACCCCAAAATTCGCTGATAACACTTCTTTTGGCGTATGAGCAAACCAATCTGAAATTGACAGTGTGTTCAGATCTGAGAAATGCCCATCATCAAATACTAATAAGAATTCACAGCCATCCTCAAGTCCTTGAATGGAATGAGGAATGCCAGGTGGAAAATACCATAAATCACCAGGTCCCACATCCGCTATAAAGTTACAACCATTCTGATCGACGGCTGTAATGCGAGCATGGCCAAGCAGCATATAAGACCACTCTGCCTGTTGATGCCAGTGCAGCTCACGTACGCCTCCTGGTGTCAAACTCATGTTCACACCCGCCAAAGTCGTAGCAATCGGTAATTCACGAACCGTAATTTCCCGTGACCACCCACCTTGATTTAAGGTCATATGCGTGTCTGAAAACGAGAATCGTAAATTAGGAATCAAACCCGCATCAGTCGTTGGTGGCACTAGCATATCAGGATTTTCTAAATCCCTCATAATATCCCGTGGCCCCTTATCCACCCCTCCAGCCCCATCACCTCGAATAGGCTGAGGCACCTGAAAATAACCCGGTGGCAAATTTTCCAATCGTTCACCTCTTTATGTTTGTAATCAAAATAAAATACTTCTATTCTTCTAAAATGTATGGATACACAGCTTGGATTATTCACTTTCTTTTCTGGCAGTGGGTTGGCTGACTAAGCATAGATACTTTATTGAGAGGAGCTTGCTACATTGATCACTTTTCGCTAATTTTCGAGCGGGTTCTTCAGTTGTTTGATCACTTCTCATCTACTTTGGAGCGGATTCCTTACTTGTTTGATCGTTTCTCAACCACTTTAGAGCGGGTTTCTCACTTCTTTGATCACTTTTAGAGCAACCTTCTCTCGTTTTCCTAACTTCAGGGTAAGTCCTTACTTACTCTTTCGTCCAATAGCCTCCACCGCACATTCATGTAGAATTTGTAAGCCTTCCTGTAATTCTTCATAGGTTGCATAGGCGTAGGATAGACGAATATGATGATGATCTTGTGGATCGTAGATATAGCCTGGATTGATTAATACTTGCCGCTGCAACAGCTTCATAAAGAAGTCTTTATCTACAAGCGGCTCATGAAACTTGAACCAAATATAAAAGCCTCCCCTTGGTTTGCTCCAATTCGCCACATCTGTAAACTTCTCCTTTAAAAGCTGTTCCGTAAAATTGGCTCGCTCCTGTAATTGTTGACGTAATCCTGCGAGATGCTTTTCATATTTTCCTGATTGCAGCCAATGTAGGACAATTTCCTGAGAAATGGCACTTGAGCCATAGTCTGTTTGCATTTTTATATCGGCTAATCGCTCAATCACAGTGGTTGGACCGATGAGCCAGCCAATGCGTAACCCTGGGCTTAAGGTTTTAGAGACGCTGCCAATATAAAGAACTTGTCCACTATTATCCATGGCCTTAAGCGGCGGTGATGCCTCTTCAAAAAGCAATTCATGATAAACATCATCTTCTACAATCGGAATCCGTGATGCCTGACAAGCTTCATATAGCTGTTCTTTTTCTCGTGTTGTCCATACATGACCTGTTGGATTATGTAAAGTAGGAATGGCATAAAACACGGCTTGTTTCTTTCGTTTCCTTTGCGCTAATGTTTGAGCAAGCTGTACATCACGTTCAATACTAATCATTTGCATGCCAACTGACTGAAAAGGGTGAACAGAATTTAAATAGGAGGTTGGCTCCTGAAACACAATAGACCCTTGCTCTAATAAGCCAACAGCAATTAATTGTAGTGCCTGAAGTGCACCTGAAACAATACAGACGTTTTGAGGCTCAGCAGGAATGCCTCTTTTTTGAACATATTTACAAATAGCTTTACGAAGCTGATCATTACCTTGTGGCGAAGAGTAGCCTAATGCTTTGGGTTGAAAGGATAGCTCTCGCAGTGAAGCTTCTATTTCCTCGGTAGGCAACAAACTGGGTGCTAGCTCTCCCGTTCCTAAACGAATTACATCCTCGCGCTGTTCGTATTCGTTAATTAATTGGATGGTGTGGTAGTTTGGCTTGTGGATGCTTGTTTCGATATAAGTTTGCCAATTCGGCTGTGTTTGTTGGATTAATGCATGCCAGGAATTGTGCGTAACATAAACACCAGAGCCTACCTTTGCTTCAAGAATGCCCATTGCTTTTAATTCCTCCAAAGCCTGCTGAACTGTGCTACGATTCACATCGAACTGCATGGCTAGCTGTCTTTGGGTAGGTAGTTTTGTCCCTGCTGCCCAGTCTCCTCGCTCCACATTGGCTGTTATCCACTGTACAATCTGCTGCTGTAATGTATTATCACTTCGTCTATTCGGCTGCCAGCTCATGTTCCTTCTCCTTCCATGCAATGAAATTGGGTGGATAAAAAACCATCCAATTGGTCGTTTTCTTTTAGTTATACCATATCTAAAATAAGTAAAGAAAGGAGGAATGGTCATTGGAAGCTTTTCTTCATGGGATCATTTTAGCATTTGGACTCATTTTGCCATTAGGTGTACAAAATGTTTTTGTTTTTTCACAAGGTGCTACACAACCAAGTTTATTACGCGCTTTGCCAGCAGGTGTGACTGCTGCGATCTGTGATACACTGCTTATTCTACTTGCGGTATTCGGTCTGTCATTAATTGTTCTACAGTTTGAATGGTTGCGTATCACTTTAATGACTATTGGTATCATCTTTTTACTTTACATGGGCTATAGCATTTGGCGTTCAAATCCAGCAAACACTGAAAATAGCGAAGCATTGCCTATAAAAAAACAAATTCTCTTCGCACTCTCTGTGTCACTTCTAAATCCACATGCTATTTTAGATACAATCGGTGTTATTGGTACAAGCGCATTAAAATATAGTGGAACCGAGCAAATAATGTTCACTGTTGCTTGTGTGTTCATTTCCTGGCTATGGTTTTTCGGTCTCACATTGACTGGCGCCTCGTTCAAAAAACTAGACGGCTCTGGAAAATTGATGCGACTATTTAATAAATGCTCCGCCGTCTTTATTTGGGCAACAGCATGTTATCTGGCAAGTGGCTTATTTTAACGTACATAGAAAAAGCTCAGGAGGTAACCCTGAGCTTTTCTTTTATAGAGAAACAAATAAAGTGAGCTTTTCATTAAACAATGCCGTCTCAATGGATTTTGCATGAGGCCATTGCTCACCATAATGAATAGCTTTAACTAATACATTTTCTTGTAATAAAGCTTCGTGCTGCTGAATCATGAAAAGTACCTCTGCACTACCATTAAAGGCAATCGATACATATTGTGCCACTGGTAGCTGCCATTTTTTTCGTGCATCTTGTATAGTACGAATCAATTCTCGTATTTGCCCTTCTTGTAGTAAGCTCTCTGTAAGTTGAGCATTCATCAAGACACGGCGAGTGCTATCCTCCGCTAAAATATAATGGTCCTTGACGATTGATTCAGCTATTACATGTTCTCTTAATAATGTTAGCTGTTGACCGTCCATCATGAGATCCACAGTTTCATGATGTTGTAGCATTTGTTTCTCTTCCTCTGTTAATGACAACACATACTCTTTTACTTGATGAACCTTTGGTCCAAATGCCGCTCCCGCTGTTTTAAAATTCAATTTATAATGCACGCTTTCATAGGCTGAAAAATCATGTGTCCATCTACAAGCTTTGATGTTTAACTCATCCTGAATGAGTTCGCTATAGGCTTGGTAATCCGACAGTTCACCTTTTAGGGCAACAATGAGTTCACTTAAAGGCTGCTTGACCTTTATTCCCTGACTATTGCGAATGCTACGTCCAAGTTCGACAACTGTTAAGACCGTTGCCATTTCTTGTTCAAGCTTCACATCCACTAGTTGATCGTCGAATATTGGATATTCCTCAAGATGAACACTTTTTCCACATAGTTGACGGTAGATATCCTCTGCTATAAAAGGTGTAAACGGTGCTATTAATTGACAAATGGATGTCAGAGCCTCGTAAAGTGTGCTAAATGCACCTCGTTTATCTGCTGTCATTCCATTTGCCCAAAATCTAGCACGTGAACGACGTATATACCAATTGCTTAACTCTTCCACCAATTGACCAATTTCCCTTGTAGCCTGTGTAAATTGATAATCATCCATAGAGGTTGTGACAAGCTGGATAGTGTGATGTAAGCGGGACAATATCCAATGATCTAGCTGTGAACGTGTACCTGTATTTGTAGCATCATACGTAAAGTTATCGATTTGGGCATACATGTCATAAAATTTAAACGTATTGTCGAGTGTATCCACTAGCTTAGATTTCGCATCTAAGACAATTTTCTTCGAAAAACGCTTTGGATTCCATGGTGAGCTATCAACTAAAAATGCCCAACGTAGAGCATCTGCTCCATACTCCTGGATTAACTCAACAGGCTCTAATGCATTGCCTTTACTTTTGGACATCTTCTGTCCATGCTCATCGAGTACATGCCCTAACGAGAGCACATTTTTATAAGGTGGTTTTCCTGTAAACAAGGTCGATACTGCTAATAAGCTATAGAAAAATCCTCGCGTTTGGTCGATGCCCTCAATGACCACATCTGCTGGAAACAGATGATGAAAGTTCGCTACGTCTTCAAAAGGATAATGCTGTTGGGCAAATGGCATCGCGCCACTGTCAAACCAAACATCGATAACTTCAGGCGTACGTTTCATGTTGCCCTGGCAGACAGGACAGGTACAGACAATGTCATCTATAAATGGCTTATGCAGCTCTAATTGTTCATTGACAGCTCCTTTGGCTAATTGTTGTAGCGCTGCAACACTGTTAGGTGCCTCCTCATGATTGCAATCCTGACAAATCCACACATTGAGTGGTGTCCCCCAATAACGATTACGACTAATATTCCAATCCACTAAGTTTTCTAGGAAGTTGCCAAATCGTCCATCCTTAATATGGCTAGGGTACCATGTCACCTGCTGATTATTTTGTAAAAGCTGCTCTTTTAATGCCGACATTTTGATAAACCAGCTATCTGTTGCATAGTACAATAATGGTGAATCACAGCGCCAGCAATGTGGATAGCTATGCTCATATTTTTCTTTAGCAAATAAAAGCTCATTTGCTGCAAGCATTTTAATGATATCGACATCACAATCTTTCACAAATCGTCCAACAAGCTCAGGTACCGCTTCTGTATAACAGCCTTTAAGATCAACTACATTGACAAAGGACAAGCCATGTTGCTGCACCGTTTTATAATCGTCCTCTCCATAAGCAGGCGCTATGTGTACAATTCCTGTTCCACTATGCTCTGTCACATAATCTGCCATGACAATGATATGCCCTTTATCGACGGTTACATAGGAAAATGGTGATAGATAGGAAACACCTGCAAACTCCTGTCCGTCATGCTCACTTAATATTTCTACAGGCTCTGAAAAAACCTTTGATACCAACGATTTAGCTAGTATATAGATGCTGTTTGCATGCCTTACACGGACATATCGAAGAGCAGGATTCATAGCCAAGGCTACATTGGCTGGTAATGTCCAAGGCGTCGTTGTCCAGCCTAAGATATATTCGTCTCGATCCTCTAGCTTAAACATTGCAGTAACGGATAAATCCTTAACATCCTTATAGCCCTGTGCCACCTCATGAGAGCTTAAGGAAGTTTGACAGCTAGGGCAATAAGGTGAAACGCGATGTCCTTTGTATAACAGTTTTTCCTTGTGAACATGGCTTAAAATATGCCACACAGATTCAATATAGTCATTACTTAATGTTAGGTAAGGATCATCCATGTCAAGCCAGTAGCCAAGCTGCTCTGTAAAAGTACGCCATTTTTGCTCATAGGTAAAAACGCTCTTCTTACATGCTTGAATAAATTGCTCCACCCCATAGTTCTCAATCTCCTGCTTTCCTGAGATTCCTAATGCCTTTTCTACCCCTAATTCCACAGGCAACCCATGTGTATCCCAACCTGCTTTGCGTTCAACTAAATAGCCTTGCATTGTTTTATAACGTGCCACCACATCTTTTATGGTTCTACCAAATGCATGGCCAACATGTGGTAAACCATTCGCTGTTGGGGGTCCCTCATAAAATACAAAGGGCTGCTGTTCAGCACGATTACTTACAGATTTTGCAAAGGTCCCTTCTTGCGCCCATAATGTACGAATCCTTGTTTCTCGTTCAACCGTTGTTTCTTTCTTTTGTTCTTTCTGCATATTAGTTCCTCCTATACAAGCAAATTTGTATAAAAGGCATACAAAAAACCCCGTCCCAAGGAAAAGGGACGGGGTTAACCGCGAATACCACCCTAATTCTATTGACACGATGGCCAATAGCACTCAGCAACGTACAATCATACGTGTTCTTTTTAACGGTAGACACCCGGATTAGCTTACTCCATTCAGCTAATCTTCTCAGAGAGGATTTTCATGTAACACCTGCACACCGACTTCCACCAAATGTCGGCTCTCTGTAGAACAAAGTGAAACACTACTCTTTCTCATCAACGAATTTGTATGCTTTTATTGTCCTTCATCTTAGCAAATTACCAATTGTCTGTCAACGGTGGACAATCTTAAAAAATTTCGTTGAGACAAGTGGCAATACTTTGATGGAGATCAGCATATTGTGGCTGTTGAATGGTTTGAATCAAAAAGCTCTTCAGCAATGTTTTACTATTGAATAGCACGAGAATGTCTAGCTTCTTGTTAGGGAGATTCCTTTACTATTTTCATTTCTACGATATCCTTATAATCAATGAATGGCTGAGCGTCATCGTTCCCAATCGACTGTCTATATTGAACTTCTACTCGATCACCAACTGATAGTGTTTTCGGGACATCCACTAGAGGAAACCATGTACCATTACTATGTTTTTGCACTAATTCATCGACAGATTTTTGCCCAACCTCGCTAGCCAATACGCCTGAGACAACTAAAAATTCATGTTCCTTGATCGCTAAGACGGTTCCACTTCTGATGAGCTTCATTTGGCTGTCCTTTTCAGGGATTTTATATTTTTCTCGTAAGGAAGCAATGTCTTTATGATAATGTTGTTCTAAATAATTCATGGCTTCTTGCTCGACAAGCCATGTACGAATGGGATTACTTACATCCTTATAATCGGCTTGGCTTGCCTCCCATAACAAGTCAAATGTAGCCATTTTATAGGCAATTGGCTTGCCATAGTTCTCTATAAACCCTTCGTTTGTGACTTGCAACATTTGCAGAAGCTTATCATAAGTTGGCCGAGTATCATCCTCATAGCTCCACTCTTCCATGAACTGTTCGAGTGCCTTATCTACTTGCTCTTGTGTAGGTACTAGTTTTTTCGATTGCGCATAAGCAAAGGTCGATTCAAAATATAAAAAGTTATCAAAGCTTGCCTTATATAAACGATTCTTTCCGTTCATAAAAGAATCAAGTTGTAAATATAGCTCTAAAATCCGCTCATCTAATACGGGTGGAATAGTAGAAGCTTGCTGTTGTTGTTCATTATATTGCTGATATATAAACAGCCCTATGCAGACACTTAAAATCATAGCCAAAACACCATATGGCCAGCGTTTTGCAGATTTTTTTTCTTGGCGTTGCTGTAAATGCTGAACCACATTTGTCATCACACGCTTTTTACTTTCTGATAAATCCCTTACTACGCGTGCATCCATTTTACTCATGCAGGAGCACCTCCCATTCAACATGCTGTAATTGTAGCTTCAATAACTCTCGCCCACGACGTAGCCTTGTTTTGACGGTGCTTTCAGGAATCGTTAACAGCTCTGCAATGTCTACCACAGGCATTTCTTCAAAATAAAAATGTATAATGACCTCTCGCTGTTTGAAAGGGAGAGCTAGAATCGCATTTTCAATCAAAGTACGTTCATCTTGCTGTACAAGCATATCTCTTCTCATAACGGTTTGCTGCGGAAAAATCTTCTGTTGCACTTGAATTTTCCGATAGGTCCAGCTACGTAAATAATCTTTACTTCGATTACTAACTAATTTCGATAAATACGCCTTTAGCTCCCCACGTTCCTCATAGTTTTGCTGATTATCATAGAACTTAATAAAGACATCCTGTACGATATCTTCAGCACTTTGTAAATCTCTCACATAGTAAAAGGCAAGACGAATAAGCCTCTCTGTATGCTGTTCCATTATTCGTTCCAGTTCATGAATTAGCAACATTCTTCCTCCTCTCTACCCTATAAACGGTGCTCACGGCTTCGAGGTTTGTTTTTTTTGTCATTTACTCCAAATCATTGTCAGCAAATGGTGTAATCACTTGTTTTTCCGTTGAAGATAACACGATATTAGTAGAAGGTGTGCCATAGGGCATAGCCGCATCAATAAATTGTTCTAATGTTTCTACTGAATAGGTCGCTAATTTAACAATATAGCTAATTTCCCCAGCCACTCGATAACATGCCAAAACATCAGGATGAGCATTACAAAATGAAGAAAGACTTTTACAATCAATGGACTTAAATAAAATAATGGCTTCAATCGTACGCTCCATCTTTTTCAGATTTACCTTTGCATGATAGCCCTCAATCACACCCTGCTCCTCTAGCTTTCTGATTCTTTCAATAACGGCAGGAGAGGATAAATGAACGGTAGTGGCTAATTCCTTCATAGAGATTTTGGCATTTTGCTGTAACTGCTGTAATATTTGTGTATCAATATGATCCATGGTCCTTCACCTTTCTAAATAAATTATTTATGACATAATACCTTTTCATATAAAGTTTTTTACCTAAAATCCATTATACAACGTATGTAAGCTTTTCTCCCTTTTGTTTACAATAATATCAATAAAGGAGGCAAATCAAACATGAAAAAAATATTGTTACTATTAGCAAATGGCTTTGAAGCGGTAGAGGCAAGCGTCTTTACTGATGTGCTCGGCTGGAATAAGTGGGAAGGTGATGGTACAACAGATGTGGTTACGGTCGGCCTGCATGAACAGCTGCAATGCACCTGGAATTTTAAAGTCACTCCTGAAAAATTGCTCCATGAAATTGTATTAGAGGATTTTGATGCATTAGCGATTCCTGGAGGCTTTGAGGAAGCCGGTTTTTATGAGGATGCGTTTAGCGAGGAATTTCAGGCAGTCGTTCGTCACTTTGATGAACAGAAAAAACCGATTGCAACAATCTGTGTAGCTTCTCTTATTTTAGGCCACAGTGGAATTCTTCAGCATCGTCAAGCAACAACCTATAATCATCCAACAAGTAAACGTTTAGCACAGCTAAAGAGCTATGGCGCAGCAATTGTCAACGAGCGCATTGTACAAACTGATCATATCATCACCTCCTCCAATCCAGGAACAGCCTTTGATGTTGCCTTTCGCTTACTAGAAACTCTAACATCTGCTCCAAACACAGCGAAAGTAAAAGAATTAATGGGCTTCCACTAAAGCATAAAAAAAGTAGGCTTATACCAATATACTTGGCATAAACCTACTTTTTGTATTATTTACTTACTGGTGCTGTTTCTGATGCACTCAAATCCATTTCCTTTGCATTGTCTAGCACATCTTTTGGAATCGTAATTGTCGTTACCGCATTGAAATCATGATATTTGATCGTTGTTTGCTGTCTTGTTTTGATCGAATTGCCTTCTACTTGCATCTTTAATGTCATGTCCATAGCAATTTCTTCTACATCGAATGTTTCTTTATTAATCAATAATTTATATGTGAGACCATCAAAGGAAATATTGCCTAATTGTGCCTCTAGATCCGCTTCCATTCCTAAATCCATTGCGCCAAGCTGCTGCTTCACTAGCTCTGTGAATTTATCGCCAGAGCCTTTTAATGTTAATTCATAACGGTTTGCTGATTCTACTAATGTAAAATCTTCGGCAAATGCTTGTAGCATCTCCAATTGTTCAGTTGCATCTGGCTGCATCCCTGTTTGGCTCAGTACATCTTCAAATAATTGTTTCGGGAACTTTACCCAGGCCTTTTGTTCTGCCTCATACATATACATACCATCTTTAGCCGTCATATACATTTTAATTGGCAAATTAATCGCTTCACCACTTGTTGGATCTGTTAAAGCCATTGAACCATCAGCAAAGAATTGCATTGGCTCTGTAACAATTTCCATCTTCATGTTGCCTTTAGAATCCATTTTCATGGTTTCCTTACCATCGTTTGCCTCTACTGTCTGAGAAATCGTCATGGTAGCCTTCATGCTTTTTAGCTCTTTTTGCTTGGCTAATGTTTTCGTAAATACTTCCTCTAACAAAGCACTATCCTTTGTTGTAGTAGGTTGTTCTTCTGTTACTTGCTCCTCTTTAGGCTCTTCCTCTTTTACTTCTGTTGTAGGCTGTGTATCCTCAGCTAAGCCTAATGCGTTCACAATAAATGTTGCTAACTGACCACGAGTAACATTTTTATCTACACCAAATTCTGTGGCAGTAACACCCTTCGCAATGCCTGCCTCATATAGAGCTGTTACTGCATCTGCAAATGGACTATCTTGCTGTACATCTGTGAATGGACTTTTACCTTCTGCTGTTAAACCTGCAGCCTCTGCTACCATTACTGCCATTTGACCACGAGTAATAGTGTCATCTGGACGGAATGTATCATCTTCATAGCCTTGTACAACGTCAAGATTAACTAATGTAACAATCGCTTTATAGTATGGGCTAGATGAGTCAACATCCTTGAAATTCGGATTCTCGACAGCCGTATCCGTTGTAGTTAGATGAAAAGCACTTGCTATCATCTTTGCTGCCTGTCCACGTGTCACATCCTTTGAAGGCTTAAATGTACCATCTGGAAAACCATTAATGATGTCTGCTGCATGCAATGTAGAAATACTATTAAAATGCGCATAATCCTCACTCACATCTGAAAATGGACTAGCCGCCGATACAGGTACTACCGCAACAGCAGTAACCGCCATTGCAGCTGTTGCCGCTGTATAAAACTTATGTTTTTTCTTTGTCATAATCAATCGTCCCCCGTTTATGTAAATTTAATGCTTACCTATTAATTTTAGCGAAAGAATTGGAAAAATGCTAGGTTCATTGGAAATTAAATTATAATTATCCATTAAATCCGTCATTTGGTGCTATTTATACATATTTTGGTCACTTCTATCCAACACTCTCTTAATAAATAAAAAACCGACCTCCTAAGAGATCGGTTTTTATGGTGATGATTACTCAGCAGCTTTTGCGCGTAGAACCATTTGTAGGATACCACCATGGCGGTAGTAGTCTACCTCTACTTCTGAGTCGAAACGAGCTAAAGCTTGGAAAGTTTTAACTGTGCCGTCTTCAGATTTAGCAGTTACTGTTAAGATTTCACGTGGTTTTACGTTGTCAGTAATGTTAACAGAGATTTCTTCTTTACCAGTTAAGCCTAATGTATCAGCAGATTCACCTGGCATAAATTGAAGTGGAAGAACACCCATCATTACTAGGTTAGAACGGTGGATACGCTCGTAAGATTGTGCGATAACAGTTTTCACGCCAAGTAGGAATGTACCTTTCGCAGCCCAGTCACGAGAAGAACCCATACCGTAGTCGTTACCAGCAAGTACGACTAAGCCAGTACCTTGCTCTTGGTATTTCATACATGCGTCATAGATGTACTCTACTTCGCCTGTTGGCCAGTAAGTAGTGAATCCACCCTCTGTACCAGGAGCAACTTGGTTACGGATACGGATGTTTGCAAATGTACCACGCATCATTACTTCGTGGTTACCACGACGAGAACCGTAAGAGTTGAAGTCACGGATTGCAACACCGTTTTCAATTAAATATTTACCTGCAGGTGTATCTTTACCGATTGCACCAGCTGGAGAAATATGGTCAGTTGTGATTGAGTCACCGAACTTCGCCATAATGCGTAAGCCGTCTAAGCCTTTAATAGCTTCTGGCTCTTTTGCAAGACCTTGGAAGAATGGTGGATTTTGGATGTAAGTTGATTTGTCATCAAATGTGTATAGAGACTCAGTTGATGTTTCAATTGCATTCCATTTTTCGTTCGCTGTGAATACAGTTTCGTATTCTTTTTGGAATAATTCACGGTTAACAACAGTACCTAATACTGCATTAACTTCTTCAGTTGATGGCCAGATATCAGCGAAGAATACTTCGTTACCATCTTTGTCTTTACCGAATGAATCTTTTTGTAGATCGATATCCACTGTACCAGCAAGTGCGTAAGCAACAACAAGTGGTGGTGAAGCTAAGTAGTTAGCTTTTACAAGTGGGTGTACACGACCTTCAAAGTTACGGTTACCAGAAAGAACTGAAGTTACGAATAAGTCATTTGCTTTAATTGCTTCTTCGATTTCAGGTAATAATGGACCTGAGTTACCGATACATGTTGTACAACCGTAACCTACAGTGTTGAAACCGATTTGGTCAAGGTATGTTTGTAAACCTGAATCTTCAAGGTAACCAGTAACAACTTTAGAACCTGGTGCTAAAGAAGTTTTTACCCATTTCGGTACTGTTAGACCTTTTTCTACAGCTTTTTTCGCCACTAAGCCCGCAGCAATTAATACGTATGGGTTAGAAGTATTTGTACAAGAAGTGATCGCAGCAATCGCAACAGCACCTGTTGGAATTTCTACATCGCCTTCAGCGAATTTCGCTACAGAAGTTTTTTCGAATTCATCTTCTGTTAAACCGAAACCTTGTGTACCTTGTGGTGCCACTACTGCTTCTTTGTAACGAGAACGCATTTGAGATAGTGGAATTAAGTCTTGTGGACGTTTAGGACCAGAAAGGTTTGGTTCGATTTCAGCTAAGTTTACTTCTAAAACGTCTGTGTAAACTGGCTCTAATGTTGGATCGAAGAACATGTGGTTCGCTTTTAAGTAAGCTTCTACAACCGCAATGTGCTCTTCGTCACGACCAGTTAAACGCATGTAGTTTAATGATTCTTCGTCGATTGCGAAGTAACCACATGTAGCACCATATTCAGGAGCCATGTTAGAGATTGTCGCACGGTCAGCTAGTGGTAATTTAGATACGCCAGGTCCGAAGAACTCAACGAATTTACCAACTACGCCACGTTGACGTAATACTTGTGTTACTTTTAATGCTAAGTCAGTAGCAGTTGTTCCGTTTGGAAGATCGCCAACTAATTTAACACCGATAACTTCTGGAATTGGGAAGTATGAAGGCTGACCAAGCATACCTGCTTCAGCTTCGATACCACCTACGCCCCATCCAAGAACGCCGATACCGTTAATCATTGTTGTATGAGAGTCAGTACCTACTACTGAATCTGGGAATGTTTCGAATGTGCCGTCAGCATTTTCGTTTACGTGTACAACTGGAGCTAAGTACTCTAAGTTTACTTGGTGAACGATACCTGTTGCTGGTGGTACAGCACGGAAGTTATTGTAAGCAGTTTGAGCCCATTTTAAGAAGTTATAACGCTCAGCGTTACGTTCAAATTCTAGGTCCATGTTTGCTTGTAATGCAGATGCATTACCATATTTGTCAACTTGTACTGAGTGGTCAATTACAAGGTCAACTGGAATAGCAGGGTTGATTTTGCTTGGGTCGCCGCCCATTTCTTTCATTGCAGAACGAAGAGATGCAAGGTCAACAACTACTGGTACACCAGTAAAGTCTTGTAATACAACACGAGAAGGTTTGAATGGTACTTCTGCCTCTGGGTCAGCACCGTTACCCCATTTTGCTAATTCGTTTACGTGTTCTTCTTTAATTACATACGCATCATATTGACGTAAAACAGATTCTAATAATACTTTAATTGAGTAAGGAAGGTTTGAAACTTTTGCAACGCCAGCTTTTTCAATCGCAGCTAAGTCATAGTAATTGTAAGTTTTACCATTCACTTCGAATGATGCACGGCTGTTGTGTAAATTACCTTGTGCCATTTTGCGGATCCCCCTAATATATCTTTTTGAAAAGGCTTTAAAAATGTGTAGCATCTTTTCTCCAATACCCATGATAGCGCATTTATATTCATAAGTAAATTACATTAATATTATCTTTTTTGATAAGCATAACTTATGACCTTGGTTTCTATCCTGATGTTTTTAATTTTTTGATGTGCATAATATCAAGGTTTTGTATTAATGAAGGTTTCTATACCTGTCTAACGAAGTGTATCTAAGTGTATTTAACTGGGGTACGATGTGGGGTACAAACTGGGATACGCGGACTTTTTGTAAAATGTGTACCCCAATTTGTAAAATGTAAAACATGAAGGTTTTGGCAGGTATTATTATAAGGAAAGAACAATATGAATTCCTTTAAAGTTAATAGTATTTCTTTGTCACAATCTGTGGCATTTTTATTTTTTAATATACAAACAACATTCTACTATAATAATACTTTTTTATGATTACAAATAACTACCAAGAGAGTAATTCATTATGAAGATATTCTTTTTTTTATTCGACACTTTTAAAATTAGGAATAGTATACTTTTTCTACTTTATATAATGTCTGCTCGATAGTGGAGCAGAGAACGGCATCCGCTTTGTAAAATTTAACTCGAAAGTATAAACTTTTCAAAAAGTTCTTTATATTATTTTTTTGCTTAAAGGCAGGGAGAAATTCTGAATTTTTCTCCACATCACCAAAACTTTGAATCCATTGCTCTACACAAGTCTGACTAAGTATTTTTCTATTTAAAACACTAATTATGGATTTGACCATTCTCTCATCTTCCCCATCGGAGTAAATTCGCTCTGTTATAGTCATCTTTTCGTAAATCAAATCGAGGATAGTTAAGAGGTCGCTTTTATCCAGTTCGGAACATTGAGCCAAATCATCTAAAGCATCTGCTGCATGGGCTATGGCATGAGCCCAGCCTTTTTCTTCATCATACCCACGGTAATCTCGCTCTTCTTGTACATTGTAAAATACTTTCTCTTTTATGTGATGAATTTGCTCTCTTGAGAGAAATGGTGATTCTCTATGCCTCGTTAAGAGGAGCGGTATGACTAGCATGGAGAAAGACCGAGTGAAGACAGAGTCTGTATTTGTTTCACCAAGCTTAAAAAGCAAATGGTTTTTATCCAAAACAACCGGTAAAAGTTGTTCTAGTTCGTTTGCGGTGAGAGATTTATCAGGAATCCAGTGTGATAAGGTTGTATAAATTAGCTCATCACGTAGTTGGGCATCCAAAGAGCCAATGTTATTTATCATTTCTAGTATCAACTGAAATCTATCGGGAGGTACTTGGTACCCATTTTCTTTTATTACTATCAACTTTTCTTTTAAATTCATTTTACACGCTCCTATTAGAAAAATTTGTTTGAAATCAACCCTTTTTGATTAGTAAAGTATTCAACTTACGCCTTTTCTTAATTCGCTCAGTTTTTCTACAACAAATCATTCAAATCTTTTAGTAATTTATTTGAATCCTTTATGTAATACTTATTATGCCATCGTAACGTTTCTTCTAGTTCATTTAAATTACCTATCGAATCTAAACTATTAATTATTATTTCGATATTCCGATTAACTGTATGTTCGTAACCATTAATTTGGTCGGATAAAATTCCGATGTAAATATTTTTTATAATTAAAGTATTTAAACAAACTGTTAATTCGTTTCGCAGTTTTTCGAGTTTCAGATTGTTTTCGACTAAATCCCTTTTAGCCATATCATAAATTCCGTCATCTTTACGTTTTAAAGAAAATCTATCCTCATATGTGTTAATTAAGATTTGGTGTGTTTTAGTAATTCTGAAATTATCCATTATTTTTTTGTAGATTTGAGTAGATTTTATAATTTCATGGTTCAACTCCTATGCTTTGGTAAGGATTAATGCAATGTAATCTCTATCCCTTGCCTGCTTATCTTGTTTTTTTAACGAATCCTCCATTGATTTTTTGTTTGCTTCGATAATGAAATAAGTAGTTACAATTACGCCTACCATTCCTATTATCCCACCCACTATACTACCTATAAGTCCATTATCAACATTTAATCCATCGATCATTATTGTATCAATTACGAATGATGTCCCTAAAATTAGGACAACAAAAAATATGATTCCAATAAAAATGTTTTAAATTTTATCTGACATTATTTAACCTCCCACTAAATCATAATCTGAGAGATAATAAATTGGAACAATTTTCTATAAATTCCACTTTCAAAATATCACCAAACTCTGCCCTCTCAACTCAAAGCGTTTTGGCTGTTTGATGCAGTTTTCAAAGCAAAAGAAAAAGCCACAACCCATATAAAGTGTACCCTTTGTAAAGGGTACACTTTAATTTTAGACGTGACCTTTAATATTGTTTTACATTAGATTTGTTTTATGGAATTTTCTTCTAATTACTTTTTCAATGGATTCATATTTGGTAATTCCATTTTCTATTAGTGTTAATTTCGGAAGTGTAAAGTAAATTATTATTGCAGAAGTAATTCCAATAAGAGCACCTACCATTACATCTAATGGATAATGAACTCCTACCCAAATACGTGAAATTCCGACTAATATAGCAAGCAAAATCCATAGAATCCATTTTCCTTTTTTAAATAACCAAAAGGACATACAGAATGAAAAAAATAATATGGTATGATCGCTTGGAAATGAATTATTTATTGCTTTTTCTATCAACTGATTTGTATTCGAAAGGACAGCAAATGGTTGGTGATTAAAATGTAATAACCCTGCAAATTTCCCTATAATTTCAGCTAAAACGAAAGTAATACTTGCGCACATGAGCATTATTTTATTTTCTCTATCTTTGGTAAACCAGAACAGAATAACAAAAATAGCTAAGAAAATAACTGTGTATTTAGCAATAATAATCATTGGTAAATTGAAGAATTGAAATTCTTTTCCTAAACTATTAAGCATTCTAAATAAATCATTATTTATTTCTAATATATTCAAGACATTCTCTCCTTTATAGCTTATAAAGCTATGTTAAGAAAAAATGTATCTTTAAACCATCGTAAAAGGTGACAATTAATTGCTTAAGCTAACATTATTGTCACTTTGATTTGAAAGCCTTTATGATTAGTTGTATCAATTGCTCGTTTCTGACATACACGTACAAGTGAACGTGTTTATTTTACATATTCATAATGTATATTGACTCAATCTGAATAGTGAAATATTTACCATTTTATGTTATCCTTATATAAATTATTAGGAAGCCTCGGGGGTTGTTTTGTGTTGAAAATACATTCTACAAATAGATATATCATATTTATTTTTGGCATTACTTTGATGATAACTGGATTAGGAAGATTATCTGGTTTCTTTGAATATGATTCAGTTATTCCAAATCAATCTGTTGCACTACTATACATATCTATGGGCGTTTCTGTTATGTTCATTTCTTACTTTGTTAAACCCAAAAAAGAAAAAAGTTAAACGTTTACCATTCCATATCTTTCAAGCATGTTCCTCATATTGTGTAGTTAGAAACTGTAAACAACCATCCTTGAAATATCTCTTTAATTCTCTTTTCCTAACAACCATTTCTTTATTGTTATTTACTAATCTTACATACTTACTATTCTTTGTTAGAATGAAAGTATAACTTTTGTCTATTTCTCCTTTAAAACCTGTGATATAGGTTCTGCGATACTCTAATTTGTTAGGTAGCCAACCCAGTTTATGACGTAACATAAATGGTTTCATAAAATATACCCCTTTATAATAAATTCATATAATTTACTGACAGCCCATATTGACTTTCGCACTTTTGTACTTCCTCCATCAACCTCAAATACTCCTATTGTGCAATAATCAAACCGAACCATATTTTCAAATATTACCTAATCATGTTATCCTTTTGTAAGTTATTACCTAAATATAAGGAGTTGTTATAAAATGGAAACACCTTCTAAAATTGGACATATCATATTTGTTTTAGGCATCTTATCGCTTTCAATCGGATCAGCGAGATTAACAGGTGCCCTAGAATACAATTCATTTATTTCAAATAAATCTGTTGCAATACTATTCATTGCTATAGGGGTTTCTGTTATGTTCATTTCATTCTTTGTAAAACCTCTAAAAGTTAAATAACTTTACAGAACAATATCTTTTAAATATCTAACTCCAATTGACCTGTTATTTCTTGTACATGATCATTCCAAACAAGTTGATAATTACTTGCTAACAGAGTTAGCTGGAACAAATTTAAAAGTCTCTAACAGTCGAAGGGATAGTTGCAAACTACGTTTTAAAAAGACCATTAACGATATAACCAGTACTCATATTATTTTATAAGTGACCTGACTTTACTGAGAAAGTGAATTAATATCTTTATTCCGAATATGAACAACTCCTGTATTACTAACTTTTATATTCACTTCTGTAATGCCTCTTTTTAATATATGTTCTATTGCATATCTAATCTCCCATTCTTTAACCTGACCAAGATCATTTGAAATACTAGCATGGCTGGATTTCTTATTTTCACTATGAATAATGACTGTCCCTTCACATTCATATACCTTTACAACACCACCCATAAAACCAGAAGCAATAGTTACAACATCAACTCTTTCCTTTGTTATATCTCGAAATGCTTTAGTTGGAAAATTATATATTTTCGCCATTTTGACCTCTCCTTCTACGGAACGTTTGTTTGTATTTATATTAGAACAAACATTCGCTCTTTAGCAAGGAGAAATTTATGAAAATATAAAAAGTATGTTATGTAGATTTTTTTGAGATTAACGCTTATTCTATGTACAAATTAATCTGCTAATTATCGATAGTTCTTTAACCACTCATAATGCATGTGTAACACCTACTTTTTAATCAATTTCATAACCAACGACCACCATTCGTTGCTATAAATACCAATATATGTTTAAATGTAAATTACTAGGGGATTATACTAGAATGGAGGAATAATAATGGTAAAAACAATTAAAGGTCGCATTTTTGGTTTTGCTCTACTCTCAGCTTTACTTGTTTCATTTTTCATCTATCCATCAGGTAATGTTTCAGCAGCCGAAATCAACGTTGTTCAAAACTCTACTAGTATAGACAATGTTAGTCCAGCTGCTGTGTATACTAAATATGTCACAGTTAATACAAGAACTTCAACGTTTCCACCTGGACAAATTTATCATGTTGAATGGGATGGAGATTTTAAATACGCAGGATACCTAACAAGATTTGATTATGCATACGATCCTGATGCAGGTATTTACTTTGCAACATATAAAGGAAATATTACAATTCAATAAAATTGAATAAACACCTAATCCCCTAGAGTTTTAATAAAGCATAACTAAGCATCCTGGTCACTTTTAATAGAAGTGACCTTTTTCTTTCGATTAATCCTCGGTAAACTTTATTAATTGTCTACCTTCTCCTCGCTAGTACGCTTTTGATGTCATGTAAAACTTGATTAATTTATCATCAATCTTGAATTGTTTGTCGTTTATCACTTTGTACAATACTTTTCAGTTGCTATTGACTCCCCACTTTCTTTCCAGTAGTCCAAAGAACAATTTTCGCATTTTTTTAAGTAGTTTCTTTACAAATCATTAGTAAATTGCCATCTAAATCTTTGAACACAAAATAAAAATTATCCTGAATCTCTGTAACCAGTTCAACATTATTTTCTTTCATAAATTGATATGAAGCTTCAATATCATCGGTCAAAAGCTGAATTGACGGAACTTGGTAAGTGGTAATATCACCATCTTCTTTTCTCCACTTTGGCATGGAATCTAAAATTAATCCAGCGGTACCTTTCATGGGTACCACGAATAAATGTCCAAAATATTCTTCTCCCCCTTCCAAACCAAGTATTTTTCTGTACCATTCTTTTGCTTTCTCTAGGTTACGAACTGGAACAAATACACCGCCGATTCTGTTTTTTATTGGTGATTTATAGTCATGGCTAGTCACAAATACATCCTCCTTACTAATTTATTTCTACTTCTATTTCAACGTGATATTCTACTATTCCTTCTTGCACACCTACCCGATAAAAAAACAACACTTTTAGAAATAACTAAATAGAAGCAGCTTAAAATATTGTTTCTCACCTTCAGACGTTCGTTTCAAACGTTCAATTAGAACGTCAAACAGCTTTAATTATTGGTACATTCTTTTTCTTTATTTTCTAAACACATCGTTAAAACCAGCAATTTTCTTCTTTATTTTTCTCTAAAAGGTGCTTTATTTTATTATCTATATTTAATAAAACCTGTTTAATTTGTTTAAGCTGATGTTCTCTTTGTAACATCTGCTCATACTTTTCTTGGAATATAACTTTTATTTCAAGCAGATTTTGTATTTCTTCTTTTGTCAGTTTTTTATTTTGATCAATATTTCCCGACCAATCAAAAAGCATTTTGATTTCTTGAAGAGAAAATCCCGTTTGTTTAAGTTTAAGAATTGCTTCCACTGTATCAATGTCTTTCTTGTTATAATAGCGGTGCTTATTTTTAATTTCCGGTTGCAATAAATTCATTTTTTCATAATAACGAATAGTATCTTTACTAAGACCAGTACATATTGCAAATTCACCAATTTTCATTAAAATCTCCTTCTATAATATAAATTTATAAACCATTAGGGCAATTATACAATGGAAAATGAAGCGAATGATATGATGGCTGAAAGTAATTCGTCCATTTGTTAACCTCCCTTCTATAACTGCTAGTATATGTAACAAGATAAACGCAATTATCAGTAATATAAATAACCAACCTTTGCTTGGTATACATAATATTAAGAGAATACTAATTGATATGATAACAAATATGAATGTTCGTACTTCAAATCCAACTTCTTTCCATTTTTTATCCCTGCCACTCCTATTAAAACCGCATATAACACAATTAGTATAGTTGTCAAAATTACCATCCCATCACTCCATTCTTTGATTTCATTCATCTTAAAAGATGGAGCCGACTCCATGTCAACAGATAAGAAATAGTTCCATTAAGCTGAAGTATCTTATTCTTCCTCACGAAACGCCCTAGTCTAGCCCTTGACATTTCAAAGTAAAAGAAAAGCCTCCATTTAGGAACCTCCCTAAATGTTTTTTTAATCGCTTAATTAGTACAACCGTGCTAAAATAAATACATGAGTAAAAAAATAAAACAACTAATCAAAAAGAAATGTCATTTATTGAAAAAGCTCGTAGAACTCAAATTGTGGAATGTGCTATTGAAACCATTGCAGAGGTGGGTTACGCTCAAGCTTCTTTAGGTCAAATTGCAAAACGTGCACAAATTAGTAAGGGGGTTATCTCCTATCACTTTGCAAGTAAGGGGGAATTGTTAGAGCAAGTAATTTATGATTACTATATGGCATGTCAAGCTTATACTGCTCCTCTAATCGAAAATCAAAAATCTCCTATAGATATGCTTAGCATTTATATTGAATCAAACCTTAGATTCATAGATGAAAATCGGCAACATGTTTTCGCTGTCATTGAAATTGTTTCTAATGAAAGAACTGCTGATGGCAAACTTCGTTTTGCGGCGGATCATGATGATACTATTTTTCTTCCCATTGAAAACATACTTACACTGGGAATGCACGCGGGTGTCTTCCGCGAATTCACCAAATTGGCTTCAAGAGTTATGGCGTTAACGATACGAAATTCCATTGACGGTTTCACTATTGAATTAATGAGAAATCCCCAGTTAAATGTTGAGGAATATACGAGAGAACTGATTACAATATTCGATAAATCAACTAAAAAGTAATATGTCAGAAAACTTGAGGAGGATAGCTATGCATTACTATGAGGTAATTTGTTCTAGTTGTAGGAATAAATTCAGAGTATACGAGGGATCACTGAGATTTAGACAGTTAAAGGAAAGAACCGATAAGATTTTTCGTTGCGAAGAATATTATAGCAAAATTCGTATGGATGCTATTAAAAATTTCTTTAGATAGCTCCTTCAGCAGATCTTGAGAATAATAAAAGGGATTACAAGTTAAATAAGTATAAAGCCCAGGCTCAAAATTAATGAGTATCTGGGCTTTGTGGGATCATTTAGTTCTATCTCTACTTACAACTATGCTATCGTCAGTCGTTTCTCAAAACAAATTCTATCATTTTCTTATGCCTATCCATGTTTGCATTAAGAATTTGCTGCTGACATTCTACTTTGAACACAAAACCTTTACAAAAATAAAAAGCCATCAAGAATCAGGAACAACTACTACTGCCCAACTCGATTGCACTCAAAGCATTTAAAAAGAACACCTATGTTAGGTGCTCTTCCGATCATTTTTTCTTGTTTAAATCATCTGGATAAACTATCGTGTTAATTACATCTCCATTTGATTCATCTTTAAAAATTACTTTGACTTTATAATCCTTTTCATCCACACCATTAAATAATTGATAGTACATACCTGTTAAAGCTAGCCCGAATGAGGCCATTGTGTCAAGACTATTATCAAATTCTTCTTTGTTTACAGATAAAGTGAATTCTGAAAAAGACTTGTCATAGGTTACATCTTTAATAGATTTGAACTCTTCACTTGCTTTAAGCTCATCTACACTTGCTAGAATGCCTTCTTTTAAACCTTTCATCATTTCTTTATGTTCTGTTTCAGACATTTTATAAGTTAAAGAACCATCATCATTCTTACTGACTTCCTTCATCCCACTGCTTTTTGCCTTTGAAATAACAGAATCAATGTCCTGACCCTCAAAAAATAGAGCTGGAATAGTTACTTCTACATCTCCACCATCTTTGCTACCTTTTTCCTGACCCTCACTACAACCAGAGATCAAAACACCTAGTAATATAAATAATGGTAGTATCCATTTTCTTGCCATTAAATCTCCTCCTCATACACCAATATACAGAATATGAAGAGATTACACTATACTTTATTAACATAAAGCTCTATTTCTTAACCGCTTCTATACATGAAAAATCATTTCTTTTTGAGAAACTGATTTTTTATCGTTATCTTAATGTGTTTGGTGACGTTCCACATCATAAATAAAATCTATTTCTTACTTAGTGTTCAGTGCTTAATTTTATAAAATTCAACACGTACTCTGATATAATCAATCATGCGTTGTTTTACATTTCTTTTTCTTTACATTTTCTTCAACAAAGGTTGTGATGAATTTTTATGTTTGCAGTACTTTTGGCTATAAGTATTGGAGCTATTCTTGCTGTGCAAACAGCCATTAATGCTCAATTAAGAAAGTTTGTGATTTCTCCTTTTTTAGCTTCAATGATTTCCTTCGCTGTTGGTGTCATCTTCTTAACTATTACATTAGTAAGTAGTGGTTCATCACTGG
Organism: Lysinibacillus sp. JK80; assembly: GCF_027557635.1. NCBI lineage: Bacteria > Bacillati > Bacillota > Bacilli > Caryophanales > Bacillaceae > Lysinibacillus > Lysinibacillus sp. JK80. The sequence continues at coordinate 653,659 of NZ_CP058997.1, read as the reverse complement.
GGATTCCATTAGATTTATTGTTGAACCAACCTATCTATATATGGTTGGGGGGAATTGGTGGCGCTATTGCGATAACTACTAACATTCTCTTGTTTCCTAAATTGGGAAGTGTGCAAACAACTATTCTACCGATCTTTGGCATGACTCTCATGAGTATGTTAATCGATCATAATGGCTGGTTTAATGCAACACAATATTCCTTTGGATGGAATCGAATCTTTGGCATATTACTAGTCTTACTAGGCGTCCTTTTAGCTACAGCTATACGAAGCAAGAAAAATGAACAGTATTCTCCCCAAACAAATAAGGAGAGTGTGCGGAATCTATGGATTTGGCGCATAGTAGGGATTCTAGCAGGAATGTTACTAGCTATCCAAATCGCTGTTAATGGGCAATTAGGAAAAGTTCTTCACTCTTCTTCTCATGCTGCCCTTGTTTCATTCTTTGTTGGTACTATTACCTTGATTATAATTGTTGGGTTAAAAGATCGATCTTACACAAGTATTAAAGAGCCTTTTAAACAAGCTGCTCCTTGGTGGATATGGATTGGCGGGATCTTAGGAGGATCTTATGTTCTCATCAATGTATTTCTTGTCAATCAAATTGGAAATGGCCAAACTGTAGTTCTTGCTTTATTCGGTCAAATCACTGGTAGCTTGCTGGTACAGCAATTCGGATTGTTTAACTCGCTAAAGAATCGAATTCAACCATTACAAATAATTGGTTTAATGGTGATGATAGCCGGTGTATTTTTAATCAGGATATTTTAAATAATTTTCTTTGCTAATCTTGATCGATGAAACTCTTTTTCAAGAATGGATGCGACATTTCCCTAAAACATAAAACCAGAGTTCATCTACAAAATGTAGCATAAACTCTGGTGACAATGGTGGTCTAACTTTATTTTATGAATTGCCTCATGATTATTTCTTCGCCGATACGTCCTATTAGCCTTTCATTCGTATCTTCAAAACCTACTTTTACATATAGTTTCTGTGCTGGAATATTATCTTTGTCTACAACTAAAACAATTTCATCGCAATTTGGAAATTCTGCTTTAACAAACTCAACTAGTAATGTCATTCCTTGTTTTGCATAGCCCTTCCCTTGTTCTGTATGATTAATTGATAATGCAGATAATAGCATCGCATTTCTATTCGTAGAATATTTCTTAACTCGTTCATTTGCATTTAGGAGAAAGAAACCAACAGGTGTATTTTCACTTAGAATTACAATGCGATGCTGTCCTTCATTAATTTCCTCAAAATTGCTCGGCAGTGCAGAAAATTGTTTTTGCTCTTCAGTAAGTACAAAAGCATTCAGTCCTTGCATATATTCACTTGAAAAATGTTTTAATTCAACCTTCTTCAGTTTTTCCATTACATAATTCTCCATTCACTTTTTCTATACTTTACCACTTTATTAGGTTGTGGTCATTCATTTATTTGAAATTTCGAAAAACAACACGTTCGTTAGATAAATAAATCACGTAAAAAATGCCCAGGCTCAACATTAATTTGAGTACCTAGGCTTTGTTGTTACTTAGTATATTCATTCTAGTTACGTTTGTGGATTTGCCGCTAACACTCTACTGGCTTCATGTTGTACTTTTGTTAGCAATGTATGTAATCTTTACTTGATTTCGTTCACTAACACTGCAGTATTTGGAGCAACAATCGCTTCAATGCCCGAAGCTTTGTAGCTAACTCGAATTGAGTCGTTGCTTTTATATAAATGGAAAGTATCCGAACTAAAAACAAATTCCCCGTTCTCATCTAAAACCGGTGAATAGGTGATATCATAATGGAACTTTATGTCCTTTGCATCGGCTGGCATATCTGGTTCAGGTTGATAATCCTCAGAAACTTCCGTTGTAACGTATCTAAAAAATAGTTGTATGTCGTTATCATCTATTTTTTCCCAAAGGTCATATGTATTTCCTTGTGTCTTCATACCATCAAAATAAGTTGTTTCCTTTTCTTTATCAGTAAGGGGCAGATAAGGAACGGCTGCTTTTGCTAATTCCGTTATTTTTATTCTTTTCGTTTCTTTCCCTACGGCATTATAAACTAATAGTGTTTTGTCTATACTTCCAAACAAATCATCTCTTTTTCCAACGAGAAGATGATTTTGAAAGGTTAAAAACACCTCATCAGTTTGCAAATTTACATTATATTGATTTACAACTTTATTCATCTCTTTATTCATTAAATGTTCTTCAAGGATATATTTTAAATTTCCAAATCCCAATAAAGGAATTATTGCTGCGATAATCATACTTAAAAACAACAAACCAAATTTTTTGGATAAACTAATCTTATTTTTAATAAAGATAATTGGAATACCCACCGCAAAAGTAAAACCTAATAAGCCAGCATATGCAAAAAATTGCATCAACCCTAATTCATCTATTTCGTACATATTAATATATACACACACACCAAGTAGAGCGATAGCGATTATTCGTATCAATTGATTTTTCATAAAATACTTCCCTTCCTTTTACAAACCCTCTAAAAGCTATGGTCGCACTAAGAAAAGTTCGGATAATTTCTCTACAATAGTTTCTCTATTCTCAATTATCAGCTCTGTTTTTCCTTTCTTTATTACGTAAGGACTGCCATTTCTGCTCCTATATTTTATTTTGACTACTTTTTTAATTGTCCCTAAGTTTAGACCTATGTACCATTTTTTAAAGTTTGTAATGACTAACTAGCTTTCTATTCCAATTCCATCGAATACTTTACCTATCAAATCTTAACAATGTCTCACCTAATTTTATATATGTAATATTTTCCTTTTTCGTAATGGAAGGAGCATTACTTTTAGAAATGTGCAACTAACTAATATCATTATTGTTGGAGGAGACTGGAATAGTTCATAAGACATTTTTCTTACTTTATCGTATATTGTTTATTTTGTAATCGTACTTTTCTTAACTTATTGTATCCAATCGGTGACTGTGCTTTTTATGGGAGTTATTCGATTTACAGCTGCAGAAAGTTATCCAGGGGATTTGAGTAGTATTTCTTTAGTTATATGGAGCTTCTTATTTTCTTGCATTCATTTTGTTATTTTAACAATGTATTTATTTCTTCATCATTTAGTGTTGTCTCTCTTTAAAATTAGGTTTCAAAGCAAGATAGCATTTTTGTTTAATACTTTTGTGACTGTTTAATTTTCTATTACTTAAAATCATTTTTATAGTACGTATCAGCAAGATAACTCGTTACTTATGAATAATACTACTCTTTAGGATCAATATCACAAGTGTGTCTCTACAATCTCTAGACACCAAGTATTTAAATCTCAATGGATTACTTTCTTTTGGATATTGTTACAGGGAGAGTGGCAACCATTAATATTAACCCTAGATAGAGAGGATATTTTAAACATTCATTCGTTGAATACCCCAATAAATAAGGCATACCTATTAAGGCCATTACTACTCCAATTACAAACAAACCCATTTCAATTTTTCTAATCATATTTTTCTCCCATCCCTTAACATTTCTTATTCATTTCTCCCTACAACCAGAGAAGCTTTATCTAAGAAGCTTCTTTAAAATAAAAGACACCCCTCAGAAATAAGGAATGTCTAACTTTTTATCTATACACATCTAACAGATTTAACAAATATCTTTCTAATTCATTAATCGCAAACAAAACTTCCTTATGAAGTCTATCCTCGGCAACGCTATCATCATTAAAGACCTCTAAGTATTTATTCACTTCTACAAAGAATTTTTCATACTCCTGTAAAAACTTATCAATCGTTTGATCACCAGGTGTTACAGATAAATAAATTGTTTTAAATAAATTAAAATCACTATACGCATTACTTAAAAAATAGATAGCCAGTATTCTATCGCTATTAATATACAATTTCACAAAAGATAGATTTTGCTTCAATTTTTTCAATGCATTGATAAGATTGTTCGTTTGCTTCAACATATTTGCCGTATTACTATACATCTGATAATCACCTCCATCTTTATAATAAGCAGAAAACCAACAAATTGGAATAATTTTCTGCAAATTACTAGCTGAAAACTTCCTTTATAATACAATTAAGTCGAAATATTAATTAATAATACTAAATGTATTACAGAAAGGACCCCCATTGGATAAATAATGGATCTTGAAAAGCTATTTTTAAATTCATTTCGAGGATGCCTTTCAAAAAATAAATGCAGGATTGCATGAATGATAAAGAATAGATCAAGGACCCAAAAAATGATGGTTTGATACTGACTGAAAAGTAAGGAAAGGATTAATACGTATAGAAACAGGTGAATAAAAGTGAATACTTTATAAGCCTTTGAATCTTCCATATCTTTAAGTATTATAAACAATCGCCACTCAGAGCATCTTATTGCATCCATTTCGTGCAAAAGAAATAAAGAAAAGTTAAATAAAAAAAGAACGAGTAATAAATCAGGCATATAAAACCTCCTACAGTATATATACCAAATATTACTATAAAACCACTTTCGAAATACTAAGTAAACATACCTAAATATGTCGATTTGTAGGCATATGGAGGCTTTCATTCTTTCCCTTATATTAAGCAATCAGGTAGAAAAAATTACCTTGCAGTCCTGTATTATATGGTTCTTCATAAAGACATTTAAATCCATCTTACATTTAGTTCCAAATGATATTTTATCAAGTGGGCACCATTCTAAAATTGACCACTTTCCTTGCTAAGAGTAAACAAAAGCACACAATCAGAAGGCTTTTCGTTGATAAATAATATGTGTAATCCCCCAAGAAATAATATAGATTAGCATAATAAAAAACGTCGCCCCTGTATATAAAACCGTAACGGATGTATTATCAACAAAATCAATAATTGTTGTTAAGTGTTCATTCATATACAATGCAATCGGTCTTGAAATCCAAGTTAAGAGGATAAAGCTAATAAGTATAACCGTTGTAATATAACCCTGTTTAAATATCTGAAATAATGGGAAGGTAAGCGCAGCAAATAGTAAGAATAAGCCACTACCAATGGCAATGTCAGATACCGTAAAATGTTTATTGAAAGCTAGCAGCGCTAGACTTGTAACACCTATGGATAAAATCATATAGACAATCGCTCCAAGATAGCGGGATGCGATAATTTCTGTACGTGTGTATGGCAAGGAGTTTAATAATATATTCGTCTCAACTTTTTCATCGTATGCATACGTGTTAAAGGGAATAAAAATACTGGCGACCAGAAAAATTAAAACGGGTGGTGCCCCCAACAAAATAAAAACTAAGATAAAAGGAATAAAAAGCAATAGCTGCCTTTTCTGTAGTATGACATCGCGTTTAATTAAGTTAAGCATGATGGATGCCTCCTTTAAAGTAATACATGATATCTTCCAGAGAGGCACGTTCAATAATAACTGTGTCTCCGAAAATATTTTTCGCTGCTTTAATATTATCCGTTAATGCTTCAAATCCTGTGGATGCACGATGAACATGGACAAATGCTTTTTCAGTGTCTCTATCAAGTAGATTCAACTCACCTTTAACGAGCGCATAGTTTTCAGCTACATCGTGTATAGATTGATTAAATACTAATTCCCCTTTCTGTATAAAAGCTATGTAATCTGCGATACGATCTAAATCAGTTGTAATGTGCGTAGAAAAGAAAATAGTGCGATTGCCATCAACCATTAATTCCTGTAATAGATCTAACAGCTCCCGTCTAAAAATGGGATCTAATCCTGCTGTCGGCTCATCCATAATGATTAGCTCTGCATGATGTGAGAGGGCTATTGCTAATGAAGCCTTCATTTGCATCCCTTTAGAAAATGTTTTTATTGCTTTGTTAAGCGGTAATTCGAATTGTTCTACATATTGATAAAATATTGTATCGTCCCAGCGCTTGTAGGCAGGTGCAACTATACGTTTTATATCTTTTAAGTTCAACCCTTCAAAAAATATATTGCCATCGTATACAAACCCAATGCGCTGCTTAATCTCCTTCTCATGCGTCTTGTAGTCTAATCCGAAAAGCTTTACTTCTCCAGCATCTGGCCTTAATAGATTCATCATCGTTTTTATCGTTGTAGACTTACCAGCTCCATTTGCCCCAATGAAACCCGTTACAAAGCCTCTCTTTACCTGTAAATTTATATGATTTACGGAAAAGCCTTTGAACCTCTTTGTGACATTCTTTAATTCGACTACATTTTCCATACCTTTCACTCCTCGTATAAAATCTTCAATAATTCCTTTAGTTCATCAAGAGACAGGCCTATTTCTCTGCTATTCGCAATGACCGCACTTAGCTGTTCCTCAATAACCTTCAGCTTCTTTTCTCGTATAACCTCCAAATTTTGCTCCGCTACAAAAGATCCTTTGCCAACAATGGAATAGATAAAGCCCGCCTTCTCCAATTCTTCATAAGCCCGTTTTGTCGTTATTACACTAATTTGTAAATCCTTTGCGAGGTTACGCATGGAGGGTATTGCTGTGCCCTCCTGTAGTTCACCTGCTAAAATAAGTGATTTAATTTGATTCGTAATTTGTTCATAAATTGGCTCCTTTGAACTGTTCGAAATAATTATTTGCATGCCAATCCCTCTTCTTTATTTTTTGAGAATATCGTTGAAATAATATTCCCTAGTGCTGCAATCAGTATAGCAATAACATGGATTGTGATGAACATATTAAAAAAAGGAAAGGAATAAGGCGTTATCCATTCGGTGAAAAGCCTCGAATCTAAAATCCATCTCCCCATTCTGGCAACTAAATTATTACTATCGTTCATGTTCGGCTCCAGATTAGTGCCATCGACCGCGATAAAGATCAATTGAACAATTAAAAATATACCAATAGTGATGATCCATCGTTTTAACAGATTACTTTCATCCGCTTTTTCAGTGCCTATCACTTAAACAATTCCCCCCACAAATTCATTATATTGTATATATACTATATAAACATTATATACACAAATAAAAAATTTGTTCAATCACTTTTTTAAAAGGAAATTTTATACCATGAAATGATCTATGACATTCAAATATAAAGAAGGAGCCTGTTTTGATAGCTATTATCAAAACAGGCTCCTATTAACAACTTGGCCATTCATCGTGTCTTGTCATTCAAATATGTTCATTCTTCAGTTGCAATCTGATAATTTATGATATAATGAATCATCTGACTAACAATGGCTGTAGCGTGTGACGACGCTGCGGCTTTTTCTTTGTTTTTTCCTTACGTGATTAATTTAAATATTTACCCTGCTTGGGTAGTGCGATTTGTTCAAAATCATCGACTAGTTTTTTTAGGTTGCTTGTCAGTTCTTCGCCCTTCATAGGTAATCCGTGCCCTGTGATGGCAACTGAAGGTTTTAGTATTGCTAATTTTTCGATAGATGCTCGAGCATCCGACCAATCTGTTGTAAAATATTGAGGGGGACCACTGATTTCTTTTGTCTGCGTAATCACCTTATAAAGAGATTCTTGTTTGACTGTAACAAATGCATCTCCAGCAATAAGCACCTTATCCTTCTCACGGAATAAAGATATATGCCCTGGTGAATGGCCTGGCGTATGAATCCATCGGAAACCTGCCATAAATGGAACACTACCATCAGAAGGTAAAACTTTGAGGTTACCACCTAAATTTATAGCTTCATTTGGAAAAATAGGTGACATTTTAGCAACCAAGCCGTTATTTACCGTTGGATCAGGCTCAGGATAATTTTGTTTTCCAGATAAAAAGGGTATTTCCAATGTATGCGCATAGACAGGAACATCCCACCGCTCTATTAATTCTATGATTCCTCCGACATGATCAAAATGACCGTGAGTCAGTATGATTGCCTTCGGTCGAGACTTAGAACCATAACGTTCTTCAACAACTGAAATGATCTCATCCGCACTTTTGGGCATCCCCGCATCTATTAGCACAAAATCTTTCATCTGCGGTTCACCATAAAGTACAATATTTACAATTTGAATCGTGTATTGATATAAATCAGGTAATATGTCTATACCTACACCGCTTCCAACAGAAGTTGCTGGGATAAATTTATAATCGTCCCCGTAATTCAAATTCTTGTCCATTTTAAATCATCTTCTTTCAATTAAGTCATTGGAGGTTCAAGCATAAACTATATGGAAATGCCACAACCATTGATGATGGCATACTTACCTTCTTACTTCTTTTCTTTTTTATTGTAGAGCTGTTCTTTCTGTTGCTCTTGTTCCTCTTTTACTGCTTCTAATTCTTCAGGATTAAATTCCATTGCTATTTCTTCTTGCTCTACTTCATTTTTTTGCTTTTCTTTTGTCAAAACACTCACCTCCAATATGCTTTAAGTGGCCTTTCTTAAGAAAATCTATACTTTTCACTTTTTCAAGCTACATTAAACGTATAACTAAACAGAAAACACCCATTCTATAAAGTGCGTAGTGTTTCACTACTTAAAGATAGCTGCAGAGATTTCTTTCTCTGTGGCTTCTTTTAATTTTTACATTAAAAATTTTATTAAAAGTGAATTTTACTTATTTTTTCAGCCATACTAACATGGCTTTAATGGCGAATAATAAGAAAAGGATGTGTACAGATGGGTATTCTTGGTGGAAATCCAAAAGATGAACCGTTGCATTATGGTGAGGTATTTAGTGTTTGGTCGGGTTTAATTGCAGACTATGGCATGATTTCTGGCTATCAAACGTTTTATAATCATGCTGGTGATGAAGATCTTAAAAAAATTATTGAAGATATCATCGAAACATGCAGGGAAGAAGTAAAGCAATTAGAAAAAATTCTAAAAACAAACGGGATTGCACTACCTCCTGCATCACCTGAGAGACCTGTAGCAAGACTGGAAGATATTCCTCCAGGTGCAAAGTTTAATGATCCAGAAATAAGCGCTGCCCTTACTGCTGACGTTGCAGCTGGATTAGTTGCATGTAGTCAGGCAATGGGCACTTCTACTCGTGAAGACATCGCATTAATGTATGGGCAATTCCATATGGCTAAAGCTCAGCTTGGCGCAAAACTTTTACGTTTAAACAAAAATAAAGGCTGGCTTGTACCACCACCATTACATGTTAATTATCCTGAAAAATAAAGACTATTCCCCTGAATTGAGGAAAGTAAATGTATTATTATAAAGAAGAATTGATAAACATTATTAAACCTGACAAACCAGATCCTCAAGCAGCACGAGTAATGCAAGAAATACTTGGTGGTCATTATGGTGAAATGAGAACCATGATGCAGTACTTTTTTCAAAGCTCTAATTTTAGAGGCAAAGAGACCCAATATCGTGATTTATTACGGGGCGTTTTCTTAGAAGAAATTGCACACGTTGAACTTGTACAAAATACAATCAACCAATTACTAAATGATTCTGGGGAATCCTCTGCTCCTGGAAATAACGGCATGGACCAAGCACCTTTAGATGAGGCAGTTAAACATGCTAATCCACACCATTATATTGTGGGTGCACAATCATCTTTGCCTGTAGATGCAGCAGGTAATCCCTGGAATGGTTCGTGGGTTTATGCACATGGAAACCTTATTGCAGATTTATTGGATAATTTAGTATTGGAGTCAACGGGTGTACTTCAAAAGACACGTATATATGAGATGAGCTCTAATCAGACATTTAGAGAAACACTTGCTTTTCTAATTGTTCGTGACAATGCTCATCAAAATGCATTTGCCAAAGCATTAGAAACTTTAGGGGTAGATTGGGGAAAATTATTCCCTGTACCGAACTACGATATCAACAAATACCCAGAGTGTAGAAAGTTTGTTGAAATGGGTTATCACAATGCTCAATTTAACTTTAGATTAGATCCAACTCGTATCGGGGAAATCTTTCAAGGACAAACTCCAAGTAGAAATGGTGGAGAATTAAATGTGACCCCTCCACCAGAAGGATTCCCAGTACCTGTTATGCCAGAGATGCCAAATGAACACAGTCCTGGCCTGATGGATATGAATAACTAAAATACTTTTAGCTGTAGCGTTTGTCGACGCTGCGGCTTTTTGAATGTAAAAATAGACTGTATTTACACAAACTATTAATAAGTGTATCGCATAGGCTGTGACGTTGGTTGACCGTCATAGTCTTATTTTTATTTTAAAGGCAATAAACTATGCACAATGAGTTAACTTTTCATATAAATAGTAGTGTTAAGCTAATCTAGTTTAACATGTACCTCCCGAATTGTTACTTAGGGTCACTTTCAGCCGAGTGACCCTTAAATATTTATTCATTTATATAAACCTCGTTTTAAAGGAGATTATTTTGCCTGAAGCTTTCTATACTTTACATATTCTAGATTTTCGAAAGGAGGGACTTTCATATGGGATATGAAGTTTACGGTTCAAACTATGGCAAGCATGATAATTTATCATTCGCTCTAATTGTTGTCCTCTTTATTCTTTTAATTATTGCTGGTGCTACTTTCTTATATCATTAATAATTACCTTCTATTATCCTCAAATATTCATGCTATGATCAAAGGGTCGTCTTCCACCCTGGTGACCCTTTTTTACTACTTACTTTGTTGCATAGAAGAATGTATGTAGGAAGTTTGTTGCTTAGTGTACTAATCTAACAAACAGTTCATAGAATATATCAAGCATAATTTGGGCTAAAAATAACAAAGGAGAATGCCTATGAGCATTGATTTTATTACACTTGCCCCAACTGTCATGCAGGTGTTTAAAGCAGGAGATGCAAATCCAAAAAAAGTAAAGCGCATCGTTTATGGACAAGCTACCTCTGATGCAAATGGAATAGCCACATTATATTTTACAGACAATGCATTAGCGAATGGCAATGCTCTTTTATCTACTATTGACTATGCAGTTGCAAGTGTATACTCGACAAATCCAACGATAAACTTAAGACCGAGAGTTCAAATGAGAGAGAAGAATATTAGTGGGAAATATGTCTCTGCTAATATTACAAATATTAGTGGTGTGACAGTATTAGGAATTAATGTATTAGGATCGGAAAATCCAGTAAGTGGCGTGATTGTAGATTTTATGATTTTAGGTAGTTTTGATTTGTAAACAGATCATACTGAACAAACTCCCTCGTGTTGCTTTTACATTCTTCTTGGTAAAACCTCATATCCTCACTTCTTTCATCGAGAATAGGCAAGTAACAAATGTATTTTGATTTGAAATGTAATGAAAAAAAATAAAGACAAAGTCGAAAAAATCGACTTTGTCTACTGAAACCACTCTATTTAAGAATGTTTTTCTTCATTTAAAAATTAAAGTTTAACGATGTTAGCAGCTTGTGGTCCACGTTGACCTTCTTCAACTGTGAATTCAACTTTTTGACCTTCTTCAAGTGATTTGAAACCTTCACCTTGGATAGCTGAGAAGTGAGCGAATACGTCTTGTCCGCCTTCTACTTCGATGAAACCAAAACCTTTTTCTGCGTTAAACCATTTTACTGTACCTTGTGTCATTTAAATGACCTCCAATAATGTTATTAAATAAAATCATACTACTTCCAAAGAAAAAAATTCACATATTACAAAAAGTAACTAACAAAACACGATTACTCTTTGTAATATGTGAATTTATTATTTCTTTAAGAAAGATTCTATTACATACAGTATATGATAAAAAATCGTATTAGTCCAGTGAAAAGTGAATTTTTTATCAATGAAGGCTAAAACCTACACGTACAATCAATTTTAAAGGTTAAAATTAGTCATTTCGCCACCATTAAGTAGCTACAGATTATTTATTGTTTAGTTGGAAACTACATTACCTTGGCCTTCATTATTCCTGCTCACAGCTAACATCGTGCCGTCAGCCTTTAGCCCATCAGTATGACGATAACCCGCAGCTATTGTTTTTGTATTTCAATAGCGACATTCCTTACCTCATTAATCCGTATATTTTTTGAAGCTGAATATTACATTTTAGGACTTATTTGCCCTTTGCATCCTTAGGCTCTACATGGACATGCACTTCATAAACCCCTTGCTCTTCCACCATATTTTTTTCAACAACCGAAGCAACATCATGCGCTTTCGTGATATCTAACTTTGCATCTACAAGTATAACGACATCAATTACCTCATTATTCCCATAATTTCTTCCTCTGATTTCTTTCAATCCTTTAACACCATCTATTTTTAAAATAATCTCTTTGTATGTTTGAAGAATTTTCTCATCAAATCCATCCGATAGTTCATGAGAGGCTTCCTTGAAAATCTCCCAAGCTGTTTTACAAATGATGAAACCTACGACAATCGCAGTACCCGTATCTAACCAAGGCATATGTAGTTGTGACCCTAAAATTCCTACAGCGGTTCCAATACTTACCCAAGCGTCTGACAAATTATCTTTAGCTGCAGCCATAACGGCTTTACTATTGATTTTTTTAGCCAATTGTTTGTTGTAACGATAGACTAAATACATCACCAATGCTGATCCTATCCCTACATAGGCTGCGACCATATCCGGCGATTCTTTTCCACCTTGAAAAATGGAAGAAAACCCACCGACCAATACTTGAATACCAACGGCCATCATAATAAATGAAGCGACCATTGATGCAATGGTTTCACTTTTCCAATGACCATAGCGATGATCATGATCTGCTGGTTTTTGTGAAAGCTTTAGTCCAATAAGTACTGCAATAGAGGCAATAATATCTGTCGTATTATTCAAACCATCCGCTTTTAAAGCTTCTGAACCACTCAAGTAACCAATGCCAACTTTTATGATGGATAAAATTATATAAGCAATAATACTGATAATGGCACCACGTTCACCTAATTTAAGATTATTATATCTTTCTGCTTCCAATTCACTTACCTCCCACTTACGTACATTATCATCATAACAACCCAACATCGAGTGGGTCTACAGCAACCTTTTTGCCTTGCTATACATAAGTAGGAGGACTATAAAAGTGTTGATATGGGAAAAAATAAAACCCTTAGGAAGATACGCTGTCACTGGTTTAAAGCCTAGAAATTATTATACTAACCGAATAAAATAGTAGTGTATCTGTTCTTTAAGATTTTTTCCTCCAACGAACACACCTAACAAACCTTGGTCATTCCCAATTTCGGGAGTGACCCTTTTTACGTACATATAAGCACGTAGAAAAGCCTTGCCACAACTGTAGCAAGGCTTTTAATCAATTATCCTCGTAAAAATCCGCCCTCTGAGTGGATTATTTGACCAGTTATCCATGTAGCCTCCTCGCTAGCAAGAAAGCTAATCACCTTGGCCACATCCACTGGTGTCCCAATCCGCCCCATTGGAAATTTGGGTAACAGATAACTTCTAATCTCATCATTCATCCATGTAGAATCTGTTGGCCCTGGATTGACAGCATTGACGGTAATGCCCAGCGGTGCTAGCTCCTGTGCTAATGATCTAGTAAAGGCTGAAATTGCCCCTTTCGTTGCCACATAGGCTAGCTCTCCGATCATAGGACCTAAATCTTGACCAGAAGTCATATTAATAATTCTCCCTGAGTTTAAATTAGCTTTTTCAAAAAGACGTGCAAATTCCACACAAAGTAGTAGGGTTGACCTTATATTCACCGCGTAATGCTCGTCTAATGTTTGAGCATCTAATGCTAGATAACCATCTTGTGCTGAATGGGCAGCATTATTCACTAAAATGGAAGGTACACCTAGTTTTTCGAAAACCGTTTGGAGTATCGTTTTTGGAGCTTGGGAATCTGATAAATCAATCGACAATTCTTCACATGAAACACCCTTACTCAAAATTTCCTGTTTGAATTCTCCTATCCACTTACGATCAGCATGCCAGTGTGTGAAAAAAACATTAACACCATCCATAGCCAATCTTCTACAAATAGCTGTTCCAATATCTTGAGGGTGGCTTGCACCCGTAATGATTGCTATTTTATGTTGTGTTTTATTCATTTCTTTTTACCCCCATGGTTATTGAGATTATTAATAAAAAAAAGAGCATCACCATAATGGTCCGCTCCGTTTTTAGAAATCAAAACCCTTACACTGCACTTCTTTGAAAATGACCATCATACCTTGACACACACCTATAAAGGAAAAAGATACAGAGTTTGTCACATGTAGAGTATGTATTCCCCTCTTCATCTAATCTGAATTATTTTTTAATCTAAAGTTTTCATCGTATTTTGAACATCAATAGAAAAGGCTTCTACATCAAATTGATGCTGCTTTATCGTATCTTCCGCTAACTGTTGAGCCTTCTTTTTAGCCTTGTGATTTTTCTCTTGAGTTAAATTAATTCTTACTTGAATTTCCTCAGACGTCATACTATGGTCAATGCTGAAAGTGCCAAAATTTTCTGCAAACATCACCTCAAATAGATTGGCCATGACATCATTATAACTTAGCCGAGTTGAGATCGCTTCTACTGGCTCATAGAGTTGCTTTAACGTTATTTGAAAAGAGATGGGGTTTAATTCATTAGCTTTGATAACGTCCAGCATTGTTTCTTCTATATGTTGCTTTGTCTTGTGATCGACCTTGTCGGGTAATGACACAAGGAGCTCTATTTTTCCATTAGGTAAAATTCCATAATCTAATAGAAAGCTATAGGATTCTTTGCGCAATGTATAGGAAATCTCACTAATTAAAAATTGATATTGCTGAATATAACGCAATAATTCATCATTACTAGGCTGTGGCATAGAAACATTGGTTTTTTCAGCATATTGAATAGGTGCATTTGCCAAAAAGAAAAATGCACCACAAACAATGCTTAAAAGTAGAAACCATAACGTAAATAACCTTTTAATAAACATGTATAGCCCCCTTATTCGGGACTATATGCCAACTATCGAAAGTAAATTACGGTAGAATTTTATAAAACAACACACGATCTTGATTTTCACCACCATAATTACTATGAATGGACATATTATCTATCACTTTGTCACCTTTTTCCATTCTAAAACCCAGATTCGTATGGAAGGCGATGGATACTTCATTAATAGGCGACGTGACACATTTCACAATATTTCGATGGTATTGCTTCACCACATGAAAGAATACATCATATAATCTTTTTGCAATATTCTGTTTTCTGTAATCAGGATGGACCCCAACAAAATGGATGAACGCTTCATTTGTTTTGGACTGCGATAAAAAGCCAATGAGGAAGCCGATAATTTCGCCATCCTTCTCCATAATAAGGCTTGTATTTGTAAAGTGATCAAAAAATAATTTAGGCAGCTTGTCTGACATATTCCTACCACCCCACCACTCATTAATCAATGGAGATAAAGTATAGTAATCTGAACTCTGTACACTACGAATGTTCATGGAATCCCTCCTCCTTTTCAAGTCATACAACAGATTTATGGTCTGAATGTATCTACAGCTAATATATAAATGGTGACAATCACCATAACAAACACACTACAAATGCATATTTAAGTTATTGTGCTGAGGCTCATACAAACTCAAAAACAATCACCACAACCAGATATGGATAAAACAATGTCGATGAATACTATCTCTATACCCTCCATCTAGGAAGGTTAATCCTACTCTTATTTTACCCTACCATTTATTTCAATATCAATGGTTCTATTATACCTTTGCCATCACTAATGCCTTTAACGTGTTACCTAAAGCCTGAATATGATTTGTTGTATCCGTCATGCTTACTAGAAGCTGATTTTCATCCTCCACTGAATGTAGAATAGCACCAGTAGAAGCCGCATTTTGCTCGGTCATGTGATTCAGTTTTTCAATTTGCTTTTGGATTACCTCGAATTGTGAGATGGCACTGCTTAATTCATGCATCCCTCTTGTTAAATCTGTATTCGTTTCCGTAAAAGAGTCCTTTAAACTATTAAAGAAATGACTGACATCCTGTAAAAGCCGTTCTCCATGCTGGAGTGCCTTTTCACCGTCATCAGAGCGTTGATGAGCCTCTGTTGATTTTTCAAACAAGGTTTTTGTGACATTGGTAATGCTGACAGTAATTGCAGCGCTTTCCTCTGCTAGCTTACGCACTTCATCTGCTACAATAGCAAATCCTTTTCCATGTTCTCCCGCTCTAGCTGCTTCTATCGCCGCATTTAAGGCCAATAAATTAGTCTGTTCTGCAATATGGGTAATCCCCTTTAAAAGACTATCCACTGTTTGCAGGCTGTGTTGCAGCTCGTTGACAGTTTCCGCAGTTGAGCCCATGGCATGACCCATGACGCTCATTTGAGTCATTGCATCCTGCATTTTATCCCACCCTGCTAATACTTCTTGTTGTAGATCAGTAGATTTAGCGACCGTATCCTTCGAAATCGTCAATGTTTTATTGACAAAATGAACCGAGTCGCCCATTGTGCCATGAATCATTTGCAAACTGGATGCCTCCTGCTGAATACTTGCAGAAATATCCTCTGTCGCTACTAAAATTTGCTTACTAGAGCCAGAAATCCTTTGCATTGTTTGTTGGAATTGCGTGACATGTTTGTCCAAAGCCTGACTGCTCTTTTCGATTTCCTGAAATGTATTTTGTAGTTGATTGAAGGATGCTTGCACTTCATTTTGCTGGATTTCTGCATGCTGAATCAATTCATTTCCCCATTTTGCCAGCAAATAAAAAGCAATAATGACCCCATTCATAATTGCCAGAAGTGTCACAAAGACAATGGTGTCATCAAATGGGCCTAACAATGATGACGAGTTGACCATATATAAAATGAAAAAACTAAAATTGGTTAGAATCCCAAAGAATACAATCAATTCTTTTTTAAAATATAGGGCAATGATGGCCACTGTGCACAGTAAAATATAATGTTTATTTAATGAAAAGCTATCAAGCAAAAATAAGGTAAACACAACACTTGATGGAATGAGGCCAAAAATAAAGCCTTTGACATACGTTTTTATAGGTAAAAAATAATTACATACCGCCAAAGCAATGACAGCTAACCCAATAAATAAAAAATGGATGCCCTTTGATAGAATCATAGGTCCACATATTAGAATGGCCAAAATTGAGATAATAGCCAAATTTACACGATGAACTTTTCGTGTATCATAACGAATTTTATGCTCCATTACTATCCCCCTAAAAAAAATGAATAGACATTCAGTTTAATTTTCTATTATTATATAGTATAACAACTACTTTTTGTAGCTAAATATTGCATTTATAAGCAGAATTAGCTTATTTTTGAAATAAAAGGGGGAAATTGAATTGACTAGCGTCCAACAAATCGCATCAAATTTCTACTGTATCGATACACATGATTTAGGTCGAGAGCAGCGAACAAGCTCCTATCTTTTAATCGATGAAAAGATAGCTCTCATCGAAACTTCAGCCAGTCCATCCGTACCTTATATTATGGAAGGGTTACAGAAATTAAATATTTCCGTAGAGGATATAGACTATGTCATCGTGACACATATTCATTTAGACCATGCAGGCGGAGCAGGGTTATTTTTGCAAAGCTGTCCCAATGCTAAATTAGTGGTTCATCCACGAGGCGCAGCCCACATGATTGATCCTAGTCGTCTTATCCGCAGTGCTAAAGGGGTTTATGGCGCTGAATTTGACCGCCTTTTTGATCCAATTGTACCCATTGACGCTGCAAGAATTATTGAAGTTCTTCACGAACAGCGTTTACAATTAGGTCAACATCATTTAACGTTTTATCATACTGAGGGGCATGCTAAGCATCATGTTTCAATGCTTTATTCCGCAACAAATGGCTTGTTTGTAGGAGATACAACAGGTGTTCGCTATCCCGAAATGGATGAGGAAGTAATTGATTTAATCATTCCGTCCACCTCTCCAAATCAATACAACCCTGAAACAATGGAACAATCCTTAAAATTGTACGAAAAGCTACAAGCAAATGAATTATACTTCGGTCACTATGGGGCTTATAAAAATCCAGCTGAAGCCTATCGTCAGGTGCGCTATTGGACACCACTCTTTTTAGAAGAAGGTAGAAAAGCGCAAGCAGCATCCAGCCAGTTCCAAGAACAAGTTCACTACTTAGATGCTCGCTTAAAGGAACTTTTATTTAACTATCTACAGGAAAACGGCATTCCGTCCGATCATCCTGTCTATCAAACCATCCCATTCGATACCATTGTGTCCGCAATGGGCATACTGGATTATCTCGAAAAAGCAAATGCGCAGATTCCACTTTAACGGCAATAAGAGGTGTTCCCAATGACATTAGGGACACCTCTTTTTTAGAAGCGCTTATAGTACTGGTCAAAGCAAGCTTTTTGTAAAACCTGCCCTTTTACATCGGAGGGCGCTCTTTTTTCAGGTGAACCGCTCGCTTTACATCGCACTGCGCTTATGCCCTGTCCAAGCTTTTCCTATCTCCATAAGTGTCCTCATTCCTTTAATTGATCTAGAACTGCTTGAAAATTTTGTTGCTCCCCTACTTCACGAAATAATTGAAAGGGATTGCTCATTTTTTTCATGCGCTCCATGACAAAGGGAATCGTAAAAAGTGTTGGTGTTAGGTTTTCATTGACCTCCTCCCATAGAAGCGGTGTTGCTACTAAACCCATTTCATTGCCCCGAGTAGAATACGGGGCAATGATAGTCTTGCCCTCTGCATGCTGCACATAATCTAAATATAATTTTTCATGACGATTCTTTTTTAAACGCTCAATTGTATATAGATTTGGCTTTTGCTCACATAAAAAGCGACAAACAAACTCTGTAAATATACGTACCTCTTCATAAGTAAATGTATTTGCGGGTAAAGGAATATACAGCTGTAAACCTTTTCCACCTGATGTTTTGACAAAGGATTGGAGCTGAAAATAATCAATAATGTTCTTTAAATCAAGTGCCCCTGAAACGGCTAATGAAAAATCTTGTACTGAGGGAGGATCTAAGTCGAAAACGATTTCTGTCGGGTACGGAGAATGATGTGTTTGAAATGGAATGTGGAGCTCTAATGCCAGTTGATTTCCAAGCCACAATAACGTTTCCAAGTTATTACACACGATATAATCAATATCATCCATCACAGCTGTTGCCACAAAATTAGGCATTTTTTCTGGTTTACTTTTTTGATAAAAACTTTCGCCTGGAACACCATGTGGATAGCGTATTAGCGTTAGAGGACGATCCTTTAGAAAAGGCATTAAATAGGACGAAATATTTTGCAAATAGAACAAGTATTGATCCTTTGTAATCCCCATATTCGGCCATACAGGCTTGTCTGGATGTGTGATAGCAACTGAATCAGGGATAGGATACAGTTGACGTTGCATGTGCAGCCAATGACATTCCTTAGGTGATATCTCTAATCGAAAGGCATGAAATCTAGGTTCCCGAAGCTTACTACCATCAAAATCAATACAGGCAATATCAACACAAATCGAAGGCTCAAGTGCCCATAGCTCCTTTTTACGCAGTCCATTAGTCTGAAAGAATTTGACAAGTGTTTGATGCTCTTCCTCTGTCATCCCATGCTTAAACGTAACAACTTCTCGTAATTGATTGTCCTCAAAAACTGCACCATGAAAATAACTATTGCTATGGTCATATTGTGTGACAATGACTGTGACATAACGCCAATTTTTTATCTTTAACCAGTGATTTGATCGTATGTTTTCAAGCCATTTACTTGTTTTCTTCTTAGCAACAATGCCTTCCCCATTGTAAAGCTTGATGGACTGCCATAAGCTCTCATGTTCCTCACTACCATGTATGACTTGGATAGGCGTTGGATTCTCATAGTTTACGCTTGGCCATTTGAACTTCGTCGCAAGCTTGCCCAATTGCTCCTTACGCGTTTTTAAATAGTGGTTTTGGAGAGATTCTCCTTTAAGGGTTAAAACATCAAATGCTAGATAGTGAAAAGGACATGAATGAGCATGTTCCTGAATCACGTCTTGATTTTGCATTCTCCCCCTCTTCTGAACAACGGCAAAATCACTTTTAAAATGATTGCGTAAATAAACTAACTCTCCATCCAAGGTTAGGGGTAAAAAGGTTTGGATGGATGCATATATTTGCTGACAAAAAGCTAAAATTTCGGGAAACAAGTGATTTAAATGTCGTCCATTTCTGCTAATGAGCTTCGGCTCCTCATCCCAAACTAATAAGCAGCGAAAACCATCATATTTTGTTTCAAATAGCCATTCATCTCCACTAGGAATATCGTTTGTTTCGGATAAAAGCATTGGTTTCATTCCGCTATACCTACTTTGCTTTTTATATTCAGTGTTTGAAGATTTCATTTTAAGATACATAAAAAACCTCAAAATACATCATAGTAAGAAAAACGAGGTGACAACAATGCATACAGTGTGGAAAGGCAGTATTTCCTTTGGACTTGTTAATATTCCTGTGAAACTACATGCTGCAACTGAAAATAAAGATGTCAAATTGCGTCAGCTTCACAAAGACTGCCATACGCCGATTAGCTATAAAAAGGTTTGTGAGGGCTGTAACCAAGAGGTAACAGATGAGGATATCGTGAAGGCTTATGAATATGCCAAAAATAAATTTGTTGTGTTGGATCAAGAGGACTTAGAAAACTTGCGTAAGGAAAATGAAGATAAGGCTGTGGAAATTATTGATTTTGTGCAATTAACTGAAATCGATCCAATCTATTTTGAACGTACCTATTTTTTATCACCCGATTCGACGGGAGCCAAAGCCTATTCATTGTTACGAAAAACATTAGAACAATCAGGGAAAATTGGCATTGCCAAAATCGTTATCCGCTCTAAAGAGCAACTTGCCATTGTGCGTGTTTATCAAAATGCCCTTGTGATGGAAACAATTCACTATCCAGATGAGGTAAGGAGCATTGGCGATGTCCCTAATATTCCAAGCGAACAGGATGTAGTACAAAAGGAGCTCGATACAGCCCTCATGTTAGTGGAACAACTAACAACTACATTCAACCCTGAAAAATATACAGATGATTACCGCAATGCTTTATTAGAACTAATTGAAGAAAAGAAAGCTACAAATACGATATCTACAAGCGATAAACAACGTCCAATTCCTGAAAATGTCACGGATTTAATGACAGCTCTACAGGCCTCTTTAGAAAAAACAAAAAAGCCCGCTACAAGAAAACGGACTACACGTACAAAGAAAAATGCTTAAGAACAAGCGTATCCTGACATCGGGATACGCTTTAGAATTGTCGAAAATAGGAATCTAAATCCTTTTTGCGCTGAATCATTAAAAGTTTAGCCAATACAGCATGTTGCTGTTTAAAGAATTTAGGCTTTCCTACCCTTTCAAAGCGTTTATTCCAACGAAACATTTTAAAAAAGATCGAAAAAGTAGGTTGATAGTGAGCTTTTTCCAAGCCCATTTTTTGTTTCATAAATCTTTTTATTATACGAAAGACTCGAATTTTATAAGGCGTATCGAGAAAGATAATGCAATCAGCTTGCTGGAAGCTATCAACAACCCACTCCTCCTGATGGATCCCCTCTATAATCCAACTGTTCGTTTGGAGAATGGTTTGTAAGTGCTCCTTTTTTTCTTCATCTGTTCTTAGAATATCCCCTGATTCCTTTCGCATCCATGCCACATTATCAAGCTCATAATAAGGAATCTGCAAGGTTTTAGATAACTTCCTCGCCAATGTTGTTTTCCCACTGCCAACGGACCCAATGATATGTATTTTTTGTGGAAACGCTTTTGTCACAGAACCCCTCCATTGTATGTACCTTTGTAGAAATAATTCCTTTATTATACAATAGATTTCAACTTACATAACGATAGTTTTCCAAGAACATTCGTTCCTAATTATGGTATAATAAAGGAAAAACTAGGAGATCTTTATTCATGACAATACATGAGCAAATGTCGCAACAACAAATAGCTGGCCTCAGCATTTCCTCTATAAAGGATGGTGAGCTTCAGAAAGCAGAGTGCTTTGGTCTATTAGAGGTCGGGGAAACTAACAGAATCAATACCGAAACCATCTTCAATGCCTGTTCAATTAGTAAACTAGTTACAAGCATTTTAGTGATGAAGCTGGTCGAGCAAGGTATAGTAGATTTAGATGAGGATATTAATCAAAAGCTCACATCTTGGAAGATGCCAGAGCATAGCTACGCTCAGGAAAAAAAAGTAACATTACGACATTTGTTAAGTCATCAGGCCGGGATTATTGACCCTAAAGGCAGCTTCTCTCCCTTACATTCACGATGGCAGAGGCCTTCGATGGTCGACTTATTAAAAGGTACCACTCCTTATTGTTCCATACCAATCGATAGTACTTTTGAGGCCGGGCAAGAATTTCACTATTCAGATGCTGGCTTTTGCATTGTTCAATTGCTGATTGAGGATATAATAGGCTCAAGTTTTTCAACACTCATGACAGACGTGATTTTCCGACCACTAGCCATGACAAATAGCTTTTTTTCTTCCGCAGTCCCAACTGCCAATACAGCAAGTGGTCATCAGAAAGATGGCACCCTAACAGCACAAAGATACCCTATTTACCCGTATGATGCAGCTTGTGGATTATGGACAACACCGTCAGATCTAGCAAAATTATTACAAGAGGTAATGCAGGCCTTAAAGGGAAAGGGTACACTTGGTTTAGCTTCAATCCATGAGCTAATTCGTCCTCAGGGCTGTAAAGAATGGATGGGCCTTGGTGTATTTCTTGATGGTGCTGGTGAGCAGCTTGAAATATCCTCGCTTGGCTGGGGCGTTGGCTATCAATGTATGCTAGTGGCCTACCCCCACCTAGACAAAGGCTTTGTTGCCATGACTAACACCGATACAGGCGTCCATCAAATGCAAGGTCTCTTAGGAGAAATCTATCGTTCCTTTATCCAATAAAGAAGAGGCTTGATTTAAGCCTCTTTCCTTACCTCATAATGCAGTTGTACCATTTGACCATATCGTTTTGTTTCCAATAGCCTTAAGTTTTCGAACGGACGGGGAGATTTAAACAAGGGTATCCCTGAGCCCAGTAAATGGGGTGTAATCGTAATAATCCATTCGTCAATTAGCCGCTCCTGTAAAAAAGCATCTAGAAGGTTACCTCCCCCTACCATCCAAATCTTTGTGCCTTCTTGCTCTTTTAAACGTTGAGTAAATGTGATGACATCCTCCTGGATAAACGTCACATGCTCATTTTCCCCAGCTTGAGTTGTTGAGAACACATAGCATTTTTTATCAGGATAAGGGAACGGTTTAAGATGTTCTAGGATATAATCATATGTCCGTTTTCCCATAATGACGGTATCAATGGTTTGATACATATCACCGTAGCCATTATCACCCTCTCCCTCTGTTTCCTCTAGCCACTGTAGATCATCATTTTCCTTGGCAATAAATCCATCTAAACTCCCTGCAATAAATACCAGTATTTCTCGTGACATTACGTCAGCTCCTCTTCTTTTGAAAATCTCTTGTACAATCTCTATACTAAATATAAAACATGACAACTATTGGCATGATTAAATAAAAAGGTGAAAAAATATGACCAAAGCTAAACGATTAATTGATATTTTGCTATTTGTCAGTAAGAAAAAGAAATTTACAGCGCAGGAAATTGCCGACACCTTCCATATTTCCGTGCGAACGGTGCATCGTTACCTTTTGGATTTAAGTGATATGGGGCTACCCATTTATGCGGAACAGGGAAGATATGGGGGCTATACGGTGCTATCAAATGCCATTCTCCCCCCGATATTATTTACCGAGGAAGAGGCGGTCGCCATTTTCTTTGCATTCCAGTCTTTGCACTATTATCGTGATTTACCCTTTAATACTGAAATGAAGTCTGTCTCTCAAAAGCTGTATGAATCCTTACAGAAGGAAGCCAAGAAAAAGGTGGATACGCTGCAATCCTATATTGCCTTTTGGAACCCTAAAAGAGCCATTACAACACCACTCTTAACGGACGTTTTAGAGGCTATCATCAACCAATCACAATTGCATATCCAGTATGAATCGAAGTCTGGTATCACCTCTAAGCATATCCAGCCTATTGGCGTGTACGCTCATGATGGCTTATGGTATATGCCTGCGCTACTGCTATCAAATGAAAGAATATTACTCTTCCGTGTAGATCGAATTAAAGGGATAAAAATTAGTGAAGCAACCCATAAAACGACGATGAATTTGCAGCAATGGCTTGAAACTGACTATGAGCCACAGCTGCCTATTCGGTTATATGTAGAATTATCAAGCGAGGGCGTTCGTCAATGTTTAAGTGAGCCCCATCTTGAAAAAGCGGTTGTTCGACATATTGATGGAACAGGCTATATCGATACGATCATCGATCAACATGAGCTCCACTTTAATAGCTCCCTTTTCTTTCGCCTTGGTCAACATGCGATTGTCAAAGAACCGTACGCACTAATTCAGCTTATACGTCAGCATGCATATGAGCTATTAGCGATTTACCCTGAGCCAAAAGAGCCTCTATAAGATGACAATTTTGTCAGATTCACGTAACATTCATCGTTACTACTTTTAAAAGATCTTCCTTATAATTGGTTTTGAAGGAGGAGATATACGTTGCAACCGACCAACAGTAATAAACGAATTGATACATTAGATTATTTAAGAGGGTTCGCCTTACTGGGCATTATTTTAGTCAATATCCCCTCATTAATGTGGATTGAACCACCTGAATTGGCAAACGATATTGCCTATAGCCGCTTTCTAACACTTTTTGTAGAGGGTAAATTTTTTATCATTTTTTCATTTTTATTTGGAATAGGATTCTATCTCTTTATTTCACGCGCACAGGCAAGGGGCGAAAAAGCTTATGCCTTATTTAGTCGTAGACTTTTGATTTTACTGTTTATGGGGCTAGTGCATTTTTATTTCCAACCAGGTGAAGCCTTAACTGTCTATGCTATCTTTGGCTTTGTAGCCTTACCTTTTATAAAATGCGCAAAGACATCAATCTCATCCTTGGATTCATCCTATTAGCCATCACTGCCTATTTTGGTCTAAAAATTTTAATGCCATTTCCACTGATTTTGCTTGGTCTAGCTGCTGGTCAATATCATTTATTTGAAAATATCTCGTTACATCGAAATAAAATCATGTTAGTGACGATTGTAATGGGCTTTATAAGCATGGCTAGCTGGTTTTATCAATGGCAGTATGTCCCTGAGCCTCTTGTTAATATCCAGCATTTGCCCAAGGATCAGCTAGCGGCTCATATTACAAATATTGAGCAATTTTCATTAATTGGACTACAGTTTAGCCCATTCGCTTCTGCCTTTTACATGGGAACAATCATCCTATTATTACAAAGCACTTTGTTCCAGCGACTATTGGCACCGTTAAAAGCATATGGGCGCATGGCCTTGACTAATTACCTGGGGCAAACAGCGCTCATTCTCTTAATTGGCCATGCTTTCGGTTTAATTGGACAACTTCGCTATCTTGAATCTTTGTGGATTTGTCTAGGCATTTATGGTTGCCAATTGCTCTTTAGTAAGCTATGGCTATACTTTTTCCGCTTTGGCCCTATGGAATGGCTATGGCGAATCGGGACATATTGGACAATTCCTCCCCTACGACAAAGTACGAAAGATTATTTATCGTAAAGGATAAACACCTATCAGCTTGGTGGTAAACATCATATATTGGTAATGTACCCTACTCGCTTTCCATCTTTGCTCATATCTTCAGCAAGAAACACATCCCCATTTTATTTAGTCACCAAAGTGACTAATTTAAAAACAGCGTTAAGCCATTGTTAACGCTGTTTTTTTACTTTTATTACATCTAATAAGTGAATCATTGGGGTTACTTTGTGTGGAATAGGTATTAAAAGCTAATAAAGTTACTGGGACAAAAACATACAAGTCACGGGATTTTAAAATCCCGTGACTTGTATTCATTGCCATTATTTTTCTCTTGCAAGCAAGTATAGCTCTTTATCTTGATAATTGGTTAACAGTACTAAATACGGGTTAATGCGCCATCAGGTTTGGGAATTTCTTGAACTGTTAGCTGATTCATTTTACAAAAATGTTTAAAGAATTGTTGTGCCAACTCCAGTTCTTTTGGGTCACTTTTCAACGAAATGATATCAAGTAAAATTTGAGCCATCCATAAATTTTCGAAATAACGATATTTCCCTGTCTTCCATGTCATTTTTTCGGGGAATTTTTCATTGATATAATATTGCCAGAAAAGTAACTGATCCGATTCCTGTTCTGTCAGTTGAATTCTGTATTTTGAATGAGCAGGAATATGTCCATCTTCACACAGCTTGCCGACGAATTTTTCATTCACCATATAGACACCTAAGATGCGTCTATCACTTTCAGGCTGGCTGGAATCCCTTGCTGTTAAAAGGACAGCGCTATTTTGGTGCAAGCGGCTCGGCTTGTTTGGCTTTCCTTTGTTATTACCACTCTTTAATATACCTGAAAAAACATTCCACTCGGAAACAGAACTATTCTGTTCCTCTGAATCACACCAAAAAACCATCTGTGATGAGGGATGAAGTTTATGATTACTCATAAGTTTTTCGTGTTCCAAGCGAAGCAAGAGTTCTTTCCGTTGAAGTTCTTTGGCCTCTTCCATCCGCGATTCTTCTTCTTTTCGTTCAATTTCTTTTTTTTGTATAATTTCCTCAAGTAACTTAGCATCACTTTTATCATGTATTGTTAGGTGCTTTCCAAATACATCTGGAAAAACAAACCTTTTATTTTCTGATGCAAAATGTATTTCAATACTTGAATCATTTTGATTAACTATACTACCTATGCCAAAACGCTTGTGTGTAACTTTCTTATTAATTAGATTCATTCATCTAGTCCTCCTTATGGAATAAAAATTAAGTTACTATTAGATAGTAAATTCTTTTAAATAACTTCTTTAAACAATTTCGAATTTTTCTTCCGTTTAAAAAATAAAAAAAACGTATCCAAATTCTTTCTGCAAAATAGGACATCGGAATTCGAAATACGTTTATAAAAAATGATCGTAATACTATTATAACATTTTTTAATAAATTACAAATTTATTATTGACAACACATTTTTATATGAGTTAAAATATTTATTTATTCTCTGAATGTCATTGGAATCATGTTAGAAAAGACCATAAACTTCTAAAAAACGCCTTATAAAATCCAACTTTCCCTTGTTACCTATTTGATGCCCATAAATTCTTCACCTGTTTCTTATTCTAAGCATACAATGCAAATAATACCCTTTTTGTAGGGAGGATTATATGAAGCAAAATAAAGGTAATCGGAATAATGAGGGATTGGAATCCGTGAGTCAAGCAGCTAAGCTGGCTGTCATTGCGGGGGCAATTACAACACTTGGAGACGCTCTAGCGACCATTGCGGCTGGTCTTGCGCTAGAAGATGAGTTGAAGGAAAATGAAAGTAATAGCAATGATATTGACAAACTACAAAAGCAAATTGACGATTTAAATTATGAAATGAAACAATTAAAAAGGATGTTACGTTAATTCAGTCTGTATACAAAAACGACAATACCACATGGATATTGTCGTTTTTTAAGCTATTTAGCAGCCCAAAGTTCAATCTCTATTTTTATATCTGGTAGCCCTAATGCAGATACATAAGCAATAGTCATAGAGGGATAGGAATGACCAAACATTACTTCCCATTGCTGATAGAAATGGTGCCAATCAATCTCCTCTGTCGCCCATATATTCACCTTTACCACATGAGATGCATCCAATCCCTCAGTTGCTAAAAGCGCTTCAATATTTCTAATGTATTGGTGGTTTGTTCAATTAAATCTGCAGGCAGTTGATCATCTTGATCAACCCCAATTTGTCCAGAGAATGCATACATTGTTGCATCTTTCGGAATGATTGTGATGTGGCTATACTTCCCAACAGGGCTAGGTACCTGCATTGGATTTTTACGTACTATGTTTGTTTTCATATTCTTTTCTCCTTTAGGATTGTTTTTTTTTCTAAAAAAGGGCAGACTTATCCCTTGTTCGTTGATTTTAGAAAAAAACAGCTGTGGAGAACCCTATACCCATGCTTAAAAAACGAATAGCTCTTTTTTCATGTGAATTCTCCTCCTTGTCCCTAAAGTTATGTTCACTTTACCATTTCTATCCTAGACAATCAATGAAATACCCAAACTCTTTTGCATTTCATCGATTATTTCTCAGGCAATTAACTATTCAACCATAGCAATCACAACATATATATAGTAGTGTAAAGCTAAATTAGCCTTACACCTCCGAAATTGTTACTAGGGTCACTCCATCCCAAGTGTCCCTTTGCATAATAGAACTAGGTACCCCTCTTTGGCGGTACCTAGTTTTTTTGTGAATATGCGTGTTCATTCATAGTATATCAGGGTAATATGAACATTTTCTGAACAACCTATGCTGGCATTACTTCCATCTAAAATTAAATTAATTCCTTTCACACTATCATCAATCTTATCTCCCTGAGGCCACAAGAAGACCTTCTGAATAATGTCTAACAGTAAATTTTAAATTCTTCCTGTTTGTAAGGCTTTTACCCAATCCTTTCTTCCATTTTTTTCACTTTGTAAGATAGCTGCATCTCGATTATATGGAATAAGTATTTGCTCTATCATCCAATCGTTTTCTTTTTTAGTTATAATTGTATAATTCGCATAAGGAGAGCCTGATTCCATTTTATGATAGGTTGGTAATTCGTCTTCAAACGCTGGCAATCCAACACTACCTGGATTAATTACGATCTTATCATTAGGTAAATAGACAACTCTAGGTATGTGCGTATGGGCACAAAAAATAATATTCTGCGAAATCCCATTCACCAACTTTATAATATCTTCTGTCTTCTTAAGTGTAGAACCTTTTGAACTCAC
This sequence comes from Lysinibacillus sp. JK80, assembly GCF_027557635.1. Lineage (NCBI taxonomy): Bacteria > Bacillati > Bacillota > Bacilli > Caryophanales > Bacillaceae > Lysinibacillus > Lysinibacillus sp. JK80. The sequence continues at coordinate 624,885 of NZ_CP058997.1, read as the reverse complement.
TTCCTCTAATAAATAACTTTCATCACTAGTGGGCGTACCATGGCAAAAAAAAATCCTCCGTTTGTAAAGAGAATGGTAAATTAGCAATCCAATCCCTCTGCTCTTCTTCCAATAAGTCCTGAACATATTGTACCGTTGAATTGTCTGTCTTGTGATCTATTAAGATTCTGTCGCAATTCCCCCTGATATTTCGAATGTTCTCTTTGACTAATAATTCATAAGTTTCGATCGGAAATAAAGGTCCATATAAGCTATCACCTAAATTATAAATATCCTCGATCCCACGATTTCTAATATCTAGTAGTACTGCTTGTAATGCATCGATATTCCCATGAATGTCTGAGATAATAGCTGTCTTCATTACTAAGAGCCCTCCTTTATGCTTTACAACTACCTAAACACAACTTAAAATTTATGTACTTATCCAAAAATCTTGCAAATAAAGCGGGGTATAATCACTGATTATACCCCTAACTACTTATTCATTCTTATCTAAAGATTTTGTTCTCATAAAGATAGTCATAGGAAAGGTCAACAAACAAATATTCATGCTCGTTGATGGCAATGGAGAATGTTCTTGTAATTTCTCCTGTTTCAATATCTCGATACAATTCAGATATTTCCCCACTTTGATCGTTGCGCATTTTGATAATCGTTTGAAGGAAATAAGGGCGCCAGCTCCAAATTTTATTGATGGCACGTGGCTGTAGCTCCCAATTCCCATCAATTCGCATAACGTTAGGCGTTAACTGGAACCCATCCTCATTACAAATATAGAGACGGAAGGAATAGTTATCCAATAATTCAGCTAAGTACTCTAAATGGGAGACATTGTCGCTTGTTGGTTTCACACGGTGAACAATCGCCTCTAATTCCTCCCTTAATTTTTTCAGCTGCAAATATTGCGCCTCCAGCATTTTCTTTTCGGAAGTAATAAATTGCTGGCATTCTTTTTTAAAACGTTCCTTTAATATATCCTTATCGACAAAAGTCATAGCTGGATTTGCTAGGTATGGCCCTTGATAAAATCTACCGCCATTTTTCCAAGCAAATTGTAGCTGATAAACCGTTTCAATATCTTCAAATAATAGATTTGCTCCAATTTTATAAGCTAGGCTACCAATGGCAGAAATCATGTCCGATTGAGCGGACCAAGAATCGTAATTTAAATCACGTGTATTGACCTTTAAGATATGTGGTGCCAATAGCGCAATATGCTCTAAATGACTTTCGGCTCCTACTTCCTGAACGGCAATTTTTACCCCAAACGTCGTAAAATAGCGTAGGGCGTGATGTAATTTGTTAATATCCCCTATAAAACGATGCTCTGATACGACAAGTACGATACGCTGTAAATCTTTTTCCTCTATATATTGTTGGATAATATTAAAATGACTTTCACCAAAATCTTGCATCAATAAATTTGGATTGCTTGGGATATAAATATCAATTTCTGGTGCAATTTCATCAATTTTGGCTAATGCCGCATGTAAAATTTTGTGTTCCATATCAATTCGATATTCTTCTGGAATATCTTCATTGTTGACAAAATCCTTTAAATTAATTTGCTGACCTTGAATTTGTAGATATCCGGAAATTTCGTAGGCAATCACCGTATGCGCATCTGCGCTAAATATCGGTTGATAATACCCATGTATTTGATCTAAATTTGTTAACACTTCAATTGCGTCCATCATCGAAACCTCCAATATGAATAACGTTTTCATTGTTATTCAAAAATAACATTACATTTATCATGACTAGCTTAAAAAATGCTCTCTGACTGTATAATAAGTTGTTTAAAGTAAAATCGCAACTTCACTTCTCATCATTAATGGAAATCCGTCCTAATTTTTAACCACCATAATTGCATTATTTCTAACGACTTTCCTGCATAGTAGGTTGCTTGTTACACCATCTTGCAACGTTATGCTTTTGTCCAACCAAGGCTGTTCTGATATTTTACTCTCCCTTTAATCTATGCAACTTGACGCAATGACAGCCGTGATAATGGATGATGATTATCCTATACCAGTCAATTAATTCAGTCATTTACCCAGTATTTAAGGACAATTTTATGAAAAAAACAGTATCCCAAAAGGACAATAAGAGGCTCCTACTGGCATACTGTTTATTATTATTCAGACATAAAGAAATACCAAATCAGAGCGATTACTGCTAATGATAAAATAACAGCAATTGTTACACGAAGCGGTGAAATAGGCGCATTTCCACCAACTCGTCCCGTTTGTCCATTCACCATAAAGCGGTAAATCTTTTCCTTATAGCGGAAAGAAGATAACCAAATCGGTAACATTAAATATTTGTATGTAATATCATCATGGTTTGTGGAAAAACGTAGATTGGATACTACATCCGCCCTATTTTCCCAACGAATTTTGGCTGTAATCTGCGCATGGAGATGATCATGGATTTCACTTTTTGCTTGGCTCCAGCCATCCTGCAAACCAACACTGTAACGCTCTGATAAAAATCCAGCTACATATTGAGGTTTATAGGCCTTATTATTAAGAAGATTAAATGGTTCAATTTTTCGCATCATGTCTCGATCATAGCGTGTTGTGGCACTCACTAAATGATCGTCTATAAATTCCTGATAAAACCCACTTGTTGAATACCAATCTGTTTCAGTATGTGTTTTACCATCTTTATCCGTAACCGTTCGATGTCGTCCATATCTTGCGGAGTATCGGGAGCTTGTTTTTGAATCAAACGTCCAATACGGGAGGTATACCCCTTTAAAGGCATCAGGCTTTGCACTTATTTTGGCAGCCTTTGGTGTAAACCATCGACCTTTGATCCATTTCTGAAAATGTTCTCCTGCCTGCTTATCCGTTACTTCAAAAGCACATACGCCATTGGGAGCAAGCGTATTTTCAGCGCTCGCTTCCATGACCTGATTTGAGCCGCAGTAAGGACAACTGTCAGCGACCTGCAGAGCATCATAAATTGTCTCGGCCGCGCAAGCTTTACAAATAACTGTTTTCTTCTCCACGCCCCAATTGAAATTCCCACGTTCCTCTGCTTTTAAGAAGTCCATTTCCTGTGCAACCTTTTCTTCTTCTTGCTCAGGGGTTGCAATTTCAGATTCAAATCCACAATACGGACAAGTCAGCTTACCTGTAGCAGGATTAAACTCAATTGATGCACTACAGGATGGACATTCCGCATCAAAGTCAAGCTTTACTTGTTTGACATGTTCAACTTCTTGCGTTGACATAGGTCATCATCTCCTTACTTGACATCCTTTTCATCAAAAACATCGCCGCATTCTGGACAGAATTTAGGCGGATTGGCAGGGTCCTCTGGTGCCCACCCACATTTATCGCATGCATAGAGTAAAGCACCAGCTGGTTTTTTAGAGCCACACTCGCTACAAAACTTTCCTTTATTCACCGCTCCACATGTACATGTCCAGCCCTCTTCCGCTGGTTTTGCTGCACCGCAATTTGAACAGAATTTCCCTGTGTTGTCATGACCACATGCACATGTCCATGTACCAGGTGCTTTGGCTGATTGATTTTGCATCGCAGCCTGAGCCATTTGTGCTTGCTTATTTTGCTCATTCATTTGATAAAGTTGACCAGCATTGACTCCACCTGCTTGTGCAGCCATATTCATCCCCATAAAGCCTGCCATAGCGCCACCATCATTGTTAGCAGCTGCAATCATCGCTTCTGCCTGAGCGCCTGTTAAATGGGCAGCAGCCATACCTGGATCACGTATAACCGCATTGCGTTGTAGTTGTTTTATCATGGCTTCGTCTTCCTCAGAAGCCTTTAGGGTACTAATCCCAAATGACACAACAGCTAAACCACGTGTAGCAAGCCACTTTTCTGATAATACCTTATTGAGTGCGTCTGCTAACGCAACCGTATGCGCAGGTATTTCACTATAACGAACGCCACTTGCTGAAATTTGTGCAAAGGCTGGCTGTAACGCTGTCATTAATTCTGATTTTAACTGGCTATCAATGGCCTCTCGCGTATATTCACGCTCTACATTTCCACATACATTTGTATAGAATAATAACGGATCAATGATTCTATAAGAATACTCACCATGACAACGAATGGCAATGTCGATATCTAATCCGATATTACGATCAATAACACGGAACGGAATTGGTGCCGGAGTACCATATTTATTGCCAACAATCTCCTTTTTATTAAAATAATAAACTCGCTGATCTTTAGCAGGTTCTCCACCAAATGTAAAACGCTTGCCTATCTGTTTAAATGTTTCCATAATGCCATGAGATAAATCTGAGCCGTACATAATCGAAGGCTCTGTAGATGTATCATAGACATATTCCCCAGCTTCTGAAGAAAACTCTACAACCTTCCCCTGTTCAACAATCATCATACATTGCCCTTCATTGATGGCAATAATCGAGCCATTGCTAATAATGTTGTCATTTCCTTTATTTGAACCTCGTTTAGAAGTGCGTTTAATACCCTTAGTTACTAGAACATCTGAGGATAATGCCTCACAATAAAAATATTCACGCCATTGATCCTCTAAAACACCTGTTAATGCCCCAACGCCTGCTTTCAATAAACCCATAAATATTCCCACCTTCACATTGATGTTTAGCTTATTTTAACATCTCTTCATACTATGTAATACGCAAAATCAGACAAATTGTTTCATTTTCTTCCTATCAACTAAAAAAACGAGAAGCGCCAATGATATAAATCATCAAAACGTTCTCGTTACTTTTTCTGTATTAGGATAAGGCAGCTATTATAACAAGCACCCACGCAATAATAAATAACATGCCACCAATTGGCGTAATCGCACCTAGCTTTTTCACACCTGTCACAGCTAGCACATATAGACTACCAGAGAAGAATACAATCCCTGTAAACATTAAGTAACCTGCCCAAGAAAGCAAACTAGAGCTTCCTAAAAATGCCTCATTGGATAGAATGCCAAGGGCTAGAATCCCTAAAGCATGATACATCTGATATTGCACAGCCGTTTCCCAAATGGCTGCATAGTGCGGTGAGGCAAACTTATCCTTGAGTGCATGTGCACCAAAAGCACCTAAAACAACACCAAGAGCTGCCAAAATAGCGCCTAAAGCTATAAACATTTCCATCTATTGTTCTCCTATTTTGCCTCGACGGCAATTTCTTTATATTTGGCATCCCAAGCTGGGTCAATCTTACTTAATGATACCGGTCGCAATATATCCTTATGCGCAAGAATATGTACGGATTGAGCTGTGGCTGCTACCGTGCCATCCTCATGTAAAATTTCATAGCCATACGTCGTTCGTAAACGATCATGCTTTTCTACCCAAGTGCGCACCGTCGCCACTTGTCCATAATGCATGGCTGCTTTATACGAAATCGATAAATCCATCACTGGCGATACATAGCCATCTTTTTCTAAGGCAGCATACTCAAAGCCTGCATCACTTACAAGCTGGGTACGCCCAATTTCCATCCAAATAATATAGTTTGCATGGTACACCACGCCCATTTGGTCTGTCTCTGCGTACCGTATTTCAATCTGTTTCTCACTCACAAACATTTTCTTCACCTCGTCCTACATTATAGCGCAAAAGTGTTGATTTGGTGGGGTTTTTGCTCTGAGGAAATTAGAACGGTGAAAAATAGAGCGTTGCTTTTCTCGGTATTTAAAATAAATATCGATTTTTCTAATATAAATTTTTATTCCATATAAACTCATATAAACACTTTTAAATGGGGTACTATCTGGGGTACCGTGGGGTACCACTTTTTGAATAATTAAATAAACGTGCACGAGCAGTTACAATACAGCACCTACAAAAATAACCAGGTACTCATTCGAGCGCCTGGTTATCAGTTTATTGCTTCTGGAACTTTATCAAAATTGAACCCTTTAAAGGATACAATTCGTAGTGACCCAGTATTCGTTTTCTCTAGATACTGAACTTTACAGCACAGTCTAGGTTCCAACCATGTCATATCTCTTTCTACTTTGGTAACGATTTGTTTAGCTATTTCCCTGAATGCAGTTTTTTCCTCTGGCTTGAATCCAAATTCTACATTTGCCAATGGTTTACACTTACCGTTACTTAATTGTTTACCTACAAGCATTGTAAAAGGATTTTCTTTATAACCTAAGATAACAGTATCGATTACTTTGAAATGCTTATATTTGAGCCAATCATGGGATCTATGTTTAGTTTTGTATGTTGAATTACTTCGCTTTCCTACAATACCTTCCATGCCTTTGTCTTTTGTTAGCTGAAAGATATTGTTACCATTACCCGTTACAGAAGGTGTGATAAGCAGACTATTAGAAGGTTCTATAATTGATAAAAGGATTTCTTTCCGTTCCACTAATGGCTTGTTGGTATGCGGTTTATTGGTCCCTAATACATCAAACGCAATAAAGGTTGCTGGATGGGTTAAAGTAGCCTGCTGAATCTTACTCGTATTAGAAAGTCTGCCCCTGAATGCAAAATCATCAAATACAGATACACCATTTCGAAGAACTACACCTTCACAGTCAATAATTGCTGTATGTGACTGAATTGAACGGCCAACCTCTTGAAGTTCAGGAAACTTAGCTGTCACATTGTTACCATGTCGAGTAAAAGCCTCTATCCGTTCTCCTTGCTTGTGTAAAAGAATCCGCCAACCATCCCATTTTATATCGTAAATCCATTCAGGATTATCATTTATTTCTTCATTATTTCCCATGTGTAAAAGCATAGGTTTTATTGGAGTAAATAACATTGTATATCCCTCCTTACTCTACATTATCTCATGTTAGATAAGACAAGAATACATGTAAATCAAGGGATTGATGGCAATTACAATTTCATTTTCTCATTAATATGATTGATCAATAATTTTTCTACTTGAGTCTTTAGTGCTTGGTTGGCATATCGAAGCACAACATCATTACCAGCAGTTGCTATTTGTACATCACTGAAATATTCATCTACATTAGTCCATCCTATAACTCGTATCTTTTGTTGCGCAAGTTTTCTTTTAAGTTCAAAATATTCTTGGCGTAAATCTTTTAAAAGGGCATCCATCAGCGGAAGAAATACAACTTTCATTTTAAATTGTTCTGTTTTTTGATAATCAATCTGTAAGGACTTCACTGCTAGTTCAATTAGTAAGTATTTGTGTAACAACTGTCGTTGATCAGGTTTAATCATAAAAATCAGCTTCTAATTGAGCTGACTGTATGTTTTGAATTGGAATTCGTTTTGTTTTAAGTAGTGTATCAAGTATGAGTTCATTAGTATTAAAATTAATTGTTTTGATAGTTCCAGTCCATTGTATGATTTTGTTGTCCTGCCATGCTTCTAATTTAATGTCTAGATGCTGACTAAACGCTTGATCAATTGTTTGTTGTATTTCTTCTAGTTCCCATTCGTTTAAGTCTCGACGTTGTATTGTAGTGTCTTGTTTGTATTCCCTGAGAACATCCAAATGTTCAGGCATCATCATGGATGCCCACTTAATATTACCTCTGTCTTTTATCATCAAATCACTCCTATGCTAAATGTCCGCCAACTAAACGATCACGGTTTATAGCTGTCCCTGCTCCAGTAAATGACACAGCACGTAATATTGCAGTTGATCCAAATTTATTTCTAATGGCGTCCATGGTAGGGCCAATCAGCTGTCTTTGTGGCTTTCTATCATCAAACAAATCTAATTGGATACTATGTTCACGATCTAAGTTGGAAATACGGACAGAAAGCTGTCGAGCTGGCTCCCCTGCAAAATGCTCATCGAGTAATTCAATACAGACCTTATACATTTCAAGTGTTTCATTTGTAGGTGTAGAAATTGTTTTAGAACGATGGAATCCTTTTGTCATTGCATTACGACTGTACGATAAACCTAAGCTAATGGTGCGGCCAACAAATCCAGCATCCCTAGCTCGTTTCATCACATCCTCGCACATTTCAAGGAGTACTACTGATATTTCTTTTCGTGTGTGATAATCTCTCATCAACATTTGACCTTTACCGAAACTTAAAGAAGGATTTTTAACTAAAGGCTCACCCAATTTTGATAAATCGATGCCCCAAGCGTGATGGTATAATTGATTGCCCATTATGCCAAACTGTTTTTCTAGTTCATCTAAATCAGCATTTGCTAATCCACCAACTGTTTGAATGCCTAGCTTATTTAGATTGCCCTCCATTTGCTTGCCAATTCCCCACATTTCTGACAAGGGACGTACAGGCCACAATTTTGTTGGTACATCCTCATAAGTCCATTTAGCGAAGCCTGTTTTTTTAGCATCAATGTCTAAGGCTAATTTAGCCATTAGCATATTTGGTCCCATGCCTACAGCACTTGGCACATTAAACTGATCAAGTATCGCTCGCTGGATTTCTTTGGCGGTTTCCTCTGCTGAACCCCATAGTTTTTCAGTACCTGTTAAATCAACAAAGCTTTCATCCACACTATAAACATGTATAGCCTCTGGAGGAACATAGTTAGAAATCAACTTTGTAATTGACATCGACATCTGAATAAAAAAAGCCATTTTAGGTTCAAACAATTTTATATCAGGATGCTTAGGAATTTCATAACGACGATTCCCAGTCTTAATTTTGAATCGTTCTTTCATGACTGGAGACGCAGCCAGCACAACACTACCTGGTTGACTAAAATTACCGACAACTGCAATTGGGTCCTTTAGTATATCCAACCCCTCTAACATGGCGATACAGCTGGCATAGAAGCTTTTCATATCAATGCAAATAATTGGTTTGTCTGGCATGCCCTCATAGTTCATACAACATCACGCTCTTTTCGAATAACAGGAGTAACAGCGAGTATACTTCTGATTAAAAATGTACGCTTTGTTTGTCTCATGAAACAGAATGCTTGAAATGAATCGCCAACGATTTTTATAACCTTAACTCGCCTTTTTGTTACAGACCCATTTTTAGATACATACATCATGTTTACTAATTGATTACGTTGCATAGCTTTAATCAGTTGCTCTCTCATCGCAGTTCCTCCTAATACGTGAAATGTTCCTCATTTATAATTTATACAAGAACACTTGTTTGTATACATAATAGAACATATGTTTGTATTTTGACAAGATAAAATTTCTGGAAATAAAAAAGGCTATCTTATTTGATAACCTTTAAAATCTTTCTTTGAAATTGACAGCTATAATATTCTCATCTCTATGGATCATTCTGATTACGTTGTAACCCTGTTGCCTTAAAAGTTTTAGAGCCATATCATCTGTTAGTGCATCATGTTCTTCGTGTGTTAAATGCAAGCTTGATAAACCTATAATTGGTACATTGTCAGGCTTACGTTTGAATAGAAATTTAACTGGTACAATTATATCGTAATTCATAATCCACACCCTTTTTACAGGTATTTCTACATATAAGTTTAAATACCCTTCCAATATTCGATTATCAACTTTTATTTCTATATACAAAACATCTCATTTTTCCTAAAATGGTATTGTAAGGGAGTGAGTGAAATAAAAAAAATAGTGGCAGTAATTGCAATTGTACTAGTAGCACTTATAGGAATATCTTACTTTTTGCTAGATTCAAAATATGAAGAAGGAGTCATAGTAAATGGGTTTCCAGTACCTAAAAATGCTGAAGTAATTGGGGAAGATGAGCTTATAGATATTGAATCAAATATATCTAACTCGCTATATTTGGATTGGCCAAAAGTTACGAATGGGATTCCGTTTGACTATAAGCTTTTAATTATGTTAAAAGGCTGGAAAGAGGTCGACAGTGAAACATTTGAAGACGGGGACACATTAAGGGTATATACAAAAGATGATGCTGAAATTAAGCTTACAACTACAGAAAGTTCTATAGGTATACTGTTATCTATGCCTAATAAAAAATAATTAATATTTAAGTTAAACCAAAAAAGCCCAGGTACTCACTTTCAATTGAGCGCCTGGGCTTTGTTTTAGTGAATTAATAATAATTTTTCCATTTGTATTTTTTTGTGTAAACCTATATACATTTAAGTAAATGTGTAATAAAATACTTACATATGAAACATTTAAATTCCGGAAATGATTTGCTTTTAGTTCTTGAGGCTCTTTCAAATCCCCATCGATTAAAGATAATAAGTGTGTTATATCAAGGAAAACAATATGTTAGTCAGTTAGCAAGAGAAATTGGAATTAGCAGACCTTTGCTTTACTTGCATCTTCAAAAATTAGAGGAGGCGAAACTTATTACAAGTGAAATGGAAATTTTAGAAACCGGTAAAGCAGCAAAATTTTATATGTTAAATCCATTTGAATTGAAAATCAATTCAGAACTGATTAATTCACTTATTTCATCTTTAACAATTAAAAAGAAAAATTATTTAAAGGAGTAAGATTATGAGTTCAACAAATATTTTAATTAATAGTTTAATGATGGATTTCTTAATACAATTAGTACCGATAGTTATAATTGCTTTACTAGCTTGGCTTATCCTTTCAAAGATAGCTAAAAGATTTGAAAAACAAAATGAAGAACGATTAGCCTTTGAAAAAGAAAATTCAGTCTTGTTAAACAAAAGATTAGATGAATTAAATGAACGATTAGTTATTATAGAAAAAATGTTAAAAGAAGTTGACTAATAAATTAGTTAAAGCAACTCCTGTTGTCTTAATAAAAAATGATACGAAGTCTATCTTCGTATCATTTTTTATTGTTCTTATTACAAATAAATTTTTGTTTACAAGAAGTTTGGTGTTGTAACTCTACTATTTTGAATGTGTAATTTTAACCAACCTGTAGTACTTGCACCACCATTCCAAGCTACGAATGTCCATTTTAATATAGCCTCAGCTGGTGCACTGCCTGTTTCTTTTGCATTAATTGTTGTTAGACTCTCATTATTTGCATAGCCTCCAAAAAGAGTAAGATAATAAGATTGATTAACATACGAAATGTAACTATAACCACCATTAACTACAGTGAAATCTGCATAGAATCCGGCTTTGGGATTGTTGCTGATCTTGCATGAATAAAAGCATTTTTGTAGACTGTATATCCACTTCCTGAGGTAACACTGCCCTCACTTGTATCAATAGCAAATGGAGTTATACTAGGATTATTGACCTCTACTATTGCTTCTGACAAATCAAGTGCAGTTACAATAATTGAACCATCTTCATAAACATCTACAGTTTCTGTAACATTATCAGATTCTTTTGTATAAGTATCGATTGGTTGTTTGTTTTCTAAATAACAATCCAATATAATACCATTTTCTACTTTTTCTATTAATTGAAGTTGTGTTTCATTATCAACATTGTATTCATTAAAAAATGATTTCATATAATCAATTTGATCTTGAGGAAGTTGAATTTTTTCTTGACTTTCTTGATTAATTTCTTCAGCATGTGCTACGTTTGTAAAACCTGCTGAAAGTAGTAGTGAAGTAGATAAACAAGTTGCTGCTAAAAATTTTATTTTGCTCATTATTGGTAACCCTCTTTTTCTTTTTTATAATTTAAATCCTTATATTCCGATGTTAGTAATGCTATTATTTTCGAAAATCATTTCTGAAAATTAAAATTTAAAAGTCTTACCCTCGAGGTAACTTCATACTATCATTCCCAGCGGAACCAATTCAATGGAAATTTGACGCCACTTTTTTGGCGGTCTTAATAGCATTTTTTGGCGGTATTATTCTACTTTACATTAATTCACGCCTTATCACGCCAACTCACTACGCCATTCTTTTGGCGGTATTGGTATCCTAATATAGATAAAAAGTATCAAAACAGACAGTTATTATTGACATCTGTTTAAAAAAATGTCCTAATAACTATAATTATTTTTGTAAAAAGTTCACAAATTAGATTATTGTTAATTGAATAATATTTTGTTATTAAAACAAAAAAGCCCATTACCAATTAGGTAACAGGCCTTTACTGTTAAGCGCTACGTTGTGAAATGATCATCTTCAATCCTTCAAAATCACCACTTGTCATTGTGCCTTTATCGAATTTCTCCAACCAAGATTTATCAATCAAATTTTTATCGACTGCTTGTTGAATATAATCACGTACGGCAGCCTTTGCGGTTGTGCTAGTGAATTTCATTGTGTCATCATCCTTTTCTGTTGGTTTTCCTATTTCCGTCGGCTTCATTGCTTCTTCAATTCGTTTCAAGAAACTATCCCATCGATTTTCTGCTAAAATACGATGTGGACAATATTTACCATTCCAGTCCTGGTGCTTCTTCACTCGCTCAATACCCCAACCATATTGCTTTAAAAGTTTTGCAATGTATTGAACAGCATTTTCTTCAGCCACTCCATAGCGAACACCACCACTTTTGCTGTAACAAATTTCTACTCCAATAGAAATGCGATTACCTTTTTTGTGTGCATTAGTGTCAGTGCTACCCCCGCCATCTCCACAATGCCAACCATTACGGTTAAAAGGTATTGCTTGAATAACCTCTTTATCATCCACAGCAACATGATAAGACACCTGATTATTGTTATTAATCATGTATTCAATTTCCTTTACTGCAGTAGCATCGTTGGCTGTATTGTGTACTGTGATATATTGAGGCACCATTGAGTATGGCGCTTTGATTGAATATTTGCTTGAAGGTAATAAGGTTTGTTTGAACATATAAGTCATTATTCATCATCCTTTCGTGCATATCCCATAGCCCTTTCACTATCGTTAGTACCTGGGGTAGTTGGATCAACAACCACACCAATCAGAACTAAAAAAGCGAGTACAGTGTTAAATAACTCTGTAACTCGCTCGTTATAAATTGTTGTATCAAAGCCAAAAAGAGCCCCGATTTGTTGAATGATTAGTAGCAACAATGCAAATGCTCCCACTAAGAATGGTTTGTGTTTTAAACGTACTTTCCAATTGATTTTCATTAAATTATCCTCCAAAAATTGAATTTTGTAATGCTATAAATAAAACTCCTACCACACCACTAATTGCAGCAGCTAAAAAATAACCTTTGATTTTATCACTGTTCTGTTCCATTTTTTCAACAGATTTTTCGATTTGTTTAACACTTGAAGCTGTATTGTACACGATTGGTTTAATTGTTGATACGTCTTTTTCTAGTTCCTGTAACCGTCTTTCATGGTCAGCTACAGTAACAGCTTGTTGAAAGGTTGTTTCTTGACTCATGCCCTATACCCTCTCCTTTGTCCCTTAAAATAAAAAGCTATGAGGAGCATCGAGATTCAGTAACATGTACTGCTGCCCATCTCGATTGCTCTCATAGCATAAAAAACACCCTCAATTGAGGGTACCTCGTTAGGTTATTTAAAAAACCAACCTTTTCTTCTTTCAATTTGACTTTGGATTCCACCAATAGTTCTTTGGAAACCAGCTGCAATATACGGAGATATTCTCTCCATTTCCTCTCTATCTGATATTTTTTCAGCTAGATTATCCAGAAATGCTATTTCTTCATCTGTATACTTTAAACCATTACGTGATGTATTTGTGGGTGCTGTTGTCATGATATCCCTCCTTTCGGCTATTATTAATTTCGACAAAAAGAAAAGAATCCCTGTTAATTAGACAACAATATAAAAATCCTTCACAGAGAGTACTCAATCATCCTTAACCTGTTCTTTTCCTACAAACAAAAACTTTTGCACAGTTCTTCCTGTTGTATTTAAAATTTCATTTGCAAGTTTATTTGCGATAACATTTGGATGCGTAAAATTCTGACTGACCTTAGGTGAAATTAAGTTGCTGATTTTTCTACACCTTTTCTTAAGTAAGTGTAACCACACTTTAAATGCACTTTTTCATCATTCATCTACGTCACTCCTTTATTTATCTTTCGACAAAAAGAAATGATTTTCCTATCAAAATATACATAATATATACCTTCCACAAATCAGAAATGCAAAATCACCAAGTTTTTATTTTAATTATTTTTTTAAAATAATACTAGGCACAACTTTTAATAAGTCTTTTAGTAAATCCTCAATATCTAAAAAGCCTTTTTCATTCAATCTAGGAACAGCATGATTCTGTAAGTATTCCCAATCGAAATTTATAGTTTCTAGATCTTTCGCATTGGCAATTTCTTTAGTATTTTCCCTAAGTAAAATTCTGTATTTATATGGCCATACCCCTGTTTTGTGTTTTTGCATAATGAAATAAGTATCTTGTTTGACATTTTTCCAAAAACTCAAACCTCCTAAAGTAGGCACTGGTTTTCTAAATGGCATAAAAATCACTCCTGAACTAGTATAAAAATACTTTATCCTAGTTTTAGGTAATTTTCTACAAATAAATAACTAGACAATAAAAATAACGCTAAGCTATGCTTGCGTTTCTGTTTGTGTAGCTTCTACTGGCAACACACTAACTATGATGTGTTTATTAATGATAGCTCCACCGATATTCACGAAATTAATCTTTTGATCATTGAGTGTTGCCGTGAATGCTGTTGCATCAAACTCCGCATTTGTTAGATTAATAGCCTGTCCATTGTTTAATTGTACTTGATAATTCATAATATCGTTCTCCTTTTATGTTAGTGCTACGGAACCTTTTGTTGAACCGTCAACTTGCACATATAATCTTCCGTTTGAGTAAGAAATACCTATACCTGACGAATTAGCTCTTGCGACTCCTCGAACAGTTGCGTATGAAAAATCAACCGTCCCATTAAAATCAGTAATGCCACTACCTGTTCCGATTGTTATATCCGCAGAGTTCAAATTAATTTCTTGAGCATTTAATTCCATACCGTAACCTGAACTGTTGATACGATTTGAGTTATTAAATACTAATGACTTAAAACCACCACTTTTACCTAAATACAAATTGTTTCCTACTGTAGCATCAGTGCTAATATCAATTGTGGCACCTTCAATCCTTCCAGCATAAATCGTCCCTAAGTTACCACTGATATCAGAAAGAACACTGACAGCACCAACTAAATTGATTTTTGAAGCCTGAATAGTGACTGAAGTTGATGTTTGATTAATCAATGATGCTATTGTATTACCGTTGTAATCTGTTTGAGAAACCTTACTACTGATTTGACCAGCTTGTTGAACAATAGAACTCTCAGCTGTCCCTAACCTCGAATCGACATTAGACACCCTTGTTGATATCTGACCAACTTCAATAGATAAAGACGACACTTGTGTTTGAGTGCTATCAGCCTTACGTTCTACCCTTGTGACCTCTGCCGTTATGCTGTCAGCTCGGATATTGAGTTGAGCCACCTCGTTAGTAATACGATTGTTCACGCTTAAATTAATGTTGTCAGCTTTAATATCAATAGCTGCAATACTGTGATTTATACGCTCTACTTCTAAACGGATATTCGAGTCTGTTTGCGTAAAGGATGACCGATATTCCTTAATGGACTCTTTCAAGATCTCTTGTGTTTCAGTTAATTCATCTGATAATGTTTGAGGTAGTGCATTCCCGATAACTACGGCCACTGTCTTGAATTCATCTGTTTCTTCATCAATAACTTGAGTGACCTCCAAAATACGGGTCTGCATTTCATAATTCCAGGGCTCGTAAATTAGCCAGATACGCTCCCCGAGCTGTTTATCTAACAACTCTATTGAATCCAACTCGATTGATATTTCTGGCTGATCTTTTAACGACTTTCGCGCTTTATCCATCAAATTCTCTGAATCCGAAAACCGTTCATCGCTCATATCATCAGCGTCTCGAATACCCCATTTAGCAGCCTGTGGTGACGTGTATCTGATGATAAGATTGTCTTTACCCTTGGCACTAATGCGCGTCCTTAGATTGTCCGTATTGACCGATTTAGATAGCTCAACGATATTGTCTCCATATTGGTATACAAAATCATTGTCAGGACCAAGCATCTTACTGAAATGGATGTTGCTGTTTGATGTGATTTCATACTCGCATTCAAATGCTTCACAGATTTGATTCACTAATTTAACGATATTGTCATTCCCAAAAGCTTCTATATAGCCATCTTCGTCAAAGTCACTTGTGAAGGTCCAACCTGTATCACGTAATGCAAAAGTGGCAAACTCACTTAGGGTTTTATGCCCGCCATTGGTCCCCTCTTGTCTGCGCCAGATGTTGTCGAAAAAGATATGTTGCGCAAGGACTGACTTCACATTTCCTCGAGATTTCCGTTGTAGTTGCTTTATTCTGAATTGAAAACCACCTGCCTCAATAATCCCTTCCTCTGCAATCAGTTGAAATGAATGAGGGTTATCACGTTCACTTGCATCCAAGGTCAGTTCAAAGACACCATCGATGTTTTTCCTCACCATCGGCTTTCCTCTACATACTAAAGCTTCTGTTAAAGTGCCTTCATAGTTAGTGATTGATAGCATCGTATCACCTTCTTTCACAATAAAAATACGCTACTTGGTGTGAGTAGCGCTTACTGAACAATATGGAACAAATTTATTAACTTATTAATTGATTAACAACGGTTTTTAATTTATTTTCATCAATCTCATCTGTGTAAACTATGTTCAAAGTTAACTTATCAGTGGGTTCTGGTTGTGCTTCAACCATAGAATTACTGTATCCACCATTAAATGCAAAATGAAATGTTACCTTTTCTGCTTCATCATTAAATGTAATAGAACAAAGATTTCGACCATGTTTACTTGAAAAGCCATGATATTTTACTTTAGTCACAATAATCACCTCGTTTTGGATTATTGTACCAAGATAGAAAATTAAAAGAAATAGATTTACTTTATAAACACTCGAACAATATTAGGAGCTACACGCTCAATCACTCGCATGTCAGTACGCTCATTAGATGCAGTTACTGCTCCTTCTTCAACACCTACTTTCGCATAGCTGTTAACCTTACAAGTGCCATCGTCACGTACTAGCAGTTTACCCATCAGACCTACAGCGTCCCACTCTTTGCGTTCTTCCCGTGGGATATATGCTTCTGTACTATTCCAATCAGGATTTAAGATTGGTACATAATCTTGACGAGTTTTAATGACAGTTTCAGTAGTATGAATGTATCCACCACCATCTAACTCGTTAGTTACTGGAACAGTTTCTTCATACTCTACTTTAACCCAATGGTACTGGATACGTCCCCACTCATCAGTGAGGTACATCCCAAACCATTCATCTTGATGCGAGTCACCAATAACTGAAGGATTAGCCGAAATAATACCTAAAATATAATTGTCATATTCTGTAGCCTTACGGATTTTATCTCCGTCTAGAGTTACAACGAAGCCCACTCTATCCTCATTATTCAAGTTACCATCTAACCACTCGAAAAACTCTGCATAGTCAGCACCAGTAGAGTTGTAAGCCGCCTTACCATAAACTTTACCATCGAAGGTTACACGAAAAGCATTAGTACCTTGCAATACCAAATCTGCACCATTACCTATTACAAAAGCATCTGCTGTATTGACAAAAGATGAAGGATTACCAGCCATAGTTTTATTATGATACCCAATAGCCGTACCAGCAAAAGAATCCGCAACAGTCTGTGCATTTTGAGAGTTTGAATGCTTACCGTTTGCACTTGTAAGATAGCCTGTAGCTCTGGAATATTCACCAGATGCTGTAACATTATCACCATGTGCATGTGAATAAGAACCAAGTGCTTTGGAACTTGAACCAATTGAAACCGAAGTTAGTCCTAATGCTTCACAAGATACACCTATAGAAGTTGACTGCATTCTTGCTGTTGTATCTAGCCCAATAGCAGTAGAATAATCGCCTTGAGCCAGTGACCTTAACCCAACAGAAAACGAAGATAATCCAGTAGCAAATGAAGATAAACCAAATGCGTTAGAAAAGTTAGAGAAAGTAGGTGTATTTTCTCTAAAAATAGAAACTATTTGAATTTGATTAGTTAGTTCAATTTGAGTATCTAAAGTCAATGTATTACCACTAATAGCAATTATTTCCGCAGGTCCTACCATACCTTCTAAAATATGATGCATATTCAAAACATCATTAACCTTTAGTTCACTAGCTCTATCTACAGTAATTGTTTTATTTGTATCATTTCTAGTTCTAACTCTATCTAAAAATATGGTATTACGTGCTACAGTTGATAAACCAAAAGCGTTCGTTTTCTCTGTTCTAATTATATTCTCCTGATAGACCTCACCTGAACCACCTGTTTCAACGGCAACCCATTGATCTTGGTCGTCTTTTATAGCTAACTCGTTATTAAAGTAGCGTATACCGTGTGCACCGTTTTCTGTTAAAACCATTTGTCCCAAATGTTCAGTAACTACTTGTTGATTGTCAGTGACATTTTGCTGTAAATTTGCTATTTCTTGATTAACTCCTGTGAGATCAGCATCCTGTCCAGGAGGGCCTTGTTCACCTTGCGGGCCTTGAGGTCCTGTATCACCTTTTGGACCTTTAATGGTACCTACATTGGTCCAGTCATTTGTAGTATCTGACCACACATATAGGTCGCCATTAATTAAATAAGCATCCCCTGGTTCTCCGATTGGAGGCAACGAGGTTTCATCTGGCAATGTCCCTAAAATCCTTACCCCTGTACCTTGTTCACCTTTCTCGCCCTTTTGAACAAACATCGCCCAATCAGCGTTTGATAGCACAGGTGATGAAGGTGGTCTAACGCCTTTATTGTCACGTAAAGCCATATAGCCGTTACCTTCTAATGTGACAAAGTTGTTCTTTTTATACTGGGTTTCGGTGTTCCATTCTTTTAAATTAACTAACCCTTCTACGTTTGGTAAGACTACGTTTATTGCATTTGTAGCTGTTTGAGCTGCTTGTGTCGCTTGATTTGCATTACCTGCTGCTGTATCTGCATTTTGTGTAGCTTGTACAACATCGATCTTCAACTGCGACAAGTTAGAAGCCTCTTGGTTGGCATTATCTGCTGCCTCTTGAGCAAGTACAGCTTTTTCGTTGGCATAATTAGCTTTTTCTTCTGCAAGTAAAGCACTAGCATTCGCTATTTCTGTGGCTGCTGTAGCTAATGCTGTCGCTTCTTCCGTTGCTGTTTTAGCAGTTCTAGCCTCTTGTGCTGCTGTTAACGCTTGTTGAATGGAATCATTTAGGCGCTCTAGTAATTCCCCGATATTTTCACCAGTCAGCATATCAATTTGTTGCTGAAGGTTATTTATCTTTCCGAGCATTTCCTCTCTCAAGTTATCAGTCAAACCATTAGCTTCACCGATTAAGGCTTCTAACAGCCCGAAATTATAGTTCAAATCGTCTCGGTATCCTTTATCCAAAGATGAACCGATAACACGCATACGTGCCATTGTAGCCCTCCTCACTTGTAATAAAATTTGAATTTAAACGATATTAGAAATTGAGTTGCACCAGTAATTTGAATTGTGTTCCAGCCAGGACTCAATACCAACACTTTGCGATTTGTATCTTTGAAAATACTACTACCGTTTTTAGTAAATCTAGTGGGCGTTTCAAGCTTTATCACATCGTTGGTGCCACTTGAACCATTGTATTGCCATTGCGTACTGTTCGTGACATTCCTGATAATTAGGTTAGTACTAGCACCCCGGAACTCTATTTCAAAGAGCATGTCTCGCAAGTTAGTTTTTAGTGGCACATCACCAGCATTGTAAACCTGAAAAGACGTTTCGTTTTGGAATACATATTTTAATGTTGTTGGATCCGCAGCAACTAATCCTTGGCCTGTTTGCCATATCTCTTTATCAAAGGTTCGCGCATCAAAGGTGGTACCCGAGGACTCAGCAAAAGGTAATTGATAGGTCTCAAACTCTATATCAACTTTTCCTATCAATCCATTCTGTTCAACCTCATTCATATTGGTACGAATCACTTTGTAACGTTTGCCTTTAAGTACTTCGATATTGGTTGGTAGTTGAGGATTCTCACCCCATGTTTGCCCTGGCAATTCGAACTCATAAGTACTAGTCTTATAGGTTGGCCGTCCTTCGTAGATATAAAAAGGCTCCAAGTCACTAAAAATTGAAAACAATTTATCGCGTCTTAGAGCAAAATCTAATTCATCTGAAGCTATATACATAACAGACAATATGATTACCCTTGAACCATGATTGACTGATTCTCGTACTACCCCTGGTCGCCCATCCACAGCTAAACTTGATGCTTTTTGTTCGATAGGTCTGATTAATAAATCCTGTGTGATATACCCTTCTTTAACAAGGGAGAGTGTAGCCCCTGTGCTGTATTCGATTAATGTATCCATTGACTACACTCCTTTACCTATAGTTGTTCGTCTAGATGAAACCCTGTTACTTTGGTTCCTATCAACATATTCACTAATCACGTCACCATCTAATTCCACAACAAAATCCAGTTTGCTAATTAATGCAGCAATCTGTTTTAATAATCCAATTTGATCTTGGCTTGATGTTAATTCATAGCTGTTTAACAAATGTGAATCCATTCCACCATTTAGAGCTGTTGACAGTCCAATTGAAGCTGCTGAAACATCAGTCTGCATTATATCCGTTAGGCTTCTTACAGTGTTTTCTAACATGCCTTTTGTGCTTGCTAGGCCTTGAATAATGCCTTGTCCGGAAAATACTCCTGATTTTTCAAGGACCCTTGATGGCGATTTGATTTGTAAAGCTTTACGAATCGTTTTATCAATGGTATTTGCTATCTCATTAGCTTGAGCTTGTAAAGCTGGCACTTGACTAGCTAGTCCATTACGTAAGCCTTCAATAGCATTGATACCAATCTCTTTCATGCTACTAATCATAGGATTAAACTCGTTTTTTGTACCTTCACGAATTTGTTTGACTTGTTCAACCCATTCGTTTTGGTATTGCGTTAGCTTAGATTTCGTTTCTGTTTGTAACTTTTCGATTTGATCTGTCATGTCTTTTCGTTGACCAGTTAATTCAAACTGAGCTTGTTGTCTAGCAATCTGCGTTTTTTCTTTCCAAAGATTTTCGTACTCATTTAGTTCACCTGTGGAAAGTTTATTTAATGCAGAAATCTCTGCTTGTGCATTAGGACCAAGAGCTTGTAACTCAGCGAGTAAGCCTTTATCAATACCTTTAGAGGCTAACATTTGAAGATCAGTTGCCCAATCACGCATTGCATCTACTTGACCACGTAAATTTTCAATAAGTTTGGATCCAAACACATCTGTTTTACGCTCAAATTCATCAAAGATGCTTATCGCACTAGTAATCTCTTTAGTACGTGCATCTTCAGCATCTTGGTAAGCTTTTTGAAGTTCTTTTACGCCATCTATTTCAGCCTGTTGGACATCTTTAATCTTGCCAATGTATTCTTCGTTTAATGCAATCAGTCGGTCGTGAATCGCTTGTTTTGTCTCAGCGATCTTATCCTCATAATAGATACGTTCCTCGCTACCAACTTTGTAAGCTTTAACATACTTTTCGTATGCTGCGAGCTCTTGAGTCAACGACATCAAGTTGTACTTTTTGCGACGGTCAACGTAGTCTTTTTCTTTGTTGAATTGCTCTGTAGTTAACTCAGCCATCGATTTGTTGTACTCGATCTGTGCTTTGATACGTTCCTCTGTACCTTCTTTAAACAAGCTAGTCGCATACTGCCAATAAGCAGCTTGTTCTTTTGTAGACCACTTCTCTAACCCTACCTGATGTTCTGCATACTCTTTTAATTTGTCGTACTGTTCTTTTGCTGACTTAGCGCGAATAGCGTCAATCTTTTTAGCCTTTTCTTTTTCAATCTTTTCAAGAGCCGATTTTTCATCATCATGCAATTTTAAGATTTGGCGTTGTTGAGCAGCTGTTAGCTTTTTCTTTTTGTCACTAGCTTTGGCATTAATCTCAGCTATTTTGTTGTTCGACTTCTTAGTAGCTTCTGCTTTTTTCTTCGCATACTCTGCTTCAACTGTTTTGATTTCCTTTTCGATTTCACTAGTTTTGGATGCAATGACCTTCTTAGCACTATCCATCATATTTGTTGTGGCTTTTACTGTTTGTTGGAAGTTAGGTATTGCAGCCTTTGACATAGCTTCAGCCGATTTCTTAATATAGTCCATATTATTATAAATACCAGTGGCAACACCTGCAGGAATCCATTTAGCCACACTTGCCATAACTCGTGATGGAGAATGAATGCCAAGCTTTTTACGTAACCATGCTGGCAATAGTTCTGCAAGTTCTGCAATTTTCGCTTTTACTTTTCCGAACCAGTTGTTTATCCCAGTAACCAATCCAGCTACGATATTTTGACCAATACTTACTAGACTGATATTTTCTAAAAACGATTTAGCTGTATTCCAACCGTTAACGACAGCAGTTTTAACATTATTCATTGCTGTTGTAACAATATTTTTAAAGCCATTCCAAATGGTTTCTATTGTTGATTTAATACCATTAAGAATAGTTGTAATTGCATTCTTAATACCATTCCAAATGCTTTTAACAACATTAGCTATGGCATTTAAAACACTTGAAATAACACTCTTAATACCGTTCCACACTGCACGTACAAGACCCGAAATACTTGAAAACAAATTATCTAAGAAGGAGGCAATACCTCGCCAAATACTTGTAAACACAGTCTTGATACCGTTTAAAACCGTTGTAAAGAAAGACTTAATTCCATTCCAAATCGAAGTAATGGTAGTTTTAATTCCATTAAACGTGGATGTGACAATGCTTTTTATAGCATTTAATGTATTAGTGAAGATTCCTTTTATCGCAGTCCAAATACCTTGTAAAAACGTCTTTGCAGTAGAACCAAATGCCTTTAATGGGCCAAGTAATTTACCTATAAAGTAAAGGTTAACAATACCCCAAACTGCTTGTAATGCCCCGCCTAAAATTTGCTTAATGCCATCCCAAACACCCTGCCAATCACCTTTAAATAAAGCACTAAACGTTTTAATGATACCTAAAATAATATTAATGGCACCTTGGATAACGTTTTTTATAGCCTCCCAAGTTGAAACAATTAAAGCTTTAACGACAGGCCAAATAAACTGCATGATAGCTCCAATGGCTGACATAACGTTTGTAACTACGGTACCGATAGCATTCCAAATTGTTGATGCAGTTGACTTTATGCTTTCTTGGTTTTCATTCCAGAATGTAGTTATCTGTGACCATACTGACATTACTAAATCTTTGATCGCTGTTACAGCAATAGAAATGCCTGTTTTAATAGCTGCCCAGACTGTTTGAACTTGCGCTCGAAACTTTTCATTCGTTTTATATAAACGTACTAGTATAGCGATGAATCCTGTAATAGCTAAAATTACTAAACCTACTGGACTAATGATAGGACCTAACAAGGATTTTCCAAAGCTTTTAGCAAACGCCAAAACTTTAGGTCCCAGCGCTGCCATGGTTCCACTAAAATTAGTAAACAACCCACTAACAGCCTTTAATGCTTTACCAACACCGCCCGTTATAGCAGGACCTAAACCTTTGAAAAGCTCTCTAAAAGCAATTACATTCGGAACTACAGCAAGTAATACTCCGCCAATTGAAATGAAGCTAGCTAAAAGTACACCAATAACTCGATTACTTTCCATTCCACTATTCATGAACTCTAAGATGTTATTGACTATGTTCATTAATCCAGCACCAACAGGAGCCATACCGATCCCTAAGTTCACTAGAAATTTAGTCAAGTTACCAATTAACTTTAGGACACTAGGCGCTGTCTGTTGCACATAGGATAAGAATGTTTGGAATCCTTGATTTTGAGATAGACTCGCCGACCATTCTTTAAATCGAGCCATCATATTAGCAAGGCCTGTCATCATGTCGCTTGATGAACCACCGAATGCACTGAAGAAATAAACAATACCAGCTGTAGCATCTCGGAAAATCGCTCGAATCTTTGGCATGTTTGTATTTACATAGTCCATGAAGGATTGGAACTTCGAACTTCCTGAAAGGCCATTTGACCATTCAGCAAAACGTGCTGTCATTTCTTCGAAGCCCTTAGCCGTTGATGCTGTTAATGGTGCAAAAGCAGTTAACATTGAGAATACACCTTGAAGGAGATTCCCCATTGAACGAGTCACTGTTTTCAACATCGGTGCGCCTGTTGTATTTAAGTAATCCAAGAATTTTTGAATTGGTGGAGTGCCAATAGCTTCGTTAAGCTGTTTCATCAAGCTAGATACTGCTTGAGCACTGGATATAAACAATGGTCTTAACTTTGTAAGTAACGTATTTGTAGCCTGCATTGCACTTGTAAAAGCATTTAACACTGGCTTTTCAGTTTCTTTTACAAGTCCCTGGTAAGTTGATTTCATGTTGTCAAAAGAGGCTTTAGCATTCTTTTGAGCTGAATTTAATTGTGCGTTTTCATCAAATAATTTTTTGATAGTCGGAATCGCAACTGCCGCAAAGGCTCCAGCGGCTACACCAGCACTTGTGAACGCCCCTGCTAGAGCAAAAGTGGAACCAGCTAATGTACCGATCATTGGACCAAGATTAGCAATAGCTACACCTACGTTAGCTAGTAGTGGTGCAATCATCGGTAGAACGGCAATTATTGAACCTTGTAACGTGTGTTGCATGAGCTCGCCAAAGGCACGAATATCTGTTGCAATACGTTGTATTTTCCTTTGGAAATTTTCTATTCTCGCCTCAATTTTGACGACTACTTTATCTCGTACAAGCGCTGCTATACGAGCTCGAATTTCAGCCATTCGACGGTTAAATTCGGATATATCTGCACCAATTTCTACACGTACATCATTTGCCGAAGTGCGAATGGCCTCGCGAACTTGCCTCATACGTGCCATAAACTGCGTTATACGAGCCCCTATTTGAGCAGTGAAGTTTCCGTTCATAGCATTCTCCCTTCTATGGATTCCAGTTTTTTAACGCTGCCATTGCTTTTGCATGTTTCCGTTTCTTAACTTCTGGATCTACTTCTTTTTGATTCACGGATTTTCTTACTTTATCCGCATCAAACAAGTCGCTCTTAGGATTAATGCGTGGCTTATTAGTTGCTACTCGATTGAACATTGCTGCGTCTGCTAATGTTTGATAATGATCAATACGAGCATCTTGAGCCCCTTCCAAGAAAGCCCTAAACTCACTTGGACGCCAAGATAGAATTAACTCTGGATCATAGACCTTTAAATATCTTGCTGCGTCTCGGTAGATTTGTCGGATTTCACTAACGCGATCTGTTTGTCCCCTAATAATTCTGCTCTCGCCGATTTCATCATTTCGATTCCAGCTGCTGCTTGTTCTTTTTCTTCCTCGGATGCTACTGATTCGAATAGCTCTAAGTTCTCCCAGAATGTCTTGACAGCTTTTTTGAAAAAACCCGATTCATCAATTTCTCGGAAAGCTTCTTGAAATAATGGTTCTACATCGCCATCTTCTTCGATTCGTTTCTCTAATGCTGCCTCAATTTCTGCTTTGCTAGGCTGTTTTGATAAATGAGCAAGTCCACACATCCAAAATGCGCGTAAAGCATCTAAATCAAATTGCAATAAGCCTTGATAGATTTGGTTAAAGCCACCTGGACGGTTACCGTGTGCATCTAAATCATTGAATTCTTTATCCGCCTTATTTTTAAATGCAAAAGTAAACTTCGCTGTAAGAGTGTTTTCACCAATTAATAATTGAGCCATTTATGATCATCCTTTTCTGTTTGTTTTCAATAAAAAAAGAGAGCTGATTAGCCCTCTCGTCCGTTTATACAGTTACTGTCACTGCTGTTGTTGCCGTAAAGCCACCATCGACTGTTGTTGCTGTAATTATAGTTGAACCATCTGCAACGCCTGTTACAACTCCCTGCGCATTCACTGTTGCGATGGCTTCATCGTTCGATGTAAACGTCACTAATCTATTTGTCGCGTTCACCGGGACTACGTTCGCTACAATGCTACCTGTATTACCGACAGCAACTGTCAGTGTTGTCGGATTCACTGATAAACCAGTAACTGCAACAGGAGTTGTTTCTTCACCATTGAACTCTCCAGTCTTTTCACCAGGAGCCTCGAAATCATAATCACCGAAGTTAAGTACATCATCTGGTAATGGATTTAATTCACCTTGTTTAGATGTATTCAGAACCTGTAGAGTTGCTGAAATTTCTAAAAATCCATCTGTTGGCGCTGATTTTTCAAGCGATTCAACGTATGTGTAAGCAAACAATGAATTATGTTTACCGTTTTTATTTAAGTTTTTTTCAACTTCCCATACCTTTAATTGAGTACCTTTTTGAATGGCCTCTAATACTGCTGCTTGTCCAGGATCATCAGTGCTACCATAAAAAGTTACATCAAGCGATTCTGATAACTGTCCAGGACCTAAGATACGTCCGAATTTCGTTTGTTCATCTGTTAACTCACGCTCATAAGAATGAGTATGTTCGGTTTGATCTCCAATTAAAAAACCCTCTGCACCTAATGCGTTGTCAGTGGGTTGTACTAACAATAGACTGTCTTTACCGTTTAAACGTGCCATTATATCACTCCTAATTAATTTGTACTTTGTAGCGCACTGTTAACACGCCATGTTTAAGCCCTACTTCTACATCATCAAACACTTGTGCACCGTTCCTAGTAACATCTAATACTGTAAGACCGTTAATAGAGTACCTACGTGTAATTAAAGCCTGTTGGCAAGCACTTAGGATCTCATAAAGAATTCGTTTCCCTGTTGATTCATCATTGTCTTTACGCCATGCATGAATTGTGAAGGTTACTTGTTCCCTATTATTTGTCTTTGTATCAAGTGGATTGCTATAAGGTTCCCCAATTGTTACGTATGGATAAGGTGTGTTTTCATCGGGTGTATCATATACCTCTACACCTAGAGTTTGTAAATGAGGGCTTGCTTTTAACTTCTGATAAATTGCTGTCTGTATTTCATAAAACGGAAGTATAAAATAACTCATAGTCCTAACCTCCGCATTTCTGTCTCGAAGTAATCTTTACCAGCATCAACAGCAGGACCCCAAAATGGTTGAGCTCTCATACCTTCAGTGGTTACATAACGCCCTAGCTTTGTACTGAAATAAGTCCATGGTGTTCTTCGGCCATTTCCGTTTTGAGCATAGATACCAGTACCATACTCAACGTATACTGCATAATGAACACCAACCGTAACAACAGCATTGTATTTGCCAAGCATCTTCATCTCAATTGAGTCTCGCAAGCTACCATCATCGACAGGAGCTAGAGCCTTAGCCTGCGTTTGTATAAGCCGCGCTGTCTCATAAACAATATCTGATATCTTATCCAATAAACCTTCTTCAAATCTACGTGCTGCTCTCAACAACTCGCGTCCTCCGAATGTAATCCTAGCCATTATTCAGTCACCAACTTTAATGCCACACACATGATTTCATGTTGACCACCTTGATCTTCAGGATGTCCAGCAAAGGCATAAATTTCACCTTCAAAGCTTAATCGCATATCCGACTTTAAGTCAGTGCGATAAGGGTAATACATAAAGCGATCTAGAGGATTTTGTACTTGATGCGCCAATAATCTCTCTTTAGATGTTGGTGTATCCACAAATACCTCCATAGTATCTACTGGAAACCATTCTGTTTTAAAGCCACCAGCACCATCGGTTACCTTACGTTTCTGAACTACTTCAACCTCATGAGGAAATTCACCGTA
Organism: Lysinibacillus sp. JK80; assembly: GCF_027557635.1. Taxonomy (NCBI): domain Bacteria; kingdom Bacillati; phylum Bacillota; class Bacilli; order Caryophanales; family Bacillaceae; genus Lysinibacillus; species Lysinibacillus sp. JK80. The sequence continues at coordinate 597,335 of NZ_CP058997.1, read as the reverse complement.
ATGCATGGAATCTCACCCTCTTATATGGCCTTAGATATGTCCAAATGGCTTTAGGAAACTCAGTGTCGTAACTATACGAGACAGTCCCCATAGTACGTCCTGCTAGACCCGTAGTTTGAGTATTAAACTGAATAGCTTTAGCAATAAACAGTCTAACTCCCCGTGGCATTTCTGACGGTCCCCACTTGCCATTACAGTAGTCTTTTGCTACATCAAATAAAATAGGAGCCATTGAACGATAAAATCCATCATGCTTAGCTCCTGTAACATTATTCATTTGCTTTAGCTGATCTATTTCTTCTTGTGTTGGTTCCCACATAAGACCACCTACTTTTCTACTTCATCGTCAGATTCAGTTTTCTTAGTCGGAACACGTTTAGGTTTTGGTGCTTCTACCTCTTCAAATTCATTCGTACGTAAAAGACGGGCACCGTGTTCATCAGTGACCGCCCATGTAATGCCTGTTTTTAAGTTTTTAACTAACACGAATTACCACCCCTTTATTTATTCTGGACGTTTAGCTGATAATACCGCTAAAGCTTCCGGACGTGTCACTTTGGCACCGTATAGGTGAAGTCCTTTCACTGCATCAGCGAAACGTTTTTCTGGACGGTATCCTTCTACTTGAGCTGCTTGCTCAGCGTAAGTCCACGCCATATTGTGGCCTGCGATGATTTTTGAATTTGCAACCACTCCAGTATCTGCAGCTATGGAAGGAGCGTTGTTAGATTTCATTAATAAGAAGCCTGCTGCACGTCCTACTACACCATTTAATAAACGCTCATCAGCTGGTAGAGCACCAGAACCTACAAAGCGATCATCTTTTAATAACAGACCTTCAAACCAAGGTGGTAGAACAGCAAAACGACCTTGTGTCGGCACGTTTGATTCATCAAGCTTAGTTGAAAGGTCTACTAGGTATTCATAAGCATTATCTTTTGTCACTTCAATTGGTGCTGCATCTGTACCAATCGTATTTGTAGCATGTACATAATGTGATGCAATAAATTGATCAGCAACATTCGATAGTGCATAAGCAGCTTCAGCCATTGCAGCATCCATTAATTTTGGGTTTTGTTGAATTTTATCAAGATCATCAATTTGGAAATTGAAGAATTTTGATTCAGTGATTTGTAGTGAGCGTGTATGATCTGTTAACTCTTCTGGATCACCCATATTAGAGTTTTTTGTATAGTCACCGATTGTTACAGCACCAATGCCGTTGATTTTCACAGTGTCACCATAAGCCTTGATTTCACCTTCATAATCACGATTAATAACCCCGGTTTGTCCAAACACTAAAGATTTTTGTAAGTTGTGTAGTAGTCGAGCTGACCAGATTGTTGGAATAAAGTTTGTAATTGCCATATTGTGATTTCCTCCTTACCGATAATCGGTTTATAGTAATTTGTTTTTAACGATTTCATCCCAGTTTGCATTGATTTCTTCAGGAGTCATTTTCAGTACTGCCTCTTTCGTCAATGTAGTTGGGTTGCCGTTTTTCGGTGGTGGTGGCGTCCCACCATCTTTAAAGCGTTTATCCACTTCTGCTTGAACAGCAGCGTTAAACTCTGCTTCAAGGATTCCTAGATTAGCAGTTGTCTTTTCTGCATCATCACCTACAAAGAACTCTACTAGTTTACTTGGCAGATTCTTCTCAGTAGCAGTAGACAACGCTTGATTAACTAGCTTTTCTCGTGCGGCTTCTTTTTGAGACTGCTCAAATTGTGCTTTTAAGTCACGTAACTGTTTTGCTTCCTCCGATTCTGGTGGGTAACGCTTGGAAATTTCATCCTCTAATTTCTTAGGAAGAGTTTTAGTTTCATATGTTTTAATTGCATCAGTTACTCGAGTATCAGCAAATGATTGAAGCCATTTCTTACCCTCATCATTGACATTTAGAAATGATTGAACTGATTCAAGTGTCAACGCAGCCCCTTGACCGTTTCCTCCTAATGCTGGCTCCGGTGTAGGTTCAGGCGTTGGCTCTGGATTAGGATTTCCTTCTCCCGCAAGCATTTGAATATCTAAAGGTATTAACGTTTTAAGATTGAATGGATTTTGATTCATGATTTCCTCCTTGCCCAATTTAGTTACTCGAATGAATCCCTAAACTGTTCAATAGTGTATTTGTTCTCGTTCTTTATAACGTCTTCGAGAGGAAAGACAAAAATAAAAAGCCATTCTAAGTGAATGACTTGTGTAGGTTTATAACAATTTTGATTAATATCATGAGAAAAAACCAAGTTTTGAAAAAGCAGAATAAGTAGTTTAATTACCATTTCTCATTATTTTTATAATTTTTCAAATGAATGTACTCATCATTTTTCATTTTCTTCCAACTACTAATACCGTTCAAAATAAGCATAAAAATTACAAATAAAGCTGAACCCACCATGTAATGACCTAAGTAAAAAATAACAAATGCCCCAACCAATAATGATATCATCAGCAATATCGCTAAAATTTGTAATTTATTATTCTTCTTATCATTCATAAAATCCACCTCCTAATTAAATGTTTTTTTGTTATTTCAATACGTTATTATGGTTTATTTTACCACACGATTAAAATTCTTATATAACTTTCCTTACTTAATTACAAAATGATTTTGATTACCCTTGAGAAACTTTCAAACTTCAATTTGCGCTAAATTTTTTCTTCCACTCTTCATAACTCATAAATGGCACATTGACACTTGGCGGTTTAACCTGTTTATACGCTTTGTTAAAAGCTTGTCTATAAGTTAGTCCTTGATCAGACATATAAGCATCAATACGAGCAGCCAATTTCTTTTGGTAGGTTTCATCCATGTAGTCTCTGCCTCGTCTATATTCAGGTAACTTGCCATTCACCATATAAATAGTATGGCAACGACACTGTATATCCATCGATGCAATACCCCACAACCTAGGAGCTTTGGATTTCCATGATCCGTAATGGAAATAACCATCTTTATCAGCTTTCTGACCATCTAACTTTCTATGAGACTTACGAACCCTCGTATCAAGTGAGGACATCCAAACCTTAGTTAGCCGCGCTGTCTTGCTCGCCTGTTCCTCAATAGCTAAATCAACCTGTGATCTCACACGGCCACCTTCAGTACGAGCTACTAGAATGGCTTTTTTTCTCGTCCATCCCATAGCTTGTTCAATTCGTATAGCCATATCTGTGTAGCTTTCACCAGCTTGTAAACTCTGTGCTATCTCAATGTTCAAACGCCTGATAATATCGTTTCTGTGGGATTCGAATACTTTAGGTAACGTCAAAAACTCAACAGGATTAGTTAACGCTGTTTGAATCACCTCAGCAGATGGTATTTTAAAGCCCATTTCCTCGCCTGTAGACTGTTGTAAGAGATAAGCCATCAATAAGTATCTCTCGATGTAAAGACGCTCCTGCGAAGCTTGTATAAGCTTAATAATCTCTTTGTAATCAGCGTTCAACTGTTGAGCAATTAACTTCATCTCTTGATTAAAGCGATTGTATTTGTTAACGTCTGTCCAAGTAGCTTGACCGTTCTTACCGAACTTCTTATGCATCTCAAGAATTTGAAATAGTATCGTCTTTAATCGTCGTGCAAAAACAATCTCAATATCCCTCTCAGCTTTAGCTTCTAAATCATCTAAGACTCGATTGATTTCCAGTTGATTCATGTTTCAACACCCTCTGGATCATCTTCGTCTAGCGGAGGTAAATACCGTCCAAAGATTCTAGCATCCTTTTGCATCTCCTCTATCTCAAAGTCCACATCATCAACAATAGACATCTTAGATAGGCGTGTGCGTTCCGATACTTGTCCTTGCAACGCTTGGGAAGCTTGAGCCTCTGGTAGCAAATCAATAGGAATGTTTCGTTTGTACTCATACCAAACTTTCAAATAATCGTCCTTGGAGCAAATACCTTTTTTGGCCCAGGCACTACAAAGAACCTTAAATTGATAACGCAAGGCTTTCGTAAACTTTCTCTCCATTGTTTTACATTTGTTCTCGAGTGCAGTTAGCTTATATTTCAAAGCCACCCCACTTGCATTTCCTGCAAACGATTCATCACTAAAATTCACACTTTTAGCTAGGCGCATGATGTTCTCTTCTAAACGATTCAAGTGATTCTCAATCATTTGATCATTCACATCTTTAGTTAGATATTTAATGTCATCATCTTCACCCATCAACTCAAAAATGCCAGTTCGAGCGACTTTCTTCGCATCCTCGTCATCCATACCCATTCCTTTAAGCACCAGATATGCTAATCGCCATTGTTCAATTTCGTTTGAAGCATCTGAGAAGGTACGGTCATACGCATCGATTAGGTTGTATACCTTGTCAGCATCACTTTGAAGCTCTTCGTTATTAGGAACACCAAACAAAGGGCAATAGTCGAATAAGTGCTTCCGTTCATCTTTTAAAACAAAAGGTGAATCGGCATCAGCACGAGTATAGAGTCTTTCAGTTGCTGCATCATAAAACACCAACTGTTCTGTCTCTTTTTTCTCTCCCTCAGCATCAAGTTCAGCAATTTTAAAATATCGTATAGCATATTTGGGTTCACTGACATCTGCTGTTTCTGAGAGGATAATAGTTTCCCAAGGCTCAATTGTTGTAACTCGTTCATTTCCATCCATATCAATGTAAAGCAGTCGTGCGGAATAGCCACAAATAGCTGTTTTCTTGCCTGACTCACTATCGAGATCATCAATCGAATTACGCAAATTAAAAAGCTCAATCGCCTCGGATAATTTATCAAGGCCTTGAGCTTGTTTGTCTACTACGTATGAAATTGGATTACCGAACATGTAGCCAGTTTTGGTATCCACAATATCAGCATCGAATGCGTTGTTTAGTGTATTGTTTACCTTGTCATCAACACGGACCACATGATCATTTCCTTGGGCGTAATCGGTTGGTTTACGTGTTAAAATCGGTACTGCCGATAATTCTGCTTTGTAACGATTGTAATTGAGCAATCGTTTGTTACGTTCAGCCTTTGTTTCATTTACTAGCTTATTAAGTAATAAAGGTGTAACACCTTTCGCATCGATATAAGCAATATATTCGTTCACTGTACCACCCCATTATTTTGCATTGACCCCTTTCACACTGGCAACATCGTAATCATCCAGCCCATACCACATTGCTGAAAATGTATGTGGATCAATATTAAATTCGTCTTCATAGATTTCATCTGTTTTAGGATCTTTCTTGAAGGTTAGTTCTTTCAATTCACGAATTGTGTTTACACAAGCATCTGAACAAATGATACGCTTGAAACGTTTCATCTTCTTTGTGTTCTCAATACGCGTTAGCTTCTTACAAGCAAACATACGAAATCCTCGTTGCTTGTAGTAAGCAATTGTTTTCGGCTCCGCATTATCAGCTTTAATAATTGATTTCTTGAGCCCTTCTTCCTCAAGTTCATCGGCAGTTTTATCATCGGTCATTCCTCGTTTGTAATACTCCCAGTAGATGTATAGCCACTTATTCTCATGATCTACAACCATGCGTAATAGAGCATTGTAGGAATCAACAAATCCAAAGTCCATGCCGTTCTTTCGTATTGGTTTTCTAATATTGGCTATTTCAGCCATTACCTCATCATGAGGCTTTGTCTCAAACTGTGGCAACACTAATACCCCGTTGACTCCGAAACGCCCTTTACGCGCAATTCTATAAAGATCAGGATCGTATAGCTCCATTTCATCAAGTTGTTCGATATAGCTTGCTGGCAAAAACAAATTATCATCTGCTGTTGAGTGGTGATAATATGTGTTGTTCACTATGATGGTTCTTTGCTTGTAAAGTTCCTCATCATCTAAGACAAAATAGTCTTCCAACTCGTTCTTAAAGAAATGTTTATACACCCAATTCCCTTTTGATACTGGATTGGTAGAGAGGATAATAAACAGGTCCAGTGTCGGATGTCGTAAACGGCCTAGTAATTCCTTAAAACCTGCATATTTAATTTCACTACATTCCTCCAACCAAATGAGAGAAATGTTGTTGATGGATTTTAGCTTTTCAGGTTTATCCATCCCTCGAAAGATTATCTTTGAACCGTTAGGGAATTTCACAGTCATTGGAGAAGAGCTTGTCTTAACCTTGCCAGATAACCCTAAATCCTCAATGATTTCAGTAAACAAAGAAAACGTACTATCTCTGTGTGTATCGTAAACTTCACGAACGACAAGAGCTGTACGTTTTTCTTCAAGTAATTTTAAAAGTAATTTAAGTGCTACATGATAGGATTTTGAAGATCCATACCCACCGACTAAAAGTTGAGTTTTGCAACTCCAGTCGAAAAGGAAGTCTTCAAAATGAGGATTTACTTCTTTTTCAACTGCAAGCGACATTTACTCAACTCCTTTATATTTTACTGTATCTAAATTCAATTTTAATTTACATAATTGCACTTTTTAGAAAGTTGAATATTCCAAAAGTACTTGAAGTATTGACGTTCTTTCTGTACAAGGACAATAATGTCTAAACTAAATCATTAAAAACGCTGATATTAATCCTTTAACAATCGAAACTTTAAAGCTTTATTTTAAATACATTAGTAACCTTTAACTTCTTGTTCAGTATAAATTTCTAGGGCTTGTTCTTCTGTAATTTCGAATTCTTCAGCAGCCATCTTAGCAACTATTGGATCATGAACTTCGGGTATGTAATTTTGTCCGTTTTTAGTTAACTTGTCGTATTCTAGTTTCATAAATAAATGTATAGCAAAATTAGATGCATTAATACCCTCAGCAGCATTTTGTCTTAATTCTTCTTCATCAGCTTTCCTTTGATCTTCAGCCACTAATTCTTTCCATTTATATTCTTCTGTACCATTAGCTGACATGGTTTCATCATCTGTTACATAAACATTACTACTTGTTTCTGCAATTATAAATTTCCAAGCACATAGATTATTACCACAAGCAGTATTCTCTAGTTTTAAGTGGTCTTGATAAAACGATCTAAATAATAATAATTTTTCTCTATTCTCCAGCTCGTCAAATGAGTCTTTGACTTTTAATCTCAAATTGATTGTATAGTCACCACGAAGGCCATCTTCTAGCTTCTCATCAATTTCATATGAAACATCTTCTACATACTCTCCTAATTCATAATCTTCCAAATAATCTTCCTCAGGAGTACTTAAATGCTCAACATTGGGTTCTCCACATCCTGATAATAGTAGCACTAAAAATATTAATAATAACAATTTTTCCATTAAATAGTTCCCCTTCCTCTCTATTGATATATTAACATTCAGTATATCTTTAATAAAGAGAAGCTGATCTATAGAAATTCTTCACAGAATAAGAGGTCTTTGAATTTTTATATCAGAGTCCAAAATGTATTTTATTAAAAATTAAATTTTACAATTGCATAAAATCATTCGCGTTTTTTGCTGACAATTTTGATTTCAATTGGCCCACTTTGTTCATCAGAACCAAGCTTATGGATCTCCACTTTTGTTTTATCAATTGCAAGCTGCATCTGCTTAAGTTTAAGTCTGCGCTCATCATCCTGATCAGCCATTTCAACAAACTGACGAATAGAAGAACGCAATTCCCCGATTGCTCTTGATTGAGCAGTGAGTAGTTGCGCTTGACGTTCCCATGCGAATTGGAATTCATATTCTTCTTCTGTTACAGCCTTTTCTACGCCTCCGCCATCTTCTTTAGAACGCGGGTAGTATTCGTATTTTGCCTTTTTGAGCTCTTTAATCATTTCATCTTTAGATTCAACATGCATAATCCGTTGAGCCCGAATGATTGCAGCATACTGTATTTGTATCTGATCCCAGATTAAATCAGCTGGAGAACGTTCGTTCATTGCCTCCATGATTTCGAGTGTTTCTTCTGGTAAAAACTTTGTAAAGAAGCCGTGCTTCTCTGCGATTGAGTTGCGTTTCGGAAACTTAGGTGTCGGATTGGGATTACCTCTGTTCCCCTTAGCATTATCATTGCCTTTTGGGGCTCCAACTTTATTTGGAACGTTCCGTTCATTCGATTGGAGCGTTCCATTCATTGCTTTATCCCACTCATCTTTATTTTTCCATCCTCGGACGGTACCTTCACCTTTACCAAGTTGTTTAGCAATATCTTTAAGTGGGATATCACCATTATGTTCTCTGTAAATTTCAAATGCTTTATCTCGATTCGGATCTCTCGCTCTAGCCATATCTCATACACCACCACCTCCATCGTCATTTGTTTGTTTTGTAATCACCTTAATTACGGAAATGAAAAAGCACCTCTATGCGAGATGCCAATTTGCCCCAATTATTCTAAATCCAACATTCTCTGATGATATTCAGGATCTTCTTCCTCTACGTCAAATGTTATAGTTCTATCAACATACTGTTCAAGCCAACTGTAGTCCTGCTTTATATCAGTCCATGTAACAATAAAAATTTTATTTATATTCTTTTGAGAAAGTATATCATTTATAAATTCAACGATATTGTGAGTATTACTTTTACTAAACGAATCAATCGGATATACTAATGCGAAGTCAAGATTGTTTGGTGTATTTCGCCAAGTAGATTTAGTATTTAACGAATCAAAATATAAATTAATATTACCAAAATTATAAGTTTTTCCAGACGTAATCTTAGATTTTTTATTAAGTTTAAAACCTGCTTGTTCTAGATGATCCGATACATGTTGCAAAGAATTTGTTCTATAGAGACCATTTTTAAATCCCTTTTCACTGTAAATTGTTCGTAGTACTAATGAATGCTTAGCGTATTGATGAGTCCCTTTAATTAAAACTACTTTTTCAGAATCAGAATCTAAAAAATTCCTAATTTGCAAAATAGCGTTTTCTCTATTATTTGAATGCACTTTGTTCCCCTCCCACTCTATCATAGAGCAAAAGGCGTGTACAAAACCTCAATAACTTTTTGCTCTCAAAAGTAAGTACCGTTACCCTAGCAGCCAAAGGGGAGGAAACTGCTTGATACTCATTTTTCAGGGCAAAATAAAAAGCTACTTGTCTTAGTAGCTTTTGTATATAACATCTCGTATTCTATTGCTTTCTATCTTTAAAGCTCCAATAAGTGCATTGCATTTTTTTTCATTCAATAGATATAGCTCTTCAATATCGTTTGAAAGTTCTAAATCCAGTACATAAAAACCATGTTCGTAATCAATATACTCAAAAAATTCATAAACTTTTTCGTATACCAACTCTGTTGTATCCAAAGATAATGAAAGAAGCGAATTAATCAAACTATCTCTAAACAGTTGATTACAATCTCTATAGGGTGCATGGTAGTTCCATAATATCCCTCCTTGTGTTTTGAGTTCTTCAAACGATAAAATTATTTTTAACAAAGTTTGATGTTGTTTTATTAAAGTTTTGTGTAGCTCTTTTTCGTTATTATGATTAATTGTAATTTTGACACCGAATAAAGTTAAAAGACCTCCAATAATTGCACCTAAAAAAGCAATAATTGCAGCAACTATGGTATCTTTCCATTGATAGAATTCAATCATTATCCAACCAGAAATAAGCAATACCAATAAACCAGTCCATATCAATATCGCCCATTCAAAATGCTTTTTTTCATAAATATCACCCATTGATAATGATACGATTAAAAGAGTCATAATGGAACAATTTTCTACTTATTCCACCTTCAAAACCACACCAAACTCTGCCCTCTCAACTCATAGCGTTTTGGCTGTTTGATGCAGTTTTCAAAGCAAAAGAAAAAGCCTCCATCCGAAGATGAAAGCTTAAATATTGTGGTAATCCTAATATCGAGAGCTCACTTTTGACATCGTGGCAGAGCGTACCACGTTATTTCGTAATTGTGTTCTAGTTTTATAGTGCATTTCCGTGCACTTTGTTGATGTAGTAAGTTTGACTGAATTCTATGGAAAGTGGACGAAGTTCACATATAAACCACTCCTTCAGTTTTATTAGCCTTTTATATTAATTAAGATACCTAATCTCTTAAAAAATATGGGCCGGCCATGTATGTCTTACTCCGAACGAATTTGCTCAGCGCAGGTCGGTCGTCGGTCTGTCTTTCCCTAATATTTAGGTTTTTATAAATACCAAGAGAGGAAAACCTTACCGCACCGTCCTGCCTCCCAGTTTACATCATATTTTTTCTATCACAAAACATGCTACATGTTTTACATTTGTTCCTTTTGTTACATCTGTTTCATTTGTTCCACAATCGCACCCGTTAGTTGAACAAGAAAAGTGAAGCTTATTCAAATAAGAATATATTTTTTAAGGTATTTGCATTATCTTTATTTAGTTCTCCGTGACTGTTGTATTCATCAATGCTACCAATTGTTCCTGTACCAGTATTTTCATTGTACCAAATTCCTAATTCCCTCAATCTTTCAGGCTTATTACCATCAGTGTAAAAAAATGTAGCTTTTACATCTGGATTTCTAGCCATGTTAACCCCTGTATCTTCCCATTTAATGTTTTCGATTGTTTTCTTTAATAAATCAATTGATTCATTATCTGTTATCATTAAAACTTCTTCGTAATTTCCTTCTTCACTTAACTTTTGAAAATCTACTCTTGTTAATTCCCTTTCTTCTTCACTATAACAGGCAACTAAAAACATTGTTGCAAAAAGAAAAATGATGGATATTATTCTTTTCAAGTTCATAAACCTCCAATATTAGTTTTCAATACGCAAATATTCGGAAGGATTTCTCATGACAAAATGTTTTTCAATAGACATTAGGACTTCATCATTTCCAGGTAATGAAACCGTGGCAATTGCCTTTTAAACGATAACCATTTATACGCTGTGTTCGTAATTTAATGTGACTTCTTGTTGTTCTTCACATATCCAACAAATACAGGTGCAACATAAATATAATTTTCTTTTGGTGAATATATTTGATCAAATTTATTAGTAGTATATAATAAAATCTTTGTATACCTGTTTCTTCTTTGACCTCTCTTACAGCAGACTCCCAAGCCATTTCTCCTTCCTCGATACCTCCGCCAATATAACACCAAACATTATTTAATACAGATGTAGACCTTTTCAATAACAGTACTTTATACTCGTTTTCGATCTTTTTTAAAAGAACAATTGCGACACCTGTACACTTTATTGAACTTCACCATAATCTCCACTCATTTACTCACCTCGTAGTGTTTTTCTATAACCCTTAACTTCCTTTTTGCTTTAAATACAATTATTCATAATCTCAATATAGAGAACGAAACTTCGTGGTAAATGTTTCCTGGAAGTGTATGAAAACGTCCCTCAAAAATATGGCTCGATTGTGGAATAAATGTTTTAAAAAGAAGCAGCCTTTCGGCTACTTCATCATCTGAATTAATATATTGTTTCTGACCCTAAATATCGTCGTACTGGATATTTCATGTGCTTACCTATTGCTCTCATACTATCACCATCTAGCAGTCTATGAAGAACTTCAATCTCTCTATCCCCATGCACTAACGGAATTCGGTTCTGCACCTCTGCTATCTTTTGCTCATATTCCTTAATTCGATAATTTAGAGAATATACACGACGTTGTACTTCTGTATACACTGGATCACTTGTACCTCCACTAGCCTTTGGCAATGTCGCCTCAATCCCATACATAGCCGTTTTTGCCCCAATGTAGCTATTGATATCAGCTTTCGCTACTGGCTGTCGTGCTTCCTCAAGTAGTTTCAACCATCCATCGATAATTTTCAATCCACTGAAGTAAATTCTCTTTCGTAACATTAATTTGCCCTTGTTTCATAGGTTTGCCCTCCTACGGTGTGATATACTAGAGTTGTGAACACCATCAAAGGGCATAAACCAATTCGGGCTGTAGCGTCTGCAAACGCTGCAGCTTTTTTATTTCTCCTGAGTTTCCTTACCTGTTTTAATTTCTCCTGAATTCCCTTATCGGTTTTTTTCAGCTCCACTGTATTTCCTTATCACTTTTTCAACTATGAGTGGAATGAACAATATATTAGGGGCCAATTTGGCGTTTTTTTAAGTCACTCTTTTTAGAGTGGCTTTTTTTTGCCCAAATCTAGGCCCCGAGTACTTGTTCTCCTCATGAAACAGGAGTGCGGAAAGGGGATTATATGAAAAACTATCTACTTAAATTGCGTTTATTATTGTATAAATTAATGCCAGCAATCAATAATCAGCTAGTAAGATATCGCAAGATCATTACAAACTATCGAGAATAATAGACGGTTAACTAAAGTTATTGAATATTTGAATCTATTTTTTAATTAAATGAGTAATCTGATATAGCCTTAGCATCTATTGTTAAGGCTCTTATTTTATGCTCTTTCCTGCAAATAAAAGTTTGTCCTATATTTCTCTTTGGTAAAATTCTATATAATTAGTGTTAATAAATAATAAAGGAGAAAACTACATGATTATTAACAATATAGAACTAATACAAATCCTTTGGGAAGGTCCATATAGTTTAAATGAACTTAAACTATTACAAATGAGATAACCGATTATGGAATTTATTCTATATACGGAACACATATGGTTTATGGTAAAGACGTATTATTGTATATAGGCAAGGCTGATAGACAAACTCTGGGAAAGAATTTCCCAGAAGGATGGGCTAATACAAATGATTCAAACAACCTTAAAATCTATGTTGGTAGATTACACGGTCCTATAAACCCAAGTGATGATATTTGGTCAAACATATATCTTTAGCAGAAAGTTTACTTATTTATGTTCATAAACCTTCAAATAATCAGAAGAGCATTTCTTCATTCCCAGATACAGACTTACAAATATACATATTTTAAACTGGGGAGATCATAGATCTCTCTTACCAGAAGTTTCAGGAGCTAGATGGACTTCGAAATTAGAAGACACAGTATTTGAGGTTTTTAAATATGAATAGAAAACAAATTTTTATAAAAAGTTTTACTTTTAGGTAAAGCTTTTTTTATTTATATACACAAACTTAATTACCTCACCAATACAAACTTCACTTAGCCCACCTACGCAAATTACTAATCTGCTCCAGCTCTTTGCCGATGCTTCGTAGTTCCCTATAAACCTTGCATCCTCTGCATTTCTTGGTAGGATCATAGGCTCTCTTTTTCGGGCACCCTTTACACTTTAGAAAAGCTATGTGGTCCTGCTGATTGACTAGCTTGGCTCTGCGTTGTTTAACTTCCTTACGTACTGTGTTCATTTCCATCACCCAACTTTAGCTACTTTACGTGCTTTCCTAGCCTTTTTAAGCTCATCATGAGTTATCCAACCACCATCAATCTTTGAATACGTCAGAAGCTTTAATTCGTGTGGAAAACGGTAGTCGAATAACTTCTTCCTTAATTCAAATTGCTGTGTAACCATTCCCTTGATGTCAACCACTTCTGAATGTCCATCTGCATAATGAACTGTAAAATCAGCATTGTAACCAATCTCACGATATTTCTTGCCGTTCTTTTCGAATTTTGGCAGTAGTACGAACCTTGGCTGTAAATCGAAGGAGGTCACAATGCCCTGTGCTTGTAGGTGCTTCAAGTGATCGTAATACTTTGCTTCCATTGCTGAATCGAATGTAATTCCGTCATGTACAACTTTCTTGTTGCCGTATTTTGCTTTGCTCATGTTTACCTCCTTACTCGCACAAACCATATTGACTTGAACACAAAGGTACTTCTTCCATTAACTTCAAAAGATCGTATTGTACTCCGCCATAAGTTGTTTTTGACCATTCAACTACGTCGCATATTCCATGTCCTCGGTGATCGCTTGTAAATATTGTTGCGGCCCCTTGTTTTGACGCTTTTGAAACTATTTCTTCCCAACGTGCTACTCGTTCAATTTCTTCTGGGAATCGTCTAGCAATCTCGTATAATTCCTCTTTGGTGCTATTTATACATGGCATACAACCCACGCGGCCCATCCCTAACTTGTATAGTGGGTTTGGCTTGATCCCATGATTATCATGTTGTTTAAACACGTCGTAAACATCCCAAGATAAAATTGGACGATATATTGTGTACCCTTCTGGTGTATCTTCAATTTCAGGCATTGTTGACCTCTTCTTACTTTCTTGCGCTCTAATGCCTTGCCAACTAATCGCATGATCCCCTGCCTCAAAGATTTTCATATAAATTTGGTCAAACATCGGTCTAACCTTAAGTTCAACTGTGCAAAATTGCGCCATTTTCGAAGGGAAACGCCCCTTCCAGATACATAAATCTAGATAAGGATTACCAGTTGGATGAAGTACCTCTAACGCTTGCTTGATAATCTTTTCTGATATTCCTTCTTTTCGCCATTTAGTGTCTACTACTTCACGTTTACGCATGATCTGCTGTGTGAAATCAGGTTTAATTCTTGTGATTGGTCCCAACTCTTTTTCTAGATAATCAATATATTTATAGGTTTCAGGATGTTCGTGTCCAACATCGCTAAAAACAACTTTTAAGTTCGGTGTATCTCTTTCGAGTGCCAGAAGCCACATTGCTGTACTGTCTTTTCCACCACTGATAGAAATTACATTTATATCTTTCATCTTTTCACATCCTTATTAGCACTCTTAGAATGGTAAATCATCACTATCGACCTCAATTGGTGCCTTTGAATTCGCAAACGGATCTTCATTACCCTGCATATAACTCGGCTGGTTGTTTTGACCGCCATATTGCCCCTGTGGAGCCCCTTGATTTGGTCCACCTGTATTTGTACTAGATTCGTAGTTTGATGGCCCTTGTGAGCCTCCTGTGCTGTTTCTCGGCTCTAAGAATTGAATACTGTCTGCTACAACGTTCGTAAAATAGATTCTTTGCCCTTCTCTTTCATACGAACCTGTTTGTATCTTTCCATCTATTCCAACCATGGACCCTTTCTTTAGATAGTTAGCCGCATTCTCAGCCTGTTTGCGCCAAGCTTGTATCTGGATAAAATCTGCCTCTCTTTCACCACTCTGATTAGCAAACGATCTGTTAACTGCTAATGTAAATTGAGCCTTTGCAATCCCTTGTGGTGTGTAAGAAAGGTCAATATCTTTTGTAAGTCGGCCAACTAGAATTACACGGTTAATCACTCAAATCACCCCAACTAGCTTGAAGTACATCTTTTTTGATGCTTGGAAATAGAGTACTAGTTGAAATCTGTATTACTTCTACCTTCACACCTTCTAGCAATTCATTTACAGTACTTATGAAAAGTGAAGAAGTTAAAATATGTTTGTGTTCATTATTAATCCCTATCAAACATTCTGTTCTACCATCGCGAGCTTCTTCTGCTAGTTTTGGCTCGATATTACATGCAAATCTAAGAGCGTAATCTTCAATAGTGTTACGTGATTCTTTTAGCAATTTATCCTTAAGGTTCACGCCGAAACCTCCCTCTTATCCCACTTCTCAGTGATTCGATAGCCTTCTTTTCTAAGTTTTTTGTAATCAGGATGCATGAACGGAACCATGGTCCAGACATTGTGACCATCCACTCGTTTAAACATCGTTACGTATACGTTATAGTGATGATACTCTGCAGGTTTTTGAGTTTTAACCTTCGGAGCACGTATACGTTCACTAGGAATGTCAATTGGAATGCCGTTACGTCGTCTCATGCAATCAACTCCTGTTCTTGTGCCGTGTAGTAAACTTTAGGTTCATACTGATGATAAAATCCTTTCGGATCAGCATGCATAGCAAGTGCAATTTGTACCTCCAGCTCGTCATAACAAATTGTTTTGGACTTAGCTTCATCTCCATCACGCCAAATAATGACTGCATACGGTGTAACGCCAAAACCTAAATATGTTGGATTCATTATTCTTCCTCCTTGTATATCTCGCGTTCATGTTGCGTTACATAGATGTATGGTCTTGTATGAAAATAATCATTTTCATTTACTGCACCTCAACTTCTGGATGCCTTGATACGAACTCTTCCACGTCCCATACGTTGCCTATATCTTCTGTTACTAATGGAATACCGACCATGCTATGACGGGTGTTGCTTGACCAACCAGTTCGTTTTAAAGATTCAATGTTTTCGTGCATTGCATCTAAATTGTTATGGATTACTCTGATTGTTTCTTTAACCTTTGTTTCAATAATGTGCATCTCTTCACCCTCCATCAAGGGGCTGTTGCCCCTCCCTGATTTAAAATTGCATTGAATTTACTCAAGCGACCTTTAGCAATTTCTCTACGAAAACTAGTAGCCTCGTTTTTAACTGGTTGCGACATTTCGATTAATCTATCGGGTATCCTCTTACCAATTTGCTCTGGTAAATCTTTTGGATTGAGATTTGATGTTGCTAGTATAGGTTTTTTTCTACGACTACGGCCATCAAATATTTGGAACATAGTTTCTAGCACCCAATCACTTATTTTTTCTGCCCCTAAGTCGTCGATAATCAACAAGTCACATATCATTAACGCTTTCATAATCTGCTGTTCACTCTCGTTATTGTTGCGATTGAAAGTAGCTTTGATTTTGCTTAATAACTCTGGCATTGATATGAAAACTATTACCTTACCTCGAGCAGTTAAATAATTGTGTACTGCTGCAGCTAAATGGGTTTTACCATTCCCTACATCGCCCCACAACAAGAGAGATTCAGCACCAAATTCTTCGAAATGTTCTGCATAGTATTTAGCAGCCTTGAAAGCTTTTTCAGAACCCTGCCGCATTAAGAAATTATCAAAACTAGCATTCAAGTATTTATCACCGATATTGCTGATAGAGAATAAAGTGCGTACCTCATTTTCTTCTTTGGCACGTATCAAACGTTCAACCTCTGCCTTTTTAATATCCTGTTCACATTGGCATACCGGTTGCACCCAGCGAGTTCTACCAAGGACCTCAACTTGAATTGCCTTGATTTCACTTCCGCAATGGCTGCATAATTCACTAGAGTGAGAGGCCGTCATATTCTTCGTTACTATGTCGTTCATAGTTTTGGCTATTCCTTGCATCTCGTTGAACCTCCTTCATTTTCAACCGCAATTGCTGGTAAGTAGTGATCATGTCTTTGCGCCAATTGATTAACGTACCTTCTGCATATTTAATTTTGTTACGAGCGTTGTTTAATACCGCGTTTTGTAATGCTGCTAAGATTAAATCCACGTCTTTGAAGTCATCTAAGATATAACCAAGGTGTTCAGCTATTGTCGGAAGAACAGGTGTAATGTTTTGATTTGTAAATTCAACTAATCTAGCAAAATCAGATTGAGAAGAAACCGACTGACCACTCTTTTGTTCTTGTTCTTTTTCTTCTTCTCTTTCTTGTTCTTCTTCTTCCCCATAGTCTATGGAAGGGGTATTGATAGGGTATGGATACGGTATCGAACCCCCACCATTACTAGTGTTAGGTACTTTCGGCTCACTTTTTTCTTCTAACAGTATTGATACGGTATCGATACGGTATCCTAACTGTTCCAAAGATGTTACATAGTTCCTTACAAACGGTAAATGCTTCACAGCAAGCAGCTCTTTTTCGATACATTTTTTCACTTTCGGTGAGTTGATAAAGTTGTATTTTGCCCAGTTATTTAACATGATTTCTTTCGTTGATTCGTTGTATGTGATCTTTCCATACTCTACGAACCTTTGTAGTAGTTTCTGAACCGTTTCTCGGTTATATCCCGTGTGCATTTCAATGACTCTATATGGCAATTCGTAGATGCCACATTGCGTTGTATTGCCATTCGTCATCAAATACAGATAGAAGTATTTCTCCTCTGGTGTAAGATCCAATACAAAGCCGTCATCCCAAAACGTTGTGTGTACATTTCTGTATTTAGCCATTTGCCCTCGCCCCTCCTAGTATGTTTTGACTGGCTCCCAGCCATTTACTTCACATGCTAGATTGAATTTGTCTACTGGCATGTCGATGTTCACTGGTTCGTAAGTTTTTAACCATTCAGTCACGTCATAACTGACCACAGCTTTGTCACCAAACTTTTTTATCATCCCTCGCTTATGCGCCTCTGATAACAAACGCACCTCTTCGACATCTTCTGGACCTGGCTTTTGATGATCATTCCGAACAATGATAAAAGCATCTTGGATATCGTCCATCGTGATATCACCATCTGGATCGCTGAAATCTGCTACTTCAATATCTGCCGCAAGATAACGTCCTTCTTTTTCTTTGTGCTTTAACACAATGACAGGAACAGTAGAGATAATTTCATCCTCTCCACCAAAGATGTTTTGTTGAAATACTTGCATGGTTCGCCCTCCATATTTTCAATATTCAAATTTTTAATCACAGACTTATTCAGTGATCGGTTTGCACTTTTGACAAAGCCTAATACTATATGGTCTTTCTCCTTTGAAAGCCGAACCGAAAAGGTAAGTATATTTAGAACGCTTCTCGATAGGCTTTTGGCAATCGTCACAAATGTATTCCTTTCGAGCTACCTGAACTGCTTCTTTAATCACATTACTCAAAATCACAACCTCCTACGGTATAAAAATCATCTTGCCTGTTGCCCTTGCTACTGCTTTAAAGATGCGCTCTATGTTGCTGTTGCCATCAGATAAATGCAGTAGGTGTATTTCTTCGACCTTTGATAAGTCACTAGCTTTAAAAAACTCTAATAAGTTTTCTAAACTGAAATGAGACTTCATAACACGCTTTTTCATAGCTGGATGAATACGGCCACTCTCGACATTTTCATCTAATGTTTGTTGATCATAATTACACTCAATCATGATGTGAGTTAAGCCTTTGAACCGGTATTTCACATAGTAGGTATCAGTAGCAAATAACAGCTTGCCACCGTTGTCTGACTGTAGTAAAAAACCTAACGGCTCATTTACATCGTGCTGCACATCAAACGGCAATATGGTCCATGAACCTACTCTAAATTGTTCTTTGCTTTTAACCGTTTTAATCCGATGATGATCAAGCGATAATGCCTCTCTAGTACCTTGTGACATATAAACATCAAGCCCCCGATTTAACACCGATTCCACGCCTTTACAGTGATCTTTGTGTTCATGGGTAACTAATACGCCACCAAGGTTAGAAGTCTCGAAATTAACGCCTTGCTGTATCTGTTTGAAGCTGATACCACACTCTAGGAGTAGAGGGGTGCTACCATCTGTAATGTGATAGCAATTTCCCTTACTGCCAGTTGCTAGAGTTTTGATTTGAATCATTAGAACCCTGGTCCATCGCTTTGTTCTTCTGGAAACACTTCTTCAAAAGTGGCATCGATAATCTCTTTGTGTTCAGGCGTCAAACTTGGATCTTCTGATTTAATATCAAGGTCCTCAGTGTTAGCATTTTGCTTTATTTCTTGTTCTACATTCATTTCAACAGATTGTGCACCCTTATCCTCTTCTGTGTACATTGCTCCCAAACTTTCTGGGAATGCTTCACGTAGACCATTTACAATTGCCGATTTACGAATCATATTCATCGGCATATCTTTCCACGTAGCTTGATTTTTACTAAACTCTTTGAAATCTATTTTTGTAATAACAGGCACTTTTCGGTCCTTTCGGTACACCTTGCACCATCCACCAATAAGCTTGTCCTTATCTAACTTCACAGCACCCTCAACTTCGACTAATTGACCATCTCGCTCAACAATGATTCCTGCCTCAAATCCTTCGTATTTATCGTGACCCTCCGCACGTTTCATGAACGCTTCTTTTGATACAATAATTTGTGCTGGACTTGAACCAAATTTGATTAAATATGCTTCATTTAAAAATGGATTTAGCTTTTGGAATTTACAAAGATTCATGAACATAACTACTTCTTGTTCACTTACACTTCCGTTACCACGTACTAGATACTGCATTACTGTATTGCCTGATAGTTTTACTTCTTCACCATTTACTTCAAATTTGATAGGCGACGTCATTACTGCATTTGTCATTTTTAAATTGCCTCCTTAAGTATTGGTTGTTGACCTTCGACTTCAACTCGTAACTGCTTGTCCTTCTCTGAAACTACTAAACTAATAAGTTGAGTATCCACATCAATAAACTTGGTTACAGCTTCGGCATTGTCCACGAAAATTGGTGCTTGAATACCAAAATGAGCAGATAGAGTATTAATGATGTCTAAGCCAACATTTATTTTTGCTGCATTGTTAAGGCCTGTGCCGTATGGTACGCCTTTATATGTTGTTTCACATACTTCGTTAAGGCCACCATTTACTTGAGTATCAAAGAGCTTGAATCGTGCATATTTGAACTTGCTATTAATGCGATCTGTAAGCATGTTTACCTTTGTGCGAATAAATTCTTCTATTAAGAAGGTTGTTTGCTCTAGCTTTTCGTACTCTTGAGCAAGCTTTATTTGTTGATCTTCCAGCTCGATAATACGTTCCTTACTCGCTTCAATATTTGCGTGTTGAGCAATGGCGTTATTGCACTCTTTACGCTCATAATTGAGCTTAACTATTTCTTCATCGATACCAGCAACTGCCTCGTAAGCATGCTCGTTTAACTGTTTAATTTCAGCCTGCAATGCTTCTATTTGTAAATTGATAGATTTATATTCGTTAGTTGTTGTAACGTCCTTAACTGTTGAGTTAGCTGTTTCAAGAGCCTTTTGAGCTTTCATCAACTCTTTGTCTTGTACTGATAAATCATCTTGATACTTGTTCATTTCTTCTACAGCTGCATCGTGCTCATTGCGTAATGTAGTTAGGCGATCATTTAATTGCTCCACTTGTTCTTTACGAGTTCCACCTTCGCGTTGAATATCTGCCAAACGCATTGTTCTTCGTTCGTTAAATTGAGCTTGAGCTTCATCACGTGCAGCCTTTACTTGTTCATCAGGTAAGGATTGCTTACAAGTTGGACATTCATTACAGTTATCTTCAAAATGGAACTGTTCTTTATCGACTACATAAAACTTCTCACGTAGTTCATCCATCTCTTTCGTTAAACATCCAATATTGTTTTGAATTTGATTAGCCTCATCTACCTTAAATTTTCGATTGTTATCAGCCTGTTGCAACTTACTATTAATGATTTGAATATTACCTTGTACTTCTTGTAATTTAGTTTGAGCCTTATAAACTTCTTGTATGCTGTCGGCTTCAAATGTACGTTTCAAGTCACTACGTTTCATTTCTAGCTCTTGTAACTGGCGCTGTTTATCAAGTACCGATGCACCATTTTTAACACGTATTTTTTGCTCCTGCAGCTCCTCAATATCCTTTTCAATCTGAGCGACTTGAGTACGCATTTTTTCAACATCTACAGCTGTTTCAGGCATCATTTTATTGATTTCGTCGATACGTACCGGAATCTTCTCTAGTTCGTCATTGATGTGCTTTTTCTTACTGGCAATGATCTTTTTCATATCCTCTAGTGACTTGCCATTCAATAAGTCGTTCAGCTTTGCTAGTGAAGTGTTAGACGCAATTACTTCCTCGTCTGAAATATCACCACAGATTTCTAATAACAGTTGGCGTTTTTCTTGCCACTTCATTTGTTCATTAAAGTAAGTAGGTGATGTTAGAAGTTTGAATGTTTCTTCTTCCACGATTTCATTAACCTTGGCAGTGTAAGCTTTTTTAGACAAAGGTACATCGTCCACAAAGTGCTCTACTTCATGCCCTGTAAACTCTGCTATAGCTTGTCCACGTTTTTTAGTCCACTTCTCTTTGTAAATTTTCTTTAGTGTGATCGCTGTGCCATCTACTAAGAACGTACCTTCAACCGTGTGCTCCAGGTTATGTCGTTCAGATCCATCACCGTTTAATGTCTTGATAGCAAAATCCTTTTTGTTATTGCTGTCCTTATCGAATAACAGCCATAAGAATGCATCAAACGTTGTTGTTTTACCTACCTCGTTATCGCCAAAAATCTGTGCGTTACCACCATCTAATTGAATGTCTAGCGATTTAATGCCCTTGAAATCACGTAGTTTTAATACAACTAACTCAATTTTCTTCATATCCTTTGCCCTCCTGTGGTAGAATGATATAAATATTGTTTTTGCAGACCACTGTTCGCGCAGTGGTTTTTTATTTTGATGGATAACCACCAATCTACTTACAAAACTGTCGTCGCAACTGGGGCCTATCGGCTGTCGCTCGCAAATGGTCATGGCGTACTGTGCTAGGTTTTATAAATAGATTGCTAATCCCATCAAGCAACTTACAGTGGCAAAGCATAACCGTAGGGAGACGGTGCTGTAAGCTGCTTGACGAGAGCGAGATAACTCTCGCAAACGTCGTAACTTGTGGTATAATAGATTTGTATATAAGTTGTCATGGCTGTTTAATCTTCGCTCGATTAAGCAGCTTTTTTTATTGCCAACATGTGATGATGATTGGCACTCCGATAATAACCATTGTGATAACTGCACTAATGCAAAACTTCCTGTGTGATTCTGGTACATCGTCCTCTGGTAAGTAAAAATAGTTATCAAGCCATTTCCACAACCTTATCCACCACCTTCGCTAGTACTCCATTCTTATTAAGCTGTTCAACAGTTGCCCATAACCGTTTTCGTTCATGTAGTTGCTCTAGTTGTTTCAACGAATTATGTAGGTCTCGTTCTAGTTGTTTTGCTATGTTGATACGACCTGCTTTTACGTGTAGTTTGATTACATCTGTTAGATCATCTATGCAAATAAGTTCACGCTCAATTTGTTCATCTATATTCATTTGATAAATCCTACCTTTTGAAGATATTTGTAATGGTCCATCCATACACCTGTGTAACTGATACCAAGGTGCTCCGTGGTTACTGCGATAAAGTTTGCTAGTGCTGTAGCCGCCTCAACCGCCTCTTCGATCATGTCCATGATGTTTTTTCGCTCATAATGCTCGATTGCATCGCTTGGTTTGGCTAAGCTTGTACTAGTTATGGCATCCAAGGCTTCTTGGAGTTCTTCAATTGTTTTCTCACGTACACTACAGCGATGGAGGTCTACGTTTGGGCCGTTCAAGTAAATAGGTCCTGTTCCTGTGTACTCATGCTGCACTGCTAAAGCAAGCTTCGGATTATCAAACCGATTAACCAGTGTTCTACTAATATCCGATGGCACTTTAGCACGGCCATTTTCATATCGAGAAAGCCGTTCCCTTCCAACACCAATGTCTAAGCCAAGACTTAGCTGTGTCTCACCACCCCTTAATTCTTTTATTACTCCCCCAACTGTATTTTCAGTGACATTCACATTTACCACCCTTTCTATTTAATTAAGGTCACATTTCAGTCAAAAGTTAACTTGGTTGCAACCATCAAGTTTCAGTAATTTGTGTATAATAATGGTTAAGAGGTAGATTTGCCCCTACCTCTTAGATTTCTACTAGATTGGTAGTTTGATTTACATTGAGGCCATTTGCCCTGGCCTCTCCTATTTAATTGCACCTGCTCGTGCTTTTTTATTTTTAATTCCATTCATTCATAATGATATTTTTAATTGTTTCTTTTGTTGGTTCTGCTAACCAAACTCTTTTACTGCGTGGTTTAGGCTTTCTTTCGTAACGTTTAACTCTTGGATCACAGAGTAGATTAGCTTCTAGAAAAGTTTTTTTGTATCGTGTTTCTCGAACGATATCATCTATATCCCAAAAAAGTGTTACTTCATCTTTGGTTTGATCTCGTATCATATAGCAACCACCTTTTTGAGAAACTTATTAATAAAGTAGGCTTGTCCTTTACCTGTGATTTTTGTTGTCCTACTAATGCTGATTTCCCCACTAGTGTGATGGATAGGTGTTTCTTTAATTTCGAACAAACCTAGTTCCATTGACTTTTGAGTTGGTGAATTGAAATCTGAACCTTTACGCTTGATTAAATAGCCATTTTCTCTAAGCCATTCGAATAGACGTTTTTGCCCAACATCTACACCGTTTTGTTTTAGAATTTTGGCGAAATCACCAATTAAAATTGATGTATGACTTGCTTGTATCGCTTCAGCAAATAGCACTTTTGGTTTTTGCGCTTCGATAATAAGTTGTTGCTCAACTATTTTTTTCTTGTTACTTTCGATAGTTTTTTGAGCGATAAGAAAACCTTTCGCTAAAATTGTCATTTCATCGTCATCTTCATTGGTAGCGATAAAACCACCGTTTAGACGAATTTCTTTTAAAATGTTTTTGACCTGTTTTTTAAATTGTTTAGCGATAGGTTTACGTGATTGCATTAACACTTCATATAAACCATCTTCTGTTAAGAACCAATTACTACGAAGATTGTTCGTAGAAGAATATTTACCTTTTTCATCTTCATCTACAGTATTTAACATGGTAGAAACATCATAATAACCTTGACTAGTTTTTGAATAATCGATCCATTCAGCTACTTCTTTCGCTAGAAATAAAGGATTATCTAATGTTCCATAGACTTTAAATTTTTTCATTAAAACAACTTGTTCGTGAATAACTTGTAATTGATTCATAATGGACCTCCTATGTTTAAAAATTTTCCAATCTGCTAAACTATTGGTAGATTGGAGGTGAAAATATATGAAAATAATTTTGACGCTATGCGTGAATTGATGTTTGTGATAGAAGAGCAACCTAACAGCATAGATGTTAATCAAGTTGTATTCGATGCTCGGCTTGAACGATTTGATAAAAATGAACTTGGTTACGCTATTGAAAAATTAATTGAATCTAATCTTTTGAACGGTCAAGTCGGAAAATCGAAAACCGGTACACAGTTACTTATTCATTCAATCAGTTTAGAAGGTCATCAATTTATAGATGCTATCCGGCAAGATACAGTTTGGAATAAAACGAAAGAAACTGCTTCTAAAGTGGGTGCGGCCACTATTAGAGAAATTGGTTCAATTGTGTTTGGTTCTGTCAAAGAATTGTTTTAAAATCTAACCCTTTAACTTTGGCGTAGAATTTTACTGTCACTTCGGAAATGTTATTAACATCTGATTTAATGGAAACATCTATCAACTTTTCTACTTCTGTTCCATTAATAAAGAAACCATTTTCAAGTGACACTACGTCATAATCAAACCCATCGAAACTATAACGAGGTACTTTTTAACCAACCCTCCAATATCTTTTTCATTTAAGTAGCCAGCAGCGATAAGTAAGTTAATATAGCTTACTTCCTCATTGTGTTCACTAATTTTTCTAAGCACATGTGAGGATGGTGTTTCATTTAAATCTCCTCTCTTCAAACAAGTTAAATGATTTAGCGAAAGACCTATTTTCTCGGCAAAGTCACAATCTGACGTTTCTCCTTGTGCTGATTCAATTAAATGAATCAAATTCATGTTTCACCTCTTAGTATTGTTTCAGGTGACTTCTTTTTTGATTTATGTTGCACTTCTACACTTCCTTTCGAGTATGAGTGTTTATGCCGTCTTAGAATTACCTTTTGGTAAATTTTTATTAAAAATAAAAACCTTATCAAAGGTTAAATCAGGATATTTAGTTAACACACCTGAAATAAATTTACCTCCTGGGTTTCTTCTGCCGTTCAAAACTCGATTAACTGTACTATGTGCTACACCAATATTTTTTGCAAAATTTGCTTCACTTATGTTGTTTTCCTTTAAGTACTTTCTAAGAACATCTTTGCTTAAATGAATAGATTGCATTTTAACTCACCACCTTTACCTTTTGGTAATTACCTTATGGCAATAATATACCCTCAATTTTACCTTTTGGCAACACTTTTATAAAATTCATTTAAAAAAATTTCCTTTTGGTAATAGAGTTGCTTAAAATCAAAGTAGGAGGGATTATCATGAATGAATTCGGCTCATACATAAAGAAGTTTAGAGAGTCAAAAAATATGACATTAAATCAAGTTGCTTTGTATGCCGAAATAAGTGCTGCACAACTATCACGTATAGAAACCGGTAAGCGTGGTACACCCAAACCTCCAACGATAGAAAAAATAGCTCGTGCTCTGAAGGTAGATTATAACGATTAATGGAAATTGCCGGATACTTAGAATCAGAGACCTCTAAACAAACCCAACTCGATAAAGACGAAGAAATTTCAAGCATTCGCTAATGACCCTTCCCTGCAAAAGTGGTACAAGGAATTACCTAAGAGTCGTGAAGAGGATTTGCAGAAGCTGCGTAAGATGTGGGAGATTATTAAGAATGATAAGGATTAAATCAATAACCATTTAGCAATTTTGAAAATTGTTCTAAAGTAACACAATAATATCTAAACAAAGGACAGGAATGAATGACATGTCCTTCTAAACAACCATCTTTGTAAATTGAAAACAAATAGGTTGTTTATTTTTTAACCATTGAGTAGTCATATTTACACAAGTCATATATCACTTATAATTTCCATCACAAGGAAAATACAAAAAAAAATTGGGGCATTGCCAATGATAACTAATCCTTTTAGCGGAAATCTATTAAGAAATTTTACTGCTGAGTATTTGCATAAAACTTTAAGTAGTTATTGGAAAACTGAAAAAGAATACACTAAATTAAAAGTAATGTTTGAAGATAACAGTTTTCTCACAATAACAAAAATATTAGAAAGTAAAGATGGAAAAGTTGTTGATAAAGAAAAATTAGATAAAACACTTTTTAATGAATTGACTTGGGTACTACCAGATAATCATTTTATTTACTTTTTTGAAACCGAAGAGAGTATTAACAGAATTAAAAATGTTATTAATGATAAAACAATGCTCTTGATAGACCAATACATTACTCGTCAACTGAATATGAAGAATTACAACTCGTTTCAATTAGACAAGAAGATGATTCATTAATGTTACTTTTTAGATATGGTTATACAAGCGATGACTAACTAAAAAAAATTTTCTTTATTGCTTGCGAATATAACTTCTCCAGAAAACATTTATAATAAAGATGAGAGATACATTAAGAAACAACGCAGGAAAAAATCGTAAATTAATATCTGAAATTTTTGCTTATGTTAAAGATCTTACTCCTACAATTACATATATTAGAAAAGCAAAGAAGGAATTAAAAATCAAATATATCAACTATTTTTAACAGAGACTAAGAAAGCTGAAGAAATTATTCATGCTTCTTTACCAATCCCAGAAACAACGTTAGACATAGACATACAAGCCTTTATTTTAGATAAATTAAATTTAACATCCGACGACGACTTGGAATCTAATCTAAAAATTGTGAAGTATATGTATTTCCAAAATGTTGCTCAAAATCTAAACTCAAGGACATTCACAGATAGATATTTTTTGCCTTTTCGTTCCATGACGGTAATACAACAAGATCGTTACTAGAGACGCAAAAAGACAACATATATACGGAAAAAAATATATTGGAATCTTAAAAGTTTAGTAACAGAAGATACAAAAGTAGATGAAATCTCATTGTATTTTAGAATAAATAAACAAAATTTTAAACTTAAACCATTATCAAATAACTTTGTAGGGTTAGAAGTTACAATTAGAGAATTTCAAGGAAGTTATATGGTAGACTATTATAATAACATACGAAGAGATTCTGAAAGGAGGATGAAAAGTGAATTTCTTTTACACGAACTTGAACAGTATCTATGAATCTGAAGATAGCCTTAAATTAATTATGCCATTTGAGTCTTTACACTTATATTTAAGAGATTTTTTCTTAAATAATTTAAAGAAAAAAGCACCTGTAATCGATCCTTTAGATTTTTCTTTTAGATATAAGATAGATACATTAAAAACAATAAATTTATTTCTGACTCTGTCAAATTATGGATTGTTAAAAAAATTATATCAATTAGAATGTGATGAATGTAACGAAATTGCATTTGAAGACAGCATCGAAAATTTCTATGAATGTTTTGTCTGTAAACATCCATTATTAAACCTTTCTGAACCAAGTTTTGATAAACTTTTTAATAATATTTCTTATGCATTCGAATTTTGTGATGAATTACAGGATGAACTATATCATGATTTAAAAGTTCCACCCTCCTTATCATCTAATAAACAGAGTGATGATAAGGGGGGAGATATAACTACAATTCAAAGTAATTTTAGTGTTTCAGATGTTTTGAAACATACAGATGTAAGTATGAGTAGTATAACTTCCGAACAATGTATTATTAAACAACAAATAGATGATTTTCTTGCAAAAGGTATTAAGACAATTTCATGAAAAATTATTCCTATAAAATTTTAAATTTAATCATTCTGACCCTACTTATAATATTCATTGTCTCAACATTCAAGTTTATTGACTTTTTCACATTAAATTTCCCTAAATTAAATACTACAGAAGTATTTAGTAGAATTGCTCCACCGCTATTAGGGGCTTTTTTCTCAGGGATTGTGGCACTTTTAGTTTTTTATTTAACCAAAATGAAAGAGGATCTTACAAAAAAGTCGCAGTCTAAAATGTTTTTAGATATTATAGATAAAGAAATCACAGAGAATATAAAATCAATTGAAATGATTTTTAAAGTAATAGAATCAACTACTTCCAAAAACCTAGCAAGTACAATAAATGAAAATGTTGATACTTCTGAAAGGTTTAAAATTTTATGTTCAAATCTATCTAACGAAATAATAGACAATTTTTAGTTCAATTAAATAAAAATGATTATCTACTTATTTCTGAGAAAGTTAAAAATTACAAATCACTAAAAATTTTTTTAGATTTATTAAATAACGACGTTTCAGAAGTTACAAATAAAGAATTATTATTGATAAACTAAAAATCTAGTGGAATATTTTAATAGTTTACAAAATAAAGAAGAACTCAGAATCGAAGATATAAAGTCACTTATTTCCAATTTACTTAACACCAAAAAAAGTCTTTTTATTATTGTTTTTATATTGATTTTGAATACTTTGTTTAATTCTTCTAATAAAGTTACTTTTATAGATATTTAATGAACCCTACTTTAATAGTTAGGGTTTTATTACACTCAAAATAGGAACGTATGTTCTTTATAGGGGCTGTTCACATGTATTATTACTCACATCTTGAAGATTACATACACCAATTCTATACTAGTCTAAATATTAGGAACCCTTCATTTTTAAACTTAGAAAACATTTCTATTCATTTAGGTTTAAAAGTGTTTTATTGGTATGATAAAAGCCAAGCGTTATTTATAAATGGTCGTTCATATATTTTTATTAATAAACGTTTAACCAAGCAACAGCAATGGCAAGAATTTTGTCACGAGTTAGCTCATGTATTACTACATACTGGAGATCAGTTCTATATGTCTCCCCTCTTTCGTGAATATCAAGAATATAAAGCCAACAATTTTATGTATCACGCCTGTATGCCAACCTTTATGTTAGATGAACTTCAACTACGTGACATCCGAACAAAAACGGTGATTAAACTTCAGGAGTTGTTCAACGTTGAGTACGAGTTTGCTTTAAAGCGTTTAAAGCAATATTACAATAAACAAATTGTGCAAAACTGTAATCATATTCCCTATGAAATATAAGAATTGAAATGTTCAGATAGACAGGATATCGAAAGGAGTGATGCCAAAGATTTTCCTCATTTTTGTACCTGCTCGTGCTAATCGGAGGAAATCAACTATGGTTAGAAAAAAATTTTATAACACAAAGAAAGACTGCATTTACTGGTACAAGGATTCGGAAAATGAAAAGAAGTTCGCCTTTCGCTACAAATACTACGATAGATTTGGAAAGCGAAAAGAAAAATCTCAACAAGGTTTTGATACTGAACAAGCAGCTGAGCGTGCTTTGATTGAAGTTAAAGCAAATGTATTAGACGGAAATGATAGATATGTAGAAAATGCAAATTTAACTGTCGCTCAATGGATGGACATTTGGTTTGATATGAAGAAAAGTGTATGGCGTCCTGGTACGTATATACATTATCAAGAGTCATATAAGAATCATATAAAACCACTTATCGGCCATCACAAGTTACAGAAACTCACAAAAATGACTCTTCAAAGGGAATTAATTGATAAGTTAGTCTCTTATAAGTTAAAACGTGCAACCATTCAAGGGATATTTAGAGTTTTCAAGTCTGCTGTATCTTACGCTGTAGAGGAAGAAATCCTACCGAAAGATCGTTTTAAGAAGATGGATTTTAGCGCTGCACCCACTGGAGATAAAGAAAATTTTTATACTGAGGAAGAATTAAAAACTTTTCTATCATGCGTGAAAGATAACGATCCTACTACTAGATATACTGCTATTCTTACTTTAGCAATGACCGGAATGCGAAAAGGCGAAATGATGGGATTAACATGGCATGACCTTGATTTTAAAACAAAGTCTATTACGATTAATAAAGCTCGAACAAGAACAGGGCTTGGACCGCCAAAAAGCGATAACGGTTACCGTAAAGTTAGTATGAATAATGAATTATATTCGCAGTTAAAAATTTATAAAGCCTGGTGTATAAAGAAGAAATGGGAAAACAGTATGCAGCATAAAGACGAGGATTTTGTTTTTATTTCAAGACAAGGTTGCAACCCAATCGGTTTAACTTATGTTGAAGATGCATTAGACATGATTTGTACTAAATATAACTTAAGAAGAATATCTCCACATGGATTAAGACATACAGTTGCTTCTATTTTACTGGCGCGCGGTGAAACACTTGTTACAGTAGCAAAAATACTTGGAGATAACCCAAATACTATATTAAAAGTATACGTACATTCATTTGAGAAAGATGAAATTAAATCCATTGATTTAATGAATCAGTTTGCAAATGGATGAAATATAAGTTAATAGCAATATTTCATCAAATTGGGGTACTTTTTGGGGTTCGCTTTTACTGTGACCCCTCCCCTCCCTTATATATCAACGTTTTATTCTTTTTTCCATCCAAATAATATAGTTCGCATGGTACACCACGCCCATTTGGTCGGTCTCTGCATACCGTATTTCAATCTGTTTCTCACTCACAAACATTTTCTTCACCTCGTCCTACATTATAGCGCAAAAGTGTTGATTTGGTGGGGTTTTTGCTCTACTGATTAGAAAAAGTTAATAAATTGTAATTTAAAAAAATTTGAAATTAGATTCAGAAAAAATATTTGGTAAAAAATGTTTTTTCTGTTTTTACCCGTTGTACCCCACTTAATTGGGGTACAAAAATTTAAAAATAAAAGATCCTGGTCAGGTACTGGAAATCAAAAATGTAATTTTTTAACAAATGAATTCAAAGCAAAAAAAGGTTTTAGTTTATAAGTTTTCAATAAATATGATTGAGAAAAACCACTCATCACTTTATTAGAACTGCCCCGTAAAAGTTAAACATCAATCTAACTTTACGGGGCAGTTCACACACACAGTTGTCTTTTATTCATTATTATTTTATTGACTATCCAAAAATTATAAAAAAGGCAATAAAAAACATCATTGCGAATGAACCTATAGCAATTAATACATTTACAAATGACAGCAATTCACTCGCTCTTTCATCCTTCTAAATAGACCCATGACAAAAGTAAACATACCTATATTAGCAAACACACTTGTTAACAGCTTTCCTACCCAATCTTCCTTCTTTGCAAAGGTTGAATGTGCAATGCGAGATGATATAAATTACAATAGCTAATAGACTAATACAGGAAAAAATCCATAAATCTCCAATATATCATTTGGGTGCAAAATCCATTAGATACATCCTTCACTTTGCATGAAATCTTCAATCTTTTTCCGTACTACTGCTGGGGAAATTAGTTGAATATGTTCCCCTTTATCGTCACATGTAAAAATTCCTTTGAAAACTTCAGGCATAGCGTCGTACTGTTTTTTTAACTGTTCATTAAATTTTTTGAAACAGTCATATTGATATTTTTCCAATAAATAAGGTATTAGAAAAGATGAACGCAAGATTTCGTATTCCTGATAATTATATGGTGTACTTTCTGGTCGCCTTTTTAAGATTTCCAACATCTTTTTCATTAAAATCGCAACTTCTTCTTCGCTTGCATAGGCAGCATATCCTCTAATCGCAGTTAGCCGCATATCCAAATATCTCTCTTTTTTATATACTTTGAGAAAAAAGTCCTTTCCGTTCTCAGGCAAGTCAAATACTAATTGTTTTAATAATACATTACGTTTAGCAATATCCTTTGTATTAAAATATGTTTCCATTATTGAATTTCTTTTGTCCATATATCACACATCCTTTCCTAAGCTACGAAGTTACATTTTGTTTTTTAACAATACAGTACGAAATAGTTACTATATTTCTGTTATGTCAAGCTTACCATTTCCAACATGTCTTTACGATTTTAAGCGTTAATTTTCAATATCGTTTTTAACATAAATATCTAAAAACTTATTCCTAGGAATAACTACTTCCTATCCAACTACACTCACCCTCTACTGCTAAATTGTTGACTCCATTCCTCGTAACTTACGAATGGTACTACAACACTTGAAGGCTTCACCTCTTTGTACGCCTTATTAAAAGCTTGTTTGTAATTTAACCCTAAATCAGACATATAAGCATCAATACGAACAGCCGATTGCTTTTGGTAGGTATCGTCCATGTAGTCTCTGCCTCATCGATACTCTGGTAACTTGCCATTCCATATATATTTTGTGCCAGCGACACTGACTATCCATCGATGCAATGCCCCATACCATAATGTTAGTAGCCTTCATTATCAGCTTTCTGACCATCTAGCTTTCTATGTGACTTACTAACCCTTGTATCAAGTGATGACATCCAGACTTTAGTGAGCCGTTTTAATTGTACTAATACTACTATTTATTGTATTTTTCGGCGAAGAAATATTAGAATTTTTCAAAGATGCCCTTCCTGAAGACGATTTCTCATATTGTGCAGTAGTTTTTGATTAGCAGTTTAAGCTCGCTATGCTAATCTAAATTAATAATCGAAACCGTAATAATATGTTAAGATTAACTTATATAAAATTAAAGGAATGATCTTATGAAAAAAGCAGTCAAATTAGCTTCCTAAAATTATCTAGATTTTAAATTTTAGGAGGCTTTATAAGATGAAATTCAATAAAATTGATATTAATAATTGGGAACGAAAAGAAATTTTCAATCATTTCTTAAATCAACAAACGAGCTTTAGCATCACCAGAAATATTGATATTACTGAACTTTATAAATTACAAAAGATAAGGGATATAAATTCTATCCTGTATTCATCTTTTTAATTACTCACGTGGCAAATTCAAATAAACATTTTAGAATGAACTTTAATTCTGCTGGAGAGTTTGGCTACTGGGATAAGGTAGTCCCAATGTATACTATCTTTGATAAGACATCAGAGTTATTTTCAGCCATTTATACAAATACAGATGAAGGTTTTAAAAAGTTTTATGAGAACTATATTTCCGATACAGAGAAGTACAATGGTACAGGAAAACTGTTTCCTAAAACACCGATACCTGAAAATGTCGTCAATATTTCTATGATTCCATGGACTTCTTTTACTGGTTTTAACTTAAACGTGAATAATAGCCCAAATTATTGTTTGCCGATAATCACTGCAGGTAGGTTTATCAATAAAACTAGTAATATTTATTTACCTTTATCCTTGCAGGTTCATCATTCTGTCTGCGATGGTTACCATGCAGCTCTATTTATGGATAGATTTCAGACTCTTGTAGAAAATAAACTAGAGTTTCTTATATAAAGAAAACACGAAACACTGACTAATCTCTTTTAGTTGGTGTTTTTACTAACCTGTAGGAAAACAGGGTAGTATTATGTGCTTTATTTTGTGTTCCTTGTATCTGATTATTGTCTTTCTGCTTTCCTTCTATATCCACTCAAGTTACTGAACAATATCTTTCTAGTAATCGATTAACCAATTGAGTTCAATGCTCCTTGCATCTGCGTTTTCGCATAGCCAATCATTGTTTTAAGGTTTCCAATTCCCTTTCAACTTTCAGGCGGTTACCCTTTTCATTTTCATACATTTCAAGTATTTATTCTTTTGTATTTTCCTGCTTGCCCAATTTAGTGATCTGTAAGAATCCCTAAACTGTTCAAACGTGTATTTCCTATCGTTCTTTATAGCGTCTGCCAGTAAAAAAACAGAATAAAAAGCCACTCAAAATGAATGGCTCAATCACAAACTTAGTATTAAATTCTCGGACTAAAAATTATTACTTATCTTGCCAACAATTTTGTTAGTGGCACTACATTATTGTAATCGCTCTAAATCCTGATATTCTTTCATATAAGGACCATCTTCTGCAACAAATGAATGATACAATGCCTTTACTGCGAAATTTTTCTCTAAACCCATTTCAGATTTTAGCTTTTTTAATTCATCATGCAATGTTCGATGTTCATTTATAAGCTTTAGCATAACTGTCTTATTATATTTCATTACATCCGTCCTTTTTGTTTACAACATGAAAGCTATAATACACTATTTTCACTTATAACTGCAAGAACAGCCTTGAACACCCCACCTCCATCGTCATTTGTTTGTTTTGGAATGTTTACATCAAGTTTCTTTATATATAAAAACACCTCATATGAGATGTTTAGTTGCTTCAGTCTAGTAAATTGTATAAATTCTTCATAAATCTATATTACTGTCCTAAAATCTCCTGGATAGATTGTTCTAAAATATCCATAGCCAGTTCTAATTCATGTTCCTTAATGATAAGTGGTGGAGTGAGAGTAAGCACATTTCCTTGGGATACTTTAAAGCTTAATCCCTTTTCCATACATTTATACATTACTTGCTCTGCTTCAGATATAGCTTTTTCTTTCGAATTTCGGTTTAATACTAATTCTACTCCGTATAAAAGACCGATTCCTCGAACATCACCTATAATTTCATACTGTTCTTGCATCTTTTCAAGACGTATCCTCATATAATTTCCTAATTGATTAGCCTTATCAATTAATTTAAACTCCTCGATATAATTAAGAGTAGCCAATGCTGCTGCACAACCTAATGAACTTTTTTCATGAGTGTAATGACCAAGTGCAATATCTTGGGCAACATCAAGTTCTCCTTTTACCAGCATCGCTGCCATTGGAAAAACGCCTCCACCCAATCCTTTTCCCAATAATACAATATCTGGAATAACTCCAAAGTTTTCAAAAGTGAACATTTTACCTGTTCGCCCTAAAGCTGTTGGAATTTCATCAAAAATCAATAATATATTGTTCCTATCACAAATATTACGTAAACGTTGATAGTACTCTTTTGGTGGGATATGCACGTCTGTACAACGAACAGGCTCTAAAATAATTGCACCGATTTCATTTTCTCTTTCAAGTATATACTCAAGATAGTCAAGAGATTTAAATCTACCATTGTCATCATCAAACAAACCACGATATGAATTGTAAGGAGCTATATGCAGACTCCCTGGCATTAAAGGACCCATACCGTTACGGAAAAGTGCTTCTCCTCCAACTGAAATAGCGTCTAAAGAAGCACCGTGAAATGAATCCCACATAGAAATAGTTTTAAATTTGCCTGTTACCTTTCTAACAAGTTTTAAAGCCATTCCAACAGCTGAAGTTCCCCCAGGAGTCAACAGTACTTTATTTAAACTTTCTGGTGCAATATCAACTAATTTTTTGCCAGCTGGATCGCAACTTTATTTGTATAACGTCTTGGTGAGAATGGAAGGATATCTAACTGCTCTTTTACTGCTTGAATAACATATTCATTACCATAACCTATTTGATGAACATTATTTCCATGAAAATCCATATACTTTCTTCCATCTATATCCTCTATGTAAATTCCATAGCTTTTTTCAATAATATTTAAACAAGGAGTAGAAAGAGATTGATGTAAATAATACTTGGAATCATCGTTTAAAAGCTCAAATGATTCTTTGCTCAAGTGTTTTCCTTGCCATAAAGTACGAGTTTTGTTAAATTAATGTCCCCTTCTGTTCTTAAAACTTCAATGTTTTTTCCATTATTTCTTCTCCTCTCATTATAGGTAATTAATTTTTTTACTTAAACAAAATAACATTTGTTTTTTAATTAGATATTAATATCTTGTAAATCTTTTCATCTAATAACATTTAGACGTAGTGTTGTGAATCAATAATAATAATCTATGCTCATAGAACACCGACGAACCAAAGGGGAGAAAAATTTGGTCGAATTTCCAAATAAGAAAGTAAAGTTCCCTGAGCACTAGCTTCAACTTTAAGCATTGGTAATTATTTGCTCTCAAAACCACACCAAACTCTGACCTCTCGACTCGAAGTGTTTTGGCTGTATGACGCAGTTTTCAAAGCAAAAGAAAAAGCCTCCATCCTAAGATGAAAGCTTAAATATTATAGTAATCCTCTTGGCAAGAGCTCACTTGTAACTCGTGATAGAGCGACACCACGTTATATGTCATGCTCCAAACAGAATTTTATGGAGTGCAGGTCGATCGTTGGTCTGTCTTTCCCTAATATTGAGGTTATTGAAAATACCACATGACCTACCTCCGAGTTTACATCCTATTTTTCTTATTACAAAACATGCTGCAAGTTTTGCATTTGTTCAAAACATTTTATTAAAGCATTCATTTATAACAATTGCGCCTATCTTTTTAATCCCACATTTAATCCTCTAAATAATCAAATTTTCTCGCGTGTTCTACTTCCTGAATGGAAACTTGGCGTGTTAATTCATCTGTTTCAGAGATATGGTATGAATCCCATTCGTCATTAACGGCAATTTCTTCAGGATCTTCATATAATTCATCATAATCTTCAAAATCTCCTTCAAAATCGGAAGGCGTTTCAGAAGTTCCATATTTTGCCACAACTTGAAACATATCTTCATAATCATGAATATCATCCTTGTCATCACGGCCAGCAAAAGAATTGTCAACTGGAGGAAGCATCACTTGCTCTTCAACCGGTCGATCTGTTGGAACGTCTTTTGCAGTATGTTCAATACAAAAGAGGTATAAGGCAGTGCCACCAATCGATCATATGGGATATCTTGTTGACAAACTTCACATACGCCATAGGTACCATCCTCAATCTTTTGTAAGGCCGTATTTACTTTTGCTAACTCATCATTGTCATGGACTTTTAACGCCATATCTTTTTCACGCTCGTATAATTCGGTACCCAGATCTGCTGGATGATTATCGATTGTGGACAACTCATCAACAGAATCCCGTAAACTACCTCGTTCTAAATATTCATCATCTGTATCCATTCTTCGTTGGAGCGAGTGTTTTTGCTCAATTAACATATTTTTTAGCTTTGATATCTTCTTCTCATTTAGAATAGTCATCACGTCCTTTTCATTATTATGAACGAATTTGATTGAATTATTTGTTTTAAAGGATAAATTTAAAGACAAAAACGAAACTATATTCTTTGATAAATATGCTATATATAATTAGTTTAGCGTGCGATAAGGACATATTAAATCCGCATGTTTTTTATGCCCTTTTAGATTGTCCTAAAAGTTATTGCCTTCGAATAAAATGCAATTACATTTGATTATTGGAGGCTATTTTATGGATTCTATATTTACTTTTATCTTTTTAGGCATATCAATGGCTGCAACAATTGGACCTGTTAAGACTGTCCTATTGAATACAGGTTTAAAAAATGGTTTTTTTCATGCATGGTTTTTTAGTCTTGGTGCCATAGCGACTGACATTATCTATATGTTTATCGTATATTTTGGAATTGGCCAATTTATCAATTCCATCTGGTTAAAAACAATCCTTTGGTCCTTCGGCTGTTTTGTTCTTTGTACACCGGAATCGAAAATTTACTGTCGCTACATAAAATTGAGATGGATTCGAAAACAGGGAAAGGACACGACTGAGACAATCCCTCATGACTGGATTTTTCATGTCTTTTTTGAATCCGCTAACCATCCTTTTCTGGCTGGGAATATACGGCTCCATACTCGCAAAAACGGCTGGTATCTCAACAGGGTATGAAATTATTTTGGTGAGTATCGCCATTTTGATGGGCATTATTTTTGTAGATTTTATTTATGCCTTTTATCCAGTGTCGCTCGAAAATTATTATCTATACAGCTTTTGAAAACGGTCTCTTTTATCTCAGCCTTATTAATGATTGGTTTCGGGATCTACTTTGGGATGCAGGCTTACCAAGTGTTATTCCAATAAACTCACCGACAGCGCATAAAATGAACATGAAAGGAAACCATACCTTTAAAAGAATATTAGTCGAGGTGTGGTAATGGACCAAGAGAAGGTTAATGTAAGTGTCTGGTGTATTGTAAGTTTGACTTCTATTCCGCTCATCATGACACTTGGAAATTCAATGCTTATTCCCGTGCTCCCTATACTGGAGGATAAGGTCGGGATCACATCATTTCAATCGAGCATGATCATAACAAGCTATTCAGTCGCAGCTATTTTTCTGATCCCCGTAGCTGGCTATTTATCGGACCGCTTCGGCAGAAGAATGGTCATATTACCAAGCTTAATTTTAGCTTTAATCGGTGGTCTGATTGCTGGATTTGCTTCCTGGAAAATGGATGACCCATACGCAATGATTATCGCTGGAAGAATTATTCAGGGGATTGGGGCCGCTGGTGCAATGCCGATCGTATTGCCTCTTGTAGGTGACCTATACCAGGATGATGATGAAAAAATAAGTTCTACATTAGGGATAATTGAAACGTCTAACACGTTTGGGAAAGTGTTAAGTCCCATTTTAGGATCAATATTTGCTGCATTTTTATGGTTCCTGCCCTTCTTTTCTATTTCAGCGCTTAGTCTGATTTCGATTACTTATTTTTTTTTTCGTTAAAGCTCCTAAAGATGATGATGAACCATTGAAGCTCAAAGAGTTTTTACGGAATACAAAAAAGTTTTCAAGGAGGAAGGAAAATGGTTATATACCGTATTCCTTAACGGGGTCCTTGTGATGCTCATATATTTAGTATGCTATTTTTCTTATCAGAAAACCTCGAAAAAGTTCATGATATAAAAGGGATTAAAAAAGGGTTTGTCCTGGCCATCCCACTTTTATTACTTTGTATAGCTTCATTTATATCTGGTCGAAAAATTAAAGGAAACCTGGGAAGGATAAAAAAAATAATCATTATCTCTTTGATTGCAATGTCCGTTAGTATTGTCTTCGTTGGGTTTACAAGCAAAAAACTGATTCTTTTATTAGTCGTTACGAGTATAGTGGGGATTGCTATTGGTGCACTATTGCCCGCACTTGACACAATTATTACTGACAATATTAGAAAAGAGTTAAGAGGAACCGTATCCTCTTTTTACAGCTCAGCACGATTTATAGGCGTTGCAGCAGGCCCTCCTATTATGTCTCTCGTCATGAAAAATTATCTCAATGCCAGCTATATTACGGCAGGTGTATTAGGATTTATTCTCCTGTTTGTAGTCTTAAAGTTTATCAATGTAGAGGATATTGAAAAAAACAATGAAATGGCATAAAAATAAAGAGCTTTAGACTGAATGACCTTATTTGAAAGCACATCGTTTATCCAGATCTCATACTAAAATAATTCCGCTTAAAAATACTTTTAGAAATAACTTATAAGAAGTAGTCTCTCGGCTACTTCATCTTTTGTTGTCGTACTGGATAATTTCATGAGCTTCGAATAGCGCGTATGCTATCCCATCAAGCAATCTCTGAAGTACTTCAACCTCTCGATCCCCATGCACTATCGAAATTTGCTTTTGCACCTTTTCCTTAATTCGATAATTTCCTGTATACAACGGTTGTACCATCATATGCCTTTGGTAATGTTGATTCAATCACTCCAATTTAGCTATTGTTATCAGCTTTCGTTACTGGCTGCCTTGCTTATTCGATTGTTTCAGCCATCTTTAGTAACTGTTGTTTGCCCTGTTACATAGTTTCTTCCTCCTAAGTTACGATATACTACGTTTACTAGATTGTCTTTAAAGGCATCAACCAATTCGAGCTGTAGCGTCTGCAAACACTACGGCTTTTTTTATGTATTTTTATTTGCAAATTAATAATTGAGTGTATCGCACACACTTAGTGGCGCTAGTTGACCGTCACGGCCTCTCTCATTTTAGGAGGGTCATTACCAACCCAGTGACACTAGTTACTTTCCTCAAAGTGTACAGTAAAGTTCCTTTGTTTTTATGACACTCACCAATAAACATAGAATAGGTTAACTAAAAACAAAATTTGTGTTAACCTTTATACATACCATTATTTGGAGGTGTGTGTGTTGACTGACAAAAATAAAATATTACTTAGTTCGGTTGGCAGTTTGGCTTTATTTACTTTAGGAGGATACAGGATATTCACTAACAACTTAGAAGTTATGTCCATACTAGTAGCCTATATTTTCTTTATTTGTGGAGTTATAGGCTTTGTTTTTAATGTAGTAAGGTTGTCAAAAACTCCACGTACTTAGCATTGCTTCGTTGCAATGCTTTTTTCGTTTCCCATAGTCATTCATTCTTTCATCTGCACAAAATATTGATTTGGTCGAGTTTTGATCTAAGGAAATTGGAACGTTGAAAAAAAGAGGGATCCTTTTCTTGATGGTTAAGATAAATAGTGATTTTTCTAATATATTCACTACCATCTAAACTTCTATAAATCCTTTTAAGTGGGGTATACTTATAAATAGTTTTATGCATTAAGCATGAGTAGTTACTCTTATAGATACAATGCGTCCCTCATTTACCTCCAACTGAAATAATTGTATTGAAAGAAAGGTTGGATGCTAATCTTTGATAAAAAGAAACTGCTTTGGGAGTGGAGTAAAAATTAGTGCTTATTTAAATAAGGGGATGATAGATTGAAATATATTTCTGCTTTGATTGGATTTATTTTTATTTCCTTTGGCAGTTTACTAATGAATATCACTGAAAATGGAGAGACATTTACAAATGTAACATTAAGGATTTCAGGGTTCTTTGCTTTAATTATCGGTTTAAAATTTATTTTTCCTAATATGGGCTTTATAAAAAGTAAAAAATAACCAAGTAATCATATGGACACTTGGTTATTTTTTGATTAATGAACAACTTTTCAGTGTTATAGGTTAATTAGCAAACAACCCAGCACCAAATCAATATAGACTAGTGCTGGATTGTTTTTTAGATACTACTTAAATTCAATTTCCTCTGCCGAAGCCCCTTTAGTATACGTAATGGTCGCTCCATCAGGTAAATTTCGTATTTCTTTTACATTTTTTCCTTCGATAATAATTTCACCAATTTTCGTACCTTTAAAGTCAATAATCGCATTTCCTTTTTTGGACTAATCGTTACTGTTTTATCCGCAAATCCTTCCCCATGGAATTCAGCATATTCACTAAATACCGCAATTCCATTTTTAATATTCGTATTTTTCCCTAACGATAGCGAAATGCTTGGGCGATTCATGATCAGTTTACCTGTTTTGTAGTTATCAAAATTGTATACATTTTCAGGTGTTATTGGTGTTGGTATTTCCTCATTGTCTGCTTTCAAATCAATTTGAACTAATACTGGGTCATGATCTGATGCACGGCCTTGTGCTTCTGTAAAGTTCGCATTTATATGAATCAAGTCAATTTCTGTAACGTCAGCAAGCTTATTCGAAACTAAAATATGATCCAACACTTGATTGTTTCCTTGGAAGAAGTACGTAAAACGATCTTGCTCCGGGGCTTTATCTATCATATTCGTTAAAACATCACCCTTTAACGTTTGAAGAGCTGGTGTGAATTCAAAGTCATTCATGTCCCCTGCTACAATGATATTTAAATCTGGATTAATGGCAAGTCCTTCATCGATAAAATCATTGATGGCTTGAGCAAGCTGAATACGTTTCTTTACTGATTCTAGCACTGGTGGCTGAGTTGGTCCCCAAAGTGAACCATCTCCACCTTTAGAGTTTAGGTGAGCTCCGATAATCACTACACGTTCTTTCTGGAATTCAAATTCGGCTGCAATTGGTTTTCGTGTATCTACAAATTTTGATGGATCAACAAAGCCAGGATTTAAAGCGAGACTTCCATCTGCTGTCCACGTATTGGTTTGGTCACCCATCCCTTTTATACCTGACACTAATGAAACACGTTCTGGATTATATAGGTAACCTACACGAATATTACCGCCAGGTGCACCACCTACTGTATTGTTAATTGGCATGACATCAATCCAATCATACGCAGGACCACCCGCAGCTTTAATTGCATGAATTAATCGCATATAGCTTTCCGATGCATCCGCATTTCCTGAATCAGTTTGTCCATCATTATCTTGAACTTCGACTAATGTAATAATATCTGGTGATTTCATATTATTCACAAATGTCCCTGCAATTCTGGCTACTTTTTCGTTTGTTGTATTGGCAGGATTATTTGAAAAGTTTTCGATATTATAGGAAGCGATATTTAACTTGTCCGCTACTGGTTCAAGATGCGTCACTTCTTGCTGAAGATTCGCTTTTGTCACTTCTGGGAAGACTTTATTTGTGTTCAGTCGATAGCCATCTGTAAAATTCTCTACAAATCCGATAAGGGCATCATTAAAACGATCACCTGAATCATAATTTTTACCAGCTACCCCTTCAAGCATAATTTTTTCTGGGTTATAATCATCGGCCGCTATATTTAAACCACCATTCACATTGAATGTATTATTAGTTGTGCTCGGTACAACAATTGGAGAATCATTATTATAAATCGGTCCTATTACTCTCGCATCCGGGAATGATACCAGCATATACTCGATAGATTCCCAAAAATCGATGCCATCTTCTTGTGGGTCAAAAATTGCAAAACTATCATTATCGATAATTTTATTTGGTGGCAACAGATCCTCCCCTATCACAAGGGCTTCTGGAGTTCCTGCTATACCTGTTTTTGTAATATTTGTTGCTGCAATTTGTGTATCTGTCAATCGAGAGTTGCCACCCGCCTCAACTACATTTCCTGAAACGTTAATAACGTCCCCTACTGCTACATTATGTCCTGTCTTATTTACTTTGATAGCAGTTGATTTTACGCCATCAAATGACGACTCGTTTTCTTGCATAATAAAGCTAGTTGAATTTAAAACGAATGTTACAATTCCCGCCACATCATTTACTGTTAAATCGACATATGGTGATTTATGGCTTGCCCCTTGAATATCGCTAATCTTGGCATTTTTAGTATCAATAATTTCATAAACAAATGTAGCAATTGCACTGTTCGTTAATCCTTCTTTCACTGCAATCGCTTTAAGCGTCATTGGTTTATTAACAAGGATTTCCTCTGTATACTTTGCACTAGCTGTTGTTGGCGTTGAGCCATCCACTGTGTAATAAATCGTTGCTCCTTCCGTCATTGTAGAAAGGGAGACTTTCGTGCCAGCTGTTACGCCCCCGACGTGAGAAGCTTTGATATCCTGCACCTTTGTTACATCTTCAATAACGCGAAGAGGGAGCAATTGATGGTTTGTATATTGACCAACAATCCCTGTAATTTCCCCATAAGTTTTTCCACTCACTAAACCAGAATCTCTTGTTTTATCGTAAATAGCAAATGGGCCTACTTCGTCAGTACCTGTAAAGTTTTGACCCGAACCAGTAATAGTAACATTTTTAATTGTAACTAGTTTCGATTCATTGTCTTCCGCAACCTCATTACTTTTAATAAGATGTGGCTCTGGTATTGTCGAAGGAACAGGCATACCAACAAGTGAAATATTCGTTAATTGCTTTAGACCGCTATATTCATCTACTCGTCCTTGCACCGTCACTCGATCACCGACATTTGCGGCAAGACTATCCACAGGATAAATGGCTATCGCCGCCCCATCTTCATCTTGAATGTGCGCTGTAGCCGTTTCTAATTTTGCTGTCACGATCCCTGATACGATAACAGTTTGCCCGATTTCTTTATTACGAGCTTCCGTAATAGATATAACAGTTGGCTCTTCTTTAACCGTATAATCAAAGGATGCAATGTCACTATCGTCTAGGCCTGTTGCAGTAGCAAATGCTTTTATAGTCATGGCTT
The DNA here is from genome assembly GCF_027557635.1 of Lysinibacillus sp. JK80. NCBI lineage: Bacteria > Bacillati > Bacillota > Bacilli > Caryophanales > Bacillaceae > Lysinibacillus > Lysinibacillus sp. JK80. The sequence goes on along the minus strand of NZ_CP058997.1, from coordinate 553,563 downwards.
CATTTATAACAATCCCCGCTGCTGCATCATAAACCTCACTAGCTACTGACGGTTCAGAACCATCGATTGTGTAATAGATGGTTGCATTTGGGGTATTTGTAGATAATGTTACTTTCGTTCCTGCATAAACTTCGCCTGTTGCTGGTAAAGCCTTAATATTCTCTACTTGTGTTGGCTCATAGTTTGATACTAATTGGAAGCTTTCCGCGCTTAACGTTTTTAATTGATAGGTCCCGTTAAAAATTGACGCAATCCCTGTCACTGTGATGACATCATTGTTATTGAAACCATCTGCTTCAAACTGAGAGAACTGATAGCCTGTACGGTTATCATGGCGAATTAACAGCTCGTTATTTGCTGCATCGACTGCTTTAAATTCAAATGTACCATACGTACCAGATGGCGCTAAATCTTTAATCTTCACATTTTCAAGTGTGATTAATCTTCCTTGTGTGCTATCATCCGCAATCGGTAAATTTACTGTCTGCGGTGTAGGTGCCGTCCCTGTAGAAATCCGTTCAATTGTCGGTGAATTAAATTGAACTTCTCCACTATATAAACTAGTTTTCCCTGTGATGCCGACAATATCTCCAACAGCTAAGCTCCCTGCTTCTGCAGAACTAGAGAAGACATATACCCCTGCTGTCTCATCCTGTACATAGAAGGCCTTGCCTCCCCAGCTACCAGGTAATGTCGTAACCGTCCCTTGAATTTGAACTGTGCGGTCTGTTCCAACAGCTGCACGAGCTTCGGCAATTGTTGCTGTCTCGGGAGGATTTGGTTCAGTAGTATCGTCCCCAACAAACTCCATTGAAGTTGGTGATTTTAGCCCTGCATGGTTGCCAAAATATTTTTCCAGTGAACCTGTTATTCTAACTTTTTTCCCAAGATTACTTGGGTTAGTAAATAATCCAAAATTGGCTCTATAGGAGCTTGGTAATTGAATATACAGCATTTTCGTGACATCTGTTTCATCTGGTGTATCAGCAATCGCAATATTTGTGTCACTATCTGCTATCACAGAATAAGAAGTTTCACTTTTGGCGAACCCTACTATATATCCCTCTACAGTAACATTACTCTTTACTGCGGTTGGATCAAATTGATTGACCGCTTCCCCCACTCCAATTGCTTCTGTCGTTTCGGCCTTTACAACTGTGAAGTAAGGTGAAATCATAGAGATTACAAGTAAAAATGATAACGCTATTTTGGTAACGACATTACATTCATATTTCTTCATTCGCTTAGCTCCTTATGATTTTAGTCTAAAATAATCTTTTCCTTAGGTTTTACATGGAAGTTATTATTCAATTACTGTGTTCCCTACAACGGTTAACCCATCTAAAGAGAGGGTTACATTCGGTGCATAAATGATTAAATCTCCCGAAATAGTACCTGTACTACCAGTGCAATCGGTGTTACTACAACCGCTGAAGCTGTTAATGCGTTCAAATACTTGGATTTCCCCACCTACTCATACTTTGCGTAATCCCTCCCTATTCCTGTTTAGTAAAGATAAGTTTTAAATCCTCTTAACAAAATTATCGGTAATTATCAAACAATACCAAAATATTGTTTAACATAATAATTTTAACAGAAAAATAATAAATACTTTGTTATTTAATATGAATATTCTAAATTCTATGTAAAATAGTCCATATTTATCTTTTACAATAGTCATTCGAATAGTAGTTTTATATTATGTAATTACATTTTCGTATGAGCTAATGTACCAGCTCAGTTCCGGCGGCATAAAAAAACTTCACTACTTTTGTAGAGAAGGACTGACATGACACCATAATAGCAGCTCGCTGAAAGATTGTTGCTTGACTGATTCCCTTCCACCTCCTTCATATGAAGCATCGAGATACAGTAAAACGCACCATAACCCATCGCACTTGTTGTCATAGTGGATAACAAAAAGCCCTCCATTTGTGGAAGGCTAAAGTCAATTCGTTTGGTTTGTTATAGTAAGGAACATCTAATCTTTTAAAGGTTCATCTTCTTCCATTTACGAATTTTAGTTCTGAAATTTGTAAATGGAGCAACTGAGTTAATATGAACCCATTTCCAAACAGGCCAATTAGCTTGTGTTTTTGCCCATCGTCTTTGATCAACTTCAAATAATTCCTTTTCTGAAAGGGTATTTAACCACTCACATAAATGATTGACAGCTTCATTAAGCATTGATTGTTGTTCCTTCAAAGAGTACTCTCCGTATTGTTTATAAAAAGAGTTATACAATCCACTTAGATTATTCCATTTATAGCCTTCTGCAGGTGTATGTACTTCTTCGCCCTTTTGTTCTTTTTGCTCCCAGTGAAGCAAAAGATTTATCCAACCAAGTTGATAAGAAAGATTTTCAGACGGCGTTTTATCAACTTCTTTAATCCGTTTGTTTTTCAAGATTTCTGGTATATCATGAAATTCGGCAATATATTTTTTATACTTTTCGTTAATCGTACTAATCAATTCTTCTTTGTTGGCATACTGTCTCACTCTATTTCCGTCCCTTCCACCTATTTCTTAAGTTCAGTCTAACATAACGCGAATACGCTAATTTTGAAATTTTTTTAAAAAAGTTGTTATATGGTAAGTGTTACCTTCTATTTTTTCGGTGGATGTATAAGTAACCAAAATTTACACACACTAACCTTGAGTGTATCACCCATAACGAGTGAAACAGAGGGTTTTATTACGTTCTTCTTTTCTTATGTGTGATGATTAATAATAGAGGTGCTTGAAGTGACTACATTCGGAAAATGCTTATATATCGCATTCTTCATCATTATTTTTTTATTTACAACCATTTGGAATTATATTAAAAATGGTCATTGGGCTTTGCTAGAAAATTTATTCTTTGCCTTTTGGGTGGCCAGTTTCTTATTCATGGCATTACTACTCAGAAGTAAAAAAGAAGAATCGGAAAAAGCTGAAAATAGAAGCTGATTTGCCTGTTTTAACTAGTGTTAAAATCCGCATCTATATTTGCTGTAGCTCTAATAAGCTGCAGCTTTTTTATTGTTGCATTCATAAAAGCTAGTCAGAACTACTATTTTATCGGTATATTAAAACTTAAAATGTTATACTATTCAATAAATTACTTTGAAGAAAGGAACGTGAATGATGGAGGCGAAGACCATTTTGTTAGATCAACTTTTAGCTAATGCAAATGACCCAAGTTGGTATATCTCATTTTCTGAAGTCGTAGAAGGGTTAACTGAAGCAGAAACCTTTTGGAAACCCGATTCTTCTAGCCATAGTATGGCTGAAATTGTCCAGCATCTAATCTACTGGAATGAAATTTGGCAAATACGGTATCGAGAAAATCAAGTGAAGGCTCCTTCGCAAACAAATAATGCGAATACGTTTCTAGTTAAAGAGGAGGTAACTTTCTATGAATTAAAAGAAAAGTTATTACATATCCTACTTAAGTGGCAAGAATTAATTGAGGAAGAGCAACTTTTATCTATCGTAAATGGGTTCCCTGTGAAGGCGCAATGGTGGGCCATCATATCTAATGCCGCTACCCATAATGCCTATCATATTGGACAACTCGCCTATTTACGTAAAATGGAAAAATAGACATTTATATGCTATATTCTTAAAATAGGACTACTGTTAATAGTCCTATTTTTATGTGCTGCCGCTTATTTAACTCAAATAACACCAAAGGAAGATGCATGTGAGCCTAGAAGAAATTACACAGATCTATTCATTTTACTTCTTCACGACACCAATTTTAGTAAGATTAATTGTATTTAATTTTATTTTTAAAGCCCATAAACATACTATGGTTATTTTATTGGATGCGATTGTTTTAGTATCAACCACTATTTGGTTAATATTGATTAGAGAGGTCATTTTCCCTTTGCCTTCGTTAACTTTAAATGTATTTAGTGTACTCTACATCCTATTGATTATTGACATTTCTATCAATTATAATCGCTTAAAAAGGCAGAGCTCCTTGAAGTAAAAGCCCAATTTATACATATAAACAAGCTCCAAATAAAAGAAAAAAGCATCTTTTTTCAAGATGCTTTGCTCTTACTATTGGGGCAATTCTTCTGGTGTTTTCTCAAATTCAAGTATATGTCCATCAACTTTTGCTCTTTCTAGTTCCTCAATAAATTCTTCCTTACGTTCATCAAGTCTGGAGTCAAGTGTGTTTTGATAACCCGGAAATAGATTGTAATCTACTGGTTTCCCCATAAGTTCACCTCTTATTCTCAGCTTTTTTATTTATTATAGGGTATATTGATATTTTCTGACAATTGTTTATGTCAATTTTGATTACAAGGACTGACAAGACAATACAACGGAAGTCTTATAAAAAACGCCTACCTATACTTTATTGCCCATAAAATTATGCTGATAAATCGAAACAGCAAGGTTTGTTTTTGCCTCTAAACGTGCAATTTTCACAAACTTTGTTGATAATCCCTAGACTGTTCCTCCCCTTTTTTACGGAAAATAAAAGCATTTTCCCTCAAGTAGATATGCTACAAAATCTTAAGAAATCTTCATAATTTTTCTCAATAATTATTAATAATTACCATTTACAATAAGAAAAGTCGACAATAGATTAACATAGTTAGGAGCATCTTGTCTTGGGCGTTACAGATATTATGAATAACATTCGAATTTTAATGTTGCCAGTCATCCTTATAGTTGGTGCTGAGTTCTTACTTATTGGACTTTATTATTTCCTCTATCATAAAAAACAACAGTCAAATCGAAAAAAAATAAACTTTAAGCAACTGATACTTGTAGCACTCTTTATCGGCTATATTGTATTTGTGTGTGAACTAACGATTTTTGGGCGTGGTTCTTCCCATTTCATGCAAATGAATCTCCAACCATTTAGTGGCTATATAGATGCATGGAAGAAATACTCGTTACGTGATCTTCAAAATTGTATTTTTAACATTTTAATGTTTGTGCCACTAGGCATTTTCTTACCTTTACTTTTCTCTAAATTTAAATTGTTTAAATGGCTTCTTCCTGTAGTGGTGATGGCAACCTTATCCATTGAAACGTATCAAACACTTACAGGAGCAGGGATTTTCGAGCTTGATGACTTAATCAACAACTCGCTTGGTGGGATTATTGGATACCAGTTCTATAGACTAGGATCTTCCATTGTTCAGCATAAAAAATAAAAATGAAAAGTTTGATCGGAAACCTAGCCATTCCTCTCATGATGGGTTTGATTTTTATTGGCATGATGATTGTCTACGCTCAAGAGGAATTTGGTCATTTAGCAATTAATGCCTACACAAAATCAAATATGTCGGATGTTGATGTAACCACCTCATTAGATTTACATACAGCATCTACCGTTGCCCCCATGTATAAAAAAATAATTCATACAGATGAAGTTGAGACTTTGTTGCAAAAGAAATTTGATTTATCAGAGTTAAGTCGGCAGGATATTAGTGGTGATCGTGAGCTCTTATTGAAAGATAAAGCCGAGAACTCGTATACGCTATTTATTAATTCAGAGGGAAATTGGTCGCTAACAGACGATCTTTATACGCCCGTGCAACCTTCTTTAGCTGTGCAAGAGACACTTGTGAAGAAGGCAAAGAGTATGATGGATGAGCTTTCTCTCCTTCCTAAAGATGGGGAGTTTACAGCTTTGGATAATGGTGTATTTGAATGGACGCTTCCTGACCAAGCTGAATTGAACCAAGATTATTGGCTTGGTGAAGTAGAGCTCGGTTTGAAGCCAGATGGTAGTTTGTATTCATTATCGTATAATATTCATGAGCATCAATTGATCCGTGAAGTAAATATTTTGTCACCTGCAGAGGTGTATGAGCGAATTAAGAAGGGCGAATTTCCACAGATAAAATATAATGCACTCGTAACAGAAGAAGAACTGTTGATAAAAAAAGGCGATCAGCTTACTGTTGATTTAATAGAGCTCTCGTATATGTATGATACAAAAGATTTCTATCAACCCATATACAGAGTTTCTGGTACATTCAATGGAAAAAGTTGGTTCACATTGATTCAGGCGAGAAAGTAGCTTTTTTGATACCGCTAACTAAGGAAAGCCCAGACTTGATACTGGGCTTTCTTTTTATATGAGTTGAAACAGTTAATTTCTCTTTCAACATCTCAAACTTTGGACTACTTCTAACAAAACGGTTAGCCCATCTGGGAATGAATTGGTTGTTCAAAATGACGGTGTCTATCAAATCACCAATTCGATTAATGCGCAAGCAACAGCAGCCCCTGATCCTGATCAACCATTTTTCACAGTGAGCATTACCGTCAATGGTCAACCGATTTTTTTAAACGGCATTGCAGTCTTTAATGTTGTCAATAGAAGTAGCTCGGCCTATGTGGTCCAAGCTACATTAGCCGCAGGGGATTTGGTGGGAGCCAGTGCAGCTTCAGATTCCTTCGTCGCTAGTTATGCTAACCGCTCCTTAACGATTGTTCAATTGAGTGGTTAGATTAAAAGTATATAAAGGACAGTAGCTCTCATCTCTAAATTATAGAGAGGGGATCTTTTTGATTTGACTAAGAGAGTATTCGGCTCTCTAATACTTCATTACATATTTCTTACTTATAATCAAGTGACTCCAAGTTGCATATAACAAAAAACCAGATGCTCTCTTTTGAGGAGCATCTGGTTTTATTGTGAAAGTGAATCTTACTAACTTACTTAGTTTTGATTCGTTATAATACTACGACAACTTGAGGCGCTGAACAAGTTAAAATATTTTCCAATAGGATTTTAGGGGGAATTAATGCTTTTTCAAGAAAATAAATCATTCTATCAAATTTTAAGTCTTTCTTAGTTTCATTAAAATAAGAAATAATGAAAATGACTGAACGTAGCTCATTGCACAGGGTCATTTACCGATGACAGCCCCACTGTATGGGTGGGTGACTGTTTGCTATTTTCACATAATTTAAAGTATGTTTCTACAAACTGAAATTGATAACAATGCTCCCTCTGCTCTAACTGAAAAATTTCTGCTGAAAGCGTGAAATCCACTTCATCATTCTCGCATGGTGATGGGAAAGCAATACAAGCAAGACATGGCTGTTACAACCATACAGGTCTCTATGGTTTTAACTATGATAGGTGAAGCTACTAACTTTTTCGTGCTATTCATAAAATATGCTGAAGAAACACGTCTGTAAAGGAACATTAAACAAAAAGACCAGTCACTCTTTTAAAGAGAACTGGTCATTTTGCGTTTAGGTTGAAGACTATGAAATATCTTCTTTCATAGATTAACATATTATTCTGAACAATATCTGAACAACCATACAAAAAAGACTAGACTCTCACATGATGATGTAAGCTCTAGTCTTTTAAGTGAAAGTGAATCTTACTAAATCTTGTCTAGCTTTAGATTCAAATTACAATACGAATGAACAGGCTAAAGGTTTCATAAATTTCTTTATTTTTTCGTTAAATTATAGGACCACCACCACAAAAAGACCAGGAAACACAAAAAAATGTGAATCCTGGCCCTTTTGTGAAAAGTGAATGTTACTAGTTTGCTTTAGTTCTTTGTATTCTACTGATGAGTTAGACGGCTGATGTTTTAAAAAGTTACACATTCTTAAAAATTTTTTACTCTACTAATTAAATGGCAAAATCAAACACGCCGTCAGCTCCATCTATAGCACACGCTCCTCTGACTTATATAGGCTTCTTTTCCAGTAAAGATATTTGTCCTTCAGCAGCTACTCTACCTTTAGCCCATATTTTCCCTTCCGAAGCCGTGACACTCCAGTTAAATTGTTGTGTGCCTTTATTTTTCACCTCATATCAGATACAGGTTCTTCATCAGAATGGTCACTATAAAAGGAGGTATGAAATTCACCATTTCCAGTTGGTTCATCTACATAATTCACAGGGAATATCTATGCTGTATCCCTACTTATTTAGCTTGTGTTGGATACTAACTAATTCTGTGAATCTTCCGTTGCTTTTTCTAAAAGACTAAAAAAAGCGTGATCTTTTATCAGTTCAAAGCTTTCATTTGTGTTAAGGAGAACCAATATTTTATTTTTAGAATCAATGAACATCGGGTAGCTTGTATTGAGTGAAATTGTCATTCGGTAATCGTAATCAATAGTTTTTATGGCTGTTTTTTGAATGTTGCCTGTTGAAAAGACTGTATCAATTCTTGCTGTGTTTCTTTTGATATTTTCATTTCAGAAAAGATATCTTCTGTATCTGTATCTATACGATGTAGCGTAACAGTGGAATTTTCCACATGAAAATTAGCATTTTCTAATAGATCAATAGCAGAATAGCTTTGATCTTTCCATGTAATGAGCATAACACTAACAATTACTGCTAAGAGTAAAGATAAGCCTATTTTAAATTTTTTCATATTACTCCTCTTTCTCAGTACCTAAAACTTGACAAAAAAATGTTTTTATGCTAAAATTTACATTTAAATAAATATTATATATAATAGGATTCTCCTGGCCAGGGGAATCCTATTTTTTGTTAAGGAGTGTTGGTATGAATCAACAGGAATCTAGTATCACTTCATTAGTGGCTGCCTTTAGTAGAGCCTACCATAGCCAATTTGATACACCGAAAATTTTTGATGATTATATAGCCAAGGAATTGATTTCACAAGAAGAATATCAAAATATCCAAGCTAATTTGATACAAGGCATTGCATTTTTTAATAAAGATATCGCTACAAAGTTTAAAGACAATTCAAAGGAATTAATAAAATGGATTACACAAGTTCAACTCTCACCGACTCCTTTGGCACGTGCTGCTTATTGTGAAAGGGTCTTGCATAGCGAAATACAGCTTGGTGTCGAGCAATATGTCATCTTAGGTGCTGGCTTTGATACTTTTCCGTATCGTCAGCAGCAAGGGCAAACCATGCTAGAAATTTTTGAGGTGGATTATCCCGCAACACAGGCATCCAAAATGAAAAGATTACAGGAAGCTTCTCTCCCCCTCTTGAATCATCTGCATTTTGTACCGATGGATTTTACAAAGCAATTTCAATCTCAATTATTTTCAGAGCAAGGCTTTCAATCTAAAAAAACATTTTTTAGTCTGTTAGGTGTGTCCTATTATTTAACAAAAGATGAATTAGCAAGTTTACTCAATCATCTATTTGCCTTAGTTCCATCAGGTAGTTCCATTGTTTTGGATTATGCTGATGAAACACTCTTCACGGAAAAAGGACTCTCCAATAGAGTAGAAAACATGGTCAAAATGGCCGCAGTTGGTGGTGAACCAATGAAATCATGCTATGCTTATGAGGACATGGAGAGGATGCTAGATCGATTAGGTTTGCTTATATATGAACATCTATCTCCTACAGCGATTCAAGAGCTGTATTTTCAAAATCGAACAGATTATTTATGTGCTTTTGAAACTATACATTATATGCATATTGTTAAAAAATAGGTCCATCCCATTTAATTTTATAAAATTCTAAATTTTCTTTTTATTACCCAGGCAATTAACTATTTCAATATAGAGAATTAGTATACTATAGTAGTGTAAAGCTAATTAGCCTTACACCTCCTAGATTTGTTACTAGGGTCACTGTTAACGCAGTGACCCGCTTATAATGATTGACAAACACCTAAAGGATTCCCATCAGGGTCATAGAAGGTAAAAAATTTGGTGTCCCCTTCTCCTTCTAAAGCCTCGACTTGAACATGATGATCTACTAGAAATAAATAGGTCTCTTCAATATTTTGAGAGAGGAAGTTTACATATTTCCCCACACCAAAGTGATTGTCTGGAAAATGACATGGCTGATGCTCCTTAGCTTTTACTAAGCAAATGACCGTGGGGGATTGTTCAGTGATTTTCATAACTGCTGCGCCCTCTTCTATATATTGAAGCTTAAATCCGAGTATTTCCTCATACCATTTAGACGATAATTTAGGATCTTTTATTGGAATAAAAATGGCCTCTACACCTTTAAATAAGGATTGTTTCATTTTTCTTACCTCCATTTCACAGTTTGTTTTCTTCATTTTATTCTCCTTCAAAAAAATTCATTGAGATTTTCATTATTGATTATTTTACCTGTCTTTTGCTTATCCTTAATAGTATCGGAAATGTCTTCTTTTCCTAGAGGAGGTGTCCACCATTAAACACAAGGTATCATTCATCCTATTGCTGTCAGTACTTCTTTTACTAGGTGGATGCTGGAATAAGCGGGAGTTAAACGAACTAGCTATTGTTACGGCTGTTGGTGTGGATAAATCGGACGAGCAATTCGAAATTTCTGTTCAGATTGTTAATCCAAGTCAAGTGGCTTCGAACAAAGCATCTGGCATTCAGGTCCCTGTTTTTACCTACCATGCAAAAGGTAAATCATTATTTGATGCCATTCGAAAATTAACAGCGCTAACACCTAGAAAGCCTTATTATGCGCATGCCCAAATTATTATTATTGGTGAAGAAATGGCTGAGGAAGGTATGAATAGCATTTTAGATTTATTTCAAAGAGACCCAGAAGGACGAAGTGATTTTAACTTTATTGTTTCTCATGATTCGACTGCACAAGAAATATTAAGTGTTTTAACCCCTTTAGAGGATGTGCCTGCTAGCAAAATGTTTAAATCATTAAAGGTTTCTGAAGCAGTATGGGGGACAACAGAATCTGTTATTCTTGATGATTTAATCCAATCTTTAGGCAGTATTGATCATAGTGCCGTCTTACCCTCTATTCATATACACGGTGATGCGGATGCTGGAGATTTTAGCTCGAATATAGAAAAAATTGATAGCCCTGCACAATTAAAATATGGTGGACTGGCTATTTTTAAAAATTATAAACTCATCGGCTATTTATCAGAACAAGAAAGCAGAGACTATAATTTTTTAAATAATAATATAAAAAGTACATTTGAAATTATTGCTTGTCCTGAAGAAGGGAAAATCTCAACAGAAATTATTAATTCTTCTACTAAAATGACGGGTCATTTTCAAAATGATGTACCCTCGATTTCCATTAAACTTGATATTGAGCAAAACGTTGCAGAGGTAAGTTGCTCTTTGGATTTAACGAAATCAAAAACCATCGATGCTTTAAATAAAGAAACGAGCAAACAAATCAAGGAACGATTAGAACGTACACTTCAAACAATTCAACAAACCTATCAAGCCGATTTATTAAAATTTAGTAATGTATTACACCGAGAGGACTATCGAGCATGGAATCGAATTAAAAAGAACTGGCAAACCCTCTACCCTAATCTTGAAGTTCAAATTGAAGTCGATGTGCATACAAAAGGAGTAGGAACTGCAACAAAATTAAAGCTTGACTAATTCGTAAAAATGACCAGTACTCTTTTAAGGAATACTGGTCATTTTAATTAACGTACCGCTTCAAACGTTATGAGTGACGTTTCTTCAGTTGGTTGTTGAAGGAACTTATAATTCGCAGAACAAGTTATTGCAGAAAAGCCAACACTTTGTAATAGAAGCTTAAATTCTTCAATCCCATACCAGCGTAATAAAAACTTTTGTAGTTCCGTATCACTTAATGTGCCTTGTTGCCACTTCTCATATTTTAAAACCATCAGCGTATATTGCTCCACCCAATTCATGGCAATCGATTTTCTTTCAAGGGCAATTCCTTCATCTTGTGAAATTTGATGGTAAGATGTCGTAATTTCTCCTGTTTTCCAGTCTGTAGGAAGTAATAAATCTACGAGGAGTCTCCCACCAGGGACAAGGTGCTGATACATAGAGGTTAAAGCTGATAGTGCTTCTTGATGATTTTCAATTAAACAAAATGAGCCTGTAGGCATAACAATGGCTTCGTATTGTTGACCTAAGGTGAATTGGCAAACAGTTCCCTCATACAGCACTGGCGTCAATCCACGTTCTTGGCATCTTTTTCGACAGGATGCTAGCATTTCTGGGGAATGATCAATTCCCTCTATATCAAAGCCTTTTTCCATAAAAGGAATATAGAAACGTCCAGAACCAACCCCTGCTTCTAGAATCTTCCCTTTTACACCTTGCAGTCGTTCTAGATAATATTCAATATCTCCACCAAGCGAGTATCCAACTGGTTTCGTAAAATCATAAAGTGCTGTGCTTAACGGTCCGTAATTTTTGTACATATATTCTCCTCCGATTGTTTGCGGAAGAAATCAACTAATCTATTTATTCTCCCGCACCTTTATTATATTCAATGGGAAAACAGAGCTGACTATCATCATCTATCACTCACTTTCTTGTAAATTTAGTTAAATTATACATTTATTCATTGTTTTAATCAATGTTTCTATTGATTTCCTATACATTACAATTTAATGTACAAATTAGCACAAACTATCAAAAAAACCTTCCCATTAAACGGTACCATTGAGTTAAGAAAGGATGATGGTATGGATTATTTTGAAAGAATTCAAAACGCCATAGAGTTTATTGAGAAAAACCTACATGAAAAGTTAACGATTACAGATATTTCTTCTCAGTCTTACTTTTCAGCATTTCATTTCCAACGACTTTTCCAAGCCATTACAGGTTTTTCTGTGCAGCAGTATATTCGCAACAGGAGACTTTCTGAAGCAGCTTCCTTATTAGCAACAACAACGCAGAATATACTTGAGATTGCAATCAACTTTCAATATGGTTCTCAGGAGGCATTTACACGGGCATTTGTTCAGTATTTTGGTGTCACACCTGCTAAATACCGAAAAGGAGCCGACTCCATACCATTTCAAACCAAAATAAACTTTTTGGATTATAAACTGGAAGGAGAACTCCCTATGCAGCGACCGGAAATACTTCACTTATCTAAAAAACGTATTACAGGCTATGAATACAAAACATCCTTACAAGACGAACAGTACTATGCAGAAATCCCTAGCTTTTATTTGGATTTTGGTCAGCAGCAATATTATGAACGAATTTCCCATAAGGTAGCCCCTAATATGGCGTATGGCATTTCTACAAACTTTCAGGAGGATGGCCGGTTTTCCTTTATTATAGGAGAGGAAGTCGAAATCTTTGAGGAGCAATTAGAGAAAGGCTTTACCCACCTTGAAATTCCTGCTGGTAAATATGCAGAGTTTACATTGAATGGTACTGCGGAAGGAATTCAAAATACAAGACGTTTCATTTACGGGGTATGGTTGCCGAATTCTAATTATGAGCGCGATACGGGTCCTGATTTTGAAATAACCGATGTCATGCAATCTATCTATCCACAGGAGATGAAAATGAAAATCTACATTCCCATTAAAGAATAATAAAGGAGCAAGGTCGATGATTATTGAGAAAGTATTTAAGCAGTTCCCTACCCTACATTCAGCTAATTTACAATTTAAAAAAATTGAAGACTCACATATACAAGAGCTATTTGCTATTTATGATAATGACAAGGTATTTGAGTATTGTGGCATCATCCCAAAACACAACCTTCAAACCGTTCAAAAAATGATTGGCCATTTTGAACGTGATTATACGAAGAAAAGCAGGATTAAATGGGGGATCTTCGAAATATCACAGCGTGAAAAACTAGTAGGGATTATCGAAGCGATGGACTTTAATCAAAAAGTAGATATGGTAACAATCGGTTACTATTTAGCTGAAGCATCCTGGGGAAAAGGCATTGCATCAGAGGCAGTTGCAACAATCGTAAAATTTTTATTGGAAGAGGTAAATGTTAATCGAATACAGGCAGAAGTCATGCCTTTAAATGAACCCTCGAAAAAGGTTCTGTTAAAAAATGGATTTTTAAAAGAAGGTCTTTTGAGACAAGCTTCATTATGGTCTGGTAAGGGTGTTATTGATTTAGAGATATATGGCTTATTGAAAGGCGATTACAACTTGAAAGACTAAACTCTACTAATGAGTTTAGTCTTTTCTTATATTGTACAGATAAATGGACATTTTACCATCTCCTAAAGGGCTCTTTAACATAGACTAGAAATAGATGACTCATGCTAGCATGACATTGTAATCATAAAGGAGCGTTTTAGAAATGGATGGAAACAGATATTTAACACGAATGAATTGGGAATTTAACAATTATCATAAATTTTCTAAATGCTATTGTGAATCAAAGAATGTTTACCTTGGTCACTCTCCCAGCGTAGATCATCCCATTATTGAGGAAGATTCTTATAAAATAAAATATTATAATAGTCCCCAATTTGAAAAAAAATATCAGAAACAAAATCAAATTGAAAAGCATTGCCAAAGCTGTATTTGTAGTCACTTAGAATGTTTTGAACCAGGGACTTTAGTAGATGTATACCTTTCAGATGGCAGCCAATTTCTAGGAATATACTTTATTTATCTTATTCCGCAAAGCTACTGCGGGTACTTCCTTCAAATCGATGATATGGCACGGCCTGTCATTATGGACTGTCAAAACATTGATGCGATACGTAAAACTTGTTGAGGTAGTTGATGCTTTGGCTTTTTTCTTTTTATTATTAAAAAAGGCTGGTTAATTGCTATACAAGCATAACCAACCATTCGACTACCCCTCGTTTATCCATTGAATTAGTTGTTCTTTAAAAAATACAGGCTCTTCAAACATAGGATTATGACCACTTTTTTCAAAAATGACTTTCTTTACATGGGGAATATGATCTACTGCATCCCATAATGAAATAGGGGCTACTAAATAATCATACCTGCCTAGACCTAAAAAAATTGGCTTGTTAACTTGTAGCATTTGTTGTAAAAGGTTCTGCTCCGCAAAAGCTACTCCCCATAGATAATCAATAATTTCCATATTCGGATGAACGTTATCCCACATAGAGGTAGCATTGAACATATAATCATAAAAGCTATGTGCCCCCATACGAATACACATATGAACAAAGCGTCGTTCAGGCTCCTTCTTTAGATCCTGCTCCAATAAGGCTATTTCGTGCGCAAATTGATGTTTACGCTCCATACTTGCATGTGCCTCAAAATAAGCCAAGCTTTGTTGCTGTCTTTCTTGTCTATTCGATGTTGCTGAATTTAAGAGTACGAGTTTTTGAACATGCTGAGGATAGGCTTTGGCATACGCCATTGCCATAAATGCATGTCCTGAATGTCCTAACACTATTAAATTATCTAGCTGTAGGATTTGTCTCGCATACTCCATATCCTTCACTATTTTGTCCAATGTATAATCTTCTTGCGTAAATGCTTGAGCTGGCTTACCAAAACCTCGATGATCTAAAAAAATCACCTGGAAATGTTGATAAAAGTCTTCTGAGAACAGACGTGGATAATAAACACTACTCCCCACCACTAAAATTGGTTGGCCTTGCCCCTTTATACAATAGTTTAATTCAAATCCGTCACACATAAGTTTTTGATATGTCATTATCTTCATCCTCTTTTCTATTTTTGTATCATCACTCCCTTCCCTCTTGGTTTTCCCGTGTTTTTTCCATTGAACGCTCTAGCATTCTATCACCCCAGTAGATGTTATTTTACATTAACAATATCATTCCCATAGATTCCTAGCAATGAAGGATCGTGTATACTGAATAAAAGGAGAATGTCTATGAGGGAAGATCTAATAAAGCGTTTGCGGTTATTTTTATTTAATGAGAAGCATCAAACGTTAGTGGGTAAACCTGCAAGTCAAAGGGAAATCATAGAGGCACAGCAACAACTTCATGTACAATTTCACAGCGACTACGTAGCGTTCATTGAAACGTTTGGTGGGGCATATGCAGGTATAGCAATCCATGCTTTTTCTAACGGCTCAAGTCTTGGAAACGAAACCGTTGTCGATTTAACACTGGATTTTCGTCAACAATATAAAGAGTTCCTATCTCCAAATGTTTTAGAAACGAGCTATGTTATTTCAATGGATGGTGGAGGTAATCCCATTTTCATCGATCCATCAGGCCATGTTTTTATTTGCGATCATGATTGTGGAGAAATTAAGCGAATAGCTGATTCATTTGAGTTGCTGATAGAAGATTGTTTTTATGAATGGTAAGTTACTTAAGTAAAGAAGAGGTTAAATATAATGGACAAACAATTAGAACACATACTTACATTAAGAAAAAACGGACAGCTTGAGGAAGCAAATCAATGTATGGTGGCACTGGTCAAGGAACATCCTCAAAATGCTTATTATCAATTTCAATGTGCTTGGACATTTGATTCTTTAGGGCAGGAAAAAGAGGCTGTTCCGCACTACGAAGAAGCGATAAAGTTGGGGCTAGAGCCAGAAGTTTTAGTGGATGCCTATCTTGGTTTAGGGAGCACCTATCGGACTATAGGACAATACGAGCAAGCAAAACGGATCTTTGAACAAGCCATTCACGAGTTCCCGAAGGCGGAGCATATCAAGGTCTTCTATGCCATGACACTTTATAATCTTGGGGAACATGCAAAATCAATGGAAACATTATTGAACACGATATTACGCACAACCAATCATCAAGGCATTCAAGATTATAAAAAAGCTATTCACTACTATAGTGATAAACTAGATCAAACATGGTTATAAAAAACAGGCTCCTATTCAGGGCCTGTTTTTAGCATTATTATACGGAACTATGTTTTTTGAATGAAGAAGATAACGCCATAATCAAGAATGTAAGTATGCCGCTAAAGAAAAATAAACAGCTCAATGGAATTAAAAAAAAGTTTTTCTCCACTATCGTACCATCTGCTAGTATCTCATCTCCTATAAGGCCTTTTATAAATAAACATACGATCCCCATGATCATCGGAATTGTGGCAAGTAAATATTTCCCCATTATTTCTTCCTCCATTTGTTAAATCCTTGTTGTAATTGATGATAGCGTTATTTTTATTGCAAGTCAATTATTTTTTATCGAAAAACAATAAATAGTTATTGATTAACACTCCCACCTAAAAGAACGAACGTTCCCTCCTCTTTTAATTTCTTGTACGTGATTTATTATGTTTTTTGAGTAAATTTTGTGCGAGTTAGTATAAATAATTATATAAATTAATGTCGGATAATCTGTTATAATAGGCTTTAAAAAACAGCTACTTTATTAAAAGTAACCGTTTTTCCATAAAATCATATTGATTGAGAAGCTTGTTGTATGAGGGCAGCGACCATTTTATCCATCTGAGCAAAGCGATCATCCTGCGTTTGTCCTTGAACATAGCGATAATAGATTTGCTGACAAATAACGGCTAATTTAAAATAAGCAAATGTACAGTAATAATGAATAGCTGACACATCTCGCCCACTTTTCTCTGCATAACGATCAATAAATTGCTGTCGGGTATAAAAGCCTGGTAATACAGTTACTGGTGGTTCACCAAGTGCATATAATAGCATTTTCGGGTCATCCGCTTGCATCCAATAACTCATTGCTACACCAACATCAGCAAGTGGGTCCCCTACTGTTGCCATCTCCCAATCAAAAAGGCCAATTATTTCGGTATAGTCCTCAGAGAACATTGCATTATTCAATTTATAATCATAATGAATAATGGTTGCCTCATGATTGGACGGAAGATTGTTTTTTAACCACTCTGTTAACATCGCTACTTCTGCATGTTCTGCTGTTTTCGCATTTTCATAACGCTCAATCCAGCCATACACTTGTCTTTCAAGAAATCCGTCAGGCTTCACGATATCCTTTAACGGAGTGTCCTGATAAGGAATAGCATGTAATGCAACTAAAGAATCAACCATCAGTTCGGACAATTGACGTGCTAGCTCCTCTGTTGGTTCTGTGCCTTTTGGAAAATGTGTATCAAGGACGATTCCTTTTTTGCGCTCCATTAAAAAGAAATCACTACCGATAATGTCTCGATCCTCTACATAGACATATGGTTTTGGAACCGATGGTAAAAATGGATGCAGTGCCGATAAAATCGTAAATTCCCGCTTCATATCATGCGCTTTTTTGGCAACTGGTCCAAGCGGAGGACGACGTAGAACAGCTTCAAAATCAGCTATTTTTAAACAATACGTCAAATTGGAATGCCCTGCACTAAATTGTGCTATTTCAAGCTTCCCCTGTGGAAGCTCAGTGAAATAACTCTCTAAAAAGGCATGTAGTTTATCAACATCCAAACGTTCACTTGACCTTACTTGCATCGTATCCATTCTATTTCCCTCCTTAAATAATGGAGCTCATGCCCCCATCTACTACAATGACATCCCCTGTTACATAGTCCGAAGCTGGTGCTGCTAAAAATAAAGCTACGCCCTTCAAATCATTTTCGGAGCCTAAGCGTTTCAACGGTGTAACACCCATCAAATAGTCTTGTCCACGTTCGATTAAGACATTGGACATTTTCGTAGGGAAAAAACCTGGTGCAATAGCGTTGACATTGACTCCATGTGGCCCCCATTTGACGGCTAAATCCTTCGTTAAAGTAATGACAGCCCCTTTACTCGCGTTATAGGCAATCGTATCCATAAAGGCTGGTAGCGTCCCACCTAGTCCAGCAATAGAAGCAATATTAATGATTTTGCCGCTTTTCTGCTCTAGCATAATTTTGCCAACGGCTTGGCTGAATAAAAATGTCCCGTTGACATTGACATCAAATACTTTTTGCCAGGCTTCGTAGGGCATATCAATGGCAGGTGTTCCCCATGATGCGCCACTGTTATTGACTAAAATATCAATTCTACCAAATGTTGTAATCGTTTGGGCTACCACATTGGCAATATCCTCAGGCTTTGTGACATCACAGGCTAGAGCTAATGCTTGAACACCAAGCTTTTCGAGTCCTGCGGCAACCTCCTCACATGCCTCCACCTTTCGTGAGCATAAGACCACATTGGCTCCAGCCTCTGCAAATCCTTGAGCAATTTGCGCACCGAGTCCACGTCCTCCACCTGTCACAATCGCTGTTTTACCTTTTAAGCTAAATAACTCTAGGACCGTCATTTCACCAGCTCCTCTTGTTTGTTGGCATGCTTTTTCAATTCTAGTTTAGCAATGGTATTACGATGCACCTCATCTGGTCCATCCGCTAAACGTAATGTACGAGAATTCGCCCATTGTGCAGCAAGCGTAGTATCGGGACCTACCCCAGCAGCACCAAATGCTTGGATAGCTCGATCAATGACTCTGAGTGCCATATTTGGAGCAACTACCTTAATCATAGCAATTTCAGCTTTTGCCTCTTTGTTGCCTACTGTGTCCATCATATAAGCAGCCTTCAATGTTAAAAGTCTTGCTTGCTCAATATCCATCCGAGATTCTGCAATGCGCTCCCGCATTACCCCTTGATCTGCTAGTGGTCGATGAAATGCCTGTCGCGCTTGTACACGTACACACATTTCCTCTAATGCACGCTCTGCGGCACCAATAAGACGCATACAATGATGAATTCTACCTGGTCCTAGTCTGCCTTGCGCAATGGCAAAGCCTTTACCTTCACCCCATAAAATATTTTCCACCGGTACACGCACATTGGTAAATGTAACCTCACCATGTCCTTCTGGCGCATGGTCGTAGCCAAAAGCCGTTAGCATACGCTCCACTTTTACTCCTGGTGTATCCATCGGTACAAGAATCATAGACTGCTGCTCATGGATAGGAGCCGTTGTATCTTTATGCTTGCCCATAAAAATAGCCACCCTACAGCGAGGATCCCCAGCACCAGTTGTCCACCATTTATGGCCATTTAAAATGTATTCATCTCCATCGCGTTCAATGCTTGCCTCAATATTTGTAGCATCACTGGATGCAACGGCTGGCTCCGTCATCGCAAAGCAGGACCGTATTTCACCTCGTAATAATGGATCTAGCCACTGTTTTTTTTGCTGTGCCGTTCCATAGCGTACAAGTACTTCCATATTGCCTGTGTCAGGTGCATTACAGTTAAACACCTCGGGGGCCAGAAGTGAACGGCCCATGATTTCACATAAAGGTGCATATTCTAAGTTGGTTAAACCTGCCCCATATTCACTATCTGGTAAAAATAAATTCCACAAACCTGCCTGTTGCGCCTTCTGTTTCAGCTCCTCCATAATCGGTGGAATCGCTCCCCAACGATCCTCCATTGCCTCAACCTGTGCAGCATAAACGGCCTCATTTGGATAAATGTATTGCGCCATAAAATTCTTCAGCTTGTCCTGTAACTTCTCAACTTTTTCACTATAGGAAAAATTCATTAGAAGATACCCCCTTTGCTTGAACTTCGCAAAATGAATGAATGTTCATTTTCATTCTTACAATAAATGTTACCGCTATTTTTCTAGTAAAGCAATGTTCTATTTTTGAATTTTCTAATAAAAGAGAAAATTCATTACTATGGACTTACATCATTTATTTTCAAAAAACTGTACTATATCCTTCAGTAATTGTCGGATGGCTAATGGTAAATGACGGTTTTTTAAGTACACTAGATAGACATTGCGACTTAAATTCAGACCTTCTATTTCTTTTTTTACAATCGTTTTGGCAGTCGGTCCTTGCAAGTAATTTTCAGGTAATATGGTCACTCCTAAATGTTCTCGTACAAGCGATACAGCGGTTTCAAAACGCTCAATTTCAAATTGAATATTGATGTTTTTACCAGCCTGTTCAAATGACGTTAAGATATCTCGTCTTGTTTGAAAGCCCTCGGTACTAATAATAAATGGTTCTTCACAAATATCTGAGATGGTTAAAGTATCCTTTTGGGCTAACGGATGATGTAAAGGTAATACTGCGACCAACCGTTCTTCATATAAAGTTTGAACTTCCAACTCTGGATCATCCATTAGCTGATTGGTGATGATTAAATGAGTTTTATAGCTTTTCAAGGATTTTTTCACACGTTTACTACCTAAAATATCGACTAAGTGAATTTTCATGTGAGGATAGTCTTTTTTATAGTTGGCGATTACCTTTGGCAGCCAATGCTTAATAGATTCCATGACACCAATGGTGATGTCTCTCGTGCCATGAACAATCACTTCATCCATTTCGATTTTTAGCACTTCCATATTTTTTACAATAACTTTTGCTCGTTCAAAAAGTAACTCTCCAGCTTCTGTTAATTGCAGATTTCTAGTATTTCTCTCTAATAAAGGGGAGCCAATCTCTTGTTCTAATTTTTTGATCGCATTACTTAAGGAAGGCTGCGAAATATGCAGTCTTTCTGCGGCTTTTGAGAAATTCATCTGTTCTGAAACAGCGATAAAATAGTGTAATTGTTTTATGTCCACCTATAGATACCTCCCAGATTTATAGTTAAAAGCTATAGATTAATATTAATTATATATTAGTAATTATAATTATGTGAATATATAATGAATTACAACAATACTTTTTCTACAATAATATTCACAATGGGGTTGATAAGTTTATGTACACAATGACAGATCAAAAACAATGGAAAGGCCGAATAGATTCAACGACAAATACAAGCAGCTTTCGTTTACATCAACAAGTAAAAAGAGTTGCGATTAATGATGTAAGCGCTTCAGATAAGAAAAGTGCTGCTCTCGTTGGCTTTATCTGCGATGAAGGGGTACGTCGAAATCAAGGCCGTGTAGGGGCAGCAAATGGTCCAAACGCCCTACGAGAAGGCTTAGCCAGTTTACCGTGGACATTTGAGGACGATCAGCAAATTATTGATGTTGGCAATATCGTTTGTCTAAACCATGCTTTAGAGGAGGCGCAACGTGAGCTTGGTGAAGTCGTAGCAACAGTACTACAAAAAAACATATCATGTGTGGTGCTAGGTGGCGGGCATGAAACGCTGTATGGCCATTATTTAGGCGTTCGTTCTGCTCTACCAAAGGAAGCTAAAATCGGCATCATCAATATAGATGCTCACTTTGATTTACGACCATATGATGAACAACCTTCGTCAGGTACGATGTTCCGTCAAATTTTAGAGCAGGATCCACACGCTGACTATTTTGTTGTTGGTATTCAACGCTACGGCAATACAAGAGAACTTTTCGAAAAAGCTGATGAATTGAACGTGAAGTATGTTTATGAGGATCAAATGACGGTAGCCTACCAACAACAATTAACGGATGCATTACAACATTTTATGGATAAGCATGATTATATTCTTTTAACATTATGTATGGATGTATTGAATGCAGCATTTGCTCCAGGTGTAAGTGCTCCATCACCGTTTGGGCTTGACCCATCGACTGTGCGCTCCATTTTGCAACAAGTCACTTCACACCCTCACACCCATTCATTTGATATATGTGAGGTCAATCCGTTATTAGATGAAAACGGACTTACAGTGAAATTAGGTGCCTATTTTGTATATGAGGCACTGAACAACTTACTTAGGGGGCAAGGTTCATGATCGAAATTAATCAAATTACAACGGTATTCCTAGCTGTTGCACTCTTTGCATTAGGAAGCTTTCTTATCAATAAAATAGGCTTTTTAAAGCGTTTCTGTATCCCAGCACCAGTGGTTGGTGGTTTATTGTTCGCTGCTCTTGCCACTATCTTAAAAACAACGGGTATTTTAGAAATATCACTTGATACTTCTTTACAAAGCTTATTTATGATTACTTTCTTTACGACAATTGGCTTAGGTGCAAGCTTTAAACTTGTAAAGCTCGGTGGTAAATTACTGATTATCTACTGGCTAGCATGTGGCTTCCTAGCGTTAATGCAAAATGTCATTGGGGTATCTCTGGCCTCACTTATGGGGATCCATCCTTTAATCGGTATGATGGCGGGTGCCGTTTCTATGGAGGGTGGTCATGGCGCTGCAGCTGCATTTGGCCAAACCTTAGAAGATTTAGGGATTTCTTCAGCTATGACAATTGGTGCTGCTGCAGCAACATGTGGTCTAGTTGCTGGTGGCTTAATTGGTGGTCCAATTGTCAAATATTTAGTAGGTAAATATAATTTAACACCAGATGAACAAGAATCGGAAGAAGTCCAATATGAAAATAAACATGAGCAAATTACATCGGATTCGTTCTTTACACAAGTCTTATTAATTACTTTCTGTATGGCTGTTGGTACGTACGTCGGCACACTATTCTCAGAAGCAACAGGTTTCGTTCTACCTGGCTATGTAGGAGCAATGTTTGTGGCTGTATTAGTACGCAATATTATGGATAAATTCAAACCTGAAGCCATTAATATGAAAAGCATCTCATTAATTGGAGATGTCACATTAGGTGTATTCCTTTCCATGGCTCTCATGAGTATTAAATTATGGGAAATTGCTGATTTGGCACTACCATTATTCATCATTGTTTTTGCGCAAGTATTCTTTATTGTTGTATTTAGTATTTTTGTGTTATTTAAATTACTTGGCAAAAACTACGATGCTGCTGTTATGGTAGCAGGTTTTGCAGGACATGGTCTAGGCGCAACACCAAATGCCATGGCCAATATGTCAGCCGTTGTGCAACGCTTCGGTCCTTCTAAAAAAGCCTTTCTTGTCGTACCGATTGTCGGCGCATTTTTAATTGACGTATTTGGGATTCCTATTATTATTACGACTATCAATTTATTTAAATAAAAAAGAGCTTTGCATTCGTTCTGAGTAGACGATTGCAAAGCTTTTCTATTATTGTAATATCTCACTTACTGTAACAAATTCATAGCCTTGTTTTTGTAAATAAAGAATAACATTTTCTAAACCATTGGCTGTCGTTTGATGGATATCGTGCATTAGAATAATACTCCCATCTTTTACAGAGGCTTTGACATACGCTAAAATTTTATCTGGATTATGATGTTTCCAATCCAGTGTATCAATCGACCACAAAATCGAGGGGATTGTCATGACAGAACGTACTTGGTCATTGGTCGCCCCATAGGGTGGTCGGAAAACAGTTGGATACTGCCCGATGGCTGCATAAATAGCATTACTTGTGCCATTGACTTCTTGTTTAACGCCTGCTATTGATAAGGTCGTTAATTTTTTATGGCTCAAGGTATGGTTTCCGATTTCATGCCCTGCTTCATAGACTTGTTTAACGATTGCAGCATTTCTTGACACATTTTTACCTACCATAAAGAATGTAGCCTTGGCATCGTATTTCTTTAACGTTGCCAAAATTTGTGGAGTCACCTTAGCATCTGGCCCATCATCAAATGTTAAGGCTACCCGTTTTTTTGCGCCTTTCGCTACTGGCACACCTTTATTATAAACTTTATTATCTATTAACTGAATATCGGCTAGCTCAGAAGCTTTGACATACCCTTTTTGGTCGCCTGCTTCTACATAAGCCCAACCAGCAAGTGTTATGTAATACTGGACAGTTGTTTTATTGGGAAGTGTACCAAGAACTTCTCCGTCTGGACTAGCTGTTAAACGTAATTCAGCACCAGCAACAGCATTAATTTTTTTCTTCGTTGGAGCTGGTTTTTTTAATGCGTTTGTCGCTACATATCCTATCTCCTCGCCATATTGAACGAAAGACCAACCACCAGGTGCTGTGCCATATACATAAATTATTCGTCCTTCATAGAGCTGTCCTACATGCTGGGCATGTTGACTTGGGGCTGTAAATAATGTTGTACCGCCCTTTTGAATCACTAGGTATCCCTCAGACTTCAACTTGACTAAAGCATCAGATGTGACATAGCCCTCCTGCTCTGGCGTTTGAATATGTGTCCAACCTTTACTTACTTTTGTTACTGAAACAAAGCTACCTTTCGAAAGTTCCCCGATCTCCGCACTATTCGTAGAAGCTTCTTCAAAAATAACCGTATCTTTGACTACCTTGTGAATCACCACTGACCCTTCAGCATTTACTGAAAGTTGCCCTGCCAAGATGCACATCATAAACGTCAAAACGATGGCAAAGGGTAAAAATTTTTTCATTGTTCTACACCGCCCTTAGATGTCTTCCATGTCTGTTTGCTAAAAAATTGCTAAGATTTAACTTTTATTATAGAGTAAACAACCCTGCCATAAAATAGTAATAATCAACTAGATTCCCTTTTACGATGCTGCTAAAATTCATATTTTAGTAAATACTTATACATTCCTCCTTCCCTTTTTACTGAGAAACTATGCATAGGTTATGATAATTAAATGATGGTGGCTTATTTTGTAGATTTTTTGTTAGCTCCTTTTTCTCATGCTGCTAAATGGCCTACGGACTTAGGTGAGTGACCTTCTCCTTACTGGGAGCGGGCTCTCACCTCTTTGAGAAGCAGCTCTCCCCGTATTTGATGGTTCCTATAAAAAGCTGGTTATCCACCACCGAACCTCAGCTATATAATCCCCCTTTCTATTAAGACGTTAGGAACCATGAAAAAGTTGAGGTTTTTTCATTATTCTTCCTGCTATAAAGCTTCGAAGGCCGTTAGGGCATCTTCAATATGTGGGGGTGGGTTCCATATATAGCTAGGAGCATTGGTTGTAATGAATAAAAAAGATTTCCCTTCTTTCTCGATTATGGTCGCCAGACACAGTCCTGCTTCTGGGGTATAGCCTGTTTTTCCACCTATTATCGGACTGTCTAGACCCGGTAATTTTGTAAATAATGAGTTTGTGATGATTAATTGATTGGGAACATAGGTTGTGTAGTTTTTTGAGGTAAATATTTGATAAAAGGTAGGATTTTCTAATGCATATCGCAGAAGCTTGCTGATATCCCGCACGGTGGATACATGTGCCTCATCATGTAGGCCACTGGTATTAACAAAATATGTGTCATGCATGCCTAATTCTTGCGCCTTGTTATTCAT
Organism: Lysinibacillus sp. JK80; assembly: GCF_027557635.1. NCBI lineage: Bacteria > Bacillati > Bacillota > Bacilli > Caryophanales > Bacillaceae > Lysinibacillus > Lysinibacillus sp. JK80. The sequence continues at coordinate 527,983 of NZ_CP058997.1, read as the reverse complement.
CAACGTGACAAATTTGTCCTCACTGCCAGCGACAGCATCTGCAAGTGTTCCTGTTGCATCGGCACCTGAGGCAAGGAGTGTACCATACAATAAATCCTCCATCGTGACAAAATCTCCTGCTTGAAAGCCTGCCATCGAAGCATTTTGTGCCGTATAGTTCGCAATCGTTTGGGGCTCTACAATGGTTTGTGTTTGTAAATTATCTGTCATCTCTATGGCAACGATGGCTGTCATGATCTTTGTTAAAGATGCAGGATAAATAATAGCATCCGCATTTTTTTCGTATAATACATCGCCCTGTTCATTGAGTAACAAAGCATTTTGACTATGTAATGATGGCAGTTCTAGATGCGTGAATTCATATGTTTTGCTTGTATAATAAAATAAGAAAACCATGATACAAATACAGCCTACTAACATCCACTTTTTCATAAAAAACGCCTCCTACACATTATAAGAGGCGGCATTTCTGAATATTCCTTGAGAAAAATGGGATGCGCTCAAATATTTTCACAGGTAAAAATCATCATCGAAATTTGAACTAATTCTTGTAATCTCTTTATTTGTTAATTTGAACATTACATCTTGAGAAACCTCTAACTTGAGCGTCTCTTCTTTGCTTAGACTTGCATAGACGCCGCGTAAAATACGACCAGTTAAGCCATGCGAGACAACAATCACTTTTGAAAGTGGTTGAATCGTTTCAAGCAAAGCAGTTAATCTGCTTACAACAGCTTCATAGGTTTCCCCATCTGGTGCACGAAAATACCAATTGAAGGCATCTGTGTTCGTTAACAAGGCAGGCCATTGTTGCTGTATTTCCGCCATGGTTAATCCAGCCCATTGTCCCACAGCAACCTCTGTTAAACGTGAATCCTGCCTCACCTTGTTGCTGTCATAGCCCAGTGTTTCACAAAGTATGGCTGTGCTTTGCATGGCTCTTCCCATTGGACTTGATAGGATGGTCCATTCATCTGCATCGCCAATGAGTGATCTCAGCATGCGTGCATTTTGCTGAACCTGCTCCCGACCACGCTCAGTGAGTGGTGAATCAAGCTGTCCTTGATATCTCCCTTGTGTATTATAATTCGTCTCACCATGGCGAAGTAAGTAGATCATTTGCTCCATTTTATATCCCCCATTCTGCTCCCCTTATTAAAGTAAAATTGCTGTTAAACTAACACCAGCACATAAACAAAGCTAAGAAACAAGCATAAAGGACTATACCATTTTGAATCATTTTGAGCAAATGTGGAATGCTTAATCGTTTTAAAAATACCAACATACTTAAAATCACCAATTGCTCGTAGCAAAAATACGAGCGCACAAACGATACTTCCTACTTTTGAAAAAATAGAGGCTTGAAAAGATGGCATGAAGCCTCCTTGAACAAGGATGATACCACTTGCTAGCATCAACAGCATTGCAACAAAGAGCGTTCCCCATTTTCTCGGCGTAAAAACGGCTTGTTGGCTGCCTTCTTTCATAGGAATAACAGCTTCTGTACCCCATCGACCACCAAAGGCCCAATAAATATGTAGGATACTCATGAGCCATAATAGTCCCACTGCGACAATTGATAAAATAAACATGTTCCACCTCCTCTTCACATTTACATACGCTACCGTATGTTCTAGCGTTAAATATAGTCCCTCAAAGCCCATGTTAGCTCCGAGAGACCCTCTTACTGTATTAACAGCTTAATCATTTTTTCGAGATCGAAATGAGGATTGGCTTCAAATCGTGTCATCCAGCCTATATAGGTTAAATAAGCTAATCTTGCACGATCAGTGGATTCGTCTATGCTGATACCACTTTTTTGATAGAGTGTCGCCACACAGGCTATTCGCTGCTCCTCTATTTGAACGATACGCTTTGCGACATCTGAATCATATTTGGCCCAAGCATAAATGCCTATCTCCATCTTTTTATTTTTGTGAAAACTTATCCGTAAAAGCTGCTCTAAAGTAGCATCAACTTGCTCCATATTTTGAATAATGGCCTTTGTTGCGTGGGTTTCCCAATAGTCTAGCATGGCATCTAAAAGTTGTTGACGATCACGAAAATAATGATAAAAGCTACCTTTACTAATGTTTAATGATCGAGCAAGTGCTTCAATACGTACTTTATGAATCCCCGCTTCTGCTAATTGCTCTAGACCCGCTCTAATCCAATCCTCTTTCGTTACTTGCATAATTGCCCTCCAAAAAATACGTTAGCGTATGTTTTGTCTTATATTACCACTTTATACATCACTCATCAACTTTTATCGTTTTTATGGCGTACATTAATATGATTATTCACTGTAACATGAACTGTTACTAGTCGTGGTAAAATACATGCACACACTAAAATAAACACTAATAGCTTTTTCATGAATTTACTCCTTCTCTTAAAAAGTATTGTCAAACAACTTTTCTGCAATGCCCTGTAAAATATCCTGCTCCTCAAATGTCATGAGTTCTTCTCTCGAGATTGTTGCCTGTTGAATCAATCGGTTTGATTGGATCGTCACTAGTTTTTCAAACAAGTTTCGAATATAACGACCATTCGAGAAATTAGGGATGGTTTCAATCGGCATATGACGTAGCTGTGTTTTCATATGTTGGGCAAATGCTTCGCCAAATTGATAATCGTTCGTTTGACAAAGCATCGCAAAAATATCATAGAGTTCATCCGTGCTAAAATTATCAAATTGTACAAAATGATTAAAGCGAGATTTAAAGCCTGGATTAGATTGTAAAAAATCTTCTATTAGCTCTGTATAGCCCGCAACAATAATTACCAAGTCATCACGTAGATCCTCCATTGCCTTTAATAAACTATCAATAGCTTCCTTCCCAAATGCATCCTGTTTATCATTCATTAATGAATAGGCTTCATCAATAAAAAGTACCCCGCCCTTTGCTTTGTTAACGACTTCCTGAACCTTTAACGCTGTTTGTCCAACATAGCCAGCGACTAAACCTGCACGATCTGTTTCCACAAAATGCCCACTTGAAAGGACGCCAAGATGCTTGTAGATTTGGCCAATAATGCGGGCCACTGTTGTTTTACCTGTGCCTGGATTGCCCGAGAAGACAAGATGATACGTAATAGGAAAGCTTGTTAAACCATGATCCACACGCAGACTTTGAATTTTAATAAAGTTTATTAAATTATGTAATTCCTTCTTTGCATTCGGAAGACCTACAAGACTATCTAATTGTTTTTGTAGCTTGGCAATCTCTTGCTCGACTTCAGGTGTAATGCGTAACCGCTCATCGTTAATAAATTCACCACTATAGATAATTTTGCCTTCTTCATTATAATAATCGCCTCGTCCATGTTTTTTGCCTTGAACAAGGTCACCAATATAGGAAGCTTGCCCATTGGCATAATAGAGCGTTCCTTGCCCTGTCATCATATCCTCTTTAAATTGCCCTTCCGCTTCTAAAATTCCATCCCTAGAATATACTTTGCCTTTACCATGCTTTAGGTCCTCAAAGAAATGACCTTCATAGTGGAGATTAGTTACACCACGTGCAAGCTCCTCAGCTGTTGGTGATTCAGTAGGGTAATATAGCTTCCCAGCCCCTTGCATATGATGCCAAATAAAATCACCCTCATATTGTAAAAATCCATTTGGAAAGTATTGCTTGCCTTTTCCCTTTTTCATGCCATGGACAAAGTCACCCTCATACTGCGGTTGATTTAAATGTGGATACTGTGCTCGTAGTGTTTGATAAGGGCGAATTACTTCTTCTTCATAATATAAAACACCATAACCATCCATTAAGTCATTGCGAAAATGACCTTCATAATGGATATGACCATCCTTATATAAAATGCCATGACCCTGTTTTTTATTTTGTATGAATTCACCCTGATAAATGAGTTGTCCTTTCAAATACATAATGCCATTGCCTTGCTTCATATGATTGACGAATTCACCCTCGAATAATAATTCTCCCTCTTGATCAAATAGCGAGCCTTTGCCGTCATAAATATCGTGACCGAAATCATTCTTCTTGACGCCACCTCGATACATGATGATTCCACTTGGGTAAAATAGTTCTTTTTCTTCATGATTATGTGTCATTTAATTGCCTTCCTTCATCATTTCAGTATATGCTCAATTATAGCGTGGAAAAGAATACATATGTGTGAATTTTTAGAATTTAAGGAGACAAGCATGAAAAAAAGATACAAACTACTTCTAGGCATTTTACTACCACTACTTATTCTGTATATCTCGACAATGCTGTTAACACGAGACACTGATTTTACAACAGAGGTAACAGAACGTCTCGAAATGGAGGAAATTCATGAGATTGAAATTATTCGTTCCTCAGATGAAAAAACAGTAACGATTACTGACGCAGCAGAAATCAATCAAATTATGCAGCCATTCAAGGACCTACCTTTAAAAAAGGTGTGGTTTTCGAATTCTGATTCTCATGAAGCATACTGGCTAACACTCTCAATTAATGACAACAGGGAAATTGGCTTGCGTTTAGATGATGACCAGCATTTATTCGTGTATTTATATGAGGAAAATTACATGAAAGATTATAAGCTCACTAAGGATATCGATATGACATTTATCAAACAATTGTTTCAGTAAACGTAAAAACCCGTGCATGTATACACGGGTTTTTATATGTAACGATAATTTTGCTGCATAGCTTGTAAGGTCTCAATGATCTCTTCTCTCAGTTCAATTGGCTCTAATACCTCCATATCGGCTCCTTGACTTAACAACCACTCTTTCACGCCATATTCTAACACTTCTGCCTCAAAAACATATTCATGATTGTTTTGTGAAACTAGGTGGGCTGTTGGGAAACGACTGTAGACTATTTGAGGAGAACGGCCTTTATAGAGAAGACGGATATGAGTAAGGTCATTAGTGTCCTCTACTTGTAATGGATGTACAGATGGAAATTCAAAATGTATAGTCATTTCACGAAAATGCTGAATACGATCCATTCTGTAAACAGTTGGGGTTTCTTGATTATCTCCTATTAAATAAAAATAATGTGTTGAAAAGATAACAGCGAGCGGCTTTAAAATTTTTGTAGTTGGAATCGCTTCACCCTCCTGTAAATAATCAATTGTAATGACCTTTCTCTTTTGTATGGCTGTTGAAATTCCCCATATCAAGGACAATAATGACTTGTTTTGATGGATATCTTCATATACAATTTTTTCATTTAATAACAGTTGATCGTCTGCTACACGTGAGAGAAGTTGATTAACGATCTCACCGATATCCGATTTTACGAGAGCTTTTGAGGCAATCAGTATTTTAACGATGACTAGTACCTGTTCTTTAGATAAACGATTGTTTTTTTTATGCATTAATTTATACACTTTTTCTGTACGTACATATTGTAAATGGTAATCTAGCTTAGCCTTTTCCAGATACGTACGAATTTCATCGATATCCCGTTGTATGGTTTTTTCACCAACCTGATGTGTCAATGCTTCTTGCTTCTTGTTGATTCCTTGGCCATCCATCAATCGATCAAACATCGATAGTACGCGGTAGCCTTTGCCTTGTTGTGAATCTACCATATATCCCACTCTTTCTTCTATCATGCCCAGCTTGCAGTATATTGGCCATAAATAGCCCTTATACTGATTGCGTCCAGATTTTTTGCGAGTTGCTCAAAAAGCTCCTCTTCAAAATCTGTGACCTCCGCTTGGGCTTTTATCTTGATTCAGTTGGTGTTTTGACACCTACTCCATTTGTGCATTCATCTCATTATCTATAAAATGAATCAAGATAAAACTTCTACTTTATTGGTATAATTTGTACTATACGCATCCTATAATAAATCACCATTCAAGCAGCACAATAGACTGTATTTTTGACATAATTAACTAAAATTTTACAGCATTTTAGATGAATGTGTCACTTTTTAACCATTGGAAAAGGACTTCCATTGAATGAAAGTCCTTCTACTCTTTTATTTGAATTTTACAGCTGTTCCATATACCAATACTTCGGATGTACCATCCATGACAGATGAAGTAGCATAACGAACGCCTACAACTGCATCTGCACCTAATTGTTTGGCTTCCTCTACCATTGCCTCTGTGGCAATTTCACGAGAGCGCACAAGCATCTCCGCATACTCCTTCATTTCTCCACCTACAATATTGCGAAGACCTGCTATCATGTCACGACCAATATTTCTAGATTGAACAGAATTCCCTTTCACTAGCCCTAATGTTTCCATGATATCTTTTCCTGCCACCATGTCTGATGTAGCTAATAGCATCATGATGCCTCCCCGTTCTGTAGTTTTTGTATGGCTTTCACAGCCTCTTCAATAGAAGATGTAATCACGCCATTGCGTTTAATTAACCCCACAACAAATAAATTACGATAAACAAACTGATTCTCTAGCCCATCTCGGATCAGTGCCTCTATTTTTTGCATATTGTCCCGCCCTTGCTGACGAACATCTGTTAGCACCCCAACAATGGGACGATTCAGCATCGAAAACGCACCTATCTCTGCGGCAACGCCTGAATCAATTTCCACCCCATCTAATACAGCTATCAGAACATCGCTATCCTGTAGCATCTCTAAATCTGCTTGGGCGATCGCTAAGCTATCTGCATAGGCAGATTTATCATTGATGGCCTCATTCTCCTGAGGTACATATAATGCGATGCCTGGTACTGCCTCGCGAATAGCTGCTGCCAATTGTTCATTTACAAAACGATCGCCTAACGAAAATAACCCATTTGCTAAATATGCTTTCATGTATAAAACTCCTTAATCAATTGTTTTTTCAAATATAATTTTATGTCTGCCTTTTTCATCAATAAATGTTGATAGTATATCGAAACCATGCTTGAGGTTGGTAATGAGCATGGCTTTGAATGTATTTCTTCCATATGTACGAACTTTGTGAAAGCCTAAAGTCTTGATATATTCATGCTGTTGTTTCATTAATTGACTTGCAATTCCCTGACCTCGATGTGCTACATGAACGCCACCCAACCAACTATAAAAAATATCATCTGGATGTGGGTAGCCTAGTTTAAAGCCGATCAATGTGTCACCTTCCACTGCCAATATGCAAAGAAGGCCTTCTTTCTTTTCTAGCTTTTCGAGTGGCAAATTTGCTCCATCAAAAACGTGAGCGTGGATTTCTTGTAATTGTTCAAGCCAAGCATAGGGTATGCCTTCAATCGTCACAATATGCATATTCATCACCTCTGTCTGTCATTATAGCAGTTCTATAGCCTGAAGAAAAAGGTAGACATCTGCTCCAAAAGCAATTATTATCACTGCATAAAAGTAACTATTTTCCATCTAAGCTATTTTCGACACCCACCAAATTCAGTATACTTGACCAAAATACAAAACAATAGCTAGGAGGAAATTCGATTGACACCATTTACTAGTTGGTTAACGAATTCATTGCGCCCCTATTTCGGCCTACATACTTTAGAAGCACATTGGGAAACGATTCCGATTCGAGAGGATTATTTTATTTGCCTTGAAGGCGATCTCATTAAAAAAAGAATTTTCGTGAATGAGCATAGCTACCAAGAAGCGGATGTCGACATTTTAACACGTAATCGTGAAGTCATTGTCCCTCAAACTGCGCGTGGAAAAGAAAAGAAATTGAATTATACCAATATCTCCGCTGTGAAAGCTGCAGGCGTTGTTTTTTCTGTTGGTCTAGGTAATGAAAACCATCCATCTAGCTATATCACAGCTCGTAACACTAAAACATATTACCAGCTACCATTAACAGGCTTTGAGCATTTAACGACTAAGTCGGCTCTCTTGAATTGGTTAGAGCAATTTCCCTCCCAGCTACCTGCAGATTACACAGACAAGCTAGAAAAGCTAACTAAAATGAAAAGTCTACGCTATAAGACTGTACCAGGTGATATTTTTCGTGTAGAAATCGATTTATTTGTAGATGGCTATGTGCTTGTTATTGGCGATTTACGACAAATGCAAAAGGATCATCTATTTGGAGAAGATAGTATTTGGCATAATGTAATGACAATGCCATTGTTTGTACGGCCCTATTTGTTGACAACGACAGAGCGCCTGCCTTCTCTTGAGGAAATCATATCTGCTCCATTGGCCCCTCAAACCCATATTGTGATGGATGACCATTTTATGCGAGGATGCTATGAAAAGATAGGCCATAAAATGTTAACAGAATCCGATATTGTCTTTCCAATGGGCTATGGCGTGACACTAAACTATGGGAAAGAGCCTCGATATCGTCTATCCTGGGGAACAGGAACAATTAGTAAACCTGCACCTTCCACCTCCTATCAAACAGCTAGCCGTTTTACCAATCATGGTGTCTATGCAGGCGTTGCCAGTGATTGGTTGAAGCAAGAGGAAGGAATTGTAACAGAGTCGCTAGATCATCCACACTTCCGCGAAGATCGTCAGCGGGCACTCGCTGAATTTAGTTTTCCAGATGATATCTCCTACGATGACTTTAATCGCCAAACGGGTGGATTGACCCGCACCCAATATATTCATTACCTCAATAAAACCTATCATCGTACACAAAAAAAATAGAGGGAGCTTCTAGATGCTCCCCCTCCACTTTTTCATCGATGGTTGATTTCATCCAATAATTACTTATAATATAGAGATATCATTAACCAACTTCCATCACTAGAGGTGCATTTTGTATGTATTTTGGCATTATTCCACTGATTCTTTTCATCGTTTTTCTTATTTCTTACTTCAAAGACCCAAGAAAAATGATCAACGGACTATTATTTAATCTATTTGTCTGTTCATTTCTGCTATTCTGCGTCATTCTATCTTTAGCATCTGACCATTACTTTTTAATGCTTATTGTCATTATTCCACTGATTGCTCTTTTCATTTTAATTCCTTTTGGTATTGTTGCTTTAATGTTTGGTTTATTTTTAAATGCGAGAGTATTAATGAAGCGAGAAGGTAGACGTTTAGCCAATTCCTTAACATTACTTGTGGCGATTGGCATTTTACTTTTTATCCTATTACCGATTATCAATCCAGCGAGTTTGTTTTCAGTCCACCTCCAGCCCATTTTTGGTGGAATTTCACTCATTACGTTTTATTTTTTTATCCATTTATCCAATTTTTTATCTGCTTATTTCCTCTACCAATTCAATCGCCCTCGATTGAATCAAGATTTTATTATTGTACTAGGCAGTGGATTAATTAATGATAAGGTGCCTCCACTTTTAGCTAGTAGAATTCAAAAGGCAATTGACTTCTATCATAAGCAAGCAGCAGTGACTACTCCACCTACCATTATTTTCTCTGGTGGACAAGGTCCTGATGAAAATCTACCCGAAGCTGAAGCAATGCAACGATATGCAATAGAAAAAGGCATTCCCATTGAGCATACACTTCAGGAGAACCGCTCTGTGAATACCTATCAAAATATGTTATTTTCTAAGCAGCTCATGGATGATCGGAAACAGGGTGAGGCCTATAACAGTATTTTCACCACGAATAATTTCCATCTTTTTCGTGCGGGTATTTATGCAAGACTTGCGGGCTTAGATAGTCAGGGCATTGGCTCTAAGACAGCCTTTTATTATTGGCCAAATGCGATGATTCGTGAATATGTAGCGATTGTTGTAATGGCACGAAAACGACATATGAAAATGATTGGACCTATTGTAATCATTTCGATTGCGCTATCTCTATTCAGCTTTTTCTTTGTATAGGTTCTAGGAAATGGATTCGTACACTTTTTATAGAAAGTGTTACGAATCCTTTTTGATGCTATCATACCCAAAATTTCTTCAGCTGTTGTTCATATAATGTCTCATAGTAAAGTTTTCGAGGATAGCGTTGTTCTTGTAATACCTGATAGAGAATGGATTGACCTTCCTCATAGCGAATCCCCTCATCACAATTATCAAATAGTTTTCGTGTCAGCTGTCTTACTAGGTGAACATCTTTTGTGTTCACTCTCCAGCCAAATTGAATTAAATCCAGCTGATCGAGCGGATCTCGATAAGTATCAAGTACCACACAGACATGTGGTTGCTGCTTATTCGCAAATACTAAAACATGTCCTGTATGAATGGATTGACCAAAATAACGTTCGTAAATCTCTGCTATCGGTACTTGGATTTCAAGCACATCCATGATCGTCTGTAAAGTTGGATGTGCTATATAGTCATCGCTTGTCTCATCTGGATATTCAACCAACTCCATGATGGAAGCCATCATCCAAAAATCATAGGTCATTTCCTATCACTCCATCTATTTTTATTGTGGCAAACGGTTAATTGCTTGTTCCACCGTCTGAATAAGATAGGCTAAGTTGGACTGCCATTCTGGCCAACTCTTGGACTCTTGCCATAATTCTACAATCTCTCTACTACCATGTTGATCAGGTACTTCATCTCTAATGTCCTGTAAATACCGCAATATAAAGGTCAAAGAGCTTTCATCTACTACCCATTGTATTTGTTCATCCTTACTTTCTTGACCATAAATGGTTCCCGTATTCAGATATTGACTATAAAGCTCTGCCAAAGCCAGGGCACTTATATCGTAGAAAAAATCTATATCCTCCAATGTTTTACCAAAAAAGCCTTGCTGTTTCATAGCCTGTACAATATCCGATAATGTTAGCTGATTGGATTCCTTATGCTGTTCCATAAACTCCCGCAAAAACGCCACTACATCTAAACCTTCATCACTTTCCAATGCTTTGTATCCCCAAGCCCCCATCTCACTGCACCTCTCTTTCTTATTCTAGTAAAGCTCTGGTAAAGGTAAAATCTGCACATAATTAGTGCATGACCATGGCAGCAGTTCATTATAGTAGCCGCTCTTAAAATTCCTTCGCTATATCAATAATCCTCAGCATCCTTTGGTCAGTTTTGTGATCGAATACTGCTCCTTTTTATAGGTAGGAGCCAAAGTAAAACTTCATCTTTTCCTGTGAATAGCCATCCTGTCCTCTCCAAGTCGCCATTGACATAAAATCAGTTCCACGTCCACGCTCCTTGCGATAATCATCCTTTGATACGAGTAGTCCCGCATAACCCCAGATTTCCATGACCACATCTCGTTCATGTTGATTGGACTTGAAAACATCTTTCCAGCGCTTTTCAAGCTGTCTAGCTGCATCTGTGTCGTTACAGGATTCTATTGCTGCTACCATCTGTTTTAAGATGGCTACGTCATCCTCACTTACATTCAATGCTTCTTGTTCTTTCACTAGGCATTCTAAGTCTAGTAAACAATAGATGAGCCAATTGAGGCGAACCCCTCCCCACTTGATGCGTTCAAAATTAAGCACATTTAAATCTTCATTGACATACGTAGCATTGGACATGATTTTCTGCTCATTACAGTAGCCACAGCCACTATAGGAGACCAATGCCACAGGTTGTTCATCATACGTATGCATTGGTAAATCATGCGTAAGAGCCCAGCTCGATAAGGCACTGCGTAAATGTACTTTGCGCGTCGATAAGCTATGCAAAAATGCCTTTACCACAAGCTCCTTTGTTAAGAATTTCTCATGCAGCTGTTGCAATCTTTGTACACATTCATCATGGGAAATCGTTAATCGATCAAACATCAAGCCCTTACTTTTAGCATATTGAAAATCTTCTTCTGTATAGGTATAACCACCTGAACGCCATCCACCAGATTGCCAATAGGTTTGCATTAATATTTTCCTTGCTTTTTGGTCCATTACTCTCTCCTCGCTAGCTAGCACTTTAATTTTTCTTGTAAGGCTAGTGCCATCTCTTTCCATGGTCGCTTCCAATCGGAACTCGCTATCTCTTCCTCTGTTAGTGCTAGCCAATATTCTCCTTCCATTAGCTCAAACATGTCTATCATGGTAATAGGGGCACAAACTGGATTAGCTAATGCTGCGAGCATAGGCTCGGGGCCATCATCCCAGTTATAGCTATTGACAATGGCATGTAAAATAACAGCTGATGATATCTTGCTTATGCGCTGGCACATTGTATTGAGAGAATCCTCGTATAAAATGGCATCAGCTTGCTGTTGTTCTTCTGCATTCAAAGTTAGACGGATTGCACCTGGTGTATCTACCAATAAATCAGCTATTCTTGCATGCTCTCTTGCCGCAAACCAAGCTGTAGCGGTAATCCCCTCTGGCTCAGATAAATTTACACCCTTTGCAAGTAGTAAAGAAATCACTTCTTTCTGCTTAAACTTTACCGCTTTTTTCAGTGCTGTATCACCAAGCTTATCTCGTGCCTCCAAGTCTATATGCTGTGCCAAAAGAAGCTTGACTCCTTCATGTGGCATTCGATTTGTTATAAAAAGCATCAATGGTGTTCTCCCACGTGCATCTCGCTCATTTACATCTAATTTACTAATGGCCTCCCGAACGACCTCTAAATCCTTGGATTTACTCACTTCCGTCCATTCCATTCGTCTACCCCCTTCAGGAATCCATCCATTGCAGTAATTTCTCAAGTTCATCCCTTATTGGTGCTGATTCTTGCTTTAGTCGCTGAGCAAGCTTCTTGGAACTACCGAATATTCGATATAAAACAAATGGACGCTGATAATCTGCTTTCTTTTCAAGTTCTTGTCCGAGTGCCACGAGCAAATCTAAATCCATGATGTCAATGTTCTTTATTGGCTTAGCTGATTCACTTGCACCAAGTAAAATAGCTACAAACACAGGCATCATCTCTACTGATAAGCCATGAGCTTCAAGAAAGGCTTCCGCATAAGCATCTTGCACGGATTGATGCTCTGTATCAACGAGTAACATATATCGTTGAACAAGTGGAAAATAATCCTTGCTATAAAGTCCTAATCCAAAAACCGCATAGGTGCTGGGCATAGCTGATTTTTCACTCGGCTCAACATCCTGATACCAAGCAAATTCCTCCATAGCAAGCTGGGCATAGTCCGCTAATAAAAGGAAAAGATTTGGATATTGTAGGCAATTGGCGAAAAATTGATGAAGCTTTGATTTAGCTAACTTTTTAATAGGAAGATAATTTTTCGCTTTACTCTTTAAAGTCAGCTTATAGCCCTTTGGAAAACCTTCTTGTAGCAGTTGAATGATATAGTAAAGGGCTTCACGATAAGCGTTTTCCTCTTCTACCATCACTCGTATATCAATCGTTTGTAAAATATCATTTGCCTGTCCTTCGAATACATCCCGCTTTCTTATACTTTCAAAACGACCGCTTCCTTTTTCCAAATAATTAGCTGCCTGCAGCGAGCCAAGCTGCTTCGCAAGTTCCAAGTATTCTAATCGAGTGGCTGGATCTTTTTGACCAATCTTCAACGCGACATAAAGAAAGAAATCTAGTTTTTCCTGCTCTAGTTGTTGTACCGAGTCCTCTGTTTTCAATACCCACTCTTTCCTATAATCGCCTGCTTGTTCAAAATAGTGCGTTAAAAAATGCTCCTCTGCCCACTGCTTAAAGGCCATTGTATAATAATAAATCCATTTGTCTAAACGTTCTTTATTCGCCCGATGCTTTTCTTGAAGCCGATGAATAAGTGGTTCGACTTCATCAGCTGTTTGATGAAAAAAATGTGGATTGACCAAATGCTTCGCAAGGAAAAATTCATCATTGTCACTTGGTCTTACTGGTAGCTCTGCCATCACCTTTGTTTCTATAAAGCTTGCCAGCACTTGTTTCGTTGACGCTAGTTTACGATTATTCAACAGCTCCTTTTGATAATGAAGCACCGTTTTATCATGTTCAAATTCCAGCACAACCTCAAAGCAGTAATCAAAAAATCGGGGACCGTATTGCTCAGATTGAAATACTTCCTCTGTTTTAGTACATAAAGCACTAAAAAGCTCTTCAATATGCTGGACATCTGTAAATTCTTGTATGTATGAACCCGCTTCCACCTTATAGGAGCTATCACTCCAACTAAATGGCTCATAAACATCTATAAAGATTGTGCCATTAGGACTTTTTCCTTTTTTCCAGGCAACTTTCAAATATTGAAGGATGCCTGCTTGTAACCTACTTTGCTCTTTCAGCCCTGTTATTCGTTTACTCTCTTCTTGATAAACAGCCGTGATTTGCTCCCACACAGCCGCTAGAAAATGCTCTACACACTGCTTCACTGTACATCCTCCCTTTCTATTGTTAGAGAAAAATCTCCCGCTAAAGCCTTAGCGAGAGATCCATCTTATCCGATTGTTTTCACAACCGCTCCTTCTTGATTTTTAATATGTGTCTTCAAAATTTGAAAACTTACACCAGCTAAAGAAGAAATAGTGAATTGACTTTCTTGCGGTATCAGCCTCTGACTTAATTCTCCTACCGCTGCCTTGTTCAATGTGATCGTAATCTCTTGACCATTCTCTGAATAGCCTACCTGAGGGCCTGCTTTAAATATTATCGTTATTTGTTGACCGACTAAGGTAAGATCTTTATCTTTCAGAATACGTCCACGTAATAATTTACTAATGACAGCTGCTTGCTTTGCTCCAAGTTGAACAACATTAGACGGTTTGTTAAACCAGCTCTTTTTTTCTACTTCCCAAGCAAGTTGATCTACGAAAAGAAACCCCGTATTAGAGCCATCTTCCTCCATTCCTCGCACAACTGCCTCGGCAACTTCAGAATTTTGCAGGAGAGAAGTTCTTGTTAAATCCGTAGTATAGCTTGGTATTTGCTTCATGCCAGCCTGTAGTACACCAAGTGTATTCCATGTCTGCATCGCTTCTAACTCATCCTCTGAAATACCGACCATTTGGATAAACTCCATCTTGCCATTTGGTGTATCGATTTCAGCAAGCTCTGGATCATGTGTAAAGGCTAGTGCCGTTAATTGTGTGTCGGCATCAAGGCAAATCGGACCATTTGCATCCAAATAATCTCCCGCTCTAAAAACATTACCACTATTAAACACATATCTGCCCATATTCTGTAGTAAATTCAATGCCCAAGCAGGTGGCTCGTCCTCATCTAGTTGACGTACTAGTCGAAATGTTAATTCAAATCCATATCCACTATAGTCCTTGTTTTCAAATTCCTTTTCATATAGTTCCGAGAAGCCATATGTAACAAAATGCCAATGTGGAATGGATGTTTCGCTTTTATAAACACTAATTCCATCTAAAGGATCTTGTCCTCCTAGTGAATAGGGAATCAAAGTTCCATAATGCTTTGGCTCCTGCTCACCATATACCTGTGCTAATGCCTGATCAATCGCATCCCAGCCAACTGCTGCTATTTCATCACTCATTTCCATATCCTCCTTGCTGATATTCACTCATAGAACGTACGTATCTATTATTTATGATAGCAATTTTATGGTGACTCTTTTAACAGGAATAGGACTCATTTTACAATTTCCAGCAACTAGGTTTATTGACATTCTATATGGGGTAAATATGACTAATATTGATGACGCCTTAGCGTAATTGCGTTCATTTTTTTCGAGCTTGCTCGAAAAGTATTGAGACACCATTGAATCAAAAAGTACAATTTGTACCTTTATCGCACCACCGATAAAGAAGGGTGTTTTCCGCTGAAAGATAAAAAGACAATCCTCTTACAAAATAGAAGATTGTCGCATGAGTGTCTATTTTACTATTTAAACGTCAGGCAGTGCATCTTAACCATATAGCATAGCTGGCTCACGAACCGTTTGTAAATAATCTGCCAATTTCCCTGCAAATACTTTCTCTAAATACGGTAATTGCGCTAGGCAATGAGGCGTCATTAATGCTGGGTTTTGATATATTTTTAGCCCTCCCACCTTTAGTAGCGTCGCTACAAACTGGGAACAAAAATAAGCACGCTCACGTCTCACTTCCTTTTGCATCACCACACCAAAAAGTCCGATAAAATTATATTTATAGCGATCTCGATTCCAGTACATATAACGGACAATTTTCATCATGTCTAAATATTGATAATGTGATATACGACAGCGATAAATAACACAATCGGCACACTCAAATAGCCCTCTTTCTGCATCCTCTCGTAAAAAGCCCCCACTTAACGGATTGTTCAATTGCCTTCGACCAAAGCTATACATCTCAAATAGCCCCTCATCAAAGGCTATGGATGCATGATTCATCTCCTTGCCTGTATACATGCCGATCGCTTTTGATAATAACGTTCCTGTTTTGGTTAATACTATGTAAATCGTATGTGCCATATCTTCACCTACTTCAATATTCTCTCTCCTACTACCAATACGTTTTAAATCTTCAAATGGTTTCGTGAATTTCCTTTTTTTATAATTATACACAGCGAATCTTAAATATTTCCTAGTAGAACCTGAAGATTTTCTTAAGATTTGATAGGCTGGAAGTGTTTTTAGAATTTGATTATGACGATGAAAGGATGTTGATTTTTTTACTACCTTTATTTATATGAGCTTAATTGTAGTGTTATGTGTGAAGGGATCGTGAAAATTTTTTCTAAGGCACGGAATCTATTTGTCCTTTTTATTAAAAGACGCTACTCAATTTTGAGTAGCGTTCACTGAGTAATCATGCATTTAAATCCGTTATGGCTGGGACATTAATTTCTTTTACACAGGAGACTGCTGATAGATTAATTACACATTGCACAAGAGAGACAATATCTTGTACGGGGATTCGTGTACCTTCATATAAATGAATGGCTTTTTCCGCTCCTTCTTCATAGGGTACTTCTGCTGCCAGTTCACCAGGATTAATACATGTGACAGAAATTTTATCTTTCCTTAAATGTTCACGTAGTGCATTTGTAATGCCCCTTACGCCGAATTTAGATGTGACAAATGAAACTTGTGCATTGTTTGTGTGATCTAAGCCTGCTGTAGATCCAATTAAAATAACCTTTCCCTGCTCCGCTTGTCTTAAGTTGGGTAAAAGTGCCTGAATATATGTAATAGTAGAAGTTAGATTGATATTGATTAATTTCGAAATATCCTCTACTTCATCCTTATCAAATGTATAATCATCTTCAAAACCATGCTTTTCCCATACACCCACATTATAAATTAATACATCGAGCGGAATGCCTTGTAACACTTCTTTTAAAGTGGAAATTTGTTGTTGACTAGACAGATCAATGGATAGCCAGTGACGATTTACTCCATCATTTAGTTCTAAACTATTGGGTCTCGTTCGTGCTACCATCCATACTGTATCTCCTTTGACAGGTAACCCCTTAACAAATGCATCTCCCAATCCTTGGCTAGCTCCAAAGATAATAAAATTCCTACTCATATTACCATCCTTTCTCATGACAAAATGTAATGAAAAACTGTAGCTTGTTGCCGATCAATATATCCTTAAGTGAAAGGAATTTCTGCCTTTCAAAATTATCGCTACTAACTGAAAAGAATGAATAACTTTCACCTTATTTGATCTTAACTTATTTAATGCTATTAATCTCTTTTTATCACTTGAACTTGCCACTGTCTCTTTTACGATTGTCGTATGAAAATTATTGTGAAGAGAACCTAAAGTAGTTGCAGTTACACAGCATATTTTTAGAAAAATTAACCTTATTTTACTTTTCATCAATCTCTACTTTACATTTGTTAGTCATTACCAATAAAATTTATTGGATTAAACATGCTCTCATTTTGTGGGTAGTGGTTAAAGCAGGTGAATGCTGAAAAGAAAGCTTTTATACAATTACGTTCGTTTCATTTTTTAGTGAATCACCTACCTGTCTTTGCGAATAGTTTTGAGAATAAAAAAACTCCCGAATTAACTGCAACAAGAAGCCATCGGATGTTGAAAAAATAACAACACCAGATGGCTTCTTCGTTTACAGTTTATTCATTGTCCCAAATCGGATAATATGACTCGTAGATTGGGTAGCTATAATAAGGTGGTCTTACGCCAATGGTTGGTGTTAACCAGGTGTCATTCAAATAATGGATCTCAAGTGTAGACGCTTCATTTTCTAATAATCGCGTAACCTCTGGGAAAAATTCAACCTCCATTTTCAGTCCTCCTGTTTCCTTCACTGCTTGTTTGGATGTTTAACACAAAAAGCTAAGCTTTCATAGTATATGTTGAAAAGGAGGGATTGGTTATTACTAATCCGAATGACAAGGACTATCGTGAATTATTAGCACAAATCCACTTTTATCAAAAGTGGTTTGAGGACAATAAAAAGGAAGATCCATACCCGCAATATCCTGTCTATGGGAAGATTACGCAATATAAAGAAGTGCCACTTACTCAACCTGAACAAAGACAATTACGCCAACCGGGATTGGAAAGCTTAATGGTTCCTAAGCCCATCATAGAAAATCCTCATTATAAAGGGAGTGGTAAATTAAAGGGAAAAGTGGCGCTTATTACTGGGGGTGATAGTGGGATGGGTGCAGCTGCTGCCATTGCCTTTGCGAAAGAAGAGGCCGATGTGGCCATTGCTTATTTAGATGAGCATGAAGATGCGCTAAGAACGAAAAAAAGAGTTGAAGAATTAGGACAAAAATGTCTGCTGCTTCCTGGAGATCTTCGCTTTAAAAAACAATGTGTAGACATTGTTTCCGAAACGATGAGCACTTTTGGTCAATTGGATATTTTATGTAACCATGTTGGGATTCAATTTCAGCAAAATGAGCTGACAGACATCACGGATGAACAGTTTGATGAAACCTTTAAATTAAATGTATATGCTCACTTCTATACGACAAAAGCCGCTCTCCCTTATTTACGAGCAGGAAGCTCCATTATTGGCACTGCCTCCGTTGTGGCTTATGCTGGAGAACCTTTACTCATCGATTATTCTGCTACAAAGGCGGCTATCGTAGGCTGGACTCGTTCCCTAGCTAAAAGCGTTGCCAAAAAACAGATTCGTGTCAACGCGATAGCCCCTGGCCGTATTTGGACACCACTTATTCCTTCTAGCTTTTCCTCTGATGAAAACGCCTTACATGGAACTAATTTATTTAACCGAATGGCTCAGCCCTTTGAAGTCGCCCCTACTTTTGTCTATTTAGCATCAGATGATTCGAGGCATGTTACAGGGCAAGTCTTGCATGTAGATGGTGGCGAATCAACCAATTCATAATCGACATTATATTTAAAATATGTACTAAAAATTTTCTATTAAATGAAAATATAAATTCATCCATAGCAGACAAGGAAAAACCACCTTTTTTATCCATGATGCCTAGGATTATACCTATAATAAAAGCTTTACACCCTTATTTCAATTACTTTTCAATTTACTTACAGTGGTAATGTTCTTAAGTTCTTTCACATACATTAATGTCGGGATAGCACCTTTAACATCGCCCCCAAGATGTTTTTGTACAATGCTATCCCTTTTTACATACTCTGTTTAGTTGGAGATTTCCCCAAGATTTAATTCATTAATAAGCCGTTGCATTGTTCTTGGGAAGGTTCTCCTCATTCCATCAGGCTAATAGGACTGTGCGGCATTACATAAGCCACTGCGATTTAAAACCGTAGTGACTTATTGTTTGTTTTTTCGATTGAGAAAGTCCTATCATTATGCTGCATGTTTTACTAGTTCATGTTGTAATCAGTAAAAGTGCTCTTTAATTTTGTACTCTCACAAATAAGTGTCATCAAAATAGTTATTGATAGTGTTCCAAGTATTTTCCTTCTTCGAAAATTTCTTTTGCACTTAAGGCTGTCCAATCCTCTGGTGTTTGATTAGGATGCAAGTCAAGATAGGATTTAACCATCTTATAGCCTTCACTGTAACCATAATTTTTCGGTAACCCTTTTCCACCATATAAGATGTCTGAGGTACGATTACTGTCGTACTTATGTAAATCAGGTTCTACTTTAGACCATAATTCCTTGTTGTAAGTTACATTCTTCGCTGTATAGCCGTAGTCGGGATAAACGTTTTTTTCAAACATGACCGCTTTTCCTTCAAAGACGATATTATCCAATACCGAAGCTCCGACATCTTTATTGAAATATTTTTCCGCCCAAACGCTGTGATGGTATTCGTGGGCAACAGTTGACTTTATACCATCATCCAGAACATTTAGATTAAGCGGGAGGATTATTTTGCCCGCTCCAACTGCGAAGGGTATTCTATTATTGGTTGCTGAAGGGAATACACAAACGGCTACATCGCTTTGAGAGGGTAAGAGGTCTGCGGATTTCAATAGCGATTCTTGAATGAGTTGATTGATTTCTGCTTTATGCGTCTCCATTTTTTCACTCTCCACTTGAATTTCTGTTAACCCTGTAGGAACCGTAGAAAGCAGGGTTTCTGCCATATGATAATATTCCCCATTTTCAAAACAATCCTGGTAGATCGGTTGAATAACTTCCTTATTGTACAAATCCAGAGTTTCCGAGCTTGAAAGATTCGGATTCTCTTTGACCTTTTCCATATACGGATAAAACAGTTGATTGGCATGAATGATTTTGTATTTTTGTTTGGTTTGAGGGTGCTCAAATGAGAGCACCATCTCTTCATCATCTGTTATTTGCTTTTTCTCATGAAGTTGGCTCTCACTTTTTTCTGTTGGTGTACAGGCAGCAAGCATAAGTAGTAAGAGACCTAGAATAAAGGTGATTGCCTTTTTAAATTTCATCCATTCTCCTCCCGATCGTTAATAACTAAAAATTCTTTATAACCCCATATATAACTTATATTACCATAAAAACAGTAATGAAAGAATGATTGATTTGTCAGTATTTAGTTAGCATCTCCACAAACAGAGTGTACGATTTTGTGAAGGTAAGAACCTCTAGCCACTCTTTTCATATATTATAGTGAAAGGAGTGGCTATTGTGCCTTGGCAACATAAAATTCCGTATTTAATCGGTCAGCCTGTTGGTGTTTCTTTTACAAATGGTCAAGGAACTTCTGGTGTCCTCTGTGGCGTATCAGGAGGAAAACTGCTTGTTCTTGAATATTTGTATCAAAGTCAATTTGCCTTAAAGCAGTACGACCTTCATATGATTCATGATGTGAACGGCTTCCCCCCTTGTCATACGCAGCAGCCGTTATACTAAAAAAACATCCTAGAACGGATGTTTTTTTACATCGTGTTGAATACCAATACAATTAGTAGAATTTGTTTCATTATTCTTGATGCTATACAGGCTAACAACTAACTCAAGCTACTATTCCATCATAATAATAAAGTAAAGCTTTCACCTCTTTATTCCCGAATGAAGGGACAACTCATTTTTTCTCTACTCGCTAACACCCCCCTTTTGTCCAATACATACTTTAAAAGAAAGAAAGGAGGTGTGTTTCATGAGTTACTGTAATTTCAATAGTTACTGTGGCGGGGACAATGAAAGCGGCAATAGCTCTACATTCGTGCTTATTGTTGTACTATTCATCCTTCTTATTATCGTTGGTGCTAGCTTCATGTGTTAATTGATCGTCTCAGGCTTTAGCCTCTGTTCCATTACAGAAGCTAAAGCCTTTTTACCATGAATCGCTACCACAGCTATTCAAATCTCCTCCCTTTTCGTTTTATTCTAGCTCATTCATTTTTACTCACAATTAAAAGTTAGTAATTTAGATAGATAACTATCTTAAACCGCTAGCTTCACATAATAATAATAGTGTAAAGTACTTTCAACTTTACTTTACACTCCTTTTGGTACTTGGGGTCACTTTCGTCCGAGTGGCCCTGTTCTAGCAACTACACATTTAGTTTCTCCTTTTCCCTATCAAGCGGAATCATCGGAACATTCCTACAACAAATTCGTTTTTATAGGAAGGAGGAAAACAATGGGAATTAATTTAAATCTCTGGTCATTTATCTTATCTTTGGGCTGTATTCTATTATTTTTTCTATCAGGTTCAATGAAAGACTTCTTTGACACATATCTTCATTTCCATCCATTACTGTTGACACTACTCTTGTCTATTGCCTGTTTCTACCTAAGCCTGGTCGGTATGAAAAATGTTAAAAATTTAACGACCTTGCTTCGAGGAATTTTAACAATGGTCATTACACTTATTGTGATGATTAGTATTTCTTTTATTTTACTTTTTGGTACCCTTTTAAGTTAAAATGACCTACCCCCACATTATTTTAATACAAGCCTCCTTGACGAACGTTTGTTCTATGGTTAAACTATTAGAAAAGGAGGCTTTTTTATGCAAGAAACAACGAATATTGAGTTAGTACATTTCTCTGAAAGCTATGTAGAGCAGTTAAATCGTTTTGAATTACCTGAAGAACAACACCAATTTACGGCACTTCCTCAAGAGATTTCAATCGAGAAGGTCGGACAGTATCCAATTGTGATTTTAAGTGGTGGCGTACCTGTCGGCTTTTTTGTTCTTCATGCAACGGACAGAGTCCAACAATATTCTAGTAATCCTCAGGCAATGTTACTAACTGCCCTGTCCATCGACCATCAGCAGCAAGGTAGGGGCTATGCTAAAAAGGCTATGTCTGCACTTGCTGATTTTGTGAAGCAGGAGTTTAAAGAATGTAATGAAGTAGTGTTAGTCGTCAATCATAAAAATATAGCTGCACAGAATTTATATGTCAAAGTGGGCTTTATGGATCATGGAGAAAGAAGAATGGGACCTATTGGTGAGCAAATCGTTATGAATTTGCCATTGTAAAGAAATCGTCACTCATTTGCTTTTCAAAATGCGAGACGTACCTTACAAACAATGGAATTCTATTTTCCCCTACCATCTTTAAGAATTTCATTGTTACACCTCCACTCCCTGGCATATAAGCTTTTCCTTCACGAATTCAACTGCTATGAGGCATGTTTGTACAGTATAATAAAGTCAATTAGCTATAGAAAAGGTGGAACTAGACATTGAAAAAAGAGATGTGGCTATGGTTATTAGGAATTTCTCTACTAGCTGGATGTAGTGTTACTGTTCCAAACGAGACAGTAAACACCCCTGCTGAACAGGTCTCATCACAGCTGGAGATACAGCATGAGGCTCCATTGATTGCCGTTTCCGATGATGAGAAGGTGAAATTATTTGCACGAAATGAAGCACAAAATGAAATTACAGAGGTAACTTTAGATATTGATGGTAAGCGGAAAAATTTTGACTGGACAATCCCTGATACAGGAACTAAACCTCAGTTATTCTATACAGATCTGACAAATGATCATAAGGAAGAGGCTGCTATTATTATCCAAACTGGACGAGGGACAGGCCTTAATCACTATGAGATTCATGTGGTAAATGGAGAGGATTTATCGGAGATGAATGTCCAACATTATGAAGACATCGTTGCACATACTATTGAATCAACGATTACGAAAAAAGATGATGGCACATTAGCGATTACGATGAAAGCACAGGGAAAAGAATCTACATTTGATTATGACTTTGATCCAGCACCAGATATCAATCAAGCGCAACTTGCTTTCGGTGGTGTGGTCATTTATACAGTAGAAAATCAAAAAATAATGTTAAACATCCCTGGATCGATTGGCATCTCACCTATCTATGTAGCCGATGTTCGTATTACCTATCAATTTAATCGTACTAACAATGAGTTTCTTGTTGAGCAAATTGATGTGAAACCTATCGAGAAATAAAGCCGCCAAAAGCTGACCACTCCTGTCATCAGCTTTTGGCTTTTTCGTCGTAGACGTAAGCCTAGGCATTGTGTAAATGTTTATTCATTAGCTCTTCGACTTGGGTTTTTAACGCTTGATTGGCATAGCGTAGTACCTCATCATTGCCTGCGGTAGCCACCTGCACATCACTAAAATAATCATCAATTCGATGCCAGCCAACTAATCGTATTTTTTGCTGGGCGAGCTGACGTTTTAATTGAAAATAATCTTTGTGTAGCTGCTTTAATAAAGCATCCATAGCAGGTAAAAATACACGCTTCATCTTAAAATGTTCCGCCACTGTTAGGTCGTGCTGCAAGGATTTCACAGCTAAATCAAGCAGCAAATATTGATGTAATAATCGCCGCTGCTCTCCATTAATCACATCCATCATCTTCTATACGAGCAGCATAAATGTATCTTAACGGGATGGGCTTCGTTGTGGTAATGGTTTCTAGTAGCAGCTGCTCCTCGTTCATAGCTTGGATGGTACCTCCCCATTGCACATAGTTACCTTGTTCCCATATAGTTAACATAATATAGTTATGCTGTGTGAATGCTTGTGTGATTGTTTGCTGTAATTCTTCAAGCTCCCATTCAGCATGTTCCCGAGGCAACTCTGTCAACACCTCTTGTTTCCATGCCTTCAAAAGCATTAAATGCTCTGGTAGCATCATCGCTGTCCATTTCATCGTTCCTCTATCTCTTATCATTTTTTCCACTCCTTATGCTAAATGCCCGCCCACTAAGCGATTCCGTGAAATAGCTGTACCAGCGCTGGTATAGGAGGCTGCGCGTAATAAGGCCACCACTCCATATTTTCTACGAATCGCATCCATGACATGACCAATGACCTGTCGCTGGTCCTTACGCTCATCAAATAAATCAAGCTGAATGCTACGCTCTGGCTCTAAGTTTGTCAGTCTAACAGATAATTGACGCGCTGGCTCACCCGCAAAATGCTCATCTAGTAAGTCCAGACAAGTCTGATACATAACAAGGGTCTCATTGGTTGGATTTTCGATGGTTCTTGAGCGATGGAACCCCTTCGTCATCGCATTGCGACTGTAAGAGAGCCCCAAGCTAACAGTCCGCCCGACATAGCCTGCTTCTCGTGTACGTCGCATCACATCCTCACACATTTCTAGGAGTACAACCGCAATATCCTTTCGTGTGTGATAATCCTTCATGAGCATTTGACCCTTCCCAAAGCTTAATGCCGCATTGTTCACCAATGGCTCACCTAATGTGGAGAGATCAATGCCCCATGCATGGTAATAGTATTGATTACCCATAATACCAAAGCGCTTTTCTAATTCGGCTAAATCGGCATGGGCTAATCCACCGACTGTTTGAATACCCATCGCATTTAAATTGGCTGCCATCTGTTTCCCAATCCCCCACATATCAGATAAAGGACGCACTGGCCAAAGCTTTGTTGGGACATCGGCATAGGTCCATTTGGCAAAGCCTGTTTTTTTTGCCTCTAAATCTAATGCTAATTTAGCCATCAACATGTTTGGTCCCATGCCAATGGCGGACGGAATGCGAAACTTTTCATAGATGTCTTCCTGAATCAATTTGGCTACCTGCTCAGGCGAACCCCAAAGTTGCTCCGTGCCTGTTAGATCTATAAAGCTTTCATCCACACTATAAACATGGATCGCCTCTGGAGGGACATATTGTGCAATCAGACGCGTAATGGCCATTGACATCTCTAGAAAAAAGGACATTTTTGGTTCAAACAACTTAATATCTGGATGTTTGGGAATTTCATAACGCCGATTCCCTG
Organism: Lysinibacillus sp. JK80; assembly: GCF_027557635.1. Lineage (NCBI taxonomy): Bacteria > Bacillati > Bacillota > Bacilli > Caryophanales > Bacillaceae > Lysinibacillus > Lysinibacillus sp. JK80. The sequence goes on along the minus strand of NZ_CP058997.1, from coordinate 502,699 downwards.
TTTTAATGTTAAATTTTTCTTTCATCACTGGTGATGCAGCCAGCACAATACTGCCAGGTTGTTCAAAATTACCGATGATAGCAATTGGATCTGTCAGCACATCTAGCCCTTCTAGCATGGCAATACAGCTTGCATAAAAGCACTTCATATCAATACAAAAAATATCTTTCTGCGGGAAGTCTTTGTAATTCATATCACCTCAGACTCCCGTTGGAGAATGGGCAGAAGTGCTAGAACATTGTTAATATGAAACGTACGCTTCGCTAGCCTTGTAAAACAAAAGGCGGTAAAGGAATCACCTTTAATGTGGATGATTTTCACGCGCCTTTTCGTAATGGCACCTGATTTCGCTATATACATCATGTGAACGATTTGGTGACGATGCATGGCTTTTATCAACTGTTCTTTCATGTTGAATGCTCCTTTACTGACTCTGTTTGCGTTCATGTTGAACAGAGTTTTTGATAACTAAGAACAAACGTTTGTGTTTTTATTATACGCACGTATGTTCTGAAATAGAAGTGGTAATTTTAGCTAATTTTTTATCCAGATAGAGGCTGACTGTAGCTAGGCATTTGTGTAAGTCTAGAAGTACCTAAAACATAATCTATGATGATGAATAGCTCAATTTATATGAGAAAGGATGTAAGTATCAGCTCAAATATCGATTATAGCTCCCCTTCTGCAGCGTTCACTTTTGATGTCAATAAAAGTACGCTTTTTAAAAAAGACTCCCGAAATTACATTAATATTCTCGGTGTGGAACAATTAAATACATTAGAAAATACATCTTTGCTTGATATTTTTTTAAGTAAAGACAATGTCATCGAGCCACATTACCATCAAAATGCTGCAGAGCTTGTCTATTGTATTGCAGGAGCAGTAACGGTTTCTCTATTGAATCCCTTTACCAAGAAAATTCAAAACTATCCTATCAAGCCTGGGCAGGTTGCGAATGTACCACAGGGCTGGTGGCATTATGAAGTAGCCACAGAAGATGACACGCATCTACTTGCTATTTTTGATGCGCCAACGCCAGAGGTCATTTTAGGCTCTGATATCTTAAAATTCACACCAGCCAATATTATGGCCCATACGTATTGTTTAGATGAAGAACAATGGAAGAAAACGATTGCACCGATTGTTCCTACGACTTATATCGGACCAGCAAAAGGCTGCAATCGTGTCCAATCAGCAACCGATCAAGCCCCTTATAAACCAACCATGCCACAGCAATATATGAAACCATGTCCATACCCTTATCCCTATCGTTACCCTCCTATGTACCCTTATGGCACCTACTATTAGCGACCTCTTATACATTTTTTATTGTAAAAGATGAATAGAATGTCATTTACTGCTACATCCTAATCTTAAATCAACCTAAGAGTTAGGAAGTGTCAGGATGACAATGATAAATGATAATCTAGCATCGCTACGATTTAAGGAGGTTTTCAAGCTTTGGTCACAGCTTGGGATCAATCAAGGCTATATTGCTTCCAGTCATGCTTTTTTTAAGCATACGCGTGATAAAAACTTAAAAATCCTTACATTGGAATTTATTCAATGTTTAAAAGAGGAAAATAAACAGCTAACACTGCTATTAAAGGAAAACGGTGTGCTGGCACCAACAGCATCGATAGAATACAGTAAAATGAAAATAACGGATATTCGTGGGAAATCTTTCATTAATGATGGCGAAATAAGTGCTATTTTATCGATGAATATTGCCTCTTCTTTGATTGCCGTAAGCCAAGCTTTAGAGCTGGCAGTAAAGAAGACACATCTAACTAAATATAGTGAACTCCATATGCGTTATGCGCTACTTGGAGCGAGATTGATTGACCTAAGTAAGAGTAAAGGCTGGTTATTAGCCTCTACACACTAAAAAGAAGCCTCCGTTTTAATAACTAACGGAAGCTTCTTTTTTTAATCTTTATCGATTTCTCACGAACAGTAGCTTATACCATTGATTGACTAGGAATGGTAACACCGATAGGCTATAAATAAAGCCTAGCTGAGCAGGTGTTAATGGAGCTACCTCAAAGACCGTTGTAAGCATCGGCATAAATAAGACCATGTGTAAACTTAGCACACCAATGATAAAGGCGAACCACGTATATTTATTCGAAAATACACCAATCGCAAAGATGGATTGTTTGGATCGAGAATTAAAGCCATGGACTAACCTTGACAGGCATAGTGTTGTAAAGGCCATCGTGCTTGCTGTTAACGTATCGCCTGTCGATAAACCGATTTGAAACGCAATAATGGTGGAGATGGCGATTAATATCCCTTCAAGCACAACTTGTGTGGTAAATTTTTTATTTAATAAAGGAGTATGAATGTTTCTAGGCTTGTCCTTCATTGTTTTCTTATTATTTGGCTCTAAACCGATGGCAATAGCAGGCAGACTATCTGTTAATAAGTTGATGAATAGAAGATGGACAGGTGCAAAAGGAACAGGTAAGCCCAGAACCGTTGCATATAACACGACAAAAATAGCGCCTGCATTTCCAGATAATAAGAACAGAATGGCATTTTTAATATTTGTATAGATGCTACGGCCATTGGCGATTGCTTTAACAATTGTTGAAAAATTGTCATCCGTTAAAATCATGGATGAGGCATCTTTTGCAACCTCTGTGCCTGTTACGCCCATAGCCACCCCAATATCTGCTTGCTTCAAAGCAGGTCCATCATTGACACCGTCTCCTGTCATGGCAACCACATGTCCTTTATCCTGCCATGCTTTAACAATTCGAATTTTTTGGGCTGGTGTAACACGGGCATAAACAGAATAATCCTGTACTTTCTCTTGCAGCTCTTGATCAGTTAAGCCTTCGAGCGCATGTCCCTCTATAGCTTCAGCTGGATTTTGCAAAATACCAATTTGTTCGGCAATCGCGGTTGCTGTAATTTTATGGTCTCCTGTAATCATGACGGGTTTAATACCTGCCTTTATACAGCTTTCCACAGCCTCTTTCGACTCTTTTCTTGGAGGGTCCATCATCGCTACTAAGCCGACAAAGATTAAATCTCGTTCCGCTCGTGGATCGACTTTTTGTAGAGGCAATACCTCCTTATAAGCAATGGCTAACACCCTTAAACCATTCATAGAAAAATCACGATTCACCGCCTCGATTTTCTGGCGATGCTGCGGGGTTATCTCAAAAATACCTGTTGATGTTTTGATTCGTGTCACTTTTGGTAAGAGTACATCCAGAGCCCCTTTGGTAATCATGATGGGCTGCTTGTCCATCTGATTGACAGTGCTCATAAGCTTCCTCGTCGAATCAAATGGAACTTCAGCCAATCGTGGATATTGCTCACGTATCTTCAATTCATCTAACCCATACTGTTTCCCCAATTTCACGAGCGCAATTTCTGTAGGATCACCAATTTCTTTGTGGTCACGCTCGACAGCGTCACTACATAAAAGCGCTTTTACCATTAGTTCTTTTTCCACTGGATTTATTGGATTGAGCCAATCATGAGGAATTTTCTTCTGGTCCACAAAAACTTCCTGTACCACCATTTTATTTTCTGTTAAAGTACCTGTTTTATCAGAACAGATGACCGATACACTCCCCAAGCTTTCCACAGCATAAAGCTTGCGGATGATCGCATTTTCCTTTGCCATCTTTTGGGTGCCAAAAGCTAATACGATGGTCACGATAGAACTTAAAGCCTCAGGGATAGCCGCCACAGCAAGAGATACAGCAAACATAAAGGATTCTACTAAGGCTCGTCCTCGGATAAGATCAATCGTAAAGATTGCTAAACAAATCAGCGTAATCCCTAAGGCTAATTTTTCACCGAATTGATCGAGACTAATTTGTAATGGCGTTTTCTTTTCCTTGGCTGTATCGAGTAAATTCGCAATTTTTCCGATTTCCGTCTGCATCCCAATTGCCGTAACCATCACGATGCCACGTCCATTGGTCACAAAGCTTCCTGAGTACACCATATTTTTCTTATCCGCAATGGTGATATTCTGCTTCCGAATGGGGTCTGTACTTTTTGCCACAGCAATCGATTCGCCTGTAAGAGAGCTTTCGTTGATGTGTAAATTATGGCTTTCTAGTAGTCTTCCATCCGCATTAATATAATCTCCAGCCTCCAACATCAGGAGGTCCCCTACTACAATTTCTTCAGAAGGAATTTCGACTAGTTGATTATGACGCATGACCTTGGCAATGGGAGAGGTCAATGCTTTTAGATTATCTAATGATTGTTCGGCCTTCACATGCTGCACTGTACCTAAAATGGCATTTAAAATAACCACGATCATGATCACAATGGTGCTTTCTACTTCTCCTAGTAGAAAGGAAACGAAAGCAGCAACGAGTAAAATGATGACCAATAAATCTTTGAATTGGCCCATAAAAACAGCCAACGTACTTGTCTTTTTCCCTTCCTCTAATACATTATAGCCATAGACCTGTTGCCTCTTTTGGACGTCATCATCAGTCAAACCTTGCATGGTGACGTTCAATATCTTCATGACTTCAGCAGTTGATTGTTGATGATATTCAGTCATTGAGTTCTCCTTCCATTTACAAGATTTGAAAGTCTCCTACTATTTTTCTTAAAAATAATATTCGCTCTTAAAATCTCAAACTCCTCAAATCTGTAAATTCATTAACTACAACAATCTATTCCATAGGTAATTAGAGTATGCTAAGAAACCATAGAGAATTTAATTTTGGGAAGTGTACGAAAATAGATTCATGCAAACCAATTAAAAAGGTATTGGGATGGCTTTCCCAATACCTTTCAGGGCTATCGTTCGATTATGAATGATGATGTGCTGACTGATAATCTACGTGCTGTTCCTGTCCAAGAGGTGCCCTTTTAATAGAAAAGATCGCGCAGCCTAATGCACAAAGAACTAGAATTGTACCAAAGCTAGCTAGGTGCATAACGGACCCTGTCCAAGCAAACATTGCGCCACCAACTGCTGATCCGATAGAAATACCAATTTGCAGGGCAGCTGTATTTAAGCTTTGCTGAATATCCGATGATTGAGGATCCGCCTGAATTAAGTAATTTTGTAATGGCGGTGTCAGTGCCCAGCTCAACGCACCCCATAAAACCGTAAATACTAAAAACAGTGGAAGGGCAATAATTGTATAAGGAATACTAAATAAGACAATGGCAAAGGCTGAGACAATTAAAATTATGGCTTTACTTGTGCCAATTTTATCACTCACCCATCCACCTACAGCATTCCCACTAACAGAGGCAATACCAAAGATTAAGTAACAGATACTAATCCATGAAGCATTCATATCAAATGCCTCTACTAAAAATGGTGTTAAATAGGCATAGAGCATGTAATGGCCCGCTAGCATAAATAGGGTAGTTAACTGTGCTGTCAGGATTTTTAAATTCGCCAGCGATTTAATTTGCGCCTTGAGTGGCACTACTTCTCCAATTGGCATTTTTTCAAGTAATAAAGCAATTAATATCATTGAAATCGTTGATAGGATACTAATACCTAAAAATACAGCTCGCCAGCCAAACGCTTCTGTAATAAAAATACCCATTGGCACACCGATCACCAGCGCAGAACTTACCCCCATAAAAACAAGCCCCAGTGCTTTAGCACGATGGCGAGGCTCTACGATTTTAGTTGTAATCGTTAATGATAAAACAATCACTAACGCTGTACTCATAGCTGTGAAAATACGTGCGATTAGCACAATGATAAACGTTGTACTAAAGAAGGTCATTAAATTTCCTAACGTAAAAATAAATAAAGAAATAAGGAATAAGCGCTTGCGTTCCACCTTGGCTGTCAAGGATAGTAGGACAGGCGCAGAAATCGCATAAACAAGTGCAAAAATAGTAATTAATTGTCCTGCTGTCGCTAAAGACACATCTAAATCCTCTGCAATATTTGGCAGGATTCCACCAACAATTAATTCAACTAACCCTACTGCAAAGGTAGTCACAGCAAGAATATAAACTCTCCAATTCATCGTAATCTCCCCTTCGATACACGTTCATTTTTGTAGGAGATTGTTTTAAAACAAACTAAAAAAATCCTGACTACAAAAATGAAGCAAAGTTTTGTAGTCAGGATTTTATGGTTCCTGGTAGAGACCCTCAATCCATATTATTGAGGTTATACAGATCAAATATTTACTTTAGCTATAGTAGCACATCAAAATTTCATTGACAATAGCTTTTTTCATAGAATTCATTGCCTCTAAAAATCTTTTTGGCAAGAGAAAATTTCGATTTTCTGCTTATATTTCGACGAATTTGACATATATAAACATACAATAACTATTTTACGAGGTGATTGTTTGCGTATAGTAGGATTTGTCTGCTATTTTTTAATACTATTTTATGGCGTAGAATTAGTAGAAGAAGCGTTCACAAATGAAGAACCAGCAATGCAATCTCCCATGAAAAGTAAGCCATCGCCCATCAAGGAAACCGTTGAAAATTCAAGGATTTGTGTCTATTATCCCACTTATAAAAGCTGTACCGATTTACCCCAACAATAAAAAAGAGGCTACTCAATGGAGTGACCTCTTTTTTCATCATTTTGAGCCAATATGAAAATGACTAAATGGATATAGTATTAATTTCGATTCACCATATACAGCATCCTCTGAAATTAAACCATAATGGCGACTGTCACTACTTTTTAGGCGATTGTCACCAAGCACAAAATACATGCCCTCTGGCACTTCTTTTTCATTCACTAATTGTTCCAATGTAAAGTTTTCCGTAATGCGTAATTGATTAGGATCATCCGTTTGACGGTTCACATAATCTTCTTTATATGCTTTGCCATTGACGTACAATACATCATCTTTCATTTCCACTTTATCCCCTGGAAGCCCAATGACACGTTTAATATATAACTCATCTTCGACAGGAGATTGGAAAACAATTTGATCAAAACGCTCGATTTTACTTGTTTTGCTTACAATAATAATATCCTTATCGTGATAAGTTGGATACATAGATGCTCCCTGTACTTTAATCGGCGCAAATAAGAATTGCTTACAGCCAAAAACAACAACAGCTGTAATGACAATAATTTTGATGTAGGATAATATTTCTTTTTTAAGATTGGATGTTTTTTCCGCTTGCATGCTCATTCCCCGATACTGTTTTTTTAATAGTATAACATTTTCTCACTATTATTGACGAATGAATCACACAAATTGTTTCCTATTCATAGAAAAATAGACAAGGCTACAAAGTAACATTGTCTAGAAATTGATATTTTACTGTTTCAACGTTATGAATGGTTAGTTTGTGTAGCAGAGTGATGCTGCTCGTTTAATAAATCTACTGCTAATACGATACCCACTGGTAATGCAAATGCTAATAAAATTGTGCCTACAATCATCACAATCACTCCTTTAACCATTTCTAATGTCAGTATACACTTAATTTTCTGATATTTCAAGAAATATCGAAAAATGATGAATAACAGCAAAAAAATCATTCAACTAGGCATGCACCCTACCTGAATGATTTTTTATCCCTTACATAAATAATTTTAAACATAATACTTGTAGGCCTCTTATTGCTGATTGGACTGGATTTTTTCGCACTTTACGTTTAGGTACATAGCTTTGCATGCAATGATTCAGCGCTGTATACCTCAGCACCTGGGTCCTCCCATTCATTCATCTCCCTCCCTTCGTGGCCAAAAAGTTTACAACTAGTATGCGACATTTGTAAGCAACTTGCTTACTTTTGTAAATGGTTTTTTAAATCTGTTTGTATTTTTTGAAGCTCTGCCTCATTCGGAATATAGTACCAAATGCGGTTAATCCTTTCACCGTCTCCCTGTTCGAACGATAACTGCTCAATATCCTTATCCATTTTTTTATAAATACTTTGCAGCTGAATAAGGTCCTTCACCGAAAAGTTCATGCGAACATTGTCGCCTAGTACATTCAACATATCAGTTGCTTTTAATAATGTTGATGGTGTGGAGGCTTTTTTCATCACCGCTTCAATGATTTGACGTTGTCGAATTTGGCGTCCAAAATCACCTCGAGGATCTTCATAACGAATACGAGAAAAAATAAGGGCCTCATTACCATCTAATGTGATTTCTCCCTTTGGATAATGGTATTCGTCAAAGGTTAAATCCATATCATTATCGATTGTTACGCCACCCAGCGTATCAATAATTTGTAAAAAGCCCTCCATATTAATAAATACATAATAATCAATGGGTATATCTAAAAAATTTTCGACCGTATCCACAGCCATAGGGACGCCTCCAAAGGCATAGGCATGATTAATCTTATCTACCGTATCATGACCAACGATTTCTGTTCGAGTATCACGGGGTATACTAAGCATTTTCATCGTCTGCTTTTCAGGATTTACAGTGATTACAATCATGGTATCGGAACGTCCACTATCATCTTTACGTTCATCGACCCCAAGCATTAGAACCGAAAAGGGATCTTTTTTAATCACTGTTTTTTCTTCTGGTTGTGCTGCATCTGTTGTTTGAATAAGTGGTGTATTTATTTTATTCATAGTTTTTTGGATGGTAAAGTAGGCAGTACCTATAAAAATTAAAAAAATTGCTAATAGGCTACCAACAATCCACAGCCATAATTTTTTCTTGCTCTTTTTCTCTTTTGAGCGTTTCATGTTTTTTTCCATACATAAGTCCTTTCTTGCTTAACAATTTTGCCCCTCTTTTTGACGTATTAAGTTGGAAAAAAGTTTATCTAGTCTACTTATATGCATAATGAACGAAAAAAAGACGTACACTAGTATTTACTAAATTTACAACATACTATTCCCTCATTTGTCAATTATCTTCCTTTTACATTCATTGCCCTCTATCAAAATGGTGCTATCTTAATTTATTGAAAATTCATTATTGTTGATATATACTATTTTTCAGATACAACGTCTCTATAATAGAAACGTTTTTAGGAGGAATCACTCAATGTTTCAAAAAAGAAGAGAGCAGCTCGTTTCCCGTATGCAGCAACAGTCAATTGATGTAGCAGTGCTAGTGCCAGGGTCAAACATGTATTATTTTACAGGTCTTCAGTTAAAGCAAAGTGAACGCCTAACAGTAGTCGCTATTACTGCTCATCATCAATTATACTTTCTCGTTCCACAAGTAGAATTAACAAAAGTTGACTTGGGTAATGGAGGGACAATCCTATCCTATTCGGATGAGGAAGGACCGTCACAGGCCATCCAGCAACTAAAAAAAGAACTAGGAACAGCGCAGACACTTGCCATTGAGTTTGACACCATGCGCGTGAAGGAACAGAAAGCTATCGAAAACCTTACATATGACACTTTATGTAATATCGGTGAAACCATTCGTGATATACGTATGGAAAAAGATGAACACGAAATAGCCCTCATGCGTCAGGCTGTACAGATCGTCGAAGAAAGTCTTGCAGCCACATTACCGATTATTCAAGCTGGTATTTCAGAGATGGAAGTCGCAGCCCAATTAGAATATGAAATGAGACGACGTGGATCAGAGGGAACACCTTTTGGAACCATTGTTGCTTCTGGTTATCGAGGTGCACTTCCTCATGGTAGAGCGAGCACAAAGAAAATAGAGACAGGTGAATTAATCGTCATAGATTTTGGCGCGATTTATAAGGGCTATGTGGCGGATATGACTAGAACAGTTGCTTTAGGAGAAGTTTCTCCAACGCTCAAAACAATTTATAGCATTGTGAAGCAAGCAAATGAAACAGCCATAGCAGCCATAAAACCAGGTATGACAGCTCATGCCATTGATGATCTAGCCAGAGACATTATTCGCGATGCCGGCTATGGCAATTCTTTCACACACCGACTTGGCCATGGCATTGGTTTAAGTGCACATGAAGAGCCTTATATGATGCAGCGTAATCAGCTAGTGTTAAAGCCAGGCATGGCCTTTACCGTGGAGCCAGGTATCTATGTGCAGGATGTTGGTGGTGTTCGTATCGAGGATAATTTAATCGTCACAGAAAATGGTTACGAAAATTTAATGACCTATTCGAAAGAATTAATCATTTTATAAGGTTGGTGTGTACAATGATCGATATGAGGAAAATACAACAGGATATGCCGCTACTTGAACACTATATTTATCTAAACACAGCTGCTGCATCTGCCATGCCACAGCCAGTAGTGGATGAAATGACTAGCTATCTCCAAAAACAAGCAAGTATTGGTCCCTACTTGCCCTCTTTTCGTCAAGAAACGTATGCGCAAGTAGAGCGTATTCGAGAAAAAGCAGCATTGTTCATCGGCGCAACAAAAGAGGAGATTGCCTTTGTGCCAAACGGTTCAGTGGCGATTAATTATGTCGCAGGTGGCTTGCAATGGAAACAGGGAGATGAGGTCATAGTGCTCGACACAGAAATGTTGAGTAACTATGTGCCTTGGCTTGCCCTTCAGCAACAAGGGGTTCAGCTGAAAGTGTTAAAAACCAATGATGAATATATGGTAGATTTATATGCACTTGAACAACTCATCACACCACAAACAAAATTAATTGCCTTTGCCCATATGTCTAACGCTGCTGGGGCACTCCAGCCTGCCAAAGAAATATGTCAGCTAGCCCAGCAACACCATGTACTAACATTGATGAATGCCAATCAAACACTTGGTTTAACACCCATTAATGTTGCCGAACTTGGCTGTGACTTTCTAGTTGCTAGTGGGCGGAAATGGCTACGCGGCCCTGAAGGATCAGGTATTTTATATGTACGAGAAGCACTCATTCCAACATTGACGCCTATTATGATTGGCTGGGGCAGCACCCAGTGGGATTATCAGAACAATGCCTATTCTTTTTTAGAAACAGCTAAACGTTTTGAGCCAGGTTGTCCGATCATTCCAAGTATTTTCGGCTTAGGGGCAGCTATTGATTATGCGAACAATATCGGTATCCATCACATATATGATCGTGTAAAGCAGCTAACAAACTATTTAATTGAACAGCTTGCAACCATTCCAGGCATTGTCTTATATGGTCCTCAAAATAGTGCTCATCGATTATCGATTACGCCGTTTAACATTGAAGGGCTGTCACCAGATGAGCTAACCAATGCTTTAGCAGAACATGGGGTCATCATTGAAGCTGGCACATTTATGGCGAATACCATTATGGAACGCAATCAAATTTCTAAAATGGCCCGTTTTTCACCACACTATTTTAATACGTTTGAAGAAATTGACAAGGCCGTATCCATCATGAAAAAAATCCAAGCAAAGGCTCAAGATAGTTAATGTCTATCTTGAGCCTCTTTTTCATGCTTATTCATGATATAATTTAAAGCTGTATTGATCGAAATACCGTTGAATATTCATCGCTCCATATTGAAGAACATTGACCATATCAGGTAATTTCTCCTCTGTTGGCTTACGATAAATAGGGCCAGCAATTGTTAAAGAGGCAATGACTTCTTTTTTACTATTAAAAAGAGGTACACCTAGCCCAAATACTGAATGAGAGTACTCTCCTGTTGAAAAGCACCAGCCTTGCTGTTGTATTTTTTCTAAATCGGCTAACATTTCATCAGGGTCAGTAATGGTTTCAGGAGTTAATCTTTTCATCCCATGCTCCATGATCTCCTTTTTTCTCTCTTCAGGTAGATACGCCATGATGACTTTACAAGATGCCCCGATATGTAGTGGTGTCCGCGTGCCAATCGACACTGAAAACTTAATGGTTTGAGAGCTCTCAGCTATTTCTACTGTGACACCATCTGTTCCATCCAGCCATGTTAAAAATACGGATTCTTTGATGGTATCTGCAAGGTTGATCATAATTGGTAAAACAAAGTCAGAAAGATTTAATTTATCTTTAACCATCTGGCCATATTCTAGAAAGCGAAGCCCTAATTCATATTTTTTTGTCTCAGGATTTTGAATAAGAAAGCCTTGTTTTTCGAAGGTTGCTAAAATCCGATAAATAATGGAGTGACTAATATCCATCTCTTTTGCTAGCTCACGAACACCCCATGTAGGATTTTCCTTATTAAAATATTTCAGTACCTCCAATGAGTTATCTAATGTTTTTAATGTCATTTCACACCTCAAATGTCTCTATAATAGAACCGTATTTTGATTATAAAATGAAGACGGACAATTTTCAATAAATTCAACTATTTTACAATTAGATTTTAAATGAACTATTTCATTTCAAGCAGTTCATATGGACATTCGTATTGTGCTGAGCATGGCTATCACCTAAAAAAGGAAAGCTATCCGCTGGAATCCTCTTTTTATCCGTCACATTTTGAGTTTTATCCGCCAGTTTGGACATTCTATCCACTTAGAGCCATTCTATCACCCAAAAAAAGAAGGCTATCCGCTAGATTCCTCTTTTTATCCGTCACATTTCGAATTTTATCCGCCAGTTTGGACATTCTATCCACTTAGAGCCATTCTATCATGCAAAAAAAGAAGGCTATCCGCCAGAATCCTCTTTTTATCCGTCACATTTTGAATTTTATCCGCCAGTTATCCGCCTAAACAAAGAAAAATCAACCCACCTCTTAAAAGGTAGGTTGATCTTTTTACATGGTTATTTCTGCTGGATACCCTGTACTAATTTTTCTTGAATCCGCAAGTATTGGGCAATTTCCTCATCATCTAATACTTCAAAAAGCTGTACAAAGACCTCTTTTCCGATAGATTGAGCCTTTGCTAAAGCACTTTGACCCTCATCTGTAATTTGTAAGCGAATGGTGCGGCGGTCGGATGGATCATATAGTCTTTCTGCTAATCCAAGCTTGACCAGCTTTTCAGCAATGCTCGTCATAGCACCTTTTGTATAGCCGATTGTCTCAGCTAATTCGGCTTGTTTTTGAGGGCCTTTGACATGTAGCTCATTTAAAACTAAAATTGGTGAAATTCCTAAAGGATATGGGAACGCTTTTGTAAAACGTATAATATTCGCATTGTTCACCTGTTCAATCATATGAATCAGTTTAAAAATATTTGTCTGTTTCAAAAAAATCCTCCTCAAACGCTGAGAATTAATGAAGCATTAGTGAGCCTCCATCCACCATAATCGTTTGACCTGTAATGTATTGAGAATCGTCAGAAGCTAAGAAAACAGCTACTCGACCAATATCTTGCTCAATATCACCAAAACGGCCTAACGGGATTTTACTTCTCACCGCTTCATAATACTCTGGCTGTGCTTTTGCCCATGCTTGTACACCTGGTGAATCAGCAAGCGGACTAATGATATTGACATTAATACCAAAACGTCCCCATTCATTTGCGGCAACACGGGAAATACCACGAATGGCTTCCTTGGCAGCGGCATAAGCAGCCTGTGTTTCATGACCTTGAATGCCTGCTCCAGATGCAAAGTTAATAATATTACCCTTAGTTTCTTTTAAATGCGGTAGGGCTGCTTGCATTAAATAGAAGGTTGGATAAAAACCTGTTCCAAATGACAAATCAAGATCTGCTTGTGTAGTTTCTTCTATTGTAACTTGTTTAGCAGCATGAGCGTTATTAACTAGCACATCTAGTTTACCGTATTTTTCTACGACTGTATCAATAATTTTTGGTAATTGGTCGCGTTCCATTAGATTAGCCTGTAAAAACATAGACTTCGGAGACATTTCTTGTAATTCTTTTGCCATTGCCTCGCCTGCTTCTGCATTTAAGTCAACAATTGTAACAATCGCCCCTTCCTTTACCATAGCTTTTGCCATTCCACTACCAATACCACCTGCACCACCAGTAATGATGACCACTTTGTTTTGTAGTTTACCCATTGCAACAACATCTCCTTCTTGTTTATCTGTTAATAGTTTAACATTAAACTATTTAATTTTAAACTAAATTGTTTCAGATAAAAGAGCCTATTCTGGAGAAGGGTTCAACCAAAATAAGCTTTTCTAAAATTGATCTTTCTACATGATTATGCCGATTCTCTTTTCCAACGCTCTATTTCTGATTTGATATTACCCCAAATATAGACCCTTTAATGTAGGTTTGTCCTTGTAAAGACTGCAATTGCTCTGGAGTACCAGTTACTACAGCCCCACTTATTTTCACATCACTTTTCTCCAGGGTGCCATTTTCCCCTACTAAAGCTTGATAAACCTGGTTTGTTTCCCACTCAAAGTTCTTGCTTTTACGAAGAAGCTCAATGTTTCGAATAAAGGTCTCAACCTCGTCGTTTGAAGAGCGTCGAGGTTTTGGTTTGGATTGCTCTGATTGAAAGCCATAAATGTATGGATCATTGGCTGAAATAGTATTCTGTTCTTGCTTAAAAAAATCTAGTGTATCATCTGTATAGGCATCCACCCACCACCAATCTACTTGTACTTCAGAAGGTAGCTTGCTTTTAATTTCACCAAAATCATAGGCATCATCAAAAGAAATAGCTATTTCTACTAAAGTATTTTTCTCCAATTGAGGCAGTTCACTAATATTATCTTGATAATGGTCGTAGGAAATCCTTGGATGATAAAAAAACATTTCTCGGTCACCTGTGTAGTCATTAAACCGTTCGAATTGATATGTTTCGGCCAGTGATTCTGAACCTTCTATTTGGATGGGGCTAGAAATGGCCGTTCGTGTAAGCGTTCCAAATAAATTATAATCGCTTTTGATAGGCTGCCAAACATATGGCCGATGCTGATCTCCAAGCACCTTATAGGTTGTTGTTGTTATTTTCCCTCCCAGCAAATGATCGTCATAAACCTGATTACTAATTTGGACATTGGGCGCACTTATTTCGTTAAATAAATGAATATCATCCATTACTTTTTGCGCACTATTTAACGATAAAGCCCTCAGCCCATACCATAATGCTATTAGCACAATTGGTGTAACGACCAATGTAATCCCAATCATTTTGACTGTTGACCAAAACCTTGCCTTTCTCATTATTTTTTTCGTTTGTCTATCATCAAACAAAAATTCATTTTCTTCTTTATTCATCATGAATATCCTCCTTAAATCGTTCAGTAAATTCTTCCCTAGCACGTCTGACATGCGTTTTTAGTGTGTTTTCATTCTTGTTCATCAAGGCTGAAATTTCCTTATACGATAATCCCAGCTCATATTTCAGGATTAATAATTCCTGATGCAAAATGGATAGCGTTTCGAGTGTGTTCTGTATGTCCTTTAATTTTTCTTTCTTTAGCATCTGGATCTCAGGAATATGAATGAATGAAGTCAATTGAACTTCCTCTAATTCTGTTGTTGGATGACGTGTTTCTTTTCTCTTGAGATCATAAAATTGATTGGTTGCTACACGATATAACCAACTCATTACTTTGTCTGACTGAATTCCATTTTTATGTAATAAAAATTTATAACATGTATCTTGGACGATATCTTCTGCATCCTCATGGGCTAATCCACGTTTTCTCAAATAACGATATAGCAGCGTTCCTGCTTGCTGTAGAAACGCATTCATTGATTGCTTTACCATGTCCACCTCCCTTCTGCCTATACAACGCAGAACTCCATGAAAAGTTTACATATTACAAAAAGTTCTCATTAAATATTTTAGTTTAATGAAAACCAACAACATTTATTTTCAAATACATACAAGCATCTTTTTAATTTGACAAGAATATACTGTAGCAGCTAGCTAAAATCACTTTCAAGAAAGGAGTTGTGGATAATGGGTGCTAAATGGATAAAGGTTTCAGTCTTTTATTTATTAATTGCTTTTGCTTTTGGCCTGTTTATGCATTATACGGTTCAACTTCAATGGAAAGCGACACATGCTCATATTGGTGTGGTAGGTTGGCTGACTACTGGATTCATTGGTTTAATTTATTCGACTTATAAAAATGCTGCGGAGACAGGTCTCGCCAAAGCACAGTTCTGGCTTTACAATCTCGGTTTACCCTTCCTTTTTGTTGGCATGATGATGGTGTATTGGGATGTACCACGCTGGTTATTTGAGCTTTTCGTGTCTGGTGGTGGAATTGCTGTAGCGCTGTCTGTCCTGTTATTCTTTATCAATGTCTTCAAATATGTAAGATAAATAGAAAAGCCCCGCTTCACAGTTGAAGTGGGGCTTTTAAGCTATTATTGTAAGGAGTTCGCCTGCATTTGATACATCTTGTCATAAATTCCGCCAAGCGCTAGCAGTTCATCATGTGTGCCGTTTTCTACAATTTTTCCTCGATCAAGTACAAGAATACGATCTGCATTTTTAATGGTAGAAAGTCGATGGGCAATAATAAACGTTGTTCGTCCTTTTTTCAGGACATCCATCGCATGCTGAATAATTTCTTCCGTTTCCGTATCAATATTCGATGTCGCTTCATCCAATATTAAAATGGCTGGATCAAACGCCAGGGCGCGTGCAAACGAAATCAACTGACGTTGTCCTGAAGATAATGTGCTGCCCTTCTCAATAACTGGTTCCTCATAGCCATTTGGTAAATTAGCTAAAACACGTTCTCCCCCTACAGCATTTAAGGAAGCTTCTATTTTCTCGTGAGAGATGCGCGGGTTGTTTAAGCTAACATTGGATGCAATCGTACCCGTAAATAAGTAAGGGTCCTGTAGCACAATACCCATATGTTCACGCATCGTTTGACGTGGAACAGAAGTAATATCAATGCCATCAATGGTAATTTTGCCTTTTGACGGGTCGTAGAAGCGGAACAGTAAGTTCATAATGGAACTTTTCCCTGAACCTGTATGACCAACTAAGGCAATTGTTTCACCTTGATGTGCTTCAAATGACAGGTTTTTCAGCACATATTCATTATCTTTATAGGCAAAGGAAACATCTTCGAAAACCACATTTCCTTTATATCGTGGGATGCTCTTTTCAGAAACAGGCTCACCATTCGTATCTAGCACCTCAAAGACACGTTTACCTGCAATGAGTGAACGCTCAAGCTGTGAAAACTGGTTCACAATATTCGTGATCGGATTAAATAGCTTTGTTAAGTAATCAACAAATGCATACAATGTCCCTGCTGTAATCACTTCAGTTGCTGTAAAAGAGCGTGTACCAAAGTAGAAAATAAAGACCGTAAACATGATAAGTCTTAGCGTATTCACAAGGTTAAAGGATGTAGCTGAATCAAGCACCAGCAGCTTACGCTCATACGCATAATGCTCATTATTCATGTCATCAAATTCCTTCGTCATTTGCTGCTCACGACGGAACGCCTGAATAATTGTCATGCCCTGAATGGATTCATTAATCATGGCATTAATATCTGCAATTTTTGTACGAATGACATCGTTGTATTTAGAGGCAAATTTTCGATATAAAATCATCCATACATAAACAATTGGAATCATGGTTAAAGCAAGCATTGCCATTTTCCAATTTAAAATAAAGAGCGCTATATACACCCCAAAAATAGAAATGAAGCTCGTCACAAAATTCGATAGTACCTGTACATATAAATTCCGAACTGCCTCTGTATCGTTTGTTACACGCGCAACAATTTTACCCGCTGGTAAATTGTCAAAGTATTGGATTGGTAAAGTTTGAATATGTTCAAAGACATCTTTACGTAATTTTTGGATGACACGGTTTGCCCCAATTTGCAAATAAATATACATAAAATAACGTAATATGGCTGTTGCAATGGCTAAAAGTAAATACACAATGAGCAACCATGTAATCGGTTTGATTTCTATATGACCGATTGTCATGTAATTATCAATAATATGTTTCGCAATAAACGGTCCAACAAGCTCCGTGAATACGGCAATTGTTAGGAAGAATAAGCCTAATAGTATCGGCTTTTTAAAATACATCGCATAGCGCATTAAACGTTGACTCGTACTCATGAGGCACCTCCTTCTAGCTGCTGACGGTCAAATTGCTCTTTATACCATCCTTGTTGCGCAAGAAGTTCCTCATGTGTTCCCTGCTCTACAATTTGCCCATCATCCAGTACGATGATGACATCGGCATGCTGAATACCAGACAAGCGATGTGTCGTAATAATCGTCGTTTTACCTTGACGTTCACGCTGAATATTTTCAATAATTCTTGCCTCTGTCTTCGCGTCGACAGCGGAGAGTGAATCATCCAGCATTAAAATTTCAGGATCTTTAATTAAAGCACGAGCAATAGATACACGTTGTTTTTGACCGCCTGAAAGAGAGACACCCTTTTCTCCAACAAGTGTTTCAAGGCCCATTGGTAGATTGTCTAAATCCTTTTCAAAATACGCGGCACGTATCGCCTGCTGCAACTCTGCTTGTGTTGCATCTTCTTTCCCAAATAATATATTTTCACGAATAGTGCGTGAGAATAGCACATGATCTTGTGGTACATAACCAATCCAGTCGAGGATCTGCTCCTTCGTTTGAGCGGTTATATCGATACCGTCAATGGAAAGCTGTCCCTGTCCGATTGGGTATTCTCGCAATAATTGGCGTAGGAAGGTTGTTTTACCTGCCCCCGTTTTACCAACAATGCCAAGGGTTTGACCTTTTTTCAAGGAAAGTGAAATCTGCTGTAGGTTTTTCACCTGACTCATCGGATATTGGAATGTTAAGGCATCAAAGCCAATCGCATTTGGTGTCGCAATCATTTGTGGATTCGGAATATTTTGAACATCCGCCTCGTAGTTCAAGGTTTCCTGCACGCGATCTAGTGAGGCATTCCCCTGCTGCATAACATTGATGAGCTCACCAATCGCAAATATCGGCCAAACAGCCAAACCTAAATAAACATTAAACGTGACCAGTTGCCCAACCGTCATCGCCTCAGTTGCCACTAAATGAGCCCCGTAACCAAGTGCTACAACATAGCTAATGCCCGTTCCGACTTTTGTAATCGGGCCAAATAAAGCATTGATTTTCGCTGTATGAATATTTTTCGCATACACAACTTCACTCATATCTGCAAAATTAGCCTCATCCTTTTTTTCCTGCACATAGGCACGCACCACTCGCACTCCTGCTACAGATTCTAGCACACTATCATTTAGTTCCCCAAAAGCATCTTGTGCCTTCATATATCGCTCATGAACAATTTTCCCTAAATATTGAATGAGGATTGCCATAATAGGAACTGGTAACATAGCAAAAAATGTAAGCTTCCACGAAATCATATAGCCCATCGCAAAAATGATAAAGCCCATATAAATCGTTGAATCAATCAACGTCATAATGCCAAAACCTGCTGTCGTGGATACGGCATTCAAGTCATTTGTTGCACGCGCCATCAGGTCACCGGTACGGTTTTTTTCATAAAATGTTGGGGTCATACGTAAAAAATGCTGCATTAAATTACGACGTAAAATTTTCTCAAGGTTGATAGCTCCTTCAAATAGTCGGAATTGCCACACAAAATTTAATAAATAGCCCCCAATAATAATCCCAATAAAAATCAAGACATACTTTGTTAAAATAGCTGGGGTCATTTCTCCTGCTGTCAATAGATCTATAATAGAACCGAGTAAATAGGGAGGGACAACCTCTAATCCACTGGCAACCATTAGTAGAACAATGGCCACCGTATATTGCTTCCAGTATTTTTTAAAGAACCAGCCTAATTTACTTAACACATCAAACATACATCATAACCTTCTTTCCTCCGTGCTGTTGTGGATGACTACCCACTTTCTAGAAATTCCTTTTTGAAAATCATTCTTCTAACTGTTTTTGTCATATACATACACTCCTTTTTTGTTTGCACTACAACCTTTTTTGCACAAAAAAAGACACATACCCTAAAAGAGTAAGTGTCTCTTATAAAAGGCAGGATAATTCCATACCTAGTTCTGCAATAGTAAATAAAGCGTTAGGCACGGACAATGTATGTAACTGTGATTGAATTTGATACTGATAAAATTAACATTGTCATGCCCTCCTTTAGTTTATTTGTTATAGTGTTCTTGAAGATTATCACACTATAGAAATATTTGTCAACTATCACCCTGTTATTTTTTATCATTTTCAGGAAATAGTTAGCGCTTTAAAGCATTGAAATGCTCTAAGGAATCAAAGGGAGAACATGCTTAAAATTACAGTGTTGTCTATAACCTTACAATAATTCTACGGCACAAACATTAACCTAAAGACTGAAATACACGACTAGTGATTTTGATACCCAGTAGTAGACAATAGAATATTCTTTTTGCGTCTGTTGCACTCCTTCCATATGCTTATCTCATCATCTTTATTTAGTTAATTATTATTTAGTTATTTATTATTTAGTAGTGTCGGGATTTCCGTTTATGGATTAGCCGTCACCGGGTTTTCCGTCAACGGCTTCACATAAGAGGGACAAAGAATTGTCCTTATAATAAAAGATATTTCATTTTCCACATATAATATTTCGAAATATTATTTCATGCGCATCTATAACTTTCTATACACTATATACATTTCAACAATCGATTTTGGGACATAACTTGAATTGAAATATTTCTAAAATTTTTGTCTCATGATACACTTTCATTATAGTCATTTTCAGTAAGGGGTTTTTATGTTGAGGTCATTTCTAGCCGTGGGAGTTGGTGGAATTCTTGGTGCCATCTGTCGATATAGTCTGAGTCTCGCCGTTCCCAATACAGAAATATTTCCATTCACAACACTGTTTATTAATTTACTGGGCTGCTTTTGCTTAGCATGGCTTTTTACTTCTTTTATAAAACGCACACCTATTATACTAGGAATAGGTACAGGGTTTTGTGGAGCTTTTACTACCTTTTCGACATTTTCCTTAGAGACACTATTACTCCTAGAAAATAGCGAGTGGCTACAGGCTGTACTCTATGTTACGATGAGTGTTTTAGGTGGATTAGCTTGCACATGGCTGGGAATACGACTTGCTAGGGGGCGTATTACATGATTTTAGTCGGAATTGGTGGATTTTTTGGCGCTCTTTCTAGATTTTATTTAGGAAAATTACTTGTACATCCCTATCCATGGGCGACTTTTATTATTAATTGTACAGGCTCCTTTGCGCTTGGTTTCTTATTTGCCCTACATCTTAGTGATTGGTTATGGCAATTAATGGGCATAGGTTTTTTAGGAGCCTACACAACTTTTTCTACTTTTGGATTTGAATGTCTACAGCTTATAGAACAACAAAAATGGAGACAAGCCATAAGCTATATTGCCAGTACCTTGCTAATTGGCGTACTTTGTGCAGCTATTGGTTATCTAGTCGTATAAAAGAGGGTGAACTAGTGACACAGCCGTCAAAAGAGTTATTGGAGGAATTAGAAGTTGAAATAGAGCAAACGCTCTATGCATTGATTGACCTAGAATTAGAGGAAAATTACGCTACCATGAATACACAATTTGCGCAATTACTTGCCAAGGTTCAGACAGCCCAGTTAATTAATTACAAGCTGGATGTTCTCGTTGAACCTCAAGCTTTTGCAACTGAAACTTGTATTCTTTTACAGAGCCTCATAGAAGCAAAGGCGAGACCAAATAAAAGGCATAAACTGTTAACACATCGCATGATTTTGAAGATATGGTTAAGAAAAAATCAACGATTCATGAGGGAATTTCTACCTCAAATGTTTTAGGCGCCACTTGAAATTGCAAGGGCGCCTTTTTTAAATTTGAAGTTTTTGCAACACTTCTTTTATTTTTCCCCTCACTGTCAGATCAAATGGGGTTGTCTGCTGTGACATATCCATATTAATATACACGGTTTTTCCTGTTGTCATCATAGGTAGTTGGTTGACGGGATATACCTCAAGACTCGTTCCAATGACAAGGACAAGTTCAGCTGTTTTAATTGCCTCCATTGAACAGTGCCAGCTTGCTTGTGGTAGGCTTTCTCCGAAGAGCACAACATTTGGACGAAGTTTCCCACCACAATGGGCGCAACTAGCCTTATTCAAGAAGCTTGCCATGACAGCCGCCTGCTGGCAACGATGACAACGAATAGACCGGATCGAACCATGTAACTCCTCGACGGATTGACTTCCTGCCAATTGGTGAAAACCATCCACATTTTGAGTAGCGATTAGAGACACTAAACCTCTTCGTTCCCAATCAGCTAATATATGATGTCCCTCATGGGGAGCCACCTTTTCTAGGTTTTCAATACGTGTTTTATAAAATTCATGAAATAATGAGTAATGATCTGTTAATGCTTCCGTTGTCGCGACAGTTCTTGGATCCATTTGTTTCCACCAACCAGATGCTGAACGGAAATCAGGAACTCCACTTTCCGTTGACATGCCCGCTCCTGTTAGAATCACTGTATTATTTGAGGATAGTAACCACTCACGTAAATGTTCTATTGCCATTTTCCCCCTCCTTTTTTCGAATTAAAACTACCTTCACCTATTTCGACAATCAACCTATTTTTCCTCTGCATTCTTATAGGAATGTTTAAAAG
This sequence comes from Lysinibacillus sp. JK80, assembly GCF_027557635.1. Lineage (NCBI taxonomy): Bacteria > Bacillati > Bacillota > Bacilli > Caryophanales > Bacillaceae > Lysinibacillus > Lysinibacillus sp. JK80. The sequence goes on along the minus strand of NZ_CP058997.1, from coordinate 480,390 downwards.
GAGGCTTCCATTTTAATTTATTATTCACAGATAACATGCGAATCACTACTATAAAAATAACAATGACTGACAATTCAAGCGGGCTGTCTCACCCTAACCATATACAAAGGGCACATACAAATGTTAGGACAGCATGGATTTCTTCTCTTAATGCAAGCGGTGTTCTACCAGCTAACAAATCTCGAACCATCCCTCCACCAACACCAGTAAACATCGACGCTATAATAATGATACCTAGGTCGTGATGTAAGCTTTTTGCTAACAATCCGCCTTGTATTGCGAAAGAAGCTAGGCCAATTGAATCAAAGAAATAGCCCCAGCGGTTCCAATGATGAATCCAGTTCCTTTTGACAAATAAAATGGTCGTCAGCGTGACTAAAACGACTAATAAGGATTGCCGTTCCCATATATCTGACACAGGGATATCCAGTACAACATTGCGGATAATGGAACCACCATAAGACGTTGTCAGACCAAGCACAAATATGCCAATAAAAGAATAGTTGGCCTGTAACGCAACAAATGCTCCACTAATGGCGTAGGCAATAATGCCAATGATATGTAATACTGACCATGTCACATCATCCATCTCCTTTTTACTATACAAAAAAGCCCACCATAAAATAGTTGCGCATTGAGTACGCAAGCTATTTTATGGTGGGCTAATATCCTAGCAGTAGTACCTACTAATTTATCCATCTCACCATGTATCATAAAAGAATATAGCTGCTGTGCCATACTAATTGACACAACGACCATAAAATTTCCTAGTTAGAATTGTAATTGATTTTTTTATTAAACTCAATATGAATTTTTGATTATAGCGTTTCATACATGACTTGGCCCATTAAAGAGATGTCATAATCTCCTAATGCAGCTACTTCAGATTGGAAATCAGGTGTATTTAAAATCTCCTTCACCATATCGATGAGCGGTTGATTTTCTGGTGTTTTTAATAACACAATATCGTAACGTTCAGTGACCATTGGTATAAAATCGACCTGAATAAGCTTGGCAATTTTTTCAATGCCAATCCCAACATCTGCACGTCCATTGGCAACTGCAGAGGCGACATCGAGGTGGCTCATTTCTTCATGGGTATAGCCTGCAATCGTGGATGGAGCGATACCGTGAATGCGCAATTGCTCATCTAACAGAGTACGAGCACCTGAGCCTTTCTCACGGTTGATGAATGTGAATGTCTTTGTTTGGAAATCTTCAAATGTGCGTATCTCCAGCGGATTCCCCTTTTGAACATAGAAACCTGCTTTACGTGATACAACATTGATGAGAACAAAGGCATGGCTGACAAAGATTTTTTTTACATAAGGAGTATTATAATCTCCTGTATCCCCATCAAACATATGTAAACTCGCAATATCACAGTCTCCGTGATACAACGCCATTACACCATTAAAACTACCTTCATGTGAGCGTAATACTTTCGTAGATCGTCGTTTCTCGATATATTTTGCTAAAATATCTAATACTAAATCTTGCCCACTCACTATAATTTTCGCATGATTTTTAGTCGGAGTGGCTATGGAAGCCTGTGCCACAGCTGGCATACTACCTGTTTTTCGTTTTTGTATATAGGTTTGCAAGTCAGCACGATCTACCCGCATTTGCCGTCCTACGCGGAAAACTGGCAAATCACCCTTTTTCACTAAATCATAAATTGTTAATTTTGAAACCTTTAATAATTGTGCAACCTCTTCAATCGTATAGGATTGTTCTTGTGACATGTAAAAGTTCTCCTCCTATAAGCCTCTATTTTACATGGTAACGTATTTATAGCCTTATGAACATCTTGACATTTTCTACCCTTACTAACTTTCTTTTTTATTTATATCTGATTATAATTAGTTATGTCTTGTTATAACGAGTTATAAAAGGAGTATACTCATCGTGAAAAAATATTATCGTTTATTTGCGACAATGTTAGTACTAGTCGGACTATTAGCAGCCTGTGGTAACCAAGAGGCGGCAACAAACGAACCAGTTGAACTAACAATTTCTGCGGCAGCTAGTCTACAGGATGCCTTAGAAGAACTGAAAACAACTTATGAACAACAACACGATACAATCAAAATCCTCTATAACTTTGGAGGTTCAGGTGCTTTACAGCAACAAATTTTACAAGGGGCTCCTGCAGACCTTTTCTTTTCAGCAGCAAAGGATAAATTTGATGCGCTTGTAGAGAAAGAAATGATCGATCAAAAGCTAGGAACGGATCTTTTAGCCAATGATTTAGTATTAATCGTGCCTAAAAGCAATGAAAAGCAAATTCAATCCTTTGAAGATTTACAACAAGCAGGAAAAATTGCACTCGGTACGCCCGAAACGGTTCCTGCTGGGCAGTATGGTGTGGACACATTAAAAAATATGCAACTGTGGGATTCACTCGAATCAAAAGTAGTGTATACAAAAGATGTACGTCAAGTACTTACTTATACAGAAACAGAAAATGTGGATGCGGGTATGGTCTATAAAACAGATGCCCTTGTCTCTGATAAGGTCAATGTCGTGGCAACTGCCGATGATGCTATGCACGCACCGATTATTTATCCTGTAGGTGTTCTAAAAGCTAGTAAACATGCACAAGAGGCGGAGGATTTTTATCACTTCTTACAAAGTGATGAAGCTATGGATGTCTTTGAAAAGTATGGATTTAAAGGGGCTCAATAAAAGATGAGTACCGATTTTTGGTCTCCACTTAGGCTTTCGATCGAAATTGCTTTTGTTGCAGGGATCATCGCTATTATAGCAGGTATTTTAATGGGTAAATGGATGGCAACCCATGATTTCAAAGGTAAACTAGTGCTAGAAACGGTATTGCTATTACCATTGGTATTACCTCCTACAGTAGTCGGTTTCCTACTTATCGTCATTTTCGGGAAAAATAGTATGTTAGGAAATTTCATTATCTGGCTATTCGATCAACCTATCATGTTCACATGGTGGGCGGCCGTCATCGCTTCTACAATCGTTGCCTTTCCATTAATGTATCAATCAGCTAAAACTGGCTTTGCCTCTGTCGATCGAGATATTGAAAATGCAGCACGTGTGGATGGAGCGAATGAATGGCAGGTCTTTCTTTACGTGTCCATTCCCCTTGCATTAAAGGCACTTGTTTCTGGTGGGATTCTAAGCTTCACACGAGCTTTGGGTGAGTTTGGAGCGACACTTATGTTTGCGGGAAATATTCCAGGGAAAACACAAACAACACCGCTAGCAATATATATGGCCATCGATTCTGGAAACATGACCCTTGCCTGGACATGGGTTCTGTGTATGATCGCCATTTCCTTCCTTTTACTTCTTAGTATCCATATCCTGAAAGTATAAAAGAGGTAGTTGGCTCAAGCCAACTACCTCTTTTTGCTTATCCCCCACTGATCGGTGGAATAAAGGCGATTGTGTCGCCAGATTTGACAATCGTCGTATCCGTTGCAAATTCTTCATTAACCGCTGTCATGATCTGTTGTAATGAAAGCTGAGGGTAGCGCTTTTCCATCCACTCTTTTAACTGCGCAACTGTCACATCTGACAGCTCTACTGATAGCTTTGATTCACCTAGTGCTTCCTGTAGGTGGGCAAATAATAAAATGTTAATCACAGGTTTTCCTCCTCCTGAATGGCTGGTTTCCCTTGCGGATAGGGAACATTTTCTAATTGATCACCAATCCACTCTGTCCCGTCCTCCCAATGTTCTTTTTTCCATATGGGCACGATTTGTTTTATGCGATCAATTGCATATTCATTCGCCATGTAAGCTATTTTACGATGCGGTGATGACACAGCAATCACTACGGCAATATCGGAAATAGCTAAATGACCGACACGATGGGTGATGGCCACTTTTGCTTCTGGCCACTCTTCTTGTATTTCCTTTGCAATCTGTTCAAACATTTTAATCGCCATCGCTGGATAGGCTTGATATTCCAAATGCATCGTTTTTTTACCATTTGTCATTTCACGCACTGTACCGATGAATAATGTGATGGCTCCAGCATTTCGACTAAGGACTTTTTGTCTTACTTCCTCCACATCTATTGGTTGATCGATAACTTCAAATAACGCTGTCGTCATAGTTTTCCCCTCATTTCTGTCAACAAAAATTCCATATATTGTGATTCTTCATAAATCGAAAAAGCAGGGATTGCAAGGGATAGATCAAGCGGACAGCTTGGCCAATAAATCACACAGAGGATATTGGTTACTTGCTGTAGTAGTACTTGATCCTGTGCAGTGCGCAGCAGCACAACCTTCGGATAATGTTCATTTTTATACCCTTCAATTAGCATGATATCCAGTGGAAGGGACTCATAAATCGCTAGTATATCAGCCAATTGCCAGCTATTTTGGTGGATACTCATACGTAAAGTACCCGCCCCCTCCACTGCTGTAACAACCGCACCTGCTTGCTCATGCCGACTACTATCTTTGGAAGTTTCGATCGTCGGTACTCCACCATGTCCATGATGCTTAATGGTTCCTACCCTTAGCCCTTCCATTGTAGCCTGCCTGATCAATTGCTCCATCAATGTTGTTTTCCCACTATTTTGATAGCCAACTATCTGTAAGATTTTTCGATATTGTCCCAAGGCCACTCACTTCCTTGTAGATCTTCTAGCAAAAGGACATCCACTTGCATACCCTTTTCATAGCCTCTAGAGCCACCTGGTAAAACAATGAATGCATTGGCTGTCGCTAAAGATGAAACTGCACTCGATTTATCGAACCCAGATGGGACAGTTACGAGCTTCCCTTTTTCATATTCGATACGAGCTCGTACAAAGCGTGTAAAGGGATTGGGCTTTGTAAAATCAGCCCCTAAAATAGCTTGCTCTCTGCGTAAATGTGGTTGAGTATGCCCATATGCAGAACGTATAATCGGACGTACAAATAGCTCAAAGCCAACATAGCAGGCTGAAGGATTACCAGAAAGACCAAATAATAATTTGTCGTTGCGAGCAGCAACCGTTGTCACACTACCTGGACGCATCGCTATTTTATTAAACAATACCTTTGCATCAATCGCCTCATAAATAGCTGGTAAATAATCATAATCACCTACGGAAACGCCACCCGTTGTAATTAAAATATCTACTTCCTGTAAGGCTTTTTCTACGTTTTCAATACATAATGTAAGATCATCGCTCAACTTGCCGAAATATTTCACTTCTGCCCCAGCACGCTCAATTTGCGCCATCATCATATAGGCATTACTATTGCGAATTTTGCCTGGCTGTAAAGCTTCACCTGGCTCTAGTAATTCGCTACCAGTGGCAAGCACACCAATAACTGTTTTACGATAAACAGGTACTTGCTCGTAGCCAAAAGTAGCAAGTAAGGCCATCACACCCGGGTTAATATATTGGCCTTGTTCAATGAGGACTGCACCTTGCTGTACATCTTCCCCTTTATAGGAAATATTAGTACCTGCTTCAAAAGGTCGTTTAATCGACATATACTTTTGATGATTTTCTTCGAATGTTTGGGTTAATTCTAGCATGACCACTGCATCACATCCTTGCGGTATCGGCGCCCCGGTCATAATGCGGACTGCTTGATAATCGCCAACTACGTCTTCATAGACATAGCCTGCGCCAATTTCTCCAACGACTTGAAAGCGGACTGGATGCTGTGAAGATGCCTCTTGGCTATCGACGGAACGAATGGCATAGCCATCATACGGTGAACGATCAAAAGCAGGTACATCATGATCGGCTCTAATAGCTTGTGCTATAAAGCGTCCATGTGCTTGCGTTAATGACACATGCTCCTTTTTTGCTTGAAAGGCATAGTCCATTACACGATGAACGGCTTCTGCCACAGGAATTGGTTGTCTTTTTTCTACCATTTGGTACACTCCCTTAACCTAATAAACGATAATAAATGCTTTTGGCTTTCTGTATATCTTGTATACCATGTATCACAACTCGCCCATCTTGGAAAATAACGATTCGGTAATCGTCCGCTTGGCAAGATAGCAAATAAGGATTAACCTGGACTTCTCCGTGGGAACGGAGCTGATTTGCCAGCTGATCAAGCGAATAGTAAATGGGCTTTGGTGGTCGAATTTGTACCGCGTCTCGGCCACAAAGGATCTGTAATTTCGTTTGATTTTCATAGGATAGGTAAGGATAGGTCGGCTTGTCGCCACAAGATGGACAATCACCTTGCCTTATTTTCTCCACATTGATTTCATAGTGTTGATTGTGCCAAACATCAAACGTTAAGTAGCTTTTTCGTAAGGCTTTGTCATCTCCAACAAGCAGCTTGAAAACCTCTGCCACCTGATAAGCAGCAACAATTTGAACTGCTGGACTAATAATGCCAACGGTATCACAAGTCATCCCTGTATGGGGCATCACCTTTAATAAGCAATGCAAACAAGGCGTTTTACCTGGTACAACCGTGTAAGTCGCACCATAACTACCAACACAAGAGCCATATACCCAAGGAATACGATATTTTTGCGCAAGGTCATTCATGACAAAACGAACATCAAAATTATCGGTCGCATCGACCATCACATCAACATCTTCTAGTAATGGTAGCAAGGTCTCTGTACAAGCATCCATAATGCCGACATGAATTTCTACCTCTGTGTTTATTTGTTGGAGACGCTTTTTAGCTGCGATAACTTTGGGCATTTTTTCTTGTGCATCTAGCTCTGTATATAATTGCTGTCTTTGTAAATTACTCCACTCTACATAATCACGATCAATGAGCGTCAGCCTGCCAATACCTGCTCGCACAAGCGCTTCTGCACTAGCACTCCCCAATGCCCCCGCACCTATCATAAGGACGTGTTTTTGCTGAAGGGATTGTTGCCCAGTTTGTCCGATAGGGTGAAATAATTGTTGTCTAGAATATCTATTTTGCATACGTATGTGGCCTTTCTTTCTATGAATTTTCGTTTGACCTTTTTATTTATAGCATTATAATAAAAGCAATGTTTTTTTAGCAAAAGCGCATTTGAAGGAGGTCTTACTGTGCATCCCACACATCAGCAGCAACCAATTCAAGTTGCCATTTTAACGGTCAGTGATACACGCACAAAGGCAGATGATCATGCTGGTCAGCGTATTCAGTCCTTACTACAGGAAGCTGCATTTGAAGTTATAGACTACCAACTAACAAAGGATGAACCGCTCGATATCGCTCATTATGTTAAAAATTGGTGCAGCGATCCAACAATTAATGCCATTATCGTTACTGGTGGAACAGGATTTACACCAAGAGACCAAACCTATGACACCATTCTGCCTCTGTTTGAAAAAGAAATGATGGGGTTTGGTGAATTATTTCGAATGCTCAGCTATGAAGAAATTGGCCCAAAGGCGATGTTTAGTCGTGCCACCGCTGGAAGTCTTCAGCAAACAGCCATTTATGTTTTACCAGGCTCTACAAATGCGGTGACTTTAGCTATGACGAAGCTCATAGTACCTACAGTCCAACATTTTGTCGGTGAGTTGAAGCGCGTATGAAAATTGCAGGTATAGTGTTAGCTGGCGGTCAATCCTCTCGCTATGGACAGCCAAAAATGTTTGAGATGTTTGCTGGACAGCCATTATATAAACATAGTCTCATAGCCCTGCAAAAAAATCAGCTGGATCCTCTTATTATCGCTACAAATGCGCACTTACAACATCAGTTTGGACAGGAAAATGTCCAGTGGGTTATTGAAAAGCAGCCACATCAAGGCCCTCTTTTTGCTTTGCATCATATCATGACAGCCTATCCTGATGTGGAATGGTTTTTTGTCGTAGCAAGCGATATGCCTTATATGAATGCAGAATTTATCCAAAAAATGGTAGGTTTGATTGGTGACACTTATGATGCCATTGTTCCGACGCAAGGGCTACGCGATCAGCCATTAGCTGCATTATATCGACGTACTGCTTTACCAAAGGCGACACAATTAACGGCACAAAACAAACGGAGTATGAAAGTGCTTTTAGAGCAACTTCGTGTTTGTTATGTCCCTTTTGATGACGATAGCTCAACATTTATCAATATCAACGCACAACAAGACTGGTCACAAACAAGTAAAAAGGAGTTTAATAATGAATAATTTTACACACTGGAACGAAGAAGGTCGTCCTAAAATGGTCGATATCTCCGCAAAAGAAATCACAACACGTACAGCCATTGCGCGCAGTACGATTCTTTTATCCGATGCGGTCTATGAAGCCATCCAACAAGGTGGCATTAAAAAAGGTGATCCGACGCAAGTTGCGCAAATTGCAGGGATTATGGGAGCTAAAAAAACAGCTGATATCATTCCCATGTGCCATCCCATCATGCTACAGGGTACGGATTTCCAGTTTGACTATGAAAAAGCAGAGAATGGCTATGAGCTCCATATTCAAGCCACTGTTAAATGCAGTGGAAAAACGGGTGTTGAAATGGAAGCTCTCACTGCTGTGTCTGTCGCAGCACTAACTTTTTATGATATGTGCAAAGCCGTTGATAAGACGATGGTCATCAAAGAAACTTACCTTGTTGAAAAAACAGGTGGGAAAAGTGGCACTTTTGTGCATAAATAAACAGAAAAAATTCGGCATTATTGTGCCGATTTTTTTCTGTTTTTTACACGCTACCCCCCAATATGAGACATTTCAATTTTTGACGTTTTCCTTTTTGCCATCGTTTGTTCATTGCGTTCATCTGAATAACGATCATTTCTTGCTTCCCAAACGTTCGTAATGCACTTGATGATGGCAGCATCATCTTGCCCTGAACGTAACAATTCCCTTAAATCCGTGCCTTCTGTTGCAAATAAACAAGTGTATAATGAACCTTCTGCAGAGAGACGAGCACGTGAGCAATTGGAGCAAAATGAATCCGTTACAGATGAAATTACACCAATCTCACCTTGAGCATCTTGATACTGATAACGCGTTGCCACCTCTCCTTTATAATTGGGCGCTACTGGTTGTAACGGCGTGAACCGATGGATTTGCTCAATAATCTCTTTTTTGGACACCACATCATCCAAACGCCAGCCGTTCGAATTCCCTACATCCATATATTCAATAAAGCGTAGAATATGCTGTTTTTCTTTAAAAAACTGCGCCATGGTAACAATATCTTGTTCGTTTTTCCCTTTTTGAACAACCATATTAATTTTTACTTGTAAGCCCGCTTCTGCAGCCTTTTCAATTCCCTCTAACACTGGCAATACCTTGCCTCTATGACCATTCATCTCGATAAAACGCTCATCATCAAGCGAGTCTAAACTAACAGAAACTCGGGCTAAGCCTGCCTGTGCCAATGAGTGAGCGTATTTTTTTAATAACGAGCCATTGGTTGTTAAAGCAATATCTTCTACACCTTTTATGCGGTGAATACGGGCAATTAATTCGGGCAAATCACGACGTAGTAAGGGTTCCCCACCTGTAATCCGTATTTTTTTCACGCCCAATGAAACAAAGATTTTTACTAATCGTTCAATTTCATCAAAACTTAATATTTTATCAGACGGTAAAAATGCGTAATCTGGACCAAATACTTCTGCTGGCATACAATATCGACAGCGAAAATTACAACGATCTGTCACGGATATTCTTAAATCTCTTAACGGTCTGTGTAATTGGTCTTGTAGATTCGTCATCTAATCTCCTTCTTTCAATTCATTAGCTGGTAATAGGATGCGTTGTGGGTGTGTATAAATATTCAATGTCTGTTGCCGAATAAAGCCAACCGTCGTAATACCAAGCTGCTCTGCTAATTGCAATGCTAATTCTGTGGGTGCTGATTTAGATAGCACGATGGCACAGCCTATTTTGGAAACCTTTAGTAAAATCTCCGATGATATTCGTCCGCTAAAGACGATAATTTTATCTTCCATACGGATGTTGTTGCGTAGGCAATAGCCGTAAATTTTATCCAAAGCATTATGACGTCCAATATCCATGCGACTTAGGACGATGCCATTTACATCACATAGTGCAGCATTATGCACGCCACCCGTTTTCTTAAAAATATCGGCACTATCCTGCATCGCATGCATTAAACGGAAGCAATCTTCGGTCGTTATTTGCACATGGACTTGATCCATTTTTTTTGCTACTAATGCATCGTTCGTAAACACAAAGCCTTGTCGACTCATCCCACAGCAAGACGTAATATAGCGCTTGTTTTGCGTCTGTTGGTAATAAGGATTAATATGCTTTGTTTTAATATGCACAAAACCCTCTTTCTCTTGGTGCCAAATTTCCTCAATATCCTCAAAACTACGAATCACTCGTTCAGAAGCTAAGTAGCCAATAACCATATCTTCTACATACTCGGGTGTACAGACCATCGTGACAAATTCCTGCTGATTAATTTTTACGGTAACAGCGTATTCTGAAACAATTAAATCAACCATTTCTGTCACTCGTTGTCCTTCAACACGCACAATTTTTCTTGTCATTGCTCGATCCATAAGGCATCCCCTTTATTCACTGATATGCTTTTCAAAAACAAAGACGGAAATCGCAAAATCCTCTTCAATTTTAATATCTGAAAATAAGTGAAGTAATTTGCTGCCCATCAATTCTTCCATACCCTCTGGTGGCGATTGTCTATATAAATCTTGAATCATACTCGTCCTTGCAGCATGCACCATTTTCAGCCCTTCTGGTGTACTGGCAATAAATTTTTCTGTCGGAGTGATATTTCCGTATAAGGTAGATACAGCCATATTCTCGACAAAAACAGTATGAATACGTTCAGGACCTTTACCAAATACTTCCTTTCTTAACTTTCGAATCATGTCATTAAATTCGTGGATTTTTTTAGACATAGCAACGATTCTCCCATCATAATTAAACTTTTTTAGGCAAATGGTTATGTAGGCCACCCTTACAGTTTGTTAATGATATAGCAACTTTTAAAAAAATAAAAGAGAAAATACTTTTTGATAATAATTCTCATTTAATAAATTTTATGATAAATATTGTTCATTTTGAAGGAAAGGGCTATAATATTCATATCACAAATGGAATTAATTTATTTTGAACCCTATGTTACGATGTTGCATAGTGTTTTTAATAGTTGAATTCTATTGTAATTAAAAAATAAAAGTAGATTGAGTTTTTAGCAAGACCTGCTAAGAATTTTATCCACCATGAATTATTAGCATGTCTCGGACATGTAATTTCATGGTGGATTTTTTATTTTTTCAAAACCGAGACATGGATAACATGTTATGATCTAGCAATTTACCTATTTTGAGGTAGCTTCAAGAACCATTGGGAATTACAATGATAACAAGACAATCTTTTCAACAATCACCAACTCGATTTGTTATTCCCTTTTGTCTTAAGCTGTACCATGTTATCCGATTCGTCTCAAAGTGCAAAAGGAGGAAGTTACCTTGACTCAAATTAATATTAATGGCGTACCGTATGAAGTAAAAGAAGGAGCTACAATCCTTGATACCATTAATCAACATGACATTCCGCATCCACAGATTTGTCATGTGCCCGCTGTTGACCCCATTGAAACATGTGATACATGTATCGTAGAAGTGAATGGCCAATTAGTTCGTTCCTGCTCTACAAAGGCAGTAGACGGCATGAATGTACTCCTAACTTCTGACAAAGCAAAAGCGGCACAAACAGAAGCGATGGACCGTCTACTCGAAAATCATTTACTGTATTGTACAGTTTGTGATAACAACAATGGCAATTGTGCTTTACACAACACTGCCGAAATGATGGAAATCGAGCATCAAAAATATCCCTACCAGCCAAAAGTGGAACCTCATGAAGTAGACATGTCACATCCGTTTTATCGATACGATCCTAACCAATGTATCGCTTGTGGTCAGTGCGTAGAGGTTTGTCAGAATCTACAGGTAAATGAAACATTGTCCCTTGATTGGGAAGCAGAAAGACCACGTGTCATTTGGGATACGGGCGTTGCTATCAATGATTCTTCCTGTGTAAGTTGTGGTCAATGCGTAACCGTATGTCCATGTAATGCCTTAATGGAAAAATCCATGCTTGGAGAGGCTGGATTTATGACTGGCCTCAAACAGGATATGTTAGATCCGATGATCAGTTTGATTAAGGAAGTTGAACCAGGCTATAGCGGTATTTTTGCCGTTTCTGAAGTGGAAGCAGCCATGCGTAGTAAGCGCACCAAAAAAACAAAAACAGTATGTACTTTCTGTGGTGTAGGCTGCTCGTTCGAAGTTTGGACAAAGGGTCGTAAAATTTTAAAAGTACAGCCTTCCGATGGTCCAGTAAATGCGATTTCTACATGTGTCAAAGGGAAATTCGGCTGGGATTTTATCAATTCTGAGGAACGTATTACAAAACCACTCATTCGTAAAAATAATGAGTTTGTGGAATCATCGTGGGATGAAGCACTTGATTTAATTGCAACAAAACTAGGTGGCATTCAACAACAATATGGTCCAGGATCTGTTGGCTTTATCTCCTCTTCTAAAATTACAAATGAAGAGAATTACTTAATTCAAAAAATGGCCCGTCAATTATTTGGCACAAACGATGTCGATAATTGTTCTCGTTATTGCCAATCTCCTGCAACTGATGGTTTATTACGTACAGTTGGCATGGGAGGAGATGCTGGTACGATAAAAGATATTGCTAAGGCTGGACTTGTCATTATTGTTGGGGCTAATCCAGCTGAGGGCCATCCTGTTTTAGCAACACGTGTGAAACGTGCACATAAATTACATGGTCAGAAATTAATTGTTGCTGATATTCGTAAGCATGAAATGGCAGAGCGTTCCGACATCTTTATGCGTCCAAAGCAAGGTACTGACCAAGTTTGGTTAATGGCTGTTACCAAATATATCATTGATCAAGGTTGGCATGATGAAGCGTTTATTCAAGAAAACGTCCTTCATTATGATGATTTTAAACAAGTACTTGCAACCTATACACTTGATTATGCACAAGAAATGACTGGTATTAGTAAGGAAACATTGATGGAAGTAGCTGAAATGATTCGTGATGCAGATGGTACATGTGTTCTTTGGGGCATGGGTGTAACACAAAATACTGGTGGCTCCTATACATCCGCAGCGATTTCAAATTTACTTTTAGCAACTGGGAACTATCGTCGTCCAGGTGCTGGTGCCTACCCACTTCGCGGCCATAACAATGTGCAAGGTGCCTGCGATATGGGGACACTTCCAAATCTATTGCCAGGCTATCAAAGAGTCACAGATGACGAGGCACGTGCAAAATTCGAAAAAGCCTATGGTGTCCCTATTCAACCACAGCCTGGTCGAAATAATATGCAAATGTTAGATGCGATCATGGAAGGAAAAATGAAAGCGATGTATTTAGTGGGCGAAGATATGGCACTTGTTGACTGTAATGCCAACCATGTAGATGAGGTGCTTTCACAGCTTGACTTTTTCGTTGTCCAAGATTGTTTCCTATCACGCACAGCACAATATGCAGATGTGATTTTACCTGCTGCGCCTTCGCTTGAAAAAGAAGGTACATTTACGAATACAGAACGTCGCGTTCAACGCCTGTATCAAGTATTACCAACACTTGGTGAGTCGAAAGCAGATTGGGAAATATTGCAAGCGGTTGCTCATCGTTTAGGGGCAGATTGGCATTATGATCACCCAAGCGACATTTTTGATGAAATGGCGAGCCTGTCTCCCCTCTTCTCACAAGCCAACTATGATGTTCTTGAAGGCTGGGGAAGCTTCTGTTGGGGTAGCCATGATGGTAAAGATACACCATTATTATATGAAGATGGCTTTAACTTCCCTGATAAGAAAGCTCGTTTTGCTTTAAATGATTGGGTGCAGCCTGTTGAGTTTGAAGCACAATACGATTGTCATATTAATAATGGCCGTATGCTTGAACACTTCCATGAAGGAAATCTAACAAATAAATCGAAAGGTATTCAATCGAAAGTACCTGAAATTTTCGTTGAAGTATCACCAGAATTGGCGAAAGAACGAGGCATTGCAGATGGAGCCCTACTTCGTTTAGTGTCTCCATATGGTGCCTTGAAGCTAAATGCTCTTGTTACAGATCGCGTACAAGGAAACGAATTATTCTTACCAATGAACTCTGTTAGCAAAGATTCAGCCATCAACTTCCTAACTGGCCCTGCAGCAGATGTGAATACGTCAACACCAGCTTATAAACAAACAAAAGTACGAGTAGAAGTGCTAAAAGCAAAAGGTAAATCACCACTTCCTCGCACAAACCCACGCTATAAAAAGCGTCATCCTCAAAATGGTGTTGAGGTACAACGAAAATGGAATCGTCCTGGCTACGTTCACTTAACAACCATAAACGAAAGAGAGTGAGAGCATGGCTGTACCCATTACAGGCATTAAAAAACAACAATTAACAGAAGAACAACTAAAAGAACAAAAATTAGATAATCTAAAAGAACTGCTTTCTGAAAATGAAGAAGCCGTCAATCAGGTGTTTAGTATTATGGCCGAATTAAATGATATCGGTGCACTAGAAGCAGCAATGAAGCTACTTGAAGCCAAAGAGGAAGTGGCACATATTGCACTTGGACAATTAACACGTAAGCCTGTAACCAATATCATTAACAATTTAATGGGTGTTGCGGGAGCATTGACGGAGCTCAATCCTGAAACAACGACTAAGCTGATTGAAGGCTTAAATACAGGCGTAGATGAAGCAAGTAAAGCACTTGAATCTAATGAAAAGGTCAGTGCCTTTAAGCTCATGAAAATGATAAACGATCCAGATGTCAATCGTGCGCTCAATTTTGGGGTTCATTTCTTAAAGGGACTCGGCAAAGGCTTAAAAGAATAAGGTGGTTCCTAAATGTTAACAAAAGAAAATGTTGTAAACGCATTGAAACAGGTAAATGATCCTGAGCTACATCAGAGTATTGTAGATTTGAAGATGGTGCGAAACATTCAAATACATGACAACCATATAGCGCTGGATATTATTTTGACCATACCAGGATGTCCGTTAAAGGCGAAAATACAGCAAGATGTGGAGGAGGCCTTACAAGCGCTTGGTGCCTCCACTGTTACCATTAGCTTTGGCGCTATGACAGATCAGGAGCGTCGCACTTTAACCGCCTCTCTACAGGCAAAGAATGTGACTGATCAAGGAATGCCAAACATGCTACTGCCTAATTCTGGTGTTCAATTCATTGCCATTACAAGTGGTAAAGGCGGTGTTGGAAAGTCTACGGTGACCATTAATTTAGCGGTTGCACTTGCTCGTCTTGGCAAACGTGTAGGTATTTTAGATGCTGATATTTATGGTTTCAGCATCCCTGCCATGATGAAGATTGATCAAAAGCCTACCATGCTTGATCAAACGGCGATTCCAGTAGAACGTAACGGCGTAAAAATAATGTCGATGGGCTTTTTTACAAATGACAACCAGCCTGTTATGTGGCGTGGTCCTATGCTCAATAAGTGGATTCGCAATTTCCTTGTCAACACGCTATGGGGAGATTTAGATTACCTCCTCATCGATTTACCACCTGGTACAGGAGATGTTGCAATTGATATGGCTGCGATGATTCCACAAGCCCAAGAAATCATCGTGACAACACCGCATCTTGCCGCTTCTCATGTTGCATCTCGTGCAGGCTTGATGGCGCAACATACGAAACACAGGATTCTTGGTGTTGTTGAAAACATGGCCTATTTTGAAGGTGCTGACGGTCAAAAAAACTATCTATTTGGACAAGGCGGAGCCGAACAATTAGCAGATTTATTACAGACAGATGTAATCGCTCAAATTCCTTTTGCTCAACCTGAGGAAAATACAGGTTCCTCGGTCTATGATGAAGTGTCGATAATCGGTGAAGTGTTTACTCATTTAGCAGAAGATCTACTCTATAAATAATTTAAAACCCTTGATTTGTTTTTACGCAAATCAAGGGTTTTTTCTATTACTTATAACCAGCCTTTTGTAACACCTGCATGAAATAAAAACGATACGTATTTTTTACAAATGTCTCTAGAGGTAGTCCTACATTCACTTGATATTTTGTAAATATAAAATAAAATCGTTTATCCCACTTTAGGCGTAATAACTCGCCTGCTTCTTCGCCATACTTCATCGTAAATTCTTCCATCAAAGGTTCGAGCATCTCATAACAATAATCTTTTAAATGGGCCAGTGCTTCAATATCCTTATCCCTTTGAAAGCGTATAATCCAATCTACTAATTGTTCATTCATATTTGCACGCCGTCCTTTTAAAAAGAGTTTCTTCCTATTAAATTATACTCCTTTTTTGGCGAATCAAAAAAAGAACGATTTTTCCAATAGATTTCACTCATCAATAGGACGATTCCAACGTAGATGATAGTGAACAGACCTCTTATTCATTTTTTTGTCCAATACCAGTAATCTATCACCAGCTTGAATGACGTAGCTATTCTCTAATGTCCGAACAGTGGGCTGTTGTTGTTGGGAATTAATGATGCCAATATTGCGTTCCCACAATACCTGATGTTTGTTCATATCATAGAGCAATAACATGTGTTCAGCACTTTCTCGCTGTGTTTGCCTATATGAAACAAGAGCCGTTTTTTCTATGATATCTACATCCACCACTTTTGGTTGTAAATTTTCATAGGCTTGAATGGCTGGCTCGGTTAGGACAGCTTGACTAAAATCGCGGATGGTCTGATAATCCTCTACAGGCTGTGGATGTGTAGCAAAATAGCCCGGCAATTCTGTCTCGATGAAAAAACGGGCAGATAGGTAATCTTGAGCCTTCGCATCCTCACTTAATGTTTTACCATCAAAGCGATAGAATTTGCCATCGACCCCTTCCAAATATAAATGGTTCTCTAGGACAGCCATTTGATGTGCATTATTGCTCAATATCGATATTAATGACGGATGTTGCGTTCGAAAATCTTTTTTAGAAAGTAGTTCTTTGCCTGTTTCCATATCTACCAAGGATAATTGACCAAACTCATCATCACGATGATGGACAAGAACACCCCCCATAAATTCCCCAAGCAGTGTTTCTTTATAGGAAGCTGATTTTGTCCATTGCTTTTCACCTGTTTGTAAATTTACAGCTACTAGGAGATGGTGTGCGATTAAATGCGTAATTCCATTCGATGTCCCATTATTTTCTGAGCCTTGCACCATTTGAACAGCAATGCTTTGTGAATCATCTGTATAAATCGGCGAATCGGATTTGATGGGAAAGCCTCTCCCCGCTAAGCCAAAAACAATCATTAATAGATTACTGACGAATAAAAAGGCAATGAGCAAAATGCTAGAAATAACGAGTCGTTTTCGTTTCATGACGATAAACAAAATTAGTAGAAGTCCCGTACCTAGCACGATGCAGAAAAAAATATCGTGGATAAGCCAACCATTTAAACGCCATGAATAGATATATCGTTGTAGAAATTGTTCCACTTCTCTACCCCCCTCAAACAACGACTAACTAAAATCTGAATAAAGCACATAACGGTCACATTCCAAGCATTGAAATAAATAGCCTTGATGATGACCATTGTTCATTAAGGATGCAGAAAGTTCTTCTTTTGAAAAGCCGGTATAATTATCAAATTGATCCTCAATTCCTAGCTCTACTAAATCACGCCAACCAACATAGCCGATAAACGCACAATAGTCAGAGCAATGTGCCACCCAATTATTGCCCTGCCAGCTTACATAGCCAGGCGTCCGAAAGAGTACTTCCTCAGCATACTTGGGGTTCGTAACCTGTTCATCATCCATTAAGTCTTGCTGGAAAGAACCATCATATTTTTGAGCTGCTTCCCCACTATGGATGCAGGAAGGACAAAGGTAATCTACTTCCTCAATTGCATAAATACCACCAGTATAATAGACATCCACTTCTTGCTCGCAACAATCACATACAACGATTTCATCTGTTTCAAAAATTTCAGCCTCTAGAGGGTTTGGTAGATATTTAAACGTTGGAATTTTCGTTTTAAGCTGCTGATGGTCTCTAATTTTTCTTGGCAGCAGAGGATTCACCGAATTTGGTTTATCTATGTAGGTCTGGAGAACGCCATACTTTTTTCGATCCTTTTTATCGTCTTTATTCATAATGACAGTAAATAACTGATATGCCTCAGGATACATCCTAAGTAAACAGTAGACCTCTACTAATATCCTTAATGTTTCTTCTGTTTGTTGAACCTGCTTTAATTGATCTTTAAAAATATGCATTTGATTAATGGTTATCGGATTGGAAGGATTAAATTTTTGTCTTAGTTCGTGCCATTCTTCCACAATCGTCATAAAAAATAAGCCTCCTTCTCACTTGCTATTTGGCAAATGAATAATCTTTTATCATTTGGCAGATTTCCACTTTATAGTTTGTGTACCATTTGTCTTTACCCAATTGTTGTGCTGTTAAATGCTTGGCATTGTCTTTCCATGCTTGGATAGCCTCTAGCGATTCCCAATAAGACACCGTTATGCCCTTTCCTTCCTCATTTCTAACACTTTCAACACGAATGAAACCAGGCTGTTGCTGTGCTAAGGCTTCGATTAGGTCAGCCATCTTTCCATAGCCATCCCCATCTTGCTCAGTTCTTTGCGATGTAAAAATCACTGCATAATATGTTTCCATTTATTTCTCCTCCTCTATTACTTTTATTGTAAACCATAATGACTTTGACTAAAATCTAAATATAGGACACTGAAAGGATTGTGACAGAATGGGAATTAATCCAAACATGGCAGAAATAGCGGCACTTCTTGGTGAAACGTCAAGGGCAACCATACTTGCTAGTATGATGGACGGTCGTTTTCATACGGCTAGTGAACTAGCATATATGGCTGCCATCAAACCACAAACTGCTAGCTTTCATCTTGCTAAATTAGTAGAAGGAAAGCTGATAAAAGTTGAAAAACAGGGTCGTCATCGTTATTTTCAATTGGCTGGTGAGGACATTGCTCAATTTTTAGAGTCATTCCTAGCCATCTCTCCACCACCTGAAGTACGTTCATTAAAGCAATCGAGCCAAATCAAGTTATTACAGGATGCTAGAACTTGCTATGATCACCTTGCTGGTAAATTGGGTGTCCAATTAACGGAATCGATGCTGAAGGCAGGCTATCTTACATTGGAGGGTAAACAATTTGTCCTGACAGATGAGGGCATATTATTTTTTACGACATTCGGAATCGATTTAACTGCTTTAAAGAGAAAACGACGATCCTTTTCTCATGCCTGTTTAGATTGGAGTGAACGGCGTTATCATTTAGCTGGTGCACTAGGCTGTGAGCTATTAAATCAATTTTTCAACCTTGGTTGGCTTTTACGAGTTCCCTCTATTCGCGCCATTAAAGTGACGGAGAAAGGGAAAATAGGCTTTAAAGAGGTCTTTCATTTAGATTTGTAAATTAGGAAAGGGCACGGAGTTATCTCCTAGCCCTTTCTCCACTAAAAGTTCGGTTTACTAAATAAATGCCCATGATGATGAATAAGCCGCCAACCATTAGTGATGGTTTTAACGGTTCTTCCAATAACACCCAGCCTGTTAATACGCCAAAAAAAGGAGCTAAAAATAAATAGGCACTTGTTTTTCCTGGATCACTATTTTGCAGAAGATAATACCACCCTGCAAATTGTATGATCGAGGAAAAAATACTAAGCCACAACAGAATCAATAACGATTGTGGATTCACAATAAAAAATGGCTGTTCTAACAATGCGCTTCCTAGTAATAAGAGTAAGCCTCCAAATAGCATCTGATAAGCAGATAAAACCCACGTATCAAATAACACGCCCCATTTTTTCACTAACAAGGTGGCAGTAGCCCAAAAAACAGCTGATAGCAAGCCAAAAAGGATGCCTACTTTCAATTCAACTTGTGCCCCCATCGTAATCATCACCCCGATTAAGCCAAACAAAACCCCGATCCATTGATAGAAACGGTAGGACACTTTCATGAAAATGGTGGCAAAAATTACAACTAGTAATGGGTTTGTAAATGTTAAAATTGAAGACTCACTTGCCGTAATGGTGCGGAGACTTAAAAAAATACACCCCATCACACCTGCTGTTTGAAAGAGCCCGATCATGCATAACTTGAACCACTCCCTCCTTGTAATAGGATGAGGTCTCTTCAAGATGATAACAACGATAGCCATGATTATACCAGCCAATATAAAGCGAAGTGCAGCTAATAATAAAGGCGAGGCATACGGTAAGCCTAATTTAACAATGGCAAATGATGAACCCATTAAAAAGGTCGTTACTACTAATAAAGCAATAAATTGATAATTTTTCATCCAATAGCTCCTTACCTGATAGAATAATTGTTCTACGTACATTATAATCAGGAAGTATTTCAATGCTCATCGAAGTATGGATTACAACTCAATTGAAAGATTTTATAAGATTTCGTAAGGAAGAGGATAGTATTAAAAAATCTTACCTCCAAAAGCAAAGAGGTAAGATACTATGGATTATTTATTTTGCATAAACGATCTGACGTTGTCTGCGATTTCCTCCGATTTTGTATGGTGTAAGTAATGATCCCCATCCAGTGTGATTACTTTGCCGTATACGGAATGTTTGACTTGTTCTTCATGCAGCGGTATCCAGTTCTTTTCAACTCCACCACTTTTCGCTTGGACAAATAAGAGAAGAGGTAAATCTTTAGGGAATGTAAGAGTTTTGGCTGCCGTGAAATTTTTGCTAATATGCTCTAATTCATTTGAAGTGCTTGTATTATAAAAGTTTTTGAGTGTAATCATCCTAATTTGCTCTTTTGTGTCGTCATCATACGGAAGACCTGCATAGGGATCATCTGAAAATTTTATAAGAATTCTTGCAATCCCTGATTTTTTTAGCAGCTGTAACGACTTAATTGGAAACTTCGTGTCCATACCACCCTGTGTAGGGACACTGCTATCAATCCCGACAAATCCAGTTACCTCATTCGGATATTTATTAACATAATCGAGTCCATAGATGCCTGCTATCGAATGTCCCATTAGCATATACCGATCAATCTTTAACTCCTGTAAAGCTTCATGGATTTCACTAACAATATTCTCTGTGCTTCGTTCTTTAGCTGTATCCTCACTTAAGCCATAGCCAAAGGGCTCTATTGAAACGATTTTATAATAGGGAGCTAGTTCATCTATCAATGGCTTAAAGTCGAGCGTTGGTGCTGCAGTACCGAAGCCTGGTAGTAATACGATGGTTTCAGCACCCTTACCTTGAATGGTGACATTCATTTTTTCCCCATTCACGGAGACGAGCTGACCATAAGGTTCTATTTTTCCTTGCTCTATCTTGTTGCAAATAATGTTTATTGTAAAAACAATGACAAGTAGCCCCACAATGGATATACCTAGGACTGCCATTGATTTCAGTAAAACACGCATAAATTTTTTCATGTTTGATGCACGAGAGGGATTCACCTTTACTCGTGCCTCCTCCTTTACTACGATTATTCCAGCTACTTTTGAGCTGTTAGTGCAACTATAAAGGAGAGAGATGTCTTCCGAATGACGACAATATGAACACAAGATGAACAACAAAAAAATGTTACGACATCTGTATAGGAGTCGTAACATGCTCTCTTTAATTTAAGGTAATAGGTAATTTGACAATCATTGTCGTTCCATGCCCAAGCTCACTCTCGACTTCAATTTCTCCTCGATGTAGTAAAACGATTTGCTTCACGATAGCAAGCCCCATCCCACTTCCTTCATACTTGTGACTATGGGAACGATCGGCCTTGAAAAACCGTTCGAATATACGTTGCTGATCCTCTAAAGAAATCCCAATGCCTCTATCCGTTATTCGGACTATCACATGATTTGCACTTTGCTTCATGCTGATCTCAATCGTATCATTAGGACTTGAAAATTTAATACTATTCGTAAGAATATTTGTCCATACCTGATGTAATTGATCGTAATCAGCCATGAGGCGAACAGCCTTCAACTGGAGCTCAAAATCAATATTGCGAGAGGACCATTGAGGCTGGAGGGAGACAATGACACGTCTAATTTGTTCATCTAGACTGAACGTATCGAGATGCATTGGCTGTGTCTTTGATTCTAGTAAGCTCAGCTTTAAAAGGCTATCACTCATCTTAGACATTCGATTGGCCTCCGAAATGATGATATCAAGATAACGGTTTTTCTCGTCATCCGTTACATCAACTTGTTTCAGTGCCAATGCGTAACCAGAAATGGAGGTAAGTGGAGACTGCACCTCATGGGACACATTCGATACAAAATCTCTCCTCATTTGCTCTAGCTGCTGTAACTCCTCCGCCATATCTTCAAAGCTTTTAGCCAACGTACCTAACTCCCCTGATTGCTTAATATTTAATTCGACATTGAAATCACCACCAGCAATATGTTTAGTGGCTTGTGTTAGTTTTTTGATTGGCTTGACTAAAAACATCGCTGCAACTAAAAACACAACGCTTCCAATAACAAGGGCATAAGTAGCAAAATTTAGAATCAACTTGATGGAAAAGGAGGTTGAAGGTAAAGCAATCGTTTGGATAAACATCGCTCTCGTTCCCATTTCAGTTGTTAGAGGTATGCCGACAAGTATGGATGAAATACCACTTGGAATTACTTGAATGACCTCTCCATCCAGTACAGCTTGTACTTGTTCCATTGTTACAGGGGCTAACTGATTGCCATGAAGCTTTCCGTAAGCCGTAAACTGCCCTGTTTCTTCATAAATGCGAACATGATAGGACTCAAGCTGATGCATATCACGTATAAAACGATCGGCTTCATGATATGGCAATGTGTTAAAAATTTGTACCATGTCTTGTCCAAAATTTAATAAGGGAATTTGTAAGTTTTCATTTAATTTATCTTTAAATACCCATGTTGCCATGAAAAAAGAGATAACCGTTCCCCCAATGACAGCAACTAGAAAGATTAAAACGACGCGTGTATATAAAGATTTAATCATTCCTCAACCTCAAGCCTATAGCCCAAACCCCTTATTGTGTCGATATGAAAATCAGTGATGGTGTTGAAGCGCTCACGCAGGCGCTTAATATGTACATCGATGGTTCGATTATCTCCCGCATAATCAATCCCCCAAATTTGATCGATGAGTTGTTCTCTTGTATAGACTTGTCCAGGTGTTTCGGCAAGCTTATATAATAATTCAAATTCCTTGAGCGGTAGTGAAATAACATCTTTACCTCTCATTATTTTATAGGTCTGACGGTCCAGCGTGACTTGACCAAGTTGAATGGTCTGCGAATGGCCAATCCTGTAGCGCTTCAAAAGTGCCTTTACACGTACAGTTAGCTCTAACGGATCAAATGGCTTTGTTAAATAATCATCCGTTCCAAGCTCAAAGCCCTTCACTTTTTCCCATGTTTCCCCTCTTGCAGTCAGCATCAGGAGAGGAAGATCCGTATTCGTTTTGCGGAGCTCCTTACATAGTGTCCAGCCATCCATCGTTGGCATCATAATATCTAGTACAACAAGATCAATAGGTGTTGAGCCGTAGATGGCTAATGCTTCTTTACCATCTCCTGCCTCCATTGTAGTGAACCCGTCTTTGCGCAGAAAAAGGCAAACAAGTTCACGAATGTTCGCATCATCATCCGCAACAAGTATCGTCGGCATACATTCGTTCCCCTCTTTTCGAATCTATTATTCACCCACATTATACTATATAATTTCTTTACTTCTCCCCTACCACACCTCACGATTAATTGCTGTGGCCTAAAAAACCACTTCCTAAAAATATAAAGGAAGTGGTTCTAATCAAGCAATTAACTTTGCAAACCATGCAACGTAATGAGCACCTGGAATCAATAATAGCTGTGCCACAATGGTTCCTAAAAATCTGGAGAACATCATCATAACAGACATTCTTTTCAGGTCTAGATAGCTTCCTCTCTTATTGATCACATCATCTGCTAGAATGGATATTTTCGGGTCAATGAATAGGATTAATAGTATTGTTGCAATGCCATTAATTAATCCAGATGCCATAACAGCGGTAGTCTTTAATTCTGGGACTAATAATGTGGCATACAATGCAGATAAAACGCCAATCGTATAGATAGCTGTAATAACAATATTGATAACAAATAATTTAATCGGTATATCCTGTAGACGAATGCCTTTTAAATAACTAAAATTTGGTGTATGAATATGCTTAATTCCCCGTCTTACATAGTCAAATGTAAAGCCCTTTTTCAATAAAGCCGGGATTGAGCCTCTTTCCTCAGCCAAATGAACGATAGCTCTTGAAAAAATGGCTACAAAGGTGGGAATAAGTAAGATTCCTACTATTGTTCCAAGCGAAGCCGCTCCAATAATTAGTCGAAATTGATGTTCTACAAATGTCATGGCATTCTCCGTAGGTGCTG
Source organism: Lysinibacillus sp. JK80 (assembly GCF_027557635.1). Taxonomy (NCBI): domain Bacteria; kingdom Bacillati; phylum Bacillota; class Bacilli; order Caryophanales; family Bacillaceae; genus Lysinibacillus; species Lysinibacillus sp. JK80. Next base: position 456,049 of record NZ_CP058997.1, on the reverse strand, counting down.
TATCAACAAGGCTCCCTGTGAATGGTTGTTGCATCATATTGGCTAACCTCGACACCATGACCATTACATTAAAAAGAGATAAAGCCGAAGCTAGTAATTTGACACGTGCTCCTGATAAACGTACGGCATATGCAAGCGTTTCAATCGCATGAATGATTAAAATAAATAAAGCAATCATGATTAATTTTTCTGTTATTAAATCCACATATGTACCTACTCTTTGCTTTCTAACGATTTAATATTGTAACGCTTATTCAATAAAATAGTTCCAATTGAAAAAATGTGCTGTCCACGCCATAAAAGGTAATTATAAAAGGCGAGAGGTTGATTATTTCCAATGTGGAGAAGTGATGAGTGACTACCCTAGCCATAAAGAGTAGTGAATACCTTTGTTTTATTTGAAAAATTTTTCCAAAAAACATTTTAATGGGTTAGAATTGAAGGCTACTTGAATCTTGAATAGCGATACAGGTAACCTCTAAACTGATCTGTGTTCGCCCAGAGGAAAGCATGTAACCTGCACGGAAATTTTTCAACACTATGAAAAAACTTACCCTAAGGAGGGTAAGTTTTTTGTTACTTCTACAGTTGCTTTACCATTAATTTTAATAAATCATCCTGTGACATCTCTTCCGTCAGCAGCGTTTCACCATCCACCCCAAGATAATCATGCGGATTCCACCAAGCACGTAAAGAATCTTCCCCGAAGTCATTTTTTTTGGAACTAGAATGATGACGAATAACGGTTTCCTCAAAAGATAAATCAAAATAATAAGTATTGGCCTTCTGATCATAGAAGTGGATTAAATCCTTTAACATAGCTCCATAACGACTGGCATATAATATTCCTTCTACAATGACAACTTCACAACGACCTTTACCATACTCTGCGATTTGACGAATTAATTCAATAGAAAGATTGCCTTCTCGATCATGTACCTTTAACATATCACGTCGGACAACATCTTGCGCAATCAAAAGTGTACCATGTCCAAGATGATGCTGAAGTTTCTTTGCAATTGTCGTTTTCCCACTACCTGAATTTCCTCGGATAATAATTAGCTTAGAGTCCAATTTCCCCTTCTCCTTTTTAAGCTGCTCTCCTAGACCAAATGACAACAGGAATCAATACTAACGACAATAGCCCTCCTGCTAAGGACAACACTGCATAGCTTGAATTCGCCACTACCATACCTGATAGCGCACCACCTGATGCACCTGCCAATGCCACAAAAACATCCATCTTCCCCTGTGTTTTTGCACGGGTAGAAGGCTCCGTCGCATCAACAATTTGAGCAGTTCCACTAATTAAGCCAAAGTTCCAACCTAATCCCAGTAAAGAAAGTGCCACAATGAGTAACACCATTGAATCGCTTGGTGCAAATGCAGCCACTACGCCAGCGAGTAGCAACGTAATACCTGAAGCTATACTCATTGCTGTACGTCCGATTTTATCAACAAGAATACCTGTGACAAGTGATGGCAGATACATAGCACCTACATGAAACCCTATCACAATACCAACCTCGGCTAATCCATGTCCATGATGTTTCATATGTACAGGTGTCATTGTCATGATGGCCACCATGACAATTTGTGTCAGGACCATAACTGTTGCTCCTACCGCTAGGCCTCTTTTATTGCTAGATATAGGCATGGATGGTGTTTGATTTTCTTTGTTCATTTTTTGCTTATGTGCCTCTATGGCTTTCGCTATTTCTAGCGGGTCAGGACGCAACATAGTAAACAATACAAGCCCCGCCATAATAAAGGCCAAAGCAGATAATAGAAATGGACCCGCTAGAGCTGGAATACCGATAGACAGCGCCACTTTTCCCATCCATTCTACTAAATTCGGACCTAAAACAGCACCAAATGTGGTCATAAGCATGGTTGTACTAATCGCCGTAGCACGTTGCTTATTATTGGCCAAATCTGTCCCAGCGTAGCGTGCCTGTAAATTAGTTGCCGTACCAGCTCCATAGATTAATAGAGAGGCAAACAATAACACAATACTATTCATTAAAGTAGCAAGGACTACACCTATTGCACCAAGTCCACCCACTATAAAACCTGTTGATAAGCCTATACGGCGACCATAACGCTGTGATAGTTTTCCTACAATGAAAGCGGCACCCGCAGAGCCTAACGTAAATAATGCAGAGGGTACACCCGCATAGGCATCCGTTCCAAGCATTTGTTGTGCCAGTAGAGCGCCTACAGTAATACCCGCCGCAAGTCCAGCTCCCCCAAAAATTTGGGATAAGCTAACAACTATCAGTACACGCCTATATAGGTTTTTTAGTTTTTCTGGTGACTCAATATAGGACGCAATTGACTCTTGAGATTTTTCAACCATTTTTCAACCTTCTTTCTCTATGTATATCAAACAAGATTACTTGAATTAATGAAGAAGGAACCGTCTCCATCTAGACAGTTCCTTTCCTATGCTACCATCTTTTTATACCTCTATCGTATGCCCCAATTGGTGTCATGCATAAAGGACATGATATTAATGTGCATGCATAACGACATTCTTTTTCTTTGCGTAAAATAAGAAAGTAGTGGTTAAACTTAAGCTTATGATTCCGAAAACAAGTCCCATACCACTTAAACCAATTAAATCTAGCATCATACCTGTCGATAAAAGCACGATTTGAAAGACGACGGAATCAATCATGTTGCGGAATGAGAAAAAGCGTCCATGAAACTGTTTAGGTACTTGTTTTTGGAAAATTACCATTGTCGTTGGGAAAAAACAGCCAACTGAAAAGCCAAAAACGCCAAATGCCACTAAAGCGAAAAATGGAGTCTCTGCAAGTAATAATAGGAGCTCCATTGAGCCGATAATAAAGGCTAATGAAAAAAGCAGTGTACCCATTTGTACACGGTCAGCAATCATTTTCAAACCAGCTGCACCAAGCATAAATCCTATACCTTCCACCGTATACAATAATCCTGAAATTGTGGTAGATTGATGAATTTCAGATATTTTCATAATCACTAAATTAAAAGAGCCTAAAAATAATGTAGGAATTAACATTAAGACAAGCGTCATCAAGACGACTGGATGCTCTTTGATCATCGGTAACACTTCTTTAAAATTCCCTTTTTCTTTGTTTGTCATCGTTTCAGTAGATGCTTCATCCAATTGCAATAAACTAGTAATGACAAACATGCCTAAATAGACAATAAATGAAATAATATATAACCATTTTAACTCAAAAAAACTGAGCATAAATCCAGCAGCGGCTGTACCGATGATCCTTGAAATGGTTCTCGCATTCATTTGCCAAGCATTTAATGTAATTAAATCCTGTTCCTTCGCAATCATGGGAATAATAGATTGCAAGGCAGGCATATAAAATGCTGCTGCTATTTGCAGCGTGATTAAAAATAGAATCATCCAAATGACCGAATTAGTATAAAGTGCGATAAACATAAATAAAACACTGATGATGCGTCCGATACTCGCCATCTGGACAACCGTTTTTTTCTTCGATTGGTCAATGATACGTCCTGCCATTGGACCAACAACTAAGCCTGCTAAAATACCACAAGAAATAATTAATGATTTGTGAAAGTCAGAAGGTACTACCTCTTGCATAAAGGCTAAATTGCCAATAATGCCAGCCCATAAGCCGAGACCTACGACAAATTCACCTAATAAAATAATCCATACGTTTCGATTTCTCCACATGCTGTTCTCCTTGTTGCTATCATAAAATTTATCGTAACAAAATTTTAAATATTCGTACATAAAAATATAGAAAAATTTGCTAGATGCTACTATTCTTTCTCTTTCTAGTTTATCTTAACGAGTATACTATTTTTCCTAGAAGTAGTACTCATTCAAAAGTTTGAACTTGTCCTCAAAAGAAAAAACATCGTTTGATGGGCGTATCAAACGACGTTTTTCATTAAGAAGTTTCTAGTTTATGAACAAGTACTTTTTTTCTACGCTCAACGATTTTTTGACAGATGAACGTCACGATAAAAATGAAGCCGACTGTTGTTGCCATCATACCTGCTATAGAGGTATCCCAAAATTTCGCTAAATAATAGCCAATGACGGAAGCAGCAGCTCCAAAGAGCATACTATAGACGAACATTTGCTTAATCGTCTTGCTGATTAAATAGGAGGTAGCAGCTGGCCCAATCAACATGGCAACCACTAAAATGGCCCCTACACTATCAAAAGCTGCCACTGTTGTAAACGAAATCGATGTCATAAAGCCATAATGAAGAAAGACAACGGGAATGCCAATGGTTGCTGCATACACAGGGTCAAACGTTGCAAGCTTCATTTCTTTAAAGAATAGGAGTAGGAACGCAATATTAATGACGAGGACGAGTAAGAGCATCCATACTGCCTTAGGCATTGCCAGCCCAAGCAATGTCCATTTATCCCAAGGAACAAAAGCAATTTCTCCCATTAAAACATGCTCAACATCTAAGTGCACATTGCCTGCAAATAAGGTGATGAGGAGAACACCTGCTGCAAACAGAGATGTAAACACTACGCCTATCGCTGCGTCTTCTTGAATACCAGAAAAATGTAATAATTGCACAAGATAGGCTGTTAAAATCCCTGCAAACGCAGCACCTACCAACATCCAAAAACCATTCAACGTTTGGGTAATAAGGTAAGCCATCACAATGCCAAAGAGCACTGTATGACTGATCGCATCTGCAATCATGGACATTCTACGCAAGATGAGGAAGACACCTGCAATTCCACAAGTTACCCCAACTAACAGTCCCGTGAATACAACCCAAAATTCGATCATCCTACATCACCCTGCTTTCGAAATTGCATTTTCCTACGATATTTACTAATTTGACCAGTTGGACTTATAAAATACGATAGAAAGAATATACCTGCTGCCACTAAGACAATTATAGGACCCGTCGATAACCCTGTTCGAATCGCACTAATAAAGGTTCCTGTTATGCCAGCGATACCTCCAATCGCAGCACTTAAAATGAGCATTGTGCTCAATTTTTTTGTCCATAACTTGGCACTGGCAGCAGGAATAATTAATAAAGCTGACATTAAAATAACGCCAACAGCTTGTATACCTGTAACAATTGTCATGACAATTAAAACCGTTAATGTTGCCTTTAAAGCCTCTATTGGTAAGCCAATCCCTTTTGCATAAACAGGATCAAAGATCAGTAGCTTCCATTCCTTATAAAGCAAGAGACTGACCACAATAATGATGGTTGCACTAATAAAGAGCCACAATAAATCTGCCTTGGTCATCGTCGCTGCTTTACCGAAAATAAAATTATTCAGACCACTCTGATTCCCCAGTGGGCTACGGTTAACCACTGTTAAAAATACAACACCAACACCAAAAAATACGGTGAGGACTAATCCAATGGCAGCGTCAGCCTTCATTTTTGAAAATGACACAATCCATTGAATACAATACACAGATAATGCAGATGTAATGCCTGCTCCTGGCATTAAAATTGGCAATTCCTTTTGACCTGTTAGCAGGAACGCAAGGGCAATACCTGGTAATGCTGCATGCGCAGCAGCATCCCCAACTAGACTTTGTTTCTGTAAGAAGGAGAACGTGCCTGTGATGCCTGCTGCAATGCCAAGTAACATCGTTCCACTCAGTACCCACAATAAGTTACCGCTTAACATTATGTCCCTCCTTACACATGCTGCATCATGAAAAGTTTACCACCATATGTTTTTTGTAATTGCTCTGGTGTAAAAACATCTTCCGTTGCGCCTGATGCTAAAATCGTTTTGTTTAATAGAATCGTATAGTCAAAGTATTCTTTGACGGTTTGAAGATCGTGATGCACAACAAAAATACTTTTTCCCTGTGCCTTTAAATCCTTTAAAATATCAATAATCGTTTTTTCTGTCGCAGCATCTACTCCTGCAAATGGTTCATCTAAAAAATATATATCTGCATTTTGTGCAAGGGCTCTAGCTAGGAATACACGTTGTTGCTGGCCTCCTGAAAGCTGCCCGATGGAACGCTCTGCAAAATCCTGCATCCCAACACTTGCTAAAGCTTGTCGAGCAACAATTTTATCCTGCTTAGACGGTCTTTTAAATAAGCCTGTATGGCCATAACGCCCCATGAGCACCACATCCAACGCATTTGTTGGGAAATCCCAATCCACCGCATTACGCTGAGGCACATAGCCTACGACTAAACTCTTTGGCTCAAACACCTTCCCTAAAATTTCTACCTTTCCCACTTTATTAGGAAGCTGATTTAAAATGGCCTTTAAAAATGTGGATTTCCCTGCACCGTTCGGGCCAATAATGGCAGCTAGATGACCTGTAGGCACTGTTACACAGGCATTTTCTAATACTGTTTTTTTATCATACGCCACTGATAGATTTTCCACTGTTAATGCATACATATTCTTCACCTACTTTAATGCATCGACGATCGTGTCGATGTTATGTTGATACATACCTATATACGTACCTTCTGTTGTTCCTTCAGCTCCCATAGCATCTGAGAATAATTCCCCACCGATGACAATGTCGTGACCTTTCTCCTTAGCCCCTTCAATAACAGCTTTCATTGCCTTATCGGACACACTGGATTCTATAAAAAGAGCCTTAATCTTATTTTCTACTAAGAAATCAACCATCTCCTGAACATCCTTCACACCATACTCTGAATCAGTACTCAGCCCTTGCAAGCCACGTACTTCAAATCCCTGACTTCTGCCAAAGTAATTGAATGCATCATGAGCCGTTACTAATATTCTTTGTTGCTGTGGTATTTCATTCACACGTTTTTCTGCGTAGCTTTGTAAATCATCCAGCTTTTTCAAGTAAGCTGCTTCATTTGTTTGAAAATCTGCTTTAAATTCAGGGTATTCTTCCTGAAGCTGCGTACTGATTGCCTTGACAACACCTTTCCAAAGCTCAACATCAAACCAAATATGTGGATCATGGAGCATGGCATCCGTATCACTGGCAAGCAGTTGCTTTTCATCTAATGTCTCGCCCACTGCCAAGACCGTTTTATCCTTCGCCATTTGTTCAAATATATCGAGCATTTGTCCTTCTAAATGTAAGCCATTATAAAAAATGACTTCTGCTTTATCCAATTTCGATAAATCACTTTGAGTCGCCTTGTAGAGATGGGGATCTACGCCTGGACCCATCAATGCTGATACCTGTAAATGATCACCACTGATTTCTTTAATCGCATCTGCAATTTGTCCTGTGGTTGCAACCACAATGCCTTCTTTTTCACCCTCTGTTTCTGCTGAACAGCCAAATAATAGAAATGAGAGTGATAATACCACCACACCTAACCATTGTTTCATTTTCCTACCTCAACTTTCTCTTTATTAAGCAATTGTTTGAAAAAAGTGCCTAAACTACGAAGTAACCAATTGGCGGACAAGCCGTAAATTGGTTGTCATGCCCGCCCTAGTCGTATTCAACGCCAATATCCCAACTTTTTCCACACAATACCTTAATTTATATTCATTTTCCTGACAAGCTGGCGCCAGCTCATCCAGAAAAGGATTAACATCATACCTGCGCCTACTGAATCGGTCAGTTTCCATACGATTGCTAAAATAATTAAAATGGCCATTGGAAGAATCGTCAGTTTGAAATCACCTAAATCTTTCATTCACGCACTCTTCTTTCTTTGGAGATATTTTGTTTCCCTTAGGAAAAATATATGCTTAATACAAAGAAAATTCAACTACTTTATGAAAATTTCTTTAAAAAAATTTTTTCTTATACAAAAATTAGTTTAGCCCAAACAAAAAAATCCCTAATGCAGACATTAGAGATTCTTTTATAAAAATACATAGATTTATGTTAATATACTTTTATTCTTCTTTTTCTAGCGGCTTTCCTATAAATTCAAATGCATAAATATGTGTTTTTGTTAATTCAATAATATCCTTGATTAAAGCTTCTTCTGATTTTTCATAGCCGCTTGCAATCCATTGCATCATCAATCCATAAAAGCCGTAGGAAGTATAATGCTTGAACATGTTCATGTTGACAGGCTGCTGATTGATCGTCTCAAATTTAAATTGCTCTTGATAAATTTTTGTGATCGTTAAGGGCATACGGGTGTGCAACCCAGGAATCGTATCTTCCACATTCAGCAGCTCGAAAAACAAACGGTGCCTATAAATGTAATGAATAATATTAAAGGATGGTGCTTTCAATTTTGTCGTGTATACCTTTTCTCCATATAGGTAGGGTTCACCTACTGCCACTTCCAGACCATTCAGCATTTGTTCTAGTAAATTCTCTGCTAGTTCAAATTTATCTTGAAAATGCACATAAAAGGTACTACGGTTATAGCCCGCTCGTTCTACAATATCCTTCACTGTAATGGCTTGAAAACCATGTTGTTTCATTAAATCGACAAACGCTTCATAAAAATGACGGCGGGTTCTTTCTTGTCTTTGTGTCCATTTTGGCAATTTTACTTCCCCCTTTTAGACATTCCAGGCACATATGTCTACTAGTTAGATATTTACTACGACATTAATGATTGTTTCCGTTTTCAGGCGTTTTACAATAAAAGTACACCGTGATTTACACAGTGTGCAAGAAAAAAGTTTGTTTAAGGGAGTGTCATGTATGGGGAAATTACAAGATAAAGTCGCAATTATTACAGGTGGTGCTTCTGGTATCGGTGCTGCAACAGCCAAATTATTTGTAGCAGAGGGAGCAAAAGTGGTGCTTGTGGACCTAAACGAGGAAAAAGGCCAAGCATTTGCAGCTGAACTACAGGCAACAGGAGCAAAAGCCATGTTTATCAAAGCAAATGTAACGGATGAACAGGAAGTAGCAGCTATTTATCAAACAACTATTGAGGCATTTGGCAAAGTCGATGTCCTTTTTAATAATGCAGGGATTGGTCGTGTTACGCCAACTGAGGAGCTTCCTTATGCGGAATGGCGTCAAACTGTAAATGTAGACTTAGATGGTGTATTTTTAATGGCGCAGGCTGCCATCAAAGAAATGCTAAAAGCGAATGGTGGTACAATCGTTAATACAGCTTCGATGTATGGCTGGGTTGGCTCGCCAGGATCAGCTGCTTATAATGCAGCAAAAGGAGGCGTGATTAATTTAACACGTTCATTAGCATTAGAATTTGCTACGCGAGGGATTCGTGTCAATGCCCTATGTCCAGGCTTTATTGATACACCAATTATCCCAGAAGAAAGTAAGGAGCCATTACGTCAGATCACACCTATGCAACGACTAGGACAACCAGAGGAAATGGCGAAAGCTGTTTTATTTATGGCATGTGACGATTCAACGTTTATGACAGGGAACACATTAACAGTAGATGGTGGCTACACAGCCCAATAACGACGTTTAAAATAATCGCTACCCGACAAAGGGCAGCGATTATTTTTTCACTAGAAAAATTTGCAGTTTTTATCCATTTCCTGCAAACTATTACTAAAGCGAGCAAGAAAGGATGAAGACAACAAATGAAAAAATTAATAGGTACATTATTATTTTCTATTCTGATTATAGCTAGTGCAGGCAATGTACAAGCTGCTGGCTTTCGGGACGTATCAAAGGATCATTATGCATATGAAGCTATTTTATGGGCAGAAGAATATGATATTGTTAATGGCTTTACAGACGGTACATTTAAACCGAATGCTACCATTACTGAACAGCAATTAGCAAAATTATTAGCCAATTTTTATGAGCTCGAAACGCCCATCGACGAATTAAAAAAGCAAACGCCTTCGGCAAACTGGTCGGATGATTTCTATAACCAGCTCGCAAGCTATGGGGTGCCTTTAAATGGCTATTTCGACAACCGAATCCGAGCGGCTACTGTGAAGCGTGGTGTAGTGGCACAGGCTATTGCTCATTTAGCTAGCGGTAAGAAGGGCTTAAATCAATCTATTCAATTTTTACTTGATACCTATATTTCTTCTGGGTTAAATCCACAGTATGAAGAGCGTAATTTACAAAAGTTTTATGGCGTGACAAGCAACATGACCCGTGCGCAAGTTGTCACGATGCTCTATCGTATGGACGAACGAAATTATTATGAAATTTCAGCGGATGCACAAGCAATTCATGAGAATGCCAACAACGTATCCTTAAATAATAGGGCAAAAAATGCTCAAAATCAGCTCGACAAATCATTACAGCAGGCTACTCCTAGTAAAAGCGCATGGGAAGGTGTGTATACTTATTACTACAAATGGGGTAAGGGTACAAATGAGTTTAACCGCCGTGATGCTATAATCTCCAATGCCACAAACAAGAGCTTTTCTATTGCTTTAACGGCGAATGATGGCTCCGCTTCAGGTAGTGTAAATGGCACAGCCACAATTACAAGCAATACGAAAGCCCTTATGAATACATCCTCGAATGGCAATCGTTGTGTTGTCGAGTTTGAACGTTTATCCAATAATGCCCTAAAGGTGTCCGAGATTGATTGTCGTGCTGAACGTAATGAAGGCACCAATTTTTCGGGTACCCTCAAGCAGCAATAATTTGTAACAGAGTCTGAATCATTCAGGCTCTTTTTTCATCCTTAAAAGCTTCATAGCTATGTTTGGCGATGGCAATAAAATCTTCGAGACAGGGATGCATATGCTTATCTTTATGCCATGCAATATCTGTATAAATTGGCGCTAAATCAATTGTGGACGGTACTTCCATTAATTGCCCACTTTCCAGCTCCTTCTCTACAACCATTTTAGGTAAAAATGTAATACCTAACCCTGCCATCACACATTGCTTGATTGCTTCAATACTGGCGAATTCAATCATTTGTAAGGGATTGACACCCTCTTGCTGTAGCTGTGCTTCTAAATGATTACGATAGGAGCACCCTATTTCTGTTAACAACATCGTTTCAGTTGAAATTTGTTGAGCCGATAGAGGCTGACTAATTTCTTTGGGGACACTCACAAAAACAAGCTGTTCCTGAATCAATCGCTCTCGCTTGAGCATGGCTGTTTCCTGATAAGTGTCCGTTATCAATGCAATATCAAGTTTACCAGCTTGTAATAAATCCTTTGCAATAGCTGTTGTATGCACAGGCTTAAAAATGATTTTCACTTGCGGGTGTGCTTGTTGAAATTGCTGTAAAATACTTGGTAGTCGATAGACACACTGACTTTCCTGTGCTCCTACCTTCAATAGGACTTGCTCCTGCTCGTTGGATATAGCTTTTTTCATTTCACTGTCTAGCTCAAGCATTTTTTTTGCATAATGCTGTAGACGCTTGCCCTCTTCTGTGAGAATAATGCGCTTGCCAAGCCGCTCAAAAAGATGAACACCTAACTCTTGTTCTAATGTTTTTATCTGAGCTGTAATACTCGATTGAGCGTAGTCAAGAAGCTGGGCTGTCTGTGTAAAGCTTAATGTTTCAGCTGCTGTAAAAAACGTTTGAAGCTGCTTAATATCCATCACTTGAACCCCTTCATCTATTTCTTCGATAGTTTTTGTTGAAACATTCATCCTTTTCGATAATAAAATCCAATATACACTAGTTTGTAGCTGAAAGAAAGAGATGGCTGCATTTACCAATAGCGCAAGTAAATATCTAACATCAAAAGAACCTTTCATCATATAAAGAGAAACGAATTTGGAGACTTCTTTCCTCCAAATTCGTTTCATTGTATTGTGCTATAAAAATAGTCAATATCATCTAGAGGCCAATAAGGTACTTATTGTAATTCTTTTCTAAGATGATCAGCTGCAGACAATGCTTTTAGATCTTGAAGGATCTCGCCTGGCTTGTTTCCTTCTCCTAGAATATATCCCTCAAAGGTTATCCCAACAAAATCAAAAATATGTTGAAATTGCTGAATCATTGGTAACCCCTTTATATAAGGCTCATCTCCACCAACTGCAATAACATATGCTTTTTTAGAAGACATTAATGCTTTAAAATCAGGATAATTCGAGTCTCTTAAGGTTTGTGACCATCGATCTATAAAGTTCTTCATCGCTCCTGTCATACTATACCAATAAATAGGCGTAGAAAATATAAGAATATCATGTGGAAGAATACGGTCAATGACGGCGTTATAATCATCGCTGACATCTGTGAAACCTTCCGCAGCATGACGCTTATCGATTATTGGCTGAATAACACAGTCCTTTAGATAAATTTCTTCAATCATTAGGCCTTGAGTGGCTAATTTTGTTAAAGTCTCTACATTCCCATTCGACCGATTGCCACCGTAAATAACTGCTATTGACATTTAGAATATCCCCGTTTCCTTGAAGTTTTTACTATTGTTCCCGTATACCTATATCTTATTATGAATTTACAATTCGATAAAGATGATTATTTCGATAAAATCAATCGAAAAAAATGATTACAATTAGCATGCATACTTTTAAAAATATGTTCAATTAAACTAGGATACAAAATGAAATCAATAGTTAGTTATAACCCCTCTAAATTATCCAACAAACTATACCCATATTTAGCAAATTGTTGTTTGACTTGGTTAATGCAATATTTAATTCGTTTCTTTTTTTCTTCTTCGGAATATCCTATTGGGTTTTTTACACACGCACCCAAATCAATCCATTTCAAAGTGCTATTTTCCGTATCCCAGTATATATGTTCAAATTTAAAATCAAAATCGTATCTGTCTACATTCATCATATCTTTTTTTGCTTCAATCATTTTCAAAACAATTTCTTTTAATTCGTTGTTAGTTATGCCTTCTTTTAAAACCTGTGATAAAGTTTTACCATTCACTTTTTCTACAAATAAAAACTCTCTTTTTTTATATGCATAAATTTTAGGAAAATAAGGACTACTGTTTAACTCCAACAATGCGTATATATCGTTATCCCCTTTTCCTTCAGATAAAAATTTTTTCAATATAATTCCTTTGTTTTTCATTTCATAAACAATTGACCGTTTTCGATGTAATTGAATGATTTCAACTTCTTTACTCAATATAAGATTATATTCATATAAATAAATAGATTCTTTAGTCTCTTCTGGTAGATCATAAAAATAATTTGTGACAAGCAAAACTTGATTACTCCTTTCATCATAAGAAGATTCGACAAAAAGAGCTTATTCCCTTTATATTTCCATTATTTCTACATTCAAAAAAGTGAATACATTTTAATCATTGGATAAGAAGAATTGGATGAAAGGTCACCTATCTTTACAAAAAACCCAAACTACACAGAAGCTCATAACACTTCATTAGTTTGGGTTTCTTTATAAATAAATTTTCTTTTCTTATCAAATATTATAGATACTTTAACTATAATCTTTTAGGCCTTCCAATGAAAATCCAAATTACCAGGAACAAACTATATATAAATGGCATATAGAAAATACTCCCTGCATCTTCTCCATTCTTGATAGCGATTCCTATAAAAGCCCAGATAATTACTAATGGAAAAAATACATCTTGCTTATAAACACGTATAAAAGCAGCTAGCACAGTCGCAAGAATAAGTAATAACTGTGCCCATATTTCCTCTGAGAGCCCAAACCCATCCCACTCATAATATTTAAGCACAAAGCTAATATTAGCCATCAACGCCACACTAATCCACCCTAAATATACAGAAAACGGAAGTCTCCCTGAAAAACGATTATCCTCTTTCAGGTAACTTACATATAGAAAAATTATATGAACCAATAAGCCGACCATAATAACAATGGACGTTATAAACAATTCATAATGCCAGCTCAACAACCATGCGATATTTAAAAATGCAGTGATTACAAAGAGACCAAGCTTGCTATTTATACGATTAGTAGTTGAAGATCGAAATTGTTGTACAAGCCAAATGAATAATAAAAAATAAATCAAGCCCCAAATACTAAAAACATAGCCTGCTGGAATAAACAATACATCTACCTGATTAGAAATTTCACCTGTCTTTTTCCCATTAATCCCCACCGTGCTAGCTAGTCCATTAATAATAACCATGGCGAAATAACTTATGAGTGCAAGCCATTTCATGTTCTTTCCCCCTCTCATTTACATCATCTAATTCAATATATTCATTACCCATTCCAACTTATAATTACTCCGCTTACATAACATTAATAAATTATTTAAAGCCATTAGCTTATCTATAAAATCGTATAGCCTACTCATTATGGTATGGAAGAAAAAACCAACAAATTGTCTCATTAATTTCCCCACCCTTATTTTCCTGTTATTCAATATTCAACCACTCTAGTTATACAATTGTTGTACAACTTTTAAATATCTATATTATAATATGAAAAGTTGTAAGGTTTCGGATAGAGCACTACGGCACACAAATACTCACAATCATGAATATTAATAGCTATAGAAAGGCAGGGAAATAATGACACCAACAGATTGGCAATATAATATTACACAGGTATCTGAAATCACAGGGCTATCCAAACAAGTGATACGTAAATGGGAAGAGCGCTACCAACTTGTTCATCCCAAAAGATTAGAAAATGGACACCGTGTTTATAGTGAAGAGGATGTGCAGCTATATTTAAAAGTACTTAGCCTTTCGAACCAAGGCTATTCTATAAAACAAGCAGTGACAATTGTACTTAGCAATCAAAATGTTTTAGAGGCAGTTACCCCCACGGTGTTGACCATAAGCGACAATGTAGATCATTTCTGTAATCTTTTATTGGAAGAAGGAAGACTTTGCAATGAAGTAGAACTTAATCGACTCCTGCAACAAGCAAATCATTCATTAGGATTAGCAAAATTTCTATCTCATGTGATTATTCCTTTCTTACAAGAGGTAGGAAGATTGTGGGAAAAACAGGAATGGACCGAGTATCAAGAATCTGTGACTACGATGATTGTTAGAGATTATTTAGTACAATTAAGACGGAATTATCACTCTAAAGAGGATGCACCACTTATAATGGGCGCATGCTTACCAGGGGAGCATCATGAAGTTCAACTTCATATTTTATTGTTGCAAGCAATGATGACTGGTTGGCGATCATTCCTTGTTGGCAGTTCTCCAGCTGTTGGGGCAATTGAATCTTTAATCATACATTTTAAACCAAAGGTGGTTCTATTATCTGCTATGACTACAAGGCCATTTGAGTTATACCCTACTAGCATTCAGCAATTAGATGACTTCGCTGCAAAACATCCTTCTATTCGATTTTATATGGGGGGTGCTGGCTCTGAAGAGTATTTAAAAACACATTCCTTACATTCAATTGCGATTGCCAGTACTATTGATGAAGTTATAAATAACTTATAAACTCTCACTCTAAATAACTTTTATTATTAGTAGGAGTTTAACGTTTTTGGTTAGAACTAGTACTATAAATAAACGTTAAAAAGTTTATTTATACTGCTATCCCTGTTTAAATAAGGCATTGTTCTTACAATCTATATTATTGAGAAGTTCAACGAGAATATCATGGATGAAAGCATTGGTTACAAATGCTTTTGTCTATGATTTTTTTTTGCACTCAATAGCCATAAAATAATTTTTTAAATTTCAAGAATATATAGTTTGCACATTTTTGTACACTAATTGTATAATCACTGTATAACTTTTGTACAACTAATAAATATTTTTATCTATTTATAAATCATGACTCAATACAGGTAGTGTTATAAGACTAAATAGCAGATACGGAGGTTTTTCACAATGAAAAAGGAGATTATTGTTATAGGAGCTGGTCCAGGTGGTTTAGCGTCGGCAATGCTGCTTAGCGCTAAAGGATTTAATGTCAAAGTGTACGAGAAACAACCCTATATTGGTGGTAGAACAAGTGAAATAAAGCTAGGAGAATATAAATTTGATATGGGCCCCACATTTTTAAATATGTTTTATATTATTGAAGAAATATTCGAGCTTGCCGGTAAAAATATACATAATTATATAGATCTAGTAAACCTAGATCCAATGTATGAATTAATTTTTCACGATAAGCGCATTAAAATGACTCGTGATCGTGAGGAAATGATTCGTCAGATAAATGAACTATTTCCAGGCAATGAGGGCTCTTTTGAAAAATATATGAAGGAAACTAATCACAAATTAGAAGCGTTAGTACCTGTATTGCAAGCAAGCATGAACCGTTATACAGATTTACTACAACCAAAAGTTTTAAAGGCATTGGGTGAGCTTGAAATCGGTAGATCTTTAATCGATACGCTTTCACGATTTTACAAGCAAGAGGAATTACAACTTGCCTTTACTTTCCAAGCAAAATACTTAGGCATGTCTCCGTGGGAAAGTCCTGGTGCATTTTCCATTCTATCTTTTATTGAGCATGCTTATGGTGTTTACCACATTACAGGTGGCATTAATAAGTTAACACAGGCAATGGCAAAGGTTGTACGAGAAAATGGTGGAGAGATCTACACGAACTGTGGCGTTTCAAAGCTCTGGTTGGATGATCGAAAGGTAAAGGGTGTCATTTTAGATAATGGCGAAAAAATAGCATCTAATGAAGTAATAATAAATAGTGATTTTGGTCATGCGATGACTCACTTAGTCGAGCCTGGTGTTCTAAAAAAATACACTAAAGAAAAGTTAGAGAAGAAAAAATACTCTTGCTCTACTTTTATGCTTTATCTAGGTGTCAATAAAAAATTTGATTTGCCCCATCATACGATCTGGTTTGCAAAAAATTACCGAAAAAATGTTGAAGAAATTACTAACCATAAATTGTTGTCGGATGATCCATCTATCTACATTCAAAATGCAGTTGTAACAGATCCGACAGTTGCCCCACAAGGGAAATCAACGCTATATGTATTAGCACCAGTACCTAATAATTTCAGTCATATTGAGTGGGATACCTGTGAACAAGATTATCGTAACATGCTAATTGGGTTAATTGAGGACAAACTTGGCATTGAAAATCTAGAGCAATACATTGAAGAAGAACACATAATTTCACCGAAAAATTGGGAAGAGAATTTAGGTGTATATAAAGGAGCAACTTTTAACCTAGGTCATCAGCTTACACAGATGCTGACATTCCGCCCTCACAATAAATTTGAAGAATTAAAAAATAGCTGGTTAGTTGGAGGTGGTACACATCCAGGAAGTGGTTTACCGATTATCTTGGAGTCTGCACGTATTACTTCTAATGGAATTCTACAAAAGCATGGTCTAGCACAATTAGCAGTGAAACCTTTACCTAAAATAGATCTCTTTAATACGGAACTCAATAACAAACCTAGTGAAAAAGTAATGTTGCATATCTAATAATCATTAAGTATGAATTAAATTTAGCTTAGCTACCTAATATAAGGATTTGAAAATATGAATATTCAGACAAAACATATGAATGAAAATGCAATTGTAGATTCAATGAAAAAAAATTTAGCCCTTGTAGAGTTTAACTTGAATAGAAAAGTGATTTGGGCTAATAAAAAATTTGCAGAGGTTCTAGGATATCAGGTGGATGAAGTTATTGGGATGGGTCATGAAAAGTTTTGTAAACCGGATTT
Organism: Lysinibacillus sp. JK80; assembly: GCF_027557635.1. Lineage (NCBI taxonomy): Bacteria > Bacillati > Bacillota > Bacilli > Caryophanales > Bacillaceae > Lysinibacillus > Lysinibacillus sp. JK80. The sequence goes on along the minus strand of NZ_CP058997.1, from coordinate 438,613 downwards.
TATACAAAGCCCAGACTATCATCTCCTATGGCAAGGTTTATTAAATGGAGAAAAATATGAAGGAAAAATTGAAAGAATAAGTAAAATGAACGATTCTATATGGCTTGAAGCAACTTACCTACCCATTTTCAATGACAATAATAAGGTAAGTTCCATATTAAAAATTTCAACAGATATTACAAATCGAGAATTCAATACTTTAGAGATTATTGCTAAACTAAAAAGTATGCCTCAGGAGTTAGTAGAAATTGTTGTATCCAATTCAGAAGAAAACATAAAAGCCGTAGCATCACTTGCTAAAGAAGTTGACGCAATTAGAGATACTGTAAAAGTGATTCATACTATCGCTAAACAAACAAATGTCCTAGCACTGAATGCCGCAATAGAGGCTGCACGTGTTGGTGAAAAAGGTCTCGGATTTAAAGTCGTAGCAGAAGAGGTACGAAAATTAGCACTGAATGTTGATAATGCACTTCGAAATATCGAATATAATGTAATGACTATAGAAAGTGATACGGAAAAGGTCGATAATATTACACATGATTTGAAGAAAGTTGTAACAGAAACTCACAATGAATTTAATAAAGCCATTGATAGATTCGAAAAAATGCTTTAACTAGTCAATAATACAGCAGCTAAAGTTCTCAATAGATATTTGAGAGCTTTAGCTTCTTTTTTCTAACTAATTAATATCACTATAAATTATATTCTACTAACAATATCCTTATTATTTAATGGTATTTTTTCATTTTTTCAAACCACCCAAATGCTATCTCAGCCTCTATACATTCATTGTCCTGTGTAACTAAAAAAATTACAAATGATTCACCAGATGGAAAAATAAATTTTCCATCTTCATCGCTTACTAAAGTACTTTGTGGTGGAACAATTCGTTTAAACGCATTTACTCCTTTATAGGGGTGCCCTTCAACAAGTTCAGCAAATTCAATTTTAACGTCTGGATTTGGTGGTGGATAAATGGCTGTATTAGTAGGCGTTACATTTTTAGAAATCATTGAATCCCCAGGAGGTATTGCATTAAACCAAATTTCAGCCAGAATAGGTTGTTTAGAATAATTAGTAATGGTAAACGCATTTACAAACAAATCCACATTAGAATATTTAGGATTACTTAAGCTTCCCCACGCATTTCTTCCTTTTTTTAAGGTAATTAATTCGGTTTGCCCAACAAAATATTGACCTAATAATGATTCATATAAAGGAGTAGGAATACTAACTATTTTCATAAATCGATCATTATTTTTCATTGTCAATCTCACCCCCTTTTATATATTAATGTATGTATTTTTAGTAGGGATGTTTAGACGAAAATATCTTACAAATAAGAGGTTGAATTAATCAACACGCAATCCTTAATTTTACGACTAATTCCATATTACAATGACTTGTAAGCATGTTTATAGTTCGTAAATGATGGTGAATGAGAGCTAGCACTAAATAAGCAATATAAGAAAACGACCTAAAAGCTTAATGAAAGCTAGTAGGTCGTTTTTTCATCTATGCTTCTACTGAGATATGCTGGAAGGTTGTCACATCAAATAATCCTGTATCTGTTAGCTTTAAAGTAGGAATAACTGGTAATGCCACAAAAGAAAACGTTAGTAGAAAATGGAAATCTAATGTTGGATTAAGCGTCTTTAATGCCCTGTGCAAGCCTGCTAGCTGCTCCTTTGCCTGTTGAGCTGGTACATCTGTCATCAAGCCACCAATTGTTAATGGCATCTCCGCTAGAATTTGGCCATCCGCAACTATCACAAAGCCCCCTTGGATTTCCTGAATGCGTGTAAGCGCCAGGACCATATCCTCATCATTTGTTCCTACAACAAGGGCATTATGGGAATCATGAGCTACTGTTGTGGCTACTGCTCCTTTTTGTAAGCCAAAGCCTTTAACAATTCCTAAACCTGTCGTGTGTAGCTGATGATGACGTTCGATGACGGCTAGTTTCAGTAGATCTTGTTCTACAGAAGGGACGAAAACACCATCCTTTACAGGTACATCCATTATTACATGATTGGTAATTAGCTGATTCGGCACAATCTCCATTACATTTGCCTTTGTACCCTTTGTGAATGCTAGTTGTAGCCTATCCTTTGTAATGGTTGGTAAATGGACAGATTGATGGATATGAGCAGGCACAACTGGCTCTTGATGATTTGTCAGCATTTTACCATTTTCAGCCACTTTCTGCCCATTTTTCCATACGGCCTTTGCCTGCATTGTTGACAAATTCTCTATTAACACAAAATCTGCCTTATAGCCTGGTGCAAGTACACCTCGATCTAATAAACGATAGCATTCTGCGGTGTTAACGGTTGCTAACTGGATTGCTTGCAATGGTTGCATCCCTTCAGCTATTGCCATGGCGATATCATAATTGATGCTGCCTTCGTCGATTAACTCATCCACATATTTATCATCTGTACAAAATCCAAAGCGACGAGCATTATGCGACTGGACAGCTGGCAATAAGTCACGTAAGTTTTTCGCGGCTGAGCCCTCTCGGATTAGCACATACATCCCCTGCTCTACACGGTCAATGGCTTCCTCAGCCGTTACACATTCATGATCTGTGTGAATACCCGCAGCTCGATAGCCTGTAATTTGTTCGCTTTGTAAGCCTGCACAATGCCCATCAATGACTAAATTTGCTTCCTGCGATAATAAAATTTTCTGAAGCATGTCCTCTTGCCCATTTAATACCGCTGGGAAATCCATCACCTCAGCTAATCCACGAACCTGTTCATGTTGTAGAAATGGTGCCAAATCCTTAGCTGTTATTGTAGCGCCTGCATTTTCAAACTGTGTACCTGGCACACTTGATGGCAGCATCACAAAAATATCCATATCTGCCTTTTGTGCATCATCGAGCATAAATTGAATGCCTTCTGCTCCTGCGACATTGGCGATCTCATGAGGATCTGTCATTACCGTTGTAATCCCATGAGGAAGTAAAACGCGACTAAATTCCCCTGGTGTCAACATAGAAGACTCAATATGTATATGACCATCAATTAAACCAGGAATGACATAGCCTCCTGCCGCATCCTCTTCCTGTTTAGCGTGAAACTTATTCGTGCGATCTAGAGCCACAATCATCCCATTCTTCACGACGATATCTGCTTTTTGCCATGTTAACGAAAAAACATCTGCAATTTGCGCATTTCTAAGTATAAAATCTGCCTCTAATTTTCCTTGAGAAGATAATACATTTTGTGTTAGCTGCTGTAATTTTATCGACATAATCTATACTCCTTTTTCTTTTAAGAACTATCATGCCAAAAAGATGCTAGCCATTGCAACTATTTATCGCTACATCAGTAAAAAACGACCATTGATCAATGGTCGTTCGAAAATTCTAGCTCTTTAGGTGGTTGCCCTTTTTTATTCATCAAGCGCATACGAATAGGCTCAATCTTTAATGTCACCATTTCATCCTGATTGCCAATAAAGATACTTGTAAAAAATTCGGCTAGTTTATTTTTTATCCCTTCTTCATGTACTTCCGTAAGTTTGCCTTCTATTTCCACATACGTATCACCAAAGCCACCATTTTCGTAGCCATATAAAATATGGGTATATGGGTTTTTGCGCAGCTCTTCCATTTTTTCTGAATGCTTATTCGTCACTGTATACAATACAAAATCTTCATGCTGGAATGTCATGTATCGTGAGTAAGGTTTGCCATTTTCTACAGTCGCCATTGTGCCAATCTTTTCTCGATTTAACACTTCTAGAATTTCATCACGTACAGAAGTCATAATATCCCATCCTTTCATCTATATATCTATTTTGCCCTCTCCCAAGAAAGCTAAACGGTCTTTTTTTGAAAAATGTGAAATGACAATCTTCGGGCATATTGAAAATCTATTGTTATAATAACTGGATGGACAACAGGAATTTTCGAATGAATGAGGGTTAAAAATGAAACAAGCTTTTTTTACGCGCTGTTTGTTTTTCATAACAGGCATTATCGTACTTTCTTTTGGTATCACATTAACAATTAAAGGCCAACTCTTTGGAGTGGGCTCATGGGATGTACTACATATTGGCTTAACAAAAACAGTAGGCCTATCAATCGGTTCATGGTCCATTATTTTGGGACTTGCTATTTTAGCGTTTGATATGCTGATTACGAAAAAGTTCCCTTTACCTGGAACGTTTATCGATATGTTTTTGGCAGGCATTTTTATTGATATTTTCAACTATTGGTTACCTGATATTGATGGTTTTTGGATGCAACTTATTTCTTACCTTACAGGGCTAGTGTTACTAGGCTGGGGCTGTGGAATGTATATGGTAGCAAATTTAGGTATTGGACCGCGTGATACTCTCATGCTGATGATGGTTCATAAGCTTGGCTGGAGTGTGACTCGCTCTCGTACAACAATGGAAGTAACAGTTGCAATCATTGGCTTCCTACTTGGCGGTCCTATAGGCATCGGTACGGTATTTATGGCATTTGGACTTGGACCAATCGTACAATTTGCCTTATCCTATAACGAAAAATTATTTATGCGATGGACAGGCGTGAAAAGCGCTGTTGTCTAAACTTTAAAGACAATGCATTTTTGCATTGTCTTTTTTACAGTTGAAATATACAGTTCAACTATATATAATCAAACTATATAGTCCAACTGTATATTTGAGGTGAAGATGTGAAAAAACATAAATTATTACCTTTATCCGAAACCATGCATTATATTCTACTTGCCTTACGTGAACCGCTACATGGCTATGCCATGATGCAAAAAATCGAGGAAATGAGCGCAGGTAGTGTAAGGATTGCTGCCGGCACTATGTATGGAGCCATTGAAAATTTATTAAAATATCATTGGATCGCGCCTGTTGAGACCCAGGATACAAGACGCAAAGTTTATCAAACCACAGAAGAGGGTCTAGAAATATTAGCGGCAGAGCAACAAAGATTGCAGCGCATTTTATCTTTATACGAGGGAGCTGGCGAACATGATAAAGTTTAAAATCTTTTTTGATATCGAAAAGGAAGAGCGTTGGTTAAACGAAATGTTAGCCAAGGGTTGGCTATGCTCTCACATAAACTCAGCAGGTATTTATACATTTCAGCCTACTGAAAATCTTGAACAAGTTATTCGGATTGATTGTCAGCAGGAGCTTCGGAAAGAAAAGAAAGCTACCTATAAGCAATTACATGAAGATTTTGGCTGGCGTATAGTAAAAGAAAAATCATATGATGGCACTTTTTATTGGACAAAAAGTAAAGATGGTAATGATGAATTATTTTCAGATCATGATTCCCACATTGCGAAATATAAACGTTTAATGAAACATGCAAGCAATTGGGCAATACTCTCACTTATCTTCTTAATGATTTTTAATGGCAACGATAACGTCGCTCCCTTTTTCAGTATAAAAAGCGCATATTATACCCCAGGTTTATGGGATAAAGAAGGTTCTGCCTTCCTTTTTGCTTTTTTATTTGAAACACCCTTTGCCATCATGCGCTTTCTTCCACCATGGCTATTTTTAGCAACTTGTAGTATTTACATCACACTCTATTATCGTTATCGTAAATCCATACAGCAATTTTTATAGCAAATAATAAGGAGCCCCTTACGTAGTGTAAGGAGGCTCCTCTTTCCTTTATGCTTCTGGTTCAGCAGTATTTTGTCCTGTTGCTTCCATCACTTCTGGTGTATCGTCCACTGTATCATCTTCCTGTACGTTTTCAGCAGCCGGTGGTGTAATCGTCACAAGTGTGTAGTCATCCTCTTGTAAAATTTCAAACGAGAACTGTTGACGAATATCTCCGACGTATAGAGAAGTCCCAATTGCAACATTTGTAACATCTATTTCAATGGTTTCTGGAATGTCAGTTGGCTTCACTTTAATACGCACTTCACGATTAGGCTGGAGCAGGAATCCGCCATCAGCAACTCCAACTGCATCCCCAATTACAGTCACTGGAATATCCACTTCTAGCTCCTCTGACATATTGATTGATTTAAAATCCACATGCTTAACATTCCCTTTTAATGCACAACGTTGTACCTCTGTTAAAACTGCATTAATGCGTTTTCCTTCAACATCTAATTGGAAAACATTTTTCGTACCGTGTGTAGCTAACATTTTTGCAAAGGCTCTCGCATCTAACATAATTGCCGTTGATTCCATTTGAAAGCCGTAAACCACACCTGGAATGCCCCCATTTTGTCGAAGCTGTGTTAAAGAAGATTGTTGTCCCTTTTGACGTTTACTGGCAGTTAAAACCATATTCATCGAATATTTCCCCTTTCATGGAAACTAGTCTCATAAAAGGTTTTGCCTTTTCTATTGTATTTTATACATAGCAAGCACGCGATTATTTTGTCAGTATGGTAGTGATAATTTGCCTCTCAGGATTACCGTTACGCAATACAACACAGAGTGCGATAATCGCTAAAACCGTACAAACCATAAACATGACCATATAGGATGTAAATTGCACAATAAAGCCCATCAAAAACCCACCCAACCCAAAGCCTAAATCATAGGTAGCTAAAAATAAACCTAGCAAAACATTTCTTGATTCTTGTGGTACAACAAACGACATATATGTAGTAATTGTCGGATATAGCATCGCTGAGGCAAGGCCATTGAAAACAGCGGAAATATAGACAAAAGATCCTATTTCAGGTAAAACAGCAAGCAACGTTGTGCCCAATATGGAGCTGAAAAGCACACATGCAATAAATTTCGGATGCCATTGTCCATCTGAAGGAATAGAGCGTCGCAATACAAAGCGACTACCCACCACGACCAATGCCTGTAACGTTAAATAAATAGCTGGATTCCCCACTCCCTCGGTCAGCATAAACAATGGTAAAAAGGTGGTGATGGCGCCAAAAATAGCAGCACCAAGAACCATAACGATTGCTGATATGACTAGCCCCTTGTGTTGTTTTACCCCCTTCATGGCGGCTAACAGCTCTCTTGTTGTCACAACTTCTGTGTCTTCCTTTGCTTTTGGTAAAGGGGAGCCAATAAAAAACAGTAGTGGCAGAAGAGCCAACATAACCACAAAGATTAATAAATCCTGTCTATCCAATTGCGTCCACAAGAGTAGCGCTACTGCAGGTCCATATAAACCAGGTACAACACTGGATAAGGAATACATCGACATGCCTTGCCCCCGATCATGGTCGTGTAAGACAACTGTAATACCTAGCTGCATCGCCATAGAAAAGAAAGCGGTGATGATACCCTGTAGGACTCGTACTAAAAAGACACTATCAATACCAAATATTACATAGATAAGCAGTGCAAGTGCATGGCCTACTAACAGCCATTGCATAATCGTATAAGGACTATGCTTGGCGACCATTTGGCCAGCAAAAGGCCTTAATAGCATACAAACAAGCATATACATGGCCATCATGACTCCAATTTCACCCTCCAAGTACCCCCCATCCGCTGCTTCTAATGGAAAAATAACTGTCAACACGGCATTGGCGGTAAAAAAAATAACCGCAAGCCCATATAATTGCATCATGCGAAGGGATAAAGGTTGAAGTTTCATGATACTTGCTCCCCTTGCAACGAAGAAATTTCTTGACGATTTATAGGTAATCTAGAGGCTAATAAGCGTTGGCTTATCGGATGGGTCATACATGGAATTTGAGACACATCATGAAGAAATTCCACCACTTCACCCTGATCTACAACAGCTACTTCATCTGCAAACAAACTAACTGCATGTAAATCGTGAGTAATAAATAAATAACTGAAGCCTCTCTCCTGTTGCAATTTTTTCAGAAGTTTTAGGATACTGATTTGTACCAATATATCTAAACTATTAATGGATTCATCCAAGATAATGAGCTTAGGGTCTGTTGCTATCGCCCTTGCGATGGTCACTCGCTGTAACTGACCACCACTTAATTGATGAGGGTATTTTTGAGCATCTCTCTCAGATAGTCCCACCTGTACTAAAAGCTCCTTTATTTTTTCTAGCTGCTGTTGTTTCGTCAACTGTAAATGACAATTCATTGGCTCTGCAATGATGTCTCGAATCTTCATTTTCGGATTAACAGCACTATGGCAATCTTGAAAAACGATTTGAATATTTTTTTGTAATTGCTTCTTCTCTTCTTTGCATGTCGTTGCTAGGTTTATATGATCGAATTGTATGATTCCGCTATCTGGCTTTTCCATACCTATTATCAGCTTTCCTAGTGTGGTTTTGCCACTACCGCTCTCCCCGACAATGGCTAAGCAAACCCCTTGCTTCAAGGTGAATGACATATTTTTCACAGCTTCTATTGTTTCATGTTCCCCAAACAACCTCTTTTTTCGATAGGTTTTAGATACTTGTTGGATTTTTAACATCGGCTTTCCTCCTGTCTTACCCAATAGTTCGTGTCTAGTTCATATAGAATTCCATTTGTATCACCTGACCAGCTATCCACAAGTTTTTCAAGTTGATCATCCTTCCTTTTCGCTGCGACTAATGCTTTGGTATAGGAATGAACAGGGTTTTGTAATATCCGTTCGGCTGGACCATATTCCATGATTTTCCCTCTTCGCATAACAACAATTTGATCTGCCATTCGGGCGATGACGCCAAGATCATGTGACACAATCAGCATCGTTGTCTGATATTGTTGCTGACAATGAGACAATTCCTCTAAAATCTTGAGCTGTGTCATCGTATCAAGGGCTGTTGTTGGCTCATCTGCAAGCAAAAGCTTTGGACGAAGACTCATAGCCATGGCAATCATGACACGTTGAAGCATGCCCCCGCTTAACTCGTGAGGATATTTTTTTAACAGTCTTGAATCGGTCAATTGAAAAAAAGCAAGTTGCTCAGTTGCTATGTGCAATGCTTGTTTTTTACTGAGCGATCGGTGTGCTTGTAATGTTTCAACCATATGTTTTCCTATTGTTATAATAGGATTAAACATAGCCATAGGATTCTGCAATATACATGCTACGTCATTGCCGCGTAAACACCGTAACTGCTGTTCATCCATTCCCAGTAAGGAACGGCCTTCCAATAAAATGTCTCCCCCATAGTGTCGAGACTCCCGAAACAGTTGCAGGATGGCATAACATAGCATCGTTTTACCGCTACCACTTTCCCCGACAATACCAAGCGTTGTACCAGTTGGAATCTGGAAATCAACATGCTGCACAACTTTTTTAGGTCCCTGCGCTGTTTGAAGCGTAATTGACAAATCCCTTATCTCTAACATATTGTCACCTCTTCTTCTTATATTTTGGCGTCCATAGCCGTACGAAGGGCATCCCCAAACCAATTAAAAATAAGAACGGTTAATGAGATCATGATACCTGGTATAAACATAAGCGTTGGTTCACTCATTAAATAGGTTTTACTATCATTAATCATCATGCCCCATTCTGCCATCGGTGCCGTAACACCTAACCCTAAAAACGACAGCTCCGAAATTAAAAGTATTGTGGAGCCAAGCCCGATTAGTTTTAACAAAAATATTTGTGGAAAGACAAACGGCAATATATGCCTCCTAATAATTTTTCGTTTCGGTACACCTGTCAGCCGTGCATATTGTACATAAGTGCTTTCTTTTAAAGAACGCACCATATTGCGAATGATACGCGCAAAACCTACCCACGACACAAAACTAATTGCCACAAACATATTTTTAATGCCACCACCTAACGCACCTACAATGACAAGGGCAAAAATAAAGTCAGGAATGGATAGAAGAACATCACAAATACGCATTAATACTAGATCAACCAGCCCACCGATGTACCCCGCCAGACACCCTACAATGATGCTAATGATTAAGGTAATGAATAGTACGCCAGAGGCTAGCAGAAGAGAGGTGCGTGTACCATACAATAAACGAGATAGCACACAGCGCCCTAGGTGATCTGTACCTAACGGGTACTGCATAGAAAACCCCTGTAATTTATTGGCTATATCTGTTGTATAAGGATCATGAGGCGCTAACCAAGGAGCAAATAGAGCCATCACAACTAGCACAAGTACAAGCAAGCTACTGATGATGAGTGACAGATGCTTTTTCATTAAAGAGCGCCTCCTTTCAGCCTGACACGTGGATCAATAACCGCACAAAGTATATCTGCTATGAAATTGACGATGATATATAATCCCCCAATGATGACGATAAAGGCTTGTAGTACAGCGTAGTCTCTTGCTAACATAGCCTCCACAATAAAGTGCCCTACGCCAGAAATGGCAAAAACATTCTCAATAATCGCTGCACCCCCTAATAAGCCTCCACAGGTCATGGCAAGGGATGTGATAAGTTGTGGTAAAATGCCTTTGAAAATATGTGTACGCAAAATAACCGTTTCTTTTACACCTCTTGCACGGGCAAATAGAACATGCGGTTTCTTCATTTCTTCTCTCATGCTTGAGCGGATGAGCCTAATGTAATAAGGGATAAATCCTAAAGCCAGTGTTATCGATGGTAAAATGACATGAGCAAAACTTCCCCACCCCATGAGTGGTAAGACGCCCCATTTCAAAGCCACTGTGTAAATGAAGAGAAAGGCCAGCCAAAAACTGGGCATGGAGGCGATTGTAAAGATAGCAGTACGTGTAAGCCAATCGAGCCACCCACTGTTTTTACTTGCAGACCAAATACCAATAGTCAAGCTACTGACAATAATTATGACTAATGCTGTTACCGCTAAAAGAAATGTCGTCTCAAAGCGTTGAAACAGTTCTGTTGCCACAGCCTTTTTCGATACAAAGGATGTTCCAAAATCTAATTGCAATGCATGGCTGAGCCAAACAATATATTGTGTCCCTAATGGTTGATCGAGACCCATATCTTCACGCATACTTGTCATGGCCTCTTCAGTAGCTGGAATTTGATTGATTGTAAAATATGCTTCAACGGGATCAACAGGAATGAAACGGATTAATCCAAAGGCGATGATGGTTATACCAAACAATGCAAGTAACATACTCACTAGCCGTTTAACAAAGAATGCAAACATCTTGATTATTTCACCTCATATTGATTGAGTGGCACTTCAAATTGCTGCATAGAAAACGATAAATTGGCTAGACGTTGATTGGCCACCAAATAATTTGTCCGATAAGATAATGGCATGAAAATCGCCTCTTCATGAATGGTTTGTAAAATGGTTTCATACAGGCTCTGTCTCTCTGATTCATCAGTTGAGCGAATCACTTTCGCAATATTCGCTGCTAATTGTTCTGAATGTGCTGTGCCTTTTAACGCATAATAGCCAATTTGCTTTTCCCCCGTCATCATTCGTAAATACATATGGGGATCATAAGGTGCCCCCCACGTATCATTCATAATGACATTGAACTCACCTGTTTTACTTCGCGTTCGGAAAAGTTGATCTTCTTCTCCAATCAATTTGACATCTACGCCTAATTCACGCCATGCGCCCTGTAAATATTCAAATATAGATTTATGCACTTGGTCATTACTGTTATATGGAATTGTGATGGTCAGTGCTTGACCGTCTTTGGATCGAAACGGAGCCCCTTCTTCAAAGATCCAGCCTGCTTTATCCAATAGTTGCTGGGCTTTTTCTAAATCATAGCTGTAAGACTCAAATGGAATATCACTATACGGAAATCCTGGAGCAAATAAAGACTTGGCCTCTTGTTCAATGCCATTTAATACATGTTCAATAATTGTTTGTCGATCAAAAGCATACTGCAAAGCAAGTCTGACATCTTTATCTTGCGTCACGCCATAGTCTGAATTGAAAGATAGTATTCTAGTAGAGGAAGGTTCAGAAATTAGCGTTTGATATTGGGGATTTTTCTCCAAAACTCGGAGTTCCTCAGGTGCTAATTGACCACTTCCGAAAATTAAATCAATATCTCCTTTTTCAAGTGCCATCATACGTGCTTGTGAATCAGGAATAATTTTGACGATGACTTTTTCTAGCTTAGGCTTCTCTCCCCAATAATGCTCATTACGTGAAAACTCAGCAAAATTGTCTTGCTTGTAATCAGTTAAAATCCAAGGACCTGTTCCAACCGCTTTTTCAATGCCATCTTTGGTTGTCCCACTTGCTGGGAAGCCACTATCCCCTAACATACGTAATGGACGAATCAACGTTAACTCCTGTAAAAATGGATAGTAAGGCTCTTTTAAATGAATCTGTAATTTCAGCTTATCTAAGACTTCTACCCGATCAATGACTGCCACCACTTCTAGCCAACTATGCGGTGCAATATTCTCCACTACAGTTTCGATATTACGTTTAACATTGTCTGCCGTAAGCTGAGAGCCGTCTGAATACAAGACATTGTCTCGTAATGTAAATATGTAGCTCTTACCGTCTTGAGACATTTCCCATGCTGTTGCTAATCCTGGCTCTATTTGCCCATCATTTCCATAGCGTACAAGCGGATCGTATATCATGGCCTGAGCAAACATTTCATTTGGTGCATACAGGTGTGGATTTACTTCTCCAATATCCTTTGGCCAAGAAATGGTTAAAACATGTTCATTTTCACCTTTTGCCTTGTCTTTTTTTGTCTTGTCATCTGAATTTCCGCAGGCCACAAGCATACTTCCACTCACAATCAATAGAACTAGTAAACTCATTATTTTTTTCAATATACTTTCCCCTTCACTTAAATAGTAATGATTACTATTATCATTCAAAATCGAATTTTAAATGATTCATGACTTTTTGTAAAGTAGATATTCAAAAATAAATCTTAAAGACATAAAAAAACACCTCCTCTGTCCACGGAACAAAGGAAGTGCCTTCTGTCTTAATATAGTGCTATTTTTGTATGCAATAGCTCATGTAACTCATGCAATTTTTTAATTTCATAATGCGGTTCAATATCACTCGTATTTTCAACATTGCGGATGTTAAACCAGCATGTATCAATGCCTGACAGCAATCCGCCTTTAATGTCTGATGTCAAAGAATCGCCGATTATAAGCGTTTTAGCTTTATCAAAATGCTCAATCCGCTCAAATACATAATCAAAAAAGGCCGGCATTGGTTTTTGATAGCCCGTTTGCTCGGAGATAAAGATGCCTTTAAAATATTGTGCTAAATCGGCATCCACTAGTCGTTTATTCTGTGTCAACGTTACGCCATTTGAGACGACATACAAATGATAGTGATTGGCTAGTTGAGCGATGACTTCATAAGCTCCCTCTACATAATGATGTGCTTCCTGTAAGTATTTTTGGAATAGCGATTCAAAGTAGACGCCATCGACCTCCATTCCAAATTCCTTTAAAGCAACCGCAAATCTTGTATTATGTAGTGTATTTTTTGTCACTTCCCCACGCTCAAAAGCTCGCCACATCGATTCATTAATTTCTTTGTAGCGCGCTATCATCTCGGGAGTAGTGGCTATCTTTTCCTCTCTGAACATGCGGTCAAGTGCTGCATTTTCAGCTAAATCAAAATCTAGTAATGTATCATCTACGTCAAACAATAATATCTCATATTTCGTCATGTTCATTCCCACTTTCTTCGATGCATTGTGACTATTTACTCTATATCATGATAACGTTTTTTATGAAAAATAACAGTAAAATGTCCTATGACAGAATATTAGAACATGTATGCGCTTTATACACATTATCCGTCCATTGAAACTAGGGAACTTTTTCTATATTGAAAAAAATGTTCGACTAGCCCTAAAATAGCTCGTTCTGCAATTTCATATTTGAAATTATCGTTGAATATGAGACAATAGAATGCTAGAAAGGAAGATGTACGAAAGATGACGACCTTACAAAAAATAACACCTGTCTATGATCCTTGGGAAGCCTATTTAGATGTAGAACAGCACGGACAAATGACACTATCAAATATTGAATTTACAACAACAACACTTTGTAATATGCGCTGTGCCCACTGTGCAGTAGGCTATACATTACAAAATAAAGACCCTGAGGCATTACCGATTGAATTAATTCTAAAACGATTAGATGAAATACCCCATTTAAAAACGCTCAGCATTACTGGTGGAGAACCTATGATGAGTAAAAAGTCAGTCCAGAATTATGTGCTGCCACTTTTAAAATATGCGCATGAACGTGGTGTACGGACACAAATTAACTCCAACCTAACATTGGAACCAGCACGTTATTTACTGATTGCGCCTTATCTTGATGTCCTTCATATTTCCCATAACTGGGGAACAATCGATGAGTTTGTGGAAACGGGCTTTGCAATGATGGAACGCAAACCAACATATGACCAACGTGCAGCCTTATTCCAACGCATGATTGATAACTCAAAAATGCTAGCTGAACATGGCGTAATGGTATCAGCAGAAACAATGTTAAACAAAAAAACTTTACCATACTTAGAACATATTCATCACCAAATCATCCATGAGATGAAATGTGCACGTCATGAGGTGCATCCAATGTACCCATCCGACTTTGCAAGTGCACTTACTTCTTTATCACTAGAGGAAACACGTGAAGCCATTCATCACCTGTTAGATATTCGAGATGACAATACATGGATGTTGTTTGGTACACTACCATTCTACCCATGTAGCATGAATGAAGAAGATCAAAAGCTGTTACAACGTCTCCGCACTGCGAAGAATGTCACAATGCGTAATGACCCCGACGGTCGTTCACGATTGAATATCAATATCTTTACAGGCGATGTGATTGTTACCGACTTTGGTGACACACCAGCCCTCGGCAATATTGTGCATGACGAACTACCATTGATTTTTGATAAATGGATGGCAACCGACTTGGCAAAATCGCTTAACTGCCATTGTCCAGCAGTCAAATGCTTAGGGCCAAATGTACTTGTTAAAAATATGTATTATCCTGATGCCGCGTTTGTGAGTGGCTCTGCTCGTGTATAAGTTCATCGATAAAGAGAGAAACTCCATGTTGAACAAAGACTGATCAACATGGAGTTTCTTTTACATATGGCGTTATAAATTGTAGGTTGTCCTTATGCCTGCTCTTTAATGCATCATATATAATTGTTCGATCCTAAGAGAGGAATCCGCCTCTTGATTTTTTTTGTCTTCGGAAATGATTTTCCCTTCATAAATCAATCCACCTGTACGTAAATCAACGATAGACAACCACTGTCCATCAGAAACACGATATACTAAATAAAATTTTCCCTCTGCTATACGTAAATATGGAGCATCATTCTCATTCGCAATGCTTGAATATTGGAGGGTTAAGGGTTCTTCCCACTGCTTCTTTTCAATATGATAACGGTTCAATGTTAGACCATTGGCTGAATAAACAGGAATGTATATCGTTTCTTTATGAATCAGCATTGACTTCCGATAGGGTTTTAATTCTTCTGGCATAGTCCATTCCTCTGCTTCATTCTTGGCATTATTATAGAGATATATTTGACTAGAGATAACTTCTAGCTCAGTATCTTCTTTTCGATCACTGTATTTTTCTACCATATATAAATAATAATTTTCGTTTTGAGTAGTAGTATTGTATTCATTAAAAATACGGAGACTGGAAGTGCCTCTTTCTTCTGACACTAATTCTGCAAGGATGGCGTCCTTTACTAATTCCTTCTTGTTCTCATCAATCGAATAGACATGCAACTCTTCCCTACCTTTTATAAGATAATTGGCAGATAAATAGTTGGTTGTTAATATATTTATTTTTCCATTTCCCACGTAAACGTCATTCACATTAATCCAATCATAGCTTGCTTTAACTGGTATATCGATTTTAAAGGAAGAACTGTCATTTGTAATTTTATCAAGTGTATCAATTTGAAGCGTTACGACATTGCTAGCTTCTTTTCGACCATCATCTAAAAACGTTGTGTAAATCAAACGTGATTTGTCTTCAAAATATTTTCTTGGATCAAATTCTTTCCCACGCATAAAATTACGGTGTTCCTCAATATATTTTCGAAGAATCATAGGTTCATTCGGTGCCATCAAATCTCTAAAAAAAGACTGATTATTGGGATTCGTGGAACCATCCTTTGATATGTACAACATATGATAAAGATCATTACTCTGATAACTTGTTTGAAGAATAAGATTTTCGATTTCTTCCTTATTTCCGCTGATCGTTTCAATTTTATAGGTTCTATCATTTTTAGAAGCCATTGCTGTTTTTTGGATATAGTAAGAACTGATAAACACCACGATGAAGAAACTAATACTGATTGTTTTCCAATATTTTTTCATTGTTATACCTCCTCTAGACCCTGATTTTATATTTTAATAAATGATTCGCAATCCAAATGGCGCTGCCTAAAACGATCATGCTCGTTACCAGTACCATTAAGAAAATTTCAAGTGGGTAAAAGTAATTTGTATAAACATTAACTAATAGGATTGGAGCAAAAAATACCCCAAGTGACAGTAAGCCATAAAAAATAGCGTAAAAAATCCCTTTTAAACCATAACTTCGCTCAATTAAAATCGCGGTAAATATTACTGCCACGAAAAGTAACCCAAGTGCATATACCAGGATAAACTCTGTAAAGCTAGTCGGATACAGCCACCTCCACATATTTAAAGTAGAACTAGCATAAATTGAGAAATTTGATTGGAGGTCTATTGGTATAATCTTATTCACTATTTGTTTTTCCATCAAAATTAGCAAGATTTGCAAAGCAATCAAGCCAAGAACTAAAAGCATAATCGTCGTTAATTTCGCAAAATAAATGGCGATTCTTTCAGTTGGTAACATGAATAATCTGTAAATAAATGTATTTTTACCAAACCAATCTCGATACCAAATAAAGAAAACATAAATCATCAACATGGCGATACAAAAAAAGATTGGCAGCAGAAACCATTCTGAATCAGTGAATCGATCGAAAGAAAAAGTCCCGTATTGTTCCACATACTGGTTCATGGATAACTGGTTTTCTGCCATCAACTGTTTAGCATTTTTCATATAGGTTTGTGAGATAATTCCCGCTCCTATAAGCTGGCTGAGCATGGTCAAGCCTATTAAAATCAAATACAATTTAAAAAATCGATTTACTTCAAAATTAACAAGTTTTAAATAGTTTTTCATGCTCGATATACCTCCCTCATCACATCAACCACTGATTTCCCTTCATTTTCACGTACTTCCTCCACGCTAAATTCCCTCAATACTGCACCGTCATCAATAAGGACTGCTTTATCAATCAAATGCTCAATATCACTAATTTCATGCGTTGTTATAATGACACCACGTTCTTCAATTAAATGGCTTGTAAACACCTCTGCAATCTGCTCACGAGAGAAAATATCAATGCCTGAGAATGGTTCATCCATCAGTAAATAATCGACATCAAGTGACAATCCCAGTAGCATATTCACTTTTGCTGTATTTCCTTTCGATAAGTTAGCAATACGTTCATTCGGATCAAGTTTAAAAAATTGTAGTAATTCTTCTGCCCTCTGAGGATTCCAGCTTTTATAAAAATCAGCCATGAACGCAAAAGCTTCATTGATTTTCATTTGTGGCAACATCGTTATTGTGTCTGGGATGAAGGTTATTTTTTCAAAACTTTCTTTTGTGATTTTTTCTCCATCCATTAAAATTTCACCACTATTAATTGGTGTGAGCGCCATAATAGCTTTCATAATGGTCGTCTTACCTACACCATTTATTCCTATTAAACAAGTAATCTCTCCTTTTTCTGCAGTAAAAGAAATGTCTTTTAAAACTTGTTTCCTGCCGTATTTCTTGTTAACATTTTTTACTTCTATCATTTCGACTCCTCCGCTTCTCCGCTTTCGGCATCATGTTTTTTCTTTACAAGTTCCAATACTTCGGCTAAAGGCACATCGATAGATTTAATAGAGCCTAAAAATAAGTCAACCGCTTCGATAATCAATTCCTCACGGACATTTTTAAGGACTGCTTCATCTTTCGTAATGCAGCTAGGCATATTCCCCTCTGTAAAAATCAATCCTTGTTCCTCCATTTCCTTATAAGCTCGTTGCGCAGTATTTGGGTTAATCTTTAACTGATTGGCTAATTCCCTTCTGGATGGAATCTCCTGACCTGGCTCATAAAATCCCTTGGCAATTTGTTCTTTCAAATGCCGAATCACTTGGACATACACCGGGTCCCGATTATTAAAATTTATAGTCAAATAACTCAACTCCTCAAAAATTAATTCCGCGTATTAAACACTTAATACACAGTATGTAGAATGATGGGTTGCACCTATCAACATGAACATATTTTTTCTCTCGTTAACACCTCAGCGTATTAAGTGCTTAATACACCGACAATAAAAAAATGTATTAAACAGTTAATACACTTCTTGAAATGTATTATATGCTTAATACACATTTTAAGTCAACCACATTTATGGAAATATCTATCAATAATTAAAATCACAGCCAGTTGTACAAGTAGCATACATCATGGATGCAAATATACTTTTCTTCAAACAGACGAGTGTTTTTATCTTCATTGTTAACTGGTAATGACTGTATGTTTTCTTGTAATTATTTTTTAGCACAAAAAATATTTTATGTTCACAAGAGGTATAAGAAATAGAAGTTGAGCTATACTATTAAAGATTTCACTTCAAATCCAATGACTAGGAGGGTTAACCCGATGAGTGCGATTGATCGATAACTCAGAAGGACCATCAAAACTGAATAAGCTAAAGTACAGATTTCTTAGGAATATCTTAAGATCCTATGCGGAAGCGAGGCAGTGTGTCATGGAGCAGAAAATGTAAGTGGTAATCAGACCCGGAAATTCATTTCCGGGTTTTTCTAATTGTAAAGCCGTTATTCTAATTCAGCTAAATACATAAAAGCCATATTCAGATGAATATGGCTTTTTCTCTTATCCAATTAATTCCTTTGCAAGGAATCTATAGGTATTTAAACGACTTTCTAATTCATATTGATTGCAATTTAGCATCACTTCATCAAAGCCATAGCGTTCTTGCTCAGCGCTTAAAAAAGCAGCAATGTCTTGGGGTGTCCCGACAAGATTCGCCTTGCGATTATTGTCAATCGTCAATTTATCCATTTCAGTTAATGGATAATCTTTCGCTTCTTCGGGTGACATTGTTTGAATGATTTGCCCTTTCATTAATTGAAGACGAGAAATATCAATCGGTTTAGCTAAATATTCCGCTTCTTCTAGGGTTGGGGCAACTGTTGCTGCATATGTCACAATGATTTGTGGTTTATCCATATAATAAGAAGGCGTAAAATAGGCTTTATAGGCATCAAAGATATCCTTTGACATATTGCCCGTGAAAAATTGTGCATACGAATAGCCTACTCCCAGCTGGCCAGCCTGCATTGCGCTCTGACCACTAGAACCTAGTAACCAAGCCTCTGGTAATGAAATATGAGCAGGAGCTGCAACGACTTGATCATAGACATGTTCACCTGTTTTTTGATTATTCATTAGTTTTAATATGATTTCTAGCTTGTCATACTGTTCTGTGAAGCGTTGTCGTCTTCCCTCTGCCAAGGCATAGATAGCGGCATGATCACCACCAGGAGCTCTCCCCACACCAAAATCAATACGATTGGGTGCCAGCCCCGATAATGTTTTAAAGACCTCTGCTAGCTTATAGGGTGAATAATGCATCATCATGACACCACCCGTACCAATGCGAAGCCGCTGTGTTTTAGCAGCTAAAAAAGCAGCAGTTACTTCAGGAGCTGAACTCGCCAATGACTGGCTATTATGGTGTTCAGCAAGCCACATACGGTGATAGCCAAGCTCTTCACCTAGCAATGCCAGCTGTTCTGTACGTTGGAAGGCCTCTTCTGCAGAATGACCTTTTGGAATCGGCATTTGATCTAAAATACTTAATCTCATGTAAAACATCCTCTCTGTCTCTAGCTCCCCCTTTTACTGTAATACAGTTTGGATGATTTACAAAATAAAAAACCTTACTCATAAGCTAGTTGTTTCTTTTCCCAAGTGTGATAGACCATGCCAACAAGCTTTTGTTGTTGTTGCTGGTTTAATACGACATCTTTAAATTTCATTGCCTCTAGGGAAAATTGCTGCGTTTGTTCGTTCACGACAAATTGGAGAATAGCATGTCCTTTTTCGTCTTGAAACGTAATATCACCTGACAATTCTACAACTTGCTCCCCAGTTTTTGCTTCATAATAGTGCCAGTAAGGTTCATAAAAAGCGTAATTAAACGCATTTCGAACTGTGACATCTGAAAAATTCTCCAAATAGCCTTCCTTTACGGTATCAATATACTCATGATCTGTTATATCTTTTTTTGCATTAAAGACATACCCTACAAGTACTCCCATAAACACAACACAGAGAAATACACGTATATGATTTCCTAAACTCATGTCATCACGTCCCCTTTACGTAAAAACACCATTATCTACATAATACATCAAAATAATGACTCCAAGTAGAATTTTTTTGAGTTATGTAGAAATTATCGTCATTCCCTATTGAATCACTTCATTTATTTCTATTAAAAAATAGCAGCTAGAGTATTTACAGCCTATCCTCAGTTCGCTACTATCAGATTATTATGATAGAAAAGAGATGACCTTTTGTGCCTTTTGATTTAGATGTAAATATTTTATTAATTTTAATCCTCTTCGGTTTTTTAGCAGCCTTTATTGATTCAGTGGTTGGAGGAGGTGGGCTTATCTCATTACCAGCTCTTATGTTCGTTGGCCTTCCTCCCTCTGCTGCAGTAGCAACCAATAAATTGGCAGGTACAATGGGTTCCCTTACTAGCACAGTGACATTTTATCGCTCTGGTAAACTAGATATAAAAGCCGTCTATAAGCTATTCCCCTTCGTCTTTTTTGGCTCTATGCTGGGTGCTTGGATTGTCCACTTAATGGACCCAAGTGTACTGAAGCCATTAATGCTGATTATGCTTGCAGTCGTTGCCATTTATACCATCTTTAAAAAAGACTGGGGCAGTATGACCACCTTTAAACAATTAACCCCTAAGCGTTCTATTATTTTTGTTTTCGTGATTACACTTATTGGCTTTTATGATGGCTTTTTAGGTCCTGGGACAGGCTCGTTTCTACTCTTTGCTTTTCTCATAGTTGGCTTTGATTTTTTACAATCAGCAGGAAACGCCAAATTTTTAAATTTCGGCAGTAATGTAGCTGCCCTCCTTATGTTTATATACTTAGGACAAATAAATTATGCCTATGGACTACCAATGGGTCTTGCGCAAATTGCAGGAGCTATTGTTGGTTCAAAATTTGCCATTAAACGCGGCAGTGGCTATGTACGTAAATTATTTATCGTTGTGACCATTCTATTACTCTTGAAAAATACATATGACTATTTTTCATGATCAGCCGTTATACTAACGTATGCCAATACTATAGAAGGATCAAACTTATCTCAATTGGGGTAAGTTTTTTTCATGGTATCAACTTTTTCCCTCTCCTCGTACGTCTAGTAAATGTATACAATTTGATAATGTTAAAAAGGAGCTTCTTTGGACATGAGAACAAGAAATGCATTTCAACATGAAGAGGTGTTTGTCCAATTCATTCGAGAACAAAAAGAGCGTTTTTATTTGCTCGCGTATAGCTATACAAAAAATGAACAGGACGCACTAGATGTTGTACAAGACAGTATCCAAAAAGCCATGCTTTCATTAGATCGACTTGAGAATGTGACCTATATGAAAAGCTGGTTTTATAAAATAGTTGTCCGTACAGCCATAGATTTTTTACGTAAGCATAAACGCTTACAAGTGACAGATGATGATACATTACAATATTTAACACCTGCTCAAGAGGATGTTTATGAGAATGTTGACTTGGAGCATGCGTTGGATGAACTCCCGCAAATGTATCGAGAGGTTGTCATTCTCCATTATTTCGAGGATTTAAAACTCGCTGACGTGGCGAACATCCTCGACATTAAATTGAGTACAGCCAAATCGCGTCTTTATAAAGCATTAAAACTATTGAAAATCCAATTGGAAGATGTGAAGGGAGAAACTGCACATGGATAAAAAATTACAGGAGTTAGAAAAACAATATATGAAAGTCCCGATTCCAAAAGAGCTAGACTTCGTGGTTGAAAAAGCACTTAAGCAAGGTCGAAAAAAGAAAAAAAATCGTACACCTCAATGGGTCCTTGGATCTGCCGCTGCAGCCATGCTATTTACAGCTGGTTTAAATGTAAGTCCTGCAATGGCACGCACACTCTCAGAAATTCCCGTGGTTGGTAGTGTGATAAAAGTATTGACTTGGACAGAATATGAAGTGGCTGAAGATAATTATGATGCCAACATTAAAGTACCTTCTATTGAAAACTTAGAAAATCAAGATCTGGCGAATACATTAAATGAAAAATATCGTGCAGAAGGTAAGACACTTTACGATGAATTTATGGCAGAAGTGGGCGATTTAAAATTAAATGGCGGTGGTCATTTAGGTATTGATAGTGGCTACGAAATCAAAACTGATAACGAACAAATTTTGTCGATTGGCCGCTATGTAGTGAATACCGTTGCTTCTTCTTCAACGGTGATGGAATACGATACGATCGATAAAGAAAACGAAATTTTAATTACCTTACCAATGCTCTTTAAAGATCAACACTATATTGAAACAATTAGTGAAAATATTAAAGAACAAATGCGTACACAAATAGCTGAATCGAATCAAGATAAAGTTTATTGGGTAAAGGGTGCTGGCCTTGCCGATGAAGAGTTAATGGAGGAATTTACAACTATTAAACCTGATCAGCAATTCTACATTTCTGATAAAGGCAAGCTTGTGATTTCCTTTGATAAATATGAAGTGGCACCTGGCTATATGGGCGTTGTAGAGTTTGAAATCCCAACAGATGTCTTAAAAGAAGATCTTGTAAGCACAAAATATATTCATTAATTTAGCTTACTTTTCCTATGACGAGGTATTGGATGATGGTGTCATCCAATACCTCGTTTTTTCATGAAACCATACCATTTTCTGCTTATAAAGCCGACTTTTTTTGTCAAAGCTAATATGTATCAATCAATGTTAGAGGGTTTTCAACATGAAAAGTGTAGGATCAATCAGTATTTTACATGTCATCTTCCTATCAATGACTGTTATTGGCTTAAAAAATCATGTAACCATTATTCCTCCACTACTAGATGTGGCCAAAAGAGATGGCTGGCTATCGGTATTGTTTGCTGGAGGAATTATTTTCTTTTGGCTATTTTTATTAGTATATATTCAATCAAAATCTAATCAAGAGCCCATCCGAGATTGGCTCGATTCAAAAATCGGGAAAATTGGCTCTACTATTGTTATTTATACAGTTGCTATTTTTTTAATGATTATCGCAGCTTTTACAATGGTTGAAACACTGCAATGGATTAATACTACATTTTTACCGCAAACCCCTGTAATTATCTTACTATTTATCTACGTCATTCTGTGTATTCTTCTTGTGACGACTAGCTTACAGACGCTCGTCATTTTAAACGTTTTTGTATTATTCGGAGTAGTTATCTTTGGCTTTTTCGTGGCCTTTACGAACATGCAGGTAAAAGATTATGAATTATTACGTCCATTTTTTGAACATGGATTCCAGCCTGTCTTGCGAGGCATGATTTTTCCTGCATCAGGGTTTATTGAGCTTTTAATGTTGCTATTTTTACAGCATCAATTTAAGGAACGTATTCGCTGGTACCACTTTGCTATTATGCTGGCTATTTTAGTAGGACTGACATTAGGACCTTTAATTGGAGCCATTACAGAATTTGGACCGAATGAAGCGGCTAAGCAACGCTATCCTGCCTACGAAGAATGGGGATTAGTGACAATCGGTCGCTATATCGAGCATCTTGACTTTTTCTCCATTTATCAATGGCTGACAGGAACCTTTATTCGTGTTAGCTTCCTTTTGTACATTGTGGCAGATTTATTGAAGATGACAGGAGATCCCAAGCGTATATGGCAAATGCTTGCTCCTCCCTTCTTTATTCTTTGTTTACCATTAATCATGCTAAATGAAAGCCTATTTTTAAAAGTAAAAGGAAATTATATTCTGGCAGCCACTTTTATTTTTTTCTTTTTACTGTCAATATTTTTCGTAGTCGTAGCTTTCTTGTCGGATAAATCTTCTAAAAAGGGGAAAACTGAAAAACAAGATAAGAAAAGTGGTGAATCATAATGCCTCAGCAAGAACAAGCGCTAGATCTTAGTACGCTCAGAAAATTATTTCAAAAATCAGCAGATATTCAATTTCAGGAATATATGTTTAATCAGCAGAAAGTACACTTTATTACGTGTGATGCTATGATTGATCAACAAATGCTTAATGAAGTGATTATTCAACGTATTCAATATTTATATGATCATTTGGATGAGGTTCCCTTTGAAGAGAATATCGCAAGGCATCTTCATGTTCCAAGTATTCAAAAAGTACAAGACAAGGAACAGCTGATAACTTTTGTCTATAGTGGCTTCTTGTTGTTGTATTTTGACGAAGACAATCTTTTATATGCAAGCAATATTGCCCAAAAGCCGAATCGCCAGCCTGAAGAAACGCGCATGGAGGTTCTTGTTAAAGGGCCCAGAGATAATTTCATTGAAGATATTCGCGTCAATATCGCACTCATAAGAAAACGTTTGCCGACCAATTCATTTTGTGTGGAAAAAGTGGAGCTTGGGAAACGATCAAAAACTACGATAGCCATTCTTTATTTTGATGATATTGTGGATATGGATATTTTACATGGCATCAAAAAGCAGCTTGCTGCTGTTGATACAGATATTGTTTTTAGTGGCGATTTATTGATGGAACGGGTGAATAAAAATTCCAAGCTTTTTCCGAAGTTTGATTATACTGGACGACCTGATTATGCGGTTCAGGCCTTAGCAAGAGGACGCTTTATTATTTTTGTAGATGGCGTCGCCTATGCCATCATTACCCTGTCAATTTGTTTCTCTTACTGAAATCAGCTGAGGATAATGAATATCCTATTATTTTCAGTTCACTCGAACGATTATTAAGAATATTTGGTATTTTAATCGGCTTACTACTTCCTGCATTCTGGCTTGCCTTGACAACCTATCACCAAAACCAATTGCCGCTTCAACTACTCGCAACCGTCGTGCAAGCGAAGGCTGGCTTACCGCTCCCCTCTTCGCTTGAAATGTTACTGATGTTGCTGATGTTTGAATTATTTCGTGAAGCAGGCTTGCGTCTCCCTTCCGTTATTGGTGGGACCATCAGTGTTGTAGGTGGATTAATTATTGGGGATGCAGCCATTCGAGCAGGTGTAACGAGTCCTGAAATGATCGTTGTCATCGCCATTTCTACCATTGCTTCCTTTACATTAGTGAATCAGTCACTTGTTACTTCAGTTAGCATATTACGCGTTGCCTTTATCTTTGCTAGTGCCTTTTTCGGGTTATTTGGCTTCTTTGTTTCTTTATACCTGACACTGCTTTATTTAAGTAATATTCGAATTTACGGCTACTCTTACATGAATCTAGCAACAGATCTAAATTGGGCAACCATTAAAAAATCCATCTTTCGATTATCACCCAAAGGCTATACAGAGCGGAACAAAGCGCTTGCTCCTCAGGATTATACACGAACTTCAAAAGGGCATGAGAACAAAGATTCTCCACATAAAAACAAATAGCATCCCTATCGATTGTGAAGGGATGCTATTTTTATTCGCTCAACTATTTTGGACTCTTTCTTTTATAAGGTTCAGTACACTTTCCCAATGACCTTTCATTTCTTCTCGTACTGTCTGATTAGAAAGATGTTCTTGATGAAAGCTAATGGTTGTTTTATTATGCTCCTTGGGTAAAATACGGATTTGTACGGTAGATGGTTTTGACCACTCTTCCTTTTGCCAAGTCAATCGAAGCTGCTCTAATGGTTTAACAATCCTGATTTCGCCTGTCCCTGTCTTTGAATGATATTTGTACCCAGGTTCGAATATAACTGAAGTGTCTTCCCCCAGCCATGTACGTACTCCTTCTGTTGTCGTAATCAATGCCCATGCTTGCTCCTGCGAAATTGGAAATGTCCTTCTAACCCCAATTTGAAAACCCACACTTTTCGTTTGACCGATAATTTTTTCGTTATCCATTGCTTCACCTCTATTTTATGACCTTTATTGTGAACTGTAATGTTCTATTCGATTTACCTGCTAAACATTCCTTCTATGATTCATAAATGAATGTTCCATTTTCCATATTAAAGATTTGACCTGTTACCCTATGCATATTCGATGGCATTACCTTCAATCGATTCCCTCTTTCCACATAAACCTTCACTATGCATGTCAGTGTCCTTTGGCTACCACATGAGCAGTTGTACAAGTAACTAAGGGAAGCAACCAAAAAAGGGAGATTGTTTTAAAAAACAATCTCCCCCTCCTTCATTTACGTCAATTCCACAAACTCTTTCTGAACGCTTTGTTCTATTTGTCCCTTGCGAAATTGAATATGATGAAGCTTTGCAAAAATCCCATTTTGAGCCACTAGCTCATCATAGGTACCATCCTCTTCAATGCCCTTCGGTGTCACAACTAATACACGATCAGCATTGCGAATAGTTGCCAGTCGATGGGCAATAACTAGTGTTGTACGATTTTCAGCAAGCTCTGTTAACGATTGCTGAATAATCATTTCTGTTTCTGTATCTAAGGCAGAGGTTGCCTCGTCTAAAATTAAGATAGGCGGGTTCTTTAGGAACATACGAGCAATCGCTAGTCGTTGCTTTTGTCCTCCTGATAATTTTAAGCCACGTTCACCTATTTGTGTATCATAGCCATCGGGCAGCTCTGCAATAAATGCCTCTAGATGTGCTTTTTTCGCTGCCTCTCGAATTTCCGCTTCACTTGCATCTAATTTTCCATAGGCAATGTTTTCACGAATCGTACCTGTAAATAAAAAGACGTCCTGCTGTACGATACCAATTTGAGCACGTAATGACGCTTGTGTCATATTACGTATATCGATACCATCAATCGTAATAGCGCCTTTTGTCACCTCATAAAATCGAGGAATCAATGAGCAGATTGTAGTTTTACCAGCACCCGAAGGCCCTACAAAGGCAATGGTTTGGCCAGCTTTTACATCAAATGATATATCATGTAAAACCTGTTTGGATGCATCATAATTAAAATGAACGTGATTGAAGGCAATATTTCCATCTAAATGTTTTATAACCTTTGCATCCTCACGATCTTGAATTTCTGGCTCCTGTTCAATTAATTCACGGAAGCGCTTAAAGCCAGCCATTCCTTTCGGATAAAGCTCTAATAAAGCACTAATTTTATCAATTGGTTTAATCAGGACATTCGTATATAAAACAAAGCTCACTAGCTCCCCATAAGATAATTTCCCATTAAAGCTTAGCCAAGCGCCGACCACTAACACCATTAATGTAAGGAGGCGCGTCATCATGTAAATACTGGAGTGTGTCCCTGCCATAATTTTATAGGCATATAATTTAGCCGTACGGAAAAATCCATTTTGCTCCTTAAAGCGTTTAATTTCAAAATCTTCATTTGTAAAGGATTTCACAACACGGACACCAGATACACTATCCTCTACACGTCCGTTCACATCAGCAATTTTGCCATACATCGTTTTCCAAGCATTGTTCATTTTTATATTACTAAATGTCACAAGCCATGTTAAAAATGGCACCATAATCGCTGCAATCAAAGCGAGTGTTGGATTGACATTAAACATAATGGCAAAGGCCCCAACAAAGGTCATGATCGCAATAAAGAGATCCTCTGGTCCATGATGGGCAAACTCGCCTATATCAAACAAATCATTGGTAATACGACTCATAATATGACCTGTTTTCGTATTATCAAAGAATCGGAAAGATTGCCTTTGTACATGCGTAAATAATTCCTGACGCATATCCGTTTCGATATTTATGCCTAGTTTATGCCCTAAATAGTTAACGATAAAGTTCAATAATGTACTAATGGCATAAACAAGCAGTAATAGGACACTTATTTTCACGATCATGCCCCAATCCCCTGTTGGCAATAACTCATCGATAAACCATTGAACAGCCAATGGAAACGCAAGCTCTAAGATTGCTACAATAATGGCACTCGAAAAATCGATGACAAACAATCGTTTATGTGGCTTGTAGTAGGAAAAAAATTTTCTATACATGTTTGTCTCCTCTCTAAGTTGTAAAAATTTTGCCTATCTTTTAATAGTACCATTTGTGCAAACGTAACGGAAAAGTATTTTTTCTCCATAGCAGTATATTTTTATTTACTTTTAAAATGTTGCATGTTACTATGTTAGTAAGAATTGAATAGCTTTTGACTTTATTGTCAAAGGGGAGTAGCTAGCAGATGCGATCGAAGCATCTGATTCACATTCGTCATTACATGGTATATTACCATCGGGTGTGATGGCATTTCTTGTCACACAGAACACTTTCTGTGCAACGAACAGTTAATTGCTTAGCAAGACCTTTGCCTATTTTTTAGGCAGGGGTCTTTTTCTTTTGCTTAAAATAGGGAAAGAATAAGTTAGCAAGCCATTCATTTCTGTTCAACAATTAAAGGAGGCAATAAATTTGGAGGCAATATTTTTAGAATACGCATGGGTACTTGTCGTATTAATTGTACTAGAAGGTTTGTTAGCAGCAGACAACGCCGTCGTAATGGCTGTTATGGTTAAGCATTTACCAAAGGCACAACAACAAAAAGCTTTATTGTATGGATTGGTGGGGGCATTTGTTTTCCGTTTTGCCGCATTATTCCTTATTACAACGCTCGTTAATTTCTGGCAGATTCAAGCAATAGGTGCAGCTTATCTACTGTTTATGTCTATTAAGCATATTTATGATTCGCGGAAAGCATCTCAAAACTCCGAAGAAATTCAAGAGCCGAAAAAACAATCTGGCTTCTGGATGACGGTTGTAAAAGTAGAACTTGCTGATATCGCATTTGCTGTGGATTCTATTCTTGCGGCGGTCGCCATTGCTGTCACACTTCCACATATCGGTGATTTTGATATTGGCGGTATTAACGCAGGTCAGTTCGCAGTAATGTTCTTAGGTGGTATTATTGGTGTCATCATGATGCGTTTCGCAGCTCGTTGGTTTGTAAAGGTTCTCGACAAATTCCCATCACTTGAAACAGCTGCTTTCCTAATTGTCGGCTGGGTTGGTGTAAAATTAGCTGTATTAACATTAGCACATGAAAAATTGGGTGTGATTCCACACGAATTCCCCCACTCCACTCTTTGGAAAGCTATTTTCTGGATTGTCTTAATTGCTATCGCATTAGGTGGCTACCTAATCGGTGTCAAAAATCAAAAGAAACAAGAACAATAAGAATGAAAAATCGCTTCGATTACGATCGGGGCGATTTTTTTATTTTCTTAAAAATATAAAAGAAGTTATTTTCTAATTGAGAACGAATATCAATTATTTTTTTGCATGAATTGCTTTAAAAATTAAATTTTTTGTATGTTACTGCCTCTACGCTGTATACTAGTAAGGAAGTCATTTACTGCAAAAGGAGGAAAACTTTTATGTTATCTGAAAAACTACACACAGCTCTTAATGAACAAATGAATTTTGAATTCTACTCTGCGCATGCCTATATGGCAATGGCAGCCTATTGCACAGATCAAGATTATGATGGCTTCGCTAACTTCTTTTTAGTACAAGCAGAAGAAGAACGCTTCCATGCCATGAAATTTTATAATTTCTTAAGTGATATGGGCTACCGCGCAACAATTCAAGGTTTTGAAAGCCCAGGCAATCATTTCGAATCCATTTTAGATGCCTTTAAAACGGCTCTATCACACGAAAAAGAAGTAACACGCCGTATTTACAATTTATCAGACATTGCTTTAGATGAACGTGAGCATGCGACAATGGCCTTCTTAAAATGGTTTATCGACGAGCAAGTAGAAGAAGAATCTACATTTGATACATTAATTCGTAAAATCGAGCGTATCGAAACTGACTCAAACGCAATCTTTATGCTAGATGCAGAATTGGCTACACGTACATTTACACCAGATACAGAAGCATAATATTTCTTATAAAAAAATCTGCCATTAAGGCAGATTTTTTTAGGTATCTATCTTGCTTGTGGGATTTTCAAAAGATGCAATAAAAGAGAAACGTTGAAAAATCAACGTTTCTCAGGTTCTTTATGGTTCTCTTACCACTCCATCAAAGGCAGCTTGATAGATTTGATAGATATCTTCACGCTCTAATGGCATTGGACTTCGCGCTAAAATACGCGTTTGTTTTGTAGCATCCTCTGTTAGCTGTTCAAGTGCTGATGCAGGGATATTGAATCCTTGTAATGTTGAGGGAATTTTCACATCTTGAACGAGTTGTTGTAAGGCATCAACACATTTATAGGAAGCCTCTTCTTGCGATAAATAGGATGATGATATTCCCATGGCATCTAAAATATCTTTCATTCGTTTTTCACAGCTTTGACGAATATACCCCATGACATATGGTAATAGTACTGCATTGGAATCACCATGAGCTATATGGAACTGACCTCCCAGGGGATAGGCTAAAGCATGGACGCCTGCTACACCGGCATTGAAAAAGGCTAATCCTGCTAAATAGCTGCCATAACTCATATCTGTGCGCGCTTGCTTGTCTTGTCCATTATGGACAGCTGTTCGGATTGACTGGCTAATTAATCGGATAGCTTGTAGTGCAAGTGCATCCGTTACTGCATTCGCATTTACTGATACGTAGGCTTCTATCGCATGAGTTAACGCGTCTACCCCAGTCGCCGCTGTCACCTTCGATGGTAAGGAAATCGTTAAGGCAGGATCTACAATCGCTACATCCGCTAATAAATAATCATGTGTCACGACATCCTTGGTTGTATCCAGTGATAGCACAGAAATATTTGTTACCTCCGAGCCTGTCCCAGAAGTGGTAGGAATTAAGATTTTAGGTAACCCTTTATTATCTAATGTTTTCGTTCCTGTTAGGTTTAAATAATCTGCAACTTTTCCATCATGTTTTGCTAATACGGCGGCAAGCTTCGCTAAATCCAGTGCACTGCCCCCACCTACACCAATCACCAAATCAAATGGATGCTTTCTCGTAAAATCAACCAGTTTTTCGCCAATTGCAAGCGGAGGCTCTGGTGCAATATCCGTATAAATGGTCGTTGTATAGCCTTTCTCAATCAAAGGCTTTTCAACATTGTCCGTTAGACCTATTTCTTTTAATAATGGATCTGTCACGATCAAAATATTGTGAGCGTTAAACTTCTTTACCTCTAGCAGAAGCTGACTCAAACAGCCCCAGCCAGTATAGCTAGCAGGCGTAAAGGTTAATTTATGCATGGCTTCTCTACTCCTATCTATTCATAATAGCCTTCCGTTGATTTTCTAAATGATTTAAATTGAATAGGATCATGGCCAAACCATACCTGTGAATTTGTTTCATTTGCTAGTCTTCGAATCCGTTCCACTGTTGAATTATAGCCTACAGAATCGTAGATAATGCCTGGTGGCTTGACAGGAGGCCCAAAGCTTTCTGCCGTATAAATGGCATCTGAGGCTAAAATAATACCACCTGTGTCAGGCATTTGAATATGCAAACCTAGCATTCCCCAAGCATGACCACTACCAAAATTTAATACTTGTATCCCTTCAGCTAGTTTTACATGATCCTCGCCACGTTTGATTAAGCGCCATTGTAGATTGTTTTTAATCCACATATCAATGTCACCCCAAACATAGGCACCGTCTTTCACGTTTCTAGCATATGTTTGTAATGTGCCATTAAACTCATCTTCCTGTACAATAATTGTGGCATTTGTAAAGAGTTCTAAGCACCCTGCATGGTCGAGATGCAAATGGGAAGCAACAACATATTTGATATCCTCTGGACGAACATTTAATTCTTCTAGACGATGATGTAAATAGCATTCTTCTGGCATATTAATAGGAAATGCTTTTTGCGTAAATTCACCCCATCGCCCTTCTGGACCCATCGAGTTTGGATTGCATGCAGTATCAAATAGAATTTTGCCTTCTGGATGATCAATCAATACTGTATAAACAGGGAATTCAACAAATTCATTTGGCTGGTTTGGATGATCGATGGTTGCGGGATTGTGCATCGCAATCATATAATTTTTATCCATTCGCATCGTACCATTGTCCATCACATACAATTTTGGATGTTGTTTAATCATTTTCATTTTCCCATCTCCATTCGTGATTATTAGTTATTGGTTATTCCAAATTACTAGCTTCATTTCCGTCATTTCTTCTAACGCATATTTAATGCCTTCACGGCCTGTGCCGCTTTCCTTTACACCACCATATGGCATGTGATCTACTCGATAAGTAGGTACATCATTAATGATGACTCCACCAACGTGCAATGCTTTTGTAGCCTGAAAAGCTGTCTGAATAGAAGGAGTGAAGATGCCTGCCTGTAGGCCATAGTGAGAATCATTGATAGCCGCTATCCCTTCATCAATGGTGGATACCGTATTGACGATAACAACAGGTGCAAAAATTTCTTCACAGGATACACGACTCTGTGGTTGAACATTATATAAAACAGTGGGCAATAAAATATGATTGTCAATGTGACCACCTGTAATTACTTGTGCCCCTTCAGCTACTGCCTCTTCAATCCATTGATAAGCACGCTGTTGTTCAGCTTGTGAAATCATCATAGCAAGATCTGTTTGATTATCCATTGGATCACCAATTGTAAGCTGCTCTATTTTTTCCTTCAGCCGTATTAAAAATTCCTCCACCATACTTTCCATGACATAGATACGTTGTAAAGAAATACAGACTTGACCTTGGTTGGAAAAGGCCCCCATCACAATGCGATCCATAATACGCTCTAGCTGTACCCCTTCATCGATAATTACGCCTGCATTGGAACCTAATTCTAAGGTTACTTTCTTCAAGCCTGCACGATTGCGTAGAGAAATCCCTACCGCTGGACTTCCTGTAAACGTTATCATCTTAACATTTGGATGTGCTAAAAATGCATCGCCTACTAATTTACCTTGTCCAGTTACAAGATTAAAGGCACCTGCTGGTAAATTTGTTTGCGCCAATAATTTTGCCAAAAAATGGGCGGATAATGCTGTTTGTGTGGCAGGTTTCAATACAATCGTATTGCCTGCAGCTAATGCTGGCCCAACTTTGTGTGCTACTAGATTTTGCGGAAAGTTAAATGGTGTAATCGCAGCCACAACACCGATTGGCTCTCTTAATGTATAAGCAAAGCGCCCCTCTCCATTTTTTGATGCATCCATTGGAACCATTTCACCAGTAAGTCGCTTTGCTTCTTCTGCCGCAAATTTATAGGTTTCAACTGTGCGATCAATTTCAGCGTAAGCATACTTTAACGGTTTGGCTGATTCCATTGCTATGATACTTGCTGCTTCATCTCTATTTTCTGCAAAAAGGGTGGATAACTGCTCTAATATCTCTGCTCGTTGAAAAGCAGTTAATGCAGCCATTTGAGGAGCTGCAGCATGCGCACTTTCAATGGCCTCCTGTACATCTTTTTCAGTGGCCATCGCAAAGTGTGCCAATACCTCTTGTGAATAGGGAGCATGGATCTCCATCCATTCAGCAGTCATCTTCCATTCTCCATTAATCCATAAGCCCTTTTTCAATCGTAATTCACTCCTTTCTTTTTATGGTTACGTATTCATTTCAGAAAATAAAGAAATGAATACGTAACCATTTTGGTGTAAAAAATAAACTGATGGTCTATCAGTTTATTTTACACGTTGTATTTCTTGGGAAAATCTTAACAGACTCTGTTTGTCTAATGCAAGTACTTTTTTTCTCCATTACCTCAAATAATTTTTCGATAGCAATAAAACCTAAGTTCTCTTCTGATGTTAAACCTACTGTTGTTAAGGCAATAGAGTGATGTTTACTAAGCTCTACATTATCAATACCAATGATATTAAAATCTCTCGGAACCTGAAAACCTCTCTCTAAACAAAGATTCAATATTTCAATGGCAATGGCATCCGTAGCAGCACAAATAGCTGTTGGTCTTTTTTCGAGTTGTAAAAGCTCTGCAAACGCACGTTCAATATCCATTTTATTGGTGTTCGTTAAAAAAGTAGGCACTAATTTTGCATCTAGCCCATAATCCTGTAAAGCTTGTTCAAATCCCAGATAGCGTCCATAGAAGGTACTCATTTGATGTGGACCCCCTATCCAACATAAAGAGTCATGCCCTAATGATAGGACATGCTTGGTCGCAAGGTAACCTGCTTGAACATTATCAATTTCTACAAAATGTCTATTCTCTTTATGCTTACGGTTAAACATAATAAATGGAATAGCTAGTTTTTCTAGTTTATAAAATAAATCATCTTGATACAACATAGAAGACAATATAATTGCGTCTGCTTTCGTTTCTAAAACGGCATTGTAGATTGAATTAAGATTATCCTCTGTGCCAAAATAGACATTAACTTTATAGCCACGTGCATTAACATAATTCACGATGGCTGTAGTTGTATCAACAAAAAAAGGGTTGTGTAAGGGCCCCGAAATCAATGTAATAATACCTGTTTTTTTCTGAACAAGCGATCTTGCTATATCATTTGGCACATAGTTTAGTTCCTCTATCGCCTGCATTACTTTTTCAATTGTTTTTGGCTTTACAAGCTCTGGTGTATTCAATACTCTAGATACAGTTGTTTGTGAGACACCAGCATGCTTCGCCACATCTTTTGAAGATACCAAAAAAACCACCCATTTCATCATTGTGAAGCTATATTATATCATCTATAGAATACTGATTATAGTGATGATTCCTTCTCGACCTTAACGCTTTCGCTCATATGGCTTTGCAGCTTCACTCGCTTTAAAGTTATAAACAGGTTTAATAACTTTGACAATATCTACAGTTTCCCTAATCGCAGAAGTAATTTCTGTCATCGGCTTATAGGCCATTGGTGCCTCATCCAATGTTTCTTCATTGACTGATGTTGTCCAAATCCCCTGCATCGTATCTTTAAAATCGGCCATATTCAAAGCTTTTTTCGCTGCGCGTCGTGAAAACATGCGTCCTGCTCCATGGGGGGCTGAATAATTCCATTCCGCATTGCCTTTCCCTATACAAATCAGAGATCCATCCCGCATATTCATTGGAATAACTAGCTTTTCATCTTTATTTGCACGAACAGCCCCTTTGCGAAGCGTCATCGTTTCTGTATCGATATAGTTATGAATCGTATCAAACGTATCTGTAAAATGCCAATCCATCTGTTTAGCAATGGTTTCTGCAATGGTCCAACGATTCATCCGTGCAAATTGCTGTGCAATCTTCATATCATGGATATAATCATGGAAAGCTTCCCCCTCTAAATATGACAAGTCTTTCGGAACGAACGGTCTTTGTTCTTTATAGGCTTGTATCATGGATTGAATCTCTTGTTGTCGTCCTTGCTGTTTCATTGCCTCTATTTTTTCTGTCAAATCTTCTCGACGTAAATTTTCATAAGCTCTTTTTTGATGCCAATTAGCAACCTTTGCCCCTACATAGCGTGACCCCGTATGGATGAGCAAATAGTGCTGATCATCTTCATCTTTGGCAAGTTCAATAAAATGGTTGCCTCCCCCAAGTGTACCTAATGACAAGTTCGTATAGTCGTCTTTCAAGCCGCTTGCTCGAAATTGTTTACCTTCAAACTCTACAAAATGTCGGCTTGGCGATACTTCTTTATGAATATCCTGCCCACTTGGTACATATGTGCGAATGATGGCATCGAGTTGAGCAAAATCAACTGTTGTTACGTCAAGTTGTGCTACAAATACACCACACCCCACATCAATGCCGACAAGATTGGGTACAACACGGTCTTGCAATTGGATGGTCGTGCCAATGACACATCCTTTACCCGCATGATAATCTGGCATAATACGTACTTTAGTGCCTGCCATAAAAGCCTGGTCTGTTAATTCTTGAATCTGATCAACAGCTGTTTGTAATGCTGTTTGCGCAAAGATTTTTGCATTCGTGAAGCGTCCATTTATTTCAATCAAGTGTATCCCTCCTTACTACTTATACGTAAAACTGGAATGATTTGTTTCATATCATAAAGAAAACGTTCTAAAAGCATGCTACTTTTAGAACGTTTGGTGAAAACCTAATCTTCATATTGTACAACTAATTTTTTAGGTATTTCGGGTATATCATTTGATTTTACATCTTCTTCCCTTAAGTCAAGCATTTGCAGGGGATATTTTTCTTGCACCTCAAAAGGTATTGCAATACTTTCCATTTTATTATTCATTTGACTTCTTGCGAGTAAGCCATTGTTTGATAAATCAATGGCTAAAATAGCCTGCACAGTTTCCTCAAGCATGGCAGTATCCTTCGATTTCAACGGCATTTGCTCATTCATTAAAAATGGTTGAAGATGCTCTTTTATATAACCCTGTGCTTCGATTAAGCAAGAAAATTCATTTAATTTTTCAGCATAGCGCTTTAACTGACGCTTATCTTTTGCACGCTGTTGATTTAGTTTCTGTACCTTTTGTTCAATACGGCTCATGCGTACTTTCACTAAATCAATCAAAAAAGGCTGTGTATCTCGAATCGCCTGTAGCATTGAAACCTCTGCTTGTTGTACCTTGGCATATTGGGCGACACAAACCTCTTGCTGCTCATTGAGTTTTTGAACACGCTCT
The DNA here is from genome assembly GCF_027557635.1 of Lysinibacillus sp. JK80. Classification (NCBI taxonomy): domain Bacteria; kingdom Bacillati; phylum Bacillota; class Bacilli; order Caryophanales; family Bacillaceae; genus Lysinibacillus; species Lysinibacillus sp. JK80. The sequence continues at coordinate 401,976 of NZ_CP058997.1, read as the reverse complement.
TTGAAAAATTCATTTTGCGTATGTTGGCCAAAGAAAGCTTTCATAAGACCTTTACCATGAATTTTTTTATGTTGTGCATCTAAACGCTCATATTCGCGTAAATACTCACTGTGCATGTTGCGGTATTCACGCAACATTTGTTGATAGTGCACAGCAATTTCAGTAAATTCTTCCACCTTGGAATCGTGTAAATAATCATGTTGCGCTATCGTTTGTAATAGCTGATACAGTGTTTGAACCTGTTTAAACGTGTTCGCTACCTGTTCATATTCTTGCTCATATTCTTTGACAATTGCTAAGTCACGTTGATAGCGAGAATATTCATATTGGGTATCGCCTGCATATTTTTCTATATTCTCTACAGCAGATTGAAATGGATCTCGTTGTGGAATTACAGTTAATTCGAAGCGGAATCGTTCAAGCCATTGTAAGAAGCGAATTAGGATGGCATATGTTTTTTTATCACTATTTTCAGCCACACGATGAATGTGAGCAATTAATTGATCATACTGACTTTTTTGCCAAAGCTCATGACTGTCTGTTTGTTTGGCTACTAGTGCATTAATTGCTGAAATCCCTATAAAATCACTCATCAAATGACCAATACGTTGTTGTTCAGAGTCCATAAATGCTGTAGCATGTTCCTCATCATCGATGCCGTTGATGACACATAAAGGTTCAACACCTTTATTCTTTAACGTTTCAATCAAGAGAAGTTCAGCATCCATTGCCATTGAACCAGCGCGTAACACCCAGAAAATTTCATCAACACGGTTCATAAGCGCCTCTGAAAAATAAGCCATTTCTCCTCCGCCTGCTTCTAATGACACAGAATCAATTATTGTCACGGATTTTAATAAATCATTTTTCAAATAGACTTCTAGATAATCTAAGTGTTCACGTAAAATCTGGGAAGCAAACGTATCGCCAGTTGTTAGTAGCTCTAATTTACTGAGATCAAATACAGCGACAACACCATCTAAAAAATAAGCTTTAATCTCTTCTTGCTCGCCGTAGCGTATAAACGTATTTACACTTGTTGGATGCTGATCATCTACCGATAATATTTCGCGTCCTAGAAGTCCATTCACAAGTGTTGTTTTGCCCACCCGCTCTTTTCCAACTATTAAAATCATCGTCTGGTTATTGGCATCTTGAATGATTCGATTTAAATGTTTTGCTGTATCTTTCACATATGTATTTTGGACGATGATGCCATACAAGTGTCGTAGTTGGTCAACAAATTGGGGCAAAATATTATTCGCTGAGGTTGTATTTTCGATTGGCGTATTGTCAATGTTCGTCATCCTCAAAACCTCTTTTCGTATGTATCTATAAGACCATTATAAATGAAACTATGGCTTTTCTAATACATGGATTGATGAAAAGAGGACAATATACTTATACGTTTATACGACAAATAGGAATTCATCCTTACACCTATTTCCTGTATGCTTCATATATGATTGCTACACAGACTAAAGGGAATAGTCCCAGCTATGAGTTTAGAAGTATTAGGCTTGGAGATTTCTCTCCAAGGTTGCTGAATAGCTGACCTTTGTCCTATCCCTCCAAACCAGCCATACGTGCATAAACAGCTCCAAGTAATGGCATTCCACCTTGGGCACCTAGTTTCTCTACAGATAAGGAAGCAGCGATATTAGCAAAATATACAGCCTCATCCAACGATTGCCCTTCTACTAAAGCATAGGCTAAAGCACCATTAAAGGTATCACCTGCGCCCGTTGTATCCACGACTGTTGTCATATAACCTGGAACATGAATTGGATAGGAGCCATCGAAATAACGTGCACCATCACTTCCTAGCGTCACGATTAATTTATTAGGATATTTTTCTAAAACTTGTTCCACTGGCTCGTTAAAAATTTCAGCACATTCTGTCTCGTTAGGTGTTAAATAGGTAATATCGTCCATCCACTGCACATCAAAATTGGCTGCTGGAGCAGGGTTTAACAGTATCGGAACACCCGCTTCTTTACATAAATGAATGGCATGGGCTGTCGTCTCTTTAGGGATTTCAAGCTGTATAATTACCAAGTGACTTTTTTGTATCAACTCTTTTGAAGCTTCAAGATGGGATATGCTTAGGTCATAATTAGCTCCAGGTACGACAACAATTCGATTATCGTTATTGTAAATAAGTATATTAGCAATGCCTGTAGGAGCAGTGGTGCTTTTTGCAATGGCGTTTGTCTGAATCTGCTCTTGCTGTAAAGCGGCATGTAATGTCTCACCAAAATGATCATTCCCTAAACAGCCAACCATCGCCACCTCACTGCCAAGACGAGCTGCGGCAACTGCTTGATTAGCCCCTTTTCCTCCTGGAACTGTTTGAAACGAGTTACCTAGAATGGTTTCCCCCTGCTTTGGAAAAGCATTCATTTGTACAACTAAATCCATATTTAAACTTCCTATAACTGTAATCATGGAATTCCACCTTTCATCTTTTGATCAAACAAAAAACAACTGAAATGAGCAGTATCATTTCAGTAGCTTAACAATATAAAAATTCGTATAAACTAAAAACCTATCGACTGTTTTATGGATGCCCTAAATTCTTTCACTTACTGTAAATCGATACGAGCTTCTTTTACTCGTTAAATGAAAACGATCTAGTCACTCAGGCTATCTTCCTGTTATGCGAAGCAATGCTTGAGATGACGCTTTCAAAAACTGGCTGGATTTGTCCTTTAATATACAAATATTTTTATAATGATAACATAGTGCCACCTTCGCATTTGATGTTTCCTTTATTATAAATAATTTCATATAGGAAATGCACTACAAACACAAAAAAACTGAAGACAACATAAAACTTGTCTTCAGTCCTATCAATTAATAGGCTACTCGCTTCGCCTCATATGCGGCAATGTGGTCCTCATATTTAAAGGTTAAGGCGATTTCATCCCAGCCATTCAGTAACGTTTCTTTATAGTATGGGTCAATTGTAAAATGATAGACTATACCATCTTCCCCTGTTACGGTTTGCTCTGCAAGATTTACTTCCATACTATAGGGCTTTGCTAAGCCTTTTGCTAAAATAGCATCACATTCCGATTCTGTTAGCTTAATCGGTAAGATACCGTTTTTGAAGCAGTTATTATGGAAAATATCTGCAAAAGAAGGTGCAATCACAACGTTAAAACCGTAATCTAAAATTGCCCATGGCGCATGTTCACGAGAGGAGCCACAGCCGAAATTATCTTGCGCCACTAGAATTTTAGATTCTTTAAATTCAGGTTTATTTAATACAAAGTCAGCTATTTCATTCCCTTGTGCATCGAAACGCCAATGGTAAAATAAAAACTGTCCAAAACCTGTGCGCTCAATACGTTTTAGAAATTCTTTTGAAATAATTTGATCGGTATCAACATTTTTTCGATCAAGTGGTGTGATGACACTATTTACGATATTAATTGGTTCCATTTTTCAATCATCCCTTCCCGAGTAAAGCAAGACTTACACTGTTTCCTTCACAAATTCACGTACATCGACGAAGTGACCTGCAATCGCAGCGGCTGCTGCCATTGGTGGTGACACTAAATGTGTACGAGCTCCAGCGCCCTGACGTCCTTCAAAGTTGCGGTTTGAGGTAGAGGCACAGCGTTCTCCAGCTGGTACGACGTCATCATTCATCGCAAGACACATCGAGCAACCAGACTCTCGCCATTCAAAGCCTGCATCCATAAATATTTTATCTAAACCTTCTGCCTCTGCTTGTTTTTTCGTTGTATGTGAGCCTGGGACAACGATGGCTGTGACCTTGTCATGCACCTTACGCCCTTTGATGACATCAGCAGCTGCACGCAAATCACTAATGCGTGAGTTTGTACAGGAGCCAATGAAGACATGCTGGATGTCAATGGATGTTAATGGCTGGCCTTCCTCTAAGCCCATATAGGCAAGTGCTTTTTGAAGTGCCGCCTTGTCTGATTCATCCTCATAATCTGCTTGTGTTGGAACATGCCCAGAAACACCAGTACCCATCGATGGGTTTGTTCCCCACGTAATGATTGGTTCAATTTCTTCAGCTTTTATAATACGAACCGTATCGTACGTTGCATCTTCGTCTGAAGCAAGACTTAACCAGTAAGCGGCTGCTTCTTCCAATTTTTCTCCCTGCGGTGCATATTTGCGTCCACGAATATAATCGACTGTTGTTTGGTCAGGTGAGATAAGCCCTGCTTTTGCGCCTGCTTCAATTGACATATTACAAATCGTCATGCGTTCTTCCATAGATAGTTTGTGGATAGCCTCTCCAGTGAATTCCACAATATGTCCTGTACCAACACCTATTCCGAACTTGGCAATGATGGCTAGAATAATATCCTTTGCCGCTACCCCAACTGGTAGCTCCCCTTCAACACGAATCTCCATCGTTTTCGGCTTATTTTGCCATAATGTTTGCGTCGATAATACATGCTCCACCTCTGATGTTCCAATACCAAATGCAATGGCCCCGAAGGCACCGTGAGTCGATGTATGAGAATCACCACAAACAATGGTTTTACCAGGCTGTGTTAATCCAAGCTCTGGCCCAATCACATGGACAATCCCTTGGTCAGGGTGACCCATGCCTGCTAACTCAACGCCAAATTCCTCAGCATTTTTAGCTAATGTTTCGATTTGATTGCGCGCAATGGGATCATGGATAGTTGGTAAATTTTTTGTTGGTACGTTATGATCCATTGTCGCAAAGCTTAAATCAGGACGACGCACTTTACGTCCGTTCATGCGTAACCCTTCAAAAGCTTGCGGAGATGTTACTTCATGAATTAAATGAAGATCAATATATAACAGGTCCGGTTTGCCCTCTTCCTGATAAACAACATGTTTATCCCAAATCTTTTCAATTATATTTTTACCCATTGTCTTCACCTATTTCTTTAAATATATGTTGTCATAATACTTTGTGATACAAAGCTAGTATCAATTTCGTTAATTACCTTATCTGTCCATTCATTAGTTGATAAAATACGACTGCCGTCACGAGCAAGATCTGCTGTAAAGTAGCCATCATCAAATACTGCACTTACCGCGCGTTCAATTTCTGCTGCTTCTTCTTTTAAGCCAAATGAATATTGCAGCATCATCGCTACGGATAAAATGGTTGCAGCAGGATTTGCTACACCTTGCCCTGCAATTTCTGGTGCGGAGCCATGTACTGGTTCATATAAGCCAAAATTATCACCACGAATGGATGCTGATGGTAAAACACCTAGAGAACCAGTAATAACAGATGCTTCATCACTTAAAATATCACCAAACATATTTTCAGTAACGACTACATCATAGTGTCCAGGATTTGTAATAAGTTTCATTGCGACAGAGTCTACTAGGTTATGTTCTACGATTACATCTGGATACTCTTTTTTCTTTGCTTCTACAACTTCACGCCATAAGCGACTTGTTTCAAGCACATTCGCCTTGTCAACAGAGCATAATTTGCCACCACGTAAACGTGCTAGTTCAAAGGCATTTTCAACGATACGCTCTACCTCTGCTTTAGAGTAAACCGTTGTATCAATTGCGCCATTTTCAGTACGCATACGTGGTTCCCCGAAGTATACGCCGCCTGTTAGTTCACGTACAATCATTAAATCAACGTTTTCAGCCACTTCACGCTTTAATGGTGAAGCATCTAGTAAACTCGGGAACGCCTTTACTGGACGTAGATTGGCAAATAAATCGAAGTGTTTCCGAATTCGTAGTAACCCTTTCTCTGGGCGCAATTCAGGAGGGTTTTGATCCCACTTTGGACCACCTACAGCTCCTAATAAAATCGCATCACTATTTTCACACATCTCGATTGTTTCATCAGGTAATGGATTATTATGCTGGTCAATCGCAGCACCACCAATTGTTGCATATCCTAAATGAAATGTATGATTAAATCGTTTACCAATCACCTGTAATACACGTACAGCAGAAGCAACAACCTCTGGCCCAATTCCATCACCGGGAAGTACTGTAATTTTTCTCTCCATCGTCAAAACACCTTTCTTTGTATAGCGTATTCGCTAATTTAGTAAAGACGCTCACCTACCTTTTATCGAGGTGAGCGTAGTCATTACGTCTAAGCGTAATTTTTGGTTAATTGATACAATACGCCATGACATCATTGCATCCGACTTGTGAATGGTACTTCATACAATTCACTACCTCAGAAACCTATACAGGATGTGCGCGAAGGCTTGCTTGAATTAAATGACGGTTAATAGCATTTAAATAAGCTTTTGCCGATGCTTCTAAAACATCTTGAGAGGAATTACGGCCTGTAGTCGAAACCTCATCATAGCGAATATTAATAACCGCTTCACCCAGTGCATCTCGTCCTTTGCCAACCGAAGTCACACGGTAATCAATGACATGTACAGCTCCAGGTACAAGTTGCTCCAGTGTATTAAAAATTGCTTCTACAGAACCAGAGCCAGTAGCTACAACGGTTTTTTCTAGTCCCTCAGGTGTAAGCACAATGGCTGTAGCTGTAGGAATATTTTCAGTACCATATTGCACCTGCACCATTTTCAACTCAAAGAGTGGTACATCTTCTACTTGAACTTGTTGCTCAGTAAGAAGAGTAAGTAAATCTTCCTCTGTAATTTCTTTTTTACGATCAGCCAATTTTTTAAATTCCACAAATGCTTTGTTCAACTTTTCATCAGAAAGATGGAAGCCCATTGTTTCCGCACGATCACGGAAGGCTGCACGACCAGAATGTTTCCCGAGAACTAATGGAATCTCACCTTCGCCGATTAAAGCAGGTGAAATAATTTCATAGGTTTCTGGATTTTTTAAGACACCGTCTTGATGGATGCCCGATTCGTGTGCAAATGCATTTCTTCCTACAATTGCTTTATTTGGCTGAATCACAACATTTGTCAATTTACTGACTAATTGAGACGTACGTTTAATTTCTTGCAACTGAATGCCCGTTTGCACCTGATAAATATCCTTGCGAATATGAAGTGCTACAGCAATTTCCTCGAGTGCCACATTACCTGCGCGTTCGCCGATACCATTAATTGTTCCTTCGACTTGTGCAGCACCATTTTCTATTGCGGCAATCGTGTTAGCTGTTGCCATCCCTAAATCATCATGACAATGGGCAGAGAATTTCACTTTGTCAGCACCTTTGACATTTTCCAGTAGGAACTTAAATAATGCACCATATTCTTGCGGGGATGCATACCCTACAGTGTCTGGAACATTAATCGTTGTTGCACCAGCAGCAACCACTTCGTTCATAATTCGCACTAAAAATTCACGATCAGAGCGGAATGCATCCTCGGCAGACCATTGTACAAGTGGGAAGTACTTTTTAGCGTATTTAACAGCCTCTACCGCTTGCTCCACCACTTGCTCAGGGGATTTTTTTAATTTGTATTCCATATGAATAGGTGATGTGGCTAGAAAAATGTGAATATGTGGCTGTTGTGCTACTTTTATCGCTTCCCATGTAGCATCAATATCCTTTTGGATACAGCGAGCTAACCCCGTCACAATGGAATTTTTTACTGTACCTGCAATGCGATGGACTGCATCAAAGTCACCGGGTGACGAAGCAGGAAATCCTGCTTCTATAATTGTCACACCAAGGCGCTCTAATTGTTTGGCAATTTCAATCTTCTCGGCTGTGTTTAAGTTGATCCCAGCAGATTGTTCACCATCCCGAAGCGTAGTATCGAAAATATCAATTTTTCGCACTTGTCGCCACTTCTCTCACAACTTTTTCTTTACCTTCGTTGATGAATGGCATCATAGCACGTAGTTTTGCGCCTACTTCTTCGATTTGATGGTTCGCACCAGCTTCTTTGAATTTTGTATATTCTGGACGACCATTTTCATTTTCTTGAATCCAACGACGAGCAAATGTACCATCTTGGATATCTGTTAATACGTCTTTCATACGAGCTTTTACAGACTCATCGATAATGCGTGGTCCTGCAACATAATCTCCCCACTCTGCTGTATCTGAAACTGAGTAGCGCATTGTTGCCATACCGCCCTCAAACATTAGGTCAACAATTAATTTAAGCTCATGTAGTGTTTCAAAGTAGGCTAATTCTGGTTGATAACCAGCTTCTACTAATGTTTCGAATCCTGCTCTTACTAGCTGTGTTGCACCACCACAAAGTACCGCTTGTTCACCGAATAAATCTGTCTCTGTTTCTTCTTTGAATGTTGTTTCAAGAAGCCCACCACGTGCAGCACCGATTCCTTTACCATACGCAAGCGCTAAATCTTTTGCTTGGCCTGTAGCATCTTGGTGAATAGCGAATAGTCCTGGTACCCCAGCACCTTCTTGGAATTGACGACGAACTAGATGTCCTGGTCCTTTTGGTGCTACTAAAAATACGTCAACGTCTGCTGGTGGTGTAATTTGACCGAAATGGATATTGAAGCCGTGTGCAAACATCAATGCTTTACCAGCTTGTAAATGTGGCGCAATTTCCGCTTCATAAACTGCTTTTTGGCGCTCATCTGGTAGTAGAATTTGGATAACATCTGCTTCTTGTGCTGCTTCAGCCACTGTTTTCACGTCAATACCATCTGCTTTTGCCGCATCGAAGGATCCACCTGGACGAACCCCTACTACCACGTCAAAACCTGATTCTTTAAGGTTTAAAGCATGTGCATGACCTTGTGAACCGTAACCGATAATTGCGATTTTCTTTCCTTTTAATACGTCCTCGTTGATATTTTGCTCATAGTACATTGTAGCCATTGTTAATTTCCTCCTAGAATATGTTTTGTTTTTTATAGCTTTAGATACTTGCTCTGTCTATAAAGCTATTCATTTTTATATGCAAACTATTTTAAAATAGAGAGCTGCGGGTTTGATACTTTTTGTGTTTCACGAACGGAGGCAGTTGCCCCTGTACGTGTAAGTTCTTTAATGCCATATGGTCGAATGAGTTCGATAAAGGCATCAATCTTCTCTGGATGCCCTACTACTTGATACGTCACAACATTTTTGGCTGTATCAATAATTTGGGCGCGGAACGGTTCAACAATTGAATTCATTTCCAAACGTAAATTTGGTGGGGAAATCACCTTTACTAGTGCTAGCTCTCGCAGAACAATCGATTTATCGGTAATGTCATTGACCTTTAACACATCAATTTGCTTGGATAACTGTTTCACTAGTTGCTCAATTTTGCGTTCGTCCTCTATGTTGACAACGAAGGTCATCTTTGAAAAATTCGGTTGCTCCGTATGACCTACTGTAATCGATTCTATATTGAACTGACGCTTCATCAATAAACCTGTCAAACGGTTTAATACACCACTTTGGTTAATCACAGTTACGGTAATTACTCGCTTCAATTTTTTTTCACCCCAATCATTTCATGTAAGCCTGTGCCAGGTGCTACCATTGGGTAAACACATTCAAGCTGTTTCACTCGACAGTCAATTAATACTGGCTCATCAGACAGAAGTGCCTCACGGAAAATAGACTCTGCTTCATCGATTGTGTTAATACGATAACCTTTAATGTTATAAGCATCAGCTAACTTAACAAAATCTGGTTGGATCGGCATAAGTGATGATGAATAGCGCTCTTCATAGAATGTTTGTTGCCATTGACGTACCATGCCAAGACAGCTATTATTCAAAATCACTATTTTTACTGGTAAGTTAAATTCCTGTAGGATGGATAGCTCCTGTGCCGTCATTTGGAATCCTGCATCTCCTACAATCGAAATAACTTTTTTGTCTGGCTTCGCAAATTGGGCGCCAATTGCGGCCGGGAAGCCGAAGCCCATCGTACCAAGTCCACCAGACGTTACCCATGAATGATCATTATTTAAATGATAATATTGTGCTGCCCACATTTGATGCTGCCCAACATCTGTCGTCACAATGGCATTACCTTCAGTTACCTTGTGCACTAATTGCAATGCCTCTTGTGGTAGGATTTCTTGCGTATTTGTATCCTTGCAATACCATAATGGATATTCCATCGCATGATTCCTTAAATAAGCTAACCAATCGGCTGTATCAGGACCTTGGAAATCCTTTTTCAATAGTGCTTTTAAAGCCTCCTTGGCATCAGCAACAATTGGAATATCTGTCGGTACATTTTTGCCAATTTCAGCAGGATCAATATCGATATGGATAATCGTTGCATTTGGTGCAAATGTAGCTAGATTACCTGTTAGACGATCATCAAATCGTGCCCCAATATTGAGTAATAAATCCGATTTTGTGATCGCTGTATTTGCTGTAGCTGTACCATGCATCCCAGCCATCCCAAGGAATAAGTCATGTTCACCATGGATGGAGCCCAATCCTAGCAATGTGTTCGTTACTGGAATACGATATTTTTCTGCGAAAGTCGTTAATTCCTCACGTGCATCCGCAAAAAGAACACCTGCACCCGCTAAGATGATTGGGTTTTTTGCCAATGAAATGGCTTGAATCGCCTTTTGGACTTGTAAATAATTTGGTTTATATGTTGGCTGATAGCCTGGTAAATAAATTTCATCAGGTGCTTGCGGTGGATTCTCTACATCAAACAACATTTGGGAAACGTTTTTTGGGAAATCCACGACAACTGGTCCCTTACGACCTGTGCTAGCGATATGGAAAGCTTCCTTCACAATACGGGGAATATCATTGACATCCTGCACCTGATAGTTGTGCTTTGTAATCGGTGTTGTAATCCCCATAATATCGGCTTCTTGGAAAGCATCTGTTCCGATCACAGATGTCGCAACCTGTCCTGTAAAAACAACCAATGGAATAGAGTCGATCATGGCATCCGCAATACCTGTTACAAGGTTTGTTGCACCAGGTCCACTTGTGGCAATAACAACGCCCGTTTTACCTGAAACACGAGCATAGCCTTCCGCCGCATGAATAGCACCCTGTTCATGTCTTGTTAAAATATGGCGAATTGGGTTTTTATACATCGCATCATAAATTTGTAATACGGCTCCTCCTGGATAGCCAAAGACAATTTCAACCCCTTGATCGTGCAATGCCTGCACTAATACATCTGCACCGTCCTTCGCTTGATAGGTTTGTTCAGCTGTTGCTGTTGTAGCTAATTGTTCTTGTTCATTGATTGAAACATTCGCACTCATCAAATTATGCCTCCTTCATTTCTTTCAAACTCACACATCAGTGTTGTAGATTAGTGAAGTGTCAATAGCTGGATTGACTATTCCTCTCATCCTTTTCGTTGAGAGGCTGTTCAATTGCATCGTGAAAATAATAAAAAGCCTTTTTCTCCACACGCAAAGAACTACCTTACGTAGGGATGAAAAAGACTTTCCATGGTACCACCCTTTTTTATAGCAAATAATTGCTACCTCGCGAATAAATGACAGCATTTATGCACCAATGCGAAAGACATCGCATCCAATATAGTGCCATAAAACATTTATTCATTAATAACGAGCACTTTCGACTATGCCCGGAGCTATCTAATGGTGTAAACACGTTTAATAGCCCACTCCGAGGGGATGTCGGATCTAGTTGTATCGCCGGCTTCCAGCACGACCGGCTCTCTGGTAGATACAAGGCTCTAGAACCTTTAACCTCATCAACGTTTTTATTTATCTAGTTGTTAAATTTTCATTACGCCTCCAGTGGAAGCGCTCGTCACTAATTTTGAATATCTTGCTAACCAACCACGTTTGATTTTTGGCTCAAAGACTGGTAATTTTGCACGACGTTCAGCTAAAACTTCATCTGAAACTTGTAAATTAATCGTACGATTTGGTAGATCAATTTCGATAATATCTCCGTTTTCTACTAAAGCGATTGGACCGCCTTCAGCAGCTTCTGGTGAAATATGGCCAATTGAAATACCACGAGATGCACCTGAGAAACGACCATCTGTAATTAATGCAACCTTTGTACCAAGGCCTCGACCTTGAATGGCAGATGTTGGTGCAAGCATTTCTGGCATCCCTGGGCCACCCTTAGGTCCTTCATAGCGAATGACGACTACATGGCCCTCTTTCACCGTTCCATTATCAATGTTTTCTTGTGCTGCTTCTTGTGAATCAAAGACAATTGCCTCGCCCTTGAATACTTTAATAGAAGGATCAACGGCCCCTACTTTAATAACAGAGCCATCTGGTGCGATGTTACCGAATAAAACTGATAATCCACCTACAGCACTATACGGATTGTCTTTTGTTCGAATGACTTGATCATTCGTGATGTGATAATCTTTGACAAGCTCACCCATTGTAACGCCTGCTACGGTTGGACGGTCTGGATGAATAGCACCTGGAATAGATGTTAATTCATTAATAATGGCACTTACTCCACCCGCTTTATTAATATCATCCATTGAAATATCTGAAGCAGGCATGATTTTTGCTAAATAAGGCACTCTTTCCGCTACTTTATTAATATCTTCAATGTTGTAATCTATTTCGGCTTCATTGGCAATTGCTAATGTATGAAGAACTGTATTTGTGGAGCCCCCCATTGCCATATCAAGAGCAAAAGCATCATCAATTGCCTCTTTTGTAATAATATCGCGAGGTTTAACGTCTTCCTTGACCATGCGAATTAATTGCTTAGCTGCTTCTTTAATCAGCTTGTGACGCTCTTCAGAAGTGGCAACGATTGTACCATTTCCAGGTAAAGCAACACCAAGCATTTCCATTAAGCAGTTCATGGAATTTGCTGTAAACATGCCTGAGCATGAACCACACGTCGGACAAGCATTATTCTCAATATCCAACAGCTCTTCCGCAGACATTTTTCCTGATTTGTGTGCTCCTACACCTTCAAACACAGATGTTAAGGAAAGCTGTTTCCCTGCTGCAGAAGTTCCTGCCTCCATTGGACCACCTGAAACAAAGATAGATGGTACATTCGTACGAACTGCTGCCATAAGCATTCCTGGTGTAATTTTGTCACAGTTTGGAATATAAAATACGCCATCAAACCAATGTGCATTAATAACTGTTTCAGCAGAGTCTGCTATAATTTCACGACTTGGTAAGGAATAACGCATACCAATATGCCCCATTGCAATACCATCATCGACACCAATTGTATTAAATTCGAATGGAATACCACCCGCTTCAATAATAGCTTCTTTCACTACATCAGCGAACGTACGTAAATGAACGTGACCTGGTATTATGTCGATATAAGAGTTACAAACCCCAATAAATGGTTTGCCTAGATCTTTTGCTTTTACTTTGCCTGTTGCATATAAAAGACTTCGATGTGGCGCTCGATCTACGCCTACTTTAATCATGTCACTTCTCATTTTAAACGCCCCTCATTGCTATCCATACTATGTTCGTTGCTATAGACAAAATGTTCTGTCTTTTTAATTTTTGTTTATAGAGTAATAGTCTCTTAGACGACTACTGCTGTAACGAACGTGTTAAATTGTTGTTATCATAGTACGAAAAAAAGGTCTCGTCAACACTATTTTTTGAATTGTTTAAACAATTCAAAAAATCTGTCAAAATTGAAATCGTTTACATGCTGATTAAGCATCAGTTTTATCTCGCTTTGATAAAAATTTTGACATTTCGTTCAAATTTTAATTTTTTAATAATAAACAAAAATGGATAAATAAAAAATTTCCATATATTTGAATAAGCTAAGTTATCCAATCCTAGAGATAACGCTTACAATAGAAACAACTTTTTTAAGTATCCTGTAAAAAATATTTGTTCAGGATCATATTGGTGTCGAATGCTTAAAAACTTTTCAATCTCTGGATACAACGCATAGACCGTTTGCGCTGTTAAATGATGTTGTTTTCCCCAGTGAGGACGACCTTCATATTTTTGCATCAATGTATGCACCCATTTAAAGTAAGGCTCTTCTGCCTTTCCCTTATACATATGAAAGGCTATAAAAGCCGACTCACGCCCTTGTGTTGGACTTAAAAAACCTGCTTCGCCTGCAGTTGTTCGACACTCTAAAGGAAAATGAACATTAAAAGTCCCTTTTTTAAAGGTTGCATGGATTTCCTCCAAACAAGCTTCAAACTGTGATAAAGGGATGGCATATTCACTTTCTTGAAACTTCACGCTACGAGGTGAGGGATAAATTTCATAGCTTATCCCTACTTTTTCACTTTCTACCACATTGGCAGCCGCTATCTTGCTCATGGCACTACTTAAACCAGGTTTCCACTTACAAAGCTCTGACATCGCAAAGAAAGCCCCGTTTTCTACTATTTGTAGCTTTAACGTTTCTATTTTTTTATTCCATTCACTTTGAAAAACAGGCGCGACCGCATTCATCCGTTTTACTTGAATTGTTTCACTACCAGGGAAATAAAACCACTCCACATGACGATGTTGACGAATATCCTCCGCAAATAACGAGAGACCATTTGTCAATGTTTCTCTTGCCCCCACATAATGCAAACCATATAGTGGTACGACCTTAATCGTTACTTTGACCAGAACACCTAGCATCCCAAGAGATACATGCAGCGCTTCAGATAAATCATCCATACCTCTCCTATGTTCCTGATAAGTACCAGTACCGTCTACAAATCCCCATGCCTGGACAGCTGACGATAGAGAACCAAGTGTAACCCCTGTGCCATGTGTGCCAGTTGACACCGCCCCTGCAATGGTTTGCTCCTGTATATCGCCCATATTGATTAACGCAAAACCGTGTTTCGCTAGCATTGGTCCAATTTCATATAGGTAGGTCCCCGCCCATAATGTTGCCTCCTGCCTTTCCTCATTCACAGCGATTAATCCACGCAGATTATGTAAGGAAATTGCTATATGCTCAGGCATAGCCACAGCGCTAAAAGAATGAGCAGCACCTGTGACACGGATTGTCTTTCCTGATTGACACGCATGCTTCACAATTGCTGAAACTTCATCAATAGAGTGTGGTAAATACATTTCACTCGGATAGGAAATAACATTCCCAGCCCAGTTTGTCCACTTTTCACCATTTCGCCATTTTTCTATAGAAAACATTGTCCATCCCCCCTATATGTTGTGTAATGTCCTGCATACTTGTCCCCGCGAATAGCATGCAGGACCTGAAAACGCTCACAAAGCTCTCCAGCCTTCGCATGTCGAAAATAAATGGTATCGCCAATATGGATACTCTTCCCTTTGACCTTAATAGGTGTTTGCACTTCCCCTGCGCCTTCTAGGCTAAGATATGCAAAAGTGGTAGGGTCATAGAATACAGGCAAACGATCCATCCCAATGGCTCCAGAAGCCGTATAGCCTCCCCCATGACAAACAACGATATTTTTTTCAGGCATTCTTGTTACACGTAAGGCAAATCCAGCAGCCTTTTCTAGCTGTAAATGTGTAAATTGATCGAACAATGCTGGTGCATAAAAAGCCGAGCCAACTGTAATTTCCGTTACTTCCTTCTGTTGATTGGTGTACGTCATACTTCCTGATCCTCCACCATTAACAAAGCGTAGATTTGGAAAATAAGCCTTGATATGGGCGATCGCTAATCGACGAAACTGCGTTACTTGCTTTTTGGCTTGTACTTGCATGGCTTCTATGACTCTACCTTTTAAAGCATTTGCAGGACGATTGCCAACCCCTGCTATTTGAGCCTCATAGCCCATCGCTCCTACCACTTCAATTACAGGGGTGTTTTGAATGGTTTGTAAAAAAGGTGTCAACGTTTCAAGAGAAGACAATGACGAACGTTTTGTTCCAAAATACAATACTTTAAAATCATTAGAAACATTAAGATCAATACAAACCTGTACACGTACGCCAATCTCTTGTCCTAATTTCGCCAATAGTTGGATATGTTCTTGTCTGTCTACCATAAAGGTGACGATTTTTCCTTCCTTTACAAAATGCAACAATCGACGAATCGTTGCTTCCTCCATTACTGGATAGCCAAGCAATAAGTCATCAAACTGCTGCTCTAATAAAAAAAGGGTCTCTGCTGCAGTAAATGTCATAAACCCCACAACATTCACAAGTTTTTTCTGTATATAACGAAGGACCTCAATAGAACGAATCGATTTTGTTGCAATACGAATTTGTTTTCCCCCACAAGCATCTTGAACCATTTGTATATTTTTATCTAGTGCATCTAAATCTAACCATGCAAATGGTCTTTCCAAATCACAAAATGCTTGATCCAATCTTGACGTCATTTCATCACTCCCTTGTATAAACTATGTATTTGACATTTAGCAGAATAATTCCTTTTTTCAGTTAATTAAGCAAAATAAAACAACCGTGAGCCTGTTTTACAATAAGACTACACGGTTGTTTTAATATGGGATAAACATTTCATTCACCTTTCTATTAAATTGGTTACGATGCGTATAAGAAATCAGCTGCAAGATTTAGCATTACTAATAAATGCAAACCAGCAATTAAAAAGCCTTGACGATTTAGACGTTTCATAACAGCCATATTCATATGACCACGCTCCTTTTCTACATTATAATCCCTTTATACAGAATTTTCAAACTATTAAAAAGTGGAAATTTACCTATTTTTCTTTTTCTACACAAAAAATTCTCCCAAAGAAATAAGGAATTGCACATAGAATTGACATTCTGTTTCAATAAAAAATAATGTATTTTTTCACGAATGAAAAGGTTATTGTAGTAAATAATTTAGTTAAATGGCTGTTTTTTTATTGTTACTGGCGATTGGGCGTTGCATGCATTTCTGGTACGAATTGAATACATGAACATACTATAGAAGTAAGCGATAATCGGTGTATGTACAATATAGAAGTAATTGTAGTTAATGTGGACATTTTCACGGTAGTTTATGCAGGTGGATTAGCTATAAAGTGAGCACAGCAAAGGAGCTGCATTCACTTGTCTACAGCCTTATTTACAACATGTAATAATTACTAAACAAAATCACAGTGTTTAATCTACTCCATTCAGGGTATAACTAAGTAATCGCCATTATATCTTAAATTTAAGGAGATGAAAGTAATGATTAGTTTCATTTGGTATTTAATTATTGGAGGAATTCTTGGATGGCTAGCTGGCGTCATTTTAGGTAAAGATGTACCAGGCGGCATCATCGGGAATATTATTGCAGGGATTGTCGGTTCTTGGATTGGTAGTATGGTTTTAGGGAACTGGGGCTGGAGAGTAAGTGATTTCTACGTGTTCCCAGCACTAATCGGTGCCATCGTGTTGATCTTTATCGTCAGCCTTATTTTAAAAGGTATGCGTAAAGCAACTTAAATATGTAATGAAGAGCCATCCAATGTGATGGCTCTTTATTTTTTTTCATGTAAGAGAACAGCTGCTTGGAGTTCATCGTGAAAATCATCATACAACTGGTAGTAATATAACACATCCTCAACATATTTCTCGCTATGGTTGTATTGATAAACAGCTTTCTTAATATTCCCTGTCGCAGCACCGTATTTGGATAAGTAATTCGCAGCACTAAATACTGCATCCTCAATATCATAGGGATCAGCTATTCCATCCCCATTTGCGTCAACGCCATATCCTCCATATTTAGCAATCGTCTCAGGACTCATCAATTCAGTTTTTGTGATGCTTCCTTTTCCCAAACCTGAGCATGTGGGATGCTGCCAGCCAACGAATGTACAGGGCATGAATTGCATATGCCCCTCCGCCCCAGCAGAGGATACCATTGATTTTACCGTAGAAAACCGTGTTTCAATACGATGATGCGCAGCAAGTAATGTCCAGGGTACACCATATTTTTCTTCTGCAGCTACATAAACGGGAATGTATTGCTCAGGAATTTTCATATCGAAATGCTGTTGAATCTCCTCAATTGCCTTTTGCTGGACAAGCTTTTCGAATATCGGTAATGTTTGAAGCTCCTTCCAAGCAAAAAATGTGAGAACATACACGGTAATTGCAATTGGAATCAATAATGCTATCATACCCAATTTTGTCGCGGGTGATAACAGAGGTTTGTTATTCTTTTTCTTTGCCATACGTCACACCTAATCTAGTATTCTTTTTCTATATTACCAAATTTTCCGTAATGTGCAGTATATCTTTTCATTTTGAAAGAATGAAGTCTTCCACATCTATGAAAGTACATCATTTCCACCATGAAAGCAGTTGAAAGGTTTGCTAAAAATATAGTAAAATACAGATTGATTCGTTTATTGGATAATAATAGGGAGGAATTTATTTTGTGGAAAGACTTTAAAGAATTTGCGATGAAAGGCAATATTGTCGATCTAGCAGTAGCAGTAGTCATTGGTGGTGCTTTCGGTAAAATTGTTACCTCCTTAGTTGAAAATATCATCATGCCATTAGTCGGTGTTTTAACAGGTGGTATTGATTTAACAAAGAGTTTTGTTTTTGGCTCAGGTGAAGCCCAAATCAATTTTGGTGTATTTCTACAATCCATCATTGATTTTTTAATCATAGCATTTGCCATTTTTATGGCCTTACGAATTATGACAAAGCTCACACGTAAAAAAGAAGAAGCAGTCGTGGAAGAACCAGCACCTGAACTCGATGCCAAAGAAGAGCTTCTCAAAGAAATTCGCGACTTGCTAAAAAAAGAACAAGCCTAACATGTTGTTAAAGCATCTGTCTCTCAAAGGAGGCAGATGTTTTTATTTTGTCTCCTTTATTTTTTGTGTTCTAACCGCTACTTCAGAACCTATCCCTCACTTTGTCTGCTCTATCCACCATTTTTCACGTTGTATCCGCTACTTTTCACGTTCTAACCGCTACTTCAAAACCTATCCCTCACTTTGTCCGCTCTATCCCTCATTTTTTACGTTGTATCCGCTACTTTTCACGTTCTAACCGCTACTTCAGAACCTATCCCCCACTTTGTCTGCTCTATTCGCCACTTTTCACGTTCTATCCGCTACTTTCTATCTTGTATCCGCTAACTTGAAACTATCCTCTCTTTAGCTCTATCTTTATCCTGGAATCTCCTACTATTCCTAGGTGATTAACTATAAATAATCTAGCTAATTTTCAGAAATCACCTTGTTCTTCTTTAGTATCCATGTTAAATTGGTAACAATTATTGAGAATACTATTAAATTGAAAGCAAAAGTTGTTGCTTTTAATAATATTGAAGAAAAGAGTGACGTCATGACATTAAACAGAAGTATTGAAACAAAGCTTGTACAACTTGGTAATTTAAGTGACCCAGCAACAGGAGCTGTGAGCCCACCCATTCATTTATCGACTGCTTATAAACATACTGGGATTGGTGAATCTACTGGTTTTGACTATACACGTACAAAAAATCCAACACGTGCTCTTTTAGAAGCAGGAATTGCTGATTTAGAGGGTGGCGATATGGGCTTTGCCTGTAGTTCCGGGATGGCTGCCATTCAATTGGTGTTATCCCTATTTAAACCAGGCGATGAATTAGTCGTGCCAGATGATTTATATGGTGGTACATATAGACTTTTTAATTTCTTCCAAGATACTTATAATATTAAGCCTGTTTATTCAAAATTTGAATCGGTTGAACAGGTGGAAGCATTAATGAATGAAAATACACGTGCAATATTTATTGAAACACCAACAAATCCACTTATGCAGGAGTTTGATTTACAAGTGTATGCGGAGTTAGCACATAAGCATGGGGCATGGTTAATTGTGGATAATACTTTTTATACGCCTTACTTCCAACGCCCTATTGAATTAGGCGCAGATATTGTGCTTCATTCTGCAACGAAGTATATTGGTGGTCATAATGATGTTTTAGCTGGGCTAGTGGTTGCTAAAGGCACAGAATTAGCCGAACGCATTGGCTTTATTCATAATGGTAGTGGCATGGTGCTAGGAGCTATGGATTCATGGTTACTTATTCGTGGTCTAAAAACAATGCATCTACGCTTAAAGCAACATGATGCCAATGCGAAGGCGATTGCTGCTTACTTAGAGGAAGAAGAGTTAGTGACCGATGTCCTTTATACTGGAAAAGGTGGCATGCTGTCATTCCGCTTGCAAAAGCCTGAGTGGATTGACCCATTCCTTCGTAACTTAAAGTTAATTACTTTTGCTGAAAGTCTTGGCGGTGTCGAAAGCTTTATTACGTATCCTGCTACACAAACACATGCAGATATGCCTTATGAAGAGCGTGTGGAGCGTGGCGTTTGTGATCGTTTATTACGCTTCTCTGTTGGCATTGAGGAAGCAGAAGATTTAATGGCAGACTTACGACAAGTGTTTGATATCCTTAGAAAAGAGGCGTAATTGATGAAGCAACGTATTGAAACAAGCCTCATTCACGCAGGTGTTCGTGATGGCTATAGTAATAAAAAAGGGGCTGTTAACGTCCCGATGTATCTGTCCTCTACTTTCCATCAAGAAAGTATAGATGAATTTGGAGAATATGATTATGCTCGTTCAGGCAACCCTACAAGTGATGCGTTAGAAAAAGCTGTAGCAGAGCTTGAGGGTGGCGTTCGTGCCCATGCATTTTCATCTGGTATCGCTGCCGTATCAGCAGCATTAATGCTGTTATCGCAGGGAGATCATATCGTCATGACTGAGGATGTTTATGGTGGAACCTATCGTTTTGTAACAAAGGTGTTGCCGCGCTTTGGGATTTCCCATACATTTGTAGATTTTACGGATCTAGCAGCTGTAGAAGCAGCAATCACGCCAGCTACAAAACTACTTTATATGGAAACACCATCAAATCCAACGTTAGGCATTACAGATATTCGTGGTGTAGTGGCGCTTGCCAAGCAACACCACTGCCTTACATTCTTGGATAATACTTTTATGACACCGTTACACCAACGCCCACTAGAACTTGGTGTAGATGTCGTCATTCATAGTGCAACGAAGTTTTTATCTGGACATTCTGATATTATTGCTGGCTTAACGGTTACTGCCGATGAAAAGCTAGGTCAGGATCTCTACTTTATCCAAAATTCATTCGGTAATATTTTAGGTGTACAGGATTCATTCACACTACTACAAAACATCAAAACAACAGATGTACGTTTTAGTCGTTCTGCTGAATCTGCACAAAAAATTGCTGTGTATTTGGCTAGCAATCCACTAGTTGAGCAGGTCTACTATCCGGGGCTTGCTACACACCCTGGCTACGCTATTCATCAACGTCAAAGCACAAGTCCTGGGGCCGTTTTATCCTTCCGACTACCAAGCTATACAGCTGCAAAGGCATTGGTTGAGGCGATGACAATTCCAGTATTTGCGGTCTCTCTTGGAGGAGTAGAATCTATTCTTTCTTACCCTGCAAAAATGAGTCATGCTGCTATGGAGCCTGAAGAGCGTGCTAAACGAGACATCACAGATGGTCTTCTACGTTTTTCTGTAGGACTTGAGCATGTTGATGATTTAATTGCTGATTTTGCACAAGCCCTAGAGATTGCTGCCAAGGCTTAATTGAATCAACATAAAAACCGCGTCCAATTGACGCGGTTTTATTATAATAGGTTCAATTTCTTACCTTTGCTAACAATCGGTATAAATAATCGCCATGCCCCTTTGCTAGCAGGGCATCTTGCTCAGCTGAAATCCAATAGAATGAAAAGATTAAATCCCCTTCGTTTAAGCCTGTTGGATGATGTTGCCATGCATCCCGTGTTTCATCGGATGTTAAATGATAAAAATACCGTTTCTGTAAAACACCTGATGGATGATTAAAATAGTCCTGTGCTATTAGCGCTTGAACGACAAGTGTGGTTAGACCTGTTTCTTCTAGCATTTCACGTTTCACAGCATCTAAAGGTGTTTCCCCTTCCTCAACCGTACCTTTGGGCACCTGGATACCTGCCCCAACTGAATTCTGTTCAAATACGAGTACCTGTAATTGATCCTCATGCGTTCTCGTGATATAGCCAAAAGCTTTTTCAATTACTTGCATGAAAGTGACCCCCTTTGAATGATTGAATGTTACAATAAAGAGAAAAATTGGAATAGCAGGTGAAAAGTGTTGACACTTATTATACGACAGATGCAAGAAAATGACATTACTTTTGTACAAGAAATTGCTAGAATAAGCTGGCATCATACATACGAAGGAATCATTCCACGTGACATTCAAGATCGTTTTTTACAACTAGCTTATAGTCGAGAACGATTAATCGAACGTCTTATCAATAGTCCGTTTCTCGTTGCAATTTTTGATGAATGGCTAGTAGGCTTTGCTAATTTTTCAAATGTAACACAAGGTGAGGCGGAGCTACATGCGATTTATTTACATCCTGATATGCATGGTAAGGGCGTGGGTACTGCACTTTTACAGGAAGGACTACGTATGCTCCCAAATCTATCGTCTTTATTTGTTTGTGTAGAGAAAGAAAATAAACTTGGTATGCATTTTTATCAAGCAAAGGGATTTATAGCAATAGAAGAATTTGATGAACAATTTGATGGCCATCTACTTAAAACAGTTAAATTGGTTAAACAATATGAAAAAGTGTAACGGTTCTTGCAACTACCGTTACACTTTTATTTATGTAAGATTTATCTGCTCCGCTTGGATAACTAGTGCTGTTAAGCCAGTTATACTACCAGATTCATGCGCCTGTCCTTGATGCCATAGTACTCCCTGTCCTGTTTTTATCGTGATTTTTTCACCATCTTCACCACTAATCCATCCCTCTCCATTAATAACGATAAATAGCTGTGGAATGGGGGCGTCATGCAAACCAACCACACCGCCTGGCTCAATATAGATGAAACCAATCGTCGTAGGTACTTCCATTTTCGTGATTTTTCTATAAAATGTATCAATGGATTGGTATTGATGAATTGGATTTGCTAAATCTTGTGTAAATTGTATGAGTTGCATTTCGCGAAAATCCCTTCCTATTAGGCTAGTTCTTCTTCAGCAAATGCTAAAAGTGTTCCATCTTCTTTTTTAAAATAAAAAGCAAATGCATCATAGCCATTTCTTTTAATCGTTTCCCAGTTAGTGTTTTCTCCATTTATAAGTTGAACATTTTCTTGTTCATCTACCTCATAGTCGTCTATTTCTCCATCATAGTCGATGTTATAGAAAAATGATAATACGACTTCTGTTTCGGGTAAATTATATTTTTCTAGTGGACGGTTGTCACGGTGATTCTCTGTATACGCCTCACAAAATAGCGCATTATAACCATGTAGAGTTGCATCAAAGAGCAAAATTTCCTCGGCAGATAAAGGATCTTTAGCAACGATTCTAGCGGTTGAGCCTGTAATATAAGGCATTTCCTCCCCTTCAATCATTAGCAAATCACCGTAATACCAAATTTCAAATTGTTCATTGCCTGCACTAGAATGAAGCTGAAACTGGGATTCAACGTCATCTATAATTTGGACGTTTCCTGCAAATTGCTGTAGATAAATGGGAATAGGATTAATCATAGCTTTGCTCTCCTTTTCTGTTAGAAATTACTTCCTTACAATATAATACATCTTTCTTAGTCATAAAGAAAAACCCAGAATTTTTTCTGGGCTTGATGACACTTACTTTTCTAGCATGATTAAAACTGACGGGCCTTTGCTTCACTTCGCAAGAGACGGTTATGGAGAGTAATCTCCGTTTCACCATTTACTTGCGATTTTGATCGCTTAATCCTTGACCAGTTGCGGTGGATTTTTTGAGATTTGGGGTCTAGTTGTTCGAACCTACTCATTTTTCATCCTCCTCATCATTATAGATTTCATAAGTGAAATCTTCTTTATTATGACCAGCTAAGGTGAATTTATACTAATTTCATAAGAAGCTTAGTTACTTCACTTTATTAGTTTTCGCTTAACCAAGTTAACGCATATTGTACATATAATTCGGCTCCAACGCGCAAACCATCTTCATCGATATTAAAATGGCCGTTATGATGTGCCCAGCGTGTATCCTTTTCTGTATTGCCTGAGCCTACTAGAGCAAAACAGCCAGGTACTTCATCTAAGTAAAAGCTAAAGTCTTCTCCACCCATTGTCGGATCATCAATATGATAAGCATCCGCGCCAAAATGTTCAGCTGCAAGGCGCTCGACTAAGCTGGCACTCGCCACATCATTGTTGACGGCTTGTGTACCATATTCATAAACGACCTCTGCTGTGCCACCATAAAGTGAGGCAATCTGGTCAGCATAATGACGAATTTGCGTTTCGATATGTGAACGAACCTCTTTATCAAAACAACGCACAGTCCCTTCTAAAATGGCATCTTCTGCAATTACATTAAAGCGTGTGCCAACCTCCATTTTTCCAATTGTAAGAACGGCAGATTGAAGTGGATTGACTGTACGTGCCACAACTGTTTGGACATTCAAAGCAAACGTTGAAGCAATCATCACGGCATCAATGGCATCATGTGGGACTGCGGCATGACCGCCCTGCCCTTTAAAGCGCACTTTGAAAATATCAGCAGAGGCAAAGGCAGGACCTTTATTACACTGAATTTTCCCTGTGTCAATTTGTGACCAAATATGAATACCAAAGACGTTATCTACACCTTTCATTGCTCCTTGCTCTACCATCGCTTTTGCGCCTGTAGCTACTTCTTCCGCTGGCTGGAAAATAAAACGAACTGTTCCCTCAATTTCTTCTTGTACCGTATGTAATGTCTTAGCTGCAATCAGCAACATGGCTGTATGCGCATCATGACCACAGGCATGCATCTTACCATCCGTTTTAGAGCGATACGGAATATCTTCTCGTATTTCATAAACTGATAATGCATCCATATCTGCACGTAAGGCAACGGTTTTTCCTTCCTTGCCCCCTTTTAACTCCGCAATAATGCCTGTTGGCTCTGTTCGTCTATACGGAATACCAAGGTTCTCTAAATATGCTGCTACATAATTCGTTGTTTCATATTCTTCCCAAGAAAGCTCTGGCTCACTGTGCAATTTTTGACGAATTGCCACAAGCTCACTATTTAATTCCGCAATAATTTCTTTCATTTTATTCATGCTGACTCTCTCCTTCTTTATAGCCAATTGACAAAAATACCCGCTAAAATCACAGATGTTATCGTTACACTAATGAAACCTCCCACAAGCATCGGTGGTAACATATGACTTAACAGCATTTCTCGTTCTTTTTGATCGGCTGTGGACGATTTCACTACTTCATTCGTTAAAATATAATCTGCTGGGAACCCATAGAGCGCTGTTAAGGATACAGCAAACGCTAAATTCGGGCTGACCTTTAAAACTTTTCCTGCGATGAAAGAGAAAATATACATACCAATGACTGCTAAGACAATAGACACTACTAATGGCACAATAATACGCATCAGCATTTCAGGGGAAGCCTGTTTTAAGCCATCAAATATAAAGAGCATTAACCCCATAATGGCAAAACCGAAGCCATTTGCTTTTTGCAATGGTTGTCTTTCTAAAAAACCAAATGTCGATGCAAGGACACCAAACACTAGGCATAGCACTAACGCATTGACTGTCACAACAGGTGCTAATGCTGTAGATGTACCATACGCTAATAATCCAACAAGCGCTAAACGGAAAAATTTAAAGTATTCTGTATTGTACTTGGTAGGAATTTTCCTAAATAATTTTGGTTGCTCAGATGCCTGTTCAACATCTTCCTCTACCTGTGTTACCGATTGTATATTCCCTTGCTGATGTTCTTTTAATAAACGTTTTGCTTCACGCTTCAATACAATGGACGTGATGGGATATCCTGCAAAACCTTGAATAACATAAATTACAATGGCAAAGACGGCTAAATCCTCTAAGCCAGCTGCAGAAGCGCCTTCTGACATCACTAGCGCTGCCACAACACCACCGACTAATGGTGGAACTGCAACTATCATCGTTTTTAAATCAAATAGCAAGGCACCAATTGTAAATAATATGGCGATGATGCCTACAATACCAGCTAAAGAAATAACGATGGCTTTCCACTGGTTTTTCAATTCCTTAAGGGACAGAAGTGTACCCATATTCGTAATTAATAAATACATTAACATCGTGGCAACGACTGGACCAATCCCGGCAATACTAACAATATCTTTCGGGAAGAATGTCCAATAGCCAATTAAAAATAATACCGCACAGACGAACACAGATGGAATCCACGCCTTCGTTCTTGTTGCTACGATATCTCCGATGTAAAGAATAGCAAGTACTATCGTCAGTGCTAACATTTGCGACATATCAAAGAATTCTCCTAACTTAGTAATTTTTTAATGTCATCTATAATAATACTAATTATTCTTAAAATTCTATTTTTACAGAAAAGAAGAAAAACAGCGCATGAACAAGCATATTCGTGACACTAAAATTACGGTTTTCCAAATATTTAGATTTTAAAGAATTTTCATAAAGCGCTTACAAAAAAGTAGAACCATTATAAAATGGTTCTACTTTTTCTTACATGCTATTTTTTGAAACGATTACCTGTGTTCGCATAGATCAATAAAAATATCGTAAGGGCGACAAAAAGTACAAGACCTACATGAAATAACCATTGTGTATGGAAAAATTCGTTTAGTATCCATAAAAGGACACAAAAACAGTAGCCATACATCATTTTTCCCATAAATCTTGCCAGTGCCTTTTCATCATATTGTTCTTTATCTTCCTGTGCCATCGTATGAAAGCCTTCAAGTAGAAAAGCTCCTTTACCTTGCGATAGAACAATGGCGAAGATGAGAAACGGCAGCATGATTATTAAATAGACAAGTACTCCCAAGGTTAATCATCCTACTTTTCATTTTTAATAAATTGCTCAATTGCTGGTAGTAATTCTTCATGCAGTGGCAGCGAAGGGTCTGCATAGGTTGCTAAGTTTTTGGCGCGATCTGCCGGTGCCTTTTTCAATACGTGATTCATACCCGCTAGATAAAGTAATTTTGAGTCTTGTTTGCCTTTCTTCAATGCCTCAGTATCGGCTTCCTTCACTTGTAAATCCGTTGTTCCTTGTACTAGCAATACACGGCTTTTTACTTTTGAAAGCTCATTAGCAGGTTGATATTTTAGCAAGGAAATCAGGAAAGGCTGTACAGATGGACGGAAAAGGGCCTGTAGCTCTGGCGAAATATTTTTCACTTGCTCCCCTTGCTTTAAAGCTGTCAAAATATTCGTGGATTCATTAAAAAGCTTTGGTGCTAATTGACCTTTTAATTGCTCTAAAAGCACTTCATCTAACGATCTACCTGCACCGGCAATGGAGACAAAGGATGCTACGCCTGTCTTTTGAGCCGCGAGCAAACCAATGAGTGAGCCTTCGCTATGACCAATCACATGGACACTTGTGTAGGCTTTATCAGCCATCAATGTTTGGATAATTTGTACAGCATCATCAACGTATTGGTCAAACGTTCCATCCTCTTCCTTTGTTAAGAGCGCTTGATTGTCACCAAGTCCTCGCTTATCATAACGCACCGTCGCAATGCCCTGTTGTGCTAAACCTTCCGCCAACATTTTCAAGCTATTATTTTTTCCAGCCAAAGCGGAATTACCATCTTTATCAGTTGGCCCCGATCCTGCTATTATCAATGCCACTGGTGATGGAGATGGAGAAGCCTTTTGTACAGCTACCGTTAAGTTACCGTTTTGAACGGGAATTTTTAATGTGTCATAGGTAACAGGTTGCTCTTTATAAGCCTTTAGTATTAAAGGAAATTTCCCACCATTTTGTTGAAATGTAGCCTCTATTTGTTCATTTTTGATTGTGCCATTAATGGCAATAGCAGAGCCGTTTAAATTTATGGACACTTTTACTTTATCACCTGTATACGTCACACTTTGAAATGGAAAATTAGATAAGCCCTGTGCTGGCACGGATAATGTACCACTTTCCTTCTTTAAATCGATAATAATCGGTAATGGTCCATTTGGCGTTTCAATAGTTCCTTCCCATTTTCCAATAAACTGTTCATTCATTGCATTTGTCCCCTTTGATCCTTGATGTTGTGCAGTGACCTCTTTTTGCCCACAGGCAGCTAAAAGTAAAATTGTACAGCAAATCAATAACCATTTTTTCATCTAATCTTCCTTTCTATATGAAAATCACCAATAAAATTGGCAGTAACGTAATCGCTATTAAGATGTAACACCATTTGTTCGCGAAATTTACAGTCCAACCAATCCCGAACTTTTTAGGCACTAATAAGGATGGATCATTTTTATTGCAATAAAAAATACCCCATTTCCAGTATTGATCATCTGTGGCAGCTGTTTCATTTGTATGTACCTCATCAAAACGTTCATTACTTTTACTGAGCTTCCAAATGAACACTAGTAAACCACCCAACGTAACGACATTAAAGACAAGAAAAAGTGGGAAGAAGTAGGGAGCCGTTTGGTCTTGTAAAATAACAGTTGTATAGTGTAAAACAACAAATAGAATTGTCATACTAAAATTAATGGCTGCCAGGTACCAGCTTCCGTATTTCCGCTGAGTTAACTCCCGATGAATGGATGCTTCTTTGGCCTGTGCACTTAATTGAATTTTGGCACTTTTCATGCCTTGACTCATCATGAAAAAACTAATTTGTATTGCCAATAATATAAGTGGCATACTGATGACTGAGAGCCGCGATTTTTGAGTCCAACCATCGACCTCTCCTGCCCCATTCCAATGTGTTGCGAAAACCTCAGGGATTGACTCATAGTTCATGTACGTAAAAGCGATTAATGCAAGTGTGATGATAATGGGTACACTAAAAAATATAGGTGATAATGTTTCCTCTTTCTGACGGATAGACAAATCTGTCACATATACTGTTTTTATTTGTGCCTCCCACTGCTCCTGCACCTTTAATTTTTTCGTTTTAGCATGATAACTCATGTAGAGACCTGATGATAAAAGGAGCATGACATACAAAAGGATAAAGGAAATTAAAGATACCTTCTCCTCTTGTATAGGTGAAAGATAGAGAGCGATTTGACCTACTAAGAATAAGCCAGCAACCCCTGCGATGATTTGGCTATAATGCTTCTTCCACAGCTTTAATTGTGGATGTTTGACATAAGGTTCGGGTATGGAAACACCAAAAACAAGTGTTTTTCTTGTTAAATGTGGTGTCATCATTTCCATAATTCCGACAATGATAAAGATGCCTACAATTATAAGCATACTACCCCTACTTCCATTGTTTTAAAATTCGCTGGAACAAACTTGTCATTTGCTCTTTCTCGAGGCCACGCGCAAAAGCCTCCGCCATGATAGGCTTCAAGGCATTTTCGACTTTTTCAACCTCCGTTTCTTCCAGCGCTCTCTTTTGACCACCAATAATGACCGCTTTTGCTTTCGGCTTCAATTCAATTAAGCCCTTCTCTTCAAGCTCATGATAACTTTTACTGACCGTGCTAACATTGATGCCTAGATCTGTAGCCATCGAACGTACAGACGGTAAAGTATCACCATTTTTCAGCTCACCTTGCGCAATGCATTCTATTATTTGATTGGCCAATTGTTTATATAGCTGCAATTCACTGTTTGGATCTAATTGTATTTGCATAATAACCCTCCAATCTGTATTGCTTGTAACCAAACAGAAATCTGTTATGTATAGAGTAATACAGATTTTCTTTAATGTCAAATGAAGGAATTTTTCATGGTGTTGAGTAGAGGTTTTTTCACAATAAGAGCGGGAGCCTTCCCTTAGTAGTGCTTTGAACTTCATTTAGAGCGGGTTCTCCTTCCTTAGGAGCGCTTTAAATTTCATTTAGAGCGGATCTTGAGTACTTTAGACCCCAAATAAGAAACAAAAAGGACCCAGAATAATTCTGGATCCATGGACACTTATTGCTTCTATTTGATTTTTAACTGATATGGTTTACACTTCTTCTTAATCTATAGCAAAACAGAATGTTCTGTTTCACCTTTAGGCTTAAGATTTATGAAGCTTCAACCTTCAACAGTTGTGGCGGACTTTCCTGAGATTCTTGGTCTTTGGGTGTTTGACTATTACTACTCATTCTGCATCCTCCCCATCAGATTAGATTAATAAGTGGTTCCTCTCTTATTATGAACCTTCTTCTATTTTTTATACATGCTTTAGCTTTTTTCTGCAAAGACTTGTTGGGCTATCGTTAAAGCATTTTGCACTCTTGGAAAACCGATGTAGGGTGCTAATTGTAAAAGTGCCTCGACCACTTCTGTCTGTGTCAAGCCTGCATGTAATCCACGCTGAATATGCGTTTTGGTTTGTGGTGCAGCACCTTGTGTAACTACCGCTGTTATCACGACGAGTGCTCGACTCTTTGCATCCAGCCCAGGCCGTGCATAGACATCACCGTAAGCAAATTCAATAATCATTTTGCGTAAATCGGGTGCTATATCGGCTAATGCATCGGATTCAATCATCCGTGCTGCTTCTTCTTCTGTCACATATTGTTTAATTGTTTCGAGCCCCTTTGTAAAACGTTCATTCATTTCTTCATCCCTCCTACATTTACTTATACAAAAACCCCAATTCCGCGTCTCCAGAATTGGGGATTGTCCTTCACATATGTAAGGTTCTCTTCTTCACGTCACCCTCTGGCTCAGTGAAAAAGGATAAAGGTTTTCATAGTGCCTCACAGGACAGCTTTAATGAATATCTATGCAAAAAGTCACAAGGACATGCACGCAAAAATTAAATGGCTACAAGACAGGCTTTCGCTTTTTCAATTTGGATTTTTACTTGTTCAAAGCCAGTACCACCTAAGGAATGGCGGCGGCGAACAGCAGCTTCTGGCGCTAGTACATCATAAATATCCGCTTCAATTAACGTACTTTCTTGCTGCATTTCTTCCAATGGCAAGTCTAATAAATAAATGCCCTTTTGAATACATGTAAAGACAAGCTTACCAGTCACCTCATGTGCCTCACGGAATGGCATCCCCTTTGTAGCAAGGTAATCTGCTAGCTCCGTTGCATTTGAAAAATCAGCGTGAACAGCCTGATGTAAGCGTTCCGTGTTGACAGTCATTGTACGAACCATACCTTCAAAGATTTTAAGTGAACCAAGAATCGTATGAACAGTGTCAAACATTCCCTCTTTGTCCTCCTGCATATCTTTGTTATATGTTAATGGTGTGCCTTTTAACACCGTTAATAAGCCCATTAGATTCCCATAAACACGCCCTGTTTTACCACGAATAAGCTCTGCCATATCTGGGTTTTTCTTTTGTGGCATAATCGAAGAACCTGTTGAGAAGGCATCATCCAGTTCGATAAATTTAAATTCATCTGTAGACCAGATAATAATTTCCTCAGCAAAGCGTGATAAATGCGCCATAAGTAAGGAGGAATGACTTAAAAATTCCACAATAAAATCACGATCACTTACAGCATCCATGGAGTTTGCGTAAACCTCGCTAAACCCTAATAGCTCTGCTGATTTTAAACGGTCAATCGGGAAAGTTGTCCCTGCCATTGCCCCAGCACCTAAAGGTAAAATATCAATACGTTTTATGGATTCTGTAAAACGTTGTTTATCACGCTCTAGCATCCAAAAATAAGCCATTAAATGGTGTGCAAAGGAGATTGGCTGTGCACGTTGTAGATGCGTATAACCTGGTGCAATCGTTTCAATATGCTCTTGTGCTTTGTCTAATAGTGTTTGTTGGAACGTCACAATTAAATCAATTGCTTCCTGCACACGCTTTTTCAAGAAAAGATGCATATCCGTTGCTACTTGGTCATTTCGGCTACGTCCTGTATGTAGTTTGCCGCCGACAGGACCTATTAAATCAATTAACATTTTTTCTAAATTTAAGTGTATATCTTCATTGGCAACGCTAAATTCAAGCTCACCTGCGATTGCCTTATCTTTTAATTGGGCAAGACCACCTAGTATGGCCTCTACATCAGCTGCTGGTAAAATTCCTGTAGCACCAAGCATTGTGACATGTGCAACACTACCTTCAAGGTCCTCTAGCACAAGTTGCTGGTCAAAGCCAATGGATGCGCCAAATTCGTCTACCCATGCTTCTGCTGATTTTTGGAAACGTCCACCCCAAAGTTTTGTCATGTCAGCTCACCTTTTCCTCGATTACTTATCAAAAGGTGTAGTAAAAGCACAAATGCCTCACCACACCTTGCTTGTTCAACATTACTTTTTATTCACAGATGAGTTCACTACAGTTGGTAGCCCCCATAACTCGATAAAGCCTACAGCGGAAGCATGATTGAATTGATCTTCCTTCGAGTATGTTGCTAGCTTTTCACTGTATAATGAATTTGGTGATTTACGTCCTTCTACAATCGCATGTCCTTTAAATAGTTTCACACGTACTGTACCATTCACATATTGTTGTGTTTGCGCAAGGAATGCTTCCAGAGCATCACGTAATGGTGAGAACCATAGACCGTCGTAAATTAATTCGGATAGTTTTTTCTCGATTACTGGCTTGAAGTGTGCTAATTCTTTTACAAGCGTTAAGTCCTCAAGCTCTTTATGCGCTGTTAACAGCACTTTTGCACCTGGAATTTCATAAACCTCACGAGATTTAATACCAACTAAACGATTTTCAACGTGATCGATACGTCCTACACCATGAGCACCTGCTACTGCATTTAATTCTTGAATTAAATCAGCAAGCTTCATTTCTTTTCCATTTAATGCTACTGGTTTACCAGCTACAAACTCGATTTCCACATACTCTGCTTCATTCGGTGCATTTTCAACAGAAACAGTTAAGCCATAAGCTTCTTCTGGTGGTGACACCCATGGGTCTTCCATAATGCCAGCTTCATTCGCACGGCCCCATAGGTTTTGGTCGATTGAGAATGGTGAATCCAATGTTGCAGGAATCGGTACATTATGCTTCATTGCATATTCGATTTCCTCATCACGGCTCCAGCCCCACTCACGTACTGGTGCTAATACCTCTAAATCTGGATTTAATGCTTTAATCGATACTTCAAAACGAACTTGGTCATTCCCTTTACCTGTGCAACCATGCGCAACAGCATCTGCGCCTACTTGATTAGCAATCTCTACTAGTTTTTTCGAGATAAGTGGACGGGAAAGTGCTGATACTAATGGATACTTTTGCTCATACCAAGTATGTGCTTGTAAAGAAATTAATGCATACCCTTCAGCAAATTCGTCTTTCGCATCTACCATATAAGATTCAATCGCTCCTACTTGAAGAGCTTTATTTTTCACGAATTCAAGATCTTTCCCTTCGCCAACGTCAAGACATACTGCAATTACGTCCCAACCTTGTTCTTTTAACCATGGAATTGCTACCGAAGTATCAAGTCCACCTGAATAAGCTAATACCACTTTTTTATTTGCCATTAAAAATGCGCCTCCATTGCTCTATCGATATGTATGTTTATACATTCATTTAAAAGTTTATACACGAATAGTATCATGTTATAAAAATAAATACAAGTGTATTTTTATAAATTCATAGACTTTTATTTTTATTGTCAAAAGTAAGTCGTTCCTTGTATAAGGTTGACAAGAAATCCATGGCAATTCACTCAAAAAAACGTTTTTTTACTATATATATAAATGTATACTATATAAATTTAGCAACGGACGAAAAAAAGAATCCATGATACAAACTGGATTCTTTTTAGTTACTTGGCTGATTGTATCTTATACAATACTTTTTTAGGATTAATCAAAATAAGTAGAACGGCCACCGCCGAATATAAAATGGCATTATACATAATTAAATCAATTAGGTTTCCATTAATGGAGCCGATAAAAAAATTAAAGAGCTGATGAATAATAATAGGAATGATTAAATTCTGATTGATCGTATAAAATACTGTCATGATGATGGTTGTAGCTATAATCGTTAACATAAAGAAGAAGCTATATTTGATCAAATCCATTCCCATAAACCCTGTTGTAAGCCATATCGGTAAATGCCACATTCCCCACCAAAAGCCTATGATAATTGAAGCTATTAATGGCGAATACTTCTTTTGCAGCTCCAGCAGTGCAAAGCCCCTCCATCCTAACTCCTCACCCAGTGGTCCTGACAAAAGCGTTTTAACAAAATAAAAACTGAGCATGCCCCATGAAGACAGCGTAAAAATAGAGTTTTCTTCATAATTATTCATGATTTGAAACAAGATCATGATAAAGATAGCTGTTTGTATCATCACGATTAAAACAATTACTGAAAGTGACAATTTGTTTTTGAATTTTTGCTTGACAAAGTGGATAAAACGTTGCCCAGGATAGATTCTTGGAAATAGTAACGCAAAGGCAAAGGTGGATGACCAAGCCGATAGACAGCGTACGGTATCAAATAGCCAAGTAGGATAGCCTAATAGCTTGACGGCTCCTACAACACAGAAAAGTGGCCAAAAAATAATATTGGTTAAAATAATAAAGCTTGCTACTGGTTTTTTTAATTTCTTTTTTCTACGCAAGTAGATCCCCCATTTCATCTGAATATCTTCAGCATAAACCTAGGGGTTGCTCACAGGTCAAACCCATTTTGCCTTTATTTTATCGGTACATACATTTCTAAAAAAATACGTTCAAGCCCTTCTTCATAAGTGGTAAGCAATAAGTTGATATAAACAAGCCCTAAAAGCTCATAGCCATTTTCCTTAGCTACTTTTCTTATACTAGCCTCTACTTTATTGTCTGTATTTTTGCCACCTGTTGACCAGCGCCCATCTTCAATAACTGTATAAAGACATTTGGGATGCGCTAAAATTTCACCTTTAATTGGATGATCGCTATTTTCTACTTTCCTGACAACCATAAATTTATTTTCGAGCATTCCGCTATCATCGAATCTAATAACTCTTCTTAAAGAAGTAAGAATTACCGCTTTCTTTATACTGTCTGCATTTTCTTTTAACGAATCATATTCATCATAGGCTGTATAATGTTCTATTACGCCCATTATTTCTAATGGTTTCATTTCCTTTATAGTATATGTGCCTAGATATTGGCTAATTTTTTGACAATCCTCTTTTACAAGCTGGAGCTTTTTTAATTGTAGCTTTTTATAAGCTATTTCCTCTAACATTACTTGTTCTTTTTCTACTAACAATGATTGGATGCCCTCTATACTCTTGCCTTTTCTCAATTCCTGAATCTTTTTGATTTCAAAATCAATTTCTCTATAAAAATTGATTGTTGTGATATCGTATATATCAAAATGATTGTATGTTCTATACCCATTTTCACTATTTTGCTGGGGCTTTACTAATCCCTTTTCTTCATAAAATTTTAAGGTATCTCTAGAAACTCCTAAAAATTTTGCAACTTGACCAATTGTATACATCTATGTCTCCTTTTCAACTCTTCCTTTTTACTACTATAGCTACAATTATATGTAAATATGAAAAAACCGTAGACATGCACGTGAAGCATGTTTACAGTTTCAAATGTTGTTATTTCTTATGGAAAAATGATTTGCCTAGCCATTCAATGGTTGCAGGGGCTAATGCATACAATTTACTCGACAATCCCATAATTCTAGGTAGATTAATCTCACGAACAGGACGATCAATCGTTTTCACTGTCTCTTGAGCTACTTCCTCCGCTGACAATAAAAAGCGCCCTAAGGATTCTCGGTAGCCACTTGTATCATTGGCTTTATCTAAAAATGGTGTATCAATGGGACCAGGATGGATGGCTGTCACTTTTACATTGTAAGGAGCTAATTCCATACGCAATCCATTGGTAAAACCGACAATAGCATGTTTCGTCGCAGCATAGACACTCGCTTTTGGTGTGGCCACCTTCCCAGCCTGAGAACCAATGAATATTAAATGGCCCTGTTTGCGCTCTATCATCTTAGAGGCTAATCGTTTGGCAAGATAAATGGGTACGCTAACATTTAATTCGATCATTTGCGCAATATCCTCATCCTGTAAAGCAGGGGCTACAGCAAACTTCCCTACACCTGCTGAAAGAATCGCTACATCAATCGGTGGTAGCTGCGCACAAACATCATCAAGTGTATGTAGATTGGTTAAATCCGCTTGGATCACTTGAGCACCTAAACGCTCTAGCACCTTTAGTGCAACGGCATTGCGACCTGTGGCATAAACGATATGCCCTTGAGCTACTAGTAATTCAGTGATTTTTAAGCCAACCCCACTTGTAGCTCCTGTCACAAAGATTGTTTTGTTAGGATGTTTCATGTATAAACCTACTTCCTTTGAAATAAATAGATACCTGCTTCTGTCTTTGTTGACGTAATATACTCATTGGCCTCTAGGTAATCTAAATGACCAAGTGTTTTAGATAAAGTTAAACCAAGCTGATGCTGGAAGATAGCCGGATACAAGCGTTTTGTTACTTGGACAACTGTTAATTGATCATCGCCTAATAATTCAAAAACTTTCATTGATTGTTGGTGCTGTCGCTCTAATCGTTTATCAATTAACAACGGAATATCCTCTAGCTCTGCTCCATGCCCTGTATGCATCATTTTGACAGGTAATTGACGTAGAATTTCAAGGGATGCATTATATTGTAGTAAAGATTTTGTACGTCCTACAGTACGATCCAATGGTGGCTCTATTAATGGATTGGGCGTTATTTTTTCAAGCAATAAATCTCCACCAATCACTTGATGAGTTTTTTCATCCCAAAAAATGAAGTGACTTTGTGCGTGACCTAATGTTTCGATTGCCTTTAATCCTGGATGCCCAGGAACTTCATCTCCATCTTCCAAAATTTGCGTTAATGGTCGTT
This sequence comes from Lysinibacillus sp. JK80, assembly GCF_027557635.1. NCBI lineage: Bacteria > Bacillati > Bacillota > Bacilli > Caryophanales > Bacillaceae > Lysinibacillus > Lysinibacillus sp. JK80. Next base: position 365,449 of record NZ_CP058997.1, on the reverse strand, counting down.
CCCCTACAAGCTCCAATTCACGACGAACATGGACACTTTTTGCAATATATTCTTGTGGTACCCCATGCTCCAATAAACGTTCACTGTAAAATTGTTCATGATAGCGTAAAAAGTCTTCATCATGACGAAGCCATTTGTCATTATAGGCATGCCCTAAAATTTCTGCATATGGAAAAGCATCGACCCATCCCGCATGATCTGGATGATGATGGGTTAACACAACCTGTTCAATATCTTGCATGTCAAAGCCTGCTGCTCGAATCCCCCATTTTAAAGCATCATAGGCTTCCATTGTTTTTGGGCCAACATCAAAAATGCTAAGTGCATCGCCTTTTACAATAAATGCATTGACATCTCCTACTGCATAGGGTGTTGGTATTTCTATTTTGTATATAGACAAAGTTGTCTCCCCCTTTTCACGCACTTGTGAATACTGATTCATTCTATTTTACAAGTTTTTTCTGTTTTCGTCATCCTCCTGTTGACAGGTTGCCTATTCCTCACTATAATTTTGAATAATCTAATTATTTATGTGCGTTGAAGAAGACGAGTACGTATCTGGTGAAGGTGTTAGAGAGTGTTACATTTGCTGAGAGTAACATCACCCGCTCCCATTACCGAACCTACTTCTGAGCAGTTATGCAAACATAACCGTTTCCCTTGCGATAAGAGGGCTAAGAGTTGTGCCAACAATTGGCAAACAAAGGTGGTACCGCGGAAACGAGAGCGTTTTCGTCCTTCTAGATAAGGACGAGAGCGCTTTTTTATTTTGAACTGGAGGTTTTGTTCATGAAAAAAATTTTATTTATCGGTGCAGGCTCAATGGCGGAAGCATTGATGCAAGGCTGGATTAAACAAAAGGTGTTCACACCACAGGAAATTTACGTCACCAATCGCTCAGACAAGGAACGCTTACATTTCCTACATGAAACATATGGTGTCCATTGTGTGTTTGATCCTGCGATTTTTCAACAGGCAGATCTGATTATCTTAGCGATGAAGCCGAAAGATGCTATTGCTGCTATGTGTGATTTAAAGCCTAAACTTACGGCACACACTGCTGTACTATCTATTTTAGCAGGCATTGCGATTGATACAATTACAGAATTTTTAGGGAGTCGCCCAGTAGCAAGGGTGATGCCGAATACTTCCGCTACAATCGGCATGTCAGCAAGTGGCATTGCATTCAATAACGAGGTATCTGCAGACCAGCGTATCCTATTCCTCCAGTTATTAGAGGCTGTTGGCTCCGTTATTGAAGTCGATGAAGATCAGTTACATGCAGTCACAGCCCTTTCAGGTAGCGGCCCTGCCTATATCTATTATTTAATGGAAGCTTTTGAACGAGTAGGGACGAAGGTAGGCTTATCGAAAGATACGGTGCGCTTGCTAATGACTCAAACACTTGCGGGGACAGCTGAGATGCTCAAGCAGTCATTAGATGAACCAGATGTCTTACGCAAAAAGGTGACGAGTCCTGGTGGCACGACGGAGGCAGGGATACAGGCATTAGAGCAATATCAATTTAATGAAGCCATCGAAGCCTGCATTAAAGAAGCAGAGGCACGATCTCGTTCACTTGCAAATGGGTAGCATTATGTGCAAAATAGAGTGTATCACTAGGAATTAGGAGGCTTTATTTTGAGTAAATTATTCGAACCCTATACATTGCAATCTATCACCTTAAAAAACCGTGTTGTGATGGCACCTATGTGCATGTACTCAGCACAAGACGATGGCATGGTAACACCCTTTCATTTCGTCCATTATGCAACACGTGCAGCTGGTCAAGTAGGCTTAATCATTTTAGAAGCTACTGGTGTTGTGCCAGAAGGTCGTATCTCAAATAAGGATTTAGGGATTTGGGATGATGCACATATTGAAGGATTAAGTCAATTAGTTGAGGGGATGAAAGCGTACGGCGCTAAAACAGGCATCCAGCTTGCACATGCTGGTCGCAAAGCAACAGTAGATGGCGAAATTTTTGCTCCATCAGCTATTGCCTTTAGTTCAGACTATAAAACACCAACAAAAATGACAGAAGAGGACATTCACTATGTCATCGAGGCATTTAAACAAGCAGCTATTCGTGCCGCAAAGGCTGGCTTTGATGTACTAGAAATTCATGGCGCACATGGCTATTTAATTAGCGAGTTTTTATCACCTGCTACGAATAAACGTCAAGATCAATATGGGGGCTCACAGGAAAATCGATATCGCATTCTACGTCAAGTCATCGATGCTGTTCGCAGTGTATGGGATGGTCCTTTATTGGTACGTGTCTCTGCGGAAGATTATGCGGAAGATGGTACAACAATGGATGACTTTATTGTTTTTAGCCGCTGGATGAAATCTCAAGGTGTTGATTTAGTTGATGTGTCAACAGGGGGCGTTGTACCAGCAGCCATCAATGTCTTTCCAGGCTATCAGGTACCACATGCAGAAGCGATTAAGCATGGGGCTGATATTCCTACTGGTGCAGTTGGTCTTATTACCACAGCCATTCAAGCCGAAGAGATACTCCAAAATAATCGTGCAGATTTAATATTCTTAGCGCGTGTTTTATTACGAGACCCTTACTGGGCACTACATGCAGCTAAAGAGCTAGGAGAAGACGTGCAGCCTCCCGTACAATACGTCCGTGGTTGGTAATTACATTTCCATCAAAAAACAGCTTGTGCTCCAGCAAGCTGTTTTTTCATTAGAAAAGTGGATTTTGTTTTAATTCTTCATCAATAGCCTGTACCAATGTCTCCGCGTCATCTGCTGTCACAACTTCCCCATTTACTATCGCAAAAATACCTTGCTCACAGATTTCACAATGGGATGTACAACCAGATTCCTCTATCTCAATATCTTCTCGTTCTACTAATACATCATACGCATCTGCCGCACCAAGTGCTAAATTAGTGATACAAAACTCCACTCTATTTTTTAGCTGCTGTGGTTCCTTCTTTTTTTTAAAAAGAGAAAATACCATGTTTATTGACCCCCTACTCTCTAAAAATAATCATACCACAATTCCATAAACTTCATGAAAACTGTAGCGTTAAGCAAAATGATTATCATAAAATACTATTAATCTTTCAGCTCAATCAACATAAGTTTTTCTTATGAAATTAATGTACAACCATTAAACGAAGATGACTGCTTTGAAAAAAGGTAGTTACAAACTTATCATGCAAAACCTTCAAGTACAATTTTGCAGTCAACTAAAATAGCTATTTATGTTGTTCAATCAAATCATCAGTCTACTCCATAGATCGTGTAAACAAAACTCCCACACAAATGTAGTGCTTTTTATTAAGTAAATATTAAAAACAACCAAGTCTCTTATGTATGACCTGGTTGTTTTATCTATTATTTAACGTATTGAGTCTTTTTAATAATCGATTTTAACGCCACCCCTACTACACATATAAATCCAATAAATAACAATAAAAATCCTATTGGAATAAGAAAGAATGGTTCTTCTAATGTACCATCAGGTGCTACATTACTCCCTTTCACCATAAAGATTAAAAAGCTAAGTACGCCTAATATGATTGGCATTAATGCAAAAATATATTTTTTCATAACTTTTTCTTCTCTCCTAAATATTTTTATGTTTAATTCCTACACGGCAGCTTTCTACAACTCGCTGTAACAATCATAAATCCAAAATATATTCTAAGTCAATCATTTATTATTGATAAACAATAAATTTTTATTCTAATTCAACCAATCTCAAAATTGACATTTTGAAATTCTAACTATAAAATGACCATAATCTCAAGTGATAATATGGAAGGGTGATTTGTATGAACTATGAAGATTTAATGCAATGGAAAGGTTATTTGTTTTTAGATAATATAGTAGAGCCAGGGACAAACTCTTTGAGAGTTTCTATTTCTAGAGCTTCCGTCAGCGCCGAAAGCGAGGATATAAGTTTTGAGGAATATACTATAAATGATGTCTATCCTATTGAAATTGATAAGACATTACCGGTCATACATATAGAATTCGATTCATATGTAGCCTATACTGTTTTTGACGAATCATTTCATTTTGTCAATCAAGAAGATGATTTCTTGGGTAACTCAGTACGTCTTTTTACAAAATCAACTTATTTAGATTTTATAAGTAAAGGAACTATAGCTCTCGATATCTATTCCTACAAGGAGCTATTCCATTATCAGATTGTTTGTTTAGACCATATTATTGATATTGTCTCATTCGATAAACCCACTATTATAGGCGAATAAGTAGTTTTTAAAACAGTCAATGAAATTTTGTTGTCTGTTTTCTTTATTTCTATTAAAGCATCTCGTAAAAGGTAGCTCCCGTAAGTTCAATTATTTTTTAATAGAAACTTTAAAATATTTTTTGTAAACTCTTCGTATGAAGTATTCTTTCCACGTTGGTTATACCACTTTCGTATTGTTTCTACTAACCAAAACGGCACAGAATTTCCATCAATTAAATGATAGTATTGCTCATATCCTTTTTTTAAATGCTCCCATCGATGATCATTACCCTGTAGTGTGTACTCAGAGACATCAATTATTTTTGCCCTTCCATTCTGTAGCAAAATATTTTTCAAATGAATATCACGAGGGTTAAGGCCCTTCTTCCGAACATATTCTCTTGCATCCTCCACTTCATTTATAACCTGTTTTGGAATATGAATACCTTGTAGAATGCAATCAAAAAGCGTTTTTCCTTCTTCGTAACTTAAAACAAGGTATTCGTCATGTGAAGCAAAGCATGTTGAAAAGAAAGGTGAATCTCCAAGTATTTGATACACATTTGCTTCAACTTTTACTTTGTGCACTTTGTCTTTGGCATATACTTTAAATGCATACGCTGGGGCGCAAAGAGCTTGAAAAACAGCCGCATCTGTCCCAACACCTATACATTTCAAATCATCAGCTTCACCACTTATGGTAACAGGCTCGTTATTTGGATTTGAATAAACGTTTATTTTAGAAAGAGAACCTATAGCTTTATCCCAATCGTTTTCCATTTCCATCTCTCCTATCATTTGCATTGAAGTATACTACACTATCTAATTACTTTAGTAGGGATTCTATATCGCCCCTAACAATATTCAAATCTCAAGTTTCCTACACATACTCTTTAATTTTAAAACGTTGGGAACTACTAGAAGTTTCTATATCCATTTCTCCATATGGACAGTATACGGCTTTGTTAGTTACAGAAGAACCAGTTCTATCCTCTATTTACCCTTAACCACCTTTATTAAAAACTCAAAGTGATTTGGGTTTTATTTTTATCATGATTGTCACGAACTTATAGCTAGCCTTGACACAAAAAGAAACGCTGTGTCAGACTACTTCACAGCGTTTCTTCTATTAATCTTTAAAAATCATATTCAGCATCTTTTTTGGCTCGAATTTCTGCAAAAGCCTCTGTAACCATCACGGTATCCTCTGCTAACCGTTCTAAACGAAAAAGGACATCATCATTGACAATTTCTTTACGTAAAAAATCCTTTTCTTCTATAAATACATAGGTCGGTACGATGTGCGCTTTCATATAAGCAAGGATCGGCTTTAGTTGCTGTTCCACCATTAAATAATGCTTGGATGTACCTGCTGTAACAATAACACTGACGACTTTATCGCGGAAGGCATTGACAGGTAAAAGGTCAAAGATGTTTTTTAATGTAGCTGGTATAGATGCTTGGAATGTTGGCGTCCCAATAACGATTGCATCTGCAGCCATAATGGTTTCCGTCACATATTTTGTATCGCCTTCATATTCAAAGTAATTACGTCCATCACTAAAAACTAGCTGATAGTCAGCAAGATCTAGTAATGTTACTTCATGCTGTGGGTATTTTTCTTGTAACATCTCGACTAACTTTTGTGTAGCTGTTCTTGTCTTTGAGCCGACAATAGAACCCGCAAGTGCGACAATTTTCATAATGAGCCACTCCTTATTTTGCTGTGTGTTTTTTTATCGCTGGAATTATATCATTACCAATGATTTCAATATTTTTCATCAATTTTTCGAAGGGTACGCCACCAAAATCGATTTGTGCCATAAAGCGTTGCATGCCATATAGTTCGTATTGATAAAGTAGTTTTTCAATAATTTGCTCTTTACTGCCCACCATTAAAGCATCACGTGTATCAGGCGCTTGTGCAAATTGTTGCTTTGGATAGCCCCCACCACGAATAGCTTGGAAACCACCGTTTAAATGTGGATACATGCCCTGTAATGCCTCTTTTGTTGTGTCTGCTACATAAAACAAGCTTGTTGTGGCAATAGGTAATTCATTTGGGTCAAAGCCTTTGCGCTCTGCCGCTTCGCGATAGGCATCCACTGATGGTTTAAAGTTGATAGCAGGTCCACCTAATGTTGTAAGCATCATCGGAATGCCCATATAGCCTGCTTTAATGGCGCTGGCAGGTGGTCCACCCACCGCACGCCATATTAGCAACGAGCCGTTTTTTGGCTGCGGTAAAATTTGTGCATGGTGGAGAGGTGCTCTAAATTGCCCTTCCCAAGTCACAAGCTCCTCGTCATTGATTTTCATAAGAAGCTCTAATTTTTCCTCAAAGATTTCTTCATAATCTTGTAAATCAACACCTAGTAAGTGATAAGCACCTACACGTGAACCACGTCCCGCTACTATTTCTGCACGACCATTTGATAATAAATCAATTGTGGCAAAATCCTCATATACTCGTACAGGGTCTGAAACACTTAATACGGTTGCGGAGCTAGACAATTTAATAGTCGAAGTTGCTTGTGCGATAGCACCTAACACGACCGTATGTGCCTGTGTTGTAAAATAAGACTGATGACTTTCACCTATGCCAAATACATCAATTCCAGCTTGCTCTGCTAATTGACTTGCCTCGACTAGCTCTTTTAGTCGTTGTTGAGCAGAAATACGCTCGCCTGTTAGTGGATTAGGGATATGATCACCTAAAGAGTACAGTCCGAATTCGAGTCCTTGTGCTTGATCAATACGATATTTTTCCATCATGTGTTATCTCTCCTTATTCTAGCGGTTCTAAAATAGCTTCAATTTCTGAACGTCTCTCTTCTAAAAATGGCGGGAGGTCTAACTCTTTGCCAAGTTCTTCGACTGCTGAATCTACCGTAAACCCTGGCCCATCTGTCGCCATTTCAAATAAAATACCGTTACGATCTCTAAAATATAGACTTTGGAAATAATAACGATCAACCACACCAGTACTATCCAATCCAAGCTCCTTAATTTTGGTATCCCATTGCTGTAATTCTTCAACGGTTGCAACACGTAACGCAAGATGGTGAATACTGCCTTTACCAGGTTTCTCGCTTGGTCCTTCTAATTCTTTGACAACAATCTCGCCAAGCACTTCCCCTTCTATCGATTGTAGAATCGTTTCTTTGTCCTTTTCTGCAATAACTGTATAGTGAAATAAATCTTGTAATAAATTGACCGTTCTTGATAAATATCGCACAGTGATTTCAATAGTCCCCATGCCTAAAATACGATGTTCCTGCGGTATATCATTTCCATCCCATGGTTGCCATTGAGCAGGCGTTTCTTGTCCTTGGTGGTTTAACAATACCATCCGTAAACCTTCATGATCTTCAAAAAATAAAGCCTCTTTGCCTGCATAAGTAGTGATATCGCTATGTTTAACCTCTAGCTGCTGAAAGCGTTCTTTCCAATATAGTAGGCTTTCGAAGCTAGGTACAAGTAAGCCAATACGTGTAATAGCATTCGTCCCTCGCACTGTACGTCCTGCAACAGGCATTTCAAAAAATGTTAATTCTGTACCTGCTGCGCCTGTTAAGTCTCCATAAAATAAATGATACATGGAAGGTGAGTCTTGATTCACCGTTTTTTTCACACGTCGTAACCCTAAAATAGTTGTGTAGAAGTGATTATTCTGTTTACCATTTTTCGTTAGCATTGATATATGATGGTGTCCGCTTAATTTGTTCATCCTAATTGTTCCTCCTCATTATTTTCACTTGACTAAGCAAGTGATTTTACAAAAAAATTACACGGGTGGCAATTTTTTTTCTCGACTATGTTTTTCAAGCTTTGTCATCGCAATATATAAAGATTTAATTTCTTCAGCTGTTAATACTTCTTCAAAAAACGAAGACTGGAAGTGAAGTTGACTAGGTGTTGCTGCATCAATCATTTGCTCCCCTTTTGATGTCAATGAGATGGTTTTCGTCTTCCAATTTTGTTTACGCTCGATTAGTCCCTCTTTTTCTAGTCGGGCAAGCATGCGAGACATGCCACCTTGTGTTACAGTTACTTTTTCTGCTAATTGAGACTGTGTAATCGGGGCATATGTTTTAATCTGGATTAACACATCAAATTGTGCTGTCGTTAAGTCGAAACGTTTTAAAAATTCATTCGATAACTGATTACTTTGCGTTGTAAAGCGCATCATCCGAATCCACGTTAAGGTGCCTAGTGTATGATTTCTCATGACTTCACCCTCCCTTCAGTTATCACTTTACCACGCAAGTGATACTTCCGCAAGAAAAATATCTCGAATTCAAGATATTTTTTAACATAGGGAAACCCCCTATATGATGCCAGGTGTTGTAACAGGATATAAATTGCCCTTAAGAGCAAAAGAAATTCTACCCGTTTCTTCTGATACAACCATTACAAGTGCATCACTTTGCTCACTCAATCCCAGCGCTGCACGATGTCTTGTTCCTAATTTCTTTTCCCCTGTATACCGCTCTGACAATGGCAGTACATTGGCAGCTGACTCAATTTGATTTTGATGGACAAGTACCGCTCCATCGTGAAGTGGATTACCAGGGAAGAAAATAGATTCTAATAAAGAATGGGTTAAATCTGCACCAATATGAATACCAGGCTGAATTAAATTCTCTAAAGCATCCTGTCTTTGAATAACAATTAAACCACCATGCCTTCTCAAAGACATATTTTGCACACTGTATGATAGCTCTGGATACTTTTCAGTAAACGGGGAAAGATAACAATTTAAATAGAACGTTGCAGCTTTCATTTCAATTGTCATAAACTTCTCTTTAATTTTCTCAAAATTACCGAGGAGACAATTTGCATCTGTATCCATTTCCTGCACACTCTGCTGTAAGGACATGATCACTTCGAGAAGCTCATCTTTTAAAGTTTCTTTCATTGGTGAAAAATCACAATTTGTTGGATCCATATGATACACACCTCTTCATTTCATCACTGTTTACGATAGTTTTTCTCTCTATATGTTTTTTATTCTCCTTTAAGTAAAACGACCTCCTACAATGTTGAATAGGAAGTCGTTAATATCCTTACATATGCCCTGCTCGGATTTTCTTTACGATGCTGAAAGTCGTGTAGGCAGCAGCGGGTGCTAATACGACAATAAAAATAATCCACACAGTTAAATTATTGGTTGCTTTTAATGTTTCATAATTTGTCATGACAAAAATAATTAGACCGAATAATAGTAAATAGCTCAGCACATTGGGAAAAATGACGATTAATCGTAATAATGCTGGCGGCATCTTTTGTTGATTCATTTAAACCACACCCCTTTTTTCAATTATACGGGAATCTAGTGATTTATCGTACTATATTTTTCCTTTTATACTTTATATTTGCCTGCTGATAGTTGGAGGTTTTCCGCTGTTGTATTTAATTGGTCGATAAATGCGGTCATGCTCTCCATATTTTCCGCTTGATGTTTAGCCTTTTGAGCAACGGCATCAACACTTTGCGATGTCTGCTTAGCCAAGAGCGAAACATCTTCCATGGTAGCTGTTACTTCCTCTGTACTAGCAGCAATTTCCTCAGTGGAGCTTGATACTAAATCCACTTGTGTTGCTAAGACCTGTACATCATTATGAATTCCTTCAAACGATTGCTGTGCTTCTTGTACGATAGCACGTCCTGTATGTAAGACATCTGCTGTTGCTTGGATGGTTGCCACAATATTGGCTGTTTCCTTTTGGACATTCATCACCACCTGAGTGATTCTATCCGCCGCACTCTTAGAATCTTCAGCTAATTTCCGAACTTCTTCAGCTACAACGGCAAAGCCTTTCCCCGCTTCACCAGCACGAGCCGCTTCAATAGATGCATTTAATGCCAGTAAATTCGTTTGATCAGAAATTCCCGTAATCACATTGGTAAATTCCCCGATCATTGTAGATAGTTTTTCAAGCTCCTGTGTTCCAATCACCGCAAAATTCGTTTTCTCATGAACAGTCACTAATTGCTTTTGTAAGGACTGCATAATTTGTAATCCATTATCTGCGTTTTCCTCGGTATTACGTGAAATACTAGAAATTTCTGCTATGGATTCCGAAATATATTGAATGCTGCGCGCCAATTCCTCCATTGAATGCGCACTGTCTGCCGTATTATTCTGTTGTGCAAAGGAGGCCTGAGCTACCTGACTAGATTCTCCTTGGATAATTGCGGCTGATTCAAGTGTTTCATGAGCATTTTCTTGTATTGTATAGGTAGCCTCTTTTATTTGATTGGCCCCTTGCTTTATCTCACACATAATTTGTTGGAAATTATCCATCATCCCATTAAATGATGTCACTAATTGGCCAATCTCATCCTTTGCATGGATTGGAATACGCTTGGTTAAATCTGCTTCTCCTTTACTAATTTCCTCTAAGGAATTGCGCACACTTAAAATACGCGATACTTGTTTTGAAATAGACAGGCCCGTAGTGAAGAAAATCACACAGACAACGATCAATGAAGCTACAATTGTGCCTACCAAAATTTGTGAGAGGATAGCATTGGATACAATAATAGCTAAGTATGTACCGTTTGATAATGGCTTTACATATTGCGTGACACGTGTGCCATCGTAGCGCCCTGAAAATTCAGTCGACTTTTGTGCTGAAAATTGGGCTGGCTCAAAACCAATATCCGCTAAATTTTGTTTTGCTGTAGCGGCAATGGCTTGGCCTTTTTCATCTACAATAGCGGCGAATAATACGGTTGAGGATAAATAGTTGTTCAGTTGATCGATATAAGATTCACTGCCGATACTTGCTTCTAAATCTAGTAGCTGCTGTCCATGGCGAGCCACCTGTACAATTTGTGGAGTTGCTGGATTCCAGCTACCTACCCCGACAAATTTGAAAAATTGATCATCGACATCGCGAATTTGTGCTTTTTGGACAATTTCTTTCGCTCTTCCATCTAAAAGTTGCATATATTCGGCAGCTTGTCCGTTTGGATCAGCGCCAAAGTTAAAATCAACAGTTGGAGCTACTGATGTCACCGTTGTATTCCCTTTATTATCTGTACTCCAAATCTCATCGATGCCACCACGCTCAGCAATGGCCCTTAAATCCTCATATGTAGCACCTTTGTCAATGATGTAAGAAGCCATTACAGATTCGGCAATCATTTCTTTTTCCATAATTTCTTCTGCTTTTTCTCTAGATTGAATCGCTCCTTCCAACCCCATGACAATGGAGTTGGCGATTGCTTCTCCATTGCTTTTTTCACTTTTATATGTAGCTTGATAAACATAAATAGAAAATGCCGCTATAATGAACACCACAATGCCCATAATCTCCAGAAGCATTTTCCATTTCATTGACTTTCTCATGATGAGATCCCCCTAAAAATTACGATTATTTCCACTTCATCATACAATATTACTTCCATATATTTCATTAACAATTTATTAAATATAAAATAATAATTTTTGAAGAAGTTTAAATTGTCATTAATTTGTAAAAATTCCGAAATAGATAAGCAAGGAGGATAAATCTAACTATTTTGTACTAGTAGAGGCATGCAAAAAAGGATCATTCTCATGATTAAACAGTAATATTTAAACAAAATTATCTACACACCTTTAGGACTATAAACTAAAAACATCTATTAGAAGAATCTCCTCTAATAGATGTTTCTTACTTATTAACTATATCAAAATAATTTATTATGTTGCCATGTATATACGGCTTGATCAGCTGTTAGGAATGTATTCGGAAAAATCCCCTGTGCTTCAGCTAAAAATTGAGGTAAGTCATATGGAAGAAAACGTGCGCTTAAATGATTTAATAATAAATAGTGTGCTCCAGCTTGCTGTGCGACTTTTGCTGCCTCCACATTTGTTGCATGACCGTAGCTTGCTGCTAAATCTGTTGTTGTACCATCAAAAGTTGCTTCATGGACAATGATATCAGCTCCCATTGATAATTGGATTGCTTCTTCACAATATTTCGTGTCGCCTAAGACTGACAATGTAAAGCCCTTTTTGGCTGGTGCCACCACGTCTTTCGCAAGTACCACATCACCATTTTCAAGTACAATATCGTGGCCATTTTTTAATTGGCCTAGTAAAGGTCCCTTTGGAACACCAAGTGCCTGTGCTTTGTCGATTAATAATTCGCCTGGTAAATCCTTTTGTTCGATACGATACCCATAGCAAGGTACAACATGGCGTAATTCCTTAGCATGAATTATAAAATGAGCATCCTCAAAAATAATGCCTTTTTGTACTTCTACAAAGCGTAAAGGATATGTTAAATGGGTTTTTGATAGGGCCAATGTTTGTTCAATCCACTGTTGTAAGCCAGATGGTCCGAAGATCGTTAGCGGCTCATCCCCACCTTGAAAGGAACGCGAGCTTAAAAAGCCTGGAAGTCCAAAAATATGATCCCCATGTAAATGTGTTATAAATATTTTCGTCACTTTCCGTGGCTTTAACGACGTATGAAGGATTTGATGCTGTGTCGCCTCCCCACAGTCAAATAGCCACATTTCACTCACTTCGTCTAATAGCTTTACCATCAGAGCACTTGTATTTCGTTCTTTTGAAGGCATGCCTGCGCCTGTCCCTAGAAAATGTAGCTGCAACATAAGCCACCTCACTTCTTATTTATATCGTTTTATTGTACCTTATCCATTCCCATAAGAAAAACCTTTGGTGTACAGTTTCTCCAAAGGTTTCTTGATTATTTTGGTTGCCATGAAACAAGCGCTGCATGGAAATCATGACGATAATAATAACGTCCATCCTTTTCTTCGATAAAAGGTAGCAGTGATTCTTCTACATGGGCTCGCTGAAAATTCGTCGTTAATATTTTTTTACTCTGCGTTGTCACAAGCTGTTCATAGCTTTCATATTCATAGACACGTTCGAGCGGGATAATCTGACAATCCGCGTAAATATCCATTTCATAGAGTAGATTCAAAAACTCGATATAATCTCTGCGCGGAAATTTAATGTCATAACCATACTTTTCATATAACTGTTCATAGTGTGGCTGAATGGGACCTGTCGTCATCCCAATGATAGCACGCTTTCTCGCCAGCCGATTCATGTGATATAAAGCCGCTTTTATTTCATACATTCGGTAAAAACAATTCACGCCCAAGACGATATCATGTGGTTCAATCTCATCATGCTCTAAACTTTCCCACTTTGCATGAATATAGGAAACGTGCTCCTCCTGCGGCATACACTGCTGTAAGTAATGCAAAATGCTTTCAGAGCTATCCACACATGTGAGCTTCCTTACTTTATCAGCTAATGGAAATGTATAATTGCCCCACCCAGGACCAATTTCTAATACAGAATGCTGAGGTTCAATCTTTTTTTGAAGCTCCTGAAAAATCAATGCAGCATAAGGATCTGTTTGTCCCACTTTTTTACGTGCCACCGATTGGGCCCAAAATTGCTCCTCTAGCTGATCATTCACCATTCGTTCAGGCATATTGCCATGCCAGTCCTTCATGCCTTCCTGCCATAATGCCTCATAGTTAATGGCTAACGGTCCTTTTCTCGTCATATAGATACCTCTAACGATAATATTTCATATATTTTTTTCATATCAAGATTTGCTCGAACGTGGTCGGCTAACATATTATAGGCATCTTCTCTTCGTTCTGCGTCACTTTTCACATCACTTGGTAAAGCTGCTAGCCCTTTTTTCACTCGTATTTCATTGACGAGTTGGCGGGTAAAGGGACGATTATGGAACAAGCCGTGGAAATATGTGCCAATCACTTGCTCATCTTGACTAACCGCACCATCTTCTCTTCCATCCTCTAATAGTAAAAACGGTGATACCGCACCACGTAAAATTTTTGTACGCCCTAGATGGATTTCATAGCCTGTCAATGTGTCCTGCCCTCTTACGCCTGTCATTTGCACCGTTTTTTTATTGCCTACAAAAATGGTTTCCATCGGTAATAGCCCAAGACCATCTGCAGATTCACCATTCCCCTCCACTGCTTCTGGATCAAGTAATGTTTCACCAAGCATTTGGAAACCGCCACAAATGCCAATAATTTTAGTACCGTACTCACGTAAATGTGTGATGGCTTGATCGAAGCCCTGTGCTTTTAGCCAAGCTAAATCATCCATTGTACTTTTCGTTCCTGGCAGAATGAGTAAATCTGGAGTACCTAATTCATTGACATGACCAATTAAACGTACACCCACCTCAGGCTCATCGAAAAATGGATCAATATCGGTGAAGTTTGAAATACGAGGTAAACGAATCATGGCTACATCTACAGCAAATTCGCCTGGCTTTGGTTTTTTAAAACGTAGTGACGATAATGCAAGAGAATCCTCTGCTTCAATATTGACATCGACATAAGGAATCACACCAAGTACCGGAATACCAGTTTCGCGCTCCACCCATGCCAAACCATCATCCAGTAATTCACGCATGCCTCTAAACTTATTGATAATTAATCCCTTAACACGTGCTCGTTCTTCCTCATCTAACAATGCCAGTGTACCAACAATCGAGGCAAAGACACCGCCACGATCAATATCAGCAACGAGGACTACCGCTGCATCTGCTAAATGAGCCATTCGCATATTCGCAATATCGCGATCCTTTAAGTTAATTTCTGCTGGGCTACCAGCGCCCTCTAGGACAATAACATCATATGTATGTTGAAGCGTGCGAACTGATTTTTCTACGATTGGCATCGCTTCTTGCACAAAATTATTGCGGTAACTTTTGGCATCCATATTTAAAAAATGCTTACCATGAACGATAACCTCTGACATCATATCTTGCTTCGGTTTCAGCAAGATAGGGTTCATATCTGTCGTTGCAACAACACGAGCCGCCTCTGCCTGTACCCCTTGTGCGCGGCCGATTTCACCGCCATCCTTTGTAACAAATGAATTAAGAGCCATATTTTGTGATTTAAATGGGACTACCTTCAGTCCATCATCTGAAAATATACGACATAGTGCAGTACAAATCATACTTTTTCCAACATCGGAAGCTGTTCCTTGAATCATGATTGATTTTGCTGGCATAGTCACTCTCCTCCGTAATTATTCTATGGCAGAACGCATGTATTCGTTTTCGCTTCGTGTGTATTCCCTCCAGCAATTGTAAAGGGCTTTAAAATTCGAGCCCTTTCACCGCTGGAATCCCTTCATCATAGTAATGCTTTGTCGCCTCAATGGTTGACACTAAATCAGCCATTGCTAGTAATGCTGGATTCGCACTTCGTCCTGTGACAACCAAATGCATTGTAGAAGGGCGGTGTTGGATTGCCTCGATGACTTCTGCTAGGGGAAGGACATCATCGATTGGAAACTTGGTGATCGCTAGGGCATTGTTGAGTTCATCTAGGACCAATAAATCAATGCTGTCATCCTGTAGAGCTGCCTTCGTTTTTTTCCAAGCCTTGGCTAATGCAGCTCGATGCTCCTCAGGTGTTTTTGTCCATGTAAAACCTATGCCCATTTGTTCCATTTCTACGCCTAGCTTACGAAGGGCAATTTGCTCTCCATAAGTACGTTCTGGGGATTTGATAAACTGCAGATAACGCACATTTAAGCCTCGACCAACTGCACGCAATGTAACGCCAAGAGATGCTGTCGTTTTGCCCTTACCCTCACCTGTATATACTAAAAACAAGCCTTTTCTTGCCATGCTGATAGCCTCCTTACAGCCATGTTGTCTTTTCTGCAAACGGTGTTCGTTTCTTGTCGGTTTGTTCTTGCTCCTGTGGGTAGCCAATAAATATTGTACCAACTACTTTTTGAGCGTCGCTTGCACCAATAAACGTATGCATACGAGGATCATGTACGAGACCAACACCACGTGTACGCCAAACAAAGCCAAGACCTAGCTCCTCTGCTGTCAACCACATAGACATAATGGCACTACATACAGCAAAGACATTATCTTCTGTCGCATCTGTGTCCCCTTCTACTATGTCAGCTGTCACCACAATGGCTACAGGGGTTGTTTGTACAACCTTTAATGAACTTTCCACTAAATTTGGCTTCGTGGGAAAGCGTTCTTGTAAATAAGCACTTGCCATTTCTTCATAACGCTTCATGGCTTCATCTTGAATGACATAAAAATGCCAGGGCTCACGCATCCGGTCATTTGGTGCATAGGTTGCTGCCTGTAAAATTTGCTCAATTTTTTCTTTCTCTACTGGTTGTGTCGTGTAATTACGAATTGCTCGACGTTTTTTTAATGCTTCAATGACAGTCATAGTGCTTCCTCCTTGTGCGCTTATAAGAAATGATTATGAAAAGGTAAGACCTTGCTCTTCAAACCATTGAATTTTTTCCCGTACATTGACAACCTCGCCAACAACAATCATAGAAGGGTTATGGTACCCTTCACGCTCAATGATGCTGGCTATCTCATCTAGCGGCCCTGTAATCGTGCGTTGCTGAGCAGTTGTTCCCCACTCAATGACCGCTACTGGCGTTGTTGCCTTCCGTCCATTTTCGATTAATTTGCGAGCAATGTAGGCAATATTACCAACGCTCATATAAAAGGCAACGGTATCTATACCCGTAGCTAAAGCGGGCCAATTCAAAAAATCTTGTCCTTTTTCTTCACGACCATGTCCAGTTACAAGGGCAAAGCTTGTCGCGAAGTCCCTATGTGTAACTGGAATTCCTGCGTATGCAGGAGCTGCAATTCCTGCTGTAATCCCCGGAACGATTTCATAGGCAATGCCATGATTTTTTAATATTTCAGCTTCCTCCGCGCCACGTCCAAAAACAAAGGGATCGCCACCTTTTAGGCGTGTAACAATTTTACCTTCTTGTGCTTTTTCAACGAGTAATGCATTTATTTCCTCTTGAATAAGATGATGCTTCCCAGGTAATTTGCCACAATAAACTAGCTCCGCATCCTTTTTTGCAAAATCAAGCAATTTAGGATTTACAAGACGGTCATAAGCAATTACATCAGACTTTTGAATACATTCCAGTCCATACACAGTAATGAGCTTCGGATCGCCAGGACCTGCTCCCACGATATATACGATTCCATCCTTCATTGCGTTGCTCCCATCAATAGTTGTTGTAAATATGCTTCTCGTCGATCGATCTCACCATGACGTGTCCATTCAAGGATGTTTGGCTCTAGCAATGCTTGTAATGCCGCACGTCTTTGTGGACCTTTATCATACTTAGCAGCAATCATTAATCGAGCTTGCTGTAAAAAGCATACATAGTCATCATAAGCATCATCGAATTGCTCTTCTAAATCTGCTTTAATCTTGCGGGCTAGACTTGGGCTTGCTCCCGATGTCGAAACAGTTACCACCAACGGACCACGGCGAACAGTAGCAGGCGTAATAAAATCACTTTCACTTTGTTTATCTGTTCGGTTGATTAATTGCCAATGCTGTGCTGCTTCTTGAACGGCTTCGTTAACTGCTGTCACATTCGTTGCAGCGATAATGAGAATGGCGTCATCTAAATCACGAGGTTCAAATTCCTTTTGCTTCCAAGTAATTTGCCCTGACTCTGCAAGTGACTGTAATGTGTTATGTAAGGTTGGACTGACAATCACAATGTTTGCCTTTGCTGGTAACAGGGATGCTACCTTCTGCGTTGCCACGTGACCCCCGCCTACAATCACAACTGTTTTATATTCTAGATTGATATGAATAGGAAAATAATTAGTCATTACTTTTCACCTTCTTACAAGCTGTTAACCAATTGTCAACTAGCTTTGGGTTTGATACAAAATGGAAATGAGTATAGCCAGCCACTAAATTTCCTTCTTGATAGCCTTCTTTCTTTTTGCCAAAACGACCAATCGTTTCATAGGCTGCTGTATTGTGAGAACCACTATATTTGGAATAATGGAACTCATGGCCCTTCGCTTGTTCCTCAGCACTAATTAAGAAATTATCGGCTGTGCCAAAAATTTCACGATAACCAAGTGCTGCTAGTTTTGTTTGCATCGCCACTTCTCCAGGAATTACCCCTACCATGTCATAGCGGTCGCCATGGCTATTTGTAATGGCCTCTGTTAAATACATAAAGCCCCCACACTCAGCTAATGTTGGAAGACCTTTAGCAATGACTTGACGAATAGAGTCTTTAACGACTGTATTGGTAGCAAGTGACTCTGCAAATTCCTCAGGAAAGCCACCACCAATATACAAGCCATCTGCTTCAGCTGGTACAGGCTCATTCGCAAGCGGTGAGAAAAACTGTAGTGTCGCACCTTTCGCACGTAACAAAGCCAAGTTTTCTTCATAATAAAAATTAAAAGCTGCATCTCTTGCAACTGCTATACAAATATTTCGTGAAGGCTCCTCCCTAAATAAATGGCCTGATTCTTGCAAGATAGGAGCCTTTGTTAAATGTATTAATTGATCCAAATCAATCGTTTCCGCCATCAGGTTCCCTAGTTTATCAAAAAATGAATCTAGCTCTCCTCTTTCAATAGCAGGTACTAACCCTAAATGACGACTCGGGATATCGATCCCTTCCTCACGCTTTAGGTAGCCAATAACAGGTATGCCGCATTCTTGTTCAATAGCTGCCTTCGCAATTTCGTAATGACCGACACTACCAACCTGGTTCGCAATAACACCAACGATATTCGGCTTATCTGATAGTAATTGGAAGCCTTTCACAACTGCTGCTACGCTACGTGCCATGCTAGCACAATTGACAATTAAAATAACAGGACTCTCTGTCACTACGCTAATATCAGCAGCAGACCCAGCGTCAGATAAAGGGCTTTTACCGTCATAAAAACCCATCACACCTTCAATAATAGATACATCTGCATCTATACTTGCACGTGCCACAATATCACGGACTGCTTCGTGTGAAAACATCCAGCTATCAATATTACGTGATACTCTGCCCGTTACAGCTGTATGATAGGTTGGGTCGATATAATCAGGACCGCATTTAAAGCCCTGCACCACGTTCCCTTTGTTTTGAAGTGCCTTCATCAGTCCAATGGTAAAAGTAGTTTTGCCTACACCACTACCCGTACCAGCTAGTACAAAGCGATTTGTTTGCATGGACTTCCTCCTTAAAATAGGTATCTAGCAACTGAAATCGTAGCATTACCCGATTTTTTCTTCTCTAATAGAAGTGATGGAACCTGTGCATAGCGCATAGCTGCTGGTTCACTCACTCCGTATGCACCTGTATATTTAAAGACTGTTTCAGAGGGTGATGGAAATTCGATTTCATTTAATTCATCCGGTGTATACGTAACGAACTCCCAATCATATTTCTTCGTAATCTCTAAGAAACATTGCTCATCTTTCTTCAAATCAATCGTGCATAAGGCTTTCACACTTTTTTTCGAAAGCTTTAGCTCTGCCAAGGTTTCATCGATTACTTGTTCAATTTCCTCTAAAGATGTACCACGGTTACAGCCCATTCCTAGCACAATGGATTTTGGGCGATAAATAACACCGTTTTCTAGAAGAACCTCTTCTTCAGGTTCAATGATTCGATCTGTTATTAATAATGTGGCATGGGGAGTTGCTTGGATGGCTGCCTGTGTTGATGGATAGATTTTAATTTGCTCTGGCATCGGTGTTTCACGCATCCACCAATCACGTTCGCCTGTTTCCTGTACAATGGCTACATGTTCCTCATTTACAACAGATGCACTAACTGGTGTCAATTTATCCGCACTATCCCATACCCAGCCAAAGCGGGCTCCAAATAAATCAACTGGAATCGTCTTTTGTACATCAGAAGCCGTTGTAATAATCGGATTTGCACCAAGTGCAGCTGCCACCTCGTGTGTTAGCTCATTGGCACCACCTAAATGCCCTGATAATACGCTAATAACATTTTCCCCTCGATCATCAATCACCACAACACCAGGGTCTGTCTTTTTATCCTTTAAAATCGGCGCAATCATTCGTACAACTGCCCCTAGTGAAATAATTAAAATTAACCCTTTATATTGCTTAAAAAGTGTTGGCAATAGCAGGCGCACTGTTCCTGTAAACAGTTGAATATGCTTTTCTTCTTCATCGCCTTGTTCAAATTTACTCATATAATATAAATCGCTTGCTGCAAAGGTTTGCTGCAGACGACGTCCTATTTGGACACCATGCTTCGTAATGGCTACAACGGCATAAGGATTACGTTGATCAACCTCTGGTAACACACCCTCTTGTAACTCAATCACTTGTCTTCACACCTTTTCTAAAGCCATGTGTAAAGCTTGCATCATATAACTTCGAACGATATTGATCTTTATCATGAATGTTCGGGTCTAATGCCCAGCCCGCTAAAATCATCGCATGCTTACGAATACCATTCACACGCATCGCTTCATCTAATTCGATTAAAGTTGTTCGTACGATTTTTTGATCGGGCCATGAAGCTCGTTGAATAACTGCTACAGGCGTGTCATCAGCCCAACCAGCACTTTGTAGCTCTTTGACAATTTTTTTCGTCAGCGTTGCACTAAGGAATAAGGCAATTGTACAATGATGGCTCGCTAAATCACGCAGCTTTTCAAATTCTGGTACAGGTGTGCGCCCCTCTGCACGTGTTAGAATAAGGGTTTGTGTTAGATCAGGAATTGTTAGCTCAGCTCCGATTGCAGCGGCCGATGCAAATACAGAGCTAACTCCTGGAATAACTTCATACCCAATGCCTTCCTTTTTTAATAGCGCAACTTGCTCCATAATGGCACCATACATCGCTGGATCACCTGTATGCATACGTGCCACTGTTTTACCAGCATTGACTCGGTCCACCATCACAGCAACCATTTCCTCCAAATGCATACCAGCTGTACGAATGACCTCCGCATCTGGTCTAGCTTTCGCAATAAGGTCCTCACTCACTAAAGAATCTGTATACATGACAACGTCCGCTGTTTGTAACATATGTAAACCTTTGACTGTAATTAAATCTGGATCACCAGGACCAGCGCCGACAATATAGATTTTTTTCATTATTTACGCACCACCATTAATGTTAAATATTCTAAATCGACACCATCCAACTCACGCACATCCCAAATGATTTCTTCATCAGATGTTACCTTTGTCACCACGGATGCTTTATCTAATAAATCTAAATCGCGTAGCACTTCAAGCATTAAATCAATCACTTTCGCCACTTTAATAAAAACAACAGCATCATGTGTTTCAATCGCTTCACGCATAGCTTCGTAATTGTCATACGCAGGAATAATCGCAACACGATCATCACCATCCGCTAACGCAATGCCTAAGCGTGATGCAGAGCCATTAAACGAAGAAATTCCTGGTACCGTGCGAATTTCGACATCTGGATGCTTGTCCTGCATTAGCTTCATCATATGAATAAACGTACTATACAATAAAGGATCGCCCTCTGTAACAAAGGCTACATCTTTGCCTGCTTGTAATTTTTCGTAGACAAGTTCTACTGACTTTGTCCATTCACGTTCTAGAACAGCCTCATCTTTCGTCATTGGGAATACAAGACCAAGCATATCTTTTTCTTCTGGATTAATATACACATCTACAATACGATGGGCATAGCTTTTACTGCCTTTTAGCTTTTTTGGGTAAGCAATAACAGGTGATTCCTGAATCACTCGAAATGCCTTTACTGTAATTAATTCTGGATCGCCAGGACCAACGCCCAAGCCATATAAAATTCCTAGATTACTCATGATTTTCTTCCTTTCGATAAGCGGAAATAATGTATATTGGATTTAATGGAACAAAGCGTGTCATATCTAAAATTGGTTTACTGCGTGCCAGCTGAGCCTGTAAAATGTCAACAGCAAAACCACAAGCTTTAAATGCCTCAACAGCTTTATATAAATTTTCAATAGTCGCCGCATTTAAGACAATGCGCCCATTTTGCTTTAAACGCTGACAGCATAATTGCAGTAACTCAACCATTTCACCACCAGTGCCCCCGATGAAAATGGCATCAGGGTCTGGAAAGTTGTCTAAACCCTCTGGTGCTTTACTATGGATAGCAGTTATATCGACTCGAAACTTTTGTTGGTTTTGAAGACAGTTTTCTAAATCAGGGGCATTTTTTTCTACGGCAAAAACTTGTCCCTCAGGAGCAAGCTTACCTGCCTCAATGGCCATTGATCCCGTACATGTGCCAATATCCCAAATAATGCTATCCTGTTGAAGCTGCATGGCTTGCAAACTTAAAACTCGAATTTCTTTCTTCGTAATAAGTCCTTTATCTGGCTTTCGTTGTGAAAATTCCTCATCATCAATCCCGAGCGTGTAGCGTTTCGGTGCTATTGTTTGTTTTAAAATCACGACATTTAAAGGAGAAAAATGAGTAACTTCCATTTCATCGAGCGAGTACCAGCCACTTTTTTCGTTGTCGCCCTGTAAATTTTCGGCGACAAACGCACGATATTCCGTCATACCAAAATGCTTTAGATATTTAGCAAGAGCATTCGGACTATTCTCTGCATCGGTTAAAAGTGCCACTTTCTTTTTGCCATCAATTCGCTGTGCCAGGCCCTTCATTGGTCGTCCATGAATACTCGTTACGTAAGCATCCTGCCAGCTCTCTCCCATTTTCGCAAAGGCAAGCTGGACGGAGCTCATATATGGATAAACCTCTATTTGTAGCTTTTTGGCTAAGTAGCCTCCGATGCCATAAAATAATGGATCTCCAGATGCAAGAATCACGGTATTTCTTGTTTCTTCAGACAATCTTTCAACAAGTGTTGAAAGACCTCCTTTTATCAAGATTTTTTCACCCCTAAAGTCTGGGAAAAAATCAAGTACTCGCTCACCACCAACAAGTACCTCACAGTCTTCAATCCACTGAAGGTATTGGGGTAATAAGCTTGCTAATCCGTTATCCCCGATCCCAATCAACTTCATCGATCGATGCAATGTCATCAGCCCTTCCTAATAATTGTCCCTGCATCGAATAGATCGATGTGGAAAGCGTTAAACCGCCCTTAATATGATGGATAGAGGAATAGCAGCAGGCCTCACATAAACGATGGAAGAACGCATCATAGCCCTTCTCCATCATCATCTCACCCACTTGTGAAGCTGTATTTGCCTCCAGAACTTGTGCTATCGTTTCTCTATCTGCCCCTATATCCTCTGCCAGTTGTGCTAAAAAATTAAAATCGATTGGTGCACTTTTGGAATGCACCATCATGACTCCTTGTGCGACTTTAGAAAATTTCCCCATCATCCCAACGAGTGAAACTTGTTTGATGCCTAGACGCTTACAATGCTTTAATGTAAAACCTACAAAGTCACCCATTTCAATAAACGCTTCTTCTGCTAGATGTGGGTATTGTTTCATCGCAAACTTCTCACTTCGTCCACCTGTTGTCACCACTAAATGCTCACAGCCAGCCTCTTTCGCTACACTGATGGCTTGGACAATACTGGCCATATAAGCAGAACTCGAAAAAGGCACGACGGTTCCCCTTGTGCCTAAGATTGAGATGCCCCCAAGTATACCGAGTCGTCCATTTAACGTTTTTTTAGCAATCTCCTCACCCTTAGGTACAGAAATCACCACATTCACGCCTCGAGTAATGTGAAATTCGTCCAACACACCTTGGACCGTGCTATAAATCATTTTACGGGGTACAGGATTAATGGCTGCCTCTCCGACAGGCACTGGCAGGCCAGGCTTTGTGACACGCCCGACGCCAATACCTCCATCTAAATGAATCCCAGGTGTATCTGCCCAGCTCACTGTGCCAACGATGAGTGCCTGATGGGTCGCATCAGGATCATCACCAGCATCTTTAATCGTTTCACAGCTGACAGCATTTTCTTCAAATATGCATTTTTCAATTGTAAAGGTTGCATCTCGACCAATAGGTAAATGAATCGTACTTGTCTCTTGCTCCTCCTTAGTAATAAGGGCAAGCAGTGCAGCCTTTGATACAGCAGTTGCACAGGCTCCCGTCGTATAACCGTGACGCATGTCCTTGGGGTCCTTTTTTGGCTTCCGCTCCATTATTTTTTCGCCTGTTCGTCCGCTAAAAGTGAGATGGCATTTAAAGCAGCAACCGTCACTGTACTACCGCCTTTACGACCAACATTTGTAATGTACGGAATCCCTTCTAGTTTAAGCAGCTCTTCTTTTGACTCAGCTGCTGACACAAAACCAACAGGCATACCGATAATTAAATCTGGTTTTGCTAGCCCTTCTTTAATTAATCGAATCAATTCCAGCAATGCAGTTGGTGCATTACCAATGGCATAAATACCACCTTCATGTAATTTTGATGCCTTTTGCATCGAAATAATGGCACGTGTTGTATTTTGTTTTTTCGCTTCTATTGATACATCTTCATCCGCAATATAGCAATGCAAATCACCACCATGTTTTTGGAAACGCTTTTTACCAGAGCCACTTTCAATCATTTGCACATCTGCAATGACATGACGTCCTGCAAGAATAGACTTGATACCCGCTTCAATAGCACCTGGTGTAATGATGACACTACGACCTAGCTCGAAATCAGCTGATGCATGGATAATGCGACGTACAATTTTCCATTCATCTTCTGAGAAGTCATGCTCGCCCATTTCCTCTGCAATAATAGAGAAACTGTAATCGTAAATTTTATCTGGGTCTACCGTTAATGGTTTAAAATCTGTTTTAAAATCCATGGAAAATGCCTCCTAAATTGTATGTTCAACAGCCTGTAATACTTCTTCAAATGTTGAATATTGTTGGCCGTACTGTATATTTGGTCGTGCAATAAGAATCGTTTCAATCTGGCATGCGAGAGCTGCCTCTAGCTTCTCATCAACTGAGCCCACTTTACCGCTTTCCTTGGTAATCATCAACGTCACTCCGTATTGACGAAATAGAGCTTCATTTAATTCCTTTGAAAACGGACCTTGAATAGCCACAATATCTCGCTGCGCCACGCCAAGTGCCTCACATTTTTCCATATTATCCAGTCGTGGAAGCATACGAGCGATTACTCTTGTGTTTTCTAAGCCCTGTAAAACCTTTGTAAAGGTAGCGAGTGTTTTACTACCTGTCGTTAGCATAATGACACCGCGTTTTTCTGCAGCTAGCTGAGCTGCCTCCTCATAATCCTTTACAACAGTAATCAAAGGATGGGCATAATGTTCATGAGCTCTTTCATAGCGAATATAAGGAATCTTTGCCTGCTCTGCCGCTGCCATCGCATTTTTAGAGGCTTCCTCCGCAAATGGATGAGAAGCATCTACCACCAATTGATAGCCCTGCTCTGTCATGATGGTCGCCATTTCCTCAGCTGTCAGTCTACCGATTAAATGTGGCAGGCCAACGTCAGCAAGACTAGAAGCTGCCGATTCAGTGACGACCGTAGCGGTTACCGCATAACCTGCGCTTTGTAATGCAAGGGCTAGATCCCTTGCATCACTTGTCCCTGCTAACATGAAAATCATTTTACCGGCTCCTCTTCATGATGATGGTCATGGTCATGATGGTCATGACCATGATCGTGATCGTGATGGTCGTGATGATGATGCGCATGTCCATGATCGTGATCATGATGGTGATGGTGATGTGCATGTCCATGTACTGCCGCATAGGCGCGATAATCTTCTAGATCTTGCATACCTGTTGATGTACCGTTGATTGCCTGTTCAATACGCTCTAATAAAACATTTTGTAACCGTTCATGGTAGCCAAAATAGTTAGCAATTTGAATATCACAATCTGGATAAAGTTCATTAAACTTCTCACACATGCCATGCATGCGTTCCATCAAAATGCCTGTGAATAAAAAGTATGGTAACATGATGATTTTTTTTGCACCTAGTTTGACACAACGTTCAATTCCTTCTTCAACTCGTGGATCTGTGACACCCATAAAAGCACTTTCTACGTATTTCACAGGTAGTTTTTCCCATAAAAGTCGCGTGATTTTATAAAAATCACCATTAGCAGATGGATCACTGCCACCTCGTGCAATCAATAAAATCGCTGTGTCTTCCTGCTCTTGTTCTGAATTAAAGCCAATTTCAGCTAGGCGATCTTGTAAAATGGCAAAGATTTCATCATGGATACCAATTGTTTGACCATATGTGAAGGTAATTGTTGGATAATGCTCACGCGCATGCTCTATTTCCGCTGGAATATGCAGTTTTGAATGGCCTGCATGCAGTAAAATGATTGGAATTACATGTACCTCTGTAGCTCCCTTTTTCACACAGTTTGTAATACCTTCTTCGATGTTAGGTGAAGCAAATTCAAGGAAACAAGTTTCCACTAAAAATTGTTCATCAATACGCGGTGTCATTTGTTCGATAAATGTACGAACCTCATCATTTCCTGCTGCTAAACGGCTCCCATGGCCGACAAATAAAATAGCTTTCATCTCTCTACTCCTTACTAGTCGCCGCACGGAGCTGGCTCTACTTTTATTTTGGAAGACATATCTTGATACGTAAAATGCAGTATTTTTTTCACACGTTTAAAATATTTAAATAAGCGTTCATTTGGATGAGCATTTGCTTTATATTCTTCAATAATATCTGTAATGAGTGGAATCAGCTGCTCAGGCTCCAGCCCTTCTACAACAGGCTGTGCTGCGTGTGCTGTACGACCGACTGGTTTTGCTCCAATAAAGACATCAAATTTACTTTTGCGGTAGACGATGCCAATATCATCAAATACAGCCCGATAACAGGCCATCCCACAGCCATTAAAGCCAATATTTAATGTCTTCGGTAAGGACATACCGCCTAGTTTTTCTTGTATTTCCTCTGCATATGGTATTGAATCAGCCTTTTCACCGTAGCAAAAATCACAAGCCTTCAGTGATAACACATCACCAATCGGGGATAATAAAAACCCTACTTCCTGTAATTTCTCTGTGATCTGTTCAGGGGCAGTCGTTGGTATTTTCAAATGAATTTGATGATCTGGTGTGTATTCCATCGTCCCCTCATCCCCAACGACCTCCGCTAACATCATCATTTGCTGGGGAGTAAAAAACTTATTGGCTACACCAGGACTTACTGCTAATTCAAAAATAGATTCTATTTTTTGCTGTACAAGCTTCGGTGTTACTTTGACTGCGCTTGTCCCTTTTACCATTGCAAGTGCCGCTGTAGCCATTTCAAGAGCTGTTTTTTTCGGCTTTGGCGTAGCGGCTATACTGGGTTTATTAAAGCGCCCTGCATTAGGGTCAGCCGTAAAGTCATTTCGCGCTGTTCCCGTCTCTTGGTTCATTGCCCAAGGTTCATTTTCTTCGCGTAAACGTTGATGTGGACGTAATGGCTGTTTCTCTTCACCCAGGGTATATTTACGTTGGTAACCGCGGGGCGTAATCATCTTATTGTCATAGAAAAATGTTGACGAATTCCCGATAATGACAGTTGTCAACATACCAATATCATGTTCTAGCATTTCTGCTAGTGTTGTCATGGTCACTTCTTGACGTTCTCGATAGGCACTTTTCACAAGCCCAACTGGTGTGTCTGGCGAACGATATTCTAAGAGTATTCGTTGAGCCTCGACAATTTGTCTTGTTCGACGTCCACTTTTAGGATTGTATAAAGCAATGACAAAGTCCGCCATTGCAGCTGCCTCGACACGCTTTGCAATTAAATTCCAAGGTGTTAGATGGTCACTCAAACTGATTGTACAAGCATCATGCATAATAGGTGCACCAAGTATGCTAGCGCATGAATTAATCGCAGAAATCCCAGGAACAATTTCAACTTCAATTCCTGTTGCTTCTGTCCAGCCTAGCTCAATTAACACCTCATAGACTAATCCTGCCATGCCATAGACGCCTGCATCACCACTCGAAATTACTGAGACGATGCTCCCTGCTTCGGCTTGACGAACGGCTTCCTGTGCACGCGACACTTCTTCTGTCATGCCTGTACTAACAATCGATTTTGCACTTACTAAATCTTGAATCAGCTCTACATAGGTTTTATAGCCTATAATCATATCACTTTGTTGTAAAGCCTCTACTGCACGTGTCGTAATATGCTTAAAATCTCCAGGTCCAAAGCCTACTACGAAAATTTTTCCTTTTTGCGCCATGTTGTTACCCCTCTTTCACCTTTTCGATCCCTTTAATGGCAGTTGTTTGAGCAGTACGCTGTAATGTACCTTCACGAAGTGTAAAGACATGTTCGTTGTATAAGGATTCATGATGTAAATCTTGTACTAGTGTTCTAGCATGCTCTGTTGATGGCACACGATACCAGTTTCCTTGAGGATAAGCGATTACCACACAAGCATCCTTGCAGCGTCCATTACAGCGCGTTCTTGTCGTATGTATTTCCTGATCGAGTGCTTGCCGTTGTATCTCATCTCGAATGGCTAAGGTAATTTCCTCCCCATCCTTTTTCATGCAGCTACTGCCATTGCAAATAAAGAGATGTGTTTTCATCCCCTCTAAATTCCAAGTTGTCATCTTCTGTCTCCCCTCATTTGCTTTTTGGAAAAAGAAAAACCTTTACTCTATAACGAAGAGTAAAGGTTTTGTAGAAGCCAAATAAAAACGAATAGAATGAAATACAGGTACCCGCTTTCGCTTCAACTTCTCCCTCCGAAAAGTTTGCATGCACAATCAAATAAGCAGGTTTCCTGACTTAAGCTTCATTTTACTGTCGCACCTTCCCAAGTTTGTACCAGTGGCTTTGCGATTTCATCAGCTATTACAGTAGCGGGGGCTGTATTGGATTTTCACCAATTTCCCTATTATCTCGAGCTATTCGAGCACTTATTGACGTTTTATATGAAATTTTTATTAGAATTTTAAATAGAAAACTGTCTTTATCATATCTTATTATTTTAAAATTTCAATATTTCTTTAAAAATTTATGACAAATTTATCAATTTTGAATGGAACTAGGTATGAAATTTATACAATCTATATAATTTGCGCACAAAATTTTATCAGAATATTCACTGTTGACCTTTAATTTAAAAAATTTCATAAAAGGTATAGCATATTTATGGAAATTCATGTTACACTTTGTCGTGAAATCTCACAATTTGAATGTTTTTCGGTGCAAAGTGCTTGTCATTTTGCTTAAAAGGGAAGCCGGTTTGAGCCCGGCGCGGTCCCGCCACTGTAATAGGGAGCTTTATAGAATATGTCACTGTCCAACGGATGGGAAGACCTATAAAGCATTGAACTAGAGCCAGGAGACCTGCCGAAAAATAAGTGATCGTTTCAACCTACGAGGATAGGTGTGCGGCTTAGCAGATGAGACTGTTATTTGCTTTTTTAGCTATGCACTTTTCCACCTAAGGAGAAGTGCTTTTTTTAATTACGCACGCAATATTCTAAAAATCTATTAATTAGTTAGGAGGAAAGCTTTTTGAAATTATCATGGTGGAAACTTAGTTATTTTTTACTGGCCTTTTTAATCGTGCCAAAACGTGCCTTTGCCATGCATATCATGGAAGGTTTTTTACCAATCGAATGGGCTATTTTTTGGTGGGTGATCTCTATCCCATTTATCATTCTAGGATTGCGTTCTATTCGAAAAACCATTGATGAAAATCCTGAAACAAAAATGCTTTTGGGGCTTTCAGGAGCCTTTGCCTTTGTGCTATCCGCCCTAAAAATCCCTTCAGTTACAGGTAGTTGCTCTCACCCAACTGGTGTAGGACTTGGGACAGTACTCTTTGGCCCTCTAGCAATGAGTGTAATTGGAACAATCGTTTTATTATTTCAATCTTTATTATTAGCTCATGGAGGAATTACAACTTTAGGGGCTAATACCTTTTCTATGGCTATTGTTGGTCCTTTTATTGCTTACTTTGTCTTTAAAGGGGCTCAAAAAGTAGGGTTGTCATTTTCACTAGCCATATTCTTTGCAGCTATGCTTGGTGATTTAGGTACATACATTGTGACTTCTGTACAACTTGCACTAGCCTTTCCTTCAGAGGTTGGAGGCTTTATGGCATCCTTTACAAAGTTTGCAAGTATTTTTGCCTTAACTCAAATTCCTTTAGCAGTGAGTGAAGGAATTTTAACGGTCATTGTGATGAATTTCTTGAAAAAATACAATGTTAGCGAATTAAAAACGTTACGTGTTTTCTCAACAAAGGAGGCACATTAACAAATGAAAAAAATTTATTGTTATTAGCAATTGTTGTGTTGTTAGCCATCATTCCCTTATTCATACAAAAAGGTGCTGAATTTGGTGGTGCTGATGGAGAAGCAGAAGCAGCTATTGGTGAAATTAATGCGGAATATGAACCATGGTTTGAAAGTCTATGGGAGCCACCAAGTGGTGAAATCGAAAGCTTATTATTCGTGCTACAGGCAGCTATAGGAGCTGGCTTTATTGGCTACTTCATCGGCTATATGCGTGGCAAACACAAAGAAGGTTAACCATTATGTTACTCATTGATAAGTATGCCTATCTGAATAAGCTAGCGTCCGTTCATCCGCTAGAAAAAATGATATTTTCACTTGGACTACTTCTCATAACGCTCATCATGAGAGATGAACGACTTTCACTCATTACATTTTTTGTAATGAGTGCTTTTATCATTTTAGGTGCAAAAATTCCGCTTGCATACTACGGCAAATTATTATTGCTACCTAGCTTTTTCTTATTAACAAGTCTCGTATCTATTTTACTTTCCTTTACATCATCAACGAATACACTCCCTGCCCATATTTGGTCGTTTACATTTAGGAATTGGACTGTCTTTATTGGGAATGCAAGTGTGTTAGCAGCGCAACAGCTGTTCTTTATTGTCCTTGGTAGCATTAGTTGTTTATACTTTTTAATTCTAACCACTTCCGTACAAGGAATATGTTATGTGCTACGACAATGGCGACTCCCCTCTTTATTAGTGGAGCTCGTCGAACTAATCTATCGTTTTATTTTTATGTTTTTAGAAAGCATGCAAAATATACATCTCGCCCAGCAAGCACGTCTTGGCTATCATTCACCGATGCAATGGCTACGCTCTGTCTCCATGCTTATTGTGGCATTATTTGTGGAAATGTTTCAGCGTAGCCGAGAGCTCAACAATGCCATGCAATCACGTGGAGGCGAGGCCGTCTACTGGCAAGAGATGGGCTCTTATAGCAAGAAAAATTGGCTAGGCATGGCAGCTATTTTACTAGTCCTCATCGTATATGGAGGGTATTTTACATGACAGCATTTTATTTTGAACTCAACCAATTATCTTATGCCTATGCGGATGGTACGAAGGCGTTGTCAGATATTACATTAGACATTCCAAAAGGTAAAAAAATCGCCATACTCGGACATAATGGCGCAGGAAAATCGACTTTATTTCAGCATCTTAACGGTATTTTAAAACCTACAGCTGGAACGATTGTATTCGAAGGCAACGATCTGGAATATAGTCGAAAAGCTTTAAAGGCCCTACGCCAAAAAGTCGGCATTGTTTTTCAGAATGCAGATCATCAGCTTTTTTCAGGGACCGTCAAGCAAGATATAGCATTTGGCCCATTGAATCTCGGCTGGTCTACTGAAAAAACGGAAGAAAAAATAGCATGGGCCGTTGCGCAAACCGAAGTGGAAGATTTGCTTGATAAACCCATTCATTTTTTAAGCGTAGGTCAGAAAAAACGTGTAGCAATGGCAGGTGTTTTAGCGATGGAGCCCTCTGTCCTTTTGTTAGATGAACCAACAGCAGGTCTTGATAATTATTATGCTACACAAGTATTACAATACTTAGCCAAATTAGATGATGGTGAGAGAACCATTTTACTAGCAACCCATGACATACCTCTCGCCTATGAATGGGCAGATCTAATCATTGTTATGGAGGCTGGAAAAATTATTTATAACGGTGATCCAATCACCTTGTTTTATGAAGACGAATTGTTATATCGCGCGCATCTTGAACGTCCATGGATTTTTGAAATGGTCATAGCTTTGCAAAAAAAGAAGCTATTGCAGGAAAATATCAACATCCCTCGTTCCAAGCAGGAGCTACAACAATTAATAGAACAGATCTAAAGCTTTTAATAATGCTAGGTTTTTTCGTTATACCTACCAAAAATTAAAATAGCAAAGAAAAATTTTCCTCCATTACGAAACTTTTCTAATCTTTGTCCGTATTAATATAGTCGAGATTTAATTTATAACACCAAGGAGAGATAACAATTGAAAAGTTGGTATAAAAAATCAGTCGCTGTTGTAGCATCTGCTGCACTCATGGTTCCTGCTGCTTCTGCCTTTGCTGAGGCACCTCAGCATAAAGCGAAAAACATGCTGGCAAACAGTGCGAAACAAACAGAGAAAAATGAAGAAAAATGGATGAGTAAGGATACAATTGTTATCAAGCATTCAGGTCTTGATAAAAACGTACATAAAAAAATTGGCTCCAAGGTCATCCGCTCCATTCCTTCATTAGGGTATGATGTTGTACAACTAAATAAAGGCGTATCGATCGAAAAAGCCGTCTCTTACTATTTAAAGCAAAACGGAATATCAAGTGTATCTCCTAGTTACATCTATCATTCTTTTAATAAAGAAGCTGATCCTAAAAAACAAGAGATGTATCATTTAAACTTACTGCAAATGGATAAGGCACTAGAATTAGCAGGCAACCATGATGTCACAGTTGCTGTCATTGATTCTGGTGTAGATTTTAAACACCCCGATCTAAAGTCACAAGTACTTCCACCCTATAATGCAGCAGCACCTGCTAATACTACTTATTCAGGCGATCACGGAACACATGTGGCAGGTATTATCGCCGCAGCAAAAGATAATGGCGTAGGTGGGCATGGGATTAATCCGAATGCAAAGTTACTGCCAATTGATGTATTTAACGGCAAAGAAGGTGCTAATGATTTCATCATTGCACAGGGTATTCTTTATGCAATTGAGCAGGGCGTTGACGTCATTAATATGAGTCTAGGAGGCTATGGTGAATCTCCCCTGATGAAGGAAGCCGTTCAGAAAGCGATTGATAGTGGGATTACAATTGTGGCGGCCGCAGGAAATGAATCGACAGATGAATATTCCTTCCCCGCTTCTTTCGAAGGTGTCATTAGTGTTGGTTCAACAAACGAACGTAACAAACTATCAAGCTACTCCAATTACGGACCATCTGTGGATATTGTTGCACCAGGTGAAGACATTTATAGTACCGTTCATGATGCGAAGAAAGGATCATCTTTTGTCAAGTTTAGTGGAACATCCATGGCCTCTCCTGTCGTGGCAGGTATCGCCTCTCTTCTTAAATCCAAAGACCCATCTTTAAAACCGCATCAAATAGAAGCGATTTTAGAAATGACCGCACAAGATTTGGGCGAGAAAGGCTATGATCTTACTTATGGTCACGGATTAGTTGATCCTGTAAAAGCATTACAATTTGATTTAAATAAATTGCCTAAGCATTATTCAGAGACAAAGGAAGATCGTATTAAGAACGCCAAGATCCTTACTAAAAATAAGCTAAATACAGAACAGGGTGCTTTTGAACAGCAAGACGAAAAGAAATGGTATAAAGTCGATTTAGAAGAAAATGAATATGCTCAATTAACATTAAAAGGCGCTGACAAATACGACTATGCCTTTGATTTATATTTCTACCCAAATAGCGGGATTGGTGATGTAGAGCCTATCCATGTCAATGATGTTCGCGTAGGAAAAAAAGAAGGTTATCTATTTAAAGCAGATCAAAAGGGAACGCTTGTCATTGGTGTCAAAGATCATAATGGAAGCTATAGTTTAAAAGGCAAATCTACTTACATTTTTACAGCACAAACGACGAAGGACTTGCCAATTGATACAATAGACAAGTCTACGATGGAGCCTATTAAAAAGTTCCCATATAGTACAGCAGGTAAAAACTATACATTACTGTCAAAAGATCAACAACAAGATCAAGATTACTTCACGTTCTCTGTCAAAAAACCGACGACGTTACAATTTGATCTATCGGGAATTCCAGGTGTCACTGCCTCTATGGAGCTTTATCTAAAAGATGACTTTAATCCTGTGCCACCAGAAGAAATCGATCAAGCTGAAAATGATGAAGGTGAAGAAGAAGCCTATCCAATGCAGACCGCTTATGGTACAGCAAAAGGTGAACCGGTTCGTATGATTATCGACGCTGTTCCAGATCAAGAGTACGTTTTAAGTGTATCTAATGAAAGTAATAGCGAGTTTTCTATGGAGATGTTCTTTAGTGGCGGCATCGAAAAAGAAGAAACGATCAGCGAATCGATGATCCCTTACACATTAAAAGGTGAAGTAGTTTCCCTCCCACCTGATGAGGATGGTCTACCTGTAGATGAAGCCATGATCGAAGAAAATGTTCCAGAGAGCCAATTACCGCTTATAGAAAACAACATAAAAAAACGTAATGAAATTGACAGCCTGATGAGTATGTTATTGAATCCTACGGCTTCAGGCAACCTAGAAAATGTTGACCCTATCATTAAGCAGGCAATCCGCTTTGAAATAGGTGACGATCAAAAAGCTTATTTCCAAACAGATTATGATGAGGATTATTTCTTATTTAAAGCGAAGGAAGACGCCCTTTATAGCTTCAGCTTTTTGAAAGGCATGAACCAAATGCCGACAGGTACAGTGTTTGAATATGATGAAGAAACAAAAGAATTAATTCCCGTTTCTTCCTTAACTAATGACCTTGGTATACTGGCACTACTACTTGGTTCAGCTGGTAACGAAGACGATGCAAAGGTCATACCATTGAAAAAGGACAAAACATACGTGGTAGCCGTTGTCAATGCTGGAGAACGGTCTGCTGAGCCTTATACATTGAAAACAAAGAAAATAGGCGATATTCCAGCAGAGTACAATCCAAACAATCATGAGGAAGCAAAAGCGCTAAAAATTCAACCAGGTACTACTTATAGAGACCACCTGATTTATCAAGATGATGTAGATTATTACTACTATAAGCAACAAGGCAATGATGAAGTCATGAGTCTGCTTCTTTCTTCAGTTCCTTTTACTAATGAACAATTGGCTCAGCTACCTAAAGAACTGCAAAAGGACTTGAAATTTGCAGGAGCTATTATCGAAGATACGAACGGCAATATGAAGATTGATGCCAAAGAAATGGAGACAGAAATTCCATTTGGCTTAGGTGATAATATTCTTGAAATGTTACTTGGAATGATGGGTACAAACGATGTAAATACATCGTTTAAGGCAAAGAAGGATCGAGGCTATTTTATTCTAGTCAACAGTATGGGGCTTGGCCAAGTATCGATTCAGCCTTATACATTAACATTGTTTGATCATAAGCATGTGGATGAAGATGCGGATTCAAAATTAGTAAATGGTGTACCTAGCAAGCCATCTGTTCTTGTGAAAAAGGATGAGAAATGGGTTGCAACGCAATATTTAAATGCAGGTATACCATTTGGTGATAAAGACTATTTTGAATGGAATAACGACCAGAAACGCGAAGTCTTCTTCTCACTCCAAACAGAAAAAGCGTTGGATGGTGTTATTCGAGTGTTAGATGCAAACGGAAAAACCGTCAAAACATTCGATCTTTATGGTGTTGGTGATGCCGAGGTTGGTACGGTGGAGCTTGATGCAGGCAAATACTATATTGAAGTAAGTGAGTTTGATGGCAAAGCTAGCACACAACCCTATACGCTTGAAATAAAATAGTTAGAATTAAAAATATCCCCTAGATCAAAACGATCTAGGGGATATTTATGATCTGAAAGAAGCATTTTCATCCAACGATGAGATTCACCACTTCGGCTTACATAAAATATTTAACATAATTACAATATTCATCTTGCTTCATTTGTAGCTTTTCATAAAGCTTACGTGCATTTACATTATCAGCCGCCGTTTGTAACGTGACATAGCGAGCATACTGTTGCTCGCAATAATGAAATACCTTTTCCATCAATGCCTTGCCCACCCCTAGGCCTCTAGCATCTTCTGTTACATAAATATCATTTAAAATATAGGCTCGCTGTAAAGCAATGGACGAAAATGTTGGATATAATTGTGTAAATCCAATTATCTTGTCATCCATCAGCGCGATAAAAATGACGGATTCTTTCAAGGCCAATCGTAATTGTAAAAATGCCTTGGCACTGCTTATATCTGACTCAATTCCATAAAATTGACGATATTCATCAAACAGTTTTGCTAAGTCCTCTAGTTCATCCATTGTTGCTTGTCGTATTTCCATTCTAGTCTCCCCTTGTGTCTACCCATGATTGTCTAGCTTTATAAAACTAGTTTTTATTATATAGGAAATACTGGTATAAAGAAAAGAATACTCCTCTCAATCCAGAAAAGATTCACTTTTATTCACCTAAATAATTGGCAACCTTCTTGACGATCTGCCTCCAATTTAATTCCTTGCGGGCAAATGCTTGAAGCTGGACACAAGTATCTGCCAATAATGATTCCTGTGCTGCAACTTGTTGCAATGTCTGACCTATCGCCTCCCAATCATGTGTAGGATGGATTGTACCAAAACGCTGTTGTTGTGTAATATCAGCAGCACCATCCACATCTGTTGTCACGATATAGCAACCATTTTTAGCTGCCTCCGCAAAGACATGGGCATAACATTCGACTAAAGACGTTAAGCAAAAAATTTTAGCCTTACGATACTCCTCTTCTAGCTGGACCTTATCAACAATAGGTCCTACCATCGTTACTTGAGCGGCAAGCGGATGACTATCTAGTAATAGTCTCAGCTCTTCTTGAAATGAGACTGACATCGGCCCTACTAAACGAAGCTCCCAATCTGGCAGTTGTGCTGCTAAAAATGCCTTGACTGTCAAAATTGTTTGCTTCTCTGGTGCATCCAATCGCCCAACTGTTAGAATTCTATTTTCTTTCTCGTGAAACGGCACTGGCTCTGTGGGGAAATGTTCATAAAAACCATTGGGTATATGTTTCACATCCAATTGTGAAAAGTCTTTGATTGCTGTTTGAATAGATATGCATTCAGAGGTAAGGAGATCACAAAGCTGCAACAACTCTAAAAAATAGGGATAGGTTTTTAATCGATTTAGCCAAAATCGATTAACATCTAATTTCATATAAATTTTGCCATTTGGATTAAAATGCTTATAGGTTTTCAAAATAGCTAAATAGGATGGATAGGATCCAATAGCAAAGGCAATGTCGATGTCCCTTGCATGCTGGGCTAAATAAGCATTCATATTCACCACATAATCATCTTCAAATGGTACAGACTCAAATTTTACAGTGGGAAAGACTTGTTGAAGTAGAGCTTCATTCATTTCTGTCGTGACAATAGTGACCTCATAGCCTAAATGTTCCCCCAATAAAATAGGCACTAGACACAAATCTTTGAAAATATGGGCATCCGAAAGTTTGTAAGATTCCACGCTACAAATAAATGCTATTCTTTTTGTCATCGTATCCCTCTTTCTAAAAAAAGCGCTCTCGCTAGTTTATGACCTCTCTTGCTAAATGTGCTTATGTTAATAAATTTTCGTCTTTCTTATGCCATATCTCTAGTAAACATAAAAATTCTATCTAAAAACACTCTCTTATAAAACATCCTAAAATAAGCAATTGCCTACAGTAGCACTACGTCTACGCATATTGTATTAAAGGATCTACTCAGTCACATGGAACAACTCTACTAATGAACATAGAATGGAGGGATCAGATGAAGATTAGTTTTTTATCACCTGCATTTAATAGCGAAGAATGGATCGTAACGATGCTTGATAGTATTCCTAAAGAATATGCCTATGAAATTATTGTGGTAGATGATGGCTCTACAGACAATACGCTAGCCATTTTACAGGATTATCAGAAAAACTGTGCAGCTTTAAAAATCATCGTTCATCCAACGAATTTAGGTGCGAGTGTTGCCTACAATCGCTGCATTGCAGAAGCGACAGGAGATTATATAGCCATCATCGATAGTGATGACCACTATTTACCTGCTATTCGCAATGTACTAGCACAGGTGGATGGCACATTTGATATTTACTATTACAACATGATTATTAAAAATGGCTTTGCTTTTATTAAAGATGAATCCAACCGCTATTCCTTACCTGGGCAATTTAAGATTATCAGGAGAAGTTTAATTGGAGATGCGAAATTTACGATACGCAAAGATATTGCAGGAGATTGGGATTTTAATTGTGCCCTGATGGATAAAAATCCGACAAGTAAATATACTAATGAATTTGCTTATTGGTACAACTACCCTAGGGAGAACTCAGAATGTGACCTACATCAAAGAGGATTGAAATAATAGCATGCAGGAGGTGTAACGAACTATACAATGTTTACAGATAAAATATTATTGATTACTGGAGGCACGGGCTCTTTCGGGAACGCCGTATTAAAGCGATTCTTAAATACAGATATCAAGGAAATTCGGATTTTTTCAAGGGATGAAAAAAAGCAAGATGATATGCGAAAACACTATCAGCATACAAAAATTAAATTTTATATCGGGGATGTCCGCGATATTCAAAGCATTCACAATGCGATGTATAATGTTGACTATGTATTTCATGCCGCCGCTCTCAAGCAAGTTCCCTCCTGCGAATTTTTTCCCTTAGAAGCTGTGAAAACCAATATTTTAGGAACAGATCACGTACTAACAGCCGCCATTCAAGCTGGCGTCAAGAAAATCATTTGCCTGTCGACAGATAAGGCCGCGTACCCTGTCAATGCGATGGGTATATCCAAGGCAATGATGGAAAAAACGTTTATTGCAAAGTCACGAATGGTTGACCCTCACCATACCCTAATTTGTGGCACTCGATACGGTAATGTCATGGCTTCACGAGGCTCGGTTATCCCATTATTCATTGAACAGATAAAGGCTGGGAAACCTTTAACGATTACGGACCCTCATATGACACGTTTTATGATGAGCCTTGAGGAAGCGGTAGAATTGGTATTGTACGCATTCTCACATGCTCAAAACGGGGATATTATGGTGCAAAAATCACCTGCTGCCACAATAGCAAATTTAGCACAGGCTTTACTTGAGATCTTTCAAGCGAACAACGCCATGCAAATTATCGGAACACGGCACGGAGAAAAAATGTATGAAGTATTATGTACGAAAGAAGAAGCGGCAAAAGCTATTGATATGGGCCATTTCTATCGAATCCCCGCGGATAATCGGGATTTAAATTATGGAAAATACCTCGATGAGGGCTCTCCCAAAATTACATTAACGGATGAATATAACTCGAACAATACCCAACAATTAAGTGTGGCTGACATTAAAGTAAAGCTATTAACATTGCCTCTTATACAAGAAGAGCTCCTTCATTGGACAGGAGGAAAACCATGAAATTTTTAGTGCTCGGTGCTACAGGCATGGCTGGTCATACCATTGCCATCTATTTATGTGAACAAGGGCATGATGTAACAACATACTCTCGAACCCCTTTTCCCTATGGCAATAATAGAACAGGTGATGTGACAGACTCCCATTTTTTAAGGTCGCTACTACTAGACAATGAGGTAGATGTCGTCATTAATTGTATTGGTGTTTTAAACAATGCTTGTGAGGCTCATCCTGCCCAAAGTGTTTTACTGAATAGCTATTTACCGCATGCCATTGTATCTCTCCTTGAAAATCGACACACAAAGCTTATTCATCTAAGTACCGACTGCGTATTTTCAGGCAAAAGTGCTCCCTACTATGAAAATAGTGTACTAGACGGGGAAACCTTTTATGACCGCACCAAAGGTATAGGGGAAGTGAATAACGATAAGCACATAACATTTCGTAATTCCATAATTGGTCCTGATTTGAAAAAGGATGGCATCGGACTCTTCAATTGGTTTATGCAACAAAAAAGTCCCGTCTATGGCTATTCGGGTGCTATTTGGACGGGAGTGACAACACTTACTTTGGCTAAAGCCATTGAACGTGTTGCACAACAAGATTTAACAGGACTCTATCATCTCGTCAATACGACAAGTATTTCTAAACTCGATCTACTGCATCTATTTAATAAGCACTTCCTGAACAACAGTATAAAAATTTTTCCTCATCACCTTGTTCAAATTAATAAAACATTAATAAATACAAGAAATGACTTTTCATTTATTGTCCCTAGCTACGAAGAAATGATGATAGAGATGAAGCAATGGATATTGCAGCATAAACACTTATATCCTCACTATTTTCAATGATCCATACATCAACTCCATTATGGATGACGATTCGTAATGGGGTTCCCCTACCAGATAACTGTCCCTTCAGGTAATTGACCATCCTTAATCCAATTCTCTACAAAGCGATTAAAAAATGCAGGCTGGGCTAATGAGACGCCGTGACCGATGTTCTTCAATAACACACCCTTGCTATTTGGATGACTTCGCACAAGTGCTTTAGCAGATTTTCTCATGTTGCTTTTCTCTTTTTCTCCCACAGTTATTAGGATCTTTCCTTGAGCTTTGTTAAAGTCAGCTGGGATGGAAAACGACATATTTTCTCGCAAAATTTGAATCAATGTATCTACTTTCATCGTGGCACTCTCTTGATAGTAACGCTCAAAATAATCTTCTTGAATGTACAGGGCTTTTGCTTGAAGTTTCGCAAATGTTTTATTTTTTATAAGCGGAAATGACAGCCGAATAAACGGTTGAAGCATCCTTTCTACAGTAGGAGAGGGTATCACGAGCGCACTATTGATGATCGTAAAATCGATTAAACTAGGCTGTAGACTTAGCATTTGAATAGCGATTTGCGCTCCTAAAGAGAAACCAATTACTATAACAGGCTTCCCTTTGGCTTTTTTCTCAATAAGCAGAAGAAGCTCTTTCGCACTTTGTTCAATGGAAAATGGATGGTGTGTCATTAGCTCAGGTATAACACAGTGATAATGGGAAAAATGGTGAACTTGCTGATCCCACATCCACCCTCCAACGCCCCCTCCATGAATAAACATCATGAAAGGATTGTTAGCATCCCCATACTCCTTGTATTGCATAGATACACCTACTTTCATTCTTTCTCATTCATGGTCATCTAAAAAATCTTTACTAAAGCTTGTTTGTGATTGATAGGAGGAACGTTTCCCTAAATCTACACCACGTTTTATAATCCCCTTGCCAAACCGTCCCTCAATTTCATCGACAAGCTTGAGAATCGGTTCATCTTTCGCATGCTCCTGAAAATCAAATATCGATAATTGCTGTGAATAATCTTTACGATCCACCACATTGGAAACCGTTACACCAAGTAATCTTACAGGAGATTCATCCCAATGCTTATCAAATAAAGTACAAGCAATGTCGTAAATTTCTTCATAACGATACAGGACATTGGACATTGTTTTCGAACGTGTATGATTATGCCAATCAGCATCCCGAATTTGAATGCTCACAGTTGAACCTGCTAAGCGCTTGGCATCAAGACGCTCCACCACTTTTTTACATAGACCTTCGATTGTTTTATGAAGTGTACGAACATCTGTTACATCTTCTGGTAATGTTGTTGAATTCCCAACGCTTTTCGTATCAAAGATTGCCTCAGGATCGACCATGCGCTGATCCACCCCATTGGCCCTTGCTCGAAGCCGTACCCCATTCTTCCCTAAAATTTGCTTCATTTTAAATTCTTCTGTCTTAGCTAAATCACCTATTGTAAAGATGCCTTGTGCATTTAATTTTTTAGCAGTACTTGCTCCAATCCCATGCATGTTGACAACCTCACGATGCCATAATTGCTGTTCAATATCCCGTATTCGTAGTACGGTAATCCCCATCGGTTTCTTCATATCAGAGGCTGTTTTCGCTAAAAATTTATTCGGTGCAATACCGATGGAACAAGGTAAATCCAGCTCATCTAAAATGCGCGCTTGTATTTCCTGGGCAATACTTAAGGCATGCCGTTCCTTGCTTAGCTCAGTCACATCCAAGTAGCCCTCATCAATCGAAACAGGCTCTACTAATGGTGTATAGCTTCGAAGAATGGTGAACATTTCTTTAGATGCATGACGATACTTTTGAAAATCTGGAGGTAATAACAATAGCTCAGGACATTTACGCTTTGCTTCATGAACAGTCATAGTTGTATAAATGCCTAGCGCTCTTGCTTCATATGAACAAGTTACTAAAATGCCACGCCGTTCTTTTGGGTTCCCTGCAATTGCGATAGGCTTCCCCTTTAAACTTGGGTCATGGGCTTGCTCCACA
Organism: Lysinibacillus sp. JK80; assembly: GCF_027557635.1. Lineage (NCBI taxonomy): Bacteria > Bacillati > Bacillota > Bacilli > Caryophanales > Bacillaceae > Lysinibacillus > Lysinibacillus sp. JK80. The sequence goes on along the minus strand of NZ_CP058997.1, from coordinate 323,124 downwards.
GAAGCATAGAAACTGTTCATATCCACATGCAAAATAACACGCCCTTTATGTGCCATGTTCATCACCTCGTTTCTTTCTTAGCCTTATTATACGCCCCATAACCTCTAATCAACAAATGCATAATCACCATTACTTTCGAGGAGGTCCTTTAAAATAATTAACGCTTGCTCAAGTTGAGATTCTGGCGCTGCAATGGCTAAACGAACGGCATTGACAGGCTTTGTATTCCCTACGGCAAAGCGTTCCGCTGCATAGACTTGTACACCAGCTTTCGAAGCTAACAATTCAAATTGAACACCCGTAAATTTGTCAGGCAATTGGAGCCACCTAAAAATACATTCCTCATCCCCTAATATGTGATAATCCCCTAAATACTGATCGACAAGCGCATTTTGCTGCTTGGCATATGCTCGGTGTTTTTCTAATATCGTTTGGGCAACACCTTCATGGATTAATCGTGCTGCAAGCTCCAGCATGATAGGAGAAACAGAAATGTTGATATTATAGAGCGTTTCCATTATTTTTTTTCGTAGCGCAGGCGGTGTCACAAGGAAGGATAATCGTAAACCAGGTGATAGTGTTTTAGATAGGCTAGCAATGTAAATAACCTTATCAGGTGCATAAGAAGCAATCGGAGCAAGCGGTTGCTCCTTGAGAAAGCTATAGATAGCATCCTCGATTACAAGCAAATCCTTCTGTCTTGCCACGTCTGCAATCATTTTTCTTGTTTCTACTGACATCGTATGAGTCGTTGGGTTATGAAAATCAGGGATCACATAGATTCCTTTGATATGTTCATTTTTACAAGCATATAGTAATCCTTCTTTTGTCATTTCACCCTGACATTGTTGGATAGCCACAAGCTGGATACCAAGCATATTTGCAGCTGTTTTAATGCCTGCATAGGTAATTGGATCTGTACCAATGCGGTCGCCTGGCTGAAATAAAGCTGCAAGGGTTCCCACAATGGCATTTTGTCCGCCTGCTCCTAGAAGAATAGGCTGATCTGTTTGAAAATTTACTAGTTCGAGTAGCTTCATCACGGCTTCGTTTTGCCATGCATTGCCCTCAGGTCGTCCATATTGAAATAGCATGCTAAAACTAGGTTCGTTTATCATTTTCTTCATAAAGCGTGTAATATCATCATTAACAAAATTATCTGGTAAAACCGAGCCCATTTCAATGATAGGTGTGGCATGGTTGGTTGGCAGTAACATTTTATTGCTAGCCGCATCTGTTGAAACGAATGTACCGCTGCCAATTGAGGCATAAATTAATCCTTTTTGGCCACAAAGCTTAAAGGCTCTTGTAATCGTACTCAAATTCACATCTAAAAAATCAGCTAATTCACGCTGGGGTGGCAATTTTGTGCCTGGTACTAGCTTTCCATCCTTAATATCTTGTTCTAGCTGATGTGCGATGGCTATATATAACGGAGCAGAAATATTGCTAATATCCGGCTTCCAACTCATTGGATACTCGTCAAATGAATTAATAGGCATTCACTAGGCCCTTCTTTCTCTTAATTTGCATACAATAGTTTAATTGTCTTGCATACAATGATAATATTGTATGCACACGATGACAATGATATAATTTTTAAAAAATCAGAAAAAAAGGACCGATAATTATGCAATATTCTGAAAGAATCTTAAAAACACCATCCTCATTTATTCGAAATATTTTAAAAGTGACAGATGCAGAGGACGTTATTTCCTTTGCGGGCGGGCTTCCAAACCCGATTTCTTTCCCGATTGATGCATTGAGAGCATCCGTAGACCATGCTATTACAGTAAATGGCAGCCGATTATTCCAATATTCATCCACACAGGGTTATGCACCATTGCGTGAATATATTGCCGCGAAATATCAACGTGTCCATGGACTTGATGTACATGCTGACGATGTCTTTATTACTACAGGTTCACAGCAAGCGCTTGAACTAATTGGTAAAGTACTTATCAATAAAGGCGATGGCATTATCATCGAAGAGCCAGGTTACCTAGGGGCTATTCAAGCCTTTACTTTAACAGAGCCAACTTTCCATGGTGTTACGCTAGAAAATGATGGTCTTAACTTAGAAGAGTTAGAACGTGCTCTACAACAACCAAATGTAAAATTCATTTATACGGTGCCGAACTTCCAAAACCCAACAGGACTCACATATTCGAAAGAAAAGCGTGAGCAAATTTGCGAAATAGTGGCAAAATATGATGTTGCTTTAATTGAGGATGATCCATACGGGGAGCTACGTTTCCAAGGGGAGCCACTTCCATATATCGGTGCTGGTAAATTAGAAAATAGTATTTTACTAGGTTCTTTCTCTAAAACGGTCACACCAGGCATGCGTCTTGGCTTTATTATCACAAAAAACAAAGAGCTTTTGCAGCATATTGAAACAGCGAAGCAAGCGTCTGATCTTCATACTAATATTTTTTCACAATATGTTATCTACGATTACTTAGCAAGTAATGATTATACCGAACATGTAAAGAAAATTATTGCTTTATATAAAAATCAGTCGGATGCGATGCTTGATGCTATGCAGGAGTTTTTCCCTGCCCATGTTGAATATACACGACCTGAGGGTGGCATGTTTATTTGGGCAACAATGAAGGACGGTACACCGGCCCTTGATGTATTCAATAAAGCGATGGAACAAAAGGTTGCCTTCGTGCCTGGCGATCCATTCTACACATCAAAAACGAATGTGAACACAATGCGTCTTAACTATACAAATGCAACACCTGAAGTCATCCGTGAGGGAATTAAACGTTTAGCTAGTATTTTATAAAACGAAAACGTATAAACGCTGTGAAAAGCGTTTATACGTTTTTTAATGTGGATAGTAAATAGTCATACTAAGTCGTGTTACTGTACTACCTGGATTGCTATATGTGTGTGGACGGTCAGCCTTAAATCGTATGGCATCACCACTTGTTAATCGATAATCCTGACCCTGTATATGGATGATTAATTCCCCATCAAAAACGGTTATATATTCCTCCGTTCCTTCTCGATGAGCCTCAGCATCTAACGTTCCATTTTCTTTGATTTCAATTGTATATATTTCAAAACGACTATCCTTTTGATAGGGGAAATGAGGATAAACTATATATCGGCCATGATCTTCCTTCAATACTTGAATTTCTTTACCGCGAATAACCTCCGTCTCAGGTTGGGGAGGATGAATAAGCTCTGTAAACGAAACCTTTAATCCATTTGCAATTTTCCAAATTGTAGTCAAAGTTGGACTGGATTCTCCCCTCTCAATTTGACCAATCATCGTTTTACTCACGCCACTAAGCTGAGAAACCTTCTCTAAGCTTAATTTCTCCCTTTCTCGAATTGCCTTTAAATTTCTCGCAAAGACGAGATGAATTTCTTCCATCCAAAAGCCCTCCTTGCATGTACAATATAACGTACGTTTTGTATAATAAAAAGACCGACGTTATACAGTCTATTTCGTGCATTATATCATACAACTTGAAAGAAGGGATTGTTTTGCCTGTATTTTCCTTTTTATTATTTATCATCATTACAAGCTTTACACCTGGCCCTAATAATTTTATGGCGATGGTTTTTGCTAAACAATATGGCTTAGCGAAAACGATTCCATTCTGTTTAGGTGTAGGGATTGGTTTTTTCATCATTATTGGTCTTAGTAGTTTTTTTAACACGATCATGTTAAACATTTTACCTGCCATTGAATTACCCCTAACCATATTTGGTGTAGGCTATATGTTGTACCTGGCTTATAAAATTTTAACAAGCAAAGAATTAGAGGATCACGACAACGAAGAAAAAAAACGAAACCTATTTTTTTTAGGAGCGTTCGTTCAATTTATTAACCCAAAAGGTATTTTATTTGGTCTTACTGTTGTCGCAACTTACATCCTACCCTACTACTCATCCTACATAAGCTATCTACTCTTCTCGTTCTTTTTAGCGCTAGTAGGGGTAATCAGTACATTTAGTTGGGCATTATGTGGCTCCGTTTTTCAAAAAGCACTACAGCAATACCGAAAACCATTTAACATGATCATGGCACTATTATTAATGTACAGTGCTGTTTCCATTGTTGTACATTAAAAAAACAGCCCTCTGTCGGTAGAGGGCTGCTTTATCAGCAACTTATTTTGTATACGTTAAAACGGCATTTTTCTTGAATTTTGCTAAAGCTTCTGTTGCCTCATTTTTGCTCGCGTACTCAAAAATTCGAACGTCCTTTTTATCAAAAACTGTAATAACCCACATGTGAAAAGCTCCCTTCACTCATTATTTTTGTAATATAACAACCACCAAAATTTGTGATATGACTTATCAACTGTTTTATAACAATTCCTTACTTGATTCTTATTTTACGCTGATTTTTTTAAAAAGAAAGCTTTATGTGAAGGTCTTCACAAACTGTTCAATTTCAAAACGCTTTCATTGAACAATTTGTGAAAACCTTGATTTTATAGGTATATCCACTGCCAATGATGTCAGGTCTATCCGTCTCTTTTCACTACAACCAAAAAACCGTACAATAGTACGGTTTTTGCTGTAGTAGTAGATTTACATGTCATAAGTTTAACAAAATACTTCTTCTTGTTTATGTGTTAATTCAATTTCGAAGCCCAAATCCTCCAGCATGCGATAATCGCTATTCGCTTCCTGTCCTGCTGTTGTTAAATAATCCCCAACAAAAATACTATTAGCTGCATAGAGACCAAGTGGCTGAAGTGAACCTAAATTGATTTCACGACCACCCGAAATACGGATTTCCTTTGTCGGATTGATGTAGCGGAATAAAGCTAAAACCTTTAAACAATAACGGGGATTTAAATCCTTTGTCCCTTCTAGCTTTGTGCCATCAATTGCATTTAAAAAGTTTACAGGAATAGAATCAGCGTCCAATTGATGGAGGGCGCGTGCAATATTGACGACATCCTCTTTTGTTTCCTTCATCCCAATAATGGCACCCGAGCAAGGTGAAATTCCATGCTTTTTCACAATCTCTACCGTATTGACACGATCCTCATATGTATGTGAGGTCGTGATGAAGGAATGATGACGTTCCGATGTATTTAAATTATGATTGTAGCGATCCACCCCCGCTTCCTTTAGTTGCTGTGCCTGTTCTTCTTTTAGTAAGCCAAGACAGGCACAAACCTTCAAGCCATACTTTTCTTTTATTTCAGCAACCGCCTCACTCACGACATTGACATCCTTACGTGTTGGCCCACGACCACTGGCTACAATACAATACGTCCCAATCTTATTGTCAAACGCTCGTTTTGCACCTGCTAAAATTTCCTCTTTTGTAATAAATGGGTATTTCTCAATAGGAGCCGTTGATTTAGAGGACTGGGAGCAATAGCCACAATCCTCGGGGCAATATCCGCTTTTGGCGTTCATAATCATATTCAATTTAACTTTTTTACCATAATAATGACGACGAATCGTAAAAGCACCATCCATAAGCTGTAATAGCGCATCATCCTCACTATTTAATATGGCAAGTGCCTCTTCATTGCTAATGATCTTTCCAGCAATAACTTCTTGTGCTAATTGGTAATAATTCATATTACATTCTCCCCCTCTACGTGTGAAAATTTCACATTTCTTGCTGACTGAAATACTTTATACAAGCGCTCAGCTAATAGCGCTGATGTAATAGCTAAGCAAAAATCAGCGACAATACTACTTAAAAAGCCGACAACAAACACATGTGACCAGCTTGACTTCATGTCTAACCAGAAATTCAATGCTACATACAAATAAGGAAGAGCCACAGCATAAATAATAAACAGCCCAATAATGGTTGCTGCAATAAAATGCTTTTTCGTCGGCGTCTCAATCCTTTCAATAATGAACCCAATCACATAGGCGGCTAGGGCAAAGCCAATCAGATAACCAAAAGTTGGCTGTAAGACATATGTGATACCACCACCCTGTGTAAAAACAGGTAGGCCTACTAAGCCCACGCTGACATAGACAAGTTGACTATAAAAACCATTCCGACTACCCAATAAACAGCCTGCTAAAAATACAAAAACAATCTGTAATGTAAACGGTACGACAGGCAATGGAATTTTAACAAAAGCTCCGATTGCTGTTAGAGCAGCAAATATGGCAATCATGACTAGCGCTAATGTTTGTTGTCGCTTACCCACCCTTAGCCCCCCTGTCCTGGAAAAATTGTTCGATTGTCTCTTTCGTTGTATGAATCATAAATGACATTTCCTCTTCAGAAATAATATAAGGTGGCATAAAATACAGAACATTGCCGAGCGGTCTGATGAGTAAGCCTTTCGTTAAAGCCCGTTGATAAATTTGATAGCCGATACGCTCCTCACTGGCGAACGCTTCCTTTGTCCACCGGTCCTTTACTAGTTCAATCGCTCCCACTAAACCAACTTGTCGGTATTCACCCACATAAGGCATATCACAAAAAGCTTCCATGGCTAACGCTCGCATGTATTGTCCCTTGTGCTGAATCATCTCCATCACTTGTTCCTCTTGAAACATCGTTAACACTTCCAGTGCCACACGACAGGCCAATGTATTGCCTGAATAGCTATGCGAATGTAAAAAAGCCTTCATTGTTCCGTAATCATCATAAAAAGCGTCATAGACTTGCTCCGTCGTTAAAACAACTGATAAAGGTAAATAACCACCTGTTAGCCCCTTTGATAAACACATAAAATCTGGCATGATGTCCGCTTGTTGACAGGCAAATAATGTACCGGTCCGACCAAAACCTACAGCAATTTCATCTGCAATGAAGTGCACATCATAATGTGAGCACAACGCCCGTAAGCGCTGTAAATAGACAGGTGGGTACATTTTCATACCTGCTGCAGCCTGAATTAATGGTTCAATAATAACTGCCGTGATTTCCTCATGATGCGCTTGAAGTTGTTCCTCAACAAATTGACTACATGGTGCATTACAGCTTGCTGGATCTTCCTGAAATGGACAGCGGAAGCAATCTGGCCCTTTAGCACGAACAGTATCTAATAACAGTGGCTGGTAAACTTCATTGTAAAGCCCTACCCCTCCTATGGATAAAGCACCAATAGTTTCTCCATGATAGGCATCCGTCAAGGCGAGAAAGCGCTTTTTTGCTGGTTTCCCCGTCTGCATATGGTATTGAAAGCTCATTTTCAGTGCAACTTCAATAGCAGATGAGCCATTATCGGCAAAAAAGACTTTATGTAATCCCTGTGGTGCTAATGCGGTTAATTTTTCAGCCAATTGTATGGCTGGTTCATGTGTAAAATTAGCAAAGATCGTATGCTCTAATGTAAATGCTTGCTCACTTAAAGCTTTGCTAATACGCGGATTGGCATGTCCAAATAAATTAACCCACCAAGAAGATACAGCATCCAAATAACGCTGATCATGTTCGTCATAAAGCCACACGCCTTGCCCCTTTTTTATGACGATGGGTGGAAATGCCTCATAGTCCTTCATTTGTGAGCATGGATGCCAAACATGACGTAAATCTCTTAGCTGTAAATCAGTTAATGCTTGTTTCATAGTTAAAAAACCTTTCAAACAGTGTTGTGTGCGTCATGGCATAATCCATTAGCTGTGACAAATTTTGTAGCTTTGGAATAATCGCATAGGGCAAGGGATGGTACTGTAAAATCGTTTGTATATTATCTTGCTCCATACTGCTACCTGTGTTCCCATTAAACACTATGCCAAGAACGTCAACTTCACGAGAGCGCAATGCCTCTATTGTTAATAATGTGTGATTGATCGTCCCTAGGGATGTCCTTGTAACAAGCACTACTGGCAGCTTGCTACTGACGATGACATCAAGCAGCGTCATCCCATGGGGAGCAGTAAAAGGAACAAAAAGCCCACCCGCTCCTTCACATATCACAACATCATAGGACGCTTGTAATAATTGAATCCGCAATAATAGCTCATTGACATCAATTTGCTGCCCCTCCAGTTGCGCAGCAAAATGTGGCGATGCAGCTTCTCTAAATGAATAGCTATTGAGATGCTCTTGTTGAAGCTTTTGTAAGGAATACTTTTCATACATGGCTGTATCATGATAATAGCCACGACCGTTTTCGTATACCTCTCCTGTTTGCACAGGCTTGTATGGTGAAACTTTCAAGCCTTGTTTTTGTAAATGACACATCAACATGGTGGTGACAATTGTTTTCCCAACATCCGTATCTGTACCGACAACCCAAAAATGTTGCATTGTTAACCTCCCTCTTTTAAGTTAACCATTAACAATATTTAAGTTAACACATATATTTTTGTTTTGTAAATGCTATTTCTATATTTTTCTGAATACACTATTTTTGTTAATAAAAACAGCAAATTTTGTATTAAAATAAGAAAACGCTAAACTCCCACCATTTATGGCAAGAATCTAGCGTTCATTGATAGTCATGATAATAATCTCTCAAAAATGATTTCATAGTCTGTTGGTTTCCCATGACCATTATAAGCAATCGGCAATACTTGCACTAAACGCCAACCTTGCTTCGCGTATTCTTCGATTGTTTTCCGATAGGTAGATTCCTGAAAAAAGCTACCTAAATGTGTTTGTACAAATTTATACTCATACATTGACTCACCCCCTGTAAATCTTTACGTAACTACGGAGTCAGGGTTTCAATAATTAGTAGGTTCTCGCTTTTGAATATTATGATTATTTTAAAGGATTTTAATCTTCACTCGTAGTATTAAACTACATGGGGGTGGTAGTATGTTTGGCATTTTTAAAGAACCAGCGAAGATCATCGATACATATGAACAAGTGCATTCAATTTTAAAATCATTACTTACCTATGAACTAAAAGAATTACCTAATCGTTATGAATTTTGGTATCGTGTGGCCATCCGTCAAGAGGAGTATCGGACATTACAAGCAGAGCATCGGGCAAAAATCTCAATGACTTCTGCAGTAGGGCGTTTTCATCAAACACAATATGAAGTGATGACACAGAAATTAGCAAAGTTTGAACGCTTATCCGATATTTATAAACTATTTTGTATTGAAGAAGAACGAGAGCTATTAAACCATCGTCTCTCTTTTCATCAAGAAACGATTGCTGCCATCTATGACCATGTTCAACATAAAGAGCTTTATACGTACAGTGATAGTGTTCAACAGCAATTTTGGGAGGCCATCCGTGATGATCTACTCCGAGCTATCGCACACTTAGATTAATTTTTTAGAGACTTCATTTCTAATGGGAAATAGAAGTCTTTATTTATTTTTAGTAAACTCGCATGATTATTTTGACTAAGGTTATGAGGGATTCTAAAATCATTCGAGTCCTAAGTCTTCTAATTCCCAACCTAGACAAAAGTTGGTATATTTGAAATAGGAAGGTGATTAATAGATATGTCGAACGAGAAAATTTTAATAGTGGAAGATGATATAGATATTATGGAGGTTTTATCGCTCACGCTAGCTAATGCTAACTATAATGTATTAAAGGCATCATCTCTATCCAGTGGCTGGCATCTCGCTGTCACGCAAAAACCAGATTTAATCTTGTTAGATGTTAATTTACCAGATGGTACAGGCTTCGAGTTAGCCAAAAGAATCCGTGATGTATCGGATGTCATTATCATTTTTGTGACCGTCAATCATCTAATTGAACAGAAACTTGAGGGCTTTGAGGTGGGGGCAGATGATTATATGACAAAGCCATTTATTCCAAAAGAATTATTGGCCCGTATCCAAGCAAATTTAAAAAGAAGAAACCCAACAAAGAAAAGTAATATTGTACATATAGATAATCTGTCCATACATTTAGATGAGAAAAATGTTTATAAGGATGGACAGCTTTTAAATTTATTTACGAAGGAGAAGCTACTCCTCTTTTTTCTAATTGAGCATGCGAATCAAGTGATTAGTGTCGATCAACTCATTGATCATGTGTGGGGCTACGACGGTGTCACTGATTTGAAAACCGTATCTGTCCATATTAGTACGCTTCGTCGTAAAATTGAAGATATCCCCTCAAAGCCGAAATGGATTCAAACAGTGAGAGGTTTTGGCTACCAATTCGTTTATAAAAAAGAGAGTGGTGAGAAGTAAGAAAACACTCACCACCCCTTTTTAATTTTTTACCAATACCTTAACTAGTGGTAATGTAAAGCTAAATATGCTTCCTTCATTTTCAAGACTTTCAACAAAAATCTCACCATTATGCTGGTGAACAATTTGTTTACAGATAGCTAAGCCAATGCCATGCGAATGTGCTTCATGGATGTTAGTTGCTCGATAATAGCTATCAAAAATAAAGGGAAGATCACTCTCAGCAATACCAATGCCACTATCTGCTATCGAACAAATCAAGTGCTTGTCCTCTACATGGAAGGACAATTGAATACCACCATTTGATGTATATTTCATTGCATTTGTCATGATATTTTCAATCACTTGATTGATTCGCGTTTTATCAATCAGTAGCTGAGCTTCTTCATGACCGTAAAAGTGAGCACTGAATGTTAATCCTGATTGTTTTACTTCATCCTCATAACGGGTTGCCATTTGTAAAAATAATTCCTTTGCCTTTACCTCTGTAAAAGAAAATTCTGCTCTACCAGCTTCTAGATTTGCTAAATCAAACAAATCTTGAATTAAGTTATTTAATGATAATAGCCTTTCTTTACTTCGTATTAAATATTTCTTTCTGGCTACTGCGTCATCAATCACGCCCTCTAGCATAAGTTCTATATACCCTAATGTAGAGGTTAACGGGGAGCGTAATTCATGGGAAATACTATGCAAGAGTTTTTTACGTTCCAGTTCATTTTTTTCTAAACGTTCATTCATTTTTATCAAATGCCGATTCGTCTCATCTAGCTCCCTAGTACGCAACTGAACACGTTTTTCTAAATCTCCATATATTTTCGCATTTTCAAAAGAAACAGCAATTTGAGCCGCAATTACTTTCAATAGCTGAACATGAGATGGATGGAAGGCATTCGTCATTAAAGTATTCTCAAAATACAATATCGAAATAATTTCATTTTGATGGATAATAGGTAGGCAAAGAATAGATTTAGCCGTCGAATAGGAGAAAAGAGGATGCTGTGTTATTTGTGTATTGTCGATAATCACATGCTCTTTACTATTAAGAACATAGCGTATAATCGATTGCATATTCGCATTAAAATTCTCCATACTTTGTTGATCATACATCGTAAATGTTTTTTCCGCAGCTTCCGCCTTTGCTAACACCAATAATTCCTGCTGCTGTTTATGAATGAAATAGCCACTATCTGCCCCCATATGCTTTAACAGTGAAAACAATATTTTATGCAGTAATTCTTCCATACGAATAGCTGTTGCAAATGATTGAGTCGTTTCAAAAACCGTCATCATATCAAACGTGAGTGATTCTCTACTGTGATTCTCCAGTTTGCGATGCACTTGATATTCTCTTGCCCATCTGCTAGCAACTGTTTCTGCTCCCCACGTTTCAATACTTTGAATACCATTCAATATATAATGCCTTGCCGTTTTCTTTTGCTGTTTTGCGAGATAATAGTTTGCAGCTCGTTCATATGCTAAGGCTGTATCCTGGACAAAACCATTCATACTTGCTAATCGTATTGCTCGGTCATAATAGAGTTCTGCCTCACTGTCATTGTTGTGTAAACGGTAATTCTCTGCCATTAATAAAGCATAGAGATGCTCATAATTTTCTGAAGAATAAACAGCCCATTTCTTAAATTTCTTGAGGCTTTGACGTATATCCGTTAAAAATAACCTCTGCTCCTGTACCTGACAATTTTGACTATGCAGAAAGTGAAATTGCCACATGGCCCGATAAAAATAATAGACCGTAGTGATTGGTAATGTATAAGTGTCCTTACTTAGCTTCTTTAATTCAACCAGAATCGCTTTCCCTTGTATTTCATCCGCTAATAAAAAGGACATTTGTAAACGCACTGTATAATGCATGATTTTAATAGCAGGCTGATCCTGTATTGTGATGGGACAAGCCCAATGTACAGGATGATGTGGAGAGCGGAGGATATTCATCCATCTCCCCATTTCGGCTAAAAAGTCAATCGAAAGGGTACTTGCATGAATAGAAAATTCCTCTTGTTGTCGTTTAATTTCTTGTTGCAAATCCTCTAGGGTAACAACACCCTGAATAAGTCGTATCGTGACAATAAAACATGATGCTGAGGATACTAAATGATATAAGCCAAGCTCTTGGCTTTTTGCTTGAGCCTCATTAATATATTGAATACTGGTTTCATAGGGCTCTGTCCAATGACTGATAAACACGCCATACACATAATAAGTATGGCCCTTGATATATATGCTTTCTTGGTTATCCGCAACAATGATGGCAAGTTTGCCAAAGCGAGTGGCTTCTTTTATATTGGCAAAACCTGCATTTAAAAGCATAGCATAGTTAATCAATACCATGCCGCTTTTCGATGTAGCGCCATACTTCAACTGTAAACGCAGCCCTTTCATTAAAAGAATGCCTGTTAAGTTAGGATTTAATAGGAAAGCACTTGCCGTCATATTAATAATTAAATGAATCAAAATATCAATTTCTTTACTATTCGTTGGCGGATGCTGCAACAAGTCTTGGTCAGACATATGTCGCAATGCCCATTTCAACAATAGATACTCTTTTAGAAGCTGTGACTTTTTAGGATATGCTGAAATTTTAAGATTCGCAACTTGAAAACCTGCCAAGCCTGCTTCTAGACCAATAGTAGGGTTATCGGACTCAATGTATAATACCGTTTTCAAATTGTTAATCATCAGTTTTTCTAATTTTGTCTCTGCGTGCTGCAAAGCTTCTGTTAAATGCATTTCCGATTGTTCGTAGTGGCCAGTTAAATATTCACATTCACCTAAATTTGCATATAATTTAACCGACTGTTCTCTCCTAGTCTCCCAATGATCAGGCGTCAATAGTTCTTTACTAGTTGTAAAAAATTTTAGCGCATTATCAAAGAGCCCTATTCTTTTAGCCTCAATACCGAGTTGATAATTCCAGATAGCCAGCTTTTGCTTTTCCTTCCCAGTCAATAAGTGGCGACTGTAATTGAAATGCATGACGATTTCGCTTAATCGATCATGATCTGCAGCCATTTGAGAGTCATCTGTTAAAAGCTGGCCAATTTGATAATGGTATTTAGCACGCAATTGCCCTGATAAGTCTTGGTAAGCTACTTGTTGAATACGATCGTGAACAAATTGGAATTTGGTAGAAAATGTATGTAAAATCCCTTCATGCTCTAACGTACTTGCCCATTTATAATGGGCATCTAACGGAATAATAAAGCCATTTTCAACAAGTGTTTCCAGGTGTTTTAATAACGCTTGAGCTGATAAGGACACGAGCTTTAAGACATCTGTAAATTCAAAGCGCTGACCAAAACATGCAACTATGCGTAAAATCTCATGGGCTTCTGTTGTTAAATTAGCCATTCTAGTTTCAATAAAGACAAGTAGCTCGTTGTTCAATCGGGATAAATTAAATTTCTTACGATTAAACTCCCATTCTTTTGTTGTTGCATTAAGATAAATTGTGTTATCTTGCTGGAGTGATCGAAACGCCTCTTTCACAAATAACGGATTCCCGTTGGTCAAATTAAATAATTGCTTGGCAATTATCTGTATGGTATGAGGCTTTGCCTGGAAAGATGCCTCCAACCATTGTTGAACATGTTGTTCCTGAAGCGAGGGTAAATGGATATGATGACCGCTCGAAAAACTAGAAGTTCTTTGCTGATTTTCCTCCTCTGCGCTGTCCTTATTCACTCGGAATGTACCAATCATCATAAAGTATCCTGCTCGGTGTTGCTCAAAAATTTGGGTCATAATTTCAACTGTACTTTGATTGGCCCAATGCAAATCATCTACAAACCATATAACTGGTTTCTTCTGCATAGCAAATGTTAATAAAATTTTTTGAATCGATATAAACGTATAGGAATGGAGCTGTTTTGTATTTTGGCTAACTTCTTTTTGGAAATGTACTTCCTCCTTCACAAACCATTTAAGTTCAGGTAATAGATGGATAAGTTCATCTGTCACAACTAATTTAACCTCTTGAAATAATTTTTTCCATAAATGGACAGACCTTTCACCTTCCATATAAATAAATTTCAATAAACTCCTTAAAGGATGGATAACAATGGAATAGTCATTTTCTAATTGCAATTGCTCATACTTAGTTGTAATAAAATAGCCTTTTGCGGCCGCTATTTCACCCTTTAATTCTTGAACTAACTTGGACTTTCCATACCCTGCTTGTCCTGATATCGTAACCATCTTTTTGTCACCTTTTGCAACCTGACGAAAAACAGAGGAAAGCTCTGCGAATTGCGATTCTCTCCCATAAAGCTTAGTAGACAGTCCCGTATTCAGATGCAAATCCTGTTCACCAAGCAGGAAATTTTCAAGCGGTTCGTTTACTAAAAGTTTCTGTTGGATTTGTAGCAAATCCTCTCTCAAACCAATGGCACTTTGATAACGATCAGCTGGGTTTTTAGCTAATAGCTTTTCAATCATTTCCCAAAGCAATGAATGATAACGACTGTCTAAACTTACCAATGGTTCTGGTTTTTTTGTGATGATTTCATAAATCAAATCGACGGCATCCTTTGCTTGAAAAGGCAATTGACCGCCCAGTATTTCGTAAAAAATGGTCCCCAGTGCATATAAATCTGTCCGATAGTCTACCTCTAAATGAAGTCTGCCAGTTTGCTCAGGTGCATAATAGGGTAGCTGTTCTAGTCGTTCATAGGGATTTTCAATCACAACTGGAGATTCTACATCATATTTTGTACTAAATTCAGAGCTTAATAGTTTTATTTTTAAAGAATTAGGATTGATTAAGATTTGATTAGGATGTAGGTGTAGATAAAGTAAACCACTTTGTTGCATTTTCATACAAATATTGACAAGGTCAATGGCAATCTGGAGAAATTGATGCAAAGAAATCAAGTTATTACTGAATTGCTTTAAGGGGACTCCATTAAAATTTTCATAGATGATCGCATATTGATCATCTATATAATCAATAGCTATTGGCTTTAATAACCAAGGATTTTGCTCATTCGAAAACAAGGAAAATTCATATTGTAGTTTGGCTCTTGTCTCTGCTGAATTATGATGAACACTTTTTACCAGTACCAGTTTGTTAAACTTCTTCATATACATTCTCTGTAGATGCCAATCTTGACTAGACTGTAAAAGAATGCAATCGTTCATACACAATCCCTCCTCTTCTATGCTAGTTATATATCATCTTTGTAACCGCTTTATATTTTTGCCATGCTACCTTTAGATTTATTTGTTTAACTGATTGTCCAGCAAAGCTAAAAACGAGGCCCTCTAACTTCTTTGGTATAATATGATAGACTCTTCGAATGAACAGATAGTGTCTCTATCATAATAGGACAGATATCCTTTACATAAAAAACACCAGTAAAGGAATACTTGCTCGTAGATTTTGATCGACTAGAAAGATGCAGAGGTTTTTGTTTTCGTATCTTTTGTTACTCTTACATTTTCATTTTCTAACATTACTTGTTCTTTAAGAACATCGATTGGATGTACGGGAATAAAAATTTTTGTAATGCTGTCAGAAATGGTATGTTGCTCATTAAGCTTATTATAATATTTCTCCAATAAATGCGCTTCGCCTTTTATTAAAGAAAGTTTTGGAACAAGTGATCTGGTGTTTCTACATAATATGTAATCTGCTCATATCGTCTTTCTGTCCTTAATTCTGCTAGTGCAGGCTGGAATTTTGTCATTTCAATCCGTTCACTACATACCAAAGGATGGCTGTTACTCTGTCATAGACTGTATTTGATTGATCTCTTCGTTATTGGTACTTCCATATAGCCATGTTGAACATTGCGGTTTTGTAATCTTGTATTAATTCGTGCTTTTATTACACTTCCCCTTTTATCTCAGGCATACAATTTTCAACATATCAATCTTTCGCTAAAACAAAGCCCTCCTGTAAATCAATCATTCTCAGTACATTAAAACTATAAAATCCGAAGGTTAAAATTAGTTTAAATAGTATTAAAATCAATCAATAAAAAAATAGTCAATGTTTTGATGACAAAACATTGACTACTACTTTTTTATAAGTAATTTTAATGATGTTGGCTCATTGCCATTCCTTCTACAAGCATTTGTCTAAATTCTTGAACCTGGTCTGCTTTAATGGCTATGTGACTATAGTGCTTCTTGATCCCTAGCATAAACGTTACTTCCACAGGCTCTTTCATTTTCAAAATAAAATGCGGATAGGCCTCACCAAAATCACGTGCTATAAAGTCTATCGTATCTTTTGATAATTTTCCCTCTAACCGCTCCTTGTCTTCGATGATTTCAGCAATATGATCAAAACGAATTTCAGTACGTTTCATTAATCCCAGAGATAAGTACAATGTATCATTTGTGACATAAACAGGGTTTAGGCGAATAGCCTGCATATCCGCAAGAAAGAAGATTACTGAATAAATATTAAAAACAAGCAACACAATGGAAAGTATCATTGACTTTTCATGTAGCCACCAGTGAATACCAATCGTTTCAATAGCAATCCCATGAATAATCATGAGCTGAAAAGCGATATAGCTAGAATTTTTATGCAAAGATAAACCTTGTCGTTCTTGTCTTTTCCAACTCGCGAAACCATAATAAAGCACTAATAAATCAGCACAGATCATCTGAATAACTGGATGCTTGGGTGCATGTTTTTCTACAGCTTTTGAAAATGAAAAGAGATCTGGTAAAGAGCTTCTCCGCACTTCCCCTAGGATTTTTGGCAGGTATCGTACAAGTGTTGCCACTAGGATAATTTCTAATAGAATAATAGACCCTTCAATCGCAAAGCCAGCCCATGTCACTGCCACATAAGGCTGAAGGTGTTCCATAGGAATGATAAAACGTGCAGCAATACAGCCAGCTGCAGCTAATAGGATGGCTTGCTTTAATGAAAATTTACCTTTATAAAGCATAAATAGCACAGGCACCACCACAATACAGTCAATTAATGAGCCCATGACAACACCATTTGTTTCGATAGGTAAAAGGGATGTGCCAAATCCTGTATTATAGAGTGTATAGTTACTCGCTAATACCACTAATAATAAGGCTAGCCAAATATTTTGCTTACTTTTTAAGACCATCATTCACAATGCCCCCTCTCTACTAATAATTTTACTTTATGCCAAATGGTTCATCTTGTATAGAATTTGAGAATAAAAGATGGTCCTATTTCCATTCACGTTCAATTATTTTTCACACTTAAAAACTTCTTACGATAAACATGTGGCGGATAGCCAGTGTATTCTTTAAACTTTTCAATATAATAACTGACGGTACTAAAGCCTGTATTAACAGCTATTTCTGTTATCGATAGCTCATTACCCTTCAATAATTCTATGCTTTTGCGCAGTCGATATTGGCATAAATAGGTAAACGGTGTCATGCCCACTATTTTCTTAAAAAAACGACTACATTCAGCGCGACTTATATACACATGGCTAGCTAAATCTTCTAATGCTATTTTCTGCTGATAATGTGCATGTAAAAAATCTAGCATAGCTTTTGCTCGTTCATGCTGCACAATAGTGGCAGAATCCATTATTTGTTCTGTCAATAAGGATTGGGTTAGCATGGATTCCCAAATAAATAGAAGCTCTCTCCGTACTTTTAACTCAAAAAAAGCGGTTTGCTCTCGCATTAATTCCGCAATCGTTGCTACTTTCTGTGCCAACTCTCCTGTTAGTTTGACATAAGGTATTCGATTTCTTGTAATATACGGTTCTACATATTTTGAGAAAAAGATACTGCCCTCATGCCCCCCCATTAACTTTGGATCTACATTTACACAATAAACGATCGCTTGCTCAATTTGATAAGGCTTTGCTTCATGTAATCCAGAGGCATTAATAAAGAGCCCCTCGCCTTGGTTCAAAACAAAAACGTCGGTCCCCACTCGATACTGAGCACATCCCTTTTTTATCAAAACAAATTGTATTTCTTTATGCCAATGGAGAGGTAGAAAATCCATGCTTTCTAATCGCATAATCGTTTCATACAAGGCAACTGGAAATTCTTTTGTTCCATGCAAGGTTAATTCTTGTAAATCCTTGGCAATTTTAATATGTGTTAACGGCATCTCTAACACCTCAATATATTGATATTTTATTGGATTAAATCGATATTTATTTCCACTTAGTCACTTTATAATCATCTTATATTGATAGTTTAGGAGATGTAAACAGATGAATCAAATTATCCAAAATAAACGTACACTGGGCTTTCTACTAGTTATTCTTGGAGCAAGTTTCTGGGGAATCGGAGGGACCGTTGCCCAACGACTATTTCAGCAGGACAATTTAGAGGTCGGCTGGCTTGTTTCTAGTCGTTTACTTTTAGCAGGTTTGTTACTAATAGCTATTTATAGAATGACCCATCGGCATGAATCCATTTTCGTCATATGGCGCACAAAGCAAAATGCTTTTAGACAAATTTTATTTAGCCTACTTGGCATGCTTGCTGTCCAATACACCTATATGATGTCAATCGCTATTGGTAATTCAGCTGTAGCCACATTATTGCAATATTTAGCACCACTGTTTATCATGGCTTATTACTTTCTAACGAGGCAAAGTCCATTGACAAAGCAGGATGGTATAGCTGTGTCACTTACACTTGTTGGGACCTTTTTATTATTAACAAACGGTTCTTTTTCAACATTGTCCGTTCCTTTAATGGCTGTGTTATGGGGTATCTTATCTGGTCTTTCTGTTGCATTTTATACCATTTATGCCGTCCCACTTTTACAGCAATTCCATTCATTACTAGTTGTCGGCTGGTCGATGATCATCGGTGGTATAGTTATGAGTATAGCTCACCCACCATGGGCTATCGATCTATCTGATTGGACGTTTTCAACCATTGCCTATTTTCTCTTTATTGTTATTTTTGGGACAATGCTCGCTTTTTGGTTTTATATTGCTAGCTTGCACTATCTTTCACCAAAGGAGTCAAGCCTACTAGGTAGTCTTGAACCATTAATGGCTGTCATCACAAGTGTTTGGTGGTTAAAGATTGCTTTTGGTGGCTATCAGTTTATTGGTACATTGCTAATTCTTCTTATGATTTTATACCTTACAGTATTTCAGAAAAAGCAAGCTTGAAAACAGAAAATTAAGAGAGTTATGAACTTTAATAGTCAATACCTCCTATTACCGAGATAGTAATATATGAATTTATACATAAAATTTACATATTTTATCTATCTTTTCTCCTTATTTGTCTACTATACTGAACATAACAACAGATATAAGGAGGTATTTTATGGATAAAAAAGTTATTTTTTTTGAGGTGGAAGGCGGCACAGATAAAGGACCAGATGGCTATCGCCCAGATACAATGCCAATGGTGGAAGCGCTACAGCAACGTGGACAGGATGCAGAGGTACTCTTCTTTGATATCACAAAAAAGCAGGAAATCTTTCACTATGTTAAGGAACATGGTATTGCCTATGTATCTCGCATTAACCCAGGCAACTTACAGCATGAGGAAGAGTACTTTGCTATGCTACGAGAGCTATGCCAAGCTGGCGTTATAGGGATGCCACATCCAGACGCCATGATTAGCTATGGTTCAAAAGACGTATTATCAAAACTGACGACAACAAATTTAGTACCTGATGATACATTTGCCCACTACACAATCGAAGCATTCAAAAAACAATTCCCTACTTCCTTAGCCTTAACAGAGCGTGTTTTGAAGCAAAATCGTGGTTCAACTGGAGAAGGTATTTGGCGTGTAAAATTGGTGGAACCGCTAGCAGAGGGTATCACTGAAGTGCCACTTGATGCACAAATCAAATGTACTGAAGCAAAAGATAATCATGTAGAATATTGGCAGCTTGGCGACTTTATGACATTTTGTGAGCAGTATATTACAGGGACGAATGGTATGTTAATCGATATGCGCTTTCTTCCAAGGATTACAGAAGGCGAAATCCGCTTATTCATGTTGCGCGATCATCCTGTACACGTCGTACATAAAAAACCAGCTGCTACCGAGGATGCCTTTAGTGCAACTCTATTCTCTGGCGCTCAATATCGCTATGACAAACCTGAAGACTGGCAAGAGCTGGTACAAAACTTTTTAAAGCAGCTCCCTCAAGTAACAAACCTACTAGGCAATTATGATTTACCGCTAATCTGGACAGCCGACTTTATGCTAGATACCAATGAAGTCGGAGAAGATTGCTATATTTTAGGTGAGATGAATTGTTCTTGTGTGGGCTTTACTTCAGAACTAGCATTAGCACATGAAGTAGCAGAAGAAATTTTAGCTTGTTTAAAAGAGCATACTGAGGCTATTGCGCAATAAAAAAAGTGCGATCTTTAGGGATCGCACTTTTCATATATAAATCTTAATTCCTTGTATAAATTCATAGATAAAATAACAAGCAAAACCAATCAATAAGAATCCTGCGACAATGGTAAATGTCCTAATCATCTTCCGATTCATAGCTTTACGAGTAACCGAGACAATGGTCAGCAAACCGATATCGTGGAGTAAAATTCCACTTAAAACACCAGCAGCAATAATTAAAAAGCTCGTTGACTCCCCTTGTCCATAAGATTTTGCTAGCACCACACCAAATACGTTGACCCAAAAAACAAGATTACCAGGCGAAATGGCCACTAGTAAGCCGTTAAAATAAGAGGCAAAAAACGATTTGGTTACTTTTTCTCCTGCCAATGTAATATCATGGTCAGCGTTCTTGATAGAATCATAGCCTAACAAGAATAAAAAGCCCGCTCCAATAATCCACATAGGTAGTTGAATTAAAGGCATAGCCAAGATGGAAGCTAGTCCCATATACAAAGCAAAAACCAATACAATATCAATGGTCATGCCACCAAGTCCAACTGCCCAGCCGTGCATAAAACCATTTTTGAGTCCTTGCTTTGTCATTTCTACTGTAATAGCTCCTACAGGCATGGCAATGGCAAGTCCTACCAATACATACGCTACATATAAACTCAAAAAAACACTTCTTTCATGTCATCGATAAGCTTCATACGTCCGTTTATGGTTTCACTATAGCATAATTATACTAGAAAGGAAATAATTATTAATAGATACCTGTTAGAGCATTTGCTTTTTCCATTGCGCTAACAAATCTTTTGACTTCTCCAAATCCAATTTCAATGTGACCTGCTTAGCTGTACAACGTTTTTTAGCTTTCTCCCATGCTTCTTCCAAGGCAGGTAAATAGCTTAAATTTTTTGTCGCTGCTACTAGCTGGAAAAATATATTACCTTGAATATAGTGCCAACGAGGATTCATTCCATCTAGGAGTATTGCTTCTTCAATCAGTCTTAATGCCAAATAAGGGCTACCTTCGTGACGATTTAAAAACTGTGCAAATGCTCCCCAATACAATGCCTTATTAGGCTGCAATTTGATTGCCTCCGCATACTGTACTGATGCCTTATCCTGTTCTTTTGCAAGGACATAATATTCTGCCATTGTATAGTAGGCGTTCGCCTGCGCTTCTATAGGTCCTGCTAATAATTCATCGACCACTTTACCAAATTGCTCATCATCCTGACTACCTATATAAGCTGCGAGAACATCTCGTTCTGGATACGAACCATCTATACGTTCCACACTTTGCTTTACTTTGTCATCAGTAGGCTGAGGCATATTTGCATACCCATTTACCTCTAGCATTGCCACATGCTGCTGAATGACTTGATAGGCCTCTTCTGCGATCGCTGTATCATTGCCCAATATTTCTTTAGCTAGTTGATAACTTTCCTTTACTTGACCACTCAAAAATAAGTCATTGACTTGTTGAACTTGCTCGTTGATTTGTTTTACCACCATTAAAATCCTCACCTTCGCAAAAGAAAAATCTTATTGCTAGTTTACCATTTAAGTAGTATAAGCAAAAGCCAACATGTCCTAATCTTTCTATTATTCTTTTAATTTAAACGCCTTTACATGCTGTTCGAGTGTGTGTGCCATGTGATTTGTTTCATTAGAGCCATGTGCCACCTCATCAATGCTTGCAGTTGTTTGCTGTGCTGCGACAGTAATCATATTCATCGTTTCTTCTATATCACGAATAGATTCTGTTAATTGTTGAATCATCTGCACAATACGTGTAGATTTTTCGTTTTCAGCGGTCATAGCATTAGAAATGGTAATCATTTCTTCTACTGTTGCAGCCACTGCTGTAGAAATATTTCCTAAAGATTGTGCGGTTAGACGCACTGTCTCTGTTCCTTTTTCAATATATTGCGTATTATCATTCGTAGATGACATGACCTGCTGCACATGCTTCATTATATCCTGAATAAGCTGTTCAACTTGCAATACCTCTTGATTAGATTGCTCAGCAAGCTTCCGTACTTCCTCAGCAACAATAGCAAAGCCTTTGCCATGCTCCCCTGCTCTAGCCGCTTCAATGGAAGCATTCAGTGCTAGCAAATTTGTTTGTGATGCGATGTTTGCAATAGACGTTGTAATCGTTTGAATTTTGGTTGCAGATGTAACTAAGTTTTCTACTGTTTGTCGTACCTCACCTGATCCGCTGTGAATTAGTGCCATATCATTGCTTATATCTTTTGCTAGTCGCTCACCCTCTGTTGCTAATTCCATCGTTTGTCGAGCGTTATCAGCACTGTTATTGGCATTGCTTTGAATCATTTGAAGGTCCTGCGCTAAAGAAGTAAGAACATCTGTCGCATTTTCAGCATGGTGCATCCCTGCCGTCACGGCACTTGTTACCTCTTCGATATTATTGGCGACACCTTGAATGGTATTGCTCATATCGTTCAAAGTGGAAGCGGTTTCATCTGCGTTATTCGTTAAAGTGTTAGAAGTGGAACGCATCGTCATAATCATATTTTGTAAATTAGCTGTCATTCGATTTAATGTATTCGCTAAATCCGCTACTTCATCTTTACTGTTAATTTTTGTTTCAGGTACAGCTAAATTACCATTGGCAATTTCTTTCGCCTGCTGAATCAGCACACTAATCGGTCTTACTTTACGACGAATTAAAAAGCCTGTAATGATGGAAGCAATTAGCATAGGGAAAATACTAATTAAAATCCCATTTCGTACAACATCCCATGTTCGCTCCTTCACGATATTAGCATCAAAGTCGATGACACTAATGGCAATAATTTCTTTACTGGAATCATGGTCTTTAAAAATAGGAGCATAGCCAGATAAACGGTCCATCCCTGCATAGGTATAAGGCTGTGAGTATGTTGGATGCTTATGTGTAAGCAACATATCAATAGCTTCTTTATCTAAATAAAATTGATCACCAGGGGCATAACCTTTTTCAGCCAAATGATCATCAAGCGCTAATAATGTGCCATCCAACGATAAAATATATTGTGTTTGGAAAATATCTTTATGACCTGTTGTCCAGTTCAAATCGTTCCCAATGCTTTCCTGTACAGCCTTGTCGCCTTGAATGGCCTTGTCCAATTGTTGCGGATTGATCAAACCTGTCGTAATATTGGCACAGCCATAGGCCTCAACACCAGCAGCATCATAAAGTTTATTGTAAGCAGTTATGTATGTAGCGAACGAAGTAATCCCTAGCATCACCACTAAAATACCAGCGATAATCGTCCCAAGTTGAAAAGTTAATGAATTGCGTAATTTCACGATCCATCCTCTCCCCTTTCTTGTAATAATCTATGAATATTCCTTTTGTGTTTCATCATACTACAAAAAGATGTATTAAAAAAGCATCTTTAATTATTCTAGTAAGATAAAAACATTGGAAAAAGTTCTGAATTGTGCGATAATTGAAGTTAATTATCTTAAATCCTGAGCATTACCAATTCATCTAATAGGAGGGCTTGCTATGAATAAACGCTTTCATCTAGTATCGATTGTTACAGGCAACTTGTTAACAATAGGGGCCATTTTTATTTATGCCATGCAAAGTCAAGTGGGAGTAGCCCTCAGTACGTATGCTCTTGTGATGGGTTTTTTTAGTACTTTGCTTGTGGTTTTCTTCTATATATGGGGGGAAGAAAAACAACAAGTATCCAATCGTTTTCTGAAATAATATGCATCATTTTCCAGTACACAGATACCTGTAGCACGTTTAATGTGGTTCCTTCCCTTTCTATATGTAGAGGGATTTTTTTATGTAAAGTTAGTAGAAATGATTTAGTAGTTGGTATCAAATCGTCAATCGGTAGAGATACTATGTCAAAACATTCATTTAGAAAAATATTTACTTGATGTCGTAGTATCTTGGATGAATTGTGATATAACTTCACCAATTATTTAGGTCTATACAACAGCAACTTTCCTCTATTTTTACTAAAATGGCGTTGTAGATTTATTCATGATTCCCTTCTTTTCCGAGGCATTCCCCTCCTTATACGTCTAATTGTTGTAGAAAAATAAAATTTTTTGTAGAAAATTTTAAAACAATGATTGAGTAGTATATCAATTTTCTGTATAATCAGCTTGTTTGACAATACTTTATATGAACTTGGGGGTAGACAATTGGGTAAAGCATTGATTATCGGAGCTGGCGGAGTTGCCAGTGTTGTGGTACACAAGTGTGTTCAAAATTCGGACGTATTTGAGGAAATTTGTATCGCAAGTAGAACTGTTTCAAAATGTGACGCTCTAAAAGAAAAACTAGACGGCGGAAAAACAAAAATTCATACTGCACAGGTAGACGCAGACAATACAGAAGAGGTTATTGAGCTTATTAAAGCTTTCGGACCAGATGTAGTGATTAACGTGGCTCTACCTTATCAGGACTTAACGATTATGGATGCTTGCTTAGCGACAGGTGTGCACTATGTGGATACTGCAAACTACGAGCCACCTGAAACGGCAAAATTTGAATATAAATGGCAATGGGCTTATAAAGAGAAGTTTGAAAAAGCTGGCTTAACTGCATTACTTGGAAGCGGTTTTGACCCAGGTGTAACAGGCGTTTTCACAGCTCATGCACAAAAACATGAATTTGATGAAATCCACTATATCGATATCGTGGATGCCAATGCGGGAGATCATGGATATCATTTCGCAACAAACTTCAACCCAGAAATTAACATTCGTGAAATTACAGCGAATGGTCGTTACTGGAAAGAAGGCGAGTGGATTGAAACTGCACCACTTGAGAAAAAAGAAGTGTATAACCTACCTGAAATCGGACCAAAAGATATTTACCTTCTATACCATGAAGAGCTTGAATCCCTTGCAAAAAATATCAAAGGTTTAAAACAAATCCGCTTCTGGATGACGTTCTCTGAAAAATACTTAACACACTTAAAAGTGTTAGAAAACGTAGGTATGACATCAATTGAGCCAATCGAATTCGAAGGGCAAATGATTCAACCAATCCACTTCCTTAAAGCGGTATTACCAGATCCAGCTTCACTTGGACCACGTACGAAAGGTAAAACAAACATCGGTTGTATCATTCGCGGTCTAAAAGATGGCAAAGAAAAAACGTACTATGTGTACAACGTATGTGACCACGAAGAGTGCTACAACGAGGTTGGTTCACAAGCGATTTCTTACACAACTGGCGTACCAGCTATGATCGGTGCAATGCTTGTGATGAACGGTGAATGGCGTAAACCAGGTGTATGGAATGTGGAAGATTTCAATCCAGATCCATTCATGGATGCACTAAATAAATGGGGTCTACCATGGCAAGAAAGCCATAACCCAGAATTATTAGACCTTGATTTAGATGCAAAGGAATTAAGCCGATGAAACCAATTGATTTTTCAAAAGTTCCATCCCCTTCTTATGTAGTGGATGAGCGATTATTAACAAAGAATCTTGAGCTTTTAAAATCAATTCAAGATCGAACAGGCTGCCGCATTTTATTAGCCCTTAAAGGCTTCTCTATGCATTCAACATTCCCACTAGTAGGGGAATATTTAGCGGGCATTACATCTAGCTCACTGCATGAGGCACGTCTTGGCTATGAAAAAATGGGCAAAGAAGTTCACGTTTATGCACCTGCTTATATTGAGCATGAAATGGACGAGCTTCTAGGCTATGTGGATCACATCGTATTTAACTCATTTAACCAATGGGCTCAGTTCAAGGATAAAGTTAAATCTGCTGGTAAAACAATTGAATGTGGTATTCGTGTGAATCCTGAATACTCTGAAATTGAAACAGCTCTTTATGATCCTTGTTACACAAACTCTCGCCTTGGTACAACATTGGCTAACTTTGATAAATCACAGCTTGATGGTATCGATGGCTTACACTTCCATGCGATGTGTGAACAAAATTCTGATACATTAGAGCGTATTATTGAAGTAGTTGAGGAAAAATTTGGTGATGTTTTACACCAAATGAAATGGTTAAACTTCGGTGGCGGTCACCATATTACACGTGATGATTATGATGTAGAAAAACTTGTGAACATCATTAATTATATTCAAGAAAAGTATAACCTGCTTGTTTATCTTGAGCCAGGTGAAGCAGTAGCCCTTAATACAGGCTATTTAGTAGCAACGGTGCTAGATATTCAAGAAAATGGAATGGATCTTGCTATTTTAGATACATCAGCAACATGTCACATGCCTGATGTACTTGAAATGCCTTACCGTCCAATGATTATTGGTTCTGGACAAGCAAATGAATTAGCACACACATATCGCTTAGGCGGACTAACATGTCTAGCTGGTGATGTGATTGGCGATTATTCGTTTGAACAGCCATTAAAACCAGGTGATCGTCTTGTATTCACAGATATGGCTCATTATTCAATGGTGAAAAACCATATGTTTAACGGTGTCAACTTACCATCTATCGTTTCTTATAATGATGAAGAAGGTATTAAAGTCATTCGTGAATTTAAATTCGAGGACTACAGTGGTCGACTATCCTAATACCAATAGAAAAGCCCTTCCAGTTTAACACTGGAAGGACTTTTTTTATGGACGCATGGTCATCCAATTCTCCACATAATGAATGGCTACTCCATAAAAAGCATCGTTATTTGAAAAATGTTGCTGAACAAGTATAAGCTGTTCATTCATAAAGGCTTCTCCATTATCATAAAAAGTAATATTTTCCCCTTCCTCTGAAGCGCCTGTTTCTACACCAATTACAATTGATTTATTCACAGTGGAAGCATAAGCGATTTCATGTTCTACAATAGAGATAATATCTTTTGCAGCATCACGATAGGCCATGATCGTCACACTATCCGTATGGTCAATGACCCAATCAGCTAATAACCCTTTTCCAAATTGGTTATTATACTGAACTTCATCAAACCAAAATGGCATATCTACTTCTAAAGTAAGTTGTAACTGACTTGCTTTCTCACTTGCTTTCATTATTAGTGTTTGATAGGATTCTATCGTTTGTGCTTGATGTAAACTCCATCCACTATTTAAATAAGGTTCTACATCAAGGTGAACCCCAGAAAATTGCTCAGATTCAGTTGAATTCTCATTATATGTATGTAACCAATTAAACAATTCGTCTTGGCTTCGACTACCCTCAGCTGAAACCCAGCTTGCAGCACCATCCAATGCATAAATGCGAATACCTCTGTGAGAAGCGTTACTAATAAAATGCTTATAGTCATTGCTCGCTATGCCTTGATCGATTTGCAGATAAACTTTATTGACATCGTTATGTTCTAAAAATAATAATATTTTTTCTTGGTCATCAATGATGAGGGATGTATCCCACAGCCAAGTAGCCTTTTCCTGTATAGACATTGCATCAACCTTTCCACTTGATAAAGCTAATGAACTAATCATGATGACGATTAGTGCGGTCCATACTTTTAATTGTCTCTTCATACGAACTAACTCCATTCTACTCGCCACGGCTCCTAGAACAGAACCTGGCAACCTGACAATCTTGCACTGAAATTATAGTGTTTAGACTCATGGCTTTGCGTCCCTCCCTTTCGGTGAAGTTTGCCTTTTTCAGTTTTTTCTTAATCATTATCATACGCGGTTAGTAATTGTTTGTCTGTAGGTATAATGCATAATTGTCACATGTATGATCACGTAAAAACGACAAAATACAGGTTAAATTTACTATTCAAACATAAAAAAACGTAGAGTACTTAAGCCTCTACGTTTTCCTTTTCATTTTCAAGCATTTTGTGTAAATAATCGATAATTTCTCGAATGCCCTCTAATGAATTAACCAGTATTTTTGGATCAACATATGTTATCATTCGATTTTCAAGATTAGCTACCGCAGTAAAATAGCGTGTTTTACTATAATTGACTAGACCCAATTGCTGAAGTACTGATTCATCGAAATCAAGAATTTCACGTGCTTCTGTAACAAGTAATCCATAATTAACAACATCTGTATTCAACACAATGATACGAGCAGTTGCTGTATTCGATGAACGATTGTACAGTATGCGTTCAAAATCAAGAACAGGTACAAGCTCACCGCGAATTCTTGTAAAGCCTAGAAGATAGTTAGGTAAATGAGGAATAGGTGTTACTTGCTCTAATTTTTCAATTGAAATCGCTTGCTCCACAGGCACAGCATACTCCTCTGTCCCACAAGCAAAAACGACTGCTTTGACACTTTCCATAGGGTCACATCCTTATTCGACTGTTAGTTTTTCGCCGATTCTTTGACGATTTCTACTAGTAAATCTGCTAATTTTTCAAGTTCTTCTACTGGTATTTTTTCATTTGTTGTATGGATATCCTCGTATCCAACAGATAAATTAACTGTAGGAATACCAAAGCCTGCGATGACGTTTGCATCTGAGCCTCCACCAGAAATGCCTAGTGTCGGTGTACGATCAATATTGCGTGCAGCAGCCATAGCTACCTGAACTACTTTATCAGATTCCGTTACACGGAAGCCTGGATACATTAGCTTCACTTCTACCTCTGCACGTGCGCCTAAAGAATCAGCTACTTGTTCAAACGTATTTTGCATATGCTTTGTTTGCGCATCCAATTTAGCTTTGTCTATAGAGCGTGCTTCTGCAAGGATTGTCACTTCGTCACAAACAATATTCGTCGCTTGTCCACCTTCAAAACGCCCAATATTCGCTGTTGTTTCTTCATCTAAACGACCTAGTTTCATTTGAGCAATGCATTTTGATGCGACTGTTATGGCAGAAATGCCCTTTTCAGGAGCAACCCCTGCATGTGCCGTTTTTCCAATAATTTTTGTGAAAATTTTCGCTTGGAATGGTGCTGCTGTCACGATACCACCAACTTTGCCATCGCTATCAACCGCAAATCCATATTTTGCTTTAATGTTAGCTGGATCTAACTCTTTAGCGCCAACAAGGCCACTTTCTTCACCAGCCGTAATAATAAATTCAATATCGCCATGTGCAATATTTTGCTCTTTCAAACGTTTGACCATCTCAAATAGAGCAGCTAGTCCTGCTTTATCATCGGCACCTAAAATCGTCGTACCATCTGATACGATATAGCCATCTTCACGTAAAGATGGTTTGATGCCTTTTCCTGGAACGACAGTATCCATATGAGAAGTGAAATAGATTGGCTCTACATCCAGTGTGCCTTTTAATGTGGCAATAATATTACCTGCCCCATGTCCATTACGCGTATGTGCATCGTCTTGAATCACTGAAAATCCAAGTGCAGTTAACTTATCTACAAGAATTGGTGCTATTAGTTGTTCATGTTTTGTTTCCGAATCAATTTGTACGAGCTCAAAAAACTCTTCTACTAAACGACTTGTCATGTTGTAAAACTCCCTTAGTTTACGTGTATTTCCACGTTATAGTATATGTATCATTTTAGCACAACGTCAGAAGAGTTGAAATCATTGAACAATACTACCAAAATAAAAAGTCTGAGAAAAATCTCAGACTTTCCCTAGTCATTGAAAATAAGCTCTTTTTCTTTTTCTAATGATTGTAGGTAGTTGACTGCTTTATTATGTTTATCCTGTAAGCGCCAAATCGTATTATGTACATCATCTTGAACACGCGAGACCTGTTCCCTTGCTGTCGAGATTTTAGAATGAACAGACCATGCTGAAAAAATATCATCAAAAAAGTAATCAGCAAACTTAACAATCCCATCTGTTTCAATATGCAGCGATTTCGTAGACATTTCATGAACATCTAATAATTCATTATGAAACCGTTGTAACGCAATTTGAGCACTATGTAAATAGTTTTCAGACTGATTGAGTGCATCATGCTTTAAGTGCGTAGCAATCAGCCCACCGCCCAAAAATGTATCCCATGTGGAATATCCATTGGCCGAATGTAATGAAGCTGCTGCTTGCCCTAGCCTTGTAAGAGCTACTTCTCCCGCTTCCTCCGCCTCTTTAATTTCTCTAATGAGCTGCTTTGTTAGCATTTCCTCATGTGCTAAATGCTCTAGCCTTTCTGCTTGGGCAGCATCATGAATCAGTAAATACTTCTTCTTTTTAAGGTAGACCTGTTGAAGTGATTGCTGTAGCGCATTTTCATCAATCTGGGCAAGCTGATTCATCACTTGCACGTTGTCCTCTGCTAAATCATTTTGCATTTTCTTTGCTTCATTCAGCTTTAATTCAAGTACTGCCGCCTTATCAATTTTTTCTGCCCTCAGTTCATCTTGTTGCCCTGTCCATGTACGAATCATATTCATAAACGAGAAACCATCCAATTTATCAAGTTTGGATCGAATTTGGTGGAGTGCTGCTGTATGAGTGTCTATTTCCTGTTGTGTATGTTTAATTTGCCCATCAATTAACTGATTTTGTTCGTTTAATCTAGATGCTTTTCTAAGTTGTGCATGAATCTTTTCTTGCTCTGTTTGTAATTGCTGCCATTCCATTCATCTCAACTCCTCATATCTATCAGTACGGATGACAAACAAAAATGTTTCACTTTTTGGCAATGAAAAACCTAGCAACTTTTGAGCTGCTAGGCTTGTATGACTATTATAGAGGAATATTACCGTGCTTTTTCTCTGGACGTGTTTCATGTTTGTTTGACAGCATATCAAGTCCTTGAATCAGCTTGATACGTGTATCTCGTGGATCGATTACGTCGTCTACCATACCGCGAGATGCTGCAACATATGGGTTAGCAAATTTCTCTTTATATTCTTCGATTTTTGCTGCACGAGTTGCTTCTGGGTCATCTGATTTTGCAATTTCACGGGCAAAAATGATGTTAGCTGCGCCAGCAGCACCCATAACAGCGATTTCAGCATTTGGCCATGCAAATACAAGGTCAGCACCAATTGATTTAGAGTTTAAGGCAACGTAAGCGCCTCCATAAGCTTTTCGTAAAATCACTGTAATTTTTGGAACAGTCGCTTCTGAATAAGCATAAAGAATTTTCGCACCATGACGAATAATACCACCATGTTCTTGTTTAACACCTGGGAAGAAGCCAGAAACGTCTTCAAATGTGATGATTGGGATATTGTATGCATCACAAGTACGAATGAAACGAGCAGCTTTATCAGAAGAATCGATATCTAAGCCACCAGCAAGAACTTTTGGTTGGTTACAAACAAGCCCAACTGATTCGCCAGCAATACGTGCAAAACCGACTACTACGTTTTTAGCAAACTCTGCATGTACTTCCATGAACGAACCTTCATCCACTACTTGCTCAACAACTTTACGTACATCATATGGACGTGTTGTTTCGATTGGTACTGTATCTACGATTTCTGGACGGTAGTCATCCCCTTCAGGTCTAGCTTGACGAGGTGCCTTTTCTTTATTGTTTTGTGGTAAGTAGCTTAATAGTTTTTTAATTTCATCAATCGCTGCCTCTTCAGAAGGAGCACGGAAATGAGCATTCCCACTGACCGCATTATTTACTTTCGAACCACCTAAATCTTCAGCAGAAATTTTCTCTCCTGTTACCGTTTCGATTACTTTAGGTCCTGTAATGAACATTTGAGATGTCTTATCCACCATTAGAATAAAGTCAGTAATAGCTGGAGAATAAACAGCTCCACCAGCACAAGGTCCCATAATCACAGAGATTTGTGGAATCACACCAGAATAAATGGCATTTCGGTAGAAAATATGACCATAGCCATCTAATGAAAGAACACCCTCTTGAATACGTGCACCGCCTGAGTCATTGATGCCGATAAATGGTGTACCATTTTTAGCAGCTAGATCCATCACTGTTGCCATTTTTTTCGCATGCATTTCACCAAGCGCCCCACCAAACACTGTGAAATCTTGAGAGAATAAGTATACTGGACGTCCGTTAATTTTACCGAATCCAGTTACGACACCATCACCAGGTCCCTCCATTTTTTCCATGCCGAAGTCTACTGTACGATGTGTAATAAATGGGTTGATTTCGAAAAATGTACCTTCGTCTAGCAACAAGTCTATACGCTCACGAGCAGTAAGTTTCCCCTTCTCATGCTGCTTATCGATGCGATCATAGCCACCACCAAGTTCAATTACCGTTTTACGGTCATACAAGTCATTGATTTTGTCGAACATATCCATACTAATCACTTATCCCCTTTTCCACTTTTATCACATAATTCATATAACACCCCAAATGAGGATTTAGGATGCATAAACGCAACCTCTGCCCCTCCAGCACCTGGCCCTGGCTCTTCGGATAAGAGACGTACACCTTTTTCACGAAGCTCTACCATTCGTTCACGAATTCCCGTCACGCCAAACGCAACATGATGAATTCCTTCTCCACGTTTTTCAATAAAACCATGGATGGCACTTTTATCACTCATTGGTTCTAATAACTCGATTTTCACGTTCCCTGCGTCGATAAATGCCACACGAACCTGTTGAGATTCTACTTCTTCCACTTTTATCAACTTTAAGCCCAAAGTTTCTGTATAATATGTAATGCGTTCATCAAGATCGCGCACTGCAATCCCAATATGGTCTACTTTCTCCATGGTGACATCTCCTTCTGTTATGGTACATACTCTATTTTACAGACTTTTTTGTCAAAACTCTACTACTTGAGAAATTTTTCAGATTTGCTAAACTATTTATAAGAAAAGAAGGAGCGAACGAGCATATGAGTAATAAAAATTTCAAAAAGTCGTTATTTATAGTATGATCGCAATTATGCTAATCTCATCTCTAGCATTCGGATTATCTATGATAATTTAAGGCAAAGCACGAGGCGTCCACACTACTGTGGGCGCTCTTTTTTAGCCTTTAACCCTTTAAATGACTGCTTTATTTCTAAATACCTGTCCATTTCCTCTATAAACTGATAGAGGGCTGCCTGAGCGATAAATTGCTCGTGGCTTTGTGGTAAAGGAAGCTGAGAAAAATCGCGCTTAACATGTTCGAGCTTTTCGCGATACTGACTAGCCGTATTCCCCGAATGAACATGCTCACCTAGGTCTTGTAAAAAATCTGCCACAATTTCAGCCTCTTGTACTATAACAGGTAATGTCGTCACTTTGGGTAGCACTCTTTCGATAATTTCTAGCTGCTGCTCTCGCATATCGAAATATACATAGTAATCATTTTTACGTCTTGTAAAATGGTTTTGAACATCTTTAAACGCTAATGATTTTGCCTCTTCTAGTGCTTTGATTGCATCGATAATTTCTTGGCCGTTCCACAACGTATCTCCTTGCCGTAAATAGCTGGCAATTTCTAAAAAAATCTTACTATATAGCTCCTCTATTTTGACTCTGTAGTAATTTAATTCCTTTTGAATGTCTGGCATATACATATTAATGGCAATCCCTGTTCCATAACCGATAGCCATCAACGCTAATTCATTATAAACAAGTGTTAATGAATAACCTTCAGCAGCGTAAATATGCATAATAATCACGACACTGGAGATAAATCCATCCGCAACCTTTAAAGATACAATAGTAGGAATAAAGAGTATAAGCATGCCTGCTAGTGTAAGTGGATGATAAGCAAATAACTCAAAGCTTACAAAGGCAAAAAGCATTGCTACAATACTTGCAATCAATCGTGTATAGGCTGCATAAATGGATTTCTTTTTGTTGGTTGCACACATAATATGGTTAGAATACCAGCAGATGCATATGAGGCTAAATCAAAATACTGTGCAATGGCAATAGCGATGGCCGCACCAATTGCTGTTTTTAAAGTTCGATAGCCGATTGAAAACTTCTTCAGGCCGACTGCCTCCCATCCTTTAGTACTCTTCACTCATTCAGCTAATTATTTAGCCAATATTACAAAATTTTAATAATAATGAAACTATCTATACATGAGGATCAGTAGGAAGCCTACATAGATAGCATGATCTATGAGGCTTTTCTACTTGGTTGAAAATGATTTTTCTTATGCAAGAATAGACTTAAAGTTCGTCACAATATTCTTCAAAGTTTGCTTGTAAATTTGTCACAACTGACATTGGGTCATGCCCTTCAATTTCATAGCGTCCCACTTCTGCGACAACTTGTCCATCTTTTAATAGAACGAATGATGGTGATGAAGGTAGATGATCTTCTCCAAAATGGTAACGCGCTGCTGCAGTTGCCTCTTTATCTTGCCCTGCAAACACTGTTACTAAATGGTCTGGACGTTTATCATAATGAACGCATTGTGCTGCTGCTGGACGAGCGATACCACCCGCACAACCACACACTGAGTTCACCATTACTAATGTTGTACCTGGACGAGCAAACGCCTCTTCTACAGCTTCTGGTGTTGTTAATTGTTCATAACCAGCTGCCTCAATTTCAGCACGTGCTGTTTTTAAAATTTCCTGCATAAATAAATCGTAATCCATATTCATATAGCGATAGCTCCTTTCAAGTTCGCGCCAATTTAGTTATATTTCAGATAGTAGATTTTTGACGCTTATCCATCTCTTATCATAGCAGTTTGCAAGCAATTTGTGCACCTACTTGCTCAACACATTTCAGTTGAAATTACTACGATTTCAATAAGACTCGTTTACTTGTCTTCCTGCTCCTCGCTAAATAAACGATCCACACCTTGTGTAACTGTCAACTGTCCACTTAAAATTTGACGTTCAAGCTGTTGTACTTGTGCTTTACGTTGCGGGTTTCCATAAAAGAGATCTATTAAATGATCGGTAATCATCGATTGGAACCACTCTTTTGTTTGTTGCT
The DNA here is from genome assembly GCF_027557635.1 of Lysinibacillus sp. JK80. Taxonomy (NCBI): domain Bacteria; kingdom Bacillati; phylum Bacillota; class Bacilli; order Caryophanales; family Bacillaceae; genus Lysinibacillus; species Lysinibacillus sp. JK80. The sequence continues at coordinate 288,015 of NZ_CP058997.1, read as the reverse complement.
GGCGTCGAGTAGCCCAATAGTGATTTGCTTCTACGATTTGCTTGAATTCCCCAATTGTTTCCCAAACCTTATCAAGTCCTCGATTTTCTAGTGAACTAACAGGCATGGCAGTTGACATCCAACCAGGTGTAGCAGGCTGTAAAAAGTGCAAAATTTGTTTGTACTCTGCAACCGTTTTTTTAGCTAGACGTACATTATCACCATCCGCCTTATGCACGACAATTGCATCTGCTAATTCCATAATGCCTTTTTTCATGCCCTGCAATTCATCCCCCGCTCCTGTTAAAACAAGAAGCAGGAAGAAGTCAACCATGCCACGGACATAGGTTTCACTTTGTCCAACACCCACTGTTTCAATTAAAATCACATCATAGCCTGCTGCCTCACAAACTAACATGGTTTCTCGTGTCTTTTTGTGAACACCCCCTAGGGTACCTGCCGATGGCGATGGACGCACAAATGCACTAGGCTTCTTAACGAGCTCTTCCATACGCGTTTTATCGCCAAGTATACTTCCTCCCGATAGAGAAGAACTTGGATCAATGGCAAGAACAGCAACTCGTTTCCCCATATCACAAAGCATAGTACCGAAAGCCTCTATGAATGAGCTTTTTCCTGCCCCAGGCACACCTGTTATGCCAATTCGGATACTATTGCCTGTATGTGGAAGAAGCTCCTGCAATAGTTCTTGTGCCTGTACTTTATGGGTAGCGTTTGAACTTTCAATGAGGGTAATGGCTTTTGATAAATGTGTGCGAGAGCCCGCACGTACTTGTTGTGCAAGCTCTCCTACATTTAGAGTGTCTGCCTTTTTCTTTCGGAACTTTTTGGGTGTACCATATTGCATCCCGTCGTGAGTCGCCTCTACTCCGTCCATGACAAATAGCGCACTTTCTTCCATTCCTTTATTTTTGTCCATTATTCAGACACTTCCTCATAGCCTAAACGTTTGTAGATTTCTTCAATAATTTTTTGTGCGGATACAGGAATCACTGTACCTGGTCCGAAAATGGCTACTGCACCAGCATTATAAAGGAAATCATAATCTTGTGCTGGTATAACACCACCCACAATAATGATAATATCTTCACGACCTAGTTTTTCAAGCTCAGCTATCAATTCAGGCACTAATGTTTTATGTCCTGCTGCTAGTGAAGACACACCAATAACATGAACATCATTTTCAACAGCCATTTGAGCAGCCTCAGCAGGCGTCATAAATAATGGAGAAATATCTACGTCAAAGCCTAAATCTGCATAACCAGTTGCGACAACCTTTGCACCACGATCATGTCCATCTTGTCCCATTTTAGCAACTAAAATACGCGGACGACGACCTTCATTTTCAAGGAATTCTTCTGTCATTTGTTTCACTTCCGCAATTTGCTCCTCATCAGAGAAGTTTGCAGAGTAAACACCAGAGATCGAACGAATGACCGCTTTATGACGACCAGAAACTGCTTCAATTGCATCAGATATTTCACCTAAAGAAGCACGAGCGCGCGCTGCATCCACTGCTACCGCTAGCAGGTTTTCTTCTCCATCTTGAGCAGCCTTTGTTAAGCGAGCTAAATGTTTTTGAACTTCCGCTTCATCACGAGCTGCCTTCATCGCTTCTAAACGTTCAATTTGTTTTTGACGAACAATGGTATTATCGATATCTAAAATATCAATTGGCTCTTCTTTTGCTAAGCGATACTTATTCACGCCAACAATCGTTTCTGTTTTAGAATCAATTTTCGCTTGACGTTTTGCTGCGGCTTCCTCAACCTTCATTTTTGGAAGTCCCGTTTCAATCGCTTTAGCCATACCACCAAGCGCTTCAATTTCTTCGATTAACGCCCAAGCAGATTTCGTAATTTCTTCTGTTAATTTCTCTACGTAGTACGAACCACCCCAAGGGTCAATGACTTTTGTCATCGCTGTTTCCTCTTGTAAAAATAACTGTGTATTACGCGCGATACGTGCTGAGAAATCTGTTGGAAGTGCAATCGCTTCATCTAATGCATTTGTATGAAGGGATTGCGTATGTCCCATCGAAGAGGCATTTGCTTCGATTAAAGTACGTGCAACATTGTTAAATGGATCTTGCTCAGTTAATGACCAGCCAGATGTTTGGGAGTGCGTACGTAATGCTAATGTCTTTGGATTTTTCGGGTTAAACGTAGACATCATTTGTGCCCAAATACGACGTGCTGCACGCATTTTAGCAACTTCCATGTAATAGTTCATACCAATTGCCCAGAAGAACGATAGGCGAGGTGCAAATGCATCAATATCAATGCCTGCTTTTAATCCTGTTCGTACATACTCCAAGCCATCTGCTAATGTATAGGCAAGCTCAATGTCATTTGTTGCGCCTGCTTCTTGAATATGGTAACCCGAAATTGAAATAGAGTTAAATTTTGGCATATACTTCGCTGTATATTCAAAAATATCTGCAATGATTTTCATTGACATAGCTGGTGGGTAAATATATGTATTACGCACCATGTATTCTTTTAAAATATCATTTTGAATGGTACCTGCTAATTGATCTGGCGTTACCCCTTGTTCTTCTGCTGCTACAATATAGAATGCAAGGACGGGTAATACGGCACCATTCATTGTCATTGAAACAGACATTTGGTCTAACGGGATTTGATCGAAAAGGATTTTCATATCCTCAACTGAGTCAATCGCAACCCCAGCTTTTCCTACGTCCCCTGTTACACGTGGATGATCAGAGTCATAGCCTCGGTGTGTTGCTAAATCAAACGCGACAGAAAGACCTTTTTGTCCCATGGCCAAATTTCGTTTGTAAAAGGCATTGGATTCTTCAGCAGTTGAGAAACCAGCGTATTGCCGAACCGTCCATGGACGTGCTACATACATAGTAGGGTATGGTCCACGTGTGTTGGGTGCAATCCCTGCCACATCATTTAGATGTTTAGCCTCTTTAATATCTTCTTTTGTGTAAATATCTTTAATTTCAATCCCCTCATTTGTCATGAACTTATCTTCAGACGCTTGAGGTGCTTCAGCTGTTAAAACCTTTTCTATTTCTACTGCATTAAAATTTGGCTTGCTCATCGTTGGACCTCCTTCATGCTCGCAAACACGGACTGTAATTTTTCAATGATGTTTTGTCCTGCGAAAATAAAGCCGTTTAAGCCATTTGCTAACCATGCTTCTTCTTCGTCTTTAAATTTGCCCGCTACATCTACAAGCACATTCGCTGGTTTTTCAGCTAAAATGGCCGATACAAATGCTTTTGTATCATCATCATTGCCTGCAATCACTACATACTTAGCCTCTGTCGCCTTCAGCCAAGCTACTGCCTCTTCTACAGTTGTCACTGGCTCACTTTTTTCTGGTACAAGACCAACTGTGTTTAAGAAGCCCGCTACAAAATCTGCGCGTGGTTTAGAGCTTTTTAATGATCCTAATGCTAAAATACCTGTTTTTACATCTGCTGCTGTCATGTCTGCACGTAAGTCCTCAAATGGAGCAGCGATACGCTTAATATCAGCAAATAATGGATTTGTATCCTGTTCAAGAATATCAGCTGGATTAGCATAAATATTCGTTCCAATTAATGATTGCTTACGTGTTTGGGCAGCTTTGATGCGTTTTTGATAGGATGCTTCCACTTCTTCTGCAAGCTTGCCAGAGGCTGTATATTCATCGATACCGCCAGCTGCCTGGATGTCTAAAAATAGTGCCCATGCTTCTTTCACAAAATCTGCTGTTAACGACTCGATAAAGTAAGAGCCCCCTGCTGGATCTTTTACTTTTAAGACATTTGTTTCTTCTCTTAAAATTAATGATACATTACGAGCGATACGAATGGATTGATCAGTAGGCTTTGTTAACACGTCATGTGGATGAACCGTAAAGAGATCAGCACCACCGATTAAACCAGAAAGCGCTTCATTTGAAGAGCGTAATAAATTTACATACACATCTAATTTAGAAAAGCTTCTTAATGATGTTTCAGCAACAGTAGGGATTTTGATATGATCTGTTACGCCATAAGCGGATGAGAACGCTTTCCAAAGTACTTTAAAAGCACGTAGCTTTGCAATCTCCGTAAAGAATTGTGTATCAATGGCAAATGATACAAAGAATTTCTTCGAGAACGCTTCAAAGCTTTCTTCTTGTTCTGCAAATTTGGCTGCTAATGCAAGTGCATAGGCTAATTCTTGTACAGCGTTAGCACCTTCATTATGATAAACCGTTGTGTCTGCACTGACTGAGCGCACGTTCGGAAATGCAGTCAAAGTGATAGGGTCTTTTGAAATAATGTAACCTTTAATGGCTTCTTGTTGATCTACTGGAATGTTGTCGAATACTGCTAATAATGGGTCTTTTGAATTTTCAATAGTAATTTTAAACGAATATTCTGAGAAATATGATGCTAATTTGACCAATACTTCTTCTGTCCAAGCAAAGCTCACTCGGCTATCAAACGAAATAACTTCATTGCCTCGAGCTAGGCTATCCTCAAGCTGTGCAAAAAAAGCTTCGCTTGAATCAGCGTGAATTTGTTGTGCCACCTGAAATACTTGATCATTTTGTAGGGAACGGATTGTGGCAACTTGTAAATCAAGCTCTTCTCCAAGCTTAGCTACTAAACTTTCTTGCGTGTAAAGCGGCTGTAGTGTAACACCTTCATTTGTTTTTGTGAATAGTGACTCAAATGGTTTCCCTTTTAAAGCTTTGATTGCTGCATCTTGCCAGTCTGAATAGGCTGGTATTTCAAATTCAATATTTTTCATGTTGTTTGACATGCGGACGCTTAATCAGCTTCCCCCCTTAGTAGTTTCTATTTGTTATTCTACATGACAAATTGCGACTCGAAAAGCATAAAAAAAATCGGAAACCCTTATACAGCAGGTTTCCGACAAGTCATCAGTAGACTGACGTTGAAGATTTATTTGTATTTTCGAGTATTTCTTTTACTCTATTTAGGAATTTACCACAGACAAGTCCATCAAGCACACGATGATCTAATGATAAACATAAATTCACAATATCACGTGCAGCAAACATTCCACCTGGTAAAACAACAGGTTTTTTTACAATACTTTCCACTTGTAGAATCGCTGCTTGTGGGTAATTGATGATGCCCATTGATTGAACAGAGCCAAATGCACCTGTATTATTCACTGTAAATGTACCACCAGTAATGTCATCCATTGCTAATTTTCCTGTACGAACTTTGATAGCCAGTTCATTGATTTCTTTCGCAATTCCTTTAATGGATTTTTCATCTGCGTGTTTTATAACAGGTACAAATAAGGCATCATCCGTTGCTACTGCAATCGAAATATTGATGTCATGTTTTTGAATGATTTTATCTTCCGCCCACATCGAATTCAGCATTGGGAATTCTTTTAAAGCTTGAGCAACCGCTTTTACAAAGAAGGCGAAATATGTAAGATTAAAGCCTTCTTTTTGCTTAAATTCATTCTTTAAGCTATCACGATAAGTCACTAAATCTGTTACATCCACTTCCATCATCATCCAAGCATGCGGCGCTTCATGTACACTTTTCACCATATTATTCGCAATGGCACGACGGATCTTCGTCACTGGAATTTCGATATCTCCTGGATGAATAGGTTGTACAGGTGCAGCTGCTTTTTCCACTTGTTGCTGTGATGCAGAAGCTGCTGTAGGTGCTGATGTCGTTTGAACGGTTGGAGCTGCTTGTGCTACATCATTTGCCGTTGGGATATTACCTGTTTCAATGAGCTTTAACAGGTCTTTTCGTGTAATACGACCACCCTCGCCAGTACCTGTTACAAGGTCTAAAGCTATATCATGCTCCTGTGCAAGTCGAAGAACAGCTGGTGAATAACGTACTTTACCCGTACGTGCCTCTTTTGGTGCAGATACTGGAGCTGCTACCTGCTGTGGTGCCTCCTGTTTCTTTTGAACACCTGCATTTAAAATAGCCGTACTTACCGTTGATTTTTTTTCAGGTGGCGGTGCTGGTAATTCACCTTCTCCCGCTATTTCAATCGAGCAAACGACTGCTCCAACTGGTAATGTCTGACCTTCTTGCGCAAGAAGCTCCGTGATAATCCCTTCAAATGATGACGGGATTTCAGCATTTACTTTATCTGTAACAACCTCTGCTAATGGATCATACTTTTTAACTGTATCTCCAGGCTTTACAAGCCATTTTTCAATTGTACCTTCTGTTACACTTTCGCCGAGCTGTGGCATTGTAATATTTTGAACCGACATCTTTTATTCCTCCCATCAATTAAGCCTAGGCGTCATTGTACCTGATGCAGCGCTAAAAACATTAAACGTAGACAGGCATTTAGACAGATTTTGACTTTCATATGTGCAAAGTCAAAATCTGTTGTTCCGTCTGAGGCTTTTATTTTTTCATTCAGCCTTGTTGTAATCTATTAGAACGCAGCAAGTTCTCGCATAGCACGTTCCACTTTATCAGGATTAATCATAAAATATTTCTCCATCGTTGGTGCATATGGCATGGCTGGCACATCAGGTCCCGCTAGACGTTGAATTGGTGCATCAAGCTCAAATAAACAATGTTCTGCAATAATTGCAGCAACCTCACTCATGATACTACCTTCTTTATTATCCTCTGTGACAAGCAATACTTTACCTGTCTTACTTGCAGCCTCAATAATCGCTTCTTTATCCAGAGGGTAAACTGTACGCAAGTCAAGGATATGAGCGGAAATACCATCCGCAGCTAGGCGTTCTGCCGCTTGTAAAGCAAAGTGGACTGCTAAACCATAGGTAATGACTGTCACGTCATCTCCTTCACGTTTTACATCTGCTTTACCAATTGGCAATGTGTAATCATCTAGTGGTACTTCCCCTTTAATTAAACGATAGGCACGTTTATGTTCGAAAAATAATACTGGATCTTCATCACGAATAGCAGCTTTCAATAAGCCTTTTGCATCATACGGTGTTGATGGAATGACAATTTTCAAACCAGGTGTACCAGCAAAAAGTGCTTCAACGGATTGTGAATGATAAAGTGCCCCGTGAATACCTCCGCCAAAAGGTGCGCGGATGACCATTGGACAAGTCCAGTCATTATTAGAACGGTAACGAATTTTGGCTGCCTCTGAGACGATTTGATTGACAGCTGGCATAATAAAATCAGCAAATTGCATTTCAGCAATCGGACGCATACCGTACATCGCAGCACCGATACCCACACCAGCTATTGCACTTTCTGCAAGCGGTGTATCAAGCACGCGGTATTCACCAAATTGATCGTATAGCCCAGTAGTGGCTTTGAATACACCACCTTTACGACCAACGTCCTCTCCTAAAATGAAAACTCGTTCGTCACGTTCCATCTCTTCTTTCATTGCTAATGTAATCGCATCAATATAAGACATTACTGCCATTACATGTCACCTCCGTCCACTGGTGCATAAACATATTTAAGTGCATGCTCTGGTTGTGCATATGGAGCCGCTTCAGCATAATCAGTTGCTTCATTTACTTCTGCCATAACACGCTCTTCGATTTCAGTACGTATCGCGTCAGTCATCACGCCAGTATCCATTAAATACTTTTCAAATAATACAATTGGATCCTTTGCTTTGCCTTCTGCAATATCTTCAGCCGTACGGTATTGACGGTCATCATCATCTGAAGAATGGGCTGTTAAACGATAAGTGACTGTTTCGATTAAGCTTGGACCTTCCCCATTACGTGCACGATCTGCAGCCTCTTTCACCACTTTATACACTTGTAACGGATTTTTCCCATCCACGGTCACTCCTGGCATTCCATAGCCAATCCCACGATCAGATACTTTTGCACAGCCTAGTTGACGCTCTACTGGCACAGAAATCGCATATTGATTGTTTTCTACCATAATAATGACTGGTAGCTTATGCACACCTGCAAAGTTCGCTCCTTCATGGAAGTCTCCTTGGTTGGATGAACCTTCACCAAGCGTAACGAAAGAAACAAAATCTTCATTTTGTAGACGTCCTGCAAGTGCAACGCCCACTGCGTGTGGAACTTGAGTCGTAACAGGAGATGAACCTGTTAAAATACGATTTTTCTTTTGACCAAAGTGGCCTGGCATTTGACGGCCACCAGAGTTTGGATCTTCTGCTTTAGCAAACGCAGATAGCATCAGTTCTCTTGGTGTCATACCAAAATGTAAAACAACACCCATATCACGATAATAAGGTGCAATATAATCCTTACTTTTATCCAGTGCAAAGGCTGCTCCAACCTGTGCCGCCTCTTGACCTTGACAGGAAATCACAAACGGAATTTTACCAGAACGGTTTAACAACCACATACGCTCATCTAGTCTTCTGGCCATTAACATTGTTTCGAACATAGCAAGTACATCTTCATTTGACAAACCTAAATCTTCATGTTTGATTTGAACATCTTGCATACGAACACCCCTTTCGTATTATAGAGAAATAACTATCTTATCCTATATCCCCACATTTGGATATGTTAGTTATGAAATTCAGAAAATTAAAAATGGATAGCGCGATCATCCACTGCTAGAGCAGATTCCACTAACACCTCATTTAAGGATGGATGTGGATGAATTGCTTGACTAATTTCCCATGGTGTTGCATCTAACACTTTTGCTAAGGATGCTTCACCAATTAAATCTGTTACATGAGGCCCTACCATATGAATACCCAAAATATCATCTGTTTCTTCATCAGCGATAATTTTGACAAAGCCTTCTGTCTCTCCATTTACTAATGCTTTACCAATGGCCTTAAACGGGAATTTACCAATCTTTAATGAAAATCCTTGTTCTTTAGCAGCACTTTCTGTTAATCCAATGCTAGCAACTTCTGGATAGGAATAAACACATTTCGGTACTTTTAGTGCATCCAATGTCTCGGTTTTCCCTGTTGCTATATGCTCAATAGCTGAAAGCCCTTCATGAGAAGCAACATGCGCTAATTGTAAGCCACCAATCACATCTCCTATGGCATACATATGAGACTCTTTCGTTTGATAGGAACCATTCACTTTAATAAAGCCATTTTCCACTTCAATCTCTGTATTTTCTAGACCAATACCTTGCGTATTCGCCTCACGTCCTACACAAAGTAATAGTTTATCAGCCTCAAAAACTTCTTCTTTTTCATTCACTTGCGCAGAAATGAAAACGTTATCATTTTCAATTTTGAATGTATTTGTATCTAAGCGAGCATTCGTAACAATACGAACGCCTCGTTTCTCAAGTTGTTTCGTCACTTCTTTAACGATGTCCGCATCTTCAGCTGGTAAAATGGATGGACCATATTCTACTACTGTTACATATACACCAAAATCGCATAGCATAGATGCCCACTCAATTCCAATAACACCACCACCAACGATTAGTAGTGACTTTGGTAAACTTTCTAACTGTAATGCGTGGTCTGAATTCAGCACATATTGCCCATCTATCGTTAACCCTGCCATACCACGAGGCTTTGAGCCCGTTGCAATGACAACATTCGTAGGCACAAGCATTTCATTTTCATCGCCATTGGACATTTCTACAGATATTGTACCAGGCATAGGTGAGAAAATAGATGGACCCAAAATTCGCCCTGTACCATGATAAACATCTATTTTGCCTTTTTTCATCAGTGTATTCACACCTTGGCTTAATTGCTCAACGATTGCTTGTTTCCTAGCTTGAACTTTGTCAAATTGTAATGTTACACCTTCAATATCGACACCATATTCGCTAGCTGTTTTATTAGCCATACGATATACTTCGGCACTTCGGAGTAACGCTTTACTTGGAATACAGCCTTTATGCAAGCATGTACCTCCTAAACGCTCACGCTCTACAATGGCTGTTTTTAAGCCTAGCTGAGCAGCTCGGATGGCTGCAACATATCCACCTGTACCTCCACCTAAAATGACAACATCATAATTTTGAGCCATGTTTATTCCCCCTATTGAGAAAAGTGCTAAAGGATTCTATTAAACAATAACCAAGTGATTTTTTTAACAGTCAGTGCTTTAGAAAAACTTTAGCTTTACTTCATTAAAGCCCTAATTTCTTGTTGAAAATAGAAGAAGTCGACAATGCGACTTCTCTTCATGTATCAACTGTCTAAATTAGCGACCGTGTAAAATATTTTTTTCATTTTTTAAAAATTGGCTGCGCGATTTTGCTACGCGAGCGATACGTTCCTCAGCTAAGCGGTTCGCTGCCACATATGTTGGAATGCCATCTCGTTTTGAAATAGCAAAGATTTTTTCAATACTCTCATAGATGCCATCAACGCGTTTCATTGCACGTTCACGATTATAGCCATATAATTCATCCGCAACGTTAATAACGCCACCAGCATTGATTACATAATCTGGTGCATAGACGATACCTAATTCATGTAGGTAGTCTCCATGACGTGAATCTTTTAATTGGTTATTTGCAGATCCAGCAATCACTTTCGCTTTTAATTGCGGAATTGTTTCATCATTTAAAATTGCCCCTAATGCACAAGGTGAGAAGATATCTACTTCTTGCGCATAGATTTCATCTGGTGCCACTGCTATCGCGTCGAAGTCATTAACAACTCGATCAATAGCTGCCTGATTGATATCTGTTACAACAAGTTTTGCCCCTTCATTATGTAAATACTCGCAAAGCTTGTAGGCTACATTTCCTAGACCCTGTACAGAAACTTTTAATCCTTCTAGTGAGTCTGAACCGAATGCTTCTTTTGCAGCTGCCTTCATACCACGGTAAACACCATATGCTGTTACTGGAGATGGGTTACCTGAAGAACCGAATGCAGGAGAAATTCCTGTTACATAATTTGTTTCTTCATGGATTAAATCCATATCTGATACCGTTGTACCTACATCTTCAGCTGTAATATAGCGGCCATTTAATCCTTGAATGAAACGACCTAACGCACGGAACATCTCTTCGTTTTTATCTTTAAATGGGTCACCAATAATGACCGTTTTTCCACCGCCAAGGTTTAAACCAGCTGCAGCATTTTTGTAAGTCATTCCTCGTGCTAAACGTAATGCATCTTCAATTGCATTTTCTTCCGACGCATACGTCCACATACGTGCTCCACCTAGTGCTGGTCCAAGTGTTGTATCATGGATAGCGATAACCGCTTTTAACCCTGATGCTTCATCTTGGCAAAATACCAATTGTTCGTAATCATACTTTTCCATATACTTGAAGATTTCCATGAAACTCGCCCCTTTGCTTTGGAAAGTGCATCCCCAAATGCCCATCCAATCAAGTTTTATCTAACAATCTAATCTTCATAGCGTCCTCACTCAGCAAATTCTGAGCTCCTATTCGGTAGTAGGTGTTTAGACCCTAATACTTAAAGAAGAAATTGTTTAGTAATGGATAATATTGCTCCACTTATTTTTACAATACTGACAAATTCACAATTTCGCAACTATTATTACATATTCTTATTTAAGTAAGAATTTTCTAAACATTCAGTTACAATCGCTACTTTCTGTCCTGTCACGTTTTTAGCTAAAAATATTATATTGGTTTATACCCTTCCTTGACATTCCCCCATCCACAGGTAAAATTAATCATAGGAATAAGGAGGGGTATACATGGCCCGTTTAGCTGCATTTATTGTAATGCTTATTCCAGGTCTTATGGCTGCAGGTGGCATTAAATTTATGCGTGATACATTATTTGGTAAGCTCATTTCACCATTCCCATTTTTATGGTTGCAATTTGTAGTTGGTGTCATTTTCTTCGTCATAGGCTTTGGGTTTTTCGCTGGATTTTTACTGCATCGCGATCGAAAAAACGGAAAAGTAGCACCACGCTTCCAAAAAAAATAAAAAAAGCTATCCAAATAAGTCATGCAAGACTTACTGGATAGCTCTTTTTATACCCGCTGCTGAGATGTGATAACTTTATCAGGATAATCCGTAATCCAACCAATAACAGAAGGGTGCGGATTAGTTAAAAATGGTTCCGTGCCATCAATAGCATAAAAACGACATGCTTTTTCACTTGTAACACAGGCCTCCAAATAGCTTGGTTTGTAGTACCTTTTATGCATATGCACACTATCAGCCGCTTTATAATCAGCTAGAAGATCCCATTTTATTTTTTTCGTAGCAATAAGGGCCGTTTCAAATTCAGGTCTATGCTTTTTTACGATCTCTAAAAGCTCATAGTGAAAGGATGAAAAATGACTACCTTTTGGCAGAGCCAAGCCTCCAAGAAAATGAATTAGCCCACTCTTATTGTCCAATATCGTTGATTTTAATTCAATATTCAACGGCATCTGCTGTATATTTGCCCATGCTAAAACTGCCTCAAACGCTGGCATTTTATAGGACGAAAATAGACGTCTCCAAGGCTTGCCAAGTTTAAAGCGCAGAAGCTCCTCCATCGTACAATCACTCACCAATTTATTGGTGCCTACTAACCTCGATAATTGTGGATCATGATACACTACAGGTAATCCATCTTTTGAGAATTGAATATCTAGTTCAATCCCATCAGCACCTAGCTCTAATGCCTTTTCAAAAGCTTGAAAGGTATTCTCTAATGCATAAGCAGAAGCACCTCGATGTGCAAAAACAGGGATAAAAGCTGCCTTAGACATTTAACTCACCAAATTCTAGTAGGAATTTACCATTCGTCATTTTGCTTAATAAAGATGATTTTCTACCAATTTGAATATAAGTTCCAGGGTGCGCCTCTTTTGTCACAATAATCTCTTCTTTCCCTACATGACGCATTTCATCCATTAATAGTTTTATTTCACGATCTAATGTAATCGCTTCAGCCTTTAATTTAGTTAAGGCTTGTTTTGTTACCTCAAATGACGCTGATTGTTCTTTGGACATTTGATTGAGAAAAGGTAATAAATTTTTCATGCTATTCTCGTGTGCTGAAATCTCTGTTTGCAATTGTTTTAGCTGTGCTGCTTTTTCCTGCATCACGGTGTTATTTTCCTGCTTATTAATACTTTCTATTATTAAATCTGTTCGACGCTCTAATCGGTTTCCTGAAATGGCCGTAACAATCGTATTTTTAGCTACTGCACGTCCCCCAATAATTTTACCTTTTCGTTCATCCACATATATTGAATGAGCAGAAAGTTGTGAACCTAGTGCGTAAAAACCAATATGAATACTATTAGCTGCAAATAAATTTGCTTCATTTACATGTTTTACAAATATATTACCACCTGCTTCTACCACTGTTGAACCAAGCCCAAAGATGCCCCCACGAATATATACATCACCCTCAATGGATTTAATAAGCTTGGCACCGCTTACACCCTCAGCCCCTTCAATGGAAATATCGCCAGTCGCAATAACTGTATAGCCATTTGTTACTGTACCTTTAATACTAAGTGAACCATTAAATTCAAGGTTACCTGTTTCTACTCCTACATCACCATTTATAGGAAGGTGCCTGTTTACACCAATCATGCCTTTGACATCATCTAAAACGCCAGCAATTTTCGAGCGAATGACGATTTTTCCGTCTTCTTCCACTTCATAGGCAGATTTTGTATCATATTTGATAGGATAATCTCGTCCAGGTACAGCAGCAACTTCTTGACCTAGCACATTTTTCCCTGGTTTACCTAATGTAGCAGGAATCTTTTCACCTAGCCAAGAGCCTTCTGAAATTTCTGAAATAAAATTCATATCATAGTAATCCGCTTTACCGTCTTCACGAATGACTGGCTTTCTCTCGGGTTTAGGTAAGTATGTAATTTGTGCATCTATTCCTGCTATAGGTTGCTCACCTTGAGCAATTAAGAATGCTTTTCCTGGTTCAGCCTTCAATATATCAAAATCTAATATGCCATGTATAATTCCATTTTCATTGAGTGTTTCTCGAATTTGTTGTGTTAATTTTTCTTTATTATTTTGAATATAATCATGCGTTTCATATATAAAAACAGAGGCTGACATCTTATCACGTGCCACTTCTGCTTCAATGTTCGGAAGCCAGCGTCCAATTTCAACAGGATTGGTATTCTGGGTTGATAACACATTTTTTAAAATTGAAAAATTAGATAATTTCAGTCGTGGATGACTACGTAGGATGCTATCAAATTCTTTTAATGGGAAACCTGCGCTAAAAGTAAGCATAAATACCTTGCCATTTTCCTCAGAAATTTCGAAGTTTTCATTTCGAACTAGAATCAAGCTACCTCCTCCTTCCCTCTATATGTAAGTATATACAATCCACTTACATTTGTTTAGAGACCATTGTCACTACCGAGAAAGAAAATAGTACCACTTAATCATTAAAATATAAGACAATATTTTATTTACCCTAAAAGATTATAGATATTTAGTACTAATAAATTGTTTGTTTTTGAGTTTTTTTATTAAAATTACCGATAAATTCAAAGTAATTCCATCAGCTATTTTGAATATATCATCTTCCAAGTACAGGTATCAAAGGGGTGCTTCCCACTAAACTATAGGTCTAAATAGGTCTTTTTACCTAACAGTGTATTGATATTCCTTTCAATTCGGAAAGTAGAACCTAGTTGTATCAATTGCTGTCGATTCATATATTGCATACTTATTTTACCATCGAAAGCTAAACGCACCTCAAATAGCTCTTCTGTTATCTGTGTGATTTCGAGCGAATTCATTCCCTCTAATTGAAAATTTATACTTTTTATTGTAATCACCTACTATAAGTTTGTAGAAAGGTCTCAAATGATTTTACTCTTCATCTTTAGAATATGACGTTAAATCCACTATACATGTATATATCGTGTTTTTTAGCTGATTTAACGTTCTTTTAACGATTTCAATATTAAAGGTCAGCCACAGAAATTTCCACAGTATTTGTTCAAGTAACAAAAAAAGCGCCCCTTTAAACTATAGATTTAAAAAGGCGCTATACTATGCGAAGTATAATTGCTGTATATGTTAATGATATATATCGGTACTAGCTAGCCATCATATCAATACGAATTTTGTCTGCGATCATGGCGATGAATTCGCTATTTGTTGGTTTGGATTTCAAGTGATGGACTGTATAGCCAAACATTGACGAAATGGATTCATAATTGCCACGATTCCAGGCTACCTCTATGGCGTGACGAATCGCACGTTCCACGCGGGATGGTGTCGTATTAAATTTTTTAGCGATTTCTGGATATAAAATTTTTGTCACAGATCCTAATAATTCAATATCCTCAAAGACCATTTGAATGGCTTCACGCAAATAGGAGTAGCCCTTAATATGTGCAGGTACACCGATTTCTTTGATGATGGCTGTAATCGTACTGTCTAATTGATGCTGATTTAATTTTTGAGGTACTGTTGGTTGTAATACGCTTGTCTTTTTCGGAAGTGTCGCCTTCTGTCCAGCACAATGTAAAATCTTTTGTACCAATTGGTCGAATTCAAAGGGCTTTAGCATGAAATAAGAAGCTCCTAAATCCACCGCCTGTTTCATGACATCCTCTTGGCCAAAAGCCGTTAGCATAATGACTTGAATTGATGACATTTTCTCATTTTGATACATGGACTCTAATACAGCTAAACCGTCAAGATGAGGCATTATTATATCTAGAAGTAAAATATCTGGTGTAAATTCCTCAAGCATTTGTAGACATACTTTTCCATTTGAAGCAGTTGCAATAATTTCTATTTCGGCATGTCCTTGAAAATACTGCTCCATTGTTTTTAATAACTCACGATTATCATCTGCAATCGCTACTTTTACCTTTGTCATTTCAATTCCTCCTTCTGGACTTGCTTTGAACACCTCAAAGCGATAACCTAAACCCCTAAATGCCGTTTTTGGCACACTGTGGAATTTTCGACATTTTTGTTTTAAAAACCTTTTCTATTTCCAAAAATGAGTATGTAGTCCGATACTTTCTTTTAATATCGACAAGTTACGCTAAATGACGCGACTTGTCGAATGCTCTTATAACTTATTTTAGATAAATTTAGTAGATAAAACTACAGTTTTTTTAAATATCATGCCTTCTTCAGGAAATTATCGGAAATACATGTTGGATTCGATGAAATAAGGGTAAAAAATCCGTGTAGTTTCCCGCGGCTTTTGTCCTGCCTGGGGAAAATTAAACGGATTTTTACCTTTCATACCTTTTTATGAAGACCTTCTTAACATTTCCGCTACTGTTAGCGCTGCACCTTTTTCGGCTCCTCCACAAACATATGTGTCACAGCACCGACAAAACGACCGTCTTGGATAATAGGACTGCCACTCATTCCCTGCAAAATGCCACCTGTTTTTTCAATGAGCTTCTCGTCAGATACTATAAATTCAAGGCGTTCATTTTCCACTTTGGTAATTTCTATTGAAAAGGTTTCCACCTTACTGCCTTCAATGGCTGTATAGATTTCAGCTTTCCCCGTTTTTATATCTTTTTCATGCATAATTTCTATCGCTTTGGGTAATCTTTGTTGATAACCGTCTTCCCAGCGGCCAAAAATACCATAAATAGTATTTTTATCTATACTACCTAGACGTTCTTGATGCTTTTCAATGGAGGAAATTTTATAGCCAGGTTGGCCTGGTGTGCTTTTTCGGATTTGCTGAATAGAAGCTAAAAAAATGGAGCCAGCTCTAAAAACAGGGGCTTCTTGTAGGGTTGAATCGACAATTTGATGACCTAGTGCACCGTAATTTTTTGTCTCTGGATCAATATAAGTCAGTGTTCCTACTCCATCTGTTTCATCTTTTAAAAAGGAAATGACATGCTCTGCTTCTTGGTTTTGTAATTCCAATGTAATTTGTTGGCCTTCACTATTGATCGTCCATGTCTGTTGGCCATCTTTTGCCACAGCCTGCTTGGCATCAGCAAGAGATTTTACTGGTATATCGTTTATTTTTTCAATAACAGCGCCTCCTTTCATCCACTGATTGGAAGCTAACAGTACATCGTGTGCGACAAATACATGGGACAATTGAAGTTGAATTCCAATTGCTTCGCCCATTGGTATAAGCTTTTTGGCGGCTAAAGCTTGTATAGGCAACACTAATAAAAAGATGAGCATAGGCAAAATGACTAATTGACGCCAATGACGATTCATACGACACCTCCTTTTCATTTTTGTCTTTTTACTATGTGTTGTTGTGACGTTCTTATAAGCGGTAAATATTTGCGCAAAATGAAAAAAGCCAGAAACAGCTGAAACTGTTTCTGGAATAATGGTTAACGCATTTGTTTTTTTCGTTCATCTGCCATTTTTAAAAGCTCCGTGGCATGCTGTAGTGTTAACGCTGTAATTTCCGTTCCAGACATCATACGGCTAACTTCCTCTATTCGAGCATCTTGATTAATTTCTGATAAGGAAGTAAACGTTCGATCATGCTCGACTTCTTTTTTAATGAAGTAATGATGATCAGCCATCGCTGCAACTTGAGGTAAATGTGAAATACATAAAACTTGAGAATTAACAGAAATCGCGGCAATTTTCTCTGCAATTGCCTGCGCAACACGACCACTGACACCTGTATCCACCTCATCAAAGATAATGGAAGTAATTCCATTGGAGGAAGAGAAAATGGTTTTCAACGCAAGCATCATTCGTGATAATTCTCCACCTGATGCAATTTTCGGTAAAGACTTTGGTGGTTCCCCAACGTTTGTGGAAATGTAGAAGATAATTTGATCTTTCCCATTGGCATCAAAATAGGGTAATTCATCGAAATTGACAATAAATTTTGCTTTTTCCATATGTAATTCACGTAGCTCTGCCATAATTGCTTCACTCAATTGTTGAGCTGCAGCTTTACGTACAGTTGAAAGTTCACTAGCCAGCTCATTGAGTACAGCTTCCATCTCTAATACACGTCGTTCTTTCACCTGCAAAATCTCATCACGATTCAACAGCTCATTTAACTCGTTTTTAATTTTTTCATAATAAGCCAAAATCTCTTCCACTGTCGTTCCATATTTGCGTTTTAAAGTTTGCAACAACGCTAAACGCTGCTCAACCTCGTTTAAACGTGCAGGGTCAAATTCCAATTCATCTAACACATTTTTGACCTGATAGGCTGCATCCTGTAATGCATAAAACGCAGTTGTCACTGCCTCAGATGATTCTTTAAATTGTTCATCAACCGTTGCAGCATCTTCTAAAGCACCCATTGCTGTTCCGATCCAATCAAGCCCTTTCGTTTCGCCCTGAATGGCTTCATAGGCTGCACTAGAACGTTCAAAAATTTTATTAAAATTCATCAGACGACGGCGTTCGTCTAGAAGTTCGTCTTCCTCACCTAACTTTAAATTAGCTTCGTCCAACTCTTTAATTTGAAATTGATACAAATCGATACGTTGTGCCATCAACTGCTCATCAATGGATATAGAAGCTAAGTCTTTTTTGAGCAAACGGTATTCATCATATTGAGCGCGATAGTTTTTTTGAATCGGCGACAGCTCTTCTTCTGCAAATTGATCAAGCAAATTGATGTGCTGCTTTTCATCCATTAGCTCTTGATTTTCATGTTGGCCATGAATATCTATGAGACTTGCCCCAATGTCTCTTAGTACCGACAAAGGCACGAGCTTACCATTCACTCGGCAAATACTTTTACCGGTATCATTCAAATCACGACGTAAAATAATTGTATCTTCTTCTATTTCAATGCCTGCTTCTTCTAACTTTTTCAGAACAGGATGAACTGAACTCGAAATTTGAAATAAGCCACCCAATTCTGCTTTTCTTGCGCCATGACGAATAAATTCAGTGTTGCCTCGTCCTCCTGCAAGTAAATGCACCGCATCAATGATAATAGATTTTCCGGCACCTGTTTCCCCAGTGAGAACTGTTAAGCCTTCTAAAAAGCTGACAGTCAAATCCTCAATGATGGCAAAGTTTCGAATACTAAGCTCTCTTAACACAAATTGTCACCTCTAAATCAAATTAACCATTTTTTATAGCATGTCTAACAAACGATTTTTTGTATTTTCACGCTCATTTTCATTTCGACAAATAATTAAAATGGTATCATCTCCAGAAATTGTACCTAAAATTTCCGGCCAATCTAAATGGTCAAGTAGGGAAGCAATGGCATTCGCATTCCCAGGAAGAGCTTTCATGACTAAAAAATGTGATGCCCCATCAATACTTACAAAAGCATCGGCTAATGCACGATGTAATTTTTGGACTGGATTGAAACGTTGATCTGCGGGTAGGCTATATTTATAACGCCCATCCTGTAATGGTACTTTTACTAAATGAAGCTCTTTAATATCTCGTGATACTGTAGCTTGTGTCACATTATAGCCTGCTTCTTTTAAAAAATCGACTAAATCATCTTGTGTTTCAATTTCATGATTGGCGATAATATCCCGAATCCGTATATGTCGTTGTCCCTTATTCAACGAAATCACCTCTTATAAATAATTGTATATGTGTATAATCACACTACCATTTTCAACAAAAAAGCACAAGAAAAAACACGGCTCTATAAGCGAGCACGTGTTATTTTAATGAATTATGCGCTTCTTCAACGAGTGCATTAAAAGCTGTATATGCAGGTAGCACTTCTTGTCCAATAGGATTCACTAAATGGAATAAAAATTCAATATTTCCTTCTCCACCTGTGATTGGAGAGAATGAAGCATCTTTTACTACAAAACCAACCTCAGTTGCCATTGCAGCCGTTTTTTCCAAAACTTCTAAATGTACTTTTTTATCACGAACGATTCCTTTTTTACCTACTTTATCTTTCCCAGCTTCAAACTGAGGTTTCACCAATGCCATAACATCCCCACCTGGCAGCAATAATGTTTTTAATACTGGTAAAATCAGTGATAATGAAATAAAGCTAACATCGATTGTTGCAAAATCAGGTAAACCTTCTGATAAATCGGCTGCCGTTGTATAGCGAAAATTCGTTTTCTCCATTACTGTCACTCGTTCATCAGAGCGAATTTTCCATGCTAATTGGTTCGAGCCAACATCTAGTGCATAGCAATGTCTTGCACCATGTTGTAAGGCACAATCTGTAAAGCCACCTGTAGAGGAGCCAATGTCAAGCATTAGCTTCCCTTCTACAGACATATCAAAAATTTGTAGCGCCTTTTCTAATTTAAGGCCTCCACGACTCACATATTTTAAATCTGAGCCCTTTACTTGTAGCGGTGCATCGACGGCAATTTTCTCGCCTGCCTTATCAATTCGTATTTCATTTGAAAAGACAAGGCCTGCCATAATGGACCGTTTTGCTTTTTCTCTTGTTTCACATAGTCCACGCTCTACAAGTAAAATATCTACACGTTCTTTTGGTTGTTTTGTCATTATTTATTCAAACCCACTTGCTGTTTTTGTTGAAGTAATACATGCATACGTGCAACCGTATCTTCTGCTGTCATATGAATTTCTGCGAGTAGCTGATCTACGTTACCATGCTCAATATATTGATCTGGGATGCCCATTCGATCAACTAGCGCATTTAAATAGCCGTGGTCATGAGCAAACTCTAATACACCACTACCAAATCCACCTTGTAGAACAGCTTCTTCAATTGTTAAAATCGGTTTTTGACTAGATAATATACGGTGTAGCATATCCTCATCCATCGGTTTGATAAAGCGTGCATTGACCACTTCAATATCGATTCCTTGTTGCGCAAGCATTTCAGCAGCAGCCATTGCCATTGGAATCGTTGTTCCAAATGTCAAAATAGATGCATCTTTCCCCTCACGTAAAACTTCCCAGCTACCAATTGGTAAAGCTATAAGCTCATCATCTAATGGCACACCAATTCCATTACCACGTGGATAACGAAGTGCAATTGGACCACCATCATAATCAATTGCTGTTTTTACCATATGTTGCCCTTCATTCTCATCCTTTGGCATCATAATTGTCATGTTTGGAATATGACGAAGGAAAGCAATATCAAATACACCTTGATGTGTTTCCCCATCTGCTCCCACTAAACCAGCCCGATCTATACCAATAAAGACATTTAAATTCGGGCGAGCAATATCATGCAATACTTGGTCATATGCACGTTGCAGGAAGGTAGAATAAATCGCTAAAAATGGCTTCATCTTTTGCGTAGCTAATCCTGCAGCCATCGTTGCCGCATGTTGCTCCGCAATCCCTACATCAAAGAAACGATTTGGGAAGTCCTTTTGAATACCTTGTAGCTTTGAACCTACAGGCATGGCAGGTGTAATCGTTACCACTCGCTCATTTTCATGAGCAATTTTACGAACCGTCTCAGCAATTAAACTACTCCAAGCTGGTCCAGTAGTCTCAGACTTCACAAATGCACCATTTTCAATTTTATAAGGACCTGTTCCATGCCAATTCCCAATTGTATCATCCTCGGCTGGTTTATAGCCCTTTCCTTTTTTCGTAATAACATGAACAAGGACTGGCCCTTTTACTTTTTTCGCATGTGATAATGTCATTTCAAGCGCTTCAAAATCATGTCCATCAATTGGACCAAGATATTTAAAACCTAGCTCCTCAAAAAACACTCCAGATACTACTAAATATTTTAAGCTATCCTTTACGCGTTCAACAGTAGAGGCAAGCTTTCCACCTAATACAGGAATCTTATTAATAAGTGATTCCAGCTCTTCCTTGGCTTTTGAGTACTCCTTGGCTGTACGTAGACGACCTAAAACATTGTGTAATGCGCCAACATTTGGGGCAATCGACATTTCATTATCATTGAGGATGACAATCATATTTGTTTTTGCATGGCCAATATGATTTAATGCCTCAAGTGCCATACCACCTGTTAAAGCCCCATCACCAATAATAGGGATAACAAAGTTGTTTTCTTTTTTTATATCACGTGCTGCTGCCATACCCATGGCTGCTGATAAAGATGTCGAGCTATGACCTGTTTCCCACTCATCATGTTCACTCTCCACGCGCTTCGGAAATCCACAAAGCCCTTTGAACTGACGTAGTGTGTCAAATTGACTCGCACGACCTGTTAAAATTTTATGCACGTAAGCTTGGTGGCCAACATCCCACAAAAACTTATCTTTAGGACTGTCAAACATTTTATGCAGCATCATCGTTAACTCAACTACGCCTAAATTCGGCCCGATATGCCCACCTGTGACAGAACATTTTTCGATTAAGAAGGTACGAATTTCTTGGGCAAGCTGCTCAAGCTCCTTCTTATTTAAGTTTTTTAAAAAGGATGGACTAGTTATTTTATTTAAATCCACCTTTCTCACACACCTTTTCAATAAAATATTCACCGCAATTGTGTTTCCACCATTATAGCAGTGTTATCAATATGCTAAAAGTACGAGCACTTCATTGTTTACATATTGCAAACGTTCCCACCTATTCTAGCATATTCTTTTCCTTCAACGCCTTGATTTTCTCTTAGTTTTTACGATGAACTATATAAGCAGCAAAGTCACGTAATAGGCTGACATCTATTGGTAATTGATCGAGTGCGTTAATGGCATGTTGATAATGCTCAGCAAGCTTTTCTTTTGCTCCCTCTAGGGTTAAGAGTGCTGGATAAGTGCTTTTATCACTAGCGACATCTTTTCCAGCTGTTTTTCCTAGTTCTTCAGTCGTTCCCTCAATATCTAAAATATCGTCTTGAATTTGGAAAGCTAAACCAATATGGTGCGCATATTCTTTCAATGTAGCACGGTCTTGTGCTGATACATCTGCAAGTACGGCTCCCGCTTCAATACTAAAACGCAATAAAGCACCTGTTTTATTGACATGGACTTGTTCCAATTCAGCTAAATTAAGCTGACGTTGCTCCCCTTCCATATCTAGTACTTGACCACCAACCATGCCTTCTGCACCTGCTGCAACGCTTAGCAACTGGACAAGCTCAATACGCTTTTCAGCAGAGATATCCATGCGTGCTAAAATGCCAAATGCCAGTGTGTTTAATGCATCACCAGCAAGCGTAGCCAGCGCTTCTCCATAAACTTTATGATTTGTTGGCTTGCCTCTTCTAAAATCATCATTATCCATGCTTGGTAGATCATCATGGATTAAAGAATATGTGTGAATGATTTCAATAACCGAACCGACAATCAAACCGTCCTGAAGATTTTCACGGTAAAGCTCTAGTACCGCTAACACAAAAAGCGGACGAATTCGTTTACCCCCTGCCTTTAATGAATAAAGCATAGATTCCTTTAAATCTGCTGGTGCATCAATTTGTTCAACAAGTGCAAACATCATCTCTTCAATTTGTGGTGTATTGCTTTCAATAAAGTACTTTAATGGCTCATTCATTTCCTAATTCTCTCCCTTTAGTGGATCAAATGCTGTTGTTTCACCAGTCTCTTGGACAATTGATACAAGCTGCTCCTCAGCATGTTGCAGCTTACTATGGCAAAACTTTGATAGCTCCATTCCTTGCTTGTATAAATCAATCGCATTTTCCAATGGCACATCACCCTGTTCTAACTGGCGAACGATTTCTTCTAGTGCCGTCATGGCTTCTGCAAATGTTTGTTGTTTTTCAGTCACAACAATTCCCCCTCATTCTTTGGCAAGATATTCGTCACGTTAGCCACAACCTTTCCATCATGGAAAGTCAGTGTCAGTTGATCTTGCTTTTGTACCTCAGTGGATGATTTGATCATTTGCTGATCTTTATATGCTACTGTAAATCCTCTTGTTAGAATTGACAGTGGATTTAAAGCTTCTAATGTTCTAACGGTTGACTCAAATTGTTGTTGCTTTTTTGCCACATAATACGTTGTAGCACGTGATAATTGTTGAACGCGCGCTTCAAGCTCTCTCTGATGAAAAGCAAGTGCCTTTTTGGGTGAATGTTGCTCCACCGTACTATGTAATTGTTGAAGTTGGGCAGCTTTTTTCATCAAGCTCACTTGCATTGCTGCCTGTAATCCTGACTCAAGCTGTGCCAATCTTTCTGTAAAAGGTCGATAAAGTCTTTCTGGCATTGACAATGGATAAGACTGCTGGAGCTTATTTAGACGTTGTCGCTCTGCCATAAGTTGCGACCTAACCATTTGATGTAGCTGTGATTTCTGCGTAAGCACGCGTTGGTAGAGATCCGCTTGATCGGGCACAGCCAACTCAGCAGCAGCTGTTGGAGTAGGTGCACGTAAATCGGCTACATAATCGGCGATCGTTGTATCTGTTTCATGGCCAACCGCACTAATAATAGGAATTCGGCTTTCAAAAATAGCTCTTGCCACAATTTCTTCATTAAAAGCCCATAAATCCTCGATGGAGCCTCCTCCTCGCCCGACAATCAACACATCACAGCTTGCCTCTTGATTAGCACGTTGAATATTTTGCACAATATTCGGTGCAGCCTGAGCTCCTTGTACAAGGGTTGGATAAATCAAAATTTCAGCAAGTGGGTAACGCCTCTTTAAGGTTGAACAAATATCCCGTATAGCTGCACCAGTTGTTGACGTGAGCACACCAATTTTTTCAGGAAATTTTGGTATCGGTTGCTTCCACTCAGGTTTAAAAAGACCTTCTTTTTGTAATTGCTCTTTTAATTGATTGAAGGCAACAAATAGGCTACCAATGCCATCCGGTTGCATTTCCTGTACATATAGCTGATAGGTTCCATAGCCTTCGTAAACGTTTACATCCCCTCGGATAAATACTTGCATACCTTCCTTTGGTTCAAACGCTAATTTGGTAGCCGCTGCTTTAAACATCGTCGCAGCTATTCGGGCACCATCATCCTTTAATGTAAAGTAAATATGGCCGGATTGATGAATTTTCACATTTGATAATTCACCTTTTACATACACTTCACGCAAATGTGGATCTGCATCGAATTTTCGTTTAATATATTTTGTTAACGCTTTTACTGTTAAATAAGAAGCAGAGGACATGTTTTCGGCTCCTTTACTAAAATCAAGTTTTTCACAAAACTACACCTATCATAACATTTTTTGCAGTCGTTGACGTGCCAAAATGCAGTTTCGATAGAAAAAATGACTGTCTTTCTTCTATCGAAAAACAACTATAACACATTCCTACACGTTCTCACTATTAGAAATCGTATATTATGAAAAATAACAAACAAAGCCCCATAACTTCATACGTTATGAGACTTTATATTTTAATAAAATAGTAATAAAAGAGTTCCTACAATAAAACAATAATACGTAAAGTAGCTAAGTTTGCCACTTTTCATAATGCCCATAAACCAACGCATCGCAAAATAAGTCATAATGAGTGTTGCCAAGAAAGTGGCGGCATATGGAAGAGCTAAGGCACCTTTATTCGGCTCGTCTAAAAAATCTGTAATGCCAAGGACTACCCCACCCAAACTTACAGGAATATAAAGCATAAAGGAAAAACGTAAGGCTGTATCCTGCTTCATCCCTACTGCTATGGCGGAAATAATCGTAGCTCCTGAACGGCTAATGCCTGGCGTTAAAGCAACTGCTTGCCCCAGCCCTACAATGATGGCATCTTTAGCACGTAAATCTGCATCTTTCTTCTTGCCACGCATATTACGAATTAACCATAATGCAGTCCCTGTCACAAATAGCATGAGCGCAATCGTTGTCATACTTACGTTATCTGCAATAACATCACTTAATAACACCCCTAAAACGCCAGCAGGAATTGAACCGATGACAATATAGAGAGCAAAGCGAAAATCTGCGTTATACCGCTTTTCTCTAGTTTTCAAGTAAAGAAAAAAATGACTGATCAGACGAACAATATCCTCACGATAAATATACATAATAGCAAGTAACGAAGCTGTATTGGTTAAGATGGCAAAAGTAAAACCTTGTTCACCTAGTCCCAGCATTTCGCTAGCAATCATTACATGTCCACTCGACGATACAGGAATTGGCTCTGTAAAGCCTTGGACAAGTCCAATAATGATATGCTTGACAATTAACATAATATCGATATTTTCCATAAAAACCTCCTCCTCAGTATGTATGTCCCAAACGTTACATTAGACGACATAATCGAAGAAAAGTTCTGAATTTACACAACAAAAAAGTCACCTCACACAATGTTGAGATGACTTTCTTCAAAAGGTTTTTTATTTTGCAAGCGTATTTTCAGCTGCTTGCACTGTGTTGAATAGTAACATTGTGATGGTCATTGGTCCTACACCACCTGGTACAGGCGTAATATGAGACGCAATTCCATCTACTTCTGCAAAGTTTACGTCACCGCATAATTTATTGTTGTCATCGCGATTAATGCCTACATCAATAACAACAGCCCCTTCTTTCACGTGCTCTTTCGTAATAAAGTTTGCACGTCCGACTGCGGCAATTAAAATATCTGCTTGTTTTGTAAATGAAGGTAAATCTGGCGTTTTAGAGTGTGTATAGGTTACCGTTGCATCCTTTTGTAAAAGTAGTTGTCCCATTGGTTTACCAACGATATGACTACGACCTACGATTACAGCATGCTTTCCTGCGATTTCAATTCCTGAATACTCAAGAAGCTTCATCACGCCAAACGGTGTACAAGGTAAAAATGTTTCTTGGCCAAGCATCATTTTCCCAACGCTTACAGGTGAGAATCCATCCACATCCTTCTCGACAGCAATCGTTGCAATGACTGTATCCTCATCAATATGTTTTGGGAGTGGTAATTGAACTAAAATACCATGAATATCCTCACGTTGATTTAAAAGCTCAATTTGTGCTAGTAATTCCTCTTGCGTTGTCTCTTCGGGTAATTTAATGAGTTCTGAAAACATACCAATCGCTTCACAAGATTTTTGTTTATTTCTCACATATGTAGCTGATGCCTGGTTGTCTCCAACTAACACAACCGCTAAACCAGGTGTCAATCCTCGCTCTTTTAAACGAATGACACGCTCTGCTACAGCATTACGAATTTCTTGACCAATCTCTTTACCATTAATAATTGCACTTGACATAAACCTTCGTTACTCCTTCCAATTCAACACATTATTCTTGTTCTGTAAATTTAGAAAGTACACCATTGACGAATTTAGATGAACTATCATCGCCAAATGTTTTACATAACTCGATTGCTTCGTTTAGTACTACTCTTTTTGGTGTTTCTGGCATGTATAACAATTCATATACAGCTAAACGTAAAACCGTTCTTTCAATTTTGGGTAGACGGGCAAGTGACCACTTTTCAAGATGCTGTTCTAATGTAGCATCGATTTCCTCCAAATGTTCAGCTGTTCCATTTACGATCTTTTCGTAGAAGGCATTGGTAGGTTGACCTTTAATATGGCCCATTGCTTCTTCAACTGTTAGATCCGTATTGTCTAGCTGAAACAAAACTTGCAACGCTTTTTCGCGTGCTTCATGTCGTTTCATGTAAAGCTCTCCTTCTTAAGTGGCATTAAGGTTTATAATAGCATAAAATCACATGAGAAACACGATTTCAAGCAAGTTTTCAATAATCTGAACCTTTTTCAAGGAACTTTTTGTTTAAGCCCACTTCTCATCGAATAGTGGTATTCCAAAAATGAATGTTTCCTGTTCGTAATGGTATAATAAAGAAAAACGTTAGAGGTGTCACAATGCAAACTGAAGCTATATGTCTTAGCTGCAAAAAACATTTAAAATGGTTGACGGTGAAGAACAATATCAACAAATGAAGGAACGTACATCTCACCTATTTTACTGGGTGGATGCAAGCATAAAATTCGTTTTGATGCCATTCGAAACTTTTTTAGCTTTTATTAGTGGAGGCCATTTATGAAGGAACATTATTATACGATAGGTGAGGTTGCCAAACTTTCAAACTTATCGGTTCAGACATTACGTTATTATGATCAAATTGATTTATTTAAGCCTGCTTATATCGATACCTTCACCAATTATCGGTATTATAAAGGCAATCAGCTATTCTATTTAGACATTATAAAGTCCCTTAAATATATCGGCGTGACGCTTGATGATATAAAAAAAGCACTTAGATTAACCTCTGAGGAATTGCTTGATTTTTTAGCTCAGCAGGAGCTACGCATCAATGAAAAAATTTCACGTTTAAACGAAGCAAAAAATACCTTACTAAAAACAAAAAAGCAATTACAAGAGCAAATTGATATCCCAGTCTTCGGTGAGATTTATGCGCAAATAGAGGAAGCAATGCCCGTTCTTCAAGTAACCACTACTGAATTAACACCGACATCGAGCACCAGTACATACTATGCCACTTTAATTAAAATCATCGAAAAGGAAGGCAGTGTCTTAAACAGTCGTTATGGCTGTATTTATCCACTAGAGCCCTATAAAGATGTCAATGACATCATTTATGATGCTATTTTCACTCCCCTATTAACGGAGCGCACATTTTCGCAGCTTTCACCAAACATACAACAAACCATTATTCCTGGGGGTAGATATGTATGCATTGCCTTTATTTACGATCCTGATACTTATTTTTCATTCTATGAAAAGTTGAGAAATCATGTATTGGCTCAGCAGGAACTATTTGAATCGCAAGTGTATGAGCTATACATGCCAGCAACGCTCACTATGGAACAAGAAAAGA
This sequence comes from Lysinibacillus sp. JK80, assembly GCF_027557635.1. Taxonomy (NCBI): domain Bacteria; kingdom Bacillati; phylum Bacillota; class Bacilli; order Caryophanales; family Bacillaceae; genus Lysinibacillus; species Lysinibacillus sp. JK80. The sequence goes on along the minus strand of NZ_CP058997.1, from coordinate 259,593 downwards.
AATTTATAGTAGAATTAAAGATTAGGCAAAAACAAGAGACACAAAATTCCTCCGAAAAAGTAGTGGCGCATTCGTATAACTCTCAGCCAGAACTCCCAAACTGATAAAAATTTTTAAAAATAAAAACAAATCTTTTGACCCTATAGTTACTATAGGGTTTATCGTATTACATGGAAATATTCTAGTAGATTGAAAACATGTATCGCGAACAATTAGAAGGAGAAGTTTATGAGCAAGAAACAAAATATAACCTTAGCTATTTTATTATCTAATCTTTTCATTGCCTTTTTAGGGATTGGTTTAGTCATCCCTGTTTTACCAACCATCATGAATGAGCTACATATTTCTGGCTCTGTTGTTGGTTATATGGTGGCAGCCTTTGCCATTACACAATTAATTGCATCACCAATTGCAGGTAAGCTTGTTGATAATATTGGCCGCAAAGTTATGATTGTTGCAGGTCTTTTTATTTTTGGACTTTCTGAGTTTTTATTTGGGTTTGGTCGTTCTGTTGAAATTCTTTTTGTCTCTCGTATGTTAGGTGGCGTGAGTGCCGCTTTCATTATGCCAGCTGTAACCGCCTATATAGCTGATATTACGACATTGGCACAGCGCCCTAAGGCACTTGGCTATATGAGTGCAGCCATTAGCACAGGTTTTATTATCGGCCCTGGGATCGGTGGTTTTTTAGCTGAAATTGGTACACGTGTCCCATTTTATGCAGCTGGGGTACTTGGTCTGTTCGCAGCTATCCTGTCATTGCTGTTTTTAAAAGAGCCAACACGTGCTACAGACAATGAAGAAGTAGCACAATCCATGTTAGGTAGTGTCAAGCGTGTGTTTAGTCCACTCTACTTCATACCATTCATTCTTATTTTCGTGTTATCATTTGGCCTCGCTGCATTCGAATCATTGTTTAGCTTATTCGTTGATCACAAATTTGCGTTTACACCATCGGATATTGCCATAATTATTACAGGAAGTGGTATTGTTGGGGCACTAGCTCAATTAATACTATTTGATTGGCTGACAAAGAAAATGGGTGAGATTAATGTTATTCGTTACTCACTAATCCTTTCAGCAGTATTAACATTTGCCATGACGATCGTGAGTCATTATTTTGCCATCTTATTCGTGACATTCTTTATTTTCGTAGGCTTCGATTTAATTCGACCTGCTGTTACTTCGTATTTGTCGAAAATTGCCGGAAATGAACAAGGATTTGTTGGTGGCATGAACTCTATGTTTACAAGTCTTGGTAATATTTTTGGCCCAATTCTAGGTGGGGTATTGTTCGATATCAATCTGAACTATCCATACTACTTTGCTACAATCGTATTGGTGCTAGGCGTCATACTTGCGTTATTCTGGAGAAAGCCAAAGCATATAGAATTATAAAATAGCGATACATCCACATGAACATCCTAGAGAAATCCATATAAAAAGGACTGCCCAATGATGAACGAATCATCATTGGGCAATCCTTTTCTTTTTTATTCATGCACTACTGTTTCTTCTTTTTCAAAGTGAATACCTGTAATATGCACATTTACTTCTGCTGTTTCTAGTGCCGTCATATTAAAAATAGCCTGACGGATTTGCGTTTGAACTTCTTTTGCTACCTTAGGAATGGCATATCCATATTTCACAGAGCAAAATACATCAATCGCAATTTCACCAGTTTCCGTTACACCTGATTTAATGCCTTTATTGTGTACTTTTTTACCGAAACGTTCCACGACACCCGTCGCAATATTCCCACGAGTTGCAGCAATGCCTTCTACTTCATTGACAGCAATCCCAGCCACAACCTCAATCACCTCTGCCGCTACCTCAATTTTTCCAAGCTCTTCTTTCCCAGAAGGTGTTGGTTGTACGAAAGATTGTCCTACTTTCTCTGCCATACAAATATCATCCTTTCCCTTACACATCACAAACAAGTGCTGTACTTACATTTATTATACTATAAAAAGGAAGGTTTGGCTGTCGAAAGCCGTTTTAATTTAAAACCGACTTTACTGATCCACGACATCGATTAAATAAATTCCCTTTTCAAATCCCCCACGAGCTTTCTTCTTGTGTACACGGGTCGCTTCTAGCTCCTCAAAGCGTACACCTAGCACACCGATAGCCATATGAATGAGCTCCAGTATGTCTGCGAGCTCTTCAACACTTTCTTCTCTACATTCGGCTTCGTAAAATTCTGTAGCTTCTTCTATCATTTTAGCCTTTATTGCCTTTACCAGCTCACTAGGTTCTAAAATGCGTGCATGATAGGATAAACCCTTCGCTTCAATTACTTCTAAAATTTTATCCCTCACTAGCTTATTGTATATTGGCATCCATTGTTTCACTCCTTTTCAGGGGGATGACTATTTCTTTCTTCTATTATATAGTATTCTTTCTATAATATAGAATTGATTTGAGATAAAGTAGAGGTAGAGTATGTTACAAAAATGGTTGTTTGGCATCGGTGGGGTTGTCCTCATGTTTACAATGTTTTTTTTTTTTTTGGGGAATAGTGCTAGTGAAGATACATTGCTTGCGAAAAATATAATGGAAAAAGCAAATAATGGTACAACTATAGTTTCACTAAATAAATTAACGGATTTTGATTGGGAAAAAGCGCAAATTTTTGGACCTTATACAACGAAAGATGCGATTGAAGAAACAATGAACATACAGTTTAAAGGTAGTATTAGTGGATTAGATGTACGGGAAGATATTTTCCTTCTTGTATTTGCGAAAGAAGGCCATGCGATAAAGACAGCTGTGCTTTACAGAAACATAGGAGACTATTCAACAAAGAATGGTATATTAACACCAGATAACGATCTTCTATCTATAAAATAGAACTTTTATAATCTTTTTCACCACACTTCAACTAGTAATTGTTTAAGCTTCTATAACGGTCAATCTTTCTTCTATGATTGATCTTCCTACCTGCAAGTAAGTCTTCTATCTAGTTATGCTTAGACATAAAAAACCTCCTAACTAATAATAGCTAGGAGGTTTAAACTTGCGAACGCTTACTTCACTTTTTCTGCTACACCCAATACATCGTTCTCTTCTAGGAACTTCGTATTGAATTGCGCTGATTTGAAGACATCATTGTTCATTAGTGCTTGGTGGAATGGAATGGTTGTATTAATTCCAGGACCAGATACTTCGAATTCACTTAAGGCGCGGTTCATTTTTGCAATCGCTTCTTCACGTGTATCCGCGTGAACAATTAGTTTTGCTACCATTGAATCGTAATATGGTGGGATTGTATAGCCTGCATAGACAGCAGAATCAATACGTACACCATAGCCACCTGGTGTTATATACGTATCAACAGTTCCTGCTGAAGGCATGAAGTTTTTATAGGCATTTTCTGCGTTAATACGGCATTCAATCGCCCAACCATTTAATTTTATATCATCTTGTGTGAATGGAAGCTTCTCACCAGATGCAATTTTTAATTGTTGTTGTACAAGATCTACACCAGAAATCATTTCTGTTACTGGGTGCTCAACCTGAATACGAGTGTTCATTTCCATGAAGTAGAACTTGTCCTCTTGATAGTCATAGATAAACTCGATTGTGCCAGCACCTTCATAGTTACATGCTTGTGCCGCTTTTACTGCAGCTGCACCCATTTCAGCACGACGCTCAGAGGATAGGGCTGGAGATGGAGCTTCCTCTACTAACTTCTGCATACGACGTTGAACCGTACAGTCACGTTCGCCTAAATGCACCACGTTACCGTAGCCATCTGCTAAAACTTGGATTTCACAGTGACGGAAGTACTCGATAAATTTCTCTAAATATACGCCAGGGTTACCGAATGCTGCAGCAGCCTCTTTTTGCGTAATTTCAATACCTTTTACAAGATCTTCTTCTGTACGTGCTACACGGATTCCTTTACCGCCACCACCAGCAGTTGCTTTGATGATGACAGGGTAACCAATTTTAGCAGCCCATTCTTTACCAGTTTCGATATCTGGTACAATACCAGTACCTGGAACAAGTGGAACGCCTGCTGCTTCCATTGTTGTACGTGCAACGTCCTTGATGCCCATAATTTTAATAGAATCAGATGATGGACCGATAAATTTAATGCCAGCGTTTTCACAAGCTTCAGCAAAATCAGCGTTTTCAGATACGAAGCCATATCCTGGGTGGATGCCATCAGCACCTGTCTTTTCAGCTACGCTAAGTAGCGCTGGGAAGCTAAGATAAGAATCTTTTGATAGCTTCGGTCCGATGCAATAAGCTTCGTCTGCTAACTTCACATGTAATGCGTCAGCATCTGCTTCAGAGTACACAGCAACCGATTGAATGCCTAACTCTTTACAAGCACGAATGATACGCACAGCGATTTCGCCGCGGTTTGCAATTAAAACTTTTTTCATTTGTTTTGCACTCCTTACTCAGCTTTTACAAGGAATAATGGTTGGCCGTACTCTACTAAGTCGCCATCTTTAACTAGAATTTCAACGATTTCCCCTTGCACTTCTGCTTCGATTTCGTTGAATAATTTCATTGCTTCTACGATACATACGATTGTTTCGTCCCCTACTTTGTCACCCACTTTTACGTAAGCAGGAGAATCTGGGTTTGGTGCTTGATAGAAAGTACCGACCATTGGAGATACAATTTTATGTAACGATGGGTCGTTAACTGATGGTGCCGCTGCAGCTGGTGCTGGCGCTTCTTCTTTCGCTGGTGCAGGTGTTACTGCTGGAGCTTCTGCTGGTGCAGATTGTTGTACAACAGGGGCTACTACTTCTTTTTTAGGTGCTACAGTTTCTGTAACAACAACATTATTCTTTTTAAGTTTTACTTTTGCGCCATCTACTTCATACACAAACTCGTCAATAGAAGAAGAATCCACTAATTTGATAATTTCACGAATTTCTTGAATTTTGAACATTTCTAACTCTCCTTATGAATTAAAATCTACTACAATAACTATTCTATATTTTTTCGTATCAATTTGAAATAGTTAAATGAAAATTAAGTAAATATGAACAAAATAAAAGGCTTTCCTTTACTAAGCGAAAGCCTTTTCATGAAGCTGATATATAACAACCTTTTAATAATTAACTAAAAATTTATTTTTTTCTTTATTTTTTAATAATTATTTGCACTGAACTTAACTTGCACATCATTTGCGCCTTCCATCTCTGTTTTTACCAAATAAATAATTTCGTTTGCTTGGGCTTTTGACAATTCCTCTGCCATCACTGTCACCGACACTTTTTCTCCCTCAGCACGAACAAACGCATCAGAGTAGCCTAATGATTTTACGAGCATCTCAAGCATAGCTTCAGCTGATTCACGTTTAATAAGGCCATCCATTTCATTATATGCCTCATTTTTTTCTTCGGCAGAATATTCTTCTGAGGCAATCTTTTGTGTTAACTGTTCACGAAGCTGACTTCTCTCATCACTAACCTGCATACGCATTTCTTCAAATAAGTGACTTGGTGAAGATACTTCTTGTGTTATATCATTTGTTGCCTCCTGATCTGTAACACCTGTGACAGCTGTTTGTTGCAGTGTATCATCTGTAAAAATAGTAAGACCATTGAATTGCTTTGCTGGATCTACCAAATAATACACTGAAATGACTGCTACTAAACTTAATAATGTCATAAACCAAACTGTTCTTCTACGTACGCGCATTTACTTTTCCTCCTTATTTTCCATTGGAACAATAATAATTCGATGAATCGGTAATTGCATCACTTGACTGACGACAGCACGAATTTCATTTTTCACAAAGATATCGGAAGCACCCTCTGACACAACGAGCATTCCCGTCACGTTTTTCGCGCCTTGTTCAGTCCCTCGAAAATATTGGCTGAATAGTTTATTGGCATCCTGATCATCTGTCATCTCTCCATAATAAAAGTAGACTTTAACCTTCCCAACACCTTCCATTGCCTTCAGGGTTTGCTCAAGTTTTTCTTCATTCGTGAGCGGTGAACCTTTGTCGCTTGTTGAATTCGTTTGGTACATAGGTAAAATGATGAAAATTCCCACGGAGGCAGCTATCAAAATTAAAACCATCAATGACGTTGTTTTTTTTCGTGTCTTTTCCACATCACTTGTACATTGCCTCCTTTCATCTTCTCTTTTTCAAGTGTATGTACGCTTGTTTCTTCCTATGAATTGATAAATGGAATCTTTAATAGCAATTGCAAAAATACTAACGTAATGACCAACTTTGTCAGTGAAATTATTTCCTTATCATCCGTTAGAAACACAAAAATCTGACAGACAAACAGCAATGCCAATAAAAGAATCAATCTATCTCCCCCCTGCCATGACTTGTACGAACACAATGAGGAAAAAACAAGAAAACATAAATGAAAAAGCAATTAAAAATGATACAGCACATAAAGTAAATAGTGATTTGCTAACTTGATCTAGTAGTCTACAAATATCATCAAAGGCAATCGGTTCTAAAATAGCAGCGAGCATTTTCAAAGAATAGGCACTAACTACAAGCTGCACAGTTGGGATAAAAGACACCGTAATGACGGCGATAAAGGCGCTAATACTTGTAAGAGAAGATGTAAATTGAGTCATATGCTGAAACATCGAAAAACTATCCACAATAAAAGAACCAACAACTGGAATATTTTCTTCAATTAATTTTTTGACGGGCTCTGCTACAGCCGCATTGACACTAAATGCTGCTACACCGCTTGCGGTCATCAGTAAGACATAGCAAATAACTGAGGCCGACACGATGCTCATAATTGTAAAGCGAATCAATTCAGCTATTCGAGTAAAGGATATTTCCTTTACGATGACACTGCATACATCAAAGACAATGGCCAAAAGCACGCCAGGAATAAGCCACTTACTACTGATAATGGTGAGGACTTGTACAAAAAACAGTAAAAAAGGCTGCCAGGAAGCAATCGCTGTAATACTACTGGATAATAAAAAGCTTGATGTAAGAATCGGATAAAATGCCGTAAATAGATGGGCTAGTCCTTGTGCAATTTCATCAATTAATGTAAAGGAGTTGACAACAACAGGACCGATTGTTGCTAAAACGATAAGAAAAAAAAGTATCCTTGTCCCTTTTTCAAACTCTGGTAATAGCATGTTCACAATCAAAATGATGATGACGTAGCTGCAAAGCATGAGCGTCATCTTGAGCAAGAGAAAGAATGGGTCGATTAAAAACGATAATATTTGCTCCTGCAATGGCTTCGCTCCTTAGTTTAGCCTTTTTAAAATGGCCGACACCTCCTGTAGAACAGCCAGAAATTCTTTAAACCAATACAGCAAAATCACAATTTTCACCGCAGCAAAAACGATGTTCCCGAGCACTTTATAATTATGTTCTGCCAAAAGCAATGCCACCCACTGCCCGACATAGAACATACTTGCACTGATTAAAATAGCCTTCGCATAAGGTAAAAACGCAAGTGTTTCTAACAATTGTTTGGCGAAAGGCAATAAAAGCGTCGAGAACAACATGCCAAAAAGCAAAAAAGAAAACATCACACTGATTAGCGCATGGAGTGGCTGTATAACTTCTTTTATCAGCAATAATAAAAGCAGCATGACAACAGCGACGATGACAATTTCCATTCACATTACCCGGATGAGGTAAGCCATTGGAAGAAGGTTAAAATCTCATTAAAGAATAGACGTAAAAATCGAAGTAATTCTGCTGTCATATATAAGTAAGCAATGAAAAAGAGGAAAAATGAAAACTCCTTCTTCCCTGTTTGATCAAAAAAAACATGAAGAAGCGCAACGACTAGTCCCACTCCAGCAACTCTTAATACGTCTTGTAATTCCATTCCTACGCCCCCTCGTGTACAGCAATATATGTCGCTCTTCAAAAAAAAAGACCTCTATACAGATGTATAGAGATCTTCTACGATAAAAAATTATAATAGTTTGCTCACAATGTTTTTCACCGTATCCGTTTGCTGTATGAGGTGACTATTTTCACCCATCCACATGGATAAATATTCCGCATTACCTTGCTCAGCACTTTCCTTACGAATGGTAGTCGTTAGATAATTTTGTAGTGGATAGGGTGCTACTGTCGCATCCTCCATACGTTTCGTGAATTCATTTGCTAAACCTCTTGCTGGTTTACCAGTAAATGCAAGCGTAATCGTCGTTTGTTGTTCTTTTGATGCCAATACAGCATTTTTATAGAGTGGCGAAATTTCGCATTCATCTGCCACTAGTAAAGCCGTCCCAATTTGAACTGCCTGTGCCCCACTTTCAAGTGCCTTTTGAATATCCTCTTTGGTTACAAGGCCTCCCGCAGCTATAATCGGAATCGCAACTTTTCCCACTACTTGTTGTAGTAAGTCATGCAATGGAATTAATTGCAGAGGGTCAGTAAAAGAGCCTCGATGACCGCCTGCCTCTCCCCCTTGTAATACAACCGCATCCATTCCTGCTTGCTCCACCAGTATGGCTTCCTCTAATGTGGTTGCAGTACCAATCGTATAGACGCCATGATCTTTTAATTGTTTAAGAACAGCTGGAGATGGCAACCCAAATGTAAATGAACAAACTGCTACCTTTTCTTCAATCACAGCTTGAACCTGTCCTGCAAAAACTTCCTTTGATGTTACGCTCTGTACAGGGGATAATCCTAATTCATCGTAAAAAGGTTGCAGTGCCATTCTGGCTTGTTGTAAAACCTCGACATCAATTTTGGGTTCTTCTTGCACAAATAAATTGACCGCAAAGGGCTTTGTCGTTAATTTCTTCACTTCTTGAATAAACTGCTTTGTTTGTTCACCATCTAAGTAACCTGCACCAATTGAACCTAATAGGCCTGCCTCAGCACAAGCCGCCACAAATTTAGGTGATGTCACGCCTGCCATTGGTGCTTGTATAATTGGATATCGCATATCAAATGTTGTTTGTAGCATACCTTTCACTCCTTACTCTGATTGTAAACAATTCTACCAGTAATGACCATCTATCTGATGATAGAAACTTGATAGTACCTCAATAAAAATTAAATAGTGCTTCTATCTATTATCACATTAAATGAACGATTTGACAGTATATGTATAAGAAAAAAATAAAAACCTACTCTTTAATGAAAAGAGTAGGCTGATCATTATGCACGCGAAACGTAAGAACCTTCATCCGTGTTAATGATTAAAACGTCACCTTGGTTAACGAAGAATGGTACTTGTACGATTAGACCTGTTTCAAGAGTAGCAGGTTTTGTACCGCCAGAAGCTGTATCACCTTTGATTCCTGGTTCTGTTTCTGTTACTTCTAATTGAACAGTGTTTGGTAATTCAACACCTAACATTTCACCTTGGTAAGATTGAATATGCACTTCCATGTTTTCTTTTAGGAATTTTAATTCATACTCAATAGCAGATGAAGCTAGTTCAGTTTGCTCATATGATTCCAAGTCCATAAATACATGCTCGTCACCTTGTGCATATAAATATTGCATTTTACGATTATCGATTTGTGCCTTTTCAACTTTTTCACCAGCGCGGAATGTTTTTTCATTCACTGAGCCGTTACGTAGATTACGTAATTTAGAACGTACGAACGCAGCACCTTTACCTGGTTTTACGTGTTGGAAATCTAACACGCGGTATAATTGGCCATCAACAATAATTGTTAGACCTGTACGGAAATCGTTTACTGAGATCATTTGTGTTCCTCCAAAGTTTATAAAATAATGAGTTCTTTTGACGAATGTGTTAGTAGTTCATTACCCGTTTCTGTGATTAAAATATCATCCTCGATACGGACACCACCGATTCCAGGTAAGTAAACACCTGGTTCAATCGTCACGGCCATACCTGGCTCTAGCACTGTATCAGAACGCATCGATAAGCCAGGGCCTTCATGTACTTCAAGACCAATACCGTGTCCTAAAGAATGACCAAATGCTTCGCCATATCCTTTTTCTTTTAAGTAGTCACGTGCAATCGCGTCCGCTTGAATACCTGTTAATCCAGGACCCACTTTTTCAAGTGCTAACAGTTGAGAAGCAAGGACTGTATTGTACATATCTACCAATTTTTCAGATGGTTCTCCCACAGCCACAGTACGTGTGATATCCGAAATATAGCCATTATAAAGCGCACCAAAGTCTAATGTAACAAAGTCGCCTTTTTCAATCACTTTATTCGTTGCAACGCCGTGTGGTAATGCTGAACGAAGACCAGACGCAACAATCGTGTCAAACGAAGACTGAGTTGCTCCTTGTTTACGCATGAAAAATTCTAATTCATTCGAAACTTCAAGCTCGGTTTTACCAGGCTTGATGAAGCCTAAAATATGTGTAAATGCGTGATCTGCAATTTCACACGCAGCCTTAATAATATTAATCTCTTGTTCCGTCTTAATCAAGCGAATTTTTTCAATTAGCCCAGAAATCGGCACTAAATCTGCTTGAATCTTCGATTTATACAGTTCATAAGTGCCATAGCTTACAGTATCTTTCTCAAAGCCCAATAATTTGATACCCATATTATTTACTTGAGTAGCAATTTCTTCAATAATTGTGGCTTCATGCTTGACAATACGGAAGTCCTGAATTTGTGCAGCAGCCTGCTCTGTATAACGGAAATCTGTAATAAATACAGCATCATTTTGAGACACAATTGCTACGCCTGCTGTCCCTGTAAAACCTGTCATATAGCGACGGTTGTACCCATTCGTAATTAAAATACCATCGATGCTTTGTTCTTGAAGTGCTTTACGTAGCTTTTGTAATTTCAACATAATCAATTCTCCCTCTCGATAAATGTACGTAGTGCCAGTTCATAGCCTTTCGTACCTAGTCCACAAATTTGACCAAGGCAGGCCGGAGCAAGATAGGAATGATGTCGGAAAGCCTCACGTTTGTGGATATTGGAAATATGTACTTCGATAACTGGCACAGAAATACCTGCTATCGCATCATGCAATGCGATGCTTGTATGGGTATATGCACCAGGATTAAAGATAATACCATCATATTTTTCGTCCTCTGCTTCATGCACCCAATCTACTAGTACCCCTTCATGATTGGATTGACGAAATTCAACTGTAGCACCTAAAGAAGCCGCAAGATTTTGAACATTTTCTCGAACATCATCCAATGTTTCATGTCCATAAATATGTGGCTCTCGTTTACCAAGTCGATTTAAGTTCGGTCCATTCAAACATAATAACTTCACGCTTCTATTCGCCTCTTTCTATGTACTTGCCATTTATTTTATCATACACCGTGCATTCAGCAACTAATTTCAACTAGTGGTGCCATAAATATCCCCTTAAACGAAGGGGATATTTTGTACCTTCAACTTTGTTTTTGTGCTGTATGTTCCTTCTGATGGAAATTGGCGGTTTCAAGCAAGAAACGTAATAAACAAATAACGGTCACCATAAAGGGAATCGACAGTTTTTTAAAAGACGTAAGTTGTAATGGTAAATCTAAAGCAATCCATTCCAATGAGATGGTCACCAAAAGACCTAATAAAAGGGAAGAAAAAACAGCTGGGATGATATATACATAGCGCATAGTCATGTATAAAAATAAGCCGATAATAAATAGTAGAAAAATAAAAAAGGTCCATTGAAATAATTTGGAGCTTTCTTCAAACCAATTCCATTTTTTATAAAACCCTATCGGATGCCATTTAATGAGATGGAAATAATGTAAACCTTTTAAGCACAGCGCTAAAACAAGCGCATTGACAAGTGCTGTAATTGTCGCTACTTTCACCCTATACCTCTCCTTTATGCACACTAATTATTTCCTAAAATGTACGATTAGTGTAGCCATATAGAAAATTTACTATGCGTAACGGTAGAGGTTTTTCACTAAATTTAGTACAATGGTACAGTTGAAATATATAAAGAGAGTGGTGTTAGCCTTGAGCAATTCACCTGTATACGGGGGACAAGCACAATTAGAGGGTGTGATGTTCGGAGGAAAGGAACATACTGTTACAGCCATTCGTCGTAACGATGATTCCATTGATTATTATCATTTCAAAAAAGTACAAAAACCTTTGTTACAAAAGCTTAAAAAAATCCCATTTGTACGAGGCGTTGTCGCGCTAATTGAATCCGCTGGCTTAGGTTCTCGTCACATGCAATTTGCTGGGGATCGCTATGATGTGACACCTGGTGAAGAGGAAGATCATAAAGAAGAAGGCTCTAAACTTCAAATGATACTGGGCGTTGCTGTAGTAGGTATTCTTTCCTTTCTATTTGGAAAATTTGCCTTTACATTAATTCCTGTTTTTATAGCTGATTTTTTCTCAAAATGGATTGAAGGTAAAACGGGACAAATTTTACTGGAAAGCGGTATTAAATTATTGTTACTGCTAGCCTATTTATATTTTATCTCGTTAACCCCCCTCATTAAACGAGTATTTCAGTACCATGGTGCAGAGCACAAGGTGATAAATTGCTATGAAGCTGGATTAGACATTACCGTAAAAAATGTTCAAGCTCAATCACGCCTACACTATCGTTGCGGCAGTAGCTTCATATTATTCACAGTGTTCGTTGGGATGTTTTTATATTTCTTTGTGCCTACAGATCCACTGTGGCTTCGTATTTTAGATCGTATTCTATTAATTCCTGTTGTTCTCGGGATCTCATTTGAAGTCTTACAAGCGACAAATGCCTGCCGTAATATTCCAGTGTTACGCTTCCTTGGCTACCCTGGCTTATGGCTCCAATTACTAACAACTCGTGAACCGAAGGACGATCAAGTAGAAGTAGCGATTGCTTCCTTTAATATGCTACGCCAAGTAGAGCAGCAACCTGAAATCGCTGCGACATTAAATCATGATTAATAAAAAAGGCAGCCCAACGTCGGAGCTGCCTTTTTTTCATGTTGTACTGCCTTGCATTTTCTGCTTAAACATAAAGATGGCGAGAATTGTCATAATTATTGTATAACCAATGACAATAATAAGTGAATAAAACACATTCGCATACTCTGCATGTAAGATAGCCCTAGCTGCATTGACTGCGTGCATGAAAGGTAAAAGTTGCGCAATCTTTTGAAATGTTCCACCAATCATATCTAATTCGAACCATGTTCCACTTAACCAAGTTGTCACATTAACAAAGATGGCAAATATCCCTCCTACCTGCTTATCTGTAAATAATGTCCCAAATAATAATCCACAACTAATATAGAGTGGTGAAATTATTAGAAGTACAAGAATCATAAAGAGGATAGACTTATTAAATGGCAACCCTAAAAACATGGCGGTAGCTAAACAAACAAAAATTTGTAGCAGAGCTATTGGTAGTAAAGGTATCATATACCCTAAAATGTAATCAGCGGCAGACAAAGGAGAAACAAAAATCCTCATTAAAAAAGATGAACTTTTATCTTTTCCTAGTAACATTCCTGAAAACAGTGTGAGAAAAGAAAAACTAAATACAATGACGCCCGGTGTTAGGTTATTCATTTCATATAAAGCAAATGGCATATTTTTTTGCATAACAGAAAATAAGCCCAATAAAAGAATTGGTAAGCCTATACCAAATAATAAAGTGATTGGATCACGGACAATCTCTTTATGATTCCTTGTTGCAAACGCAGCTACCCTCACAATAACGCCTCCTCTGTTTTTTCCAAGAATACCTCTTCTAAAGAATGCTTGCCTGTTTCACTGATCAATTGTTGGATCGTGCCTAGTGCACATATTTGCCCATGATGCATAATTCCTACACGATCAGCTAAAGCCTCTATCTCCTCCAAATAATGGGAGGTCAAAATAATCGTGACATGTCCTTTTAAGTGCTTCAATATGTTCCATACATCATTCCTTGCCCGTATGTCCATCCCTAAAGTCGGTTCATCGAGGAACAATACCTTTGGGTTTGACATTAAAGCCATTGCTACACTTAAACGACGCTGGTAGCCGCCAGATAGTGTCTTAGCCTTGTCATGCTGATGTGGAGTCAGTCCGAATAAGGCCATTTTGTCATATACTTGTTGTTGTGCTTTTTCTTTTTCGTAGCCATAAATCTGACTGAATAATAATAGATTTTCATATACCGTTAAATTAGGCGCAATGGCCGTTTCTTGAGGAGAAATATTAATAACTTGTTTTACAGCCTGTGTATTTTGCACAATGCTTTTTCCATCTATTGTGGCATCCCCCTCTGTAGGTGAAAGGAGCCCACACAACATTTTGATTGTGGTTGTTTTGCCAGCACCATTTTGTCCTAAAAGAGCGAAAAGTTCACCTTGATGGATTTGTAAATTTAATTGATTAACGACTACACGCTCTTTATAAAGCTTTGTTAAATCTCTTATGTTAATCATCCTGCTCTTCACCTCGATTGGTAAGAATCGCATTAATTTTTTCTATGTCACGTTGTGAAAATCTATATTGTAAAACCCATGTCACAATATAAGTTCCAAGAAAGCTGGCTACGAGAGAAAAAATATTAGCCATCGTTTTTGGCATCCATAGTAGCGTTACAATCGGTATCCAAATCATTGCCGTTATGAAAAAGTGGACGAAATATTGCTTCAACATTCCCCAGCTAGCCATTTCAAAAATAAGTGCAGCAAGAGCAAAGGTAATGCCAATAACACCCGTTAATAGAATTTGAGTAATTATTGCACTTATTTCATCTGTAAAGTAAGCACGAAATTCTGGTACCACCCAAACATATTTTCCTTGACCTATGCCCATTGATACAAAGAATTGCACAATTTGTCCCATCACTATACCGATCAAAAATCCACCAATAATACGTGTTAAAATGTCTTTTCGCATATTTATCACCTCAGATTCCTAATTGCTTCTTAATTTTGCTTACATAACGCCTAGAAGCGTATGTTTTCGTGCCATTCTTCAATTCAACTCCGATTGTACCTGTTCTACTAATGTCCATATGCTTGATCATGTAGCGATTGACTATTTCAGCATTTGAAATACGGAGAAACATTTGAGGATTGAGCTTTTCCTCCAGCTCATAAAGACGCAAACGTACCGTATAAACACCGTGAATGCTCTGGACACAAACCTTTTTTTGCTCTGTATAAATACGCACGATCTCCTTACTATCGATCAATTCAACGCCTTTATGGGAGAAAGCTAATAAAGTGCTTTCTGCTGTCGTAGTAATAATTTGCATAAGATGCTCAATGTCATCAGTCATTTTATCTGTGAGAATGATTACTTTGGGTTCTTTATATGTAGGGTCAATCGATATTTCCACCTTCATATGATCACTGTCCTTTCTACGCCTCACTATAAATTTTTCCATACATGTTGTAAATGGATTATCGACAACTGGTCGTTATCAAGGAATAAGTGGTAATCTCAAAGATTCTGGCGAACAATAAAAACACCCTTTAAATAGGCCTATCCAAAGGGGTTAAACGTACAATTTAGCTTACTTAGAATCTTTTTTTACTTACGTAAAAACACCCATCATATTCAGGAGCTTTTAAAATATTGGAGGTAAGCTCTAATGATTGATTAAATTTTCTCAAATCAATTGCAATGATTGATTGTTTTGAGACACCAACTAATTTTGACAAATCCTTCTGCGATTTCTGCAATTCACAAATTTTATTTTTCAAACATCTACAGATAAATAAACCTTGCTAAAAATGTACATAGAAAAAAACGTGTTTTGAATGGAGCAAAACACGTTTTTCTGTGAATTATTTACTTAGGATATTGATAATCTTTTGTTGCGCATCCACTGCCTCAGGGATCGGCATCACAACAAACACATGATTCATCTTAGGATAAACAAAGGTATTGATTGCAACGCCTTGTTCTGTTAGCTTTTCATCAAACTGTATTGCATCTGGATATAAGCTTTCGTGGGACCCAATAAAATGAGTAATCTTGCCAACTCCTTGAAAATCGCCGTAAATTGGACTAATTATTGGATCCTTTAGAGCTTTATCAGCTGCCCATATTTTTGTTATGACTTCCATTCCTTCACTAGCTAACATGGGATCGTTTTCTTCATATTCCTGAATAAGTGGATTTTCTAAACTCATATCAACACATGCCGACAATAAAATAATATCTTGTGGTTGAGGCAGACCGTCTCGCTTCAACAGTTGAATTAGACCAAGTGCTATATTTCCACCTGCTGAATCTCCTATAATGGTTAATTGATTGGAGCTTTCAATAGATGCTAGAATCTCTTTATATAAGCTGAGCATCTTTGGGTACGTATCTTGATAGCTAAAATGAGGGACTTTTGGATAGATAGGCGCAATAACTTTTGCATTTAAGGCTTGTGCCATTTTATCCATGAACAACCAGTGTAAATTTAAAGGTTGATTCGTCCAAGCTCCACCATGAATATAAAGAATCACCATTTGTGATGAAGACTTTTGGTCATTTAAAATAAAAACCTGCATATCCTCGAATGTTTGCTCCTTCAAATCGCTTAAAAGATTGACATCCTCCCCAATCACATAGGGGTGAATATTTTCTGTTCCTCTTTGCTTAATAAATTGTTGAGCATTTTCAATACTAGAAAAGCTCTTTTTATTACTTTGTGAAAACAATAATTTTTCAAATTGCACACTCTCTACAGATCGTTCTCCATTAAAATTTCTATACTCATGTTTTTCTCTCCTTTTATTGTTCATTCTGTTTCCAAACATGTAATGATTAATAAAGTGATGTGCCAAACCACTAAAACTGAGTATCGACGATGGTAAAATGCATCTTTTTAGCGAACTTTATTTTAATTCCACATTTTGAACAATACTCCTTCCAAAATCTATCATCAAATAAAAAGACCTTCCTGTTGTAATCCCTAAATGTAAAGAGCATTGATTGTGCTGTATATAAAAAGCTGCCATTTTGAAACAAAATGACAGCTTTCATGTTGTTGAAAAAAGATGATGTCAACAGCAGAAAAAGTAACTTTGCAAGGTGAGAGGTTGATTTCCGTTCCGCCAGCGTCCTTTCCAGGGGGCGTCCGATGAGCCGCTTCACTCACTTCCGTTCGCTGCAGGGTCTCATCTGTGACGCTAAATCCCCTAGGAGTGACGCTGGCTCCACTCCAATCAACTATTCTGCAAAATGTCTTTACTTTTTTCATAGTAGTGGAGCGATCAAATCGCCCATTATCTATATTCTTAGAGGGTTATTTTCAATGTGGAGATGTGATGTTTGACAACACCACTTCATAAAGAGTAGTGAACACCTTCAATTTACTAAAAAACTTTCGCTAAAAAGGTAACACTTTGGTGGGTTGGAGTGGAAGGCTACTTGACTCCCGTGGGATAGAGAGACAGGCGAGCCACTAAACGGAGCGGTAGCGGAGGAAGCGGCTTGGCGGTCGCCCACAGGAAAGCAAGTAGCTTGCAACGGAAATCCATTTCTACCTTTCAATTGACTGTTTTATTTTTCAACACTTAGAAAGCTGCCGTTTTGAAACAAAATGACAGCTTTCGATTAGGTATCTGTTCCCTCCAACCTACCGCTATATTATTCGAGGTGGATTTGATAATGGCGAGTAACTATACCTATCCCATTAGCCTCTTCCACTCTATGAATGGGGCTAATCAATTTTGTCTTGCTAAATGTAGATAGTTAAGATTAATTATCCTGAAATAATTCATCTACTTCTTTTGATAAAATTTCTACCTCATCTTCTGAATTTGGAAATAGGGCTTGATTTGCCTTTTCATCTATTGCTTTATGTTTTTGCTTGTCTATTATGTGGAGCTCCATCATTCAGAGGTAGCTATACAAAAGCGACACGTATGTATTCCTCGTTCTTTAAGCTTTCAAGGTGATGCAATTCAAGGTCATCCATCGTAATACGAAGGATTTTTAGTTTTTTATCATAATCCCCTGCCCAGAACCTAATTAATTCAGCACCTTGCTCAGGTTGTATATGTTCCTTCAAATAACTTAAAAAATCTTCTAAAAATTGAGGACCCCAATTTCCCTGGATGCCGTATACAAAGGATTTTTCATTATAAAGCCCTAAGTCGTAAGGTGGATTATTCCATTCGAATATATTCAAATTTTCAAAAGCTGATTCATCTGCTGCATGTAAAACTCGTGCATCATCATCCATCAAATGCCACGGCTGTGTTGGTGTACTCTCTGTAATTGGATATAATTTTTTTAATTCTCTTACTGTTATTTCAGCAATTCCTGTACAATCAACTGTTTGTAAAGCACTGTTCGCCACTAGGACAGAATATAACGTCATATGCTTGTCTCCTTAAGCTTTATTCTAATATTCGCTTCATAATGTTCTTCATTTAGTCTGACTACTTCAAGTTCTTTTTTATTGTCATTCAATTTTAATGCTAAACTTTGAATGCCAAAGAATTCTGTGAAGGTATGGCTTCCAATGATAAGATTTATTCCTTTAAATTGAGCATATTGAATTGTATATAAATTACATTCTCCTGTAATGTATACATCACATTTATTTTCAACCGCTTCCTTCAGGCAAGCTGTTGTGCCTCCATTTCCACAGACTAAGCCTACTCGATTCACCATTTTGTCATTGAACTGCCAAAATCTAACGGGTTCTTCAAGTAAAAATTCAAGTTTTGTTACGAAATCTTTAAATTCAATTTCTTTCTCATATTGAGCAATTCTACCGAAGAATAGTCCTTCCCATTCATGGGTTCTTTTAATAATCTCTAAATTCAATTTTTTTATTAAGCTATCATTTGTGCCAAAGTTACAGTCATCAAGTGGTAAGTGATTATAGTAATGGCTTATACCATACGCTGCTAGTTTTTCAGTGCATGCCTCTTTTAATCCATAGATTTCATCCCGTGCATCATGGTGTGTTATCATCATGTCCACTCCATGAATTCTTGCTTCCTCTATCGTTTCAAGCGTTAGGTTAACACAGTATCCTATTTTCTTCACTTCTTTATCTGCATGGTATGTAACCCCAGATTCATTAGCATAGATTTCCTTATTCGTTACATTAAAAAGTTCATTAATTCTTTCAACTATTTGTGAAACATCTATACTTCCATCCCCCCTCAACATCTATTCTCAATTTAACACTTCGTACCCAAATTACTAGGTATTTATTTCCATTTATACAAAAATACCCCTTTAGATTATCTTATCTAAAGGGGTGAAAAGTTACAACTGTTATTAAATCTAATTTATAGACCGCATTTCAACTGTGCGCCACAGTTTGTACATGTATTACAGCCGCCCATTTCTTCGACTGTGCCTTTACGGCATACTGGGCATGTATTCCCAACGTCTGAGCCAATAACAGTTGTTGACTCTAACGCTTGAATCGTATCTACTAATACGACTGGACGTTTTGTATGTTCTTCAACCAATTCCTCTTCAAATGAAAGTTGATCCATATCATTTTCTTCTGCTTTTAGTGTAAGTACTTGTGAATCACGGCTACCGTCAACATAGACCGTACCACCTTTAGCGCCACCTTTATATAGTCGCTCGTACACTTTTTCAACTTGCTGTACTGTATAGCCTTTTGGTGCGTTTACAGTTTTAGAAATAGATGAATCGATCCATTTTTGAATAATACATTGCACATCCGCATGCGCTTCTGGTTTTAGCTCCATTGCTGTAACGAACCATTCTGGAAGCTCTTGCTCATTTACTTCTGGATGACGGTTCAAATATTCTTGGACAATTTCAGCTTTTACTTCAATGAATTTACCTAGACGACCAGAACGATAGTACGTGAAGGAGAAGTATGGCTCAAGACCTGTTGCTACCCCTACCATTGTTCCTGTTGACCCTGTTGGTGCAACCGTTAATAAATGTGAGTTACGGATACCAGTCGCTAAAATTTGCTCTTTGATATGAGCAGGCATTTTTTGCATAAAGCCTGTCTCTGTAAAGGCTTTACGTAAACGAGCTGTTTCTTCGTCTGTAGCACCTACTAAGAATGGGAAGCTACCACGCTCTTTCGCAAGCTCTGTAGACGCCTCATACGCAGTTTCAGCGATTGTTTTAAAGATTTCATCGACTAACGCATTACCTGCTTCTGAACCGTATTCTTTTTCACAGTAAATCAGCAAATCGGCTAAGCCCATAACGCCTAATCCAACACGACGTTCACCAAGAGCTTGTACACGGTTTTCTTCTAAGAAGTAAGGTGTCGCATCAATCACATTATCCTGCATACGAACACCAACACGAACTGTTTCACGTAGTGCTTCGTAATCAACTGATTGATTTTCTTTATTCGCAAACTGTGCTAAATTCACAGCAGCTAAGTTACACACAGAATATGGTGCAAGTGGTTGCTCGCCACATGGGTTCGTCGCTACAACACTTTGACCGTATGCCTTTGCATTTGTCATGTCATTGGCGTTGTCAATGAAGAAAATACCTGGCTCTGCTGAGTATGTTGCACATACATTAATTAAATTCCATAACTCTTTTGCTTTAATTGTACGGTATGTGCGGACTTTATAGCCCATTTTCTCCCATTCACGAACATCACCAACTTCATGCCATTTCGTGTTGTAAACGCTCATTTCTTCCTTTGTATATTCTTCAACAGCTGGGAAACGAAGCTCGAAGTCAGCATCTTTTTCAACTGCTTCCATAAATTCTTTTGTTAATGTCACAGAAATGTTGGCACCTGTTAAAAACTCTGGGTTATGAACAGTGTACGTGCCACCATCACGTAATTTATTTTCAGCCTCACGAATGATCGCTGTATCAAATCCACCTAAGCCTTCAATGTTTTTATAATTCACGATGCCTTGATACATCGCTTCTTCTTGCATAGAAAGTGGCTTGAAGTTTAATTTTTCTTTGGCTAGACGGATAATTGTTTCATCCGTTGTATTTTCGATCAGGTAACGCAGAATACGTGGATTTTGCATTTTGGAAATAATAAACTCCACAATATCTGGATGCCAATCTGCTAGCATAATCATTTGTGCGCCACGACGTGATCCACCTTGCTCCACAAGATGTGTCAATTTAGCAATGTCATCTAACCAGGAAACAGAACCAGATGATTTACCGTTTACACCACGAGCTAATGTGTTGCGTGGACGTAATGTTGAACCATTTGTTCCTACACCGCCACCACGGCTCATAATCTCCATTACTTGCTTACGATGATCACTGATACCTTCACGAGAGTCAGCGACAAATGGCATCACGTAACAGTTAAAGAAAGTTACATCTGTTTCAGAACCAGCTCCATAAATCACTCGTCCAGCTGGAATGAATTTCAAGGATACTAATTGCTCATAAAATTTTTCAAACCATTCTTGACGTTTTTCTGGTGTTTTTCAACAGCGGCAAGGCCCGTTGCATTTCGTTTTGCAATTTGTTCATAAAATATCTCAAGAGGCTTTTCTAACACGTCAATTGAACGCGTAATCACACCCGTTTCTTGCTCTTGCGGATCGTCTAATGCGCTACGATAATCCTCTTCAATCAAAATCTCTGCTGTTTTTGTAGACATATCCAATTTTTGAATTGTCCCTAAACCACGTGCAGGAAATTTCGGATCAGCTTTTACCGTTAATACAACAAAGTCGCCGGCTTTCAATGTTTTCTTTTCTGTGTCTTTAAACGAATAGCGATCGATCATGACAAGTCTTGATACACCTTTGTGTGTAATATGCATATCAGATGTTACGGGGTGTACCTGCGGGAATTGTTCAATATCTTTGTTTAACTGTTCAAATTGATTGTTTACTTCGGGTTGATGATTTGTGAGTACCATCGTTTAGCCTCCCTTGTTTTCTTCATTACAAAATAAATACACAATATCTTGTGTCGTTAAACACTACATATTGTGTATATGTCTTTAAAAAAGATACTATATATAGTTTTTTAATTCAACTCTTGCTTTTTTTAATAGATTCAGAACTACTTGTTATGACTAGGATTGAACGTTAAAAAATATTTTTTTCATACCATTTTTTACTTTTTAAAGTTCCACTCATCTGAAGCATATTTTTTTTCTTCTAAAGCTTGGACATATTCTAATTGCTCCTCAGAAAGTGTAAATGGTTTTAATTCAATTTGCAACGATTTTGCAAAGCCATCTCTAAAAGCTGTCACACATTGTTCAACTGTCACTGGCTCTTTTACAAGACTGTTGATGGCAACAGCCTTTTCTGGTAGCTTTCTACGCATACGATTCTTCGCTTCTTCACTGGAGAAATTAAATACGGATAATAATTTCTCTTGATCCAAATCTAATAAAATGGCACCATGCTGTAAAATGACACCCTTTTGACGTGTTTGAGCACTTCCAGCTATTTTTTTCCCTTCTACGACAAGTTCATACCAACTTGGTGCATCAAAGCAAACAGCACTTTTTGGACTCTTCAGGTCCGCTCTTTTCTCCTCTGTATCAGGTACACTAAAATAGGCATCCATACCTAGGTTATGGAAACCTTGCAAAATTCCCTCACTTAACACACGATATGCCTCTGTCACAGATTCTGGCATATTCGGATAGCTTTCCGTCACAATGACACTATAAGTTAGCTCATGTTCATGTAGGACAGCTCGTCCACCAGTTGGTCGACGTACAAAACCTAAGCCTTGTTCACGCACAGCATCTAAATTAATATCTCTCTTAGCTTGTTGAAAATAACCAATGGATAATGTCGCAGGCTCCCACTCGTAGAAACGAATTACTGGTGGAATTAACCCCTCACTATGCCAATCAAGTAAGGCTTCATCTAGTGCCATATTAAAAGAAGGACTACATTTCCCTGAATTTAAAAAATACCAAGTTGTCATATGCTCATCTCCTACAAATATAAAATGATCCATCAGGCCCCACCTGTGGGTCAACTTTAACGAATATTATACTACAGTTCAAATTGCGAACGATTGCTTGTGTAACGAAAAAAGCGAATTCGCTACAACCTAGTTAATTTTATCAAACTCATTGGACTATCGCTAGCGCATCTTTTATAATAATAGAGAAGATAGAAAGGGGTAAGAAAATCTTGGACATACTTATCACAATCGGTGTCGTTTTAGTAGTCACAATTGCATATATCGGAATTAATGCACTACGACTCAAAAAAGCCGTAACCAACCTAACACAAGAGCAATTCATAGAAGGCTATCGTAAAGCCCAGCTGATCGATGTTCGTGAGCAAAAAGAATTTGATGCTGGTCACATTCTTGGTGCACGAAATGTGCCTTCGACAACACTACGTCAACGTTATAAAGAAATCCGCCCAGATTTACCAGTATATCTATACTGTCAAAATACAGGCCGTAGCTCACGTGCTGCACTATTTCTTAAAAAACGTGGGTACAACCAAATTTACCAACTTCAAGGTGGTTTCAAAACTTGGACAGGTAAAATAAAAGCAAAAAAATATTAATGCTCTGATCAAAAAAAGCCGTCTCAAAGTACTATGAGACGGCTTCTTTTTTAAAAAATTCAGAGTTTCTACTATATTATATCTATTTCAAATGATGCTGTACGAGCTTCATGTCATTAAAATAAAAAAGTAAAGCAACAAAACGCATTATAGTCCCCTTATTTGATACAAAATCTACTTTGAACGAGTTCGCTACTTGAGTCGGATCCTCATAAAAATGAGCGCTTTGATGTCTTTTTGGAGCGGTTTTCACTTATGTTTGAGCACTTCGAAAGCTACGTTGAGCAATCTTCCAATAAACCACCTCATATTTAAAAACTCCTTCACGAAACACTTTGTATGACCAAAAATACTATTTTTCGTTAGAGATATGCCAGTTACGAACCCTATTCTTCTATTTTTCTGAAAATAGTTAAAATTTATTGTTGAATAATTTTAGAAGCACTGTTAGGATGTATAATATCTTACAATAATAATTGATTATCAAGTTAATAAGCTATGAATGCTATGGATCAAACTATAGCAGGAGCAATTCTGGAGAGAGCGCACATTGCGTCGCCGAAGGGTTCACTATCTCAGGCAAAAGGACAGAGGAGTAATACAGCTTTTATAAGCGATGCTACACTATTTCATGTAGACATCTGCGAATAAATGGTATTTGTTATTCTGACGTTTTTCCGAGACTAGTGTCACAACTAGTCTCTTTTTATTTTTCCAGTCATAGTTTTTTATGCATCTTTGAGGGGGATTAACGTGGAACAGCAACAATTAAAACGAGATTTAAAAAATCGCCATGTACAGCTTATTGCCATTGGTGGAACAATTGGGACTGGTTTATTTTTAGGCTCTGGAAAAGCTATTGCCTTAGCAGGGCCTTCGATCATCCTAGCCTACTTAATTGTAGGGACAGCGCTATTTTTTGTGATGCGTGCCTTAGGTGAATTGTTACTATCCAATGCAGGCTACACTTCATTTACGGATTTTGCATCCGAATACATAGGGCCTTGGGCAGGTTATATCACAGGTTGGACATACTGGTTCTGTTGGATTATGACGGCGATGGCAGACATTATTGCGGTGGGGGTTTATACACAATATTGGTTTGATATCCCACAATGGGTGCCAGCCATTGGTTGCCTTGTATTGTTATTACTACTAAATCTATTAACTGTTAAGCTTTTTGGTGAGCTAGAATTTTGGTTCGCTATTATTAAAGTTATTACAATTGTAGCACTTATTATTATTGGTCTTATTATGCTAGTAACTGGCTTCCAAACTAGCTCAGGAGCAGTATCAGTTGAAAATCTATGGGCACATGGAGGCATGTTCCCAAATGGTATATACGGCTTTTTAATGGCCTTCCAAATGGTTGTCTTTGCATTTGTTGGTGTGGAATTAGTGGGGGTTTCAGCAGCTGAAACAGCAGATCCTCAAAAAATATTCCTTCTGCCATTAATAAAATTCCATTTCGCATTTTACTTTTCTATGTAGGGGCATTATTTGTCATTTTATGTATTAACCCATGGTATGAGATGTCTGCTACAAGCAGCCCCTTTGTCCAAGTGTTTACATTAGCAGGTATACCGATTGCTGCTGGTATTATAAATTTTGTTGTGCTTACTTCAGCGGCTTCAGCAGGTAACAGTGGGTTATTCTCCACAAGTCGGATGCTCTATAATCTTGGTAACAATAAACAGGCATCTCCAGCATTCGCCAAACTCAACAAAAATAGTGTACCAAGTAATGCACTCGTTATTTCTACTATTGTTGTATCAGCTGGTGCTCTGTTAAGTAAGTTGATGCCAGAGAACGCCTTTAGTGTTGTGACGACGATTAGTGCAATTTGTTTTATATGGGTGTGGAGCATTATCATCATTTCGCACATTATCTACAAACGAAAAAAACGCGCTTTACATGAAGCTTCAATCTTCAAAGCACCATTGACACCTTTTATCAACTACGTTGTGCTTGCGTTTTTCGCCTTTTTATTAATAGTGATGTTTATTTCTGAGGCTACGCGTACAGCACTGCTGTTAACACCCATTTGGTTTATCGTTTTATTTATTATTTATAAAATGAAAAAAAGATGACTTCAGACTAAGCGCTGAAATCATCTTCCACTTATTAAAAAATAGTCATATCCCATTCTGTTGCTAGCTGTTTCAGCAACTGTACACCTGCCACACTGTTTCCTATTGGATCAATCGCTGGGCCGTAAATTCCGATACCACAGCCAGTAGGAAACGGCGAGTGTAGGCCTGCATGTCCTGGAACAGCCGCAAGAATCGCACCTGATACACCACTTTTGGCAGGGAGACCAATAAATGCCGCAAACTTCCCTGAGGCATTGTACATACCACACGTTACCATCAAAGCCTTCGCTAATTTTGCCACTTGTTTTGGGAATAGCTGTTTCTTTAACAGTGGGTGATAGCCATCATTCGCAATAACTAGGCCAATCATGGCTAAATCTGATACATTGACTTCAATTGCACATTGCTTCAAATAAACCTCAAGTGCCGCCTCTACTGGACAATCTAAAAACCCTGAATCCATTAAGTAATAGGCCAATGCTCGATTTCGATTAGCCGTTTGCCACTCTGACTGGAATACTTCTTCATTGATACTCAATTGCTTGCCTATGATTTGTTCTAAAAATTGTAGAATCTTTGTGACCTTCTCTTGTGGAGAATGACCAGCCAACATGGAGGATACCGTAATAGCCCCAGCATTAATCATCGGGTTAAAGGGTTTACCTGGCTGATGACTTTCTAAGCGAATAATTGAGTTAAAGGTATCTCCTGTTGGTTCAACATCTACTCTTTCTAAAACATAGGGTAAGCCTCGATCCATACAGGCTAAAATAAAGGTAATAACCTTGGAAACGCTTTGCAGGGTAAATAGTTCTTCGGTATCTCCCGCTTTGATTTCGTGGCCTTCAGTCCCAACAATCGCCACAGCTAATTGATTAGGATCTTTTTTGGCTAAAGCAGGGATATAATTAGCACATTGCCCTTCTTTAGTAGCTGCACGATACTGTGATACCCACTGTGCTAGAAGATGATGCTGATGATTGGGTTGTGTTGACATGTCGCGTTCTCCTTTCAAAATGAGGCAAAAACAGAGCCTTCATAGTTCTCCTATGAAGACTCTATCCTGTTAGCGCTTAGGTGGCTGTGTTCCCTCCGGAATTAAAGATTGATATGTTTCACCATCTAGACGTTCTTGCCATTCCTTTTTCGCTTTTTCAATGTATAGAGGATTATCCAGCAACGCTAAGGCTGTACAAGCCATAATTTTAGCAGCCTGTAGCATTCCTTTATGCGCTATTGGGGTCACTCCCTGAGACACTACCTGCCATGTATGTAATGGTGTCCCTAATGCCATGCATACAGTTGTACACTGTACGGTTGGTACGTTCCAGCTAACATCTCCAACATCTGTAGAGCCACCCATAATAAATTCAGGTAGCATGCCTGGAACATGATCAGCAATCACTTTTCCTTGTAATAGCTTGGCATCTTCTTTACGCAAGCCTACTAATGAAGCTGCTTGTACTTCTGGTGTAAACGTATTGAAAATAGCCTGCGCATACTGTTCATCCTCTATTGTATAGTCTGGCATACCAATTTCAAGTATTTGTTGATACATCACATCATAAAGTGTTTTATTTGTTATAAGATTCGAAGCAGCACCTTCAAACTCAATGTCCACTGACGTCCCTGTCATCATTGTGGCACCCTTTGCAATGTTCTCAACGCGTTGATAAATTTCCTGTACTTGCTGCTTTTTAGGTGCCCTAACTAGATACGTTACCTCTGCATATGGTTGAACTACATTTGGCGAGGTTCCGCCAGAATTAGTAATGGCATAATGCACACGCGCTTCTGGAATGATGTGTTCTCGTAAGTAGTTTACCCCAACATTCATAAGCTCAACAGCATCTAAAGCACTTCGTCCAAGATGTGGTGCAGCTGCGGCATGAGCACTTTTGCCCGTAAACTTAAACGTTGCGGCATAGTTTGCTAGAGAACTACACGTCATCACAGTCGAAAACGTACCTGGATGCCAAGAGATCGCTATATCAACATCATCAAAAAAGCCAGCCTTTGCCATATAAGCTTTACCAGATCCATTCTCCTCTGCAGGGCAACCGTAAAAACGGATTGTTGCTGACTGATGATTTTGCTCTAAATAATCCTTTACAGCAACAGCAGCTGCGAATGCGCCAGTACCTAATAAGTTATGACCACAGCCATGTCCGCTTCCACCATCCACAAGAGGCTCATGTTGTGTCGCCCCACCTTTTTGACTCAAGCCTGGAAGCGCATCATATTCACCTAAAAAGGCAATTACAGGCTTGCCAGAACCATAAGTTCCAACAAGCGCTGTGTCAAGACCCGCAACACCGACTTGTGTTTGAAAACCCTCTTTTTCTAGTGCCTGTTTCATATATTCCATCGATTTCTTTTCTTGAAAATGAAGCTCGGGTACAGCCCAAATCGCATCGCTTAATGCTACTGTAGCTTGCTGTTTTGCTTCAATTAACATTGAAATTTTCTCATGATAACTCATATTTGTCCCTCCAATTTCATTATGCTTTTAACAATGTTCCTTTTTGGTCGTTTAGTGTGACAAGCGACACAATACAGATAAGCGCAAAGCCAATTAACATCCAAAAGGCTGCATCAAAGGAGCCATTAAAGGCATCCACCATAAATCCAATTGCCATCGGTGTAACAAACCCTGCTAATTGTCCCCCTGTATTGGCAATTCCCATTGCAGAACCTGTAATAGAAGAAGGTAATTTCTTGAGTACAATAACAGGTAGTAATGTAATGACAAACGCAATAAATATCGAAACGACTGTTTGGTAACCAATAAATAACGTCACTGTTTTGGCAGTAAACATTAAATACAATAAAAGACCAATGACTGCGCAGGAGATGGAGCCTAACACTTTCTCCATACCTTTTGGTAGCTTATCAATGATATAGCCACTACCATATACACCAATTATCGTTGTAATGGCAGGAATTGTTTGCGCCCAACCAATGGACATTAAATCCAAGCCTCGATTTTTTTGAAGATATGTTGGAATCCAAGAAACTAATCCCCAGTTCACTGCATAAATACAAAAATAAGCAATGATTAAATTCCACATTAGGGGTGTTTTCAATAACTCTTTAAAATTCACTTTGCTCGTAGTATTTTCTGTTCCAGCAGTAGCTGCCTTATCTTGCGGGAGTTGAATGTATTTCCAATATAAAAAGGCAATTATTGCCCCAATTGCCCCAATGATGATAAACATCATGCGCCAGCCAATCGTTCCTAATAAATAAGCAGCTAGCAAAGGGACGATGAGTGAAACAATGCCTCCAGAAGTAAGCATGATGGACATCGCTCTACCTCTTTCCTCTTTTGGGAAAATCGTAGCAATAATTTTAGAGCTTGATGGCTGAAAACCACCCTCACCAATGCCAAATAAAAAACGAATCACAATCATCGCTGTTAAAGACCAAGCAATAGCTGTTAGGCCAGTAAAAATAGACCACGTGATAACAGCCATCAATAAAACTCGTTTTGCGCCAAACTTATCGGCAAGCCAGCCACCCGGTATTTGCATAATGGCATAGCCTAAAAAGAAAGCGCTTAAAATAATACCCGTTGAAGATGCATCCAGGTGCAAATCCCCTGTAATCGAAACTACTGCATAGTTCATAATATAGCGATCTAAATTCCCTAAAGACCAGCCTAAAAATAAAAGTGCAAGGATGACATTTCTAGATTTCTTCGTTATTTCATTTGTTGTCATTCATATCCCTCCCATATATAGAAATCCTCTCTTTATTGCCACGACTATTCTTGAATATGCTTGCCCCCTTGTCCGTAAATCCCCTTTTATATACCGACATTTTCGTTATATATTCGTATAATAATCAAAGTTCAATAAAAAGACAATATTTTTTTGAAAATTTTTAATAGATAATCGTCTTCGTAAATCCATATTATTTACCTAAATAACCGCTAAATTCATTAATTTATCAGTATTTAAGGCTTCAAAAAGCATAAAAAAATGTCCCACACCATTGATTGGTATGGGACATTTTTGTTTTTAGACAAGTTGATACATTTTAATAGGTCTGCCTCGAGTATGCTGCAATTCTTCCCCACAAATTCTCGCTAAATCTACATTACATAAATCTGCTACGATTCGTTGGGCATTTCTCTCGCTCATTTGCAGTTGTGTCGCTAAATCCTTTGTCGTAAAATGCTTCCAATGCATTTTTTGTACAAGTGCATGGATTTTCATATAGGTTTTAATACTAATATTCCCTTTTTTTAGTTTTTCTAAAATATAAGGGTCTTCTGCTCGGTAGGAATAGGATAGCTCTTCTACATTCCCTACCGATTCAATAATGGTGCCATCATCCTGTATCATCACGATGTCAATAGCCTCGTTTTCCTTCGTCTGTCTTAGTCCTCGGTGAGCATGTAACTCAGCATTGAACACTGTTTGAGCAAAGCCAATGCCTGCTGTCACCTTCGTCTCCATTTCAATCGACAACTGATACATTTTTTCCTGTAAAAATCGTATTTGCCCTTCAATCGCACCTCTTGTACTAAAGATCGTATATTTACCATTCCCCTCTTCAATAAGAGAGCCATCAATCTGTTCACAGAGCTGTAGTAGATTTTCCTTCGTACGCAATTCTAAATATTGAATACGATAGCCTTGCTTCATGCGCTCTTTTAATGAATCAAAGTCCTTAATTTCAAGCATGACTGCACCAATTTGTGTCTCTTTATAGTAGGACGTTTTGATCTTCTCTGTAAAAAGCTGAACTGTATGATAAATTTCTGTTTTTGTCGGGGAAACCCAATATGATGGAACTCCTCGCTTCTTCAGCTCTTCATCAACAGAGGGATAACAAGTAATCGCAAAATCAATTTTGCCCGCCTGCCAAAGACTATAGTGGAAATCAAATAGCTCTTGTGGATCAATAGCGACATCAAATTCCTTTAAATACATATGATGGACATTATGCTGAATCTCTGCAAGACTTTCTGAAGCCATTTGAGAAGGCGAAGGAATAATATCGATACTAACATTTTCTATAAACTTTTTTTGCTGATAGGATTGCTCTAAAAAACCCCGATAAATAGCCGCTTCGGAAAAAATAATATGGGTCAATTTATCTTTGGATACATTCGTTTGACTGGCAAGCTTATAAGGGATGTAACCAGAAAACAACCAGAAATCGACAGCCTGATTATGTGTCTCCACAAGATGCTTTGTTTCCGTCGCTATTTCATATATATACGGAATAAATTCCATATCCTGTTCGATTTCTCGTGCTAAGGCAATAATTCTTTCAACGGATTGAATGGGACCAACAACACCTATTTTATACATCTTTTGTTCCTACCTTCTTTGTGAAACTACAATCTTTATGTAAAAAATTTCTTCCTTTGTTGTACATAGTATAGCGGACAATCAAATTACTAGACAAATCTTATGTATAAAGAAAAGCCTCGAAAACTGTTCGAGGCCATCTGGAAGTAACAATTATTGCTCGGTTGGATACATGTTTGTATAGAGTAACTCTAATCTTTTAGAGAGCTTTCCATAGGCTGTTTGCCATGCTTTACGTGCAGCATCATTACTGCTCCCTGCTGGTTCGTATATAGCATGCACCTCTTCAACCTTCTTCAAGTCAGCCTCTGCTTGTGTGAGCTTCGAATAATTTTTAACAACCTTCTTATCAGCATCACTCAGAGCATCATAGGCTTTACGGATTTCACTTACTTTCTCCTGTAAACCATTGATATATTCACCTTTTACAAGAAGTGAATTGATGGATTCAATTAATGACAATGCATTTTCATTCGTTTGCTGTTGTCCTTTTTGCTTATCAATGATCAATTGTCTAGTTCCTGCATCAATCAGGCTCACTTGTTTAGATGTAAGCTTTTCATATGCCTTGATCACAGTGCTTGGATTTGAAGCAAAGGATTTCTCATAGGTCTTCATAAAGCTTTCCACTTTTTTCACGTCTGCAAGCGCAGTTTTTAAAATATCATAGTTCGTAATCAGTTTTTTCTCACTTGAACTAAGGCTACTATATTGTGTAGAAAGATTTTTAATACGTTCAATCGTTACGACATAGAGATTATTGGAAACAATTGTGGCAATATCATTATTTAGCTGTGTAATTTTCGATGCATTTTCATCTATATTTTGATTTTTTAATAAAGCTTCATATTGT
Source organism: Lysinibacillus sp. JK80 (assembly GCF_027557635.1). Classification (NCBI taxonomy): domain Bacteria; kingdom Bacillati; phylum Bacillota; class Bacilli; order Caryophanales; family Bacillaceae; genus Lysinibacillus; species Lysinibacillus sp. JK80. The sequence continues at coordinate 228,003 of NZ_CP058997.1, read as the reverse complement.
TCTTTTGCTAAATGCTGCTGATTCGCAGGTAATTTCGCATAAGCTTTTTGCACTGTTTCAATTTTTTTAGCCTTTTTAGCAGCATCTGTTTCTTCTCTAGCAGTCTGTATTTTTTTATAGAATGATTTTACTCCTGTAATATCCTTATTTGCTGCTGTTAATAAATAATAATTTGTCACGTATTTTCTTGCAGCTGAAGACAATTTTTTATAGGATTCAGAAGCTGTATTAACAGCGGTTTCTAATTGATTGAATGAATATTTCGTAACATCCGCAAATTTGGCTATATCCGCCTTTAACGCCTCTGCTGCTGCTTTATCAGTAGGCACTTTACCATTGCCATCAACTGAAATCTTTGGCGTGTTTAGTAAAATTCTTCAGCATTATATACAAGTGATTGCTGTAAATTTGTAAGATTATTATAAGCTTTTAAAGTACTTGTATAGCTTGAATTAAGTTTACTTTCCGTTACACCAGTTGTTGCAGATAATTTTTGATAGGCATCCATATCTTTAATTACTTTTTCAGCTGCTTTTAAATCTTTCTGTAAGGTAACAAGACTATCGTAGCCATTAATTTGTGCTGCGGAGGCTTTGTTAAGCTCTTATATTCCTTGATCATTTGATTAACATTATTGACATGACTTTGCCATGAACCAGCAGACGGATTGAACGGATAAACATCATCGCTAATATAGCTATCTATAACATTATTTAAATTTATAATTTGGCTTTCTTCTGCACGTTCTGCTGTAGTCAAACGCTGCACATACACATCTGGCACTAATTTTAATTGTTTATACGTTAATTTTTCATAGGCTGTACGGATTGATTTAGCAGTCGTCACTTGTTTATTAGGCGTACTATTTGTAGCTAATTTATCAAATGATTTAATGAATTGCTCGACCTTTTTAATATCCGATTTAGCCTCAGACAAAATTGCTTGGTTTTGAACAGCGGCTCGGTAGCTTTGTGATAATTTCTCAATATCCGCTTCGATTGTCTTCACGCTCGCTTGTAAGGAATCAACATCCGAAGCTACATATTTCACAAGTGAATTCTCATAAGATAATAAATTAATAATAGCTTGATTGAGTTTTCTGACCTCTTTTATCTCTTCAAGATCATTTGGCTCGTTTAATAGTTTTTTAATGCTCGTATATAGGGTCTCATCTACATCTAAGCTACGCTGTAACAGATCTAGCTTATTATAAGCCTCTTCTAGTTCCTTTATTTCTTTTTCATTACTAGTCTCTATTTTGCTCCATTTTTCATTTAACTTAGTTATTAATTCAACATCAGCAAGTGCTCGCTTTAAGACATCATAATTAGACACATTACCTTTAGCTGCCGCTGATAAGGATTGATAGTTTTTTTCTAGTTCCGCAACTTTAGCACTAAATTCTGCTAAGCTTGATACATTGTATTTATTATCATTGACCAATAAAGCTTTAATCTCTTTCGTTAAAGTATCAGTGGGTTGTTTAGAGACTGTGATGGTATCAGATAGTTTAGATTCCGCAAAAGAAAGACCCACTTTTGCTTTGACAGTGACAGCAATATTTTTAATATCCTTTTCAATGGCATCCTTCGGAATCGTATATGTACTACCTGCAGCTCCCTCTATGATAGTAAAGGAGTTATCGCCTAATTTATAAAACCATTGATAACTATATGTAATTTGATCACTTTGCAATTTTGCACCATTCTTATCAGTTACAGTAATACCAGCCACTTTCACTGTTTCTCCAGGTGCTACAAAACCAGCGGATTGACCTTCTAACGTTGGAATGGTGATATCGAGCTCTAATGGCTGAATAGTGCGCGGTGCACTTTTAAATTTTTTACCGTCTGTCGTAGTTGCTTCCACAAAAATGCTTTTTCCAGCTGCTTCAACGGGCACTTTTAAGGAAATAGATGTTGCTCCAGAGATGGGCTTATTTGTTGAACCCTCTTCACCAGTAATTTCTTCTAGATAATACCATTGATAGGCATTGACGATTGTATCATTTGGTAATTTTCTACTTTAATGTTGCATTGACAATATTTTCTCCAGTGACTGAAACTGTTTCGGCCGCACCTGCTACAGTGGGAACGATAAGTGCAACAGGAATAGCTGCTGCTGTTAAAAATAATTTTTTATTCAAATCTATTGACCTCCTCAATCCTTCTCCTGAATTATATCGGTCATATGGCCATAATTTCCTTGAATATTAGGTAAATACTCTAAAAAGTGTATTTTTTCCTGATTTACTATTTACCAAATAATATTTTTTGATAACATTTTATCATTTTTGATTATAAATAAATACTTTTCAAACAAAAGCCTTCTAACCCACATTCGTAGCCTCTACGAAGAGATTAAAAGGTGTTAAAAAATATATGCACTTATGCTTACGCTTCATCTGGTTATCCTCGTATCATATAAGTTGGTCGGGTCAGGGTCTTATAGGTATAGGGATTCGTATGTGGGTTTCACTTACTTGGATACGAATCGTCATCCCTTCTCCTACTTTGCTATCTAATGCGAATTTCCATTAAAAGCTTGAACGCGCTCCTGCATGCCTTGTATGCCCATAGAATCGGCAAGTAGAATATCATCTATATTACAACCAACACCATCATCGCTATACAAAATTTGGAATCCCTCTTCGGTGCCCAGTAAATGTATTTCAACTGTATTAGCATAGGAATGTTTTAACGCATTGTTTAATAATTCTTGAAACAGTCGATAAATCATTAAATTTAAACGCTCATCCTCTAAATAGAGGCGGTCAATCGTATATCAAAACAAAATTAGCCCGTTTATGAATTTTCTGTATTAATTTTTCAAGGGCTGCATTTAAGCCCAATGTATCTAATAGAGGTGGCTTTAAGTTTTCGCAGTAGCCCCTCAAATCATTCAGAGAGATAATCATATGTTCATGAAGCTTTATAAGTTTAGATGGGATCTCCTCTTTTTCTTTTGTATGCATGAGGACATCCATTTCCCTTGCAATGTGCAGTTGTTCTTGTAAAATCGTATCATGAAGTTCCTGTGCTAACTGATATTTTTCTTCCTCGAACCTTAGCCAGAGTAATTTATTGAGCCATGGTAGCTGTCGATTATCAGCTTCTTTCATATGCTTTAACTGATTTAAAAGCTCCTCAACCATTTTTGTGTTTTCAATAAAATTATTTAAATAGAGCAGCAATAATTCTAGCCATAGCAGTTCCTCGTCCTTGAGATAAATCGTTTTATTATGATCCACAACAAGGATTCGTTTATAGTTCACATCCTGATGAATAAAGGCGATATAGAAATGATCTGTCTTCTTTATATCTCCCAAGCCTAATCGTTCGACTAGTACCTCATCTATTTGATGCTGCGTGTATTCTTTTGATTTATTTGTTAAGGTAACTTGATGTGTTTGAAAATCATATGTGAGCACATACACACTTTCCATTTCAAGCTGAACCACAACCTCTTGTACAAATTTCTCCAATAAGTCCTCAATCTTCACCACTCTACCAATACTCTCAACGGTCGTATACAAGCGGTGGATGTAGTCGCCTTTTGTAGAAAATAAAATTTTCCGCTTACGATAATCAATCCGCTCTTTAATGTAGAACAACGCCATTAACGATAGAAAGGCAAAAAAGAAAATCTCTGTCATGCGCGAAACTGATAAATCTGCAAATAAATATAAACCGATTAACAGCCATATCGTAAAGCCAAATGAGAAATTAAATAATAACGCAATCGAGAAATGAAATACTCCATATCAAAAATACGTTCAGTGAGTTGTGTGAAAATGAAGCTGAATGGAATTAGTAAAAGAAATATGGAACTTATATCTGCCGAAAGAATTTGCCTATGAAAAAAAGTCTCAGGTAACGCATATAGAAATAAGAAAGGTATAAATGGAATAATAATACTACTAATAAGTATTTTAAGTTTTGGCACTCTATATATAATATAACTAATAATCATAATGCTAAGAATGGCTACTAGTAATAAGAAAAATATGCCCAAAATAATACTTGAAACTAGAGAATGAGTCGTCAAAGACTATACCGAAGATACTTAGAATTACTACAGTTAGAGGAAGTATATATAATACCTTAATATTTTTTAACAACGGCCATTTTATATTTAGAAAGCTAAAATACTCTTTTAAAAAATGTAATAAAAGAACTAGGCAGAGTAGCATACTACCGCGATTAACATAATTCCAAAATTATTTAAGATACCAGAGGCACCTAAGCTTACATATGCTAATGATACAGTTAATATAAACAATATCAATAAATCCAATAATGGCGTATTTCTTTGTTTAAAATATAAATACAATGAAATCATTAAAGTTAAGAAAAAGTAACACGTTGGTACTATAAATACAAAATAAAAATACTCAGGAATAGCTAATGGTTTTATTTGGATGTGAACCAAATTCCCATTAGGTTGCCTTATGGTTAAACTCTTTGCTTCCCTGATAATATATTCACTTTTTATAATGGAATGTCGTTTATTTTATTTCCATCGATTTTTACTACATTATCTCCAGGAGTTATTTGTCGTTCTGCTGCCCAGTCTTTATAATAAAAATCCGTTACAAGCCATTGTTCATTCTCTTTTTTTATTTTTATACCTAAAAATGAAGTGCTATAAGTAATAAATAATAAATAAACACCCAACATTAAATAGATACTTATAGCACTCAAAAACCATTTTTCTTTTATTTTTAATTTTAGTTCCACAGTCCCCACTCAGGACCTAACTTTTCTTCAAAAGAATCTAATATTGCTTTTTGTTCAAGTTCTGTTACTCCAATGAGAGAAGCTTTTTTTTCTTTTAACAATGTCACCAACGTCGGGTTTTGCTCTAAATATTGAATCATGTTAATCATTAAAATCGCCTCATTTCTTCATTTTTTTAATTTATAGTCACTATTTTTTGCCAATAATTCCTCTTAATAAGGAATTATTAACCATTTATGTAACTGTATTTTCATTATACTACCTCTCTCTAATAATTCAACATAATTTTCTAAAAAATTCAAAAAATAATAGATTACGTATATTTTGCTTTATTTTCAATTTTTTTCACCAAAAGTAGACATAGAAAACAATATGAAAAAGCTCCTTCCTTCTAGTAGGAAAGCTTTTTCATTTTTCTCTTTTGCTAATACTGACACCCTTCTTGTAGCCACTTGTAGAAATCACAAGTAATCATGTTGCATGCTCTGGGTTCATATCACCACTATCTACTGCTAAAACACGATAATCCTCTGCCTTATGTCCATTAAAAAGACCATTCCTCCACTATCATCACCAATTGCAATATAGCCTTTGCATATTCCTCCACTTCCCAAGTCTGGTTTCTTTCTATCACTTCCTCTGTACCATAAATGATTACGCCGTTCATTAACGATAAACCGTTACTTTCCTTAATACAGAGTATACGCACTCGGAAGTTGGCAATTCAGCCTATGTTATATGTGTACAATTTGGTGATCTGTTGCTGGTGGATTTGCTGTATAGCTATTATGTATAGGTAACATGTCGTCACCGTCCTTTCCAATAAACTTTTTTACGTCTGCGCTGCACAAAATTTATAGAACGCCAGGATTAAGGCATCAACCTTTTGTTACTGACAATTTTACCTAACCATTCTTCTGGAATATTGTCCAACTGTTATACATTCCCGCGATCGATCCTGTAATTGCTGCAACGGTGTCCGTATCTTCTCCTAAATTAACTGCCGTCAGAATCGCTTCTTTAAATGTTGTAGAATTACCTACACACCAATAGCCGCTTCTAACGAATGAACAATATAGCCACTCGATTGAATCTCGTCTTCAGGCGTATTTAAAAAGTTTTCATGAAAAATCCTTGCATAAGCATTTAACTCTGCTTTCATTTCATTTTGTAAATTATTTTGGAGTAGTTCAAAGACCTCTTTTAAGGCCACTTCTAGTGAATTATTTCGGTATAAGCTTAATAATAGTTCAATGTAAATGATGGACCCTACTATGGAACGCGGATGACCATGAGTAATCTCTGTATACTGATGAACTAATTCTTTTCTTTTAATAAATCTAACTCATGCATTACCACGAATACTAAAGGAGCAATTCTCATTAACGTACCATTGCCATTATCAAACTCGCCCGTTTTACCACATTTTGCTGGCGGAACACCTTTTTTATAGTTCGAAACGGCTTCAGCTGTAGTAATTCCAATATCAAACATTTCGCCAAATGGTGTGAGATAGCCCTGCTCCATGTATTGTACAAATTTATTCATTAATGTTTTGGTATTCCCATTTTCAATAATGTTCTCGACCAGGCAGAGTGTTAAAGAAGTATCATCAGACCAAGTACCAGGTGGCTGATTGTAAGTACCGTACCCCATCACATCTTGCACATGGAAAGTCCCTCTTTGTTTAAACTCAACAGGTACGCCCATTAGATCACCGATAATCCCACCGTATAAAGTGTCAAACACCCGCTCCCTCAATTTTGTATCTACCATAGATGCCACCCCTAACTTTAATTTAATTTATCACAATTCAAAAACAGTACATTTAATTTTATAATAAATCAATTCCTCATTTATTATTTTTTCGATCTCTCTCCAATCTCCTCCAGCTAAACCTGAACCAATTTTAGGCATCTGTATCGATAATCTATTTTTTAAGGCAAACCTCGCAACTTTTCTTAAACATAAACGAAGCACATCATAATCAATATAGGTTGTACGATCTTTATCATTTTTCCTCACACCATGCTGTGCAAGCATATTGGCAACAAAAGTAGCTTTCTGCTGGTCTACACATACAAACTGAACCTCTCCTAACCCAAAAGTTTCTTTATCCTTCGACCATTTTACATAATCATTTTTAGCAATAGGGAATTGCTTTGATAAAGATAAAACAAAGCCTTTTCCCCATTTTCCTAAAATATTGACTACATGAATAATGAGTGTATGTTCTTCTAAAGGAAGAGATGCATCGCCCTTTAAGTAGTTTATTGGAGATTTGTTAGCTACAATTCCCTCCTGCCATTTGTTCTCAAAATCTAATCTTGTAATAGGTACACTATCGCTTACATCTAAACTATCGATATGTCCGTCATACAATAAAAATCCAATATCTTCGTTCCAATCGTGCAATGATGAAGAACAGTACATATCGTTTTTTATTATATTGATCTGCCTAGTTGCAACGCCATAATCAAATTCTGTATATAATTGACCATAACCTTTTAAAAATTCAATATTATCACATTTATAGTATAATAGACTATTATTAGTCCTTGCGTGACTCTCTACCACTGCTTACCTCCATTTCGGAATATCCAACTACATTTTTTCCATCAATATAAAATGGCTAAAAACTCTTTAATTCGCATATTTTTAACAATCAAACAATTCATTAGCCAATTGAGCAATTTCTTGAACGGCGTCTTCAATTCTGTTCCTTTTCACTGTTGAATTGCTTATTGTAGTAGTTTTGTTAAAGAATTTATTATTATGTTAATTCCACTTCCATAATCAATTTTCATAATTTAAATACACTTTCCCTTTTTATGAATAGTATAGCATTTCTAGGTATTTCACCTAATATGAAAACCTCAGCATCTTTCTTTGCATACCTAACAAGACAATACTGTTAAGTTTTGGCACTGTATAAATAAAAAAGACCACCTCGTATGAGATGGATACATCATTCATCTATTCAATTAAAGCACCACGTTTGTTGAACAAGGAATTTTGTTTACCCTTCAACAATTGCAAGATATTTTTTGATTTCTCTTTCAGATTCAACAATTAAAATATCTCCTCGTTCTTTGGTGGAAAAAATCTTTGTACCAACAGGAAGTTTATTCGACATCTCATCTCTAAAATCTGTATTAGCATCATTTTTTGTTTTTATTTCACCGATTTGAACATCTTTTGTTAAAGACAATTCTTCAACCCAATCAATATTAGCTTTGTAGATAACTCCATCATACTGAAAAAAATCAGCATCAGAAGCTAATGTTAAAACTTCTTCGGCATCTATACTGTCAATTGATACTGTTGTAGTTCCCCCTTGAATATTACATCCCATAATCATGAATAAAGCTAATGCGATCAAACCATAGAATAATTTTTTTATTTTCAATTTACCCACCTCTTTTATATAGACACCAATTATCTGATCTATACAAAGAAGCTATGGATCATTATATCGAAGGAAAATTATATAACTTTACAGTTGATGAAGTATTAGCAGGAGATTTGCAAACTAAAGAAATAAGAGTTAATCATAGATAATCAGAAATAATTGACTATGAAGAAACATCTGGTGATGAAATCATTTCTCCAGAAGGTATTTTAATAAAGGAACCGTCAGAAGTGACCATTCATAAATTAGAAAATAAGGATCCTTCATTCATATAACCAGAATACGGTAAAAAATACATTGTATTCTTAAAGAAAAGTTTTGATACCAACAATAATATCTACTTAAGAGCAATTGAACCTTATTTAATTAGTATTGATACCAATACAGTTAATAAAGCTGCTACATTAAATAGTAATCTAATCGATTATAATCCAGACGATTTTACAGATGATATAAATATAAGTGATACAACAACTCTCTCTATTTCAAATGAAGTTAATGGGCAAATAACTGATTTTATAGCAGGCAAGACACTAGAAGATTTAAAGAAAGAGATTAATATTTTAAAGAGTAAATAATAAACAAAACACTAATGCCTTCCGTTTAGAATTGGAAGCATTAGTGTTTTTTAAAGGTTCAATTATTATCCCTTTGAAACAGAAAAAGACTTGTAAAATCAAACACGTAAAAAAATTTACGGGTGATCCTTAATTAAAAATACTTCTGGAAATCCCCAAAAAATGTTAGAAAGAGCATAAGGGAAATCTAAATATCACTTGGGGCGATAGCAGATTTCCCTTATGCTCTTTCCTTTAAAATTCTTGTCCTCTCATTACTGCCTAATTCGAGATGGTTATATCAATAAATCTTGTATAATTTGTATTTTTTAAGTAAACTTTTCCTTGTTTTACTTTAAGTCCCTTCGTTCGATAGCTTTCAATTCAAGAAATTGATATTCTAATTAAGGTACCTTTTTATCCTTCTGTACTTTATTTGTATCTTTTTTCTTTACAATTCGAGCAAAGTGACAACAAAAATACTAAATGATTGATATATGATCGTTTGGCCATGAAACAGGATTAGCTTGTTTTGTTGGAGTCCCGTCAGATTTGTGTGGATTTACAACGTGAAGGAAAGAATTGTGACCCAACTGCGCTTTGGGAAGGTTTGATACGCTAAATTAATTGGATTTTTTTAGCAGTAATAGGGGATATAATGTATATTATTTCTCCTATATTAGTTATTCTTTTACCAATTAGACAAAATAACGTTCCCAAGTCCTCTACGAGGAAAGCTTTCCACGCTTTGGGTGCATTTTACGGCGCAGGTTTAAAACTAATAAAGGAGTAATGTAGCATGGGAGTTTCTGTTTATTACACTTGTATGAGAAACCATAACCTTACCAATAGTGAGGAGCAACAGATAACGGCTATCATTGATGAATACAATGCAGGTTTTGAAAGAAAGGATATTGGAGAAACATTTTGCGTTTATGACTATGATCAGGATGAACCAACAGTGATCTTTGCAGGTTCAACAAAGCTACCACTTTCAGATAATTTTGAAGATACATTGCATGTACTGTTTTATTGGTTGACCTGTTTAACAGATATTAGAAGAAGTATTTCTAATGGTGATTGGCATGTGCATCTAGATGATACGGATGCCATTTGGGATGAGGAAACAGGTTGGCGAATTACGGAATATTAGTACTCATATTCCCAATAAAGTGCTGGAAGGGTGCTTTAGTGCAACAAGGATTTATAACATATACATTCGTTCCCAAATGTAAGTTTGGAAATACACCGAAAAGCCACGAATGTTGTTACATCAATGTTTCGTGGTTTTATTATGAACATTTTTTATACACCTTTTTATACAGGCAACATAAACGCTGATGTAGCAGTATTTTTACTTACCTGGTTTATTCTTCACTTTGCATAAAATCCTTTATAAGGAAAATTTTAACATATGCTATTCATCTAACATTCTATGTCCTTTCCCTACTTTCATAAAACGCAATCCATTAATGCCGTTTTTTTCAATAAAAACTTTAAAATTTTGTGTACAGAAATAAAAATTGTTAATTCTAATATCTCTAAAAATAGTTTCATCTTCTATTTTTTCTAAATTAAATCTGATGTTTTCACCTCGCAGCATTGTAAGAGATTCTTGCATATCTAAACCATAAAATTAATTGATGTTAAAACATTTGTAACATTTATATATATTCGAGGTAAATAGCAAACAATCCACTAAGGAGAAGTTCCGTTATGAAAATTTTAATAACTTTGAACGTCCAAAGATAGATTAAACACTAAAAACACGACACATTAATTCTTCTCTAATACACAAAAACATAGGTAAAGAAGTGCTAATAGCGTCTTCTTACCTATGTTTGGAAATATTCATCATAAATATTTACTACTAGTTCAATTGTAGTAAAGCTCACAACTTCAGAAAGAATCTTGAAATCTTTAAGAAACAAAACATTAGGATAAATTGTACATCATCCTTACAACAACAATATCGTTTGTACAACCTAAAAATCCAGATAATCATGTAACGCTCTAGATGCCCTCGTAGTCTTATTTCCTCTTACACATGTTTCTGAAAACTATATTATCTTACTTAAGTTTTGCCTGAATATGCTTGCAAAAATCAAGAAATGAAGGTGCAACAATAATAGCATTCTCAGGGTCGTAACTTACTTCATAATCCATGTATTTAATTTCTCCTGTTTGAATATCAATCCAAAAATCATTATCTGCATGATTATCAGCAAAAGGAATATGAAATAGAACAAAGTCTTCAAATTCCTCAGAATAATCTATCCTTCTATCTTTTGCTCTTTCAATAGATGTTGTATAATCAGAATCTTCCTCATCTTCGATTAAGGGAATATGAAAAAAACTACCAATTTCTATAGAATAATAATCCTTATTTGAAGCTTCATAAAAATTATCAGGATAAATATATGCCCCTTTAGAAAACACACCACCATTAGTAGTAAGGTAAAACTTTATAAAATCTTTTTTACCTGGAAACTCATCAGGTACAATTTCATTTATTTGGGAAAGCGATATACTCTTCCAAGAATTCTCAAATAAAATATCATTATTAAAAAATTCATTAGAATTACTTTTAAAATTGTTGTTCATTTAGGTTACACACCCTCCTTTTAATTTATTTCTTCTTTTAGTTGCTTCCGCAACCGCTTCTGGCGAACCATATTTAAAACCTGTATCCTTTTTAAAGTCATCAGCCCCGCCTACATGTGGGTATTTATGGTATTCTTCGTGTACAAATTGCATTCTCATTGTATTCGTCTTAGGATCATAATCTATATGATGAGATCGATAATTTTTGCCTGGATCATTAATTCCAGCTTCTTTTGCAAGTGCGGCTCTATCATCAAAATATGATCCAGTTGCATCTATAGTAAATATACCATGTGGATTATTTGGACTTATAGTTTTAGGATGTATTACTCCTCCACCAGTAGAAAGAAAAATGATTGGTTGCCTTACTATTAATCCAAAGGGATCTATCATTGCATTTAGATCACTAACATAACCGTATAATGTAGGATTCCCACCCGCAAGTCCAATCGGATCAATCTCAGAAATTTTCTCTATTCGCCTACCTAATGAATCATACTTGAAAGTAACTTCCGTATTATCTGGCTTAATGACCTTCGACATCATGCCATTGCCATAATACTCGTACTTCCACGTATCTCCATTCTTTTCGACTTTCTCTATGAGGTTTCCTTCTTCATCATAAGAGAATTTGGCATCTTTCGTTTCAAGTAATCTACTACCAGGGCCGTAAACGCGATCTGATTTGTCTTTTGCTTCATATAGATTGCCGACATCATCAACGCTACGGTATAAGAAATCAAATTTACTATCTTGATTGGCCCAGACGAGGTTACTGAATTCGTCGTATCCATACGTTACTTTTACACCGGTTAGCTCATTGACCATGCTGCGTAATTGGTGATTCACATCCCAATTATACACGCGTCTTCGCGTATTTCGGCTTTGACTACTTACGCGATGGTGTGTTGGTCTACCTGTGATATCATATTGCCATTTACTGATGACATCCCCTGGCAGGATTCGCTCAATCTCTTGCCCGAGTTCATTGTATTGCATCGAGGCTGTCCACTGGCCTTGCTCGGATCGAGAGGCAGTCATTTGTAAGATATTGCCCAGCTCATTACGCATGACATCGATTTTGGCACCGAGGCTGCTTGTTATTTGGGAGCGATTGCCTAACTCGTCATAGCTACTGGCAATCCACTGGTCATTTTGCCACTCCTTGATGACTTGGCCGGACAGGTCTCGTTCTAGTTTGACGGTTACATGCTCGTTTTTAGATTTCATTAATGCGCTGTTTTTTTATAGGAAAATGTCTCCCAGGCTTTGATGGTTTTAACAAAAGTATAGTCTTATTGAATTTTCACACTTAAAAACCAACATTTTTTACAAAATAAAAATGAAAGATAGTAAAATAAATACACAAAAAAAACATATATAAAGGAAGACTACAACGTCTTCTTTACATATGTTTTTAATTTCTTTATTCGGTCAAATAAAATTCTATTTAGGTTCTTGCCATAATGTTAAGCTAAAATATCTTTATTTATCAAGGTCTACTGACCAATCAATCTCTTCATTAAACCAATTACACAATTTTGTTGAACCATTATCCATTTTCAATGGAATCTCTCTTGCCCACATTTTAATGTCACTTATGAACATCTCTTTTTCAAGCCCTTCAAAGTTATGTTTTTCTAACGCAGTGTTTAGAAACTCTAAAAATAGATTCCCCAAATAATACCTTTGCTCTACTTTATACATTTTTTCATATTCTTCTACCTTAACTGCAATATCGATTGTAAGATATTTATCTTTTTTAGTATATCTAATAAATGACTTTCTTCCATATGATTCAGGTAAGCATCTAAAGGCTATTCCAATCGAAACATCGACATCCTTATACTTTGAATTTATATTAGACTCCAATGCATTTCTTAATTCACTAGCTAATTCACCAACTCTCGCACCTGCAGTATCTGAAACTATTGAAAAATTCATACAACACACTCCTTCTATAACTTATTTAGTGTCTACACTTATTACCCGGAGGTAAAAATCCTTTCCATTGTTCATAACCCCTGATTTTCATATTTTCATGATATTTTACAGTTCCATTTGATACGTTTGAATGCAGAACTTTCATCTCAACACCCTTACTATTAAGATATTTTTGGGTATATCTTGATGAAGCATTTTTTGAAGTTCCGATCTTCCAAAGTTCTCCTTCCTTTAAAAACATTTGACCAACCGGATTTTTCTTACCCCATTCCATTACATCGTACCAACCATCCTGCTTTGCAATTAATGCATATAGTTCATCTAGACCAAACGGGTCTATTTTGAAATTTGTATTATTCACATAACCATAAAGAGTAGGATTCCCACCCGCAAGTCCAATCGGGTCAATTTGAGTATAATTCCCTTGCTCTGGGTCATAGTATCGGAATCGGTTATAATACAATCCAATTTCTACATCATCATACTGACCTTGATATCTAAATGGAATAAAGTCTTTCTCACCAGTAAACTCTTTCACTCGTCCATAAATATCAAGCTGAGCATACCAAACCCTATTCCCTTTTTCATCATAGGCTTCAACAGGCGTTCCAAGATAATCACTAAAATACTGTAATGACCTTCACTCGTAATCTTTGCAGAAGGGACGAAGCTATCATTGAACACCCATGTAACTAGATTATCTGCTATAACGGTATCAGTTTGTGAAGAATTCAGATTTTCTAAAGTATCTGCAGCATTCTACGTGGAATACTCATGTAGAATCGTATTGCCATCCATACAAAATGAGTTGCCTTATCCTTTATTAATACAATTATAAAAAAATTGTTTTTTACTTTTTGTATGTTACAAGTATTTTTTTGTTATTTTACCAAAAAGCCAGAAATAAGTTTTCAAATAATACAAAAACATATGTAAAGTAAAATCTTATACATTTACTTTACATATGTCTCAAAATTTTTTAAATCAGTAATAGTACTTTTTCTTAATTTAATATTACTCTTATTTATTAAACTTTTTAATATTTCCGTTCTTCCTCTTCCTCATCTAGTAAGTAATTAAAAAAGTCAGAAAAGTACTCCCATACATCTGGTTTAGAAATAAAATCCTGCATTTCTAATTTAGTTACTTCTACAGAATCAAGCCACATAATTGATGGTTTTTTCTCAGTATCCATAACAATAATACTTTCAGCTTCTTCAGCAATTACAATAAATCTGATCGGCAAACCAACTGCTTCTCGGATTCTTATAGTTTCGCTTATAAATTAGTTGGCTCAGAAAATAGAAAAGAATGGATATCTATCCCACCAACAATACCTCCACTGTAAAAGCCGGATATTTCACGGAAATCACTAGGTAGCTTTATTTGAAGTTCATTTTCAATTTTATCTAAATCCTCTTTAGAAACTCCATCAATATCATATAAAGCTTGATATTTATTTCGTAATTCATTCATATCTTTCATATTTTATTTACCTCCAAAATTCTATTTTTTACATCGTGTTTTAAAATATTCTCTAGTATCAACATTAAATTGAGGTCTATTTATTGGATAAATAGGATGTGGCTTGTTTCTTCCAAATTGGCTATGCATATATCCTGCCCATATTTTCCTACTCCATGATATCGAGTACTTGCCGCTACTAATGCTCCCCTCGAATCTTGACCTAAGTGATGTAAAGTTACAAAGCTACCTTCAGCAAGTTGAGGCTAATCCATATTTATTCGCCGCATTCTCTATTTGTCATTCCTTTCCCCTTTGCACTACCAAGTGTTCTTACTTTTCCCAGTCGATATCATCCCTTTGATATACATCATATGTTTGTTTTAGTACCCTTTGGTCGGTCGAGTTGCGGTCAACTAATTTTTTCTAATTTATCAACCCAAATGGATCAATCCCATAAGCGGATCTCTACATACCCATACAGCGTTTGGTTTATTCCCTGCAAGCCCAATTGGGTCTGGCTGAGTATACATCCCCACATCTGAGTCGTAGTATCGGAATCGGTTATAATACAATCCAATTTCTACATCTTCATACTGCCCTTGATATCTAAATGGAATAAATTCAGAACAAGATGAATCTCGCTCAAGCTTGAAGATTGCATGTTCATTTCTCAGTCTCTATTAACAGACTGTTTTCCCAAACATTTCTTAAATGCAACCGAATGAAAATTGTTCGATTACGCGATGGTATGAAAAAAGAAGGCTTAAGCGCCTTCTTTTTTATATTTTTACTATTTTTATCTAACTATGAATATTGCCAATATCATAATATGGATTCTAATTGATACTAAGTATTTCTCTTATTATATTTAAAATTACAACTTTACCCCTATATACAGTTATACCCGTCTATATTAACTTATACCTTCCGTCTTCCCTAGATTATTAACCTTCTAATTCATTAAACGCAACCAATATTTTCAATAGTCCAAACTTCAATATTAAAGTCATAATAAACATATTTCTTCCCATTCAACTTCAGATAACTGTTTACAATTTTCATGTTTTAGGTAAAAAGGTAAATACTACTTTAAAACAAAAAAAACGATTATGATTAGCCTGGAATTTTCCTGAATTTTTCGACCTATCTATTTCGGGCTTTATAAGCCTCTTTTTTATAAATTAAATTCCTCTATATTTTAGTTTCTAATGAATACACTATATTGATTTATTTCTGCTCAATCCTTACTTTTGCACCTAAAGAAATAAAGTACTCAGCTAAAACTAAATTTTCTCCATATCCCGCAGCTATTAGAAATCCATTATTATTTAAACCGTTTCGTATCTCATCAAGTGATAGTCCTGTTTCTTTTTTTAATGCTAGTATCACTTTTGATTTATTTTCACCTGGATTATCCATATACACAAATTTTTTTTTTGCTTTTTCTATATCCGTTGCTCAATTGGAGCAAAATTATCTTTTGATTTTTCAATAGGAAGAAATTCGCATATAACCCTAATTTCCTCCTCACTTAACTTAACTTTCCACTCTTTCTCCATTAAATCATAAAAATCAGATTGATATTCACCTCTTTTATAGTATTTATTATCGTGTTTATCAAGCCAAACAGATAGAAAATAGTCAAATTTTTCTAGTGAA
This sequence comes from Lysinibacillus sp. JK80, assembly GCF_027557635.1. Taxonomy (NCBI): domain Bacteria; kingdom Bacillati; phylum Bacillota; class Bacilli; order Caryophanales; family Bacillaceae; genus Lysinibacillus; species Lysinibacillus sp. JK80. Next base: position 211,621 of record NZ_CP058997.1, on the reverse strand, counting down.
TCCACTAGTAGTTTTGGGGAAAAATCTTCTCCAACATAATCGTAATAAATTGGAGTTTCTACTTTACTTATATCGGCAATCACTGGATTTCCACTCCAACTGGAAATAATAATCCAATTTTCACGCCATTTCATTGTCTTTGAAATATCTATCCAACCTTTATCATCTCTAATAAACCTGTAACCTTCTAACGCAACTGTTAGATTTTCTATACCAAATATATAGAAATCGTTAGTCCAATAAAACATTATATCTTTAGATTTTGGTAAATCACTGTACCATTTCAAAAGTGCTTGGCTTAAAATTGGGAGTTTGAAAATTTTTCCTAACTCCCGTTTAGTTTTCTGTAGATGTTCCTAAACATTTTATCTTATTGGCATTTTCTTGCTTAGAAATTGAACGAGCTAGATACTTCATCGTTTTTTACAGCTCCTTTCACTGTTATATCTATCTATCATTGCTTGGCGATCAATTAGTCTACCAGTAGTTGCATTAGTATAACTTCCTCTATGACCTCTCTCACCATATAAATGTTCATTATATCCTCCACATGTTTAGCATTAGGTAAAAATCTAATATTTCTTGGATCTCCCTTCCAAGCATTCCCTAAAGCCCCGTTCTTATGATTAGTAATATGATGTCCTGTATAACCACTCACTTTTCACGGCTTTTTAGTTCTTCTATTTCAGCTTCATCCCAAGGATGAGATCCACTCCCTGTTTTTTTCAACCAATTCTTTTTCTAATTCCCAAGCACGTTCTATACCTTGATAATACGATCCATTTATTGGTGTTACTTTTGTTGGTTTATACATAATTAAGTTCAATTCTGATAAATCTACACCTGGAAGCATTGGAGATTTAGGGGCTAGACCAAATATATCGAATGAATTATTTGGGTTCCCGACATAACCATACAAAGTAGGATTTCCACCCGCAAGTCCAATCGGGTCAATTTGAGTATAATTCCCTTGCTCTGGGTCATAGTATCGGAATCGGTTATAATACAATCCTATTCCACATCTTCATACTGCCCTTGATAACGGAATGGAATGAAGTCTTTCTCACCAGTAAACTCTTTCACTCGTCCATAAATATCAAGCTGAGCATACCAAACCCTATCCCCTTTTTCATCATAGGCTTCAACAGGCGTTCCGAGAAATCAGTAAAAATACTGTAATGACCTTCACTCGTAATCTTTGCAGAAGGGACGAAGCTATCATTGAATACCCATGTAACTAGATTATCTGCTATAGCAGTATCGGTTTGTGAAGAATTTAGATTGTCTAAAGTATCTGCAACATTCTGCGTGGAATACTCATGTAGAATCGTATTGCCATCCATACAAAATGAGTTGGCTTATCCTTTATTAATACAATTATAAAAAAATTGTTTTTTACTTTTTGTATGTTACAAGTATTTTTTGTTATTTTACCAAAAAGCCAGATATAAGTTTTCAAATAATACAAAAACATATGTAAAGTAAAATCTAATACATTTACTTTACATATGTCTCGTTTAAATCAGTAATAGTACTTTTTCTTAATTTAATATTACTCTTATTTATTAACTTTTTAATATTTCCGTTCTTCCTCTTCCTCATCTAGTAAGTAATTAAAAAGTCAAAAAGTCCTCCCATACATCTGGTTTAGAAATAAAATCCTGCATTTCTAATTTAGTTACTTCTACAGAATCAAGCCACATAATTGATGGTTTTTTTTTCAGTATCCATAACAATAATACTTTCAGCTTCTTCAGCAATTACAATAAATCTGTTCGGCAAACCAACTGCTTCTCGGATTCTTATAGTTTCGCTTATAAAATTAGTTGGCTCAGAAAATAGAAAAGAATGGATATCTATCCCACCAACAATACCTCCACTGTAAAAGCCAGATATTTCACGGAAATCACTAGGTAGCTTTATTTGAAGTTCATTTTCAATTTTATCTAAATCCTCTTTAGAAACTCCATCAATATCATATAAAGCTTTATATTTATTTCGTAATTCATTCATATCTTTCATATCTTATTTACCTCCAAAATTCTATTTTTTACATCGTGTTTTAAAATATCTCTAGTATCAACATTAAATTGAGGTCTATTTATTGGATAAATAGGTGTGGCTTGTTTCTTCCAAATTGGCTATGCAATATATCCTGCCCATATTTTCCTACTCCATGATATCGAGTACTTGCCTCTACAAATGCTCCCCTCAAATCTTGACCTAAGTGATGTAAAGTTACTATAATTAACAACTAAAAGACAATTAAGTTGTATCTGATTAATCTCCCAACATCTCTTTTACTCTATTTTGAAATACCATTCTAAAAATACATTGAAGTCTTTCCGATGTATCTTAGTTTACCTTCTAAAAAATTCACCCATTTTTCACCTAATTCGAGTTCAAGAACATCTCCAGTTTATATAATAAAAACTCTCCTTCTGTCTCAAAATCATCTAATGGAATATACTCTTTTGGTAAATTTAGTTTATTCCATGGCATATTTATGTTACTTTCATAGTCAGAATATACACTGAAGCTCAACAAGCATCTTTCGTTTCTAGTTTATCTGCTTTTAGCTCAATTAATTTTTACATCCTTAAAACTTCTCACTTAGCAATAATATTATTGCTTCAGACTGTAGACAAAGTCGATTTTTTCTACTTTGTCTATTATTTTTAAATTAGGCGGCTATAAGCACAATTCTTTTTAGATTTTCAAACCCCTTTATTTCAAGGATTCAGAAATACATTTGAACATAGAAAACTAAAATCAAATGCCGACATATGATAACCTTTTGTTACGAATTTAGTTTGTCGACACTCTAATAAA